>NZ_CM147859.1:4397500-5396326 GCF_055808215.1 Aquimarina sp. KJ22-3 | reverse complement strand
GATACTATTTTATGTAGTTAGATAAAAACAAAGCAAAAACCACAAAAATAATTGATAATCAATACATTATGATTGTTTTTAAACTTCGAAATTCTCGGAATTTCGAGAGATATAGTTTGTTTTCCAGCATATGCTGAAGGTATATTTGATCAGGACAAAAAACAAAAAAATGGACATTCAGAAGCGATCTTGTTACACAAGTTCTTTGAACCTAATTCGAAAAAGACAAAGAACTGATCTTATAAAAAAAGAGGAATATCGTCAATCTTTTAGATCTCCTTCAACTTTTTATTTGGAAGAAGTATTTACTGGATTTGATCGTAATTATCTACAAAAAGCACCGCTGCAAACTATCTCGGTATTAAGTTATTTTGCTACTTCACTGTTCGATAAAAATAGTGTTCATGATGTGTTATGGGATATTGTAGAAAATTGTATAGCCCACTTACATCTTGAGGACTGTGTGATCTATATGCTTGATAAAGACAAAAAGCATCTCATTCAGAAAGCGGCCTATGGCAATAAGAACAATGGTGAAAAAAAGATCGTTAGCCCTATCAAAATTAAAGTTGGAGAAGGTATCGTTGGTCATGTTGCAAAAACCGGAGCATATCAAAAAATAGGAGACTTATCCACTCACTCTTCATATATAGTAGATGATGCCAGAAGGAAGTCAGAATTAGCCGTTCCTATTTATATAGGAGACATGGTAATGGGAGTATTGGATTCTGAACATTCTAAGAAAGACTTTTTTAAAGAAAATCATGTGTTTTTGTTTCGATTAATTGCCAAACTTACAGAGCAAAAACTAAAACAAATCTGCAATAATAGCAGTACCTGCAATATCACCGATGACAATGTGTATTTCAAAGAACTCGAATCATTGATGAGAGAATCCAAAATATATAGGGACCCTAATTTGGGGCTTACCAGTGTGGCGCATCAACTTAAGATTAGCAGTAATTATTTATCCCAAGTGGTCAATAAATTAACAGGAAAAAACTTCGCCGATTATATTAATAGCTTCAGAGTAGAAGATGCCAAATTGAAACTCACCAATATGGATTTTACAAATTATACTATAGTTGGTATTGGTTTAGAGTCTGGTTTCAATTCAAAATCTACTTTTTATAGTGCCTTCAAGAAAATGGTTGGCATCTCTCCTAGTATTTATCGCAAAACGGCCGCCTGAAAGTGTCCAGATTCTTTGAAATTCAAACTTTCTGGATAGTGATTCTTAGCTACCGGGGTACTTTTCGGGAAAACAAACAAGATGAACAAAGTATATTTTGCAATCCTTTTGATATCGTTAGCGATATCAGGATGCTCAGATGACGACGATGAGGTACTACAAATTGAAAATCAAAACCCCGGCGATTTTACGGTTACTGTAACAGAAACAACAAATTCCAGTAGTTTGTTAACCTGGGATCCAGCTATTGACCCAAACGGAGATACGGTTACCTATTCGGTGTTTTTGAATGGAAATGAGATTCAATCACAATTAGAAGCGACACAATTCTTGCTGGACAATCTTACCGAGCAAACCATGTACACGGGAATGATAGTGGCCAGTGATGGAAACAATGGTTCTTCTGAAAGCGAGTTTAATTTTACCACCTTAGGATCATCAAACGAAGTAATGGTTGCCTGGCAAAAATCATTGGGAGGAAGCTTTGATGATGAGGCCTATGCCATTTTGCAAACTGCGGATATGGGATATATTGTGGCTGGAGTAACCGAATCTGAAGATGGGGATGTAACTGAGAACAACGGAGGAAAAGACGGCTGGATCGTGAAATTGGATGCCGAAGGAAATATACAATGGGAAACAAGCTTGGGAGGAACTGCAAACGAAACCATTCATGATATTCAACAAACCGCAGATGGAGGTTACATTGTAGGGGCATTTTCAACCTCAAGCGACGGTGATGTGATTGGAAACAACG
Organism: Aquimarina sp. KJ22-3; assembly: GCF_055808215.1. NCBI lineage: Bacteria > Pseudomonadati > Bacteroidota > Flavobacteriia > Flavobacteriales > Flavobacteriaceae > Aquimarina > Aquimarina sp. KJ22-3. The sequence goes on along the minus strand of NZ_CM147859.1, from coordinate 5,394,377 downwards.
GAATGCGTGATTTTTGGATTGTAAAACTGGACGCTTCGGGAAACATCGTTTGGAGAACAGGAGCAGGTGGAGGAGAAGACGATATTTTGGAAGCGATCATAGAAACTTCAGACGGTGCAATCGTGGCCGTAGGATTTACAAGCTCCAATGCATTTGAGGTATTGGGGCAATCTGATGCCTGGATCGTAAAACTAGATGAGAACGGTGAGTTGGTATGGGAAACCAATTTGGGAGATGCGCAACGAGATGTGGCGATGTCAGTAGTAGAAACCGCTGATCTTGGGTATGCTTTTACGGGATCTACAGAGACAGTGGCAGACAAGAGGGATGTGTGGGTCGTAAAACTAGATCAGGATGGTCTTGTTGAATGGGATAGAAAATATGGAGGATCAGAGAATGATACCGCCAATTCTATACAACAAACATCAGACGGAGGGTATATCATTGGAGGCGCATCACAGTCTGAAAATGGAAATGTTTTGGAGAATAAAGGAGGATCTGATGCTTTTATCATAAAAACTGATGAAGTAGGAAATATTGTTTGGACAAAATCATACGGTGGTTCAAGCTCTGATTGGATTACGGATATAAAACAAACCAATAATGGAGGATACATTGCGGTAGGAAGCTCGAGTTCTGATGATTTTGATGTAGAAAACAACAATGGAGCCGCAGATTTCTGGATTTTGCGATTGCAAGTCAATGGAGATATGGTATGGCAGCAAAACCTGGGAGGACAGGGAGACGATTATGCATTTTCCATTCAAGAGACAAGTGATGGAGGTTTTATAACGGCCGGAACGTGGTATACCAATATTATGGGTAATGGAGAAGGTACTACAGGAGATTTTAACTATTGGGTTATTAAGTTAGAATAATATTTTACCCCTATTCCTATAATTTTGCGTAATGATGAGGTTTTTTGTCCGTATGCTTTTCATTACTCGCGGGTCCTCATTTGCTAACCTAAACGAAAGTAATGAGGATCCTTTTTTTATCAAACATATACATCACAAAATATGAACTCTTTATATGTATTAATAACTAGTTTTTTATCAATCACATTCTGCTTTTGGGATTATGATACTATCGAAATGGAAAGACAACAGTTTCCAAGTGTGATAGAATTAATCTCTGGAAACTTTCTACGGCACTCGCCAGAATTTTATGATTGGAGAATACTGGATCGAGAAGAAAAATTAAAAAAACATCCTGATTCCCTTGACCTATACGACGATCTGGCTGTAGCCTATTCCAAAATAGGGGATGACAACAAAGCCATCCGGATCATCCTGAAAAAAGACAGCATTTCGCCCCAAAATTATAAGACCTATGCAAATCTGGGGACATTCTATATTCACAACGGACAATTAGAAAAAGGGATCGAATATATTGATAAAGCAATACAGATCAATCCCAATGCACATTTTGGGAGAGAGATTTATCAGAAATATCTGGCCCAATATGTGGTTAGTAAGAAGGAAGATGGAAAGATTCCTTTACCCTTATCTGCGACATTTAGAAAGTGTTTGCCCTGCCCTCCACGAGGAGAACAGGATAACTTTCATTCCTTTTTATTACAGATCTATCGCAAAAAACATGATGAGCAATCCTCATTGATAAAGAAGTTACCCGATGAAGAAATAAAACGTGCGGTAAAAGGGATCATGGGAATGATGAAGTTTGGAAACTACGACTCTCCTATTCTTCTTGAAGCACTTGGTGATCTGTTAGTCGGTTCTGGTTGGGCAGAAGGAGCTAGGCAATTGGCAGCGAGAGCCTATCTCAAGGCATCATATCATCCTAGCGTTTCTAAAGTAAAATATCTTTATGACAAAAAAGTAGGGTATTTACTCTACCATCAATTTACGGATCGAAAAGGAGAACGGTTTACATTGGAAGATTTGGAGAAATCACTAAAAAATGAGATCGAAAAAGGGACTTCATTTTACCAAAATATTAGAAATGACGAGATACGATGGATACAAAACGGACAAGATCCTGATGTTGAATTTGCCAAAAAATATTATCGAGAGCCTACTCTGGATAAAACCATTCAGAAAACTTCGGTAAAAGGCAATGAGATCGAAAAGACATATAAAGACATCGTTGATTATCGACCAGAAAACACCTCCGATAGAGTGTTTATAGAAATGCCCAATAATTCATCGGGAAGAGCAATAGATACTTTCCAAGTAAAAGAGAAAAAAGTCGTTAATCAAGTATCATCACGTCCAGATGGGGATGATAGAAATACGATCATTTATAAAATATTATTCCCGTGTATCGGGTTATTGTTTGTGCTTTTAGTTTTGCTATACAAAAGAAAAATCAAGCCATAGATACTTTCTTTTTGAAAAGAATACCCATACAAAGTATCCGAATTTTTTGAAATTCAAACTTTTCGGATACCTAAAGCATCCACCCTTATTAGCTTAGTATTAAAATTCTAAAAACCAGGGTTATGGATACTAAATATAAGATACCATTTGTATGTAACGTACTGCTGTTGCTAGTGATAATTAGCGGATGCGAAATTAATGAGGAGCTTACTGTCGATGAGATTAACCAGACTACTTCAGAAAAAATGGTACCTGCGGGAGCAATTAGTTTTTCGGATATAGTAGTGAACGAAGCCACGCCTTATGGAGGTAGAGCGGCACATGCTTCGGTAGTTTTTGATCATAAAATGTGGGTAGTTGCAGGTATTCAAAACCAGCAATATTATAATGATGTATGGTGTAGCAAGAACGGAAAGACATGGGAGCAGATCAGTGAGACATCCAAGTTTACGGAACGTTTCGGTCATGCCATGACGGTAGGTCACAAGAGAATGTGGCTAGTAGGAGGTACACAAGGGACTAACTTTTTTAATGATGTTTGGCATAGTGAAAATGGAAAAGAATGGGTGCAAGCCATAGAAAATGGACCTTTTGCTGCACGTAGATATCACTCCTTTACCAATTTAAACGGTAGAATGTTTTTGATTGGTGGTTTGACCACTGGATCCAATGCTTTGGCAGATGTTTGGGTAACTAGTGATGGTGTAAATTGGAATTTGGCCACTAATTTCGCACCATTTGGAAGAAGATATGGGCATCAAACGGTAGTTTTCAGGAATACTATCTGGGTGATAGGAGGAATTGATCAAAACGGGAATTATCTTAATGATGTGTGGTATTCTGCAAATGGATTTCAATGGAATCTGGCTACGCCAAATGCACAGTTTGATCCAAGAAGGAATCATGCGCTTACTGTCAATGAAAAAGGCATGTGGTTAACTGCTGGGATAGGTCCTAATCATGATTATTTTGACGACATCTGGTTTAGTGAAGATGGAATCGCATGGGAGTTTGTACATGTTAAAAAGAATTTCGAACCTCGTGGCTATCATACCTCTTTATTTTTTGATGATAGACTATGGGTAATTAATGGTTTTAACCTGGAGGGACCCGCAACTTACTTTCAAGATGTTTGGGGATATCAATAAGATAACACATGCGGTTATGAAATGGATAGGGTTTGTAATCTTGGTTTTGATAGGTGTCTCATGCTCCGATGATGATCGGTTGTTGGATCCTAGTCCTCCGGTATTTTCGGTAACCCATGTAGCATTTGATCAGATTACTTCGTTTATAGCTTTTGGAGAAGTACTAACTCCAACTCAACTCAACCCAGCTATCGAGTATTTTTCTGATCAGGCAGATGCCCAGATAAGATCAACTTCAAGTGGAGTTGTAGTGGATATTAGAATGAATACAAATGTAGATGATCTTGAAGTATGGATACGACCTACACCAGATTCCAAGTGGCTTATTATTTATGATCATATTATTGATCCCGAAATTACTATTGGAGATCAGGTAAATGCAGGACAGCATTTAGGAAGTATTGGTGTTGGAGGTAGAACAGAACTTCAAATTAATGACGACCAAAATCTAGCACATTGTCCTTTAGGCTTCGGAACACCTGATTTTGTGCAAGAACATATCGATTTCTCTGAAGAATGGTGTATCGCAGAAACAGTAATACCATAGACCTGACATTAGAAGAAAAATTTAAAACAAAAAACTATGAAATCTATTAAAATGACAATATTGGTCCTAATTTTATGTCAAAGCTTAGTGCAAGCGCAAGAGACGAACTCGATAACCGTAATGGGGGAGGCTGATAAAAATACTGAGATCGAAAGATACATTGCAAATGTAGAGTTTAGAGAGGTTATAGGAGATAGTTACAGAAATATAAAAGGTAAAACGGTAAATGAAATTACTAAAGAATTTGCCGCTGCGTTAAGTAAAGTAAATATTGATTTTAGTCGTTTTGAAGAAGATGAAATATATCGTCTTACTTCCTATGCTTATAATACTTCGAGATTTTATTTTTATAAAACAGCTTCCAAAAACGAAGTAGAACTCATCCTAAGCCAAAGCATAGAGGGGGTGATAAATACAAAAGTGGATATCATATCCAAAGAATTGACCAGTGAACAAATCGGGAAATTGAATAAGGAAGCGATCGATGACGCCAGAAATACGGCCACTCAAATTGCTAATAACATAGGAAGAACGGTTGGGAAGATTATTCAAATTGAAACTCCGCAAAGTAACAAATACAAATATTACAGCACTACAGAGATAAAGGAACCTTCAAAATATTATGTAAAAGTGGTGTTCGCTCTAGAATAAAAACCCAGAAAAATGAAATTACTTCAGTTTAAGTTGTCTTGTCTTGTGATATGCCTTATAGGGGTAATAGATTGTAGTGACCGTAAGAAAGGAGACGCAAAAGAATCTTTTCCTACGGTACAGAAAGAATCGGTTCAACTTCAAAATCAAGACACATTCAAACTGGGATATACCTATTGGTGGCCACAATCGGGGCCTTTTTTGGGATATTGTAGGGAACCTTATAGTTTGGTGTTTTTGGGTACGGTAGTAGCACTTCAGGAAGAGCGGATTGAGGAGCATTATGTGGCACAACAAGGAATGATTAAAGTAGATAGTGTTCTTTTTTCAAAAAAACTTCAGAAGAATAGTTATCAGAATCAAAAGCTGATAAGTACAGATGCCTTTTACCAGGCAAATATTGAAGAAGGTGATCAAATATTGGTGTGTTGTTATGCCTACGAAGGTAATTATGTGCATCCCGGTGGCAAGTCGATATTAAAAATAGAAGGAATACATGATCCCAAAGTAAAATCGCTGATAACATATATACAATCAGGCCAGGACCCGCGGTCCATTAAGGGTGATATCAACCTATGGGAAGAAGCACAATTGGGTTATGATCTCAAGCAAATTATCACCTGTAAAGAAGAGATGGATTCTTATTAGAAACGAATAGTATCCAAAGTGTCCGAATTTTTTGACTATCAACTATTTCGGACGTTTGCGGGGATTGCACTACTTAAGTTTGCTACAAGATTTTTAAATAACATTAAAATTATGAAAGCGATGAAAAATGTAATTAAGTATGCGGCAATAATGGTACTATCTGTATTTATATTCTCATGCGAAGGGGAAGACGGTGCTATTGGCCCACAAGGCGAACCAGGAATACAAGGGGAACAAGGCCCTCAGGGACAACAAGGAGAACAGGGTGAGCAAGGCGAACAAGGCGAAACAGGAACGGCAAATGTGATTTACTCAGAGTGGATTGCAAGAAGTTATGAAAATACAGGAGGGTTGGCAACTGATACCAATGAGCAAATTTTGGCCACCCTTGGCATAGGCGATTTTGATCTTGCTCAAGATGTATTACTGGTATATGGTAGACGAGGAGTGAATGCTCTGGTTTCAGAAGTAAATGCATTGCCTTATATTTTTGTTACGGACAATGAATATTATGGCTTTGAGGTAGCTAATTTTCTCACAGGTTCTACGATTAGAATTCGAGTGACAACCTTAGATGGTAGCGCTAGTACATTTACTTATTTTGATGATTTTAGATATGTCATCATCCCAGGTGGTGTTGCCAGATCTTCTATAGATTATAGTGCAATGTCTTACGAAGAAATTGTAAAGCTTTTTAACATCAAATAATTAGCCTAACCCCTTTGATTTAAGAAATTCCCCGGGATACCATCTCGGGGTTTTTGTTTTACAATAAATATGGAAGAATGACAAAAACAGATAAGCGTCCGGATTTTTTGACTATCAAACATTTCGGACATTGAAAATTGCAGCAGTACATAAGTTTGCTACATGATGTTACAAACTTTAAAAATAGTAAATGCAATGAAAAATGTAATCAAGTACACAGCCATCCTTTTTGTATCGGTATTGATTTTCTCTTGCGAGGGAGAAGATGGAGCTGTAGGGCCACAAGGAGAACCAGGAATACAGGGAGAACAAGGGCCACAGGGTGATCAAGGGGAACAGGGAGAAACAGGAACTGCAAATGTGATTTATTCGGATTGGATTCCAAACGGGTTTGCCACAGGAGGAGGTCTCAATCAAAAGATTTTCACTTTGGCGAGCCAACAAGAAATTACCGATATGGGTATCAACCTCGACACTAGCGTGGTTATGGTATATGCCAGAGGAGAAGGTGTTTTAGCTGCAGTAGGATTAGAAGTAGTGCCTTTGCCTTATGAAAACCGATCAGAGAATCAATTATATACATATAGTTTAAATGATGGTCGAATAAGAGCTTTAGGTGTTGTGATTGGTGGAGGAGATAATGATTTCGATTTTTTTGAAGACTATAGATATGTGATTATTCCTGGAGGACAAGCAGCAGGACAAGCGGGAGCAAAATCGGCAATAGATTATAAGAGTATGTCTTATAAAGAAGTTGCAGCACTTTTTGATATTAAATAAATGAATTGGTTTTAAGATTCCCCACATGCAAAAACAGTAAACTTTGGAGACAAAGTTTACTGTTTGGGGTTATGAAAAACAAAAGAGAAATAAGCGCATTATGATCATCTACGGTAGCAAAGCAGTTTATATATCCTCAAAACAGTCTACAACTTCTATTTGTCCAAGTTGTGGAACTCAAGGGTCATTAAAATTATTCGTGTTCAGAAGGCATGCTCATATATTTTGGATTCCTATGTTTCCGATTGGTAAAAAAGGAATGTCACAGTGTCAACATTGTAAAAATGTTCTGCACATCAAAGAGATGCCAGTATCCGTAAGAAAGGAGTATGATGTTTTAAAAAATAAAGCCAAAGGTCCAATTTGGCAATTTACAGGGTTGGGGATGCTTATAATTATAATAATTTGGGCATTCATCTCTACTCGTAATTTTTAAATCAAGGAACAAATGAAAAGAATAGCATATAGTTTTCTGTTCATTCTACTACAGTTTTCTTGTGGTAGTGATGATGATTCATCAAATGAATTAAGAGTTACCTATGATCAAAGTGTGATCGAAAATACATTCCGCCAAGAAGGGCAGACCAATCCCCCAACAGTAAATTGGATGGGAGAAACAGGTACTTTTTCGGCTACGACGCTAACCTCTCCCGAAGACGATGATCTGGTAGGAAGAGTGATTTTTATAGATAAAACAACTGGAGTTATTTCCTGGGATAATAGAGTTCCACTAGGAGAAAAGGAAATTGTTGTGACAGCAGTAAATACTGTAGAGACAGCGACTACCAGAATTACATTCAGAAACACGTTTAAGAGTGGTTTTTTTATAGGGGGATTCAATACAGATACATCAGATGAGCCTGATTTTTCAGCAATAATTAACGATACCCAATTGGTGTTGTCTGAAGGTGGAATCGCAGAATTACTTGCCACAGACGGATCGGATTTTGAAGGTGTTGGAATCTGGACTGCGGATGGTTCTATAGTAACAGTTAATTTTTCTACCAATGAAACTCCTCCAAAAGAAATTGTGATGGTAGGATATATGTATGCCTCTGATGGAGGATTTAGTGGTCGATGGGGAACCGGATTGAATCAAGACAACACTGTGGAAAACGTGATGGGAATATTTGGCTTTGAGAATGACTGATATGTTTTTGAGTGATCTCTAGTGAATTTGAAGTACCTTAGTGTCAAAAATCATCTGGTTATGACACTAAACATGAGCATCCCGGCACTTTTGTTTCCTGCAATATCCTTAACTATGCTGGCATATAATGCAAGGTATTTGGCCATAGCTGCACTGATAAGACAATTGCATAGTGAGTATTTAAGTACGCAATCCAAAAATACAGTCTTGCAAATTAAGAACTTAAGAAAACGGCTTTGGTTAATTAGAAACATGCAGGCGATAGCTATTATTAGTTTTCTAACAAGTGTAATCACCATGTTTTTGCTGTATGTAGAAAAAAATGAATGGGCCAATGTTGTATTTAGTATGAGTTTACTTTGTTTGATGATTTCACTTTTTTTGTCCTTTGTTGAGGTTCAAATTTCTACCAAAGCCTTGTCAATCCGATTGGATCGAATAGAAGAAAATAAGTAAGAAATCGTTATCTTGTAAGTACTAATTGCTATCAAGAATTTCTTAATGCTTCAAAATGAACTTTTTAACAATGTTATTCAAGACCTTAATGCGGGGTATTGGGAGTTATATGTAGATCCCGATCGTGAAATTTGGTCCGAAAAGTTCTACACAAATATTGGTTTTCAAAGAGCCGAAGTAGAAGAAAATATTGACTATTTCCTTAACCATTTAATTCATAAAGAAGATATCGATCTCTTTCGAGATAACTTTCTCAATTATAGAAAAAATAGTATTGATTTTAAGCAGCATATTAAGATCCTCACCAAAGACGGAAGTTATAAGTTGTTTAGATGCGCTACCAATCAGGAATTACCAGTAAACATCAAATCCGAGGTGCTACTGATTTTCTTCATTGAAATAAAACTGGAACCTGAACAGGATATTTCGAAAGATAATTTCTACTACAAAGAAACGGCCCAGATGACCGCTACAGGGAGTTGGTACGTAGATTTTCATAATAGGAAGAGCTATTGGGATTTTGAAACAAGACGTATACTAGAATACCCCGATGATTATATTCCTTCTTTAAAAGATTCTGCCAGTTATTATACCGAAGATTGTAGACAACAAGCTGCAGATCTATTTTTTAATTGTGCAATGGCTGGAACACCTTTTAATACTGAAATTAAAATGGTCACAGCCAATGGTCGGGTTTTTTGGGTAAAAGCAATAGGAAAACCTGTTTATAATGAGAGTAAAGAAATTATTGGTATTCGAGGGGTTTTTCAGGATATCGATGAGGTAAAGAGTAAAGAATTGAGATTGGAGCGATCTTTGGACATCATTGCTTCACAAAATTCGAGGCTTTTTAATTTTGCCCATATCGTATCTCATAATTTACGATCTCATACCAGTAATTTGTCATTACTCGTTCAATTGATTGAAGATGTAGAAAACCCGGACGAGAAAATAGGATTGATTAATGAAATCAAGGAAATCTCCTCAAGTCTAAATACCACTATAGAACACCTTAATGAGATTGTTGCGATCCATACCAACAAAGATCAGGAGAAGAAAATAGTGAAGTTTCAGGATGCGTTGAACATTGTAACCAATGGTATAGGTCAAATGATCTCTTTAAGCAATACTCAGATTATTACCGACTTTACCAGACTCAACGAGATTGGTTATATACCTGCATACCTCGAGAGCATACTGTTAAATCTAATAACGAATGCGATAAAGTATAAACACCCTGACCGAGACCCTATTATTGCAATAAAAGCATTTGAAGAAGAGGGTTCGAAATATTTAAAAGTGTCAGATAATGGTAGAGGTATTGATATGAAACTTTTCAAAGACAAAATATTCGGGATGTACAAAACCTTTCATTACAATAAGGATGCTGTTGGTATAGGCTTGTTCTTAACCAAAAATCAAATAGAATCGTTAAACGGAAGTATATCTGTAGAAAGCGAAGTAGATAAAGGAACCACTTTTTTGATCGAATTTTAAAACTAACACCCCATTATTATGAGCCAAATAGGATTAGCTTGTATTATAGATGACGACAATATGTACGTCAATCTGGTAAAAAGGATTGTCGAAGCCAAAAAGCTGTGTAAGAATCTTATGATATTTCAAAACGGGATGGAAGCCCTGGAGTATTTTGAAGCATTACTTAACAACCTCGAGAAGAAGTGTATTCCTGAAATTATTTTCCTGGACCTGAATATGCCAATTATGGACGGATGGGAATTTCTGGAGAACTTTACCAAGATAGAAAACAAATTAGGAAAAACCATTACTTTATACATTGTGAGTTCATCCATAAATCCGGTGGATATTGAAAGAGCCAAACAATCGAATACGGTGAAAGATTATTTGATCAAACCCGTAACAATACACGATCTTGAAGCTATTTTTTTGAATCCAGCATCATAAAAAAAGGCCTCATAAAAGAGGCCTGGGTATTTGTTAGAATTATATTTTTTAGATCTGAGATACTCTTAAAGTATTTACCATTCCTTTAGCGGTAATAGGCATAGCTGCCAGATTGATTAGCATATCTCCAGATTGCACAAATCCGCGTTCTTCAGCCATTTTATTGATGTCCTCTACGGTTTCATCTGTACTGACAAACTTATCATAGAAAAAGGCTTTTACTCCCCAAAGTAAACTTAATTGAGATAGAATTCGCTTATTACTGGTAAACACCAAAATATGCGCATCAGGTCTCCAGGCAGAGATCTGGAAAGCAGTATACCCACTATTGGTCAATGTACAGATCGCTTTTGCTTCAATTTCGTTGGCCATCGTGGCAGCATGATAACAAATAGACTTGGTAATAAATCTATTGGTTCTGATATGAGGTGGATTTTGCGGTACAGAAATCAACTCTGATTTTTCTACACTTTTGATTACTTTAGACATAGTTTCTATAACCTGAACAGGATACTTCCCTACAGAGGTTTCACCAGATAACATAACGGCATCCGCACCATCCATTACTGAGTTGGCTACATCGTTCACCTCTGCTCTTGTAGGAGTAAGGCTATCGATCATGGTCTCCATCATTTGCGTGGCAATAATTACAGGTATTCTAGCAGTCTTTGCCTTCAACACCAGTTTTTTCTGGATCAAAGGAACTTCTTGAGCAGGAATCTCTACACCAAGATCTCCTCTGGCTACCATAAGACCATCGCAATAGGCTACGATCTTATCTATATTTTCTACACCTTCTGGTTTCTCTATTTTGGCAACAATTGGGATCTTATGTTCGCTATGCTCCTTTATTAAATCCTGAAGTTCCATCAAGTCCTGCGCATGTCTTACAAAAGATAAAGCAATCCAGTCTACTTCTTGCTGGCAAGCAAAAATGGCATCTTTGATGTCTTTTTCAGTTAGGGCAGGTAAAGAAATATTAGTATTAGGAAGGTTAACTCCTTTTTTAGATTTTAAAGGTCCACCTTGAATAACTTTGGCAGTAACAGTATCCTTACTATTAGAAGAAACTACTTCAAAAATCAGTTTCCCGTCGTCTAATAAGATTCGTTCCCCCTTTTTTACATCCTTTGGAAAATTCTCGTAATTCATAAAAACCTTTTCCGAAGTACCTTCAAAAGGTTTTCCTGTTACAAAATTTATAGTATCTCCTTTATTTACTATAATATCCCCCTTCATAACACCAACCCTCAATTTAGGGCCTTGTAAATCTGCTAATATTGATGGGGTATAGTTATGCGTGTCACTAAGTTCACGGATGATTTTTATTTTTTCTTTTACATCATCATAGTTGGCATGCGAAAAATTGATCCTGAATACATTTACACCAGCATCAAGCATTTTCTTAAGAATTTGCTTTGTGCTAGTCGCAGGACCCAGGGTAGCAACTATTTTGGTTCTTTTACGTTTTGGCATTACTCAAATATTAAGTTGTTTTTTGATTTAAGTTCTTTATGTTCTATTGGATATGCGGTAACAATTTGTGATATACCTAGCATATCTGATAGCATGGGTTTGCTCAAAAATGTAGTCGCCTCTGTTTCTATCTTTAGAAAATAGTCTACATTTTTCAGTTCTGGTATTAAATACTTCGTTACATAGGTTTCTTCAGCGGTCTCAAAAAGTCCTGTATTGGCAGGGTTTTGTGAAACTATATTCGTTCGGAATTGATTTGCAAACAGATGATATGTATTGTATTTAAAATGATCTTCATATTGATAAATAGGAAAACTGGCTACCAGATTGTCATATTCAAAATTGACATCTTCTTTTTTCTGAATAGCTGTAGCCCCAAATGCTTATTTAATAAAAATGCTAAACGATATGAAGCTAATGAACAGTGAATGGCAATCAGTTCATACTCATCGTCGGTAATTGCATCCAATACTAACCGCTGAACAGCCACTTTTATTTACTTTTTTATCAGAATTAACGCGAAATATACAAATAATTTTAAGCAGGAACTTTAATTAAATCTAAAGTTATTATACGAAAACGATTGAGTTAGTATCTTTTACAAAAAAATCTGTTTTTGATTAGGAATCGTTCATAATAAACGACTTAAAAGTATGGTATTGTTATATTTATCTAGGGCTTATCTTACTTTGTAATGCAAAATACGCTCTTTTTGAAGCTTTTTCTTCAGCTTTCTTTTTTGAAGTGGCCCGTGCTTTGGCGACTACTTTTTCATCGATCCACAATTTGACTGCAAAATGCTTCATTTCATCACGACCGGTATCTTCGTAGATTTCGTAGTTGAAGGCATTTTTTTCTTTTTGACACCATTCTATCAGTAAACTTTTATAACTAATCACCTGCCCTTCGAGGCTTTCAATGTCTACATAAGGATCTATAACGGCTTCTTTGATAAATCGTTCACAATACAAGAACCCTCTATCCAGGTAAATGGCACCAATAAGCGCTTCAAAAAGATTTCCGTGGATATTAATTCCGAACTGTGTTTTGGGGATATTGGTTCTTACCAGCTCAATGAGTTTTAGATCTTTACCTAATTCGTTTAAGTGCTTTCTACTTACCACTTTCGCTCTCATTTTGGTAAGATATCCTTCGTTCCCTTCGGGAACTTCTTTAAAAAGATGCGCAGCGATAACGCTACTTAACATTGCATCACCCAAAAATTCCAACCTTTCGTAGTTGATAGCATTCCCCTGTTTATCTTTTAAGTTTAGGGATCTATGGGTGAAAGCCTTTTCGTAAGGCTCAATGTTTTTAGGTTTGAATCCAAGTATCTTTTGAATTCTAACAAAAAAATTCCCGTTCTTTTCAGATCGGGAACTTAATATGTTTCGAATAACATTCATGCTATTATTCGTCTAATTTCTTAAATAACACACATGCATTATGACCTCCGAAGCCAAATGTATTGCTCATTGCATACGTAATGTCACGTTTTTGTGACTTGTTCAAGGTCAAGTTCAAACTTGGATCTATGTTCTCATCTACTGTAGAATGATTAATGGTAGGAGGCACAATACTATTTTTCATAGCAAGTATAGAAGCAATGGCTTCTATAGCACCTGCAGCACCCAGTAGGTGACCTGTCATAGATTTTGTTGAGTTGATATTGATGTTTGATGCATGTTCTCCAAATACCTTAGTAATTGCTTTTAACTCTGCTACATCTCCTAATGGAGTTGATGTACCATGTGTATTTATAGCATCTACTTCTTCTGGAGAGACACCAGCATCTCTCAAACAATTTAGCATTACACGCTCTACTCCAATTCCATCAGGATGAGGAGCGGTCATGTGATAAGCATCACTAGACATACCACCTCCTACGATTTCGGCATAGATTTTTGCACCTCGTGCTTTGGCGTGTTCGTATTCTTCAAGAATTAAAGCTCCAGCTCCTTCGCCAAGAACAAAACCATCTCTGGTAGCGTCGAATGGCCTTGAAGCAGTTTCAGGACTTTCGTTTCTTGTTGATAACGCATGCATTGCATTAAAACCACCCATACCAGCAATGGTAACTGCAGCTTCACTTCCTCCAGTAACAATAATATCACAATGTCCTAAACGAATATAGTTTAAGGCATCGATCATTGCGTTTGCGGACGAAGCACAGGCAGAAACTGTGGTATAGTTAGGTCCCATAAAACCATTTCGAATAGAAATATGACCAGGAGCAATGTCGGCGATCATTTTAGGAATAAAGAAAGGATTAAAACGGGGAGTCCCGTTTCCATTGGCATAGCCAATTACTTCTTCCTGAAAAGTCTCTAAACCTCCAATTCCGGCACCCCAAATTACACCAACTCTAAATTTGTCAACCTTTTCCAGATCAATAGCAGCATCTTTGATAGCTTCTTCAGAAGAAACTATAGCATACTGCGCAAATTTATCCAGTTTGCGAACTTGTTTTCTGTCAAAAAAATCTGTGGGATTGTAGTCCTTGACTTCGCAAGCAAATTTAGTCTTGAAATTTTCGGTGTCGAAATAAGTAATAGGGGCGCAACCGCTTTTCCCGTTTACTAACCCCTCCCAATATGATTCAATATTGTTACCGATTGGTGTCAATGCACCAAGTCCAGTGACTACAACTCGCTTAAGACTCATACTCTGTTGTGAAGTTATTACTTTGCGTCTTCGATATAAGATATTGCTTGTCCAACGGTAGCAATATTTTCTGCTTGATCATCTGGAATTTGAATATCGAATTCTTTTTCGAATTCCATAATCAATTCTACAGTGTCTAGCGAATCTGCGCCTAGGTCGTTTGTGAAGCTAGCTTCATTAACTACCTCATTTTCGTCTACACCTAATTTGTCAACGATTATCGCTTTTACTCTTGATGCAATGTCTGACATAATGTTTAATTTTAATTTTTAATTTAGGAGGCAAAAATAAAAAACTTTATTTTAAAACCCCATAATCCCGTAAAAATGTATTTGCCTTTTTATCAAATATAGGGAAACTATTAGGTTTTGCCGCCTATTATGTGAATAATAATTGTTTTTTTTGTGCTTTATTAATCAACAACTTTAGGACTTATGAAGCGTATTATAATTTTTGCTTCGGGCTCTGGTACCAATGCCGAAAACATCATCAAATATTTTCAAAAGCTAAAAACTGCCGAGGTCACACATGTGTTCTCTAACAACCAGCGTGCCAAAGTTTTACGCCGAGCTCATGACCTAAAAGTAAAGGCTTTGCACTTTGATAGAGCCTCATTTTATGACACCAACGAAGTACTCAATATTTTAAAAGATGCGCAACCAGATCTCATCGTACTGGCTGGATTTCTATGGATTTTCCCAAAGAAGATTATCGACGTATTTCCGGATCAGGTGATCAATATTCATCCAGCGTTGCTTCCAAAATATGGAGGAAAAGGAATGTATGGTCACCATGTGCATGAAGCCGTGGTAAGAAATCAAGAAAAAGAAAGCGGAATTACCATTCATTATGTAAACGAGCACTACGATGAAGGCGCCATTATCTTTCAGGCCAAAACGGTGATCAAAGAAGAGGACACTCCAGAAGATGTGGCCAATGCCATTCATCAATTAGAATATAAACATTTCCCTGTCGTTATAGAAAAAGTGTTAGGTCTGAAAGAAGAATAACTGTTTTTTCAGAACAAATAGTAGGATCATATTATATAGTACAAATCAATTTTTTGGATACAAATGGCTAAAAAAGAAAAGTTTTATGTGGTTTGGGAAGGTCATCGCCCTGGGATTTATACCAAATGGGATGATTGTAAAGCCGCTGTAAAAGGATATGCCAATGCAAAATATAAATCTTTTGAGTCATTCGATATTGCAAAAAAGGCATACAATGGGGACTATGAAGATTATAAGGGTAAAAGCAAACCTAAAAAAACCTTATCTCCGCAGGAGCTTGCAAAAATAGGAGAACCCAATCTATATTCTATCGCGGTAGACGCCGCCTCAAGTGGTAATCCAGGAAAAATGGAGTATCGAGGAGTGGATACGCAAACCGAAAAACAACTTTTTCATCAAGGACCTTTTCGACAAGGCACCAATAATATAGGTGAGTTTCTAGCTCTTGTTCACGGACTGGCCTATCTAAAAAAGAAAAATAGCGACCGTATCATTTATTCAGACTCTAAAATTGCCATCGGTTGGGTTAAACAAAAAACGTGTAAAACCAAATTGAAACGAACACCTAAAAATGCAGAAATGTTTGATTTGGTGGATCGCGCTATCCAATGGCTTAAAGAAAATAGTTACACCACCAAAATTGTAAAATGGGAAACCAAAGCATGGGGTGAAATTCCCGCTGATTTTGGAAGAAAGTAATTAATAACCAAAGATTTAACGCATTTTAACAGATTAAATTCGTAATTCACAGTAGTATTCTGCTACTAAATGGCTGTATCATATTCTGAAAAACCAAATCAAAAGCCATTTAGGATGAAAAAAATATACTACCTCCTTCTGTTTTTATTACCTTTTCTGACCTATGCTCAAGACTCGTGGAAACTCGCCAAGAAAGACAAAAACATTCAAATCTGGACAAGAAATTTTGAAAACAGTAAATACAAAGAGTTCAAGGCGGTTACAAAAATAAAGGTGTCAATTGATGCGGTGGTAAAGGAGTTATTAGATGCACCTATGTATACTGCAAATTGTGAAGAAGGAGTAAGTCATCTCGTAAAAGTTAATCAGAATAACGAACATATTTTTTATGCGAGAAATGAGTTTCCCTGGCCAATCAAAGACAGAGATGTAGTATCAAAAATACGTGTGGAGCGAATCGCGCCCAACAAAGTTAAACTTTCTATTAATGCTGCGCCCAACGAAATACCTACCCTTAAAAGTACGCTTAGAATACAGGATTTAATTGGCTTTTGGCTTTTGGAAGAGGATCAAAATGGGGTAAAAGTAACGCAACAACTGTATATCGACCCAGAAGGGACATTGCCTCCATTCATCACAAACTCGCTACTGGTAACCGGGCCATTCAGAACCTTTATGGAACTTAGAGACAAGCTTCAAAATATGGATTCTTAACGCAGAACCAAGAAGACTCCTTTTTTAGGTATCCCTTGAAAAGGAAAGTGTATATTTGCAAAAAAATTATAAGCTATTTATGAGCAAATTGTTAATTGTAGGTTCTGTTGCTTTTGATGCTATAGAAACCCCATTCGGAAAAACTGATAAAATTTTAGGAGGAGCAGCACCATATATTGCGTTGTCAGCCTCTAATTTTAATATCCCTTCTGCAATTGTTTCTGTTGTTGGAGAGGATTTTCCTCAGGATTACTTCAAAACATTAGAAGAGAGAAATATTGATACTTCAGCGATAGAAATTGTAAAAGGAGGGAAAACTTTTTTCTGGAGCGGGAAATATCACAACGATCTAAACTCTAGAGATACCTTAGAAACACAACTTAATGTACTTGCAGATTTCCAACCTGTAGTTCCTGATAATTATAAGGATGCAGAGATTGTAGTGCTTGGAAATTTGAATCCATCTGTACAGCTTAGTGTTCTGGAGCAATTTTCGGTAAAACCAAAGTTAGCTATTCTGGACACCATGAACTTCTGGATGGAAGATGCTTTTATTGAAGGTTTACGTGAAGTTATATCCAGAGTAGATGTCATTACCATAAACGATGAAGAAGCTCGACAATTAAGTGGAGAGTATTCTTTGGTAAAAGCAGCAAGAGTGATTGAAAAAATGGGACCTGCCTATGTGGTGATCAAAAAAGGTGAGCATGGAGCATTGTTGTTTCATAAAGACCAAATTTTCTTTGCGCCAGCACTTCCGTTAGAAGAAGTTTTTGATCCAACGGGAGCGGGAGATACTTTTGCAGGAGGTTTTGCAGGGTATTTGACTAAAACTGGAGATATTTCTTTTGAGAACATGAAGAATGCGATCATTCATGCTTCGAACTTGGCCTCGTTTTGTGTCGAGAAATTTGGTACAGAACGTATGGAAAATTTGAATAGAGAAGAAGTTCAGCAAAGATTGCAGCAATTTAAAGAATTAACACAATTTGAAATAGAATTGTCTTAAATACAAAGCCCCAAATTATAAGGATTTAGTCCTAAGTAATTATGGTTTACTCAACACAACAACTTAGAATTTTTGGAATACAATGAGTGATGCATTAAAACACGAATGCGGGATAGCATTTATCCGATTACTAAAACCATTAGAATATTACAAAGAAAAGTATGGTAGTGCTTTTTATGGCGTTAACAAAATGTACTTAATGATGGAGAAGCAGCATAACCGAGGCCAGGATGGTGCCGGTTTTGCCAGTGTCAAACTAGACACTCCTCCAGGAGAAAGATACATTAGCCGTGTTCGCTCCAGTAAACCACAACCCATTCAGGATATTTTTTCGCAAATAAACGAAAGGATTAACCGAGAGCTAGAAGAACATCCAGAATATACTGATGATGTTCAATTGCAAAAAAAGAACGTCCCTTATATAGGAGAAGTTTTGTTGGGACATGTGCGCTACGGAACTTTTGGTAAAAATAGTGTAGAGAGTGTTCACCCTTTCTTACGCCAAAACAATTGGATGCATCGCAATCTTATTGTTGCTGGTAATTTTAATATGACCAATAATGATGTTCTTTTCAAAAACCTGGTTCGTTTAGGGCAGCATCCAAAGGATAAGGTGGATACAATTACCGTAATGGAAAAGATTGGTCATTTTTTAGATTCAGAGGTGGCCAAGTTATATAAGAAATTGAAGAAGGAAGGATTTAATAAAATTGATGCGTCTCCTCAAATTGTAGAGCGACTCAATATTGCAAAGATTCTTAAGAAATCTTCGAGAGACTGGGATGGAGGATACGCTATGGCTGGAATGCTTGGCCATGGAGATGCTTTTGTGCTTAGAGATCCTGCAGGAATTAGGCCAGCGTACTATTATAAGGATGAAGAAGTTGTAGTGGTAGCTTCAGAAAGACCAGTAATCCAAACCGTATTTAATGTTCCTTTTGACCAGGTGGTAGAATTGGATCCTGGAAATGCAATTATCGTTAAGAAAAACGGAGATACTTCGGTAAAGGAAATCATCGAACCTTTGGAACGTAAAGCATGCTCATTCGAAAGGATTTATTTTTCAAGAGGAAGTGATGCTGAGATCTATGAAGAGCGAAAGAAACTCGGAAAATTGATCATGCCACAGGTTTTGGAAGAAATTGATCACGATACGGTAAACACCGTTTTTTCATTTATTCCGAATACTGCAGAAACTTCATTTTACGGAATGGTCGAGGCGGCTCAGGATGAGTTGAACAAACAAAAAAATGAAACCATTCTTGCCGAAAAAGAAACACTAACCGATGATCGTTTGGCCGAAATTCTGTCGCACCGTCTACGAACGGAGAAAATCGCGATCAAGGATGCCAAGCTTCGCACCTTTATTACAGAAGATAGTAGTAGAGATGATCTGGTTGCTCACGTATACGACGTAACCTATGGAGTGGTAAAGTCTGATGATAATCTGGTAATTATTGATGACAGTATCGTAAGAGGGACTACGCTGAAGAAGAGCATCATTAAAATGATGGATAGATTAGGACCAAAGAAAATATTGATTGTTTCTTCGGCGCCACAAATTCGTTATCCAGATTGTTACGGAATTGATATGGCCAGATTGGAAGGGTTAATTGCTTTCCAGGCATCATTAGAACTTTTGAAGGAGAACGGGAACTACGATCTCGTAGAAAAAGTATACGATAAGTGTAAAGCTCAGGAGCATCTTGAAGATGCCGAGGTTCAAAATTTCGTAAAAGAGATCTATGCCGGATTTACAGATCAGGAAATTAGCGACAAAATAGCAGAATTATTAAGTGATGTTACGGTAAATGCCGAAGTAAAAATTATATATCAGACCGTAGATAATCTACATGTAGCTTGCCCTAAGAACCTTGGAGACTGGTATTTTACCGGAGATTACCCCACAGCAGGAGGAAACAGGGTGGTAAACAAAGCGTTCATAAACTTTTATGAAGGCAAAAACGAAAGGGCATATTAAAATTTGAAAAAAGATCGTTGTTAAAAATGGTTAAATTGTGTAGTTCAACAAGTATTTTGACCTTTCATCTAAAACATTTTTTCACAATGAATTTCCGTCTTATATTAGCAGAGCCATAGCATAAGTAGGTTAAGTTCATGGTAGATTTGGGGCAAAAAAAGGTGGATCTTCCACCTTTTTTTATTTTTAGGAAAATTCACAAAAATAAAACATAAAAAAACCACGTATTGCACGTGGTTTTCTTTTTTTAAATAATATGTTACTATTTGCCTTGAGCGTATCTGCTTGATACTTCGTTCCAGTCGATAACATTAAAAAACGCAGAAACGTAATCTGGACGACGATTTTGATAATTTAAGTAGTAAGCATGCTCCCAAACATCAAGTGCCAAAATAGGGGTACCTCCACAACCAACACCTGGCATCAATGGATTATCTTGATTAGGTGTAGAGCAAACTTCTACTTTACCACCTTCCTGAACACATAACCATGCCCATCCAGAACCAAATCGAGTACCTGCAGCCTTAGAAAAAGCATCTTTAAACGCTTCAAAAGAACCAAAGGCATCGTTGATTGCATCTGCCAAATCACCAGACGGCTTTCCTCCTCCGTTTGGAGACATGATTTCCCAGAATAAGTTATGATTGTAATAACCACCACCATTGTTTCTAACAGCAGTGTTAGACATATCTAAATTGATTAAGATATTATCAATGGTTTTACCTTCTAGGTCAGACCCTTCGATAGCAGCGTTTAATTTACTGGTATATCCTGCATGGTGTTTGTCATGATGGATTTCCATGGTGCGTGCATCTATATGGGGTTCTAACGCATCAAAGGCGTAGTTTAATTTTGGTAATTCGAATGACATATGTTATTATTTTGATTAATAAAATGTGAAAATGACACCAAATTTAACAATTAGCACGATGAATAAAAATTAATATTTGTTATAAAATAATTAAAAGCATAACTAGGTTTCCTCTGCAAAACTTTTGATATTTGACTTGATCAGCACAAGAAGTTTTACCGTATTCATATTTTAACAAAAAACAATTGAATTTTCATACTGCTTTTACCGTCTATAATGCAGCCGCAGGCGCAGGAAAAACCTATACTCTGGTAAAAGCGTATTTAATTACGCTTTTAAAAGGGGAATTTAAAGATGGCTACAAGAATATTTTGGCAATTACTTTTACCAATAAGGCCGTAGCCGAAATGAAAATAAGAGTTCTTGAAAATCTAATTGCCATTAGCCAGCCGGTTACACCAGCCAAATATCAAGATTTAGTCAATGATCTTGTCATTGAAACTGGTATCGATCAAGAAAAGCTAAAGAAAAAGGCAGATCGTATCTTAAAAAGTATTCTTCATAATTATGCAGCTTTTGATATTGTAACTATAGATACGTTTACACATCGCGTAATTAGAACCTTTGCTTATGATTTGGGTATCCCACTCAATTTTGAGATCGAAATGGATACAGAAATGTTAATTGACGAGGCAGTAGATGCATTGATTTCGAAGATTGGGGTAGATCAAGAGTTAACGAAGCTCATTATCGACTTTGCAATGGGCAAGCTAGATGAGGACAAAAGTTGGGATGTTAGCATAGAATTACGAAAAGTAGCAAAGTTGTTATTTAGTGAAAATGATAGAAAGCATATTTCGGCCTTTGCTCATAAAAAGACGAAGGATTTTGAGGTTTTAAAACAAGAACTGATACAAAGAATTGACCAAATCGAGAATGATGTAAGTTCAAAAGCTCTTGGGATTCTAAATACGATAGGTCATTCAGGTATAGCGTTTGAAGACTTTACCAGAAAATCTGTACCTACTCATTTTCAGAAGATAGCTAACAAAGAAAAACCTATTGACTTTAAGGCAACCTGGAAACAGGATATCTACAATGCTTCTTTTTATGGTGCCAAACTAGAAAGCAGCAAAAAAGAAAGTATCGATGCTATTCGGCCAGAAATAGAAGCTGTTTTTGTCGAAACCAAAAAGCAGTTACAGCAGATCCATTTATTTCAGAATGTAATCAAGAATTTAACTCCGTTATCGGTGCTCAATGCAATTCATAAAGAGTTGATGGATATTAAGAAGGAACGAAAGATTTTACTGATTTCAGAATTTAATACCATTATTAGTACTACTATTCAGGATCAGCCAGCACCTTTTATTTATGAACGTTTGGGAGAGCGGTATCGTGATTATTTTATAGATGAGTTTCAGGATACTTCAGAATTACAATGGAATAATCTAATACCTCTGGTAGATAATGCGGTGTCTGCAGAAACGCTGTCAGGTAAAAAAGGCCAGATTACTATCGTTGGCGATGCGAAACAAGCTATTTACCGTTGGCGAGGAGGAAAGGCAGAACAATTTATTAATTTATCAGCCGATCATAATCCTTTTTCGGTAAAGGAAAAAGAAGTACTCAACCTGCCTAAGAATTATCGTAGTCATGAAGAAGTGATACGTTTTAACAATAACTTTTTTACCGAATTGGCAAAGGATTTCAGTAATCCAAAACACCAAAAATTATATGAGCTAGGAAACAAGCAGGAAGTGAATACCAAAAAAGGAGGATATGTAAACATTTCATTTATTGAAGCAACTAATATCGCTGAAGAAAATGAAATTTATCCTCAAAAGGTCTATGAGCAGATCACCGAGTTACTGGAAAAAGGATACAGGGCCAACGAGATATGTATTATCGTAAGAAAGCAGAAAGAAGGAACTGCTATTGCAGATTTTCTAACAGAGAAAGGAGTTGCTATTATATCTTCAGAAACCTTACTCATTAATAATGCTCCAGAAGTGTCTTTTATTATTGATATGATGACATGGCACATGCAACCCGATAATCTTTTGGCCAAGATTAACGTACTCCATTTTATTTCGGAACATTTGCAGATTAAGGAAAAGCATGGCTTCTTGCAGAAAATGATATTCCTGAAAACGAGAGATTTTACGACAGCATTACAAGCAATAGGAATTGATTTTAACGCCAACCTTTTAGCTCTAAAACCTTTGTATGAAGCTGTAGAGTATATAATTAGTTCTTTCAAGTTAAGTACTGTTGCGCCAGCCTACCTTCAATTTTTTCTAGATGTAGTGTTTTCCTATACCCAAAAGGATGTTGGTGATATGATGGGATTCCTTTCGTATTGGAATGAAAGAAAAGACAAGTTAAGCATTGTGGCTCCAGAAGCAGAAGATGCCATAAAGATTATGACCATTCACAAAGCTAAGGGTTTGGAGTTTCCTTGTGTTATTTATCCTTATGCCAATGTAGATATCTATAGAGAGATAGAACCCAAGACTTGGTTTCCTGTTAACCCTGATCACTATTTAGGTTTTGATGAGGTTTTTATTGATTATTCCAAAAGCATTGGAGACTATGCCGAAGAAGCTGAAGAAATGGTTGCTAAACGAAGAGCGCAACTAGAGCTGGATGCTTTTAACCTATTGTATGTAGTACTCACACGTGCGAAAGAGCAACTTTATATTATTTCAAAATTAGAAATCACTCAAAAAGGAGAAAGTAATCCCAACAAATTTTCGGGGAAACTGATCTCATATTTAAATAGCATAGGAACTTGGAATAAGGAACAATTGGAGTACGAATTTGGGATGCCAGAACGACCTTTGTCAACAGCACAGGAAACATCAGGCAAAGTCAAGGTGGTTAAATTGACCCGATTTGGAGATACAGGAAAAAACTATAAGGTACATATCGTAACCCACGCCAGCAAATTATGGAATACCATCCAGGAAACTGCAATAGAGAAAGGGAATTTAATCCATGATCTTATGGCTTCGGTATACGTACAGGATGACGTAAAAAGAGTGGTGCAAGAAGCCTTTATCAAGGGGGAAATCAATACTTCAGAAAAAGAAATATTATCAGTAGAGTTAGAAAATGTGGTTCGTCATCCAGAACTAGCTTCATATTTTTCAGAAGGGAATATCATATACAATGAAAGGGACATTATATATAAAGGACGATTATTTAGGCCGGATCGGGTAGTTATAGATTCTAATAGAAATGCCACGGTTATGGATTATAAAACAGGAAGTTATGATGTTTCTCATGCCAAACAAGTCGATGAATATGCCGGAATTATGCAAAAAATGGGATATAGTATTGAAAAGAAAATTCTAATATACTTTGATAAAAAAATCACTTTAAAATATATATAAATAAGGACACTATTTTATAATTACTAAAAGAAATTTAAGGATAAAACGTAATTTTATCTTATACTTGTAGCGTAATTTTCGAGATAAACACGATAATTTTTCTCAAAATAGGTTAAAATTCACACTTTTTTCACAGTGAATTAATCGAAAACAAGAAAGATAAAAACCTTGAAAACGGTTATATTTACTGGCCTGTTATGAAAATTTTATTAGATTTATCTTTGACAGTTATGTTTAACATATTACATTTGCTCTAATTAACACTTAAAAATTAAATTATTGAATATGAAACATCTTAGCAGATTTTTAGTGGCTTCGATTTTTGTACTTGGACTTAGTACTGCGAATGCACAAAATGAAGACAATCCTTGGGCGGTTTCTATAGGTATCAATGCAGTTGATATTTTCCCTACGGGAGGTGACCTTATCAGCCAGGGGGAAATTTTCGACGAATTTTTTAATGCTAGTGACCATTGGAATCTCCTTCCTTCTGTTTCTAAAATATCTGTTGGTAGATATATAGGAGACGGTTTCACATTTACTGTGGCTGGTTCTGTTAATAAAATCGACAATGCAGGTGAGCTTCCTGATGGAACTCTTGTAGACGTAGATGATTTATCTTACTACGCAGTAGATGGTAGAATTAGCTATAGTCTTCAAAATGTATTAAACACAGGTTGGTTCGATCCTTACTTAGGTGTAGGTGGAGGTTATACTTGGGTTGACGAGCTAGGAGCTGGAACCCTAAACGGATCTTTAGGAATGAACTTCTGGTTAACTGAAAACTTAGCACTTAATCTTCAAACTACTTACAAGCATGTATTCGAAGATTATGCAGAAACTGGTGTTACTCCTACTCACTTCCAACACTCTGCTGGTCTTACTTTCGCTTTTGGAGGTAAAGATACAGACGGTGACGGTGTATACGACAAAGACGATGAGTGTCCAGACGTACCAGGTCTAGAAGAATTCAACGGATGTCCTGATACTGATGGTGACGGAATCACTGACGCAAAAGATGACTGTCCTGATACTGCAGGTACTGCAGAATTCAACGGATGTCCTGATACTGATGGTGACGGAATCGCTGATCCAAAAGATGAGTGTCCTACTGTTGCTGGTCTTGCTAACTTAAACGGATGTCCTGATGCTGACGGTGACGGAATCACTGATGCAAAAGACGGTTGTCCAAACGAAGCAGGTCCTGCTGAAAACAACGGATGTCCTTACCAAGATAAAGACGGTGACGGTGTTCTTGACAAAGACGATAACTGTCCAGATGTTGCAGGTACTGTAGCAAACAACGGATGTCCTGAAGTAACTGAAGAGATCCAAAAGACTCTTAACCAGTATGCTGCTCAGGTATTATTCGACTCTGGTAAGTCAACTATCAAAGACGAGTCTACAAAAGTACTTAACGATATCATCGCTATCTTAAAAGAGTATCCTACTGCTAAGTTTACAGTAGAAGGACACACTGATAGTGCAGGTAGCGCTAAGCTTAACCAAAGATTATCTGACTCTAGAGCGAACGCTGTTAAGAACTTCTTAGTAGAAAACGGAGTTGATCAGTTCAGATTATCTGCTGTTGGATACGGTGAAGATAAGCCAATCGCTTCTAACAACACTAGAGCTGGTAGAGCTAAAAACAGACGTGTAGAGATCAACTTAGTGAAAAACTAAGAAAGTCTCCCAAGAATAATAAAGAAAACGTCCCGAGTTATCGGGGCGTTTTTTTATTTTTAAATCCTAATACAACTATACCATACGTTGCTATGAGTAGTGTAAAATGAAAAGGATTTGAAAAGTTTTTTACAAGAAGTATTACAAGATTTAAACTACTCTCCCGAAGAAATTAGTAACGTAATTTTTTTGGTACCCAGTAAAAGAGCCGGGCTTTTTCTAAAAAAAGAACTCTTAAACACTTTTGGGGACTATACCATTCTACTCCCCGAAATTTACAGCATCGAAGAATTTATATCCAAACTATCAGGGTTACAGCAAATAGATAGTATTCAGGCATTATTCGAATTTTATGAATCCTATTTACAAACATTCCCAGAGCAGGATAAAGAGGATTTTGAAACCTTTAGCAATTGGGCACAAACTTTAATCAGTGACTTTAACGAAATAGATCGCTACTGTATCGATCATAAAAGCTTCTTCTCTTATTTATCTGGTATTCAAGATTTGAATCATTGGTATTTGCAAAAAGAGAAAACCGAGTTGGTACAAAATTATATTAGATTTTGGGAAAGCTTAAAGGAGTACTACGATGCATTCAAAAGTAGATTATTATCTCAAAAAATTGGATATCAGGGATTGCTATATCGAAAGGCCTCAGAAGATATCGTAAACTATATTGACGAGGAAAAGAGGACTCATATCTTGGTTGGATTTAACGCATTAAATAATGCCGAGCAGCTTATTTTTCAGGAATTGTTAGGAGCAAATATGGCTGAGGTGTATTGGGATGGAGATGAATTCTTTTTTAACAATACCTATCATGAAGCATCTTTGTTTCTTAGAAACTATAAGGAGCACTGGGAGTACTATCAAAAGTATCCTTTTCGATGGATAGGAGATCATTTTTCTGAAGAAAAGGATATCCAAATTATTGGAGCGCCAAAACACGTTGGTCAGGCAAAATATGTGGGAGAAATAGTGGCTACAATCCCAGAAAAGGAAATGGAAAATACGGCTTTGGTATTGGCAGACGAGGGATTGTTGCAACCATTGCTTAATGTCTTACCAGATACGGTTAGGTCCATAAATATTACCATGGGACTCCCGCTTAGAGAGGTCCCAATTTCCGGTTTTTTTGAGCAATTATTTGATTTACATAAACACTCGAATACAAAAGGTTTGTACTATAAATCGGTAGTGCAAGTTTTAAGCACCCTTCCTGCGTTTCGATTGCTGAAAGGAACATCCAGAAAGTTAATAGAAACCATTTCCAGGAACAATTTGGTATTTATTAGCCTAGAACAATTAAAAGAGGGTTGTAGTGATAAGGAGCAAGAACTATTAGAATTGTTATTTAAACCCTGGGGAAATGTTGCTGTAGCGGTAGAAAATTGTCGAACGCTAATTACGGAGCTCAGGGACCATATTGAGCAAGAGGATCATCAAATTGAGCTAGAATATGTTTATCGATTTTATATTGTATTCAATAAACTGTCGGCGCTAATCGATAACTATGATTATTTAAAAACCATTGCAGGGCTGCATTCTTTATATCGGGATATTTTATTGACAGAAAATTTAGATTTCTCGGGAGAGCCATTTAGTGGTTTGCAATTTATGGGAATGCTCGAATCCAGATGTTTGGATTTTGAAACTGTGATTATTACTTCGGTCAATGAAGGAATTTTGCCTGCTGGTAAAAGTGCAAATTCCTTTATTCCCTATGATTTAAAAAGAGCGTACAATTTACCTACTTATAGAGAAAAGGACGCAATTTACACCTATCATTTTTATCGATTGATTCAGCGTGCAAAAAAAGTGTATTTGTTGTATAATACAGAATCTGAAGGTGTAGGTGGAGGCGAAAAAAGCAGGTTTTTGCACCAATTGGCTATCGATAAACGTCCAAAACATAATATAGAACAGCTTTTGGTTTCGTCTGATGTACCCAAGTTGACTAGTGCTCCATTATGTATCGATAAGAATGATGAGATTTTAACCTCGCTAATGGCGCTCGCAAATCATGGTCTATCTCCTTCTGCCCTTACCACATATATTAGAAATCCAATAGATTTTTACTACAAGTATGTATTAGGAGTTCAGGAAATGCAAGAAGTAGAAGAAACTATTGCTGCCAATACCCTGGGAACTGTGATTCACAATACTTTGGAAGTGTTTTATAAGCCGCTAGAAGGTGCTGTTTTGACTTTAGAGCACCTAAAGCGGATGAAAGAAAATGTAGCCAAAGAGATTCAGATTCAATTTAAAGAAGCTTATTCAGAATTAGATATCACACAAGGTAAAAACCTCTTGATTTTTGAAGTAGCTAAAAAGTACATTTATAATTTCTTGAGGTCAGAAGAGAAGTTGCTCAATAGTGGAAGTCAACTCAAAATTGTAGCGATAGAAAGTAATCTCAAAACCGAATTAAACGTACCAGAACTTAATTTTCCCATATATATTAAAGGTAAGGTAGATCGGATTGATGAATTAGACGGTAAGCTTCGGGTAATTGATTACAAAACCGGAAAAGTAACCCGAAGCGATGTTGTGCTAATGGATTGGGATCTGATTAGTGAAGAATATAAATACAGTAAAGCTTTTCAGGTGTTGGCTTACGCGTATATGCAAAGTGCTAATGTTGTGGAAAGTTCGTTTCATGCAGGGGTGATTTCATTCAAAAATCTTCAGGAAGGGTTTCTAAGATTTGGAACGAAACAAAGTGTACGAGGTAAAGTAGATCACGAAGTCGCAGCCGAAGTAATGGATACATTTTTGATACAACTGAAAAAAGTAATCATCGAGATTTTTGACAACACAATTCCCTTTACCGAAAAAGAAGTATAACTATGATCACAAGTAAAAAAAATATTGTTTTAGAAGGTAGTCATGGCAAACCTATTGTAACAGATGTCTTCTATGCTAATGAGCTCAACAACAAATCGGTTATAGTTTTTTGTCATGGATACAAAGGTTTTAAAGATTGGGGCGCGTGGGATCTAATGGCTGAAGCTTTTGCGAATGCTGGATTTGTTTTGGTGAAGTTTAATTTTTCGCATAATGGAGGTACTGTTGAGCAACCTATTGATTTTCCAGACTTAGAGGCTTTTGCCAACAATACATTTATCAAGGAATTGGATGATTTGGAAACAGTATTGGACTGGATTACAAATCCAGATAATGAAGTGCTGTCTAATGCAA
The DNA here is from genome assembly GCF_055808215.1 of Aquimarina sp. KJ22-3. Classification (NCBI taxonomy): domain Bacteria; kingdom Pseudomonadati; phylum Bacteroidota; class Flavobacteriia; order Flavobacteriales; family Flavobacteriaceae; genus Aquimarina; species Aquimarina sp. KJ22-3. The sequence continues at coordinate 5,365,372 of NZ_CM147859.1, read as the reverse complement.
ATACCCAGGACATTACGCTTATAGGGCATTCTAGAGGAGGAGGAATTGTTACCATTAAGGCAGCAGAAGATCCAAGGGTTACAAAATTAATTACCTGGGCAGGAGTGTCGGATTACAAAAATCGATTCCCAAAGGGAGAAGCTTTTAACCAGTGGGAAAAAGAGGGTGTCTTTTATGTCGAAAATGGAAGAACTAAACAACAGATGCCTCATTATTTTGATTTTTATACTTCTTTTGAAGAGGATGAAGAGCGTTTGACGATTTCTAGAGCGGTTTCACAAATCAAGATACCATACTTGATTGTACATGGCACAAAAGATCCTACTGTGGATGTGCAAGAAGCATATGATATAAGCAAGTATAATCCCAATGCGTCGCTCTTTTTGGTAGAAGGAGCGGATCATGTGTTTGGAGGAAGACATCCATGGGAAAACAGTGATTTACCGAAGGATTTAGAGAAAATCATTGAAAAATCCATTGGATTTGCAAGACTTTAACAGCTGTTATAGGCAAATAATGTAATATTTTTCATTTTTTTTGTTTATTTGTCACAATGAAGTCAGAAAGAAGGATAATAGCGGCCATATTCCTTGCCTTATTCTGTTTAATGCAGTTGGCAGAGGTTCATGTGTTTAGTCACGATGGTGATGACGGCGATTGTCAGTTATGTCTGATTTCTGCAGAAAAGATAAATGACGGATTTCTAAATACAGAAGAGGTTAATGTGCCTTGTATTATCGTAATCCCGACAGATGTTGTTCGATCTACTTACGAACAGCGTTATTTTACTTCTACAGTTAAGAATACTTTTCTTAACAAGGCTCCACCAACAGCCTAATTTTCTTATTTATTTTATTTCAACTTTTTTAACTAGTCATATAGGCTAGCTATAATTTTATTTTAATGAAAAGATTAACACTTACTATCGTAGTGTTACTTTCAGGAACTTTGATCTCAATTGCCCAAGAGTGCAATAAGACCCTTACTGGTAAAGTAATAGATTTTCATGATGGAGTACCATTGAAAGGAGCTACAATCACATATAATAATCAAACTATCGTAACTGACGATGAAGGAAACTATAGCATTAGTTTGCTATGTCCTACTTCCTATGCGTTTACGATATCACACAAGGATTGTAATTCACAAGTGGTAACCATTGACATTGAGAAAGTTTCTGCTAAAACTTTTTATCTGGAACATCATTTGAATGAGCTTCAGGAAGTAGAGGTTTCGGGTGAAGCTCCTAGTAAAACATCATCTTCGCAAGAAGAAACGATTAGTGAAAATATTCTTGAAAAATATAGTAGTGGTTCTTTGGGAGATGCCCTTAGGGAAATCACAGGTGTGTCTTCTTTGAATACCGGTTCTACGATCGTTAAACCAATAATTCAGGGATTATCGGGAAGTAGAGTGTTGATCATGAACAATGGAGTGCGTATGCAGGATATGGAATGGGGAGATGAGCATGCACCCAATGTAGATATTAATAGTGCCGGAAAAGTTACCGTAGTTAAGGGTGCCGCAGCATTGCGTTATGGAGGAGATGCTATTGGAGGTGTCATAGTTATGGAACCCAAGAACGCCCCTGCAAAAGATACCTTAATGGGTAAGACATCTGTAACAGGTTCATCCAATGGTAGAGGAGGTGCGATTACCTCTGAACTTATAAAAGGGTACGAAAGCGGATGGTTTGTCAAAGGACAAGGTACTTTCAAACGCTTTGGAGATGTCGAAGCACCGGATTATGTGCTTTCTAACACAGGTGTTTCAGAAATAGCTGCTTCTCTTGCCTTTGGAGTGAATAAGTTTACGCATGGTTGGGATGCTTTCTACTCATATTTTGATACTGAGATAGGAGTGCTAACAGCTTCTCATATTGGTAATGTTGATGATCTTATTGTATCGATCAATAGCAATGAGCCCAATGTGATCAGAGATTTTACTTATGATATTATTAATCCAAAACAGGAAGTAAAACATCATTTAGGGCGCTTACGTTATTTTAAAAGATTCGAAGAATTGGGTAAATTAACCGTACAATACGATTTTCAGCTCAATCAACGATTAGAGTTTGATATACGACAAACCGCAGCGTTACGAGAAATACCTAGCCTGGATTTGGAGTTGACCACACATACGTTTAGTTCTGATTTTAAATTCGATTCAAAATCGGATATTACTCTAGATACAGGAATTTTATTAAGATATCAGGAAAATTTTGCCGATCCCTCTACTGGAGTAAGAAGGTTGATCCCGGATTATGATAAGTATGATGCTGGAGCATTCATAACAGGTGAATATGTTGTTAATGAAGATTTGGTAGTCGATGCTGGTATACGATATGATTACAATCAAATCAATGCCAAGAAATTTTATTTAAAAACACGATGGGAAGAACGAGGGTACGATCAAGAGTTTTCTGACCTGATCATAGAAGATTTTGGTACACAGTACTTAACCAATCCAAAATTTGATTACCACAGTTTTTCTGCAACCACAGGTCTTAATTATCAGTTTAAAGATGATTATGAATTGCGTTTCAATTATGCGTTGGCGCAGAGAGCACCAAATCCCGCAGAATTGTTTAGTGATGGATTACATCATTCTGCAGCTCGTATAGAATTAGGAGATCTTAGAATTGAACAAGAGACCTCGCATAAAGTGTCGTTGTCGGCACAAAAAAATAGTGAGCGTTGGGGCTGGGAAATAGCACCATATGCCAATTTTGTTAATGATTACATCTTATTAGAACCCACAAATGTAGAGTTATCTATAAGAGGGGCGTTTCCGGTTTGGGAATATAGACAAACAAATGTGCGCCTATTAGGAACCGATGCTAAGTTATATACCCAATTACACACCAATTGGAGAACGGATCATAGTTTTTCTATTGTAAAGGGAATTGAAACTGAGAATGATACCCCACTCATTAATTTACCAGCGGCAAATTTATCTAATAAGGTAACTTTTACCAAACAGGATTGGTTAGGGCTAGAAATGTCTTTAGAAAGCCAATATGTGTTTAGACAGAATGAATTTCCACCTAACATTAGTGTTTTTTCGCCGCAAGCAGGTCAAGATGTATTATTAGAAATCAATACACCACCTGATGCGTATCATTTGTTACATGCCAATGCAGATATAGAAGTATCCGCTTGGAAAAACAGTACAATGAAAATAGGTGCCACGGTATCGAATATTTTAAATAAAAATTATAGAAACTACCTTAACCGTCAGCGTTTTTTTGCAGACGAGGTGGGTAGAAATTTTATACTAAGACTAACATTTAACTATTAAATTTTACTAAAATTATGAACTCAAGAAAATTTTTATCAATCTTAGCTATTGCAGGTACTCTGTTTGTGTCATGTTCTGATGATGATGATAATCCAGCGCCAGTAAACCCAGAAGAATTAATCACGACTATGACAGTTACTTTAACTGCAGGAACAGATGTGGTTACTTTAAGAGTATTTGATGAAGATGGTCAAGATGGGCCAATAGCTCCAGTAGCAACTGTTTCTGGAAATTTAGCAGCAAACACTACGTATAATGCTTCAATAGGTTTACTAAATGAAAGTGTAAACCCTGCGGATAATGTAAGAGAAGATGATGTTGAGCCAGAAGCAGATGAGCACCAATTCTTTTTTGAAGCTGCCGGAGGTTTGAATGTGGTAGCCACTTATTCTGATACAGAGGCTGATTATCCTCCATTAACAGGAACTAATCCAGTGGGTCTTGAATTTCAGTTAGAAACAGGTGATGCTAGTACAGGTACATTTACTGTTACCTTAAGACATGAGCCTACAAAGCCAAATGATGGTACGTTAGCAGGTGCAGGAGGGGATACCGATATTGCGCAGGCTTTCCCTATTACAATTGAATAAAACGACTTTAAATAATTTGAAACAATAGTGATTATATGTTATAAGTTGAGTTTGTAGATTTTCTTTCGCAGATAATAATTTGTTTCAATGTTAAACCCTCGAGGAAGTAGTTACCCTTGAGGGTTTTTTTATCACCAAAAAGCAGAAATTGGTATACATTTTGATGAATTTACGATAAGATAACATCGCGGTTTTCGATTTTGCTCAGAAACCATTGAGAATATGTTAATGAAAGAAGAAAAACCACATTATAAAATGTTATAAAATGTGATATTCAATGGGTTAAATGCAATGATTTTACGAAGACATTACGGCATCGTTAAATATTATTTATCATCAAAAAAGAGCTGTTATAATTGAGTAAATGACATTATATTCGCGGCATAATTAGCAACAAAGAAAACAATTGAAACTATCATAATTAGTATAAGTTGAGTTTGTGTTAAATACTACTACTAAGTTTCAATTAAAAACCCCCGGATTAGTTACCCGGGGGTTGTCTTTTTTAGCATTTTATAATTGGATAAAAAGAAATATCTTTTACCCATTGTACTGGTTTTCTATACAAATGGTGGAGGTGCAATTAAATTACAAATTCCTTTTCTAGTCATTCCACTATTACCTTCGCCTTGTCCACTAGTCCCCCCTTTTCCGTTGATCATATTTTGTTGATCATTAGTTAAACGTGTAACATTGATTTTGTTTAAAGAAAGCTTGTTTAGATTTTTAGATTTCATTGTGTGAGTGTTTTAAAAGATTTACATGGTAAAAGTACCTAATATGTTAAAGAACGGAGGTATGTTTTTTGGGGTTGCACCCAAGATTTAAAAATTTATAACCAAGATTTATAAATTTTAAGCGTGGTAATTAGTATGAAAAAAATAATTTTAAACTATTGATTATCAATATTTTATGCATGTATAGATGAATTTTGATCCATTCTTTTCTGGAAAGCCGATGAGAATGACTGTATATTATTGAACCCAATCTCTTGAGCGATGGATTTGATAGAATATCATCTAAATTTACTGTAAGTTTTTAGTTTTTCGATACAGAATTAATTACATAATCCATTTATCTTTTTTGCAACTTTAACCATAGTAAGGTGATTTTTTTTAGAACATCTTCTTTTTTCAAACTTTTGTTCATATACTTCTTCCTCCCTTCTTATTGCAATAGAAACTACCATAATCGGTATAAGTTGATTTTGCGTTAAATACAACTACTAAGTTTCAATAAAAAACACCCCCGAATTAGTTATTCGGGGGTGTTTTTTATTGCCAATCTATATGCGGATAAATCTAAATAGATGGTTTATTATCCAATTGGGTCATTTTTTAATAAGCAGGAGGAGGACCAATTAAACAGATTCCTCTTGTCATTCCTTGTTGACTATCGCATCCTATTGATAATCCTCTTTGTCCTTTAATCAAGTTTTGTTGATCGTTAGTTAAGCATGTAACATTAATTTTGTTTAAAGATAGCTTGTTTAGATTTTTAGATTTCATTGTGTGAGTGTTTTAAAAGATTTACATGGTAAAAGTACCTAATACCTTAAAAAACAGGGGTATGTTTTTTTGGGTTGCACCCAAGATTTAAAAATTTGGAGCCAAGATTTATAAATTTTAAGTACGATGATTAATACTAGAAAAAAAATACAAACTAATGATTATCAATATTTTGTATGTAGTCCGACGGGTTTTGATCCATTCTTTTTTGGAAAGCTGATGAGAATGACTGTATGTTATTGAATCCAATCTCCTGAGCGATAGATTTGATAGAATATCGTCTAAATTTACTATCGGTTTTTAGCTTTTCGATACAAAATTCAATACGTAAGTCATTAACGTAGTTTGCAAAATTCTGTTTTTTGTGAGAATTGATCACTTTGGATAAGTAAGAGGAGTTGGTTTTAAATTTTTTGGCAACCTTGGCCATAGTAAGATCATTTTTTAGAAACTCCTGCTCTTCTTCAAACTTCTGAAGGCGGTAGATGATGTTCTCTACTATTTCTGGAGCGATTTCAATTTGTTTAGATGATTTTCTTTTGGAGGCTTTGCTTAATAAATCGGTATACTTCTCTTCAAATTTTTGTTCGTATACCTTTTTCTCTCTCTTAAAATAATAGAAGTACGCAAAAGACACCAAAGAAATTAATAGGATAGCGGCAATCAACAAACGATACTGTAGTGTTTTGCTTCGTTCTTGTATACCTAAAATCAATTCATCTTTATCTTTAATAAGTTGCGCGGTATCATAATTCTTAACGATGCTGGCGTTAAGAGTGCGTTCTTTTTCCTGGCTTATACTATCATATTTAATAAGCTTCTCCATAATTTCCAACTGATTGGTTTGATCATCGTTGGATTTATAATGATCGATAAGCATTGTATATGTATCCCGAAGTGAGTTGGTATAGTTGGATTCATTAATTTCACCGTCTATTTTCTTAAGATGTGTAAAGGCTTTTTCTGGTTGCTTCAGGGCCAAATAGGTTTTAGCCAGAAATAATTGATTAATATAGTAGTTGGTATTGTTCTGACTTTTATTAAGTAACGTAGACGCTTTACTTAGGCTATCGATGGCGATGGCATATTCTTTTCTTAGATAGCTGTTAGTACCATATCCTGATAGTAAATCAGCATACATTATTTGATTATCACTAGTAAGACTTTTATTAATTCCTTTTTCAAAATAAAATTTAGCAGAATCAAGCACTGAAAGTCTATTATAGCTATCACCAAGATTAAAATAAGTTATAATATAATAGTCCAAAAACTGACTTATGGTGTCTTTTGTTCGAATAATTTCTAGGTTTTTTTGAAAGGTTCCTAAGGCCTCTCGATTTTTACCTAGCGTGTTTTTTAGCTCTGCAATATTGTGTTTGCAAGCTATAATATGGTCAATATTTTGATTAGACTCTGCATATTCTAAGGCCAACAAGTAATACTCCAAAGCTTTGCTGTACTTTTTTTGATCAAGAAAAACCAATCCTTTCCCTATGTATCCCCTGGCAGGGTAGTACTGATCTTTAATATCCTTGGTAAGATTAATTATGGTGTCACAATACTTTAATGCTGTTGGGCTATGGTTCCAACTAAGTCGCAGGAACATATAATATCCATTCGCAAGCTCAAGCGTATCTTGATCATTTTTTGCCTTACGTAGATAAGAATGAGCAATATGACGTGCAATAGAGGTATCTATCCGTTTTTTTTGATTATACCTTTCAGATAATTCTGTATAAGATTTACCTGCTAATGCCTTTTGTATAGAATCATTGGTTTGTGCAATCGTTAGGGCATTGAGATCTAAACTATTTTTGCCAAAAGAAAAGAGAGAAGCTTGGAATAGAAACAGGATAAATATAAGGGATAAAATAAATCGCATGGGTAATTAATTGCTATTCTATAATAAATGGCGTTCGTTTATCTTGTTAAAAATCCGTTTACGTTAAAAAAATTAACAGTCGACAAACTACGCAAAATTTACAAATCTTCTGTTATAAATTTATGATTTTACGGTTTCCCCTTTTTTCTTGTAATGATTCCCATCCCTTGTAAAGATATGGTTTTAAAATGTAAAAACATCTATATATTTATTAGCCAATCAGTAACTTAGATCTTCTTTACGGCGAATGCGAATAAAATTCAGTTTAACTTTATTAATACTGCAGACTCTGGACTATGGATCTCGCAAAATTAAAAAATAGTTAAGTCGTTGGTTAAAACCGATATTGATCTATCTTTTAACTTAGATCATTATGTACATTTTGAAATTCAAAATGCATTTTAACCATATGTGTCAACATCTGTTGAAATGTTACCAATGATTTCGAATGTAATTCAAAATAGTTATGGTATTCGTTATTAGTAAAGGTATTAACGATTGGTAAATCAGTCAATAGCGATTTAACTGTTTTTAGACAAGTTATTTTCCCTTTATCAATGATCAAGTTTTAAACTCGGAAATGAATTCTTTGGAAAGGAGTTAAACAATTATTTTAGTAAGAGAAATGGACTATTCATTTGCAATTGCTTGCAATCGTTTTTGGATTTTATTTGTCCCGTTTGGTGTAAGGTGTGCACTCGAAGTCTCTTTGATAAAAATAACACCATCAAATGCTTTACCAACTTTTCTTTTTCGGATTGGCTTTGTGGTGTAATCTAAACTCCATCCAGCACCTGCACTGTAGCAATAGAGGTCTTTGTTTAGGAAAGTATGAGTTATTGCATACGGTATTGTACTCTTATTAAGGTCTATAAATAATATATTTTTTTGCGATTGCGCAAAATACCAATCTATGCTACCCACATCTGCTGGCGCCAAGGTAAATGACTCAATCCCAGAGTAATTTTGATCTTTAACGACATAATTCAAGCCTTGAAAACTTCCCTTATAGGTAGAAAAGCCAATTGCATAATATTGATCGCCAAGATATTCTTTCAATACGCTCCCCAATGGTCTTATATAACCGTTGGCCTTTTCTTTTGGATCTTTAGAGATATGGCCGTTATGCGCCCAAACCATTAACTTGTTATTAGATGCTTTATTTTGTAATATCTCAAGAATAGTCTGTGCCATATATTCGTCTCTTATATTAAAAGATGTATTGGCTTGTAGTTCATCATCGTTGGATTCTACCCCTTGAATGATTTTTTTGAGATCATAAATAACACTGTCATACTCACTATTTGCAGTAATGTTAATTAGTCTTTGTTCGTTCAAAATCAAATAGGATAATAATGAGTACAACTTTTCTCGCTCTGGTTTAAAATCCGGGATATACTCGTTTGTGTTTAATTTTTTAAACAAAGAGTCAATTTGTACTCCCGTCAATTCTGTATTTATTTTATCAGTGTACCCTTGGACATTTTGATAAGCCGCATCCAAAGCGTTCATCTGAGTATCCATACCCAAAAATTGTACTTTTTTATCACTAGAAACCGAAGCGTTGTATGTTCTCATCCACTCGATCATATCGATCACCTCTTCGGTATCCCATACCCAAAATCCTTGAGAGGATAAAGCTTCTCTACTGGTCCCTTTTCCATACAATACATAGTCGTTTATGGGTCTGCATCCTATATTACTGGCTTCGATGGCAAAAATCCTAAAGTCCAATTCTTTCACCAAAAACTCGAGAAAACGATGTTTCATCTGGAAGATTTCTTTGGTGCCATGACTGGTTTCTCCCAGGCCAATTACTTTTTTATCTTTTAGAATTTCCTTTAAATCAGAAAAATCCTGTAAACCCGTTTCGGCCTTAACCCCTTTTAAAGTGATAGATTCCTTTTTAATCCAGGAAATCACACTGTCTTGTTGTGCCTTTTCAAAGATGAGTTTATCGTTGTATTCTTTTTCTGAAAGGATCATATAATCTGTGATTTTATAAGAGCCTTCTATATTGTTGATATAGTTTTGTCTGGTTGAATCGGTAAGACGCTTGGGGATATATGGAGAGATTTCGAAAATATAAGTCCCATCGGTTGTAGCCAACTGCTCAACGACTTCCAATTCGTTCGAGTTGTCATTAAAAGTTTCTAAAGTATCTTTTTGTGGTGATAATGCTAAAACTTGAATATCGACATCTTTTTGTGCGACATGTAGTTGTAAAAACTCTCCTTGTTTTAAAGGAACTTCGAAGGCATATTTTTCATTTCCTTTAACTAATACTTCTTTGTTTTTTTCAAGTGTTTGGGATATTGAAGGCAACAAAGATAGATAAGATATTAGGGTTACTATGATACTATGACGAATGTAGTTTTTCATAAAAGAATACGGTTTTAAGATGGGGGAATTCAAATGATTGATACCTATAAATTAACTATTAAGTAATATGTTCAAAGAGCACTTTCAATTCTTGTGTAAAGATATGGCTTAATGGGCGCAACGCCTTATTTTTCAGCTATAAATACCTTAAGTATAGACCAAGATTTATAAAAATATAACAGGTAATTAATATACAATTACGCTGATTTTACTAGGGTTACAAAACGATTTATATTCAGCTAGAAGATTTCCTTTGAAGAGGTATCAAAAAAGAAAGAGTTGCAATGATTTTTGCAACTCTTTGATTAAAGTTTTGATAAAAGTGGAGAAGATGGGACTCGAACCCACGACCTTTTGACTGCCAGTCAAACGCTCTAGCCAGCTGAGCTACATCCCCTTTTTGAATTAATCGGCACCACGAAGCACCAATAATGGGAGCCTACTTTCAAAATCTTTCTTAAGAACGGTGTTTTCTTCCCAAAGCTTAGAGAAAAAACCTCGCTTTCTTCTGAAAACACAAATAAGATCTGGATGGGTCTCATTCAAATGTTCCAAAACACCTTGAAAAAGTGTAGCATTTTCAGAAGATTTGTAGGTAGATACAATCTCACCTAGTTCTTTTTGAAATTCTGAGTCTTCAGGCAAAAAATCCGAAGTTTTTACTTGAAGTAACTTTAGCTCAGCGCCAAATGTAGTTAAAATTTCTTTGATAGGAGTTAAAGCATTTTTCTTTTTTACTACACCAGATTTTACAGCCATGAGTACAGTTTTGATGGGTGTAAATTTGTGTTGTGAGGGTATAATCAGGACGGGTATTTCGGTTTTTTTAACCAAACTACCAGAAGTTTCACCAAGAAAATATGGATTATTAAGGTCACTACTTTCAGAACCCAAAACAATCAAATCAATCGCGTGTTCCAGATTAAATTGTGGAATGGCTTCCAGTAACTCTCCTTCCAAAGGAAGTGGGATCACTTCTACTCCTTTTTTGTCAAGAGCACTCAACTTTTCTTCAATAGAAGATGTGCTGATTTCTTTTAAAGTTTCATTTACCGAAGGCAAACTACCTGATCTGGGTAGCTCTTTAAATACTTCTACTGCATACACCGTTCCACCAAGCTCTTTGGCTAGATCCACCGCATATTGAAGTAATGAGTTACTAATTGAACTTTCAGACAAGCCCACTGGAACAAGAATGTTCTTCATCCCTATAATTTGATTTGTGATTAAGGTGACAAAATTACAATTTTAAAGTGATTGGTTGTAGAGATAACTATAAAGATATCAGGTGGTTTTCTTAAAGTTTTTTTAAAAATCCCTGTAAACCAATGATAGAACTATCATTGCAGATATAAAGTTAGTACTTTTGGCATTTTCCTAAAAAATATGATTCGTAAAGCCATATTATCTGATTTGGATGTCATCCATAAACTCACACAATCATGTGCTCAAGCTATGATAGCCAAAGGGATCTATCAATGGAATGAGCATTACCCAAAACGTGAGCGTTTTGAAAAAGATATCCAATTACAAGAACTGTATGTTTTTGAAAAAGATGCAGTCATTATTGGGACCATAGTATTGACTGAAATCATGGATGAAGAGTACATCCCGATAGAATGGCTCACCAAAAATGACAATAACCTATATATCCATAGATTAGCTGTTGATCCAGAGTATTGGGGAAAAGGATATGCGCAACAGCTTATGGATTTTGCCGAGGATTATGCACGTAAGAACAACTATGAATCGGTACGATTAGATACCTTTAGTCAGAATACACGAAATCAAAAATTTTATGAAACCCGTGGATATCAACGTTTAGGAAATATATATTTTCCAAAACAAAGCGAGTATCCTTTTTATTGTTACGAGCTCATACTATGAGTGCATTAATCAGTTTTAAAAATATCAATAGACTTGCAATTCCGGCTATTGTTTCAGGGATAGCAGAACCTATTTTATCGGCTACAGACACAGCTGTAGTAGGTAACATTCCCGTATACGGAACAGAGTCTTTGGCTGCTGTTGGTATTGTAGGGTCATTTCTTTCGATGTTGATATGGGTTTTGGCACAAACGAGAGCTGTTATTTCGGCTATTATTTCTCAATACCTGGGTGCAGGAAAATTAGATGAAGTAAAGACACTACCTGCACAAGCTATTCTTTTCAATATAGGACTTAGTATAACCATACTGATTGCAACCGTACCTTTTATAAGAGAGATTTTCGAATTGTTAGAAGCCAAGGGAAAGGTTTTAGAATACTGTATTTCTTATTACAGAATACGAGTTTGGGGATTTCCATTGTCCCTTTTTGTTTTTGCTATTTTTGGTATTTTCCGAGGACTACAAAATACCTTTTGGCCCATGATTATTGCCTTAATTGGTGTAGTAGCTAATATAGCGCTGGATTTTGCTTTTGTATATGGGATCGAAGGTATATTGGATCCTATGAATCTGGAAGGAGCAGCCTGGGCTAGTTTGATATCTCAAGTCTTAATGGCTGTTTTATCGTTAATATTGCTGCTTAAAAAGACAGAGGTTTCTCTAAAATTGGAAGGGCTTTGGCATCCAGAAATGAAACGTTTCTTGGTGATGAGTGGTAATCTTTTTATTCGATCTTTAGCCTTGAACGCCACTTTGATGTTGGCAGTACGCGAAGCAACTAGTCTAGGAACCAATTTTATAGCGGCACATAGTATTGCCATACAGTTATGGCTGTTTTTCGCATTTTTTATTGATGGTTATGGCGGTGCGGGAAATATTTTGGGAGGTAGGTTATTGGGAGCCAAAGATTACAAAACGCTTTTTGCAATGTCAAAAAAAGTAACGGTTTATGGCGTAATTGTAGCTTGTCTTTTAGGGGGAATAGCAGTATTAATCCCTAAACAACTTGGCTTGATTTTTTCTAAAGATCCAGAAGTATTATCCATTTTTACCGATTTTTTCTATATCGTGGTCATTATGCTTCCAATCAATGCATTAGCTTTTGTGGGAGATGGTATTTTTAAGGGTATGGGAGAAACAGGATATCTTCGAAATGTATTGGTAGGCTCTACATTCCTTGGCTTTGTACCTGCGTTGTTGATTACCCGATATTTTGGTTTGCAACTGCACGGAGTGTGGATAGCAATCTCTGTTTGGATGCTGGTAAGAGGAGTATCTCTGGTTGTAAAATTTAAGAAAAAGTACATCCCACTAGCGGTGGGATAAGATTACTTTGATCACAAACCAGAGTGTTACCAGATAAGTAGATAGCATTATAAGCTCTAAACGGTATTTTTCAAGATACTTTTTTATCATGGTTCAAAAATAGAATATGTTGATATATAATGAAATACGTAGTGATACGTATTTAAAAACGTCACTTTGTATAAAAATATACCGGACAACGCCTAACCCCATTGCTGCCCGGTATTTCAACTACACTTAAGTAAAAAAATGTTGCTTTATTAGATAGTGTTACAATCAAATGATATGTTACCCACTTTTTTTAAATTTTTTTTGTGAGGTGTCTGAGTAGAAGTTTTCTTACTTCCTTGGAACTATAAAATTTCAAAACTTTATATACTTTTATCAAAAACAGATACGATGAGTACCACCGATAGAACCAATGGGAGTTTATATGTACATACCGAGAATTATATTACCACTATTGAATTTGGTCACCCTGCAAGTAATTCGTTCCCATCAGAATTATTAGAAAGATTGACCCAAGCATTTATTAAATTATTAGATGATCAAAATACACGAGTTATCATTTTGAAATCTGAAGGCGATAGAGCGTTTTGTGCAGGGGCTTCTTTTGACGAGTTGGTTGCGATTACGAATTTGGAAGAAGGAAAAAAATTCTTTTCAGGTTTTGCTAATGTAATCAATGCGATGAGAAAGTGTCAAAAACCAATTATTGGAAGAGTGCAAGGTAAAACTGTTGGTGGAGGTGTAGGATTAGCTTCTGCTTGCAACTATTGCTTGGCAACCGAAGCAGCGTCTATAAAATTAAGTGAGCTTACTATAGGTATAGGTCCTTTTGTGATCGAGCCTGCGGTATCCAGAAAAATCGGAATAGCCGCTTTTGAGACTTTAGCATGGGAGGCTTCGCAATGGAAGAATGCATATTGGGCCAAAGAAAAAGGACTATATTCAAGAGTTTTTTCAGAGATTAATGAACTGGATAAAGAAGTACAATTATTGGCTGAAAAATTAGCGAGTTACAACCCTCAAGCCTTAGAGCAAATGAAAAAAGCAATTTGGGAGGGGACAGAACATTGGGATGATTTATTAGCCGAAAGGGCAGCAATTTCTGGAGAATTGGTATTATCCAATGCAACCAGAAAAGCTCTTGAAAAATTCAAAAAATAAAAATGGATATTTTAAACTTTTTAGGAGGAAACGGACTGTTTCTTATTTTAGGAATAGTATTAGTTGTAGTTTACTTTGTAAACAAGCGAAAAAGAAGGTAATCTTCCGTAACTTTGCACAAATTAATACAAGGAATGAGTAAAATTCGGATCACGAAAGAATTTTCTTTTGAAACAGGTCATGCGCTTTATGGCTATGACGGGAAGTGTAGAAATGTACACGGACACAGTTATAAGTTGAGTGTTACTGTAATAGGAACTCCTATTGCGGATACCTCGCATGTTAAATTAGGAATGGTAATTGATTTTGGAGACCTGAAAAAAATTGTAAAGGAAGATATTGAAGATGTTTTCGATCATGCCACAGTATTTAATAAAAACACCCCTCATGTAGAATTGGCCAGAGAGTTGGAAAAAAGAGGGCATAATGTGATTTTGGTAGATTATCAACCTACTAGCGAAAATATGGTACTTGATTTTGTACAAAAAATAAAGAAAAAGTTACCGGATACTATCGAGTTACATTCTTTAAAGCTTCAGGAAACTGAAACATCGTATGCCGAATGGTACGCGTCAGATAATGAATAACTTGCACTGCTCTAATAAATGCCTATATTTATTTTATAAACACAGATTATGAACCTTCCGAAGGGGAAAAAGATTTACTTTGCTAGTGACAATCATTTGGGAGCTCCAACATCGGAGAAAAGTTTTCCAAGAGAACAAAAATTTGTAAAATGGTTGGACGAAGTAAAGGAAGATGCAGCTGCCATTTTTTTATTGGGAGATCTTTTTGATTTTTGGTTTGAGTATAAAACTGTTGTCCCCAAAGGTTTTACAAGAACATTGGGAAAACTTGCAGAAATTACCGATTCAGGAATTCCGGTGTATTATTTTGTTGGGAATCACGACCTCTGGATGAATGGTTATTTTGAGGAAGAACTCAATATTCCTGTATACCACAAACCCAAAGAGTTCGAATATAATGGAGTATCTTTTTTTATAGGCCATGGAGATGGTCTTGGTCCTGGTGATAAAGGATACAAACGGATGAAAAAAGTGTTTACCAATCCGGTAGCAAAATGGTTTTTTAGATGGTTGCACCCAGATCTTGGAGTGAAACTAGCGCAATATTTGTCGGTAAAAAATAAGCTAATTTCCGGAGATGAAGATGTGACCTTTTTAGGAGAGGATAACGAGTGGTTGGTGCAGTATTGCAAAAGAAAACTAGAAGAAAAACACCGAGATCATTTTGTATTTGGACATCGGCATTTACCTATGGAAATTCAATTAAATGAAACATCGAGATATACAAATCTTGGAGACTGGATTACCCATTACACCTATGCCGTTTTTGATGGAGAAAAATTAGCGCTAAAACGTCTTTCAGAGTAAATAAAAAAGTAGGGCTGCATGCGCATACAGCCCTGTAGAGTGTGGATTGCCAGGATGGTTTATTTCAAGAGCATTTGTTCTACAAAAACAGCTTCGCCAAGGGTAACTTTTACCAGGTATAATCCTTGAGTTGTTATATTACTTTTTAAATCGTTAAGAGCGATTACTTGATTTCCCTTTTCTTCTATTGTTATGGATTTAGAAGTAACCCTTTTTCCATTAAGATCTATAATTTCTACAGTGCACGTTTCGTGGGTAGCATCAGAAATCTGAAGTTTGAGATTGTCTAAAGTAGAAGGATTAGGAAACAGCCGTATATTTTTTGAATCCGATATCAAGTTTTGATTTGCTCTGCTTGTAGTATTATTTAACCCCTGGATCACGAATTTTTCCCAGGAACCAATGTTGGTTCTATTACAGAAAACACCTTTGTCTTTTCCGTTTTCATGGCTCACATATTTACCATTATTACCTTTGATTGCATAGAGATCATTTCCTAAGGGTTCCAAAACGAATTTTTCCCAGGCTCCCACCGCATTACGGTTACAATTCATAGCTTTGGCTCCGTTCTCAGAACTTACATATTTACCATTTTTGCCTTTGATCGCATATTGGTTATTACCAAGAGATTCGAAAGTAAATCGTTCTTCTACCCCTGCGGTATTGCGATTTGCTCTCATCGATCGAGAACCATTTTCGGCACTTACATATTTATTAATAGATTGCCCCAAAATCGCAATATTAGTATTAGGCGAACTATCTGTGCCTTCAGGAATTACATAAACCAAAATATCAACGACAGAGACATTCCCTTTGTTGTCATAGGCTTTTACTTCAAGAAGATAATTCTTTACAGGTAGATTGGCTAAAGCATTATCCTGTCCGCGGTCATTCCATAAATAGGGAGCAAATCGTTCCACTCTCACCAATTGTCCATCGATAATTAGTTGTATTTCTTTCACCCCGTCTGCGTCTGTAGCCTCTGCTTCTACGGTAAAAATTGCAGGAGCTACTAATCGTTTATTCAAGGTGGGGAAAAGCACTCGTAGTTTTGGGCCTTCTCCTTGTCCACTGCCACCGGTTCCTGCCATTCCTATTTCGCCCAAATCATCTCCACCGTCACCTCCATCGGTTCCGCCGTCTCCATTAAACCTCGGTCTACTCGATAACCAAGCCATATCCCATTTGGGTCCGATTTGATCACATCCTTCTGGACCCAGATCTACTCTCCCTGGGCAGCCAGGTTCGTCTGGTGCGTCGTTAAATGGTCCATTACCACATTGTATGTCATTATAAATGGGATCTCCATTTTGGTAAGCACGATAATTGGGGTGTTTTTTAAGTTCGTCACAGATATCAACCACGCTGTACGCGGTATTGTTAATAGTAACGGTTTTATTGGCAATTCCATGATCCAAATTAGAATCACACCAACAAAATCCATTGGCTTCAAAGCTGTCTTTCCAACCTGGTCTGGGATTCCATTGTTGGGATTGTACGGTAATCGTCGTAGAAAAAATGGCGAGTAGGGTAAGCATGTAAAGTTTACGTCTCATGTTTAATTTTTTTGCGTGAATATTTATATTGGTTATTTTGTAAACGTAGTTAATTATGTGTGGAAAGAGTACTTTTGGAGTACATATATGGGGTAAAAGAATACATAAAGCATACTTGTCGTATGATATGGTAAAAAGGAAAGTCTCTAGAGGATCTTATTAAAGAGATATTGTACGATGAAGTGCTTTTTCATCAACATGAATACCAACAGATTCTGGTGCTTTGAGCGCTGAGGTATGGGTGAAGAAAAATATGGATTGATCGAGAACAGCTTCCACCAAATAATGACTTCCATTAAAATAAGAATTCTTTACTCTTACTTTTGTAGAGGAGTTTTGATCAATGGATATTTCATGAGGATATACTAGAATATTCTCCTGACTATTATGACCCAACAAAGAAAGTGCTACTTGATTTACTTCGCCAAAAAGAGACGCGATATAGTAATCTTGTGGGTTTTGATACAATTCTTGAGTTGGTTTTTTGACCACAATTTCTCCTTGACGGATGACAATGGTTTCGTTGGTAAATGAAAGGATGTCGGTTTTGTCGTGTGTAGCAGTAATACTGGTAATATTGTTTCTGTTGAGATACCTGAAAAGATTTCTTCGTAAAGAATTTCTTCTGAAATTATCTATGTTATGAAAAGGCTCGTCCAAAAGCAGTACTTCTGGTTTTTTTGCTAGGGCTTTGGCAAGTGCCACGCGTTGTTTTTGCCCGCCACTTAGATTTTCTACTTTGGTCGCTGCAAAATCTGTCATTTCAACAATTTCGAGTAATTCATTTACTCTTCCTTGCTTTAACTCAAGCTCGAAATTGGATAAATATTGTCCTATATTTTCTGCAACAGTTCTGAAGGGTTGTAATTCGAATCCTTGCGAAAGATATTTCATGTTTTCTTCACCTGGGACTAGATTATAAAGGGGGCCAAGTAACTTTTTATCTTTCCAGAATAATTCCCCCTCGTTGGGCTGTAACAATCCATAGATGACTTTCAACAAGGTGCTTTTACCACAGCCACTAGCACCAATAAGGGCGATGTGTTGGCCTGGTTCAATCGTAAAGTTGATATTTTTTAGAACAGGGATGGTGTTGTAAGCAAAAGAAAGATTGTGAATTGCAAGCATATTCAAAGATATTGAACTTTGATGAAGTTTTTGAAGAAAAAAATCCACTTCTTTTTAAAGAAATGGATTTTTTAAGTATAGGGAGTGTTTTTTGAATTTATCCTTTGATATCGTCAGTCACTTTTTCAGGCAATACCTCATATCCCATATTGTACAATGTGAATCCAAAAACATCTGCGAATTGCTCGATGGTTTTGCTAACTGGAGTCCCCGCTCCATGTCCTGCATTGGTTTCAATACGGATTAATGTAGGATTGTTCCCAATTTGTTTGTCTTGCAATTCTGCAGCAAACTTGAAAGAGTGCGCAGGTACCACACGATCATCATGATCTCCGGTGGTAACCAAGGTAGCAGGATATTCTATTCCTTCTTTTACATTGTGTACAGGAGAGTATCCTTTCAAATAGTCGAACATTTCTTTATCGTCCTCGGCGGTACCATAATCATATGCCCATCCTGCACCAGCAGTAAACGTATGATAGCGTAGCATGTCTAGTACACCTACCGCAGGAAGTGCTACTTTCATAAGATCAGGTCTTTGTGTCATTGTTGCACCAACCAATAATCCTCCGTTTGAACCTCCTCTTATTGCTAGGTAATCACTAGAGGTATATTTGTTTTCTATTAAATATTCTGCAGCTGCAATAAAATCGTCAAAAACATTTTGTTTTTGCATTTTGGTCCCAGCTACATGCCATTTTTTACCATATTCTCCTCCACCTCTTAGGTTAGGTACCGCAAAAATTCCTCCTTGCTCCATCCATACCGCATTACCAATGCTGAAAGAAGGAGTTAGGCTGATATTAAAACCGCCATACCCATAAAGTAATGTTGGGTTTTTACCATTAAGTTCGATACCTTTCTTGTACGTAATAATCATAGGCACTTTGGTGCCATCTTTTGAAGTATAAAATACCTGCTTACTTTCGTAATTGTCCGGATTAAAATCGATTTTAGGTTTGCGATATAATTCAGATGTTCCGTCGGTGATGTTGTATTTGTAAATGCTCGAAGGCGTCTTATAATTAGTGAACGAATAGTATAGTTCCTTATCTTCTTTTTTGGCTCCAAAACCATTTGCACTTCCTACTCCAGGAAGCTTTACTTCTCTAATCATTTTTCCGTCATAATCATATTGTAATACTTTAGAAACGGCATCCACCATATATTCTGCAAAGAAATATCCTCCACCAGTACCTGGACTTAGTACATTTTCAGTTTCCGGAATGAAATCTTTCCAATTTTCTGGGGTTGGGTTTGCTGCATCTACAGTAACTATTTTTTGATTTGGCGCATTTAGGTTGGTAACCAGATATAGTTTTGATCCTACATTTTCGATGATATAGGTATCACTATCGGTATGATCCAGAATGGTTACTAATTCACTATCGGGTTTAGTTAGATCTTTGATGAATAATTTATTTCCAGAAGTTGAGACACTTGCAGAAATAATAAGGTATCGATCATCTTCGGTTACACCTCCACCAATATATCTATGTTTTTGTTCTGGTGTACCTCCAAAAATTAATTCATCTTCTTTTTGTTTGGTGCCTAATTTGTGATAGTACACTTTGTGCTGATCAGTTTTGGCAGAAAGTTCACTTCCTTTTGGCTTATCGTAGCTAGAATAATAGAATCCTTCATTACCTTTCCAGGACATACCCGAAAATTTTACATCAATAAGAGTGTCTTCTATGACTTCTTTGGTTTCAGCATTTTTGATAATTATTTTTCTCCAGTCACTACCTCCTTCAGAAATGGCATAAGCAACTAGTTTTCCATCTTTAGAAAAACTTACACTACCTAATGATGTAGTACCGTCTTCGCTAAACGTATTAGGATCTAAGAATACTTCAGGCTCATCACCATCATTTTTAAACCTATAGATTACATATTGATTTTGAAGACCATCATTTTTATAGAAGTAAGTGTAGTCACCTTCTTTAAAAGGAGATCCGACTTTTTCATAATTCCATAGATCAGAAAGACGTTTTTTGAGGTCTTCTCTAAAAGGGATGTTTTCCAAATACCCAAAAGTAGTTTTGTTTTGTGTTTCTACCCACTTTCCGGTTTCTTCACTTCGATCATCTTCTAACCATCGGTAAGGGTCTTTCACTTCAGTTCCAAAATAAGTATCTACGGTATCAACTTTTTTGGTTTCAGGATAATTCAATGCAATTTGGTTTTTACTGGGTTGTTCTTTTGATTCGTTTTTGCAGGCTGCCATAAAAATTAGGGCAAATAGCACAAAGAGTGTGTTTTTCATGATGAGAATTCGTTAGAATAATACACAAATCTATCAAAAGAAGCGTGGCTAAATGCTAAAGAAAATATAAAAAAGACTGCCCGTACACGAATCTACGAAGAAAAATGTTTTTCTTCCAGGATGCTTTGGGGTTTAGCGACCTGTAGGATTAGTATACAAAGGCAGTCGGAAATTTCTGTAAGAAACAAAAAATTTTGGTTTTAGAAAAGAGGTTTATACTTATCCCAAAATTTAAATATTAAGAAAGTGTTGACAAGAAATACAAATATGGCGGGACCAATATTTGGAGGGTCGAGGGTACCGTGAAATAAGATGATATTTACAGAGATAGGTGCCAATAATATCAAGGCAAAAGGAACTGCTTTACCAATAAGAAGTAAAAAACCAACAATGATCTCGATTAGACCAACAGTTTTTAAAACATAGCTACTAGCTAATGCTCCAAAAAACACTCCGGCTTCTGGATTTGCAAATTCGAAGTCAGGCAGAAAGCCTATAAATTTATTGATTCCGAAAACGACTAGCATCGCTCCCAACAGTATTCTTAAAATTAAAATTAACTTATTCATTATGTTATTTTTTTGTGATTAAATTACTGTATTAGAGGAGGAAATGTTAGCAACCTTACAAATCTTACTTTTTGTACAAGTGGATATAAAAAGAAAATCCCTTGCTATTTTTTCAATAACAAGGGACTTTGAGAAATTGTATAATGGTGTTTAACCAATAAGATTATTTTCGGTTAAATATTCTGCAATCTGTACTGCATTTGTGGCAGCTCCTTTGCGCAAATTATCAGAAACGATCCACATATTTAATGCATTTTCTCGAGAGTGATCTCTACGTATTCTACCTACAAACACATCATTTTTCCCTTCGGCATAAATTGGCATAGGATAAGTGTTTGTATCTGGGTTGTCTTGTACAGTTACTCCCGGAGTTTCATTCAATAATGTTCTTACATCGCCTTCAACATATTCATTTTCAAACTCAAGATTTACACTCTCACTATGCCCTCCAACCACAGGGATTCTAATAGCGGTAGCGGTCACGGCGATAGTGCGATCATCAAGAATTTTTTGAGTTTCGTTTACCAATTTCATTTCTTCTTTGGTATAACCGTTGTCCTGAAATACATCGCAATGTGGTATTGCGTTGCGGTGTATTGGATAAGGATACGCCATTTCGCCATTTTGACCTGCATATTCATTCTCTAGCTGTTGCACTGCTTTAACCCCAGTTCCTGTAATCGATTGATAAGTAGAAACTACAACTCGTTTAATTTTATATTGATCATGCAAAGGTCCTAATGCCATCACCATTTGTATGGTTGAGCAATTAGGATTGGCAATAATTTTGTCATCTGCAGACAAAGTTTTGGCATTAATTTCAGGAACTACCAACTTT
Source organism: Aquimarina sp. KJ22-3 (assembly GCF_055808215.1). Lineage (NCBI taxonomy): Bacteria > Pseudomonadati > Bacteroidota > Flavobacteriia > Flavobacteriales > Flavobacteriaceae > Aquimarina > Aquimarina sp. KJ22-3. Next base: position 5,343,595 of record NZ_CM147859.1, on the reverse strand, counting down.
TTGGTAGGGTCCATTCTCCAAGCCGATGAATTGTCGATTACTGTTATACCGGCATCTGCAAATTTTGGAGCCCACTCCAAAGAAGTACTTCCTCCGGCAGAGAATAAGGCAACATCCGGTTTCATTTCGATAGCAGTAGAAAGCCCTACTACAGTGTATTCATCACCTTTGTAAGAAATCTTTTTACCTACAGATCGCTCTGATGCTACAGGGATTAACTCGGTTACAGGAAATTGTCTTTCCTCTAATACTTTTAACATTACGGTTCCTACCAGTCCGGTAGCACCTACTACAGCTACTTTCATGAATTTTATTCTTTTTAGAAATACAAAAGTCGTATAAACTCTTTTAAATTCCAGCAAATGTGAGGAATATTTTGAAGACCACAAGAAATTACACAAAAAATATAAAAAATAAGATTATTTGTTATATAATAAACAAATTGTAAAAAAGAACCACCCTGGTATGGGTGGTTTAGTTAGAATATGTAGTATAGCGGTCGCTATAGATAATTCATTCTAAAAATGGTCGAGATTATTGTTTCTTCAACAAATCTCTGATTTCTGCTAACAACTCTTCTTGAGTTGGTCCTGCTGGTGGTGCTGGAGCTTCTTCTTCTTTTTTCTGTGATCTTTCATAGGCTTTCAATACCATAAAAATACAAAAGCCAATAATGATGAAATCAATCACCGTTTGAACAAAAGAACCATAATTAATAGTTACAGGAGCGATAGCTTCGCCAGCTTCATTAACAGAAGCCTCGGTAAGTTGAAATTTAAGATCTGTAAAATTCACTTTGCCTAATAGCAATCCAATAGGTGGCATTAATACATCATTCGTAAAAGATGTCACTATTTTTCCAAATGCTCCCCCTACGATTACTGCAGTAGCAAGATTTACGATATCACCTTTCAAAAGAAAGGACTTAAAATCTTTAAAGAATCCCATATGTTTAGATTAATGTAGTTAGTATAGGTCTAATTTAACAAAAATTAATTTACACCTAGAATAGGAGAAATGATTTTAAAAACGCTTTTTCGATAAACGTCAAGAATTGTCGACAACTACACGTTTTACCCGGGGCGAGATGGCAGTTAATAACTCATAAGAGATAGTGCCTGAGTGTTCTGCAATTTTTGCAGCATTCGAAGTATGATCAAAAACAATAACCTCGTCACCTTCTCTGCAATCAATGTCGGTAATGTCGACCATAATCATATCCATACAAACATTCCCAATGATGTAGGCCATCTTATTATTGATCGTTACAAATCCTTTTTTGTTCCCGAAGAATCTACCTATACCATCTGCATGTCCAATAGGGATAGTAGCAGTTTTTACATATCCTGGAGCTTTATAGGCGCGATTGTAACCTACACTTTCTCCTGGTTCTAACTTATGAATTTGAGAAATGACTGATTTTAACGAGGCAACTGGTTTTAACTGCGTATCAAATTTGGCTTCATTACCATATCCGTACAGACCGATACCGGTTCTTACCATATCAAAATGTGCTTCGGGATAGTTCAATATGCCCGAGGTATTAGATTGATGTAATATAGGTTGGTACCCTAGTCGATTACTGATGTTCTCAGCTATTTTTTGAAATGTATGTATTTGATCTAATGTAAAAGCTCTTTCTTCATGATCTTCACTGGCAGCCAGATGAGAAAGTAATGCTTTAATTTTTATTGCCTTTGTATTTTCAAGCTGTTCAAAAATGTAATCAATATCGTTTTCCCAAAAGCCTATTCGATTGAGACCGGTATTGAATTTAATATGAACAGGATATTCTTGTTGATCTAACGAATCGGCAACTTTAATAAATTCTCTAAGTGTTCTGGGGCTATATAAACTTGGCTCTAGTTGATGATTGATCAACTTTTTGAAGTTAATAGGCTGCGGATGCAATACCAATATAGGCGTTGTGATTCCGGCTTCTCTCAAAAGAATACCTTCAGAAACATAGGCCACTGCAAAATAATCAGCTCCCAACGTTTCAAGATGTTTGGCAATAACAGTAGCGTCACTTCCATAACCAGAGGCCTTCACGACAGCAAGCATTTTAACATCAGAAGCTACCTTACTTTTTAGATAATTAAAATTATGAGTAAGGTGGGATAGATGAATTTCTAAAACAGTTTCTTGGGTACTACTCATTCGTGTTTTCTGAGTTTTTTGATATTTCCTTTGGGTCCTTTACTTCCATACCTTTCACCTTTTCCTTAAGCATAGCTTTGTAATAGGCTGCTCTACTTAGAGGCTCATATTCTTCAGTTTCTCCTAACAGGACCAAATCGTCTTTTCTGGATTTTCGATAACTGTACTGTGCCAGATTTCCTGTACGAGTACATACAGCATGTACTTTGGTCACATATTCTGCTGTTGCCATAAGTGCGGGCATAGGGCCAAAAGGATTGCCTTTAAAATCCATATCCAATCCTGCAACAATTACTCGGATTCCTTTATTGGCCAGATCATTGCAAACGGCTACAATTTCATCATCAAAAAATTGAGCCTCATCGATCCCTACTACATCACAAGTATCTGCTAGAATGCGAATATTGGCAGCTGCGGGAACAGGAGTTGATCGAATCTCATTGGCATCATGCGAAACCACCATTTCATCATCATAACGAACATCTATGGCAGGCTTAAATATTTCAACCTTTTGTTTCGCAAATTGAGCACGTTTCAATCGGCGGATCAATTCTTCCGTTTTCCCAGAAAACATCGAACCACATATTACTTCTATCCACCCAAATTGCTCTTTATGATTTACCGTATTTTCGAGAAACATTTTGTACTTTTCAGAATCAATTAAAGAAATCCCTTTTTCCTTACCTAAAAGATGAGGTAAATTTATTAAAAAACCAAAAGCAGTATCGCAAACGTATAAGAAAGTTATGAAGAAGAAATTGGAAGCTGAATTGATAAGTATTGCTCACCGAATATTACAATTAAAAGATAGATCCACATTACCACAGTTGCAAGAAGAGGCAAGAAAGTTGTATGAAAAACTAACCATTTTAAATTTTGCCGAAGATCATTTTGCTGGGCCACAACCAACTATTGGACAAATCTATAAGGCGATCGAAGAACAAGGACCAAATACTTTTAAGGAAAAAGAATCGATTGCAGCAGTACCTGTTGCACCACCTTCAGAAATTGAAAAAAGTATTTCAGAGCCCTCTTCTCAAAATGCTCATCAGGAAGTAAAGGAACAAGAGCCAGTTTCTTTGGATCAGAAACCAGAATTAGTGATCGAGGAAATTAATGCCAGAGTAAGTGAGGATTTATTTGTACCAGCTTCAGATACCAGTGAAGAAGTAAAAACACTTTCAGATACTTTGACGTCTATACCAGAGTATAAAAAAATTGATATGGATGATGTTACTCCACAGTTAGACAAACCTGAAGATCGCGAAAAACCAAAATCTCTGAATGAGCAATTGCGGAAAGATATCCATATCGGATTGAATGATCGTTTGGCCTTTATCAAACATCTTTTTGAAGGGAGTACGCCAGATTATAATCGTGTGCTTTCTCAGTTGAATACGATAAGCGATAAAAAAGGAGCCGAAGAGTTTATCAGCTCGATGGTAAAGCCTGATTATAACAATTGGGAAGGAAAAGAAGAGTATGAAGATCGCTTTATGGATGTTGTACTCAGTAAATACGAAAACTAAACACAAATCTAATATTTATGAAGATAGTTTATTGGATAACTACGGTTGCCCTGTGTGCCATTATGTTGTATTCTGCACAGATGTATTTTTTTAAGACTGAAATGATCAAAGGTTTTTTTGAAAGTTTCAATTATCCAACATATATCGTTATTCCTTTGGCAATAGCCAAGATATTAGGGATAGTAGCCATTTTGACCAATCAAATTAAATGGATAAAAGAATGGGCGTATGCTGGTTTCTTTTTTGATCTGGTATTGGCAAGTCTTGCACATCATTATGCTGGGCATCCAGTAGGATTGTCGGTATATGCAATTGTTATTTTGATTGTATCTTATGCGGTTGGTAAAAAAGTGAGACCTTAATGTCAAAGTTATATATTGTTCCTACTCCAATTGGTAATTTAGAAGATATGACCTTTAGAGCGATCAAAGTGCTAAAGGAAGTTGATCTTATTTTGGCAGAAGATACCCGCACTAGTGGCAAACTGCTCAAACATTTTGAAATCGCCACTCCTATGCAGAGTCATCATATGCATAATGAGCATAAAACGATAAATAACATTGTACAGCGATTACAAAGAGGAGATACTATTGCTCTTATTAGTGATGCTGGTACTCCTGCAATAAGTGACCCCGGTTTTTTACTTACTCGAGCTTGTGTAGAGCAAGGAATCCCGGTTGAATGCTTGCCAGGGGCAACTGCATTTGTGCCTGCTTTGGTGAATAGTGGCTTGCCCAATGATAAATTTGTTTTTGAAGGCTTTTTGCCTGTTAAGAAAGGACGGCAAACCCGACTAAAGTTTCTGGCAGAAGAGACAAGAACTATGATTTTTTATGAATCTCCACATAAGCTAATCAAAACCTTAGGGAATTTTGTTGAATATTTTGGAGCCGAACGATTAGTTACTGTATCTCGTGAGCTTAGTAAATTACATGAAGAAACCATTCGCGGTACTGCCAAAGAAGTATTATCTCATTTTGAAACCAAACCTCCTAAAGGGGAAATTGTTATCGTTGTAGAAGGAAAAAAGAAATAGTGGATCAATTACTTTCAGATATTAGATCGTGTGATGTTTGCGCCGAACATTTGGCTTTAGGCCCCAGACCAGTAGTCACTGGTCGCCCCGAAGCTAAAATTGTAATTATTGGTCAGGCACCAGGAACCAAAGTACATGCCTCTGGTGTGCCCTGGGATGATCAAAGTGGAAAGCAACTTCGAAAATGGCTTGATGTTTCGGATGAGGTGTTTTATGATGAAACCAAGATCGCCATTGTCCCTATGGGATTTTGTTATCCCGGAAAAGGAAAAAGTGGAGATTTGCCTCCACGACCAGAATGTGCACCGCTTTGGCATCAAAAATTATTCGATCATATGCCCAATATCGAATTAATCATCCTTATCGGACAGTATGCTCAAAAGCACTATCTCCAAAAAAATGTAAAAAACAATCTTACCAAAACGGTTCGGGCGTATCATGAATATTTACCCAAGTATTTTACTTTGCCTCACCCGTCACCAAGAAATCGTTTTTGGTTTACAAAAAACCCTTGGTTTGCCATGGATGTACTTCCTGTACTTCAAAGTATGGTTAAGAAGGCAATAACATAAAAAAACCTGTTTAAATTCTAGAAATGACAATATCTCAATTCATATCCAAAGTAAAAGAACAACCCCAACAACTGTCCTTTGAGGATACCATGAACGTTATCGAAGAGCATTTTGATTTTACACCAAGTGCTTTCAAAAATGGAGAAGTGGTTAACAAAGAGGGAGAAAATTCTGGGTCCTGTAAATTATTGAGCTTTGCACAACTTCAACAATTAAGTAAAGAAGAGACTTTATATTGTTTTGGGCAGTACTATAGAGATGTACTACAAACCCCAGAAGGTGTTGACCATCAAAACATCCGTAATTTTATGAAAACGGGATGGGATGGGGTTTCTTTTGATCAAGACCCACTGGTTAAAAAGTAAGCGATACGGTTTATAAAAAGACTAACCAAACATACGTTACAAAAGAATTACTTTCAATAATACATTAGTGTAAGCGTTATTGATACTAAAGTAATCCTTAAAGCAAAAGTCATTGAAACGTAAATCGTTGTTTACCATCATAGGTATTAGCCTATTGGTTTTCTTATTGTGGCAATTACCCTATTTTGGAGTGATACAGTATCCTTTCTTGCTATTAGGTACCTGGTTTCATGAAATGGGGCATGGTCTTACTGCTATACTATTAGGAGGTAAATTTTATTATCTGGAGATTTACGAAAACGGAGGTGGAGTAGCTTATTCTAATGTAGAGAACAGCTATGTAAACTATGATCTGGCTAGAGCACTTACAGCTGCAGGAGGATTGTTAGGACCAGCTATTTCTGGAGCGATTATGATTACTGCTGCAAAAAATCGAATAGCCTCCAAAATTACTTTATGGGTATTGCTGCTGATTATGGTATTATCCTTATGCATTTGGATTCATGACCTACTGGCACTGGTTATTTTAAGTGTATTTGCTGCTATTTTGTTTTTTGTGGCCATACTAAGAATTCGAAATCTTGAAGCATTTACCCTATTGTTTTTGGGTACACAATGTGTATTGAGCACCTATTTGCAAACGGGATATTTGTTTACCAAACAATTTGAAAGAAGTGGAAAGATACACTATTCGGATACACAAATGATAGCTGCTCATCTATCAGGAACTTATTGGCTATGGGCGATATGTATTCTTGTAACAACCATTTTTTTACTCTATCGTAGTTATCGATACTATCTTCGTAAATAAAATTAGGCCATATAAGTGAATAACTCATACAGCCTAATTTTTATATGTTGATCAGGAGTGACGTCTACACGTGTTTTCCTTTTTCCCAGCCGTGTTTGCCGAGGTATTGTTCACCCGATTCTATAGCACCTTCTTCAACAATGGTTCCCATAGAGTCGTTCCATCTATTCAAATACCCGAATAAAGAAATTACACCAAGCATTTCTACAATCTCACCTTCGTCCCAATACTTGTATAATTCTTCTTTGATTTTGGCATCAACAGCATTAGGGGTTACTGAGGCGGCCAAAGAAAAGTCTAGTGCAGCACGCTCCGCATTGCTAAATGCAGGATGCGTTTTGTATTCCCAAATATTATCTAATTGTTCTTGCTCGGCACCATATCGCTCTGCAGCACGAATAGCATGAGCCTGGCAATATCTGCATCCTGTAGCATTACTACTTACCCAAGCAATCATACGTTTTAAAGCAGAGGTCACTCGGCCCTCATTAGCCATTACCGCTTTATTAAGGTTGATAAATGCCTTTGAAATAGCAGGTCTTCTCTGCATGGTAAGCACAGAGTTAGGGCAAAAACCAAGAGTTTCGTTAAAAAATTCTGCTAGTTTTTTGGTTTCCAGATCGTGTTCTGGAGATAGTGGAGTTACTAATGGCATGTGTATATTTTTTTGAGTTTAATCTAAAATTTTAGAAAGGCAAAATACAAAACTAATACCCAAATACATGATGATGAAGATGTTTTTTGTACTTTGTATTTTTAATTGTTTGGAATAGATTACACCCATGAGATGGACACTAAAACCCACCCCTGATACTTCGATTGTAAATGCTTTGGCAGAACGCCTTAATGTAGATACCATAATTGCTACTTTGCTTGTGCAAAGAGGTATAGAAACTTTTGAGGAGGCAAAGAAATTTTTTAGACCATCTCTCGATGATTTACATGATCCTTTTTTGATGAAAGATATGGATCGTGCAGTAGATAGAATCGAATCCGCAATTCGCAATGAGGAGAATATTTTGGTGTATGGGGATTATGATGTAGATGGGACTACCTCGGTAGCCTTGATGTCATCTTATCTTTCTACTTTAACGCCCCAAGTGGCCACCTACATCCCCGATCGATATCAAGAAGGATATGGAGTTTCTTATCAGGGGATAGATTATGCACATGATAATGATATTTCATTAATTATAGCCCTGGATTGTGGGATAAAAGCCATTGAAAAAGTGGCCTATGCCAAGGAGAAAGGAATTGATTTTGTGATATGTGATCACCACCGACCAGGAGAGCAAATACCTAACGCCGTAGCAGTTTTGGATCCAAAACGTAGCGATTGTGAGTATCCGTATAAAGAGTTATGCGGTTGTGGTGTGGGGTTTAAGTTAATTCAGGCGCTGGCTTCAAGATACGATCAAACTATAGAAGACCTACTGCCTTATTTGGATTTGGTGGCTACAGCAATTGGAGCTGATATTGTCCCTATCACAGGAGAAAATAGAGCCCTGGCACATTTTGGATTAAAGGTAATCAATGCTCATCCAAGGACTGGATTTAAAGCGATGTTGTCTAAGGCAAACAAAACTACCCTAACCATTACTGACCTGGTATTTCTTGTTGCACCTAGAATCAATGCTGCCGGGCGAATGAAACACGGTTTGCACGCGGTTAATCTGCTTACAGAGACGGATCTACAGACCGCTTTACAATTTGCTTCAGAAATTGAATTGTATAATAGTGATCGTAAAGAGGCAGATAAGAAAATCACTGAGGAGGCTTTACAGCAGATCAAAGACAATCAGGAAGAAGAGCGATATACCACGGTTGTTTATCAGGAAAACTGGCATAAGGGAGTTATTGGTATTGTTGCGTCTAGGCTCACAGAAACCTATTACCGACCAACATTAGTTTTCACCAAAAGTGGAGATAAATTGGCGGCCTCGGCACGATCGGTAAGAGGGTATGATGTATACGAAGCCCTAAACGCTTGCACGGATTATATCGAACAGTTTGGTGGGCATAAATATGCTGCCGGACTTACTTTGCTGGAAGAAAATTATGAGGCTTTCAAAGAGAAGTTTGAATCTGTGGTGGCATCTACTATTGATAAAAAATTATTAACTCCTGAAATCACGGTGGATATGCCGATCGAGCTTACTCAAATTACCCCAAAGTTTTATCGAATTCTAAAACAGTTTGCTCCATTTGGTCCAGGTAATATGACTCCCGTGTTTATGACCGAGGGTGTAAAAGATACAGGGTACGGAAAATGCGTGGGTGCAAATGACAAGCATCTAAAATGTGCTTTGCAAAAAAATAAAATTGCCGTGGGTGCCATAGGTTTTGGTTTGGGAGCAAAGCAAAACTTGATTACAGGAAATAATTCGTTTAAAGCTGCATATTCGATTGACGAAAATGAATGGAACGGGCAGGTATCTTTACAACTGAAGTTAAAAGATATAAATTAACTTATTTTTATTTAGATTGATTATAAATAATGTGTATTTTTGAATCAAAATAGATTCAGAATGAGCCCTATTGATAAAATATTCAGCAACGAAATTGGTATTTCCTTCTTCTGGAAGAAAGAAACGCAGACCAATACACCCAAAGTACAATTGGTGTTTAGAGATATTGGATTTTTACTAACGCTTAATGAGTTAAAAGACTTTTCGGACTCCTGCACCAATACCATTCAATCGCAATGTTGTAGTGAGTGTATGGATCCAGAACATTGTCGATCCTTGTTATTAAGAACACCATCGGATAAAATTGATCTTGCGGTTAACCGACAAGAAATTCACCAGATTCAAGAATTGATTAACGGGACCATTTTTAAAATGGAGCTGAAAAGTTGGATTAATGGATTAAGTTTTAATTAACCCATTATTTTTTCATAAAATCCAGGATTTTATAGGTAATTTCCTGTGCCTTGGTTTCCTGAATAAAATGTTTTTCGTCTACAAAATGAATATCTTCGGGCCTAACACCCAGGGCATTTGCCGCTCTGTTTTCTTGTGGAGGCCACTGCAGCATAGTATCGTGTATTCCCCAGATTACCGAAACAGGAACTTTTACATTCTCGAATACTTCACTATAATCCGGAAGGTCATTACACGTTTGACTGAAGAAGTAGTACATCGCATCAGTTTTACCTTCCAGCAAAGGTGTTTTGTACCCTTCGACATCCACTGGGTTAAGAGTATTTTCTTTTAAACCTTCTTTGAACAATTTTTTTAATAGCGTATTGGTGGTAACTCCATTACGATAGGCCCACATTGCTGTTTTGGCAAAGCCACCAGGTTTCATACGAACTGGAGGATAGAAACCTTCTTCATAGATAATGGTGTTGAGTACTACTAACTTTTCAATTTTATCAGGGTCTTGCTTGATCAATTCCCAAGTCCATAAACCACCGGCATCATGCATAACATGGGTCCAGCTTTCGATACCCAAAGATTCCATAAGTTCCAGAATTCGCTTGGCATGGTTTTCATTATTATAAATTTCAAAACCTTCCGGAGAATCACTAGAACCATAACCCAACATATCCGGTACAATAACACGATATCCTTTTTTGGCCAATGGATCAATCATCTTACGATATAACCAGCCTGATGCAGGAACACCATGAAGTAGCAAAATAGCAGGCCCTTCACCTTTGTCGATATATTTGATCAAACCATCTTGGGTAGGATATAATCGTTGTTCTGCTCTGAAATCCTCGTAGGTAATCTGATTTTTTCTAATTTTAGTAGTTTCATAGGGCTTGCAGGAAAATAGAAGCAATCCCAATAGGGTGAAAAGAAAAAACTTTCGCATAGCAATGATGATTTATGAGGTAGCAATTTACTTAAAATCATTTTGGTATGCCATAACTGATAAAATTTTAAAGTACGGATCTTTATTTTTGAATATAATCACCATTCAAAAAAGTATCAGGATACTGATTGTATAGTAATTTCTGCAGTGTTGAATACAAAACGATCTTCGGGAACTTTACCTAATAACAGACGCCCAATAGGAGAATTAGCAGCAATAGCAAAATAGGAAGTGTTGTTTACCAGCAGTTGACCAGCAGAAATACTTATAAAGTAGTTCCCTTTTGATGTAGTTACCAAACTTCCTAAATGTGCAGGTTGAGAGGAGATGGCAATATCAATTTTGGCTAGTATTTCTTGTAACTTTTGTACTTCGGCAAGCTGTTTTCCAGCTTTTTCACGTTCTAGTTGTAACATGGCACGACCAGTTTCATGCTTATCCCCCGCAGTACTTTTTGTTTCAGAAGTTAAGGATTCCTGGATATCACTAATGGTATGTTGGATGCGTTCTAACCGTTGAGCTACATACTGCTTGCATTGGTTGTATAGCTCAAGTTTAATGTTCTCTGTATTCATTTTGTTGTGGCTTATCAAATACTAAGGTACCATAATTACGCATTTGAATAAAGATCCATTCCGCTCTTTTTTGGGTGTAAGAAGATGGAGGGTTGGCAAGATATTTACGAGGATTAGGTAATATGGCAGCTATGGCAACAGCTTCTTCTCGGTTAAGATTAGCAGCGGTGGTGTTATACCAAAATTTTGCTGCTGCTTCGGCACCATATATCCCGTTTCCCATCTCGATGCTGTTAAGATATATTTCAAGAATTCGCTCTTTGGTCCACAGCTTTTCGATCAGAAATGTAAAATAGACCTCAAAACCTTTACGCACCCAGCTTCGCTGAGGCCAAAGAAATACATTTTTTGCGGTTTGTTGTGAGATCGTACTTGCACCTCGTAATCGTTTGCCAGCCTTATGTTCGGCGAGTGCTTTTTCTATAGCTTCTTGGTCAAAACCGTTGTGCTCCATAAATCGTTGATCTTCGCTGCAAATTACAGCAAGCTGTAGGGATTTAGAAATTTTGGATAAGGGTACCCATTTGTGCTGAATGGTGTGTTGTTTCTCGGATTGTAATTTACGTATACCCATTAGAGGGGTAGCAGGTACATCAATCCATTTGTAGGCAAGTACCCATAAAAAACTAATGACAATAAATGCAACCGTACTTTTGACTATAAACCGAAAAAACTTTCTCATAACACCATCAATTATTACAAAAGATCTGCTAATTCTGTGCCAACTTGAGTGCCGATGGCAACTCCCATTCCTCCCAGGCGCACACCACAATAGACATGATCAGAGATGGGTTGAACAATAGCCTTTTTACGATTGCCCACACCCATTATGCCGCTCCAGCGATGCTCAATTTCAAAATTAGTATCTGGTAAAATCACCTCATGTAAAAGCTGTTCTAATTTATTCTGTATTAATGGTGTTTGTTCTAATAGGGTTGTTTCTTCAGTTTTAAAATCAAGATTTCGGCCTCCTCCCAATAGGATTCGGTTATCGATATTTCTGAAATAGTAATACCCCTTATCCAGATGGAAAGTGCCTTTGATATGTAAATTTTTGATTGGTTGGGTAATCAGTACCTGAGCTCTGGCAGGTTTCACCTTGGTAATGCCCAATTGTGAGGCAAAACCATTGGTTGCAATAAGTGCTTTGTTGGTATAGAACGTAAAATGTTCGGTTTTTATTTCTACAGCAGTGTTAAGATCTTCAATTTGAGTCACTTGGCAAGCGCTTAGGATTTTGATATTTTGCTGATGCACTTTCTGTATCAAGGCATCCATCATCTTGCCGGTATCAATTTGACCTTCGAACTGATTTACAATATACTGCGAATGAATATTCTTGAAATCAAAGTGATTTTCTGAAAGGAAGAAGGTGTCTTTTTTAAAAATAGGATGTAACAACTGGTTAATTTCCTCTTTTCTAGACAAACATTCTTCAAACAATGCTATGTCTTTTTGGGCAAATAATTCGTACCCTTGATGGGCTTGAAAATCGATGGCTTGATCTCCTAAAGTTTCTCGCAGCAAACTTAAACCATGATATCTTTTTTGAACAAGTTGTAATAGCTCCTCTTCAGAGTGGCTGTTGAGGTCATCCAAGATTTCAGATAAGCTCCCAAAACAGGCAAAGCCCGCATTTTTGGTGCTAGCACCGTTGGGCAGTATACCTCGTTCTAGAATTACAATTTTGGCATTAGGGAATTTTTCTCGTACCCTTAGTGCACAAGAAAGTCCTACGATCCCACTACCTATAATGGTGAAGTCGATATTGGACAACCATGTTTTGTATTCCCAATAGCTTAGATTCATAAAAAAAGCCTCTATTAAGAGGCTTTGGATAATATTATTGTTGTTTTGGTTCTTTCATTTCAAAGTCCTCCATAAACTTTGTTGTATAATTACCAGCAACATAATCTGGATGATCCATAAGTTGTCTGTGGAAAGGAACAGTAGTTTTTATTCCTTCGATAATGAATTCATCTAATGCTCTTTTCATTTTATTGATTGCTTCTTCTCGTGTTTGAGCCGTAGTAATCAATTTGGCAATCATAGAGTCATAATTAGGAGGAATAATGTATCCACTATATACATGGGTATCTACTCGAACACCATGTCCTCCTGGAATATGTAAATTGGTAATTTTTCCTGGCGAAGGTCTAAAGTCCTTATAAGGATCTTCAGCATTAATTCTACATTCGATAGAGTGCAATTGCGGATAGTAGTTCTTTCCTGAAATTGGCACTCCTGCAGCAACTAATATTTGCTCACGGATCAAGTCATAATCTACAACTTGTTCTGTAATAGGGTGCTCTACCTGAATACGAGTATTCATTTCCATAAAGTAGAAGTTTCTGTGTTTATCTACAAGAAATTCTACCGTTCCTGCACCTTCATATTTGATAAACTCGGCTGCTTTGATAGCTGCTTCACCCATTCTGTCTCTCAATTCGTCGGTCATGAATGGAGAAGGAGTTTCTTCGGTAAGTTTTTGGTGTCTACGTTGTACCGAACAATCTCTTTCAGACAAGTGACAAGCACGCCCGTTACTATCACCTACTACCTGGATCTCGATATGTCTTGGCTCTTCGATAAGCTTTTCCATATACATATCATCGTTTCCAAAGGCAGCTTTACTTTCTTGTTTAGCAGACTCCCATGCGGCTTGCAGGTCTTCTTCTTTCCATATAGCACGCATTCCTTTTCCACCACCACCGGCACTTGCTTTTAGCATCACAGGGTATCCTGTTTCTTTAGCTACTTTTACACAAGTTTCGAAGTCAGGAATAACTCCTTCACTTCCTGGTACACAAGGAACTCCTGCTTTGATCATGGTTGACTTTGCAGAAGCTTTATCTCCCATTTTGTCAATCATTTCAGCGCTGGCCCCAATAAATTTGATTTGGTGTTCTTCACAGATTTTAGAGAATTTGGCATTCTCTGATAAGAATCCATAACCAGGGTGTATTGCATCTGCATTTGTAATTTCTGCAGCAGCAATAATATTCGACATTTTTAAATATGATTCGGTACTGGGTGCTGGTCCAATACAAACGGCTTCGTCTGCAAATCGAACGTGTAAACTTTCGGCATCTGCTGTAGAATAAACCGCAACAGTTTTGATTCCCATTTCCTTACAGGTTCTGATTACCCTCATGGCAATCTCACCTCTATTTGCAATTAGAATTTTTTTAAACATAACTTCTTAAAAATTACAATTGTCCAAAAAACAAATTCCAGGGTTGTTCACCTTTTGGAATTTGGTGTTTGAATTTTGGGATTACTTATGATGGGTCTACTAAGAAAAGAGGTTGATCAAACTCTACTGGAGAAGAATCATCAACAAGAACTTTTACTACAGTACCAGAAACTTCACTTTCGATTTCGTTGAAAAGCTTCATCGCTTCAATAATACAAAGTACATCTCCTTCTTTTACACTGTCTCCAACTTCTACAAAAGTAGGTTTGTCTGGAGAAGGTTTTCTATAGAAAGTTCCAATGATAGGAGATTTGATTGTAATATATTTTGAATCGTCTTCTGCAGGTTTTTCAGTCGCTGCAGGTGCCGCCGGGGCAGCTGGTGTTGGAGCAGCTTGTACTGGTGCAGGTTGGGCAGGAACTGCGCTACCAACAGGAATCTGTTGAACAATTGTCGTTTCCTTGCTGTCGTCTGATGCAGTTTTGATGGTGATTTTAACGTCATCCATCTCTAATTTTACTTCGCTGGCCCCTGACTTGGCTACGAATTTAATCAAATTCTGAATTTCTTTTAAATCCATAATATTGGGTATTGTGTGTTTAGTTGTTTAGGAATTATAGGCCCATTTCAGATAAATAGAACCCCATGTAAAGCCTCCTCCGAAAGAGGCAAACACGATATTATCTCCTTTTTTGAGTTGTTTTTCATAATCATGCAACAATAATGGTAAGGTGGCCGAGGTGGTATTACCATATCGCTGTATATTCATAAGGACTTTGTTTTCGTCAAGTCCCATTCGATTAGCAGTTGCGTCAATAATTCGTTTATTAGCCTGGTGAGCAACTAACCAATCTACGTCATCTCCTGTTAGATTGTTACGTTCTAAGATTTTGGTACTGGCATCAGCCATATTAGACACAGCATATTTAAATACTGTTTTACCGTCCTGTTGCACAAAATGCTGCTTTTTGGCTACGGTTTCTGCGGATGCAGGTAGGATAGAACCACCAGCTTCGATTTTTAGGAATTCTCGCCCTACACCATCGGTGCGCAAGTACTCATCCTGAAATCCATAACCTTCTTCGTTAGGTTCGAAAAGAACAGCACCTCCACCATCACCAAAAATGATGCAAGTAGCACGATCAGTATAGTCTATAATAGAAGACATCTTATCGGCACCGATAAGTAATATCTTTTTATATCTTCCTGATTCGATATAGCTTGCTGCGGTAGACATTCCATATAAAAAGCTGGAACAAGCTGCTTGTAAATCGTAAGAAAAAGCATTCACTGCTCCAATTGCAGAAGCTGCAAAGGCTGCAGTTGCAGCTACCGGAAGATCTGGTGTTGCTGTTGCAAAAATAACCATATCGATCTCTTTGGGATCCAGGTTCCTTTTGGCGATAAGATCTTCGGCTGCTTTAATGCCTAAGTAAGAGCTCCCTTTATCAGTATCTTTTAATAATCTGCGTTCTTTAATACCTGTACGGGTGGTGATCCATTCATCGTTTGTGTCAACCATTGTTTCCAAAATCTGATTTGTTAACACATAATCTGGCACATACGCGCCTACAGCTGTGATAGCGGCTGTGATTTTACTCATATCTTGATTTTAGTTTCATCTGAGCAATTTTGCTTCAGATGGAATTCACCAATTGATGCTTTACACTTCTGTAAAGCAAGGGTTTACCTTAAAAAATATTTAGTTCATCTCATGAATTATAGCACAAAAATGAGCTAAAAAGTCGTTGAAATTACTAAATTATATACAAATATGGCGCAAAATAATTGGATTTTGACACATATTCAACTAAAAACAAAAAAACTCTCACAAAAGTGAGAGCTTACTTTAAAATTTTAACAGTAGCCTTATGCTACTTCCTCTTCGGTATTATCGATTACTACCTGTCCACGGTAATATAATTTACCTTCGAACCAGTGTGCTCTGTGATATAAATGTGCTTCACCAGTTGTAGGATCCGTAGCAATTTGTGGTACAGAAGCTTTATAATGCGTTCTTCTTTTATCTCTTCTAGTTTTCGATATTTTTCTCTTAGGATGTGCCATTGCTCAGCTATTATTTATCGTTTAATAAGTTTTTTAATTTATCCCAACGAGGATCCGTCTCCTCATTATCATTTGTTTCTTTATTTTTTTCCTTTGGACTTAGCTCTTCCAACTTTTCGAGTATGTCAGACTGTAAAGTACCATCTTCAACACCAGGATGTACTCTTTTTGAAGGTACACCTAATACAATAAGTTCGTAAATATATTGTTGTACATTCACTTCATATTCTCCATGTGGAATAATAAGAAGCTCTTCATTTTCATCATTAAACTCCTGACCAAATTTAATTACCAAAAAGAAATCATCTTTTACAGGTAAATCAAATGGTTCATTAGTAACATCGCAATTTACATTTACCGTACCGCTAGCTTTAAACTCAAGTTCTAAAAGCGTTGCTTTCTTGTTAAACTCAAGATCAATGGTTATTGCAGCAGCATTGAACTCATCATACTCAAAATGTTCAAAGAACGTATTGTCAATCTCATACTTGAAGCGATGTAATCCTTGCTTCAATCCAACAAAAGGAATAGTATACTCTTTTAGTTGTATCATTCTATCACCAGTTTCAAGCGTCGCCAATTTAATTAAGGCGGGTGCAAAGATAACAAAAATTCGTTATGAAAGTATTTTTGTAAACAAAATTATATCAGAAAGTTAGTGAATTGATAGGTTGCTCACAAAAGCACTTTATGATTCGCTCACTTCTTTGCAGGTTAAGCTTGTTGTTGATTGTTTTTGTTTTGTGGTTTACGAGGTTGTTTTTTTAGTGGATTCTTAGTCAAGTCCTGATATTCGTTTCTATTCTTATAAATTTTTAAAGCGGCAAATACTGCTTCTTTAAAAGAGCTATTGTCAGCTTTGTTTTGTCCCGCTATCTCAAAGGCTGTCCCGTGATCTGGAGAGGTTCGCACTTTGTTCAATCCAGCCGTATAGTTTACGCCTTTACCAAATGATAAGGTTTTGAAAGGAATCAATCCCTGATCGTGATAAGCAGCAACAATAGCATCAAAAGCTTTATAATTATCCGAACCAAAAAAGCTGTCGGCTGCATAAGGACCAAACACCAACTTACCAGAATCTATAATCTTTTGAATAGTTGGTTTTAAAACTTCTTCATCTTCTTTACCAATAACACCATTATCTCCACTGTGGGGATTAATACCCAGCACAGCAATTTTGGGTTTGGCTATGGCAAAATCCTGTTTTAGGGTGTGGTGTATGGTATTGATTTTTTGCTCGATAAGCTCTGGAGTTATGGTTTCTGCTACATCTTTTACAGCGACATGATCCGTAAGCAAACCAACTTTTAGATCGTCTGTAATCATAAACATCAAACTATTGCCTTGTAATTCCTGATCCAGATAATCGGTATGACCAGGGAATTTGAATTCGTCGGATTGGATGCTACTCTTATTAATAGGAGCGGTGACCAATACATCGATTTCATCATTTTTTAAGGCTTGGGTTGCAGCTTTCAAAGATTTGATAGCGTAACTTCCTACTTTTTCATCTTCTTCGCCAAATTTTATGTCCAAAGGCTCTTTCCATACATTCAACACATTGATTTTTCCATCCAAGATTTGAGAGGTCTTATCGATACCATGAAGATTGATATTGGTTTGGTACTTTTTCTTAAGAAAAGAAAGAATCTTTACTGATGCGAAAATTACAGGGGTGCAAAAATCCAGCATTCGAGTATCCTGAAAAGTTTTCAGGACCACTTCGCTTCCTATACCATTTAAATCACCTATAGAAATTCCTAATCTTATTTTTTTCTTTCTTCATTATATAAAGTACTTAATCTGTATTTTTGAAGTCCAAAATCAAACCTCAAATAGTAAGATCACAAATTTAATTAAATAATTCGCATTTATGTTTACTGGGATCATTGAAGAATTAGGAACGATTACTTCCTTGAAGAGCGATCAGGAAAATCTGGATATTACTGTACAATCCAACTTTACATCAGAGTTGAAAATCGATCAAAGCGTGGCACACAATGGAGTTTGTCTTACCGTGGTTGCTATCGATGGAGATCATTATACGGTTACCGCGATTAAAGAAACTTTGGATAAAACTAATTTAAACGACCTGAAAGAAGGAGCTATTGTAAATCTGGAAAGAGGAATGAAACTGGGTGATCGACTGGACGGACATATCGTGCAAGGGCATGTAGATCAGACCGCAGTTTGCAAATCAGTAACTGAAGCTGATGGGAGCTGGTATTTTACTTTTGAATATGATCCGGGTCTAAATAATATCACCATAGAAAAGGGATCTATAACGGTAAATGGAGTAAGTCTCACGGTGGTGAACTCTCAAAAAAGTGAGTTTAGCGTAGCGATTATTCCGTATACTTATGAGCATACCAATTTTAATACGTTTACTGAGGGTACGGTGGTCAACCTGGAGTTTGATGTGATCGGAAAATATGTAAAACGCATTACCGAATTGCAATAGGATTATTGACGTTCGTACCTTGAATAAAACCATAGTTTGGGAGAAAGATTAGGGTCGTCACCCGAATAATAACCCCATCCAATAATCTCGTAATATTCTTGAGATACGGTTTCTTTGAAGTATTCGATTTTTTGAGGATTTTGTTCGTTGCGTTGCCAAATAATGGTGTTTTTTCCTTCGGTGCTACCACTATGAATCACGGTCTCGTCTGGTTTTCTAACCACGCACCATAACTTTCCGTCCTGAATCTTATTGACTCCATGGCTTACGATTTTTTTGCCGGTATCTGGGTAGTAATCAGTAATGGTTACTTTCTGAAAATATGGAGTATCTGATTGATATACTTGCAATACATCGATACTATTTACTTGTTTTAATCCTTCTTTTTGAAGGCTGGCTTTGCTGATGTTTTTTAAGTCTATTTGGTCTTTAGGTACTTGTTGCTGATCCTCAAAAATCAGGAACTCACCTTTCCAGGTACCATCAAGGATTTTATAGACATTTTGATGCTCTTTGTCTGCGGTAGTGACCTTTGGTTGAGTTTCAATATTATCAATAGGAACTTTGTTCTGGCAACTACTGTTTATCCAGAACAAGACAAATACATATATGTGCCATTGTTTAGTCATATCAATGTCATATACGGTATTTTGGTTTTAAAATTAGAAGTGTAGTGTACTGGGGTAGGCAGAAGTAGAAAAGATGTTACATCAATTCTACTTCATTAAATTTAAATAGTGACACTTTGTCCCTTCCGATCTTTAGGAGTACACCTCCCAGATCACTTAAATTTGAGCAGGATTGAAAATCCAATACTTTACCAAAATACTGGCTTTTTGTATCAATTACTTTATACTGCATAACTTACAATTTGATTCGTATTTCCCAATTTCTTTATTCTAGTCGTTTTTTCCCAAAAAACATACCAGATAATATCAAATTCGTGGGGTAAATGTAATAGGCAATGTTGGGAATCAAAAAAAAACTTATTAGGTTTTATTAACAACATTTCAAAGATTTTGAGTGTAAGTATTTGTCTTACAGTACTTTTAGAGTTTAAAATGAGAATATAGGGCAAAATTAATTTTTGGAATTATTCCAAATTTTGTATCTTTGTTTTGGAATTATTCCAATAATCTCTAGGTAGACCTCATTTATAATTTTAAGAGATTTTCACCTTTTATTAAGTTATTTTTTGGACCTGATGGCATGCGATTTGCAAAATTAATAGTAACCAAATCGTATGACTATGATAATAGAAGTACCTAATGAAAATGATTTTAGGCTATGAGTGGTATTAATTATGAAATACAAAACAGAAAATTGCAATCGTATAAACATACGTTTGACTATAATTTTTGTAAGCGAAAGTATAACGAGTATGCTTCTATGGACTTGAAGAAGTTTCAGAAGTGTTTGATGGATCCTAAGAAATTGGGTGAGATTGGTCATTTGTGTTCTTTTATTCTATGGGTCAAAAACAAAGAAAAGCATGAGTACCGGGATACCCTGGGAGATTATGGACTAATCCATTTATTATTTCACTGTTTAGAGAATGAACATCACGCCAAAATACATGGTGAATATATCCATATGTTATTTAAGGAAGATATCAAATTGGTGTAATAGATGTATCATAAATTATATGCAAGCTGTTTCTTTTAAGGAACAGCTTTTTTTGTGTTATGGAAACAAAAGTTTTTTAAAAAAGCATTGAATACTATAATTTGATAAAGGGTAATTTTAATATCTTTTTATAAAATATAAGAAACCTAATAATACCCTGTTTTTTGATAATTAACCAACAATAATTTATAAGTATAAAAATAATTTTGAATTGATAACATACACAAAATATAAACATTATGACCAACGATTTAAAATACTATTTATATCTCTCGAAAGTAAAAGTTGATATGCTTTGGGATCAAATTTCGATTAAAGACAAGGATCAAATTTCGATGGATTTAAAAATAAATTTGGGACTCATATCTGCAGGGATAAAAGAGTTACATGAAGACAAAAATCTATATAATAAACTTAACGTAATTATTGAATATTTAGAAAACAATAGTCTAATTGGCACTTTGGAGAATCCTAGAGATTTTTTTAGAGGTTCTTTGGATATGAGCTGGCAAGAGTTAAGAATGGTACATGGAATGTCGTCAAACGAAAGAATGGTGTTGTTTTCAGGCGAAGATGATAAATCTCAGAAAGTACTTGGTTTAGTAGGTTCAGTTGTGCATATCGTTGGGATGAAACACCTTGAACCTGCTACAATTTATTATATAAACCCTTCTTTTTGGTCAAATATAGTAGATGAATTAAATCCTCCTGATCAAAATGAATTAAAAAAAGATATGTATGGTATTCATGCTCATGTCAATCGTGAAGTTTCAGGCAGAAAGGAAAAACCTAAAAAACAAAGAGTGGAATTTGTAGCTAAAACCTTCTTCTTGAAAGATAAATTTATCCTCGGGTCACCGATTTATGTAGCAGAATCAAATGAGATAATTTGAATAAAGTGATAGTAGAAATTGTAGTTAAAAGATTAAAATTTTTCATTTGAGAGATAAGCAATTGGAAATTTACCTTATAAAAAACAATAAAGCTATCGCATTTACATCTGTATTTCTAGGTTGCGGTTATCCTTAGAATTGAACCACTATCACAAATAATAAAAAAGGGTTTCTCAACAATTCGAGAAACCCTTTTTGAAATTTATCGTTCAAACTGGTAGCAAGTACCATTATAGCTACAAACTCCAGCACAATTTGCCAAGCAAAGTCGAAACCTTTCTGCTGGGTCAGTTGGGATCAGAGTGCTATCATCTCCCGTATAATCTGGGTTTTCACCTCCTGTTAAAGATACCTTTTGTTCTTTGTTTAATTGTTGTACGCCGTCTAATTTTAAAATGTTGTTTAACATAGTGAGAGAAATTAAAAATTAATAAAACTTTGATGTATTGATTTTAAAGGGAACGTAAGAATTCCCCTTTTTAAATGCTTAGATAGATTAAAGCGGAAATGGAAAATTGGGCCTATTAACCGTACGCCCATCTGCCCAGGTTCTGACCTCCGGATTTACCACCCAAATTCTTAGCCCGTTGGTGGCAAACTGATTGATTTCATAAGCGGATCGTAGACGCAAAGTGATTACATCCTGTCCCTGGGCGTTTACATATTGTGTTCTATCCGTACCTCTGTAGGTGCCAATGATTGCAGATCCTGTAGTAGTTCTGATATCCACATAAGCGTTTGGTTCAAAATTGTCTCCAACAATCCAAATGCAATTGTAATCATCACATCCAGCTCCTGCACTAGAGATGCTAGGAGTAAGTACTGCTGCTTCTGATTCTATGATCGCTGCATTATACAATCCTAAGTATAAAACAATATTGGAACAGCTTGGATGATTTAAGTAAGATACTATTCTGAATCCCGGTGGAACAGGAGTATTCGCACAATGCAAAAACTGAGTGGATTTGTTGAGATCCAGTTCATCAAGATCTTCTATAACTTTGATGTCTTCTGTATTTTCAACTGAAAGCTGCTCTTCAAATAGGTCATCTTCGTTTTGACAGCTTACCATCACTAAGATGCTGATCAAAAAGATTGCATTAATTATTCTTTTCATTTCGTTAGGGTTTATTTGAGTGATACCTACTCTATTAAGGCTTTTCGGTATACGCCTCATTCTGAAGTAAATGCTTTAAGAAATCTTTTGTATGCTATTGGGAAGAATATTAATTTCCCAGATACCCACTGGTTATCGACCTTATTCGGTGGTTGATATGATCGGCTATGATCATTTGTTCTGTGTTGTCATTAAATATCAATCCGTGGGGATGGTAAAACTTAGCTTGACTTACACAGCCGTCAATATTCCCAGAAGTGCTTCCTGCTACAGTAGTAACTTGACCTTTGGGAGAGATCATACGAATTTTGTTATTTTGGGTATCGGCTATAAATAGATTGCCTTTTTCATCAAGGGCAATCCCTCTGGGATTATTAAACCTGGCCTGTGCACCAATCCCATTGGCAAATCCTGCTGTCCCGTTTCCTGCTATGGTTGTGACTACACCTATACTGCTGATTTTTCTTACGCTATGATTACTGGCATCGGTTATGAATAGGTTTTGGTTTTCATCTACTTCAATAGCACTAGGAAAACGAAATAATGCTTGACCATCACTTGTATCTGCAAACCCTGGACCGTCTCCTGCTATCGTTGTGACACCATTATCAATACTATGCGCTATTCTACGAACTTTGTGATTTTTGGAATCGGCAACATATATTACCGTACCTGTATGATCAACGGCAAGCCCACTTGGGAAATTAAACCTGGCATTACTACCTGGACCATCTGCAAATCCGGCAACACTTCCGGCTACGGTGATGACTTGGCCATTTGTGGTGATTTTCTTTATTTTATGATTCTTTGCATCAGCTACATAAAGATTTCCAATATTGTCGATTGCTATTGCAGCGGGATAGTTGAATCTTGCACTTGCTAAGTCTCCATCAACATCGCCTTGTGCTCCTCCTGTAAGGGTGGTGACAATACCTTTGGGGCTTATTTTTCTGATTCGATTATTGTAACCATCTGCGACATATATATTCCCTTGGCTATCCATGGTCACATCTTCTGGAAAGTCAAATTTTGCTTCATTGGCTATCCCATCATTAAAACCTTTGGTACTTCCTGCAACTGTAGAGACCGTAATCCCATTACAGGCATATGCGGTGGTTTTGTGTTCATTAATGTTTTGTTTTTCTTCTGTACTTATAATATCATCTTTTTCACAACCGAGATTTATCATTAAAATCAAACTCATGAGTAGTGATATTGTTCCTTTTTTAATTGTTGACATTTCTTTAAGTATTAGATTAGTTTCTATATCTCAAAATTGTCAGAAAAGAATGGTGGATACAATATAGATTTCAGATGCGTCGTCTTATTTTTCAAATTCGCTGAAGAAATTCTGAAATATAACTTTTAGTGATTTTCAGAAACTAAAAACCCCATTTGATAAGATGTCAAATAGGGTTAACTTTTGAAGTAATTAATTCAAGATACTAACCAACAATTTATGAAGGTATTTATCTTTAATACTGACAATTTGATACGCCAGAAACGTGTTTCGGTCTTGCGATAATGATATTAGGATACTGTAACATAAACTGCAAATTAACGGTTACTTGTTCTGACCATACATTATTAACAACATCGAAATATACTATGTATCCTGTATTTTCTTGAGCACCATTAAGCGGATCGGTAGTAGAAGCTATACCTAAACGGTATGATCGGTTATGGAACTGTAAATCCTTAGGAAAATATAACTCTACACATCTTTGATTAAGCATATAATCCAAATATTCTTCTGCCAAGATCTCTGGATCTAGGAGATTAGGGTTGATGTTTCTAACCACCGGATAATCGGGATGCTCTTGTTGATGATCTGGTCCCCAGGCAGGGCTTGTTACATAATATTGTAAACGATCAACAAACTTTTTATGAAAACCACTTGTTTTTGTCTTGGTGCCCACTAAATCATCAAAAGCTATACTCCTTCCTGAAGAGGCACTGAGTAAGGCTTCTATCTGTTCTCTAGAGGCTTCATCAAATATTAAAACCTCTGCGGTAATAAATGAAGCCCACTGCATTCTGTTTTCAAAAACTTTCTGAGCATCATCTTGCTTAGCAATTGTTTTTCTTTTTTCAGAAGTATCGAATACATTTTGAGGTCCTTCCTGACTAATATCCTCGGTTTGACAAGAGGTGATCAAAAAAATGAATACTAAAAATTGAAATATGGTTTTCATGGTGTACAAGTGTTTGCGTAATGATAGGGTTTACTTACTTGAAAAGCAAAGTACTTTATAAAAGTGCTGGCTTAATTTTCATATCCGTGGTGCTGCTTTTAAAATCCGTTTTATTCTTTCTTCTTAGATGTATGATTTGACAATTAGTTGTCAAAAATTCTCTTTAGCGCATAATCTTTTCTTCTTCCAGAAACTGGAATACTAGTGTCAAAATTGACAACAAGGTATCCTCGCTTATTGTACCTAAGCACATGTTTTTTGTTAACGATATAGGATTGATGGCATCTCACAAAGGTATCTTCAGAAAGAAGTTCTTCTATCTTTTTCATCGATTTGGAAACAACAATCTTTTCGGTTTGTTGGGTGTAAAAAGTAGTGTAATTTCCTTCGGAGTTGCAGTATAAAATATCGTCTTCATAAATAGCATATACATTGTCCATGGTTTTTAGAATAATCCGTTTTTTTCTGCTCCCCTAAAATACTCCTGAGACACCTCTGCAAATTTTTTGAGATAATCGCTTTTTGTGTTTTTAACGATGGCTTTTTGAACTGCTTCTTTAAACTCTGAAGGATCAATAGGTTTTAAAATATAATCCAGTGCTCCAACTTTGATCGCTTTGATGGCATGTTGATCAAACCCGGTCACAAAAATAACCTCAAAATCTTTGTAAATGCTTTCTGCAATCAAATCAAAACCAGTTTTCTCTCCCAGATGTACATCAAGAAATAACAAGTCAGGCTGTACCTGATTTATAGCTTTAAGTCCTTCAGAAACATCAGAAGCTTCGGCTTGTATATGGATCGAATCCTTAAAATGAGTGGTTACTAATTCTTGAATATCCTGGCGTACATGAGCCTCGTCATCGATTACAATGGCTTTTATCATTTTCAGTGGTTTTTATACGGCATTTTAAAGGCTACAATTACGCCCGTATCGTTTTTGTCAATATCAGATTTATTCGTGATGACTAATTTTTCTTTGGTCATTTTTTCCACAAATTCCGAAATTAATTGAATAGAAACAGATGGATTTGAGCTGTTCGTTTTGGGTGCAATACCTTGGCCGTTATCTTCTATCCTACAAAGGATAAATTTGTTTTTTCGGGAAAGTATGATGCTTAGTTTTCCCAAATAGTCAATGGTTCGAAATCCATGTTCAATACTATTTTCTAATATAGGTTGTAAAAGCATTGGAGGGATAAAAATATGTTCATCTTCTTCAATTTCTTCCAAGTGAATAGAATATTCAAATTTTTCAGGGAAACGCAATAATTGAAGATCCAGGTATTGTTTTAGTGAATTCAGTTCTTTTTCTAATTTCACGTAGTTCGTCATCGAGTTTTCAAGGGTAATACGTAATACACGAGAAAACGTCAATAGATATTGTACGGCTTTGTTGGGGCTGTCTTTAACTAAGTTTTGAATAGCGTATAAGGTATTAGAAGTAAAATGTGGATTCATTTGTGATCGTAACAAACGTTGCTGCATTAAAAGCTGCTCTTTCTCGAACTTTAATTTTCTTCGTACATATAAAAAAGATAGAATAACCAATAATAAAACAACTGCAATTGTGATAGAGATTTGCCTGGATTCCAGGGCGATGCTTTTTAAAACCGCTTCTTGCTTTTCTTCAAGCAATTGCTTTTCGTTTTCGTTTGCTTTTTCTAACGCTACTAATTCATTTTCAAACTTAGTTTTGTATTGCTTTTCCTGAAAGCTAAAGATCGAATCAATACTATTAAGTACTTCTTTATCATTTTTAGAAGCTAAAGCCAATCTGGCTTGATACTTCAGGACACTTTTTTGAAGAGAAGAATTGGTAGCAAATACTGCTAATTGTGCTACAGAGTCCAAATATGCCTTTGCACTTTCGTATTCTCCCAACTCAATAAAAGCTTCAGAAATATTAGCATATCCAGTAGCCAAAGAATTTGCAGTGTAGTTGTCTTTTTTTAACTTTTTGGTATGAAATACTCCTTTTTTATAATGCTCAATGGATTTTCTATATTGCTTTTCATAAAAAAGATATACCCCATACTCACCATACAATTGTCTTAAATGATCATGAGTTAGTTGCTCTGATGCTCCCAAATAATGATCTAATGTTTCAAAGGTTCCTTTTTTGTCTCCTAAGCTGTAATATTTAAGTTCAGCTTGTGCGATTACCGCCTTGATCACACTTGATTGTCTATTTAATTCTGAAAGAACTTGTATTCGTGATTCATTGTGTTGTAAAGCTTTGTGATAAGCTCCAACCTTCTTTTGATTATTCTCTCTAAAAAAATACAACAATCCTAAGTTTTCCTTTTGAGTAGAATCGATCAAGGATTCAAAGGTGTCTGTTAATGCTATGCAATCTCCATATCTACCTTGGGATAATAACAGATTCCAGAGTTGATAAAAATAGGCTGCCTGATTATTTCCTACGGCTCCTTTTTTGGCAAAATCGATCACTTTAAAAAGGTAATGTTCTGCACTATCCAATTTCCTTTCATTAAGAAAATACTTACCAGTTAGATAGATGTTTCGTTCAATTAACGAATCGGGAGCGTTGGTATGTTTGAGCAAATTAGAGGCTTGTTGCAAAGCATTGTAGCTTTCGGAAGAATCCTGATGAATCTGTATAATTTGATCAATGGTTTCCTGATTAGATTTTTGCTTATTATTAGAACAAGCATAAAGAAATAGTGTAAAAAGAACCCCTAAGAAGCAATATCTTACCATAACACAACAATAAATTCGCTTGAGTTCATGTCTTTAGATTATATCTTTATACTAATATTATCTTATAAGTGCAATATGGTCAAAACGTAGTATTTCCCTCTGAAGACCAAGTACTTTTACAAACATAAAAGATATCACAAATATTTGCAACATGCGTTTTTTACAAGATAGTCCCACTTGGGCTCTCTTCGATTCGTGCCTCACTCAGAGTGAACTTCTCGCCCAAGAATTGTTTTATTACATTGAATAAAAAAACCTTAGCTTTCGCTAAGGCTTTGTTATAAAGTGGTCCCACTTGGGCTCGAACCAAGGACCCCCTGATTATGAGTAACTTCTAATTCAAATCTTATCTAAACTACAAAATGCTTATATGTTTGATAATCAAAAACAAAGCAAAAATAAGATTTTGAAAGGGTTTTTATGAAACCATATAAAACCGAAAAAAGTGGGCAAAAAGTGGGCAAAAAAACTTTTGTAATTATCTCGTTACATGTAACTTAGACATTCAATAAATACAAATTTTATTTATGGCTAAAGTCTTCTTTTTCTAGATAAAAGAAATAACAATTCAGATAAATTTCCAGTAGTATTAAGGGTAAGTCATCAAAGAAAAAGAAAGGATTTAAGAACTCCCTATACGGTTTCTAGTAAACAATGGAATGAAAAGCAAAAGGTATTTAAAAGCTCTTATCCAAATTCTGTGAATGCAAATGCTAGGTTGAGTAAGCGAATTAGTGTAGCGAAAGAGGTGATATCCGATTGCGAACCTTTTTTGAAAGAGATGTCCGTAGGGAAGCTCGCAAGTCTAATCCAAGATCGAATAGACGAAAAAGGGAAAGATAAACTTAACGAGATAATAAAAACCAAAATAATTAGTAATACTCGATTACAGGAGTATAGCAAAATAGTAATTGATAGATATAGAGATGCCAAACGTTTTGGAATGGCCAATGCTATCGAAGATGCAGTTGTAACGGTTGTAAAGTTTAATGATAGTAAGGATCCTTTGCTTTCTGATATTGATGAAACATTTTTGGAAAATTTAGAAGCTTATTATTTAAATAAAGGAAATACATTAAATGGTCTAGGAGTACGATTAAGATCAATAAGACGAGTATTTAATTTAGCAATTAAGGATAGCCATACTGAAATTAATATAGAGGATTATCCTTTTGGCAAGAATGGATATTCTATAAAACAACAACGTACCAAAAAAAGAGCGGTCGGTTTAGATATAATTGAAAAAATAAAAAATCTTAAATACCCAGAGGATTCTGCCCTATGGCACCATAAGAATTATTTCCTGTTCAATTTTTATATGCGCGGGATGAATTTTATGGATATGGCTTATTTGAAAGTTGGGTCCATAAATAAGGGTAGACTTCAATATAAACGAAGAAAAACTAGAAGAGGTAATAATGTCAAAGAGTTTGATATTTTGATTCCTAAAGAGATAGCAGCTATACTCGAATTTTATACCAAAGGGAAGTCAAAAAACGATCTTGTTTTTCCAATTCTATCCGATGTTATACATACAGAATCTGATAAAAGAATTCATGAAGTATATAGCAGCAGGTTAAAAAATCATAATAGAAGATTAAATACCATTAGCAAAGAATTAGGATTGACTACTAAACTAACAACTTATGTCGCCCGGCATACATTTGCTACTGCAGGTTTACATAAAGGAGTTTCTAAGGCCCAAATTGGAGACATGCTTGGTCATACCAATTATTATACTACTGAAGCTTATTTTGCAGATTTTGAAAATCAAGTTTTGGATGAAGCTGCAGAAAAGATTTTTAGTTAATTTCGTCTGAAATCGGGATTTATGGATTTAAAAATACGATTACGTAAAAAACTGGATGAAATAGCAGAAGTTTTGTCGACTGAAGCTATTAAAAACACTGAAACAGGTGTATTGGGGGGATTATCAGGAATAGCCTTATTTCAGTTTTATTATTCTGAATTTGTAGGTGAAGATCAATATGCAATTGAAGGGACTGAAACGTTATCATATGCATTTAATAAAATAACAGATGGACATCCCTACCCTACATTTTGTGATGGTATTGCAGGAGCTTTTTGGGTATTAGAATTGTTAAAGGAAGAAGGTTTTATAGGATTAGAAGAAGATGTCATCACTCCTGATTTAGATAAGTTTCTTTTGGATCGAATGCAAATAGATATTGAAAATAATTATTTTGATTTTTTACACGGAGCAATGGGATATGGTTATTATTTCTTCAAACGCTATCTAAATAGTAAATCTCTGGTTTCTAAAAAAAGATATAAGGATTATATTGATAGGTTAATCGCTTTTTTAAAAACACCAGTATCACAAGTGAAGATGGGATTTGGTGGAAGTCTGAGATAAGAGTTGGTGAAAAAATGTTTGAAGTTTGTAACTTGGGATTATCTCATGGAATACCTAGTATAATTAATTTTTTGTCCAGGTTGGCTGAGGAACCAGAGTTTAATAAGAAAGTTCAAAATTTAATACTTAATGCATGTAATTATATTTTAAGTTGCAAATATATCAACAAAAGATACTCTTCTTCATTCCCTAATTGGATAACCAATGAAAATCCAAGAGGTTCGGATTCTAGATTAGCATGGTGTTATGGGGATTTAGGTATTGGAATTACATTAATAAGAGCAGGTGAAACATTAAAAATAGCAAGTTTTATTGAAGAAGGAGTGAAAATTCTTTTAGAAACAACTAAAAGAAGGGATTTGCAGGAAGCTATGGTTAAGGATGCTGGAGTGTGCCACGGTGCTTTTGGAATAATGCACATTTATAACTTTGTCTTTGAAAAGACTAACAACAATGTCTTTTTGGAATCAGCGATCTTTTGGGCTGAAGTTGGGCTTGAATTAGGTGTTCATAAAAATGGTTCCGCTGGATATTTATTTGGTTCTGAGGGGAATTGGACAAAGAAAAATCATTTATTAAATGGGGTTTCTGGGGTAGGGTTATCAATATTATCATTCTTATCTCCCCAGGAACAAAGATTGGAATGGGATCAAGCCATTTTAATAAGATAATAAAAATAAAAGTACTAAAACACTAGCTTTCTTTATAGCTAGTAAATCTCTATCTATATATTAGATAGATCATGGTTAATTTACTTGATAATCGGGATGTCCCATTTGCCATAAGGCAAAGGAAAAAACATCTGCGTACAATTCATAAACTGTGGATTTAGAGGTGTTCATGCTGCCGTGACCTTGATCAAATTTAACCTTAAACAAAATTGGAGTGTCCGCAGCATTAGATGCTTGTAGGCGAGCAACAAATTTAGCTGGATCCCAAATGGCAACTCGACCATCCTTCATTCCACCAGTAACTAATGTGGCAGGATATTTCACTCCTTTTTCTATGTGATGATACGAGTCCATTTCTAATAAAGCTTCGAATTCTTCTTTAATTTTTATTGTACCAAATTCTTTAACCCCATTTTTACCGTTTGCCTGGTTTTCAGCTCGAAGTTTGTTGGTTGCTGGTGAAGTCAGTATCACTGCTTTGTATAAATCCGGTCTATCAGTCATAGCTCTTCCAGCAAGAATTCCGCCAGCACTGGATCCCCAAATAGCAGATTTCTCAGGAGATGTATAACCTTCTTTGATCATATATTCTGTAGTAGCAATCATATCTTTCCAGGTGTTAGGTTTGTTAACCTTTTGTCCTGCTTTATGCCAAGCTTCTCCCTTTTGTCCTCCTCCTCTGACATGTGCAAAAACCAAAATACCTCCTCTGGCTACCCAAGTTAAAAAGTTTGGGTTAAAAGGAGTACTACCAACACCACCATAAGATCCGTAACCATAAAATAAAGTGGGATTTTTCCCGTTTTTTGTTATTTTTTTATTTCTGATAATAGAAACCGGAACTAAAACATTATCATGAGAAGGAATTTCTATTTGTTCAACGACCAAATCCTTAAAATTAGGATAATTATTGTATGGAATAATTCCTTCTATTATGAATTCTTTAGTTTTGGTATCAAAAATATAATGAATACCAGGAGTTAAATACCCTCTAGCACTTACACGTAATTTATTTTGATCATACCCTAAAGATTTAATGTTTAAATCACCAACGGAATTTGGCAGTACTATTTCCTCTTCAATACCGTTTTTAAGAACATATAATTTGCCATCAACTCCATTTTTTTTGGTTGTGAAATAAATCTCATTTTCAAGTAGAACAAAATTGGTGATTAGTCGATCTTTTTTTCCGGTACTACTATTTTTGGATTTTCAAAATCTGGATTAAGCATTGAAGTAGAACAAATTTGCCGGTTGGAAGCATTTTTAGCTGTTAAAAAAACTAGATTATCGCTTTGATCAACTCTAATACTTTTGATTTTTTCAGATGCTTTGTAAAGAGGGATCCATTTATGAATTTTAGAAGTCAACTCAACTTCCTTTTTGTAATATACATCGAAAGAGCTTGAGGCTCCTCCAACTACAGCGAACAAATACCCATCTTCTGGATCATAATTTTCAACTATTGGGAAATCTTCAGGTTTAAGGCTTAATTCAGGGTTATTCTCAATCGAAAAGACATCTACAGCTTCATTTTTTGAGTCAAGTTTAAATAGCTTTGTTTTAGTATTTAATAAATGTTCCTTGTGAACTGCATCGGCAACATTAACATGTAAATAAGTGAAACCTGAATTATCAGACAACCAGTTGATGCCACCGATACTGGTCCTAACGTTTTTAGCTCTTTTTGTAAAATTTGCTGCGTATTGACATCTATAATAATTACTTCAGATGTCTCTTCCCCTTTTTTTACAAGGCTAACAGCAACCTTTGTTCCTAACCAATCTGGTTTTACATAATTGATAAAAAGATCCTCTTTGCTTTCAAAGTTTGAAGGATCAAACAAAAGAACCTCTTTATCGTTTAAGTTTTTCTTATAGAAAAGTTTTGCAACTGTTTGTTCCGCCAATGTTTTCGTATAAAAGTATTTTCCATTTTCTGTATATCGGATTGTACCTATTGAAAATTTATCTGAATCTTCATAAGATTTTAACTCAGAGATCAGTTCTTCTCTTCTAGTTATCTTTAATAACGTTTGTTTAGCATACTTTCCTTGACTTTTTAGCCAACTTATAACCGTAGAGTCTTTTAAATTTTCTAAATTCCGATATGGATCTATAACTTTTTGCCCATGATATTCATCAATAGCCTCAACGGAAGCTATTTTTGGGAGATCAGTTTTTTTGGGTACAGGATATTAAAAGAATGAAAATCAAAAATCTTTTATACATAAAACCTTAGCTTATACTATTAACAATTAACAAAAGTACTGTTGTTTGTCTTACATTCAGGATTAGTGTCTTCGGAATCCGTATTACCACATCCATTATTCCCTTGAGTTCCACCAAAAATTTTAGATGCACCAATATTTGATAATTTACTTACTTGTATTTTTCCTAGACTTAACTGTTTAAAATTTTTCCTTTTTTTCATTTTAATAATTTTAATAATTTTCGATAGCAAATATAAATTAAATCTTAGGAGATTTATTAATTGCCGATTTAATTCTACATCAAATTCTAGAATTTTATCAGTAAAAAATAACTCTATGTGTCTTGTTTTTCAGACTCTTGTAGTTTTTTTATAAAGTAAGAAGGGTAAATTCCAGTTTTAGAATGAAAATACCGCGTAAATATTCCAGTGGAATTAAAACCAGCTTCTTTTGCCAAGGCTTTAATAGTATATTTTTGTAACTTTTGTTTCTTTTTTGATTCTTCGATAATATTTTCTATTCTTAGGTCATTAATATAGTTAATAAAACTTTTGTTTTTATGAAATTTAATTACTTGCGTAAGATACTTGGAGTTAGTTTTTAATTTTTTAGCTACAATGCTTGTGGTAAGATTTGGATTTGTAAATTCCTTATTTTCTTCGAATTTATTTAGACCTAGAAGTATCATTTTGATAATATCCTCTGATATGTTGGGTTCTGAAATGGCTATATGATTTTGTTTTTTTAGTTCCTTTTGTTCTTCTTTAGAATTCATTAGCTTTTCAAACTGTAACTGATTTTTTTATTCTTTTTGTAATATAGAATTAACAATGAAGAAATCAATATAATTATCAAGATGGATATTATTATAATATATCTGTACTGTTTTTTTCCAGTAGATAACTCTTCTATTAATTTTTCTTTTCTAGCCAGTAAAATAGGAGTATCATAATCTTTTATAATTTTACTATTCAAATTTTTGAAACGGAGATCTATTAAACTATCATTATATAATAATCTATTGGTATAGTATAGTTGTTCATTGTATAGGTTGTTTTTGGCATAATATTCTATAAGCGTAATGTATGCAGGGCGAATTTTTGGAATAACATAATCAGACTCTTTTGTCAAAGAATCGATTTTTTTGAAGTATTTAATAACCTTATCTTTTTCATTAATTGAGGCATACGATTTACCTAGAAAGAAATATGCCTCTATTAAATCATAATTATCATAAATAAATTTAGATTCAGGTCTAGAAAAAGCTTTTAAAGATTTTTCGATATCGATTATGGATTCATCATAATTTTTTAGATGATAGTTTATGACACCTCGATGAAAAAGAAAAATATTTTGTATGGGCATACCTTTAGATAAATTATAACCATTTCTATTGTATGCAATTGCAGAATCGATTTCTTCATTTTCTCTAAATGATCTAATTAGCTCTGAATAACTATTAAAATAAGAAGTAGAATTCTGAGAATTGGATTGTTTATATGCTAAACACTTTTTTAGTAGAACTTTAGCTTCATCATATTTTCCTAACTTTCTCTTTAACAATGCTATATTATGGTAAAGAACATGTTCATACAAGGTGTCTTTTTTTTGTTTTGCAGACGTTAAACCTTGCAAATAAATATCTAATGCCTCATCAAACAGGCCATTAGTATCGTAGGCCATGCCTTTGTTAATGTAAATCAAAGTTGGGAAATATTTGAAATCACTTTTTTTACCAAAAGCAATAGCACTGTCATAATATGTTATTCTTTTTTCTAAGTTATTTTTCTGAGTTCTAGCTAATAAACGGTATGCTCTTGCTATTTTTGCATTATTATTTTCAATTTTTGTCTTAACTAAGATTGCCCTTGCATATTTTTTTGCTTTTTCCGGCTCTGCTTCAAGTAGACCGTTATATTTTTCCAGAAGTTCATGATAATCTTTTTTTACTAAGGAATCATGAACAGAAACTTTCTCTTCTTGAGAATGTAGAGCATTGGGTAGCAGGATAACTGCTATCAAAAAAGAAATTAGCTTATAAAACGATACCATAGTTAATCTTAATTAAACTGATCTTCTACTTTATAGTAACTTTTAAATTAAAAGTGTTACCCTGATTATGGATGAAAAACGGGATAAAGATACATGTTTTCTAATCTATTTTAAGGTTTCCTATAAAACCATATAAAACATTTATTATCAATATACTTCACAAGTTTTTTGAGAGCTTAAATTCTAGAATTATACCCTCCAATTTCTAGAATCAAGACTTTCTTCCCTTGCATAACACTTTGTTTACTTTCTACTTTTGATCCAAACAAAAAATTAAAAATGGAAAGATTTGGGTATAACGGAAAAAGTCAGTTCATCGTAGATGTAATACAGGCACTCCAGATGAAGTTACACGAGTTTATGTACAATTTGGTGCACCATAGTCCGTATGAAGTACTGTTGTATGTATGGATACATAAACTCTACTTAAAGGGAAAATCTAGCGAAGAAGCAGTACAGATCATATATAAAACCCGGAATATCTTTTTGTTAAGAAAGGATAGTAACTCCTGCAATCCTTCTAATGTTTTTTAAATATCATCACAATTTGATTATCCCCTTACCTCTATTATAAAAAATACACGTAAACCAATCCCATTAACAAAACTTAATAACCTTAAAAGAGAAGAATAATGAATAATATAGTACAGCAACTGGAACTAATAGAACGAATGGATCAGTTGATCCGCATGCAAGCTACAGGAAACCCTATAGCATTTGCCAATCGGTTAGCAGTGTCAAAAACCAAACTATATCGTATTCTTAACACCATGAAAGCTTTAGACGCACCTGTTGTATACGATAATACTTTGCAAAGCTTTGTATACGAACATTCTGTGGGTTTCAGTTTTGGATTTTATGAGCATAGTTTTGTGAGTTGATGGATAATAAAAAATGAGATTGTTATGATCACTCTTTTCTCTTGAAACTTACCGACACTTGTTTTATAAAAAACACACTCACAATACAGATTTCTGTATTGCGAAAAGAAGGTAAGATGATAGTTTTGCACTTGTCTTTGATGAGCAAGGGAAAAATTATCAAAAACTTTAACATTTCAATAAAGCAGAGTTTCAAAATTTGAAACTGGCGCGGTGTAATATTGCATTACAAAAAGGAAAAATTGAATTACAATTATTTGTGTTTAGATAATGAATCATAAGGGATAAGTTTAATTAGGAGTAGGCACCAAAAGAGAAGATTTCTCTGCTTATCCCTTTCCGGTTCATTGGTACATGGTAATTGGTTTAAATATTATGGGATTAATACAGTAAAACAAAAATTAAGTAACTAAATCAAATGAACATTTCAACAATGAAACAATCAATCATACTGTTTCTGATGGTGGTATGCTCTATGGCTACTGCTCAGGAATTACCAGATGTTACTCCGGTCTCACCAGAGGCTGCTTCTATTGCCCGTTATGGTCAAATACCAGTTGGGTTATTTACAGGAACTGCGCAGGTAAGTGTTCCAATCTATACTTTTTCTTCAGGACCATTATCCATTCCAGTGAGTTTGGATTATAGTTCAAATGGAATTCGAGTAGATGAATATTCCTCTTCAGCTGGGTTGGGCTGGAATCTATCTGCAGGAGGAGCGATTACCAGATCGGTATATGGCAAAAAAGATGAAAATCAGTATCGACCTGCAAAAAATGTAGATCTAAATGATCCTGTGGCTCGGTTTTTCTATGCTTCAGCCGCTGCTGATCCGGGACCTGATGGAATTGATATTCAACCGGATATTTTCTCTTTTAGCTTTAATGGTTTTAGCGGTAAGTTTTATCTAGATGATAACGCACCTTTTTTTATTGATCGCAATATTATTTTCTTAGAACCTTCTCCGGTAAAAGTGGAAATACTAAACGTAGGTCTAGAGTATCATTTTAAAATTACTGATCCTAGTGGGATTGTTTATTATTTTGGAGGTGCTAATGCGATTGAAAAATCCAGATATTCTTCTACAAATCAGGCTAGTTCTGGTGATGTAAGGCCGCTTGTGCCTTCTGCATGGTATCTCACTAAAATTACACATCCATCAGGAGAAGAAATCACTTTTTCTTATAGTTCTACATCAAGTATTTATAAACAAAGTATCTCGCAAAGTGTAACTCGAGTAGATGGTTTTTATCGGGATTCTGATGCTTGTATTTCAAGTGGTAGTGATAGTGCATTTTTGAATATTGCACAAGGGAATACTTCTTACCTTTCACAAATTAGTTCAACAGAATCAGGAAGTATTACTTTTAATTATAGCCCCAAAGCGAATATGCCTACTGGTTTTAATAAACTGGAAGAAATCGTAATTAAAAACCAGCATGATACTACCATTAAGAGCTTTTCTTTAGAATATGATATGGTATCTAGTACAAAAGCTAATTTAGATTTTACGCAAGAACCCTATTTTAATACAAGATATTATCTATCCAAGGTAACCGAAATTTCTTCTAGCGGGACGCTATTATCACCATATACTTTTGAATATAATAACCCGCAAGAATTACCTGCACGTTTTGTATATGCTCAGGATCATTGGGGATTTTATAATGGTAAAGATGACAATCGTAATTTGATCTCTACTGAGGCGATAGATAAGATAGCAGCGAACTTTGTGCTCTATAACGCATTGAGTGGTTTTGAAGCTGCAGATCGAAGTCCTAATTCTACGCATGCAAACTTTGGAATGATAAAAGGGATCACCTATCCTACCAAAGGAAAGAATGAGTTTAGTTACGAAGGGCATGGATATTACGGAGAAGTAACCACAAATCCTCCTTATGTAGATCAAATTGCAAATGTTACCAATACCAATCCAAACGGTAGTTTTGATACTCCAATGATTACCCATGCTCATAAAGGATGGTTGAGCTTTGGCGCTAACCTGGATGATTTTAGCCAGGGTATTGGAGATACAACAAATCCGTTGAATTTTAATATTGCAGTAATTGATGTGTTTGATATCACTACAGGTACAGAAGTGGGGGTTTCTATTTTCAGAGAATCTGATGTTCATGGCAATAGTCCTATACCAGGAGTAGCCTATGGGCTTACCAATCTTAATTTTTCAAAGAGAAGGTATGTGCGATTAGAAAAAGACCATCGCTATCGATTTAAAATCAGATTAAATAATGGGTATACACTTTCTAATATCAAGCTCACTTACTTTGATCAATTACCTATTGTGACTACACAAAAAATTCCAGTTGGTGGGATGCGTATTGCTGAAGTAAAAACATTGGATGGTAATGGAAAGGTTGAAACCAAAAAATACCATTATGGGAATATGGATTGTCTGGATTGTGATTCTGGGGTGGCTATTGCTAGAAATATAGAACCACATATCAATACCAATACTGTACTGTTTAATGATGCTGA
This sequence comes from Aquimarina sp. KJ22-3, assembly GCF_055808215.1. Classification (NCBI taxonomy): domain Bacteria; kingdom Pseudomonadati; phylum Bacteroidota; class Flavobacteriia; order Flavobacteriales; family Flavobacteriaceae; genus Aquimarina; species Aquimarina sp. KJ22-3. The sequence continues at coordinate 5,305,757 of NZ_CM147859.1, read as the reverse complement.
TAATGAAGCGACTTTATGTGGTTCTACTACCATATCCTCAAACACCGCTTTTCCTTTGTATGGAGTACAAGGATACCATATTGGATATAATAAAGTAATCGAGGAATTAGGAGAAGATTTTAAGGGAGGGTTAAAACTACATGAGTTTGAGAGTGATTTTTTGCTTGTTCCTAACGTTGCTGTTTTTGGAGAAGAATATATTGCTGGATTGCCATATAGTAACTTCTATGGATTTGGACGTAAGCTTTCAGAAAAGACCTATAAAAAAGAAAACAACGGTTTTAAAATCATTCAGGAACAAGCCAATGAGTATACTCATAAAACAAACTTGGATAAAGAAACAATAGTATATTCAGTGCGACAAGCAAGGAGTATCGCCGCGGGATTTGGATTTGCAGATGATCCAGGATATACCCTACAAAATACTCAATATCATATTGGTCAATATTCATTATTGCGCCAATGGCACACCATGAGTAAACGTACTACTAAGCAGTATAATAGTGATGGAGAGGATCCATTAACAACTACAGAAAAGTTCTTTTATGATAATGTAGATCACTTGCAACAAACCCGAACAGAAGTGACCGATAGTAAGGGCAGAATCATTAAAACCCAGACCATCTATCCTCAGGATATTGAACCTACTAATCGTACAGCTACTGAGCAAAAATTGATCGATCAGCATCAAATTGCTGCAGCAATCGATGTGATTACCACAGAGCAGATAGGTGATGACGAAGAAGTACTTTCTAAAGTGCATAATGAGTATAAGGATTGGGGGAATAATGTATTACTTCCGAAAGAAGTGCTGACTGCTAAAGGAAGTGATGATTTAGAACTTAGAGTAAAATATACATCTTACGATAGTTTTGGTAATCCAACTGAGGTAGCCAAGGCAGATGGTACGCCTATGGCTTATATCTGGGGATATGATCACCAATACCCGGTAGCAAAAATTGAGAATATGACCTATAGCGGAGTAGCTGCATATGTTGGTGAGATTCAAAATAAATCCAACTCGGATACTGATCACAAAATGGGTGGTCAAGGCACTGAAGGGGCTCTACGTACAGAACTGAATAAGTTACGTACAGAGTTGCCAACCGATGCCATGGTCACTACCTATACCTATGATCCTATGGTGGGCGTAACCAGTATGACCGATCCAAGAGGGTACACGGTATATTATGAGTATGATGATTTTAATCGTCTGCAGTATGTACGAGATACCGATGGCAATCTGATTTCTGAGAACAAATACCACTATAAAAACTAATCCTAAAAAGTAAGAAGACATGCAAAACAAGATATATTTAATTGTATTCCTATTACTTATAGGATACACTGCACAAGCACAATTAACTGATGAGCCTATTGATGGGGGCGGTGGTACCACCAAATATTATTATGATGGAGATAGAGATGGATATGGTAATCCTAACTCTGCATATGTCACTACCCCTACGACCAACTATGTACCCAACAATACCGATTGTAACGATGGTAGTGCAGCAATCAACCCTACTACCCGTTGGTATTATGATGGTGATGGTGATGGTAGAGGGCGTACCAGTCCTATGAAGATTCAGTGTACTAAGCCTACCAATTACGTATTGTATAATGACGATCGGGATGATAATAATCAGTACATCACTCATATCGCTCCACGGTACTTTTATAGAGATGGGGATAATGATACTTTTGGTAATCCTAACAACAGGACATACCGCAGTGTTCGTCCTGGGGGTTATGTGACCAACAATCTGGATTGTAATGATGGTAATGCTGCGATCAACCCCAACAGAGTTTGGTATAGAGATGCCGATAAAGATGGTAGAGGGAATGCAAACTCGACTACTAAGAGTTGTACACAACCTTCGGGTTATGTTAGTAACAATGATGATATTAATGATGGAGACAAATGGATTACTAATATCCCACCCCGTTATTTTTATAAAGATGGAGATACCGATACTTATGGTTCTCCTGCAGCGGCTACACGAGTATATCGTAGTGTTCGTCCAAGTGGTTATGTAACTAACAATAGTGATTGTGATGATGGAAATATAAATATCAATCCTAATACGGTTTGGTACAAAGACGGGGATGGAGACCAGAGAGGAAATCCCTCAATTACCAAAACCCAATGTGGTAGACCGTTAGGATATGTACTGACCAATGATGATATTAATGATGATAACGAATTTATTACCAATATTCCACCTAAGAATTTCTATAGGGATGCGGATAATGATACTTTTGGAAACCCTAATATCAAATACTATCAAAGTTTCCCTCCAGCTGATGGGTATAGCTATGTAACTAATGGTAATGATCGTAATGATAGTACCGAGTTTATCACCAACATTGCACCCAAGAACTTCTATAGAGATGTAGATACGGATACCTATGGAGATCCTAATGCTCGATTTTATTATAGTGCAGCCCCAACAGATGGGTATGCCTATGTACTTAATGGAGATGACTATAATGATAATGATGAGTACATCACCAATGTAGCACCCAAGAACTTTTATAGGGATGCAGATACGGATACCTATGGTAATCCTAGTATCAAATACTATCGTAGTGCTGCACCTGTAGATCAATACACTTATGTGTTAAATGGAGATGATCATGATGATAGTGATGAGTATATCACCAATATTGCTCCCAAAAACTTTTACAAAGATGGGGACAATGATACTTTTGGTAATCCAAACATCAAGTATTACCGCAGTGCACCACCAGCAGATGCATATACTTATGTGCTTAATGGAGATGACTGTAATGACAACAATCCTGCTATCAACCCAAATACCAAATGGTATAGAGATGGTGATAATGATGGTTTTGGTGATCCTGCCGATATCCAAACCAGTTGTACAGCGCCGACAGGGTACGTAGCTAACAATACGGATAACTGTCCAGGAGTATTTGGAGAAAATCAAGGATGTGAATATTCTCCTTATACTTTAAGCTTATCGGATACAGAGACCTATGTATTTACTCGTACCTACCAAACAGCAATGGAATCTCCAAGTGAGATACAGTTCAACAAAGATGTTACAGAAACCGTGACTTACTTTGATGGCTTAGGAAGACCTAAACAACAAACGGCGATTAAAGCCTCACCGACAGAAGCAGACATCATCACACATATGGAGTATGATGAGATCGGTAGACAAGCCAAGGAGTATTTACCTTTTGCTAAGACAAATAATGGAGGCTACACTACAGTAAATGTTACTAACGACATTAACCAGTATTATTTGAATACTTATACAGCAGACTTTGCAGGGATCACGAATCCGGCACAAGTAAATGCCTATAGTGAGACGATCTTTGAAGATTCTCCTTTAAGTAGAGTATTAGAACAAGGCGCACCAGGTAAAGATTGGAAAGCAGACCCTAATAGTGATGCTGATCATACTATCAAATTTGATTGGAGACATAATACGGCCAATGAAGTAGTACGTTTTGATGTTACTTTTACAAATAATGATACCGAGAAACCAGAATTATATCAAGACGGATATTATGCTGCTAATGAGTTGTATGTAAGTATCATCAAAGATGAAAACTGGACACCGGCAGATGGAGATAATCACACTACCAGAGAATACAAAGACAAACAAGATCAGGTAGTATTAAAAAGAAATTATAATAACGGAGAAGCACATGATACCTATTATGTGTATGACAAATACAATAATTTAAGCTTTGTACTATCTCCAAAGGTGACGATTACAGATGGTGTTTCAGCCACCGAGCTTGCCGAACTCTGCTATCAGTATCGTTACGATTATAGAAATCGATTGATCGAAAAGAAGATCCCAGGTAAGGGATTAGAATCTATAGTGTACGACAAACAAGATCGTCCTATCTTAACTCAGGATGCTTTGTTAGCTGCGGACGATATTTGGCTTTTTACCAAATACGATGCTCATGGTAGAGTGGCTTATACCGGAAAGTATACTGATACAAGATCCAGAAAAACCATACAAACAGCAATCAATACCGCTACAGATCCTGTAACCATAGAAAAACGAGGAGCGGAAACTACTGTAAATGGAGCTAAGATCTCTTATAGTAGCGATGCTTTCCCAACAAATAACTTAGAACTATTAACGATCAACTATTATGATGATTATAGTTTTGATAAGACTGGGATTACAACACCACCAGCAAGTATATTTGGTCAGACAGTAACTAACAATACAAGATCGCTAGCTACAGGAAGTAAAGTACGCGTATTAGGAACTGATGATTGGATCACTACAGTAACCTGGTATGATGGTAAAGGAAGACCAATCTATGTAGTCAATAAAAATGACTATCTGGATGCTACAGATATTATAGAGACCCAATTGGAATTTACGGGTAGAGTAGTACAAAGTAAAACCACCCATACCAAAGGTAGTAATGCAGCTATTGTAACGATCGATACTTTTACCTATGATCATACAGGGAGAGTGACTAAACAAACACAATCCATAAATGGACAAGAAGAAACCATTGCAGAAAACAGCTATGATGCCCTTGGGCAATTGATCACCAAAAAAGTAGGTGGTGGATTACAAGATGTGGATTATAAATACAATATAAGAGGATGGCTTAAAAGTATTAATGAAGGTACAACCAGCAATGGAGATATTTTTGGTTTTGCTATTGATTATAATGCGGGCACCAATCCTTTATATAATGGAAATATCACAAAAACATCCTGGAGAACAGCTAATGATAATATTACCAGAAGTTACAATTACAACTACGATCATTTAAATCGTATTCTTAGTGCTACAAGTAATGATGGTAAATATGATCTAAGTAGTGTTTCTTATGATAAAGTTGGAAATATCCTAACATTAAATCGAAAAGGACATACCAATGCTACAGCCACTGCATTTGGGAACATGGATATGTTAGCATATACCTATAATGGAGGTAATAAACTTAAAAAGGTGACCGATACAGCCAATGATGATTTTGGGTTTAAAGACGGAACCAATACAAATGATGATTTTGAGTATGATGCTAATGGCAACATGATCATAGATCGTAACAAAGGGATCTCCTCCATCACCTATAATCATCTAAACTTACCCGAAATAGTTTCGATAAGCAATAGTCATGGTACAGGAACAATTGCTTATATTTACAACGCCGCTGGAGCGAAACAAAAAAAATCGTAACAGAGGGAAGTTCAGTAACAAATTCCGAGTATTCGTCTGGATATGTTTATAAAAATGGGAATCTTGAGTTCTTTAATCAGCCCGAAGGAATTGTAGAAAAAGAAGCAGATGGGTATAAGTATGTGTATCAATTTAAGGACCATTTAGATAACATACGATTGTCCTACTCTGATAAAGACAACGATGGTAATATTACTCAAAATGAGATCGTACAAGAAAAGAATTATTATCCTTTTGGGTTAACGCAAAAAGGATATAATGAAGTGCTTAGAGGGAGAAATCACACGTATGGATTTACCAACAAAGAAGAGCAAGACGAGATCGGCTTGGCTTGGCTTGATATTACAGCACGTAACTATGACCCTGCACTAGGAAGATGGATGAATCTAGATCCCTTGGCTGAGCAAATGCGTAGACACTCACCCTATAATTATGGGTTTGATAATCCGATTTATTTCTTGGATCCTGATGGAATGAAGCCTTTAGGAAGTCAAAAATGTTGTGGAGATGAAAACCCAACTCAAGATTTTAACCCGCTTCCTGGACCGGTAAAAAAATTGGAGCCATTTACCCCTTCTCAAGAAACTCTTGATTTGATAGAAGAAGGAAAGCAATTACTGTCTGATGTTTTTGATTTTAATGCATCAGCTAAAGGAAAAATAGGTGTAGGAGGAAATGTAAATATAGGACCTACTAAGGTTGGAGCAGAAGCAAATGCAATTTCAGTAAGCGGTTCAGTTAATGAAGATGGTGCAAAAGGCAAAATAAGGGTAGTCGATGTAAAAGGAAGTATTCAAGTAGGGCCAAAAGATAGTGACTCAAGTATAACGGCTTTTGGAACTTTTAACGTTGCAGATGTAAATGTTTCTATAGATAAGGATTTGAATGTAGATGGGTCAATAGAAAATGGTGGTTTTGATGGAGATATAGTTACAGGTAAAGGTACTGACCTAAAACTTACTACAAAAGATTTTTTAACTTTTGGACTTGGTGGGAAGATCGGTCCAGTAAAGGTAAGTGGCAGTGTGGATTTGTATAATTTAGGTAAGGGATTAAGTAAAACAATTCAAAGCGGAGTTAGTCTTCTTAATGATTACGTTAATAATGTATTAGATTAGAAAAATGAAAAAGTTAATTGAAAAATATTCAAAAAAACCTGAGAATTTATTTGGTTTATTATTTGCAAACTTTTTGTTTGCGTATATTCCTTTTGCTTTATTAATTGGTGTTTTATCTTTGTTTGGCATAGTTCCTGTTAACTTTAACGGAGAAGAAACTTATGGGATAAAAGGATTTCTTGTAATATTGCTTTTTATACCATTTGTTGTTTTTATATTATCGTTTTTTACTTGGGTTTACTTTATAATTGGAAACTTTTTTCTGAAGTTATTCAAAAAGATATTTTTTTAAATGAAACAGATTATTTTTTTATTTACCATCTTTACAGGATTAAATATAGTAGGACAAACTACAATAAGTAATGATTACTATAGTTTAAAATTACCAAAATCAACATCATATGATAAAGTCAATTCAACTGAAGAAGAACTATCACATGTAGATCTTTATAAGGTCATAGATACAGATAATAATAGAACCAAATATCTAATCTATTTGATGTCGAATCAATTAAAAACTAATATTGAAGGAATCTCTGACTATAATTTTAAGGATTATTTAAAAGATATAGGTAAGGCTGAAGTTTTGATGAGTGAATCAATAACTTTTAAGAATAGGGAATTTTATAAAGTGAAATTAGGGCTAGATAATAATGTAAAGGGATTAATGTATATAACAGCAAAAGAAGGTACTCTATACAGGCTTTTTTCATGTTGCCTAATGAAGAATACTATGAAAAGTATTTAGATGAGATGAATTCTATTTTTGAATCAAATAGTTTATTTTAGCGTAAATCCGTGCATCTAAGAAATAAAAAAGCCAGTTACATAACTGTAACTGGCTTTTTTATTGACAAAGTTTTAAAATATGAAACTAGAACAGCTTATTATTGTAAATAGTGCTTTTATCTTTGTAAGAACTTGTATGGATTGTATATTCTTGCTATCAGAATAACCACATTATTTGGTATAAATTTCAGAATATGTTGGGAGAAATACGTCAGTTAATAACGGAAAAAAGATGTCAAATTAGATTCAATTGGTTTTACGATCCTGATTTTGATACTTCTGATTGGATTACTGGTTTTAATTTTCCAGAAGAGGGATATATTGAGCCAGTGTCTGTTGGACCAATAAGAATAGATAAATGGAAATGGTTAGAAATAAATCCGATCGTAATACAAAAACTAGGGAGATTAATGCCTGAGAAAGAAATTAATCTTACAAAAGAAATAATCAATAAGCTGGAAGAAAATAATATTACTTTCTCTTTCGATGGTCATTTAATAAGAATAGATAATGAAAAGTTTAAATTGGATATTTAGATTTTTTGTGGAAACCCTAGCGCTAGTCTGTGACTAGTGTTGAGAAAGAGTAAGATACAAAGCAACAAGCCAGTTTCAAAAAATGAAATTGGTTTGTTGTATTCTTGGATGACCTGCCCAGTTTTGTGTGAGCAATAGTTATAAACTAACACGGAGCTATACCTAAGAAAAGCTGAAGTTGAAGTTTCAAGAAACGAAGGTTTTAGTTTTAGGTTTATCGTTACTGCGGATATCGAGTTAGAGGCTACAGTTAAGAGTAGTGCTGCTTTTAAATAAATGAAAATGAAAAGAATTAGTTTTTATTTAACCAATGTTTATAAGTTTTTAGCATATTCCAAAAGCTTGACTTTCTTGCTTATATGTTTATTTTTTACTTTTGGAAATCATCTTACAGTTATTTTGATTTCTTCAGGATTGTCATTAGCTCTTTTCACAATTGGAAGAAGCTTAAAGAATGTTTATTGCCATAGAGAGAGTCTAATTGTTAAAGGTTTTTTTAGTAAAAGAACCGTAGATTTTAGCCAAATTAAAAAAGTAACTAACTTCTTTTCAATGTGCCATGTAAAATTGCATGGTGGTTCTAGTTTCGTGTTCATTACCGATAAAGAATTTAGTTTAGAGCAGTTTTCTAATTTAGGGGGTACTTACAATAATTGATAATATAAGATGTATTAATTTTTTCCTTTAGACTTTTTACAACATCTATTTGAAAAACTCAATGAAAAGCAGTTAATAGAAATCGCTAAAAAATTAAGTTTTTGAATTAAAAATGCCTAGAGTTCTATCCCAAAAAAGTAAACACGTCGTCATTTTAATCACTTTATAAAATGAAAAGAAATAACAATGACATTTTAAAAGTTATAGTGTTTATAATTTTTATACTCTTCTTTTTGACCTTGTATTTACTAGAAGAAAAGATGTAAGAAACCGAAGTTTCAAAATAAACAGTATCTAATTAAAGATATCTTATTAAGATAAATGTGGTTTCCCGTAACATCAGTAAGTATAACTTTCTGAAATTACTTTTAAAAAGCAAAGAGTAGGTTATATGAAGGATTTATTTTTTAAGTACAAAGAGTTATTGTTTCGTGCAGAAGTAGGTGTTTTAAAAAAGAAAAATTTGTTGGATCACCCAAGAAAGACATATCAGGTAATGGGTAAGCAGAAATATGGTAGATTAATTCAGGATGAATTTCTGGATCATAATAATACTATAATTTACTATGTAGAGTATTTTATTTCTTACGATCATTCTTATCAATACATTTCTATAAAGGATGTGGAGCAATCTGTTGATTATGAACATGAAGAGCTAATATAGTACCAAAAAGCATCACAAAACTTCATTTTATCGATAAAATATGTTTTTTGTCGATAAAACAACCTCTTGCACATTTAGAATTTGCGGTAAAACTGTAATCGTATTGTATATTTGGGTATAGAATTAGATAATATAGAATTGTTTATACATCGCTCGTCAAAATACGATTACTTTTACCCTCAAAATTACCCTGAATTTAACTTAACGAAAACCTCTTTTCTGAAAAGGAGGTTTTTTTTATTGATTGAATTTTTCAGTAGTGTTAATCTGGTAGTTAGTTTACGAGGATTAAAAAACTTTTACAAATTGCTAATACTCAATGTGTATATATAAGAACTCCATTAAGTTGTTTTTTTAACCCGTAAAAACTTTGTGGGATAACAGTTTGCGATTTTGTTTTGAATTCTTTTATATTGCTATTGTTTCATATATGTCTCATCGTTTATTTTAGTCGTCCCTTACAATTTTTCGCACTTCTTAAAACCCTGACTAATTGAAACGATGAGATTTTTTCTTTAAAAGGGACTTTAGTAAAATACCACTATAAAAAAGGAATCACATTGCTAAGGATAAGATGATTGCTTTTTTCTGTCTTGAATTTTAAAGTAAATTTCCGTGGTAGTTTTGGCTATCCCTACTAAAAGAGAAACTCCAAAAAGTATTTTTAGCGTTGTGGTTAGTGCATCAGGTCTGGTGATATCTTTTAAAAGAGATTTGTTCATTGTTTGAAGTTTTTGTTAGGATTTCCATGCATCGCGCACTTTTTTGCAGGATTCAATCATACCGGCTGTAGCACTAAGGAAATACTTAGAGACATACAGAAAGCCAAATACTGTTCCAGCAATGACTACTGTTTTTGTAATGGTTTTTACAAGAGGCTTGTCAGAAAACTCATCGCTGCGACTAGTTGGAATTCTTTGATAAGTCTTATCACTGGAGATTTTTCTTTTGGTTCTTCTTTTTTCCATAGTTTTTGATCATATGATACACGATATAGAGACAAATTCCAGAGCCTGTAACCATCAATGCATTTTTAAACAATTGATTTTGATTTGTCAATTGAATACACTGATGTTTATAAAACGAAAGCTCTGTAGGTATATCTCTTGCAATTTGTAATTCAGAACAATCCAATAGATTTTTGGGCAGTGTCATTGAGATTTAATTTTAAGAGGTTTTTCTAATGATAAAAGCTTGGTCTTGAACATCTGTAATTCCATATTCATAGACACAATTCCAGAGTATACCCTCAATTTCTATGTTATGGGTAAACACCCCAAAATGATACCCTGCTCCAAGTAAGAAGTCACGACTTCGTTTTACACTTTCCTGCTCACCAAGAATGGTCCGTAATACTTTTCGGTTTTTATCAAGCGCTCTGTTAATAGAAGCCATGGCATTTCTTTTTTGCCTGGCTCTTTCATTGTTAAAGCGAATTTGATTTTCTTTGCACTGAAATTTTTGATTGCTTCGGTGCTTGGTAAATTCTTGATTGGTCCAGGGGTCGATTCCTTTAAGTTCCATAGTTTTGATTTTAGGGCTAAGATATCTGAAAAACCCTTGAAAAAAAGCAGTTTACCTTCAAGTGAACGTCATACAACGAAATACAACACGATCTAACATAGGGTAGGATACATCCAATCATATTTCAGAGACAGATAACGAAAAGAATAGCAGCTAAAATGTGATAATCTATATTAATTTGGATTTTGAGCACTTTCTTTGGCATTTTTACATCTCTGCACCCTGGTAAAGTAATATATATTACTTTACCAGGGTGCAGAGATGTATGCCTTGAACCTGAAAATTTCCAGGTTTTCAAAACGTTTTTAAGAAAATTTCATTTGCGAGGTTGGATTTTCAATGGGCTGCAAACGATAAAAAATTTCTCTTCCATTTTGAGTTTTTACTAATTGGCAGGGAACATTATTGGTATCTGGAATTTCATAATAGTTGCTGCACAATTCTTTAAGCCGTTCTCGGATAGTACGATCCCCGCAAGAAAAGGTCTGACAAAGATCAGCAATTAAGGTTTTTCCAGATACCCTTCCGGTAACATAGGAAGATAGAAATTCCATGATTTCTCCAAGATTCCCCTTTTTACTTTGAACTACTGTAGATACTGGCAAAACGTTGGAATCTGCCAGGATCAATCGTTTGGTGGTTTCACAAAATTCTACTGTTGCTGGCAAAGGTCTTTTTCCATTTCGGTTTTTAGGGAAATGAATCAGGATTAAATCGGAGACTTCAGGTTGTTTTTCATTCTCGAAAGCGGTTCTGAAAGTAAAGGTAGATTTATTCCCTATTTCAGTTCCCAAATGTCCTCTAGGTTTTCCTTCGGTTTGTGTTGGGTTTTCATGAATCACAGCGATAAAAGAAACTTGTTTTTCTCGCTTATTAATCTCGTCATTCAGCTTGTCGTTAATCAGCAAGCTATCTTGAGTGCTATTAAAATCCATCACACAGTCTGAAATCACATCAAGAATCACTACCAGGTGTTCATCATTGATTTTCTTTTGCACATGATCCATAAATTCACATAAGGCTTCAAAGCGTTGAGGGCGTGGGGTATTCACCAAGGAAGTATAATGGAAATTCCATGGTTTTTCCATAATTCCATAACCAGCATCAAGTTGAATTTCTTGTAGTGCCTTTGGCAATTGATGCGCAAGATTCCGCTCGGTATCTACATAGCATACATGACAGGGAATCTCCGGATTACGAATAAACCCTAATAGTTCATTGGTACACGCTTCTTTTTTAAGTAAAGCACTACATAAGGTTTGTGCTAACCTGCTTTTGTGTGTTCCTGATTTTCCTTGTATTAAATGAATACTTTGTGCAAAAATCACACCTTCTCCCTTATGAGTAACTAATGAAGGAATTTCCTGAATTTCAGAAGCGATAACCTTACTGAGTTCTTGCTCAACCTGGCAAAGTATTGTCAGATACTTAGTTGTTATGGTTTCCTTTTTTTCGGGAGGTGGAAATAGTTGAAAAGTATCATTGGAAACTGCTTTTCCACTTTTGACAAAATCAGAAAAATCTTTTCCATCATGGGTAGCAAGTTGTGGTAGTGTCGCTCGATATAGTTGAAACTTCGCAGCGAGTTTTTGAGATTGTGCTTCTCCGGTATCATCATTATCGTAGAGCACAATGACTTTATCAAACCTGCCTTTTAGTTCTTTTATTAAATCGGGATGAGGAAGTGAGGTTTCACTATTAAAACAGATGGCATAATACCCTTTGGTAAATAAACTCATAACATCTTTTTCACCCCCGGTGATAAACAATTGCTTTCCCTTTTGAGGTAATTGTGTATATCCGAAGACATAATCTTCGGGTTTATCCCCGATCCATGAAAATTTATATTTTTTGGATAAAGGTTGATATAACTTATAGCAATCTTTAGTCACCTGATAGGCATAGATAGGATTTTGGGGTATAGTCCGTATAGCAATAGGATCATTGTTTTCTTTATACCGAGTCATTTTTGCTACAGGAAATACCCTAAAGTGATGTAGGTGTTTGGGAAGAATACCATAAGATTTCCAATACGCCATATTTTGGTTATTCCACGAGGTATCTAATTCAATTTGTGGTTTCTTTTTAGGACTAGCAGATACCAACCCTAAATTAAAATCGGTGTTAATTACTTCTAAGGCTTGTTTAAAAGAAATGTTTTTAAGTTTCATAATCAGATCAAAAACACTTCCGTCACAGCTATCATCTGCAAAGTCTTTATATCTCCAAACACCACCCTTAGCCGGATAGATATTAAAAGAAGGAGTTTGTTGCTTTTCTAAGAGAAAAGGATTGGAAATATGCTTTCCTTTTTTAAGGGTGCCATAATTATGGTAAGGTTGTAAATAGTGATTTATTAAAGTATATGAATCTGTAAGTTGGATAATATTCTCTTTATTTAAAAGGTTATGGGTATTCATAATTTTTTTCGTTTGCGATTAATAATTTGCAAGAGGCCAAAAGCACTATCATATTGGGGGGAGTTACTTAAGCAGGTATATCCATTGATAGGAATACCACTCTGATTAGTAAACTCTTCAATATGATATGCTTCCTTTCTTAGGCGGACAGGTTTTGACAAGGGTTATAGCGCAGTATCTAGATCATAATTCATATCTTTTTCACAGAGTTGAAGGATCAGTAGGATAACATAAGGTTTGTAGTAAAAAATACTACCCTCAATTCTTATGGGCACTAATGGTAGTTTCCCGGATTTTTGAAGTCTACCCAATTTTTGTCTAGAGATAGGTGGACTAAAGAGTTTCCCTACCTCACTGATGCTTAAAAACAAAGCCCCTGGATTGATTAACTCATTTGGATTTTTCATGACCTGGGCGATTTTAAATAGTTAGAGGCTTCTAGTTCATCGGCAACAGCAGGTTTCCCATCATGAATCCACTGGATCAATGCTTTTTTAGAAAAGGTAAGTGGTTTTCCACGAGAGAGTGTGGGTATTTCATAGCGACTGATCTTGGAATACATCGTTGGTTTGCTATATCCAACCAGGGCGCAAGCTTCATCGATAAAGATGATATCCTGATCAGCCTTGGGTTTACCTACTCCTTGATGTAATAAGGCATTTTGTACTTCTCTTTTTACAATTTGTCGGTTTAGTTCAGTAAACTCTTCTACGGTAAGAGCATACAAGGGTTTTAATAAATTGCTCATTATCTACTTTTTTTGTGATTTATAATGAGCATTGCGCAATGCTTTGTTTTTACTAGATATCTGGTGCTAAATAACAGAAGATATCAAAGCAAAAAGAAGGATGACAAGGCGTTGCATAGCATGCATGTTGCATGGATATGTTAAATGCTGAAAGCATGAGCGCTTTGAGGGTTATGCTACCCCTAAAAAGTTACAACCATGCATGAAGTATAATGGTAATACTTTTTGTATTTATGGAAACAAGGCGACAATTTTCCTGAATTCCCTTTTTGTATCTTCTGATGGGATACTATTTCCTAAGTTCCTGGGATTAAAATCTTTTTTGTTTTTGTCTATAAAACAGGCAGCAGTAAGTTTCCATATTCCTGAATACGGTTTTTCTATTTTATGTTGATCACAAAGGGTGACGATAAAGGCTTTTAAGTCTACTTGTTTTGCAATCCAATGAATACGGTTTTCTGGCAGTATAACTTCTCCAGAGAATACTTTTTTAAATTGAGTGTACGAAGTATTGGTATGAATATACTTGCTGTCCAATAACTTATGGAATATATCCAAAAACTTTGGATTGTTTCTATTAAAGAAGAGGGGATCTGATTTAGAGCCTATAAGAGTATAAGAATTTGAAATGTTGCTCCTATCCTTATTCTTGTTTTTTGATGTAGTGGTTTTAATTTTTTCATCTTTATGATTTGATACATTGGTTTCTAATTCTTCCGATAAGAAATCAACATATTCTAATGCAGTTAGAGCTACTTTTTTAGTCAATAGCAGATCTTTATATTGCCTTATCATCAAAGTTAGAAAGTTAGCATATTCCGGAAGATTATTTTTGAAAGTCTCTTTCAAATGATATTCTAAAAAATTATCAATATACTTGAGAGCGGCATCGAATTGACTTAATTTGAGTGCAAACCAGTAGTCATAAGAATCATCATTATTTGGGATCAGCACCTTTTGGTTTAGGTAATATAAAGCACCTTTAAAATCAAAGAAACCAAGTTCTATTTTATCCTTAAGTTTTTTCTTGTTTTTATAGATGTTTTGAAAATTTAAATAAACACCATCATTCGGTTTCTTGGTTAAATAACTTGTGCCGTATTGTATACATATTGAGCGCGTGTTTTCATACAAATGGAATAAATGCTCATATTCTTCCCTGATATATTTTTCTCTTTTTGTGATTTTTAACTCTTGTTTTATGAGTTCAAGCTCATACCTCCAGATATCCGATAATTCGATATCAAAATGGTCAAGATGATCTATATTCATTATCTACGCGATTTCCCAATTGTATTTCAATAGTAAAGAAAAATAAATTTTTTTCCTATTTCTAACTATTGATCTGTGCCAAAATAGTTGGGTCTTTTATTTTATCATCTTCAGATAATAGCTTCATTTTAGAAATAATTTCAGCTGATTTTGGATCATCATCTATAAAAGGTAAAAATAATCTACCCCTATGCTGACTATGAACTGGTATGATAGATAACTTCAGGCCATTTTTACTTACCAAACCACTTCCCAAATGAATACTGTAATTAGCGAGTTTTCCATTTACAATAATATGACGTTCTTTTACAGCAACATTATCAGCTTTGAACAATCTCGCAGTTTCTCTGGTCAGTGCTGCACGCATTTCCATGGTTGAATGGCTTGCTTCAGGATCCACCCCACCAACATGAGCCACACTTACCACTAAGTCAATATCCCGCATTACTTCACTAAAAGTAACGGGATCAATTTCTTTTAGAGGAATTGGCTTGTAATCTTTTCGAGAATAAAAACTGATATACTCTAACGTAGGAGTTTCAATATCAGCCGGAGAAAACCAATCTGCCATGGCAAACATAGTTGCGATATATCCCTTTTTATGATATACCTTTTGCAATCCTTCTTCATGACTTACTGTCCATCCTCTTGATCTTAGTAATGCAATTGTCTTTTTAGGCTGAATTTGATGTCCTTGATATCTTTCGGACCGAGTAGCTGTCTCGATCTCATTTTGAGTTATTATATACAACTCCCTAAAAATCTGTTTGAATGGTTGAATTAGTTTATGATCAAAAGCATGTTTCTGGTATAAATCCCATTCAACATTTTCATATAAATGTGAAGGGTGTGCAATGACAAAAGTATTATCACTTTTAACTTCAATCTTTTTACCATCCAGATCTTCTAAATAACCTTCTTTCCAAAATCCGGACTTCTTATTCTTTTTATCAAATAAGACCAGTTTAGACAACATCGACTTTACAACAGGATGAAACATAATATTTACAATTTCCTTAGTACCAAATTCTTCTTCCTGTAACATTGCATTTTCCAAAGAAACTCGTGTTCTGGAATATTGCTTTTTTAAATAGGTCTTGTTCTTTTGTAGTTCAACTACTCTTTTGTCTTTCTTATATTTTGCGGGGATGGACTTTTGAGTTTTTCCATCCTTAGTTATTTTAATATCTGCTTTTCCATGTTCATCTACAACAAGCTCAAGGATTACATTATCAATTTCTAAGACTGCCTTTTCCATGATTTTTTGGGTGGCTTGTCCTTCCATCGCCCAGGAAAATCGAATACTATCATCATATCCTGCATTACGGGCTAAGTTATCCAAGGCAATACTTACTGCATTTTTTTCACTTTCCTGTCTCTGAGCACCAAATTGCTTGCTTTCCTTTAAGAATTCCTGTAAGATATTATATCGGTTAAGTAGGTCTTTTTGTGGATTTGCTTTACTTAATGGAATTAATCCAAGAGCTCTAACATAATCTTTATCCCTTTTCTCATTTATTTTTGCAAGAGTTTCTCGAATCTTTACTTCTCCTAGCATTACACCGGAGTATAATTTTACTAAGCGGTGTCCATTACCATCGGAAATGTATTTTGCAGCATCGTGTAAGAGTTTCCAGTTTTGTTTGCCAACTCCTGGATATACATCGTGAAACCAATTAATATCTATGGCACCTTTGGCAAAATCCATTCGTTCTACATTGGAGTATCTTGAGATCAAGGTTTCTTTCTCGGCATTCATGTAATCCGCAGCATGGGCATGGAACCACCATATAGCATCTTCTAATTTTTTAATTCCTAAATGTTCTTCTATCCAATTAGCCCATTGTGGTGCGTATAGCGCCGTTTCAATCCATCTTTTTTTAGATATTTTGGATTCTTTAGCTAGCGAAAGGAAATCTGAAATTTCCTCGGTTTCATTAGGAATACACTTTTTAATCAGGCTGCTAAATGTATTTTTTCGGGAGTCATTTCCGCTCCAGAAGTACCCTCTATGGAATGTTTCTTTTCCTAATCTTCCCAAAAGCTTAAACAGATACGAACTTCCCTCTACTTTTCTAAAATGGTCCATATAGGAGGAAGCCTCAGTTGGAAGATCTCCACGTTCTAACTCAATATTCAAAAGGTTTTGTTTGATTTCATCAATCAATCTTGTTGGCAATTCTTCTTGTTCCAACATTTTTGTCCTGTAATCAAAACTACCATCTAATGCCCTAAAGAGTTCTGGATTTACCAAAATTTGATATTTAAGATCATCTTCATTAAGGAATCCTTTTTTAAACAAATCTACCGTGACCCATACAGGGGGTGGAGTCGGTTTTATTGCATGTGGGTTGATTTGAGCAATAGCTTCCATATTTTCTGGAGTTTTTGGATGTATTAACTTACTTGCCAATAAGTACATCCTTAAATCCCAGAACCTCTCCATTAATTTTTTATTTACCTCTTGCCCTAATAATTCCAAATCAATTGCTGATACACCCATACCTAAATTCTCAACAATATCACACCAATGGGTCACTTCCTGATTCCAGTGATCTTTATGAACAATTTTGGTCTTTAATTGATCAGACATTCGGGCAATCATATCTTCCAATACATCAATTTTGAATTGGATGATGGTATTGTGATCGATATAGGCATCATACAAAAAACTTAATATTCTATGGATTTTTTTATTGATGCTATCCCATTTCCATGTATTGTCAAGTTTTAACCCTTTGAGATCGGGAATATATTGTTTTACAAACGGAATAAAGTGATTGTGTCTGGTAAAAGTTTCCGGAAAGTGATAACAATAATGAATCATAGCAAGCATTTCAAAATCATTGAGGCGAGATTGCTCGTACCATTTTTTCCAAACATCAGTCAATGGAACATACTTGATCTTTTCTTTTGGATCCATCTCATAGGCTTCAATATTCATTAAACTAATTGTGTTCCCTAGAAGTACAGTTTCTTTTACACCACTTGAATATACAGCCTCATATTCAAAGTTTTGATGATTTGTGAATATATCAACAAGGTCGTTTATGGCGTTCACCAATTTTTTATCATCGATTAAGTCTGCAAAGAGAAATCCTTGTTTTTGAGATAGTTTTGAAACGACACTTGATAGGAGGGATTTTTTGCCATTTTCAAAAATAATCTTAGGAGTGACCAGAGGTTTTAAATTCTTATAATCCACAGCACCAAACCCATTTTCAAAAGAGAATTCTTGATTGTTTTTAGTAAACTTGTCCAGGAAAACCTGTTCGTTTTTAGAAAGTTTGGGCTTTTTCTGATAGGTGTTTATTTTGTCAGTCACGAATTCTGACATGCGATTCCCATCATGCAACACCGTCAAAATCTCTAATGCGGCCAAGCGCTGGTCGATTTTAGAAGAATCGATAAGGGTAGTAGTGGTATTTTGTATTTTGTGCTGATTTTGTTGTAGTACTAAACGAATAATACTTTCTCGCAATATTTTACTTTTTCTGGATAGTAGATCTTCTAATACATGCATATCATCAGCATTCAAATCCATGGATTCAAAAAGGCGAATACCTGTTCCCATAACAGATTCATTTCTGTCTTTGATGGCTTGATAAACCAAATCTCTTTTCCAGGGTTCTTTTTTAAGATCAATCTTAGGTGGTTTTTTATTATTTCGGTAATTATAGGACCAGGTATAGTGATCTGGGAAGATCTTATTAAGAAATGTTTGTCTTTTTTCTGAAGGGATCTTGCTAATATCCTCTGCCAACAACTTTGTTTGTTCTTTATTAGCATATTCTACCAGAAAATCATAAAAAAAGTCTGATTTGATAGTATATGATACCCAAGAGAAAATTTGACCTTGTATAGATTTTCCCTTTGTAGGCAAATCATCGCCGTATTGTTTAATTTTTTTAAATAACTGGTCATCTATACTAGGACTCTGAGGAACTGTTTGTAATATCCAAAAGTCAATCTCGAGGTCTTTTCCAAAATTAGGATTAATCCAATCCCAAATCTTGTGGTGTGTCCTTTCTGTTTGTGTGATGAACATGCATGCAAGGATTTTCTTGTCCTTTTTACCGGTATTAATAAGGTCAATGGCTTTTAAATTAGCTTGATCCACATCTTCTAATCCAATACACCACAATGCAACATATACTTCAAGATTATCTTCGCTTTCTAAGGCATTTTCAACTAATGATTTGTCTTCAAAGAATGAAATACAGAATTCCAACACCCTTTTTATGGTTGCGCTTTTTGGAGCTTCCCATCCAAAACCAAACCAGGTGTCAACAGCTCTTATGACACTACTAAAACGCATTAAGTTATGGTCTAAGATGACCTTTATAAAATACCGAAGTGCTCCAACCGAGGTTTCATCAAGTGATTCTAATATAGTTTGTCGTAACCCTTCTTGTCGCTGTGCAGCAAGTAAAAGATCTTCTAGCAGTTTCCAATTTTTTAGACTATTAGTTAATAATAATCCTTTTACCAATGCCCTTGTTACGCCTCCTATCTCGTCTTCTCCCTGAAAGATATCTCGGATGAAGATATACAGATTTTCTGAATGTTCTTTGCTACTTAAAGCTGCGGCAAATAGATACGCATTATTACTATAGTAGGCTTCATTGTATACATCATATTGGGCAAGCTCAATAATCGTAAGTCCAGCATATCCTAAAGCTCCTGTTTGGTATAAATTCTGGAGATAAGTTATTTTGTTTGCAGTATAGACTTCATTCGGTTGGGATCGAAATGACCTTCGATTATAGCTATTTTGATAAGGGGCGATAAGGATTAAATCCCAAATTTGGTCGATAAAATCTGCTTGTACTTCTCCAAAAAGAAGTTTAGCTAGTTTTTTACCTTCGGATTTTTTCCATGGATTTACAAGAGGGTCCTTCCCGAATTGTTCAGTAAAGGGTTTGGCATTGATCTTATATGAATAATAGCTTCTTTTATACTTTTCATGTAATTGGGTTATCATTAACCCAAGAATTCTATATTTTTCACTAAAATTGTTAAGATCACTAATTTTTACTTTGGGTAATTTCTTACTTTCTATATAAGCTTGGGCTTGCTCCTTTTTTATCATATTTTTTCGTGTTTTACCAATAAGTGCCTGTTAAAAATGTCATTCTTAAAAAAGTAATGGTGCTATCGGGGCTGAGTATAATAGGATTATCCAGTGATTGGATCTCTTGATCATCAATAAATACTAAAAACTGTCCATCTTTATATCCTTGTAGTGCTATTTCGATACTTTGTTCGACACTTGCCTTGTCGAGGTTATGTATTTCGCCAAAACCTATTTTCCCGGTTTCAGATTGTTCTTGGATCTCAGATGGTATCAAAAAGGGAGTAAATGATTGTGCTCTCTTTCTTTGTTGAAGCGATTAACTTCACTTTTCACAAAGGCCGTTATCAAATCTTGCAAGGTATTAATGGCACCCATTATTGAGATGTTAGTTGTGTATATTTTCTTTTTTCCTAGGCGTTTCAGGCGGATGGTAAGTTCTTGCATTTCATTATGCTATTTGTCCTCATAAAACTAGAGAATTTTGATCTACAAACTTATTTTTATTAAAAATTATTCTATTCCCGAGCTCAATATTGAAATTGTTGAGATTGTTTCTGTATGTTTTTTTGTTCTTGACTACAAATAGTAAGTGTCAAGAAAAGATGAAATGTTACCTTTTTTGGAGTATTACAGAAATTCTCAATGGCTTAGGAGTCTTTTTTAATAAATTTGAGAGTAACCTTCTAAGACCATAGTAAATGAATAAGATAATACTCATATTTCTTCTTTTTGTACAGAATGTTTTACTATCCCAAATTGACACAATCAAACTTGTTTCATGGAACATTAGAGATTTAGGACAGACAAAAAATACCGAGGAGTTAGAGCAAATAGCCGATGTAATTAGGCATGTTGATATTGTGGCTATTCAAGAAGTTGTAGCAGGTTATGGTGGAGCGCAAGCTGTTGCAAGGTTAAGTGATATATTGAATAGAAAAGGTGACAAATGGGACTATATAATAAGTGATCCTACAAATAGTCCTCCCTATATGACAGAACGATATGCATTTATTTGGAAGACGAAGTATATTAAAATTAAAAATAGAGGAAGATTATTAAAGGAACTAGATACAGAGCTTGATAGAGAGCCACTATTAATTGATTTTTATATTAACCGAAAAAAATTACGATAATTAATTTTCATTCACGTCCTTTTAAAAAAGATCCTAAACCTGAAATTAAAAATTTATCAACATATATAATAGATTCATTACAAACACCTCTTATTTTGACAGGTGATTTTAATACTAATGAAAATCACAATGTATTTTTATCGCTAAAAAATAAAGGGTTTAAATCGACGGTGCAGGATACAAAGACTACTTTAAAGTGGTCTTGTACGGGGGGTAACTACCTTAATTATGCTATTGACAATATTTTTTATTCCGAGAAAATTTTAAAAATTAAAGGAAAAGTTATTGATTTTGTAAAGCTATGTGATCATCTTAATGAAGCTAGGAAGCTTTCAGATCATTTGCCAGTTTACTTAGAATTTCAATTAAAAGAATGATTTAGAATCTTAAAAACCCCTTCTTATTTTTCGATTTATCATCTTTTCCCTAATCAGGAATGCAATCTGATACCAACATATTTACTGAGTTTTCTGTTACAGCATCAATAACATGTCCAAATATATTTTGAAGTTTTGATGACCTTCCTCCTAAAATAGTTCCTCTTCCTAGTTGATCATGAAACAGTTCTTTACCTTGTATATGTTTCCTTGGTTTATTATTAACAGTATAGATCTGTAATTAGAAATGGTATAACATCTTTGAGGGGATAATTCCCTTTGATATTTGAGTTAACATAACCCTTCATATTAACTGGGGTTTCTAAAAAAATGATTTTTTCTAAATCTGTTTTTTCTGAAGGGGCTTTTTATAAGGAGTAAATTCATATTTTAAAAATTTTGAGTTACAACGTATAATTGACAGGGTAATTAGACTGAACAACAATAGCTTTATAAATATGCTGTTTTCGTTATTGGTATTCATAAGTGTTTAGATTTTAAGATTCTAGTTGCGATTTCTGTACAAGGGAATAATTCATTGTTAGCAGAAATCAACATTTTTGTATTATTGATATAGATGATATTGTAACCAGGTCTACAGTTTTTGTATCTATAACGTAAAGCTATAATACCCTTGCTAAGACCTTTTTCTTTAGTGATATCAAAGACATAATGAGAACAACTTTTTTTAAAAATACATTTTCTTCGTTTTGATTTAGGAATGAGCACCCAATACATTTGAATAATGGTTAAAAGGAAAATTCTCATTCTTTTATTTTAGAAAAAACTACCATTTGTCTAGAGGTTGTATAACCGGGTCTTCCGCCAAATCCAAAACATCCACTTTCGGGTTGTACAAATGTGGTCACACTCTCTAATCGAATGTATTTCCAACCATAATTTGAGTGATATTTAATAATTTCTTCTAATTGTTCTGCAACTTGTTTTGAGGCAACTTTATTTTGAGTTACAGATGCCACAAATGGGATTACTTTATATTCCATAGTTGATTATTTTAGTTATAATCAAAGCTAAGAAGTAAGCAAATCAATCTATTACGTAAATTCGTAATCACTAAAAAAAAGAGCAATATAAAACTGCTCTTTTCATAACTAATTAGAAGTATTAGTCCTCCCAGCCACAAAGAGTTCTACCCATTTCCCTGGCTTTTGATATGGAAACTTCATAAATTTTGGTAGAGCATCTGGATAATCCTCTACAATCCTTTCTATAATGATATCTTTTGCTATTTTTCCCTCTACATATGTAAACCTTAGGATCATTTTGATACCCCACTAACATTAAAGAAAACAGTACGAGTATAGACTTTATGCTATTTATTTGAAGAAGAGATTTATTCAACAGGAACCCTAATTTTATTTTCCGAAACATTCATTCTAATTTTATCTAATGTAACAAACTTTGGTTCCCGTATTTCTTCTTCATAAGGTATATCTTTCCATACTTTATGAATTTGAGCAACTATGATTTTGATATCAACATCAATGCCTTTGGTAAAATTATCATTGTATAATTCAATTGTAAAACCTCCTTGTAGTAATTCGATATTTCTTCCAGAATCTGAAGTTCCATTACCATTGTTAAACACATAGATATCATCATTTTTTTGTGTCATGAATTTGTAATGAACATTATCTCCTAAATTTGTATTGCTAAATAAAGAAATTCCAGTTATTGCTAATTTAGACAAAGCTTCATAACCCGTCACTACCCCTAAAATATTTAGACCTTCAGATATATTATCATTTACAGCGTTATAATCTTGCTTAGCTTGTTGCCCAACACCTAACCAATGTGACCAGGCTATTACTTCTATAGACTCATAAGGATGCTGAGCATTAGGAATATATTTGTTTTTGGGGAGGTACACATTGATATGGGAATATTGGAATTTACCTATTGCTGTTTCTGAATGTACACGTTCACTCTTGGATAATAAATTGGTAAAAATTGTATCAATCTTGACTAATTGTTTTTTAGTTTTCTTTATAATTTTAGGGATGTAACCAACAAGGCTATCTTCTTGATACCTTGTATATGTGGTGTCACGGATAGTCCTCCATTTCCAATTAGTATTAAAGTTTTTGGTTTTAGGGCTTATTGGAACTCTTTTGATAGAATACTTAAAAATTCTATTCGTCAAAGAACTATTATAAAATCGAAACTTGTAAACGCCTTTATTTTTTATTACGATTCGCTTATTATTTAACCTCGTCATTTTGTATTCTGAAAATAGAGTTTGATTTGGTAATGATACAATTTCAAGCTCTTTAAGGTGTTTTCCTTTAATCATTTCAAAATCAAAAATGATTTCGTCCCCTTTCGTAAAACTGTAGTAGATTTCTTTTGTTTGATCGAAGGAAAGTTTAACTGTTTCAGTTGTTATACGGATGGGAGTCTCTTGATTATAAACAGAAATAGCTTTTAATAAGAATAATAAAAATATAGTTTTTTTCATCTATTGTTTTTAATGTAGATTTTAAGATTAAGGTGTTTCAAGAGTTTAGCTTGTTGCAAGAACAAGCTAAACTCAATAAATGGTTAATCGCTAATTAATTGATGATTTTAGGTCTACGCATAAGCGATTAACTTCCAAACAACACTTTTGTTATCATAAGGAGGAAAGGTTTCTCCTTCGGTTAAAGGGATTGTTGTAGATGGATTACTTTGAGATTCCCATACTCCTGATTCTGGACATTTTTCTCCTGTCTTTCTTGTTGTTCCTAACGGTACTTTTGCCATAATTTTAAATTTTAAAGTTATTATGTTTCAAACTTAAAACCGTTGCATTACAATTCCTTACGAATATTCGTAAGGAAGAAAAGTTTTACAAATGATAGGTAATTAAAATAATAACACCTCACATTTTACTATATGAGGTGTTAATTATCTTTTTAATTTGAATTACGATATCTTTTTCAGTTTTTATTATAAAAAACCAAGATCTTTGACTATGGCAATTAAGTGAGTTGTGTTTTTTGCTTTAAAATCATCAAATAACTTTCCTACTTTTTTATCTATAGTGCTTTCACTATTGGGAGACTTTTTTGCTGCTTTAATTTCTTTGAAATTTCCTTTTTAGTAAGCCCATTTGCTAATTCTTTTAAAATAAGAATGTCAAAATCATCAAGGTTGATAGTGTTATTTTTATTCAATTTACCTGCTAGTTCAGAAGGAATGTAGATGTTGTCTAAATATACTTGTTGAAGGGCTGATGTTAATTGTTTTATAGAATCTTGACCTTTGCATACATAACCGTTTATTTCCTGCTTATCAAAAAGTGTACTAACTTTATCGGGTTTAGTTTCTTGGGAATAAACTATGGTTTTAATACTTGGCTGTATTTTTTTGATCGCATCAATAAGTTCTATTCCATTTTTAGGGTTTCTTTCTCGATGGTCTTTTTTGAATGAGAGGTCGGTGATCAACAATTCAAAAGGCTGATCATCCTGATGTGCTTTCCTAAATTTGAGATATGCATCATAACAATATTGAGTATCACAAATATTTGGAATACCTATCTTTTCTTTTAGGTGATTGACTATACCTTGATTGGCAAACTCATAATCCTCTGCAATTAATATTTTTTTGAACATATTATATTCTTTTTAACTCAAAATCTGTATTTTGACTTTGAAGCCATTTTCGTTTTCTAAATCAAATATAATTGTTCCGTTAATGGCTCGAATACGCTTTTCCGTATTCCGAAGTCCATTTTTATGCTCCATACTTTTTTTAGAAGCCCCAATACCATTATCTGAATATGCAATGGTAAGTTTATTTGCTTGTTGAGTAAATGTAATACCCACAAGCGTTGCTTCACTATGTTTTTCCATATTAACCATTAATTCCTGTAAAACCTGATATAATGTGATCTTAATGGCTTTGCTCATTTTTTGCCAATTAACAGCATAAAAGTTTCTTAGTACTAATCTAGTATGATCAGAATTAAAACTATCAAGCATACTATAGAGTTGAATATCGTATTCCCCTTCTATGTCAAACCCACTATATTCTTGTGAGATATCTCGTGCTTTATCATAAATTTCGTTTAATTTTTTGAGAATTATAGGGTCTGTGGGATCATTTTTAACCTGCATCATAACCTGGAATACATTATTGCCAAGGTCGTCATGGATTGTTTTAGAAATTTGAGTCTCCACCTCATAAGCAGTTTCAACTACCTTAATTTTCGCTTCTTGCTGACTACGTCTAATACGTTGTATTGAAAAATACAAAACAAATATGATTCCTATTATTAAAACTGTAATACCAAAACTGTATTGTATATTTTTATTTTTTTGCTTTAAGATCTCTGATTCTTTTTTAGAATTTTCCTCGCTGAGTTTTTCATTCTCATATTTAGTAACAGCATATACTTCTTTGTTACTTTGATTAATTCGCTTTAGTTTTTCATTTACTTTATGATAAACTTTAGCTTCTTGATTAGTATTTTCTTTTAACTGGAAAACAAAACCTAATGCCTCTAGAATGGCAGTCATACTATTTCTTTTTTTGGCATTTTGATAAGCATTTTCAGCATATAGCAACGACTTTTCTTTATCAATATTAAAATAATATTTTGTAAGATGAATATTACTTGCAATTAGTCCTTGTACATCATTAAGACCTTCCCTAATAGATAATGCTTTTTTTAATAAGGAATCGGACTGAGTATTATTTCTGTTTTCAAGCCACTTTATATGACCTAAATTACTAAGTACTCGAGCATATTCTTTTTTACTTTTTAACACAATAGAATCCGACAACAGTTGATAAAGAACAGAGATTGATTCATTGTATTTTTTCTGATCTGCTAAAATATTAGCCCTTGAATTCTTTAACTTTAGAAAATTATTCTTTCCAATCTTATGAATTAATAAAGAATCTGTTCTTAAACCTAGTGCTTTTGAGTTGTATTCAAGAGCTTTTTTATAATTTTTTTGAGCACGATAGGAAATCGAAATATTAAGATATAGCCCAGACAGTTTTTTTAGTTCTGAGCTATTTTTCAAATATTTTAATCCATCAATTGCAGTCGTTTTACTTCCTATGAAGTCACCTAAACCCTTTTGGATGTTTGCCATATACAGTAAACTATTGCCAGCAGAGGCACTATCTTTAATTTTTCTAGATAATTTAAAAGCTTCATCATGATATTTAAATGCTTCGGTTAGTTGATTGTTATTTTTATGATATATTCCTAGCTTAGTTAATGCTTTTTTAACATATAAACTATCGTGATTTTTTTCTGACAAATCATATAATTGGTATGAATATACAATTGCACTATCATACATTTGTGCTTTACCTAATAACCAAGTTTTTTGCAGTAATCCTTTATAAATTAATGAGTCCTGTCTATAACAATAAACACCGTTAAGATATTTGTCTAAATTCTTCAATCTATCAGAAATCGTTAAAGATGTATTATTGCTAGCGTTGTAGTAATTTTGAAGATTACCTAGTGATTCTTTTAGTTGGCTTTTATTGTTTTTTATTTGAGGCGAAGCAATCTGAATTACAAGTAAACAAAAAATAAAAAAGAAGGATTTAACAGAAATTTGTTTCATCCTTCTAATTTAAAAATAAAAAAAGCCAATATTTAAGAAATGATTATTTTATTGACCTCCTCCTTCATCTTCTTCTTCGATTTCCGGGTCTTCACCTTCAGTAGCTAATACATTTGTATATACTTCTTCGGATTCTTCCAGATTATCAATAGAGCAAGAAGTAAGGTTCATGCTCATAAAAAGAGCTATTATTATATAAAACAAAGTTTTCATTTTTTTCAAAATTTTCACATTAAACAAAGTGGATGCTGTCCGGGGATTTGGCCCAGATATGTTTGCTTTGCAGCATCCGTTAGAAAAGGGAGTACTCCTTTGTTTTTTGGAAAGTGAAAATTCCCAGCAGTCACATTTAGCTACTTTCCAATTGGCTGAATACCAACTGCATTACGAATTTTCGTAATAACTAGTTTTGTACATTTACTATGTTAGCATGACATCGTAAGAACTAGCTGTTGAGACAAATGTATTAGATAGTTTAGGGGTTAGTATAGCCAAAAGTTAGACTTGTTTTAACCAAGTTTTAGACACTTGTAAACATTGGGTTTTCGACGGGATTGTCTAATATTTGACTAACAGATTTTTTTAGATTTTTAGTAATGGATCAGAAAATTGTAGGTAGAATTGTTAAGGAAATGTTTGAAAAAGCAAAAAAGGGAAGCGCTTCTCATACGAAGTATGCATTATCAAGTTATATCTCTAAACAAATGAATGAGGTTTTTGGTTATAGAACGCCTGAAAGAGCCTATGAAAAATATATTGAAGGTAAAAAAAGAAGTAACCCTAATGGAGATAGTGTTGATTTATTCTGTAAATACCTTGGGTATGAAGATTATAAGGAATACGTCGAGAAGAATAGTAATATTACAACAGAACCTAAACCGTCAATAAGGCTTTATATTAAGATATTTGTAGGGGTTAGTGTATCCATAGTACTATTAATGTTTATAGGTTCGTTAGTGAAAAAAGATGGTACTAAAATTAATAATTCAAGTAAATGTATGGCTTGGGTGAATAATCGTTATGAAGAAATATCTTGTAATCTCAATTTTCACCCTAAATCTGGGGAAAGGATAAAACCTTACGATCCCAAGTTAGTTACCAATTTTAAAAAAATTGAAGTGACTATACTAACCAAGTTTTTCTCTGAAGAAACTCGTGAACCTTTAATATGGTATTATAAGAATAAGAAAGGAGAGATAGAATATTTTACAGCACCCGGATTACACCCAACAACAGGAAAAACCTTAGATGAAATTACTCCATATATTATAGAGAAATATGTTCCTAAGCACATATATAAACCAAATTCTTTTATAAGTAATGATGAGAAAAATTAGAGATAGGAGATTTTTTGAATTTTGTATGGATTTTAAATAGAACTTAAAAAAACATGAAATAACAACAGTTTTGGCTTGTTGAGTTTAGAGATATTGTATGCAAATCATATGCACATTAAAAAAGGCTTTGTGAGATTAAACTCTACAAAGCCTTTTGTTTAAAGGTGGTCCCACTTGGGCTCGAACCAAGGACCCCCTGATTATGAGTCAGGTGCTCTAACCAGCTGAGCTATGGGACCTAAAACGGACGGCAAATTTAAGGATTTGACCAATACACGCCAAACATTTTTTATTTTAATTTATATCCTGACAAAGCTCTATTAAAACCCCATTGGTGCTTTTGGGATGCAGAAAAGCAACGAGCTTGTTGTCTGCTCCACGTTTGGGGGCTTTGTTAATGATCTGAAACCCTTCTTTTTCTAATCTTTCCAGTTCTTTTTCTATATCATCTACATCAAAAGCAATATGGTGAATACCTTCTCCTTTTTTGGAGATAAATTTTCCTATCGGACCTTCTTCATCGGTGCTGGCCAGTAATTCGATTTTACTCTCTCCAACCTTAAAAAAAGAAGTAATCACCGCTTCGCTTTCTACTTCTTCCTGTTTGTAAGGAGCTACACCCAATAGTTGCTCATACAACGCATTGGCTTTGTCGATATCCTTTACGGCAATACCTAAATGTTCTATTTTATTAATGTGACTCATTTTACTTTTTTATTATACGATGGGATAAAATTAAAATAATTTTAGTGGTTTTAAGAATAAACATATCACAAACCCATACGTTTAAAAGCAGCGCTTTCAAATCTTTTTCTGTAAGCATAGCTATTTATTTTTCGTAGAAAATCTTGAAGCCTTGGAAAGATTTTAGGAAAATAAATATGGTTTTCAACCTAGTTGAAAAATGCCTAAGAAAAAGTGCCTTTTCTTTTGATTCTTTTCTTTGGGCAAGCAAAGAAAATGAATGAATTATGGAAAAGTACTGTTTAAGTTATCTAAAAGATAAAGTGTCTTAGTCTTAAATAATATTAATATGTATTTTTGCACCTATGGAAACAAACAGACAGAAAAAAATTGCTGGAGTATTGCAACGCGACGTAGCCGATGTAATACAGCAAGCACTGCGTGATGCTGGGGTGAAGGGGATTTTGGTTTCCGTGACCAAGGTAAGTGTTACTACAGATCTTTCTATCGCAAAAGTATATATGAGTATCTTTCCGCATGAAGAGGGAGAAAATGTACTAAAGGAAGTAAATGCTGTAAAATCACAAATCAAACATCAGGTGGCATTACGTACCAAAAATCAACTACGTCGTATGCCAGAGATGTACTTTTTTATTGATGATTCTCTAGAATATATCTCTAATATAGAAAAAGCGGTAAAGGGAGAAGAAAACCCTATTCATAATCCAGATTTATTGGAAAGGCGTAAAAAGAAGTGAATTTTTCATACTACATCGCCAAGCGATATCTATTCTCTCCAGGGAGCAGTAATGCGATCAATATTATTACGATCATTGCAGCAACCGGAGTAGTTATAGGGGCGATGGCCTTGTTTTTGGTATTGTCAGGTTTTGCCGGGCTTAAAGATTTTAGCCTTCAGTTTTCGTCTTATTTTGATCCGGATCTTAAGATTTTTCCCGCTAGTGGAAAAACATTCACTTTCGACGCTACCCAAAAAGAAAAATTAAAAGGTCTTGAGGAAGTCGCTCATTTTTCTGAAATAATAGAAGAGCGGGTTTTTTTAGAATTTAGGGATAAGCAGAAAGCAGCCTTCATAAAAGGAGTCGATCAAAATTACAGCAATGTGATCCAAACCGACAGTATTATCGTGTATGGAGAATGGCTGACCAACAATGATTTTCAGGTAGTTGCAGGTAACGGCATTAGCCGTGAATTAAGCATGACCGTGGAGCCAACCTATACCAATTTGTTGAGTATTTATGCTCCCAAACCTGGTAAAGGAATCCCGAATGATCCCTCCAAAGCGTTTCGAGTAGAAAAGGTGGTAAATATTGGTATTTATAGTGTAAATGAAGAGCTGGATAAAAAGTACATTTTTGCAACTACAGGTCTTGCCAGAGCCTTGTTGGATCTTCCAAAAGATAAAGTTACGCATATAGAACTAAAACTAGCTCCAGGGGCAGACGAGGCGTCACTTAGAGAAAAACTTTCTTCGATTTTTGGTCATGATGCGATTGTAAAAAATAGAGTACAGCTCAATGATACCCTATATAAGATGCTGAATACCGAGAATCTGGTCTCTTATCTGGTGATTACTCTTATTGCGATCATTGCCTTATTTAATGTTGCAGGGGCTATCATTATGATGATTATCGACAAAAAAGGGAATGCCAAAACCCTTTACAATATTGGAGCTACGGTGCCTATGATTCGAAAAATATTTTTATTTCAGGGATCATTAATGACGGTGCTTGGAGCCATTTTGGGATTACTTTTAGGGTATATCCTTATCGTATTACAACAGCAATTTGGCTTACTAATGATAACACCATCGTTGGCCTATCCCACAAAAATTACCGTAATGAGTTTTGTGGTAGTATTTCTTACCATAACGGTCATAGGATTTATAGCCTCATTGCTAGCATCTAGTAGAATTAACTACGAGTTGGTGAGTTAATCTCTATACAAACTGATATCCGGCAAACTTTTCCAAAACTTCGTCAAAAGCAGCAAAAACATCATCAGGATGATCGCTGGTTACCATTTTGGTGCGATATTCTTTGAAGTGTGGAATGCCCTTGAAATAATTGGTATAGTGTCTTCGTGTTTCAAAAACACCTAATTTTTCTCCTTTCCAATCGATAGACATTTGTAAATGTCTACGCGCTGCGGTTACACGCTCTTCAATAGTAGGGGGAGCTAGATGTTCTCCTGTCTTAAAAAAGTGCTTTACTTCTTTAAAAAACCAAGGGTATCCAATGCTGGCTCTACCGATCATAGCACCATCCAAACCGTATTGATCTCTCATTTCTACTGCACGTTCTGGAGAGTCTACATCCCCGTTTCCAAACACAGGAATATGCATTCTGGGATTGTTTTTTACCTCGGCAATGGGTCTCCAGTCGGCATTGCCTTTATACATTTGGGCACGAGTACGACCATGTATTGAAATGGCTTTACAACCCACATCTTGTAAACGTTCTGCTACTTCTACTATTCGGATAGAATCGTGATCCCAACCTAACCTTGTTTTTACGGTTACAGGTAGTTTGGTATGCTCTACCATAGCTTTTGTAAGCGATACCATAAGATCAATGTCTTTTAAAATTCCTGCTCCAGCGCCTTTGCTCACTACTTTCTTTACAGGGCAACCAAAATTGATATCGATAATATCGGGTCCTGAGGCTTCTACAATCTCTACAGATTTAAGCATCGAATCCAGGTTGGCACCAAAGATTTGAATACCAACAGGTCGTTCTTTTTCGTAGATATCTAATTTCATAACACTCTTTGCAGCATCCCGAATGAGCCCTTCGCTCGAAATAAATTCGGTATATACCACATCAGCCCCTTGTTCTTTACACAAAGCACGAAACGGAGGATCACTTACGTCTTCCATCGGTGCTAATAACAAAGGAAATTCTCCTACATCTATGTCTCCAATCTTAGCCACAGCAACTATTAATTTTTGGCAAAAATACGAATTATAATAGACCTAAGAATTGAAGCTAGGAATATCTGGGGTAAAAATACCGTGAGAGATGACATAAACCTTCTAAAATCAATTATATTTGCAAGTCATTAACAGTGTGAAAATTGCGTGAGGGATAGTAGCAAGCTACCCTGTAGCGCGGAAAGCCCGACCTGTAATGAAATGGAAGGGCACGCCCAAAACCTATTTGAGAAAGAAGAATGAAGCATATTAGAAACTTTTGTATTATAGCGCATATCGACCATGGTAAAAGTACGTTGGCAGATCGGCTATTGGATTATACCGGTTCGGTAACTGCTCGTGAGGCGCAGGCTCAGCTATTGGATAATATGGATCTTGAGCGAGAACGTGGGATCACCATCAAGAGTCATGCGATACAAATGGAGTATACGTACAAAGGAGAACAATATGTGTTGAATCTTATTGATACTCCTGGACACGTGGATTTCTCTTATGAAGTTTCTCGATCTATTGCTGCCTGCGAAGGAGCATTGTTGGTTGTAGATGCTGCACAAAGTATACAGGCTCAGACCATTTCTAACCTGTATTTGGCTCTGGAGAATGATTTGGAGATTATACCTGTACTTAATAAAGTAGATTTACCTAGTGCGAATCCAGAAGAGGTAACCGATGATATCGTGGATTTGTTAGGATGTGATGCCGAAGAAGTAATCCCTGCCAGTGCAAAAACCGGTATTGGGATCGAAGAGATTTTGGAAGCGGTAATCGAACGCATACCTGCCCCAGAAGGAAACCCTGAAGAACCATTGCAAGCACTAATTTTTGATTCGGTGTACAACCCTTTTAGAGGAGTGGAAACTTATTTTAGGGTAGTTAACGGAGAAATCAAGAAAGGGCAACAGATTAAATTTGTTGCAACGGGCAAGAACTATTTTGCTGATGAAATAGGAACGTTAAAGTTGAATCAGGTTCCTAAACAAGTTATAAAAACTGGAGATGTAGGATATTTGATCACAGGAATTAAAGATGCAAGGGAGGTAAAAGTAGGAGATACCGTTACCGATGCCAAAGTGCCTACTCAAAATGCGATTGAAGGATTTGAAGATGTAAAACCTATGGTATTTGCAGGGATTTACCCGGTAGATACTGAGGATTATGAAGAACTTCGCGCTTCTATGGAGAAACTACAGCTTAATGATGCCTCACTGGTATTTACACCAGAGAGTTCTGCGGCTTTGGGCTTTGGTTTTCGATGTGGATTCCTGGGGATGTTACACATGGAAATTATCCAGGAACGACTAGAGCGAGAATTTAATATGACCGTAATTACTACGGTTCCTAACGTATCTTATCATGCGTTTACCAATAAAGAACCGGATGAGGTCATTATTGTAAATAACCCTTCGGACTTACCCGACCCTTCAAAAATGAATCGGGTAGAAGAGCCTTTCATTAAAGCTTCGATTATTACCAAAGCAGACTTTGTCGGTCCGGTAATGTCATTGTGTATCGAAAAAAGAGGACAAATTACCAATCAAACCTATCTTACTCCAGAACGTGTTGAGCTGACTTTTGATATGCCTTTGGCAGAGATCGTTTTTGATTTTTACGATCGTTTAAAAACGGTTTCCAAAGGGTATGCTTCTTTTGATTATGCCCCTATCGGTATGAGAGCGTCAAAACTGGTGAAAGTAGATGTACTTTTAAATGCAAATACGGTAGATGCACTTTCTGCCTTGTTACATCAGGATAATGCATACGATATTGGTAAGAAAATGTGCGAAAAACTGAAGGAACTCATCCCTAGACAACAGTTTGATATTCCTATCCAGGCAGCCATTGGAGCTAAAATTATTGCTCGAGAAACGGTGAAAGCCCTTCGTAAAGATGTTACTGCCAAATGTTATGGTGGTGATATTTCTCGTAAAAGAAAATTATTGGAAAAACAGAAGAAGGGTAAAAAGCGTATGCGTCAGGTAGGTAATGTAGAAATTCCTCAGGAAGCATTTATGGCCGTACTGAAGTTGAATGACTAACGATCATCGACCTGAACTAGAAATATACTTGTAAGAAACAGACTTCTTTTTATTTGTGCTATAATAGGTTTAAGTGCAATTTTATTCGCTGAAATACTCATTTTCTGTAAAAAATTTGTATCTTGCGGTCGGTAAACCCCTAGACCTAAGTAATTTGTAGCGATGCGTATGATTTACTGCTATATCATAAAGTAGCCATTTGTACGTTATCACTATTGCACTAAACTAACAACTATGCAAAATTTTTCGCCTACCCGTATCCCTATTTATGTATATTTTTTTGCGATTGCTGTAGTACTAGCTTGTTTGTCGTAAAGAAAATATAACATCTTTTAGTTCAGCAGAATTCTGCTTTTCTTCATCAAGAATCCAACAGCTTATACTTGGGCTGCAAGTTTTTTGTCGTCGATCATTTTTGATAAGATGTATTCAACCCCATTATCATTATTACTCTTTGTGGTGTAATTAGCAACTTCTTTTACATTGGGATGTGCGTTTTCCATAGCGAAGCTATATTGTGCACGGGTCATCATCTCTAGATCATTATTATAATCTCCAAAAACCAGTGTTTCTTGGGTAGAAATCTGATATTTTTCCTGCAATTGCTGTAGCGCATGACCTTTGTTTGCCAAATTATGAGACAGATCCAACCAAATTTCTCCAGACACTTTTACTTTTAGTTTGTCTTCCAGATGTTTTAAGGCTGGATACAGATATTTTTCGGATCCTTTTTGATTACAAATTGCAATTTTGAGGTATTTATCATCGGTAACTTCTGCCAGGTTTTCTACAATTTCATAACGGCCATAATATTCTGAAAACATATCTACAAAATCTTGCCCATAATCTTCGATGTACCCTTTTTTTCGACCACAAAGAATCACTTGAGAGCCTTTCAAAGTTCTGGCAATTTCCAGTAACTCCAAATAGGTTTCCCGATCAATTTCGGTGGTTTGAAGCTCCTTGTTTTGCCTCATCGTAAGTGCTCCATTCTCTGCAATAACATAGATATCATCTTTGATAGGTTTTAGCTTATCGATAATACTATAATATTGTCTTCCGCTTGCAGCAACAAAGGTTACACCAAGCGAATTAAGCTCTTCAAAAAGTTCGAAGAAATGACGACTTACTTCTCCCTTAGAATTGAGAAGTGTTCCGTCCATGTCGGTAGCGACCAATTTAATTTGTGATAAATCCATAACAATTGTGGTTTCCTAGGTTAAAGGTATAAGAGTTTGTGCTAAAACTAGGGCTATTTATGTGAAGATAATATTAATTTAGCTGAAAAGCGGTATTTTAAAACAGTTTGGTAAGCTGCAAGGGACCAACAACAAAGAAATATGAAATTCTTCCAAAAAGAAATACAACTACAACCATATCCCAGAGGATTTCACTTAATCACTCGAGAAATAGAAGCTTTGTTTCCTGAGTTGAAAGAAATACAAATTGGGCAGTTGCAGGTATTTATTAAACATACTTCAGCGAGTCTTACGATCAATGAGAATGCTGATCCTACAGTACGACAAGATTTTGAAAGTCATATGAATGTGATGGTGCCCGAAGACGCTCCGTATTACATTCATACCTATGAAGGTCCTGATGATATGCCTGCGCATATTAAAGCTTCGCTAATGGGAACTTCAGTGCAAATACCGGTTACTAATGGGAGGTTAAATTTGGGAACCTGGCAAGGTGTTTATCTATGCGAACATCGAGATTATGGAGGTGCCAGGAAGTTGGTGTTGACCGTGTTTGGGTCCTAAAATGAATCAGAATAGTAGGCTTATCGAACCATCAACTTTATAATTCGATAAGCCTAATTTCTATATATTAATCAAACCATTGTGCCCATGGAATTCGGGATAACATTAGAATCCAAGCCAGGGTATAAAAAATGGCTAGCATTTTGAATTTTGGAGTAGAGGTTAATTTCTTTTTGTGCTTAGAATACCCAACAGTAATAAAAGTAATCATAAGGATCATGGTTAGTGGATGCTCTACATTATACAACCTTAGGGTAGAGTCTTTCATGATTTCTCCCATACCGTGTGTTCCTGAAAACCATACGACAAGAGGAGATAAAAAGAAAATCACAATTCCGATCAGTAGTTGGATGTGTGACACAATAAGAGCAAATAAAGAAACTCTAAAATCTTTGGGAGCATACTCTCTCTTGGTAAAAAAACCGATCAAAGCATTTATAGTAGCCAAAGTAACGATTAATAATACCAGATACGCCCAATAAGAGTGAACAATTTGAATAGCTTCGTACATAGTGAAGTGTTTATGTGTTTCGTTTTTTCAAAGGTAACTATAAAGAATAAAAAAACCTCATTCTAACAGAATGAGGTTTTTGGTTGGTATAAGTTACAGATTAGTTAAACAAGTAACGTAATCCGATTTGCATTTGCCATCTAGAAGATTGATTTCCGAAGTCATCAATTTGCTCTACATCGTCAATTATATTTTCATTTAATTGGAAAGTAGGTACATTGTTACTATCGATATCAACGATATCTAATAAGGTTACTTCACTAGAGATAAACTTTCTAACTCCCCACTCCTTGTTCAAGAAGTTTCCGAAGTTTAAGATATCCGCAGTCAACTGTAAACCATGTCTGTTTTCTCCAACCTGGATAGAGAAATCCTGTACGAATCTTAAGTCGAAGATGTGGTTCCATGGTCCTCTGTCACCATTTCTTTCAGCATAATCTCCTCTTCTTTCGCTTAGGTAATCATCGTTTTCGATATAGTTGTTAAACGCTTCCCATTGTGCAGCTTGCTCTGCAGCTGTTCCATCAAATTGGATTTCGCTAGCGTCTCTAGGCACATAAATTAATGCACCATCATCAAAATCGTCGTTAAGCACTAATTCGTTATTCTCATTTCCGTAAGTGTAAGAGAATGGACGAGACTGAGTTGCTTCATATACTAAACCAAGAGTAGTTTTGATATTTTCTGTCCATTTGAACTCATAAGAAATATTACTGATGATTCTGTGTCCAGCAGAGAAATCAGAACGTGTTAACGGTTGTCTAGCGTTTTTACCATTTACGGTTACCTGGTTGTTCCACTGAGAACTGTTCTGAGATGAAGTAGCATCAAAGATGTTTTCAGAATCACCGTAAGAGTAAGAGAAACTTCCTTGGAAACCATTATCGAATGGCTTAGTTAAGGTGAAAGAAGCATTCCAAGAATATCCTTCTCCAGTGTTAGAAGCTAAATAGATTCCAGAACCGTAAGTTGGATCAATACGATCAAACAGGTTGTATCTTGGTCTGTTGTCAGGACCATTATTAAGTGTTTCTGAAGCTTCTCTAATATTTAAGTTCTCGTACTGTAACTGAGTAATGTTATCCTGGTAAAGAAGGTCTGCTGAAGCAATAAGTCCCCACCAAGGTAATTTTTGATCTACCGCGATGTTGTACTTCATGATCTGTGGTAACTTAGTATCAGGAGCAAATAAGTCAATTTGTCCACCTACATCACCAGAACCAGGAGTTAAGTGTCTTAGCTGTGTATTTACATCTGGGTTAAAGAAGATAGGATCGTTAAAATCTCTTGCATCACTTACCCCTTGAGTAATACCATTGTTGTTATATGTTCCACCAGCCCATACTAATGGTACTCGAGAAGTAAAGATACCTAAACCACCACGAAGCTGTGTAGTTCTGTCTCCATTTACATCCCAGTTGAAACCAATTCTAGGAGCGATATGTGCTCTTGACCTGATCGCTTTTCCTACTCTTGCACCTTGAAGATCTTTTCCAGCAGCTTCAAGAAGTGCTACAGTTCTTGTATTAAAGTCTTCGTTTACTAATCCGTCATCCCACATCGGAATATCAACACGTAAACCAGCAGTTAACTTTAAGTTGTCTGTCATTTGTACTTCATCCTGAACGTAGAATCCAAGAACAAGACGATCAAATTCTGCAGCTCCGGTAGACTCATCACCTACACCACCACCAGGAAGTAATGAGTAGTTATAATCGTAACGGCTAGCAGCTTCGTTGTTTAAGAATGCATCAACACCTGTAGTTCCTGCACCACTGTTGTCAAAGTATCTGTAACGTCCAAAGTTATTTCTGAAGAATAAGTTCTTTGTAGAAGCAAATTCGTTTTGAGTACCAATAGTAATCGTATGTCTTCCTGAGAAGATACTGAAGTTGTTTGCGAATGTAAATACATCCTGATCAAGAAGGTTTGCAGTACTGAAACGCTCTGCACCAAAGTTGATTCCTCCGTCTCCATCATCTAAGAAAACAGTTGGGAATGGGTCACCATCAGGATCACGGTCATCTCTTACCAAAGAGTATCCTAAGATTAAGTTGTTAGAGAATTTATCTCCGATAGTAGAGTTCCACTCTAAAGTAGTTGTATTAGCAACACTTTCGAATAATTCAGATCCGTTAGTAAAGTTAATAGTACCGTTACTAGATCCTCTTCCTTCTAAGTTTTCAGACTTCACGTAGTTGTTTTTGATGAAGATTTGGTTGTTATCATCAATATTCCAGTCTAAACGAACCGTAAATGTATTACCTAATAATGTCGAAGCATTATTATCAAATGTTCCGATATCGTAGTTATAACGACTTAAGATCGTTTGTCTTAAGTTAGCAAGATCCTGAGCTGAAGAGTTACCTCTATAGTTCGAGATGTTGAAAGGAGCAGGAGTTTCGTTGTCTACTCTTTCGTAGTTTGCAAAGAAGAATAACTTATCCTTGATGATCGGTCCACCAACTCTCATACCATAAGTAAGTGCAGTAAACTCATCCGTTTTTTCTCTTTCTTCACCTTCATCCACTAAATCAACAGGGGTTTTACCTACTAAGTCTTCATTTTTGAAGAACGTATAAGCAGAAGCTTGCCACTGGTTAGATCCAGAACGAGTAATCGCGTTGATCGCACCCCCAGCAAAACCTGATTGTCTTACATCAAATGGAGCAACATTAATCTGGAAAGTTTCTATTGCATCGATAGAGAAAGGGTTAATTCCCGTTTGTCCTCCGTTGGTTCCTGATCCTGCAAGACCAAAAACGTCATTGTTTACAGCACCATCAATATAGATACCGTTGAAACGGTTGTTTTGACCAGCAATAGAAACAGAGAAACCGTCATTTCCTTCAGTCAACTGAGCCTGTGGAGTTACTCTCACAAATTCTGCAATCGCCCTAGATGTGTTAGGTAATGTATTAATTTCACGCTGCGTTACCGTAGTTTCGGCCCCAGTTTTTCCAGAATCGAAAACACCATCTCGAGTCGCGGTAATTACCACCTCTTCTAACACGTTAGAAGCTTCTTGAAGTTGTGTGTTGATCTTTTCGGCTTGTCCTAATTGAAGAAAAACACCGTCTTTCACAAAACCTTGAAAACCAACATATGTAATTGTTACACGGTATGGTCCTCCTACACGCATGTTATTAATGCGATAAAATCCATCAAAATCTGTAGTTACACCGTACTTAGTCCCGGTTGGACCATGAACAGCTAGTACTGTTGCACCTGGTAAAGGCTCACCAGTGTTGTCAACAACCTTACCATTCATCGATGATGTAGTTACCCCTTGTGCATACGTTTCCCCAACGAATGCTAACAGGATTACAGCAAGTAAAAATGTAATCTTTTTCATTATAAATAATTGAGTTAATTAATCCGTGCAAATGAACAAATCTTTGTGGAAACCTACTTTATCTTAACGTTAAGACTTTTTCACAAAAATTTTATGGTATTAAAGTAACTATAAATATGGATGACGTTGGTTGTCAGTGAGTTGAAAATTTTCAAAAGTTATTAACTAAAATTATGTTAATTAATTTTCTTTTCGAATTTGCAACTTTAACATTTTTTCGGAGTCGAACAATAGAAAAAAGGCCCTGAAATATTCACTTTCAAGGCCTTTATTTTATTTGGTCTTATATTTTTTTAATAGACTCGATGTAGAAGAGTCATGTTGATAACTCTCAGAATTGTTAATTTCAGATAATATTTTTGTAGCCAATTGCTTACCTAATTCTACACCCCATTGATCATAACTGAATATATTCCATACAATCCCTTGCACAAAAATTCTTTGCTCATACATCGATACCAACGCGCCTAAATTTTTGGGAGTTAGCTTGTTGATCAAAACCGTGGTGGTAGGTTTATTACCCTCAAATATTTTGAAAGGAGTAAGTTGATTGATTTTAGCTTCTGAAAGGTTTTTAGAAGATAACTCTTGGACTACTTCTTCTTTAGTTTTACCGTTCATCAAAGCTTCGGTTTGTGCAAAGAAATTAGCCATCAATTTGTCTTGATGATCCTGATCTCCATATAAACTATGTTTGAATCCAATAAACTCGGCTGGGATCAATTTTGTTCCCTGATGAATTAATTGAAAGAAAGCGTGTTGCGCATTGGTACCTGGTTCTCCCCAAATAATAGTTCCGGTTTGATAGGTAATCGGATTTCCGTTTCGATCTACGCTTTTTCCATTACTCTCCATGATCCCTTGTTGCAGATATGCAGGTAATCGATGAAGATATTGAGAATAAGGAATAATCGCTTCACTTTCGGCGTCAAAAAAGTTGTTATACCAGACGCTTAATAGCCCAAGTATAACCGGAATATTTTCTCCAAAAGGAGTGTTTTTGAAATGCTGATCCATCTCGTAGGCTCCTTCTAACAATGCTTCAAAGTTGTCATATCCCAAAGAAAGGCTTATCGATAAACCAACTGCACTCCAAAGAGAAAAACGACCACCAACCCAATCCCATAGTGGGAAAATGTTGTCTTTGTCAATTCCAAATTTGGTCACGTTTGCAATGTTGCTGGATACGGCTACGAAATGTTTGCCAACCGCCTCGTTAGGTGCGTTTTGCGTAAACCACTTTCTAGCAGTAGTAGCATTAGAAAGTGTTTCCTGGGTAGAGAATGTTTTTGAAACGACTACAAAAAGTGTTGTTTCGGGATCTAAACCTTTTAAATTTTGATGAGTATGATCTCCATCAACATTAGAAATAAAATGTACGTTCAGATGGTTTTTATAGTATTCAAGGGATTCAGTAATCATTACCGGACCTAGGTCAGAGCCACCGATACCAATATTCACAATATCTGTAAAGGCTTTTCCGGTATATCCCTTTAGCGTTCCAGATATAACTTTGTTGCTAAACTCCTTAATTTTTTGTTTTACCTCATTAACCTCGGGCAGTACATTTTTACCGTCAACTTCTATGCTCTTGTCTGCAGGTGTTCTAAGAGCAGTGTGTAATACTGCTCTATCTTCAGTTTCATTGATAGTGCTTCCTGTAAAATAATGCGTGATCGCTTCATCCAATTTTACTTCTTTGGCAAGATCAATTAAGAGGTTTTTGGTGGTTTGATCAATTCGGTTCTTCGAATAATCGACATAAAAATCTTCCCATGCTATGGTAAAAAGATCAGCACGTTGTGAATGTGATGCAAAAAGCTCTTTTAAATGCTTTCCTTTTATATTCTCATAATGCGATTGTAGTGCTTCCCAGGCTTTTGTGGTGGTGGGATTAATAGTTGGTAATGCCATTTTATAAAATTTCTTTTGGTTTAAATAGTATACTGTCTAGCTCAGTTTTTATGGGTGCTATGTGGTTAAAAAAAGCAGGTCGCAAACTGTCGGCTAGTGGTTTTGATGAAGGTAAATCCTGTTTAAAAGGGTCGACTTCTTTTCCATTTTTCCAGAATCGGTAGCATACATGAGGACCACTAGTGTTCCCGGTCATACCGATATATCCGATAACATCTCCTTGTCGTACATATTCACCTACTTTTACGGCTTGTCGGCTCATGTGTAGATATTGAGTGTCATAGGTTGCGTTATGTCTTATTTTTACATATTTACCGTTACCTCCCCTTCGTTCTGACTTGGTAACGATTCCATCTGCTGTGGCAAGGATAGGAGTACC
Organism: Aquimarina sp. KJ22-3; assembly: GCF_055808215.1. NCBI lineage: Bacteria > Pseudomonadati > Bacteroidota > Flavobacteriia > Flavobacteriales > Flavobacteriaceae > Aquimarina > Aquimarina sp. KJ22-3. The sequence goes on along the minus strand of NZ_CM147859.1, from coordinate 5,263,718 downwards.
TATAGGAGCGGCAAAATCGGTTCCTCGATGCGGTCTTATTTTATTTCCGTAATATTTGATTCTTCGTTTCAGATTATATCGTGAGGATATTCTACTAAATTTTACTGGAGCTCTCAAAAAAGCTCTTCGCAAATTATTGGCTTCATGATCAAAATAATCAATGCCCCCGTTAATAGAGTCGTCCTGAAACCTGAATGCGTAAATAGGTTTGCTACGATGTTCAAAATATGAAGCTTTGATTTGGTCAATTCCGGCTGGGATAGTATCGTCTATAAACTTTTCGGTATAAATTACTTTGAAACGATCTCCAGCTTGTAATCTGGTAAAATCGATAGTCCAGGCATAGATATCTGCCATGTTATATGCCACCAAAAAGTTGAGATCCAAATCGTCAAAAGTTTGCATCAAACTGCTGGATATGGTACCCGATGCTGATTTTTCAACTAGCGTTACAGGTTTTTTCTTTTTTGAGCAATAATCGAATCTCTAAAATCGATAACCGTGTAATCTATCTTATTATTTTGATATACAAATACCTGAGCATTTGCTGAAGTGTCTTTGGATTTGAGTAACATGTAGGGCTTACCAGCTTGTATTCTGGCTACATTGAAGGTATCTTTGATCGTATTAGTGATTTCGAATACTTTGGCTCTGGTTACCCCATGAGCATCCATAATTGCACCAAAGCTATCACCGGGCTTTACGGTATCTTTTACTACATTAAAATTTTGAAGTATATACCCAAACTCACGAACAACAGGAGCTTCTTTTTCTTCTTTTACTTCAGGAACAGCTGCTTTTTCTTCTTTCTTTTCTTTTTGACATGAAAACACTACCACTATAAGGAGTAGCAAGTAACCTATATGCTTCAACTGATGACTATTTTATTGTTTGGTATTAAATTGATGGGTTACCCATTGTTGCCCCCAGTTTTCTTTCTCTTCGTCACTCCACAAATTCGGAAAAAACATAATTCTTTGAAAACTAGGAGGTAAAAAACTTTTCCAGTTTGTTCCTCCAGTAGCAAGTACTTCACCTTTATCTCTGTTAAGATACCTATAGGCAGCACCCATATGCATTAATAACCAATTAATATTTACATTGGTGTCAAAAGTACGCAATGCTTCGATAAGGTGCACATTATTTTGCTCTTTTTCTGGTAGTTCGTGGTATTTATGGAAAATTGTTGAGCGTTGTACTTGTTTAGCAATACGCATCATCCTGGGAGTATATCGATATTCGAATTGCTTTAAAGTAAGTGTTTTTTCACCGGTTTCGGCATCGGTAGCTCCAGATTTCCAATAGAGATGTTCAAAAACCTCTCCTAGCGGATCTTGTTCAGAAAACTGATCCCTTTCCTTGGTATTTACCAAATTCACAAGAGGAGTACAGTAAATTTCAATCAATCGAAATTGAACCGATTGAAACCCACTGGCAGGCAATAGGGACATTCGGTATTTTAGAAATTGATCTCGATCCATCCCTTTGATCATCACATCGAAAGAATTGATCAATACTCTAAAGTATCGATTTACACGATCGAGTTTGGCAGTAAAAAAAGCTGCATTCTGTAATTTGTCGTCTATGATTTGCTTTAGTTCATGGATGATAAGCTTGAAGTAAAGCTCGGTGATCTGATGATAAGTGATAAAAATTTCCTCGTCGGGGAAGTGAGTTCTGGGGATTTGCAGACTTAGTAATGTGTCCAGATGGATGTAATCCCAATACGTTAAATATCGATCATGAAGTAGCCCATCAAGATAAGACCCCAGATCTTGGCCTGAGTTCTTGAATTTAGTTTCTAATTGCTTAATTTTTTCAGCAATTTCTGGCTTAACGGATTGACTCATTTAATCTACAACAACTTTAAAAGGATGTTTTAGACCTTTAAAGGCATCCAGATCCGCTTTGATAGATCCTACCAGGATGTCTGCCTTAATTCTTACTGGCATACGATTGTCGTCATCGCTTACCCATACCGTCATACTTTCTTCTTCTTTAAAAATCCTATCGGCCTGTACAAAAGGTCTAAATTTTAAACATGCAATTTTACCCATTTTCGTTCGAATAACCTCTCTTCCTAAGAACTTTAACTTAAAAACGTAGTTTTCATTATCAAAAAACATGTTTACAAATTGTTCATCACCTTTTTTTAACGATGTGGTGTTGATAATATTTCTTAGATAGTAAAAAGAAGACATCATATCCTGTACATTGGATTTTACGGGGAAAGTTTCTTTGGTATTGTACTTTTTATTAAAAACAAGTGCTTTTTTCTGACTGTGATCAAAGTTGATTTCGATATCCTTGGTATGACCTCCCTCATTAATTTTTCGAATAAATCGATAGGGTTTTACTTCGGATTTATCGATATAGGTTTCATATAGATCTTCAACTTTAAAAAACAGGCTTAGAACTCCCGATGATTTTCCCTCACCAATAATATGATGAACTGGTACACCATTTAGGGTTTCATCTTTTACTTGTAGCGTAGCATAACTTGCTGTAAACCAGCCGTAGTGGATTCTAAATTTAAACCATTCTCCAGATTCAAAAGCTTGATGGCTCTCTTGTGCTGTAGCAGAAGAAAATGCTAAAACGGCAATGAATAGTAGGATAAGCTTTTTCATAGTTTTGGGTATTATAATTGATTCATCTAAAATGTATTATACGTTAGATGTTTACAATAAATATTCCAAAAGTAGTATTAAAAGTAATTACTTAAAAATGAATATTGTTATCAAAATATAAAAAAGAACAAAAAAGAGAGCCACCACAGCTCTCTTTTTTACTTTTATTAACCAACTAAAAACTTAAATTATGAGAATAATTATTGTTTTAGATATAAGTGGTAACCACTCCACTCATATTACAAAAATCAACTTTTTTTGAATAATTATCAAACGAAAACGTTTTTTTATTATGAATTTTAACAAAAATTTAGATGAAAATCCATAATTTTTCAATTTTCTCAAGATATTAACATTCTTTATTAGAATATCCAAAATGTTAAAAATCAGATATAATTATAAAGTTCCTCGTTGGGCTTGTTCTCTTTCAATGGCCTCAAAAAGTGCTTTGAAATTTCCTTTTCCAAAGGATTGCGCACCTTTTCTTTGAATGATTTCAAAAAACATGGTAGGTCGATCTAATACAGGTTTTGTAAAAATCTGAAGTAAATATCCTTCATCATCACGATCAATCAAAATACCAAGATCTTTTAATGGTTGTAAATCTTCATCGATTTCACCAACTCTATCTAATACAGTATCATAATACGTTGCCGGAACGGTCAAGAATTCTACTCCACGGTTTTGAAGTTCAGAAACCGTTTCTATGATATTATCGGTAGCCACAGCAATATGTTGTACTCCTGCACCATTATAAAACTCAATATATTCTTCGATTTGAGACTTTTTTCTCCCTTCCGCAGGTTCATTGATTGGAAACTTAATTCGTCCGTTACCATTACTCATTACCTTACTCATAAGCGCAGTGTATTCTGTAGAGATGTCTTTGTCGTCAAAAGAAACTAATTGAGCAAAGCCCATTACTTTGGCATAAAATTCACACCATTTGTTCATCTCGTTCCATCCCACATTTCCTACCATATGATCGATGTACTTCAAACCTACTGATTTTGTTTTGTAGGGTTTGTTCCAAGCCATATATCCTGGTAAAAAAGCGCCTTTGTAATTTTTGCGCTCTACAAAAATGTGCACTGTTTCTCCATAAGTGTGGATTCCTGAAAATACAACTTTTCCATGTTCGTCCTCTTCAGTTCTGGGTTCCATGTATGATTTGGCACCACGTTTTACAGTTTCGTGATAACTTTTGGTAGCATCATCTACCCAAAGGGCTACAACTTTTACTCCATCACCATGAGCATTGATATGTTTATTGATTTCTCCGTCTGGTTGCAAAGGAGAAGTTAAAACCAATCGTATTTTATCTTGCTGTAAGACATAAGAAACCCGGTCTTTTTTTCCTGTTTCTAATCCGGCATATGCAATGGGTTCAAAACCCCATGCAGTTTGATAGTAATAGGCCGCCTGTTTGGCATTACCTACATAAAGTTCTACATAATCTGTTCCTAACAAAGGCAAAAAATCTTCTGCCTGTGGAACTACTTTTTCTAAATTCTGTGGTGTTATATTGGTCGACATAATATTGTTATTTCGTAATTAATAGTTATAATGAGATTCGGAAATGGTATTATTTCCAAATCTATAAGGATTAAAAAATGAGAAACAACTTACCACATGGCTCGCAAATGTGGTGTAATATCAATTCTATTATTAAGCATGGTTTTACTATTCTGTGGTTTTACTCTAACCATGATTTATGATAACTTTCGTCGGCAATTTCCATAGCTTCCTGAGTAACCATTAATGGTTTAAAAGTATCTACCATTACTGCCAATTCATCGGTTTTGGTCTGGCCAATACTGCGTTCTACGGCTCCTGGATGTGGTCCATGAGGTATTCCAGCGGGATGTAAAGAAATATGTCCGGCATCAATATCGTTTCTACTCATAAAATCACCATCTACATAGTAGAGCACTTCGTCACTATCGATGTTGCTGTGATTGTATGGTGCAGGGATCGCTTGCGGATGATAATCGTATAATCTTGGTACAAAAGAACACACCACAAAAGCATCTGTCTCAAAAGTTTGATGTACTGGTGGTGGTTGATGTACTCTACCAGTTATTGGTTCAAAATCGTGTATAGAAAAAGCATAAGGGAAATTGAAACCATCATAACCTACAACATCGAATGGATGTGTGGCATAGATCATATCAAAAATTTCATCCTGTTTTTTTACTTTGATCAAAAAATCTCCCTTTTCGTCATTGGTTTCTAATTCATACGGGGCTCTAAGATCCCGCTCACAAAAAGGAGAGTGTTCTAACAACTGACCAAACCAGTTGCGATATCTTTTGGGAGTATAAATAGGTCGTCTTGATTCTACAATAAATAAACGGTTATCTGTAGTGTCAAAATCCAATTTATAGATAGTCCCTCTTGGGATTAAAATATAATCTCCGTATTTGAAATCGATGTTACCCAGGTGGCTTCTAAATTTCCCACTTCCTTTGTGGATAAATATGAGCTCGTCGGCATCTGTATTTTTATAAAAATAATCTGTTGTAGCATTTTGAGGAGCTGCCAAAATGATACTTACATCAGAATTGGTCAATACATTTTTTCTACTCTGTAAATAATCTTTTTCTGGTTGTACTTTGAAACCATGAAATCGATATGATTTGATATTGTTGACTATTGCGATTTTTGGAGCAACACTATAACTCCCTTTGATTTCCTTTACCTGAGTAGGGCGATGACAATGGTACATGTTTGTAGACATGCCATCAAAACCGATGGTACCAAATAATTGTTCGTAATAAAGATTGCCATCGGGCTTTTTGAAGATCGTATGGCGTTTAGGTGGAATTGTTCCTAAAGAATGATAAAAAGGCATGATGATTTTATTTAAGGTATTAACACTACTTTTTTTAAAACAAAAAGAGTGTAGGCCTTATTCCGGATTACGTTTAATAAGGTAATGTAACAGTAGTAATAAATCCTGCCAAAACAAACTCATAATAGTACAAATATCGGAAATATTTCTATTCTTTTACGTGAGAATCTCTTAAAACCAAAAACCTACACTAAAGAACCACTCGCTTTCTTTCACTTCTGGGGAGTAGGTGTATTTTACCTGAATAGGTCCTGCAAAGGTATCCAGACCATATCCAAGAGCGTAACCAGTAAATTCGGGTTCTTCAAACCATCTACCTGTACTAAATAGTTTGTTGCCTACGTTGGCAAAATTAGCTCCAACATTCACATGGTTTTTTTGAATATCTCATAATCTACAGCAACAAGTCCTTTCATAAAACTTCTTCCCGTTATCCCCAAAAAATCATAGCCATAAAAAGGAATAAAATTATTAATGGTTTTAGCACCAAAGCCTCCTAAGAGAAAATCCAATGAATTAATCGCGTTGTTTCCAATTTTGGTTCCTGCCTCAAAAGCAATATTCATCGAAATCTTATCGGTAATAGGGCGAGCATACCCCAATTGTGCTTTTGCGATGGAGAACTCGTCGAAACTGTCGGTAAAATCTGAAGAGAATAAATAGGTATGGATATCTCCTTCAAACAAGATTCCTTTGGAGGGAAAATATTTATTGTCGTAAGTATCAAATTTAAAGTAACCAAAAGCACTCCAGTAATCACTATCATCAAAAACGGTTCTAGGAATCTGATTTTCATCTTCGCCAAAAGTTTCAGAAATGATCCGTAGGCGTTTATATTCTGCACCCAATCCGACAGAGAAAGTTTGATTCAACAGGGTTTCTGCATAGAATTGAAGGTTAAAATCGGTATAATCAATATCGATAGTATTAATCCCAAGGTTTGGGATTTCGCCAAACTGTCCGATAAAACTAAAGTCAAAGGCCTTGGTGAAATTGGTATAGCTGTATTTAAGCCCAGTACTCCAATAAAATCCTTTATCGATATAATAATCAAGATTATATCGGATATTATCCCCCAAAGCTACATCCAGGGAGAGAACATCATTATTAAATAATAGACTTTTGCGAGTCACATTCACAAGAGCAGCGGTTTGGTATAAGTCGTCATAATGCAATGCAAAACGCAATAACATTTTGTTTTCGGTTTCTCTTACATTAAGAGCAAGCTCTTTGCCTTCTTCATGATCAATTAATCGATGACTTACGCGATCAAAGTTTCCGGTTCCCGAAAGGTTATTGATACCTTCGTTGAGTTTGTCGTAAGAAATTACAGATGGTGTTTTTAATTTTAATTTCCCTCTGATATACGCACGAGTGTATCTTTCGTTTCCGGTAATAGACAAGCTATTGATTAGTAAAGTTTCAGCATTCTTGGGAATTTCAATATCTGGTCTTGGAGTTTTCTGTCTTCCGGCAATATCCTTCAGGGTTTCATAGTTGGAAAAAGCGGCTTTCTCACCACTAGCCATAATTTCGTCGGCTCTATCAAAAGACATCACCGAAAAATCCATGATAGAAGGTTTTATGTAGATTTCGGTTTCATCTACTTTATCCTTCATAGCATTGATCGTTCTGAAATTGCTAATCTGAAGCATGATATTGGTTACCGAATTGAGCTGATCCCTTGGCATCAATGAATCCTGTACGTCTATACCGATCACGATTTCCGCCCCTTTTTCTTTAATTTCTCTAACAGGATAATTGTTAGAAACACCACCATCTGTCATTAATATCCCGTTCACTTCAATAGGGCTAAAAATGGAAGGCAACGCTCCACTAGCCGCGACGGCCTCTGGTAGATATCCTTTATCGAGTATAACCTGTTCTCCAGTTTCGATATTTGTCGACATACAGAAAAAGGGAATAGGTAATTTATCAAAGTCATGAACATCATTTACGTGGGCCGTGAATTGTGAAAATTGGTTGTAAAAATTTTGCCCTTTTGACAGCCCTTTGGGAAGGCCAATTTTAAAGTTATCAAAAGGAAGGGTTACCGCGTATTTTTCAGAATCTTCTTTTTCGTAAAACGTTTTGGCATCTCTGGGGAGTTGATCTTGAATAAATGCATCAAAATCTACAGATCTAAATATAGAGTCCAATTCTTTGGCCCGGTATCCTGAAGCATAAAGTGCTCCTACAATAGCTCCCATACTGGTACCACCAATATAATCAATACGTACACCCGCATCTTCTATAATCTTGAGTACACCGATATGAGCCAACCCCTTGGCACCACCACCGCTTAAAACCAATCCCACTTTTACGTCTTCTTGGTCAGGAAGGCTTAGGGTGTCCTGTACTTCTGTATTTTGGGACCACAATGTTTCTGTAAAGAGCACTATAAAAAACAGTACGCTAAGCAGAAAATGGGAAGGGGTGTGGGTATGGGTCACCATTATTCTTTTTTAGAAAGATAGTAATTATATATTTTGGTTGCTTTAGAATCTCCTACAACTTGAGCAAGTTCATCCTTTGTGGCTTCCTGTATTCGTTTAACCGATCTAAAATGCTTTAGTAATTCGACTACTGTTTTTTCTCCGATTCCTGGGATATCGTCTAACTCGGTATTCAATGCAGCTTTACTTCTTTTTTGTCGATGAAAAGTAATCCCAAATCGGTGTGCCTCATTACGTAAGTGCTGTATGACTTTAAGCGATTCTGATTTCTTATCCAGATAGAGCGGTATCGAATCCCCTGGATAATAAATTTCTTCAAGTCGTTTGGCAATTCCGATAATGGTGATTTTACCGCGTAAACCCAAAGTGTCAAGGGCCTTTAATCCCGAAGATAGCTGTCCTTTACCACCATCTACAATGACCAATTGTGGTAGTGGTTGCTCTTCGTCTAATAATCGTTTGTATCTTCTATACACCACTTCTTCCATGGAAGCAAAATCATTGGGTCCTTCTACAGTTTTGATATTGAATTTTCGATATTCTTTCTTGCTGGGTTTGCCATTCTTAAAAACCACACAAGCGGCTACAGGATTGGTTCCCTGAATATTGGAGTTATCAAAACATTCGATATACCTGGGTTCTCCTGGCAATCTAAGATCTTTCTTCATCTGGGCCATCAATCGTTTTACATGACGATCGGGATCAATGATTTTTATTTGCTTGAACCGCTCCTGACGATAGTACTTGGCATTCCTTAAAGACAGATCTACAATTTTCTTCTTGTCACCTAGCTGAGGGATAGTGATTTTAATTTCTTCTCCCACATTAACATCAAAAGGCACAAATATTTCCTTGGATGTAGAACCAAAACGTTGTCTAATCTCGATGATGGCTAGCTCCAAAAGTTCTTTGTCTGATTCTTCTAATTTTTTCTTGATTTCGGTAGTATGAGATCGAATTATGGCACCATAAGATAATTGAAGAAAGTTGATATAAGCATACGATTCATCAGACAGGATCGAAAACACATCAACATTACTGATCTTTGGATTTACCACGGTAGATTTTACCTGATATTTTTCCAAAACGTCAATTTTCTCTTTGATGCTTTGGGCATCTTCAAATTCCATTTTGGCGGCGTGATCAACCATTTGTTGTTTAAAGCCAGACAAGGACTCTTTAAAGTTTCCTTTGATAATCTGTCGTATGGCATTGAGGTTGTCGTTGTATTCTTTTTCTTCTTGTAGCCCTTCACAAGGTCCTTTACAGTTTCCTAAATGATATTCGAGGCATACTTTGTACCTGCCAGCATCGATTTTATCCTGAGACAAATCATAGTTGCAGGTTCTTATAGGGTATAACCCACGGATCAGTTCTAATAAGGTTTGTACCGTCTTTACCGAGGTGTAAGGGCCATAATACTCGGAACCGTCTTTGATCAGGTTTCGAGTTTGAAATACCCTGGGGAATCGCTCTCTTTTTATGCAAATCCATGGATAGGTCTTATCGTCCTTGAGCATCACATTAAACCTGGGCTGATACTTTTTGATCAGATTGTTTTCAAGAAGTAAAGCATCTGTTTCGGTATCGACCACAATGTGTTTGATCGTCCGAATTTTTTTGACTAATACTTTGGTCTTGTAGTTGTCGTGATTTTTGGTAAAATACGAGGAGACTCTTTTCTTAAGATTTTTGGCCTTGCCTACATACAACAGTTTATCATCTTTATCGTAGTATTGATATACTCCTGGTAAATTAGGTAAGGTTTTGATCTGTATGTCTAGTGAGGGTTGTTGCATATTCCGAAGGGTAAATTTAATAGTTTACCTAGATTGGTACCTATATCTTTAAGGTTTAATTTTTGTTAAATCCTATCGAATCACAAGGGTTTTTATTAAAAATACTTAATTCTGTACAATACAACCCGATTTTTATTACATTAGTAGTCCTATTATTCCAATTCAGTTTTTTTGAAAAAAGAAAAGAAAATAATTGGCAGGACGGATAAGGTGGATTTCCCGCTACTCGAGTTAAATGATATCGATGCCAAAGTCGATACAGGAGCGTATACTTCTTCTATTCATTGCGTTGCTATTAAAGAGATTGATCAAACATTACAATGTAGTTTTCTGGATGCTACACATCCTGAGTATAATGGTAAGAAATTTACATTTAAAAATTATGATATCTCTGCGGTAAAAAGTAGTACCGGTAGGGTAGAAATGCGGTACGCGATCAGAACCCAAATTACAGTATTCGAAAAAACCTATCCGATAACTTTAAACCTCTCTCCCAGAGACGATATGCGTTTTCCATTGCTTATTGGGCGTAGGTTCTTGAGCGGAAAATTTTTGGTAGATCCTCAATTAGAAAATCAGTCCTATAATCAAAAACTGTAATGAATATCAAGATCTTGTCGCGTAGTGCGAGTTTGTATTCGACCAATGCACTTGTTCAAGCAGCGGTAAAAAGAAAACACAATGTTCAGGTTATCGATCCACTTAATTGTGATATTGTTATAGAGCGGCAAAAGCCGGAGATTTATTATCGCGGTCGTCGTCTCGATCATGTCGATGCGGTGATCCCAAGAATTGGATCCTCGATTACCTTTTACGGTACTGCGGTGGTACGACAGTTTGAAATGATGAATGTGTTTACCACCTTAAAATCTCAAGCGCTGGTTCAATCCAGAGATAAACTAAGAAGCTTACAAATACTCTCAAAGGCAGGTCTTGGACTTCCTAAAACAGTGTTTACCAATTATTCCAAAGATGTTTCTGAAGTAATATCTCATGTGGGGGAGCTCCCTTGATCATTAAGCTTCTTGAAGGGACTCAAGGATTAGGAGTGGTTCTGGCTGAAACAACCACGGCAGCAGAGTCTGTACTGGAAGCTTTTAATGGATTGCAAGCACGAGTAATTGTTCAGGAATTTATAAAGGAAGCCAAAGGAGCAGATATTCGAGCGTTTGTTGTAGATGGAGAAGTGATTGGTGCAATGAAACGGCAAAGTAAAGAAGGAGAGTTCAGATCCAATTTGCATCGAGGAGGTACTGCTCAATTGATTAAATTGAGTCGACATGAAGAACAAGCTGCTATTTTGGCGGCCAAATCTTTGAAAATGGGAGTTGCCGGTGTAGATTTGCTGCAAAGTAACCGAGGACCGTTGATTTTGGAGGTAAATTCGTCTCCAGGTCTCGAAGGAATCGAAGGGGCAACTGGTAAAGATATCGCAAAGGCGATCATTAAATATATAGAAAGAAGCGTATAAGATACATGACACAAAGCAAGGAAAAAGATATTTTACGCATTTTAGGAAATGAGGTGCCGCTAGGAAAAAGTACTACGATAAACTTTAATATTGCCAAGTTATATACATCGACCAAAGTAGAAATTCCTATTATTATAGAACGCTCAAAAAAACCGGGTCCAACGGTTTTAATCACAGCAGGAATTCATGGAGATGAGATTAACGGAGTTGAAGTGGTGCGGCAAATTATAGCCAAGAAAATCAATAAGCCAGACAGAGGAAGCATTATATGTATCCCGGTACTTAATGTATTTGGGTTTTTGAATATGGATCGGTTTTTTCCTGATGGAAGAGATTTAAACCGGGTATTTCCAGGGACCAAAAATGGTTCGCTGGCAAGTCGATTTGCCTATCAATTCGTAAATGAGATTCTTCCTTCGGTAGATTTTTGTTTGGACTTTCATACTGGTGGAGCGAGTCGATTTAATGCCCCACATATTCGGGTAGACCAAAAGAATGAACGATTAGTAGCTTTGGCCAAAGTTTTCAATGCCCCTTTTATTCTGTATTCCAAAAATTTGGAAGGTTCTTATCGATCAACTTGTGCCAAAAAAGGCATAGACATTTTGTTATTTGAAGGAGGGAAATCTCAAAACAGCAGCAAGGATATTGCGGTAGAAGGTGTAAAAGGAGTGATGCGTATTCTTAATCACCTAGAAATGCTAAAGCCTACTTTTGAAGTGCCAGAGGCACATGCTGAAAGTATTGTGATTAATAAAAGTTTTTGGATGCGAGCCAAATACAGTGGATTGTTGCATATTAAAATACCGATTTGCAAGCATGTTGAAAAAGGGGAGATTCTGGCGACTATTACAGATCCCTACGGAAAAATGAGACATGTGGTAAAGGCAAGTAATGATGGGTATGTAATTAATGTAAATGAAGCTCCGATTGTGTACAAAGGAGATGCGATATTTAGAATTACCAAAGCCCTAGAAGATGAATAAAAAGGCGTTGAGGTCAAAATATAAAACGCTAAGATCCCAATTGAGTGCCGATGAGATCGATGCAATCAGTATGGATATCGCCAACAAGGTATTAGAGCTTCCGATATGGGACAGTAGCTTTTATCATATCTTCTTACCCATACAAAAGCAAAAGGAGTTAAATACAGAATTTATATTACATATTTTACAAGGAAAAGATAAACATGTGGTCGTTTCAAAAAGCAATTTTGAAACCTATACCATGGAAAATTTTTTACTCACAGATACTACCCCTTTAAAAGTAAATTCTTTGGGAATTCCCGAACCTGTAGATGGAATACCGATTGCGAACAGCCAAATAGAAGTTGTTTTTATTCCACTGTTGGCGTATGATCGAAATGGAAACAGAGTAGGATACGGAAAAGGATTTTATGATAGGTTTCTAGAGAGTTGTCATCCAAATACACTGAAAGTCGGACTTTCATTTTTCCCGCCAGAAGATAAGATCGAAGATAGCACTTCAGAGGATGTACCCTTAGATTTTTGCGTTACTCCATCCGAGATATTCAAATTCAAGAAAGAAAATAAATAATAAGGAACTAAAAAGATTATTTTTTTGGGAATGCCTTTTTGTTAAAAATGATTAATAAGAACACCCCAACACTTATTGCAGAATCGGCAATATTAAAAACCGGATCAAAAAACGAAAAGTGTTTTCCGCCCCAAACAGGAATCCAATCAGGTAAGATATCATCATAAAAAGTAAACTGAATCATATCTACCACTTTTCCGTAAAAAACACTTTCATATCCACCGCTTTCTGGTAAAAAGGTCGCGACATTACTCACGGTACTTTCTTCAAAAAGGATTCCATAAAAGATAGAATCAATGATATTACCAAAAGCACCAGCAAAGATCAGTGCAATACAAAAAGTAAGTATCATCGGACTGTTTTTTCGAACAGAATCATATAGCCAATATCCAATCCCTGTAATGGCAACCAATCGGAAAAGAGTAAGTACCAGCTTACCATAGCTACCAGGTAGTTCGAAACCCCATGCCATACCTTTATTTTCTACAAAAACAATTCTAAACCAATCAAAGACTCTTACCTCTTCATGTAATGCGAAATGTGTTTTTATATAAAATTTGGAAATTTGGTCGATAAGCAGAACCAGAACGATAACTAAAATAGATTTCTTCAAGGACATAGATATACCGTTTATTACAGGTAATAAAAGTGACGGACAAAAATAGTGTTTTATTTTGTTTTATAAACACTTATGTCTCCACTTATAGAGGTTAAATTGATTTTGTAGGGTCCATAGATATTCTGAGAACGAATTTTCCCCGTTTTTGTGGCGGCCTTAACGGTTGCATTTTTTGTAGTTAGCGTAATATCTCCTGCAATAGTATTTATGGTTGCGTGACCTTGATAAGCCTCTAAGATGCAATTGCCAGCACTAAACTCTGCAAATAGATTTTTGAATCCACCAACGATCTTTAAGGAAGCTGTATTGGATTTTACCGTTACTTTAAGATGTGAAGGGATTTGCAATACTACTTTTACAGCATATACTTTGTGAGCGCTAAGCTTATCATTGTGATGTTGTGAAAATGGTTGAACATCATCCTGTAGATACAGCTTATTTTCTTTTATAGTGCTTCTAATAAGTAAGTGGTCCTGATACTCTCCTTCAGAAATTGCATTGTAGGTAATATCAGATGTTTCCGCACTAGTAATTTCAATCTGGAAAGTGTTGTGTAGAGTAATCACAACTTCTTCAAACCCATTGGAGGCAATGGTACGATCAAAAGAGGATTGAGCATGTGCCTGGAAGCAAAACAATAAGAATAAAAGCAAAGAATTTAGCCACCTCATGTTTTTCAAGGTAACTAAATTCTCTAGAATTATAAAAAAGATATACGAGTTCTTACTGTTTACGGATAAAAATGTTTCCGCTTATCGTTTTTAAGTGTAAATCACTTTGAGGATCCCCAAAGGTACCTGTTACTTTACTACCTACAATTCGATTTTTACCTTGATCAAAATTGAGGTCTTTATCAGAGTAAATCATCCCAGAGATGGTTTCTGCTTTTAGTTTTGATTTTGCAATATTGATATCGATATCTCCGCTAATGGTTTTAAGATCCATGGTCCCATTGTAATTTTTGATGTCGATATTTCCGCTTATAATGTCTACCTCGAGTTCTCCTCGATAATTTTCAGAAGCCACACTGCCAGAGATACTTTTTACAGTAAGCTTATAGCTTTTTGGAAGATACAAGGTGTAATTAGCATCTATATCCATATTGTTGCAAGGACCCCAGTTGTTTTTGGATTTTTTTCTTTTTTCCATTTATCAAATAGATCACCGTAGCTTGATTTGATATCCAAAACCGAAGAGGAATTGTTGATTTCCAGATCAAAATACTCATCAAATTCGCCACCGTTTATTTGTACTTCTGCTTTGAGGTATACTTGGTTTTTATCCCAGGTTTTGATATTAATATCGTCCGCAAATTTGAACTCTACTTTTACACGATCTGCTGAAGTATTGATCTCTTTTTCGATTACTTTTTGTGCGAATACTTGACCTACGAACAAGGATAGTATCGCTAGAGTTACTAGATTTTTCATGTTGTTTGTTGTTTTTGATTGAATAATGACCTCGTTTACTGTTTTCTGAGGTAAATGTTACCTGTTGATGATCTCAGGCTGATTTCTACACCTCCGCTATTTAATTGTGTTTTGATAGCTCTTTTCCCAGCAACGATTTTCATGTTTTCGTCGTCTGAAGGAAATTTGATATCAAAGTCGGTATAGATTTCTCCCATCGTGGTTTTTAACTCCAGGTTTGCCGGTGTGCTTGATGGTAGGCTTACATCGATAGCTCCTGTAGC
The DNA here is from genome assembly GCF_055808215.1 of Aquimarina sp. KJ22-3. Lineage (NCBI taxonomy): Bacteria > Pseudomonadati > Bacteroidota > Flavobacteriia > Flavobacteriales > Flavobacteriaceae > Aquimarina > Aquimarina sp. KJ22-3. The sequence goes on along the minus strand of NZ_CM147859.1, from coordinate 5,248,639 downwards.
CGAAACCAAAGATATTGGAGAGTTCTGACTTACTTTGGTAAAAATGATATTGATTTCTCCTGTAGCGGTTTTGGCTACGATAGGTCCGGTGACATCTCTAAATGTCATATTACCCACATTGGTCATCGCCTCTATTTCTGAAGAGAATCCTTTGACTTCTACATCACCCAGGTTGCTCTTCTCAATAGTGATGTTTACAGTTTTTGGTAGAAAAATTTGAAGAACCTCGCTATGCATACCTTTTAGGTTTCTTACCACTAGGGTTTCTCCTTCTTTTTGAACGTAGATTCCTAATCCGGTATTATCGCTACCTCCCGCATAAACGGCTTTTAAACCTCTTGCTTTTTCGGGCATCTCTCTTCCCTCGCCATTGATTTTTATTTCATTTTGATTATGAGCCTTTATCACTACTCCAGAAGGGGAACTGATCTTTACTTTTTTACTCCTTGAAGTGATTGATTAAAATCCTGAGCGGTTAGGCTACATGCAGTGATAAGTAATACTGCTATAAGTGCTATTTTTTTCATCTGTTCTTTTTTTGACTGTTTGACTGCTTTTAAATTAAACTTGGGAGACCTATTTTAACCTGATCTCTCACGTAATCTGGTGTTTCTTCTTTTTGAAGTAACATTTCCATAGAAGGGATTGCGCGCTTTTCTTCGATAGAAACTAATATTTGAATTAATTCGATTTGCATGCTTGGATCTTCTTCTGTTTCCAGAGCATGGATTAGTGCTTTACGTACCATTTCTGAATCTGCAAATTTTGCAAGTGCTTCTGCTGCAGCGAGACGCACATTGATATGATCATCGTATTGCATTTTGTTGATTAAAGCTTTTAGAATTTCATTTCCTGGTTTTTCAAACTCTTCAGCATAATTTACCGCCTGAAGCCTTTTACTAGCCGATTGATTTTCGATCATCGAAATGGTCATCGTTTGCTTTAATTCAATTTTTTCTTTTTCCAAAACCGCTACTTCTTGAGATAGGGTTTCATTGTTCTGAGATTTCCCAAAGAAATATGCTGTAAATACCATTGCTATAGTAGCTGCTATCTGCAATGCTGTTTTCCAATGCGAACTGGATGTAGTGTTCAATTTTACTACTTTGGGATCGCTAAAAGTTTCCTTTTCTTTTTGTAGCATTTCTTCAAAGTTCAATGCTAAACTAGCATCAGGTGTTTCTAAGGGTTCGCTATCAATCGCTCCAAATAACACTTTGAGTTCTTGTAGAGAAGCACTACAATCTTCACACTGTGCAATATGGGTTTCAACTTCTTTATGTACATCCTCGTCTAAATTATGATCTATATAATCGATCAGTAATTCTTCTATTTGTTTGCAATTCATAGCTTTATGCATTTTGGAGGTAATATCCTTTTAGTTTATGGATAGCTCGATGAACTTTGGTTTTTACGGTACCTTCAGTAGAACCAACGATTTTGGCTATTTCGTTATATTTTATTCCTTGATAACGGTTCATTATAACCAGTTCTCGATCACTATCGCTTAACTGATTTAATGCCTGATCGAGCTGCTGCTTGACTTCATTTTGCTCAATATGATCCGTTTCTTCACTCATGGTCTTATATTCAAAATCATCTAATCTTTTTGGTGATGATTTACTTTTTTGATAATGATCTGAAAACACATTTCGTGCTATGGTAAAAATCCAGGAAGAAAACTTTCCATTCTTATAAGAGGTTCGATATTTAATGGCTTTATAAAATACCTCTTGTGTAATATCCTGGCTAATTACCCGATCTCTTGTCATCTTCAACAAAAAATTAAAGACTTTGAGATGGTATCTATCAAATAGCATCCTCATCATGTCGAGGTCTCCTTGAGATACCTTAATCATTATTTCTTCGTCAGTTAGTTGTTTCAAGATGTTACTCTTTTTGATCGGTTTCTATTTGTAATACCTCCGTTTTTTAAAAAGGTTACACATAAGATAAAAAAAGATTCACTTTTTTTCTGAAAGGTCAAAAAATGTAAGATGATATAAAAGAAAATGCCCTTTTGTATTTCATTACAAAAGGGCACTGATACTTTAGTTACTTAAGAGAATTAAACTGATTTCACCTAAGTAGTGTTATGCTGTTTAAAATTTGCCAGAAGCGTATGCTTTTGCAAAGCAATTAACTCTGCATGTTTTTGGCTTCTATACTTAATGTAGCGTGAGGTACTAATTTTAATCGTTCAGGATTAATAAGTTTTCCTGTAACACGGCAAATACCATAGGTTTTGTTTTCTATACGTAACAATGCATTTTTAAGGTCACGTACAAATTTTTCTTGTCGTATTGCAAGTTGTGTATTTGCCTCTTTAGACATGGTCTCACTTCCTTCTTCAAAAGCCTTAAAGGTAGGAGAGGTGTCATCTGTACCATTATTTCCATCATTCTTATAAGCACTTCTCAACAATTCCAAATCCTTCTGTGCTTTCTCCATTTTCTCAACAATAATTTCTTTGAACATTGCCAAATCCTTATCGCTGTACCTTACTTTGATGTCTTCTGCCATACTCTTAATGTTTTTTTATTATCAATTGGGTTGCAATGTCATCAAACGCAATTTCCGTACCATTTATTACGTCGGTCGCAAACTCAATTGTCTCGGTTAAGGTTTCGTTTTTGATGTAAGCCTCGTTGGTTGTTATCGCTTCTTGAACCGCTTCATTCTCCTGAAATACGATTTCTATCTTATCAGTCACTTCAAAACCGCTATCCTTACGGATATTCTGGATTCTGTTAACAAGCTCCCTTGCAATTCCTTCTTTTTTAAGTTCAGGAGTGATTGTTACATCAAGAGCAACAGTTAAAGAACCAGAATTAGCAACCAACCAGCCCTCTATATCTTGAGAGCTTATGTCTACATCGTCTGTTCCTAATGTAATAATTTTATCATTAATTTCTATATCAAAACTGCCAGTTTGTTCAAGAATTTTGATTGTTTCCTGATCAAAAGAGCGTATCTCATTGGCAATCAATTTCATATCTTTTCCAAAACGAGGGCCTAAAGTTTTGAAATTTGGCTTGATTTGCTTCACTAAGATGCCTGAAGCGTCATCAATAAGCTCAATTTCTTTTACATTTACTTCACTTTTTATCAATCCGGCGATATCGTTTATCTCATTTCTTTCTGCATCATTCAATACCGGAATCATAATTCGTTGTAAGGGTTGACGTACTTTTATCTTTTCCTTTTGGCGTAACGATAAAGTCAAAGAAGATATAGCCTGTGCTTTTTGCATTTTATGCTCAAGCGCCTTATCAACATATGCTTCCTTATATTCTGGGAAATGTGCCAAGTGCACACTTTCATAACTTTCTTGTGCTGTGCCTGCGATCAGATCTTTATACAGTCTATCCATAAAAAATGGCGCAACAGGAGCTCCTAGCTTGGCTACGGTGATCATACAGGTATACAAAGTCTGGTAAGCGGAAATTTTATCTTGTTGATAATCTCCTTTCCAATATCTTCTTCGGCTCAAGCGAACAAACCAATTACTTAGGTTTTCCTGTACAAAATCTGATATAGCTCGAGTAGCTTTTGTAGGCTCGTAATCATTATAGTAAGCGTCTACATTTTTGATAAGCGTATGTAACTCACTCAAAATCCATCGATCTATCTCTGGTCGATCGGCTAGAGGGATATCAGCTTCAGCATAGGTGAAATTATCGATATTGGCATAAAGTGTAAAGAAAGAATAGGTATTGTATAAGGTTCCGAAGAATTTTCTACGTACTTCTGCGATTCCTTCGATATCAAATTTCAGATTATCCCATGGATTAGCATTGCTAATCATATACCATCTTGTGGCATCCGGTCCATAAGTTTTTAAGGTTTCGAATGGATCTACAGCATTTCCTAGACGCTTGGACATTTTTTGTCCGTTTTTATCCAGAACAAGCCCATTTGATACTACATTTTTGTAGGCAACATCATCAAATATCATTGTCGCTATAGCATGTAGTGTGTAGAACCATCCTCGGGTTTGATCCACTCCTTCTGCAATAAAATCTGCTTTTCGTTCTCCTTGCTCTACTTTTTCTTTGTTCTCAAAAGGATAGTGCCATTGTGCATATGGCATCGAGCCAGAATCAAACCATACGTCGATAAGATCACTTTCTCTTCTCATTGGTTTTCCTGATGGTGAAACCAAGGTAATTCTATCGATTACGTTTTTATGAAGGTCGATCTTGTCGTAGTTGGCTTCGCTCATATCCCCAATCACAAAATCAGGAAAAGCATCGGCTTCCAGTACACCAGCAGTTACGGCTTTCTCCATTTCGTTTTTAAGCTCCTCCACAGAACCTATGATCATTTCCTCTTTTCCGTCTTCTGTTCTCCAGATAGGTAATGGGATTCCCCAGAAACGTGAACGAGATAAATTCCAGTCATTAGCGTTTGCCAGCCAGTTTCCAAAACGCCCTTCTCCGGTTGCTTTTGGTTTCCAATTGATCCCTAAATTAAGTTCGTGCATACGATCTTTGAAGTCAGGAACTCTAATAAACCAAGAGTCTAACGGATAGTATAATATCGGTTTGTCGGTACGCCAACAGTTTGGATAACTGTGCAAGTACTTTTCAACTTTGAATGCTTTATTCTCTGTTTTAAGTTTGATAGCGATTTCTACGTCGATAGATTTTTCTGGTGCCTCACCGTCATCGTAATATTCATTCTTTACATACTTACCTCCAAATTCACCCACATGTTTTGTGAATCTACCTTGAAGATCAACCAAAGGAACCAGGTTGTTATTGTCATCTTCAACCAACATAGCCGGTACTTCTGGTTGAGCTTGTTTGGCTACAAAAGCATCATCAGCACCAAATGTTGGTGCAGTGTGTACAATACCAGTACCATCTTCTGTAGTTACAAAATCTCCTGTAATTACTCTGAATGCATTTTCAGGATTGTGATAAGGCTGTACAAAATCCAATAGTTGTTCATATCGAGCTTCGGCCAGATCAATTCCTTTAAATTCTTTTAGTATAAAGTAAGGTATCTTTTTGTCCTCTTGTTTGAAAGCGTTAACGTCTTCTTCATTTTCAGCTGCAACGAATTTGCCTCCAAATTGTTTACCAACCAGGTTTTTGGCCAAGATCACATTGATCGGCTCAAACGTATACTGATTGAATGTTTTTACAACTACATAATCTATTTTTGGACCAACCGTTAAGGCCGTATTTGAAGGAAGCGTCCATGGAGTTGTTGTCCAGGCCAGGAAATAAACATTTCCTTCGATATCTTTCAAGAAATCAGGAAGTGTCTCTTCTTTGGCTTTAAATTGTGCAGTAACCGTAGTGTCGGTTACATCTTGATAAGTCCCTGGTTGATTCAACTCATGAGAACTTAATCCCGTACCTGCTTTAGGAGAATACGGTTGGATGGTATATCCTTTATAAAGCAATCCTTTTTTATAGATCTGAGAAAGCAACCACCATACACTTTCCATGTATTTAGGCTTATAGGTGATATAAGGATCATCCATATCTACCCAATATCCTATTTTTTGAGTAAGATCATTCCATATATCCGTATATCGCATTACTGCCTTTTTACAGGCTTCATTATATTCTTCTACAGATATTTTGGTTCCGATATCTTCTTTGGTAATACCAAGTTCTTTTTCAACACCAAGTTCTACAGGTAGTCCATGTGTATCCCAACCAGCTTTTCGTTTTACCTGGTATCCTTTTTGTGTTTTATAACGACAAAAAATATCTTTAATAGCACGCGCCATTACGTGGTGTATACCAGGTAGACCATTGGCAGAAGGTGGACCTTCAAAAAATACATATGGTTCGGCTCCTTCACGCTCACTAATACTTTTATCAAAAATATTATTCTGTTGCCAGAAATCTAGTATTTGGTCAGCTATTTCAGGTAAGTCAAGTCCTTTATACTCAGGAAACTTAGTGCTCATTTTGTCGTTCTTTCTATTAAGTTTGCGAAAATAAGGATTTTCTGGAAATTCAAGACAGAAATCAGCTATGGAAATGCAATAAATACAGCGGTATTACTGATTTTTAACACTGCGGTAATCTTTTTTGCAAAAATCGTAGTTTTTATCGCTATGCTACCTCGAATCTTTTTGAGTATGTAAAAGCAGGATGATCTTTATCCTTAAATCCCTTCATACTTTTTATCCCAGAAGCAATTCACTTTATCTGGAAACATCTGTACCTAAAATTGGAACATGTGTTATACATCTTCTTCTGGCAAAGAATTTTCTTTGATCTATCACTTTTATAGTGGTACAAATACATGTTTTACACAGAAAGAATGCTAAAATATATATTAAGAATACAGGGGGCAATGCAGTTGAGCAAATATGAACAACGCATGCTCAAAGGCGGCTGGGCAGATGATGAAGGATGTTACCAACAAGGGGATTTATGTTGTGTGCCCACAGCATTTGGGAGAGAGGTTTGTCGGGTAGCGAAATGTAACCAAGGGATCGTATGTATAGGCTAGCATTCATGATAATATATAAAAGAGCAAAGTACTTTGACTGGAGACACAGTGCCCAAGTGTCTTTAAAAGTTTGGGCTTATTCTAGAAACTTTTAAAATTAAAAATCATGCTAAAAAACATTTTAAACGTAAACGGTGTAAAGCGATTAAACAAAGACGAACAAGAATCACTTAATGGAGGATTTGGACCTGGATTCTGCTACCTAAGAGATAGAAACACATGTTGTTGTTTCTTTGATGACGTCTATCCTAACGGTGATTTTATCTGTGCCAGAGGAGAATCTGATGGCTTTGGTAGATGTAGATACGTATAGGTCGTAAGATATTGTAATATTTTTGTACATATTACAAAATAATCATTGATAAAAACAGTTATTAAAGTAACCATAGGTTATTTAAGTGTGAAATTATCTATGATTTAGTGAGTATGAACCCTTGCAATGCCTGTTGCAAGGGTTTTTTTACAGGAGTTTAACGCTGTGATCAATACATATTGTAGTTTGATTTTACTAATTTTAAACCATGAATCAATATCTACATCTTGCACTTATACAAGCCCATCTTTCTTGGGAAAACCCAATTCAGAATCGAATGGCATTTGCTGAAAAAATCAGCACTATAGAGGATCATGTTGATCTTATTGTTTTACCCGAAATGTTTACCACAGGGTTTACAATGAATGCTGTCGATGTAGCAGAGTCTATGGATGGAGAAACGGTGAAATGGCTTCGGGAAATGGCAAAGCAAAAAAAATGTGCGATTGCAGGAAGTATCATTATTGTTGAGGATGATAGCTATTATAATCGCTTTGTTTTTGCATTTCCAGATGGAAAACTACAAGCGTATGACAAGCATCAATTATTTACTCTGGCAAAAGAGGATGAGGTGTTTACCGCAGGGTCAGAAGAAATAATTATTTCATATAAAGGCTGGAAAATCAAACCACAAATTTGCTATGATCTTCGGTTTCCGGTGTGGGCTAGAAATACCAGTGATTATGATCTTTTGCTGTACGTAGCCAGTTGGCCAAAACCGAGAATCAATGCTTGGGATGCGTTACTAAAAGCAAGAGCTATAGAAAATATGTGTTATTGTGCGGGAGTAAACCGAGTGGGGCTAGATGGAAAAGGTTACGAATATAATGGACACACTGCAGTGTACGATGTATTAGGCCATTCGATGCTCAAAGAAAATCCTATTGAAAAGGAAAGTATTTTATACGCTAATCTGGATAAAGTACACATCGAAACGACCAGAAAAAAACTTCCTTTTCTTGAAGATGCAGATCGATTCCGGATTATTCAAGAATAAAGGTCTGTTTGATCTCCCAGTTGGCTCTTACTTCGATCACTTCAGGAAAATGACTTACCCGTTCTGGCTGTAATCCTTTCAGGAAATTTCCTGGATCCCATTTCCCGTTGGCATTGTTGTCAAAAATAACTCGAATCAAAAATTTGGCTGGATCGAGATAGTTAAAGACTAATGTTTTGGGGTCTACAGCAGTTTTTTCCACAACCACATCTCCTTTTTCATTAGTTAGCTGCACCAAAACCGGATATTGATCCACATTTTCTAAGGTCAAGAAAATAGTACCGTAATCTGTTATTTTTTTGGTTCTGAAGGTAAAACTAAGCGAATCGTTTGCATTACCAACAAAATCGGTTATGGCCTCTGGGAGCATTTCCAGAGTGTACGTATTATTTTCTGATTTTTCAAAAATCAGTTTGGCCTCGTTAAGTGCTTTATCTAACCCAATTGAAAAGGGAATATCTATAGTGTCCTTATCGGTAAGCGATATCAATTCTTGATTGATACTTTCCATAGGAGTATTAGCATACAGCATAAAGTTCTTATCTGGTTTTAGAGAAGTGCCAGAAGAAGAGAGTTGCAATGAGTCTTTATATTGATCTTTAAATCTTGGGATTAGTGTGTCTTTATAATTTGTGTTGGTAACTTCAAATACTAATGAGTCTACTTCGAAAAATGGCTTAAACCAATAATGTAAAGAGTCTTTTTCTCTGTCGGGGATAATACGAGTCTGCAAAGAATCCGGAGCCTCACTTAGCAATTTGATCTTCATACTATCTAATTCTCCTTCATAAGGAAAAACAAATTCATTTTTAGATATCTGTTTAGGGAGCAACGCTTTGAAGTCTAGAACCTCTTTAAAAACGCTTATGTTGAATACTTTGGCAGTGTCCTCTGGTAAAGAAATGGTCTCTTCATAGAACCCTATTTTGTCTTGTTTGGGTTCGTATAAGTAATTACCTGCATTGTCTTTTAGAGCAATCAGTTTAAATTTCCCTTCTTTCAAATTAAAGAAATTAAAAGAAACGCTATCCAAAGTGTTGGTTACATATCTCGGAACGGTTTTGTATACACTAGAATCTGTATAGGTACTGTCAATTTCGTAAAGCGCAACCGTAACGTTGGATTCTACATCCTTTTTTATGGCATCTTTAATGGTTCCCTTTACTGATAAAGAATCCAAAAAGTCTCCTGTAGAAAAAACATATCTAAAAAAAGGAAGTGTATTTCCTTCGTTATTGTCTTCTATACTCTCTCCAAAATTGATGCTGTAAGTTGTATTTTGTAACAAAGTGTCCAGGAACTTAATCTTAACAAACTTACTAGCACCACCCAATGGACTAATTGTGGGTTTGGGATCCATAGGAGGTGATATGATGATCTGTTTTTGTGCGTCCTTTAATTTGATGTACTCATCAAAATAGATTCGGATTTCAGAATCTTTAAAGTTGGTAGAAAAATTAGGAGGAAATGCCTTTACAAAGACTGGTGGAGTTTCGTCTTTCTCACCACCATTTATTGTGCCCTTTTTTGCACAACCCAAGATTAGGATAAATAGCGACACAAGGGCCAATAACCAATTTAATCTTTTATTCATTTCTCCAACATTGATTTTAAGACACAAAGAAACAACTATCTTGAAAAACAAAAAAACTATTCTGTTATTGCCATACAAGCCACACTTATTTTGATTCCTGGTATGGATTTCAATGCTTGTGCACATGCTTCTATGGTCGCCCCGGTAGTAATAATATCATCTACCAACAAAATATGTTTGTTTTCTAGTAAAGACGGATTTTGTACCTCAAATGTTTCAGCAGCATTTTTCCATCTGGACTGTTTTTTCCGCTTCGATTGTTTAGAATTGTAAGAATTTTTTTCAAAACAAAATCGATGTAATCGGCATTTAATTTTTTGGAAATTTCAATTCCAAACTTAGCCACTTGGTTATACCCTCTTTCTTTGAGTCTTTTAGGGTGTAAGGGTACAGGGACAACTGCATTAATATTCTGAAAACCAGATATTTCTGATAAATTTTGGCCAAGCCATTTGCCAAGCTCTTCTCCTACTTTTTGCTGCCCTCTATACTTTAAATTATGTATCAGGTTTTGAACCAAACTGTCCTTATGGAATAGGAATAAAGAGGCGGTATTTTCTACTTTGACTCTTCCATAAAATACTTTTTCAATTTTTTTTGCGTTTACGTTATGGAAATCTCCCAAAGGAAGCTCATGTCGGCAAGAAGTACAGAGTGTCCTTTCGTTTTTGTGTAAAGTGCTGTTACAAGCTGCACAATGTACAGGAAAGAATAAATAGACTAAGTCTCTTAGCATTTTATAGGGCGATTACCATTTATTATTATATTTTAGCTATAGAAATAACCATCAAAAATTAGAAATTAATTATGACAACTCAAAACAATAACTTAACCCTTAAAATTCTTATCGGTGTTCTTGGTGCTTTATTGCTAATTCTGGGGATATTTACGTATAAGTTTTACAACGAGGAGAAGCAAAATCAAGCGATTTTGCAACAGGAAAAGGATCTTATTGAAAGCGAATTAGGAGAATTAATTACAAAGTACGATAATGCTATTGCACTTAATGAAGTGATGGATGACCATTTATTAAAAGCCAAAGAGCGTATCGTTGTATTGTTGGACAGTGTAAAGGATAACGAAGCGAATCTGGCATTGATTTCAAAATACAGAAGAGAGGTAAGTAAACTTAAAAAGGAGCGTGATAGATTATTTAAGCTTGCTGATAGTTTAACTACTGCCAATGCACAATTAGGGAAAGACTTAGACAGTACATCGGTAGCCTTGAACAAGAGAATTATCTTCTCAGACTCGCTACAAATGCAAAATGATAAGTTGGCGGATATCGTAGAAAGAGGTTCTGCATTAACTGCTGCTAATATCAAGGCAGAAGGAGTACGTGTTCGTAATAGTGGTAAAATTTCTACTACTTCAAAAGCTAGTAGAGCAGAGAAAGTAAGAGTATGTTTCACACTTTCTCCAAATAAGTTAACTGAAAAAGGAGATAAAGAACTTTTTGTTCAAGTAGTAAATCCTGAAAATAATCTAATCGGAGATAAAGTATCAGTTAATTTTGATGACGGAGTACTAACTTACAGTGGTCGTAACAAAATCTTCTATGAGAATGATGCATTAGATGTATGTATTCTTGTAGACGCCGCAGAAGGAGAGTTAGTAAAAGGAAATTACGTAGTAAACTTGTTCTCTGGACCTAGATTAATATCTAATACACAATTTGAATTGAAATAATTTTTCAAAATCATATACATCACCGCCATATTGAGATTCATATGGCGGTTTTTTTATGCATTTTTTAGAAATTTTTGGGAGATCCCATTAAACTCAATAAATTCGTTTTCAATTCATACAAATTCAACTATTTTTGCGCAATGGCAAAGCAAGAAGATAAATTTAAGAAGGTAATAGCCCATGCCAAGGAGTATGGGTATATTTTTGGTTCTAGTGAAATCTATGACGGATTAAGTGCGGTATATGATTATGGACAGAATGGAGCAGAGCTGAAAAAAACATCAGAGAATATTGGTGGAAAAGTATGGTATATATGCATCAGAATATTGTAGGTCTTGATGCGGCTATATTTATGCACCCAACTACTTGGAAAGCTTCTGGACATGTGGATGCTTTTAATGATCCACTCATCGATAATAAAGATTCAAAAAAACGCTATCGTGCTGATGTTTTGGTAGAGGATTTCAGAGAAAAAATCAATCAGAAAATTGAAAAAGACATTACCAAAGCCAAAAAACGTTTTGGGGATGCTTTTAATGAAGATGAGTTTAGAAGCACAAATCCTAATGTGCTTCGTCGTCAAAAAGAAATGGATAAAATTACCGCTGAGCTCACTAGAGTTCAGGAGGAAAATGATCTTGTTGGCTTTAAACAGTTAATCGAAGATTTAGGAATAGGTTGTCCCGAAAGTGGATCCAAAAATTGGACCGAGGTGAGACAGTTTAATCTCATGTTTGGAACCAAACTAGGAGCTTCTGCAGAAAGTGCTACAGATCTTTACCTTAGGCCAGAGACGGCACAAGGGATATTTGTGAACTTCCTTAATGTTCAGAAAACCGGAAGAATGAAAATTCCTTTTGGGATTGCACAAACCGGTAAGGCGTTCAGAAATGAAATCGTGGCACGACAGTTTATCTTCAGAATGCGGGAGTTTGAACAAATGGAAATGCAATTCTTTGTTCGACCAGGAGAAGAGATGAAATGGTATGAATACTGGAAAGAAACCAGACTGAAATGGCATTTGTCTCTTGGATTAGGAGAAGAAAATTATCGTTTTCATGATCACGACAAGTTAGCCCATTATGCTAATGCTGCAGCGGATATAGAGTTTAACTTCCCGTTTGGATTTAAGGAACTGGAAGGAATCCATTCCCGAACCGATTTCGACCTTAAAGCACATGAAGAATATTCTGGTAAAAAATTACAGTTTTTTGATCCAGAATTGCAGGAAAGCTATGTGCCATATGTAGTAGAAACATCTGTTGGGTTGGATAGAATGTTCCTGGCAGTATTCTCTTCGGCTTTACAAGAAGAAAGTTTAGAAGATGGATCAAGTCGTGTGGTTTTAAAACTTCCTGCTGTAGTGGCACCAGTAAAAGCGGCTATCTTACCATTGGTAAAAAAGGACGGTTTACCCGAAGTAGCGCATAAAATAGTAGAAGATTTAAAATGGAAATTTAATGTGATCTACGACGAGAAAGATGCGATTGGTAGGCGTTATAGAAGACAAGATGCCAACGGTACTCCTCTATGTATTACCATAGATCATGATACCTTGAATGATCAGACCGTAACCATTCGTGATCGAGATACTATGGAGCAAAAAAGAGTAGCTATTGCTGATCTTAAAACCATTATTTCTGAAAAAACTGATGCAGAGTATTGGTTAAAATAATATATCGAATCAAACGTTTTTATAATAAAGCTGTCTAATATTCACCAAGGACAGCTTTATTTGTTTTTAGATGATATTGGTAATTAGGTTTTAGGCTTTGAAGTTAGTATGGTTTTTGAATGATATTTTAGAAATACCATTTGTTCATTATCATATATAGAAGTTAAATTGTATTTTAGCCGCAACCTAAAGAGTTAAGACACTCATAAAACGTTAGTTAGTATGCTATTAAAAAAAATTGCTTGTGTTGCTTTTCTGTTTGTTGTAGCCATTGGGTTTTCTCAAAAAAAGGAAACTGCTAATGCTACATTTTTTGGTGAGGCAGCCTCTATGATAGAAGTTGGTCCTTTGTCAGGAAAGAAACTGATCCCCGAAACGCCAAGAACAGGAGAAGTGAATCCCAAAAGAATGGGGGCAAATCAAATTGTTCCTGGAAAAGGAAGACCAAGAAATGGTAAAGATCCACTTCTTTTTAAGCAAAAAAGTATGCAAAGTACAAGGGCAGGAAAAGCCCCTTCATTGACTTTTGAAGCTACTTCGACTAGTCGTTCTCCTTCTGACCCTACGGGAGCAATAGGACCGAATCATTATGTAAGTGCAAGAAACTCTTCTTTTGCTATTCATGACCGATCAGGAAATGTGCTGGTACCCTCTACATCTTTGGCTACCATTTTCCCTGGAGAAACATTGGGAGATCCCATTGTGTTTTATGATAGTTTTGCTGATCGTTTTGTGATTACTCAATTTGATGGAGATCCGCAAAATGATAGTGATCCTCAAAATGGATTTTTGGTAGCGGTAAGTCAAGGGCCTGATCCTGTCAATGATGGATGGTTTACGTACCGTTTCTTTACAGGAACTTTTCCAGATTATACCAAGTTTTCTATTTGGTCAGATGGATATTATATCACAGCTAATAAAGATCAAGGAGCTCAGGATACTAGCGAAGTAGTATATGTGATCGAAAGAGACCGAATGTTAGAAGGTCGTGATGATGCTAGAATAGTGGGATTCCCTCTTCCTGGAGCCAGAGATTTTGGATTTTATAGCCCGGCATCCTTTAATGCCATTGGAACTGAGTTACCACCAGAAGGAGGTGCAAGAGTTATTTTCTTTCAGGATGATGAGTGGGCAGGAGTAACTGAAGATGAGCTCAAGTTATGGGAGATCAATGTAAACTGGGTGGATCCAGCACAATCAACCATAGCAGAAGCTGAAGAACTTACCGTTAGTAGCGGAGCTATTTCAGCTTTCGATACTACTTTTGATGGAGGATCATTTAGTAACCTACCACAACCGGGAACAGGAAGTCAGGACATAGATGTATTGCAGGGAGCGGTAATGTATGCAACCAACTATAGAAGATTTTGTGACTATAATTCGGTAGTACTAAATTTTGCAGTCGATATTGATGACCGCGCAAACCTAGATGATGTTGCTGGAATCAGATGGTACGAATTACGTCAAAATGGAGATGGACAACCTTGGACTGTTTTTCAGGAAGGAACCTATACTTCACCAGATGGGAAAAGTGCATGGTGTGCGAGTATGGCAATGGATATTTTTGGAAATATCGGAATGGGGTATACCACCATGGGTACTACAGGAGCAGGAGCGACAGCAGATAGCTTTGTGTCTATTCGATATACAGGAAGATTGGCAACAGATCCTCCGGGAACAATGACCATTGCTGAGCAAGATATTGCTATAGGAACCGATATACAAAGAAACGGAGGAAATCGTTATGGAGATTATGCGCAGATTACTGTGGATCCTGTGGATGATAGAACGTTTTGGCATATTGGTGAATATTTTGAAGCTACAGGTGATAACTCAAGAAATGTCGTTGGAGTATTTACTGTAGCTAATGATGTAGCCAATGATGTTGGTGTCGTTCGTGTAGATGCACCAAATGATGCTACTTTTACAGGTTTAGAAACGATTACTGTATCGATCAAAAACTTTGGGACAACCGCTCAAAGTGATATTCCGGTAGTATACTCAGTAAATGGAGGAGCAGATCAAACAGAATTGTTTGCAGGTCCATTAGCACCAGGAGAAACGGCATCTTTTTCTTTTGCTACACAAGCCGACTTTTCTACTGGAGATGAGTTTTTTATTAATGCAGAAACCAATCTTGCAGGAGATAGTTTTCCTGATAATGACTGTGCTACCAAAAGCGTAGAAAATTTACTAGCCAACGATGTTGGAGTCTCTAGTTTGAATGCTCCTGCAGCTACAGGACAATTTACGGCGACCGAACAAGTGACGATTACGATATCTAATTTTGGAGGAACACCTCAATCTAATATTCCGGTGTTTTATACATTCAACGGAGGTGCAGCAGTAAACGAAGTATTTACGGGTACTATAGCTCCACAAGAATCGGCGCAATATACTTTTACCGCTACGGTAGATCTACAGCAGTTTGATACCTACACTTTTGAGTTAGGAACAGCACTTACTACAGATCAACAAACCACAAATGATGTGATTAACAGAACTGTAGTGCACCAACTTTGTGCGCCAACTGCCAATTGTAGTCAATTTGGAGACGGGATTACCTCTTTTGTACTGTCGAATGTGACCAACTCTCCTATCGCTTGTAATACAGGATATGAAGATTTTACGGCAGACTTTACAATACAACTTAGTCGATCAGTAAGTACCTATACCGTTTCAGTACAATCTGGATTTGGAGATCCGGATGGAGCAGAACGTTGTTCGATATGGATAGATTTTAACGACAATAATATATTTGAAGATAGTGAGTTAATCCTGAGCAATGGATTCATAACTGCTGCAAATACAAATATCGAATTTGATATCGCTATTGCCGAGGATGCTCCTTTAGGAAGACATTTGTTTAGAATACGAGCTGGAGATGTAAATGTAAACAATGGTGCGGATCTTAATGATGCTTGTGGGTCAATGCAATTTGGTAGTACACATGATTACATTGCCGAAATTATCGAAGGAGATGTGACTAATCCAAACCCGGATCCATCAGCAAATACAAATCTTATTGTGGTAACACAACCAGATAATCAATTTTTGATTAGCAAAGTAGATGCAAACGCTCCTGAGGAGTTAAGGATATATATCTTTAGTATTACAGGACAAGTAGTGGCTTCAAACTTGGTAAAGAGAGATGTTAATAACAGATTCGAATATACGTTAGACATGTCTTTTGCAAGATCTGGTGTATACTTTGCAAGATTTGGAGATAGTAAAAGCAGCAGCGATGTCGCTGGATTTGTGGTAAGGTAAGGGTATGCTACCCTTATTCTTCCCGTTTGCTAATTTCTTTGATAGATACTGGCCTTGCATTGTCGCAACGGCTGTTCATTCGTAGACTGGCAAATTTTACCCATACTTTTTCAGGGATATCGCTTTTAAAAAACTGCTCAATATTTATAGGATCAAGGTTGTCTTTATATTCTTCAACATTTAGAATATAAGCACAACCTTGTGTTTTACTTACTTGTAGGGTTCCCTTACTAAATCCTTTTTCTTTCATTTCAGTAGCACTTATTTTTTGAGTTGGGGCCGAGGTTTCGGCGGTATCTTTTGCGGCAACACCTTTTGCAGGACCACAGTTAAAAACGCTAAGTAGTAATAAGAAACTGGCTAATTTGAGTGTGTTTATCATGATTTGTGGATGTTTTCTATATAAAGATCCTAAAAAAATCCCAGAATTACTGTATGACATAAAAGATTACTTGCAACGGTACAAAGTTTAAGAGGTATTTAGAATATTGAAATAAACTAAGTTTTATTTTTACAAAAATTTAAATCGTAGTTCATGAAAATCATCTCTTATAATGTAAATGGGATTCGAGCAGCCATCAATAAAGGATTTATTGATTGGCTTACTCAAGCGGATCCAGATGTAATCTGCTTACAAGAAATTAAAGCCAATAAAGAGCAATTAGATTTATCCATATTTGCTGATGCCGGGTATGGCTATAATTATTGGTATAGTGCTCAAAAAAAAGGCTATAGTGGAGTAGCTATTTTGTCTAAAACCGAACCCGATCATGTTGAATACGGTACTGGGATAGATTACATGGATTTTGAAGGTCGTAATTTGAGAGCAGATTTTAATGGAGTATCGGTAATGAGTTTGTATTTGCCAAGTGGAACCAATATGGATCGTTTGGAACACAAGCTAAAATATATGGCAGATTTTCAGACCTATATCAACGAATTAAAAAGCACATATCCTAATTTGGTGATTCTTGGAGATTATAATATTTGTCATGAAGCCATCGATATTCACGATCCAGTGCGTAATAAAAATGTATCTGGTTTTTTACCAGTAGAAAGAGAATGGATTGGAAGCTTTATGGAGAGCGGATTTATCGATTCTTTCAGGCATTTTAATAAAGAGCCTCATAATTACTCCTGGTGGAGCTACAGGGCCAATGCAAGAGCCAATAACAAAGGATGGCGTTTGGATTACGGAATGGTAGCACAACCTTTACAAGATAAACTAAAAAGAGCCGTTATATTATCAGAGGCAAAACATAGTGATCACTGCCCTATCGTAGTAGAATTAGAAGTGTAAAAAAACAATAATATGATCAAAAGAATTGGATGCGTACTAATAGTCGGAACAGTAATGTCTTCTTGCGTTTCTTCAAAAGTGTATAAGGATTTAGAAAGCAAATATGCTGATTTGAAAAGAGCAAATCGAAGGATGCAAGATGAGTTTTCTGCCTTAGAACAATCAAATAAGGCTAATGAGAAAGCTTTGGCACAATTGGATGAGCAATATCAAAAAACGCTTGCCGAAAAAGAAGCCTTACAAGCGAAATACGATGCTGCTTTGGCTAATTATGAGAACCTAAAAAACTCGTACGATGCGCTCGAGAAAAACAGCTCTGCTGCCATTGCTGCCAATAGCAAACGCAATCGAGAATTGTTAGCTCAATTGGAGGACAAAGAACGAGCATTGGCGCAAGAACGTACACGATTGGATCAATTGCAACGTGATCTGGATGCCAGATCGCAACGCATTGATGAGTTAGAAGGATTAATTGCTGCCAAAGACGCCAAGATGCAATCGCTTAAAGATGCCATATCCAAAGCATTGCGCAATTTTGAAGGGAAAGGATTAACCGTAGAGGAACGTAATGGCAAGGTGTACATTTCTATGGAGAATAAATTGTTGTTTGAATCCGGTAGCTGGGCCGTAGGTGGTCAAGGAAGAAAAGCGGTAAAGCAATTAGGAAATGTATTGGGAGAGAACCAGGATATAGCTGTACTGATCGAGGGGCATACCGATAATGTGCCTTATGCGGGTAATAGCCAGTTATCGGGTAATTGGGATTTGTCGACCAAGCGCGCTACTGCCATTGTAAATATCCTGTTAGAGAATAACGAGATCGATCCGCAAAATCTTACTGCTGCGGGTAGAGGAGAGTTTGCTCCTGTGGCTAGTAACGAGAGTAGTGAGGGTAAAAGCAGAAACCGAAGAATTGAGGTGATTTTGACCCCTAAATTGGATGAGATTACCAAGTTGCTCAACGATATCTAGTAGTGCAGTAAAGGCATAAAAAAAGCGACCTTAATTAGGTCGCTTTTTTTATAGAATAATATCTTTTATAAAGTATTAAGAATATCGTCGATTGCCTTCGTGTTATCAACGTCTATACTTTGTTTTACTTTAGTTAAAACGTTTTGGAATTTTTCGATTACTTTTTCCGTTTGTCCTTTATTTAAAGGGATTTTTCTTCCGGTAGAAGTAAGAAGAATGAAGTCGTAAAACTCAACAGGAACCGAAGTATCTCTTTTTCTCTGGAAAGAGGTTGTACCATTTTCTTTTACAATGGAAATAACATTATCGTGTGCGATTACCTTATCAGTTCTTTTACCAATTTCGGTCGCTAAACTATACAAATCTGTATATTGGGCATTACTCTCGGCCCAGTCCTGTCCAGAATTGTCTGTAGCTTGAGCCTGAACTGATAATCCTGCGCATAGCACAAATGCAAGTAGAAATAATTTTTTCATAATGTTTGGGTGTTAAAAAATGTATTTAGTTTTAAAGTTAACTCCGCTTGTAGCAAACGGAATAATTTATTTTTTATTGTTAAAATAACCTTAAAAACAGGGTTAAATTACTCAATTTATTTCACAAAAACCAAAAAGTGTGCCACGGATTTAGGAAACCAAAATAAAATACTTAATTATGCATATATTGTAACAGCATATTGTGTTTATATACAAGCTTAAAGATACCGAAGGCAAACAACAAAAGGATGTTGCCAAACGTTTATTATACCCAAAATCAATTTAAAACTACAGCACCATGAAGAGGCTACCTATTTTTATACTAGTACTGCTATCCGTGATCAAGGGAGTGAGCCAGGAAAGCGAAGAGTACTATGAAGAAGAGTATCAAAACGAAGACGAATACCCGAATGAAGAAGAGGTGCCACAGGAAGAAGAGGTAAAAGTCAACTACATAGACATCTATGATTATTTTAGCTTTACTAATGACGAGTATAACAACGCCTTGGATAAGGTGAATGATCTGGATCCGGCGGATCAAAATGTTTTTTATGCATTTGTATTAGAAGTCCAAAAAGATAAAGTATTAAAAGATCGCTTATTTGGCGAGTTGGCCGTTAAACCCAAAAAAAGAAACTTTATAAGGGTAAAGACAGTCCTGGATTTATGTGTGTACTACGAGGTCTTTTGGAAAATAAAACCGTATATGACGAGGTCATTAAAGACGGAGGGTCTGAAGGTCAAGCCAGAAATGTTGCCGCCCTTGCCGAAAGAACTGTGAGGAGAAAATGCGGGATTACCAAAAAAGCGAATAACCAGGAGTAGTACATATTGTTTTTATGGGGTAAAAAGAAGCCGTAACACAGGGTTAACTACATAATTATTAGGCGGTTTGGATTATTATGTTATCTTTAACAGTAACTAAATCTATAAAATTCTACCCTATTATGTTTATTATCTTCGGAACCCGAGGAATAAAACACACTGTCAATGACAGTCCTGTTTTATCCAATTCTTGTCCAAATTGTAACGATGGAAACCTTGTACATAAATTATATCGCAGATGGTTTACCTTGTTTTTTATTCCTGTAATTCCACTAGATGTAGTGGATCGCTTTTATCAATGTGACCGTTGCAAAAGTGCATATAATGAAAACATCAAAACCGTTTTACAACAATCAAAACAAGAGATTGATGAAAATCAAAAACGCGCAAAGCAAATTTTTGCAAAAGCTCTGGTGGCTTCTATGACTCATATGTCGATCATCGATGGAGATTTTGCTAAAGAAGAAGAGCGCGAAATTATGGATGCGATTGAAGGTTTTGCAGAAATGAGAGAAGAACTCATGGCGATACATGAAGATGTGAAAGTGAATGCGAACAAGGATAATAAAGTTTTTAATTATTTGAATGAAGCTAGAAATGCCTTGTCTTCTGAAGCGTTGATCAATGTATTAGCACAGGCTGCTGTGGTCTTATTGGCCGATAGTTCTATTGAAGAGGAAGAAGAAACGCTGATGAAAGAGTACTTGATCGCATGTGGATTGCCTAAAGAAATGTATCAAACACTAATTGATAAATTAAAACAAAAAGACATATCCAAGCTCAAAGAAGGGCAGTTGAACTAGTACTTTTAAAAATATTTGAATGAAAACAGCCGGATTAATCCGGCTGTTTTCATTCAAATATTCTCATTATTCAAAAATAATTACCTTTGTGGTGTACGTAAAGGTACTCGTTCTTTGAATATCCATACTCCATAGTTTTTGAATTGAAGTTTAATTTAAAAATGAAAAATGATGAATTGGAAAATTCAAAAACTATTGAATGGAGAGACTATTGTCTCTAAAGAACCCGGTAATTCGATGTTACCTATTCTAAAATCAAAACAACCCGTAGTGTTAGCTCCTGTTAATTGGGAGGATTGTGATACCGGTGATATTGTGTTTTGTAAAGTGAGAGGTAACTGTTTTACGCATTTGGTAAAAGGAAAAAATGCGAAACGAGGATTACTAATCGGTAATAACCGAGGTCATCTTAACGGATGGACCAAAAAAGTATATGGTAAGGTAGTAGAAATATTACCAATGTCATAGATGTAGCGCTTTAGGCGCTTTTTTTGTTTGTATAAGTTACTTCAACTATAAAGTCTTTAAGACAAAATGACAACACGTAACCGAGGAAAAGAAGCTAGTGACGACCGCTTGTTCGGAAGCTCTTTAATGCTTGAAAAACTAAAAGAGGCAGCAGAGGATATGTGTTATTTACGCTCGAGAGGGTTTGCCGAAAAGTCTTCGATACAATTGGTAGGGAATAGATATCGACTCAATGCCAGACAACAAAAAGCATTACGCGGTATCAGTGCAAGTAAACAACAAATCTCATTGCGAAAAGAACGAGCGTTACTTCCTGAAGAACTTAAAGGAATGACCGTTGCTATAGATGGTTTTAATCTGTTGATCACTCTAGAAAGTGCGTTGTCTGAGGCGTATATTTTTAAAGGGCTTGATGGGTATTACAGGGATATTTCTGGAGTTCATGGTACTTACAAAAGAGTGCAAAAGACACAACAGGTGCTTCAAATGGTAGCAGATGCCCTTCAAGAATTAGGCGTGCTGTCGGTATATTGGTATTTTGATGCTCCGGTATCCAATAGCGGCCGACTTAAAACACATCTTAGAGAAATGGCCGAGCAACAAGATTTGCCATGGCATATCGACTTGGTCAATGATCCAGACAAAGTTTTGGCAGATTCTTTGGAGGTAGTAGTGAGTTCTGACGCCTGGATATTAGATAGAGCAGAAAGTAATTTTAATTTGGTGGAGTATCTTCTCGAAAATAAAATCGCCAAAAAATGTATTGTAGAGGTTTCTTGATCACTTCCCCCAACGAACGATAGCATTCCCTCATTTTGGATTTCACAATAACACGTTTTGATCTACTTTTAGGATATAAATAAGAAATATAATTAGTGTTTAGGTTGGTTAGTTGGTGCAAATAGATACAACTCTGGGGGTATAGTTGTGTCTGTTTGAGCAAAAAAAAGAGCTTCATATCGAAGCTCTTTTTCAGGTTAAAAGAGGGGGTATAGTCAGTCATCATCCCTCTTTGCTCGGGTCAAACCACTCTCCCCTGGCATTTGAATACACAATTTTGGTTGGGTTATTCATGCTTATAATTAATCTAAAATTTTGGTTGGTATCTATAATATATTTTGGTTAATGTCTCCTCCTGATCAAATAGATCAGAAAAAGTTTTTGTTTCCATAATTAAGTGTAGAAACAACTATTCCATTACCGTGTTTATTTTGTAAATATTTACATGTCAAGTGGTTAAGTTAATTTTGGATTTTTGCTGACTTTCAAAATATGTAGAGAATTCAGAATTATTGTGGAATTATTGCACAGATTTAAGCCTTGCAACTGTTATTTATTATGATAATTTTTGGAATAGTTTAGCGCAAGAGTTTCTACTTTTGACGACATTAATCAATCAAAATACGAGTGTTTTAAGAATGAAGTACACTACTTTACCCAATACAGATATTAAAGTAAGTAAGATATGCCTAGGTAGTATGACCTGGGGAGAACAGAATACAGAGGAAGAAGGTCATCAACAGTTGAACTACGCAGTAGAGCAAGGTGTTAATTTTATAGATACTGCAGAGTTATATTCAGTTCCTGCCAAAAAAGAAACTCAAGGAAGTACCGAACGAATTATAGGAACCTGGTTGAAGAAAACCGGTAAAAGAAATGAGGTAGTTATTGCTTCAAAAATTACGGGTCCAGCAGAGTTTAGTAAGCATATTAGAAGTGGCGGTTTTACTAAAAGTGAAATTGAAGATGCAATCCACAAAAGTCTGGAGCGATTGCAAACAGATTATATCGATCTGTATCAATTGCATTGGCCAGAAAGACAGACTAACTTTTTTGGTAAACTAGGATATACTCATGATGAAAATGAGACTTGGACTGATAATTTTGCTGAGATATTAGGTCATTTGGACGGTTTTATCAAAGAAGGTAAAATTAGACAAATAGGGATATCTAATGAGACAGCATACGGGGCAATGCGTTATGCCGAAGAGGCAAAGAAAGGAATGCCAAAAATGATTACCATTCAAAACCCGTATAATTTACTGAATAGAAAAGACGAAATTGGGTTGACAGAAGTTTTGCATAGAGAACGTATGGGACACCTTCCCTATTCTCCTCTTGGTTTTGGAATGCTTACCGGTAAATACCTGGAAGAAATCCCAAAAAACTCAAGAGTAGATCTGTTCCCGAACTATAATAGATATATGAATGAGAATAGTTATAAGGCTACTCGAGCATATAACGAAATTGCGAAAAAACACAATGTTAGTCTGACTCAGATAGCGTTAGCTTTTGTGAATGAACGACCTTTTGTAACGAGTAATATTATTGGGGCAACAAGTCTTACGCAACTCAAAGAGAACATAGGTAGTATTGACCTTACCTTGTCTGAAGAGATTTTAAAAGAAATAGAAGAGGTGCACAATAGTATTCCTAATCCTGCACCATAGAGCGTTAACCAAAAAGATATTCTACAACATCTTCAATTTTGGCAACCAACTGAACCTTTATTCGAGGGTTTTGTATTGCAATTTTGTTGTATTTGGAAACAAAGATGGTAGAAAAACCTAGTTTTTCTGCCTCTTGTATGCGTTGCTCTACTCGGGTTACCGGGCGTATTTCTCCGGCCAGACCAACTTCCGCAGCAAAGCAATATTCTTTTGGGATGGGAATGTCTTCACTAGAAGACAATATGGATGCTACAACCGCAAGATCAATAGCAGGGTCGTCCACCGATATTCCTCCGGTAATATTCAGAAAAACATCTTTTGCTCCCAAACGAAATCCAGCTCTTTTTTCGAGTACAGCAAGGATCATATTGAGACGTTTCAGATTATATCCGGTAGCACTGCGCTGTGGAGTGCCATAAACTGCGGTGCTTACCAAAGCTTGTATTTCGATCATTAAAGGACGCATTCCTT
Source organism: Aquimarina sp. KJ22-3 (assembly GCF_055808215.1). NCBI lineage: Bacteria > Pseudomonadati > Bacteroidota > Flavobacteriia > Flavobacteriales > Flavobacteriaceae > Aquimarina > Aquimarina sp. KJ22-3. Next base: position 5,224,853 of record NZ_CM147859.1, on the reverse strand, counting down.
CGAGTGTAGCGGCTATAGAAGTTCCGCTAAGGTCTTCGTCTTTTTTTGAAATTAAAATTTCACTGGGATTATTTACTTCTCGCAAACCATTGCCTAACATTTCATAGATCCCTAGTTCTGATGTAGACCCAAAACGATTTTTTAGGGCACGTAAAATGCGATATACATGGTTTCGATCTCCTTCAAATTGCAATACGGTATCCACCATATGCTCCAAAATCTTTGGACCAGCAATATTTCCGTCTTTGGTAATGTGACCGATAAGGATGACAGGAGTAGCGGTTTCTTTAGCAAATTTGATCAGTTCCGTAGTGCATTCTCGAATTTGAGAAATGCTTCCCGCGCTACTTTCGATATAATCGCTGTGCAGTGTTTGGATCGAATCGATCACTACAATATCAGGTTCTGTAGCTTCAATTTGCCTAAATATGTTCTGCGTTTTTGTTTCGGTAAGTATCAGGCAATTATCAGTTTTGGATGTAATACGTTCTGCCCGCATTTTGATTTGCTTTTGACTTTCTTCACCCGATACATACAATGTTTTGTAAGGTAATTTCAGGCAAATTTGTAGTAGTAAGGTACTTTTTCCGATACCAGGTTCTCCTCCAAGTAATGTCAAAGAGCCGGGTACTAATCCTCCTCCCAAAACACGGTTTAGTTCTCCATCATCAGTATTATAACGTGCCTCTTTTGCGGTATCAATTTCAGAAATACGCAAAGGCTTAGCCATTTTCTTGTGAGGCTGATTGGTAGTAGCAGCTTTCCAATCCTTAGTGGTTGCTTTTTGTACCACTTCTTCAACAATAGTGTTCCATTCTTTGCAAGAAGTACATTGTCCTTGCCATTTGGCATACTGGGCTCCACAATTTTGGCAAAAAAATACGGTTTTGGTTTTAGCCATTTTACTTATCTATCAGCTGTAAAAATACTATTATTTGTAGTTTAATAGATACAGATATAAAATAAAAAAAGATCCCGAAATTCGAGATCTTTTAAATAAGTTATATATGTGTTTTTACCAGCCAAAGTCATCTTTGATCTTATTTACTTTGTCTAGCATATAATCTTTTGTCAAGAAAGCAATCTCAGCCAACTGGAAACCATTTTCATAAGCTCTCATCGCCTTTTTAGGTTCTCCGGTTTGCTCATAGAACATTCCAAGATAATAGTGCCCAAGCATTACATCTGGATGTTCTTTTATAGCTAATTTACCAAGAGGTTCCAGTTCTTCCCACTTTTCATTTTTTTCTATCGCTGTTGATACTGCAATAAAATCATTTACTCGAATTTGGCGTTTGATACCATAGAGTTTCTCGGTGGTTCTATACATATCTACCAAATAATCGTAGGCAGAAGTCTCCAATGGAAGTAAGACTTCTTTATACGTTTTTTTACTTATAGGACGGTACATTTCGAAGATACCTTCCAGTGCTCTTGGAATTCCTCTTCCTACTAGTGTATAATGCGAAGACTCATCAAAGTTATCAAAGAAAAAATGCATGTCAGCGTTTTCTTCCAGTGCCTCGATTTGCTCACTAAAAGCAATTGCATCTTTTTTGATGTTATCGGCATCATTGGTTGCTGTCGCGGCATAATACCATACATCCGTAGCGCTGGATAATACATTAGCAATACGCTCTTTCATTGGAGGAGCAAATTCTGGACTAAGGCATATATATCCTTGAAAAATAGGGTTGTCTTTAAATAAGAAATAATTGATAAAGTTAGCCGTAAAATCATGACCAACAATAATCTTTAATTGAGCAGTTCTATAGGTCTGATCCAGATAAGGCATCAATTCTTGTCCGATAAACTCAAAAAACTGCGCTCCTTTTTGATCAGGTAAATATTCTGCAAGATCATATCGGCAATCATCAGTTCTTGTTTTTCTTTGATTAACGCCCACTACTATTGATTCTGGCATATCTTCCCAATAAGAAAAATAATCAACATTTCCAGCAACGGGTTCAAACAAATAATCCCCATCCAAAACCAAAATAACAGGATAGGTTTTGTCTACATTCTTTTTGTAATTTCTGGGTAATTGAATTTTCAATTCTCGACTTTGATCTAATTTTATAGACCTAAAGGATTCATATATAGCTTGGGTATACCCTGAAATGGTAAGACAACAGGCCATAATAAGAAGTATACTTTTCTTCATAAGTAATGCGTGATTTAGGTTAAGCAGGTGACAATATATAAATTATTTCCCTATTTCTTCTGATTTACAATAGGTAGCAATAAAAACGATAACGCACCAACGACTATATTTATTGCAGTTTGAGATCCCCATAATATCCATCCAAAAGCTTCTCCAGCAGGTCGATTAACTCCAAACAAAACTAAAATAGCAGCTGTAGCAATAGGAAAAGCACCAATACCTCCGTTGGTTGTAGTCATGGCAATAGATCCTGCTACAAAAGTGGCTAGAACCGGACCAATAGAAAGAGTAGCAGTTTCAGGAACAGTATACTTGATCACGTAAAACATAGCGACATATAATATCCAAATTAGTAAAGTATGAAAGATAAACGCTCTTTTCTTTTGTAATTGGAATATGCTTTTTACCCCTTCCAAAATGCCTTCTCCAAAGTTTTTTATTTTTAAAAGAATTGGGTGATTTGATTTTTTGATCATTCTTAAGAATAGAATGCCTAATAAAATACCTACTACCATCACAACTAGTATCAAAATGGTATTGGCAAATGTTTCTTGAAGGTAGTTAAATAGATCTTTGGATTGAAAAAGAAGGGTGATTGCAATAATGATCAGCAGCATAATAGAATCCACAACTCTTTCAGAAATAATAGTTCCAAATGCTTTTTTGAAAGGAATATCTTCATAGGTAGATACAATCCCTCCCCGAAGTACTTCTCCAGATCTAGGAATACCAAGATTTGCCAAATATCCAGCCATTATTGCCATAAAGCTATTAGATAACTTTAGATTGTATCCTATTGGTTCCAGCAAAAACTTCCATCGGTAAGCTCTTGAAAGATGAGAACAAATCCCCATTACGATCGAGAGGATAATCCATTTTGGATCGGCTCCTAGAATGTATTGCAGTGTTTTTTGCCGCTCTTCTGGAGTGGCAGAGGTGATAGAATACCAGATTAAAAAAACTCCCAATAGTAATGGGAGTGTTATTTTAAGAATTTTTGTGAGTCTTGGATTCACGCTTTTACTTTAACAAATTGTTCTCTTCATTAGGGAAAAGAAGCTTAGGCTTGAAGTTTTTAGCTTCTTCAATATCCATCATAGCGTATGTTATTAATATAAGCACATCACCTTTGGCCACTTTTCTGGCTGCAGCACCGTTTAATGTGATTTCGCCACTATTTCTAGGGCCAGGGATAGCATATGTTTCTAAGCGTTCCCCGTTGTTGTTATTCACAATCTGCACTTTTTCTCCTTCAATGATATTGGCAGCATCCATAAGATCCTGATCAATAGTGATACTCCCGATGTAGTTTAGGTCTGCACCGGTAACTTTAACGCGATGAATTTTTGATTTTACTACGTGTACTAGCATGTTACAAAGTTAGTTATTTTTAATTTAGGGCAATGTTATCAATAAGTCTTATTTCTCCAGCAAAGACTGCAATAAATGCTCGATACTTTTTGTTTTTTTGTTTCCTCTTTATCGTTTTAAGATCAGATGCTTTGGCAATCTCAAAATACTCTAATCTAAGCTCGTTATGATTTTCGAACTGAGTCGATATCCATTCATTTAACTTACTAACACTTTTTGTGCCAAAATCTTTTTTTACTTGTTTTAATGTCTTATAAATCAGTGGAGAAGCCTCAAGTTGTTGCGGGTTTAGCCTTTTGTTTCTGGAACTCAACGCTAAACCGTTTTCTTCTCTGAAAATTGGACACCCTACTATTTTAACTGACATTTTTTCAATGTCAACCAATTTCTTGACGATCTGAAGCTGCTGAAAATCTTTTTCTCCAAAATATGCCCTGGTTGGAGAAACAATAGTAAAAAAATGCTTAAGAACAGTGCCAACACCATCAAAATGGCCAGGTCTAAACTTACCTTCCATTTCGTTTTCTAATCCTCCAAAGTTGTAATTCGTAGCAATTGTTTCTTCTCCGTAAATCTCTTTTGGAGGGGGAGCGAATACTACAATGTCTTTCGAAATGCTAGATAGTAATTCGACATCGCTATCCAGTGTTCTTGGGTAATTCACCAAATCCTCGGTATTATTGAACTGAGTTGGATTGACAAAAATACTGACCACTACTACGTCGTTTTCATCAAGAGCTCGTTGAACAAGAGCTAAATGACCCCTGTGCAAAGCTCCCATTGTAGGGACAAATCCTATTGATTTTTTCTGTGTTGAAAAAGTTGCAACACGCGACATAATGTCCAGTCTTTTTTCGTATACCTGCATTGGGCTGAAACTTAAAGGCGTGCAAAAATAAGATATTACTAGCAGACTGCATAAATTTTCGTAATTTTGCAAAATTAATTCCAAAACGGAGGACGATAAAAGTATCGATTATATGAAAGATAAGAGGATATTGTATGTATCATCAGAAGTAATACCTTACCTGCCAGAGACCGAAATTTCATCCATGTCTTTTGAAGCACCTAGAATGGTGAATAGCAAAGGAGGCCAAATTAGAATTTTTATGCCTAGGTATGGAAACATTAATGAAAGACGTCATCAGCTTCACGAAGTGATCCGACTTTCAGGAATGAATCTTGTAATAAATGATTTAGATATGCCTCTTATTATTAAGGTGGCGTCTATACCAAAAGAGCGTATGCAGGTTTACTTCATAGATAACGAAGACTATTTTAAAAGAAAAGCAACTTTAACCGACGAAGATGGAAACTTGTTTCCGGATAACGACGAGAGAGCAATATTTTTTGCAAAAGGCGTTATAGAAACGGTTAAGAAGTTGAATTGGTCGCCAGACGTAATACACGTACATGGCTGGCTGGCTTCTCTTTTACCTTTGTATCTTAAACATTATTATGCTAATGAACCTCTTTTTGGCCAAAGTAAAATCGTTACCTCGGTTTACGAAAGAGGATATGAAGGGACGCTAGATATGAATATGATGGAAAAGGTGAAGTTTGATGGAATTGGAGAAGAAAAAGTAAAAGATCTAGCTACTCCAACATATAGCAATTTAATGAAAGTTGCTATTGATAATTCTGATGCTGTAATTGTCGGTTCGGCAGAAATACCAGAAGAATTGTCAAAGCACTTAGAAAATGTTGACCAACCTGTTTTAGACTATAAAAACCCAGATGAATTTGCAGATGCTTACGAAGCCTTCTATCAGTCGGAAGTGCTAGTGTAAGCAAAATGATTTATTTATGACTTTGAAGAATTTTTTGATTAGATCTACGGCAGTAGTTACTGTATTGGTTACTTTATTTTCTTGTGATGATGAATTCAATACAGTTGGTAGTGAAGTAATTGGTGATGTTAATTTTGAAGATAGGCTTTATGAGGCTATTCCTATAGCTTACAGTGCAAGGTTTGAAAGAGTGCAAACCTCGGCGTTACCTGGTTATCTATTAGGGGTCTATAATGATCCAGTATATGGCCAGTCGGCGTATGGAGTGTTATCCGAATTACAGCCTGAACGTTTCGATCCTGTTTTTGGAGATAATGCTAGATTAGATAGCGTAGTTTTAAACATTCCTTATTTCAGCACTACCACCAATACCGAGGCAAATGATGATGGAGTAATCATAAATACGTTTGAGTTGGATTCTGTTTATGGAAACCAGCCTATTAGATTGTCTGTTTATAAGTCCAATTATTTCTTGAGAGATTTTGATCCAAATTCTAATCAAAGGCAATTGTATTTCTCAAATGACCTTAATGATATAGAAACTAATTTTGGTACAGAATTAAAACAGCAATTATTATATACAGACGAAGGTTTTGTGCCTTCTGCAGAGGAATTGATTTTACTAAGTCCGGATGGAGAAGATGAAAATGATGATCCGGATGTAACAAGATTGCCTCCAGCTTTTCGTGTAAAGCTTCCGGTTGATGTCTTTACGGCTGCTTTCCTGGATATGGAAGGATCATCAGAATTGAGTAATGCCAATAATTTTAGAAATTTTTTCAGAGGTATATTTTTTGAAGCAGAAGCTGTGAACAATGCAGGTAATCTGACGTTTTTAAATATGGTTAATGGAGATATCACATTGCATTATACCTTTGATAAGGTAGATACGGCTGATGAAGATGAGGACGGAAGTACTACAGATATTGTTGAAGATCAAGGAACACTTGCTTTGGCCTTTGCCAATAATATTGTTAATGGTATTGACACTCAGTTTGATACTACCATTGCCAACGAGTTATTGACCGAGAATCAGGATGTGGTAAATGGAGAAGAAACCTTATATTTGAAAGGTGGAGATGGAGCAATTGCTGTAATTGACTTGTTTGGTGGTATGATTGTCAATGAAAATGGAGAAGAGGAAAATGAACTTGATTTTCTTCGAAGACAAAATTGGTTAATTAATGACGCATCTATGACGTTTTATATTGACCAAGATCGAGTAACTGGTGGTGATACAGAACCAGAAAGAATATATATATTTAATATGGAAACTGACGAAGTTTTACTGGATTATCGTTTTGATAATACGATCAATAATGATAACCCTGTTGTTTCGATCACCAATCACCTGGGAAGAATCTCAAGAGATTCTAATGATGATGGAGAATTCTTTAAAGTTAGGATGACACAGCATATTAACAATATATTAGATGGTGATACTGAGAACGTAAGACTTGGACTTTCAGTTTCGCAAAACGTAAATATAATTAATAATGCAGATGGTTTTGCACGTGTAAGAAGTGATGAAACCGACCCTAATAGTGATATTGAAGTTACAGAAAAAACAACCCCCTTTGCTTCTGTAATATCGCACGAAGGAACTGTTCTTTATGGAAATGGACCAGGTGTTCCGGAGGCGAAACAATTAAAGCTTAATATTTTTTATACCGAATCAATAGACAACTAAAAAAATTAAATCATGTGTGGAATAGTGGGGTATATAGGTCATAGGGAGGCCTATCCAATTGTTTTAAAAGGATTAAAAAGATTAGAATACCGGGGATATGATTCTGCCGGTATTGCTCTTTATGATGGTAATGATCTCAAATTGTCAAAGACAAAGGGTAAAGTAGTGGATTTAGAAGAGCGTTTGGAGAAAGAGATTTCTACAAATGGAACTATCGGAATAGGGCATACTCGATGGGCTACTCATGGAGTTCCTAACGATGTCAATTCGCATCCACATTACTCTAATTCTGGAGATCTGGTGATTATTCATAATGGAATTATCGAAAATTATGAATCACTAAGAAAAGAATTGCTAAATAGAGGCTATGAATTTCAGTCTGAAACAGATACTGAAGTCTTGGTTAATCTAATAGAAGATGTAAAGACCAAAGAAAATATAAAACTTGGAAAAGCTGTTCAAATAGCATTGAATCAAACTATTGGTGCATATGCTATTGCAGTTTTTGATAAGCAAAAACCAGACGAGATAGTAGTAGCTAGACTGGGTAGTCCACTAGCTATAGGTGTAGGTGAAGATGAGTTTTTTATTGCCTCAGATGCTTCTCCTTTTATAGAATATACCAATAATGCGATCTATCTGGAAGACGGGGAGATGGCAATTGTAAGAAGAAACAAGGATGTTAAAGTTCGAAAAATACATGACGACAGTCTTGTAGATCCTTATTTGCAAGAATTGCAGATCAATCTGGAGCAAATAGAAAAAGGTGGATATGATCATTTCATGCTTAAAGAAATCTATGAGCAGCCAAGTGCTATAAGTGACACCTATAGAGGAAGAATGCTGGTTGCCGATGGGATTATAAAAATGGCAGGGATCGATGATAATTTGGCTAAGCTTCTTAATGCAAAACGAATTCTAATTGTTGCATGTGGTACATCATGGCACGCAGGATTGGTTGCAGAGTACATTTTCGAAGATTTGGTTCGTATTCCTGTAGAAGTAGAGTACGCTTCAGAATTTAGATATCGTAATCCTGTCATCCATCAAGATGATGTGGTGATCGCTATTTCTCAGAGTGGAGAAACTGCGGATACCATGGCTGCGATCAAATTGGCTAAAGAAAGAGGAGCATTTGTTTTTGGAGTATGTAATGTAGTGGGATCTTCGATTTCTCGAGAAACACATGCTGGAGCTTATACACATGCCGGTCCAGAAATAGGAGTTGCTTCTACCAAAGCATTCACAACGCAAATTACTATCTTATCCTTGATCGCTTTAAAATTAGCAGAGCGTAAAGGAACCATATCTAATAGTGATTTCCATTACTATTTGCAAGAGCTAGAAAGAGTTCCAGAAAAAGTGAAGAAGGCATTAGAGTCAAATGATCACATAAAGCTTATTGCAGATACATATAAGGATGCAAAGAATTTCTTGTATTTAGGAAGAGGTTACAACTTCCCTGTGGCTTTAGAAGGAGCGTTAAAGCTTAAGGAAATTTCATATATCCATGCAGAGGGTTATCCTGCGGCGGAAATGAAACACGGTCCCATCGCACTTATCGATGAGCAAATGCCAGTTGTGGTTATAGCTACCAAAAAAGGACATTATGAGAAGGTGGTGAGTAACATCCAGGAAATCAAATCCAGAAAAGGTAAGATTATTGGTATTGTTACAGAAGGAGATGTGACTGTAAAAGAATTGGCAGATCACGTTATTGAAATTCCGGAGACCATAGAATTCTTAACACCTCTTCTTACTACGATACCATTGCAGTTGTTATCATACCATATTGCTGTGATGCTTGATAAGAATGTGGATCAGCCTAGAAATTTGGCAAAATCCGTTACTGTAGAGTAAATACTTTTTATTGATATACTTTCAAAGGCTATCCTAAGGGATAGCCTTTTTTATTCCTAATATTAAGATTAGGTAAAAATATGATAAAAGAATTGTACAGGTACAAAACAATTAATTACATTTGCCGTGAAAAATGAATTCATACTACATCAGCATTAATAGTGCTCACTCACCCCATTTTATGATCATTTTTTAAAGATTCCTTAACGTTGCAAATCGTCAAACAGCATCTTTTTACGATAAAATGCAATATTTTCTTTGTTTTTAATGAAAAAAGTGTACTTTTGCATCCCAATGTTTGAATCCTTATGCGTGCATAAGAAAAAACAACTTAATTATAATTACAAATCTACTTATGAGAACAATTACATTAATGGTCGTGCTCTTAATGAGCATAGTAGGTACCGCACAAAATGTGGTTCAAGGTAGGGTTATCGATGGTTTCGATCAACCTATACCAGGAGTTAGTGTTTCTGTTAAAGGAACTGATGTTTCTACAATTACAGATTTCGACGGAAACTTTACGCTGACTACAGACAAAGATTATCCTTTTACCTTAGTAGCAAGTAGTATTGGATTTGATGATGCTACCCTAGTGGTTACGTCACAAACTGGGGAAGTTACTATTGTATTAGAGGACATTACCTTTTTGGATGAGTTGGTAATCTCGGCATCTCGTGCTCCGGAACGTTTATTTGAATCTCCTGTAACTATCGAACGTTATGGTATTAAGGAGATTAAGAATGCAGCTTCTGCAGATTTTTATGGAGATTTAGAAAATATCAAAGGTGTAGATATCAATACCAATAGTTTGGCATTAAAATCTATTAACACCAGAGGTTTTGCAACGTTTACAAACACACGTTTTGTACAGCTAATTGATGGAATGGATAATACCGCTCCCGCATTGAACTTTGTACTTGGTAACTTGGTTGGTTTAAGTGAGCTTGATGTGGCAAGTGTCGAATTACTGCCAGGAGCATCTTCTGCTTTATATGGAGCGAATGCTTTTAACGGTATCCTATTTATGAATAGTAAGAACCCGTTTGATCATCAGGGAATCAGTGCTTACGCCAAAGGAGGAATTACTTCTCAAGAAGCTGCAGGAGATAACGAGTTTTATGACGTAGGAGTTAGAATAGCTCATGCATTTTCTGATAAGTTTGCAGCAAAAGTGAGTTTCTCCCTTTTGAATGGTACTGACTGGCTTGCAGCAGACAAAAGAGATTTGGATAACCCAGGGGCAACTAGAGAGAATACTCCAGGATATGATGGATTAAACGTGTACGGAGATGAGGCTAAAGGTTCTTTAAGAGGACTTGCAGCACAAAACCCAGCAGTAAATCCAGCAGTTTTACCTTTCTTACCAGATACAGTGGTAAGTAGAACAGGTTATGATGAGGCTGATCTTAATGATAATGATGTAGAAAGTTTAAAATTTGATGGAGCGTTACATTTCAGACCGTTTGCAGATGATTTTGAAGTGATTTTGGCAAGTAAGTTAGGTAGAGGTACAACAGTAACTCAGGATGCCAACAGAACATTGCTTCGTAATTTCTTTTTACAACAACATAAATTAGAAATTAAAAATGATAACTTCTTCTTGAGAGGTTATGTAACTGCAGAAGACGCTGGAGATTCATACGATATTCGTTTTACTGGTCTTAACATCAATAACAGATGGAAATCAGATACACAATGGTTTACAGAGTATATCGGAACTTATTTAGCTACTATTGGTGCTAATCCTAATGATCCTGCAGCTCAAGAAGCGGCTCACGCAGCCGCGAGACAAGTAGCAGATACAGGACGTCTTATTCCAGGAACACCAGAGTTCCAACAAGCATTTGAAGATGTGACTAGTAATCCGGATCTTGCTAGTGGATCTAAATTCTTGGAGAAATCATCGTTTAGACATGCAGATGGTAATTATAACTTTAGTCATTTGACTAGTAATTTTGCAGACATCCAAATAGGTGGATCTTTTAGAGAGTATAAGTTAGATTCTGAAGGAACCGTATTTACAGATATAGATGGGCCTATCAGATATTCAGAATATGGTTTGTATACGCAGTTCCAAAGAAAGTTATTAGACGAAAGATTAAAATTAACAGGTTCTGTACGTTATGATAAATCTCAGTTATTCGATGGAAATTTCTCTCCTCGATTCTCTGTGAGTTATACCTTTGGAGCAAATAAGACTCGTAACCTACGTGCTTCGGTACAAACAGGTTTCAGAAACCCTACTACTCAAGATTTATTTATCGGTCTTGATATTGGACGTACTCTTCTTGTGGGTTCTGCTGAAGAAAACTTGGATAGATTTACTACAGTTGATGATTTTAACAACGTATATACAGCAAGAGACGCTTATGAGAACTCTTATTCTGCTAGTTCTGTACAAAGATTTGCAGAAACAGGAGATGTTAATGATCTTGAGGTTGCTAGTATCGATATTGTAAAACCAGAAAGAGTAACAGCATACGAGGTTGGATATAGAGCACAGTTTGGAGCTTTCATCTTTGATGGTAGTGTATATTACAACCAGTTTGAAGACTTTATTGCAAACGAAAATGTTATTGTACCAGGTCAAGGTGTTGTAAATGGTACTGCGGGAGAGCAGTTATTAGCGGTTCAGTCATTAGCTAGTGCTGGAACAAGAAGAACATTCACCGCTTCTACTAACTCTGAAGTAGATATCAATTCTTATGGAGCAATTGCAGGATTTACTTATAAATTGAATGGATTTGATTTTAACGCTAGTTATACTTTCGCTGAGCAAGACTTCGATCAGGAAAGAGATCCAGACTTTAGAAGTAACTTTAACACGCCAAAGCATAAGGTAAAAGCGTCTATTGGTAATGACGAGCTGTTTAAAAACTTTGGATTTAATGCCAATCTTATATGGAGTGATGATTATTTCTGGGAATCTGATTTTGGTGTAGGTGCTATTCCTTCGTACACCGTAATCAATGCACAGGTTAATTATGCGATTCCTGTACTAAAAGCTAGATTAAAAATCGGAGCTAACAATATAGGAGGTGATGAGTACTTTACAGCCGTTGGATCTGGATTTATAGGATCTCAATATTATGTAGGACTATCGATCAACAATCTGTAACAGATTTTAAAAATAAATGTGAAAACCCATCTGATATTTTCAGATGGGTTTTTTTATGGGATTGAAGTAAAGAAATTCATGTATTCCATCAAAAAAACCGAATTATCAAAACTGAAGCGATTGGTTTTTTTTCATGGTTAATAAACAAAGGTTTAACAACTTTATTAAAAAATTCCTAAAAAAACGTATATTGTTGTCATAACTTTAAAAAATTTGAGGGTATGAGAACAACTACATTAGTGGTAATGCTGTTATTGATGAGTATTGTCACTTCTGCACAAACAACAATCAAAGGAAAGGTGGTGGATAATAATGATCAACCGATTCCGGGAGCAAATGTGATTTTGGATGGCGCATCCGTGGGTACAGTTACCGATTTTGATGGTCTCTTTTCACTTACTGTCGAACAATCACCTCCTTTTACAATTACGGTAAGTAGCGTTGGATTCGAATCCAGTTCGGTTGTTGTTTCTTCGGCATCGTCTGACTTAAACATTACACTTAAGGAAGGAACAGAATTAGATGAAGTAATCGTTTCGGCATCGAGAACGCCAGAACGTATTTTTGAATCTCCTGTAAGTGTCGAACGCTTTGATGTAAAGAAGATAAAAAATACCCCTTCAGCAGATTTTTATGATGGATTAGAAACTCTAAAAGGAGTGGACATTAATACCAATAGTTTAACATTTAAATCTATAAACACGAGAGGTTTTGCCACTTTTGCGAATACTCGTTTTGTACAGTTGGTAGATGGTATGGATAATACTGCTCCTGCCCTAAACTTCGTTTTGGGTAACTTGATTGGTATGACGGAGCTTGATGTGAATAGTATTGAATTACTGCCTGGAGCATCTTCTGCACTATATGGAGCAAATGCTTTTAATGGTATTTTGTTCATGACTAGTAAGAATCCTTTCGATCATCAAGGGATTAGTGCTTATTTTAAAGGAGGTATAACCTCTCAGGAAGCTGCCGGGGATAATGAATATTATGATTACGGAATTCGTATTGCACATGCGTTTTCTGATAAATTTGCTGCAAAAGTTAATTTTTCATATTTACGAGGTACAGACTGGTTTGCGGTAAGTGAGGTTAACGTATTGAATCCTAATACGGATAGATCCGATATTAATTATGATGGTCTTAATGTATATGGAGATGAGGTAAGTACCAACATAAGAGGTGTTGGAGAAATCTTAACAAATACAATTAACCCTGTTACTGGACAGCCGATATTGCCTCCTGGGGCCGAGAATTTACTTCCTGATACCAATGTAAGTCGTACAGGATATCTTGAGAGTGATTTGAATGATTATCCGGCAGAAAGTATAAAGTTTGATGCAGCACTACACTACAGACCTTTTGCCGATGATTTAGAACTTATTTATGTTGGTAAAGTTGGTAGAGGTACTACAATCTATCAAGGAGCTAACAGATACTCTATCCGAAACTTCTTTTTACAACAACATAAATTAGAAATTAAGAATAGTAATTTCTTTATTAGAGGTTATATCACCGATGAAGATGCGGGAGATTCTTATGATACTCGATTTACAGGAATCAATATTAACCGTTTCTGGAAAGATGATTCAACTTGGTTTGGAGAGTATGCGGGGGCGTTTGTACAGGCTACATTAGCAGGAGTGCTTCCAGAACAAGCACATGCCCTTGCAAGACAAACAGCAGATACAGGAAGACTTATTCCTGGAACACCAGAATTCCAACAAGCGTTTAATCAGGTAATTAGTGATCCAGATTTATCTACAGGATCTAGATTTCAGGATAATACACAATTAAGACACGTAGATGTAAATTATAATTTCAGTCACTTGACAAGTAATTTCGCTGATATTCAAGTAGGAGGATCTTTTAGAGAATACAAATTAAATTCTTCAGGAACTATTTTTACAGATTTTGATGGGCCAATTCGATATTCCGAATTTGGTATTTATACCCAATTACAAAAGAAATTTGCAGATGAAAGAGCTAAAGTGACAGGTTCTGTACGTTATGATAAGTCAGAATTATTTGATGGTAACTTCTCTCCAAGATTGTCGATAGGATATACACTCGGTGAAGAAAGAAACCACAACATCCGTGCATCGGTGCAAACAGGTTTTAGAAATCCAACCACTCAAGATTTGTATATTGGATTAGACGTTGGGCGTGCTATCTTGGTAGGTTCTGCACAGGATAACTTGGATAGAGATGTTCGAACTTTTAGTGGTACTGATATTAGTGGAGAAGGTCAGGGAATTTTGAATTCTGACAGTGTAGATATTGTTGGTCGAGCTGCTTACGAAAACTCTTTTTCAGCCTCTTCTGTACTTGCAGGTAATCCAGTACGATCTTCAGCGGCACCTGTAGAACCAGAAAAGGTGACTGCTTTTGAAGTAGGATATAGAGGGAAAGTTGATCGGTTTGTAATAGATATTAGTGCGTATTATAATCAATATAAAGACTTTATCTCTACGCAGAATGTGATTGTTCCTTTTTATGGTCAGGTTGGCGATGGAGCATTATCACTTCTTGCTTTGCAAAATGATGATTTTGCGGTGTATCAAGCTTATACAAACTCTGATGTTGATATTAAATCCCTAGGTTTTACAGCAGGGGTCAACACCAAATTACCAGGTGATTTTGAACTAGGTGTGAACTATACATTTGCTGAGCAGGATTTAGACCAAGAAAGTGATCCGGATTTCAGAACAGAATTCAATACGCCAAAACATAAAGTAAAAGCAACTTTTGGTCATCCTAATCTATTTAAAAATTTTGGTTTTAACACTAGCTATCGTTGGAGTGATGATTATTTCTGGCAAGCATCTTTTGGAGATGGAGATGTGCCTTCATTCTCTGTTATAGATGCACAGATCAATTATACGATTCCATCATTGAAATCGACATTAAAAGCAGGTGCTACAAATATAGGTGGTGACGAGTACTTTACGGCCTTTGGTACTGGACTTATAGGATCTCAATACTATATCGGTCTTACCATAAACAATTTATAATAGATAACTATAAAAAAGAAAAGACAAATGAATACTCAATATAAATGGCTACTTATTTTATTCATCTTTGGTTTTATTGCCTGTGAGGATGATGATGATGGCCAAGTAATGGAAGAGGTAGTCATTACCTCTGGTGAAGCTGATTTTTCAACATTTGTTTCATTAGGAAACTCATTAACCGCTGGATTTACCGACAATGCTTTGTTTATTGCAGGCCAAGAAAATTCTATGCCTAATATTTTAGCACAGCAATTTGCATTAGCAGGAGGAGGAAATTTTGTTCAACCTTTGATGAGTGATAATATCGGTGGAGCATTGCTTGGAGGAAATCAAATTTTAGGACCTAGATTATTTTTTAATGGCGCTGGTCCAGCACCGCTAGACGCAACACCAACGACTGAAATTTCGGCAATACTTTCGGGTTCATTTAATAATATGGGAGTGCCAGGTGCAAAAAGCTTTCATCTCGTAGCTCCTGGATATGGAGATATCGCAGGATTAGGCGCTATGCCAGCTACTGCAAACCCTTATTTTGTGAGAATGGCTTCTAGTCCAACAACAACTGTTTTGGCAGATGCGATGGCACAAAATCCAACATTTTTCTCGTTATGGATCGGTAATAATGATGTGTTAGGATATGCCCTTAGCGGAGGAGATGGTACAAACCCAATAACGGATACTGCATTGTTTACTCAAGTATATAATACCTTGGTAGGTACATTAACCTCTGGAGGAGCAAGAGGAGTAGTTTTTAATATTCCAGATGTAACAGCTATTGCACATTTTACTACTGTACCTCATAATCCGGTTCCGCTAGATGCAGCAACTGCAGGAGCTGTTAATGGAGCATACGCGGCTTATAATGCTGGAATTGTGCAGGCGTTTGCTTTCTTAGTGGGTAATGGAGCGATTTCACAAGCAGATGCCGATGCTGAGATCGCAAGAAGAACGATAACTTTTGCAGAAGCAGCGAATAATGCTGTAGTTATTGAAGACGAAAGTCTAACAGATCTGACCATGATTAACTCTGCCTTGGTAAGTATACGACAAGCAACAGCAGATGATCTATTAGTACTACCTGCGAGTAGCTTTATTGGTACAGAAGCTGTACCAGGGAATCCGCTTACTGTAAACGGAGTAGCGGTTCCTTTGGCTGATAAGTGGGTGTTAACTCCAGAAGAGCAGGCAGAAATAGCAACAGCAACAGAAGCGTTTAATGGGGTGATTTCATCTGCAGTTCAACAAGCAGGCTTAGCCTTCGTAGATGCAAATGCACTATTGGATCAAGTTTCTGATGGAGGAATTCAATTTGATGAATTTTTGATTCAAGGAAATTTAGTATTTGGAGGACTGTTCTCTTTGGATGGTGTACATCCAACGGCAAGAGGATACGCATTTTTAGCAAATTCTGCAGCTACGGCAATTAATGAAACCTATGGTTCTAACTTACCACTGGTAAAAGCAGTAGACTACCCTACGTTCTACAGTCCTATGTTACCGTAGTTTAGGATATTAATAACATATAAAATTGACCCACTAAAGCGATTTAGTGGGTTTTTTTATGAAGCGATAATGAATTTGCGTTCTAACAATTGAAAATAGAAAGCTAGTAGTAGAGATATAATAAGATAAATAATTACCATCATCGTAGCTCCCGTAAATACCGCATCCATTTCGAACCACCCTCCTTCTTTAAAGATCAAATAAGCCGCAAAAGTAATCTTAACAATTTCAGCGTATACCGATATAATATGTCTATCCATTAGTGAAGTGTAAGCGAAAATAGAAATGGCAATAAACAGTGCATAGTTGATAATTTGAGGTAACTCAAAATCTCCAAAACTAACCAATAAATAATACAAAAGCGCCAAAGTGATAAGGAGTTGAGACCAGGACCATAATTTTAAGGAGAGCGAACTTTCAGTCTTGTACTTCTTTCGTGTATAAGGGTCGGTGATGATTTGTATAGGGTATTTTTCTTTTACATCATCTGGCCTCCATCCGGTTGGCATATACCATATCCGTATTTTGTCCCACCAGTTTTTGGTTCTCCAGGCGTCTTTCAGAATCCCCCAGGCATGCATAAAGTTGATAAAGAAAGGATTCCATGTGTTAACAGGTTTTTTTACCCCATACACTGGAGGTTTATCAGGTAACTCTTCTTGAAAAGTGCCAAATAGCTTGTCCCAAAAAATGAATATTTGAGAATAGTTTTTATCCAGATATTCGTCATTAATTGCATGGTGTACTCTATGGTGTGAAGGTGTTACGATAACATGTTCCAGAATCCCCATTTTGTTTACCAATCGGGTATGATACCAAAATTGAGCAAACAAGTGAATTGGGGCAACTAGTGCCACGATGTGCGATGGTATTCCTAAAAGAGCAAGCGGAATATATAAAAAGAAATAAATGGAAATGATAGCAGAGATACTTTGCCTTAGTGCACATGCAAGGTTGAACTCTTCGCTACTATGATGGATAATATGTCGATTCCAAAATAGGTTTATAGTATGATTAAAACGATGAGACCAATAGCCAGCAAAGTCAAGCCCTATAAACGTAAGAATGTATAACCAAACAGAAGATTTGATACTCACCAAAGCAATATGATCCACCATCCAATCATAACTGATAATGATTATGGCAAGACCAGTTAGGCTTCTTAAAGTATCGGTAATACCAGAACTTAAGCTAGAAATTGTGTCCATAGCTTCATTAACCGGTATTCCTTTCCATCTGCTTATGAGATATTCTATAAGAATCAGAACGATAAAACCAGGAATAGCATAACTTAAGGCGATAGCATATGTTTCCATTCAATAAAATGTAAGAATTTTCAATCTACAAAATAGTCAAAATTTTGGAATCTGAAGCCGTCCTGAAGCCCCGGTATCAATCCCATAAAAGCAATTTTATGGGATTAATCTTAAATTAGTATGATTATACTAATATTAAAAAATAATTAGTATATTTATACTAAATTGTGAAAATGAATACCAAATCTTCAATTATCGAGCAAGCGGTTTATCTTTTTAATAAAAAGGGCTTTTTTAATGTTAGTATTAATGATATCGCACAGGCTACGGGTATAAGCCCAGGGAACTTTACCTATCATTTCAAAAGAAAGGAACATTTATTAGCTGCGATTCAGGAGGAAGTATTGGATAATGCCATAGAAGTATTCCCAAAGGATAAGTATGTAACCCTTTTTCATTTTCAGGAGTTGTTTACCCGGTTTTATGGCATTCAAAAAAAATACAGATTCTTCTTTATGGATATCCTTTATCTGATAGAGGAATACCCTGATATCATGAACGAATACAGGCTAGCTACTTCAAAGCGGTTCCAAGATGCGAGAAGTTTGATCAATTATTATGTGGATAGCGATCGGTTAGTTCCTGAAAAAGAGCGGGTAAATTATGATCTGATTATTCGTACGCTTTGGATGACAAGCACTTTTTGGAGTGCAGGAACTACTTTATTAGATGAAAAGAATACGTCTTTGGTTGAAGATTCACCTTTGCAGACATTGTGGGAGGTGTTGAAACCTTATTTGACAGATAAAGGATACAATGAGTATTTAGAAATCATCCAAAATGCAAAACAAAAACAAATAAGAACTTAAAAAAAATATAATTATGGCAGTACAAAATCCACCATTAGAAATGTTACCGGCAAACATTCCCATGCCTCCAAAATTTGACAATGTAGCCGAAGAAAGAGCCTATCTCAAAACAAAACTTGCCGGGGCGTTCAGAATATTCGGTAAATTTGGTTTTTCAGAAGGTGTTGCAGGGCATATTACGGTACGAGACCCAGAGCATCAAGATCATTTTTGGGTAAATCCATTTGGGCTTTCTTTTAATCGAATTACGCCTTCTGATCTATTGTTGGTGAATCATAAGGGAGAAGTGGTAGAAGGTAAATTTCCTGTAAATGCAGCTGCTTTTGCGATCCATTCTCAAATTCATGCCGCCAGACCTGATGTTGTTGCTGCGGCACATGCACATACGGTTTATGGGAAATCGTTTTCTGCCTTAGGCCTGGAGCTAGCTCCGATTACTCAAGATGCGTGTGCATTTTATAAAGATCATGCAGTTTTTAATGATTATGCAGGTATTGTTAATGAACTAGAAGAAGGAAAGAGGGTTGCCAAAGCTTTGGGAGATAATAAGGCAGCAATTTTACAAAATCATGGGTTAATCACCGTTGGACATTCTGTAGACGAGGCAGCGTGGTGGTTTATTACCATGGAAAGAAGTTGCCAGGCACAATTGCTAGCCATGCAAACGGGAGAAAAACTGATCGAAATAGATCATAATATCGCTATGAAGACAAGAGCAGAGCTTGGTTTTCCGCTTGCAGGATATTTTCAATTTCAACCGATGTGGCAAGATATAAGTGCAACATTTGATTTTTAGAATTCATAATCAAAATACATAACTATGAATAGTACAGGAACCCTGATTGTCGCCATATCCTTAATGATTATTATGTTTGGTATGGGGCTTTCGCTTACCAGTGATGATTTCAAAAGAGTAGCCAGAAACCCTAAGGCAGTTTTGTTGGGGTTAATCAATCAATTGCTCTTTTTACCCATTATTGGTTATGCCTTGGTTTCTTTACTTCAACTGCCCCCAGAAATTGCTATCGGAATCATGATCTTGGCGGCATGTCCAGGTGGGGCAACCTCAAATGTGATTGCTCATTTGGCCAAAGGAGATACCGCACTCTCTGTAACATTAACCGCAATATCGAGTATCATTACGATTGGTACTATACCCTTCATTGTACAATTTTCACTTTTGAATTTTTCTGGACAAGAAGGAGAGGTGCAATTAAATATTTTGCAAATGATCGGTCAGTTGTTGGGTATAGTAATTGTCCCAGTATTTTTAGGAATGCTGATACGTGCCAAAGCTACCAGTTTTGCCTTAAAAATGGGAAAGCCAGTTCAGGTAGCTTCGGTACTTTTGTTAGCATTAATCACCACAGGGATTATTCTGAAAGAAAAACACAATATCATCCCTTATTTTCAACAGGCAGGATTACCAACGGTTTTGTTAAATGTAAGCAGTATGATTCTGGGATATATGACAGCGGTTGGTTTTAAACTGCGAAAACCTCAGGCGATTAGTATTGCAGTAGAGTCAGGGATCCAAAACTCGGGATTGGCAATTACTATAGCAGTGGTGACCCTTCAAAACACCTCATTTGCCATAGCTGGAGCCATATATACACTAGTGATGTATGCGGCTGCTTTTGTTATAATAGTGTATGGACGATACAGTAAATCCTAAAAGGTTTTTAATGAGATAATTTCCGTTGAAAAATGGGATAAAAGCTACCTTTAAAAAAACAAAATAAAAGGCATTATTTTTTCATTTTAAAAGACTATATTTGCAGCCTGAAAAAAGGTGCTATTGTAGCGTTGTTTGTAAAGTATCTTTTTTCCATAGTTAAATACTAAACATTAAATAGTTAGATAATGTCTAAAGTTACGGGTAAAGTATCTCAAATTGTAGGTCCGGTTATCGATGTAGAATTCGCTGCAGGGACTGAATTACCAAAAATTTACGATTCATTAGAAATTAATAAAACAGACGGTAGTAAACTAGTATTAGAAGTTCAGTCTCACATTGGTGAGGATACTGTTCGTACTATTGCGATGGATTCCAGTGATGGATTAAGCAGAGGGATGGAAGTTGTAGGATCTGGAGCTCCTATCCAAATGCCAATCGGTGAGGATGTATATGGACGTCTATTTAATGTAATTGGAGATGCAATCGATGGACTTGGAGATCTTCCTAAAGCAGGAGAAGATGGTCTTCCAATTCACCGTCAGGCACCAAAATTTGAAGATTTATCAACTTCGACTGAAGTTTTATTTACAGGGATCAAAGTAATCGACCTTATCGAGCCTTACGCAAAAGGAGGTAAAATTGGATTATTTGGTGGTGCTGGAGTAGGTAAAACAGTATTGATCCAGGAGTTGATTAACAATATTGCAAAAGGACACGGTGGTCTTTCTGTATTCGCAGGAGTAGGAGAAAGAACTCGTGAAGGAAATGACTTGCTTCGTGAGATGTTAGAATCTGGAATTATCAAGTACGGTGATGATTTCTTACATTCTATGGAAGAAGGAGGATGGGATCTTTCAAAAGTAGACAAACAAGCAATGAAAGATTCGAAAGCTACTTTCGTATTCGGACAGATGAATGAGCCACCAGGAGCACGTGCTCGTGTAGCACTTTCTGGTCTTACTATTGCAGAATATTTCCGTGATGGAGCTGGAGACGGACAAGGAAAAGATGTACTTTTCTTCGTAGATAACATCTTCCGTTTTACACAAGCTGGATCTGAGGTATCTGCACTACTTGGACGTATGCCTTCTGCGGTAGGATACCAACCAACATTGGCAACAGAGATGGGTGTGATGCAGGAGCGTATTACTTCTACCAAGAAAGGATCGATTACATCGGTACAGGCGGTATATGTACCTGCGGATGACTTGACGGATCCTGCACCAGCAACAACCTTTGCTCACTTGGATGCAACAACAGTATTGTCTCGTAAGATTGCAGAGCTTGGTATTTACCCAGCGGTAGATCCATTAGATTCTACATCGAGAATTCTTACTGCTGATATCCTTGGTGATGAGCACTATAACTGTGCACAAAGAGTTAAGGAGTTATTACAACGTTATAAAGAATTACAAGATATTATCGCGATTCTTGGTATGGAAGAATTATCTGAAGATGATAAATTAGCGGTAGGACGCGCTCGTCGTGTACAACGTTTCTTATCTCAGCCATTCCACGTAGCAGAGCAGTTTACAGGAATCCCAGGATGTTTAGTAGATATCAAGGATACTATAAAAGGATTTACAATGATTATGGATGGTGAGTTAGACCACCTTCCTGAAGCAGCATTTAACTTGAAAGGGACAATCGAAGAAGCGATTGAAGCTGGTGAGAAAATGTTAGCTGAAGCATAAACTAGAAAAATATGTATTTAGAAATAGTAACTCCAGAAGCAGTATTATTTAGTGGTGAAGTAACTTCTGTTGCAGTACCAGGTGTGAATGGAGAGTTTCAGATGTTAGATAATCACGCACCCATTATTTCTTTGTTAGGAAAAGGAAATGTAAAGGTGTATGGAGATATGAATTTAGAAGAGGAAGTAGCAGAAAAGTTTGTGAAAGAAAACGGTGTTACTTTGCTTCCGATTACTTCTGGAACTATTGAAATGAAAGACAATAAAGTAATTGTGTTAGCCGACTAATACGAATTACTTTTGAAAAATAATGAATCCCAAATTCTGATTGCAGAATTTGGGATTTTTTTATTTCGCAATTTCTATAATTCCTGCATGTTGTTCACTCTGTTTTTATCCAATCGGGTGCCATAAGGATCTACGGATACATACTTCGGGATTTCATCTACGATAATGCTAATTTGAGTGTTTTCTTTATCGAAATGGTGTGGTTTAAGGTATAAGATTTGTTCGTCTACCCCTATTCTTTTGGGATGTTTATTAAATAAACCTATTTGTATGGGTTCGTTTATTGTTATGGGTACTTCTTCTCCAAGATCTTTGGTTTCGAATCTCTTGGTAACCACATCCAGCGTGATTTCATATTTTCCATTAGAGAGCTTCTTGTATGAGACGTTTTTGAGCTGCAGATCATAGGTGATGATTCGTTTAAACCAATCATCGATCAGGGTGTGATATGCTA
Organism: Aquimarina sp. KJ22-3; assembly: GCF_055808215.1. Lineage (NCBI taxonomy): Bacteria > Pseudomonadati > Bacteroidota > Flavobacteriia > Flavobacteriales > Flavobacteriaceae > Aquimarina > Aquimarina sp. KJ22-3. The sequence goes on along the minus strand of NZ_CM147859.1, from coordinate 5,202,102 downwards.
ATGGGGTGACCAGATACACTTCCTTCAAAAAATCAAGAGTAACGACTTCAAATTCTTCTTTATTTCCATATTCGGAAACTATTTTTTGTAAAATGGCATCAATTTTTTGAGCACCTATTAGTTCCTTTAACGCAAGCATAATTGTGTAATCTTTGCCATAAAGGATGTGGTTTTCGCCATCGGATAAGTAGGCTGGTGACTCTTTTTCTGAAGCATAGGATCGGCCAGTAAAATATCTGTTGTTGGCGTATTCGGATAAATTCCACAAAGCACCTTTGCCGTAGTGTTTTTCCATGACTACGCCTTCGGTGTATTTCGCTAGGCCTTCGATAAAGAAACCTCCACCAGCGGTCATTTTTGGAGTTAATATATGCCCCCACCATTGGTGTGCTATTTCGTGTATGGTTCGTTTGGCAACCAGATTGAATACTTCAGTGTTACGCTGATCTAATAGATAAAACCGATCTTCTATCATACTAATTGTTCCTGGCATGGCCTGACCGCCAAATGGCCAATATGCCGGGATCTCTGCAATACGAAGATGATCAAAAGAGTAATTGCCAAAATTTTGGGTACAATAATCAAGGGTTTCCCTACTTGCTTTCATCACCGAAGAGATATTCATGTCATGACTTGGGTGAAAATATTGTTCAATATTAACTCCTTTATAATTTTCTTTTTGAACTTCATAGCTGGCCGAGAAGTATCCTAAAAGAGGAGATACTTTATCCAGAGTTTTGTAATGGTAATAATTCCTGTCATTATCGGTCCATTTTTTGATCAGATTTCCTGGAGCAATTGCTATTTGATTGGATTGGGTAGATACTACAGTTTCAAAAGATACCCTGCCAATCAGGTTACTAGGTTTGTTATGTAAATCATGTTCATGACTAACTTTTTCTTCTCTTTTAGGCAAACCTCGCTTTTCACGTTCTTTTGCACTTTTAATCTCACGGCTAGGGCGATATCCTAATGAAGGCGTCAAAGAAGAGTGTAGAATATAACTTCCATTATTGACAATATCAATGTTGGTTGCTAAACCTTTGTTTTCTGCTGTCAACTCATACTTAAACCTAATTTGTTCTTTAGGTCGTAATGGTTTTTTTAGTTTGAAAAGGTGCGTTTTATAAATGGTATCATACTCAATCAATATTGCATCTTCTAAGTAAACCGATGTTAAAGGTATTCTTGGAGAGATGAAGACAGTATCTACAAGGATATCGCTTTTGTTTTTCAATATGTAATCTGAGTACACTGTATATTTTTGATCATCGGGATAAATGTCAACCTTGGTTTTTATTGCTACAGGATATAATTCTTCTAACGAATCATATTGTTTGAATTTTCGTTCATACATTTCAGCAAAATCCAACCGTGTATCGGAAGAGAAATATTCATTTACGATATTGGTATTATAATAAATGATGCTGCCGGCACTTACAAAGAGGATAAGAAAACTAATGATAAAAATAACTTCACTCTGTTTCCAATTTGATAATAGCTGAGCTATTCTAAATTTAAAACTTGAAATGATACCTCTTCTCCACAATTTGAAAGCCACTAGGGTTAGTATTCCTCCCAGGGCTAACCAATATACCGAGTACCAATAAAACCTTTTCGGGTAGTACCCATATCCAGCAAGATCGTTGTATACCACAGCTGGGGTATTTCCCAGTTTCAATAAAGGGTGTTCTATTCCGATATAACTACTTATAGAGCTTCCTAATCCAAAAATTAAAATTCCGGAAATAAGCATCCCGAGGTATTTATTGGATACCACATTTTGAATAAATAATGCCAAAATTCCATAGAATATCATCTCGACACCCTGAAAAAAGAACAGATTGATGTATTGTCTCAAGGCAAATTCGGGATAATTTCCAATAATTTGAAAACCTATACAAATAACAATGCTGATCAGAATTAAGATCATGGGTAGCGTAAATAATACCGCATACTTTGATAAAAAGAATAGGCTGTTGGGTGCAGGAGTAGCATCAATGATACCATTAAAATTCAAGTTTCTCTCTTTCCATACTAATTCTCCACTATAAAATATAATGAGAATTAACCCTAAAAGAGGTAATGCATCGGTGAGCTGTTCTATTAGAAGATATGGCACAGGATACAGACTATCGTAATAAGTACCTCCTTCAAAAATCCTACTGTAAATTTCGGTTGTTGCTATCAGGATCCAAATAAGAGATACTGCTATAAATGGCAGGCTTTTGAGGACGGCAATGAGTTCTAGTTTTACCAATGAAAACAGTGTTAAAAATCGAGACTTCCTGGTTTGAGGGAAAGTCAATACTGGGAAATAGTTTTTTTTGTTGATTACAGATTCTATAACATCTTTACTTTTTTTGATACTTTGATTTCCTTTTCTGAAAGAGAATAATTTGAAGGTTACTCCAAGTAGTAGTAATGATGCTGAAATCCATATGATCCTGTTCCAAAGAAAATACCCCGAAAAAGATAAAAGCTGATTGTTTTTTTGAAAAGGAGTCCAATACATGGTTTGCTCAAAAAAAGCGGATAATCCAAAGGGATCCGCTATAGCCGCAATAATCATGTTCTCTGGCGAAGGAGGGACTGCTTGGGCTAACATAGGAGAATTAAGAAATATTGAACATCCCCAGTATAGCGCATAGATAAGAACTGCTCCAATATATACGACTAATGCTTTTCTGAAGAGTGTAGCAAAACAGAATAACAGTGCTGTTAAAATGAATAGATTAGGCAATACGATAGTGGTCCATATGTATAAATAATGATATAACACAAAAGGAGCGATACTGTCTGGATCAATAGAAAAAAAAGTGCCAATTGCAAAACCTACTAGCATAAGTGAGTACACCAATAAGCTAATTAGGAAAGTTCCCAAAAAGCGGCTCCAATAAAAATGATGTTTTTTTACTGGGGTACAGTAGATCATGCCCTCGGTTTGGTATTGCCGATCTCTGAGCATGGCATTAATGCAATAGAACATGATGGCAAAAACTGATACCAAACTAAATACCCCAATAAAAAAATTAATTTGATAAGGGGAGTTGTTTTTTATCAATTCGGATGCTCCTAGCCTACCGCCAGAAGACATATAAAACCCGAGAAGAAAGAAAATGAATGAGAAAATATAAAATGACAATTGTTTAGTGTGATATCGCCATTCGAACTTAAAAAGTAGCGTAAACATGAGTTGTATATTTTGTGGTTATTTTATCTGCTTAATGTGCTGAAGTACACATCGTCCAATCCTGGATGAATAGGTTCAAATCCGGCTTCTGGTTGTTGATCTGCTAATACATGAAGTTTTGTTTTTCCTGAAAAAAGACGAGTAGAGATGACATTAAAAGTAGATTGATAACTCCTCAAATCTTGTTTTTTAATGATTTTAGACCAGACTTTTCCTTCTAATTGTTGAGTTAATTCCAAAGGAATACCTCTAGCGATAATTTTTCCTTGATTCATAATGGCCATATGAGTGCATAGGTCTTTTACGTCCTCGACAATATGAGTCGATAGAATGATAATGATATGCTCACCTATTTCACTCAACAAATTCAGAAAGCGATTTCGTTCTTCAGGATCCAATCCAGCAGTGGGTTCGTCTACAATAATGAGCTTTGGATTTCCCAGCAATGCTTGGGCAATGCCGAAACGTTGTCGCATCCCTCCCGAAAAGGTATGAACCGCTTTTTTGCGATGTTGATATAGATTGGTTTGTTGCAATAGGGCTTCAACTTGTTCTTTACGTTCTTTTTTGTGGATAATACCTTTTAGTATAGCCATGTGATCCAATAGGTCCTGAGCAGACATTTTAGGGTAGACACCAAATTCCTGTGGGAGATATCCTAATTGAGTTCTGAGTTCCTGAGGTTGTTCAAGGATATCAATGCCATTAAACAAAATAGTACCTGTAGAAGGTTCTTGCAGAGTGGCTATCGTTCGCATCAAAGATGATTTCCCTGCACCATTAGGACCTAATAAACCAAACAAACCATTTTTTATGGTTAATGAAATGTCACTCAATGCTTGTACTTGATTAGGATAGGTTTTGGATACATTGGTTATCTGTAGCGTATTCATAAGACTTATTTTTAATTATGACACGAACCTACATGAGCTCCACATAAAAGCAGAATAATCTTCACCAACACTTCGATAACAGTGCAGATACCTTAAAAAAAGAAACCAATAGGATTCGTTGTAAAAAATGAAGTGTTCATACTAATTTTTATAGTGTCTGTTTATATAATTACTGCAAAGCACAAAGGATTGTTATTTTTGGAGTATGATCAGATTCTTAAAGAAATATAGAGCAGTTGTATATGGGTTTGTCATTCTTTTTATCATAATCCAGGGACTAACCTTTGTTGATTTTATCCGTATAGACCCTCAGGAAACATTGGTCAATATTCTTGGCTTTTTGTTTTGGGGAATGGTTGTTTCTGTAATTATTCATGCCATGCTTTTTCATCAAAAAGAAGGTGTTTTTTATTGGATGATTGGAAGTTGGGTGCTCTCACTCATCGGTTTTATGTTGGGAAGGTTTTTTGAATACAAAGTAGTGTCGCTTAGTTGTTTGTTCCTTTTTTTATCACTAGCTGTTATGTAATCTGGTCTTGGTATATGCAGCGATATCGAAAGAGAAAAGCGTTTGTCTTTTTAAAAGAGCGTAAGCTTTTTTTAATAAAATTGGTATCGTTATCAATAGTTTTTGTTGTAATGTTTTGGGTGGATGACTATATGAAAGTACCGGATAACCCAATTACCTTTGCATTACTTACCTTATTTTGGTTAGGCGTATTTAATATTTTAGCACCCAAGTTCTTTCAAAAATATAAAGTGCTGATCTTAGCGCTTTACGGATCGCTGTTGATTCTTTTCTTTTCATTTATCCTCTTTTTTGGTTCAAGAACACATGAGGAAAACCTGGACTTATTCTTTGTGTTTTTGTTTCCTATACCCTTATTTGCTTTGTTGTGGATCTATGATCAATGGAAATGGTTTCAAAACTTAAAAGCTGACAAAGCCAAAGCAGAATTAGCGTTATTAAAACAACAAGTAAACCCGCATTTCTTTTTCAATACGTTGAACAATCTTTATGGATTGGCAAAACGAAAATCTGACCAAACTCCCGATCTCATACTCAAATTGTCTGAGATTATGCGTTATGTAATCTACAAGGGCAAAGAAAATGAAGTAAAGTTGGAAGAGGAGATCGAATATCTTGAAAACTATATTGAAATTCAGGAGATCCGACAACATAAAAAGGTGGATATTCAATTTACAAAACGAATAGAAAAGGATGAGGTTATGATTCCTCCGCTTTTGTTTATTATCTTGTTAGAAAATGCGTTTAAACATGGTGTAGATAGTTTGATGTACGATGCTTTTGTGCATATTAAACTAGAGGTTGCCAATGGCAAGATTCTGTTTGAAGTAGTAAATAATTATGATACTTCCGTTCTGAATGAAACCAAAGGAATAGGAATAGAAAACTTAAAGAAACGACTAGAAATTGTATATGGTAATTCATATGCATTGGATTTTAAAACAGAAGAAGATATGTATAGTGCACAATTAACCATTACTTTCTAATTATGAATTATCTCATTATAGATGATGAACCCATAGCTCATACCATAATTGAAGATTATGCAGCATCGCTCAATGATCTAACATTAGCGGGAAACTGTTATAATGCAATAGAAGCTATGACTTTTCTTCAAAAGGAAAAAGTGGATCTTATCTTTTTGGATATTGAGATGCCAAAATTGAAAGGGTTGGACTTTCTACGAATGCTTACTGATCCGCCTTTGGTCATTATTACCTCGGCTTATTCAGAATTTGCGGTGGATAGCTATGAGTTAGAAGTGTGTGATTACCTCCTGAAACCTTTTTCTTTTGAACGGTTTTTGAAAGCATATACCAAGGTAGTCAAACATAAAGAAAGCTCTTCAAAAAAAGCACAACAGTTGCTGAAGCTACTAACACCAGTATTTTTCTTAAAGGAGATAAAGAGACACATCATGTGCAACTCGATACAATCAAATATCTGGAAAGTTATGGAAGTTATGTAAAGGTGTATCTGGAAGATAACATGTTACTTATTCATGAATCGATATCTTACTTTGAGACTCAATTACCAGCAGATAAATTTATTAGAGTACATCGTTCTTTTATGGTAAGCATCAAATCGATTAAAAGTATTGCGGGTAATCAAATCAAGATAGAAGGAGGTGTTATTCCCATTGGGCAATCCTATAAGGCAATGGTGAAGAAAAGACTTTTCTGAAATAACTTTAAATACACATAACACTCTTAACTTTTTAGGAATAGTAGCATAATCCAGGCTTAAAATTAAACTAAAGTAGTCAAAGCCGTAGGTTGTTAATTTTAAGAATCAATAACCTAACATACTTCAACAATGAAAAAATGTATTCTGGCTGCACTGGTTGTGCTAAGCCTTTTTAGTTGCGAAAACAATTACGATTTACCTTCAGAAGAAAATCAAAAAACTAACCAAAAAAATCAAAATTTTTATCTGGATCTTGCGTATCACCATGCACCTGTTCATTACCAGGATGTGGATCGAACCGGTTCGCATGGATTAAGTGGTAAAGCAGATTATATTACACGGTATGATTTTGACGGAGATCTAAATGCTAAGAACAATTGGAACAACATTGCCAATTCATCAAGAAAAGGAAATGCCGTAGGGTATTATTCTGTGGTAGAAACATCAACGCATTATTTTATTATTTATGCTTTTTTTCATCCAAGAGATTGGACAGACATTTGGTTTTTGTATCGACTTGATGAACACGAAAATGACCTCGAGGGGGTACTAACCATCGTAAAAAAGGATAATACGACTTATGGTGCTGCACTTGGCGCAGTTACCGTTTTTCACTCTGATTTTTATTCGTATAAAACATCAAATTCAGGTCTTACCGACGGAAATGAGGATATTGATGGTACCCTGACCTTACAAAATCACAATGGGATCAATCGTTTTAAAACCTCTGCCGAAGCAAAAGGACATGGGATCAAAGCCCATTCAAAACAAAAACCCGGTGGTAGTGATTATGTGGTGTACTATCCAAGTAAAACCAGTAGCGAATATCCTTCAGATATTTATGATAGAAATGTGAAGTACAAATTGGTAAATATTTTTGAGAACGGTGGGATGTGGGACCAACGTTTTACTACTAGCTTGTTTAGCAATGCCAAGTCATTTCAAAAATCCTATGGTAATGGTTCTGCAAATGCACCATGGAATTGGGACGATAAAAATGATGGAGGGAATCAAGGATTACTTGCAGGAGGAATGGCTTATTATCCTGCTCATTTGGTGGATGAGTATTTTAACGGACTAGGAAATTTCAGTAAAACCTATACCTATAATCCTTATTTGGGGATAGAATAGTAGTAGGTAAATAACTAATTAGCAGAGGGGTTAAAAGAATCTTTTAACCCCTCACTCATATAGAAATACTTTTGACCTTAAAAATTAACGTGTTTTTTCCCTAAAGTTATGTTAAACGATAATCAGTGGATAAAAGGTTTTATACTTTTCGGAGAAGATATAGCTCAACAAAATGATTAAGAATAGTATTACCCTCGTTTTTTTATGTCTCACAGTGTCCATTTTTGCTCAGAAACGAGCATTAACTCATGAAGACTATGATCTCTGGAAAAATATAACAGACACCAAAATATCCAACACCGGAAAATTAATTGTTTCGACTATCGAAACTACCACAAAACGAGGTGATGGATATATACAGATTTACAATACCGAAACGAAAAAAAGTTCACCGCTTTTAATGGATACGATGCTTCAATAACTGCAGACGAGCATTTTGTAATCTTCAAAAGAAAACCGTCGTACAACAGTGTTAGACAAGAAAAGAAGAAAGAGGTTAAAGAGGACGAAAGAGCAAAGGATAAGCTATTTATATATGATGTAAAAACGAACAAAATATATGATTCTATAGCCAGAGTGAGTGGGTATAAGGTTCCCGAAGTTTCTAATGGATGGTTAGTGATTGAGAATTTTAAGAAACAAAAACCTAAGGCTAAAGACGAAACTAAAAAAGATACGGTAAAACCAAAACTAGGAAAAGGATACAAGCAATCTTATGCATTGGTTTATGATCTAAAATCCAAAAGAACAGATACTATTTTTCAAATTAAGGATTTTGTAATTCCTGAAAAAGGGGATGCATTTTACTATACCACAACAAATCATATAGGTGGGAAAAAGAAAAAAGGAAATCAGGTAAGGAAAAGAGATGTAGGGATCTTTGCATACGATATACTTTCTGGAACAAAAACGGTAATAGATTCTACAAGATATTTGTATGATAAATTAGCTGTAGATAAAACTGGAGAACACTTTTCGTTTATGGCTGCGAAGGACTCTACACATCTGGATTCGATTCGATATGAGTTGTTTTATTATGGGGATAAGCAATTAGCCAACTTGGTGGATACCCAAGGAAAAAATATTAGAAATAATTGGGAATTAGGAAACGGGAAAGCGTCATTCTTTTCTGAGAATAGTAATCGACTATATTTTTATTCAAAGCCAAAAGTGACGTATAAAAAGGATACAACCTTTTTGGATGATGAAATCCCTCAAGTTGATGTTTGGAATTGGAACGATAAAATGATACAACCCGAACAAAAAGCCAGGATTAAGGACTTAAAAAATGAAGCGTACATATCTTACTACGACCTTGAAAAAAAATCAGTGGTTGAGATTCAAGACGAAACCTTTAAGGATGTCCTTTTTGATAAAAACAGAGAGCAAAGATTTATTTTGGGAGCTACGGGAGCTCCTTATGATGTAGAACGGTCTTGGAATTTCCCTTGGACCAGAGATTTTTATGTAATCGATACCTATACAGGTAAGAAGCGTTTATCTCTTACCAAAACTGCATTGCAACCTTTTTTATCGCCTGATGGGAAGTATGCATTGTATTATGATATGGAGCAAAAACATTGGTTTTCTCTGAATCTGGAGACTTTAGAAAAAAAGAACCTTACCCAAAAATTAAAAGTGGCTTTTTATGATGAGGATGATGATCATCCTGCATTGCCTTTTATGTATGGCTTCGGAGGGTTTGATAAAGTTGGTAATGGATTGATTTATGATAAGTTTGATGTTTGGAAGGTGTCTTTATCGGGAAATACAAAACCTGTAAATATCACAGGTAACGGAAGAAAAAAGAACATTGAATATAGAACCTTAAGATTGGATGAAGAAAATCCTAACCTTGCTTCCTACAGTAATAATGAGTTGTTGATTACCAGTTTCAATAAAACTACTAAGTCATCAGGATTATATACTTTGACAGATACAGGTATGAAAGAAAAAATAAAATCGACAACATATTTTATAAATCGATATAAAAAGGCAAAAGAAGCAGATGTTTTTACCTTTCAGCAACAAAACTTCGACACCTTTCAAGATTTGCATTATACGGATTCTAATTTTCAAAAGAATACACAACTAACTGATGTAAATCCTCAGAAAAAAGATTTTAAATGGGGAACTGCAGAGCTATTTACTTGGAAAAGTTACGATGGGAAAAAACTAGAGGGGATTATTTATAAACCCGAAGATTTCGACCCTTCAAAAAAATACCCATTGATCACGTATTTTTATGAGAAAAGATCGGATAGCTATCACACCTATTATACGCCAAGACCCAGCGCATCTGTTGTAAATCCTTCTTATTTGGTAAGTAATGGGTATATCATGTTTGTCCCAGATATTGTTTATGAAGATGGGAAACCTGGACCTAGTGCTTACAATTGTATAGTTTCTGGTGTAGAGGCTTTAGAAAAGTTAGGATATGTTGATAGCGCAAACATGGCACTTCAAGGGCAAAGCTGGGGTGGATATCAGGTAGCCTATTTGATCACGGTAACCAACAAGTTTAAAGCGGCTATGGCTGGTGCTCCCGTGAGTAATATGACATCGGCCTATGGAGGAATCCGTTGGCAATCAGGATTGAGTAGAGCATTTCAATACGAACGATCTCAAAGTAGAATAGGGAAGAATTTATGGGATGGTTTTGATTTGTATATAGAGAATTCTCCATTATTTGGAATTCCAAAAATTGAAACCCCATTATTGATGATGCATAACGATAGTGATGGTGCGGTGCCTTACTATCAGGGGATTGAGATGTTTATGGGGATGCGAAGACTGCAAAAACCAGTTTGGCTTTTGGTTTATAATGATGAACAACACAACCTGAGAAAAGAAAAAAACAGACAGGACTTATCTATAAGAATGATGCAGTTTTTTGACCATTATTTGCAAGGTAAGCCTGCTCCAGTATGGATGACAAAAGGTGTTTCTAGGGTAGATAAAGGAAAATATTTTGGTTATGATCTGGAACAAAATGGTTCAGCAGCTCCAAAAACCACTATTCCCAGTTCCAATAGATAAGATGCCATTTGGTAGTGTTATCTTCGTAGACAATTAGATCTTTAAAACCAATAGCATAATGGGCATTGAGTGACCGGGTATTACTTGCAGCGACTTCTGTAATTAATAGATCGTACTTGGTGTTCAATTCATCACGCATTTTGGTATATAAACCTCTGAAAATGCCTTGTTTTCTGTACGCTTTATCTATACAAATTTGTCCCATTACTAGATATGAAGACTTTCCTTGTAATTCCTCATCTATTTTTAAAAACATAGGTTGTAATACTGGGATCTGATCTTTAAAGTCTTTGACCATAGATAATGCATAACCAACCACATTACTTTCATGTTTTGCAATGATATGAGGTTGCCTATCATGCATTTTTTTAAAATATCAAGATCATGCTCAACGGTTACAAAACCCTCTCGTTCTTTTTCTGTTTTAGAAATTGAAACCGGTAAATTCGTTTTTTGAAGTTGAAGAATTTGTTGTAACTCTTTTGTAGAAGAAGTAATGGTATAGGTAATATCTTTCATAGGATAAAAATACGGTCAATCTATATCTTTTGGTAGAATTAGGAGCATAATTTTTGTAGTAGGTTTCTGAAATCTAATGGTCTTTGTACCTTTGAACCGTGTTACCAGAAAAACTTATTAAACGACTAGATGAACGCAGTGCCAAAAATGCACTACGAACCTTAAAAACCCAAAGCGATTTGGTTGATTTTGCATCCAATGATTATTTGGGATTTGCAATGTCTTCGTTTATTTTTGATAAGGCCTATCAAATTCTTGCTCAAAACAACCTTCATCACAACGGAGCAACGGGTTCTCGTTTACTCACAGGGAATCACAAATTGTATACAGAAACCGAAAACTTTTTGGTGAGATATCACAATGCTGAATCTGCTCTGATCTTTAACTCTGGGTATGATGCTAATATTGGTTTCTTTTCTAGCGTACCACAACGTGGGGATGTGATCTTTTTTGATGAATTGATTCATGCTTCTATCCGAGATGGTATCCAGATGAGTCATGCCAAATCGTATAAGTTTAAACACAATGATCTGGAGGATTTGAGCAAAAAGCTTGAGCAATTAACTTCAAAAAATGAAGAACATCAACACTCGGGAGATGTATATGTTGTTACCGAATCTGTATTTTCAATGGATGGTGACAGTCCAGATCTGAAGGAGCTCGTCAATTTGAGCAAAACATATGGTTTTTTTCTAATCATTGATGAAGCTCATGCTACAGGAGTATTTGGGGCAAATGGAGTCGGTTTGCTACAACAATTAGGGATAGCGCAAGAAGTGTTTGCGCGCATAATCACCTTTGGTAAAGCTATGGGGTGTCATGGAGCTGCAGTCTTAGGATCAAAGATATTACAACAGTATTTGGTTAATTTTGCCAGAAGCTTTATTTATACTACTGGACTACCGGTACATGCAATAGCGACAATTCAAGCAGCGTATGGAGAATTGCAGCGTACAGACGAAACCAAAAAATTGATGGAAAACATCAGGTATTTTAGACAGAAGCTAAAGGATTATCAAATAGCATCCCTATGTATTGATAGTAACTCGGCAATACAGTGCTGCATTATTTCGGGTAATGAAAAAGTAAAAAAAATTGCACAAGGATTACAAGAGAAAGGTTTTGATGTAAAACCCATTATGTCTCCTACGGTACCTCTCGGAAAAGAACGTTTGCGTTTTTGTTTACACAGCTATAATTCTAAAGAAGAAATTGATGAAGTTTTAAAGCTGTTGGCTACCTTTGTTTAAAACTTTAAAGACATAATTATGCCTGGCAAATCAAAGGCAACTCCTAAAAAGATATTCATAACCGGGATAAGCACAGAAGTTGGTAAAACTGTTACTTCAGCAATTGTTGTAGAAGCATTACAAGCAGATTACTTTAAACCTGTGCAGGCCGGAGATCTGGATTTTTCGGATACCGATAAGGTGAAAAAACTGGTTTCTAATTCAAAATCGGTATTTCATAAAAACAGCTATGCTTTGCATACGCCTATGAGTCCTCATGCCGCGGCAGCAATAGATGATCTTGTTATCGAAAAAAGTAACATAACACTTCCAGAAACAGATAATCATCTGGTGATTGAAGGTGCGGGAGGATTGTTGGTACCGCTTAATGATACCGATACGATAATGGATTTGATAGCACCAGATTATAAAGTAATCGTGGTATCAAGACATTATTTAGGAAGCATAAATCATACCCTAATGACGGTTAAGATTCTAAAAGAGCAAGGTTTTGATGTTTCTATCATTTTTAGCGGAGATGAACATAAAACAACCGAAGAAATCATTAAAAAAATGGCAGATGTTCCCGTGATCGGGAGAATCGAAAATGAGCCTTTTTTTGATACTAGCGTAATCAAAGAATATGCAGAGCTGTTTCAGGAAAAATTGGAGAAGTTATGAAGGTAGGACAAGACAATAAAGTAAGCGATTTGATGATTGAGGAGAATGGACTGAGAGCACGTGATCAAAAACACATTTGGCATCCGCTTACGCAACACAAAATTCATCCAGAAGCATTGCCTATTGTAAAAGCAAAAGGAGCTTTGTTGTATGATGAATCGGGGAAAGAATATATCGATGGGATCGCATCGTGGTATACTGCAATGTATGGACATTGTAATGAGTATATATTGGCAAAGGTTGGAAAACAAATGCAACAACTCGATCAAATTGTATTTGCAGGATTTACCCACGAACCTGCTATTCAACTTTCTGAAGCATTAATTGAAATATTACCAGAAAATCAGGAAAAAATATTCTTTTCGGATAATGGTTCAACAGCAAATGAGGTTGGGATCAAGATGGCATTGCAATACCATTTTAATCGAGGAGAAAAGAGGAATACGATTATTGCTTTTGAAGATGGTTTTCATGGGGATACCTTTGGAGCGATGTCTGCATCGGGTTTGTCGGTGTATAACGGACCATTTGAAGATTTTTTTATTGATGTACAACGTATTCCAACTCCAAATGCCAACAATATTGATGAGGTAATTGAGAAATTACATAATATTATCGATTCAAATTCTGTTGCAGCTTTTATTTATGAACCTTTGGTTCAAGGGGCCAATGCTATGCATATGTTTGATGCAAAGTATATCAACCAAATTCTTAAGATCTGTAAAGAAAATGAGGTGATCACCATTGCAGATGAGGTGATGACAGGTTTTGGTAAAACGGGGAGTATGTTTGCCTCAGATATCATAGAGACTAAACCCGACATCATTTCAATGTCCAAAGCACTTACTGCAGGATTTGTACCGATGGCTGTGACGAGCTGCACTCAGAATATTTATGATGCTTTTCTTGACGATTCTGTAGGTAAAGCGTTTTTTCATGCGCATACTTACTCTGCTAATCCTATAGCATGTGCAGCAGCATTGGCAGGTATAGAATTATTACAAAGCGAGGAGTATCAAAATCATATCCAAAGAATAACGGCTTCGCATCAAGAGTTTGATCAAAAAATTAAGAATCATCCCAAAATAAAAACGACCAGACAACAAGGAGTGATCTATGCGTTGGATTTACAGATTGAGATGGATCGATATGGAAAAAAGAGGTATGAGATTTTTGATCATTTTATGCAAAAGGGAGTCTTTTTAAGACCTCTGGGGAACACTATTTATATTCTCGCGCCATATGTTGTAAGTACAGAACAGCTGGACAAAATGTATGAAGCTATACTTGAGCTATTGGAAAATGTTTAGTAAGATATTCACAAATAAAAAACTATAAAGAGGCTAAGAGTCGCTTAGCATAGTTTTTGGATAGTTTTTCGGGATTTCGGTAGTAATTAAAGCTGGTTTGGTCTATTTGGTAGCAATCCGATAAGTACTTGATCTCATTTTCAAACTTTTCCTTTTGATAGTCATCAAAGGATTCTTTGAATTTTAAAAAGCTATCAGATATCCCCTCAAAAACGATGATTCCATCACTTTCTAAGATCTCTGAGAATGACTCAAAATCCTTTGAATGATGTTTACTTGGTAATTTTTGAAACATTAGGGGTACGGTTTGCTTAACACAAAAGTAACTTTTTTTTAACAAAAAGAAATGAATCCAATGTTAAGAATCACCATAAATCTTGTGCGTAAATTCTTATAAATCAAAGAGGGTATCTTCTTGTAATTGTTCTTCCAAACAACTTTTGAATTGCTCTTTATGATCCACAAAAAATGCCAGAGTGGTGAAGGTTTTTTTCATTCCATAAAGTCCATAGAGTACCTGCTCCTCCTTTAATGTGATGATCACATTATGAGATTCTAACTCCCCAAGAGGGGATAATTTACGGGTAGATGTATTCCATTCCAAATCTTTGCTGTTTATTTCAACAGATTCAATATGATGCAAATCGATACTGGTTTCACTCAAGATTCCATATCTTAAGTGTAGTTGATTATTGTCTATAGAGATAGGTCTTTTCATCAGAGATTTCAGAAAGCCAAAAATTTGAATTCCTGAATATACACTGATCCCGGAAACAATACAGGCAGCAATTGTACTCCATTTTTCCAGAAGTACGTGTAATACATAAGTTTCTATGCCGATGATAGGGATGAGTGCAATTAATAATGAAATTGTTCCGCTATTTTTGTGATAAGTAAATTCATTTTTGGATATAACACGTTTGCTCCAATACAAAAAGCCATAATAGAAAACAGCTATTTCCATAGCTAATAAAGTCCCTACTTTACCAGAAAATATTTCTGCACAAGCATTTTTGAGTGCCGAAAAAAGTCCGGAATAGATTGAGCTCGGTCACGATATAGGGCAAAGGTCCGTTTTACTTTATACAAGATAAAGGTAACCACTCCTAATTCTACAATAGGAAAGATCCAGGTTTTCACCCATTGCAACAAGGTTTGGTGTTCCTTGGGAAGAATATTGGAGGTAATGATCATCCCTAGCACAAAAACAGGAACAATCGTAATTTTAGGAATGTTTTTCTTTTTGATCAACAAAAGATAAATGATCGGTATCGTAAAGAGTAAATCGATGGTTACACCCTTAGCCAGTAAACCAGGGTTTTGATCAAATAATTTTGAAGAAGCTAGCCAAACCAATATACCAATGAATAATAAAGGTATTCCGATCGTAGCAATATTGATTTTATTCAAAGCCTTCGTCATCGTCGATTTTTTGTTCGTATCCTAATAAGTCAATTTGTTCATCGGTCTCAGAAATGATCACATACATTTCAGAATATTCCCACTGATCATTTGTTTTGGTACCCACAACATAAACTCTTGCTTCACCTTTTGGTCCTTTTATGGGTACAGAAATATTGGCATCACCTACATTATTTTTATAAGAAAGATTTCCTTGCATGATTCCGTTGGTTTCTATAGGCTCTCCAAGTATTTCTATGACATAATCATCTTGTTTTACCTTGGCAAGAGCGTCTTTGTAGGGATCAGAATTGGTCATAAGTTCACTTACTCCAAAAATTACAGATCCTAGAAATACAAAAAATAAAATGATAATGGTCAAACAGCCTCCTACCGGAACTGCCCAACCCCAGTTTCTTGCAAACCAACTTTTTTGTCGCTCTTGATGTGCCATAGGGTGATGAATATTAGTGTTTAACTATAGGTAGTTGAGATCTCTATTTTGTTACTAATTTTAACGATTTACTCTAGTAAAAATAGCACATAAGTGTTGAACAAAATTGAACAAACCCCTACATTTGCCAAAACTTAAGAATTGCAACAATCAATATCTATTACTGGGATCGCATCTATTTCTCCTCTAGGAGTTTCTGAGGATGAAATCTGGGAGAATTACAAGAATCAGAATCATTGTATTTCTATTCGGGATTTTGGTAAACAAGCTACCATAGTAGCAGAACTCACCAAACAGGCGAAGCAATTTATTTCTGAATTGAGAGAGGAGAATCACCATTATGAAAATCTAGACGATTCGGTGCTTTTTGGAATATTTTCGGCTAGAAAAGCAATTGCCTACGCAGGTTGGGGCGAGGACAAGAATTTTGGAATCAACATAGGTTCTTCAAGAGGCGCTACTAAGTTATTTGAGAAGTATCACCAAGAATTTTTGGAAACCGGAAATTCGTCCACTTTGAGTTCTCCTACGACTACTCTTGGTAATATATCTTCCTGGATTGCCCATGACTTGCAAAGCGTAGGTCCAGACATTAGCCATTCCATTACATGTTCTACTGCATTACATGCGTTGTTAAATGGTGTAGCCTGGATTCAATCAGGGTTAACTGATAAGTTTTTGGTTGGTGGTAGCGAGGCACCGCTTACTGATTTTACTATTGCCCAGATGAAAGCTTTAAAAATCTATGCTTCAGATACCAATTCGGTATATCCTTGTCAGGCACTACAGTTGGATAAAAAGAGAAATTCGATGTTTTTGGGCGAAGGTGCGGCTGTAGCCTGTTTAGAAAAAGGGCGACAAGAAAATGCGATTGCCTTGGTAAAAGGTATTGGATATGCTACAGAAACATTAAAGCACAATATTTCGATATCCACCAATGCAGATTGTTTTCAAAAATCGATGAGAATGGCTTTACAAGGGAATGAAGATCAGGAAGTCGATTGTGTGATTATGCATGCTCCTGGAACAACCAAAGGAGATCTGGCAGAATACAATGCTATTCAAGAGGTTTTTAGGAATAAAAAATTACCAGCGCTCACAACAAACAAATGGAAGATTGGACATACTTTTGGTGCTAGTGGGATTTTGAGCATAGAAATGGCTATATTGATGCTAAAACATCAGAGATTTATATCGGTGCCGTTTGTAAAGAATACTACAAACCCCGATCAAATACGAAGAATTATAGTGAATGCCGTAGGTTTTGGAGGAAATGCGGTAAGTATATTATTAGAAGCACCCTAACGTATTAAGGCTTTAAATCGTCTTACTGTTGGTAAAAACAACGAATTTGATGTTTTGAAGTTGTGTTTTTTGATTTTAAACAATTACTTTTGAACACTTACATATCTTATTTATGAGCGTTATTAGACACGATTGGACAAAGGAAGAAATCCTTGATATTTATAATAAACCAATGATGGATTTACTTTATGAAGCGGCTAGCATTCATAGAGAACATCACGATCCTAATACAGTACAGGTATCTACCCTTTTATCTATAAAAACAGGAGGTTGCCCAGAAGATTGCGGGTACTGTCCGCAAGCTGCAAGGTATCATACAGATATCGAAGGAAATGATCTAATGAGTGTACCGCAGGTAAAAGCACAGGCACTTCGAGCAAAAGCTTCAGGAAGTTCCAGAGTTTGTATGGGTGCTGCTTGGCGTAATGTAAAAGATGGTCCTGAGTTTGAAAGTGTATTAGAAATGGTACGCACTATCAACAAATTGGATATGGAGGTATGTTGTACTTTAGGGATGATTACCGAAAATCAGGCGCAACGATTGGCTGAAGCTGGTTTGTATGCATATAATCATAATTTAGATACTTCTGAAGAGTACTACAAAGAAGTCATCTCTACAAGAGGATATGAAGATCGTTTAAAAACGATTGATAATGTTCGAAAAACAAATGTTACCGTTTGTAGCGGTGGTATTATCGGAATGGGAGAAAATGTTGAGGATCGTGCAGGAATGTTGGTAGCCTTGTCAAAACTAAGTCCGCAACCAGAGTCAGTTCCTATTAATGCACTTGTAGCGGTTGAAGGAACTCCCATGGAAGACGAGAAACCAGTAGCTATTTGGGATATGATTAGAATGGTAGCAACCACTCGAATTGTAATGCCAAAAACCCAGGTACGTTTGTCTGCAGGAAGAACGGAAATGAGTAGAGAAGGACAAGCAATGTGTTTCTTTGCTGGAGCTAATTCTATTTTTGCCGGAGATAAATTGTTGACCACACCTAATCCTGATGTGAATGAAGACATGGAAATGTTTTCGTTACTAGGATTGATTCCGCAAAAACCATTTGTTAAGAAAGCACAGCCCGAAACTGTAGAATCTGCAGATTCTAAGTTCGAATCAATGGGCGAAAAACCAAAGTGGTCAAGACCAGGCCATACAATTGAAAGAAATGAAAGCGCTAAAAACAACGCCAAAAAGGCCGTAGCAGATAAATAAACAATTTTTTCGTTTTAAAATTATTTTCATCCTAAGTGAAATTAAATTTAGAGCAAATACCAAGGGTAACATCAATTACCAAAGAGGAGTTCCTTTCACAATATGTCGCATTACAAAAGCCTGTAGTTATCGAGCGATTGATTGTGGATTGGCCCGCATTTAAGAAATGGGATCTGGATTACATTGGTAAAATAGCAGGAGAAAAAGAAGTACCGATTTATGATGATCGACCTATTTCTTCAGAGTTTAAATTTAATGAAGCTCATGCCAAAATGAAAATGAGCGAGTATATCGACTTGCTTAAAAAAGGCCCAACAAATTATAGAATCTTTCTGTACAACTTACTAAAAGAAGTGCCCGAGCTTCAACAAGATTTTAGGTATCCAGATATTGGTTTGAAGTTTATGAAAAAGCTGCCTTTCCTATTTTTTGGAGGCAGTGGATCCAAAGTCTTCATGCATTATGATATCGACTTAGCTAATATATTTCATTTCCATTTTCATGGAGAAAAGCAATGCATTTTGTTTCCTCCTTCTGAAACGAAATACCTTTACAAGGTGCCACATGCGCTTATTTCTCACAACGATATAGATTTTACGAATCCAGATGTGGAGAAGTGGCCTGCCCTAAAAAAAGCCAAGGGATATGTTACTAATCTGAAACATGGAGAAACATTGTATATGCCAGAAGGATATTGGCATCAAATGACGTATTTGACTCCAGGTTTTTCAATGAGTATACGTTCTGTTCCCAAAAACCTTAGAAACTTTGCAGAAGCTACGTATAATGTGTTTTTTATGCGTTATTTTGATAACTTTATGAGAAAACGAAGGGGGCAGCAGTGGATCGATTACAAAAACGAAATGGCCATCCGAAAGACACATTCCAATCTTAATTTGTAGAAGGACGTGCATCTTACAAGCATGTAAAACGATAATCGGTTAGAGATTTAGTTCATTTACTTTCTCAAAGACCAATTGGTTTTCCCACCCTCTGTAGATCAGGTAATCTATTAGTTTCTTTTTTTCTTATAGCGATCTTTTTCGGTCAGGGAAGCGTATTTTTTATCGGCAAGTTCATGAAATGTCTCGAGATAACTAGATTCTGGAATTTCTTTTAGTGCAGTTTTAATATTGTACGCTGATATATTTCTGAATTTTAGTTCTCTTACGATTCTTTGTTTACCCCATTTTTTAATACGAAATTTTCCTCTGGCAAAGCTTTTGGCAAATCGTTCTTCGTTTAAGAAATTATGTTCCAGCAGGTGTAGAATGATCTGTTCTTTGGCCTCTGGGATAAGTCTCATCCCGCCTAGTTTTTCCATTACTTCTTTATGGCAACGTTCTTGGTAAGCGCAATATCGCTCCATTTTATTGAGAGCTTCGGCAACAGTGATAGACTCAGGGGCTTTTTGATTCATTCAATAATGATAAGGTAAAAATGCCTATAAAGATAAAACTAAAAATTCATTAGAGATAGCGTCTTTTTTTGTGACGCTATTTGTTTCCAAAAACTTTATCAATTTAATTTCTTCAGGTTTTCCCTTTAGATCATTAATTATGTTTTTTTTGGTTAGTTTTTTAAGTTGTAATGGGGTGTATTTGGTTTTGAAATAGTATGGATTAAACAACTTCAAACCCATACGAAATTTAGTGGTCTCTTTGTAAATCTGCATCCACTCGTTTTGAGCAATAAATTCACATGGATTTCCATTTGGCAGGGTACTAAAATGAAAAGGATCTATGTCTTTTTCATTAATTTCTGAAAGAATAGCGTCTGGTTTCAGGTTAGTTGTATTTATGGGGTTAGGGATATAGTATAAAAGTACTTCTAATTTGTGAATGATAGCAAAGGCATCTATCTTATTCATGCCTTGAAAATGCTTCAATATCGCTATCAATTTTTGAGATTGATCTTTCATAATGTATTGGTATTGTTTTAGATATTATGATATGAGTAGTTTATAGCGTTAATCGTATTTAAAGATATTTCTGAATTGATAAAACACACGTTCTATTATTTTCAAATCTTCAGTAATAATACCTGCAGACCCTGTCATCTCACGATTAAACAGCAGTGTTTTTCCATAAGTAGTTTTTAAATCTTTAGGAAGGTTTACTTCAACATAGTAATTGCCCTGTTCGTCTGGGGATAATGACATACTTATAACCTGACCTTTCAGCATACCAAATTCTTGATAGGGATAGTTTTCTAATTTCACTAAGACGTCTTGATTGGATTTGATTTTTCCGGTTTTACTGGCAGCAGCTGTTATTTTTCCAACAAGGGGAGAGTTGGTCGGAAGAATAGTAAGTACGTTTTCTCCAGCTTTTACAAATTGATTTTTTCCCCAATACTTTTGAAAACTTACTTTACCATCAATAGAGGCAATTAATAAGTAATTTTGCTCCCATTGGGTAATGGATCTCTTTAGTTGTTTGTAAGATGATATGACTTCTTTCAGGTATTTTGTATCATTTTGGATTCTGTTGATATTTGATCCTTTGATTCCGCGTTGAGCATTGTTTTTGGATTCCTGGACTTGTGAGATATTAATTTTGGTGTTTTCGTAGTTTCGTTGTGCTTGTAAGTATTCTAATTCTTTGTTTTCGAGTTCAACTTTGGAAATAACTCCTTTTTCATAGAGTGTTTGCGTTCTTTCCATGTCCGTTTTTCTTACTTCAAGCTCTTTTTTTCTATCGTCCTTTGTACTTCTAAAACATTTATTCTACTATTCAATTCAGAAAGAACCTGCTGTCCAGAAAGTGTTTCTAGAGAAAATGGATTCAGGTCTTTATTGAGTAAGAAATCGCTATATGATTTTTCAAAAAGTGCATAATCTTGCTCTAGTTCACCTAATGATAAAAATTCTGTTATATGCGTAGGGAAATTAAAATTTTGATAATCCGTAGTTAAGGTATCTGTTAAGGATTTTAATAATAAGAAATCCTCAAAATTAGCGGTGTTTTCGATCACAGCCAAAATTTGTCCTTGTTTTACTTCTTGCTGATCTTCAACAAGAAGTTTAACAATGCGTCCGCTAGACTTAGCTTCAATTTTTTCGACGGGTATTTCTGTTGTGATTTTTATTTTCGAAGTAATGACATCTGGGTATGAGATCACACAACTTGCTGCCAAAACAATGAGTATTACAAAGAAAACAACGGTAATACCCCATCTTGTCATCCAATTGGGAGGAGTGCTTAATATTTCTTCTACTTCTTCAGAGCGTAACTCTAATTGTTCTAAGGTTTTGTTTTTTTGTTCAGACATAGTATTTAAGCGTTTATAAGGATAGATGGATCTGATGATAATAACTTTGAATTTTGTGTGGTGGAATCATTAAGTTTCTCCAAGTCCAATTGATTTTTTACAAGTTGATAGTATTTCCCGCCTAGATCTACTAATTCATGATGTGTTCCTTTTTCTACAATTTTACCCTGGTCCAAAACCACAATTTGATCTGCATTTTTAACTGTGCTTAGTCGATGTGCAATTACTACTGCTGTTCTTCCTTTAAAAAAAGTATCTAGATTTTCCATAATGATTTTTTCATTATTGGCGTCCAATG
This sequence comes from Aquimarina sp. KJ22-3, assembly GCF_055808215.1. Taxonomy (NCBI): domain Bacteria; kingdom Pseudomonadati; phylum Bacteroidota; class Flavobacteriia; order Flavobacteriales; family Flavobacteriaceae; genus Aquimarina; species Aquimarina sp. KJ22-3. Next base: position 5,179,945 of record NZ_CM147859.1, on the reverse strand, counting down.
CGCTTGTGGCTTCGTCGAAGAAGATAAAATTTGGGTTTTTGTAGACCGCCCTGGCAATTAACAAACGCTGTTTTTCTCCTCCACTTAATCCAATACCTTCGTTACCAATTTGAGTATTGTAGCTTAGAGGAAGACTTTCTATGAAGTTTTTGATATTGGCCAGCTTAACTGCATTTGATAATCTTTTCTTATCAATATGACTTTCTCCCAGGGCAATATTGTTCGCGATAGTATCATTAAATATGTACCCATCTTGCATTACTACTCCACATACATCTCTCCATGATTTTTGCGAGATGTTTTGAAAATTTTGCTCACCAAGTTTTATGCTTCCTTTGCTTGGATTGTAAAAACGCATTAGCATTTTCATTAATGTAGTCTTTCCGCTTCCTGAAGCTCCTACTATGGCAGTGGTTTTATTTCTGGGAATTGTAAGATTCATGTTCTCAATAACAGATTCTTCGGCACCAGTATACCTAAAATTAAGGGCTTCTATAATGATATCATTTTCTTTAGGGATTTCGTGAATGGTAATGTCTTTAAAATCCTCTTCGTTTTTTCTGTCATGGATTTCTTTCAGTCTTTCTAGGCTTATTTTTGCATCCTGGGTTTCTTGTATGAATTGTAGTAATTGAGAAATGGGACTATTAAGTTGACCTATTATATATTGAATCGACAACATCATACCCAGAGTAATTTGACCATTTAAGACCAAAGAAGCTGAAACGAATGTAATTAAGATGTTTTTGAATTGATTGATCGATGACGATCCTATGGTCTGCATTTGCTCAAGAGACAGCCCTTGTGTAGCAACTTTAAAGAGACGAATTTGAATAAATTCCCATCCCCATCGTTTTTGTCTTTCGGCATTGTGTAATTTAATTTCTTGCATTCCTTCAATGAGCTCTATCGTTTTACTTTGATCATCACTCATCTGCGAAAAACGTTTATAATCTAATTCTTTTCTTCTTTTCATAAAAAAGAGAATCCATAAGATCATAAAAGCACTTCCGGCAGCAAAAATTCCGAAGATTTTAAGGTTATAGTATATAAGAACTACACTAAAAATGATAATATTAAAAAAAGAGAACAGTGTATTCAAGGAAGAATTAGTAAGTAATCTTTCAATTCTCTGATGATCATTTATCCGTTGCATCAGATCTCCGGTCATTCTTGTATCGAAATAAGAAATGGGTAAATTCATTAGCTTGATAAAGAAATCCGATACCAAAGAAATATTTACACGAGAACTTAAGTGCAATAGAATCCAGCCTCGAATGGCTTCAATGCTTATTTGACCAACAAATAACATTATCTGCGCCCCTAGAATCAGGTAAATGAAGTTAATGTCTTGATTTTGAATACCTATATCTACAACACTTTGAGTAAGAAAAGGAAATAATAATTGAAGTAAACTTCCTGCGAGTAATCCAACAACTAGTTGAAGGATTAGCTTTTTATACTTTGATAAGTATCTAAATAAAAAGGAGAAACCTGATTTATGATCAAAATTGTCCCAATCTGTGTCATAGAATTTTGGGGTGGTATCTAATAAAAGAGTGAGTCCTTCTTGAGTTTTTTGATCTGCATTTTTACCTATCCATGATTCTATAAACTCTTCTTTGTTATATTCAATTAACCCATAAGAGGGATCAGAAACATATATAATGTCATCCTTGATTTTATAAACTACTACAAAATGACGTTTTTTCCAGTGTACAATACAAGGAAAAGGTACGTCTTGTTTAAAAGTGTCATAATCTGTTTTAACACCAACTGCTTTGAAACCAAGATTTTCTGCTCCTTCAGCAAGGCCAAGAAAAGAACTTCCTATTCTTGTAGTTTGAGTAAGGTTTCTTATCGTTTCGAGTGGGATAGTTTTACCATTGTGCTTGCTTATTATTCGCAAACATGTGGGTCCACAATCCTTTGCTCCTGGCTGTTTGTAAAAAGGGAAATTTTTCAAAGCTTTCAGATTTTAATAGTGTTTTACATTTGTTTAATTATAGATTGTTCGTGATCAATATCTATGAATTCAGAACTAGGATGATACTTAAGATCTTCGTCATTTATTAAATCTTGAATGAAGTAATCCAAGTGCTCTATATCATATGTTTTTGGGAATAGGTATCCATTGATAAATACAATAGGAGTAAAATCCAGATTATTTTGAGCGTACCATTTTTTATGATTTAGGGATGTTTTTTGGATGGCCTCATGGTCAAAATCGTGCTTGTATTTGGAAAGCCAGTCCTGAATGTTTTGATTTTCAAACCAATCAGCAAGTGCTAGGTTGAACGTGTTCTTGTCTTCTTGTATTTGTAAACTAAATAGGTTTTGACAAAATAGTCTATCGTCATCATATTCGTCAAGGAGATCTACATTTAGAACAGTGCTGAAATTTATTTTTTCAGGATATCGTGCTAAGATTTTTTCTGTAGTAAGGTGGACTCTTTTACAGAAATCACAGAAAGGATCGGATACTATGTTGATATTGAGTTTGTTATTGTTGTTGTAATCAACCAAATCCTTAGGAAGATGAAAAGGTTTTTGTTTTAGGATTTCTTCTTTAAATCGAGGATAGTTTCTTATAAACCGAATGGCTTTGATTTTAAATTCTTTCAGTTCCTTTATCTTGATAAGATTTCTTTTGATTGCTACCCATGAAATAGAAATCATAACATAAATGAAGAATAAAAGACCAAATGATTGTATCGTGTACGTATTTGCCTGTCCCAGAGTAAATTCTAGATAAATGTATTCATTTAGTAATAGGGTAATAATCATTAGGCATATAAAACACCATTTTTTGATTACGAATTTTTGGAAATACAGAGCAAGCAGAACAACCGGTAACCCGAGATATAATAACAGCTTTTGATAAATGAAGTATTCATTGATCAATCCAGAAAAACTAAGGATTAGATAAGAAATTAATTGTGAGGAAAAGAAAATAAGACTTAGGTCAGAAAAGTTTATTTTAGAAAATAGTGAGATTCCTTTTGAATGTATTACAGATTGGCAATCTGTTGTAGTACTCTTGATGCAAAATTTATGTAGCGCATGGTCCGGATCATCAAGCCATAAATCTTTCACAGCAGTTAGAGATAATAAAATACCAATAATAGGAAATATATAAAATAGGGCATGCCATGGACTATCGTAACTTAGGTAAACACTGGCTGGAATTAGGATCAGCAATGCTAAGTACACGGATTTTTTTAAGGTTGTTTTTTTGGCTGGTTGATCATCCTCTAAAATCAAAACGATTCCTCTCCAAAGTTTTTTAATAGAATCAACTGAGACTTTTTGAGAATTAAGGAAATAACTACCTTTTTTTTCTCGAGATATTTAAAATTGTGTATTCTAGAATCTCCTTTTAGAAGGGTTAGGTATTTATCATGTTCGTAATCAACTTGGTCAAAAGTAGTATTGTAAACACTGTGTTGTATGTCGAAATACTCCAATGTATCTACTATGGATAACAAATTTGGATAACTAGGATGAGAAGTTAATTGTAAAACAAACATCTCTTTATTTACCGAAATATTTTCTTTTCTGAAGTATTTTAAAAGCGACTCGATAATATGATTAGTATCCATAAACGAATTTTTAATAGTTAACAATGGAATTGGAAGTATTTTTAGAATAACAGAAACATGTCACTCCAATCGAATTTGTTGTAAGTCATAGAAAGTAAAACCAAGCCGGTTCCACACAAACCATCTAACATACATTCCTTATCAAGGGTATATGAATACTCTTTGTTTTGTCTGTACCAGGGGTAATATATATCTCCCTCAATGCTTAGTTGAGTTTCTAGATTATGCAGTAATTGATTTTTCCAATACATAACTCTTTTGTTGATTTGAGGACTGTCTAGATGGTTGTTAATTTTTTGTAACATATAGGCAATTCCGCTTATTCCATGACAAAAACCATTGTCGAAAAAGGAGTAGCGTTCAAAATGAGTGAGTCCAGAATTACTAATCGTTCTTAGAATTAATTTTTCAAGTATTGGGATAGCTACTTGCAAAAGATCATTGCGTTTTAACACACTGTATGCGTATACCAAGGTATGGGTAATTCCTAGATCACCATAACACCATCCCAGTCTACTGTTAATATTTCTGCTATTAATATCTTCGGCATAATGATCAGGAAAACCACTAACAGTTGTAATTTTGTTTCTAAAACTAAAAAGACTGTTTATAATGCCTTCAATAAGAGGGTTGAGTAGTGAGTGATCATATTTTAGTTCCTTTAGCCTTACTAAGAAAGCAAGAACCCCAGAGATACCATGAGCCATACCCAGGTTAATTAACCCCTTTTCTGACTCATTAGGATCATACCAAAAAAAACCGTTAAAACCTTCGTTCTTGTTTTTGTATAGCGATATAAGGAATTGATCGATCAAAGTCTTTGTTCTTTGCTGGTCCTTATATTCTGGATCGATATAAAACAATAGTTTGCCTATACTCCCGTGTAAAGTATCAAAGTAATTGGCATTGAAATCTATATGTAACGACTTAAGCAGATGCTTTTCAAGATCATCAGTCAGATCATTAGTGTCTATAACATTACATTTTTTCAGGTATTGAATGGTATATAAAATTCCTTCAAAGCCCTCATGAAATCCAGAGCCCAAATTGTGTTGATGAAGCCGTTGTTTTAAATTCGTAAGTAGTTCTTTTGCTCTTTTTTTGTAGGCCTCTTGTTTTGAGTACTTGTACAATGTCGCCTCAAAGATCATAGCGCCCAAATCCTCTGCGATTATTGGTTTGTTCATATATCTAGCTTTTTCAAAAAGAATAGATTCTATTTTTTCTATGCTTCTTTCTAACCTTTTTGATGTAGAGGTATCCTGTAATGTATGCGTATTGGTATCTGCGATCATGTTATATTCTTTATGTTTAACAAGTGCTTTAGAGGAAAAAACTTTTATAGAGTTTTGCCAACGATCATCAGATCGTTGGCAAAACGCCTAGTAACTCAGATTGATGAATGATCAAAGGCGTTATGATCCATGTTGGTCACCTCTTCCAATACTTAAGTCGATTTTAATTTCTATAGAAGTTTGATCACAACAAGGCTTTTCCTTTCCTGATCCATTCTTACAGCTAATGATACAGATATCGATACCACCGTTTACACTTGCCATTTCATTTCTGTCCATTTGAGAAATTGTTTCTTTGTTTAACTTTAACTTGTTCATAATATTTAATGTTTAAAATTTGCCTACTCTTGAAAGGATTTTCGGCTTACTCCTATTTTATCAATACTTTTTGTTTATTACTTTCTATTTGGGCTACTTTGCTTCTGTAATACTGGAAGAGAAAATTGTAGAGTACCCATTCGTTTAATCGTTGTTTGGATTTAAATAAGCGATTACAATGCATGTGGATGTAACTCTTTAGCAAACTTTGAACTGGGATCGGAGCATTTTGACCTTCTAGTTTTTTGATAATTTTTGATGCTATTGGTTTGTTTTCTACCAGGTATTGATCCAGTACAATATCGTATCCAACGTTGCTGTTCTTTTCTAGGATTTGATTAATCGCTGCTCTATTAGCTCTAAATCTTTTCGAAAGTTGTTGGTTAATAGGGGTGGTAGCTCCCATTTCTTCATCAAAAGCCATTTTTAAACTTTTGAATAATTCTCTTTTTTGGATAAGGCTTAAGTTCCAGGCATCTAAGAAAATATCTATTGATTTGAGCCCCCACAACCATCTATTTTGATCATCACCAGATTCAGAAATTATATAGGTGATTAGTTTGCTATTGGAGAAGAAAACAGATTCGGATTCTTCAATAGTTTCAGTTCCATACCGTTCTAATTCTCTTTTATAGGTGTCGATGAGTACTTTGTTGATCGTTTTGTCTTCAACAAAAGGCGTGATAACCCTGTGCAAAATTTTAATTACATAGTTTAGATTTTCAGGATTAAGTACTCTAAATCGTATTCTTATATGTCTATCAGGATCTTTATAGTTAATGAAGAACCATTTGTCAATTACTTTTTGTTCCAGTAATTCATCTGCGACAGGTTTTAGTACTTGGGTTAAGAAAATATCAGAGGTTTGAGAACCCATGTATAGCTTATAGTATAACCACTCGCTTCCTAAGAAAAAATAGCGTTGTTTATTCATGACTTCCTCCTTTTTTATGATTTTTGATGAAAGAGAAGATGACCTCGTTGGTAAAAGTTTCTTCGTTTTTTACAACTGTAGCGTGTTGTTCATCAAATAGATGTTCTTTTAGTTTTATTTGGAATCGATTCTTGATGGTCGATAAAAACATACTTACACTAAGATGGTGTTCAAGATCAATAAGTAATTCATTGTCTGACTCGACCAGGAGTATTTTTTGTGGTAGTTTTTTTCCTTTCTCCATTCGGATAAGTTGTCTAGTTTAGAAATCTTTTTAATCTCTTCACGGTCTATAACCCACTCTGCTGGAGATAAGATGATATTTTTGAAACGTAGTCGAGGTAAAAAACTCCTTCCTTGTCGAGCATTTCTCCAATTAAAACTTAGACTAAACCTTAGATTTTCAGTTTGCAGGTCGCATAAAAATTGATAAATCGGTAAAGGATTATTAGCATAATTATGGGCTGTAGCCATCCTCGGTTTGACCTCCTTTTGATGTTTCTTTGAAAACAATATGATTTTATCATTTTCTATCGAAATCAAGATGTCATCTACTGTAATTTGTTGCTCATCTGGCAAAGAGCTTTTGGTTAAATATGGGATTTCATAGGGTCTTAGATGACTTCGGTTTAATATATTACCTGTTCTGTTTTCAGGAAGATGTGCGATTTCGGCAAAAATGGCATCTGCATGTTCTTCTTCACTTCTTGTAATTGCTCTTACATGTTCACAGATTTTCGAGTTAGACTGTGTATATCTCCCCAAGATATAGCTGGCAGAAGGTCCACCGGCAAAGGATACACTCAATAAAGGGTTTTTAGGATTGTTATTTAACAAATGAGCAATAACACTGAAAGATAACGGAAGATTGTTCCAGTCTTCGTCGAAAAGTTCTAAATCTGCTTCATCAATACATATTTCAGAAGCGCCCTTAATATCCGATTCGATCAACTTCTTGTTTAGATATTCATCTATATAAGTCCATTTAATATTTTTTTGTTTTTGAATATGGTTACTGGATGAAAGATCTAATCCATTAATTAAAGGTGAAATATCATAGTCATCCTTACTCAAGAATCCATAACCAACTCCAGTTTCTACATCTAGGGCTAGGGTAAGTGGAACTCTTTCATCCTCAAACTTTTTGTAGAATTGTCTTTTGAAATTTGTTAATTTTTCATCCTCTCGTATAGGAGATAGTTTATTTAGTAATCCAATAGCGGTTTCGATGTCCTTAACCGTTTCTTTAGAAATAGTATTTCTCTTGGTAGTAATAGTTAGATCGGTTTGAAATATGAATTTCTTATTGTGGTTTATTTCAAAAGAATCCAGTAGCTTAGAAAGCTCATCGTAATATTTTAGATTACTTCCTTTACAGCTTTTATCAAGTTTAGTAAGTAGTTGTTCAATGGCAAGTAATCTGGATTTAATATCCTTCGACGGAATTTTGGTTATCAATTCTGATAAATAGTTTTTCCCGGTTATTGAAGGGGATATCGAACTGATCAATATCTGATTATCGATTAACTGATTAACAAATGTTTTTGCATCCTGCAATGATATTTCGGGTTCTACCAAAAGTTGAGCAAGTGAATTAATGGTCGCACCTTTCTTTGCCTTTTTTAGAATGCGCTCTACGTAAATAGAGTTATCTATTGAAACTGTATAATGACTTCTTTCGACATTTTTGTATTTGTACTCGATATATCTCAGCTTGTTTCCAATGGGGTATAGACTGTTGTTAGGAAAATAAACAAGCTCTTTGCGAATTTCTTCAGCTTTTTCCAATTTTTGAACCAAGGAACACAGGTAACTCATATCGATACGAGTAAATCTTTGGTGTTTTGTTGGCTCTTCGAGTTCTATTGAAGTTGTTTGATCAATATTTCCGATACTACAACCGCTAAACAGTCCAAATGGAGTACAACGGTGTCCCATTCTAAGAAGGTATTTCAGTAAAGAATGAATTAATTTTTCTTCATCTCGCACCTTTTTTCCACTTAGATATTTGATCATTTCTTGATGCAGCTCTGGTGATGCCAGAAAAATGGCTTCCGATACTAAATCAGACGAACATAGTTCCTTGATTTTCTCAACCGTTAGGTCTGAAACTTTTGAAGATGAAAGATTGTGTGTTCTAAGCACGTATTCTTCAAGTGGTTTGTATGTTTGTATGGATTTCACGGAATAAATAATTTTGATTATATACTTGTCAAATTGTTTAATGATTTTCGCAAGTGGTATTCATTTTTCTAAAAGTGATATCAAGAATTGATGAATATGATTCGTTTGCGAACAGGACAAATATAGAATGGTTAAAACCCTCAAAACAAGCGTGATAGCTCTGGATTCCCAGAATTCAGAGTCTGGATTCCCAGAATTCAGATCTCGAAAAAAAGACCTAAAACGCTTTTTTATAAAGGGTTATACATGTTTTATTAAAACCTGTAATATTTTACGAGAAGAAAGATTTAACTATATAAAAAAAGTATTATCTATTATATTTGAATGGATGTATTCTAATTTTAATAGACTTCCTTTCATTGTAGTCAAATGGTGTAATAGTGTTCTTTTTAATGGGTCGAATAATAATAGTATTGTTTTTTTTATTGAATCTTGGGGTATACGCTCAAGTTGGGAATAGTAAATATGAAATTCCAGATTCCTTAAAAACCAAGGAGTATGAGGAAATAATTAGAGCATATGATAAAAGCCCAAATGACACCATAAAATCTTTAATTTACCTAAATGCAAGTTTACAAAAGGCTATAGAAAAAAAGACAGCCTTAAAATGTCTGAGAGCTATTGTTTGCTAAATTTTTATGAGAAAGATGATAGTTTAAGGCTCGCATATCTTAACAACTCTATTCAGTTAAGCAAAGGTTTGAACAACAAGTTCTTCCCATCCTATCCATATTCTGTTAAAGGGTATTATTATTTTAGAAAGTGGGATTATCAGAATGCATTAGATAATTACTTGTTGTGTTTGGAATACGCCAAGAAAACAGACAGCAAAGATTACATCTATTTCGCGAAGCACAATATAGGGACGATAAAAAATAAATTAGGAAAACATCAAGAAGCCCTTAGTATTTTTAAAGAATGCTTGCAATATGAAGATCAGAAGGAAACTATTAAAGACACAGTAGATTATCTTTATGTCTATTTAGATTTGGCCAAGACATATGTATATAATCAACGTATTGATTCTTCTTCATATTATACCAAAAAGGGATTAAATCTAGCCAATAAAATAAATGATAAAATATACTACGAGTTTGTTTTTAATGAAGGGGTTAACTTATATCATAATGCAAAATATACTCAGGCTGCTGATAGTGTAGAAAAATCACTGCCTTTTTTGGCCAAATTGGAGGATAAGGCAGACTTCTTGAATGCGTATTTATATCTCGGGAAAATTGAAGAAGCTTTGGAAAATGAAGACCAAGCTTTTATGTACTACAAGAAAATTGATTCTATTTTTCAGTCTACAAATTTTGTTACACCAGAAGTTAGAGAGAGTTATTTGCTTTTGATTGATAGGTATAAGTCAAAGGGAGATATGGAAAACCAGCTGTTTTATGTAGAGCGATTATTAAAGTTTGACGAAATATTGCGAAATAATTACGCCTTTTTAAATGAAAAACTAGTTAAAGAATATGATACTCCAGAATTATTAGAAGAAAAAGATAAATTAATACAGTCCATTAATGGTGCAAATTTAAAATACAAGGGCTTCAATACGTTATTAATTATTGTAGTTGTAATCACCGTAGGGCTTGTATACTATCAATATAAAAAGAGGAGATTGTACGCTAAGCGGTTTGAAGTTCTTATTAATGAGAAAAATCAAGCACCAAATAAAACGTCGAAGCAAGAAACCAAAGATGACCAATCGAAAGAGAATATTGGTATATCAGAAGAAATCATTGAAAAGGTGCTACAAAAAATTGACAAATTTGAAGAGGATCTGGGGTTTTTAGAATCTAATATAACCACCGGTAAACTGGCAACAAAGTTTGAAACAAATAGTAAATACTTATCTAGAATTATAAATACTTATAAAAAGAAAAGCTTCATTCAATATATTAATGATTTAAGAATAGATTTTGTTGTTGAAAAGTTGAAGGAAGATAGAAAGATGAGAAATTATACGATAAAAGCAATTTCTAGAGAGATAGGATTCAATACTACAGAAGCATTTTCGAAGTCTTTTCATAAAAAAACTGGGATTTATCCATCGTATTTCATAAAAAGGCTAGACAGCCAGGATGATATTTAAGTGTTTGGTTTTGAGAAAATTGAAGGTCTGTATTCTTGAATCCAGACAGGCAGTGGGGTGCAAAATTAGGGTTCTATAAAAGTTAAATGTACTTTAGCCATGTAATCAAAAACCACACAAAATGAAAAAAGTTAAAATTGATAAGCTTAGTTTAGGAAAGTTACAAATAAGTAGATTAAACGATATGTCGCAGGTTAAAGGAGGTTCTGAGTTTACTAGAAGTACAAGGCCTGGATGTCCAAGAGGAAATATTTCTTTTGTTATTGGTTGTGAGGATTCTGGTGATCCAGATGAGCATAAGTTGACCCTTATAGGATAAGAGAATTAAACTCGATTAGCTATTGTATAGCTAGTTGATTTGAAACAAAAAACCCAGTTCGTATATGAACTGGGTTTCTGTTATTTTATCACATCACCATTTTTATCGTGAAAATGATATTCTAAATACGTGTAAGCGTCTCTAGGTACAATCTTAACCCATCTTTTATGGTCAAAAAACCATTTAGAACGGGTAGATGGAAATCCTTTTGTTAAAAAAGCGGCAATAAAAGGATGCGCACTCAGCGTAATCTTTTTATGCTCTTTTTTAATTAATTTTTCTAATTCGACCTTTATTTTATCAACTAGAACAATTGGCGCCTCAATTTCGCCATTGATACCGCTAGGATCTACCTCGCGGGTTTTAATGTTCATTTCTGGTCGTACGCGTTGTCGCGTAATTTGAATCAGTCCAAATTTACTAGGGGTAAAATCTTATGCTTTGCCCTATCATCTTTCATCTCTTCCCGAAGATGATTAAAAAGGGTTCTACGATTTTCAGCATTATTCATATCGATAAAATCGACGACTATAATACCACCCATGTCTCTAAGGCGTAATTGCCGTGCAACTTCGGCTGCGCTGATTAGATTAACTTCGAGAGCAGTGTCTTCTTGATTTTTGGCTTTATTTGATCGGTTACCGCTATTTACATCGATAACGTGCATGGCTTCGGTATGTTCTATTACCAAATAAGCTCCTTTGCTCATCGATACGGTTTTGCCAAAACTAGTTTTTATCTGTCTTTCGATACCGTATTTTTCAAAAATAGGTACTCTTGCATTGTGAAGTTTGACTATTGATTCTTTTTTGGGTGCAATTTCTTGCAGATACTCTTTTATTCGATTGTAGAGCTCTTCGTCATCTACAGCTATCGAAGTAAAGGTATCGTTGAATACATCTCTCAAAATCGAGGATGCTCTGTTCATTTCACCCAATACTTTTGATGGATGGTGGGCTTTGTATAATTTTTTACACATCGCTTTCCAGCGATCCATCAGATTTTGCAAATCTTTATCTAGTTCTGCTACTTTCTTGCCTTCCGCTACAGTACGAACAATAATACCAAAACCTTTGGGCTTAATGCTTTTTACAAGTCTTTTTAAGCGTTCTTTCTCTTCTGAAGATTCTATTTTCTGAGAAATAGAAATCCGGTTCGAGAAAGGAACTAAGACTATGTATCTTCCGGCTATAGAAAGCTCAGAGCTTATTCTTGGGCCTTTGGTAGATATTGGTTCTTTTACTATTTGTACTAATAGCGACTGATTTGATTTAAGCACATTGGTAATAATACCGTGCTTATCAATATCGTTCTCAAAAGGGAAATCCTTAAGAGAATAGTTTTTTAATTTACCTGTGCTTACACGTTTAATGAATTTAAGCAAAGAAGATACTTGAGGACCCAGGTCGTGATAATGCAGAAAGGCATCTTTTTCATAACCAACATTTACAAATGCGGCATTTAACCCAGGGACAGACTTACGGATTTTGGCAATAAAAATATCACCAACCGAAAAATTACTGTCATCTTCTTCCTTGTGTAATTCAATTAGTTTTCCATCCTTTAATAAGGCAAAATCTGTAGAGGAACCAGATCTAATGATCAATTCTTTGTTCACTCTTAATTAGATTTTTATCCCGATGGTTATCGGAATGGATTAAACAATTTTTTTCACAGGAATTTTTTAGAATTCCGTTGAAACAAAGCCTACATTTTGGTAGCCGAAGTGTAGTGTCTTTATTTCGATTTCAAAGAACTTTTAAACGAAAAAAGTAGTTAGAAACTACTTTTTCTTGTGGCGATTAGCTCTTCTTCTTTTTTTACGCTTGTGCGTCGCTACCTTGTGTCTTTTACGTTTTTTACCACTTGGCATAGTGTACTATTGTTTATTTATTACTATTCTTTATTACTTTACTTCTACATTCGTCTTTACACCTTCTACGAATACTTTAGCAGGCTTAAATGCAGGGATGTTGTGTGCAGGAATTTTGATGGTAGTATTTTTAGAAATATTACGTCCAGTTTTTTCTGCTCTTGTTTTGATGATAAAGCTACCAAATCCTCTTAGGTAAACATTGTCTCCACTTTCTAAAGAACTTTTTACTTCTTCCATGAAAGTTTCAACTGTTGCTTGTACATCTCCTTTTTCAATTCCTAGCTTTTCTGAAATTTTTGCTACGATATCTGCTTTAGTCATTATAATTCCTATTTAAGGGGTTTTTCTAAATTTTCAAGGGGGCAAATATAAGAATTTAAATTCCAAAAAATCAATACTTAAGATTAAATTATCATCTTTAATGCTTTAATTTTGCAAAACCTATAATTTTGCTATGAAATTTTCTAAAAAACTCATTACGTGGTATTTACAAAACAAAAGAACAATGCCATGGCGCGAAACCAAAGACCCATATCGAATTTGGTTGAGTGAAATTATTCTTCAACAAACTCGAGTTGCACAAGGATTACCTTATTATTTGTCGTTTACAGAGGCTTTTCCAACGGTGTTCGAACTCGCTTCTGCAACCGAAGAACAGGTACTAAAATTATGGCAGGGTTTAGGGTATTATTCCAGAGCAAGAAATTTGCATGCAACTGCCAAATATATCGTCAACGAATTAGAAGGTGTGTTTCCTGATACTTATAAAGGACTACTCGAACTTAAAGGTGTTGGAGATTATACCGCAAGTGCAATTGCTTCTATCTGTTATGATGAGCCGACCCCGGTGGTCGACGGTAATGTCTATAGAGTATTGTCCAGATATTTTGGGATCGCTACTCCTATTAATACAACTGCAGGCATCAAAGAGTTTAAAGAATTAGCGGTTCAATTAATGGATCACGAACAACCGGCAACGTATAACCAGGCCATCATGGAATTTGGTGCTCTACAATGCAAACCAAAAAATCCATATTGTATTGTTTGTCCGCTTAATGATAGTTGTGTGAGCTTAGATAAAGGAACTACAGGTGAATTGCCTGTAAAGCTAAAGAAGGTAAAAGTAAAAAAAGGTATTTCAACTACCTGGTTTATGATAATGGTAACCAAACCGTGTTACAACAACGTTTGGGGAAAGGAATATGGGAAGGTTTATATGAGTTCCCCTTGATAGAAGATGAAAAATGTACTGTAGATACGATTCCAGGTACGCAAACATTTAAAGAAATGATAAATGGTGGCGAGTATATCATTACTCCCTTTACAGAAGAACCAATCGTTCACAAATTATCGCATCAACATATCTATACCCGATTTTTTATTATTAAAACGGATACAAACCCGGTGCTTCAAGGAATACAAAAAAATGTAAATCGTCAAGAAATACACAATTATCCGGTTCCTATATTGTTAGGTAATTTTATAGATTCGTTTTTTAAGGTATGATCCTTTTTTATTACATTTACTATTAATAACAAACAGAAAATGTCAGGTACACTAAATAAAGTAATGCTCATTGGGCATACAGGAGATGAAGTAAAGATGCATTATTTTGAAGGAGGAGGTTGCATTGGGAGGTTCCCTTTGGCAACAAATGATTCGTATGTAAATAAAACGACAGGCGAAAGAGTGACCTCTACCGAATGGCACAATATCGTAGTTCGAAATAAAGCTGCCGAAATTTGCGAAAAATATCTCAATAAAGGAGATAAAATATATATAGAAGGCCGTTTGAAAACTAGAAAATGGCAAGACGAACAGGGTAAAGATAGATATAGTACAGAAATACAATGTACAGATTTTACTTTTCTAACCCCTAAGAACGAAGCGCAATCTGTTGGGACTACTCCTCAGCAAACAACAAATATGAATGCTCCTGTTGCTGCACCACAGCAAGGTTCATCTAGTACACCAGATATGGAAGAAGACGATCTTCCATTCTAAGCAAGTTTAACTAAACCAATATAATTTGGACCCTGATCCCGAATCCTTATTTACCTTTTTATTCTTCTTTGATGCGATGCACACTTTGAATGTAGTGGCATTACTAATTCTGCTTGTTTTTTCGGCGTTAATTTCTGGTAGCGAGGTTGCCTTATTCTCATTAACGTCTTCAGATATCAAAGAAGAAGGGGAAGCGTCGAATTCTAAAAACCTTAGTATAGTATCCAAGCTGCTTAATAAGCCGAAAAAACTTTTGGCAACCATATTGGTAGCGAATAATTTTATCAACATAGCCATAGTACTGTTGTTTGATTCCCTAGGGAAAATCTATTTTAAGAGTTTAGACAATATTGTGCTCTTCGATTTGGATTGGTTCAAATTGCGATTTTTTGTTGAGGTTGGAGTGGTTACCTTTTTGATTTTACTTTTTGGTGAAATTTTACCAAAAATATACGCCAGTAGAAACAAAGTGAAGTTTGCTAAATTTATGTCCAGACCTTTAGGTGTATTGGATTGGGTATTAACTCCGATTAGTGTTCCTATGAGTCGATTTACAGTTCGGATTCATAATCGATTGGGGAAACAAAAATCAAACATCAGTGTAGATCAATTATCTCAGGCTTTAGAACTTACTTCGGATCAGGATACTACTGTGGAAGAGAAAAAAATTCTAGAAGGAATCGTTTCTTTTGGAAATACAGATACCAAACAAGTAATGCGTCCTAGGATAGATATTTTTGCGCTTAATGCGGAAGCAAAATATAAAGAAATACTTCCTGAGATCGTTCAAAATGGATATTCTCGTATTCCGGTTTATGAAGAAAGTATAGATAAAGTTGTGGGAATTCTTTATGCAAAAGATCTTTTGCCACATATTGCTAAAACGGACTTTGATTGGGTGAGTTTAATTAGAGATCCGTATTTTGTTCCGGAAAATAAAAAATTGGATGACCTTCTCAATGATTTTAAAAATAAGAAGAATCATTTGGCGATTGTAGTAGACGAATATGGTGGGACTAGTGGGCTTATTTCATTAGAAGATATCATTGAAGAAATTGTGGGGGATATTAGTGACGAGTTTGATGATGAGGACCTGGTGTATTCTAAACTAGATGATCAGAATTATGTATTTGAGGGAAGAACAGCGCTCAAAGATTTTTACAGAGTATTGAAGTTAGAAGACAATAAGATTTTTGAAGAAAGGAAAGGAGATGCCGAGACCATTGCAGGCTTACTTTTGGAAATATCCGGGAGTTTCCCAAAACGAGGTGAGCAAATTACTTTGGGAGCTTATGTTTTCAAAGTAGAATCTTTGGATAGAAAACGAATTAAACAAGTGAAGTTAACTATAACTGAATGAATCGAGAATTTAGAATCTTACTATTTGTGATTGCATCGTTATTGATGATGTCTTGTGGAGGAGAAGTAATCCCAAAGCCAAAGGGAATGTTACGATTGAGTTATCCAGAACCTATATATAAAAAGGTGGAGCTTCCTTGTCCGTATACATTTGAAAAAAATGAATTTTCAGAATTGCGTAAAGCCAGAAGAAATAAGAATTGCTGGTATGATCTGGATTATAAAAAACTACGAGCTACGTTGTATATCTCTTATTTCCCGGTGGGAAACAACCTTGATTCTTTGTTAAGAGATGCTCAGAATCTTACTCAGGAGCACTTTATCAAAGCTGATGGGATCACTCAAGAACCTTATATCGATGCCGAAAACAAAGTGTATGGTATGTTTTATGAGGTTACAGGAGATGCAGCTTCTCAATCTCAGTTTTATTTAACCGATAGTGTTCAACACTTTGTTGTGGGATCTATTTATTTTAGAGCGAAACCAAACTACGACTCAATTCTACCTGCTGCAGATTACTTGCGAAACGATATGAAACATTTGATTGAGAGTCTTCGTTGGGATGAAGAATATAAATGAAAGCTAAATGTAAGTTAATTTTCTCTTTAAACCCCTTCTGGTCGTCAGGATTTTTACCATTTTTGCTGCTTAACATTAAGGGGAAAATACATGCCAACCACAAAAGTAAAATGGATTTACCTTGCTGTTCTATCTCTTATTTGGGGTAGTTCATTTATCCTAATCAAAAAAGCCTTAATCGGTCTGACTCCAATGCAGCTGGGGGCTCTAAGAACTGTATTTGCTGCATTGTTTTTATTTTCTATCGGTTTTAGAAGTATCAAAACCATTCAAGCCAAAGAATGGAAATGGATTGCTATTTCTGCACTTGTAGGAACATTTATTCCGGCATTTTTGTTTGCTTTTGCCGAAACTGAAATCGATAGCGGGATCACCTCAATATTGAACTCGCTAACTCCTTTGATCACCTTTGTACTGGGAATATTGTTTTTTGCTACACGATTTTATAAAAATCAATTGGTAGGGGTTATCATTGGTTTTATTGGTTGTGTTGGTTTGATATGGGAGGGGGCAATTATTAATCCCGATCAAAATTATGAGTATGCACTTTTGGTGATCATAGCGACTTTTGGATATGGACTAAATGTAAATATCATCAAACGGTACTTGCAACATGTTTCTCCGATGGCGATTGCCAATGGTAATTTTGTAGTTCTATTTTTTCCAGCGCTAATTGTACTTTTCTTTGCTGATTTCTTCAGGAGTGAAATGTTTTCGAACCGTGATATACAAATGAGTATTGGTTATATGGCAGTATTGGCGGTGATAGGTACTGGGATAGCTAAGTTAATGTTTAATAAATTAGTACAAATAAGTACACCTGTATTTGCCAGTTCGGTAACCTATACGATGCCTATTATTGCTTTGGTGTGGGGATTATGGGACAATGAAAAATTTTCTTTATATCAATTATTGGCTTCGGGAGTGATAATTTTTGGGGTGTATTTGACTAATAGAAATAAATAAAGGTCCGTTTTTGCAAACGAACCTTTATCATATTTATGCTATTAGAATTTTATTTAAAATCCTCGTCGGTTACTCCTTCGTTGATTTTGATTTCTTTTACTACAAAATCAATTTTTTGAGGCCCTAAAGCTTGTGATATAGTAAACGGAAATTTAATTCCATTTACTTCTTTGTAATCGCTATACATTACCGTAACAGGTATTTTTTGTCCGCCTTGTTCTTGTATAGTTACTTCTTTTACTTTTAAACCAGTTTCGGTATCAAAGAATGCTGTTTTCTTATCGCTTAATTTTACAGCATAGGCTTTGCCACCATCATAAGGTTGTGTGCCCTCTAATTTTGCTGAAGCATTTTTAAGCTCTGAAAAAGGATAAGAGTCTGCTTTGGCTTCTTTTATTTGGTCTTCGGTGTAATCAATACGCTGTCCTTGAGCCATTACATATCCAGTAGTACCATCAAAAACTACTTTTTGAGCAGTTATTGCACCAAATTTCACTTCGATTAAAGATTGATTTTTTGCCGTAGTTTTTGCAACTAGCCCAAGTGTGTTTCCATTAAATGCAGCTTCTGCAGTTGTGAAAACAGATTGCACCGCTTCTAGTTTTTCTTTACCACCGATATTTTTAAAATAGGTATCTAACACAGATTGGCCAGTAACACCTTCTGGTAATGCTGCATTATAATCAGGCTTTTCCGTTTTACTTCCGTATTTATCAAAGTATAAAATAGGCACCTTTTTACCATCAAAAGTTACTTTTTCAAGGTTTTCTAGCACATCACTTCCTTTACCTACCAAAACAATTCTTGCCTTGTCTACATTGAAGTATTTGTTAGCTACTCTTTTTACATCTGCTTTACTTACCGCATTAATCTTAGCAATAAAAGTTTCGTAAAAATCTTTTGGAAGGTCTTGAGTTTTGATGTTAATACTTCTTCGGGCGATGGTTCTATCGCTTTCTGAAGCTAGAATGAACTCTCCTAAGAATTTCGCTTTGGCATTTTTAAGGATCTCGTCATCTACATCTTCTGTTCTGATTCTTTTGATTTCTTTTAGAATCTCAACAACAGAGCTATCGGTAACCATATTTCTAACCTTTGTAGTAGCACTGAAAGCAGAATTGTGATACTTCTCTCTTGGAAACCTGGTTCTGGCTCCGTAGGTATATCCATGCTCTTCTCTTAGGTTCATATTGATATAGCTTCCAAAAGAACCACCAAGAATGTAGTTGGCAACCAATGCAGCATGGTGATCTTCGTCTGCTATTTTAAGATCAGTGATATTCATCACAGCTACCTCGGTCTGTACAGCATTTGGCATATCTACAAAATTGATTTGTCGATATTGAGCATCTCTTACCTCTGGCAAGGTAAAAGAAGGTGCTTTTCCTGCTGTCCAGGAAGTAAAGTGTTTTTCAACTAATTTTTTAGCTTTATCCGTAGTGATATCTCCGCTAATTACCATGTAAGCTGAAGAAGGAACAAAATTCATTCTGTAATACGTTTCTATATCACTTAGGCTAATGTTATTTACGGTCTTTTCTGTAATGTATTCTCCAGCCGGATGGTTTTTACCATAAGCCAAAACTGCTCTTACTCTTTGAGCAACAGCCTCTGCGCTGTTTTCGCCAGTTTTGATTCCTTCAATGAGTTTTTTCTTTTCAAGATCCAACTCTTCTTGCGTGAATTTTGGATGAAGGGTGGCGTCAGCGAATAGTTCGATAATTCGATCCGTGTACTTTGAAAGTGATTGGGCAAACCCACCTTGAGTACCGATATCTAAGGATGCTCCAAGAAAATCTACTTCTTCGTTAAATGTATCCTTATCGATGCTTTTTGTTCCTTTTCCCATCATTCCGGAAGTGATCGCACTGATTCCAGCTTTTTCACCTTCAGCGTTAGGAGGATTGTCTAGAGATAAGCTTACACTTACTCTTGGTAACTTATGATTCTCTACAACCAAAACGGTAAGACCATTACCCATTTTAAAAGTAAAAGGCTCTCCCAAATTAATAGTAGGAGTAGGTCCTGATTTAGGCATTTTAGATCTGTCGATCTGCGCATTTACACTGATAACAGTCAATAAAAATGCGACTAAGTATATGATATTTTTTTTCATTTCGATGATGCTTTGTATTATTTACTTGACTCTGAAACGTAATCAAGATTAAGACGTTGGTTTTTGTTAAGATATTTCTTAGCCACCTTTTGAATATCCTCTCGTGTAATAGATCTGTAAATTTCAATTTCCTTATTGATAAGATCGGTATTACCATAAAGTACATTATAGGTAGCCAAGGAACTTGCAATACCTTCTATGCTTGAATTGGAGTTTACAAAGTTGTTTTCGAACTGATTTTGTAATTTCTGAAATTCTCTTTCAGTGATTAATTCGTTTTGTAATTTCTCGATTTCAGCATCCATTTCAGCCTGTAACTTGTCCAAACCTACTTGTCCCAAGGGTAGCGCAACCATAGTATATGTACCATAATCTTCTTGTGCGTTGGCAAAAGCAAATACTTGCAAAGCCACTTTTTTGTCTTCCACCATGTTTTTGTACATCCTAGAACTATTACCTCCTGTAAGTATGGTAGAAATGTAGTTTAAAACATAAGTATCTCTATCTGTTTGCTTTGGAGTTCTATATACCAATACTTTTGCAGGAAGCTGAATGTTAGCATCCGTTTCTGTAGCCTTTATTTCGGTAGTAATAGGATCTTCTTTTATTACCGTTCTTATGATTTTTTCACCGTTGTTTTTGATGTCCCCAAAATAATCAGCAATCATTTTTTTCGCATTCTCGATTTGGATATCACCAGCGACAACAAGAGTAGCATTGTTTGGGTTATAAAATTTTTGATTAAAAGCGATAAACTCATCCAACTTAGCTGCATCCAAATCCTCCATGCTACCAATCACAGACTGTCCATATGGGTGTTTTTTGAAAAGATATTTGCT
Organism: Aquimarina sp. KJ22-3; assembly: GCF_055808215.1. Lineage (NCBI taxonomy): Bacteria > Pseudomonadati > Bacteroidota > Flavobacteriia > Flavobacteriales > Flavobacteriaceae > Aquimarina > Aquimarina sp. KJ22-3. Next base: position 5,159,456 of record NZ_CM147859.1, on the reverse strand, counting down.
GGTACCAGTTTGATAAATGATTTTTCCGTAAGGTGCATTATCAATACGTTGTCTCTTTTCTTCCTTTACAACTTCGTTTTGTGTGTCTACACCAATTTTGTTAATCACAGGATGTAACATTCTTTCAGATTCCATCCATAAAGCTAGTTCTAAATTGTTAGAAGGTAATGTTTCGTAATAATACGTTCTATCTTGTGTAGTATTTGCATTATTTCTTCCTCCGTTTGCAGAAACAATATCAAACCACTTACCTCTTTCGATATTTTTGGTTCCTTCAAATAATAAGTGCTCAAAGAAATGAGCAAATCCTGTTCTTCCTTTTTCCTCATCTTTTGCCCCAACATGATACATGACACCCACGGTTACTACCGGAGCTTTGTTTTCTTGGTGTAGAATTACATGAAGACCGTTGTCTAGGTCATACTCTGTAAACTTCACTTCTTGTGCAAATGCGAATGCAGTAATCATAAGCCCACATGCAATTGCGTAAAATTTCTTTTTCATTAGTAATAATTTTGTTTTAAGGATTTGTGTTTAAAAATGTGATTTTGTTACAGTTTGTGTGTAAAAAAAGTGCTTTGACTTAAAAGGTTCAAAAACAATAAATTAACAAGCTTTTAAGGTTAAAAAACTCTTAAATTTCTTAATTTTAAATTACAAATCCTAAAAAATGAAGAGATGAAAATGTCAGCGATCCCTGTTAAGTATGGTGTTTATATAGCAATTGGACTTATTGCTTACTTTTTAATTTTGTCCTTGTTTGGAGTGCAAACCAACCCTGTGTTTAGTCTTGGAAATGGGGTGATCGTTGCTTTTGGACTATATAGGGCAATGAAAATATATAAAGAAGAAAAACGAAAAGAGTTTGACTACCAGAAAGGATTTATGACAGGTCTTCTTACAGGGTTTAATGCTACTCTTATATTTACTGCGTTTTTTGCGGTATATGTAACCAATATCCAAACCGACTTCTTGCCAGAAATGCTTGCCAATTGGAGTTCTCATTATCACGTTGGTGTAGGTATAGTGGTATTTATAGCTGCAATAATGGGATTCGCTACTACCTTCGTTTTGACGCTTTCCTTTATGCAATTATTTAAAGAAAGTTGGAATCCCAGAAAAAATCATCATTCTTCCCCGGTTGAGGCATAAAAATATTTGGCATTTAATTAATTAGCAGTATATTTGCACCCGCCTATCGAATAGGCATGTTCTTATATTTAACATAATTAATTAAACGTTACGCTATGTACGCAATTGTAGAGATAGCAGGGCAGCAATTTAAAGTTGCGAAAGACCAAAAAGTATTTGTACATCGTTTAGCAGGAGAAGAAGGTGATAAAGTTGCTTTCGATAAAGTTCTTCTTGCAGCAGACGGAGACAAGGTTACTCTAGGCGCCCCAGTTATAGAAGGAGCTCAAGTAGGAGCCAAGATTACAAGACACCTAAAAGGTGATAAAGTTATTGTTTTCAAGAAAAAGAGACGTAAAGGTTACCGTGTTAAGAATGGTCACCGTCAATCTCTAACAGAGATTATTATTGAAGACATCGTAACTTCTGGAGCTAAGAAAGCTGCTCCTAAGAAAGAGACTAAAAAAGCAGAACCTAAAGCGAAAGCTGAAAAAGCAGTAAAAGAAGCTGCTCCAAAAGCAGAAGCTAAACCTAAAGCAACAGGAGCAGAAGATTTAAGCTCTAAAACTGTAGCTGAATTGAAGGAGATGGCTAAAGCTCAAGGAATTTCAGGAATTTCTTCTATGAAGAAAGCTGAGTTAATAGAAGCTTTACAAGGAAAATAAATAAATAGCAGGTACACCCTGTTTAGTATTAACAATATAAAACCTAAAGAAAATGGCTCATAAAAAAGGAGTTGGTAGTTCGAAGAACGGTAGAGAATCAGAATCGAAACGCTTAGGTGTAAAGATATTTGGTGGACAAGCTGCCGTGGCTGGTAACATCATTGTAAGACAAAGAGGTACAGCCCACAAGCCAGGAGAAAATGTTTATGCTGGTAAAGATCACACCTTACATGCCAAAGTAGATGGTATCGTAAAGTTTACTAAAAAGAAAGATAATAAATCTTATGTTTCTATAGTTCCATTTGAAGCATAAGGACTTTCCTTTGTAATATATAGGAACCCTTTTCATGAAAATGAAAAGGGTTTTTTAGTTCCTACATATTTTGAATTGGCGAATAAAAAATAGGGTATTCGAAAAAGTTAGTTTAACTTTAATTACATAAATCATTAAAATTCTTAATTATGAAAAAACTAACTGTGTGTACTTTATTGTCGGCTTCGATTCTATTTTCTAGTTGTTTGGGTTCTTTCTCGGCATTCAATGGTCTTAGAGATTGGAATGATGGATTAACTGATAGCAAGTTCTTGGATAACCTTATTTTTTGGGTGTTTAATATCATACCTGTTTATGGATTGTTCTTTGTTGGGGATGTATTAATCTTTAACGTAATTGAATTTTGGAGCGGTTCTAATCCTTTAGCAATGAATGAAGGAGAGATGGAGATGCAAGTTGTTGAAAAAGATGGAAATACTTTTGAGATGATCGCGACAAAAAACAGAATGCAAATAAAGGTTATAGAGGGCGAAAGAAAAGGGGATAAACTGGATTTGGTATATAGCCCTACTCATAAATCATGGAGTGCAATAAAGCCTAATGGCGAGGTGATCAAACTTTCTTCTTTTAAAGACGGATTTTATGTAATGCATTTGCCAAATGGAGATACTGTAAAAATAGATCCTATGACTTCCAGAAGCGAAGGTTTAGCGATGATTCAAAACAAAATTGCTTCTTATGAGGATTGCCTGGTAGCAGAGTTAGATTAAATGATTATATCATACAAAAAGAGAATCCCTTTTTTTAATTAAAAAAGGGATTTTTTGTTTAATACTCGAGCAAACATAGGTTTTTAATCGGGTTGGTAAGTTCAAGATATGTTTGTTTGATTTTTTGTATTTCCTCTTCAGTACAGTCGACTTGCTTGTTTTTAAAATAATTTGCAATAGGCAAATCGTAGGATTGCATCTGCTCTGTTATATCTTTACTTCCGTATTCTTTTAGTAGGCATTTAATGGGGGTTTCCTTAAAAAATAAATTCTTTTTTGAATAACGTTCCAGTTTTCATTGGTTGCTATCAAATTTTGATTCGTACTGTCATAGATCGATTGATCGTTATCAAAACCTTCTTCGATAAAACAGAAAAAAAGTAAGTCGTTATTGATGTAATAATGATAAGTTACAGAATGATGTCCTTGATCAAGAGTATGTGTGATTAGTTGAAGCTCGGAGCCTTGATAGAAATATGATAAAATCCCTTGTAAACTTTGATCAGGACAGGAATAAGAATTGGTTTTTTCTTGTAACAATTCTTCTTCCTTTAGGTTCGTAATGGTCTCAAATTGTGTTTTAATCGTTTGAAATACTTCCTCGTTGTTTTGTGAAAAAACAGTAATACTTACTAACCAAAAACTAAAAAAAGCCTCATAGCGTTTTAATTATGCTTTCTAAATGTAGTTAAAACTTGGTTATAAAAAAATAACCCTCTACTGAGGGTCATTTTGAATTATTGTGATAAACAATATTATTCTAGTATCTGTAGTATTCTGGTTTAAATGGTCCTTCAACAGTAACACCAATATACTCAGCTTGCTCTGGTCTTAACGTTTCTAATTCAACTCCTAAACGCGCTAAGTGTAGTTTTGCTACCTTTTCATCAAGGTGTTTAGGTAGCATATACACTTCATTTTTATAATTTTCAGAGTTATTCCAAAGCTCTATTTGTGCCAAAGTCTGGTTGGTAAAAGAATTACTCATTACAAAACTAGGGTGTCCTGTAGCACAACCAAGATTTACCAAACGACCTTCTGCCAGGATGATCACATCTTTTCCGTCAATAGTATATTTATCTACTTGAGGTTTGATCTCGTCTTTGGTGTTTCCATAATTGTCATTTAACCATGCCATATCGATTTCATTATCAAAGTGACCAATGTTACAAACAATTGCTTTGTCTTTTAACGCTTTGAAGTGTTGTCCTTGAACGATATCTTTATTTCCAGTAGTAGTAATTACCACATCTGCTTTACCAATAACAGTATCCAGTTTCTTTACTTCATATCCATCCATCGCAGCTTGCAAAGCACAGATAGGATCGATTTCTGTTACGGTAACGATAGAACCAGCTCCTCTAAATGATGCAGCAGTACCTTTACCTACATCTCCATATCCACAAACTACAACACGCTTACCAGCAAGCATAGTATCGGTAGCGCGACGGATAGCATCAACAGCACTTTCGCGACATCCATACTTGTTATCGAATTTGGACTTAGTCACAGAGTCATTAACGTTTATAGCAGGCATCGGCAATGTTCCGTTTTTCATTCTTTCGTATAAACGATGAACACCAGTAGTGGTTTCCTCAGATAATCCTTTGATATTATCTACTAGTTCAGGGTATTTGTCTAATACCATATTGGTAAGATCGCCTCCATCATCAAGAATCATATTAAGAGGTTTACGATCTTCTCCAAAGAAAAGGGTTTGCTCAATACACCAGTCAAATTCTTCTTCATTCATTCCTTTCCAGGCGTAAACAGGAATTCCTGCATCGGCAATAGCAGCTGCTGCCTGATCCTGTGTAGAAAAGATATTACAAGAACTCCAGGTAACCTCTGCTCCTAAAGCTACTAGTGTTTCTATTAATACCGCAGTCTGTATCGTCATGTGTAAACACCCTGCAATTCTAGCTCCTTTAAGTGGTTGTTCGTCTTTATATTCTTCACGTAAAGACATTAATCCTGGCATTTCTGCTTCTGCCAATTCAATTTCTTTTCTTCCCCATCCTGCAAGAGAAATATCTTTTACTTTATAAGGAACATAAGGTGCCGTTTTAGTACTCATAATATTTGTTTTTATGTATGTCCAGTGCTTTTTGGTATTTAGCACTAAATTGTTCTAAATTCGTTGTCAGAAAATCTGAGAAGCGTTCTTTCGATTTTCAGTTTGCAAAGGTACATAATAACTTTAATACTTTAAATGCCTCTTTACAAAACTATAACAGTAGATCAAAGTACTAAAGTGTTGATTTGGAAGATTGAAGAATCTTATGAAACACTGGCGGAAGGAATAGCATTAACTCCACATTGCAGAGAAAGAGTGAACGGGATGAAATCAGAAATGCATCGCAGAGGTTTTATGAGTATACGTCACCTTTTAGCGGAAGCAAATTACAGTGATTTTGATTTGTTTTATGATGATTTTGGGAAACCGCATTTGAAAGATGAAAATTTCATTTCAATTACGCACTCCTATAATTTTTCAGGAATTATTATTAGTAATAAACCTGTTGGGATAGATATTGAGAAACAACGCGAAAAAATTAATAGAATATCTCACAAATTTGTTTCTGAAACCGAACAATCTTTTATTCAGGATCAACAATTGGATCATACCAGAGCATTTACCATTCTTTGGGGAGTCAAAGAAGCTCTTTATAAGTTGTATGCAACACCGGGCTTAAGTTTTGAACAGCATATTGAAGTTGGTTCTTTCGATTTTAGTTCTCCTCTCATACATGCAAAAGTAAACTATGATAATCAAACCAACGATTTTGATCTCATTTACAACGAATTTGAAGGGTTTACATGTGTTTATGTGGTTCCCTTTTGAACAGATAAAAAGCTATTGTAGACGGGTAACAAAGTGTAGCTTTATAACACGTAGAAAGAAAGTATTTATATCAAATTTCGTCGAGAAATAGTTAGGTTTTATATCTTTTAACTTATCTTGATACAAGTAAACACGGATATTAATGCCTTTTTAAATTATTGACTAATTAATAAAATAACAAAGTGAATATTACAGATAAAGACATTAAACTCATAAAATCTAAAGGTTTAACGGTGGATAAAGTTTTATCCCAAATAGAAACTTTTAAAAATGAGATACCTTTCGTTTCTTTAAGACATGCAGCAACGCTTGAAAATGGAATACTTAAGTTTTCTGATCATTATCAGTCTGAACTTACCAAATTATATAATTCAAGATCTGCGCATCTTGATACCATAAAGTTTGTTCCTGCGTCTGGTGCGGCATCTCGTATGTTTAAGGAACTATTTCGTTTCCTCGATAATTATGATTTCAAAAAAGAAAGCTTAAACTCCTATACCAATCACGAAAAAGCAAATGCAATTCGACTGTTTTTGATAGGACTAGAGAAGTTTCCTTTTTACCATACAGTAATGGAAAAGGTAAAAGATGTTTATCCAAAATTTGAATCGCTATCAGAAGGTAGACAGCTTCATATTTTTGTAGAAATGATGTTAAAGGAAAAAGGGCTAAACTTTGGGGTTTATCCCAAAGGATTGCTTCCTTTTCATAAATACGACGAGAGTATTGCTACAGCTTTTGAAGAGCATTTGTATGAAGCAGCAGGCTATAACACCAATGAAAATGGAGACTCAAAATTACATTTTACGATTTCTAAGGAGCATTTAAAGGCGTTTAAGGGAGAGTTTGAAAGAATTAAAAAGAAGGTAGAAGAAAAAACGAATACCAATTTTCAAATTTCATATTCTTTTCAGAAACCGGATACAGACACTATAGCGGTAGATGAAAATAATGAACCTTTCAGAACCGATAATGGTTGTCTGTTTTTTAGACCAGGAGGACACGGTGCTTTAATCGAAAACCTGGATGACTTGGATGCTGATATCATCTATATTAAAAATATTGATAATGTAGTTGTCCGTAAGTATCAGGATGAGGTAACTGGTTTTAAAAAGGTGTTAGCTGGTAAGTTGCTGGAAATCCAAGACGAAGTTTTTAGAATTTTGCAAGCGCTAGACGAAAAGACTCCAACGGAAGCAGAGCTTACGGACATTAAAAAATTCCTGGTTCAACAATTAAATGTAAGACTACCGTTAGATTTTGATAAGTTCTCCGAAAAATACAAACTCCAATTTCTAAGAGAATCCCTCAATCGACCTATACGAGTTTGTGGTATGGTAATCAACGAAGGAGAACCCGGTGGGGGACCATTTTGGGTCAAAAAGGAAAATGGAAGATTGGTATTACAGATTATAGAAACTGCTCAAATCGATAAAGATGATCATCGACAGTTTGAGATTTTGAATAGTGCTACACATTTTAATCCGGTAGATTTGGTATGTGGGGTGAGAGATTATAAAGGGGTTAAGTTTAATTTGTTAGATTTTGTGGATCCTGAAGCGGGATTTATTACCAAAAAAACGATGAATGGCAAAATGCTTAAGGCCTTAGAGTTGCCAGGGTTATGGAATGGCGCTATGTCAAATTGGATTAGTGTTTTTGTAGAAGTTCCTTTGACTACGTTTAATCCGGTAAAAACCGTGAATGATTTGCTGAAATCTGCACATCAGGCAACGCTTTTTTCGTGAATATTGGTGTAATCATAGGTGAATTAAATTTTAAAGCTGTACGGAGCTCTGGTGCGGGTGGGCAACACGTTAATAAAGTATCTTCTAAAATAGCATTGAGTTTCAATATTGAATCTTCTTTTGGACTCACAGATGCAGAAAAGTTAATGCTGCAGCAAAAATTATCATCCAGATTAACCAAGGCAGGGGATTTGATCTTGTTTTGTAGCGATAGTAGGAGTCAACATAGAAATAAAGAATTAGCGATCAAAAGATTGGTCGAGCTTTTGAAAATAAATGTAAAAGTTTCTAAAAAAGAAAACCTACCAAGCCCTCTAAACTATCAGTAAAGAAGAGATTGGATGCCAAACGCAAACAGTCTTTGAAGAAAACCAACCGTAAAAAACCTTTGTTTTAGAAGTGCATTACACAAAAGTGTGTAATATTTCTACACTTTTGTGTGTATTCTACAGTTTTTTAAGGATTTTTTCTTTTTTTAAAATATATAAAACACTGAATATTAATTATTTATATGTTTTTATGCTTGTTTTAAAGAATTGGAACAATTATTACTATATACATATTGTAGAAATGACTTTTATAAAACCCATGAAAAAGTTACCAATGATAGTAGCAATTGTAGTAAGTATTTTTTCAGCACAGGGTGTTTTAGCTCAGGATGAATTAGCTGTAAATGATGGATTTGAGTTTAGAGAGTATGAACAAGAGCATCAAGAGTATACTGAAATTACAACATCAGAGATGTCACTACTGGTGCAACAAGCAGCAGTAAGAGATTATAAAGAATTTAAAATTGTAAGAGCATATTTGTCAAAAGACAACACGTATAAGATGCTTTTGCATGATAACGATAACAACAACAAAGTTGTATTTGCAAGCGCTACGGGCGAATGGATAACGCCAAACGACAATAAATCTTAAATCTAGGGGTAGAAAAAGGATATCGTTTTGCAACCAAAGGACGATATAAAGTTGTTTAGTGCTAAAAAAGAGACTCATTCCCAAGGGTCTCTTTTTTTATGTTTTTATTCGAACGAACTGTATTAAATTGTACTTTTATAACACAGATTTGCTTAATAAATTACCGAATATGTCAAAAATACTTATTGTAGAGGATGATGTTGCTTTTTGTACAATGCTTAAGACCTTCTTAGAAAAAAAGGAATACCAGGTCGTTACTGCATTTTCTGGTAATGAGGCTGTGGCCAAAATTAAAGAGGATACTTTTGATGTTGTTTTAGCAGATGTGAGACTTCCAGATCGTGATGGTATTACGTTGCTTGAAGAAATTTTGACAAGTAATCAAAATACACAGGTGATTATAATGACCGGATATGCCGAAATCAATATGGCGGTTAATGCGATCAAACAAGGAGCTTTTGACTATGTGTCAAAACCATTTAATCCCGATACGATTTTACAAACCATTGAAAAAGCTTTGAATGGCAGAGGTGCCGTAGAGACTAAACCTCAAAAAAAGGAAATACAGACCAAAGAGGTGCCAGCATCTTCTGGTGATAGTTTTGTACGTGGGGTTAGTGATGCCTCAAAAAAATTGAATGAATATGTGGCTTTGGTAGCTCCTACTCGCATGTCGGTTCTTGTAGTTGGAGATAGTGGAACAGGAAAAGAATATGTGGCTAGTAGTATTCATAAGGCTAGTAAAAGATCAGAAAAACCCTTTGTTGCTGTAGATTGTGGGGCTATACCAAAAGAAATTGCCTCAAGCGAATTCTTTGGTCATATCAAAGGCTCTTTTACCGGTGCGGTAAACGATAAAGTCGGACATTTTGAAGCCGCTAATGGAGGAACATTATTTTTGGACGAAATCGGAAATTTAAGTTACGAATTACAAGTGCAGTTACTTAGAGCACTTCAAGAAAGAAGAATAAAACCTGTTGGAAGCAATAAGGAAATTGAAGTAGATATAAGAGTAATTGCAGCAACCAACGAAGACTTAAGCCTTGCTGTAAAAGAAGGAGAGTTTAGAGAAGATTTATATCATAGATTGAATGAGTTTTCCATCAAAGTACCTCCGTTAAAAGATAGAATTGAAGATTTGATGCTTTTTGCGAATCACTTTTTGGAAGAGTCGAATGCAGAACTGGACAAACATGTTGTAGGGTTTGCGGATGAGGTGCTAGAAGCATTCAAAAATTATACTTGGCCAGGAAACCTTAGGGAGCTAAAGAATATTGTTAAACGTTCTGTGCTTCTGTCTCAGGACGAAATGATCACCTTAAGTATTTTGCCTCAGGATATTGCATATGCTACTCATAATTCTAAGCAAACCTATGGATTGTTTAAGAATCAAAATGAGCAAGAGTTAATATTGGATGCTTTAGAAAAGGCAAACGGAAACAAGGCAAAGGCAGCTCGAATGTTATCTATTGATAGGAAAACGTTGTACAATAAGCTGAAGCAATACGATATCAGTCTTTAGTTTTCTACTTTAAGCTTGTCGATTAGACTTTCTATACTGCTTATTGCTTTTTGGGCAAGCTCAAGAACTTCCGAATCGTTCATGTCATACTGTTCAGGGTGCTCTAGTCGAGTCAAAACAGGAACTACTTCTTTAGCTTTTATTTGCTTAAACATTGGAAGCATTTTATGAGCAATCTTCTTGATCTGGTTGATATTCTTTTTGGATACCATAGCCTTTAGATCTTCAATATTATCGACAGTACTCTCATAAAAAGTATCCAGAATAGCGTATAAAGAGTCAGAATCCCCGTGGGCGAAAAGCATTAGATCATTCAGAGAATATTCTTCTGAATCCGAAAGACTAGGCATCTCGTTTTCATATTCAATAAGATCAACATTTAATATCCTGGCAATAAGGTCGATCAATTCTTTGGGAGCATATGGTTTTCTTAAATTTCCCGAGAATCCTGCTTCCTGATATTCAGAGACAGAAGTATCTGTTCTTCCAGATAAGGCAATCACGGGTAAGTTCTCTTTTTTCAACTCTTCTTTTATGGTTTTAATGAGTACAAAACCATCCATTTTAGGCATTTGTATATCGGTCAAAACCAAATCATAGTCGTTTTTCTCTAGCAAAGCAACGGCTTCAAGTCCGTTTCCGCAAACGTCATACGCCAGACCAGCTAGTGTAGCTACCTCACTTGTTAGGGATAGTTGACTAGGGTCGTCATCAACAATTAATACCTTTTTATTAGAAAAGTTTTGTATTTCAAGCACTTCAGTTTCTTCTTCAGGAACCAAAGAGTTAGATAGTTTTATTGGGATATATATGGTAAAAATACTCCCCTCTTCCGGCTCACTTTTTAAGGTGATTTTACCGTTTAGCAATTGTATAATTTTCTTGGTAATCGACAGTCCTAATCCAAAGCCACCAAATTTCTTTTCGGTATCATCATCTCCCTGAGAGAATTCTTCAAAAATGACTTGCTGTTGCTCTGCGGTAATTCCTATTCCTGTATCTTTTACCGCAATTACCAATTGTTTTTCAGAAAGGCCATTTTCAATTATTGTGCTTTCTACTATAATAGATCCTTCATCAGTAAACTTATATGCATTGTGAAGTAGATTGGTAAGAACCTGCTTAATTCGAAAAGGATCACTGATGTATTGCTTTTTTAATAAGTCATCGGTAATGATCTGAATATCCAGATTCTTTTTATCGTTAACAGGAATAACACTAGAAATGGTATTTTCTATTAATTTTTTGGGAGAAAAAGGCAGTTCTTCGATAATCATTTTGCCCGCTTCCAGTTTTGATAAGTCCAAAAGGTCATTCACCAAATGAAGAATATAATCAGAAGACTTTTTGAGGTGTCCCAAATAGTGCTTTTGTTTATTGCTTAAACCTGTTCTCTCCAAAAGATCAGAATACCCTATTACGGTATTAAGTGGAGAGCGAAGATCATGAGTAACGGTGTTAATCAAGGATTCTCTTGTTTTTAGAAGAGATTCGGTATATGCTTTTTCGGATTCTAATTCGTTCCGGTATTTTTGACTTTTAGAAATATCTTTGGTAATCAAAAACAGAAAGATGATGGCGATCAATACACTGATTACCGCAATAATCATAATGATATTCGAGGTGTTGTTTAAAATTCGATTAGAAGCCTCTAATCTTGCTCTATATTGATTTCTTTCATTGCGTTCTATTGCTGCCAGCAAATCCCTAAGTTGTTTGGTAATGACCTGGTCGTTTTTAAGCAAATTATTCTCTTTAACAGAGATTTCTCGTTTGTACCTTTGGTCTCTCTTTTCCAACTCGACAAGTACCTGTTTTACAGAAGTTGCCAAAGAGTCGACGGTTTGATTGGTTAGCCGTTTTGCATTATCTTTTTTTGTGTATTCCAGAAGATCAATCAATGCTCTTTTGGTACGGTCGTCATAGATTTTAAATCTTTCGTCATAGTCTTCGTATCCCCCAAAACTTTTATTTACTTTTTTCAGCTCATCAATCGCGGTTTCATATAAGCCTTTCTGTTTGCGTTGCTTATAGATTTTAATAAGCTCTTCGAGGTTTTTATTCTTGCGATCAATTAAGGATTCTATACTATCAATTTTTTGGGTCTGTAATGTATCATCTGAGATTTGTGATACCTTATCAATGGTATTTAGAATGGTGTCAATTTTGATCTTATAGGTTTTGAACTTATTGGTGTCATAAGTTTGAACAATATTTCTTGTTAAGCTTTCTGCTTCATACAGACCAGTGATCGCTTCACCTACTAAGAATAATTTTTCATTATTATAGTTTTCCATCTCTGCCGTCTGGGTATAATTATTTAGCTGCTGATAAATAACCCAAAAAGCAGTAACGGCAAGTAGCCCGGCAAGTAGGTAACCCGCTATAATTTTATAAGTAACTGATCTTTTAGTGTTCTTCATGTTGTCTTGTTCACCTAATACTACTAACTTAAAAAATGCAAAACCATTGTTTTAAGTGTATTAAAGTTACAATAAATCAATATAACCTTGTATTTTTGTATTCAAATTTAAAGAGTACGGCGATCTTTGATCTAAAACTCGAATAAATTCAGTAATAGAACGTTAAAAAATTAATTTTAGCGGCTTTGTTACTAGAAGATTAAGTATTTTTATCATAAATAAGCTTTAGGGGTGTCCTTAACATTGGTTTTGGTCTGAGAAATACCCTTTGAACCTGATGCGGTTAGTACCGACGAAGGGAAAAGTTATGATCACTTCAGTTTGTTGTGATTTTTCTTATCAACCTGGTTGTATAGATACTTTCTAAAGTTTATGGATTAATCCAAAAAATGATATGACCATAAACGTAAACAATCAGTCTCAATCTATTTCAGAAGATAGTTCTATTGAAAAGCTACTGGCGGAGTTACAGATTTCTACAAACGGAATTGCTGTTGCCGTTAATAATGAAGTGATTTCAAAAGAAAACTGGAGACAATTAACACTAAAAGAAAAAGACGAAGTTACTATTATCCAGGCTACTCAAGGAGGATAGGATTGCTACTATATCAATTATTGCTAAACCACAAAACTCAAAATTTATACCGATGAAGAAAAAAGATACCGCTCCCAAGGAGAACACCATCACAACAAAGCCATTTCCTAACTCACAAAAAATTTATGTGCCAGGAAAAATTCATCCGCAAATCAATGTGGCTATGCGGGAAATTTCACTTTCAGACACCACAGATAGTTTTACTGGAAAAAAGACACCAAATCAACCCGTAACGGTTTATGATACTAGTGGGCCATATACTGATCCTTCCAAAACGATTGATATTCATAACGGTATAGAACCTATCAGAGAACAGTGGGTTATAGATAGAGGTGATGTAGAAGAATTAGATAGTTTTACCTCTGTATATTGTAATGAGCGGTTAAATGATGAGAGTTTGGATCACTTAAGATTTAATCATATCCGCAAGCCTAAGAGAGCCAAAAAAGGAAAGAATGTATCTCAAATGTATTACGCCAAACAGGGAATTATTACTCCTGAGATGGAATACGTTGCGATAAGAGAAAATCAAAAATTACAGGAAGCAAAACGATTGTCGAAACAGCATCCAGGGCAGGATTTTGGAGCTAGTATTCCTGATGTAATTACTCCCGAGTTTGTAAGAGATGAGGTGGCAAGAGGTAGAGCGGTTATTCCTTCAAATATTAACCACCCAGAAAGTGAACCTATGATTTTGGGAAGAAACTTCCTGGTAAAAATCAATGCTAATATTGGTAATTCTGCTACCACTTCTAGTATCGAAGAAGAAGTAGAGAAAGCGGTTTGGGCTTGTCGTTGGGGAGCAGATAATATTATGGATTTATCTACCGGTAAAAATATTCATGAAACCAGAGAATGGATCATACGTAACTCTCCAGTTCCAGTAGGTACTGTACCTATTTATCAGGCCTTAGAAAAAGTAGACGGTAAAGCCGAAGATCTTACCTGGGAAATTTTTAAGGATACACTTATAGAACAAGCAGAACAAGGTGTGGATTACTTTACGATTCATGCTGGGGTTCGTTTGGCATATGTTCCTATGACTGCCAAGAGAATTACTGGGATCGTATCTCGTGGAGGTTCCATCATGGCAAAATGGTGTTTGGCTCATCATAAAGAGAGCTTTTTGTATACCCATTTTGAGGAGATCTGTGAAATTATGAAAGCCTACGATGTAGCCTTTTCTCTAGGAGATGGATTACGACCAGGTTGTATTGCCGATGCTAATGATGAAGCGCAATTCGCAGAGTTAGAAACCTTAGGTGAATTGACCAAGATTGCCTGGAAGCACGATGTGCAAACGTTTATCGAAGGGCCAGGTCACGTGCCTATGCACATGATCAAGGCTAATATGGACAAACAACTTGAAGCTTGTGGAGAAGCTCCTTTCTATACGTTAGGGCCTTTAACTACAGATATTGCACCAGGATACGATCATATTACTTCAGGAATTGGAGCAGCAATGATTGGATGGTATGGTACGGCAATGTTATGTTATGTAACTCCAAAAGAACATTTAGGATTACCAAATAAGGACGATGTTCGTACTGGAGTGATTACGTATAAGCTTGCAGCTCACGCGGCAGATTTGGCCAAAGGACATCCAGGAGCTCAGCATAGAGATGATGCGTTGAGTAAAGCTAGATTTGAGTTCCGTTGGGAAGATCAATTTAACTTATCTCTGGATCCAGAATTAGCTAGAGAATATCATGACGAAACGCTACCTGCCGAAGGAGCAAAAATTGCACATTTCTGTAGTATGTGTGGGCCTAAATTCTGTTCGATGAAAATATCTCAAGAGGTACGTGATTATGCAGCCAAGAAAGAGATTGATGATCAAAAAGCCATCGAAGAAGGAATGAAAGAGAAGGCTGAGGAGTTTAAAGAAAAAGGTAGCGAAGTATATCTATAATCTTATATAAATGGTGATGAGTAGAAGATTCGAAATATATCTCGAATCTTTTACTAATGCCGATAAAAAAAGAACATGCTAATTGTACTTACTTCCGAGAGAGCTATCGAAGATGAAGCGACCAAAATCAACGCATTATTTGATGCGGGTTTAGAGCGATTACACCTCAGAAAGCCTAGCTTCAGTATTGATGGTTATCGAGCACTTTTAGATCAGATAGATCCAAAATTCTATAACCGAATTATGTTGCACGAACACCATGAATTAACTCAAGAATATGCTCTTAGAGGTATCCATCTGCAGGAACAAGCAAGACTAAACCTGGAAGATGCACTACAAGCTACTTTGAAGGTTTATGAAAACAAGGAATTAAAAGTGTCAAGTTCTTTTCATAGCATCGAGGATATTGTTGATAGCTCAGGAAATTTTGAGTATGTGCTTTTAAGTCCGGTTTTTAGCTCGATATCCAAGGCAGGTTATGAAGGGAAAGGTTTTGATGTAAATCATCTCGACGAGTTTGTTGTGGGCATGGGCGGAATTAACGAAGATACACTTCAAGCAACATTTGATTTAGGTTTTAAAGGTGTTGGAGTGTTAGGCGGTGTATGGAATACAGATGATCCTTTGTCTAGCTTTGTCGCTATTTATAACAAGTGTAACGAAGTAATAGCATCGTAATCGATGAAGACACGACCAAATGTATTGACTATTGCAGGGTTTGATCCATCAAATGGAGCAGGTTTAACTGCCGATATCAAAACTTTTGAAGCATTAAAGGTGTATGGTTTGTCGGCCTGTACTGCCAATACTATTCAAAATGATGTGGACTTTATCTCGTCGCATTGGGTAGATTTAGAGGTGATTAAACATCAAATAGATATTTTGTTTGATCGTTTCACTATCAAATATGCCAAAATAGGGATTGTTCCAGATTGGAGTAGGCTATTAGAAATTATAGAGGCGTTACAGGGTAAAAACCCGGATATAAAGATTGTGTTAGATCCTGTATTAAAATCCAGCTCAGGCTTTGATTTTCATGATACGGATACATCAATTTTGGAGAGTGCAGAACAACTTTTTAATACTATTTTGAGTAAAGTATATCTGTTAACACCCAATTATAAGGAGATTGAAGAGTTATTTCCTAATAAAACTATTGAAGAGACAATACAACATATAAGCGGTAAAACCAATGTCTTATTAAAAGGAGGTCACAGAAAAGATTCACTTGGAGTCGATGAGTTATTTACCGTAGAAGGAAAACACTTCGTGTTTAAACCGAAAGCAGATAGTGTTTCAGAAAAACATGGAAGTGGTTGTGTTTTTTCTTCTGCAGTAGTAGCGTATTTGGCACAGGGATTTTCATTGCAGAAAGCCTGTTTCAGAGCCAAACGATATATAGAACGAGTGCTAAGCTCTAATAAAAGTCTTTTAGGATATCATAGTATATAGAAATCAGAATGCACCTATGAAAGAAATAAGTTTACAATATATTTCTCAAGGAGATACGCCAGAAAAGCACCTTGAAAATATTACTAAGGTATGCCAGGCCGGAGGCAGATGGATACAACTACGGTTGAAAAATATGGATATGGGCACCTCTTTGGCTACTGCTATCAAATGTCGAGAAATCTGTGATCAATACGAGGCCATTATGATTGTAAATGATCAGGTGAGTATTGCCCAGGCAGCAAAGGCCGATGGTGTGCATTTGGGATTGGAAGATATGAATCCAACAGAAGCAAGAGCCATTCTTGGTGATAATTATATCATCGGGGGTACTGCAAATACCATGGAAGATTGCATACAACACTCAAAAAATGGAGTGGATTATATTGGCTTGGGGCCATTTCGTTTTACGATAACCAAAGAGAAATTAAGCCCAGTTTTAGGAACAGAAGGATATACCAAGATACTGTCAGAGCTTCAACAACGACATATTGAAACTCCGGTAGTAGCTATTGGAGGAATTTTGGAAAAAGATATTCCTAATCTTTTGGGGACAGGAATTACAGGTATAGCGGTTTCAGGAATGTTGACAAACCAGAAAGGCGATGATATCAAAGAAAAAATTGAAAATATTAAAAACACGTTTAGATTAAAGCAATGGATACATTAAGAATAGCAGACAAAGAATTTTCTTCGCGCTTATTTACAGGAACCGGAAAATTTAGTTCTTCGGTGTTGATGAGAGATGCATTACTAGCTTCAGAAAGTGAGTTGGTTACCGTAGCCTTAAAACGTGTCGATGTGCAAAATGAAAATGATGAGATATTAAATCATTTAAATCATCAGCGCATTAATTTATTACCAAATACCTCTGGTGTTCGCAATGCAAAAGAAGCTGTTTTTGCGGCTCAATTGGCAAGAGAAGCTTTGGAAACCAACTGGATAAAACTCGAAATTCACCCGGATCCAAAATATTTGTTGCCCGATCCTATAGAAACATTAACTGCAGCAGAAGAATTGGTGAAACTAGGATTTGTGGTGATGCCTTATATCCATGCAGATCCTGTTTTGTGCAAAAGACTAGAAGAAGTAGGAATACAATGTGTAATGCCTCTGGGAGCTCCCATCGGGAGTAATAAAGGCCTCAAAACTCTAGATTTTTTAGAGATTATTATTGATCAAAGTAATGTTCCTGTAATTGTAGATGCGGGTATTGGAAGTCCATCTCATGCGGCCCAAGCGATGGAACTTGGAGCAGATGCCGTTTTGGTAAATACAGCAATAGCAGTTTCACAAGATCCGGTTGCCATGGCAAATGCTTTTAGAATGGCTGTAGAAGCAGGAAGAATGGCATATAATGCAAAGTTAGCCCCTATAAAAAAACACGCAGAGGCAAGTAGCCCGTTAACAAGTTTTCTAAATGAATAATAGCTTCAAAGACATATTTGATCAGTATGACTGGGATACGGTTTTGAATGATATTTTGACCAAAACCGAGGCAGATGTGCTACGGGCAATTCACGCTACCAAAAGAACAACAGAGGATTTTAAAGCATTAATTTCTCCGGCTGCAAAACCGTATTTGGAGCAAATGGCTCAGATGAGTAGTCAAATTACCAAAAAGCGCTTTGGAAATACAATGCAGATGTATGCACCCATGTATTTGAGTAATGAGTGTCAAAATATTTGTACTTACTGCGGGTTTAGTATGACGAACAAAATCCCAAGAAGAACATTAACAGATGAGGAAATTCTTAAGGAAGCGGATTATTTGAAAAGTAAAGGATACGACCATATTCTATTGGTAACGGGTGAAGCTAATAAGACGGTGGGTGTAGATTATATTAATCATTCCATCCAATTGATTCGTTCAAAATTTTCAAATATTAGTATCGAAGTGCAACCCTTGGATCAAAATGATTACGAAACCTTGATCGAGAGCGGTTTGTATGCGGTATTGGTATATCAGGAAACTTATCATAAAGAAGAATACAAAAAACATCATCCCAAAGGTCGAAAATCAAATTTTGAATACCGTTTAGAAACACCAGATCGATTAGGTCGTGCTGGCATACATAAAATTGGCTTGGGGGCTCTTTTCGGATTGGAAGACTGGAGAGCTGATAGTTTTTTTACAGCTTTACATCTTAAATACCTTCAGAAAACCTATTGGAAAACAAAATATTCCATTTCGTTTCCAAGATTACGTCCGCATAGTGGTGGATTAGAGCCTAAAGTAGAAATGACTGATGCGGATTTAGTACAGTTGATTTGTGCGTACCGTATGCTCGATGAGGATGTTGAATTATCAATGTCTACCCGGGAAAGTGAGGTTTTTAGGGAACATATTGTTAATTTGGGAATTACCTCAATAAGTGCAGAATCCAAAACTAATCCTGGAGGATATGTGGTAGCACCGCAATCCTTAGAGCAATTCGAAATATCAGACGAACGCGCTACAGAAGATGTGGTAACAATGCTTCAAAATCGTGGATTAGAAGCCGTTTGGAAAGACTGGGATCAAAGCTGGTAATCTCCTAATTAGAAACGGTAAGCGTGTTGCCATTTTTTTCTACTCTATACGGAAGAAGAGGTTGACCGCCTTCGCCCTGTACTTGTTGCCCAAAAGAAGTAATTTCATATACATTATCATTACCACAATTAGAAACCGCTCTAGTAGCTTGAACATCCAAAGCAGAACAATCCATAAGGGGAATATTGGGATCACTTAGTTCGTAAGCAAAAAACTGCTGATCGTTTTGATTGTATAGAATTAATCCTCGAATACCTCTTCCTTCAGTTCGATCAACTACAATTCCGCCAGGAAATCTTAGATTCACGAATTGAGGTAAATTGAGATTGATTTGAGCTGTAAAACCAACATTCGGTAAATTAGGATTGTTTCTATTGTCATCATCACTGCTGCACGAGGCAATTAAAAGTATACCTAACAAAAACACTATCTTTTTCATAACACTATTATTCTGTTGCCAAATTACGTAAATTTGTGGTCTTCCGTAAAATTTTTGTTATCTTTGGATAACGAATCCCATAGCTATGGGATTTTTTGTATTTATATAAACGATGAAGTTATGAGCAAAGTATCTTATTACACTGCAGAAGGTCTAAAAAAATTACGAGACGAATTAAATAATCTTAAAGATATAGAACGCCCGAAGGCTTCGCAAGCTATTGCTGAAGCACGTGATAAAGGTGACCTTAGTGAAAATGCTGAGTATGATGCTGCCAAAGAAGCGCAAGGTCTGCTAGAGATGAGAATCGCTAAATTAGAGGAAACCCTGGCTGGAGCCCGTCTTATAGATGAGTCGCAATTAGACACTTCTAAAGTGTTGATTCATTCTACGGTAAAAATTAAAAACCAGACTAACGGAGCTGAGATGACATACAAACTTGTAGCTCAAAGTGAAGCGGATCTTAAAACAGGCAAAATTTCTGTAGATTCTCCTATTGGCAAAGGCCTTTTAGGAAAGAGTGTAGGAGAAGTTGCCGAGATTCAGGTTCCTAATGGGACAATGAAGTTTGATGTCGTTGAGATTACCAGAGAATGAGAATTAAATTTAACAACTAACCCAGAAAGCCTTTTTTATCTTTTTAAAAAAGGCTTTTTTATGGTTTCGACTTACAAATAAATAACCTATATTTCGAATATCATAAACCGACTAAAATTTAATTAATGCCTACCCTATTCACTAAAATTATTAATGGTGAAATTCCGTCGTACAAGGTTGCCGAGGACGAGAATTTCTACGCTTTTTTGGACATAAGTCCAAATGCAAAAGGGCATACTTTGTGTATCCCGAAAAAGAAGAAGACAAAATATTCGATCTTGGGGAAGATGAATATCTGGAGTTGATGCGTTTTTCGCGCAAAGTTGCCAAAGCTCTGGAAAAAACAGTTCCTTGCAAGAGAGTTGGAATCGCTGTTGTAGGATTAGAAGTGCCGCATGTGCATGTGCATCTGATTCCTATTAATGAAATGAAAGAGATGACATTTCAACATAAAATTTCTATGACTACCCAAGAGTTTGAAACCTTGGCTGCAGAGATCCAATCGAATTTATAGCGCAATGATGCAAGATTCAGAATTTAAATTATCCCTTACTCTGCGAATTGATTGGAGTGAGATGGATACGTATCAGCATGTAAATAATGTAAATTTTATGAAATACATGCAAAGTGCCAGAGTGCAGTTTTGGGAAGTAAGTGGATTAGCTCAAATGTACGCCGAAACCAAAAAAGGACCTATGTTAGTTTCTACCAAATGTGATTTCAAACATCCTTTGTTTTTCCCTGGGAATGTCATCATCAAAACGAAAGTTGAATTTATTAAGAATTCCAGCTTTGGACTACATCATAAGCTGTATAATGATGATGGTACGCTTTGTGCCGAAGGGCATGATGTAGCCGTATGTTTTGATTTTAATATTGACAAAACATTTGCAATCAATGATGAGTTGCGATTGGTAATGTCAAAATATGAATAGGGCTAAGCCAGACCCAAAAGATCCGGGTGATATACATATAAATATCCACCCAAAGCAATTACAAGTACCAAAAAAGAGAGCAAATAGAATAAACCTGTAAATTTGATGGAAGCAGGTTGGGTGTTGATGGTTTTTTTATGATACTCATAAACACGCTCTATGTCCTTGGTCCATTGACCAGGAAAAATATGAGAGCCACACTTACTGCAGTGAATATTTTCAATCGTGTTCTTTTTGGTTTTTATGAAAAGGCTGGATATTTTTTTCTCTTGTTTAAAAGAAAGGACCATCCCGTCGGTGGCATAACATTCAGGGCAATTGTTGGTAAGTCGCGCTTCTTTTAGAATAATATATTCTGTTTTCACCTTGTTTGGGTTTTGGAACTATATAACGTTTTAGAATTTATATTGTTATACGTTAGCACCAATTTTACGAAGGGTAATCTGAAAAGTAGTTCCTTTTCCGATATCAGATCTTAATACCTTGATCCGGCCAGAATGATATTCTTCTATAATTCGTTTGGCGAGAGATAATCCTAACCCCCATCCTCTAGCTTTTGAAGTGTAACCAGGTTCGAATATCTTGGTGAATTTTCCTTTCGGGATACCTTTTCCAGAATCTTTAATTCTAATAAAAACACGTTTGGCGTCATCGGTAAGGTGTATGTTTAAATCTCCTTTCCCTTTCATGGCATCAATGGCATTTTTTACCAGGTTTTCTATGGTCCATCCATATAATTGAGAATTCAAATATACAGGAATGGGTTTGTCGGGTAGATCTATAGAGAAGTTGATTAATTTAGAACTTCGGGATTGCAGATAGGTATAGGCATCTTGCGTTTCTTTTACGATATCAGTTTCTGCAAAATCAGGGATAGATCCAATTTTGGAGAAACGCTCCGTAATCACTTTCAGGCGTGAAATGTCCTTTTCAATTTCAGTAATATACTCAGGATTTACGTTCTCGCTTTTTAGAATTTCATTCCATCCCACCAACGAAGATAATGGGGTCCCTATTTGGTGAGCTGTTTCTTTTGCCATACCGGCCCAGAGCTTATTTTGCTCGCTAACTTTGGAGGTGGTAAAAAAGAAATAAATCACTCCGATCAATAAAAATAAAATAAGCGCAATGGCTATAGGATAGTATTTCAACTTATTCAAAACATCTGAGTGACCATAATGAATGTATTGCACCGTATCACGTAAATCGAGTTCTATAGGTTCATTTTCGGATTTAATCTTTTGTAAAAAGGATTGTAGTTTTCGTTCGCTCTCGATAGTGCTTTGAGATACATTTTGAATATATCTAGGATCTGGTTTTCCCAAAGAGTCTCTGATAAAATTTCCTTTAGAATCTGTGATGATAATAGGCATGGATTGATTGGTTCCTCCTATCAAAAGAACCAAATCCAAATAATCATCAGATTGATCACTGTTAAAAGCCTTTCGGGATTGTGTCCAGATTTCTATTTTGGTTCGTTCATCATCTTTAAAACGTTGCAGGAAAAGAGAAGTATTCCATAGAACAAGTGCGGTAATCACCAAAACAGCAATGATAATGAAATAGCTCGAAAAATTACGTTCGTCAGAGAAATTCATAGAGAGTTGTTAACCAAAACTTAAATATAAACGTTTTTTAACGATTTTATTGTCTATTTTTCTCAAGATACAAAAGCCAGAGTTTACCTGTTAAGGACCAAACTTTGGTTATCTTTGCTGCAGATAAAACGAAATAATGATAACAATAGATCCTTCTCAGGTTGCAACAGGAAAGTTACATGGGTTTTTATTGGGAGCAGTAGGTCCAAGGCCAATAGCATTTGCCAGTACAGTAGATAATGATGGAAATCCCAACTTATCTCCTTTTAGCTTTTTTAATGTGTTTAGTGCTAATCCTCCTATTCTTATTTTTTCTCCTGCCAGGAGAGTGAGAAACAATACTACCAAACATACTCTCGAGAATGCAGAGCTTACCAAAGAAGTCGTGATCAATATCGTAAACTATGATATTGTACAACAAATGTCGTTATCTAGTACCGAATATCCCGAAGGAGTAAATGAGTTTGTAAAATCAGGTCTTACGATGGTAGCTTCAGAAAAAGTAAAACCATTTCGTGTGGGAGAGTCTCCCGTTCAATTTGAGTGTAAGGTGAATGAGATCATCCCGATGGGAAAAGAAGGAGGAGCCGGGAATTTGGTGATTTGTGAAGTAGTTTTGATGCATATCAATGAGAATATCTTGGGTCAAGAAGGTAGAATCGATCAGGAAAAGATTGATCAGGTAGCTCGTATGGGTGGCAATTGGTACACTAGAGCAAAAGAAGGAATGTTTGAAGTACCAAAACCATTAAGTACTATGGGAATTGGCGTAGATGCCTTGCCCGAAGCGATTAGAAATAGTACGATTTTTACAGGTAATGATTTAGGAAAGCTGGCTAATGTAGAGCAAATCCCTACTAAAACAGAGGCCGTTGAAATTGTTAATAAGATGGGGGACATTATGGATAAAATTCAGCAGTCTAACCAAATAGAAATTCATAAATTTGCTAAGCAATATCTGGATCAGGATGATACGGATACAGCATGGAATATTTTAGCAGCAAAATAATACTTAAGAAAGATGGAAGTACAAGGTAAAGTAAAGATGATCGGTGAAACTCAAACCTTTGGTAGCAATGGTTTTAGAAAGAGAGAGATTGTAGTGACAACAGAAGAACAATATCCGCAACACATTATGGTGGAGTTTGTTCAGGATAAATGTGACCTTTTGAATAGTTTTCAAGTAGGGCAAGATGTAAAAATAAGCATTAACCTACGAGGAAGAGAATGGGTAAATCCTCAGGGAGAAACCAAATACTTCAATTCTATCCAGGGATGGAGAATCGAAAGTTTACAACCAGCTGCTCCGGCAAATGCTATGCCTCCAACACCACCGGCTGACGCTTTCGAACCAGTAAGTGATTTGAATGAAGAAGATCATGATGATCTACCATTCTAAGAAATAAAGAACTGTATAAATAGCCCACTTGTTGTGTTATTAAGTATAAAAGTAAAAAGTCCGATACAGCTGTATCGGACTTTTCATATTGTGGTTTAGGTTAACCTTTTAATAAAACTCAAAAAAGCAATGATGAACAAAATTTATCTTAAAAGGTCTTAACAAATATTGCGATTTTTTTGGTCAATTCAAACAACTGATTGATATTTAACGTTGTAGAAACCTTTATAATTTTGTTTTGTTTATTCTCAGTGATTCTATAGACTTTCCTCCAGTAGGTTATGCCAATGCTGACGGCCTTTTGGCGTTGGGAGGAGACTTATCTGTAGATCGATTGATCAAGGCATATCATAGCGGGATATTTCCTTGGTATAATGAAGGAGAGCCTATTTTGTGGTTTTGTCCAGATCCTAGAATGGTCCTATTTCCCGATGAGCTCAGAATAAGTAAAAGCATGCGTCAGTTATTAAGAAGAAATGCTTTTACCGTTACTTTCAATACCAATTTTGATGGAGTCATCGAGAATTGCGCAACGGTTAGTCGCCCTGATCAATACGGAACTTGGATTACCAATGATATGCAAAAAGCATATAAGAAATTACATGAAATTGGATACGCTATTTCTGTAGAGGTATGGAAAGACAAAGACTTGGTAGGGGGATTGTATGGAGTCTTGCTGAAAGAAAAGAAAGTGTTTTGTGGCGAAAGCATGTTTGCCAAAGCAAGTAATGCCTCCAAATACGGTTTTATTCATTTGGTAGATTGGTTACAACAAAAAGAAGTGAAGCTTATCGATTGCCAGGTATATACAGATCATTTAGCTAGCCTAGGGGCTAGGGAAATTGAAAGGAAGGATTTTTTACATTATCTGAAATAAACTCACATAAATATCTTTTATGAAAATTCATAATTTAGGAAAAGAACAGACCGTTTTAAATCAGTTTGTATTAGAACTTCGGGATAACATGATCCAGAAAGATGCCATGCGTTTTAGAAGGAATATTGAACGAATTGGAGAAATCTTAGGGTATGAAATGAGTAAAACGCTAGATTTTGAAACCAAAAAGGTGCAAACTCCATTAGGAACCAAAGAGGTTTCTGTACCAGCCAATGATTTGGTGTTATGCGCTATTTTAAGAGCAGGTTTACCCTTACATCAAGGGCTGCTCAACTATTTTGACAAGGCAGAGAATGCTTTTATATCAGCCTATCGTAGTCATGATCCTAATCAAGAGGATGAAAATGCTTTTGAGATCGTAGTGAACTATTTGGCATCCCCCACTATAGATAATAAAACCCTGGTATTGATTGATCCTATGTTGGCTACAGGGAAGACTTTAGAAACTACTTTTGAAGCGTTGAAAGAACATGGCGTACCAAAAGCGATTCATATCATTTCTGTAATCGGTTCAGAACAGGGGATATCTTATATCGATGAGGTTTTTGATGATAACACCCATCTTTGGATCGCCGCTATTGATGAGGAGATGAATACCAAAAGTTATATCGTTCCGGGATTGGGTGATGCGGGAGATTTATCATATGGCAGTAAGCTTTAAACGTCGTTATATCGAAAACAATTTACCGTATGGTCATTAACCATACCCGTTGCCTGCATAAAGGCATACATTACCGTAGAACCTACAAACTTAAAACCTCTCTTTTTAAGGTCTTTACTCATCTGGTCGGATATTGGGGTAGTAGCCGGGATTTCTTCTTGAGATTTCCATGCATTTTTAATTGTTTTTCCATCTACAAATCCCCAGATATAGCTATCAAAACTTCCAAATTCCTCCTGGATTTTTATAAAGTTCTGTGCATTAGTAATCGCAGAATTGACTTTTAGTTTATTTCTTATGATCCCTGGGTTTTGTAGCAGTTCCTCCTTTTTTTGATCCGTATATTGCGCTATTTTGTGATAGTCGAAATTATCGAATGCCAATCTAAAATTTTCTCGCTTTCTTAAAATAGTGATCCAGCTTAATCCTGCTTGAAATGTTTCTAATACCAAAAACTCAAAAAGTAATCGATCATCGTGCAATGGCACGCCCCACTCGTTATCGTGATAAGATTCATAAAGTGAATCTCCAATACACCATCTGCATCTGTATTTTGTCATAGTTCTCGTTTTGAAAGTTAAATATATTACTTTCGTACTCAATTTTGAGGTTTGTAAGTTTTAAAGATTTGTATCGTCTTATCTCTTAACCAAATTTAGGAGAAGATAACATGGAAACAACGACAATGACAGTAAATGAATTAATCGAAAAAGGAATTGAAAATTCATATTCCTATCAAGAATACAGAACATTAGTAAGTGATTTATTGGCCGAAGGTAAATCTACGGGTAATGAGCAGTCTGAAGCATTAACAAATTATAGTATGCTTAATGACCGCCGAATGAAAAGATTAGATAAAACCTTAAAACTGGATGAAGCCGTTACAGAAGCTTTTTCTAATGCCAATGTAGATCATATTGCCTGGGTAGTATTGACCGAAGGTTGGTGTGGAGATGCTGCGCATTCTATACCAGTCATCAAC
The DNA here is from genome assembly GCF_055808215.1 of Aquimarina sp. KJ22-3. NCBI lineage: Bacteria > Pseudomonadati > Bacteroidota > Flavobacteriia > Flavobacteriales > Flavobacteriaceae > Aquimarina > Aquimarina sp. KJ22-3. The sequence continues at coordinate 5,133,159 of NZ_CM147859.1, read as the reverse complement.
AAATTAGCCGAGCTTAATAATGGGATTGATTTAAAAATCGTTTCGCGAGATCATAATGACGAGTTGATGAATAACTTTTTAACCAACGGTGGTAAGTCAATTCCAAAATTAATTGCCTACGATACCCAAAACAAAGAAGTTATTAGCACTTGGGGGCCAAGACCTTCTATAGCAACTCAAATGGTGAATGATTACAAAGAGAAACACGGAGGGTTGGATCCAGAATTCAAACAGGATCTTCAAGTGTGGTACAACAAAAACAAAGGAGTGAACATTGCACAGGATCTGTTGCAATTATTGCCTAAGTAAATCGTCTAATTCGAGTAATTAAAATAATACGTAATAGAGCCTTCTTGCTCTTCGATTGTAGAACGCGAAAACAGTGCTTTTCTTGCATAATTCATAGCATTATCAAATAAGCATTCGTTTCGCGTTGTAGATCGTTTTTTATCCACTTTGGTATCGATCACGTACCCATTTTTATTCACTTCAATTTTTACAACTACTTTACCACTAGCATTACATGTATATACTGGGTTTGGTAAATCGATAGATTTTCTGCCTTTTAGTGTATAAGTAAGTGAGCTATTTCTGTTATTCGTTTCTTTATCATCCTCTTTGGTAGCCTCTTCTTTATTCAATTCTTCGCTCTTTTCGGCCTCCAAAGGAACTTCACCGTTTTCGTTGGTTAGTGTTTCTTCATTTTGTGCTGCAGTTTCATCGGATTTCATCAAAGATTTGATTCGTTCTTCGATTTCGTCATGATCTTCAAAATCTTCGTTGTAGGCAGCATGTGTTCTTTTTGATGCAATAAGATCTCTGGCTTCTTCTTGTTGAGGTTCTTCTTCAGCTTGTTCTTCTTCGGCAATGAACTCTTCAGGAATTTCCATAAGAATTTCAGATTGTTCTTTTTGTTTTCTAAACATGTTGATGTTGTAAAGACTAAGAACAAAAATCCCCATCAATAATGACGTGATTATAAGGGCTTTATGTTTTTCTATAAATTCCATAGGTAACTATAACTAATTTTTTTATACAATATTTTAATTAGTTTCAACTTTTATCGGTAACTGATTTTCAAAAGATTGAATGCTCATTGCATCGTCTACTGAAAATGCTCCAATTTTAGTTCTTCTAAGAACGGTCAAGTGCCCCCCACTATCTAATGCTTTTCCAAAGTCATGAGCTAAGGACCGGATATAGGTACCTTTGCTGCATACTACTCTAAAGTCAACTTCAGGTAAAGCAATTCTTGTGATTTCAAATTCGGTAATTGTTATTTTTCTTGGTTCGACTGCTACTTCTTGTCCTTCTCTTGCATATTCATATAACCGTTTTCCGTCCTTTTTAAGAGCAGAAAATACCGGTGGATACTGTTCTATTTCTCCAATAAACTGAGAAGTGGCAGTTTTGATATCTTCTTCTGTGATATGGTCAATAGGAAATGTTTGATCGATTTCGGTTTCTAGGTCATAGGATGGTGTAGCGCCTCCTAAAGTAATAGTGCCGGTGTATTCCTTGATTTGCCCCTGAAACTCCTGGATACGCTTGGTAAATTTGCCAGTACAAATTACCAAAAGACCAGTAGCCAACGGATCTAAAGTTCCTGCATGCCCCACTTTAATTTTTTTGATACCAAAACTTTTTCGGATATGCCAACGCAGTTTGTTTACAACCTGGAAAGAAGTCCATTGTAATGGTTTATCGATCAAAAGGATTTGACCTTCTTTATAGTCGAGTTCGGTTAACATTGGGGGCTATTTAATAAAACCAAAACTGATGGCAACAAGGCCAACAATAATACAATATACGGCAAAATAAGTTAACTTGCTCTTTTTCACCAGGGAAATCATCCATGTACAAGCAAAAAGGCCAGAAATAAAAGCGGCCAAAAAGCCAATTCCCATAGCGGTGCTATTCTCTGAAGAGAAAGTGAGCTCACCTCCCATGATATCCTTTGCTATTTTTCCGAAAATCAATGGGATAACCATCAAAAATGAAAAACGCGCGGCCTTGGTTTTATCATTTCCTAATAACACCGAAGTAGAAATGGTAGCACCACTTCTAGATATACCAGGTAACATTGCAATTGCTTGAGCAACACCAATTACAAATGCGTTGGAGTTGCTTACAGATTTTTGAGTGTCTTTTGCTTTATCGGCCAACCATAATAATATAGCAGTAATGATGAGCATAAAACCGACAAACATAATATTACCTCCAAATAGTTGTTCTAGTTGTTCTTCAAAAAAAGTCCTACCAAAACGGCTGGAATCATTGAGATGATAATTTTTAAGGCAAATAAGGTTTCTTCATTTTTTTTGAATTGCAACAACCCTTTGATAATCTCTATAATATCTTTTCTAAACACCACAATAGTACTTAGCGCTGTGGCAAAGTGCAAAACAACAGTAAAAAGTAGAGATTCTTCAGGGACGCTGTTATCTCCCAAAATGGCTTTTCCTAATTCTAAGTGACCACTAGAAGAGACCGGTAAAAACTCGGTTAGTCCTTGTATAATACCTAAAATGACCGCATCAAAAATTTCCATAAAGGATTCAGGCTTTTAAATTTGTGGCAAATATAGGTGTACTCCTAATAATAAAATGAGGATTATTCTTTTTTCTTCTTATTTGGATCCAACAAAATAGCGTATATCTCGATCCCAAAACCAAGTAGTACAATAGTAGGAGCTAGCCTAATTCTTCTGAAGTTGTAGATCTCTGGGTTAAACACATTAGGATCATCGCTTCCTCCTCCTGCCATAAGGATAAAACCAAGCGCAATAACAGCAAGACCTATGGCCATTACAACATAATTTTTCTTACCGAAAACAAAACCAGGTTTTGGAGGGGTATTTTTATTGGACTGTTTTTTCATGCGTGTCGTTATTTATCTCGTTATACAGAACTCGGTCACCTATCATCAATTTGGAAATGTGTCCCATATTGCTGTCGCGGGTAAATATAGTCCATCTTTTGATAGGATACAAAGTAACAGTTTTGTTTAGGATTTCTTTTTGAAGTCCTTCGATGGTTAGTCCCGTCTGTAATCCTCTATTGATATAATAGTAGTGTGCATCAGATTGCAAGGTCAGAACAATATCAAAACCCGGACTTTCTTTAACCTCTATCACCATACCACTCACCTTAAGTACATCATCCGGTTGCACGTTTCTTACCGGTTTAAAGGTTTGTACCATCATCCACATAAATCCAATGAATAAGACAAAAACAATCGAAAACCATATTTTTCCTACTTTTCTCATAGGCTAAGCAGTTACTTTGTTTTTACGTAATCCGAATACAAGTAAAACGAGTCCGCATAGGATAAAAGGAATACTCAGCCATTGCCCCATGTTTAGTGCCATTGCATCTTCAAAAGCAACCTGATTCTCTTTGTAGAATTCAATAATAAATCGCATGATAAATACCAAAGCGATTACTAGTCCAAATAGCACACCTTTTCGGTTTTTAAGATTCGTTTTTTGATACAAATACCAAACAATTCCGAAGATAATCAGATATGAAAAAGCTTCATACAACTGGGTAGGGTGTCTGGCAATCAAATCATCTCGCATAAAAATAACCCCGTAATCACCATCTGTGGGTTTGCCATAGATTTCAGAATTCATAAAATTTCCAAAGCGGATAAAAGCTCCTGTTACAGGAGCAACCATTGCAATTCGGTCCAAAATCCAGAATAGAGGGGCTTTGTATTTGTAGACATATAGAAACACCGCAATTATCGCTCCGATACTACCTCCATGACTGGCTAAGCCAGTAAATCCGGTAAAATACCAGGTGCCATCAACAATTTGGAAAGGCAAAAATATCTCTAGAGGATGTTGAGAGAAATACTCAAAGTCATAAAACAAACAATGACCAAGACGCATTCCCGCAAAAATCCCAACAAAAAGATAGGTAGAAAGTTTTTCTAGATCCTTTACAGGAACTTTTTCGGTCTGATACATGTATTTAACCAGGGTATAGGATAATATAATCCCTGTCAAAAACAGAAGGCCGTAATATTTTAAAGGAAAAATGCCGAATAATTTTATGATTTCGGGATCAACATTCCATTCTATAGGTCCTATCATGGCTAGTAATATAATTCGTCTGTTCTAAGATTAAGAAAACGTTGGGTAGCAAAGAAAGTACTAATCCAGGTAATAACTACCCCAATCCCAAAAACACCTGCAAACAAAATGACCAGTAGAATTTTGTCTTCCAGAAGGGCTAATTCAGGGAATGTTTTATTTAGGTAATACAACACGACACCTACTCCAATTAGTGCTACAATAGCACCGATCATACCCAGGCGAACGCTTTTCCAAACAAATGGTTTCCGGATAAATTTTTTGGTCGCTCCTACCATCTGCATGGTTTTTATGATAAAACGTTTGGAGTACACCGATAATCGAATAGAACTGTTGATTAACAACACCGCGATAAAAGTAAAAATAGCACTGACCAGCAATACCCAAAAACTTATTCGTTTAATATTGTCGTTTAATAAAGAAATCAGAGGCTTGTCATAAATCACTTCGTCCACAAAATTCTTTTTGGTAATAGATTTTGAAATCTCCTCTATTTTGGCCGGATCCACAAAATCAGCTTTTAGATAGACATCTATAGAGTTTTGTAAAGGGTTATACCCAAGAAATTCCATAAAATTTTCTCCAATATCTTTGCTGTGTTCTTCGGCAGCCACATCTTTGGATATAAACTGAGTGGATTTTGTATATTCTGCCAAAGCCAGTGTTTTCTCCAGTTGTTTTACTTCAATTTCTTTGGCGGTATCTTTTAGATAGATGGTTAACGCAATTTTTTCTTTGAAGTGATCGGCTACTTTTTTAGTATTAAGTACCAAAAGACCTAAGAGCCCTAATAAAAATAGCACTAACGATATACTAATAACCACCGAAAAATAGGAAGAGATTAGCCGTCGTTTTTGATATTTTTCGAAAGAAGAACTCATAAAGAAATATTTTGCAGTAAAAATAGTAAACTTAACTAACTTTGATAAGTGAATAACGCATTCTTATTTACGATATTTTTACAAGGACAGAAAAGCGCTTTCCTTTTTTGTATAAAGGAGTAGAAGAAAGCTATTTTTTAGTCAACAAACAGTTTTAATCATACAAAACCATAGATAATGCACACAGTTATTATTGGAGTTGGAGGTGTTGGGGGATATTTTGGAGGAAAGATTTCTAATTCAAATCAAAAAGTAACGCTTGTAGCCAGAGGACAGCATCTGGAAGCTATACAAAATAATGGACTACAAGTAAAAAGTATACAAGGTGATTTTGTAACTCATCCATACATGATAACCGATGATATCACTGAAGTTGAAAAGGCAGATCTTATTTTGATTTGTACCAAATCCTGGCAGGTAATAGCAGCGGCGAAAATGGTAATTCCTTTACTTAAAGAAGATACTGTAGTAATGCCATTGCAAAATGGAGCAGATAATATCGAAAAATTGCTTTCGGTTTTGCCACCAAAACATGTCGTAGGAGGATTGTGCAAGATCTACAGTAAAATTGAAGACTATGGGGTGATTTCCCATTTTGGGCACGATCCCGAGGTTGTTTTTGGGGAGATTGATAAAAACAAAACCGAGAGAATACAAAAGATAAAACAGTTGTTTGATACTGCGGGTTTTCGAAATACCATTTCTGAAGATATTTACGTAGATATCTGGAGTAAGTTTATGTTTATTGCTACGGTAAGTGGATTGGGAGCTCTTACTCGTATTACTATCGGAGAAATGTATGAAAACACCGGGACAAGATCTATTCTAGAACAAACGGCTACAGAAATTTTTAAAGTGGGTAAGGCCAAGGGTGTGCAATTGCCAGATGATTTGGTTTCTCGTATTATGAATTTTATCGGTAAACAACCTTATGATTCTACGGCCTCTACCCAACGCGATATTCTAGACGGTCGCCCTTCAGAATTGGATAATTTTAATGGATTTATTGTAAAAGAGGGAGAAAAACTAGGAATTGCAACACCAGTAAATTCTTTTATTTACAGTTGTTTACAGCCTATGGAAGCTAAAGCGAGAAGTTAGGAGGTTTCTAAAAAGCATAGCATTTAAAGGTGTCTTTTTCTTTGTTTCATTTCTTTTGGACAAGCAAAAGAAATGAAAGCGTAGTGAAATGATAATTACTTAATAGGATAAGTCTGTTTAACTCGCATAAAATCGTAAATTTGCGATCTTAATTTTAGATTGATGAGCTACGATTTTAATTCCCTAGAAGCCAAATGGCAAAAATATTGGGCAGAGAACCAAACGTTCAAAGCAGAGAATAACAGTTCTAAACCAAAATATTATGTTCTGGATATGTTTCCATATCCATCTGGAGCAGGTTTGCATGTTGGGCACCCTCTGGGATATATCGCTAGCGATATTTATGCCCGTTACAAAAGACATAAAGGATTTAATGTATTACATCCGCAAGGGTATGATTCTTTTGGATTACCTGCAGAGCAATATGCCATACAAACAGGTCAGCATCCGGCTATTACCACCAAAGAAAATATCACCAGATATCGGGAACAATTGGATAAAATTGGATTTTCTTTTGACTGGAGTCGTGAAGTAAGGACCAGTGATCCTTCTTTTTATAAATGGACACAATGGATCTTTATCCAACTTTTTGATTCCTGGTATGATTTTGATAGCGAGAAGGCCAGAGCTATTACTGATTTGGAAACTGTTTTCTCTGAAAAAGGAAATGCGACAGTAAATGCTAGTTGTGATGAAGATGTTACGATTTTTACTGCAGATCAGTGGAATGCTTTTTCTTCAAAAGAAAAGCAGGAGGTGTTGTTAAAGTACAGACTTACCTATTTGGCAGAGACGGAAGTTAATTGGTGTCCGCAATTAGGAACGGTATTAGCCAATGACGAAATCGTAAATGGCGTTTCAGAACGTGGAGGGTACCCTGTAATTCGTAAAAAAATGACGCAGTGGAGTATGCGAATTTCGGCATATGCACAACGTCTATTGGATGGATTGCAAACCATCGATTGGCCGCAGCCATTAAAAGATTCTCAAACCAATTGGATCGGCAGATCACAAGGAGCAAGTGTAGTTTTTAATGTAAAAGATCACGATGAAGTAATTGAAGTATTTACTACACGTCCTGATACCATTTATGGAGTTAGTTTTATGACTTTGGCTCCAGAACACGAATTGGTGCAAAAAATCACAACTGCTGATCAAAAGCAAGAAGTTGAAGCTTATATAGAAGCCACAGCCAAGCGAAGTGAACGTGAGCGTATGGCAGATGTAAAAACGATTAGCGGGGTGTTTACAGGGGCTTATGCAGAGCATCCTTTTACCAAAGAACCTATCCCGGTTTGGATTGGGGATTATGTTTTGGCCGGTTATGGTACCGGTGCTGTAATGGCCGTACCATGTGGAGATCAAAGAGATTATGATTTTGCGAAGCATTTTGATATTACTATCCCTAATATTTTTGATGGAGTTGATATTTCTGAAGAAGCTTTTGCTGACAAAGACACTACGGTAATCGCAAATTCTGATTTCTTGAATGGATTGAGTTATAAGGAAGCTACCAAAAAAGCGATTGAGGAGTTAGAAAAGTTAGGTCAGGGAGAAGGAAAGATCAATTATAGGTTACGTGATGCGGTATTTAGTAGACAGCGTTACTGGGGAGAACCATTCCCGGTGTATTATGTAGACGGAATGCCTCAAATGATTGCTAAGGAACATTTACCGATACAATTACCAGAGGTAGAAAAATATTTGCCAACCGAGACTGGAGAACCCCCTTTAGGAAGGGCAACGGTTTGGGCTTGGGATACCGATACCAATGAGGTAGTATCCAATGATCTTATTGATCATAAAACGGTATTTCCTTTAGAATTGAATACCATGCCAGGTTGGGCAGGTAGTTCATATTACTTTAATAGATATATGGATCCTTGTAACGAGGAAGAGGTTTTTTCTAAGGAAGCGATTGCCTATTGGAAAGAAGTGGATCTATATATTGGAGGTAGCGAGCACGCTACTGGGCATTTGTTATACGCTCGTTTTTGGCAAAAATTCTTGTTTGATCGCGGATATGTACCTGTAGATGAGTTTGCCAAAAAGTTGATCAACCAAGGAATGATTTTAGGAACGAGCGCGATAGTGTATCGTGTGAGTGGAACAAATACCTATGTAAGTAAAGGATTAAAGGATCAACATGAGACCGAAGAGCTACGTGTAGATGTGAATTTGATCAATAGTTCTGACGAGTTGGATGTTGAGGCTTTGAGAAATTGGCAGCCTCAATTTAAAGACGCAGAGTTCTTGCTAGAAGATGATAAATATGTTGTAGGGAGAGAGGTCGAGAAAATGTCGAAAAGATGGTTTAACGTAGTTAATCCAGATGATATTTGTAATGATTATGGAGCAGATACCTTACGTTTGTACGAGATGTTTTTGGGGCCATTGGAGCAGGCAAAACCATGGAATACGGCTGGGATCACGGGAGTGCATTCTTTCCTTAAAAAGTTATGGAAGTTATACCATAACGGAGATGTTTTTGAAGTTACGGATGCCGAGCCCACCAAAGAGAATTTGAAAACGTTACATAAAACGATCAAAAAGGTTGAAGAGGATATAGAAAACTTCTCTTTCAATACCTCGGTAAGTACGTTTATGATTGCTGTTAATGAATTAACTGCTCAAAAGTGTAATAGTAAACAGATTTTAGAATCGCTGTTGGTATTGATTTCACCATATGCGCCACATATTGCAGAAGAGCTATGGAGTAGATTAGGGCATGAAAATTCGATTTCGACGACTTCTTTTCCACAATTTGATGCCTCGCACTTGGTTGAAAGCGCAAAGGTGTATCCTATTTCTTTTAACGGTAAAAAGCGATTCGAATTAGAGTTGCCATTAGATATGAGTAAAGAAGATATAGAAGCTGCAGTAATGGCTCACGAAAAAACACAACAGCAACTTGCCGGAAGAGCACCTAAAAAGGTAATAGTGGTTCCGGGTAAGATTGTGAATGTGGTGGGGTAATACAACTCTCTACATGAAATAAAAAAGAAGACCGCTTTACATCTGTAAAGCGGTCTTCTTTTTTTAAATATATCGAATTAGTAGGTTGTTCTTCCTGGTTTTTTGCGTACTACTCTGTCATTTCCCTGTTTAAATTCAACAATTTCATCTTCCTTTGGTGGAGTGGTAGCAGTTCCTCCAAATACCATTGCCAAAGCACTTTTGTTCAATTCTTTTACGCCCCATTTTTTTAACGAATTGTTATTTCTGTGTTTCATTGGTTTTCTGTTTTAGAAAAAAATTATATTTGATTAAGATATTGTTTTTTTGCTTGGGAAGCAACAATTTTTCAATGGTTTAGGGAAATGAAGTATATGTTGACTGTTTATTTTACGCATCTGTTATGGCTAGGGTTTGATTTTGTAGAGCTATTAGGGTTGATTGCGGCCATCTTAACCACCGCGGCATTTTTACCACAGGTGTATAAAACCTGGAAAACAAAATCTACCGATAGTTTATCACTATCGATGTTGCTTATTTTTGTCTCGGGTGTGCTCAGCTGGTTAGTTTATGGTTTTTTGATAGATAGTTTTCCTATCATTCTGGCTAACTTTGTTACGGCAATTTCCGGAATACTTCTTCTTTATTTTAAAATTCGATATAAAAATTAATAAAAGTTAGAAGGTTTGCTGATTTTTAACAATTTAGATTAAAACCTATCAAAATTATCGATAAAATATTTTTGAAGGGGTATTTATTGTTTTATTTCATAAAAACAGCTATTTTCGACCAAAAAATAAGAATATGATAATTGGTGTTCCTAAGGAAATCAAGAATAACGAAAACAGAGTAGGTGTAACGCCTGCTGGGACTATGGAATTGGTTAGACATGGTCATGCTGTTTATATTCAAAAGGATGCTGGTCTTCAGAGTGGATTTAGTGATGAAGAGTATATAAGTGCAGGAGGAAAAATTTTACCGACTATTGAGGATGTTTATCAAACAGCTGAAATGATCATCAAGGTAAAAGAGCCTATTGAACCAGAATATAAATTGATCAAGAAAGATCAATTGTTATTTACCTATTTTCATTTTGCTTCTAGCGAGGTATTAACCAAGGCAATGATCGATAGTGGATCAGTTTGTATTTCTTATGAAACTGTTGAAGATCCTGATCGTAGTTTACCGTTATTAACACCTATGAGCGAGGTTGCTGGTAGAATGTCTATTCAGCAAGGAGCTAAGTACTTAGAAAAACCTTTAAAAGGAAGAGGTATTCTATTAGGAGGTGTGCCTGGTGTAGCACCTGCAAAAGTATTGATTCTTGGTGGTGGTGTAGTAGGAACTCAAGCTGCAAAAATGGCTGCAGGTATGGGAGCAGATGTAACCATTCTTGATATCAGTCCAAAACGATTGAAATATTTGGATGATGTAATGCCTGCCAATATTAATACAGAATATTCAAACGAGTATACCATCCGTAAGCATATCAAGACATCAGATTTGATCGTAGGAGGAGTATTGATTCCTGGTGCCAAAGCACCAAAATTAATCACTCGTGATATGCTGAAAGAAATGCGCCCAGGAACTGTCTTGGTAGATGTTGCTGTAGATCAGGGAGGGTGTTTTGAAACCACCAAACCTACAACGCATCAGGACCCAGTATATATTATTGATGATGTAGTACATTATTCTGTGGCAAACATGCCAGGAGCAGTGCCATATACTTCTACTTTGGCACTTACGAATGTCACTTTGCCATATGCTGTGCAATTAGCGAATAAAGGTTGGAAGAAGGCATGTGCAGAGAATGAACCACTTAAAAAAGGATTAAATGTCATTAATGGAGATGTAGTGTATCCCGCTATTTCAGAGGCGTTTGAGCTTCCATTACACGACGTGAACGATTATATAAGTTAAACTCGACTTATTGGCTAACTCAAGTTTATTTAACCTTAGACCTCGTCATTTTGGCGAGGTTTTTGCTTTTTTTATTGTACATTTAATATAATAAAAAGTAAAAGTTATGATGGGATATTATGTCATTGCAGGAATCATCTTTTTGGTGAGTTCTTTTGTAAGTAATAGACTCAAAAGCAAGTTTAAAGAATATTCTAAAATTCATCTTCGTAACGGAATGAGTGGCGCAGAAATCGCTACCAAAATGTTACAGGATAATGGTATTAACGATGTACAGGTAATTTCTACACCAGGAATGCTTACCGATCACTATAACCCTCTAAAAAAGACTGTTAATCTAAGTGAAGGAGTGTATCATCAGCGTAATGCTGCAGCAGCAGCAGTTGCGGCGCACGAAGTTGGGCACGCGGTACAACATGCTACTGCTTATAGTTGGTTGACTATGCGATCTAAGATTGTTCCGGCTGTTGGTATGGCCAGTAAATTATCGAATATCGTTATTATGGCTGGTTTAGTGCTTTCGGCTTCAGGAATGTTGCTTGGTAACACCATTTTTTTGGTAGGAATACTACTGTTTGCGGTAACTACCTTATTTGCGTTTATCACTCTTCCTGTAGAATATGATGCTAGTAATAGAGCTTTGGCTTGGTTAGAGAATAATAGAATGCTTACCTCAGAAGAGCACGCTGGTGCAAAAGATGCGTTGAAGTGGGCTGCCAGAACTTATGTAGTAGCTGCACTTGGTTCTTTAGCGACCTTGCTCTATTTTATATCCATATTTATGGGTAGAAGAGATTAAAAAATACTTTATTTGAATATTAAAAGACCTCTTGTGTGATATGCGAGAGGTTTTTTTAGATATTAATTTGTCTATCAATTTGTTGGTCGAGAGAAATGAAAGTTTCTGTGCGTGAAACACCTTCAATAGCTTGTATGTTTTTATTCAAAACATTCATCAGATGCTCATTGTCTTTACATAGTATCTTAATGAATATCGACCAATTTCCTGTTGTATAATGGCACTCGATAACTTCTGGGATTTCTTTTAGTTCTTTTACAGCTTTGGGATTGCTTACGGCCTTGTCTAAAAACACACCCACAAATGCCATGGTTTTATATCCTAAGATTTTTGGATCTATAATGAATTTAGAACCCGCAATAAGTCCTGAAGCTTCAATTTTACGTAGCCTTTGATGGATTGCTGCTCCAGAGATGCCTACTTTTCGTGCTATTTCCAGGATAGGTCTGCGGGCATCTTCCATAAGATTACGCAAAATTTCTTTATCAATACCATCAATTTTTAAGGTAGTATTTTGATTTTTCATAGAATTGAGATTGCAATTTTTAATCAAAAATACAATTCTATAGTAGAAAAGAAAGTTAAAAACTTACAAATGAAGAAATTTGTAAGTTGTAATTAAGAGTGTTATCCTTTTACTCCATCTGGATTATAACCCAAATAGTCCCGTTCTTTTTCTTTAAAAATGATATCATAATCTTCTAGTTCCTGAAGAATAGGATCGTATACCTCTTTGTGGATCGGAATTTGTACTCCTGTTAGTGAAACTTCATTATTTAAGATCTTTAAAGCGACCATTGCTACGGGTAGACCAACGGTTCTGGCCATTGCAGTATAAGTCTGATTTTCTCCAAGGCAAACCATGGTGGCATCGATTTGTTGTCTTTTTCCGTCAAGTTCGTAACCAAATTTATGATACATTACAATCATATCTTTGTCTTCAGGATCCAGGCTCCATTTTTCGGTAAGTATTTTTTGAAGAATTTGAGCAGGAGTGGCATTGGCAATTCCGACTTTCTTATTTGGGTTAAAGAGATCAAGCTCTTGTAGTTTTTCCCACATAATATCGTCTTGATCGATCTTTAGGTAATGGCGTAGTTTTAGCTCCGCAGAATCTGTGGGAGAATAGGCTAAGAAAGAGTTGATAAAATCCCGATAACTCATGTTTTCAGAATTTTCGATAGTATAGTCATCTGCGGTCATCCCTAATTGAACAAAAGTATTCCACGCTCTAGAGAATCCAACGCGTCTGATCGTTCCTCGATACAACGTAAGTATATCATCAAGACCATAAATGCTTTGATACTTCAGAGAATTCCGATTGGCATAAGCTTCAAATTTGCCATATCCTTCTACTTCCAAAAACTCAGTTCGTCGAAACAGTTTATGATAAGGGATGTATTTGTAAGCACCTTCCTGTAGGAACTTCGCTGCTCCACCTTGTCCAGCAACAACAACATTACGGGGGTTCCAGGTAAACTTGTAGTTCCATAGATTAGAATCGCTTTCCGGAGCTACCAAACCACCGGTAAAGGATTCAAAAAGAATCATTTTTCCTCCTTTGTTTCTAATGCGATCGATCACTTGCATGGCGCTCATATGATCAATACCCGGGTCAACACCTATTTCATTCATAAATAAGAGCCCCTTGCGCTTCACATCCTCATGTAATTCTTGCATTTCAGGACTTACATACGAGGCAGTGACCATGTTTTTACCAAATTTCAGACAATCTTTGGCTACTTCAATATGAAATCGTGCGGGCAACATAGAAATAACAATATCTGCTTCTGAAATTGCTTTTTGTCTTGAATCTTCATCAAAAACATCTAACACAATGGCTTTGGTATTGGGGTGATCACCAGCCAGCTTTTCTGCATTTTGCAACGAAATATCTCCTATAGTGATACATAGGTTTTCACTCGTAGATTTATCCTGAAAATACTTGATTAACACCGCAGTAGATTTTCCCGCGCCAATAACTAAGATGTTACGCATACCCGATTATTTTGATAACTTTAATACGAATGTAGTAAATACCTAAAAAAATAAGAATGCTATCCTATTACATTCGTTATGTTTCTGGTAAATTTGTGTTTAAAATTTCTTTTTTATCTCAATCAATAGTCAAATTGAATAGAAACCACAATGAACAAAACAATTTTGATTACCGGCGCATCTCTGGCCTTAACCGCAGTACTTTTTGGTGCTTTTGGGGCGCATGGTTTAGAAAAACTAGTGGATGCCAAGAATATCGCTTCATTTAATACAGGAGTGCGATATCAAATGTATCACGCTATAGTTTGTATTATTTTAGGGAATATGAATGTTTTGGAATCTTCTTCCAAAAAACGAATCTTTTATCTTTTTGTGGCTGGAATTGCTCTTTTTTCAGGATCAATATACCTTTTGGTATTGGATGAAGTGTTAGGGATTTCTTTGTCAAGTATTGGTTTTATTACACCTTTGGGAGGTTTTTTGTTAATTTTTGGATGGATTTTCTTTATTATATCCCTTGTTAAGATTAAGTCAAATTTTTGAAGGTTAGTGTAATTATTATTTATAATTTTGCATGTACATAACATACACAACATATTTTTATGGGAACACTGTATCCAACTACGAAAACGTTTTCGTTAAAGAATTACGGTATTGAAGATGCTACTATGCACTACCAATTGTCTGCTGAAGAATTAGAACAGGAGGTAGTAAAAAAGGGCCAGGGAGAAATCACTAAATCAGGAGCATTAGCGATCAAAACAGGAGAGTTTACAGGACGATCTCCTATGGACCGTTTTATTGTGAAAGATGATATCACCAAAGACAAGATTTGGTGGGGTGATATTAATATTCCTTTTGAGCCAGAAGCATTTGATAAACTTTATGACAAGGTAACTAAGTATTTGTCTGGAAAAGAAATTTATGTAAGAGATAGTTACGCTTGTGCTGATCCGGAATATAGATTAAATATTCGTGTGATCAACGAATATCCGTGGTCGAACATGTTTGCTTATAATATGTTTTTGAGACCTACTGCAGAGGAGTTAAAAGATTTTGACCCTGAGTGGACAGTAATCAATGCGCCTGGTTTTATGGCAGATGCAGGTGTTGACGGAACCAGACAGCATAACTTTGCGATCTTAAATTTCGGAAGAAAAATTGCACTTATTGGAGGAACAGGATATACCGGCGAGATCAAAAAAGGTATTTTCTCTGCCTTAAATTTTATTCTTCCTGTAGAACGTGATGTATTACCAATGCACTGTTCTGCAAATATTGGTAATGAAGGAGATACTGCAATCTTCTTTGGGCTTTCGGGAACAGGTAAAACTACACTTTCTACAGATCCTAACCGCAAGTTGATTGGTGATGATGAGCACGGATGGACGAATGAGAACACCATATTCAATTTTGAAGGAGGTTGCTATGCAAAAGTAATTGATCTATCTTCAGAGAAAGAGCCAGAGATCTATGGAGCAATCAAAAAAGGAGCTATTCTTGAAAATGTAATCATAGATGATAATGGCGAGGTTGATTTTGCTGATACTTCTATTACGCAGAATACCAGAGTAAGTTATCCTATTCATCATATTGAAAATATTCAGGTGCCTTCTATCGGGAAGGATACCAAAAATATATTTTTCCTTACGGCAGATGCTTTTGGAGTATTGCCTCCGATTTCAAAGTTAACACCTAGTCAGGCGGCATATCACTTCATATCAGGATATACAGCAAAGGTGGCGGGTACAGAAGCAGGAGTGGTAGAGCCACAGCCTTCTTTTTCTGCGTGTTTTGGAGCTCCGTTTATGCCTTTGCATCCTACAAAGTACGCAGAGATGCTGATAGAGAAGATGCAGGAAACCGGGGTTAATGTATGGTTGGTGAACACAGGATGGACTGGTGGACCTTATGGAGTAGGAACACGTATCAAGTTGAAGTATACACGTGCAATGATTCAAGCAGTATTGAATGGTGATTTAGGACTGTATTCTTATGATGATTATCATATTCACTCGGTATTTGGAGTGGCGCAGCCTAGAACTTGCCCAGGAATTCCTGATACAGTTTTAAGCCCTAGAGCAACCTGGAATGATGATGAGGCGTACTATACAACAGCATTCAAATTAACGAATGCGTTCAGAGAGAATTTCAAAAAGTTTGAATCTTATGCCAATGAGGAAATCCGAAGAGGAGGGCCACAGCGATATGGATTCTAAGAACTATAGATAATGTATTAAAAAAGGGTTTGAAATTATTCAAACCCTTTTTTGTTTTAGTTAGTTGTTGGATAACCAGATGATTACTGGTTATTTATTTTTTGTTTACTTCTTTAATGTATTTCTGAAGTGCCATAGTCATTGATGGAGTTTCAGGAGTTGGAGCCTGAATGTTTACCACCAAACCATGCTCTTCTGCAGCTTTTACGGTAGAGTTTCCGAATACAGCAATGCGAGTGTTGTTTTGTTTGAAATCAGGGAAGTTTTCGAACAATGATTTTATACCTGATGGACTAAAGAATACAAGAACATCATAAAATACATCTCTTAGGTCCGAAAGGTCGCTTACCACAGTTCTGTAAAAAATCCCTTGCTTCCAATCTACTTTAAGTGTGTCTAAAGTATTAGGAATCTCTGGTTTTAATTTATCGGAAGACGGTAATAAGAACTTTTCGTTTTTATACTTCTTAATCAATGGAGATAATTCCTGGAAAGTACGCTTACCTACATATATCTTTCTTTTTCTGTATACTACATATTTCTGTAAGTAATATGCTACCGCCTCACTTTGGCAGAAGTATTTCATAGTATCGGGTACTTTGTAACGCATTTCTTCAGCAATTCTGAAAAAATGGTCTACAGAGTTCCGGCTTGTAAGAATAATGGCAGAGTATTGTGATAAATCCACTTTCTGCAGCCTTACTTCCTTTGCATCTACTCCTTCTACATGAATAAAAGGAATAAAGTCGATTTTTACTTTTTCCCTTTCTTCTAAGTCAAAATAAGGTGAATTTTCTACTTTAGGTTCTGGTTGTGAGACCAAAATTGTTTTCACTTTCATATATTATTCTTTTCTAACGTTCCTAAATCCTATTTAACTTACCAGCTTGTATAGTATAAAATAAGGTGCGATTTCAAGTGCGCAAAGATACAAAATAAAATAAAACAAGTGGTTTAAAATGATATTTTCATTTTTCTTGTAAAAAGAAATCATCACGATCATATTCAAAATAGTCAATAGAATAAATATGATTAAGAAGGCAATTTGGGAGGCCTGAAATGTATATATAAATACAATATTTATGGGAAGTAATATCAACCCCATAAAATTACGATAGGAAACTTTATAAAATAGATATTCGTCGATCACGGTATCGATAGAAAAAATGGTCGCTACTATTTTTTCTATCAATAATTTACAAATCACAATAAAGGTGTATACAATAGCAATTTTGAAAAATAAATTAAGCTCAAATGATTGTACTTCCCATTCAAATACCTCTATCCCAAGGTATAAAAATAGGGATACCGAAACAATTTGCATGAGTAACAAAAGGCTGTTAAAAACGGTAGAAAGACGATTTGCTTTTTGACTCGATAAAATGTATTTATTGGTGCTAAAGAGCATAATAAACTCATTAAATCGTAATGCATTAATACGCTTTGCAGCAACCAACAAAGAAAGACATACCATAATCAAAATGGTGAGCCAATTGGTGGATAGTATTTCTCTAGTGATGAATTCCATAAGGTATGCAGGGTCAAAATTACAATCAATTAACTTATAAAAACAAAAAAATATCTAGTAATTATTTGCCTATATTTGCGTGAAAAATAGCCTAGATGGTAGATGCTGTAGTCATAATCCCTACCTATAACGAGATTGAAAATGTAGAACGTATCGTCAAAAATGTGTTTTCTCTGCAAAGAGATTTTCATATTTTGATTGTAGACGATAATTCTCCTGATGGAACGGCTGCCGAAGTAAAAAAGATGCAATCCGAGTTTCCAGAACGTTTGTTTTTGGTAGAACGAGAGGGGAAACTGGGTTTGGGCACTGCTTACATAACTGGTTTCAAATGGGCCTTAGAACGATCTTACGAATTCATTTTTGAAATGGACGCAGATTTTTCACATAATCCCAATGATTTGATTCGATTGTATAATGCTTGTGCCAAAGGTAGTTCTGATGTTGCCATTGGTTCTAGATATGTTACAGGTGTTAATGTGGTAAACTGGCCAATGAGCAGAGTTTTGCTGTCGTGGTTTGCCTCTAGATACGTACGGTTTATAACGGGAATGGATATTCATGACACAACAGCCGGATTTATCTGTTATAAAAGAGAGGTATTGCAACGCATTAACCTCGACAAGATTAAGTTTATGGGATATGCTTTTCAGATTGAAATGAAATTCAAAGCCTATTTACTAAAATTTAAAATAAAAGAGGTTCCGGTAATTTTTACCGATAGAACCAGAGGAAATTCCAAAATGAGTAAAGGAATTATTTCTGAAGCTGTATTTGGGGTGATAACAATGAAATTGAAAAGCTTATTTAAAAGTTACGAAATATGATTATGGATAGTGTGCTTATCAAGAATGCCAATATCGTAAACGAAGGAAAAATTACTAATGGGGATGTATATATAGAAAAAGGGGTGTTTAAAGAAATTGCACCTCAGATTAGTGCCAAATCTCCCGATGTACATATTTTTGATGCCGAAGGGAAATATCTAATCCCTGGAGTGATAGATGATCAGGTTCATTTTAGAGAACCAGGGCTGACCCATAAAGCAACGATCGAAACAGAATCGAGAGCTGCTGTCGCCGGAGGAATCACTTCATTTATAGAACAGCCTAATACGGTACCTCAGGCAACTACAATAGAGCGGTTAGAAGAAAAGTATACTATAGCTTCCAAAACCAGTTATGCGAATTATTCGTTTATGTTTGGAGGAACCAACGATAACCTAGAAGAGATTTTAAAAGTAAATCCGAAAAATGTAGCAGGTCTGAAGTTGTTTTTAGGTTCTTCTACTGGAAATATGTTGGTCGATAATCCCGAAGTATTAGAAAAGATATTTTCTTCTACAGATTTATTAATTGCTGTGCATTGCGAAGATGAACAAACGATCAGAGATAATACTGCAGCATATAAAGAGAAATATGGAGATGATATTCCCATCGAATTTCATCCAAAAATACGAAGCGAAGAAGCATGTTATCTGTCTTCTTCCAGAGCTATCGAATTGGCAAAGAAAACAGGAGCTCGACTTCATGTGTTCCATTTATCTACTGCCAAAGAAATGGAGTTGTTTACCAACAAAATACCATTAGAAGAGAAAAAAATTACAGCCGAAGTATGTATTCATCACTTGTGGTTTTCTGAAGAGGATTATAAGGAAAAAGGCACTTTGATCAAGTGGAATCCTGCAGTAAAAACAGCCGAAGACCGTGATGCTTTGTTCGAAGCTTTGTTGAATGATACTATTGACGTGATTGCAACCGATCACGCGCCACATACCAAGGAGGAAAAAGATAATGTGTACACCAAGGCACCTTCGGGAGGACCATTAGTACAGCACGCATTACCGGCGATGTTAGAGTTTTATCATCAAGGGAAAATTAGTCTGGAGAAGATTGTAGAAAAAATGTGTCATAGCCCTGCAAGATTGTTTCAGGTAGAAAAACGGGGGTATATCAAAGAAGGATACTTTGCTGATGCCGTTTTGGTGGATCTTAATGCGCCATGGACAGTGAATAAAGAAAATGTAGCCTACAAATGTGGTTGGTCTCCTTTTGAGGGAACCACCTTTAAGTCAAGAGTTACACATACGTTTATCAATGGAAGCTTAGTTTACAAGAATTTTAAATGGTATGATGTAAAGAATGGAAAGCGATTAACGTTTACGAGATAATGAAAAAGTTATTATTGGTATTCATCCTATGCATACTCTCTTGCCAGAGTATTACTACTCCAGAAGAACCGGAAACCGTTTTGGAGGAGGAGCTTATGATCGATATCCTTACAGACATTGCTTTTATACGAGCGGCAAAGACTTCTAGTAGAAAGGTATTTGATGAAAAAGGGATCAATCCTGAATCTTATATTTTAAGAAAGTATGGTGTGGATAGTATTGTCTTTGCCGAAAACAATGCCTGGTATGGAGGACAATTAGAACGCTATAAAGC
The DNA here is from genome assembly GCF_055808215.1 of Aquimarina sp. KJ22-3. Classification (NCBI taxonomy): domain Bacteria; kingdom Pseudomonadati; phylum Bacteroidota; class Flavobacteriia; order Flavobacteriales; family Flavobacteriaceae; genus Aquimarina; species Aquimarina sp. KJ22-3. Next base: position 5,113,215 of record NZ_CM147859.1, on the reverse strand, counting down.
AATGTTTACTAAAGTGAAAAGTAATATTGAGGTGTCTAAAATCAAATATGAAAAGCTGAAAAAAGAAGAGGATTCGATCAAAAAGGTACAAGATTCGATCAAGAAGGCTAAGGGTGATAAGAAAGATGATGAAAAGGATAAAGAAAATGAGGAAGAACTTGAGATTGATGATGCCAAAAACCGAGCTATCGAAGAAGAAATGGAAAAAGCCCGAGTAAAGCGATTCAATAATCTTTCAGGAAAAGAGTAGCAGCTTCTTCAATAGCTTGTTGAATAGGTTCGAATTTATAATCTAATGTTTTTTTGATCTTGTCGTTTTTATAATACGAGGTGGATTGTGCACTTCGTATCGAAGATTTAAAAATCGATCGCTTTGTTCTGAATAGGAAATGGCTTATTCGTTGTAGTTGATAGGCAAAATTCAACAAGAAAGGTGTGGCTAGTTTTGTAGGTGCAGGTTTTTGTAAAGCTAAGGCAATCTTTGAGAACGCTTCCTGATAGCTCAGGTGTTCTCCTACTAACACATATCGTTCATTTTTATGATCTTCTTCCATCAATTGATGCATACAATTAATCACGTCATTTACACTTACATAACCTGACGTTCCTGAAGTGTAATATTTCATACCTGCATAAATTCTTTTAAATAGAAATCCACTACCTCCATCATAAAACCCTGGGCCAATAATAATACCAGGATTTACGATTACAGCATCCAAACCTTCTTGAACGCCTCTCCAAACTTCCATTTCAGCTCCGTACTTGGTAATGGCATACACCGAATTTAAAGCTTCCGGATTCCATTCAGAAGTCTCGTCGGCAGGATTGCCTGAAGTGTTTTCTCCAAGAGCAGCAATCGAACTTACATGACATACCTTTTTAACGCCGTACGTTAAGCTAAGATTGATGATGTTTGCAGTACCATCAATATTAACCTTGCGTAGTTTTTTGAAATGGGAAGGGTTAAAGCTAATTTTTGCAGCACAATGATATACTTTGGTTATTCCAACAAAAGCTTCGGATAGCTCAGGGATATTGTTAATGTCCGTTTGTACCCACTCGATAGCATCGAATGCGGCCTCTTGATTTGGTAAATAGTGTAAAAAGATTTTTCGCGAATATTCCTTTTTACGATCAGAGCGGTATAGGGCTCGTACAGGTAACTTCTCCTTTACAAGTTTAACTAATAAGTGTGTGCCTACCAGGCCTGTTGCTCCTGTTACTAAAATCATGATGTATATTCTGCAGTGCTAAAGTAAGGAATTAAGCTTGCATATGAGGCTTTTTCACCTTTCTTTGATAGATAAAATAAATCCCTAAAAGAAGAGCTAAAACACCAATTCCAACGCCCCAGTACCATATCGAATTATTGACAAAAGTGATGGGTGTATCTTCTCCAACCAGATAAAAGCCTCCCCAATAGAAAGGATGGGAGCGATTTACATTGGCAGATTGTAAATAAGTGAGTTTGGCCTGTTGTAAAGCCTTGCTTTTGGGCATTCCTTGTTTAAGATTAACGTAGAAATATTTCATCAAATCGGGAGTGGTTTGATCCGATACTTCCCAACTGGTTAGCAATAGGCTTTTAGTTCCGGCGTATTGAAAAGCTGTTCCTAGACTCATAATTCCTTCGCCTTTGGCAATTTTTCCGGCACCGGTATTACAGGCACTTAATACGGTCAAATCTGCAGGGATCTCTAGTGCAAATAATTCGTGGCTATACAGTAGATCATCATCCACATTATTTTTCCCCTTGGTAAAATAGAGTTTAGAATTTTCAGGCCTTTCATGATCTACTTCTCCGTGTAATGCTAAGTGTAATATGTAATATTGACTGGCATTTTTCTTAAAATTAGTTTCTATAGCGTCAGCCCCATAAAAATAATTGCCTTTAATAATATTAGCAATGGCATTGATCTCTCGACGTGTTCCTGGTAAATCATTTTTAAATTTGGTAAGATTCGATAAACTAATCGTGTTAGAATTTTGAGAACTCACAGTATTTGAGAAAGAGAATGCCAAACATTCCTCTTTGATTGGAGAAAAACTAAAAACACTCTTCTTTTTATCCGCGAATAATAAATTCGCAGAGTTACCATAGGATATGGCATACTTTTTTAGTAGATATGGTAGCTCCTTTGGGTTATTTGAAATGTCATTAGAACTTAGTAATAAATCAAAATTAAGATGCCACAAGACTCCATCTGGGATAATGGTTACTTCTGTTCCTGTTAGGTGATCATTTACGGGAGCAATAAGATCAAGGTATAAGGTATGCGCAATTGTTTTATAATCTTTGGTGTGCTTATTTGTGGTTGAAGATCTGAATTGTTTTATTTTTTCTTCTAGGTTTTGAATATCGAGCTCTTTTACTACAATTTTATTTTTTGTAATTACAAAGACGTAAGTGTGAGTGTCATATGTAAAAAACTCAAGTAAATTGGTAGTCTCTTTTAATGTTTTTTGAATTTCATTTACCGAAATAATTTTGTTTTCATGTTTTAGCTGATAATATTTGGGATAGTTATTTTTTAAAATACTTTCTAAGGAATCTTCTGTTTTGCTGATATGAAGGAGTTGATTTTCATAAGCTTCAATTTTTGAATAGTCTATGTCTTTGTTTGACCTTTCTTCGATAATTCGAGATTGATAGAAGGCTCGATTGATTTTTTGTATGCTTTCTAAGTTTACCAACTCGTTGGGTAATCCAAAAAACTCTTTGTTATTATTGAGGAGATCCTTCAATGTATTGGCCTTGCTCTTTTCTATATAGTAAATTACTTTTTCTAAGAGCGGTTTGGCTTTTGTGAGTTTGTATTGTGCAAATTGAGTTTTTATGGCATCTGCATAGACCTCTCTGGTATTTTCGGCAAACAAAATTTTGTCTTGATGATCCTGATATGATTTTCTAATATAGTCGATGAGAACATCAGTTTGCTCATATAACTCTAAACTATGATGTAAATCTTTTACATCCTTTTGTTTACGGTATCGTTTGTACAGTATTTTGGCCTTTCCGTGAAGAATCTCCAAAAGAAGTTTTGGGTCGTAATATTCACTGGGAGTAAAGATGTTTTTGTCTATACTAGAATTTTGATTTTTTTTATTAGCAATTATAGCTTTGTCGAAGAAAGCAATGATTCTTTCAAACTCCGAAAAACCTTTTTGTTTCATCCGGGTTTTTGCTATTCTCAAATTTAATTTTGCAATTTTAGGGTCTTTAGCAATTAGCACGTTAGCATATATCTCAAGTGCTTTTTGATAATGAGTTAAGGAAGTGGTGAATTCCTTTTTGTGTTGGTATACATCTCCAATACCTATATAAATATCTCCAACTTCGGCATTGTTTTCTCCAAACGCATTAGTCATTACCGCTAAGCTTTTTTGATAAAACTGGAGTGCTTTTTCAAACTCTTTTTTGTTGGTGTAAAGGAGCCCAATGTTTTTATAGCTTTTACCATTTTCGATATGATTTTCACCAAATAATTCGGTGCCCAGATTGATGCTCTTATTGTAGTATTCGATTGCGGTGTTAATCTCACCTTTTTTGGTGTAAATATCACCTATGTTATTATAGATGAGAGCAACCATGTCATTCTTTTCGCAGTATCGAAATACGGTTAAGGATTGTTTGTACTTATCTAGCGCTATATTGTGTTTTAGTAAATTTTCATAGATGACACCAATATTGAGTATGCCATATCCAACATAAGAATGGTATTTTCCATGTTCTTTGATAGCTAATCGTAAGAATTTTCTAAAGTAATTAAGTGCAGTTTGATACTCTCCAAGGTTTTTGTGAATTAATCCTATGTAGTAGTAATAAATTAAAATCTTCTCGGGACTCTGATCTGGTAGTTGTAATTCAAAATCTAATCCTTTTTTCAGGTAAATAAGTGAACTATCTAGCTTTTTGATAGTAAGTAGGGACTGCGCTTTTTTGAAGTGTTTTGAGGTTAATAAGGTTTCATGTTCAAGCTGAGCTTTTGCTGTAGTGCTCGAAAGCATAAAAAGCAAAAAGCAAAGTGTTTTGATCAAAAAAGATAATCGTAGATGAATCATTATGATTTACATGTGTCCTTCTATAGTTTACAACAAAGTAAGCAAAATTGTACTTTTTGCAGAGATTATTTTCTCTACAATTCCTATAGCATCATCTCGTCCTTATTTTTATCTTTGTCGCTCTTAAAAAGAACATTACAAAATGATCAAGAATTTTATTGAAGAATTACAATGGCGAGGGATGTTGCATGATGCTATGCCTGGTACCGAAGAATACCTGAACGAACAAATGCGATCTGCATATGTAGGTTTTGATCCAACAGCAGATTCTTTGCATATTGGTAATCTGGTGCCCATTATGTTACTGGCTCACTATCAAAGAGCAGGGCACAAACCTTTTGCGCTAGTTGGTGGAGCAACAGGGATGATCGGTGATCCTTCTGGGAAATCTGCAGAACGTAATCTTCTTGATGAAAAAACACTACGTCACAACCAGGAAGCTATCAAAAAGCAACTAGGTAGGTTTCTTGATTTCGAAAGTGATGCGCCAAACGCTGCGGTGTTGGTGAACAACTACGATTGGATGAAAGAGTTTTCGTTTCTAGGTTTTATTAGAGACGTTGGTAAGCATATCACTGTAAATTATATGATGGCTAAGGATTCTGTAAAAAACAGAATCTCTTCAGAATCGTCAGAAGGAATGTCTTTTACAGAGTTTACGTATCAGTTGGTACAAGGATATGACTTTTTGCATTTGTATAGAGAACACGAGTGTACCTTGCAAATGGGAGGAAGCGATCAATGGGGTAATATCACTACGGGAACCGAGTTGATACGAAGAATCGCTGGAGGTAAAGGATATGCATTAACGTGCCCGTTAATCACAAAATCTGACGGATCCAAATTTGGAAAATCAGAAGGAGGTAATGTGTGGCTGGATGCCAATAGAACTTCTCCTTATAAATTCTATCAGTACTGGTTGAATACAAGTGATGAGGATGCTGAAAAGTATATCAAGATCTTCACGTTTTTGAGTAAAGAAGAAATAGAAAAATTGATTGAAGAGCATAAAGAAGCACCGCATATGCGAATTTTACAAAAGAAATTGGCAGATGAGGTTACCGTAATTGTGCATTCTCAAGAGGATTTGGATAATGCGATAAAAGCGTCTAGTATTTTATTTGGAAAATCTACTTCTTCAGACTTAAAAGAGTTGGATGAGGCTACGTTCTTAGATGTTTTTGATGGCGTACCACAAGCTGAAGTATCAAAAAATGAAATTTCAGATGGTCTTGATATTATTGGAGCCTTGGCAGAAAAAACAGGTTTTCTAAAATCTAATGGAGAAGCTCGAAGAGCATTAAAAGAAAACTCAATCTCGGTGAATAAGGAAAAAGTGAATGATAGTTTTTCTATCTCAGAAAAAGATTTAATCAATGATCAATTCGTTTTATTACAAAGAGGGAAGAAAAACTACTTTGTAATTAGAGCAGTATAGATCAAGACATATAAAAAACAAAGCCTACCCTTAGCGAGGTAGGCTTTGTCAACTAACCAATCAATTATTGAAAAAAACTTAGCAATTAAAACAGTTCGACGCAACTGATTTAAAAGATCTTTATTACTTCTTGGCTTTTATGTTTTGCCAATTCGTATCTGCTTTTACTTTTAATTTATCTGCACCTTCGTCATTCCATTTGTCCAGGGTGTTAATGCCCCACGAGTTATAGAATAAATACAGTTTTCCGTCTCTTATTTCGAAGGTTTTGGGGTTGATATCTACTTTTTCGCTATTTACTGCTACAGCATAGGCGCAATAACCACCATACTGAGGAACATATTTGTCTGGGTTACTTTTGAACTTGTCCAGATTTTGTTGACTTGCAAACTTGTATTTTACATTGTCGTGTGTAGCAGTATATTTACTTTCTCCTTTCACGGCTTTATTATTAAAATATTCCGTTACATCATATCCTTCTGCAATAAAACTTTTCTTGGTGTTATAATCGATTTGCTGAGCGCTTACTACGGTCGCAAAAATTAATAATATTGTGGTTAAATATTGTCTCATTTTTTGTTGTCTCATTTGGTTACACCTATTGAGTCGTAAAAAAAATGGTTCATTACAATTTTAACATACTTATAAGATTTTTAGGGAGTTACATCAGGAAATTAGAGGCTTCGGGATAGGGAACCAGGGCGCTTATCAATAAACTTATACTGTCTTTGGCGATTAAGGTAATCGAAAGTAAAGTAGCGCTTACCACTATGGCGGTCGAAAGATTATTGCGTTGTATATCTTTAAATTCATTAACACCTTTGGTAAGTGCAGAAAAAAGTAAAAATACCGAAGTATTGATGACCACTGCAAAACCAAAACCAATTAGAAGATATAGACCAGAGTATTGTATGATCTTGCCAAATGAGATTTCGTCTTCTGCAGACATAGACAAACGAACGATATTGGTGATCGAAGGGATGATCTCACTCAAAATAATACCGATAGATAAAATAATTCCTGCGGTGAATACAGAAAACGCCATGTTGTTCTCTCCCAGAGTCACGTCTTTAAAAAATACTCGTTGTAATATTTTGAAAGAGATAAAAAGAATCAGTACCGATATCAATATAGCTAGTGCTATTTCTATAAAAGCGAGGGTTAATAATTTAGTTTGCATGTTGTTGTGTATTTGTAAGCATTACATACCAATGATTGATATTTTTAAAATTGCTGGGTAATGTACCAAGAGTAAAATATTTACTGGTGGTTTCCCAAACATAATAGCGTTTTCCCTGATGTAATTTGTAAACTCCTTTTGTGGGAACGTTTAATCCCAGAATAGAATGCCTGTAATAATCGCTGTTCAAAATGGCTACATCATATCCAAAATGACTAAGAATTGTATAAATAATGACTGTTCGTGTATCACAATCTCCTTTTAGATTCCCCATAAACCCAACAGGATTTTGTACCCCAAAAGGAATATCGCCAATACAACAGTCGGGACATTTTACCAAAATATCCCGAATAGAAGGTTCGTATTTTTCTGGCGCTTCACAGGCGGTTTCAAAGACCAAAGCATAAGGAATGTCTTGAATAAAAGTTACCACTACGTCGGCAAACTCCAGTTGATTGAGTTTGTGATTTGTTTTTATTTCTAACAGACGGTGTAGTATCAAATCCAGTTTAGGACCATCAGTTTTGGCAAGATGCTCATACAGGTCACCCCAGGAAAATCTTTTATGAGTATTACTATGATTAGCGTACCTTCTTTTGGATACTATATAATCCTTTTCTCGAACCGAGAAATAACCTTCAAATGCATCTCCATAATTGTTTTTCCAGGTTCTGTGTTGACTGAGAAGCACGATGGAATCTCCATCCTCAAGTATTTTTTCCCGGTAAATCTCTTCTGAAATGTCTTTTTTGCCTGTTGTTATATCTGCGGTTATGTCCTTAAAAACATACCCAATACCCACTAGAATAGCGGTAAACAATGCACTATATATTACATATTTCCAAGGAGAGCTTTGATGTTGTTTATAAAGGAGTCTTCCATAGATGAAAGAGATCAAAAACAATAATAACAGAAAAGCGGAAAAAGTGGAAATCGACAAAAAAGACTTAACAAAACTGCTTCCTACAATTGCGGTTAATACAATTGCGGGAAAAGTAAAACAGCCTGCTCCTTTGTTTTTTGTCATGTTACAATGCCATTAGATTACATCCTCTTATATCACTATGGTCAAATCTACCTAAAATTTGAAAACTACCATCTTGGGATACTTTGCCTAAGTCCTGAGTGGCGATAAATGAACATGAATTTATATTTGCCAGATCAATAATATTAATTCCTCCAGTTCTGTTATATCCAATAGTGGATAGGGGATCTTCTGGATTTCTAACAGACATTTTCATCCACGGAGGGCATTCAAAGATTCCATCACCTTTGGAATAAGCTTGTGATAACAACTCTGTCATCCCATATTCACTATGGATTTTTTGTATCCCAAACCCTTCGGATAATTTTTGATGTAGTTCCTCTCTTATCAGTTCTTTTCGCCTACCTTTCATGCCACCAGTCTCCATTACCACTACCTGATTAGTAAGATGGATTTTATGTTGTTCAATAAGATCCAGTAATGCAAATGATACCCCAAGAAGTAAAATTTTCTTATCACCAGTTAACAGCGTTTGTAAAGTATCAATTAATTTTTCGGTTTCATAGAGATAAAAACCGCTTTCCTGATGTTGGCTGTCTTCGATTAGTTTTTCTGCCATATAAACCAAAGATGACCCTTCTCTTTCTAGATACGAAGGTAACAGTGCTAATACTACGTATTCAGTAATGTCACCATAGAAATGTTGAAACCCTTTTCTGAAACTATCTTCGTAAATTAAAAGATCACTCACATAATGTTTGCTGGTAATACTCTCGGTGGTCCCGCTACTCGTGAATACTTTTTGAGGGATTTTGGTTGTACTTACTACCTTTTCTTTTTTAAAGAACTCAATAGGTAAATACGGTATACGATCAATAGAAGTTACAGAAGATCGTGTAATTCCTAAAAGATTACAGAATCTTTGATACACTAAATTATTAATGTATTGATGATGAAATATTTTTAATGCAGTCTCCTCAAAATCGGTATGGTTTTGAATAGAAAAAATGGATTCGAAGAGCATAGGTATTGTTCAACAAATTAGTGTAGAACAAAGGTATGAAAAACCGTGTTTTTGTGTGTTAAATAAGCAGGTCTAATGTGAAATTAAAATACAACAGGCGTAATTACAACTATGGTTTGATAAACTTCACCGTAGTTTTATTCTCTCCTTCTGTGATCTTCAGGATATAAACTCCAGAAGGTAGATCTCCTATGTGTAATTCTCTTCCAGTGAGTACTTCATAATCCACTTGTTTACCCAAAACGTTAAAAATCTTTACGGTTTTAGTGAGTTGTAAATCAGAAGTAATGTACAAGATATCTTTGTTAGCAGGGCTAATAAAAACGCGAAGTCCTTGGATACTTTGTTTGGTCGTTCTTTCTTGTCTTTCAGATGTGTTTGACTGCGCTTGAATTCCCGAAGTAAAGGACAAGCATATCAAACCGACAAATATGAGTAGCAAGTAGATTTTTTTCATACAAAATTATTTTGGGGCAATAAAGATACAATATTAAAATTAAAAATACGCTATTAATTTTGTACTCTTTTATGTTAAACCTTAATATAGACGGCTGACCGTCATTGGTTTTACGGTTTTACCATAAATTAAATTTTGTATTTCAAAAATAATGCCGCATCTTTGTGTCATCATGAAGTTATAAGAATTTATGTACATAATTGTGCACATAGTCACACCGCGATTTAGAAGCTAAGGACATTCCTTTCTACAGCTTCCTATTCTTTATTCAACTTATAATTCTTTTACATCATGACTCAAAATAGACTCACATTACAACGTATATTTTCATATTTTAAAACTGCAGTTTCTGGTAAGGAACAGGAATTTACTTCTGGTAGTATTCGCCGTGCGATTTTTATGCTTTCAGTACCTATGGTGCTTGAAATGATGATGGAATCCATTTTCTTTTTGGTAGACGCGTATTTTGTTTCCAGTTTGGGAGCCAATGCGATTGCCACCGTTGGACTTACCGAATCTGTGCTTACTTTGGTATATGCAATTGCCATAGGTTTAAGCATGGGTGTTACGGCTATTGTAGCGCGTAGAATCGGAGAAAAAGATGTGCCTGGAGCTTCTCAAACAGCGGTACAATCTATATTTCTTGGAATTGCAGTGGCAATTTTAGTAAGCATTATTGGTATTCTTTTCCCTAAGGAGATCCTTGCATTAATGGGAGGAGAACCAGAATTGATCGCAGAAGGTTACAAGTATACTCAGGTGCTTCTTGGGGGTAATGTAACCATTATGTTATTGTTTTTGATTAATGCTGTATTCCGAGGTGCGGGGGATGCCTCTGTAGCCATGCGGGTATTGATTTTTTCTAACCTTCTGAATATCATTCTGGACCCAATGCTGATTTTTGGTTTCGGTCCTATACCAGCTTTTGGAGTACAAGGAGCTGCCATTGCCACTACTATTGGTAGAGGGAGTGCGGTGATTTTTCAGCTGTTAATTCTCTTTTATGGATGGAGTAAAATCAAAGTTACCTTTAAGGATCTGGTTTTACGAGCCGAAATTATGATGAATTTGATCAAAGTATCTCTAGGAGGAATTGGTCAGTTTATCATAGGTACTTCTAGCTGGGTATTTCTAATGCGTATTATGGCAGAGTTTGGCAGCGAGGTACTTGCCGGGTATACCATAGCGATTCGTGTATTGATGTTTACACTGATGCCTTCGTGGGGGATGAGTAACGCTGCAGCTACACTAGTAGGACAAAACCTGGGAGCTCAAAAACCGGAACGAGCTGAGCAATCGGTTTGGAAAACCGGGAAATACAATGCGTATTTTATGTTAGGAGTATCGCTTTTTTATCTGCTTTTTGCCGAGGCAATTATTCGAATATTTAGTACCGAAGCTTTGGTAGTAGAGTATGGTGCTTTGAGCTTAAGAGTGATTGCAGCAGGTTATGTTTTTTATGCCTACGGAATGGTAATTATACAATCTTTTAATGGAGCAGGAGATACCAAAACACCTACAATTATTAATTTTTTCTGTTTCTGGGTGTTTCAATTGCCCTTCGCTTATCTAGCAGCTTTGGTTTTTGAATGGGGTGCTATGGGAGTATTCCTAGCGATTACTTTTGCAGAAATCTTGATCGCGGTTATTGGGATCATTTGGTTTAGAAAAGGTAGTTGGAAGAGCGTACAAGTGTAATAAAACTGCAACCTATATGATAATAATAAGGCTACCTGAAGAGGTAGCCTTATTTTATATACTTTTAAAAATGAAATGTTTCTTAGAACTTATAGGTGTATCCTAAAGAGATTTCCTGACCGGGACTCCATCTAGAATATACTCTGTCTTCAGAACCAAAAGATTCGTAAACGCTTTCGATATCGTCGTCTAATAGGTTGCTAAACTTCAAAGAGATAGAAGAGTTTTTCTTCTCTCCAAAAGTTTTACCAATATTGAAGTTTAAACTATGAAATGGCAATGTAAATACATCAGGGATGTTACCATTACCTACAATTTGAAGGGTTCTTCCTTGTACATTGTAGAAAACACCTCCTTGCCAACCATTGTTTTGACCGTTGTAGTTCAATCCAAAGTTTAACAAGAATGGAGATTGTCCTTGTAGCGTTCTACCATCCTCTAGTTCTTCACCTACTCTAAGGTTGTCTAGCCTTGCATCTCTTTCATCATCACTGAAGTTTTGCTCAGACTCAATGATAGAGAAGTTCGTTGTTATATTGAAGTTTTCAAACCCTATAAAATCCAAGTTTCTTCTGAACTCGATTTCAGCCCCATATACGGTAGCATCACCAAGGTTTAAAGGCGTAAACTGACCCGTAGCTTCTCTAATAAAACTCAATTCGATCGGATCATCAAATGATTTGTAGAATGCACTTACAGCAAAGAAGTTAGCGCCTTCTCCATAGATTTCATAACGTAAATCAAAGTTGTCGATATAGGTAGGTTGGATATTGATATTACCAATAAAAAAGGTATTTGATGTTGGATCAAAGATTTCTGCAATAGATGCTTCTTTAAACGAAGGTCTCGCGGTAGTTCTACTATACGACGCTCTGATTTTTTGGTTTGCGTCCTCATTAAGGTCGTAGATTAAGTTTGCCGAAGGGAAGAAGTCAGCCTCGTCTAGAATGGACTCTTCATCAAATCGAAGGCCACTTTGACTTTCTCCGGTATAGATCAAGTCAAATTTCTCAAAACGTACCCCAAGAATGGCATTAAAACGATCGGATAATTTAAATTCTTCAGAAATATAACCTGCGGCAATTGAGATCGTAGAATCAAAAGTATCAGAAATATTAGAGTCTCTACGTGCAAAGAACCCTTGACCTGTACCTGGGTTAAAAATGTTTTGAGGAGCAAGGATTTGATCCGGATCTCCACCCAATACAGAAGTATCAAAACTTCCTGCAAAAGGAAGCGAGAATTGATCTACAGTGAAATCACGTTGCTTATAGGTGTAAGCACCACCAAATTTGGTTTTAGCATCTCTTCCAAAAAGTTTGTGCTTTTTGGTAATATCTAGTTTTCCTGCCAAGTTAATTTCTTCTAGATCTCTCCAGATTCTTCTTGGATCACCACCCTCACTTGGGCTAATGGTAAATAGGTTTGGATCACTTTCGCTTACAATAAAGTTGGTCGACCTTAAATCCTTGTCGTATACTCTAGAGAGTGTTGGCGATAATTTCCATTCCACTAACCAGTTGGTGCTTTCACTACTGTGTCTACCCGATAGTAATACGTTGGTAATCGAGCGTTGTGTGTAGATCAAGTTATCTTGTTTGATCTGGTTAGAGTTGATGATTAAGTTTCTTTGATCAAAAATAGAGGCTTCAGATTCTCCATTTTGAATATGAAGCACGTTGAATTTGTATTTTGATTTTTCAGTCTTGTAGGATAAACCAACTAATCCATTCAGTAATACATTATTCACTCCAACTTCTCCTTGTTGGCTTCGATCTACACCCAATTCGAAAATAGAAGGATCTGCATTTTTTCTAAATACCTGTCCTTCGATGTAGTCTTCGTAGTAGGTGGTTTCGTTACGATATGATGCTGAAGCTAAAAATCCTAATCGATTATCACCTACTTCAAATTGCTTACCCGCGGTAAATCCAAAGCTGTAATCGGTAAAACTTTGATCTCTTTGAGCGGCCAATGTACGCTCAAATGCTTGCGTATTTTGAATGGCGGCATTAGGATCAACCTGAGGAAATGGTAATACACCAGGAGTATTTTCTAGAGGATTGTCTCTTGCACCATCGTCAAACCCTAAGAAATCTGTATTTCCTCCATCATATTGAAGGTAATTGTCATTAAAGTGCATTGAAGAGTTGTACGATGCTCCAATAGAGATGCTGTATTCTTCTCTTGATGGTAAATCTTTGGTAATGATATCTACTACACCTCCTGTAAAATCAGCAGGTTGATCTGCAGTAGAAGACTTAATCACCAAGATGTTTTCTAGGATATTTGTAGGGAAAATGTCTAACTGTAGCGTGTTTCTGTCTGGATCTAATCCAGGAACATCTACACCGTTTAATATCGATTTTGTATATCGATCTCCTAACCCTCGTACGTACACAAACTTTCCGCCTTGTACGGATACTCCCGGTACATTTTTTACCGCACTTGCAATATTGCTTGCTCCTGTGGTTTTGATACTTTCGATAGAAAGCCCATCAAGTAATTTTACAGAGTTTTTTTGCAGCGTTAATACTGCTGCTTCGGTATTTTTACGCACCGTGGTTGTAATCACTACATCTTCAAGGGTCGCAGCAGTAGCATTAATGGTAACATTAAGATCTACTACGTCTCCAGAAGATTTGATTTCTACTCCGCTTACTTCTTTGGTTTCGTATCCAACAAATGAGAATACAATGGTATAGGTACCAGGATCTAATGAGAGCTCATACAAACCATCAAAGTCTGAAGTAGAACCAATAGTTGTGCCTTTAACGGCAATATTGGCAAAAGGCAGTACATCATTTGTCTCCCCATCAATAACTTTACCTGTAACCTTTCCTTGCGCAAAAGATGCAAGACTTCCTCCTAAAATTAGAAGTGCACAAAGTAGTTTTTTAATCGATATTGTAATATGCATTTTCCTTGTGTTTATTATAAGTATTGCTCGTCCCTAATCGGAGACGAGCAATACCTTGTACTAACTAGTTTTGACTATATTCAAATTATATTAGAAACCTAAATTAGCTTTAGAGTTTGCAAACGTCCAGCTAAATGCTGAAGTCGTTGCACCTACAGTAGCAGAAGCAGCATCAGCTACAGCAGTAGAGAAATTAGCAGCTCTTTCAGTGAAAGTAGGCATTAAGATGATTGGATCTTCAGGAACATCGTTAGCATCATCAGCGTCATCACAGTTCATTGCACATCCTACTTTTTCTACGAAGATGTCTTCTGCAGCAGCAACACCTGTTGGTAATACTACCTCCCAGTTTGCGAAAGTTAATGCACCATCAAGGAAATTTTGAGAAACACCATTGTTATCTAATTCAACATCAGCAGAAGCTGTGAATCCAGTTACCAATACGTTGCTTGTAGTCCCGGTAGCACCACTTCTGTAGTCAGCAACCTCACCAGAATCAGATCCGAATAAAGTTACATTTTGAAGTGTGAAAGAACCAGTAGCAGATCCTTCAGGTCCGTCGATTTCCAGACCGTGGTCAGAAATAGCTCCCTGTACAACTACTACGTTATCGATAGTTCCAGAATAAGCCTGGTCGATGTCGATAGCGTCATCTCCTTGTGCCCATACTAATAAGTTAGAAGCGTTTACAGTTCCTCCAAAGAATTCAACACCATCATCAACGTTACCTACTACTTCGATAAACTCTATAGTAGTACCAGTACCAACTCCTCCAAGAGTTAATCCGTTGATCTCGTTTCCTTCTCCGATTAATGCTCCACCATGACGGATAGATACATATCTTACAGAACCAGAATCGTCAGCAGCATTGCTACCTCCATATAATCCGTTGGTATCACTTGCAGGAATACCTTCAATCTGTGCAGCATCAGCATCACCATTTAAAGATACAGGAGCGTTACCAAGAATGATAAGTCCTCCCCAAAGTCCTCTTTGGTTTTCGTCAAGGTTGGTTCCTTCTGTTTGTCCAACTTGGATATCATCTGCAATAGAAGTAAAGATGATTGGACTAGCAGCAGTTCCGTTAGCTTCAATTTTAGCTCCTCTAGCAATGATCAAAGTAGATGCGTTTGCACCTGTACCCCCTTGCGCTTTGATGATAGTACCAGCTTCGATAGTTAAAGTAGCACCGTTAGTTACTGTAACACGTCCATCTAATGTATAAATGTTGTTAGCAGTTAAAGTTCTGTTTTCAGTAATTTGTCCTGAAAGAGTAGTACTTTCTGTTGGCGGGGTAGTTGGTTCTCCACCGTCGTCATCACTACCACAACCTGTAAAAGCTAAGATTGACATTGCAAAACCTGCAATCAATAATTTTTTCATAATTAAAAGTTTAAAGAATTTAAGATTTTGTTCTTATTTTGAGTTTAAAAACTTTTACAAATAAATACGGTTTTCCAGTAATCGGTTTTATGCCACTATTATGCTTAGTTTAAGGGATTGTGATGTAGGAAAAATGAGAAAAACGATACTATTTGTAGGATTTTCTGGGGAATTAATATCCTTTTTGAAGTTGCCTTGATTTTTTTATAAGGTCATAAAAAACAAGGATTTAGTGCTGTTTTAAAATAAAAGAAATTGCACTTTTATCAACATTGTTTAAATAGGGTTGATAGTGTTTTATCTTTTTTTACAAAAGATTACAGAATTGTTACCTGAGCGTTAAATTCGATCAATTAACCAAAATGCTCTTAATACTAACGTAATGTAGTATTATGAATTTGCTTTTGTTTTTTTGAAATTTCTAGTTGTTTTCCTGAATTTCATAGTTCACTAATGAACAAATTCACCAGAAAATTGTTTTCTTAATTTTCAGTAGGTGGTTTAATGGGTTGTAAATCAAAAAGAAACAGCTCTCTGTGCTGCAATTATTGAGACACCATCAAAATGGGAAGAATAAAAGAAAAGGTTTTGAAAAAGAGGATATAAAAAAACTGTCTAAAAAGTAGTAAAGATTTTGATTTCCTTACTGAAATACTTTTTAGACAGTCTAAAGCCTATTTCGGCTAATATATTATGGGATGAAATTAGTTACGAGTCCATCCAGAATTCCATGAGTTGTAATCTGCACCAGTACCATTACCTACACCAGAGATGATATCACCTTCTACAAAAGCAGCTCCTGTATCATTTTTAAGGTTAAGTGTGATATCGTCAAAAGTGATATCAGTAATAGTAGTTTCTCCTGCCAAAACACCGTTTCCTGTTTCAGTGTCATCAAGGTCAAAACCTTCTGCAAATCCTTGTAGAGAAACGTTAACAAAAGTAGCTCTTGTTCCAGCACGCAATCTGATAGCTTCATTTTCGTTTGAAGATCCGATTCCATTAATCGTAAGGTTTCTTACTGTTGGAGCAGACCAGAATACTGGGTTAGAGTTGTTTCCTATATCCGTATTAAACCCGTCACCTTCTATTCCTTTGTCATGAGATTGTCTGTGCTCAATGTATACATTGGTTAATGTTCCTGTAAATCCTTCAGTCCAGTCTACAGAGTCATCTTGTGCTCCAACTACAGATATAAATGAAGCATCAACAGTTCCTCCAAAGAACTCTACTCCATCATCCGCTCCTTCAAAAGCTTGGATAAATTCGATAGTAGTTCCGTTTCCAACAGCATAAAAAGAGAATCCATTATTTTCTGAAGCTGCATCTGCTGCACCACCAGAATACTCTATACGCACATATCTAAGGATACCAGAGTTGTCATTTACAGCACTTCCTCCGTATGGTAATCCTCCAATTTCAGAAGTAGAAGTTGCATCTCCACCAACAACAGAGTTGATCGGTGCTCTTCCTAAGATAATCAAACCTCCCCAGTCTCCAGGATTAGGAGTAGTGGTAGCAGATGTAAATACGATAGGATTAGATGAAGTTCCTTCGGCATTGATAGTTCCTCCTTGTAGTACTGCAATATATACGTCAGATCCTGTAGCTGCTCTTACTACTACACCTGGCTCTACAGTAAGTGTGAACCCTTCTGGTACAATTAAAGCGCTGTTCAAAGAATACTCAGTTCCTGTTACCAAAGTAAGATCTTCTGTTAGTGTACCTCCGATTACCAAATCTGAAGGATCTACAACTGATCCACCTTCACCGATGTTAATGGTGATATCTGCTGTATCGTCATTTGCGCATCCTACAAAAAGCAGTGCAATCGCAAATAAGTTTAAAATGAATATGTTTGCTTTCATGTGTTTTAGTTTTAATGAATTTTGTACGTTTCTAATTGGGTTAAAATGTGTATTTAAATTGTAATCCGATATTCACACCTCTTTTATAGCTAGAAAGTGCAAACTCATCTAATGGATTGATTTCATTATTTTGATCTCTTGTAAAAGGGATGTTATAGGTTGTAAGTACATCTTCTGAAATGGTAGCATCTTCTCGTACTCTCTCGATAGTAGGGTTTAACAAGTTTTTGACGCTTACATTAATTTCGAAGTTATCATGTACTTTATTCTTCCAAACAAAATCAAGTGTTGGTACTCCTTTTTCTACAATATTTCCTAATTGTCCAGCTCCTAAAGCATCGATTCTATCAGAGAAGTAGGAGAACACAAGGTTAGCTACAGGCTTATATTTTCCAAAGGTTGGCGTATAGCTTACATCTGCATTTACCAAGAATGGTGATGCACCTTGCAACTCATCAGAGTCTCTGTTAAAGTTAGTATTAAAGGTTCCTGAAACCGTTTTTAAATCTTGTTTTGTAGAAGTATAGGTTACATTCAGACCTGCAGAAAGTAAACTTTCGTCTTCAGCATCTAATAAAAGTGCTTTACGTGCTTCTAATTCGATACCAAATACTTCTGCTTTATCACCAGTTCTGAAGAAACGTTGTGTTCCAGTTGCATCATTTGCAGATACCAAGTTTACAGGATCGTTAATTTGCTTTGCAAAAGCGGCGATAGAGAATACCTGACCTCTTTCGAAGAACCATTCGTATTTCAAATCCAAATTGATGATCGAAGAGAAAGCCGGATCATTTAATAGATCTGGGTTACCTCCGATACGATCAGTTACGTTTTCATAAACGAAAGGGGCAACTTCTTTAAATTCTGGATTCGAAACTGTTCTACTAGCAGAAAAACGGATGTTTTGATCGTCGTTTAATGCGTATTTGATATTTAAACTTGGTAAGAAAAATGTTTCTTTAGCTTCGTTACGTCCAGGATTATTGAACACTAGGTTGATTACGTCGTATTCAATACTTTGATTAAAAGATTCTACACGTAGTCCCGGTACAAATGTCCACTTCTCTCCAACTTTGTAAATCGCATTGGCGTATACCGCGTGGATATCAAGGTCACCAGTATAAGTATTTTCAGGAAGTCCAGGAAGATTGGTGTCTCCTAATCCGATAGAAGGATCAATAGGATTGATCACTACTGTATTGTATACAACACCCAGGTTTTCTCTGTTAAAAATACCATCGAGATTATTTACATCGGTAACTTCTGTTCTTGGTTCTATGATACTTAATCCAAAACGTTGGTTGTCGAATTCACGTTTTTTGATACGTCCGTTGTACCCAAAGTTAAAAGAAAGATTTTCTGAATTCTCATAGGCTAGGTTGATTCTAGCATTCAATTCTTCATCTTCGATATTTTGGAAATAACGTTGGTTGTCAAAATCTACATTTCGGAAAAGAACAGGGTTTGTACTTGGGTCATTATCCAAGGCAAGATCAAACTGCTCTATTGCAATACGCTTTCTGTCCGGTTGACGAGCTAGTACTTTATTAAATCCAACTCCGTAATCCAACTTTAATTTGTCATTGATTTTGCTGTTACCAGATATTTGGTTCACAAAGATCATGTCTTGCTCAAACTGCACGTTTTGTGTAAAAAAACCAAAGTCGTCTATATCAGCAATTGTATTTCTGTTAAAACCATTTCCATCTATCCCAAAACGTCCTACTTCGTCTGTAGCATCATTAATAAATAAGGAAGTGAATTTTACTTTATGATCTGGATTGATACGATATGAGATATTTGCCATTGCCGTGGTAGTACGACTGTATTCAAAGATTTCAGAATCTCTAAATATTTGATTCTCTGCAGCGGTTACGTTTGCTGCTTGTCCTCTTTTATATTCGTAGTTACTCCCAAAAGAAGCCGTTGCAAATACGCTTAATTTTGATTCTTCTCCGATATCCCAGGACTTACCTCCTGTAATAGATCCAGAAAGACCTACAGGACCTTCAGACGAAACAGGGTCTACACCATGAGATAAAATCACAGCAAATGGATTGTTACTATATCTGTTATAAAAACCAAATAGTCCGGTTCCTTCGCTCTTCAAGAAGTTTTTTCCAACAGAAGCGGTGTTGATATTACTTCCCAGGTCTGCATCAATAAATGCATCTCCACTATGTTCTTTTGCCTTGATGTCTACATTACCTGCTGCAAAATCCCCGTAAAAATTAGCTGCATAGGTTTTACTTACACCAATATTTTGAATCACGTCAGAAGCAAAAAGACTAAGGTCGATGTTTTTCTTGTCTACATTATTTGCAGGAAGCGATAAACCATTAAAAGTGGTGTTTAAGTATCTGTCTCCAAGACCTCGTACATATACATTACCTCCGCCTTCTTGTTTTGAGATTCCCGAGATCTTTGTAACAGCGGCAGCTGCATTACTTACTGCCTTGTTCGAAAGTTCTTGAGCTCCAATACTTTGTTTTTGAACCACAGCATTTTGTTGTTCTAGAAGTAGTGCCTGAACACTTTCTTTTTTAACACTGGTTCCTTTTACAACAACTTCTTCTAGTGCTGCTGCACTAGCGCCCAATGTAACATTTACAGTAAGTGTCTCTCCAGCAGTGATGGTGATCTCCTTTTCTTCAGTTTGATAACCTACAAAACTAAACTCTAATATATGTACCCCTGGTTCTAGATTTTCGATCGTATATAAACCATCAAAATCTGTAGTAGTTCCTTTGGTAGTGCCTTTGATGATAACATTGGCAAAAGGAAGGGGTTGATCGTTGGATTCTTTGTCTAACAAAGTTCCCGTTACCGATCCGGTTTCCTGCGCAGAGATTATTCCTACAAATAGCAATGCGCAAAGGGTAACAATTTTTCTCATTTAACTTGTTCTGAAATTCCGGGCAAAGAACGACAGGTTGTGTTAAATCTGAGTTACTCAAAAATTAAGTATGTATGATTATAATGTTAGATAATTGTTATGCAGTTATGTTTATAGAAGGTTTTCTTAACATTAGAAATATGTTATGCGTGTCTTTAAAAGATTATAAATAAAGTAAATAATACACTGGGAGTAGTGTGGGAGATATGATAATAATTTGTAAATAAATACAGGAAAAGTGTTAAGATGTAAAATTAATTTAAATTCTAATGATTGAGATAAGTGCAAATAGGTAGAGGCTTAAGGGATTTTTTTGACGGGTAAAAACAAAAAAACCGCTTCAATGCATTGAAGCGGTTTTCTGTACTTTTTTAGGTAGTATTTAATTCTTGTAGTTGACCACTACATTGTCTTTACCAGTCCAGGTGGTCACATCTGCAATTTGATTGTCAGAATAATTTACTTCTGATAATTTGTCTGCATTCCAAAAAAACCATTTTCCGGTTTTTGTTCCATTAACATACTGCCCCATAGCAATCTTCTTTCCTGTAACATCATAAGCTTTCCATTCACCATGAAGTTTACCTTCTTTGTTGTAAAATCCTTGTTGACTTACGGTTCCGTCTTCATAAAAATACGTACCTTTAATTAAGTCTCCTTGTTTTTCAAAAGTAGGTTTTACTTCTTGAGCATAGATAGTTACCGAAAAGATCAATGCTATCACTGTTACTAAATTTCTCATATCTTGATGTTTTTGTTCGGGGTTCTTAATATTTATATTACAAAAGTAACATTAATTTTACTTTTAAACAACATTTAAGTAACATTAAATTAACATTAAGCTTGTAATAATTTGTTTATCAAATAATTACAATATCAATTTTGATAACATTGAAAATGACAAATTGATAGGTTTTAGAGTGATATGGGCTTAGATTGGGTAATAACCGGGGTAAAAAAAGAGCTGGTGTTTTATGAATCCGATAACTGTTATATATTTAATCACTTGAAATACAACATCTTGTTTTTTGTATGCAACAGTAAAACTAATTTGTTATGGCTTACCGGGCTTTTGTTTTGGTCTAAAGAACGATCATATAGGCTGGAAAAAATCATAGGTGTTTACATCATATTTTGGGTGCTAAAAGCATCAAAAAGATAACGTTTCAATAACATATGACTTGATTTTAAATAACATTTTTGTGGTTTATAAGTAGGTACAATATATATGAGTGATATTTACATATTCATGATCGTTGCTTTAGCAGTTTTGGCTATTGCGGATCTGATTGTTGGAGTGAGCAACGACGCAGTAAATTTTTTGAATTCTGCTATTGGTTCTAAGGCTATTTCTTTTAGAACGATTATGATTGTTGCGAGTGTGGGAATAGCAGCCGGAGCTATCTTTTCTAGTGGATTGATGGAGGTCGCCAGAAAAGGAATCTTTGTCCCAGGAGAGTTCTATTTTGATGAAATCATGATCATCTTTATGGCAGTAATGATTACAGATATCTTATTGCTGGATTTTTTCAATACGCTTGGGATGCCTACTTCTACTACAGTGTCTATTGTATTTGAATTACTCGGTGCTGCGGTTTGTGTGGCTTTGCTTAAGATATTTGCTGATTCTTCCTTATCTATTGCTGATCTTGGAAATTATATCAATACAAAGAAAGCCGGAGAAATTATTGCCGGGATACTACTATCGGTTGTAGTGGCTTTTTCGGTAGGAGCGATTGTACAGTATATATCCAGATTATTACTATCATTTAATTTTGAAAAGAAAGCCAAATGGGTAGGCGCCTTATTTGGTGGAGTAGCACTAACGGCAATATTATACTTCATTTTTATCAAAGGAATCAAAGGAACCAATTATGCAAAATCTGTAATTGATGTTGTCTACAATGGTGGTGCCGAAGGACTTTTGGATTGGGCAAATGCCTACTTTAATAGTGCATACGAATCTGTAAAGGAATTGATAAAAGCCAAAAAAGACCTTTTTGCTATTGATGAAAATGCGGGAACCGTTGCGATAACGCTAAGAGGGTTTTTAGAAACTAATGTATTGTTGATTGTAGCTGTTGGGTTTGTTTTTTGGTCGATACTTTCTTATTTGATCATTTCTGTTTTCAAAACCAGTATTTATAAAATTATTATTATCGTTGGAACCTTTGCATTGGCATTAGCTTTTGCAGGTAATGATTTGGTGAACTTTATTGGGGTACCTATTGCGGCATGGCAATCCTATGAAGCGTGGTCTGCCTCTGGAGTTTCTGCAGATGCATTCACTATGGAGGTGTTAGCATCAAAGGTAGCTACACCAACGTTTTTGTTGTTAGCCGCAGGGTTGATTATGGTACTCACCTTATGGTTTTCGGCAAAAGCGCAGAACGTTGTAAAAACATCTATTGATTTATCTCGACAAGGAGAAGGGGACGAAAAATTTAGACCTAACTTTTTGTCTCGAGGGATAGTTCGTACCACCATATCGATATCCGAATGGATTTCTGCAATTACACCTGGTTCTTTTAAAGGGTTTGTAGAAAAACAATTTGATGAAGAAGCGACAAAGACGAATTTCTTTGCTTCAAAAAAAGAAGATAAGCCTGCTTTTGATTTAGTAAGAGCAGCTGTAAACTTGATGGTGGCAGGTATTTTGATATCGATTGCTACTTCTATGAAATTACCATTGTCTACTACCTATGTTACGTTTATGGTAGCCATGGGTACTTCGTTGGCAGATCGTGCATGGGGAAGTGAAAGTGCTGTGTATCGTGTGGCGGGAGTACTTAATGTAATTGGAGGATGGTTCTTTACCGCAATTAGTGCGTTTTTGGCAGCGGCTTTGATTGCATTTCTGATCAATATACATCAACCTATAATGACAGGTGTATTGTTGTTGGTTGCTTTGTTACTAATTATCAGAAGTACCATCAAGTATCGTAATAAGACCAGAGCAGAGCGCGCCGAAGATCGATTAAAGAAATCCGAAAGTAGTTCTATACAAGGAGTGATCGAAGAAAGTTCTGATAATGTAAGATCTTTTATCAATAGAAGTAATAAGATTTATGGAAATACGATCGAGAGCCTTGCAAAATATGATTTGACAGCGCTTAAAAAGAGTAGAAAAGGTATTGCCAAATTAGAAACCGAAGTAGAAGAGCTAAGAGATAGTATCTTTTACTTTATTAAAAATCTAGACGAGTCCAGCGTTGGAGCCAGTGATTTCTATATTTCCATTTTGGGCTATTTGGAAGATATCACACAATCTTTAGAATATATTGCCAAAGTAAGTCATAAGCACGTGAACAATAATCACAAACGTTTACGATTTAATCAAATTAAAGACCTTAAAGAAATCGAGAACCAACTCGGCAATTTCTTTGATAACATAAAAACGGTGTTTGACGAAAAAGAGTTTGGTAAGCTAAATGGTATTATCGAAGAAAAACAAGAGTTATACACATTGGTAAGCACCAAAATCTCAAAACAAATTGCCAGAACCCGAACAGAAGAAAGTAGTCCTAAAAATACAACCCTGTATTTTGGATTGCTCACAGAGACCAAAGACCTGATTACGGCAACCATGAATTTATTAGCAGCGTATAGGGATCATCAGGATTAGAGCGCATCTTGTAAAGTTAAGGAATTGTTATCCTTATGAGATTTTTGTGTTAGTTTAGTGTTTCCTAATAGCTTAGAGGCAAAACTTTCAAACGAACATAGTATATTTACCCGAAGTGATCTAATTCAATAAAAAGATGAATAAAAAGGATATTACCATTCTATTAGTAGACGACGAACCTGATATTCTAGAGATCGTTGGATACAATCTAACTGCAGAAGGGTATAATGTACTTACCGCAGAAAATGGTGTAGAAGCCGTAAAAATTGCAAAGAAAAAGAAACCACATTTAATTATTCTGGATGTTATGATGCCTGAGATGGATGGTATCGAAGCTTGCGAACAAATACGTAAGGTTCCGGATTTGCAACACACCATTATTACATTTTTGACCGCAAGAGGAGAAGATTATTCTCAGGTAGCAGGTTTTGATGCTGGTGCAGACGACTATATTACAAAGCCAATTCGACCAAAAGTATTGATTAGTAAAGTAAAAGCTTTACTAAGAAGGCTTAAAGAAGATGATTCTTCGGATAACGTGGTGAAAATTGGAGATCTGGTAATTAACCGAGATGAATATAAGATCATTAAAGACAAAAAAGAGATCATTTTACCCAGAAAAGAGTTTGAATTACTATCTTTATTGGCCTCTAAACCAGGTAAGGTTTTTAAGCGAGAAGATATCCTTGATAAGGTTTGGGGAAATGAAGTTATTGTAGGAGGACGTACCATCGATGTACATATTAGAAAATTAAGAGAAAAGATAGGAGACAATAGCTTTAAAACGATCAAAGGTGTCGGATATAAGTTTGTAGTATAAATGGCAGAAAACTTCAGGAAGTCGTATAGGTTTGCATACCTGTCGTCTTTATACATAACGATAGTATTAACGCTCGCATTGAGCGTTTTTTTATTCATACAATCACAGCTGAATTTCTTATTTCTTTTGGCGTTTGCTGTGAGTTGCTATGCGGTGTGTTTTATTGTGGTGCAGTATCGGGTAGAGCGTTTTATTTATCGTAGAGTTCGACGTATTTACGACGATATCGAAATGCTCGAAGTAGATAAGGTAAGTGATGGTCCGGTAACTACAGATATGAGGACACTTATTAAAGAAGTAGAGAAATTTGCTCAACAACGAAAAACAGAAATTGAGACCTTAAAAATCCGAGAAGCCTATCGTAAAGAGTTTATGGGAAATGTATCTCACGAACTTAAAACTCCTCTTTTTACAGTACAGGGATATATCCTAACCTTGTTGGATGGGGCTATGAATGAGCGCAAAATTTTGGAGAAGTACCTGAATCGTGCCAGCAAAGGAGTAGAGCGCTTGATTTATATCGTAAATGACCTGGATATGATTACCAAGTTAGAAACGGGTGATTTGAACTTAAACTACGTAAATTTTGATATCGTAGAGTTGGTGCAGAGTGTATTCGATTTGTACGAAATGAAAGCTTCCAAAAAGAACATAGCATTGGCTTTTGATATGAATTATCAAGATCCAATAATGGTCCATGCCGATAAAGAACGTATACAACAAGTACTATCGAATCTGGTGGTCAATTCTATAAAATATGGAAAAGAAGACGGTACTACAGAGGTAAGTATCGAAGATCTGATCCGCAATAAAGTTATTGTTCGGGTAACCGATAATGGCGAAGGTATTGCACAGGCACATATCCCTCGACTATTCGAACGCTTCTACAGGGTAGACAAGAGTGGATCCCGAAAAGAAGGTGGTTCGGGATTAGGGCTAGCCATTGTAAAGCACATTATCGAAGCGCATCACGAACGTATTTATGTAGAAAGTGACTACAGAGTAGGAAGCGAATTCTCATTTACTCTGGAAAAAGTGAAAAAGTTCCCGGTAATCGATGTCGGTACTAAAACTGCTTAGTCCTCTATACATATTCAAATCATGTAATTTTTTCAAAGTAAACTCGTGCTGATTACAGCTTGGTACCAACTTGTTAAGGGTTAATCGCTGTGCCAGATACTCTTGTTCAAACTGTCCTGGAGTAGGGATAAAAAATGCCTTCTTCTTTAATTTGGCCAGATCCATTACGGTGGTATATCCCGATCTAGAAATGATTAAGCTACTGCTATTAATGGTATCTTCAAGCTCTTTTCCCATCAGGTAGTTATGAATAGTAATATTATTCTTTACATAGGTCTTATGCGTATCTTCTATAATGCCTTGCACCAAAACTATACTTTTATCGCTTTGTTCAAACTCTCTAAATAGTTTTTGTTCGAGTAAAGTACGCTGTGGTTCCGGCCCCGAAAGCAGTACCATAATATCATACTTTTTTGGCATTGCTTTATACTCAAATCGACTTAACGGACCCAAATAGGTTACAGGTACATTGCTCTTTTTGGGGTGCCCCAGCTCACCACTCAAATTAGGATCATCTGCCATATCTGGTACCCAGCACAAGTCAAATTTTTTGATGTATTTGTTGTGTAACTTGGTACTGAAAGATGTAGTATTTCCACTAAGTACTGTTAGCTGATGCGTAATAAAAACCGAAGGGATTTTTTTGTGTCTAACCCCCATACGATTATCAGAGATGATCCCACAAAATTTTTCCTGTTCTATTAGTTTTTTTATGGCCTTTTTCTCGGCACTAATCGCATGCGCAATTTTTGGGCTATTCAAGAGCATCTTTAACTTAAAGTTACTTCCCTTTTTTGCGTATTCAATATTGTACGAAGGAAGTTCTTTGGTTTGTAAAGAAGGAAACTCTTTTTTCAATAGCGCAAGCGCCGCTCCATCTGAAGCAATTACAGGTTCTAATCCTTCTTCGATTAATGCATTGATAATAGGTATGCATCGCGTTGCATGGCCTAATCCCCAATTTAGAGGAGCTACAAGTACTTTTTTGTCCAAATGTCTTAGTTTTTAGTTTGTTAGACCGACTAACTATTTGTTCTAAAGAATAAAAGTAATCCTATTTCCTTATGCGTATATTTCCTTAATTTTACCAAAAAATTATGTTTAATATAATTCGACACTCATAATTGCACACTTTTTGTAGATTATCGAGATTGTAACGAATATTTAGTAATTGAGACTAGTAGAAAAGAAATAGTTGATACGTGGGAAGTAAGAATAAACTAAAACGCTTTAACGAGAATAAAACCTTTCAAAATGTAATAGAGCCTACCCGAGACGAGGTGCTTAACAATTCCTTGGGATATAAGGGAAAATGGAAGGAGAAATTTTTTAAAAATCAAAACCCAATTGTATTAGAATTGGGGTGTGGTAAAGGTGAATATACTGTTGGGTTGGCCGAGCGATATCCTGACAAAAATTTTATCGGGATAGACATCAAAGGCGCCAGGTTCTGGAGAGGTGCTAAAACGGCCATAGAAAATGAAATGAATAATGTGGGTTTTATACGAACCCAAATAGAATTGATCGAATATATTTTTGAAGAGGGAGAGGTCGATGAGATCTGGATTACCTTCCCTGATCCACAAATAAAATATAAGCGAACCAAGCATCGTTTGACTAACCATGATTTTTTAAATCGGTATAAGAAAATATTAAAAGCTGAAGGTTTGGTGCACTTAAAAACAGATAGTGAATTTATGCATGGATACACTTTGGGATTGCTTCATGGAGAAGGGCACGAAGTGCTTTATGCCAATCATAATGTGTACCATAATTCGGGTGCTCCAGAGGTGGTGACAGCCATACAAACTTTTTATGAAAAACAATATTTAGAAGAAAATAAACCCATAACTTACATTCAATTTAAAATTACTTAATCGGCCTTACCATCTTGGAAACAACCAAACTATTTCTTGTCACTTTTTTTGCGTCATTGATTGGGGTAATACCTCCAGGATTGGTGAACATGACGGTTGCCCGCACTTGTCTTGAGCGAGGTAAAAAGAATGGGGTTTTGGTGGCTGTAGGAGCTTCTGTGATTGTTGTATTTCAAGCATTGGTAGCTATTCTATTGGCAAAATATATCTTCTTCAGTCCATTTGTAAAAAACATACTACTTCGTACGGGAGCAGTAATCTTTTTTTGATGGCGATTTATTTCTTTGCCAAAGCAAAACAAAGAGAAACCAAGATAAAGGTATACAGGCATAATAACACTCGGAGTTTTTTTAAAGGAGTAATGATGTCTGCTATTAATGTCTTGCCTATACCCTACTTTGTGGCTATTGCCGCAGGGATGAGTGTTAGTGGTAAAATAGAATACGACGCACCAAGAATTATTGCTTTTATTATTGCTGCGGGATCGGGAACTTTTGTAACCCTTTATTTTTATGTGTTCTCCTTTCTGAAAATTGAAAAAAAGACCGCAACGATCACCAAATACTCCAATTATTTTATGGGGATTTTGATGTTAATTCTGGTAGTGATTACCTTGGCACGAATTATTTATACATGGGAGTAAAAGAAAAGAATAACGAATCAGGATCGGAGGGCAACTTCTTTGAAAGAGTTTATGAAGTAGCGAAGCTAATTCCATATGGGAGAGTAACCTCGTATGGAGCGATTGCAAAAACATTAGGAGCGGCCAGAAGCGCCCGAATGGTAGGATGGGCGATGAACGCATGTGATGGTAGGGACGATGTTCCCGCGCACAGAGTAGTGAACCGAAAAGGAATCCTTACTGGGAAACATCATTTTCAAGGAACGAATTTGATGCAACAACTTTTAGAAAGCGAAGGGGTAGAAGTTATCGATAACCAAATACAGGAGTTTGATAAAATATTTTGGGATCCTATGAAGGAACTCTAAAAAGCAATACCTAATCCTGCAGAGAACATGGTAAAATCAGTGTTTCCAATTTTCAAATGTTCCATTCCTCCAGAAAGCTTATAGCGTCCGATGTGATAATTTACTA
The DNA here is from genome assembly GCF_055808215.1 of Aquimarina sp. KJ22-3. Taxonomy (NCBI): domain Bacteria; kingdom Pseudomonadati; phylum Bacteroidota; class Flavobacteriia; order Flavobacteriales; family Flavobacteriaceae; genus Aquimarina; species Aquimarina sp. KJ22-3. Next base: position 5,084,806 of record NZ_CM147859.1, on the reverse strand, counting down.
GCCCATTAAATTTATTAATAGTTTCATCGTTAATAAACGTCTGGTTGAAATTAGATTCCAGGCTGAAGGGTTTGGCAAAGAACCACTCGATTCCAACACCATAAGTAAATCCCCATTCGTTTATAGCACCATCAACATAGGTAGCTCCCAATCCCCACCAGGCATCAAAGCGTTGTGTGCGTACTCTGTGATATTTTGCTAATGCTGTATACAGCGCCAACGAATTACGACCAAAATTCGTGTTTTCTTCCCAGAGTTGCAGGTAGTCAATTTCAACACCGACTCTTTGTAGAAATCGCATATTCAAATTAAGGTGGTTTCCATAAAGTTTACTGTTTTCGGCAACAAAACGACTAGACAAAGTAGTACGAAAACCTTGAGTGTCCTCACCCTGCTGATATGCATAGTTACCTTTGTTTCCATCGAGATAAGGATACTTGGTGATCGATGCCATACTAGCTGAATATTCTCTCTCGATTGGAGTCTCGATCATGGCATAATACGAACCAAATAAAACCACATCTACGAATAAGGCAGCAAAGGTTTCTTCAATAAAACTACCTTGATAATCATCATAATCCACAGTTGTACTTTGAGATCTTGAACCTCGACTTTCTCGTCGTTCTTTTTTGGAAATACTTTTTTCTGCTTTTTCGAGTTTTCCTTGCCCCATAATATTGGGTATACTGAATATCATTAGGAGAGCTAAAACTAGTGCTGTTTTTTTCATTGTGGTTTGCTGTGAAAATTCAAAAAGCCTAAAGCACATAAATCATACCATATTCAAAAACATAATATTATCAAAGACGATCGCACTATAAATCATTTCGATTTTTAGGCTTTATAATGTTAACTTTTCGACCTATCTTTGCGTTTAGAATGAATCTAGATAGTTTTGTTCATAAAAGGAAAAAGAGAAACGCATGAAATTGGAAAAATCTGAGATCCTAAAAGCGCTAGAGACTATTACGGTTGCTGGAGAAGGAAAAAATATGGTAGAGAGTGGTGCCGTAAAAAACGTAATCACTTTTGGAGATGAAGTTATCGTCGATTTGGTTTTAGGAACACCAGCATTGCATATCAAGAAACGTGCTGAGGTAGATATACTGAAAGCGATTCATGAGCATGTTTATGAGAAGGCAAAAGTAAAAGTCAATATCAAAATAGAAGCACCGGCTGCTCAGCCTCAAAAAAATGAAATCAAAGGGAAACCAATTCCAGGGATTACCAATATCATTGCAGTAGCTTCGGGTAAAGGAGGTGTAGGAAAGTCTACAGTTACTTCGAATTTGGCGGTTACATTGGCCAAAATGGGGTTCAATGTTGGATTGCTAGACGCGGATATATATGGTCCTTCTGCGCCAATTATGTTTGATGTAGAAAGAGAACGACCACTTTCGGTAAAAGTGGGTAATCAATCCAAAATGAAACCTATCGAGAATTATGGAGTAAAAATACTGTCGATAGGATTTTTTACACAGCCTAATCAAGCTGTGGTTTGGAGAGGTCCAATGGCTGCCAAAGCATTGAACCAGATGATTTTTGATGCTGCCTGGGGAGAATTAGATTTTCTACTTTTGGATCTACCTCCAGGAACTGGGGATATTCATCTATCTATAATGCAATCCTTACCGATTACTGGTGCTGTGGTAGTAAGTACTCCGCAAAATGTGGCACTGGCAGATGCTAGAAAGGGAGTAGCAATGTTCCAGCAAGAGAGTATCAATGTTCCGGTTTTAGGAATTATCGAGAATATGGCGTATTTTACTCCAGAAGAGCTTCCTAACAATAAATATTATATATTTGGAAAAGAAGGAGCTAAGTATTTAGCAGAGGATCTAGAAGTTCCTTTTTTAGGAGAAATTCCATTAGTACAAAGCATACGAGAAGCGGGAGATGTGGGTAGACCAGCAGCATTGCAAACGGCTACTCCTATCGAGAAAGCTTTCGAAGAAATAACAAAAAGTGTGGTTCAGGAAGTGGTAAACAGAAATGAAAATTTACCTCCTACTGAAGCGATTAAAATAACAACAATGGCAGGATGTTCTGCTGTAAAAAAATAAGAAATGACTTCAGAAGAATTAAGAGCAAATGTAGAAAAGGCGTTGGATGAGATTAGACCCTTTTTAGAGAGTGATGGAGGTAATATTTCTTTGGTTTCTATTGAAGACGACAAGAGAGTTATGGTACAGCTAGAAGGTGCCTGTGTAGGTTGTAGCGTTAACCAGATGACTTTGAAGTCTGGGGTAGAAATGACGATCAAAAAGTATGCTCCTCAAATAGAAGAAGTATTAAATATAGGATAATAAATAAAGGTTCTTAAAAAGAACCTTTATTTGTATTACGATATCCCTTTTTTAATCCAAATAATGGATGTAGAAAAGGGATTTTGAGTATTATAAAGTGATATAGTATCCAACTTGCCAGAAAAGTTCCTATCACCATAATTGCAAATTTGGCAATAAAACCCCAGTGCAAATCCATTATAAAATACCCAATAATAACGGTGATCGTTTGATGTAGTATATAGAACGGGTAGACCGCTCTATTGCAGTATGCTATAGTTCTGCTTTTGTGATTTAAATATTTTGCGGCATATCCAAAAATGACCAAAATCCAGGACCATAAGTTGACTACTTTAACCATCCCTTCAGTAAAATGAATAAAGATGCTGTCTTTACCTATTACCCAAATGGTGGTTTGCAATGAAAAAGCAATAATCCCGATCCAAAGGGCCTTTTTCTTGATTCGATCTATATGTTCCCAAAATACATTTCCGGTAGCCAGTAAAACGAATCCATAGAAAAACAAGATGAGGAAATTGATAAAGGTAAACCAATCGTCTACCAGCGCATGCGTTACCGGAAAGAAAGGTTCTATCAAGACTTCAACAAAATACAATGGGATTACAAATAGGTAAAATCCTAACGGTTTTTGTAATAATGTAGCAATCCAATTCACCAGTTTGGTCTTTCTTCTCTTCAGAAAAATTAAAAGAGGAGATAACAAAAAAGAATACACAAACAAGTAGGGTAAAAACCAGAGATGGTGCCAGCTGATGTTTCCTTCGGGATAGATACCAACATAAGCAGGTCCTCGAAGATAAGTCCAAAAAGAGCCTGTAAACTCATGATTCGCCAAACGTTCTACATATACTTGAGGGGGAACAATAAGTAACATTCCTACCCCCAGGGGTATTCCCAGACGCAGATATCGCTCCAGATTAAATTGCCAAAGATTACGTGAGGACAGTGCGTAATACGTTCCCATTCCGGAGATGACGAATAAAATGGGTAAACGCCATTGGTTTAAAAAAAGCATAGGCCAACGTAGCCAATCATAAATGACATTGTTTTTAATGTGCCATCCCCAGGGTACAAAAAACATCCCTACATGATAAAAAATTAATAATCCAAAAACAATGACCCGTAACCAGTCAATGTCGTAACGTCGAATTTTCTGTTCCATATTTTTCAAGATTGATGAGGTCCAAAATTGAAATAATTCTGGGTTGATTTGATCAAAATCCGCCGTAATTAGGTACAGAATTGTAATTCTGGACGTTTTCAAATATTTAGAAAGAAGATTTTTGAAGAGTCACAAATGCTTTTGGAGACATCTGTACATGTTTTTTGAAAGCATTATAAAAAGAGGATTTGGATTTAAACCCCGCAGAGTTACCGATAGCTTCTATGGTAAGATGATTATACTCTGGATCTACTAAACGTTGTTTGCACAAATCAATTCGATATTGATTGATAAAATCATTAAAATTAAGCCCTGTTGAAGTATTGATGATTTGTGAGATATAATTAGCACTAGAATTCAATTCTTGAGCTAGCGTTTTTAGTGATGCGGATTCCAAAAGATAAAAGCCATTGGTTTCTACAAATTCTTTAATTTTTTCAATAGAAATTTCTTGATGGGTATAGCTCAGCGTTTCATATTTATCAGAAATCCATGAATTCTGAAAGAATCTGGATTCGGATACCATAATTAATGTAATTGCTACAACAGATAGATTTACAAAAGTGGTAATATAGTGATCTCCAGAATCGTCTTCAAAATTCCAATACACTGCAAAAATGATTACGAAAACAGTTAGAAACGAGAGGACTAAATTTCGTGTAAATGAGTATTTATTATGAAGTGTGCTTCGGGTAAGATGGATGTTTTTTTGACGTAGATAATGATATAGAACACGAAATGACAGTATAATATAAATGATCAAACTCCCTAAAATTACCCAACGAAACTCATCCTTGATCCATAAATAATTATAGGTTGTACCATCAGGGATTGTTGCCTTTGTTAAGTGATCGTGATAGGCTCCCAAATACGCATTGATTTTAACAGGAGTGGGATGTAGGTAATACCCGATTTGGGTCAAGCCATAAAAAATGGCTGGAGCCAAATGAACCCCAATATTCTTTAAGGTAACTGGTTTTCTTGTGAGCAAGCTATACACGAATAAGTACATACTAGGCCCTAGAATAAGTACGAGAGGCTCTGTAGAGTCATTAAACGCTATAGCATATTTCATCAACCCAGTATAGCATGAAAAATTATCTAGTGATATAATGGCTTGCGCGATCAGAAAAACACCTAAGAATTTGAACGCTACGTTTTTTTTGTTGGTTTTTATTAGAATGAGTATTCCTACCAACAATCCTAATACGATTCCCAAAAACATGATATAGGAGGCTATATCATGCCGAATTGGGATTTGATCTAAAATATCTTGAATATTTTCTGCTTGCATCTCAACAGATTATTCTGTTATAAATTCAGTAAGCTTTTGTGGCCCTTCTAAAGGAACTCTGATGATTTGTAATACTCCATCGTCTGTAGTTGCAATTTGCCATTTGATCAATGTGATACATCCGTTTTCAATTTCCATTCCGGTGATCGATCTGGGATGTACACAACTCCCATCGTTAAACAAGGCCAACTCGCCAGCCTCGGGGAAACGTGGTCTGTGCGTATGCCCTATTACTGTAAATAAGTTACCTTTTGAAGCGATCCATTTTTTTATTCTACGCTCTACTTTAATGGTTTCTTTATAGTTTTTGGCAGGGCTTGTAGGATCTGCAATACCAACAACCTGAAGTGGTTTCCATAATACCCGTACCAGAAATCTATTGATACGCCAGCCTATGTAATTCATAAAATCGGCCTGATGTCCATGCAGTAAAAAGATCTCCTGATTAGTGTCTTGATGTTTTAAAATGATCGCTTCATGGTACTTTATACCTGGAAAAAGGGGAACGGTAGAATCTGTTTTTTGATCAAAATAAGAGCTCAGATGCTTCTTTACGTAACTAGGATCCCGGTAAACCATATCGTGATTGCCCCAAATCATTTCTAGTCGATTTTCCTGAAAAAATAACTGAAGGAGTTCATAAACATTTTTATGCGCTCTGAAAATGGTTTCGAACGTAAGATTTTCCCATAATTCGTCCCCATCTCCTAGTTCACAATACGAAAAGCCTTGATTGTAATAGTGTTTTAGTGCATGAAAGTAGATGTTTCGATTGTTTGCAAAATCATCTGCAAAGCTATTATCCCCACGATGACAATCACTAAATAAGACAAACTTTGAACTATCATTAAACTCAATAACTTTGGCATTTTTATATGCGCGATCTAGTCGGGATTGAGACGACATTGGGTATGTTTTTTAGTAAATATAAACTATTCCCTTTACTTATAAGTTAAGAGAGATCTTCATTTCAAAACAAGAAAGGAAAAATTTACTAAAAAACGATCAGGCTTTGAGATATTTTAACGCTTCGTATACCAAAATGGCCGGCCAAACAATAGCTTTTAAAACTCCAAGTACACCCATCCAAAAACTGGTTGCAGTACTTATAAAATAGATAGCAGAACCGATAAAGCCAAGGCCATATACCTTGCTGGACGAGGCTTCTTTTTTTGCAGTTTCTTTCATGATGATATTATTTAGGTTTAAAAGTGGTGGTTTACGTATTGAATCTACCCAATGCACAGCTAATATAAGACTTTGCTTTTTTTCTATTGTGTTGATTTCTCCTTCAATGGGATACCCTAATTTAGATAGTTCTTTTTCGACCGTTTCTATCCCGTTATCGGTCTGATAGCAAAAAGAAACAGTACAATTATCTGTATCGACATTGATATCTTGTATCCCTGGGAGTTGATGTAGTTTTTTCGCAATTGTGCTTTTGCATCCCCCGCATTTTAAGTTTTGTATCGTTACCGTAGTTTTCATGGTTTCTAATTTTGAACTAAACCTATATAAAAACTATACGGTAAACTATGACAAATGTCAATGCGATGTATATAGAGATCTGATATATATCATAGTTATTGGAAGTGACTGCTTCTATATTTGGATAATCGAGAATTATAAGTCATGACGCAGTCACTTCGCATCATAGAAAGAACGAGAGCTTTTTTTACAGAAGTTGGGGATTTGTCCTTCTTTGCTGGGCGGTTCTTTAAAGAAGTATTTTCTCGACCATTTGAATTTCAAGAATTACTTCGACAATGTTATTATGTTGGAAATAGATCTTTGCTTTTGGTAGGAGTTACGGGTTTTATTCTCGGGTTGGTGTTTACTTTACAATCCCGTCCGACTTTAATGGAGTTTGGAGCTGAATCATGGATGCCCTCTATGGTAGGTATATCTATTGTTAGAGAGATAGGACCAGTGATAACTGCTTTGATATGTGCAGGACGAATAGGGTCAGGTATTGGCGCAGAACTTGGTTCTATGCGAGTAACAGAACAAATAGATGCTATGGAGGTATCGGGAACAAACCCTTTTAAATATCTTGTGATTACCCGCATTACGGCAACAACACTTATGTTACCTATACTAATTGTTTTTGGAGATACGATTGCATTATTTGGATCTGCGATTATCGAAAATATAAAGGGAGCAGTATCGTTTCGGTTGTATTTTAATCAAGTGTTTGATGCTATTACGTATAGCGATATTATCCCGGCTACAGTAAAATCATTCTTTTTTGGATTTGCTATTGGGTTAGTAGGTTGCTACAAAGGGTATCATTGTAAAAAAGGAACAGCAGGAGTGGGAGAAGCCTCAAACTCGGCTGTAGTTTATACATCGATGTTATTATTTGTTATTGATTTTATAGCAGTATTTCTAGCAGACTTATTTTTTGAGATATAAGTAATTGAAATTTGATTGATATGACCCCTGTTTTAGAAATAAAAAATTTACAAAAAAGCTTCGGAGATAACCATGTGCTTAATGGCTTTAATCTGCAGTTGTTTGAAGGAGAAAATCTTGTTGTAATGGGTAAATCTGGTTCTGGAAAATCAGTAATGATTAAGTGTTTGGTTGGTTTGCTACAACATGATGGAGGTTATATTAGGATTAAAGGGCAGGATATAACGGTATTGGGACAACAAGAATTAGATATATTAAAAACTGAGATTGGTTTTTTGTTTCAAGGGAGTGCTTTATATGATTCGATGACGGTAAGAGAGAATCTGGAATTTCCACTCCGAAGACATAAAAAGAAGTTAAATATATTAGAAAATACTGAAGCTCTTGTACAAGAAGCTTTAGCAAGTGTTGGTCTTGAAGATGCTATTGACTTAATGCCAGCAGAACTTTCGGGAGGAATGCAAAGGCGTGTAGCTTTGGCAAGGGCTTTAATTCTAAAACCTAAAATTATCTTGTATGATGAACCAACTACTGGGTTAGATCCAATTACAGCCAAGGAAATTATTCAACTCATGCGTAATATTCAGAAAAAATATGGCACCTCATCATTGATTATAACCCACGATGTTGATTGTGCAAGAGTCATTTCTAACCGTATCATTTTATTAGTAGATGGAATCAATTATGCTGAGGGAACATATAAAGAGCTTTTAAAATCTGAGGATCCACAAGTAAAAGCGTTTTTTAAACATTAAAGCAATGAAAAAAACAACTTCACAAAAGTTTAAATTAGGTGTTTTCGTAGTAGTTGGGACACTATTACTTATTACAGCACTCTATTCTATCGGAAATCGCCAAAACCTATTCGGGAGAAACATCATGCTCGTTACGCATTTTAATAATGTAAATGGATTAGAATTAGGTAACAACGTTAGATATTCAGGGATTACGGTAGGAACAGTCCGTAAAATAAGAATGATTGATGATCATCGAATTGTAGTAGAGATGCTTATTCAAGAAAATATTGCACCCCATATTCGTAAAAATGCAATAGCTACTATTGGGTCTGATGGATTAGTAGGTAATATGATTGTAAATATTATTCCTGGAGAAGAGATGGTTCAGCCTGTGGTTACTGGTGATACAATACAATCATTTAGTAAAATAGGTGCTGATGATATGTTAACTACTTTGAATGTTACTAATGAAAATGCAGCTTTGTTAACCAAAGACTTACTAAAGATTACCACCGAAATTCTTGAGGGAGAAGGAACAATCGGAGTATTGATCCGAGATTCTATAATGGCTAATGATTTGAAACAAACAATTCATGAATTAAAAAAAGTAAGTAAAGAAGCATCTGTTAGCATGATAGAATTTAACAAAATCATTACTTCGATAAATAGACAGAAAAGTATCGCGGGGGTGTTATTGAAAGATAGTGTGTCAGGATTTAAAATGAAGACGATTGTTAATAATTTAGAGCAAACAAGTAGTGAAATGCAAGAGATAACTCAGAATATAAATATCATTCTAAAGGATGTCAAGAAAGAAGAAGGAGTTTTATATCAACTCACGAACAACCCCCATTTATCCAAAAATATAGACTCGACAATAAATAACATTAAAGAAGGTACTTATCGGTTTAATCAAAATATGGAAGCTATTAAACATAACTTTCTTTTCAGAAGGTATTTTAAGAAGATAGAGAAAGAGAACAGAATGGAAATTGAGGATTAAATTAAATTATAACAAGACGTTTTGTTGTGTTATTGAATTGGATTAGCAACTAGTTGTATACGTCTAATAATAAAAAGAAACAGCATTCAAAAACTCAATTTATCATGAAAATAGAACATCTGGAAGAGCGCATACAAGATTATAGAAACTCTATAAAAACTGTAGTTGATAAGCGCGTGTTATGGAAGAACAAAACAAAAAACGTATTATTGAAAACCTTGCAGGAAGCAGTAAAACAGTATGATATTGGTTGGAAAGTACAAGAATTAAACTGGATTCGTAATAATGAAGCTGTTAATATTACTTTTGACTCTTTTCCGCCAGAAATGGTCGACTGCACTAATCTTGTACCTGCATTTCAATTTTTGCCGGGAGGAGCATTAATTTTTTCGCAATCGTATAATGGAGACGTTCATGTTTTTATGATGTTCCCCGAGGTAGAGAATTCACCTAAGGAAAATAATTTTGTTGAATTAGGACAATATACTCCCGAGATGATCACCGAAAAACTAATCGTCGAAAAAGTAGATGAATTTCTAAAAGAAATGATCAGATGGGAAGTTCCTTCATTAAAGAATCGGGTAGGCTATTAATCAAGTTATTTTTTTTGAACATTCATGAATAGCAATTATAGATAGCATTATAATAGAGCCTCCTTTTATGTATTGTAGATTGTATTGTCGATGTTATATTTTAGGATATCAGCATTAAAATATTCAAATTCTCCCTCTTTAAGATCCCAAATTGCGATCATTTTATTTGGAAGTAATAAACCATCATAATTTTGATAAGACCCTAATTTGCCTACAAAACTCTCAAGAGTTGCTCCCTTGTATCTTTTGGTTTTATAGGAGGAAATCATCCCATTTTCATCAAAGTAAAAATAACTTTCTACAGATGTTTTTCCTTTTGTAATAGTTCCTTTTATCGTTTTAGAATTCACTTCTTTCCAATCAATATCAGTATCTAGAAACCCCATAGGGAACCATATTAACTCACCAAAATAACGACCAAGAGAACTTTGGTGTGTTTGAAAACCTGAAGATTTAATGATATTTTTTAGACCCAATAGGGTAACGAGCATCTCACCTTTTTCATTTAAATACTTATCTCTTATTAACATAGGAAATGCTTTAGCTTTCCATATGAAACCTGAATTAGGAGAAGAGATATATTGTGTTGCTGTAAACGACAACCATTTTTTGTTTAAATCGCTTCTTATTTGACCTTTTTGTGTAAATATAGCAGTACAATACTTTGGTTTTCCGACTAGGTTTATTTTTATAAGGAAATCACTCATAAGTTTTGGAAGGCATTGTATATCTACCTCAGAAATCTTTTCAAATTTTTCAAGATCTGAATGAATCAAAACAAGTTTTTCTTTCTCGATCTTATTGCCAAAAGAATAGATTCCCGTTACAAAAATTACTAGGATAAGTAAAATAATGCCTCCAAATATAATTTGTATCATATGAATTAGGTATTAGTTAATAATTCTCCCATCACCCATTTGGATAATTCGATCGGTTTTGTTAGCAAAATCCATGTCATGAGTTACCACAAGAAGAGAAAGTCCTTGTTCATCGCTCAATTGTTTGAAAATGTTAAATACATTATCAGAATTATAACTATCTAAATTTCCAGTAGGCTCATCTCCCATAATAATAGAAGGATTATTAATTAACGCTCTAGCAATTGCTACCCGTTGTTTTTCTCCACCCGATATTCTGGAAGCCCTTTTTTGGCGAGATGATCTATGCCTAATACCCGAAGTTTTTCTATAGCATTGTATTCAATTTCTTCCGGGGATTTTTCGGCTAATTTTTTTGCTGGGAGCATGACGTTTTCAAGAACTGAAAATTCAGATAATAAATAATGAAACTGGAAAACAAAACCGATATGTTTATTCCGAATGTAAGAAAGTTTTTCTCTTGCCTGAATGGTTACTAGTTCGTTATTGAGATATAACTCACCTTCATAATCAGTATCCATAGTAGAAAGAATATAGAGCAAGGTGGATTTCCCACATCCCGATTTCCCCATGATGGAAGCAAATTCCCCTTGATGTACCATAAAACTAATATCTTTCAGTACATGAAATAGTACGGGTTTTTTGAAGTATTTATTGATATTTTTTGCTTCGAGTACAGCTTTCATTTTATAATTATTATTGGCCTCTTATTATTTTTACCGGATCAATTTTTTTTGCTTTTCTAGAAGGCAAAAAACCGGCTAAAAATGTGGAGATTAGAGCAAATACTATCCCGATGATATAAAAGTTGGGGTTATGATTAATGGGGTAGGTAGTAATTGTTGGAAGCGCTTCGGTTTCAAAAGGGAGGTTATCTATAAAATGAGATAATCCAAAGCCTATACATAAACCAAGAATTCCTCCCACAATGCCAATAATCATTGCTTGACTCATGAAAATAAGCTGCACATCTTTTCCAGAAAAACCAGTAGCTTTTAAAATGGCAATATCATTCATCTTCTCATAAATAAGCATGTTTAGGATATTATAAATTCCAAATCCGGCAACAATTAACAAAGTGATCGATACAGAATAGGTAATCAGGTTTCTAATAGTGGTTCCAGTTTCGAACTGTGCATTGGCAGTTCTAATATCAATGGCTTTGAGTTTGAATTGCTGCTCTATTTTTTGAGCCAAGGGTATAGCATATTCGATGTTATGAAGTTTAACATTAATGTCTGTAATATAATTTTCGGTCTGACCTAAAATGCGTTGTACCGTTTTTACGTTGGCAAAGCTTTGAATATTATCGATATCTGCAATGCCGCTTTGATAAATTCCTACAATCTTCAACGGAAAAATATCGCCTTTTATAGTACTCACTTGTACACGATCACCTATGGTTAAAGACATCTTTTTTGCAACACCAGCACCTAAAAGAATACCATTGTCATTATTTTTAAGTGCTTGTGGAGTACCTTCTACGATATAATCTTTAAAATTGAAGAGCTCTACTTCCTGGAGTACATCGATACCCGTTAGATTACCACCTAATTCTAACGAACCCGCTATGTAAAATATCTGCTCCTTAATTTGTGGAATAGCACCTCTCACCAGAGGGTCGTTATTTAGATAGTTTATAATGGGGAGTGCATTATGAATTCTTTTTTGACTTTGTTTCGGTTTTATAGAATGTACAATATTGAATGTGTTTTCCAACTCTGCATATAAGTCTACGGGTTGTTTTTTTGATGGTTCTATTTCATTGAAAATGTGAACATGTGGAGTAACATTCAAAATCAAATCATCTAGCATAGCGTTAAGACCTGTCATGAAACAAACCAGTGTAATGTACGCGCCAATGCCAAAAGTAACCCCGAGTGCCGCTGTAGCGGTTTGCTTGATTTTAGTAATCAAATGGGTTTTGGCAATGTTTAATATGACTTTCCAGTTGACCATTATTCGGGTTTGTAAATCCAGGTTTCTTTAGTAATTCCAGATAGTATTTCAACCATATCCATACTTTGTAATCCGGTAATAACTGTAACGATTCCCTGATCAGTTTTTACTTTATAGTTATCGATAAGATATTGTTTAGGAAGTGTAAGCACTTGCTTTTTTGTATCTATGATAATATTTGCTTCTCCCGATAATCCCGGATATAGTACATCAGGAGCTTCATTAAAAAGTGCTTCGACCATGAAGGTTTGATTACGTTCATCTTTTTTAGGATAAATTTTACTCACTTTTGCCGTAAATACATTACCATTATAAGCGTCAAGAGTAATGATTACTTGCTGGTTTTGTTTGATTTTTACAATATCAACTTCATCAACTAACATTTCTATAACAAAAATGGTGGTGCTACCAATAGCAGCAATTGGTTCTAAAGTATTCACCACTTCTCCGGGATTTTTATACAATGCATATATTTTTCCATTAATTTTACTAGTAATGGTAAAATCAGAAGTAGTGATCATAGAGGTCTTGTAGTTATTTTCGGCTTGCTTGAGTTTGGTTTCAAGTTCTTGTTGAGTCCGATTGTATTTGTTTTTCAATAAATTGAAAGCATTGGAAGAAAGCTCATAAGTCAGTTTTTTGGTATCATATTCTACCTTTGAACCTATCTTTTGGTCCCAAAGATTTTTTTGTCTGCAATAATTGATAGAATCATTAGACAATTTGAGTGTAGCCGCTTCAATTTCATCTTTAATACTACTTAAAACAGCAGCACTGCCGTTATAATTTTTTTGAGCAAGCTCAAGGCTGAGTTTAGCATTTTCAGTATTTAATTTAGGATTACTATTTATAACCTGGAGTATAGGAGTGCTTTTTTCGACTTCATCTCCTTCTTCTACTAGATTTTTATCCAAAATACCATTCACTGCCGAATATACCTGGTATAAACTATCAGGTTGAATAATAATCGAAGAATATACCGATTCTGTAATATCCGTCACCGTAGGATGAATCCTGTCATTATTTGGTTTGCAGGATACAAAAATGACTAAAAATAGTATCCAAAATATAAACTTAGACATAACGGTTTGTTTTTTTCAAAGTTCAGTTAAAGCCAAGATTTTTGGAATGATAATTATCATATTTAAAACCAAATAGAGCTGGTATTTTTGAAAAAGTCATATAAGCACAAAGCACATGGAAGCATCTATTTTTTTAGCGAAGTTTTGGGGTTGGTATCTTATCATTTTTTTCTTTATACTAAGTTTTAACCCCAACAGAATCAAACAGATTTTTGAGGACCTGAAAGACCAGAAATTTCTGATTGTTACTTCTTTTATAGCCATTATTGTAGGATTACTAAATATTCTATTTCATAATGTATGGGAACCCAATTGGCGGTTTGTGATTACTGTAATTGGTTGGATTTCCTTAATGATAGGTTTGACTCTGTTTATTTTTCCCGAGAGTACCTCAAAGTGGTTGGAGTTTGCCAATGTTAAACTTGTACAGGTAATTTATGTGTTTTTGTTTTTAACAGGGATGTTTTTGTTAAATGCCGCTTATGATCTTGTACCTTATTAATCTTTATAAATAATTAATTAAAAATAAATATATGAAAACGAATATTCAATTTGTACAAATGCCAACTAGTGAAACTATGGAAGAATATGTACATCAAAAACTAAATAAACTCTATAAAAAATACGAATGGGTCATTAAATCGGATGTGTTTTTTAAGAAAGAAAATGATCCAAAAGGTGAAGGGAAAATATGTGATTTACAGCTCAGTTTACCTGGCCCAAAGATTTTTGCTACCTCTAATGAAAAGAACTTTGAGCTTGCGTTTAAAGAATCGCTAAGCGATGTAGAAAAACAACTACAAAAACGTAAACAGGAAATGAAACCTTATATGTAGGATAAAGGATTAAAATTTTAACATCCTAAAGTGTTGAAACTGATATTTATCATGTTTTTTGAGGTATAATTACAATACTTTAGTACTGTTGTTTAAAAATATCCTTTGCATTAGTTGATTTACGTCGTTGGTTGTTTTGCAATATCTTTTGATACATACAGAATAACCAACAACCAAATTGAAGAAATTAAGTATGTTTTAGCAACATTGTTCTAATATCCATATTTAGCAATAGATACACGATTGAAGATAATGTCACTATAAATGAAGTTAATTTCTTCGGAGGAAACAGGTAGGTGAAGATCTGCCTGTTTCTATTTATGAAATTGTAAATCCCCTGATCCATTCGAGGAAATTCATCGATTTGGAGATGTCATTAGTTTTTATAATTAATGAAGGTGATTATGCCATCATCATGCCTCCATCGATAACCTGAGTAGTTCCGGTAATGTATTTACTTTCATCTGAAGCTAGGAAAAGTACTAGTTCACTAATTTCTTTGGGTTCGGCATAACGCTCAAATGGGATCAAAGCTTCAAAACCTTTTTGAGCTTCTATGGGGTTATCGGCCGAAAGCTCTTTTTCTATAGAACGCATCATTCTTGTATGCACAGGCCCGGGATGTATAGAATTCACTCTGATATTACGATGAGCAAATTCTAAGGCAGCGGTACGCATAATACCGATTTCTGCGTGCTTACTAGCGACATAAGCTCCCAAGCCTGTGAATCCTTTAAGACCGGCAACCGAGGAGGTAATAATCACACTTCCTTCATCTGTCATTTTTGGTATTACATACTGGCACCCCAGCCATACTCCTTTTACATTTACCTGGATGATCTTATCAAAAAGATCTTCCGGATATTCAATAATAGGGAATACCTTGCCTTCGATACCGGCATTATTAAAAAAGATATCTACTTTACCGTGGGCAGCTAATGTTTGAGAGACATAATTTTGAACATCTTTTGTTTTAGAAACATCTGCCAAACAATAGACAACGTCTGGAGAGCTTAGCTCTTTGACCGTATTTTTTAGTTCGCTCTCTTTGATATCCACTAGCATTACCTTGGCACCATGATCCAGGAATAATTTTGCCGTTGCCTTTCCTATTCCTTGTGCTCCTCCAGTAATTATAGCAACTCTATCTTTTAATCTATTCATTTGTGTTGTATTAAGATTAATCTGAAGAGTTTAAGGAATATAGTCGTAAACTTCTTTCTTTGTTTTTGGAAGCTATAAGATTGGGTGTTAAAAAATAGGATAGTATCATAGGAGGTTTTCGGAGTTTATCTTTCTTGTATACTAAATGAATAGGTCCTGTCAAGAATATTTTTTGATTACCTGAGTGATCTATCACTATTTCGTCATAGCTGTAGGATACTACTTTTTTATCTAACAGATCATTCCTTCCTAATTCTTCCTTAGAAACTTTAAGTACAATGGCATGTCCATTATCAAAATTAGTTGCATTAAGGTATTCTGGCTTGATCACTATTTTTCCACTAAGATCAATGTATCCATAATAGTTAATACCATTTATTTTTTGTTTTATTAAACATTTCCCGTCTTCAAAATGTGGGTAAGCTACTACGTCTTGTTTAATTTTTGTCTTTACGAGGTCATTTCTATAATCAATAACGATATTTCCATTGGTATTAATAAAAGCCCATTGTTCTCCTTTTCTGATGGCGGCTAACTCTTCGTGAAAAGGAGTGACTTCATCGATGTCTTCAATGATTTGTGATGATCCACAAAAGGGAAATAGTATCGTACTAATCATTATAATAAGTATATTTTTCATAGGTAGTTGTTTTAAGAATTATGTCTTAAAAATACTACCGACATACAAAAAATAAAATGAGAAATGTCATAAAAACACAGGTTTTATTCATATCTCAGAAACCTACCTCATGATCTCGAAATTGGAAAATGAGACTACATGTACCTCTTCAAAAGAAACATCATCTACCTTGGCATATTCTGGACCTATTATACACCAATTCAGTAAAGATTTTAATTGATCTTCATTTCCTTCGGCTTCAATATATACATTTCCGTTAGGAAGGTTTTTTACGAAACCTTTGACACCTAGTTCCAAGGCTTTATCCCGAGTGCTTTTTCGGTACCAAACCCCTTGCACTAATCCTTTTACGGTTATATTATAATGTTTAATCATAAGTCAAAATTTATCCATAGGAAAGATACTGCAATTGATGTTGATAACATGATAATTGTCATATGAATTAGTGATTTCTCCCATTAATTTTGAAGTATATAACCCTAAAAAATAAATCAAAATGGACAAGATTTTAGTACCAGTCGATTTTTCTGACTATTCGGAATACGCCTTACAAGCTGCAGCGGTGATCGCAAAACAGCAGAATGCAGAGATTATTGTGTTACACATGTTAGGACTATCTGAAGCGGTTTTAACCAAGGATGAAAGTCAGGAAGTAGCAGAAGCAATGTATTATATGAAACTGGCAGAAAAGAGATTTGATACCTTTTTGGATAAAGAGTATTTGAAGGGAATAAAAGTCCACGAAACAGTCCAAAATTATAAAGTTTTTAGTGAAATTAATCAGGCAGCGCATGAAAATAACGTGGATCTTATAGTTATGGGATCTCATGGCGTAAGTGGATTCACTGAAGAGGTTTTTATTGGTTCAAATACTGAGAAAGTAGTACGCACCTCAGATATTCCGGTGTTGGTAATCAAAAATCCTGGGGTTGACTTCGAAATGGAAGAAGTAGTTTTTGCTTGTGATTTTAAGATCGAAAACATTCGGCCTTATAGAAATGCAATGACACTATTCAAATCTATGGGAGCGAATGTACATTTGTTATACGTTAACCTTCCTGGGGAGCGATTTAAAAGTTCACAACAAATGGAAGAGAAAGTAAAAGAATTTCTTTTTAAAGCAGATGCCGGAAGCCTGGATATGCATGATAAAGTAGTGTATTATAGTGATTACTCTGTAGAGAATGGCGTGTTTAACTTCAGTAATAAGATTGGCGCAAATGTAATAGCAATCCCTACCCATGGTCGTAGAGGTTTAGCCCATTTTTTTAATGGAAGTATTGGAGAAGATATTGCGAATCATGCAGACAAACCTGTGATGACTTTTAAGATATAGTGAGTTTGTTGTTATAAAAAAGGCCTATTTGGATTAAGATAATCCAAATAGGCCTTTTTTTACAATGTTCCTAAAGCAATTTGAATCATTTTGCTAAAAGTAGTTTCCCGTTCTTCAGAGGTTGTTTTTTCTTTTGTAACCAAAGAGTCCGAAATAGTAAGGATAGACAAGGCGCTAACATCAAATTTTGCGGCAATAGTGTACAAACCGGCCGTTTCCATTTCAACGCAGAGTACTCCATGATTTGCCCAATGTTTGTAGCTCTCGGGATGATCATCATAAAATTCGTCAGATGATAAAACATTTCCTGCTTTTATAGGAATATCATGCTCTCTGGCATACAAAACTGCTTTCATGAAAAGATCAAAATTTGCAGTAGGGCTATAATCAGAATTTACAAATCTAGTATTGTTAATACCAGATGTCGACGAGGCAGCCATAGCAATTACGATATCTCTTATCTTTACGTCCTTTTGGTATGATCCAGCTGATCCAACGCGAATAAGATTTTTGACACCATACTCATTTATGAGTTCATGACAATAAATTAATGCAGATGGGATTCCCATTCCTGAACCCTGTACAGATACTCGTTTGCCATTGTAAGTTCCCGTGAATCCATACATTCCGCGTACTTCATTGTAACAAAAATAATCCTCAAAAAAGGTTTCTGCTATCCATTTGGCACGCAACGGATCTCCTGGTAACAAAACGGTTTCAGCTATTTCTCCCTTTTGGGCCTCGATATGAATACTCATGTGGTTGAAGTTGAAGTTACAATTGTGATACCCGAAGAACTACCAATTCGGGATACACCCAAATCCAGATATTGCAATGCAGTTTTTCTATCCCGAATCCCGCCAGATGCTTTTATTTGTAGATGATTGCCAACTTCGTTCTTCATAAGTTGTACATCTTCTAGAGTTGCTCCTCCAGAACCAAAACCGGTAGACGTTTTGATAAAATCTGCACCGGCATTCAACGATAACTTACAGGCCATTTTCTTTTCTACCGTGGTAAGGTAACAGTTCTCAAAAATAACTTTCAAGTTGTGACTACCGATGGCTTTTTTGATGGATCTGATTTCGTCTTCGACAATTTTGTGATATCCAGACTTTAATAGGCCAATGTTTAAAACCATATCAATTTCTGTAGCACCTTGATCTACACATTGCTGCGCTTCAAGAACTTTAATACGAGTAGTCATTGAGCCCAAAGGAAACCCCACTACAGCTGCCACTTTAATATCTGTTTGCATTAGTTCACTATGCGCCAGAGCGACATAATAACTACTTACACAAACTGCAAAGAAATCATATTCTTTGGCTTCAGAGCATAGGTGTTTAATGTCATCTACCGTGGCAGATGCTTTCAATACCGTGTGATCTATGTATTGATTTAATTCCAAAACTATTGGTGGGATTGAATGGTAGCGACGATATCGTTCTTTTGCATTACCCCAGATTGTCTCCAAAGTAGCTTTCCGTCTTTAAATAAAATCATAGTAGGCACACCGCGAACCTGATATTTGGCTGCCAACGGTTGATTCTTATCTACATCGATCTTTACAATTTTAACCTGATCACCTAACTCATCTTTTACTTCTTTTAAGATTGGAGCTAACATTTTACAAGGACCACACCAATCAGCAAAAAAATCTACTAGTACTGGTTTTTCCGAATTGATGATATTGCTAAAGCTGCTTTTCATAACCTATCTTTTTATATGGCTAAGGTAAGTATTGATTTGATAAAAGGTCAAGGATTTTAGGATTAACTCACTTCTGGAGGAGCATTATATTTTTTAAGTAAATGCATAATTTTGACTATAGGTATTTCTATAAAATAGGTACCGGTATAAGATGGACAGATGATACAATCATCAAAATAGAACTTGATCATATCATCATCGATTACAAAGTTGTTTTTATACGCTTGAAAATCCCCCTTGGAGAGTTCCCAGCAGTCATAGTAGAGTTCTCCAGAATTAATATTTTCTTTGATAATAGTGTTAATGGTATTATATACCTCTTCTTCTGATCCGGTTTCAAAAAAAGTATCGAAATAAATGAAGCTGTGATTGTTGAGATCAAAATTAATACAATCAAAAAGGTAGGTAGAATGCTTCATGCCCGAATAATAGTTTTCCTTATACAAAACAACACTGATCAGGTCATTTTTGGCATTGTATATTTTATAGTCAATAATCCTTTTATCCCTGAATTTTTTAATTTTTAAAGTATCGCATAGCAATTCTTTATCCTCAAGAATTTGATTTTGAGTTTTTTCGATATCCAGGTAATTTTCTTTTATATAGGCATTAAATGCGATGTATCCTGGATCTATAGTTTCATTGAGATAAGGGTATTGATAATCGATGATATATAGATCATCTTCTTTGTACAACTTTTTGGATACTACCAATTCTTGTAGTTGAGGTTTATCATCTTTGGCTTTAATCAGCTGTTCTTTTTTGATAGATTTTGTTTTTTCTTGATTTTGTTCCAGGTTTTGTTCAGAAAAAACTACCAAAGAATCTTCCACTTTTTGATCTTCACTTTTGTGTTGTGATTCACTTTCGGTATTGGTATTCACCACCTGTTCTGGAGATGTATTTTTTTTACAGGCCAAAACACTGAGTACAATAAGGCAAGCAATTAGAGTTTTCATAAGATTTTTATTTTTTACATTTTTTGATGAGTTTGTATGCCCAGTCATAATGACTGGATGTAGCCGAAATAAGATATGAAGCCAACGAGGTGGTTCCTGTCCATTTGTATTTTCGTTTTTCGAATAACTCTTCTTCGGTGTGGTTATGTATCACTTTTTGTAAAGCGACAAAGGATTTTTCAAACATTGTCATGACCATTTCCAGATCTTCATTTTGATATTTCTTCCAAATCTCTCTATTCAGATCAGGAGTAGTTTTCCACGTATATCCTTTTGCTGGCATGTCCGGTTTTTTTCCTGTCATCCCAACCTTGTACCATTCCAACATCATCAAATGCCAATGATGAAGATGAGCCAATACGTCTCGAACATTTCTGTTTAAGTATCCTTTAGGGAATTCGGTATGTAATTCATCGCGAGTCATCGAACGGATATATGCCAACAGTTTTTTGTAGTTGTCATTACTTAGGGTAATTAATTCTTCTTTGGTCTTTGGTCTGGGCATTTTTAATCGTTTATATGGATATAAATATAAATGAGAATGAACCAAAAAAATATGATATTGATCAGTTCATCGATAAGTCTAAGAGATAAAAGAAAAGGTGAGCCTTTTTAAAGAACTCACCTTTGACGAACATAATATGTAGTATAGTTAAAAAAGCCCGTTTCCTATGATGATTAAACTATTAACCACCAGACTTGTGATCAAAAGATCCAGAACCAATTTAGGTTTTTGAACCGTAAGAATAGCTGCATTATGTGCACTACAAACAACAACACTTAGAAAGACCAGAAACATTTGTAGGGGAGCGTTACCATTCATTAATGTAGTCATAATAGCGATAGAACCTAAACAGGTAGAAACAATAATAGCCAAAGCAGAATATCCTGTGTAGTTTTCGGTAAAATCGGCGTTTATTTTTGCATATAGTGTCATAATAGTAGCTTTTTAATGATGAGGTAAAATTATAGTGTAGTGCATTCTTAAAATATGATAAATGTCAGTTTTCCAGTATTAGTTTCAATCTTCCTAGCATCATGAGTTCGGATTTGTTTTTGCCAGAAAAAGCGTCGGCAATGCTATTGGCCGTTTCCCAGATCAGTCCTTTGATACTTTTGGTAAAATGAGATTTATGATCTGTATAAAAAGACTCAAATTCCTGAAAGCAAGGTTCGGCAGAAGGAGTTTCATAGTCCATCCAGTCAAAAACAATTTCAATCTGAAATGCAGCATCTACCCCAAATTCATCCACCACATCATCTACTTGTAACCATTTTGATTTTACGATTTTTCGTAAAGAGTTGTATTCAGATTTTCGAACTACTTTGTCTGAAGCTGCAATGGCATAGAATAGTTTTCCGAGATTTTGATAAAATGCTAATCCTATATTTTGAGTAGTATCCATGGTATGTTGTTTTTATGAGTTATTTGATAAAATTACAAGGTGCTTTGGGATTTTTTTATGACATCCGTCAGTAATTGGAAATAGTATAAATGCGTACATTTGAATTATGAAGGTATTTGAAAAACAGGATAATGTTTTTAAAATTCTCTCCGAAGCAGTTTCAGAAGGAATAATTGTTGTCAATAAAGAACAAATCATAGTAGCCACCAATGGTTCTGCCAATGAAATATTTGGATATGAGCAGGGAGAACTTATCGGGAAATCCCTCAATGTGCTCATTCCCCAGAAATATCACCATAATCATGGAGCTCATTTTAAAAGTTTTGTAGCTAATGCAGAAAAGAGGCATATGGGTAGAGGTAGGGATATCTATGGCGTACGGAAAGATGGAAGTGAGTTCCCTCTGGAAGCGGGACTGAATCCTTTTTCTATCTACGACAATAATTATGTCATGGCTTTGGTAATAGATATTACCGAGCGTAAGGAACAAGAACGTAGAATTCATGAACTCAACAGTGAACTGGAACAAAAAATTGAAGAACGTACCGAAGAACTCCATCACACCATAGAAGAGTTAAAAGAAGAAGTAAAACTTCGTGTAGAGGCTGAAGAAAAGGCTAAAGAATCTTTACAAAAAGAACGTGATCTTAATGAATTGAAAACGAAATTCTTATCATTGGTATCACATGAGTTCAAAACACCGTTAAGTGGGATTCTAACATCTACAACTCTAGTTGGTAAATACACTAAAGAAGACCAACAGGAAAAAAGAGAAAAACATCTTAATACCATAAAAAATAAGGTAAAGTACTTAGATAATATTTTAAATGATTTTTTGTCTGTAGAACGACTCGATAGCGGAAAGGTGAATTATAAGTTTTCGACTTTTCCTTTGAGTAAAGTAATTAATGAAGTGATTTATGATGCAAATATGTTGTTGAAAGATGGACAAAGAATAAATTATCCTGCTGAAATTGATGATTACATAGTAGAATTTGACGAAAAGATACTAGAATTAGTGTTGACCAATTTGATTCGTAATGCAATTAAATATTCACCAGAGCACACAACGATAGACCTAAATGTAAGTGTTACAAATAAGGCGTATGTTTTTGAAATTATTGATGAGGGGATAGGAATTCCTGATAAGGAACAAAAGTTCATTTTTGACCGATATTTTAGAGCAGAAAATGCACTACTGGACCAAGGTACAGGTATTGGTCTGAATATCGTAAAAAGCCATTTGGAAAACCTTGGTGGGAGTATTACTTTTACTAGTAAAGAAAATGAAGGTAGTACATTTAAAGTTTTAATTCCAATAACAAACAACCACTCTGATGACTAAAATTTTATTAATAGAAGATGATACAGCTCTTAGAGAGAATACAGCAGAACTTTTAGAATTGTCAGATTATGAAGTGGTCACTGCTCCAAACGGAAAAATCGGTATCGAAAAGGCTAAAAATGAGAAACCTAATATTGTTGTTTGTGACATTATGATGCCAGAGGTTGATGGTTATGGAGTATTGGAAGCACTCTCACATGATACCACTACCAGCCAAATACCTTTTATCTTTTTATCAGCCAAAACTGAGCACAAAGAAATTCGAAAAGGGATGGATTTGGGAGCGGATGATTATTTGACAAAACCTTTTGAAGAGGATGAATTACTAAGTGCTATTGAAAGTCGATTGGCCAAGGCTCAAATCATTGCTAGTATTATCAAAGAACAATCGACATCAAAAGAAGTACAGGAGAATGATGATGGATTAAGAAATTTAAACGAACTTAAAAATTTCTTTGATGACTATGGAGAGATTTCGACCTGTAAAAAAGGAGAGAGTATCTATAAAGAAGGAGAGCATTCTAACATCATCTATTTAATCTTAAAAGGGGTAATAAAGTCTCACAAAATGGATGAAAACGGTAAAGAGTTGATTACTGCATTGTATAAAGCTGACGATTTTTTAGGGTTTACTTCGTTTGTAGACAACGTTCCTTATCAGGAGTCGGCCACTGCTGTCGAAGAAGTGGAATTAGCTGGGATTTCTAAAAGCAAGCTGAAGGATATTCTCGAGAAAAGCAAAAATATTTCCTTGGAGTTGATGGAACTTCTTACTGATAACCTCTCAGAAATTAAGGAGCAATTACTGCAAATGGCTTATAGTTCTGTACGTAAAAAAACGGCACAAACCATTTTACAGTTTGCCGAAGTTCTCAATAAAAAAGCAGAAGATAATATAAAGATTTCCAGACACGATCTTGCTAGTGTTGCTGGTATTGCTACAGAAAGTTTGATCCGCACATTGTCTAGTTTTAAGAAAGATGGGCTTATAGAAATAGAAGGCCGTAATATTAGGATTCTCAACTTGTCTGGGTTGCAAATGGTAGAATAAAATCACCTAAACTGATTTTTGTCATACTTTTAGTTTATTCGTTCTGATACATTTGTTTTCATTACAACGTATTAGACATGAAAAATATCCTGATTCCTACAGATTTTTCAGAAAATTCGTGGAATGCTATTACCTATGCATTATCATTTTTTAATAAGGTCACATGTAATTTCTACCTATTGCATGTTTCGCCTTATGATGAGATCATTGGTCAAGGTAATTTCTTAGAATCAAGAGAGACAGTGGTAGATCAAGTGACCCAAAATGAAAAGCAACAGATGCAGTTGCTAATGAGTCGTATTGAAAAACTACCATTAAATACAAAACATCGATTTTTTACCATATACGAATACCATTTCTTTATTGATGCCATACGTAAACAGATCGAAGAAAAGGAAATCGATTATATCGTAATGGGTACCAAAGGTGCTTCAGGATTAAAAGAAATGACAATTGGAAGTAATACCGGTGATGTGATCACCAAAGTGAAATGTCCGGTATTGGTTATTCCTGAAAAAGCAAGGTATCAAAAACCTAAAGAAATTGCTTTTCCTACCGACTATAATCAGCAGTACAAAAGTAGAGTGCTAAATACAATAACAAATATTCTTTCTGTAAATAATGCTGCTCTAAGAGTGTTGCATGTTTCTAAAAAAGAAAAAGAACTTTCCGAGTTACAAAAAAGAAATAAAGATTTACTGGATGATCATCTTAATGATTTGATTGAACACAGTTTTCATTTTTTATCAAACAGAAAAATCGAGGAGGCTGTACAATGCTTTGTTGAAAGTAGAAATATTGATATGATCGCTATGATTGCGAAGAATCTTAATTTTTTTCAACGCATTTTATTTCATCCTACTGTTGAAACGATCAGCTATCACACTGATGTTCCGTTTTTAGTACTTCACGAATAATACAAACAAAAATAATATGTGCACAAGTTTGGTTACCAAATACAATATCCCGGGGCCTAGATATACAAGTTACCCAACGGTTCCTTATTGGGATATGAATACATTTTCTTTAAAGGGTTGGACACAATCTGTACAACAAGCTTTTACAGAAAGCAATAGTACAGAAGGAATTAGTCTATACATTCACTTGCCATTTTGCGAAAGTATGTGCACATTTTGTGGGTGTCATAAACGAATTACCAAAAGGCATGAAGTAGAGGTGCCCTATATTCGATCAGTTTTAAAAGAATGGCAATTATACCTTGCTCTTTTTGATTCGAAACCTAAAATCAAAGAGTTACATTTGGGAGGGGGTACACCTACCTTCTTTTCTCCTGAAAACTTACAATACTTGATCAATGGGATTTTTTGGCATGCCGAGAAAGCCGAGGGTTGTGAGTTTAGTTTTGAAGGTCATCCCAACAATACAACTTACGATCATTTGCAAGCGCTTTATGATGTTGGTTTCAGAAGAGTGAGTTTTGGGGTTCAGGATTATAATGAAACCGTTCAAAAAGCAATTCATCGGCAACAATCCTTTGCAGATGTAAAAAAGGTTACCGAAGCCGCTCGAGAAATTGGGTATACTTCGGTTAGTCATGATATTATTTTTGGATTGCCTTTTCAAACGGAGGAAGCGGTAAAAGCTACCATTGCAAAAACAAAAGAATTACTTCCGGATCGATTGGCGTTCTACAGTTATGCGCATGTACCCTGGCAAAAAGGAAATGGACAACGCGGCTATAATGAGCAAGATTTACCCAAAGGTGAAGAAAAAAGAAGGCAGTATGAGATGGGAAAGGAGATGTTATCCCATGCTGGATATCTAGAGATCGGCATGGATCATTTTGCTGTGCAAAGCGATTCCTTATATCAGTCTATGAAGAATGAAACTTTACATCGAAATTTTATGGGGTATACCGCTTCAAAAACACAATTAATGATCGGTTTGGGAGTGTCTTCTATAAGCGATAGCTGGTATGGTTTTGCTCAAAATGTAAAGAATATCGAAGAATATCAGCATCTGGTAAGCGAAGGCATTATTCCGGTGTTTCGGGGTCATATTCTGAACCAGGAAGATCAAATTATTAGACAGCATATATTGAATTTGATGTGCCATTTTGAAACAGAATGCAGTGAGGATCTATATTTTGAAGAATTACCAGAGGTTTTGGGTAAGTTAAGTGAAATGGAACAGGATGATCTGGTCGAAATTTCAGGCTCAAGAATTAAAATATTAGATAAAGGAAGACCTTTTGTTCGTAATATCTGCATGGCTTTTGATTTAAGACTACAACGTAATCAGCCAGAAACACAACTATTTTCTATGACCGTCTAAACGACCTTTAAAATTGTAATCCAGTTGATTGTGACTTTTGTTACAAACATTAAGAAGCTAACCTCATATTTTTGTAAAGAGAAAAATCTTTATGCATTATTATGAGGTTATTTATGTTGTTTTCAGGATTATTATCGCTATTTCAAGCCCAAGACACCAATAAAATAGAAGTATTAGATGTTGCCGCATTTAAACAAGCTGTTAGCCAAGGTAAGGTTCAACTGGTAGATGTACGCACACCCAGAGAATATAATGGCAGCCATATCCAGGGAGCAATTAACATTGATTTTTATAAGAAAATTACATTTGATCAAAGTTTTAACCAATTGGATAAAGAGCAACCTGTTTACATTTATTGCCATTCTGGAGGTAGAAGCAAAATGGCATCTAGAAGACTTGTAAAAATAGGTTTTACCAAATTGTATGACTTGCAAGGAGGTTATGTTGCCTGGAACAGATAGTTTTTTAACTGTGACATTCCAAATTTGCCGAAACAATTTCAGTAATCGGTTTTGGAGAAAGATAAGGAATACCTAATCCCATACCTCTAAGAATAAAGAGTATACCAATGGTAACGATAACTATCGGTATCGCTTTTTGAATGTATCTGTTCAGTTTTTCTGAAGTGAAATTCCCAGCATACACCGTTATGGTCATAAGCGGAACAGTCCCTAATCCAAACATCAACATATACAAGCTGGATTCAAAAACATGGGTAGAAGCAATCGCCCCAAAAACTGCCATGTATACTAATCCACAAGGTAAAAAACCGTTTAAGAATCCTATGGTTAAGAAGGTGTCAGGAGTCTTTTTTTGTAGTGCTTTTCCCAATCCGCTTTTCACCTTACCAATGATTTTATAAATAGGAGCTGCAAATGCATATTTTCTTGATGGGTTTATTGGAAGTACCACAACAGCGATCATTAATATTCCCATAGCAATAGAGATTCCTTGTTGGATGTCAAAAATATGCAAGCTTCGTCCCACCAATCCAAAGAAAAAACCAATCATACCATAAGCCAGTAATCTCCCCAGATGATACAAAGAAATCTGAAATAGTTTTTGAGTTGCATTGGATCTATGTACAGGTAGCATAAAAGCGATAGGGCCGCACATTCCGATACAATGAAAACTTCCTAAAAGGCCTAATATGAATGCGGTTGCTATCATTTAATAGGTAAATGAGTGTTTAAATAGATAGGAGGTATTCTCATATGTCCAATCAATAGTCATATTCCATCGACCTTCGATAAGTTGATCGTTAGGTATTTTCAGTTCGGTATTCGATAAACGAATAGGAATTTCGAAATCAAGCTTTTTGTTGGACGGTCGATACATCAAAATAGTTCCTGAAATCCCTTCAATATTTTTGTCCTCCGGAAATTGAATGCTTAAACCCTTGGCTGTTTTTCGTACACTGATATCTTTTTTTAGATTTTTTGCATTTTGTTCGGCATCAATTTCTTTTTGAAAAGCAAGCTCTTTTTTATAGTACTCTTCTGTTACCAGATCGTGCTCATATTTTTCATTGGTATTCATTTTTACAACAAAAAAAAGTATAAAAGAGATAAACCCTGCAAATACCAATACGATCGCTGTTCCCCAGTTTATTTTCATTTTTTTTGACTTTTGAGTTATACCTTGTTTTACAATTATCGATAGGTTCGTGGACCTAAAAATGCGCTAATAGTTGTCTCGATGAGTTGATCGTTGCTATACACGCCAATCTTCACTTTATCCTTATCCCCATTTAGGGCAGAAGCGTTGATCTCTATAAACAGAGTGCCTTCGGCAATGCCTTGTTTTGGGACCTGAAAGTTTTGATGTGTTACCTCTTCGATTTTTCCTTGATGGGATAAGAGTTCAAAATGCACATCCGTAATATCCTCGGTAGTTTTGTTTACCAGCTTGTAGGTGTATACATTGCTGATCACATTATTTTCTTTTCGCTCGTACAGCTGTCCGGGTAATCTCAATATGGTTGCTTCTACATCGTTTCGAAGAAAAAGCATTCCGACCAAGACTCCCGTAAGTATCAAAAGCACTCCACTATATCCTTTTAAACGAGGAGTAAATTTGAATTTCGCTTTTTTGGCGATGTTTTCTTCGCTGGCATAGCGAATCAATCCTTTTGGAAGATTTACGCTTTCCATCATGTGATCACAGGCATCGATACACGCTGTACAGTTTACACACTCCAGTTGGGTACCGTTCCGGATATCGATGCCAGTGGGACAAACATGAACACATTGAAAACAATCAATACAATCTCCTTTTCCGGAAGCGATCCGGTCTTCGTTTTTCTTGAATTTGGCGCGACCTTTTTCTTTTTCGCCGCGCTTATAGTCGTAGGCAACAACAATAGATTTTGAATCCAAAAGTACTCCTTGTAATCTACCATAGGGGCATGCTATAATGCATACTTGTTCTCTAAACCAGGCAAATACAAAGTAGAATACCGCGGTAAAAATCAACAACGAAATTAAAGTGCTGACATGTGCTGATGGCCCTTCGATTACATATTGTAACAGTTGATCACTACCAATAAGATAGGCTAGAAACACATTGGCAATTAGAAAAGAAATCAAAAAGAATATACTCCATTTGGTGATTCGTTTTCTAATTTTTTCTGCATTCCAGGGCTGCTTATCTAATCGTATCTGTTTTCCTCTATCTCCCTCAATCCAGTATTCAATCCTTCTGAAAACCATTTCCATAAAAATGGTTTGAGGGCATACCCAACCACAAAACAACCGCCCAAAAGCAACTGTAAATAATGTGATAAAGATGACTCCTATGATCATGGAAATCACAAACAGATGAAAATCTTGCGGCCAGAAAGGAGCCCCAAAAATATTGAATCTTCGCTCCAGGACGTTGAACATCAAAAACTGATTTCCATTGACCTTGATAAAAGGCGCGGAAAACAGAAAAATCAATAGCCCATAACTTACCCATTTTCGGTAACGATAGAATTTTCCACTTGGTTTTTTAGGATACACCCACGCGCGTTTTCCCTCTTCATTTACAGTGGCTATCGAATCTCTGAATTTTTCGTTTGTAGGTGTTTCCAAAAGTGTTTCTTTTAATTATTCACTGACTACTTCTGGGATCGAATCAGACACTGCAGTAGATACTTCTTCTTTGGGCGCATCTGGATCTATCCAAATCTCTCCCTGAGGTTCTTTGGGTTCTGCAGGAGTGGTGCCTTCTAGAGTCATAATATAACTGGCTACCTGGGCCATTTCTGCGGGCTTCAAAGTTTGTTTCCAGGCTACCATTCCTTTACCGTCTCGTCCTCCTTCAGAAATCGTACGGAATATATTTTTGATACCTCCACCGAGGATCCAATATTGATCGGTTAGATTGGGACCTATACCCCCACTACCATCAGCTTTGTGACAAGCCACACAATTGGTAGCAAAAATGGCCTTTCCTTTAGCAAGATCAGCAGCTTCTGTAAGCAAGGTTACCGTGTTTACGTCTACCAGATCTTTGGCGGTCCTTTTATAGTTTTCGATAGCAATCTTGGCTTCGGCGACTTCTGTTTCATATTCTTCTGACTGGGTATAGTCATTAAACACATGAAAGCGTACCATATAGATCACTCCAAAAAGAATAGTAGCATAAAAACCATACACCCACCAAGGTGGAAGGTTGTTGTCCAGCTCTTTGATACCGTCGTAATTGTGATCCAAAATAATCTCGTCTTCCTGATCTACCGGTTTGCTATCAAGCAGTTTTAGATAGATATCCTTAATCCATTTAAATTGCTTTTCTTTTTTAGCTTTTTGAGCTAGTAAATAGCGTTCTTGAGCATCTGGCTTTAAGGATTGAAATAGTATGTTTTGTAAGGCCGCGAGACTTATTTCTATAGCTATGGCAAACAAAGCGACTATTCCTAACCCCAACCAGCTTAAAGGTTGCTCGATAAAAGCAGATCCAGAATCTGTAGTAACAGTTAATTCTATAAGTATATAGGCTAGAATTAAAAATGTAAGTACGCGTATATAAGATGCGGTGGTTTTCATAATGTGATATCTTTATTGGTTTCTAGAGGTATGTTGCTCACTTCTTTGATATGTTCTTTTTTGGCGGTAAAAACCCACCAGAAGAGCGCAGCAAAGAAGATGAAAAAAATGAGCAGTGAAATCATTGGGTAGATTTCTATACCTTCAATACTCTCCATATGTCCTTTTACAAATTTTAGCATGGCTTTATTCTTTATTTTGTACTACAGTTTCCTCAGTATTATCTTTCACCTTAATATCGGTTCCTAATCTTTGGATATAAGCGATTAAGGCAACTACTTCACGATGTCTCATTTCTACAAAGTCTAACCCATTCTCTTGTGCATATTTCTTATCGGCTTCATAGGTTTTTGCAAAATCCGGATCGGTGTATAGGTTCTTTTCTATCTGTGTTGCCTGCTCATCCATCCATTGTTGTGCTTTGGCAATTTCTTCGGTAGTATAGGGCACGCCTAGTGCTACCATGGCTTCCATTTTTGCCTCGGTTTGTGAACGATCGAGTTTGTTTTGGATCAACCACTTATAGCTTGGCATGATAGACCCCGATGAGGTACTTTGCGGATCATAAAAGTGATTAAGATGCCAGTTATCAGAGTATTTACCACCTATGCGGTGCAGATCGGGTCCGGTACGTTTACTACCCCATAAGAATGGGTGGTCGTATACGTACTCTCCCGCTTTTGAGTATTCTCCGTAGCGTTCTACCTCACTTCTGAAAGGTCGTATCATTTGCGAATGGCAGGAAACACAACTTTCTCTGATGTATAGATCTCTACCTTCTAGCTCAAGAGGAGTATATGGTTTCACGCTAGTGATCGTTGGAATATTCGAATCAATCATGAGTGTAGGAATGATTTGTACTGCTCCACCAATCAGAATAGCGATAGTAGCAAAAATGGTCAGTTTTACTGGTCTTCTTTCTAACCAGGTATGGTAAGTTTCTTTTGCTGTTCTGCGTCTGGTTACCTTGGTTAAAGGAGCAGCTTCAGCCAGCTCATCTTTCACATTGCTACCACTTTTTACTGTTTTTACTACGTTGTAGAGCATGATGAAGATTCCCAGAATGTAAATACTTCCTCCAATGGCACGCATCCAGTACATCGGGATAATCTCATTTACGGTTTCCAAAAAGTTACCGTAAACCAAACTTCCGTCAGGGTTAAATTGTTTCCACATAGAAGCCTGTACGAACCCAGCAACATACATAGGCAGGGCGTACATAATGATTCCTAAAGTACCTAACCAGAAATGTACGTTTGCTAATCCTGTAGACCATAATTTGGTTTTGAATAGTTTAGGAATTAACCAATAGGCCATTCCGAAGGTTAAAAATCCGTTCCAAGCCAAGGCTCCAACATGAACGTGTGCGATTACCCAGTCGCTAAAGTGTGCAATGGCATTTACGTTTTTTAAGGATAGCATAGGCCCTTCAAAAGTGGCCATACCGTATCCGGTAATCGCAACAACCATGAATTTTAAAACAGGATCGGTACGCACTTTATCCCAGGCCCCTCGTAGGGTAAGTAATCCATTGATCATACCTCCCCAGGATGGTGCAATAAGCATTACCGAAAAGGCAACTCCAAGGTTTTGGGCCCAATCGGGTAAAGCCGAATAGAGTAAGTGGTGGGGTCCTGCCCAGATATAAATAAATATCAATGACCAAAAGTGTACGATAGATAATCGATAGGAATAAATAGGTCTATTCGCCGCTTTTGGGATGAAGTAATACATCAATCCCAGGAATGGAGTAGTCAAGAAAAACGCCACCGCATTATGTCCGTACCACCATTGCACCAAAGCGTCTTGTACCCCGGCATATACCGAATAACTTTTTAAGGCGCTTACAGGAAGCTCAAGACTATTAAAAATATGAAGCACCGCAACGGTAACCACGGTTGCAATATAAAACCATATGGCAACATAAAGATGTCGTTGTCTTCTTTTTAAAATAGTCCCTATAAGGTTCCAACCAAAAACCACCCAGATGACCGCAATGGCAATATCAAAAGGCCATTCTAGTTCTGCATATTCTTTTGATGTGGTAAATCCAAGGGGTAGCGTAATTGCGGCCCCTACAATAATTAATTGCCAACCCCAGAAATTGATATTACTCAGAACATCACTAAACATTCGGGCTTTTAATAAACGCTGGGTAGAGTAATAAACCCCGGCAAAAATTGCGTTACCTACAAAGGCAAAAATTACAGCATTGGTATGCAGTGGTCGTAATCGACCGAAACTTAGCCAGGAAATACCATCTGTAAGGTTTGGGAATAAAAACAGGAATGCCAGTAGTAAACCAACGGACATTCCCACAATACCCCAGAGCATTGTAGCGTACAAGAATTTTTTTACGATTTTGTTATCGTAATAGAATTGTTCCATTTCCATTTTATGATTGTTTAGTTTTAGGGGTTGCAGAAGATTGTTCGTTGTTTTCCTTTATGAGCTCGTCTTCAAAAAGCATTCGAACCGAAGGCGTATACACATCGTCATATTGACCGTTTCTTATCGAAAAGATAAACGCAACAAAAAAGATGATCGCGACGACAATACTTATTGTTAAGAGTACATAGATAACACCCATACTTTTTTTATTATGCATCAAAAGTAGGAGCCCATCTTTTCTTAAAAAATGACATTTGTCAGGTTTTAATCGCTATTTATTTATGAACTTTCATTAGTCAATAACCCTTAAAACTTTTAGTCATGAAATCTAGATCGAATCCTCTTAACCTGAGAAGAAAAATCACTACGGGATTGTTCATTATCGGTATAGGTATTATAGTTGCCTATTTGTTTTATAATACAGGAATCGTAGATATGGTCTTGGATTTATTTTCTCCCTATCCTGAGAAGTAGACCTTTAAATACAAAGTAGTGATAACATACAGCTTTTCAATAAGCTTCATTTGTGTGCGTATTAAAATGAATGTTCTTATTCCAGATAAAATCTGGTCTAAGGGTGTATGACGTAACTTTACTAAAGGTTTCCGTAGGATACTTTTGAGTAAATATCATCTTGCTGGGTTTTACCATATAGCCTCCCCAATATTCCGGCATAGGAATAGTACCGTTTTCAAATTTGTTTTCGAAAAATTCTAGTTGCTCATCCAGCACTTTTCGCGAAGAAATCTCAGTGCTTTGTTTGGACGCCCAGGCTCCCAACTGGCTTCCCTTTGGGCGGGATTCAAAATACCCTTCGGCAAGATTAGTAGCGATCTTTTCTGCGGTTCCTGAAATAAAAACCTCTCGATTTGCCGACGACCAATTAAAAAGTAAAGCAACTTTGTTATGATGCGCAATAGATTTCCCTTTTTCACTTTCGAAATTGGTAAAAAATACAAACCCTTCCCAGGTAAATTTCTTGAGCAAAACAATTCTACTTTTTGGAAATTCATCCGTACCTATGGTAGCTAATTGCATGGCATTAGTCTCTTCTTCGGGATGTGAAGTGTCTACTTCATGAAACCACTGTTGAAAGTGTTGCATAGGATTATGATCAGTAGCTTCATTCATTTGTTTTTACGCTTACTTTTTTACTGAGGATATTAGTGAGTACAGTTACATAAATAACCACAGAAATAGAACTTAAAGGCATTAAAATAGCGGCAATAACAGGAGATAATTGACCCGTTACCGCAAAATACAATCCTATACTGTTGTAGAAGAAAGATAGTATGAAACTGGATTTAATAATGCCCATTGTCCTTTTGGAAATGGTTAAATAATGGTTGATATTTCGAAAGACCGATGCATCCAAAATAGCATCGCAAGCGGGAGAAAAGACGTTTACATTTTCAGAAACGGCGATCCCCACATCACTTTGTGCCAGTGCTCCTGCATCGTTGAGGCCATCACCTATCATGACTACATTGGCATCATGGTTTTGCAAGCTTTTGATATATTCGAGTTTATCGTCTGGTTTTTGATTAAAGAGTAAGTTAGTATTCTTAGGTAACAGCTGTTCTAAATGCCTTTTTTCTCCTTCATTATCTCCTGACAAAATAGATAGGCGATAGTTTTTTGATAAGGTCTCGAATAGTTCTTTAACTCCTTTTCTGTATTGATTGTAGAAAACGTAGTGCCCTTTGTATTGATCATTGGCATTAACATGTACTGTAGTATTCAAAGCATTAGTTCCGTTGGAATTTTTTATGAAATTTTGAGAACCGATTTTAATACTGTCCTTCGCTGATCGAGCTTCGATACCTTTACCGAGGTGCTCCTGATATTCGTCCAAAGTGAGAATATCATGATCTTCCAAAATTTGATACAACGACCTACTTAACGGGTGATTCGATGCGCGAAGTGTACTTTTTAATAATGCTTCCTCTTTTTTGGAAAGTGGTTTGCCATGGTATTCGATTTTATTTTTCCTGTTTGAGGTAATGGTACCTGTTTTATCAAAAATAAGAGTATTGACCTTTGACAATTGTTCAATTACATCTGCATTTTTTAAGTAAAAATGGTTTTTTCCAAAAATCCTCAACATGTTTCCTAATGCAAAAGGTCTGGCCAGTGCTAGTGCACAGGGACAAGCAATAATAAGTACTGCGGTAAATACGTTCATCGCTTTTGAGCTATCCGCAATTAACCAATAACTGGTTGCAATAAAAGCAATACATAAAATAATGATCGTAAAATATTTGCTAATGGTATCTGTAAGATTCGTAAAGGATGATGTTTTGTTTTTACTAAAAACGTCATTACTCCATAATTGGGTGAGATAACTTTGCTCAACAGATTTTAAGGCTTCAATCAATATGGCGCCATTCAATTGTTTTCCTCCTGCAAAAAGTTTATCGCCGGATTGTTTGGCCACCAAATCGCTTTCTCCGGTAACAAAACTATAATCGATTTGTGCATCTCCCTCGATGAGGATACCGTCAACGGGGATTAATTCTTCGTTTCGGATTAATAAACGATCTCCTTTTTTAATATGATAAACCTGAATACTTTCTTCCTTGTCATTTTTTTTGGATACTCGGGTCACTGCAATAGGGAAATACGATTTATAATCCCTTTCAAAAGACAGAAATGAGTAGGTTTTTTGCTGAAAAAATTTTCCGACCAGTAAAAAGAAAACTAACCCTGTAAGGCTATCAAAAAAACCAGTTCCCAAATCAAATATGATTTCTACAGAGCTTCTTATAAATAATACAAGGATCCCTAATGCAATGGGGATATCAATATTCAATAATTTACTTCGAAGGCCTTTGTATGCTGAAATGAAATACTCTTGCGCAGCATAAAATACAACGGGTAAAGAGAAGGCAAACATTAGCCATCGAAAAAGGTGCTTGTACTTTTCTAACCAGTATTCTGATACTTCAAAGTATTCGGGAAACGATAAAAACATTACATTACCGAATGCAAATCCAGCGATTCCTAATTTGTATAGTAATTGATGATTGTTGTTTTTTGGAGTACTCGTATAATCGTCCAGACTAATGTATGGCTCATACCCAATGGAATTCATTAAAATCACCACTTCTTTGAGTGTTGTTTTTTCTGAATTGAGGGTAATCCTAACTGTTTTTTTTGGGAAATTCACTTGAGAAGAAGTAATTCCCGGTTTCAATTTATGTAGATTTTCTAAAATCCAGATACAAGAGCTACAATGTATATGAGGGATGTATAGTGTAATAATCTGAGTATTCTGATCTGAGAACTCTATTAGCTTTTCAGCAATATCAGGATTATCGAGATAATCGTATTTTCCTTCAATTTCTTTAGGAATAGCTCCAGGAGCAGATTGTAAGTCATAATAATCGGATAAATCATGACTTGAAAAAATTTCATATACAGTTTTGCAGCCATTACAGCAAAAGGTTTTGTGGTCGAAGTTGATAACTGTTTTATCGCAATTATTTCCACAGTGAAAACAAGTTGATTGTGTCATAAACTCACTGTTTTGCTGCAAAAATGCAGAAGTTAAGGGTAAAAGAATATGATAATTATCATGTTTTGCCCTTTTCAGGAAATAAGTGGATGTTACTGATGGTTATCAATCGGATGATCCTCATACAAATCTTTAAAAGTTTTATCGGTTGTGTAGTTATCTCTAAGTACTTTATAAACCATTACAATGATCATGATTTGACCTAAACAAGTGAGATAAAATATCCAACTAAAATGAATATTCATTACCACCAAAATAGTAACAAGTAAGAGCATAATCGAGGTGAGTACTACCATAGCTATCGCTGAAATTTTCATAACACTTTTTATTTACAAAATACCCTTTTTTGGAAACAGTTTGTCATAAGAATTCGCTAAAACATAAGTGTAGACTGACAAAAATCATATTTTCTGATCATGTGCTTATCTACTTTTGAACGTAAGATATCAAATAGTAGAACCTATGAGAAAGATACTTATTCCAACCGATTTTTCAGAAAATGCAATGAATGCCATTCGGTATGCATTAGAACTTTTTAAGTACGAGAAAAGCATTTTCTATATCATGCATGCCTATGCCGATGAGGTGTATGATCATGACGCATTAGTTTCGAGAGAAATTCTTGAGGAGTTAAAAGAAATTGTAAAGAATAGTTGTATCGTAGAGTTAAAGGACACTCTTAAAATTATTGATCAAATATCTCCAAACCCTAGGCACGAATACAGAGTGATTCCTGCTTTTGGGACATTAATCGACGAAGCCAATGCTATAGTAGATAGTGAAAATATCGATGTTTTGATTATGGGTACCAAGGGAAAAAGAAATGATCAAAATCTCACATTTGGAAGCAATACATTGCAGGTACTAAAATATGTAAAATGTCCTGTGTTGGCGATACCTAGTGGCTATAAATGGAAGCAACCGAAAAATGTTTTGTTTCCTACGGATTATTTTTTGCCATATAAAAGAAGAGAGCTTAAATTGGTGAGTACATTGACCAAAAGTTTCAGGTCTACTGTTCATCTACTTCATGTTTCTAAACATGAAAAGATTTCGATACGACAAGAAGATAACAAAGCCTTTCTGAAAGAATGTTTGTTCGATACAGACATTAAATCTCATACGATTGCATCCGATACACTTACCGAGGCCATCAACAATTTTGTAGAAAGTAATGAGATTGATCTTTTGATTTTGGTGAATTCAAGACATTCATATCTCGAAAATATATTGTATCAATCCACAATAGATAAAATAGGGCTGCATATCAAGATCCCTTTTTTAACCATGCAGAATTTGCAACGATATTAAAATGTGAAAAGATGAAACGAATTTTGTTACCTACGGATTTTTCAAAAAATGCATATAATGCCATACGATATGCCATGCATTTATTTAAGGGAGATAGTGCTACTTTTTATTTATTAAACACCTTTACTCCAGCTTCGTATAGTGCTGATTTTCTTATTGAAAATCCAACTCCTTATGGTTTGGAAGAGGTAGCCATGATAAATTCAAAAAAGAATATTGCCAAAATTGAAGAAAGTATCATGACAGAGTTTAATAATCCAAAACATCAATTTGAAAGATTATCCATCTTTGGTATGTTGACAAGCGAGATCAAAGAAATTATCAAACGAGAAAATATAGATCTGATAGTGATGGGAACCAAAGGTGCTACCGGAGCCAAAGAGTTTTTCTTGGGAAGCAATACACAAGACGTAATCAGGAGTGTTGACAATTGTCCGGTTTTGGCGGTGCCAGAAGAATCTTCTTTTACTGAAGTTTCGGATATCGCTTTTGCTACCGATTTTGAACGAGTGTATTTCAAATCAGAGATAGTTCCTATAGTGAATTTGGCAAAATCACAGGATGCGACCGTAAGAATGATTCATGTATATGACGACCCAAAATTATCGAATGTGCAGCGGTTCAATTCAAATTCTTTGGAACAATATTTTAAAGAGATCAACTATGAATTTCATGTGATTTCTGATTTTTCTACAATAGAAAAGGCAATTCAGGCATTTGTAGAAGAACTAGAGATTGATATGTTGATGATGATCAAATACAAGCATAGTTTTATAGAAAGATTAACTCGAGAACCTGTGATTAAAAAAATGACGTTTCATACCACAATTCCATTTTTGGTAATCCCAGCGGATAACTGATTATTGTCATAGTATTCTTCGGGTCTGGTGTATAGTTTTATGTCATAATTCATAAAAACCACACATCATGAGAAGAATATTAGTTCCTACAGATTTTTCTAATAATGCATACAGTGCACTCTTTTATGCGACGCGGTTTTTTCAAAATGAACCCTGTCACTTTTTTATTCTAAATACTTTTGATGTTAATACTCCTGTATTAACGAGTAGAATGGATACTAGTAAAGGAGATGCATTATACCGACAATTAAGCGCTACATCCAAGGATAAACTTACCGAAACCCTTCATTGCATAGTAAGAGATACCGAAGATTTTGAGCATACTTTTGAAACGGTATCCGTTTCCAAAGATTTGACAGAAACGATCAATAAGACTGTAGAGAGTAAGGAGATCGATTTGGTAGTTATGGGAACCAAAGGAGCCAGTGGTTTGAAAGAGATTTTTATTGGCAGTAACACAGTCAAGGCAATTCAAAATATCAAGCGATGCCCGATACTCTTGGTCCCTGATGAACTTGATTTTAAACCACCAAGAAACGTTGCTTTTGCTACAGGGTTTGGACGATCGTATAGCAAAGAAGAGTTACAACCTATTATAACGATGGCCAAGATGTTTAAGGCCTCGATAAAGGTGTTGCACATTCATGAAAATGAATTATTGAACGAAGAACAGGAGCAAAATTTCAAAATTCTGAGAACACTTTTTGAAGGAGTAGAACTAAGTATGCATTGGCTGGCAAAGGATAACCAAAAGGCAGAAGTTATTCAGATGTTTCTAGAAGAAATGAATATTGATATGCTCACCATGTTGAGATATCCGCACAGCATTACAGAAAGTATAACTCATGAGCCTGTAGTAAAAAAGATGGGCTTTCGTATTGACATTCCTTTCTTGGTAATTCCGGTGAAGAGCTGATAATTATCATAGTTTTTGGGCGTGTTTCCTTATACATTTATTTCATAAACCATTAAAAAACAAAGTAATGAAAAGGAAGATATTATTACCAACCGATTTTTCTAAAAACGCATGGAACGCGATGACCTACGCGATAGAACTTTATAAGGATGAAGTTTGTGAATTTTATATACTCAATACATTTAATGCTACAGGTTATGCATTAGAAAGTATGATGGTTCCAGAACCAGGAGAACGTTTTTATGAAGAGGCAAAAAAACAATCAGAAATGGGATTGGCAAAGATGCTAAAAGGGCTTTCTTTTAGAAATGAAAATCCGAAACACCAATTCTTCACTGTTTCTCAGTTTAATAGCTTACTAGAGGGAATTAAGGATGTGATTGCCAAAAAAGATATTGAACTGGTAGTTATGGGTACCAAGGGAGATACTGATGCCGCAAGTATTGTCTACGGAAGCAATACCATACTAGTTATGGAGAAAATTCGAAATTGCCCGGTAATGGCCATACCAAAAGAAGCTGATTTCAAAAAACCAAAGGAGATTGTATTTCCCACCGATTACAAGACACCGTTCAAAAGACGAGAATTACAACATCTTATGGATATCGCCAAAATTAGTGGTGCGGTCATTAGAGTACTGCATATTGTAGATGCAGACGGGTTAGATGAGGATCAACAAAATAACAAACGACTTTTGGAAGAGAATTTTGAAAATTTAGAGCATAGTTTTCATACGCTGCGCAATGTAGATGTGCAAGGAGGGCTTAGCGCATTTGTAGAAAGTAGAGATAGTGATATGGTCACTTTTATCAACAGGAAGCACAGTTTCTTTGGTAGCATATTCTCTAAACCCATGGTAAAAAATTTAGGGTACCATTCTCGAGTACCCGTATTAGCATTGCATGACGTATAACCAAATCAACAGATTATGAAAAACATAGGCATTTGGATGGATAAGCAAAAAGCGTTTATCATCACCATAGAAGATCAAAAAGAGCGTATAGATAAAATACCTTCTAATGTTGAAGATTTTCGGATCCATGGAGGATCTGGAACTCGAATCAAGGGAGGACCACAAGATGTAGTACAAGACAGAAAGTATCTTGAACGCGAAAAACATCAGTTTAGAACCTACTTTGAAACACTAGTAACTTTTCTACAAGATGCGGATAAAATTGTTGTTTTTGGGCCCGCTGAAGCAGGCGAGAAATTTAAAAAAGAACTGGATCAAAACTACAAGGATATCGCAGTAAAGGTAGAAGGTGTTTTTAAGGCAGATAGCATGACAGAAAATCAAACCAAAGCTTTGGTCAGAGACCACTTTAAAAAGTATAAGCAGAATATCGTTTAACAGAGCCAAATTTTAGTCTCGAGTTAAGTTTTGTATAGGCAACTCACCCCATGAATAAGGTTGAGTTGTCTCACTTTTAATTACAAACATATCACATGCAAAACCAGAATTTTGACATCATAAAATCTTCGGGACAAAAGGTTAAATTTTCTCTTCATAAACTTCGCAATTCTCTAAAAAGAAGTGGTGCTAATGATACAACGATTGAGCAAATAATTGATATAGTCCGAGATGAGCTATATCAAGGAATTTCTACTAAAGAAATTTATAACAGAGCTTTTGTTCTACTTAAAAAGAAAAAGTCTGTTTTTGCATCAAAATATAAGCTCAAGAAAGCAATTTACGAGCTTGGTCCAACCGGTTTCCCTTTTGAACGTTTTGTAGCGGCAATACTACAATATTCGGGATACAAAGTAGATATAGGGCAAATTATCGATGGCAAATGTGTATCACACGAGGTAGATGTGGTGGCTAGAAAAAACAATAGCTATATCGTGGTTGAATGTAAATTTCATGGAGAAGAAGGTCGTAATTGTAATGTAAAAGTTCCATTATACATCCATTCTAGGTTTCAGGATATTACGACTTTTTTTCGGGATCAATATATAGAAGAAATGATACCTGATCAAGGTTGGGTGGTTACCAATACACGTTTTACCGGGGACGCTATTGCCTATGGGGTTTGTGCTGGATTGTATCTGCTCAGTTGGGATTATCCAAAAGATAATGGGTTAAAAGATAGAATTGATCGTTTAGGACTTTATCCCATAACTGTTTCTACATTACTAACAAAACGTGAAAAACAATTTTTGCTTAGCCGGGATGTGGTATTGTGTAAACAACTAATTGATGATATGTTTTATTTAGATCATCTTGGAGTTTCAGAGGAGCGAAAGGAGAGAATTATGGATGAAGTCAAATTGTTATGTAATGTATAAAAATCAATTATGCCTACCATTAAAATTCATTTTCTAGGTGCAGCAAGTACCGTAACCGGTTCTAAATTTTACCTAGAAACACCCCAAAAAAAGATATTGATCGATTGTGGAATGTTTCAAGGAGTAAAAGAATTACGAGAACTAAATTGGCAAAACCTGCCTATCAATCCAGTGGAAATAGACGTTGTCTTATTAACTCATGGACATCTAGATCATACAGGGTATTTACCAAGATTGGTACAACAAGGATTTTCTGGAGAAATTATCGGAAGCGAACCCACATTAGCTATTACTGAAATTATTCTAAGGGATAGCGCAAAAATTCATGAAGAAGAAGCCGAAAGAGCAAATAAAGAAAGGTATTCACGTCATAATCCGGCATTACCATTTTACACCAAAAAGGATGCTGAAAAAACAATACAATATTTTAAAAATAAGAAAGAGGATACATGGATTTCTCTATCCGAAGACATTCGGTATAGATTTAAATACAATGGTCATATTATAGGAGCTACGTTCATCGAAATTGATCTTTACGGAAAAATATTTGTCTTCTCTGGTGATGTAGGAAGAAATATCGACCTGCTGCTAAGACCTCCAAAAAGACCAGAATGGGCAGATTATCTGTTTGTTGAAACCACTTATGGTAACAAACTTCATCCCAAAAATAATGTAGAAGAACAACTAATATCATTGATTAATGAAACGCTTCAAAACAAAGGAACTTTAATTATCCCATCGTTTGCAGTAGAAAGATTACAGACCTTGATGTATTTATTGTGGAAATTATACAAGAAAAATCGAATTCCCAATTTGCCTATTTATGTGGATAGCCCAATGGGTAATAATGTACTCTCGGTTTTTGAGATTTTTCCTAATTGGCATAAACTTCCGATAAATGAATATCATGCGATTTGCAACCATATTAACATTGTAACTTCTTACAGAGAGACATGGGAAGTAATTGATAATCCCAGGCCCAAAATAATTATTGCCGGTAGCGGTATGGTTACCGGAGGGAGAGTATTAACCTATCTAAAACAATTGATAGATATACCTACCACATCGATAATTCTAGTTGGTTTTCAGGCTGAAGGGACAAGAGGAAGATTATTACAAGAAGGCGCTCATGAAATCAAATTGTTTGGGAAATATTATCCGGTAAATGCAAAAATATATCAAATTGAAAGCTTGTCGGCACATGCAGATCAACAGGAGCTTTTGGATTGGATGAGTGAGATCAAAAACATTCCCGAAAAAGTGTTTCTGGTACATGGAGAAGCTACTGCATCTGATGTTCTACGAGTAAAAATACAAGATACTTATCAATGGAGAGTCCATATCCCAAAATTACACGAAGTATTTGAAATAATGATTTGATTATCAATAGTGTTTAGGAAACTTTAAACTTGATAATTATCATTTTTTAAGGCAGTATAGATATGTACATTGTAGAGAACCTAAAAACCAATTTGAAAAGATGAGTACAATAACACAAATTACCGAAAAACAGTTAAAGCATATACATTTTGTAACCTTAGAATGGAAATCCAGCCTTGAGTTTATAAAAGGTGAAATCCAATTTATACAACAGTTACTAAATTCGTATGTATTCGAACCTAATACTCCGAATCTTTTTGAAAGATTAGAGGAGTACAAAGAACAGCTCAGTAAGATTGTAGCCGAAGCTGACCAGCTTATGAAAAGTATCAGAAAGCACGAAAGTGAGCTGGGAGGAATATTAGAATGCGACACTATTGCCGAG
Source organism: Aquimarina sp. KJ22-3 (assembly GCF_055808215.1). Lineage (NCBI taxonomy): Bacteria > Pseudomonadati > Bacteroidota > Flavobacteriia > Flavobacteriales > Flavobacteriaceae > Aquimarina > Aquimarina sp. KJ22-3. Next base: position 5,041,555 of record NZ_CM147859.1, on the reverse strand, counting down.
GATCATTCTTATTATCAAGAACATGAGCTAATGAATGTAACCTTCGAAAAATTCTATAAAAATTTTAGAAAGTTAAAAGCGGATGTCTTTGCCTACGCAGCGAACATATTAAAACGTAGGAAAAATTGATGTAATAAATGTAATCTGATAAATATCATTTTTTACGATATGGTATAACATTAGTTTTGATATAAATCATTTAATAACTCTAAAAAACCAAAGATTATGTCACTTATTAAATTTAACAAAAACCGATTCCCTTGGTTTAATGACAAAGTACCAACTTGGTTGGACACTGATGATTTTTTTGCAGATGATTTTTTCATCAGAGAAAGAAATCTTCCAGCGATGAACGTAAAAGAAAACAAGGACGATTTCGAAATTGAATTGGCGGTTCCTGGGTTTTCTAAAAAAGATATCGAAGTCACGATGGAAAACGAAGTACTTCATATCTGTGCCAAACAAAAAAGAGAGGAAGTAGAAGAAAATGAAAATTACACCCGTAAAGAGTTTAGCTACAACTCTTTTGATCGGAAATTGCAATTACCCTCAACCGTTAATCAGGAGGAAAAAATAGAAGCTACTTATGAGGATGGTATTTTAAAACTTCTTTTAAAGAAGAAAGAAGAAGCAAAAGAATCTGCCAAAAAAGTAATAGATATTAACTAAGAAGTACTAAGGCAGAAAAGCATAATTTTTTCTGCCTTTTTAGTAAGCTAAAACCAACTCCAAAATGAAACGAAACTTGAAAATTATATCCGTTTTGGTCTTTCTTGGTTTTGGTGGATTTTGGGTGTGGTACGAATACACCTATAGTATGGATACTGTCATCCCTTTTGAAGTAAATAGCCCTCAAAATGATACGAAAGTATTGTTGGCCTCTCAAGGAAGTCCATTTAAAGATTCTTTGGTACAGGGCATCATAAGACACTATGATAAGGATATTATTTATTTCAAAGTAATAGATGTTTATACCCTTTTTACTGTCAACATTAGCAAATGGGATGCTTTAGTTATTATAAACTCTTGGGAGTATGGAAGTCCTCCACGAAATGTAAAACGGTTCATAAGGGATCATCCAAACGAGTTGGATAAATTGATCATTTTGTCTACCGTTGGAAGCAGTCATATTACATTAAAAGACGTTGACGTGATTTCTGGAGAATCCATTATAGAGAAAACCCCTCAATATACAGATATCGTGGTAAATCGTTTAAATCAAATCATAGATAAACCTTCAAGACATGAATAAGTTTGAACACTATATATTACTATTATCGGTCATTTTATTAAGTGCATGTTCTTCTAGTGAGCTGGTAGAAAACTGGAAAAATCCTGATATAGAAACTTTTGAAGCCCAAAAAGTGTTGGTGATAGGGATTACATCAAATGAAGACAATCGCAGATTTTTTGAAAGAAAATTGGTTTCTGAACTGGGCAGAAATGGAGTAAATGGCGTAAAAAGTATTAATTTTTTTGAAAAAAACTTTACTACTTCCCCAAAGACTGAAGCAGAAATTATGGGCCTAGAATCTCAATTGATCGAACAAGGCTTTGATGCAATTCTGTTATCCAAAGTAGTAGGAGTTGAAGATAAGGTTACTGTGGTAAAAGCATACAGAAATCTGGATAGAACCTTCAAAAACTTCAGAGAAGACTATTATGAAAATCAAGAGATCTTTCATGATCAAGAATATTATGAAGAGTATCAGATTTTTCATGCAGAGTCGTCTTTGTATTGTATTTGCCCAGACAAGGCCAAAGAACTGATCTGGAAAGGATCAATAGATGTAACAGAACCCGAAAACACACGAAAAGCGGTAAGCGATTATGTAAAAGTGGTAATTTGGGCATTAAAAGCGCAGCAATTATTAATTATAGAAGAATTTATCGATGAAGATTTTGATTTATAGTGCCAAAGATTTTGAGATTCCTTTTCTGGAAAAAGCAAACAACGAGATACATCAGATACGATATATCCCCGATCGCCTTACCGATCAAACGGCGATACTAGCATTAGGTTTTGATGCAATATCGATTTTTTCGGCAGATGATGCTTCTTCCAAAGTATTGGGATTATTAAAAGATTTTGGAATAAAATACATCGCCTTGCGATCCACAGGATATGACAACGTAAATTTGGCCAAAGCGAAAAAAATTGGGATAAAGGTGGCAAATGCCGCGGGATATTCTCCGTATGCCATTGCAGAACATGGGGTAGGACTATTATTGGCTTTAAATCGCAAACTTATCCTTTCTAACAAGCAGGTCCAGAATTGTAATTTTTCTTTGAGTAATCTAGTTGGTTTTGATCTTTATCAAAAAACGGTAGGAGTGATCGGGATGGGAAGAATAGGGAAAGCAATAGCCAAAATTATGAATGGCTTTGGATGTCAGGTTATAGCATTTGACCCCAATAAAGATTTGGATTTTGCTGAGCAATATAATGTAGAATACCTTGATCTCAAACAGGTGTATCACCATAGCGATATGATTTTTTTAAGTACACCACTTACTAGTGCAACCCATCATTTGATTGATCAAAAAGCGATAGAACAAATGAAAAAAGAAGTCGTTTTGATCAATGTAGCCAGAGGAGCAGTTGTCCATACCAAAGAGCTTATTCAAGCCTTAAGCTCAAAAAGACTGAAAGCCTATGGCGCTGATGTATATGAGTTCGAAAATGGATTGTTTTTTTACGATCACTCTCAAAATACCTCCAATGATGAATTACTACAAAAACTATTGAGTTTTCCGAATGTGTTGATAACACCGCATCAAGCCTTTGCCACACATGAAGCATTAACCAATATTGCCGAAACTACGTTTTACAATATCAATAGTTGGGTAGAGAATAAAACTCCAGAAAATGAGCTTACTGTAGAACTAGTGGGGTAATCTGTTCTTTAGAACCCCATACAAGAAGGTACCTAAAATAGCCGAAGCGATCACGACGACCATAGGTAAATATCCAGCTCCCAATAAAACAAACATAGGACCAGGGCAAGCCCCTGCAAGGGCCCATCCCAAACCAAAAATAATCCCCCCTAACACGTAACGCTTTATCCCTTTTTCTTTAGGAATTATATGAATTGGAGCTCCGTAAAAGGATTTTACATTGTATTTTTTAAGGAATTGAATAGAAAGTATTCCTAGTATAACAGCACTACCAATAATACCGTACATATGAAAAGATCCAAATTGAAACATCTCATATATTCTGAACCATGATGCTGCTTCTGACTTGATCAAAATAATACCAAATACGATACCAATTGCTAAATATATAATTGAACGCATACTATCAAAAAATTAAAGGAAAAATAAGATGAACCATAATTAACCCTCCTACAAAAAAACCAATGACCGCGATTAGCGATGGTATTTGTAAATTACTTAATCCCGAGATGGCATGTCCCGAAGTACATCCTCCTGCATAACGAGCACCAAAGCCCACTAGTATACCACCTATTACCAGTAGAGAGAGTATTTTGGGATCAGTAAGAATATCATTTGAAAACAATTCATGGGGCATATAGGCTTTACCCGCACTGTCTATCCCTTTTTGTTTAAGGTCTAATATTACAGCATCGCTAAGTTGCACTGCAGGATCTGTTGACAAGAAATTAGAACCCAAATATCCGCCAATAATCACTCCTAATACTACGATCAGGTTCCATTTTTGTGCTTTCCAATCGAATCTAAAAAAATCGGAAGTTTTACCTGCACCACAGATGGTGCATAATGTTCTTAAGTTTGAAGACATTCCAAACTTTTTGCCTGTCATAATTAACAAGAACATTACCATTGTGAGCAGTGGCCCCGAAACGTACCAAGGCCATGGATCTAATATCCAATCCATAATTTTTGTTTTTTTAAAGACAAAGAAATCAAAATTTGAAAAAGGTATCAGTAACAAATGTTACACACGGTCTATGTTCAAATTATTTGAGTGTAGTTGGGCAAACATAATCTGTAGTATGAATACCAACGCTTTTTATATCCTTAAACCCTCCTGCAATATCCACTAGGTTGTGAATACCTCTACTCTTCAATATTGAAGCAGCTATAACAGAGCGATAGCCACCAGCGCAGTGTACGTAAAATGTTTCTTTTTCAGGAAAACCTTGCAGGTAGTCATTCAAATAATCCAAAGGAGAGTTTTTAGCCTTATCTACATGTTCTGCTAAAAATTCACTTTCCTTTCTTACATCAAAGACAGGGATTTCGTCCTTCTCCAGTACTTCTTTAAATTCAGAAGCCGGAATAGAAGTGATAGTATCAAACTCTTTATTGGCCTTTTTCCAGGCTTCGAATCCACCTTCAAGGTACCCCAGGGTATTGTCAAAACCCACACGAGATAAACGTGTAATGGTTTCTTCAACGCGATCTTCCGGAGCTACCAACAAAATGGGTTGCTGTACGTCGGCAATCAAAGCTCCTACCCACGGGGCGAAACCTCCGTCGATACCAATAAAAATTGACCTTGGGATATGCCCTTGTACGAATTCATTTTGATGCCTTACATCTAGTACCACAGCACCTGTTTCGTTGGCCAATGCTTCAAAAGCTGATGCAGATAATGGTTTGGCACCTTGTTTTATTACTTCGTCGATATCCTTATACCCTTCTTTATTCATTTTTACATTCAGTGGGAAATATAGTGGAGGAGGTAATAATCCTTCGGTAACTTCTTTTACAAATTCTGCCTTGGTCATATCTTCCCGTAAAGCATAATTCATCTTTTTCTGATTACCGAGGGTATCCACAGTCTCCTTCATCATATTTTTCCCACAGGCAGAACCAGCTCCATGTGCAGGATATACTATAACATCATCTGCCAAAGGCATGATTTTGTTTCGTAAACTATCATACAAGGTTTCTGCCAGTTGCTCTTGAGTCATGTCGGCAGCTTTTTGGGCCAGATCAGGGCGACCTACATCTCCAAGAAATAATGTGTCACCGCTAAATATGGCATGATCCTTTCCATTTTGATCTCTCAAAAGGTAAGTGGTACTTTCTATAGTATGACCTGGTGTATGTAGAGCTATAATAGTAATATTACCAAGTTGAAATGCTTCATTGTCTCTGGCAATAGTGGCTTCAAAAGAAGGATTAGCCATGGGACCATATATGATTTGAGCTCCAGTTTCTTTGGCTAATGTGAGATGTCCGCTAACGAAATCCGCATGAAAATGCGTTTCAAAAATGTATTTTATTTTTGCGTTATTTTCATTCGCCTTTTCAATATAAGGTTTTACCTCTCTCAAAGGATCAATAATAGCAACTTCACCATTACTTTCTATATAATATGCCCCCTGGGCCAAACATCCTGTATATATTTGTTCTATCGTCATTTTGTTCTTCTTTTGAATATAATCCATCTCAGGATGGAAATATAGTTTATTGATTGAGTATTATGCAAAAATAAGCCAATTATTATTTGAAATCGGTAACTATTGTTACAAAGCTTTTTTTAGGCAACTTCTTTGAGGAGGATGTAGATACTCATTAGCAAAACAAACCATCCAAATCCTTTTTCAAGTTTTTTTCCTTCGATATATCGAGTAAAATAAGTACCCAAAAATATACCTAAAACGGCAACAAGAGTAAATGGTAATAAAAAATGCCATTCGATCTCTAAATTTTCTACATCGCCCATAAAACCAATAAGAGATTTTATGGCGATGATGAGAAGGGATGTTGCTACCGCTTTTTTCATAGGCAACTTTGCCATGAGTACCAAAGCCGGGATAATTAAAAAACCACCACCGGCACCAACTAACCCAGTTAAAATCCCTACCACAATCCCTTCAACAAATATCAAGGTATATGATGTGTTGGATTTTACGAGAGGTTTTGTTTTCCTTTTATCATTCCTAATCATGGATATTGATGCTATAAACATGATAAAAGCAAAAAAGATCATCAGTCCAATTTCCTTGGTGATGATTATGTTCTTGTAGCTTATTAATTGGTTGGGAATTGCAGGTACTATATATCTTCGGGTCCCATATACGGCAATAAGAGACGGTACCGCAAATGCTAAGGCGGTTTGAAAGTCAATTAATCCTTTTTTTAGATTTTGAATAACACCAGCGCTGGATGAAACTCCTACAACAAACAAAGAATATGCTGTTGCTGTTATAGGGTTAATATGTAATATGTATACTAATACGGGTACGGTAAGGATGGAACCTCCTCCACCGATTAAACCTAATACAATACCTATAATTAATGCTGCAATAAACCCAATAACTTCAGTTATTTCCATTACATTTTTTCAGCAAAAATAACTTGAGCAAAAGGGGAGTACAGTAACATTTGTTACCGAACCATCAAAGATCTATTACTTCAATACTGTTTCTGTTGAGTTTTACTTTTCCTTTGGTTTCAAGCTTTTTAAGAAGTCTGGAGATGACTACCCTAGATGTATGAAGGTCATAAGCAATCTCCTGATGGGTATTTTTTAATACATTGTCACTGGTTACTTTGGATTTGTCGTGTAGGTATTTCAACAAGCGATCATCCATTTTTAAAAAGGCAATGCTGTCGATGGTTTCTATGGCTTCAATTAACCTTTTGTGATAACTATCAAAAACAAAGTTTCGCCAGGATTTGTACCTGGTGGTCCATTCTTCCATTTTTTCTACAGGAATCATTACCAATGAAGCATCAGTTTCCGCAATCGCCTTAATTTCACTTTTATGATGCCCCAAACAACAAGATAATGTCATTGCGCAAGTATCACCACGCTCTAGGAAATATAGTAGTAATTCATCCCCTTCAGTGTCTTGCCTTAGGATTTTAATAGCACCATTAATGATCAATGGCATGGATTTGATATAACTGCCAGCTCTTATAAGTTCATCTCCTTCTGATACTTCTCTAAAAGTGCCAACGTTTGTGATTTCCTTTAAAAGCGCTGGTTCAAAAAAATCACCATAGTTTTGTTGTAATCCGTCTATCATTGTTAGCTGCTTAGAAATTGTTCGATTTTTGCTTTCGCTTCATTATACCCCAGATCATATACTTTGTCCAGATTATTACTGTTGAAAAGACCATAATTGGCTAATGCTTTGGCTTGTATGATCATATCGCATTGCGAAAATCTGGTTTCAGAATTAGGTACGGCTCTTAAATAATAGGCTCTTTGCATAACATTATAGGAGTGTTTAAAATCTGAAATCTTTGGTTTCTTGATAGGGGAAACATCCACTCCAATAATAAAGTCACAATTTTGCTGTAGCGGAGCTACCGGGAAATTATCCAAAATTCCACCATCTGCATACAGCTGATCACCGATCATCACAGGAGTAAACACTCCCGGGAAAGCTGCAGAAGCTAGTAAAGGTTTGATAAGATGCCCTTGGCTAAAAACCTTGGTTACACCTTCTACCAGATTAGTTGCTGTTACAAACATGTTTTTTTGCAATGACTCGAATGTATTTTCAGGGAAAAAGGAAATGAGATCATTATAGAACTTTTCTGAATCCAGAAAACCAGCTTTCTTACGGGTAAATCTATTGAAATTAAACAAAGAGGTTTTTTTAAAAAAACGTTTGATTACTTCAGGAGAATGGCCAGCTGCATACATAGCACCAACAAGAGCCCCGGCACTTGATCCTGAAATGTATTTGATTACAATTCCTGCTTCTTCTAGAGCTTGTATTGCGCCAATATGGGCCACTCCTTTAAATCCTCCTCCCGATAAAACCAATCCTGTATTTTTTGAGTCTTTCATAGCATGTTGTATTATAGTACAGGGCTAAATATTTTAGCAACTCCCTCTTTTATTTTATGATGCCAAGGTCTTTTTACAAAGGTATCATACTTTAGTTCAATGCTATGATTGCAATCCCGTAAAAAATCATTTTTCAAGGCGATAGAAAACGAATCATCATAAACCACAGCATTCACCTCGTAATTCTGTTCAAAACTTCGAATATCTAGATTAGTAGTTCCTACCGAAGAAACGGTATCGTCGGCAACGATAGTCTTACTGTGCACAAAACCTTCTGGGAATAAATATATTTTTACTCCCGCTTGAAGCAAGTCTTCAAAATAAGATCGCACGCACCATTTTACAATTGGATTATCTGATTTTTTGGAGAGTAACAACCTTACATCTACACCACTCAAAGAAGCTACTTTTAGGGATTCTAAAATACTTTCACCGGGGATAATATATGGATTAGTAATATACACATAGTCTTTTGCTTCATTGATCATAGAGAAAAAAGCTGTCTGGCAGCCGAGAAATCCGAATCCGGTCCAGAATGAACGATTTGCACGGTGGCTTCTCCTGTTTTTTGATCTGGGGCAAAGTAAGTTGTGTCCAGAATATCCTCATCTTCAGTAATTAAAAACCAATCCATTGCAAATATGGTTTGTAGACTATGTACCACAGGTCCTTGTATTTGCAAATGCGTATCATGCCATACCCCAAGATTAGGATCTCCTTTTACATATTTGTCAGAGACATTAATGCCTCCAGTAAAAGCGATTTCATCATCAACAACAATAATTTTACGATGGTTTCTATAGTTTATAGAATTCAAAAGTTTGCCAAATCGAATAGGAAGAAACCGGCTTGTTTCTACTCCTATTTCGTTGAGTTTTTTGATGTATTTTTTGCTTAACGATCGACTGCCAATACCATCATAAATGATTCGAATTTGGACTCCACTTTTCACCTTTTCAGAAAAAAGTTGAAATAGCTCTTTTGTCAATTCCCCTTCTTCGAAAATGTAATACTCTAGATGAATAAAATGCTTAGCATTTTTTAGAGCTTCAAAAATTGCGCGAAATGTAGGCTCTCCGTTTTTTAGTAAGGTTAATTGGTTTCCAGAACTCGGTGCGAAATACGAGTTTTGGGTGATCAATGAGATTAATTTTTGATGTTCTTTATATTCTTGTATTGAAATGGGGACATAGTGTTGTAATGCCCTTTGGATATACGCATTAACTTTTGGCGTACGTTTTAATTTGAAAAGTTTATTTTTTCTGCGATTTCTACCCAGCATTAAATACAAGAGGATACCTCCCACGGGAATCGTAAAAATGGCAAGCATCCAGGCAAGAGTTTTGGTGGGCCTCATGCCATTTAAAAGTAACCGTACTATAATAAATACCCCTACCAGGATATACGTAACAGATAAAATGGTGAATATGATCGGTTGATTCACGTTTTAGTAGGGTTTACATATGCATGATCAATAAAGGAACTCTGGTGCCATAACTTATTTTTGACATCTTAGATCCTTTAAAAAATCGATCTATAAAGGTATCTTGTTTAATATACATAGCTGTCATGTCAACATCCATAATTTGCACAAAACTATTTATGGCTAAAGCCGTTGGCACCGCTATTATAGAATGAAAGGTATGATTAATTTCTTTAAAAAATGTACTCATTCGATTTTTATCATCAAACTCAGCTTTGGTCACCGTATCATCTTCTTTAATTTTCAGTATTCGTAAAATAGCTTTGTGTTTTTGGAGAAGATGGACCAAAGGTTCCATGCCTTTTGTAATGAAGTTTTCAGAAAAATCAATGGTAAACAATACACTCTGTAAGGGAGTAAAAGAGAATCCTTCGGGTATCGCAAGCAAGGGACAGTCTACTTTGCGAATAACGTTAATGGTATTGCTCCCAAAAACAACTTCTTTGGCCCCGGTAGCACCATTTGTGCCCATAACGATAAGATCTATTGCTTTGGTTTTTATAACCTGTTTGATGGCATCGGTAAAGATGTCGTAATCGGAAATGGTATGAAACGTGTAATTTTCTTCTGAATATTCTGATTCTAGCTCTTGTGCTAATATCTCAAGTTTCTCTTTGGTGCCTCCCACTACAGATTGATGTATAGATGTATTTGCAGGAGCTGCCATTAGATCATCTGTGGTATAGGTAGATGCTTTTTGAACGTGAAGAATATAAAACGTGCACGCCTCATTTTTGAAGAATTGCAAGGCATATACAATAGCATTTTTGGAATTATCTGAGAAATCGGTGGGAAGCAAAATATTTTTCATGATCATCCTATTTTATGCGAATAAAGATATACCCAATGGGGTTTAATAAAAATGATATTAGTCATACTAGGAGCAGGGGTAGAATTCTTAATATTATATTAAACTTGTTCAGATATGGCATCAAAATTGTAACATCTTTGGCCTTAGTGATGTCATATTTTGTATGAGAAAGATGCTACTATGCATAATGCTATGTTTGTCTTGTATGATGGGAGGGTTAGCTAAAGAAAACCCACCTAGGCATTCGTTTTTCTCGTCAGAGGATATTGTGTTTTCTAAAGCTGAAATTCTCAACGAGTATACCGCTCGTATTCCATTTAAATTGGTTGATCGACTTATCGTAGTAGAGGCCGAGTTACTGGGGAAAAGGGGAGATTTTATTATCGATACCGGATCCGATACGATGATATTGAATGAAGTTCATTTCCCGTTAAAGTATCAGCATCAATCCAGAAAAAGAAATACATCGGGAGTTATAGAGGTAATGGATGACACCTTTGAGCAAGATGTAAAAGAGTTTATCCTTCAAAATTTTAATCTGAAGAATAAAACTTCTGATATTGTTAATCTATCACATATCGAAAAAGCAAAAAAAATGCGCCTTCTCGGGGTGATAGGGTACAATATCTTAAAAGACTACGAGGTTTTTATTGATATGCACCTTAATCAAATGACCTTAAGTAAGGTGGACGAAAATGGAGATAAATATGACCAAAAGGTGTATGCAGAGAAAATTACAGATAGTGTTGATTTTAAACTGAGACACCATACCATTGTACTTAATGGGTATATAGGTGATAAACCGGTTATTTTTGGATTGGACACTGCTGCAGAGTTCAACCAAATCAATAAAAAGATAGGAAGAAAGGCACTTAAATATTTTTATCCTGGGAAAAGACTATTGCTTTCTGGTGCCGGGGATCATAAAATTGAAGTAATCGCAGGAAAGTTGTTTCGAGTACGACTAAGCAAAAGTGTGTATTTCGGTCCTATGAACACTGTGCTCACCAATTTGAATAAAATGAATGAAGCTTTTGGTACGCAACTCGATGGTGTTTTGGGCTATGAGTTTTTTCAGCAGAAAAGAACAATCATCAATTATCAGAAAGAAAAGCTTTATTTTGTAAAATATCCGATACTTAGAAATTGAAAGAAAAAGTACTACATATCATTTTTTTATTCCTTGCCTTTGCAGGGGAAGTGGTGTTGGCACAAACCGAAAGCTTTAAAGGATATAAAATTGAAGGCGATGAGATCGTATTCATTTTTGACAAGCGCGACTACAGTATTGCCATGGCCGATAAACAAAATAGACGATATCATTTTGAATATCTTGAGATAGAGAATGTAGTGGTAGCAGGTTCGTTTAACGATTGGTCAAAATACGACTGGAAGATGTCTAAGATCGACGAAAATCGATACGAACTACGAAAGAAGCTAGACGACTTTGATGACGAGTTTTCGTGGGAGTTCAAGTTTGTGGTCAATAATGCCTTGTGGGCAGAACCATCAAAAGAATATGCAAATGTAGTTAGGGCCTTCAGAAACGGACATGCACTACCTGCATATAATCTCAAGATTTATGCGGCGTATCCAGATGATGGTGGTAATGTAACTTTTACATTGGGAGGTCATGAAAATGCTCGTGAAGTGATACTAAGTGGTAGTTTTAATAAATGGAACGAGGATCTTTTTAAAATGAAGCGCACCGAGGATTGTTGGAGCATTACTTTAAAAATACGACCAGGAGAATATCAATATAAATTTATTATCGACGGAGAGTGGATAGAAGACCCCATTAACCCTGATAAAAGGAGAAACGAATTTCATGGTTATAACTCTGTAGTTCATGTTAAAGCTCCGGCATCATTTATATTAAATGGGTATACAGATGCAGAAAAGGTAATTCTGGCGGGCTCATTTAATGATTGGTCAGAGAGCGCATATGAGATGACACGTACCCAAAAAGGCTGGGTGTATCGAACTATGCTCTCTGGAGGGAAACATCATTATAAGTTTATTGTTGATGATACGTGGATTTTGGATCCGGACAATCCCGTTAAAGAATATGATGATCAAGGAAATATAAATTCCGTTTGTATGGTGAAGTGATCGAAACTATCCTCCGATCTGGATCATGCTTCGATTGTTATGACCATCTGTGTCTTTGAATTTATCCAGTGTGTCCATTCCGTTTCTTACCTTTAATTTTGATCGAATTGCACTCTGGATAACGGAAGCGATTGGTTTTCCGTCTCGTAAAGGAGTTAACAAATCAGACTCTTTGGAAGAGAACAAACAATTTTTGATTCTACCGTTGGCAGTAAGTCGAATTCGATTACACCCGTCGCAAAAGGGATTGGTAACAGAACTAATAATCGCAAAAGTACCTTTGTATCCTTTAATCTGATAGCTTTTGGCGGTGTCGTTGGGGGCATTCTGTAATTTAATAACCTCGTCTTTTATAAAATGCGTATGGACATGATCCAATATTTCTTTTAGGGATACTAGTTTATCCATATTCCAACGATTTCCATCAAAAGGCATAAATTCGATAAAACGAATATGTACAGGTAGATCCTTGGCTAGATTGATAAAATCAATAATTTCATCGTCATTAAATCCCTTCATCAATACACAGTTAATTTTTACTTCAAAACCTTCATCAACCAACAAAAGGATATTTTGATACACTTTTTCGAAATAAGATCTTCTGGTGATTTGCTGATTTTTTGAAGAGTGTAGAGAGTCCAAGCTTATGTTTAGCGATTGTATTCCGCATTTTTTGAATAGGTCAATAAATCGGTCTACGATAACTCCATTTGTGGTTAAGGTAAGTTCTACAGGGAGTGAAGAAAGCTGCTCTATAATCTTTGCAGCATCTTTTCGTACCAAAGGTTCCCCACCAGTTAATCGTATTTTGGTTACCCCTCTGTTTACAAATTCCTGGGCAATGGTAAAAATCTCTTCATAGGTCATGATATTTGCCTTTGGAGAGAGTTGAATCCCTTCTGCAGGCATACAATAGGTACACCGAAGATTACATCGTTCGGTAAGCGATATGCGCAGGTAATTATGCGTTCTACCAAAGGTATCGGTAAGTATGTTGGATGTTTTTAAATCAGTCATGCCGCACACCTTTTAAGATTCGAAAAACATGAAGTACTTCAGGAAAAATAGCATCCATAGATTCTTTTGCGCCATTGGTAGATCCTGGTAATGCCATAACCAGGGTGCTGCCAATTGTGCCCACCACACTTCTGGATAACATGGCATAGGGCATACGATCCTGGCCATATTTTCTAATCGCTTCTTCAATACCAGGAATACTTCTATCTAGCAAGGGTTTTAGTGCTTCAGGAGTTACATCTCTGCTGGATAAACCGGTACCTCCAGTATAAATAATAAGGTCGGCACCTTGCTCTTTGTATTGCGAAGCTTTCTTTTGAATACTATCTATTTCATCAGGAATGATGCTATAATCCATTATTTCTACTTCGCAATTTTCGAGTTTACTAATAATAGCTTTACCCGCTTTGTCCTCTTTCTTTCCTTCAGAAATGGTATCTGAACAAACAACAACAGCTGCCTTTAGATCCTTTCTAAAGCGATCTTTAAAATCGGATTTTCCTCCTTTTTTGTTCAGTAATTTGACATGATGGATTTCAACTCCTTTGTCAATGGGTTTCAGCATATCGTACATATTTAATGCAACGATACTTGCTCCATGCATGGCTTCCACTTCTACACCTGTTTTGTAAATGGTTTTGATGGTAACCAAAACGGTTATCTCCAGATCATTGATCTCATAATCAATACCTGTATATTCTATGGGTAGTGGATGACAATCAGGTAGCAACTCTGGAGTTTTCTTAACACCGAGCAGTCCTGCCGCTTTGCTCATAGCAAACACATCACCTTTGGGAACCGTGCCATTTTTGATAGCTTCGATGGTTTCTTGGGTACTTACTTTTACTACTGCCTGAGCTGTTGCAATTCGTAATGTTGAGGTTTTATGTGTGATGTCTACCATGATAGGTGTTGTGTTGAAATATTTCTTTGATATGGGTTGTAATTACTCGAATTGAAGTTATTATGTTTTTAGGTATTTTGTTTCCACTGATGGGTTTCATCTTCAAAAATTTCTTTACCAAAAACGGGAACATCTGCTTTTATAGCCTCTACCACATATTCCAAAGCTTCAAAAACGACTCTGCGCCTTGGTGAAGACACAAAAACAAACAGGCAGATCTCTCCAGCATTTACAGTACCTAGACTGTGATAAATGTGCATGCAAGTAAGATCAAATTTGGCAAACGTACGTTCACGTATCTCTTGGAATTTTAGATTTGCCATTTCTTCATAGGCAGTATAGTCAATCCCTGTGATTGTTTTACCATCAATAACATCTGCTCGTACTTGCCCTAGAAATATATTATGAGCTCCAATTGTAGTTTTGGTTTGATGTTTGGCTATGGAGTTGCCAATAAACTCAGAAGAAATAGCTCCCTGAACAAAGACGTTTTTAAGTTTCGTTTTTTCCATAGTATGACTACTCAATTTTTGTGGTTTGAAATTCATTAAGAGCAATGGCTCCTCCTTTTACATGAGCGATGCGTGTATATCCATATTGTGATAAAATTTGCAAGGCCTTTTTACTTCGTATACCTGATTGACAAAAGACAATCAACTCCTTTTCTTTATTTAATTGATGTAATTCATTCTCCAAAGTTCCTAATGAGATCAGTGTTGGAGAAAGCCTATCTATTTTTGGGTGTTCATGAGGTTCGCGAACATCAAGATACTGTACATCCTCTTTTTTATAAGCCTCTTCAGCAGAGATTTCCTGAATATACTCAACTCCACAAAACAGATCATAGTTATTTTCTTCAAAACGTGGAGCAGTGGCTAATACATTTTCGATTTGAGAAGCAACACGTTGAATTGAGAATGTCGAAAATTGGGTCGATAGACTGTCATACATCATTAGTTTTCCATCGAGTACATCACCAATTCCTAAGATCATTTTTAATACTTCATTCGCTTGAAAACTACCTATAATTCCTGGCAAAACTCCAATCACTCCAATTTCTGAACAAGAAGGTACGGTACCCGCACTTGGCGGTTCAGGAAATAGACATCTATAACTTGGTCCATTGTTGTAATTGAATACAGATACCTGGCCCTGATACTTAAAAATAGCACCATATACCAAAGGTTTGCCGGTGATAATACATGCATCGTTAACCAAATATCGTGTAGAAAAGTTGTCTGACCCGTCTACTATGATATCATAATCAGCAAAAAGTGTCAATGCATTTTTTACCGTAAGTTTTTCGGGATAAACATTGATAACGATATCTGGATTAAGATCACTTAGACGTTTTTTGGCGGCCAGTGCTTTATTTGTACCCACATCCTTCTTTCCATAGAGTACTTGTCGGTGTAGATTGGAAGTTTCTACAACATCAAAATCTATAATACCAATAGTTCCTATACCTGCTCCAGATAGGTATTGCAACACAGGGCATCCCAAGCCTCCTGCTCCTATAACTAATACCTTGGCAGCGTTGAGTTTTTTTTGACCTTCTTCACCAATTTCTGGCAGTATGATCTGGCGGTGATATCTTGAATTAAAATCCATAGGCAATTTTTAACCTCCCGCAAATGGGGGTAGTAAAGCGATTTCCGCTTCTTTGGTAATTGTATAATTTTCCTGAACCAATTGTTGATCTACGGCTACTTTAAAATCCATATGATTCAACTTTGGATGGGCGATTTTTAATTTTTCCAGCAATTCTGATACCGAACAATGTTCTATTTGCAGTTGCTCTTCGGGCGTAGTAGTTGCCTCTGCAATCATGCCAAAATATTTAATCGTTAATTGCATATCTAACATTTTTTAGCTCTTCTGGAGTATTGATATTACTCACCAAAATATATTCTTTTTCGTCTACAGGAATGGACTTGGTTGATAGCGAAGCCACTAGTTTTCGCAATCGCCTTTCTCCTGTTTCTAACTGTTTTTTACAGATAGCGGCACATCTTTTCTTATACAGAGCGATCAAAGGCATCGATTTGTCTTGAAGTTTAAACTGAATCACATCAAAATGCTCTTCATCTGAGTCCTGCAATTTTGAAAGCAAAGCTGTGGTAATCAAAGGAACATCACAGCTGATCACAAAGTTGCTAGCGGTTGTAGAAGACAAAAGACCAGCATACAACCCTCCAACCGGACCAGTATCTTTAAAGATATCTTCTACTCTTTTGTATCCAAATTGGTCGTATTCCTCCTGATCACTTACAATAATAATTTCTTTTACAAGTGGTTGTAGGGCCTCTGCAATATGCAGTACAAAAGGCTTATCGTCTAGTAAAAGCAATCCTTTTTCCTCACCCATTCTAGAACTTTTGCCTCCGGCTAATATAATTCCTGTATGCTCTTCTTTTTGAGTCATAGTGAAATTTGATCAAACTCTTTATCGAGGAAATCCCAACATTTTTGATTGATATTGTCAAAAGCTTGTATGGCTTTATTTCCATAGTCAGTAAGGTGGGCGCCTCCACCTCCTTTCCCTCCGGTTGTTGTAATCACCAAAGGCTCTTTGGCAGTCTTATTCATGCTGTCTAAGAGATTCCAGGCTTTTTTGTAGGACATAGATAAAGCATTTGCCGCTTTGCTTAGCGAACCCGTTTGATCGATAGCTTTTAATAGCCGCACTCTTCCTTCTCCAAGATAGACTCCATCTTCAGTCTCGATCCAGATTCTGCTTTTTATTTTGTAGTCCATAAACAACCGTTTGGTTTTTAAAGATACAACGATTTTTTCTGACGAAACTTTCTTTATCTAAATTTTAGCAAAAAACGATTTAGGCGGGAACTTTTTTAATAATTACTTATGATTTAAGGCCTTTTTATGGCAAGTTTATGATCTCTACAGTATCTCCAATGGTTACTTCTGTAGTATCTTCAGGAAGATATACCAAAGCGTTGGCCAAGGCAAAAGATCGTAACATTGAAGAGGCTTGCGCATCTAGAATGGTAATTTGCCCAAGATCATTATGAGCTTTTAGGAAAGCAGCTCGTTCTCCTTTTTTTGTAAAATTAGTATTAGCAATCCCTTTACTGCGTTCAAGATGATAGTTGGTATATCCTGAAAGTTTAAGAATTGCAGGCAATACATAAATGTAGAAACAGGATAAAGAAGATGCTGGATTTCCGGGTAGGGCAAAGATGGTTTTGTTTTTATGTTTTCCATAAAACAAAGGTTTTCCCGGCTTTTGTTTTACTTTATAAAATACCTCTTCGACACCTATATTTCGAAGAGCTTTGCCCACAAAATCATAATCGCCAACAGAGATTCCTCCAGAAATAAGAATAACATCATGATCTGCAATGGTCTTTTCTAGTAGGGTTTGAGTAGCGTCATAATTATCGGATACCTTGTAGGTGTTCACTTCAGAAAAACCGGACTTTTGTAATGCACTGACCAGCATCAAAGAATTACTTTCGTAGATCTGCCCGTATGATAAAGGTTGTCCCGGAGCTACAAGTTCATTCCCTGTAGTGATTATAGCAATAGTTGGTTTTTTGTATACCTCAATTTCAGTAACACCAAGCGTCGCCAGATATCCAATGCCAGCGGCGGTAATTTTTGTGTCTTTTGATAAGGCAATATCTCCTTTTTTAATTTGCTCACCTACTTCTCGGATATTGGCCATGGGTACAGTTGATTCCTGAAGCGTTATTTGATGGTTAGAGACTTCTACTTTTTCCTGAATAACTACCGATTTTGCAGCAGATGGGACAGGAGCACCAGTAAAGATGCGTATAGCTTGTCCTTCCTTTATTTCGGGATCCTCGGTATCTCCTGCTTTCACTTCATTAACCAAGATATAGGTCGTTTCCTGAACAGAGCCTAGTGCATAACCATCCATAGCCGATTGCCGAAATGGTGGCATATCGATAGGAGAAAAAACATCTTTTGCTAACACACAACCTAAAGCTTCGGATACCGAAATTGTTATAGTATTGCTGGTCTTTTGGGTATGTTGTTCTATGAATTGAAGAGCTTGCTGTACGGATATCATAATTTTATTTGCTAATGAGGTAAAGGTACAACGAATTGGGATGAGAGAAAAAGAAAGAGGTTATCTAAAATGTAAATTTTGTAACCCTCTTTCTTGTAAAAAAACCAGAATTCTCACAAACCAGCTTATCATATAGTTCAAGTATTTAGCATTTGTTAATGTCAGTTTTTATGATTTTTAAACAAAAAACGGTCAGGATTTTTGACCTGACCGTTTTTCGTTCGTTGAATGTAATTTTTTAATCTAATAAGTTGTTCGTTTTTGATAGCATTTTCTTTAATAAATCATAGAGACACAATTGTTGTGATTTTTAGAGAAGGATTGATTTGAGAAATGATCGTGATACTCTTATCGGTTTGTTGAATCACTTTGGTCTCTGGAATATCGATCATTTCATTATCCCTTTTAATTTGTAAAGGGCTTCCTCTCTTGTACAATGTATCCGTTTGACTCATAAATTGAACCGGTTTAGGATCTTCTCTCACAAAGTCCGACCTTAAATACACTGATAATGGCCTTGGATTAAAATCAATTAACCAGCTTATTAATTCCAAATTCGCTGGTGTTGTAGATTTTGTTTCTCCGTTTAAGAAATTTACGATCGGCTTAAATTTGTCACCTTTAACCCTTTCGATTGCATGAAGTTTGTTTTCTCCTTCTTTAAACTTAAAGAAACGATCGAGAATACCCTCATCATACTTTTCATTTCTTCGAGACAATAGCCATATACATGCCTCTTTAATCTGCTTTCTAGTAGGTTGGAGAAGATAGCTACTCATCTCTCCGCCTTTTTCCCTTTTGTACTTCTCAAGAATTTCATTCTTGTAAGTAACACTCGTTTTTCTCTCCATAATGGTGTTAAATTATTGGAATCTATAGGATTTCTAAGGAATCTTTGGAATCCCTGGAATTGTTTATGCACATAGATTTGGGTTCTTAGTAAATTCACATTAACAATTTGTTCCGATTACATATTGCTAACATAGTAAATGTATGGACTTACTTGTTACGGGAATCCGTAAAGTGATACCGATGGCACCAGGAAAGTAGCCATAATGTATCGCCTCTGGATTTTCAACTTTCCAAAAATAAAATAGGAGTACTCCCTTATTAATCCCCCTGCCTAGAAATACCAGGTCAACCCTGGCAGGGATCACTATGTATAAACCTAAAAAATGAAAACGTATGAAAACTATATTGTATACCCTAGTAGCCCTTTTTATGATCGGAAGTTTCACCTCTTGTACAACAGATAGTGTTGCCGATGAAGATGTTTCTTTTGAGTTTTATTCAACCACCGGAGAAAATGGACAAGTGGGTGGTGAAGATGAAGGATAGTATTATTACTACAGTTTTATAATTTGTTTGTAATATTAAATTGGGTGTATATTGACTTTAAGTAATATACACCCAATTTAATTTACTAATTTTGGAATATGAAACTTTGGCGTGTCAATTTCCATATCCTAATCGGATACTTGGGAGTTATATTCTTTTTTAACATTTCGGTTTATAGTCAAACTAACTTACAACAGGATTTAATTGCTCAAAGACAATTAGATACCGTATTTAGTTATTATCAAAAAAGCGATGTAGATTCTATTGATATATCGAAAAGGTTATTTTACATTTCTACTTTTTTAAAACTAATTGAACCATATCAAGAGGATACTCTAGTTTATATGGGTTTGATGCGAAAGACAAAACTTCAAAATTTAGCAAAGCAGTATGATAGTGCTGTAACATATTCAGAAAAACTATATGATTTATCGAATCGTAACAATGATACCTTACATATTATTAGGGCATCGGCAAAGCTAGGTCTTTATCATAAAAATAATAACCAACTAAAAGAATCCTTTAAGTTTTATAATGAAGCTTTCAGAGTATCCAGAAGGGTTGGGGACAGTGCTAGATCAGGAAGATACTTGCTACAAATGGCAAATATTCAAAACATATTAGGAGATTTTTCAGGAAGCAAAGCAACCGCAATTGAAGGAGTAAAATTTGCAGAGAAGATTTGGGATATAAAAAGACTTTCAGGGTTATATCATATAATTTCTGTTTCCAACCTAGAACAAAATAATTTTGATGAAGCTTTAAAATATAATATTGCAGCCCTTAGTCTAGGAGAAAATAAAGAGGATGCCGAAATAATAGGTAGAAAGCATATGTTTGATTACCAAAATACTAAAGCCAATATTTTAAGTGGAAAGAAAGACTTTAATCAGGCAATTTCTATTCTAGATACATTAAGAAAAGAACCATCGGTTATAGGCAATAAAGAAATGTATGCAAGAGTTTTAAGTAATCTAGGACATATTTTATGGCTTCAGGATAGTCAAAATATTACCTCTGAGGAATTGTTACTGCAAGCTCGAGGGATTCGAAAAGAAATAAATGATGCAGAAGGATTGATAGCTAGTAATATACACTTAACAAAATTTTACCAAGAAAATGATAAGGGAAAAGCATTGTTTTTTGCAAATTCTGCTTATCAAAATGCTTTAAAAAGGGAAAGTTTAGTATCTATTATAGAAGCATTAGGTTATGTAATTCAATTAAAAGATAGCCCTGAAGAAGCTAGGATTTACCATAAAACTAGTAAAGAATTAGAAGAAATTAATCAAAGTAACAGAGCCATTTATGTTGAAACAAAATACGAAAACGACAAACTCACTACAGAAAACTTAGTTTTAAAAGCTGAGACAGCCAAAAAAGAAAGACAACGTATTATTTACCTGTTTGGCTCTATTCTTATCGTATTAATTGCAGGTTCCGTTTTTTATATGGTTCAACAACGACACAAAAGACAAATCATCCGCAATGTCTATGATGCGGAGGCTAGGATTTCCAAAAAGTTGCATGATGAGCTGGCCAACGATGTGTATAACGTGATGATCCAAATACAAAATGATCAAAGTCGCAAAGAAGTATTGGACAAACTAGAAGATATTTATAATAGTACCCGTGATATCTCCAGAGAAAATAGTAGCTTTAATGAAGTAAGAGATTTCCATTTGGAGTTGAGTAATATGCTGAGTAGTTATAGTGCCGACTACACCAAGATCATCATTAAAGATGTAGGAGAAATCAATTGGCAATCCATCACTCCAGAAAAAAGATCATTGTATATCGAATATTGCAAGAGCTGATGATCAACATGAAAAAGCACAGTGAGGCAAGCTTGGTAGCGATCACGTTCAAGAAGGAACAAAAAAATATAAAAATCACCTATGCTGATAATGGTGTTGGCGTAGATAAAGATGAGATAATTTACAGCAGTGGATTGCGAAATGCGGAAAACCGTATAAAAACGATCGGAGGATCATTTATATTTGATTCAGAAATGGAAAGAGGTTTTAAGGCCACAGTACATTTCCCGAATTAATAATAATAGTGAGCTATGTTTAAGAAAGTTTTAGTAAACGAAGATCTCGGAAGTATTAATCATGGAGTAGCTAACATCCTTCATGAAAGAACGAGAATAAAGGAGATACAGCAAGCACAGTATTGTGATGATGCCTATCTTAAATTTAGAAGAGCACTAAAAGATCAAACCCCATTTGACTTATTAGTAACTGACTTGTCTTTTAAAGAAAGTCATAGAGAACGAAAATTAGTTTCAGGAGTAGAACTTATCGAGGCTGTACGTCTTATACAGCCCAATATTAAGGTCATTGTCTATTCTATGGAGGATCGACCTGCAAAAGTGAGATCTCTTTTTGATGAACATAATATTAACGGATATGTTTGTAAAGGTCGTTATGGGCTGAATGAATTGGTGCAATCTGTATACGAAGTGTACAACGAGAATCGATTTATTTCGCAACGATTGTCTAATATGATGAGTAAGCACAATGTTTTTGAACTTAAGGATTATGACCTTTTGTTATTGAAACATTTGTCTGATGGACTTACACAAGAACAGATAGGAGAATATTTCAAGAAAAATCATATCTCTCCAAACAGTATCAGTTCTATCGAAAAACGATTGAACAAGCTAAAATTTAATTTTAAAGCTAGAAATGCCATTCATTTGGTAGCAATGACCAAAGATTTAGGTCTTTTATAGCAACAAAATATGGAGCTTACGGGTTCCCGTAAGGAATTGTCATTTATTAATTTTAATTTTGAATTTCGCCCTATTTATGTACAATAGTGGCGAAATTTGGATATTGTATAAATAAAAACAACCCCGCAATTGTAAAACTTTGGCGAGCCAACAAAAGCAGGGTCTGAATAACGATTGATTTAAAAAAATCAACCATTAAAGGATTTTATTAAATAGATATATTCAAAAAAATCTTGATATGCTTTTTTGAATATAGCTATAGTAAATCTTACTATAAATGTTTGTATGTATCGATGGAGTCTTTCTTATTCCTCATGCACAATATAGTAAGAAGCTTTTAAATATTTATCATATAAACTCTTTTTTTGGTTGATTTTTGATCAATCTAACAGCTTGTTTTTCGAAGAAAATCTATAAATAGTTGGTAGAATAAATATAGAAATTTATTTTTAATTAACTGATAACAAAGTATTTGTGTGTGCTTTGACAAGTGTGCATAAAAATTATTACAAGTCACTATTTACCTACGTTAAATCTTTGTTTTTGGGTCAAAAAAATGATACACTCGCCCCACGCTATTCATTAAGAAGTGAATGATTTTTTTGATCAGCGAATAAAGATTGCAAATGGTCCGTTTCTATACCCAAAAAGCCAGATCTGGTAAAAGATCTGGCTTTTTTATTTCCCTTGTTTATATCGTTTGTTAATTAGAAAATAACTAAAAAATTTAGGGTGGGTTCATAATTCTGTGTTCTAATAAAAAAGCGTTTAATTTTTTAAAGATCATTAATTATGAAAAAAGTGAGGTGGAATTATTTACTAGTGATTTTTGTAGCTATGGCAATGCTTAGCATACAATCATGTAGCAAAGATGATGATGCAACTGGACCCACGGATACACCAGTAGTAGGAACCGATCCGGGAGATGAAGATGGAGAAGATATCAAGAATATCACACGCTATAAGGTAGATGGAGAAAATATCATAAAAGACCAAGATTTTGAAGTTACCGGACAAGCATTAGCATTTCAAAGAGATACTCAAAAACATCAGGAAATCTGGGAGCTAACAAAAAAGATAATTCCACTGGATTATAGATCCAAAATGAATGAATTCATGATTTATATGGGTGGAGAAAGTGGTGTATTAGGATATGTAGTCGAACGTACATCCGATCTTTCTAAGTGGCAAATGGGAATTGCAATCGATTATGCGTATGAAAGAGGTTTTAATGCAGACGGTGAGTTAGCGTATACCATCATACACGAATTTGGGCATATCATTACTTTAGAAAAACAACAAGTAGATTCCGCAGTGTTACCAACAGATTGTAAAACCTATTTTACGGGAGAGGGATGCGCAAAAGATGAATCACACATCAATAAAATTTACCAAAACCATTGGGCTGATATCTGGAATGAATTTCAAGATGTAAATACAGAAACTGATGCGCAAAACTTTTATAACAAGTATCGAGAGCGTTTTGTTACTCAATATGCATCTACAAATCCAGGAGAAGATATAGTTGAAGTATTTGCCACGTTTGTTACCCGAGCCGGAGGGGTAAATGGAACAAGCGGAGCCGAAAAGAAAATCCAATTGTTATATGATAGTACAGAAATGGTGAAGTTAAGAGATTATATCCGAGGTAATATTGCCAAGAGTGGTAGAAGTTTCTTACCAGAACCTGGAGCATGGAGAAGAGCTAACACTTTTGGGAATAAGCATAAATCTCATTGTAGTCATGGTCATAAGGCAAGAGAGTAGAAAATTGTGAAACTTTAAAACAAGAAAAGTATGAAATATTTGATGATGCTTTTGGTCCTGCTGAACTTTTCATGTCAGTCTTCAAAATCAGTAACCGAAGATCCAGAAGTTTTGGTGTATTATTCCAAAGGAAGGTGTTTAGGGAAATGCCCGGTATATGATCTTTGGGTGTATCAGGACGGAAGCTTTTTGTATTCTGGCATAGATTATGTTTCAGTAAAAGGAAAAATAAAAAGCAGATTGAAAAAAAGGAGTTCAATGCTTTAAAAAATATGATCGATCAAGGTTCTTTTGAAAAAGTGGTTTTTAATAAAGGAAAGGATAGACCTGTTACCACGCTAAGAGTTAATGGAGAAGAGTACAAATATTACCCATCTGCATTATCCGGAGATATCAAAGAACTGAACACAAGGATGAAGCAAATAGTGAATCAAATTGTTGCTAATTATTCACCTTGAAAAGAGATAAAGGAATAGTTAGCTGGATATACGATAAAAAGGGTAGGCAAATTATTTTATTTTATATTCCAGAAGGAGAACCTGATGAGCTAGCTCATCAGGTTTTTTCGTTCCAACCGAGCAGCATACAATAGTTGTTTAAGTTTCCTTTTTTTACTTTACATCTAGTTTCGGCTACATCTTTCTCTGTCCTGTATACTAATGATTCGCAATAATCAATACGATTAGCATCAGGAAGCTTTGAGATCACTTTTCTGTACAATTTGTCTACTTGAGACAAGGTCTTGGGTACTTTTTTTCTAAAAAAGAACATTTTACGTTTAGTTTGGGGTTATTTAATCAGGTTTTAAGGTATCGTGACCTATATCAAAATCTATTCCCAATCCCGTAGGTAAATCATAAAGTTTGTTAAGGTTATTCTATTTGCTACAAGCTCTTATAGGCGATACATCTCTGTTTTGAGTTGCTAATTACTTTTCAAAAAGATGAAACATGATCAAAATAGTCCTTATTGATTGTTGGGTATTTGATAATCAGTTATTTATAGTTTGGTGGTTTTTACGAAAATTTTTCGTGGAATTAATTCTTAAAACACTTCAATTGTCAAATATTTATTTTTTCAAGATTTACTTTAGGATACTTATAAATTTTTAACACAAACTAAGTGGTATTGATAATCAAGATATTCCCGAAAAGTGAAATTTGATTGTTGATCCAAAATCGTAGAAGTATTCTAACTTAAATCATCTAATTATGAAAAGAATAGTAAGTATTGCCGTATGTTTTACCCTTATGTTTTTTAGTTGTTCAGATGCCTTGGACACTGATAATTTACCAGAAGATGCAGAAGCACAGGAAAAATTCATAGATGCTAATGGTTATATTAGTGATAACCGTACCGATGGGTATAACCAAGGGTATTTTTGGACCATTTACAAAGAAGGAGGATGGGGAAAACTTACCTTCCCCTATGCTAATCAATATGCAGGAAATTTTCAGATTGAGTACAAAGACAATAAGGATATTGTTGGAGGAAAAGGTTGGAGAACAGGAAGTGGCAGAACAATCAACTACAACGTAGGATTGTTACAAGGATCCTATGATTTTGTTGGTGTTTATGGTTGGACAAGAACGCCTTTGGTAGAATACTATATCGTAGAACGCGGAAATATTGCCGGGCAAGATCAAAACAAAAATTTTAATGCCAATGGCCGGAATTACAAGTTCAAGAAAAACACTAGATATAATGCACCCTCTATTTTGGGAACCAAAACATTTAATCAATACATCAGTCAGCACGGAAACGTCGGTACTGGCAACAATAAGAAAATAAGTGTGCAAACCCATATCAATCACTGGAATCAGCATGGAGGACACCAACAGCAATGGGGTAACCTTAGGGATTTTGATTATCAGGTATTTGGTATAGAGTCTTTTAGCCAGGGTTGGGGAAAAATTAATGCCACCGTTTGGTAAAAACTAGCATAAAAAGTATAAAAAGGGCTGTTGCTATTGCAAACGGCCTTAAGTTGTTGTGTAGGGTAATTATGAAAAGACTAATTGTTTTTTTGGGCGTGCTCATTTTTTGTTCTTGTACATATATAAAAGATGATAAGAGTGTTTCTAATGATTTGGTTCTGGTAAAAGGAGGTTTTTTTGTCAATAAACACTCAAATCTCTATAAACGAAATGTCCGTGTCGATGATTTTTATATGAGTAAAACCGAAATCACTCAAAAAGAATGGTTGGCTGCAATGGATACTAACCCTTCTAAATTTGAAGGAGATGATCTTCCTGTAGAAATGGTGAGTTGGTATGACTGCATCGCTTATTGCATCCAAAGAAGTAAACAGGAAGGATTGGAACCGTATTACAAGATCTTCAAAGACACTATTGATGAGTTCAACAAGTCTAAGTATGATACCGTGAAGTGGGTGGTTAGCATATATCCACTTTCTAATGGGTATCGATTACCCACAGAGATAGAATGGGAGTATGCCGCAGGAGGAGGACAACTCAGTAAGAGTTATACGTATAGCGGAGGTAATAAAATGAATGCAATAGCCTGGTATTGGAGGAATTGTGGAGATCAATTTTTAACTGAAAATTGGAACTATCAAATCCTGGAAAACAATCATGGAAGAACAAGGCCAGTGGCTAGTAAAACTCCCAATGAACTTGGTCTTTTTGATATGACGGGAAACGTTCGTGAATGGTGCGAAGATTGGTTTGAAAACCAAGAGATACCCTCAGGGCATTTTCGCAGTCATAGAGGAGGAGGTTGGATAGGTGTCGAGATGTTTATGAAAAATAATGATAGAGATTATTTTGAAGCGAATGGGGTGGGACCAGATCAGGGATTTCGTGTTTGTCGAAATGTTGGGAAATAGCAAATTTAGTATTGACTAAAAAAGAAATTAGAACTCAATAACCTATTTATATGATGGTCATTCAAAATGGAACTTCAAAATACCCTGTTTTTTACAAGTACAAATAGATAATAATTCTTTGTGGATTCACATTGTTTATGTTTTTGTAATCAACAAGTTACATGGGTGAAATTACCTTCAGGAATCAAAAAAAAGCTCTAAAAATTACAGGTCTCACAAGGTTCAAATACCACAGAAAAATGCCAAAAATAATCGATCAATTAAATTCAAAAATGCGCTGTTAACGCAGTAATAATACGGGGAAACCGCAAAATACAATCTGTTAATCACATAATTTAGTTTTAATGATAAAAAGAGTGAGATTCTTTTTTATATTTGGGAAAAGGGCTTATGTTAAAGAAAGATACTTTACAATCTTCAAAAGATGATTTTTGATAGGGATTAGGGATAATATTTAACATCAAAATGTAACTCACAGAATCTAATAGGATTATAGTTGTTTTATATTTTGAACCTTAGGAAAATATTTAAAAAATTTGCTTAGAAAATACATTGATCATAAACTAAATTTCTTGTTTGTTGAAAGCTTAGTTGTTGTAGATTATGAAATCCGAAATTTAAAAGGTCGATTTTATTCTGATAAGAATTTTAATGAACTTCATGGGCTAGTTACATAATGGCAATCATTAAAAATAAAAGTACTGGAGAAATTGTATACCTTAATACCCAACATACATTTGGGAGGAATCGCAACGTTGCTAATACCTATATTGCAGAAAAGGATATATCTCAATCACATGCGTTAGTCTCATGGCGCGGTAGTAATTGGTATCTTCAAGATCATAGTAGAAATGGTACTATTGTAAATGGAGAGTATATAAACAATACTGCTGTAAAGCTTTCCAAAGGACATAAAATACAGTTTGGAGAGCACGAATCAACACAGTGGGACATCTTAAATGTGGATCCTCCATCCAGTTATCTTAGATCTGTTAAAGACCCAAACAAAGTAATAGAATTGACCTCGGGTCATGCATTTCCAAATGAAGAAAAACCAGAGATTTTGATCTATCCTGAAGATGCTATCTGGAAACTCGAAAAAAAGGGACTATAATAGATTTGATTCAGAATAGTAGGTACATCATTGATGATGAAGAATACATCTTTATCGAAAATCAAGTCTTAGAAGATACTATGGATAATGGGTATGTGGTAAACAATGCCTACTTCCAATTTATCTTGAGTTCTGATGAAGAACATATTAATATCAAGATTATTACTCAAAATCTCGAACTGGATTTGGGAGAACGCGTTCACAATTATATTCTCCTGGCGCTGGCCAGAAAAAGATTGGAAGATGTACAAATGGGTGCTGTTATAGGAGATCAGGGTTGGATGTCAATCGAAGATTTACTGGAAGACATGAGTAAGGAGTTTGGTAAAGAGCTAGATCCTTACTACTTGAATCTAAAAATCTATCGCATCAGAAAATTATTACTGGAAACAAAACCATATGGTTACCTCTTCTCTAACATCATTGAAAGACGATATGGTGAAATACGCTTTGCACATCAGTTTTTTCAAATCTTGAAAGAAGATCAGTGTATAGGTGAAGTTTTAGCAACAGCAAATTAAATTGAATTATAAACTTAATAAATACGGAAAGACAATAATTTAAAACTAAATCATGGAAAATCCCTCGACTAAGCATACCCCCAATGTCGATATTGAACTTGAAAACTACAGCATAATTGAAAAGATTGGTGAAGGAGGTTACGGAATTGTATATAAGGCCAAACAAATTAGTACAGGCCAGACCGTAGCCATCAAAATACTGAAGTTTAAAGAAATACCGGATCAAAAGTCTATAAAGCAACAAATTGCTCGTTTTGATCGCGAGACAAAGCTTTGTGCAGAAATTAATCACCCCAATATTGTAAAGTTATTGGATAAGGGTTTTACTGCCAATCAGGAGCCTTTTGCTGTCTTCGAATATATCTCTGGGCAGACTTTAAAAGATTTAATCACTTTACATAACGGCTTGTCTGCCGATGAAACGGGTGTCCTTATGGGGCAAGTCCTGGATGCTCTGGTAGCAGCACATGCCAAAGGGATTATTCATCGCGATCTTAAACCTCATAATATCATGGTGACCCAAACCGGAACCAGGTCACACATTAAGATATTAGATTTTGGAATAGGAATTTTTACCCATGATTTCAGAACTGACGATTATAAAGATATTACACTTACTCACGAGGTGATT
The DNA here is from genome assembly GCF_055808215.1 of Aquimarina sp. KJ22-3. NCBI lineage: Bacteria > Pseudomonadati > Bacteroidota > Flavobacteriia > Flavobacteriales > Flavobacteriaceae > Aquimarina > Aquimarina sp. KJ22-3. Next base: position 5,012,471 of record NZ_CM147859.1, on the reverse strand, counting down.
GGTACCCCCGCCTATAGTTCTCCTGAACAGCTAAGAGGAGAACCACCCACGGTAAAATCAGATTTATATGCATGGGGATTGATTGTGTTGGAATGTCTTACAGGCCAACCTGCGATTCAAGGATCAAATGTAGCAGAGGTATTTCAAAAACAATTAAACCCGGCAGATGTACCTTTACCTCCTTCAATTTTTGGACATTCTTTGGGTAAAGTACTCAATCGTGTTTTAGAAAAAAATCATACGAGACGTATTGCTAGTGCAGCATTGGCTTATGAAGAGTTTTCTAAAATCAATTTTAATACTCTGGTAGGACAAGTACAACCTCAAAAGGAAACTGCATTACAATCTGATGACGCTACCGAAGTAAATCAATTAGTATGGCGTAGCGCACATAGCGAAAAAAGACAGATTACAGTACTGTGCGCCAAACTTATTCTATCTGTATCCGATCATGCAGTGATGGATATGGAGACATTAGAAACGATTCAGAAAGATCAGTTGCATTTATGCAAGGATGTAGGGGTTCGTTTTGGAGCCCATATTTCAGGGGTTATGGCAGATACTATTGTTATGTGTTTTGGCTATCCTCAAGGAAGCGATAATGATGCTAGAAGGGCAGGACGAACAGCGCTAGAACTGATAGGTCAACTACAAAAAAGAAGTACTTTGTTATTTGCAAATCATGGAATTGCGCTAGAAATCAGAATAGCCATGAATTCTGGAACAGTACTTATCAAGCACAATACAGCTCCTGAAGGATTGGTGACCAACACTGCCTTTAATCTTTTATATACAACCCCGCCAGGACAGATTCTGGCAACCGCAACGACCAGAAAATTATTAGATGCGCATTTAGAATTTGAAGAATTCACTACCAAAGAATTCTCTGGAATTGTAAATACAACAGATGTGTATTTGTTAACAGGAGAGCGCCAGACCGAGGCGCTTTCTAATTTGAGTCCACGAAGTGCCGATCAAAAAATGATCGGTCGTGAGAAAGAACAGAAAGAGATCTTTACCACTTGGGAATCTATACAACCTAATAACGGAAAAGCGATAGTAATCAAAGGACAAGCCGGAATAGGAAAATCCAAGTTGATTTACGAAACCAAGAAACAATTGATCAATAATGGGTTTGTAGTACGTGAGTGTCGATGCCTTCCAGAGCATCAGAACAATGCGTTGCATCCTGTTTTTGAAATGTTGAAAAGAGATATTGGGATACATGATCCAGAATTGGTGATCCCACATCTGGAGGAAGCCTTAAAAGAAGCAAACTGCGATACTGAAAAAGCGATCCCCATCATATGTTCCTGGTTTTCTATTCCATTAGGAGACTCCTATCAAGTTTCTGAAGCCTCCCCTACCGAACAAAAGGAGATCTTATATGATGCCTTAGAAAAACTAGTATTTCATATAGATACACATAAAAAGTTTACGGTCATTGTCGAAGATTTGCATTGGATCGATCCAACAAGTTTAGATTTTTTGAGTACAATAATTTCAAAGTTGGATCAGAAAAACTTCTTTTTGTTAGGAACCGCCCGTCCAGAGTTTGAGTACGATTGGAATTCTGAAAACATTTCCGAGATATCACTGCAAACACTGGATCAGATAGCTACAGAATCTCTGATTAAGGATATATTATCGCAACAACCAATAGCATCTGCTGCGCTAGATTATATCGTAGAAAAGGCAGACGGGATACCATTATTTATAGAGGATTTAACCCGAATGTTGTTGGAAGAAAAGTATTTGGTTCAAGAAGAGGGAACATATACGTTGGCACAAAGTTTTGATGCTACTTCGGTTCCTGTAACACTGAAAGGGTTATTAAATGCTCGATTGGATCATATCGGTTTTGCCAAAGAAACCGCTCAATTAGCTGCTGCGATAGGACGTGAGTTTACTTATGATTTATTGGTGAAATCATCACTACACGATGAGGGTATGGTGCAAACCAACTTGAATGCACTGATGGACGCCAATCTGATTTATCATCATCGTAAAGTGCAAAATGAAAAGTATGTATTTCGTCACGCTTTAATTCGGGATGCAGCTTATGATAGTATGGTGTCCTTACTCAAACAGGAGGTCCATGGCAGAATTGCAGAAACCATCGAGAGTGATTTTGATGATATGGTGAGAGATAATCCTTTTGAACTTGCAGAGCACTATGCACATGCCAGGTCTTACGAAAAAGCCATACATCACGGGCTGAACAAAACAAAATTCTCCATACGAAGATCCTTAAACCAAGAAGCCTATAACGAATCCTTGAAATGTCTGGAATGGATTGAGCAATGTGATGAAGGAATAACCTCTTGGAAAAATGAGTTGGAAACCAATCGAATTATCATTCCTGCCCTTATGGTTTTGGAAGGATATGGTAGTGAGCAGATTGAAGTGTTTTCGAAAAGAGCAATGCAGTTAGAAGAGCTGCTCAAAGACGATGTTGATTTTATGGAAACCTTCCAATCCAGTGGTGCGGATCATACCAGTAACTGGGGATTAGCGCAGTATCACCATATGCGTTCTAATCGAAAGGAAGCAATGTATCTGTGTAAGGCAATGATCAGAAAAGCCAGGAAAACAGAAACAAGACAAAATTTATTGGATAGTCTACCTCTTATGGGAATGTTTGTGACTACCGATGGTTTTCTACCTGAAGCATCTGCACATTTTGAAGAAGCGTTGTCCTTATATAATAAGGATTTGGACGTAGAGATCGCTTTTCGTAATGGGATTGATCCTAAAGTTCATGCGCATGTCAATTACGCATTTAGTTTAGCGCTACAGGGAGATATTGAAGCGGCCAAACGTCATGTTAAAGAAGGTCGTGATTGGGCGATACAAATAGAACATGTTCCTTCTATTGCGATCACAAATGTGTACTTTATACAAATCGCCTGGTTAACCAGAGATGAAAAGTGGATTGAGGAACTTAACGGTATCAGTACTACATTTTTTGAAGAATACCCCGAAATGGGATTTTTGGCAGAGTACTCCAATGTATATAATTACTGGAGGATAGGTAAAACGGAAAATCAAGAAGGTTTTTCTGATATGAGGATTGTTTCAAAACAAACCTATCTACATTCTTATCTGGAGGAGTTTTAATTGACACTTTGAGTAATCTGAAATTGTATGATCAAGCGATAGAAAGAGCTAAAAACGCTATAAAATGGTGTGAGGATAGTGATGAAAAAGCATTCTTGTCTTCATTATACCATATGCTCGCAAACGCACAATGTGCTAAACAAGAAAAAATATCAGATACCGAAGTTGAACTCTTTGAAACTGCAATAGAAATTGCCAAAAAACAAGGTGCCGGAATCCTTGAACTACATGCATGTAATGCATATAAAAGTTGGGTTAAAGATCAACAAAAAGAAGAAATTATATCCAAACGGATAGAATCATTGAACTAAGTATTCACATCTAAATAATTAAAAATGGAAAACTCTAAAACTGATCAATTACAAAGTATTATTAATAAGGCAGAACCTGCAGTATCAAAAAAAATTGCATGGGGAGATGACCAGGAAAAGATCTTTGAGATTTGTAGAAAATACTACGAATTATGTCTAGCCTGCGCCAAGGATAGTGACCTGTACGATGCGTTCACAAATCCTAAAAAGACGATCGCTTTTCTAACTGATGGGAAATTACACGACCAGAGTAAATATGTGTTTTATTTTGATGATGAAGAAAAAATACCTTTTGAAGGTGTAGGTATGACGCTTCCAAAGCAAGGATTAGAAATCGTTTTGGATCATCACACTGCCTGGCCTACATTATTGGTAACGCCAAAGGAAAAAATAGCGGATGACGATCATCAAAAAATTATCACAGTAAAGGAGTCTCCTATGGTTGTAGAAAAAGTAGTTTTAAGCGATAGAGGAGAAAGCCAAACTATTGCAAAAGTGAATAAGGATAAACCTACTGCATCTATGAATTTGGGAATTAAAGATTTGGATAATTACAATCAAACATTAGTGATGCCAAATTACATACCTAATACGGATATGCTTTTGACAATTAAAGCTAATGAAAAAGCAGATGCAGAAATCATCATGACTTGCTGCTAAATAGTAATCATTATAGAATTTATGATTGATAACCCTAGGTTAAAATCTAATCTTAATATCACAAAAATTGATCAGAAATTACTTCATGTAATTTCTGATCATGATATTATTACCTTATCTGATCCATTAGAAATAGATGTTTTAGAAGAAATAGGAAAGGGTAAATTTTCTACCCAAGAACTTGCTCAAAACTTTTTGGAGCGGTCAGATTTCATTTCAATTTTTAAAATTATATCCTCTTTTGAGTGGAAAGGATTTATCAGAGAAGGTGATTCCTCTTTTTCAAGTGAACAAACAGCGTATTGGGAGCAATTGGGCTTTGATGTAGAAAGGCTAAAAAGAGTATTGTCAGAAAAATCAATTCAAATCCATACTGTAGGAAACGTTGATGATACTGTTTTAAAAAACATCTGCGTCGAAACAGGAATACGAATTGGTAAGGATCCATCTTCAATTACTATTGTAATAACGGATGATTACAGTCATAACTCCTTAAAAGAACTCAACAAGAAGTTTATAAAAGAGAAAAAAACATGGTTAATGGTTCAACCCACAGGTGTTGAAACTATGATAGGACCAATTTTTGTTCCAGGTCAAACAGCATGTTGGGAATGCTTGCATCATAGGTTGATGATTAACCAACCGTTTAAACAGTTTTATAAATCAACAGGGTATAACGAGGAGCGTCAAATACGTCCTGAACACCCTATTTCTAATCGTATTACCAGTAATATGGTAGCTATGGAAATCATACAATGGTTATACAAAGAAAAAAATCATAAATTGGAAGGAAAAATTGTTTCGTTTGACACAAAAACGATGCAAAGTACACTCCACACAGTTACCAAAAGACCACAATGTCACGTATGTGGTGATGAACATATCTTTAAGAAAAAGACAGCTTCCATTACTATAGATGCTACGACAACTATTAGCAATACTTTGGGAGGTTATAGAACCGTTCCAGCCGAAGAAACATTTAAAAAATACAAGCATCACATAAGTAATATCACAGGAGTAGTGCCCAAGGTATCACCATACCATAAAAAGGAAGGTGCGCCTATATTCAATTTTGCTTCTGGTCGTAACAGAGCATTACAAAGCACTTCATTATTTTGGCTCAACCATCATTTGAGAAGTGGAAATGGAGGTAAAGGAAAAAATAGTAGTCAAGCAAAAACAGGAGCACTTTGCGAAGCTATCGAACGTTACAGTTTGATGTATCATGGTGATGAATATAGCTTTACTGCCTCTTATGAAGATTTACAAGATGCTATTTTACCAAATGAATGCATGAATTTTAGTGAAGCGCAATTTGAGAACAGAGAAGAAATTAACAAGAATACTTCCAAGTTTTATGCATATGTTCCACAGCCCTTTGATGGTAAAGAAAAAATGGAATGGACATCATTTTATTCTTTGACCCATCAAAAATATAAACACTTACCTTCTTGTTTTAGTTATTCTCAATATCCGGCAGAAGACGAAAACAAACTGTACTCGTATCCAGACTCTAATGGTTGTGCTGCAGGGAATACTATAAAAGAAGCTATTTTACAAGGTTTTCTAGAACTGGTAGAAAGAGATGCTGCCGCTATTTGGTGGTATAATCGAATTAGAAGGCCCGAGGTAGATTTGTCGACTACAAAAAATCCTTATCTGCAAACGGTAAGCGAGTATTACAGATCTTTAGGCCGTACCATTTATGTTTTGGATATTACTTCTGACCTTAATATACCCACGTTTGTGGCAATTTCATCCTTGATTAATGCTGAGAAAGGTGATATCATTTATGCATTTGGAACACATGTAGATGCTAATATTGCCATAGAGAGAGCGGTAATAGAGTTAAATCAATTATTACCCATTGTTCAATCAGAAACCTATCTTACAAAGGACCCTGTTTTTATAGATTGGTTGAATACAGCAACTTTAGAAACAGATCAATATTTAAAACCAACCACAACTCAAAAGAAGAATCTTCAGACAGATTACCCTGCCTTGTGCAATCCAGATTTAGAAAGCGCATTAGATTTTTGTATTCAAACGGCAAAAAGAAATGATCTGGAAGTACTGTTTCTTGATTTGACAAAAGGGGATGTAGGTTTGCCTGTTGTAAAAGTAATAGCGCCGGGGCTGCGTCACTTCTGGAGAAGGACGGGACCAGGGAGACTATATGATGTACCCATTAAAATGGGGTGGTTAGACAATAAATTGTCTGAAAGCCAACTCAATCCTAAAAGTATCTTTATTTAATCAACAACAACACATCTTATGATATTCAAATCATTCAACAATAAAACTTTTAAAAATACCCCATATTACGACAGATTACCAGAAGGAGAGCGAGAGGTCTTCGACATTTTATCCACTGTTTTTCATTTTAAGGCAAATAATTATGTTTTAGAACACCTGATTAACTGGGATGAGGTTCCAGAAGACCCTATTTATAAATTGATTTTCCCAAGAAAGGAAATGTTAAGTGCTTTTGATTTTGAGCACCTAAAACAATTGTTTCAATTGGGTATGGATGCAAAAACCAGGAATAGTTTTGTACAAGCCGTCAGAAAAAAATGCATCCTGAAGTAAAGCATGCCGATACTGGGTATCCCGAAATGGATGGAAAAATTATTACGGGGGCTTATAGAAATTTTCCAACGATATTAAATCTGTTTCCTGATCCTATGGTAAAGACTTGCCATGCGTATTGCTCTTATTGCTTCAGATGGGTGGCGTTTGATAATGTAGAAGCTCAAAAAAAGACTGCGTATAGAGATCCATACGATCCAATACCTTATTTAAAAGCTAATCCAGAAATTACAGATGTGTTATTTACTGGTGCAGATCCATTGGTGTTAACAGCATCAAAAATTAAAGAGTATATCGATCCTGTTTTGGAAATAGAATCGGTACAAGTCATTCGTTTTAATTCTAAGGCATTAGCCTGGTGGCCATACCGATTTACTACCGATAAAGATGCTAAACCACTATTAGAACTCTTTGAATACATTCAATCCAAAGGCAAACATTTGAACTTTTGTGCGCACTTTACTCATGCAAGAGAGTTAGAAAATGATGTGGTAAAAGAAGCTATCCAACGTATACGACAGACAGGAGCTGTGATACGTTGTCAAGGACCTCTGGTAAAAGGTATTAATGATACTCCAGAGGATCTTATTGCGCTATGGAAACATCAAATAGCGAATGGTTTAGTGCCTTACTATCTGTTTGTAGAAGCAGATCATAATCCAGAATCGTGTTTTAGGGTACCTCTTGCAGAAGCACTTCGTGTTTTTCAGGAAGCTCAAAAGGAAACTAGTGGTCTGGCAAGAACAGTAAGAGGTCCGGTTTTTATGAATGACCTTAATCGAGTATTGTTGGATGGAGTAACCGAGCTTAACGGAGAAAAGTATTTTGTGCTTAAAAGTCTTCAATCTCCTCCCGAAACTGATGGAGAAGGAAAAATTAAATTGATTCCATACAACGAGCATACCAAGAGTGCCGGTGATCTGTTTGAGTTATTCAAAGAAGAAAAGGTGTCGTTAGCGCAAATGCATTAGTGACTTAGAGAGTTTCTAAAAATAAAATAGATATCAAAGAGCAGTAAATCAAGTGATTACTGCTCTTTTGTTTTGTGATGAAATATGATGAAATATTATTTTTTGCTAGCCCCACATATATTTGTCTTGTCAAACTAATTAAACGTATTAAAGAATAAAGCAGCATCAGATCAATCAATAATTCAGGGAGAACATAGGGAGAAATGATTTGATGCTAAATGAATGTCAAGAGGACGATGTTAGATGGCCAAGCTGTAGGATCAGGGGGTAGATTCTACAGCTTTTTTTATAGTATTTTGGGAAGGTGAAATAAGCGGTGAAATATGATGAAATATTATTTTTTGCTAGCCCCACATATATTTGTCTTGTCAAACTAATTAAACGTATTAAAGAATAAAGTCGCATCAGATCAATCTATAATTAGGGAGAACATAGGGAGAAATGATTTGATGTGTGATGAGAGTTAAGAAGACGATGTTAGATGACTAAGCTGTAGGGTCAGGGGGTAGATTCTACAGCTTTTTTTGTAGTGTTTGAGGATGATGAATTAAGTAATGAAATATGATGAAATATTATTTTTTACTAGCCTCACATATATTTGTCTTGTCAAACTAATTAAACGTATTAAAGAATAAAGTTGCATCAGATCAATCTATAATTAGGGAGAACATAGGGAGAAATGATTTGATGTACAATGAGTGTTAAGATGACGATGTTAGATGACTAAGCTGTAGGATCAGGGGGTAGATGCTACAGCTTTTTTTATAGCATTTTGGGGAGGTGAAAAAAGCAGTGAAATATGATGAAATATTATTTTCTGAGTGATCGAGATATATTTGTTTCATCAAACAATAACAATTAAAAAAACATCTTTTAAAATGATAACTCAAGACACACAAAACTCATATAGAAAAAGTATAGTGTTCGGGATATTGAAGGTGTTTTTTGTGTTTACAAAATAAAATTAGCCAACATTAAAAAGAAAGTTATATCAAATCAATGAGCAAGGGAAAATTGCAGGAAAACAAAATGATTTGATATTCGTAAAGCCAAGTTTACAATCTAACATAATTGTGCTGTAGAATCTGGGGGGTATGGTTCTACAGCCCTTGGCATTTAAGGTAATTTCCAAAATCAGTTAAGCTTCTAATGAAATACAATGAAATAGTTCTAGCCCCTATTATTCTATAATTTTATTCCATAATTAATTTACTACTTCATTATTAATTTAAAATTGAAAAGTATGTCGTGTCCTATTATCAATACAAGAACGCAAATAGTCAAATTGGGAAGTGGACTATTTGGGAAACGTATAAAAACAACATTACAGTTGGTACAACGTGGAGAGAATTGTTATGATATCCATTACTCAAGTCAGTTTAATAAAATGAAGACTGGGAAAATTGAAAACATGGAGATCCCGGTTAATAGCTACATTACTGCACAACTTAATGATGATCCCGATATAAGGATTGAAGTGTATAATTGTAGTACAGTAAATAAACATATTGCTATACACATAAAAATATGTGCAGACTTGGGAGCTTTTGGCAATAGAACGATTTATGATCAGGTTTTGGATAGCTACATCATACCGTCAAAAAATAAGACTATCGAACCGGGAAACATTTCCAAATATGTAACGAAAATTAGAAAACAACTAGGTTATACCCTGGTAGATCCATATTTGTAGGTTGTAAATAAGAATAAAATAGAAGTAGATTTAGGTGGGAATACGTATTTCATATTAAGATTTCTGAAACTACATTTGATACATAATCTTAAAACTACTCTATAGATGAAAAATTACTTTTTTACCAACGATCTTATTGAAAAACTTTGGGGCTTAAACAAAATGAATCATAATATTACCCAAATACTATTTCAGATTTTTAAAATACATCCCAAATTAATAATGGTTAAATCAACGAAGTAAAACACTTTCGTACTAGATGTAAATTCAATCGTCAAAATTCCCTTTTCGTGAATACCTACTAGCACTATTTATATTGATGAATAAGGTAGATTGAATAGAATTAAAATCATTACAAATTGTTGATTAAAAATATATTATGAATAAGTTAGATGTATTAGAAGCAATTATTATTGAAGATGATTCCTGTCAGGTAGAGTTACTGAAACAGGTAATACGAAGAAATTGCCCGAATGTGGCGGTAAAGACGGTTGCAAAATGTAAGAAAGGAGCTCTTAAAATCCTTAAGCAAGGTAAATTCGACATTATCTTTTTGGATGTTAATTTGGGAGGTGATTGCGCTTTCGAATTATTTGAACATTTTCCTGAGCATCTGAAAGAAAAGGAATTAATAGTTATTTCTTCAGAAAAAGACTATGCATTAGAAGCGTTTAGCTACGCAGCAACAGATTATATACTAAAACCAATTGTTGCCGAGGATGTAATTAAGGCAGTCGAAAAAGCACAGTCTAATTTAGAACTTAAAAGGTCTTACACAAGAAAAGATGAAAAACCTGTCGCAGCAGATCCATTAAAAATTATAGCTATCTCTTGTCTCAACGAGGTAAAGATTATTAAGGTAGATGAGATTTTATATTTAAAATCAGATGGAAATTACACGGTTTTTCACACCAGTAATGGGGAGATGATCTTATCGAGTAAGAACCTGGGTAGCTACGAAAATTTACTACAGCACAACAACTTTTTTAGAACACATCATTCTTATTTGGTGAACATGAATTTTGTATCCAATGTACAGAAAAAGGATGGGGTATATTTAGAAATTGTGGATCAGCAGTTTTTGCCGGTATCAAAAAGAAGAATAGATTCCTTTTATCAATACTTAAGGATAAAGTAAACGCTGTTTTTTCTGTGAAATAAGGATCAAAAACCTTGTATAAAGGAGTTTCGTTTATCGACGAGTTCTTTATACAAGGTTTTAAGGTTTTGGGATGCATGTTGTTTGTATCATATAGGGTGTTAGATTAGACGCTAAATCTTCTGTTTATCTTTTTTGGTTGATCAAGTTTACGATTATTCTTTTGCTGACTTTTCTGTTTATACTTATCTCTAATAGGGCTGTTTTTTTGATTTAAAGGTTGGCAAAAAGCAGCTCTCATTCTTGGTTCATACTGGTGGCTTTTTTCTTGTTTCTCCTTTTTGTTTTCAATAACGCTATGGCTTCGTTTTTTGTTTTTACGTTGTGCTTTTAATGGATTTGGGGGTATTTCAGGCTGTTGCTTGATATTTTTCTGCTTTTCTACTTCTTTATTTGGGTCAGGTTTTTGTACAATGTTTTCTTCTTTCTTCTGGTTAGCATCTTCTTTTTGATGCTTTTCTTTTAAGGGTTCTTTTTGGTTTTGTTCTTGGATCTTAACCGCTTTTTCTTTCTTCTCGGCTTCTAACCGGTGCATCACATTTTCGGTAGTCATTTGTACCACCGGCTGCAAATGCTCTGGTACATCTTTAAAAGATGCTTCGAGCACTTCATCTAGTTGAGCTTTGCTTGGATCTGGGTGTTTCTCTACAAAGGCTATGATGTTTTTTTCAATTTGTTCTATCACCGATGCTAATTCAACTTCAGATTCAATCTCTTCAGAAGTATCGTCTTTTGGGAAGTGTTTTTTATAAAGTTTTCTAGCTGTATAAGGAGATTTGATGATTTGAAAAGAGAGTTTCAAAGCATCCATAATTAAACGTAAAGCAAGTTGTGCTTCCTGAGGCATAGCGTCTATGGCTTCCTCAAAGCTGATACGTTTGTTTTTTTCTTTCTCTTCCTGACCTTCTTTTTGTTGTTGTTTCTTGTCTTTGGACATGTTATTTCCTTTTTGAAGTTATTCTGATTTTTTTGAAGTTTGGAAGTATTCATATTTGAAATATCAAAACGAATACCTCCACTTCAACCAACCAAAATGAAATCATGTGCAACATGAATCCTTCGGTTTTATCACATTTTTTTGAATATCCAAGGCGGATACCACCTACAGTTGTACTGTCTTCTTGTTATCTTTGCTCTGTTTTGGATCATTCTTCGACTGTGCACTCTGCAATTGAGATTTTTGAGAATCACTTAGTTGACTTGATAAATTTACAGGCTTGCTCATCTCCTTAAGATTCGGTTTTTCGTTTACCTTCTCTTTTTCTATTTTATCTTTTTGTAATGCTGTTTTCTCTATTTCTATTAGATCCTTGCATCTTTTCTCCCTTGCTTCATACTTTAGTTTGTTACCAGGCTTTTTCTTTACATATTTTTTGGTTACCTGTTCAATGGTCGTACTTAATTCATCTAATTTTTTTTCAAAATCAGGAGTGTCCTTATATTCTTTTATTTTGTCTTGTACATATTGATCAAGATATTTTGGCTTAATATCCTTACAGGATCCGATCGATTCAGCAAGTTTTACTATGGTTTCAAGATCATTAGGGTCTACTTTTATGTGTGGATTACGACTCCTATGAAAGTGAGTGCCCTGCTTTACATTCTGGTCATATTCAAAAGATCTCAACTCATTTAGTTTGGTCTCTTCGTTATATACCATTTCATTTTTAAATTCATAAGAATCACTTGTTCTTACTTCTTCTTTACCAATATTGAATTTGTTCTTATGATCTTGTGTGATGTGTCCATAGGTAATATCACCATTATCATGGTTGATTTGAAAATACACAGATGGATTTTTATCAATATCTCCGGTATATGCTACGATGTTTTCTGGTTTATAAAGTTCGTTTCCGTAGTCTTTTCCTATTTTTGGCATTGTACTCGTTTTTTGAAGTTACTATTTATTGATGGTGAAGTTCGGAAGTATCCATAGATATAAACTCAAATGAATACCTCCTCTTCAACCAACCAAAATGAAATCATGTTGAACATGAAAACCTTGGTTTTATTCCTATACTTTAAGTGGTTTTTTTGTTTTCTGACTTTTGTTTTGACTACTAGAACTATCTAGTTGTGCTTTTTGATCACTACTAAGCTTAGCCGATTTATTTAAAGGCTCGCTAAAGTTTAATTTTGGTTTGTCTTTTTGGCTCTGTTTGTTAATGTTGTCCTGAACCTTTTCAAACTCTTCTATTAAATCGTCTTCAAAAGCTTCCAGTTCGTTTTCGAGACGAACAATCGTCTTCGGTTTATGTCTGCGAATCTCTTGTAACTGATGATTGATCTCTTTTATTTCGTCTTTTAATTCGATTAATTGATTCTGCTGATTTTTAAGATCTTCTTGCTGGATGAATTCTAATTGCTCTTGTACATAATCTTTAGTATACATTTTCTTGATACCGGGATTATTCTCAATAGCTTTGGCCAGTTTGTCCTTGATCTTGTGATCATTCGGTAATACTTTTTTATGTGGATTTCTACTGGTATGAAATGATTTACCATTTACATATTCTTTGGATACCAAATCTTCACCAACTACTTCGTTAACCAATTTATAGGTTTTGTTAGTACTGATTTTTTCCTTTCCAATATTTACTTTATCGTATTTATGAGCCTGAGTGATATGTCCATAAGTGATATCTCCGTTACTGTGTTCTTTTTGGAAGTAAACCGTAGGGTTGTCATCAATATTTCCTGTGTAGGCTACAATATTGTCTTTGGTGTAAAAATCTTCTTCGTAATTTTTTCTTTTGTCTGGCATGATATTTAAATTTTAAAGGTTATTACTTAATTTGATTGTATGTAATGTGTTAGAATTGTTGAGGAGTTATCTCTTAAAACTGAAACTTCTCTTTTTCTTGTTATTATTAGATTTTTGATTGTCTTTTGATGCGTTATTTGATTTTTCTTTAGGTTTTTTGTCTTTGTTTTGTGCCCTGGAAAAAGAGGAAAGAGACCATTTTCTGCCAGGTTTTGAAGCTTTCTTTTCTTTTTTCGAGTTTTTGGATGCTTCCAGAGCGGCTTTTTGTTCTTTTCGTACTTCAACTAACTTGAAGTATTCATTTCCTACTTTTCCTTTTAATTCGCTTTTCATTTGAAGCAAATCCTTGGTGTGCTCAGGATAGGTGTCAACATATTGATCCATGATTTCTTCAAGCTCATGGTTAAGATCGGCCAATTGCTCTATTTGATCTCCAATCTTAGGTTCCTGTTTGATAAAATCCATTTGTTCCTGGATATAATCACGGGTATACATTTTTTTGCAGCCCTTGTGCTTTGTGATAGATTGTGCGAGCTCGTCCCTTATCAGATTATCGTTGGGACCTACTTTGGTATGAGGGCCTCGACTGGGGTGAATGATTTCTTTGTTTACTCTTTCAACAGAAATGTATTCGTTGTCGATAGTTTCGTTTTCCAGAGTATAGGTAGGATCAGACTCAACCATTTCCCTTCCAATATTAATTTTATCACGTTCATGAGTCTGAGTAATATGTCCAAATTTGATATTCCCATCCTCCATGATTTGTTTGAAATATACCGTTGGATTGTTGGTAAGATCCCCGGTATAGGCTACAATATTTTCAGGCTTATAAAAGTCACTTTCATATTCTAATCTTTCATTCGGCATGTTTTCTGTTTTTTAATAATTAATACTCATTTGTTCTTTTGATACCCTCAAATGGTCATTCTTCTTTGTTTAATTTGATTGTTTTTTTGGCTGTTTTTATTCAGTTTGGTGTTTGTCTTAACCTGTTGCGAATCTTTGGGTTTATTAGCTGCATTTATGGGTTGATCCATACCTGCAAAGCGAGACTTTTCGTTTTGTTGCTGTTCCTGGATTTCTTCTCGAATTGCATTATATTGCTCCTCAATCATTTCTTGTAGAGTTTCTTTCACCTCTTCTAGATCATCAGCACTTTTGGGATAGGCTTCTTTCATTTGAGCGGTTATCTCATCAACTTCATCATATAGATCTGCCAATTGATCTAGTTGTTCCTCCAGATCCTCATCATCAATGAAATCGAGCTGTTCTGTAACATAATCGCTAACATTCATTTTTTTGATACCTGGATAATCATCAATGGCTTCGGCCAATATATTTCTTACATCTTCGTCTTCTGGAGCTACTAATTTGTGTTCACTACGGCTTTCATGAAAGCATTTCCCGTCAACATACTCTCTGGATACCAAACCCTCATCCTCAGACCATTCATTAACTAGTTTATAAGTTGCGTTTGTTTGTATTGCCTCTCTTCCTATATTGAATTTATCGTACTGATGATCCTGAGTGATATGTCCATATGTTTTTTGACCATCTTTTCCGTACTGTACGAAATAAACAGTAGGATTGTCATGTAAATCACCCGTATAGGCTACAATGTTTTCCTTTGAATAAAGATCATCTGCGTAATTTTTTCTTCTCTTCGGCATAATGCTTTGTTTTATGATTAATACTAATTTTTAGCTGTTGCATAGAAATTAGGATAGGGGGAGTCTCTCCTAAAAAAGTATACTAACTTCAAGGGTTTTTCATTTGTGAATAGCAATTGCTATTTTAAGGAGCAACGATGCCTGGATCTACACAAAAATCAGGGATAAGGCAATAATGGCTTTGCTCAAGAATATTTCTAGTTCATGTACCGATAACAGGGAGTAATTTGATTCAACGTATCAATTAAAGTCTAGTTCTCTTACCCGTTTAAGGTCTCTTCTAATATCAATGGCAATACGCAATTGTTCTTTTAGGTTTTTTCCTCCTTTTATGGCTTTCAGAACAAATGTTGGACTGGAGTGGTCTGCAGTGACCAGAACAATATTGGATAAGCCGAAAATTCTGAGAAAAAAGGTTGTTCAAACGTAAGGTCTTTTACTCTGTATAGTTCTATTTCGTTAGTGGTTTTAGAGAAGATCCCTCGTTCTTCAATAATGCGTTGATCGGTTACTAGCAACTTATGAAGTTTTGTGTCATAATATTTCCATAAGGCAAGTATCAACCCCAATCCAAAAGCTGCGGTTAATGGTATACAACAAAGGTAAAACATGAAGTTTATCCATTGCGAGGGAACTCCTGCCCATAATTTTTTTCTTCCATACTTCAATTTTTAACCTTAATTGATTAGTGTTTTTTGTCTATTTCTTGGATTCAATAGGCTTTAGATCCAAATGATAGTTTTCTATAAGCAGTCCATGTGGATTCTTATCGGTTCTGGAAACATTGTGTAAAACAAATTTGGCTCTTAGCTCATTTATCGACTCTGTCTTTTGATCTGTTCTCAATACTCTTAATTTTCCGTAGAATATTCCCTGATAAGGCTTAACCTGATCATTCACTTGTATAGAATCTATAATGAGTTTTTGTTTCAGATTTTCGGTAGATATCTTGGCAAAATGTCCATTTGCATCTAGCGTTTTATAGAGTTGTTTCCCTGAGGTTCCTGCAAGGTATAATGCCTTGTCAATGTTTCTTTTGTAATTGAACTCATCTATCTCCCAAAATGCAGTGTGAAACATCCTCACATGATTAAGAATTTCGGGCTTTCTATACGCGTCTATTTCGCTTACATTCACGCCTTGCATTAAGGCTGCTTTTCCGTCTTTGGTAAGTACATAGGCCGTATCTCTAATACTCTGTGTTGTAAAAAATGCCCAAGTAAGACTACCCAAAGAAACTAACGTAGAAATGATGAGTCCAAAGAGTAGCGATTTTTTTGCCAACGCAAAACTAGCTGGAATATCCTTTAGTGATTTTAAATCCATTGTGTTTTCTTTTTAAGTTGAAGAATGTGTGCCGAGCTCAAGGACATGGTTTATCCCGGCCGATAACCTCCCTGGGCTCAGCTATACATTCTTTACAGCGACATTGAAGGTCTTTTAATAAGACATTTTAGTGGCTGTTGATTATTAAAATTTCAGTGTGTTAATTAATTATGGGGTAGTCGTTGCTGTTGCGTCTGGTAAGAAAATATTTGCTATCAAAGCAACTAATCCAAATATCGCTAAACCGATAATAAATCGAATAAAGTTTCTTTGTGCTTGTTCATTACCTTGCATGTATTGAACGAAGATTAAGAAACCTCCGGCGAAAGAGAAGATCCCTACTACTGCATTAAGAATGGTTTTAATGTCTTCTCCCCAAGATGCTAGCTTGGTGTTTACATCGTCTGTCTGGGCAAATAATGGTGCTATGTTAATGGCGATTAACAATACCGTTAGCCATAGTTTTGAATGTTTAATTTCAAGTTTCATGTTGTTTAATTTTAAATTTTTAATATTAAATTTTGAAGTTTTCATTTTGTTGTTTGGTTAAAGTTTGACAATTATTTTATTCGTTATTTTTATAATTCTTGATTACTTGTTTTTGACCATCGATCTGATTTGCTGATCGATCCTAATACACTTTGTACTTGAGTTGTATTTTAATAAAGTGGTTAACTCTCCTTTTTGCGGGAATTTCTTATTTACATAGACATACATAGCGCCAATGGCAAGAAATATGAGTGATAACAAAAAGGACTTGAATATGGTAAATACAAATAGGAGTATAGAAGCTACTATGATGACAATAGTCTGAAGGTCATACCCAGCTATTACTGGTTTTTTTTCTAATACTTTTGGTGTTTTATATTCCATGATAATTTGTTTTTTAATGATTATTTCCCTCTTAATTTTTTATACATCGCCATGGCAGGTACAGTCATAAAACTGGCTGTAAAATTGCTTCCAGAGTCACTACCAGCACTCACCAAAATGTTCGCATATTTCGGAACTCTAAGTACCGCAATGATCATCACCACTTGTAAACATATTGACATGAGTATCTGGGTAAAACCTCCCGATGCAGTATTATTATGAACTAATATCAAAATGGTCTTGAGAATGGTAAGAATAGGGATCCATAACAGGACAGCTAAAAAACCGAAAAACCATTTTTTCAATACATCTTGATTGCCTGGGATTAAAGCTAATGGTAAGGCAAATACCCCGATGACAAAATAAATAGCTTTGTATATAATCTGCCTAAGCATGATATATCCTGCAACTACAGATGCAATAAAAAAGATGATAAGGTGTAGTAGTTCTAAGAACGGATTGATTTGTAGCACATCATAAACACCATCACCACTCCCGTCGGCATTACTATCCTGGATATGCGTGATACTTCCATTGTAACTATCTTCGAATTCTTTGGCGTCACCCACTTTGGTTACATAATGAGCCGCATTTTCGGTCACATCGGCTATAATATCTGTAGGGCTAAACAAAAGAAGCTCTACGAGTGGTTTATACAGTACTAAGGCTACTAAGATTAAGATGGGCCTAACCAGAGTATATGGGTCCAAATTCCCTGATGGGTTGGCAAAATAAGTGATTACTTTAGATCCTACTAAGATGATCATTAGTACGGCAGCTAAGCCATAAGCATAATCTATGATTTGATCTATATATTGGTATAACCCAAATAGGTTTTTATCTCCAACATTCCCTTCAAAAATAGCAGTCTGTAGACTGTTTATAATATCTGTTAAATCCATTTTTTTGTTTTTTGTTTATTCCCAATACGACATGATTATTATTCCAGAGTCCTCTAAATAGGATTGTGTTCTACTTTGCCAGGATCCTGGAAACCCCCATTAGATTTAATACGTCTTTATCTATCTGATGTACTTTTTCTCTAACTCTCATCATCCGAATCAATAATTTTAAGAAGGCGGTGTAGTTATATCCAGTTCCTCCGCTAAGGAGCAAACCGCTTGAAATAACTTCTAACTCAGACTTTAATTTTTTATAGTATTCTTCTTGTTTTTCTAGATCAGCTTCATGGCGTTTGAGTCCATGCATGATGCCAAAGGTGGCGTACTTTCTAGTCTTTATATTTGATTTTACTTTGTCTATTTTAATACTTAAACTGTTGGACATGATATACACCGCTCCGTACACAGGAGAAGTTTTAAGATTACCCGTAACTCTTCTGTTTTTTGCATAAGTAGTTTCTTTGGTTTTTAGGTTTCTAACCTGTCTGCGTTGATCCTTCTTATTGTCTAATTCGACTCCTAGAAGCCCTGCAATAACTCCTTTTTCTGCAGCAACGACTACATCGGCTATAGATGAGGAGTGCGTTTGTGATTGAATGCTCATACCCCAGCACAAACAGATGATTGTAACTATGCTAATATTCTTCATTGTGTAAAGTGATATTTAGTACGTTTTCTATGGTTGAGAGTATGAGATAAATACGTTCTCCTTCAGGAATTGGATTATCGGGATTTACATAGTTTTCAATCCTCTTCTTTTCCCTATTTAGTTTGGTGCTATATCTTCTTCTTATGATAAGATTTCTAAAAGTATCTCCCGGATTTAGATTGAGTACAGGGTACTTCGTATGTATATATCCCATACTGTCATAAACATTATTACTAAAGGTTGTCCCATTTGCGAACCTTGCTATACTTCCTTTAGCTCTTAACTCAAACAAACGATTTAATGTTTTTAGTTCATCGTACTGTTCTTTATACACCCTGCTAAGCCCCAGGATGAAAGGAGTATTTGCAGTTAGTTTACCGGTTAACTTATGATTTTCGCTATTGATACTTTTATATCGACTCTGAGAAAGGTTATCCGTCCAGCTTACATTTACGGTATGTGTAATAACCGCTTGTGACTTTGCCGAAAAGCTTAGCATAGCAAACAGTACATATATCAAAATTCTTTTCATGTCTTAGTTCTTTAATTCAGTGTCAGCGTTATTTTCGTCTTGTAATAAAATCAGTCAGTGCACTTTGTTCTACACTATCCTCAATCATATCGAGAAGTCGATGAATATTGAAAATAGATTCCATCGCATTTTGATATAGATTGAGCCTGTCTCCATATAGAATAATCAGCGAATTATTGTTGTCGAGTTCTCTTTGCAGATTATCGATCATTTGCTTTGCAGTCGCCAGGTTCTTGGTGTTTCTCTTTTTCTTGGTGTAATTAAAGAAAGCCATGGTGCTATTTCTATTGGTTAGCGTATTGTATCGTTTTCTAGCATTAGACATTTCCTCATCCAACTTGTCATTAACATAAAGAGCACCTGCCGCAGTAGGACCTGTTAGGTAAGCAAGTCGTTCATAGTATTTGTTTCTGTAATTGTTAATCTCAGAAGTTAATTTCTTCTCTTCAGATAGTAATGATCTGTATAAGTAATAGGCGCCAACAGAACCTCCCATAGATCCTGGATCTGTTAGGAAAGGGTATTCCTGTGCAGAAATGGTTAACCCTTTCAAAAGACAGATCACTATCGTTATTTTTTGTATAGCTTTCATTGCTGCTATGATTTGTTGATTACATTGATATTTAGAGTACGATGTTTGCTACCTTTAATGTTCCGGATAGCTCAGAGAAAGTAGCATAGTTAATCACCACTAATCCAAGGGCAGAAAAGAATAGAATCCTTCTGGCATCTTTATCGTATTTTGAAAACTCCTTTATGAGTTCACTTCGCAGTTGATAAATCTCTTGACGCTTAGAGGATTTAATTTTCGATTTATCTAAATACATTAAGGCAAGAAGAATAGCTCTGTCTTTAGAGAGATTCTCAAAGTATTCTCTCTTTGTTCTTGTCATATACGGTAATACAGCATATTTAGATACAGTAGTACTGGCCAAAGAGGATACGATTGAAGCAGCTAGAGATGCTCCATCCTTTTCTTCGTAGTTATGTTTTCGCTTGTAGTTTTCGTCCAACATTTTTTCCATATTCCTATTGGATTGTGAGAGTAAAGAATTCTGGTATTCCATGATACCGTTTCTCGCTCCTACAGTGACTCCAAGCTCTACTAACTTTTGACGTGTTTTCTTGTCGTTATTGTTGAAATGTGTATGTACATGAACAAATTGTCCGAAACATGTTTGACTAATAAATAGTAGTCCGATGATTAATTTTAGTGTCCCTTTCATGATATTGTATTTTTGTTTTTTAATCCCCTGCGTGTTAGCTTTTGGATAATAATCGATACAGAATTTTCCGCTCTGCTTCCCGTTTCATTGCTTCAAGCTCTTTATAGATGGTATTGGTGATACTCACATACTTCTCTTCAATTTGCTCCATAACCCCTACGTTTACCCTATTTTTGGTGGTAGTCAATAAGAGGTACAGTACCCTTTTGTGAGCGTATATCAGATAGTTTTTTTTATTGTTGCAGGCACCTCTTGATTTAAACCCTATGTATCCATTACAGATATCATTATAATCATCATATTTGATAGTGATTCCTGGAGTAAAAAAATAGCGCTCTTTTGCAGCCATAATCGTTGCGGTGGGTGCTACAGTACTGGTGTAGGCTGTAGTGGTTTTTGTCATTTGACGACCCCATTCTCTTACCTTATTTCTTTCGGTTCCTCTCATGAACATTCCTGGGAAATCCAGATATTGAGCCGATGAGGTCATAGTGATAAAAAGACTTCCTATTACAATAAGTGCTCTCATTTTTTTGCTTTCAAGTTTTTAGATAATCTTTGGGCGTAATAATCGCTCTCTCGGGATATCGATACTTACTGATCTACCGCCATTTTCTTCAAAAATGTCTATCGCCAGTTTCTCGTTTTCATTCAACATGAACTTGTTAAACAGTAAGGTTACCGATTGTTCACCATGGCCTATGATTTCAAAATTATCGGTACAGGTAAAGATTGGAGAAATAACACGTTCCTGGTATAGATAATCCTTGCTCATTCGTTTACGTAGCTTGGTTCTAAACAGTATATTGTCGATATCGAAATCTAGTGTAGATTCGTTTTTTAACGCTATGCGAATGGCGATTTTCTCTTCGATGTAGTATATTCCTGCAACCTCTATTCTCAAATCCCCTTTTTTACCATCTTTAATGTTCATGATATTTCGGCTATGCCTTGCCAATTGAGTGCATAGCGATTCAAACTGATCTTCTTTTTCTTTTTCTTCCTCCTCTTCTTTTTTAAAGACAGATACTAAATGATCTGAGGCTTTAACTTTATAAGTCACAGACGGAGCAAAACGATCATATCCCAATGCGATGGAATAGTAACCTCCATCATCAGTGATCACGGTAAGGTTAGAGAGTTGGCTTCGGCTATCGATAAGTTCTTCTCCTATATGCTTTAACCGAATCATTTGTGGCAAAGTGTCTGCAACAAAATATGGAGATCCTATATCTACATACTTGATTTTTTTATCAAATAACAGATGTGTTGTTTTTACGTCAGAGACTAACAAAGTATCTTGTTTGTTGATAGGTACCAGGTTATCCTGACCGTGAATTAAGCAGTGATTTGCTATAATCGTTAGTAGTATTAAAAAAATGCGTTTCATAATTGGTTGTCTTTTATGCTGTTCGTTTAAACTGTTTATTATCTTTCTACAAATTCTCGTAATGCCAATTGCATATTTTTTTCTTGTTGTAGACATCGTATATGAATTTGTTTTCATCTGCGTTAGAGGAGTAGCAAGCATATCGCTCTGGTGATACGGTTACTTTGTATACATTGGATACACTACCCACTTTGATAAAAACTTCTCTTTTGTCCGTAGAGAATAGTTTTTCAAGATCAGACTCACTGAAGGATAGATATTGTGCAAACTTATCCTTGGTGGCCATCTTCTTTTTATGAGAAAGAAGGATCATCGTATCTGTATTGTTAATCATGGCAGGCCCTGCAGGCGTGTCCAAAATATCTTCTACATCTTGTGTTGCAATAGCTACCTCTCCGTAAAATTTCCTTACCGTCTTGTATAGGTATTTGATGAATTGCGCCATTTCTCCCTTAGAAATAGGTTTCCAGCACTCGTCTATAAATATGGATTTCTTGATCTCAGGGATTTTTCTGATTTTTCCCATTACTACATCTATACATAACATCGTCACCAGTGGGAATAAAACGGGATGATCTTTGATGTTGTCCATCTCAAATACTATAAATCGTTCTTGTACCAAATCGATCTGATCTTTGGAATTTAGGATTTGACTGTATTTCCCATCATGAAAGTCTCTTAGTGACAACTGAAAACTCGTTTTGTCAAAGTATTTTTCCTCGTTATCCATTACCGAATGTTGGTCTACAAACTCGTAGAAAGAAGACATACAAGGAAACTTGTCTTTATTAGATTCAAAACTTTCGTAGTAAGCGTCCAGGTACAACCCGATGATTTGTTTTTCTTCTCTCATATGCGGATCATCACCTTTCCACAAAAACAAGATCAGAGAAGTTAGGAATACCTTTTTTTCGTTGTCTATTTCACTTAAGCTCTGGAAATAAAAAGGATTAAACTGTAGTGGCATATCCAAGTCATAGGCAAAATATTGACCGTTTACGAGTTGACACAATTTCTTGTAGGAGTTACCGATATCGATCATTACGATATGATGCCCTTGCTCATAGTACTGGCTGGCGATATGATTGATCAGGAATGATTTTCCTGTACCCGAAGGACCAAAGATGAGTCGATTACGATTTACGATAAGTCCTCTTTTTAGCGGCTCATCCCATAAATCCAATCGTACAGGAGCCCCATTTTTACGGTCGGTTAATAAAATTCCGTTGGTATTTCCTTCATAATAGCTCTCGAAATTCAGGAATACTGGGGTTTGCTCAGAAATCCCGATGAATTTGTAGTTTTCTGGAATGTAAACTGAAGCACCAGGAGCATTATTAATGTATAAATCTTTTAAGGCGTATTTTATTTGGTATGGAGTAATCCCTAATTCTTTAAAAGAATTCTCTAACTGGTTTTTATGATTTTCTAGTTTTTCTTCAGAAGTGTCCCAAAGAATGATATTGAAATGTTGGTTTACGAATTTCAACTCTTTCTCAATCACCGTACTTACCAATTCGTCAATTTGATCATAGGTAACTTCATTTTCTTTGGATAAAATGGCTAAACTTTTAAACTGATTGAGTTTGGTTTTTAATTTTGAAAAAATACTGTCAGAGCTACTGATGTAGATCACCTGATTATAAATATGATTGCATTCTAATCCCAAACATACTGGTTGTATAAACGGAATCTGAAAATTTGTCTTTTGCGTAGAGAAATCGATATTCTTTTTTGTCGTCTCTATGGTAAGCGGTAATTGATCGTATGAAGTTATGGCATACATTTCTCCTACTTTATTCCCTACCTGAAGCTTTTTGTCAAAGAAGATATCTTGCAATGCTTGATTCCCTTTTGGAGATAAGGAAAAATACTTTCCGATAACCTCCAGCATACAATCGGTTTTCATCTTTTCGACTTCAAAAAATTCTTCTTTGATCAAGAAAGAAATACTGGTAGTCACTGTTTTTAGAAAAGTATCTACTTCTTCCATATACTTCTCGTATTGTTTTGGACTACTAGTGATACTCATTTTCTTTTTAGAATCCTTGGTGATAAACAAGTAACACTCATGACTTAGTGTGGGTTTCTCATAGAAAAACTTATTATCACTTCGGGATAGCATGTGCTCTCCTTTTGCAATAGCTTCTTTTACGGTATCAACAAAGAAGTAATCTTGTTTTTGAATGATCGTATCTTCTGGTAAGGACCTGATGATTTTGTCAAATAGTTGATTGATCCTTTCGATAGCAGCCATATCCAGAGAATATATTTGTGGTAGTTTTAGCCTGTACCCAACGCTGATATCTCCCTTTTTGGATACGATTAGATCGTTCTCTACAGCATATATCGGAAATACGGTATTTAGTGTGTCGTTCTTCATGTTACTGGGTGTTAATGTTAAACCATAAGTGATATTTCTTGGGCATATACACTGTTCTTTTATCGAATATCTCCGTGCTTATTTCTTTGGCAGCAGATAGGATCGCGATGTCTTTTGCCTCATCCAGATTAATGCTGTTGTTTCCTCCTAATGCTGCGGCTTGAGTTCCTCTTTGGTAAGCATAATCATATACATCGTTAGCTACCTTGGAAGGAATTTTGGGCCAGGTTCGATTGCCTAAATGAATTCCCTCTCGTCCATCGTAATCGTAGAGACTAAAATCCAATAGGTAAAGTTTATCATGGGCCTTGTAGCTATTGATGTCGATCATTAATCTATTCGTAGAAAGATTAACTTTCCCATAAACTACCGACCCTTTTGGAATGTATAAGGCGGGTTCTTTTAATCGTACATCTTTCTTGGTTCTTATCGCTATTGTACTTCCATTCACCAATACCCCATGGTCTACAGTTTCTGCGGGTACTAATCCTACGATTTTATCATCCCCTCTGGCAGATCCCGCTCCCTGAAAGTGATTTTTTGCGGTAAACTTATCTTTAATAGCATTCGACATTCGTTCACTTGCCATTTGAGCAGTTTTGGCAATATCTTCTGGGTTAGTTCCACCAACTCCGGTTCCCAGACCAGTTTGGCCATTTTCAAATTTCATCTCCATAGAAGGTTGTCCGTGAGCAGCAGCAACTTGGTTATACGAATCCACAAAAGCACTTAGATTTTCTTCAGGATTATCGGATTGTGCAGCCATTCTGGATTGCTCCATAAGTTGATCTTGCAAAGCCATTATTCTTTGCAATTCTTCGTCTATATAAACCTCTTCAACTTCTTGAGTATTCCGAGATTTTGTTGCTTGATTATAAGCCGGATTAGCAGCGCTAGCATAAGCATCGTTTTGATATAATTTTTGTTGTTGTTCTAATTCTTGTGGATTCAGGGAATCTTCCATTCCTCTGATGATTGATTCTTCTACGTAAACTTGTTTCTCAGCATCTTCTACATCACTAAGGTTTTTTACTACCTTGTTGAGTCCAAAAATGGATTTGTCCTTTTCGTAGTTTTGAATTTTTGAAGTTCTCTTAATTTTTTTGTCATCAACCTTTGGCGTCAAAATATTGATTTTGGCTTCCGATTTATCTGACTCACCAGATGGCATGATAGCTACTTTTATGAAAACACCTATCAGCGCCATAAAGGCTACAAATACAACTGTCGCTATTATTTTTTTGTTTTTGTCCATTTTTGTTTTTTATTAATTCATTGCGATTTCCTTATCCTCTTTTTTGATCCAGCTTCTCCAAACTAGCAGTGGGTCTACTCTTTTCCCCTTAAGCCATATTTCATAGTGCAGGTGTGGGCCGGTTACTCTTCCGGTGTCTCCAACCAAACCGATAAGTTGCCCTTGTTTTATAGTATCCCCTTTCTTTACCGTTTTAATCCATAGGTGACCATATAGTGTTTTGATCTCTTCGCCGTGAGCTAGTAGAATTCGATTTCCATAACCTTTTACGAAATCAGCCTTTTCTACGGTTCCGTTAGCAGCGGCAAATACAGGTTTTCCCTTTGTGGCTACCAGATCGATGCCTTGATGTAATCTGTTTTCTTTAAGAATTGGATGGTTTCGAAATCCATATGGGGAAGAAACGGTTACAAAATCATTCTTATCTAATGGGAAATAAACCGGAATGTTCTCATACTTTTTTATTGTAGCGGTTTGTGCGGCCATCGTAGCTACGCAGAACATGAGTAGCAATAGGCAAACACCATATGTTGCTTTACAATTTTTCATCTTTTTTCTCCTTTGTTTTTTTATGCAGTTTCAGATACAGTATTGGTTTCGTTTTCCTGAGCAAACTCAATATTGTATAGTTCGGTGGCGACGAGGATATCAATCTCTTCCACGATTCTGTTGAAGTTGCCATCCATTAAACTATCCACGTCATCATCTTCATCCAATACTTTTGGAATGGCTGTTTTTATGGCGTCTGTACGTTTATCTATTTGTATTTTCCCTCTGAATATTTTTCGATTAATCTCTTCTCCAAAGTTGTCGGCCACTATACCTACAAACTCTCCTTGGGATAATTGCGAAAGCGTAGCCACTGGCATTACATATTCCAGGTTTTCGCTAATGCTATAAGAGGTAGCACTGGTATCTACAGATACACTTTTCATTTTTTGCTTTTTCTTACCAAATACTTCTTGTAGTTTGGTAGCTGTTTCGCTTCTAACCGATCCACTAAAAATGTTTCCTACAATATTGAAGATGGTTTCGGCGATTTTATCTCCATAGTCTCTTTTTAACTGCTCTAGATCTTGCATCCCAATAGTCGTAGATATTTTGTTGGATCTTGCCGTTGCAATCAAGTTGTCTAATCCCATAAAATACATGGTTGGCAACTCATCAATGATCACAGAACAGGGTTGTCTATTTTGCTGATTGATCTTTTTTAATATCTGTGTAGCAATCAGACCTAAGGCTGGCGAATTTGTGGTTTGTGTAGCTGGCGAATTCGCCAGAATCATGATCGATGGTTCCTTGGGATTGTTGATTTCTAAAGGGACATTTAGCTCCGGGTAAACATTATTACCCATTACCCAGAATAATTCTTTGGTGGCTAGTTGTGATAGCGGAATTCTGGCAGATGCGGTTTGTCCGGATAACTGCTCAAATGCTTCTTTTTCGAGCGCGTCAGCAAACGGTGTCATAAAGAATTTAAGCTCTTTATACTCTCCAAATATTTTGAAGACCTTTTCATCTGGACAAGCAGCTAATGTTATGGCATGTGGTAGTGTGCAGTATTTACCATCCTCATATATCTTTAAGAAATAGATACAAGAAGCGAAGTAAGAGATTGCGGATTGTGCAAAGAAATCCTTTTGAGTAATCCACTCTTTGTTGAGGTTGTATAATACAGTTTGTGCTGCCTCAATCGCATCTGCCGCTTTATTGATCAAATCGGGACTGATCGGGTTTACGAAGTTAGAACGTTCGATATCATCCAGTGAGATAACACTGAAATCGGGTTCTATGTCATATTGTTCTTTATAGTATTGGAAAAAAGCATAGGTTTCTTTGGCTAATGATGGGAATTTGAAATCGTATACCAGCATGGTGAATTTCTTTTGAATATGCTGTCTGATGTATTCTTCTATGACAGAATATGATTTCCCCGAACCCGGAGTTCCCAATACCATGGTGGCTCTAAAAGGATTCACCACGTTTACCACTCCGTTACTTGTCTTAAAGTTTACCGAATACGGGTTCTCCATTACATCTTTTTCTTGCTTGAAGATGAGGTTCTTCTCATTAAACTCATCCTTTTGGCCATAGAAATCAAAATGCCTCCGGAAATTGATAAATCCCCAAATAAACGCTACAAAAGAAACAACCGTAAGTCCTAAGTTTAGGAAAATTGGAGTGGGTATTGAAGGGGTTAAAACAAATACGATAACCCCAACTGCGAGACCAATAATATAATATTTGATCTGATGATTGCCTTCTGGTTTCTTTTTGACTTGAAATCCTAGTGAAGCGAAGGCGAATAATAAAATACAAACGAACCTTGTAAATACAGAAGATTGTAAAACAGGTACCTTACTATAAATACTAATCAAAATATTATTTAGGTAACTATTCACTAATCCTTTGTCTACAAAGAAATCCAGATAACTACCATAAATATCAGCCGAAAGCATCGCCAAACACACTACGAAAGCAAAGATGATGATGATGTCTATGGATAGTTTGCCGTCTTTCATGATGTAATATTATTATATTAGTTGTCAGTGTTTTACGGTGTAAAATTAATCCAGATGTGTGGGTCTAGGTAGTGAAAATGAGTAAGTGTCCGATTGAGTTGATAAGTGGTTTATTATAATCTATAAATGTATTTTTGAGATAAAATGGTGGATAGATATTCTTTAAGAAAGCAACCAAATAAGGAAAGCCGAATCCGTTGATTCGGCTTTCCTATTGCAGTGTAGTCAGAGAGACTTTCTTCGGCTCGTACCTCGTGTCACTCTGAGCAAAGTCGAAGCGCTCAGGATAAACTTCTCATCTCTCCTCAGTAGTATTTAACTTTTAGGTATAAAAAAAGCTTCCCATTTCTGAGAAGCTTTTCTTCGGTGCGGGCGGAGAGACTCGAACTCTCACACCTCGCGGCACTAGATCCTAAGTCTAGCGTGTCTACCAATTCCACCACGCCCGCATTTTTAATTTTGTACCCCTTAGGACTCGGTACAAAAAGTCTCACTTTTATTAGTAAGCGGGTGCAAATATAAACAATACTTTTAAAATAAAAACAACCTTCTCAAAAAATATAAAGTTTTAGTACTTTTAGGCCTTAATTAACTCAATTCCATGCAAAATATAAACTCATACGTTCAAGAGCATAAAGATCGATTTATAGACGAACTTTTAGCCTTGCTTAAAATTCCATCGATTAGCGCGGATTCTGCCTACGAAAAGGATGTGATAAAAACTGCTCAGGAGATCAAAAATAGTCTTGAAAACGCAGGATGTGATAAAGTAGAGATTTGTGAAACTCCTGGATATCCTATCGTATATGGAGAAAAAATAATCGATAAAAATCTTCCAACGGTTTTGGTATATGGGCACTATGATGTGCAACCACCAGATCCGTTAGACCTTTGGGATAGTCCTCCATTTGAACCCGTAATAAAGGCAACGGATATACATCCTGAAGGAGCAATTTTTGCTCGGGGTTCATGTGATGATAAAGGACAGATGTATATGCATGTAAAAGCATTGGAGTTCATGACTGAAACCAATCAATTACCTTGTAATGTGAAATTCATGATCGAAGGTGAAGAGGAAGTAGGGAGTAAAAGTTTGGGATGGTTTGTAGAGAGAAATCAAGAAAAACTAGCCAACGATGTTATTTTGATCAGTGATACAGGAATGATCGCAAAAGATGTTCCGTCGATAACCACTGGCTTAAGAGGATTAAGTTATGTTGAGGTTGAGGTTACTGGACCTAATCGGGATTTGCATAGTGGACTGTATGGTGGAGCCGTAGCTAATCCGATCAATGTGTTGACCAAAATGATTGCTTCACTACATGATGAGAATAATCATATTACCATACCTGGATTTTATGATAAGGTAGAAGAGTTATCGAAAGAAGAAAGAGCCGAAATGGCCAAAGCGCCGTTTTCTATAGAAGCTTATAAAAACGCATTAGCTATTAATGATGTATATGGTGAAGAGGGATATACTACAAATGAGCGCAACTCGATTCGCCCTACACTTGATGTAAATGGAATTTGGGGAGGATATACAGGTGAAGGAGCCAAAACGGTTATTGCAAGTAAAGCCTATGCTAAAATTTCGATGCGATTAGTACCTAACCAGGATTGGGAAGAGATCACAGAGTTATTTGCAAGACACTTTGAAAGCATTGCTCCAGAAGCTGTAACCGTAAAAGTGACACCGCACCATGGAGGTCAGGGATATGTTACCCCAATTGATAATATAGGATATCAAGCAGCAAGTAAAGCCTATCAGGATACTTTTGGTACTACTCCGATTCCACAAAGAAGTGGAGGTAGTATTCCAATCGTTTCGCTATTCGAGAAAGAACTAAAAAGTAAAACCATTTTGATGGGATTTGGTTTGAATAGTGATGCTATTCATTCTCCAAACGAACATTTTGGAGTATGGAACTATCTAAAAGGAATAGAAACGATTCCGTTGTTTTATAAATATTTTACGGAGTTGAGTCAATAGATCAATAGAATAATAATCTAAGTTTTAGAAAATCCCAGTACATAATTTTGTATTGGGATTTTTTGTTTTTAGATCATTTTCATGAGCTGGATTAAGCGAATCATCAAAGATGGATAATATAGTATGTCGTTTAGTTAGTATAGTATAATTAGAAGTACGAGGATAGCTTTAATTTTATCGTAACTAACACAAAATCAACTCAACTATGAAAACTAAAGCCTTTTTTTTAACGGTTTTGCTATGCCTCTATTTTTCCTCTTTATTAGCACAACGGGAAGCTATAAATGCTAAGCAGTGTAAAGCAAAAGATGTAAACGATTTTATTTTTTCAATGAATCCAAAATCAAAATCCGAGCATGAAAACTTTAATAAATTCACAAAAGAGTTTGTTAATAGCAAAACACTTCTGAAAGAAGCTGCAACGACATATACGATTCCAGTTGTTGTTCATGTTTATGGAACCGTCCAACATGGGAAAACGGTAGATTATAACACCATAAAAGAAGCCTTAGATGCACTTAATAAAGATTTTAATGGGCTCAATGATGATTGGAATAGCATAGATCCCTTTTTTGACGGTAGAAAATCAATGTTAAATGTTCGGTTCGCACTGGCAAAAATAGATCCAAACGGAGGAAGTACCAGTGGTGTAATTTTTCACCCGGAAGCTTCTGGAATGGGTAATTACAATAGTCCCGTTGTGGCTAGAGATGGATGGGATAATTATAAATATATGAATGTATACATCACTGGTGACTTATACGGTGATGGGGTTTCAAATAACTCAGGAGTTGCATGGTATCCCAATACCACTATGTCTGATCAAAATATTGCTCGGGTAGTATATAATGGTCAATATCTACACGGGAATACAGATAAAGAATTTGCGTCGGTGTTTACTCATGAGTTTGGGCATTGGCTCAATTTAATCCATACTTTCGAAGGGGGTGTAATGATCCCAATGGGGATGAAGTTGATGATACTCCTAAAGAGGATGAAAATTCTGGTGATGATGGTTGCGTAGTTGGAGCCACTGATTGTGGGAATTTAATCAATTATGAAAATTATATGGGATACGATTCGGCAGCAGGCTGTGCAAAAATGTATACCCAGGGTCAGGTCAATAGAATGCTGGCAGCATTGCAGCATCCTACAAGAAAACCCTTGTGGCAACCTGATAATCTGACAGCTACAGGTGTTAATCTAAATGGTGCTGCATTGGTTGTAAACAACAATACTGTAGAAGAATCTTTATCAAACGAAGGAGCACTAGTCGATAGTAGTTATGATATCAATATAGAAGGCGGCACTTTTACCTTAAGTTCAGGAACCTTGGTAGAGGGGATTCATTATGTTTCAGAACTTCCGTCTGGATATTCTCCCACGATAACGGTTATTAATAATACGAGGCTAAGCGTAAAATTCAATGGAAAAGCAAATAACCATGCAATAGTTGATAATACTACGGGAAGTATTACCCTCAAAGATACGCTCATTTCGGGCGGGATTAATGCCTTGAACACAGATAAAGTCTCCTTTTACTTTTCTTATTATGATCCCTATCAGGTGGTTTACGTAGATAATGAAGATTATACCGCAAACGCAAGCACGACATGGACTTTTTTCAGAATAGAAGGAGCAGATAGTAATTCGTTCGGTACTTTTTTCGAGAATAATGATCTGAAATTAGAAACCTATCAAAAGGCATTAGTTTGTAATTTAGGAACAAGAAACCCAATCCCAATAGAAGAAAATACATTGATATCTTCTGAAAGTAATTGGGTTGAAGGAGGCGCTTATCCAGATTTGCATGTTATAAGAGATACTTCGTATACGGTTTGGGATGGAAAAACAGCTTACATTGGTTTTCAACTGGAGATGTATATTGGGAAAACTAATTATGGATGGTTTAGAATTCGGGTAACCCCAGATGGAAGTTCATATAGCTTGTTGGACTATGCATATAGTACAGAACCGTTTGGAGCAATTAGTGCAGGAAGTAAAGTTTGGGGAGGTACCACGCCAAGCTGTAATGATGGGGTCCAAAATGGAGATGAAACGGGAATAGATTGCGGAGGATCCTGTGAGCCCTGTTCTACAACAATTACGTATTGTGAGGCATCCAATGCAGGATCAAGTTTACACATTACCAAAGTAAATTTTGGAGAAATCAACAACAGTAGTACTCATAATCCTTATTCAGATTATACTTCATTATCTACCACAATTCAAAAAAATGATCAAACGGAATTAAGTGTAAATGTAAATAATGAACATTGGACCTATAATGCGGTAGGAGTATGGATAGATTGGAATAATGATGGAGATTTTACAGATACAGGTGAAAGAATTTTCTCGAAATATGGCCCAGGGCCATATATAAGTAACATAAGTGTTCCTTCTTGGGTGATCTCCAATACATCATTACGAATGAGAGTTCGAATAGGATATGGATCTGAAGATAAAATTACACCTTGCGGTATAGACTCTTACCTGGGTGAGGTAGAGGATTATAGTATTCGTATAAGAGATGACTCTGGCGCTACATGTACCGACGGGATCCAAAATGGAGATGAAACTGGGATAGATTGTGGAGGATCTTGTGATCCTTGTATCAACGATGATGGAGTAGTCTATGTTGACATTGATGATGTGTCAGTCAATCCTTCAAATACCTGGGATTTCTTTAGAATAGAACGAGGAGATGACAATGGATATGGTGCTTGGTATACTAATAACTCGGCTCGTTTGGTTACTTATGGCAAGGATGTAGTTTGTAATGAGAATACACGTAATATTACGCTAATAGATGAAGGTGAAGAAATTGGAAACCAACGTAATTTCAGAAATGATCCGAACAGTTATATTATTAGTTCTTCTTCGTATTCGGATTGGAATGGAAAATCAGGATTTATAGGGTTTGAATTCTTAATAGATGGAAATACACACTATGGTTGGTTTCATGGTGTAGTTTCAAATGATGGATTGTCTTTCACCATATTGGATTATGCTTATCAAACAAAACCCAACACAAGCATCTATACAACCGTAAATACATCTTTCAACCGAAATAATACCGATGAGGTGAATAAAGATATGCATGAAATTACCATTTCGCCTAACCCTTTCAACAATACTGTTCAAATAAATGTATCCAAACTAAAAGAGGAATCTGTATCCATAAGTGTTTATAATATTTTGGGACAACAACTTATGGACAGAACATATGCCAATAGTCCAAATGTAATATCGTTTGGAAAAGAGATAACAAAATCAGGGACGTACTTTGTAAAAATAAAATCGGCTAATTCCAATATAGTACTTCCGATAGTCAAGCAATAACTTGGTAGGTTTTGTTTTTTAATTAAAACTACCTGAAAACCTTTATAGAATCAATAGTTTACTATTTTTTTACAAGGTTTTGATGGTAGTTTTTTGTATTTGTTATTTTTTATTCTACATTTGTAGAGTTAATTCTAATTTAGTAGAGCAATGCAATTATCCAAAGCCGAAGAACAACTGATGAAATACTTATGGAAGTTAGAAAAGGCATTTATGAAAGATTTGCTGGATGCTTTTCCCGAACCTAAACCGGCAACGACTACCGTAGCAACATTGCTTAAAAGAATGAAGGATAAAGGTTTTGTGGATTATACGCTCTACGGAAAATCAAGAGAATACTATCCTTTGGTAAAAAAGACCGATTACTTTTCGAAGCATGTTAATGGATTGATTAAGAATTTTTTCAATAATTCTGCTTCTCAGTTTGCCTCTTTTTTCACTGAAGAGACGAACTTATCAACTTCAGAATTAGAAGAGCTCAAAAAGATTGTTGACCAACAACTTCAAAAACAGAAAAAATGATAGCATACATCCTTAAATCTACACTTTGCTTAGTGCTGTTATGGGCTTTCTACCGATGGTTTCTGGAGAAAGAAAGTATGCACGTTTTAAAACGCTTTTACCTTTTGTTTAGTTTGGTTTTTGCATATACGATCCCATTAATCACAATTACATATACGGTAGATGTTGTAGCCGATCAAGAAGCCCTAGTCGCTCCTACGGCATCGTATACCTATCTGGAAGATGTTCCACAAGAAGTAGCGCCTTCTATTAATTATTGGCCTATTGTATTATGGACATTGTACGGAATCGGTGTTCTTATTTTTGGTACCAGGTTCCTATTGAATTTGAGGAGGATGGTTAAAAAAATTACCACTAATGAACAACTAAAAACACCTTCGTTTATACACGTTTTATTGGGTAATACAGTAGTTCCGCATTCTTTTTGGAGTTACATTTTTGTACCAGGAAGAGCATTTAAAGAAAACAAGATTCCAAAGGAGGTCTTACTACATGAACAAACTCATGTGCAACAGAAGCATACACTCGATATCTTATTCGTTGAGATCATGCAAGTTATATTTTGGTTTAATCCAATGTGGTATTGGATCAAAAGAGCAATAAAGTTAAATCATGAATTCCTAGCAGACCAAAGTGTACTGCATCAAGAAGATTCTATAAAAAAGTATATCGACCTACTCGTTGGCTATAATAGCAGTCCTAATCACACTGTACTAGCGAGTTCAATCAATTATTCATTAACCAAAAAACGAATCGTTATGATGTCACAACAATTTTCTAGAACCAAAGCAGCGACAAAGCTGTTGCTGCTTTTTCCCCTTTTGTTTGGGTGTATGCTGTTATTTACTAATGAAATTGTAGCCCAGCAAAGAAATGTCAATTATTCCAAAACCGTTCAGGATAGTGATTCTGATAAACAAATAAAGATAAAAGTAACAGGAAACCAAATCACGGTAAACGGGAAGGCTACTAGTATCTCCAATTTTGCTACGGTTATTGATAATACCACCAAACAATGGAAAGATGACGAGTTGAAAGGGTTTAATTTTGATGTGAAATTACAAAATGCTAATGATGATTTTATCGTGGAATTAAACAAAGAGTATAAAAAAACTAGGTTATATCAATCCAATCCGGATCATGATTTAATCCCACCAGCTCCACCATTACCTCCTGCACCAATAGTGCGCAAAGGGGAAGCAAGTGCGATTCCGCCACCTCCAAAAGAGACTAAACGAATAAAACGTAGTGAAGCACCAAAGGAACCAACACCACCAGGGGCACCAACTCCACCCTCAGATTCTCAGGTTTTTGAAGATAGTGAAGAAGAGGAGATGTTGGCCGAAATTGAAGAAGAGGAAGAAGAGCGAAGAGCTGAAGAGATAAAAGAAGCCACGGCTTCTTTTAATGAAGAAGAAGCTAGAGAAGCACGTGAAAGGGTAAGTGCAATAGCGCAAGAAGTAGCACGTAGAGTAAGTGAAGAGCAGTACGCAGCCGGCATTGAGGGGGATCGAGAAAGAGCTAGAATAGGCAGAGAGGCAGCAGCAGAAGCTAGAGCTGCGGTGTTGGAAATAAGCAGAAGATCTAAAGAAAGAATTAGAGAGCAGAGAGCCCAGCAACAAGAAATTTTGATGAAAGCTCAAGAAGAAGCAAGAAAAGCTGCTATGATTGCTCAGGAACATGCTTTGAAAGCACAACGAGATGCAGAAAGAGCAAGAGAGCGAGCCATGAAACAAGCTATGGAGTCTAGAAAAGAAGCCATGTTCCAGGCAGAAAAGGCGAGAGAACAAGCCATGAAACAAGCTTTGATGGCAAGAGAGGAAGCCGAAAAAGCAAGAGCAATGGCTATGGAGCAAGTAAGAAAAGATAGAGAAGTGGTAGCCAAAGAGCGAGAGCAATTAAGAGCCGAAGCTAGAAAAAATTTGGAAGAAGCTCGTAAAGAAGCTGAAAAAGCTCGTAAAAAGGCAAGAAAAGAGTTGAAAAGAGCTAAATCCAAAGCCAGAAAAGATAATAACCGCTAAAACGCTTGATTTATTTTTATAGCCGCATATAATTTTTAACTCCCTTTTGGGAGTTTTTTTGTGCAACATTTACTTATAAATCAGCGTTATACCTAGTATCAATCAAAAAACCCTTAGATGATGTTAAAGAGATTTTTTATTTTATGCTCGGGAGCAGATACTGCTATTTTAGAAAATTGTTCTAATGGAGAACAGAACAAGTATGCTGGTATAGGAGCTACTGTTTTTTTTACTGCTGTAATGGCTTCTATTGCTGCGAGTTATGCACTGTATACTGTTTTTGATAATTATTTTACCGCAGCCTTTTTTGGGCTGATTTGGGGATTGTTAATCTTTAATCTGGATAGATTTATAGTATCCACCATCAAAAAAAGGACAATTTTTTGGATGAACTGCTACAGGCATCGCCCAGAATAATTTTGGCAATCATCATTGCCATTGTCATTTCAAAACCGTTAGAATTAAAAATCTTCGAGAAGGAAATAGATCGCGTGTTATTAGAGCAGAAGAATGACTATACTCTTGCCAACAAAGAACAAATCGCAACTCAATTTACTCCGGTGATTAATGGAATCGATCAGGAAATTGGAGCCCTAAAAGAAGAAATTACAACCAAGGAAACTGAAGTTAATGACTTATACGAAACCTATATTGCCGAAGCCGAAGGTCGAAAAGGAACTGAAATTGTAGGTAAAGGTCCTGTATATAAAGAAAAAAGAGAAAAGCACGATGCTGCCCTAGAAGAACTGGTAGCACTTAAAAAGAGTAACGCCGAGAAAATAGCTACGCTAGAAAATCAAAAAGTGCAGCTAGCTACCGAGTACGAATCTCAGGTAGATAACTCACAACCTATTATCGATAATTTTGATGGATTGATGGCAAGGATCAACGCGCTTAATGAATTACCGTGGTTGCCCTCATTCTTTATATTTTTATTGTTCCTGGCTATCGAAACCTCTCCTATTTTTGCCAAACTGATATCTCCAAAAGGAGAATATGATTTTAAATTGCAAGATGCCGAAGGAGAAATAAGAACCTGGGTAGAGCAGAAGGAAGGTCAGCGAGCTGTGGTATTACAAACAGACTTTGATATCAATGATAGAGTATACGGTGATCTTACCGAAGAGGAAGAACTTTATGCTTATAAAAAGAAAGTGGCCAGAGAAATGATGAAAAAACAGCAAGATGCTTTTTATAAAAAACAAACAGGAATTTTATAAAAACAACTGAAGCTAGAATTTTCTGTCCGGATGATATACGTCCAGATCGAGAGAAGGTTTTTTATCGCTAATTAGTTCGGATACTAGTTTTCCAGTGGCTGATCCCATACTCCAGCCCATCATGGCGTGACCTGTTGCTATAGTAAGGTTATTACACTTTGATGATTTTCCTATGTATGGCAGACCATCTGGAGTCACTGGTCGTAATCCACAAGCAGCTTTTCCTTTTTCTTCCGGGGTTAACTCGATATTAGGAAAATAGCGCTGCGTAGCTTTGGCAATAGCTTCTACTCGTACTTGATTAATGCGATGATTAATTCCGGCAATTTCCATAGTTCCGGCAAATCGGGTAAATCCATCCATTGGGGTGATTGCTACTTTTGCTTCTGCAAGAATTGCGGGAATGGTGATGCCCAAATTTCTATCAGAATTGATTCGGTACCCTTTTCCCGCCTCCAGCAGCAGGTTGATACCAAGTAATTTGCTTAACTGGTTAGACCAGGAGCCTGCAGTTAAGATATATTCGTCTGCGGTATAAGTATGTGTGCTATTGCCTATGGTAACTATTTTTCCGTTGTTGAAGGACAGATTTTCAATCTTTTCATTTTTATGAAATCGAACTCCAGAAGCTTCCAAATGGTTTTTCATTTCTTTCATAAAAGTATTGGGTGTAGTATGTGCATCACATTCATACCAGGTTGCACCAATTGCCTGTACCGCAGTATCAGGATGTAACTCTTGCAGTTCTTGTTTTGATAA
Source organism: Aquimarina sp. KJ22-3 (assembly GCF_055808215.1). Taxonomy (NCBI): domain Bacteria; kingdom Pseudomonadati; phylum Bacteroidota; class Flavobacteriia; order Flavobacteriales; family Flavobacteriaceae; genus Aquimarina; species Aquimarina sp. KJ22-3. Next base: position 4,974,622 of record NZ_CM147859.1, on the reverse strand, counting down.
CGTTTTGGCAACTAGTCCTTCTTTTATGGCGGTTTCTGCTACCCGAATTTCTTCTTCCAGCATTTTTTCGGTTTGACAGAGCATCAGAAGTCCTTTTTTTCTAACTGGAAGGAAAAGTTTTCATCATTTTTGATATCTGTATACAGATCTCTCCCCAAAATTGCAATCTCTTTGATAGCAGGAATCCCTTTTTGTACATTTTTGCTAGAGCATGAAGCATTAAACGCCAGTGTCCATTTCAGAAAATTAGAATTAAGTCGTGGTTTTATAAAAAGAGGACTTGAAGGATTAAACATCCATTGCAATCCTTTTTTCATGACTCCTGGAGCGGCTAGCGGTATGATATGACTAGGGGATAAATATCCTGCATTAACATAAGAAGCTCCAAAATCCATCGAGGATTGATCGATAACCGTAACTTGATGCCCTTCTTTATGAAGATAATATGCCGTACATAAACCAATAATACCTCCACCAATCACAATACAGTTTTTCATTGCTCTGTTTTTTTAAAACTACATCGGTTAAATTACTTGAAATCCATGTGCATAAGGATCATCATCATCATCGATAGTAATCGTATTATACCCATATATTTTGGCCCAACCTTGTATACTTGGGACAATTGCTTTTTGATCACCCAACGTAGTTTCTTGTTCTATACGTCCTATAAATGTACTACCAATGATGCTTTCATGTATAAAATCCTCTCCTTTTTTTAATCTACCTTTTGCATGTAACTGAGCCATTCTAGCAGAAGTGCCAGTGCCGCAAGGAGAGCGATCGATCGCTTTATCTCCATAAAACACAGCGTTTCTCCCAGATGATTTTGGATCGATAGGATCTCCTGTCCATAACATATGACTTACGTCTCTAATCGTTTCATCTTCAGGATGAATAAAGGTATCAGGATACTTTTGGTTGATGCTTTTGCGTAATACTTGTGAGTATTGAATTAGTTTGGATGCTTCGAAAGCGTGCATTCCTTCAAAATTGGATTGCGGATCGATAATGGCATAAAAATTTCCACCGTAGGCGACATCAAAAACAAGTGTTCCCAGTTCGGGACAATCTATTTCTAATCCTTCAGCAGCTAGATACGATGGGACATTAGTGAGTTTTACCCAGTCGACTTTTTTCCCGGTTTGTTGATATTCGATTTCAACCAACCCAGCAGGGGCTTCCATTCGTATTTTTCCTGGTGTTTTAGGCTGAACTAGGCCTTCTTCAATAGCTATAGTGATGGTACCAATAGTTCCATGACCACACATGGGCAAACAACCCGAAGTTTCAATAAACAAAATTGCAAAATCATTCTCTGGATCATGAGGTTCGAATAAAAAACTACCACTCATCATATCATGACCTCTGGGTTCAAACATTAATCCCTTCCGAATCCAGTCATACTCTTTTAAGAAGTGTTGCCGTTTTTCGCTCATAGAATTTCCTACCAGAGGAGGATGACCGGTAGTCACTACTCGTACAGGATTGCCACAGGTATGTGCGTCTATGCATCGATATACTGAGATACTCATACTACAGCGGGTTTCGTGTGGAATCTCCATTCACCAATCTGGAAATACCAAGAGGGTTCTGATTTTGTAACTCATCTGGTAATAAATGATCAGGCCAGTTTTGATAACTCATAGGGCGTACCCAACGCTTAATAGCATGGATTCCCACAGCGGTAAATCTACTGTCAGTAGATGCAGGATACGGTCCTCCATGAAGCATCGATGGACATACTTCTACTCCTGTAGGTACTCCATTAAAAATAAGTCGACCTACTCTATTTTGCAGTGCCTCTATAATAGTACGGTGATCTGCTATCTCTTCTTGCTCTGCCAAAATAGTCCCGGTAAGTTGCCCCTCGAGATGATCGATAATAGTGGTTAATTCCTCCAGATCTTTACATTGTACTACCATAGAGAACGGCCCAAAAACCTCTTGGTGCAGATTGGTGTTGTTTAAAAAGGAATCTCCATCTACTGTGGTAATCATTTGACCAGCAAAGTTTGGTTCCAAATCACCTTGATAATCGGCTGTTTTAGAAATACCCGCTTCTTGAAGCATATTTGCTGAGTTGTTCTTGTAGTTGTTTACAATATTGGGATGCAACATACAAGAAGGAGTGATCGTTAAGATTTCATTAGATAATTTATCAATAAATTGATCCAGTGCTTCACTTTTTACCCCCAAAATCAAACCCGGATTTGTACAGAATTGCCCGGTACCCAAAGTGATAGATTTGGCATAAGTAGTTGCCAAAGATGCTCCTCTTTTTGTAGGGCTTCCGGAAAGATTACAACGGGATTAATACTTCCCATTTCTGCAAATACGGGTATGGGCTCTGGCCGTTGAGCTGCAAGATCAAATAATGCTCGCCCTCCTTTGATACTTCCGGTAAAACCGACACCTTTTATTTTTGGGTGTTTGACCAATTGCACACCTACTTCGATACCAGAACTATTGAGGTTAGAAAATACTCCGTTGGGCATTTTCGTTTTTTCTGCAGCAGCTATAATAGCAGATGCAATGAGTTCTCCCGTACCAGCGTGCATTGGGTGCGATTTTACAATCACAGGACATCCAGAAGCTAAAGCAGAAGCTGTATCACCACCAGCGGTAGAATAGGCCAGAGGAAAATTACTGGCACCAAAAACCACCACCGGACCTAATGGGGTTAACATTTTTCTAAGATCTGGTTTTGGGAAGGGTATTCTATTTGGATCTGCTGTATCTATAGTGGCTTCTACCCATGTTCCATCGGCTACCAAATTTGCAAAAGTTCTTAATTGACCTATGGTTCTTGTTCGTTCTCCAATGGCTCTTTTTTCTGGGAGTCCACTTTCAGAAATATAGGTCTGAATTAATAGATCACCCAGAGCAAGAATTTCTTCGGCGATCGTATTTAAGAACTGAGCTTTATCTTTTCCAGAAACCTTTTTATACGCAGCAAATGCCTCAGAAGCCAGATCAACTGCTTGGTCAATTTCTGTTTCGGAAGCTTCATAATACAATGGCTTATTTTCGATATTGACCTTTGGATTAAAGGTTTTGTAGGTTTTATCTCCTTGGGAAGAAAGATGATTGCCTATATAATTTTTACCGGTTATCATGTTTTTATAGTGTATTGATACGTGTGATTTTATTTGATCTTATGCATTTTGAAGGGCCGCTATATTTGGTAATTTCGGTCTGTTTTTTATTCCCGTTTCAATAATTTCGAGCACCTGTTTTCGCTCCTCTCCAGATAATGGTAATCGGGGAGGTCTCACATTTTCGGTCCCTATTCCTGTAGCAACTTCGGCCAGTTTAATGTTTTGTACTAATTTAGGGTTTATGTCTAACTCTAGCAATGGTAAAAACCATCTGTAGATGGCGATAGCTTCTTCGATTCTTCCTGCTTTTTGAAGCTCATAGATAGCTACGGTTTCTTTAGGAAATGCATCGACCAGACCTGCTACCCATCCATCGGCACCCATGATCAGACTCTCCAGGGCCAGGGTATCAACACCACATAAAATTTTTAAGCGATCTCCGAATCGATTTTTAATTCTGGTTACATTAGAAATATCTCTAGTAGATTCCTTTACCGCTTGTATATTGTCCAAGGTCAGTAAATCCTCAAACATATCTAGAGTTACTTCGATTGCATAATCCACAGGGTTGTTGTAGATCATTATGGGTAGATCAGTATTTTTGGCTATTTCTTTAAAATAAGCGATCGTTTCTTTATCACTAGCTTTATATCGCATAGGAGGAAGCATCATCAAGCCACTAGCACCGTCTTCTTTTGCATTTTTAACTGCTTGGATCCCTCCTTTGGTAGTTTGTTCTGCAATATTGATAATAACAGGAACCTGTCCGTTTACGATGTCCACTGTTGTTTGCACCAAAGTTCTTTTTTCAGAATCACTTAATGTACTTGCCTCACCAAGAGTACCTCCGAGAATAATTCCGTGAACCCCGGCCTCTAACTGAGCTTTAATATTCACCTCAAACATTTTGAGGTCTAAGGTGTCCTGTGGTGTAAATTTTGTAGTCACTGCGGGCATTACCCCTTTCCATTGAATTGCCATGATAAATGTTTTGACCAAAAGTAGAATCTCTACTTAGCATGCAATACGCATAAGTTATCTAATATTGATACTATATTACCTTAATTTGTGTTTATTTTGATTTTATTGAGTAATATTGATGAAGTAAGATGAAAGCACTTTCTTTTAAAATACCCAAAACTACTACTGATGCTCTTATTGTGCAGGAGGATCGAGGAGCTACATTTTATGATGCCTTTCACCAACATGAAGAAATTCAAATCTCATGGGTCATTTCTGGAGAAGGGAGTTTGATTGTAGGTGATACGGTTTCAAGTTATCAACCCAACGATATATTTATTTTTGGAAGTAATGTACCTCATGTGCTAAAAAGCAGTAGCATCGCATCGCATTCTCATATGATTTCTTTGTTCTTTACTAGAACATCCTTTGGGGATGATTTTTTTGATCTATCTGAATTTGATGAGGTGAGAAGTTTTTTTGATTTGTTTCCATTTGGAATAAGAGTGCTTTCAGAAAAGGAAAACTTAAAAAAGATGTTTTTGGATGTAAAGAATGAGCCTAATAAACTAGAAAGATTGCTCATTTTTTTACAAATGCTAAAAATACTCTCTCAAACCCGTAAAGAGACCATATCTTCCTCTTTATTGAAGAAAAAATACAGTGATAATGAAGGGAAAAGAATGGCTCAGGTTTTTCAATTGGTAATGAATGAATTTTATAGAGATATTACCCTGGAAGAGGTTGCTAAGAAAGCAAACATGACAAAAAATGCCTTTTGCAGGTACTTTAAAAAAAGAACCAATAAAACGTTTTTTGAATTTTTGACCGAAATTAGAATTGAAAATTCATGTCTGCTTTTGTCAAAGGAACCGGACATATCGATTGCAGAAGCTTCATACAAAAGTGGGTTTAAAAATTTATCTCATTTCAACCGGAAGTTTAAGAAGATAAAGAAAAACACTCCTACTGAGTTTAGAAAAAAACTTTGGTGATACTCACTGGTTAAACTGAACTTTAACCGGAAACTTTTCTATGTGGATTTGATTTCTATTCTTGTATCTCTTTTAATAGGAAATACTTTTTTATAAGTCAAACATCTCCATATCCATTCCAGAGGGCCGAATTTAAAGTAAGTCAGCCAAACTTTGCTTAGTATTACCTGGCATACAAAGACAACCAGAGCTATGAGTAAGGTTTGAGATGGGCTCAATGTTTCATACCATCCTAATCCAATTGAAGAAAATAGCAAAACCCCAATCAAGCTTTGAGTCATGTAATTCGTTAAGGCCATTCTTCCTGCATATTTGAGAGGAGCAAGTAGCGTTTTCCATTTGGTATTATACCATATCCAGCCTATTACCCAAAGGTAAAACAACCCCATAACCACATCGGAGACGACCATTCCTTTGATGAAAAGAGTTCTTACAAATTCTATGCTATAGATTTCTAAATGGGTAAGAACAAATAAGAATAGGATTCTATAGAGATTGGTCAGTAAAGCAACTAGAATCATAGGTTTTTTTATACTCAGGATAAAAGTGTCCATAGATTGGTAAACTTTATTTTTACCCAAATACAATCCTAAGAGAAACATGGATAATGCGATCGGACTCAGAAAATCAAGCAACATTGGGATATTAGATGGATATTCTAATAACCGTAAATGCATGCCCTCTAGATAAGTCCCGTACCGGATAATTTGATGTACGGTTTCTCCTGTATATCCTTTTAAAAAGATTTCTGGTTGAAAATGAAGTAGTTCAAATACATATCCAAAACACTGATCATAGAAGGGGAAAAACAGAAAAAAACCAGAAAGAATAAGAATGAATTTATTAGATTTTTTCAGCAGTAAAGTAGTCATAAGACCTAAAACAGCATATAGATGCAGGACATCTCCAGACCATAGAAATAGAATATGGATGCCCCCAAAAATGAATAAAATGAGCATTCTTCTAGCAAAAAATGAAAATGATAGTTGATTCCTTTCCAGCATTTTGATCGCCTGCATAGAAATTCCTAAACCAAAGAGTAATGAGAAAATAGGGAAGAATTTGGTGTAGAAAAATAGCTGTAGTATTTTTTGAGAAATTAAATCGAGTTGAGAAGTCCATTGTTTTGCAAATTCGTCCTGATTTAAAAAGGTAGAATTCATGATGACAATATTGACAACAAAAATTCCCATGATTGCAAATCCACGGAAAATATCTAATACTTCAATTCGCTTGGTGTTTTTGGTAGGTTGTTGATCCAACGTTTGAAATTTTATGATACTGATAAATGCAGTGCAATATATAAATAGTTAGTGGTTTCTTAAGGCTTGGAGGATCAGATTAAACCTGTTTTCCGTAAGTGGAAATACGTGTTTTTAGGGAGCATTAGTTAAAACCCACATCAGTAAGCGTAATCAATATCAACAGTAAACTAATGAATCCCACCACTGTTGTGAAAATTCCCATTTTTTTTGATTTTGTCCACCCAGAAAGCGCAATTAAAAAAGACAAGGCAAAAAGCCCAATCATAAAGGTGAACATCCCTATGATTCTGGCGAGTAAAAAATCATCTTCGGTTACATCTTGTAGATATCCACCAGGAGTTGTCGTCATCGAAATTTTAGTCATAGCAAATAGAGCAACTAGAAAGCAACCAGCAGAAATTGTGGCTGTTTTTAATAAGCGATTTGTCAATTTATCAGCTTTTTCGGATATGATCAGGTTAGCAACAATGGTTATGGAAAAACCACTTAATAAAGAACTAATTAAGATCATTTGATTGGCAAGGCTATTCCAATATTCTAGAGTCATTTGCATATAGGATGTTTAGTTATTGTCGATGAAATCAATGAATTTCAATACCTCTTTTCTGGACTCGATCATTGCTTTTTTTGTTCCTTCTTCTGTTCCTCCGTACAAAAACCGATGTTTTTTGATGCCTGTTAATCGCAATGACTGACTGGTAGCTACTCGAGTAGGTTCTCCTTTAGAAAACCATAAAAATTGATGTCCCGCATTTTCGTATCCAATTGATTTTATGGTGTTGGGCCCTTTGGTTTCTTTTACCATCATTTCAGACATTTCATACGATGGCCATACCAAATCTGCTTTTCCAGATAACAATAGTGTAGGGCATTTAATTTTTGAAACATCAATAAATCCTTCTGACGAGTTAACTCTATTTTTCAATATGGGATCAATGTATTTTTTATACATAATTTTACCTGCTTCGTCATCAAATCTTTTGATGTTAGCAAACGGTATGTCCTTACCCTGATAGGTCCATGAAGATAGTAATGGCATTGTATCGTCTACTCCAACATGATCTGGAAGTACAATGTTAGATGGGGAATATCCTATTAAACCATCAATATTATCAAATTTGCTCGCATACAATAAAGCCAATTCTGCACCTCTAGAGATACCCAACAGAATAATTTTCCTGGTACCTTCATTTTTTGTTTGTGCCCAATCGATACACTTTTTTACATATTCGATAGGTATTCTGTTTATTCTTTTTGGGAGTAGTTTTTGACCTTGATAAGCAACAGAAAAAACATCGTATCCTTCTTGTACCAATCCTTCTAATTCTCTGGCAGGTAATAGCCCTTTACCAGATCCGGGCAATACAACAATTATGGGATTTTGGATGTTTTCCTTTTGAAAAAGATATTCTCCAACAATACCATTTTCATCTACCGCTTTAACGTCTATGTTTAATGTTGCTTTTTGGCAACTTAGCAGTATTGTGATGATAAATACCTTGATTAGATGTCTCATCCCAAAAGTAAATACGAAGTTTTATTAGTTTTTAAAATCACTTTCAAAATCTGTAAGTGATATATTTTTTACTTGCTTTGAATAGGTTCCAAACACCCTATTTTTATCAAGATCCACCGCCAAATAATCCGTCCAACAAGAAAAGAGATGGAAATCATCCTTTTTCCCGAATTCAGAATCTTGTTTGATTTTGCGCGGAGCTATAGTGTAATAACTGCCCAATTGAAAAGTAGAAGCATAGGGTCTGCATAGCATGCCATCATCTCCCCATATTTTGATTCTTTTTCTGGATTCATTTCCCCGGTATATTTTAACGATTTCTACCGTAGTAGAGAAAGGCATTTTTTTATCATAGCCCCGATCGTCTTTATAATATAAATAATCAGAATACTCAATTACCTTTACCAAAGCAATGAACTCTGCCTGATCAACAATGCCCTTAAAACTACAGTCACCCTGGCAATCGCAATCACAGGCAAATGAGTTTAATGATAAGAACATAAACAACAATACGAACATTCTGGCAGGTATTTGATATTTCATGAAAAAAGAGATTAGGGGTATATCATTTCAAAATTTAGAATTTGAAAATCAATCTTATCTTCTAAAAATTGAAAAGTGTTTACTTTGTTTAATAGTACTAAAATATCAAAAATAATAGTTAGCCAGAAATATTAGATAACTATTTGTGTATGAGTTTAAATACTGGTTTAAAGTTTTTGGTTTTTACGAATTAGAATTTTCCAAAATTTGTTTTTCAAATTTTTCAGAATCTTTAAAGGCGCACAAATTTCCATCGGGATCGTAAAACTTTGCAATAGTTCCCCACGAATGTTCATGATAATTTACTTGAACCCCTTTTGAAATAAGTGCATTAGCCAACTCTTTCACATCCGGGACATTCATTCTGAGGCAGGTTCGAATCCTTTCCTGATTTGTATTTGGTCCTTTATATTCATCATCAATTTCAACCATCAAATAGGAACCTCCAAATTCGAAGCAAGTTAGATTTTCTGTGTCAAACATTTTGTTTAGCCCCAAGATATTCTCATAAAAAGTTACACATTCTTGGTATTTGTTGGTGTATTGTATTATTCCTGTTCTGTCGAATTCCATATAATTAAAAACTATAATATTAATTATTAAACTTGTTATATAGTAAAAGAGCACATAAGGGATGTTATTCTGAATAATCGGATGATTAACTTTTCATATGTTCTTTTGGTATTTGAATCTCTTATTTTGAAAATTATTCTTATACAGTTGCTACGATTTGTACTTTTTAATCACCTTATCATCCCATAATTGGACTTCAATATACTTGTCATATTTAAATTGCTCTTCTGCTTCACTTTTTTCTTCAGAGGGGAGTCCATAAGTTGCAATCAAGTCGTTGAGTTCGTTTAGCAAAAAAACCTGACCATTACAGTCTTTTCTGTACGTACTAAGTTTAGGTTCGCCATGAAACTGAAATGATACCATACTATCGGGATAGGTAAAGCTTAGATGCTCTGGATTTAGATCAGTCAATGGTATTTTTATAACTCCAGGGTTTATGTACCAGGATTTTGCCCAATCACATGGTCCCAAGGTAAAATAAAAAGGATCATTTCTATTGGGTCGTCCACCCTTTTGCTCGAATTGCATTTTGATTCTTTTTTCCAAAGAGAACCTTAAATCCAGATAGTTATCGGGTCTTTTACTATTCCACCCTTCGGTGATTTGGTTTTGAATTTGAGCGGCCTTTTGATAGCCCAATTCAGTAATATTACGAAAGGGGCCATTATTAATTTCATAATAATGATACAAGAATTTTGGTATTGCCATTTGCTTTTTTGGTAGATTTAAGATGTATTGTAGATGCAAGAAGCAGTAGGTTAAGATACTCATTGTATTTTTTATATAGAGCCTTATTCGCGATATTTTATAAATGGAATATTGTAAGCAGTTTGTCCGCTTATTTTACAGGAAATGATAATGTTTTGTTCATTTCGTTCAAAATCAACCCTCCCCAAAATAGAACTATCTGTGATGAAAGAATCCTTATCGATTGGGACCAGTTCTACATCCGAATTGAAAGGATGTTTTGCAATTATCTTTTCTCCTTTTTTTACAAAAGTATAAGAGGTTTGTAGCTCGTCGTTATAGAAAGTCCCTAGGTATTCTTCGATTTGGATTTGAGAATTGTCAATCGGGGTAAGCGTTACTTTTTTGGCCGGATATGAAAAATCTGAAAAGTGCCATGATAATTCATCTTTACCAAAAACCAGTTTGCTGTGCTGCCTAGGAGTAAACTGAAATGAGTTTTCAGAAATTACTGGAAGAAAGACTTCGTTTGTAGTATTATGCGGTTGAAGAAACAGTGAATCTCTCCTTGATTTGATATGGATATAAAAACCGGGAAAAACCTGGTAGGTTCCAGTATATGCTTCCAACTGAGTCTTGGTGGGCTTTGGGTTTGATGGTGTCGTTTTTGGAATAAGGGATTGTTCTAAAAAAATATCTATCATTCCGTAGGCGATGGTAAGAGGATTAAAGGATTTGTAGTTTCCTGCAACGGCAACGGTAAAATTATACTCAGGAATGTGTAATAGATATGCTCTAAAGGCAGCATCTCCACCTCCGTGAAAGATGACCTTAACTCCTCTGTAATTTTTGGTTTCCAACCCTAAACCATACGGGATTTTTTTACCCGAATTTAGTGTAGAAGGCTGGATCATTTTTGAAATGATAGCAGGACTTCCTAGTTTGGGATCAACAAAACTTTGTGTCCACTTGATCAAGTCTTGTGTAGTGGTATGTAACCCAGTGGATCCTACAATTGATCTGTTCATGGGATGATAGTGATATTGATTTTGATCTTTATAATATGAATTCGCTTTTTTGGTGATTACCGATGTTGATCCATTTATAAACTGGCTGCTTGTCATGTTCAAGGGGTTAAAAATATGTTCACGAACAAATTCTTGAAATGGTATTCCGGAAACTCTGGTAACAATTTCTGCTAACAAAACATACCCTGCATTGTTATATTGAAATCGCTCTCCCGGTTCGAAATTTAATCCACGTTGTCTCAATAAAAGGGCAACCATTTCTTTTTGCCTAATTAAATCTTGATCAGATCGGCCTCTTAGTCCGTTTAGGTCTGTATTATTGCGAAAACCATTGGTGTGATTGGCCAACATTCTAATTGTAATTTGATGAGGTATTGCTTTGAGTTCTGGGAGGTATTTTGTGATGGGGTCATCAATAGATAGTTTGTTTTCCTGTTCTAGCAAGAGTATCGAAAAGACTGTAAATTGTTTGGATATCGAACCTACCAAAAAACGGGTATCATCATTTATCGGGATTTGATGTTCTACATTAGCATAGCCCATATGATTTTTGTAAACGGTTTCACCATTTTTGGATACGATAATAGAAAGTCCAGGTCCGTTTTCTTGTTCATGAATATAAAATAGACTATCTACTTTTTTTACATAGGATTGTGCGGTACAGGTAAATGTGATACTGCAAAGAATAGTTAAAAACGTAAGTGATAATAGATGTTTCATTCGTCTCAAAATTTAGTTTGAAACAAAATTGAGTAATCATCATAGTTAAAAGGTCCGAGTTCCGAATGTCGAACTCATTTTTTGATAAAAAAATAGTCCGACTTTAAGTCGAACTTCTTCAAAGAGTTGATTTTCTATAGGCAGTAGGAGTGATCCCGGTGGCTTTCTTGAATGCGGTATAAAAAGAAGATTTTGAGTTGAAACCTACATCGTACAACACTTCCAACACCGTTAAATCAGGTTGTTCCTTAAGCAGAGTTTGTGCATCTTTTATTCGATAGCTATTGATAAAATCGAAAAAGTGCATCCCGGTCTTTTTATTGATTAAAGCAGATAGTCGTTTTTCAGGAACGTCTAATGGTTCTGCCAATTTTTGTAGGGTGAGTTTATCATCTAAATATGGTTTTTCAGTTTCGATATATTCGATTAGTTTTTTTAGATCTTCTGGTTTTTCGGTTTCGGGCTTATGCGAATGAACAGGTGTTAAGTTATGATCAACACCAACAAACAAATTAGGTTTCCGCAATCCGTTTAAGACAAACCAGCAAATCACGAATAGAGCAAATAGGCTAATAAACAGATTAAGGTAGATCAAAACTGGATGATTGCTATTCATTAATTCGCGAATGGTAACAAAAGTGTTTCCAATTAGGAACAGAATGGTAGTACGCAGCAACCATTGATACGTGATCTTATGATTACTTGAGTAATTATTCTGATATACCCTTTTGAATATAGTAAGGGAATAAAAAATAGCAATGATATAATAGTAATATTGGATTTTTGACAGTATTTCAAAAACGGTAAGACTTTGATCGGATAGATCCGTCAAGATGAATAGGATAAAAACCGCCAAAAAAAGAATACCGTGTAAGAGGTGTTTCGTGCTTAGTTTGAAATTATAATAACAAGCAGATTTTACATACAGATAGAACAATGGCATCTGAAGCAGGACACTAGAAATTTTAAGGCCTCTTAGTATAGTACCTTGTGACGGCTCGATAAACCATCCCATCATGTCGAATGCAGTGACTAATAGGAAGCTAGCAAATAAATAATTGGGGAGCTTACGCTTTGTTGGTGCAGAAAACAGATACAGCGCTAACAAAACCAATAGAAAAACGGTAATCTTACCAAGATCTCCAATAATATTTTCGGGATTCATAAAAAATTATATCAGGTTATCTTATGTTCTATATGCTTTTGATAGATAAAAGGCCTAAGATAACCATTACTAACGAACTTTTTGTTTTAAGCTTTGAGCAACTTTAAATTCTACTAGGGACAAGGTAAGGACAATCAACGTTTCGCCAATGAAATAGATCCAACCCCAAGTAGTAATGGTTTGTAAATGATAAAAAGCAAACCCAATGGATAAAAAGCAATATAGCAGATTCAGAATGGCAATACCTTTTAGAAGAGATGGAGTCTTGTTTGCTTGACTGTAGTAGGCACTTATATCATAAAGAGCAAAAAGTATGGGCAAGCTAGCAAGGATGTACAGGGTAAAAACAGGGATTCCAAAAACACTTTCAAATTGTACCAATACAATTCCTAATAAAAATGCAGATAATAAGGCACCCAATCCATCTATTATAAAAAGTTGTTTGGGTTTTGATACCATTTTTTTTGTAATGAGATCTAGGGACATATTAGATGATAAATAAATTTGATTAAGTCTATTTTGGAACCATATTTTACCTATTTGAGTTTTAACACAAGTCGATCATCTCAACGACTTTTTATTAAAATATCGTCTTAAAAGATAATTTCTAAGAATGCTTAAAATAGTTAAATATACCGTTAATATCGTGTTTTTTCCAGAATGATTTTCGATACCCAGGATTGGAAATATAAGATGAAGTGAAATGATGGTAATCAAAAACCCAATAGTCACATTAGCTAGGCTTTCTAAAAGAGATTGCTTTTTAGTCTGCATTAGAAATTCGATTAACAGTTGAAGAAATCTGGTCATCTGTGATTTCTATGATTCTATAACCTGAAGAAGTGGTGTCAATTTCGATAGTGTCCTGATGTTTCTTTATTTGATAGGATATTGCTGGGGTTATATGTTGTGTTACGTTTTTAAGGCTTACCGAACTTTCTATATGATAATGTCCACAAAAAATAGTGATTTGATTTGGGATTTGGGTAAGTATGGCGGTGACCTCTTGCCTGTTTTGAAGCTTACCCACACTGTCTACCATTAGGTTAAGCCCGATGATCGGATGATGAATAAAAATGATAATGGATTTGGTGGTGTTCAGCTCTTGTTTTAACCAATTGAGTTGGTTGGAGTCAATAGTACCAGATGAAGAATCTAAGTATACGAATTTCGTATTCATACTTTCGGTACTGTAGTAGATTTGTTGAGTATCATGCCTTGCGCCAGTATTCAGATACTTTACAGTTTCTGAAAAGGTATCGTGATTGCCTAGGGTAATTGAAAGATCTTTTCCCTCCAACTGTTGGAAAAAATAGAGTATACCTTCATTTTCTCCAATATCTCCTGTGCATACAATCTGAGTAATGTCTTGATCTTCGATATCTTTTAAAATACGATCAAATCGTTTTCGTGCAGAAGTCAAATCCTTAAAAGGGAAAGATTCATCCAGGTGTGAATCAGTGATATGGGCTATTCGTATCATTTTGTTTGATCTTATACAACCAAAAGTAGTATTCCATTTTGGGTTTGATTTATAAAATCTTGCAGATTTTACGAATTGACCCTGAATTGAGTCGGGGAAACACCAATATACTTCTTAAAGGTGTTGGAAAAATAGGCAGTGTTGTCGAAACCACAATCTAAGGCTATTTCAAAAATGGAATCTTTAGAATGCTTAAGTTTATCTTTTGCCTTTTGTATACGAAGATTGGTAAGGTAGGTTAGAGGGGTACAACCATTGATTTCTGAAAAAAGTCGATGCAAATAATATTTACTGATGCCCATGGTTTTGCTCAGACTATCCAGATCAACGTGTTCTTTTAAGTTGTCATTTAGATAAGTTTTGGCATCAGTAATTAATCGATACAATTCCTTTTTGGTATGGTGTTTTATGATATTTAATTTCCTGAAATTAGCATCAATATGGGTTTGTTCTTGTACAATGAATTCTGAAAGCTTGATAAACAAATCTTCCATATGCTGTGTGAAAACAGTCTTGTCGTATTGGTATAAAAAAGCAATTTTATGGAGTAAGATATGCGCATCACTACTAGGATCTTTATGTGTTATTTCCAGGAATTCTATTGAAGAGTCACTAGGTGAATAATGATGATAAATCTCATTAATCAAATCTTTGGATAAGAAGAATGATAGTCCTTGGGTACCTTTTTTGGCTTCGGTAGTGATCTGACGATCCTTGTTTAAAATCAAATATTGATTTTTTGAAACCTCGATATCCTGATGATCATAGTGGTAACACTTACTGCCCGTGATAACATATTTTAGCGTATACGTAGACCGATAAGACACTGAGATATCATCGGCATGATTAGAATACAACATCTTGTTTTCAAACTGTTTTGAAAATGTAGGAATGGTTGTTATTTCTTCAAGTTGTATCATTACCATAAGCTTGTAAACTCAGTTTAGTATCGCAATTAATCTTCGAATATGGCAACAGCTCTTACCGGTGAGCCTGTGCCTCCTCTTATTTTTAAAGGTAAGCCAATAAATCGAAACCGTCCTCGACCAACAAGTAAATGTAGATTGATCATGTTTTCATAATGGGTAAAGTTCAATTCGCCACAAATATGATGTACTTCTTTGTTGGATACTTTTGGTACTCCTGGTGACATCGTTTCTACACCAAACGCAGCAATATTTTTATTGCCTAACCAGCGTGCTGTTGCTGTCGATAACCCTGGTCCATTTGCCCAGTTTTCAGTATTAAAATGGTTTCTATAATGATCGGTGTAAATAAGAACGGTATCTCCTGGTTTGATTTCAAGTTTGTCTTTCTTGCAGGCATCTACTATCTCATCAGGTTCAATCAATTCTTTTAGTTTTTTATGCGAAAAATCCAGACAAATCCCCTCGGTATAGAACATGGATAAGGGCATCGTATCAATAGATTGCCCTTCGTACTGTTTGGCCATATGATTAATGGCATCTACATGTGTTCCTGTATGTTCACCGAGTTCTAACTTATGAACGGCTGGAGTTTTCTTTTTCGGGTTTTTGATACCATCCCATTCTTCGTGCGAATTGTGAATGGACATTTTAACTTGAGGGAGGTCCTTAAAAACTGGCATTCCTTCATAAATTTCCTGGCTCAAGTCGATAATTTCTGGCATAAAATCTTGTTACTTTTTTAAATGGTAAAGGTAGCAAAACTAAAGCTCAATTCGGAGCTGAGAATTGAGCTGGTAAAACATGTTGGTTGATTTAGATGATTCACAGTTTTGGGTATTATCTAAGCAAATAGTACAAACTTTTTTTGGTTTATTTTATTCTATAATCCCTTCGTCAATTAATATTTCTGCAATACCATTGGCTTTGCGAAAAGCTTCGCCAGAGCCGAGATTCGAAAGTACAATTATAGCTACGCCTTGATCAGGAAATCTAACCAATTGTGAGCTAATCCCCCAGTCGCCTCCATCCCAGGCTACAATTTTTCTGCCATTAAAATCCCCGATATACAAGCCAAATGCCTGGTTATCTCTGTCATGATTAAATCGTATGGTTTTATGCATGAGGTCATAAAATTGCTGTCCACCAAAGCGTTTATTGTCCATATTGG
Source organism: Aquimarina sp. KJ22-3 (assembly GCF_055808215.1). Taxonomy (NCBI): domain Bacteria; kingdom Pseudomonadati; phylum Bacteroidota; class Flavobacteriia; order Flavobacteriales; family Flavobacteriaceae; genus Aquimarina; species Aquimarina sp. KJ22-3. The sequence goes on along the minus strand of NZ_CM147859.1, from coordinate 4,958,486 downwards.
TGCTCCACTTTAATAAATCATCGATGGTTGTCACCACTCCGCTACCTCCATAGTGAGGAGAATTTCTAGGATGTTGGATATATCCTCCTTCTTCTTTTAATTGAATGCCATATTCCTTATACCCATTTACATACTCTTTTGTTCTTGGATTATAAGGTGTGACTCTGTTTTTTATGATTTGCGTAATATCATCATTAATCAATGTGTTAGTCATCCCAAGTGGTTCAAACAGTTGTGTCTTTGCAAAAGTACCAAAGGATTGTCCACTTACTTTTTCAACAATTTTGGTAAGCAGCATAAAATTTACATTGCAATAATCCCATTGATCTCCAGGTTTGAACTGTAGATTTTCTTCTGAAAGAGAAGTAGCGATACACTCATCGATGTCAAAGTAGTTGAAAGTTACCCAGGATTTACCACTTTTACGTGGTAATCTCTGATAATCTTTGATACCCGAGGTGTTGTAAATAAGGTGTTTGATTCTAATGGTATCCGGGTATTTTTCTAGTTCAGGGATGTAATTTGAAACTGGAGTCTCTAGGGAAATTTTATTTTCAAGGATCAATAAAGCTATACATGCTGCGGTAAACTGCTTGGAAACAGAAGCAATACTGAAAGCCGAATTTGTTTGAATAGGAATGTTATAATCCAAATTTGCGGCACCATATCCATTTTTATAAAATGTATTTTCATTTTTTGAAATCCCAATAGCATACCCGGGAGAATCAAGGTTGTTAAATTGGGTAAATAAGGAGTCAATCCGTTGTTTTGCAGAAGAAGATAAATTGTTTGATGTTTCCTGCCCACAACTGATAACAGCCATTAAGGGAAAGATGAGTACTATAATTTTTTTCATTAATTACGATTTAAAAATCTAGTGGTTTAGTTGGATGAATCATTATTTTGAACGACAACAGCATCGATTTTAGGTTTAATAATCATGATCATAGTAAAACCAACTCCTAATCCGATAATTGAAAATATGATATCGTTGATGTCGAATACATTATTCCCTCCTAAGTTATGAATTTTTAGCTCTTGAGTGATTACATAGATAGCAGCTAATATTGTTGCCATTATATAGATTAACTGTCTTTTTATTTGCTTTGTTAGTACTCTTGCGTTAAGATAGAGCCCTATTGCGGTAAGTACCAAAGTACCGATAACCCCTTCAAAGAAATTAGGTAATGAAAGTAAAATGATTTTGAATACCTCTGGTGCATTACTATCCAAAACTGTTGGTCTTATGAACTTAAAAAACGCAAACAGTAGAATGAAGACCATTTGAATTCGAGCCAATTTTGAGATGTCCCTCATAATATCCAATTATTTTTTTTGTGAAATTGCATACATCTTCATTTTAGATCGTGGGAAGGCCAAATGCTTTCAAAAAACGAATACCTGCAATCAAAAGTAAACTTATTTTGAGTATTTCGAGTATGATAAACAAGATATGATGATAGGTTTTGGACACTTCTTGACCCGCTATGATACGATCGGCTCTTCGATGTAATACCGGGATCAACCAAATAGTTTGAATACAAAGTAAAAAAAGGACAAGGCCATAAACGAAATTGTATTTCAATGAAAATTTCCCTAGTAAAAAACTAACAATCAAGATTAGAGAAAAAACAATCTCTATTTTGTTTAAGGCTCCAAAAACAATTTTACCTATCCCCAAGCCCAATTGCCTGGTAATGTTTGGAGCACGAAATTTGAGTGGGGCTTCAACAAACGAAATACCCAATACCATTCCTACCCATACGAAGGTGATTATTGTAATTATTAATTTCATTTCTTTAAACTAAGGTTACCTTTTCAACATAAAAATAACTTCCCGTAAGGATCTTATTTAGAAACGAATTTACAATATTTATTGCTGCGATCAGAGTTTTTCTTAGGGCATTACCTAACCATATTAAATGACGGATCTTGATTTTTTAAGTCATGTAATATCACTTATTTTATAAATGTTCTTCAAAAAAATCTAGAGCCATTGTTAGTGTTTGTTTATGTATTTCTTTTCGATTCACTTCGGGGTGATCTATGGTTATTGCTGGCATGATTTCTTTGCCAAAAGGAGTAGCCTCATTTAGAAATACATAATGATCTACATGTTCGTTGTAGAGGTGGAGTTTGCTGGTTTCGATCAGATTGTGATAGTTGATCGCATTGCGTTCTACATTGGTATTGGTATCACCTTTTCCTGCTACAATAAATACTGGAGCAGTAATCTTGCTGGTCTGTTCTTTTGAATGGAATCCAAACCCAATTGCTGGAGCCATTACAAAAAATGCCTTTATTCTATCATCTTTTACATGATCTTTGTAGGTATGATATGAGGAAACAATAAGGCTGTCATTTTCAAAATCTATGATCTCGTCGGTTTTTGGAAATTCTGCAGGCATTGCCCGATCGTCTGGATTTTCACTTTCTCGTATAGTTCTATCTACGTAGCCTCCCGCCAATGCAATATTGGTATATCCTCCTAATGAAAAACCAACCCCTCCTATTTTTGAAGGATCTATTTTTGATCCAATTTCGGGGTCTTCTAAGATATAGGTTAATACAAATTGAACATCAATTGGTCGTTCCCACCATTTTACAAACTCTCTAGGGATTTTATTGAAAGTTGAGTTTCCATAGTGATCAAGAGAGACCACAACATAACCTTCTTTTACCATTTTTTCGATAAACCAGGTTAACGAAAATCTGTTACCTCCAGTGCCATGAGAAACCAATAACAAAGGAAATTTTTGATCTACAATGGCTGCTCCTTGTATGGTTGTAATTGGCTTGAAAATTTGTTTTTGATTTTCTTTAGGTACTGTTTCTTTAGGTTGATCAAAAGTAGGATACCATATTTCTGTCAATAGCGGTCTATCCCTGGATTCATCTACCAGAGTTAGAGATTTTTGTCCTATGTTGTATGCTTTTTCTTCTTTTTGAGTACAAGAAATACATAAGATAGTGACCAATAGAATTATCAATGTTTTTTGCATGGGTTTATAGGTTGGTTATAGATGTACAGACCCGTAAAAAATAGAATTGTTACAGTTATTTATTGCGAGTTAGTTGTCTTATACTGGCTAAGTGAGAAAACAAAACGATTGGCACAATAACAGCAGGAAGCCATACAAAAGGGAAATAAGTTACCCCGACATTGGGTTGATCAAATGCCAATTGTTGAAAAGGGCTCTTTGCACTTAACGCTGCAATGGTAAGAATATTAATCAATAACGCAAGGCAAATAAAATTCCAGACCAAAAGCCCTTTTCGGCCTACTTTTTTCTTTACAAACACTAAGTAATACATAATGGGAGCGGTAATGCCAGATATGATATCATAGTTGTATCCGTCAAAGGTCATCAAATCAGGAATGAGCCCTTCTAGAAAAACTGCATACAATATGAACTCTACAGGAATGCGAATAACATGCAGAAAGGTCAACCACTTTATATCGAGTTGATCGATAAACTTTTTGCCTTTCTTTTGTGTAAAAAGGAAAAGTACAAATAAGATGGTAGGTGCGATGAGTAAGACAAATCTAGGAGGAAGTGTTCCTGATTTTTGATAGAACCCTGTTATTCCCAGAAGGGCTACAATAACCATCCAGATCCCAATACCATAAAGTACTTTGCTATGATTTGAAGCTTTGAAAAACAACCAAACGGTTAGTATTGTAGTTGCAATTAGTGCTAGGGATGTGAAAATTGAAACTTCTGCCATGTCCTTATTTTTTTAAGTATACAACCAAAAGTATGATGTAAAAAATGGAGGCTACTTGACAAAAGGCAAGAAAATGAATAGCTAGATTTTCTTTCGGATTCTGCTTAGGGTACTGTCTGTAATCCCCAAGTAGGAGGCGATGTATTTCAAAGGCACGTGTTTTATAATATCCGGTCTGTTGGTTAGTAGGTTTTGATAGCGTTGCTCCGCAGTTTGATTGATCATCGAATAGTTTCGTTTCTTGGAAGTAATAAATTCTTTTACCAAAATAGCTCTTCCAAAATCTCTAAACGCAGGTTTATCATGAAACAGTTTATTCAATTCTTGATAAGAAATGCGATACCCTACGCAATCAGTGATGGCTTCAATATTAGCTTCAGATTTTACCCGGTTAAAAAAAGAAGTGATTTCAAAAACAATGTTGTTCTCAGTAAAAATATCGGTAGTGATTTCATTTCCTTCCAAATCATATAGGAAAATACGCATTACTCCCTGCTGTAGGTACAAGTAATCATCACTAATTTGATTTTCTTTCAGAAATAGATCACCTTTTTTAATTGTTACAAAATGAAATGAGTCAGCAATTGCCTTGGCATCAACTTCTGGGATCGGGATTACACTCTTGATAAAATCGGTTAGCAATGAATTTGTAATATCCATTTTTCAAATATTAATGTTTCTACTCTTTTTGATATATAATATCATAGACTACATCCCAAATTGTATCCTCTTCACGGGTAATTTTAATTTGAGTAATATTGTGATGGTCATCAAATTTGTAGCTGTATTTTTTGATTTCATTTAGTTCACTTTGATTGTTTTTATAAATCACTTCAGAAAGATACTGATCGATATATTTGTATACAGTCTGGCTATTATAATTCGAATTTACTTCTCTAAAATACTCACGTTTGATCAGTTGTTGTTTTTTGTTATAATAATATTTGGAAGTTGATACCAGTTTATCATTCTTTTCATATTCTAATTCTTTACTGAGTAAGCCATTACTATTGTAGACAAATTTTCTTTTATTAAAACCAGCAGAGCCATATTGTAGTGCAGGAATTTCTTCTATTTTTTCTGTCAACTCACCTTTGGAGCCATAAGAATAACTAAAAATATTTTGCGGCTTCTCATTTTTGTCAAATATGGTTTCTTTTACTTTTGTTTTATTGTCATATTCCATGCGATTTATGAATATAATTTTGTCTCTTTCTAAACGTTTCAACTCTAGTAGTGAGCCATTATTATCATATGTGAAAACGACCTTTTCAACTTCGTCACTACCTTCTAGGGTTGTTTCTTCCAGAAGATTTCCATCTTGATCATAAGAAAAGAATTTGATAAGTACATTTCCGTAATTATCGGCATACTTTTTTGGGATAGGTTGTTATTGGTAAACCATAATATTTCGTCATGGCATTTCTTCAGATAACCAGGAAGTTTGCATGTATTGACCTTCGATATTATAGAATCAATCCTTCCTTCTGCTTTAAAGATGGAGGGGGTCTTAAAAATTTCTGGATCCTTAAATTGACCAAAAGTACAGTTCACACAAAAAAAGGATATAAGAATACTGTTTCTAAGGGCACTCAAAATTTATGATTTAAGTTATTTACTTACTAATTAATTGTTTTGTCAGAAATATACGTTGTTTTTTGGGAGTAATTTACCAGGAACTGTATTTGGTCATACTAATAAAGGATGTGCCATCATAGCGGTATAGTCCGTTAAAACCTCCAAACCAGAGATTTCCGGTATTATCTTCCAAAATCGAATGTACATTTATAGGGAGTCCTTCTTTTTTATGAAAATTAGTAAGTGAAGTTTCTTTATAGCGGTATACTCCTTTGTTTTCCACCGGAAACCAAACAGCACCTGATTTGTCCTCATAAAGACTCCACACTTCTAGATCTTGTGATCCTAATTCTTTGGTGATATGAGTAATTGAATTTCCATCCCAAAAACAAACTCCTTTATGATGAGAGGCAAACCAAATGTTTCCTTGCCGATCCTCCAAAATATCATTTACGGTATTATTACAAAGGCCATCTTTTTCGGAAATATGGTGTAACGTTTTTCCATCATAAAAATAAGCACCCCCATTGGTGCCAAACCAGATGTTTCCTTTATGATCCTCGGTAATATCATGAACGATTCTAGCGCTTGTAACTCCTCTGGTTTTGTCTGGAATTGCCTCTGGAATCTGGAAAGTAGTGAATTCTTGACCATCAAATCTACTTACACCTTGTAGAGTACCGATCCAGATGATCCCCTTATGATCAATAGCCATACTCCATACATCATTGTCGATAAGCCCGTGTTGTTTGGATAATTTTGTGAATGTACCGGTATCTGGATGGATATCTTCTTGTAGTTGATATTTTATGATCCCAATTGAAGTTCCAAACCAGATATTTCCTTTTTGATCTTCTGTAATTTGTCGTACAACTGTTTTATTAAAAATAGGATGATTAGACAAATCGATAAGCGTTTTCCCGGTATAACAAAAAACGCCATCACCAACAAACCACATATTTTGATGACTGTCTTGAAATACCCTTCGTAAGACCAACATCAGTTGCTCGTCTGCATTAAAACCGGAAAAATGATTGTTATATTCCTGTAACTGCTCAGACTTTTTCTTTTCTGCAGTAGAAATCACCGTATCCGATTTGGTTTTTTGGGATTCCTTTGCCACGCTTGTCTTTGCATGCTCACTATTATGGCAAGAAATCAAAAGAAAAAACAAAAAAGGTATGGTTTTACTTTTCATTTGATAATGATAACATTTTTGAAGCATACATTCTGGCCATTGAAAATAGGTAAGATTTGCTCATACAATATACATAGAAATGCGTCAAATTACTATTGGGTTTTGATCAACCTATTTGAAGTAATTTAAGCAGTATTTAACGATCTGTTTTTTTATTTATTCGAAAGATAAATACTTCTGTTTGATGATATTGATATGGTGCCATTCGTGACCAATAATTGACTTTAGGAACTGCTGAAGCGTAATTGTATGCGTTCTCGCATTGCCTTTGATTTGTAGCTGTTGTGGAGATAAGCTTGCAATAAAACTAATAGATGATTTTCTAACGTTGGATAGGTCGCTTATTAATTGTTCAACTGAGAGTTCATCAAATCTGGCATTGTTTACCAGAAGATTCTGATCATATCCCCATAGTTCAACAACCTCTTTTCTGCTAAGTTGAAAAGCTCTAAACATTTTTATTCGCTCGTGGTCGGTAATATGGCCAATAATTTGTTTGATCGACCATTTGTCTGCAGCATATCGGTAATTCCCCTTATTATCATCAATTGACCGTAGTAGCGAAAAATTAGTATCTGAAGAAAACAGCGCATGCAGTTCTTTATCTTCTACCAAGCTATAGTAATAAGGAAATCCATCTTGGGGTGTATACTGCATGTGTATTATAACTTTTCATTCAACCATTGGGCCATTGTTTCCAAAAAGCCTTCAGGTCGTATCCATGGTAAATTGTGATCCTGAAACTCATAAAACCCTCCAGTTTCACATTGAAATAGATTGTGATTCGCATTAGGAAACGAGACTACTGCAAGATCGGTATTTTTCCCTAATGTTTTTTGATATAGGACCTTAGTTTTTTGCCAATCTACGTTCTTGTCTTTTTCTCCAAATAATGCCAAAACGGGGCAATTTACATTGGATAGTATGGTATCAAAATCTTTGACGTATATCTGCAGTCCTGTCTCCTGATCAAATTCTTCTTGCATAAATTTTTTCTGGTAATCGTAATAGCCTTTCTCTGTAACATCAGTATGATTATTAAACCTTTGTAAAAATTCATTTTTTCTAAGGTTTTGTGTGGCTTTCATATAGGTTTCAAAACTTTTTCCTTCATAAGACAGGCGGGCACCTTCTTTTAATTCTTTGGATAAAAGAGCAATGGTGTCTTTGGGAACTCCTTGTATTTTTAGGTTTTCTTCAAAAAGATAGTTGAAGTTTTCTTTATCATCGACACCGCTTACCGAAATCCAGAATGCAATATCTTTATATTGATTAATTACAATCGGATTGATCCAACCCGCTCTGCTAATCCCCCATAATCCAATAGTTTTTGCTCCGGGTACTTTCTCTTTTTGCAAAGTATGAATTGCGGCGATTACTTCTAAAGCGCTATTAGAAACGGTTTGATTATAGTCAAAAGTACCTTGACTGGCACCACATCCCATTTTATCCCACATGTAAGTGGCATAACCGGCATTAATCATGGTATTTCTCACATCAGCATACCAATCTTGAGCTACCGCATTTGTTTTTCCAGAACCATGAACAATAAGAACAATCCCTTTTGGTGTAGTGGTATCAGGAATATTTAATACACCATTCAAAACGACTCCTTCAAACTCAAAATTAAAGCTTGCTTTGGTAGGCTGTGCATTGGAGATAAATCCTAAAAATGTAAGTGCAAAGATGTATATGAATGTTCTCATGTCATGAAATTACAAATTGTGATGAAGAAGTTATAGATGCGCTCTCAACTTCTTTCTTTTTTTATTTCTCAATATTCCATTAACCAAACCAACAAGACCAATGGTAAAACAAACCACAAACCAAAATCCAATATTGTATTTATCAATGATAATTCTATACAAGAAGGTAAAAGAAAACAATAGCAAACCAATGAGTTGCCACCAACGATCTTTTTCTAGCCTATAATCGGTATCTATAACTGGTGGTAAGTTGAACAAGATTTTGATTTCGTTCCACTCCCAGAGAATAAGAATCAGGTTAGCCAACAACATTAAACCTGTAACTACAGGAGTGTAAGCAAAGTAATAGGATAGTGTAATCACAAAGATATTTACAATGATGGGCAGATTGATCAGAGCCCCAAGTTTTGAATAGCGTTGCGTCATCAGCAACATACCAGCGATCAATTGTCCAATGCCTATAAATTTCCAGTATAGCCCCGATTGATAAATGGTTTCAAAAAAATGCCATGCACTATCTATTGGGTTTGAAGCGCCACTATCTGTAGTAAATCGTTTTCCTTTTATCTTTATGATGCTGGCAAAAACAAAAGCCCCACCAATAAGATATCGGGTATAGATAATGAAGATTTGTGTCCAGATATAGGTTTTGATTTTTTGCATAAAATGATCGCTAACCTAATAGGAGGACGAATGTTTTTATAATTTGTTACGCTACAGGCCCATAAAAGCGAACTGCACAGTGGTTAGGTACTTTATTGTATTCGGTCTGCCATAGCATGATTTGGACTTAATTGTATCAGGTCCCATAGGTTTCCATATAAGTCTTTGAATACCGCTACAGTTCCATAGGGTTGTTCTACCGGATCTCGTACAAATTCGACTCCTTTTGAAGTCATTTCGTTATAATCTCTCCAAAAATCATCCGTACTTAAGAATAGAAAGACTCTTCCTCCTGCTTGATTTCCAATAAAAGGCTCTTGTTCTTGGGCTGAAGCTTTTGCCAATAAGATAGTAGTTCCTGTCGAATTGGGAGGAGCAATAACCACCCATCTTTTATCTTGTTCGGGCTGATACGTATCCTCAATAAGATCAAAGTTTAATACCTGGGTATAGAAGTGAATGGCCTCATCATAATCTTTTACGACCAATGCAATATGAATAATAGATTGTTTCATTGTATTTCCTTTAAAGTGAAGATTGCTTAGTTACTATCTTGATCGCAGTATATATTAATGCTCTTTGGAGTCATTAAACTGCCATAACACATTTACGATTTGCCATTTGCCGTTTAGTTTTACAATATGCATGTAATCAATCCAATCGTCGGCAATTAGTTTTACAGAAGCCGTTTTGTCAAAAACATCTAGAATAATCACTTCTTTTTTAGGATGTTCTGGAAACTTATCTCCTTTTTGATTGTAGGTTTCGGCCAATAAGATCATCGCATCTGTAAAGGTTTCTCTCAAGTATTCGGTATTGGTCTTTTTATTTCTCCAAAACGTCCTTTTTACCATTCTGGGGTGTGCAGAACGTTCAAATAATTCTGGTTTTACCTGGTGTTGTGACTCGATATAATCTAGTGCAGCCCGTTTAATGGCCAAAGAATCCTCTTTGGATTGAGCTTTGACGCTCATTGCAAATAATAGGATTAGCATAAAAGCGAGTGTTATTTTTTGTTTCATAAGATGTAAAAATGATTTGTTTAGATAGGTTAAAGCCTGTCAAAATTTGTGGACAGATGATCTTATTTTACGGTCTACATAAAAATTGTCAACCTGATTGGTTTGAGTATCATAGATTAATAGACCCGGTCTTTCCTGGTCAAGTTGCGATAATAATTCCCCGCTATCATTCCAAACGGCGCTTTGCCCATTACTTAAAAAATTATCGCAATAACCAATGCTATTCGACATAAGGATGGGGATTTCAAATTCTTTGGCCATCGATGGGAAGTGGATGTATGCTTTTTCTAACCCTCGTTCTGGCTTGGCTACGCTAGCTATAAAAACTGTTGCCTCATTCTGAACAGCATTTATAAAGTGTTCTCTTTGTAATGTTTCATAACAGATGCCTATGGCAATTTTCCCTCCTTTCAATTCTAAATACGGAGGATGATCACCACTTACAAAGTAGGGAAGTTCGTCTTGATGTAGTATTCGTTTTGCATATATCGACCTGTCTTTTTTGGCCTGAAAGATCAACATGCTGATGTGTATTCCATTTGGTGCTATCGTTGGCATTCCTATCCCTATTACCATATCATGATCATCCGCTAGTTGTTGAAAAGGGTCAAAAATAGGATCATTAACCTCCAGAGCAAGTGCTTTTGCTAATTCTGGTTCGTAACCTGTGATGGAAAGCTCGGGAAATACGACCATTCCACTGTTTAATGTAATGGCATGTTGAATAATCTCCAAGTGATTTTGAATATTCTCTTGAATCTTACCCTTTAAAGATTGGACTTGAGCAATACAAATTTTCATTGGTTCCCTATTTTCTATTTGTAATACTTATACTTATACGTGTGGGATTTAAATTTACAGAATTAGAAAGAAAAAACGGTTTAAGAAAAACTTAAACCGTATTCTCAATTGTGTTGGGAATAGAGATCAAATTATATAAGATCAATATTTAATGGTCATGGTGATTTCCGAAAGGTTTGATAATAACACCAATACTAAAAATAAATCCATCGGTTGGAGCATATATTTCAGGAAAAACGGGATCTTCTACAGGTGGTAACACCAAAGGAGAAAATCTACTTTGTCTTCGATCTGTAAAATTTTCAAAATTCATATACGCACTAGCAAATTTGAAATTTCGAATGATAAGTAATCCCATACTCACATAATCCGTAGTTTCGGTACCATTAGACAATAATTGTTTCCCGGTGTAGTAGGTTTCGAACCCTAATCGCCATTTTTCACCTTCATACATCCATACGCTGCCTGCATTATGTCTTGCTGTTAATGGTCTTTGTGGATTTCCTGGCAGGTAGTTTAGTTGCGTATCGATCAAGGCATAGTTTAAAAACCATCTAAAATCCTTGTAGGTAAACTTAATATTGGTTTCTGCTCCTTTACTCACAATTTGATCTGGGGCGTTTTCGAATTCAAAAAGACCATTGTTTGTAGGATTTAGTAATAAACCATTATCAATTACTGTGGCATAAAACAATTGGTTGATAGAAAAACCAATAGTATTGAACAATTGTGTTTGATAATTTACGTCAAAATTCGCTCCGTAGGAGCGCTCTGCATCTACTATCGATTTGTCTATGGCAAGAACATTTTCGAAATTAATAGATTCTGCTTCATCAATAAAAATATCAGGAATTCGATACCCTAATCCTCCACCAATTCTACTAGAAAATCCGTTATCGTTTTTATACAATAATGATACTCTTGGTAGTGGAAAAAAACCAAAGTCGGTATCGTAATCTGCTCTTAATCCGGTTTCGAGTATCCAATGATCCGAAAAGTCATAAATGTTATTGATAAATGCTCCGTAGGTAAGGTCTTTTTGATCGCGTTGTAGTGGTGCATTGTCATTTTCATCAAAGTCCGAAGAGTACACGTTTGCGCCAAAAATCCAATTGGTTTTAGTGGTTTCTCGCTTATAGGTGATTTCAGAAAAGGTATTGATCTGCTTTCCTTCAAAGTTGAAATTAGGGATAGCAAGATTTCGATCAAAAAATGAAACACTATTTTTAATACTTAACGAAGCCACCGAGTCAATTTGAGTTGTATAAACCGTTTGAGTACTTAATCTTTTGGATAGATTCTCTTCGGTATATTGATCTGTACCGTTATCACCGTTTTCAATTCTTGAGATATCTCCTCCAATACGGTCATCATATGTTCCATTTACACCTAGCCAAAATGTAGTTTTTTCTGAAGGGTAATAGAAAAACTTAGGATTTAATACTATGGATGTTGTTTCCGGTAGATTGCTAAAGCCATCATCTTCGGGATCATATGCTTTTTGGTAATTTCCCGAACCAAAAATTGAGACTCCAAACTTTTCATTTCTTTTACTGTAAAAAGTATTTACGGTGCTTCCTAAGGCATGTGTTTGAGTCAGCATAATATCTAATGTAGGTTCCATTTTTGGAGTTTTGGATACCATATTGACCAAACCTGCAATGGCACCACCTCCATATAGCGTGGATGAACTTCCTTTGATGATTTCAAATTGCTGTAAATCTACCGGTGGGATTTGCAGGATGCTCAAACCACTGGAGAATCCTCCATAGAGAGGAAATCCGTCTCTAAGAAGTTGTGTGTATCGACCATCTAATCCTTGTATTCTAATATTGGTATTTCCACTACTTAGTGAGGTTTGCTGCATCTGGATTCCGGTGCTTTCCCGAAGGGTCATCGAGATGTTGACGGGATTCATAGTTACCTTTTCTCCTAATTCTTCGGGTCCGATAAACTCAATTCTTGTAGGGATCTTTTGTATGGTTCTGGTACTTCTTGAAGATTGAATAATGACTTCGTCTAATTCGTCATGTGCTGTTTTTAGTTTAAAAACAAAGTTCGAATTTGCAGATACTTGAAGACTGGTGTTTAGGGTTTCAAAGCCTAAGTAAGAAATACTAACAGCATGATTTCCGTGGGGAATTTCATTAAAGGTCGCGACTCCGTCAAAATTGGTAATTGTTCCTTGGTCCAGTGCTTCAAAATAGATGGTAGCTCCCGGTATGGGTTTTTCTTCCGATGCTGAAGTTACGGTTATAGTTATTTCAGAAGTCTGTGCCTTTACACAAAGGCAAGCTATAAGCGTGAGCATAACGCTCAATCGATATGTATTCATTGATAATGTAAAATAGATTAACTAAAAAAATGATTTTAAATCCGTGTATTTTAGCTAATCACCTTTGGAGGTTGCCAAATATTGGCTAGAAAACCAAATCGATAAATGGATTGATAGGTAGAGAATAATGAGGAAGAAATGTCCGCATTCAACTCTAAATTAAAGTTAGGGATGGGTTGATAGGTAATGGTAGTTCCACAACAACTGCAAATGCAAGTCATAGCACACGAATCCTCATTCTCATCCTGATGATTATGGTCATCACCTGTTTCATTTTGACACAGATCTTCAGTGGGACTCTCATCAGAGCAGGGAACTGCTGGAGGTGAGAATAGGAGAAATGCTAATATGATTGCAATTACTTTCATAAGGTATTGCAAAGGTACTAAAGTGCGATGTATTATTTATTGATTTTTGAAGTACAATGTTTTTAGCTATTTACCTTTTGTTTTTATGTGAAGTTTCCCAATGTCGTACCATTTCTCTATTAAATAGCGTTTTCCTAAAATCTCCTGGGTTTTTTTCATTCATTAGATCTAATGCCCCTTTCTCTTTGATTAGCTCTTGAAAATGATCTTCTCTTTGATCATATTGTTCTTTGTTGGCATAGGTAGTAATTAGGATGATTTCAAAAGGCTGTTCTTCGTTAAAAGGGGTTTCTAATACTTGATAAGATTCGATATACCCTTTCTTTATGGCCATGTCCCGTAGTACTTTCCAGTTGTTTTGATAATAGTAGGTTACTTCTTTTTTGTTATTGTTCAAGATCTGAACAAAATCCATTGTTGAAATTCTTTGGTCTAATTGTCCATAGGACAAAGAAGTAAAGCTTAGGATAAATAGTACAAGAATAAGTCTCATGGTTTATTTTTTTGAATTATTAGATTGTTAAGTCGATCATAGTTTAGTGCCTTTAATAAGATAGCTGTAACGAATCGATTCTTCCTTAAGGTGTAAGAAATCCTTACGTCTTTCATCTTTTGTGAAATTCAAGAAATCATCTTCAGATTCAAATGATAAAAAATGAATTTCATAAGGAAGTTCATCCTGCTGTGTAATACAAGTGTCTTTTGTTGGTCTGATACGATATATTAACTTTCCGTTATAGTCTTCGAGTAATGGAATGGTAAATTCTTCGAATTGATGAAAAACAGCTTCTTTACCTTCTTTTACAAAAATCATCATGGTTAAATAAATCATGGGTTTTAGGTGTAAAAGGCTTATTAAAATTTAGTGTATTGATCACAAGACCAAAGAAATTACTGACGTAAATACTTAATGATGATTCCCAATTGCCCAAGATGATAAATATCATGCTGTAACATACCATTGATTAAAAAACTATAGGTATACTCTCCTTTAAAATCAGTATCATAATATTTCTCATTCAGAAAACTATCTTCTTTCTCTTTTAGAATACTGATGAGCTGCGATAAGCTAGTATCGTATTCTGATTTTATGCGTTCCCAACCTTTGGTGTTTAGCACTTCATTTGGTAACCAATTTTCTTCGCAGTCATCTGTTTTACTTCCTTTCCCAGTTTGTATTTTTAAAATGGCTTCCTGTCTCCATAAGGTGACATGCGAAAAGATCTCAGCGATACTATGTAAACCTTCAATAGGTCTTGTAAAAAATAGATGTTCGTCTATCTTACTCAATTTACTTTGATAAGAGCTTCCGATCCATATTTTTCCGTGTTGAATCTCTGTAAGTTGGTCAATGATATAGTTGATCAAAGTATTCATATAGGTACTACTAGTAATTAAGAAAAACAGGCTATAGTGTTTGATTGGCTTTTGTCATTACCAATACTCGAAAATACGGGATATTTTTCCTTTTTTAAATTCAAAAAGAGCCATCTGTGGTTCTCCTTTTTCTACTTTTCCATCTTTAGTTTCGATAAATCTTTTTTGAGTAACCACCGCATTTAAACCACTAATTTTATTTACTATTTCGATATCAGTAACTGTTCCATCATAACCTCCGTTTTTTTGATTTCTGACATATCCGTTATACAAATCTTCTCTGCTATACGTTCCTCCGTATTTTGGGTGAACATAAGTAAAGTCCTCTGTAAAAATCTCAAAGACCTTATCAATGTCTTCTACTGTAGAATTTGCCTGAAATATCTTCAGATTTAGATCATAATATTGCTTAACGATAGCGTTAAGTGAATCTTTGTGAGCTTTTGATGCTTCCTGAGCACTTATTTGATGCACTCCTAAAAGAGTAAAAAGAATAATGAAAATGAATTTAGATACGCTCCTGATTATCTGTACTTTCCTGCTCATTTTTTTGTTTTAGAAAGTAATATAATAATGTTTTGCGGTTTTGTGTCAAGTATGCTTCTGTTTTAAGGATAGCTTAACATACCTTCGAATGTTCTAAAAATATGAATGTTCAATTCGTTTTTTTGCGGCGTCTACTTGTGTTTTTTTAGAGTTTTGCATGTTATGTATCTAGTTTTCAAAGATTTGAATTCTATTGTGGTCTGGATCCATAATAATTACCATTCTTTTCCCGGTTGCTTTGTCAGTTACAATGTTACCGTGAAGTTTAACTTTATTTTTGTTGATATGGTCTATAAAACGATCAAATTCTGATACTAGAAATCCAATCTTAAATAATCCGATCAGTTTTGTTTTGGGATTGTGATTTGGAATTACTTCTTGAGGGAGTAAAGCCGAATCTAGTTGGATAAGTTCTATATGAGCATTTCCCCGTTTTAAGTTTGATTGTTTTAACCCAATTTCTGAAACTTCTCTCTTATCAACAACATCGTACCCCAAAATTTCTGTATACCATGCAGAGGAAATATCGATATCTGTTACGATAATTGCTGTGAAATTAGGGCCTAGATCTGGCACTTTTTTTCTTGCGCATACCCCTGAATCGATACTACACACAAGCTTAAAAACATTACTATTACTTTCATAACAATTGGAGTTTGATATATGATTTTAAATAGGATCCCCTATCACTACTAAGATACCAAAACTGTATAAAACCTGATATAAGGACTAGGTTTTACAAATGAAAAGCTTTGATGTAGTACTTAGAGGTTTATGATTCTTTAATTTCTTTTTTGATTGTATACAATAGTAACTCTTCATCATCATTAGGAATTTTGGTCGTGCCTTGTAATTCTAGTCCAAGTTTTTCCAATAATTTTTGCGAAGAGACATTGTCCTGCGTGGTTATCGCATGAATGGTGTCAACCCCAAACTCTTCAAAAGCTGCATTTTTTATCCGGTTTGCAGCTTCAAAAGCAAATCCCTTTTTTTCAAATGCCGGAAGAAAGGCAAATCCAATATCAATTCCTTCTAAACCTTCTCTGTCATATAGCCCACAAGTTCCTACTTTTTGATTGCTTTCTTTTGTAATTACAGTGTAGTTTGAATACCCAAGTTCGATAAGTTGCGGGGTCATTTTTGATCGAATATACTCCCCGGCACTCTCAATCGAAGTAACATTTCTATCCCCAATATACTTGATCCATTTGGGTGTGTTTAACAATTCAAAAATAAATGAAGCATCGTCTTCTGTGGTTGGCCTTAGATGTAGTCGTTCTGTATCAAAAGTTTTGTGCTTTTCCATTGTTTGCAATTGATTGAGGGATGAGATTACCACAGATATTCTGCCCAATCAAATATAAGTAATGCACTTGATTTTTTGGAGGAATTTAGGAAAGCATTAATACTAAACAGTTATGATTTTCCAGTGGAAAATTAACTATCTACACGTAACAGATACTATGATATCATACTTTGAAGGAACTTTCAAACTCGTGGATGGGTCTGAAGAACTATCAACTTTTCTTAAGCATCAAAGATTTTCTTTGTAGCCAAAGTTTTGTTTATTTGTTCAAGAAAATCAGATTTATTTTTGAAGTTTCCATGGTTTTTGTAGATCCCAGCTATTGAATTTAATTCTTCCATTTCTTTATTATAAGTCTCTAGAGGGTCTACAAAACTCAAATTGTCTCTGTTGATTCTACCCATTGCAATGGCAGAAGGTATTCTTTTATTGCATCTACAACTGTTTTTAGGATTGTAAACCCCACAATTTGAACCTAAAAAAGAACCGATTAATTTTCTTGATTTTTCCAATCTTTTTCTGAAATTTTCAGGGGTGGTATCTACGATTTCGCAGGCGATGTTACTTTTTATTTTCAGAATGCTTCCTAGTATAAAAGCCATACGTAAATCTCTACTCAAACATTGCAACATTGCTAGGGTACATCCTGTTTTCATTTCTTTTTCCAATAAATTTTTATCCGGCAAATCATACGTTGCTGGTTCTTTAATGGATTGCAATTCCTGCGAAAATGAATCAAATGATAAAGGAGATTTCTCGATAGCGGTTTTTTTCAGATTGATTAAATAATTGGTTGCCACTCGATACACCCAGGTGTTTAACTTGCTACGATGGTTAAACTTGGCAAGGTTAGTAATGATTTTTATTAAGATCTCTTGAGTAGCATCTTCGGCATCTGCCCGATTCCATAAAAACCGTAGTGATATGTTGAATACCAGAGGTTGTATAGCAGTAATGAGTTGTTCAAAACTCTTCTTATTACCAGCTACGCACGATGCGATAAGTTCTTTTTCTGTCATGATCCACAGTGTTAGAAACGGGTTAAACCTAAATTTAACCCGTTTTTTTCTTTTATTACTTATTTATTGAAAATTGTCCGTGAGGATTATCTTGTATCATCAACCATTTGCCATCGGGCTGTTTTCTTAAGGTAGCCACCGATAACCCATTTTGTTCGATTTTAGTTCCGTCGGGCATACTACCAACCATGTGCCACGGAGCAATATGGGTGGCGATGTTCTCTGCAATATACACTTCGTGTTCACCAAATGTATATTTTGGATTCATCGAAACAAACTGTGTAAAGAATGTTCTTAGGTTCTCTTTACCTTGAACAGGTTGTTGAGGTTCAAACATTACTATGGCATTTTCTTCATAGGTTTGCAATACGCCATCGATATCTTTTTTCTCAAAGGCGGCTACCATTTGTTGAATAGTACCAAATACTTTTTTTTGTTCTTCATTAAAATTGTTTTCCATGTTTTTACTTGTTTTTAAATGATTTTCTTTTTGCTTTACCTGTGCATTTCCGCTAGAGATGATTCCCAATAACAATGCAATAAATACGAGTGCTGTCTTTTGCATAATTTTTAGAGTTTATGTAATCGATTTGTTTCGGTTACATTTGATTAGACAGTCATAAATAGAAACTGTGAATTTTTTATCTAGATTTTTTTAAAAACATAGTTTGAAGAAGATTAAAATGTCAAAAAGCGGTAATAAGAACTATAACTCTTATTACCGCTTATACCTAATTCCACTTTTTTACTAAAGCTTATGATTCACTGATGTATACATCTAAATTTAAAAATGCTTTGTCCCTTAAAGGTAAAATGAATTTATAATCTTCACTTTCAAAAACTTTCAGTAAACTTTCTTGGCTCGGAAACTCCATAATTGAGACTAGACTTGTGGGATGGCTACCTACTAATTGACCTTCAATTTTGTATTTGTTAATGGGGGTACCTCCTGCAGCTTCAAACATAGGCGCAGCAGCTTCAAGGTATCCATCTAATGCTTCTTTTTGGTTTGGATTAATTTGAGCACTAACGATCATAATGATTTTTTCGCTATTCATATTGTTATTATTTTTTAATAGTTAAAAATTTACTCTTACAATTGGAAAATCTGTTGCAGCAGGATTATTGCCAGCCACCAATGCTTGTATACGAGTGTATTGAACAAACAATGCATCATCGACCATAGTAAATGTGGTAGGAAATGAATTTGTACCAGCTTCAACGGTTTTTTGTATAGAGGCTGTGGCCCAGTTATCCGTCGATTTTAATTGATAGAGTGCTTCGGTAATTGGGGCAGTACCTGTAAGATTGTTACTGGAAACTGCAAGTGTATTATTATCTGTAAGCAGAATACCATCGATCGCAGGAATATTGCCATTGGTAATGGTTATTTCAGAAAAATTACTCGGATTTGATAGTGGTATTTTGAATAATTTCCCTTCATCGTATTTGGATACGATCAAAAAATCATCATTGTGATACGTTAATCCATTCAAACCAAAATTCATGGGTTGGGGTTGAAATGCTGCATCAGTAAGCAGAGTAGTTACATTTCCGTTGGTATCTATTTTATGTATACTTGGCGAGAAACTATCGCTGACATACATATTTCCTGCTTTATCCAAGACAACATCATTAGCAAGATGTGGAGCACCGTTGGTTAATTGAATAAAATCTGTTTGATTTCCGGTAGATAAATCATAAATGGCAATAGCTGCTAGCTGAGCCAAAGTGGTAGAATCACTTCTTGCTTGATTAAAACCCGGATCGGTAACGCATACTAATAACCGATTGTTTGCTTTGTCAATTTCTATCCCCAATGTAGTAACCAAATTAGGGTTGTCAGCAAAAGTTTCGATGTTTCCATCCAGCGTTACCTTACTTATTTTTCCTTTGGCTACAGAACTTACGTAAAACACATTTTCTTCAGCATCAAAAGCAACACCTTCTGGATATAAACCGTTTTCTTCTATAGAAATCTGATCTGGGATAGAAATTCTAGGTCTTTCGTCATCTTTGCCACATCCAAATATGAGTATAGCAAGACAAAGAGATACTAATTTTACAACATTCATAATCTTTTTTTTAAAATTTATGTTGCAAAGATGAGGTGAGAAGTGCCCTCTATGATAGCTCGTTTAGTTCAAAAAATAGCTTATTTGGTCAACAGTTTTTTTGGAGTGACTCCGTATTTCTTTTTAAAAATATGTATAAAATGTGAAGGGCTTTCAAAACCAACTTCGTAAGAAATATCAGCAATGCTTTTGTCAGTGGCATTAATCAAAACCTTTGCTCTTTTTAGTCTTTGTTCCCTCAACCAATGTGCAGGCGAATCCTGAAAGACTTCTTTGAATTTCCGCTTAAAACTTGATACGCTTTGATTAGACAAAAAAGCCCTTTCTTCTATAGTGAGGTTTTTGAAGATACTGTTCTCGATGGTTTCTTTAAAAGATGTATTAGCAACCTTATCTAGTGATAGTAAATAGTTTTGAAATTGATTTTTGGTGTCCGACAATAAAAGACTAAGAAGCAATTCTTCTAGTTTTATTTGTAAAAGAGGTTGTGCGGTCTTTTGAGGATGATCAAAATAAGGGAGTAGAGATTTGATATAGGTATCCAAATTTTCGGATCGCTCTACTTTGAACATTTTTGATACTGTAGTATTGGCAACTTTTGTCAAGTAACCATGATATTTTTTCTTAAAGGTGTTTAGAAAATCTTCATGAATAAAAAATAGAAGAGAAGAAAACGCTCCATCTTCCAGTATTTTCTCCGAAGTTAAATACGTTCCCTTTTGCACAAAAAGCAATTCATTTTTTTCGGCAGTGATCTCCTGTTCTGTCGAGATCAGTACTTTTTTCCCTTTTAGAATTATGGTGATGACATGTTGTTCTAATTCTATAGGGCGTTTGGAGCATTCTTCCTTTTTATGAAATTGTATAAAGGTTTGATTGTCAAACTTTAGAATTGCATCTGTTTGCTCTGGTTGAAATGGATTTGGAATGTTAAAACTCATTCCATAAAAATAGAGGTTACCAGTGTATAAAAATGTCGTATTTAGGTCATTTTAAGGGATTTTAAGACCTTTTAACAATAAGTGAAGCCTTTCTAATACAAATAACAATGGTTTGAGATCATCAAACCATTGTTATTTTATTTTTACAACCATAGATAATACAGTCAATATTTCCGATTTAGTTGTTAATATAGTCTATAGCCGTTTGAAGGACATTTTCGTCTGTGGTAGACGTATCAGGAGTAATGGATATTGATCCATAAAGAACTTTATTCCTATCCGCCATAGATTCTACCGCCAAAAACAATGTTGAACCATCTAACAAAGAAAATCGAGCATTGTCGGCTGCAATACCGCAGGTTCCACTTCCAAAACTTCGAGTATTATCTCTACCAATAAAAGATATAGCAACTGCCTCTGCGCCAGAAGCAACCCCATTATTAATTAAAACGGCTACTTTGGTATTGGGATTGATCAATTCATAAGGATTTGGTACTACTATTACTCTTCCCTGATCTAATCTGGACGCTCCATCTTCATAAGACCAGGCTTGCATATTATCATCTGCATCTATAAAAAAACCTGCAGTTCCTTCTCCCAAAATAGGTCCGATACCGGCTATCATCGCAAACATATTACCGCCCAAGTTATCTCTTAAGTCAACAATCCAACCGTTGATATTTTGGTTATCCTGAGATCTAATATCTTCGTGCATATTTTCGGCAAATGCTACAGCTTCAGCTGTTGTTCCTCGGAACCCATTGACACGTACGTATCCAATACCATCAGGCACGGAGGTAACGGGAGAGATATTCGAAAGGCTACAAATTGACGGAGTGGCAGCAAGAAATGTTCCATCTTCTTTTTCGATGAAACTACTGTTTTCTCCAAGTAACCGCAATGCAAGAATTACGGCCTCATCAGTTTCATCAAAGGTTTGTGCATCCGCAGCTGCATTTAAAACCTGAGTTCGAAAATTATCCCAATCGATGGTCTTTCGATTCATCGAATTAGCTTGCATTTGATCCACCAAGTTGTTTAAAAAATTGGTTACTCTGGTATTGTTTGGACCATCATCATCAGAGCTACAGGATACAAATAGAAGTAGACTAATAACAAAAAGGTATTTTAGGTTTTTCATGGCAATCATTTATAGAGTTATTTTTAAACGTTTATTGTACGTGTATGAACAACACAAGAAGTTACCATGCTTTTTTGTAAATTTTTTACCAATTGTTTTTCAAAGAGTAATATCTTTTATCTTTTTGGCAGGATTTCCTCCAAAAATGGAGTTTTCGGGAACATCTTTGGTCAATACTGCACCTGCAGCAATAATTGAATTATCTCCGATTGTTATGCCTCCCACAATCACACAATGTCCTCCGATCCAGACATTGTTTCCTATAGTTATGGGTTTTGCAAATCCAGACTTGTGTCGATCCACTGGATGTATGTTGTGCCCTGCCGTGTAGATACCAACATTAGGACCTATCAGGCAATTGTCTCCTATTCGTACTGCTGCCATATCTAATATGGTACAATTAAAACCCGCATAGAAATTTTGACCTACATGTATATTGTACCCCAAATCACAATGAAAATTATGCTCCACAAAAATTCCAGAGCCAACAGTACCCAGCAGTTGAATTAATATTTCTGTTTTTATACCTTCCTGTTCGTAATCTGTCGCATTGAATTTTTGCAAAAGTTTTCCTGCTCTTACAAAATCTTTTTTAAGGTTGTCATCACCTCTTAGGTATTCGATCCTTTCAGGAGTCATATGGCGTCTAAATTCATTTTATTTTGTAAGAAGTGGCTCACTATAATTTTACTCATATTTTATTTTAATATTTGAGTGAGATATACAATCCCAAATATCCATCCAGTATATAAAGTAGTATACCCTAGGGCATAGAAGACTGAAATTCCAATTTCCCCTTTGGTATCTAAGGATTTGGAAAAAACAAGCTTTAGTGCTCTGAAAAAGATCCAATACATCATTCCAACAATTATTGAAATTGAAATCCAGAAAACAGCTTCTAATAATAGCAATAAGATAATGAAAAGAATCATTAACCCGATCCAGAGTACTATTGAAAGGACGATACCTCCTATGTCGTCACCAATATCGATATCTGGCAAATCCGAAAAGGATCCAGGTTTATCAATTAAATTTCCAGTTTCAAGGACGGTAAGCTGAGGTAAATCGTCTTTTAGCCCAACTCCTACAAAAAGGCCGTATGTCATAAACGAAAATAGGGTAGTAGCAATAATAGATAGCGATATATATAAATTGGAAGTTATACTGCGATTGTAATTTATTCCGGTAAGATAGACGGTGACCACAGTGATTATGACTACAATTAGTGATACAAAGAATACCGACTTACCACTTAGATATGTTTTTTTATTACTTTTCATTAGAGTAGGTACAACCGAATATTAAGAAAAATAGAATGATATAATATCCTTTCATAATTTATGAATCATAGTAATAAGTTGGATAAAAATGAGTTTCCATGTCTCCGATTTGTTCAAAGCAGGATTTAGTCTTTGTTAGCCGATGGAAGTCGGCTTTTTATGAATTTGAACTGTCCGTTGTGATTTGATTCATGTTCGCATACGTGAAACCATTTGCAGTAGTTATTGGTTGGCCCCCAAGGCCATTTTTTATCGACTTCCATTAACCAATCATCATCTCGTTTAGCAAACTCCTTAAGCGTATGTTCTCTAACCTTTTCTAGTTTTTCAAGGTAAAAATCAAGTGTGTTTCCTTTTATTTTTTTACGAGCTTCATCACCAAGTCCAGAAGCAACACTCCAGTCTTTTTTGTCTTCTTCCTCCCAATCTCCCCATTTTCTTCCCTCAAAAGTATGGATCTGATAAAATCTTTCTGTGGCAGCCAAATGCCATAGCATGGCGCCAATAGAATTTGCCTTGTCGTCTATCAGATAATCCAAATCTGCCGTACTCATTCCTTTCACAGGAAAAAGTATTACCATACGCATCCAGTTCATCATAGAAACAAGCGTTCCGATTTGAGGGCTATATCCCTCTTTGGGCCCAACAATGTTAATGTCTTCTGGATTAGTAAGAGTATTTGCCATTGTCGTCTGTGGGAAAGTGAGTAAACTACCTGTTCCTATGGCAAACAATGAGGTCTTTTTGATAAAGTCTCTACGATTTGAGATTTCGTTTTGTTCTTTCATGAAATTATTTAAAGTGTTTCTACAATTTGAATGTTATTTCCGCAGGTATCATTAAAAACGGCAAATTTTACAGTTCCCATCTCTGTTGGTTTTACACTAAAATCTACATCAAGCTTACAAAGTCTTTCATATTCTGCATCTACACTGTCAACATCAAATTGTGTATACGGAATTCCTGCTTCCATCAATGCGTCTTGAAATACTTTGGAAGGTTCAAAATGATTTGGAGCTGGTTCTAATAATAATTCTGGTCCGTCTTGCCATTCCCTGGATACCAAAGTTATCCATCTGTTTCCTCCCTCCAATGGTGCATCCTTTTTGATGAGAAAGCCTAATTTTTCAGTGTAAAATTGTAATGCTTTTTCTTGATCTCTTACCGGAATGCTAATTAGTGTTACTTTCATCTTTGATCTATTTTTATTTGTTTTTCAAAGTTTAGAAGTCTGTATCTAATTTGCTTCTCGAAACTTGCTCTTTTTGAAATTTACTGGGTGATTTCCCTGTTTTTGTTTTAAATAATTTGCTGAAAGAGCCTAAACTTTCAAAACCTACCGCAAAACAGGTTTCTGTAACGGTCATTCCGTTTTTTAGATATTCTTTTGATTTCTCAATTCGTTTATCAATTAAGTATTGCCTTGGCGTAAGTCCGTAATATCTCTTAAAAAGCCTTTGTAAATGATATTTGGAAGTAAATCGTATGTGCGATAAAACGTCTAGCTTTAGGTCTTTCTCAAAATTATGATCAATGAAATGACGAGTGTCTATTATCGCTTTAATCTGCGCATCATTCGAATAACAGACATTTTTGATATGATTCAGTTTTTCTTGATAGAATGTCATTTCTAGTTCATTTGGAATGGTGATTTAATGATTCGTATAAATTACGTTTTAATACCGTAAATACCTTAAGGGAACTAGTTTATTTTTAATTCAGACGCAATATTTACCCATTTTATGTTCCATTTTTTCTCATGATGATCTCCAGTTGCGAAAAACAGAAATTGATGATCTGGAGTTACATACGGATTTCCTTGCCCCAAGTTATTGATGGCATTATTTAATCTTTTGGTTGTAGTCCAATTCCCTTGTCCATCGTTAAAACTTACTTGCAAATCCAGTTGATTTCCGATCGTAGCAAAAATGAGAAAATCCTCATTGGGAGCAACATAGGGAGTGCATTTTCCGGTGTCCTCAGGTAAGGATATTGAGATTTTTTCTGCATTTTGAAATGTACCATTCAGTTGTTTTGAACGATAAATATCCATTTCGCTATAATCTAAATTACTGGAATGAAAATATAAAGTGCCAGAATTCGTAATGGTTGGGTGGGATACCAATTTGTCTCTCAAATTTGGAATATCAACAAACTCGGGCTTGGTCCATTGGCCATTGACTTTATCTGATTTCCATATATGCCAGGTAGAGAGTAGGCTATCGATACCCACAGGTCGTGTAGAACTGAAATAGATTGAATTTCCATCTGGAGAAAAACTCATCCCATGTTCGTTGTATGTGGTATTGAAAAAAGCTTTTTCGGGCTCAGACCAGGTACTATCCACTTTGCGGATGACACAAACGTCAAAATTTTGAAAATCCTTATCGGATAAGGTATAATAATATGCTTCGAAGTCTGGGCTAAATATACCTCGATGTATAATTCTATCGGCAGGAACGATATCTTGCTTAAAAATCATTGGAACATCTTTGGGAATCTCCTGAGACAGGAACCGCGTTTTGAGATTTACGGGATCATTTTTACAACTCAAAAAACTAATGGTGACTAATACTATAATTTTGAGTTTGTTCATTTCTATACGTTATACTAGGGTAAATCATGTTAAGCTAATGGTTTTCATTCCAAATTCTTAAGGCTTTGGGGATAGAATAAAAAGCATTGGTTCCGTGATTGGCGTTTTGGGTAAATTCATAATGCATCTTCAATGCTGTTGAATTATCTCGATCCAAAATCTCGATCACTTTATCAAATCCATTTTTCATCTTCTCGTTCTCGTCTTGCCCGAGACTAAGATATATAAAATTGTGAAATGTGTTTTTGGCTATCGCTGCTTCTAATTTTTGAGCAATTATGGTATCGTCTCTCCAAAATGCAGGGCTATAGCAAAAGTATCCGTTAAAAAGAGTAGGTTTTTCTAGCATGGCATACAACACAAAAAGACCTGCTCTCGAATGACCAGAGATCATTCTGTAATCGGTAGTTCTATAGTTGTTGTCAATCAAGGGAACTACTTCGCGCTCCAGAAATTTTAAGAATGCATCTCCGCTACCTGGTTTAGAAGCATCCTGGCTTTGGGAGATATAGTGCGGAGTTAAATCTTTATTTCTGTCTTCATTTACAATGCCAACAATGATCATCTCAGGGATGTGTTTGGCAAGACTTAGTATCGTCGCTGCGTTAAGAATATCCCGATCATGGGACGTGGCATCCAGCGCATAGATGACGGGAAATCTTTTTTGGGTGTTTGAAGAATAATCTTTGGGTAGGTGAATCAGTAATTTTCGCCTTTCTCCTAAAATAGAAGAATCTATTGTTTCGATATTGCTAGCGTTAAGCTGCGCTTTCTGAGCGTTGAATTCGAAGATTGTTAATATGGCTAAAGTGGTGATAACTCCTGTTAAAACGATAGAAATAATTAGTTTTTTCATATACCAAGAACTGTTTTACTATTATTTGAAACAAGGTATTAGAAAAGGGGGGAACCATTAGTATCAGTCAGGTGTCATTGAGGTGTCTTTTTCAGAATTGACTGGTTTTATCAAGTATATTGATGAAATCGTATTGAAGACAATAAAAGAGATATATAATATCAACTGACTATTATATTGGCCATACATCTTTTGCCCTGTAAGGATATAAGTAATACCAGGTACAAGGAATAGTAATACCAAGAATAGGATAAAAGAATAGCTTTGAAATACCAAGAGTTGGTTCAAATTCTTATTGCTTTTTGATCGATACCTTAACAGAAACAAGATATGGAGAGGCGGAAGAAAAGTTAGAAGTGTGGATATTAGTAGAGTGATTACCTCATTTTCACTTTTTTCGTTGCTTAAGGAAACAGGAAGTAATTCTACTTCCAATATTTCTGATAAGATAGTTAAGGTATAAACTCTAGGGACCACTTTCCCATTTTCGATCCGTTTGATGGTGCTTAAGGATAAGTTGGCTTTGTCTGCCAGAATTTGTTGCGTAAAGCCTTTTTCTTTTCTAGTGATCAAGATTTTTTCTGAAATATCCATTAGCCTAATTTTTCTGTTTTTACACTAACCGATACCTTGCAATACACTTTACTTATCTGCTAATTTTGCATAAATATCGATACTGATAAATGCTCCGTTCTTAACCTCACAGTCTTGCATAGTACCTTCTAAATTGAATTGAAGTTTTGCCAATGCTTTTTTACAATTCAGGTTTTCTGTTTCTACAAAACCTTCAATTCTGTGTAACCCAAGGGTGTCAAAAGCGTATTTTAGGATGAGGGGCATGGTTTCTGTCATTAATCCTTTGCCCCAATGTTCTGGTAACAACCAAAACCCAATTTCTGCCTTTTTATTGCTTGTACTCAGATCGTTTAGTCCTCCTGCTCCCAGAAATTTTCCATCATCTTTTGAGCAAACTGCCCACCAAATACCCTTTTCGTTTTTTTCGAGGTCAGCAAACCAAATCATCTGCTCTTTTGTTGCCTCCAGGCTATCAAAACTAACTCCGTAATATTTTATAATATCAGGATGAGAAAGTCCTTTAAAAACGTTTTCTATATCTGACGGTGCAAATTGTCTTAAGGTTACACGTTCGGATTTTAAAATGGGAAAAGTATTAGGCATTTTGTATTTGATTTCTATTTGTTATGTTTTATTTCTCAAACCATTCTTGTACTTCCTTGAGGTATTTTTCTCTGTCAGGAGTTTGTTCGAGTATGGAGCAACCGCTATCAAATATTTTGACTTCAAAGTCACGTTTCGTTAGATACACATCATTAAATTCATATGATATAAACAAGGTTCCAGTAATAACCAGAGAACACCCTATCCAAAATAGGATAGAAATTTTACGTGGAATGTGAATCGTCCAAATTTTATTGATGAATACACCGATGATTAACCAAAAAGCAAAGTAAGTTACTAGATTAACGATTAGTTCTAATAAAAAGTACTGTGTAGCCAATGAAGTATGGAATGCCGAACATTTATAAATCATAGGGAATCCATACAAAAATACATCTGGTCCATCGATTACGACTCCGTACCACCATTTTGTTATGAGCGCAAATGAAATAAAGGTTAATGGGAGCGCAAATCTCAAAATCAAATTTTTCATGTAGACTTTCTTGTTTAATGGTTCACAAAGTATAATGTATGTCGTTTGAAACCCTTTACAGAATTTCGCCATGAGTATCTAGGTAAAAATAACAATGAGTACCAGATATAATAGTATTCATATCCCCACAAGTGGAGAAACAATTACTTCTGATAATTAATTGTTAGTTACCTAGTTTATACCACCGACGGCCTATCGTTTAATAATTTGTAATAGCCTTGTTCCATCAATTTTTCTGCAACTTCAATTCTACCTTTGGCGCCATTTTGCATAATATATGCTAGCTCTTTCTTGGTTAAAAGAACTACATTGACCAACATTACCTCTTCAATACTTAATTGAATTTTATCTGAAACTTCGTTGGTTTTTAATCCCATTAAAACACCGGCCTCTCCATTTTTTCCTAAGAAGGCACTCGGTAAGCCATCTCCGCTTACAGCCGAAGACAGGTAGGTATAGTCATTCAGCATATAGGAGATATTTGGATTGGAAGCCGCCATACTGCTTACTTGCCTTAAAATTTTAAACTCCCAGGAATCAATGATCTCTTGAATGCTGGTGTACTTATTGTCCGTTATGGTATACAACTCAATTCCAATACCATTATAACCTTGATTGTCTGCGTTGGTATCGAAGTCATCATAAGGATCGCTCAACCCATCGGTAGCGATAATCGTTCCCTGATCGGTTTGAACTCCGATATGCGCTTGTCTCATAGACGGCCATCTGGGACCTCCCATAAAGGATGGATTAATCATGTTCCCTACAACATCAGAAAAAGGTTCTCCAATACTTTTCCAATAGTTGTCTCTTTTTTCGCAAGAAATTTTAAAATGATCGTCGTATTTCATAATGATTGTCTGTTTCGATTGTATAAGTTAGGTATATTGGAAATATATCACTCAAGCACCAAGATAGGGAAATCGTTACGAATTCCATTTCTTGTACAAGGCTCATAGCCCGTGTGCTAATCTTTATTTTTACGTTCCTAAGGAATTGCTGGTCAGATACTCCCAAATCGTTTTCAAAATGGATTTTCCTTTCTCATGATTTGGATCAGATAGCCAAAACCCACAAACATTGCAAATCGCTTGATCGGTATAGGTTGCACGTCCAGCTAGACCATCTAGTGTTGCAATCTCATCTGCATATCCAATTTTACCTGCTGTGTCGGTCCATTCTACCTGATCTTTTCTGATTTTGTCAGAATAACATCTAGGGCATCTTTCTTTTTCGTCATCTAATGTTGCATGTCGATGTTCAGCAATTAGCTGTTCCATTTTGGATTCGGTTAGATTTCTTTCTGTCAAATATGCTTGTATTTCCAACTGAGTTGCTTTCATATACGTCAGCAATTTGAATTTGGCAAAATATGCCAATTCATAATCGTCTAACTCAGTCAGGAAATTTCGTACTCTACTCATTTTGGAATTGCAACTAATGTTTAATACATAGGTATCGTAAGAAGATAAAATGTTACCTATTTCCTGGCTTGATTGTTATTACCAAAGATTTTTTCTTCACTGGTTACAATCTTTTTTCGTGTGTTTGTTTTTCCTTTTTAATGATGAGATCTATGAATTCATTTACATAACGCTCCTTCAATTCGGCATAGATGGTTTTATTTTGATCGGCTTTTTCTGCAAGTTCATACTTGATCTCTTGATATTTCAATCTTGCCCACTCATTTTTTCTTAGATAATTTCTGGACAAAATATGTCGTTCTAAGGCTTTGCTGTTTGCAGGGCAAACATAAAGATGGTGTGTTATATTATCCAGAACTTCATTTTTGAACGCTCCTGTTCGTTTAAAAACCTCACGCTGTTCAATGCCTTGGTTCCTGTTATGGTAATATCCAATTTTAAGTAATCCTGCCTTTATTTTCTCAAATTCTGATTCAAGCTCATAGATGATATCCATATCGATGATATCTTTTGCATCCAAATTAGGAACCGAGGTACTCCCCACATGTTCTATATGATATGCCAACCCGCTTAAGCCCTTTGCAATTTCATTTTTTAAATCGGTAAAATTTGTAATCCACTCGGGAGTATATTTTTTGATCAACATATTTTTGGAATGATACATAACAAGTTTTGGATAGATGCGATTTAACTTCTGGTCTGCCAAGATAATTAAATAAACAAAATAGCGGTTTGATCATAAACTCAAACCGCTATTGCATTTGTAATTGATCAGCAATGGTTCTATGCTTTCATTTGCTCATACACTTTTCGCCATTTGGAGGCATCGTAAATCAAAATGGACTCTTGAATGATGCCCTTTTCCAATCGAAACCATTCTGAAGCAAGATTACTTTCCAAACCTGGGATAGAGGATTGAAATTCGTAATACGTAGCTACCCAATCTTCATTTTGGGCAGTACTGATCAGTTTTACACCTGTTAATACTTTACCCATTTCAGTAGCTAATGCGATAAATTCGGTTTTATCATTAAGCGCTACCATAGGGTTTTTGAATCGATAATGATCTGCCAGTAAAGCCAAAGATTCATGAATACGTTGAGGGTCATTGAAGCCGTTTAAGAATTGGATTACAATTTCTTGATTTGTCATAGTTTTCTTTTTTTGTCATTGATATGATGACAAAGTTCTAAAACGTCTTCAAGCTAGATCTTGGTAAAAACCAAGATTTCTAGATGTTGATTGAGTTGATTAATTTGCTGAAATTGGTAGGGTCTATTCGCAAGTAAGAGGAGATATCTTTTTGAGGAACCATATTGAGCAAATGAGGACTTCTTTGTGCAAAATTTCTAAAACGAGTCTCCACATTAAAAGCCATTAATTCATGATGTCGTTCAATGATTCCCAGTAAAAAAGATTCGGTAATTTTTCTGAAGAGTGTCTCCAATTCTCTATGCTTTTGTATCCATTCGGCATGTTTGGCAAAAGGTATGCGCAGCAACTCGCTATCTGTAATAGTTTCCAGGTAGTATTTTGAAGGCGTTTGTGTGAGAAAAGATTCGACAACACCACTAAAGGAAGGTGCATATGCAAAAAACATCACATGCTGTTTGCCATCATTTAAGTAATATGATTTTTGAATCCCCTCTTCTACAAAATACAGGTATCGTTCCGTTTTTCCGGATTCGCTGATGATCGTCTTTTTGGGTACAGTACATGCCGACCAATTAGAGATATACGACTCCAGAATGGGTTCATTTACTTCGTAAAATGAGGATAGATATTTTTTCAAAATTGATAATGGATTTTTATTCTTTATCTCGCATTTTTTTAATCTTCAAAACCTTTTGTTGTATCCAATGAATAGAAATATCAACCGGTTCTGTCGTATCTGCAAAAGCAGTATTGTGCCCCAATGTTGGGAAAAGTGCATATTCAAACGGTTTGCCTTGCGCTTTAAAGGTGTTTAAATGTTCCATACCCATTTTTACAGGGATTTGAATGTCTTTTTCGCCAAATAACCATAATCCCGGAATTGAAAGTTTGCTCAACATGTCTTTTGGATCCGTAGCAGTAAATTGATATTGATCGGGATCATTTTTGATATGATAACGTGCATCTTTTTCGGTATGATTTTCCCAAAAATTGGTTCTTCCATTGGTATAAAACTGAAATCTCAGTTGTTCGAGTGTGGTAATGGTAGGGCAACTAAATAACACCATGAATTCAATCAGTGGGTTATTGTGGGCAGCAATGGGGATGATCCACCCTGCCTGACTAAAACCTACCAAACCTATTGGTACATTGTTGTGATGTTGATGAATGATTTGCGCAGCGGCGTTTGCATCTTTTGCTAATAGCGTTAAATTATCTGTACTGATATTGTTAGTGCCCACTTCGGGACCCGCATACACTCCACCAGATGCTCCAACTCCACGTTTATCATAAGTGAGGACCAACAAGTTGTTTTTGGCTAATAACTCAGCAAACTGAGGCATTCGGGGAACACGATCAGAGCCGTGTACAATCACTACAGCAGCATCAGGTTGTTTGGGAGCATATAAGGTGCCTGCCAGGGTAACTCCTTCACTCTCGAAGGTCACTTCTGTTGTCGTGATCGAATCTGATGATTGTGCTACTGCTTGATGAAGAAAAGAAAGTAATAGAAGAAACATTATAAAAAAGATAGGAGACCCCTTACGTTTCCTAACTGTCTTGTTATCGATCTCAATGCAATTTCTTTTATTCATATAAAGTGATTCTTTTCAGATTTTTTGTTGGATAGACAACATCAAAATATTTGCTCGGGGGCAATGAAAAATGTTACTTTTCTTTTTTCTTTCCTAAGGATACCTTGTAGTCATCTATATTCCCTTTAATCTTGAGGTTGAGGTATTTTATTTTTTCGTTGGGATCTACTTCGACAATCTCATCTTCTTGCCCGGTACTGATGGAATCATTTTTCTTGTTTCCGAATAATTTTTGCCAGGCGGCTTTGCGTACTGTTTTCCAGGGAATACGTAAATAATAATCGATATTTTGATTGTTGTCATGAGTGCCAGATAATTCCATATGACCCAAAGTGGACTCGATGGTCATCGCAGGAATGGTAATCTTTCCTTTCTTGATATCCAAGCTGTTTTGCAAGGTGTCAAACCGAATGTTCTGCAGATTTCGATCTCCCATATAGTCTGAAAGTGCTAGCATAGGGTCGTAATTTTTTAATCTTCCGTTCAATACTTTTACATCCATTTCTAAGGTAGATTGATCCAGATCTGGTACCATATCTGGGTATACTCTGATTTTTCCTTTGATTCTGGAGGTGAGTTTCCCTTGTAAATTTTCTGAAACGAGATGATCTTGTCCAAAATTCTCGAATTTGAATAGTAATTTATCCAAATCCACATTGTTCATCACCAAATCCGGCTGCATGTAGATATGTTTAGGATCACTACCGTTA
This sequence comes from Aquimarina sp. KJ22-3, assembly GCF_055808215.1. NCBI lineage: Bacteria > Pseudomonadati > Bacteroidota > Flavobacteriia > Flavobacteriales > Flavobacteriaceae > Aquimarina > Aquimarina sp. KJ22-3. The sequence continues at coordinate 4,925,393 of NZ_CM147859.1, read as the reverse complement.
AAATATCCATTTAATCGAATATTTCCTCCCGCTGCATCCATATGTAAAGTATCAATATAGATGTAATGATCTGGAGTAGTTCTTAAATCTGCTTTGATATTTTGGAGATCTATTCGATGATAAATAAAATGAGCAATATCTGCTTTAAATTGCATATCTGTAAATGGCAATTCGTATAAGTTGAAGGCCTCTGCATGTTCTTTTACATCTGCAGTTTTTGAAGCCACAGCCGCTGTAGATTTTGGTGGATTTAAATCGAAATTAAACAGGGCATCAAAGTCGATATAATTTGCTTTTAACTCGAAGTAATTGTCCCTTTTCTTTATTTGTGGGTCTTTCCCAAGGTAATAGTTCAACGCAAAATTGAAATTGGTGGCTCCTATTTCCCCATGAAAATCTTTGATCACCAGATGTTCGTCTTCGTAATGGATGTTTCCCCTAAAGTCGTGAAAGCGCAAAGGGTGTAATTTCATTTTTGTATCTAGTTTGTCTAGAGCCAAGTCGATAGAATGTAATGCAGAGTCTTTATAATGCATACTGGATGCAAAATGCAATGCCAATTCATCAAAAGCTTCATGTCGGTATTCTTTGGGGACGTAATTTTCTCCTTTATACGAAAAGACATCCTCTAGTCTTAGTTTCTTAGAAGTGAGGTTGATATCCAAATCTACATCTCCGTTCAATTCGGGTTGCATCCAAAACGCGTAATCATGGATGAGCCCGTCGAAATGAAAATCACTATCGTCTATATAACCCGTAAAGTCCACAATTTTCAAATCTTTGTTATCGATTAATACATCAGCATGAAAATCATGCAGATTATGCGGATAATGTTTCAGGTCTGCATATAAACTATCGATAAAAAATTCCCCTTTGGGTAAGTATTCAGATTCTGTAAAATCTTTGGCAGAAGCTTTAAAAGAAAGTCCCAAACTAAGGTCTTTTATTTGTTCATCGACACCGGTTTGCGTCGAATCCTGTTTTGAGAAACCAGTTAATTCTGCAATATCAAGGTTTTTAGAAGCTATATCCAAATGAGTTTCTACTGGGATTGCAGTATGATGCACTATTGCAGGTAAGTCCGAAAGAAAACCACTTATGGATAGATCCGAATTTCCCATCAACATTTCAAACTGATTCAAGGTGGCTTCTTTGCCGTTCATTACCAAATTGATATTCAAATTGTGAAGGGGAGCAGGAAGATCTTCAGAAATTAAACTTAAGTCTTTTACAATCAATTCTGTAAAGTATGCTTGATTGAGTTGTTGCAATGCCTTTTCGGGATGGTCAATATCGATAATATCATGAAAATTCATTTTCAACGATACTTCTCCTGATGCTTCCTGTACTTGCTCTAGTTCAAAAAACTCAGCAATAAAATCCAGGTTGAAATTCGAATTGATTTTCATATCCACTTCTGGGGACTCAAAATTCTTTACCAAAATAGACCCTTCAAACTCTCCTTTTTCCAGAGATGCCGTCATATCGGTTAGCGAGAATTCCATGGTACTGGCATCTCTATTGACACCATTGGTAAAATGACCGTTGAAGCCCATATGATCTATCTTTTTTGCTCTTTGAGTATTTTCCAAATAGGCTTTTCCAGCTCCAAAATTAGCATTGATAAAAGGTCGGTTCCCTTTGTTGGCAGGCCCTTGGATAGTAGCATTAAAATAGATCTCACCAGCATTTCTATATTTTTCCAAAACAGGGATTACATCTGTAGGAGCAAAGGCAATAAGCATATCAAAGTTAGGCTTGGTACCTTTTATAGAAAGGTCGAGGTCTACATCATTTTTGGTGTCGATAGATCCCTCTAACTCAAAATCCCCATTTTCCATGGCAATACCAGAGGGTTGTATGTCGAGAATACCGGTAGATTCATTAAATACAACATCGGTATGCACTTCAAAGTGTTTATTATGGATAAAAGTGGTATCCCCATCTTTGATCACATTTAATTCAAAATGAGTGTCAATATGCCCCGCAATGATGCTGTCTTTTTGACTAAAACCACCTGTACCGGCATACATGAATTTTTCAACATCTGTGTTGGTGGCTTCATCCAGGGTATGGATATCCAGGTTTTTAAATTTTATTTTTTTAAGATGAATATTGGTAGAAGGAGTTTCTGTTTCTGAGGTACTTGCCAAAGAGTTCTGAATATTTGTGGTGTTGTTTTCGTGAATAACAAGATTTAATACTCCCTCTTCTATAATTAAAGATTGAATGTCGTAGTTTCCTTTTACAATATCGATGAGGTTAAAACCAATGTAGATGTCTTTTACATCCATGATAACAGGTGCATTGTCTGCTTTAGTTTCAAAAATGCCAACATCATAAACCTTGATAGAGACATACGGAAAATTGCCAAAAAGAGATAATTCACTTTCACCAACACGAATAAGACCTTGATGTTCCTGGTTGAGCTTTGCGATCTCTCCTTTAATGATTTCGGATTGGTTGCTCTGGATATATAGCATTAGCCCTCCCACTACTATTATGGGGATCAGGAGTAGTGCTAATAAAATTCGTTTCCAGAATTTTTTAATTTTCAAAGTAGGTGTATTTAGGGTTACAACAGGAGTTAAACTTTAAAAATAACGAATTCGTATGAAAAAAACCTTATTAAGGGCCTTATTTAGCATTTGGATCCACCAAGCTTAAGTAGTTATAAAAACAAATAACTACAGTCGTTTACTTTTCAAACTTGGTTTTGCACCATTCTTAGTGCGTTTTTGTGTTGATTCTTTTTGAAACAAATACAATGCGATACAGGTCAATGAAGTACAAAGTAATGTTACAGGGACCTCAATGAGATCTGACCATAACCAACGTATCTCATTTTCATCTCCACTAAAAGGAAGACACAAGATGATTAGAAACATGGAAACGTATAATAAACTGCTTTTCATATACATATAGTTTTGATTAAAATTGTTGTCGGCAATTTCATGAGATGTGTCTATATGAACAAGTTATACGGGGTTGATAAAAGGTTGATTTTATACCCTGAGATAAAATTTTAGGTTTTTAATCTTGATTTTAATTCATTCCTGCTTTTAATGTTTAGCTTCTTGTATATCTGATTAATATGTGATTTCAGCGTGCTTTGTTCGATAAATAGTTCGGAAATTATTTCTTTATTGGTCTTTCCGGAAAGAATTAAATTATAAACTTCTCGCTGCCTCCCCGTTAATTCATGTAGAAGTACCTCAATTTCTTCACTTTTAGTTTTGGACTGATTCCTTATTTGATCCGAAAGCGTTTCGATTTTTCTTTTGGTTATCTGAATATAGATGATCACTAAGAATGAGCTTATTACTACCATCAAGAAAATGAGGAAAGGATAATCGCGTAAGACTAATTTAACTTCCCCCTCACTAGATCGTATCGAAACAGCTATAGAAGATATTACAATAGCAATTACAAGTAAGTATTTTTGATATTTTGATAGGATACTTTTTAATTTCATCACTTTTGTTCCAATGGTGAATAGTTTTTCTAGCACATCCAGAATTTCATTTTTTCAAAGTCGATGACCCTAGGCCCGTCTGAACATCCACCAACTTCCTCTGCATTAATATCGTTTTCGTCTGTAGTTATTATCCATACTCCAGATTTATGTTGTAATAACTTACCTTCATCTAAGATTTCACCTTTTTTTGTGAGTGTCAATTGTCCATCACCTTCATAAATGACTTTTATCGTTCCTTTATTAATAATTACTGTTACTTTTTCTCCCATTGATTTGCCTCCCCACTCTGCAAATGCAATATCATATCGATACTTTCCATCAGAGGGTAGATGATTTGATTTTGAATCTTGAGCAAAACTTACCTTCAAAAAGAATAGAGTCAGTAATAAAGTCGTGATTATAGGTTTCATGTTTTATTTAATTACTTGTAACGTATATATCATATTGGTTGCAGTATATACTTTTTCACGGATATTGAAATCCAAATCTAAATTCGTTCAAATAGCCGTTCTTAAATTTATAATCTGCATAATAAATTGGCATGTTGTATTTTTTTAAAAACTCAGAATTTTCAAAGTCATCAATCTGGTAATGAAAGATGGTTGTTTTACCATTGATTATAGTATCTGGTTCTCCTTTTATGGATCTAAATTCTCCCATAGTCATACCGAGTTTTATCCCATTTTCGGTAATGAACTCTTTTTCTTTGAACACTCGAGCATTTCTGTCTTTGCGAGTAAGATAACTCACTTCGAATTCTGAAAATTCTTTTTTTACTCTGCCAGGGTGGAAATAAAAAGTTAATTGTTGTTTTGAATCCCTTGAAATGACATTTGAGTAAGGAATTACTTCATCCGCAAGTTTCTCCATCACATTTTCTCCAAGATAAGTGTCCACATTTTCAGAATTGATCAGGCTTATTTGCCCTATAGCGGTATCCGGTTTGAATCTGGGTTTGAGAGTATCCGGTTGTTCAAAATATCCATCATGCACATATTTCTCAGGATTTGGAACCAACTCTCTTTTTCCTCCCTGTTTTGTCCTATTGGTACAGCTTGTTACCAGTACAAGTCCTGTAAGAATTGTCAAAATGTAGTTCATGCTCTTTTTTTATAATATCCCTTTTTACCGATGGCTATGGTCCAAAAGTATTTACCTTCGTCGGAGTCGGAAATGATTTCTTTGGTTTCGTCTAATTCAGGAATTACCTGCCTCCAAACGGCTAAGTCAATTAATGGGTACACATAAGAATATGGGATTTCTTTTTCCTCTTTATCAAACTTCGCATTGGTTGTATCCGTAATTTGTTTGATCAGTTTTTGAGCAGGAGTTTTGAAAACTTCAATTCCATTTAAATACACCTCTATGTGTTTCGCATTTTTACCGGAAAACTCTATAAAGTCGACTGCATTATTTTCGTCAAAAGTTATTTGAATCTCATTGTCAAAATAGCCGTCTTTGGCAGGTGCAGGTATTGAAAGTTCGCCATAATCAATGACTGTTTTTTCTGAAGAATATTGAGGAGCACCTAGAATTAAATGCACCTCCTTTCGGGTTGATCCAAAATTAATATTTCCAGCTCCGACATGAGGTTTTAAATCAAATTTCATTTTTAATGTATTCAAGAATAACTTTTATAAATCATAGAATATTCTAGTTGCTTTGTAGCGTATTGTTATCTTTTCTCCAATTCAAAAATCTTATTATCATATGCCAGAATCCATAATAATCCGCGCCTTTATTTAGCCAGATATTAAATGATCTTCCATCTAAAGTGTTTATTGTTAATATTTCATATTCAAATTTTCGAATCATTCTATTGGGCTGAATTTCCTTCGCTCTTTTGTGTTCGGATTCTGGAACACTAAAAAATGTCAATTCGCCGATAGGAAGAAAATGCAATTGATCATCTTGCCAGCATATTTCCTTGGTTCCGATAATGACCCAATTTCCATTGGGATGTCCATACTTTACGATGGGGTAACCAAAATTTCGGCCTTCTATTATTTTTTCAAAATCATTTTTAAATGCTACGGGCAAATCATCGTACAGCATCGAATGATCTGAAGGCACTCCATAGCGAAGTGCTTTGTCAGAAATGCTATTCTTGATTTCTTGGTCAGTCATTTAATTACTAATAACTTTTAAAATTTGAATCTGTAAAACTTCTAAAGTGGAAGTTCCGCTTGAGTGCCAAAGTAACAAAACTGCAAGGGATTTAGCTACAATGAATTAATATCTTATTCTGTTGTGTTTTTTATGCATTTAATGGGATAAAGGTCATTTTTTTATCCTCCCAAATTTCTTTAGCTTTTTTCTCCCAATGATTTCCGAAATTTTGAACGAGAAATTTCTTTAATTCGTTAGCGTTGTCTGAGTATTGATGCACCAAAAACCCAATTTGGGCGTAGTACTGATCATCATTTGTAATCTGCTTTAAAATCAGCTTCCGGAAATTGTTGTCATCAATAAAAGAGAACAATAACTTTGCTCCAATATTTTCAAATTCTGAGATTACTAAATCATTCAAAAGATTGTAGTTTTCTAGATTAAATTCTGTTTGTAAACCAAAGAAATTAGTGCCGGATTCATCTCCTACGATTACTATTCTATCCCCGGACCAATACCCAGATCGGAATTTTAAGATGGTTGTGTTCATATCGAAATTGGCTAACAAAAGTCTACCAATCACATAAGAATGTATCCCATTCATCATAGCTCCTAATTTCAATCCATCATTAAAAACATCTGGCGGAAAAAATTCCTTTTTGTCAAGATTCACTATTTTATAATATTGGCTCATATCTTTCTGATTACTTTTAAAGATAAATACATGGATATCTAAATTTCATCTGCAAAAAATCCATTGGCTTTTGTTGAGTACCCTTATCTCATCTTTTCGGCAATTCTCATTAAATCCCAGTCACTACTATAATGTTGTAATGAATTTCCACAATGTACAATAATGATTTCTTTATCAGGGATGACGTAAATGTTTTGCCCTAGATTTCCGTTGGCAAAAAATTGAAAAGTACCATCACAATTGGCGTTTCCCCACCATTGATAAGAATAATAGGTGTGTTTGCATCCGCGACCTAACCAATCAGGATAATTGTCGCGAGAAATCGTGGTGTCTTCTCGAGTTGATTGTATTACCCAATCCTTCGAAATGATTTGATTGCCATTCCAATCTCCCATTTTTAGGAAAAGCCGACCAAATCGTGCATAATCTATTGCTCTTGCAATTAGCCTACTGGGCATGTATTCAAAACCAGAATCTTTACTGTCTATAGAAAACAAGGCATTGTACTCCATAATTTGTGACCATAGCTTTTCTTCCAGATATTTGGACACCGTTTTTTCTGTGGCTCGTTCTATAATTAGACCCAGATAACTTGTATTATAGTTGTTGTACTCAAATGTTTTACCAGGTTCGGACTCAATGTCTAGCTTTTTGAGCAGTAACTTCCTAACATTGGGATGGTAGTATCCAACAGCTTCATCATGCCAGGGAGAATGAATGTTTGTTCCCGGGAGATAGCTTGTGTTGTATTCGAGTCCAGAACGCATTTCGAGCAGGTTTCTAATGGTAATTTTTTCAAAACGAGGATCTCGTTGGATTAATTCTGGAATATACTGGGTCATCGGGTCATCAACACTTTGTATTAAACCATCATCAATAGCAGCTCCTATTAAAAAAGAAATAAATGATTTTGCTACCGATTGAGAATGGAAATAAGAATCTCTAGAGAATCCATTGAAGTATTTTTCATAAAGTATGGTATCTTTTCGAATAAAAATTAGTGCCGTAGTTTGCGACTTTTCTACCCATTCATCAAAGCTTGTAAAGCCTGATTGTTTAACTCTACCATCGAATAAAGACTCTACGTAAGTTTCTTCATATTTTTCTTCAAAACTGTCGAAGTTTTTAGCGCCTTTGATGACTCTGTTTTCAAAGTTTTTATAGTCATAGACATCGGCTACATGCATTGTTATAAGTCGATACACATACGTTGGAGAATGTGTAATTGATAAAAATACCAATACCAACACAATCAGAGTTAGTGGGGTGAATAAAGCTACTTTAACTACTTTTTTCATTTGTGATTTTTCTCTTTTTTAACGCTTCCTATTGTTCATTTAGCTTTTAATCGTCAAAAATTTTGGTTTCAAAACCATCGATACTTGTTGTGTTTTTGTCTCTCCAGTAGTCTTCGATTTTGTCCCTCCCTTTTTTTCTGCCCAAGAATTTAAAGTTGTTCGTTCTTGTTTAAAATCCATAAATGGTACAGCAAAGCCACAAGAAGTTTGGACCAGATCCACTTCCATTTCTATAATTTGTCTGGCCCCTACATTTTCTGGGAACAAGTTGGAATATTGATGAAATTGAGGATCTCTTTTATGATACATGTGTGCTATCCCATATAACCTTAAAATCAAAGGTTTTCCTTCAAAAGCACAAAACATGATAGTCATTCTATTGTTGATTCTTACATGTGCAGCAGTTTCATTTCCACTACCCGTTAAATTCAACCAAACTATTTTGTTTTTATCAATAACCCTAAAAGAATCTGTTCCTTTTGGAGACACATTGACTCTTCCATTGGTTGCTGCAGTGCCCACAAAAAAGATTTTCTGATTTTCTATAAAACTTTTTAGTTCAGGAGTAATAAAATCCAATTTCTTTCCCATATACTTAATTAGAATAACCCAGTTTAGTGTAAAATACGGTTTGATGCATTCTTACACGGTTTGTGATTAGTTTTTATATCCAGTAGTGAATAGATTTCGAGCACCCCGTATCCCGCATTTTTGATATTTATTATACGCTTGAGCGGCCCTCTCATCTATTTGTTGACCATTTTCGTTGTTTATCCAACCATCAATCGCTGCTTTTAATGTGTATGCTTCTGGAGCCATCAAATGCGTAGTCCATAAAATAGGATTGGCATTTGCTTTTCTTATTTCTGGAGAGAAATAGTTTCTGCTAAAACATGCCAAGATAATGACGTCTTTTTTCTTTTCGGTCGTTTTGTTATAGGTGATATTTACTTCAAAATCCATCAGCCCGTCATGTCCTACGTAGGCTATTAAATCAGCACCTCCTCCAAAATTGAGTTCCAAGTTGTTTTCTTTTATTGTAAATCCATTTTGTGCATTTGAAGCTTTTAAAAAGTCTTCGATACAGGTTTTTATTTTTTCTCCATCATAGGCATCTGCAAGCAGGTATATATCTTCGGTAGAATGCTTAAACATCAACCTGTCTAAGATTAGAGGGTTAGAAGGTTTTGATTGTCTTACGAGTTTCCAATTTTTAGTTTTTAATTTAAAGAAAGATTTGACTCCGTAGCCAGCTCCCCAATACAAATTCAATTTTGGGTCTTTGCCATTTCCGATTTTTTCAGGTACTGGTACAATACCTTGAAATTCATTATCGCATAACGCTACAAAAACATGGATTGTTCTGGTTTCTGCATGGGTCTTGACAAAAAGACCAAAAAAGAATACTAGAATGGTTAAATTTCTTATCATATGATTTTAAGGGTTAATTGCCATGTATAGGGTAGTGCTTGTTATCAGAATATATATCCTTTCCCTTATTGTTAAAGAAATGAATGCGGGTGAATTTCTAATGTCTACGCAAAAAGCACCTACATACATTTGTTGAGTAAAAGAATTCTGTAGCCAGTTCTGATACTCGGTGTCAGTAAATGCATTTAATGCACATCAAGCCCACCGAAGTATATTTCTGTTATTGCCGTATCTTCATATTTTTCCCCTTTGTAAACTTCTAGAATTTCAAATTTGAGAGTGAACCTATTTTGTTGTTTTAATTTTTCAACATCTTTTCTGTCTGAATGTCCAATGGGATCTACCTCAATGTATTGCTCGGCATACATGTCTTTCAGGTTAACAATTGCATAGGGGGTATCATTGAGATAGAGCTTGATTTTTTTAACTCTCGAGTTATTTTTCCAGGCTTTTTTACTTTTTACATATCCATTTACCAAGATTATTTTGGTCAATCTTGGATGAGTTGGTTCGAAGCTGTATTCAATATACTCGCCAATACCATAACCGTCAACCCCCTCAACCCATGCTGTTTTAAAACTAAAATCCCTTAGGTTATTCGATTCGTAATTGTTGTTTCCCTGCGAGGATAATTGAGATGAGGTAGTAACTTGATATGCTCCTGCACCGCAATACCAACTGCATCCTCCTCCAATTACGTCCCACATACTGTCATAAACTTCGCCATACTTTTGAAGTATTGAATGTTCGTTTTCGGTTAGTTGGTCCCAAGATCTTGTGTTTTCTTCAAGATCCTTCATCGCTTTATCTCGAATTGCCCATTCTTTTTGGACTTCGGGTCCAAAATCTAATTTTCTAGAAACTTTGGTGTCTATCGTTTTTAGTTCTTGAGCAAAAATGTTTCCCCAAAGAAGAACTAAAATTAGATGACTTACTATTTTCATATTCCTTACTGTTTGCCAACGTTATTACTGGTTAAACTTTTTTAGTTTTTGTTTCCCATTTACTTCATAATTACTCCAACAATATCTGATTTATTGATAAATCCAATCCTTCTTGAATCTTCAGAGTTGTCTCTATTATCTCCGAGTACAAAAATTTTATCTTTCGGGACGATTAGTGGACCAAAATGGTCTTTATTCCAATTTTGACCAAAGGTTTCACGAATAGAATTATCCGTTTTACCCTTTTGTTCAATTAACCTTTTTGTAGTCAATCCATTTGATTTTGCAAAACTATCTTCAAGAGGAAGCAGTGTTTTGTTTTTGTCTATACTGAGAATATGAGGATTTTCCTTTACATTTTTAGAGTCTTTTATTTTACTTAACTCGTCTGATGTTAGTTCATAATAGTGAACGAGATCCAATCCTTGATCTACATTTTTTCCATTGATAAAAAGAATACCATTTTTAATTTCAATGGTATCATTTTCTATTGCGCAAAGTCTATGAACTCTTATATGTTTACCCAGCACTTCATCTTGATATTGGTAGCAAACAAAATCGCCGTTTTTTGCCGCTATTAAGTTAGTGGCAAACATAAAAGAACCAAGTTTTAAATTAGGCTCATTTGCCAAAGTAGGATTATTATACATGGTAAAAATCCTAGACCAACTTAAAATATGGTACAGAACAAAGAGAGTTCCGGCAATAATTAAAATGGGTTTTAGTTGTTTTTTCATAGTTTGTCTTTAAAATAACAATAAACAATAAGGTTGTTGTAAAACTTTTATTGTACAAATTGTAATTCAGCTTTCTTCCCGTAATCTTTTTCCAAAGCTACGTATGGATTAATGAATTTTAATCCTTTCATTTCATATTCAGACAATTCAAATTCATCGTATCTTTTACCAAATATTCTTTTTGTTAGCTCAAAAGCGGTTTCATAGGTCACTTCGGACTCAATATGATTTTGTATTTCTTCTTCTGTCATATCTTGACGCATTTCGGCTAAATCTTCTTTTGGGATAAGTTGTTGGGTTCTTATAAAAACTTCTTCAGGCAAAGCATTTCCAACGTCTTGATAAATTTCATCTCCAGCTTCTCTTAACCTAATTTTTTTTCCGTTTTGGAATACGCAATAAGAAAGTCCATGACTCACTGATATTTGAATTATTTCAGAATTGGGAAACCTGGCAAGAAATTTTTGTTCTGTTGGACTTTGTTTTGGTTTTGCAAATTGCCAACACAAATCTGCATTCGCAATAATCAAATTACCCTTTTGTATGGTGACATGGGTTTCTCCTATTTCAGGACCAATATTAAAATCTGTTTCTCCAATGTATTTGAAACCTCGAAACCCTAACGATTCCAATAACCCAATATTAACTTCAAGATTTCCTATATTTTTGATAAAAGTAGCAGTTATATTCCAACCCATAAGTTTCTTTTTATGTTTGATAGCTTTTAATCTAGGTGTTCGGGCTAGGAAAAATGTTACCCGAACATCAAAGTAGTCATGAATGGATAGCTAACTTTAATCTTGGCAAATCTCTATCCCACCAAATTTCCTTTTGCTGTCCATAGATCAGATAACAAGAGAAAAGGATGAGATAAGACAGAATTTGATTCATATATCTTATTGTAAAGCACTATTTTTTTCGGCTTCTATTTTTATATGGTTCAAAACTCGTTTGTGTATTTTGTGAACTATAAAATCAGACCAGGTTTTCCAATAAATTTCTGGTGTGATGTTTATTTTGTACCAGGTTGTTCCTTCTAATTCTGTTTGGTTTGCTCCTATTGCAGTAAGTTTAAATTGACCTTTGTGTGATCTGAAATAACCATCCAAATGTGGTGGATGAATTTCCCAAAAAGGATTAAACTCATTCATAGGGATGGGTTGTTCTTTTACATCAAATTGTAATAGGTTTGGGGCATCCCAAGTTGTGATTGGCTCCACAAAACTACCAGTAGTAAAATTACAATATCGTATTGCGCCCACTCCAGTTCCTTGAATCGTGGCGTCTGTTGGATAAGAAATTCCGGTTTTAAATATCCAATCGGTTGGTTCGTCGATTTTATCAAAAGTAACGACGTTTTCCCAGACATTCTCAATATTTGAATTGACGATTACTTTTGTTCTTATAGGAATCAGATTTTCAGGTTCATTGATATAATCAAAACTCATCGAAGAAATACAAATAATAAGCAGTCCGATTGTTGTATTGGTTGGATTTGTCCATTTTCCCATATTTGCTTTATAGCCAACATAAGAACCAAACCAAACCAGCAAAGCGAACAACGGTAAGGACATCGCAATGCAAATCATTCCTTCGATTGCAAAAATCAAAAGCCCTATCAAAACTATTCCAAGGGTTAGAAAACTCAATTTATAGCTTTCTCGTTTTGTAGTTTCAGTCAATCTACCATGGATAAACGCCGGAAGGAATCCTATTATAAAAGGAATGATTAGAAATACCGTCCAACCATATTCTTTAAAAATTCCAATCTCGATAAAGCCCAAAATTGCAGCAACAATTAAAGTAATTAAGATTGAAAATAATTTTGGGTTTTTCTTCATAGTTTGATTTTTGTTCAAATTGCCTACAACGTTTTACGTGTGGCTGTTACCGAATTTCCAGAAAGAAACAATTCAGTAAATCACTAAGGTAGCAAATTTGCAATGAATCCTGTTATTTGTGCTGGATCCTGGTGATGTATATCTTGATGATGATAAAACGAGAATTCAGCCCTTATGGATTATCTATATTTTAATTGTTTAAGGTATTTTTTTATAAAAATCTCCATCCTTCCAGATTCGTTTACCCTTATACTTTCCACAAAAATTATAAATTTCGACAAATTGTTTTTGATAATTTTTATTATGTCGAAAGACTCGTATTTCCCCATTCTCAATTTTAATCCGCTTAAATCTTTTATCCTCAGAAGCGTCCATAGATTGAAGATAAATAGATTTACGTTTCTTCTACTTTTCTTGACTTGTTCATAATTCCTGTGGATAATGTTGATAAGAACAAGATCCCAAGTAGTGGTCCTACCGCCCAAAAAATATTACCCAGAGTTGTAGCAAATGCTACATATAATGTGAGGGTGAAAAATTCTAAGAGATGAACAACCTTAACAGTTGAATTTTTATTTCCTTTTACTTTAAATGATTTCATTACGTACGAAAAGAGTTTGCTAAGAGCGGTAATGATTAGAGATGAGAAAACTAAAATCAAAGCCAATACAGAAACATGTTTTTCTATAAGAGGGGCGTATAACCAATGCAGCAAATATCCTAAAAGAGTCGCACATATGATCAAGACCATTTTTTTGGCCAATTTTTTTATCATTTATCAGGGTTTAAAAGCTATGGTTAGCTTTTGTTTTTGTGTATCAAGTTTAGGTTCAACGTTTAATTATACTTTCGTATGGCTTGTTTAAGGGATTCTGCAACTAACGCCTGAGTTTTTGGATCTTCTGTTTTTGTTTTGCCCAGATTCTTGGAAATTGTATTCAGATCAATTCCGTCGTTGACTGGATTTTCTAATTCTGTTAGAACAAATGGTAGTATTCCTTTTTTCATTGAAACTCGACTTAAAAAGGTAACAAATTTCTTAGGGTTTATCTCCAGCGTTTTAAAAATCAGTTCATTATTAAATTCACTGTATTCCACATTATTAGAGCATTTAGGGCTCATATTCGCAAAGAAAATGACAAAATTTTGATCGGTTAATTCAATATTTTGTTTGATGAGAGAATCAATCTTCGCAAGAGTCTTTATATCACAATTTGATTTTATAGAAAATTGAACTCCAGCAATACTATCGGTTGTTTTTCCGATAATCATTTGAATTTCTTCAATAACACTATCGCTGTATTTCATTTTTTCGTTCAGTTCTTTATGGATTCTCTCCGTTTCCTCTAGTTCTTTTTTAAAGGATACTACTGCTTTTGAATTATTGAAATCAGTTTTACAAGAGAATAGAAAAATGAGTATGCTATAGATTAAAAGTTGTTTCATAATGTGTCATGCAATGATCAAATATAAGGTGTTTACAACTAATTTGTTTATTTTAAAATTTCCACCAATGTTTTTTCGGTTGTATGGGTTGAACGTCACTTTCTATTTTCCAAAAAGCTCCATCCCATTTTTCGTCCGCTTTTTTGTTAGTTACGCTCACTGCATATGGATAAATTCCATCCTCGAGTCCGTTTTGAACTCTTTTTATTAATTTTTGGATAGGCCAGCAACGAGTTCCATCTGCTAAACACACTTCGATATTCACTTCTCCATTCGGATCATTGTCGTCTGTAACCCATTTTGAATCAGGAACATTTTTTATGATGGTTTCTCCTATATAAGCACCTATTGAAAATAATATTCCTCCAAAGTTTTTAGAGAGTCGTCCGCCTTTAATCGGTTGTCCATCTTTAGTGTACTTCTGAATGAATCGATCAATTTCAATTAAACTTCCCATTGAATAGTCTAATTCAATTCCGTCTGATTTAAATGTCTTAACAGTCCAGTCCGATTGCTTTTTTATGTCTTCTAATAATGTTCCCATTTGATTTTTTACTTGTTGATCACGTTTACCATTAGGTGTCGTAATGAGGCAAAAGGTTACCCAAATGTTCTTTAATGATATTAATATAAAAGTAACAAATGCATACTTTGATCGTCTCCCAGTAAATATATGCAAGTATGAAATATCCCTTGATTAAACCCAGATATTACTTCTCTTTATTCAGTGAGATTTTTAATTTTATTAAAAGCCCTACCCTTGAAAAAAATCAAGAAAAATCTACAAAAACCAAAATTTATGATGCTATTGGATTGTATATTTTGAAGTTAGTATTACTTATCCCGGTAGTTTTATTTTTTGCTTTTGTATATGATCCCAAGAATGTACAAAGTATAAGTATGTCAGAACGGTTTTCTCCACTGGTTCTGTTGTTAGTTGGGGGAATCATCTTACCGTTTTTTGAAGAACTGACCTTTAGACTTTCGCTAAGATTCAAGCCTATTTATTTTGTGGTGTCATCCACTGTACTGACCTATTATTTGCTGACCAAATTTGTCTTTTTTACAAAAATTAGTGCCGTAGATGATAGTTTTATGACTCGGGTTGGGCTAGCAATGATAGTGGGATTAGCTCTTTTACCACTAGTGAATATAAAACTGATCAAAGATAAATTGACCAGATTTTGGAGTTCAAATTTTCGGGCTATTTATTACTTGTCCTGTTTGTTTTTTGCCTGGGGACATATCACAAAATACGAATTGAATGTAACCAATGTACTTTTGCTGCCAATTCTTACCTTACCACAGTTAACAAGTGCTTTGATGTATGGATATCTTCGAATTTCTTTTGGATTCAAATACCCACTTCTTTTTCATATGTTTACCAACCTGTTAGCACTAAGTTTGTCTCTATTGCCTTTTTCTGATTGATCCCAAAAACTACATGGTGTTTCCTAGTCTTATCATTCAACTCTAGTCAGTAAGAACTCTCCAAACCCAAGTTTTAAGACCAGTTCACTTTCAGTTAATTTTAAAATTTTGAATTCCCGAGAACTTCCTTCAGCACTAGATATCTTTATAGCGTTTGAGTTGGCATCAAAACTCCAGGTTCCGTTTGCTTTTTGTCCTTTCATAGAAGTGTCGAATTTTCCGTCTGATTTAAAATTAAACTTCCATTTTCCAATCACTTCTGCTTTTATGTATGCTAATCCCTCTTCGTCAATCCCCTCGTTCAGTGCTTCTGTAAACACCCAATTGCCGACAATTAAGTCAGATTCTTGAGCATTAGCATTAAGAGTTATGGATATAAATGCTAATAACAATATTATTTTTTTCATGTGTTTCTTCATTTAATTGGGTGTAACCTTGTTTATGATTTGTTGCAGAAAAAGACAGTAGTCAATTTCCTAGTATTGGCTAAGATAATTAATGTGTATGATTTTCTGAAGTTAAAATCCGAAGCAATTCATACTACGAGTTCCTATATGCAAGTTTGTGTCACCTTAAATTTCTATATAAAACCTTTGACATGTATGTTAGAAATACTTAACTTTGTGTTAGAAATATATAACATTATAAATGCAATTAAAATGAAAATAGGATATAAGACGCTCATTTCTTTTATGGGGACTGTTTTGGGATTGGTTCTTTTGGTGTTGTGGCTATATATGTCCAAAAAACCATTTAACGCTACTGGTTACCTAATTTTTGGACTAAGTTTTAGTATGATAGTAATGGGGTTGTATTTTAAAATTCAAGCCTATAAAAATCAAAGACTAGGTTTGGCCTCTGAGGACGAATTCTCAAAAAGAATCAAAGAGAGAGCTAGTTCTAAAGCTTTTAGCATCTCCTTCTATATATGGCTTAGTATCATTCTTTTTGTTAAGGATATAGAGCCTAAGGCTAAAATAATAATGGGGCTTGGTTTGTTGGTAATGGCACTTGTTTTTCTTCTTCATTGGTTGTATTATTCAAAGGTTGGTATTTCAGATGAAAACAAGGATTAAGGAACTGCGTTTCAAAGAAAATTTAACTCAAGTAGAACTTGCTGAAAAAGTAGGTGTGCGGCGAGAGACTATTGTTTTTCTGGAGAAAGGAAAATACAATCCTTCTTTGAAATTAGCATATGATATTGCCAAGGTATTCCATTTAAAAATTGAAGAAGTTTTTATTTTGGAGTAGCCATTGAATCGGACGACATAGTTTTCTTCAATTTCAAAGTTCACGTTCATAGAATTTATAGAATAACGTAAAATATTCTCTACAATGAGTAGCGAAGTAGGTTAGTAATTAATTTAGCAAGGCTGCCCCTGTACTTGTTGAAAGGTAGGCGAGAACAAACAATTACTGATCCTCATCGCTGTGTGATGTTTTTAATTCTGTTATAGCTTTTTCTAATTTTGTTGATAGTTCTTTTTCTAAACCCAATAAATCGGATGTCATTAATCTTATTGTACCTATCATATCTGCTATTTTCATAGAAGAATTTATACTTATTGCTTTGTTTAAAATAGAATTTGCAAAGCCCAAATACGTGTCCTGGAAATAATAAATATCGGATAATTTTTGAGTGAGTTCTATATCAAATTCTTTTATCAACCCACTAGTTTTAGTACTTTCAAAAGCTGTTTTTTGAAGTCTGGCAAAATTAAACCCGGTCCAACCTTTAATTTCCATATGTTTAAATGTAGCCTCTGTAAAATCTGAATACATTTCTTTTTCACTTAAACTAGGGACTATACTGTCCATCTCGATTTTAATTTTTTCGTGATATGCTATATGGTCTTCAAGTAATTGTTGGTTGAATTCTAATTCTTTGATAATTAAATTTAAAGATCTCTCTTTTTCTTTTTTCGTTTTATTATCCGCATTGATGTTGCTGTAATTCACTCCTAGAAACACCCCAAAAGCAACAATGATAATTTCGACAATGTATTTTAAAATACTTTTTAATGTTTTGTTCATTTTTATTTCTTTGCTGTTTTTTTTGAGTTTTGGACGACTTAATTTCAAAGGGTATATCTAAATCCAAAAACTCCTAAATCTCCTAGCATAAAATCCAATTCTTCGGCCCTTTTAAAACCTAATTTTTCATACATTTTCCAGGCGGTATGCATGGTCTTTGTAGAGTGAATGATAATTTGTTCAAAATTAGAAGCTTCGCTTCTTTTTATACATTCTAAAATCAGTTTCTTTCCTATTCCCATTCCACGAGTTTCGGGGTCTACTGCAAGTAGTCTGAAACCAGAGGCATTTTTTTCATTTTCCAACGATATTGAACCTCCCGAACCATAGTCTTTCAAATCTTTGAAGTAGACTACGGCACCTCCAATTCTTCCTTGTTTTGACACTGCTACAATCAACTCAGTATTGGGATTCTGAGTTAAATCACCAACATTCTTTAATACTTCATAATATTCTGGCTGGTCATCAATTTTTGGAAATCCTTCGAGCGCCGAATACACTTGAACCATTAATTCACCAATATTCTTGAACTCCTTTTCTTTTGCATTTCTAATTGTGAATTCCTGATTCATAGATATTTTTTTGTGTACAGGTAGTATTAATGTATAGATCATTAGAAATTCCATTGGGGGACTTCCTAAAAGTTCCAAGGTAACAAAATTGAAATGAATTTTATTACTAGTGCTGAGTTTACCAAAGTGAGGGGTTCAGTAGCAATGATCTATACACATTGTATTTGTAGTTTTATTTTTTTGTTTCGGGGAAAAAGTGATCAAATTCAATTGTATCTCCATTTAGATCAAACATTTTTTCTTCGAATTGATATTCCAGAAGAGGTCCGTGAACATTTTCTTTACTTTTATTTAGGTCAATTACATAAAATTCCGTTTTCGTGGTATCTACATTCCACTGATTAGGGTAGTAGTTTGGATGGGTTTTCGCAATTATCAGGTTTTCATTACTCCCATAAGCAAATACATAATCAGGAACGACCATTTCCCAAATCCCATTTTCCAGTAAAGAGTCTTTCTTTTTTCCAATAAACTGAAATCCATTGAGGTCTACTTTTTTAAGGTAAAAATCTCCACTAATCCTTTTTTCAAAACTTTTCTGTGTACAGCTTGAAATGCAGATTAATAATGTAATAAGAAGTATTGACTTTTTCATATTGTGGCTAACGCTAAATATATAAATCGGAACAGGGTAAACATACCTGAACCAATTGATATATCTATACATTTTTATTTCTTACTAAACTTATAAAAATTTAGCGCATTTGCAAAAAGGGAACGAACTCCTGATCTAGTATTAAATTGCTCTGATTTTATATATGATGTTGTGGGTAGTACTTATATATTAGCTTCCTTTTGTAAATTCCATAATCCAATTTGTTTCCCATTCATTTTTTAGCTCGTCAAAATAAGCCTGATCCCATTGGGCTGTATTTACAGAATGCTTTTTCCAAGTAAATCTTAATTTATATTCTTTTCCTTGATAATATTCTTTTCCATAAAATACCCCGATTCCATTTTTAAACTCACCAACAACTTGTTCCTTTAGATAGTTTTCTGGATTTGAAGTATCAGCCCAATAAATTGTCCAAATATTTGTTTTAGGATTAACCATTCTAATACTAAATCCGATGAAATCGTCTCCAAAATGAGATGATTTCATCTCATCCATTAAACCCAATCCATTAAGAATTCGTTTTGTTTCCATTTCAGCGGTAAATTCAATCCATTCGTTACTGTTTTTAAGGCGCTCTTTTAATCTTTTATTTAAGACGGTCCATTTTCCTATAAGAAAATCAAAGTTTTGAATTTCTATCATAGTTTGATTTGTGCTTTTACTCATATTCTATTTATTCGATAAGTTTTTTGTATTGTCTACAACGTCTCTTGTATGGTACGTTTGCTTCCCGAAGGGAGCAAATGAACTATACAAATTGTTGTAGGTAGTTTTTATTCAATATTTTCTTTTTCAATTATCAGGTCAACAAATTCCGCATCTCTTAGAAGTCCAATGATAAATTCAAAATCTTCCATTCCGAAAATTTTTTCAAGTGTTTTGGTTCCTATAATTTCAATTATGCAATCTCCTGGAAAACCTGGGCCTTCTGCTTTAATTGCATCATTAAATGCATCAAGGTTTTTCCCGAAATGTTTTGCGGATTCAGAGTCAATTTCGGCAACATATTTGTCCCAAAAGTCCTCTTTGGTTTTACAAAATTCCCCGTTTATGAAAATCTTTCTTTGATGTCTAATTTTTCCATTCTCATCCTCGAAGATACTAACAAACGTATCTTTTCCGTAAGCCATTTTGTCAAATACTTTGGAATAACCATAATTTAGCCACCTTTTGTAAATCAATTTTCCATTGAAGTACAAATAAAGTTCATTATCATCTCTTATTTCCTTCCTTACTACCAAAACTTCCACCATTTATTTTCGTCAGAAACATTTGCAATTTTTGGTTTATTCAACCATTCAATTTCATTTCCGACTTCTCCGTTTTCTATTTCACCAACTTTAAATCCAAGAATTTCCGTTGCGATTTTTTTGAATTCAGTTTTCCATTCCGTCCATTCATTTAATTCCATATTCGCCGAAAATTGAAGTCCACTGGGTTCAACCGATGCTAAAATGAATTTTTCTTCTTCGTTATAGCTAAACCAATATGGAATTCCGTTTTCTCCATTTCCATCTTTTCCAAACCCAATCCAACCATTCATTTTTTCATAAACCAATGGGATCTTATCCCAAATCTCTTTGGGCAAGTCATATCTTATATTCAGATTGCACTCTTGATATTCCATTCGCTAAATTTATTAGTAATGATTTATGGTATTAGTTGAACTATTTGTCCTTTCTTAAAGTTCTCTCTTTTCGATTTGTCTTTTAAATTGATAGCAAAAATATCAAATCTTGGATTTCCTTCGTGATCAAGAGCTCTTGGCATCGATACCCCTTTTAATTCAAACCCTCCAAATGTTGAAGATTCAGTTAATTTAAAATCACCTTTATCTAAAAGTCTAGCTATAATATGTAGACTATGTCTAGTGACTTTTTCGAAAACGTGATCAATTTCAAACTCTAATTTCATTTTTCTCAATTACTACAACGTTTAATATATGTGTTGTAGCAAGACAAGATGTTACCCTGCTTTTCGATTTTCCTGCCCGTCTGGCAGGCGGGTCTGCGCATTGATTTCTAACTTTCACTTTCTGTAAGCATTGCACCTTACTATAAAGTACAAAGACCATTCGATCAAAATTCTAACTGCTTGCCATGATCACATATATCGTGTTGTGAGCAGTATTTGTTATTCACAGTACATAGTTAGTTTGATACTTTTAAGTGCTTTGAAAAATTCTGTTTGAGTGGAATCGGATAAACTATTTCCATAAAAACTCAACTTTGTTTTGCTGGAATTAGGTCCTCCACCTTTTAAGCTGTCAATATAAATTCCACTTGCTCCGAAACCTTTGTTTTTTGGTTTTATAAATTTAGCTTCGAAACAGTCAATACTGTCTATTTTGAATTCGTATTTTAAATAGTCTTTTGCTTGGAAATCAGAAGATGCATAATTTGCTACTACCAAGTGTTTAGTTCCTTTAATTTTTTCTTTTTGTTCAGTTGTGAATTCAGAGTATTCAGATTCTTCAAAAACAAGTATTTCTGGATTTTTAGTCAAATCAGGTGAATACCATCCCAAATCAAAAATCAATGTGTCATTTTTGTCAGTTATCAACCCACTTATGTAACTGTCTATTCCTCTAACCTTATGTTTTTCCCAACTGGAAGGAATGGTTATTTCAAACGCGCCAAAATCAACCGTTTTGTATTCCGATTTTTGACAAGATAAAATCAGAGTTAAAATCAATATTGATAGTGTTTTTCTAATATTGAATACAACGTTTAATGTAAAATACGGTTTAATGCATTTTTGCATAGTGTTGATGTCGGTTTTAATCATCCGGTATTATAAATTATATATGCTAATTTGTCTATTTCAGGACGATATGTTTCTTTATCTTTCTCGTAATTAACTTTTAGTCGTTCTTGATATTCTGTTCTAAAGGATCTCAAAATTTCTTTATCCTTTTCT
This sequence comes from Aquimarina sp. KJ22-3, assembly GCF_055808215.1. Taxonomy (NCBI): domain Bacteria; kingdom Pseudomonadati; phylum Bacteroidota; class Flavobacteriia; order Flavobacteriales; family Flavobacteriaceae; genus Aquimarina; species Aquimarina sp. KJ22-3. The sequence goes on along the minus strand of NZ_CM147859.1, from coordinate 4,903,843 downwards.
TCTTGTTTTTTACCTCCATTATTCACGTATTGTCCCCATTGTGGAATCATTGGATTTCCTAAAATCATAGCATAAGCAATACCTGTCTCCTCAAGTTTTTTTCGATACCATTGCTCTGCTTCCATATTAGGAATAAAATAGCCTGATTTAGCAAAAGCATTTTCTATTTCGGTTCTTTTTTCTCCTTGAACGTTCATTGTCGAAACAATAGCAATTCCTCCATTTACTGTAGAACCGAAGAATATCTTAGCTGCTTTTTCTATGTCATTTTTTGGTAAACCCTGTATTGCTTTGCAATTTAGAATGACATCGAATTTATCATTTGAATTCTCAATTCTAAAATCCGCAACTTTTATTTTAGGTTCCAGAAACTTGGTTTGATACTCAACCTCCATTTCATCTAAAATCGGTTGAAGTTTGTCTATTTCTGTGAATGGATTTTTAAGTAATAATTCTTTCTGAAAATTTATTGCCGTTTGTGAAATGTCAGTAGCTAAAACTTCACAATTAAGATAAGAGAACAGCCAAGGAGTCAATTCTAATCCACAACCAGAAATCCAAACTTTCTTATTTACCACTGCTGAAAAATATCTAAGACTATCTTTTATTTCATATTCTTTAATATTTTCTATTACAAATTGATTCGCTTCAAAGTAGTTATTCCATCCTTCTATATCACCCCAATCAGTTGGTATTTCCATTACTTTTTAATTAAGTTTAATTATTTCAGGTTCATTTTCAGATGCAATATTTATTATGTGATTTTGCGTTATAAATGCATAATGCTTAAAATCTCCAGGATAATCAGGAGTGGCATTCATATCCAATTTTATATAATTCAAAAAGTTTGAGTTTGAATATATTCTTAATCGGTTTCCAGAATATTTCACATTTTCAGTTCGTTTGTCAAATCGTTCATCGATTACAGAATAAGAGATATAACTCTCAAATTTTACTTTAAATCGACTACAGTCTAGTTCAGAATTAATTCTACGAGCTGGTCCAATACTAATTCCGTTAATGATTACATCCTCTTCTTTTTCCGAAACAACTCCAATTGTCAGCTCAAATTCAAATGAGTTTTCATTAGGCTCTTTTAATTCGGAAGCAAAAATGTTCTTTTCGTTATTTATTTCTTCGTAGTAATTCATTTTTTAACTTACCTACAACGTTTAATATATGTGTCTCAATAGAGTAAAATGTTACCCTGCTTTTTGATTTTCCTGCCTTGCCAGCAGGTAGGTCTTGCAGTGATTGCTAATTTTTCTTTATTGTGAGTGCTGCCAATGCAAAGTAACTAGGTCATCTCGTTGCTATGATCACATATATCGTGTTGGTAAATCGTTCTTTTATGGTATTAATATTAGTCGCTGTTTCAACTTTTCGCTTCCAAAAACCCAAACTAATAAATAAGCTCCAGCTCCGTCGCTGTTCCATTGATGGACAATGTAATCACTTTTGTTTTTGTTAATAACAACATTGTTGTCACATTCAAATAGATCTTCGTAAAAAACTTGTGCTACATCGATTTCTATTCCGTTCAGTTTAACGTCAATTCGAGTTATTTCCGTTTTTGGTAAGTTTCCATCAGTCCCGTAAATCCTTCGTCCGTTTATTTTGGTTAGCCATTTTCCGTCAAAATTGGAGATTTTATCCTTAACATTAAACTCTTTAAGAATGTATTTAAATGAAAATTCAGTTCCCTTGAAGATTTCCATTTTTTCAATCGGATTCAAGCGGCTTTTATGAATATATCCAATTAGATTGTCTTGTTCATTACAATTCAGGTGATATTTGTTCTTAGGTATATGAACTTTTATCCAATCGCTTTCAGATTCTTCATAGCTAAATACTTCAGAGTCTTTTATTTTGTGTAGAATTTCAGATTTGGAGTCGGGAAGCCTGCGAACGTTGGTAAAACCATCTTTATCTTTTATAACAGCTACTTGTCCAAAAACACATTTACCAAGAAAAAGAATTAATATTAAAGCAAAATTTCTCATTTATTTAGATCATATTCAATGTTTGCCAACGTTCCTTGTATGTTGCGTTTGCTAGCAGAAGGCGGCATATGCAATATACAAATTGTTGTAGAGCGTTTTTATTGTTTTTGCTCGTTGAATTCCATTATTTCCATATGGTAACTTAACGTTTCAAAATATTTTTTTAGAAAGAAGTCTTTGTAATTAACTTTAGGTTTTCTGACGTCAATAGTAATTTGAAAGTCATCAAAATCAAAAGCATTGTATTTATAATATTCCTTTCCATTATATTTTGGATAGCGTTTAATTACTTCCAATGCACTTTTATAGTCAATTGGCTCTGGAATATTAATAAACCCCCAAATATCTGAACCAAATCTTTCCATACTGGTTAGGAAGAAAATTCCTTTTTCCTGCTTTGTTTTTAAATTCAGAGCGCTTAAGTCAAAATTAGTCTTGCTTAAATCTAAATCGTCATGTTTATTAATTAATACCCCAAAAATCATATTATAATATGCACTCAACATTTCTTGATAACTGGTTTGGTCAGCTATTACTTTTTCAATTACTCTTTTGTTGTTAATGGGATTGTCTTGGAACATATTATAATTAAGAGCTCGAATAATAAAAATGTTCTCTAAAGTATTTAAATCAGGTTTGATTAAAAATTTTGTATTGAGAATATCATTATTTGGTCTTATCAACTCTGCAATAAATTCTTTTTCTTCAGTAAGTTCTGATGAGTTTATATTGTCAATTTTTTCAAAAATCGAGTTTTCAATATTGTTTGTCCAATGATATTTGTGATAGGCTTCTGCCAATAAAACTAAATCAGATTCCTTTACTTGTGAGAAACAATTAAAGGTAAATAGAAGTAGTGTTAAATTGATTAGGTTTCTCATTTTTCAAATGCTCCACAACGTTGCGTGTATGAATCGTTGTGACGAAGGCCACTATGATTTTATACACCTTGTTACCTGTAGACTTTTTCTTTGACCATTTTTAATGTCTCGTTGATGAATTCCGTTTTAGCAATTCTATATCCGCTTCGATCATTTTTGAATTCAGATTCTAACTTAATCTTTAAATTTTCATATTTTTTAGCTCGTTCAGGATTGGAAATCAGATAATCTCGGAATTCAATTTGGGTCAGCATAGGGTGTCCTTTTGGGCAAGCGTGAACATGAAAAACTTGCTCATTTGTTCCATCCACATTATACCCTTTCGCAAGAATCATATAGTTGTCATCATTGCCTTCAATTGGTTCTGTTAAACATGTATATCCAATGTCTTCAAAACCTTTTATCATTTGTGGGGCAAATAAAAGTTGCTTAGGAACTTCTATCAAAATATCTATATAAGGTTTTGATTTTATATTGGGAATAGATGAACTTCCAAAATGTTCAATTCTCTCAATGAATTCAATTCCTACATTTTCATTAATCTTTTGCTTTTCAGATTCAAATATATTTTTCCATTCAGGATCATGTTCTGAAAGCTTAATGGGAAAAAGTGAGTCCCAATCTTTTTTTGTAAATTCTTTGATACTTTTTTTCATTCAATAGGTTTGTCTACTGCGTTTACAGGTAATGTTCTGTGTATGGACAGTAGGGCAGATTCGAAGCACATCACTTTCAGTTTACCACTAAGCCAAAACAAACGTTTTTACTTTTATTTTTTTTAACGTCAAAACTTTGTTTTGGCGTTGTCTGCTCAAAGAACAGGACTTTCAATATATCTTTAAATGCCCTATTGGCTATACACCTTGTTACCTGCTTTTTATTTTTTAAAGGTGTCCCAAATCAGCTTTCCGTCAAAGTCTATTTTATATTTTGTCTTAGCAAAGTCCGTTAATAAAATTCCATCACTATCAATTCTGAATTCCTCTTCATTGTCTATTGATACGAAAATGTCTGCGCCACCAAATTCCCATTTTTTATTTCCGTCTTTGTCAAGTTTTGTTACCTGAAGTTCTCCATGCACAATGTAGTCGTCTTGATGTTTAAAAATCTGAAAGCAAGTCGCTTGATCAGCTTGAGTCTTCCATTGTAAGTCAAGGTCAGGAAGTGTCAAACTAAATACTGTGTCGCAGCAACATATTAGCGGTCGGTCATTGTCGATAAGCGAAGAATTTTGATAAACACCTGTTGCACCTCCAGAACCGATAATAATACAGCTTTCAATTATTTGGTCGTCTCTATAAATTTTTATTCCGTGCTTAGATGTCGGGTATTCTTTTGCACCGTCTCCAAAATGACTTTTTGAGTAATTGAAGTTATTGTCTGCCGAACCAAATTTGAAGGTCGGCTCGTCAAGTACTTCAATTGTTAAGTCTGTATATTGGTATCGGTTCATTTTTATCTTCCTAAAATTGCAGGTAACGATTAATGTATGGTTTGTAGCGGACAAGCACACAGTAAATGTTCCGTCACAGCCCAAAGTTAATAAACCAGCGTGAAATTCCGTTAGGAATTTCCGTCGCTATGAACTCATACATCTTGTTATGCACTGGCTTTTTTATTCAGCCGTTACTTTGCAAAGTTGCCAAAGCAAAGCGATGATTGCTTGCGTAACTATTTGCGTTATATTATTCAAATTCCCGCGATCGCTTTGCGACTTTGGGTTTAGCGATTACCATCACAAAATATCGATGGCCTTTATTTCGTCAGATGCTGATCAGCGAGAGACTTTGTATCAGCAAAACCTTTTGCAAAAACACTCAGGTCTTTAACCATTCGCCCGTCCGATTATTCGTCCTGCTTTTCAGATCTTCTAGCTTGTGCATAACGTTTAATATATGTGTCGTAGCAGGGCAAAATGTTACCTTGCTTTTCGATTTTTCTGCGCAGTGATTGCTAACTTTTACTTTCTGCAAGCATTGCGCCTAACCAAAAATACAGAAACCATTTGATTGATCACTTTGCTGCGATGACATCATATATCGTGTTGGCAAATCGTTTTATCTTTTATTTCTGGTTTTTTTGTCTGGAAATCCATCTGCGGGTTCAATATTAGTAACAAGGTTAACTTCTGGGAAATATTTTTTCATTAAATGTCTCAAAGGAACTTTGGTTTCCTCATTTTCTTTAAACATTGCTTTCAATTTTTCACCGTCCATTGTCATTCCTTCTGGCATTACAGCCATAGTTTGAGAATTAAATGTCGCAGAATCCATATCCTCAGATGAAATCATTACTTCACCCATTTTATTTAGTAGTTCTTCATCCTCAATCACGGACATTCCAGGTGCTTGACTATGCCCAAATTTAATAACATCACTAGCTTCATCCATAAGTTTAATGTCGATTAGGTCATATTTAGAAAATGGAATATGAAAATCATTAAATCTTATAAACGGTTTATCGTCTATCAACATTTGCAGATGAAAGTGAGGAAAATCAGCATTTTTTGAATTTGAATGTCCATCTAAATCGGTTTTTCCGAAATGCAATGACCATTCAATGTTTTTATACTTTATCGTTACTTCTCGTATTTTACTTTTGGAAGTTTCACTCTCCAAGTCATTTATGTTCTTGATGAAATTTTCGGTAGTGGCAACCCATCGCAAATAGCTTTCAAGTTTGAAGAAACCTATTGGTTCAGATAGATAATCCTTAAAATCTTTTTTTCGAATTCCGTTTGGTCTTAAAAACCAATGAAAACAAGGTTCATCCCTATAGAAAGTATCAAGTTTGTTGCCGCACAAAAAGCAACAAGATTTTGAAAAAGCATCTTGAAATTCCGCGAACATTTTTTTGTTTTCCTCAATTTGTTCTTGGTTTTTTTCTCCACATATTCAGGTGATAGACTTGCTAGATACTCTTTTAATTCTTTCGTGTTATTTGGATTTATCTTTTTCAAATATATTTTTAATCAAATGTTTGCCAACGGTTCGGCTATGGTTAGTACGGGAATTAAAAGTAGTTATCTTTCGATTAAGCACTTAGCCAAAACTTTTTATTTTGTTTTATCTTTTTCTTTATAAAGCGAAATCAAAAGATTTGGCGGTCTTGGTTAAATGCTCTAAACTTTGGGTTAAGCACCAAAACCCGTATTAACTATAGCCATTGTTGGCGTGTCGTTTTTATTTATTTCCAACCATTATGATTTGCTGCTTGTCTTATAAAATCAATCACAGGCTGGTCATTTAACTCATCAATTGTCTTTAGCTTAATGTATCTTGTTTCTCCTCCTCTTCCCAAAGGTGGTTGAGGGTCAAAAGCTGCTCCATTGAGGAAAACAATATTCGCTGATACATCATAAGCCGCAACCTCAATTAGCCAACCTAATTCATTTGTTCCGTAATATGCATTCCCCCATTTTATAGCGTAATTGAGATTTGAAATTGAATTATGAATAAGACTGTCTATTTCTTTTATCATTGGCTTAATTCCTGGCATAATTCGATTTGTCATCCAATCTTCAATAACCCTATAATCATTCTGCGGAATAGGTGGTTTTTTTGTTGAAAGTGGTTTACGCTGTTTATTCATTCAATAGCTTTTTTCGATATTTTATCATTTTAATTATCAAGTCTTTGGGTAATGGTTTGTCCAATGGAAATTGAACCGAACCTTTCCCACGCTTATATTCAGTCAATTCAGGTTCAAACTTTTTCATAGTCGTTGGATGTGGATAAAGTCCAACGTGTTTTTTATATCCTGCAATCATTATCTGCTGTTCTCTTTTCCCATCTTTGACTAAAGCATAAGCTGGTATATTATAGTTCAGAAGTTCGGTTGCATTAGGCTCAACTTTTAGAATACATTCTTTAAGTTCCAAAAGAGCTTTCTTGGTTTGTTCGGATTGAGCATTGATGTAATCGGTTACAGAATTGTATTGGGTTGTTTCGCTCATTTTTGATGCTTTATTCCGTTTCCACGTACTTTTTGAAATTCCCAAGTATCGCTTGCCAACCTGCTCTTTGTTGTTCGTCCGTATTTGTTCCCTCTGCGTCAAAAGTTTCGCTCACACTTACTTCGTCTCCATTTTGCGAAAATTCAATATCTACTTTTCGTCCGTCTGACATTTTGTAAGAAATTAATTCTTTGTCAACTATTTTGTCATAAATTCCCGTAAAATCAAATCCCATACTTCCGTCTTTCGCTTCCATTCGCCAAGAGAATTTGCCATTCGGTTTTAGGTCATTTTCAGCGTTTGGGCAACACCACTCATCAGTGGCAAAATTCCAATTTATAATGTGTTCCGGTTTTGTCCAATATTCCCAAACTTTGTCAATGTCCGAATTGATAGAAGTTTGAACTGTTATTCTTTCCATTTCTTCTGTTTTTACGGTTTTTTTTAAATGCACGCCAACGTTTAATATATGTGTCGTAGCAGAGCAAAATGTTACCCTGTTTTCGACAAAAACTGCGCATTGATTGCTAACTTTTCCTTTCTGCAAGCATTGCGCCTAACCAAAAATACAACAATGATTCGATTGATCACTTAGCTGCTATGATTACATATATGTTGTTGTAGGTAGTTATTCTTTTGGAATGACAACAGTATCAGTTATATCGTCATAACATGCATAATATGCTCGATTTCCGAATTTAGTAAATGACCATTGAGCAATTTCCGGTTCGGTTTTCAGTTCTTTCGGGATTAGATGAGGAAAAGCCTGGCCAATTGCATGAGTTTTAATCAAGAAATGGACATCATTTATTGCCTCGTCTTTTGATAAATAATTGTCAAACAGAATCTCGGATATAATTATCTTGTCAGAACTAATGCCGTATTTGGCTTTATAAACTAATTGTCCGTCCCAACTTCTGGAAAAAAACAAATAATCATCATAAGCATAAATGTCCCATTTACAGTCCATAGAATCAGACTTAAACGCGATACCTTCTAATTTATCTCCATTATGTGGATACTGAAGATTGGCAGATGTCTTATCAAAATCCGTTGTGTCGATTTCAATTAATTCCTTTCCTAAAGATGTTCTTAATTCATTATACTTTTCAGCTACAGCTTTTTCCTTGGTAAAGGCCATTGTTGTTCTTGTGTAGGAACTTACATCTAATACTTTTTTGTTAAAAGGATTATCGCTTTCACCTATTTCAAACCAGCGAAAAGAATATTCTTGAGAATTTGTTTTGAGAAATTCGGAAACAGCTTTTCGCTTATTTTTTTTAAACCAGTTAAACATAAAGTATTTTTTTGATTACCTACAACGTTTAATATATGTGTCGTAGCAGGGCAAAATGTTACCTTGTTTTTCGATTTTTCTTGCGCATTGGTTGCTAACTTTTCATTTTCTGCAAGCATTGCGCCTTGGTAAAATACAATGACCAATCGATTGATCACTTTGCTGCTATGATCACATATATCGTGTTGTGGTGTCGTTTTTTACCAATCATCATTATTTTCGGTTTTCCCGGTCAGATAATTGTAAATGGATATGTTCAGATTATTAATCGTGTTTTCAATTCCGTTAACAAAGTCCGTGTACGCTTTTCTAGGTTTTCCATTCGATTTATAGTAGTCAGCTAAATTGAAATTCGCGAATTTTCCATTATATCCTGAGCGCAAATTTTCAACTGTCAATCTATATCGATTTTCTTTAAATTCAATTCTTATTGTAAATTCAAGATCATAGGTGTATCCTAGACTTTTCGCAAAGTTTGGTTTTATTCCTGTAAATCGGATCATTTTGTTATCAATCGAACCATCAATAACAGCATCTGCTTTTTTAAAATTATAATTAATCCATTCATTAGATTTTGTATAAATTTCTTCACTTTTCATTTCCTGAACTGATTGAATTAAAGACTTTATCTCTCCATTTTGGATGTCAAATTTTTCAATCTGCCCAAATAAATTTGGATTGACTAAAACTATCACAAGAAAAGCTATCAGATAAATAGATTTCATAATTTTTATTTTTCAAATGCACCACAACGTTTAATATATGTGTCGTAGCAGGGCAAAATGTTACCCTTCTTTTGGGTTTTTCTGCGCATTGATTGCTAACTTTTCCATTTTGCAAGAATTGCGCTTTCATAAATATACGACAACCATTCGATTGATCACTTTGCTGCTATGACACATATATCGTGTTGTAGGTAGTTTTTATTCAGTATCTCTTTCCTCAATATATCCTTCGTGCCTGTCATAGTAATTAATTTCTATTTTTTCATTATTGTGAAATACTACCTTAGCAGAATTTTCATCTATTTGTTGGAAACTGGTTGCTTTATTCAATAAGTCAAGAGATTTTAAATAACCTTTTGTTGAATATTTATTTATTATTGCAAAGCCTCCAGAATCAAATAATAAATAGTTAGGATAATTTAGATTTCGAGTATCTAGTAACCTTATGCCTTTATTTGGTTCGTATTCAGAATAATCAGGTTTATGCAATTTCGGTTGATGAAATCTATCAGTCACATTTTTATAATGGTTATTTGCTCCCATATTAAGAATGAACTCATAACCTTCAAGCTCTCCTTCAAGAACGTAAAAATCTCCTCGTCTTACCCAAAAATAAATTCCTCCTTCATCGTGTGACCTTCCCATTACCAGACCTCCATAGGTGGCATCGATTGCTTTGTTATTTTCAACAAATTCGTTCATATCTTCTAACGAACGTTTCATTTTATAGTAATGGAACATAGTTTTGGATTACCTACAACGTTTAGCTATGCGTAGTGCGGAAGCAAAAAATCACTAGTTTTCGATTATGCACTTAGCAAAAGTTTATGTTTTGTTTTTATATTTTCTAAAATACTAAATTTAATACTTTGGCGACAAACCAAATAAGCAATGACTTTTTGATTTAGCTCAAACCCCGCATTATCGCATAGGTGTTGTTACCCAATGTTTATTTTTCATATCCGTGTTTCTTTTTCCAGTCAGATATTTCAATTTCTTCTTCAGGAGAAAGTTTTAACCTTTCTTTTTCATATGCGTTAAATCCGTAAATAAAAATCCCTATCCAAAATAAAGTTCCAGTCAAAAGTAAAATAAGCCGTTGTTTGAATTTTAGTTTAAAGTTTTCATTTCGCAATTCGATAAGATCTTTACCTACAGTCCACTTACCAACAAGAATAAATGGAGCAACCACAAAAATGTATAACATTCTTAGAATAGAGTATCCTTCAGATTTATTTTTTTCTAAAGTATTTTCTAATTCCGTAAAATACTCATCGGTTTCTTTTTCCCATTGAGAAATAACTTTTTCTTGCTCTTTTTTAGAAACATTTCTTTTTTCAAGTTCCAGTTTGGATTGCCGAATAGCTTCTTCATTCCAATGATCTTTTCCTGAGTAAACAATTTCGATTAGTTCCTCAGTTTTTCGTTTTGATATTGGTGGAGTGAATTCAGTCATTTATAATATTGGGTAACGTATGTATATAGTTACTAGAGGTAACTATATATCTATTTTATAATAGCTAAGTTAATAAATCTTTGATCCCACTAAAGCTTTTTACCGCAACATGTGTGTAAATTTCTGTGGTTTTACTGGATTGATGTCCTAATAAAGCCTGTATATATCGCAAGTCTGTACCTTCTTCTAATAGATGCGTTGCAAAACTATGTCTTAGCATATGTGGGGATACTTTTCTTGCAATACCTGCTTTTGTTGCAGCGGTGGTCACCACCTTTAATACACTAGATGCACTATAAGGGGTTTCGGATGTTGTACCTTCAAACAAGTATTCTTTCGGTTTATAAATTTTGTAATATTCCCGTAAATGCTCCAAAACACTCTGGCTTAAAATGGTATATCGATCTCTATTACCTTTGGCTTGTCTCACCTTGATTAACATCCGTTTACTATGAATATCTTCGGGCTTAAGAAAAAGCAATTCACTTCTTCGCAGACCCGAAGTATACAATAAGCTTATAATACACTTGTGCTTGATATTAGTAGTATGTGCAATCATAGCAATAATCTCCTGTTTAGACAGCACATCAGGAAGCCGTTTTTGCTTAAAAGGACGTTCGATACTGTAAAATCTATTAGGCATTCCCAATACAACTTCATAATAAAACTTAATACTGTTAATGGCTTGATTGATATAACTAATAGAGCGCTGTTGTTGAACAAGGTATTGCAAATACGCTCGTATTTCTTGTTCTGTAATTTGATCTATTTCAATATGAAAATAGTGATTAATAAATTTCTCGAAATGGGAAACATAAACCTTACAAGTGTTTAATGCATATCTTTTAAGTTCCAATTTGGTAAGATAGGCTTCGGGTACAAATCGATAAGAATCTGTTTTAACTCTTTTGCGATACCAGTTGATATCTACAGAGGTGTTGTTTCTAATAGGAGTGTCTTTATAAAATAAATTACCATTAATCCAGGCCACTCCACGGAAAATATTAAAAACAAGATCTAAGTTGTTCCTGCAGTTTTTGATATAATACATATGGTAAGCTTCGCTCCATACGCAATTAGGTAATTCTTTAACCAAGGCCTGTAATACCTTGTCTGCATTAAATTGTAGTCCGATCATTTTTTGATCATCAATCAATAAATGTTTTAAAGTAATATGTTTTTGTAGAGAACTCATTGAGCTAAAATGATGAAAGAGCGGTGGGTAAACAAAAATAATCGTAGAAATAGACGTATATTAAACGTTTAATTCTATGAGTAATAAAGTAAGTTTAGAAACATCTTATGATAACAGAAAAACATTATGAATACAACATGCTTATATTGTAAGGAAGAATTAGAGGGTAGATCCGACAAGAAATTTTGTAATCCTTATTGTCGCTCTGCATATCATTATCAAAAAAATAAAGAAGAAGAGGATTCTCTATTCAAAACTATAGATAGGCAACTCAAGGCCAATCGGAGAATCCTTAAAGATTACAATAAAGCCGGTTTGGCTAGAGTAATTGCAGAAAAGTTATTTGAAGAAGGATTTAACCCAAAGTATTTTACCCATTACTGGAAAAATAAAAAGGGACAAGTATATTTGTTCTGTTACGAATATGGCTTTCTCGAACTCAAAGAAAAGGGAAAGAAGAAATATGTTTTAATTACCTGGCAGGGATATATGAAATAGTGTATAGACGATAGATTTCAAAATTTAGTAGGATCAAGAAGCCACAATCCCCATTTTTTTCAATAAAAAGGAAGCATTCATATTCTGGCAGATACCATCCTTAAACCTGTAATCAAAATACAATTCGTCATTCACAATTTGAGCATCAAAAAATCGGTTTTGTACCTGATCCAGTTCTTCTGCAATTTCGCACAAACTCAGATCATGTGTAGCAATAATACCCGTTGCCTTGGCTGCAACTAGTTTTTCGACAAACTTTCGGGATCCGGCGGCTTTATCTTTGCTGTTGGTTCCTTTTAGGATCTCGTCCAAAATGATAAAGTAGTCATCCTGCTCCAGGGCATCGACTATTTTTTTAAGCTGTGTCAATTCTGAAAAGAAGTACGAAGCATCATCTGTCAAAGAATCTGCAGTACGCATACTAGAGATCAGTTTGATAGGGCTGTACTCGCAAGAAGCAGCGCAAACGGGTAATCCAATGTTCGACATCATGATTTGTAGGGCCACCGTACGCAAAAAAGTACTTTTGCCCGCCATATTGGCCCCAGTAATGATAAAAAATTGCTCCTTTAAGATAGTAATATCATTATCTACTCTTTTTGTAGTAGCAAGCATCGGATGTCCCAACTGTTGGGCCTTGATAATATGTGCTCCTTCGGTGATTTCCGGATATACATAATCCGGATGGTTAAAAGCAAAATTTCCTAAAGAATTATGGGCGTCAAAAAAAGCAATTACTTCAAACCATTGGCTTACGTGATGTCGATTTTTGGCGATCCATTGTTCGATACGATAGCTTTGTATGATATCCCATAACAATAATCCATTAGCCAAAACCCCAAACATCATATTGTTGCGTTGATCAAAAGCGTTAAGAATACTGGCAAAGTGTTTTAATGTCTGCGAAGCTTTTTCTTTTTCGCTGATTACCAGTTGTTGTTTTTCTTTGAGTAGGGCAGCTTCAAATTCGGTATTTTCGATTTTACTGACCAGTTTATAGTATTGTTCAAAAGTGTCTTTTACTTTGTTTGCATCGTTATATAAAGCATTGATTTTTTTGATTTGAGTACCTGTAATCGCCAAACCAATAAAAAACCAGAAGACCAATACCTGCAAGGTGATGATATTCAGAAATAACAGGACAACCAAAACTGCTGATATAGCAGAAACAATAACAGGCAACACCCGCATTATTTTGGGTAGAAAAGGAGTAAACCCATCCAGCCATTTTTGGATTTTTGAAATAGGGACCGTGACCTGGACCAAAGAGGCAGTTGCCCAAAAATCTTGTCGCCATTCGGCCAACTTTGATACGTTTTGTATCGCTTTTTGCTTTTCTGGAATGGCATCTATAGTATTTGCCGTCAAACTTTGCGCAAGCATAGATTTTCCAGCTTCGGTAGTGGTTCTATTGGCATACTGAAAGAAGGATCGGTCTCCAAACAAATCAATATCATGACTAAAAGGATGTGTAGTATCAATAAACTCTTTTCCAGAAGAAAGTCGACTTACATCTCCATCAAAAACATCCAGCTCTAATTGATTGATCTGGATCAACTTTTCAAGTTTCCTTTTGGTATAACTCAAATCTGTATGTCGATTTACCAAAAAGATAAAAACAACAATCCCAATCCCTATGGCACCCAAAATGATTTGCGTATTGGGGTATCCCAAATAAATCGTTGCCGCTATGGCCAGAAAAACCAATAATCGGATCGTGCTGGATACCGCAAGCTGTTTCTTTACTTTTTTTAATGATGCATGATGTAGTGCAATTTGAGCACTATAAAATTCTTTTGGGATACTCATTATGTGTTATAAAACTATTCGTGTTTGTATAAGTACAACAACTGGGGCAGTTTGTTACAATCCGCATGCAATAGATAAACGACAAATGTAACCTATTGTTATGAGTTACAATGTTTCGAGTTCGTTTTTCAGTTTTTTGGTCAGACTATTAACTACCAGGGTGTAGGAGTGATCGATCAGTTCGCATAGTAGTTTGGGAGATAAGCTACCGGTAAAATCTACGGTATTCCAATGTTTTTTATTCATATGATACCCAGGGATAATTTCAGAATGGTATTCACGCAGTTCTAGGGCTTTGTCTGGGTCACATTTCAGATTTACACTGAAAGGAATACGCTCTAAACCGGTAATAGCAAATATTTTACCCATCACCTTAAACACCATGGTGGTTTCATCAAACGGAAACTCTTCCGTAACTCCTTTTTTAGACAAACAATAGTCTCTAAATGCTTCTACATTATTCATGATTATTTTGTTGTTAATTTGTTCATCCAAAACGATGGGTCTTCCACCGATTCAAAGCCAAATTGTCGATAAAGACCATGAGCATCTTTGGTGGCCAACATCCATCGTCCTACCCCTCGTAAATCGGGATGCTCTACAACGGCTTTTATCAATATTTTGGAATACCCTTTTTTGCGGTGCTCCTCTAGAATAAAAACATCCATTATGTAGGCAAAAACGGTGTAATCCGTTAGTATCCTGGCAAAACCAATTTGTTGTCCTTCCAGGTATACTCCAAAATTAAGACAATGCTCTATACTTTGTTGTATTTGTGCTTTGGTTCTGCCTTTGGCCCAATACGAATTGGTTAAAAACTGATATATCACATCGATATCCAGCTTATCGGTATCAGTAGAGATCTCTATTGCCATTATTCTTCTAACGTTTTTTTATCGGGATACGTGTCTTCAAGTTCCAAAGCCGAATAATCCAGGGACCAACCAATAGATTCTGCCAAAGTCTCCATTAACGAAATTGCAGTAAGCGCTTCTTTCCTGGCAGTTTCCATCAATCCGCTATTTGGGATTTTATCTTTAATAAATTGTTTAGCCTCTTGATTCAGCTCCGTAAGATCGGTCGAAGTAAAGGGATTCAACCATCCTTCTTTTTTATCGTAATATTTAAAGTCTGTTTCAATCGTAAGGAGTTGTGGCTGCGGAAATCGAGTTAGAATAATCCGCTTGTTTTTGGTGTCACTTTCTAGTTTAACCTTAGACAAATCAAAACCTACATAGGCTTTGGCATCGATAAGGATCAAGGCTTTTTTTGTGCCTGTAAGGAGTTTGAAGAATTTTTCTTTTACGCTTTCATAATGATAAATCTCTGCAAAATCGCCTTCTACAGTAACCAGTTTGCAAACGCTCTTGATCTTCTCCATCAACACCAAAGACTGCGTTTTTATGGCAGATTTGTTTCTGGCAGCACTAAATCTGGAAAAAATAAAATAGGCGAGAATGGCACCACCCAAAAGCCCAATAAACAATAACTCCATACTAATTTTTTTACCTATTTCTCCTAGGTGTGTAAATTTAAAACCTTTTTCCAATTTTAGACCATATCCAAGAATCCTATCAAAAGCCGAATGCGAAAAAAGTATAGTCCCAGACAAACAAAGTATATCATTGGATAGATAAACACCTGCTAAATAAAGTGCAATTGCCAAACCTTTGTGATGAAAAAGATTGTACATAGTAGCACCAACTTTAGTATTGATCAAATATCCTATCATACCAATATCCGGTGCCAAAAATAATACCAAAAATATCCACCAGGAATAGGGAAGTAGACTAAAAAGATAAATGCCCAATCCCATCATCGCGATTTCTTCCAATTGTAGTGTTGTTTTCATAAGTTTTGTATTTTATACAGTACCGGTTTGCTAGGCGTAGCATCATTTTCGAAGGCAGCGATCTGAAGATTCAGAAAGTAGACCCCATCTTCAATAGGGTCTGGAACAAATATAAATTCGGTAATCGTGGCGTCATGTCGGATCGCTTCGGGATAGTTCCAGAAGGCTTTGTGCCCCAGTAATTTTCCTTCATCTTTTTCCTTGTCGATAGAAGGTAAATCAACTAATAAATGGGTAATACCTTTTTCGCGTATGTAAATAATAGCATCTTCGGTAAAATAGGGCCAATTGGTGTGCGAATAGTGCTTTTGCAGTTTATCTCTTGTATTCGGAAGCGTTCTTATCACCAGCGCCTGATTATCTTCTGAAGTTATTGCCGCCCGAATCATATCTTTGGTGATCATATGATCATCTCCTTGTGATATAGGCTGTACAGAGATAACTTCGGCCTTAAAAAAGAAGGTGGTAAGCGCTTTGTTGATACTATAAAATTCTGAAGAAATATGCCCCACGCACTCGGTATGAGTCCCATGACTATGTGGATTAAAGGTAATGGTATTGAAATTGGTCGAAGCCCCCTCAGACACTTTACCTACCCAATCCTTGTCCGTAACAGGTGAAATTGTAGGTCCTTCAATATACCATGCGTTTACATTCTCTTCTGAATTTCTAATCGGAATCGAAATATCCAGAGGCTGTGTAAGGTCAATAGTATACAGTTTGTTCTTATAGGTAATCGTTGTAATCATAAATACATGCTAAGATTTGGTAAGAGTCATAAACAAATAATCTCCATCTTCATTTTGATACTTTTGTATGATCTCCTTTATTTTGCCAGAGGTGATATCCTGTTGTAATGTAATTAGGCCTTCTTCTACTTCTCTGGCATTAGAAAGCGAAGAAAAAGAAGAGATACCCGATCGTACTCCAGGTTCAAAATACAATTTGGGATTGTGTTTTCCAGAGTACAAAAACAGATCTTGCAGATCAGGTTGGATAAAATACTTTTCGGTACTTTCAATTTTTAAATTTGAATGGGCAGCGCAAGAAGAAATCAGATCGTAGGCTGGCATTTGCACCATCGAATCTTCCAGCATTTTGGGAAAATAATGATTCAACCAATAGCCTTCCATTTGTTTGGGCGTAGCTGTAAAGATGACGATTCGTCCTTCGGGTCGCAACACACGATGCAGTTCTGAAAACCCTTGCATCAAATCCTGCCAGTGATGCAGGGTTAGGCTAGCTAGAATACCATCTATACTTGCATCCGGAAGTTCGATCTGCTCTGCTTTACCCATTTTCCAGGAGATGTGGGCGTTTTGCCGTTTTGCTTTTTCCAGCATTTCGGAAGAAGGATCTATCCCTATAAATTGATATCCTTTTTTAGCAAATTCTGAAGTGTAATTTCCAGTACCACATCCAATATCCAAATAGGTGTCATTTGGGTTTGGATCAAGTAGCGCATGTAATCTGCTAAAAAGATAAGGATCTGCTTTTCGGGTAGCGTTATAGTTTACCCCGATGATATCATATTTTTCTGTCATAGCCCCAATGCTTTGGAAGTTAGCCTAAATTTACTAAGAAAAGATCACTTGCAATACCGTCACTCAAAAACTTTCCTTTTTTGGTGACTAACAAGGTGTCATTATCCAAAAACAGCAAATGTTCTTCGATGTGTTTTTGAGCTTGTAGCAGTAAATATTCGCAATACTTTTTACCAAATTCGGATGCTACTTTTTTGAGAGAGACTCCCCAGATCGTACGTAGTCCAGTCATTACATATTCATTGTATTGATCGGTAATGCTTAGATCTTCTATTTCTAAAGGAAGTGTATTTTGCTGTAGCGCCTGTATGTATTTGGTGTTGTTATTAATATTCCAGCTTCGTTGCTTTTTATTATACGAATGGGCGGAAGGACCTATGCCCAAATACGGTTTGCCTTGCCAGTAGGCGGTATTATTTTTACTGAAATATCCAGGTTTTCCAAAGTTTGATAGTTCATAATGCACAAAACCATGCTGCTCCAGATGCGTGATCAAAAACTCAAAATGCTCCTGGGCCAAATCATCATCTACGGCCGGGATTTCTCCTTTGGCAATCAGTTTGGGTAGTGCAGTATTGGGTTCTACGGTAAGTGCATAGCACGAGATATGAGCAATATTATATTCAAGAGCTTTATCAATATTTTGTTGCCAGCGCTCGATAGACATATTGGGAATGCCGTAAATCAAATCGATGGAGATGTTTTGAAACTTCTCGCAGGCCATGGTTAGGCTATCCAAAGCTTCGTGGCTATTATGTGCTCGATTCATCAATTGCAGATCTTCATCAAAAAAAGACTGTATACCGATACTAAGTCGGTTTACGGCGCTATCGGCTAGTTCTAGTATTTTTTCTTTTGAAAGGTCGTCTGGATTTGCTTCCAACGTAATTTCAGGGTCTTCGATAACTGTATAATTCGCATGGATCGAGTCGATAATACGTTGTATTTCGGTTACCGAAAGGATAGAAGGGGTACCTCCTCCAAAGTAGATGGTATGGATTTCGGCATCTTCTATTTCTGATTTTCGCAAAATAATCTCATGAATCAAGGCGTCGACCATTTCATCCTTTTTCTTTAGCGAAGTCGAAAAATGAAAATCGCAATAATGACAAGCTTGCTTGCAAAAGGGAATATGTATGTAGATACCGCTGATACTGTTTATTTTTTGATTCGCCCTTCATTTTGCTTGACAAAAGCAGCCCACCCTGTATAACTTTTACCTACAATATCTGCTCTACCCATATTGTAGAAATGACAAACCGCAGCGGCCAATCCATCGGTAGAATCTAGATTTTTGGGTAATGTTTTGATGTGAAGCAGGTTTTGAAGCATTTTGGCTACCTGTTCTTTACTGGCATTACCATTTCCTGTAATCGCCATCTTGATCTTTTTAGGAGAATACTCCGTAATCGGAACCTCTCGGCTCAATCCAGCCGCCATGGCCACCCCTTGGGCTCTGCCTAATTTTAGCATGGATTGTACATTTTTACCAAAGAAAGGGGCCTCAATTGCGATTTCATCGGGATGATAGGTGTCTATCAATTCTACGGTACGCTCAAAAATAAGTTTTAACTTCAGGTAATGATCGTCATACTTCCCTAGTTGAAGTTCGTTCAATTGTAAAAAAGACATCTTTTTATTTTGAACTTTAATCAGCCCAAACCCCATGATCGTGGTACCGGGATCAATACCAAGTATAATTTTTTCGCTACTCAAATTCAGAAATGCTTTTGTTTCCTACAAAACTACGCATTTCGTAGGTAGCACAGGTATTAATCGATCCGAATTACCAGAGGGAGTTTATACAACGCTGTTACTGGAGTGCTGCGGGTATGGGCAGGAGCTACTTCAGGCAAGGTAGAAATGCCTTCTTTTAAGAGATCTTTCAGATTGGGAATCTCAGAAATAATAACATCGGGCAGTTCAAAATCTTGTAGTAGAATTTCACTGTTTTTGGTGATTAATAGTGGTATCCAAATGGTATCTTCTATAGCAGTATTGACCGAAAAAGATTGTTTGGCCAAATGTTCTTGTATATGCTGTGTGATGGTTTCTTGAAAACAGATTTCCAATTCTTCCTCTGCTCTGTTTTTGCAAGAATCAAAGAAAGGAGGTTGCTCGACATCGTGCCAGTTTAATTTATTGAGTCCGTCCTTTACAATATCATCTTTGTTCTCTTTTTTAAGAACAAAATTATCGCAGGAGATTAATCCAAGAAACAATACACCGATCCATATAACTCTCCAATTCATAACCCGATACAAATTTCAGATGACCAAACTACGTATTTTTTAAGAGTATAAAAATTCATTTTTTTGAAAAAGAATGTCTATGCAATTTCATTTTGTAAGTGGTCCTTTAGTGAGACATCTTCTGGGATATTCATTTTTTTCTTCAATCGCTTTCTGGCCATTTTTACAGCATGTGTAGAGACACTCAATAATTGGGCAGATTCTTTGATCGACAGGTTTAATTTCATAAGCAAACAGTGTCTAATATCGTTTGATGATAGCTCGGGAAAACGCGTATTGATTTGGGCAGTGATACCAGGATACTGTGATTCTATACGATCTTTCAAAACAGTAAGATCCGAAGTAGAAGAGATAAATTTATCCAATCGTTTTTCGGCTTCGATGATTTCTTCTCTGTTGTTATATCGTATTGCCGTAGATAGTATTTTTTTGATAGTAGTCAACCTGTTCAATCGCTCATTTACAGAGATCATAGTAGCCAAAAATTCTTCTTCTCGACTCTGTAAATGTTGCTCAAGGATTTTTTTCTCGTTTTCTTTTAGTAGTTCTACTTCTTGTTCGCTTTTGGCATATTTTTGATAGAGTATTACCGATAAGAAAACAACCAATACACTAAACAAGCCTACAGCAAGCGAGATAATATACCACTCCTGTTTTTCGTTTTTGTAAGATAAGATTTCGTTGTCTTTGGTGAGCAAATCGTTTTTGTGCTCCTCTTCCAAAAGTTGAAACTTACCCTCAGAGATTTTGGCAATATCTTCATTTCTGTTTTTGTATAAACTATCAATAAGTACCCCGTGTTTTTCATAAAACAGCATAGATTTTTCCCAAGATTCCATTCGTTTATAGATCGCAGCCAGATTTTTGTAGGCAAATGCGATATCCATGGGATCATCGGGATTTTTGAGCACTGCTTTTTCAAAATATACTATGGCTTCATCGGGATTATCCAGAGAATTATAAATTTTGGCTAATACCAATGCATTAACCGCGGCATAGGAACTTAATTCAGGTTTGGAGTCCAAGATGTCTTTAGCTTCTAATGCTTTTTGTAAAGCGATGTCATAATCTCCTAAGCTTCGGTGTGCATCTGCAATCGAGGTTAAGAGGTAACTGATCTCTCCGACCTGATCTGTGTCTTTTATCGTTTCGAGGTTTGCATCCCACCAGTTGATGGCATTTCGATACTCCTTTTTATCAAAATGGGCCATAGCCATGTTGGTGTACAATTTGTATTTCAAATCTTCCTGGGCAACCACGATAGAATCATGTATTAATTCTTTAGAATAAGCCAATACCTTATCGGGTTCACCAAGAGCAAGATGGCAGGTTAAAATATTCATTTTAATGATCATCGCCATTTTTTGATCACCTCGTTTCAAGTTGATCTTATGTGATTTGTGATAATATTTTAGTGCCTGGTAATGCAAGTCCTGATTGGTTAAAATCGTGGCCTTATTGTTATAGATATACGAGAGTACAAACTCCAGATCCGGATGTTTTTGAATAAGTTTTTGCCCCTTTTCAAACACCACATTCGCACTGTCATTCATAGCATTGTTCATGTAATAGACACCAAGATTGACTAAGCCACGAACCTCTCCCTTGGGGTAGTTGGCGTCTTTAGACCGTTGGATTAAATCTTTTAAAACATCTCCGTTACCAATAAGATCCTGATTGGCAATTTCGAAAAGGCTATCGATTTGTTTGATCTGAAGCTCATGATTGGTAGCTCTTTGAGAATGGACCATATGATAGGTATGCATCCATAAAAAGATGAGTGTGTAGTAGGTTAAGCGTTTCACTTTTTGAGTGGTTAGTTTAGACGAATTGTGTAATAACGTTGTTTTTAAAAAATAGTACGCCATATGTATTCTTTTTTTATTGAATGTACCCCATATGTACCCTCCATAAAATAGAAAACCGACGTTCTTTAAAAACACAGTTTGGTTACAAAAACTAACGGTAAAAACTTGATAATATTCTGTTTAACTCAATAAATCTAAAATATGAACTCTTAAAACTCACAAAATCAAAATTTTCGAAAACCACACAATCTAACGCAAACTCTAAAATGAAATTAACAATACCAAAACACAGTCAGTCGTCAAAAATTCTTCGTTCTGTTCACTCAAAAGTGAGTGGTAAAATATCTAATACATATTCTGAATTATTAACGGCATATTCCTTAGTGATCTACAAAATTATTCTTACTCATTTTACTATCAATTTGAGCATTGATCACCGCAATTGTACAGGAATAAATAATTACAGTTCATAGTGTATTACCATAATCCTTTATATGGGAAAAGTGTATAATTTTTGAGGAAATCAATTGTCTACAAAACATTGATTTACAGCTTTTTATATGTGAATCCCAATACTATTCTGTTTTTTGGGTAACCCACTGAAAAACAGATAGGATAACATATGTTACAGAACAAAACTAACTGTTAAAACCAAAAGTCATGAAACGCATTGAAATCTTGTTTGCAGCGCTTATATTTTGTGTAAGCATTCTGCAAATTCAAGCACAACCAACACCTCCCAATGGTAAAAAATGGGAAAAAGTAGAAGCACTCTCCGACGAATTCAACGGAAACAACTTAAATACCTCTAAGTGGGCAATAAATGTATCCACCTGGATAGGAAGACCACCAGGAATCTTTAAGCAAAATGCTGTAAAAGTAAAAGATGGATCATTACAATTTACCGCATACAAGTTATCATCTCCAGAAACTGTAAATGGCAATCGATATACTCATGCGGGCGCACTGGTAAGAGCGCTAAAAAGTCAAACCTATGGGTATTACGAATGTAGGATGAAAGCCAATAAGACCTTTATGTCCTCCACATTTTGGCTCATTAATAAACGTAACGAAGGTTCGGGATGTGATGTTCGGGTAACCGAACTTGATATCACAGAAACTGTAGGGGTCAATTCTAATGGTGCGAGTTGGGTAAACAACACCATTAGAAACATGAACTCAAACACGCATAGCCGTGGTACTGCTTGTAATAATACACCTGTAGGACAAGAAGGGGGTAAAGCCTCGCTAGGAGAACCTTCGTGGAAAGGATATCATACTTATGGTGCCTGGTGGAAAAGCAAGGATGAGGTGTTATTTTATCTCGACGGAAAATTTGTTTATAAGATAAAACCACCTGCAGATTTTGATTTACCGATGTATTTGAGATTGGTAACCGAAACCTATGACTGGAATCCTCCAAAGGCAGGTCAGGATGGAATGAACGATACTGCTGCAAACAGAACTACCTATTACGATTGGGTACATACTTATAAGCTTGTAGATGATAATGGAGGCTCTGGACAGAATACTGTGGCTTTTAATAATGCACCAACTACTATCACTCCACAATCCAGTTATACGTTCAACCTGGATTATCAGGCATCTACAGATCGAGAAATCGTAGTAGAGTTTTGGTCTGCAAACAATTGGATAGCACAACAACAAGTAACCGTAGCAAAGGGTCAGGGGACAAGAGCAATAACAGTGAATTTACCTTCTCCACCCGTAGCAGGATCTGGATATGTGTATAAAGCCCATATTCGTCCGGTAGGTACTACATGGCGAGAAGCTTTGGATCGCGATCAGGTTAATAATGTTACTGTAGAAAATGAAGTAGTTTTTGAAGATAAAGTAACATTCAAGAATGCGCCTACCACGATTAATCCTGCCAATGCATATACTTTTGATATGGAATACAGTGCTTCTGCCGAACGAGAAATCGCAGTGAGCTTTTGGAAAAACAACACTTGGGTAGCTAGTAAAGTGGAAAAGGTTTCCAAAGGAAACGGGGTGCAACCCATCACCGTTACCTTACCATCTTCTCCAGCTATTGGTGGTGGCTATGCCTACAAAGCACATATACGCCCAACAGGTACGAATTGGCAACAGGCGTTGGATAACGATCAGGTAAATAATGTAACCGTAGTTTCTGCCAACCCTCAACTCATTGCCAATGGAACCTATTTTATTGCTTCGTCAGTAAACAATCAAAGGGTATTGGCCAGAGGTTTAGAAAATCATAGTGCAAGAATGCATGATCCTGGAAATTTTAATGATCAGAAATGGACATTTGCTCATCTTGGAGACAATGTATATACCATCAAAAATCTGGGTACGGGTAGATTTTTAGAAGTACCGTATGCACGTTGCGGAGATGGTGAAAATGTAGCCACCTGGACCGATGCTAATGACAATCATAAAAAGTGGAAGGTCATAGCTAACGGTAATAATTCATACTCCTTACAACCATTACATTGTTTACAATCGGGTCTAGACAGATCTGGAGGTGCTAACAATGCCAATGTACAGATATGGGATTTTAGCACTACAAACGCCAATCAGAAATGGAAAATAGTTTCGGCAGATGCCAGTAAGTCAAATGATACTTTGGACCGAATCGTTGGTCTTTTTCCTAATCCAGCAAAGGATGTTGTTACCATTATGGGACAATACAAAGGAGAGGAAATTATCGTGTACAATTTACTTGGAGAAATTGTTTCGTCAACAATTGCAAAATCAGATCAGGAATTGATTTCGATCTCCTCTCTGGAGACTGGAGTTTACATTATTTCTATTGCAGGTAAGTCAAAACTGCAATTAATCAAGGAGTGATAGAAATTAACTGCATCACGTAAATTATGAAAACAAGTATTATTTATATAGTTATGTTGCTTTCTCTTTTTACATTGAAAGCACAAGATTGGAGCAATACTCCTGTACCTGCAAACGCGGGTCAGGGGATGAAATGGGAATTGCAAGAAAATTACTCAGATGATTTTAATTATAATGGAAAAGGAGATCAATTTAATAGTAAATGGCGAGATCGTTATTTCAATGGTTGGAATGGCCCCGGATTAACAGAATGGAGGTCAAACGAAGCGGTAGTTACGAATGGAAATCTTCAAATAAAAGCATCCCGAAAACCGGGTACAAATAAAGTGTACTGTGGAGTAGTTACTTCAAAAACCAAAGTGATCTATCCTATTTATATGGAAGCTCGTATAAAGGTGAGTAATCTTGAACTATCCTCAAATTTTTGGATGTTAAGTGAGGATGATACCCGGGAGATAGATGTAATTGAAGTATATGGAGGGGCTGCTCAAACCTGGTTTGCTCAACGAATGTCGACCAACTTTCATGTTTTTAAAAGAAACCCGAATAATAACAGCATCCTAAGAGATTTTAATGACCAAACACATAATACCCTTCCGGGGAATGAATTTTGGCGAAATGGGTATCATACTTTTGGAGTGTATTGGAAAAGTCCTACTGAGATCACATTTTACATAGACGGAATACAAACCTCTGATGGATCCTGGGCTCAAGCTACTATGATTGATAAACCTTCGGGTGAAATTATGGATAAGAATGTTTATAAAATGGATAAACCTGTTTTTATGATCATCGATACAGAGGATCATGACTGGAGGTCAAATCAAGGTATAGTGGCAAGTGATGCCTCGCTGGCAGATAACTCAAAAAATACAATGTATGTCGATTGGGTACGTACTTACAAACCAGTCCCTGATGTTGGGGATACGAACCAATTGCCTGATGTAAGTTTTTCTGGGATAAACAATGGAGCCCAATTACCGATAGGAACAAGTATTCAACCCACGGTGATTGCTACAGATACCGATGGTTCTATTTCAAACGTAAAATTGTATCTCAATAATCAATTGATAAGACAAGAAAACGTTGCCCCCTATGAATGGGGAAATGTAGAAGGTCGTGATGAACAGCTTAAAAATTTATCGAACGGGTCCTACAACTTAAAAGCAGAAGCAACGGATAATAGAGGTGGTATCACCAGTAAAACGGTAAATTTTACAGTAGGTACGATAGCTAATCAACAATTGATCACGGAGGGTACTTATTTTATCGAATCCACTCAAAACAATCAGCGGTTATTAGCTAGAGGTCTAGAAAATCATAGTGCAAGAATGCATGATCCAGGTAATTTTAATGACCAGAAATGGACATTTGCCCATCTTGGGGACAATGTATATACCATCAAAAATCTGGGTACGGGTAGATTTTTAGAAGTACCCTATGCGCGTTGTGGAAATGGTGAAAATGTAGCTACCTGGACTGATGCCAATGACAATCATAAAAAGTGGAAGGTCATAGCTAATGGTAACAATACATATTCTTTACAACCATTGCATTGTTTACAATCGGGTCTAGACAGATCGGGAGGGGCTAACAATGCCAATGTACGGCTATGGAATTTTAGTGCTACAAACACCAATCAAAAATGGAAAATAGTTCCGGCAGATGTGAGTAAATCAAATGATACTTTGGACCGAATCTTTGGTCTTTTTCCTAATCCGGCAAAGGATGTTGTTACCATTATGGGGCAACATAAAGGAGAAGAAATTATCGTGTACAACTTGCTTGGAGAAATTGTTTCATCAATAATTGCAAAATCAGATCAGGAATTGATTTCGACCTCCTCATTGGAGACAGGAGTCTATATTATTTCTATTGCAGGTAAGTCAAAACTGCAATTAATTAAAGAATAAACATCAATTTAAAATAAGGAAAAGACGTATAAATTTTGCGGTAAAATTATGTCTATAAAACACTGATTTGCAGCTCTTTATTATACAGAGCACACACCAGGCCCCAGTTGTTTCTTCGACTTCCTAACACATAAGAAATAACGCGGTTTGACGTAAAATTTAAATCAACTTAAAAACTAACACAACTCATGAAAAACTTTATGAAACTAGGTGCAATGGCCTTATTGTACTTATGGTGTAGTACATTGACTGCACAGTTTAATTATGGAGAGGCTTTACAGAAGTCGATTTTTTTCTATGAAGCACAACAATCCGGACAGTTACCTTCCTGGAATCGAGTGCCATGGAGAGGAGATTCGGCTTTAAACGATGGATCAGATGTTGGATTAGACCTCACAGGAGGTTGGTACGACGCAGGTGATCATGTAAAGTTTAATTTCCCAATGGCTTATTCTGTTACCACACTTGCTTGGGGAGGAATAGAATTCAAGGATGCTTATATTCAAGCCGGTCAATACGATATACTAAAAAGAAATTTAAGATTTGTAACAGATTACTTCCTTAAATGTCATACCGGTCCTGACGAACTTTGGGGGCAGGTAGCTGCAGGAGGAATAGATCATGCATGGTGGGGACCTGCAGAAGTAAATCCTCAACCTAGAGAGTCCTTCAAGATTTCGGGTGCGAATGGAGGATCTGATTTAGCAGGAGAAACGGCTGCAGCACTTGCCGCAGTAAGTATCTTATTAAAAGATGATGATCCTGCATATAGTGCTCGTTTATTACAAAGTGCAGAAGAGCTATATGATTATGCAGATCGTGTAAGAGAAGCGTATTCTAACTCGATCACTGATGCTGCAGGGTTTTATCGTTCCTTTAGCAACTTTGAAGATGAAATCGTATGGGGAGCGGCTTGGTTATATAGAGCTACCAACGATAACAAATATCTTGTTAAAGCGGAAGCGGAATATGACAATATGCAAAGAGAAGGACAAAGTGCCACGGCCAAATATAAAGAGGCTTTTTCTTGGGATGATAAAGCATATGGGGCTTATGTACTTCTTTCTATCCTAACAGGAAAAGATAAGTATAAGCAGGATGCGGAGCGAAACTTAGATTGGTGGACAGGTGTAGGAGTAAATGGAGATGTGGTACCTACAACTCCAGGAGGACTTCCGCATATCAGACAATGGGGAACACTTAGATATGCCAATAATGAAGCATTTTTAGCATTGGTATACAGTGATAAAGTATCCACAAACTCAGCACAACAGACAGCCTATAGAAATTATGCAAAATTCATGGCTGACTATACCTTAGGAGACAATCCTATCAATAGAAGTTTTATGATAGGATTTGGTAATAACCCAGCAAACAAACCACATCACAGAGGAGCTCACGGCGGATGGACTAATAATTGTTCAGGCGTTCCTGATACTTCTAGTCACATTTTGTACGGAGCTGTAGTTGGAGGACCTAAAAGTCCTACAAATGACGGTTTTGCGGATGATAGATGTGAATTTATAGCCAATGAAGTAGCATGTGATTATAATGCAGGAATCACAGGAGTATTAGCATGGATGCATGGTAGTTTTGGAGGAACCCCTTTGGCTAATTTTCCACCGGCTTCTGCAGGAACACCAACCCGAGCAGAGGTAAGAACGGTATCTAAGTTTAATAGCAATAATGCTTCTGGAAGTACGGTGCAAATCCGTGTTCAGAACAGAACAGCTTGGCCTGCAAGAGTTACGGATCAACTTTCGTATCGCTATTTCTTTGATATCTCTGAAGGTGTTGCCCAAGGGTTGACAATAGCAGATTACCAACCTACATTAAATGCAGTACAGGGGTCAAGTACTATAACTATTGGGACTTGGGATGCCAGTAGAAATATCTATTATGCAGAGGTTTCTTTAGCAGGAGAACAAATAGCTCCAATAGGAGATCCTCAATTCAGAAGAGAAACACAACTTAATTTTAGAGTAGCCAACGGTGTACCTTATGATACTACAAATGATTGGTCTGCTCAGGGGATTGGTGGAACTGAGATCGAAAGTGAGAATATTCCAATTTATGATAATGGAGTTCTTGTTTTTGGAAATGAACCTGATGGAGGAAACACGCCAACGGCATCATTTACAGCTTCTACAGAAACTGGGATTGCTCCATTAGATGTTTCTTTTGACGCTTCGGCTTCTTCAGATCCAAATGGAGATGCGTTATCTTACAATTGGAATTTTGGAAACGGACAAACATCATCCTTGGTAAATCCAACGATTACGTTCTCTACTCCAGGATCTTATTTAGTGACCCTTACCGTTAGTGATGGGCAAAATATTTCTTCAGAGGTTAATAAAACAATAACAGTTACCGATGGAAGTCCGATAGCTGCTTTTACTGCTACTCCAGATGCTGGTGCAGCACCTCTTGATGTTACTTTTGATGCTTCAGGTTCTTCAGATCCTGCTGGAGGCACACTTACCTATAGCTGGGATCTTGGAAATGGCACTACTGCAACTGGCGTAACTGCGACCGCTACGTATGCTGCTATTGGAGATTACACGGTTACCTTAACAGTTACCAATCAAGCAGGACAAATTGATACCGATACGAAAACGATTTCGGCAATTGATGGTAGTGTAAGCTGTGCTTTTGGCACACCAACAGCAGATCCTTTGCAAAACATTAATGATAGATTTAGTAATGTTTTTGTTTTAGGAAATGGCGGTCCGAGTTTGGATAACTTACAAGAATTTTCAATCAATTGGGATTTGGCAAATAATGGTTTATATGTATTTGCAATCAATACCAATAATGGGCAGCCTGATTGGTATGTAGACCTAAGAAGCAGTCTTACGCAAAGTTTTAATAGTGCAAATCCAGATGCTGTATTATCAGGAAGTGGTATAGCAGGATTAGATGGAGCATATTGGGTTACTCAGGATCAGGGTAATTTTGTAATGGTATCCAAAACAGGTGGATTTACATTGTATTTCACCAATGCAGCTTCAGCTCCAGATTGTGGGGTTACAACACCTGCGGTGAATGGAGGAACTATTGCTGGTGGTCCATTTGCATTTACCGTAGGAGATGGCATTGCTGATAATGTTTCAGGAGTAACCCTTACAGGTAATGTTGGAGAAACTAGCCAATGGGTAATCACTGATGACCAAGGAAAAATATTAGGATTGCCTCCTACACCAGAAGCTGTTGATTTTGATGGTGCTGGAGTTGGATCTTGTTTTATCTATCACCTAAGTTATAATGGAACCATTACCGGTCTTGCTGCCGATGGAACTCTTGCTGGTTTAGCAGGCGATTTCGATTTGTCAAACAGTATCGAAGTCGTAAGAAACCCTGTGGCAACGCCAACTGTAGACGGAGGAACCATTGCAGGTGGACCATTTGCATTTACCGTAGGAGATGGCATTGCAGATAATGTTTCAGGAGTAACTCTTGCAGGTAATGTTGGAGAAACTAGCCAATGGGTGATTACTGATGATCAAGGAAAAATATTAGGATTACCGCCTACACCAGAAGCTGTTGATTTTGATGGAGCTGGAGTTGGGTCTTGTTTTATCTATCATCTAAGTTATAATGGAGCCATTACCGGTCTTGCTGCCGATGCAACTCTTGCTGGTTTAGCCGGTGATTTCGACCTGTCAAATAGCATCGAAGTGGTGAGAAATCCTGTAGCCACACCAACTGTAGACGGAGGAACCATTGCTGGTGGTCCATTTGCATTTACCGTAGGAGATGGCATTGCAGATAATGTTTCAGGAGTAACCCTTACGGGAAATGTTGGAGAAACTAGCCAATGGGTAATCACTGATGATCAAGGAAAAATATTAGGATTACCACCTACACCAGAAGCTGTTGATTTTGATGGTGCTGGTGCTGGCTCTTGTTTTATTTATCACCTAAGTTATAATGGAACAATTACAGGTCTTGCTGCCGATGGAACTCTTGCTGGCTTAGCTGGAGACTTCGATTTATCAAACAGTATCGAAGTGGTAAGAAATCCTGTATCTACAGGAGGAGATTGTTCTTTTGGAACTCCAATAGCAAATGCATTACCAGCTATTAATACAGAATTCGAAAACATTTATGTGTTAGGAAATGGCGGACCAAATTTAGATAACGTAACCAAATTTAATATCAACTGGGATTTGGCGAATAATGGGTTGTACGTTTTTGCAATCAATACCAACAATGGTCAACCTAATTGGTATGTAGATTTAAGAAGTAGTCTTACGTACAGTTTTAATACAGCAAGTCCAGAAGCTTCTTTCTCTGGAACAGGTATAACAGGATTAGATGGTGATTATTGGGTTGCCGAAGATCAAGGAAACTTTGTAATGGTATCCAAAACTGGAGGGTTTACATTGTATTTCAGTACTTCAGCTACAGCACCAACTTGTGGTGATACTGGAGGGAATACAAACCCAGTTGCTGATATTTCTGCAACGCCAACTTCAGGACAAGCGCCGTTGCTAGTATCTTTTGATGCTTCTGGATCTTCTGATGCCGATGGAGATGCATTGACATATACCTGGGATTTTGGAGATGGAAACACAGGAACTGGTGTAACAGTAGATAACACATTTACTGCTCCAGGGAATTACCAGGCTACCTTAACCGTAGATGATGGCAATAACGGACAGGATCAGGCTGTAATTTCAATAACCGTTACCGATGGGGATATCATTATCAATCCACCAACAGGAGATAATGAGTATGTTGATCGTTTTATAGAAATGAGAAATGAGTTCTATGATCCTGCTAATGGATATTTCAGTGCAGATGGTTCTCCACACCACTCAATAGAAACATTAATTGTAGAAGCACCAGACCATGGACACGAATCTACAAGTGAGTTGTATTCGTACTGGTTATGGCTTGAGGTAATGAATGGACGTGTAACAGGAGACTGGACTCCATTGAACAATGTTTGGAATAAAATAGAACAATTTATTATTCCAACTACCGCAGATCAGCCAACAAACGCGGCTTACAATCCGTCTTCTCCGGCTGCATATGCAAGTGAATTCCCATTACCTAGCGATTATCCGGCTCCATTAGAATTTAGTGCGCCAGTAGGAGCGGATCCAGTATCTTCAGACCTAACAGCAACCTACGGACCAGATGTATATCAGATGCACTGGTTGTTAGATAATGATAACTTCTATGGATACGGAAATAGAGGTGATGGTGTGAGTACGCCTTCATACATCAATACGTTCCAAAGAGGAGAGCAAGAGTCTGTATACGAAACTGTACCACACCCTTCTTGGGAGAGTTTTGATTGGGGAGGACCAAGTGGATACTTACCACTTTTCGTTCTAGATCAGAATTATGCAAAGCAATGGCGTTATACAAGTGCTCCTGATGCAGATGCCAGAGCGGTACAAGCAATGTACTGGGCACAAATATATGCCAAAGAACAAGGAACGAGTCTTTCTGCTTTGGATCTTGATAAGGCTACCAAAATGGGAGATTATTTAAGAATTTCAATGTTTGATAAATATTTCAAGCCTCTAGGTGTGCAAAGTGCAACCAGTGGAGCGGGATCTGGATACGACAGTGCTCACTATTTAATGTCGTGGTACATGTCTTGGGGTGGTTCTGCCGATCCTGCTTCACAATGGGCATTTAGAATTAGTTCTAGCCACTGTCACTTTGGATATCAAAACCCAGTTGCAGCTTATGCACTAACTCAGGTAGATGAGTTAAAACCAACCTCACAAAACGGTGTTAGAGACTGGACAGAGAGTTTGAAGAGACAAATGGAGTTTTATACCTGGTTACAATCAAAAGAAGGAGCAATTGCCGGTGGAGCAACCAATAGTTGGAATGGAGATTACAGTCCATATCCTGCTGGTAAATCAACTTTCTATGATATGGCCTATGATGACAATCCAGTATACGAAGATCCAGGTAGTGGTACTTGGTTTGGATGGCAAGCCTGGTCTATGGAGCGAGTGGCAGAGTACTACTACATCACCAACGATCCAATGGCCAAAAATCTAATGGACAAATGGGCAACTTGGGTGAAAAGCGAAGTTCGATTAATCGGAAATGATGACTTTGAAATCCCTGCTACTTTAGAATGGACTGGAGAGCCTGATACTTGGGATCCAGCAAGTCCAGGTGCTAATAATAACTTAAGTGTTACGGTTACTGATTACGGACAAGATCTGGGGGTAGCTGCCTCTATGGCAAAAGCCTTGATTTACTATGCTGCTGCAACTCGTAAATATGCTACTTTGGATACTGAAGCTAGAGACTTGGCCAAAGAAGTATTGGATAGAATGTGGGTGACGTATCGTGACGAAAAAGGAGTTTCATCAGTAGAAGATCGCGGTGATTTTGCTAGAATCTTCGAACAAGAAGTATTTGTTCCAAACGGATTTACAGGAACGATGCCAAATGGAGATGAAATTAAGCCTGGAGTATCTTTCTTAGATATCAGATCAGATTTAAGAAATGATCCTGAGTTTGCAAGACTAGAAACGGCCTACAATGCTGGTCAGGAATATACGCAACGTTATCACAGAAGTTGGGCACAAATCGAGGTGGCTCTTGCCAATGCAGAATATGGGTTCTTCTTTGCTAATGATACTTCTGCAGGATCTGTACAAGTCGTAAAAGAAATCGATGTTACTGCTAGCCCTAATCCGGCAAAAAGTTTTATCGATGTTTCTACCAAAAAAGGACTTGAAAATGTGCGTTTGAGATTAGTGGATCTTACCGGAAACGTT
This sequence comes from Aquimarina sp. KJ22-3, assembly GCF_055808215.1. NCBI lineage: Bacteria > Pseudomonadati > Bacteroidota > Flavobacteriia > Flavobacteriales > Flavobacteriaceae > Aquimarina > Aquimarina sp. KJ22-3. The sequence continues at coordinate 4,871,059 of NZ_CM147859.1, read as the reverse complement.
ATCAAAATGGAGTACGTAGAAAACTATCAGAAACAAACTCGCATGGATGTAAATGGATTGCCTTCTGGATTGTATGTATTAGAAATCGTTGATTTTAATACAAATCAAAAAACCAGAAAGAAAATCATTATAACTCGATAATAGGATGAATATAAGAGAGAGGTGTTTGCTCGCCTCTCTCTTTTTAACTATTTATATCATGAAAAACTTTACTAGATTTTTAAAGAAAGCCTTGATAGTATTAGGAGTACTATGTATAGGTTTTTCTACTAATAATACGCTTGCACAGCAACAAAATTTCCTAAGTGTTTCAGGAAATAAGCTGTATGATAGCACAGGAAAAGAAGTACGCTTAACCGGGGTAAATTGGTTTGGTTTTGAGACCTCACTTTATATGCCTCACGGAATATGGACCAGAGATACCAAAAGTGTACTTCAGCAGATCAAAGATTTGGGATTTAATACCATTCGAGTACCGTGGTGTAATGAAATGCTAAATCCCGGAGCTACTATTGATATACCTTCATATGGAAGTGATCCCTACACGGGTATTTCTCCTATGAATGAAGTTGAAACCAATATCACATCACCGATAGAGTTGATGGACGTCATTGTACAATGGTGTCAGGACAACGACGTAAAAATTGTACTGGATAATCACTCTCGTGCAGCCGATGGGTTTTTAAATGAAGCCTTTTGGTATACCGATGAATATTCTGAAGAGCGTTGGATCAACGATTGGTTGTTTATGGCAGAACGATATAAAAATTTCTCTGCTGTAGTAGGTATGGATTTAAACAATGAACCTCATGGTTCTTCCTGGGGGAATAGCAATCCAGCTACCGATTGGAACAAAGCGGCCGAACGATGTGGAAATGCCATTTTGGAGGTGAATCCTAACGTTTTAATCATTGTAGAAGGTGTAGGAGAATTTGAAGGAGATTCCTACTGGTGGGGAGGCCAATTGATGGGGGCAGAACAGTACCCAGTTCAATTATCAGACCCAAGCAAGTTGATGTATTCTGCTCACGAGTATGGACCAGAAGTAGCCACACAGGATTGGTTTACTGCTTCTAATTTTCCTCAAAATATGCCTCAGATATGGACAGATCATTTCCACTATTTATACGAAAACGAAACTTCTCCCATTTTTGTTGGAGAATTTGGTATTAAAGATCAGGATGCTTTCAATGGTATTGCGTTTACCTGGTTTACAGAGTGGGTTAATTTTATGGGAGATATCTATTCCTGGACCTTTTGGACCATGAATCCTAATTCTGGAGATACCGGAGGTATTCTGGCAGATGATTGGTCTACGGTAAACGAATGGAAAATGGATGTATTAAGACCGCATTTCGCCCCTTTTATTCCTAATGTGGTAGGAGGAAACGGTAATCGACCACCAGTAGCAAGTTTTACTACAGATATTACTTCGGGAGATGCTCCCTTAACAGTACAATTCGATGCTTCAGGATCTTCAGATCCTGATAATGATACGCTGTCGTATTCCTGGAATTTTGGTGATGGTACCACAGCTACAGGAGTGGGAATTTCTCATGTGTTTACTCAATCAGGAACTTATCCGGTTACACTTACCGTAAGCGATGGAGCTCTAAACGATACGCAAAACACAACCATTACAGTGGGTAATACAACTCCGGTAACTGTTGTGGCTGATATAGTAGCAAGTAGTACAGGAGGAGTTGCTCCAGTGACCATCTCTTTTGATGGATCTGCATCTTCAAGCTCAGATGGTAGTGCATTAACCTATTCTTGGGTGTTTGGAGACGGAAGTACAGGAAATGGTGCTACGGTGGCTCACGAATATACAGCAGCAGGAAATTATACGGTAACTTTAACCGCTACTAACCCTGATGGAGTGACGGATACCGCGTCTACTTCAGTTACAATTACAACATCAAATCCACCAGGTGGAGATTGTAGTTTTGGGGCTCCTCAAGCCGATCCATTAGCAACGATTGCTAATAGTTCATACTCCAATGCACATGTACTTGGTAATGGAGGACCGGATTTAAGTAACGTAACCAATTTTACAATTAATTGGGACCTGACTAACAATGGATTGTGGCAATTTTCTATGAATACCAGTAATGGTGTGCCAGATTGGTGGAATAATCTGTTGAGTAACACTACCAGTCAAACTTTTAATAGTGCGCAACCTTCAATTACGCTTTCTGGAACCGGTTTTGCAAACCTTGATGGAGCATACTACGTGACTATGGATGGCACTAACTTCGTTATGGTATCCAAAACAGGAAACTTTACCATCTATTTTAGCAATAGTGGCACCCCTCCGGTTTGTCAAAGTGCTAGTAAAGCTATTGGATTTACGGATATAAAACTTTTTCCAAATCCAGTGATCAACCAAATCAGCATTTCTAGAAACGAATCCATGCTAGGAAGTGTGATTGCTATTATCGATATGACAGGAAAAGTGATAAAATCAACCACTATAGATACAGCCACAAAACAAATGACCATGGATATTTCTGAACTCAATTCAGGATTATATTTCATTAAAACATATCAAAACAAACAAACCTTAACCAAACAGTTTATTAAAAAATAGATAGATCAATTCTGAAATGAAAACCAAAGCGGAGGAAGCTCAAAGCTTCCTCCCTTACACCTAATCATTCTCTTAAGACTTAATGGGTTTTTAGGAACCCATGCAAACACAAACTCATCATAACTATGAAGCCTGCATATAAAAAGCGAGCTAGCTGGCTTATGCTTTTTAAAAAAACGAACTATCGCTTGTGGATAGCCATCGCCGTGTTTATTTCCTTCGGTCTGGTGGTAAAGTCAGTAAGACAAGTGTACGATGGCACCAGGGGGCCTGAAATGACAACACAAACCTGGCCAGCAGGGACTTTCCTTGCCAATTTCCCTGAAGGAGACAGAATCAATACTTATCACCGAAACTATTTAATGATCAACGGTCAAGCTGGAACCGGAATCTGGGATGTTTCGAATCCTACAGCACCCAAAAGAGTTCAATTTAGCGATGCAGCCAATAACGGACATCGCTGGTGGAAACTGGAAGGGGATCTATTTTATCGCGAATATTCGGTTCCCGAAGTACAAGGAACAGGATATAAATACCTCGATCTATCAAATATGTTGGATCGCAAACCCGTAACGGCTTCCGATATTTTGTATACGGTACAAGACGGACAAGCGAATTACGATAATTTAGAAACTTTCCCCCATACTATTGTTGGAAGTCGTGTTTTTGACATGAGATCTGGAGTACAAGTAGATGATATTCCTGTGTCTGCTGCGGTACCCGATGTTGTGGTCCGAGTTGGGAACTATGTATTTTATGCTCCGCAAACCGGAGCTATTACTGTTTTTGATTTTGGAGATCCAAATGATATCAAATTTTTGGGCTCATTTGGAGGAGATATTCCTCACGAACAGTATAGTACTGGGATTCAACTTTGGAGAAACTACCTGGTGTTTATGAGTGGAAATCAGGGGCCAGATGCATTGGTTGGATTTGATATTAGCGATCCAACCGATGTAAAAAGAGGATTCAGCCTGCATTCAGATCAAATTACACTAGGGCGTTATATGATTTTTCAGGATGAATTTGGTTTTTCCGGAAGATTTGACAGAGGAGTAAAATTCAATTTTGAAACGATGGAGATCGAACAGGAATTTTTTCCTCCGTCTAGTGATGAAACCCTTCAGTTTATCGATAATCAATGGATGCCTATTGGACATATTTTGGTAGCGAGTGGAGATGATAAAACTTCAATTTTTGCACATCAAGATGGTTTGGATACCAACCCGCCCACGGTAGGGCATCACTTTCCTATAGCAGGAGCCATCAATCAACCTATTACCACTACTATAGGTTTTGTAATCAATGAAACGCTAAATGATTTAACACTAAATGATCAAACCATTCAGGTAAGTCCTTTGGGAGGTGACCCAATACGTGGAGATGTAACCACAACCTCTTATCAGGTTATCAATTACGCTCCAAAAGAAAAATTACTACCCAATACTACGTACGAAGTAAAATTTGTAGAAGGAGGAATCAAAGATGCCGTGGGTAATGGGATGGAAGAATATATTTTCTATTTCACTACAGGAGGAGATGCGTCCAATCAGTCGCCTAATATTACTGCGATTAATTTGGATCAACCCTCTCCTGTTGCTACAGGAACTCAGCTTCAGTTTGTTGCCGAGGCTTCTGATCCAGAAGGGAATACCCTTAATTATCGATGGGATTTTGGAGATGGTTCTCCAAAAACCGAATGGGCGGGTAATACGGTTACGCACACCTACACGGATTCTGGTAACTATACCGTTCAGGTTCAGGTAAGCGATAACAACGGAGGATTTGCTGTAGCTTCGCAATCTTTGGTAGTAACAGGAAATCTATCTACTCTTCGTCCCTCCCAATCCAGCCCAATTGCTGTAGATGAAATCAATAGAATCGTATGGTCTGTAAACCCGGATAACAATACAGTGACCCTTATCAATGCAGATGACCTTTCCATAATCAAAGAAGTTACCGTAGGTAAAGATCCCATTAGTGTTGCAATAGATAAAAATAGCAATGCCTGGGTGAGTTGTAGAGACTCTGATCAATTGTATATTCTAAATACACAAGGAACCGTACAAAAAACAATAGCCCTGGACAAAGGAACCAGACCATACGGAATGGTTTTTACTCCTGATGGAGAAAAAGGCTTCGTTTCCGGATTCGGATCCGGAAATATTATAGAAGTTTCTTCGCAAACCAATTCTGTGAGTACATCCTTTAGTATCGGAGATACACCAAGAGCTCTAGGGATTACTGGAGACGGTAAAACTTTGTTAGTTACGCGATTTATATCTCCAGATAGTGAAGGGCAAATTTGGGAAGTCGATATCAACACTCGCAGCCTCAAAAACACCATTTCTTTGCCCCTTGATGATTTTACACAAGATAATGGAAATGCAGGAAGAGGATTACCCAACTACATTTCCGGCGTAACAATACACCCTAATAATCAAACGGCCTGGTCTGTGGCCAAAAAAGATAATATTTTAAGAGGTTTGGCAAGAGACGGTCGGCCCCTAACATTTGATAATGTTGTTCGAACAGCAATATCTCCAATTAATTTGGTCACCAGTACCGAAATACTCCCCAGTAGGTTGGATATTGATAATCATGGGCAGCCGTCTTCTGCTTTATTTAGCCCTAGTGGTAACTACCTTTTTGTAACCATGCAAGGGAATAATCGGATCGTGGTAATAGATCCAAAACGAGGCATAGAACTATTAAAAATGGATGCAGGTAAAGCACCGCAAGGACTTGTTGTTGATCCTGTAACCAATCGACTCTTTGTAAAGAATTTTATGGATCGATCGGTAACTGTTTTTGATGCAGAACAAATGATCAAAAATGGTACAGCAACCTTAGAAAAAGTATCTGATATTACTACAGTAAGTCAAGAAGAACTTAGTGCTACAATACTCAAAGGGAAGCAAATTTTTTATGATGCTGCCGACCTAAAAATGGGTACTGATGGATATATAAGTTGTGCTAGTTGTCATATCGATGGTACTCAAGATGGAAGAACCTGGGATTTTACAGATAGAGGAGAAGGTTTACGGAATACAATTTCGTTAATCGGACGAGCGGGTACCGGGCATGGGCGAGTGCATTGGAGTGCTAATTTTGATGAAATTCAGGATTTTGAGAATGATATCCGATTCCATTTTAAGGGGCAAGGATTTATGAGTAATGCCGATTTTAATGATGGAACCACTGCCTTATCTCTTGGGAATCCCAAGGCTGGGAAATCTGCAGATTTGGATGCCTTAACCGCTTATATCGAATCACTGAATACCTTTGACCCTAGTCCATATCGAAACCCTGATGGGTCTCTTACCACACAAGGGGTAGCAGGAAAATCTTTGTTCGAAGATCTGAAATGTAACTCCTGTCACGGGGGGAGCAGCTTTACCGATAGTAACACTGGTAAATTGCATGATGTAGGAACGGTTGTAGCTAATAGTGGTAACCGTTTGCAAAAACCATTGCTCGGGATAGATGTACCTACCTTAAAAGATGTCTGGGCAACAGCTCCATATCTACACAATGGTTCGGCAAAGACCATCAGGGATGTTCTTACCACCTATAATACCGGGGATGCACATGGTAACATATCTTCTTTAAGTCAAACTCAAATTGATCAGCTTGAAGCCTATATAAAACAAATAGATGGGTCTGAAATTGGAGTAACATCTGCACAAGAATTAGAAATGTCCTCGCCAAAAGATGGAGCTCAAATTGATACTTCAGATCCGGTAAAACTAAGTGTAAATACCAATATTGAAGGAGTTACAAAGATTGAATATTATGTAGATAATGATTTGGTAGATGAGGTAACTACTCCACCTTTTGAATCCTCTTGGCAACCGATTATATGGAAATCGTATACCATTGCGGCCAAAGTGTTTTATAATAATGGAAAGACAGCCTCAATTACACCAGAGATCAATGCCAAATTCAAGAATACGATCAAGGTTATGTTTGTGGTTGGAGATAAGAATAATTTGTCTGATGAAGATCAGCGAATTAAATCTCGATTGGAGCAAAAATTAGGATTTGTAATCACCTTATTCTCTGACGAAGAAGCTACCAGTCCACAATCTGCAAACCCATTCGATTTGGTCTTGGTATCCTCTACGGTAGATCCTAGAGAACTAGGGAACGATCTGGAAGGGGCGAGAGTCCCGTTGATGACCTGGAATCCTTTTATGTACGGGAAACTAAGAATGACCAGTGGAGAGTTAAACACGGGTTATGGGATCACTCCTGAAGGATTTGCTAACGTAACCATCACTGCCACAGATCACCCTATGGCTGCAGGAGCTGGTATACAAACGGCTTTATATTCGATCACACAAAGTTTGCCATTTGGGAACCCTTCAGATGAGGCTATAGTGGTTGCCAAAGCAGGTACAAAACCGATACTATTTGGGTATGAACCTAGTATTTCAATTCCTTCTCGTAGAGTGGCTTTCCCACTTCGGGATCAGTTTATGCATTTGCTTACCGATCAGGGGCTCAAAATGTTTGATGCTGCTGTACTGTGGACGTTACACGGGGGAGATGCAACCACTCCAATCGGACCATTACCAGATGTGTATTTCAAATCTCCAACAGATGGGCAATTGGTCAATACACCTTTACAAATCAATTTTGAAACTGAAGGTTGGGATCTGCCGTCGCAGCAATACAAACTTCGATTTAGAATCGATGGTAGTGATCGTGGATTGATCGGTGCAGAAGGAGAATTTACAGATGCCACTGCACTATCAGAAGGACCTCATGAGTTAACATTACAGATGGAACGAAGTGATAATTCTCTAACGGATCTTGGAGAAACCATTACCGTAATTGTGACCAATGATCCTTTACCTCAAAATCCGACAGCGATCATCGAATCCCCTTCTAATGGTGGATTGGTAGGCCCAGATTTTTCTATTGAGTTCTCAACATTTTTGTGGGATATTGCTCCAGGTGGGCAACATGTCAAATATTTTATTGATGATATAGAGCAAGGATCAGTATTTTCGACAGCACCAATTGCAGTATCCAATCTTTCCGAAGGACAACATACCATCAAATTGGTATTAGCCAAAGCCAATGGAGAAATCACAGGAGATCCTGCCGAAATTTCAATAACGGTTGATGAACGATTTAATAATCTGCCCGATACTGATTTTAGTGTAGAATATAGTGATAATAGCTCATCCGTATCGACTTCAGAGCTAAAACCTATATTCCAGATTGTGAGTGAGTCTGCACAAAGTTTACCTCTAAGCGATTTTAAAATTAGGTATTGGTTTACTCCCGAGCATAATACACCTATGAGTTTCAATATAGATTATGCTCAAGTGACCGGAGTGGCAGGGACTTTTGGAACTCAAGGAGCAGAAAACTACCTTGAATTAGGTTTTAATGCATCTTCAGGAAATTTACCAGCCAATGGAAAATCGGGTATTATTCAAACAAGACTACATCACTCTAATTTCCAAACACACAATCAATGGAATGACTTCTCGTATGATGCAGGGAAAACCTCACTAAAACCCCATGTATTGATAACCTTATACTACAAGGGGACTTTGGTTTGGGGACTGGAGCCAGATGGCAATAATGTGCCAACTCCTAATAGGATTCCAACTGCGGCCATTACAGTAGATACAAATTCCGGTGTTGCTCCGCTAACGCTCAACTTAGATGCTTCTGGGTCTAGTGATCCCGATGGAGATGTGTTGACCTACAACTGGGATTTTGGAAATGGAGATACCGCCACGGGAGCGGTAGTAGCATATACCTATCAACAAGCTGGAGATTACGATGTGGTTGTCACGGTCGATGATTCCAAAGGAGGTACTGATACTGAAACCGTGCGGATCACTGTAACCAATCCTATACCTGTTTTGGAAGCTAATTTTACGGCTACACCGATCCAAGGTACTGTGCCATTGGTAGTCAATTTTGATAGTTCATCTTCTGTGTTTCCTGGTAATGCTGTGATTAGCTACTCTTGGGATTTTGGAGATGGAAATGTAAGTACAGCACAAAATCCTTGGCATACCTATACACAAACAGGATCTTATGCGGTTGTGCTTACCATTAGTGATGGAGCAAATTCTGATATTTCAGAAACGGTTACCCTTACGGTAACTGACCCTTCAATTCCAACGGCTACAGCCAATATTGTAGCAGATACGACAATTGCTACAGTGCCTGCGATCATTAATTTTGACGGGTCTGGTTCTACAATTTCAGATAATAGTGTGTTGTCCTATGATTGGGATTTTGGTGATGGAACCTCTGATACAGGAGCAACGGTATCTCATGAATATACAGCTGCTGGAAACTACGTAGTAAGCCTAACGGTATCTAACGTAGATGGTATTTCAGATACAACTACCCAGAACATCGTAATCGAAGAACCTGTTGTTGGGGGTAATGATTGTGCCTTTGGAACACCACTTGCAAATCCGTTACCCACGATCGAAAACAGTACCTATTCAAACATGTATGTATTGGGTACAGGTGGGCCTGATTTAAGTAATGTGACCAATTTTACAATCAATTGGAGTCTAGAAAATAACGGGCTATGGCAATTATCGATCAACACTAATAATGGTGTGCCAGATTGGTGGGTGAATTTGATCGCCAATAGTACAAATCAAACGTTTAATTCGGCACAACCAGAAATTACTTTTTCCGGTACCGGTATCACCAACTTTGATGGAACGTATTATGTGGCAAAAGATGGGGATAATTTTGTGATGGTATCAAAAGCAGGAACTTTTACCATATACTTTAGTAATGCAGCTGCAGCACCAAGTTGTGAAAACGCTATAAAAGCCTCGAACAATGATAAAAAGTTACAGGTAGTAACGTCACCAAATCCTTTTGTCGATCAGATTACTATTAGTAACCCAAAGACCCTTCAGGGAGCTCGTATTACCATCATTGATCTTAATGGGAAAATTATACAATCTCATCAAATACAACAAGATACATCTCAAATTACTTTGGCTACAGACGGTATAGAATCAGGAATGTATTTCATGCAAATACAATATGCAGGAGCTACTGTAGTGAAGCAAATTTTGAAATATAAGTAATGCTTACTGATGATAAATCAGTGCATAAAAAAGTACAAGAACACCAACTAACTATAACACAAAAAAAATGAAAATAACAGCAATTAGAAAGATACTCTTAGGGAGCTTTCTTTTGATTCTAAATGTCAGTTTTATGACTGCACAAACGACCCCTCCAGCAGGTTTTGTTTATACCGAAGGAGATAAATTTATGTTAGACGGAAAACCATTCTATTTTTCTGGAGCCAACGTTTATGATTTCTTCACCTACGGATCATCTAGTGGTGATATCGAAACTCAATTCATGGATAAAGATCGTATCGATGAGCATATGAGGCGTTTGTATGTCAATGGAGTACGAGTGGTTCGATTATGGGGATTTAGTCATGAAGACTGGCATGGTTTTGAACCTCAAAAGGGAGTGTACAGCGAAGGGCAATTCTCATTATTCGATTATGTAGTAAAATCCGCAGAGGCCAACGGAATCAAGTTAATCGTTGCACTCGAAAATTATTGGAATGACTATGGGGGAATCAAAGACCGCCTGAAATGGGAAGGGATTGATGTACAAGGAGCAGGGATACATGATCAAGGACAGTTTTTTACCAATCGATCCGCTATAGAAGGATACAAGGATTATGTAGAGTACTTCATCACTAGGGTAAACCATTATGATGGAGTCGAATACCGAAATGACCCTACCATCCTAGCTTGGGAGCTGATGAATGAACCCAGATATCAAGGGTTTGGAGACGATTTGGCATCAGAAACCTTAAGGGCTTGGGTAGACGAAATGGGTGCTTTTATTAAAACCATAGATCCCAATCATTTGCTAGGGACAGGTCTTGAGGCACACGGTTTAAAATATGGATTTGGAGGAGATGAAGGGAATGATTTCATCAAAATACATGAATCTCCTTATGTTGATTTTACTTCTGCTCACCCATATATACGAGAGAGTTGGTCCAACTTTACTTTGGAGCAAACCATGCAATTGATGGCACAATGGGCAGACGAATCCCATAATATCATCAAAAAACCCTTATACATCGGCGAATTCAATGTAGAAATACAAGAGCGCTACGAGTGGTGGGAGGAGATGTATAGCTTTATCGAAGAAAATAAGATCGGAGCTAGTGGGTTTTGGTGGTTCCCGGATAATAATACTCCAAGAGATAAGTTCGCGGTTTTTGAAGGTGATGTTGAGGTTGCGATCTACAAAGAACATGCGCTCCGAATGGAAGAAATGTCGGGAGGAGAAGCGATTTACCTTTCGCTACGTTCTCCAAAGTCAGGAGATAAGTTTGTGTCTGGGAGTCCGGTACATATTGAAGCCAATTTATTAAATGAAAACAATACCATTGCCAAAGTAGAATTCTTTAGTAACGGAGCGTTGGTAGGAGAAGATGTTTTTGCTCCTTACGAGTTGGATTTAAATAATTTGCCAGATGGTCAATACCAGATTACTGCAGTGGCAACCGGGGTAAATGGGGTGACCAAAACCTCTTCTGCAAGAAATATTCAGATAGGAGGGGAAGGTATTTTAACATTAGAATATAAAGATGCATCAACTGCCGTAGAAAGCAATATCATAAAACCACATTTCAGAATATTTAATAATTCTTCAGACGATGTTCCTTATGCCGATTTGAGTATCAGATATTGGTTTGAAACGGAAGAAGACTTACCTCTTAACTTTTTTGTGGATTATGCCATGATCGGAAGTGAAAATATCAAAGGCACTATAGTAAATACCGAAGGGAACATGCACTATCTTGAAATTACTTTCGATCCTGCTGCGGGGCTATTGGGAAGAAATGATGGCTCTGGTAGAATGGAGCCGAAAATAGCAAACAGCACTTGGTCTATAACAAATCAGGCAAACGATTACTCATATGATGGCACCAAAAAAGACTTTGCCGTATGGGAAAAAGTAGCACTGTACCTTAACGGGAAATTGATTAGCGGAATTGAGCCGGGAACTACCGTGGATACACCAACGGCTTTGATCACAGCTAGTACCATATCTGGTAATGGACCATTATTAGTTTCTTTTGATGGTTCTGGGTCTACCGATCCTAATGGAGATGTGTTGACCTATGTTTGGGATTTAGGAAACGGTGTTACCAAAACAGGAGCTGCTATAGATCACGAATTTACCGAATTCGGTGATCAGCTGGTAACCTTAACAGTTAGCGATCCTAGTGGTAATACCGATACCGATACCATTACGATTACCGTTACTGATCCCAATCAACCTCCGGTGGCTTCTTTTGTAGTAGATACAGATACTGCTATTGCACCGGCTACTCTTACTTTTGATGCTTCGTCTTCTACAGATCCCAACAATGATACCTTAACGTATACCTGGGATTTTGGAAACGGAGATACGGCCACAGGAGTAACTACTTCTTACCTATTTAATACGGTAGGTACGTTTACAGTACAACTTACCGTAAATGATGGTAAACTTGATGATTCGGTAACCAAAACCATAACGATTACAGACGGAAACCCAATAGCCAGTATTACTGCAGATGTGACTTCTGGTATAGCGCCACTTATTGTAAATTTTGATGCTACAGGATCTTTGGATCCACAGGGGATTGTATTGAGTTATGCTTGGGATTTTGGAGATACAAATACTGGAACTGGAGAATTAGCAACTCATACGTTCACTTCGGCAGGAATATATACTGTTGTATTAACCTTGGATAATGGGCAAGGGGGGACGGATACAGCATCCGTTACCATTACCGTTACCGACGAGCCAGTGGTATCTGATTTAGCTATTGAGTATAAAGATGGAGGACGAGGGAACACCGCTGATAATATGATCAACCCTCATTTGAGAATTGTGAATAACAGCAATCAGCCTGTAGCGTATAGTGATCTTACCATTAGATATTGGTTCACTTCAGAAGAGAATAATAACCTTAATTTCTGGTGCGATTGGGCCCAATTGGGTAGTGGTTTTGTAAATGGAGTTTTTGGAGAGGCCAATGGAATGGATTATCTCGAAATATCCTTTGATCCAGCTGCTGGAAGTATAAGTGCATCGCAAAATTCTGGTCCGATACAAGGGCGTTTTGCCAAAACAAATTGGACTCCTTTTGATGAAGCCGACGACTACTCATTTAACGCAACAGCATTGGATTATATGGCTAATGATAAAATTACCCTATATCAAAATGGAAACTTGATTTGGGGTCTTGAACCTGCTGCTGCTGCTTCTGCTGCAATAGCGTCTTCAAAAGTGATCGTCTCACCAAATCCAGTAGTAAACGAGCTAGTAGTAAATACGACCGCATCTTTTAAAAATACAAACATCAAGGTGATTGATTTTTCTGGTAAAGTATTCCAGGAAAAGCAAGTGCAAGAAGATATCAATAGTACATCATTTGACTTTAGCGCATTACGTCCTGGGACCTATTTTGTTAGAATTCAAAAAGGAGATAAGACGATTGTAAAACAAGTGATAAAATAAAACCAAGCACTAGCAATCATGAATATACCAAGTAAATTTTTAAAAACACTTTTGGTGTTTGCTCTATTGGTTTTAGTATGGAATAATCATCAAGTGTTTTCGCAAAATACTATACGTGTCCAAGGAGATAAAATCTATTCTTCTTGTGGAGAAGAAATAGTAATGAGGGGAGTTAACGAAATGTTTGTTTGGTCTCAGGACCGAACAGGAGAAAGAATTCTTCCTGAAATAGCAAAAACAGGATCCAATGCCGTACGATTGGTTTGGACAACCGAAGGTCCAGAAAATGAATTGGATGCTTTAATCAATAATAGTATTAAGAATAAAATGGTTCCTGTGGCAGAATTACATGATGCCACAGGTGATTTTAGTAAACTTCAACTATTGTTGGATTATTGGAAAAAACCAGCAGTTTTGGCAACCATTCAAAAGTACAAAAAGTGGTTGATCGTTAACATCGGGAATGAGGTCGGAAATGGATCTGAGTCTACCGCCCAATGGGTAAATTATTACAAAGATGCAATTACACAACTGCGAGATGCAGGAGTAGATACCCCTTTGATGATAGATTGTGGGGGCTATGGAAATCAGGAACGCTATTTTCTTGAAGGAGGAAAAGAACTGTTAGAATTTGACCCGTTGCACAATATCATTTTTGCGGTACATACCTATTGGACCAATGGGGATGATCAAGCCAAAATAGATCGTCTTAATGCCATGATTCTTGATGCGAGACAAAAAGAACTTCCCTATATCATAGGTGAAGGTCCGCAGAAAGTAGCTTCTCCAGTTGCTTGTGGGCAAGGTTTTCCTTACAAAGAAATGATCAAAAGACTGGAAGAGGAAAAAATCGGTTGGTTAAGCTGGTCATGGGGAGCTGTAGACAATAATGATTGTGGAGCACCCAATAGTGAATTGGATATCACAACAGATGGAGTGTTTGGAAATTGGGCAACAACCTTTGCAGAGGAAATATGTGTAACCGATATAAATTCTATACAAAACACCTCTGTGATTCCGCAATCAATGATAAATCCAGGTATTCCCGCTTGTGGAGTTACTTATACCATTGTAGCATCAGCCGATACGGGAGGTAGTATATCGCCTTCGGGAGACGTTATTGTTTCTGAAAATGATAACCAGATATTTGATATCACGGCCGATCAAGGCTTTAAGATTGAAGATGTGGTAGTAGATGGAAGTTCTTTGGGAGCGATAAATACCTATACATTCTCCAATGTAGCCGGTGATCATACGATCAATGTGGTTTTTTCGGCAATACCGTTACCACCACAGGTGCCTTATGTAAACGGACAACCACAAAGCATTCCAGGACAAATAAAGGCTACTTCTTTTGATCTGGGTGGCGAAGTAGTTGCCTATCATGACACTACCGTAGGAAATGAAGGTGACGGCATACGACAAGAAGAAGATGTGGATACCGAATTTGGAGGTGATGGTGGAAATATTGGATATACTGCTACAGGAGAGTGGATAGAATACACTGTAGATGTAGTGCAAGCAGGTACGTATACCATTGATGTGCTGGTAGCTTCGGCAGTATCTACAGGGGCTTACCATTTAGAATTTGATGGAATTGATGTTACCGGAATTCAACAGGTAGCTTCTACAGGTGGATGGACAAGCTACATCCCTCAAAAGATTTCAAACGTAACGCTCAATGCAGGAGAGCAGGTGATGCGAATATTTATAGATGGTGGTTCGTTTAACTTCTCTACAATGACTTTTACAAAAGAAGGAGATACAACAAACAATCCTCCTGTTGCTGCATTTACTACAAGTGTAACTTCTGGCGCAGCGCCTTTGGAAGTTAATTTTGACGCTTCTACATCTTCAGATCCTGACGGTGATACTTTAACATATGTATGGGATTTTGGAAATGGGCAAACAGCTACTGCCGTAACTCCTTCAATGACGTTTGCGGATCCGGGCACCTACACGGTAATGTTAACTGTTGATGATGGAAACGGAAGTACTTCAAAAGCAGAAAAAATAATAACTGTGAGTAATGGTGATTCCAGACCTGCGCCAGTTATTCCTGATCAGCCTTCATTTACAACCGATATCTACAGAAACATGTTTGTAGAATCTGGGCGAACAACTCTTGAAGTTTCGACAAGACTGGATCAAATATGGAATCAATTCTTTGTTAACGGAGATGTGAATTCTGAACGCTTGTATTATGAAGTGGGTAATGACATGGCCTATATTCTGGATACGGGAAATAATGATATTCGATCTGAAGGAATGTCGTACGGAATGATGATTTGTGTGCAATTGGATAAGAAAGAACAATTTGATAAACTATGGAAGTTTGCGAAAACGCATAGTCAGCATCAACCAGGTACTACCAGAGAAGGGCTTTTTGCATGGCAGTTAACCACAACAGACTTTTCTATGATTGATCAAAATCCGGCTCCCGACGGCGAAGAGTATTTTGCCACAGCATTGTTCTTTGCTGATGCTAAATGGGGGAGCGTTTCTGATGGTAATTTTGATCCGCAGACGGATGTCTTTGATTATAGAGGACAGGCTAATTATATCCTGGACAGTATGCTTAATAAACCAAGTTCGGATAGTGGGCAATGTCCTACGGATTTAGTCAATCTTGCCGAGAAGCAAATCGTTTTTACCCCTTGTGGTACATCGGCTACGTTTACTGATCCGTCGTATCATTTGGCTGGGTTTTATGAAATATGGGCATTGTATGCGGATAATAATAATACACTTTGGTCAGAAATGGCAGATGTGAGTAGAACCTATCTTTTACCAAGAGCTGCACATCCGGTAACAGGTCTTATGCCCGATTATTCAGAATTCGACGGGACTCCCAAAAATATTGGGACACATGCGAATTTTGAGTTTGATGCCTGGAGGAATATCATGAATATGGGGTTTGATTTTGCCTGGTTTCAGAAAAATAAAACATCTATTCAACCTTTGATCAATAGACAGATCGACTTTTTTAAAGATAAACCTAATTATCCTGGTTTATGGA
The DNA here is from genome assembly GCF_055808215.1 of Aquimarina sp. KJ22-3. Classification (NCBI taxonomy): domain Bacteria; kingdom Pseudomonadati; phylum Bacteroidota; class Flavobacteriia; order Flavobacteriales; family Flavobacteriaceae; genus Aquimarina; species Aquimarina sp. KJ22-3. The sequence continues at coordinate 4,854,893 of NZ_CM147859.1, read as the reverse complement.
CACTCGATGGTACACCTAGAAATACAGATCATAATCCTGGGTTGGTAGCCTGTAATGCAGTGGGGAGTTTAGCGTTGGAAGATGCCAAGATTTGGCCTTTTGTGGATGAACTATTTGAATTGTCGATACCATCAGGGCAGTTTCGATATTATGATGGTTTGCTGTACATGATGAGTTTTATGCATCTGGCAGGAGAGTTTAAGATATATAAACCGGATACCAATAATCAAAATCCGATTGCTTCAATAACTTCTAATGTAGATGGAGGAGTGGCGCCGGTAACAATAACTTTTAATGGTACTGGGTCTACCGATCCTTCAGGAGAAGGCTTGTCCTACAGTTGGGATTTTGATAATGGAGAAACGACAACAATGGGAATAACAACGACTACCTATACTAGTCCAGGAACATATACGGTAACGCTTGTAGTGACAAATACATCTGGTCAAACAGATAGTATCACCAAGACTATTACTGTTACTGATGGAAATGTAAGTTGTGCTTTTGGAGCGCCTTTGGCAACTCCCTTGTCTTCGATCAATACCTCTTTTGAGAATGTATTCGTTTTGGGGAATGGAGGGCCAAATTTGGATAATGTAACCAAGTTCGAAATCAATTGGGATGCCGGTAATAATGGATTGTATCAACTCTCTATGAGTACCAATGATGGTTCACCAAACTGGTGGAATGATTTTTTACCCAAAGTAACCCAGAATTTCAACTCGCCAGAACCAGAAATTACCATAACCGACTCTGGATTTAGTGGTTTAGATGGTTCGTATTGGGCTACTATCGACGCCGATAATTTCGTGCTGGTGTCAAAAACTGGTGGGTTTACCATTTACTTCAGTACTTCGATAATTGCACCTAATTGTGATGGAGGGACAACACCTACTCCTGTAGTCGATGGGGGAAGTATTTCTGGAGGACCTTTCTCTTTTACCGTTGGAGATGGTTTGGTCGATAATGTTTCCGGTATTTCGTTGGTTGGTAATACAGGAGCCAACTCACAATGGGTGGTTACCGATGATCAAAATAACATTCTTGGCTTACCAGCTACTATTGAATCTGTTGATTTTGATACCGCTGGTGCAGGGACTTGTCTTATTTGGCATTTGAGTTACGAAGATGGTTTACAAGGGTTAGTTATGAATGCAAATATCAATACCTTGGTTGGAGATTTCGATTTTTCAAATTCGATTTCCGTATTCCGAAATCCTGCAAGTAGTGGCGGTGGTGATTGCACTTTTGGTACTCCACTAGATAGCGCGCTTCCATCAATCAACAGTGCTTTCGAGAATGTATTCGTTTTGGGAGATGGTGGTCCGGATTTAAGTAATATTATCAAGTTTGAAGTAAACTGGGACCAAACGAATAATGGATTTTATCAATTTTCTATGAATACCAGCAATGGTATTCCAAATTGGTGGAATGATCTTATACCGAAGGTAACTCATAGTTTTGATACACCGCAACCTTCAATTTTGATTACAGCATCTGGGATTCCCGGGCTTGATGGAGATTATTGGGTAGGATTGGATGTAAGCAATTTTGTTTTGGTTTCCAAATCGAAAGGGTTTTCAATATACTTTAGTACTTCCTCTATTTCGCCAGATTGTAGTAATACCACTGCTGTTGGCATAGCAGCAACGGATGTAGTGATAAGTCCTAATCCAGCGGTAAACTATATACATGTAGATATATCACAAGATGAACTCCAAAAACATAGTGGAGTTACTCAGTTACAGTTACATCTATATACCCTTACAGGTTTGACCATTACTACAAAATTTATTGAAGAAAGACAACAAAATATTCAAACGGTAATCCCTGTAGATGGTTTAGAATCCGGGATCTACATTTTAGAAATTGTAGACTATAAAACAAATACACAAATCAGAAAAAAATAATAATTCACCGATAGATCATAAACATGAGGTGTGGGCACCTCGCAAGCACTACCCCTAGTTACACGGATGACGAGAGTCATTAAAATTAATTACAAACAAATAATAATACGTTTAACTAGAATCAATTTAATTATGAAACTTACTAAACTTAATTGCTTAATTGCATTTTTCGTTTTGGGGTTATTGGCGCAAGCCCAAACCCCAGAAGGAGAATTAAAAAGGTGGCACAAAGTTACCTTAACATTTAATGGGCCAAACACCTCAGAAACGGCCAACCCTAGTCCATTTTCAGATTATAATCTGGAAGTAACCTTTACACATCAGGCGAGTAATCGTAGTTACAAAGTTCCTGGTTATTTTGCTGCTTGTGGGAATGCAGCAAATAATGGCTGTGCTTCGGGAAATAAATGGAGAGTACATTTTGCGCCAGATCAAACAGGGGCCTGGAACTGGTCGGTGTCTTTTAAACAGGGATCCAACGTTGCTATCAACGGCGGAGGTTCTGGAGCAGGCTTTATGAACGGTGCTACTGGATCTTTCAACGTGGCAGAATCTGACAAGTCTGGAAGAGATTTCAGAAGTAAAGAACTTGGAAGACTTAAATATGTAGGACAACACTATTTAAAGCACGTAGGAACTAATCCAGCAAATCCAAACGGGCCTTGGTTTGTAAAGGCAGGAGCGGATTCTCCAGAAAATGCATTGAACTATGTGGATTTTGATGCTACACCAAGTTTTAATAACAATTTGAATAAGATAGGAAGCAAAACCTGGCAGCCTCACCAAAGGGATTATGTAGCAGCAGATGCAAGCGCATATACCTGGGGTAATGGTAAAGGTACCGAAATGTTAGGGGTGATCAATTACCTTTCTGGCGAAGGAGCCAATGTGATGTCTTTCTTAACCTGGAACACCGATGGTGATGGAGGAGCAGTTTTTCCTCATGTGCTAAAAGTGTCTGAGCAGGAATATGGAAATACCTCCAGAGGTCAACAGTGGAACAAAGTACATCACGATCGTTTTGATGTTTCAAAAACGGATCAGTGGGAAAAAATCATGGAATATGCAGATAAAAAGGGAGTTTACCTGCATTTTAAAACCATGGAGACCGAGAACGACAATAAAATGGATGGAAATAACTTTGGAAGAGAACGAAAGTTATACTACAGAGAACTTATTGCACGTTTTGCGCACCACTTGGCATTGAACTGGAATTTGACTGAGGAGACTACATTGACAGATAATGTGGCCAAAGCTACGGCAGCATATATCAAAAATGTAGATCCATATGATCACAATATCGTGATACATACTTATCCAAACCAGCAAGATCAGCGTTACAATCCATTATTAGGAAACAATTCTGAACTAACCGGAGCATCGATACAAACCGGAAAGAACAATGTACATAACGATGTAAAAAGATGGTTAGAGAAATCAAGAAATGCAGGTAAAAAGTGGGTGGTAGCCAATGATGAACAAGGTCCTGCTTCTACAGGAGTTAGAATATCTGACAAAGAAGTAAGACATAGAGTGCTTTGGGGAACCCTTATGGCCGGAGGAACCGGAGTAGAATACTATAGCGGATATACCAACGACGATGGTGATATCAATGGTAATGATCATAGAAAAAGAGGAAAGAAATACAAAGAAGGTGGTTATGCTTTAAAATTCTTTAATGATCATTTGCAAAGCACCATGGTAGATATGGTTAGTGCAGATGGTGTTACCTCGGACAACAATGATTATGTATTGGCCAAGGCAGGAAATGTATACGCCGTATATCGTCCAAATGGAGGATCTACTGGACTAAGTCTACCTGCAGGGAACAATAAATATGATGTACAATGGTACAATCCAAGAGCTGGTGGAAACCTTACTGCCAAAACAACCTTAGGTGGTAATTTGGTAGCTCCAGATAATAATGACTGGGTGGCTTTAATCACTAGCAAAGATGGAAACGGAAACGGCGGAGGATGTGATAATACCAAAGTAGCTATTGCTTCGGAAGACGCTTATCTACAAGGAACCACTCGTTTCAACAATGGAGATCTTCGTGTAGAGAGTGGAAACAGAGTTTCATATCTTAAATTTACCGTGCCTTCGGCTACAGAAACGGTTACTGCAGTGAAGTTAGAATTAGCAGTGTCTTCAGATAGTGGAAGTGGATTAATTGAAGTATTTAAAGGAACTTCAAACAACTGGACAGAGGCCAATCTTTCTAACAGCAATAAGCCGGGAGAAGGAGCTAAATTAGGATCATTGAATACCAGCTATGGAGTGAGTCAATCTTATCAATGGACACTATCAGGAGTAACTCCCGGAGAAACCATTTCTCTTATTGTAAAACAAACTGGAGGGAATGATGTTTCTTTTTCATCAAAAGAAGGGAGTGTTGCTCCAAAGTTAATCCTTGAGCTTGAGTGTAACGATGGCGGTGGAGACGGCGGAGATGGCTCTGGCGGTGATTGTGTGGCTTTGGAAGAAAATGGAATAGTAGCTGTAGAAGCAGAGCATTTTGTAGACCAGACCAAAACTGCCAATAGAGAATGGTATGCTTTTGATGCCAGTACTACAGGAACACCAACACCAGACCCAGATCCAAATCATGCTAGCGGAGCTAGTGAGGGTGGATACTTAGAGATTTTACCAGATACCAGAGTTACACATTCGGATCCTTTGGAAAATGGAGTAAGCTTCTCAAACACACCTGGACAAGTAGCGATTATTAACTACAAGGTAAAATTTACAAACCCAGGAAAATACTTTGTATGGGTGCGAGCACATTCTACCGGATCTGAGGATAATGGAGTACACGTTGGTATCGATGGAACCTGGCCAGCTTCTGGACAAAGAATGCAATGGTGTTCTGGTAAAAACCAGTGGACTTGGGAGAGCAAGCAACGTACCAGTGCAAATCACTGTGGAGAGCCAGAAAAGATCTTCATTAATGTGCCTACAGCAGGGGTGCACACCATATCTTTTTCGATGAGAGAAGACGGATTTGAAATGGATAAGTTTGTACTTTCGAAAGTCTATACCAAACCTACAGGAACTGGACCAGCTGAGGTGTTAGTAGATTGTGGTGGAAATAACACTGCTCCACAGGTTAATCTTTCTTCTCCGGCAAATGGAGGTACATATCAAACCGGAGCTACTATACCATTAACCGCAGAGGCTTCAGATAGTGATGGTACCATTGCAAAAGTAGAATTTTTCGTAAACGGGAACTTGGTAGCAACAGAGAACCAGGCTCCATACGATACAACTACAACAATTGCTGCACCAGGGAACTATACAGTAACAGCAAAAGCTACCGATAATCAAGGAGCTACTGCTACTTCTGGAGCTGTAAATATTACTGTAGAGGATAATACGCCTCCACCACCACCGCCAGCAATCAATATACCTGGTAATTTTGAAGCAGAAAGCTTTGCAGCCAAGTCAGGAAGTGTACGTATTGAGAATACTCCTGGTACATCGGGCCAAAACCTAGGGTTTATTAACGATGGAGATTATACAGAGTATGCAGTTACTGCAGCTTCTGCAGGAGAATACACCTTTGATTTCTACGGATCGAGTGCAGGTGTAGGAGGAACAATTGATATCGTTGAAGGTAACAGTGTTATCGGAAGCGTTGCGATTCCTGTAAACGGACAGTGGCATAATTACCAAAAGTATTCGGTAAACGTTTCGTTATCTGCAGGAGACAAGACCTTAAAATTAGCTTATCGAGGTGGTGCAGGTTATTTGTTTAATGTAGATAAGGTTGAGGCTTCAAAAATAGAGCCGGTAGAACAAACGACTACACTATCGCCAGTTCATGACGCGTATCTTCAAGGGGCAAGCAATTACAACGAGGTTATCGTTAGAATTGAGCAAAACAGCAGAACAGGATACCTCATGTTCGATCTGTCTTCTATTAGCGGAACCGTAATCGATGCAAAATTGAAGTTTACAGTAGTTTCAGATCCAGGAAACGGTAACCTTACCATCCATAAAGGAGCTTCTGATACGTGGACCGAAACTAATTTATCTAATGCCAATAAACCTGCTACAGGAGCATTGTTGGGTAGTTTGAACACTACTTTTGGATTAGGGAATGAGAAAATCATAGATCTGGATCCTGCAGCAATAACCGGAGATCAAATTTCTTTGGTATTAAACATGACCTCAGGGAATGATTTTGCGTTTGGTTCAAAAGAGAATAAGAACATCGCGCAACCAGAATTGATCCTTACCTATTCTTCTTCGCCTAATGTAGCGCAGAGAGGAATTGAAGCAAATAATAGCAATATAAAAACCTATCCTAACCCAATGACCAATATGATTCAGGTTTCGGGAGCAGCAGAAGGCGCTAGAGTTAAAATATTTAATTCTATCGGAATTCTGCAGAAGGAAATGGTGATCAAAGATGGTTACAATACCATTGATGTTAGTGATCTACCTTCGGGGTATTATATTTTGAATGTTTTGGAGCAACATAAATCCAATACGGTTATTTCAACTCAAAAAATAATCAAGCAATAATTCAAAACATCATGTTATAAAAAAGGGTCGCTGTTTTAAGCGACCCTTTTCTTTTTGTAAAACAAGAATTACTTTTTTGCCCCAAGACTATCTGTAGCTATTTCCTGCTCCAACTGACGTATTCTTTTTTGCACTCTTTCCTGGATAAAACGTTTAAAGGCCACCTTAGTGGGTTTATCTGTGGGATCCTCTTTTTCCCCAAACTTATCTAAGTATTTGTTGTAGTAGGAAAGCTTGATTTCAGGATCTTTGTAATAGGCATCTGCAAAAGCGGCTAGTTCATACTGCGCATTAATATTACCAGGGTTTTCTTTTATTGCTTTTTTCATGTAAGCTATGGCATCTTCCCATTTTTCTTGAAATCTGTAGGTCATTGCCAGTTTATAATATTCCCCATCCAGATTATAATCAAGTAACTCTATAGCGGAGAGATAGTATTTTTCTGCATCCTTATAGTTTTTTAGTTTACTGCTTACTTCAGCAAGCGTATTGTACAACCTTGGATTTTCATCATCATAATTAAGCAATAATTTATAATACTGTAGAGCCTCTTTATATTCATACTCTTTGTAAAATGATGTTGCCAGGTAGCGATAAACGAACTCATTGACATAATTAAGCTCAACCAGTTGTATGAAGTAGGGAATAGCTTTATCAAATCTTTCCATTTTATAATAGTTCTGCCCCAGGATGCTTATCAATTCTACATTGTTTTTGTAGTAAGACAATCCTGTTTGGGCATATTTTACTACACTATCAAATTCTCTGCGTACCAAAAAGTGCTTGGCTACTTTATAGCAACTTTTTTGGTGCGATTGGTCAAGATCAAATGCCTTTTTGTAATGATAGATCGCTGCACTATCCTTTAGCGTTTCTTTGGTAAGCCCCAATTGATATTGAAAATCTGGATTTTCCGGATGTTTGGCCACCAATCCTTCAAAAATGCCGTTCGCTTTTTGAAAATTTTTGGTGGTCATCAACAATTTACCATATTCCATTTTTGCAATTAATGCTTTTGGATTAGTTTCGATAGCTTGTTGGTAAAATACCAGGGCATCATCATGAGTGCCTTTCGCCTTATGTGATCGAGCCATTTGAGCCAATATATGATCATTTTTGGGCGTAATCTCTGTATAGGTTTTTATCGCTGCAGAGTAGTCTCCAATGGTGTAGAGACTATCTGCAACCTTTACAGAGGGTTGAGCGGTATGTTTTGCAATTCCAGCAAAAAGAACAAAAAGGAAAAGCGATACAATTTTGTTATCCATGGGTTACAGCATCTATTTATTCGGTAATTACTTTTAAGATATAAATGTCTCCAAAATATTGATCATTAAAATTACTACCTAATGCTTTTTTCGCGTCGACAAAATTGTCATAGCGTTCCAGATATACATAAATATATTTGTCTTTAGGGTTATTAAATGCTTGGGCGGGTAGACCAATTTTTCTAAGATTACTTAATCCTTTCTCAGCATAAGATGTACTCTTAAAAATATTAGTAACCAAATAATATCCCGGTTTAACATTATGATCTTTATAATCGCCTAAGTTCTCTGTTAGGATTTGCTTATCAGACATGCTAGCAAGACTAGTTGCTCTGGCTGTCTGTTTTTCTTTTTGTTGTTCAACTCCCTCTTTTTTTATCTTGACAACAATAGGTAAAGAGTATAGCACACCTACTTTTTCTCCGTTCTGCTCGCCAGGAATCATTTGTGGAATTTTGGTGATTGCTCTTTTGGCTTCCGCTTCTGCTACTGGTAACGGACCACGGGCTTTAATATCTACAATGTTTCCAGTGGTGTCTATTTTAAATCGTACGTATATTCTTTGAACACCTACTAATCCTTTTTTTGCCAAAACTTCAGTTTTGAAGTTGGTAGCCACAATTTTTTGAATCTTCTGTGATACGCATTTTTTGATCTCACCATTATCTGAAAATTCTTGACAGGATTCGAAAGAAGGGACTTTATCTAGTACTGCGAATGGAATACCTTTTTTTACGGTATCTTGTACTTTGGCCATTAAATTTTGTTCTGGTGATTGAGGATCTTTCAAATATACATCCATAGAGTACGACGGGACGTTACGACCTGTGGAGGTCACTATAGTGGTGAAATCCAAAATTTGATGACTTAATTCTTTGGCTTTTGGCTTTTCAAAATAACTAACGCACTCATTATCAACTGTCTTTTCAGCATAACCATCCCCATAAGATAGCAGCAACTGGTAGACTCCTTCAGGAATGTTTTGTGTGCGATACGTTTGGTTTCGAGTAAGATGAACGGTTCGTATCTTCTTTGAAGTCTCTTGTGATATTATATCGATAATCACTTCTTCATTGTCTCCAGAAGTTAGTTTTAAGTAGTTATCCAGCTCTTTGTCGTACTCTGAATTCTTATTCGGGCATTCAGGTTCGTTGGTAGATAATAATCCAACGTAGTTCGGATTATCTGTGTTTTCGATAGTATTAGAGTCACTACCTTCCGCTATGCAAGAGGTATACGTTAATATTCCAACAATAGAAGGAACTAGTAAAAGGTACTTAAATTTCATTACAGATTTGGATTTAGGTTTTTGTAGCATGAGGATTCTTTTTTTAATTAATGAATGATTAAAAAACTGATTCACAAATGAGATTTCCTGTGTTTGGAAAACCGAATTAAGCAATTGATCTATGTAACTTCTTTTATTAATCATTTTGGTAACGGCTTCATCAGCAATGTATTCGTGTAATACGGTCATTCTGGATTGATAGATATAGACCAAAGGATTCCACCAAAAGAAAGTTTTCAAAATCTCAAACCAAATTTGATCCAAAGAATGTTTCTGTTCTACGTGTACCAGTTCATGAATCAAAATTTGTTTCTTTTCATTATCGTGCAATTGATCTCCTATATATATAGTGTTCCAAAATGAAAATGCTTGATTACTATTAGGAAGTGTAATTACTTTTTTATTGTTAATATTCGAGATGAAAGAAAAACTAGTAAGAACCTTAAGCTTATATAATTTGAAAGCAAGTATGAGCAGGCTGATACCAAAACCAATAAAGTAAGTAAGTGCCCACCAGTTTATCGGATTTTCTTCAGGCCCTGTGGTACCCAAAATGACTAAGCTATCAGAAGATAAGGTAATTACTTCTTCTACTTGAGTAACCACTACCTGAGAGGGTTGGTTGCGAAATATTTCTAATTTGATAAAAGGCAATACTAAAGAAAGCACGGGAGTGAAGAGTAGGTAAAACCGATTCCAGTTGAAAAATGTATCTTCTTTATGAAAAAGGTCATAAATGAGAAGGAAAAGGGTTTGAAAAGCTAAGATTTGTAAAATATAGTGAAGCATGGTTTCATTTTTTATTGTCAAATTCATTCAAAATCTTCTCTAGATCCTTGATATCCATATCATTCTTTTTTACAAAAAAGGAAACCATATTTTTAAAAGACCCATTGAAATAGTTGTTCATTAGTTTTTTGAGTGATTGATCGCTATAATCCTCTTTCATCACCAAAGGGAAGTAGATGTATCCTTTACCTTTTTTTCGATGAGATACAAAGGACTTGTTTTCGAGAATTCTAACAATAGTAGAAATCGTATTATATGCTGGTTTGGGTTCCGGCATTTGTTCTATAATGGTGGCTACATTGGCTTCTTCCAGTTGCCACAATAGTTGCATTACTTCTTCTTCTGCTTTTGTGAGTTGTTTCATGTGTTTTAATATTGTTTTAGAAATCACATGGAAATCGCCGCTGATCATTCTTGCTGAGAATTAGTTTAATGATCAGGCTCATTTCATAAAAATCTAAAAATTGTTGAGAACGTTTGGAACAAATATAACTAAATTTTTAGTTTAAACTAATTTTTTAGTTAAAAAAATGTAACAAACTGATGCAGTTATCGTCAAATAGGTAAAAAGACAGATATGGATATTGCCTTATTAATAATTGGCTTTCTTCTTTGTTTATTGGGGCTAATCGGTAGCTTTCTACCGGTATTGCCGGGTCCGTTTACTTCGTGGGTTGGGTTGCTTACGCTTAGTTTCTCGGATGCTATTCCACAAAACTGGACATTTTTGGGCATTACCCTTGGGGTAGCTATTTTGGTATGGATACTGGATTATATTGTACCTGCTTTGGGGACCAAGAAGTTTGGGGGTACCAAATACGGGATGATTGGCAGTTCTTTGGGGCTTATCGTTGGGATTCTGTTCTTAGGACCTTTTGGAATCATTATAGGGCCTTTTGCGGGAGCTTTTTTAGGTGAGTTTATAAGAGATAGTTCTGAAATCTCAAAAGCACTAAAAGCAGCGTTTGGGTCATTTATCGGCTTTTTGACTGGTACGTTTATCAAATTTATAGTAGCCGTTGCCTTTTTGGTACTATTTATCCAACAAGTTTGGGATCATTGGTCTAATTTTTCTAGAAAAAGAATAGCGTAGCATTAAAAAAAGCCTCTCCAAGTTTAAATGGAAAAGCTTCTCATTGGTTTACTACTAAACCACTCACGACAAGCGTGAGACAACACAACATTTTTAATTGCTAAAAAAAGCTTCAATAAGGATTGAAGCTTTTACAATTTTGCGGTCTGGACGGGACTCGAACCCGCGACCCCCTGCGTGACAGGCAGGTATTCTAACCAACTGAACTACCAGACCAGTGCCTTATTGCGGATGCAAATATACACCTCATTTTATTACCCGCAAATGTTTTTTTAGTTTTTTTTTGCTTTCATAAAAATAGATTAAGCAAATTTCTGTCTTTCAACCAAGTATGTGGTAAGTATTTTATTGAAATCTTTTGTAGTATCTGCCAAAACATATTTAATGTCGTATTGAGCACATTTCATTTTGAGATCATAAAAATAAGAGGATACTGCGTCTTTATAATTCTCTTTGATATTATCTGCATAGAGATTGATAAATTCTCCGGTTTCTACATCGACAAATCGAGTAGGCTTATTGTTAAAGTCAAAATTAATTTCTTTCTCGCTGTCGATAGTATGAAATAGAATGACCTCGTGTTTATTGTATTTCAAATGTCTTAGCGCTTCAAATAGCTTTTCTGGGCTAGAAGAGGCTTGAAGCATATCCGTAAACAAAAAAATCATAGACCTTCGGTGAATCTTTTCGGCAATTTGATGTAAAAATCGAAAAGTGTCTGTGTTTTTCTCAACGGGTGGATCAGTGATGGTCTGGTTTAGCCGATTTAAGAGCATTTGATGATGTCTTTCACTCCCTTTCTCTGGGGCATAATAATCATATTCATCACTATAAATACTCAATCCGATAGCGTCCCGTTGTTTTTTCAGGATATTCATCAGGCAAGCAGTAGCCAAAACCGAGAAACTGATTTTGTTTAAGGAATTTATGTTGTGCTCATTGATTTTAGGATAATGCATAGAAGAGGAGTTGTCCAAAATGATGTGGCATCGCAAGTTGGTTTCTTCTTCGTAGCGTTTGGTGAAAAGCTTATCCGTTTTGGCAAAAAGTTTCCAATCGATATGTTTGGTGCTCTCTCCGTTGTTGTACACTTTGTGTTCTGCAAATTCTGCAGAAAATCCGTGAAACGGGCTTTTGTGCATACCAGAAATAAAACCTTCTACTACCTGTTTTGCGAGTAGTTCTAGATTGGTAAAACCTCCGGTTTTGTTAATTTCTTTCTGGATATCCATTGGAAGCATGTTGATTTTTGTGAAAATAAAAAAGGTTTGACAATTCGTCAAACCTTTTGCTTTTTTTATTAAGTATGCTGTTATAACAATGAATCTAATGCGTCAGCATATACGTTTTTTGGAGATACTCCTACTTGACGTCCAACAACTTCTCCGTTTTGGAAAACTAACACTGTAGGGATGTTTCTAACTCCGTACTTAGCAGCAAATTCCTGATTCGCATCAACATCTACTTTTCCTACTACTGCTTTTCCTTCGTATTCGTCACTAATTTGCTCGATGATAGGACCTACCATTCTACATGGACCACACCACGCTGCCCAAAAATCAACCAATACTGGTTTGTCACTTTTAAGTACTACTTCATCAAAAGTAGCGTCTGTTATTTCTAGTGCCATAGTTATTTATTGTTTTAAAAATTTCTATTTACTTTAAATATTCACAAAATTAGTCAATAATTCTGCCAAAGCTTACAAACGTAATATTTGTTTTGCCTATAGAGGCATTTGTTTTTCTGATACAAAACCAAATTTTTCCTCAATGAGGGAATATACTGTAATTTACAATTAAAAAAAATAATTACCTCAAAATCGTGTTTTGAAATAAGTGATGACGAAAGAAAAAAATAACGGTATCTTTATATCAGATTCACTAACATGCCCAAAGAAATCCAATTACCATATTGCAATCTGGTGTTCAAACAAACCTGTGCGATTTTAGTCATGCACCAGGGATCTGCCATAACCATCGAAACAGCTGCAGAGATTACCGATCTGTTGGCATCATATTACCAGGAAAGAAATTTTATTTTTATTACTCATCGTAAATATCCGCATGATATTGATCTAGATGTGTATAAAGGTAGAATTCTAAAGAATATGATCGGTTTCGCGATAGTTTCCAAGAATCCAGAAGAGGTCAAACGAGCCATGCAGGAACAACCTTTATGGAATGAGGCGTTTACTTTCTTTAATGAGCTGGATGAAGCAGAAAATTGGGCGCTAAGTTTTTTTGATTAATTCAATTTATAATACACCGATTCATTTTCTAAAGCCCGCAACAATTCCTGAGATATATTTACCTTCTGTTTTCGACTTGGCATATGCAATTTTAATTGTTCGGCCATTTCGTAAATCACAAAGTTGAGTGTATGGCTACCAGAATGTTCAGTAAACAACTCTTTTAGTTGATCGATTCTGCCATCTGACAATTCGTTGATATCCAGCTGAATTGTTAGCTTTCTGGCATAACTTTCCATTACATCATGTAATAGCTGAAAGCTATTGAATTGGATTCTCGGATCTCCTTTTTTTCCGGTATCTCGGTTTACCCACCCTTCTTTGATAAATGCTTTGGAGTATACAAATGTGCTCTTTACCAAAAAGGGTCGATGTTTTAAATATTCTTCGCCAAAAATTCTAAATTCGTGTGCAGTGTTATAATCCTCAATGGTAAACGTAGCCCACCCTTTACCGTTTTTTGAAGTACGATGCTCTACATTGGTGATTACTCCACCAAAAGAAAGTTCTCGATTTACGTTGCTTTCTAAATCTGCAAAATTTAACAGTGTGGCATTGCAGAAATATTTCATTTCATATTTAAAATCATCTAGCGGATGCCCAGATAAATAAATCCCTACTACCTCTTTCTCTCTTGCCAATTTCTCCATGGTCCCCCATTCTTCGCAAGGTGGAACAATAGGTTCTGGGATTTGCACTTCACTAGATTCTCCAAATAAACTTACTTGCGAGGAATTTTCACTTTCCTGGTATTTGGATCCATATTTCATTGCTTTTTCGAGAAAGGTGATTCCATCTCCTTCTTCATGAAAATATTGTCCTCTGTGCGTGTCAGAAAATGAATCAAACCCTCCTGCCAGTGCCAAACTTTCAAAAGCTTTTTTGTTGGCAGCTCTAAGGTCAATACGCTTAGCGAGGTCAAAAATAGATCTGTAAGGGCCGTCTTCTTTACGATTTTCGACTATGGTAGCTACTGCACCGGTTCCTACTCCTTTGATCGCTCCCATACCAAAGCGAACCGCTCCGTCTTTGTTTACAGAAAACTTGCGGTAGGATTCATTTACATCTGGTCCTAATACCTCTAATTTCATCCTCTTACACTCTTCCATAAAGAAAGTGACCTGCTTGATGTCGTTCATGTTGTTGGATAATACTGCCGCCATATACTCTGCAGGATAGTGTGCTTTGAGGTATGCTGTCTGGTATGCGATCCATGCATAACAAGTAGAGTGAGATTTGTTGAACGCATATGCAGCAAAAGCTTCCCAGTCTTTCCAGATTTTCTCAAGTCTGTCTTCAGGATGTCCTTTTGCGGCTGCTTGTTGAATGAACTTAGGCTTCATTTTATCAAGTACCGCCTTTTGTTTTTTACCCATCGCTTTACGCAATACATCGGCTTCACCTTTGGTAAAATCTGCTAACTTTTGAGAAAGTAGCATCACCTGCTCCTGATATACTGTGATTCCGTAGGTTTCTTGTAGATACTCTTCGCAGGCTTCAAGGTCATAAATGATTTCTTCGGTACCGTGTTTCCTGTTGATAAAACTAGGAATATATTCAAGTGGTCCCGGACGGTACAGTGCGTTCATAGCAATAAGATCCGCAAATACCGTTGGTTTTAGCTCCTTTAAATATTTTTGCATCCCAGGAGATTCGTATTGGAATATCCCTACCGTTTCACCACGCTGGAAAAGTGCATACGTTTCTTCGTCATCCAAAGGGAAATTCTCTGGGTCCAACTCGACACCATGTTTGGCCTTCACAATTTTTACGGTATCCTTGATCAGTGTCAAGGTTTTAAGACCTAAGAAATCCATTTTTAGTAGCCCTGCACTTTCTACAACCGAGTTGTCGAATTGCGTACAGTACATATCAGAATCCTTGGCCAAAGCCACAGGAACGAATTTGGTAATATCATCGGGAGTAATAATTACCCCACAGGCATGAATTCCTGTATTACGAACGGATCCTTCCAGAACTCGTGCTTGGTTCAAAGTTTCTGCTTCAAGATCACTACCTTCTGCTATGTTAAGTAACTCGTTTACTTTTTCTAATTCGTCACTTCTGAATTTTTTCTTTAATGTAGCTTCGTCAACACCAAAAATTTTACCTAGTTTAGACATGTTTGGAATCAACTTGGCAATACGATCTGCATCTCCTAATGGAAGATCTAGTACCCTGGCAGTATCCCGTATCGAGGATTTGGCGGCCATGGTACCATAGGTAATAATCTGTGCTACCTGATTAGCTCCATATTTCTCGATTACATAATCCATTACTCGTCCTCGTCCTTCGTCATCAAAATCGATATCAATATCGGGCATACTTACACGATCCGGATTCAGGAAACGCTCAAAAAGTAAGTCGTATTTAATCGGATCCAGATTTGTAATCCATAAACAGTAAGCAACCGCCGAACCTGCTGCAGATCCTCGTCCAGGTCCCACAGATACATCCATGTCACGTGCTGCACGAATGAAATCTTCAACAATCAAAAAATACCCAGGGTATCCTGTTTTTTCGATTACTTTGAGTTCAAAATCTAGACGCTCATCAATCTCTGGTGTGATTTCTCCATATCTTTTTTTAGCACCTTCATAGGTGATATGTCTTAAGTATTTATTCTCTCCACGTTTCCCTCCATCCAACTTGTCTTCTTCAAATAAAAATTCATCGGGAATATCAAAAGCAGGTAAAAGTACATCTCTCGCAAGTACGAAAGGTTCGATTTTATCTATAATTTCCTGAATATTAATAATAGCTTCTGGTAAATCTTTGAAGAGGTTTTTCATTTCCTCTTGAGATTTAAAGTAATATTCCTGATTGGGTAACCCATAGCGATATCCTCGACCCCGACCTATAGGAGTTGCTTGTTTTTCGCCATCTTTTACACACAATAAAATATCGTGCGCATTGGCATCTTCTTTCTCGCAATAATAGGTGTTGTTTGTAGCTATGGTTTTTATTTGATGTTTTTTTGCAAACTCTAAAAGGACTTGATTGACACGATTTTCATCCTCTTGATCATGTCGCATAATTTCGATATAGAGATCATCTCCAAACTCTTGGTGCCACCATAGTAGTGCTTCTTCAGCTTGTTTTTCTCCAATGTTTAAGACTTTACTAGGAACTTCTCCATACAAGTTTCCTGTAAGTACGATTACATCTTCTTTATATTGTTTGATAACTTCTTTGTCGATTCTAGGTACGTAGTAAAACCCATCAACAAAGGCAATTGAAGACATTTTGGCCAGATTGTGATATCCTCTTTTGTTTTTGGCGAGCATTACAATTTGATATCCATTATCTTTTCTGGATTTATCCTTGTGGTTTTCGCAAACAAAAAACTCACATCCCACGATAGGTTTCATTTCTACACCATTCGGTTCCTCTCCATTTTCTATTGCTTCTTCGTTAGCAGCTTTTACCGCTTTGTTGTGATTTGAAACCGCTTGTACAAAGTGAAAAGCAGCCATCATATTCGCATGATCGGTCATGGCTACGGCATTCATTTTGTGCTTGGCAGCAGCTTTTACCAAATCCGGGATACTCGTAGTAGATTGTAGTACCGAGAATTGAGTATGATTATGCAGGTGTGCAAAACCAACTTCATCAAGAGCTGCTATATTTTCATTAATTTCTTCTTGAGAAAGCGAGGTGGTACCTTGCGCTGCAATTTCTTCACGAATTTTTTGAGAAGCCTTCTTGAGATTAATATGTTTAAGCCCAATTAATTGTATAGGCTCTGCATTGACTTCTTTAAAGTTGTAAAAATAGTCTGGTTGTACGTCCAGTTCTTCAATTGTAAAGACTTCTTTACGAATCAGTTCCAAAAAACATCTCGTTGTGGCTTCTACATCGGCAGTTGCATTATGCGCTTCGTTAAAACCTACACCAAATAAGTATTCGTGCAATTCGGTAAGTGTAGGGAGCTTAAATTTACCTCCACGACCTCCAGGGATTCTACAAAGCTCCGCCGTAGTTTCGGTACAAGTGTCTAATACCGGTAATTCTTGAAGATTATTGGATACACCAAGTCGATAAAACTCGGCCCCCATGATATTCACATCGAATCCAACATTTTGACCAACGACAAATTTTGTTTTTGAAAGGGCGATATTAAATTTCTCCAGAACTTCTTGTAGCGTTATTCCGTCTTGTTCTGCAAGCTCGGTAGATATACCGTGTATTTTTTCTGCGTCATAAGGGATATTAAACCCTTCGGGTTTTACCAAATAATCCTGATGTTCGATACAATTCCCTAATTCGTCATGTAGTTGCCATGCGATCTGGATACACCTGGGCCAGTTGTCAGTGTCGCTAATAGGTGCGTCCCAGCGTTTCGGTAATCCAGTAGTTTCGGTATCGAAGATTAAATACATAGAAGTTTATTTACAAGAAAGAGTATCCCTAACAATTAACTCTCAAAAATACACAAAATATTAGGTTGTATTTCTGAAAAGTTATCCAGAATTATTAACCGAATAAAAAACAAAGAAAGCTTGGCTAATTTGTAGCCAAGCTTTGAGATATTCCAAGAAATATTTTTTGCTAATTCTATTTCAATGATATCTATTATTAATTATTACGAGGTGATCCTATTTGAGTTCCGATAACACTTGCATCTGGTTGTGTAATAACCGGACAGTTGATTATAGCTCCAGTTGCAGTAAGCAAGTTTGATAATGAGTTATCAAGTGGACTAGGATTTATGTTTCCTCTAAAAGGAATTAAAGTTCCATCCGCCAAAAGATCATTAATTTGCTCAAAACTTTGTAAGATTGGACGATCTTCTGCTGGAATTGTAAATTCTGTAATATGTGCATCCCACATTGGAGCGTATCTCTCATCGCTAGGGTCAATTGGGAATGTGTTTGTAGGATCATTTTGCTGACGATTACTTAGAGAAGCGGTATTTAAACCTTGGAAACCATTTGGGTTATTAGCTTCTGGTAATACTCCATTTGCAGTTGGGCTAAATGGTAGCATAGATCCTCCCGGGAACAATCCAAAAGTTGGTAATTGTGCTAATCTTGGTGCAAAAACTCCTAATTCTATAGTTGCTGGAGCAGGATCTGAAGTGTCTGTTACAATGTGGAAGTAATATGGTCTTCCGTCATGCCATCCGTCTAACAATTGCAATACTACAGAAGCTTGATCTGGAGCAAAATTAGGATTGTTTAAGTCATCTTCTTGCTCTTGCTCGTTACCTGCTGGATTAGGGATTCTATCATGAATTCCAGTACTGTTTGCTACAGGTTGCGCATTAATCACAATACCACTTGGTAATACTACATACGAAGACCATGCTGCATCTGCAATAGCACCAGGGTTAACTTCTGCAGGAGGGAACCCAAATAATAATCCATCTTGTCCTCCGGCAACTAGAGATCGTTTTGGTGAAAAATCAACAGATCCTTCAAACACCAATCTTCCATCGTCTGTAAAAGTCGCATTTTGCTCTCCTCCGGATCCAACGGCAGCAGCCATTCTAGGGGCAAAAATTACTCCCAAGTCTCTGGCCATTTCTCTGTCTGAAGCTTCAGTAATTACGTAATATAGTTCTCTTGGTCCATTTGGTGTAGTTTCCCAACCACGGAACATAGGAAAACGCGCTGTAGGTCCTGCTGGCACAACAGATCGATCTACACGAAAGTCAATACCTAGTACACTTGGTAAAAATACATTCTGTGCATCAGTAAAAGTTAGTGCAGGATTATCTGCATCATAAGGGATACCTCCATCCTCTCTGATACTTTCTAGTAATAAACTTGCTTCAGAGGGATCTGGATTTGGTGGTGGGATTACTGCATCATCATCACTACAAGACGCAGCTAAAAAAGTAACTAATAGGCTTAAGAATACGGTCTTTAAATTTTTCATTTTTCGTTTTTTTTGTGTGTTTATATTTCATGAAAAACAACTGGCCAATCGTTTTTGAGGTTCAAAATCAAAACCATTCGATTTTGATATAAATTGAGACGACCACAAGAATTAGGGCTTACAGCAAAAAAACTTAAATAATAGAAGAAACTTATTGTTAATTTTTTTCAATAAGTAAAAAATATGAGTGTTTATGAGGGGTAAGGGCTCAAAAAGTGGCTTACAATAATGAATGTTAAAGTGATGATTTTATGATTTTATTAAGAGTTAATTAACAGAAATCGGCTCTTTTTTTTGTGCTCTTGAAAGAGTCAAATGTTAGCTAGCTAACTTATTTTACTGGGGTTTCGGAAGGTTTGCGTAGTTGTAAGCGGTAATTTTGGACCTTTTGAATTCGAAATTTGGGAAGCGTAAAAAATAAAAAGCGCTTACGGTCAAGATAAGCGCTTTTCGGGTCAAGTTGAGATTGAGTTTAATAACCAAAATCAAAGAAACCTTCAGTTACTTGTGTACCACTTCTGGTTTCAAATTCGAAACTTCCGCTGATACATTGTGTATCTGTATTATGTTCACTAATGATTAATGTTCCAGACGAAGCAGATGATTTATCTCCTCTCCATGAGTAGGTAGCACTATAATCACCAGACCCAGTTAAAGAATAGGTTCCTGGAGTTGTGTCAGAAGGCATTACAATTACAATTTCACTGTTTTCGTTGGTAGCTCTTATTAATATAGAGGCATCTTTTACACCAAAGATATCTGCAGTATGGTCGTCGGTAATCATCTCATTGCCATCCACCATCGCAGTCAAGGAAGCATTTAATAGACAAGGATTGATTTCTATTTCCGGCTCTTCAATGATAGTTGCATTTTCTATCGGTAATCTGTAGAACCATCCGTGATTGAAGTTTACGATATCACCACTATCATCCTTAAGATTTTTAAAATAGAAGTTACCAGAGATTTCGTTGTTGTAGATTTCAGTAATTACAACTTCTCCTGCAGTCTCTCCATCTACCGGAATAAATTTCTTTTCAAAATTTTTATAACTAACCTTGCTTAAGGTTTGCTGGTCTAATTTATAAGTTCCAATTTTGGTAGAAGAAGTAGTAAAACTTATCGTTCTTTCACCTTCACTACCAGAAATTACTAAAGTACCATCATCATAAATAACGGCCTTCTTTATGGAAGTTCTAAATGTTTCTCCTTCTATTTCTGCCTGTAATGAAGGATCATTAATTACAATGTCTTTAGAACAAGACGTAATTAAAAGGCATAGAAGTACATAAAATAGAGTAGTTATTTTAGTCATAGGCTTGGGGCTTTGCAATTTAGACTACAGTAGGACCATAGTCACGTGTTTACCATACAAACATATAATGAAAATTTGAGTAAAACAATTTTTTGGTCGAAAAAAAGCATATTTTATCGATGAAATACACAATTGTGATGCTTTTTAAAGAAATGTTGTTTTATTTATACGAATTTTCTTGTGGCTTTATAGAGGATTGAATGCTATAGGGTTTTATGAATTTTGAAGAAGGAGATCAGTATAAATCAAATAAATAGCTAAATTGTATATTGTTTGTTTCAAAATACTTACCTTTGCGCCCTCAATTATGAACCGGGTCGTGTACCCAAAAATTAATTTATATGCCTGTTAAAATTAGATTACAGAGACATGGTAAAAAAGGGAAGCCTTTTTACTGGATCGTAGCAGCAGATGCTCGAGCTAAAAGAGATGGTAGATTTCTTGAAAAATTAGGAACTTACAATCCAAACGTAAATCCAGCGAGTATCGATTTAAATATCGATGGAGCTGTACAGTGGTTGCAAAATGGAGCGCAACCAACCGATACTGCTAGAGCAATCTTATCTTACAAAGGAGCGATGCTTAAGAACCATTTACTTGGTGGTGTAAGAAAAGGAGCTTTGACTGAAGAACAAGCTGAGGAAAAATTCCAGGCTTGGGTTGCAGAAAAAGAAGGTAGTATCAATTCTAAAAAAGATGCACTTGCTAAAGCTGATGCTGATGCAAAAGCTAAAATTTTAGAAGCTGAAAAAGAAGTTAATGCTAAGCGTGCGGCCGAGGCTGCTCAAGTTGATGCAGAGGCTAATGCAGAAGAAGCTGCAGCAGAAGTAACCGAAGAAGCTAGCAACGAAGAAGAATAGTTGCTTTATTTATGATGAAGAAAGAAGATTGCTTCTATCTAGGTAAAATCGTAAGTAAATTCAGTTTTAAGGGGGAGGTATTGATTAAATTGGATACCGATGAGCCCGAAAGTTATGTAAAAATGGAATCAGTTTTTGTTAATTATAACAATAACTTGGTTCCATTTTTTATTGAAAAAAGCAAACTGCATAAAAGTGATTTACTACGTGTAAAATTTGAAGATGTAGATTCTGAAGAAGATGCCGATGATCTGATGAAAGCAGAAATATATCTTCCGTTGTCCTTACTTCCAAAACTAGAAGGAAATCAGTTCTACTACCACGAGGTAATTGGCTTTACGATAATAGACACTTCGTTTGGAGAGGTGGGTGTCATCAAAGCGATCAACGATAGTACAGCTCAGGCATTGTTCGAGATAGATCGAAAGGGAACAGAAATTCTGATCCCAATGAACGATGAGTTTATTGATAGCGTAGATCGAGATACTAAGACGGTACATGTAACCACTCCAGAAGGGTTGATCGATTTATACTTGCAATAGAATCCGGGAGACCTATGGATAAGCCTTTTCAATTCAAACAATTTACGATTCAACAAGACCGCTGTGCCATGAAAATTGGTACAGATGGGGTATTGCTTGGTGCCTGGGTGCCAATAGACGACACTGTTAACGCTATCTTAGATATTGGTACAGGTACTGGTGTAATCGCCTTGATGATGGCGCAACGAAGTCAGGCTCAGATTGTAGATGCTTTAGAAATCGATGCTGATGCCTATGAGCAAGCGGTAGAAAATTTTGAAGCTTCATCCTGGGGAGATCGATTGTTTTGTTACCATGCTTCTTTTCAAGAGTTCGTGCAGGAAATCGATGAGCAATATGATCTACTGATCAGTAATCCTCCATTTTATGCTGAAGACTACAAAACCGATAGTGATCAAAGAGATTTAGCAAGGTTTCAGGATGCGCTCCCATTTGATCATTTGTTGATCGGAGCATCAAAATTATTATCTGAAAGTGGTAGATTGGCAATCATTGTCCCATTTCAGGAAGAAGAAAAAGTGATACGTATAGCAGAGCAGGTAGGATTGTTTGTGCAAAAAAATACCAGGGTCAAAGGTGCTTCTAGTACCAAAATAAAAAGAAGTCTTTTAGTGTTTACCAGAGATAGAAAGGAAGTAGAAGTAGAGGAGCTGGTGATTGAAAGCTCCAGACATATATATACGGATCAATACATCAATCTGGTCAAAGACTTTTATCTAAAAATGTAAAATAAGAAAAGGAAAGCTACAAAAGCCTTCCTTTCCCGAAATCCAATCACTCTACAAAGCTTAATTCGCTAAATGTGAAAACAGCGTGAATTAAGATCGTACACTATTATTTTTTCGTGATCCAATTTCCATCAGCATCACAATATACCTCCATCTCTTTATCTCCTTGTTTTAGGATCAATTTGAACTCAGATGCATCTTCCTTGGCTGCGGCACTTTCGATAGAAGCTCCTGCAAAATCTTTTGCAACCGCATCCAAGACCTTTTGTGGAAGATTTTCTACAGCCAAATCGATATATTTATCCTGAATCGGAGTTACAGTTTCTGTATCGTTTGAGGCAATTTCTTGAGCATTAATGCTTTGTGTTCCTACTAATAACCCTAATGCTAATACTGGCAATACAAATAATTTTTTCATCGTTTAATCTCTTTTAGGTTTTAAAAATTTAATTCGCTTTATCTAGTAGAAGAATTATGCCATAAGAAGGTTAAGGGTGTGTTTTTAGTGTATCTATTTGATTTTCAATTTTTTGAATATAAAATGAACGTTTTCATAAAAATTGTTAAGGAATTCTTATTTGTGTAGAAAAAGAATATTGACTGCGGAATTCGTACACGAATTTTATTCTGAATTATAGTATAAAGAGGTGTCTCAAGTTGAGGTTTTTGAACTGTAAAATGATATAGAGGAAAGTCAAATTCGTTTTGTTTTAAGGTTCTTTTAAGAGAAATAACATTTTTTAAAGCAAAGGAAAATAAAACCTGTTCTATTTTGATTATTTGTTAATGAATCTCACTATTTTTGAAGATATCATAAATTAATATTGTTGTATATGAAGCCAGATCTTTTTGAAGCTCCAGACTATTATCAAATCGATGAATTACTCTCAGACGAGCATAAATTAGTAAGAGATGCAGCTCGTAGCTGGGTAAAACGAGAAGTTTCGCCAATTATAGAAGAATATGCACAACGTGCAGAATTTCCCAACCAGATTATCAAAGGTTTAGCAGAAATTGGTGCTTTTGGGCCTTATATTCCTGAGGAATATGGAGGAGCAGGGCTGGATCAAATTAGTTATGGTTTGATTATGCAAGAGATTGAAAGAGGTGATTCTGGAGTGCGTTCTACTTCGTCGGTACAATCTTCATTGGTAATGTATCCGATCTGGAAATATGGAAATGAAGAACAACGTAAAAAATATTTACCCAAATTAGCTTCAGGAGAGTTCATGGGGTGTTTTGGTCTTACCGAACCCGATCATGGATCCAACCCTGGTGGGATGACTACCAATTTTAAAGATAAAGGAGATCATTATTTGTTGAATGGAGCCAAACTATGGATATCCAATGCGCCATTTGCAGACATTGCGGTGGTTTGGGCCAAAAATGAAGAAGGAAGGATTCATGGGCTTGTCGTAGAAAGAGGTATGGAAGGATTTTCAACCCCTGAAACCCATAATAAATGGTCACTACGTGCATCTGCCACTGGAGAGTTGATTTTTGATAATGTAAAAGTGCCCAAAGAAAACCTGCTACCGAATAAAAGTGGATTGGGAGCACCTCTGGGATGTTTAGATTCTGCTAGATATGGGATCGCTTGGGGAGCTATTGGAGCTGCTATGGATTGTTATGATACTGCATTGCGATACGCCAAAGAACGTATTCAGTTTGATAAGCCAATTGCCGCTACCCAGTTACAACAAAAGAAATTGGCCGAAATGATCACCGAGATCACCAAAGCACAGTTAATGGCCTGGCGTTTAGGAGTACTTCGAAATGAAGGAAAAGCAACTTCTGCCCAGATTTCTATGGCAAAACGAAATAATGTAGAAATGGCCATAAAAATAGCAAGAGAAGCAAGACAAGTGCTCGGAGGTATGGGAATTACAGGAGAGTACAGTATTATGAGACATATGATGAATTTGGAAAGTGTAATTACGTACGAAGGGACACACGATATCCATTTGCTAATCACAGGTATGGATATTACCGGGATGCCAGCGTTTAAATAATAATTATAAAATTCTCCTACACCGAGGTGTAGGAGAATTTAGGGAATTGCAAAAAAACAGTTAATCGTCAAAAGCAAATAAATTGACTGTATCGCTTCAAATCCGATGTCTCGTCCTACCCTTGCATGGATATTGAAGCTGATATTCCCATAGAAGAATAATTGTTTAGGTACTCATTATACCTTATTCATAAACCTATAATTCATCTACAAGGCAATAGTACAGCAGGAGAGTTTCAAATTCTGAAACTGAGGATTTTTTTTCGAAAATGGATATGAAAATATTTGGTCATCGAGGAGCTGCCGGATTGGTGGCAGAAAATACGCTGGAATCAGTAAAAGAAGCCTTGCGTTTCAAAGTAGATGGGATCGAGATTGATATCCATCAGTGCCGTTCTGGAGAGTTAGTCGTGATTCATGATGAAACTTTAGAAAGAACTACCAATGGCAAAGGAGAGGTTTCTGATTTTACACTACAAGAATTACGACAATTCAGTACCGAAGAGGGTTTTTTGATTCCGACTTTACAAGAAGTATTAGCGCTCATTGATGGAAGATCTGAATTAAATATCGAGTTGAAAGGGAAACACACTGCCTTACCCACTTTACAGTTATTGGATGAGTATATTCCAAATTCAAATTGGCAAAACGCTGATTTTATCTTATCTAGTTTTGATCATCAACAACTAAGACAGCTTACAACAGTTACTTCAAAATACAAAATTGGTGTGCTCACTGAAGAAAGTATTGCTGTTGCTCTACCGGTTGCAAAAGAATTAGAAGCCTTTTCTGTCCATCCACCAATTCGGAACCTTACCGAAGAAGAAGTTCTATTGGCAAAAGACGAGGGTTTTAAGGTATTTGTATGGACGGTAAACGATATATCATTGATTCGTAAATCAAAATCGTGGAATGTTGATGGAGTGATCACGGATTTTCCGAATTTTGCACTATGAACTATGATTTGATTATTGTGGGTGGTGGCGCCGCGGGTTTTTTTACCGCGATCAATGCCGCAGAACACAATCCAAAATTGAAAATTGCTATTCTGGAACGAGGAAAAGAAGTATTGTCAAAAGTACGGGTTTCTGGAGGGGGGCGATGTAATGTTACTCATGCCGAATTTATTCCTAACGAACTGGTAAAAAACTACCCAAGAGGAGAAAAAGAATTAAAAGGACCTTTCCATACCTTTATGACAGGAGATACTATCGAATGGTTTGAAGAAAGAGGTGTTGAGTTGAAGATAGAAGAAGATGGTAGAATGTTTCCGGTTACAGATTCTTCAGAAACTATCATTAATTGCTTTTTGGGAGAAACCAAAAGATTGAATATAGAGGTGTTGACCAGTCAAGCGGTAAAAAAATTCAACCAAAGGATGATTGTTGGAGGATAACTACGAATACAAGTGATTTTGAAGCCAAGAAATTGATGATTGCCACAGGTAGCAACACCAAGATATGGAAAATGCTTAAAGATTTGGGTCATCGCATTGTTGATCCGGTTCCGTCGCTGTTTACCTTTAACTGCAAAGATTCGAGGATTAAGGAGCTGATGGGTGTGGTTACTCAAGCATCTGTAAAGATTCAGAACTCCAAATTATCTAGTGAAGGCCCATTATTGATTACGCATTGGGGGATGAGTGGTCCCGCCATTTTGAAGTTGTCGGCCTGGGGAGCAGCAGAGCTGCATGCTCTAAACTATAATTTCGAAATCAAGGTAAATTGGAGGGAATACTACACTTTTGATGAAACCCTTGAAGAATTGAAGGTTTTTAAAACAAAAATGGCTAAGCAACAGGTTTCAAAATATACACAGTTTGAGTTGCCGAAAAGACTCTGGCAAAGCCTGGTTACGGCAGCTCAAATTCAATCGGATCAAAAATGGGCAGACGTGAATAAAAATCAACTTCAGGCACTTGCCAGAGAGTTAACCGCAGGTATTTTCACCATAAAGGGAAAAAGCACCTTTAAAGAAGAGTTTGTAACTGCGGGAGGAGTAGATTTGAAAGAGGTTAATTTCAAGACTTACGAAAGTAAAAAACATAAAAACCTGTATTTTGCTGGAGAGGTGCTGAATATTGATGCTATTACCGGAGGGTTTAATTTTCAGAATGCTTGGACTGGTGCTTTTATTGCCGCGCAAGCTATAAATTCGTAATACAGGTGTCTTTCGGTCTGGAGATTACGACAGAATAAAAAATAGATATATCATAACCAAGATGCAAAAGTACATAGCGCTATTAAGAGGAATCAACGTAGGTGGCCATAAGAAAATAAAGATGGTTGACCTTACATCCATGTTTGAGGAATTGAAATTTAGTAATGTGACTACCTATATACAGAGTGGAAATGTTGTTTTTGAAAGTGAAATGATAGATAAACATGCGATTGCAGAAACAATCAAAAAGGGAATTAAAGATACATTTGATTTTGATGTTCCTGTTTTGGTATTGTCTACCGATGTGCTGCTATCGATCTATCATGCTAATCCTTTTTTTACACAATTAGAGAACGAAGAACTGGACGAGAAAAAAATGCTCTTTACGTTTTTAGACAGTCTTCCAGATAGATCTCGAATTCATGAAATTTCAGCCGCTTCGCACGAAAAGGAGAAAATTGAGATTAGAGACGAGGTGATATACTTCTATGCTGGCAACGGCTATGGAAAAACAAAACTGAGTAACAATTTTTTTGAAAAAAAGCTAAACTGTAGCGCTACTACTCGTAATTTGAAAACTGTGGTTAAATTGTTGGAATTAAGTAATTTGTTGTAGGTTTTAATAGGGTGTTAACTAGCTATTCTGAGCTTTTTTTCGTAAATTAAAGGAGTTTAACCAATACCTCGTTAACTATGAAAAAAATTACCCTTTTCCTTGTTCTTCTTTTTGTTTTTGATGGATCGGCCAGCTGGGCCAACAATGGGGAACCGATTGAAAAATTGTTATCTGAGTATATCAATAAGATGAATGCCCTTACACAAGGAACCAATAAAATGGATGTACTAGAGCTGTTTGATGAGAAATATAGTGGAAATACCGTATATGTAAACTTATCAGGTGCATTGGTAAGGAAAAACTACAGTAAAAAGGATATATCGTCGCAATTGGATGATATTATCGATGATAATAATTACAAGTTCAGGCTGACTCTGGATAAAGTAGTATTTAAAACCCAAAAGGAACGAGCAGGAACCATTTCTGCAGTAGTTAATTTCGAATCTTTTATCGATAAGCGATTGGCAGAAAAAGGAACAATGCTAATGGATATGGTGGCTATTCGTGCCAATGGAGGATGGAAAATCGTTCAAAATAATATGGTTCGGGTTTCTGAAGCTAAAGATATAGGTGAATGCGTTTGCTATGTATATGGTAAAGGTACTACTAAGTTTGTTACCGAAGTATATTTCCCTTCAGGGCTAGAATACAGTCAGGAATTTGATGCGTTTCAGGTAACTACCAAGGATAATAAGAGAATTATCAAATCTGATAATAAAGAATATTACTGGAGCAGAGATACCGGTAAACTTACCTTTAAAGGAGGGAATATTGGTAGAGCAGAAAATTCAAGAAAAGCCGTAGAATTTGTCTTAAAAAATCTGTATAAAGATTCCTGTGTAAATATTGTGTTTAATTAGCATCAAAGATGATATAAAAAACCCGCACTATGCGGGTTTTTTTATTTTTAATTGATAATCGTCGAATCTTTCAAAAAACCTCTCCAGGAGATTTCTATCGCCTGATTAATATGCTTTTCCTGAAGTTTTAGCTGCTCGTTTTCGTGTATTTTTACCAAAGACACTACATTTCCAAAGAACAATTCTTCCATAACAAGGGTATTGTATGCTTTGAAGATTTTCTTTTTGATTCCTTTCTTAAAATATTCCTGAATTTCATTGTAATAATCCCGTGCCCTATCTTTAAGAGATTGTGGAATCTCTGGAGAACGGGCAATTTGCTCAGAAAATATAAATGCCAAAGGGTTATTGATGAAATAATAAAATAAATTGAGCCACATCACGGTAAATTGCTTTTTTAAATCGTCTTCGGGTACATTTCTCATAACTACGGTACCAAAATCCTGAGTAAGCATTAGATATAACTCGGTTATAATTTCTTCTTTATTCTTAAAATGATGATATACTGTTCCATTTGCAACGCCAGATTCTTTGATAATTTGTGAAAGAGAGGTTGCATTAATCCCTTGTTTAGTAATTAATTCTAGAGTAGTCTGTAAGACTATTGCTTTTTTGCTCATACAAAAACTTATTCCTTATTCTTCATTTAATTTAATCGCCATATGCCAAAATTTAACGCAGTCGCAAAAGCAACCCAGGCAATATAAGGGATAAGTAGGTAAGCGGCAGTTTTGTTTACAACTTTAAACCATCTAATGGTAAAAAATAACAGGATAAAAAGGGCAATAATATCCAGTAATGCAATTAATGGGTTTTGCAATCCAAAGAAAAAATAGACCACGCAGCATTCAGTAATAACTGAAACCCAAAATGATATAACGCAATTTTTACCCATTTATGATAAAAACCTTTGCTCCATACAATTCCTGCTGCAACACCCATCATAATATATAAGACCGCCCATACCGGCCCAAAAAGCCAGTTTGGTGGGGTAAATGAAGGCTTATTAAGTGTTTGATACCACGTATCGATAGATGTCTTAGTAGCAATACTACTTAAAAAACCTATTAAAAGGCATAATACTACGGCAATACCAATACGAAATAACTTTATTTTCATTAAAATGAGTTAGTGCAATACTAAAATAGCAATTTATTTTAACTACTTATACTTTTAAGTCCTATACAGCACTTATATTTGCTTAAATTTTATCCCATGAACGATTATCTTGAATTTACTTCTTCTGTTGGTGCAAATTTACCAAAAGAAGGAATAATAAGCTGTTCTTCTCCCAGTAATATTGCATTAGTGAAATATTGGGGGAAACGCCCAGTGCAGTTGCCAGAAAATGCGTCGATCAGTTTTACACTGGATGCATGTAAGACAACAACTTCACTTAAATATGTGCTTCAAGATCTAATTTCAGAGGATTTTAACTTCACCTTACTTTTTGAAGGACAACCCAAACCTGAATTCCGCCCGAAAATTAAGAAGTTCTTCGAACGTATCGAAAAATATGTTCCTTTTTTAAAAAAATACGCTTTCACTATTGAAACGAGTAATACATTTCCACACAGTAGCGGGATAGCTTCTTCGGCAAGTGGGATGAGTGCATTAGCATTCTGCATCATGCAGTTAGAGCAGATGATATATCCTGAAATGACGAATGAAGAATGTTTGCAAAAAGCTTCATTTTTGGCACGATTAGGGTCTGGGAGTGCCTGTCGTAGTATAGAGGGACCTATGACAGTTTGGGGAAAGCACCAGGAGATAACTGGAAGCAGTGATGCCTTCGCAGTCAAATTTCCATATCCAATACACGAACATTTTGATAACTATCAGGATACGATTTTGTTGATAGACAAAGGCGAAAAACAAGTAAGTAGCACTATAGGTCATGATTTGATGCATGGACACCCTTTTGCCTCCAAGAGATTTGAGCAGGCAACAGAAAACATAACAAAATTAAAAGAGGTATTAATCTCTGGGGACCTTGATGCTTTTATTGAGATTGTAGAGAGTGAAGCCTTAACGCTACACGCTATGATGATGACTTCATTACCGTACTTCATTTTGATGAAACCTAATACGCTGTCGGTGATTGAGAAAATTTGGGAATATCGTAAAAAAACAGGATCCAAGATATGTTTTACTTTGGATGCAGGTGCAAATGTTCATGTTTTGTACCCAAATTCGGAAAAAGAACAGGTTTTGGAGTTCATTACTAGCGAGTTAGTTGCGTATTGCCAGAATGGGCAGTATATTTGCGATAAAGTAGGATGGGGAGCAAAAATATTGTAACTTTATCCTAGTAAGGCGACATATAAGATATAGATATACCCAGAACTAATGAAAGGACCACTATTTTATTCTAAGATATTATTGTTTGGAGAATACGGAATTATTAAAGACTCCAAAGGACTTTCTATTCCTTATAATTTTTTCAAAGGCGCCTTAAAAGTTGCTGATGATTTGGATCAAGAAGCCAAAGATTCTAACCAGAACCTTAGAAATTTTGCAAAATACTTAGCAGAGATCCAGGAGCAAGGTGTAGTCAAGTTTGACTTGCAAAAGCTTCAAGAAGATATCGATGCCGGGATGCATTTTGATAGTAGTATACCTCAAGGTTACGGGGTTGGGAGTAGCGGAGCATTGGTAGCTGCGATTTATGACAAATATGCCGAGGATAAAATTACCGTTCTTGAGAATCTAACCAGAGATAAGTTATTAAAGCTGAAAGAGATTTTTGGATTGATGGAGTCATTCTTCCACGGTAGCAGTTCTGGATTGGATCCATTAAATAGTTACTTAAGCCTACCAATTTTAATACATTCTAAAGATAATATTGAGCCTGCAGGGATTCCTTCGCAAAGTACAGAACATAAAAAAGGAGCAGTTTTTTTGTTAGATAGTGGTATTGTTGGTGAAACTGCACCAATGGTTAGTATTTTTATGGAAAACATGAAGCAGGAAGGTTTCAGAAACATGCTTAAGGATCAATTCGTGAAATATACTGATGCTTGTGTTGATGATTTTCTTAAAGGAGACGTAAAATCTTTGTTTTCTAATATCAAGCAACTTTCACATGTAGTTTTGGATAATTTCAAGCCAATGATTCCAAAACAGTTCCATACTTTATGGAAAAATGGAATTGAGACCAACGATTACTACCTTAAACTTTGTGGTTCTGGCGGAGGTGGTTACATTTTAGGTTTTACCCAGGATTTTGAAAAGGCTCAAGCTTCACTTAAAGACTACAAGTTAGAAGTGGTTTACAACTTTTAGGGATTAACTCATGTTGTTGAGTAGGAGAAATAAACTCTTTTTTTTAAAACTATTGAGTTTGTTTTCTGTGGTGCGTGGTTATAACATTCTAATCATCATCATCGCTCAGTATCTTACCTCTATTTTTATTCTGGCTCCTCATATCAAGCTGAGAAATGTTGTTTTTGATCCTAATCTTTTTGTGATTGTATTAGCGTCTGCTGGAGTAATTGCAGGAGGGTATATCATTAATAACTTCTACGACAAAGAAAAAGATTTGATCAATAGGCCTCAAAAGACCATGCTTGATCGTTTGGTAAGTCAGCAGACTAAACTTACAGGGTATTTTCTTTTAAATTTTTTGTCAGTAGTATTGGCAAGCTATGTGTCTTTTAGGGCGGTGGCTTTCTTTTCGCTTTACATCTTTGCAATTTGGTTCTATTCTCATAAACTAAAAAAATTTCCAATTGTTGGAAATACAGTGGCATCTATACTCGCCATTATTCCATTCTTTGCGGTTTTTATCTATTACAGGAACTTTGATGAGGTCATTTTTGTTCATGCTACCTTTTTGTTTTTGATGCTCATGATTAGAGAAATGATAAAGGATTTGGGGAACTTGAAAGGGGATATGGCACAAAATTATAAAACCATTCCTGTAGCCTATGGAGAATTGACTTCAAAACGAATCATAAGTGTCCTTATTTTGATTTCTTGTGGGCCTATCTACCTCTTGTTAACCACTTATGAGATTGGGTATATGTATTTGTATTTTTATCTCTGTGTGGCACTACTTTTTATTTTGCTACTTGCGCTTTGGATATCAAAAGGGAGAACACATTATGTTTGGTTACACAATATCCTGAAATTAATTATTGTCGCTGGTACTTTTAGTATTGTTCTTATCGATGTCAATATGATTTTGGATCGAATTCTCTGGTAAAATAAAACAGCTGTAGTAAAAAACCACAGCTGCTTTAATTCTTCTTGTTCTTTGTTGATCGAAAACTACGCTTGTGGCTTTACGATTTTTAAAGTTAATTGGAATAACTTGTTTCCGATTTTTACATTTTCAAGATCCACTTTCTTATAGTTTAATCTTGCTTTTACGTAATCTTCAATGATTTCTTTTTCTGCATCTACAGAAAGTACTACGATTTCTCCTTTGTTGTTCAAAACAAATTCGATATCAGCTGTTAGTTCTTGTTTTTCTACTTTGATTTCTGGTCTCTCTAATAATACTGCTATTTGATTTCTTAGATCTTTTTCAGCATTTTTAGTAGGGTTCTCATTAGAAGCAAATAATGAACTTGTTCCTAATACAATTGCTAATACTACTACGGCTAACTTTTTCATTGTTTTTGGGTTTTAAGATTTGAGATTATTAAATAAATATTGTTGTTTTTGTTTTACAAGACAAATTTAGATCTAGTGTAGATGTTTTTTGAGATTTGGAGTTTATTAGAACGTGTCATTAGGATTACGTTTAAGTTAAAATGTGTGGGTTTTAACGTAAATTAAACTTTGATTAAAACATACTTTTTATATGTTTACTTTTCGAGGTTAATAGTAGAATAGATTTTAGTGTTGCTGTATTCTTAGTAAAGGATTCAAAACGATGCGAATTTTTCGTTTTTCAGACCTTTCTAATGTTTCCTTAATGTTAAGAAGTGCTTTTTTTGAATTTCTTAAAAACGAATTTAAATCACTATAAATCAGTTTTTTACATGTTAATTTATTGTTAATGAAATCTTAGGGTTTCTCTAATGATGCATGAAGAAAGGATCAGTAGATTTTTGATCAAAGTTTAATTAAAAAAGCTAAAACTAGTTAATGGAAAATCAATTACTAAAAGTCGCTTTGGCGCAAATAGCACCAGTGTGGTTAAACAAAGAAGGGACCTTGCAAAAAATTGAAAACTCGATGCGAGAAGCTGCAGCTCAAAAAGCCGAATTAATCATTTTTGGAGAAGCTTTATTACCAGGGTATCCTTTTTGGGTTTCTCTCACCGATGGGGCTCAATTTGATAGTGTCGTACAGAAAGAAATACATGCGCACTATGCTCAAAACGCTGTTGTAATTGAACAGGGAGATCTGGATAACGTCTGTACCATTGCCAAAGAACATAATTTGGCGGTCTATCTGGGGATCATAGAACGCCCTTTGGATAGAGGTGGCCATAGTTTGTATGCTTCTTTAGTTTATATTAATCAACAGGGAGAAATCAAGTCGGTGCACAGAAAGTTACAACCTACCTACGAAGAGCGATTAACCTGGGCGCCAGGAGACGGAAATGGCCTAAGAGTACACCCTCTTAAAGCATTTACTGTTGGAGGGTTGAATTGTTGGGAAAACTGGATGCCTTTACCTAGAACAGCTTTATATGGTCAGGGAGAGAATCTGCATATTGCTGTTTGGCCAGGAAGTGATTATAATACCAAAGACATTACGCGCTTTATTGCGAGAGAATCCCGATCATATGTAATATCCGTATCGAGCTTGATGCGAAAAGATGATTTCCCGAAAGACACTCCGCATCTTACTGAAATTCTAAAGAATGCTCCGGAGATTTTAGGAAACGGAGGATCTTGTATTGCCGGACCAGATGGCGAATGGTTGATGGAGCCTGTATTGCATACAGAAGGATTATTGATAGAAACACTTGATTTTAACAGAGTATTACAAGAAAGACAAAACTTTGACCCGGTAGGGCATTACTCAAGACCAGACGTGACGCAGCTAAGTGTAAATCGCGAACGACAAAGTACGGTGTGGATTGATGAAGAATAGTTGTTTTCCTTGTTTCTAAAGAACTATCTTTGCACAAAAATAAATACATGAGTCGAGGAGGTAATTTTGGCAAAGGAAATAACAGAGGGAAATTTGGGAGTAATTCAAAAAGAAAACCATCTTCCAAAAGTGGTGCGCCTGCAAGGAAACCAAAGAATGTGGTAAAACAAGAATCTGATGAGATTCGACTCAATAAATTTGTAGCTAATTCTGGAGTGTGTTCCAGAAGAGAAGCAGATCTGTATATCCAAACAGGAAGTGTATGGGTAAATGGAAAACCAGTGACCGAGATGGGTTATAAGGTGAAGCTTACCGATGAGGTAAAGTTTGATGGTCGTCTCATCACACCCGAGAAGAAAGAATATATCTTATTGAACAAACCCAAAGGTTTTATCACCACAACAAGCCCAGAGAAAAACCGAACGGTTATGGAGCTTGTGGCAAACGCTTCAAGAGTTAAGCTTAAGCCTGTAGGGAGATTAGAACGCAATACTACAGGTTTGTTGTTGTTTACTAATGATGTTGACCTGGAGAAAAAACTAACGCATCATAATACCGATGTGCGAAAGATTTTTCATGTAGAGTTGGATAGAAATCTTAAGTTCGAAGACATCGAGAAGATTCAAAATGGTGTGAAGCTAGACGAGGGTTATATCGAAGTTGAAGAAATCTCTTATATCGAAGGTGCTTCAAAAAAAGAAATAGGAATCCAATTGAGCTCTACAAAAAACAATATCATACACAAACTTTTTGAGCATTTCAGATATGATGTGATCAAATTGGATAGAGTAATTTTTGGTGGCCTAACAAAGAAAGACTTGCCTCGCGGTCATTGGAGAAAACTAACCGAACAAGAAGTGATCAATTTGAAGATGTTGTAAGTGCCTCATGAGTTTTGTTTCCTCGCATCTTGTAAATTTCCCAGGTTAAAAATCCAAAAACAATTAGATATTCTAAAGCTACCATCCATAGGTTTTCTTTGAAATCAGGATGAATATAAGCCGTATAGCTAAATATAATGGTGAAAGACCATATTACCGGAAATCTATACTTGGTAAACACACATAATGCTAATGGTACGGCCAAATACCATGGATGTACTGTGGTCGATAAAAAGTAATATGCACAAATACCGAACACCATTGCTGTGATCATTTGTGGTGTGGATTTGTTTTTTCTGAAAAATGTGAGGATCAAAAGAATACTTATAGTTATCAAAGGAAGGATTTTACCAGCAGTTTCTATTACGTTCCAACCTACAATTTGATAACCAATCCAGCGTATGATAAAGTAAATACTGGCATTAAATTCAAAATTCTGAAACCAAAGACTAATGGTTTTGGTAAAGTTTTGTACAAAAGCTTCGGATAAAAAGGGAGCAAAAGTCAAGACTACCGTTGTTAAAACTATAGCGTAAAACCCTGTTAATCTCAATAGCCCTTGGAGAGGTTTCGATTTTTGATTCTCTTTCTGCGCTAAAACAAACTTCTGAAAGAATATTGGCAAGAAAAGCATAGGAATTAACTTCACCGAAATAGAAAATGCAAAAATGACTGCTGCCCAATACCAATATCCCTTGTGCAAAAGGTATAAGGCCCAAACCAAGAAAAACACCATAATGGCTTCAAAATGCAAGTTTCCGGTAAGTTCGATGATGATAAATGGATTTAAGATATACCAGAATATATGATGTGTCGGTATTTTGAGTGATGCTAATAGCTTTTTTCCAAAGAAAAAGGTGCCGACATCAGCCAAAATAAGTAGCGCTCTAAATACCATAGCAGAGCCTAGAATGCTTTTATTGGCAAAAATTGCAGCAATCAAATAGCCTAATTGACTTATAGGGGGATAGTTAGTAAAATGACTTCCATTTAGTGTTCCCATACCTGCATAGAGCTCTGCAGCCTGATCGATAGGAGCATTACCCCGGGCAACCCAAACTTCGGGTAAGGATAGGTAAGGATTGTATCCTTCTAATAGCATTCTTCCGTCCCAGATGAAACGATAAAAATCTTGTGATAGATTAGGGATAGCAAACAAAAATACCAATCGAAAAAATAAAGCAGCAATGGCAAGAAATCTCCATTGAGTAGTGTTTTCCTGGATGAGCTTATAGTATATAACAAACAAGCCTCCCCAAAGGAAAATCATTTTTACAAAATCAGTGCGAACCAGTTGGTAGGCAAAACTCCAATAAAACAATAACCCCATTACAACAAGAAGTATGGAAAACTTATGGTATTTCCATTGTTGTAACATTATAGCTTAGAGGTTACCGACTTAAAGAATACAAAACCAAAACCAAGGAATAACATGATGTGGAATAAAAACAGACCAAAATCCTGCAATTCGAATGCGCTATACAATGCAAAGCCAAAATAGGCCATCAGCAGGGCTTCTATAATCGTATTCCCCGAAATATTTTTGTTGATATATTTATTTCCTTTCCAGGAGTCCTTTAATGATTTTACATTGAACTTTGGAGTACGTACGAATTCACTTTTCTTTCCAAAATGACCTTCAAGTACTGCCATCGAATTGTGAACAGAAAATCCCATTGCAATAGAGAAAAAAGTAAAGAACATTTTGATGTATTCCATAAAATTCCAGAATCCTTTTCCATGTATTTTTTTGAAAGTGAACCAATAACAAAAGAAAAAGATTACGGTGCTCAACGCAAAGAAGGCAATCACATTAAAATACCAGCTAAACATTGGGTTGCTGTTCTTGATATACATCACCGGTACACTTAACACAGCTACCAATAATACTAACAAAAACATGCTACTATTTAGTAAGTGGAAAAAGCTATGAAACTTAGTTTTGAAAGGAACCGACTTGTCTTTAAGTAGTTTCCAGTATAATTTTTGGAAGTTTTCCGCAGCACCCTTATTCCATCTAAATTGTTGTGAACGCGCAGCACTTATCACTACCGGTAATTCTGCAGGGGTTTCTACTTCTTCTAGATATTTAAATTTCCATTTCTTCAACTGGGCACGGTAACTAAGATCAAGATCTTCGGTAAGTGTATCTCCTTGCCAGTTTCCAGCATCTTCTATACATTTCTTTCTCCAAACTCCTGCGGTACCATTAAAATTGATAAAGTGGTCTTTATAATTTCTTCCCACCTGTTCCATTGTAAAGTGGAAATCCAAAGCAAATGCCTGAATTTTGGTCAACATCGAATAATCTCGATTAATATGTCCCCATCGAGTTTGCACCACTCCGATATTCTCATCTTTGAAATAAGGAATCGTCTGTAATAACCATTTCTTACCAGGTAAAAAATCGGCATCAAATATGGCAATAAACTCTCCTTTGGCAATTTTAAGTCCTTCTTTCAAGGCTCCGGCTTTAAACCCAGATCGATCTTCTCTGCGGATATGCTTTATGTCTAATCCTGTTTTCTGAAGTTTTTCGATATGAGCAGCTGTAGAAACCACAGATTCATCTGTGGAATCATCAAGTACCTGAATTTCTAGTTTGTCTTTTGGGTATTCTAACTCTGCGATATTATCCAGTAAACGATCCATCACATACAATTCGTTAAAAACAGGTAACTGTACAGTAACATGAGGGATTTCTTCTGGATTGGAAAAATCAAAAGTGGGAGCATTATCAGGTTGCTTTCGTGCTTTTAAATAATTAGAAAGCAGATTCAGTTGTGCCAAACTATACATAAAAATAATGAGTAGGGCCAATGTATACGTTATAATGATAGCAATATCCATTATGAAAAGCTATATTTAAAAATCCAACTTAAAATCTTAACGCCTGCAAATATAGCACCTTTTATGGTTCCTGAAACTTTTGAGACACCAATTCTCTTTTTATAGCGAACTGGGATTTCGGTATAACTATAATGCTTTTTTAATGCTTTTAGTTGCATTTCTACAGTCCAACCATAGGTTTTATCTACCATTTCTAAGTCAAGAAGTTTGTCGTACTTAATAGCTCTGAAAGGACCAAGATCGGTAAATTTTGCATTAAAAAAAGTTTCATCAAACTGGTTGCTAGCCAATTACCGAATATTTGCGGAAAAGTCATAGAACCAGATTCTCGCAGATTTTTTACTCTGGCACCGATCACAAGGTCTATATCCTTTTCTATTATGGGGTTGACAATTTTTGTAAGTTCTTCGGGATAATCGCTGTAATCACCATCCAAAAACACCACTATTTCGGGTTTAATTTCTTGTGCTGCGATATGCTCCATCCCTTTCAAGCAAGCAAAACCATATCCTTTTTGAGGTTCTTTCAGCACTGTGGCTCCAGCATTTTTTGCCACACTTTCTGTATGATCTGTAGAATTATTACTCACTACGATTACCTCCTGAACGATGTCAGGAATTTCTTTAATAACATGAGCAATAGAATCTTCTTCGTTAAAAGCTGGTATGATTACTTTTATGATTGGTGGCATTATAATGAAGCGTTGGGGTTGTCTCTTTTAAAGCTGAAAACGTCGGTCCACTCACCGGTTTTAATATCATTTACATAACGTTCTGCTTTGAAAAGTTTGCTGTTTCTATACAGTAGACAATATCCTTCTTTTTTATTGTTTTTATATTGGTATTTTCGCGTTATTCCGGCTGCAATATCGTAAATAATCCACCATTTCTCGGCTTTATCATTAATAAAATGACCTTCTTTTACTAATTCTTTGGTTTTAGAATAATAATACCAATAGCCATGTTTCTCGTTATTCTTAAAGTGTCCTTCTTTAGAAACAATACCATTGGGATAGTAAAAATGCCAAAAATCTACTTTAACTCCATCTTTTAACCAACCTTCGGCTTTTACAGTACCATCTGCGTAAAAATCGTAATGATATTCTTTTTGCGAAAACGCAGTGAGGCCAGAAAATGCAACGGCTAAGATGAGAAGTAGCGATTTATGAATCATGATGTATTAGTTAACAACACTGCATTAGACGAAAGCTAATCGGGATACTAACATTTTTTTTAAAGTTAATGAATTAAAAATGCCACACCTAATTTTTGGATGTGGCATTTGTATGAAGAAAGTATTCCAGTATGTATGCTTATTTATTGTTTACGTAATTCATCAAATCCACATCATTACCTAATAAAACTTCTGTAGGATTGATTCTACCTTCTAACTTATCATTCTCTAATTTCAGTACTCCTCTTGGGCATACTGCAGAGCAAATTCCACAACCTACACAACTAGATCGTACAATATTCTCTCCTTTTTGGGCATAAGATCGTACGTCAATTCCCATCTCACAATAGGTAGAACAGTTTCCGCAAGAAATACATTGTCCTCCATTTGTAGTAATTCTGAATTTTGAGAATAATCGTTGTTGAAATCCTAGAATTGCCGCCATAGGACAACCAAATCTACACCATGCACGGTTACCTAGTATGGGATAAAACCCTGTACCGATTACTCCAGAGAATATGGAACCGATATATAAACCGTAAGCAGATCTCATCGTTCCGGCCTTAATTAAAAATACTTCGTTTGTAGTTCCGGAAAAATGCATCACTACTAGAGCAATGATCACTGCAAAATACCCTATTGCACCATATCTGGCGTCTTTACCTAATTCTTTTCTTTTGAATAATAAAACTCCGGCAAAAACAAGGGTCAAGAAAACGGCAACGCTAATCAAGAATACATCTTTTGTTAGCCAATACTTTTTGGGGTCATATCCTAAATAGGTATACACGACGGCGGTAGTCATTACCACAGAAAAAACAAGTACGGTATGAATTAACCATCTTTCTAATTTCCATGCGCTTACTTTTTTGCTGGATAATTGCCTGAACGCATCTCCCGCAGTTTCAGCCAATCCACCACAACCACAGACCCATGAGCAATACCATCTTTTCCCATATTTATAGGTAAGGAATGGAGAAATTACAAAAATGGATAATATACCAAGTGCTAATAGACTAAGACCAATAGTTTCAGTCTTGATAAAGGCGTCTATTCTGTATTGATCAAAGTTATAATAATTCAATGGCCACATATTCTTAAGATCGTAGTAAGGCACGTCTGAATTCATAACATACATAAATTCGGGTATCAAAAAGGCAAAACCTAATTGAAAAAACATTACAGAAACGGTTCGTAACTGTTGGTATCTGTTATGTCTGTATTTCAGAATGAATTTATATCCAAAAGCAAGAATAGCTATAGTGTATAAGGTTCCATACACGAACCACTGGCTTGCTGGTCTGCCACTTAATAAATTACTCAAAGGATCAAAAAGTGAAATCAATCCTGTATTGGCTTCTCCGTTTGTACCCATTCCCAATAATTCTGGATAAAAGTACAACACGATATAAAATGCGGTAAGCACTACTCCCGTAAGCCACCCTAATACTCCTCGAGAAGACATTGACTTGAACCAAACACCGTCATTTTTGATTCCTTCAAGCTTGGTGAGATAGGCATTGTTGGCAAATAAAACAGTACCCAGGGTAATCAAGCCCAAAGCAGCAGTTAAAAATATTCCTTTGTTGGGAAAATTGGTATTGGCAAGAGCTAGTATCATGATAAACATTCCTACAAAGCCAATAGCTAGTGCTACTTTTTGTTTGGTTGTAATTCCCTTGGCATCTGGGCTTGCAAGAGACATACTATGATTTAATTTATTACTCATTTCTAATATTTTTTAGTCAAAAGACTTTTATTGTTTTGATTTTTTGAAGCTTATGCGGTTTGAAATTGATGACTGTTATAAGCCGAAAGAATTTGGGATTCATGTTTTTTGTAGAATTCTGGATCGAAATTAGCTTCGGCCAGATTGGTCATAACATAATCCACATCTCTTTTTTCGGTCAGCCAACGATCAAAAACCTCGTGTCTCATTCGTATCCCAAAAGTGTTGATCCCCAAAAATTCTTTGGTGTCCTTATTGAAGGATACGGTGATACATTTGGTGTCGTCTTCATGTTTCCAATGAAATTGTTGTTCGTATTCTTGTTGTCTACCAAATACCCAACCATAAGTTTGATATTCAATATCCATAAATTTTGCACTATTAAACCAATGTCCAGGTTTGTATTCAATTCGATTTCCGCAGATTGTTTGTGCTACCGTTTCGCCCATCATACGTCCAGTATACCAAACGGCTTCAATAGGTCTTCGCATTCCAATGGATTCGTGTTGTTCTGCACAGTCTCCAATAGCATAGATATTAGGGATATTGGTTTCTAAAAACCGATTTACCTTGATTCCGCGCCCTAGTTCTATCCCAGATTCTTTTAAGAAATCAATATTTGGGGATACTCCGGCAGTTAATCCAACAACATCACAATCAATTACTTCTCCGGTTTCTTGTACAACGACCGCTCTGGCTTTACCATTTTCGTCGGCCAAAATTTCTTTCAGGTTAACTCCTAATCGTAAGTCAATATGATGATTTAGAATATGTCTGTTAATCATTGCGCTCTCTCCAGCGGGTAATACACCATTCCAGAAACTATCTTCTCTTACCAAAAAAGTAACTGGGATACTTCTAGAATGTAACATTTCTGCTAATTCGATTCCGATCAATCCACCACCTACTACTACAGCTCTTTTACATGTTTTATTATCAGGAGCGTAATTCTCAAGGTTTTCCAGATCTTGTTTATGATACATTCCCATAACACCATCCAAATCCTGACCAGGCCATCCAAACTTATTGGGTTTTGAACCTGCTGCGATAATAAGCTTATCGTAGCTCATGGTCTCTCCAGAATTAAAGACTAATTCGTTGGATTCATGCTTTACTTGAGATACAAAACCTTGTTTAAGTTCGATATTGTTCTTTTCCCAGAACCAATTTTCATAGGGTTGTGTATGTTCAAACTTCATATGCCCCATATATACATACATCAACGCTGTTCTGGAAAAGAAGTAATCTGTTTCGGCAGAAATGATGGTGATTCTTTTGTCAGACATTTTACGAATATGCCGAGCAGCAGTGACCCCCGAAATACCATTTCCGATAATAACGATGTGTTCCATAAGTGATAGTTGTTGATTGTCAATTTTTAATGAGAAGTGAAAACTTCCCAAAGTAAGTCGTACATAAATATAAGAACTTAAGAGCTTCAAATAATTTAGAATCAGTCTAAAAACAATTGAGTTTGTAAGGAACGAGAACTAAATCGAACATGGTTCACTTTGTTTCTGATTGTAGAAAACAAATTGAACAAAATCAAAATTTATTTGTAAGCAGCACATTTTGGGTGCGACTGATTGACCGTTGCCAAGGTAATCAAGAATTGTAGAAAATTAGGATTTATCTTCATTATAAAGGATAAATAGACAAAAAGAATACTCATGAAAAAAGTAATCATTATCGCAATATTGTTGATCTCCCAATTAGGGTTTTCTCAAAGTACGTCGGAGTTTTTCAAAAAGGCAGACGCATTTTTTAAAACCTATGTGGTTAACGGTAGAGTAAACTATACAGAGATCAAGAAAGACCCCTCTTCATTAAATGAATTGATCGATCAGGCCGCAAAAATTCGAGTTTCGAAAAGTGAGCCTAAAACATTTCAAGCCTTTTATATTAATGCGTATAATTTGGCAGTGATAAAAGGAGTGACGAATAAATATCCAGTAAAATCACCGTTGAGCATTAAAGGTTTTTTTGATAAAACCACCTACAATCTAGGAGGTAAGCAAACCACGCTTAATGATTTGGAGAATAAGATCCTTCGTAAGAATTTTCCAAAAGAAGCTCGATTTCACTTTTCTTTGGTATGTGCTGGTTTAGGATGTCCCCCAATTATTTCTGAAGCATATACCCCTGAGTCTTTAGATAAACAATTACAACGTCAAACGACCAAGGCACTTAATAACCCAAGGTTTATCAAGGTAAAAGGAAACAAAGTACAGTTGTCTCAAATCTTTGAGTGGTACAAAGAAGATTTTACACATAACGGGTCAGAAATTGATTATGTAAATCAATTCAGAAAAGAAAAGATTCCTACCAAAGCTAAGATCTCTTACTACCCATACAACTGGAATTTAAATGCAATCAAATAAATAATCATAATAATTAACTACATGTTGTTAAAATTAGGGAGTGATATGCCCTGTGTGTTTTAGTAATATGATAAATACTCAAAAAATGAAATCAACTAAAAACATCGTAACCACTTTTTTACTTTTGTTCGCGATCACTGTAGGATTTGCACAAGACGAAGATGATCAGGGAGGTTCGGTAATTCAAACATTAACACCTTCAAAATTAATAGGTAAAGGTCAATACGATATTAAATGGTTCAATAACCTATATACGCAAACAGAAAGTACTTTTACCGATGGTGACGAACCCAGACAAACATTCTTTACTTCGACGGTAGAGGCATATACTGGTGTTGGGAATAACAAGCGATGGAATTTAGGAGTTATCCTTGAGTTTAGATCAAATGTAGTAGCAGATAGAGGTGCGCTAGAAGTTTTTCAGTTTGATGGAGAACGTGGTACGGCAAGGTCTGGATTTACTTCGATTGCACCATCGGTAAAGTTTGTTCCTTTGAAAAATGTAAATAATTTTTCGATCCAAAGTTCATTTTTTATCCCATTAGTGGATAACGAAACTGAGGACTTTGAGCCTGTTAATCAAGGGGGAGGAGTATTTCTTGATCAAAATGGATTTATCTGGCAAAATCGTTTCTTCTATGATTATACGTTTCCAGGAAATAAGTTCCAATTATTTACTGAGCTCAATTCTGAATTGAACTTCGGAAAGGAAGAAGATAGTTTCGCAAACAACAGCTTGCGTTTAACTCCGGGAGTATTTTTTAGTTACTTCCCAAGCTCAAAATTTACGGTATTGGCTTTAGCTCAGCATTCAGAATTAGTGGATCTGGGGAATGATTTTGATCAAAGCTTTACAGCACTAGGAGGTGGAGCAAAGTATCAACTTACGAACGAATTAAACATAGAGGCGTTATATACCAATTTTGTAGACGGAAGAAACACTGGATTGGGTGAAACTTTTAATATAGGTTTAAGAGCCGTATTCTAATAAAATTGTATTTTCAGCAGTAAAAAAACGAATGAAAAAGGTTTTTTTACTGCTTTTTACAATCATTGTAAGTGGATGTTCGGGTCAGCAAAACAAGATTAATGGGATTAGTTTTGTTGGCTCTCCACAAGAGATAGGTCCTGAAACTATCGATCCCGTGGTACAACTTAATGCCAATTGGGCTGCGGTGATGCCTTTTGGGTTTCTTAGAAATCTGGAAACACCGACTGTGGTATTTAATATCGACAGGCAATGGTGGGGAGAACGAAGGGATGGTGCCAAAAAAACCATAGAACTACTTAACGCCCGAGGTATAAAGGTGATGTTAAAACCACAGATCTGGGTTTGGAGAGGCGAGTTTACTGGTAATATTAACATGAAATCTGAAGAACAATGGAAACAATTAGAGAAATCATACAAGGACTTTATTCTTTTATACGCCAGTTTAGCTCAGGAAATGAAAGTACCTATCCTATGTATCGGTACCGAGCTGCATACGTTCGTGCAAACCAGACCAAAGTATTGGAACGATTTAATCAAAGAAATCAGAGGTATTTATAAGGGAGAGTTGACCTATGCCGAGAACTGGGATCAGTTTGAA
The DNA here is from genome assembly GCF_055808215.1 of Aquimarina sp. KJ22-3. NCBI lineage: Bacteria > Pseudomonadati > Bacteroidota > Flavobacteriia > Flavobacteriales > Flavobacteriaceae > Aquimarina > Aquimarina sp. KJ22-3. The sequence continues at coordinate 4,810,135 of NZ_CM147859.1, read as the reverse complement.
AAAGCTCCTTTTTGGAGCCAGTTGGATTATATAGGGATAGATGCATACTTTCCTGTCTCAGATAGTCATACGCCAAGTATAGAAGAACTAAAGTCGGGTTGGCAAAGACATAAAGCAAAGATTGTAGCTTTAAAAGATAAAATAAAAAAGCCTGTTTTGTTTACAGAATTTGGATATCGAAGTATCCATTATACAGGCAAAGAACCCTGGGACTCGAGTAGAAATCAGGGACAAACTAATCTGGTAGCGCAAAACAATGCATTATCAGCATTGTATGAAGAATTTTGGCAAGAAAAATGGTTTGCTGGAGGATTTTTATGGAAATGGTATCACAATCATGATGATGTTGGTGGGAATAATAATAATCGTTTTACCATTCAGAATAAACCCGCAGAAGCATTAATTAGATCTTTATATAAAATTGAATAGATATCTATCATATAGTATCGGTTTGGTGATCATCTTTTTCTTTTCCTGTAAAAGTGATGATGATCAGGTTGCAGACAATACATTGGCTGCTCTGGTAGCTATCAATACTATAGAAATTGATAATGTGATTGCTTGCGCCAGCTCATCTCCAGACCAACAAAATGAAACCATTACCTATCTTTATCCCAGACCTGGAGCCACAGATATCAGATATTTTGAAACTTCTTCTCTAGATGTGGATAAAAATGATTTTACCGCCTACCGCAGCGTAGCTATAGCTCCTACTGATTTTTTTAATGGATATCTCAAAAAATTCAATAGAATTTCAGACAATGAAAAATGGGTGATCATCACCTTTTTTGAAAATGAAGTTCTTCATATTTCTAATCCGATTCGGCTGAAACATCTTACAAAACCTACAGAATTTAGTGATCAAGTAACCATTGATACAGGAGTTGCAGGGATGCCAATATTTAGTTGGAATGATGGGGTTTTTGATGATAACAAGATCTATTTTCAAGTCGTTTCTGATCGTAATGACGAACTATTATCAGGTACATATACTTTCGAAAGGCAATTTCAATACTACAAATTAGATAATGTTGTCCTTAACATTACCAGAGATACTCCACCTACTTTAGAGGTAGGAGAAGACTATGGATATACATTGATGGGAGTGAGCGAGGATAATTGGGTCAATCTTTTGCTTCAAAGGCAATTTCAGCCTTGATTTATCCCATAATCTTGTAAGCTAAACCATACTCATTCGTCTATAGCAGTACAAAAAAATTGCTATGAAGAAGATCCTAATTTCTCTGATTTTCTTGATGTCTTGTTGTGCTTTTTCTCAAGATGCGGTAGTTGCAGAATTACGCATTAATGGACTAAAAAGAACCAAGGAATCTTTTATAAGAAAATTAGTTAAGGTAAAACCGGGTGCTGCCTATGATTCGTTACGTGTAGCTACCGATATAGAACGTCTAAAAAGACTTCCGGGAGTCGCCAATGCTGAGTCAGAGCTGCAAAAAGAAGGATCTGATTATGTGATTACCTATACTATTGAAGAAAACTTCACCATAATTCCTGGGATCAATATTGCTACCGATAACAATGATGAGTTTGCGTTTCGGGTTTCGCTTTTCGAATTTAATTTATTAGGAAGAAATCAGATTTTAGGTGGATTTTATCAACGAGATGTCTTTGATTCGTATGGAGGATATTGGGAAGCTCCTTACCTTTTTACCAATAAGTTTGGATTTGGGATCAATTACAAAAACCTGGTTTCTCAAGAACCTGTTTTCTTCGAAAATGACAACACTGTAAATTATCGATTTGATACCAAGACTTTTGAAGCAAATCTGTTATACGAATTTAATTTTCACAATAGAGCTGAAGTCGGGATTAACATCGCCAGCGAAGAATATGATTTTCTGGAAGGTGATCTGCCTTTGGGAATTCCAACTCGGCTTACGGCAGATAAAATCACATATAGAGGAGAATACGAGTATAATGATATTGATATCGACTATCAGTATGTGTCAGGTTTTAGAAGTTTGTTGGATGTACGTTTCGTAACTGGTGGCGAAGGATTACTCAACGACTTTTTTATCGGAAGAAATGATTTTGAATACTTCAAAAAAGTCGGAAAACTCGGGAACTGGGCAAGCCGACTGCGATTGGCTTATGCATCAAATGACGATACTCCTTTTGCTCCTTTTGCTGTAGATAACCAATTGAATATTCGTGGTGCAGGAAACACCATTGATAGGGGTACTGCAGCCATTGTTTTGAATACAGAATATCGCCACACCTTTTACGAAAAAGGTTGGTTTGTAGTGCAGAGTAATGTTTTTATTGATACAGGAACATGGCGTAATCCAGGAGGAGATCTGGTAGAATTAGTAGATGGCAGCACCTTGCGATTTTATCCTGGTTTAGGAATCCGTTTGATTCACAAACGTATTTTTAATGCTGTTTTTAGATTGGATTATGGTTATGGTATTGGTGATGATGCTACCAACGGAATTACCTTTGGGATTGGCCAATATTTTTGATTTAGAGTGTAATAAGACTTACATTTGTGATAAAATTGCTTCATACAAATCGAACTAAATGCGAAAAAGACTAATTCTTGTCTTACTTACCCTATTGTATTGCTTTTTTGGTCAAGCCCAGGAGAATACCATCTCAGAAATTGTTATTCAAGGGAATAAAAAGACCAAGACTTCGGCACTACTCAAATTGAGCTCTATAAAAAAGGAGCTACATTGGATTCGTTGCTTATTGAAGAAGATATCAAACGATTAAAAAGATTACCTTCTATCGCGCATGCCTATTATCAAGTGCATCAAAAAGAAGAAGGATATCAAGTGGTTTATGGAGTTGAAGAAAACTTTACGATCATCCCTTCTGCTAATCTTTATACTACTAATGATGACGAGTTTGCCTTCAGATTGGGATTGTACGAATTTAATCTATTAGGTCGTAATATTACCTTGGGAGGATTGTATCAGTATGATATTTATAGTTCCTATGGAATCAATTTAAGAGCTCCATTTTTGTTTAGTAAGAAATTTGGATTGGCTTTAAATTATAGTAACCTCACTACCGAAGAACCGGTGTTTTTAGAGAATGGAACCGCAGATTATAAGTATAACAACACTTCATATGAATTATTAGGTCTGTATCAGTTCAACTTTCAGAATAGAATAGAACTCGGGGTAAATTACTTTAATGAGGATTACGAATACAAAAGAGGAGTGACTGCAGAAGGGATTCCTCAGGATTTTGATGTGAATAAACTCTTGTTCAAGCTTATTTATGAGTACGATAATTTGGATTATGATTATCAATATGTTTCAGGTTTTAAAAGTACGTTTAATGCGCAATATGTGATTAGTACACAGAATGTACTCCCTGATTTTATCATTTGGTGGAATGACTTTTTGTATCATGCTCGTATAGGAAAAAAAGGAAACTGGGCCTCGAGACTTCGCTTGGGTCTGGCGTCTAATGATGATTCTCCCTTTGCTCCTTTTGCAGTGGATAATAACTTAAATATTCGAGGCGTAGGAAATACCATTGATCGAGGAACTGGAGTGATTGTATTAAATACAGAATATAGACATACGTTGTACGAAAAAGATTGGTTTGTACTGCAAAGTAATATGTTTATCGATGGGGGAAGTTGGCGAAATCCTGGTGGAGATTTTGGAGATTTTGGAGATTCTCAAAACTTTCGATTGTATCCTGGGGTAGGACTACGATTTATACATAAAAGAATATTTAATGCCACTTTTAGAATCGATTATGGGTACGGAGTTACCGAGGATGCTACCAATGGTTTTGTGTTTGGTATTGGACAGTATTTTTAATCAATAAGATAGGTGGCGCAATGATAAAGGGTTTTGTCTATAGACAAAACCCTTTTTGTTATGGGATTTGAGTGATTTTGCCTTGGATTTATAAATATCAAGAAGCATTTTGTAGATTATTTCTTTTGTGGTCAGCCGGATTATTAAAAACGATTACATTTAAGTACAGTCAATTGTTAATTTAAAATTATACGTATCGATGAGAAAGTTTTTGATGGCAATTTTAATCCTTGCATTAGTCCCTGCTTGTGGTGGTAATGATATTACTGGCGAATATACCTGTGAAATGCCCGATGGAACATTTGGGTCAGTTTTGAAATTCAAAAAAGGAGGCAAGTTATTTTTGGATTTAGTCAAACAAGAGTGGGTAGATCGATCTCCTAATTTGGGTGATAAGCTCAACGTTGCAGGAACCTATGAAGTCATCGATGATAAGATCGTGATCAAGTATTTTGATGGATATCAAACCCATACCTTGTCCAAAGTTGGCGACAAGTTAACTTCTACCACCAATATGTTTCGATTGTGTACTTGCCAAACAAAATAGTAGATATCGGCAACACAAACGAAGATTTGGATAAAAAACGATGCTAGAATTGGCTCAACTTTGTATTGTAATTTTTAAAAACAATAAAGATGAGTCAAAAAATAGCAATTATCACAGGAGGTAGCCGTGGATTAGGAAGAGATATGGCATTAAATTTAGCCAAAGACGGAGTTCATATTATCTTTTCATATCATCAAAATGTAGCCAAAGCCAACGAAGTCATTTCTGAAATTGAAGCGTTAGGAGCAAAGGCTAAAGCTTTTCAATATGATGCAACAAAACCACTTTCAGGAAAAGAATTCATAGATGAGGTAGCCGCTTACCTCCAAGAAACGCAGGGGAATACACATTTCGATTTCTTAATTAACAATGCAGGTACAGGCTTGCATAGCTTGGTAAAAGATACTACAGAAACTCAGTTTGATGAAATGATGAATATACACTTGAAGAGTATATTTTTCTTGACTCAAGCGGCTTTACCTTTTATCAATGAAGGAGGTCGTATTATCAATATCTCGAGTGGTTTGGCCAGATTTAGCTTCCCGGGAGCTTCTGTCTATGCCATGATGAAAGGTGGAATCGAGGTGTTTACCAGGTATCTGGCAAAGGAATTGGGAAATCGAAAAATCACCGCAAATGTAGTAGCACCGGGTGCTATTGCTACAGATTTTGGAGGAGGAGTGAATCGCGATAATGAAGAAAAGAGGGCGATTATTTCGCAGATAACTGCCTTGGGCAAAGTCGGCGAACCTGAAGATATTGGAGGTGTAGTGGCCTTTTTATGTTCGGACAAAGCAAGTTGGGTAAATGCTCAGCGACTTGAAGTTTCTGGAGGGATGCTTGTCTAGTGTAAAATTAACTGTGAATTCATACCTTTACTATAATGGCAGCAATACATCGACTTTCGACCATAAGCGACTATCATAATTTTGCAAACCTTCCCGCACCAGAACATCCACTGATTAGTTTGGTGGAGTATAGTCGGGTGCAATATCCAAAAGATGTTAAAGGGATAAAACTAGTACAAGAGTATTATTCTATTGGTTTGAAACGCAATGTGCCTTATAAGTTTTTCTACGGCCAGCAGAAGTATGATTTTAACGAAGGGTTGATGACGTTTATTTCGCCAAATCAAGTGATGAGTATGGATAAAAACCCAAATATAGGATCCAAAAAACCATCAGGATGGTTACTCTTTATCCATCCTGATTTTATTTGGAATACATCCCTGGCTAAAAGGATTAAATCCTACGGATTTTTTGGATATTCTGTTCATGAAGCTTTGTTTTTGTCAGAAAAAGAAGAGCAGATGATGATACGTATTTTAAAGAATATTGAACTTGAATACCAGGCAAACATTGATAAATTCAGTCAGAAAATCATTATTTCTCAGTTGGAGTTATTGCTTAATTATGCAGAACGTTTTTATGAGCGACAATTTATCACCCGAAACAAATCGAATCACCATGTTTTGGAGCAATTAGAAATTGTACTGTCTGAGTATTTTGATCAAGATAATCTAGTAGAACTAGGACTACCGAGCGTAGAATATGTTGCTAGCAGATTAACGCTTTCTCCCAACTATTTGAGTAGCATGCTGAAATCTTTAACCGGAATGAGTACCCAACAACATATCCAGAATACGATCATTGATAGAGCAAAAGAACAGCTTTCGGTTACTCAACTCTCTGTGAGTGAAATTGCTTATAACCTGGGCTTTGAGCGACCTGCTTCGTTCACCAAATTATTCAAAAATAAAACCAACCAATCACCATTGGCATTTCGGAAGACTTTTAATTAGAATAAAGGTTTCTTAGTACAAGAATTACTTGCTAAATACTAATCGTCCTTTTAATTTGAAATTATCGGCAATTGCAGTTTCTTTTAGCTTTTTAAAAATACTTGGCGAGTTGTGATTAATCCTATATTTAGTACGATCAACATCAAATTCGAAAATAAAAGAAATTTGATTTTTTTCGATAAGGAGCGTTATTGGGACGTCTTCTTGATGTTTTTGGTTTTTTATGACAAGGTATCCAGACAAGGTACCTTTATCTACCGAAGTCGATTGTTCTAACCTGAATTCGGATGTGGGGTATTTATTTACTTCAAAAAAATCTTCACTTTTGAGATGCCTTCTCAGATCTTTATTTTCATGGTTTAGACTTTTCATATCAATTACAACCTTTAAATTGGTAATTGTTTTCTGGTCCATTTTTAGGATACCACTTTTTGCTTTTAAGGTTCCGGTAAGTGAATAACTGCTAAAGGCTGCGTTACCTGTCCAGGATATTTTGGAGTTCTTTATGTCTAATTTAAATTCTTGAGACCAACACTGGTATTTTGACAGTATTAGTATGGACAAGATCAATATGAATTTTATGCTTTTCATGAGTTGTTAATTTAGAAGTTGATCTGTAGTTTGGATCCTTTGGTATCCGCAGACTTTTTCTCCACTTTTGGTAATTCCGATAAAGTACCACATGGCCCATCCAGCGTATAGTGTTTTATCTACCCTCCAATTATTTGTCCATGTATACGGATGCGCTTGCAGCATTATTTGTTTTTTCGTTCCAAATTTTTTGTTGAGCTCTTTCAACGGGTATTTTTTTCTCAAGTTCCATTTATCGTTGTAGAAGAGGTAGGCCCCGTATTCTATAATTTGTATCTGACTTTCTTTGCACAAAATAGCCGTATTGTGTTTCCAGTAGTATTGATCATCTATTTGTATAGGATCAATTTTCTTAGGGAAGTTGGTTACCTCAATTACTTTACGAAGCTCTTTTAACTCTTGAGGTAGTTCGTCATTTATAGGTGTCCCATAATTTCTCTGAGCATAGCCAACAAATAAGTTGAAAGCAAACATAATAAGTACAATGTTTTTCATGATTAGTTCTTCTTTTCTGCGATCCATACGGCTAGAAAATCCTTGTCGATAGAATGTGTAGAACCATATAATTTTCCATCTTTATAATAAAATGCAGTATTATAGCTACCACTGTTGTCGCCAGATACCAAGGCAACATAGACAGTATTTAATTGGGTGTTCACTCTCCCCTCGGTAATTTTTACTCCTTCCCTATAAAATGTGCCTTTTACTGTTTTACTATTGATTTTATCAATTCGCATCATCGCAAAGTTGGTATCTGTAGTGTCCTGCGGACTGAGATCTATTTTCCATTCACCAAGAAATACATTCAATCTATCTGTATCTGTTTGAGATAAGCAAACTGAAACATTAAGTATGATAATAAAAATTGTAAGTACTACTGTATTTGATCGTTTCATTTTTTTTGATTTTAAATGTTTATGAGTACAAATATGAATCAGAAGCATTAGAGAATCGTTTCAATTCTACAAATGAGACTATTTTGAGAGAAGTTGATGGGCTCAATTAAATAATTGAAACCTCTAATTGACTAGTTTTAGAGCGCTAGGAGGATTTCCTGTTGTTTTCTTTACTGCTCGATTAAAAGAAGCTTTGGAGTTAAAACCAGCCTCATAGGCCAGGGCAAGCAAGGTGAAATTATCATTCTTGGGATCGTTTACTAATCTTTTTACCTCTTCAATCCTGCATTCATTAATGTAATCATTGAATTTTTTCTGATAGATGGTGTTTAAACATTTTGTTACCAAATAGGGTTTTACAGAAAGCGCTTTGGATAAGGATGACAAGGTAAGCTCTGGATCTTTATACAGTTGATCCTCTTTCATTTTTGCTTCCAAGCTTTTGGCTATATTTTCGAGTTGTGTTTTTTCTTTTGCGGTTAGTGTAGCTACTTCTTTAAAAGCGCTTTCTTTTCTCCTAGAAAACCCTTCTAACCCCAACCAATACGTGATAATAGCCATGCCAATAAATACGGGGTGACCATAGAAAAAATTACTGGCGAAATTGAAAAAGAAAAAGTCAATTAGTATTCCTAACACATAAATGATAGAAAATACTTTCATAACCGTGACTACTCGTTTAATCCAAATCAGTTTTTCTTTGATAATTTGATAACCTTCAACCTGTAGATCTCTGTTTAATATTTTTTCAGCTTTAATACAATAGAAAATAATTAATGCTCCAGAAACGACAAACATTGTTGGGTAGTGCATCCAAACAACATATCCCCAATATCCCAACCAAGTTAAGCTTTCTCTTGTTCCATCCCAAAAGAAGTTTTGGGCTTTGATAAAAAAACTCCAAATGAATTCTATGATTACGGGTAGAAAATGAATCCAATCCTTCCTCAGTAATTTGAACTTTGGATTGACGTAACTTTTTACAAAAAAGTAAATTAGAGTACCATAAATCCAATTGTATTCTAATAAAATATGGTACCATAAATCATATCTGCCCAATCCAAAGAGATTTAAAGTTTCTACAAGCAGTCGATAAGAAAAAAGAAGAGAATGGTTGAAAGAAATCTGTTAGCAATATAATGTACTCCTTGTCTTTGCCATAAAATTATACCAAAAACAATCCCCTGTATTGCACCAATACAAAGTAGTACTACCAAAAAGATATCAAATGTTTTCACTTCTTTAAAGATAAAGAAGAAGTTTTAAGAAACAACTTTTTCTTTATAGTATCGATAGAGATCCTCTGAAGATGCTCCTAACCATCTTCGCATATGGATATTCAAAAAATGATACTGCAGTCTCCATACCCCAATTTCTCGATACCTTCTCGCCGAAGTAATTACATTTTTAGGGATGATCACAAACTTATTGATTTCAAAAAGCCGATCTACCAGATCATTGTCCTCGTAAACGATATAAGCTTCATCATATCCACCTATTTCTTCGAATAGTTCTTTGGTGATAAACTGACTTTGATCTCCGCCTCTACATTTTTTACTTTCGAATTGTGTAAGCCAACCCAGAAATAATAACCAAGGATGATGAGAATCAAATTTCATTCTAAAACACCCCGCAGGATTGTTGTTAGTAACTTCGGTGACAATATCATGGTCAAAATGTTTTGGAGGATAAGAATCTGCATGAAGGAAATACAAGATATCACCCATAGCATTTTGCGCTCCGGTATTTAGTTGTACTGCTCTTCCTTTTTTTGAAGGGATCAACCTAACTTGTACTTCACTGTTGCTGGCGTATTGATTGACGACATCCTGAGATCCGTCGATACTTCCTCCATCTACGACAAGAATTTCTTGTACATGATGATTATTAGATCTATTTTGAATTAAGTAAGAAAGCAGCTTACCAATGGTAGCTGCTTCGTTAAGTATAGGAATAACAATCGATATTTTCAATTTTGGAGTCTTAGAATTAGGTTATAAATTTACATATTTAAGTCCCAAATTTATCTGTTGAGGTACTATTTTTAGTCAACAACAAAAGCTGGTGTTACTTGTGCTCCTTTATTTAATCCCCAATCGTAATCTTTGTATCCTTTGTTTGGCTGATTCGTGATTTTCACTGCAGAATATCTGTTGATAAAGTCTTTTACATCTCCACCATTTACTTTGAAGTCCTTTTTGTACCAACTGAAAATTTTAGAAACTTTCACCTCCTTTTCTGTAATCACATTGCGTGTCGGGTCATTGATAAATTTTTCAGTTTGCTGATCCAGAGCTGTATGTAAATTCTCTGCTGTGTATGCTCTATTCCACACTACAGGACAAGAAATAGAAGCGCAGTTGATAGCAAAGTGGATTCTTGGATCTCCATACTTTCTTAGGATTTTATGCTCTAATTCTCCTAGACTGTGCCATACCCCATCAATCTTGAAAAATTTCTTCCCCCATGGGTTATCAATATCTTTAATACTTTTTACTGGATAACTGTCGATTACTAATTTTATAGTGTACGCATTATATGCATTGATCCAGTACGCTAGTTTTTCTTCTCTGGACCAGTCTTCCTGTGGCGGATTTTCAGAAAGTTGTTGGAAATATCTATATAATTGAGAACTATCTCTCATAAAACCGTCATAATCTACCTTTCCGTCTTCAGAAACGTTTAGTAAAAGTGCTTGATCCCAAACACTATGGTCAAATTTATCTTGTGCGTTGATTTGAGTAAAAAATAAAACTGCTATTAGAACGAATATATTTTTTGGAGCTTTCATCTCTTTGTGTTTTTAAATTGAATGGTTAATACTTAATTGTTTTTTTATTGTCGTAACCTGATCAGTTATTGTGGGAATTTAGTAGGGAATTAAGAATTAACCTTACACAAAGTGCAGGTTTTTATTGTTTGTTGTAGGAATTTGATAAATAAAGAAACAGAGAGTTTTATGTAAATAATCTCGAAATGAAAAAATGTAAATGACTGAAAAACAGAAATTTGCGTTTCATTCTTTTTTAGCTGAGATCAAACCAGGCAAATTTTACTCATTAAAGATTTATAAAAAAATTAACTTTTTGATTTTAAAGGTATTAAAAAGGCTGTAACGAGTTATAAGGCATAAGAAAAAGCTATGAATTATTATTCATTTAATGCCCAATCATACTTTAGGAAGCTCTTTTTGGCGGTGTTACTAATTGTAACCTTAGCGTATTTATTTAAAAAATCGATAATAGTACCTTCCTTTTTAAAATCCTTCGCAAACCAGGAGAAAATTTTGGATATCGCAATCTTGTCTTTGGATATGTGATTTCGACTCGTATCATTAATAAAGGCAATGGTTAACCTTTCTAATTCTTGATTTACATTTTGAGCGGTAAAGGCTTTATTGGATAATGCTGGGCAAGAATATGAGGCACAATTAATCCCAAAATGAATTCTTGGATCTCCCATTTTTCTCAGCATTCGATGCTCTACATCATTTAGCGTATACCATTTTTTACCGATCCTAAAGAAACGAAGATCCCATGGGTCTTTGATATCTTTTATACTAGCCAACGGATAATTATCTACAATAAGTTTTACTGTAAATGCATTATACACATTTAGCCAATAGGCAAGTTTTTCATTTTTACTCCAGGATTGTTTTGGAGGATTATTGCTCAAAGAAGTCAAATAAGCTCTAAAGGCTTTTCCGTTTTGTTTGAACCCGTTATAGTTTACCATTCCATCTTTCGAAATATACTTACCCAATAATATGTTCCATGGTTTATGGTCAAAAGAAGTGTTTTCTATTACTGCCTTTATAGGTTCTTGTTTTTCTTTTATTGTTTTGGGAATAGAGTCAGTTATAGGGATAACGTCCTCGGATTTTTCTTCTTTTATTTCTTCGGGAATGATGGTATCCGCAGCTTTCTCTTCTATAACAACTATGTCAGGAGAATCAGTATCCTTTTCAGCAGTTATGTTTTCGGCAATAGGCATTTCTTGGGTGGTCTGGATTGCCGCTTTACTTGTAGTACAAGAAAAAGACATCCCTACCAATAGCATAAAAAGTACTCTGTTCATAGTTCGTTTATTTATTGGGTTAAACCTGGTTTTGGGCTACATTTCGACGAATATTGTATGTATTTCCATACATATGTCTTATGTATAGATGTAATACTATAAATCAATCTCTTTTGCAGGAAGTTAAAACCAAAATTCAGGCCACACTTGGTGAGTCCAAGTATTTTGGGGCAAACGTTGGTGGTTTCCTACGTGCAATTTTTCCGGTTCCCGTGCGAAGTTCGTTTGGTCGAATCCGATTCGGTAACCTTTCAGGAATTTAATTATTTAAATCCCAATTATAAGTGATGTAACCATCTTTAGGTATTTCCGAAATTTTTACATCAGAGTATTTATTGATAAAGCTTACCACATCTCCTTGGTTGAAATCATCTTTATACCACTCAAAAATCTGAGAAATTTGCACTTTGCTAGGGGTAATAATATTTTTTGTAGGGTCGTTAATAAACTCCTTGGTACACTTTTCTAATGCCATGTTTATATTTTCGGCAGTGTAGGCTCTGTTCATTAGTTTAGGGGAAGAAAATGATGCACAATTGATTAGAAAATGAATTCTTGGTTCATTAAATTTTCTAAGTATAGTGTGTTCTATGTCATCAAGACTGTATCGTTTATCTTTTATTCTGAAAAACTTTTGATTCCAAGGATCATGTAACTCATTGATATCTTTTACTGGATAATTATCGATGATCATTTTTACAGCAATAGAGTTGTAGGCGTTAATCCAGTAGGCAAGTTTTTCGTCTTTGGACCACTCGTCTGTAGGAGGGTTTTCTGATAAAGACCTAAAGTATTTATAGAACAAAGGACTGATTTTCATAATACCTTCGTAATTTACTTTCCCCTGTTCGGTCACATTGAGGATAAGTATTTGATCCCATACCGTATGATCAGGCTTCTTTTGGGAGAAAGTCTGAGCAGTGGTTAACAATAAAACAAGTATTGTGAGTATTCTATATCTTTTCATCTTTGTTAGGTTTTAGATGTATTCAATTAACTAAAAATGAATCGGTTTATATTTTTTACATCCATAAAATAACGAAATTTATCGATAAAACGCAAACTTTATGGGTTAAACGTAGAATTTGTAAGTAAAAACGTATTTTAAATGTTAATTTTTTAACATTTGTTAGCAAATATAGATTGTATTATCCTGAAGGATTATGTATTATTGTAATCGAACTATTTTTATATGATTAGTACAGAATTGAAACTTCCTTGTGGAGCGACTATCAAAAACAGGCTAGTTAAATCTGCAATGACAGAGCGGATTAGTGATAAAAAATTTGAACCTACCAAGGGTCATAATAGGCTCTATAAAATGTGGGCTGATACAGGGGCAGGTTTATTGATTACGGGAAACGTAGTAATTGATCGTAAACATTTGGAATCGGCCGGTAATGTATGCTTTGATACCGAAGACATGTTACCCAAAATGAAGGCTTGGGCAGATGCGGCAAAAGCAAATCACAATCATGTGTGGGTACAGATTTCACATTCTGGTAGGCAAACTAACAAATTTAGTACAGGAAGACCGTTAGCTCCTTCGGAGGTACAACTTAAAAAAATGGGGCTCTTTGGTAAACCCAAAGCAATGACCGAAGCAGATATCCAAGAGGTGATTCTTGGTTTTGTGAGAGCAGCAAGAATTGCAAAGAATGCTGGGTTTACAGGAGTTCAGATCCATGCAGCACATGGGTATTTGTTAAGTCAGTTTTTATCGCCAAGAACCAATGTTCGTAAAGATCAATGGGGTGGTAGTATTGGTAATCGAAGTAGATTACTGATCACTATCGTAAAAGAAGTTCGTAAAGAGGTAGGGCCAGGTTTTCCGATAGCCGTAAAATTGAATTCTGCAGATTTCCAAAAAGGAGGATTTACAGAGGAAGAGTCTCTTGAAGTGGTAAAAATGCTGGATAATGAAAAGATTGATTTGTTAGAGATTTCTGGAGGGACGTATGAGAAACTCGCTTTTTTTATCTTAAATGAGGAAGGGAAAGAGGTAAAAGAGAGCACCAAAAGAAGAGAGGCTTATTTTATTGATTTTGCAAAAAAAGTTAGAGCGATTACAAGACTACCTTTGATGATCACAGGTGGTTTCAGATCGTATGATTTTTGTAATGAAGTCTTACAAAATGGCGAGGTAGACCTTATTGGTATGGGGCGTCCGTTTATTACGAACAACGACGATATTCCTGGATTTTTGAAAGGAGAAGTTAAAGTACTTGAAAATTTGGTGTTAAGAACCGGAATGAAACAGTTTGAAGACGCTGCAGAGGGTGGGTTTTATGCCAGGCAACTGATACGATTTTCTAAAGGGAAGGGATTGAAACGTAATATGAGCCCACTTTGGTGTTCTATGTTTCTAATTATTTACGAGTTCAGAAAAGCGATGGCCAAGAAATTTGCATAACAGAGAAGCCGAAAGCAAATACAATTGCTCCCGGCTTCATGATTATAGTTAATTAGCCTTGAATTTTAGCAGCATCCTCCTCCATCATAATGATAAGTAGATTCGCTAATAAAAATATCATCTCTGCCAAGGTCTGCTAGTGCACCGGCAGTTTTATCGCATACAGCGATAGGCTGGTTTTTTAATAAAACATGTCCTTTTTTGTCATCAAAATAGTCTTGATCTCCATAATAGATGGCAGCTTTACCTGTAAACACGCAAGGCCCATCCTCTGGCATTGGATCTTTGATGGCAGCAACTTCTATAGACTCGATATAGATCAATTCGTCGGTATCATAATTCTTTGGATCCAAAATACGATACGGTTTACGTGCTCTAATTTCGATGGTACCAAACCCTACATCCGTCAAAGCTTTTACATAATCAGCAATCGGTAAGCTTCCACTTAGACAAAGTGCTCGTAAACGCTCATCATTACGAAGGTTGTCATTCATAGGCTGCTCACAAGTAGGATCACTCATCACCAACCTACCATGTGGCTTCAATACACGGTACATTTCTTCGATAGCTTTCTTTAAATCTTCTTCTTTAAAGATATTAAAAAGACAGTTTTGAGCAGCTACATCCACACTGTTATCTTCGAGAGGAAGATTAAGTGCATCTCCATATCTAAGATCTACAAATTCACTTTTGAACCAGTCATTTTGTGCTTCGGCTTCTTTAAAGTTCTTTTTGGAAGCATCCAACATTTCCTGAACCACATCAACACCAATTACACCATGCTTTTGACGAGAGAAATACGAAAACTGTAATAATTCCATTCCACCACCTACACCAACATAAAGGATTTTGGGGTTATTAGTCAAATCTCTTGCGTTTACTGTACTCCCACAGCCATAATTCATTTCCTGCATAATTTTAGGAATTTTAAGGCCTGGTAATTCCCAGATAGGATTTGTGGTACAGCATAACCCAACATCTGGGGTTATGGCTGCTTCTTTATATACATCATGTGTTGTATCTAAATAACTCATAGTTCTTTCTTTTTTGTTTACATAGATTTTATTAGCTCTTTGAAAAGGAGAATCAAATTAGGTTCTGCTTTTCCAGCCATTTGGATAATTTCTTCGATATTAACAGGTTTCAGGTTGTCTGGATCACACTCGTCGGTCAAAACGGATACCGCTGCAACGGGAAGATCCAGATGATTGGCTACAATGATTTCCGGTACTGTACTCATACCAACAGCATCGGCACCTATAATTTTCAAGTAGCGATATTCTGCTCTGGTTTCAAGCTGTGGCCCTACAACAGAGGCATATACACCTTTGTGTAGTGTTATATTGTGATTGGCCGCAATAGCCTCTAATTTTGAATTGATTTCTGGATGGTAAGGAGCACTCATATCGGTAAAGCGACTTCCAAGTTGTTCCACTCCTTTAAAAGCCAGAGGGGATCCTCCCTGAAGATTGATATGATCGTCAATTAGCATTAGTTCTCCTTTTTTGAAATCCAAGTTGATCGCACCTGCAGCATTAGAAACCAATAATTTTTTGATCCCAAGCTGATGCATAATACGTACCGGGAATGTCACATCCTGAAGAGAATACCCTTCATACAGGTGAAATCTCCCTTGCATAACAACCACCTTTTTTCCTTCTAGCTTTCCATAAATTAATTTTCCTTTATGAAATTCTACTGTGGCTGTTGGGAAATTAGGAATGTGATTGTAGCTCACCTCTTTGATCACTTCGATATTATTCAATAACTGACCTAATCCGGTTCCTAAGATAATTCCGATTTCAGGGGCTTCAAACCCCTTATCTTTTAAATAATCCGTAGTTTCTTCAATGTATTTGATCATCTGTTTGTTTTAAAAATTTTTGAAATGCAGGAATATCTTTGATATCCTCATAATAATCCACATCATTTCGTATGTCTAATAATTTATGGCTATGTTGTTCTATGTCATGTAATGTATCTCTAAAAACAGTGTCGGTACCCCAAGCTTTGTTTTCAAAAACAGCATTGTTTAGTGATTTCATTCCCAGCAAGTAGTATCCTCCATCTTGGGCTGGTCCTACTACATAATCGTGATTTTCTAGCTGCTCAAAAGCAAATTCTAGATCCCTTTGCTCAAGGTCATACATATCACTACCAATAATGATAATTTTTTCAAACCCCTGTTTAAACCCTTCGGCAAATGCGTATTTCATCCGGGCACCTAGATCTTTTCCAAATTGTTCTTTCTTTTGGTATATGGTTGGATCCCAAATATCATTTGGGTTTACAGATACCGAGTAGTGTACCTCTTTTACACATGTTAACCCTTCAGTAATAGAAACTGTATGTTGCAAAAGCATTTTGTATACATCTAGAGCTGCCTGATCTCCAATGGTGGCTGCTAGTCGTGTTTTGCACTTGCCCAGTTCTGGGTTACGGGTAAATATTAATAACAAATTTTTTGTATTCATTCCTGATATCTTTTAGTGCCTTTTTCTAACCATTTTTCCCATTCTTCAGAAAAGGGATGCACTTGGTCTGTTCGTTGTTCTTTACTATTGAAAACAGGATAGCCATGATTGATCCATTCAAAAATTCCGCCGTATAAATTATATACATTGTGATATCCTGCTAGTTTTAATTTTTCTGAAGTCACTTCTGATCGAATCCCAAGGCTACAATACACTACAATTTTGGTGTCTTTATCGATTTCCGGGATTTCAGAAATTTTAGTGATATCAAATTGATCGTACCCTACATGAATAGCATTTTTTAAATGGCTAACCTTGTATTCGGCTATTTCTCTAGAATCAAGAACCACAATGTTGTCGATTTCATCCTTGATGTCTTCGATGGTTACATACGGGATGCTCTCCGTATTGTACATCGTCAATAATTCTTCAATAGAATCCTGACCTGAATGAATCCAAGGGAATAAGAAACAAAGTAGAATAATACCTTTTTTTACAAGCATATAGTTAGCGCAATATTTTGCTATTGAATATTCATTATGGTGTTTTGATAACTATTCTCAATGGTATTCTGAGAATATCTAGGTCTTTATAAGTTTATAACTGATTCGCAAATCAAGACTTCTTTTGAATCACGAAAAAAAGACCATTAAGGAATGTTAAAGAAGAGCAGGTGACCCTTTATTATAGGCAATCGTATGATATATGGTAGTGTTTTCTAGAGAAACTACGTTTTGAATACTTTTAGAATGAGAAAGAATGAGTTCCAACGCTTTTAGAACCCCAAGTGATAATCTCCTGCTAAATTTTTGAATAATTTTTAAATCAGAAACACTATCGATGTCATATAGTACCTGAAGCTTTGAGATAGCTACCTCGCAAGCTCCAAGAGTGGCAATGAGATTTACAGTAAGTGTTCTTGATTGCCAGGGTAAATTTAAAAACAAAGAAGGATCAAAATGGGTATTACATAATCCCATCAAATAAAATCCTCCATCAGCAGAAGGGCCAATTACAAATTTATCTTCCTCTAACAATTGGGCAGCTTGCAGCAAATGTGTTTTATTGAGTAGCGGAGTATCGTTACCAATAGTAATTACTTTTTCGTATCCTTTCTTAAAGATACTTTGGACAGCATTTACAAAACGTTCTCCAAAGTCAACCCCATATTGTTGTTCTTCGGTGATTACATAGTAAGGAATATGAGTGCTTTTTACAACAGCGATGGTGGATTCATTAAGTTGAGCAAATAGTTGCTCACCACCTTTCATAGGCTTATGCAATGATTCTTCTTTGGCAGAATTTGCAAAAACTAATATGGCTGTTTTTGAATGCATATATATTATTACGCTACTGTTCCCTGACAACTACTACCTGCACCTGCAGTGCAACCATAGCAGTGTTGTGAAATTACGATATTTCTATTATTTAGCAAATCTTCGTTGTATTCGCTGATATGTTTTACTTTGCTTGCTACCTTAAGATCAAGCATTTGATTGAAATCACAATCGTATAACCAACCATCCCAGCTTACAGAAATAGTATTGGTACACATTACATTGGCAACGGCCGAAGGATTGTAGGCATCTACCAAGGCATACATATAGTCTTCATAGTTTTCTGAAGCAATTAAGTAATCCAGAAATCTACTAATAGGTAGATTGGTGATCGCAAACAGATTATGGAATTGAATTCCGAAATCTTCGAGTAATGCCTTTTTGAAATCTTTTTCCATTGAAGCTTGGTCTCCGGGTAAAAAAGCTCCAGAAGGGTTATAGACCAAATCCAAACGCAAATCGCTATCCGGCATCCCATATCCACGTTCATTGAGTTCCTGAAGCGCTTTTATCGATTTGTCAAAAACACCATCTCCTCTTTGTTTGTCGGTTTTGCCACGAGTCCAGTGCGGCATTGAAGAAACCACATGCACATTGTGCTTTTTGAAAAAGTCCGGAAGATCGTAATATTTCTTATTAGCTCTTATGATGGTAAGGTTACTTCTTACAATAAAATCTTTGATTCCAGCTTTACTAGCCTCTTCAACAAACCATCTAAAATCAGGATTCATCTCGGGAGCACCACCAGTTAAATCCAGCGTATGCGCTCCTGTATTTCTGATCACTTCCAAACATTGCATCATGGTTTCTTTGGTCATGATCTCTTTTCGGTCCGGTCCGGCATCAACATGACAGTGTTCACAAACCTGATTACACATGTATCCCACATTGATTTGTAATATTTCAAGCTTACGAGGACGCAACGGGAACTGATTAATTTCAGCTATTTTGTCGGCAAACTTGGGTAATTCGCCATTAGCAAAAATACCGTTGTTTAAAATTTCCAGCTGTCTTTGGGTATTGGCTAACTGGTCATTTCTTTTATGTAGCGACTGTTTTTTCTTTGTTTCAGACATTTTTCCTTTAATATTTTTACGATTAGAAACTACATAGAGAGTTTCTCGTACTTATTCATCATTTGTACACCATGTACCAGAGTAGCACCACTTTCGATTGCTGCTCCTGCGTGCACTGCCTCCATCATCTCTTCTTTTGTAATTCCTCTTTGTAATCCATCTTTGGTGTATGCATCTATACAATATGGGCATTTTACCACATGAGATACGGCAAGGGCAATCAAAGATTTTTCCCTGGCGCTCAAAGCACCTTCTTCAAATACTTTTCCGTAGTAATCGAAAAATTTAGTACCTAATTCTTCGCTCCATTCTGTGATTTTACCAAACTTTCTAAGATCCGCCGGGTCATAATATGTTTTAGACATATGCTGTTGTTTTATTTGGGAATAAATTTATTTGTCGTTGTTTATAGTGTATCACTTACACTATATTTCTAAAATTAACTTTATTTTTTTTGAAAAATTAAAGTTTAGGTAATATAAAAAAACCTTAACGAATAAAATGGTTATTTCTTAAACATCATAAGAATAACAGCACAAAGTGCAGATGTTTTAATATTACGTTAAGAAAAAAGCTTAATTTAGACTCGAAAGTCAATTTGCGAGATATTCTTATTTCTGAAATAAGAATTATAATTTATTACACATAGGTCATGAGGAAAAAGGTTACTTTAAAACAACTTGCTCGAGAATTAAATTTATCGATATCCACAGTTTCGAAATCTTTAAAGAATGATCCCGAAATTAGTCAAAAAACAATCAATAGGGTTCACGAATTAGCAAGTTTTTACAATTACAAACCTAATGCATTAGCCGTTAGTTTAAAAAGTAACAAAACCAAAACCATAGGAGTAATTTTACCAGAAATACTCAATCACTTTTTTGCAAAAGCACTTTTTGGAATAGAAAAAGAGGCGGCCAAAAATGGATATAAAATAGTGACCTGTATTACCAACGAATCCTACCAAAAAGAAGTAGAATATGTAGAGATGCTCAACTATAGTAGTGTTGATGGGTTTATTGTGGCGTTGAGTCAGGAAACCCAAGTACTTAATGAATTAGACCATTTTAAGGTATTGAAAAGAGAAAATGTTCCAGTGGTAATGTTTGATCGAGTAAGTGACGAAATTGATTGTGATAAAGTGATTGTAGACGACAAAGTAGCTTCCAAAAATGCGATGCAATACCTTATCGATACAGGGTGTAAACGAATTGCCATAGTCACTACTATTGGAGATATTAGTGTTGCTAAATTAAGATTAGAAGGAGCTAGAGAAGCTGCAGAGGCTAATAAAGATGTTTCATTAATAAATCTTGAAGTAAAAGACACGATAATCGATTTAGTAGAAAAAGAATCTAATGCCATAGAAAACGAAATTGAGAAATTTCTTAAAGGGAATGATCTTGATGCCGTATTAGGTCTTGATGAAACCGCTGCTGCTATTACAATCAATATATCTCATAAGTTAGGGTATAAAATTCCCCAAGATATTTCTGTGATTGGATTTACAGACGGATTATTGTCTAAGCATTCGTATCCCAAGTTGACCACAGTATCTCAACATGCAGAGGATTTGGGAGCAAAAGCCGCCGAAATTTTACTGGGCCATCTCGTCGATGATTTTGATGAAGATTATAAAACCGCAACCGAAATCGTAAAAACTTCTTTAATTGTAAGAGAATCTACCAAATAAAGTTAGATTTAGTCAATAACATAAGTTTTCTTATCTGGTCCAACACCAGTAAGCGTTAGTTTTTTCCATTGTTTTGGTAAAATTGGATTTTTCTGAATGATCCCTTCGTCAGTTAAATGAAGTCCTCCAAACCCAAAAATGACAGTTTGCAACATTCCTCCTGCGCCTGTTGCAAAGTAAGGATTGTTACTAGTTGCAGCTTCGGCCAAAGCACCAAATGGAGGTCTTTTGTTGGGTTCGTAACTTCGTTTAAACAATCGAAACGCATTATCGGCGTCGCCCAAACGAGCATAAATAACCGCAAATACACTTTGAGCCATTGCTGGCCCTTCTTCTGCAAGCTTGGGTTCGTAATATTTTAAATCTTTAAGGATGGTTGCTTTATCATTGATAATATCCAGTGGGTACGACAGTAGATTAACGTCTGCCTGTTTGATACGATCTCCATCATAAGTGCTGTGTTCTTTGGTTGTGCCATCCTCAAATTTATGGATCACTATGTTCTTTGCAACCTTGCTCCATTCTGGATTTGAAGGCAGACCCAATTCGGTTGCGGCTTTTTCAGCATATTGTAAGCAGGTGATGGCAGATCCATTGGTAAATGCATTATCATCTACGTTTGGAGCAAACTCATTGGCACCTACTACATTCTTTATGGTATATGAGCCATCTGCATTGGGCGAAGATCGACTTACCCAATAATCAGCAACTTCTTTAAGTAATGGATATCCACGTTCTTTTAACCAGGTTTTATCTTTAGTAACACGATAATAGTTCCAGAAGGCGATGCCTACATCTGCGGTTATATGATGTTCAAAAGTTCCGGTAAGTGCCCATGCCGGAGTTGCTTCTTCTCCTGTATCATCGCTTTCCCAAGGAAACATGGCTCCTTTATACCCAAAATTAATGGCTTTTTTCTTGGCAATTTCCAGGCGATCCGATCGATAATTCACTAACGATCTAGCGATTCCCTGGTTTAGAACCAATAATGGTGGGTACATCCATAATTCGGTGTCCCAAAAAATATGACCGTTATAGTTTTGTGAACTTAACCCCATTGGAGCAATACTCAGATTCGAATCTTCTCTAGAGAATGCATATAGATGGTATAAGGCCAAACGCACATCGAGTTGCGATTGCAGGTCACCTTCAATAATAATATCTCCCTTCCATAGATCTTCCCAACGATTTTTGTGTTGTGCCAATAGATCTTTTTGAGGAGTAAGTAGATTAAAAATTACAAAACGCTCACTTTCGGTTTGTGGATCATAAAAATCTTGCGTCGTACATTGGGCACCAGTCCAGGCAAATTGGTAGTTTTCTCCTTTTGTTATTTTCTTTTCAAACGATAATCTATTGTCGTACTCAGATACTTTTTGATGAGTTAGTTTTGGCCGCTGGTGTTCTCTTGTAGAGTTGATCGCATGCCAAACAAAGGTTCCAGAAGAGGCTACGGTATGTCGGTTTAGTCTACTTTTTGCTACAGTTTGTAGTATGGGCATGGTGGTTTCAAGATCTTTCAGAATCCGAAAAGTACTATTTGGTGAGTTGTACTCTTCTGGAGTTTGGATTTTTGCAGTTACTTTAAGGTCAATATCTTCCGAGGCTTGTATCTCAACATCTATATATCCTGCATAGGGAACATTCTGAAGAGCATAGATGCTATACGAAATGGTCGCTAGGTTTTTATAGGAGAAAGAGGTTGTAAAACGAGCTTCTTTCATGTATAGTGTTTGGGTCCAATTGTCAATAACACTATTATCAAGTTGTTGTCCGTTGATTTCCACTTCTAAATTTCCAAAGTTCATCCCTTGTAAAATTCTACTAACTCCAAGTGGAGATTCTTTGTCGTAAACGTTATTCAGGATAATCTGTTTTGTTTTGAAAATGTTGGAAGAAGGAAGGATTCCGATTCTACCGTTGGCGGCTACAATTCCTGTATAGTTTTGTTGATTTGTAGTGGAAATTGACCATCTATTTTCTTGAGAAACAGCAGTGATGCTTAAGGTAATTAGAAATAGAAACGCTAGTAATCCTTTGACTTTTTGTGTGATCATAACAATAAACAATTTAAGTTAATAGCGGTGTGCTATTTAAGATGCTTTAATAGCATTAACCCCTACTTTAGAACTATGTTGGTATTGTTTATTAGCGTATTGTGGTAGTTAAATATATGGATTTATGTACTATCCCTCAAAATCAATTCAGTTTTTAATTTCACAACCTTTTTGCGATGGTTTTTGTCTACAGGTTCATTAAATTGCTGAATAAGTAACTCGGCTACCTTTTGTCCCATTTCAAAGCTGGGCTGCGCAATACAAGTCATTGATGGTACAAAAACTTCACCTAATCCCAAATCTCCAAAACCAATCACTGCAACATCCTCGGGGATACGATATCCCATTTTAAGCAATGTTTTCATGGTGAGTAAACCATAATTATCGGTACAGGTAAAAATAGCATCTGGGAACTCTGGTAAGTTGCTTAAGAATTCGTTGATTTCTATATCCTCAAATTCTCTATCTAACGATTTACAATGCAGAATCAATTCTTCGAGAACTTCAATTTGATTTGCTTGCATGGCGTCTAAATACCCTTTGAAACGATCCTGAAAAACCTTTTTCTCCTTAATGCCTCCAATAAAAGCGATCCGTTTCCTTCCGGTTTTGATTAAATGTTCTACTGCTTCGTAAGAGGCTTTATCGTCCTGGATTAATACATGGTCTGCACCAGAAACTTCTTCCTTGATATTATCAAATAAAACAACAGGAATACCTTTGCCAATGATGCTTCTGATATGGGTAAATGTTTCTGTTTCATGAGTAGGAGATAGAATAATACCATCTACAATACCTCTTTCGTAGGAAATAAGATTTTCTCTTTCAAATTCAAAAGAGTTTCTGGAAGAGCTAATAAGGATTTTATAGTTGTGTTCTCGGGCATAATGATCAATGCCACGACAAACTTCAATAAAAAAAGGTTCGTCATATCTGGGTATGATGACTCCTATGATGTTGGTTTTACCAGAACTGAGACTTTTTGCAATCTGATTGGGCATATAGCCCATGGCCTCTGCAGTTTTGAAAACTTTCTCACGGGTACTCGGTTTTACTCTGGGATTATTATCCAAGGCCCTGGAAACAGTAGCTATAGAAATGTTAAGCTTTCTGGCGATATCCTCAAGTTTTACCCGTCTTTTTTTCAAATTTATCTAAAATTACGTTAAAAAATTATTGTTAAAACATCAATTTTGCTAAAAATATGATAATACAAACGTTTGCATTTTTTTAAACTTATTGATTGTTTCTCAGTTATACGAATTGTTCAGTAATTTGTATTAGTCGTTACGATTTTTTGAGCAATTCATAATAATACCTACTTAAAAAAGTCATTTTTTTAATCAACTTTCCCCAAAATACTTCATGCTCAAAATAACATGCGGCTATGCTAATTTAGGATAAATAATGCTTAATTCGAATTAAACATTGTTTAAAATGCGGTAAGAAAATCAAATATTTTAAAACCAATGATTTTAAAATCTTAAAACCGAATTGAATGGAGCTCACTTGGTTCAAAAAAGGAACTATATATCAAATCTATCCCAGGAGTTTTAACGATAGTAATAATGATGGGATAGGTGATCTTAGAGGAATTATTGAAAAACTAGATTATTTAAAAAGTTTAGAAGTCGATATTTTATGGTTAAGTCCAATTTTTAAATCCCCCAATGATGATAATGGATATGATATTAGTGATTATTGTGATATCATGTCTGAATTTGGGACGATGGAAGATTTTGACGAGCTGTTAAAAGAAACACACAGTCGCGGAATGCGATTAATTTTAGATTTGGTGGCCAATCATTGTTCCGACGAGCATCGTTGGTTTCAGGAAGCAAAAAAATCGAAAGACAACCCTTATAGAGATTATTTTCATTGGAGAAAACCTGCAGCCAACGGTGGTCCACCCAACAACTGGAAGTCATTTTTTGGAGGTAGTGCATGGGAGCTAGACCCTTCGTCCGGAGAGTATTACTTGCATTTGTTCACTAAGAAACAACCGGATTTGAATTGGGAGAACCCCAAAGTGAGAGAAGAGATTTATGATGCGATGCGATTTTGGTTAGACAAGGGAGTAGACGGTTTCAGAATGGATGTGATTCCTTTAATATCAAAAAGAGAAGGATATCCTAATGCACCAGAGAAAGGATTCAGAAAAATAATAGAAGAAGTATATGCAAATGGACCTAGGGTACATGAGTATTTAAAAGAGATGAATTCAAGTGTTGTTAGTCATTATGATGCATTTTCACTGGCCGAAGGAGTTGGAATCAATCATGAGAATGCTGGATTGTACATCAATAATGACAGAAAAGAGCTAGATATGCTATACCATTTTGATGTATTAGAATGTACTATAGTTAATGGAAAATTCGAAGAATCTTCTGTGTTTAACCTGGTCAATCTGAAGAACATCTTTAAAAAATGGAGGGAAGCGGTTCATGAAAAAGGATGGATAGCCAATGCAATGGGGAATCATGATTTTGCAAGAATGGTATCTCGTTTTGGAAATGATACCTCGTATTGGTCAGAATCTGCTAAGATGTTACTTCTTATGCAGGCAACACAAAATGGCAGTTTAAATATTTATCAAGGAGATGAAATAGGGATGACCAATATCGTATTAGAATCGGTGGAGGATGTAAGAGATGTACAGTCTTTGAACTTTTATAGAGAAAACCTTAAAACACAACGGTACTCTAATCAAGATGCTCTGGAAATGATTAACAAAGAAGGAAGAGATAATGCTCGAACACCAATACAATGGAGTGATGAAATAAATGGAGGGTTTTCTGCGCATACACCATGGCTAAAGGCGAATCCAAATTATGCCGTGATTAATGTAGAAAAGCAGGACAAGGATAAAGATTCAATATTAAATTTTTATCGAAAAGTACTAAAGACAAGAAAACAATACGATGTATTTGTTCACGGGGATTTTGAAGAGCTGGAATTCAACAACCCCAATATTTATGCTTATAAAAAGAAAAGAGAAAATGAAGAAATTCTGGTAGCACTTAATTTTAGTGAAGAGGAGATTGAATTTAAATTCGATACAAGCGATGTTACTTCAGAAATATTGATTAGTAATTACGAAGATTTAAATATAGAAAATAACCAAATGACACTAAAACCTTACCAGGGAGTGATTTTGGAAATGAACTAAAAACAAACACCTATACTGTAGAAAGTGAAATTAGTTTTTGTTTGTTAGCGAAGAGGTCTCAGAAATGAGAACTTCTTAAAGGTGTAACAATGGAGGCATCAATTTTTTTTGTAACTTAATAGTGTCCTAAAGACAGTATAATTGCAGAAATCAGTCAGAATGTGGTAATGAGGCTACGATGCCTCCCTTGTTACTTTTACGTATCTAAAAAATAGTAATAACACATAAGTCAATAATTAGGAACTTTCAAATTTAAATCAAACTCTATATTATGAAAAGTATGATACTTAAAAGGCTCATATTCCTGTTGGTATTTTTATCTGGGGGTGTGATGTCTGCACAAATTACTGTTTCTGGGGTGGTTTCCGATGCCGGAGGCCCTATTCCTGGGGTTAATGTTCTTGTAAGGGGAACAACAAATGGAGCAGTTACCGATTTTGATGGTAACTACACTCTGGAAAATGTAGCAGAAGATGCTATTTTAGTATTTAGCTATGTTGGATTTAAATCTCAGGAAATTCCTGTAAACGGTCAAACAACAATCAGTGTAACTATGGAAGAAGATGCCGCCGAATTAGAGCAAGTGGTCGTGGTAGGTTATGGTACTGTACGTAAAAAAGATCTTACAGGTTCAGTTACTTCGGTAAAACCTGAAGATTTTAATCAAGGGGTACAAACTTCACCAGACCAGTTGATACAGGGTCGTGTTGCGGGTGTAAATATCACACAGTCCAGTGGTGAACCTGGAGCAGGCTCTTCGATAAGAATACGTGGTGCTTCTTCTATACGAGCAGGAAATAATCCTTTAATCGTTGTTGATGGAGTCCCACTTACCGATACTGATGTGAGCCCAGGAAGTGATGCTGGAATTGGAACTACATCTTCAAGAAATCCATTAGCATTTATCAATCCTAATGATATTGCCAGTGTAGACGTGTTAAAAGACGCATCGGCAACTGCAATTTATGGATCTCGAGGAGCTAATGGGGTGATCATTATTACTACCAAGAAAGGAAGATCAGGGAAACCTCAAATGACATTTAGCACAGCTACTTCTATTGGGACAATAGCGAATGAATATGATTTACTAAGTGGGAATGCTTTTGTACAAGCAGCCAATGCAGCCGGTAACCCTGGAGCAGATCTAGGAGGTAGTTCAGATGCATTCGATGAGATTCTCCAAAGCGCAGTGATTCAGCAGTATGATTTTTCATATGGAGGAGGAAGCGAAACAGGAAACTATAGAATCTCATTAGGATTATTAGATCAAGAAGGTATTGTTAAAGGAACAGGTCAAAAAAGATATTCTTCAAATATCAATTTATCCGAACGTTTTTTTGATAATAAATTAAAACTTGAAGCCAGAGTTTTAACATCATTTATTAGAGATAGCGCCGAAGCAATATCAGATAATGTTGGAGCCGAAGGAGATTTAATAAGTTCAGCTCTTAAATGGAATCCTACAAGAAACCTCATATTGCCTGATGGGACTTTTGATCAGCCTAGTGACAACCAAAGAAACCCGTTGGCCCTATTGGAATACTATGATGATGAGGCAGAGACATTTCGTGTTTTTGGTAATTTTTCTGCTACCTACGAGATTATCGAAGGTTTGAATTATAAGTTTAATTTAGGGGTTGATCGTACTGAGTCCACTAGAGGAGTGGCACAATCTAGATTATTATTTTTGAATAATGTCCTGGGACGTGGTCGTGCTGATATTACTACTGTGGTGAATACAAGTGAATTATTTGAGCATACTTTATCGTATGCAAAAGATTTAACAGAAGATATATTCCTTGATGCGGTAGTTGGATATTCTTACCAAGAATTTAAAAGAAGAGGTAATAGTACAACGGCATTCGATTTTGCAGTTGATGATCAAGGGTTGTATGTAGATAATTTAAATGCAGCTGCTACTATTTTTACAGATATACAAAGTGCTGAGTTAAATACCTTCTTTACCAGCTCTTTCTTTGAACCAACTTCAGAATTACAATCATTCTTTGGACGAGCCAATGTAAATTTATTCGATAAATACTTGTTAACGGCAACTTTAAGAGCGGATGGATCAAGTAGATTCGGTTCAGGAAATCAATATGGATATTTCCCTTCTGCAGCTTTTGCCTGGAAGATTATTAATGAAGATTTTTCACCAGAAATTTTTTCAGATTTAAAGGTAAGATTAGGTTGGGGTATCACGGGTAACCAAGCGTTCCCAGCAGGTTCTGCGCAAGATCAATTTGGTTTTATTAGAACGATTGACCCAACTACTCAAGAATCAATTTCGGTAGTTGCTCAGGTTAATGCGGCAAATCCTGACTTACAATGGGAGAGCACAAGTACTATCAATGCTGGAGTTGATTTCGGGTTTTTTGACAATAGGCTCTCTGGATCTATAGATTATTTTAACAAAGTGACCAAAGATGTACTATTCAGGTTCCCAACGGTTCAACCTGCAGTACCTAACTCTTTCCTATGGAGAAATCTCGATAATACCGAAATCATTAATAATGGTATTGAACTAGCAGTTAATGCAGTTATTCTACAAACGGATGATTTAAAGGTAGATTTTGGAGTAAATATGAGTTTCTTAGACAATAAGATAGAAAATGTTACGGCCGACAATTTCGTGAATGGAATTATTACCGGTGATATTTCTGGTCAAGGATTATCGGGACAAAATGCGCAATTACTATTCGATGACCAGCCGCTATTTTCATTTTATTTGCCTATCTTTGAAGGGTTTGATGCTGCGGGAGCACCTATATTTAGAGATGTTAACGGGGATGGTGTTATAAATACTGATTTTGGAACTCCAGGCGAAACAGATAGAACTTTTGTTGGAGATCCAAATCCCGATTTCTTAATAGGTATTCGAGCTTCTGCAACATACAAGGATTTTGATGCAAGTCTCTACATGAATGGAGCTTATGGTCATCAAATCTATGATAACACCGCTAATGCCTTATTCACAGCTGCGGCATTAAGGAGAGGAGAAAACGTTACCGAAGATATTGTTGGAAATGGGGAAGACCCCGGAGCTCCTAATACGGTTTCAACAAGATTCTTACAATCCGGTGACTTCCTTAGGCTAACTAATGTAACTCTTGGATATACATTAAGGGGATCAGAGAATAGCAACTTGACAAGTTGGTTTGACTCTTTAAGAATATCTCTTACTGGACAAAATTTGTTTGTTATAACTCCTTATGATGGATTTGATCCGGAGGTAAATACAAACAAGCAAGTAGATGGAGTGCCTTCGTTTGGTATTGATTATACGGCATTTCCAAGGTCGAGACAATTTACATTAGGACTTAATATGAATTTTTAAAAAAAGCGATGAAAAAATTAGGTGTATATACGCTTAGTGCGTTGTTGTCCATATCGGTCTTCTATAGTTGTACCGATTTGGAAGAAGAACTGAACCAGAATCTTAATAGGGAAGATGGAATTAATGCTGCATCGGCAGAAGATGCATTGAATGCTACATATGATCGGTTAAAAGATTTTCAACATACTGATTTTATGTTTGTACTAATGGAACACCCTTCAGATGAAATAGCAGGACCTACTCGAGGGGCTGATTGGGATGATGGAGGTGCATGGAGAGCATTGCATTTGCATACTTGGAATTCTGCACATCCAAGGGTTGTTGATTCTTGGGGGTCGGTACTATCCGGATTATTTAGAGCGACCGAAGTTTTAGGTTTTAACCCTGATGATAGTCAAAGAGCTCAAGCAACTATGCTTAGGGCATTATTCATTTATACAGCAACAGATTTGTTCGGAACAGTTCCTATTAGAGAACCTGGTGAGAATCTAGCAGATTTGCCTTCTATTACCGCTAATAGGATAGATGCAATAGATATAGCAATTACTGAGCTCGAAGCAGAATTAAGTAATTTGCCTGCCACTACAAATCCGGCCATAGCAAATATTTTTGCAGGTCATGCTTTGCTGGCAAAAATGTATCTGAACCGAGCAGTATACAAAGCAACTGATGCTGATGGAGCACCTCAATTGCCTCCTTATAATTTTGAAAATGCTGATATGACAAGGGTTGTAGAGCTATGTGATGCCATTATTAACTCTGGAAATTATTCTCTCGAAGACGAGTACTTTTCAAGCTTTTCTCCAACCAACAGCGAAACTTCTTCAGAGATCATTTTTGTATCTCAAAATACCAATGACTTTGCAGGAGAAATAAGGAGATTTAATTTTATGACGTTACACTATAACCAAAATCCAGGAAGCTGGAATGGTTTTGTTACTCTGGCAGATTTTTATGACAGTTTTGAAGATGGTGATGTTCGGAAAAGTTCTGAAATCCCGGATCTCTCTGCAAATTCTGGATTAACAGGAGGATTTCTTATCGGTCAACAGTTTGATGTAAATGGAGTGGCTTTAGAAGATCGTTTAGGAAATCCACTAGCATTTACAAGAGATTTTAATTTAGCAAACTCTGATGAGGTACGAGGAATTCGAGTATTAAAGTATCAACCGGATTATTCGAACATTAATATTCCTAACCAAGACTTCGTATTCTACAGATATGCAGATGTATTATTGATGAAAGCTGAAGCGCTTTTAAGAACAGGTGATGCTGCAGGAGCACTTACTATAGTTAATGATATTCGAAGTTCAAGAGGAGCTAGCAATCTCGCTGCTTTAACCGAAGCGGATTTATTGGCAGAAAGAGGACGGGAGTTATACTGGGAAGGATTTAGAAGAAACGATCAAATACGTTTTGGAACCCTGTTAGACCCTGTTCAAGAAAGACCAACTACTTCAGATCGAACAAGGCTGGTATACCCTATTCCTGCCGAAGCATTAGCAACAAACCCTAATTTAAGGCAAAATCCTGGGTATTAATTAGCAGTAAAAAACAAATAAAAAAGCAAGCAGAGTCCTTCGTTAATTCGAAGGGCTTTGCTAATTTTAGATATAAAGAAAAAATAGTCAACCACATGAAGCATATTGCTTTTTTGTTACCCATAGTATGTATAATAGTCTTTAATTCATGTACTTCAGAAAAAAATCTTCACAAGTAAAAGAAAAAGAGACCAATACACTTTTTACCAAATTAACTTCAGAAAAAACAGGTATTGAATTTGTAAATAAGGTTGTCAATAAAAAGGATTTCAATATTTTCAGGTATCGTAATTTTTATAATGGAGGGGGAGTTGCTATCGGCGATATTAATAATGATGGTCTTGCGGATATATATCTTACTTCAAATATGGGTAAGAACAAATTATACCTGAATAAAGGGGATTTTTCTTTTGAGGATATTTCTGAGTCTTCAAATGCTTCAGGAAATAGATCATGGTCAACAGGAGTAGTAATGGTAGATATCAATGCTGATGGCCTTTTGGATATTTATGTTTGTAATGCAGGAAATGTAAAGGGGGATGATCATAAAAACGAACTATTTATAAATAATGGCCCTTCGACAGACTCAGGACTTATTACTTTTACAGAAAAGGCAGAAGAGTATAATTTGGCGGATAGTGGCTTTACAACACACGCGGCCTTTTTTGATTATGATATGGATGGGGATTTAGATGCCTATATTTTAAACAATAGTTTTATTCCGGTTAATAGTCTAGGATATTCAAACAAAAGAGAACTACGAAGCGATGAATGGAATTTACCAGATATGTTTAAAGGAGGGGGAGATAAACTACTTCGTAACGATAGCGGGAAATTTGTTGATGTGAGCGAGGAGTCTGGCATTTATGGCAGTTTGATTGGCTTTGGTCTTGGGGTAACAGTTGGTGATGTCAATGAAGATCTGTTACCAGATATTTATGTGTCTAATGATTTTTATGAGCGAGATTATTTATATGTAAATAATGGAGATGGTACTTTTACCGAGGATATTAAAAATAGAATGCCCCATATAAGTTTGGCATCAATGGGAGCTGATATGGCTGACCTAAACAATGATGGAAAACCTGAGATTTTTGTAACTGATATGCTTCCTGAAGGTGACGAAAGACTTAAAAATACCAGTGATTTTGAGCGTTATGACTTATATCGATTAAAGTTGGAAAAAGATTTTTATCACCAATACATGCAAAACGCATTACACCTTAACAATGGTAATGATACGTTTTCGGAAATAGCTTTTTATAGTGGTGTTGGTCGTACGGATTGGTCATGGGGTGCTTTGCTGTTTGATATGGATAATGATGGATATCGGGATATTTATGTCTGCAATGGTATTTATCACGACTTAACCAATCAAGATTTTATGG
Source organism: Aquimarina sp. KJ22-3 (assembly GCF_055808215.1). NCBI lineage: Bacteria > Pseudomonadati > Bacteroidota > Flavobacteriia > Flavobacteriales > Flavobacteriaceae > Aquimarina > Aquimarina sp. KJ22-3. The sequence goes on along the minus strand of NZ_CM147859.1, from coordinate 4,777,935 downwards.
ATTTCTTTGCTGCGGAAATTTACCAAAAAATGGCTATTTCAGGAGTAAAAACTTCTCAGGATTCAATAATAAACAAAATGCCAAGTAAGCCGGTTTCAAATTATGCTTTTCGCAATAATCAAGACCTAACTTTTTCTGATAAAACCCAGGATTTCGGATTTGATGAACCTAGTTTTTCTAATGGGGCAGCCTATGGAGATTTAGATAATGACGGAGATTTGGATTTGGTGGTAAATAACGTGAACATGCCTCTTTTTATTTATGAAAATAACTCTGAAAATAATTATTTGAGAGTTGAGCTTAAAGGAGATCAAAAAAATACTTACGGTATTGGCAGTATTGTTGAATTATATAAAGACGCTAAAATTTTTAGACAGGAATTGATTCCATCAAGAGGGTTTCAGTCTTCTACCGATTATGCATTAACTTTTGGCTTAGGGAAATTAGAAGATATAGATTCTATAAGAGTAATATGGCCTAATAAAAAAACAGAACTGCGTACAAACATCAGCACTAATCAAAAGCTTGCTTTGGACATATCTAATGCTTCAGAATTTATCAAAAATCCGACAAAGTATAAAAACAGATATTTCAGTGAGATATCGACTAATTTTGCTTCGCATAAAGAAGATGCATATGTAGATTTTGATTATGAAGGGATGCTTTCCAAAATGTCATCAAAAGAAGGTCCCGCTATGGCCGTTGGAGATATTAATGCAGATGGGCTTGAGGATTTATATATTGGCGGAGCAAAAGATCAAGCTGGGCTGATTTATGTACAAAGAACCAATGGAAGATGGATGTTGAAATCTAACAAGGTATTTACTGATGATGCCCTTTATGAGGATACTAGTGCTCAATTTGCAGATATAGATGGAGACAAAGATCTAGATCTTATCGTAGGATCCGGAGGAAATTTTGCTCAGGCTAAACCTAATCAATTCGACACCAGGATATACATAAACGACGGGAAAGGGGTGTTTAGTAATGGACAGAGAATCACCAACACGAGCAATACTTCTATAATAAGTGTTCATGATTTTGATAGTGATGGTGACGTAGATTTTTTTATCGGGAATCTTGGTGTTCCAGGAATATATGGAATCAACCCTAGAAATCAACTTCTCGAAAACGACGGAGCTGGAAATTTTAAAAATAGTATCGAATCCAAAGCCTTTAAAGCCCGGGATATAGGAATGATTAGTGATGCAACCTGGGTGGATATGGATGGAGATAGCAAAAAAGACCTTGTATTGGTTGGCGAGTGGATGTCTCCCAAGATATTTAAAAATAATGGAAGAAGATTACAACCGCTGAAATCTAATTTAGATAGTATTTCTGGATGGTTTAATACTGTTGAAGCCAAAGATATGGACGGAGATGGAGATATTGATCTGGTACTAGGTAATCGAGGTCTAAATGCTTTATATACTGCAAGTAAAGAAAATCCTGCAAAAATGTTTGTTAATGATTTTGATAATAATGGGACCATTGAGCAAATTTTTACACGATCAGAAAACGGTAGAGATATTCCCATTCATCTAAAAAAGGAAATAACCGCTCAAATTAATTCGTTGAAAAAACAAAATCTTAAATTTTCTGATTATGCAACAAAGTCAATGGATCAACTGTTTTCAAAGGAAGTTTTACAAAATACAATTGTAAAAGAAGTAAATACATTTGCAAGTTTAATCGCATATAACAATGGGAGTTCTGATTTCGAATTTCAAGAATTACCCGGTCAAACACAATGGTCATGTATCAATGATATCGAAACCATGGATATTAATCAGGACGGTATATTGGATCTAATTTTAGGAGGGAATAACTACGGTTTTAAACCTCAGTTTTCTAGATTGGATGCTAGTAGAGGATGGGTTTTGTTAGGAAATAAAAAAAGAAATTTAACGCTTTTGCCTTCTTCTGGTTTTTTTGTTGAAGGAGAAGTTAGAGAGCTACATTGGATAAACGATCAAGCGGGGAATACGTACTTAATTTCTGGGGTAAATAATGAAGTGCCAAAGCTATTTAAAGTACATCCATAAAAAAGTTGACAATTAGTTGAATTGATTATTTAAAATTAGATGGTTAAAAATTTTTTCATCATTATAGTGATATGGACGGTTATGCTATCCTGTTCTTCTAAGAGTACGAGCGGAGACCTTTTTGAGAAAGTAGATCCAAACATGACCAAAGTTGATTTCAGTAATTCACTTCAAACTACGCAAGACCTCAATATTTTGGATTATTTGTATTTCTACAACGGAGGAGGTGTTGCTGTAGGGGATATCGATAATGATGACTTGATCGATGTTTTTTTACTTCTAACCAAGGGAAAAATAAGTTGTATAGAAACAAAGGAAATTTTGAATTCGAAGACATTACTGAGCAAGCAGGTGTAGCTGGACAATCCGATTGGAATACAGGAACTGTAATGGCCGATGTAAACGGAGATGGTTATTTGGATATATATGTATGTGCGGTTTCAGGAATTCAAGGTTTACAAGGGAATAATGAACTATTTATAAATAATGGTGATGGGACCTTTTCTGAGAAGGCAGAACAGTATCGTTTAAATTTTGATAATTATACCACAAGTGCTGCCTTTTTTGATTACGACAATGATGGAGATTTAGACATGTATTTACTTAATCATGCGGTGCATACACAAAATTCCTTTGGTAAAGCCTCTCTTCGAAATAATCGTACTTATGAAAGCGGGGATAAACTACTTAGAAATGATGGAGATGTTTTTACAGATGTAAGCGATAAAGCAGGGATCTATGGAGGATCAAATGGATACGGTTTGGGGATTGCTACTGCTGACTTTAATAATGATGGATATACGGATATCTATGTGAGTAATGATTTTCATGAAGATGACTACTATTATCATAACAATGGTGATGGTACTTTTTCTGAAGTTTTAAAAGAAAAGATAGGACACACTAGTCGATTTTCGATGGGAAATGATGTGGCAGATATTAATCATGATGGTTATATGGATATTATTACACTCGATATGACCTCTGAAGATGAAAAGGTGTTAAAAGCTTCTGTTGGAGACGAAACGATCGATATGTTAACCATGCGTATTGATCAATTGGGGTATCATTATCAATATGCTCGCAATATGCTTCAACTTAATAATGAAGGAGATTTTTTTCTGAAATAGCTTTGTTAAGCGGAGTGGCTGTAAGTGATTGGAGTTGGTCTGCTCTTTTTGCGGATTACAATCAAGATGGAGAACAAGATATCTTCATTTCTAATGGAATTCCAAAGCGCCCTAATAACTTAGACTACATTAAGTATATTTCTAATGAAAAGATCAAAAATAAGCTGTCTAAGACAAAACTGGTCGACAAGGAAGCTTTAGCTATCATGCCTTCTGGAGCAGTTCAGAATGTAATTTTTCAAGGAGGTACAGATCTTAAATTCAAAAATCAATCTCAAAATTGGCTGCCTAAGGACTCTATTATTTCTACGGGCTGTGCTTATGCCGATTTTGATAACGATGGCGATATTGATATTGTTACCAACAATATTGATGCTCCAGCTTCTTTCTACAGGAATACAACGAATACCCATTCAAATTACTTAAAAATAAAACTCGAATATCATGAACCAAATGTATTCGGGATAGGAACCAAAATAATGTCCTATCATCAAGGAATACTTCAGTATCAGCAGTTGTTCACTAGTAAAGGATTTCAATCTTCTTCGGAACCTTTGGTACACTTTGGGTATGGAAAGACAAAAGTAGTTGACTCTCTTAAAATTATTTGGCCAGATAATACCATACAAGTTGCTGAGCATATTACCACAAACCAAACGCTTACGGTCAAGGTGTTGAATAAAAGAAAGAATGTGGATTATGAAAAGTTATTTTTTAAGCCCAAAGAATGGTTTACAAAAGTAGATAGTCTTCCAGGTTTAAACTATATGCATCAGGAAAATAAATATGTGGATTTCGATAGACAAAAGTTGATTCCTTATAAAATTTCTGATCGAGGCCCGGCAACAGTTGTTGGTGATCTTAATAGCGATGGGAAGGACGATATTTTTTTCGGAGGTTCAAAAAACCAACCTTCTCAGTTGTTTTTTCAAACGCTAAGCGGTTTTGAAAAACAGTTAGAAGTTTTGGACGAGGATCAAGTAGCAGAAGATGTAACTGCCGTTATCGAGGACTTTACTAATGATGGGAAGAAAGACTTGCTAGTTGCATCTTCTGGAGGAGAATTTTATGGTAATTCACAGGTGCTGGTAGATCGATTTTATGTCAATTCGGACACTGGATTAAAAAAAGTCAATTCCCAGAATTGTATGAGCATGAATCTGTAATTCAACCTCATGATATAGATAATGATGGAGATCTGGATCTTTTTGTTGGAGCATACGCGGTTTCTAATGATTTTGGAAGCATTCCAAGGTCTTACATACTCAAAAATGAGAATGGCCGTTTCGAAATACAGAAAAATGAGGCATTAGAAAAAGTAGGAATGGTCACCGATGCCATTTGGACGGATTTTGATGGAGATAATTTTAAAGACTTAATAGTTGTTGGGGAGTGGATGTCACCTACATTTTTTAAAAATGATGATGGAAAACTGGTCGATGTGACCAAATCAATCTCCAAATCAAAATTAAACGGATTATGGCAGTCTATTGAAAGTTTTGATATCGATGATGATGGAGATTTGGATTATGTTTTGGGTAATTGGGGGTTGAATACAAAGTTTAATGCCTCTGCAAAAACTCCGCTACGAATGTATTATAGCGACTTTGATAGCAATCAAAAAACGGAAACTATTATTGCCATTCCCAAAGGAGAAAAATACTATACAGCTTTAGGACTTGACGAATTATCCGCACAACTTAATTTTTTACGAAAAAAATTTACTACCTATGCATCTTTTGCAGGAAAAACAATTGATGAGGTTTTTGATAAAGAACAATTGAATGCAGCTACTTTGTTTGAGGTGCACCAATTGGCTTCAGGATATTTAAAAAATGAAGAAGGCACCTTTACATTCGTACCTTTCAGCAATAAATTGCAGGTTGCGCCAATTACATCGATGCTAGTCCACGACTTTAATAAAGATGGGCAAGAAGAAATGCTGTTGGCAGGAAATTATTTTGGGGTTACACCTTATCAAGGAAGATTTGATAGTTTTGGTGGAGCAGTTCTTCAAAAAAATGGGGAGATTTTAGAAGCCAGTACGCTTAATATTAACCTTGCAAAAAAGGCGGCAGTAGATGTTAATATGATTAATTTTGCAAATAAGGAATATTTGATAATTACAGTAAATAATGGAAAAGCAGAAATTTATACGATTCATCAATAAACCATGTAGATTACTTGTAGTAATAGGAGCAGTTTTTAGTTTGGTCTCGTGTCAGCAATCCGAAGAAATCGAAATCTCTGCAGCACATTATCATACTGCGATTGATAACCTCACTGCAGTAATGGTACATGATATATTTTCACCTCCTGTTGCCAGTAGGATATACAACTACCCTAACATTGCGGCTTACGAAATCGTTGCGCAAGGGAATCAAAATTATAAAACCCTTTCGGGGCAGTTGCATGATCTTAAACCTATACCACCAGCCGATACTACCAAAGGGATTAATTTTAGATTAGCGGCTTTGATCGCTTATCTGGAGGTAGGAAAGTCATTGGTTTTTTCTGAACATCGAATAGCCACTTATCAAGATAGTTTATATGGTACCTGGGAAAAGCAAAATGCAAAAAGCTATAGTGCCTCCAAGACTTATGGATTACAAGTAGCAGAGCACATCAAAGATTGGTTGTCCAAGGATAATTATGCGCAAACCAGAACAATGCCTAAATTTTCTGTAAATACAGAAGACCCGTCCAGATGGCAGCCAACTCCACCAGATTATATGGATGGTATCGAACCGCATTGGAGAGAAATAAGACCTTCTATTATAGATTCATCTTCTCAGTTCACACCGTCTAGACATCCTGATTTCTCTTTAGAAAAAGATTCTCCTTTTTATAAAGAGCTTCTAGAAACCTACGAAGTGGGTGTAGCCATAAAAGAGGAAGGAGAGCGTTCAGAAAGGATTCAAATCGCTCGATTTTGGGATTGTAATCCTTATGTGTCTACGCATAAAGGCCACTTGATGTTCGCGACCAAAAAGATTACTCCCGGCGCACATTGGATTGGGATCTGTAAGATTGCTACCAGAAAAACAAATTCTGATTTTGAGAAAACGGTATATGCGTACACCAAAACTTCTATTGCGATTGCAGATGCGTTTATAAGTTGCTGGGACGAAAAATACAGAAGTAATTTAATTCGCCCAGAAACATTAATTAATCAGCATATTGATGAAAATTGGGAGCCGGTTTTGCAAACACCCCCATTTCCAGAATATACCAGTGGACATTCTGTAGTTTCTGGAGCAGCTTCTACGGTACTTACCGATATTTTTGGGGATAATTTTGCGTTCAATGATGATACCGAAATACCGTACGGTTTACCGATCCGATCTTTCTTATCTTTTAACAAGGCGGCAGACGAGGCAGCCATTAGTAGATTGTACGGCGGGATACATTATCGAGCGGCTATAGATCTTGGTTTGGAACAAGGTCGTAATTTAGGTAGTTTTGTGATCGAAAAACTAGAAATGATAAAGTAATTTTAGGAAAAATATAATTAATGAAGAAAGTTGCAATTGGTATCTTGGTCATCTTAGTTGGGGTGGCGACTTGGTTTTTGGTTATAAAAGAACATGATCATGTAATCACATTTAATGCAAATGCATCACAAAGTAGTGTATATGAGCATGTTAAGAATGCAAAATTTATTGATACTACCTCGATACAACATAATGCGATCATAACGGATAAGGTGCTTTTCGAATCCTTCAAACAAGAGGTGCTTATTGATAATGAGAAAGTTATTTTAGACTGGAAATTCAAAGCTATTGCAGATACTATTACGAAGGTAAATGTAGGGATCATTACTGCAGAGAATTCAATGAAACATCGTTTACAAGCGTTATTCAAGAAATCACCATTGGTAAAAACGGTAAAAGACGAATTGATTTTGTTTAGATGGCAATTTGCAAAGTATACCAATATGTTTAGGGTGACTATAGATGGAGAAAGTGAACTGCCAGCAATGGATATCATGACAACAGGTGCTTTCTCAAAACGAGATAATAAGGCAACTGCTATTATGAAGGCCAATGCTTATTTATATCCAAAGCTTGCAGAAAATGATATTAAACAAGATGGCTTTCCTTTTTTGAAAATAAAGCATTGGGATACAGAGAAGGATACAATGGCTTTTGACTTTGGGGTTCCTATTACTCTTAAGGATACACTGCCTGATACGATACCTAACATTGTTTTTCGTAACATAAAATCTCGAAAGGCTTTAAAAGCTACTTTCTATGGTAATTATGCCATTAGTGATGAAGCTTGGTTTGCATTGTTGGATTATGCAAAAAGAGAAAATATCAAATTAGACGACAAACCTTTTGAAGTATTTCATAACAATCCTATGGCTGGTGGAAACCAGCTAGATTGGAAAGCAGAGGTGTTTGTCCCCATTTTGGAATAATATAAATTCGGTAAACTAATTCAAAAAGGATCAGAACCTGCCGACTATCCCCACTTGTCCGGCACCAAAGCTTAGATTCCATCGTATTTTGTTCTTTTTGGGGTTATAGGCATAGCGTTGTTCTTTTTTGAGATAGTTATCTACACTATCCACAACAGCAATACTGATAGCAACACCTAGAACGATATCTGTCAACCAATGTGCTCCAGACCATAGACGTGAAACAGGAGATAATAAACCAACTGCATAGATTCCTCCTTTGATATAGGGATTTTCAAATTGCTTAGCCAAAGCATGTGCAGTACTGATAGAAAGAATAGTATGTCCCGAAGGAAAAGAGTGGAATCCAGCTTCATTAGACCATAAACGAAAGCTGAGGTTTCCCTCGTCGGTATTTGGTCTTGCTCGTCCTACCAGCGTTTTGGTAAAGGTTTGAAATACACCTCCTGCAGTTGCCGAAGCAATAAGCAGTACTCCTGTCTTTCTTATTTTTTCGTTTTTAGTAACTAATCCAATGGCGTAGATACCCGTAGTTAACCCATAATTAAACAAAGGTTTTCCAAATCGAAACCCTGCTTCTTTTACGAAGTCGGGAACACCCTCTGACTGATTCGTAAAGTAATCATTGGCAGGATCGTCCAAGGCTAGTAATGTCATGGTTCCGGCTACGACACCTCCAAAAACAGCCCAATCTTTTTCTTTCCATTTAAAGGGTTGAGTGTATGCATGTTTTACACCGCCATATACAGACAATCCATCATATTTGATCATCTGCCAAGTAGTCATTTGTTCTGAAGAACGTGGAGTTCCAGAAGTGTTTTTTGTAGCAAGTGTATCTTGAGAAAAGGAAGAATAAGTGCTACCAACCAGTAACATGCTTATCCATAGGGCTTTTATAACATTCATAGTAAAAGTTTGCACAACAAAAATAACAACTTATTCATAATTACCTACATACAGTGTTATTTTAAAAAAATGAAATTAAAACTACGCTTAAAAAAATGGGTGCATTTTGGATTTGTTTTTTCTTTTGAAATTACCAAAGACCTGAAATTATTGTATAGGGTATTATTACCGATTTCACCAATTTCCATATAAACACTGAAGGAAAATAGGAAAGAGATAAAGAAATTTGATAAGAGTCAAGATTAGCGCTTTTCGACTTTATGTAACATACGAACTATTTCCCAAAGGGGTCATCCGAAAACCCTAAACAGAGTAGGAATAAAGTCTAAACAACAACAATATGAGTACTGCACAACTTGAATCAAATTCTGCAATTGCCGAAGCATATTTGGCAAAAGGGACCATAGGGAATGTGGGCATGCCTGGAGCACCCATCGTCCATTTTTCTCTGGTTGTAGTCCCATCCAAGAATACAGTATCAGGGTCTGTAGAAATTACACAGGCTATCGAAAACGGAAATACGGGAGTGTTTTCGGTAAAAGGAAGCATTCGATCTACCGGATATGGTAAAGTGACCAAAATTGTGACTTTAGAAGGAGAATATATTTACTCGTTTCCGCCACCAGCAATCGGTTCTATCCTAGAGAAATTTACCGCATATATGGATATAGACGATTCATGGAATGGTCAAGGTGGATTCTCTTATGGAAGAGGAAAAATAAATAATGTCCCTGTATATTCAGAACACTAATTTTTGAAGAGAATGATACCAGCTGGTATCATTCTCTTTTCTCTTAAAACCAAATGATATGAGTGCAGCCTACACAAACTCAACTTTTGAAGTAACCAACAAATAGGCATTTGCTTCTGCAGCTCATGATACATAGCGTGTAGTATCCCGCAAGGATCATTGGGGACAATATTTTAATAAACTCATCTGAACTTATTATTTTCTATTGGGGGGTATGATAGAGAATTCGGGGGCGGGTGAGTTTACTATTTTTTATCCAGTGATTTGCTGTTGGGAGATCATAATCAGGGATACAATAATTTTAATGAAATAGTAATGATAGTTGATACAAAAATTGATTTGGAAAGAGATCCATTAAAACTGTTTAGATCACTATTAGAGGATAATAGTCTGCAAATTATGGAGTGGTCTCTTAAAATAACCAGTGACAAAGTTGAGACCAGATGCAAACCTACCTTTTATGTCTATCATAAGGCAGATGATCTTTCTGTATATGAGAAACTAAATGTACTGTTGGAAAAGTTAGGATGCCCGGTAGATGTTCTGAAATTTCAGCAGAATTCCATTGGTATTTCGATGTATAATGGGATTAGGGTGCCGCTACTTACAGAGGATTATAAATGCTTATACATTCATAAATTAAATCAGAATACAATTGATGCATTTCGATGGCGGAATGAATTGACGTATGAAAAAGTGAATTACATTTTTAAAACGGGATTAAAAAAAATAGAGGTTCAGGATTTTATTCATCCAGAATTAGATAGCTTTTTCAGAGATGTGATGAAAACAAAAGAAGCCAAAAACAGATCAGGAATATGGTTGCAAAAGCTGGGATACAAAGTACAAGAGGTGTATCTGGCCTTTCCAAATAGACCTAAATTAAAATGGATTTTTGATCTGTTAAAAGATCATATATTCATCAATTATTTTGAAAATACCCTGGCGTATTCAGATTTGAGATGCAAAAATATAGGATTTGACGGTTTACATGAAGAGAACCCTGCGATTACGGTGTACTTTAGCATTCCAATCAGTCATAAATTTCCGAACACTTATGTAGAACTGATGAATATGACTCATGAGTTTTTTGCAGAAATAAAAAGTTAGAGAACGATTTTGAGAGGATATTACGATGCTATGTTAGTATAATTTTATCGAGTTCTATTATTTTATTTTGTGCAGCAAAAATGATGAGGCCTGCGATGTTTTTGGCTCCTGTTTTTGACAATAAGTTAGACTTATGGGTTTCAACCGTTTTTCTGCTTACAAATAGTTTTTCTCCGATTTCTTTTGCAGTAAGCTGATAGCACAATAACTTAAGCACATCAATCTCTCTTGGAGTAAGTTCATCTATATTGTTGGTAGGAATTACAGGTGTGTTTGATGCAATTTGTTTCCGCATCATCTCCATTTGTTCGGTATCCAGGTAATGACCATTGGTAGCTACATTACGTATTACGTTTACCAGCTCTTTTTTGTCAATTTCTTTGGGAATAAAAGCGTTAGCTCCAGATTTAAACATATAGCCAATGTAATTAGGTTGGTAATGAGAGGAGATAACAATTGTTTTGATACTGGGGTGTTGTTTTGTTAATTCATCAACAACATCTTTACCGGTTCCATCTTTCATTCGTAAGTCGGTAAGCACAATATCCGGTAAATTTTCGGTATCAAGAGTATCCAAAAAGAATTTCCACTATAGGATACCGAGATTACCAAAAAGCCATCAATATCGTTTAAGTAATCTTTTAATAGGTTGGCAACCAACTTATCATCTTCTACTAAAGCTATTTTTATATTATTCATTTCTTTGGTGTAAAAGGGCAAACTTTGTGCCTGTAGGCTTATTTTGCGCAAATTTAAAGGTGGCATTAAGTTGTTTGGATCTTAATGCTATGTTTTTCATTCCAAGCCCTTTTTCCTTATTTTCTGGAAGTCCTCGTCCGTTATCTCGTACAGAAAAGTAGATTATCTTCTGAGATACCTTTAATCTAACAAAAATTTGTGTAGCACTGGCATGTTTTTCAATATTTGTAATCACTTCCTGAAAAATTCTATATAGGTTTATCTTGAAGCGATCAGGGATTTGAATATGCGATTCAGGGTTCATATAAAAATCGATAGAAAAGATAGCATGCATAGGATGTAGTGCATTTTCAAATAATACTCCTAAACTGCTTTCTTCTAGAAGAGGAGGAGTGAGATCGTGAGATATTCTTCTTGCTGTAATGATACTATTTTTTAATACTTCAGTTAGTTTGTCGTCATCATTCATAAGTTGAATTCGCCGTAATTGTCCGATAAGCTCATCATGAATATCTGCAGCAATACGGGTGCGTTCTTTTTCCTGAATTTCAATACTGTTTTGTAACATTTCCTCATTATGAAGGATGATTAGATTCGTTTTTTGTTGCTCTTCTTTTTTAATTCGAGCAACATACTTTTTGGTAAGTAGAATAATGAATAGGAGAAGCAGGGAAAATAAGACTAACGATCCCGCTATCCACAATATTGGTGTTAATGGGTTTTTCCAGTCTTCCATGTCAAGTTCACTAAAGCGGTATAAAATAATAAGAGACAAAAGGCTCTAAATAGCCATATCCATCCTACCAAATTCAAATGCTCATTGATAAGATAATTTGTGGTTAAGGCGATAATAAAGTCAATTCCAAAATAGAATAGGATAATTAAGAATATAGTTATGTGTGCATTTGATAAAAATAGTTTACCGTCAAAATATCTAAATAATGCTGAGATCAGTAAGATCATAATACAAAGAATATATAGTAAACGATCATAAGATTGATAGGAGCTGACTTCTTTGTTAAACCCCAAACTTAATAGCATGGGAATGGTGAACAATAGGGAGAAGTACAAGAATTTTCTTTTTCCCACCTAAAAAGGTGCACAAGGATGTAGTATCCTAGATACAGCAGATGTATATAATAAGATACAGAAAATAAGAATAAATTCACTTTACCAATAATAGCAATAAGTTCTATAGTCATAATGGATACTAGATAGAGAATGGGTATGAATGAATATTTCTTGACCACGCTATATCCTAGTCCAATAAGAAGAACGAATACGCATAGCATGGAAAGAACATCCATAACTTTTTCGATTACTATCGTAATATCCATTAGATGTTTTACGGTAATTAGAGTAAATTAAAGTCGTTACTTATACTGAACGGAGGGTGAGGCTGTGAGACATCCATAAATAATTCATCGTCACCGGACTTTGGGGGTTGCCCTTCATTTAATTCCATCTCTCTGGTAAGAATAAACTCGATGTTGTATCCAAAAGTTTCAAAGTTTTTGAGAGCTGTTAATGCAAAAACATTTTCCTGACTAGAACTAAATAATGTAGATACATCTTTAAAAGGAATAGTCATTAATCTCAAAATCCCGGGAGAACCTAGTTTAACCGCCTTTTGTTGATCTTTAAACCAGTTTTTCGCCCCTAGCATCCAGTTCAATAATCGTTGTTCGGCTTCACTTTTAGTTATTTGATCATTGTCGGCTAGAGTGACTGGCTTAAAGCCGGCATCTGTTTTTGTGGCAGCAGTATTAAAACTTCTGGTGAATTCTTTTTCCAAGAGGTTGATTCCTATTTGGTAGGATTGGTTTTGGTCCGTTACATTGTCGACGATATAGAATTTAAGCTCAAATTCATCAACGCCAAAATAGCAATTGAGAGCCGTAGGTTTAGTTACACTCCAATTTTGATAATCTTCGTATGAAATTGTGAAACCATAGCCAGAGGTTAAAAAATTAAGAGAAATACTGGTGTTTCTAAGTTCATCCCATGTATTGATGTTTGCTTTAATAAATGTTAAATACTTGCTTGCGCTCATTTTTATAGGTTTAAGAGTTTAGTGATAAGTTACATTAAAAAAAGAAATCAGGGGAAATTTTAACTTATTTCAAAATTTGGAAGAGCTCTTTAATTCTTCTTCTAAATTCGATAACAAAGCAGAAATAGATTAAAAAGTACAATTCGTATTTGTAAAAAGAATATTTGTCGTTGAGAGTATGGATTTCGTGTGAGAAATTGTCTACAAAAATAATTGTTTACCAAAGCTAAATGTATCATACTAAATTCTTAAAAAATTAACATTCTTAGGGAATTGATTCATACGATAGGTGATATAAAATTTATACCTTCGTCAGTAATGTATGATTAATAAGGTATAAGATCCTTTACATGATAAAAATACCCTCCTCTCTCGCACAAGTAGTATTGTTTTGTTTTTTTGCAATCTGTATATATGGTCAGCAAGGAAATAAGGAGGCAGATAATGTCGATCATTACAACATGCTAAGGCAAGAGATTATGGATCAGAAAACGGATAGTTTAAAGTTGTCAGTTATCCGTAAAGCATTACAACTAGCACAAAAAAACAAGGACACTGTAAAAATTGCGGATGGGTTATATTTTTTATCAAAATCTTTCCCTGATCAAAAGGAAGCGTATGCGGATAGCATAATAGACCTTACCAAAAGTAATCCATCTACGAGATATCCGGCCTTCGGATATATGATTAAAGGTAATTTGGGATACGAATTAGGAGATTACAAAAAAGCGTTGGATAATTATTTGAAAGGATCAGTAACTGCAAAAGAAAATGGGAATGAGTTATTGTATTTTAATCTGCGGTTCAATATCGGATTGCTCAAAAATACGGCAGGAGAACGTTTAGAAGCACAGCAAATATTTAAGGACCACTTGTTGTTTTTGGATACCCATCCAAAATATAAGAAACCAAGTGTATACAACCGTATTTTGTTTGCTATGGTAGACTCTTATATCTATAGTGATCAGTTAGATTCTGCAAAGGTATATTTGGATAAAGGAATTAAGGAAACCTTGAAAACCAATGACGATGGAATGCACTCGTTAATGATCGTATATTCTGGAGTATACGACTATTTGTCTGGGGATATTGAAAATGCTATTGATCATCTCAAAAAAGGAGAACAAAAACTTTTGGAAATTGATCAATTGAATACACGATCATCAATTCCGTATTATTATCTCGCAAAATGCTACTTGGTAAAAAAGGATACAAAGCGCAGTATTCAATATTTCGAAAAAGTAGATAGTGTATTAAAAGCAACAGAGGATGTCATCCCCGAACTTATGGATACCTATGATTATTTGATTTCGCATTACAAATCCGAAGGGAAAATAGATACACAGATAGAACATATCAATACCTTATTAAAGTTTGATAGTATTTTGCATGGCAATCAATTATACCTTACTAAAAATATCAACGAGAAGTATGATGTGGTCGAATTGATTTCAGAAAAAGAAAAACTCATCAAAAAGTTAGAAGAAGATAAGTTTCTAAAACAAGAAACCATAGTTATTCTTATTTTGTTCTTGGTATGTATTACTTTGATTGCGATATATGGATTTTGGAGAAGCCATACCAACAAAAAACGTTTTTTGGAAGTGCTTGAGCATCAAAAAAATAAAGAACGGACTATGGTTACTTCTAAAGAAGCGATTCAGGCGAAAAATAAGACCGAAATCGATGTGCCAGAAGATATTGTAAGTGGTGTTTTACACAAACTCGAAGAGTTCGAAAAAGCTGCCAGGTTTTCAGAAAAACAATATACTTTAAATGAACTAGCAAAAGAGCTAGATACTAATAGTACGTATCTTTCTAAGATTATCAATACCTATAAGCATGTAAATTTTGCGAATTATATGAATAACTTAAGGATCGATTTTGCTATTGATCAATTGACCAAAAATAAGGCACTACGATCCTATACGGTAGAAGCCATTGCCTTGGAAATGGGGTTTAAGAAAGCACAGTCTTTTTCTACTGCGTTTCATAAAAAGACCGGGATCTACCCTTCGTATTTTATTAAAAAATTGAACGCTTAAACTCTGATGTTTTTAGAAAAACAGTAACATAAATTAACAAACTATGAAATCCAAAAAGTCATTGCGAAAACTGAAACTGGATAAAACCACAGTTGTACAATTAACGGGCAAGGAACAATATGTAATTGGACAAGGATGCCCAATTATTACACTTACTATATGCGGTCTTGATTGCTTTGATATCACAAAAACTGTGGTTATAGAAACCGATGGTAACGGATAGTTGATAACCTTTTTTCAAAAATAGGATATGAAAAGTAAAAAAAACTTAAAAGCCATCACTCTGGATAAGATTAACGTTGCTCGTTTAACAAATAAACAACAACACTTGATCGGACAAGGATCAGTAATTGTTACTGTTAGCCAATGCGAAGCCGATTGCGATTTTATTTCAGAAACAAAAACATTTCTTGATTGTAAAACCATTGTAATAGAAACCGAAGGAATTATTTAGTTGCACTCATCTTATACTCTTAAAAATAAGTACTATGAAAACACACAAATCAAATCTCAAAAAACTTAGATTAGAAAAGATTAATATCGTTAGATTGGATAAACTAGAAGGAATAAAAGGAGGTATTGATCCTACTACAACAGTTCCCGAGACACTAAATATCAAGTGTCTTACTAAAATGACCAAAACTGTTCCTATTGAAATGTAAACGAATCTGTAATACCTAAACCCGAATCTTTAAATTCGGGTTTAGTAAATACAAATTATAGGGATAGGGAAGTCTGCATAGGCACACCAAATATTTCTACAGTAGGTTCTAATGTATTTTCTGTACTTGCGTATTTTAGGTTTTGCAAAACGTTATAATTAAACCAGATGGATAACAGACGATAAGGGATTTCTAAAGAATCCTTGATTCCCAATTTAGAATCTTCCATGTGCACCCATCGTTGTAGTGGTTGTTCATATATTTTTTTAAGTATAGTGGCTTTGCCATAGTATTTTTTCATTCTTAAAAACATTTCGATATCAAATAACCATCTGCTAAAGAAGTTTCTTTTAAACAAAATTGGTATCAATTCTGCCCTAAAAACTTTAGCTCCGCATTGCGTATCCTCTATGGGTAATCTTAATATAAAGAATACCAACATTTTTATGATTTTTGAAAATACCGCCCTGAAGCTATCTTTTTGGATTCCTGCTGAAGCATTTTTAGCTCGAGAACCAAAGACCATACTTAATTTTCTGTTGGTTTTTAGTGTTTTTAAAAGATCATCAAAATCGTCGAAATCTGTAGATAGATCAGCATCTATAAATCCTACGTACCCGATGTCTCCTCTACTGTGAAGATATCTTGCACCCGCTCTCACTGCAGCGGCTTTTCCTAAATTCTTTTTGATATCAATCACACTTACCTTGGATGGGTTAGATGCTTGTATATCTTTTAAAAGTACAATAGTATTATCCTTACTCCCATCATTGACAAAGCAAAGATGATATTGGTTTTCTCTATTGATAAAATTTCTGAATGCAGATACATTTAGTCTGTTTTCTTCATTATAGCAAGGCACGATTATTCCGGTTTTCATAGGGGTAATTTTTTGGGTTATACCTCGAATGTACTCTGGAATAATGCCCAAAATCCCCTTATTTCGTTCACTGGAGAATTGCTGTCGACGAAAGGTTTTTATCGAAAGATGGGTTATTCGTCGAATCCGAAACCTTTGTTGTATATTTAAACAGAAACTACGGCGAGTCATATGAATTTATCCACGAACAAGTATTTGATTATTGCTTTATTAATCGGAGTAATCTTTCATGGTACTGCTATTTTCTTCACTTTAGAGTATACGTATGATGCCTTAATCCATTTGTTTTTCGGAAATCACTATGCAACTAGCTGGTTCGAACCTTGGAGTTATAGTTGGTATACCGGATTTACCGTAATGGGATACCCTCCGTTAGTACATCAAAGCATTGGATTACTGTCTTATATCGGGGGATTAAAATTTGGATTGTTTTCTGTGGCTTTAATCGCCATTATACTTTTTATCACTGGGGTATATCGATATGCATTATTATTGACATCTAATCGAACCGTTGCAGGGTATACGGCGGTATTAGCGGTTTTTGCTTCTGTTTTTATAGAAACCTTGCATGTTTTTGGGCAATTACCCAGTATTATTGGGATCTCGGTATTGATGCATGCGCTACCAGAAATTTATTTATGGATCAAGGTAGGAAAGTACAAGTACCTGGTCAATGCATTGAGTTTGATTGCGGTGACTGTTACCTCACATCATGTAACTCCTATATTTGGAATGGTATTTTTTATCTTTCCTTTGATTGGAATGATAATAATGGATGGTGCTCGAGAAAAAGTAAACTCCTATAAAGAAGTACGCTTAAAACATTTCATTCAGACTTTTTTTGCATTGCTAAAACGAATTGTAGGTTTTGGATTTGGGTCATTGCTATTGATTATTACCTGCATACTCCCTTATTGGATCAACACCAAAAATAACCCTATTACACAGGTACCCATACCTCACGGTTCTCGCGATAATTTTTTGGAGGTCACTTCGTCTGGGTTGGTGTTTTTTTTAATTCCCTGGGGAATTTTACTGTTTTTTATGCCTTATTTCTGGTATCGTTTTTTTAGCAAACGATATTTGTTTTTTGGATTGTCATTTACCTTACTTAGCATACTAGGTACAGGAGGGACAACTCCAATTCCTAAGATGATTCTGGGAGATAATGCATTTAACATTTTGACCCTGGATCGTTTTACACTTTGGGCATCTCTCATGGCACTGCCTATGTTTGGAGAGTTTATCTATCGTTTTATAGAGGGTGACCTGAGAAAAAAATAAAGGAAAAATATGGAGGTGTACTGCATAGAGTACTTGTAGGATTAGTTGGAGGGATGTTGATCTTAATGACGTTTTTTACTATTTGTTTAGGGTATTTCAGACCATTACAACCTGCCCAGATCAAAATGCTACCCATCCTTAACTTTTTAAAACAGGATCAGCACGATCATTGGCGATTTTTACCCCTTGGTTTTGGAGATCAAATGGCGTGGCTTTCTGCTCAGACTGATGCAATGACCGTAGATGGTAATTATCACTCGGCCAGGAGATTGCCGGAGTTAACAACAAGAGCTGTAGAACGTCTCGAGAATTCAAAATTTAGAGGTGTAGAAGGAATAGGATCATTACAGCAGTTTTTGACTGTGCCAGAAAAATACAACTTGAAGTATGTGTTTTCTAATGATAAGTTTTACGATCCAATTTTATATTTCTGTGGCTGGCAACGTTTACGACAATTAGAAAATGGTATAATGGTGTGGGAAAAACTAAATGTCCCTCCATTATCCAATGTATTGCCGAAGGATACTATACCACTATTTCAGAAATTAATGTGGGGTTTAATTCCTATACTAACGGTCATCATGGCATTTGTAATCAATATTCAGTTTATCTGGATTCATGGACTAAAAACAAAGTATAAGGCATTTCCGGTATATTTTAAGTTTGGAGTTGAGTATACTTCTTTTAGAAAAAGCGTATTTCGAATTTCGTATCTGTGGGCCATACTTATGTGTATTGTATTTGCTATTGGGGTTTATTTCGTTTATATAAAAAATGCTACTCAAATTAGACCAAAAAATGTAATCAAAGCGTATTATGATGCATTGGATTTTAAAGAATTTAAAAGAGCATATTCTTACTTACATCCCAAAAGCAATAAATCATTAGATCAATTTATGCTCGAGGTCTCCGTGACCGATGGTTTATTGAGCTCGTATGCAAAATTAGATGAACTTGCAGTTACCATTACAACGCAAACTGACTCTTCGGCAAAAGCAAAAGTAAAGGGTAATTGGATTACTCCACTAGAGAAAATAGAGAAAACCTTTTACCATGAAATATTGAAAAAAGGAGGGAAATGGTATGTGCTGCCTTTGGATTATGATTTGGATATTCCTCCTGATCAGTTGTTTTCAGAAAATGTGGTTTCCTATTACAATCACGGACGTAGAAGGATCACTTCTGAACAAACGCATCATGAAGATGTTTTAAAACAGCCGGTGCTAGAAGTTTTGAATGCAGGAATAGTAAAAAATGAAGATCAATATTACATCATAGGGGAATTGCAAAATGTTGACAATGTTCCCAGTGATGTGGTGGTCACTGGTACGTTGTATGCTCAAAATGACCGAGAATTGGCGACGTATAATGTAAAGCATCAAATGAAACATAAATTAATGCCAAAAGAAACCACGAGTTTCAGAATGGATTTTGAAGGGGTTGCCTGGAGAAGCCTTGAGGATAATAAACCTACAACTTTTGATCCTGATCAGTTTACTGCTGCTAATTTGGATGGACTGCCAACAAAGTTCAACTTGCAATGCGCTGGAAATGTAGCTACCGTTGATCTTTATAAAGGGGTTGTAGTTAATGATATTTCGATTCGAAAGAATGGAGTCGATGGAGTGTTGTTTAATTCTGGGTTACAAGAGGTAACCATTCCCCAGTTGATCATTTCATACTATGATGAAAACAAGAAATTGATATGGGTTGCTCAAAAGTATCTACCAGAAGGGATTCGACCTCAAAGAAAATTATATTTTGAGTTTGATTTTCTGGATCTTACCAAAATAGAAAGAGTGGATGAGCGTATGGAAAACGTTTTAGTGAATGGGTTATCCAACGAAGAAATCAGCGATAAAATGGTTCCCAATAGAAAGCCAGAATATATGCAATCACAGTTACTACCAGTGCCTGGAAAAGGGTTCAACTATATTAAAATTGAAATTAATAATTATGTAGGGGCTTCTAATTGATGAGAATACGAATACAACATATCATTTTGCTGGGTGTTAGCCTGTTGTTTAGCATTTCATTTGCACTCATCGTACAAGTTGAAAAACCGATATCGGTAACCCTTAAAACAACACAAAAGAAATACCAGGCCGGAGAAAAAATTGTACTGGATTTTGCATACGATACTACCCTAACGTTTCAGTTGTTCTTGAAAAACTCTTACGGAAGTACACTATTATCATCTTCTTCTGGACAGTTCACCATCCCAGAGTATTTGGCCAGGAAAAGAGGAAGGTTAGATTATTTTCTGATACAGAATACAAAATGTGTATATAAGGGACACCTTTCGATAGGTACAAATTTAGATACGTTGGTGGAACTTGAAACCTATATCGGCCCGCCAAGTATTGTAGCCGGCGATAGGGATTATACCATGCATGTAATTGCACCAACGGATCGATACGATAATCCTCTTCCAGATAGCACGAAAGTAATATTTAAGCATCAGTTTTTGGGGACAGAGAAAGCGTATGAAGAACTCACAAAAGATCTGATCGGTTGGAGAAATATATTTGCTTACGAAAAAAAGGGGAAACTATTGGTTTCTTCACAAATTGGAGGAACGGATTCAAAAGAATTTTCTGTTGAAATATTCCCTGCCTTACCCGAAGATTTTGTGATCAATAGTTTTCGAGAGCATAAGTATGCAGACGGAAATCAGATAATTACCTTCAGAACTGGCATAGTAAGAGATGAGTTTGACAATATCGTAGCCGATGGTACTATGGTAAACTTTGTGATCAAAAATCAGGGAGGGACACTTTTGAAAGCGCAAGGCACTACAGTAAATGGTATAGCACTAGGAAAAGTATTGCATCCAAGCTATAAGGATACCTGGCAAATACAAGCTTTTGTAGACGGGATTGCAAAAAGTAATACGATAAGCGTTGTTTTTGATGCAGTGCTAGAAGATTTTGAAGTCAATTTTGATGCGGGCAATAGAGAAATTGTGGTAGGGCCTCTTCGTAGTTTTATGGAACAACTTATTCCTGATGGAGCCTTGGTGAAATTGGAGATTTATCAGGATAATAAACGTATTGAAACCAAAGTGAAAACCTCGTTCGAGGGAGAAGTTAGATTTATACTTGCCGAAGGATTTTACCCTCCTGGGGACTATAATTTTGATATCAGCTCGCTTGGGGTAACAAAAACTTTTAAAAATGTGACATTGCAATGATAAAAATGAATAGAAATTTATACCGAAGCTTTGTTATTATTTCCTTTTTGGGAGTAGTGATTGCTATTCTTTTTATAATCAGCCAAACCCTTGCTTATCTCAATACAGGTGCTGATCGTTCATCAATGTTACATGTCGCATTGAATAAAGAAAAGGTGTATCTGCCAAAATTGGTTTGGAAAGATACGATCAATCCAGGAAGGCCTATTGAAAAGCAAACCATGAATGACATACAAACTGACTATCTGAATGCCTGGTATGTACGTAATGTGGCCTATCAAAATAACGAGTTAAAAGCTATCGATGATTATTATACCACAAGTGCAATGCAGAATATTGTGAGTATGATAGAGGCCAATCAATCCAATCAGATTTCTATTCATGGTACAACGATAACACACAATCTCTCACTGGATTTTTATAGTGCAGATGGACAGCTGGCAGTAATTAGTGATTCTGGGGTAGAAGAATATCAACATATATATCAAGAAAATCAATTACTATTTCAAGCTAAAGAGATATCCAATTACAAGGTTTTATTGTTGTTAGAAGATGGCTATTGGAGAATACGGCATATGGTAAAAGAAAAAAGTAATCATCAGGAAAACCAACAATCTTCGAATGGTTTTGCAAAGGTGATTCGGTATAAGATTTATGTGGATGATCAGGAATATCAGATGAAAGGAATCAATTACTACCCGCAGAAAACTCCTTGGGATATGTTTGGAGATGATTTTGATATCGAAGTCATAGGCAAGGACTTTGATATTCTTAAGGAAGCCGGGTTGAATACCATACGAATCTTTATTCCCTATCAAGAATTTGGGAAAGAACAATTGGATACCGAAAAACTAGAGAAGTTAGAAAAGGTACTTAACATGGCTCAAACCAAAGGGCTGATGGTGGTGGCTACTCTTTTTGATTTTTATGGAGACTATTCGGTGTTAGATTGGACGCTCACTCATAGACATGCCGAGCAAATCGTTGGTCGTTTTAAAGATCATAAAGCTATATTGGCATGGGATGTAAAAAATGAACCCAATCTGGATTTTGAAAGCAGAGGAAAGGAGAATGTTACAGGGTGGTTAAAAGAAATGATCCATCAAATCAAAGAACACGATCCTAATCATTTGGTGACTATTGGGTGGTCTGATATGGAGTCGGCTACCTTATTAAATGAAGAAGTAGATATAGTATCTTTTCATTATTACAAAGACATCGATGATTTCGATAATGATTTTTCATTTTTGGATGTTAAGGTAGATAAACCGTTGGTATTGCAGGAATTCGGTTTGTCCTCTAACAGAGGTTTATGGAGTCCGTTTGGATCTTCAGAGAGAAATCAAGCTGATTACCATAAAACCTTTCAAGGGATAATCAAGAAAAAGAATATTCACTATCTCTCATGGACTTTGTATGATTTTCAGAATGTTCCCAGTAGCGTTGTTGGAAGATTACCCTGGCGTAAACACAAACAAAAACACTTTGGGTTTATCGATGCTTCTGGAAATAAAAAAGAAGCTTTTCAGTACATTTCGCATTAAGCAAGCCTGATCTCAGTAAATTTCTCAAGATACATCCCGGTAATTCTACTCATTGGGAATGCAGTGGCAGCGTCATAATTGGCTTTGCCAAGTTCATTTCTATATGAGGGACTTTTAACGATTTTCTCGATGGCATCCGATAGGCTGTCTACACTCTTGGGATCAAAAAATTCACCTCGATATCCTTCTTCTTTAACCAGAATAGAAAGGTCTCCCAAATCAGGCATCACTACCGCTTTACCGTAGCTCCCTGCTTGATGCAATACTCCAGAACTACCTGTAGTAGAGGTGTATGGAAAAATCACCATTGCACTCTCTGTAAAAATTTTGGGAACATCTTCTTCTTCAACATAACCTGTAAAGGTTAGTTGCGGGATGTCGTGGTATTTTTTCTTCATAGTATCAAGGTATCCAGGAACATTTGGATTGTCTGTTCCCGCAATGACCACCTCTAGATTTTCAGAGGTACGACCTCTAATTTTCTGTACGGCCTCAATGAGTATTTCTACTTTTTTATAGGTGCCAAATTTCCCGAAGGTCATTATTTTTAAAGGGCCATCGGGGAGATGGTACGAAGGTTCTTCTGGCAACTCAAAGGTACCATGCGGAATAAGCACTATATTCTTTGCTTTATATTTCTCCTCCAGAATATCTACATACTTACTGATGGTTACTGCTACGTAATCCGCTTGTAGTATGAATCGGGTAAGTGTCGTCCCTATAAAATTATAGATCTTCTGCAATAGCTTGTTTTTTGTGAAACCAGCGCTGCTCAAATCCACCTGCTCCATGATATTGTGCAGCAGAACAATGGTTGGAATCTTTCTTCTTTTACATAATAAAGGTAGCAGTAATCCTAGCGCTGCGGCCACTTTTTTATCACCAAACTTCATAAACTGAAGATTAAACAAAATAGCATCGGGCTTGGTCTGTTTTACAGCCTTCATCACAGAAGAGATGTTACGATAGCTGTTAAATTTCCAACATTGTTTTACAGTAACCTTGCATCCTTCTTCTGTAAAATTAACATCAGCTTCTTCTGGGGTAATGTCGGTTAAAATGATTAACTCAGATACATCTGCCTGTTGTCTAAAATGTTTTACTAAATGGTAAGCGTATTCGTTTAAAGTTACCTTGCTTGGGGGATAAGCAGTTACAATAGCTAATTTCATAAAGGTTTTAATTTATTGGAAAAAAATAGACCAAGACGAATTAAAATCTATCCGAAATACGAAGGGGTAAGTTGATTTCAAGATTTTAGGACGAATAGGGGTACGTCTTTAATTACTTACAATTTAGAAGATCTATCTCAAAAAAACAACAGTAACGAATAGATTATTTACCGATTAATAGTTTTCCTTAAAAATATAATTTACTTTATTTTTTTCGAAAGCCTTTCTAATAATATTGTTATCTCTACCAAAAACAAATAATACTTTACTTCTTCGGTTTGCTTTGGAATAAATATCTTTAAGTACCTGTATACCTTTATGATCAATTTTTTGTACTTTTTTTAAAGACATCACAACTTCGTCATAGTGATCAAGTAAATAATTAAAATGTTCTTTTACATGTATGGTATTATTTAATGTGAAATCTCCAATAACTTCAAATTTTCTGGCGTTTTGTACAATTTGTAAATTCATGATTTCTAGATTTTGGGGTTAGTGATTTATAGGTAATCGTTCTTAAGCATGTAGTTTACTTTTCCAAAAGCATTTCTTACCTGCTCGTTCTGTCTGCCGATGATGTAGAATATTTTGTTTTCTTTCATGGCATTTTTAAACAAAGAGTTGAGCACATGAACACCAGAAGCATCTATTCTTTTTACTTTATCTAGACAGAGAATCACTTTTTCGGTACTAAATAGCAATTGCTCGCAATGACGTCTTAGAGAGTTTACATTCTCTGCAACAATACTTCCTTTTACTTGATAGATTCCTTGATTTTGGGTTATTTTCAGTGCCATAACTTCTAATTTTTAAAGGTTATTTATTTCTAATTTCTGTTTTTTCTTTGGTAATACAGGTCATCCTTCGCTGAGAAGAATTTTTCCTTCGATGAAAGGTGCTAACCTTTCGTTAAGTGTTTTGCAGCTATTTTTTGATAACCTGCAAAAAACAAGAGTTGGAAAATGAGCAGTATGCCCATTGCAACGATTTGCATGATGACGACTTGTAATAAAGAATCGTGAAATAAGATGATGAGCACTACTTGAAGTATACCAAGTAAAGAAGAGATAATCACAGGGATGTATTGATCCAGTGATAAAAAGTAATAAGCAAATATGTTTGATATTGCAAAGAGTGAAGTAGCAATAGCATATTTCCAGAGTAGGGGAGCCATACTTATATATTGTTTCCCAAACATAATATTGATTACAAATTCTGGGAAAAGATAACAGCCAATAACTATAGCAGCTGATAAGAGTGTGATGTAAAAGACATATTTAAAAAGGATAGAAGCCGATGATAGGCCGTCTTTTTGCCGCTGTACTACCTTTGGTAATAACAGCATGACAAACATCCAGGCCACAAAATATACTACCCTTCCAATCAACGCCAATGAGGCATATAATCCTGCGTTATAGGTATCAAAATAATGCTTTACCAAAAGGATATCACTATTATTGATAATGATCTGACTCAATTCATAAAATGCTGTGAGGATAAAGAATTTAAGGATATACTTGTTCTCTGCAATGGGGAGTTGATATTTTTTGAAAGGTTGTACGCCTTCAGAATGGAAAGGGATTAAACCAAATACAAAAGATAAAGCAATACCCAAGGAAACCAGAATAGAGGATTGAAGATTTACGGTATATATCAATGCAAGGGTTAGCAGGAGCCTGCTTATCATTTCTCCTTGATAAGTGATGGCCAATTTGTCAAATTTCTTAATCCCTTGAAAAAAACCTCGGTTTACACTCATCACGAAGTATAAGGGTACTCCTATACCAAAGATGGTAAACATTAGGGAAGTTTGTGTGTTAAACAACTGCTGCAGTTGGCCAGCAAAGATGATAATTAGAACTCCAAATACAATACCAGTTATCGCTGCATATTTATGAATGATATTGATAAAATTATTAAAAATGGAGTTTTCAAATAACACCGAGAATTTTGCAGTAGACAATTGGAATGTCATTGCAATAAAAGAAAGTACTAGCAAAAAGGTAATTAATAATGCAGCATCTGCAAATTGTTCCGGACCCAAGATTCTTCCCAGCAACAAATTATATAGATAGTTCCCGCCATTAACGATAATTACGCTGGCCATGAACTTCTGTTCTGGAGAGATTTGTTTTAAGACCTTGAGGCTCGTGATCATATTCTTAAAGATAGTACTTTATACGCTATTAATTAAGTGGGGAAACAATTAAAGTTTTGTGTTTTTCCTGTTAAGCTTACTGCACTCTACCCATAGAGTACAGCAGCCAACAGCAAATAATTATAGTTAAATAAGATGCTTCAATGTTACCCAAACCTGAAACAAATACTTTTGATTATTTTATAAGGAAACTTCCTTTGTATCTTACTTTAAAGTTATCTCCTCTAATGATATATTTATAAACGCCTTGTGTTAGATTTTTGGCTGTAAATAGGAAGGTGTCAGACATTGCACCATCGTTTGTAATTTCTTCTTCCTGTACAATTCTTCCTAACATATCGACCACCGAAATGGTAATTTTTTCATTTGGTGTAGGCATCACTATAGTGGTCTGACTACTAAATGGATTAGGGGAGTTACGTACCGAAGTTCTGATTTGCGCCACATTTTCGGTGTCTTCCTCTTCGGTTACGATTTCTTCATCTTCAGATCCAAGTGTCTTGGTAAAAGCAAGGTTTTTCACTTCAATCTTAAACGGAGAAGCGTTCTTATAATCTCCCTGAATAGAAAATACTACACTTCTGATATCACTGATAGTCATATTTTGTTTTGCTTTATTGGCAAAATCTGTAAATGCGATAGTATAGGTTTGCAGTGAGTCATTAGCTTTTATTTTGTAACGTAAGCGATCATTCCAATCGATGAGGTCTTTGGAGACTAAAATGACTTCGACATCGGTATTGGCTTGTAATTCGAAAGTAACTCCAATAAATTCTGAAACATCTAAGGTAAGATCTCCACCAAGGATATTTCTGAATAGATTCATCGTTTCTTTTACAGACCCCTGTACTGTTACATCTCTTTCTACCAGATAGTCATCCGTATCTTGTTCTGAAGCTTTGTTTTGTACAATGTTGAAGTCAGAAATTATTGCTCCTCCTTCTTGATAATCAACACCCCAAGGGCCATCGGCTAGATATAAGATATCTGCTTTTGTTGGATCATCACCTGTAATGGCAAAACCAATATCAAATAAGTAACCAGTATCCACTTTAATGGTTTCAAAATAAGATCCAGATAAAGGAATACTTTTAGTAATTAATTCTTCATTATCTTGCTCAGTCGCTCTTTTGTTTCCTCTGAAATTAATTTGATTGGCTTGTGCTTTATTCACTATGCTCAGTGTCAATTGTCCATTTCTATAAAATCCTTTTTGGATGAATATCTCTGGGATATTGTTAGGAATAAATGTTTTTCCTAATGATTTTTCTATAGCCAACTGATCGATAATGGTATTCGCTATATGTACGGCTTGAGGGATGGATCCTCCCCAGATCTGGAAATTCAAATAATCTCCTTCTGGATAGGCTTCAATATTCCATAAACTATACAATTCATTCTGAAATTCGTCAAGTCGCACAGAAAAATGTAGCGCATATTCGATTTCTCCTCCTGGTCTTTTGATTCGGGTGTTTACCAAATCGAAGTTTCTTACTCGTAATGTTCGGATATCTTCGATGATAGAACCATTAAGTCGATCACAAATAGTTTTTGAGTGATCATAAACTCCTCCTTTGGTGGTCATTGCCAGAGCAGCACCAACTCGATTTTCCTGGTTGTAATAGTCAATAGAAAAAACAGCAGTCGCATTGGTGATTCCGATTAAATCGTCTGGGCTAGAAACATACGAAGTTTCAATTCCAGCAGCACCAGTAGGAGGGAAGTAAACACTAAGATCTGTTCCATTTTTTGTACGATATTTTCTGGACCCTGGCGAAAACTTCTCCTGTAAACGCTTCTGATTGAATACTTTGTTTGTTTTTGCTCTCAAAAAGTTTCTTTTGGCAATCAAATTCGCCAGATCTCCATTACTTTCTAATCCACCATCGTTTCCAGAGGTCACTACGCCTTCTTCAGTAAGCTCTGGGATATTAGTGGTCTTCAGAGATGAATATTGATCTGCACTGATATGAAATAGCATATCATTAAAATCATGATCAGCAGATGGATAATCTCTTCTGGCATCTTCAAATCCAAGAACAATCGTCTGATTTGCAGTGTCTGCCAATAAAATATTGTGGGGGCGTAATGCTTCATCACACTCTGGATTAAAATCAGGGTTAGTATAAATTTGCCACAATCCCGAATCCACAGTAGTTCCATTCCATCCGTCAACTAGAAGTACCCAGCCAATACCGGTGTCTGCAGGGAAACTCCCTAGATCTACCGTATTACCAGCAACTAATCCACCATCACTTCCGGTTTTAGATCCGTTAGGGAACACCAAGGTAATATCTTCTGGACTAGGAGTTTGTTGTAATGGACTATTGATATTATAAGTGTAATATCCTAAGGTGTTTTTGTAAGTGGTATTTTCGTTGATGAAGGTCACTTTGATATTAGCCGTACTCTCCAAAATAACATCTGTGTCATATCCAGAGTAAATGTAATTAGGATTGTTATTGGGTATAGAATTCCCCTCAGGTAATGCACTGTCAATTCTATTGATATAATCTGTAGATAAGGTCTCGTTGGTATCCAGATAATTTGGAGTACCCTCTGCAGTATAAGTACCAAGGTACTGATAGCGTTCTCCTATACTCAATACAGGAAAGCTCGCTGGTGTTTGATTTCCGTTTTCAGAATCAAAAACGGTTTCTTTTACATCAAAATGATCATCAAGTCCATCCTGATCAAAGTCGCTTCCTGCAGCTACAGTATCAGCAACATTATCGGCATTGGTATCATAAGCATCTACATGGTCAAGCTTTCCGTCGTTATTAGAATCTGTATCCAGAAAATCTGGTGAGTCGGTACCATCGGTATTTACATATCCTTGTGGAGTCCCTCCCTGGTCGGGATCAAAGGCATCATCCATTCCATCTCTATCAGTATCGTTACCAGATAATGTTATAAAGCTACCGCTGTTTTGCCCTTCTATCAAATCTATAATTCCGTCTCCATCGGCATCAATATCATAGGGATCGTAGATTAAATCTCCATCAGTATCTGCTGGGAAGAATGCAACCCCGGTCTGATCTACATCAACGATATCTGCAATTCCATCAAGATCAGAATCCACAAAGTTATCATCTTCAGAATTGAAATACCCATCACCGTTGGTATCGTAGCTTCCTAAGCCTGCTTCAACAATATCAAAAATACCATCGTTATCGCTATCTAGGTCTAATACATTAGGTACACCATCTCTATCGGTATCAAAAGCAAGAGATACACCACTATTACATGTAGCACCAAAATCAGGATCAAGATAGTTAAAGGTACCATCGCCATCATCATCTCCATAAGGGTCTATTCCTCCACCTTCTACAAGATCAGGTATCCCATCACCGTCGGTGTCTTTATCAAAAGGATCTAAGACTTCATCCTGATCGGCATCTACCGGAGAAATACCAATAGCACATTTAAAACCATCATTAGAATTGGTGACTTCAGTATTATTTAATAGCGTTGCATAAGGCGCTGGATTTTCATAGTCATTTACCAAATACAATCCTCCTTGATTACTCGATACATACAAACGATTACTAGTATCGGTATAAGCTGCACCAAAAGTATGACTAGGTAAATCAGTTACCGATTTACTGCTAAAAGCTGGTGTCGCTGTAGTAAGGTCCCATTTGTAAACATTACCTCGACTACCTCCGTATAGATTACCATTTATGAATACAACATCTGCACAGGTTTGTGGTGAGGCTTGATCAGAAACTACAATTTCAAAAACAGGGGAAGAAGTTCCATCGTAATCCTGAAGATTCAGAATCTTATGAAAAGAACGTCTGTCTAATGAGTTTTGAAACACCCATAGGTTTCCTTCGCTATCAACATCTGCAGCATAACCTCCTCCAAATTGGATCGCTCCATTGGGAGCTACAGCTCCTAAATCTAAAATAAAGTCTTCTCCGATTCGTAATAAGTGTTTATCGCTGTTTCTAATCGCATACAGGAAATTATCTATTGGGTTATATCCACCGGCATTGTATGCGGTATGGGTATGTAGAGGGTCCGAATAGGTCCCCGTAATAGGATCGTAAGAACGTAGAGCACCAGAAATAACCTGGTAAAACTTACCTTCATTACAATCAAAAGGTTGCTGTGCATAGCTTGGTGGAGCTAGGGCAAAAAGCAATATAAAGAGAGTAGTTATTTTTTTCATAGGTATATTTTATGCGTACTTGGTATTATTTTTTTAATGCTTGATATAGAGTTTTGATAGTAGTTATTTTACCATATTGTAATTCAGTTTTAATTTTACAGTTTTTGTTATTTCCTTACTAGTTGTACTAATTTTAAGGTAGCTTATCCATATTGCTAACAGGTTGATAGGGATCAGGAATGAATCTTTAAGTGTTATTTTAGATCCTTCTACCTCGATCCAGCTATCTAGTGGTTCTTCGCTAATGCAGTTCAACAGATCTTTAAGTCCGATATGCTTTTTCAATCTTAAGAAGATTTCGATATCAAATAACCATCTGCTGATAAATCTTTGGCTGTATACATTCTCTATGATGCTTTTCTTAAATACTTTGGCACCACATTGTGTGTCTTTGATAGGCAGTTGTAAGATGTGTCTGATAAAGAATCCTACGAAGTTTGATAACAAGTTTCTAATAAAACTTCTCTCTATATTGTTAGCTTCTTCTGCTTTTCTGGATCCAAACACCATAGTTAGATTTGGATTTGCATTTAGTTTTTCTACCAGATTGTCCATTTCTTCCAACGAAGTAGAAAGATCAGCATCCAGGAATCCGATATTATCGATATGATCTAATTCTTTTAGGTAATTGGCTCCTGCTTGTACTGCAGATGCTTTTCCTTGGTTTTGTTCCAGATCGATTACCGATATTCTTTTGGGATCGAATTGTCTTAATTGTTGTAGTAGCTCTAAGGTGTTGTCTGCGCTACCATCGTTTACAAAACAGAAGTGATAATTGTTGTTTTTGGTTAAAAATTGGCAAAATTTGTCCTTTTCCAGTCTATAATATTCATTATAGCATGGAATAATAATTCCAGTAATTTTCGTCATTATAATTAAGATTTTGGGGGAATACTTCAGGGGCAATTACAAGTAGAAGTATTCTTGATACATTATATTTCTATTTCTCTTAGTTTTTTTATGTTAAACATTCTTCTGGGGCGATTGAAGACTATTTGACATTTTGACGAAAACTTACTTTACTATTATGTATATATATTTAATTAGGGTTACTAAACTTTTTTCAGTTGCATTCTTCTGGGGTTTAGAAGAAGGTTTAGCAATTTTGACGAAGTAAATGTTGTTTTGTGATAAGGATTTGTATCTCAGCACATTGTAAAACTAACAAGTATTTGTAAAACTTATTTACGGCAAAACCTCATTTTTTCTACGGAAGTACCAAAAACTGTGTATTTCATCGAAAATAGGTTGTTTTTCATTGAAATTTTAACATTTTTTCTTCAAAAAAAGTAGTCTTTGTACTACATATGTTAACGAAAATGTGGATTTCCTCAACAATTTTTGGTTAAAAATAGACCTGATTTCGCCCTTTTTTAACATAAAAAAATCTTAAAAATTTCAAAAAACGTCAAATGCAAATGCTTGGCTAAAAAATAGTTTGGGGTATTGGTCTGGTATATATGCTTCATAATTTCTAAGTTTTTGATTTCTATATTAGAAAAAACGGTTAATTGCTTTTATCACTTGATCAGCACGTTGTAGTTTCAATTCTTTTACATACTCGTATGTTCGATCTAATAAGCGTTGTGCCAGGTTGTTATTTTTGAACTTTTTTCGGATCTTATATAAGTCTGCCGCTACCTGCAGATCATTTGGTGTAAAGGGAACACCTGTATATTGTTGCAAGATTTGTAGATACATAAAACCAAACTCTTCCGTAGGTTCTATCATCGTTCCTTCGCCAAAATCATTCCATGTGATAATTTGAATAAAATCAGATTGCTCATGATGGGTATAATTAAGCGTTTCTACAAAAGTATTGCCTTGATCAGTGTCAATGCTCCATTCGTTAATTCCATCAGACCATCCACCATCTTTATAGAAACTTTTGAATCCCGGGTATGAAGATCCTACGGTAATCATATTCAAAGCGGGGTAAGTATCGTAATAATACTCATGCGCTAATAGATGATCTTTATCTACCCATAAGAATTCACCGGCAGAGTTAGCTCCAACACGGTTGCTAGCGGCCCATAAGGTTAAATAGTTGGGATGATTTTCTTCGGGGAGTACTTCGAATACTTCATTCCATTCATTTTCGGTATTGATATGATGTGGTCCAAAAACGAATAATAATTTTTTTCCATCGTATTCCATATATTCTGGGCTAGAAAAATAGGTATGATTGATATATGAAAAATCTTCTTGTGCAGCCGCAACTGTACTAGTGGATAGACCAGCTTGTGCAGCTTGCATCGCTACTCGATCTTCGTACATTATAGAGAAATTAAGTCCCAGATCCTCCAAGGTCTCTATAAAAGTTTCTGTGGATTGTTTAATTAATGCATAATCATGAAGATCTTTGCTTCCGTACCAATCAAATATAACTCCATCAACTCCTGATAATTTCATGGTAAGGAAATGATATTCATGCAGATCTGGATCGTTTGAAGAGTATGGACCAATCATTGGATAATAATAGGATGCAATTTGTGCATTGCCGTTTTCATCTAGCTGATCAGGGTTTTGGTTAGCCATCGTCCAGTGTTGCCCCCAGTATCCATCATAATCTTTACTTTGAAACCAAGGTAGGTAATGCACATAGATTTTTTTTGGATTTTCTTTTACAATATCCATATGCGAGATATCCACAATCCCGGCTTTTTCGTCATTTTCCAAAAATTCTAATTCCTCATCCAGAACTTTTAACAGTTCTTCGTCAGTATAAGTGGTGTCTTTAACAGGTTTGGCTATGGTCACCTCTTGTATTTGAGGTTGGTTATATGTAGTAATGTCATCTTTCTCACAAGAAGCAAGAATGGTTAGTAAGATAATACTAAGGTAGATCCATACATTGGAGTAGTGTTGTTTCATATCTCATAAAATTGGTTAAACGTCAAAAATTTTAAGCCAGCATTCAGAATGTGATTGTGATGAAGTTTGTGTATTTCATACTATACTGAAATACATGTTTTTGACGATATGAAACAAATCATGAGGTATGCGATACGTTAGTTGTTTTAAAACTATACAGAATATTGGGGTGTATAATTTTAATTCAAGTCGTAATTATTCTGGGGTAAATGACAATGTATGCCATTCATCTTGCCATTTGTAAATACTGGCAGTTATGTCTTTATAGTAATGGGGGAGTCGATAACTTATAATGTTATTCGTAAAGGCGCTGAGAACGATATAGAAAATTATTTTGATACATTTTCAAGAGAGTAATAAGGATAATACACCGACTTAACTCCAGATTGATCATTCCATTGGCATTTTACATAGTCTTTGTTAAACCCAATGATTTCCATTTTAGGTCCACCAGTTTTAAGGGTTACTATATTGCCTTCGGATATGTTTAAATACGGTAAATCTTCAGTTTCGTAGCAGGCAGAATTTTTTTCATCTTTAATTCTGATATATCGATAGTTACTGTCGTAAGAGATAAAGTATTCTACGCGATACAAAAGCTCGTCTGATTTGTTGAAAAATTCATCCTCGACTAATTTCCCGTATTTTAGTTTTCCGCGGATATGATATGTTTTTTTTGAATTGTTTTGGATATTGTTCCGTCTTAAAATTCCAATTTCTCCTTTTAATTTAATCTCCTGATATACATTAAATAAATTGTCCATAATTCTTGTTTTTCCCGTTCTTCCCTAAGATCAAAAATTATTGAATACTGATGTTATGGGAAACCGTAGTCTCGGTAAATATTTTTTTTAAAGGTATAAGTAGTTGTTTTTTTCATAAGGTATCTTTTACATGTATGTAGTACTGTTTTAATGCTTTATATAAGGTTTTGATAGTAGTTTTTTACCATATAGTGGTTAGTTTAAATTTTAAGTTTTCTGTTATTTTTTTACTAGTTGTACTGATTTTAAGGTAGCTTATCCATATTGCTAACAGGTTGATAGGGATCAGGAATGAATCTTTAAGTGTTATTTTAGATCCTTCTACCTCGATCCAGCTATCTAGTGGTTCTTCGCTAATGCAGTTCAACAGATCTTTAAGTCCGATATGCTTTTTCAATCTTAAGAAGATTTCGATATCAAATAACCATCTGCTGATAAATCTTTGGCTGTATACATTCTCTATGATGCTTTTCTTAAATACTTTGGCACCACATTGTGTGTCTTTGATAGGTAGTTGTAAGATGTGTCTGATAAAGAATCCTACAAAGTTTGATAACAAGTTTCTAATAAAGCTTCTCTCTATATTGTTAGCTTCTTCTGCTTTTCTGGATCCAAATACCATGGTTAGGTTTGGATTTGCATTTAGTTTTTCTACCAGATTGTCCATTTCTTCCAACGAAGTAGAAAGATCAGCATCCAGGAATCCGATATTATCGATATGATCTAATTCTTTTAAGTAATTGGCTCCTGCTTGTACTGCAGATGCTTTTCCTTGGTTTTGTTCCAGATCGATTACCGATATTCTATTGGGATCGAATTGTCTTAGTTGTTGTAGTAGCTCTAAGGTGTTGTCTGCGCTACCATCGTTTACAAAACAGAAGTGATAATTGTTGTTTTTGGTTAAAAATTGGCAAAATTTGTCCTTTTCCAGTCTATAATATTCATTATAGCATGGAATAATAATTCCAGTAATTTTCGTCATTATAATTAAGATTTTGGGGGAATACTTCAGGGGCAATTACAAGTAGAAGTATTCTTGATACATTATATTTCTATTTCTCTTAGTTTTTTTATGTTAAACATTCTTCTGGGGCGATTGAAGACTATTTGACATTTTGACGAAAACTTACTTTACTATTATGTATATATATTTAATTAGGGTTACTAAACTTTTTTCAGTTGCATTCTTCTGGGGTTTAGAAGAAGGTTTAGCAATTTTGACGAAGTAAATGTTGTTTTGTGATAAGGATTTGTATCTCAGCACATTGTAAAACTAACAAGTATTTGTAAAACTTATTTACGGCAAAACCTCATTTTTTCTACGGAAGTACCAAAAACTGTGTATTTCATCGAAAATAGGTTGTTTTTCATTGAAATTTTAACATTTTTTCTTCAAAAAAAGTAGTCTTTGTACTACATTTGTTAACAATAATGCGGATTTCCTCAGTAAAAATGAGTTAAAAAAATGCGGTTTTACCCTCTTTTTTGGATGACTTTTTAGTAAAAAATGTTAAAAAAAGTCAAATTCGATCAAAGTGCGTTTTAGAGTTAAAAAACTTCTCTCCATTTTGATAGCGACTTTTTGAAGTAATGTGTATTTTAACATACATATTAACCAGGATATTACACAATGCGCATAAAACGATTTGCTCTATATCTTTTATTTTTTTCATCTTTTTACTCGATTATGGCGCAGGATATGCAACAAGGATTTGCATATCTGGAAAGCGGAAATTATAAGGATGCAAAAGTTTTTTTGAGAAAGTACTACAGGAATATCCTGAGAATAAAACCGCGAAATTATGTTATGGTCGGGCAGTTGGTTTATTGGGAGATTCGGGAGAAGCGATACAAATCTTTACCGATTTAAAATCGAAGTACCCTGATGACTTTGAAATTAAACTAAATTATGCCGAATCTTTGCTTTGGGATCGACAATTTGAAGTTGCAGAAACATTTTATGAGGGATTAGTACAAGAAAATCCAAAAAGCTTTGCCGGGGTTTTGGGGTATGCCAA
The DNA here is from genome assembly GCF_055808215.1 of Aquimarina sp. KJ22-3. Classification (NCBI taxonomy): domain Bacteria; kingdom Pseudomonadati; phylum Bacteroidota; class Flavobacteriia; order Flavobacteriales; family Flavobacteriaceae; genus Aquimarina; species Aquimarina sp. KJ22-3. The sequence goes on along the minus strand of NZ_CM147859.1, from coordinate 4,742,047 downwards.
TACCTTATCGAACTTGAAAAAATACACAAAAGCTCTAGAGTGGGTTAATAAAGCATTACAATTATCACCAGGAAACGCAAATGCGCTTACCTCAAGAAAATTTGTACGCCTGGGATACGCATTTACATTATCCCAAAATAAACAGTATACAGAGGCCTTACAATTACTAGATGAGAACCTGAAGGATTTTCCAGGGGATAAAGATACTTTGCTTAATAAAGCGAATATATTTTTGATCACCAACCAACTTACAGAAGCCGAACAAGTATATCAACAAATAGCAACAACGCCCAGAGATAGTATTGTTGCTTTTAATGGATTGTCATTGGTTGCTAATAAACAGCATAAAACCAAAAAGGCACTAGCGTTGGTAGAGCTGTCTCGAGAAAAAGTGGCATCGTATAAAAAAGATGATCCCTTGTGGTTAGCTACTCAAGAGCGTTACGTACAAGCTTTGTTATGGAATCAAAAGTATAAAAAGGCAAAAGCAGAACTCAGCAATCTAAAATCAGGATTTCCTGATAATAACAAAGTATCTTCCCTAGAGGCTACTTATGGGATGTATACCAGTAATTTTGGAATTAGCCTGGATCGATATTCGGCTATTTTGAGTAATGAAGCCAGCTCTTTTGATGGTAATTTGGGGATTGCCAATGCCTATCGTGCCTCTGGAAATGATATGAAAGCGTATGAGTATGCTTTTAAGACTTTATATTATTATCCCAAGCAACCGGATGCAGAAAAGCTGATCAAGACCTTAAAAATTTCGCATACCCCGTTTGTAGAACAAAAAACCGCCTACACGTTTGATAATGGGGATAACGAAGCATTTAGTGCAGGAGTAGCTGTCGAAGTGCCCTTCTCGGCCAGATTCAAAACGATGTTTCGATATACCTATAGAAAGACTGAAAATACAAGAACTGAGGTAGAAGCGACCTCTAATGATGTATCCTTGGGGATGTCGTATAAATTGAGCGGTAGAGTTTCTTTTTTAGGAAATATCGGGATTAATAACTCTGAAGCTATTACCACTGATTTTACACAATTAACCGCTGAAGCTGTAGTGCAAACAAAACCTTTTAAATTACAGAGTTTGGATGTGGGATACAAAAGAGAACTTCAAAATTTCAACGCAGATCTAATCAATCGAGAAATTGTAATGAATAATTATTTTGCCAATTATAATTTGGGAACCAATTTCAGATTAGGTTGGTATACACAATATATCTATACTACACAGACCGATGATAATGTTAGGAATTTGTTATTTACCTCATTGTATTATAACGTATTAAAAAGACCAGGGGTAAAGGTAGGAGCAAATTATCAATATATATCGTTTAAAGATCAAGTGCCTGAAATCTACTTTAGCCCAGGAACGTTTCATCTGGGGGAAGTATTTGCAGAGCTAGTAAGCAATGCTGAAAACGATTTGTTTTACAGTTTAAGCGCTGCGCTAGGAAAGCAATTTGTGGATGACGAAGATGCCTCTACGACTTTTAGAGCCGAAGGGAAGTTAGGATATCGATTTACGGATCGTTTTAAGGCAAATCTATATGGGAAATACAGTAACATCGCTTCTGCTACTGCCGCTGGATTTGAATTTACAGAGTTTGGGTTTGTGTTGAAATGGTATTTCCTTAAAAAACCGCTTTTCGACAAACAGATAATGAAATTAAAAAAGAATAGCGAGAGCGATAATTAATGCTGCTCCCGCTATTCACCCAAATCTGAAACACTTAACACTCTAATTCGTTTCTTTTATAAATAACCTTCCTTTGAATCTTCTCATTTGCTGCCCTCTGATCATATAGTGATAGATTCCTGGAGTTAAATTTCTTGTCTCAAAACGTATGGTATTTCTGTTTACCGCTACATATTCTTTTCGTACTGTTCTTCCTACCATATCGATTACTTCGATGAGTACTTCTTGGTGTTCACCAGGAATTTGGATAGTAGTTTCAGAGATGAATGGGTTAGGGTAGTTCTTTACCTGTGTCACCGCATTTGGGTCAAAAGTATCTTCCTCTTCAGCGATAACTTCTTCATCTTCCTCCTCTTCTTCGGTTGTTGTATCATCTTCTTCCTCTTCTTCCTCGTTGCTTCCAACTTTACCAAAGGCCAGTGCAGATACTTCAAGTTCAAAAGTGTAGAAGTTTTGATAATCACCTTGCACAGAGAACACCACGCTTTTTACCTTTTCTATGATTCCTGGCTGATCGTTACCATCTACAAAGTCTGCGAATGCGATGTTGTGACTTTCTTTTTGGTCAGTAGCAGGAATGGTATATCGCAATCTGTTGTTCCAGTCTTGCAATCCTTCTGTCACTAATATCACCTCGATATCTCTGGTGTTGAACATTTCGAATTGAACAGCTTCGTATGTGGTTACATCAAGAGATAAATCACCAGGCATTACATTTCTGAACAAGTTTAATGTTTCTTTTACTTCTCCTCTCACAGTAGCATTTCGCTCTACAATATGTTTGTTGTCTTCTTTTGCATTCTCATTCTTTCCGATTACAAAATCGTTCACTACAACACCGTTTTCAGCATAGTCAATACCCCATGGTCCGTCTGCCAGATATAAGGCATCGATTTGAGATGATGCAGCACCTTTGATTGAGAAACCAATATCGAATAGGTATCCTGTATCGATGGTTACTTGCTGATTATAGGCACCTGATAGCGCTACAGTCTTGGTTGTATTTACTTCTTCGGCTTGCTCGGTAGCTCTTAGGTTACCTACAAATTGCATGTTTGCTGATCTTGATTTGTTAACTACCGTAAGTGTTAGTTTTCCATTTGCGTATGCTCCTTCTTTTACAAATACTGTAGGTACAACTTCTTTCAACTTATTACTTCTCAAAGGCTTTGTCGCTACAAAAGAGTCGATAATATGGTTAGCGATATTCGCTACTTGAGATACAGTTCCTCCCCATACCTGGAAGTTAATATAATCTCCTTCTGGGTAGCCACCTATATTCCATAGGCTATAGATTTCATTTTCGAATTCTGCTTTTCTTACAGAGAAGGTCAATGCATATTCGATTTCTCCTGTAGCTCTTTCAATTTTTGTGCTTACGATAGTATGTTTTCTTATTTGTACAGTTCTTACGTCTAACAATTTTGAACCGTTTAATCGATCACAAATGGTTTTTGAATGATCATATACCGAACCTTTGGTAGATGTAGCTAGAGCAGCTGCTACTCTGGACTCTCCTTCATAATAATCGATAGAAAATACAGCGGCTGCATTGGTAATCCCAACCAAATCTTCTGGACTAGATACATAAGTAGTTTCTGTTCCTTTAATTCCTGTAGCAGGGAAATGAACGCTTAAATCTTCATTGTTTGCTGATTTGTACGAAACAAATTCAGGCATAAATGGTTGCTGTCTTTTTTTGGTATTGAATACCTGATTTGTTTTTACTCTATTGAAGTTTCGTTTTGCGATTAAACTAGCAAGATCTCCATTACTTTCTAACCCTCCATCATTTGCAGAAGTTACATCGGTAGCGCTATCAATATCTGCATAGTTGTCTGTTTTGATTGCTGTAATTGGGCTAGCTGTGATGTAGAACAAAGCGTCATTAAAATCTTGATCACAAGAAGCATAGTCTCTTCTGATATCTTCGAAACCAAGGATGATTCTCTCACTATCAGGATCATTCAACAATACATTATGGTATCTTAAATCTTCTTCATTTTCTGGATTGTAATCTGGGTTAGAGTGCAGTTGCCAGTGTCCTGTGTCTACACAACCGTTGCTCCATGCATTGGCTAATAATACCCAACCGATACCTGTATTAGGAGGGAAGCTTCCGATTTTTACTTTATCTCCTACTTCTAATTCACCTCCACTACCTACAGCAGACACATTTGGAAAAATGATAGTAATGTCTTCTGGTTGTGGAATGGTTTGCGAAGGGTTGTCGATATCATAGGTATAGAATCCTAGTGTATTTCTATATCCAGCACCTTCTCCAACAAAAGTCACCCAGATCTCTGCTTCTTCTTGAACTACAACATCGGTATCATATCCTGAAGAAATATAGTGCGGATTAAAATCTGGTACAGGGTATCCTTCTGGTAATGCATTATTGATCATGTCCAAAGTTTCCTGGCTTACCACATCTTGCCCATCTAAGTATAAAGGTTTTCCGTTGCTGTTGAATTCTCCTAAATAATTATATCTGTCACAGATAGCCGGGATAGGGAAACTTTCTGGATTTTGACCACCATTTTCTGGATCGAAATTCGTTTTTCTTTGGTCAAAGTTGTTGTCTAATCCATCTCCATCTTGATCGATTCCAGAAGGCGTAGTTTCTGCAACACCGTCTCCATCATTATCATATGCTTCTAAGAAGTCAGAAACACCATCATTATCAGAGTCGGTATCCAAATGGTCATATCCATCAGTACCATCTGTATTTACTGTTCCGTTGGTTGTGCCTCCAAAATCAGCATCAAAATTATCATCTAATCCATCTTTGTCTTCATCATTACCCGAAATTCCTAAATACGTTTCGCTGTTCTGTCCTTCGATGATATCTACAATTCCGTCATTATCTGAGTCAATATCGTAGCAATCAAAAACACCATCTCCGTCAAAATCTAATGGAGTAACCGTTGTACCACCTTGATCTGCATCAAAAGCGTCTGCAACACCATCTGCATCTACATCTTGAAAATTAGTGTCCTGACCATTACATATCCCATCGTTGTTGGTATCTGCATCACCCAGACCTGCTTCTACGATATCATAAATCCCATCGTTATCAGAATCGATATCCAAAAAATCAGGATTTCCATCTCTATCTCTGTCAAAAGCATCCTGTACTACATTATCGCCATTACCACTCACATCACCATCAAGGTAGTTGTACATACCATCATCATCATCGTCACCATAAGGATCCATTCCTTGGCACTCTACTACATTCAAAATACCATCACCATCAACATCTGCATCCATAGAGTCCAAAATTCCATCTTTGTCTCTGTCAAGAGGAGATACTCCGCTTGCACATTTAAATCCATCGTTAGAATTTGTGGTCTCAGTAAGGTTTAACATGGTAGCAGAAGGGTTGTCTCCTTCATAATCATTGATCAAATACAACCCTCCGCTATTATCAGAAAAATACAATCTATTGTTAGCATCAGCATATGCAGCTCCAAACGTACTTGAAGGCAAGTTAGCTACATTTTTACTCCTAAAAACAGGAGTTCCAGAGGTCAAATCCCACTTAAAGATCTTCCCTCTGCTACCCCCGTAAAAAGCACCATTCACGTATACAATATCTGCACATGTACTAGGGGCGGTAACATCTGCTTCTATCACTTCAAAAACAGGAGAAGTACTCCCATCATAATTTGCCAAATTTGTGATTTTGTGAAAGGTTCTTTTATTATTATTTTGAAATACCCATAAGTTTCCGTCAGGATCTACATCGGCAGCGTACCCTCCTCCAAAAACTACAGTTCCACTTGGAGCTACAGCACCAAGATCGATCACCATATCTTTTGCGATTCTTAAAAGGTGGTTATCTCCCTTTTTGATGGCATACAAATAATTATCAACTACATTGTATCCACCAGCATTGTAAGCTGTATAAGTATGTAAGGCTTCAGAATAAGACCCTGTTATTGGATCATACGCCTTCATGGCTCCAGAGATTACCTGGTAAAAGGTTCCATCATTACAATCAAAAGCTTGTTGCGCCTTTAAAGAAAAAGTGATAATGATTATTAGTAGGGTAGTTATTCTTTTCATAATGGTACGATTTAGGTTTTTCGATACTTCAAAATTAACCTATACCTACCATGATGAGGACGGTAAATCGATAAGTGGTAATTTACTGTAGACGAGTTGTAAAAGTTAGAAGATAAGCTCGTTACAACAGGTTTAATCGTTTCATTAATTCCGGTCTGTTGGATCTGCTTACAGGAATTACATCTCTTTCGATCAGTACGCTATTATCTTCGATATCTACAATTTTCTTGAAGTTAATAATGTAAGATCGATGTACTTTTAAGAAAAGATCATCAGGGAGTTTTTCTTCAATCTTTTTTAGGGTAGAGTGCACTGTATAATTCTGCTTTTCGGTTTTGATCAATATATAATCTCCTTTTGCTTCGATAAGATTGATAGTTGGGATATCAATCTTAATTAGTCGTCTGTCAATATTTACATATAAATCATTCTCTCCAGAACTAGTGGAAGTATTTTCTTCTGAGGAAGTTGTTTCTGCAGGTGCAATTGTACTGCTTTCGGCTTTTTGTACAGCTTTTAGAAAACGTGGTAGGGTAATAGGTTTTGCTAAGAAATCTACAATACAATCATATTCAAAAGCGGTTAAGGCAAAATCTTTATCAGAGGTAGTAACTACTATTCGAGGGGGATTTTTCAGGGTTTGAATAAAATCAAAACCGGTAAAATCTGGCATATGAATATCCAGAAAAATAAGGTCGACCGTATTGTTATTCAAAAATTTAATGGCTTGAATTGCATTCGGAAATTCTTCAATAACCGTAAGTCCATCAACTTGTGAACATAGTTGTTGAATAATTACTCTTGCCATTTCTTCATCATCGATTATTATGCAATTCATAAGATCTATTCTTTATATTGTTTCTAGAAAATTGTCTATAGCACCTAAAATTAGCATAAATTTTGAAAACAAAGTATATTCTTTCTCTCTAAGCTCTTCTTCGAAATCAATTGTTAATTGGTAGCCTTCTTCAAACCCTAACATGCCAATTTTATGTTTCAGTTTGTGTACATTTTCTGCAGCCTTTATAAATCGTTTTCCTTCATAATTGTTAAGAAACTCCTTTTTTTCCTCTGGGAATTCTCGTTTTACGATAGCAATTAACTTTTGCTCAAATTCTACAGATCCTGCAGCCAGTTCTTTGATATAATTTAGGTTAGGGGTTTCGTTCATGTACTTATTTTTTTAAGGTGAAAAAAAACGTAGTCCCTATACCTTCTTGTGATTCTATCCATATCTTGCCTTCATAAAAAGCTACAATTTTCTTGACTATTGACAATCCAATACCTGTGGATTTGTCTTTGGATTCTAATTTTTGAAATATTTCAAATACTTTTTTATGGTACTTTTCGGGAATCCCTTTCCCGTTATCTTTGATTCCAAATTGCCAGAAATCCGGAAGCTCTTCAAAAAGAACACAAACTTCTCCTTTTTCTTTATCTATAGCCTTGATAGCATTGGTAATTAGGTTTTGAAATAGTTGCTTTATTCTTGAAGAATCTGCATGTATTACAGGAAGTATTTTTGGAGTCTTTACAGTAATATGATCAGGTATTTGAGTAAGCTCAATAATTTCATCGATCAAAGGACCCAAAATTATTTCGGATTTTAGATTTTGAGTTTTGTCATCTACTACAGAATACTCCAGGATTCCTGTAATCAGATTATCCATTTTTTCGATGTTCGAATCGATTCTTTCAAGGTGGTCCTGAGTGGATTTATCCAGATTATCACCATTATCTTCTCTGATCCAGGTGATCAGGGTGTTGACCGTACGAAGCGGAGATTTTAAATCATGAGATACCACATGGGCATAATCATTAAGATCTCGGTTACTTTTTTCGAGATCTTTGAGTAGAATCTCTCTTTGTTTTTCAATTTTTGAAATCTGCAAGGCTTGTTCTTCGATAAGATTAGCCAACTCGATACCACTTAATTCTTTACTTTCATTATCGCCTTTATCCTTCTTGAAAGAAACCGATCGTAACGTTTTGGTAGCTTCGGTCAGACTAGCGATTACTTTTTTCTGTTCCTCGGCTTCCAATTGTAATTTTCTATTAGCGTCAAATAACTCCTGAGAGCTGATTGCCATCGCTCTTTGAAGCATAGTAAATTGTTCTTCATAATTTTGATAAGAACTGTTTACGGCTTCCAGAAATGAGTTAATGGTTTCGGACTCTTTAATTTCTGCGTCCAAAAACTTACGTATTTGTCTTTTAAGCAATGAGTGCATATTATTCACTAAACAATGTTAATGTCATGGTTTGGTTGTGCAATTCACAGGCTAAATACCCAGTAAAAGGAGCCAATTCGCCATAGGAGTAAAAACCAGTGATGGTTGCCTGGTTTCCTATAGATTCCATCACTTCTTCGATTTCTTCTTCTACTCTTTGATCCATAACCAGTTTTCTGCCAATACAACTAACTAGAATAGCCAGTTCTGGTTTGTGTTTTCGGGCTTCCATCCCAATATCTGCCGCTTGCAGTGCACCATCAACAATATGGTCAATATTGGCCATCATTAGTTGAACCTTAGAACCTTCTGGTACATCTCCTGCAAGGGTCATCGTATTTTGATCTTCATCGATATTTAATATCGTACGCACTATGGCTTCTTTTTTATTTTCAGACTTTACACTCAATGGATATAAGAGTGCAGATTGTGGGAGTTCTTCTACCTTATCCCCAAGATATTTTTTATACAAATCCAATGCAGGTTGATTGTCTAATTCGAAAAGTACGTTTTGTTCAGATTTAGTGATGATACGTTCGGGTCCAAAAGGAGTCCATCCACCGTATTGTGCAAAGCTGATTTCAAGAGTTTCCCCATAAAACGCTATTAAAATCACTTCTCCTTCTTTGGGATTTTCATTGTAACTAGCAAGGGTTTTTTCAAATCTGGAATCATCACCACATAAGCCTCCTGTTATTGCAATGCCATCAATTTCGGTTTCCAAACCATCGATCAATGCAGAACCATTAACAAAACTACCTTCAGAAACTACAAAAATATGTTTCAGACCTTCTTTTGGTACTTTTTGGATAAGTCGTTTCCCTAATTCTAAAGAATCCTTTTCATGATCCATGCTGTTTTCTCGATAAATCATGTAGCTACTGTTTTCAAATTCTATAGCGGTTAGCGTAATAGAGTCTTCGAGTACTTTATCCCCAATAATTTCTCCGGCAGTAGATCCAAAGATGATATCTCCTTCAGGAAAAAGTTGTCTTACCTCCTCATAAATGGTATCATTATCCAAGGCATATCGATTACCAAATACTAAAACTAAAGGGTTTTTTAGTGATGTGTCTGTTGATCCTTTTGGGGTCCAATCCTGATCTTTTTTCTTTTCGAACTGTTGAAATTTCATAAAAGTTATTTTTTTAAAGTAAAGTGAAACGTGGTACCCTTTCCCTCTTCTGAAGTTACCCAAATTTTGCCATCGTACAAATCGATGATTTTTTTGACAATAGATAGTCCAACTCCTGTAGATTCTTTGTTATCATCAAGAGTTTGAAATACTCTAAATATTTTTTCGTGATATTTTTTTGGGATTCCCGGCCCATTATCTTCTATTGCAAATTGCCAATGCGTTTTTTGTGGGATGCAGGATACTTTGATCCAACCCTTTTCTTTGTCATTATATTTTACAGCATTATTGATTAAATTCTGAAATAGTTGTTGTAGTCTAAAATTATCCCCTTGTACCACGGGCAAATCTGAAGTTACGGTAACCTCGATATGATCTGGGATATAAATAATATCAATAATATCTTTTACAGTGCTATTAAGATCAATGGTCTTTTGTATATGTTCTCCTTTGTCGACGCTCGAATATTCAAGAATACCATTGATTAAATGATCCATCTTGTCTACCTTTTTGAGCAACATATCAAAAGATTGTTGTGCGCCTTCATCCAGAACTGATTCATAATCTTCTTTTAACCAGGTAATCAAAGCATTCATACTTCGTAGAGGAGATTTTAAATCATGCGAAACGATATGTGCATAATCATTCAGCTCTTTGTTACTCTTTTCTAAGTTTTTGAGTAGCAAATCTCGTTGTTTCTCATGTTCTCGCTGATCGGTTATATCCTCTATTAAAGCCACTTGATACTGCATATCACCATTTTGTTTTCTAACGGCAGCCACACTGGTTTTTGCCCAAAAGATACCTCCATTTTTTTTGCGATACCTTTTATTTATAGAGAATCCTCCGATTTCGCCACTGGTCATCTTTTGCATGTTTTCCTCGGATTCTTTGTATTCGTCGGGCATAGAAATTTCCTTAACATCCATCTCCAGAAGCTCTTCCTGAGAATACTGCAATAGGTCCTGAAAGGCTTTATTGGTTTGAAGAATTTTACCCATTTGGGTGAGTACGATACCCAAAGAAGAATTTTCAACGATTACTGATAATTGCTGTCGTTGATTCTCAAAAATACGTTGCTGTTCTAGGGTAGTGGTGATATCTCGCACAATACCTTGTGCTGCAATAGGTTTTTTGTTTTTATCTTTTATGATACTGGCATTGATGTGTACAGTACGCACACCATTGTGTTTGGTGTACACCCTGGCTTGATAGTCAGAGAAAAAACCATCTTGAGTAAGCTTAAAAAAGGAAGTCATGGCATACTCATAATCTTCTTTATAGATCAGTTGAACCACATTAAGTTTTTCATTACGTACATCGTATCCAAACAATTCGACGGCCGCCTGATTCATTTCCTGAACATTTCCGTGTAGGTCCATGAGCACATAGGCGTCTACCAAATTGTCGAAAACACCTTGAAGCTCTGATTCTTTTACATCGACCAGATCTTCTAGTTGCTCGTTAGCTTTTTTAAGTTGCTGCGTTATAAAATATAATTCTCTGGATTTGTCCTCAAGAATTTTTTCTGCTTGTTTTCTCGCTGCCTTTTCTCTCGCTAAAGCTCTTTTAAATATTTCTTGATCATTACCCATTCGTTTTTACAATACTAAATTTTACTTCGGTTCCATCTGACGATAATTTTTCGTAAGTAATATTGGCTTTAGTATCAAAGTGTTCAAAAGTCTTGCGCATCAATCCAAGGCCAAAACTATACATGGCTCGACTGGATTTATAGATCAGTACTAATTTGTCTTCTGTTTTTTCTTGTACCTCAAAAGTAGGTAGTTCTGCATCTGGATAAATTTTTTGTACTTCTACATGTATGTGATTCTCGATAGAGGACAACATGTCTAACGGATCCTTATAGCGTTTTATCAGATCGGGATAGCTTTCTGCCAATACCCCAAAAAAATGTTCTGCATATGTGAGTAAGAGATCGTCTATACTTAGGCCGCTGTTTTCGCTTAAGTTTTTGAGGAGACTTAGCATTTCAGAAAAATCATAAGTACCAATTGCGGTGTAAGCTCCTTGCGATGGTAAATTTGACTTCTCGATAATAGTATCGACCATTTCCAAGCCGAATTTATCCTCTACTAATTCCAAAAACTCAGTAAAAACAATACCTTTCATACGTTATGTAGTTTTAAATTTATGCGTTCACAAATTCGTTTACACTCCAATATTCGATCATGCACTTAATTTTGTACGCGTAATCTTCATATTTAAGAGGCTTGACGATGTATCCTGCTACTCCAGTCTCATAACTATCTTTAAGATCATTATGATTATTAGAAGTACTAAGGATAACTACAGGGGTATAATTTAACGATGTATCGGACTTCAGTATCTTTAGAAATTCTAGGCCATTCATCTTTGGCATATTCAAATCTAAAAAATAATATCTGGTAAAGAATCTTTTTTCTCTAAAATTTTTAAAGCTTCTTCTCCATTCTCGGCTTCAAGTAGTCTGTGATTGAAATTGTTTTTTTGCATTACTCGTGCAAATTTTAGTCTTTCAATTTCATCATCTTCGATTAATAAAAATGTTAAACTCATCACGTTTCAGTTTTTAGGGGTATTAATATTGTTTCTTTTTGACACTTCAAAGATTGGGCTTTTATAGGTATTTTACTGGGATCTTTCGTTTAAGGGTGTTTTTAGTGTCGACGAATGGTAGTTTAGTGTAGGCGAATGGTAAAATGACGATAAACGGTATTAAATTTTTATAAAGGATATTTTTATCCTTTATAAAAAAATACTATCTTTGACCCATAATTGTTGAAGTATGTTTTCAAAATCTTGTGAATATGGACTTAGGGCAGTGATTTTTATCGCTCAGCAGACTACCAAAAATAATAAGGTAAGTTTGACTACTATTTCTGAAGAGATAGATTCTCCGCAGGCTTTTACGGCAAAAGTACTTCAACAACTTACAAGAAATAATATTGTGAAATCCATAAAAGGGCCTTACGGCGGTTTTGTCATTGAAGAGGAGAAGATGAATACAAAGCTGAGTGAAATAGTAAGTGTACTTGATGGAGATTCGATCTATACGGGATGCGGATTAGGGTTGAAACAATGTGATGCGAAATCTCCTTGTCCTTTACATCATAGATTTGTTGCCATTAGAAATGATTTAAGAAGCATGTTAGAAAGTACATCACTACAATCACTAGCAGAAGACTTGAATGCAGATCTTGCTATACTAAAACGATAAAAAAATTTAAAAATATAAAGGATAAAAAGATCTTTTAATCTGTTATGAAAAAAAGCCTGAACATTAGTAGTGCAACCACCTTTATATGGATTGGATTTGTATGTGCGATTAGCTTTATGGAGGCCTGGTTGAAATTTCAGGCAGACGGAGTAACGACGCCAATAGGATTGAGTATTGGGAAACTCGTTTTTGCGGCTTTAAACAAAGTAGAAATAGGCCTGGCTGTGGTATTGGTGTTTACAATATTTCGATTAACGTCAGTATGGCGACTACCGTTTGTTTCTTCTTATATCATCCTTCCTTTTATCATTTTAATACTACAAACGCTATGGTTACTTCCGGTCTTAGATCAAAGAGCAGAGCAAATCATTAACGGAGTCGAGGTGCCGGATAGTAGTATACATCTGTGGTATGTATTGCTCGAAATAGGCAAAACGGCAAGCCTCTTTATCTATGGAAGTAAACTATTAAGAATGATGAAAGTTGCTGAAGAAACCAAAGAATGAACATTGCCAAGAAATTAAGAATAAAGAAAAATTTTCAAAAGATAACACCTGCTATTATGGAAAAAGTATCACTTACAAATGACATACAATATAACGAAGGTAAACCTACTATCACGGTTTTACTAAAAACCAAAACCAGTAAAGAAATAAGAATTGTAATGAAAAAAGGACAAGAAATGAAAGAACACACTGCTCCGTACCCCATCATGGTAGAATTATTTGAGGGTGCCATAGATTTTGGAGTCAATGGTAAAAAAACACTTCTCCAAAAAGGAGACTTGGTAGCTCTTGCAGAAAATGTACCTCATGATTTGACGTGTGTAGAGGATTGTATTATTCGATTATCTATCTCCGTCCATGATAAACCCAACAGAATTAAAGATTTAATCAATTAGTTCCTTCGCAAAATAATAAAGACATGAAAAAGATTTGGATCGGATTTATAACAGTAGTTACATTATCGTTTGTAGCATTAATCTGGGTAGGAACAGAAATTTATCAAACGCAACCACCTATTCCAGATAAGGTCATAGTGGGCGAAACTCAAGAAGTCGTATTGACCAAAGAGGATATCCAAACAGGGCAAAACGTTTGGGAGTCTATAGGAGGAATGGAAGTAGGATCTATTTGGGGGCACGGGAGTTATGTAGCCCCCGATTGGACCGCCGATTGGATTCATAGGGAGGCAGTGTTTATGTTAGATTCCTGGGCTCAAAGAGACTTTGATACTAATTATGAGCACCTTGATGAAGAAAAGAAAGCGGCTTTAAAAGCAAGATTGGTAAAAGATATTAGAACAAACACCTTTGAAACCGAAGACAGGACAATTACAATTTCTGTAGAAAGGTATAAGGCCTTCAAAGAAAATGCAGCGTATTATGCATCTATTTTTTCTGAAGGTCATGAACAATATGCGATTCAGAAGGGAGCATTAACCTATCCTCATAAATTACATCAACTCAATGCATTTTTGTTCTGGACCTCCTGGGCTGCAAGTACCAATAGACCCGAACAAAATTATACGTATACCTCTAATTGGCCTCATGAACCGTTGATCGAAAATACAATCACCCCAGATTCTCAAATTTGGTCTGGATTTTCAATCATATTACTACTCTTGTTTATAGGCATATTAGTGTATTACTATATACGAAATCATGAAAAAGGAGAAGCGCTAACGCATCCCGAAGAAGACCCAATGCAAACGTTACAACTGGTAAGGTCTCAAAAGTCGGTATTGAAATATTTCATCGTCATCTCACTACTTATCGGCTTACAAATTATCCTAGGGATTTTGACTGTTCACTACACGGTAGAAGGACAAGCGTTTTTTGGCTTTGATCTGGCTAGCATTTTGCCATATTCGATTACTCGTACCTGGCATACACAATTGGCGGTGTTTTGGATTGCGGCAACCTGGCTAGCTGCTGGATTGTTTTTAGCCCCAATGATTAGTGGCAAAGAGATGAAATACCAGGTTTTTGGAATTAACTTTCTATTTATTGCCTTACTGATTATTGTTCTGGGATCATTAATCGGCGAGTGGTTGGGGGTACACCAATTTCTAGACCTTACGACTAATTTTTTCTTCGGTCATCAGGGATATGAATATATGGATCTAGGAAGGTTCTGGCAACTTTTCCTGGCCGTTGGTTTGGTGCTGTGGGTGTTTATGGTTGGGAGACATATTTTGTATGGAATTAGAAGAAATGATGACTCAAAACACCTACTCATCATCTTGCTTATATCTGTAATGGCTATAGGAATGTTTTTCTTCTCGGGTCTCATGTATGGGGAGAACAGTAGTTTACCAGTTATTAATTACTGGAGATGGTGGTTGGTGCATTTGTGGGTAGAAGGTTTTTTTGAAGTTTTTGCCACCGTAATTATTGCATTTATCTTTCTTCGTATGAAGATCTTATCTGCTAAGACAGCGGGTAAAGCTTCTATTGCCTCTGCTACCATATTTTTGGCAGGAGGAATTATAGGAACTCTGCATCACTTGTATTATTCTGGGACTCCTGTACAGGCCATTGCCTTGGGAGCTACATTTAGTGCGCTAGAGGTGGTACCTCTTACTTTGATGGGATTTGAAATTCGAGAGAATTGGAACCTCTTGAAATCTACGGAGTGGATGCAGAAATACAAATGGCCCATATTCTTTTTTATAGCAGTTGCTTTTTGGAACATGTTGGGCGCAGGAGTATTTGGCTTCTTGATTAACCCTCCGATTGCATTGTACTACATACAAGGCCTTAATACTACAGCTGTGCACGCGCATACCGCTCTATTTGGAGTGTATGGTATGTTAGGTATGGGGTTCATTATTATATGTTTACGCTTCTTTTCGGATAGAGCATGGGATAGCCCAAAACTTAAGATTGCTTTCTGGTGCTTGAATGTTGGTTTGATAGCCATGGTAGTACTTAGTTTACTTCCTGTTGGTATTATCCAGGCGTATACTTCGATCACCAAAGGATATTCATTTGCAAGAGATGCAGAACTGTTGTATTCCCCTGTCGTACAAACCTTAAAATGGCTTCGTATGGTCGGCGATATCATATTCTCTGTGGGAATATTTTACTTCTGTTGGTTTACGATCAATGAAACTTTCTATTGTTTTAGAAAAGGACAAACAGTTCGAAACATACAGTTTGAAGGTAAAGAACTGCAAACAAAAAAAGCATACTAAAATGAATCGTTTGAAAGAAATACATGATAGAGAAGATGTGTTGGTGTTGGTGTCTACATTTTATAAACGAATACGAAAAGATGATACACTAGGCCCAATTTTTAATCATCACCTGGCCGAAGAGCAATGGCCAGCACACATACAGAAACTCACGGATTTTTGGATGACGGCGTTATTTGGTGTTGCTAGTTTTAAGGGGAACCCAGTAAAGGCGCACAAAGATGTAGATAAAAATCTAAATCATACGGTCACCCAGCTTCATTTCGGTAAATGGTTGCAACTGTGGTTTAGCACCATAGATGCACTTTATGAAGGAAAGCTTGCACAACGAGCAAAAGATGCGGCTAGAAAAATGGCAACCAATCAATACATCGCTATTTGGAAGAGTAGGCCTCAAAATATGAATTAACAATAATAGAGGTAGAGCGTCTACTGGCCGCTCTACTTCATTAAAAATAAGAACTATGAAAATTTATCAAAGTTATTTAGAAGAATATGAAAAAGGAATTATAGGATATTCACCTATTGCCATTATAGGTCAAAGTTGTTTGGGATCGGTAGCAGCTATGTTTATTTTAATGAATGGTAATTCTGTGACCCAAATGATTCAACTGTTTGTGGTGACCATTTTATGTATGTTTTATAATGGGGCCATCCTATCCCAACAGAAACCTAAGTTGAGTTTTAATCTCCTAATTCTTAGTGTTATATCTAGTACAGTGTTTGTGGTTTTTAATTTGTTGTAGTCTGTAAAGCTTAGCAACAATATAGCGTAGACCTTCAAATTAGAAGAGAAGAATCATTCTGTTTATTTTACTATTCCCCATCAAAAATATCACCCAATAATGGTTTTGATGGGGTTTTAAAAGAATTGAACTAGAAATTAGAAAGAAAAAAATTGAATCATAAAAATCAAAGAGATGGAACAAAAAGAAGTATGGTTGCCAAGTTTAATTACGCCTACACCTCAAGAAGGTTTTGAACTGGCTATAAAGTTATCTCGTATGGGTGTAAAATCGACACAACCGGATATGGAGGTGTTAAAAAGGCTAAGAAAGGATTATGCTAATGATGCCTCTGGATTAACCGCAGCTTCTCAAGTAATCGCGACCAACTTTCAAACAATTTCTGCTGCAAATAACTACTGGAAATAACAATAAACTATTGATTATCATAAAAAAAGCCCGAACAAATTGTTCGGGCTTTTTGAGGTGGTGCCTCCAGGAATCGAACCAGGGACACAAGGATTTTCAGTCCTTTGCTCTACCAACTGAGCTAAGGCACCTCGCTGTAAGCGGATGCAAATATAGAACGCTTTTTTTAATAGTCAAAAGAAAAATTTAAAAATTTCGTTTTGTATTTTTATCGCTTAGCTTTTGACATATGAATCTTATCATTGATGTAGGCAATACATACATAAAAATAGGGATGTTTGATCAATCCAAAATTGTAGCAAAAAAAACCATTGTTCAAGATGATTTTGATCAAGAGGTTCAAGATATCCATAAAAAGTACCCATTAATTCAAAAAGCGATTATCTCTTCGGTATCCCATTTGAATCCTGATACCGTAAAACGGATACAGGAACTTTATGAAACATTAATTGTTAGCCATAAAATTGCAATGCCCTTTTCTAATTTATACAAAACTCCAGAAACACTTGGAATTGATCGATTGGCTTTGGTAGCTGCGGCTGTAGATCAATATCCACAAAAGAATGTGTTAGTGATAGATGCTGGAACCTGTATTACCTACGATTTTAAGAACGAAAAAGAAGAATATTTGGGTGGAGCCATCGCTCCCGGAATACGTTTACGTTATCAGAGCTTAAATAATTATACCGCAAAATTGCCATTATTAGAACCTAAACTTCCTGAAAATCATGTAGGAAACACAACAAATGAAGCTATTCATTCTGGGGTTGTTCAAGGAATTTTATACGAAATACAGGGAGTAATTGAAGAATATTGCAACATTTATCCTGATTTAACAGTTATTTTAACCGGAGGAGATGCACATTTTTTGTCTAAAAGATTAAAAAATGGCATATTTGCCACTTCTAATTTTTTGTTGGAGGGATTAAACTACATTTTAGCTTTTAATAATAGTAGATGATAAAGAAGATTTTAGTAATCATAGTGGCTTTTACGGCCATAGTTTCCAATGCTCAGGAAGGAACCGCTTCGCCTTATTCTTTTTATGGAATAGGGATCCAGAAATTTAAAGGAACGGTAGAGAATAGATCGATGGGAGGATTGAGTATTTTAGCCGATAGTATCCATTTGAATCTACAAAACCCAGCTGCATTCGGAGAATTAAGACTTACCACATACACCGTAGGAACGTCATACAATAATTTTAAAATTAGTAATGAAACCGAGTCGTCTTCGGGAGATAATGCCTCTTTGGATTATTTGGCTGTAGGAATACCTGCCGGAAAGTTTGGATTTGGATTTGGAGTTATCCCTGTGACATCCGTAGGATACAGACTTAACTCTATAGATGCAGACGGTGCCGAACGACGATTTACAGGAACTGGAGGTTTAAATAAGGTTTTTTTATCCGCAGGTGTTAAAGTTAACAAGAATCTAAGTGTTGGTTTGGATTTTAATTATAACTTTGGAAACATTGAAAATAGAACCATACTGCAGCGTCCTGATATTCAGTTTGATACTAGAGAAATTACAAGCACAGATCTGTCATCATTTAGCTTGTCTCTAGGGGTAAATTTCAAGAAAATGATTACCGAAAACTTAGAACTACAGGCTTCTGTAGTTTCTACACCTTCTTTTGGGTTAACTGCTGAGGGAACACGAGAATTGGCCACAATCATTGTGGGTAATAACGGAGCCGAAGGGGTTATAGATAGACAGGAAACAGAGTTGGCAGAACGAGATATAGATCTTCCGGCAGAGTTGAAGTTTGGTGCAGGTATTGGTAAGCCCAAACAATGGTTTGTTGGGGGAGAGTATGTGTTTACGGATTCAGGAAGTGATACCAACCAATTGTTTGTGCAAGACAATGTGGATAACGAAAGAGGTTCAAAATATAGGCTGGGAGGATATTATATTCCTAATTATAACTCCTTAACAAGCTATTTTAGTCGGGTAGTATATAGAGCAGGTTTCCGATATGAAGAAACAGGTTTAACAATTGATGGTACCACGATTGATGAGTTTGGCATGTCTTTTGGAGTTGGCTTACCAGTTGGTCGATTGTTCTCTAATGCAAACATTGGTTTTGAATATGGTCAACGAGGAACGACAGATTTTGGATTGGTTAAAGAAGAGTTCTTTAATGTATCCATAAGTTTATCACTGAATGATCAGTGGTTTAGACAGATTAAATTTAATTAACACAATAGATACAGCTATGAATACTAAATTTTTATTTGTTATAGCGACAGGATTAGTTTTAAGTGCATCGAATGTAAATGCTCAGGCTACAGATTGTGCTACTACAGCATCTATAGCTTACGAACATGCGAAGGTGAAAAATTATGCAGCAGCAGAAGAGCCCCTATGGAAAGTAAGAAAAGAATGCCCTACCTACAGTGTCGCTACATATCAGTTTGGAGAGAAATTATTAAAAGACAAGCTTAAAAAAGCGGCAGGAGGAGATAAAGTAGCAATTGCGAAGGAGATGATTCAATTACTTAAAGAGCGTTTTCAGTATTTTCCTGCGAAAACCAAAATAGGTGATATGCATTCGACCATTGGGCAATTAATGTATGATAATAAAATAGGATCTAAGGAAGAGCAGTTTGCAGAATTACATAAAGCTTGGACAGAGGATAAGAAGAATGTTGATAACCCTAAGAACGTTTATACCTATTTTTCTCTATTAGTAGATCTTCATGGTGAAGGGAAAAAAGAATTACAGGAAGTTTTTGATTTATATGACGGAGTAATTGAAAAAATAGAAGATGAAGAGAGTGCAAAAGCAAAAACGATTGCTGAGCTTACTGATAAAGAAGAGGCTGGTACCGCTTTATCTAGTAAGGAGAAGAAATCTCTAAAAAGATCTTCTACTATTTTATCTAATTATAGTAAGGTAAAAGCCGGAGTAAATCAAAAGTTGGGAGAATTGGCGGATTGTAAAAACTTAATCCCTTTGTATACAGGTCAGTTTGAAGATAAGAAGACAGATATCAATTGGTTAAAAGGAGCTGCAGGAAGAATGTCTGCCAAAGAATGTACAGAAGATCCGTTATTCTTTAAGTTGGTAGAAGCATTACATAAAGCAGAGCCATCTGCGAAGTCAGCGTATTATTTAGGTCTTTTGGCATTAAAAGACAAAAAGACAACTACAGCTTTGGATTACTTTAACCAATCTGCAGAGTTAGAAACAAAGTCTAGCGATAAAGCAAAAGTATATTTCAAAATTGCAGAGACTTTAAGAAAGAAAGGAAGCAAAGGAAAAGCGAGATCATACTACAGAAAAGCGTTAAAATATAAGCCTTCTATGGGAGTGTGTCACTTACGAATTGCGAGTATGATTGCAAGCAGTGCAAACGCATGTGGTACTGATGTATTTAGCAAAAGAGCGGTATACTGGTTAGCAGAAAACTATGCAAGAAGAGCTGGGAAAGTTGATCCAAGTTTGAAATCTACTGCTAACAAAACTGCAGCCAACTATAAAGCAAAAGCACCATCAAAAACAGACATCTTTAATAATCCAGGTGTTACCTCTGTTAAAATTGGATGTTGGATTGGTGAAACGGTAAGAGTACCAAAATTATAATGCAGAATAAAAATTATAATACACTTATATACATTGTCACAGCATTTGCTGTGACAATGTTTTTTTCATGCCAATCTAGTCAGGGCAATCAAAATTATATCGTATCAGAAGAGGCTCCTATAGCAGAAGCCTTTGATGTAAATCTTAAGTATACAGATTCTGGTAGACTCACTGCAGTATTAAAAACACCCAGAGTATTAGATTTTACAAACAAGTCTTTTGGGTATCATGAATTTCCCGAGGGCATTGTTTTGGATGTAATAGATAAAGAAGGAAAAGTAAGTGTTATTACTTCAGATTATGCCATCTCCTATCAACAAACAGGATTGATAGATATGAGAGGTAATGTAGATATCAAAACGGCAGATAGTACACATTTACAAGCAAATCAATTGTACTGGGATCAAAACATCAGCTGGATATTTACAGATCAACCCTATAAAAGTTTATTGCCCGATGGCACCATCAATGAGGCTGACGGTTTTGATGCTAATCAGGATTTTACTATCTTGAATTCAAGAATCAATGAAGGTGTCATGTTTATCGAGGAGTAATCCATTGTTATGATGAAAGTATTTAAGTTTTTTCAGTATGCTTATCTAGCTATAGCATGCTTTTTTATTTATGAAGCGTATTTAGAGTGGGGCCAGGAAGGAGGCAAAAGCATGATGTACCTCTTCTTTGCCGTAATCGCGATTTTTATGTTCTTCTTTAAAAGAAACTTTGGTAAACGATTTGAGGCCAATAACAAAGAATAATTCATGGAATTACATTTTGTTGTTATTGTCATTTCCTTAATTCTCTCGGCTTTTTTTTCAGGAATGGAGATTGCCTATGTATCCTCGAATAAAATTCACATCGAAATTGAAAAGAAACAAGCGGGATTCTTATCCGTACTACTCACCCGTTTAACCAAAAAACCATCCAAGTTTATTGCCACCATGTTGGTCGGAAATAATATTGCTTTAGTAGTATATGGTTTTTATATGGGAGACGTCCTTATGCACTATATCGAAGGGTATTATCCCAATATGGCCGGTAGTATTAGTCTTTTGGTGCAAACTGCAATTTCTACATTGATTATTTTGCTTACTGCAGAATTTTTGCCAAAAGTTTTTTTTCAGATTTATGCCAACAAATTGCTCAAGATATTTTCGTTGCCAGCGTATGTTTTTTACCTCTTTTTTTCGCCAATTTCTTGGTTCGTAATCTGGGTTTCAGATGTAGTGTTAAAACGATTTTTTAAAACAGACGGAGATCAGGTGCAATTGGCATTCAGCAAGACAGAATTGGGAGATTACATTAATGAACAGATGGAAACCGTAGAAGAACATGATAAGATCGATAGTGAAATTCAGATCTTTCAGAATGCATTGGATTTTTCAGACGTAAAATCCAGGGAGGTAATGGTGCCCAGAACAGAAATTGTGGCTGTAGAAAAATCACAATCTATAGAGGAAGTAAGTCAATTGTTTATTGATACAGGTCTCTCCAAGATTATTATTTACAATGGTACTGTAGATGATATTATAGGGTATGTGCATTCTTTCGAACTGTTCAAAAAACCAAAATCCTTACGTTCCATATTGTTACCTGTAATTTTTGTTCCTGAAACCATGTTTGTAAAGGATGTGCTTAATCTTTTGACCAAAAAGCATAAAAGTATTGCTGTGGTAATAGATGAGTATGGCGGTACCAGTGGGATCATTACGGTAGAAGATATTGTTGAAGAGCTTTTTGGAGAAATTGAAGATGAGCATGATTCGTTAGCGCTTATAGAAGAGCAACTGGACGAATCTCGATATCGTTTTTCTGCCAGGTTAGAGGTGGATTATCTGAATGAAACCTATAAACTTAATTTACCTGAAAGCGAGAATTACGAGACGCTAGGAGGTATGATCGTTAATCACACCGAAGAAATTCCTGAAAAGGATGATGAGGTATTGATCGATTCCTTTAAGATTAGTGTTGTGGATACATCAAATACCAAAATAGAAATCGTAGAACTAACCGTTATTGAAGAGGATTGATTTGTTTTGACCTTATTCCAAACACAAAATAATAGTGCTAAATTTTTTGCTGCATTGTATGCAATGATAGTACTATGCGATCTTATTTTTGTGTACCTGTTTTCAAACCCTGAAGTTAGATATGTAACCAAACCAGCTATTGTTTGCTCGTTACTTGTTTTCCTTATACTTCGCAAGACCACAATCCCTTTTTTCAGATTCGGTTATTTATTAGTGGCGCTTGTTTTTTCTCTAGCAGGGGATGTTTTTCTACTATTTCATGGGCAATTATTCTTTATGCTTGGGTTGGCTATGTTTTTATTGGCTCACATCTGTTATATTTTGTTGTTTTTGAAGGATAAAGCTTTTGGACAGAGGAATAAGTTTTTTCCTATTTTGACTGCAGTGTACGGATTCGGATTGTTCTTTCTTTTGTACCCAGGTTTAAAGACGATGTTGATTCCTGTACTAGTATACATGATTGTTATTTTGGGGATGGCAAATAGTTCATATTTTAGGTCTCAAGAGGTGGGTAAGAAAAGTTATCTATTCGTACTTATGGGAGCCTTGGTTTTTATGCTTTCAGATAGTCTATTGGCGGTAAACATGTTTTATGCCTCTTTACCTTATAGCCATATATGGATTATGAGCACATATGCGCTGGCTCAGCTCCTAATTGTGTATGGAATTATCTATCAAAATCCACCCTTATATTCTGAAAAAAACAAGGGATAAAAATGCTTTAATTAAGGGATCTAAATTTTAGGAAAAAAACTTCGTAAGACTTTAGTGTTTTAATTGGTATTATTCTAATAAAATGGTATTTTCGCCCACTATATTTGAATAAATTACACGTAACATGGCAGTTTTAAATAAAATTAGACAGCGCTCAGTTTTTTTGATCGTTATAATCGCACTGGCACTTTTTTCTTTCGTGCTTGCTGATTTAATACGTAATGGAGGAGCTATCTCTCAAAATGCTGAGAATACTATCGCTACAATCAATGGAAAAGATATTGATAGAACTGACTTTGCTAGAAAAGTAGAGGCTGCTTCTAGAGGTTTTGGAGGAGGATCTTCAAGCATTCAAGCTGTGAATTATGTTTGGAATCAACAAATTCGTGAAGCTGTTTTTGAAGAACAATTTGATGAACTTGGAATCCAGGTTGGAAAAGATCAGGTAAACGAATTATTGGCAGAAGGATTAGCAAACAATCCTACTTTTCAGAACGAAGCTGGTGTTTTTGATAAATTAAAAATGCAAGAATATGTTGCTAATGTAAAAGCAACATCACCTCAAGCATATCAGCAGTGGTTAGACTATGAAGCATCAGTGAGTAAAGGAGCTAGAGAAGAGACCTATCTTAATATGATTAAGGCAGGAGTGGGAGCTACCTTAAAAGAAGGAGAGCTTTCTTACAAAATGGAAAATGACAAAGTAGATATCAAATACGTTCAGCTTCCATATTCTGGTATTCAAGATGCAGATGTTCAGGTGTCGGATGCTGAAATCAAAGAGTATATCAATAAGAATGTAGATCAGTATGAAGCAGAAGCTTCTCGAAGTATTCGCTATGTAATCTTCAACGAAAAGCCAAGCGAAGAAGACGAAAACGAAATAAAAGAAAGAGTTGCTTTATTATTGGATGATAGAGCAGAATTTAACGAAAACACAAAAAAGACAGATACTGTTCCTGGATTTAGAAATGCAGAGAATGCAGAAGAATTTGTAAACCAGTATTCTGTATTGAAGTTTGATGATAGCTTCAAGTTCAAAAAGAATCTTCCTGCTGCTGTAGCAGATACGATCTACAACTTAGAGATAGGACAAGTATATGGACCATATAAAGATGGTGATTTCTTTAAAGTATCTAAGGTAATAGCACAGAAACAAATGCCAGATTCTGTACAGGCAAGTCATATTTTAGTGGCTTGGGAAGGTCTACGTACAGCTGGAGAAGTAAAGCGTACTAAAGAAGAGGCAAAAGCCTTAGCCGATAGTATTGCCAATGTGGTAAAAGGTAATGCAGATAAGTTTACGGAATTGGCAGCTCAATATTCTGCAGATAACTCTAATAAAGATAAAGGAGGAGATTTAGGGTATTTTGTACCAGGAACTATGGTGCCATCTTTCAATGACTATTGTTTTGATAATGCTGTAGGAGATCAAGGTATCGTTGAGACTCAGTTTGGATACCATATCATTAGAATCGACGATCAGAAAAATCCACAAAAAACTGTAAAAGTTGCTACAGTTGCTCAAAAGGTTGAGCCTAGCGAAAAAACAATCAATGCAATTTTTACCGAAACTACCAAGTTTCAAATTGCTGCAAGAGACAAGGATTTTGAAGAAGTTTCTAAAGAAAATGAATTGGCAGTACGTCCTGTAAATAAGATTAAAGAACTTGATGAAAACATCCCCGGATTAGGTGCCAAAAGAGCGATCGTTCAATGGGCGTTTAACGAGGAGTCTAAGGTAGGTGATATCAAGCGTTTTGATATTCCTGATGGATATGCGGTAGTTCAGTTAACTGCAAAAGCAGATAAAGGAACGATGACTGTTGCAGACGCTAGCCCAACAGTAAAGCCAATATTAATAAAGGAGAAGAAAGCAGAAATGCTTAAGAATAAAATTTCTGGTAGTTCTTTGGATGCTATTGCTAGTTCACAGGGACAGACTGTAAAAACTGCTGCTGCTTTAACTATGAAAACTCCTACCATTGGAGGGGCTGGTACTGAGCCTGTAGTAGTAGGAACAGCATTTGCATTAGAGCAAGGAACGGTTTCTCAGCCAATTGTTGGAAATAATGGAGTATATGTAATCGAGGTGACTAAGAAAGAGCCAGCGAGTGGATTAGATACATATATGAGTTACGCTTCTCAAGCTTCAAAATCAAGTGCGGGATTGGTTAATGCCTCTGTATTTGATGCGCTTAAAGAAGCTGCAGAGATCGAAGATAAAAGAGCTAAGTTCTACTAGTAGATAGAGAACAAAATAAAGCATAAAAAAACCTGAGTATTTTTACTCAGGTTTTTTTATGCTCCTTAATTATTTGTATAAGGACAGTATAATTTATGTTTGCTAACTTCTCACTTTTTGTTCCCATTTCCATGCAGAACCTAATGAATCGTCAAGACTACTTTGCGCTTTCCAGCCGAGAATGTTATTAGCCTTTGTAGTATCTGCATAAGCAGCTGTAATATCCCCTTCTCTTCGATCAACAATCTTATAATTTAACTTTTGCCCCGAAACCTTTTCGAAGGATTGAATAACTTCTAGCACACTACTACCAGTTCCTGTACCTACATTAAAAACTTCGTAATTCGATTCGTTTTTGCTATTAATCAAGCGTTGTAAGGCTACGACATGAGCTTTTGCCAAATCCACTACATGAATGTAATCTCTGATACATGTACCATCTTGTGTAGGATAATCGTCTCCAAAAACTGAGAGTTGTTCTCTTAGTCCTATTGCGGTTTGCGTAATATATGGCACCAAATTTTGAGGTACACCAATAGGTAATTCTCCAATCTCTGCAGATAGATGTGCTCCAATAGGGTTAAAATATCGAAGAGAAATGGCTTTTAAAGAGGTGTTTACTTTGCAAGTATCCCTGATGATCTCTTCACCTATTTGTTTTGTGTTTCCGTATGGAGATTCTGCGGTTTTTACCGGAGCATTCTCCGTTATCGGTAACTCGTCTGCCTGACCATAAACGGTACAAGAAGAACTAAAAATAAAATTCGAAGAGGCTTTTGCGGTAAGCTCCTGTAACAGATAGACCAATGTAGAAAGATTGTTTTCATAATACAACAATGGGTTTTCTACACTTTCTCCAACTGCTTTAGAAGCTGCAAAATGGATGACACCCTGGATATCCTGATGGCGATTGAAGAAATCTTGAACCTTGTCTTTTTCTCTAAGGTCAAATTCTTCAAAAACGGGTTTCTTTCCGGTAATTCTGGTAATTCTATCCAAAACATCGGGAGATGAATTAGAACAATTGTCAATGATAACAACATCGAACCCTTCATTTTGCAATTCTACTACAGTATGAGAACCTATAAAACCTAATCCTCCCGTAACTAAAATTTTCATATTCTTTTTAAATTAATTAAGATTCTCTTTTTACAAAGGGGGTTGACAAATTTATACATTTGAAAAAGAATCAAAAAGTATTACTCCCAAAGAATGATCGTTTTACCAAAATTTAATCATTAAGAAACCTATTGCCGCCAATAAGATGACAATGTGATACCTGTAATCCAGATACCAGGAAACTTCCTTTTCTGTTTTCAATAGTTCTTTGTTGAAGGTGTATAGCTGGATCTTTTGAGTTTCCGGAGGAGATGAAAACTGGCTGATAACTATAAATAATATACTACTTATAACTACCATGATTCCTACATTATAGGTATAATGGAGTGTCCAGATATCTTTTTGCCCCAGAATAAACAAAATAACACCCCCCAAAGTCCCTAAAATTAAAGTCCAAAATGCCCCCGTACCATTTCCTCTTTTGTAAAAAACGCCTACCAAAAAAAGAACAGCAATAGGAGGCACAATGATTGAAAACATTTGTTGTAGATATGCCCAAATACCACCAAAATTTGCGATTAAAGGTGCCCATACTGCAGCAATCACCATGAGGACTACGGTGGTTATCCTACCATAGTTGAGCACTTGTTTTTCTGTAATATCTTTCTTTCTGGTCTTTATGAAATCGATTACTACCAGTGTCGAGGCAGAGTTTAATGTAGAATCTACGCTAGACATAATAGCAGAGATCAATCCCGCCAATACCAAACCTACAAGCCCTACAGGCAATACTTTCATTACCGTAGTCGGGAATACCTGATCTGGGTTTTCTAGACCTGGAAATAATCCAATGGCCATGGCTCCTGGAATTACCATAATAAAGAGTGGTACAATTTTAAGGAAGCTTGCTAGTATAACACCCCAACGCGCATGCTGTATGTTTTTTGCTCCTAGCACCCGTTGCACGATATATTGGTTGGTAGTCCAATACCAAAAACCTAAAATCGGAACGGCCATTATTAAACCAGGCCAAGGTAAAGATTCATCGTCTGCTGGGCGAATAATTGATAAATGCCCTTCTGGAGCGTTGGAAACTACATTACTCCAGGAGAAGTCTAGTTTTTCGAATAGCATATAGGATAAGACAGAGCATCCTATAATCAATATAATTGCTTGTATGGCATCTGTGTATACTACGGCTTTTAGACCTCCAAAAGCGGTATATAGACCGGCAACCAAAGCCAGAATTAAACAAGTTTGCCAAATTACTAACTCCGGGAAAAATGCTTGTAGCACAATAGATCCGGCGTACAATCCTCCTGCAGTATCCACAACAATACTGGTGAATATGGTGATCGCAGAAAAAAATGTTCTGGATCGATTGTCAAAACGCAGTTCTAAAAACTCGGGAATGGTGGTGATTTTGGATTTTAGATATAGCGGGATAAAGATTAATGCAGCTATGATAAGCGGTATACCTGTCATCCATTCGTATACGGACTGTACAATACCTGAGCTATATGCCGCTCCAGATAATCCGATGATGGTAGAGGTAGAGATGTTTGATGCAAAAAGTGATAATCCTATGAGTCCCCACCCAAAAGATCTTCCGCCAAGAAAAAGATCTTCGCCAGTTTTGGTGCTTCTTGCTACGTAAAGACCAATGAGCATAACTGCGATAAAGTAAATAACAATTACCGTGATATCTATAGTGCTAATTTCATTCCCCATAATTAGTTGATTTCGTGTTTATAGTAGGTGGCTGCATCTCGTAACAGCATATCTAAATATTGATTTTCGGATTGCAATCTATCTTCGTCCCAACCCAGGTATTTTACCAAATCTTCTTCGACAATAGATCGATATTGGTGCACACTATGAATGTCAAAATAAAGCCTGCCTGTTCTTCTTACAAAGAAATCCGACAATCC
Source organism: Aquimarina sp. KJ22-3 (assembly GCF_055808215.1). Classification (NCBI taxonomy): domain Bacteria; kingdom Pseudomonadati; phylum Bacteroidota; class Flavobacteriia; order Flavobacteriales; family Flavobacteriaceae; genus Aquimarina; species Aquimarina sp. KJ22-3. The sequence goes on along the minus strand of NZ_CM147859.1, from coordinate 4,713,765 downwards.
ATTCGTCATTTCATGGTGTATACAATACCATAGCTCTGCTCTAATCAACTGCTCTTCGATCGCATCATTCAAAAAATAACTCGCCTTACCGATAATAATATCAGATTGTTTTCCATAGTTGGATACCAGGTATTGGCCATAATAAGGATCATTAACCTTCAATTCTTTTAACTCTAGCTCAATTTGTTCTAAATACTTTTGTACTTCGTTATTGTCATGAAGAGGGTCACTGGTAAGCGGTATCTTATCCGTATGCGATCTCGAAAATTGCTCTCTTCTCTTCGAACTCATAGTTTTTAACACCACATCAATAACTCGTTGCGACATTTTTCTATATCCAGTAAGTTTTCCTCCTGCAATAGATATTAATCCTGTGTCAGAGTGAAAGATCTCGTCCTTTCGAGATAATTCTGAAGGGTCTTTTCCATCTTCGTGAATCAAAGGTCGAAGTCCAGCCCAATTAGATTCGATATCTTCTTGTTTTAATTGTAATGATGGAAACATATGATTTACAGCTTCCAGTAGATAGGAGGCATCAGATTCTGTAGCGACAACTCGATTCAGATTTGAGCTGTAATTGGTGTCTGTAGTGCCAACATAGGTTGTTCTTCCTCTGGGAATGGCAAAAATCATTCTCCCATCGGGGACATCAAAGTAGACGGATTGAGTGAGTGGAAAACGTTCTCTGGAAAATACCAGATGTACCCCTTTTGTAAGATGCAAGTGTTTGTTATTCATGGATTGATCCTTTGTTCTTAAAAGATCTACCCAAGGTCCTGCAGCAGAAACAAAGTTTCTGGATTTGATCACAAATTCCTCTTGCGTATTATGATCCAAGCATTGTACACTTTGGATTTTCCCTTCTTCGCTGTAATTGAAGGACACCATTTCACAATAATTAATGCTGTTGGCACCATACGTTGCTGCTTTTTTAAGAAGTTCAATAGTCAATCGGGCGTCGTCTGTTCTGTATTCTGCATAATACCCTCCGCCTGTAAGCCCTTCGTCATTAAGTAATGGTTCTTTGGTTTTGGTTTCTTCGGCATTTAGCATTTGACGTTTATCATCACCTTCAACATTGGCCAAAAAATCATATACCTTTAACCCTATAGAAGCCATAACCTTTCCATAGGTGCCACCTTCCACAAGCGGGAGTAGCATTTTCTCAGGAACTACAAGGTGCGGAGCCAGTTTGTGCACTGTGGCTCTTTCGGTTCCGGATTCTTTGACGAGGCCTATTTCCATTTGCTTTAGATATCGAAGTCCACCATGAACAAGTTTTGTTGATTTATTACTAGTGCCAGATGCAAAATCATTCTTTTCTACCAAACATACTTTTAATCCTCTCGATGCTGCATCCAAGGCGATGCCTGCTCCGGTTACGCCTCCACCAATAATCACCAGATCGTGTTTTTCTTTTTGTGCTTTCAGTATCTGTGTTTTACGATCTAACACTGAAAAGCGAATAGGAGCATCTTCTTTTACCGATAACCTATTGGTGTTTGCAGTTTTGGTGCGTTCTACCGCTTGTTTCCAGCCTGTATATTTTCTGTTACGCTGATGTTCGGTGATTTGCGGAGCAAAAACCTGATCTACGTCACGTATCTTGGCGATATCCTTTTTGCTCCAGATTCCTGCTTTTATTCCTGCCAGGAAGGCTGCTCCAAGAGCAGTTACTTCCAGCATTTTGGGGCGATCAACATCTACATTAAGAATGTCGGCTTGAAACTGCATCAAGTAATTATTCGCAGAAGCGCCACCATCTACCTTTAGCTCCTTCATCTGTTTGCCACTATCTTCTATCATTGCTTCCAAGACATCTCTTGTTTGATAAGCTAAGGCTTCAACAGTGGCTTTAATGATTTCATTCTTACCAGAATCTAAGGTAAGTCCGTAGATGGCTCCCTTAGCATCCATATCCCAATAGGGAGCACCTAGTCCAGCAAAGGCGGGAACTACATATAAGTCTTCTGATGATGTGGTAGACATACAGATTTCTTCAGTTTCTGAAGCCTTGTCTATGATTTGAAGTTTGTCTCTGAGCCACTGAATAGAAGCTCCGCCAACAAAAATACTTCCTTCTAATGCATATTTGATGTTATCTTCAGGAATACTGCTGCATAAGGTCGTTAATAGCCCATTCTTGGATTCGTAAGGCTTTTTTCCAGTATTCAATAGCATAAAACATCCGGTCCCGTAGGTGTTCTTTGCGATTCCTGATTTGTATCCTCCTTGACCAAACAGAGAAGCCTGCTGATCTCCTGCTACACCATAAATAGGAAGTTCTTGACCTTTGTGTACAATGCTGCCAAAATCGGAAGAGGAATACTGCACTTTTGGAAGTACGCTTTTCGGAATATCTAATGCTTGTAAAAGTTTTTCATCCCATTCTAGATTAATAATGTTATAAAGCATGGTACGAGAAGCATTAGAATGATCTGTAGCGTGGATTTTCCCTTCAGTAAATTTCCAAATAAGCCAGGTGTCGATGGTTCCAAATAATAAATCACCACGATCTGCTTTTTCTCTTGCTCCTTCTACATGATCCAGAATCCATTTCAATTTGGTGCCAGAAAAATAAGAATCAATAACCAAGCCTGTATTCTTGGATACATATGGGCTTAAATTTTTTGCTTTTAAAGCTTCACATATTTTAACCGTTCTTTTATCCAGCCAAACGATAGCTTTGTGGATTGGTTCTCCTGTTTTTTTATCCCAAACCACTGTTGTTTCGCGTTGATTGGTAATACCTATAGCTGCAATTTCTTCTATCGAGATATTAGAAGTTTGTAGCACATCTTCAAAAACCTTTTTTTGATGCAAAAAAATCTCCATAGGATCATGCTCTACCCATCCCGGTTGAGGGTAATATTGAGTGAGTTCTTTTTGTGAAATTCCACAGATGGTCCCTTGATGATCAAAAATAATAGCTCTGGTGCTTGTGGTGCCCTGATCAAATGCTACAATATATTTTTTATCCATTGATACTGTTTTTTTGATGTGTGAAGCGGGGTTTTCTGATTGTTAAAAAGAGATTTGTAACCCCCTGTTATTCATAAATATCTGAATTATTAAGTCAATAGAAAAGATAAATTCAAGTTTAATGGAATGTAATCGTTTGTATTCTTTGTTTTAGTATTTGCTTTCATTCAAATCTTATTTTTTCTGGAAACTTTTAAGAGGTTTTACTTTTTTTAAGTCGAATAAGCCCGCAAGCAGGAACCTGAATTTGTACCACTCCGATCAAAAGCATGATATTAGATTCTTTTATTTTTTTCCGGTACAGTCATAAATAGTACAATGGTATGCACCATGATTTTCTTCACTGCTAATCACGACTTGATTTTTTAGTTTCCCATTGATGATATCGATATTGTCCGTTGGGTTTTTTATATCAATAATATTATCATCATACACGCCGATAATAGTTGTTGTTCCTTTGGTAGATTTTAAAATAGGGTAGTTGGCCAAAGGTTTACAGGGCTCAAAATCACCATCTAGGAAAATTGATGCATTTTTTTCCAGTAATGAGTGTAGAAATAAATCATAGCCAATTCCTCTTCAGAAGCGTTTTCGAGCAAAATAGAAAGTTGAGGAACACCAAAAAGTGCATTCACTAATTGTAAAGCTTTTAATTCAACAGGTTCATCAGAATGATAGGTAAACATATCACTATGTACAACAGTTTCTCCACATAACATTTTTATGTCTGTTATTCTCACACGGTTCATTGCAGAATCCCCTGGACAATCAAAGGCTCTAAACATATTTCCGTACTTACGCATAGCTGGTCCGGTATATTTTTGTCGAAACTCGATCACTACATCTGGTTTGATTTCGTGTAAAGAGTTGATAACATCGGTCATTAATCGGTCTACCGCTTCATTTACCGAAGAATAATCTCGCCCATTATCGCGATTAAGAACGGTTTCTGGATATACTTTGAATTCGTCAATAAAATCAAGTTTAAAACCATCGATGTTCCAGTCTTTTAATGCGTTTACATAAAGACTAATCAGATAAGATCGTACTTCTGGATATCTTGGGTCTAAGACTGGAGCCCATCGATGTTCTTCTGTTAGAAATTTACCTTTGAATTTTTGATATGCTTTTGATTTTTTACCACAAAAAGGAACGGAATACCACAACGCTAATTTCATCCCGGTCTGATGAATTTCTTCTACGAATTGAGCCATATCAGGAATTCTCTCTGGGAACCAATCCCCTGTGTAATCATATCCTCTGTTCTCATCATTGGTTTGCCAACCATCATCCAAAATAATGAGTTCGTACCCCAGCGATGCTGCCAGTTTACACTCTGATACCAGTTTTGTGGTGTCTAGTTTTTGATGAAATTGATACCAGGTAGAATATACGGGTACTCTAGCCAAATCAGGCACATGAGTGGGGGGCATATTTTCAAAAGAACTCCACCATTGGGATACTTCCTCCAAAGCAGTAGAGAAATGTTTTGGGTGTTGATCTATTCTCAGTTGTGCACTATAGGAGGATATGGTATGGTGCCTTTCTGTGAAAAAAGTAATATGACAATAAATATGGTTATCCTCTTCTCGGTATAATGCATTTAGTTCTTTGGCATTAATGGTATCAGAACAAGCGAATGTAATTACGTTTTGGTCATCGTGACCAAACAGGGAAATAACTGGCGCATCTAATGAAATTCTGGATTCCATATGTGTTAATTCCCAATCATCCATGATCCGTTTTGCAAAATCGGTGGTAGGCTTCCAGACCCCTTTGACATTGATGGCTGGGATTTTCCATTTTATCGTTATGGGTTGTGGCCGAAATGCTGTTTCAGAGTTAAGACTAATTTCGTAAGTCATTACTCCATCATGCTCATGAAGCGGAGTAATACTCACTTCAAAATTGTCAGTCTCCTTTAGTATTTCTATGTTATGAGCAATGGTTTTATTCATATGGTTATATTATTTGAAGCCTAATTACAAATTGTGTAAAATCTTAGGCCTATCTGGTTTTGGGTTTACTGTAAATACCCTAATACTATCATTATTTTGAGTGGCTAATACAAGTTTTTTTCCTGATTTATCTGTGGCATTGATAATGTGATTTGACTGTTTTGGCACAAAAAAACCACTGTCTCTTGTCTCTTCTGGAATCAATCCTTTTTCTGTTCCCCTCAGAAATATCCCTATTAATGCATCTTGTCTCCCATAGGTAGCTTCAGAGGAGTAATTATTCCCAACAATAAGTACATCTTTATACCCGTCCTGATTGATATCCTCTATCAGGATATCATTGATAGGAGAGAGCTGACATTTTTTTGGTAGCGGACGAATTACAAAAGTGTGATTCCCTATATTTTCTGCATAGATAGATTCAAAAGTATGAGCGTTTAAAGTTTCATTTTTCAGATCTTTAATCGTAAGTAATTCCTGAAACGTAGCTTTCGAAAACTCCTCATAACTCGGATATTTCTTTTTCAAGGTAACTAATTGTTTCATTACGTCATCCCTAGTATGCACAGGTTTTAGAGATTGTTCTCCATCATTCCCAAAATACTGTGCCAAAATAGGATCAATACTTCCGTTACGATCATGGTCCTTTTTATATACGTATACAGGTTGTTGATGGGATGGTTTTATAAACCCATTTATTCCTTGATTACCAGCAATGATATCCAGGTCTCCATCATTATCGATGTCTGCAGTACGAATACAGTTCCACCACCCAGATATTTGTATTGGAGTTCCATCAACAGAGGTCCATTGTATTGGGATTTCGCGTGCCTGTTCTTTTTGAATAGAAAATATTTTAATAGGCATCCATTGTCCGACTACAATGAGTTCTTTTTCTTTGGTACCGTCAATATTGACCCAGGTGGCGTCGGTAACTATACCTAAATCCTGAAAAATAATCTTCTTACTTTCAGATAACTCCCCATTTTGATTAAATATCAAATAACTTGGTGTAGCCAATGGATATTGACCAAAACGGACACCACCACCAACAAAAATATCTATAAAGCCATCCTCGTTAACATCGGTTGCGGCAAGACAGGAGGTGTTGGTAGCGATTTTTTCTAAAACAGTGGCTTCAGAGAAATTTCCGTTTCCTGTGTTGAAATATATCCTGTCAGACAACAAGGTATTGTCTCCCATGGCATCTGTTCCTCCACTGCCAATGTATAGATCCTTTTCTCCGTCATTATTGATATCTACAAATAGCACAGCAGTATCTTCGTATTTGGCATCAAACTGCAGAATGGATACATAGGAGCCCTCTTCGTTTTCTGAAAATAATTGCCCAGAATGCCCTTTACTACCTCCGATAAACAGCTCGTCACCTAGCTTGTTATCCAAATCAGCGTTTGTAATACAAGGTCCACTAGCATTGAATTGATGCGTGAGTAACGGTTGCTGTAGATAGTCGTTAAACGTATTTTCTGTATGCTTAAATGCTAGTTTTTTGGAGTTCAGTTTGAATATGGGATTATAATTTTTTTGTTTAATTTCAGATTGAAAATTGGCATACTCCGCGGTTATCGTCTGATTGGCAGCAAGAGTTCTATACCTGCTAATCTTCCCATCGGGCCAGACAATTTGTATGGAATCAGCTTTGTTGGATTTTAACCCAAAATGTATAATTGGTTCTACTGAGGATAAGTATCCTTTTACCACAGATTGATAATGAAATTGAGTACTTTGGTTTTCCCAGAGCGTTATTTTGGCTCCAATACCCTTTGGGTTTGATTTTGCCCCTTTGAGTTGTATTCTTATGAAATTTTGTGATTTTTGATCACTATGATTTTCAAGAATAGAAGCTGGGCTATTGATGTTATTTACGATCAAATCTAAATCTCCATCCAAATCTAAATCTGCATAGGCGGCACCGTTAGAATAGGTGTTCTTTTCTGGGATCCAGCTTTCAGATACATCGTCTAGGTGTAGCCCATCTCTGTTGTGGAATATTACATTGGGAAGGTAAATCCCGGGGAGTTGTTCTACAAATTTTTGAAGTTTTTCTTTACGGCTTTGGGGAGAACCGAAAATGTTGTTTTGCTCTGAATAATTGATAAAATCCAGATCAGTAATATCTTTAACATACCCATTGGTTACGTATACATCTTTGTTTCCGTCATTATCGTAATCCATGATCAGTGGAGCCCAACTCCAATCGGTATCTGCTACCCCTGAAGCAAAAGAGATTTCTGAAGCAGGGAGCACCTTGTGGTTCAAAATACCATTGTGAATTTGCAAGGTGTTATGCACATATTGAGGGGTGTATTCATTCCGCAAAGAGAGTAGAAACTTATCATAATTGTTTGATCCAAGCATTTTCTTCTGTCTCTCATAGTCTTTGGGGAGCATATCCAGCACCATGATATCGGGTAGTAGATCATTGTTGATATCAGCAATATCAACACCCATGGCATTGTAGGTTTGTTTGGCTAAAGTGGTTTTATGCATTTCTTCAAAACCTAGATGTTGGCCGGATGCATTTTTCCCTTTATTGATATACATCAGGTCGTTGGTAATAAAATCATTACTCACATAAATGTCGGGTAGTAGATCGTTATTGAAATCTACCAAGGCTACGCCTAAGCCAAACCCTTTATGAAGTATTCCCAAAGCGTCGGAAACATTTTTGTAGAATACTTGTCCGGTTTCGGGATCACTTTGACGCTCTAATAGTATGTCCTGGAGATAATTCGGGAAGTATTTTTGAGGTATGGGGATATTTTTGTCTCTTCTTGTGTTGCCATTATGGACAATATAGGCATCGAGATCTCCATCCAGATCATAATCAAAAAATAAAGTTTGCTGACTGTAATGACCATCATCAAGTCCATATACCTTGGCTTGTTCCTTAAAAGTGATTTGTCCCTTATCGTCTTTGCCCGTATTTACAAATAATAGATTATTGCATTGTTTTTTTAGGCAGTCTGGACCTCCTACGCTAAGATAAATATCATCCAGCTGGTCTCCATTGATATCGACAATACTCACACCGTTTACCCAGGCATTTGTCTCGAAATTTGCAGATGCAGAGATGTCTTTAAATTTCAAGTTTCCTTGATTGAGATAGAGTTTGCTGGAGGTTTGATTACCGGTAAAAACAATGTCGGGTAAATTGTCGTTATTAAAATCTCCAATACCCACACCGCCACCATTGTAGCAGTACTGAAAATCTAATACGTTTATAGTATCGTTTTCGAGAATAGTATTTTCGAAATCTATATGAGTACGAGTGTGCGGAACATAAGAAAATAGGAAGTCATTGTTTTTTCTTTTGCAAGAAAAGATAAAAACAAGGCTTAAAATGATATGTGGCACACTGTTTTTCAAGAAAAAAAGAATGTTGGTTATAGTTAGCAGAGAGCAACTCAATTATTGATTTACTCTCTGCTTGGTAAATGAAAAGTATGAGAACTGTTTAATCTCTATTTAGTATCCAGGGTTTGGCCTTAAATTAGGGTTTGTTGCGATCTCACCTAACGGGATCCAAATCAATTCATCTCTTCCTGATTGGAATGATCCTCCTACCAATGATTTAGGATGTGGAGTTCCGTGAAGAGAATTAGAACCAAGAAAATCATCCGCTAATTCCCAACGCACCAAATCCAGGAATCGATGTCCTTCTCCTGCAAGTTCCATAGCTCTTTCGTCAATAATAGCATTTCTCATATCTTCTTGACTTAGCGCATTTAGTAATGTAATTTGAGCTCGTTCTCTAACCATGTTAATGTACATTTCTGCTTCACCGGTTTTCGAATTTTCGTTAAGAGCTTCAGCAAGCATTAGTAAGACATCAGAATAGCGTATTATTCGCCAATTATTTTCCATAGTATGTCCTAATTGTACAGCAATTACTTCTTCTCGTGTACCCAGATCCAATCCGGCATATTTTTTAGAAAAGATAGGTTCCAAACCTTCGTTGGTAGCGGTTGCAATATCGTTTGCAAAATCTGTTAGATAATCGACTCCACCATATCCTGTTGCTCCTGGATAATCATATACCAGGGTTTCATTACGTCTTACGACATCTCCGTTGTTTTCGTACAGATCTCTTAACCATGGATTAATAAGGTGTCCTCTATCCGGAGATACTTCTGGAGAAGCATAGTCGATCAAGAAGTTGGCTTGAGTACCCGTTCCTGGTATATCCTGTCCCCAGGCAAAACTGGCAACTCCTTGAAATTGTAACTCAAAGACGGACTCTTCGTTATTTTCATTGCTAAATCCAAAATTCTCTCCGTATCGGTTAGAAGGAAGTAAATTATAGATTCCTGAGTTGACTACTTTTTTAAATTCGATTTCTGCAAGTTCCCATTCTTTTCTAAACAGGTGACTTTTGCCTTTTAAAGCAATGGCAGCACCAGATGTAGGTCTTCCTAAATTATCACCTCCCCAGCTATCGGGTAGCATTTGCTCGGCCATCGTTAGGTCGTCTATGATCTGCTGCCATACCAATTCTGGATCGGCTTGCTCAACAAGTAAATTGTCCAGGTCTGGCTCTTGTGTAATTAATGGGATATTACCATATAGCGTTAGTAAGTACCAATAGTCAAAGGCTCTAAGGAAATATGCCTGTCCTAATAAACCATTTCTTGTAGCTTCATCAGGAATTCCTTCTTCGTTTACATTTAGGATGATTGTATTACATCTCCCAATAGATTTGTATAATTGTTGCCAGGGTTCTAGCGCCCAGCGATCACCTGGGTTTGCTCTAAGTCCGGCCATAGCCGTGTTAGAACCGAAAGGAAATACATTAAATTCGTCAGATCGTTGTAAGGAACCTACGTGTAATACTCTTCCCCAGAAAAATGCAGTAGTAAGCGGATGGAATGCTGCGTTTACAGCACTCTCTACCTGATCTGCAGAAGTTCCGAAGTTACTAAGCGAAGTACCATTGTTATTCTGTTGATCCAATAATTCATCAGAACATGCAATGATTAGTAAGCTAAACAATCCAAGGGTAAACAAGGAGGTAAGCCCATATTTGTTAAATGTTTTCATCTGCTCTTTTTTTATTGTTTTGATATTGTGTGATTAAAAAGTTGCCTGAACACCAAAACTGAAAGTTCTTGCGTTAGGGTAGGCTCTGGCATCTAACCCTCTTCCTAGTAGAGGGTTTACATTGTCTCGTAGTCCTGGTACTCCAGAATTAAGATTGGCGCGTCCTCCGTTTGTAGAAGAAACATCGGGGTCATAACCGCTGTAGTCGGTAATTACAAATACATTTTGAATATTGAAAGATACTCTGAGATCCTTTAATAAGGCAGATCCCAGTACATCTTCATCAAAATTATATCCTACTTCTAATGTTTTCAGCCTGAAATACGATCCGTCTTCGACAAAAAATGAAGAAGGTGCCTGGTTTCCTGCGGGATCGCTTACCGAAGCTCTTGGAATATTAGTATCTGTATTCGTAGGAGTCCAAGCATTTAATACTTCGGTTAGCTTCCCACCATCCTGCCACAAGATGTTGTAATATCGTCCTAGGTTATAAATTTCATTTCCTTGTACTCCTGCAAAGTTTAATGCAAAGTCAAAGTTTTTATAGGCAGCATCAAATGTCAAACCATACACAAAATCAGGTACGGGATCACCGATAAGTGTGATATCATCGTTGTCTATGGTTCCATCTCCGTTAATATCTCTTCTCACAAAATCCCCTGTGGCTGGATTTACTCGATCTTCTACCACAAAACCATAAAAGGCACCAATAGGTTGATTAGGTCGAGTGGCATTTACAATTCGTAAATCCTCATCAATGGTAGGTCCCAGAATTGGATTTGGGATATCGCCTGCACGGCTTTCTACGTTAAAAGAGAAATTCGTTCCGATTCTATAGGTGAAATCTCCATCGTTTTTAGAATAATCGATATTGAATTCCAAACCTCGATTCACTAGATCTCCGGCATTGCGTATTACAGGTAGACTTACTCCTGTAGTAGAAGGAATATTGGTAGCTACCAATACATCTTCGATATCTTTAGAATAGTAGTCAAAGGTTAGGTTTATTTTGTTGTCCAATAATGACATGTCAAAACCAATATCAAATGTTTTTGTAGTCTCCCAGGTGAGATTAGGATCTGCCAATGCCGTTTGTGCCAGACCTGGTGCTGCAGAGTTTCCAAAAGTTACATTGGATTGTCCACTTAGGAAAATGGCATCGGTTGGGTAAAATTCTCTGGTGGTGGATCCTAGCTCTCCATAGGAAGCTCTAATCTTGAAATAATTAATTTCAGGAACGTTCCAAAAAGATTCGTTTGAAATATTCCAGGCTCCAGAAAATGAGGGGAAGTATCCCTCTCTATTTCCTTCTTGAAAACGAGAAGAAGAGTCTCGTCGTAAAGTGGCAGAAAATAGATATTTTCCAGCGTAGTTGTAATTTACTCTACCAAAGTAAGATTCTAAACCAGCCGTGTTGTCGGTTCCTAATAATACAATTGAACTACTGGCGGGTAAATCGCTGATTACCTGTATGTCGTTTGATTGTGTGCCCTGCCCAAAAACACCGCTACCTTCTTCGTTTTCCAGAAAATAAGTATATCCAAGTACTGCGGATACCTTGTGATCTCCAAATTCCTGTTTATAGTTGATGGTTGGCTCGACCAGAACATTGAGTACTTCGGATCTGAAATCGGTTAAATCATTTTCTTGGTTATCGTTTCTTACCGCATCTACAGAACTCATAAAGAAGGTAGGCGTAAACTGAAAATTGCGCTGATTGGTATAGTCTAATCCAAAATTTACGGATGCAGTAAAGTTATCGGTGACATCGAAATCAAATTTGGTACTCCCAAATAAGGTTCGAGTAGTAACCAAATTGTCTTCCAAAACAGCTTGTGCAAATTGGTTTACCCCTCCTGGACCTTGTACATCTGTTGACGGAGCTTCAAAACCACCTTCGTTGTTTGGGTTGGTCAAAGCAACTGTTGGTGCTGTAGTACCATCAAATCCATACCACCTGTTTTCTTGTAATTTTCCTTGAGTTAAACCAAGCGATTGAGTAACATGAAATCTCCCTTTATCAAATCGGTTGTTAAATCTAAAGTTTATTCTTTCAAATCCTGAACCTACAAGAATACCGTCTTGATTAAAATAATTGGCAGATACAAAATGGGAGGAGTTTTCACCACCTCCGGATATCGAAAAGCCATAATCCTGTACGATAGCACTGGAAATGTTTTCATCTTGCCAGTCTGTATCTACACCATTCCATTGGACTACTGTATTGACACCATCATTAGCAAAACGCTGATTGATATAGTCCGTGTATTGTTGACCATTAATGAAGTCTAGTTTTTTACTAGGTGTATCCACCCCTGTTCTAAGGTTTACTTTTACTTCAATGTTTTGGTTCTTTTTTCCGTGATTAGTTTTAATTAATACTACACCATTTGCCGCTCGCGACCCGTAGATAGCTGCAGCAGCGGCATCCTTTAACACAGAGATGTCTTCGATGTCGGCAGGATTTATAAATTCCATGCTATCGACAAAAAGACCATCAACCAAAAATAAAGGGTCGGCGCTATTCAAAGAATTTACCCCTCGGATAAAAACATTGGCTCTACCCCCGGGTTGTCCTCCAAAACTTTCTACTTGTATTCCCGGTACTCTTCCTTGTAATGCAGTTACAGGGTTACTGGCAACAGCGGTTTGCGTAACTGCTTCTCCTTTGATTGTGGATATCGCTGTAGTTAAATCTCTTTTGGATTCTGAACCGTATCCTACGATTACGATCTCATCTAGAGATGCTGCGTCTTCTTGCATAGTGACATCAATTACAGTTCTGCCGTCCACAGGAACTTCCTGAACCACAAATCCTATGTACGAGAACACGAGAATAGCGTCTTCTGCAACATTATTTAGGGTGTATTTTCCATCAAAATCTGTGGTGGTACCTAAATTGGTTCCTTTTACAGTGATGTTGGCTCCTGGTAAAGGTCCGTTAGGTTCGGTTACCGTACCGGTTATGGTTTGTTGTGCAAGAACCCCGGTAGAGAGAAGCCCAATAAGCATCATCATAATACGATTAATTGTTTTTCGCCTCATATGATTTGTATTTGTGTGATTAATTTAAAGTCTATCGGAAATCAAATGGAGCAAGAGTTTAAATGCTATGATACTCTATGCTACTATACAAATGTATGTGATTTTTTATTAAATCAAAACAAAAACTTAAATAATATTAAGATTTATATAAAAAAAGACTTAAAAAGTAAAGAAAATAATAATTGACATCAAGTATAAGGAATCGCTCAATAGCCTAATATTTCTTAGGATTGATTCGTTTTATAAAGGGAAATAGGTAGTCTTATAAAGAATTTCTGCGGTAAAGATGTGTGGGAACAATTTCGTGAACGTGATTACCTTCTTTTACAAAAAGAGCGGCTTTTCTTGCCATTAGATTAAAGTCTGTAGATATCGTAGTTATTCCTCCAAAAGCAATTTCTCTCACGATGTTGTCATTGTGTGCCATAATACCTATGTCTGAGCCAATTCTATATTCCATTTTACGGGCATCTTTGAGAACTTGCCATAGCTGAGTGTCGCTGATGCAAAAGTATACCGTGTTTTTGTGTAATGCTTCTGGTTCGTAGGTATCCATCACTTCGCCTTTGATATGATGATCTCTAACAAATCGATTAAATGCAACAAGAATTTCGGGAGGGAAGTCTGAGTCCTTTTTGAAAAATAAGACAAACTTGTCATATTTTTGGATTTGAGGTATCAACTCCACTAATTTTTGGTAAGTAACTTCTTCAAATTCTTGGGAGATGTAAGAGTATTCTTTAGGCATTTGTAATTGCCGATCTACAATTAGCAATCGGTTCGAAGGTATTTGCTGTAATAGGTTAGAAACCTCTTCTTCCTGGATAGGAGCTACCACATACATTCCATACTTTTTGGAGATATTGTCCATGATAGTTTTGAAAAGAGCCAAGTTATTGTGATGAAAGAATATATCGATATGGTATCGTTTACCCAGTTCTTTTCTAAATGTATTATAAAACCCTTCCTGAAAACTATGAAAAGCAAATAAAATCAATGCTACTTTTAAGGTTACATTGGTTTCTTGGCTGATGATATAGTAGCCTTTTAAGTTTTTGGATTCGACCAGTCCTCGTTCTTTGAGCTCATTATATGCCTTTACAAAAGTCTTTCTGGCATAACCAACTTCGGCAACCATCTCATTGATAGAAGGAAGCTTATCACCAACTTTAAGTACTCCAGAGTCAATAGCTCCTATGATACCATGAACAATTTGTTCGTGTTTGGATAAACTGTTTACATCCCGAAGTTCATGAATTTTTTGAAGTAATGGCGACATTATACAATGATGGTTTTATCTAGCCTAAAATTAAGCTTTATAACTAAATTTCAAAAAGGTAGCCCGATTTAAGTAGTTTTTGATATGCTGTATGATCAAATTTGTATAGGTAGGCGCCTTTTTTTGAGCCAGATTTGTCTTTTTCGTCTAGTTTGGTGATGACCTGAAAAGAAAGTATTTTTTTCTAAAGTTTCTGGGATCCAAAGCTCTTTGATAAATGGCTTCGTATAGTTTTTGTAGTTGAGGTATGGTGAATTTTTCTGGTAATAATTCAAACCCAATAGGTTGGTAACGGGCAATTTCTACGATCCTTTCCAAAGCATCAAACACCATTTGATTATGGTCTAGAATTAAAGAAGGAATTTCACTGATTTCATGCCATTGAGCACCATTTTCGGCAACAATTTGTTCTACTTCTGGGTTAAGCCGGAGTAGGGCGTACTGTGCAACTGATATACAACGATAGCCAGGATCTCGATCTACAGAACCATAAGTTTTTAACTCTTTCATATAGATGTCTTGTAGTCCTGTAAATTCATTAAGAATTCTATTGGCAGCATCAGAAATACTTTCACCAATCTTAACAAAACTGCCTACTAGTGATAGTTGTCCCTTAAAAGGAGCTATTTTCCGATTAAAAATCAATAGTTTAAGTTTTCCATTATCAAAACCGAATACGATGCAATCTACGGCTACATAAAATTTGTCTTTTTCCTGATAAGCATTCATTTTGTAGGTTGATAATGGATGGTTAAAATAGATCTCGGTGTCAAAATAACAAAAATACATTAAAAATTAATAAATGTAAAAAATACATTTATTATATTTGACACAACTAAGTGATAATTTTCACAAGAATTTTAAAATGGATCAAAAGCATAGCGTTTTTTTGGAAGGGTTTGATAAAGCACTCGAGATATACTCTCCCGGACGAATTAATTTCATAGGAGAGCATACGGATTACAATAATGGATTTGTAATGCCTACAGCAATTGATAAGAAGATCATTTTTTCATTAAAAGAAAATGAATCAGAGAAACATTGCAAGGTGTATAGTGCTACCTATGATAAAATGCTCGAATTCGATCTAAATCAAATACAACCAAGTGCCATAGAGTGGGAGAATTATATTCTTGGGGTGGTGTTCGAATTAACTCAACTCACCAACAAGATCAAAGGTTTTGATTGCGTAATCAAAAGTGAATTACCCATAGGTGCAGGAATTAGTTCGTCAGCGGCATTGGAGTGTGGAATTGCATATGGTCTTAATGCACTTTTTGATCTGGGCTTGCCAGATATTACCTTAGTAGAATTGTCGCAAAGAGCAGAACATAATTATGTGGGCACAAAATGTGGTATTATGGATCAATTTGCCTCGGTAATGAGTAAAGAAGATAAGGTCATTTTACTAGACTGTAAGACTAAGGAACATCGACTTATTGATGCCAATTTTGAACCCTACAAGATATTGCTTTTAAATACCAACGTTTCGCATAATCTGGCTTCGAGCGAATACAATACTCGAAGAGAAGAGTGTGAGGAAATCGTTAGGCAAATAGCAATCACTAATCCATCCGTACATTCTTTACGAGATGTCACCAAAACAATGTTAGAAGATTACCGAACAAAATTAGGAGACGTTTTGTATCGTAGAGGAAGTTATGTAATTAACGAAAATCATAGAGTGTTGGAGGCTGCAGAATATCTGGAATCAGGTAACCTAGGCAAATTTGGAGAATTGATGTATGCTTCTCATAGAGGATTACAGCACTCGTATGAAGTAAGTTGTCCAGAACTGGATTTTCTAGTCGATTTTTCTGAAAACTTTGAGTCGATTATTGGTTGCAGAATGATGGGAGGAGGTTTTGGCGGATGTGCCATTCATTTAATTCACCCAGATAGCATTGATAATTATGTAGAGAAAGTAACGAAAGCCTATAGAGATATGTTTTCCATTGATTTATCATCATTTATAACCGTTCCAAGTGGAGGGACATCAATTTTAGGATCATGACAAAAGATTTTAACGACAATCCGCATAGAAGATATAATATTCTGACTGGAGAATGGGTGTTAGTATCTCCGCATAGAACCAAAAGACCTTGGCAAGGAAAGAATGAAGAGCCTTCGCAGTTTTCTCAAGTTACGTATGATGAAAATTGTTATTTGTGCCCGGGAAATACCAGAGCAAGTGGAGAAACCAATCCCAAGTATACCAAAGCGTATGCTTTTACCAACGATTTTTCTGCATTGCTAAAGGATGTTCCTGAAGAAAGTTTTAATAATGGTCTTTTGAGAGCTGAAGCCGAAAGTGGAATTTGTAGAGTGGTATGTTTTTCTCCTAATCATTCACTAACCTTGCCAATTATGGAAGTGGAAGATATAACAGCGGTGATCCACTTATGGCAAAAAGAATTTCAAGAATTAAGTGCCAACAAAGAGATTAGTTACATACAAATCTTTGAAAACAAGGGAGAGGTAATGGGTTGTAGTAACCCGCATCCCCATGGACAAATTTGGGCACAGCGTTCTATTCCTGAAGAAATTCTGAAAAAGACACAGCATCAAAAAGAATACTGGGATACCCACAAAAAATCATTGATAGAAGAATATCTTCGTCAGGAAATAGAATTGCAAGAGCGAATATTATTAGAAAATGATCACTTTGTAGCTTTGGTTCCCTATTGGGCAGTATGGCCCTATGAAACCATGATTATTCCTCGAAGAAAAGTAAAACACATTATCGAATTAAATGATAAAGAAGCCCTTAGTTTTGCAAAAATTATAAAAAGTCTTACTATCAAGTATGACAATATTTTCAAAACGTCGTTTCCTTATTCGGCGGGGATCCATCAGGCACCAACAGATGGAGGGGCGTATGACGAATGGCATATGCATATGTCATTCTATCCCCCTTTATTGCGATCAGCAACCGTGAAAAAATTCATGGTGGGTTACGAGATGTTTGCAAATCCGCAAAGAGATATTACTGCAGAACAAGCAGCAAGGACCATACGCCAACAGAGCGATGTTCATTATACTTCGAGGATAAAATAATGATATACTATAGAATTTTTGCGACCTCTTGATTCACGAATTCAAGAAAACGTTCATCCTCTTCGTTAAATGGATCTGGAGTTTCAGAATCGATATCAATTTGACCGATATTCTCACCGTCCTTGAATAGAGGAATTACAATTTCTGATTTCACCGCAAAACTACAGGCGATATAATTATCTTGGGCCTGTACATCAGGTACTACAAAGTTTTCATTAGATAAGGCTACCTGGCCGCAAATTCCTTTACCAAAAGGAATAATATCATGGTCAGTTTCAGCTCCAACATAGGTTCTTAGCTTTAATTCTTCTTTGTCTCCATTTTTAAAATAAAAGCCAACCCAGTCATAATAGGTGATACGATCTTTTAATAATTGACAAATTTCATGAAGTCTTTCGGTTACCGATTGACCTGTGTTTTGAAGTATAGAAACTACTTCGGGCTTTAAATCTTCAAACGTCATTCTTGCAATTTTGATCGGGTAAAAATATTTAAAATATTTAATAAAATGAATAATCCCAAATGGTATAGTTTTGTTAAAACTTTTCTCATCTAAGGAAAAATGTACTGGCGAATGTTTTATTTATAAAGTATTTTTGCAAACTTATAAAGAAATCAAATTATAAAATCTGAAAGCTGATGCGAAACTTATTTCTGATGTTATTGTCGTTTGTTGTTTTGATGAATATTTCTTGCAAAAGAGATAAGCAAATCGACACCAAGGTGGATACAGCCATTACCAAAGGAGGAGATCTGAATGCTACTAAAACAAATTCTACCGTTGCATTTTCTGATCAGCATACGCAGCAAGTTTATAACACCTATCTTAAGATCAAAGGTGCATTGGTGAACGGTGATTCGGAAACTGTTAGCGCTCATTCTGAAAAATTACAATCATTGGCAAAAAATAATAATGAGCTTATCGCTACTGCAAAATTGATAGCGTTGACCAAGGATATAAAAAAGCAAAGAGATTTTTTTGTGGCGCTCACCGTTCAGATGGAGCAAATTATTGAAAATGCTACCGTAACTGAAGGAGAAATTTATAAGCAGTTTTGTCCTATGGCTTTTGATGGAGAAGGAGGATATTGGTTCTCTGATTCTAAGGAAATACGGAACCCATACTATGGAGTTGCCATGCTCAACTGCGGAGAAGTTAAAAAGACTATTAAAACTAATTAAACGCAATTTATTGCCTGTAAGTGAGTAGTTTGTCGATGAAATTGCCCTTATAAGGAAAATATTAATTATCTTTAAAAAAGATTGAACGTTTTGAATCTGAATTTTTTGAGGGAAGAATTGTCGATACATGATACGTTTTGATCTTTTGTAATTGGAGTAAAATAGAGAAATATGATTGAGAGAAAATTAATTTTGCTGATTTTTTCGGCATTGGTTTTTTCTTGTAATAACGCTAAGGTTGCCCCGGGGATACAAACATTATCTCTCTTAGAAAAATCAAAAGCACTTAAATTACGAGGAGAAAAGGTAGAGCAAAGTATGCTCCAGAAAAAGGATTCTATCGAAAGACTTTTTGGTGGGAAACGGGATCAGTCTGCTAAGAAAAATGATGAGTTCGTTGATGTAGAAAAATTATCGGGGAATTTTGTACTAGATATGAAATATGCTACGGTCGATAACTTCCTGAAAGAAAAAGTATATTCCTGTGCCAAATGTTACGTACGTAACGAAGTAGCACAAGCTTTGTTGAATGCCAATAAGGATTTTATGAGGCAAGGTTATCGTATCAAATTATTTGACTGTTATCGTCCACACAGCGTTCAAAAGAAGATGTGGAAAATTGTTCCGGACCCAGGTTATGTAGCTGACCCCAAAGGAGGGTCCGTTCATAATAGAGGAGCTGCTGTAGATATTACGCTGACAGACCTCAAAGGAAATGAGCTGGATATGGGCACCGCATTCGATCATTTTGGTAAAGAAGCAAGCCATTCCTATACACAATTGTCCGAAAAAGTAATTGCTAATCGAAAAATGTTGAGAAGCACCATGGAGAAACATGGTTTCAAAACTATAAGAACCGAGTGGTGGCACTATAACTTCAGCACAGGTAAAAAATTCAAAATATCTGATTTCCGTTGGAAATGTAAGTAGTTTTTTCTTTGCGATGAATGATAGTTATTAAAGCTGTATTCGCTTTACTTCATTATTGCGATTTTTGAAAAATGAAAACGACATCCATCGTAATGAATGCCGTTTTCGAGCACAATAATAAAAATCGGAAAAAAATTATGCTAATAGTTACAATTGCTCAACTTTTGTACTTCCCTCCATATACTTATAGATGATTTACTCACTGCAATCCCATAATATACAGCTTATAGTTGTGTACCTATAAAACATAAATTATCGTTATTTAGAGATACTGATAAGCCGAAGTGGTTAAGAACTCTTCAAAATCATCAGAGATCACCAGGTCTTTGAAAGTTGCAATAGCATTCTGATAATTTTCGGAATCAAAAAGTTGCTCTCCTACCTGCCCTTTGATGATATTTAGCTCATCCTCATAAAGTGTATCAAATAATTCTTGGTTAAACGTTCTTTCGTCTTCCAGACGAACTTCATTTTTAAGCCATTGCCAAACTTGAGTTCTGCTAATCTCTGCAGTTGCAGCATCTTCCATAAGATTGTATAATGCTACAGCTCCGTTTCCGCTCAACCAATTGGCAATGTAATGAATACCTACGTTAATATTTTCTCTGATTCCTTTTTCTGTTATCGTTCCTTGTGGAATCGCTAGCAGATCGTCTTCAGTAATTGTAATATCTTCTCGTTTTACATGTAGTTGGTTAGCTGTTGGCATGTGTGTATCAAAAACCTGCATGGCCAATTTCACCAAGCCAGGGTGTGCTACCCAGGTACCATCATGTCCATTTTGTACTTCACGTTCTTTATCAGCCTTAACTTTTGCAAATGCCTGAGCATTGCGTTCCTCATCATCTTTGATCGGAATTTGCGCAGCCATTCCTCCAATAGCGAGGATATTTCTTTTGTGACAACGTTGGATTACCAACTTACTGTAAGCATCCATAAATGGACTGGTCATGGTTACCTGTGCGCGATCGGGAACTACAAAACCTTCGTGGTTTCTTAACTTTTTGATATAGCTAAAGATATAGTCCCATCTTCCGCAGTTAAGACCTACAATATGATCTTTTAATGCATAAATGATTTCATCTAATTGAAAACTTGCAGTAATGGTTTCTACCAAAACGGTAACCTTTACGCTTCCTGGTTCTATTCCTAGATACTCTTCAGAAAAATCTATCACATCATTCCACCAGATAGCCTCTGTAAAATGCTCTAGTTTTGGCAGGTAATAATAGGCTCCTGTACCATTTTCTTTCAGTTGTACATTATTATGGAATAAGTATAATGCAAAATCAAATAAAGAAGCGCTCATCTCTTGACCTCTAATCAACAAATGCTTTTCGTCAAGGTGTAAACCTCTTGGTCGAACAATTAGAGTGGCTATCTTTTCTTTAAGTTGATACGTTTTATCTTTTTTTGGATTGTAAAACGAAATAGTTTTGTTGACGGCATCCTTCAGGTTTTTCTGTCCTTGTAAACAGTTCTCCCAAAGAGGAGCATTGCTGTCTTCAAAGTCTGCCATAAATGTTTTGGCTCCAGAGTTTAGTGCATTGATAACCATCTTTCGGTCTACTGGCCCTGTAATCTCGACTCTACGATCCTGAAGATCGGCAGGGATTGGAGCAGCACACCATTCTGCATTGCGAATTTCCTTGGTGTTTTCCGGAAATGAAGGATACGTTCCCAGATCAAACAACTGCTGTTGGCACTCGCGATTTTTTAATAATGCTAATCGTCTTTCGTTAAAGCGATCTTGCAAAGCTTCTAAGAAAGTTAATGCACCATCGGTTAAAATTTCCGGATGGTAATTTCTTACGTTCTTTGAGAAGCTAATTTTTTGACTAAGGTTTGTCTGAGTTTCCATAGTTTAAAAATTTAAGTTTTTACAACTATTATCGTTTTGAGTGAACAATATTAAAAAAAGTTTTTTATAAAACAAGCGAACGTTCGCTAAATGTGAATTTTTTCTTTTTCCTGGATTACGCGAAAATTCTTACTTTTGATTCTATGGCGATAGCAGAAGAATATATTAGGCTTATTTTCGGATTGAAAATCAAGCAGATACGAACAGAAAAGGATTTGTCTCTTTTTGGATTATCCAAATTAAGTGGATTGTCAAAGTCGTATCTCAACGAAATTGAAAAAGGAAAGAAATATCCTAAAACGGATAAAATTATTAAACTAGCAGAAACACTTGGAGTACCATATGACCAATTAGTTTCTCTTAAATTGGATAAAAATCTGGCTCCGATTGGTGAGATTTTGCAGTCCGGTATTTTGGATGAAATCCCGTTGGAGCTATTTGGAATTCAACAAAGTGATTTAATCGATATCATTGCAAATGCGCCGTCTAAGGTAAATGCATTTATAAGTACGATCATAGAGATCGCTCAGCATTATAATATGAGTCGCGAAGGATTTTACTTGGCTTCATTACGATCCTATCAAGAAGCACATAATAACTTTTTTAAAGATTTAGAAGATAAAGTAATACGTTGCGCGAATACCTACCAATTAGATCTGACTGGTAAAATTGGATCGGCAGAACTAGAGGAGATACTAAAAGAAGAATATGGGTATAATATTAATGAATCTGGAATCCCCAAACAGGAAGAGCTGGATAATCTTCGATCCGTATTTGTGCCTTCAACCAAAACCTTATTGCTTTCAGATAGAGTAGACGAGGCTCAAAAAACATTTATTTTTGCCAAAGAGTTAGGGTATCAATATTTAGGAATTACAGACCGTCCATATACCTTTACCTGGATACGGTACAATCATTTTGAAGAGGTCTTGCATAACTTTTATGCGTCATATTTTGCAGGAGCACTCATTTTGCCTAGACAGCATTTGGCAGAGCAACTTAAAGAATTGTTTTCTTCAGAAACCTTTTCAGAAAAGGCTTTTCATAAAATCATGCGTCTGTACAATGCCTCACCCGAGTCATTTTATCAACGCCTTACTAATGTACTGCCCAAGGATTTTGGAATGCAAAATGTATTCTTTCTTAGGTTTACCCATAAAAAAGGTGTCGAAAAATTTAATTTGGTAAAGGAGTTGCATATTACTCACCAACAGCAACCTCATGCCAACGAAATTAATGAGCACTATTGCCGACGGTGGATGGCTATCAAAACCCTGCAACGTACGGCCAGCGAGGATTTGGAGTACGCCTTTAATATCCAAATTTCAGATTATGCCGATACCGATCAACAATATCTGGTTTTTACTTCTGCTACCAAAGATCCATTTAGGAAAGGGTATTATAGGAGTATAGGTATTGGATTTTTGATTTCTTCAGCATTAGAGAAAAAAATCAAGTTTGTAGGAGATGCCAAAATCCCAAAGGTCAAAGTAGGGGTGACCTGCGAGTCTTGTTCCTTATCGGATTGTGATGTACGTATGGCGCCTCCAAAACGATTAATAGCTAAAGAAAAGTATAAGAAAACGGCAACGCTTGTAGAGGATATCGTTAAAAAATACTCGTAACGAAAAGAGGTGTTTTTACAGTATAAATTAAGCTCGTCATCATTTTTGTTCTTGCTGTAACGAGCTTAATATTGGTTGGTGAGCTTACGAATTATAGACAGCTATCGCAACGTTCGTGGAAAAATGGCATCTCTAAAACACCACAATAGCACTGACCGCGACCGTTTACAAAACTTTGCTCTTTTTTCTTGATAATGGTTACACCATCCAAATCTAAAATACTCTTTTTCATGACTATAATATTGATTGTTTTGAGAAAGGTAGTTTAGTATTGTGCCGTTCGCAAAAGATGATTCTTGAGATTTATAAATTTCAGGGATAAATCAATACGCTTTGATTTACCAAACAAGTATTTCGCATATAAAAGATGAACGGAATAAAATGGATATGTTAACAAAAATATTGTGCCTGTTATCCTGGTTTTGATAGGTATAACAGGCACAATAGTATATATGTTATACCGAAATGTAACATAAACAAGTTCCAGGAATAGTAAAGGTAGGTCCGCAACCGCAACGTGATCCACCATTGATCTCTTTTTGTGTTTTTTTCTGGATGATTTTTACGCCCTCCAAATTTAAAATGCTTGTTTTCATAAAGTCTATATTTAAATTAGTCTCTTGAAGATACTTTCGAACTAATCGATTTACAAAACAAACTTCGTGGGATTTATAAATTTCAGGGATAAAAAGACGTGTAGTTGTCAAAGTTGCTATTTCTCATATAAAAGATTGATGAAGTAATATTTATCTTTTAAAAAACAAAACCCATTTTGAAACATTCAAAATGGGTTTTTATACCTTATTAGCTGACTCGGGAACGTTTACTTCACACAAGCGCTAAATAATTTCGCTGTCGCCGTGCGACTTACATCATTCCTGGCATACCTCCGCCCATTGGTGGCATTCCACCTCCAGCAGGAGCATCCTCTTTGATGTCTGTTAATGCACACTCGGTAGTAAGGATCATTCCTGATACAGAAGCTGCATTTTCTAAAGCAACACGAGTTACTTTCTTAGGATCGATAATCCCTGCTTTTAGCATATCTACATACGCTTCAGATTTTGCATCGTATCCAAAGTCATCTTTACCTTCTAAAACTTTAGAAATCACTACAGAACCTTCACCTCCAGCATTTTCTACAATCGTTCTTAGAGGAGCTTCGATAGCACGGTTTACGATTTGTACACCGGTTACTTCGTCTGCGTTCTCAGTTTTTACCTTGTCTAATACCGCTTTAGCTCTTACTAGTGCAACACCACCTCCGGCAACAATTCCTTCTTCTACGGCAGCACGAGTAGCATGAAGTGCGTCATCTACACGATCTTTCTTTTCTTTCATTTCTACTTCAGAAGCAGCACCTACGTAAAGTACAGCAACACCTCCGGCTAACTTAGCCAAACGCTCTTGTAGTTTTTCTTTATCGTAGTCAGATGTAGTGGTCTCGATCTGAGCTTTGATTTGGTTCACTCTATTCTTGATCAATTCTTCTTCTCCAGCACCGTTTACTACAGTAGTGTTATCTTTATCGATTGCTACTTTTTCTGCTGTCCCTAAGTGATCGATAGTTGCATTTTCTAAAGTAAATCCTCTTTCTTCAGAAATTACAGTACCACCAGTTAAGATAGCGATATCTTCAAGCATTGCTTTACGTCTGTCTCCAAAACCAGGAGCTTTTACAGCTGCAATTTTTAACGCACCACGAAGTTTGTTTACTACTAGCGTTGCAAGAGCTTCCCCGTCTACATCTTCTGCAATAATTAATAAAGGTTTTCCGGTTTGAGCTACTGGCTCAAGGATCGGTAATAAATCCTTCATTGCAGAGATCTTCTTGTCAAACAATAAGATGTATGGGCTTTCTAACTCGGTAGTCATCTTTTCGCTGTTGGTCACAAAGTAAGGAGAAAGGTATCCTCTATCAAATTGCATTCCTTCAACGATATCAACATGAGTTTCTGTTCCTTTAGCTTCTTCTACAGTGATCACTCCTTCTTTACCTACTTTTTCAAAAGCTTGAGCAATTAGGTCACCAATAGTTTCGTCGTTATTTGCAGAAATGGCAGCTACTTGTTTGATTTTATCTGAAGAATCACCAACTTCTTTAGTTTGCTTTTCCAAATCAGCAGTAATAGCTTCAACAGCTTTGTCGATACCACGTTTCAGATCCATTGGGTTTGCACCCGCTGCAACATTTTTAAGTCCTTCTTTTACGATAGCTTGCGCCAAAACGGTTGCTGTCGTAGTTCCGTCACCGGCAAGATCATTAGTTTTTGAAGCTACTTCTTTTACCATTTGCGCTCCCATATTTTCAAGAGCATCTTCTAATTCTACTTCTTTGGCTACAGAAACACCATCTTTGGTTACTGTAGGTGCTCCAAAAGACTTGCTTATAATTACATTACGACCTTTTGGTCCTAAAGTAACTTTTACTGCATTGGCCAATGCATCTACACCACGTTTTATACCGTCACGTGCTTCGATATCAAATTTTATATCTTTTGCCATAATGATTTAATGTATTTTGAAATTGTCTGTCCCAACGGTCAAAGGCTGGAACTTTTGATTTGTTGTTTTTAAAGAATTGTTGCGAATTAAACAATAGCTAGAATATCATCCTCACGCATGATTAGATAATCTTTACCATCTAATTTTAATTCTGTACCAGCATATTTTCCATAAAGTACGGTGTCTCCAACTTTTACAGTCATTTCGTGGTCTTTTTTACCATTACCAACAGCGGCAACTTTACCTTTCTGTTGTTTTTCCTGAGCAGAGTCAGGAATAAATAGTCCTGATGCAGTTTGAGTTTCTGCAGGAAGTGGCTCAACAACCACACGGTCTGAAAGAGGTTTGATATTTACTCCCATTTTATGATTCGTTTTTTTATTATTAATTGAAATCTTCGTTGCTTATTTCAGAAATTATGCCAGTGGTTGGATACTGACAAATTGAAACAAAAAATGCCGACTGTATGACAAGTCGACATTTTTGTAGTTGTTTTTATGATCATGTTACTCTTGATCGTCATTATCTGTTGCCGGAGTGACAGGAGCTTCTACTTGTACATCATCTGTATTTACTTTTGACTCCTGAGCAGTACCGGTGCTCATCAAATCGATATTTGATAGTAAGATCAATACCAATAATAGCGTGGCCAAGGTCCAGGTACTTTTATCCAAAAAGTCTGAAGTCTTTTTTACACCACCTAATTGCTGAGTTCCACCACCTCCGAAAGAAGATGATAAACCTCCTCCTTTAGGGTTTTGTACCATAATTACTACAACTAGTAAAAAAGATACAATAACGATTAGTATTAAAAAGATTGAAAACGTTGTCATTATATTGTTATTTATTTTCTTGTAATTTCTTGATTGCTCGAATTTGGTCTGCAAAGAAACCACTTTTTTCGGGATTTTTCAAAATTAATATGTTATAAGCTTGAATTGCTTTTTTATAGTTTTTTTGAGCCAGGTATACTCGGGCCAAAGTTTCTGTCATTAACTCATCTGTAGGGGTTTGATTTTCCTTTGCTAGATTACGGGTCGGACTATTTTTTGCAGCTGGTTGTATTTTGGGGTTGCTGGCAATGAACTCGTCGATAAGATCAAACTTTTCTTTCTGTTTTAGCGAATTGTCTGATTTTTTTTCTTGCTCTTCAGTAGGTAACTTCTCTTCCTGATCCTCTTCTAATCTTTCTATAGGCTGTACCGAGGTAAGTTTTAGCCATTCTGCAAACGAATGTGTTTCTTTTCTATTAAAATCAAGCGGCTTATCGATTTGTAGTTCATCTTCTTTGGTGTCGCTTGCTATTTCTTTTGAGTCTTGTTTTTCTTCCTCTTCTGTAATATGAATCTGTTGTAAGAGACTCTCTTCTTTTCTAGTCGAGAAAAGCGCAGGATCAAGCACGTCTTCTGCTTCTTCGATATCCATTTTAATGGCATCATCCATCGCCATTCTAGGAAGTGTCTTTACCTCTTCATGATCCACAACCTCAATATCAGATTTGCTCTTTTTTGACGTAGTAGTTTCTTCTTCTTTCTCTTGAAAAACGTCAGAAGTAATAAAATCAAAAAGTACCGTACGATCTGTAGTGTAGGCTGCGGTAGTTTTTAATTCCTGATTATAGGTAAAACTACCCTGTGCTTTCAATGTTTTTAGTAGCAAAGGTCTTACCGCTTGAAAATAAGGGAACTCTCTAGAGATTTTTTCTAAAATCGAGATCTGCCCTTTGTTCAGTTCTTCGGGATGTTGAAGCAAATATGTAAGCTCTTTGGTGTCCAATAGAAACTTGTATAATTTGATAGATTACCACCTTGCTAAGGTAGCATTAAACATATCTTGTGTGATTCTTTCATAAATGATTTGCAAAGCTTCATCTCTAACTGCGTTTTCGGATTGCGAAGCCGGGTAATCAAAAAAGAATGAAAAGCGTTGTTCAAGATCCTGAGTAGAATCTTTGGTGTCATAAAATCGCATATTAACGGCAATGGTTAATCGGTTTTGAGCTGCGGTAATATTTGAGGTAGCTGTATTTGGAGCTACATAATCCTGTACAATTTCTCCTTCGTAAATAATATCTCCGCCAGAGGTTACCAAATCCAAATTGGTTTGATTCAAGATCAGATCCTGTAACTGATTGGTAAATCGTTGATCGGCTCCAGGGAAAATCCTAGGGGATTGATTTTGAAAGAAATTGACCTGAAACGTTTTGGTGTTTGGAGAAATGTTGGTGCCGGTAAATGAGTAAACCCCACATCCCTGACACAATGTGATTGCCAGTATAGCAATGATAATGTATTTTACTTTGCTCATTAATTGTAAATTATGAGTTGTTTTATTTAGATCCCTGTATCACTTACAGGTTGTATTGTTTGATTTTTCTATACAGCGTTCGCTCGCTAATCCCTAATTCTTCTGCAGCGGCTTTTCGTTTCCCTCGATGGCGCTCCAAAGATTTTTTTATCAATTCCAATTCTTTGTCCTGAAGTGATAACGTCTCTTCTTCTTCAATTTCTTCGGCAAAGTGATATTTATCTTCTTCCTTTATAATCGGTTGCGTTGGCGAAGAAATTTGCAACACTTCTGCGGCCGGAGTAACCGGTTCTTCAAAATGAATGTTCTTTTCTTCCTCGTCTTCGCGATAAATTTTTCGAATCAAACCTTCATTGTCTTTTTGTACCTGTTGGGTGTTGCCGCTTCGCATCAGCTCCATAGTTAACTTTTTCAGATCATTAAGATCTCCTTTCATATCAAAAAGAACCTTGTACAAAATTTCTCGTTCGTTGCTAAAATCACTTTCCTTTTTATCAGAAGAAATCACAGCAGGTAAATTACTACCTATATTGGGTAAATAACTGTGTAAGGCTACTGCCGAGATCGTTCTGTTTTGTTCAAGGACTGAAATTTGCTCTGCAATGTTGCGCAATTGCCTAATGTTACCGCTCCAATGATATTTTTCTAACATGGCTACCGCATCATCTGCAAGCCTAATGGTTGGCATTTTGTATTTGGTAGCAAAGTCTGACGCAAACTTTCTAAACAGAAGATGGATGTCATCTTTTCTTTCTCGTAAAGGAGGTAGTAGAATTTCTACCGTACTTAAACGATAGTACAGATCTTCCCTAAATTTTCCTTTTTTGATGGCTTCAAACATATTTACATTGGTCGCTGCCACAATACGAACATCTGTCTTTTGTACTTTTGAAGATCCAACTTTGATAAACTCTCCGTTTTCAAGTACTCTTAAAAGTCTGACTTGAGTGGTCAGTGGTAATTCACCAACTTCGTCCAAGAAGATCGTTCCTCCACTGGCTACTTCAAAATATCCGTTTCTGGTTTGTGTTGCCCCGGTAAAAGCACCTTTTTCGTGACCAAACAATTCACTGTCGATAGTTCCTTCGGGAATCGCACCACAGTTTACAGCAATATATTTACCATGTTTGCGATGCGATAATGAATGTATGATTTTTGGAATACTTTCTTTACCCACTCCACTTTCTCCGGTTACCAACACCGAAATATCGGTAGGAGCCACCTGAATGGCTTTTTCTACCGCACGATTTAGTTTAGGGTCGTTACCTATGATTCCAAATCTTTGTTTTATGGCT
The DNA here is from genome assembly GCF_055808215.1 of Aquimarina sp. KJ22-3. Taxonomy (NCBI): domain Bacteria; kingdom Pseudomonadati; phylum Bacteroidota; class Flavobacteriia; order Flavobacteriales; family Flavobacteriaceae; genus Aquimarina; species Aquimarina sp. KJ22-3. The sequence continues at coordinate 4,684,678 of NZ_CM147859.1, read as the reverse complement.
TGAACTGATTCCATATAATTTTTTGACTACTTGGTTCTAAGATTTATTTAGTTGTTGTCAGAATACCCAACCGCCTCACCTAAGAGGGTGGCACTTGTGCATTCGTTAATTTTGACCATTACAAAATCTCCTATTTTGTAATCTCCTTTTGGGAATACAGCTACCGTATTTTGTGTAGTTCTACCACTCCAATGTGCATCCGATTTTTTTGAGGCTTTCTCGATCAAAACTTCTACGGTTTGTCCTACAAAACTTTGATGTCTGTATTCACTGTGTTTGCGCTGTACTTCAATAATCTCTGCCAAACGTCTTTTCTTTACCGGCTCGGGAATGTCATCTTCCATTTTACGTGCAGCCAGTGTTCCAGGTCGTTCAGAATAAGCAAACATAAAACCATAATCGTATTTCACATATTCCATAAGAGATAAGGTATCTTTATGGTCTTCTTCTGTTTCCGTTGGGAACCCGGTAATGATATCCTGCGAAATTGCACAATCTGGAATGATACGTTTAATATTATCGATAAGATCAAAATATTCCTGTCGGGTATGTAATCTATTCATTTCCTTCAGGATTCGATCACTACCACTTTGAATAGGAAGGTGAATATATTTACAGATGTTTTTGTGTTTTGCCATTACTTCAATTACATCCAGTGTCATGTCTTGCGGATTAGAAGTGGTAAAACGCAATCTTAGTTTAGGATGTTTTTCGGCAACCATATCCAATAACTTTGCAAAATTTACGGCAGTTGCTTTTTGAAAATCGCTGGCTTTTTCAAAGTCTTTCTTCAATCCTCCGCCATACCATAGGTAGCTATCTACGTTTTGTCCTAATAAGGTAATTTCTTTAAAGTTTTGAGCTACCAATTCATCAATTTCTTCCATGATGCTTTGTGGATCACGACTACGCTCTCTACCTCTGGTAAACGGAACTACACAAAAGGTACACATATTATCACATCCTCTTGTGATTGATACAAAGGCAGAAACCCCATTGCTCTGTAATCTCACGGGAGAAATATCTCCATAAGTTTCTTCTTTAGAAAGAATGACATTTACCGCATTACGACCTGCATCTACTTCTTCGATAAGGTTGGGTAGATCCTTATATGCATCCGGACCTACTACAAGATCCACTATTTTTTCTTCTTCAAGAAATTTACTTTTAAGACGCTCTGCCATACAACCAAGAACTCCTACTTTCATTCCTGGATTGATTTTTTTTACAGCATTATATTTTTCAAGACGCTTTCTTACAGTTTGTTCTGCCTTTTCGCGAATAGAACAAGTGTTTACCAATACCAGATCTGCATCTTCCAGGTTTTGTGTGGTATTAAACCCTTCTTTAGCCAAAATAGAAGCTACTATCTCGCTATCGCTAAAATTCATTTGACAACCATAGCTTTCGATAAAAAGCTTTCGCTGGTTTTCTTTCTTCTGGTCTAGAACAAGAGGTTGTCCTTGTTTATTTTCATCTATAATCTTCTCCATACAAATATTCCTTAACGAATTGAGGCAAATAATGTGCAAAGATACTTTTTAATACGATTTATGACAAAGTGGCAGGGTTTTATTTTTAAAAAATATATATTTGAGAAGTCCAATCAAAAATAAACACTATGCAAGCCAACAAACTTTTCGAAAAAATAGAAAACAGCAAATCCCCAGATTTTGGAGATATATTTAATAAGAGTATCGAGCTATTCAAAAAAGTCTGGTTACAAGGATTCATTCATTTGCTGATTTCTACTGTTATCGTTCTGCCTTTAATTTTTGTGATGTACATTCCTATCATTGCATTAGCGGGATTGGCAGGATATGAGGGTGGTTATTCGGAGTATGGAGGTCCTGGATATGGTCAGGAAGAACTATCTATTGGGATAATGATTTTGTTTATTGTTCTAGTATTAGTAGTGTCTATTATTGCATCAGCTTTTCAGTTAGGGATTACTGCTCACTTTTACAAAGTTTGTAAACAAGCTGATTTGGGTGAACTGGAAAGCTCAAAATATTTCATGTTTTTTAAGGGGAAGTATTTGATCAAAATATTTACACTAGCCATTGCTTCATTCGGAATCGCTTTATTGGCTACCTTATTATGTTATCTTCCTCTTTTTTATGTGATTGTGCCTTTACAATTACTAGGGGTAGTATTTGCATTTAATCCGGATATCAGTACTTCCGATTTGGTCAAAGCCAGTTTCAAATTAGGAAATAAAGTTTGGTTGATTGCATTTGGGCTTATTATCATTTCGTCAATTTTGGCTCAATTTGTTGGTTTTCTCTTGTGTTTTGTAGGAGTGTTTTTTACAGCTTCCTTTGTCTATATGCCTGTGTATTATTTGTATAAAGATACGATCGGTTTTGATGATGACGAGAATGAACAAGAGAATACATTGTTTGTAAAATAAAAGCGATCACCTGTTATTTTTACAGCTTATTTTTAAACTAATTTTTTGATAAACAATCTTGATATCATTTTTTTGATATACTTTTGTGGTCTGAAATTAAAGGATTATGGCTAAGAATTTAGTGATTGTAGAGTCGCCTGCCAAGGCCAAAACTATAGAAAAATTTCTCGGAAAAGATTATACTGTCGAATCTAGTTTTGGGCATATTGCGGATTTGCCTGCCAAAGAATTAGGGGTCGATGTTGATGGAGATTTTACTCCTAAATATATAGTATCTAAAGACAAGAAAGATGTCGTAAAGAAACTGAAAGATCTATCCAAGAAAGCTGAAATGGTTTGGCTAGCAAGTGATGAGGACCGAGAAGGAGAGGCTATTGCATGGCACCTTGCAGAAACACTAAAATTAGACAAAGCAAAAACACGTAGAATTGTATTTCATGAGATTACCAAAAATGCAATTTTAAAGGCTATAGAAAATCCTAGAACCATTGATTATAATCTGGTAAATGCCCAACAGGCAAGACGTGTTTTGGATCGATTGGTGGGATACGAATTATCTCCAGTGTTATGGCGTAAGGTAAAAGGAGGATTGTCTGCAGGTAGAGTACAATCAGTATCTGTACGATTAATTGTTGAACGCGAAAGAGAAATCACTAGCTTTAATCCGGAGGCATCCTACAGAATTGATGCAGAATTTTCTAATGAAAGTGGAAAATCGTTTAAAGCTAAACTACCTAAGAATTTTAAAACTAAAGAAGAAGCAGAAGCGTTTCTTCAAAAAAATATAGGAGCTGCTTTCAAGGTTGGTGAGCTTACAAAAAAACCAGCCAAAAAATCACCAGCTCCCCCTTTTACGACTTCTACATTACAGCAGGAAGCTTCTCGTAAATTATATTTTTCGGTAAGTAGAACCATGACCATGGCGCAACGATTGTATGAGGCTGGTTTGATTACTTATATGAGAACAGATAGTGTTAATCTTTCTGTAGAAGCACAAAATGGAGCTAAAGCTGAGATTGTTTCGGCTTATGGAGAGGAGTATAGCAAACCAAGACAATATAAAGGAAAAGCCAAAGGGGCTCAAGAAGCTCACGAAGCGATTCGTCCTACGGATTTTTCGAGACACACGGTAAATGTAGATTATGATCAACAACGATTGTACGAGTTGATATGGAAACGTGCGATTGCTTCGCAAATGAGTGATGCTCAATTAGAAAGAACGAATGTGAGAATTGAGGCGAACACGCATAATGAACATTTTACGGCTAACGGGGAGATGATCAAGTTTGAAGGTTTCCTGAAAGTGTATTTGGAAGGTAATGATGATGAAGATGAAGAGCAAAAAGGAATTTTGCCTCAGATGAAAGTAAACGAGACCTTGTATAATGCATATATCTCAGCGACCGAAAGATTTACTCGTCCGCCAAGTCGATATACCGAAGCATCTTTGGTTAAAAAATTAGAAGAGCTTGGGATTGGAAGACCTTCTACTTACGCTCCAACGATTTCTACTATTCAAAATAGAAATTATGTAGAGAAAGGAGCTAAAGAAGGAGAGTTAAGACCGTATGTACAGCTCATGTTGTCGGGTGATATTGTAAAAGAGAGTAAATTATCAGAAAAAGTAGGAAGTGATAAAGGGAAATTGATCCCTACCGATGTAGGAGTTGTGGTAAATGACTTTTTGGTAAATCATTTCTCTGCGATTCTGGATTATAACTTTACCGCAAAGGTAGAGCAGGATTTTGATGAGATTGCTGAAGGTCAGGAAGATTGGACACATGTGATGAAAGAGTTTTATGAAGAATTTCATCCCAGAGTAGAAGATGTTGCGCAAAATGCGGAAAGAGAAGTAGGAGAGCGCATCCTTGGTGAGGATCCAGCTTCAGGGAAGGTGGTGAGTGTACGACTAGGAAAATTTGGTCCTATGGTGCAAATCGGAACTGCCGATGATGAAGATAAACCGAAATTTGCAAGTTTACCACCAGGACAAACGTTAAGTAGCATTACTTTTGAAGAAGCGATGGACTTGTTCCAACTGCCAAAAGAGTTGGGTAATTATAAAGGCGAAACTATCGTTGTCAATAATGGTAGGTTTGGGCCTTATGTTCGTTTTGGAGATAAGTTTGTTTCCTTGCCTAAAGGAGAGGATCCACTAGAGGTGAATCTGGATAGAGCTATCGTACTTATCGACGAGAAAGAAAAAGCAGACGCTCCTATATATACATATGAGAATTTACCAGTTCAAAAAGGGAAAGGAAGATTTGGCCCGTTCCTGAAATGGAATAATATGTTTATCAATGTGAGCAAGAAGTATGATTTCAATAATCTTACTGATGAAGAAATTGTACATCTTATCGAAGAAAAGAAACAAAAGGAGATCGATAAGGTGATTCATAATTGGGAAGAAGAAGGTATTCGTGTAGAAAAAGCAAGATGGGGAAGAAGTAATATCATTCAAGGGAAAATCAAGATTGAATTACCCAAGACTGTGGATGCTACCAAATTGACTTTGGATAAAGTAAAAGATCTTATCGAGAAGAATGCTCCCAAGAAAAAGACAACCAAGAAGAAAACAACTGCCAAAAAGAAAACGACTACCAAAAAGAAATAAATAATGTCTTTCGAATTTCTTGCTCCTGTTAGTGATTTAGTTGCTGCGCATACCAAATTACTCTCCGAACATGCTTTAGGAAAAAAATAAAAATTCATACTGTCGATCAAGGAGTGCCCGATCTCAAAAAGGTGGATATTGCATTATTGGGCGTAAGAGAAAATCGTAACGATGTTGATTTTTTAGGAGAGAAGCTAAATTTTGATACTGTCCGTAAATCTTTTTACGAGTTGTATCCAGGAAATTGGAGTGCCAATATTGTGGATCTGGGAGATGTAACTCCGGGAAACGAAGTAAGTGATACGTATTATTTGGTACAGGAGGTATTATCTGCGCTATTACAAAAAAACATCATTCCTATTATTATAGGAGGAAGCCAGGATTTGGTATATGCACAATATCGTTCTTTTGATATTTTAGAGCGTATGGTAAATCTGGTTAACGTAGATAGTAGATTTGATCTGGGGAATTCTTCGCAACCGATCTCAAACAAATCTTTTGTTGGTAAAATTATAGTAGAGCAACCCTATAATCTTTTTAATTATAGTAATATAGGATACCAAACCTATTTTAATCCTCAAGAAGAAATCGACTTGATCGAAAAGTTATATTTTGATGCATATCGATTGGGTGAAGTAATTTCGGATATTACTATTGTAGAACCTATTATGAGGGATGCTGATATTGTAGCGTTAGACTTAGGAGTTTTAAATTCGACTAGTTTACAGGGGAGTATTGCATCTCCAAATGGCTTTGACGGTAGGGAGATATGCGCTATAGCACGTTACGCGGGTATCAGTGATAAAGTAAAAAGTTTTGGAATCTATGAATTCAAGAACTTTAAGAATGAAGAGACGTCCGCTCTATTGATTGCCCAAATGATATGGTATTTTGTAGAAGGGGTGAACTATAGATCCAACGAATTAGATGTAAAAAATTTGAAGAGTACATTACATTATAATGTACCTATAGAAGATGAAATTTTATCATTTTATAAGAGTGCAAAAACCGGAAGATGGTGGATAGAAATACCATTTATTTCATCTGGTAATAATAAATTGAAAAGACATACGTTATTACCTTGCACATACAACGATTATGAGCGTGCTTGTAATCAGGAAATACCAGAAAGATGGTATAAGGCAAAACGAAAAAACGAAGTTTAACATTTTTATTAGGCAGATTTAAGGTTTTTTTAGAAAAAAATTGTTTTTCTGAAAATAAATAAATAGGTTTACGTCCTTAAATCTAGAAGATCTTAACCTAAAACACGTTATGAAGAAATTTGTATCACTCTTTGCTATTGTAGCAATGCTCTATAGTTGTGGTCGAGGAAACCGAGGAGAACTGGTTGGAGCGCAAGGGAAAAAATGGCACCCAGAAAAGCCTTACGGAATGGCCCTAATTCCAGGAGGTTCTTTTATTATGGGTAAGTCAGATGATGACAAAGCGGCGTTGGCAAACGCACCAACAAAGATGGTTACCGTTCGTTCCTTCTACATGGACGAGACCGAAATTACCAATAGTGAGTATCGTCAATTTGTGAACTGGGTTCGAGATTCTATTATCCGAACACGACTGGCAATTATGGCCGATGATCTTGGTAAAGTGCCAGAAGATGAAGGTATCGGAGAATTTGCATTTTTGGATGCGGATACTACTGATATGACTCCATACGAAAAATATATGTATGAAAATTATAGCGGTATTGGAGAAACTGGTTACGAAGGAAGAAAACTAAACAAAGACGTAGATATCGTTTGGGATATTGAAGATTATCCAGATGAGTACTACGCTGAGGTTATGGATACCATGTACATCCCATTAGAAGAATCTTATAATGGAAGACGTACACTAGATGTAAGTAAATACGAATTTAGATTTACCTGGATGGATATCGAGGCTGCGGCACGAGCTAGAAAAGGTGGAAGAAAAGATTTCGTAAAAGAAGAAGTGATCAAGGTATATCCTGACACAACGGTTTGGATTAAAGATTTTACATATTCATATAATGAGCCTATGCATAATGATTACTTCTGGCATAGTGCGTACGATGATTACCCTGTAGTAGGTGTTTCTTGGGAACAAGCAAAGGCCTTCTGTAGATGGAGAACTATCGAGAAAAATACATTTCAAAAGAAAAAAGGTAAGGAGTTTGTAAATTACTTCAGACTTCCTACCGAAGCAGAATGGGAATATGCGGCTCGCGGAGGTTTAGAGTCTGCAACCTACCCTTGGGGAGGTCCTTATGCTTTAAATGACAGAGGTTGTTTCCTTGCTAATTTCAAGCCTCTTAGAGGAAATTATGCAGCCGACAACTTTTTATATACTGTAGAAGCCAAAACGTTTGACCCAAACGATTACAACCTGTATAATATGGCAGGAAATGTTTCTGAGTGGGTGCAGTCTTCTTATGACCCTTCTGCATATGAGTTTGTTTCGTCTATGAACCCGAATGTTAATGACTCCGAGAATAAACGTAAAGTTGTTCGTGGTGGTTCATGGAAAGATGTTGCTTACTTCCTACAGGTAAGTACCAGAGATTACGAATATGCGGATTCAGCAAGAAGTTATATTGGATTCAGAACCGTTCAGGACTACATGGGTACTGACGCGACTGGAGAAGATAACACTGTGAATCAGAAATAGTCCCAAAATTTTCTATCAACTTAATTACTAACCCTTTTTTTAAAATTTAGATTTAAAAAACAAAACACATTTTATTATGGCAAATTCAAAAGCAAGCAAAAAGTTAATGAACATGGTATACGGTCTAGGAGCGGCCGTTGTAATTCTTGGTGCACTTTTTAAGATTATGCACTGGCCATTTGGTAACCAAATGCTTATCATTGGTCTTATTACAGAAGCATTCGTATTTACAGTTTCTGCATTCGAACCAGTAGACGACGAACTAGACTGGTCTCTTGTATATCCAGAATTAGCTGGAGGACAAAAGAAAGATAAGAAACAAAAAGAGGAAACTCCAGAAGGTTTATTATCTAAGAAATTAGACGAAATGCTTAAAGAAGCTAGAGTAGATTCTAGTTTGATGAATAGCTTAGGAGAAAGTATCCGTAACTTCGAAGGTGCTGCAAAAAATATCTCTCCTACTGTAGATGCTATCCAGGGAACTAAGAAATACAGTGAAGAGATGGCTGCTGCTGCTTCTCACCTAGAGTCATTAAACAGCTTATACAAGGTACAATTAGAATCTTCTGCGAAGCAAGCTGAAGCTAACGAGCAAATTGCAGCAAATGCACAGCAATTAAAGCAACAAATGGAGAATCTTGCTACGAACCTTTCTTCTCTTAATGGAGTATATGGTGGTATGTTAACTGCAATGAACAGAGGTTAACATTAAATAGTTGAGTATAATTATATAACTACCAAAATCTAAGAAGAATATGGCAGGAGGAAAATTGTCCCCACGGCAAAAGATGATTAACCTGATGTACTTGGTTTTCATCGCAATGATGGCACTAAACATGTCAAAAGAAGTATTATCAGCATTTGGATTAATGAACGAAAAGTTAACCGAATCTAATACCATAGCTACAGAGCGTAATACGGCATTTATGGCTGGTTTAGCCGAAAAAGTTTCAGAGCAACCAGAAAAGTATACACCTCTTAAAGAAAAAGCAGATCAAATTAGTGTGCTTTCTAACGAGTTCAATGCTTACATTGATCAGTTAAAAACTGAAATCACTGAAGGATTAAGTGATCCTACGGATTATGAGACAATGGATAAGTCACTTACCTTGGATCAAAAATTCTTTGAAGGAGGAAAAACTACTGCGGCAGCGCAAGAGTTTATAGATAACATATCTAAATACCGTGATGGTGTTTCTGCAGCTATCAAAGAAGTAAAAGAAGTAGATGCTGCTGTTGCGGCAGATGTAGAAAAAACATTTGCAACGGGAGATGTTAAAGACAGATCAGGAGTATCTAAAAAATGGTTGAACTACAACTTTGAAGGATTCCCATTAGTAGCTTCTTTAACAAAGCTTACACAAATGCAAGCTGATGTTAAGACTACAGAAAGTAAAGTACTTTCTGCATTATTAGCAGGTCAGCAAGCGTCAGAATTATCATTTAGTAATTACGAAGCAATTGTTGTTCCAGACAAGACGGCTTTCTTTAGTGGTGAGAACTTCAAAGGAAGAATTGTTTTAGGACGTTTTGATGCTACTTTGAAACCTACAAAAGTAGAAGTAAACGGAAGAGAGCAAACTAAAGTTGAGAACGGACAAATTATGTTAGATTTCCCTGCAGGAAACGTAGGAGAAAGAGACGTAAAAGGAGAGCTTCAGTTTAAAGAAGGAGATTCTGTAGTAAGTATTCCTATTAAAAGTTCTTATGCAGTAATTCCAAAGCCAAATTCGGCGGTAATTTCTGCAGATAAAATGAACGTTGTATATCGTGGTGTAAACAACCCAATGACGATCTCTATTCCTGGTGTGCCTAATGTAAATGCATCGGCTACAGGATTGAAGAAAGTTGGAGGAGCTGGTAAATACATGATGAATGTAACTGCGGTTAAAGGACGTGAAGTAAGCATTAAAGTAAGCGGTAAATTACCAAACGGTACTACTGTAAGCGATAGTAAGAAATTTAGAATTAAGGATATTCCTAGACCAGTTGGAACTGTACGTGGAGAAGACGGTGCAATAAAAATGGCTAGAAATGCGTTACAAATATCGTCTATCGGTGCGATCTTACCAGACTTTGACTTTGATATCAAATTGAAAGTAACTGGATTTAAATTTAAGGTAGAAGGTCAGCCAACAGTAAGTGTACGTGGAGGTAGATTAGATTCTAAAGCGAAGTCTGCATTACGTAAGGCAAAAAGAGGATCTTCTGTGCAGATTATTGATATAAAAGCGCAGTTAACTACAAACGCTGGATATAGATTGAAGAAAATATCTCCGGTAATTGTTGAGTTAACTAACTAAAATAAACTTAAGAGTTATGAATTTGAAAAACTTAGTATTAACCGTTCTTGGCTTGGTTGTTTGTCATCTTTCGTATGGTCAGGCTAATGTTTTGAATGCATCAGAGCCTGCAGAGATAGGAAAGAAAACACAAGAACAGATCCTTTATGATAATGACCATCCATTAGAGTATGGTTATGTTGATAAACGTGATGTGTTATGGGCTAAGACTACTTGGGAAAAGATAGACCTTGATGAGAGAATCAATTTCCCACTATATTATCCTATAGATACCAATAATATTGGAGTTAATCGTCGTTCATTGTATGATGTATTGGTGACCAATATCAGAAACGGTAAGATTAAGAATATTTATTCAGATTCATATTTTACAGAAACTCGTACATTCCAGGATTTGGAATCTACCATGTCTAGGATTGATACTACGGATTTAGGATATGAGCAATATAATGCTGGTGAGCAAGTAGATCCTCAATATATTAATAGAAGGGATATTACTTCAGCTGATATTGCAGAATATAAAATTAGAGGATATTGGTACTTTGATAAGCGCCAGGGAGAGTTGAGATATCGTTTACTTGGGTTGGCTCCAGTAGCTCCAGACGTAAACTTTATCGATGATGATGAGCCGGATATGGTAGCTTTATTTTGGGTGTGGTACCCAGATGTAAGAGAACTTCTTCATAATACATCTGCATTTAATAGAAGAAACACATCCATGCCATTTACTCTGGATCATATTTTAAATGCGAGACGATTTAATTCGATTATATACAAGGAAGACAACGAACAAGGTGACCGCGAGATCAAAGATTATATCGTGGATAATGCCCTGATGCAGCTTCTGGAAAGTGAGCGAATTAAAGAAAGTATTCGAAATTTCGAACTGGATATGTGGTCTTATTAAAAGTCATAATATCTAAGAGATATATAAAAAACGCTCGACTATTAGTCGGGCGTTTTTTTATTTTTGCAGCATGTTGGATTATATTATTGTTGGTTTCGGATTATCAGGCTTATCTTTTGTTGAGCAACTAGAAGATCATAATAAATCGTTTGTGGTATTTGAAAACGCTTCTCAACGATCTTCCAGGGTTGCGGGGGTATTTACAACCCAGTAATTTTAAAGCGATTCACGGCCGCTTGGAATGTTTTGGACCAAATGGAAAAAGCAGTGCCTTTTTATAAGAACGTTGAAGCCAAGTTGGGAGAACAACTTGTGAATGACCTTCCGGTACTACGAAGATTCAACTCGGCAGAAGAGCAAAATTCATGGTTTGAAGCGAGCGATAAACCAATTCTAAAACACTTTTTATCTCCAAATCTTATTCCCAATACCAATGAGGCTTTGGATGTTCCTTTTCAGTATGGTAAGGTAAAACAGACAGGGAAAATTGAAGTTGAAAAAATGCTGACTTCCTATGCAGACTACTTGACTCAGAAGGATAGTTTTGTTCAGAACTCTTTTGAGTATTCAGAATTGATGGTAGAAGAAGATTGTGTGGTATACAAAGATTACAAAGCCAAGAATATTGTATTTACTGAAGGATTTGGCGTGAAGAACAATCCTTTTTTCAATGATTTGCCTTTGGTAGGTAATAAAGGAGAGTATCTTCTGATCAAATGCGAGTCTTTAGAATTGGATGTTGCTATAAAATCATCGGTTTTTATTATTCCTCAGGGAAATGATGTGTATAAAGTTGGAGCTACTTATAATAATCAGGATAAAACACCAGAGCCCACATCTTCGGCAAGAGAGGAATTGATCAGAAAATTGGACATAATCCTTAAAACACCGTATCAAATTGTTGGGCAAGTAGCAGGAATTCGACCTACGACAAAGGATAGAAGGCCTTTGGTTGGGGTACACTCAATACATCAAAATATGTATATTCTGAATGGTTTAGGAAGCAGAGGGATACTTATTGGTCCTACAATAGCAGACCAACTATATCAATTTATAGAAAATGAAGTCCCCTTGCCCATAGAAATGGATATCAAACGCTTCGGTAATTAAGACCAGCTTTTTTCTTTATCATAATGCATAAAGAGATTGATCCAGATATTTCGGGATAACCTCATGATTACTGGCATAAACACTACCAAGGTGCCTACAATCGCAAAAAATGTATGTAACAAATTCAGTTTCAACAGCAAATTAGAGATCACAAATGCTGCTACAGCGAAAGCGATTCCTACTGCATAACTTACATACATGGCTCCATAAAAAAAGGAAGGTTCAATTTTGTATTTAGTATGGCAATGACCACAACGCTCCCGCATTTTTAAGGTTTCGCTTAGTTTATAGGGATTTGAATTTTGGTACATGCTTTCCTGTTGACATACAGGGCAACTGCCATTTACAATACTATTTATTTTTGTGCCTTTTAAGAAGTTCATATGTTCCTTTTATGCTAACACAAAAATAATCATCTTTGCACAAAATATTCAAAAGCTCATGTTAAACATACATAACCTATCAATATCATTTGGAGGAGAATATCTGTTTGAAGAAATCAGTTTTCGGTTAAATGCCGGAGACCGTGTTGGCTTGATAGGGAAGAATGGAGCTGGAAAATCTACTATGCTCAGAATTTTGTCTAAAGAACAAGAACCTGATTCAGGCCAAATAGCCCTGGATAAGGAGATAAACATCGGATTCTTGAAGCAGGATATCGATTTTGTGCAGGGGAGAACCGTGTTGGAGGAAGCTTATGAAGCTTTTACCGAAATTAAGAAGGCAGAGCGGCAAATGGATAAAATCAATGCGCAACTTGCCGAGCGTAGCGATTACGAGAGTGATTCTTATAACGAACTGATTACCGAATTAAGTGATCTTACACAGCATTACGAGATTATAGGAGGATATAATTATGAAGGAGATACTGAGAGAGTACTCCAGGGATTGGGATTTGCTCGAGAGGATTTTGGGAGATTGACAGATACTTTTTCTGGTGGATGGAGAATGCGTATAGAATTGGCTAAATTGTTATTACAAAATAACGACATCTTACTACTGGATGAGCCTACCAACCACCTGGATATTGAATCTATCATATGGTTAGAAAATTTCTTAAGGAGTTATGCAGGAGCCGTTGTAATCGTTTCACACGATAAGATGTTCTTGGATAATGTAACCAATCGTACTATCGAAATATCCTTGGGTCGTATTTATGATTACAATACCCCATACTCAAAATATTTAGTGCAGCGTAATGAAATTAGAGAACAGCAATTAGCAGCACAGAAGAATCAATCCAAACAGATTGAACAAACCGAGAAGCTCATCGAGAAGTTTCGTGCCAAAGCCTCAAAAGCCTCGATGGCGCAATCTCTGATCAAAAAACTGGATAGGATAGAACGTATTGAAGTTGATGAAGACGATAATGCGGTTATGAATGTTCGTTTCCCGGTAAGTGTACAACCCGGTAAAGTGGTTATCGAAGCAGAAACTGTTGGGAAATCCTATGGAGAGAAAGAGATTTTGAACGACATTAACCTTTTGGTAGAACGAGGGTCCAAGATTGCTTTTGTGGGGCAGAATGGTCAAGGAAAAACAACTCTGGCCAAGATTATCATCGATGAGATTGAGCATACAGGTACCCTCAAGCTAGGACATAACGTGCAAATAGGGTATTTTGCCCAAAATCAGTCAGAATATTTAGACGGGGAGCTTACTATTCACGAAACTATGGTCAATGCGGCCAACGAAAAAAATCGTAGCAAGGTTCGTGATATGTTGGGAGCATTTTTGTTTAGAGGAGATGAAGTCGATAAAAAAGTAAAGGTATTATCTGGAGGAGAACGAAATCGATTGGCGCTATGTAAATTGCTTTTACAGCCATTTAACGTGCTTGTGATGGATGAACCTACCAACCACCTGGATATTAAATCAAAAAACGTATTAAAAGAGTCTTTAAAAAGTTTTGAAGGGACTTTGATCCTGGTGTCTCACGATAGAGATTTTCTTCAGGGACTTACTAATACCGTTTATGAGTTCAAAAATAAAAACATAAAAGAGTATCTGGGGGATATCGATTTTTATCTGGACCAGCGTAAGGTGGCTGATTTACGAGAAATAGAAAAGAAAGATAAAATTCAACATAAAGAAGTTACTGATTCCAAAGAGACTGCAAAACAATCCTATCAGGATCAAAAGAAACTGAAATCGTTGAATAACAAGCTAAGCAATGTAGAAGCAAAAATTAATAAGTTGGAGAAAGAAATCAAAGAAATAGATGTCGAACTTGCGGTTAACTATGACCAAACCGTTGCTGTACCTAACTTTTTTGATACGTATCAGGCAAAAAAAGATGAGTTGGCAGCATTAATGGATAATTGGGAAATTCTTCAAGAAGAGATTGACTTGTTGACCAGTCAATAGAACGCTTTAATTTTTATCTAATTCTCAATATTTACTCAATTAATTTTCTTTTTTTGAGCTAGCCGTTCTGTTTTTTGAGAATCAAACAGAAAGATAAGGGAGAATTTGAAATTCCCGAAAAAACCCAATGTTACTTTTACGATATTTTTATGGTTAGCGACAGTAGCAACTAGATTTTTATGGATATTTTTGTATCAAAAATTAAACAACAGTATTTATGAATAATACAAAAGCCATTGATTTGAATGCTCATGCCTTATCTTGGGTTGGTAAGATTCACTACGATTTTGGATTCCTAGTACAAAAAGCGTTTACAGAAAATGGATTGGACCTGTCTAAAGAGCAATGGAGTGTTCTAAAAAGATTGAATGTAAATGACGGGCAACCCCAAAATGATTTGGCGTTCATCACGCATCGAGACAAAACATCAATGACACGTCTGGTTAATTCTATGGAGAGTAAAGACCTGGTGGTTAGAAAAAGCGATGAAAATGACAGAAGAGTAAATCGTATTTTTTTAACGGAGTATGGAAAGCAGGTAATTCAGAAAGTACAGCCAATAATGTACGATCTTATTCCAGCAGTTCAGGAAAGCCTAAACGACGAAGAAATTGAAGTTTTGATCAATGTATTGAAAAAAGTAAAAGGCAAAATAGCTGAAATAGCAGAAGAATAATAGTCTATAAAAATAAGTAACTCATTCAAAAGCATCTGTTTACAGATGCTTTTTTGTTAAAGAATTCCTCATGTAATTTTTATGAGTTCTTTAACTGCAACCTAATTAGGTTGTTGATAGCTTTGTGCAGTTTTTCTCGGGAAAAGCCTAAACAAAACTACTTATGAGAAACGTAATACTTGCTATATTGGGAGTGTTGTTGGTTATTGGTGCAGTGTTTTTTGCCTCTACGCTGATCGATAGTAACAAACGACAAAAACCAAAACCACCAAAGGTTGTAAAAACCGTTTTTGTAGATACGGTTAAGAATAAGACTGTGCCTATAGTGATCCAAGCCAATGGTAATCTCACGGCCAAAAGAAGATTAGAGTTATACGCAGAGGTTCAAGGAGTCTTCAAAGGAGGATCCAAGTTGTTCAAAACAGGACAAAATTACAAGAGAGGACAGGCGTTAATACGAATAGATGCTTCAGAATATTATGCAAGCGTTCAGTCTGCCAAAAGTAACCTATATAATCTGGTGACGTCGATAATGCCAGATCTTCGACTGGATTATCCAGAGGTATACGACAAATGGCAAACATATCTTAATCAGTTAGATATGAATAAGGTAACCCCAGAGTTGCCAGAAACCTCTTCAGAAAAAGAAAAATACTTTATTACCGGAAGAAATATCTACACTACCTATTATAACGTAAAGAACTTGGAGCAGCGATTGGCCAAGTATACCATAACTGCGCCTTTTGATGGTGTACTTACCGAGGCTTTGGTTAACGAAGGTACCTTGATACGTCAGGGGCAAAAGTTGGGAGAATATATCAATACCGATGTATACGAAATGGAAGTTGCTGTAGGTAAAGAATATGGAGATCTACTGCAAGTAGGCAAATCAGTAGCACTTACCAATTTGGACAAAACCAAAACGTATAGTGGTCAGGTAATCCGTATTAACGGAAGAGTGGACCAGGCTACGCAAACGATCACCGCCTTTATTCAGGTATCAGAATCTTCACTACGAGAAGGAATGTATCTTGAAGCTAATCTGGATGCGAAAAATGAAGAAAACGCTATTGAAATAGACAGAAGTCTGCTTCAGGAAGGGAATAAAATATTTGTAGTTCGCGATAGTATTTTGGATGTGGTAGATGTACAACCTGTATATTTTTCGGATAAAAAAGTAGTACTTAAGGGAATTCCAGATCAGACTATCATGGTGTCCAAGGCCGTCCCGGGAGCCTATGCAGGAATGCTGGTATCTGTGTTTGGCAGTAAAACCCCAGAAAAGAAAGGGCAAGGACGAGCAATTAGTAATAGAAAAGCAGCCCAGTAATGAGAAAAATCATCGCATATTTTATCAAATATCATGTGGCGGTAAATGTCATTGTGATTGCTTTTCTGATCTTTGGAGTTTTTGGTGCGCTGTCACTTAAATCTTCATTTTTCCCACTTACCGATTCTAAGAATATTAATATTAGCATTACTTATCCGGGAGCTTCACCTCTGGAAGTAGAAGAAGGGATTGTATTAAAGATCGAGGACAACCTCAAAGGACTTGAAGGTGTAGAACGAGTGACCTCGACATCCCGAGAAAACAGCGGAAATATCAATGTAGAAATCGAAAAAGGTAAGGATATTGATTTCATGCTGTTAGAAGTCAAAAATGCTGTAGATCGTGTACCTACTTTTCCTACAGGGATGGAACCTATAGTGGTGGCCAAACAGGAAGCGGTTCGACCTACTATCAATTTTGTAGTGAGTGGAAAGGATATTCCGTTAATTACCTTAAAACAAATCGCCAGACAAATAGAAAACGATCTTAGAGGGATCGATGGGATCTCTCAAATCACCATTTCTGGATATCCGGCAGAAGAAATAGAAATTGCAGTAAATGAAAATAGTTTACTGGCATATAATCTAAGTTTTAATCAAGTAGCTCAAGCCGTTAGTCAAGCTAATATTTTAACTACCGGAGGTACCATCAAGACCGATGCAGAAGAGTATTTGATTCGGGCCAATAATCGATCGTATTATGGAAACGAACTCTCGAATTTGATCATCCGTGCCGAGTCCTCAGGAAATACCATACGCTTAAAAGACGTAGCACAAATTAGAGATCGTTTTTCTGAAACGCCAAATGCAACTTATTTTAATGGAGATTTATCCGTAAATATTGAGATTACCAGTACCAATACCGAAGATCTGATTTCGTCGGCAGAGAAAACAAAAGCCTACATCGAAGAGTTTAATCAAAAGTACAATAATGTTGAGTTGAATGTGGTTAGTGATCGTTCAATCACACTAGTGCAACGAACCAAGCTTTTGACCGAAAATGCAATTATCGGGATGCTACTGGTACTGACTTTCTTGTCGTTGTTTTTGAACACAAGATTAGCATTTTGGGTAGCGTTTGGATTGCCTATTGCCTTTTTGGGAATGTTTGTCTTTGCAGGTTCTTTTGATGTGACCATCAATGTATTGTCTTTGTTCGGGATGATTATCGTGATCGGGATATTGGTAGATGATGGTATTGTGATTGCAGAAAATATATACCAGCATTATGAACGGGGGAAAAGTCCGATTCAGGCGGCGATCGATGGTACGATGGAAGTGATTCCGCCAATTATTTCTGCCATAATCACTACCATTCTGGCCTTTGGGATATTTTTATTCCTGGATGGGCGGATCGGAGATTTCTTTGGAGAGGTTTCAGTTATTGTGATACTTACACTTACGGTTTCGCTGGTCGAAGCATTGATTATTCTTCCTGCTCACTTGGCGCACTCAAAAGCACTAAAACCACAAGATAATAGTCCAAAGAAAGGGATTGCTCAGATTTTTGCCAAACTTCGCTATATCAACACATTTGGGGATCGTATTATGCGTTGGCTTAGAGATAATTTATACAGCCCAGCTATACGATTTACGCTGCAAAATAAACTGTTTACCTTTTCTATATTTCTGGTTTTATTGATCATGACTATTGGTAGTATTGGAGGTGGAATTGTACGAACGGCATTTTTTCCACGTATTGCTAGTGATGCCGTATCGATAGATCTGGGTATGCCCAATGGTACCAATGAGAAAATTACCGACTCCATTATTTCTATTATTGAAGAAAAAGCATGGATCGTCAACCAGGAATTGACGGAAGAGTATCTACAAGATGAAGAATACGAAGGTAAAGTACTGTTTGAAAATGTGATCCGCAGAGTAACATCATCTTCAGATGCCTCTTTACGAATTAACTTACTACCAGGAGAAGAAAGACCAAATGCCATCAATTCTGGTTTGGTTGCCAACCGCATTCGTCAAAAAGTAGGTCCTGTATTTGGAGCCGAGCGATTGATATTTGGTTCTGGTGGTAATTTTGGAGGGAGTCCGGTATCGGTTTCCTTATTAGGAAATAATATTCAGGAACTAAAAGCGGCCAAGGCAGAGCTCAAAAAGGTACTGGAAGATGATGATCGATTAAAAGATGTAGCCGATAATGACCCAGCAGGTATCAAAGAGGTACGTCTTGAACTTAAAGAAAATGCATATGCCTTGGGCTTAAATCTAAGAGATGTGATGGCACAGGTGCGATCAGGATTCTTTGGAGTGCAGGCGCAGCGTTTTCAACGTGGGCAAGACGAAATACGGGTTTGGGTACGTTATGATCGGGAAAACCGTTCTTCGATCCTGGATTTGGATAATATGAGAATCGCAACGAACTCTGGAGAAAAGATTCCTTTGAGCGAAATTGCAAATTATAGCATAGAGCGAGGAGATGTAGCGGTAAACCACCTCGAAGGAAGGCGAGAAGTGCAAATTTCTGCAGATCTTAAAAACCCGGAAGCGACAAGTTCTACCGATGTGTTGGAGGAGATCAGAAATGATATTATGCCAGAAATTATAGCCAAATACCCTACGGTAACTCCATCGTACGAAGGCCAAAATAGAGAGGCAGGAAAATTCTTAGGATCGTTACGCCCGGTAGGATTAACAGTTTTGGTATTGATCTATATCACCATCGCATTTACTTTCCGTAGTTATAGCCAGCCTTTATTGTTGCTGTTATTGATTCCTTTAAGTCTTCCGGCAGTGGCATTAGGACACTGGATACATGGTTTTCCAATCAATATTTTATCGTTGTTGGGGATTGTAGCATTGATCGGAATTATGGTGAATGATGGCCTCGTCCTCATAGGTAAATTCAATAGTAATCTGCGAGCGGGAATGACCTTTGATCATGCCATTTATGAAGCAGGAAGATCCCGTTTTAGAGCTATTTTCCTAACATCCTTAACTACAATAGCCGGTTTAGCACCTTTGATTTTTGAAGAAAGTCGACAAGCAAAATTTTTAATCCCGATGGCAATTTCTATAGCCTATGGAATTGGATTTGCTACAGTGCTTACACTGCTGGTGTTGCCACTGTTTTTGTCATTCAACAATAGTGTAAAAGTATCTACAAAATGGTTGATTACCGGAAATAAAATAACCAAAGAAGAAGTAGAACGAGCGATTAAAGAACAAAATGAAACTCATGAAGAACACCAAGAACTACAGGAAGCTTAGATCGGTTGCACAATTTGTTTTCTTTCTGTTGATGGGGTCTGGAGTGGTTGCTCAAAAATTGACCAAACAGGAGGCAATACGATTAGCATTAGAAAACAACTTTGGAATCATTTTGGCTACCAATGACATCGAAGTTGCCGAAAACAATAAAAGTGTTCTCAATTCAGGCTATTTACCTACGCTATCAGGGAATGCATCTGCGGTATACAATAGAGATAATATCGAAGCTCAATTTGCTAATGGCGAGACAAATGTGCTGAATGGTGCTGAAAGTGATCGCTACAATGCGTCGGTGAATCTTAACTATACGCTATTTGATGGTTTAGGGCGTTTTTACAATTATAAACGGCTGAAAGAGCAATATAATCTTACAGAGCTTCAAGCTCGAGAGACTATCGAGAATACCTTGTTACAACTATTTACTGTCTATTTTGAAATTGCCAGGCTTACCGAAAATAATGAGATTTTGGAAGAAACCCTTCGTATCTCTCAAGAACGAATTACCCGAGCGAATTATCAGTTTGATTATGGGCAAAATACCAAGCTAGATGTGCTCAATGCTCAGGTAGATGTGGCTAATGATAGTATCAATCTCATTAATGCAAAACAACAGCTCTTGAATACAAAACGTGATCTGAATTTGATCTTGGACAATGAGCTGGCTCAGTCGTTTGAAGTAGATACCACGGTAAGTTTTATCAATAAATTACAGATCAGTAGTTTTATGGAAAAGGCTATGGAGAATAACGTGAGGATTCTGCGTAATCAAAGTGCGATCAAGATCAATGAGTATGATGTAAAAGTGAGCAAATCCGGGTATTTGCCTACAGTTGGCCTGACAGGAACGTATGGCTGGAACAAAAATAATAACAACGCGGCGGCTTTCTTGGCTACCTCGATATCTGATGGATTATCGGCATCGGTGAATCTAAGTTGGAATATTTTTGATGGAGGATCTACAATAACCCGAATCAAAAACGCGAAGATAACCTTAGAGAACACTGAGATCCAACAGCGACAAGTAGAGCAGGAGGTTAAAAGAGATATTGCAAATGCGCTGGGTAATTATGAAAACCGATTACAGGTGTATGAAATCCAGCAGCAGAATGTAATTACCAATCAAAATAATTTTGAAAGATCCAAAGAACGCTTTAAACTAGGACAGATTACATCCATCGAGTTTAGATTGGCTCAAATTAATTTGATTAATGCACAGACCAATAAAAATCTGGCAAAGTATGATGCCAAGATTGCAGAACTACAGTTGTTACAACTTACAGGGCAATTATTGAATATAGAATTTTAAAAGATGTTTGAACATTTTTTTCAATGTCCGTATTGCTGGGAGCAAATTTCGATGCTGCTGGATCCTTCAATTCCATACCAGGTGTATGTAGAAGATTGCGAAGTATGCTGTAATCCTATAGAATTACACCCCAGGTTTGAAGACCAGGAATTGATCAGTTTTGATGCGATAAGTATTGAACAGTAAGGTGTTATGCGACTATTGATAGTTACTTGTATTATTTTTTATTAATTTTTAGTAAAAATAGTGTTGTATAAAATAAAAATGGTTGTATATTTGCCGTCCAATAGCGCGGGATAGAGCAGTAGGCAGCTCGTCGGGCTCATAACCCGAAGGTCGCAGGTTCGAGTCCTGCTCCCGCTACGAAGAAAACCAGTTGTGAAAACAACTGGTTTTTTTATACCCGAAAATCTGATGCTTTGCATCAAAGATTGTAGGGTATAAAAAACTGTGATGCTCTGCATCGCTGGTTTTCTTTGTACAAGCACACTACAAAGGTCCAACGACTGAAGGGAGTTAATCCTGCTCCCGCTACGAAGAAAAAGCTTTACAGAAATGTAAAGCTTTTTTTATTGTTGAAGGTTAGTTAGCCTTGACGGGACTAGAAGTTTACCCTGAGTCTTTTGACTTAGCTCAGTGCAATACTGAGGTACGAGTCGAAGGGAATCCCGCTCCCACTACCAAAAGAAAGCTAGCAACTTTTAATTTTACATTTTAAAGAAGTATATCATTCTCTTTAGTCAGTTTTGTTGGCCGGCCGATTCCCTGACTATAAGGAAACCTATTTTCTATTAATAACCCTTAGAACTGTTTCGAAGGGCCTTTAGAACTGTTTCGTCTTTGTCTGGTGTTATTTGTTTTATCCCGTTGAATTCTGGTGTTAGGAGCAGTTCTCGTTACTTTTGTTACCGGATTATTCTTTGATTTAGGCATAAAAGCATCCAAAGAAACTTCAGGTTGTGTTTTGTTGGTCTCCTTTTTAGATTTAGGCATAAAATCATCTAAAGAAACTTCAGGTTGCACTTTGTTCGTATCCTTTTTAGATTTAGGCATAAAATTATCCAAAGAGACTTCGGGTTGTGTTTTGTTGGTCTCCTTTTTTGATTTGGGCATAAAATTATCCAAAGAGACTTCGGGTTGTGTTTTGTTGGTCTCCTTTTTTGATTTGGGCATAAAATCATCTAAAGAAAATTCAAGTTCTGTTTTATTTGTATCTTTTTCTGTTTTTCTCTTTTGAACCATGTCTTTACTAGCAACTATAGGAAGTTCCGGTTTTTTCTTTGGTTCAATTTTTGTAGTTTTTTTAAAATCATACTTTAAAATTTCTTCAAGAGTTAAGTCATTGTCAAATCCTGGATTTAGTTTTTTTTCGCGTTCTATTTTTTTCTCTTCTGCTGTTCTGTTTTCTACACAAAATAGTTTTTCATTCTCTTTTTTTAAGCATCCTTCTAAAACTTTTGGTGCTTTTCCCTTTTCGACTGGTGTAAAAGGATTTCGGCTAATATGGGGTAGTTTTTCTTTTCCAAATCTTTCTACAGAAACCAATTCTATTTTATATACTTCCTTGTCGAATTTTATTTCTTTATCGTTTTTGGTATAATTAGTGCCATTTCGCTCATTAAAATCTGTTAGTATTATTGCTTCTCCATTCTTATTTACTACACAATACTCATTTTTTTGACTGTATTCCTTTGTTGAGTAAGTTTTTACTGTTTCTCTTCCTTCATTTTTTTTGTTATCGTGTTTTTGCGTGATATGTCCAACAGTTACCTGCCCATCATTTTCAGTCATAAAATAGATTGTTGGATTGTTATCGATATCTCCAGTATATCCTACAATATTATCTTTTGTATAAAAATCATCCTGATATCCCATAATTTCTTAATTTCTTAGGTTATTATATTTTTAAATTCTGGGACCAAATTAGGAGGTCTTTCCTCTAATACACATCACAAAGTAATACCTGGGATAATTAAGGTAATAGGTGGCTTGTCATTGCTCATGTACTGGTTGATTGTATTTTTAGAAATCGAATATTACTTCAGTTTTACCACTTATTACTTCTCGCATACAGATTTCTATTTCTGTATATATCTTGGAGACAAATTAGATATGTTGATTCCTGAATTAGAGTGATAGCATTTATAAACATTATTACTGTTTCGGAATTACAAAAGGGATGAAAAAAGCTTTAACAAATACAGCATCAGAAAAAAGGAAAGTCACTCAAAAAGAGTTGATACAACTTATGGCTGGATTGGTGAAAAAAGAAGAATTACATCCCAAAACACAAAAAGAAAAGCATAGTCGTTTGAAAGAGCGTATTGCTGTTCGGGAAGTAAAAAGCCAAACAGTTCAACCCAATATAGCGAAACGCGAGAATATCAAAATCAATGATTTGAGTGAAGCTCGACTGAACGAAAAGAGACTTTTGGAAAAGTTTATCAAACTGAATAGTGAGCTGCCTTATAACGCACAAAAAAAGGTCAATAATGGTAAAGAAGTTAAAAAACAGTCTTTACTTAAAAAGACAAAAAAGAAAATTCAAAAATTAAAACCTAATAAAGGTTTTGGAATCAGTTAATGATTCAACAACCGATAAATAAACAAAGTTATGGAAACAGTAAAAATCATGGGTTTTTTGGCGGCAGCATTAAGCACTACCACCTTTTTGCCCCAGGTATACAAAACCTGGAAATGCAAATCTACAACAGGTTTATCTCTTCCAATGCTGCTCTTATATACCTTGGCAGGGTTATGTTGGTTAAGTTATGGAACTATGATCCAAAGTCTTCCTATCCTTATTTGTAATGCGATTACCACTTTGGTAGGTCTTTTCTTGATCTGGCAAAAGTATTGGTATCACAAAAGGGTGATTAAAGAATTACAGAGATAAAAAACACATAAATTTATCAGTAACATGGCACTAGAAGAAAACAATCAAGAAGAAAAAAGAGTCAAAAATCTGGAGATGATCTATAGATTAGAATCCGAAGATGGTAAAAAAGCAGATATTGTCTTACATGATGTTAAAAATTTTGCCGCTTTTCAAAAAAACATTGATAAAAGCCATGGTAAGAAAAATGGAGTAGAGCTGGTAGAATTAAAAGATGGGAGGTATGCACATATCATTTATCCTAGCTCTCCACTCTACAAAGAGATTAAGGCGATGATTAAAGATCTTAAAGCAGGTAAAAAACCAAAACTCTCCAAAGAGTTGGAAGAAATGCTATTCTCGAATCCTGGACCAAAAAAAGATAAAGAAATTAGTTTTGCTAACTTTTCAAAAGTTCCAGAAGGATATAAAGAGCCTGTTCCTCCTTTACCTCCTAGGAAAAACAAAAGTAATGCTTTGGAGCAATCTAGGGAAAACTTTAACCGCAACAGTAACCGAATAAGTAGAATATCATTTTAGAGATAGAGCTGATACGATTTGACCAGCTATTACCCCAAATCCCCCATTTATTAATCGCTGGGTAATACTAGATAAACAAATCTTTAGATTCGTACTGTAGATTCAGGAATATTAAAAAGAGATCTTAGTGTATCATCATCTAACTATAAAGTTGATTTCATAATAAAAGAATATGAGCAAGAAAGTTGAACATAAAGGACCAAACGAAATAATGCAGCAAATCGCAAAGCAATATCAGGATATATTTAATCAGGTCGATCAGTTTAAAGAACATTTTGGAGACAAGTTGGTAGATCAAATATATAGGATGCAAAATGACATCAAACAAACGCTGCCAGAATTTTCTAATGCCAATCAAAAAGAATTGCTGGAAGGAATACAACATCAGCATTTGGATGGCATGAAAGTGGCTCTGGATACATTTATAAAAGATACTTCAGTCAAAATGTATCATACAGAGAAGTTATTTCATGAACTTCGACAACCTCTTGAGCGTAACAAAGAACAACATCATACACAGACTAATGCACAAGAACCAGGGTGGAGTGATTTCACCAAAATTCCAGAAAAGAAGCCATTGCCTCAAAAAAACCATAGAAACTTGCAGCAAAATGGGCAAAAGAAAATAAATAAGCCCAAATTTTAAGAATTTGTAATATTTCCAGGTAGTAGCTTTATTCTTTTCCATTAGCTCGGTTTTTGCATAAAAAATGTAGTAATTTTACTCATAAATATTTTGTTTATGAGAAAGGATCAACTCCATTTACTAACCTTCATCGCTATTACGGTTATCTTTTTGATCGTTGCCTCTTTTAGTGTGAAGCATTTTATTATGGAGAGTTCTGATCAGTTGATTACCATTCAGCTAGAATCCAGTACCCGAGAAGCCGACGAGATGGCTCAATTGATATTTACCCAGTTAACCAGCGGTGTCGAACTTAAGGTGATACGGGAAAATGTACAATCTGCCATTAATGATACCGATGAGATGACTTCTTTTATTTCGGTAATGGATTGGTCAGGAAAGTTGATCTGTCATCCCAAAATGACCAAAGTGGGAGAGAAGGTAAATTCTAATCAAAATATTTTGGATGCATTTGAGAAAGAAGACAGAACGGATCAATTATACGATATATTGGTAAGTCAGAAAAAGGATGATGAGTTAACACATCAATCTGAAGTAGTTCACATCTCTCCTGTGAAAGAAAGTGATTTATTGGTAGCTGCCAATTTTAATCTGGATAAGATCACTATCCAAACCCAGCAACTTAAAAACCGTTACTATAGAATTCTCCTTTTGATGGGCGGGTTTATTGTTTTACTTTCCTTTTTTGCAGTACGCATCCTAGGAGGACTTTACGAAAAACAGCTGGAATCCAAAAATAGTGCACTAGAGAGTGAATTGTTTAATTTATCGAAGTTAAACACAGATTTGATTGCACATCAACAACAAATTATTGCAGAGCAAGCCAATCGACCACAAACCGAAGAAACTACTGCAAAGGCTGATAAGCAAAGGATTCTTACTTATATCAGAAATGAATTGGTCCCCATCTCAATAGATCAAATAGCTTATGCGCAAACCGAAAATAGTATTACCTATATTTTTAGAATTGATGGAAAAAAGTCCACTTCAAATTTGAGCTTAGATGAGTTGTATCAAAGCCTGGATGCCTCGCTTTTTTTAGAGCCAATAGACAATTTATTATTAGTATCAGTGCCATCGAAAAGATTGTGCGATATGGAAATAGTCAGTTAAAGATTCTGATTACGGGTAATGAGAATGTCGAAATCATCATTAGTAAAAATAGAGCTGCCGAGTTTAGACAATGGTTGAGTATTTAGAGGATATAGTATAAAAAAACTCCCTAAAAAGCTACTTTAAGTATAGTTTGCTTTTAGAGAGTTTTATTGTTCGAAGTAAACTTTACATTGAAAATGATAACTTCTTATTCGATTTGTTTGATGCAATGGAACTTGAATCTCTTTTTACCTTACCTTTATTCATTTCTTTTTCAGATTCGGTGGTAAATGTGCTCGATTTTCTTTTGTGTTTAGGCCCATCTCTTCTTGCTCTTTTTTCAGGAGCTGTGATTAGTGAACCAAAACTTTCATGTGAAGGATATACTGTTTGTATATCTGAACCATTACTATTTACTCTTCTTCTTGGTGGTCTGTTTCTTCTTTGTCTATTTCCACCGATTAACTTTTTAATTAAATCTGTAATTTTTTTAAACATGATTTTTGAATTTTTATGATTATTAATTTTTTTCTTAACTGATCTTGTATTGACCCTATGATACTTCAGATCAGCTGGATTGTTTTTCAATCACAAGGCTAAATTAAGAGGCTTTATCCACAAGATCGACCGTGAAGTAATAGGCGGTATGATTAAAGTAATATATGGAGCTACCTATAAAATTTATGCAGGAAAATTCATCAAAACCCTTAGGATTTCCGATTATTTAATCAATTGTACTTCTTAAAAGGGAGAAGTGTAGGCATTCTCACTCATATTCCTTGATCTCACCTTTGAAAATAGATAGGTATGGGCAGTTATTACTCCAAATCAACCGGTTGTTACTTCACTCTAGCGATGATGTTATAAAAGAGGTTATTTAGCTGTAGTAAAGAGTATTAATCTTAAAACAACATATTATGAATAGCACTAAATTATTTACAGTACAAGGATGGCAAAGACTAGTAATATTATTGAAGCAATTACCAGCAGCATGTAGTTATGCTATCCATAGATAAAGAAGATAACCAGCTTCATCATTAAAAATAAAATAGGTGAAAAATTAAACATACAGATATGAAAGAATTTTTAAAGAAAATCCTGGAGTTTATTACAGGAAAAAGAGGGCCAAGTTTAAAAAGCTTGGAGAAAAAAGGAACTAAGATTAGTAAGCAAATTAAAGCCTCAGAAAGAGCTGAACAATCACTCAAACGAGAGCATGCTAGACTTATGAGAAGGTTAGAAAAAAAGGGAATAAATCCAGAAACTTCAATAGAAATGAAAGAGTTACAAAAGGATCTTAAAGATCAGAAAGAACTAACGCATAAGTTGAACGAGGATAAACTAGCCAACCAAAGTTTAATTTTGGAGAAGCAAACAAAAAAGAATAACAAACAAGCGGAAAAAATTGAAAAGAAACTGGAGAAAACAAATGAGAATTTTAATAAACAATTGGAAACGATGGACAATCGTATGGATAAGTTTTTTGAGCTCTTAAACAAATCTCAATCCATAAATCAAAGTAAAAGAAATCTTAGAAAGAAAAGACCTCAAAAAAAGTGACCAGAAATAAGGGTTTAAAACCGGGTTGATATCATACTGGTAATAAATAGAAAAGTCTAAAAATGCAATATCGTTTTTAGACTTTTTTCTTTTATGAATTATCATAAGTCAATATAAAATTTTAGTGAAGTTTATTTGATCCCCAAAAACTGAAAAAGGGGATCTTTTTTGCGTTTGGCTACAGGGATCATTTCACGGTTATTCATTTCGATATATACACCGTCTCTTTTTTGCACGTTAACGATATTATCCATATTGACCAAAAAAGAGTTATGGATCCTAAAAAAGTTGTTATGCGCCAACTTCTTTTCGTATTCTCCCAGGTTGGTGCTCGAAACAATTTTTTTCTCATGAGTAGTATGAAATACGGTATATTTTCCTTCGGATTGTAGATAAAGAATATCACTTATTTTTAGGATTTTAACATCGTCGGTAGAAGGAATTGCCAGTAAACTAAGAGGTTTTGGTTGTACGGAGGTTTGTTGTAAAAATGACGTGGCTTCTTTTTGATGAGTAATGCTTTGTGTTGCTTTTTGGATTACTTGCTGAATTCCCTTAGAATCAAAGGATGGAAGAATACTCCCCACAGCAGCCTTGGTGAATTTTTGAATATAATGTTCTTCTTGTGTAGCAATTAAGATCAACTCTTTTTCATCAAAATCAACAGCAGCATTTTCTAACATTTTGAAAGCATAGGCTATTCCTGTTTTTTGACGCATAATAATCATATCATACGTTTTAGTTTGGATGACATTTTGCGTTTCAATTGGGTTGCATCCTATTGCAGCTATGGTAATGTTTGGACACTCTTGTTCTATAATCGCTTTTATTTGGTGAGCCTCTGCGATATCATTTTCGATGATAATGGCATTTATATGTTGTGTGTTCATGTCTCTCTTGTTTTAATTGATCTTAAAAAGTTCATTACAGGTTGATAAAATCATATTCTTTAACCCCCTTGGCATCTCTTCTTTTGTCTATAGATATCCTGATTTTTTCGATGAGTTTGTGACCGTTTTCGATTCCTTTGATTTTATAAATCGGATTTGTACTGTCTGAAGTGATCAAAACAATCGTTGCTAATCCAAAAATGCGTTGCATCAGCGGTTGTTCTAGTTTGATGTCTTTTACTCTGTATAATTCTAACTGGTTCGTAGTTACAGACAAAATCCCTCGTTTCTCAATCACCCGTTGATCGGTAATTCGAAGCCGAATGCATTTGGTTTCTATATATTTATAAAGCGCTAGTACTAATCCTAAACCGTAAATGATGAGTAGTAGGCTGCAACCGATATAGAATGGGAAATGCATCCATTGGGAGGGGGATCCCTCCCAAATATTATGTTCAGTTTCAGTTTGCATGTTGTTTTATTTTGGAATGGTAACCGGCTTTGATTGCAGTAAGTAATTTTCAATTAAAAGTCCATGAGGGTTTTGATCGGTTCTGGAGACATTATGCAATACGAATTGGGCTTTGAAATCATTAACCGTTTCGGCCTTTTGATCTGTTCTCGATACACGCAATTTGCCATATAGTTTTGCTTTATAAGGCGTTACCTTGTCATTGATCTTAATCGAATCGATTTCTATGCTTTGTGTCAAATTTTGGCTTACGATTTTGGCTAAGTGTCCATTAGCCTGCAACGTTTGGTACAATTGTTTACCGGATCTTCCTGATAAGTATAAGGCTTTGTTAATACGTCTTTCATAATTGAACTGATCGATTTCCCAAAAACCTTCATGAAACATTTTAATGTGATTTTTGATTTCTGGATTCCTGAATTCATCCACTTCAGTCAATGAGATTCCTTTCATCATAGCCGCTTGTCCGTCTTTGGTTAATACAAAAGCTGTGTTTTTTATGGTATTGGTAGTTACAAAAGCCCAGACTAGACTACTTACTGATATTATAATAGATACTAGTAAACAATAAAGTAGTGAACGTTTTGCTAGGGCAAAGCTTGCCGGGATGTTTTTTAAGGTTTGTAAATCCATGATTAATGTTTTTTATAGTGTGTTTTTAATATGTTTTTTGATAAGGGTCACCCTAAAAATTAAGCAAGAAACTCCTTGTCCCCTTGAATAAGGGAATATTAGGCACCTCATTTAATGAGGGTTTACAGCTTGTTAATTTTTGAATAGGTCTTCCTTAGAATATGGGTGACCCTTTTTCTGAAATTTACTCTAATGGGTAAAACATAAGTGTTTTATAGAGCAATACTTAATTTGATTGTTTTAGATCGCATCTCCTCCTACATCTGGCAAGAAAACATTTGCGATTAAGGCTACCAGCCCAAAAATGGCTAGACCAATAATAAATCTAATAAAGTTCTTTTGCGCTTGTTCGTTACCCTGCATATACTGAATAAAGATTAAGAAACCTCCTGCAATAGAGAAAATCCCTACTACAGCATTAAGTATGGTTTTGATTTGATCTCCCCACGTACTTATTTGTGCGTTGATATCGTCTGATTGCGCAAAGGTTGGTGCAATATACAATACCGTTAATAGAAGGGTGCAAACCCATTTAGAGCTACTCATTTTTGTTGCTAATGATTTTACATCGATGTTCTTACTGATTTTAAATTTTCTAGTTTTCATGATTAAATTTGTTTTAAGTGTTATTATTTAAAATTTTATTTCGTTTTTATTAAAGTTGTGATCGGTTGATCTACCTGTATACATTTAATACTGGAATTGTATTTTAACAGGGTGCTTAACTCTCCTTTCGCCGGATATTTCTTTTGAATCTTTACATATGCCATTCCTATTAGGATAAATACTAGTGATCCTAAAAATGAAGCAAATACAGTAAACAAAAAGGCTAAAAAACATCCTGCTATGATCACAATGGTCATCAAATCAAAACCGCCGATTACCGGTTTTTTTTCAAGTACTTTTGGTGTTTTATATTCCATGATTATTTATTTTTTTGGAAGAGAATAAACTAGTAGCATAATATGCTGAAGAAGCTAAGCTCATACCGTCAGATAAGATGCTTCCTCCACTTTCACCTGCACTGCTTACCAAGAAGTTGGCGTATTTAGGAACATTCCATATATAGTAGATCATTACTACCTGCAGTACTACTGCGAATAAAGGTTGCGCAAATCCATCAAGAGGAGCAGTGTGAATAAGTGCTATAATGGTTTGGAAAATCCTTAATACAGGTAACCATAACAGCACGGATAAAAAGCCGAAAAACCATTTTTTAAGGATCTCAAAGTTGGATGGAATTAAAGATAAAGGCAATACCAAAACACCTAGCATGAAATAAATAGCTTTCATGACCAACTGTTTCAGCAATATGAATCCTATTATTACCAAGGCAATGATTTGAATAAACAGATGTATAAATTCTAGTGCAGCAGATACTTGTAGAAAATCATATATGCTTACTCCTTCCTTATTATCCCCATCAGCAAACGCTGTGAGTCCTTGGTCTACTGCATCTCTAAAGCTGGTTAAATTTCTGTTATTGGTAGCCTCTAGGCTTGCAGCTTCAACTGCATCTGTTATTAAGTCAACCGGTTGAACAATTAAAAAATCAACTAGTGGTTGATATAAAAACAGTGCTGATAATACCAAAATAGGTTTCACTAATACATATGGGTCCATATTGCTAGAGGGGTTAGAAAAATACGTGATTACCTTTGTCGCGACCAGTATCACCATGATAATGGTTGCTAGTAGATAGCAGTATGGCATAATCGCATCAATAAAACCATTTAACCCGGGAACCGTTCCGTCTCCGTTGAAGATAAAATCTCCTAATACTTCTAATATTTCAAAAATATCCATGATGTTTTCAGTTTGATGTTAATCTTTTTAGCGTTGTAACAACTTTGTTTTTTGCCGCTATTTCTTTGTCAATTTTTAGGATGTTGTTTTTTACTCTCACTAATCTGATAAGTAGTTTTAAGTATGCGGTATATACATGACCTGTACCTCCGCTCACCAACATTCCTCCTCCACCTATTAATACGCTCTCTTCTTGTAATTTTTGTAAATATCTTTTTTCAGTTTCTAGTTGATCTTGATATCTGGAGAGTCCTTGTCCAAAACCAAAGGAGGCGACTTTTAACGTATTTATTGTGGATTCAATATTCGCTACTTTTTGGTTGAGAAATAAGAGTTTAGCTTGTACTGCAGCTACTACTATTGTATTTGTTTTGAAATTGCCGAATACATTTCGTTTAGAATCGTAATCCTCTTCAGTATCTTCTAAATCTTTGATTAAATCTCCTTGCTTTTTTCTTAAGCTCAACTCGACACCTAGTGCTGTACTTATTGCAGTCTTGTGGGTTGCTACGACAGGATCTGCAATGCTTTCCGAATGGGTTTGCGCAAAAGCAAAACCACATATGAACAGGAATAAATATTTAAAACTTTCCATTTTCTAAGGTTAAATTGATTACACTTTCTAAGGTTGATAGCACCAGGAAAACTCTTTCTCCTTCTGGGATAGGGTTGTTTTTATCAAGGTACTTCATCATCTTATCCCTTTCTTTATTTAGTTTTTTTCTGAAACGGGCTCGGGTTACCGTATTTCGAACAACAGATGAGGGACTCAAAGGGTTGATGATTGGGTATTTTTCTTGTATATACCCGTAGCTATTAAATCCTCCAGCGCTACTAAAAACAGGACTACTAATAAAGGTTCTTATCGCAGTTTTCTGGATTTCGAACCTAGAGTTAAATGATGTCAGTTCTTTTAATTGCTCATTAAAAATTGGTGTTAGAGCTTCAATGCTTGCTTTATTTAATAGTTCTTGACCCGCAAGCGTTGTGTTCGACGTATTGATTTGGTCATAAGCCGATTGTGAAAGACGATCTTCTAAGTTTCCTTTTACGTTTAGATTAATTACGACCTGCGCATTCCCCAAATACATGATCATTGAGAAACATATATGTATCAGTATTTTTTTCATCTTCTTTCTAATTAAAAATTCGATTGTATAGCTTGGTTTGTTCTATGTTATCTTCTACGATATCTAATACTCGATTTATTTCTTCGAGGGATTCCATCATATTCTGCAGCAGATTCATCTTTTCTCCATAGATGACAAAAAGACCTTTTTGATTCCTTGCCTCTCGTTGTATATTATTTAGCATCGTTTCTATAAGTGCCAACATTTTGGTGTTTTCCTTTTTTTAGAATAGTTGAGCAAGCTCAAGGAGGAGTTTCTGTTCTTTAATGTAGTATAGCGTGTAACAGAAGCTTCAATCTCATTAGAGATTCTTTCTCCTACTGCCAGAGAAAATCCCATAAAGTATACCTGACGCTTTATATAATCAACCCCAAAAGCCTTCATTTTATCCCTGTTTTTCTTATCCTCATCATCCAGTTGTTTATACAGTGCTAATGCTGCTCCTGATCCTGCTAATGAACCCGGATCTGTTAAAAAAGGGAACTGTTGGGCATTTAGCAGGGATGCTCCAATAAGTGTGAGTATGCAACTCAATATTTTCGTTTTCATCTGCATTAGTTTTTTATGGATAAATAGGTTTCTTTAAGGATCAACAAGGCTATTTCTATACATTACAACTTGTCAAAAAATTCTATGAACTGCTTATGATCAAGTTGATTAGGATCGCTGTCCATTTGCCCTGTGTCATCATCATTCTCATTTCTGTTTAATTGGCTGTATAGATTGACAAACTGCTTGTAATTAAGTACAGCTACACCAGCCGCCGATATAAATAAGGTTTGCCGTACATCGGTATCATTTTTGGCGAATTCTCTAAGTAATTTGCTTCGCAATCGATAGATTTCCTGCCGTTTGGCCGATTTTATATTGGTTTTACTCACAGATTTTAATGCCAGTAATAGGGCTTTATCCATGGTTACTTCATCTAGGTATGCTTGTTTTTCTGAAGTCATATAGGGTAATCCAGGGATTCTTGCTAATCCAGAAGCTCCTAAGCTTAATAGCGCAGAAATTCCAGCGGTTGTAGTATAACCGGTACCTCGATCAAACTGATTTTTGGTGTATTGAAGCCTTAATTGTTCTTTATGATTATCTAAGGCAGTCTGTAATTTGTCATTTGATGTGGTCAAAGAAGCATTTCTTCCTCCCAAAATGGTGATAAGGGCAGTTAGTTTTGCTTGAGTATTTGCGTCGGTATTATTAATGTGGGTATGAACATGAACAAATTGCCCAAATGTATGCTGTCCTACCAACAGAAATAATAGTATTAGTGTGCGTATCGTTTTCATGGGTGTTTGTTCTTAAGCGTTTATTTGATGATTAATCGTGTGTAAAAATTATCTTTTTCGGCTTTTAGCTTTAGTAGCTCTAATTCTTTCAGAATGGTGTTGGTAATAGCAGTGTATTTTGCCAAAATTTGTTCTTTAACTCCATTGTTTACTTCGTTTTGAATTGGAGTGTTTACGAAGAACAACACGGTCTGATGTGCATTTTTCAGATAATTATATTTGTTTGTACACTTTGCTTTTTCAAATGGATTGAGATAGCTTCTGCACATGTTACTATACTTCGAATAGTCAATAAATGCGAGGTTTATTGGATTAACCCGAAATTTGGTTCTTGTTAATCTTTCAGTTCCTGATAAGGCAGCCGTAGTCGCATAAACACCTGTTGTCGTTAGGTTTTGTCTCTGAAAATCTCTTACTGATTTTTCTTCAGCTTTTCGTATTGCCAATCCTGGAATATCAAAGTATGGAATCTGCGCCCAATTGGTGTTAATGACCAAGAGGAATACTAGAACTGAAATAATTTGTTGCTTTTTCATGACTACAGTACTTTAGGGTTCAATAGTTCTTCTCTGGGAATGATCATCGTGGCGGAACGTCCTCCGTTGGTTTCGAAAATATCGATGCTCAATTTTTCCTTTTCGTTAAGCATAAACTTGTCGAATATCAAAGTGATGGTTTGCTGTCCCTGACCGGCGATTTCAAAATTGTCAGAACAGATTCCTGAAGGGTGAATGACACGTTCCTGATACAAATAATCTTTTGCAAATCGTTTCTTTAATTTGGTCCTGAATAGGATGTGATCAATATCAAAATCAATGGTAGATTCGTTTTTGAGTTCGATACGGAGTCCGATTTTTTCATTTACGTAAAAAATACCTGTAACCCGAACTCTTATATCTCCCGATTTTCCATTTTTAAGGTGTATTTTGTTATTGTAATTTTTGTCTAACTTGTTACATAACGCTTCCAAAGCCTTTGCGGCATCCTCTTCTTTTTGAATTTTATCCTGTACCGCATCAGCAAATTCTTCAGTTCTTTTTACTTTATACGTCAAGTGCTGCAAAAGTCTTTGATAGCCCAGGATAAAAGAATAGTATCCTCCATCTTTGGTAATAACCGTTAGGTTAGAAAGTTGGGTTCTTACATCTACCAAATCTTGACCAATATGCTTTAGTTTGACCATTTGTTTTGTAGTGTCTGCGACAAAAAATGGAGATCCTACGTCTAGATATTCAATTTGCTGATCAAATATTAAATGAGTTGTTTTGATGTCTGATACTCTTATAGTATCCAGTTGTTCTAGAGGAACCAAATGGTTCTGACTGTTGATGGTATTGCTTATCCCAAAAAGTAGTATAAGTAATAGAATGAGTTGCTTTTTCATTGTGGTTTTGTTTTTAGAGTTTTTCTACAAATTCTTTTAGTGCTAGTTCCATATTTTTTTCTCCTTGTACGTGTCAAAAATGACCTTGTTTTCGTCTGCATTAGAAGAGTAACAGGCATATCTTTCGGGAGAAACAGTGACTTTATATACATTTGATACGTTCCCAACTTTGATAAAAACCTCTCTTTTATCGGTAGAGAATAATTTTTCCAGATCAGATTCGCTAAAGGATAGATACTGTGCAAATTTATCTTTGGTTGCCATTTTCTTTTTGTGCGATAACAAAATCATGGTATCCGTATTGTTGATCATTGCAGGTCCTGCAGGAGTGTCCAAAATATCTTCTACGTCTTGCGTAGCAATGGCTACTTCTCCATAGAACTTTCGCACGGTTTTGTATAGATATTTGATGAACTGTGCCATTTCTCCTTTAGAAATCGGTTTCCAACACTCGTCGATGAAAATGGATTTTTTGGCTTCTGGTATTTTTCGAATTTTACTCATCACCACATCGATACATAACATGGTAACCAATGGGAAAAGAATAGGATGATCTTTAATATTGTCCATTTCGAATACGATAAATCGTTCCTGTACCAGATCTATTGGTTTTTCTGAGTTTAGGATCTTACTGTATTTACCATCATGAAAATCACGAAGTGATAATTGAAAACTCACTTTGTCAAAATACCTTTCTTCATCCTCCATTACCTGATTTTGGTCAACAAATTCATAAAAGGAAGACATACAAGGGTAACCGCTTTGTTCCTTCTCGAAAGACTCATAATAGGCATCGAGATATAGACCAATAATCTGTTTTTCTTCTCTTTTGAAAGGGTCATCACCTTTCCATAAAAAGATAATCAGTGAGGTTAGAAATATCTTTTTGTCATTATTAACCTCATCGATATGATGAAAGTGAAAAGGATTGAATTCTAGTGGAACATCTGGATCATAGGCATAGTATTGTCCTTTTACCAGGTTACATAATTTCTTGTACGAATTACCAATATCGATCATTACGATATGATGGCCCTGCTCATAATACTGACTGGCAATGTGGTTGATTAAAAAAGATTTTCCAGTTCCTGATGGGCCAAAAATTAAACGGTTTCTGTTTACAATTAGTCCTCTTTTTACAGGCTCTATCCATAAATCTAATCGTACCGGTGCACCGTTTTTACGATCAGTAAGTAATATTCCATCTTTATTTCCTTCGTAATAACTTTCAAAATTTAGTAAGATGGGGGTTTGTTCTGAAATGCCTATAAATTTGTACAATTCAGGAACAGACGTACATGCCCCGGGGAGATTAGAAAAAAACAAATCTTTTAACGAGTTTTTGATTTGATAAGGAGTTATGGATAGCTCCTTGAATGCATTTTCTAATTGATTTTTATGGTTTTCGAGTTTTTCTTCATTAATATCCCACAAAATGATATTGAAGTGTTGGTATACAAATCGCAATTCATTTTCGATAACCTCATTCACCAATTGATCAATTTGATTGTAGGTGACTTCATTTTCTTTGGATAAAATGGCTAAACTTTTAAACTGATTTAGCTTTGTTTTTAGTTTTGAAAATATCTTCTCAGAATTTTCGATATAAATCACCTGATTATAGATGTGATTGCATTCTAAGCCCAAACAAATTGGTTGTATAAATGGAATCTGAAAATCAGTTTTTTGCGTCGAGAAATCAATGTTTTTCTTTGTAGTCTGTATAGTCAACGGTAATTGATTATATGAGCTTATGGCATACATCTCTGCTACTTTGTTTCCAACTTTTAATTGTTTGTCAAAAAATAGATCCTGCAGGGACTGTTGCCCTTCTTGGGATAGAGAAATGTACTTTCCTAATACCTGTATGATTTCTTCAGAGTCTAAAGAGTCTACTGTAAAAAAATCTTCTTTAGACAGAAATGAAATACTTGTAGTGACTACCTGAATAAAATCTTTTACCTCCTCCATATACTTGTCGTATAATTTTGCATTGCTAGTGAGGTTTATTTTGTTTTTAGAGTCTTTGGTAATAAACAGATAGCATTCATGACTCAATGTTGGTTTTTCGTAGAAAAATTTATTGTCACTTCTGGATAACATCAATTCTCCTTCGGTTACCGCTTCTTTGATCTTGTCCACAAAAAAGTAATCTTGTTTTTGAATGATCGTATTTTCAGGAAGTGAACGAATGATCTTATCAAACAATTGATTGATTCTGTTGATTCCTTCTCGATCTAAAGAATAGATCTGTGGTAACTGTAATTTAAATCCTAAGGTGATATCTCCATTTTTAGAAATGATCATGTCATTTTCTACAGCATAGATTGGAAATATTTTTTGTATCGCTTCGCTTTTCATGTTATTGGGTATTGATGTTAAACCATAAGTGATATTTCTTAGGCATAAAAACCTTTCTTTTCTCGAACACTTCATTACCAATTTCCTTGGCCGCCGATAGAATTGCGATGTCCTTTGCTTCTTCAAGATTGACACTGTTATTTTCGCTTCCAAAACCAGCAGCTTGTGTACCTCTTTGGTAAGCGTAGTCATAGACATCTTTGGCTACTTTCCCTGGAATTTTAGGCCAGGTACGACTGTCTAAGTGTATGCCTTCCAGTCCATCAAAATCAAACAGTGTAAAATCTAGTTTATACAATGTGTTCTTTGTTTTATAGCTATCGATATCAATCAAAAGTCTGTTGGTGCCAAAGGAAACTTTACCGTATACGACAGCTCCTTTTGGAATTACAACTCTGGGATTGGCAAGACGTATTTCTTTTTTGGTTCGTATAGCAACAGTACTACCGTTAACCAGGAATCGATCGTCTATCGTTTCTGCTGGAATTAATCCCAGTACTTTGTTGTCATCATTTGAAGATTGTGCTCCGTGAAAAAAGTTTTGCGACTGAAATTGTGTGTTGATTTGACCAATCAATTTTTCACTAACACTAGTACCTATTTCCGAAATTTTATCTGGCGTTAACTGATTTGTATTTTCACCGTTAGCACTATATTGATCATATGCGGCCAGAAGTTTTTGAATCTCCTGTATATCAGCAGCATCATTTGACGTTGGTGTTGGAGCATTAGCCTGTGCTAATAACTGTTCTTGCAAAGCCATGAGTTGTCTTAGTTCCTCATCTTCAGAGTTTTGTTGATATGCTAATGTAGAAGTGTTTTGAGGGTTTAAAGAGCCTTTCCCTAGACCTCCCAATTGATTTGGATTTTGTAGGGTGGTATCTTCCACGATAAGTGCCTCTTCAATAAGTAATTCTTCTTCTTCTTTACCAACATTTCCTAACCCTTTGACAATATCATTTTTCCCGATATTCTTCAGAGATTCTCTGTCGTAGTGTTCAATTTTTGATTTGTTTTCTATTTTCTTTTTGATGACCTCTGGAGTGCTTATGACCAGTTGGCTTTTTTGCGGTTTGTTTTTGTCCCCTGGAAATACTACCATTTTGATCATGATAATAAGTAGTAAGAAGCATCCAACTCCGACAGCTCCTACAATGATTTTCTTTTTTTGTCCATAACTTTTAATGTATTAGGTGATGTGTTTTTATGCTTTGGTTCTTAAAAAACTTTTCCATACCAGTATTGGATCCAGTTTTTTATTGTTTATATGTATTTCGTAATGTAAATGTGGTCCTGTGGCTAGTCCGGTATCTCCAACAAAACCGATAAGCTGTCCTTGAGTAACCAGATCTCCTTCTTTGACTAGGGTTATCCATAAATGTGCATACAGTGTTTCTAGAGTAGGGTAATGGGTGATCACGATGTGATTGCCATAACCTTTTTGATACATCGATTTTTGTACTACCCCATTTGCAGAAGCAAGTACTGCGGCTCCTTTGGGAGCAACAAGGTCAATACCTGCGTGTAATTTGTTTTTTTGTAGAATAGGGTGTCTTCTAAATCCAAATGGAGAGGAGATATTTTTAAAATCTTCTTTTGCTAAAGGAAAATGGATTGGAAAATTTTTGAGAGGATCAAGTACATTTTCTTTTTTAGCTTTTTGTGCGTAGGTAAGTGCAGAGCAAACCAACAACAAAATAGAGATAAGCGTTTTTATGTTTATGTATGTTGTTTTCATGATTGTGTGATGCTTTTAAGAGTTGAATTGTTTTATGAATCAGTTTGAGGGATCCATTTGCTGATCTTGCTCCTCCTGTTCGTATTCGTGGTAATTTGCTTCTAGCTTCTCTAGTTCGTTGGCGACTAGAACATCAATTTCAGCTACAATTCTATTGAAGTTGCCATCCAATAGTTTAGCTATATCGTTATCTTCTCCAATGGTGAGCGGAATAGGTTCTTTTATTTGATCATTACGTTGATCTACTTTTATTTTTCCTCTGAATATTTTTCGATTGATTTCTTCTCCAAAATTATCTGCGACTACCCCCACAAATTCTCCTTGTGATAGTTGTGAAATCGTAGCGACGGGGATGGCATATTCTAGGTTTTCGTTAATGCTGTACGAAGTACTGCTAGTATCTACCGAGATGTTTTTTAGTTTCTGTTTCTTTTTACCAAATATTTCCTGAAGCTTGGTTGCGGTCTCACTACGTACCGATCCGCTAAAAATGTTACCGACGATATTAAAAATCGTTGCGGCCACTTCGTTACCGTAATCTCGTTTTAGTTGCTCCAGATCTTGCATACCGATAGTGGTCGATATTTTATTAGATCTAGCAGTTGCGATGAGGTTATCTAATCCCATAAAATACATGGTAGGTAACTCATCAATAATTACAGAACACGGTTGGCGTCCTTGTGTATTAATCTCCTTCAATATTTGAGTCGAAATCAAACCTAATGCAGGTGAGTTAGTCGTTTGTGTGGCAGGCGAATTGGCCAAAACCAGTAAAGAAGGTTTTTCAGGATCATTAATGCTTAGCGATACATTCAGTTCTGGATAGATGTTATTACCCATCACCCAAAACAACTCTTTGGTAGCCAATTGCGATAAAGGAATCCTTGCCGAAGCAGTTTGTCCCGATAATTGCTCATACGCTTCTTTTTCCAAAGCATCAGCAAACGGTGTCATAAAGAATTTTAGTTCGGGATAAGAGCCTAAAATTTTAAATACCTTTTCATCTGGGCAAGATGCCAAGGTGATGGCGTGTGGTAATGTACAATACTTTCCACCTTCGTAAATCTTAAGGAAATATATGCACGATGCAAAGTATGATATTGCGGATTGTGCAAAAAGTCTTTTTTGGTAATCCATTCTTTGTTTAGATTGTATAATACGGTCTGCGAGGCTTCAATAGCATCTGCAGCTTTACGAATTAGGTCTGGACTTAATGGATTTACAAAGTTTGATTTTTGAATATCATCCAAAGAAATCACATTAAAAGTAGGTTCTATTTGATATACCTCTTTATAAAATTGATAGAATGCATAAGTTTCTTTGGCCAGTGAAGGAAACTTAAAATCGTAAACCAACATAGTAAACTGCTTCTGGATGTGTTGGCGGATATACTCTTCGATTACAGAATATGATTTACCAGATCCAGGTGTCCCTAAAACCATAGTGGCTCTAAAGGGATTTACTACATTAATAAACCCTTTATCCGTTTTGAAGTTTACAGAATATGGGTTGGTCATTACCCCTTGCTCCTGTTTAAAAATGAGATTCTCATCGTTAAACTCATCTTTAGACCCAAAGTAATTAAAGTGTCTTCTGATCTTAAATAAGGCCCATATAAATGCTATCATGGCTACTGTAGTTAATCCTAAGTTCGGAAACATAGGAACTGGTAATTCACCGGCGATAACAAAGACTAAAGTCCCTACAGCCAAGGCTAAGTAGTATAGGCTGTTTTTGGTATCTGCTTCAGGTTTCTTTTTGACATGAAAGCCGAAGGAAGCAAAAGAAAATATCCCT
Organism: Aquimarina sp. KJ22-3; assembly: GCF_055808215.1. Lineage (NCBI taxonomy): Bacteria > Pseudomonadati > Bacteroidota > Flavobacteriia > Flavobacteriales > Flavobacteriaceae > Aquimarina > Aquimarina sp. KJ22-3. The sequence continues at coordinate 4,643,560 of NZ_CM147859.1, read as the reverse complement.
AAAACCAAACTTCTTATTACTATAGAGCTTTCTAAAAAAGGAGCAACACTATATAATTTGATGATCATTTTATTGATATAAGTATGGGTCATACCCAAGCCATAAAGCTGATCTATATGATGTGCATAAATATCAATTCCTAATAGTACTATGCACAGTAACATCGTTACCAAAATGATCATATCTATAGAGAGTTTACTGTCCTTCATGGCTAAAATTATTATGAGTTGTGGGTTGTTTTTAAGATTGTTTTCGAGTGTTAATTATCTATGAATAGCATAGCTGCTAGCAATAGCTAATTGCTTTATAAGTTGTTTTATTTTCTTATAGTTTATCGGAAAAAGTTTTGTGATTGGATTCATATCTATTGGATTTATGTTGTTTGTTATTTCTGACGCAAAGTAAAGTTATACAAGGGCTTAGGTTCAAAACAACTTGTGTGAAAGGGAAAAAAATAGGCGCGAAAGGGAAGGTTTTTGGCTAAACCAAAAAGGTATTTTATGACAAAACCATCACAAAGAAAATGTGATGGTTTGTTGAAAGAAGGATCTTATCTTTTTGCTTGCTTATTCTACAAAAACTTTAATAAGTTATTATTAAAAAGTGGTAATCTATAATATTTTTTAAAAGGATATGCGAGGAGAACCTTTTTTGGTTTTCTGCGAAGGTTTGGATACATTAGTACGATTTGTTTTTGTCTTGGGTGAATGGGTTTTGTTTGAGGGTTTTGAAAATTGACTTAGATCAACACTTTTTTCACGTTGTATTCTATCCAAGGTATTCATATCAGAATTCTCAACTTCGGGATTTATTTTCTCGCTTTTATTTGATTCGGTTTCCATTCGTTCTCCTGCTGGTCTTTCTAATTCGTTTAAGATACTGTGACCAGCTTCTGAGAAGTTGAGGTCAAGACTAGCAGCTTCATTAAGAAAATTATCTAATTTTTCTGTATTGGTTTCGCTATCTTTTTTGGTTTTCGGATTTAGTTCAAATTTTTCTACAAAAATTTTCTTGTTTCCAATTTCCCAAACTGTTCCTTCTATTGGTCCATTTGGATCATGATTTGGGGCTCGAATTATTTCAGGATCAGTATTGCCGATCTCTCTGAATGGAGGTTCTGGTACTTCATATCCTTGCACAGACTCTGCGCGTCCGGATAATTGGGTTTTTACAGATTCAGGTCTGTTGTTTTTTCTCTTTTTCTTTCTTTTTGGTTTAGCGTTTTTCAACATTTTTTTGAACTTTTCTTTCAAATTGAATTTGCCCTTACCTTTTTTAGGATCTTGATTCTGATCTCTTTCACTTGCCATACTTTTAATTTTTAGCGTTATACAATTTCTTTTACTCTGTGTGTTTTAATGATGATTAAAATTAATTTTTATGCTAGTGATAAAATACGACTAAGTAATAAGCGGTAGGATTTGAGTAATAAATGGTGAAGTATATTGTTTTAGGGATCAAAGAAGGGTTGACTTTTTGTAAAGATTACTATTTGAATTAAAAAAACAGTTGTAAAAAGGAAGTGTTTTTACAGGGTAGTATATGATTTTATTCAAAAAACCATCACTGGATAATAGTGATGGTTGATGATTTTAAAAATGATATCTATGTGTAGACTGAGAAATTTTCTGGCTACAAACTTGGCTTGGTCTTTTTCTTTGGTTGTGAACCCGTCGATTTTTTACTCGTTTTTGAAGCTCTGGATAAGGTTGAGCCACCGTCGTCAAGAACAGAAGGTAATCCAGTTGAAGCTCTTCTTGTTGAGGGTTGATTTATAAAATCGTCAATGTTAAAGACTCTCTGTTTCCCTCTGTTTCTAGTCCCTCTTGTACCCCATCATATCTACCTTGTCCTAAATCCCGTTTGTTGTATGGCATGTCTTGATTGTTTACTTCTGCATTATCAAATTCTGGCATTTCATCATATCTACCTTGTCCTAATTCTCTTTTGTTGTATGGCATGTCTTGATTGTTTACCTCTGCATTATCAAATTCTGGCGTTTCGTCATATCTCCCCTGTCCTAATTGCCGTTTTGTAGGGGCTGTATTTTCAAGATCAGAATCTTGATTTGTAGATGCTTGAGATACATTATCAGGTTGATTTTGTGGAGCATTATTTCTGTTTTGTCTTCTTCTAAAAATGGCGTTAAATATTTCTCGTAGTTTTTTCATGACTTTTAAGTTTTAGTTTTTTTGAGTCTTCCTTATCTAGTTGTTTTAACTGTATGAGCTTTTCATTGGTTTGCCGGCTCGATAATATATGCTCTATTCGTTTGAAACAATATTATAATAAGATGTGACTCGTTATTTATTACACAGCTAATGTACATAGTGTATCATCACTATAAATGTAGAAAGTAATAGATGGTACGAATGAGGTAATAAATGGGCAGCAACAAGATTCCTCCCTAATATGTAAACCGCAAAAAACTAGTAAAGACGATTTCTGGAAGCAATATTTTAGAATGAAAGAGAAGTATTACATGCCAAACTTATGGGTTAATAGCGGAGCACCAATGTATTATTTCTTTAAACCATTACGAGTATGTAAAACGAAGATAGCTGTAAACCCAAACACAAAATTCCCATCGTTAAAGTTAAAATTATTAGGGGTTTGAGTGATAAAGTTATGTTCTTCTACACCTTGAGCATTCGTCATCTGGAATTGTAACATAACATCACTAAGCTCCCAATTCACTCCAAGAACAAATGCATCGTAAGTATCTCTGGATTCTAATGGGTTGAATAGATGGTAATATTCTGAAACTATGGATATATGGCCACCAACTTTATATCTGCCTCCTATACCTAATGCAAAATGATTGTTAGGATCTTCTTCAAAGTTAGAAGAAGCTCGATGCAAGAAAGTAGGCGAAAGTTGAATCGAAAAATCGGAACTTATCTTTCGGGATATCAATAGTTGACTTGTAAATGCAAGTCTATCCTCAAAAGCATCTCCTTGATGCACATCGTTTATTGAAGATGCTTCGCTTTGATAAGAACCATTTTGAAGTAGTGTAACACTAAAAGGGAATCCCTTTTTTTGTTGTCGTACTAGTTTGTATTTTAGAAAACTATCAAATATACCATCAAGTGTTGTAGCTCCTACACCAAAGGTAAAACGATCGTTTATACCGTATTCCAGAGATAAACGAGTACTCATCTTATCAGCTACAAAGCTTTGTATATCTGCGTCTGCTACATTCCAAAATCGATTCCTTGCTCCGATTTCCAGCACTCCTTTTTGTAACGTTTTTGTAGAATGACCAATAGAAATTCTTGATGATTTAAATACTGCAGATTCAAACTGTGGAGGATCTGTATAAGATTCATTGAGTTCATCTAATAGGCTTTGGGCTTGAATACCATTTCCAAAACATAGTAAGACTATAAAGAAGATATATATATTAGATTTCATAAGCCTGGTATTCAAGTCTAAATGTAACTGAGATTGTTTTAGCAATATTTGGAGCTAATAAAGGAGGAATTTTAATATCGAAATCTTTAACAGTAAGATCGAATTCTCCGCCTAAGATATACTTGCCATCGGTATATTCAATATTAGTTTTAATCTCTATATCTTTTGTGATATCCCGGATGGTGAGTTTGCCTTTGATCAATTTGGTTTGGAAAGTAGTATTGGTAGGATCAAAATCCACAATACTTCCTTCAAAGGTAGCTTTAGGAAATAAATCAGATTCGATGTAGCTCTCGTTAAAATGTTCACGCATTAATGCCTTTTTGAAGACAAATGCATTCATCAACATACTAATGGCTATTTCGTTTTTATCAAAATCGATGACACTCAGCACCTGATTATTCTTGGCTTCAATGTTTTCTACATTAGTGTAGGAAAAAAAGTGACCTGCCCCTGCCGAGTTATATATCTATTGGATGTATCATCACTAGTGCTAACCAATGCCATTAATAAATAACAAAAAAATAGTAGTTTATTCATCTCTTAGGTATAAATACATTCTTTAGAAATAGTAGTTTACTTTTAAAAAGAACGCTAGTCTCTTTTAAGTATTTTGGTTGTTATGAGGTTAACTAATATGAAAAGGGGGATATATATTGTGTTCTTTTATTTGTTGGACCAAGAAATTCATGGTTTTGGCAACAAATATACCTATCACAATTTTGGCGAATTTAAATAAATTAAATTTAAGAATGGACGCAATTACCAGTGTATAACGTGAACAATAGATTTTCTGCCAGAACAATGCGTAGACAGTACTATATTTTGATGTAGACATTGTGTAGACAACAGAAAGAATCAACTAAAATAAAAGATTGACCGTAAGAGAATTACGGTTTTTGTAGTTAAAACATGACTTCTCTATCAACAAATGGCCAAACTCATGGTTTTTTATTCCTTATAAATTAAATAATGCAGGTTCAAGTTATTCTCTAATTATTCAAGGAAAGTTGCAAATGAGTTCTGAAGTTTTTCATGGAAATTTCAATTTATCTCATTAAAACAAGAGGTTTATGCAGTTTTTACGAAGAAGGGTTTAATCTTATAACATGTAAAAAGATATTCCTGTTTTTTTTGGGGTATCTATTTGAATTAGAGTTGGTTTTCTTTAGGACAACAATCTTCTACTTTTTTTCTAAATCTTGTATTTTTTGATTTAGAATATTAATATGCGGTTTCATTTCTTCTACAGTATATCGTTGTTGAATATGTTGTGGGCAATTGGCATCCCAAGCGGTTACTTTAATCTTTATAAACCGTTCTACTTGAGAACCGTATTTTTCGTCATATAGAAACTGTAATTCCGGGTCATTTTTATCAATTACTGTTGCTTCTCCCCATATTTTAATTCTAGTTCGATTAGGATAATCCATTAAGAACAGATGTACTTTATTATTATCGTCAAAATTTCCTACAGAAATGTATTGTCGATTACCCGAATAATCAGCAAATCCTAAATGGTGCTCATCAATTATTTTTAAAAACCCTTTTGGCCCTCCGCGATGTTGAATATAAGGTTGTCCATCTGCATTAACCGAAGCCATATAGAAAGAGTCTCTATCTCTTATAAAAGGCATAATCATTGTGAGTTTCTCTTTCCAATCACGTTTTTCAGCCATTTTTTGGTAAATCGCTCTAGATCCCATTTTTTCTTGCTGTTTTTTTACGGATTCACTAAAAGCGATATCACTGATAAATTTTTCAGCCATTTTTAATGTTTTTATGGTTTAATGGATATAGTTCTTAATGCGTTAATTCTATCTTATGCTTCTATGATGGCAGCAGTTCCCATTCCCCCTGCGGTACAAATAGATACCAAACATCTTCCGCCTCCATTTTCTTGTAAAATCTTTGCAGCACCTGCTAATACTCTTGCACCCGTGGCAGCAAAGGGGTGTCCAATAGCTAAGCTCCCGCCTTTGATATTTAACTTATTTCTATCGATCGATCCTAATGCCTTTGTAGCTCCTAATCGATTTTTGGAAAATTCTTCGCTTTCCCAAGCTTTAAGAGTTGCTAGAACCTGTCCTGCAAAAGCTTCATGGATTTCATAAAAATCAAAGTCTTGTAAAGTTAAGTTGTTTCTTTTCAGTAATTTGGCAACAGCCAGGGTAGGAGCCATTAGTAAGTCTTCTCCGTATACATAATCAAAAGCAGCATTTTGAATATCCGTGAGATAAGCTTGTATTTCATAACCATTAGCTTTTGCATAAGTTTCACTAGTTAAGAATATAGCAGAAGCCCCATCAGTAAATGGCGAGCTATTCCCTGCAGTAAGCGTTCCAGTAGAGGTTTTGTCAAATGCAGGAGATAACTTAGACAGTTTTTCTAAAGAAGTATTGCCACGAATAATAGTATCTTTATTATTACCCTTAAAATTGATTACAAGATCGTCATAAAAACCTGCCTGGTATGCTGCCTCTGCATGCTGATGACTTACTAAAGCCAATTCATCCTGTTCTTTCCTAGAGATATTCCAATTTTTCACGGTTACCTCTGTGTGATCTCCCATACTTAGATTAGTTCTGGGTTCATTTACGTTAGGGTAAATAGGTTTAAACATTTTTCCCCAATTTGTTTTTAACACCTTTCCTAATCTTTTTCCAAAAGAACGACTATTGTTAATGTCTATTAAGTCATGAGCAAAATTACGACTCAAAGTAAGAGGGGTATCACTGTTGGTATCACTTCCTCCAGCGATACCGGCCTCGATTTGTCCAAGCGCAATTTTCATAGCGATGGTATTTGCAGCGTCAAGACTAGTGCCACAAGCCCGAGAAATGAAATGAGCAGGTGTATGTGGGTCTAAAGAAGTATTTAGTACATTCTCCTTGGCCCAATTCCATTCTCCTGGATAATGGATTAATGTACCTAATGCAACATCACCCAACTGTTTTTCCTGTAGTTGATATTTGTCTACCAAACCATTTAGGGCAGCCGACATCAACTCACTATTACTTACCCTACTATAAGTGCTAAAAGATTTGGCAAAAGGAATTCTACTACCTCCTATAATGGCTACTTTTTTAGTCTCATTTCTCATAATCTTAAGTTTTAAGTGGTAAAATCTTACGTTTGATTAATTATAGCGCTACAGTTTCAATTTTTATTTCATTCTGAAGCGTTTTATGAACAGGACATTTATCTACGATTTCCATTAATCTTGAACGTTGTTCTTCTGACAAGTTACCAGATAATTTTACATTCTTTTTGATAATATGCACAAAACCATCTTCTGAAGAACAATCAGCACAATCTTTTGAATGAATACGTTCCTGGGATAAACTCACTTCTATACTATCCAAATCCCATTGTTTTCGGTCTGCATACATCCTTACGGTCATCGTTACGCAACCACCCAATGCCATGAGTAAAAAACTATATGGGTCTGGGCCTTGATCCGCACCATAAGGTAGTGGTTCGTCTCCAATGATTTGATGTGTACCATCGTTAAAAACAGTTCGATACTTATCTTTTCCTATTTTTGCTGTGACTTCTTTCATGATTTTGCTTATAATTTTCTTACAAATGTTCTCATCTTTTGAATAATTTCATTTCCATCCTCCTCTAGAGCAAAGTGTCCGGTGTTATAAATGTTATAATCAATGTTTTTGACATCTTTTTTAAAGGCAACTGCACCACTCTCCGGGAAGAACAGGTCATTTTTTCCCCATACAATCAATAAAGGTGGTTGATTGTCTCGTAGGTATTTTTGCCATTTTGGATAGAGCGTTAGATTGTTTCGATAGTCATAAAACAAATCAATGTTTACTTCGTGAGCGCCGGGTCTGGAAAGTCTAAGATAATCTAAGTTCCAATTGTCCGGATTTACATTTTCCTTATTACGGGTGCCATGCGTATATTGCCATTCTAATCCTTCTAGTGAAAAAGCTGGTAAACAAGCCGCTTCTGTCTCTGCATTTCGGTTTGCCCAAAGTGCTCTTATACCTGCCCAGGCCTCACCTAATCCTTCTTCGTATGCATTACCATTTTGATTAATTATTCCTACAACTCGTTCAGGATGAGCAGTAGCTATTCTAAATCCTATGGGAGCTCCGTAATCCTGGATCATAAGTACATAGGACGTTAGTCCCTTTTTTTCTAGGAATGTATTGATCGTTTTGGCTAAATTATCAAAAGTATAGGTGTATTCTTTTTTAGATGGAAAATCACTGTTTCCAAATCCTGGATAGTCTGGTGCAACCAGATGAAATTCGTCTGATAGCTGTGTTAATACTTTGCGATATTGATGAGAAGAAGCAGGAAACCCATGTAGTAAAACAATGGTTGGATTATTTGGATTACCGGCTTCACGATAGGCTACGTTTACACCATCAATATTCATTTTTTTATACGCGATAGTGGGATTTGTTTCCTTTTTATCACCATTAGTTTGATGTTCTGTACTTATTTCAGTTGCATTTTCTTTATTGATGTCGCTTTGGTTAGCAGGTTGATTACAGGCGACTATGACTAGTAGTGCTAGAACAGTTAGCATTAAGTTTTTCATGTTTTCTATTTTTTAATGGTTTATAGTTTTTAGTTATAATTTTCGATCCGATGCGTTGATAGCTAGATCGTTGATGCTGGCATATCTTTTTTCATAAGTCCATTTTCATCGAATTCCCAGTTTTCGTTACCATAAGCTCTAAACCATTGGTTATCCTTATTTCGATACTCATATTCGAATCTTACGGCTATTCTATTATCTTTAAATGCCCATAATTCTTTTTTTAATTTATAGTCTAACTCGTTCTTCCACTTATCAGCTAGAAAAGCTTGTACTTCTTCTCTACCATTAATAAATTGATTTCGATTACGCCACTCTGTGTCCAAAGTATATGCTTTGGATACTTTTATAGGGTCTTGACTATTCCAGGCATCTTCGGCCATCTGAATTTTTTGTTTTGCGGTCTCTTCGTTAAAAGGAGGTAAAGGATGTTTCTGTTCCATAATTATGATTTATTTTTTACCGAACGAACGGTAAATAATTTGATTAAAAAATTTTATACTGTTATGTATCTGTTTCTAATTTTTTGTAGGGTGTTTTCAAATATTTTTAAATCGGATAGTCCTTTTACCAGTATAAGACTTCCCTGAATTTCTACTAAGGTTTGAATGGCTTCTTCTTTAGCTTTAGACGGAGAAATTTGAAATGTCTTACCAACAATTTCAAAAACTTCAATCCATCTTTTCATCCCATTTTCAATTTGTGTCTGAAAAAGTTCTAGGCCTGATTTCATCGATAACGCACGAAAAACGCAAACCTGCTCACCATTATTATAAAAATTTCTTATGCTATCCAATCCAGCTACCAAACGTTCTTCTGGTGTTCGACTTTCGTCCAAAAGAACTTTAAAAATATGTGTTTCTACCCATTCATCAACATGAGTTAACACAGCTTCGGCCATTTCTTGTTTACCATTAGGAAATCTATGGTACAAGCTTGCTTTTTTAAGACCTGTAGCCTTGGCAATCTCAGCCAGGCTTGTTCCTTCATAACCTCGTTCACGGAAAACTTCCGTTAACTTAGTGATCATATCAATGTCCAAAACTTTTTGCGGTCTCATGAGACAAATATACAAAATATATTAAAATTACCAAACGTTTGGTAAAAAACCTGATTTTTCTATTTCACACCTCTGCATTAAAATTACTTTATTCTAGTCAAAAGCATTTGCTTGAATTGACTTCTAATAGGTTTTTTGGTATCTACTTTTGTAAATAGCCATGACAAAGTTGTAACATAGTTTACTTTGCATCCGTTATATAGTTTGAGAATCATTAATTACTATGAAGATTGAATAAAACTGTTTTAGACGTTGCGATTATGGCTAGTGGAATTGTAGGATATTTTATAAGTATCTCTTTGGTCACCACTTCTTTTTATAGAAATCGTGCCAACAACTATCTTTCACTATCATTATTCTTACTCACCAGTTTGACCTTATTAGGGTGGTTTGATGTAGTAGATACGGTTTTAGAAGTTTTAGATAATCCAGTATGGGAGTATCTATGTGGAGTTACTCTATTTACTTATTTTCTAATTCAAATGCAACATGAATATCTTCAAAAAAGTTGGTATAAATGGCTTTATCTTCCTTTTATAGCTGCTTTCATTATAGAGACCATTCTTTATGTAAACACTGTTTTTGACTTCTACGATTCAGAGTATTATGATTTGGTGTTCTTTATTATGGATAACACTTCATTTCTGTACAATGTATTTTTGATTTTTTGGGGGAGAAAACTAATAAAAGACGCTGCCATTTCGGAAGATAAAAAACGTTGGTTATTACGATTGAACCTTTTCATAATAAGTATTATTATGTGTTGGCTTTTGTCAAGTATAGAATTTTATATATTCAACTCAGAATACGCCACAAATTTGATGTGGATAGTGCTTTCTATCTTATCATGGTGGATATTGTATTACGGAGTATTTAGACTGCAGATTGTTGTTCAAAAAGAAGAAATACACCAATATTTGGTTGCAAAAACGACAAACGGTACTCAGATCAAAAAGAAAATAAGCGAAGACACTGTTTCTAAAATTACCAACCAGCTATATGTATTAATGGAAGAGGAAGAGTTATACAAAAACCCTCTTTTGAGTAGGCTGGACTTAGCCACAAGATTAGAAACAAGTGAAGGATACGTATCCCAAATTATCAATCAAGAAACCAATAAAAGTGTCATCCAATTTGTAAACGAATATAGAATTGAAGCTGCAAAAGATCTGTTACATAATCCAGTATTCAATAAATATTCTCTTGATGCCATTGGGATGGAGGTAGGCTTTAAATCCAAGAGTACATTCTATAGCGTCTTTAAAAAGAGTTTGGGGATGTCTCCAGGCGCTTTCAGAAAACTTCAAAAAGGTCCTAATTCGTAAAACACTTACGTTTTAGTACTTCTTGAGCATCAAAATCACATATTTATTTTTTTGATACACATACTTTTATTCGAGTTAATCAAAAAGATATATAATGATAAAGTCATTCCAAAAATCAATTCGTTTTTTTTTCATTTTGCTTAAAAACATCAACTTATCCAGGGTGATAACAGGAAGTTTGGTCTTTCTGCTATTTTTTATCGTATCCTGTCAATCTGATGATGATACCGTTTCATCCGGAGATTCAATAGATGATGGATTTTGGGAAGTAGCCGAGAAAGGTTGGGTATTCGAATTTACGAACGGCACAGATGTGTTTTACAATTTTAATTCGGCTGGATGCGCTATACAGGATGCCAATTTTGTACCAGAAAATTTTTTCGGATTTACCTTGGATCAAGTGAATGAAAATGAAATAATTGGGACTTCAGAGCTATCAGATTCTGAAATCATATTTACCAGGGTGCAAAATCCGAATCCAAACTGCCTTCCAGATATGATTTCTGAAACCGAAGATCCAACGGTTAATTTTGATCATTTCTGGAATATTTTTAATGATTACTACGCCTTTTTTGAGGCTAGGAATATCGATTGGTCTCAATATGAAGGTTTACGAGATCAAGTTACAGAAGAAAATTTTTATGATGTGATAGAAGAGCTTGCATATGTATTAGAAGATGGTCATGTAAGCATTTTTGATGAAGAAAATGATGTAGAGATTAATTCTGGAGATCCAAAACTATTAGAAAGACTAAATGCGAACTTAAGTGGAGAACTGCTCATAGAGAGTGAAGCCGATTATTCAAATCTTGTGGATCGAAAAGTGAATACTATAATTGGAGAATATTTAGGAGGCAATTTTGAAATAGATGATAATCAGAGAATGGTATGGGGGATGATTGGTGATGATGTTGGATACATCATTGTCGGATCGATGGAAGGATATGGAACAAGTTTTGACAATGAATTAACAGCTTTAAATACTGTGTTAGACCAAATGATGAGCGACCTTGAGGAATCGGGGATTTCTAAATTGGTTATTGATATGCGTTTTAATGATGGAGGGTTTGACACGGTAGCGCTGGATATAGTATCTCGATTTGTAGATCAGGAACGGGTATCATATTTCAAAAAAGCCAGACTAGGGGATGGTTTTACAGAAAATATGCCCTTTTCAGTGGGCCCTAAAGGCAATTTTCAATTTACCGACGATATTGTATTACTCACAAGTCCTTTTACCATTAGTGCGGCTGAGCTTTTTACACTATGTATGAAAGATTTATCGTATGTCACCATTGTAGGAGAAAATACGAATGGTGCTTTTTCTACAATTCTCACTCATATATTACCCAATGGTGCAGAAGTAGGGTTGTCTAATGAAATATATAGTGATGCACAAGGCGAAGTGTTTGAAGTTGTTGGAATAGGACCCGAAAATCAGGAAAATCAAGTGCCATTCTTTTCAACTATAGATTTTCAGGAAGAAAAAGATAGCGGAATCGAAAGGGCTTTGGAATTACTAAATATGTGAACAGGTAACATAACGATGGTTTGATGAACTCATAAGTGTATTATCATACAATAAGACATATTTCCTGAGTGTCTATAAAGGCTCAGGGATGTACTATTTAATAAAAAATGAAGCTTATGTTACGCAAAGTTTTAAATTTAGAGGGAACGAAGAGATTAGAAAGAGAGCAATTACAAATCATCCACGGCAGAGGTTGTATTAGAGCAGGGTGCGGTTCTAGCGATCCAGATGATCGGGATGAACCAGAGGATCCTTTTAAAGAATAATAGGGGTAGTTTATTATTGAATAATTCTTTACAAATATAAAAGCCAGCTTCATCGAAGCTGGCTTTTTGTTGTAGTTATGTAATTTGTTCTTATTTATCAAGAACTGATTCTGGTTTTAATTCAAATTGATTACTGGTATTTTTGGCACCGCCTGCTTTTAAGGCTTTGTCACCAGCGAAGAACGTTTTGTGGTCATCACCAAGGTCAGAACCTGCCATTCGTTGGTGTTTTACACAAGATACTCCTTTGCGGATTTCTTGACGTTGCACCGATCCAACATATGCTAGCATTCCCATGTCTCCAAAATATCCTTCTACCAAATCATTCATATGCAATGCAGTAGTGTGGTATGTTGGCAGTGTGATTAAGTGGTGGAATACCCCTGCATCACGAGATGCTTCTGCCTGGAACATACGGATCATTTCGTCTGCTCTATCTGCCAATTCTGTTCCGTCGTATTTTGCATCCATTAATTCTGCTCGTTCATATCCTGTAGTGTCTTCACCATTTTCTACCATTAGATCAAATGCTTGCTGACGGAAGTTGATCGTCCAGTTAAAAGATGGTGAGTTGTTATACACCAACTTTGCGTTTGGTACTACTTCTTTCACTCTATTTACCATATGAGCGATTTGCTTCACATTTGGTGTTGGTGTTTCGATCCATAATAGATCAGCACCATTTTGTAAACTTGTGATACAATCTAATACTACACGATCGATATTAGACCCTTCTTTAAATTTATATAAACCGTTTGGTAACCTTACTGGGCGAACCAATTTACCATTACGTCTAAAAAGTACATCGTTTTCATTTACTTCTTCCAGGCTTACTTCTTCAGCATCAATAAAATCCATGTATTGTGATGCCAAATCTCCCTCTTCTACAGAAACTGGTAATTTTTGAGTTAGACCAGCACCTTCAGAATCAGTTCTGGCTACAATTACACCATCATCTACTCCTAGTTCCAAAAATGCATATCGAAGTGCATTTAGCTTAGCGATAAAATCTTCGTGCGGAACGGTTACTTTTCCATCCTGGTGACCACATTGCTTAGCATCAGATACTTGATTTTCGATCTGCAGTGCACAGGCACCAGCTTCAATCATTTTCTTAGCCAAAAGATAGGTAGCTTCTTCATTACCAAAACCAGCATCTATATCAGCAATAATTGGCACCACGTGAGTCTCAAAATTATCGATTTGATCTTGCACATCTTCACCGGCATCCAAACGACGGAAAAGGTCATTTAGTTCTACTGCATCTGCCTGGCGTAAAAAAGTGTAGATCTCTTCGATCAACTTAGGTACAGCAGTTTTTTCGTGCATAGACTGATCTGGTAAAGGTCCTAACTCAGAACGTAATGCGGCAACCATCCAACCCGAAAGGTATAAATACGTTTTGTTTGTGGTCCCTCTATGCTTTTTTACTGCGATCATTTTTTGTTGGGCCACAAAACCATGCCAACAACCTAAAGATTGTGTGTAGTTTACGTGGTTTGCATCGTATTCTGCCATGTCTTTGCGCATAATAGCGGCAGTATATCTAGCGATATCCAATCCGGTTTTAAATCGGTTTTGCGTAGCAACACGAGCTGCATTTTCTGGGCTTATAGTAGTCCAGGTATTTCCATGTTTTGCTTTTAATCTACGAACCGTATCGAGAGCTGAATTATAAGTAGTCATAATTAAGTTTTTTAAAATTTTATTTTAAGGGTTAATGCTTATTTCAAATTGTTGGTTTTCTCTGTGTTGTAATCAATAGTATTATTAATAGCCCAACTTGTAACCAGTGTTTTAGTTTTTACTTGAGATTTCATCCTTTAGATTTTTGTTTTTATTAATAATTAGAATGCAAATAGATACTTAACAGCGTCTCCGAGATTCTCTTTTTGAAATACGATTCTTATTGTACCGCAGTAAATTAATTACAGGACAATATTAAAAAAAAGTTTTTGATAAAAAAAGCGAACGTTCGCTAAAATGTTTTAAAAATGTAAAAAATGATTGTTCGCGAAATGTGTTAAAGTAGTTTGTAGGAAGTGGATTTCGATTCTAGATTATGATTTAGTCATCTAGTAATCAGCTGTTTATTTGTTTGTTTCTATTTTTTTGAACTATAAATTTTTTACTGAAATTTATTTTTGAAAAAAAGATGAAAAAAAATAGAGTGATGTAAAGAAAAATAGTTCCTTTTATCTTTTTGAGCGATGTTGATGAACTTTGGTATCCGTTTTTGTTGCATCAAAAAATTAAAAAAGAAAGATTTGAGGGGTATTCTGTAAAAAAGATTTTTCTCAATACTCACCATGAAAACAAAATATAGTTGTGTGCACAAAGATTCTCCTTTTCTTTCTGGATGAAGTGTTTCAACTGTCTTAAAAAGAGTAAAATAGTCGTTGAATTAATAATTTGTATTATTGTATTAGCAATATATTTCTTTTCTTAATTGGGATCGTATAAACGTATAGTACTCTTATTATTGATTTGCTTCTGTACTTTTGGTAAAGCACAGGAGTTACCCCCTATACAAAATTTTTCTCCAAAGGAATACAACGCCGAGAACCAAAATTGGTCCATTTCTCAAGCTTCAGATAAACTCATGTATGTGGCTAACAATAAAGGATTGTTGGAATTCAACGGAGCGATTTGGAAATTATATCCTTCACCAAATGAATCCATTCTTAGGTCAGTCAAAGTAGTAAATGATAAAATCTATACGGGTTGCTACATGGAGTTTGGATATTGGACAAGAGGAGGAGATGGGATGTTACAGTATACCTCGATATCTCAAAAGATCAATAAAGGTCTGTTAGAAGATGAAGAGTTTTGGAATATTATAGATATCGAAAATTGGATCGTGTTTCAATCCCTAAACAGAATCTATATTTATGATCTAAATGGTGGTTCTGTAAATATTATTGATGCTAGTAATACCATCACCAAAGTGGTAGAGGTTAACGGATATATTTATTTCCAAATCTTAAAAGAAGGAATATTTCGAATTGAGAACGGCAAAGCTATTCTGGTTACCGATGATCCTATTGTTAAAAATAGCGAAGTAGTAACTCTCTTTGCTGAAAATAATGAACTATTGTTCCTGACTAGAGATAATGGTTTTTATCGCTTAAAAAATGATGAAGTTGCGTCCTGGAACACATTTAATAATCCCTTGTTGTCTGAAATAAGTATCTATAATGCGATTAGATTATCGGATAAAAGTTTTGTTTTAGGAACGATTTCTCATGGGCTTATTTATCTAGATAGTAAAGGAGAGCTAGTATATCAAATCGATCAGAATAAAGGCTTGATAAATAATACCGTCTTATCTGTTTTTGAGGATACGGATAACAATATTTGGTTGGGACTCGACAGCGGTATCAGTTATATCAATATCAATTCACCTTTTAGAATTTATAGCAATAAAAGGGGTATCTTGGGAAGTGTTTATGCAGCCGCTATACAGAACAATAACTTATATCTAGGTACCAATCAAGGATTGTTTTATAAAAGCCTTGAAAGCAAGGAGGATTTTGAATTTGTAAAAGGAACTCAAGGACAAGTCTGGTGTTTGCAAAAGATTAATGATGTGCTTTTTTGTGGGCATAATGCGGGAACATTTTTGGTTGAAAATGATGAGGTAACCAAAGTATCTAATGTGCCAGGAACATGGAAAATCAGCGCTCTCGAAAAATATCCCAATACAATCTTGCAAGGAAATTATGACGGTTTGTATGTTTTGGAAAACGTGAATGGAAATTGGCAGTTTAAGAACAAAATTGAAGGTTTTAATAACTCTTCACGGTATTTTGAAGTTGTTGAAAAGGATATTTATGTGAATCACGAATATAAAGGAGTATTTAGGATCGCCGTGAATCCGGACTTTTCAGAAATAGAGAACATCACAATTGATACCACTATAATAGGATCTAATTCTGGACTGGTAAATTACAAGGGAGATCTGCTGTATGCTTACAAGGATGGAATCTTTAAATATGATTCCCAAAATACAAGATTTGATAGAGATAGCCTTTTAAGTTCTATATATACAGAGCAAGACTATACTTCTGGGAAGTTGGTTCTGGATCAACAAGATAATCTATGGGTTTTTACCAAATCCAATATTAGTTTTGTTACTCAGGGGACTTTGAGCAAAACCCCAAAGATTGGTAATATCCCTTTTACCACAGAAGAAAGAAATAGTGTTACCGGATACGAAAGTGCGATGAGTTTGGGTGACAAAAACACTTATTTGTTTGGTACCAGTTCTGGGTATATAACTGTTGATATCGATAAATTAAGTGTTAGAGATTTTAAGGTCTATTTAGAAAGTGTTATTCAAACATCCAACAAAAAACAGCAGGAAGGGATAACTAGGGTGGATCATACTTTAGAAGGAGATTTCAAGAGTTCAGAGAATAACTTCAGGATTTCCTTTTATGCTCCAGAGTACAATCGATATTTGAAACCGAGATATCAGTTTCAATTACAGGGGATTTATGATGATTGGAGCGAATGGTCAGAAACCTCCTCGGTATCTTTTCAAAACTTACCACCTGGTGGATATACATTTAATGTGAGGTCCAGAATAGGGAATAAAGTATCTGCCAATGTAGATAGTTATTCGTTTACAATAGCTAAACCCTGGTATGTTACAAATCTTGTGTTAGGTTTTTATGTGTTAGCAGTTCTTTTGTTTTCTGTGTTTATGCATATCATGTACAAGCGATACTATAAAAGAAAACAAACCGAATTAATTGAAAACAACCAGCGAGAAATAGAGCTAACCAATATCCAAAACGAAAAGGAAATCATTCGCATCAAGAATGAACAACTCAAAAAAGAGTTTGAGGGTAAGAGCAAAGAACTAGCGGCGTCCACTATCGATGTAGCCAAAAAGAATGAACTACTTACCCAAATTAAGAATCATCTCGTTGCGATTTCAGATCAGAGATCAGTGAAACCTGTTGTAGATATTATTGATGAAAATCTAAATCATCACGATAATTGGGAATTTTTCAAAGAGGCATTTAACAATGTAGATCGAAAGTTTTTGAAAAAACTCAAAAAAAACCATCCAGACCTAACCCCAAACGATCTCAAACTTTGTGCGTATTTACGTCTTAATCTTTCTTCAAAGGAAATCGCACCCCTATTTAATATCTCTGCGCGAAGTGTAGAAATTAAACGCTACAGGCTTCGGAAAAAACTAAATCTTCAGCATGAAGAAAACCTGGTTAACTACATTCTAGGGTTGTAGACCACCTATACAGATCAAATAATCACCTATACATTACCTATACAACAAGAGTTGAGAGATAATTTTTAACGCTTGTTTAATCACCGTTGCGAGATCCTTTAAACAATAGCCTTAAGAATGAGAATAACGCAATGAAATGCCTTTTTTATTGCGGTGTATGTTTTTTGTTGAGGTAGATTTTGTGGGTCTTCTATCTTTTTAGGATAAATTTACTCTATCGGGGAAATTTTTAACAAAAAAACAAATAATAACGAAATTGATATGCTGAACATCACTTGAAGCATGATTTGAGTTACCATCACTAAACAAAATTTCTTCACATTTTTTTAAAGTCATTCTTAAAGTCAATAAACTCTATGAGAACTAATTTTCTACAAATCATACTGTTTTTGGGTACCATAATTGTAAGCGCACAAGCTGATCGGGTATCAGTGGTTACCGATAATAGTGGGATCAAGTTGGTAGTCAACGGAAAGGATTTCATGGTCAACGGGGTAAACTGGGATTATGTTCCCATTGGTACCACCATTACTGATCCAGGAATATGGGCAAAATCCGACGACATTATTAAAGCTGCGATCGATGGCGAAATGACCCTTTTGAAGAATATGGGGGTTAATGCTATACGTACGTACAATCTTAAGCCCAAATGGATCAAGTATATCTATGAAAATTATGGGATTTATACCATGCTCAATATCACCTTTGGAGCGTATGGACTTACCATAAACGGTGCTTGGGTACCACAAACAGACTATGCCGATCCCGATACAAGAAAGGTGTTAATGGAAGAAGCCAGAACTATGGCGAATACTTACAAAAACACGCCAGGGTTGTTACTCTATATGATAGGAAACGAAAATAATTATCACTTATCTTGGACTGGGGCAGAAACCGAAGACATACCTATCAATGATACGAGTGCAGGAATCAAATTGGCGGCTCGCGCATTATACAAAGCATTTAATGATGCAGCAAAAGAAGTAAAAGCAATAGACCAATCACATCCCATCGCAATTTGTAATGGAGATCTATTATACGCGGATATTGTAAAAGAAGAATGCACCGATATTGATATTTATGGTACGAATATGTACCGTGGGATATCTTTTGGAGATGCTTTTCAACGGGTAAAAGACGAACTTGGATTACCTATTCTTTTTGCAGAGTTTGGAGGAGATGCTTTCAATGCTAGGGATAACCAAGAAGATCAATACTCTCAGGCATACTATAATCTAGGAAATTGGAAAGAAATTTATGAAAACGCCGCCGGACTCGGAAGAGCTGAAAACTCCATAGGAGGGTTCACCTTTCAATTTAGTGATGGATGGTGGAAATATAAGCAAACCGAAAATTTGGATGTGCATGACAATGCCGCTTCTTGGTCTAATGGGGGATATAGCAGAGACCAGGAAAAAAGCGATGATAATAATATGAATGAAGAATGGTTTGGGATCTGTGCCAAAGGACCAACCAACGAAAGAGGACTTTACGAATTATATCCGCGTGCAGCATATTACGCACTAAAAGAGGCGCATCGATTGAATCCATACGATGATGGAATGACATTGGATTTTGTAATTAATTATTTCAATAATATTCAAATTACTGATGCTGTGCTTAGGGCTCGTGGCGATAAAGCCGCCCTCGAATCCAAAAGAGGTGGGAAAATAAGGTTGAGCCAGCTTCGAGCCGAATTCACAACGTTTAATACCGGGGGATCATTAATCACAACTCCAGAAAATGAAGATCCAAATGCAAATGTATTTCCAAATCAATTGGGTTTTGATCATATGGAATCCTATTACATAGGTGTAGAAGGAAGACCTTCTCCTAGTATGCGAGCCAATGTTAATTTTAATATCCTGGGGAATGTTGCCGAGAACCCTATCAATGAATTGTTTTATGAAAGTGTAGGTAGACCAGTTGTCGTACAAGGTGTAGAAGGAGGGAATGACCTGGATGTTGAAATAGAAGATTTTAACAGGCTACGAGTGTATAATGCGGAATACGAATGGAACACAAAAATTGCCGATATAAAGGGATTCTACAGAACAGGGCATTATCATTGGGGATATGAAGGTGATTTTTTTGGCTTATATCCCGAGGCTAACTATGGTCCTAATCTAGATATCTATAATGGTGAAATTTTGGGAATGGAGATCGATGGTAAAGGAGATCTAAACGGGTTAAAAGCCGCATTTGGACCTCAAATATGGTGGGGGGCTAATCCTACAGCACTACTTAAGTATACTACCAAGATCAAAGACTTCGATATTACAGGTATTTACCACAGAGATTTTGAAACGGATGTAGAATTAGATGAAAATGGTCGCCGTATCCTTGATGCTAATCAGGTACGAAGTGGTGTAATTCCGCCTTGGCCTACAGAGAGAGCTACATTAGTGGTAGAGAAAGACTTTGGTGCATTTGGAGTGACACTGGGAGGAATATGGGCAGGTAGCCCACTAAATGATATTACATATCAAGATGTAAGAGGCGAACCAGGGAATTATGTAGTATATCAGGATAAGGTAAATAGTGACGACAATTGGGGAGCTAAAGCGAGAGTCACCTATTCAAAAGGAAAATTTAATTGGTACGCGCTAGGAGGTGTCACAGGATTGGTCGCCAATGGGGGAGTCGATCAAACACAATCATTTGCCGGATGGAAACTGAAAGATAATGGGAGCGGAAATCAAAATAGTTTTTTAACAGGGTTTACCTATACCATTGGAGACTGGCAAATAGCGCCTAACTTTTTATGGCAAGAACCATTAGTAGATGCTATACCCAATGATGTTGGCGGAGCAGGAAGATTAAGAAACATACTTGTCGATCCTTTCGTAGTTAGAGCCAACAGAAAAACAACAGCGGGAGAAATATTATTTACCTACGACCCAACCCCTGGTTCATGGTTTTATCAATGGGATAGTGATAGGTCCGAAGATGCCAAACTAGCATTTAATTTAGGATTTGTGTACTGGCATCTGCCAACAACAATGGATGCACATATCGGTTTTTTAGCAGATCGTACCATATTTGCGTTTCCTAATTCTGTGCCTGCTAAGGATTTATGGGAAGTAAATTCCTGTATTGTCTCTAAAATGAATCCAGACTTGGCGTTAGTAGCCAACTTGTTTGCTGGTAAGGGGCAATCTAACGGAAGTGATCCAAGAGCCATTGATAGAATTGGGGGAGATATTCGAGTGATCTACAAAAAATGGAAGTTTCAACATACGTTTCAAATAAACGATTGGGGACCTTATGATTATCATCGTGATTTCAATTTAACGTATCCTGTGCAATTAATGTTGGATATATCTACATCTATAGGAAAGCCGGACTGGTTTATTTTACCAAACACCAGAATAGGAGTTCGAGGTACATGGCGTTCATTAGATGAATTTTCTCCTAGATATTCACCAACAGCGGTTCCACCAGGCACTTTTCCACCAGTACCCGTATTAAGTCCAGTCGGATTTGATGATGGTAATGAATGGGAGATAAGAACGTATTTACACATTAACATAGGAAAATAATACAATGAAAATGAAGAATAGAAAACATATAAACGTGAAAACCATATTCTCTTTGACATTGGTTTTAATACTACTATCGAGCTGCGAGAGGGGACTCTCAGACGAAGCAGTCTTTGCGACTTTTCCAAATACCGCCGAAATTTACACAGATAGCCCAGTAGGTTTAACAGACGAATTTTTTAGATCATTTGATCCCGCACTTGGCGCTAATCCTGAAGCCTTTGGTACAGATGATGATGTGGCCTTTGAAGGGAATTCTTCTATAAGAATTGATGTACCAGCTCCAAATGATCCTAATGGGAATTTTGTGGGAGGCATATTCCTGGATAGAGGAGAAGGAAGGAATTTAACAGAATACACGGCCTTAACCTTTTGGGCTCGGGCTTCTATCACCGCTAGTATAGGTTTGGTAGGCTTTGGGACAGATTTTGAAGAAAACAAATTTGCAGTCGAACGACGAAACATTCCACTATCAACAGATTGGCGAAAATACATTGTACCAATTCCAGATCCTTCAAAATTGGTGCAAGAGAAAGGAATGTTTGTTTTTTCTGCAGGAGGCTTAGATATCATCGATTCAGAACCTAACGGGAATGAGATTGGTTTTACCTTTTGGATGGATGAATTGCGGTTTGAAAACTTAAGTACGATAGCCCAATTAAGGCCTGCTATATTTTCTGGAGAAGATTTGACAGAGCAGGGCTTTACGGGAACCATCTTACCAGTCGTTGGTTTAGAAGCCACATTTAATGCACCTAGTGGTGAAAATATTACCGTTATACCAGCACCTCGTTACTTTGATTTTTCGTCATCCAATACAAACGTAGCGTTTGTGAATGAACTCGGGTTGATTGAAATTGTTGGCGAAGGTACCACAACCATCACAGGACAACTCGACGGGGTTTTGGCCCAAGGATCTTTGAACTTAGAAGTACTTGGTAGTTTTGTAGGTGCAGAAACACCTCCGGTTAGGGATCCGGGAGATGTAATATCCATATTTAGTGATGCCTACACTAGTGTTACTAATTTGAACTTCGCAATATTCAATGATCCAAATGTACAGGTCCAAACCCAAAGCTTAAATGGAGATCAGATTGTCAATTATGACAATTTAACTTTTGTAGGATTAGGTTGGGATGGTACAAATGATGTATCAGGGATGACACATCTTCATGTAGATGTACAACTTAGCAGTTCGACAAATCCAGCCCTTACAGTTCAACTAATTGACTTTGGAGCAGATAACGCTGATGGCGGTGGAGATGACACCGGAGGTGGGTTTACTATACCTAGTTCTGAATTGGTAGAAGGTACTTGGATTGGTATAGACATACCTATAAATGACTTTACGGAAGCAACGGCAGTTTTTCCTGGTTCTCCTAATTTAAATAACATAGCAAGAGTTGCCTTTGTATCCAATGGGAGTTCTTTTATAATCGATAATATATACTTCTATAGAGAATAAAAAATTGAAAAATGAATAAGAGTTTAAATAAAATAATTGGATTTCTATTTGTTTCCAGTCTTTGTATTACAGGCTGTGGGACCGATGATACTCAAACAGTTGCTACATTCACTAGTTTGGTAGCAGAAGATAATTTTGATGTAGATGGGCAAATCGATACTTCTTTTTGGAATTTTGACATTGGCGATGGCTCAGAACAAGGAATTCCAGGATGGGGAAATAATGAGTTACAATTCTATACAGATAGAACCGAAAACGTCACTGTAGAGAATGGTTTTTTATTAATCACTGCTCGCCAGGAAGATTTTAATGGAGCGCAATACACTTCTGCAAGATTACAGACCCAAGGAAAAATTCAACAGCAGTATGGTCGTTTTGAGGCGCGGATACGCCTGCCTTTTGGTAAAGGCATGTGGCCAGCTTTTTGGTTGTTAGGTGATGATAGTGATGGCAACATCTGGCCTCAGATAGGCGAGATAGATATCATGGAAAATACGGGGGATGCCCCGACAGAAATATTCGGTACTGTTCACGGACCCGGGTACTCTGGCGCAAGTTCTATATCTAAGACGTATACCTTCCAGGATAGCCGAGTGGATACCGACTTTCATATTTATGGGATAGAATGGGG
Source organism: Aquimarina sp. KJ22-3 (assembly GCF_055808215.1). Lineage (NCBI taxonomy): Bacteria > Pseudomonadati > Bacteroidota > Flavobacteriia > Flavobacteriales > Flavobacteriaceae > Aquimarina > Aquimarina sp. KJ22-3. The sequence goes on along the minus strand of NZ_CM147859.1, from coordinate 4,620,493 downwards.
ACCAGACTATATCAATTATTATGTAGATGATGTGTTGTATTACCAAATGACTCCCGAAGTTTTGGCAGAAGAGACTAATGGGGAAGGAGAATGGGTATTCAACGATAGACCGTTTTACATCATTTTAAACCTGGCTGTTGGGGGCAACTTGCCAGGTCCACCCAATGCAGAAACTGTATTCCCTCAAACCATGGTCGTAGACTATGTTCGCGTATATGAAAATATAGAAACTAATTAAACCAATTAAGAAGAAATGATGAAGCGAGCCGTAGCGTATCGTGTTGACTCACAAAGAAATGAGTATGCGGTAAGTTTCATATAACCTCTAAAACAATAATATCACTCATGAAACAATTAATAACAAGAACCGGGATAATTTGTCTTTTGGTAATAACAGTTGCCTTTTTAGGGTGTGAAGATGATGATGATAACAATTTACCGCAAGTTGTAGCAAGCTTTGCGCAAACTATAAATGGAGATACAGGAAGAGTATCTTTTATCAACCTCTCAGAAAATGCAGATAGTTATACTTGGGATTTTGGAGATGGTACGACTTCTACAGAGATCAATCCCGTAAAAACATATCCTACGGGGAATTACACCGTAATATTAACTGCAAAAAATGGAGCAGGAGCAGAAGGTACTTTTGAAGATGAAATTCGTATTAACATTCCTCTTCCAATTACGTTTCCGGTTAATTTTGATGATGCTAATGTAAATTATGAAGTAAGTGTATTTAATGGAGCTACATTTGCGATTGTAGAAAACCCGGATCCTACGGGAGCTAATGCCAGTACTTCAAATGTGGGGCAAATCACGAATAACGGAGCTGCTTTTGAAGGTTTCTTCTTTAATTTGGGTGATCCGTTAGACCTGGCAGAACAAAAATCGGTACGGGTGCTTTTTTGGTCAGATACTCCTGTAGATATTTTACTAAAACTAGAGGAAGGTACTGGAGCAGATGTAGAGGTTACTGCTAGTCACGGAGGAACAGGTTGGGAAGTAATCTACTTTACTTTCGATTCTCCAGATGCTTTTTCAAGATTCACCTTATTTGTGGATGGTCCGGGTACCACAGCAGGCACGTTTTATATAGATGATATTTCACAAATTAATACCGCAGATATCCCTTGTACAGACACTTTATTAGAAATACCAATAGATTTTGATTGTGAAGGGATTGATTATGCAACCAAGATCATAGGTAATGTATCATTTACAGTAGTAGACAATCCACAGTTATCAGGAATAAACAGCGATCCTACTATGGTAGGGCAAATTACAAATGCAGGAGTAAACTGGGAGAATGCTTTCTTTAATTTGGATACGGCTATCGACTTTACCATGGATAAAGGGGTAAGACTGAAATTATACTCAGATCAGGCCTTACCTATTTTATTGAAATTTGAAGATGGTACCGAGGCTCCCGTTGAAAATGTACAAAACCATAGTGGTTCTGGATGGGAAGAATTGACTTTTACTCTTAATTCTTCGGGATCGTATAATGACATGGTGATTTTTGTAGATGGTCCGGGTACGGCAGCAGGAACATTCTTTGTAGACGATATCGAGCAGGTTTCGGTAATGGTTCCAGATCCATGTACTCCAGAGACCACTCAATCTTTGGATGCTGCAGATTTTAATTTAACCTTCCAAACAGATCCAACAGCTAGCATAGCTTCTTTTGATGCAGGTCTGTCCTTTGTCGATAATCCAGATTTTGACAATGCAGTGAATACTTCTTGTAAAGTAGGGCAAATCGATAGATCGGGAGCAGCACTATTTGCCAACAATCAAATTGATTTTGATGCCAAGTTTGATTTTAATGCGAATGGAGGATTTAAGATGAAAGTATGGTCTCCCAATGCAGGAACCAATGTACTGGTCAAACTAGAGGATAAAACCAATGCTGCAATAAATGTAGAGGTAGCAGCTGCCACGAGTGTAGCTAGTGCCTGGGAGGAGTTGACTTTTAATTTTGATAGTGGAGAAAGCGGTAAATACGATAAAATCATATTGTTCTTTGAGTTGAATACCAACACCGAGGAAACCTATTTTATAGATGATTTCAGACTCTTTAACGCTGGCGGAACAGGAGTTGGATGCACAGGAGGACCAACAATGGACGTGACTTCTTTCCCTGTTGATTTTGAGAACTGCGAAGGGTTTAATGTTTCTTTTGGGTCTAATCAATCCAGAGAAATTGTAGATAATCCAGTTTCGGAAGGGATCAATACTTCTGATAAGGTGTATCAGTTTATTAAATTAACAGGTGCAGATGGGTTTGGAGGTTTTCAAAATATTTTCAACACTGGGAGTTTTACAAACAATTCGACGATTACCTTCAAGATTTATTCTACACAACCTAATCAAGAAGTACGTTTAGAGATTGTGGCTATTCCTAATCCTGGAGGTATCGGTAATCCGGCACCTTATACTCAGACGCTAGCAACGGCAAATGATTGGGTAGAAATGTCTTTTGATTTGTCTGCTAATCCCTTTCCTAACTCATCAGACGAAACGGTATATACGATGTTGGTCGTAAAACCAGGAAACGTTGATCCCGGTACCACACCGGCAGATGTTACCTTTTATTTAGACGATTTCAATATCACACCAAACTAATATTCTAACCAATCAAATCTACGGGGTCGAGGATTAGGTTACTTGGCCCTGTTTGAACCAAAATAACAACCTTCTAACTTTAATTAAAAATGGTAAAAGATTCCGTATTAACACCGGGAACAAGGCAAGATAAAGAGATAAAGCTCGAATCGGTCACTATACAAAACGAACAATTTTATAGAATTTCGAATAGTGATCTTATGCGCCCCTTTTTTATGAGTATCGTTAGTGATGCCAATCACTGGATGTTTATATCCAGCAATGGGGGATTATCTGCGGGGAGAAAAAATTCAGACCATGCTATTTTTCCATACTATACTGATGATAAGATTACCGAGTCGTATGATATGACAGGTAGTAAAAGCATTTTTAGAATTAAAAAAGAAGGGAAATTATCAATATGGGAACCATTTTCTGAGCGCTATTCAGGGACCTATCAATATTCTAGAAATATCTATAAAAATACCTATGGAAACAAGATTCTATTCGAAGAAATAAATCACGATTTAAAACTGACTTATAGGTATATGTGGAATTCTAGTAATACCTATGGATTTGTTAGAAAAAGCAGCATCATCAACAATTCGGATTCTGAAATTCAAATAGAAATATTAGATGGCTTGCAAAATATTATGCCACATGGTGTGAATACCGATATACAGGCGATACGAAGTAATTTGGTAGATGCTTACAAAAGGCATCAACTCTTAGATCAAAGCGGATTAGGAATTTATACGCTTAGTGCAATCATTGTAGATCGTGCTGAACCTAGCGAAGCTTTAAAAGCAAATATCGTCTGGTCAAAAGGTCTTGAGAATTGCAAATATCTACTTTCGTCACTTCAGCTCGATCGCTATAGAAATGGATTGAACATAGATCAAGAGGTCGATATTAAAGCTGAAAAAGGAGCTTATTTTGTAAACGCTGAAATTACCACAGCGTCTGGAGGTAGCAAAGATTGGATGGTAGTTGCTAATGTAAATCAAGGGCCATCACAGGTCGTCGAAATTTCGGAAACTATTGCCGCTGATAGTGAGATCATCCAAAAAGTAAATGATGATATAGCATTGGGCACATCGCGATTAATACAACTTACCTCGGCTTCAGATGGATTTCAATTAACTGCAGATAAAAAAGGAAATGCCAGGCACTATGCTAATACCTTATTTAATATTATGAGGGGTGGCATTTTTGATGCGAATTATGTCATCGAAAAATGGGATTTTACCAATTATCTCACTCAAGCAAACAAAAAGGCTTATCAAAACAATGAGGACCTGTTGAAAAATTTCCCGGATACGTTTACACTTTTTGATCTCAGGGAAGCTGCTTATCAGAATGAAGATAAAAATTTCAGAAGACTTGCTTTAGAGTATATGCCACTTAAGTTTAGTAGGCGACATGGAGACCCAAGCCGGCCTTGGAACAAGTTTTCAATAAATACCCAAAGCGAGATAGATGGATCCAAAATTTTGGATTACGAAGGGAATTGGAGAGATATTTTCCAAAACTGGGAAGCCTTGGCGCACTCCTATCCAGAATTTGTAGAAAGTATGATTCACAAATTTCTAAACGCTAGCACGTTTGATGGCTATAATCCTTATAGAATTACCAAAGGAGGGATCGATTGGGAGGTGATCGAAGAGCATGATCCGTGGTCGTATATCGGATATTGGGGAGATCATCAAATCATCTATTTACTGAAGTTTTTAGAATTTTTTCAGGACCATTATCCAGAACGATTACAACCGTTTCTCAACAAGGATAGATTTGTGTATGCCAACGTACCTTATAAAATTAAACCGTACGATGACCTCTTAGTACATCCAAAGGATACTATTGTTTTTGACTATGATCTTGATAAAAAAATACGCGAGGAAAGAGACCTGCTAGGAGCCGATGGAGCGTTGTTAAAAGATCAAAGTGGTACAATTTATCAGGTGAATTTTGTAGAAAAACTATTGGCTACTATTTTGGCTAAGCTGTCTAATTTTATTCCGGAGGCAGGAATCTGGTTAAATACACAACGACCAGAATGGAATGATGCTAATAATGCTTTGGTAGGAAATGGAGTTTCGATGGTTACACTGTGTTATTTACGACGTTTCCTGGTCTTTTTCAAAAAGCTATTATCCAATTCAAAAATTGAGGGGACAGCCGTTTCTGAAGAGCTGATGATTTTCTTTGTTCAGGTTACTCGAACATTAGAAGATCACCAACATGTGCTTTCAGGAAAAATAAGTGACAAAGACCGAAAACTCATTTTAGATGGTCTTGGCGTAGCTGCAAGTGATTACAGATTGTGTATTTATGAGCAATCATTTTCAGGTCGAAAAGAGAATATTTTACGGGATGATTTAGAGGGTTTTGTCAATATAAGTCTTTTGTATATAGAGCATTCTATCGTGGCAAACAAGAGAGACGATAATATGTATCATGCTTACAATTTGATGACCGTAAAAAATAATGAAGAAATATCCATTTCTTATTTGAGCGAAATGTTAGAAGGGCAGGTAGCAGTATTAAGTTCGGGATATTTATCTTCAGTAGAAGCACTTCAACTATTGGACGGTTTAAAGCATAGTCAATTGTTTAGATCAGACCAGTACAGTTATTTGTTATATCCTGATAAAGAACTACCAACATTTACCGAAAAGAATATCATTCCAAAAGAGAAAGCAGAAAGCTCGTCTTTACTTCAGCGTTTGCTTGCTGACGGTAATACGCAAATTATTGAACAAGATATGCTGGGGAACTATCACTTCAATGGAAATTTTAATAATGCAGATAGTTTAAAAAATGAATTGAATAGTCTTTCAACAACATATAAAGAGCTGGCTCAAAACGATCGAGAATTAGTTCTGGAGATTTTTGAAGAAGTGTTTAATCACAAAGCGTTTACAGGTCGATCCGGAACTTTTTATGGATATGAAGGATTAGGATCAATTTATTGGCATATGGTTTCGAAACTGTTATTAGCAGTACAAGAATGTTGCTTAAAAGCGATACGTAATCAAGAATCTGATGAAGTTATCGGGAGATTACTAGAGCATTATTACGAAATTAATGAAGGGATTGGTGTTCATAAATCCCCAGAGTTGTATGGAGCTTTTCCAACAGATCCATACTCACATACCCCTGCAGGCAAAGGAGCACAACAACCGGGAATGACTGGCCAGGTAAAAGAGGATATTTTAAGTCGTTTAGGAGAACTAGGTGTGTTTGTTGAAAACGGGAGGCTACGATTTAATCCATGTTTGTTACGAGCAGAAGAATTTCTAAAACACCCAAAATCATTTCATTATGTCGATGTAACCCAAAAAGAAAAAACATTGCAATTGTATCGGCATGAACTGGTATTCACTTATTGTCAGGTACCGATTGTGTATTCGTTAGCTGCAGAAAATTGCTTGGATATCACCTATCGCGATGGTTCCATCTCTTCTACTCCGGGTCTAAAATTGGACACCACAACAACACAAAAATTGTTTAAGAGAACCGGAGAAATTGAAAGCGTAAAAGTAAATCTTGAGAAAACGATTTTAAAATAATAATACATGATACAAAGACATTACATAGTACAATCACTGGTATTGCTGTTACTGATGTTGTCTTGTAACCAAGAACAAAAAACAAAACAATCTATGCATTCCCCAAAAGGCATTACCGCAAAAGACATTTTAGGCAATCCAGATTACCTGGCAATATCCTATGGAGGGTATCGCAAATCATCGAGAGCTTTTCAACCCACCATACTGCAGTTGAAAGAAGATTTGAGGATCCTACATGCGATGAATATAAAAGTATTAAGAACCTATAATGTGCAATTGGCGCAGGCTTCAAATTTGTTGAAAGCAATACAGCAGTTAAAGCAAGAAGACAAAACTTTTGAAATGTATGTGATGCTAGGAGCATGGATCGATTGCAAAAATGCCTGGACAGATCAAAAACCTAATCATACTGTAGAGAGCATACATAACGAAGGTGAAATACAAAGAGCAGTAGCCTTGGCTAATCAATATCCAGATATTGTAAAGGTAATTGCTGTGGGTAATGAGGCTATGATTAGATGGGCGACCAGCTACTATGTGCCACCAAAAGTGATTTTAAAATGGGTAAACTATTTACAAAACTTGAAAAAGGAAGGTAAGCTACATAGAGACCTTTGGATTACCTCTTCAGATGATTTTGCCTCCTGGGGAGGAGGTGAAGAAAGCTATCATGTAAAAGATTTAGAAGACCTGATCAAAGCCGTGGATTATATATCCATGCATACATATCCTTATCATAATACACATTATAACCCAGATTTTTGGGGAGTTGATGTAGCGGAGGAAGGCCTTTCTTCTGAAGAAAAATTAGAAGCTAGCATGCAAAGAGCCTTAAAATTTGCGCAAAAGCAATATCAAGCAGTTTCAGATTACGTAGCTAGTCTAGGAGTAGAAAAACCGATCCACATTGGAGAGACCGGATGGGCAACAGTGTCTAACGGTCACTACGGGCCCAATGGTTCCAAAGCCACCGACGAGTTTAAAGAAGCCTTGTACTATAGGTATATGAGAGAATGGACTAATAAAGCAGGAATCTCATGTTTTTACTTCGAAGCTTTTGATGAACCCTGGAAAGATGCTCAAAATCATAAAGGTTCTGAAAATCATTTCGGATTAATTACTGTAGATGGCAAAGCAAAATACGCCCTTTGGGAACAGGTAGACAAGGGCGTTTTTGATGGGTTAACTAGAGGCGGAAACCCAATCACTAAAACCTATGATGGAGATATTGAAGAAATGATGAAAGATGTAGAATTACCTGCGGTAAAAGAGATAATGACTGTTGGTTTTTAAAAAATGAGAAAAGAGATTTATAGCATACTAGCAATTGTTTTGATCATGAGTGCATGTACAGATAAAGACATTCTTGAGGTAGCAGTGTACGAAACTTCTGCAAGCGGTAATCAACTGAAGAAAATAGAGGAGTTTCCATCTTCTGTATCCAAAGACCGTATCCTATTAAATCCTGAAAAAAGTTATCAGACGATTACAGGGTTTGGAGGTGCTTTTACAGAAGCTTCGGCATATTTACTCAATAAGTTAAGTAAAGAAAACAGGACCAAAATTATTGAAGCATATTTTGGAAAGGAGGGAGCAAACTATTCGCTTACGCGAACACATATGAACTCTTGTGATTTTTCGCTTAGCCAATATTCATATGCGCCAACAGAAGATAAAGAACTCAAAGATTTTTCGGTAGATGAAGATTTGGAAGATTTGATTCCCATGATAAAAGAGGCAATGACCGTTTCTGAAGAGGGTTTCAAAATTTTTGCCTCACCCTGGACAGCACCTCCCTGGATGAAAGACAACAAACATTGGGTAGGAGGAAAATTATTACCAGAATACTATGATACTTGGGCATTGTTTTTTTCAAAATATATAGATGCGTATCACCAACAAGGAATTCCTATTTGGGGACTTACCGTAGAAAATGAACCTCATGGTAATGGAGACAATTGGGAAAGCATGCATTTTACTCCGGAAGAGATGACGGATTTTGTACAAAATCACTTAGGACCAAAATTAGAAAAAGAAGGTAAAGGGGAAATCAAAATCCTGGGATATGATCAAAATAGAGAAGGGTTAAAAGAATGGGTTGATGTAATGTATAAGAACCAAGCCTCCTCTAAATACTATCATGGGACTGCGATTCATTGGTACGAAAGCACCTATGATTATTTCCCAGAAGCGCTGCAATATGCACATAAAAAAGCACCAAATAAATATTTGATCCAAACCGAGGCTTGTGTAGATGCCGAAGTGCCCCACTGGCGAGATGATGCATGGTACTGGTCCAAAGAAGCTACCGATTGGGGTTGGGATTGGGCTCCCGAAGATAAGAAGCATCTGCACCCCAAATATGTACCCGTATATCGGTATGCAAGAGACATTATTGGCTGTTTAAACAATTGGGTAGATGGATGGGTAGATTGGAATATGGTTCTGGACCGACAAGGGGGTCCTAATTGGTTCAAAAATTGGTGTGTTGCTCCGGTAATTGTAGACCCGGATACCGACGAGGTATACTTTACGCCTTTGTACTATACGATGGTGCATTTTAGCAAATACATTCGCCCTGAAGCCAAAATCATTGAAGTGAACCACTCAGACTCAGAAATCATGGTAACCGCTGCCAAGAATCTTAATGGATCTATTACTGTAATAGTGTTCAATCCTACAGCAAAATCAAAACAGTTTTCATTGATTCTCGATGAAAAATCAAAAGATATTTCTATTAACGCACAGGCTATTCAAACAATAGTAATTAAAACTTAGAACGATGTCAAATATTAAAACTGCCGCAAAAGATAAAGTACCTGTAGGTCAAAAAGCCGCTTTTGGCGCGGGCCATCTCATCAATAATTTAATTCCAGGAATACTTGGGGTTTTTGTCGTTATTCTCAAATCTCCCGAGGGTTTTGCAATGAACACGATTTTGGCGGGTTTAATTGTAGGAATTCCTCGTTTGTTTGATGCGATTACCGATCCGGTGATGGGGTATATTTCGGATAATACCAGTTCAAAATATGGTAGAAGAAGGCCCTATATTTTCTTGGGGGCGATATTTACAGGTTTAATTTTTGCGGTTTTGTGGCAAGTACATGATGTAAATCCTGAAATGTACAACTTTTGGTATTTACTGTGTTTTTCTATCCTTTTGATTTTTGGAAATACTATTTTCTCCACTCCATTGATAGCATTAGGATATGAAATGACATCAGATTACAATGAGCGAACCCGACTCATGAGTTTTGCCAATACTATTGGTCAAATTGCCTGGATGTTGGTTCCCTTTTTGTATGTGTTGATTCCCGATAAAAACCTGTTCGATTCGCAACCAGAAGGGGTACGAAAAATAGCATTGATATCTGGAATTGTTATCGTGGCTCTTGGGATTTTGCCAGCGCTGTTTTGTAGAGGAATTGATGCCAGCAAAATGAAGGGACGAGAAGAAATAACACTAAAAAGTATATGGAGCAGTATGGGGAAAATATTTAAAGGGATCAAACTGGTATTCAAAAATGCTCCTTTTGTAAAATTGTGTTTGGCTACCTTTTTAGTGTTTAATGGTTTTCAAATTGTAGCAGAGTTTGGAGTGTTTATTATCAATTTCTACATGTTTGACGGAGATTGGGGGCTTCAAAATGGTGGGTAGCACTTTTCCCGGCGGTAACTGCAGCATATACTGCCTTTATTGCCATCCCTATAATTAATTGGATGGCAAATAAATATGGTAAGCGCAAAGCATTTATAATTGCTACAACCATTTCCATTATTGGATACCTATTAAAATGGTGGGGCTTCAACCCCGAAAACCCTTATATGATTTTCTTACCGATCCCATTGATGGCATTTGGGATGGGGTGCTTGTTTACGTTAATGATGTCCATGACAGCTGATGTTTGTGATTTGGATGAGTTAGAAAATGGAATGCCGAGAAAAGAGGGAACCTTTGGAGCTATCTACTGGTGGATGATAAAAGTTGGACAAGGACTGGCATTGGTATTTTCAGGGATTATCCTTAGTCTATTAGGATATGATCCAACGGCATCTACACAAACTGCGGAAGCGTTAACAGGAATGCGAATTACAGATATCGCATTACCCGCCATTACTGCAGGGTTAGCGATTTGGGTAATGTGGAAATATAGTTTGACCGAAGATAGAGCAAGAGCAATTAAGGCAGAATTGGTAGAGCGTAGAGGAGAGTTATAATTTTTAAATAGAAAATGTACAATCATGTCAATTAGAACTGAGAAATTTTTAGCATTAGCATCGATAGATTATGCAGGGAAGAGTGTAGAAGACCTGCAAGAGATGTTCAGAGAGTTTTTGGCAGAAGGCATGTATGGATTGTGTTTTAGTCCTTATGTAGAAGGCCAGCAACCAGGAGATCAGTTGTCTGAAGCACAGATAAGACGACGTATGGAAATCATTGCTCCACATACCAAATGGGTACGATCTTTTTCTACTACAGAAGGAAATGAGCTGATTCCAAAAATTGCGAAAGAATATGGAATTAAAACCCTGGTGGGAGCATGGTTAGGAGACGATGATGCTATCAACCAAAAAGAAGTAGCCAATCTTATTGCATTGCATGAAGAAGGATGTATTGATATAGCCGCAGTGGGAAATGAAGTATTATATCGAGGGGATTTAACAGAACAGCAGTTATTGGACTTTATTCATCAGGCCAAATCAAAAATAAAAGATATCCCGGTTGGGTATGTGGATGCCTATTATGAGTTTGTAGATCATCCTAGAATTAGTGAAGCTTGTGATGTTATTTTGGCCAATTGTTACCCATTTTGGGAAGGCTGTGATCTGGATTATTCATTATTGTATATGAAAGATATGTACCAAAGAGCGCTACGAGCAGGAAATGGAAAAAAAGTAATCATTTCTGAAACAGGTTGGCCAAGTAAAGGAACAAATCTGGAGGGAGCCTTCCCATCATACGAAAATGCAATTAAGTATTTTATCAATACCCAAAAATGGGCGAATGAAGAAGGAATCGAATTGTTTTATTTTTCATCTTTTGACGAGTCCTGGAAAGTAGGTGCAGAAGGCGATGTAGGCGCGTACTGGGGGATTTGGGATAAAAATGAAAAGATGAAGTTTTAAGCTTAAACCGAGTAATAAATCAAGATTTCCACTGGAGCAAGTGTATATTTTACTCATTAAGTTGTCTGTACCATAATTCTACTTTTTTTAAAAAAACTTGTAAGGTTTACTTTTTTTACCTACTTTTATACTGTAATTAAAAAAATTACAGTAATGATTAAAACCAAATTTTCCATAGCAGTACATATCATGACCCTATTAGCCATGTATAAGGAAGATTGGATGAACTCTACATTGATTGCTGAAAGTTTGAATATTAATCCAGTGTTAGTGCGAAAAGAAATAGCATCTCTAAAAGCAGGTGGATTGGTAGAAAGTAAAGAAGGAAAGAACGGAGGAGTTAAATTGTTGATCGATGCCAATAAGATACGACTATCTGATATTTTCAAAATCGCTAAAGGTACCGATACGGTATTATCCCCTTTAAAAAATAAACCGAACCCAAACTGTAGAGTAGGAAAACAGATTAATTCGAAAATGGATACGATCTTGGAAGATATCGATACGGCAATTAGTAAAGAACTAGAGAAGCAAACTTTGGAAGAGTTTATGAATCAATTCTAAAAAAATTTACTTTAAACTGTAATAAAAAAAGTTACAATATAATGAAAACAAGAAACAACACCATCATTATTGACGGGATAGCACTGTTTTACCGAGAAGCAGGTAATCCAAATAACGAAACCATTCTGTTATTGCATGGTTTTCCTTCTTCTTCACATATGTATAGAGAAGTTATAGATTTACTAACAGAAGATTATCATCTGATTGCTCCTGACTATCCAGGGTTTGGGTTAAGTGAAGCTCCATCCATAAAGAATTATGAGTATACTTTTGATAATATCACTAGTACGATGGAGCGGTTTATTGAAGCACTTGAGCTATCTTCTTTTTATCTAATGATGCAAGATTATGGTGGGCCTATAGGCTTACGGATCGCTTCAAAAAGACCTGATCGGATCAAAGGATTGATCATTCAAAACGCAAATGCCTATCTGGAAGGTTTGGGAGAATGGGCCCAGAAGATTGGGAAATTTCAGCAGGAAAATGACCTAGTGGGACTTACCAACTTCAAAGATTATTTGATGTCACCAGAAGGTATAAAAGAACAATACCTTCACGAACATATCGAAGAGGATAAGATAGATCCAACGTCTTATCTTACAGATATTGCCTTTATGCAACGTAGCGGGATTCATGAAAAACAAACGGCATTGTTTACCAATTATGGAACCAACTTTCCAAAATATGCAGATTGGCAATCGTATTTCAAGACACATCAACCCAAAACACTGATCGTTTGGGGAATCTATGACAAATTTTTTAGTAAAGAAGGTGCAGAAGCATATACCAAAGATCTGGAAAATGCTCAGATCCATCTTTTCGAAGGAGGGCATTTTATGCTGGAAGAATACCCGCAAGAAGTAGCAAAGCTTATCAAGAATTTTATCAAATAATATATAAACTTAAAATTATTTTACAATGAAAATTACAATCGTTGGAGCCGGAGGGAACATCGGCCAAAGAATCACCAGAGAAGCAGCAAATAGAGCACACGAGTTGAATTTGATCACATCAAAACAAGTATCGGATTTTCAACTAGAGAATACCAAAAACGTACAAACAAGTCGAGTAGATATTTTTAATACAGACGATTTGGCACAAGCCTTTAGTGGTAGTGATGTTGTGATTAGTTCCTACGCACCTCCGCATGATAATAATGATCAACTTATCGAGGCCTCAAAATCTCTGGTTCAAGCTGCAAAGAAAGCAGGAACACGATTGATTGTCGTAGGAGGAGCGGGAAGCTTGAATGTGGCGGATGATCTATTGCTGATCGATGCTCCCAATTTTCCATCAGAATATAAATCAATAGCGCAGGCACATCTTACTACTTTGCAAGAAGTTTATCGACCAGAAACTGAGCTGAATTGGACCAATGTATCTCCATCTGCATATATTTTTGAAGGAGAGCGTACGGGAAACTTTAGAATAGCCGAAGATACTTTGATTAGTAATGAAAAAGGGGAAAGCGCCATTTCGATGGAGGATTTTGCCGTGGCAATATTGGATGAGGTGAATGCGTCTAAATTTCTAAAGAAAAGATTCACAGTCGGATATTAAGAACATATTAATGTAAAATAAACGCTTACGACTAATCTGGTCAAGCGTTGATGTCTTTCAAATAAACATAATCTAGATGGTATGAATCAACCAATTATTTCAAAACTAAGGATATATCCTATCAAGTCTTTGGGGTTTTTAGAAGTAGAAGAAGCCGAAATCGGTATGCATTCGTTAAAAAATGATAGAATTTTTGCCATGGTTGACGAAGATGGGCGATATGTTAACGGCAAAAGAACCAGCCTTGTGAATCAGCTAAAAACTACCTACGACCTTGAAGAAGGAATGGTGTATTTTACCGAAAAAACAGCTAAAGATCCTATTGGATTCGAGCTAAGAGAAGAGAATACCGATTTGAACAACTATCTAAGCGATTTCTTTGATATCAAGCTTCGATTGATACAAGACGAGCAAGGGAGGTTGATGGACATTCCTTTTGAGAGTAGCGTAACAGTAGTAAGCGAAGCTTCGTTACAGTATTTGCAAGAGGATTTGGATCGATACTCTCTGGAAAATATGCGTCTTAGATTTCGTTCTAATATCGAACTCTCAGGAGTCGAAGCATTTTGGGAAGAACAGCTGTATGTACAACCAGGAGTTGGGGTTAGATTTCAGATGGGAGACGTAGAAATGATTGGGATCAGTCCAAGAGCGAGATGTAATGTACCTCCTCAATCTCCTGTCGATGGAGAAATGGATTTCCGATTTGCCAAAAACATGATGGAGAGCCGAAATAAACATGTGGACTCTCTTGGTAATGTACTTCAATATGGTAAAAGTCCTTACTTTTTAACGATCAACGTGTTTGTTCCAAAAACAGAGCAAGGAAAAAAATAAACCTTAACGATCCGATTAAAAACCTGGAATCGGTGCAATTGAGAGCTTGATTTCGTTTTTTACTTATAGTGCTATCGAACCCATAGCATCATAACAAGAACCCGACAGAGATGTCGGGTTTTTTATAGTTGTAAAAAGGAATAGTAAAAGAGCCCTAAAGAGAAAGAATTGTGGTCGTAAATCTTTATGGATTTGTCGGTTTTGTAGTAGTAGAATAGCGGGTGTTGATCTAATTTTATAGATAAGTATAACATACTACAACCAACAGCAGAAAGAGATTACACATGAAACATCTTTATAACAGTATTATTCTGGTTTTTGCCATAGTTTTCATACACAGTTGTGCGAGTTATGCCCCAAAAACCAATGATCTAACGCTAATTTTAGCAAAGACAAATGAAGCGATTACTCAACTAGAAGAGAAGATATCAACTTCAACAGACCAGGAATTGATCAACGCCTATAATCAATTAAATGAAAAACATCGGGAATTATTTCCATTATTAGAAAAATGCAATGAAAAATATGCGCTTACTACAGAATACCTATCCACACTACGAGAAACACAAAAGATTTTGGCGAATATGGATCAAAATTTTGATCAGATAACTGACAAAATATTTATGCTGAATGCTATTTTTCAGGATTATGAAGCCAAACTGCAAACCATTAAGAATACTGCCCAGAATGACGCAACTACCAAAATTAAGGTAGTGATCAACTCAGGACAAGAAGAAGGTTTTTTTGTATTTGGAAAGTTATCTTTTGAAAAAGAACAGGAAATTAAGCGTTTTCGGTTTAATCAACCCACTCAGAATGCATCCCAGGATTTTGTTCCCGGATATTATTTGTTTTGGTTAGAGAAAGAGAACCGTGTTAGTGAACCAGAATTACATTTAATCATGAGTAATAATGGTGAAGAAGAAAAAACATTAGTCTTAGCAATCCCAAAAAATAAGTTGATGTTAGTTTCAAAATTAAAAGAGGTTTGGAAAGAAATTACTTTACTTAGTACCTGGATAGTTTCGATAACAGGAGCTTTTATCATACCATTACCCTCTTGGTATGCGGCCGACGAGAATACTTCGTTTTTTGTGAAGTTTGGAGTGTTCATTGCTACAGTTCTTGCAGGATTTTTGATTTTATATTCCTTAAGAAATAAGGTGATAAGAACCTGGATGCGCCTTTCTATAGAGTTTATAGTTCTTTTTGTTGGTGTATATGCAACCTATCATTATGCTAGAGAGACCAAAACACTGCCATATCTGGAGAAAGATATTGTTATAGGGAATGAGTTTGTAAATAATAATCCTTTTGATGCATTTGAAGTAGCTCATGGATTTTTACCCGCCAGAAACGAACGAATGATGATTGTTTTGGGGGATCCCGAAAAAGCCTGGACCAAAGAAAGTATCACATCCAATAGGTTACAACTTGTTATTCTTTTATTTCTGTGTTATCTGTTTTCTGCAGGTTTTATCATTTCCTTCTGCAATCTGATCATCTTGTACAAGGAAAAATACCAAACAGAAGAATGAAATTATTAGCGGTTGACTTCCTATGAAAAGTGATAACATTCTGTTGAATTTTTAATAAATAAATCGAGTCTTTGTTATAAGGTGTTTAAAATGATACAACTTCTCTCGGATTTAACATTTATTACAGATTGGATTAAAAAAATGATAAGTAGTTTTATGGGAATTTAAAAAAACCTAAAGCCACTAATTCCTGTAACCGTCATTTTTGGATGAATTTTTGTCTATTTGAAAAACTGATACCTGCAAAAAAAACTAGTATTTACCTAGTTCTTGGATTCCTTTTTGGTTTGTGGTCTACATCATCTTTTGCAAAACTTCAAAAAATAGATAGTCTTTTGCATCAATTAAATGTGCATGAAAAAGAAGATATCCCAAAAGTAGATTTATTAAATACAATTGGCTACGAGTATTGGATTATGGATGCTAATGAGTCCATCAATTTTGGTACAAAAGCATTACAATTATCTCAGCAACTCAAGTATAGAAACGGCGAAGCCCGAGCGAATCGGGTTGTAGGTGTTGCCTTTTGGGCGCAAGGAGATCTCAACATGGCGCTACAATATTTGAATGCATCTCACAAGATATATCAGGAAATTGAGGATAAGACAGGTCTTGCCAATACAAGACTCAATATAGGGATGGTATACGCAGATCTCAAAGAGTATAAAAAAGCTAAGTATTATTACAAGCAAGCGATTAATGAGTTTACGGCGTTGGGATTAAAAAGCAGAATTGCAACTACGTTTACAAAAATCGGAACGATGCTCATAGAGCAAGGACAAGATACAGAGGCCTTACGATATCTTACCGATGCGCTGCAAATGCATACCGATTCTAATTTTACCTATGGTATTGCAGAAGCACATAGTAAATTAGGGATGTTGTATCTTCATAAAAATGAAATTGAACAGGCGTACTATCATGTAAAAAGATCAATGGAGTTGGGAAGCATAGTGAGTGATATTGATGGTTTGACCAATAACCTGATTCTTCATGGCAAAATTTTGAGGTTATCTGGTCGATTAGAAGAATCGGCGATAGAATTAAACAAAGGACTACAACTGGCCAAAGAAAATGGTTTAAAAAAGTATGAACTATTGGCTTACGAAGAACTAAAAGAACTTAAAAAACAACAAGGCAATCCCGAAGAAGTCTATGAATTTTATGAACAATATATCATTCTTAGGGATTCTCTCTTTAATTTGGAGAAATCGAAACAAATAGCCTATATGGAGTTCGAAAATGAACTGGAGAAAAGAGATAAAGCTCTGGAAAGTTTGAAGGCACAAGAAAAGAAAGATCGGTTGATTCAATATTTATTGTTAATGGGGACCATTATATTAGCAATAGGAGGGAGTTTTATTTTTGTAATCTATAAACAACGGGCTCAAAAAAGTAAACAACTTGTTGCAAAAAATCAGGAACTTCTGGAATCTGCTTTTGAATTGAGTCAGAAAAAACTGGAAAATGCAGAGTTAAAACAGCAAGAGCTCAAACAACAACTGGATTTCAAAAACAAAGAATTGAGTTCGTATACGCTTAACTTCATCAAAAAGAATGAAATTGTACAGCAAATTCAAAAGACTATACAGCAAATTCAAAAAACGTCTTCGGTAGAAAAAAACAAGTTAATTGCAGATCTTAATAAGATCGTTAGGAAGAATATGAGTATCGATAAGGATTGGGAAGATTTTAGCCGATTTTTTGAAGATGCACATCAAGGATTTTACACCCAGTTAAAATCAACCCACCCTGACTTAAGTACCAATGATTTAAAAATTTGTTCGCTGATACGATTAAACCTTAATGTAAAGGAAATGGCTAGTATTTTGGGGATCTCTCCAGACAGTGCACGAACTGCAAGATATCGACTTCGGAAGAAGATGAAACTGACTCCAGAACAAGAAATCCTATCGTATTTGATTCAATTAGAAAACGAAAAAGCAGTATAATCACAAACTTTTGAGGTATGTATTTTGATTTAAAAAACTGATTTGCAGTGTTTTATTTTTTTGATGTCTACATAATGTACCCCACTTTTTAACAACTTTTAGGAGTACGTATACATATTGTGCATACCACTAATCAGGTTCCAGGGGTTACTTTCTCTAGTTTTACGATGCATGAATTAACGATATACGATGATGAAACCTAAAACAGCATATGCCAAGAGTGGAGATATTAATATAGCCTATCAGGTTTTTGGTTCCGGATCGGTGGATCTGGTTTATATTCCTGGATGGGTATCCAATATCGATTTGATGTGGTCTTGTCCAGAATTGGTGAATTTTTTGAAGAACTCGGCAAGTTTGCAAGAGTAATCTTGTTTGACAAAAGAGGAACTGGGCTTTCGGATAGAGTGGTAGATTTTGCAACACTCGAAGAACGAATGGAGGATGTCACAGTGGTAATGGATGCTGTAGGATCAGAACAAGCGATACTTTTTGGTCATTCTGAAGGAGGTAGCGTCTCGGCATTGTTTAGTGCGACTTATCCAGAACGTGTGATTTCGTTGATCACTTTCGGGATTTTTGCAAAACGGAGATATGCTGAGGATTATCCCTGGGCGCCTACAGATCAAGAACGGCAGCAGGTTTATGATATGATCGAGAGCAATTGGGGAAGCGGAGAAATGAATCTGGAGTCTCTAGCGCCTTCAAAAACCGATGACCCCGTTTTTATGGAGTGGCTAGCAAATTATTTTCGTTCGGGGGCAAGTCCTAGAGCAGCCATGGTGTTGACAAAAATGAATACTCAGGTAGATATTGTAGATATTTTAAGTTCTATAAAAGTACCTACTTTGTTATTACAAAGAACCGATGATATTGATGTAAAAATTGAAGAAGGAGCGTTTATTTCAAAACACATTCCAGGGGCAAAGTTTGTGGAACTCGAAGGAAATGATCATTTGTTTTGGGTAGGAAACACAGATATTGTTTTGGCAGAGATGAAGAGCTTTATCCTGAATATCGAACCAGAACCAGTATATGAAAAAAAGTTGTATACCGTGATGATTGGTCATCTGGAGGTTTCTGAAGATAATAAGTTACATCAGCAACTCATCCGTAAATGTGTTAATCAACACCAGGGACAAATAGCTTCCTACACATCACAAACATTTACCGCTACTTTTGAAGGCCCGAGCAAAGCAGTGCATTGTAGTACCGATCTGGTACATCTAATGCAAGAACACAATGCAAAGCTATCGTTAGGTATTGATATCAAAGAATGCTATATCAGGCGTTGTATCTGTGAAGAAACCGAAGGTTTTGCCGCGACGATATTCAAAGATCCTATGCCTAGCCAGATCATAGTAACACAAACGGTAAAAAATCTGTTGATCGGTACCAATGTGAGTTTCACTCCATATAAGTCTGTCTTCAAAACCGAATCTGGTCAATCGCTATTACTATTTACAATTACCGAAAAACCAAAATCTAACACCTCACAATATAAGGTAGATCAGGATAAGATCCATGCAAACGATTCTTTTTTGGGTAAAGTACTTCAAAACATTGATCATCATATGAGCAATGAAAATTTTGGGGTAGAAATGCTTTGTCAAGAGATTGGGATTAGTGAACGACAGTTACAGCGAAAACTAAAATCCATTACCAATAAATCACCGAATAAACTCATTAGTTCTGTGCGTCTCAATCGGGCCAAGGAACTACTGCTTAAGCAACAACATAGTATTGCCGAAATTGCTTTTCAGGCTGGTTTTACAAACCCTTCCTATTTTTCAAAATGTTTTAAAAAAGAATTCGCGATCAAACCTTCGGACCTTATTCGACCGTGATCTATTTTCCTTCTTTTACTAGCGATTCAGAGGTATGGTGTATTTTAGAATTCAATAGCTTATAGAAGTCTTTTCGGTGTGCTTTAGTTGTTGGTAATCAGATTTATAGCGTGGTGTCGGGAGAGTTAAATTCTTTATTTGATGATGTCGGAAAAAAGATAGTTTTTGGCCGATTTGTACTAGTCTAGATAGGAGTTAATTACGAAATTTGATCTCATGCAAATCAATAAAGAAATCTAACACATACTATGAGCAATATGTAGTAGGTTGTCTTTTGAAAGTGTAAAGAAAAATGTAGATATATCTTGGATGATGTGGATAATCTTACATAACACATTCGAAAAAAGAGAGGTATTACCAAGGGATGATACCTACATGATTTAAATTGGTCACGGCTGTTATTGGGGGATAACAGCCGTTTTTTATTATTTCTGACTAAATATTGTATGGCTAGAACAGTTGTCCCCCCATTTGTCCCCCCTATTCATTGGGTGTAAAGAAGTATGTGGGTTTATTTTGTGCCAACCAAATTTTAACCCCTTAATACTATGGATAAACAATTACTATGGATAATTGCTCTTTTTTGTGGTGCAATTTTAACTACGCAAGCACAGACTTTAAATGAACTATCGGGTACCGCGTCAGGAGAAAGTATTACTTCCGGAAGTTATAATGCGATGTATGGAGATAGTACAGGAACGAAGGTAACTACGGGCTCTCAAAATACATTAGTTGGATTTGGAGCAGGAAAAAATAATACAGCTTCAGAAAATGTTTTTGTTGGATATTTATCTGGGTATACTAATACTACTGGGATAGACAATACATTTGTAGGTGGGTATTCAGGAACATTAAATACAACAGGTGCTGATAATACTTTTATGGGTACAGATTCTGGAGCAAAAAATACGACGGGATATGATAATACCTTTATTGGCGAAGAGTCCGGTGCATCCAATACTACTGGATATGAAAATACTTATATTGGGGAAGATGCAGGAGCAAATATTCAAACAGGTAATGATAATACCTTTATCGGTAATCAATCAGGAGGTCAGAATACAGGTCACACGGGATCTGGTAATGGTTCTGGGTATAGAAATACCGGAATAGGATCCAATTCTCTGGCAGATGTTAAAGAAGGTCATCATAATACTGCGGTTGGAGATTCTACAGGAACAGATATCGATAGTGGTATTTATAATACGATGATAGGTGCAGCAGCGGGTGCTTCTACTGAATATTCTAGCTACAATACTTTTGTAGGTGCTGAAGCTGGTTTTGATAACAATAGAACTAACGTTACCACTAGTTCAAATAATAATACGTATTTAGGGTATAAAACAGGGTATACCAATCGACAGGGTAGTGATAATGTCATGATAGGGGCGTATGCAGATTTTTCCAACACTGCTGCTTCAGGTTTTAATGGTAGTGGGCAATTGTATAATGCAAGAAATACAATAATAGGAGCCTACTCTGAGCTAGATGGTGGAGGTTCTAATGATGGAGGTAATGATGCTGCTGTTTTGGGATATAGTTTTTTTATAGACGCGCATCAAGTAGTAGGAATGGGATCCGAAGGAGATATTAGGGGAGTCGGAGCCATTGGATTAGGATATACAACCAATATGAGTGCAAATGCAGATTATTCTATTGGGATTGGATATCAAAATACTATAGATCAGTCTAATGCTGTTGGTATTGGAACTGCTGTAGACGTAGATAATACCGAAGCTATTGCCATTGGTGCTAATGCGATAGCACAAACCGATGGAGGAATTGCTATTGGATATCAAGCCAAAGTTGATGATTCAGGGACAGGATCCGGTGCTAACTATAATATTGCACTAGGTTATCAGGCGCAGGCTACAGATTCGTTGTCGGTAGCTTTGGGTAAAGGAGCAAGAGCGTCTGCAAAGTATTCGTATGCTATTGGAAACGAAGCAAACGCAGCTTCTGCAAATACCATGGTATTAGGAGGAGCAACCTATCCTCTAAGTGTAGGGATTGGTACCGATGCTCCAAGTAGTAAAGCTTCTTTAGAATTAGCGGATACCAATAAAGGGTTGTTATTAAATAGATTGACCAACTCGCAGAGGTCATCATTAAATCTAGACACGACCAATGCAGGTATGATCGTATATGATACCGAAGACAATGCGGTTTATATGTGGGATGGTAGTGATTGGACATCTTTGCTTTCGGATAATTTGGGAAATCATACCGCTACTACAGCTTTAGATTTGAACGGGAAAAATATTAATAATGTCGGAAATTTAAATATCGAAGATAACAAGATACTAACGTTTCAAGGAGGAGTGGCCAGTATAAATAGGTATCAAATAAAAGAGGTGTATACTACAGAAATAGAAAATGCCTATGGCCCTATTACTACTAGTGGGGGTAGCTTGCGATTTACAGCTCCTGATTTTTCATCTCTGGGTTTTACCTGGGGTCCCGAAGGAGAGGCTCCAACTGCAGCTTTAAGTTCTGGGGGAACTTCCAAATTGCAGGTTATTTAAATATTGGAGGAAATTATCAATTTCCAACTACAGATGGTACGGTATCACAAGTATTAACTACAGACGGGGCCGGTACATTAACCTGGACTTCACAAACCGATAATCAAGAGTTATCATTGTCAACCAATAGCTTGAGTATTTCCGGAGGAACTACTGCTATTGATCTTTCAGGGTATTTGGACAATACCGATGCACAAGCAATATCCTTGTCCACAAATACATTGAGTATTACAGGTAATGCTAGCACTGTAGATCTATCTGGGTATTTGGATAATACTGACACCCAAGATTTAGAGCTTTCAGGAAATACCTTGAGCTTAACAAATGATGCTACTTCAGTAGATTTATCCAATTATTTAGATAATACTGATAATCAGGAGTTGTCATTAAGTGGTACCACCTTAAGTATCTCAGGTGGAATTAATACAGTGGATCTTTCTGCGTTTCAGGATGGAACAGGCACAGATAGTCAAACCTTGGGATTGACGAATAATCTGCTAAGCATTAGTAATGGAAATACAATCGATCTTTCTGCTTACGTGAACACCGATACTCAAAACCTTACCGCTGCCACATTAACAAATACAGATCTTACGATCGATATCGAAAACGGAACTTCAGTATCCGTAGATCTAGCGCCACTATTATCAGATATGCAATCAGAAATGGCAGCATTACAGAATGAGAATGCCGTTCAGCAGGAGTTGATTGACGATTTAATTAATCGTCTCGAAACCATAGAACAACGCATTGATGCTGTAGACAACAATACTAATAAAGGGCAAACGGCAATACTATATCAAAACATTCCAAATCCTTTTAATAATACTTCATCAATTCGATATTACCTGCCGCAATCGGTTAATTCGGCCTCTATAGTATTTAGCAATAGTAATGGGCAAGTAGTTTCTACTGTTGAATTAAAAGATCGAGGAGAAGGTGAGTTGAATATCACAAGTCAGGGACTGGCATCGGGAACCTATTTTTATACATTATATGTTGATGGACAAAAGATTGATACTAAACGTATGGTTATAGAATAATTAGGCAAACGAAAGTTATAAAAAAAGCTTCATCTATAGTGAAGCTTTTTTCTTTTTACAGAATTCGTAAGGATACGTAATTGTGAAATGCACTTTTAAAAATGTGAGGCTTCCTAATATTTTGGGTTATCTTTGATATTGCATTATCCCAATACATCAATGAAGCGATTAAGATCCTTAAAAATATCATTAAGTAAAAAGATACTCTTGATATTTACGATGGGCATTCTTTCCATATTTCTTGTTAGCTGTACCTCAAAATTTGAGGAAACCCGAATAATACAAAATGCTACAATTGACATTTCGGATTGGGATTTTGATCAATATCCCGAGATTATTTTAAGAGGAGAGAGTCTTTTTTATTGGAAACAATGGCCAATAGACCAGGACAAAAACTATGATCCATCATTATTAACATTAGTGGATACGATTAGTTGGCCAACCGCGCTCTGGAAACAAAAAATTGATGAAGCAAAAGGATATGGGACATTTCGGATTTTTGTAAAAAGACCAAATACTCAAAATTCGTTACTACTTACATTGCCCAGATGCTTTGCTGCTGCTCAGGTATGGATTAATGGTAAAAAGATTGTAGAGCATGGGAAAATTTCTCAAAAAGCGGATCAGGAACACATCGATGGACGTCCGCTAAGGGTGGAATTACCCAATGAAAATAACTTGGATATTATGCTGTTGGTCTCTAACCATAAACATCGATCAGGAGGAGGTTTTGCACTGAGGAGCAAGATTCAGGAAGCTGAATATTTCATCAATAAAAATCAAACCAAACTACTTATTGAAGGAGTGATTACCTTTTTGATTCTAATTTTTGGGATATACCAGCTACTGTATTATGTAAGCTTCCCAAAATATTCTTACTTCTTGTATTTTGGATTGTTCTGCTTGTTTGGAGCCTCGAGGCAACTCTTTGTGGGAGAAGCTTTGATCTATTACTTCTTCCCTGATATTTCGTTCGAAATTGTGCAAAAGATGAGGTACATAGGGTACTACGGAGCTTTAGGAGCTGTGTTGATGTATCATTTTTCTCTGTTTCCTGGATATTTTTCTTCAAAGTGGGTCCGTTTAAGTATCTGGATTCCTGCATTTGGGATTTTATATGTAATTGTAGCACCTGTTTTTTATAGTACATACAGTGCTCCGTTTTTTCAGGTGTTTGGATTGATTGTCATTTTAATTGGTTTTTATCAAATGATCAGAGCTATAAAAGATAAAAGACCATATGCCAGAGGAATGTTTATAAGCCTGGCGATTACATCAGTGATATTGATAAATGATTTACTTAATGCTGTTTTGGTGATCCAAACCCAATATTTGATCAATTATGGATTGTTATTGTATGTAGGATTTCAGATTGTTTTGAATAATAGAATGCAAAAGGAAGCGCAAAGGCAGTTGATCAAATTATCAACGGATATGGCAACCATGTCTGATCGTATGGTAGAAAAAGAAGAAGAGATTTTGGAATTGCGCTCAGAGACGTTTCAGCAGTTAAAATCAAAAGAGAAACTAGTTGAAAACCTTAAAAAGGTAGCTTCCAAAGACGACTCCATTTCTATTCAAAACCTTATTGCGGAGTTAAAATCAGAACTAATAGAAGACTCGCAACTCAACTTGATCAAAAGTGATATCGAAACCTTGAATTATGAATTTGCCAGGCGAATGGCAAAAGTGCATCCTAATTTAACCAAAACGGATCTTGAAATTTGTACCTATTTACGAATGTCTCTGGGTAGAAAAGAAATTGCAAGACTGAGATTTACATCTTTGGATGCTGTAAAAAAATCGAGAAGTCGTTTGCGTAAGAAGATGAACCTTACCGAAGATGTAAATTTGGAAGAGTATATAAAGTCTATCTAAATTATCTTAATAAGTAAGATATACTTCACTAGACTTAAGGGAAAAGAAAAAAGGACACCTAATTTTTAATCAATCTAACTATAAATCAATGAAATACACTTGTTTATATTGTTTCTATATACGAGTATTCCTAATTTTATAAGAAACTTAAAACCCTTTAAAAATGGCTATTCGATTAGGAAATACGTGCGCAAATTGTGAAAATTTGTTAGACAAAAATGTATGTGCCATCCATAAAGTTATGGTAAGCAGAATTTATACTTGTGATAGTTTCAAGATGCAGGAAGCTTTAAAGGATAATAGAAATTGTGTGACATGTGTTCGTTATGAAGAAAGTGGTTGCGCAAATCCAGAAAAAGCAGCTCCAGGAATGCTTTGTTCGCACTGGGCTCCGCAAAACGCACAGGCGTAAAATTGAATTATCAAGGTAATTTGTAGTTGGTTTTGTTTGTATGTTCTTTTACAGAGAATTTACAAACAAAACTGATTACAAGAATTCTTGTATATTTATATTCTACTTGTAATTAGGATAGTTCAAGATACACCTTGAATCAAAAACTTAGATTTTCCACATTCATCAAATATTTTGGGTACAGCTTAAACCTTTTCTAGGTTTAGTAGTCTTACATCTACGGACAACCACAAAAACCCAAAATATGACTATAAACAGACTACTTGGTATTACTGGATTTTTAATGTTAATCTCCTGTTCTGGGGATGATAATGATGTAGATGTTCCGGATGACGGAACAGAATCTTCTGTGCTTCAACAAATCTTTGGAGACAATATCGATTTAAGCAATCTATATAATTATGCCAATCAAGACATTCCTGTTTATATTACAAAGGACAATACAGATACCAATGTGATTACAGATGCAAAGGCTACTTTGGGTAGAGTTTTATTCTATGATAAAAATTTATCTGTAGATAATACTATTGCTTGTGCTAGTTGTCATCAACAAGCTTTTGCTTTTGGCGACAATGCTAATGTTAGTACAGGAGTGAATGGAGTAACGGGCAGACATAGTATGCGTTTAATCAACTCTCGATTTGCAAGAGAAACCCGTTTCTTTTGGGATGAAAGAGCAAATACCCTGGAAGAGCAAACTACACAACCTATACAGGATCATGCCGAAATGGGATTTAGTGGGCAAGATGGGGCACCGGATTTGTCTGATTTATTAGTAAAGTTAGCCGATTTGGAGTATTATCAAGAACTGTTTGAGTTTGCCTACGGAAATACAACGATTACCGAAGAACGTCTGCAAGAAAGTTTAGCACAATTTATACGTAGCATCCAATCATTTGATGCCAAATATGATATTGGAAGAGCACAAGTGCAAAACGATAATCAACCCTTTCCTAATTTTACAGATCAAGAAAATCTAGGGAAGACCTTGTTTTTTACACCACCCAATCAAAACGGTGCAGGTTGTATTACTTGTCATGGAGCTCCTGAGTTCGATATTGATCCTATGAGTTTAAATAATGGGGTTATCGGGGTATTTGGAGATCCTACTGCCACCGATCTTATAGTTACCAGAGCTCCAACCTTGAGAGATATTTTTAACTATCAAGGAATCTTGAATGGAGCCTTAATGCATGATGCCAGTTCAGCAACTATGGTGAATGTTATAGAACATTACAATGAAATAGATGCTACAGGCAATACAAATTTAGATAATCGATTAAGAGGTGGACCAGGAGCCAATGGTCAAAACCTGAATCTAACCGAAACAGATATTCTGGCGTTAGAAGCTTTTATAAAAACCTTATCAGGAACCAATGTATATACGGACACAAAATGGAGTGATCCTTTTGTAAGTTGATGATACCTTTTACTTCTTGTTAACAACATAATAGTATAAAAAAAGCCGCCTAAATTTTTAGGCGGCTTTTTTTATACTAGTGACATTCAAAACGATAGTTTATTGATAATCAAGTGTTAATGTGGTGAGTTTTTTTTCATTTCGATGATGTTTTGAATAATCCACGTCTTTTTTTATCCAAAATTCGTCATCAATCTTTGATGAGGTGCATGTAGTTTTGTAAAGCTTATTTAGATTAAATAAAATTAAAGAAATGCTCCTCGACACACAAACAACAGTTACAACCAAGGGTGGTATCGATCAATTATTTGATTCGAAATCCAAGTATACCTACGAAGAATACATTCATAAAGCTACGCAACACATCAAATCCTTTTTGGATAGAGATCAATTTTATAGTGGTGATTTTCAAAGTGATTTTGATTCAAAATCTGGCCTAGTAGCTATAGACGAAAACACGAATTTATCTATAGACGAAGCGTTACAGGAGATTAAAACACTTTTTCTGGATCATACCATTGCTTTTCATCATCCCAATTATGTAGCTCATCTCAATTGCCCCGTATTATTGCCAGCATTGGTAGGAGATTTGATAGCCTCGTCGGTAAACACGGCAGTAGAAACCTGGGATCAGAGCACTTCAGCTACTTTTATTGAACAGGAAATGATTCGATGGATTTGTGATGCAATGAAACTTCCCAAGACCGCAGATGGAGTTTTCACCAGCGGCGGAACACAATCCAATTTTATGGGGCTACTGCTTGCCAGAGATGATTATGCGTTCAAACACTTTGGACTTAACCTCAAAGAAAATGGATGGTCAAGTGAGGTATCTAAATTTCGATTCTTTTGTTCAGAAAAAGCACATTTCAGTATTCAGAAGAACGCAGCATTGTTAGGGATGGGGTATCATTCTGTCATTCCAGTGGCAACAGATGATACCATGAAAATGAAGCCCGACGCTTTGGTGCAGGCGATAGAAAAGGAGAAACAATTAGGGAATCTTCCCATCGGGATAGTAGCAACCGCAGGGACAACAGATTTTGGGAGTTTTGATCCTATACAAACCATATCCAAAATTGCCAAGGAGTACGGTATCTGGTTTCATGTCGATGGAGCCTATGGTGGTAGTTATGTCCTAACCGAAACGCATCAACATCTTCTTAAAGGTATCGAACAAGCAGATTCTGTGACCATTGATTTCCATAAAACCATGTTTCAACCGGTTTGTTCCAGTGCTTTTTTGGTAAAGGATACCAAAAACTTCAAATATGTCTCTTATTATGCGGATTATCTTAATCCGCTGGAGCATAGAAATGAAGATTACCCAAATCTTATTGAAAAATCCATACAAACAACCCGCAGGTTTGATGCCTTAAAATTATGGTTCACGTTAAAAATGACGGGGGCAAAGACCATTGGTTCTTTCTTGGAGAAAGTACATTATCTAGCATTAGATCTGTACCATAGCCTTAAGGATGACCCATGTTTCGAATTGGTGCATAAACCAGAACTGAGCACCTTGGTATTTCGTCATGTTGCTAGCCAAGAAGATATTGATGCAGTAAACCTGTACATAAAAAATACGCTTTTTAAGTCGGGTCAAGCCTCTGTGGCAAGTACAAAATTTAATGGAAATACCTACCTGAAATTTACCTTACTCAATCCCAAAAGTACCATTGATGATTTGTTACATATCATCGAAATGATTAAAGAAACCGCGAAAACCTATAAAAATTACAATTAAAATGGATACCACAATACAGCAAGAAAATATATATGACTTTGTAGCCGTAGGTGTAGGTCCTATGAATTTGGGACTAGCCTGTTTAACCGCACCTATAGCAGAGCTAGAAGGCGTCTTTTTGGATAAAAGAGCATCTTTTGATTGGCATCGTGGAATGATGCTGGAGGGAACTACCCTTCAGATTCCTTTTATGGCAGATTTGGTCACTCTTGCAGATCCAACAAGTCCTTTTAGTTTTCTAAACTATTTAAAGGAAAAAGGACGTATTTACTCCTTTTACATTAGGGAAAACTTTTTGGTATTACGAGAAGAGTATAACAGATATTGCCAATGGGTAATACAACAATTATCCAATATTCATTTTCAAACTGAAGTCACTAACGTTAGCTACGATCCGGAAAAAGAATATTATACCGTTTTTACCTATTGTGGCAAAACTGCAGAACATAAGGTTTATAAAACCAAAAAACTGGTTTTAGGAACAGGAACTAGCCCTTATATTCCGGATACTTGTAAAGGATTACAGGACCATGCAGCTCATTCTTCGACTTATCTTTCAGTAAAAGAAGAATTACAATCCAAAAAATCAATCACCGTTGTTGGAAGCGGACAGAGTGCTGCAGAGATTTTTTATGATTTGTTACAAGAAGTAGATAACAAAGGTTATGCATTGAATTGGATAACACGATCCAACCGATTTTTTCCATTAGAGTATTCCAAACTAACTTTAGAAATGACCTCTCCCGAGTATGTAGATTATTTTTACAACCTTCCTTCGGCAAAGCGAGATCACTTGATTAAAAATCAAAAACACTTATACAAAGGGATTAATCAAGATCTGATTGGAGATATTTTTGATCTTATTTATACCAAACAACTGTCTAATGCCGTAAAGATTAACCTCCGAACAAATTCTGAGCTTAAACAAGCCACCTACGATGATGCTTTAGATAGATTTTACATAGAATTTCATCAAATGGAAGAGGGCAAGCACTATCAGCATCAAACCGATGGATTGATATTGGCTACGGGTTACGGTTATAGAAAACCAGAATTTGTAGAAGGGATCAAAGATCGAATTCGATGGGATGAAAAAGGGAGATATCAAGTACATCGTAATTATGCTATAGATCATCTGGGCAAGGATATTTTTGTACAAAATGCAGAACTACATACCCATGGATTTGTGACTCCGGATCTGGGGATGGCGTGCTATCGTAATTCATATATCATCAAGGAACTTACAGGAACAGATTATTACCCTATCGAAAAACGAATTGCTTTTCAGCAGTTTGGGGTGAGTGCAGAAGAAGAGGTCCAGAACAAAGAATGGGTAGAATGAAGAGATTCCTAATCGTAATGACTTTGGTAGCCGTGGTAAGCGATTATCTATTGCATCCTTTTTATCCTCAGTTTTTTGAAGCTCGCTTCGGAATTACGGATCCCGATAAAGTAGGATATTATTTTGCAGCCATTTGTTTTATGGTGATGTTGTCTTTTCCTTTTTGGGCATACATCGCTAAAAAAGTCGCAGAGCTTCATATTTTGGTATATACGCAATGCATTGCTGGAATATTAGCTCTATGCTGCTATAGTACAACTTCGTATATCAATTTTTGGATCATCTCATTAATCATGATCTTGTTTAAAGGGAGTTATTTGTTGGTATATCCGTATATCCTAAAAATTAGCACCAAAAAAGAACACCCCAAAACCATAGCGCTACTTTCTGTAGTGGTGCATTTGGGAGGTGTTTTAGGCGCAGTAATCGGTGGAGTAACCGTAGATTTTATTGATGCTAGTTATATTTTTATCATTATGGCTCTTGGTGATTTTGTACAAATGGTGATGAGTGCTTATTTGTTGAAAACTAAGAAGTATGTGACTTCCAGGAATATTGAGGAACCAAAGGAAAACAACATCCCTGATAAACTCTTTCCAAAAGGATTTGTGCTTAAAATAGGCGTTACCACATTAGTACTCTATGCCAGTGGATTTATTACAAGACCTTTTTTTCGTCGTATTGGGAGTATGTATCCATTTATGACAGTAAGCTTATATCGGGTAGTATCTATGCCATACCTGCCATAGTAGCGCTTCTAGTGCTTTGGTGGGATGCAACCAAAAAGAAAAAGCCAATAGCGGAATCATAATCCC
Organism: Aquimarina sp. KJ22-3; assembly: GCF_055808215.1. Lineage (NCBI taxonomy): Bacteria > Pseudomonadati > Bacteroidota > Flavobacteriia > Flavobacteriales > Flavobacteriaceae > Aquimarina > Aquimarina sp. KJ22-3. The sequence continues at coordinate 4,589,710 of NZ_CM147859.1, read as the reverse complement.
TTTATGCATCGGGATTGTTGGTTTATGGATACAAGGAGTTCCTGTGTCTGGAATCATAATACTAGGAAGGATACTATATGGGTGGGCAGTCTTTCGGGCTATTGTACGATTTGATGTATTACTTTTTGAATACAGTACCCCAGAAAGTTATGCTCTGGATTATAGTAAAGTCCATTTTTTTCAAAATCTGGGTGTCTTGATGGCTTCTTTTTTTGTAGGGATTTTGGTAGATCATTATGGATTGCAAATACCCTTTACCATTGCCTGGATTGGTTTTGCAGTCACCTTAGGCTTGTTCCTAATCTTTTTCAAAACAACAATCAAAAAATTAATTCTGAAAACTACCTGATATGGATATGATAAAGAAACAAGAGGAGGTGTTATTCACCAAAAATGTAGAAGGTTTAGGTGAAATTCAACTCCGATCTTTTGATCTCAAGAAAGATACAAAAACGATTTACGATTGGGTGACTCGCCCATATTCCAAATACTGGGGTATGCAGGAGTACAGTATCGATCAGGTAGCAAAGGAATACGAAGAAATAGTAGGGCATACGTCTCATCATGCTTGTATGGGAATGCTAAATGACACTCCTATTTTTTTGATGGAATATTATGATCCAAGCAATGATGTAGTTGGAGCGTATTATCCGGTACTAGATGGAGATGTAGGGATGCACATTTTGGTAGCACCAGTAGAGCAAAAAATCTCAAATTTTACCTGGAATGTATTTACCACCGTTATGGATTTTTTGTTTTCCAAATCAGATACCAAGAGAATCGTAGTAGAACCAGATATCGAAAATAATAAGATTCATGTTTTGAATACCAAAGCAGGATTTCAATACCTCAAGACTATTCAGTTACCTCATAAAAAAGCGGGATTGGCAGTATGTACACGACAGGATTACAAAAATGCCATCACAAAAAATAAAACAATGAACACAACACCAAATACTTCAGTATTAACAGAGCAAATCGACCATCTCGATCCAGAAATTTGGGCTATCGTAAACCGAAATTTAATTCGGAAAGCGATAAGCGAGTTTGCGCATGAACTAATTTTAGATCTTGAAATTATAGGACAGGAAGAGCCTTGGACTATCTATAAATTAACCACGGATTTTCCTGAAACAGCATATTTTTTTAAAGCCCAAAAGCAGGTTTTAGATCACTTACATATAGATCTCTTATCCATTACCAAAACAAGAGAAGGGAAAGAAGTAGAATTAGATGCATTGGATTTTATTTTGGAACTAAAAGACACCTTACAGATACCGGATGCGATGTTGCCTACTTATATGGAAGAGATTACCAGTACTCTTTTTGGAGCTGCTTATAAGTATGCCGATCAAAAATTTGATTCGGTAGCTTTAATCGAAGCCGATTTTCAGCAGGTAGAAAAAGCGATGACCGAGGGGCACCCGTGTTTTGTAGCCAATAATGGTCGCATAGGTTTTAATAATTCACAGTATCATCATTTCGCCCCAGAAGTATCGACCACATTTTCGTTAGTTTGGATCGCAGCCCACAAAACCAAAGCAGATTTTCATAGCATAGCATTATATCCATATGGGACTTTAATAGAAAAAGAATTAGGCCCTGATCTATTACAGACTTTTAATCAAAAGTTAAGTAAAAAAGGACTAGACACCCAGGATTACATTTTTATGCCTGTGCACCCATGGCAATGGGAAAATAAGATCAGTACCATTTTTGCCCAGGACATAGCCCAACGGTTCATTGTTTTGCTTGGTGAAGGCACAGACCAATATGCAGCACAACAATCCATTCGAACTTTGTTTAATACTACCAATCCCGAAAAACTGTATACCAAAACAGCATTGTCTATTCTCAATATGGGCTTTATGAGAGGATTATCTCCTTATTATATGGGAAGTACTCCGGTAATTACCGAATGGATTTCGGATCTATTGGAAAATGATGATTTTTTGCGCGAAACAGGTTTTACTATGTTAGGAGAAATAGCTACCGTAGGGTACAGAAATCGCTACTATGAGACCTTGGGAAAAACCAAACCCCATAACAAAATGTTGTCAGCTTTATGGAGGGAAAGTCCATATCTAAAGATTAACAAGAAACAAAGATTGATCACCATGGCTGCTCTATTGCATCTGGACAATAATGGACAATCTTTGGTTGTAGAAACCATTAAGAAATCAGGGGTGTCTGTAGCGATTTGGTTAGAACGCTACCTTAACGCCTACCTTACCCCACTTTTACATTGTTTATATCAATATGAATTGGTGTTTATGCCTCATGGGGAGAATCTAATTTTGGTTTTAGAAGATGATATTCCCGTAAAGGCAATTATGAAAGATATTACCGAAGAGATTGCCATTTTTGATCATACGATTGATTTGCCTGAAAAAGCAAAACGCTTATATGTAGAAGCTGATGATGAAATAAAAGCACTTGCCATTTTTACGGATGTCTTTGATTGTTTCTTCAGGTTCTTATCAAACATTTTAGTACAGGAAGGAGGGTATGACGAGGCTATTTTTTGGAAAAAGGTCGCTGAGTGTGTTTTGAAATATCAGGCGGCAAACCCCCAACTTTTAGAAAAATTCAAGCAAATAGATCTATTCGCTCCTGAGTTTAAAAGATGTTGCCTTAACCGATTACAGCTAAAAAACACCAAACACATGTTGGATTTGGCAGATCCAGTCGAGAGTCTACAGTTTAAGGGTACACTCACTAATCCCATAGCCATATACAAAGTAACTAATGAATTAAAAATTGAAAGCAATCATGAGTAGTCAAAATAGAATTTTAGCAATAGACCTTGCCCGAGGATTGGCGGTGATCATGGTTGTGTTGGTACATACTTTATGGATTTATGGCAACTCCATTACCCAATCCGAAACTTGGTTAGGGACAGTAATTCATTTTGTTGGTAAAGGAACACCAATCTTTTTGATTGCGATGGGAGTATCATTTACCTTATCACGTAATCAAAGTATTATGTTGTCTATCAAAAGAGCTTTATACATTTTAGCTGTAGGTTATTTGATGAACTTTTTGAAGTTTATCTTTCCCATTTGGTTAGGTTTTATGCCGGATAATTTTATCGAAGCCTATGGATGGACCGCTCCGGCAACGGTAGATAATATGATTTATATGTTTGGAACCGGAGATATTTTACAATTGGCAGGAGTTTCATTGTTATTTATGGGGGTGATTAATCATTTTTCAAAAAGTAAATATGTGCCTTTGTTGATTGCCGGATGTATTGTTGTGTTGACCAGGGAGGTACATGGTTTTCAGATCGAGGTTCCAGGTGTGAGTTATCTGTTGGATCTTCTCTGGGGAGCTGGATGGAACGTTTATTTTGCTGTATTTCCTTGGTCTTCTTTTATCCTGATTGGGATGTTTTTTGGGATGTGGTACAAGGAAGAGAATAGAAGTGAGAATCATCTTTTTTCTAGAATGGGGATCTCAGGGGTTCTTTTGATGCTCTTAGGTGGAGGATTATGTTTTTATAATTTTGAGTATCACTTTGGAGACTATTTTCATTTGGGTCCGGGAGGAGTCTGTTATCTTGCAGGGTTTAATTTGGTAGGATTATGGATAATGCATCAGATCGTTACTAGAGTCAAAGAAAACGGAGTGATTCGGTTTTTATATTATTGTAGCAAACGAGTTACTACCATATACGTCATTCAATGGGTTCTGATTTGCTGGGGTATGGGCATTTTGGGATATCAACAATTAGGTGTAATAGGTGTGCTTTGTTTGATTCCTATCTACCTATTATTGACTTTAGGATTCCAAAAATTCATTTTAGATAAATTATCTCAACAAAAGACGGAAAAAAATAAACTAAAACAGGTTCCGATAAGATAATATGGTTATACATTTTTTTTGGTATTGTTTCGATACACCTTAGGTGTTATACTCTCTATTTTCTTAAAAGCTGCGGTAAAATGGGTAGAATTCTTGTAGCCTACTAATTCTGAGATTTCGTAGATAGGTTTTGTGCTATGTTGAAGCAATTGCTTTGCTTTTTTCATCCTAAGTTCTGTGGCATACTCAAAAATAGTTTTGCCAAACAACTGTTTAAATTCTTTTTTAAGAACAAAATCGTTTAACCCTACCTTTTTAGATAATTGCTGTATAGAATATTGAATCGAAAGGTCAGAAGAGATGATGTGTTGAGTTTGGTATAGCTTTTTTATCAGATGATCCGATTGGGTTGCTGTTTTGGTTTTTGATGTGTTAGGGGTTTCCAGCTTCAAAGCGATTAATTCTAGGGTTTTAGATTCTAGAAATAGTCGTTTTAGTAATCCTTTTCGTTGATCGGTTAGAATTTCTGAAAGGATATCCTGAGTTTTAGGGCATAAGGGTCTCAAAAAGTCATCTTTCACTTTTAACAATGAATAGTTTTCAAGGATATTGTAGGCGGCATCGAGTCGATGTCTTTTGATGAAATCCATGGTCATTCTAATTTTCACCTCTTTAAAAGACTTTCGTTTACGATAAGATATTGTCCCTTTGATAGCAGATAGATATAGGAAATAGCATTCTTGCCCTTCATAAATCAAATCTTGTGGCAACCCTTCTATTTTGATGATTTGTTCTCCTTCGATCAAAAAAGAAAGTTCTAGAAATTGATCGGGAATATATCCTTCAATTACTATATCTCTTTTAAAAACTGCATCAAACATCATAATAGATAACCCGTCAAATTGATGAATTTCAAAAGTACCAGAACCGTAGGTTTCCAAAAAAGTATGTTTTTTGGAGGTAATTCCACACTGCTCTGATACTTGGTTTAAGGTAGTAATAGAATAGAGACTGTTAATCGGTTTCTCAAGTATTTTGTTGGTTGTAGGCGACGTCTTTTTACGTCTTTTTTTATCCATAATGCGTCATTTTTCTTCTTAGAGAGCTATTAATTTTGCAACTAAGTTTATTTAGACCAATTATAAATAGTTTTTCTCAGGTCGCTAAAGTAAACAAAAATTAGTTATCGTCAGTGAAGATTTTAAAAAGAAAAAACAGCATTTTTTTCCTGCTTTTCGCTACGCTTTTGTGTAGCGGTCAAGAAGTCGTACAAGGAGTCGTTTTGGATCAAAGTTCAAAACCGATACCCGGAGCATCTATACGTATAGATGAACTACAAAATACAGGAGCCAGTAGTGATTTTGATGGGCAATTTAGCTTTTCGGTCCCAGAGGGAAATTATACGTTGATCGTAAGCTATATAGGTTTTAAGACCGAATATCTTACTATTACTGTACCCTTGACCCAAGAACGGCTACAAGTAGTTCTAAAGGAAGATATAGAAGAGCTAAATGACGTACTCGTAAAAGGTAAAAACCAAGCGCAAAAGACTCGAGAAGAAGCTTTCGAAGTTGAAGTAGTACAAACCAAAGGATTAAAAAATGTGAGTGTTGATATCAATTCGGTATTGGCAACCATTCCAGGGGTTAATGTACGACAACGCGGTGGACTGGGATCTTCTTTTGATTTTTCACTTAATGGATTATCAGGTAAGCAAGTAAAGTTTTTTATCGATGGGATTCCCTTAGAGAATTTCGGAAGTTCACTATCCCTAAATAACTTTCCGGCGACCTTGGTAGAAAGAGCAGAGGTGTATAAAGGAGTAGTACCCATAAACCTGGGTGCCGATGCATTAGGAGGAGCGGTAAATATCATCACCAATAGAAGTAAAAATGATTTTTTGGATGTGTCTTATGATGTGGGCTCTTTTAATACCCATCGTGCCACAGTAAATGGGCAGTATTATGGCAAGAAAGGATGGATGATTCAACTCTCATCCTTCTATAACTACTCAGATAACAACTATACCATAGATGGGATTGAAGTGCGAGATGCGCTGGGTAATGATACAGGTATTCGTAGAGATGATGTAGAACGATTTCATGATGCGTATAACTCGCAGATGATTACCATAAAAACAGGCTTGGTCGAGCAAACATTTGCAGATCAATTATTGATAGGGTTCACAGTTTCTGCCAACGAAAATGAAATACAACATCCCATAGATCCACAAAACCCTTTTGGAGAAGTGTTTACCGAAAATGACGTGATTTCGGGATCCATTTCTTATGAAAAGAATGACTTGCTGAAGGAGAAATTAAAACTGAAAATTTATGGATCGATTACTCAGAATAATGAGAAAGTAGTGGATACTTCTTCTCGTAAATACGACTGGTTTGGTAATTTTATAGAACGAGGGGATCAAACATTGGGAGAGTTTGAGGCTAGTAAAACATTATTCGAATTTAAGGACAATCTGCACTTGATTAATGCACTGGCAAGCTATACCTTCAATGAGTCCAATGCACTACATGTCAACTATACCAAAAATTACATCCGTAGAAAAGGAGAAGATCCGGCGAGGACAGGAAGAATCGCATTTGAAGACCCTCATATTGTCAATAAAGACATATTTGGATTGTCTTATGATATTAAAGCATTTGATGCCCGATGGAACACCTCTTTATTTACCAAAGGATATCTGCTCAATTCTGAAGGGATTCTAGAAGATTTGTTTACTGGTGTTGAAGAAGATCGTTTTACTCGATTCGAAAATACCTTTGAAGAATTGGGCTATGGGTTTGCTACTACTTATAAGATTTTAGAAAATCTGCAGATCAAAGGATCTTTTGAGAGAACATTCAGAATTCCTGAAGGATATGAAGTTTTTGGAGATGGATTCCTTCTAAAATCAAACCCAGAGCTGTTACCCGAAATGAGCTACAATGCCAATCTGGGAGCACTGTTTAATAAAGATTTTTCTAATGTTAAACTTCAGGTAGATACCAATGTCTTTTTACGAGAATCCGAGAATTTTATTGCCATTCGATCCGAAGGTATTTTTTCTCGATACTACAACACAGCAGATGCCAGAAGTACAGGTGTAGAAGGTGAGATTAGAACGTTGTTCCACGACCGATACTTTTTGGATATCAATGCTACTTATCAGAATATCATCGATCAAAACGCAGGAGAAAATGCTGGGGTAGACTTCTTAAAGAACCAGCGTATTGCCAATATCCCTTATCTGTTTGGAAATGCAAGAATAGGGGGAGATTTAATAGTGTGATCGCACCAGACGATCAATTTACAATTTCCTGGGGTAGCTATTATGTACATGAATACCCGCTTACCTCTTTTGTAGAAGGGAATCCCGAAGATAGAGATATCATCCCAGAGCAGTTTTCTCATAATCTACAACTGGGATATTCTTTTGATAAAGGAAAATACAACCTATCTCTTTTGGCAAGAAATATTACAGATGCCAGGATCTACGACAATTTTGAGATACAGCAACCTGGTAGAGCTTTTTATATCAAACTGAGATACTTTATATCAAATTAACATAAACACTAATATTTAAAATCATATCAAGAATGAAAACAATACAATGGATAAAAAATGTAATGGTACTCCTTGCAACAGCACTGTTTGCTATTTCATGTGGAAGCGACGATGATGGAAGTCCGGTAGAACCCGAACCAACTGCTGTTGCTAAATACGTAGTAGGATTTGAGGCCTTTCCTGTAGGAGACGCAAGTCCTGTAGACTATATTTTAGAGTTGCCATCATTAGAATCATTAACCACTGGAGAAATCTCTGTAGAAGGTCAGGGAACACCACTTCGAGGATGGCGCTTTTTTCACGGAGCAGGAAACACGGTGTTTACTGCGGGTTATGCCGATGATGATAAATGTATCGCCTACCAATTGGATGAAAATGGAGCGCTAAATGAAATAGCCAACTTCGCCTTTCAATCCACATTAGATAACTATGCGGCAGTAGATGATCAAACCTTAATTGCGGTAGAGTTAACCTACGGAGGGCTTTCTGATAAACGTTTCCACTTTATCAATGCCGAAACCGGATTGTTAGAAAGAATTGTAGAGCATCCTATTGATATCGATATGGGTAATGGTACTGCCGAAAATCCGGGATCTATTCCTTGGGTAACCGGGATGGTGCTTAGAGATGGTAAATTGTTTGTGTCTTATCACAAATGGTTGGCCGATGGATCTTTTGTAACTCCAGATGTGGATCGTGCTTATTTGGCAGTTTTCAATTATCCAGGGATGGAGCTAGAAAAAATTATTGAAGATACTCGAACTAGTCCAATTGGAGTAAACGGACATAGCACAGGTATAGAAAAGACAGAGAATGGTGATATTTATTCATTCTCTACTTCGGCACTAAGTGCTGGATTTACAGCAGCAACCAAACCTTCAGGAATTTTAAGAATTAGAAATGGAGCCACAGAATTTGATACCGATTATTTCTTTAATATCGAAGAAGCAACCAATGGCGGTAAGTTGTTCTGGATGGATTATGTGGGTAATGGTAAAGCGATTGGAAGAATCATTGTAGATGATACTAATGGTGCCTTAGAGTGGGGAGCTTTCTTCAAAAAAGATGTATTCAAATTAGTGGTAATTGATCTTGAGGCAAAAACAGTGACAGATGTAACCGGAATCCCAGTGCACGGGCATCGATACACCTCGCCTATGTTTGTAGAGGATGGTAAAGCATATATCAGTAGTTCAACAGATACAGAAACCCATGTATATATTGTAGATCCCGAAACAGCTACAGCTACACAAGGAGCAAAAGTTTTAGGATTAGGACTTAAAGGAATTTTCAAAGTAACTAACTAACTCAATTATATCCCCAACACTCTCTGAAGCCGTTGCGCAGAGGAGAGTGTCTTTTTTATATCTGCTTATCATGCCAAAGAAGAAAAATACACGTAAAACCATTCTTAAAATCCATAGAATATTGGGTTTGGTAACAGGTTTGGTAGTGTTCGTAGTATCTATAACAGGTTGTTTATGGGTTTTTAAGGAAGAAATTGAAAGTTTCTATGATGATTATAAGTACGTAACTCCTCAAGAACAGGCATTTCTTCCCGCTTCAACAATCAAAAATTTGGCAGAGCAGGTTATTCCCAATAGAACTATTCATGGAGTGATCTATGGTAAGTCTAACGAAGCTATAGAAGTAGTTTTTTACGAAGCTGAACCCGAAGTTTTTTACCACAGCGTATATTTAAATCCATATAATGGAGCATTCATAAAGCAGATCGATAATGATGCTGGTTTTTTTGGCTTTGTGCTGAAAGGACACTTACGTATATGGCTACCTGATGCTATAGGATCCAGAATTGTCTCTTATTCAGTCCTATTATTTTTATTCATTTTGATAAGCGGGTTATTTCTATGGTGGCCCAGAAATAATAAAAACTGGAAACAACGCCTGAAGTTAGATTGGAATGCAAAAACCCGTTGGAAACGTAAGAATTTTGACTTGCACACCGTAGTAGGTTTTTATGTTTCGACTTTTGGTTTGATTTTCGCTTTTACCGGATGTGTGATGGCCTTTAATTGGTTTTACTTTATTGCTTACAAGGCAACTGGAGGTAGTAATGATCCGAGATTTGTAATTCCAGAAAGCGAAACAAGACTTGTTGTGGAAAAGGATGCAGCTCCAAAATACGACCAGTTAATCCCAATGTTGTACGATGTTTATAAAGAAGCAAAGAGTTTTGAATTACACTATCCAGAAAATGATTCTACTTCGGTTCTGGTAGAAGTAAGTAACTCCAAAGGGCTGTATTACAATATGGATTACCTCTTTTTTGATCAAAATACGCTTGCCGAAATTGAAACCCCAAGTATTTATGGGAAGTATAAAAATGCCAGCTTTGCAGATAAAGTAATACGAATGAATTATGATATTCATATAGGAGCTATTGGTGGTATTGTCGGAAAAATCATTGCTTTTTTAGCCAGTTTGATTTGTGCTTCGCTTCCAGTAAGTGGGATTTTACTCTGGTACGGTAGAAAATATAAAAAAGCAAAGGTCAAAAACTATAACCTCGAAATGGTATAAAATGGAATAGTCTCATTTTACAACTATATTTTATGGTAAAAATACTGTTGGATTATGGCATTTATGTAAGATTGAAAATACTAATTAACTTGTTGGGAATAAAAACATTACAAAAAATGCTTTTCGTCGATTTTTATTGAATTTCATCGATAAAAACACTCTAATTTCTTTTTGATAACATCAGCTTGTTCGCACAGTGTTCTAATTTCGTGCTCGAATTGATAAGGCAAATGATTAAAACATCATTTTCTCAAATTCAATGTAATGCCACCCCCATTACATCACATACCCAGAACATTTATTTTTTATTAAAACCTGTTACACTAATGAACAATATTATTAATGCATCTTTATTAATTGATGACGATAGGGCGACCACTTTTTTTAATAGATATTTACTGTTAAAACACGGGGCTTTTAAAAATGTGAAAACCTTACAAGGTGGGATGGAAGCTTTGGATTACTTAAAAAATCTGGACCAAAAACTAAATATAAAGCCAGACCTTATTTTTTTGGATATCAATATGCCGTTTATGAGTGGTTGGGATTTTTTAAGAGAATTCGCAAGATTAGGAAATGAAATAAAAGAAAATATAAAAATCATAATGCTGTCTACTTCTAGTGATCCTCGAGATTTAGAGAGAGCAGGAGAAAACAAGTATGTAAATGATTTCATTAATAAGCCATTAACACAATTTGATATTAATAGAATGTTACAAAAACATTTTTCGTATCGAATAGCAACATGAGTATGAGTACTATTTAAATTCTGTAACATATGGCGCCACAACTTAGAAACAATCTAAAATTCTTACTTATTGATGATAGTAAGGCAACGAACTTTTTCAATAAAGTAATGATAGAAAAAGTGGCGACACCCAAAGATTTAAAAATAGCAGTAAATGGTTTAGATGCATTGAATATCTTGAATCTACCTTATATTCCAGATTTGATTTTTTTGGATATTAATATGCCAGTTATGGATGGATGGGAGTTTTTGAAAGAATTTCAAAAGCTAGATACCAGATTCAAAAATGTTTCTATAATGATCATGCTAGGGGTAGAACTACCGTTAGAAAAGAAAGCGCTAATTCATACAATTCCCAATGTAAAAGGCTGTACAGGTAAAATGTTAACTAGGGATATTATCCAAAATGTGATTGCCCGTTTAAACGATAGTACTTTGACAGGACTAGATAATGCAACATCAGGTTGTTGAAATATAGTTCAATAGACCGTTTTCCTTCTTATAAGAGTATTAATCTCTTCTACAAATCACTTTTCTCAATCCACAAAGATGTAAGGCATCATCAATAAATCTTATAGTACTATGTTAATTATTGTTTAATGTTTTAGATTAGTAGTTAAACAATTTTGTAATTTTGAGTAGTACACAAATCGACGATTTGTTGATTAATGACTTAACTTAGAGAATGGCTACAAAAAAATGTAAGTATTTCTTGTAGCTCCCCTCTAACCATAAACATTAAAAATTGCTATGAAATTTGAAGATACCACGCTAGATCCCACCAATGGTTATGTGTTAAATGGCTTTACTCATGAAGAGATAGGAGACGACCATTTATATACAGGTATTAAAACTCCAATGAAACCAGATGCTTTTGAGATTTCGGATGAAGAAAAGAAAGAACGCATTGCATCCTTATTTGGAGAAATTATGGATGTTATGGGGTTAGATCTTACCGATGATTCACTCAAAGGAACTCCAAAACGAGTTGCCAAAATGTATATTGATGAGATCTTTTCTGGTTTAGATCCCAAAAATAAACCCAAGATTGCACTTTTTGATAATAAGTATCGATATAACCAGATGCTAGTAGAAAAGAATATTTCTTTTTATTCCAACTGTGAGCATCATTTTGTTCCTATTATAGGGAAAGCGCATGTGGCTTATATTTCTTCGGGAAAGGTGATCGGTCTGTCCAAACTAAACCGGATTGTACAATATTATGCCAAACGTCCACAAGTGCAAGAAAGGTTAACCAATCAGATCGCTTTGGATTTGAAAGAAATTTTAAATACCGAGGATATAGCTGTCATTATAGATGCCAAGCACTTATGTGTGTCTTCCAGAGGTATTAAAGATGATACGTCTGCTACAGTTACTTCGTATTATGGAGGGGTATTCAACACACCCGCTAAAATTGCGGAATTGCAAAATTATTTGAAGGATTAATCACGCTGTAACATCTAAAATAAGAGACATGTTTGGATTATTTAAGAAGAAGTCAGAAATAGATGTGCTTCAGAAGAAGTATGAGAAATTGATGAGTCAATGGCATGAGTTATCTAGCATTAATAGAGCAGAAAGCGATAAAAAATATGCAGAGGCAGAAGAAATTCTGAAAAAAATAGATGTACTCAAAAACAGTCAATCGGCATAAGAAAATTGAGTAGATGAATTTTAAATACCTATTAGGAGTCATCTTATCAATCCCCCTTTTACCGATCATGTATTTTCAAGGGAAACGTATAAGAAGAGAAGTTCCTTCATTACCTGAAGCAAAAGGAAATCACGGTAAAGTTACCTTACCTACAAGTAAACATCTAGATATTCTTATTATCGGAGAAAGTACAATGGCCGGAGTTGGAGTCGCAACCCATGAGGAAGGTTTTTCTGGAGCCTTGGCAAGTGAATTAGCCTCCCATTTGAACGCAAATATCACCTGGAAAGTATATGCCAAAAGCGGATACACAGCCAAAATGGTTTCCCAAAGACTTATCCGTAAAATCAAAGAGCAGCATGCAGACGTAATCATTATAGGATTAGGAGGAAATGATGCATTTACCCTTAACCGTCCGAATAAATGGAAACGTCACATTCAGGAATTAATTCATATCTTACAAACTAGATATAAAGATAGTATCATTGTCTTTACTAATATGCCTCCTATCAAAGAGTTTCCAGCGTTTACCCCTGCAATAAAATTTACGATAGGAAATCTTGTAGAAATATTAGGAAAAGAATTGGCAGTATTAGTATCAAAGTTCGATAATGTGTATTATCAGGAACAGATCGTCACTATTGATAGCTGGAAGCAAAAAATGAATATTAATGAGGACGCTAAAGATTTTTTTAGCGATGGAGTTCATCCTTCAAAGTTAACCTATCAAACATGGGCTAAAGATTTTTCGAACTTCATAGTAAGTCATGAACCGATAAGAGCACGACTTGATTCCTTAATGCAAGAATAATATGAATACAGAAATTGCAGGATTAGTTTTTGATTTCGGGATGCTAGTCTTAATCTGGATTGTTCAGCTGGTAATTTACCCCGGTCTTACATTTTATCAAAGGCCTGATTTAATGCGATGGCATAAACAATATGTAAATAGAATTGCATATATCGTAATGCCGCTTATGATTGGCCAGTTAAGTTTGGCAATTGTAAAAGTAATTACTCATTTTGATATCATACACCTATTTCTCTTAATACTCATTATTGTGGTCTGGATGCAGACGTTCTTTCAATTTGTTCCGATGCATAACAGGATTTCTTTTGATGAAGTAGATGAGTATTCGGTGGCAAGAATAATACAGAAAAACTGGTGGCGCACTATACTTTTAACTGTAGTGTTTTTTGTGCATTTATCAAAAATCGTATTTTGAAATGAAACCACCGTATCAAAGTAATCTTTGCTAAAACAAATGAAAACACCGCTGCTTATATTTAATGAAAATGGTATTTATTGCGAAGCAGCAGACGTGTATATTGATCCTTGGCGAAAAGTAGATAAAGCGATTATTACTCATGGCCATGCGGATCATAGCCGTTGGGGACATAAACAGTACATTACGCATCATGATAATGTTCCTATTATCAAACATCGGTTAGGAAATATTTCGGTTACCGGGATCGGATATGAAGAGTCTTTTATGATCAACAATGTGAAATTCTCTCTCCACCCAGCGGGCCATATTATTGGGAGTTCGCAGGTACGAGTAGAACACCAAGGAGAAGTATGGGTGTTTACCGGGGATTATAAAATTGAAGACGATGGTATTTCCACTCCTTTTGAGCCTGTACAATGTCATACCTTCATTACAGAATGTACCTTTGGATTACCTGCATTTCGATGGGTCCCGCAAAAGGAAGTTTTCTCAGATATCAATAGTTGGTGGGCATCCAATCAATCTGAAGGGAAAACCTCAGTATTGTTTGGGTACACTTTGGGTAAGGCACAACGACTACTCAAACATCTCGATACTTCGATTGGTAAAATATATACTCATGGAGCAGTCGAAAATATGACTAAGGTAATACGACCTATGGCCAAATTATCGGAAACCACATTAATTACAGCAGCAGTTTCCAAAGAAGAATTGAAAGGCAATATTGTAGTTGCTCCGCCAAGTGCCCATGGGAGCACCTGGATCCGAAAAATGGTGCCTTATGAAACCGCTTCGGCAAGTGGCTGGATGACCTTTAGGGGAGCACGTCGCAGAAGAGCTATTGATAAAGGCTTTGTACTTTCTGATCATTGCGATTGGCAGGGATTGTTAGATGCTGTAAAGGCCACAGGTGCACAAAAAATAATAAGCACCCATGGGTATACCGATATTTTTTCAAGGTATTTGAGAGAGCTGGGATACGATGCCAGAACCGAAAGAACGCAATATGAAGGAGAACTCAATGAACTGGAAACAAAAAAAGAAAGTGAGGTGGACGGATGAAACGTTTTGCCGAATTGATCAAAAAACTGGATAGTACCAATAAAACTAACGTAAAAGTGGATGCGCTAGCTTCTTATTTCAAAGAAGCAGAAGGTCCAGATAAGGTGTGGACGATTGCTATCCTCTCTCATAGGCGCCCGCCGAGACCTGTAAACACTACTTTACTACGTTCCTGGGCTTCAGAATTATCAAGTATTCCACTTTGGTTGTTTGAAGAATCTTATCATATCGTGGGAGATTTGGCAGAAACCATAGCACTGGTCGTTCCTTCTTCAGAACAACATACAGAGAAAAGCCTGACCCAGTTTTTACAAGAAATTTTAGCGCTTAAAAAGAAAGAGGAACCTGAGAAAAAAGAGTATTTACAAGATAACCTTAGAGAACTCAATTATTACGAACGTTTCGTGTTCACCAAATTGATCACTGGTGGTTTTAGGATAGGAGTTAGTCAAAAGTTGATGACCAGAGCATTATCCAAAGCTACTCAGATCGACGAAGATATTTTGGCGTATAAATTAATGGGGAATTGGGATCCTAATACCATTTCTTTCCATGATTTGGTGGTAGCAGAACGGGCTCAGGACTATTTGTCAAAACCCTATCCATTTTACCTAGCTTATGCAGTAGAAAATGAAGTTTCAGAATTGGGCGATGTACAAGATTGGAGTGCAGAGCACAAATGGGATGGGATTAGAGCACAGCTTATCATTCGAGATGGGCACCTATTTGTATGGAGTCGAGGAGAAGAACTCGTTACCGACAAATATCCCGAGTTTCATCAATTTATAGATCAGATTCCTGATGGAACGGTAATAGATGGAGAAATTTTGCCATTCCCAAATGGTCAGATAGGAAGTTTTAATGACCTACAAACCCGAATTGGGAGAAAAACAGTATCCAAAGCACTGTTGACCAAAACTCCGGTGGTCTTGAGAGCATATGATCTATTAGAATGGGATGGAAAGGATATCCGACAACAACCTTATGATCAACGTAGAGAGATATTAGAAACGCTGCACAAGGAGTATACCTCCAATTACAGTAATGCCGACAATCTTACCTTTCAACTTTCAGAAAAAATGTATTTCGATTCCTGGTCAGCAGTAGAAAAGGAAAGAGCCAAATCCAGAGAGAAACATAGTGAAGGGCTGATGTTAAAACGAAAAGATTCTCCCTATCAAGTAGGTCGTAAAAAAGGAGATTGGTGGAAATGGAAAGTAGATCCTTTAACCATAGATGCAGTGCTTACTTACGCCATGAGAGGTCATGGACGAAGATCTAATCTATTTACCGATTACACCTTTGCCCTTTGGGATCAGGAACAGAAAGAGTTGGTCACTTTTGCAAAGGCCTATTCTGGATTGACCGATGCAGAATTCAGGCAAGTAGATGCATGGATCAAAAAAAATACAGTAGAGCGTTTTGGCCCAGTACGTAGTGTTACTCCAGAATTGGTTTTTGAAATTGCTTTTGAAGGCATTGCACTATCCAAAAGACATAAAAGCGGTATTGCAACTCGGTTTCCACGTATTCTACGATGGAGGCAAGACAAAAAGATAGAAGAAGCCAATAGCCTAGAGGACTTAAAAGCAATGATCCCATCCAGGGAGTAGACCATGAATAGAAAAGAATTACAACACATAGCAGTAGATTGGTTTGAGACGCAAGGTTGGACTCCTTTTGCGTTTCAAAAACAAACATGGACTGCTTTTCTGCAAGGAAAACATGGATTACTCAATGCGCCTACGGGTAGTGGTAAAACCTATGCACTTTGGGTAGGTATTGTATTGGATTATATAAAGAGAAATCCAAATTACGCTTCCAAACATAAAAAAGGCCTGAAAGCGATCTGGATTACCCCATTAAAAGCATTGTCTATAGAAATCAAACAGGCTGCAGAACGTTTTGTAGAAGGGATTGATGTCCCATTAACTGTAGGAATCCGCACAGGGGATACTGAACAAAAAGTGAGAGCCGCCCAGAAAAGGTCCATGCCGGATTTATTGATTACTACTCCAGAAAGTTTACATCTTTTGCTAGCCTCGAAAGACTATGATAAAATGTTTAAAGAGGTAACCGCCATTGTGGTGGATGAGTGGCATGAGTTATTGGGCAGCAAACGAGGAGTACAAATGGAATTGGGGATTTCTCGCTTAAAGACTGTTGCACCAAAACTTCGTATCTGGGGAATTTCGGCAACCATTGGTAATTTGGATCAGGCCAAAGAAGTGCTCTTGGGGCCTCAATCTGAAGCGTTTAAGAATTCGGTGTTGATCAAGGCAAATATTGCCAAAAAAATCAAGGTAAAATCCATCATTCCCAAAGAGATGGAAACTTTTCCGTGGCGAGGGCATTTGGGGTTACATCTTCTGGATGAGGTGGTTCCGATTATTAAGAATAGCAGAACGACCTTGCTTTTTACCAACACCAGAGCCCAGTGTGAGATTTGGTTTCAAAAAATCCTAGAACGGTATCCCGAATTTGCAGGCGAGATCGCGATGCACCATGGGAGTATCAACAAAGAAACTCGAATTTGGGTAGAGCATGCGATTCGAGATGAAGTATTGAAGGCAGTGGTATGCACTTCAAGTCTGGATTTGGGAGTAGATTTTGCTCCGGTAGAAACCATTATCCAGATCGGAGGACCGAAAGGAGTAGCAAGATTTATGCAAAGAGCTGGGCGTAGTGGACATCAACCAGGTAAAGAAAGTGTGATTTATTTTTTGCCTACTCATGCGATCGAACTTATTGAAGCCTCTGCCTTACAAAAAGCAGTGGTGAAAAAAGAGATTGAAGATCGTATTCCATATCTCAATTGTTTTGATGTTTTAGTACAGTATCTTACGACCTTGGCCGTATCCAACGGCTTTTACCCAAAAGATATATTTCCAGAAATAAAGAGTACTTTTTGTTTCCAAACCTTAACCGAAGAAGAATATCAATGGGTGCTCAATTTTATTACAATAGGTGCTCAGAGCCTACAGGCCTATGACGAATACAAGAAAGTAGAGATCGAAGCTGATGGGAAATTTAAGGTAAATAGCAGAGGAGTTGCGATGAGACATCGTCTGCAGATAGGCACCATTGTAAGCGATACGATTATGACAGTAAAATATTTAAAAGGAGGCTATCTGGGATCCATCGAGGAATGGTTTATCTCAAAACTAAAACCGGGAGATGTATTTACTTTTGCAGGTCGTAATTTGGAACTCTTTAAGGTGAAAAACATGCAGGTTTTAGTAAAAAAATCTACCCAAAAGACCGCCAAAGTGCCTAGTTGGATGGGGGGACGAATGAGTTTTTCTTCAGAGATGAGTGAATTGTTGAGAGAAGAGCTGTACCTGGCCAACGCAAGTTCAGGGAAATCAAAAGAGCTAAGAGCCTTATCCCATATTTTTGAAAGGCAACAAAGAGAAAGTATTATTCCTGGCCCTGATCAGTTTTTGATCGAAACCTTTAAAACCAGAGAAGGTTACCATGCGATTTTCTATCCTTTTGAGGGGCGTTTTGTACATGAAGCGCTGGGGAGTTTGTTGGCCTATCGTATCAGTTTATTATCCCCAATTAGTTTTTCTATTGCATTTAATGATTATGGCTTCGAGTTATTATCTGATCAGCAAATAGACATGCAACAAGTGTTGGATAATGATCTTTTTACTACCCGTTTTTTGCATAGCGATTTGCGAAAGAGTTTGAATTCGACAGAGATGGCTAGAAGAAAATTCAGAGATATAGCGGTGATTTCGGGATTGGTATTTACAGGTTATCCTGATAAAATGCTGAAAAGCAAGCACCTTCAGTCCAGTTCACAGTTGTTTTTTAATGTATTTAGAGATTATGAGTCGGATAATTTGTTGTTTCAACAGGCTTTTACAGAAACTTTTGCCCATCAATTAGAAGAAGGACGATTACAGCAAGCCATGGAACGGATTGCAACTCAAAATATCATTTGGAAAGATTGTAAGAAGCCAACTCCCTTTTCGTTTCCGATTATTACTGATCGTCTGCGTGAGAAATTGTCTTCAGAGAAGTTAGCGGATCGTATCAAAAAAATGCGAGTACAACTCGAAAAATAGTAGTTTTGGATGTGTAATGGAAACCGCAAACCTACATATTGATACCCAGAATTTTGAACTTCACCCCAGTGGTGCTATGTATTGGCGTGAGCAAAACTTGCTTTTAATTGCTGACGTGCATTTAGGAAAGGTCACTCATTTCAGAAAACATGGTAGTGCAGTACCTCAATCTGTGATTGCCGAGAATTTTGACCAATTAAATGAGGTCAACGCCTATTTTCAACCCAAAACAATCTGCTTTTTAGGGGATTTGTTTCATAGTTATTTGAATAATGAATGGGTATTGTTTTCAGAATGGGTAAAGTCCATGTCGGCAAAAATCATACTGATTGAAGGGAATCACGATGTAATATCGCCTTTGAAATATGAAGAATTACAGATCGAGGTCGTCGATGAATTAATGGTAAATACCCTATTTCTTACACATCATCCCGAAACTCGTGATGGGTTATTTAATATCGCAGGGCATATCCATCCTGGAATTCGTTTAAGAGGTGTTGCAAAACAATCCCTTACCGTATCCTGTTTTGTAAAAAAGTCCAACCAATTGATCTTGCCTTCTTTTGGGAGTTTTACGGGTAAACATATCATGGATGTCGAAGAAGGAGATCAGATTTTTGCAGTTACCGATGATGAGGTAATACGTATACAATAGTTATTTATTCTGTTAAAGGTGAATCAATCACTTCTTTTTTGTTTAACTATTTATTAAATTTGTTAAACAATGTTTTGCTGATGAAAAAAAGTAACCTTCCCCAAAAAACCTGCATTGCTTGTAAAAGACCTTTTACCTGGAGGAAAAAATGGGAAAAAGTATGGGATGAGGTAAAATATTGTAGTGAAAGGTGTAGAAGAAACAAAAAAATGGCAGTATGAGTAAGACGGGACTGGTTTGGTTTAGAAATGATCTACGCACAAAAGATAATACTTCATTACAAAAAGCGGTATCGGAGAACACGAATGTGATCGGGATGTATTTTTTTGATCCTAGACTTTTTGAAACTGATAGATTTGGGTTTAGGAAAACTGGAAAGTTTAGGGCCAAATTTCTACTAGAATCTGTTTCGGAGTTAAAGGAGAACTTAGCACAACTCAATATACCATTGTTTGTTTATCGACAATTCCCCGAGGATGTATTACCACAGTTTTTTGAAGATAGAGACATAGCTGCAGTATACCTGCAAAGAGAATGGGCTCAAGAAGAGAACGACGTCCTGGCTGCAGTCAAAAGCTCATTGAAACATTATACTGTTGATTGGTTTGAACACTACGATCAGTTTTTGTTTCATCCAGAAGATATTCCTTTTGAGATAACAGATATCCCAAAGGTGTTTACCAATTTCAGAAAGAAGTGTGAGAAATATAGTAAGGTGAGACCCGAAGTGGATATCGAAAGACTTCCGGAGTCTAATATGATTACAAATGATACAACATTTCCCTCCTTAGTTGATCTGGGTTTTGAAGCATTTCAGCCAGATCATAGATCAGCATTTCCTTTTAAAGGAGGCGAGAATGAAGGATTGCAACGAATCACCTCTTATTTCTGGGACACAAAAAAATTGTCATATTACAAAAAAACCAGAAACGGATTAATTGGTACTAACTATAGTTCAAAATTATCTGCATGGCTGGCAAATGGGTGTATTTCGCCACGAACTATTTACCACGAGGTAAAAAAGTATGAGCAACAAATCGCAAAAAATGATTCTACCTACTGGTTAATTTTTGAACTAATATGGAGAGATTTCTTTAAATACATCTCTCTGCAATATGGAAATGCAATTTTCTGGCAAAAAGGAATATTAGAACGTTCGTATGATTGGAGTGATAATAAGGAAGCTATACAAAAATGGATAGATGGAGAGACGTTTGAACCTTTTGTAAATGCCAATATGCTGGAGTTGAAATATACAGGATGGATGAGTAATCGAGGTCGTCAGAATGTAGCCTCATTCTTTGCCAAAGAATTGGAGTTGGATTGGAGAATTGGAGCGGCATATTTCGAGTCACTTTTGATCGATTATGATGTACATAGTAATTACGGCAACTGGATGTATGTGGCTGGAGTAGGTAACGACCCCAGAGATCGAAAATTTAATATAAAACTACAGGCAGAGCGCTACGACCCCCAACAAAAATATCAAAGCATTTGGCTTCAACCTACATTATTTTAATATGGTATTACGATTAATTCTTGGTGATCAACTCAATCAGCAGCATTCCTGGTTTCAGGATATTGATGAAGAAGTATGTTATTTCATGGCCGAGATGCGTCAGGAAACAGATTACGTAAAGCATCATATCCAGAAAGTAACCGCATTCTTTTTGTCGATGCGTAATTTTTCTGAAGGGTTAAAAAATCAAGGATTCAATGTCATTTATTATACACTTGATGATCCCAGAAATCAACAAGATTTGGTAAAGAACCTTTCGCAAATTATCACAGAAAAAAGTATTACCAGATTCGAGTATCAATTACCAGACGAATACCGTTTGGATCAACAATTGAAAGGTTTTTGTGATACTATTGATATAGATACCAATGCCTTTGATACCGAACATTTTTTGACCTCTCGTACTGATTTTAAAAACTTTTTTGATGGGAAGAAGCAGTACGTGATGGAATACTTTTATCGCTATATGCGCAAAAGGTACGATATTATGATGTTGGACTCCAAAAACCCGGAAGGAGGAAAATGGAACTTTGATCAAAGCAATCGAAAGAAATGGACAGGGTCTCCTGAAATTCCAAATGAGAAAACCTATAATCACGATGTTGCATCTATTGTCAGTTTGATTAGAGATCAAGATGTACAGACGATAGGAAATATTGACTCCAAACGGTTTAATTGGCCAATAAGTAGAGAAGAATCATTGGATTTATTGAACTACTTCTGTAAACACTTATTACAGTTTTTTGGGGACTATCAAGATACCATGCATGAAGAGCAAAGATTTCTTTTTCATAGTCGACTTTCCTTTGCTATGAATAGCAAGATGTTGAGCCCAAAAGAAGTCATTGGTACGGTGGTAACCTATTGGAGAGAACATCAGGATGATATTAGCATTTCTCAGGTTGAAGGTTTTGTGCGTCAAATTTTGGGATGGAGAGAATACATGCGCGGGATGTATTGGGCGAAAATGCCGGATTACAAAGGTTTAAATGCTTTAGATAATCACAATACGCTCCCAGATTTTTCTGGACCGCCGATACAAAGATG
Source organism: Aquimarina sp. KJ22-3 (assembly GCF_055808215.1). Taxonomy (NCBI): domain Bacteria; kingdom Pseudomonadati; phylum Bacteroidota; class Flavobacteriia; order Flavobacteriales; family Flavobacteriaceae; genus Aquimarina; species Aquimarina sp. KJ22-3. The sequence continues at coordinate 4,567,805 of NZ_CM147859.1, read as the reverse complement.
AATTGCATGCACCATGCAATCAAACAAAGTTTGGACGAAGCGTATGCCCATCACATCCAAAGACTTATGATTACGGGTAATTACGCATTGCTTACACAAATTCATCCCGATGCGGTAGACGAATGGTATTTGGGGATTTATATCGACGCTATAGAGTGGGTAGAAATCACGAATACGAGAGGTATGAGTCAATTTGCAGATGGGGGATTGGTCGCCACAAAGCCCTATGTATCTAGCGGTAGTTACATTAATAAAATGAGTAATTATTGTAAAAATTGCCATTACAAAGTGTCTAAAAAAGTAGAAGATGATGCATGTCCTTTTAATTCCTTGTATTGGAATTTTTTGGATGAAAAAAGAACTTACTTTTCATCCAATCAGCGAATGCGAATGATGTTGAATCTATTGGACAAAATGGACACGGATCAACTGATGAGTTTAAAGAAAAGAGCAAACGATATAATACAGAATGCGGATGAGTACTAATGTAAAAGAGCAGGTGAATGTAGTTTGGTTTAAAAGAGATTTGCGCTTAGAGGATAACGAAGCGATCCATAACGCAATATCTTCGGGTAAACCTACTTTACTATTGTATGTTTTTGAAAAATCGTTAAAAGAGGATCACCATTACAGTGAGCGGCACTGGAACTTCATTAGACAATCACTTATTGATTTGAATCATGAGTTAACGGCTTATAATACCAAAGTACTGGCGGTTTCTTCTGAGGTGATTCAGGTTTTTAGTACACTCCAGCAATTTTGGAAAATAGATACTGTGTTTTCTCATCAGGAAACAGGAATACGTAAAACCTATGATCGAGATAAAGTGTTCAGGATATTCTGTAAAAACAATTTGATTACCTGGATCGAAAATGGTAATAATGGAATCATCAGAGGATTAAAAAACAGAAGCACGTGGAAGGAAGATTTTGAAAAATACCTAACGGAACCCCAATTTGAATGTAAGGCTACCAAGGATAATTTTATCCCATTGGAGAAAATAAAAGGCCTGGAAAAAGTATTTAATATTGAATCTTTGGAAGTAGATGAGGCCTCCAAATTTCAACGGGGAGGTACCGAAACCGCTATGAGATATTTGAAATCTTTCTTCTATAAAGGAAGGTATAAAAATTATAGTTTTCACATTTCAAAGCCTGAACTATCCCGGAAAGGATGTAGCCGTCTATCTCCATATCTGGCATGGGGAAATCTATCGATACGTCAAGTATTTCAATATGCGATAGAATTTCGAAAGGTATCCGAAAACAAAAAACAAATTGATGCTTTTACCTCTAGGTTGCATTGGCAGGTCCATTTCATACAAAAATTCGAGATGGAAGATGTTATGGAATTCGAAAGTATAAACAAGGGATATCACAGACTTAAAAAGAAAGTGTCTGCGGAGTATCAAAATGCCTGGCGCGAAGGAAAAACAGGCTATCCTTTGATCGATGCTTGTATGCGCTGTCTGAAGGAAACAGGATATCTCAATTTTAGGATGCGGGCGATGGTGGTATCTTTTTTTACACATAACTTATGGCAACCCTGGCAAGAAGCGAGTGCCTATTTATCTAGTTTATTTCTGGACTTCGAACCGGGAATTCATTTTCCACAACTACAGATGCAAGCAGGAGAAACTGGAATCAATATGCTACGGGTATACAATCCGGTAAAGAATAGTATTACGCATGATCCAGAAGGCGAATTCATCAAAAAATGGGTGCCAGAACTGCGCAATGTTCCAGCAGAATTTATCCATGAGCCTTATAAGATGACCACCTTGGATCAAAAGTTTAACAACTTTGTGTTAGGAGAAGACTATCCATTTCCAATAGTAGATATTCATTCCACTCGGAAAACGGCAAGTAAAGCTTTATGGGATATGAAAGATGATCCCTTGGTACAGCGTGAAGCAGTACGAATTTTGAAAAAACATACCCTTCCTGGAAGAAAAAAATAGAATAGATGAAAGAGTTATCCATACGAGATATTGACAGAATTATAGAAATGGCATGGGAAGACCGTACGCCTTTTGATGCCATTTTATTACAATTTGGGCTCAAAGAGCAAGAAGTAATACAATTAATGCGCCGACAGATGAAACCTTCGAGTTTTAGAATGTGGCGAAAACGTGTACAGGGTAGAAAAACCAAACACCTGAAGAAGCGCTCTTTTGAAGAAGGACGTTTTAAGTGCACAAGACAAAAACAAATAACACATAATAAGATTTCAAAGCGATAATTGGTGCATACGATCAATAATTATTATTTTGTAATCAAAGGAGTATTATATAGCCAAGATAGATGAAAAAGAAAAAACCAGACCATATCGTATATAATGAGGAAAGCGAAAGTTATGATGCAGCCCTCAAGCCTTATGCAACAGATTTGGGAGCGCCAGTGATTACTACGAATGATACTGTTGCCTGGAAAAACACCAATATTCATAAGGTAAATAAACAAATTAAAGCTCGATATGATGAGCTCAAAGCAGCATATGATGCTTTGCTAGAAGAATACGAGTATAACAATTTGGTCTACAGTGCCAAATTCACTTTTGAACCCATTGTAGGAGAGATGTATCACTTGTATCGTAATAAAGATCAGAATCCTTTTTTATCCATCATTTCTCCAGATGAATGTACTTTTGATCATTTAGGCAGTTTTCGATTAAATGCCGACAAAATCTGGGAGAAAGTGTAATTTTTATGTTTTAAACTTCGGTCAAAAAGTCATTACATGTTAACCTTTTGTGGAATTCCGCATAAAGGAGTGTAAAGACTAAAATTATGACCAGAATTTTCACACTCTTATTCATTTTGAATTGTTCTTTTGGAGCTTTTTACAAACCAAAACCAAGTTTTGCTTATTGGCTTCCCAAAAAAATAATCGAAATCAATGAGGAACATCCAGAGCAACAAACGACCACAGCTTTTGGATATGATGAGTATCATCGTTTACTATCCATTATCAGATCCAATTCGCATAATCATCATATAACCACGGCGTTTATCCGATATAATGATGAAGACAATATCTCAGAAATTACAGAAACTTCTACGAATCCGGCAGTTTCAAAATCAAACTTTCGATTTGTATACGACCAGGGAATCCTTACTCAAATATACCTTCATAGAGGTGAGGAGTTTTTTAACATGCGGGTACATTATGATCTGCAGAATCATAGTTATTTGGTTACCAATGATACCAAAAAATCGCATTTCTTTCTAGGTGAGAATAATGACTTAAAAACCATTCTTACTGGTGATATCAAAGCTTTAGAAATCAATACTAATTCCAATTTGGGATTGTGCAAAGATATAATGGTCCCAACAGCTTTAACATTGATACAAGATCAACTACAAACCGCGAATTCGATGGCCATGTTGTTCTATCAAACAAGAGAAGTTACCTCAATCTTGTATGATGGATACCAACTCGTTTCAGAACATCAATATGATGAATATGGGAATATTGTTGAAGTGAAACTGCAAAATCATCCAAAAGGGATATTTACTTACAAGATTGAATACGATCATCAAAACATAAAGCTATAGATCAATAGCATATCAACACAAAATACATATTAAACATAAAAACAAGAAATCATGAGGGGATTAACAATAATACTCGTAGGAATAGCATTGTGTATATCACAAAATGCAGAAGCACAATTTTGGAAAAAAATAGCAAAAAAGGCTGAAGAAAAGGCCAAAGAAGTAGTCATTCAAAAAACCGGTGAAAAAGTAGCTCAAAAAACAAGTAAAACCATTGATAAAACCTTAGAGAAAAACCCTAGAGGAACATCCAATGAAAATGGGAATCAAGGAACTATAGAGCCAGAAACAGAAACGGTTTCAGAAAAGGAATATGGCAACATTACCATGTATACCAAGTTTGACTTTGTAGCAGGGAACGATATTCTGTTTTATGATGATTTTACCTTGGATAATTTGGGGGATTTTCCTTCAAAATGGGATACCGATGGTACTGGCGAGTTGGTAGAAGTATTGGGAAGAAAATGGTTAAAAATGAGTGATAAATCCAACTATTTACCACTGTTGGATCAAAAACTACCTAAAGAATATACGATTGAATTTGATATGATGCTAACCAATTACCCGGCAAACAATGGAGGGGTAGGATCGCGTTTCTGGGTCTGTTTAGATGAGGACGAGTCCTATAAGTTTAGAGGGAAGAATCGTGTTGAGGTTTCAGTTGGTTTTTGGACAGCCTTAAAGAACCAGGTATGGATTAATAATAGAGTTAACGGTAAACATCTCATTGCGAACAATATTGATCATGTGATCCATAAAGAGTTTTATCAGCCCGCCCATATTTCGATAGCGGTAAATAAGACCAGGTTTAGAATGTGGGTAAACAAAGTAAAAATTGTTGATGTACCGAGACTAGTTCCCAATGTGCAATTATCGAAGATAAAATTGCATATGAACGGGTATGCAGATGATTTTTTGATCTCCGACTTTAAATTTGCGGTTGGAGGGCAAGATATACGCAGTCAACTCATCGAAGAAGGAAAATTCTCTACCAATGCTATCCAGTTTGATTCGGGATCTGCAGTACTTAAACCGGAGTCTTTTGGAATTTTAAAGAGGATTGCAAATGCTTTACAGCAAGATAATTTTACTATTCATATTATTGGTCATACCGATGATGAGGGTGATGAGGAATCGAATCTAATACTGTCGGAACAGAGAGCTGAGGCAGTAAAAGATATATTGGTATCCCAGTTCAATATTGACGAAACCTTGTTGAGTATCGAAGGCAGAGGAGAGACAGAACCTGTAGCCGATAATTCTTTATTAGAAGGTAAAGCCAAAAACCGCAGGGTGGAATTTATAAAGTTGTAATCCGTAAATAATTGATTTGAAATGATTTAGTTAATTTACAATTGGTTACTTTTATAGACCATAGATAACCCTAAAGCAATACAATAACATCAATAATAAACATGCACACAATGAAAACAATAATAAAGCAAGGTTTACTTACATTCTTAATTGTCCTTTTAGGTAATGGATACATGAATGGACAGGTGAAAAATGATAAAATAACTACTAAAGTAAACATAAAGAATAGTAAAATTTCCCAGGATAAATTGAAGGGGAAAGAATGGAAATTAAGAATTAAACCAGAAAAAGGTGGTTATGTTATGCTTGAATCTGAATTATACAAGGGCTACTTAAAAAGTGAATTAACTACCTTAGAAAGCAGGAAAAAGGTTTTGTTGAACATCAATACTTCAAACAAACCACTGAAGAAAATTAAGAAAATAGATCTTAAAATCAAGAAAGTAAAGGTCGAGATGAAGAAGGCTGATATTAAACCTACAGACACACAAGTTTCAGATCAGGAAGAGGGGTGTAAAGGGGTTTTTACAACAGAACAGTGTAATAAATTAAGAGATATAATTGATGCTCAACTTGCAAGGGTGATCGATGAAGAGCTGGATGATCTTAGGCCATGTCCAGATGATAATGGTAGTCATTGCTTACCACTACCATTTGTTGCTAATTTGAGATATATTTTGGTGTCTCGAGATTTTGAAAGATTTGAAGCGAGTTTTCACAATGAAAATGGTAAGCAAATTGGAAAGACAGGTAAACCAATTTCTATAGAAGGAATCAAAAAGTATGTTGCTTACCCCGTGTTTGTCAAAAATGTTGGAGAAAGAGTTTCAATAAATATTTCCAAATCTGGATCAAAGTTTAAAAGAAGTTATACAGCAGAGATCTTAGTTAAGTGATATTGTATGATCTTCTTGTGTAATAAATTACGAGTTTAATTATTTCATAATTAATATATTAGCCTTAAATAATTTTAAGGCTTTTTTTATGCGTTATTTATGTGTTATTATATATTCAGTATTTACATTTTGTACTTATGGGCAAGGAGAAAATACAGATGTAATAAAGAAGGCAGAGGATCTTTTTGCAAAAGGGAAATCTTTTAGATTTAAGAATAAAGATTCTGCTTATTATTATTATAGAAAGTCTTATAAATCTTTCGTGAAACAAAAAGATTGGTTAAGCAGTATATATGCTCTTAAGGGAGTGAGTTTTACGAGTAGTTATCATTATGATTTAGAAATCTATAAACAAACCTTACAAACTATTGACTCTCTTATTTATTCAAAGTCTAAACATTTTGATACAATTTCAAGAATAAAATTAATCAAGAATCATAATCTTGTTGAAAAAGCAAACTACTACTCAAAAATTCGCGATTATAAAAACACAAGAGTTTATGCTACTCAGTTGAAAGGAATAATTGAAAAGATACCTGATTCAATTCTTACAGCTATCAATATTAGAAGATTATGTACTGCATTAGAATATGAGGCAGAATCATACAAATATGAGGGAGAATACACAAAAGCAGAGGAGCTATATAACAAAAGTTTACGGTTAATCTCAGAACATTTAGATGAGAGTTTTGCTATACCCACATATCGATTATTAGGAGATTTATATAGGAAAAAAGAGGAGTATTCAAAATCGAATACCTATTTAAGAAAACGTCTGGATCAGGAGATTGAGAAAGGCTCTCCCTCCAAAAATAGAATTGTAAAATCGTGTTTTGCCATCGCCGATAATCATGTAAAAATGAACCAAGCTGATAGCTCATTTTATTATCTGGATATTGCATATCAACAACTATTAGAAAACGATCCGCTAACGTTTCAGTATCATGAAAAAACTGGTAAAACTTATTTTTTACAGGGTAATATTGAAAAAGCAATAGAAGAATTAAACACTGCTATTAGACTGCTAAGTGCTGAACATTCCGATTCTAAAAGAATTGATATAGCAAGACTGTTTAGATTGAAGGGTACCGTGCTTAACGAAGCCAAAAAATATGATCAGGCCTTACAGAGTTATCAAAAATCCTTGTCGGCATTGGCTACGAATTTTGATAGTAATAGTTTTTCTGAAAATCCACTTCCAGAAACGGTTCAAAATAAAGTAGAATACTTAAAAGTATTGATAGAAAAAGTCAAAACATTGAATGCTGCAACCAACTTTGAAGACGCTCTACAATCGGCAAAAACAGGGATAAAAGTTATGGATGAGATCAGACTAACTTTTGAAAATGAAGAGGATAAGCAATTTTTGATCGAGACCTTTTATCCTATTTTTGATAATGCTCTAGCTGCTGTTTATGCTTTGCTTCAGAAAACAGGCGATGACAGTTACATTGATGAAGCTTTCTTTTTGTCTGAAAAAAGTAAGAGCACTATATTGTTACAAGCAATTCTTAATTCAAAAGCATATACGTTCTCCAATATTCCAGAAAAGTTGTTAGAAGAAGAACGCCAATTAAAGGCTTCAATCTATTATTTGCAGAAAAGTATATTAAAAAATAAAAAGGATCCAACTTTACAAGATCGGTTATTGTTAGCCAAATCAAATTATCACGCTCTGATTCAAGATTTGGAGACGCGTTTTCCATCGTATTATGATTTAAAATACAATACCGAAGTTTTGTCTCTAAAAGATTTTCAAAAAGGATTGGACCAAAAAACAACCGCGATTTCTTATTTTTTGGAAACAATACGGTATACGCTGTTACTATTTTAGATACCCAAAAGAGATTGATAAAAATAGAAGGATCAAAGGATCAGGGAGAACAAATTTTGCGTTATCATCAACAACTTGCAAATCCATTATCTTCAATAGATAGTTTACAGCAATCTTCAACTTTATTGTATGATCAATTGATAAGCCCTTTATTACAAGACAATGATGACACAAATGTGTTAATCATTCCTGATGGGATATTAAATTACATACCTTTTGAAAGTTTATATGATGGTAATACATATCTAATAGAAAATTATAACATCGCTTACGCAAATTCTGCTACTCTATGGCTACAGCAAAGAGAAAAAGAAATAGATGCAACCAAAATTTTGGCGTTTGCTCCAGATTTTTCCGAGGCATATCCATCCTTACCGCATACTCAAAAGGAGGTGAACAACATATTGTCTTACTTCAACGGGAAAAAGTATTTGGGTGGACAGGCTACTTTGGAACGATTTACTAAGGAAAGTCCAGCGTATAGCGTTTTGCATTTGGCTACTCATGCTATTTTGGATGATAAACAATCTGAAAACTCCCATTTGATTTTCACCCCTCAATCTACTGAAGAAAAGTTATATGTGAGAGATATTTATGCGATGCCAATCAATGCGTCTTTAGTATCATTAAGCGCTTGCGAAACTGGAATTGGTAGTTTAAGAAGAGGAGAAGGAATGCTGAGTCTTTCTAGAGCTTTTTTCTATGCAGGAGCTGCAAGTTTAACTAGTTCCAAATGGCAAATAAATGATTTGCCTACAGCAGAAATTATGGGTGATTTCTATAAGGAATTGTCAAAAGGAAAGAGAAAAGACGAAGCTTTGCGATTGGCGAAATTGACTTTCCTGAAAAAGAATTATGACAACAATTATGTCCATCCATATTATTGGTCTGGATTTGTTGTTATAGGTGATACCAGTGCTATCACAACTAAAACTTCAATCTGGATATGGATTGGATTAGGCATTTTTATGGTAGTGATTATTTTTCTGATCAGTAAGAAAATAAGAACTAATTGATCTGTTCCAACAATTTCTCAGCTTCTACCACTTTATATCCTTTTGTAGAACGAATTGATTCTAATGCTTTGATAGCGTTCTCTATATCTTCGTTTTTGAGATACGAAAGAGCTAAGTACCATTGCGCTTCTTCAGAAAATTGCTGCTGCTTTGAAATGATTTCTTGAAATTGAGTGATCGCTTCCTGGGCTTGATCATTATTCAAATACGATTGCCCCAAATAAAAATCGATATAATCAGCACTTTGCTCTTTTTGAAGTGTCTTAAACAATTCAATCGCCTTTGCATCATCATTCATTTCATAGGCTTCAAAAGCCTGGAATTCAGTTGATTTGTTTTGGTCACTTCCGCGGGTGATAGGAAAGACAGTGTTCGGATATTTCTGATAACTTTCTGCATACAAGCGCGATGGATCATCATTTTTAAAAGGATTAAAAACATAGATTCCTAAAGAGAACAAAAGTGCAATTGAAGCTGCAATTAATAAGGGTCTCCAGATAATCACTTTACCTTTAGGAGAGATATTCGATTCATTTTCAAATTCTTGAATTTTTTCCTGTAATTCTTTCCGTTTCTTACTCTTGATTGCACGTTGTACACTGCGTTCAAAATCGAATTGCTCCTTGAACTCAGCATCCTTTTCTAATAATGCTGTAAATTCAGAGTGTTCTTCTTGGGAAAGCTCCTCTAAAAAATATTTATGTAGCAATTCCTCCTTCTTCATAATCGTTTTGGGGTGTTGTTGAATAGTTGCTTTAGTGTTTTTAAACACCTTGATTTCTGGCTCTTAACTACATTTTCTGAGTTGTATTTGCCAGCTTTCATGATCTCCCGGATGCTGTATTTCTTGTAGTAAAATAAGATCAATATGTTCTTGCACTTTTCGCCTAATTGATCAAAGTATTTCTCCAACAAAACCTCTTCGGGGGTCAGTTCTTCGGTCTCTAAGTCAAAAGATTCCAGATACTCATCTTTTTGTTTGGTGAGCTCCAAAACCAATTCACTGTTTACGTGTTGTTTGTTCTTTCTTAATCGATCCAGGATTTTGTACTTACCAATACTAATTAGGTAAGTAGATAAGGTACTGGATAACTTGACCAGTTTCCCTTCTACTACATTTTCAAATAAGGTGATGTACGAATCCTGATAAATATCAAGCAAATCCTGCTGTTCTAACCCATATTTTTTGGCAAAGCTTAAAAACTTATTACGGTTGTCCTGATACACCTGTTTAAAGGCTTTATCATTCCCCTTTTTAAGCTCTTCGAGTAGAATATCGTCTTTGCTTCTATTCATTATTGTTTTTTAAAGATAAAGGTTAACACAAAAAAAGTATAAAGAATGTTAACCTTTTTGATTTTCTGTATTAAGAAAACAAATAACGCTTTGTAGCAGTCAAGGTAATAACATTTTTAAACCCCACCAATCGGATTTAACATTATTTGAATAACAAAAAATAAAAACCAATGAAAACAGTAGTAGTATTAATAGGGAGCTTATTCCTTTTTGGAATCACCGACATGTCTGCTCAGGTAAATCTGGATGAGGGCAGGATGATCATTAATGGAGTACAACTTTTACAGGATAGTAATGACAGTAGTAAGTATTATTATTTACCTGATTATCCCCGGTTAGCATTAAAAGATGATGGAGATTTTGAGTTAATGTGTATGAAATACATCGGCCAAGGAGGAAAAGCAAGCGGAGGACTTTTTCATGCTTTGATACAGTTTGATTTACCTGAAGAAGTAGTTGCTGGTTTGGAAAAAGAACTGAAAAATCGCACAGGAAATGGTGAAATAGCCGGTGTTGTTCCCATGAAACAAGCCATAAAGGATGGAGAAGATGGTTTGGCAAGTTTTAAAATTGTTTCTTCGATTCTCAATAATACAGATGGAGAAGAGGCTTTTACAGCTAATATCATTACTTCTGGTCATGCTCCTTTATATAAAAATTCTAAGGCAGCTATAGCAGCCAAACTCAATCAGGAAGGAGCAACCCTGTTGTGGGAATCGCTACAAGGACAAACATCTGATGTTTCGGTAGTTGTAAATGGCTATTATGAAGCAAAAGTGAAAGGGTATAATGCCGTTGTCAATGCGGAGATGTCAAATATCTATGAGCATTACAGTAAGATTTTAAGCCAACAGAAGGAGTTTACCAAACGACAGATCCGAAAGATCAATGATGATATGTTACAGGATCAGGTGCTGAAAATCGATGTGTTTGATCGATCTGCAGGATTGGGGATCAAGACGGATGATATCGACGGAATTTTAAATATCGTTACTGATAAGTTGATCGAACTCATGTTTGATGCAGAAATGGGATGGGCCAAGCAACCCGAAAAAGAAGTTGTAGTAGAACAAGGTCAAATCAAAGGAAGACGCGAAAGAGGTTTTTTCAGTAAGGTGTTTGGCGGAGCTCGTAACGAAAAATATGTAACTGATGATCAGTTTGTACTAAAAAAACGAAAAGATGTAAGAACCAATAAATTTTACCTAAACCTAAGCAAATCTACAACCATCAAGGTGCCTGTATATTCTTCTGGGAATATTAGCGGTTTGTATCAAACATTTAGCGAGGACCCTAAGAGTGTGGATAAATACTTCAGAGTAGTTAATCTTGAGGATAAAGACTTTCTGAAAAGGCAGGTGATATTTCAATTGGATGGAGAATATATAGATTCCTTCAAAGAAATTTTAAACTCTGTATCGGTGAGTTTCAAAAAAACATATGGAGAGGGGCAGGAAGATGTTACCAGAGATATCGTGATAAGCAGGAATGATCTCGAAAAAGGAGCGGATTATCAAAATGTATTTTATCCCAGATTAGGTATCGAAGACGCCAGTTGGCTGAATTTTGATTATAAGATCAGTTGGAATTTAAAAGGTGATGATAAAACCATTTACATCCCCAAAGGAAAAGGAAAATGGATGACTGGCAATGATGCTTCTATTGCACTTACTCCTCCTTTCAAAAAAGAGTAGTTCAGATCGACGCAGATCGTACTTTTTTCAAAGAGAAAAATATCCAGGCGTGCTCTGTTCGATTCTTTACCATACTTAATGGGAATCCGACACCGCAAAAAGCGGTTGTACTGCGCAAAAACGATACAGAAAATACCACCAGGATCAACCTTTATCATGACAAAGATGAACCGATCATCTATCAAGTAAGTTGGTATAGTACAAATGGTCCTATAGAGCTAGAAGCTAAACCACTAGAGAGTGATTACGTGTTTTTATTACCACCTCAAGAGCTTTAATACAACTTAAAAAACTTCACAAAAATGAGAACTTTAAAAACCATAATGTTCTACATCCTAATGGCTGTAGGTGCGCTAAGCGTAGAAGCTCAGCAAGTATTGATAGATCAGGGAGTTTCTGCCAATGGATTGATGTGCTTTCCGATTCACAACAAAGAAAATACGTATCTCTATCTCCCCCAAAGGGCGAGACTGTCCTTACAAAATGACTCGATTCCTGAGTTTTCATTCCTAAGGTATGTCTTAGAGAAACCTACAGAAAATTCTTCAAAATCCATCACCAAGGCTGACGGTGGAGGGATCTTAAATTTTTTGGTGCTGTATGATACACCAGAAGATGCCATTCGTAAAGCAGAACGTGTGCTGAAACAGAAAATGGAGAATGATTCTATCAAGCTTCAAGGGCCTGTGATTTTTGAAAGAGGGAAGTATACTTTGGTTTCTTCTATTGTAAACTCAAAATCAGGGAAAAATGAAAAGAAAATAATAGGGAGTGGTTCTGCACCAATTTTGGAGAATAGTAAAATCCCACTATCCTTTCAGTTAGATCCGGTAAAGTCAAAACTATTGCTAGAAAGTTTTAAGATGGCTACACCAGACATCTCATTGTTGTTTGAGTTGTCATTTTCTGGACTTACCGATAATTATGAAGCAGAGTTAGAAGTAGATTGGTCCGAGGTTAAAAAAAGCCATGCTTTTGATGCAGGTGGATCGATCTATTTTGTGGGGGTAGATGTAAGTCTAGGGTTTGACAAACTAAGAAAAGACCAAGCTATAAAGCTAACATCTACAGGTAGCGATGAATCCATGGAAAGCCTGGTAGAAACAGTATACTCTAAGCTTTTGGAATTGATGTTTGAACCGGTAGAGGCCTCAGAAGTACCTGAAGATCAAAGGGGAGGATTACAAGACGCTCTGGGATCATTAATTGGGCAAAATGGAACCATGGGAAGCTCGAACACCACAGGTTTTGGAATCAATGTTGGATATCAATACAAAGAACACCGTACTACCGGAAAAAGCAATATGACCTTTAACGGTCGTAGTGCTGTGAGTCGTAACCATTATATCACCTTTAATGCCGGAGATCTCTACAAAAAATTCGGTAAGAACAAAAGAGTATTCAAAGATGTTCCGCTTTGGGACCCCGTATTTCAGCAGCGAGATGTGCATGTGGGAGTAGATGGAAATCTGGAGAAAGAGTTCGACAGAATGCTGAATAGTGTAACGGTAAAACTCAGAAAAAACCATCAAAACGGAGATCAGACTTCAAAAGAGGTATTGCTAACTAAGAACACCTATGCAGATGCCAACGGAAAAATCTCTATGAAGTATCTCAACCACGATGATGCAGAACGAGAAAAATGGTTGGATTATGAATATCAAACCATATGGAAATTTATAGGTGGAGGTTCGTATTCAGAAAACTGGAAGAAAGAATCTGCTGCAATGATCAATTTATATACGCCTTTTAAAAGAAGAAAAATAGAGCTCTCTGGAGACTATTCGGTATTGGTAAGGGAACAGGTAAGGGCTGTGTCGGTAAAAATAGCCTACGATTTTTTTGAAGATCAACGTACCGATATGAAAACCATATATCCGGATAGAAAAACAAACGGTGATTTTTTTGAAATCACCCTCCCCAAAGATGCAGAGGAAGTACAATATAGTGTTACCTGGTTTTTGAAAGACGGATCGGTAAAGAAATATGAAGGAGTTGACAAATATGGGCTCATTTTTATTGATGAGTTACCAAAATTATAAACATGATTTTGCGTAGCATACATATCGCATTAGTGATGCAGTTTCTGTTCTTTTCAGACCAAGTAATAGCACAACGACTGGATGCAGACGATTGCGAATCTATTGTTGTCGCTGCAAATGTAGAGATTACGGCATGTAAAAGTATCGGGGACAACGAATATTATTACTTGCCTACCAACCTCCGTTTTGCAGAGACTAAGCAGAATGATATCTCTTTTTCATTTATAAAGTTTCAGGACAAAGAGACTTCGGGGGTATTCTACATTTTCTAATTACATGGGGATTAACAGGTTCACAATTTCAGAAAGCGCAAGAACAACTACGTGATAAAAAAGGAATACAGGCAAAATTGATGGGGGCTGTTATCCCTGATGTAAAGAATGATGTTGATGGATTTGTAATCGAAGGTACCTCCAAACTTGTCGATATACTCAATAGATCCATGGTACATATTGGTAAAGCCACTCCCATGGCTCATACCAAAATAGCAGCCTCTTTTCAACTTAATCAAGAAGATACTTGGTTTTTGGACAGTGCTTTAGCGAATAACCAAAAAGACTTAAAAAATACATACCTCACACTAGTGTTTTACCTCAATTATCCCCCAGAATCGTATCGAACGTATAAACTGAAGAAAAATTTTTATGAACTCTTAAATCATTCATTATGAAAACAAAAATTAAACATTACGCTATGACAGCAATCTGCTGTTTTGTGGTAGGGATAATGGCTGTCAAAGCCCAAATTGTGGACAACGAAAATAGATTGTCTGTTACGTTGAGAGATGGTACTGCAGTGACCCTTTTGGGGAAAGCGATTAGTCTATCCGATGCAAAAAGTAAGGACTATTATTACTTGCCATTTTCATTGCGATTGGCTACAAATACAGAAAATACACCCGAGTTTCTCTTTCTAAAATATATTACAGAAGAGAAAGAAGCAGAAGGAGGAATTGGTGGAGCATTGTTGCATATGTTAATGCATTGGGGGCCAACTCCACAGCAACAAGCTGAGTTAGAAATGATGCTTAAAAATGGAGAGCAAGGAGCCAAAAAAGGAAGTAGATTAATGGGAGCTTTGGAGCTTAAACCAGACGGAGAAAAATCTCTGAAAATCATTTCTGCTACTCTTGGAGATGACAAATTAGCAAGATCTGTTGTTCAATCGTTTAATGCGCCTATTCTTCCAGGAGGGAGAGCAGCTGTGGCCTCGTCATTAACGCCCAATGGTGCGCAACTGTTGGCAGCTACTTTCGAAAAAGATATGGCTATTACAGATCTTACAGTAGAATTAAGCTATAAATATACCACCAGAGTACCAGCAGCCAAAGGACGTGTAGAAGTACGTTGGAGGGAAATGATGAAGCATTTTGAAAAAGACTCGGCACAGTATAGACAATACAGAAGCAAAAAAAGCGAGGTGGACTGTTTGGAGGTCTTGTTGATGGACTTTTTGGGAAACGATCTTCTACGGATAGTATTACGTATGATGAAGTTCGCAGTGTGGTAGATGAAATGTATAAAAAAGAGTACATCAAAATCGATTGGGATGATAATGTAAAAGATGATCGAATTGAAAAGGTAAGAGAAGCGTTTTTTGATTTTTTCTTACAGAAAATGACCAACTCTGTAGAATCTCAGCAATTAGCACCTCCTACCGAAAAGGAGAAAGAGGCAATGCCTGATATAAAATATAGTAGAAAGTATACCTATAATAGGGAGTTTCTTAAAACTGCTGTTAAGAAGGGACGCGAGACCTATTATCTCAATCTTAGATTAGCTATAGAGAAACCGTTTACAGTTACGGCAAACCTTGCCAGTTGGTATAACGGGGTAAAAAACAACAAAAAATGTGTCTCTTCTGTACTGCTTAATGATCGGTTCTTTCAACACCGAGATATCAACTTTTTATTGGATAATGAATCCAAATTATTATTCGAAGAAGGAGAGGCTAATTATGCGACTATTACTGTAAAAAAAGAACGCAGTTCGGGTAACGACTTCAATGATAATGTGATCATCGATTATGATTATATGAAGAATAAAGGGCTTAAAACCGTGATTTCTTATGCCAGAGGAGATGATGAGAATACCGATAATTATAAATATTCGGCACAATGGAGCCTGAAAGGCGGTAACAAATTCCCAGCAGAACCCGAGTGGGTAGAAGGAGATTGGATGCATAATGATATTACTTTAGCCCCTCCTATTGTACCGCGAACCATAGAATTCGAATCAGATTTAGAAGAGCTTAAAGCACTTGGAGTAGTTCGAGCTACACTTCAGCTTCGGTATATGAAATTCGGTAACGAAACCGAGAGCAATATCCCAATTACGGTATCCAAAGGAGAACCCCTCGTAGAGCGCACCATTTTTACAGATAGAGATACTCAGGGGTATGCTTATCGATATATACTTACGCATAAAGAACGAGGTAAAATGGTATTGGATTGGGAAACAAAAATTAATGATGATTATGTCTACGCCACTATCCCTCAGGAGCTAAAGGATGAAGATCCGGATTACCTGGAAAAAATAATTGGCGCAGGAGAAGTACTGCTTAAGCCAGGAAAAGATGGGAAAGTAAGTAAAACGGCTAAGATTCTGGATAAATTCAAAGATGTTTTGAAGGTGGTAAAGACGGATAGCAAATAAAAAATGGAAACGATGAGAACTATTTCAAAATATATAAAAATAAGCATAACCTGCATACTGTTTTTGTGGGTTGGGCTTACTTTTTCGCAACGAACGGCAAGGGCAGTTGTAGCCAAGCCATCAACGATTCAAAAAGCTTTTAAACATATGGCCAGTGCATCAAACACATCGGGTCATATTACAACACTGGGTAATATACCTACCACCGGTATTGAGAATAAATTACTTTTTGTTACTCACGATTATGGGAATCGAGGACCGTATGTTACACAGTCATTAGGAGTATGGCTTAATGGTAAAAAATGGACCATCTTTAGTCAAAATAGAAGCGCTATTAAACCTGGATCAAAGTTTAATGTTCTGGTGGTTAGTAAATCATCAAACGCTTTTATACATAAAACTACTACAGCAAATAAAGTAGGTGCTGCAACCAAAATAAGTCATCGTGCATTAAACAATAATCCAAATGCTACTTTTTTGATTACTCAAAATTATGGAAAAGGAGGGCCTTATAATCCACATCATGTGGGAGTTCGATATTCCAGAGGGTTTTGGTATATCTTTAATCTAGACGGAAAACCGATGCCTAATGGAGCACAATTTAATGTACTGATCAATTCTGGAATTTTTAAGCATCAAGTCAATAGTAATAATCGTCGTAATCATACCACTGGGATTAACAACCCGAGAACAAATGGCAAAAAACAAGCATTAGTGTTTACGACTTTTAATTCTCAAGGAAGTATCAAAAATTTTGATAATGCGATTGGGGTATACCTTGTTGGTGATAAATGGTACATTTACAATGAAAACAAAAAATACTTACAAGGTAATGAAGCCTATAATGTATTATCCTATAGTGCTACACAAAATACCAAGCCAGGAATAGCGGTAGTGACCAAAAAACCAAGGGTGAGTACTACAGGAAGAGTTATTGTTAAACCTAGACCAAATACAGGACAAAGTAATACGGTAAGAGTGACTCCTAGAACATCTACTTCTAATGGTAGTGTACGAGTAGCTTCGGGAACAACAAATACTGGACGTCGTGTAAGGGTAGCTCAAAATAAACCTGCCAATCAAACCAACGTAATTCGCAATATAGGGATCGTAAGAACAATACCTTTTATAAAGCCTGCAAACCCAGGAAGTACTGATCGTTTGGGGCCTGAAACCAAATCAGTGCCTTTGGATTTTTCGAGGAGTATAGATGGGGAGCAATATCAGCTATTTACAGATACTTTTAATTTTTTTGAAGACATATACAAAGATCAGAACCCAAGATCTGATGTACTGTATTATTTTCCGGCAAACTATTCTATCAATTGGGATAAGCAGAGTAATAAGTACGATTTTAATGTCTACTATATGTCTGCAGAAGATCGGAAAAAAGGGAACGTACTCCTTAATGTCGAACTGACTTCAAATATTACAACTGATGATATCGATTTGGCCGAAAATTATCTGTCTTCACGATTAGGGAAGCGTATTACATTAAAATCAATCGACTTACGTGAGAATCCATCTGTAGATTTTGGCGCAACCCTTACTAATTTCAATGTGAAGCCAGAGAGTGTGAGTACCAGTGTCCCTTCAGATTATCAAAAACCGATCATTCTGGATTGGAAGATGGAAAGCAATGTAGATAATTTCGTAGGAGCGATGTTGAACAATCGAAGCGGAAATGTAATGTTGAATTTTAAGCCTTATGGAGATAGTTTGAAGGTAGTACAAGTACCCATTAATCTAAAGGTAAATTCACCTATTACCTACGGTAAAGTCAAATTTAATTCATTGCAAGAAGTAAAAGCGGGATGGACCAATTATCTGGATTATCCGATTATTCCCAAGAGGTTTATTGTACTCAAGAAAAGAGGTCGTAGTCAATATTTTGAAACCATAGACATCCCAAGACAGGAAATTGCATCTGGTTCAAAGTATGTTGAAAACGATCCCGCTATTCTAAACAAGATTTCAGGACAAAATACTGTAGTCAAAATATGGTTGGATTATGTGCTTAACGATGAGTGCAGAGAATGTAACCAAAAAGTAAAGAGAAAAATAATTGGAGGAACTTCTGGCAGTGAGATCGCCAATATCGAAGTGCAAATACTGAATGCAATAGAATTTTCTGGAGCTCATTCTATGAAGTTAAATCTCAAATCTTTACAAGGTGACCCAAACGGAATCAACGAAATCGAATTTCCATCGCTAAGTGTCAGCGAAGACGGTCAATCTTTTAACGAGATACAATTATTTGTTCCACAAGGAAAAGAAATGTTGTACGAATATCAAGTCATTTTAATAATGGACAATGGGGATGTAATGACCAGTAGATGGGAAAAAGGAAACACCAACTTACTGGTATTAGGAGAAAGTCAAATCAAAAGGCTTTTTCCAGATAAGAAAAAAGATGATCTATTGGATAAAGCAAAAGACGGTGTGCTCAAAAAAGTAAAAGACTCGATTCTAGGAGGTGATGTAAGTGAAGAAGAAATTCTTGATAAAGGCATCAAAATCATTGGTGGCTTGTTTAAGAAGAAAAAAGAGGAGCCTGAAGAAGAAAAAATGAAGAGCAACAATAGTATTAATAGTAAAATCATGGGGGTCGAGATTCTTTTTAAGAGGTTTTTTCATTGGGTCGTAATTGCTCTTACAACAGGTTGGGTTTATGGCCAACCAGTCTATGATTCAAAAAGAATGATTGACGGAGTTTCCCTCTATAAAGATCAAGTCGATCCCCATGTGTTTTATTACGAACCGGGTAAATTGCGAATTAAAAAACTATCCGATGGAACGCCTGATTTTCAGTTTTTAGATATGCGATATACCGGATCTAAATGCTATAATGATCAGGGCGAAAAGAGTTTTATGAGTCTATTACAGGTAGGGATGGAGATGGAGAAATTAGACAAGGAAATACTGAAAAGAGCGAAAATGAAACTCCCTTCAAAGTCAAAAGTAATTCCTTTACCTATTACGGGCATACACACCCAATTAATTATACCATCGACCAGTACAAACCCTTCAAAAAAAGATGTTGTAAAAAAAGGAGTGTTGGAGTCAAGTGGTAAAGAAAGTGTGTCGACCACTAGAGGATATTGGAAAACCAGGGTGTTCGCTATTCGATTAAACCAATACGAATCTCAAATTCTTATGGATTGCCTCAAAAAGAAAACTTTGGGTCTTAGCTTACAGTATTCTTTTTATGCTGACTTTTTAGGAAAATCAGATATAGAATATGCGGGATCAAAAGAAGTAGAAGAGCATTTGTATACTAAAGAAGAGGAGGATAAAGAAATTATAGAAA
Organism: Aquimarina sp. KJ22-3; assembly: GCF_055808215.1. Lineage (NCBI taxonomy): Bacteria > Pseudomonadati > Bacteroidota > Flavobacteriia > Flavobacteriales > Flavobacteriaceae > Aquimarina > Aquimarina sp. KJ22-3. The sequence goes on along the minus strand of NZ_CM147859.1, from coordinate 4,548,193 downwards.
ATAGAATTGTCCAATCCGATGCATTACCGATCAAAGTGGATATTGAACAATATCCAGATGTAGTCAAACAACTTGACCTTAACGAAGAAATCCCTCCGGCCTATGCGGGTTTAGAAATCAAATGTTATGATTTCAAGGAGAATATCCGCCCTGATTTATTCATGAAAATAGTAGAGATTGAAGCACAAAGTGTTGATGGTGTAGAAAGCGTGAAACAAGAGGTGAAATTTTTGAAGAAAAATACGGATTTACATACCTATCATATTTCGTTTCCTTATGCTATTTATGTAGATACTCCTATGCGATATCGAATTACTGAAATCGATATTGAAGGCAAAAGAACAATTTTGGAGTGGAAAGAGAAAGCAGAATGTAGTTCAGAGATTGATATAACTACCCCTATTGATACTCAATATATAGGTAATAGAAGAATTGAGATCGAAATTGACACTGATAATTTCGGTAAAGATTTTGATAGTGTTGAGGTTCTTTTTTCTTATTGGTTTAATGGAGTTCAGCATCACAAAGAGATCTTGTTTTCTGATAAGATGAATGTTGTTATTAACGAATTGGAACTAAGTTTTGACAAAAATAAGCCTATCTATTGTTCAGTTACTAAGTTGTTGAACAATGAATTGGTACAGGAAGAGATAAAAACAATTGAAGACAATTACTTATATATACATTAGAGAGGGATTTAGTAATTTGTCTTCGTACAAAAAAGAGGCTATTTAAGCCTCTTTTTTATTTGTTAAGTATAGGATTTAGAGTCTTCTTTCAAATCTAACATCTCTTACTGGAGTCCAATTCGAGTTTTGATATTCATTTCCTAACTGTTGATATTGTGCTTCGTTGGTTTCTACAAATTGATAAAAACGTCGAAAAGCTTCTGTGTAATTTTGCCTTGGATGAAGAAACCCTTGTCTAAAATGATTATTTCTTCCTAATACCCCATTTGGATATCTTATGATCTCGGTTCTTCCAGGTAATGCGTCCACTCTGCCTTCTTCCCGAGCTTCAAAACGAACTACTTTTACTACTTGTATGTCAAAGATAGAGTTGTACAAACCTCGGTGTGCATTTCTTAATCTATTTAATTCTTCTTGTAGTAATTCTCCCATGGGAGCAAGTATAGTAAACTTAACAGATTTAGGGTTTTGATAGCGATACCAAGGGAAAGTTGCTTCCAAGCCATCATAATCCCCATTTCCAGAGACGGTAAACGGACCAACATGAATATTGATATAAATTACACCTTGCCTGCTAGTGCGCACTCTAAACGAATTGAGGTATCTCACTATGGTTCTAAATTCAGCTACATGTTGATTAGGGATCAGTCGAGATAGATTACCGCTATGTTGATGGTTGAAATCCTGTAATCTTCTTAAATAAATGGTGCGATCTGAATCCGGGGGTAAACTGGAAAATTCTCGTAATACTTGGTCCCTTACATCGCTTTCTATCGTATGAGATAAAGCATCTTGAATTCTAGCCCTTTCTTGTCTAAAATGCGAAATGATATCAAAACGTTGAGAAGCGGCCGCTGCACGATCTCGTTCTTGTTGCATAGCTCTCAGTAATTGGTAACTTCTTGAAAATAAAGGAAGCCCTTGTGTTAATTGATTTAATCGACTGGTTAACTCTAGAGTCAGTTGATTAGCTATTACAGGCCCCATATTCACTCTTGTACTACTTTCGGTACCGGTCAATACATTATCGATAAGGTCAGTCATTACATTACTGTATACCCCTAATATATTTCTTCTGGCTTCGGTAACCAATTGCGCGTATTCTGATATAACCTGTCTGTCCTCTGGAGTGACTCCAGGATATCGTTGTTCTTCTCTATCGGTAACCGATGAGTCGGTAACCTGTGCTTGAATCATTGGGATGTTTAAATATAATATCCCAATGAATATGTATGTTATGATTGAGTTTTTCATTGTATTTGTTTTAAATTTTATCAGATAAATTGTCTAAAAAAAGAATAGAACTATTACTGGTTGATTTACCAGATGAGATGGCATCTTTTCCTGGGATATACCAGGTGATTTCGTAGTCATAGTTTAAATTATCAGGCTCTTGTATGATTTCTAGCTGACCGGAAAATTGTTGGGATCTTGTATTAAGTTTTAAACGCTTGGATTGTCTCTTACCTGCGATTTCATAGTGCAAAACAACCTCAATAAATCGTACTCCTGCATCCTTGATAATGTCTGGATCGGCTTCCAGGTCAATAATTGTTCTTCTAAAAGGAGGAGCAATGGGTATGGTATTAGTAATGGTTTCTTCCCAATCTTTTTCGACCTTTACTCCACCAAAGAAATTCCATTCGGTCTTGAATTGATATTTTTCCCAGTTCTTTCGATTGTTATCGCCTTTCCATCCGTAAAGCATTTTAAAATTATTACCAGATGCATTAAAATTATTTCTGTCAATCCGTACTTCGTCTATGGTGATTTCTCCTTCTTCGTGCTTTTTCTTCATAATCACATTTACATAGTTGATATATTTACCGAAATCTTCGAAATTAAGCCCATCCAAAAAAGCAACGATTTCACGTTGTTTATATAAAGGATCGTCTAAATTGATTTCTCTAAAGCAAGCTTCACAGTTGATCTGACCAAAATTTTCATCAAATCGAACCACAAGATTATCGGCTAAATACTTGTTGAAATCTAGTGTAAATGTCCCTCGTTGGCGGACTCTTTTCATCTCAAAACTTGCGGCTATTGCCAGAGAAGGAGTACCATTACTTCCTGAGTTTTGATTCCTCCCCTGTTGAGGAGAGTTACTACTTTCCGTTTCTCCTTCTCTATGGTTTCTTTGTATTTCTGCTGCTTCTTCCTCCGTAATATCCCGATTCAATTGTTCTTCAGGTACATTGTAACTTTGGATATTAGATTGTCTATTGGCTGTATTCAGCATATTTGTTGCCCGATCTAACATACTGGTCTGGCCACCTGTACCTAGTGTAGAAGAGAGTTGTCCCAAATTCGGTGTTCCTGTACCTTCTACAGGCTCAAACATCATACGCGTAAGTTTACTATACGCCATCTCGATGAGTTTATCCATGTTTTCATCTTCTCCAACCTGCGTTAATTTGATCGCCCCATTTTTTGTTAAATCTTCAAAAGAGGCTTTGATTTCGGCGGCTAGAATCGGTGATGCTACAGCTGCCTCAAAGTTTTTGTGTTCATAAATTTGATCAAAGTTAGCCTCTAGCAACGCCCGTATGGGAGATCGAAAACCGGAAAGTTCCATTTCGAATGAGATACTCATATCGGGAGTAGGGGTCTTGAAAGATTGCCATAAAATTTTAGCGCCCTTTTTGGTCAGTTCCATAGATACAGCGGCTTTTTGCCCATCTAGAATAGGAGCTTTACCCAAACCGATCACCTGTTTCGTCAAATCTCCTTCCGTATCTGTAAATGAAGAAATTAAGGCTATAGTACCGCCTTTGTACACAATAGGGCCTTCAATTTTCCCTCGGTTATTGATCCTACGCAGGGCGGTCCTTGCTTCTCGTAATTGATCTTCGGTTACTCCTAATTGAATTACGGCATGCACAATTCCACCTCCTTCTCCTTCTTTTCTCGCCTCCTCGTCACTTCCCGAGGCCACGTTCTCAACAAATCGTAGAAAAGAGAATTGTGGCCTGCCTTTATCATCTAGCCCTATTTTGGGTTTGTCTGATAAATAATAGTATACATTTTGATCGTTCAAATCTGGGAATAATGTAAGTTCCCCTGCCTTTACCGGTTTATCCAAAAGGATTTGCTGTGACCATAAATTACTGGTCATGACTATTCCTAAAACGAATGCCATTACCATGTTTCTTTTTAAGATCACCATCTTAATTTTTGTTTTCATTGGTATGTAATTTTAATTTATGTTGAAGTAATACCCTACTACTGGGTATGTCTAAAGCTTTATGAGAATTATGAATAAAGGTTAACACATCCTCAATGAAAATGGGTGAGGGACTGTCGAGATTCTAGTTTGTCATAATTTTAACAGAAACTAAATTTTGGTATTCTATTTTTAGGGAATTGTAACAAGATATTACCTAACTAATAGCCATTCGAAGATCCTGAAATGAGATTATTAATCGTTCTACTTTTATTGCTTTCGGTATCAATAAGCTGGTCACAAACCGATATTTTTCAGAAGAAATCATTCACAGTAGGTACTACCAATGAAGATATCCAGATCGATGGTGTTTTGGATGAGGGAGTGTGGAGTAAACTAACTCCGGCAAAAGATTTTGTGCAATATTTTCCGTCAGATTCTATTCCTGCAAAAGCACAGACAGAAATCTATATGTGCACCGATCAAAAGAATCTTTATATAGGGATCAAATGTTATGCAGCGGGTAATGATTGGATAGTTAATTCTCTTCGTAGGGATTACAGAGCGGGAGGTGCGGATAATATCACATTGCTTTTCGATACTTTTGATGATGGTACCAATGCACTTTATTTTGGAATTAACCCTGAGGGAGTTCGCAGAGAAGGAATCATTAGTAATGGAGGAAACGTTTTACGAGATTTTTCTACTTCTTGGGATAACAAATGGAAAGGAGAAGCCCAAAAATACGATGGATATTACACTGCCGAATTAGAAATCCCATTTAGCACCCTCAGATACCCCACACCATCCAAGAAATGGGGATTCTCTTGCTACCGTTTCGATTCCCAATCCAATGAGATTAGTACACATTCCAGAGTGCCAAGAAATCAGATTGTTTTTACTTTGGCGTATCCTGCTGAAATGATTTGGGAAGAAGAACTGACAACAAAAAGTAGTGCAGTTTCGTTAATTCCCTTCGTATCTTCTGGGGTAAATAAAGATTTCGAAGATGATACACCCTCTGATACTTTTTTTGAAGCCGGAGGAGATGCCAAAATAGCACTTTCGCCAGGACTTAATTTGGATTTAACGGTGAACCCTGATTTCTCTCAGGTAGAAGTAGATGAGCAAATTACCAACCTGGATCGTTTTGAAATCTTTTTCCCAGAACGCAGACAGTTCTTTCTGGAAAATGCAGATCTTTTTGGACAGTTTGGGTTCGCAAATATTAACCCTTTTTTTCCAGAAGAATCGGTGTTGGAGAGGATGTACGTACCGAAGAACTAGTTCAGAACAGGATATATGGCGGATTACGAATAAGTGGAAAGCTTGACCCCAATACCCGAATTGGATTTTTGAATATGCAAACAGCTTCTAGCCAAGAACAGGGGATTCCTAGTGTTAATTATGGAGTAGCTGTTGCGCAACGTAAACTATGGACAAGATCGAATATTGGATTCATCGCAGTAAACAGACAAGTAGCTGATATTGATGGATTGGACACCCTGGATATTAATCGTTATAACAGGATGGCAGGAATAGATTTTAATTATGCCACCAGGGATAATACCTGGTCAGGGAAGACCTTTGTGCATGGGACCTTTACGCCAGATACCGATATAGCTATTGCTCAAGGAAGTACTTTAAACTACAACACCAGAAAATTTGGTGTGCTTTGGAGTCATGAGTACGTGGATGAAGATTATAATGCCGAAGTAGGGTTTGTGCCAAGAACCAATTATTTTAGGATTAATCCAGTTACAGAACTTCGATATTACCCTCAAAATGAATTTATGAATAACCACACCTATAGGGCTGAAGCGGATGTATTTTGGAGACCTGAGTTTGGTAAAACAGATCATTTCTTTTCTGTAGGGTGGGGAGGAGAATTGGCAGAGCGTGCTACTTTTCAGTTTAATCTTAATCATAATTATGTGTATTTGTTTGATCCATTTGATCCTACAGGTACTGATTCTTTAGAATTGGATGCGGATCAGGACTTTTCCTATTTTAGTTTTACAGGTAATTTTAGGAGTGATCGAAGAAAAGCATTTAGTTGGAGCTTAAGCCCTTATATCGGAGAGTATTTTAATGGTTGGCGTTACGGAACAAGAGGTAGCTTTACCATCAGGTACCAACCCCGAGGTTCATTCTCCTTGAATTATGCGGTAAACTACTTCGATTTACCTCATTTGGATGGAGGCAGGGAAACTTTTTTGATTAGTCCTCGTGTGGATTATACGTTTTCAAAAAGTGTATTTACTTCACTATTTGTACAATACAACTCTCAAAGCGATAACACCAATATCAATGCTCGTATTCAATGGCGTTTTGCTCCTGTATCAGATTTAATTTTGGTGTATACTGATAATTTCCTTACTGGTGAGGTGGATCCCCTAGATCGTTTTGCGTTTGATGTTCGTACCCGATCCATAGTGCTGAAAGTTACTTATTGGCTTAACCTGTAACTTTTACCACAAATAAAAGAGGTTAAAGGAGGTAAGATACCTTGTGATTTCGAATATAGTCCGAAGGAGAAACACCATACTTACGTTTAAAGCATTTTGTAAAGTAAGAATGATCGGAGAACCCAGTTCGATATGCAATTTGAGTGACATTATCCACATTTTGTTGTAGTAGATAAGCAGCTCTTTCCAGGCGGATGCATCTTATAAAAGCTGTTGTAGAAAGCCCGGATAAACTCTTGAGTTTGCGATGTAATTGAGTCCTGCTCATGTGTGCCACTCTCATGATTCTACTCACATTAAGGTCTGGACTGGCAATGTTGCTAATAATGTATTGTGTTATGGTATGAAGAAATATTTCATCTCTTGTACGGACTATAACATCCGCGATAACTAAAGAAGGTTGGTGTCTTATTGTTTTTTTGGGTTGAGGGATTAATTTAATAATCGATGTTTTCGATATTTTGTTTTCAGAAAATGTGTCAATACTTGACACTTTGTTGTAAATAGGGTTTTGATTAATACTTCCCTTTTCTCCAAAAGAAACACTACGATGTACCACTTTCATTGGGGATGAAGCTGCCGCTTTTAATACAGACGTATTTGTGTTTTTAGTTGTATTCATAATTTGTTCACTTGACACTCAAATATAGACGTGCAATAGGCTTGATACCAAGTGATAACTCTACGGATTCCGGAAAAAAGGCTGCCAATTCCATGAATCCGTATTGTTAAATTTTTTATATAAACAATTGATTGTAAGGTTTTTGTGTTTGATTGTTGCTTAAATATAAATAAGTATATTTATGAAGTTGTAATTCTATCCAGGAGATTGGGTTTGTTTTTGAAGTAAGGATTATAACGTCCAAATATTTATGATAAATATTCGTTTAGAGTTTTAGATAATACTATGATTACCCCTTTAGATGATATTCGAAATCCTATCCTCATGAATTACAACGTACGCTTGTATGGTCTTATCCTTTTGATGTTTACTATTTCCCTATCTTCACATGCTTATCAAGTGGATAACGAAACAAAGGAAGATTATAAAGTATTAAGAAGAGCGTACTACAAACACAGAAGTGATTCTGTACAATTAGCCAAGGAAATCCTTAAGGAATATATCAAAAAAGCGAGACAGAATAACGATAGTCTTGTGCTTGCTGATGGGTTCTATTTGTATTCCAAGATTAGCGATTACGATCTCGCACAGCAATACAATGATAGTGTTATTGCCTTAAGTAAACCTCTGAATAATGCTCGCTATCCATTACTTGCCTATCAGGATAAAGCTACTATTTATTATAATACTTTCAATTTCAAAAAAGCGTTTGATTATTATTTAAAAGTCACCGAAGAAGCCAAAAAACACAATAAAGAATTCTACTACCATCAGGCACTTGTGGATATGGTTTTGATCAAGGCCCATGTAGGAGAGCACGAGACCAGTCTTCCTACGTTAAGAAAATGTGTTGCCTATTTTACAGAATTCAAAGAGAAAAAACCGCAGGACTATTTTACAACAGTATTTGCGTTATCTGATGCATATATCCATCACAGAAAATTGGATTCTGCTTCTTTGTTTAATAAAGCGGGATATTCGTTTTCTACAATTCTAGAAGATACTTATGAATGGAAATCTCACTTTATTCTTAATGAAGGAATTAATCAGTTTTATAAAGAGAATTACCAGGCTGCAAAAGATAGCTTAACAAAGTCAATTGATTTGATTTCGGATACAGATGATCCGGTAAGTACGGCAAATTTGAGTATGGGTTATTTTTACTTGGGTAAGACATTATCTGCTTTGGGAGAGCCATTAACGGCCCTGGAAGCTCATAAAAAAGTTGATGAAATATACAGCAAGAATCATATGGCGATTCCAGAGATTCGAAATAGTTATGATGTACTTATCGAACATTATAAAAAAAGCGGGGATAAGGATCTACATTTGAAATATATCGAAAGACGCTTAGCCATCGACAGTAGCTTGAATAGTGATTACAAGTATTTGATCAAAAACGTGGTTCAGAAATACGACACCCCAAGATTACTATCCGAAAAACAAGAAATTATTGATGCTCTCGAGAATGAGAAGAAATCCTATTCTTATATTACTATCGGACTTATTTCTATCAGTATTCTTTTTCTGGCTTTTTGGATTCAGAATTATATAAAACGAAAAACGTACAAGAAAAATTTAATGAATTGTACAACGCTACTACTACGATCTCGAATGATAAAGAGAAGAAAAAAGAATTAATAGCGGATACTCAGGATACCGAAATTGGTATCGCCGAAGATATCGTAGCAGATATTTTGAATCAACTTACGCGATTTGAAGAAAACAAAGGATTTTTGGAGCCAGATATTACTACGAATTCCCTGTCCAAGCGTTTTAATACTAATTACAAGTATCTTTCCAAAGTAGTAAATAAATATAAAAACAAGAGTTTTAGCACCTATATTAATGATTTAAGAATCGATTATTCGGTAACAAAACTAAAAGAGGATAAAAAATTTAAACAATATACCATGGCAGCTATCGCCAAGGAGATTGGATTTAATACCAGCCAGGCATTTTCAAAATCTTTCTACAAGAAAAATGGAATTCATCCTTCTTACTTTATCAAACAGCTTCAAAAACAGGATGAATAATTATAATTGTTCTCATTTTTAATTATTGATTTAATTTACGTAAAATTCTGAAAATCATAATTTTGAAAAGTGTTTTTCCGGAAAACGTAGAGGTAGTTTACTGATAAGACAGACTATAAAGTTTATTATTAGTAGTTTTAGAAAGACGCAATCAAATACAAACTCATGAAAGCAAAAAGTAAGCGGTTACAATTGAAAAAATTAAAGGTGGCCAAAATTTCTAATATGGATACCATAAAGGGAGGGATTGAAATTACCTACACCAACGATAAGGAGTGTGATTTAACCACCCGTCCAAGAGAATCTGTAGAAGGAAATAACTGTGAGTCTGTAGAATGCGATGATATTTTTGATTTTTTTTAATTAGCTAATTACAAATAATAAAATCATGAAAAAAGTAAGAAAACTGGATTTTGAGAAATGGACTATTGCTAGATTGTCTGACTACAGAACAATTAGGGGTGGTAGTGATTCATTTACTAGGGAATCCATTGATATTTCATGTCTAACTACAAATCCCAGAGAATCAGTACGCGGCAATAATTGCGAATCACAAAATTGCGAAGACATATTTGAATAGATCGATGGAAGATAGCTATTGTTTGCTATCGATGAAGTCGATCCAAAATTTCCATTACCTCATTCTTTTTTCGAACAGAAACAGGGATGTTTTCGCCATTTTTCAGCATCAAATAGCCTCCGTCAGTTTTGATAAAGGCACTAATACACTGTAAATTGACCAAATGACTCTGGTGTACTCTCAAAAACTGATAGTTTTTGAGCATATCTGCAAAATACTTAAGAGTTTTGGTCACAAATATTTTTTGCCCATCCTGTAAATAAAATATGGTGTTATTGCTATCCGATTCACATCGTATGATATCATCGAGATTTACAATAATGATCTTGTCTAGTGTATGAAGCGATATTTTATCGGGTTTTTGTTCTGGTGCCGACAAAGTATCTTTCAAAATATTCAATCGCTCTTTGTTGGGTTGAATTTGTTTTTTGGCTTTGGCGATAGCTTGCGCTAGCTCTTCGTTAGAATAAGGTTTTAATACATAATCGATAGCAGCAAATTTAAAAGCTCGTATGGCGTACTCATCACTTGCGGTCACAAAAATGATTTTGGATTGCAGCTCCGGAAAAATTTCCAAAACGTCAAAACCGGTTCCATCACCCAGCATGATATCCAAAAAAAGGATATCGGGTTCTTTATTGCGAAGAGATTTTGCAGCTCCCACAACACTTTGAGCAGTATCGATGATTTTAATTTCTGGATGATTGGCCTCTATATCGCTTTTTAAAAGCTGTAAGGCATCGGGCATATCGTCTACAATAATCGCTGTTAGCATAGTCTTAATAGTCAGTTTGTAATGGTATTTTGAACGCAATTTGTGTTCCTGCTACCGTATTTCCGTTGGTCATTATTTCTTCAATATTCAAGGAATCTTTTCCTGATATGAACTCTAATCGTTCTCTGGTTACCGTCAAGGCCATAGATTGATGGTCGGTATTTGTTTTAATTTTTTGGGATTGAAAAATTCCTTGTCCATTGTCGATTACAGTGCAATGTAAGAATTCTTCGGTTGTATGAAACTGTATCTGCAGTTCTCCGTCACGTACACCTTTCAAAATCCCATGCCTAACTGCATTTTCAACAAAAGGTTGAATGAGCATAGGAGGAATTAGAATCTCTTCTGGATCAAGATCAGAATCTATAGCAATAGTATAGGTAAATGGTTTGTTAGCCATTAATTGTTCTATTTCTATATAGTGTTTTAAGGTCTGTATTTCCTGATCCAGTGTAATGTAATCCTTTCTTGAGTTATCCAAGGTTTCTCTTAGCAAAGTAGCAAAAGTGTTGATAGTGGTATTCATGCGTTGAGGGTTACTGGTTCCCATCGCTTTTATACCATTCAGGGCATTAAATATAAAGTGAGGATTCATTTGTAAACGTAAAGCTTTTTGTTCTAGAGAAAGTAGATGATTTTGCATTTGTAAGCGTTCTCTTTCTTCCTTATTCTTTCGCTTCACACGTCTGATATAGGTTAGCGCATATCCTCCTAAAACCAATAGAATTCCGGCCAAAACAGATAACTGAAACCAAGTCTTTTCATAAATAGGACTATCGATAAAAAAATTAAAGCTGGCATTATCACTTTCTTCCCATCTATAATTACGGGATTGTGCAGTAAAGGAGTGGGCGCCATATGCCAATCCTGCCAAATTTTGTTTACTTTCAGAAGACCAGGGGCTCCATTCTGAATTATTCAATCGAAATCGATACTCTATATCGTTGGGGTGATCCAAATCTATCGTTTTGTAGCTAAAGGATAATTCGGTTTGATGTGGTTTAAGTTTTAGCACCTTAGGACTATTGGTCCACGAATTCAAGTTAATCGAATCAATACTTTGATAGGCTACTTCAACATCTTCAAAAAACAACCTGGGTTTTACGGTGACTTTGGTCGTCTCTGTAGGTTCGTATTTGGTAAGCCCATAAATGGCACCAAACCATAAATTTCCATCTTTATCTTTGGTCACGGCATTAAGATGAGTCTCGATACCCAAAAAACCGTCATTTCTACCAAAGTGAAAAATATCTACAATATCGTTGGATTGATTGAGTTCTATTTTGTCGACTCCTCTCTCGCTTCCTACCCATAAGTTGTCCTGATCATCGAATATCATTTGATAAATATTATCCGAATAGGGTCTTTTTCTTCCTTTTAACTTTTTAACCGAAAATGTTTTATCCTCTAAATCAGACCACCAAATCCCTCTACCTGCAGTACCTATAAACAATTTGTTTTTGTGAAAAAGCAATGTGCTTATAGCAGTCTTTTGGTTAAGTACGTTTCCGAGATGAGTAACACGATCTTTGTAGATGTAACCTAGGTGACCATTTTGGGTAGCATACCAAATTTTACCCAACGAATCCTGCTTCATGTATCGGATTTGTAGATCTTTAATTCCGTTGCGCCTTTCAAATTTTTTGAGTTGTGTAATTCGGTTTCTTATCGAGTCATACTTGAATCTGAAAATTCCAGAAGAATAAGATGCTGCCCATATTTTGTTTTTATCAATATGAAGAGTCCTTATCCATTCTGATGGGATACCATTATCTTTATCGATAATAAAGTTTTCGTAAACCACTTTCTTGATTGTATCTATTTGCACTACAGATTCGGTTTGGGAATCCTGAATTTTGCTAGAATCGATGACGATACTATCTACGAGTTTTGTTTTCTTAAATAATATTCCTTTACCGTCCGTTCCTGCCCAAATGTTTCCATTTAGGTCTTCTGTAATCGTTTTAATTTTTACTTCGGATAGGCGATCATCCTGTGGTATATGGTGTATACCCAAGGAATCAATTTTTACCAAACCTACTTCAGAGTTTGATGCCCATATACCATCTTTGGTTTGATGAACTGCATAAACCCGGTTACCTTTTAATCCGGTATCCTGATCATAGTGTATAAAATTGTTCTGAAAATATTTATAAAACCCACCACCAGAAGTAGCGATCCAAATATTAGATTGGCGATCCACGATACTTTTTCGAATATGTGATATTGATAAACCATTACGTCTATTAATCACTCTTTTTTGTGCATGAGTATTCGCGTCGATTATTCTTATCCCTTCATTGTCGGTGGCAAACCATAGTTCACTATCATTATGAACCGAAACATTGGTCACTCTTAGTGGTTTAGACACCCAATAATTACCATAAGATTTTGAGTTTGTATTAAGAATCAAAATCCCTTGATCAACTGCCGCGGCAAATATTTTGTTTTTATGATAGATAGCAGCAGTAAAATCATGGGCACTGTGGCGCTCCATAATGGTAGCTTTGTTTTGAATTTTATTTAGTTTCCAAAGTCCCTTATTGGTTGCTATCCAATAGAGTTTACCATCAAAGGCAATATCACTAATGATACTGGTATTGATTTTGGCGTTGAGGTTGATCTTTTTTAACCCTAGTTTTCTGTCATATCGATAGATACCAATATTTGTAGCTAGATAGGTCTTGTTATTAATTCTATATATTTTATTGATTCTAGGACCTTCTAGATTGGTGAATTTATTTTTGGTTTTTATGGATAGACCTCCTTTAGTTCCTATGAAAAGGCTATCATTGGCAGAGTGTAGTGCATGAATATAGTTAGATTGTAAACCATCGGTCTCGTTCCAGATTTCGAACTCTTCTCCATTAAAGCGGCATAATCCTCCTCCTTGGGTTCCTAACCAGAGATATCCCATCTCGTCTTGAATGATATCATAAACCTGTGATTGCGGTAATCCATCTTCAAGGGTATAGGCTCGTAATTGGTTATTTTGAGCAAAAGTGCTCTTAGTAAAAGCAATTAGGACTAAAGAAAAGAAACTTATATGTCTTAAAAGGGTCATAAAAGATAGATCTGGTTGGTAACAAATATAATTAAAACTGAGTTTGGCATTGGCATCATTAAAAACAAAACCGACAGATCATACGATCTGTCGGTATAATAAACAAAAGTTTCCCCCTTTTTGTTTATCAGATTGAGTTGTGTAAAGGTTACTAATATCCTGTAATGGCTGTCGTTTTTGAGATTCCTGTAATCCCTTCATTTTGGTTCCAGGTAAAACTCTGTTTAAGACTTACATACTTAGTATCGGATGTACTTTTATAAAAAGTTTGAGTACTTAGTATGTTACCATCAATTCCATATTCTTGATTCGGGAATATATATTGAAAATCAGTATCAGATTCTTCACAGTATATATTTTTAAGCTCAGGCAACGCTGTTACTTCTCCGTTTTCTTGTACCATATAGTAAAAGGATTCCACATGCGCACAGCAAGCCAGATATTCTACTTCCATTTTTATCACTTCAGAGACCCCATTTAGGCCGGGGTTCTCTAAAGTGGTAATAAAAATATCCTCAAAAAGCTCTGTGTCGTTAATCGTTAGCGTAGATATTTTTTCGGAGCTATTATCAGAACGCACCAAATTAACGACGTATGTAGGATATTCCTGTCCTTGATCAGTAATTTCGGTTGTTACCAAATACTTTTCAGATTTTTCAAATCCCTTTTGTGCTTGAAGGAATTGAAAACTTTGAAACAGGATAATTATTATGACTACCTTTTTCATAACAGCTTTATTTTGAGGTTGGCTATTTAATGTAAAAGTAGCACCTTCATTCATCTCTTCAGAGGTGCTTTTAGTATTCGTTATGATCGAATTAGAATTCGTTTGGACTTTATGAAGTTTGGTTTGCGTTTTTGGTTAGAAGAGCAGGTGAGGAAAAAGCTAGTTTGCGCTGCGATAACGGGTAAATAAAGAGCCTTGTTTTTTCTAGAAAACAAAAAGATTTTGAGTAAAGATCTAAATACAAAAACTCTGTTATGGCTTATTGTCACTTGCTTTACGTTAAAACCACAAAACTTAAAATTAATTTTTAGATAACATTTTTAATACGCTTTTTTTGTATCTTCACACAAGTTACCCCTTAAAAAATTATGTGCTTTTCGCATGTAATTTACTTGATTTATTTTTTCCCTATTAAGATAAATCAACTTCCTATCGATTTTAGAGAAGATGAAGATTCATATAGTTCTTATATGAGTCTATATGTCAGAGATTATTTTTTAGCGTGGGTGTCGTATGCACTTATGTGAAGTAGCTATTATAGTCCAAGTATAGCGTATAGTGCTATGCTCAAATATTAACTGATATAAAATGATTTTTCAGGTATTGCAAATAATTAAAGAAGAGTTGAATGGCTATTTTACAGATGAAAACCCTGTAGAGTTAGCTAACATAGCAACCATTGCCTCTGGAGAGGATAATAATGAAGAATCCGATATTATTTTAACATTGATCAATATCGATGAGGAATCTACCTTGAAAAATGTTCCCAATTATAAGGTGGAAGGAACAACGGTCTCTTATAAGAACCCAAAAGTGAATATTAACCTTTACATTCTTTTTAGCGCTAACAATAATTTATATACAGAATCTTTAAAAAGTGTTTCCAGAATAATTGAATTTTTTCAAGGTAAAAACGTGTTCACACATCTAAACACCAATTTCAATCGAGATGAGGCTGAAATGCAGGGACTTGGAGATTTTAAATTTATTACTGAGTTATATACGCCTTCTTTTGAACAGTTGAGTTACATCTGGGGTGTTTTGGGAGGGAAACAATACCCTTCTGTATTATATAAGGTAAGACTTTTAGAAATAGAAAGAGATGTGCTTCAATCTCAAGGAGCTGTAATCACAAACATTAATGCAACTTTAAACAAGAATTAATGAGTTTCCAAATAGTATACCGACTCTTGGCTAAGATTACAATTCATCATGATTTCTATTTGGATGACGGCGCTGATAAATTTGTGGATTTATCTGATGAAGAAAAGAAATCGCAATTAGCAGGTTATGATTTTTTAAACTTTTTAAAGATTACCCCAACTCCTATAACCAAAAGATTATTGCAAAATCATAAGGTTGTTTTACGAAATACAGGTTCAGAACTACTCCTTTTTGTAAATGTAGAAGAATATAACAAGGTTGGTGAGAGTGCTACTGCATTTTGCCCAAAAGTTGAAATGACTGATGACCAGGTGTTTACTTTTGAGCTTCGATTTTCTGATACTTATTTCAATAATTATACAAACAGCTTAGAGGCTTCAGAAAACAGGTTGTATTACTTCTCTAATAAGCGACCAGATAGTGAATCCAATGCATTTCCCAATTTTTTTACTGATCAGGCCATACATACAGATTTTCTATTACAACCAGAGGGCAGTAGAGAAATTATACATGATATACTTACCAAAGAGATAGCCCCTGTAGATGATTTGGGGTTGGAAACTATTCTAGCTATCGATGATACGGATATCGAAGTTCCCGAAAATGCGGCGGTTTTAAACACCTATATAGAAACCCAAAAAAGAAACGGACTACTCGGATACATACAAATGATGGTCAAAGGAGATTCGAATGCTGATCTTTTAGAAGATGTTACGGTAGAAATTCCCGGTAGCTCAAATCAGACGCTTGGGTGTTTACCAGAAGTCGAAGTGGCTCCTTTACTACGGTTTGAGAATAGAAAAACCTTTTGGCAATATATAGATCTACAAGGGGATAACATATATACAACCATACAAAAAGAACCTCTTACCAAAAAAGGTTTTGTAACTATAGAAGCTTCGGACTTAGACCCTAGCCCAGATACTGGACCGGGTAATTCAGGAGGTAACCCTGGCAACTCAGGAGGCAATCCGGGTAATTCTGGAGGTAATTCCAATTCTGGAGAACAGTTGTTTTTTCCGAATCCAGGCCCAGAACAACTAAAGGTTATTGAAGACGATTTTTATTCAGAAATATTTATTTAAAAATTTAATACAAATTAAAATTCACAATTATGGCAACGTACAGCACACCAGGAGTTTACATTGAGGAAATCGCAAAGTTTCCCCCTTCTGTAGCTCAAGTAGAAACTGCTATCCCTGCTTTCATTGGGTATACTCAAAAAGCAACAAATAAAGCAGAGGGGGATCTTCACGAAATTCCAACACGTATTACTTCGATGTTAGAGTATGAAACATATTTTGGTTTTGCACAGTTGGAAAACAGTATTACTGTTGATGTTAAAGACGATGTTATTTCGATACCACCTTTAACCACCAAATCGCCTTTCCTTATGTATTACTCACTACAGTTGTACTTTGCTAATGGTGGAGGACCATGTTATATCATGTCTGTAGGACAATATGGGGAAGGTTCTGCGCCAGTTACCGCTGTTGCTTTGGGGTCAGAAACAACTCCAGGTTTGGCCAAAGGATTAAAATTGGTAGAAAAAGAAGATGAGCCTACATTACTGGTTTTTCCTGATGCTACCTCGCTTTCTAATAGTGGTGATTTCTACGGATTATACAATAGCGCTCTTACACAGTGTAACAAGTTACAGGATCGTTTTGCAATCATAGATACCTACGCTTATGATGATAGTACTCCTGTAGATGCAAATATTCAAGGGTTAAGAGATGGGATCAATCTGGAAAAAGATTTCATTAAATACGGTGCGGCTTACTATCCATTCGTAGAAACCATTTTGGATTATAACTATGATGAAAGTCAGGTAGATGTGACACAAACAGCTGCTGGTCCTGCAGATGTACAACAAGCTGCACAAGACATCTCTGATGATATAGATACAACGGTTGTAGATACCCTGGTTGCCGATTTAGGAACTATAGAAGGGGATATTGCTGCCGCAGGTGATGACGCTGCTGCTGTAGCTTTGGTACCAAGTCTACAGGCAAAAATCAATGAGGTTATTAGTTATATCAACGGACTAAAAAATAATTTGAATGCTGCTTTAGCAATAGGAAGAGCTGCTGGAGCCGCGGCAGAATCTAATGATTTGGATACCTGGATAACAGATGAGTTAGACCAAACGGTACTTGATCTTAATAAAAGTATTGATCGATTGAATGAGGATGATACGCAATCTAAAATCAACAATGAGATCTCTGTAAATCAACCAGGACTTTATGATACTTTAGGAATTCATTCTTCAAGTGCTGCAGGAGATGCTTTAAAAGCTAAAATTGATACACTTATCGCCTCTGGGCAACTATCCCTTCTTATCGCTGCACTACCAGCATCGAGTATTCCTGCAACTACAGTGAAATTGAATACTCTGGAAGCTTCGGATAACGCTTTATACAATAGAATTAAAGCAGAAATCGGACAAGTACCAGTAATTCTTCCACCAAGTAGTGGGATGGCTGGAGTATATGCAAGAGTAGATAATGCCAGAGGAGTTTGGAAAGCACCAGCAAATGTAGGAATGAACTATGTGATCAAGCCTACCATACATATTTCTCATGAAGATCAGGAAGACTTAAATGTTCACGGAACAGGAAAATCAATTAACGCCATCAGAACATTTACCGGTAAAGGAACCTTGGTTTGGGGAGCTAGAACTTTGGCGGGAAATGATAACGAATGGAGATATGTATCCGTACGTCGTTTTTTCAATATGGCCGAAGAGTCTATCAAAAAGGCGACAGAACAATTTGTTTTTGAACCTAATGATGCAAATACCTGGGTGAAGGTAAAAGCGATGATCACCAATTTCTTGAATTTACAATGGAGAGCAGGAGCCTTAACTGGTCCAACACCAGATAAAGCTTTTTATGTAAATGTAGGATTAGGTGAAACGATGACCGCTCAAGATATTCTTGAAGGGAATATGATCGTAGAAATAGGAATGGCAGTAGTACGTCCTGCAGAATTCATCATCCTTAAGTTCTCTCACAAAATGCAAGAGGCATAAATAACAAATCATCTTAATAATTTATAAAGTTTATAAACATGGCAACAACATATCCATTACCAAAGTTTCATTTTAGAGTGTCTTTCGGAGATTCAGAATTTAATTGTACCGAAGTTTCTGGATTGGATTTTGAAAGAGAAATGATCGAATATAGAGCAGGGGCAGATAACGAATATCATAAAACGAAGCAACCAGGGCTTTCAAAATATAGTAACATCACTATCAAAAGAGGAACCTTTGTAGAAACCAACAAAGAGTTTTATGAGCAGTGGGTAAAAACCGTGTATTTTCAAGAAGGAGAAGAGCAGTACAGAGGTGACTTAACGATCAGTTTGCTTGACGAAAAACACGAGCCCGTAGTAACTTGGAAAGCCGAACGTGCTTACATTACAAAAATTCAATCCACAGATTTAAAAGCGGACGGTAACGAGATTGCTATCGAGACGGCAGAATTTGTTCACGAGAAATTATCTCTAGTTTAATATGGCGGCTTACTATCCACCGGTTGGTTTTCATTTCAAAGTCGAATTTCAGGACATTGAAAACAGGACTAATGATCATCAGTTTCAGTCGGTTTCGGGTCTTTCTGTAGATCTTGAAACCGAAGAAATTGCTGAGGGTGGAGAAAATAGGTTTAAACATAAAATTCCGGTACGAACCAAATATCCCAATTTGGTTCTAAAAAGAGGACTTTTGATAGATTCTGGGTTAATTGAATGGTGTAAAAAAGCGATTGAAGATTTTGAAATTCAACCGATCAATCTCACCATCAAATTGCTCAACGAAAAGCATGAACCCTTATTAACATGGAATGTGGTACATGCCTATCCGGTAAAATGGACTGTAGAGGATTTTAATGCCGAGGAAAACAAGCTATCGATAGAGTCTTTGGAGCTTTCCTATAACTATTTTAAAACCATTACCTAATGCCAATAGAAATTAAAGAGTTGCATATCAAAATCAATGTTGATGAAAGTAGCAAAGGACAAAAATCAGTTGCCACTTTCGGAAAAGAAGAAAAATCTGCATTGATCGCATCTTGTGTAGAACAAGTGATGGATATTCTTGAAATGCGTGGAGAACGATAATCAGTGAACAAATGAGTGAAGGTAAATTACAGAAATTAGTGATACGCTGTTTCAAGGATGAACGCTTTCAGGAAGAGCTTTTGGATCTAAAGTATACAGCACTTTTAAATCCGGAAACCTATTCGTTTTCTTTTAAAGCCGATTATCAGGAAGAACAGGCTCAAGGAACCAGTGGTGATGATCCCAAATTTGTGAGATCACTGCCCGAAGACCTTACATTGGACTTTCTTTTTGACCGTACAGGGGTAATCATACACTATGGAGATGATCCTTTATCAAGTTCTGGAGATACGGTGTATAAGGATCAGGGAAATGGGATTATCGATGATCTGGATGCGTTCAAAAAAGCGGTATACGATTACAACGGAGATAAACATAAGCCCAATTATCTGATTATAACCTGGGGATCTTTGTCATTCAGGTGTTTTCTCACTTCGATGGATGTAGAGTACAAACTGTTCAAGTCAGACGGTACTCCACTTAGAGCGATGGTAAAAGCTACTTTCAAAAGATTTATTGAAGCCGAAGAACGAGTAGCAGAAGAGAATAACAACTCGCCTGACCTTACCCACTATCGAGTAGTAAAAGCAGGAGATACACTTCCTTTGATGACGTATCGAATCTATGGGGACCCAAAGTACTATCTCGAGGTCGCAAGAGTAAACAATATTAGCAATTTTAGAAAATTGAAGGTAGGACAAGAATTGTTTTTTCCTCCATTACAAAAACAGTCTTAAATGAATAATAGCGGTGTCATACAAACTTCTCAAAGCGCAGATCTTGTTACTTTCAAGATATTGATGGATGGACAAGAGCTTTCCAAGAAATATCAGGTACAAAGTATTGTTGTCGATAAAGAGGTAAATAGAATACCAACCGCAAAGCTGGTGATTAACGATGGTGACCCATCCGCAAGAGATTTTCCACTGAGCAACGAGGATTTTTTGATCCCAGGTAAAGAAGTGGAGATTACAGCAGGGTACCATTCTGATGAAGCTACGATTTTCAAAGGAATCATCATCAAACATAATCTTAGGATTCGTCCTAAAAGCAATCAGCTAATCATAGAATGCAGAGATGAGGCTGTTAAACTGACGGTAGGTAGAAAAAGCAAATATTTTTACGATAGTGCCGATAGCGATATTTTTGAAGAGATCATCGGGACATATGGACTTGGTAATGATGTTGAAGCAACAACACATACACATACAGAATTAGTGCAGTACAATGCCTCAGATTGGGATTTTATCATGTCTAGAGCACAAGCCAATGGTAAAATCTGTATCGTTGATGACGGCGAAATCAAGATTGCTGCACCAGATCTTGGCCAGGAAGAAATTGAAACCATAACTTTTGGAGCAAGTATGTTGGATTTTGATGCCGAGATTGACGCGAGACATCAAATCAGTAAAGTATCTTCTTACGCTTGGAATTATGCAGATCAAGAGCTCCTGGAAATAGAAGCCAACGATCCTGCGGTTTCTCTCAATGGTAATTTGAGTGCTTCAGACCTTGCAGATACCATAGGAGTAGAAAATGTAGAACTTAGGCATGGGGGTGCGGTAACGGATTCTGAGCTGCAAAACTGGGCCGATGCCAAATGGTTATTTCAACAATTAGCTAAAATTAGAGGCCGGGTCAAATTTCAAGGCATACCAGATGTAAAACCTAATACCATTCTAAAGCTGGAAGGTGTAGGAGACCGTTTTAATGGCAAAATATTTGTGAGCGGAGTACGCCATTCTATTACCGAAGGTAACTGGACCGTAGATGCACAATTTGGTTTGGATCCCAAATGGTTTTCTGAAACCTACGAGATCGATATGAAACCAGCGTCTGGATTATTACCGGCTATACAAGGACTTCAAATAGGTGTGGTTTCTCAATTACAAGACGACCCCGATGGAGAAGAAAGAATTTTAGTACAACTACCGATTGTAAATAACGAAGAACAAGGAATTTGGTGCCGGATAGCATCCCTGGATGCGGGAGATAGTAGAGGTGCCTTTTTTCGGCCAGAAATAGAAGACGAAGTAATTGTTGGATTTATTAATCAGGATCCAAATGATGCTGTTGTTTTGGGAATGCTACATAGTAGCGCCAAACCAGCCCCCATTACAGCAAGTGATGACAATCACGAAAAAGGCTTTGTAACACGTAGTGAGATGAAAGTACTTTTTGATGATGATAAAAAGACCTTGAATATCACCACTCCTGCTGGAAAAAGAATTGCGCTCGATGAGGATGAAGGTACGATTATCGTAGAAGACGAAAACTCGAATGTGATTACTATCGATAGCGCCGGTATTTTGATGGAAAGTGCTGGGAATATAGAAATTAAAGCCTCTGGCGATGTAAATATTGAAGGAACCAATGTAAATCTTACTGCAAGTGCCTCTTTCAAGGCAGAAGGTTCTGCCGGAGCTGAAGTGTCCTCTGGCGCAACTGCGGTATTAAAAGGGTCATTGGTTCAAATTAATTAATAGAAAAATTTAAAAATATGCCACCAGCTGCAAGAGTAAATGATATGCATGTTTGCCCAATGGTCAACCCAGGAGGTGCCCCACATGTGGGAGGTCCGATCCTTCCTCCGGGAGAACCTACTGTTTTAATCGCAGGGATGCCAGCCGCTAGAGTTGGAGATATGGCTACATGTAGCGGTCCCCCGGATAATATTGTAGCCGGCTCAGGAACAGTATTGATTGGAGGTATGCCCGCCGCAAGAATGGGAGATTCCACCGCACATGGAGGTACCATCGTGGTAGGAGAACCAACAGTTTTGATAGGATAATATGGAAAATAAAAAGTCATTTTTAGGAATTGGTTGGAGCTTTCCGCCAGAGTTTAATAGAGATGCTGCTGCAGTAAAAATGATCTCAGACGAAGAGGATATCCAAAGTAGTCTTGAGATTTTGCTCACTACACGTTTAGGAGAACGAATAATGGTTCCGCAGTACGGCTGCAATTTGGATGAACTCCTATTCGAAAACCTAAGTAGAACATTGATCACTTATGTTTCCGAATTGATCAAAAGCGCTATTCTCTATCACGAACCTAGAATCGATGTAAATCGAATTGATATTTCCGAAAGCGATGTCCTGCAAGGCGAATTGTTTATAAAAGTAGAATATACGGTAAGAGCCACCAATTCAAGAAATAATGTGGTGTTCCCATTCTACTTAGAAGAAGGAACTGATATTTAATTATTAAAGCAAAACAATGTCAGAAAACTGTGAATATATAGATAGTATTTTAAGAAGAAACGGAAGAGATCAACAACAACGTTTCAACAAAGCCTTGAGTCCAGATAGTTTGAAACTTCATGATTTGGATATCGAAGATTGGATTTTGTTTGCTTATAATTTTGCCAAAAACGTAAACTATTTTAACCTCGATAACGATCAGGTGCCTTCTGGAAATTGGCAGGATTTATTTCGTTATTTCGATTTTAATGAAAATACGATCCCAAGACGAGGAGAGAGTGCTTATCAAAAACTAAAAGAAGAAATAACCAACACGCTTGCAGATCAGGAAAAGGATAGTAGAGTCACTCCTCATTTCACTTTGTTTATCTGTTTTTTAAGGTTATTGACTTTTTCACAAGATAGATTCAATGGTCTTACCAAAAGGCACTTAGACTTTTATTTTCAAGAGATCCTACAAGTAGATAAACTATCTCCTGAAGCAGATAAGGTGCATTTGCTTTTTGAAATCGCCAAAAAAAGTGCAAGTGAGCGGATCAAAGAAAACACAGAATTAGATGGTGGAAAAGATCAAAATGGGGTTAAGCGTATTTATAAAACTTCAGAAGAGCTTGTTGCGAATAAGGCAAGTATCGCGTTTCTGAAAAATATTTATAACCATCAAGAAGCGCAAACAAATCCCGAAAATGGAACGATTACCAATCTAAGAGAGCTGAAAGCTGCAGATATAGCAAATTCTTTTGATGGGATAGGAGGTGATTTTCCTGAAGGACAGGTTGATTGGTGGCCATTCGGATATCCGTCGACCATAGATACATATCCCCCTTTGCCCGATGCAAAAACAGGCTTTAGTCTTTCTTCTACCTTGTTCGAGCTCCAAGAAGGGATTCGTGACCTAACTATAACAGTCGATTATCAACGACCGCCTGCTGCAGGACCAGATGATCCACAACCTATTATACAATTGCCTTCAGAAACTTTTTCTTTTGAATCTTTAAATGAGAATATAAGAGTCTATTGTACCGGAGAGAAGGGGTGGCTGGGTCCTTATGAGTTGAGCAGCGAGTCGATTTTGCTACAAAATCAAATGATTTTGAAATTTCAAATAGTCTTAGATGAACCTGCTGTGGTAGCCTACCATAAAGAAACTCATTTAGAAGATTACCATACAGATCGACCAGTAATTCGTTTTTTGATTGATCAGTCCACTGAAGCGGGATATGATATCAATCGTAGACTGGCACTTAATACATTAACCAAAATAAAAGTAGATATAGCTGTAGAAGAAGTTACATCACTAGTATTAGAAAATGATACTGGAGTGATCAATGCAAAAAAACCTTTTTACCCTTTTACCACTGATCCAATCAAGAGATCGAACTTTACCATAGATTACCCCGAAGTCTTTAAAAAACCATGGACAAGCATTGATTTTAACATCGTATGGAAAGATACTCCAGAAGTCAGTTTTACTGATCAATATGCAAATTATGGTGTATCGGTAGATGACAATTATTTTACTGCAACCAAGGCAATTTTTGATAGAGGAGCCTTCAAAACTATCGGAACTTCGGTAGATTTATTTACAGCTCAAAGTGGAGTGTATGTCGCTGATATACCTTTTACAAATACAGGGTATGAATTAGATAGAAATGGTCCTTTACGATTATCACTCAATACTTCTTTTTTACAGGAAATATACCCAACAAAATATGCTTTAGCAATTTCTAAAGAGGTACTTACACCAACGACTAGCCCAAATGTGCCTCCTATTCCTAAAGAGCCTTATATCCCTTTGATTGAAACGATAACAATGAAGTATAGTGCTTCTACAGAAACAACACTACAGTTGATAGAAGCTACCAGACCTGGTGAAGTTATCGATGAGGAAACTCAGAAAAACGGGTACGAAAATAACCTAATTACCCTATTTCATGAAGCTCCCTTTGGGCAATTCGAAGAACATGAATATCTAAAACAGCAAGTTTTAGTGAAAAACGGGCAAGATCCAGCAAATAATACTGGTTTTTTGACCAATTATTTGGTGCCGCAACATTGTAGGGGAGGATCCTTGTTTATAGGTCTAGACAATGTAGAGATCGGACAACAAATTTCATTACTCATTCAGGTTTTGGAAGGGAGTGAAAACCCATTAACCATTTCTTTTGAAGGGAATGAGAAGGTAGAATGGTCGATTTTATGCGATAATCACTGGAAAAACCTACAAAACGATATCGTTAAAAATAGCACCGATAATTTATTGAACTCGGGAATACTTCGGTTTGGCGTCCCAAAACAAGCAACTACAGAAAATACGAGATTGCCTAGAGGATATATCTGGCTACGGGCTCGAATTCATAAAAATTATGACGCGATAAGTAAAGTAAAATCGATACACACACAGGCAATTTTGGCCGAGTTTGAAGATCGAGGTAATGAATTATCGCATTTGGAACAAGGATTACCAGATGGCAGTATCAGTAAACTAGTAA
This sequence comes from Aquimarina sp. KJ22-3, assembly GCF_055808215.1. Taxonomy (NCBI): domain Bacteria; kingdom Pseudomonadati; phylum Bacteroidota; class Flavobacteriia; order Flavobacteriales; family Flavobacteriaceae; genus Aquimarina; species Aquimarina sp. KJ22-3. The sequence continues at coordinate 4,523,088 of NZ_CM147859.1, read as the reverse complement.
CCAGAGTTCCTCAGATTAAAGGGATCACACAACCATATAATTCTTTTGATGGAAAAGCAGAAGAATCTGATGATGCGTATTACCGAAGAATTAGTGAACGACTTCGCCATAAAAACAGAGCCATAACCTTATGGGATTATGAGAGTTTGGTATTGCAAGAGTTTCCAGAAATCTATCAGGTAAAGTGTTTAAATCACTCTAGTACTTCTTCCTTTTTATCCCCGGGAGATGTTACTTTGGTGGTGATTCCGGATACAATTAATAAGAATGTCTTTGATATTTTTCAGCCTAGAGTGAGTAGAGCAACTTTGAATAAAGTAAGTGCTTACATCAATAAACTCAATTCTATGCATGTCAACACTGAAGTCATTAACCCAAGTTATGAAGAGGTTAGAATTTCGCTTTCGGTCAAGTTTTATGACCAATTTGATGAGAATTTTTACATCAAACAACTTAGTGAAGATATTACTCAATTTTTATCCCCTTGGGCGTTCGATACTTCCAGAAGTATAGACTTTGGGGTCACACTGCATCGCAGTGTACTTATTGATTACTTAGAAAAATTATTCTATGTGGATTATTTGCAGGATGTAGTAATGCGTAAGGACGGGGAAGTATTTCTAACGAGTATCGAACCTTCGAATCCCGCTTCAATTTTGGTTTCGGCCAAAGAGCATTCAGTAGATACCAACATAAACAAGTGTAACCAAGAAGAAGAAAAAGCAATAGACACATGTCAGGTATAGATCTCAATATAAATATTCCAAAAAATGTATCTTCAGAAGACGATCTGGATTTCTATTTTCTTCGAAAAAAGGGAATAGAATACATTTCACAACTCGGAGGTAAACTATGGACAGATTATAATTCTCATGATCCGGGGATTACCATGTTAGAAATGTTGTCATATGCCATTTCTGATCTTGGGATGAGGATTAATATGCCTATTGAAAACTTATTGGTAGGTGAAGAAAAAGATAAAAGTTTAGAAACTCAATTTTTCAAACCTGCAGATATTTTTCCTTCCAAAGCAGTTACAGCACTAGACTACAGAAAGATTTTTATAGATATCCCAGGGATAAAAAACTGCTGGCTTAGTAAGTTTGAGAAGCAGGTGTTTTTGGATTGTAAAAAGGATAGACTCACCTACAACAAAGCAGATATTGATCTTACAGGAATTGATGCCAGATCTACTTCCGAATTTATCAAGGAGTTTACACTGAAAGGATTATACAATATTACACTTGAATATGATGATGACTTCTTAGAAGAAGGCACGGAGAAGCTGTCTAAGCAAAAGAAAGAAGAACGGATACAGGTCAAAAAAGAAATTTTGATGGAGCAGGTAAGAACTACCTATCATCAAAATCGAAACTTATGCGAAGACTTGATTGATCTTTCTGAAGTGGCATTGCATCCGATTTCGGTATGCGCAAGTATAGAAGTGGAAAATGAAGCAGATGAAGAATTGATACATGCCAAAGTTTTATTGGCTATTGATAACTATTTTTCTCCTACCTTAAACTTCTACTCTATTCAACAAATGTTGGATAAAGGGTATACTACAGATCAAATTTTTGAAGGTCCAGTACTTAATAGAGGATTTATTGATACCAAAGAGCTTGAAGATGCTAATTTGAGAACTGAGGTAAGACTTTCGGATATCATAACACTAATCATGAATATCGAAGGTGTAAAATTTGTAAAGGAAATCTCTGTAGGAAATTGTGATGGTAACACAGCCGAATCCAACGAGTGGATTATTTGTGTAGATGATGGAAAAAAACCTGTGTTATGTGATAAAAGTGTGATCAATTACAACAAAGGATTTTTACCACTTAATCTCAATCAGGCTCAGGTAGCAGCATATCTAGACGAGCTTAAGCCCGAAGAAACACTGATTTTGGACCAGGAGTTATCCTTTCCAGAAGGACAATATTTTGATAATGCTTCGTATACTACCATACAAAATGATTTTCCGGATACTTACGGTATTGGGATAGATGGATTACCAACCAGAGCCACCACCGATCGAAAATCACAAGCAAAACAACTTAAAGGATATTTGTTGTTTTTTGATAAGATATTAGCAAGTTACTTTCAGCATTTGGGAAAAGTAAAGGAATTGTTATCCGTAAGTGGAGTTTCGGAAAACACCTATTTTACTCAAGCGATAAAGGATGTGGCTGGATTTGAAGATTTGGTGAATAATTACAATACCAATAATGATGATGAACTTACCAATGCATTATTTAAAGAAATAGACAACAATGTTGAACGCAGAAATCAGATTCTCGACCATCTTTTGGCACGTTTTGCAGAGCGCTTTAGCGAATACACCTTCTTAATGAAAACACTTTATGGAGATGCAACAGGAGAGGTTGTACTGCGAAATAAAGAAGCATTTTTGAGAGATTATAAAGTAATCAGTCAAGAGCGGGGTAATGCATTTAATTACTACAAGCAACCAGCAGTAAATCTGTGGAATACCGATAATGTGTCTGGGACTCAAAAGCGATTGGCACGTTTACTAGGAATCAAAGACTACAACCGAAGAAACATCTCCAACTCCTATATCAATATTAAAACTGATGTGGATGATAACGATTGCACCGTATTTCGATGGGAAATATTGGATACCAAAGGAAATCCAATATTGCGATCTACCGAGAACTATAATTCTAAAACCGCAGCAATTAATGAGCTTCATTTTTCAGTATTGTTACTTATTGAGACCAGCAAATACGACTTGGAAGAAGCTTTTTCTAAAACGATAAAGGACGACACCGACGTAGATCATATCAAGCTTAATAAATCAGAAAACACCGGAGTGTATTCCTTTAGTGTCATTAATCCTGAGTTTCCGCCATCAAGTACTAAGAGAATCACAGCGATACATTCCAGATTTTATGATACTCAAGAAGAGTTTAGAGATGGGATTTTTGAGACCCTTAGTTTCTTCGAAAACGATTTTACCGAAGAGGGATTGTTTTTGGTGGAGCATATCCTACTAAGACCTGACGTAAAGCAGCTTGATGCTCACGAAAAGAGTTTCATTCCCGTTTGTGCAGATACTTGCGACAATTGTGAGCCGACAGATCCATATTCGTATCGCGTAAGTATCATACTTCCGGGATACACGTATCGATTTGCAGATACAGATTTCAGAAATTATATGGAAAATGTAATCAAACAAGAAATTCCAGCCCATGTAGTGGCTAGAATTTGCTGGGTTGGACATAGAAAAGATGAAGTACCTGACGAGGAGAATGGATTATACCGATTAGAACAGGCTTATAAGGCCTTTTTGGAAGCCAAAACATTAAATACAGGAGAAGAAGAAATGAGATATACCGATGAAGATACAGGAGAGGAAACCTCTAAGCTAGAAACCTTTGTAGATAGTTTATTCAGTCTACAGACATTATATCCGGCAGGCCGCCTGATTGATTGCGAAAATGATGATGATATTGATGGTCAGATCATTTTGGGTAGAACGACATTAGGAACGCTATAATATAGAGCTAAAGATCAGATGTAGATAAAATATGTTTTCGCCAAAAACAGCACATACCGCCAAGGACAATAACACGCCTTCCGTTTTTAAACCAAAAAACGGGGGTGACTTGTTTGTGCAACCCAAGGTAAAGGTAGGGCAACCAGGCGATAAATATGAAGTAGAGGCAGATCAGGTAGCTGATCAAGTGGTAAATAAACAACAACAGGGTGCTGCATCAAACATTACTGCCACTCCAGCTTCGGTGCAAACCATGTCCGAAGACGAGCAAATTCAGGAAAAACCCATTGCCGAACGTATCCAGCCGTTAACCTATTTGTCAGGAACTTCACCTCTTCAGCGTATGGAAGAAGAGGAGCCAGTACAGTTGCAGGAAGAAGAGGATGTACAAATGCAAGAGGAGGAAGAAGTACAGATGATGGCTGAAGAAGATGTGCAACTTCAAGAAGAGGAAGAAGTACAAGCAAGAGAAAACCCCGGAAATACAGGCTTAAATACTACGTCTAACATTGGTCGTGCCATTAGAAATACCAGAGGACAAGGATCTCCATTACCTGGGGGAGTACAAACTCAAATGGAATCTGGTTTTGGAGCTGATTTTAGCGGAGTAAGAATACATACCGGAAGCGAGTCTATTACGATGAACCAAACATTGGGAGCACAGGCATTTACCAATGGAAACGATATTCATTTTAATCAAAATCGATTTAATCCCGCGACTACTGAGGGCCAGACGTTATTAGCGCACGAGCTAACGCACACCATTCAGCAAGGGGCATCTGGTCCAGCGACTCAAAATGAATCTACAACAACGAATACTGGAGGAAGTCAAGTATCTTCTGAAGCAACCGAAGAACCTTCTACAACTCCAGTTGCCGAAGCAACCGAACTTACTGAAGCACCGCCATTAGAAGGAGAAGTGTCAGCGGAACAAGGGACTCAAGAAGCAGGAGTTGCTGGCGAAGAAGTGCAACCTACTACGCCGCGTAGTCCAGAGGAAGATCCCAATTTCCAACAGTTAGAGCAGCGCGTAGAAAATAGAGCTGAAGATCAGCAAGAGCATGAACCTGCTACTGCATCTGCCGGTAGTGCACAAGCAGCAGCGGTATCGCCACCAAACGAACGTACTGGTGGAGCACAAGCAGCTCAAGTGGATTCGATGGAAGAGCAGGAGGCTGGAACTTTTAGTGCAGAAGCATTCAAAGCGCAGTTGATGCAGCGCATCGAGAGTATGCAATTGCCAGCTAACGAAGAGGAAGCTGCCGATTTTGAAAATAACAACAATATTGATGAGGTTCGTGAAGCAGCTACTCAAGATGTACAGAGTGAACAGGCCGCTGCAGCAGGAGATATTGCTGCTACAACAGCTCAAGAGCCTAATACAGATGCAATACCAGAACGAGAGGTTACAGCACTACCTCCAGCGCCTATAGGTGGCACTCCTAACAGTGTAAGAGCGCAAAATGCAATGCCACCAGCTCGAGGTGAAACAGAAGTAAGTCAACCACTACAAGATAATATGTCTGAGGTGGATCAGCAGATGACTGAAAATGAAATTACCGATGAGCAGTTAGCTAACTCCAACGAACCAGAATTTGTAGGAGCACTAGATGCTACAAATGATGCCAGAGAAGACACCGCACAAGCTCCCGGACAGTTCAGAACCGAAGAACAAGGCGTATTGCAAGGAGCACAAAATACAGCTGAAAATAATAGTCAGCAAACCCTGGAAGGGATGCATCAGGATCGTGCTGGGTTACTGAATCAGGTAGAAGGGCAACAAGTACAAACAGGTACAACAGATACCGCAGAGCGTGAGCGTATTGCCGGCGAGATTAATACCATTTATGAGAATACCAAGACCGATGTAGAAACGATCCTTAGTGATCTGGATACGAGAGTAAATGATCTGTTTACGGCTGGAGCAGAACGTGCTAAGCAAGCTTTTGAAGATTATGTAGAGCGTAAGATGGATGCCTATCTCGACGAGCGTTATGGAGGGTTTGGTGGATTCTTAAACCGGGTTGGTGATGTCTTTACCGGATTGCCCGACGAGGTGAATCAATTTTTTGTGGATGGGAGACAAGTGTTTATCGATCGCATGGATTCGGTAATTACGAATATTGCTGATGTTGTAGCTACAGAGTTAACTGCGGCCAAAGATAGAATTACTAGAGGTAAACAAGAGGTGCAGGATTATGTAACGTCATTACCTCAAAACCTGCAAGATATCGGTCGCGAAGCGGCAGAAGGTATTCAGGAACGTTTTGATGAACTGGAACAATCGGTAGATGATAAACAAGATGAATTGATCGATAGTTTGGCCAATCAGTATAATGAGAGTCTACAAGAGGTGGATGCTCGTATCGAAGAGATGCAGGCGGCCAACCGCGGATTGATCGATATGGCTCTAGATGCAATAGGAGGAGTCATCCAAACGATCATCAATATCAAGAATATGTTGACAGAGCTGTTAAGTTCTGCACTAAGTGTTATTGCCACTATTGTCCAAGATCCAATAGGATTCTTAGGATTATTGATCGAGGGAGTTGGCCAAGGGTTAAATAATTTTGTGAGCAACATTCTTACCCACATGCAGGAAGGACTTATTGCTTGGCTTACAGGATCCTTGGGCGGTGTAGGGATCACCATACCAGATAATTTGTTTAGCCTTTCGGGAATTTTCGATTTGGTGGCTCAAATTTTAGGAATCTCATGGGATTTTGTTCGCAGTATAGCCGTTCGAGTACTTGGTGAACCTGTGGTAAGAGTCGTTGAAACTGCATTCGAAATCTTTACCATATTGCGTAACGATGGTATTGCTGGACTTTGGGAGTATATCAAAGAGCAGTTCAATAACCTGAAAGAAATGGTGATGGATGCCATACGAGATATGATCATCTCTAAGGTCGTTGAAGCGGGAATCAAATGGATACTAGGATTGCTTAATCCGGCGGGAGCATTTATCAAGGCTGCCATGTTGATTATTGATATTGTAAAGTTCTTTATCCAGAGGGGCAGCCAGATTATTGAGATGGTACGTGCCTTTATCGATGGAGTCAAAGCAGTGGCTTCGGGGAATGTAAGTGCTATTGCCAGCGCGATCGAAAACGCATTAAAGAAATCGATTCCGGTATTGATAGGATTCTTAGCCTCTTTATTAGGAATAACAGGGCTGACCCAAAAAGTACAGGAGATCATTCAAAAAATTCGTAAAAAGATAGAGGATGCAGTTGTAGGATTACTGAATCGTGTTAAGAATGCGGCAAAAAGATTGTTTAGAAGGTTGACAGGTAGAGGATCAAACCAAGATGAAGAAGGAGGAGAGACAAAGGGAGATGAGGAATTAGATGATTCGGTGGTTGGGAAGACTATTAATTTTACGGCAGATGAACAACAACATAGAACATGGTTGCAAGTAGAAGGAAATAATGTTGAGGTCATGATTGCCAGTACGCCAATGTCCGTTTCAGACAAGATAAATAGTTGGGAGTCTAGGGTAAATACTTTACCAGAAGACGATCAGCAAAGGGCTACAGGGTTGATAGGAACAGCCAGATCACAATACACGCAAACTAAGACCGAAGGAGAGCAGGCAAATCGAGAAATACAAGAGGCAGAAACTAGTAGTGATGCGCAAGAAATACAGCAAGCAGAACAAGCCGATCAAGAAGCAGAAAATGCACAGGAAACTTTAAAGTCTACGCTGCAACAACTGTTTGAAATTTTTGGAGATGAGGAGCTGGATTTGTCAGAATTTAGAGAGCAGTTTGAAGCACCTGGAAATGAAACGCATACGTTATTCTTTGAAAGAGAAGGAGAGGAATATGAGTTAATGATCGCTAGTGAGAAAAAGACCTTCCAAGCATTTATTAATGGATTACAAATTGATACTTCGAATGCGGATAAAGTTAATGCTAAAACACAATTATTGAGCCTAGTACAACAGTTAAGTACTTTGGTAGATCAGGACGATGAGAGTGTTAAAGATCAAATCCGAGAAATATTTAATCAAATGCTAACCCATACTAGAACTTTATTTGAAGTAGGGCAATCTTCTGTTCCAGTATTTGAAGCAGTTAATGCCGCAGGATTTGGTGTTTCTATGACTATAGAATACTTGTCAAAAGTACCGTATCCCGGTGTGCAAGGATCTAATCCTACTAGTGTAAATACTAATACCTATGAATCCTTGAATAAGAGAAGAACTGGAAATGGATCTTATTACATCAAAGGACACTTATTGAGTGAGAGATTGCATGGCCCTGGAATTTGGCCAAATTTAACTCCATTATCAAGAAGTGGTAATAGCAACCATGAAGGACAAATAGAAAACGCGCTAAAGTCTAAGACAACCGAGGCTTCAGGATCAGGGCAGGTATTCTTTTATAGAATATTTGCTAGTTATGATAGTGGTGTAAATGCTGGATTACTTTCTCAGTTAGCGGGATCTAATGATGTTGATAAGGAAGTAAAAGAGAAGTTGTACTTGCAGAACAGTTTGTTCCTACCAGACTGACTGCGACAGCTGTTGAACTTGATCCTATGACCGGCGAAGCTAAGGCTGGAGGAGAAAATCTCTCTGCCTCAATTACAAATGTAATTGATCAATCCAGTGGAGATGCTTATCAAGTACAGAATATAGGAAGGCCTGATATACCATTGAATTTGAGAACAGCGAATGAGAATGATTTGAAACACTTTTTTAGTGAAAATATCGCAGAGAATATACCTGTAGCTTTTGAATTGTATTCAATAAATACTTTAGAAGACTTGGCAAATAATGTCCCATTTCTAAGGTTGTCAAGATTGAATCGTTTAAGAAGCGAAGGAATAATTATCCTATAAATTTTATTTCATGGAGAAAAATAAAGAATCAAAATTTTTGGACCCTGTAAGGCTAATTGTAACATCAATTGCTAAAGCAAAAAAAGTGATGGTTAGTGAGAGAAATTCTTTGATTCCAACAAATTTAGAAGATCTTAATAAGTTTAAAAGTCTTTTGCCTATATCAGTAAATGATTTTTATTCTTGGCGGGATGGATTTACTTATGGTTGGTCTCCTAAGAGCAATGACAACCCAGATATTTATGGGAGAATAAACCTATTAAAATTAGAGCATCTATTTGATGAGACGGTAGTAAAACTGGATCAGAAAGAAGGGTATACATTTAATGGGAATTCTTCAGAGAAGATCGAATTAGATGGCGTTTTTCGACCGTTGGATTATTTTACTGATGAGGCTTGTGTAGGTTTCTTCAGTAACTATGGTTCATTAGATGAATTGTACTATCACGATTTTGGAATTTCCTTCTATTCATTAAAGATAGATTTCGAAGGATATTTCAAATTGCTCACGAAATCCTATGGTTACGCATATTGGCAACAAGTCATACTTAATAAAGAGTATAACTATGGTACAGATACTACCAATAGATTTAAAGAAGATATGCCAAACTTATTTCCAGATTTCGATTATGATGCTTTTATCGAGTTATATGAATCGTTACGAATTGATAAATAATAAAGACACACAATAACAAAACACACATAAGGTTATGACAACGACATTAGAGGCAATAACCACCAATTTTAGAAGGTTTACTCAAAATCAGGTGCTTACCGAAGGGCATCTTAACCAAATTGTAGACTACTTTGATGATCAAATACGATTGTCCAGAACCTGCCTTAGTGGTGTTGGTATTGTCTGCGGTTTTCAGGTAAGCTGCGATGAATCTACTAGCGAAATTACCATTACTCAAGGAATAGGTGTAACCACCGATGGAGATTTGATGCATCTTTTTGAAACCAAAGAAGATGGGACCTTATCTATTGATCTGGAATCGATCACTTACAAAGGATATCAAACCTACGATAACTCCCAGGCACAATACAGACCATTTTTTTACAGAGGGGAAAATCAAATTACACTTCGGGAATTGACCACAACAACAAGTGGAGAAGGGGTAAGACCTTTAAGTAATTTGGCTACGCTCAAAGATATGGTGGTTCTGCTCTATCGAGAGACTTATATCGAAGATGCAGATTTATGTACTACGCTGGGGTGTGATAATCAGGGAGAAAGCAGAGTTGTGAACCATCGAGTGTTGTTGGTAAGCAAAACGGATGCTGCTTATATCATTAGTCACGACCCAACCATACAAAAAACCAACTATGGTAAGTTGTATTATGAACTACCAGAAGTAGTCATGAACAAAGTAGTAGCTACCCCAGATATATTTGATACCTATGCAGACCTAAAACAAAGTTTTTTTGATGCCATAACCGAAGACAATACAGTTCAGAAACTGATAGATGGTTATACTACATTGTTAAATGAACTGGATGCACCACAATTACTAAGTGCTATACAAGATAAACTCGCGGAGCTTTTTGTGTTTTCGACAGCTCAAATTCCAGATGATTTTCAGTATCGGTATGACGCATTAAAAGACCAGGTTGATACCTATAACGAGATCAAACAGCTGCTACTCGACATCGATGTATCAGATTGTTGTGCGGGGTACGAAGACTTTCCTAAGCATTTGATGTTGGGAGAAGTAGAAAAATCTGGACCTTGCTACGAATGCAGACATGGATTTTACAAGTCACCGATACTTGCAGGTCTTACCTCTACAACATGCGATAGTTGTGCTCCCATAGAATTGGACTATGATATTGGTGATGCCGGTGATGATCCTATTTGTGAAGGAAGTGTAGATTCTGACGGGAACCGAAGTTATCACATCGTATTTGTGATGGACGAGTCGGGCTCTTTCAGCCGGGAACGTGAAAATGTGAGAAATGCCTTAAATGCTTATGTCGAATCAGTGCGAGATACCAATACATTTATCTCGTTAATTCCAATGTCTTCCAATAGAAATGATAATTCGTTGTTTAGTATTTATAAAAGAGCAACAGATCCAGCCACTACCCAGTGGATACAAACATATGCTACGCGTGGAGGAGATAATGATGATTGGAAATCCGGTTTGTTAAAAGTTCAGGAATCGATCTTGAATGATCCTACCATTCCTAATCCAGATATTGTAATTACCATTAATGACGAGACTAGTTTTCTGGAACGACAGATTGATCCTATCAGTGCGTTTAATGTGCTTTTAACTCCAGCTTCAGAAAACACCAAGCTATTCCTGTATATCTTGGATAACAATCCTGTAGGGCAGATCAATACTAATATCAGGAATATTATTCCTCCAACTTCGGTCCCTAGTGTAGATGGAGAAACCGATTTGGATACTGCAGATTATTTCTTGGCACAGAACTTTAGGGATTTGGAAGCTAAGATTAGAAACTTGAACGAGATTTTGATCAATTCTAACATCTTTTGTCCAGAAACTACAGAAGACGAAGTGGTCATTGACCGATTTAATCAGGAACTGGCCATATGTTATAGTAGCAGTAAAACTGAGCAGCGTCTTTTTACGCTAATCAAAAGATCTGCGCAACAATTGACCAATTATAATGCAGATTATAACTTTATAAAGATCACTCCAACTATGGATTTGGGGGTATTGAGTAAAAAAGCAATCCCATTTTATTATAATGTAGGAGAAAAGTTAATCGAATACTGGGATTTTGACAAGACTATTCGAGGTACACAAAAAACGAATTTGAGTTACCATGATAATTTGTTAGCTATCAAAAAGCCTTTAGAATTTTGTATCGATCACGATTTTTATCGAGTTGAAGGACATTTGGGGAGAAACTATACCGAAGTGGTGCAACGAATCAATACGATCAAAAAGGCAAATAGTTTAGGATTTAATGTGGTGGCATTACCAATAGAAAATGTTGATATTATTGGTGGAGATTTTAAATCATTCTATCTCAATCGCAACTTTGGGTTAGAGCATAAAGCAGGTGTGCCTCCAGGAGGAACATTGGTTCTGTTTTATTTACAAAACAGTCAATCAGATTCGCAGTTTTTGGTAAGTGAAGCAGATGTAGCTTTTTCAGAGGGGGAGAATTTTTAGAAACAGCAGCCTTCGAAATCGACCCTAGAACAGTAAATCCTATAGTTGCTGATTTTTGTTTGCCATACTTGTGTTGCGATGAAAATGAAGTAGAAGTGAGTCTTCCGGATGAGGTGATTTGTTTTGACGACGATACACAACCTATTCCATTCGATGTGGTTCCTAGAAATGCTGTAGTAAGAGCAGATGTACCTGCCGGTCTTGATGGAGGTGTGATAAGAAACTCAGATGGTACATACTCTTTTGATGCACGTAGGGTAAGCAGAGAATTACATGGATTTAGTATACGATTCATTGTGAATAATCAAAACGCCAATTTTGGGGTAAAAGTTTACGAAAAACCTGAACTAGGAGTTACCCACACTGTCGCGTACAGTAATAATGGAGCTACGGCTACAGTAACTTTTACGGTTACCGGAGGAGAGATCAATACGATAAATGAATTTAGATGGGATTTTGGAGATGGCTCTCCTATTTCCAATACACAGCCAAATGTACTGGGTCAGGTAGTAAAAGTATACAGCCTTCCGGTAAATCAGGCAAATACGGTTTCGCCAGTTTTAACTGTTACCAGAGGTTTTTGCAATGTAAATGTCCCGATAGAATCCATCACTTTTGATAGAGTACCCTACTATTATGGGTATACGGGTGATGTAAGAAGGCTCAATGCCGGGGATGATGATATTTTATCTATGTCTATAGGAGATTTATTATAATAGCTTGGAACAACTTAAAATCATATACAGTCTATCTACTTACCCTATCATCAATAACAGATGGAACATGGGAAATAAGCTTATGGACACCATTTATATGACGGCTGCGAGTATTTTGCACAGTAGTCTGTGGTACGATCATATCGAACTGTATGTAGATCAAATTGGGTATGATTTGTTAAGCGATTTACCATGCGATGTAACCTTAGTCAATTTTGAAGAGGATGCAGAGTTGTGGATGAAACCCAAGGTATACGCTATCCAAAATCAAAATCAACCTTTTGTACACGTAGATACTGATATTTTTTTGAAGGAGAATATTGCTTTCGAATTTGATAAAGTTTTAGTAGAACGCAAAGACATAGGTTTTCATAATTATAAGGAACTGGTACTTTTTTTTGATGCCTATAGCAAAGGCCTGAGGTTTTGGAACAATGAATTAAGATATGCCTGGGGGTGTGGTATTCTTGGATTTAAAGACCTGGATATAAGAGATGATTTTGTGCAAAGCTTCAAAGAACTTGAACACATTTTAACCATTAACAAAGCCGCATTTAAGAATTTTAAAAATAGCAGGGATCAGCAAGGATGGTACATAGAGCCTGGGTTGTTGTTAGAACAATATAATCTGGCCAGTTTGTTATCCGTCAAAAAAATTGAACCAACGGTTCTAATTAATGGAGAATCCCATGAGGAACAGTCTTCTTATGCCAACGGCCTTGGTTATGCACATCTTTTTGGAGCATCTAAATATCATCCCAAGAATGTAAGTAAAATCAAAGAATTACTAAAGGATAAATTCTTTACTGAATATAAGCAAATAGAAGAGAGAATGGCTTTTGCAGAACCAGCTCTTTTTTGAAAAAATAATAAACCAAAATAAGATATCTGTAATTGATGAATAGAATTGTATACAGTTTTTGGACAGCTCCACTCACAAAAAGGTGGAAGGAATATAGAGAGGGACTAGACCTCGAAGATATTATACAATCGTCTCTACGATGTTTGTACCTGTCTGTGTTGTATTCAAAAAAATGGGGGTTCGAAGTTGAAATTGTTACAGATCTGGATAGTGCTCCCTATTTTGAAAAACTGCCAATAGATGATTTGTCTACTGATCTTACTTTTTTAAGCTTTGAGGGAAGTTCATGGATCGAAGGTAAAATGTTGGCGATCTCCAAACAAACCAAACCCTTTGTGCATATGGATTGGGATGTGATGCTACGAAAAAAAGAAGTAGCCGCAATGATCAAAAACTGCCAGTCAGATGTGATTGTTCAAAGTTTGGATGATATTTCTTTTGATGAAAATGCAATTAGCGGGAACGAAGTTCGATGGGATCAAATTGAGAATTTTAAGTGGATTGTAGACAATAGTCCGTTTTATATCGAAGAACTGAATAGAACCCATTACAAAGTATACAATACGGCAGTAATTGGGTTTAACAATCTTAAACTTAGAGATGCCTACGTTAAAGATTTTCTGAAATGTTTACATATCAATCGTAGCTCAAACAAAATACGATTTTTCAATGCCGATATATCCAAAATCATTGATCAATATCTGTTGTATTGTGTAGCCAAAGCTCAAAAAGCAACAGTAGAAACGCTGCTACTAAAAAATGAACGGATTCAAATTGAAGCAAAAAGAATTGGATATACTCATCTTACCTTTTTAAGCAAATACACCAAACCGGTACAGCAACAGATCAAACATCTTATCGCCAACGAATTCCCAGAGTATGATCACTTGATAGGTGCTAAATCACTTTCGGATAATAAAATCAAAATTAGTTTGTGTACTGTGGTAATGAACCGTTTTGATCATCTGATTACCACCTTGAAACACAACCTGGAAGTGGTGAAAAAATTTAAAGGTAAGGTTGATATCAATGTAATTGATTACAACTCTACCGATGGACTTGAAGATTTTCTGTTTAGCCAGGATTGGTTTATTGAAGGAGTGAGAGAGGGACTAATTATTTATTATAAAAATTACACTGCCGAATACTATCATAGATCCCTTCCCAAAAATGTGGTTCATTACCTGGCTTTGGGGGAGTATTTAATCAATATTGATGCGGATAATTTTGTGAGTAGTAGTTATCTCAATTACTGTCTTTCAGTTATTGGAAAAGAGAAAAACTTCTTTTTACGTCCTTCAATTCTATGTACCGGAGGGTCTTTTGGTAGAATCATGGTCCATCGCGAAGATTTTAAGAAAATCGGAGGATATAACCTGAAGATAGAAACCTATGGGTACGAAGATACAGAGTTTACGTTGAGGCTAAGAAAGATGGGAGTGAGACAACTGGCAGCACCAGGTCATTTATGCAGTGATGTTATTGAACATGACGATGCCTTAAGAACTGTAAATGAACGGAAGCATGCAGAAACTGAAGCCGAAGAATACTCGCATGATGAGTCGGATCACCAGAATAAAAAAATAAACTTCGAATTGTATCCTAATAAAGACAAGGTAATCAATATCGAATTATTCAAAGTAAATCATAACAAAACAAAAATAAAGGTTCATGACGCCAGTACAATTACTTTGGACTAAGCCATTTGATCAAAATAACGATAAGTTTCAATCGTGTATTCATATGTTTTTGAGTGCTATGATGATCAAAAAGGTATATGGCGAAGTACATATAATGACAGATTATTATGGTAGAGAACTAGTTCGGCAACTGGAGCTTCCGTACGATGTGATTTATAACGAATTAGGGCAAATGAGTGAGCTTTCTTGTTTTGTGGATGCTAAAATTTTGGGATACAAAATGTTGGCAGATTTGCTACCAGGATATTTGTATATGGATTATGATGTGTTTATTACCAGGCCCATAAAAAATAAGGAGATTATCGTGCAATGCGACGAGGGACTAAACTCTCACCCGTATTGCTTGTATCACTACTTTTTGGATAAAGGAGTGAAATTTCAGTATGAGTATGCCAATGAGGATTTAAGGTTTTTGAATATGGGATTGTTTAGATGTACCGATAGAAAAATAATCTACGACTATTACGAAGCCTATTTCTCGACCATTTATCAAAATCAGTATTTACAGTTTGATGATTATCATACCGCTCAGCTTACGATGTTTTTGGAGCAGACTTATGTTTTCAAAACCATTCAAGAGCACGGTAAAACAGATCAGATTTATGAGTATTATCCCAGAAATAAACCTACCCACAATGATTATGTGTATTCGGTGAGTGATCATAAGTTAGATCATATTATCAAAAGCTACGTAGGGCGCTCTAAACATCTTGAAGAGAGTTTTTATATCGCTCCTTCAGACATTAATCATATCGATAAAACCGGATATACGCATTTGATGCACTACAAAGGAATGAAGGAAGTATCTACGGATGTTATAGAATTTGCTTTCAAAAATTACCCAAAAGAGTTTGCCAATTTAATGCTTAATATGAAATACATCTGCTAGATGAGTATCGAAAAAAACATATCATCAATAAAATGTATCTGGAGTTGAATACAACATCCAGAGAGCAGGCGTATGATATCAAAGATAATCTTGATGTGTTTTTGAAAGAAAAGATACTCCCCAAATTAGAATTGTATTTCAAGGATTTGGATCATTCATTTACTTCAGACAGCATACAAATTGAAAAATTGGATGTAGATCTAAAGTTTGATGGAGAATTATCATTTGATGAATTAGAGGAGACACTAATCAAAACCATAGAGAAAGAAGTAAAAAAGAAAATCAGTCAGCAGCAAGGAGTTCAAAAAGAAGAAGAATCTGGTTTTGTAAGTAAAGAAACAAGCAAGTTTAGATCATTCTTTTATTTTCTTGAAAAAGGAACAACCCCCTGGTGGGAACATCAACATCCTGAGACATTATTTAATGATTCTGAAATAGAGGAAATAATTGGTGTTTCTGGTTTTGAGAATAGACTGGTTGATAGTATTCAACACTCCAATAATAGACGAAGACTGATCAAACAATTTCCGGATAAAGTATTGATTCAGATACTGCAAAAGGCTTTTGCAACTACCAAGTATGTCATAACTTTTGATGAATTGTTTAGCCAAGAAATGCTGTCCTTTTTTAAAGAAGAAATTTCATATAGAGAGAAGGTCTGGGAAGAGATTATCATTTTCCTGATAACAAGAGAACCCAAAGCACTATATGCTAGATTAACCAACTTACAGCAACAACAAAACCGAGAAGAAAGATTGCGATCATTTTGGATAGAAAATACCATCAAAAGATTGTCTGAAACCGGAAAACTCTTGGAAATAGATAGCGATAATCAAAATGCAAATAGCTCAGGAAGTAAATCTGAAATCGATGATGCTATTGTGAACGCTAAAAATTTAAGAGATCCGAAAGAAGAGGAACTTCAGGAACCTATTCAAAACCAAGATAAGAAAAGAGAGGTGTCAGAATACCTTGAAGAGGAGGAGTTAACAGCTACAGAAAAGGAGTTTGAGATACCATCGAATATAGATTTCCTTAGAAACAACGAGATTCAAACTACCGAAGAAGCATCATACTATATCGCTAATGCAGGATTAATTGTATTACACCCATATTTAAAACACTTCTTTGAGCATTGTGAGCTTTTGGATAAAACTGATGAGCTCAAAAACAAAGAGCTAGCAGCGCATTTACTGCATTTTCTAGCCACCAAAAGACAGGGGCAACAGGAGCACCAAATGATTTTTGAGAAATTCTTGTGTGGGATACCTATTTATGCGCCTATTTCTAGAAATATTGAACTAACCGAACAACAAATACAGCATTGTGGAGATTTACTGCAAGCTACTTTAGATAATTGGGGAGTATTGAAAAATGCTTCAACCGATCTTTTACAGCATGAATTTTTACAACGCCCTGGGAAACTATTTTTAAACGGAGAGAATCCTAAAGTGGTTATAGAAAGAAAAACTCAAGATATTCTTTTGGATCGGTTGCCATGGAATATAAGTGTGATAAAGTTACCCTGGAAAGACAAACTCGTATTTGTTGATTGGTAGCATTTTAATAGATAAAAAAACAATACAAAATAGACACAAATCATGATCACCAAGCTAGCAGAAATATCACCAGGCTTCAGAAGATTCTCTAAAAGTCAATTTTTGACAGAGAGTCATCTGAATCAAATTGTTGATCATTTTGACGATCAGATCCGGTTATCCAGAATTAATCTCAGCGGAGTAGGAGTCGTCTGTGGTTTCGATATCACGGGGGCTTCCAACGCAGTTACCATTACTCAGGGACTTGGGATTACTACAGATGGGGACTTACTGCATTTGTATAAGGATAGTGGAGCAAATAAAATCATTGATTTTCCTAGGATCACATATACGCATTATCGGAAATATGATAATAGTAAAGCCAATTATACACCATTTTTTTATGAAGATGATGTACAACTGGATTTATTCGAACTACTCCCGGTAAAAGAGGATAGCGAAACCTTTCCAATATCTCAGCTAGCAGTTAATGATGGAGCAGATTTTAGAGATATGGTGGTATTGATCTATCTAGAGCATTTCGAGAGAAATCTTAATCGCTGTAGCAGTCTAAGTTGTGATGGAGAAGGGATTGATGTGGTTGCCAACTACAAGATTTTGATGACCACCAAGGCCAATGCACAATATATCAATGGTCTGGATGCCACCATAAGCAGACCCAATTATAAAAATCTCTACTATCAGTTACCAGAGGTAATGGTTCCCAAGGTAATTCCAGTGATTGAAGATTTTCAAACTGCTCTTACGCTAATCAATTTGTTATTATCACCTTTTGAGAATACCCAATTGATTCAGGATTTAAAAACAGGTTTTGCTACTATTTTTCAAGTGTTGAAAGCACCAAGTCTTCAATCCAAGTTCGAAGCTAAAGTAGCGGAGTTGTTCGAATTCCCAGCAGAAGTAGTGCCCAACGATCTTCAATATCGTTATGATGTATTAAAAGATGTGGTGGAGACTTATAATGAAATCAAAAGATTATTGTTAGAACTTTCTCATAGTCAATGTGTCGCCAATCAGAATGATTTTCCTAAGCATTTGATGCTGGGAGAGATTTTTAAAGACGGGGAGGCATGCTACGAATGCAGGCATGGGTTTTATAAATCGGCTATCCATACTTCTGGAGCAGGGAACCGCTGTGGTGATTGTTCTGAAGAAGTGAGTAATGAAGAAATAAGTGTTTGTTTCGATACTCATAAAATCGAACAACGGCTATTCGGTTTGGTCTTACGTGCGGTACAGCAGCTTGAAAACTTCACTACGGATTATAAACTGATCAAAGTAACTCCCTCGATAACCAAAGGACACTTAGGTAAAAAAGCCATACCGTTCTATAATAAAGTAGATAAAACATTATTAAAACTTTGGGATTTTGATAAATCTTCAAAAGGCAGGGAGGGAGCAAATATTAGTTACCATACAAATTTAATCGACAATAAAATTCCTCTGGATATCTGCTTAGATAAAAACTTTTTCAGAATTGAAGGCCATCAAGGAAAACACTACAAAGAAGTTATAGAAAAGCTTAAAGATATAAAACGTAAAAAAGCAGTTAGCTTTAATATTGTAGCCTTGGGAGTTTCAAGTTTTGAAGTGTTGGAAGAAAATTATACTTCCTATTATATCAATAGACGTCAGGGTTTAGAACATAAAGCAGGAGTAACACCAAGAGGTACATTGGTGTTGGTGTTTTTAGAAGATACTCCAGCAATTGGAGATGGAGGAGAAGGAGAAACTGAATTAGAAGCCGTTTTCCAGCCGGTAATAGCCGATTTTATGGTTCCCTATCTATGTTGTGATGAGAGTGTATTAATGTTAGAATTGGCTATGGAAACCTTATGCTTTGGTAATGATACAGAACCTATCCCTTTCAAAGTAACTCCCAGAGATGGTTTTGTTACCGCACAAGTGCCTAGAGGTCTGAATGCTGGGATTATAAGGGATGAAAGAGGAGAATCCTTCTTTGATCCTAAATTGGTAAGCCCCGAGCTTATTGGTGTACCCATTCGATTTGAAGTAAATAATCAAGATACCGATGCGGTAATTACCATTCATAGAAAACCAGAACCGGTCGTTACTACAACGGTCGTATATGATAACCCTTTCAAAACAGAAGTTACGGTTACTTATAATGTATCCGGGCCTCATATCGACGAAATTGTTCGTTATGAATGGGATTTTGGAGAGGGTACCATTGCCGAAGTTTCGCCAGATGCGTCGGGGAATGTTGTTCGACAATATGATAATCTTCCGGAAACGGCACCCAATACAATTACACCTAGCTTAAAAGTAAATACAGAGTTTTGTGAAAATACGATAATCATTGACCCTATTACTTTTGAAGATCCAATAGTGATTGAGCTGGAATTAGATCGCAATGAACTTTGTGTAAATCCTGCGGATTGTGATATTCCTGTGCATATTGCATTACTGATTGATGAATCGGGATCGATAAGTGGTAATGAGATTACTGAAATTAAAAATGGATTGACAGTCTTTGTAGATGATCAGGAAGGCTCAGGTAACCTTATTACACTTTGTAATATGAATGTTGAAGATAATTTGTTGCCAACACGAATTATCGCAGAAACAGCAATAACCGCACAAACCAAAGGTCAATTTACCAATTGGATTACAAATTATAAAACAGATGGCTCTAATCTGAATTCTGCAGATTATTGGTCTAGTGCTCTTGGGTATTTAACAGGCCAGATTTCTTCGCCCAATCCAATTTCAGTTCCTTTGGATATTGTAATCATTATCACGGATGGATTACAGTCTAGAAATCTGGATGAACTGAGAAGTAGAATAAGCATAGTAGACGGGCTCACCCATATTTTCTACTATGCATTAAGTGATGGTTTTTATGCTAATGGAAATGGATTTGGGAATCTTGTTTCTACACTACCAATTTTACTCGGTAGACCACCGATTTTAAGTAATCCTGACTTCTCGGATATTGATAGTGCGGATTATTCTTCGTTCACCAACTTTACCCAATTAGGGCAGTTTTTAGGTAATCTGAAAAATATATTAGACAATACTATTGGTTGTATCGAGCGAATCAATATTACCCAACTTCAACCTGCAACAGGTCAGGTGACCACTTTGGGTATTGCACCTATCAATGGATTGCTAATTCAAGATCGAGTGATCACTGTAAACCCCAAAGAGTTCGACGCCTATGGGCAAGTGATAAGACTAGCAGTAGATGGATTTGATTCTGGAACAACGTTATTAGTAGGACGAGCACCAGAGTTTACCATTACCGTAAGACCAGAGGATATACAATACAATGAGGATAATTCTAAAGCGATAGTTACCTTTAATGTAACTGGAGATTATATCCCAGAACCGTTTGTCTTAAACTGGGATTTTGGGGATGGAAGTCCAGTTTTTAAAGGTTCGACCCTAACTCAAGAATATGAATATGAGGATCTTTCTGCATTAGAAAACAGATCTGTCATTGTAACACTAACCATCGAAGATCCAGCTTGTGGACCAGCATCCCAAGAGGTGCAGATCAATTTTGACCCTCCTGTAGAAGAGGTTTCCTTGACCGTTGGACCTAGAGTTTGTTTGGATTCTAGTGGAGAAACAGTCAATGAACTACCAGTCCCATTTGTGGTTACACCTACCGATGGAAAAGTAGCGGTAGTGAGAAGAGCGAATGGATTACGAGTGGGAACTAATCAATTGATATTGGTAGCAGGAACATTTAGAAGATATAACGAGCCTATAGAGTTTACTGTTAATGATCAGCCAGTATCGGCTACACTCACTGTTTTGAACAAACCGGTGTATCAAGCTAAATTTAGTCGTCTCAATAGACCACCACTAGGAGGAGAAGGAGATGTGATCATTACCGAAGGGCCAATCATTGATGGTTCACAACCCAATGCGTTCCCGATAACATTTACATTTGTTGCGGAAAACATAAGCGATGCAAATGATACAGATTTCAAATTTATTTGGGACTTTGGAGATGGCAGTTCTTTTGAAGGAAAGGAAATAGCACACCGTTATCGAGTACGAGATGTACGTATCAGGGTTACGGTAACGTTGACCATAGAAGGTAGTTTTTGTGAAATAGATCCAATACAATTAGAAATAGATCAAGTATTTTTAGGTTAGGATTTCAAATTATTAGATAGATGAGAACCATACGTTATAGATCTCAAGGAGAAGATGTACACCATTTGGAACAGATCCTAACTAAATTAGGATATACTGTGTTTGTTTCTAATTTTTTTGGAAAGGATACAGACCAAGCTGTAAAAGCTTTTCAGCTAAAAAACAATTTGGTTGTTGATGGGATCGTAGGTTTAAAAACATGGTCCAAACTCATTGAAGCTGAAAAGAACCTGGTGGCTTTTAATGATAAGTTTTTGTCGGAAAAAGATATTAAAGATTTTGCCAAGGATTTTGGTCTGGAACTGGCCATGGTAAAAGCGGTGAACGAAATAGAAAGCAGTGGTAAAGGTTTTTTATTGCACGGTCGACCAAGAATTTTGTTTGAAGGTCATATTTTTTGGAGAGAGTTAGAAAAAGAGGAGTTAATCCTGCTCAATATGTTTCTGAAAGAACCAAAAATGTGCTCTATAAAAAATGGACAAAAACGCACTACAAAGGAGGAGCGGGGGAGTACGATCGTCTGGAAAAGGCAGCTGGAATATCAGATAAAGCTGCTTTTCATGAAGCAGCGTATGCATCAGCTTCCTGGGGATCGTTTCAGATCATGGGTTTTCATTATAAACATCTGGGGTATGCATCTATAGATCATTTTGTTTCGGAGATGTACGAACATGAGCGAGAGCACCTGAAGGCATTTGGGAAGTTCATTTCAAAAACCAATTTCAAAGGAAAAAAATTGATCGATTGGGTAAAAGAGAAAAACTGGGCCAAATTTGCCGAAGGGTACAATGGGCCCGGGTACAAAAAGAATAAATACGATATCAAATTAAAGAATGCCTATGTCAAATATAGTAATGCCTGATACTCGCTATACGTCAGAAGTACAATCACTATTTCTGTATTTAGAACAATATATACGGTATCGCTTACATATTGAGCTCAAAAAAGAGGTAATGCCAGCACCTCAATTTCAGTTGACAGGAAATCAATCTCCATTGTCAAGATTTATCAAAGATAATCAGTTGTCTGAAGTTGATACGGTATTGCTGTTACTAGCACTTACTCCTCATTTTACACCTTCTTTGCTAAATACAATTATCTCTTCTTATTTTCCTAACGGGAACGAGTTTGTTGACTTTGGTGGGGTAAAAGGAAAATTTCATCGTGGTATCATCCCAACTGGCGAAACTGCGTTATATATATTGGCTGGGAATCATTTAGAGGAAAGAGCAACACTAATCGATTATCTGAATACAGGTTCTGGATTGTTTAGAGAACAGATTCTATATGTTGATGATGTTCCCAAAGGAGAGCCAAAAATGAGTGGTAAATTACTGATAGACGAAGAATTTTCATCATTTCTAACCACAGGGAGAATACAACGACCAAAGTTGAGTCAAAAATTTCCTGCCAGATTGATCAATACCGATTTGGTATGGGATGATCTTGTGCTTCAGGAAAAAACAATGCAACAGATTCAGGAAATTGAAATATGGCTGAAGCACAATGATGTGTTGAT
Organism: Aquimarina sp. KJ22-3; assembly: GCF_055808215.1. NCBI lineage: Bacteria > Pseudomonadati > Bacteroidota > Flavobacteriia > Flavobacteriales > Flavobacteriaceae > Aquimarina > Aquimarina sp. KJ22-3. The sequence goes on along the minus strand of NZ_CM147859.1, from coordinate 4,500,198 downwards.
GAATGATTGGAAGATGGGTAATAAAATAAAACCGGGGTATCGTGTCTTGTTTTACGGATCACCCGGTACCGGAAAAACACTTACAGCTAGTCTGCTGGGAAAATACACCAAGAGAGATGTTTATCGTATAGATTTATCTATGGTGATTTCAAAATATATCGGTGAAACCGAAAAAAATCTATCTTCATTATTTGATAAAGCCGCAAATAAAGATTGGATTCTTTTCTTTGATGAAGCTGATTCTATCTTCGGAAAAAGAACTAATGTAAGAGATGCTCATGATAAATATGCCAATCAGGAAGTCTCCTATCTTCTACAACGCATTGAAGCACATCCAGGCTTAGTGATTTTAGCATCCAATTTCAAAACCAATATTGATTCGGCCTTTACCCGAAGGTTTCAGACCATGATCGAATTTCAAGTGCCTGGACCAGAGGAAAGACTCCAACTCTGGCAAAGAATACTGCCAGAAGAGATCGGCTTGGAGAGCACCATTTCTCTAGAAGAAATATCCCGTAAATATGCCATTACAGGAGCTAATATTGTAAATGTAGTGCAATACGCATGCCTCAAAACCATTGCCTCAGGTAAGAAAGAACTTCAACTCAATTATCTTTTGGAAGGCTTGAAAAAAGAATACAATAAAGAAGGGAAAACGATAAAGATCAATATCTAAATCCATTGGTAGTATGCTCATTTTTCGAACAATAAATTGTTTTACTAATATTGTTTAGAACGGTATTGTGTGAGAATCCCTTGATCTTTTATAATTTTACCTCATGATAGATAATTTTGAAAATGAGTTTTTCGGAATAGGGATTCAGAATGGGAAAACTCCAGAAAATTTGGGTGTACTATGGAGATCTGCTCAAAACATGGGAGCTAGTTTTATTTTTACCATAGGGAATAGATATGCTAAGCAAGCCAGTGATACCCACAATGCTGTAAAAGCTATGCCTTATTTTCATTATGACACCTTCGAAGATTTTTACAAACATCTACCCAAAGGAGCGATGTTGGTGGGCGTAGAATTAACAGAAGAAGCAGTACCTTTAGAAACCTTTAATCATCCTAAAAGATGTGTGTATTTATTAGGTGCTGAAGATCATGGCCTATCAAAAAAAGCTATCGAAAAATCTCAGTTTCTAGTAAAGTTTAGATCAGAATTAAGTATTAACGTTGCTGTTGCAGGAAGTATCATTATGTATGATCGGGGTATCGATAAGCCGCGATTTATACGTGCTGCAAAATGATTAGAAGTAGTACTAAATGTGAGTTTTAGATTGTTTGCAATAGTTCGTTTTCATTTTTTGTCACTACATTTATAGGAATTCTATAGATATGTTTAAAATTCTTGAAGGCCTGGTGGCAAAGTTCAGTTCTTGGGTTTGGGATTGGCCTTTATTAATATTACTCATTGGTGGGGGAATATTTTTCCTGATCTATTCAAGGTTTACGCCTTTCCTTTATTTTAAGCATGCCATCGATATTCTTCGAGGACGATATGATGATCAAAACACACCAGGACAGCTGAGTCACTTTCAGGCGTTGTCTTCTGCCATAGCTGCAACTGTGGGGATGGGAAATATAAGTGGAGTTGCAGTTGCCATTGCAACGGGTGGTCCAGGGGCTGTTTTCTGGATGTGGATCAGCGCTTTGATAGGGATGGCTACCAAATTTTATACATGTTCTCTAGCGGTAATGTATCGATCCAAAGATGAAAAGGGGAACGTACTTAGCGGACCCATGTATGTAATTACCGAAGGATTGGGAGCAAACTGGAAACCTTTAGCTATTTTGTTCGCATTAGCAGGTCTTATTGGTACCTTACCTGCGTTTACAGCAAATCAGCTTACACAAACATTAATTGATGTATGGGATTGGGAAGAAGAATACAAATGGCATATTGGATTTGCATTGGCGGGACTGGCATCTGTAGTCATTCTAGGGGGTATACAGCGTATAGGGGTTGTAGCCAGTAGATTAGTACCACTTATGGTAGGGTTATATTTTGTTACCGTCATCACTATTTTGGTGATACAATTTGACGTAGTGCCTGATATGTTTATGATGATTCTTACAGATGCATTTTCGGGAAGAGCAGCTGCCGGAGGAGCTTTAGGGTATCTGATAAAGACAGGAATAAAAAGAGGAGCTTTTTCTAACGAGGCAGGGATAGGAACCGCTCCAATGATGCATGGTACCGCAAAAACCAATGAACCTATTCGAGAAGGTTTGGTGGCTATGATTGGACCTGCAATTGATACGTTATTGGTTTGTACCTTGACTGCATTGGCGATACTCTCTACAGGGGTTTGGCAGCATAGTGATAAGAATGGGATATCCTTAACTTTGTCTGCTTTTAATAAGGTGCTACCCTACGGAATAGGAGATGGTGTAGTTGTAATTATGGTACTCGTTTTTGCACTTTCGACCTTGTTCTCATATTCCTATTACGGGACTAACTGTTTAGGGTTTTTGACAAAGCCTAAATACGGGAAATTCTATAACTATATTTACCTAGGTTCTATAGTAATTGCTGCAGTAGTTAAGATTGATTTTGCAATTAACTTAATAGACAGTGCTTTTGCACTTATGGCGATTCCTACTGTATTATCCGGCTTAATTTTGGCTCCTAGAGTGAATAAGTCGGCAAGAATGTATTTTGAAAAATTAAAGAAGTGATAGTGTTTATTTGATGACTATAAACTCACTTCTTCTGTTTTCCTGATGTTCTTCTTCGGTACAAGGTACATCGTCTGTGCAGTCGTTGATGAGTCTTCGCTCTCCATAGGCTTTTCCTCTCACTCTTCTCCAATTGATTAAACCATTAGTTATGATGTATTTTGTGGTAGCACGCATGCGTTTTACACTTAGTTTTTTGTTGTACCAGTAACTTGACCTACTATCTGTGTGAGAGCGAACTTCAATTTTTAACTCTGGATACTTCTGCAACGCAGAAATTACTTTTTGAAGTTCTACTTCGGCCTGTGGGGTTATGGTGGCATCGTCTAATCCAAAGTAAATAGATTCTAACTGTAGTATTTTTCCCAGATCATCCCCAACATTTACGGCTACCGACGTGAGCAGTAATTCAGGTTGCTGTTCTGGAGTAAGTGGAACAGGAACATCATGTAAAAACTCGTAAGTATCGTCGGAAGTGACAGGAATATCTTTAGGAATGAAAAAGTCCTTGGCTACATGCACGGTATATTGTTTTTCGCATTCGATATCAAAGGTGTATTGCCCCACACTATTTGTGGTAGTTTCAGTAATTGTATTTCCCGTTGCGTCAAGCAAAGCAAGGGTAACCCCAGGCATACTTTCGTTGGTTGCAGTATTACTCACAATACCTTGTATGTATTGCTTGCAAGTGGTAATAAGCTCTTCGGTTTGTTTAAAACTATAAATATCATCATTACCTTTTCCTCCTCTTCGATTGCTTGCAAAATATCCGATTTTTGTTTCTTCATTGAGTACAAAAGTAAAATCGTCTTTAGAACTGTTTACTGGTCTTCCCACATTAAAAGCCCCAGAAAAACCAGATTCTGAGGGTACTGCTACAAAAATGTCTAACCCTCCCAGGCCTACATGACCATCGCTGGCAAAATACAGTCTTCCACTGTCACTGATATAAGGAAAAGTTTCCCGTCCTTCGGTATTAATTTTGGGCCCAAGATTTTTTGGGTTTCCGTATTTCTGATTCCCCAAAATATCCACTACATAAAGATCTGATTGCCCCAAAGTACCTGGCATGTCACTGGCAAAATATAACTTTTTACCATCCGCACTTAGCGCGGGATGAGACACCGAATAGTTATCACTAGAAAATGGAAGCTCAATGATGTTTGTCCATTTCCCATCAATTAAAGAAGCTCTGTATATTTTGAGCAGTACCACCCCTTTTCTACTTTTTCCCAATTTATTATTGGTGAAGTTGTTTCTGGAGAAATAAACAGTTTTCCCGTCTTTGCTAAATGAAGAAGAAGATTCATGAAATTTTGTGTTGATTTTACCTTTTAATTTCACCGGTTTTTGCAAGTTGATCTGATCTTCTTGTATCGTTGCCGAGTATAAATCTAGGAAAGGTGTTTTGGTCCAGGCATGGATCTTGGAATCTTTGGTTTCCTTACTTCTGGAGGAGGCAAAAACAACTTGATTGTTATGATTAAAACTAGGCGCGTATTCAGAGTTTCGTGTATTGATATTTAATGTAAAGAGATCATATTTCCCAGATTGCATTTCTATGAAATCCAGATAATTTCTTTTATTGATAAAGGACTTTGCTCTTTTATCTCCTCCTGTGAGTTGATAAAATTGATCCATCATTTCATCTGCTTCTGCATAACGTTCTACGCTTTTTAAACTTTGTGCGTATCGAAAAAGATATTCGGGATCAATGTTTTCGGGGTAAGTACTGATTAATTTTTCATACCATTCTAGAGACTCTTCAAGATCTGCTGTAAAGTAGAACGAGTCGGCCAATTTTTGATATAGCAATTGAGATGCGTATCCCTTTTGTGCAACGTCTAGATATATAGCTCGGGCATCGATATAAGCAAATGCATCAAAACGTTCGTCGGCCTTTTCGATCAATTTATCATCGCCTTGTGCATAAAATAGTAACGGAATTAGAAAGAGAGTCCCTATCGTCACAAGTTTTTTGCTTGTAAAAATCGATAAGCTTTGTATTGCGCAATTTTTCAAAGTATCCCAGTATTTTGTTTCTAAAACTAGTTTTCACGGGGTTTTTGAAAACATACTGATATTAAAATTATAAAAAAATGAAGTAAAAATTAACATATTGCTAATTACTTGCTAACGATTTTCAGAATAAAAATGTTAACAAATAGCCACTGCTTAACATTGTGAGAGTAGAATTATACTATTGATAAATATTCATATACCTTTGTCAAAAATTAATTTTAGCATGGCGCATAAGGCGGGATTTGTAAATATTATTGGTAATCCTAATGTAGGTAAATCCACATTGATGAATGCTTTTGTAGGAGAAAAGTTATCGATCATAACTTCTAAAGCACAGACGACAAGACATAGAATCTTGGGAATAGTAAACGGAGATGATTTTCAGGCTATTTTGTCAGATACGCCTGGTATTATCAAACCAGCTTACGAATTGCAAGAATCCATGATGGATTTTGTGAAATCTGCCTTCGAGGATGCGGATGTGTTGATCTATATGGTTGAAATAGGAGAAAAAGAACTCAAGGATGAAGCTTTTTTTAAAAAAATAACCCATGCAAAGATTCCGGTCTTATTACTGATTAATAAAATAGATCGATCTGATCAGGAAAAATTAGAAGAGCAGGTTGCATTTTGGTCGCAAAAAGTTCCTAATGCAGAAATATATCCCATATCGGCCTTAGAAAATTTTAATGTAAAAGAGGTGTTTGATCGATTGGTAGCCTTATTACCAGAATCTCCTCCTTTTTATCCCAAAGATCAGTTGACCGACAAACCCGAACGTTTCTTCGTGAATGAAACTATACGAGAGAAAATTCTTCTACATTACAAAAAGGAAATTCCGTATGCCGTCGAGGTAGAAACAGAAGAGTTTTTTGAGGATGATGATATCATCAGAATCCGATCTGTAATCATGGTAGAAAGAGATTCACAGAAAGGAATTATTATTGGTCATAAAGGTAGTGCACTAAAAAGAGTTGGGGTAGAATCCAGAAAAGAATTGGAAAAGTTTTTTGGTAAGAAAATTCATATTGAATTGTATGTAAAAATCAATAAAAATTGGCGTAGTAACCAAAATCAACTAAAGCGTTTTGGGTACAATAGGTGATTGTAATCTGTTGGTTTTTATAGAATTGAATAAAAATTTGTAAGTTAAATACTACTTAAAAATGCTTTAATTTGCTTTTAAAAGTAGAAAAAAGTGTTTTTAACGTTTTTTGGTTGTGATAGTGTTGACATTCAATCGGTAATGCATAAATTAGCTGTCCAAATTTACACTAAAGCCCCAAAATATGAAACGTGAACACTTCTTCAATAGGACCTGTCAGCTAGTTAAACAGATATTCTTTTTGTAGCAATAAAAATAACCCTTGCGTAAAGTCTGGGATGATTGTATTGTGGTCTTAACGAACTTCTTTTCAGAATAACAAACCCAAAAATAAACTAACGATTCAAATTTTTGAATGTATAAACACAACTACCAATGTCAAAAATTACAAGAACACTTAACGGATATAGTAAGAGAGCATTTTCTTATATGTGCTTTAGTAGCTTACTGATGATCTTTATTCTTTTTTCTGGATTCAATACTCTGGATGCTGGTAAAAAAGGAAAAAACACCCCTGATCCAGATACGAATTGCCAGAATGCGATACATGCTAGTCTTGGATTTAATGCCTTTGTAAGAAATGAAACTCATGTAAAAGGAGGAGATACAGAGGGGCCTATCGCACTAGGAGGTGATTTAACAATGAAAGGTATTATTACTTTAGCCGCACATACGGGAGGTGAAAATTATTTTAATGGAGATAGCGAACCTTCTTCTTTGATCGTAGGAGGTGTAATTCACTACGAATCCGGAGAAGGAATTCATTTGAATCACGGATATGCAAAGGTTGGAAACCTTAATGGTTCTTCAGTTCATGATGTAGATCTTAATAACGCTTCGGTAAACACCCGAATCACATCTGGGAGTTACGATGCTAAACCTAGAATTCAGGTACAAAGGAAGCAGAACGGAGTTACTGTTGGAAAAAGTAATCTTATAGATTTTGCAGGAGCTTTCGAAAGTTTCAAGACCAAATCAACTTCTTGGAGCACGTTACAGGCTACTGTTACAGTGACTTCGGACTACAAAATTACACTTGCTGCCAATCAGGTAAATGTTTTAAATCTTTCAGCAAATGAGCTTTTGGGATTGCCCTACATGACTTTCGAAAATGCTCCAAATGCAACAACTCCATTGGTAATCAATGTAGATGCTCCATCAGATTTTGAATGGACAGTGTTTAATATGAACAATATTGGCGATCAGCATGGGCGCTTTATTCTTTGGAATTTTTACAACGCGAGAAAGGTAACCTTGAACGGAGGAGGAACTTTGGTAGGGACCTTATTTGCTCCAGAGGCAGATGTTATAAAAAACTCTTCAGGAAATATTAACGGGCAAGTGATTGCCAATAACTATTATCACAATCAAGGAGAGTTACATCACCACCCTTTTGAACCATGTATTGATCCGGAAACCCCAAACTGTTTGCTTGCAGTAGATGCAGGAGAGGATGTGTCAGTTTGTGGAGTTGACGAAGTTGTGCTTTCAGCCTCTGTTTCAAATCCTTCTACCTGTAATGACTGTACAGGAACATACGAAATAGAAAATACTGCTAGATGTGGAAAAAACTTCGAGTATGTATTATGGCTAAAAGATGATGGGAACAACATTGTAAAAAGATATAGTAATATCGATCTCAAATGGGAGGAGTTAGATAACGGAACAGCAACCTTAAAAGGATCTGTTGCTGATAATGATGATGCTCAAGTGACTTTGATAGTAGATGTAACCTATTCTGGAAGAACAACCAGTACTCCTGCAGGAAGCCCAAAAGATCATTTTTGTAATACAGAAAATACAGATGGATGGATTTATTATACCGAAGTAACAGGAACAATATCAAATACAGATGGTTCCTGGTCTTTTGATATTTCTAGAATGGGACCAGCTTTTCAGTTAGGGAATGGTGCAAACGTTACCGAAGAGGAGTTCGGAAGATACGGAGCCTCAGGATGGTTTAATACTACAGACAGTGATTTTAATAGAGGAGATTTTAACATCAACATTGGGGATTGTATTACTTCTGGGAATAACGAAGTTACCTATTTGTGGTCAACAGGGGAAACAACACCAACGATATCAGTTACAGAATCTGGATCCTATACAGTTACTGTAAAAGACTGTGCAGACTGCGAGGCTACCGATGAGGTTTCTGTAACTTTTGGGGATTCGCCAGTAGTAAGTGCGGGAGATGATCAAACCATTTGTACTGGTGAAGAGGTGACTCTTACCGCCACCGAGGGTGATACATATGAATGGTCTAATGGTGAGACTACACGATCGATTACAGTGGCTCCGGGAGTAACAACAATGTACTCGGTGACAGTGAATACTGGGGATTGTTCGGGTACGGATAACGTAAAAGTAATAGTAGAAGATTATGAGGTAACTATAGAAGGTAATCAGTCTATCTGTTTGGGAGATACCATTACACTAACGGCTAGTGAAGGTGACACCTACGAATGGTCGACGGGTGAGACTACCCAGTCTATCACGGTATCGCCAACTACGGATATCAATTATTCGGTTACGGCAACCAAAGGAAATTGTACCGCTACCGATGAAATTTTTGTGGCGGTTAATATATTGGAAGTTTCTGCCGGAGAAGATCAGGTAATTTGTACCGATGGAGGAGGTACTACAAGTTTTGCAAAAAATGCAGTAACACTTACCGCTTCTCCAGGTGAAACTTATCTTTGGTCCACGGGAGAAACAACAAGATCTATTACGGTTGCTCCTACGGTAACTACAAGTTATTTTGTTACCGTTACATTAGCAGCATGTGAGGGTACTGCTGAGGTAGCTGTGATAGTTAAGACCTGTGGTGGCGGAGACACTGCTAGAATAGCCAGTGTATTCCCTACTCTATTGAAGCCTACAGATGATCTTAAGGTAAACCTTTCCTTAGAACAAAGTCAATTCGTAAGAGTATCTGTATATAACTTATCAGGAAGAGCAATGGGGCCAGTAATCACCAAAAACATGACAGCAGGAGAAGCAACTATGGAGGTGAGTCTTACCGATTTTCCAAAATTATCGTCAGGTATTTATATGATTAGTATTAAAGGAGATAATGGATTTAATATGGTGAAACGATTTGTCGTAGACTAATATATCTAGGGAAACTAAACCCATAAAAGATAGGGCCCGCTATTAAAGCGGGCCTTTTTTTGTTACAAAAAGGTAATATTAGATCAAAGATGACTTGATGTTATTTAGCTTTTGGATAACATTAAAGAAATATTAGATACTAACATTTGAGGTTTTAATCACACAAAACGTATCGACAATGAAACTTTTTAACAAATCATTTCTTTTTGCAGCCATCACTATGGGAGTTTTAAGTTCCTGTGACCTTGATGATTTTCAAGGTGGGGGCGGCTCTCAAAATCTTAGTTTTACAAAAATAGGAGGCTTTAGTAATGGTAGTGGCGACGAAGGATTTGCCGAGATCTCAGCATTCGACGCTCGCACTGGAAAATTATTTATAGTAAACCCCAACGAAGCAGAACTTTCTGTTTGGGATATTACAAACCCTTCCACACCTGTAAAAGGAGCCAGCATAGCACTTTCGGGAATACCTAATAGTGTTGCGGTTCATAATGGAGTGGTAGCAGTAGCTTTAGAAAACGCAGCAAACAAGCAAGCAAATGGGGTTGTTGCTACGTATGATTCAGATTCTCAGCAATTACTAAATACATATCCTGCCGGACCTCTTCCAGATATGGTAACCTTTAGCCCTAATGGGAAGTTTATAGTGGCTGCAAACGAGGGAGAACCGGATGATTTATATGCTAATGATCCAGAAGGGTCTATCACTATTATTAACGCGCTTACAGACGAAGTTTTTAATGTAGGTTTCAATGCATTTAACAGTGCTAGTGCTGGAGATAATTTCAGAGTATTTGGACCAGGAGCTACATTTGCACAAGACGTAGAGCCAGAGTATATCGCGATATCCAAAGATTCGAGAACAGCGTATGTTACCTTACAAGAAAATAACGGAATTGCTATCGTTGATCTGAATTCAAAATCGATTAGAGATATTGTAGGTTTAGGAGTTAAAAATTATGCCCTTCCTGAAAATCAGATCGATGCAAGTGATAGAGATGACATTGTTGGGAATTTCCAGAATTGGCCAGTATATGGTTTCTATCATCCAGATGCGATAACCTATACGAATATTAGAGGAGCTGGGTTTTTAATAACAGCAAACGAAGGTGATGCCAGAGATTATGATGGTTATTCTGAGGAGGAAAGAGTAAAAGACCTTGTTCTTGATCCAACCGTTTTTCCTAATGCAGACGTATTACAGTTGGATGAAAATCTAGGAAGATTAAAAACAACTACAGCAAATGGTGATACCGATGGAGATGGGGATTTTGATGAGATTTATGCCTATGGTGGAAGATCTTTCAGTATTTGGTCTACTTCAGGGTCACTAATTTTTGATAGTGGAGATCAGATCGGAAAAACTGTTTTTGATATCGACCCAAGTGCTTTTAATAATAACGAAGGAAGCGAAGCTGATACAAGATCTGATGACAAAGGAGCAGAACCTGAAGCCGTAGTAACCCTTAGAGTGGGGAATAGAACGTTATTATTTGTTGGGTTAGAACGTACGGGAGGAGTAATGGTATATGATATGTCAAATCCTTATAATCCAAGATTTATCGAGTGGCTTAGAGATGCAAATGACATTAGTCCAGAAGGATTAATTGTAGTGAAGGCATCAGATAGTCCCACAGGAAAAGATCTTTTGATAGCGACTCATGAAGTTTCAAATACCATTGCGATCTACGAAATCAGTAAATAGTTGTGTTGTTAAATTCAAAAAAGTTAGGTTAAGTTATTGTTTTTAAAATAGTTAAATGTTATGTTAAATTACTTCCATAAAAACTTTGTTGTTTTACAGTAACCGACTTCACTACAATACATGCTATCTTTGAAGTAAGTAATTATTTCACTGACTGACTATCAATTATGAAAAGTTCCATAGGCCTTAACGCAGGCCGTGGGGCTTTTTATTTTTTACAAACTTCACTTCATTTTTAATCTATTACAAATCCTATGGCCTGCTAAAATAAAAAGTCTAATTTTGCACAAAATTTAGAAAGATCTCGAAATGAGTAATATTGTAGCAATTGTAGGGAGACCTAATGTAGGAAAATCAACTTTTTTTAATCGTTTGATAAAAAGAAGAGAAGCTATTGTAGATGCTGTAAGTGGTGTGACACGAGATCGCCATTACGGTAAGAGTGATTGGAACGGGGTTGAGTTTTCTCTCATAGATACAGGAGGATATGTGCTAGGTAGCGATGATATTTTTGAAGCAGAGATAGATAAGCAAGTTGAATTGGCTATCGATGAGGCTGATGCGATTATCTTTATCGTTGATGTAGAAACTGGAGTTACCGGAATGGATGAGGATGTGGCTAAATTGCTGCGAAAAGTAGACAAACCTGTGTTTCTTGCCGTAAATAAAGTAGATAATGCTAAGAGGGCTGCAGATGCAGTAGAGTTTTATAGTTTAGGATTAGGAGAATACTACACGATTGCAAGTATCAATGGAAGTGGTACAGGAGAACTTTTGGATGCCTTGGTAGAAGCATTACCCGAGAAAGAAGAAGATGAAGAAGATGAGCTACCAAGATTTGCAGTAGTGGGGAGACCTAATGCAGGAAAATCATCATTCATCAATGCGCTGATTGGTGAAGATCGTTATATCGTGACAGACATAGCGGGGACCACAAGAGATGCTATCGATACCAAATATAATCGTTTTGGTTTCGAGTTTAATCTTGTAGATACGGCAGGGATAAGGCGTAAATCAAAAGTGAAAGAAGATCTGGAATTTTACTCAGTAATGCGATCGGTAAGAGCCATAGAGCATTGTGATGTATGTTTGTTGGTTTTGGATGCCACCAGAGGTTTTGATGGGCAAGTGCAAAATATTTTTTGGCTGGCAGAACGCAATAGAAAGGGAGTGGTTATTTTGGTGAACAAATGGGATCTTATCGAAAATAAGGAAAGCAATACGCTCAAAGATTTCGAAAAGTACATCAGAAAAGAAATAGAGCCTTTTACTGATGTACCGATTGTTTTTATTTCTGCATTGACCAAGCAACGTATCTATAAGGCCATAGAAACTGCTGTTGAGGTTTATAAAAATAGATCTAAGAAAATCAAGACTAGTGAACTTAATGATGTATTGTTGCCAATTATAGAAAATAATCCACCTCCTGCATACAAAGGAAAATATATCAAGATCAAATACATCACGCAATTACCTACTCCGCAACCACAGTTTGCATTCTTTTGTAATTTACCACAATATATCAGAGATCCTTACAAGCGATTTATTGAGAACCAATTGCGTAAGGAATTTGATTTTCATGGGGTGCCTGTTTCGGTATATTTCAGGAAGAAGTAACAATTTGTACTCGTAACAAGAGTAAGAGATAAAAAACAGCCTCTCTCCAATGAAGACAAGGCTGTTTTGAATTGTAGTATAAGACTTAGTTGTTTTTGTATTTATATAAGTCTAAATGTTATGTAATCTCTGCTTCTAAGATTAATAGCACTGTAGATTTCCGCATCTGCTATGTAAAGCCGTTTGAGTACATGTAGGTGTACACGTATAGTGTTGCCCTCCTTTAATTGCTTTTTGACCCAACTTAGAAATAGTTTGCTTGTCTAGATTCAGTTTGATCTTTCTAGATTTTTTCATAATTAAGATTATTTGTGCCTACATTTTATAAAGGTTTTCAGCGATACCTTGTCACTAGTGATGAAGTCTAAACTATATAATATTTCAGAGTGTAAAAAAGTGGATTGCCTTAATTTGTACAATTTAGGGTGGCTTAGAATCTGATTTTAGTAAAAGGAAACATCCGGTAATAATATGCACTAGGCCTTTATAGGGAAAAGAGATGTTTGTACAAAAGGTTGGTTTTTTGAGTTGAGAAGAATTAATCAAATAATTACCTGCATCACAGTATAAAAAACCTATTCAATGCTAGAAGCCTTATTTTTATGAGAAAGTTGAAATGTTTAAATAAAGATAAAGAGAAGAATCTACGAATTATAGGTGTTCTTTAATCTTCAACAACTGCCCTTTGATGGATTCTAATTTTCTGATGATGTCGAAAGTGTCGAGAGTCTCCTGTTTTTGTTCTTTTAAATGGATTTTTGCTCCTTCTAGGGTAAATCCTCTTTCTTTTACGAGGTGATAGATAAGTTCAAGATTCTTAATGTCTTCAGGAGTAAACTTTCTATTGCCTTTGGCATTTTTCTTGGGCTTCAAAATGTCAAATTCTTTTTCCCAAAAGCGAATCAAAGAAGTATTCACATCAAATGCAGCGGCAACCTCGCCGATACCATAGTATAATTTCTTAGGTAGGTCTACGTACATGTGTTTACTCTTTTTGTTGTATAAAACTTCCGTCTTCGTTAAAAAGCAGCTTGCTTTCAGGAAAATCTTCTTGTGTTAGCTTTTGAATTTCCTTTAGAGCTCTTTTCTTTTCGTCCATAAAAGGATAAACTTCATCAATTTGCTTGGCAGAATGCAGTTTTCCTTTTACAAAATTCCCATCCAGATCAATATGTACTTCAGCAATAGGGGCATACCCTTTGATACCATCCAAATTGAATCTGGAATAGGTGCAAAAATTACCTAAACTGTAAGCGATAAATTTATTGTTATAAACTTCAAAAGCTCGAGATACATGAGGGCCATGCCCCAAAACCATGTCTGCACCAGCGTCTATCATAGCGTGCGCAAATCGGAAAACATCTCCGCGATCCTCTCCATAAAAACGTTCTGTTTTTCTAGGTACGTGGGTGTGTTTAAACCCTTCGGCACCTCCATGGAAAGAAACGATCACGATATCTGCTTTTTGTTTAAGTTCCTCAACAATTTTTTTTGCATTGGTTAAGTTATGAATTTTTAAGCAATCTTTGTTAGGAGCAAAGGCACAAAATCCATAGGTAATTCCGTTTTTCTCAAAAATTGTAGAGGGTTGCGCAAAAACACCGGCATATGCTATTTTATGTTTTTCGAGCGTTTTGGAAGTATTTTTAATACCGATCTCTCCAAAATCACCAATATGATTATTGGCAATACTCATGACATCAAAGCCAGTCTCTTCCAGATATTTTCCAAAAGACTCTGGTGACCTAAAAGAATAACATTTAGAGGGGTCAGAACATCTTTTTGCATTTTCTCCTTCATCCGTTAAAGTCCCTTCCAGATTTCCAAAAAGAATGTCTGCCTGCGTCAAAATTGAGTTTACATCATCAAAAGGTCCTTTGCCTTCGGGAGGTAAATAACTATCATTAGGAAAATTGGTACCCATCATGATATCCCCTACAGCCATGACCTTTATAAATTTGGGTTTGGCTAGTTCTTCTTGAGTTTTCTGAGCTATAGTGAACATAGAATCAATAGCCTCTTTTGAATATTTTTGAGCCCGTACAGTACTAGCGAAAACAAAAATAAAGGCAAATAGAAGTATCCTACGCATTGATGATTAGTCTAGAGTTTCGTTGATTAAGTTGGAGGCCTTCAGCATTTCACTGAACTCCTCAGAAGTTAAACTTCCGTAGTAGAAATTACGAGGATTGATACGTTCCCCATCTTTAAAAATCTCATAATGTAAGTGAGGTGCTACAGAACGTCCGGTACTACCCACGTATCCAATAACATCTCCTCTTTTTACTTTTTGTCCCTTTTTTACATTGTATCTGCTCAAATGGGCATAAAGGCTTACATAGTTAAAGCCATGATCAATTCGAATATGTCTTCCGTAACCAGATGAATTTGCATCAGCTCTGGTTACCACACCATTACCTGAAGCATATACTGGAGTTCCTGTGGCAGCAGAAAAATCCATCCCATAATGAAACTTTCTGGCTTTGGTAAATGGATCACTACGCCATCCATATCCTGAAGCCATACGCTTTAAATCAGAGTTTTGTATAGGTTGTATAGCCGGTATAGTCGCTAGTAATTCTTCTTTTTGTTCGGCTAAAGCAGCTATTTCGTCTAAGGATTTGGACTGCACTACTATTTGTTTGGTTAGTTTGTCAATTCGCTTGCTGCTTTCGACAATGATTTCAGAATTGTCGAAACCTTCAAGATCCTTGTATCGATTTACCCCACCAAAACCTGCACTTCTCACTTCTTCAGGAATAGGGTTAGCACCAAAGTATAAGCGGTAAATATTGTCATCTCGCTCTGCAATTTCTCCAAGGATATCTTCATTACGTTTTAATCTATTATTCATCAATTCGAATTGAAGCTGCATATTTTCTAACTCTCGTCGGTATGTCTTTTCTTTTGGAGTTTCTAATTGAGGGATATTCAGATAGACAAGAAGTAAAATAAAACCAGCCAGAAAAGCGCCAATGACACTCAAAGCCGCGATACCAAATTTGCGTCCCTTCTTTTGCTCTATTCGGCGGTAAGAAAGAGTATCGCTATCATAGTAATATTTAACCTTTGACATAATCTAAAATATGCTATTTTTGCAGGATATCAACCAAAAAAGTCCTGTTTCATAACAAGACAACGCAACAAATATAATAAAATGTTGTAAAGTCCAGAAAAAACTGACAAAAGGTAAGCCGAAATATCGATGTTAGTGATTGGATAAAAGGTTGATTTTTTTAGAATTTAGAGAATATTATTTGACAAAGAATAGCAATATTATAGAACGCATGAAATCCCAAGAAATAAGAAGTAAGTTTTTAGAGTTTTTTAAATCCAAAAAACACGGTATTGTACCTTCTGCACCTATGGTTATTAAGGATGATCCTACTTTGATGTTTACCAATGCAGGGATGAATCAGTTTAAAGAGTTCTTTTTAGGGAATGGTGTCCCTAAAAATAATCGTATTGCAGATACTCAAAAATGCCTTCGTGTAAGTGGTAAGCACAATGATTTGGAAGAGGTAGGAATGGATACCTATCACCATACCATGTTCGAGATGTTAGGGAATTGGAGTTTTGGTGATTATTTTAAGAAAGAAGCCATCCATTGGGCATGGGAGCTACTTACCGAGGTTTACGGAATCAACAAGGACATGTTGTATGTTTCGGTATTCGAAGGAGCCAAAGATGAAAACCTGGATATGGATCAGGAAGCTTATGATCTGTGGAAAGCTATCGTTCCCGAAGATCGAATCATTATGGGAAATAAAAGTGATAACTTTTGGGAAATGGGAGACCAAGGACCGTGTGGGCCTTGTTCCGAAATTCATGTAGATATCCGATCCGAAGAAGAAAAAAAGAAAGTTCCTGGTCGTGATTTGGTGAATGCAGATCATCCTCAGGTGGTAGAGATATGGAATCTGGTTTTTATGCAATACAACAGAAAAGCAGATGGTTCTTTAGAAAAATTACCGGCGCAACACGTAGATACAGGTATGGGGTTTGAGCGCTTATGTATGGTGTTGCAAGGTGTAAAATCAAATTATGATACCGATGTATTTACGCCATTGATTAGAGAAATAGAAACCATTACCAATTCTACATATGATAAAGATAGTTTGCCAACTGATGATAACGGTAAGGTAAGCGTAGCTATTCGTGTAATAGCAGACCATGTTAGAGCAGTTGCCTTTTCTATTGCAGATGGTCAGTTGCCAAGTAATACTGGTGCCGGATATGTGATACGAAGAATTTTAAGAAGAGCAATACGTTATGGGTTCACTTTCTTGAATACCAAAGAACCTTTTATGTTTAAGTTGGTAGAGACTTTAAGTCAGCAAATGAGTGATGCTTTTCCAGAACTTAAAACACAAAAGAACCTGATTGTTAATGTAATCAAAGAAGAAGAGCAATCTTTCTTGAGAACCTTGGATCAAGGACTTAGCTTATTGGATAATGTGATTAAAGAAACCAAAGGTAAAATGGTTTCAGGAGAAAAAGCATTCGAACTTTATGATACCTATGGTTTTCCGATTGATCTTACTGCATTGATTTTAAGCGAGCAAGGTTACCAATTGGATTACAAAGCATTTGAAGTAGAATTGCAAAAGCAGAAGGAAAGATCTCGTGCGGCAACGCAGGTATCTACTGGTGATTGGGAGCTTTTATTAGATAATACTTCTGAAACTTTTGTAGGCTATGACGAGTTGTCTTCTGAAGTAAAAGTGACTCGCTATCGCAAAGTGAGTAGTAAAAAAGATGGAGATTTGTATCAGTTGGTTTTTGACCGAACTCCGTTCTATCCAGAAGGTGGGGGACAGGTAGGCGATAAAGGGTATCTTGAAGCTGCCAATGGAGATGTTTCCTATATCATTGATACCAAAAAAGAGAACAATTTGATTGTTCATTTTGCAAAAAGCCTACCCAAAAATGTTGATGGTGTATTTACAGCGGTTGTGGATACAAAGCAACGTGCAAGAACAGCTTCGAATCATACAGCAACGCACTTGCTGCATCAAGCTTTGCGAGCAATTTTAGGTACTCATGTAGAGCAAAAAGGATCTATGGTGCATAGCGGTAACTTGCGTTTTGATTTCTCGCATTTCTCAAAAGTGAATAGCGATGAGTTAAAAGAAATCGAAGATTTTGTAAATGCCAGAATTCGAGAAAATCTGCCATTGCAAGAACAACGAGGAATTACCTACGATCAGGCTATTTCTGAAGGAGCTATAGCTTTGTTTGGTGAAAAGTACGGAGACGAGGTAAGAGCGATCCGATTTGGAGAATCTATGGAATTGTGTGGAGGTACTCATGTACAAAACACTCAAGATATCTGGCATTTTAAGATAACTTCAGAAAGCGCTATTGCAGCAGGTATAAGACGTATCGAGGCAATTACCGGTGATGCAGCAAAAGACTATTTTACAAATCAGTCTGAAGCTTATCAAGGTGTAAAAACAGTGCTTAAGAATGCCAAAGATCCGGTAAAGGCAATTACCTCTTTACAAGAAGAAAATGCAAATCTCAAAAAACAGATTGAGGTGTTGCTTAAAGAAAAGGCTAAAAATTTAAAAGGAGATCTTAAATCAGAATTTGAGCAAATCAATGGAGTGAACTTCCTGGCGAAGAAAGTGGACCTGGATGCTGCAGGAATAAAAGATCTGTCTTTTGAACTGGGTAATGAATTAGAAGATATCGTTGCCTTATTTGGATCAGAACAAAATGGTAAAGCTTTACTTTCTTGCTATGTTTCCAAAAATTTGGTCGAAGAAAAAGGTTTAAACGCTGGCCAGGTGGTTAGAGAATTAGGTAAATTTATTCAAGGAGGTGGAGGTGGCCAACCGTTTTTTGCTACCGCAGGAGGTAAGAATCCTGGTGGATTAGATGAAGCTTTGCAAAATGCAAAACAATATATACAGTAATATTAAGTTTGGAATACTAATTTTCTAACTTTAAAAGTATAAAAAGGTCTAAATGAACCTACAGACCAAAATACCATTAGTGTCTCAAGAGCCTAAGATCACCTATGCATCTGAGGTGCTATTGTTGGGGTCATGTTTTGCAGAAAATATCGGTGCAAAATTTGATTACTATAAGTTTAAAAATCTAGTCAATCCCTTTGGTATATTGTTTCATCCCAAGGCTATCGAGACATTGCTTTGGATGATCGCAGAAAACGATCAATACACCGAAGAGGATTTGTTTTTTCATAACGAAAACTGGCATTGTTTTGATGCGCATTCTACGTTGAGCAATCCAAATAAAAGCCAGTTGCTTACTGATTTAAACACTGCAATACGTTTAGGAAGAAAGGCAATTTCTTCTGCAACACATATCAGTATTACCTTAGGGACATCTTGGGTATATCGCCTAAAAGCGCTGGATTTGATCGTGGCTAATTGCCATAAAATTCCTCAAAAAGAGTTCTCAAAAGAATTGTTGTCGGTAAATGATATTGTAGAAAGCCTGCAAAATTGCATTCATCTTATTCGTAGTATCAATACTAATGTCGATATTTTGTTTACCGTGTCTCCTGTTCGCCATATAAAAGATGGTATTGTAGCAAACAACAGAAGTAAATCCCATTTATTGACCGCTGTTCATCAAATGGTAGATGTTTCAGCAAAGGTGAGTTATTTTCCTTCTTATGAGATTGTGATGGACGAGCTGAGAGATTACCGATTTTATAAAGAAGATATGGTGCATCCTAGTGCTCTTGCGATTGATTATATCTGGGAACGATTTTATCATACTTGGATTTCTGAAAAGACTGCGGATACTATGAAGCGGGTCGAAGAAATTCAAAGAGGCATGGCGCATAAACCTTTTTACCCCGAAAGCGAACAACATCTGCAATTTCTTGAAAAATTAGAGACGAAGAAGAGTCGTATTCAGAAGGACTTTCCCTTTATACAGTTTTAGAACCGCTTACTGCAGCATTTTTACACAGCTTGTGTATTTGAGATAATATCTAATCCACTACTGATAAGGTGTTTGATCTTCGGTTGATGTTTTTCAATACTTTTAAGGTATTCAAAAACCCGAGTTGCGAAATCTGTATTGCTATCATGGATAAGCTCGTAGATTTCTAGTGCTAATAACCAATTTTCTTCATGGTTTTGAGTAAGAATATCAAAAACGGCTTCAAGAGAAAATTTGGTGTTTTTACCTTCGCGAATGTTTCTAACCGATTGATACAAATCATGAAGTTCCTGTTGCTTGGCGCTGAATTCTTTTTTAAGGGTGGTTGTTGTATTTTGATGAGTCACCAAATCAAACGAATAATCGTCTGCAGGGCCAGAAAAAGCCGAAACGATTTCTTTTCCTACGGCTAGATCAAAAGTTCCCCATTCTGGTCTAAAGAGAAATTCTCCTTTGTATTTGATGGTACACTCACTAAACTGTATCAGGATCAACTCGCCTTGTATGTTCCGCATCCCGGTAATGTTGTTCCCAGCAACGGTAATCCCACTTTCAAACTCAAATTCGATATACTCCCCATCATAAAAGTTGTAGGCTTTCAAATCTCTTGGGGACATATTTTCTATGGCAAGATTGATCCCTTTCAATTTCCCTAAAGGAGATCTAAAACCATCAGGATGGGCATCTATACCATGGCCGATCAATTCTTTCTCGCGAAACGATAACGCGGTTGGCCCTTTGGTTTCAAAATAAATAACTTCGTTGTCCTCATTTTTTATCATTCGGGTAAACACTCCCGAAACTTGTAACCCCGTGCTTAGCTCGATGGTTCCTAGATTATTCGATTCAATCAGTTTAGCTAACCCTCTGTGTCCTCCTTTTCGCAAGGCCATGGTGTCTGCAAATTCTTCTAGTACTTGACACAGATAAGCAAAATCTGGAGTGACAAATAACTGCGGTTGTGGTTTTGTAATGTCAAAATCTTGAAAAGCAGCATCTGGCGAATAATTCAGTTTTTTTACCTGATCCGTCATGCACCATTCGCTCTCACCAATCGACGAAAGTAATCCAGCACCATAGATTTTAGGGTTTTCTGTAGTTCCTATCAAACCATATTCTACCGTCCACCAATGTAGATTTCGAATCAAAGCCATTTCTGAAGGATCTTCCTTTTGATTTTGAAGTGTTTCCACTTTTTGTTCTGCCTTTGTGATATCTTCTGGGGCCGTATCAGGTGCTTCTTTGAGTATGGATAAGGCCCGTACGGCTTCATACATTTCATAATCCTTTTTGGAAGAAATAGCTTTGCAACCAATTTTTCCAAAACGACGTAGGTATTCTGCATAATCCGGATTAGCAATGATAGGAGCGTGACCCGCAGCTTCGTGAATAATATCCGGAGCTGGAGTATATTCAATATTTTCGAGCTGCCTAATATCCGAGGCTATCACTAGAATATTGTATGCCTGAAACTCCATAAATGCATTGGGCGGGATAAAACCATCTACAGCAACAGCCGCCCAGCCGATTTCTTTTAGAATCCTATTCATGCCATACATACTAGGAATAGCTTCTATAGAAATTCCTGTCTTCTCTAGACCTTTTAGATAAGAATCGTGAGCCACTTTGCTTAATGAAGCAATGTTTTTTCGCATAACATACCTCCATACCGCATGATTAATTGGAGTGTAATCCTCATAATTTTGAGGTTTGATAAATTGTTTCAAGTGCGGTGGTAATCTATCAATAAGAGGATTGGATTCTATGGCTTCCGGCATGGTACTCATTGTTATCTGATAATTGCATTCAAAGATTCTAAAATATATACAAATCTACAATGCTTTGTCGTTTCTTTAGGAAAAACCAACAAAGATTTAGAGAAGATATCTTAAAGATCCTGTAAGAAAACACTTATTTTTGAGTTAATAGTTAAAAATAGCATCAGATTTTTGATTAAAAATGATGATTTGTCAATATAGATAATTTTGGATTTTATAATGGCTATTAAAAGATTTTATATCTGGTTTTTATTGTCGTTTTCTTTGTTTTTTACACAAAACGCCCAATCACAGAAAGATACACAGGATTCAATTTACCACAGGTTGAAAGGGTTGAAAAAGGAGCTAGGTATTAATCAACAATCTGATATACTAATTTCTTTAGCCAGATATCATATCAATCAAGGAAATTTGGATAGTTGTCAGTATTATGCAAAAAGAGCATTACAAACATCTTTAAACGAAAGTAGAAGAGATATTGCTCAAGAGGCCTATTGGTATATAGGCAGGTCTGATTTTTTGAAGTTTGATTTTGCTAGTGCTGCAATGTATATGCAAAAGGCAGAAGATATCTACAGAAAAGAGCCTGATACAGTTGCTTTAATTAATATTTTAAATACGAAAGGATTATCATTAAGAAACCTTGGTAGAATACAAGAGTCTGTTTCCGCTTTTAAAAAAGGAGTTTCTCTATCCGAAAAAATTGATCATCAACGTTTGCTTACAATTCATCTGATCAATCTTGGAGCAAATTACAAAAGATTAAACAATAATGAACAAGCTATTTTTTATTATGATCGGGCATTGAATATTGCAGAAAAAGAAAAAGATACATTACATCAAGGAGTTATCTTGACAAATTTGGGAAACTTTTATTCTTCATTAGAAGAGTATAGCAGATCTCGATCGTATTATGACAAGGCTTTGTTGATTTTAGAAGCTAGTAAAAACCATCGAGAATTAGGGATGATTTGGACAAACTTAGCTCATATTGATATCCAAGAAAAGAAATATGATGCTGCTATTCGAAACGCAAAGAAAACTATCTATTTAGCAGATTCCACAATCGTTCAATTGGATGCCTTAATCATAGCAAACTTAAATTTGGGCGAAGCCTTTCTGAGAAAAAAGAATATGATAGTTCCAGATATTACATTGATAAATCGTTGGGGCTATGTTTGGATAATAAAGTCGCTTCTTGGTTGGTTGATATCTATAGTTTGAAAGGAGAGTTAGAACGGGAAGAAGGTAATTTCTTGTTGGCATATGAAGATCTAAAGAAATCTAATACTATAAAAGATAGTATATCAAGTGATAATTTGATTCATAAGCTAAATCTAGAAGAGAAACAAACAGAGCTCAATCAAAAAGATAAAGAGATTAGTTTGTTAGAAGAAGATAATTCTATTCGAGAAGAAGAAAATCGTTCGCTTAAAAAATGGGCGGCTATAGGGATAATAGCATTGTTGTTCTCAATAACTATCGTGTATATCTATTTCTTAAGACAAAAGTCAATAGGTTTGGCATTGCGCAAGGAAGCGGCGGAAAATAAGTTGGAAGCACTGCGCAATCAAATGAACCCTCATTTCTTATTTAATAGCTTTAATGCCGTTCAAAATTATATTCTGAAATCGGATAAAAATACCGCTTACGAATACTTAACACAGATCGCATATTTGATACGTAAAATTTTGGATAACTCTCATAGTATGAAAATTGATCTCAAAGAGGAGTTACAAATTATCAAATCGTACGTCAAACTGGAAGCCCTTAGATTTAGAGATAAATTTAAATATGATATCACAATAGAAGAACGATTACTTGACATAAATCCAGTGATTCCATCCATGATTATTCAGCCCTATATTGAGAATGCAATTTTGCATGGGCTTTCAAATAGATCGATGCCTGGGGGGCAACTAAAAATAGAGTTCAAAAGCTTAGGAGAAGATAAAATTCAATGTATCGTAGAGGATAATGGTATTGGTAGAGAAAAAGCATTAGAAATATCAGCGTCCAAACCTGAAAGTGAAAAAGGAAATGCGATTGCAATGAACAATACCAGTAGAAGATTGCAGATTTTGGAAAAAGCAGGTTACCCAAAAGGAAAGGTTGTTATTCAAGATCTTAAAGAAAATGGTGTTGCCCTTGGAACTCGAGTGATAGTGGATCTTAGTATAATTTAAAAAGTAAGCATGATGAGGACAATAATTGTAGAAGATGAATTAAACGGTCAAGAAACACTTGCCATGTTACTAAAACAATACTGCCCTCAACTGGAATTAATCGGTATGGCGGCTACGATAAATGAAGCAAGAGATCTGATTAGTAAGCAGCATCCATCATTAGTTTTTTTGGATGTTAAATTAGGAACACAAACTGTATTCAATCTTTTAAATGAGTTAGACGATATCAACTTTGAAATTATTTTTATTACTGCCTATGAAAACTATGCCATTAATGCTATCAAATTTATGGCTATCGATTATTTGTTGAAACCCATTGATGTTACTCAGTTGAAAGAGGCAGTAGATCGAGCACAACTCAATCATACAAAGCGTAATAGTCAAGCGCAATTAAATGCTCTGATGAATAATCTTCAGCAAAAAGATAACAAACAGCATCGTATTGCACTAGCTACTACCGATAGTTATGAACTGGTTAGAGTAGATGATATTTTATATTGTATAGCAGAGGGGAGTTATACTCGTTTTTTTCTTATGAATAAAGAAGAGCGTTTTGTATCCAGGCATTTGAAGCATTATGAGCAATTGCTTTTGGATTATAGTTTTTTTAGACCGCATCAATCTTGCTTGATTAATCTTAATCAGGTAAAGAAAATACTTCGAATGGATGGGGGCACTATAGAGATGATTGATGGTAGACAACTGCCCATTGCTCGAAATCGAAAAAACGAACTTATTGATTTATTGAGTATCAGGTAGTTTTCTAATATCAAACAAAAACCACCGTTTATCAAACTGTATCTACCAGAAGTCATATCAGACTATTTCTTTTTTAGGGTTTTAAATAGGTTTACAACGCAAAGGAATGATCACACACATCTTAATCACGCCTTTCGAATAAACCATTTTTAACTTTAAAATTTAAACAATTATGAAAAAGTCAATTTATGGACTATGCGCGCTAGCACTTTTTGCTTTAGCATTGACGAGTAATTCATTCGACAATGCTGCCTTTACTGCTGACACTGTTGCAACAGTAGCGGCTCCAACCTTGCAATCTGATCTTTCAATGGATGGAAGAAACTCTGCTACGATTAGTGTAAACGGTACGAGTTCTTCGATTTCTGGAAGTGGAACTATTTCGGTAACATCTGAAGGAGGGACAGGATCTGCATCGGTTACGACAACGACAGGAGGAGGAACCACAGGTAATCCAACGTTTACAAGTTCTTCTACAACTTCTTCGACGACAACCTCCTCCTCGTCTAGTACAACCACTACATCAGGCGGTTTTAACATTTGTGATTATATCACTAGCCCGTATTTCCGTCAAAGATTAGGATGTGATGGTTAAGAAATAGCAAGCACATTTTGTTTGTGTTTCTGTAATTAATTAGAAGCATGCTGAGCTGATTCGGATCGAAAAAGCTCAGCTTTCTAAAAATTAACTTTCCCAAAAAAATAAAAGATATGAAAAGGTTGGTGGTATTCTTGTTTGCTTTGCATTTCGGTATGGTAACAATTTCAGTATTAGATAATATTCATGTTTTACCCCAAAACCTAATGACTGATGTTGTAAAAATGTATACCATCCCTTTTTTCGAACAGAATTGGGGTATGTTTTCCAATCCCCCGACAACAACGAGAAGGGTGTATTTTCAATTCCATACTCCTTCGGGTGATCAGAATAATAAGATAGAAATATCAGATTGGTATGATATCAATGCTACAATATACTCTTACAATAAAGATCATTTGTTCTCCATTGCACAACGCTTGATCAAATATGAATCAGGATGTTTAAATAATATTTTTTCCTACATAGAAAAATGTAAAGATCCTACGCCAGATGCCTGCATAGCGTATTCACCAGGTTTTCTTTCGCTTAAGAACTATGCCAGAATCATTTATGCAAATAGTACAGACAATGCTCCTAGTGCAACAGGAGTAAAATTTGTAATCAAGATCGTCGAGGAGCATTTTCCGAGATATGAGGATAGAGCTCTGGATTATTTTGATAAGAAAAACTATGAATATGCTACGCATTCCACAATTCCTTATGAATTGAATTAACTTCTGAAAACGATAAGAATTATGATACAGTTCCATAATAATAGAACCATCGGATTAACGATCGCTAGAGTGCTAATTTCTTTAATTATTATAAAGGACTTTTTGCTTTACTTGATGTTTTCTGATCAATTGATAGGGGATAAAGCGATTGTGCCTTTATTTACCTATATGCAAACTTTGGATGTATTAAATTTAGAATACTTGTTTATTGATTTTAGCAATACCTATGCGGTATATACTTTTTTATTAATAGGGTTGTTAGCAAGTAGTTGTTTTTTGTTTGGATTCAAAATGAAATTATCCGGAATGGTAGTATTCCTTTGTTTAATCACAATCAAATTACGAGCATTATTTACGCAAGATGGGGCTGATAATGTAATAGGAACTATGATTCCTTTACTGTTATTAGCAACTTCATTTAATTTAATCACTGGGAGGTTAAATAACGATTTTAAGAACAAGACTTTGAAAATGATTCCTTTGTTAGCGTTATATGGAATCATCTTTGAGTTTTGTTTGATTTATTTCGCAGCAGGTTTATCAAAGTTGTTACAGCCTATATGGCAAAATGGAGAAGCTTTGTATTACGTATTGAGAATTGAAGATTTTAGAGCGTCTGATCTTAATATCTGGCTTACTAAGAGTAGTTTTTTTGTGAAATCTACAACTTGGTTTACGCTTTTTTGGGAACTTACTTTTCCTATTGCGATTTGGTTTAAAAAATTAAGAAACTGGTATTTGCTATCTGGAATAGCACTTCATATTGGGATTTGGATGTTGATGCGAATAGACAACTTCTCCTTCATAATGCTGAGTATATATCCGGTTTTCTTTGCAGACAAAGAATATCTGGCATTTTACAACAAATATCTTAAGAAATGGCTTGGTGTTTTTAAGCCCAAACTGTTTTATGAGCTTTAACTAGTAATACTATGGAAATCGAAAAAGGTCAAAAAATCATCTTATTTGATGGAGAGTGTAACCTGTGTAATGGGTTTATTAATTTTGTTATTGATAGAGATTTGGAGAATATCTATGTGTTTGCTGCTTTACAATCTTCAATAGGTATAGAGTTGTTAAAGAGTTTGAATACGTATAGTTCAGAGATAGATTCTATTATACTAATAGATAAAGAATCTAAAAGAATAGAAAGAAAGTCTCGTGCCGCTATTAGTATCATCGGTGGTTTTGGAGGGTATTGGAGGTTGATTAAATTGTTTAAAATATTTCCTGTTTTTATAAATGATATTGCCTACGATTATGTGGCTAAGAACAGATATAGGTGGTTTGGAAAGAGCGCTTGTAGAATTCCTACCCCTGATTTACTCGAAAAGTTTTTACGATAAATAACATTGATTCTGTACCATGACTGAGGATTTTACAGAAAATTAGTTGTTAGTTGATGTACTTGAGTGCTGATCAAGTAGGTTAGATCTGATTCTGGCAGATAGAGATCGGATGCCTTTAATTAGGTGTCCGATTTTGGATTTCATTCTGGTTTTGTTTGAAGGTGAAATTTTACTTTTTTAAAAAATGGGGAATTAATTATTTAAATTTGTGAAGAATATGGTAGGGTAAACACATCATGCGGTGTTATAATAGGAAGAAACACTATGATTTTGTCATAGGTTTTTTTTACTAACAACTATAATTAAATGAATTTAGGATGAAGAAGTTATTTTTACTCGTTATGTTTTTATGTGTTGGTAATTTGGCAATAGCTCAAGTTACAAATGAAGGAGAGCCTCTAAGTTGGAGTTTGCAAAGCTTGAATAAAGAAAACATATCTCCGGTTAAAATGAAGCCTTTTGACTTGAATAAAATTAAGGCAGAAGATGCCATTAATGATACTAAAAGAGATGTTCCTTTTAGGTTTGGTCATGAGCTTAAGGTAAATCTTGGTTTGGAAAATGCAGGTGTTTGGAATGAATTGGCAAATGGAGATAGAATATGGCGAATAAATATTATTTCTGAAGGTGCTACATCTCTAAATTTTGTTTTTAGTAATTATGAAGTTCCAAGAGGAGCAAAGATTTATTTGTATAGTAATGACAGGAAGGACCTTTTAGGTGCCTATACCAATATTTTTAATCGACCAGATAAATTGTTAGGAACCTGGATGGTAGCTGGCGATAATGTTTGGATAGAATATTATGAACCGGCAAGTGTAAAAGGGCAAGGAGACCTTACTATTGCAAAAGTAATACATGGGTATCGTTCGGTTACCGACGCAATGGTACGTGAAAAAGCATTAAACAGTTCGGAGGATTGCAATCAGGATGTAGACTGTCCTGTTGGAGATGATTTTGAAGCAATCAAAAATCAATTAAAAAAGTCAGTAGGATTTATTATTTTAAATGGATTTGTGTGCTCGGGTACATTAATCAACAATACAAGTAATGATAGGGCGCCGTACTTTTTGACGGCAAATCATTGTGATTCTGGATCTACATCTACTTGGTCTTTTCGATTTAATTGGATAAGCCCGAATCCTTCTTGCGCGACAACCACTAATAGCACTGATGCTACAGTAAATCAAACTACCAGTGGTGCCACACTACTTGCATTAAATGATGAAACTGACATGAAATTATTAAATCTTGATGGAGGATTAGATGAATCCTGGGATTTAGAGTGGGCAGGATGGGACAGAACAGGAAACGTTCCTAATTTTGCAGTAGGGATCCATCATCCTGCAGGAGATATCATGAAGGTTTGTCGGGAAAATGTGTCTCCGGTAGAAACCGCAATTTCATTCAATGGGAACCCGCAAACCAAAATGTGGAGAATAAACGACTGGGACCTTGGAGTTACCGAAGGAGGGTCCTCTGGATCTGCTATTTTTGACCCTAGTGGTAGAATTTTTGGACAGTTAGCAGGAGGAACCGCAGCTTGTAGCGGTACCGATGATAACAACGAGCCTGATTTTTATGGTAGGTTTAGTATTTCCTGGGATTTTGGTACTACCGACGCTACTCGATTGTCAAATTGGCTAGATCCTAGCAATACAGGAAGAACAACTTTGGATATGCTTTCAGTAGAAGGAACTAATGGAGGTGCTAATCCTCCTCCTACCGGGAACGCAATTGTAGTTTCTTTTGTACCATCTACTGCAATCGTTTCTATTTCAAAAGAGAATGATGATGCTATTGAGTTTAAAATTTATGATATTTCAGGTGGCTTCATAGGGTCAGGTGCATTAACAGGAAGAGATTCTCAAATCGATATGAGCGATCGTTCTTCTGGCATGTATTTTATTAGAATTAGAAATATGGTAAACGGAGAATCCTTTACCAGAAAAGTAGTGATCAATCGTAATTTGTAAATGGGGATAACGGCTATTGGTCTAGGGTCATATTGCCTTTAAATACCACTTTGTTATTGTCGTCTTCAAAATAGATAGTGTTTTTTTCAACACGCTTTTTCTTGATAGAAGAAAGGGCGGTAAAAAAATCTCTTTCTAATTGATCTTTTTCTGCGCAATACATTTTTGAAGCCATTGCCAAGCCTAAGGAGATAGTATTTCCTTCTTCGGTATACTTACACGAAAATGTATTGCAACCCGAAAAACCAGAAGCGGTTTGATTTTCCTTATTAAAAACGATAAATAATTTTTCTTGGGATACGTCTTTTCCTTTGAGTTCTGTAATTGCAATTTTATTGCTTTGGATCTGTGTTTCCTGCTGCTGTGTACTGGCTTCAGAAATTTGAGTGTTCTTATTACAATTTTTTGTGGCAGTGACACTAAAGATAAAAAGCAAAAAGTATGTGAGTTTCATGATCTAAGTTACATTTTGAGGGTTATTTGGTGGTAAAAGCTATACAAATGTATTATAATCTTTGTTTTTAGGTTATAAAATCTAGGATATAAGGGATTAAAATTTATTTTTGATAGGGAAAACTATCAAATGTATTTATGAAATCCGAAAGTAGAAAGGAAGAAATAATAAGAGCGGCATCCATACTCTTCAAAGAAAAAGGATACAGTGCAGTAACCATGAGAGACCTTGCCAAGGCAATGGGAATAAAAGCGGCAAGTTTATACAACCATATCGATTCTAAACAAGAAATTTTATCCACCATTATTATTGAGTTGGCCGAAGAATTTACAACAGGAATGAATCAAATTGTAAATTCGAAGGTAGATGCTATCAAAAAACTTGAAAACATTATAGATCTTCATATCGATGTTACCCTGCGCAATTCTGATGGTTTAGCTTCTCTAAACAACGATTGGATGCATCTGGAAGAAAAGAATCTACAGTATTTCGAAAAGATGAGACAGGAGTATGAAGAAAACTTCCGGGCGATTGTGAAAAACGGAGTGGACAGGGGAGAAATTAAGTCCTTTAACATCGAAATCATGGTGTTTTCTACCCTTTCTACATTAAGAACATTGTATTTGTGGTATCCCAAGCAAAAAAACATTGATGCAGAAATACTGAAGCATGATATGATTTCCGTGTTGCTTAAAGGGATGGTGTAGAGGTCCAAGCGCTTTTAAAATTAACATACATTTATTTGTGTATAAAACTAACAATTGTTAGTTTTGTGTAGCTATAACGTTATAGTTAAACAAGACTTATGACAGATTTTTATCCCATATCAGTTTCTGAAGTAGTTAGAGAAACTAAGGATTGTACAGCTATCACCTTTGATATTCCTCAAGATTTAAAAGAGACATTTTCGTATACGCAAGGGCAATACTTGACCTTAAGAACAATGATTGACGGTAATGAAGTGAGACGTTCGTATTCGCTTTGTTCCAGTCCTCTTGAAGATAAATGGCAGGTGGCGGTAAAAAGAATACACGGAGGCCTTTTTTCTAACTATGCCAACGATATCCTGAAAGTTGGTGATGTGTTGGATGTCATGAAGCCTTCGGGGAATTTCTTTGTAGATGTGGATGCAACCAAAGCGAAGAACTATGTGGTTTTTGCTGCTGGTAGTGGTATTACTCCAATTCTATCCATCATCAAAACACATTTGGCATCAGAACCTAACAGTACTTTCAAGCTGTTTTATTTGAATCGAAACGCAAAATCAATTATCTTTAAAGAAGAGATAGAAGCGCTGAGAAATACCTATTTCGGGAGATTCGAGATATTTTATTTCCTGACCAAAGAACAAAGAGATATTCCTTTGCTTAATGGTAGGTTTACTTCAGAAAAAATAGAAGAACTTACTTCAAAAGTGTTTGATGTCGCTGATGTGGATGAATGCTTTATCTGTGGTCCTGAAGAAATGATCTTTTTGATTCGTGATGAGCTGGAAAAAGCTAGCTTGGCCAAAGATAAGATCCATTATGAACTCTTCTTTTCTGGAGCTACAGAAGAAGATAAAAAGCGTGCTGCAGAGGTTGCAGAACATAAATACGAAGGAACAGAAGTAACAATCATTGATGGTGGTAAAGAATTTCATTTCGCCATGGATGATGATTATGATAATATTTTAGACGGAGCCTTGGCGGCAGGAGCAGATTTGCCTTATGCCTGCAAAGGAGGAGTATGTAGTACCTGTAAATGTGAAATCGTTGAAGGTACTGTTGAAATGAAAATCAACTATGCGCTTGAAGAAGACGAAGTAGCCAAAGGCTTAGTATTGTCTTGTCAGGCGGTACCAACTACAGAAAAAGTAGTAGTTAATTTTGATGTTTAAAAACGCAAAGCTATGAGTGAAAAAGAAGTTAAAAATCTGGAAAGGCTATTCGAGGAGAGAATTGCTAGAGATGAAAAGATAGAGCCAAAAGATTGGATGCCCGAAAAATACAGGCAAACTCATATTCGTCAGATTTCTCAACATGCACATTCCGAAATCGTTGGGATGTTGCCCGAAGGAAACTGGATCACAAGAGCACCTTCATTACGAAGAAAAGTGGCCTTGTTGGCAAAAGTTCAGGATGAAGCTGGGCATGGATTGTATTTGTACAGTGCTTGCGAAACGCTTGGGATTTCTAGAGATGAATTGTATGAACAGTTACATACCGGAAAGGCGAAGTATTCAAGCATATTTAATTACCCTACGGTTACTTGGGCAGATATAGGAGCTATCGGATGGTTGGTTGATGGTGCCGCAATCATTAATCAGGTACCATTGTGTAATACCTCTTATGGTCCTTACGCAAGGGCAATGATTAGAGTATGTAAAGAAGAAAGCTTTCACCAACGGCAAGGTTTTGAAATTATGATGAATCTGGCCAAGGGAACCAAAGAGCAAAAAGAAATGGCTCAAGATGCATTAAATAGATGGTGGTGGCCATCTTTGATGATGTTTGGTCCTACCGATGCAGAATCTGTGCATACTGCACAATCCATGAAATGGAAATTGAAGCGTAAAACTAATGATGAACTACGTCAGCAGTTTGTGGATCAAACCGTTCCTCAAGCCGAGCTCATCGGGTTAACTATTCCTGATTCGGACCTAAAGTGGAATGAAGAAAGGGGGAGTTACGATTTTGGAGCGATCGATTGGGATGAGTTCTGGCAAGTAGTGAAAGGACATGGGCCTTGTAATCAAGAAAGAATGTCGGCAAGAGTGAATGCCTGGGATAATGGAGAATGGGTGAGAGATGCAGCAATGGCATATGCCGAAAAACAAGAAGATAAAAAGCTTAAAAAGGCAATTTAAAATATAAGTAATGAAAAAAAATTGGCCACTTTGGGAAGTGTTTGTGAGAAGTAAGAATGGTCTCGAACACCGTCATTTTGGAAGTCTCCATGCTGCAGATGCAGAAATGGCATTAGAAAACGCACGTGATGTATATACCCGAAGAAATGAAGGAGTGAGTATATGGGTAGTAGAGTCAAAGCATATTACTGCTTCTAATCCAGAAAATAATGGGGAGCTTTTTGAACCTGCTCAGGATAAAGTATACAGGCATCCTACTTTTTATACATTACCTGATGAGGTAAAACATATGTGATTTGCAAAGCTCATTGTCCCAGGAATTCCAAGGATAATATCTGCACTATTAAAGCAAACTTTGAATGATGAAAAACGAAAATTTAATACAATATATATACGGGATTGCTGATAATGCCCTTATTCTTGGGCAAAGATTATCAGAATTGTGCGGTCACGGACCAAGCCTTGAAACGGATATCGCTATCACAAATATGGCATTGGATCTTCTGGGGCAAACACGTAGCTATTATCAATACGTAGCACAATTATCTGGAGAAGGAAAGACTGAAGACGATATTGCGTTTTTAAGAACAGAAAGACAATACAAAAATGTATTGTTGGTAGAACAACCCAATAGACATTTTGGTTATGTAATCACCAGACAGTTCTTGTTTGATATGTTTCATTTGTTGCTATTGCAAAATCTACAAAATGGTAAAGATGAAATGTTGGCTGCAATTGCCAAAAAAGGAATTAAGGAAGTGAGTTATCATCAACGCTTTTCTTCAGATTGGATGAAACGATTAGGAGATGGTACTCCAGAAAGCCACGATAAAGTACAGGAAGCAGTAGATGATTTATGGAAATTTACGGATGAGTTATTTCATATGACTGAAGATGATCGTATAGCTTTTGAAGCAGGAGTAGGAGTAGATGTTGCTGGTTTTAAAGCATTATACTATCAAAAGGTTAGTGCTATTTTAACCGAAGCTACCCTTACCGTTCCTGAAATAAAATGGTTTCAAAAAGGTGGCAAACAAGGTATTCATAGTGAGCACATGGGATATCTGTTGGCGGATTTGCAATATATGCAAAGAGCATATCCTGATATGAAATGGTAAGCAAATCATCAATTTGATGGCTTTCAGAAATCAAAACAATGACCATTGATCTGGATCAACATATCGACCCTTCTTTAATTTCGGTTCTCGAAAAAGTTCACGATCCCGAAATCCCTGTGTTATCCATTATGGATATGGGAGTGGTGCGCTATGCACAAAAAGTTGATGATGTGGTGCAGGTAAAAATTACACCAACCTACAGTGGTTGTCCGGCAATGGATGTGATGGGAGATGATATCATCAAGGCCTTCGAAAATGAGAATATCAAAGCAGAAGTTTCCTTGGTATTAACTCCTGCTTGGACTACAGATTGGATCACTCCAAAAGGGAGAAAGGCCTTGGAGGATTATGGTATCGCAGCTCCTCTTGCAGAGCATGCCGATAAAGAAGCTCTATTAGGAAATAAGAAAATTGTTAAGTGTACCAATTGTGGTTCGCATAACACAAAATTAGTAAGTCAGTTTGGATCTACCGCCTGTAAAGCATTGTTTCAATGCCAGGATTGCTTAGAACCCTTTGATTACTTCAAATGTTTAAAATAAAATAGAATAATGCCTTCAATACAAATAGAAATAGAAAACGGTGTTGCCAGGATAACTTTAAATAGACCAGAAACTTTTAATAGTTTTAATCGTGAAATGGCTTTGTTGTTACAAGAAACTTTAGATCATTGTAATATCAATGATGAGGTAAGAGCAATTGTACTTACGGGTAACGGAAAAGCATTTTGTGCGGGTCAGGATTTGAATGAGGTCACCTCTCCAGAATTGAACCCTGGGTTCAAAAAAATACTTGAAGAGCATTATAATCCAATAGTAGAACGAATCCGAAGTATAGAGAAACCTATTCTTGCCGCAGTAAATGGTGTAGCAGCTGGTGCTGGAGCCAATATCGCTTTGGCTTGTGATATCGTGGTGGCTACAGAAAAAGCAAGTTTTATCCAGGCGTTTAGCAAAATCGGACTAATTCCGGATAGTGCCGGGACATTTTTCTTGCCAAGATTGATAGGTTTTCAAAAAGCTTCGGCCTTAATGATGTTAGGAGATAAAGTGGGAGCCAAAGAGGCAGAGCAACTAGGGATGCTCTACAAAGTTTTTGAGATAGATTCTTTTGAAGAGGAAGTGCATAAATTAGCTCTTCATTTAGCTCAAATGCCTACTAAAGCATTGGGATTAACCAAAAGACTACTCAATCAATCCATGACTAATTCGCTACAGGAGCAATTAGATATGGAATCGGTTTTACAAATTGAATCTGCAGAAAGCGAAGACTACCGAGAAGGAGTAAACGCGTTTATAGAAAAAAGAAAACCTGTTTTTAAAGGAAAATAATATGATTGTAGGCGTTATAGGATCCGGAACAATGGGTAGTGGTATTGCACAAGTGGCCGCTACGGCAGGTTGCAAGGTAAAAGTGTTTGATACCAATGAGCAGGCACTAGAGAAAAGTAAAAGTGCCTTAGAGAAAATTCTTTCTCGCTTGGTAGAAAAAGGAAGAATTGATACTTCAGAAAAGAATCGTATCCAGGAAAATATAGTTCATGTTGCTGATCTAAAAGACTTGAAGGATGCAGATTTGACTATAGAAGCGATTATAGAAAACCTCGAAATTAAGAAAAAGGTGTTTGCAGAGCTAGAAAGTTATGTGTCAGAACATACAATTATAGCCTCGAATACATCTTCACTATCAATCGCATCAATCGCATCTTCTTTGCAAAAGCCAGAACGATGTATCGGAATTCACTTTTTTAATCCGGCGCCTTTAATGAAACTGGTAGAGGTAATCCCAGCGGTACAAACTTCGCAAGAAGTGACAGAAAAGGTAGTGAATACGATCAAAGATTGGAAAAAAGTGGTGGCAATAGCCAAGGATACTCCCGGTTTTATTGTCAATCGAGTGGCGCGACCTTTTTATGGAGAATCACTTCGCATTTTGGAAGAAGGAATTGCAGATGTAGCAACGATAGATTGGAGTCTCAAAACATTGGGTGGATTTAGAATGGGACCTTTCGAACTGATGGATTTTATAGGGAATGACGTAAATTATACAGTTACAGAAACTGTTTTTAAAGCGTTCTATTACGATCCAAGATACAAGCCTGCTTTTACTCAAAAAAGATTGTCTGAGGCTGGATATTTAGGAAGAAAATCTGGAAAAGGATACTATGAGTACGGAGAAGGAAGCACTGCTCCTTCACCAAATAAAGACGAAGAGTTAGCTAAATATATTTTCGATAGAGTATTAGTGATGTTGATCAACGAAGCAGCAGATGCGCTGTTTTGGAACATAGCTTCTGCTGAAGATATCGACAATGCCATGACCAAAGGAGTAAATTATCCTAAAGGATTATTAAGCTGGGCCGATGAAAAAGGAATGGATTGGTGCGTGGATATGTTAGATGCATTATATGATGAATATCGTGAAGATCGATACCGATGTAGTCCAATGCTTAGAAAAATGAAAAGATCAAACCAGACGTTTTTTAATACCGCCCAAACGGTAAACGAATAATAGTATGATACAGTCAGAAACGATTCCACATAAGATGCTCTCTTTAGACCCTTTTAGCCAATGGCTAGGGATAGAGGTGCTGGATGTGAAAAAAGGATGCTGTACAGTAGGAATGACGGTTAGAAAGGAAATGCTGAACAGTATGGGTAAAGCTCATGGAGGTATTTCATATAGTTTGGCGGATACGGCTTTTGGATTTTCGGCAAACACACATGGTAAATATGCCGTTTCTATCGAAACCTCGATAAATCATATCGAAGCTTTGGAAGAAGGGGATTACCTTACTGCTCAAGCAACAGTAGATATTTCCAAAACAAAAGTGGGATTTAATATTGTGGAGGTTAAAAGAGGCGACCAAATCGTGGCGCTTTTCAAAGGAGTAGTATATCGAACTAATAAAGATTGGGAATAACAACGCGAACTATGATCAAAAAAACATTATTTGTACTTGTTTTAATTGCTGTGATTTCTTGCGGCAAAAACAAAACTGCTGAAAAAGAATCTTTACCTAATGTGGATACAGAATCTACGACACATACTTCTCCAGAAGATGAGAAAAAGGCAGCGTTGAATAATATTTTCAATGCAGATATTGAGATGGAGGTTGATGAAACCGTATTTGTGATCGATAATGGAACAAATCGGGTTACCGAAGATATGTCTGCAGGTATTATGAAGATGGTAGCGCCACAACCATATGACCTTTTAAAGAAACGATTAGAAGAGGAACCAGAAAATCAAAATGGGATGACCTCTTTGGGAATTGAAGAAGTAGAGTTGGAAGGAAAGAAAGTACTGGTTCAAAAATCAATGACACTAGACGATGCAGGTGATAAAATGATAATGATGATGCATGCAGTTCCTGCAGGAGAAAAAACGATGATGATTTCTTCCTTTTTCCCAGCTGATCAACAAGAAAAATATGTACCACTGATAGAAAAGTCGGTATTATCAGCAAAATTAGAACAATAAAAAGATACGAAAACACCACATTCATACGCTAATGAAAGAAGCATATATTATTGATGGAATCCGAACTCCTATAGGAAACTACAAAGGGACATTATCGGCAGTTAGAACTGACGATTTAGGAGCACTGGTAATCGAAAAACTGGTAGAAAAATATCCGAATATTCCCAAAGAAGCTTACGATGATGTGATTATGGGTTGTGCAAACCAGGCAGGAGAAGATAATCGTAATGTAGCTCGTATGGCATTGTTACTAGCTGGACTTCCATTTACGGTTCCAGGAGAAACAGTAAATAGATTGTGTAGCTCGGGACTATCTGCTATTATTCATGCCAATCGTGCGATAAAAGCAGGGGACGGAGACCTTTTTATCTCCGGAGGAGTAGAAAATATGACTCGTGGTCCATATGTTATTGCTAAACCTTCTTCGGCATTTGGTAATGATTCCAAAATGTATGACTCAAGTTTTGGATGGCGCTTTGTCAATCAAAAAATGCATGACCTTTATGGTACCGATGGAATGGGTAATACAGCAGAGAATCTGGTAGAAAAATATAATATCTCAAGAGAAGATCAAGATGCATTTGCCTATTGGAGTCAAATGAAAGCAACCAAAGCTCAGGAGTCGGGAAGGCTGGCCAAGGAAATTACTGCGGTAGAAATTCCGCAACGCAAAAAAGACCCAATTGTATTTGCAAATGATGAATTTATAAAGCCAAGTACAAGCAAAGAAGTATTGGCAAAATTACGACCTGCCTTCAAAAAAGATGGAAGTGTTACTGCCGGTAACTCTTCGGGATTAAATGATGGTGCTGCTGCAACTATTGTAGCTTCAGAAGATGCTATAAAGAAATATAACCTTACTCCCCTAGCAAGAATAGTAAGCTCTGCAGTAGTAGGTGTTGAACCAAGAATTATGGGTATTGGTCCGGTACAGGCTTCTAATAAAGCATTAGAAAAAGCTGGAATTACTATGGATGATATCGATGTTATCGAGCTTAATGAAGCATTTGCGTCCCAGGCATTAGCATGTATACGTGAATGGGGGTTAGCAGACGATGACCCAAGAATAAATCCAAATGGAGGATCGATTGCCATAGGACACCCACTAGGGGTTACGGGAGCTAGAATAGCCTATTCTGCAGCTTTAGAATTACAAGAACAAAAGAAACGCTATGCTTTAATCACCATGTGTGTTGGCGTAGGACAAGGATATGCTTGTGTAATCGAAAATACAAATCTCTAATCTATGCAAATATTAGAAAGTTATATCAACGGTAAATGGGTTACAGGTTCTGGAGATGGACTAGTAATGCATGATGCTGTTACTGGAGAGGTAATTGGTCGTTCTACTACCGAAGGTCTGGATATCCCGGAAGTTTTACAATATGGTAGAACCAAAGGTGGAGAGGTGTTGAGAAAAATGACCTTTCAGGAGCGAGGAAATATGCTCAAGAAATTGGCTTTGTACCTGACTAAAAGAAAAGAACAGTTTTACGAATTAAGTTACCGCACAGGAGCAACGCGAGTTGATAGTTGGATTGATATAGAAGGAGGTTTTGGAAACTTATTTGCCAATGCTTCATTACGTAAACTTTTTCCAAATCAGCCCTATCACGTAGAGGGAGATCCTATAGATCTTTCCAGAGGAGGGAGATTTATGGCGCATCACATCTTGGTACCCAAAAGAGGGGTGGCTGTACACATCAATGCATTTAACTTCCCTATATGGGGAATGCTGGAAAAATGTGCAGTCAACTGGATGGCAGGAGTGCCAGCGGTTGTATTACCAGCTCCGCAAACAGCTTATTTGACCGAAGCGGTGGTACGTGTTATTGTAGATTCTGGGATATTACCAGAAGGAGCGCTACAGTTATTGAGTGGGATGACCAAAAATATTCTGGACACCGTGCAATCGCAAGATGTAGTGACCTTTACCGGTTCTGCACATACAGGTAGAATTTTAAAGGCACACCCAAGATTAATAGAAGAGTCTGTTCCTTTTACTATGGAAGCAGATTCTTTGAATGCTTCAGTATTGGGACAAGATGCTGTTCCGGGAACACCAGAGTTTGATCTATTTATCAAAGAGGTGAGAAAGGAAATGACGGTTAAGTCTGGACAAAAATGTACGGCAATTCGTAGAATCATTGTTCCTAAAAACCTGGTGGAAGATGTGCAGATTGCTTTGGGTAAACAATTGGATAAAGTCACTATTGGTGATCCAAGGTTGAAAGAAGTACGCATGGGGGCTCTGGCAAGCAAACAGCAAGTAGAGAGTTTTAGAAATAATGTATCCGAAATCGCCAAAACAGCACAACTCGTTTATGGAGATCTGGATAAAATTGAAACGGTTGGAGCCGATGCCCAAAAAGGTGCATTTGTATCTCCAATCTTGTTAAGAGAAGATAACCCATTCAAAAATACAGAAGCACATAGAATAGAAGCCTTTGGTCCGGTATCTACAATTATGCCTTACGATACGCTAGATGATGCAATTTCCTTAACGCATATGGGTAAAGGATCATTAGTATCTTCGATTTTTACCTACGATGATAAAATCGCCAAAGAATTTGTAGTAGGAGCAGCTTCTCACCACGGACGTATTTTGGTAGGGAATCGAGAAAATGCCAGACAAAGTACTGGGCATGGTTCTCCGTTACCGATGCTTACTCATGGTGGTCCTGGTAGAGCAGGAGGAGGAGAAGAAATGGGTGGTATGAGAGGTATTAAGCATTATATGCAACGATGTGCCATACAAGGAACACCAACAACTTTAACCGAGGTTACAGGAATC
The DNA here is from genome assembly GCF_055808215.1 of Aquimarina sp. KJ22-3. Classification (NCBI taxonomy): domain Bacteria; kingdom Pseudomonadati; phylum Bacteroidota; class Flavobacteriia; order Flavobacteriales; family Flavobacteriaceae; genus Aquimarina; species Aquimarina sp. KJ22-3. Next base: position 4,460,970 of record NZ_CM147859.1, on the reverse strand, counting down.
TATCAGGCAAATTCAAAATACAAAACTGCAGATAAGCATCCATTTGCGTATCACTGGGAAGATATTGAGCCAGGGATGTCGCTCAAAACTCACAAAAGAACAGTTACTGATACCGATATTATCAACTTTGCAAATCTTACCTGGGATCATTTTTATGCGCATACCGATATTACCTCTTTAGATGGAAGTATTTTCGAGAAAAGAACTGCTCATGGATATTTTATTCTGGCTGCAGCAGCTGGATTGTTTGTATATCCAAATAAAGGACCGGTGGCCGCGAATTATGGTTTGGAGGAATGTCGTTTCTTACGCCCGATCTATCATAATGATACGGTGTATGTGCGATTAACATGTAAACAAAAAATAGATAGAGATCATAGAGGTAAAGAGTTACCGAGTGGTATCGTAAAATGGTTCGTGGAAGTGTTCGATCAAGATGACGAATTAGCAGCGATTGCTACAATTTTGACAATGGTACAGAAAAAAACACCATTTATACAAGTTGATCGATCAAATATTGAAGGATATTTAGCCAAGCTAACCGAGGATATGAAACCCAAATGGGGAATGATGACTCCGCAGCATATGGTCGAACATTTAGAATATACGATTAGGATAGGTGCTGGAGAAATTCAGGACTTCGAAATCGCCACTCCAGAGGATAAACTAGAGCGTGTTCAAGAAATGGTGTACAACCATAGACCAATGCCTAGAGAACACCAGCATCCGTTGATGAAAGCTGGGAAACTGGAGGATTTGAAATATGAAGATTTAGCTACGGCCAAAGCAAAGCTGATAGAGGCCTACGATGCATTTGAGACCTATTTCAAAGAGCACCCTGAGGCAATCACTAAAAATGCAGTTTTTGGAGAGATGAATAAATTCGAGTGGGATTTATTGAATACAAAACATATGAACCACCACTTCCAACAATTTGGCATATTATAAAAATTTAAGAATACAACATTGACAGCACCATACGTAAATATTGAAATTGAAAACGGAGTAGGAACTATAGAGTTTTTTCACCCTGCACATAATTCCTTACCAGGCGATATTCTGGCCAAGTTAGCGCAAACGATTACAAATGCCGGTAATAATGATGAGATAAAGGTTATTGTTCTAAAAAGCGGTAAAGACAGAACTTTCTGTGCCGGTGCCAGTTTTAAAGAACTGATTAATATCAATGATGCTGAGACAGGAAAAGTGTTCTTTTCAGGTTTTGCTAATGTCATCAATGCCATGCGCAAATGCCCAAAGTTCATTATTGGTAGAGTACAAGGAAAAACTGTTGGAGGAGGCGTAGGAGTAGCCTCTGCAACAGATTATTGTATGGCTACCAAATATGCATCGATTAAGCTAAGTGAGCTCAATGTTGGGATAGGACCTTTTGTGGTAGGACCTGCGGTAGAGCGAAAAATAGGATTATCTGCGATGTCTCAAATCGCAATAGACGCCAATACTTTTTATAGTGCAGAATGGGCAAGAGATAAAGGGCTGTTTACCCATGTTTTTGAAGATGTCGAAACCTTGGATCAAGAGGTAAAAGCCTTTGCCGAACATCTTTGTACCTATAATCCGGAAGCAATGAGAGAAATGAAAACGGTATTCTGGCAAGGTACAGAGCATTGGGATACACTTTTGGCAGAACGAGCAGTGATCAGCGGGCGATTAGTGCTTAGTGATTTTACCAAAGAAACATTAAAACGATTTAAATGATATACGCGTTCAAAGGATATATACCTGTAGTACATGAAAGTAGTTTTGTACATCCATTGGCAGCAGTGACTGGTAATGTAATTATCGGAAAAAACTGTTACATCGGACCTGGAGCGGCAATTCGTGGAGATTGGGGCGAAATTATCCTTGAAGACGGCGTAAATGTACAAGAGAATTGTACGGTACATATGTTTCCTGGCAAATCGATTGTGCTTAAAGAAAGTGCTCATGTGGGACATGGTGCAGTGATACACGGTGCAAATCTAGGACGTAATTGCCTGATTGGCATGAATACCGTGATTATGGATGATGCAGAGATAGGGGATGAATGTATTGTGGGAGCTATGTCTTTTGTAAAGGCAAAAACGGTGTTCCCTAAGCGTAGTTTGATCGTTGGAAACCCAGCAAAAGTTGTTAAAGAAGTGAGCGATGAAATGATTGCCTGGAAAACTAAGGGCACTCAATTATATCAACAACTTCCTACAGATTGTTTTGAATCTCTAGAAGAAGTTGAACCTTTACGAGAAGTTCCTAAAGAAAGACCAACACAAGAAGCTTTTTATAAAACTTTAGAAGAGTTTAAGAGTAAAATATGAACATCAACCATATCATAAAAGAACTAGAACCATTACGATTGCAATTGCAGACGCATCCGCTATATCAGGATATTAAGGATCTTGAAGGTGTTCGTGTATTTATGCAGAGTCATGTGTTTGCCGTTTGGGATTTTATGTCTTTATTGAAAAGTTTGCAGTTTCACCTTACTACAACGAGTATCCCCTGGACACCTTCATCAAACGCTAAGGTGAGACGTTTTGTGAATGAAATCGTATTAGGTGAAGAAAGTGATGTGGATCAAGCCGGAAAGTCTGTAAGTCATTTCGAAATGTACCTAAACGCAATGCAAGAAGCATGCGCGGATACTATACAGATAAATAAATTATTGCAGCAATTATGTGATAATAAAACGGTTGAGGAAGGTCTTGAATCAATAGCCATTATAGATGAAGTAAAAGACTTTGTAAAATTTACCTTTCAGGTTATTGCTACCAACAAACCGCATATTATAGCAGCGGTATTCACTTTTGGAAGAGAAGACCTGATCCCTGACATGTTTATCGAATTGGTAAAAAGTATCGGTAATGGCTCGGAATCAGAATTAAAACAACTGTTATATTATCTGGAACGTCATATAGAACTTGATGGTGATGAACATGGCCCTTTAAGTTTGGAAATGGTCGATGTTCTTTGTACTAACGAGAAAGAATGGAACGAGGCCTTACAGTACAGTAAAAAAGCGCTGGAGAAACGTATAGCCTTGTGGACAGGGATACGTAAAGCTTTGAAAAGTAGTGTGGTTCCCGCATAAGAATTTTGTATATTATTAAACTAACGAACATTAGTTAACCAAAATGTCAATAGTAGAGTTAAAAATGCCCAAAATGGGCGAGAGTATTTCAGAAGCGACGATCTTAAACTGGTTGAAGAAGGTTGGAGATCCTGTAGAAGAAGATGAAACCATACTAGAGGTGGCAACAGATAAAGTAGATTCTGAAGTGCCGGCACCGTGTAATGGAGTACTTTCAGAAATACGATTTGAACCTAATGAAGTTGTAGAAATAGGAACCGTGATCGCTGTTATTGATGCAGATGGAGAGGCCACGGTAAAAACTCCTTTAGATAAGGTTGAAGTTGCCAAAACTGAGGCTCCAAAACCCAAAGCTCAAACTGCAGCAGTAAAATCCGAAACAGAATGTGAGTTTAGATCATTAAATACTGGAGATAACGATGGATTTTTATCTCCATTGGTGATTAGCATTGCCAAAAAGGAAAATCTAAGTATAGAAGAGGTACAGAGTATACAAGGAACTGGCGAGGGGGGACGTATTCGTAAAAGTGATATCATGCTATATCTTAAAAATAGAAAATATCCTTTACCAAGTCGTCCACAAACCACTGCTCCAAAATCGTCTTACAATGCACCACCAATACAATTTACAGAAGGTAAGGATCGTATTGTGGAGATGGATCGTATGCGAAAAATGATCGCCGATCATATGGTGTACTCCAAGCATACTTCTCCACACGTTACCAGTTATATCGAGATAGATGTCACCAATATTGTGAATTGGAGAAACGCAGTAAAAAATGAGTTTCTGGAAAAGTATGGTGAAAAATTGACCTACACTCCAATTTTTGTTGAAGCAGTCGCAAAAGCGATTAAAGAGTACCCAATGATTAATGTATCGGTAGATGGAGATAAAATCGTAGTACATGATGATATTAATGTGGGTATGGCCACTGCGTTACCTAGCGGTAATTTAATTGTTCCGGTAGTACGAAATGCAGATGAAAAGAATCTTTTGGGATTGGCAAAAAATGTAAATCATTTAGCCAACAATGCACGTAACAATGCCTTGAAGCCTGATGAGATTGGCGGGAGCACTTTTACCATTTCTAATGTGGGAACTTTTGGAAGCTTGATGGGAACACCAATTATCAATCAACCAGAAGTAGCGATTTTGGCATTGGGGATCATTAAGAAAAGACCAGAGGTGATTACCACAGAAAAAGGTGATGAAATTGCGATTAGAAGCATGATGTATTTGTCATTGTCTTTTGATCACCGAGTAGTGGACGGATTTTTAGGAGGCTCTTTTTTACGTAAGGTAGGAGATGAGCTTGAAGCATTTGATAGTAATAGAAAAATATAGTTAAAAAATATGCGCAAGGGATAGAAACAAGCTACCGTGTAGCGTGAATAGCCCGACCCGAAGGGATGCGCCCAAAACATAATAAAAATGGAACAACAGATCAAAATTACAAGAACTTCGAATTCGGGATTACAACACATTGATTTTGATAATATCCCGTTGGGAACCGTATTTACTGATCATATGTTTGTTTGTGATTACCAAAATGGAAACTGGCAAAACCCGCGTATCGAGCCTTTGCAGATGATACCCACCCATCCAGCTGCTATGGCTTTGCATTATGGGCAAGCCATTTTTGAAGGAATGAAAGCTACTGTTGGGCAGGATAAAACCCCACTTTTGTTTAGACCCGAAGAAAATGCGAAACGTTTTAATCATAGTGCAGTTCGTATGGGTATGCCTACCGTTCCCGAAACCTTGTTTGTGGAAGCAGTAAAGCAAATTGTAGGTGTAGAGCATAATTGGATTCCGCCGCAAGATGGCAGTGCCTTGTATCTAAGACCATTTATGTATGCCGATGAGCCTTTTATTGGGATGAGAGCAGCTACAAGCTATAAGTTTATCGTGATTTGTTCTCCGGCAGGTCCATTTTTTACAAAGAAAATACGGCTGTATGCTGAAACCGAATTTATAAGAGCGGCTGATGGAGGAACAGGTGAAGCAAAAGCAGCAGGAAACTATGCTGCGGCAATTTTACCAACAGAAAAAGCAAAAGCAAAAGGATATGACCAGGTATTATGGTTAGATGCCAACGAACACAAATACGTTCAAGAAGTTGGGACTATGAACATCTTTTTTAAGGTATCTGGTAAGTTCATAACACCAAGTACTAGTGGTTCTATCCTGAAGGGAATTACCAGAGACAGTGTGATCACCTTGTTAAAAGACAAAGGTTTTGAGGTAGAAGAACGCCCTATTACTATTGATGAGGTGATTCAATTTTCTAAAGAAGGGAAGTTGGAAGAAGCTTTTGGAACAGGTACAGCGGTAGCCATTGCCATGGTAGAAGCTATTGGATATAAAGATGAGGTAATTACATTACCAACAGATAATCCAGTGAGCCAGGATATGAAAACAACCTTGGATGATATCAAAACCCAGAAGCAGGAAGATAAACATGGATGGATTATCCCTGTAGATGTGGAAGAAAAAGTTGGATAAATAATGAATGCCCGATGGGCAATCTGTATTTAAAAAAATGAAGAGTATGTTAGCTGAAAAAACCATCGCCAAAGAGGTATTGCAAGAAGCATTTATAACACTTTGCAAGGCAAAATCAATGGCCGAATTATACGAAGAGAATTTTAAAGTAGTTTCAAAATATGTACACGCTACCTCACGAGGTCATGAAGCCATACAAATTGCTGTAGCGATGCAATTATTGCCGCAGGATTTTGCTTTTCCGTATTATAGAGATGATGCGATGTTGTTGGGGATCGGGATGAAACCTTATGATCTGATGTTGCAACTGTTGGCAAAAAAGGACGATCCTTTTTCCGGGGGTAGAACCTATTATTCGCATCCGAGTTTACGAGATGCCGATAAACCAAAAATACCACATCAATCTTCTGCAACAGGTATGCAAGCGATTCCGGCAACCGGGGTTGGATTAGGGTTACAGTATAAAGAACTTGTAGGGATACCGCACAACGATTCCGGCAAGAGTGAGATAAAAGAGGCTCCTCTGGTGCTATGTTCTTTGGGAGATGCGTCGGTGACGGAAGGAGAGATCGCAGAGGCTTTCCAGATGGCAGCCTTAAAACAGCTTCCGATCTTGTATTTGGTTCAGGATAATGGTTGGGATATTTCTGCCAACGAAGCTGAAACAAGGGCACAAAATGCTTTTGAATACGCTAGAGGATTTAATGGTTTGGAAGCCATATCTATAGACGGAGCGAATTTTACTGAAAGCTATTTAGCCATTCAGGAAGTGATTCAAACGATTAGAGAAGAGCGACGACCTATATTGGTTCACGCCAAAGTTCCTTTATTAAATCACCATACATCGGGAGTACGTATGGAGTGGTATCGAGATGATCTTGATGAAGCTAGATCTCGAGACCCATATCCGGTGCTTCGTAACCAGCTGTTGGATAACGGATTTGAAGAAAAAGAAGTACAAGAAATAGAAAACAAAGCCAAGGATATCGTAGCCAGAGATCTTGAGGAAGCAATGAAAGCCGAAGATCCAACGCCAGAAGATTTGTTTACACACGATTTTGCACCAACACCAGTAACCCAAGAACTTGGAGAACGAGCACCATCAGACAAAGAAGAGGTAGTTATGGTAGATTGTGCCTTGTTTGCGGTAGAGGAATTGATGAGAGAGCATAAAGAATGTTTGCTGTACGGACAGGACGTAGGAGGTCGATTAGGAGGTGTATTTAGAGAAGCTGCGACACTGGCTCAAAAATTTGGAGATGAACGTGTATTCAATACCCCAATACAAGAGGCTTTTATCGTAGGATCAACTGTAGGGATGTCTGCTGTTGGGTTAAAACCAATCGTAGAAGTACAGTTTGCAGATTACATTTGGCCAGGATTGAATCAATTGTTTACAGAGGTAAGTCGTTCTTGTTATTTGTCAAACGGGAAATGGCCTGTATCAATGATTTTACGAGTTCCTATTGGTGCCTATGGTAGTGGTGGTCCTTATCATTCTTCATCTGTAGAATCTGTAGTAACCAATATCAGGGGTATAAAAATAGCATATCCTAGTAATGGAGCAGATCTAAAAGGATTAATGAAAGCCGCTTATCACGATCCAAACCCAGTGGTGATTCTGGAACATAAAGGGTTGTATTGGTCTAAGGTAAAAGGAACGGATGCAGCCAGAACAATAGAACCTTCTGAAGATTATATATTACCTTTCGGAAAAGCAAACATCGTGCAACGTATCTGGCCACAGGATGATCAAGAAACGCTTACCGTGGTGACCTATGGTATGGGAGTGCATTGGGCGCTAAATGCCACAAAAGATATCAAGGATGTTGTAGAGATTATTGATTTAAGAACCTTGTACCCTCTTGATGAAGAAACCATTATGGAATCGGTGAGAAAGACTAAAAAATGTCTGGTAGTTACCGAAGAACCAAGTAATAATTCTTTTGCAAGAGCTTTGGCTGGGAAAATTCAGGAAGAGTGTTTTAGGTCTTTGGATGCACCAGTAATGACAATAGGTTCAGAAAATATGCCGGCTATTCCCCTCAATAGTACTTTAGAACAAACCATGATTCCTTCTACCGAAAAAGTGAAGGCAAAAATTGATGAGTTACTAAAGTATTAAGCCGTCCTTTGAAAAAGAAAATTAAAAAGAAGACCTCTGCAAGGAGGTCTATTTTTTTATAAAAATCCCAAAAAGTTCGTTTCCTTGTCGTTCTGGAATTGAGTTATAGCTTTTTTCAAATGTTTTGGTCTTAAAATGAGTGTTGAGGTACGATAAATAAAGATCCTTGTCGCCTCCAAATGGGCGTTTTTCCATATCGTCAGTTAATGGGAAATCAAACCAAAGACCGACCAGTTTTCCTTCTGGTTTTAGGAGGTTCGCCATTTGTTTTACATAGGCCATTCTGTTATCGTCTGTAGGGATAAATGAACAAAAAAAGGTTTGTTCCAAAATAAGATCGTATTTCCCTTCGAGTGTAAAAAAATCATCGAGAATCAGATTGGATTTGGGAAATTGAGGCACCCTTTGAGCAAAGGCATCGAGAGGTGTTTGAGAGATGTCTAACACAGAAACGTTGGTAAATCCATTATGAAACAGATATTCTGCTTCATAAGCATTTCCAGCTCCCGGGATGAGTATTTTGATCGTTTTGTCTGTTAGCTGATCAACATATGTTTTTAAGGGCGTAGATACATATCCAATATCCCAACCCGTTCGGTTTTCGGCATAGCGTTCTGTCCAATAACGGCTTTCGGTAGATTGATGTTCATTCATTGATCCAAGATAATGAATACCATAGAATCTTGATCTCTATTTCTTTATCATTTTCAGAAAAGAGTCGGCATCGCCTTGAAACAGATCGTAATCGATTTTCCCTTCGGCACCTTCTAATTTTTTGCTATCGGTACGTTGCCAAAATGTCCAACTTTTATCCCTCCAGGTGTACGGCATTGTAGGAGATGCTGCCTTGGTATAATCTGCTATCCAAAGTTTATAGTTGGCAAACTCTGGATGTTTAAGATACGCATTGGCAAAAGTAGGATTGCTGTAAATGATAGGCCGAACCCCTAATTTTTCTTCAACTATTTTGAGCCATAGTAGTGTGTTGGTTTCGTACATTTCTTTGGTTACCGAAGTTTTCATTCCTAATTCTTCCAAATCTAACACAGGTGGTAGATCACCAGGAATTAGTTCTTTTACGGTTTCGGTAAAATTTTGTGCTTGTTTTTTGGGATCTTTTCCTGTTTCATAGAAATGATATGCCCCTCTATATAAGCAATTCTTCTTGGTCGCCGCATGGTTCTTTTCAAATCTGGGATCTTTAAAAGTTGTTCCCTGAGTGGCTTTCATGTATACAAAATTGACTCCATCTGCTTTTATTTTGTTCCATTGTACTTCTCCCTGAAAATGTGAAATATCCATCCCCAGTATACTGGGTTCCGTTCGGATTCTCTCTTCCTCAGAGGTACACGGATCTTTAATCACTTCTTTTTTTCAACTTCTGGTTGTTGGACTTCTATGTTTTCCTGTTCCTTTTTACATGATATCATCAAACATAGTGTAAGTAAGAAAAATGCTGCTTTTTTCATAAGATTAGGTTTTTTGAGTATGTTGTATTGGTTAGTGATTACTGGATTCGAAATCTTCACCAAGTTTTTTAAGGTTATCTATTTCTTGAGCACCGATAAGATTTAATCCTGAAAAATGGAAGAATTTTTTCAGTACTAGCCCCATAATGTAGAAGTATAATAGTGGCAAAATCAAGAAAAGTACCGTCAGATTACTCACCATATTAAGGATGAGCTTCATCAATTCTTTTTTGCCTTCTTTGAGAATCTGAAAAGTTTCGGATACTCCTTCGCTAACATCTACTCCAACATCTTCGACTTTGTCAACTACGGCATCTTCCACTTTTTTGAATAGGCTAATGTCCTTATGCCCTTTTTCTTTGGCTTTTTCTAGTTGTTTTTTCTTCTTACTTTCCTGTTTTGCCTTTAGTTTTTCTTTTTTATCCTCATACTTGTTTTTTATTTCAGACAGTTGCTTGTGTAGGTCTGACCCCAAACTTAGTTCCATAGTGTCTGAAACATAGTGAATACCATTCACGTATAATGCTAATCCAGGATTAATCAAAAGGGATATAATCAATAACCGCAACGCAATTTGGTTGTATTTTTTAAAGAATGCTCCAGCAAGAAAAAAATGGGCAGTATTTTGAATAGTAAGGATTTGCACATATTTACTAAAATGGTTTGAACACCAAGAACGATATTGGAAAACGCCAGATAATTAATAGCGCGTGTAAAAATATCTTCAAGCTCTGTTGCTAACCCACCTATTAATGGGATTTTAGAACTGTCAACGCTAGAAGCTATACTTTTTAATTCCATCGCAATCCCAAGACTCAGCATCATATCACTATTTACATTAGTCAAAAAGTCAATAGCTGGAGTGGTAAGGAGATTGGTGAAACCAATAATGATCAAAATAGAAGTAACGATAAGGATCCAAATTTTATCTTTTTGGAATACGGTTGTCAATGCTTGGTTGGTACTCATGACAGGTTAGGTTTAAAAGTTGTTGTGCTATCTTAAAGATAAATATTTTACCCCTAACAATTCGTACGTGTTTTTACGTAATATTGAAAATTAACGATAATTACCTATGGCACTAATAATAATCTAAAACCTGCTTAACAATGTCTTTGTATTATGCTTACGGGAATCTTAGTACCTTTGATGTCTATCTCATTGGGAGAAAAAGCATCGATATTTTATTTGGAAATATGGTAGATATTAGTATTTCTATAAACCTACTTAAATTCTGCGATAATTATAACATTAGATAAGTAAAGAAAACCACATAGCTATTGAGCTAGAGCTTGTACAGTTTCCATCTGAGCACGTATTTTTTTGGAACCACTCACATAATCGTTACTTTGATCTTCGTCGATGATTCTTGATTTTATAGTGTCCTCAATTTGTAATTGTACTACCTTTCTAATTTTAGCATATACATCTTGGTCCAGAATTGGAGTAATCACTTCGATCCTGTGATCAAGATTACGTGTCATCCAATCTGCCGATCCGATATACATTTTTTCTTTTCCGCCATTAGCGAATATATATACCCTACCATGCTCCAAAAACCGATCTACAATACTGGTCACATAGATATTTTTACTTTGTCCCTCGATACCAGGAACAAGACAACAAATACCTCGTACTACAAGTCGAATTTTTACTCCGGCATTACTAGCCTGATATAAAAGATCGATCATCCCCTGATCCTGGAGACTATTTAATTTCAAAATAATGTAGGCTTCTTGACCGGTTAACGCATTTTCGATTTCATTTCTAATTAATTTTTCGAAAGTGTTACGTGTAGAAAAAGGAGAAACTAATAGTTTTTTAGTTTTTGGGAGTATGCTATTTCCTTCTAATAGTTGAAAAACCTGATTCAGTTCGTCCGTTATTTTTTGATTAGCGGTCATCAAACCAAAGTCGGTGTATATTTTGGAGGTCTTTTCATTAAAATTTCCTGTGCTGATATAGCCATAGTTTTTGGCGATACCATTTTCTATACGTTCTATTAGCATGATTTTTGAATGTACTTTTATACCAGGGTAACTATACATTGCTTTGGCCCCATTATCTTGCAAAATTTTACCCCACCTGATGTTGTTTTCTTCATCAAATCGTGCCTTCGTCTCAATAAAAACAAAAACTTCTTTCCCATTTTTTGCAGCTTTCAGCAATGCCTCTGCTATTCCAGATTGTTTCGCTACCCGATAGAGTGTTACTTTTATTCGACTTACGGTTTCGTCTTCAGCAGCTTCTTGTGCCAAACGAAGGACATCGTCAAAAGATTCGTAGGGATAATATCGTAATCGGTCTTTTTTGGTAATTGCTTCAAAAATGGTATCGAACTTTTGAAGTTGACTGTCATATATTGGTGCCACAGCATCTTCGGTAAAGGTTTTGTTTGTTGGATTAGGAAAACCAAAAAAGTCTTTAAAATTATGATAGGTTCCACCCCATAAAACATCAGTTTCGTTGGCATCTATAATGTCTTTAATACGACTTAGTAGTTCATCAGGTATCGATCGATCGATTAATAATCGGGTAACCTGACCTGTATCTCGATTGCCTAGCGAATCTTTAATTTTGGTGAGAAGATCTCCAGAGTATTCGTTGTCTATGTATAATTCTGCATCTCTGGATATTTTGATAGCATAAAAATCAGAACATCCTTTTTCTGCATAAACCTTGGCGAGATTGTATTTCAGGATGTCGTCTACAAAGGTGATGTAGTGTTTCTCGCCTTCTGATGGAAACGTCACAAATCGACTCGTGTCGTTGGGGATTTTTACGATAACAACTTCTGAAGTATTGGATTGCGACGTAAGATACAATTGCTCATTCTCTATAAAAACACTTTCATTTTTTTGCACGCTATCAATAAGAACCTGTGTTTTATGCTCTAAATGTTCTTTATAATAGCGTTCTGCTACTATTTTTTGTGATGGTGAAAATGCATTATGATCAATTAAATGGATGCCTTCTTTCTCCAATCCGGGGAGAATCTGATTACCAAAAATAGCTCCGAATTCTTCTTGTTGAAGATGCACTTGCTTCTTTATTTTTTTTAATAGCTTATTGGGTTTGGTAATTAGTTTTTTGCGAAGGGATTTATCAAGATCTTTAATCTTTCTAATATCAGAAACTCGCACTTTAAAAAACTCATCAAGATTAGAAGAAAAGATGGCCAAGAATTTAATACGATCGTATAACAGATTGTTTTGATCTGCAGCTTCCTGCAATACTCTATGATTGAAACGTAACCATGATAGATCTCTGTTATAGTATTTCTTTGATATGAGCGCCATATTCTTAAGGTTTAATTTTGAAATATAATGACACTAAAGCTCTTGATGCCAAAATTATATATGATGTTAGTGTTATTTTTATGTAAAAAAAGATGAAGGATATTATCGATACAATCTTTTAACTAGTTTTCCGATACTTAAGCCTTGAACAATTATTGAAAAAATCACAACTACATAAGTAATATACAATATAACTTCGGAAGAAGCATTATCAGAAAGGCTTAACGCCAAAGCTACCGAAATACCACCTCGTAAACCTCCCCAGGTAAGCACACTTACCGTTTTGATAGGACTATCCTCAGTATGTCGTAACAAAGAATAAGGCAACAATACCGAAATAAACCTGGAAAGAAGAACTATTAAGATAGTGATTATCCCAAGCGTAAGATGTAACGGATCGTATTTGAGTAAATGGATTGCCAATCCTATTAGAACAAACAAAATACCGTTAAACACGTCATCCAATACTTCCCATATTTCATTAATTAGTTTTCGGGTTGGGCCAGTATTACTTTTAATATTCAATTTGTTGCCGATAACCATTCCGGTAACTACCATTGCCAGTGGGCCAGATACATGAATCATAGAGGCGATGGCATAACCCCCCATTACTATAGCAAGGCTAATCATAACAGCAAGTTGAGGGTTTTCTTTTATCGACCTAATCGTATAATATCCCAGAAACCCAAGTGCAGTACCGTATGCTATTCCTCCAACGGCTTCTTCCAGGAAAAGTTTTCCAATTTCTGAACCGATAGAACTTTCTATATCATGTTCACCCATTCCAGCCAAAATTAGGATACCAGAAAAGACAACAACACCAATCCCATCATTAAAGAGAGATTCTCCTTCTATTTTAATACCCAGACTTTTTGAAATATTTGCTTTCTTAAGTATGGCCATAACGGCAATAGGATCGGTGGGAGAGATTAAGGCACCAAATAATAAGGCATCCAAAAAGGGAAGAGATACTCCCATTGGATTAGCAACCAGATAAAGCAATCCTCCCACGACAAAAGTTGAAATAAGAACTCCTAAGGATGCAAATAAGATAATTGACCATTTTTCTTTGTTTAAATCTTCAATGTTTACATGCAATGCTCCAGCAAAGAGCAAGAAACTCAAGATGCCATCTAATAGCAGGGTCTTAAAATCTGAATTGACAATGATGTCGCAAAAAAACTGGTAAAATGCAGGAAAAATACTTTTACTTATCGTGATGATAAGAATGGTCACGAGGCTCATAATCATCAACGCAATAGTTGTGGGTAGATTTAACCATTTGTAGTTGATATAACTATAAAGAGCAGCGATAGAAAAGATAATACTGAAGGATTGTAACATGATGTTATTTTTTTCATTAATGTATTTACCAACAAAAAGAGCAATAACAATAGCGAGATAAAATTGCCCAATAACATTGAGAACAAGAGTTATCGCTTGAGCTTGCGGTGTAATAGGGGTAATATCTCCATAACCCACAGTAGTAATGCTAATAAAGCTGAAATAATAGTATACATATCCAGAGATATCGCTATGAAACCGGAAGGAAGAAGGATCAATGAGGTGTACAGTTTCAAAAAAAATACCTCCAATAATTCCCAGATAAATAAAACCTAAAATCGGCCCCAAAATAAATTGAAGGTTCATAGTGCGAATCTTTCTTAGTTGATGAATTAACAGTAAGCAAAAGTGAGAGAACAATACCAAAGAAGAGGCAAGACGACAGGCTAAGATACCCATGTGATTGGGATAAGAAAATTCTATCCAGATAAAAACTAAGGTAATGGCTCCCAAAGCATAGGTTCTAATCCTTTTTCTGGAGTCTGAAGCAATTAAAGAACTCGCTAATATGACTAAGGTATAATTGATTACTACCGGGTGCGCAGGTTGTATGGAAGAAATACTCGCATGGATAGGAGTTAATAGAAAATTAAATACACTTATTAATGCAATAAGATATTTGTATTTGGATAATATTTCTAAGGTCTTCGACATATGATTTAATAAATTCTGGAAGGTAAATCCAATTCTTGTATGGTGCTCACGTCAATCCTAATTTGATACCAGTCTTCTAGCTGTACTATCTGTCCTGAAAGTAATGAGGGCTTACCAATAAAGGGTAAAATATCCTTATGTATGGCTTTGCCATTTTGATCGGTAATTTGATAATATTCTGAGATATTATTGTCATCACTGGTTACCAGAACAGGAGGGATACCTCCAGAAATACATAAGGCCGCACAACTACGATGTATCTTTCCTTTTCCTGGTTTCATCACACCAAAATAGCATTTGGGATCTACGATTTCTCCCTTTAGCTCCATGTTTTTGGCTATGGTAGAAGATATTGGAGCTTGATGTGCTTGTCCTTTTTCCAGTAATGTTACTTTTTCATCATTTGTAATTTGTAATAGGGTTTTGCCATTGTAATAAATGAGATTACCCTCGATACTGATGATACTTCCGGAGATGGAACCTGACGTATTCCGGATCTTTTTTAAATAAGGGTTAGCACTAAATTTCCCAAAGCCCAGTAATAAGATATTTTTAAACGTGTTTTCTCCAGTTTTCACTTTAAGCATTGGGTATGGGTTTTCGTGATAAACCCCCATAATTTTGGTCGCTGTTGCTAATTCAAAAGTGCTATTCTTAAATCGATTCTGCGTAAATGCAAAAATGGAAGCGATTAAGATGACAGCTAGCAATCCAAACAGCACAAATTGCCGTACTGTTTTTTTGGTATGTTGCCCTATACCATCCACATAACCAATATAAAATTCGTCTTCTCTTTTTTCATGAGTTCTGTTTTTTTAAATGAGTATAGGAGTAACTTCAGTTCCTTCGGGCAGCGGGGTAGGAAGTATATACACTTTTTTATCCTGAATACGAAGCTCGTAAGTCGCTACTTTTTCCGTAAATGGAGGAGGAGACTGTCCATTGTGTGGCAAATACTGATATCCATGCCACGGGCAGGTCACGCAACCGTCAACTATTTTTCCTTCTCCCAAAGGTCCACCTTGGTGTTTACATACGTTTGAAATCGCAGATAATTGGTTGTTGTACTTAAATACAGCAACACGTTCCTTTTCTACGATAAATATTTTGGCTCGGTCTTCAAGAATGTCATTAACATCACAAACATATTCCCAGCCATCTTCAGTATCTTGGGTTACCGTAGCGTCAACTCTGGTTTCTTTAAAAGCAGCAATCAAATGTAGCGAGGCAATGATGATAAATCCAAAAATCAAAATACCTATGGATGCAAAAGAAGGCTGTTGCTGAAAAGCACCAAGAAAAACATGCATGATAATTAGTGCATAGGCAAAATACACCAGCATATGAAGTCTTTTCCAGGTTTTCGGAGAAAGGTTTTTTAACCAAAAATCATGACTGGTAGAAGCCATCAAGAACAAAATGATCAATGCAAAAAAACCAAGCACCTGAAATGGAAAATGAGTGAGTGAATCATAATCCATATTAGAGGTGAACAAAGCATAAATCGGATTTACATTTCCCAAGGAATGAAATTGAAATATAGAAAAGCCTCCATGCACCAAAGCAGCTAGAAACATACTTACTCCAAGATGTCTTCTGTTGTATAGCAAAGGAAGAAAATTAGTATTTAATCTGGCTAATGGACCGATTACCAGAACAATATGTAAAAGAGCAATAGCCAAAGTCCCGAACGCCCTTATGATCAAGGTTTCTATGCTGGTTGCTGGATTTGTAACCACGGTGATACCAATAAAGCATATCAGATAAACCAGAATCCCGATACCAATCCATCTATCATATACTTTTTTATTCTTGTTCCATAGAACAGTTTGATAACTTACTCCCATTACAATTCAATATTAAAAAGGTTGATATGTTTAATGTCATCTTGAATTTTAATGCTTTTACAGTTTGGGTTGATCTGAAATTGATAAATGCCTTTTTTATCCAGAACTCCCAAAAAAATCTCACTTTCGTTATTCGACGAAATTCCATATACCGAGGAGGAAGCACTTTTAAGAGGACGTTTTACAACTATTTGTAAATTGCTTTTATCCAATAATTGGATTTGAAATTGTGCATCATCTAAGATTAATTCCCCTGTGGTTTCTTCGCTGCTGTTTAGATCACTATCGGTAATAAAAGGTTCTTTGATACTTTTTAAAGCAAATATCACAAATACAGGAATCGCAATAACCAAGAGTATCCAGATGAGTTTATGTGCTTTTCGTTGTCCAGAAGTCATAATTAAGATTTTGAAGTTTTCAAGATTTTAATCAATAAAATAGGCCATAACCCTATAGCACCAGGAACCAATAATAACCGTACCGTCCATTTGCTCTCCGAAATCAGCGAATCTATTTTGGCAGCTCCTTTAATAAAAAAGTAGATGCCAAATAAAACCCCGATACCAAAGTATATGAGTATGAGCATAGGGATTATTTTTATCAAAGTTTCCATAGTTAGATAAGGTTTACGTCGGTAATTATTTCTAATAGTGCAGGACCTTGGTGATCTCTTAATTTTTCCATTGCAGGAATCAAGTCTTCTAATTTTTCTACTTTGATACCCAATGCTCCGCAGTTATTTGCAAAATCAGCAAAACTTGGATTGTGTAGAGAGGTTTGCCATACATCAAGTTCTGCGGCCCGTTGTTCTTTGGAAATTTTACCCAGTTCAGAATTGTTAAGTACGATATGCTTAATATTCATTTGATATTTTACCAAAGTAGAGATTTCTGCCAGGTATTGCCCTAGACCTCCATCACCAGATACCGACCAGATCGGTCTTTGATCACCTTGTGCGGCCCATGCCCCCATAGCTGCTGGTAATGAAAACCCAATGGACCCCAAATACCCAGACATAAGAATGGATTGTTGTTTTGGCTCAAAATAGCGACCAAAAGAATAGGTGTTGTTACCTACATCTACCGCAATAACCGCATTATCTGGAGTTACCTTGTTCATGGCATCAAATACAGCAATAGAACTAATGCCGGCAGCACTAGAGTCCTGAAGCCTACTTTGTTTCTCATCTCTCCATATTTGCCAACGGGAAGCAATTTCTTTACGATGATCAATACTCTGTGTAGCTCCTTCAGTTTCTTTTCGTATTACGGTTAAAGTTTCAGAAATTTCACCCCACAACGCGCAGTCAACTTTATGAAATTTGCTCAGGGCCATAGGATCAAAATCTACCTGGATGATTGGTTTTTTGGGAGTGATCCCTGTGTGATTAGAGAACGAGGCACCAAAAACAATCAAAAGATCGCTTTCATTCATAAACCATGAGGCGATGGGTGTACCACTACGTCCTAATACCCCGCACCCCAATTCGTGATCATCTGGGATCAAACCTTTTCCTTTGAAAGTGGTAATCACGGGGCAGTTAAGCGTACCTGCGTACTTGATGATGCTCTCCATTTCAAAACGTGCTCCATGTCCTACGATTATTGCAGGTCTTTTTGCAGATTTGATCATATCAATGGCTTTGCTAAGCATTTCTTTGGGTGGAGAGATATTAAAGGGAGTAATACGATTTTCTGGTGTTTGTGCTTGTTCTTTTTCTGGCTTAGCGGTAAAGGCAACTTCATCAGGAAAAGTGAGGTGAGAAACGTCTCTTTTGATCAAAGCATGCTTTAATGCCAAAGACATTAATTCACTATGATTAGAGTTGAGGTGTACTGCATGATTAAATTCAGCTACACTGTTAAAAGCTTTGGTCAAATCCACTTCTTGAAATGCACCTGTACCCACTACCTGCGTATGTACTTGTCCCGAAAGCGCTAATAATGGTACACGATCAACTTTGGCATCCCACATCCCTGTAAACATATTGGTGGCTCCTGGTCCTGCAATTCCAAAACAAGCGGCGGGTTTTCCGGTCAGTTTTGCATATCCGGATGCTGCAAAGGCAGCTGCTCCTTCATGACGAATTCCGAAGAAGCGTAATTTTCCTTTTTGTTCTTGCCTTCTCATAGCATCTGCAATCCCCAAATTACTATGTCCCACCATACCGAATACGGTATCTATACCCCAATTGACCATAGTTTCGATCATAACATCAGAGATAGTTTCTTGATGCTCGCCTTCTTCTGGGATACCTACGTAGATTGCATTTTCTTCTTCCTTAACATCAAAGGTCGTTACACCGTCATCAAATCCACCTGGGGGTAATCCTGTACAAGGATGAAAATCCCAACCATGCCATGGGCATCGTAACATTCCATTTTCTATAGAACCTTCTCCCAGTGGTCCTCCCTGATGCGGACAACTATTATCTAGTGCAGAGAACTTTCCTTCAAAATGCGTAAGGCAAATTCCTTGATGCCCCGCAGTAACGGTTTGTACTCTGCCTTCTGGAAGTCGATCTTTGTTGTCCAGTACTTTGTACCATACTGTTTTTTTGTTTGATGCCATGAATTTGTGTGTTTAGTTATTTGTTTTTTGATGAAATTGCTGTTGTCGTATCCGTACTGCTCTAAATGAGTAAATAATCAGTATGACTAATCCGAGAAGTACGCTAACAATTCCTGCTATGGAGATATAAATGGAAAATTCGAAATTGCTATCAGCGCTTTTGTATAGACCTGAAACCAAAGCTGAAATTACTAAACTTGCTACTCCGATATATAGAAATACCATCGCACTGTTTAGAAATTTTAACTGCTTTAATTTTTGTTCAATAAGATTTTGATTCATTCCATCCTGTTCTATTAGTCCTTTAATCTCTGTACTCAGATTTATGAGGAGGTTGGAGGTAGAAAGGATCAATAATCCAATCCCGGGAATGATCGTTGCAGGAATATACCAGTTTTCCATAGAGTTTAGTTTTTATAAGCTTGAAATGCTTCGTTAAAAAAACGTACTCCGGTTGTATGATCGATATCACTAATTGCTAATACAGCTCCTTTAAAGCCTTCATTTTTCCATTCACCCGCAGTAAGAGCAGCAAAATTAGAAGTGTCGATACCATCATGTCCTTGATAGGCACTGATGTAGAAATAATAGTCATCGATCATGGTATCGGGGATTGCCATTCCCAGTCCAATAGCCAACCCAGATTCATCCTCTAGAGGGGTAAATGCGCCAGTATCGAAATGATGAGGCCATATGCGTATTTCTGAACTTAGATGGTTATCATTAAGAAATCGTTGGATGACTGTATTAGCTAAGATACGATGCTTCTTTAATGTCTCCAGTTGATGTTTATCCTGAAGTGTAAACGTGTAATCCTCATGAATTTTGTAGGGTAGCTCATAATGTAGATCATAGCTATAGGTCCCTAACCCATATTGATGAGCCATTTGTTGAATCCATTGCACTATTTCGGCATGCGAAGTGCCATCTAACTTCAATGAATTAGAAATGTCTGTTCCCTTCCATTCTAAAGTGAAAAGATTGTAATTCAAACAAAGTCGGATCTCTTTATCTCCTAATTTACGAGTAGATAAAATGGCATTTTCTGTTGAAAATCCAAGGTTTGTATGGCTGTCATCATCTTTTTTCTCTAAAAAACTGATTCCTGCTGCAGCCAGATATTGTGCTGCCAAGTGCAATTGATTTGTCATGTTAAGGTTTATTTGTGTGTTATTACCTATTCTTTATGCGATTTTTGCTTTTCGTTTTTTAGAAAAACAAAAACAACTCCAACCGTAATAAATTCGTCATTCAATGCTCCCGAAACTCCTTTAAACTCAGCAAAAGCAAAAGTTTTTCCTAGATTATAGTGTACTCCAAGTCCATAATTGATTCCAAAAGTCTCTTCTTTTTCCTCTTCCGAAGTATTTGAAACTCGCTCTTGTTCAATGGTATAATTAATACCGGATAATGGATACACTCCAATTTTATGAGACACTTCAAAGATGTAATGTGCATTGAAGTTGAGTTCGGTTATTTTTAGATCATAATTATTTTCTACTTCTTGCTTTGGGAATAGGGGTTACTTCTGGACCAAAACAAAAATGGTCGTTAATTCCGTAGTACCCTCTTGCATTAAATCCTATCAAATTTTCTTCAAGTTCTAAGGATGGGGCAAAACCTAGCATCCATCCTTGTTGGCCTAACAGCGTTGAGGGAAAGCTCAAAATAACGACTAACAGTATTTTATAGCACACCCGCATAGTTAATGCCCGTTAGTCGATGCATGTCATAATCAAAAGTGGTCAGATCATCAAAATTGAATTGTCGGATATCATTATGACCACAAGATCTCGCGATAACTTGCATCAATTCTGTAGAGGCTTCAAAATAATTGGCCAATTGCCTGGCTGAGGATTGGATTTTTAATCGTGCTCTTAGATGCTCTTTTTGAGTGGCAACTCCTACTGGGCAATTATTGGTATTACAGGCTCTCATCCCTACACAACCTACCGCCTGTATGGCCGCATTCGAAACAGCAATAGCATCAGCTCCAAGCATCATGGCTTTAGCAAAATCCTCTGCTATACGCAGTCCCCCGGTAATGACCAGGGTAACGTCCTTTACACCTTGCTGATCCAAAAATTTTCTGGCTCTAGCCAGGGCGGGAATTGTAGGTACGTTGATGTTATTTCGCAAAACCGTTGGTGCGGCTCCGGTTCCACCTCCGCGTCCATCCAAAATGATGTAATCTGCATCGGCTTCTAGTGCAAAGGCAATATCTTTTTCGATGTGACTTGCGGCCAACTTGAATCCTACTGGAATTCCTCCAGATACTTCACGGACCTTATCACCCCAATCTCTAAAATCTTTTACGGTAACCAGGTTTGTAAAAGTGGCTGGAGATATTGCTGCTTCACCTTCTTTTAACTCGCGAACTTTTGCGATTTCTCCCTTTACTTTTTCTCCAGGGAGATGCCCTCCGGTACCTGTTTTGGCACCTTGTCCACCTTTAAAATGAAATGCTTGCACTTTGGGAACGCGATCCCAGGAGAAACCAAATCCGGCAGAAGCATATTCCATAAAATATCTTGAGTTTTCGGCTTGCTCATCAGGTAACATTCCGCCTTCTCCAGAACAGATTCCGGTTCCGGCCATTTCTGCACCAGCGGATAGCGCAATCTTTGCCTCTCTCGATAAAGCCCCAAAACTCATATCACTCACAAACAAAGGAATATTGAGGGTTAACGGTTTTTTTGCTCTTGGTCCGATCACAACTTTGGTGGCAACTTCTTCGTGATCTAATAAAGGTTTCTTTGCTAATTGAGCAGGTAGAAATTGTATATTTTTCCATTTGGGAAGGGTATTACGATCCACTCCCATTGCTTCTGAAAACCCGTGATGGCCTACTTTTTTTAGACCATATTGAGCCAAATGTTTAATGTAATTGGTATATGGCTCTGTATCTTCTGGATGAGTATCAGCATAAGCCCCCAAATATTCTTCTCTATTGAAAGGTTGTGGGTGTTCCACCAAGTATTGATTGATTTCTTCCTCGTCCACCAATAGATCATCTCCTTTTATTTGTGCTGTAAACTTATGTAATACTTCTTTGTTATTATATTCTGAAACTCCTGTGTCATAGCGATAGTCCCAACCGTGTACACCACAAATTAGATTGTGTCCATCGATATGACCATCTGCCATCAAAGCACCTCTGTGCAGGCATCGACCATAGAGCACAGAAATATCATCTTCGTATTTAACAATAACTAAATCCAAGCCATTTACGATGGCATGTGTTGGTGTTTTGGTTTCCAACTTGCTAACCTGTGCAATTACAACCGGTTTTTTCATAAGTGTGAGCGTATGTTAAAAGTTTATTTTTTGTTCTAAAAAGCGAATCCAACAGTAAATACAAATCGTGCTCCGTCTTCGGTGCCATATAAACCTGCATTTGCGGAAAAAGTGTCTAAACCACTAATCCAAAAAGTTCCTCCTACTGAGGTATGCCAGGTATCTGAATCGTCGTCTTCCACCCAAACCCGACCATGATCAAACCCACCGGTTACTCCGTATTTTAAAGGGATAAAACTGGTTTTGAATTTTCCTAGTTGCCAACGCAAGTCAATATTTTGGTATAAGGAGTACTTACCATTAAAGCGTTCGTTTCTGAAACCACGTAGTCCGTTGTTTCCTCCAATTTTAGTCCCGTGATAGAATTCAAAATCGTCACCAAGTATCGCTTCGGCTTGAACTTTTGTAGCCAGCACAAAGTTGCCTCTTTTAGAAAGACTGTGATCTATAGAAAAATACGGTCTTACGTATGCAAAACTATTTTCATTATCTCCACCATCAATATTGGTTTTATATCCTGCGGTGACCCCTGTATTAAGTGCATAGGTAGGAAAAGCAAGGTCATTTTTGTTGGCAAAATGATAATGTGCTTCGGCTCCCAGATAGTTTTGTCTTTCAAAAACATCATTGGTGGCGGGTACGATATTAATGAATCGTCCATTCGTGTTTTCAACCTCAAAAGATTCGAATAGCGGTTTGAAGTAAAAGTTACCTCCATCTCGACCTCTCCATATCAGAGAAATCGCAGCACTCAATTTTTCGATGCGAGTTCGGTTGAAGTCTAGATCTACTTCGTCTCTGTCGTATTCGGTATCATTACCAAATCCAAAAAAGTTAATCGCAAAAGTAGGACTGTTGTACTTGGCTTCTACACCAAAATTCCAGTTGTAAAAAATATTAGAAAACTCCCCATTGTATGATACATCAAATCCTGATGATCCAGTATAATACGATGCACCAATGGATTGTTTATGAGTAAAAGGGTTTCTTTGCAGACCATATTGTGTAAAGGTGTTTTGAACCCCAATGCGTAATCCATCATCGGGATTAAAGGCTAATAGAGGTAATACCTGATTTACGTGATAGCGACGTTTTTTGTAGTCATAATTATTAATCTCATAAGAATCGACTAGCCACTTTCTTGAATTTTTGTGTACGATGGTATTATCTTTTGATTTGTAGTCATAAAGTTTCACCTTTCTTCTATTGCTAAAATCGTAAGTGTCATTTTTTCTTCCACCCATAATCCGAACCATGATTGGATGATCGCCTTGTCCCTGGACCTTAAAAGAATCATTACCATTTAGACCGTATAACCAAATTTCTTTGGTTTCTTCTTTAGAAAAGGTACGATTAAAAATCTCAAGATCTTTACGTTGGATGTTGACAGAAGTTTGACCATTGGGAAGTCTTTCGATGACAAAATCATCATTTTTTTGAGTCCCGACCACTACTTCAAATTTATTGACGTAGAGATAATAGGCTCTGGCAATATTTTCAAGATTAGCTCTCCTTCCTTTTAGTTTGTTTTTAAGAGATTCAATATTTTCCCCTTTTACTTCATCAGGAATCTCGTTAAACGCTTTTTCTATCACCTCGTCGGTTAGGTTGTTCTGGATATATTGAATTTGCTGTTGCCAATCTTCCCAATTGGATTTATTGATAAACGTAAGGTCAAGGGGGTAAGGCTCAAAATTGAACCACTTGGTATTGGGTAACTCTTCATCAAAAGACTGCATCATTCGTATAAAGGGCACAGCAAATCTCAAAAAGGATAATACACTGCCATCAAATACAGAAAATGCCTGATCTCTATCCCTGGGGATCGGTTTACATACTTCGGTTCCATCGGGATTTTCGAATCGTGCCCAACGCCATTGATCTTCGTGTCTATCCCAATCTCCGATAAGCATATCAAATAATCGGGCACGTATGTAAGAAGGTTCGTCGACAATAGATTTTCCGGTTTTTCGAATCTCCATCAACACATCATTTGTACTTAGGATATCTTTGGGTTTTCCAAAACTTTCTAACTCGTTTTGATTGGAGGCAACACGTTCTTCAATCATGTATAGTTCATCTCCATATTCATCGTTGTATACTCCTAACGCTTCTTGTTTAGGAACATAAAAGAGTTTAGGATTAGTATGGTATACATCTGCAGCATCGGCAAGTGTACCTACAGCAAACGGAGTGTAGGGATGAGCAGAGGTATAGAAATCCAGTAAAAACCGATCTGCAAAACTATCTTGTAAATCTTCTTCGACGTATTTATCCTGAAATGCTGTTGCCTGTAAGAATTTAGTAGCACTTTTTCTTAAGGCTCGCATTACAAACTGTCTTCCATCTTTGTCTTCTAATCGAAGGGATTTAGATTGATGTCCTCCTCCACGACGTATTGGTTGTAGTCCACCAAATAAGGTGTCTAAGAATACTATGGGAGCTTCCACTTGGGTGCTGTAATATTTTCGATAATGGTCTCCCCAAAGTCCACGATACAATTTTCCTTTTGTAGTTTCTTCTTTAGTGTATACAGAAGATGTTGTGGTTTTTTCAAAACTATTTTTGGATTTGAAATTATAGGAAAGCTCTGAAACATCTCCTGAAAAGATAGTTGTAGAAAATATAGGCGCATCTGTACTGGAGAAAAAGAAACGGTGACCTTTCCACTCTTAAACACATCTAATTTGGCATATCCCATTTGCGAAGCACCAAAATCACCTTTCATTACCGATCGTACACCTTTTGTATTTCCCACTGCACCGCTAATGATTTGAGGAATGCTATATTTATTGATGTATTGCAGGTTTTGATCTTTTCCAGAAGCAAAGATGACATTTTCTCGTTGGCGCGCCAGAGTAAGTAATTTATTTCGTAAGTCGGTGTATTGTTTGTTCTGAAAATCCTGAGTAGACGTACCTCCAGTTCTGGCAATTAAACCCGAAGTTGAATTAGAAAAAACCGGATGATGAATAGCAACGATCTTAATTTTATCTTGATTCTTTTTCAGGACACTTTCAAATTCATCGTAGAACTGCGTTCGGTTTTGAATCTCACAATTGTCATTGATATAAATATTTTTATCCCAGTTTTCGAGATACCATTGAGAATCTACAGCGATTAAGACCACGTTTTCGGAGAGGTCTTTTTTCTTGATAGGGCATCCATCATCGGGATAGTACTTGGCTGCACTGTTATCCTGAACAAATTTTTCGATTCTTTTTACGTTTTTGTAACCAGATACTTTCCATTCGTTGTATCCGGGAGTGAGTATAATCTGTCCATTAAAATCTTCGATAACATCCAATTGTTTTCCTATCGTAGTTTTTGTAGAATTTTCTTTAATACTGGCTGGATCAGCAATATTACCAACCAACAATAAGGTGTTGTTTTTTTGTTGTTCTGATGCTTTGACAATCTGTTGTAGTACATCTAGATCAATATCATTACTGGTATTTGCAGTAATGTATATCGAATTCTCTATTTCGCTTTCTTGACTGTATAAAACAGAAAAGGCAAATACAAAAAAGAGTGTCGAGATGATTTTTGGTTGTGTGAATTTCATAATTAATATACGGTGTCTTTTGCTAGTTTTATGTCGGTATAGGTTTTTTGAGCATAGAAACGTATTGAGAATCATAATCAATGATGTTGTCTTTACGTAGTACGCTTAAAACATTACTAGCCATTTGTCTTGAGGTATTGGTTAAGTGGGCAATATCTTTATGTGATAGCAGGTTTTTGGCTATCATTCTATTATTTTCTACTTGTCCGAATTCTTGTATATAATCGGTAATAAAATCAGTGATTCGGGAAGTGCTATCTTTGTATAATAAGTCTTGAAGTCTGCGTTCCAGTTTTTTTATTCGTAAACCATACACTTTGAGTACACCATTTTTTAAGGATTGGTGTTTTTGCATGATTTTTTCCATTCTATCGGCTTCTATATAGCAAATGATACAGTCTTCTAAGGCAATTGCTTTTTCTTCTGCTGGCGATAAGTCGTCATATAGAGATAGTTCTCCAAAAATGTTTCCTTTTTTTACTAAGTACTTTGTAGTATCGTTTGAAGTATCAACAATTTTTACGCTTCCTTTTTTAAGAAAAAAATACTTTTTTCATCATTGTTGATAAGGTGAATGGTTTCTCCTTTGTTGATGTTCTCCATTTCAAGAATTTCACACATACGCATCATGGTTATGCGTCCGAGTTTTTGAAAAAGATTAAACCCTTCAAGAAACCAATATTTGGTATACGTGTTCAAAAAAGAAATTGGTTTATATAGTTAGTATTGTTAAAAATAATGAATTTTGATAACACCCTGACTGTGTTAATTTTTCAAAACTTACTTCAGACGACAAACTGCCTGTTTTGGATAATTTGGTCACCCAAAATTCAATAAAAAAGGCTCCGTTCAGGAGCCTTAATAGTCGTATTTATGATATTGATCTTACGAAGTTATTTACCAAGCATGAGTAATTCGTTGCAAACAACTTCTGTAATATACCGTTTTTGCCCATCATTATCTTCATAGCTTCTCGAAGTGAGCTTCCCTTCGATAGCGACTTCTTGTCCTTTGTTTACATATTTCTCAATGATTTCCGCGGTCTTACCCCATGCCACAATATTATGCCATTGTGTATCCGTAACTTTATCTCCGGATTTGTTGTAATAGTAATCATTGGTAGCAATAGAGAATTTTGCCAATTTTTTTCCAGATTCTAGATTTACGATTTCTGGTTCCTGTCCTAAGTTTCCAATCAACTGTACTTTGTTTTTAAGTGTGTTCATAATTTTTAGTTTTCGTTAAACAATTGATACTATCGAGTTCTGATGTTTCGACGATGCAAACATAGTATCGGGTTCAAACAGGATTCGGTTAGGAAGCATTTAATTTCGTTTGTAATCGTTTGTAGTCGTTTAAAAACTTTTATAATATTGATTATTAGTATTTTGTAAATAAAGGTGGGAGGTGTTTTTTATTTGGGAATTAGTTAATTTTAGAATGTAAATGGCTAGATGCAAGCATAATGATATATGTTCTGATGCATAATTATAAATCAGTTTGATGAAAATATTAGTATTTGGAGCTTCCGGTTCGGGAACCACGACATTAGGTAAGGCCATTGAAAAAGAATCAGGTTTTGTGCATTTGGATGTCGATGATTATTATTGGAGAAAAACAGAACCTCCGTTTGTCGAAAAAGTGCCATTACAAGAACGAAATGAGCATTTGAAGCAAGATTTTGAACATTATGATCATGTGGTGATGAGTGGTTCTATGGTAAGCTGGGGAAAAGAATGGGAGGTAGCCTTTGATTTGGCTATTTTTCTGTATTTGGATAATGAGGAAAGGATGAATAGGCTTCGGAAAAGAGAAAATGAACGATACGGGAATTTGTTAGAAACAGATCAAGAGATTCAGGAAAATTCGAAAGCATTTTTGCAATGGGCTAATCAGTACGAAAATGATGATTTTGAAGGAAGATCACTTAAGATTCACAAGAATTGGATGAAAAAACTGGACTGTCCTGTTTTGAAAATAGATGGAAGTTTGGAGTTACCAAATAAAGTACATCTGGTGATGACCAAATTAAAAACGATCTAATATGAGGTGTCTTTGGATATTCATAGTGTTTGGAGTTTTGATGAGCTGTAAAAAAAATGATACTATGCGAAATGAACAAAAACGAATGATAGAAAACTATGTCAATTCTTACAACAATTTTGACATAGAAGGGATGATTCAAGATCTCAATCAGGAAATTATCTTCGAAAATTATACTGGAGATACGCTGGATTTGAAGATAGAAGGATTGGATGGGTTTATAAAACAAGCAGAGTCTGCTACATCATTTTTTAAAGAACGACAACAAACCATTACGTCTTGGCAGTTTGATAATGATCTAGTCCGTATTACAATAGACTATGAAGGAATTTTGGCGGTAGATCTTCCAAATGGGATGAAAAGCGGGGATACCTTGCAACTCAAAGGTGTTTCTGAATTTACATTTAAAGGAAATAAAATTAATAGTATAAAAGATAAAAGTTAGATGTTGAGATCTGTAATTGTTACCATGGTAACTACCGGCTTATTGTTGCCAACAATAAATGCTCAAAAGCAGAACCCAAACGATTTGGTAGAGGGTGTTTTTGAAGCACCGGGAAAAGTAAAAACACTTACCCTGAATTGTTCAAATATTTCGGTTCTGGAAAAACAGGCTGATCAACTTATACAACTATCTAGTTTGTATATTCCTGGATGCAATCTTGAAGAATTACCTTCTGGAATCGACCAATTAAAAGCACTTACCTTATTGAATCTAGAAGATAATAATTTGAACACGCTTTCAGATGATTTAATGAGTCTACAAGAATTGCGGGTAATTAACCTTAGGAAAAATAGTTTCAAACATACTCCAGAAGTTTTTATCCATTTCCCCAATCTTAGGGAAGTTGATCTAGCCAATAATCAATTGGATTTGGCAAAAAGTATGAAGACTCTTAAAGAGATAAAGAAACTTGATTTTTTATATCTCTCGGGAAATGAGATATCCCTACTTCCTGAACAAATGGTGGATTTAGGAAGTTTACAAGAACTTCATTTAAGTCATAACCCGAAACTAAATCTTTCCAAAGGTTTCAAAGTACTATCTCGAATACCGTCATTAAAAATTTTGGTATTGAGTGCGAACCAGCTTACAGATCTTCCTAAAGAATTAGCGTTGATGCAAAACTTAGAGGGTTTAGTGCTGGATGAAAATCCAAATATGAATTTGGAACTGTTGCTCAATCAATTAAAACAACTACAGAACATAAAGGTGCTTTTGATTAGAAAATCTGGTTTGAACAATTTACCCCAAAATTTAGAATCTTTAAAAACGCTCGTGGTATTGGATTTGAGTCACAATAAATTTTCCGAAGCTGAGAAAATCAGAATTAAAGAAAAGTTGACGAATACCAAGGTGCTGTTTTAAAAATAATGTGGAAATGAAACAGTTCTTCACGATAAAATTTATATCCTATTAAGATGAAAAAACATATTCTTTTACTTCATGGAGCTTTAGGGTGCGTGGATCAATTCCAGGAATTGAAACGTATTTTATCTCAACAGTTTGAAGTACATGCCTTTAATTTTGATGGGCATGGGGGAACAACAATGACAAAAGACTTTAGTATTGATCTTTTTACGGATAATGTGCATTCGTTTATTCGGTCTCATGATCTTAAAGAGGTTTACATTTTTGGGTATAGTATGGGAGGGTACGTAGCATTAAACCTTGAGCATAAGTATCCTGGAAGCGTCCAAAAAATTATCACCTTAGGAACAAAATTTGATTGGTTTCCAGAATTTGCAGCCAAAGAGGTAAAGATGCTTAATCCTGATAAGATTGAAGAAAAAGTACCAAAATTTGCCAATTATTTGGAACAATTACACGGTCCTGAAAACTGGAAAAATGTAGTTCTTCAAACGGGGAATTTAATGCGTGATTTAGGAAATCAACCACTTCTTGATGATCAAGTGTTGGGATCCATACAAACCGAAGTGGTTGTACTTTTGGGAAGTTTGGATACTATGGTGACCAAAGAAGAATCAGAGCATGTAAGCAATTTGTTACCTTCTAGTACATTGAAAGAAATTCCTGATTTTCCGCACCAAATAGAGAAAGTAAACAAGGAGCAGTTAGCGTCCTTCATTACAAATATTATAAATAATTAATTTTTTTTGTGATAGGGGGTGGGGTATATTAGAAGTGATGCGTTTAATAAGTACAAAACAATAATCTGTATCAAAACGAGAAGTTTGAGGGACAAAGCAAATTTCTTTTAACAGGTTTTATATGAAGAAGGAAAGAGAGCTCTCTTTCCTTCTTTTTTTGTTCAAAATTAATCGATTAATTGCTTGATCTCAGACTCGTTAGTGATTTCTGTGTGATTGTATTTTAATCGCCATCCCAAGGAATTGGTGAGAATATAAATTTTTTGCAGTTCGCTAATCAAACGATTTTCAGAATTGGTGATCAGGGTGGATTTTCGGACCTTATGATCTAACTCTTTTATTACCTTTTTTTGTATTTCATTATGATCTTCTGCAGAAAATGGATTCAAGAATCCAGAAACAAGATTATGATATTTGATATCTGGATTGATATTGATTTCTGGTTCAGGAATATGAGTTAACGTTACGGTTTTATTCTCTTGATTAAGAATATACTCGATTTTACTCAGATCGTAAGAAACTTGTACTGTTGCATTAACTACAATAACAGCAGCTTTTTTGGCTGTAAAAAAATCCCAATAATACTTTTTGGCATCTTTGTATGTAATTACTTCAGCAAAATTACCTTCGGTAACTACAAGTTTGCCAACATTCTTGATCTGATTTAAAATAAGATCGGATGATGCCAATTCTGTTTTTCGGGTATTTGAGGAATCAATAAAGTATTTAATTCCTAAAGCCAATAAAGCCATGATTACTGCCCCTAGTAGAAAGTTTCGCATAGTTGTATTGTCAAGTTCTCTATAAAAGTACAATAAAAAAACAGCCTTTCTGTATAAGAAAGGCTGTTGCGTTTAACTTTGTTGTATCTGTTAATTC
Organism: Aquimarina sp. KJ22-3; assembly: GCF_055808215.1. Lineage (NCBI taxonomy): Bacteria > Pseudomonadati > Bacteroidota > Flavobacteriia > Flavobacteriales > Flavobacteriaceae > Aquimarina > Aquimarina sp. KJ22-3. The sequence goes on along the minus strand of NZ_CM147859.1, from coordinate 4,430,171 downwards.
AATTCTGGAGGATATTTTTCTAGGATAGCCGCCACAATTTCATTCATTTTTTCTTGTTTTTTATCTACTTTATTGGTCAAAGCAGATGTTCCCATACCTTGCCAGATTAATTCCTTTTTAGACGCGTCTATAAGGTCTATGTACAAGGTGCCTTCAGTAACTCGAGAAACAGAATTATAGTTTGGTCCCCAAAACCATGGGTTCCATCCCCATCCATAACCCCATCCTGGGCCCCAACCCCAGCCCCAGTTATTTTGGTATACATTTACATTTTCTCTGGTTTTGGTAAAAATACTAACCAAAACATCTGGATTATCTGACTTTTGGAAGCCTTTTGCGTTCATATCTGCTTCAATAGCACGTAGAATTCGTTTTTTGTCGAGATCGCTAATTTCTGCCTTATCGATACCCGGTTTATAAAAAGCGTAGCTCTTATATGTATTAAAATTAGCCTTCTTATCATAATCTGAAGCAACTCTTACTGTAGTGCAAGAACTCAATGTTATGATAAGGATTAATGATAAAAGTGAAAAAAATTTCATAATCCCTGGATTTTATAGGTTTAACAACATCTTATGCAAAAAAATAAGTCACAATAATCATACCATATAAGGGAATGCAACACTATTTTTTTGAGTAACTATTCGTTTTCTTGTCATATCCGTATGGACAGTGTCTGCAACCACTTTCACAGCAATATCCTCTTCTTAGATGATATTGTTCTGTAAAACAACGATACCCTTCTGGGGTAATATAATAATCTCCCTCTTTTGGAGTTATTATTTTTTTAGGACCATTCATTATACAAAAATAAGTATCTTGCAGGTATATGCGCGTTGTTGTTAACAAATATTTGATAGGTAGACATTTCGTAGGGATTGCGCTCTGGCCATTTATTGTGGTCAAAGATTCATTCTTAAAGGAAGATGAAAGCTTCATCAATCACGAACGCATCCATCTGAGACAGCAAGCCGAGTTATTGGTATTACCCTTCTATCTCATCTATCTTTTAGAATATATCGTAAGAGTAATACAATATCGAAACTCGCAACTGGCGTACAGAAATATCTCTTTTGAGAGAGAAGCTTACGAAAATGAAGACGATCTCGATTATCTGAAAAAGAGAAAACTCTGGAGTTTTATGAAATATTGGTAGTGTGCTATTCAGTATGAGTGGTTTTTACACCATAGAGCACAACTTCTGAATCTTCTTCATAATCGTCATCCCATTTGAAATAATTTCCAGTTTTGAAGTAGTTTTCATAATGGTACCCATTTCCAACATAATCGTAAACGGTTACGTATTCAGTATCGATGTTTTTGGCCTCGCAGTACAGTTTGTACAATAATTTACCACCTTCAACCTTAAGAAAAATGGTGAATTTTTCATGCTCTACACGTCCAATATTGATTTTTTCATCTCCGTCGCTGGTCCATTCTCCACTTTCTGGTTTTTGGTAATACTCAATTACAATATCACCATCATACCATTGTACTTTTACGGTTGCAGGAGAGTTCTGAAGCCCCAAAGCTTCGTTTTTAATTCCGTGTATTTGCCCTACATAAGTTTGCTTATTTCCTTTACAATAGTTTACCTGTAAGGTAGATTCCATAATATGAGTTCCGGTTGCCATAGACCAGTTATCGGTTGTGGTTTGATTACCTCTCCAGTATTCTCTTAATTCTGTTCGGCAGTATTTTCTTTGGTCCAAATCGTAACCTCCAGAAGTAGTGAAACCAGTAAATTTGGTATAAAACGTATAGCTTCCGTCGCTATTTTTGTAAAAATACTGACGTTGTTCTTCAGTCAATTCATCATTTTCAATTGCTTCGTAATATATCGAAGTTGCTTTACCGTTACCTCTATCGATAGGGACAGATAAATACCAATTTTTCCAGATAACATTTGCCTGGCGTTCTTGTTCGTTATTATTGTCATCCTCAGTTTCTGGGTCTGGTTCTGGATCAGGCTCTTCAGAAACAGGTGGTGGATTAAGTTCTTCTTGTTCTTCAGAAGAACTGCAACTTGCAAGGCATAGAACAAATCCAAGGAATACTAATACGAAAAGCCTATTTTTGAAAATCATAACTCAAGAATCATTAAATTGGTTGACCAAAAATAATAAAAAATAAATAAACAGGTTTTTGATCGACTAAAATTGCTGTTTTTTCATGCTTTTTTCGGAAACTGTACATTCAGAAAATCAACTCATTACGCATCCCATTTTAGAAACTACGTCCGTTACTTTACATCTAAAACGTGAAGATCAATTGCATGAGTATGTATCGGGAAACAAGTTCAGAAAATTGAAATATAATCTGATAGAAGCAAAGACCTCTGGGCATACTACTATTCTTACCTTTGGTGGAGCTTATAGTAATCATATAGCAGCGACCTCTGCCGCAGGTAAATTAATGGGTTTTCGTACGATAGGGGTGATCCGGGGAGAAGAATTGGGAGTTCAATTACCTAAGACGTTGTCAGAAAATGATACGTTGCAGTTTGCCAATAAACAAGGTATGCAGTTCAAGTTTATGGATCGAACTACTTACAGATCCAAGGATACTAAAGAAGTTTTGCAAGAGCTTACCAATGAATTCGGTAATTTTTATTTAATCCCTGAAGGAGGGACTAACGATTTGGCGGTAAAAGGTTGCGAAGAAATTTTGACCGATCAGGACAGAATGTACGACGTGATTTGTTGCCCCGTAGGAACCGGAGGGACAATTTCTGGCATTATTAACGGTACTACCTTAGATCAAGAGGTAATAGGTTTCCCTGCGTTAAAAGGTGATTTTCTTTCTGATGAAATAAAAAAATACACGTCCAGGACCAACTGGAAGCTGATTACTGATTATCATTTTGGAGGTTATGGTAAAATAAATCGGGAGCTTATTGAGTTTATCAATATGTTCAGCAAAGAGCAAAAAATATCATTAGATCCTATCTATACAGCTAAGATGGTTTATGGGATTTTTGATCTTGTAGAAAAGGGTGTTTTTAAAAAAATACTCGTATTTTAGCCGTGCATACCGGAGGGGTACAGGGTATAGCAGGAATGAATAAAAAATTAATGAAAAAGAAGCTACCCCTTATTACAATTTGATGCAAAAATGAAGAAACTGATTGTATTGTTATTGAGTACTTTTTTCTAATTTCTTGTGGAGGAAGTAAAAAAGTAACCTCCACTTCCAGAACCAAAAGACCTGTTCCATCGCATAAAACTACTGTTGCCAAAACAAAAAAGCCTACAGAAAAAAAGGTTGTAAAAGAAAGCCCGAAGAAACCGGCAACTGCACTCTCCTATCAAGAACGTGTACAACAATATATCTTTGAATATGCGGGTATTGCCAAACAAGAAATGAAATCTTATGGGATTCCTGCCAGTATAACGCTTGCTCAGGGTATTTTGGAGTCTGGTGCTGGATATGGAGATCTTACACAGCGGGCAAAAAATCACTTCGGGATTAAATGTCACGATTGGCAAGGCGCCAGAGTTTATCACGATGATGATCGATTGCAAGAGTGTTTTAGGAAATACGATGATGCAAGCGAATCATTCCGAGATCATTCCCTCTTTTTGAAAAATAGAAAGCGATACGCCCGATTGTTTACATTTAGTAAAAGGGATTATAAATCCTGGGCAAGAGGGCTGAGAGAAGCAGGATATGCCACAGACAAAAAATATCCCGAAAAACTTATTAGTATCATAGAACGCTACCATTTGGATAAATACGATGATCAGGTATTAGGCCGTAAGAAGAATAGAAAGTCTAGGAAGGAAGAAGTAGCGGTGGTGTCTAGAATGACTGAAAGTAGTGGGCATTTGGTACAAAAAGGAGATACATTGTATTCTATTTCCAAAAGGTACAAGATAACCGTAGAAGAGCTAAAGGCATATAATAATTTAGCAGATAATAATATCAAAATCGGACAGGTACTAAGAGTTACTACCGAAGAAGAGGAAGAAGATTTTAATTAAATATGATCTACCAAAGAAGTAGCGCTCTGTTTGCTGAGGCGCAAAAAGTAATCCCGGGAGGTGTAAATTCACCAGTTAGAGCATTTAAAGCTGTAGGAGGAGACCCGATTTTTGTAAAAGAAGCCAAAGGTGCTTATTTGTTTGATGAAGACGATAATCGTCTCATTGATTATATCAATTCATGGGGGCCAATGATTTTGGGACATGCTTATCCTCCTGTGGTGGATGCTGTTGTGCAAAAAGCTAAAAAGGGGACCAGTTTTGGAATGCCTACCGAGATAGAAACCAAAATAGCAGAATTAGCTGTCGCTATGGTACCAAATATCGATAAGATTCGATTTGTAAATTCAGGTACCGAAGCTTGTATGAGTGCAGTGCGATTGGCTAGAGGATATACAGGACGTGATAAAATCATAAAGTTTGCTGGATGCTACCATGGGCACAGTGATTCTTTTCTTATTCAAGCGGGAAGTGGCGCGGTTACTTTTGGAAGTCCTAATAGTCCTGGAGTAACACAGGGAACTGCCAAAGATACTTTGTTGGCCAGATACAATGATCTTGAACAGGTAGAAAGTATCGTAAATTCTAACAAAGGAGAAATTGCCTGTATAATTATAGAGCCTGTAGCAGGTAATATGGGGTGTATCCCTCCTGTACCAGGGTTTTTAGAAGGTTTACGAACGCTTTGTGATGCCAATGATATTTTACTGATTTTTGATGAGGTGATGACTGGTTTTAGATTGGCACAGGGTGGTGCACAAGAGTTGCTAGGTGTTGATGCAGATATTGTCACTTTTGGAAAGGTGATCGGAGGAGGATTACCAGTAGGAGCATTTGCTGCCAGGGAAGAAATAATGAATCATTTGGCGCCTTTAGGACCAGTATACCAAGCAGGAACCCTGAGTGGTAATCCACTGGCTATGGCGGCAGGTCTGGCCATGCTAACGGAGTTACATACACAGCCTGAAATTTTTAAATCTATTGAAGAAAAAACTGCCTATCTGCATAAAGGAATGGCAGAAGTTTTGACGGCCAAAGGTATAGTGCATACCATCAATAGATTGGGTTCTATGATTTCTGTGCATTTTGCAGAAGATAAAGTCGTAGACTTTGACACTGCCGCAAATGGAAATAATGATACGTTCAAGAAATTCTTTCACGGCATGCTGGAGCGAGGAATTTATATTGCTCCAAGTGCTTTTGAAACCTGGTTTATTACGGAAGCGCTATCCTATGAAGATCTTGATGAAACCATTAAGGCAGTAGAGCGTATCGCAAATCACTTATAAAAAGAATTTAGTGCCTCATCCAATCGGCTAGTTCTTTACTATCTCCGTTTGGATATTGGATATGATAAAGATGTTCTTCTACTTCGTAGATATACGGATGCTTTTGAAGAATATCTTCTCCCTGAAAATCATCAAAATCACTACGCACAGGAAGTATAATAATATCTTCCGTTTTAATTTTGGTTTTTGCCAGACGAATTACCCAATTACACCATTTGGATTGTAGCGCTTCCTCTGTGGCCAAAAAAATGATCTTGTCACAGGCGGTAATTTTTTGCAAAATAGTTTGGGTAAGTTCTTCACTCTTGTCATCTTCGGTTACATTATCTAACCAGTCTACATAGAGCATCACTCTGAAATTGTTTAAAAAGTTGATCGCGCTATCTAATTCTTCTTGCTGATCTGGTTTGTGAATTAAAAACAAAGGGATTTTATGATCTTTGGTTTCCTGTTTGAAAAGCGCCAGACTTTCTTCTACTGATTTGATATAAAATCTAGCCGAATTTCGATATTGAAGCAAGCCGTATTTTGGAAGTATACTCATGTGAAGCGATAAGTTGGTTACTACGAATAACGTTTTAAAGATGCCTTTTGTTGTAAATTAATGAATTAATAAATGCCTCATCATATTTTTTAATAGATTAAAAATAATATGATGAGGCTAAGAACACTAAGTGGTTAATAAATAATAGGCTAATTATTCTTCGGATTCGTCGGTAACTGTTTTGTTTTTACCAAAAAGTATTTTCATTTCCTGATATACCTCTTCTGCATTAGGTTCGTTTTCTCCTGCCAGGTAACGAACCATTCTGTAAAAACTCAGCGCATTCGAATAGTTATCATAATCCAATAACATCTTAGTGTCTATGAGTTGTTGGGTAAGTTGTTTTAGTTTTTCTACTTCAGAATCGATTTGTTTCCGTGTATGGTAATCCCGATCAAATTCCTCCTTATCCAAAAAATTAGGAATCCATTTGGGTCGTTTTTCCATGTGTTTTTTGGCGCAGTCTACAATTTGTTTGTTTTGATTTGCGATTCGTCCGTATTGCTTTCTCTGTTCTGGGGATAGCGTTATAGTTTTTCCGGATAATACTTCGTTTATAGTATTAATTCCGAAACTAAGTTGTTGCAATTCGTGGTCAGAAAAAGAAATGGGTATTAGATTTTCTAGAGCCATTTGTGTGAATGTTAAAAGTTTATAAATGAAATGATAAGGCAAACCTAGTCGAAATCTCTTTATCGCGCCATCGGGAATACACCCCTTTTTGGTAGGGGAAATTTCTGGAAAAGGCTCTTTTTAAACCTTATTGAATTATGATTAAAAAAAGATCCCTGCATTTTATGCAGGGATCTTAATATGCTTATGATACATTAGCTTTACTTTGTTGGTTCTAGAATATTAGAGATTCTTTCTGCAATGTCCAAAAGGTGATAACGAGTCATTCTATCTGCTGTTCTAGAGGCGGCACTTCTCGCATCTCTTCGCAATGTGGTTAATTCTGCTCTTACCACAGCTCGAATATCACTTTGAGAAGCGTTTACATTGGTTCGTACTACAAAACGTCTTATGTTTGCTGGTATTTTTGGCTGTTCTTTGGTCATCAAAAACTCCATTCTGTCTACATAAGCTCTTTGCAAATTACGTCGATATACATCGATAGTTCTACCGTTTCTTAACTCAGACCACAACCCAGAACGTAATTCGCTCATCATATCAAGAAGCGTATAAGCTTCGTTGGTACTTAGGGCTTCATTTTCTATAAGTCGTGCCATACGACCATGCTCTAATAAGCGGTTTAATGTTCTGGATTGGAAGTTACGAATGCGTTCTACACTTCCGGCAGATTCAATTTTGTTAAAGATGGTGTTATCCAGTAGCCATTGCGGCGTGCTAAATAATTCTTCTTGCAAAAACTTCATAGCGCGCTTTTGGTTTTCTTTGGTGACATGAGTGTAAACAGCGCCTTCCTGGTCGTAGGTCTTATAATATTCATATACACCTCCAATGTTTGAGCTTACGTGCCCCATATATCTGTTGTATTGTGCTAATACCTGACCATACATAGTTTCGAGATCATCATAGTTTTTACCATCTTCTGCTGTCCACTGTATTAGATTAGGAACAATACGTTTTAGGTTTTTTATTCCATAGGTACTTGCGTTTACAGCATCGTCTCCTAAATCTTCAGTCTGAGAACTAGGATCTATAACACCAAACTGCTGTCTTCCGAATCTGTACATTGGATCGTTTTGATGTTTCAAAATCCATTGGTCCAAGGTTTTCTTTTCTTCTTCTGCGGTTTTATCTAAGATTGGACGATAACCCCAGCGGATAGCATGCTTGTCATAGATTCCGATTTTTGGCATAAGGGCAACATCACCATCTCCGGGTTGTGCTACATAATTAAATCTTGCATAATCCATAATCGACGGAGCAGTTCCATATTTTTTTGTGAATTCTGGATCTCTCAATGACTCAACAGGATAAGCAACGCTACTACCCATATTATGTGGTAGTCCAAGGGTATGTCCTACCTCATGTGCCGATACAAAGCGAATAAGTTTACCCATTACTTCATCTTTGAAAGCTACACTTTGTGCATTGGGATTAATGGCTGCAGTCTGCACAAAAAACCAATTCCTAAGTAACGTCATTACGTTATGATACCAGTTAATGTCACTTTCTAATATTTCTCCTGATCTGGGATCACTTACGTGTGGACCGTTAGCATTTGGGATAGGAGATGCTAGATATCGAACTACAGAATATCTTACATCCTCTGGGCTCCAATCGGGATCTTCTTCAACGCTAGGTGGGTCTTTGGCAATAATTGCTTCTTTAAACCCTGCTTCTTCAAAAGCGACTTGCCAATCTTCGATACCTTGTTTGATGTACTTTCTCCATTTTTTTGGTGTAGCACGATCAATATAATACACAATTTGTTTTTTGGGAACTACAAGTTCACCGCGATTAAATTTAGCGATATCCTCTTCTTTTACTTCAAGTCTCCAACGATCAAGATAGCGAACGGTCTTACTTTCTTGTGCTTCTAAACCATAATCTACCTGACCACGAGCAAACCATCCAACGCGTTGGTCAAAATAACGACGTTTCATAGGAGTTTTCGGAAGTAGGATCATAGAATTACTCATTTCTAATGAGATAGATCCTGTGCTTGCATTCGAAGGCGGTTCTGCAGCATTATAAGTTTTGATGTGTCGAGCTTCAATATTAAGTGGATAACTTCTTATGGTATCGATGTAAGATCGAGCATCATCCAACTTACTAATTTTGTAAGTTTTGCGTCTCACAGCAGGGAAGCCTAGTGCTTTTACATCCTTTTTGTATAAGTTAGTAACATCAATTACCGTGGCATTATGGATAGAGTCCTTATGAAATGCTTTTATAGGGAAAGCATACAATACGGGTTCAAAATTTGAATTTACCACCGCTTCGTGAATGGGTAATGAATCTGCAGCAAAGATTTGATGAGAGACTACGCGAAGCAATATTTGTTTGTTCTTTTTTTGCCAGCGTAGCACTTGCGTATTTTGCTTACCTCCACCAAAACCTATACCTGTAGCAGTTTTGGCAATTCTAGTTACCATCAACATTTCCCGGTTAAGCAGTGAGTCAGGAATTTCATAATAATATTTGTCGTTCACAAAATGAACGTCAAATAACCCTTTATCCGTTTTTGCTTGTTTGGTAATGACTTTGGTATAAGGCATTATCGTGTCTTTTTTTGACCAGGAGCTTTCTTTTGTACCGCAGTCTTTTTTCCTTTTCTCTTTTTTTAGCTTGAAACGCATATCCACTAGTAGTAAATGTTACGGTGAATATGAGAAGCCAAAGTATATTTCTTTTCATAGAATGATTTTTTTGAACGGCGGAAGGTAATAAAATTGCATAAGCGCTTATGTGAAATATTGGTTAAAGCATGATAGAATGCTGTTAATTTGATGAATAGTGTTTGGTCAGGTTTGCGCTAATAACTTTAATGTGATTCTATACAAGTTGTTATTATGTGCTTTTGCTTGTAACCAGGCGTAAAAGCTCATCTCAAAAATATCCTCCTGTTCCCGTCGGGAATCAATAAGCGCTTGTTTAATTTTTGATCGGAAAGAATCGGTGGCAATCACTTCTGGTTTTCTATAGTATTCTAGAATAAGTTTTAAGAATTCTAGGGCTCGTTTTTCTCCGTGCTGTTTTAAGTAGGTGCCATGTTTTTGCCGAAAACTATTTACTCGTGATTCTATAAGATCAATATGGTCCAATTCGATGCGTAAAAGGATTTCGACTAAGTTCTTTTTGATAACCCAAAGTACTCCGGCTTTTTGTGTATACCAGGTATCACTATGATATAGACTGTTAAAAACATTCAAAGCATCTCTAAATCGAAGTTGTTGAAAATAAAATACAATAAGACTTAGTTTAAGATCTAACAAGTAAGTAACTTGTTCTTTGTATTTATGTTCTTCAAAGTTTTCCAGAATATCAATAGCCCTTTCTCCATCGCCAGTATAATTTAGATTTAAGGTTTGTAGTAGCGTATATTGCGGAAAAAATCGACGATAATATTTTTTCTGATGCTTTAGCATCTGTTCTTTCATTTGCGATAAATGATGCATAGAGGTGTTAAAGTCTTTATTCCTGAAATAAGCATTAGCCACATAATACAGAATCTGAATATGATAAAACAAGTGTTTGTCGATCAACTCTTCTTTATCCATGATTTTACTGTAGGCCTCTTCTACAAAAGGTAGGATGGTAAAATAATCTCTGGTTTCTTGTGCTGCTTTGTTTGTGATTTCCAAAATTTTGAACAGTGACCTAAACGTTAGATCCTGAGTAACCGAAATTCCGAATTGTGATAAAGTGCTTTTGATCACCGTATTAAAATCTCCATGCTGTTGATGCAGTTGGTTTTGTACGGTTGCATAGAATAAATTAAGGTTTTCCTCTTCCTGGATAGAAGTCTTATTTTTTCTGAAATCGTGAATCAAATCGGGGAGATGCAGGGATGAACTTAAATGCGCGTATTGAATTTTGGTATAATATATTTCATTTAAAATTGTATACAGATCGTATGTTTTTGCCTTTTGTTCTGCTTTTTGAAGGGTTTTGAAAGCAATTTTATTTTGCTTTTGTTCAAAGAAAATTCTACTGGATAGTAACAGCTTTAAAATCTCCATCTCTTCTGAAGTTTCTCCTTCAAAGCTTTTTGAGGCGACAAAATCTATGAGATTATCATGCAGTCTTTTGCTTAATGCGTGATAAGCATTTTTGGATCGTTTTCCATAGATCAAAATATCCAGGTCTTTTACTTCTTCATTGGTATCCAAAAGCTTGAATAATTCGATGTTTTTGGTGTCGTTCCTTTTGTTTTTTCTCTTGAGAAATGCAACAAAACTTCGCTTCTCTTCCTCAGAAAAGGTTTGGATTATAGAAGAAATAACACTCATTATATCGTAAGTAAAATTTGTTATAAATATAGTATAATAAAAGTTTACTTTGAAAATTATAATTTATATATCGTAAGTTTTTTTGCAAAATAGAGTTTTGTGCCTCATCAGATTAGCCCACCTTTGTCTCAGAAAAAATCATCAAAATCAATTTATTATGGATTACAAATTTAGTAGTGATGTTTCTGAGGATACGATGAATCAAACATCAGAAAACAAAGAATCTAAAGTTTACGATCAAAAACCAACGCCTGCTTTCATATCAGCATCATGGGCAGCGTTGTTCATCGGTATGATATCCTATTGTATTGGTTTATGGAACGCCGATATGTTTCTGAACGAGAAAGGATATTATTTTACAATTTTATTATTTGGATTATTCTCGGCAGTGTCCGTGCAAAAAAGTGTAAGGGATAGATTAGAGGGCATCCCAGTAACCGAAATTTATTATGGTATTAGTTGGTTCACAACACTTACTTCTATTTTGTTGTTGATTATTGGTTTGTGGAATTCAGATTTAGAATTGAGTGAAAAAGGTTTTTACGGGATGTCCTTTACCTTAAGTTTATTTGCGGCAATTGCAGTGCAAAAAAATACCAGAGATAAGAAATACATCGAAAGCAAGGGAAATGCTTAAAATCAAAAGAAGGAGTTGTGCTTATCTCGTGGATCAAAAAATAAAAGTGAGATAAGATTGGGAGGTCAACTCCTTGTTTTGATGATTTGAAAGACAGCTGTGTAACAGCAGCTGTCTTTTTACTTACATTTATAACTAAACAATTTTATATCATGGGTTCGAGATTTAATAAAGAGCTTAAAACTTTGGTAAAAGATAAGGTCATTTCGCCAGAGCTCGCAGATAAGATAGAACAATACTACGCCACAAAAGATATTGGTAAACCGAATAGATTATTTACCATTTTTGGGGTTTTAGGAGCACTACTGATAGGATCAGGAATTATTCTAATGTTAGCACATAATTGGGACGATTTTTCGAGAATTACAAAAACAGTATTAGCCTTTATACCTTTACTTATAGGGCAGTTTTTTGTAGGGTTTTCGATTCTGAAAGATAAATCTGCAACCTGGAGAGAGGCTTCGGGGACGTTTTTGTTTTTTGCCGTTGGAGCTTGTATTTCTTTGGTGAGTCAGATTTATAACATACCGGGTAACATCAGTTCATTCCTTTTGGTGTGGATAGCATTGTGTCTTCCATTAATTTATGTGTTGCGATCCCATATGATTGCAATACTTGTGGTCATTTGGAGTACGTACTATGCAGCAGAAGTTGGTTTCTGGAACTACAGAAGTCATCAAACACCTTGGCTGTACCTACTGTTTATGTTGTTGGTGATTCCACATTATGTAATCCTTTTAAAACAAAAGCTTTTAAGTAACGTAGTTACCATTTTTAATTGGATTTTGCCAATAAGTTTTGCAATTGCACTACCCACTATTATTGGTGATAAAGGAGATTTAATACTAGTAGCCTATATCACATTTTATGGGTTGCTTTATAATATAGGTCGATTGGAGATATTCAAATCCTTAAGAACCTTAAGAAATGGGTACTTGATTATTGGGTCATTAGGAACGGTTTCATTCTTATTGACATTTACATTTCGATGGTTATGGGAGGAGTTACCACTCAAATTTCAGTATGGTTTACAGGAGATGTATATCAGCGCAGCACTTTTTTTGATAGCATTTGGGCTTGTTATTTATCATTTCATAAAAAAAGGAATTCGCCAAATCAATTTGTTTCAGATCACATTTGTGCTGTTTACGATTGTGTATTTTTTTCTTTCATCATTAGAAGTGGTGCCGGTGGTCTTAATGAATGCTTTGGCTTTTGCATTAGGAATATCTGCCATAAGAATAGGAGCGAATAAGTTTAATTTCGGAATCCTTAATTATGGATTACTAATTATTTCAATTCTTATTGCTTGTCGTTTTTTTGATACGGGGATGAGTTTCGTGTTAAGGGGAGTGTTGTTTGTTTTGGTAGGGATTGGCTTTTTTGTGACCAATTATATGATGCTGAAAAAACAACAACGAATTAAAAAACAATTAAAAGATTTACAATTATGAAGACGATACATTTATTCATAGGATTTATAGTATTGGCACTAATTCAAATTTTTATACCCGTTCAAATGATCTATGAGCAAGAGGATATTTTGAAATCAGGGGAGTTATACAAATTTAGAACGATGCCTATCGATCCTTCAGATCCATTCAGAGGGAAATACATTACACTTCATTATGAAATGAACTCCTTTGAGATAAAGGACACTACCATTGTTTATGGAGATGAAATCAAAGTGTATATCGATAAGGATGAAAATGGATTTGCAAAGACAGTACAAATAAGCAAGACCGAATTGGATATTGATAAAGACTTTGTGCTAGCCAAAGTGACTGGTAATTATAATGGAGTGGTAAATTTTGAGTTGCCGTTTAATAGATATTATATGGAGGAATCCAAAGCATACGATGCTGAAGAGGCCTATAGAAAAGTAAATAGAACGAGTGTGCATCACGATGTATATGGTAAAGTACATATTAAAGAAGGGCAATCTGTGCTTAGTGATGTAGTTATTGATGGTGTTTCTATCAAAGAATATGTAGAAAAAGAGCAATAGCATTAAACCTTTGTACAAATTTTCTGTCTAAGAAGTAAATGATAAAAACTAAGGATATGAAAATGGTACTAAAAACGGGGCTTGTTGTTTTATTAATTTCTTTTTTATCAACTTCTTGTGCAACTGCGGTAAGGGTGCAGCCAGCTAATACTGTTGTAGTGACCAAATTGCATCATCCCAAGGTGGTGGTACATAACAATGTACGATACTATCGAAGTAATGGAGTGTGGTATGTAAAAAGAAATCGAGGATATCGAGTGGTTACTGCTCCAGTAGGAGTTAGAGTGGCTGCATTGCCAAGAGGTTATAAAGTAGTTAAAGTAAGAGGGGTGAAATATTACAAACACCAAGGAGTGTATTACAAAAGAACAGGTCGACAATATGTTGTGGTTAGAGTCTGATCTTTTGATTGAGTTGATTGATTGTAAAAAAAGAGGTTGATATATCCGTGTTGTCAACCTCTTTTTGTTTTTATGTGTTACCTACCAGGCTTCTTCTATTTTTACCCGTTTTCCGTTTTGATACGAACCTATAAAAGCATTTCTGAATCCTAATTTTACTAATTCTCTTCTGAATTTCTTTGCTTCATTAAGAGTTTCAAAATTACCTAGGGCATATTTATTAAAGCCTTCGCTTTTAATCTCTTTGAAATTAACAAAGTTGTCAGAGTATAGGGATAGGTTTTTCTCCTCAAAAGCACCTATTTGAACTGCATATACTACTTTGTCATCCAACGTACCAGCGTCTCCAGAATCTTCTGCCTGTAATTCTTGATTCATAGAAAGATTTTGAAGTGTGCCTTCTAATTCTGTGATTTTATTTTCTAATACCCCTACTTTCTCTTTATGATCCTTTTGGGATATCATGTTGGCCGGAGTATTGAAGTTCATAAAGTAAACAGTACCCGCAATTCCTAGTAGCGCCAAAATACCAAGGATAATCGTTGCAATTTTGAACTTACGAGAATTTTCTTTTTCATCCTTCACGGCTTTGTCCCGCATATATTCTGAACTGCGTTTTGATTCTTCGGCTTGTTCAACTTGAGTTTTAAGATCCTGTAATTCTTCGTCTGTGATAAAAGGCATGGTCATTTGGTTTTAAATCACTCAAATATAGCAGATTCTTATCAAACACCAATACGACGTATTTTTTTGACCTTACAATCTGGTAAACTTGATGACCTAACAATTAAGGTTTATTTAATTCAAGCATAACCTTCAGCTACAAGAGTGAAAATACCTTTATGCCATTAAAAAAAGCATACTATGAACAGAAGAAAGTTTTTCGAAAAATCCCTTTTGGCCACGGGAGGTCTTATGTTGGCGCCAATATATGTAAGTTGTGATAATGATGATGATTTACCAATCACCCCCATTCCAGATTTGGTAACCGATAATTTTTTTGAAGGTGTGGGTAGTTTTGATCCTACCAATACAAGCGTAATTATTTGGACGCGTTTTACTCCGGTTTCCAAAGCCTTTGCAAAAACTTCACCAGTAGATGGAATTACATTGAATTGGCAGGTAGCCACCGACAATGCATTTGAGAATGTAGTAAGAAGTGGCGAGATTGGAACTTTTGAAGCAAATGATTATACCGTAGCTATTGATGTGCAGGATTTGCCATCCAATGCTAAATTTTACTACAGATTCTTCAATATTGATACCAAAACAGTTTCGGTTACTGGAGAGACGATTACTTTGCCAGGGGCCGGAGATGCTGTAAATAATATTAAGCTAGCGGTGTGTTCTTGTGCTAATTATGCCGCAGGATTATTTAATGCCTATGGTGCTATGGCAAATTCTGATGTTGATGTGATTGTACATTTGGGGGATTATATCTACGAATACGGAGAAGGAGAATATGGTACCAACGAAAATACGGTAGCACTGGATAGAGTACATGAACCTGCAAACGAAATTCTTAGTTTAGAAGATTATCGAGAGCGATACAGACAATATCGTAGCGATAAGCAATTGCAATTAGCTCACCAGAAAAAACCTTTCATTTGTGTTTGGGATGATCATGAGGTAACCAACGATGCATACAAAGATGGAGCAGAAAACCATCAAGAGTCTGAAGGTTCATACGAAGTGAGGAAACAAACCGCTATTCAGGTGTATAGCGAGTTTCTTCCGGTAAGAACTACCGATCCTTCCAAAATCTATAGAACTTTTGATTTTGGAGCTATTCTTAGCCTGCATATGTTGGATACTCGAATTATAGGAAGAGATAAACAAATTTCATACAACGACTTTTTTGATTTCACTACAGGAGCATTAGATGGAGAAGCTTTCCAGATTGCTTTATTGAATCCGGGGAGAACACTTTTAGGTACAGACCAAAAACAATGGTTGTCTGGGGCAATAAGTGCTAGTAGTGCTTCGTGGCAAGTGTTTGGACAGCAAGTTTTGATGGGTAAAATGTTTATGCCAGCAGAATTGTTAATCCTACTTGGACAGGTAGTTGCAGAAATAGGAGCAGCAGGTACCCTTTCTGAAGAGACGGCAGCGAGATTCCAGGGGTCTTTAGCTCAACTCACCGAAATCAAAGGGAGATTATTGGCGGGAGATGTTACACTTACTACCGAAGAAATTACCAGAGTTAGAACTGTACTACCGTACAACCTTGATGCTTGGGATGGGTATTTTACCGAGAGAGAGCAGCTTTTTGAAATGTTAAACGGAAAGAAAATGGTTTGTTTGGCTGGAGACACCCATAATGCATGGTACAACGTGCTTAAAAACGCAGGAGGAGATGAAGTCGGGGTGGAGTTTGCTACATCATCGGTCACTTCGCCGGGGTTTGAAAGTTTTGCGGGTATAGAAAGTGACCAAGTAGGTGGATTTGAATTTTCACTTCAAACATTAATTGATGATTTACAATATACAGATACCTCTAGGAGAGGATATCTCAAAGTGATATTTACTTCTGGTACGGCAGAAGCGCAATGGATGTTTATAGATACCATTGCTCAAGAAAATTATACAGAAACTGTAGGGAAAACAGTTTCGTATAGTTAGGATTTGTTTTTAAAAGGGGGAAAAGGAAGTGTTTTTATCATAGCACTTCCTTTTTTTGTTACGGTTAAATTGCAAAAAATAAGTAGGTTATCTGTAAGTAGGAGCTTGTGTTTATCGACCCATTATAAAAAAATATTATGGGAAAGAAATTAATACTAATAGGTTTACTCCTTGTCGGAGCGCTGGGAGTTAAAGCACAAGAGCTAAATTATCCAGTTTCAAGCGGGATCAACCAATTACCAAACGGATGGCATAAATTTACCCATGCGGGAGCATATTATGATGTAGAGATTTCTCAGGGACATTTAGTGAAAGGAAATGTAGTGTGGTTTGATAAAGCTACCTATTCTGGAAGTTTCGGGAGCAATAAAATTTCTGGAAAAGGTACGTATACCTGGCCCAATGGAGATCGTTATGAAGGATCTTTCAAAAATAACTTACGCCATGGTAAAGGAACCATGTATTGGTCAGACGGTACCAAGTATAGTGGGAAATGGAAAAATAATTTCAGGAATGGTAAAGGAAAATCGTATGACAGTGAAGGCAACCTTACACAAGAAGGTGTATGGGAAGCTGATGTTCTAGTTGCGAGTAAAAACTAAAATAGCTTTGGTACATCGTACCAAAGCCATCTCTCAAATTGTTTTATAAAAGGGGTTAATCAATTACAAAAGCTCGACAAGTAATCCTTCTTCGGTTTTGTCTACTTTAGCTAATTTGTTTTTGGTTAATCCCTTAATGGTTTTGTCCCATTTTTTATTACTTAATCCTGATTTTGATTTTAATTCATTCAAATCAATAGGAGAAGCGCTTTTCAAAATAGATACTACCGCTTTTTCCTCTTCGGTAAGGGTTACGGCTTTTTTCTCTGGTCGCATTTGCGGGAAAAACAAGACTTCCTGTATTGATTGATTATTGGTAAGATACATAATCAGACGATCCATACCAATTCCCATTCCAGAAGTAGGAGGCATACCATATTCTAAAGCTCGTAAGAAATCATGATCAATAAACATAGCCTCGTCATCTCCTTTTTCGCTTAATTTTAATTGATCTTCAAAACGTTCTCGTTGATCGATAGGATCATTTAACTCAGAGTATGCATTAGCGATCTCTTTTCCGCACACCATTAATTCAAAACGCTCGGTAAGCTCTGGGTTATCTCGGTGCTCCTTACACAGAGGGCTCATTTCCTTTGGATAATCTGTGATAAAGGTAGGCTGGATATAATTGCCTTCACACTTTTCTCCAAAAATCTCGTCAATCAGCTTTCCTTTACCCATAGTATCGTCCACTTCTACACCCATTTCTTTGGCTGCACTACGAATCTCATCTTCAGTTTTATCCGTAATATCAAAACCTGTAAAATGTTTGATAGCATCGGTCATGGTTACACGGGCATAAGGCGCTTTAAAATCAATTTCATGATCTCCAAAAGTTACTTTGGTTGTACCGTTTACCGCAATCGCACAGAACTCTAATAACTGCTCACAAAAATCCATCATCCAGTTGTAATCTTTGTAAGCAACATAGATCTCCATAGCAGTAAACTCTGGGTTGTGGGTGCGATCCATTCCTTCATTACGGAAATTTTTGGAAAACTCATATACCCCGTCAAAGCCTCCAACTATAAGTCTTTTTAAATACAACTCGTTGGCAATCCTCATATACAAAGGAATATCCAAAGAATTGTGATGAGTGACAAAAGGACGTGCCGCAGCACCTCCAGGGATCGGTTGCAAAATTGGGGTTTCTACTTCAAAATACCCTCGGTCATTAAAAAAGTCCCGCATGGCATTAAAAAGCTTGGTTCTCTTTACAAAAACATCTTTTACCTGTGGGTTAACCACCAAATCCGCATAGCGTTGGCGATATCTCAATTCTGGATCGTTAAACTCATCAAAAGTATTTCCGTCCTTATCTGTTTTAGGCAGTGGTAATGGTCGTAACGCTTTACTCAATAGCGTAAAATCTTTTACCATTACTGTTTTTTCACCAACTTTTGTGGTAAATAGTTCACCTTCTACACCTATGAAATCACCTATATCAAGAAGTTTTTTATAAACTTCATTGTATTGCGTTTTATCCTCACCAGTACAAATCTCATCTCTATTGAAATATACTTGCACTCTTCCATCGGCATCCTGTAATTCTGCAAAAGAAGCTTTTCCTTGTATACGTCTAGACATTAGTCGCCCTGCAATCACCACCTTTTTACCTTCGGTAAATTCCTGTTTGATCTTTTCTGAAGTGTGATCGGTTGGATACAAAGCAGCTGGATAAGGGTTGATTCCCAAATTACGCAGCGCATTTAATTTTTCTCGTCGTACAAGTTCTTGTTCTGATAATTGCATAATTCTGCCGTTTTAAGCTGGCAAAGATACGAACTATGTGGTAATCTTTCAATTTCGGGAAACCCAATTTTAAAGATTTCTGCTTTTCAAAATTTAAGGAATATTTCAAAACAAAAAATCCCGTCAACCGACGGGATTAAGATTCGTTTTTTGATGTCGAAATTAACGTCCAGATTTGTTTTTTGGAGTGACCATGGCTTTGATTTTCAAGGTCTCTTTTCCTTTTTCGGTATTCGCTGTTATCGTAACCTGTTTGGTTTGTAGATTTGGCTTTCCGTTCGAGTTAAAAGTAACCAAAAGTGTCCCCACAGCACCTGGTGCAATAGGCTCTTTTGGCCAATCACTAACTGTACATCCGCAACTTCCTTTGGCGCTAATAATAACAAGAGGAGCATTACCAGTATTAGTAAAGGTAAACGGATGCTTTACGATTTCTCCTTCGTTTATGGTTCCAAAATCATGACTTACCTTTGAAAATGTCATTACTGGCAAGTCTGCAATTTTTAGACTGTTGTTAGCCGCTATTTCTAGATTTTCTGCTTGTATTTTGTCGGTTGCTTTGTCTTTACAAGAAGTAGTAAAAATTAGAAATAGTGCTAACATAGTAGGTAACATAAGTTTTTTCATCTTTTAATTTTTAGATTAATACATAAATTGATCAAGTACATTCTATAGAAATGAACACGTCAAAATTGAGGTTTTGTAAAGGGAAAAATGAAGAAACTGGGGTCGAAATCGGGACTAGACCCGGGGTGGAAATTTTGCTAGCTACTGGTATATAGTGATTTAACTTCTTCTCTGGAGGCAACGTTTAATTTCTTATAGAGGTTGTTAATGTGTGTTTTTACGGTACTAACACTCACAAATATGGTAGTCGCAATCTCTTTATTCGTTTTATCCTGTAGGATGAGTTCCAGAATTTTTTGCTCCTGAGGCGTAAGATTTTGTTCTTTTAGAAGATGGGATACCGCTTTTTTCTTGCGATGATGATAAAGTTGAAATAAATTGAGCACTACTGAAAGAAGTAAAAGGATAGCAATAATAGGTAACCATGGTTTTTTTGCAGTATGTTCCTCTGGGTTCGACAAAAATCTGTCTGAAGCTAATTCCATGCGATATTGTTCGGTGTAAGGACTCTCTGGATATTGTTGTTGTAATCTATCGAGCAATTCATCGTAATAGACATTTTGCTTTAGATCCTCCAAATAGTACTTATGAAGCTCGTTGCTCTTATTGGATAAAAAACTATACACATAAAGCTCTAATAACGGTTCATTTTGTTCTTGTGCATAATCTTGTAAGGTCGTCAACCACTTGGCGGCATTTATTTTTTGACTAGTAGTACTTCGATATTTTCCAAAAGCATATTGCATTTCATGAATCAGCGAATCGATTTTGATAAATGCATCACTTTTTTGATTGGTCGAGACTACTTTGCAAAACATTTCTTGATCAAAAGAAAAAGGTAGTGCTATAGTATCTGTATTCTTTGCAATGAATAGGATTTCTTTGCTCTTAGGGCAAAAACCGTCAAAATGAACATTGTCTTCCTCGGTACCCGAGCAATTATGTGTTTGTATTTTATAGATATGATTTCCTTTGGGTAAATGATCTCCAACAAAAATAAAAGCGCCCAAAGAGTCAGGTTGTGTTTTTTGTATAATCTGCTCCGGATAAACTCCGGATAGTTTTCGGTAATCTTCGATAAGAGAAAGATAGACTGCTTCTGGCCAATTGTCTTTGTCTACTTCTCCTGTAAATTGATACTGCCCAATCCCAATAAAGGGAAAGCATAAAAGGACGATAAGAAGGTAATTCTGAAATTTCATGGGTTGTTGTCAAAAACAAAACAGAAATATAGAGATTAATTTTATAACATTGTAACAGAATATGAAGTTGTACTACCTATAAGTATACATCAATCAAATTTTATTATTATTTATGAGTTTTTGGAGGGTTTTATTAGCCATTTTTTTCCACCCCTTTCGGTTCTTGATAAAGGGTGTGGTTCTGTAATAATTGTTTTACTACTTACCATTTGTGGTTGGGTTCCTGGGGTAATCGCTGCATTAGTGATACTGAATAACCCAAAATCATGAGATTTTGTTAAAATCCATAAAGAATACGACGCCATCATTGTATCTTTGCAATAATGAACAAGAAGATACAACTGCAGGAGCTAGGTTATAAGGATTACAAAGAGACCTGGGATTATCAGGAAGAACTTTTCCGTGAGATTTTAGATATCAAAGTTAAAAATCGAAGAGAAGATGCAGGTTTGGAAACACCTAATTATTTCCTGTTTGTAGAGCATCCACATGTGTATACCTTAGGAAAAAGCGGGGATATGAGTAATCTTCTGCTCAATGAGTTGCAGTTGTCTCAAAAAGGTGCTACTTTCTATAAAATAAATAGAGGAGGAGATATTACTTATCATGGACCAGGACAAATCGTAGGATACCCTATTTTGGACTTGGATAATTTTTTTACCGATATTCATAAGTACCTTCGTTTTCTGGAAGAGATGGTTATCCTAACTCTTGCAGAGTATGGAATCGTAGGTATAAGGAGTGAGGGTGAAACGGGTGTTTGGCTTGACGTAGGAACTCCCTTTGCACGTAAAATATGTGCTATGGGGGTGCGAGCAAGCAGATGGGTGACCATGCATGGGTTTGCGTTCAATGTAAATGCGGATCTTGGCTATTTTGACAATATCATTCCTTGTGGTATCAAAGGGAAAGCAGTTACTTCTCTAAATGTAGAATTAGGCAAGGAAAGCATCTCTGTAGAAGAGGTGAAAGAAAAACTGCTTAAGCATTTCAAAACTCTTTTTGAAGCGGAGTGGATCCAACAAAAAACCGAAGCTAACTAAGTCAACTTCGGTGTGCTATATTGTAAGTATTTTGATTTAATTAATCTGATAGATCAATATACTATTGTCTTCACCTTGTACAACAAATTCTAGATTTGGGTCTTTATCCATATTCCCCATACTGATAACAGAGTTTCCATACACAGGGAAATTAGGTAGTAATTCTGCATTACTATCATACAAAAACACCTTTTTTGCTTGAGTGTCAGTAATGGTCACGTAGATCTTATTATTGATATAGAATAATTGTGGTTTCGTATATACACCGTATTCCAATTCTATCGTTCGCCCTTTGATAGACAGTTTGTTTTCAGAAAAAGTGACTAGTGTCTTGTTGGTGGCCACCATTCCACTATTCTCACCTGTAAGTTTCAAGTTTTGGGTGACCGCACTACCATCCGTTAGGATTTGAATCAATTTCCCATCCTTGGTAGTAGAAGTAAATTTATCCTGATATTGATACCATTGATTCTGTGAGAAATCAACTTTATCCTTTACAGTTACCCTAGGTCTTCCTAATCGATCTAATATAGAAAGCGTTCCGTTTTTCTCTGCAAAAAGTAAATAATCTTTGGTGCCAATTCTAATGTGCTTCGGAGGGAGAATAATATCGGTTTCAGTGCCTTTAAAACCAAATCCGGTCACGACATCTCCTTCGGCATTAAACATTTTTACCTGATTCCCCTGGGTGATTACGATTCGGTATCGTTTACTTTTGTCATAGTCGAATAAAGATAGCGGTTGCGTAATAGGGGTATCAAACTTCTTTGGATACGGAGCAACATCATTTCCATCTCTGTCAACAAGATACAAAGTGTTGGCCGTATTGAAAAGAAGCTGATATCTTCCATTTTTATAGATATCGATTTGCTGTATCTCTCCCAAAATCTCCCCGTTGATTTGTTTTTTCCAGAATATGGATCCTTTATCCGAAATCAGATATAGATTGTTGTCGATATCTTGTATGGTGGCGTCCATGCCTTTACTACGGTGATTTTTTACCAGAACGGGAGTGTTCAGAATTTTATTTTCCAAGGTAGTCGAAGCTGCCTGAGAGACAGAAGTAGCAGACCCTTTTGCCGCATTTTTTTGCAAGATACCATGGATATGGGCGAAATCATTTTCTTTGATAATTTGTAAAGCTCCTATCTCGTACCCTTTGTCTTTTACATCTTCTAATTCTTTTTGGTAATCCTCTTTGGCGTTTGCAGATACGTATTCTTTTATATTTTTAATGGTGCTCACGGCAAGAATAGAAGCTTCATTGGATAATCCATTCACAGCACTGCTGTAATATCCTTGCTGGTCCAGCAGTGTCTGATTTAGTACGTTAGCAATGATATCTCGTAAAGCGCTCATAGAACTTCCAAAGACCACAAAATCATCTTTTACAAAGTAAAATTTACCTTCAAAATCCTGCACTAGTGGATGCAAAACCTGCGAAAAAATGGCAGCATCAGAGTAGCGAAAAATGGAAATGTTTCTGTAGGTATCTGCTTTTTCTCCATTTAATTCTTCTGCTGTTGAGGTGCCGTCGATAGCATTCAAAACCAAAACCTTTTCTTTCTCCAGAAAAACAAGACCAATCTCCGAGATTCCTGCAAATACTTCATCTAATTGATTAGGGATATCCTCAACATCTCTGTCTTGAGCCCTGGATAAATTATTCTTTAAGGTCAGGAAATCATCATAGGTATAAGAGATGAATCCTTTGGCTCCTGTAGGAGTAATTTTGGAAAGTCGGTTGGTTTGCGGAATAGTATTGTCAAAAATCCCGATCGTGCTGGATAAGGAGTCTTTTTCGACAGCAATTCCATCAAATTTGATAGCATTTTGTTCGATCGTTGCATCAAGAGAGGTCCAGCCACTAAAATTACCCAGATCCTCTAGTGTGGTTTTGGGTAATAAAGAATTATGAATACTCTTAAGTTTTTTACCATTGATCAATACAGACAAATTGTTGTCTGTGCCAGATACATTATATACTTTTTGTAAATCACTGTCTATAGGTAATGGGTTGGCTTGTATCCGAATAGCATTTTCGATCAATAATTGAGAAGAAGAAGCAATAAGGATACTATCTTGTCTGGTGGCATAATAATTATCTCCTCCTGTGGTGATTTCATAGATTACATGCTCATCGTAGTTTATGGTTTTGATGTTTTTCTTATGGATGGAGTCCTGTTCAATGAGTTGAGGATCAAATTTAGAAACATACGTATATTCAAAATCATTTTTTCCTCTGGGTGAAAAACATAGCAAGCCTTCATTCTTATGGGTTTGATCCAAAATGGATAACTTTTTGAAATATTGAATAAAAGCTAATTGATTGTTGGTTTTGATAAAATGATTGTCTCTAAGTGAACTTGATGATTTATCGAGGTTATTGATTTTAATAATTACCTGAGCATCTCTGGGGATATACTCAATTAAAGAATTGGATTTTTTTGGGGTGGTATCACAAGAAATAGCAATAAAAATTAGTAGAATGCTAATTATTCTTTTCATCATATAAATTCGATTTGTATTCCTGGTTTGATATGTCAACATTAAAAAATTCAGCTTTTAGACCTCTTTATAACCGAGTAAATTTTGAATAAAAACAGTGGTTTGTTAATTGCTTCAAAGATATAATTATTTAAAGATCAAGTGTTAATTGTTCTGGAAGTAATCTGAAACTTTTGCGATGGTATTTTGTGATTCCATATTTTCGAATTGCTTCTCTATGTTCATTAGTAGGGTATCCCTTGTTTTTCTTCCAGTTATACATCGGGAACTCTTCGTGGATTTTCTCCATATATTCATCTCTATAGGTTTTGGCTAATACCGAAGCCGCTGCTATGTTTAAATATTTGCCGTCACCTTTTATAACGCAAGTATGTGGGATATTATGATAAGGTTTGAACTTATTTCCATCTACTGCAATATGTTCGGGCTGAGGGTTTAATTGCTCTATAGACCGTTGCATAGCAAGAATAGAAGCGTTTAGAATATTGATCTTATCGATTTCATCCATAAAAATATGTGTAACACCATAGGTAACACAACAGTCTTCTAATAGAGGTTTTAGAGATTTTCTTTTTGCCTCGCTAAGTTGTTTGGAGTCAGTTAGAATTTTATTTTTGAAATCATCTGGAAGAATGATGGCTGCAGCAGTAACCGGTCCTGCAAGGCAACCACGCCCTGCTTCATCTGTGCCGCATTCTAACAGATCAGTGTTTAATTTCAATGTAAGCATATTGCGAAGATACAGGATGTGTTGAACTTCGGAAAAACTATTTTTAAAAATTGAAAATAACAATCGTCTAAATCAGACAATGACTATCATTTACTTTCGTTAAAAAAGTATATTTTTGCCACAGTTCAAATACGCTAATGAGAAAAAACATAATATTAGTACTTTTATTAATCTATAGTGCTGCTCAGTGGGCTCAGCAAAGAAACCAGAATGAAACAGAAAATGGGCAGACCTTAGATGAGCGATCTATTCGCAATTCATCTAGTCGGTCCAAAGATAAAAAGCAAAAACCACCGATTACAGCTTATAAGATCATTTCTGTGCAAAATGATACTACTTTTGTAGATACTACACTTACCTTGCAAAAAGATTATCAATTCAACTACCTCAGAAGAGACGATTTTGAACTATTGCCTATCAATAATGTTGGACAAACTTATAATAGCCTAGCAAAAAGAGAAGAAAGAGATCATTTGTTGCCATTATTTGGAGCAAGAGCAAGACATTTTAATTTTATGGAGGCCAATGATATCAACTATTATCAGGTGCCTACTCCACTTACCGAATTGTATTTTAAGACCACTTTTGAACAAGGGCAACAATTAGATGCGTTTTTTACTGTAAATACTTCACCGAGACTAAACTTATCTATCGCTTACAAAGGGGTGAGATCGTTGGGTAAATATCAACACGCCTTGACGAGTACCGGAAATTTCCGATCTACTTTAAGCTATATCACCAAAAACGAAAGATATCGGATAAAAACACATTTCGTTTCTCAGGATTTATTAAACGAAGAGAATGGGGGGCTTTCTCCGGAGGGGATTGACCAATATTTGGCACAAGGGCAATTTGTAGGAGAGGAAGCTGAGTTTGCAGATCGAGGTTCAATTACTGTTAATTTTGAAAATGCAGAAAGTATCCTTTTGGGGAAACGGTTTTATCTCAATCACCAATTTGAAATACTGAAAAGAACCGATAGTAGTGGGACAGGATTAGCCATAGGACATATTATGGATCTTACCGATAAATCTTTCCAGTTTGATCAGGCGGCGATTGCACCCAGGAACATTTTTGGAGAAGCGTATCAAAGTGGAGCACTATCAGATAAGGTTGCGCTCGAAGATTTTAGCAATCAGGTATTTTTAGAATTTGATAATAAATGGTTAGGGAACCTCAGAGTGATCGGAGGAAGCTCTAATTATAATTATGGGTATAATAGTATTCTTAGCCAGGTCGATTCTGAAGGGAATCCAGTTAATATCACCAACAGAATAAAAGGAGATGTTTTTTCGGTAGGTGGGCAGTATACTAATAACTATAAAGGCTTTGAGCTTTTTGCAGATGGAATGACCTTGGTGTCGGGTGATTTTGATGGGCATTATGTGAATGCAGGGGCTGGTTACCAACTAAATGAGAAGTATGGGTTACAAGCGAAGATTAGTTCTAATTCTGTTGCACCTAATTATAACTTCTTGTTATATCAAAACGATTATGTCAATTACAATTGGCAAAATGATTTCGAGAATACCGAAACACAAAAAATATCGCTTAACATAAAAGCCAAAAACATTGCCAATATCGAGGCGAGTTACAGTACGATTAAGAATTTTACTTATTTCGCCAAAGACGCAGATTCGATCACGGTTCCTCTACAAGCAGTGGACAATATCGATGTGCTAAAGGTAAAATTAACCAACGCTTTTAAGTTTGGTAAGATTGGGTTAGAGAATACTGTGATGTATCAGAGTGTGCAAGGTGGAGATCAGATATATAATGTGCCAGAGATCATAACTCGCAATAGTTTGTTTTACGAAGACCATTGGTTTAAGAACAATGCGTTGTTTCTACAAACAGGGATTACGTTCAAATATTTCTCGGCCTATAATGGAGATGCATACGATCCTGTATTGTCCGAATTTTATTCTCAAAACGACCAGGAGATTGGTGGTTTCCCTCAAATTGACCTCTTTTTTAATGCCAAGGTTAGGCAAACCCGAATTTTCTTTAAAGTAGAAAACTTTTCCGAAGCCTTTAGTCAAAACAATGAATTTTCTGCTCCCGGTTATGCCTACAGAGATGCTGTGATTCGATTTGGATTGGTGTGGAACTTCTTTTTATAATGTTTTAGGGCGCCCGGGCGGGCTTTCCGTTTCAATTCCGGTCTGCGTTTGGCAGATCCGGGATTTTCACTTCAATCCCTGGCGCAGATATGGGATTAAGATGTATCTTTGGTATTCCTCACATTTTATTTAGATCAAGATACATGAGCATCATTAATAAAAGAAATATATCCGTTTTAGGGCCTACATCATTTACAGGAATCAAAGTAAAAGAACCTGCTGTCTATGCTGCCGGATTACCAGCGGTAAAAGTGGCTCTTCAACACGCTTTCAAAGAAATGGGAGTCACAAAGTCGTTTCAGGTACTTGGTAAAATGAATCAAAAAGATGGATTTGATTGCCCTGGTTGTGCCTGGCCTGATCCTGACAAACCTTCAAGATTGGGGGAATATTGTGAGAATGGGGTGAAAGCCATAGCCGAAGAGGCAACCAATCAAAAAGTAGATCAACACTTTTTTGCAAAACACTCAGTAGAAGAACTGTCCCAATGGTCAGACTATCAAATCGGCAAAAGTGGACGATTAACAGAGCCTATGGTGTTGCGGCCTGATTCTATATATTATGAGCCTATTTCTTGGGAAGATGCATTTGCCTTAATCGCAGAAGAACTGCATGCCCTGGATTATCCAGATCAAGGAGTGTTTTATACTTCCGGAAGATCAAGTAACGAAGCAGCATTCTTATATGGGCTTTTTGTAAGAGCTTTTGGAACCAATAATATGCCGGATTGCTCAAATATGTGTCACGAGTCTAGTGGTGTCGCATTAAAAGAAACTTTGGGGATTGGCAAAGGCTCAGTAAAACTAGAGGATTTTGAAAAAGCTGAGGTGGTAATGGTGATTGGGCAAAATCCAGGAACGAATCACCCCAGAATGCTATCTGCATTGCAAAAATGTAAAGAAAATGGAGGCAAAGTGATTAGTATTAATCCTTTAGAAGAAGCAGGTTTAATACGGTTTAAAAACCCTCAGGAAATTAAAGGGGTTCTGGCATCGGGTACAGCTCTTACCGATATACATCTTCAGGTAAAAATAAATCAAGACGTTTCACTATTGAAATTGATGATTAAAAAACTGATAAGATTAGAGAAAGAGCGAGGAGGAGTTGTTGATCATGAATTTATCAAAGAGTATACCCAAGGATATGAAGCATTAGAAAAGGATGTGGATATGTATTCTGATCAGGAGCTCTTAGAGCAATGTGGTGTTTCAGAAAAGATAATTGACCAAGCGGTTGATCTGCTAGCGCACAAAAAGAAAATTATTATTTGCTGGGCAATGGGGCTCACCCAACATAAAAATGGAGTAGAGAATATTAAAGAATGTGTGAATCTTCTATTGCTGAAAGGAAGCTTGGGTAAACCTGGAGCAGGAACTTGTCCGGTAAGAGGTCATAGCAATGTACAAGGGGATCGTAGCGTTGGGATTATGCATCATGTATCACCGGCGCTCAATGAGGCTATTGAAAATACCTTTGGGTTTACGCCTCCAGACAAGGAAGGGTTGGATACGGTGCATGCCATAGAAGCCATGAATACAGGAAAAGCAAAAGTGTTTATTGCACTGGGAGGTAATTTTTTGTCTGCAGCTTCCGATACCGAATATACGGCCCAAGCTTTATTTAATTGTAATCTAACCGTGAATATAAGTACCAAATTAAACAGAACACATTTGGTTGCGGGAAAAACTGCATTGATTTTACCGACTTTAGGCAGGTCAGAACAAGATATAAAAGAAGGTCGACCAAGATTTTTTACAGTAGAAAATAGTATGGGAAAAGTACATCGATCAAAAGGGATGCTGCCTCCTGCTTCTGGTAATCTTAAAAGTGAGCCAGAGATTATTGGTGGAATTGCAGAAGCATATTTCAAAAATGAGCATGTGGTAGATTGGGAAGGATTATCAACCGATTACGAGCTAATAAGAGAGAAAATAGAAAAAGTGGTTAACGGGTTTCAAGAACTTAATGATCGCTCAAAAGGAGTAGGTTTTTATCTTCCTAATAATGTAAGAGATTTAGATTTTAGTAAACTACCCAATAAAAAAGCACAATTTAGTATATGCAGTTTGCCGGATCATCAAATAAAAGAAGATGAGTTTTTGTTAATGACGATTCGATCCCATGATCAGTTTAATACTACTATATATGGATTAGATGATCGGTATAGGGGAGTGTATAATGAAAGAAGAGTAGTATTTATGAATGAACAAGACATGCGGGAGCATGCATTGCAAAAATTTGATGTTGTTCATTTGATAAGTCAATATGATGGAGTAGAACGAAAAGCAATTAACTTTTTAGCGATTCCCTACAATATTCCAAAAGGTAATTTGGGCGCATATTTCCCCGAGACAAATGTTTTGGTCCCTTATAATCACTTTGCAGACAAGAGTAATACACCTATTAGTAAATCCATTGTTGTGAAAATTGTGAAGGCGTAAATATTTTTTTTAGTTGTAAGTAATGGTGTATTAGGATGTTGAGTTTTTAGATTAAAAAAAGATTAAAAAAACTTTAAAAAAGTCTTGTTGGTAATTAAAAAGGCTGTATGTTTGCAGCCGCTAAACGGGGAAGAGATTTGAGGGTAGATGTAGTTTAGTAATGTTCATTGACAGCTTCGAAAAAAAACTTTTTAAAAATATTTCAAAAAAGTTTTGGTGGATAAAAAAGGGGTTGTATATTTGCACCCGCTTTGAGAGAGAGAAGCGAAGTTCATAAGAGAAATTACAATGGTTTAGGGTTGGTTTTGGCTAGCTAAAAATAGGGTTCGATTCCCTTAGTAATGACGAAGTTTTAGGATGCTATTAATAGTGGCATTTGAATCTAAAGAAGTTCATAGACATATTGATTGACAGCGCGTACGATTTTTGGTTTTATTACTGAGAATCGAAGCAAATAAATTAAATCGAAAGACTAGAATCATCTATTGAGATAAGAACCGATTAATTCTGTGTTGTATTGTTTTTAGATAGATAATATTTAAGAATAAACGATGAAGAGTTTGATCCTGGCTCAGGATGAACGCTAGCGGCAGGCTTAACACATGCAAGTCGAGGGGTAACAGGAGATTGCTTGCAATCTTGCTGACGACCGGCGCACGGGTGCGTAACGCGTATAGAACCTACCTTATATTGGGGGATAGCCCAGAGAAATTTGGATTAATACCCCATAGTATGCTGAATTGGCATCAGTTTAGTATTAAAGATTTATCGATATAAGATGGCTATGCGTTCTATTAGCTAGTTGGTAAGGTAACGGCTCACCAAGGCGACGATAGATAGGGGTCCTGAGAGGGAGATCCCCCACACTGGTACTGAGACACGGACCAGACTCCTACGGGAGGCAGCAGTGAGGAATATTGGACAATGGAGGCAACTCTGATCCAGCCATGCCGCGTGCAGGAAGACTGCCCTATGGGTTGTAAACTGCTTTTATAGAGGAAGAAACCGCTCTACGTGTAGAGCTCTGACGGTACTCTACGAATAAGGATCGGCTAACTCCGTGCCAGCAGCCGCGGTAATACGGAGGATCCAAGCGTTATCCGGAATCATTGGGTTTAAAGGGTCCGTAGGCGGGCTTATAAGTCAGTGGTGAAAGTTTGCGGCTCAACCGTAAAATTGCCATTGATACTGTAGGTCTTGAATCATTGTGAAGTGGTTAGAATGTGTAGTGTAGCGGTGAAATGCATAGATATTACACAGAATACCGATTGCGAAGGCAGATCACTAACAATTGATTGACGCTCAGGGACGAAAGCGTGGGTAGCGAACAGGATTAGATACCCTGGTAGTCCACGCCGTAAACGATGGTTACTAGCTGTTTGGACTTCGGTCTGAGTGGCTAAGCGAAAGTGATAAGTAACCCACCTGGGGAGTACGTTCGCAAGAATGAAACTCAAAGGAATTGACGGGGGCCCGCACAAGCGGTGGAGCATGTGGTTTAATTCGATGATACGCGAGGAACCTTACCAGGGCTTAAATGTAGTCTGACAGCTTTAGAGATAGAGTTTTCTTCGGACAGATTACAAGGTGCTGCATGGTTGTCGTCAGCTCGTGCCGTGAGGTGTCAGGTTAAGTCCTATAACGAGCGCAACCCCTGTTGTTAGTTGCCAGCGAGTAATGTCGGGAACTCTAGCAAGACTGCCGGTGCAAACCGCGAGGAAGGTGGGGATGACGTCAAATCATCACGGCCCTTACGTCCTGGGCCACACACGTGCTACAATGGCCGGTACAGAGAGCAGCCACTTAGTGATAAGGAGCGAATCTATAAAGCCGGTCACAGTTCGGATCGGAGTCTGCAACTCGACTCCGTGAAGCTGGAATCGCTAGTAATCGCATATCAGCCATGATGCGGTGAATACGTTCCCGGGCCTTGTACACACCGCCCGTCAAGCCATGGAAGCTGGGGGTACCTGAAGTCCGTCACCGCAAGGAGCGGCCTAGGGTAAAACTAGTAACTGGGGCTAAGTCGTAACAAGGTAGCCGTACCGGAAGGTGCGGCTGGAACACCTCCTTTCTAGAGAATTTAGAAATGGTACGACTCAGAAGGTTTTTATTCAAGGAGTTGATTTTAGTTTTTCGGCTGTCAATTAAATATTAAGGGATCGATTGTTTTATTAGGCAATTGATTTTTACTAACGAAGTCTCATAGCTCAGCTGGTTAGAGCGCTACACTGATAATGTAGAGGTCGGCAGTTCGAGTCTGCCTGAGACTACGAAATAAGTTCATTTTATATTGAATAAGGAAATTTTAGAAGTTGTGCTACTGTCAACTAATATTTGGCTACGGTCAACTTTATAAGACGGGGAATTAGCTCAGCTGGCTAGAGCGCCTGCCTTGCACGCAGGAGGTCACCGGTTCGACTCCGGTATTCTCCACAAGGTCTTTAAGGCCACAACGTTCATTGACATATTGATTTAGAGAAAAAACGAGCACACATGATTGTAAAATTGTGTGATGTAAAGAAAAAAACTAAGAGCAAATTAAAGCATAAGACATAAGCTAATTAAGGGCGTATGGGGGATGCCTAGGCTCTCAGAGGCGAAGAAGGACGTGATAAGCTGCGATAAGCTACGGGGAGAGGCACATACTTGTTGATCCGTGGATTTCCGAATGGGGCAACCCGGCATGTTGAAGACATGTCACATCGTAAGATGGGCGAACGTGGGGAACTGAAACATCTAAGTACCCATAGGAGAAGAAAACAATAGTGATTCCGTTAGTAGTGGCGAGCGAACGCGGAATAGCCCAAACCAAATCGGTTACGGCCGGTTTGGGGTTGTAGGACTACGAGATAGGATTTGTAATGAATTAGAACTGTTTGGAAAGACAGGCCAGAGAAGGTGATAGCCCTGTATAAGTAAAGATCAAATACTTAGTAGTATCCTGAGTAGCGCGGGGCACGGGAAACCCTGTGTGAATTTGGCGGGACCATCCGCTAAGGCTAAATACTCCTGAGAGACCGATAGTGAACCAGTACCGTGAGGGAAAGGTGAAAAGAACCCTGAATAAGGGAGTGAAAAAGACCCTGAAACCATACGCTTACAAGCGGTCGGAGCCCTTTTGGGTGACGGCGTGCCTTTTGCATAATGAGCCTACGAGTTACTTTTACTAGCGAGGTTAAGATTTTAAGAATCGGAGCCGTAGCGAAAGCGAGTCTGAATAGGGCGCTTTAGTTA
>NZ_CM147859.1:3685000-4395000 GCF_055808215.1 Aquimarina sp. KJ22-3 | reverse complement strand
ATATCAGTTCTTCCCGCTTAAACTTTCTCTTATCGTTCTTGTTTCAGTTTTGAAATTAGTTTAATATTGTATTTGTCTATTATTGGTTTGTGTGATCTAAGCCCTATTTGATATAGGTTTTCAAAAGTGTTTGCTGCTGTACTACGCCCTTCATTTTTTGATAATTGATGGTTTCAGCTAAATCTTCTTTAGAATCAAATTTTAGCTTACGATTCATTATTGAAAAATTACTGTCGTTAATAGATAATTCTTCTTCAAAGACCAATTCATCTTTATCACAAGACAGTAATAGTAATAGGGTTGATTCTACAAGCAAATAGGGAAATAGTTTTATGTGTTTTTTCATTTCTTTATTAAGCGTTATTTTAAAAATTGAATAAAAATGGGACACTATACTTAGTTTAAAGTTGATTATAGTAGTTCGACTTTTTTGCAAAAAAATGAGGTAACCTCTTGATGGGATGTAGGCTATTTTTTGATATCCGAGGTACAAATGTATTGACTTGATAACTGTAATTCAAGGGGATCAGGTACGTATTCATGAATATTACCCTTTGTATTCATAAACGTTACCTTGCCGTTTTACGTAGGAATCTCTGATTATTTATGAAATAAAGATGATTTTTGCCTTTCAGATTTTTTTAACGTCTATTTTTTTTATATACTTCAAACTTATGTTGGAATAATTGTATTAAAGCTAGCTCCCCCGATTTTTAAGATGTATATAAAAAGTATTCGTTTTGGTATTGTATTATGGCTTTGTTTATTGTCAATTGGTTTAAAAGCACAATCCTCAGATAATAATGCACAAAAAATGTTGGATTCATTAAAGTTTAAGACATTTGATGAGTTGAACCAGCTTTTTGACGAAAATAGTGAGGATTCTATTTTAAGTTTACATATCGCAAGTGAGTATTTGTACAAGGCAAAGAATGAAAGTGATGTCATACAAACCGCCAGGGCGTATAACTTGTTGTTTAATATTTATGATCACAGTAACCGAAACAATATAGCTTTACAGTATGCCGATTCTATAATTATCACGACAAAAGATATGGAAACGCATATGCGTTATCCAGCAACCGGATATTTAAAAAAAGGATATGCATTATATGCTCTGGATCGTTATGATGATGCTTTGCAATCCTATTTGATCGCTTTGAAACATGCTGAACGTGTTGGAAATGAGGAGCAAATTGTTGCCTTAAAACACAATGTTGCCTTGTTAAAGACTAATTTGGGAAAAAACAGAGAAGCATTAATCACTTTTAAGGAGAATTATGATTTTTTGATTAAGGAAGATACCTTAGTGGAGTACCCCATGACCTACGCAGCTACACTTTACAAGTTGGGTGATACTTATAATCGTCTTAAAAAATATGACTCTGCTAGTTATTATTTAAATAAGGGAATTCGGCTGAGATTTTCTACCGGAAATACGGAATTCTATCCGGATTTGTTATCTGCATATGGAGTAAATAGTTTTTACAGAGAAGCGTATAAAGAAGCCAAAGATAGCTTGCAAAAAATGCTGATCACCTCAAGAGAAGATAAGGAAGATGTTAATGTAAAAATTTCTTATTTGTATTTAGCCAAATCCTTGCTGAAATTGGGCGAAAAGAAAAAGGGGTTGGATTATCTTATAAAAGCAGAGTCTACTACCAATGAATTCAATTATGTTCCTCAAATACATGAGGTTTTTACGTTGCTTATTGATTATTATCAAGAGAACAAGGATTTAGAGAATCAGCTTAGAATTACCAATAAATTACTTCAATTGGAGCGAACGTTTAACGAAAAGTATGCTAGGTTAAATAATAATATCGTAGAGAAGTATGATATAGCAAGATTGGTGAAAGATAAAAAAGAACTGATAGAAACCATTGATTCTAAAAACAAAATGTCGAGACATAGGTCGATACTTTTTGGTGTAATTTTATTGTCAATTCTCATATCATTGTTTTTTTATTTAAAGAAAAGAAGGAATAAGTATTCTGAAATTTCTGATAAATATACAGAGCTGGTTAATTCGATAGAAAAGAAAAAAGAAGCAACTGTTGTTGTGGAAGTGCCAGAGGATATTAAAAAGGAGATTTTGAAAAAGTTACAAGATTTTGAAAATGATCATAAATACTTAAAAAATAACTTGTCCCTTGGTAGTGTTTCAAAAAGTTTAAAAACTAACTCCTCATACTTATCCAAGGTTATTAATATTGAAAAGGGAAAGAACTTTACAAATTATATTAATGATCTTCGAATTGATTTTTGTGTGGATCAAATTAAAACGAATAAAAAGTTTAAGCAATATTCGGTAAGATCAATGGCCGGAGAAGTAGGATTTAATAACATACAATCATTTGCAAAGGCGTTTTTAAAGCGAAAAGGCTGTAAACCCGCAGAATTCATAAAAAACATTGAAAATCAATGGTTTGAATAGGTTTTTGTTGGTGAATATTTATGAATGTTAACCAGTTTGAAGCTTTTTTTGGGAATTCTTCTCTATTTTTGAAGGGTAAAAAAGATGTAATTAGAATATTATGAAAAAACGTAAACAAACAAAAATTGAATTAAAAAAAATTCAAGTCGCAAGACTAGATCGACGAGCGGGAGAATCAATTAAAGGAGGAACTTTGTTATCCTATATTTTATGTGATGAAAGAAATACCGGTAGTTTAAAAACCAAAGTTGGAATAGCAGGGGATGCTTTATGTGAAAAGACTTTTGGCTGTCCATCTGCCGGAAACCATTTATGCAGAGAAAGTGAAGTTGGTAATAAATGTTAATTTATTAAAATAGGTGCTTCCAAAGCGGTTAGAGATAAAATTGTGATGTTGTTTAATTTAACTCTAACGTCTTTGGATTTTTAATTTTTTAAAAATAGTTTTTCGACAAGTAAAATGAAAAAGCAAAACAAAACGAAAATTAAGTTAGAAAAAATAAATGTAGCTAGACTCGACAAAAAAGTAAAAGAATCGGTAAAAGGAGGTACTTTTGTTGTGTGTGGTAATGGTCAGGATACTGGTAGTGTACCTACAGGAATCATTTTTTGTAATAATTCTGGTGATGGGATATGTAGAGAAACCGAAGGGAGAGATTGTGTCTAGAAATATGGAATGTTATTGAGTGGCGCTATTAATTTGAGTACATCATGAAAAAACAAAATAAAACTAAAATCACACTAAAAAAAATAAAAGTAGCGAGGTTGGATAAACAAGCTAAGCAAGCGATTAATGGAGGAACATCTGACTCTTTTTTTGTTTGTCCAGATGAAGATACGGGTAGTATTCGTACTGCGATCATTATTTGTTTGGAAACAAGAGAATGTCTTTCAGGAATTATTAATGATCCAGTTCTTTGTGGAGATTCTGAGACCGTAGTAATGTGTTAAACAGATTTAATTGTAAGGCAAGACCTTTTGAAAGTTTGTGCTATTTAGTATAATAATTGAATTAAAAAACCCAAACTAATATTTAGTTTGGGTTTTTTAATTATGATATGTTATCGAATTAATCTCTAAGAACACTTCTTGAGATTACAATCTTTTGGATTTCACTTGTTCCCTCGTAAATCTGAGTAATTTTTGCATCACGCATTAATCGTTCTACGTGATATTCTTTTACGAATCCATTACCACCATGTATCTGTACGGCCTCTACAGCAGTTTCCATAGCTACTTCAGAAGCATAAAGCTTGGCCATAGCACCAGAAAGGTCATAGCTTTCGTGGTTGTCTTTGTCCATTGCAGCTTTGTATACCAACATTCTTGCAGCCTCAATTTTGGTGTGCATATCAGCAAGTTTAAAAGCAATCGCCTGGTGATTCATGATTTCAGTTCCAAAGGCTTTACGAACTTTAGAATATTCTTTGGCTAATTCATAAGCTCCTGCAGCAATACCTAATGCCTGAGCAGCAATACCGATACGACCTCCGGCCAATGTTTTCATCGCAAATTTGAATCCAAATCCATCTTCACCGATACGATTTTCTTTAGGTACCTTAACATCATTAAAAATAAGAGAGTGAGTGTCACTTCCTCTAATTCCTAATTTGTCTTCTTTTGGTCCAATTTCAAAACCTTCCCAACCTTTTTCAACAATAAAGGCATTGATTCCTTTATGTCCCTTATCTCTGTCAGTTTGTGCAATAACTAAGTAATAATCTGCAGAACCTCCATTAGTAATCCAGTTTTTGGTTCCATTTAATACATAGTGATCTCCTTTGTCTATTGCCGTAGTTTTTTGAGAAGTAGCATCACTACCTGCTTCTGGTTCTGATAAACAAAAAGCACCAATCGATTCACCATTGGTTAATTTGGATAAATATTTTTCCTTTTGTTCTGGAGATCCATATTCATCAAGACCCCAACATACCAAAGAGTTGTTTACTGATACGATTACTGAGCAAGAAGCATCAATCTTTGATAACTCTTCCATAACTAGTACATAGGATAAGGTGTCCATACCTCCACCACCGTATTCTGGAGAAGCCATCATTCCTAAAAATCCAAGTTCTCCCATTTTTTTAACCTGTTCAGTGGGAAATTCTTGTTTATTATCGCGTTCTATTACTCCAGGTAACAATTCTGCTTTAGCAAAATCACGAGCAGCATCGCGTATCATTAACTGTTCTTCGGATAATTTAAAGTCCATATGTATTGAAAATTTACTGTGCGTGCATAACACGCAATTCCTACTTTTTGATGAAAATAAATCGAGATAACCCCGATATTTTTATTAATTCTACAAATATAGTTGATAATATGATAGTTCTGGTGTTTTTTTTGTTTTTTGATGTAATGAAATTTTAGGGTAAAATAATATCAAAACATGGAAGGTCTCGTTGGGGAATTTTGAGGCAATTTTGTTTAAGATTGAAGGATTATTAGGATACGATAATTTTACCTTTATTTTCGTTCTAGGGATATTTAGTTTTTTATATTTGTGAGGTTGCTTTGTAGTAACCTATTAATCTATTCAAAACGCAAAAAAATGACTCAGCGCTGACCTCCGTTTGGAGGATATTTAATTTAACTTTTTACAAACACCATTGGTGTTGTTTTTTTTAAAAGAGAGAATTATTGATTTGCTAAATTGAAATTTTAAGAATGAAAGAATTACTAAAAAAGTATGAAAATAAAGCGCCTGAGATAGTTTTTAATTGGAAGGATTCTGAAACCGAAGCCGAAGGCTGGACAGTGATCAATTCTTTACGAGGTGGAGCTGCTGGTGGTGGTACAAGAATGCGAAAAGGATTAGATATGAATGAGGTGCTTTCTTTGGCCAAAACTATGGAAGTAAAGTTTACAGTTTCGGGACCAGAAATTGGTGGTGCCAAATCTGGAATTAACTTCGATCCCAATGACCCAAGAAAAAAAGGAGTGCTTCAGCGTTGGTATAAAGCCGTATCTCCCTTATTGAAGAGTTATTATGGAACAGGAGGAGATCTTAATGTAGACGAAATTCATGAGGTAATCCCAATTACTGAAGAATGCGGGGTTTGGCATCCACAGGAAGGAGTTTTTAATGGACACTTTCAACCTACAGAAGCGGATAAAATTAATAGAATAGGACAGCTTCGCCAAGGGGTTATTAAAGTTTTGGAGAATACTACTTTTTCACCAGATGTATCCCGTAAGTATACGGTTGCGGATATGATTACAGGATATGGCGTAGCAGAAGCGGTTAGACATTACTATACCATTTATGGAGGGGATGTCAAGGGGAAAAGAGCAGTAGTCCAAGGTTTTGGAAACGTAGGTTCTGCGGCAGCCTATTATTTATCTGAAATGGGAGCCAAAGTTGTTGGTATTATTGATCATATCGGTGGGCTTATCAAGGAAGATGGGTTCTCTTTTGAAGAAATAAAGGAGTTATATTTAAACAAGAAAGGTAATAAGCTGTATAGTGAAACGTTAATTCCTTTCGAGGAGATGAATGAAAGGATTTGGTCATTGCCGACCGAGATTTTTGCGCCTTGTGCAGCTTCCAGGTTGATCACCAAGGAACAGATTACACAAATGATCGATTCTGGACTTGAGGTAATATCATGTGGAGCCAATGTACCATTCGCTGATAAAGAAATATTTTTTGGTCCTATAATGGAGTATACCGATGAAAAAGTAAGTCTTATTCCTGATTTTATTTCAAATTGCGGTATGGCTAGAGTATTTGCCTATTTTATGGAGCGTAGGGTACAAATGACGGATGAAGCTATTTTTAAAGATACTTCAGAAACTATAAAAAAAGCAATACAGAGCACTTACAATAGCAAGCAAACAAAAGTAAATATAAGTAAAACAGCGTTTGAAATAGCCTTCAAACAGCTGGTATAATATTAATGTATAACCAAGCATCACTATGTTAAAGTATTTTCTAGGAAGTAGTCCGAAATGGTTCAAATTTGTAATGATCGGATTTTTAATTTTTAATGTTTTCTCGTATTTCATATTAGGACCAACCGTAACCGCTTGGGTATTTATAGCGGAGTTTATTTTTACTTTGGCGATGGCACTAAAATGTTATCCTCTGCAATCAGGAGGGATATTAGCTATAGAAGCACTTGCTTTAGGCCTCACGCATCCTATGTACAAGCTTGATCATGGAAAAGTACTTCATGATGAATTAGGAAAAGGAATCAAAGGAGGAGTATTGCTCGAAGTTGAGCAAAACCTAGAAGTTATTCTTTTGTTGGTATTCATGGTGGCCGGTATCTACTTTATGAAACCTTTGTTGATGTATATCTTCAGTAAGGTATTCACGAAGATTAAATCAAAAATGATTTTATCGTTGCTATTTGTATTTCTTGCAGCAGTACTTTCGGCTTTTCTAGATGCCTTAACAGTAACAGCAGTTTTGATTAGTGTTGCTGTTGGATTTTATGGGGTGTATCACAAAATACATTCGGGCTCCGGAGATTATGATGATAGTGGCGTCTTGGATCGAAAAGAACTTAGTGGAGAAACGTTAGAACAATTCAGAAGCTTTTTAAGAAGTTTGGTGATGCATGGTGTAGTAGGTACAGCTTTAGGAGGTGTGTGTACACTAGTGGGTGAGCCTCAAAACTTATTGATTGGTGAGCGAATGGGATGGGATTTTATTCAGTTTTTCCTGAAAATGGCACCTATATCTTTGCCTGTTTTAGGGGCAGGTTTGCTTACTACAGTGGTTTTGGAAATGACAGGATCGTTTGGTTTTGGAGCCAAATTACCAGATGTCGCCAGAACAATCATACAGAACTATACAGATGAGGAAGATGCCAATCGATCAGACCGATCCAAATATGGGTTAATTGTTCAAGCAGTTTCTGCTATACTTTTGATCATAGGATTAGCATTACACCTTGCGCCTGTTGGATTTATAGGGTTAGCATTGATTATCGTCCAAACGGCCTTTATGGGTATTACAGAAGAGCATCAATTAGGTAAAGCTTTTGAAGAAGCATTACCATTTACTGGATTATTGGTAGTTTTCTTTGTAATTGTTGCGATGATTCATGATCAACATTTGTTCACTCCTATTATCGATTGGGCGTTGAAATTAGACCCAAAAGATCAGCCGTCAATGTTTTATGTTGCCAATGGAGTATTATCCATGATCAGTGATAATGTATTCGTTGCTACAGTATACATTGGTGAAGTAAAACAAGCTTTTGATGCGGGTGCTATTACTCGAGAGCAGTTTGAAAACTTAGCCATAGCGATCAATACAGGTACAAATTTACCAAGTGTTGCAACACCTAATGGTCAAGCAGCGTTCTTATTTTTACTAACCTCTTCGTTAGCACCGTTAATCGGATTGTCATACACCAAAATGGTAAAAATGGCTTTCCCTTATACGATAGTGCTCGGAGGAGTTGGATTATTAGGAGTGATTTATTTATTGTAAATTGGGGATATACTTAACCTACATAAATAACGTTAGTATACTAACACTAAATTAACGAAATCAAAATGATGTATTTATCTATGCTCAGTGCGTTTACCCAAAGTTCTGCACAAGTTGACACAGTAATTGAAGAGAAATCACTCTCTATTATGGACCTCCTGTTAAGCGGAGGAACCGGAGCGGTTGTGATAATCGCTATACTTTTTGTTTTGCTCTTTGTAGCAGTCTATATTTACTTTGAAAGACTTTTTGCTATAAAAGCGGCTTCTAAATATGATGAGAGCTTTATGCACCAGATCAGAGATAATGTGGCAAGTGGAAAAATTGAAGCGGCTAAGATTTTATGTGCTCAAACGAATAATCCCGTGGCAAGATTGACCGAAAAAGGTATTTCTAGAATCGGACATCCTCTGGAAGATATTAATAAAGCTATTGAAAATGCAGGGCGTTTGGAGGTCTACAAATTAGAAAAGAATGTAGGTATTTTGGCTACAGTAGCAGGTGCTGCACCTATGATAGGATTCTTAGGAACAGTAATTGGTATGATTTTGGCATTCCATAATTTGGCATCCAGTTCTGGTACTGCAGATATGGGAGTTCTGGCCGAAGGTATTTATACGGCTATGACTACAACCGTTGGTGGTCTTGTAGTTGGTATTGTAGCGTATATAGGATATAATCACTTAGTAGTTCGTACAGATAAAGTGATTCACACTATGGAAGCTCAGGCTGTAGATTTCTTGGACTTGTTGAACGAACCTGCATAGTATGAACTTAAGAGGAAGAAACAAAGTAAGTCCAGAGTTCAGTATGTCGTCGATGACAGATATTGTATTTCTGTTATTGGTGTTTTTTTACTGACCTCTCCTGCAATAACACCAGAAGCCTTGGATCTTATATTGCCAAAAGCTAAAGGTAAAAGCTCTAATGTGCAAAATATATCGGTAAGCATTACCAATAAATTGCAGTATTATGTAGATGACGAACGGATTACGCAAAGTAGTTTAGAATCAACTTTGATTTCAAGGTTACAAGGACAGAATGAGCCTACTATTATTCTGAGAGCAGAAGAAGGAGTCCCAATAGAACGTGCAGTAGCCGTAATGGATATTGCGAATAGAAATAAATTTAAAGTTATACTGGCGGTGAAACCCGATTGATTATGATAAAGCTGGATACAAAACATAAAAGAAAATCCTTGGTGCTAACGATATTGTTGCACATTGGGATTATCTTGTTACTGTTTTATCTTAGCCTTAGTTATATTGTTCCGGAAGAAGAAAGTGGAATTGCGGTAAATTTTGGTACTACAGCAGTTGGATCTGGAAAGATACAACCTAATAAACCCATTAAAACTTCGCCAAAGAATACAACGCCCGAATCGGCTTCTACTGCTCCCACTCCACAAGAGGACTCACCCGAAATTCAGGAAAAGGTGGCTACGCAAGATCTTGAAGACGCCCCGGTGATTGATAAAAAGCCAAAGAAAAAGCCTAAAAAGAAGGTCGAAAAGACTAAAGAAGTCCCTAAAGAAACTTCGGATCAAAAAGTTACCAAAAAGACCGTAAAGGAAACACCTAAAAAGGTAGAGGAAAAGAAACCCGATCCTAAACCAGATAAGTCGACGCTGGATATATTAAATAGCTTTTCTAATGGACCCAAAAACGATGGTACGGCCAAAGGAGGAGAAGGAGACGATAGATCTCCTGGAGATAAAGGAAGTCCAGATGGTGACCCTAATGCCAAAAAGTACTATGGTAACGGAAAAGGGCTAGATGGAGATGGAAATTATCGATTAGGAGGTCGTAAAGCATTAAATAAAGAAAAGTTCGTTCAGGATTGCAATGAGTCTGGTATTGTTGTGGTAAGAATAGAGGTTAATCAGAGCGGAAGAGTAATTAGAGCAACCCCTGGAGTAAAAGGAACAACCAATAGTGCTTCTTGTCTTATGGAACCAGCCAAAAGGGCTGCATTGGCAACCAAGTTTAATAGTGATGCCAAAGCACCGGTAAAACAAGTGGGGACCATTATCTATCAATTTAAACTTTCTGAATAGTATTTATGAATTACAGGGAAACCCTGGATTGGATGTTTGCTCAATTACCGATGTATCAACGTCAAGGAGCAAGCGCCTACAAAGTTGATCTTCACAATACAATCCAATTAGCAACTCACTTAGAAAACCCGCACAAGAAATTCAAAAGCATTCATGTTGGAGGCACTAATGGAAAAGGGTCTACCAGTCATATGCTGGCTTCAGTATTACAAGAAGCCGGGTATAAGGTGGGGTTGTATACTTCTCCTCATTTAAAGGATTTCAGAGAGCGTATTCGGATTAACGGCAAAGTGATCACTGAAGAATATGTTGTTGAGTTTATAGAGAAACACAAAAGTTATTTTGAAAAGCATCATTTGTCATTTTTTGAAATGACTGTGGGAATGGCGTTTCAATACTTTAGTGACTCGGATATAGATATCGCGGTAATTGAAGTTGGCCTTGGGGGAGATTGGATTCTACAAATATCATTACCCCAGAAGTATCTGTTATTACAAATATAGGACTGGATCACACTCGTTTTTTGGGAGATACTCTGGGAGCTATTGCCGGAGAGAAAGCAGGGATCATTAAGCCAGATGTTCCGGTGGTAATAGGAAGAACAACTAATGAAACCAAAAAGGTGTTTTTGGATAAGGCCAAAGCATGTAATAGTACATTATTTTTGGCAGAAGCGTATACTGGTCCATTAGTCACTACAGACTTAAGAGGAAGATATCAGATAGAAAATGTAAAAACAGCTTTACAAACCCTATTGGTATTACGAGAAAGGGGATGGAAGGTTGAAGATGCTCATATCGAAAAAGGCCTTCAGGAAGTAGTTAAGAATACAAGCTTATTGGGGAGATGGCAAATCTTGCAAGAACATCCAAAGGTAATTTGTGATACTGCGCACAACGAAGATGGAATCAAAGAAGTGGTAAAACAGCTAGAGGAGGAGAAATTTGATAATTTGCATATCGTTTTAGGGGTTGTTAATGATAAAGATCTCGATACTATCTTGCCTTTATTTCCAAAGGATGCACGTTACTATTTTGCCAAACCAAATATTCTTCGTGGTTTGGATGCGTATGAATTGAGAAAAAATGGAAAAAAATTCAAATTACTTGGAGCGCATTATGACTCGGTACAAGAAGCCTATCAATCTGCATTACAGGAAGCTACAGATCAAGATGTCATTTATGTAGGAGGAAGTACATTTGTAGTAGCAGAAATAATTTAATTTTTCTTCAATTTTCTTTTGGTAGACTACAAAACTGTGTTATATTTGCATCCGCAATCAGG
This sequence comes from Aquimarina sp. KJ22-3, assembly GCF_055808215.1. Taxonomy (NCBI): domain Bacteria; kingdom Pseudomonadati; phylum Bacteroidota; class Flavobacteriia; order Flavobacteriales; family Flavobacteriaceae; genus Aquimarina; species Aquimarina sp. KJ22-3. The sequence continues at coordinate 4,383,777 of NZ_CM147859.1, read as the reverse complement.
AACAAGGATTGCGAAAAAATATTGAAAAGGGCGCGTAGCTCAGTTGGTTCAGAGCACTTGGTTTACACCCAAGGGGTCAGGGGTTCGAATCCCTTCGCGCCCACAACAGGTAAAAATCCATTCAAAATATTGAATGGATTTTTTAGTTTTAAAACATTTTACTTCGGCATTGTTTTTTCTATTTCCAGGTCAATTTTTACATTATAATTTCTACAAGTGTTGCTTCATTTGTTTACAAATGATACACTCAACAAATTCGTGAATTTCGGTGCAATTCATATGAAAATTTATAAAAAATGAAAATACTGGATTTTCTCTATTTATAAATCCAAGAAAAAAGGCAAAAAAACACTTAAATTAAATAAATAATTGATTGTCAGTAAATTAAAACAATTTTTAAGTCCTTAATATTTATAAATTTTAAGCGTATAATTTATAAATTCACTACATACGTCCTTTATTTTAAGGCTTTTTACTCCTAAGTTTGTTTTGAGATTAAGAGAAAAGAAATGATTAAAATTTTTGTACAGATCATATTATTAAAGAAGTCTTTTTTGGACTACCTAAAAATATATGACCATTAAAAATTTATAACATTCAATTTTTAATTAAAACTCATTTTACTTTTTGATAAGTAAAAAAATATAAAGACAAGAAGATATTTCTGGTTTTTATGTTGCTGATATAATACTTGATAAACAAAACAAATATTTAAGAATATAAGGTTTGTGACTCAAGGAAGCGAAGCTATATTTTTTATTCACCTTTTTAATACAACTTACACACAATGAATCTTCAATTAAACAAATGGTATGTTCTTTATGTAAGATCTCGTCAAGAAAGAAAGGTACATGATCTTTTGGTAGAAAATGAGATTGAAACTTTTCTTCCTATGGTAGACACTATAAGAGAGTGGAGTGATAGAAAAAAGAAAATAAAGGTTCCTCTATTTACATCTTATGTATTTGTAAAAATCAAATCTGCTATGGACCTTCATAAATCTCTTTCTATAGATGGAGCTTGTGCTTATATAACTTTTGGTAACACTTATGCCATTGTAAAGGATCATGAAATTGAGATGATAAAGTTATTAATCGGCGTAGGTAGTGATATCCAATTAAGTCCAGCCAACGAGATTCCTGCTATAGGAGAGATCAAAACCATACTTCATGGTCCGCTGGAAGGAAAAGAATGTGAAATCGTAAACATTAATAATCAGAATAACATTATCGTCAGAATCAAATCAATTCAACAAAATATTTTGGTTAAAATCCCAATTGGTTATCTTTATCAACTTCCCAGAGCGGTTTAATAATTACTTGATATCAATTGTAGCGTTAAAAACTAAGTGAAATCGTCACACAAACCTAATTAATGAAACATTTTATTAAACCTCAAGTAAAAACAGTATTACTAATTCTTTTGTTCCCTTTGCTGAGTTTTGGGCAAAATTTTGAGATCAAAGGCCAAATCATCGAAGACATTCAAAATATTGCACTACCATTTGTAAATGTAGTTTTGAAATCATCGGATAATACGATCTTAAATGGTGTAACCACCGATGAGAATGGAAATTTTGTTATTGAAAGTGAAGCAGGGCAGTTCAATCTTGAAATTAGCTTTTTAGGCTATCATTCTAAAACTATTTCGTTGAGTGTATCCGAAAATAAGGATTTGGGAGTAATCGTCTTAGAAGAAGCGATAGAGCAATTAGAGGGAGTGTCTATTATCGCGAAAAAACCAACCATCAAAAAAGAGGCAGGAGTACTCACTATGAATGTAGAGAACTCTTCAATAAGTGAAATTGGAAATGCCTCTGATATATTACGACAAACTCCATCTCTTTCTGTTAGTTCTGAGAATGCGATACAGGTTTTCGGAAAAGGACAGGCACAAATCTATATCGATGGTAGAAGAGTAGAAGATGCATCAGAGTTAAATTTGATTAATTCTAGTGATGTATCCAAAGTAGAAGTGATTCGTAATCCATCTGCAAAGTATGATGCAGAGGGTAATGCAATTGTTTTTATAACTACTACGAAAAACAAAAAAGAAGGGTTTAATTCTAAACTTACTTTCAGATATGATCAAAGAACATTATCAAGTTGGCTGGGAGGGCTCAATCTTAATTATAAAAAAGGAGGAGTAAATCTTTACAGTTCGTATAGCTACGGACCAAAACAAAGAAGAAGTATCGATGAATATCAACGTACTTTTTTTAATGATGACCTTACCGAAACCACAATGAGAAATATTGTGGAGAACACATCAGATTTTAAAAATGTACATAACGTAAGATTAGGAAGTAGTATTGATATAGGAACAAATCAAACCCTGGATATCAAGTTAAGTTCTGCTATAGAAGGCGATGATCTTGATGCTAATAATACCAATCAGGTAATAAATTTGAATAATCAAGACCTACAGTTGAATACCTTTACCAGTACAGAGGTGAGTAGCCAAACGAATTCTGTGAATGTTAATTATGAAAACCGTATTGATACCTTAGGAAGAAGATTCAATTTCTTTTCGAATTATACCAGATTCGAATCTTCGTCCAAGGGAGGGATACTAGAAGACATCTCAAACTTAACAGCAGATCGAAATAAAGAAAACAACAACGAAAACAACATCGATATTTTAACTACAGCCATAGATTACTCACATCCTTTTGGAGAAAGTTTAATGGTAGATGTTGGTGCAAAATATTCTAAGGTCCTAAACTCTAGTGATCTTCGATTATCAAATATTACAGAACAAACTATTATCGAAAGAGAAGGATTTAAATACGACGAAACTATCTATGCGGTATATGGTGAAATCCGTAAGAATTTTGAAAAGCTAAGGGCTAAATTAGGAGTAAGAGTGGAGAATACAGATCTAAGCGGGGTTTCTAGAGTTACCGACGAAACGATCATCGATAGCAGTTTTACCAATGTATTCCCTTCTGTGTCTTTGAATTACAAGATGAGCGAGGATTTAGGATTAGGTTTTTACTATAGCAAAAGAATTGCAAGACCAGATATTCAGTCTTTAAATCCATTTGTTAATTTCATAGATTCCTTAAGTATTCAGAGAGGAAATCCAAGATTAAGACCTGTGCAAACTGACGAATTCGAATTATCTATAGAGTATCAAGAAGCCATAAGTTTGGATATATCATATAACAAGTTCAAAAGGCCGATATATGATTTTCTGACAAATGAAGATTTTGTAACTGTAGCTACCGAAATAAATTTTGAAAGTGAAGAACAATTTTCGGTAGGTCTGGGAGCACCTTATGATCTGGATTGGTGGACAATTTATGCTTATGGAGGAGTTTCTCACGTTTTTAACACTACAGTCATCGATGATCAAAAATTAAAAGACAATACGTACTTCGAGTTTTTGTTGCAAAGTAGTTTTAGTCTTCCGGCAAAGTTCGATGTTAATTTATCGTATCTGTATTCAGGAGAGCAACGAGATGGTATTTTTACGATACAGCCTTTACAAATTCTCAACATATCGGTAGGAAAAAAGATGTTTAACGATCAGCTAAGTTTAAGACTTAATGCTCAAGATATTTTTGACACGTATAGAGTGCAATCAAATACAAGTTTAGAAGGGTTTGATATTCAAGCCGATCAGTTTTTTGATATTTCTGCATTCATTTTTTCCGCCGTGTATACTTTTGGAAATAACAATAACAAGAAGATTAAAGATAAAGAAGTACCTGAACTAGACAGGATAAAAAAGGATAATTAAATCCCTATTTCACACCAGTTTTCCATTTTTTGTTGAAGCATTTCTAAAGGAGTACTGCTCCTTTAGAATGGCTTCTTACACCATAAGATTAGGCAGCATTTGATCGCTGCAATGATCCCTTATTACCTTATCTAAGTATTTTTTAATGCGCACTGCTACTATACAGCATGCCGTACCGAATACCTTTTGAGTATAAAATTGCTGTTATCCAAATAACAGACCACATAATAATCTAATATTTAAAAAATTCCACACATGTCCAGCAAAAATAAAACACTTAAGAATACACTTAAGGCAGAGACCTTAGTGCAATTATTTTATAGACATCTGCAGGAATCTCCTGATAAAGTCATTTACAGATTCTTGAAGAATGGTGAAGAAGAAGTTGATTCAAGAACATTCCGAGCATTGTTTGATAGATCAATGGTTATAGCTTCAAACATATCAAAATATGCTAAACCAGGAGATCGAGTATTGCTATTATACCCTTCAGGATTAGAATTTGTAGACGCTTTCTTTGGCTGTCTATTGGCAGGGGTAATAGCGGTTCCAGCGTTTCCTCCACAAGGAAAGAGAAGAGTAGGAAGATTAGAAAAAATCGTTTCTGATTGTAACGCTAACCTTGTGTTATCAACAGAAGAGATTTACAACAAATGTAACGGTTGGTTTGATGATAAGATTATTTCGAAATCAAATTGGATGCAGACGGATACCCTGGAAAACCTAGTAGATGTCGAACTTCCTGAAATTACATCCGAGACCGTTGCGTTTTTACAATATACCTCTGGTTCTACAGGAGATCCCAAAGGGGTAATTGTGGATCATTCGAATTTGATCCATAATAGCGAACTTATTAAAAATTCATGCCATCATACTCCTGATTCTGTAGAAGTTTCCTGGTTACCGATTTACCACGATTTGGGATTGATAGGAAATATCATTCAGGCATTTTATGTGGGATTTGAAATTGTGGTTATGCCACCAGTTGCGTTTATTCAAAAACCAGTTCGATGGTTAAAGGCAATTTCCAAATACAAAGGAACTACTAGTGGAGGACCTAATTTTGCCTACGATTTGTGTTTAAGTAATATCCAAAAAGAAGAGCTGGAAGATATTGATTTAAGTCATTGGAAAGTAGCTTTTAACGGAGCAGAACCTATTAGACCAGAGACTTTGCAGAAGTTTGCTGATTTCTTTAAAGCTTATGGGTTATCTGAAACAGCAATTTTTCCGTGCTACGGAATGGCAGAAACAACGTTGATGGTTAGTGGTACACAAATCAACGAAGAACCCACCGTTTTAGAAATAGACAAGAAAAATTTCAACTTAGGGAAAGTAGAGCTTCGTTCAAATGATGTAAACGATAACGAATCTGTACGATTGGTGAGTAGCGGATTGGTGCTAGGGGATTTAAAAGTGAAAATCGTTGACCCTGAAACCAAAAAGATCTGTAAGAATGGAGAAATTGGAGAGATTTGGATCAATGGAGGTAGCGTTGCAAAAGGGTATTGGAATAGAAAAGAATTATCCAAGGAAACCTTTTCGGTATTTACGAATTATGCCAATGGGAAAATCAATACAAAGAAAGGTGCTTATTTAAGAACTGGCGATATGGGATTCTTTCATGAAAATGAGTTGTTTATCTCTGGGCGACTGAAAGAAATGATGATTTTCAATGGGGTGAATTATTATCCTCAGGATATAGAACGTATTGTACAAAAATCACATTCTGATTTACAAAATAATGCAGGAGTAGCATTGTCTACTACAATAAATGGTAAAGAAGAACTGGTGATCGTTCAGGAAATAAAACGTACTAGTATACGTAATTATGATGTCGAGGATATCGTGAAAAAAATATGTGATGCAGTTTACGAAGAACATCAACTTTCTGTTCATGCTGTAGTTCTGGTAAGTCCAGGTAGAATCCCTAAAACATCTAGCGGAAAAATACAGCGTGTAGGTACTAGAATTTCTTTTGAAGAAAACAATGTAGATGGAAAGCTGGAAAGCTGGATTCGAGGGGATGTACCTATCAAAGAGGAAAAAGAGGTTGAGGTTGATGTAGTAGTTTCCGAAACTTCTCCAGAAAAGAAAATAAATACTACAGCGCTGGTAGATTGGCTAACACAAACTATAGCGCAAGAATTAGATATAGAGGCTTCTTCGATCAGTTCAGACAAGTCTTTTTCAGAATTAGGATTGAAATCATTACACAGTATCCGTTTATCGGGGAAATTATCAGATTTTATAGGCAAGGAAGTATCTCCTACGCTATTCTATAACTATCCAAATATTCAAAGTTTATCTCAGAAAATAGCGTCAGAGAATGATGTGTTACAAATCGAAAACCCTTCTGAAAATGAAGGGAATAATGAATCAGTTGCCATTATCGGGATGGCTTGTAAATTTCCGCAGGCAGATAGCATAGAAACATTCTGGGATAATTTAAAGAATCATAAAGACGCAATAATCAAGGTTCCCGAAGATAGATGGGATATTGATGCATATTTCTGCGAAGATGCCGAGGGGAATAAGATGAGTACGCGTTGGGGAGGATTTATCAACGATGTTGACCAATTTGATGCGGATTTCTTTGAAATTTCACCAAGAGAAGCGAAGCAGCTAGATCCGCAACAACGAATTTTATTAGAGCTAACTCATGAATTGTTAGAACGATCTGGCTATAGTTCTTCTAGTGTTAAAGGATCTGAAACTGGGGTCTATATTGGTGCTATGCAAAGTAATTATGGAGATATTCTTAAAAAAGGAACTCCAGATATTTATTCAGGGACCGGAACAGCCCTTAGTATCATCGCTAACAGACTATCTTATTATTACGATTTTAGAGGGCCGAGTATGACTATTGATACAGCCTGCTCGTCATCTTTGGTAAGTGTACACACGGCGGTTAGAAGTATTCAAAATAATGAATGTAATATGGCTATTGCCGGAGGAGTGAATTTAATTCTTACTCCGGATTCTACAGTGGCGCTTTCTAAAGCAGGAATGATGTCTCCAGATGGGCGTTGCAAAACGTTTGATCATAGTGCTAATGGATATGTGAGAAGTGAAGGATGTGGATTGATATTGCTAAAGCCAGTATCTAAAGCATTAGAGGATGGAGACAATATTTTAGCAATAATCAAGGGGTCAGCCATCAATCAAGACGGACATAGTAATGGTTTAACCGCTCCTAACGGGATATCACAACAAGATGTAATTAATACTGCCATCGATACTGCTAACCTAAAGCCTGAGGATATCGATTATATCGAAACACACGGTACCGGTACTGCATTGGGAGACCCAATCGAGATACAAGCTCTGGATACGGTATACAACGAGAATAGAGATAAGAATAAACCATTAATACTTGGTTCGGTAAAATCCAATATTGGACATCTAGAATCAGCAGCAGGGATTGCTGGTCTTATCAAAACTGTGTTATGTATTCAAAATTCATCAATTCCTAAGCAAATCCATTTTGATACGCCCAATAAACATATCAATTGGGAGAATTTGAACATCAAAATACCACAGCAATATACTGGGTGGAATAAAGAAAATAACGAACCAAAACGAGCGGGAATCAGTTCGTTTGGATTTGGAGGTGCAAATGCACATATCATATTAGAAGAATTTTTGATAGAAAGCAAAAACGATAGAGAAACTAATGTAGCACCAAGAACTTCAGAGTTAGTTACGATATCAGGTAAAAATGCAAAAGCTCTGGAAGCGCAAATATCAAACCTTGTTACCTATTTGAAAGCAAATGAAGCAGTTGATTTGCAAGATGTGTCTTACAGTTTGGGAGTTGCCAGAGATCATTTTGGTAACCGTTTGGGAATAGTAGCAGAAAGTAAAGAAGATCTTTTGACCCAGCTGGGTGCTGCCAAAGTACAAGAGAATACACAGGCAACTTCGGCCAAAACAGCTTTTATATTTACAGGACAAGGCTCTCAATATATCGGGATGGGTAAAACCCTATATGCTTCTGAGCCTGTTTTTAGATCTTCTCTAGATCAGTGCGCAGAGATATTGAAGCCTCTTTTAGAAAAAGATTTGTTGACCATCATGTTTGCCGAAGAAGGATCAGAAAATGAGAAGTTGATTGATCAAACAATGTATACCCAACCGGTAATTTTTTCGATTGGATATGCCTTATATCAACTTTGGAGTAGCTGGGGAGTTACTCCCGAAATACTGCTGGGTCATAGTATAGGAGAGATTACAGCAGCTTGTGTTGCAGGAGTTTTAAGCTTGGAAGATAGTCTGAAACTAGTAGCTTCAAGGGGACGTTTGATGCAAGAGCTTTGTGAAAAAGGAAGTATGGTTGCAGTGCAAAGTACTGCTGTAGCTGTATCCGCATATATTGATAAGTATAAAGATGAAATTTCGATTGCAGCGATAAACGGACCAAATCAGACCGTTATTTCGGGTAATGAAAAAACCTTGAAGAAAATTTGTGATGATTTCTCGTTTAAAGGAATAAAACACAAACCACTTACCGTTTCTCACGCTTTTCATTCTCCTATGATGAAGCCGATGCTGGATGAATTTAAGAAGGTTGCCGAATCTTTAACCTATAAGCGTTCAACATATAAAATTGTAAGCACGGTTACTGGGGGTATTATAAAAGACGAATTGAGCACAGCACAGTATTGGATTGATCATGTTAGCGCTCCTGTACATTTTTATGATGGGATGTTAACGCTTGAATCGTTAGATGTTCAACGATATGTAGAAATAGGTGCGCATCCTATACTTACAGTAATGGGAAGTCAATGTTTAGAAGATAATCATGATGCTATCTGGATTCCTTCATTAAAGAAAAATAATGACGAAATACAACAGATGCTGCAAGGATTAGCTGAGTGGTATGAGTGTGGCGGAATTGTGGATTGGGTTAATTTTTATAAGAACAGAAATGCTAGCAAAGTAGGATTGCCAACGTACGCATTTCAGCATAAAAAGTATTGGTTAGACCCTGTGCAGAGTGATGAGGTGAAAGTAGAAAACACTGTTGTTTTAACAAAGGAAGAAACTCATGAAACAACAAGTATCAAAAATATCATAAACGATATTGAAGAAAAAATCAAAAACATCATTTCTGGATCATTACAAATTGATGTAGCCGAAATTTCTCATGACACTACGCTTTTGGAGTTGGGTGCAGATTCTATTGTTTTACTAGAATGCACCAAAAAAATTGAGAAAGAATTTAATATCAAAATACCAATACGTAGGCTGTTTGAAGATCTTATAGATCTTAAATCCTTGATATCTTATGTTGAGGAAAACAGTCCAATAATAGCAGAGCAAGTTGAAAATGATAAACAAGAGAAGAATAAAAAATCTTCTCTGGAACAAGTAAAAATAAACGGTGTATCAAAAACTAATTCTGAAGCCAATACAGATGTACTTCAGATCATACGTGAGCAATTTGCAGAACAGAATAGAATTCTATCACAGTATTTACAAATTTCAGATAGTGGTGAGAATTTACAAAACCTCGAAGGACTTCAGATTAATGGAGTATCTGGTCTCAAAAGTTCAGGAGGTAAAACCAAAGAAAAAGCGATTCTTCCTTCTTCTTTTGGGGATAAAGATTTCTTCTTTACCAAATTGCCAGATAATCAAGAGCAACAACTACCTGGATTAATCGAGGCGTACACCAAGAAAACACCAAACTCAAAATTATACGCAAATCGCAATAAAAAAGTATTGTCCGATTACCGTTCTACTTTAGGGTTTAGAATGTCTACAAAAGAAATGGTCTACCCGATTGTAACAGCTACTGCAGCTGGATCTCGTTTTACCGATATTGATGATAATGAATACATCGATATTACTATGGGGATGGGGTCTTGCATTTTTGGTCATCAGCCAGATTTTATCGTAGAGGCTATACAAAACCAATTACAAAAAGGAATTAACATAGGACCATTGGCTGAATTATCAGGAGAGGTAGCCAATTTGATTTCAGAAATAACAGGGATGGAGAGGGTATGCTTTGCAAATACAGGTAGTGAAGCAGTTTCTTTTGCATTGCGTTTGGCAAGATCGGTTACAGGAAAAAATAAGATCGTAATCTTTTCTGGGTCCTATCATGGACATTCAGAACTTATTCTGGGAGTTGCAGGAGATAGTGAAACAGATATCGAACCTATGGTATCAGGAATTCCTAAAAATATGGTTCAGGATCTAATTGTGCTGAACTACTCTGATGATGATATTTTGGATCAAATCAGGGCTCATGCAGACGATTTGGCTGGAGTAATGATAGAGCCCGTAAGAAGTAGATATCCCGGATATCAACCTATTGAATTGATCAAGGAATTAAGAGCTTTGACCAAAGAGTTGGATGTACCTTTCATTTTTGATGAAATGATCACTGGTTTTAGAATTATGCCAGGAGGAGCTCAGGAATACTTTGGAATAAGAGCAGATATTGCTACCTATGGAAAGATCGTTGGAGGAGGTATGCCGATCGGGGTTATCGCTGGTTCTAGCAAATATCTTGACGCTGTAGATGGAGGAAATTGGAATTATGGAGACGATTCCTATCCAGAAGCTAGTAAAACGCTTATTGCAGGAACTTTTACCAGACATCCTTTGGCCATGGCGGCATCAAAAGCAGTATTACTTAAGATTAAAGAAATAGGAGTAGAAGCGTATCAACAACTCAATCAAAAAACAGCAGATCTTATAGCAAGACTTAATCAATATTTTAAGAAAGAGTCTCTTCCTATCGAAATGCATCATTTTGGATCACTATTCTGTTTCAAATACAAAGGCAATTTTGATCTACTACTTTTCCGTCTTATCGAAAAAGGAATATATGCCTGGGCAGCCAATAATTTATTTTTATCATTTGCCCACGACGAAAAAGATGTTGAAGAAATTTATGAAGCGATCTGCGAATGTGTGCTTACGGTACATCGATTAGATGGCACTGGTTCAAGAGATATTGATCACAAAAACGTTTTGCCTTCTGTAAAGTCGCATGAATCTACTTTGGCTCAAAGACAATTGTTTTTATTAGATGAAATTAACAAGGAGCAGTCCTTGGGATATATATTGTCTTTTAGCATTGATATGAAAGGAAAGGTAAACCTTCAATACTTAGAAAAAGCATTGGATAGTTTACTCAATAATCATGAAATTTTAAAAAGTAAATTTTCTGAGGACGGGGAATTTTTGATCTACGATGATTCGATTACGATCCCACTCCACCAAATAGATATATCTGATGTAGCGGATGAAAATAAAGTTGAGAAGTATCAACTACTTATTAAAGAAGAGCTAGATCAGCCATTTTCTTTTACCGAAGGACCTTTGATCCGTTTAAATTTAGTGAAGCTGGATCAGGAACAACATGTTTTGTTAGTTTCTCTACATCATATTATTTCTGATGGTTGGTCGTGCGCATTGTTTATTGAAGAACTTACAGATGCTTATAAAGCAATAAGTAAAGGTGAAATTCCTAATAAAGCAGTTGAAGTTCAATTTTCGGATTATGTAAACTGGTTAAATGAGTATAAAGCAAGTCAGCGATGGAAAGAGGATGAAACATACTTTAATACATTGTTTTCTGACAAAAAACTTAAAATAGATCTTCCTTTTCACAGAGACACCAAGGCGAACGAAAATCAAAGTGATTTTGTAAAATGTGTGATTTCTTCAGAAGAACTTAATAACTATAAGCAATGGAGTAACAAGCATGGGTTGACGCTGTTTATGACTTTTCTTTCAGCATTTGAGTTGTTACTTTTTAAATTAAGCCAATCCAAAGATATTGTTCTAGGGATTCCGGTAGGAGGAAGAGGAATGTCGAATGTTGAAAAATCTATCGGTTATTTTTCACACATCATGCCTTTAACCTCTCATTATGATCCAAAAGAATCGGTAACAGCATATGTAAAAGATCTTAGACGTAGATTATTTGATGCTTTTGATCATCAGGATTATCCTTACGGTTATTTTATTGATTTACATAGGCAAGAAGGACAAAAGTTGTATGAGGGAATGAATGTGTATTTCAATTTTGATGTGGGTGTAAAACCTATTGAAATTGAAGAATTAACATTAAGCCTGGAAGAACATAGGACATTGTACACAGACATTGACCTGATGTTGAATACCATTGAAAACGACGATGAATTAATCATGAGCTTAGATTTTAGAAGTTCACTATTGAGTAAATCGTTGGCAGAACAAATTCTAGCATGTTTTAAGTATGTTGTTGATCAGATTACTACTGACGAAAATACATACCTGTCTGAAGTAAAAGTTATTTCGGAAAAAGATCAAAAACAACTGTTGACTAATTGGGATGCAGTAAAGTACCCAATCCCTTCAAATACCAGTGTTTTGACTTTATTTGAAGATCAGGTGTCGGCCAATCCAAATCATATAGCTTTACGTTTTGAAGATCAGGTAATTTCTTATAAAGAATTGGATGAACGTTCTAATCAATTGGCTCATTATTTGATTAAGAAAGGTGTGCAAAAAGAGGAGTTAGTTCCTATTTGTACGGAGCGATCTGTAGAAATGATTGTTGGTATTTTGGGGATACTAAAATCAGGAGCAGCTTATGTTCCAATAAGCACCAAAGATTCAAAAGCAAGAGCTCTTCATATACTTTCTGATACCAACTCCAAATTGGTGTTGAGTGATACGGCGAATAGATCCTTTATTGAAGGAGCTGAGAATTTAGACATTGTTTTATTAGATAAAGATTTTGAAGAGATTTCAAAAGAACCTATTGCAAAATGTGATGTTGTGATTGATACCAATCAATTGGCCTATATCATCTATACATCAGGTTCTACTGGTTTGCCAAAAGGGGTAATGATAGAACATCACGCAGTTTTGAATCATATTGTGTATCATAAAGATCAATTTGGTATTGATAGTACAGATACTATTTTATTATTTTCAAATTATGCTTTTGATGCTTCTGTAGAACAAATGTTCTTGGCATTAACATCAGGAAGCGCTTTGATCGTTCCAAAAGAAGACATACTACTAGATGTAGATGCTTTCCAAAAATTTATCAAGCAAGAGGAAATTACGCATTTACATGCTACACCAAGTTTTCTGATTAATTTGCCATTTGATGGAGGCTATACTGCTCTTAGAAGGGTTATCGCTGGTGGAGAATCTTGTCCACTAAGTCTGGCAAAACTGTGGGGTGGCACTTATGAGTTTTACAATGAATATGGACCAACAGAAACTACAATTACTTCGATAGCATGTAAATTTGATCCTACTATTGAGGAAGATGATATTCTTCCAATAGGAAAACCAATCGGAAATACACAAGTCTACATTTTAGGCGATAGTCTAGAGGTTTTACCAGTGGGAGTAGTAGGCGAGTTATGTTTAGGCGGATCCGGATTAGCCAGAGGCTATTTAAATAGAGAGGAATTAACTAGTGAGAAGTTTATCGCTCATCCCTTTAAGGAAGGGGAGCGATTATATAAGACGGGAGATTTAGCCCGATGGTTACCTGATGGTAGTATTGCCTTTGTAGGTCGTAAGGACGATCAGGTAAAGATTAGAGGGTATCGCATCGAGCTAGGGGAGATCGAGAGTGTTTTACATGATGTGGCAGGAGTTGTACAGGGCGTTGTTCAGGTGACTACCGATAGTCAGGGCGTAAAGCGTTTGGTAGGTTATGTAGTTGTAGAAGCAGATTTGGATCGAGAAGGGATTATAAGCGGTTTAAGTGAGCGCCTGCCAGACTATATGATCCCACAGTTATGGGTACTACTGGATAGTCTACCATTGAACCGCAATGGTAAGGTAGATAAGAAGTCTTTACCAAGTGTTGATGTATCCGAGCTACAGGGAGTTGAATATGTAGCTCCACAAACAGCTACAGAAGTAAAATTATCACAGTATTGGTCAGAGTTATTAGGAGTAGAAAGAGTGGGTATAGAGGATGATTTCTTTGTATTGGGAGGTCATTCGTTACTAGCGACCAGAGTAGCTACTTATATCCGCAGTGAGTTTGAAGTGGATATTCGTATTAGAGACTTGTTTAGTTACACCAGGTTAGTAGACTTGTGTAGTTATATTGATAGTTTAGAGAAGAGCAGTGTAGTAAGCATCGGTAGTGTTGAGCGTCCAAAGCGTATTCCACTATCCTTTGCACAGGAGCGTTTATGGTTCCTAGACCGATTTATCGAAGGAGATACTTCGTACCATATGCCCGGTGTCTTCAAAATCAATGGAGATATCGATATTGAGATCCTACAAGCTTCTATAAACGTAATCATCAATCGCCATGAAGTGTTACGTACTGTATATAAAGAATTTGCAGGAGAGGCATATCAACAGGCAATACCAGAAAATGAATGGCAATTAGAACCTACATTATCAATCGATGGATTGTCCTCAGTAGGGCTAGAGACCTTAATTAATAATGAGATTGAGCGTCCCTTTGATTTGAGTTGTGATCATATGCTACGAGTTACGTTACTAGAAGAAGAAGGTAAAGCGAAGTTATTGATCTTTAACATGCATCATATTGCTTCAGATGGTTGGTCTTTTTCCGTACTTCTAAACGAACTATTACAAGTATACGAATCTATATTGTCGAGTGTTGATTTACATTTAGCAACCTTACCGATTCAGTATGCGGACTATAGTATTTGGCAACGGGAGTACCTGTCAGGAGAGCGTTTGGATACGCAACTAGGATATTGGAAAGACACTTTAGATGGAGTTATTCCATTAGAATTACCGTTGGACTATGTACGTCCCAAAGAGCAAAGCCTGGAAGGAGCCAGCTTAAGTTTTGAGTTGGATAGTGATATTGTTGAAGGGATTAAAGAACTGTCTAAAGAACGTGGGACTACCTTGTTCATGACTTTGTTATCTGCCTTTAAAGTATTGATGCACAGATATAGTGGTCAGGATGATATTTGTATAGGTACTCCTATAGCAAATAGAGAACAGGAAGAGGTTTCCGAACTGATCGGATTTTTTGTAAATACCTTGGCTTTGCGTAGCGATTTGAGTGGTAATCCAAGTTTTGAAGAGGTGCTTTCTCAGGTTCGCGAAAACACCTTGGATGCCTACGAACATCAACAAGTTCCTTTTGAGAAGATTGTAAGTGAAGTAGTACCAGATCGCGACATGAGTCGTAGTCCCCTATTTCAGGTGATGTTTGCTTTACAAAATAATGAGGTGTCAGATAATGAGATGAATTTTGAGCTTGGAAACACCAAGATGATCAAACAGGATCTGGAAACTCGCACTTCACAATTTGATTTAAGTTTGGATGTTGTTGAGATAGATAATGTCTTAGAAGTAGATATAGAATATTGTACGGCTCTTTTTCGTAGACCTACAATCCAACGTATGGCGGCACATTTTGAGGTGTTATTGCGCAGTATTGTTAAGAATCCTGATGAAGCCATTAGTCACTTAGAAATACTTACAAGTGAAGAAAAAGAACGATTGTTATTGGAGTTTAATGCAACAACCTTTACTTATGATGAAACTCAAACAGTAGTTGATCTGTTTTCTAACCAAGTAAAGAAAACACCTAATAAAGTTGCTTTAATTTATGGCAACGATTCACTTACCTATGCAGAATTAGATGCTCGTTCAACACAATTGGCGTATCATCTAAGAAATAAAGGAGTTACAGAAAACACCCTGGTAGGGATTAGTATCTCTAGATCAATAGAGATGATTATAGGAGTTTTGGGAGTAATCAAATCCGGAGGCGCTTATGTGCCTATTGATCCAGAATATCCATCAGATCGTATCAATTATATGTTAGAGGATTCTGGAGTAGTGTTAGTACTAAGCAGTAGTATTGATACAGAATCAATATCCATCAAAGAAGGGTTGGATGTTATTTTACTGGATACTGATTGGAACAAGATCGGTGAAGAATCCACAGAAAGTATACTAACTTCTTTGCAACCAGAGGATACAGTTTGTCTCATCTACACTTCGGGTACTACAGGTCATCCAAAAGGAGTAATGGTGAAGCATTCTTCTTTATTGAATATTGCGTTAAGTTGGCAAGATGAGTATGGTCTGGATGAAGATACTAAATTATTGCAGATGGCGAGTTTCTCATTTGATGTGTTTACTGGCGATGTATGTCGTAGTCTTTTATTCGGTGGTACGATGGTGATCTGTCCCGCAGAGATTCGTTTTGATCCTGAAGGTTTCTATGAATTACTATCCTTACACCAGATCAATATCATAGAGTTAACTCCCTCGTTAGCCATTCCTCTAATGGATTATGTGTACGAAGAGTCATTACCAATTTCATGGTTACGTTTATTGATCCTGGGATCGGATTTATGTGCAACAGTTGATTTCAAACGTTTATTAGAGCGTTTTGGAGCTTCTGTTCGTATCATCAATAGTTATGGTACAACTGAAACCACCATAGATAGTTCATATTTTGAAGCTGAAGATATTTCTAGCTTAGATCGTTTATCGAGCGTTCCAATTGGTAAGCCATTATCCAATACTACTTTTTATATCCTGGATTCGAATCAGCAGTTACTACCGATTGGTATTGCAGGAGAGTTATACATCGGCGGTTCTGGTGTATCCAAGGGATATCTCAACAAAGAGGAATTGACTTCAGAAAAGTTTGTACCACACCCATTCAAAGAAGGAGAGTTGCTGTACAAGACTGGAGATTTGGCCAGATGGTTACCCGATGGTAATGTTGATTTTATAGGTAGAAATGACAGTCAGGTGAAGTTACGAGGATATCGTATAGAACTTGGTGAGATCGAGAGTATTTTGTTGGAATTAGAAATCGTAAAACAAGGGGTAGTTGCGATAAAAGAAGATGAGAACAATAGTAAACATTTGGTTGGATATGTTGTTTCTGAAGGAGAATTTAACAGAGAAGCAATCATAAGGCACCTTAGGGCTAAGTTACCAGATTATATGGTTCCTCAACTATGGATTGCATTGGACGAAATGCCACTAACCAGTAATGGAAAAGTAGATAGAAGAGCTTTACCAGGATTGGATATTTCTGCAATGTTGGATCAGGAGTTTGTAGCTCCTGGTACCGAGATAGAAATCAAACTGGCAGAGTTATGGCAGGATCTTCTGAAAGTAGATAATATAGGTGTTCATGACGATTTCTTTCTGCTAGGAGGGCATTCTTTATTAGTCATTAAGATCATATCTATTATTAATAATGAGTTTTCAATTAACCTACCCGTAGCAACATTTTTTGAGTATTCTAATATTTCCGATTTGGCAAAGTATATATCTATTATGCAACCAATCGAGGATGAAACAGAATTTGAATTATTTGATTTATAATTAAACTTCATGCAAAATGGAAATTACAATAGTTGACAAAATAACAAGAGAAGAGTTTTACAAAGAATTTGTAAACAAATCCAGGCCTGTCGTGATAAAGAATATGGCAAGTTCCTGGAAAGCTCTAGACTGGAGTAAAGAATACTTCAAGAACTTGGACACCGATATTAAAGTTCCGGTTAAGACCAAAGACATCACCAAAGGAAACAAAGAACAGATTCTTTTGAGCGATTACATCGGATTGTTAGAGGAACATGAAAACGATCAAAACAATAATGGCAAACCGCCAGCAATGTATCTTCATGATTATCCTTTCTTTTATCAGCATAAGCAGTTTATAAAGGATATAGAACCTTTCCCGGTAGAATTGTTACCCAAATGGTATTCCAAAAACTACGAAAACTATATTCAGTTTTTTATGGGAGGTAAAAACAGTTTAACACCGCTTCATTTTGATACGCTGTGTACGCATAATCTGTTTTTTCAAATCATGGGAAAGAAAAAATTTATTTTAATTCCTCACGATCAAAAAGAAGATTGTTACATGGATGGTTGGCGTTGGGCAAAATTCGATCCTAGTCAACCAGATTATAGCATTTTTCCTAATTCGAAGAATGTAGAATCAATGGAAGTTGTGATCGAGGGAGGAGATATTCTGTATATCCCTTCTGGAATGTTACACCAGGTTCATGGGTTAAGTTATTCCATCTCGTTTAACATAGATTGGCATACACCCTCTAGTGCGTTTAAAGGAATTCGAAGTATACTTAAAGGTGCACCTTTACAAAATTTGTATTACAACTTTTTGATTTTCCTTGGTGTTACGTGCAAAGTATCTCCAAAAGCGATATTCAAGTACTATAAGTCATATTTGAATTATACCAGCTAAAAAACGCTATAAAACAATACACTAGAATTATTGGTTTATGAGACGTATAAAAGTTCAAATAGCAAACAACACTCATTTGCAATACGCAAGAGAGATTAGCGAAATGCTAACCAGTTCTGCCGGGGTAAGAGGAACAGTTATAGCTATGCGTAGTCCAGCATATATTGCTTCAAAAATGAGTGCTAACGATGCAGTAATCGCGTTATACAAAAATCAACTGGCAGGTTTTTGTTATATCGAAGTGTGGGATAATAAGCAGTATGTGGCTCATTCGGGGTTAATCGTACATCCTAATTTTAGAAATCAAGGATTAGGAAAACGAATTAAAGATTATGTATTTAAGCTATCTTTAAAAAAATATCCAAACTCCAAAGTTTTTGGAATAACCACAGAACTTGCTGTAATGAAAATTAATTCTGATCTGGGGTATCAACCTGTGACTTTTTCAGAATTACCCAATGATCCTCAGTTCTGGAACGGTTGCAATACATGCACAAATCATGATATTCTTCTCGCAAAGAAACATAAAATGTGTTTGTGCACAGGAATGCTGTATACACCAGAAAAAAAATCCATAGAGAAAAAAGAATGGCTCAGTATTAAAATGCCTTTTTAATCTCTGGTAGGTATCATTACTTACCAAAACTTCAAAAGTGGTTAGTCCACTATTCAACTAGAAATCAAATTTCTAAATCATAGATCCTTAGACTTTCATGTCGAGTTGGACATAGGGATTACCTATGTTTCATTAGTATAATTGATGTTTACCATAAAACTATTATTGTGAATCAGAGCAGTCAAATTCTTGAATTATTACAAGAAGCAAAAGAAAACGGGGTTAATTTACTTTTAGATCAAAATAATTTAAAGGTAAAAGTAAATAAAGGGATTACTATAGATCCCAAGATATTAGCGAATCTTAAAGCCAACAAAGAAGCAATTATCACTTTTTTGGATAAAGAAGCTAATAATCAGAAGAAAAATGTATCCAAACTACCCGAAATAGTAGCTTATGACAGAAAAGATGAGGACAAGGTTCCATTGTCATTTTCTCAAGAGCAATTATGGTTCATAGACCAATTGGGAGATGGAAGTTCTAATTACCATATGTCAGGTATTTTTGAGGTTACCGGTGATATACATACCGAAATCTTGGAAAAGGCAATTCGTAATGTGGTAAATCGACACGAAGTGTTAAGAACGGTTTATAAGGATGAGGATGGAATAGGTTATCAAGAAGTATTGGATAGTGATGGATGGAATTTTGAAGAAAGTATAGCCATAGATCAACTGAACGAAGAAGAGATTAGAGCTATTGTAGCCAAAGAAACGGGGAAACTGTTTGATTTGTCCAAAGATCATATGCTTAGAGTTACCCTTTTGACACAAGGAGGAAAGACCAAGCGAATAGTCATTACTATGCATCATATTGCTTCTGATGGTTGGTCTTTGGGGATTCTTTTGAAAGAATTATTAGTATTCTATCAACAAGAATTAACCGGAGAGTCAATTGATTTGCCAAAGCTACCAGTGCAATACAGCGATTATAGTATTTGGCAGCGATCCTTTCTTTCAAAAGAAACATTATCAGAGCAATTGGCATATTGGAAAGATAAACTTTCTGGAGTTCCTGCTCTGGACTTACCCCTAGACTTCAAAAGACCGAAAGTTCAAGATACATCAGGGCGTACACTGAATTTTAAGTTCGATTTGGATGTATTAAATCGTCTTAAAAAATTGTCTAATGAAAAGGGGACTACTTTGTTTATGACCCTACTAAGTGCCTTCAAAATTCTGATGCATAGATATAGCGGTCAGGATGATATTTGCGTAGGAATTCCCGTAGCCAATCGCGAACAAGAAGAAATCTCGGGGTTGATTGGTTTTTTCATAAATACTTTGGCTTTACGAAGTGATTTAAGCGATGCACCTAGTTTTTCAGAATTACTTTCTCAGGTAAAAGAGACTGCAATGGATGCATATCAGTATCAGCAAGTACCCTTGGATAAAGTAATAAGAGAAGTGGTAAAAACCAGGGATACCGAAAGGAGTCCACTATTTCAGGTCATGTTTGCGATGGATACCAACGAAGGTGCTTCAGATAATTCCGCAATCAACGCAAATGGATTTGAATTAACAGAAATTCCATTCGATGATCATACGTCAAGATTCGAACTAAGTATGGATGTTTCCGAAGAAAAAGATGGGTTAGGGGTGATGATTACCTACGCGACATCTTTGTTTAGCGAAACAACTATTCAAAGATTGGTGGCAAATTTTGAAGAATTATTAAGATCTATCCTTATAGATCCAGAACTGGAAGTAGGGAAATTATCTATTTTACCAGATTCAGAAAAGGAAAAGCTTCTGCTTGATTTTAGTAACGAACACCAGCCAAATTCAACAGGAGAAACTATTGTTGATTTATTCAGAAAAACAGTAAAAAACCGTGAAAATGATACCGCATTGGTATTTGGTAATACAATACTAACCTATGCACAGATTGAAGAAAGATCGAATCAACTAGCGGCGCATTTAATCCAAGATCACCATATCCAAGTAGGAGATCTGGTTGGGATTAAGTTAGAAAGAAGTGAATGGATGATCATTGCTATCCTGGCTGTGATAAAGACAGGTGCAGCTTACGTTCCTATTGATCCTGCGTATCCAGAAGAACGCATTCAATATATGTTAGAGGATAGTGGGTGTACATTGTGTTTGGAGGAAGAAAAACTAGATAGTTTTATTGAAATCCAGGATACATTTTCTAAAGAATTTGTAGCTCCAAAAATTACCGATGAAGCTCTGTTATATGTAATCTATACTTCTGGAACAACAGGAAATCCTAAAGGAGTAATGATTCAGCATCGTTCGTTGGTAGCAAGATTGTTTTTCTATAAGGAATACTATGAGTTAACAGAACAGGATACCGCTTTGTTTTATCGATCTTTTAGTTTCGATGGAGCATTAGAAGAGTATATGATGCCTTTTATTCTTGGGGTGAAATGTATTATTGCAGCACCTGATTTTAAATACGATTTAAGAACAAACTTTGTATCCTATATCGAGCAATTTGGAATTACCAAAGTAAATATGCCGCCGGTGTTATTGCATGATTTGTTAGAAACGCTTAGCGATAGTGATATTGATAAGATTGCTTCGCTGAGACATGTGATATCGGGAGGAGACAAATTAGCGCATCAGGATTACATCAAGTTTAATGAAAAAATTGGGCAAAGAATTAATGCACACTTGTACAATTCATACGGTCCAACAGAAAATACGATCGATTCGACCATATTCAAGTTTGAAAATGGAAATACAAATACCACTGTCCCTATCGGGAAACCGGTAGGAAAATCAAGCGTTTATATTGTAAATGAAGCCAATGAATTACAACCTATTGGATGTGTTGGAGAAATCTGCGTGGCAGGACCAGGACTTTCGTTAGGATATCTTAACCGACCTAATCTAACCAATGAGAAATTTGTACAGAATCCTTTCTGTAAGAATGAGAAAATGTACAGAACAGGAGACCTAGGTCGCTGGTTAGAAGATGGCAATGTAGAATTTATAGGAAGAAAAGATGATCAGGTAAAAATACGAGGATATCGTATTGAGCTTGGAGAAATTGAAAGTGTTTTGAATGAAGCACCTTCTGTAGATCAAGGAGTTGTTCTGGTAAAAGAAGATGATAATGGAAGTAAAAAACTTATTGGGTATGTAGTAAGTCGAGGAGAATTTCAAAAAGAAGACATTATAACGCATCTTAAAACAAGGTTGCCAGAGTTTATGGTTCCTCAATTATGGGTGTCGTTAGAAACTATACCATTAACGAATAATGGAAAAATCGATAAAAAATCATTACCAGAACCAGATTTTGGGAGCTCACCAGATGTTTCGTACGAAGCTCCAAGAAATCCTTTAGAAGAAGACTTAATCGAAGTTTGGCAAGACCTGCTAGGGGTGCAAAATATAGGAATTCACCATAATTTTTTCGAATTAGGTGGAGATTCTATTATCAATATTCAAGTAGTAAGCAGAATAAAACGACTTGGATACCAGGTAAAACCAATGGATTTATTCAAACACCAATCCATTGCCGAGTTGTCTGGAGTGATATTGAATAATACTTCAAAGAATGCAAATGAACAAGGTATTTTGGAAGGGGAGAGTGAATTAATACCTATTCAGAAACGTTATTTTAAGAACGCTCATCTGGCAAATACGCATTATAATCAGTCGGTTAATTTGGCTATTGATAAAAGTGTATCAGCATCTTCTTTGAAAGATATTACCAGAGCCTTGGTAAAACATCATGATGCGCTTCGTTTTCAGTATGCACAGGATGGAGATGGAGTTTGGAAACAGTCCTATGGAAGTGATCAGGAAAATGCTTTTCAGGTAGAAGATATTCATACAATCCCAAGTATTTATTTAGATCAAGAGGTGACAAAAATTTGTAATCACTACCAACGTCAACTTTCTATTGAAAATGGAGAGGTGTTTAAAATAGTTCTTATGAAAACTGGGAATGATGAAACTATGAATCGTTTGTTTGTAGTTGCTAATCATTTAGTGATCGATGGAGTATCCTGGAGAATACTATTAGACGATATTGTTCTTTTGTTAGAAGGCGTGAATAAAGGGGAGTATACTATTGATTTGGGAGAAAAAGCTCTTCTTACAGACAATGGGCCGACGCACTCACAAATTATGCATTAAGTGAAGAATTAAAACCAGAAATACCATACTGGCAATCTGTTGTCGATGCGTATACAGAATTACCTGTAGACAAAAAGAATGGAGCTTCTGCGTCGAAGGATGTAAAAGAGTTTGCTGTTACATTGGATCAAAAGTTGACTAAAAAACTGCTTCAAAAGACCAACCATGCATACACAACAGAAATCAATGATATCCTATTATCAGCATTAACTAAAACAATAAATGACTGGTCGGGAGCTAATGAAGTAATCATTGGTTTAGAAGGACATGGTAGAGAAAACATTTCAGAAGCAATAGATGTTAGTCACACCGTAGGATGGTTTACCAACCTGTATCCGGTTTCATTAACCTCAGAATCTAAGATGACAGAGGGAGATATTGTTAAATCTACCAAAGAAGCACTTCGAAAAATTCCGAATAAAGGGATGGGATATGGTGCTTTGGCATATATGCATACTTCAGAAGAAGTAAGAGAATCGTTAACCAAACTTTCTTTTGATGTTATATTCAACTATTTGGGGCAGTTAGATAATGTTATTGGTAATAATGAATTTCTTGAAGTAGCTCCAGAATCAAAAGGTAAAGATGAAGGCGAGGATTTTCCTTTCAAAAGCAAATTTGTAATCAACTCTGAAATTATCAATGGAGAATTGCGGATCACATGGGGGTACTCGAATAAGCAATACAAGAAAAGTACAGTACATACTTTAGCGAACAATTATCTAATTAACCTCGAGGCCATTATTACTCATTGTAGTGCACAAACAGTTACTACACATACACCTTCAGATTTTGGATTGGGAGATCATGTGTTGTATACTTATTTTGATCTGTTTACACAAAAACTTGAAGATTTGGGAGTCAAAACTTCGTCAATCTATAAGCTTAGTCCTTTGCAAGAAGGGATGTTATTTCATGAGCTTTTTGATGATGAACCTACTAATTATCTGAATCAAACTATAGTGAGCTTTCCAAAGGGAATCAATATACCAGCTTTTGTGGCTTCCTGGGAGTCTGTTATCAAGAATCATACTATTTTAAGAAGTTCATTTTTTCATAAGGAATTACCTATTCCTGTTCAATGTGTACATGATGAGGTGAATTTACCGGTTTTTGAGTTGGATTACAGTGGGTTTAGCGAGACTGAGATAGCGACAAAGATGGCGAAGTTATGCAAAGATGACCTTGAAACGGGTTTTGAAATGGAGAAAGCGCCGTTGCTTCGACTTACCTTTATTAAGACAGGAAAAGAATCATATACTCTTTTATTTACTCACCACCATATTTTGGTGGATGGATGGTCAATGTCCAACATTTTTGATGAGTTATTAAGAGGTTACGAAATAATTGTACGGGGAGGGGTTGTAGAGCCCATAAAAGAAGATGCTTACAAGGACTATATCGATTATATCCAGGAAAAACAGGATGTAAGAGAAGAAGGTTTTTGGAAGGAGTATTTAAAGGATTTACACTCTACAACAGTTCTCCCCTTTACAAATATTGATAATAAAAGAAATAAAACAATCAACGAGGTTGTCGTATCAGATTTGTTATTGTCCGAAGAGTCAACTAACAAACTCAAAAGTTATGCACAAACCAATAGATTGACAGTAAATACAATTCTTCAAGGGGTATGGGCTTACTTGTTACATAAATACAACAATGCTAGTAATATATCTTTTGGAGTAACGGTTTCTGGAAGACCACCAGAACTGGAAAATTCTGATAAAAGAATTGGGCTGTATATCAATACATTACCGTTGTTTTCAAAACTAGATAGTAATGAATTGATATTAGATTGGCTGAACAATATACAAACAGAACATACCGTATGTAGAGAACATCAGTATACAAGTTTGTCGACTATTCAAAGATTGAGTGGTGTAACCAACGATTTGTTTGATAGTATCCTGGTTTTTGAAAATTATCCAATTGCAGAAGTTCTAAAAGAAAACAAACAGGTTTTGGATATTGATCATTATGAAAGTATTGATTCGTCGAATTACTTGATGACGTTGATTGCCAGTATGGATGATCAACTTAAAGTATTGTTTAGTTATGATGCTTCTCTATTGAATGAAATTGAGGTTGAAAATATCAAAAGACATTTTGCAAGTGTACTTGGGCAGATCATCAATGGTTCGGCAAATAAAACTTCAGATTTGGAGTTGTTATCACCTTCAGACCGTTCCCAGATACTAGATGGATTTAATGCTACGGCTTTGGATTATGGTTATGGATCATCGATTGTAGATTGTTTTAGTGCTGTTGCAGCAGATTATGGGGATCGTGTAGCGATCAAGGATGGAGAAACATCCTTTACCTATAAGGAGTTGGATGTTTTATCCAATCAGTTAGCACATTATTTATTATCCAATCACCAGATCGGTTTGGATGATTTGGTAGGAGTTAAACTAGAGCGAGGCTCTTGGTTATTGGTATCGTTATTAGGTGTTTTAAAATCAGGAGGTGCTTATGTTCCTATTGATTCTGGTTATCCAGCAGATAGGATTGCTCATATAGAATCAGATAGTGGTTGTAAAATTACTATTGACCCTTCTTTTATAGCATCATTTAGAGATGCTGTTTCAGATTTACCTACAGATTTACCTTCGGTTGTTATTAATCCAGATACTTTGAGTTATGTGATGTATACCTCTGGATCTACTGGTATGCCAAAAGGGGTAATGATTACTCATGATAATGTAGTTAGTTTATCCAAGAGTTGTGATTACATTCCATTAGATACCGATACAGTTTGGTTATCTACGGGTTCAGTATCATTTGATGCAACTACAATAGAGTTTTGGGGGACCTTACTCAATGGAGGATGTTTGATTTTAAGTGATATGGATTCACTATTAGATTCCTCATCTTTAGGGAATTTAATTGATACTCATAAGGTCACTACATTATGGATGACAGCCTCTTGGTTTCATCAGGTCGTGGAGGAAGATCTAAGTATTTTCTCTGGATTATCGTATTTACTAGTAGGAGGAGATAAGGTATTGTATAAGTATACCAATAGAATCAAGGAAGCTTACCCAGATTTGAAATTACTCAATGGATATGGTCCTACAGAGAACACTACATTTTCGACAACGCATACAATTTTAGGAGATCAGGATCAGGATCTTCCTATCGGTAAGCCGATTAAGAACAGTACAGCCTACATTTTAGACGATAGTCTAGAGGTTTTACCAGTAGGCGTAGTAGGCGAGTTATGTTTAGGCGGATCAGGCTTAGCCAGAGGCTATTTAAATAGAGAGGAATTAACTAGTGAGAAGTTTATCGCTCATCCGTTTAAGGAAGGGGAGCGTTTATATAAGACGGGAGATTTAGCCCGATGGTTACCCGATGGTAGTATTGCCTTTGTAGGTCGTAAGGACGATCAGGTAAAGATTAGAGGGTATCGCATCGAGCTAGGGGAGATCGAGAGTGTTTTACATGATGTAGTAGGAGTTGTACAGGGCGTTGTTCAGGTTACAACGGATGCTCAAGGCGTAAAGCGTTTGGTAGGTTATGTAGTTGTAGAAGCAGATTTAGATCGAGAAGGTATTATAAGTGGTTTAAGTGAGCGTCTACCAGACTATATGATCCCACAGTTATGGGTACTACTGGATAGTCTACCATTGAACCGCAATGGTAAGGTAGATAAGAAGTCCTTACCAAGTGTTGATGTATCCGAGCTACAGGGAGTTGAATATGTAGCTCCACAGACGGTTACAGAAGTAAAATTATCCCAGTATTGGTCAGAGCTACTAGGAGTAGAAAGAGTAGGTATAGAGGATGATTTCTTTGTACTGGGAGGTCATTCCTTACTAGCGACCAGAGTAGCTACTTATATCCGCAGTGAGTTTGAAGTGGATATTCGTATTAGAGACTTGTTTAGTTACACTAGGTTAGTAGACTTGTGTAATTATATCGATAGTTTAGAGAAGAGCAGTATAGTAAGCATCGGTAGTGTTGAGCGTCCAAAGCGTATTCCACTATCCTTTGCACAGGAACGTTTATGGTTTATCGATCAGTTAGAACAAGGGAGTTCTAGTTATCATATGCCAGGAGTTTTTGAGATCAGTGGGGTTTTAGATAAAGATGTATTAGTAGGCTCGATCAATAAGGTGATCAATCGTCATGAGGTATTACGTACGGTCTATAAGCAAGAAGACGGCGTAGCGTATCAAGAGGTAATGCCAGAGGATCAGTGGATATTAGAGAAGAACATCAAGATCGATGGTTTATCAAAAGAAGCTATCGATACATTGATCGATAAGGAGATTGCACGTCCCTTTGATTTGAGTAGTGATCATATGCTACGAGTTACGTTATTAGAAGAAGAAGGTAAGGCGAAGCTATTGATCTTTAACATGCATCATATTGCTTCTGATGGTTGGTCTCATCCGATATTGTTAGAAGAGTTATTAGGATATTACCGCTCGAGTATACAAGGCGAGGCTTTAGCGTTAGCTGATTTACCGATTCAGTATGCGGATTATAGTATTTGGCAACGGGAGTATCTATCAGGAGATCGATTAGCTACACAGCTAGGCTATTGGAGAGATACCTTATCAGGAGTTAGTCCCTTGGAGCTACCCCTGGATTATGTACGTCCTAAGGAACAGAGTATGGCAGGGGATAGCCTAAGCTTTGATTTGAGTTCAGATATCTTAGAAGGTTTAAAGGCTATTTCTAAAGATAAGGGGAGTACCTTGTTTATGACGTTGTTATCGGCCTTTAAGGTGTTGATGTATAGGTATAGTGGTCAGGATGATATTTGTATAGGTACCCCTATTGCGAATAGAGAACAGGAAGAGGTATCGGGCTTGATCGGCTTTTTTGTCAACACTTTGGCATTGCGAAGTGATTTGAGTGGTAATCCAAGTTTTGAGGCGTTACTGGCTCAGGTAAAGGATACGACTTTGAGTGCTTATGAGCATCAGCAGGTTCCCTTTGAGAAGATAGTAAGTGAGGTGGTACGCGATAGAGATATGAGTCGCAGTCCACTATTCCAGGTGATGTTTGCATTACAGAACAATGAGGTATTGGATAGCGACACGAGTCAATCTAATGATGGATTTGAGTTAGAAAAGTATAAGCACAATGAAAATACATCTCAATTTGACCTAAGTTTTAATGTGGTAGAAGACAATAATGAACTTATTGTAGATATAGAATATTGTACAGATCTTTTTCATAGATCAACGATTCAACGAATTGCATCTCATTTCGAAGTATTGTTGAGAAGTATTGTTCGTAATTCTACTAGTAAAATCATCGATCTAGAGATCTTAACAGAAGTAGAATCAGATCAATTATTGAACGATTTTAATGCTACAAATGTCACCTATGATCAGAACCAAACGATTCTTGATATATTCTCTAGTCAAGCCAAAAAGACACCAGATCAGATAGCTGTAATTTATGGTGATGATTCACTTACCTATGCAGAACTGGATGCACGCTCAACACAATTGGCGCATCACTTAAGAAATAAAGGAGTTACAGAAAATACCCTAGTCGGGATTAGTATCTCTAGATCGATGGAAATGATTATAGGAGTTTTGGGAGTTTTAAAATCAGGAGGTGCTTATGTGCCTATTGATCCAGAATATCCATCAGATCGTATCAATTATATGTTAGAGGATTCTGTAGTAGCGTTAGTGCTAAGCAGTAGTATTGATGCAGCCTCAATATCAGTCAAAAAAGGGTTGGATGTTATTTTACTAGATACGGATTGGGATAAGATTAGTAAGGAATCCACAGAGAATATAATAACTGCGTTAGAACCCAATCACTTGGCTTATATGATCTATACTTCTGGAACCACTGGAAATCCAAAAGGAGTAATGGTTACACATTCATCTTTATTGAATATTGCTTTAAGTTGGAAAGACGAGTATAGCTTAGACGAAGAGATACGACTATTACAGATGGCAAGTTTTTCATTTGATGTGTTTACAGGTGATGTATGTCGTAGTCTTTTATTCGGTGGTACGATGGTGATCTGTCCCGCAGAGATTCGTTTTGATCCCGAAGGTTTCTATGAATTACTATCCTTGCATCAGATCAATATCATAGAGTTAACACCCTCATTAGCAATTCCTCTAATGGATTATGTGTATGAGGAGTCATTACCAATTTCCTGGTTACGTTTATTGATCTTAGGATCAGATGTATGTTCTACAGTAGATTTCAAGCGTTTATTAGAGCGTTTTGGAGCTTCGGTTCGTATCATCAACAGTTACGGTACGACCGAGACCACCATAGATAGTTCATATTTTGAGGCTGAAGATATTTCTAGCTTAGATCGTTTATCGAGCGTTCCAATTGGTAAGCCATTATCCAATACTACATTTTATATCCTGGATTCGAATCAGCAATTGCTACCGATTGGTATTGCAGGAGAGTTGTATATCGGTGGGTCTGGCGTATCCAAGGGGTATCTCAACAAGGAGGAATTAACTTCAGAGAAGTTTGTACCACATCCATTCAAAGAAGGAGAGTTGTTGTACAGAACTGGGGATTTGGCCAGATGGTTACCCGATGGTAATGTAGATTTTATAGGTAGAAATGATAGTCAGGTGAAGTTACGAGGATATCGTATAGAACTTGGTGAGATCGAGACTGCTGTATTAGAATTACCAGCGATTACACGAGCTGTAGTTTTGGTTAAAGAAGATGAAGCTGGCATTAAGCGTTTGATCGGGTATGTTGTATCCGAGGCGAATTTTGATCGTGATATGATCGTAGAAGGCTTACAGGATAGGTTACCAGATTATATGATTCCTCAACTATGGATTGCATTAGATGAAATGCCATTAACCAGTAATGGAAAGGTAGACAGAAAGTCGTTACCAAATCCTGATATAGCAGAGTTATTAAATGATGCGTACGTAGCACCAACTACTGAAATAGAGCTGAAAATCTCAGAATATTGGAAAAACATTCTACATCTTGAACAAATAGGAATTCATGATGACTTTTTCATGTTAGGAGGACATTCGTTACTAGCAACCAGAGTGGCGACTTTTATCCGAAGTCACTTTAAGGTGAATATACGGATCATGGATTTATTTAGATACACTACCATTCATGATTTATCCAAGTATATCGAAACCCTGGAACAATCAGAGGTGTCAGTTATCAAAGCAGAAGAAAGACCGGATTTGATTCCATTATCATTTGCGCAAGAACGTTTGTGGTTCATTGATAAGTTAGAAGAAGGAAGTGCCAGTTATCACATGCCTGGAGTTTTCGAAATTTCAGGAACTTTGGATAAAGGGGTATTAGAGCGAGCGATCAATAAGATTGTTAATCGTCATGAAGTATTACGAACGGTATACAAAGAACAAGATGGGGTTACCTATCAAGAGATCATGCCAGAAGATGTATGGTCTTTTGAACCTATCATTGATATTAACGAAGTGCCTTCCGAAGAATTAGAAAAAACTATAAATAAAGAAATAAACAAACCTTATGATTTAAGTAAAGATCATATGCTAAGGGTTACTTTACTAGAAGAAAAAGGAACTCCTAAGCGATTGATTTTTAACATGCATCATATTGCTTCAGATGGATGGTCACAACCAATTCTACTTGAAGAATTATTAAAATTATATCGCAGTGAAGCTAAGGGTGAAAGCACAGATTTACCTTCATTAGCTGTTCAATATGCAGATTACAGTATTTGGCAAAGAGAATACCTTTCTGGAGATAGATTGGCAACTCAATTGGGATATTGGAGCGAGAAGTTGAACGATCTAAATACTTTAGAACTTCCGCTAGATCACGCCAGACCTGCAGAACAAACGATGAATGGAGCTAGCATCCAATATACCTTAGATGATGCCATAGTAAAAGGAGTTAAAGAGCTATCAGAGAGAAAGGGAGTCACGATGTTTATGACCTTACTTAGTGCTTTTAAGGTATTAATGTATCGTTATAGCGGACAAGAAGATATCTGTATAGGAACTCCGATTGCAAACCGTGAACAAGAAGAGGTTGCTGGTTTAATAGGGTTCTTTATCAATGCATTGGCATTGCGAAGTGATCTAAGCGGCAATCCAAGTTTTGAAGAATTGTTGGCTCAGGTTAAGGATACCACGCTAGAAGCGTATGAATATCAGCAAGTTCCTTTCGAGAAGATTGTAAATGAAGTGGTAAAACAACGTGATATGAGTCGTAGTCCACTATTTCAAGTAATGTTCTCTCTTCAGAATAATGAGGACTCAGAAATTGAAATTAGATACGAATCTGAAGGTTTTAAGCTTGTAGAATTATCTTACGAAACAGAAAATACACCTTATGATTTAAAGTATGATGTTTCTGAAACAGGAGACCAACTTGAAATTAATATTGAATATTGTACAGATCTATTTTCACCATCTACTATAGAACGCATGTTCTATCACTATGAGGAATTACTACGATCGGTACTGGCTAATAGTACAGAACGAATAGATGAATTATCCATCCTTTTAGATAATGAGCGCGATCTAATTTTAGGACGTGTTGGAACGGCTGATGGAGATTGGTTTAATGCAGGCAGTGTAGATTTGGGTAACGATCGTCCGATCAATGTTTGTTTTGAAGATATAGTGTCGGATTATAAGACTTCGGTTGCTGTTGTTCATAATGATCAGGTATGGAATTACAAAGAGTTAAATGAATATGCTAACCGATTAGGGCATTTACTTCGTAATCTGGGAGTAACTTCTTCAGATTGTGTAGGGGTGTATTTGGATCGCAGCCCAGAGTTTTTGGGATGTTTGATGGGGATCATCAAAAGTGGAGGTGTCTATACACCACTAGATACGCAAAATCCTTCACATCGTATAGGATTGATGTTATCCAAACCTGAGATGACTACGTTGATCACAACTAGCGAGTTGCTGGCAACTTTAGAAGATGTGCCTCAATCCAGAATTATCATAATTGATGAAATTGACAATGCTTTGGAAACAAGCACTAGCAAATCAGATGTTAAGGTCTATGATCAAAGAGATCTGCTATCAATGCCAGTTGATAATGTTGAGAATCAAAATCGTTTAGACAGCTGGGCATATGTATTGTATACATCCGGATCTACAGGAGAGCCTAAAGGAGCGATTACGCGTCACGACGGTGCCATGAACCATATTTTGGCAGAGTACGATCTTATGAATTTACCAGATGGTTTCAGATTTTTACAAAGTGCTGGGATAGGTTCTGATATTTCAGTGTGGCAGATGTTAGGGGCGATTTTGAAAGGAGGAACTTGTGTGATTGTAGATAAATATGATTTGTTGGATTACAATAAGTTGTTACATATCATTACAGAACATCAAGTAAATCTTGTCGAGTTTGTTCCTACCTATATGTGGGGCTTATTAGAGCATATAAACAATCTTTCATCTGGCATAGCACTTCCAGATTTGAACTGGGTGATGTTAACAGGAGAGTCTGTGCCGCCAATGTTGATTAACGAGTTAAAACGTTTATATCCAAATATTGGATTAGTGAATGGTTATGGACCCTGTGAGGCATCAGATGATGTGATTCAATATGAGTTTGTAGAAACATTACCATCAAATCAATCTCGTGTACCTATCGGAAAGGTTATTCATAATATGAATGCCGTGATTTTGGATAAACAAGGCAATTTATGTCCTATAGGAGTGATCGGAGAGATTGGTATTACCGGAGTAGGAGTAGGAGCTGGGTACCTTGGTTTGCCAGAGCGTACTGCACAGAGTTTTGTAGCAAATCCTTTTGAAGATTTGTTAGGAGATGTTATGTATAAAACTGGAGATTTAGGTCGCTGGTTACCTGATGGGACTATGGAATTTTTAAGAAGAATAGATAGTCAGGTTAAAATACGTGGACATCGCATAGAACTAGAAGAAATTGCATCATGCATTCGTAAAGACGAGCGAGTATCAGACTGTCATGTTATGGTGCATAAGAATAGTGAGAATAAAGAATATCTAATATCCTTTGTTGTTTTAAATTCGGTTTCTGAAGAAGTATCTAAGGTAATGGATGAATTACGCGAAGTATGTAAGGGGGAATTGCCTGCTTATATGCATCCATCACATTATTTGATTATAGATGAAATGCCTATTAATTTGAGTAACAAGGTTGATAGTAAACAATTACTGTCCATGTTCTTTACTCAGGAAGATTTAGGAGAATTAACAACAACGACTTATGTAGCTCCTCAAACGACTACTGAGGTTGCTTTGGCAGCGTATTGGTCAGAGTTATTAGATGTAGATCGAGTAGGGATAGATGATGATTTCTTTGTATTAGGGGGTCATTCATTATTAGCGACTAGAGTGGCAACATTTATTCGCAGTGAGTTTGGAGTCGATTTACGTATTCGAGATTTATTTAATTATACAAGATTAGTCGATTTATGCAACTATATCGATAGTCTTGAAAAGAGTACTGTCGTTCGTATAGGTAATGTGGATCGTCCAGAACGAATTCCTTTATCCTTTGCCCAGGAGCGATTGTGGTTTATTGATAGGTTTATCGAAGGAGATGCTTCTTATCATATGCCTAGTCTTTTTGAAGTAAAAGGAGAAGTTAATCCGGAACTTTTAAAGGATGCGATCAATAAGGTGATCAATCGCCATGAAGTATTGCGTACCGTTTACAAAGAATCTGCCGGTGCTGCGTATCAAGAAGTGATGCCAGAGAATACATGGGAACTAGAACGTAGCTTAAGTATCGATGGTTTATCAGATGATGCATTAGAACGTTTAATTAGTAATGAAATCGAACGTCCCTTTGATTTAAGTAGCGATCATATGTTGAGAGTTACGTTACTAGAGAGCGAAGGTCGAGCGAAGCTATTGATATTTAATATGCATCATATCGCTTCAGATGGTTGGTCCTATCCAATTTTGTTGGAGGAATTATTAGGATACTATCGTTCTGAATTAAAAGATGAAACATTAGATATACCGGCATTACCAATCCAGTATGCAGATTATAGTATTTGGCAACGGGAATATTTATCCGGAGATCGTTTAGATACTCAGTTAGGATATTGGAAAGATCAGCTAGAAGGGGTCGCTCCGCTAGAGTTACCTTTGGATTATACACGACCTAAAGAACAGAGTATCAATGGAAATTCTTTAGAAATTACTTTAAGTAAAGAAGTTTTAGATGGTCTAAAAGCGATTTCAAAAAATCAAAATAGTACCTTGTTCATGACCTTGCTAACAGCTTTTAAAGTGTTGATGCATAGATATAGTGGTCAGGATGATATTTGTATAGGAACTCCGATAGCCAATAGAGAACAAGAAGAAGTTTCTGGATTAATCGGCTTCTTTGTCAATACGTTGGCTCTGAGAAGTGATTTGAGTGGTAATCCAAGTTTTGAGGAGTTACTGGCTCAGGTAAAGGATACTACCTTGGGCGCCTATGAGCATCAGCAGGTTCCTTTTGAGAAGATCGTAAGTGAGGTGGTACGAGATCGGGACATAAGTCGCAGCCCATTATTCCAGGTAATGTTTGCACTTCAGAATAATAAATTTTCTGATAGCGAAATGAACTATGAAAATGATGGTTTTGCTCTAGACGAAATTTCTCATGCCGATCGTACAGCACAATTCGACTTAAGTTTTAATCTTGCCGAGGTTAACGAAGAATTAATTATAGATATAGAATATTGTACTGACCTTTTCTATAGATCCACTATAGAACGAATGGCTAAACACTTTGAGGTGTTGCTACAGAGCATTATCCTTGATTCGAGTCAGGTTATAGGGGCATTATCGATATTATCCAAGAAAGAGCAACAAGAAATTTTGTTTGACTTTAATCAAACCGAGGTTGCTTATAAAAAGGGTCAAACTATCCTTGATGTATTTGCTAGTCAGTCCAAAAAGACACCGGATAAGGTTGCAGTAATTTATGGAGAAGCGTCACTTACCTATGCAGAACTGGATGCTCGTTCGACACAGTTGGCACATCATCTAAGAAATAAAGGAGTTACAGAAAACACCTTGGTAGGGATTAGTATATCCAGATCGATCGAGATGATTGTCGGGGTTTTGGGAGTTATTAAATCCGGAGGTGCTTATGTGCCTATTGATCCAGAATATCCATCAGACCGTATTAAGCATATGCTCGAGGATTCTGAAGTAGGCATTGTACTTAGTAGTAGTGTTGATGCAGAATCAATATCCATCAAAGAAGGATTGGATGTTGTGTTACTGGATAGTGGGTGGGATGCCATTAGCAAAGAATCGACAGAAGATGTAGAGACTTCTCTACAGGTTGATGACTTGATTTGTGTAATTTACACTTCTGGAACGACAGGACATCCAAAAGGAGTGATGGTTACTCATGCTTCTTTATTAAATATAGCGTTAAGCTGGAAAGATGAGTATGGTCTGGATGAGGATACTAGATTATTGCAGATGGCGAGTTTCTCATTTGATGTGTTTACTGGCGATGTATGTCGTAGTCTTTTATTCGGAGGTACGATGGTGATCTGTCCAAAGGTTACAATGTTTAATTTTAAAGAACTGTATCAATTATTAGCCTTACATCAGATCAATATTATAGAGTTAACACCTTCATTAGCCATTCCTCTAATGGATTATGTATATGAAGAGTCATTACCAATTTCATGGTTACGTTTATTGATCCTGGGATCAGATGTATGCTCTACAGTAGATTTCAAGCATTTATTAGAACGTTTTGGAGACAGAGTTCGTATCATCAACAGTTATGGTACGACCGAGACTACGATAGATAGTTCGTATTTTGAGGCTGAAGATATTTCTAGTTTAGATCGTTTATCGAGCGTTCCAATTGGTAAGCCATTATCCAATACTACATTTTACATTCTGGATTCGAATCAGCAATTGCTACCGATTGGTATAGCAGGAGAGTTATATATCGGTGGATCAGGTGTATCCAAAGGATATCTCAACAAAGAGGAATTAACCTCAGAGAAGTTTGTACCGCATCCATTCAATGAAGGAGAGTTGTTGTACAAGACTGGAGATTTGGCCAGATGGTTACCCGATGGTAATGTTGATTTTATTGGTAGAAATGATAGTCAGGTGAAGTTACGAGGATATCGTATAGAACTTGGTGAGATAGAGACTGCTGTATTAGAATTACCAGCAATTACACGAGCTGTAGTTTTGGTTAAAGAAGATGAAGCAGGGATCAAACGTTTGGTAGGATACGTAGTATCCGAGACCGATTTTGATAGAGAAAACACCATAGAAATTCTAAAGGATAAATTACCAGATTATATGGTCCCTCAGTTATGGATTACATTAGATGAGATGCCTTTAACCAGTAATGGAAAGGTAGACAGAAAGTCATTACCAGATCCTGATGTAGCAGAATTATTGAATAGTGCGTATGTCGCTCCTGAAACAGAGATAGAGATAAAACTGGCGGAGCTATGGAGCAACTTATTGAAAGTAGAAAAAATAGGAATTCACGATGATTTCTTCACCTTAGGAGGACATTCTTTAATGATTGTTCGTTTATCAACTTTGATCAGTGATCATTTCTCCGTAGAAGTACCTATTCGAATTTACTTTGAATTTACAACGATTGCAGAGTTTTCAAAATATATCAAATTGATTACCGCAGATCAGGAAACCGAAGAATTCGAGGTATTAGATTTCTAAATCCATTAAGCATAAACATTTTTTAATTAAGAAACATAGAGTAGTATAGAACAATCTTGTTCTTACCAAAGTATATCAATACCTGATATATAACATCTTTTTCCGAACGGTAAAACTTCAATCAGGTTCGGGTCAAACAAATAGTATCAATCAGTAAAAGAATTAAGTATGAAAGATTTTTCAAAAATGCATCTTGCAGAGACGTCACGTATAATAACTTCAGAAGTACCAGGAAAAAGTCTAGGGAATTATTGCATCTCCAGCAAAAAATCGAAGGTAGTATTGTTTCCTACCCAAGAAAAATGCCAATAGCTATCAAAAAGGCCAAAGGAGCCATTATTGAAGACATGGATGGGAATCATTTTATCGATTTTTTTGCAGGTTGCGGGGTATTAAACGTGGGACATAGCAATGAAGAGGTTTTACAAAATGTAAAAGAACAAATCGAAAATGTGATCCATGTATTAGATTTTCCAACAGAAACTAAAATGGCAGTGATTGAAGAGATTTTGGATCAATTACCATCCTCTTTTAAAGGTCAGTATAAAGTAAGTTTTGGTGGACCTACGGGTTCTGATGCTATTGAAGCAGCAATAAAACTTGCTAAAATTAAAACCGGAAGGGATACTATTATTTCTTTTAGAGGAGGGTATCACGGAATGAGTTCTGGTGCTTTAGCCCTTACCTCGGATACTGGTTTTAGAAACAACATTACTTCCTTAATGCCAAATGTGCATTTCGCCCCTTTTAATTATCCGTATAGAGCCAAAGGAAACAACTATGATAAAGCGAGTTGCCTGGAATACTTTGAGAGTATTTTCAAAAATAGCCATTCTGGTATTCCTAAACCAGCTGCCATTGTAGTAGAGCCAATTCAAGGTGAAGGTGGTAATATCGTTCCAGAAAAAGGATATCTGGAAGAGTTAGTACGAATCGCTCATGAGAATGATGTGCTGGTTGTATTTGATGAAATTCAGAGTGGTTTTTTCAGAACGGGAGAGTTCTTGGCATTTATGAATACCGATGCGCAACCTGATATTATTACAATTTCTAAAGGACTAGGGGGTATTGGCTTACCATTATCAGGAATCATTTACAAGAAAGAAATCGAGGCTTGGGGGCCAGGAGCACATATCGGGACTTTTAGATGTAATCAAGCAAGTCTTGCAGCTGCCAAAGGCGCCTTCGATTTTGTGAAAAAATACAATCTAAAGGACCATGTAAAAAAGATGGAAGTGCTGTTGAAAGATGGTTTAAAGAGATTACAAAACCGCTATCCTGTGATTGGAGATGTTAGAGGTCAGGGACTAATGATAGGTGTTGAAATTGTAAAAGACATCGAAAGTAAAGAGCCTTTCCCAGAATTTGTAAGTCATTTTAGACAAGTATGCTTCGAAAATGGTTTGCTGTTTGAAGTAGGTGGGCATCATGATAATGTAGTCAGAATCGTACCACCACTCAATATTACACCAGAAATCATTGATTCTGCATTGAATATTATGGAAACTGCATTTAGAGCTTCTTATGATTTCTACTTTGAAAAAGAAGAAGCCAAGGTAATCGCCGAGATTTTTAACTCATAAATTAATTTGAAATGAAATTTTTTAAACTTTTAAACAAAAAATCCAACCTGTTTTTCGTTTTTCTAGCGCTTTTAGGTTTAATCGATAGTGTATGGATTACAATGTTACTTGCATTTATCGATACCAAAATCACAGGTGAACCATTACCTATTTCAATTGTAGAAGAGTATGATGCTATTTTTTATGCTGGAGCAATGGTTTTGTCCTTTATCGTTTCCAGATATTTTCAGTCTCATATGGTAAAACTGACGTGTACCTTTGGAACAGACCTGGCACTTTCTATTTTTGATAAATTACGATTTACTAATTATTATGAATTTCAGGAATTAGGTCAGGATAGAATACGAACGCTTATGGGAGATGTGGGAACTATCCAACGATTTCCAACCACATTTATTGAGGTTTTTAAAGCCGGAGTTATGACGCTAATAGGCGTTTCTTATATGTTTTATACGCATTTTTTCGCGGCGCTAATTTTATCCTCGGTATTGCTGGTACTAACCATAGTGTTTTATTTCAGGAATATATCTATCGGAAATGATATAGAAGACCTGCGAGATCTCCAGAATACCAACGAGCAACACACGAATAACTTTTTAAGAGGTTTTAAAGAAATCAAAACCAGTATTACAAGAAGTGGAGCTATCTTTAAATATATCAGCGAAGTGAGAAACGGAATGAAATCACTGAATATAAAGATATTGTCAAAGTATATTATTAATGAACTTTTGGCTAGTCATGCAGTATATTTGGTAATAGGGGTGATCCTGTTTGTACTTCCTGTATTGATGAGTGTTGAAGCTTCGGTAATTGCAAGTTTTATTATGATCATATTCTTTTTGACAGGGCCTCTTACAGTGCTGGTTTCCGAAGTTGAAGAATTCACTCGAATGAACACCGCGTACAAACGTGTGGACGAATTTAATCAGATCATTAATGCATCTCAATCCATTAGTATTGGATACGGGGATTTGACCGATATCAATGAATCTTTCCAAAGCCTGAGATTCGAAAATCTGGTATATGAATATACAGATAAGGAAAAACAATCTACTTTTACTTTGGGGCCTATTAACTTAACGATTAATAAGGGAGAGTGCGTTTTCATTACAGGAGGTAACGGAAGTGGGAAAAGTACATTTATCAATTTACTTACTGGTTTATATCTACCTATTTCTGGTAATATTTACCTAAATGATCATAAGATTAGTGCAGAAAATTACCCATTTTACAGAGATCAGATATCAAGTATTTTTACCGATACCTATTTGTTTGATGAAAACTATAATGGTTTCGATATTGATCCGATCAATGCAGAACTAAATAGCTTGATCGAAGAAATGAAGATCTCCAGTATCTTGAAAATAGATGATGAAAAGAAGGTGTTTAACCTAACCTTGTCAAAAGGACAGCAGAAAAGGTTGGCACTTATCTATGCGCTTCTCGAGAGAAAAGAGATTATTGTACTCGACGAATGGGCAGCAGAACAAGACCCAAGATTTAGAAAGTACTTTTACGAAAAGTTAATCCAAAAAATTACTGCTTCAGGAAAAACTTTGATCGCAGTAACACACGATGACGAATACTTTGATTGTGCAGAAAGATTAATTGAATTTAAGTACGGCAAAGTGTACAAAGATCATCAAATAAAACAATTACAAGAGGTCTAGATGATATTCATGTCAACTATACACCCGACGCATACAAATAATGATGTGATTATTGGTTGAAAAGCCATAGCATCTGTAGTCTTTTCTTCAGCTTATTTCACACAATTCTTTTAGAAGAAACGACACCGAAATTCATCCTTAAATACAAGATTTCTAACCTCAAAACTTTGCTTTTAAAAGGTTTTGAGAAGGAGTTCGCATCTCTTTTTTAGAGGTTTTAAGACAAAATTAAATTACAAATACCAATTCAAGAAAATGAACAATACAGCATCAATAAGTATCATAGATATATTTGACAAGGCTCTTGATAAAGGAATTACATTCTTTTTAGATGGAGATAATTTGAAAATTAAATTATCAAAAGGGAAAGAGTTGGATAAAGAATTTATGAGCTCTATAAAACCGTATAAAAATGAGATCATTTCTTTTTTGAAGAAATCTTCTACTGAGAATGAAACAGGTACTGTAAAAAGAGAAAAAATCACAGTTAATTCTAAAGCAAAGAAGGGAAAAATACCTCTTTCTTTTGCTCAGGAACGTTTGTGGTTTATCGATCAGCTTGAAGAAGGAAGTATCCATTATCATATGCCAGCAGTTTTTATGGTTTCAGGTCCAATGGATATGAACGTATTAGAAAGTTCTATAAGAACCATTGTGAATCGGCACGAAATCATACGTACCATATACAAAGAAGACAATGGGGTTCCTTACCAGGAAGTAATGGATAAAAATCAATGGGCTTTTGAACCTATTCTTGATATTTCTGGAAAAGACAAAAAGGAAGTTGAAAATATCATTGATGATGAAATCAACAAGCCTTTTGATTTGAGTACAGACCATATGTTGAGAGTTACCTTGTTAGAAGATCAAGGTGTGGTAAAGCAACTCATCTTTAATATGCATCATATCGCTTCAGATGGATGGTCTCAACCTATTTTACTTCAAGAATTATTGACCATTTACTGGGGAGAGGTTTCCGGAGAGAAAGATGTTTTACCACCTTTGGATATTCAGTATTCAGATTATAGCATTTGGCAAAGAACATATTTATCTGGCGAGCAGTTAGAAAACCAGCTAGCGTATTGGAATAATAAATTAGCTGATGTTACTCCATTAGAGTTACCATTAGATTATGGGCGTCCTCACGAACAAAGTATTGCCGGTAGAAATATTGATTTTGTTTTTGATGCTAAACTTTGGGAAGGCTTGAAAACCTTGTCTCAGGATCAGGGTACAACGATGTACATGACGCTATTAGCAGCCTTTAAGGTGTTGTTGCATAAATATAGTGGTCAGCAAGATATTTGTGTGGGTACTCCTATAGCCAATAGAGAGCAGTCTGAAGTGGCTGATTTAATAGGTTTTTTCGTTAATACTTTGGCCTTACGCAGTAATGTGAGTGGAGAGGAGAGTTTTGTTGAACTATTAAGCCAGGTAAAAGAAACCACTTTAGAAGCTTATGAATATCAACAAGTACCTTTTGAGAAAGTTGTAAATAAAGTTACCGATTCTAGAGATGTGAGTCGCAGTCCATTATTTCAGGTAATGTTCGTAATGGATGAAAACGAGGAAGCACTTGAAGAAGGAGGATTGACAGCTCATGATTTTGCATTGAAAGAAGTACATTTTGAAAAAACTATTTCAAAATTTGACCTCACATTTTTTATATCAAATACAGCTGAAGGTTTAGCGGTAACTATCGAATATTGCACAGACTTATTTACAGAAGCTACCATAAGAAATATGGCTTCTCATTTCGAACAGTTGTTAGGCGCTATTATTAGTCAACCCAATGGAGAAGTGAGTGAATTATCAATACTTTCTGAATCAGACCGTTCCCAGATATTAGATGGATTTAACGCTACAGATTTGGATTATGGTTATGGTTCATCGATTGTAGATTGTTTTAGTGCTATTGCAGCAGATTATGGGGATCGTGTAGCGATCAGGGATGGAGCAGTTGCTTTGACATATACGGAGTTGGATGTTTTATCCAATCAGTTAGCACATTATTTATTATCCAATCACCAGATCGGTTTGGATGATTTGGTAGGAGTTAAACTAGAGCGAGGCTCTTGGTTATTGGTATCGTTATTAGGTATTTTAAAATCAGGAGGTGCTTATGTTCCTATTGATTCTGGTTATCCAGCAGATAGGATTGCTCATATAGAATCAGATAGTGGTTGTAAAATTACTATTGATCCTTCTTTTATAGCATCATTTAGAGATGCAGTATCAGATTTACCTACAGATTTACCTTCGGTTGTTATTAATCCAGATACTTTAAGTTATGTGATGTATACCTCTGGATCTACTGGTATGCCAAAAGGGGTAATGATTACTCATGATAATGTAGTTAGTTTATCCAAGAGTTGTGATTACATTCCATTAGATACCGATACAGTTTGGTTATCTACGGGTTCAGTATCATTTGATGCAACTACAATAGAGTTTTGGGGGACCTTACTCAATGGAGGATGTTTGATTTTAAGTGATATGGATTCACTATTAGATTCCTCATCTTTAGGGAATTTAATTGATACTCATAAGGTCACTACATTATGGATGACAGCCTCTTGGTTTCATCAGGTCGTGGAGGAAGATCTAAGTATTTTCTCTGGATTATCGTATTTACTAGTAGGAGGAGATAAGGTATTGTATAAGTATACCAATAGAATCAAGGAAGCTTACCCAGATTTGAAATTACTCAATGGATATGG
The DNA here is from genome assembly GCF_055808215.1 of Aquimarina sp. KJ22-3. NCBI lineage: Bacteria > Pseudomonadati > Bacteroidota > Flavobacteriia > Flavobacteriales > Flavobacteriaceae > Aquimarina > Aquimarina sp. KJ22-3. Next base: position 4,341,468 of record NZ_CM147859.1, on the reverse strand, counting down.
TCCTACAGAGAACACTACATTTTCGACAACGCATACAATTTTAGGAGATCAGGATCAGGATCTTCCTATCGGTAAGCCGATTAAGAACAGTACAGCCTACATTTTAGACGATAGTCTAGAGGTTTTACCAGTAGGCGTAGTAGGCGAGTTATGTTTAGGCGGATCAGGCTTAGCCAGAGGCTATTTAAATAGAGAGGAATTAACTAGTGAGAAGTTTATCGCTCATCCGTTTAAGGAAGGGGAGCGTTTATATAAGACGGGAGATTTAGCCCGATGGTTACCCGATGGTAGTATTGCCTTTGTAGGTCGTAAGGACGATCAGGTAAAGATTAGAGGGTATCGCATCGAGCTAGGGGAGATCGAGAGTGTTTTACATGATGTAGTAGGAGTTGTACAGGGCGTTGTTCAGGTTACAACGGATGCTCAAGGCGTAAAGCGTTTGGTAGGTTATGTAGTTGTAGAAGCAGATTTAGATCGAGAAGGTATTATAAGTGGTTTAAGTGAGCGTCTACCAGACTATATGATCCCACAGTTATGGGTACTACTGGATAGTCTACCATTGAACCGCAATGGTAAGGTAGATAAGAAGTCCTTACCAAGTGTTGATGTATCCGAGCTACAGGGAGTTGAATATGTAGCCCCTCAGACGATTACTGAAGTGAAGTTATCCCAGTATTGGTCAGAGTTATTAGGCGTAGAAAGAGTAGGTATAGAGGATGATTTCTTTGTATTGGGAGGTCATTCGTTACTAGCGACCAGAGTAGCTACTTATATCCGCAGTGAGTTTGAAGTGGATATTCGTATTAGAGACTTGTTTAGTTACACCAGGTTAGTAGACTTGTGTAGTTATATTGATAGTTTAGAGAAGAGCAGTGTAGTAAGCATCGGTAGTGTTGAGCGTCCAAAGCGTATTCCACTATCCTTTGCACAGGAGCGTCTATGGTTTATTGATCAGTTAGAACAAGGGAGTTCTAGTTATCATATGCCAGGAGTTTTTGAGATCAGTGGGGTTTTAGATAAAGATGTATTAGTAGGCTCGATCAATAAGGTGATCAATCGTCATGAGGTATTACGTACGGTCTATAAGCAAGAAGACGGCGTAGCGTATCAAGAGGGGCTGCCAAAGGATGAGTGGAGATTAGAGAAGCATATCAAGATCGATGGTTTATCCAAAGAAGCTATCGATACATTGATCGATAAAGAGATTGCACGTCCCTTTGATTTGAGTAGTGATCATATGCTACGAGTTACGTTACTAGAAGAAGAAGGTAAGGCGAAGCTATTGATCTTTAACATGCATCATATTGCTTCTGATGGCTGGTCTCATCCGATATTGTTAGAAGAGTTATTAGGGTATTACCGTTCGGAGTTAAAAGGTGAAGCTTTAGCGTTAGCTGATTTACCGATTCAGTATGCGGACTATAGTATTTGGCAACGGGAGTATCTATCAGGAGATCACTTAGCTACACAGCTAGGCTATTGGAGGGATACCTTATCAGGAGTTAGTCCCTTGGAGTTACCCCTGGATTATGTACGCCCCAAGGAACAGAGTATGGCAGGAGATAGTCTAAGCTTTGATTTGAGTTCAGATATTTTAGAAGGTTTAAAGGCTATTTCTAAAGCTAAGGGGAGTACCTTGTTTATGACGCTATTAAGTGCCTTTAAGGTGTTGATGTATAGGTATAGTGGTCAGGATGATATTTGTATAGGTACCCCTATAGCGAATAGAGAACAGGAAGAGGTATCGGGCTTGATCGGCTTTTTTGTCAACACTTTGGCATTGCGTAGTGATTTAAGTGGTAATCCAAGTTTTGAGGCATTACTGGCTCAGGTAAAGAATACGACTTTGAGTGCTTATGAGCATCAGCAGGTTCCCTTTGAGAAGATTGTAAGTGAGGTGGTACGCGATAGAGATATGAGTCGCAGTCCACTATTCCAGGTGATGTTTGCATTACAGAACAATGAGGTATTGGATAGTGATACGAGTCAATCTAATGATGGCTTTGAGTTAGAGGAGTATGGTTTTGGTAACTATAACACTAAATTTGATTTAAACTTTAATGCGGTAGAGACCGAAGAAGGTATTACTCTTCGAGTAGAGTATTGTACGGATTTATTCAAGGCAGAAACCATACAAGATTTAGTAGAACATTTTGAATTACTACTCAACAGTATTCTTATTGATCCAAGTACCGAAATAGGGAATTTGAGAATGCTTTCAGCAGAGGAGTCAGATCGATTATTATATAATTTCAATGAAACAACATTTGATTTTGATAAAGACCAAACAATCACTGATTTATTTTCGACTCAAGTAGCAAAAACACCAGATAATATTGCTTTGGTTTTCGAGGATAGAGAACTAACTTATAAAGAATTAGATGAACTGTCTAATCAATTTGCGAACTACTTGAAATCTCAAAATGATATTCAATCAGAAGATATGGTTGGAATACTTTTGGATCGAAGTGAATGGATGATGATTTCCATCCTAGCAATACTTAAATCCGGAGGAACCTATGTGCCTGTAGACCTTTCCTACCCTCAAGACAGAATAGATTATTTGCTTTCTGATAGTTCTTGCAAAATGTGCATAGATGAAAACGCTATTTCCGCATTTATTGAAACCCAAAAAGATTTTTCAAAGCAGTTCACAGCAACAGCTTCTATCTCATCTTCAAATCTGGCCTATGTAATTTATACATCAGGAACTACGGGAAAACCTAAAGGAGTAATGATAGAACAACGCTCTTTGGTTTCAAGGTTGCTTTTTTACAGAAAATTCTATGCTTTAGATACCAAGGATACCACATTGTTTTATCGTTCATTCAGTTTTGATGGGACATTAGAAGAATATATGCTCCCTTTGACTATAGGAATGAAATGCGTGATTGCTTCGCCAGATTTCAAATTTGATTTACAAAGAAATTTTGTTTCTGCAATAGAACAGCACCAGGTTACTTTGGTAAAAATGCCTCCAGCGTTACTTCATGAATTATTAGAAACACTTAGTGAAGAGGATATTTCAAGGATTTCTTGTTTACGTCATATCATTTCAGGAGGAGATAAACTATCATTACAGGACTATAACAAATTTAGCGAGAGAATAGGTTCGAAAATAAAAGCTAACCTATACAATTCTTATGGACCAACCGAAAATACAATTAACTCAACGATTCATAAGTTTGAAAAAGATACCACATATCATGTAGTTCCAATTGGTAGACCGATAGGAAATTCAAGTGTGTACATCCTTGACGAAAATAATAATCTGCAACCTTTTGGATTCGTAGGTGAACTATGCGTAGGAGGAGTAGGTTTGTCGAGAGGTTATTTGAACAAAGAAGAACTAACTAAAGAGAAGTTTATCGCCCATCCTTTTATTGATGGAGAACGCATCTATAAAACTGGGGATTTAGCGAGATGGCTACCAGACGGAAGCGTACAATTTATCGGGCGTAAAGACAGCCAGGTAAAAATAAGAGGGTATCGTATCGAGCTGGGAGAAATAGAAAGTGTACTACAAGAAGTCGAAGAGATAAACCAAGGCGTAATTGTAGTGAAAGAAGATGGCATAGGAAATAATTTCCTGGCTGGTTATATAGTGGCCGAAACAGATTTTGATAGAGAAAAAATAGTAGCACTACTAAAGAGTAGATTACCAGAATACATGGTCCCTCAATTATGGGTGCCATTGGATGAAATGCCGTTAACAAGTAATGGTAAGATCGATAGAAAATCGTTGTCAAAGGCCGAAATCAAAGATGTGTTACGGGTTGAGTATACCGAGCCTGAGAGTGAGTTAGAAATAACAATAGCTACATATTGGCAAGAGCTGTTAAAAGTAGAAAAGGTAGGTGTTGATGATGATTTCTTTGCCTTAGGAGGGCATTCTCTATTGGCAACTCGGGTTACTACTTTTATCAGAAGTCATTGTAACGTAGATATCCGAATAAAAGACATATTTAGATATACTACCATCCGAAACTTAGCTACCTATATCGAAACGCTGGAACAATCAGAAGTGTCTGGTATCAAAGCAGAAGAAAGACCAGAATTTGTTCCGTTATCATTTGCACAAGAACGTTTATGGTTTATTGACAAATTAGAAGAAGGAAGTGCGAGTTATCACATGCCAGGGGTTTTTGAGATCTCAGGAACTTTGGATCGAGCAGTTTTAGAACGTGCTATCAATAGAATTGTAAATCGCCATGAGGTATTAAGAACCATATATAAAGAACAAAATGGAGTTACCTATCAAGAGGTCATGCCAGAAGATTTATGGTCTTTTGAACCTACCATTGATATTAGTAAAATAACTTCAGAAGAATTAGAAAATACTATAGATAGAGAGATCAATAGATCTTTTAATCTAAGCAAAGATCATATGCTAAGAGTTACTCTGTTAGAAAATGAAGGAGTAGTTAAGCAGTTGATTTTTAATATTCATCATATCGCTTCAGATGGATGGTCACAACCTATTTTATTAGAAGAATTGTTGAGTTTTTATAGAGGAGAACTCTTGAATGAAGAAGTAAATTTACCTTCTTTACCTGTTCAATATGCGGATTATAGTATTTGGCAAAGAGAATATCTTTCAGGAAACAGATTAAAGACGCAATTAGGATATTGGAAAAATAAACTCTCAGGCGTTAAACCTTTAGAATTACCTTTGGATTTTGCCAGACCAAAAGAACAGAGTTTGGATGGGAATACGTTGGACTTTACACTGGATCGTTCAATAGTAAATAAGATCAAAGAACTGTCCAAAGAGCAAGGAGTCACTATGTTTATGACCTTGCTTAGTGCCTTTAAGGTACTAATGTATCGTTATAGTGGGCAAGAAGATATCTGTATAGGTACTCCGATTGCAAACCGTGAACAAGAAGAGGTTGCAGGTTTAATAGGATTCTTTATCAATGCTTTGGCATTGCGAAGTGATCTAAGCGGTAATCCGAGTTTTGAGGAATTACTGGCTCAGGTTAAGGATACTACGCTAGAAGCTTATGAATATCAGCAGGTTCCTTTTGAGAAAATTGTGAATGAAGTGGTGAAACAACGTGATATGAGCCGTAGTCCACTGTTTCAGGTAATGTTTGTGTTGCAAAATAATGAAGAATCAGAGATTGATGTACATTACGAATCTGAAGGATTTGAATTAGAACAACTATCGTTTGATCGAAAAATTTCTCAATTTGATTTAAAATACAGTGCAAGAGAAGATAATGGGGATTTACAAATCACCATCGAGTATTGTACAGATTTATTTACGCAATCTACTGTAGAACGCATGTTCTATCATTATGAGGAATTGCTACAATCTGTGCTTGCTAATAGCACGCACCGAATAGATGAGTTATCTATTCTTCTAGAGGATGAACGCGATCTAATTTTAGGACGCGCTGCAACAGTTGATGGAGATTGGTTTAATGCGGATAGTGTAGATTTAGGTAATGATCGTCCGATCAATGTTCGTTTTGAAGATATTGCTGCGACCTATGAGACTTCGGTTGCTGTTGTTCATAATGATCAGGTCTGGAATTATAAAGAACTAAATGAGTATGCTAATCGATTAGGACATTTACTTCGTAATCTGGGAGTAACTTCTTCAGATTGTGTAGGAGTGTATTTAGATCGTTGTCCGGAGTTTTTGGGATGTTTGATGGGGATCATCAAAAGTGGAGGTATTTATACGCCACTAGACACACAGAATCCGTCACATCGTATAGGATTGATGTTATCCAAACCTGAGATGACTACGTTGATCACAACTAGTGAGTTCTTGGCAACTTTAGAAGATATCCCTCAATCCAGAATTATTCTTGTGGATAAATGCAGTAATGAGTTGAGGATGTCTTATTTTAATAAGAGAAACATCATTATTCGAGATCAAAAGGATCTATCATCAATGCCAGTTGATAACGTGGAGAATCAAAATCGTTTAGACAGCTGGGCATATGTGTTGTACACATCTGGATCTACAGGAGAGCCCAAAGGAGCGATTACACGTCATGATGGGGCGATGAACCATATTTTGGCAGAGTATGAACTAATGAATTTGCCAGATGATTTCAGGTTTTTACAAAGTGCAGGGATAGGTTCAGATATTTCCGTATGGCAAATGCTAGGCCCTGTTTTGAAAGGAGGAGCATGTGTAATCGTCGATAAATATGATCTACTGGATTACAATAAATTATTAAAAATTATAACAGAACATCAAGTAAGCCTTGTCGAGTTTGTTCCTACTTACATGTGGGGCTTATTAGAACATATAAAGAACATTTCATCTGGGGTTGCACTTCCACATTTGGATTGGGTAATGCTTGTTGGAGAATCGATTCCTCCAATGTTAATCAACGAACTAAAACGTTTATACCCTAATATGGGATTAGTGAATGGTTATGGGCCTTGTGAGGCATCAGATGATGTGATTCAATACGAGATTTTAGAAGTATTACCATCAAATCATTCACGAGTGCCTATCGGAAAGGTTATTCAGAACATGAATGCCGTGATTTTGGATAAACAAGGTAACTTATGTCCTATAGGAGTGATCGGGGAAATTTGCGTTAGTGGAGTAGGTGTGGGAGCCGGTTATCTTGGTTTGCCAGAGCGTACTGCGCAGAGTTTTATTGCAAATCCTTTTGAAGATTTATTAGGGGATGTTATGTATAAAACCGGAGATTTAGGTCGCTGGTTGCCTGACGGAAACATGGAGTTTATCGGGCGTTCTGATAACCAAGTGAAAATCCGTGGACATCGAGTAGAGTTAGAAGAAATTGCATCATGCATCCGTAAGGACAACCGAGTGTCTGATTGCCATGTTATGGTATATAAGGCGGATGATGGACAGGAATATCTATTATCATTTGTTGTTTTGAATTCTGTTTCTCAGGAAACATCTTCAGTAATAGATGAATTGCGTGAGTTATGTAAGGGGGAATTGCCTGCCTATATGCATCCATCGCATTACATGATCGTAGATGAAATGCCAATTAACTTAAGTGATAAGGTAGATGGTAAAAAGCTATTGTCGATGTTCCTGGCTCAAGAAGATTTAGGAGGATTAGGAACAACAGCATACGTAGCCCCTCAGACGGTTACAGAAGTGAAGTTATCCCAGTATTGGTCAGAGTTATTAGGCTTAGAAAGAGTAGGTATAGAGGATGATTTCTTTGTACTGGGAGGTCATTCCTTACTAGCGACCAGAGTAGCTACTTATATCCGAGGTGAGTTTGAAGTGGATATTCGTATTAGAGACTTGTTTAGTTACACCAGGTTAGTAGACTTGTGTAGTTATATCGATAGTTTAGAGAAGAGCAGTGTAGTAAGCATCGGTAGTGTTGAGCGTCCAGAACGTATTCCACTATCCTTTGCACAGGAACGTTTATGGTTTATTGATCAGTTAGAACAAGGGAGTTCTAGTTATCATATGCCAGGAGTTTTTGAGATCAGTGGCGCTATTGATATTGAGATCCTACAATCTTCCATAAACGCAATTATCAATCGTCATGAGGTATTACGTACGGTCTATAAGCAAGAAGACGGCGTAGCGTATCAAGAGGTGATGTCAGAGGATCAGTGGGCATTAGAGAAGAACATCAAGATCGATGGTTTATCAAAGGATGCTATTAATACATTGATCGATAAGGAGATTGCACGTCCCTTTGATTTGAGTAGTGATCATATGCTACGCGTTACGTTATTAGAAGAAGAAGGTAAAGCGAAGCTATTGATCTTTAACATGCATCATATTGCTTCTGATGGCTGGTCTCATCCGATATTGTTAGAAGAGTTATTAGGGTATTACCGTTCGGAGTTAAAAGGTGAAGCTTTAGCTTTAGCTGATTTACCGATTCAATATGCGGACTATAGTATTTGGCAACGAGAATATCTATCTGGAGATCGCTTAGCTACACAGCTAGGCTATTGGAGGGATACCTTATCAGGAGTTAGTCCCTTGGAGTTACCCCTGGATTATGTACGCCCCAAGGAACAGAGTATGGCAGGGGATAGTCTAAGCTTTGATTTGAGTTCAGATATTTTAGAAGGTTTAAAGGCTATTTCTAAAGCTAAGGGGAGTACTTTGTTTATGACGCTATTAAGTGCCTTTAAGGTGTTGATGTATAGATATAGTGGTCAGGATGATATTTGTATAGGTACTCCTATAGCGAATAGAGAACAGGAAGAGGTATCGGGCTTGATCGGCTTTTTTGTCAACACTTTGGCCTTAAGAAGTGATTTGAGTGGTAATCCAAGTTTTGAGGCGTTACTGGCTCAGGTAAAGGATACGACTTTGAGTGCTTATGAGCATCAGCAGGTTCCCTTTGAGAAGATAGTAAGTGAGGTGGTACGCAATAGAGATATGAGTCGCAGTCCTCTATTCCAGGTAATGTTTGCATTACAGAACAATGAGGTATTGGATAGTGATACGAGTCAATCTAATGATGGCTTTGAGTTAGAGGAGTATGGTTTTGGTGGTCAAAGCGCAAAGTTTGAGATGACCGTTTCTATGGCTGAGCTAGAGGATGGTCTAGGACTAACGATTGGCTATTGTACAGATTTATTCAAGGCAGAGACCATTACCAGGTTAGTGGCTCACTTTGAGATCTTGCTGAGAAGTATCATTAGGGATACGAGTCAGGCGATAGGAGGATTAAAGATGTTATCGGCCAGGGAAGAGCAAGAAGTGGTATTTGATTTTAACCAGACAGAAGTTGGGTATGCAACAGATCAAACGATTTTGGATGTATTTTCAAGACAAGTAGCGGCACATCCCGATAAGGTTGCTTTGGTTTACAAAGAGGAGGAGCTTACCTATAGAGCGCTAGATGAGTTATCGAACCAGTTAGCACACTGCTTGAGATCTCAAGGGGTTAGCTTAGGATCAGGAGTAGGTATTTTATTCCGTCGTAGTACAGAGATGATCGTAAGTATTTTAGGAGTTTTAAAATCAGGCGGGGTGTATGTTCCTTTAGACCCTACCTTACCTTTATCACGATTATCCTATATCCAGGAAGATGCAGATTTATCATGTATCGTTAGTAATGATATAGATTTATACAATGAGATAGGTCTTGATGCATCCTTGTATTTGGAGTATAATCAGTTTACAGGATATCCAGTATCTGGATTTGATTTTGAAGGTGATATTACTTCTTCGGCCTATGTGATGTATACCTCAGGTACGACAGGTCGTCCCAAAGGTATCGAGATCACCCAGGAAAATATTTTGACATTGATCTATGATCAGGGTAGTATTGTTATCGGCGAAGATGATCGCGTGTTACAATGGTCGAACTATGCCTTTGATGGATCTACCTATGAGATTTTTGGTAGTTTATTAAGCGGAGCTAGTTTATATATGATCAGTGAATCAGAGGCCCCTTATGCTTCAGAGTTAAGTGGAGTGTTTAAGCGTTATGATATTACGGTTAGTTTTATGACTACGGCGCTGTTTAATTCTTTTGTGGATTATGATGTAGACGGCTTATCGGGTGTTCGTAAGTTATTATTTGGAGGAGAGCTGGTCTCTGTTCCTCATGTAGAGCGAGCCTTGTCAGCTTTGGGTAGTGATCGATTGATTCATGTGTATGGTCCTACCGAGACTACTGTTTTTGCGACGTATTACCCGATTGATTCCGTAGCGAGTCTAGGAGTTACCGTTCCGATCGGTTATCCATTATCGAATATGCAGACCTACATTTTAGGCGATAGTCTAGAGGTTTTACCAGTAGGCGTAGTAGGCGAGTTATGTTTAGGTGGATCCGGCTTAGCCAGAGGCTATTTAAATAGAGAGGAATTAACTAGTGAGAAGTTTATCGCTCATCCGTTTAAGGAAGGGGAGCGTTTATATAAGACAGGAGATTTAGCCCGATGGTTACCTGATGGTAGTATTGCCTTTGTAGGTCGTAAGGACGATCAGGTAAAGATTAGAGGGTATCGCATCGAGCTAGGGGAGATCGAGAGTGTTTTACATGATGTGGCAGGAGTTGTACAGGGCGTTGTTCAGGTGACTACCGATAGTCAGGGCGTAAAGCGTTTGGTAGGTTATGTAGTTGTAGAAGCAGATTTAGATCGAGAAGGTATTATAAGTGGTTTAAGTGAGCGCCTGCCAGACTATATGATCCCACAGTTATGGGTGCTACTGGATAGTCTACCATTGAACCGCAATGGTAAGGTAGATAAGAAGTCTTTACCAAGTGTTGATGTATCCGAGCTACAGGGAGTTGAATATGTAGCTCCACAGACGATTACTGAAGTGAAGTTATCCCAGTATTGGTCAGAGTTATTAGGCATAGAAAGAGTAGGTATAGAGGATGATTTCTTTGTATTGGGAGGTCATTCCTTACTAGCGACCAGAGTAGCGACTTATATCCGAGGTGAGTTTGAAGTAGATATTCGTATTAGAGACTTGTTTAGTTACACCAGGTTAGTAGACTTGTGTAGTTATATTGATAGTTTAGAGAAGAGCAGTGTAGTAAGCATCGGTAGTGTTGAGCGTCCAAAGCGTATTCCACTATCCTTTGCACAGGAAAGACTATGGTTTATCGATCAGTTAGAACAAGGGAGTTCTAGTTATCATATGCCAGGAGTTTTTGAGATCAGTGGCGCTATTGATATTGAGATCCTACAATCTTCCATAAACGCAATTATCAATCGTCATGAGGTATTACGTACGGTCTATAAGCAAGAAGACGGCGTAGCGTATCAAGAGGTGATGTCAGAGGATCAGTGGGCATTAGAGAAGAACATCAAGATCGATGGTTTATCAAAGGATGCTATTAATACATTGATCGATAAGGAGATTGCACGTCCCTTTGATTTGAGTAGTGATCATATGCTACGCGTTACGTTATTAGAAGAAGAAGGTAAGGCGAAGCTATTGATCTTTAACATGCATCATATTGCTTCTGATGGCTGGTCACATCCGATATTGTTAGAAGAGTTATTAGGGTATTACCGTTCGGAGTTAAAAGGTGAAGCTTTAGCTTTAGCTGATTTACCGATTCAATATGCGGATTATAGTATTTGGCAACGGGAGTATCTATCTGGAGATCGCTTAGCTACACAGCTAGGCTATTGGAGGGATACCTTATCAGGAGTTAGTCCCTTGGAGTTACCCCTGGATTATGTACGCCCCAAGGAACAGAGTATGGCAGGGGATAGTCTAAGCTTTGATTTGAGTTCAGATATTTTAGAAGGTTTAAAGGCTATTTCTAAAGCTAAGGGGAGTACTTTGTTTATGACGCTATTAAGTGCCTTTAAGGTGTTGATGTATAGATATAGTGGTCAGGATGATATTTGTATAGGTACTCCTATAGCGAATAGAGAACAGGAAGAGGTATCGGGCTTGATCGGCTTTTTTGTCAACACTTTGGCCTTAAGAAGTGATTTGAGTGGTAATCCAAGTTTTGAGGCGTTACTGGCTCAGGTAAAGGATACGACTTTGAGTGCTTATGAGCATCAGCAGGTTCCCTTTGAGAAGATAGTAAGTGAGGTGGTACGCAATAGAGATATGAGTCGCAGTCCTCTATTCCAGGTAATGTTTGCATTACAGAACAATGAGGTATTGGATAGTGATACGAGTCAATCTAATGATGGCTTTGAGTTAGAGGAGTATGGTTTTGGTGGTCAAAGCGCAAAGTTTGAGATGACCGTTTCTATGGCTGAGCTAGAGGATGGTCTAGGACTAACGATTGGCTATTGTACAGATTTATTCAAGGCAGAGACCATTACCAGGTTAGTGGCTCACTTTGAGATCTTGCTGAGAAGTATCATTAGGGATACGAGTCAGGCGATAGGAGGATTAAAGATGTTATCGGCCAGGGAAGAGCAAGAAGTGGTATTTGATTTTAACCAGACAGAAGTTGGGTATGCAACAGATCAAACGATTTTGGATGTATTTTCAAGACAAGTAGCGGCACATCCCGATAAGGTTGCTTTGGTTTACAAAGAGGAGGAGCTTACCTATAGAGCGCTAGATGAGTTATCGAACCAGTTAGCACACTGCTTGAGATCTCAAGGGGTTAGCTTAGGATCAGGAGTAGGTATTTTATTCCGTCGTAGTACAGAGATGATCGTAAGTATTTTAGGAGTTTTAAAATCAGGCGGGGTGTATGTTCCTTTAGACCCTACCTTACCTTTATCACGATTATCCTATATCCAGGAAGATGCAGATTTATCATGTATCGTTAGTAATGATATAGATTTATACAATGAGATAGGTCTTGATGCATCCTTGTATTTGGAGTATAATCAGTTTACAGGATATCCAGTATCTGGATTTGATTTTGAAGGTGATATTACTTCTTCGGCCTATGTGATGTATACCTCAGGTACGACAGGTCGTCCCAAAGGTATCGAGATCACCCAGGAAAATATTTTGACATTGATCTATGATCAGGGTAGTATTGTTATCGGCGAAGATGATCGCGTGTTACAATGGTCGAACTATGCCTTTGATGGATCTACCTATGAGATTTTTGGTAGTTTATTAAGCGGAGCTAGTTTATATATGATCAGTGAATCAGAGGCCCCTTATGCTTCAGAGTTAAGTGGAGTGTTTAAGCGTTATGATATTACGGTTAGTTTTATGACTACGGCGCTGTTTAATTCTTTTGTGGATTATGATGTAGACGGCTTATCGGGTGTTCGTAAGTTATTATTTGGAGGAGAGCTGGTCTCTGTTCCTCATGTAGAGCGAGCCTTGTCAGCTTTGGGTAGTGATCGATTGATTCATGTGTATGGTCCTACCGAGACTACTGTTTTTGCGACGTATTACCCGATTGATTCCGTAGCGAGTCTAGGAGTTACCGTTCCGATCGGTTATCCATTATCGAATATGCAGACCTACATTTTAGGCGATAGTCTAGAGGTTTTACCAGTAGGCGTAGTAGGCGAGTTATGTTTAGGTGGATCCGGCTTAGCCAGAGGCTATTTAAATAGAGAGGAATTAACTAGTGAGAAGTTTATCGCTCATCCGTTTAAGGAAGGGGAGCGTTTATATAAGACAGGAGATTTAGCCCGATGGTTACCTGATGGTAGTATTGCCTTTGTAGGTCGTAAGGACGATCAGGTAAAGATTAGAGGGTATCGCATCGAGCTAGGGGAGATCGAGAGTGTTTTACATGATGTGGCAGGAGTTGTACAGGGCGTTGTTCAGGTGACTACCGATAGTCAGGGCGTAAAGCGTTTGGTAGGTTATGTAGTTGTAGAAGCAGATTTAGATCGAGAAGGTATTATAAGTGGTTTAAGTGAGCGCCTGCCAGACTATATGATCCCACAGTTATGGGTGCTACTGGATAGTCTACCATTGAACCGCAATGGTAAGGTAGATAAGAAGTCTTTACCAAGTGTTGATGTATCCGAGCTACAGGGAGTTGAATATGTAGCTCCACAGACGATTACTGAAGTGAAGTTATCCCAGTATTGGTCAGAGTTATTAGGCATAGAAAGAGTAGGTATAGAGGATGATTTCTTTGTATTGGGAGGTCATTCCTTACTAGCGACCAGAGTAGCGACTTATATCCGAGGTGAGTTTGAAGTAGATATTCGTATTAGAGACTTGTTTAGTTACACCAGGTTAGTAGACTTGTGTAGTTATATTGATAGTTTAGAGAAGAGCAGTGTAGTAAGCATCGGTAGTGTTGAGCGTCCAAAGCGTATTCCACTATCCTTTGCACAGGAGCGTTTATGGTTTATCGATCAGTTAGAGCAAGGGAGTTCTAGTTATCATATGCCAGGAGTTTTTGAGATCAGTGGGGTTTTAGATAAAGATGTATTAGTAGGCTCGATCAATAAGGTGATCAATCGTCATGAGGTATTACGTACGGTCTATAAGCAAGAAGACGGCGTAGCGTATCAAGAGGTGCTGCCAGAGGATCAGTGGGCATTAGAGAAGAACATCAAGATCGATGGTTTATCCAAAGAAGCTATCGATACTTTGATCGATAAGGAGATTGCACGTCCCTTTGATTTGAGTTGTGATCATATGCTACGAGTTACGTTACTAGAAGAAGAAGGTAAGGCGAAGCTATTGATCTTTAACATGCATCATATTGCTTCTGATGGCTGGTCACATCCGATATTGTTAGAAGAGTTATTAGGGTATTACCGTTCGGAGTTAAAAGGTGAAGCTTTAGCGTTAGCTGATTTACCGATTCAGTATGCGGATTATAGTATTTGGCAACGAGAGTATCTATCAGGAGATCGCTTAGCTACACAGTTGGGCTATTGGAGGGATACTTTATCAGGAGTTAGTCCCTTGGAGCTACCCCTGGATTATGTACGTCCTAAGGAACAGAGTATGGCAGGGGATAGCCTGAGCTTTGATTTGAGTTCAGATATCTTAGAAGGCTTAAAGGAGATTTCTAAAGACAAGGGGAGTACTTTGTTTATGACGCTATTAAGTGCCTTTAAGGTGTTGATGTATAGATATAGTGGTCAGGATGATATTTGTATAGGTACTCCTATAGCGAATAGAGAACAGGAAGAGGTATCGGGCTTGATCGGCTTTTTTGTCAACACTTTGGCATTGCGAAGTGATTTGAGTGGTAATCCAAGTTTTGAGGCGTTACTGGCTCAGGTAAAGGATACGACTTTGAGTGCTTATGAGCATCAGCAGGTTCCCTTTGAGAAGATAGTAAGTGAGGTGGTACGCGATAGAGATATGAGTCGCAGTCCACTATTCCAGGTGATGTTTGCTTTACAGAACAATGAGGTATTGGATAGTGATACGAGTCAATCTAATGATGGCTTTGAGTTAGAGGAGTATGGTTTTGGTGGTCAAAGCGCTAAGTTTGAGATGACCGTTTCTATGGCTGAGCTAGAGGATGGTCTAGGACTAACGATCGGCTATTGTACAGATTTATTCAAGGCAGAGACCATTACCAGGTTAGTAGCTCACTTTGAGATCTTACTGAGAAGTATCATTAGTGATACGAGTCAGGCGATAGGAGGATTAAAGATGTTATCGGCCAAGGAAGAGCAAGAAGTCGTATTTGATTTTAATCAGACAGAAGTTGAGTATGCAGCAGATCAAACGATTTTGGATGTATTTTCAAGACAAGTAGCCGCACATCCAGATAAGGTTGCTTTGGTATACAAAGAGGAAGCACTTACCTATAGAGCACTAGATGAGTTATCGAACCAGTTAGCACACTGCTTGAGATCTCAAGGGGTTAGTTTAGGATCAGGAGTAGGTATTTTATTCCGTCGTAGTACAGAGATGATCGTAAGTATTTTAGGAGTTTTAAAATCAGGCGGGGTGTATGTTCCTTTAGACCCTACCTTACCTTTATCACGATTATCCTATATTCAGGAAGATGCAGATTTATCATGTATCGTTAGTAATGATATAGATTTATACAATGAGATAGGTCTTGATGCATCCTTGTATTTGGAGTATAACCAGCTTACGGGATACCCAGTCTCTGGATTTGATTTTGAAGGTGATATTACTTCTTCGGCCTATGTGATGTATACCTCAGGTACGACAGGTCGTCCCAAAGGTATCGAGATCACCCAGGAAAATATTTTGACATTGATCTATGATCAGGGTAGTATTGTTATCGGCGAAGATGATCGCGTGTTACAATGGTCGAACTATGCCTTTGATGGATCTACCTATGAGATTTTTGGTAGTTTATTAAGCGGAGCTAGTTTATATATGATCAGTGAATCAGAGGCCCCTTATGCTTCAGAGTTAAGTGGAGTGTTTAAGCGTTATGATATTACGGTTAGTTTTATGACTACGGCGCTGTTTAATTCTTTTGTGGATTATGATGTAGACGGCTTATCGGGTGTTCGTAAGTTATTATTTGGAGGAGAGCTGGTCTCTGTTCCTCATGTAGAGCGAGCCTTGTCAGCTTTGGGTAGTGATCGATTGATTCATGTGTATGGTCCTACCGAGACTACTGTTTTTGCGACGTATTACCCGATTGATTCCGTAGCGAGTCTAGGAGTTACCGTTCCGATCGGTTATCCATTATCGAATATGCAGACCTACATTTTAGGCGATAGTCTAGAGGTTTTACCAGTAGGCGTAGTAGGCGAGTTATGTTTAGGCGGATCCGGCTTAGCCAGAGGCTATTTAAATAGAGAGGAATTAACTAGTGAGAAGTTTATCGCTCATCCGTTTAAGGAAGGGGAGCGTTTATATAAGACAGGAGATTTAGCCCGATGGTTACCTGATGGTAGTATTGCCTTTGTAGGTCGTAAGGACGATCAGGTAAAGATTAGAGGGTATCGCATCGAGCTAGGGGAGATCGAGAGTGTTTTACATGATGTGGCAGGAGTTGTACAGGGCGTTGTTCAGGTGACTACCGATAGTCAGGGCGTAAAGCGTTTGGTAGGTTATGTAGTTGTAGAAGCAGATTTAGATCGAGAAGGTATTATAAGTGGTTTAAGTGAGCGCCTGCCAGACTATATGATCCCACAGTTATGGGTGCTACTGGATAGTCTACCATTGAACCGCAATGGTAAGGTAGATAAGAAGTCTTTACCAAGTGTTGATGTATCCGAGCTACAGGGAGTTGAATATGTAGCTCCACAGACGATTACTGAAGTGAAGTTATCCCAGTATTGGTCAGAGTTATTAGGCATAGAAAGAGTAGGTATAGAGGATGATTTCTTTGTATTGGGAGGTCATTCCTTACTAGCGACCAGAGTAGCGACTTATATCCGAGGTGAGTTTGAAGTAGATATTCGTATTAGAGACTTGTTTAGTTACACCAGGTTAGTAGACTTGTGTAGTTATATTGATAGTTTAGAGAAGAGCAGTGTAGTAAGCATCGGTAGTGTTGAGCGTCCAAAGCGTATTCCACTATCCTTTGCACAGGAGCGTTTATGGTTTATCGATCAGTTAGAGCAAGGGAGTTCTAGTTATCATATGCCAGGAGTTTTTGAGATCAGTGGGGTTTTAGATAAAGATGTATTAGTAGGCTCGATCAATAAGGTGATCAATCGTCATGAGGTATTACGTACGGTCTATAAGCAAGAAGACGGCGTAGCGTATCAAGAGGTGCTGCCAGAGGATCAGTGGGCATTAGAGAAGAACATCAAGATCGATGGTTTATCCAAAGAAGCTATCGATACTTTGATCGATAAGGAGATTGCACGTCCCTTTGATTTGAGTTGTGATCATATGCTACGAGTTACGTTACTAGAAGAAGAAGGTAAGGCGAAGCTATTGATCTTTAACATGCATCATATTGCTTCTGATGGCTGGTCACATCCGATATTGTTAGAAGAGTTATTAGGGTATTACCGTTCGGAGTTAAAAGGTGAAGCTTTAGCGTTAGCTGATTTACCGATTCAGTATGCGGATTATAGTATTTGGCAACGAGAGTATCTATCAGGAGATCGCTTAGCTACACAGTTGGGCTATTGGAGGGATACTTTATCAGGAGTTAGTCCCTTGGAGCTACCCCTGGATTATGTACGTCCTAAGGAACAGAGTATGGCAGGGGATAGCCTGAGCTTTGATTTGAGTTCAGATATCTTAGAAGGCTTAAAGGAGATTTCTAAAGACAAGGGGAGTACTTTGTTTATGACGCTATTAAGTGCCTTTAAGGTGTTGATGTATAGATATAGTGGTCAGGATGATATTTGTATAGGTACTCCTATAGCGAATAGAGAACAGGAAGAGGTATCGGGCTTGATCGGCTTTTTTGTCAACACTTTGGCATTGCGAAGTGATTTGAGTGGTAATCCAAGTTTTGAGGCGTTACTGGCTCAGGTAAAGGATACGACTTTGAGTGCTTATGAGCATCAGCAGGTTCCCTTTGAGAAGATAGTAAGTGAGGTGGTACGCGATAGAGATATGAGTCGCAGTCCACTATTCCAGGTGATGTTTGCTTTACAGAACAATGAGGTATTGGATAGTGATACGAGTCAATCTAATGATGGCTTTGAGTTAGAGGAGTATGGTTTTGGTGGTCAAAGCGCTAAGTTTGAGATGACCGTTTCTATGGCTGAGCTAGAGGATGGTCTAGGACTAACGATCGGCTATTGTACAGATTTATTCAAGGCAGAGACCATTACCAGGTTAGTAGCTCACTTTGAGATCTTACTGAGAAGTATCATTAGTGATACGAGTCAGGCGATAGGAGGATTAAAGATGTTATCGGCCAAGGAAGAGCAAGAAGTCGTATTTGATTTTAATCAGACAGAAGTTGAGTATGCAGCAGATCAAACGATTTTGGATGTATTTTCAAGACAAGTAGCCGCACATCCAGATAAGGTTGCTTTGGTATACAAAGAGGAAGCACTTACCTATAGAGCACTAGATGAGTTATCCAACCAGTTAGCACATTATTTATTGTCAAATTATGATCTTGCTGTTGAAGATTTAGTAGGGATCAAGTTAGATCGCAGCCAATGGTTACTCGTTTCCATTCTTGGAATTTTAAAAACAGGAGCTGCTTATGTACCTGTTGATCCGGATTATCCGGCAGAACGAATTTCTTATATAGAAAAGAACAGTAATTGTAAAGTAACCATCGATAGTGATTTCATATCCGAATTTAACTCAGCGTTAGCATCCTATAGCGTTTCTGTTCCAAATGTAATAGTAACATCAAATGATTTGAGCTACGTAATGTATACTTCGGGATCAACAGGTGCTCCCAAAGGTGTAATGATTACTCATGGTAATGTGGTTAGTTTGGCGACATCCTGTGATTATATTCCATTGCAGCCAGATACGATTTGGCTATCTACAGGTTCGGTATCTTTTGATGCAACCACGATAGAGTTCTGGGGGACCTTATTAAATGGTGGGCAGTTGGTACTAACAGATACAGATAGTTTACTAGACACTATAAAATTAGAGAATGCTATTTCCTCTTATGGTATAAATACCATGTGGATGACAGCTTCCTGGTTCCATCAGGTAGCAGAAGAAAATATTTCTATTTTCTCAGGCCTTGACTATTTAATGGTAGGTGGAGATAAAGTCTTGTTTAAATATACCAATATGTTGAAGCAAGCTTATCCAGAAATTACACTTGTAAATGGATATGGTCCTACAGAAAATACTACTTTTTCTACAACATTTACCATTCCGGGAGGGTATGGTAAAGATCTTCCGATAGGGAAACCAATACTAAACAGCCAGGCATATATTTTGAGTAATAACTTGGAAATAGTGCCTGTAGGTGTAGTTGGAGAACTATGCTTAGGAGGTTCTGGATTATCCCTAGGATATCTGAATAGAGAAGATCTCACAGATGCTAAATTTGTGTCGAACCCATTCAAAAAAGGAGAAAAGATCTACAAAACCGGAGATTTAGCAAGATGGTTACCCGATGGTAATATCGAGTTTCTAGGTCGTAAAGATGATCAGGTAAAGATCCGTGGTTATCGTATAGAACTAGGAGAGATCGAAAGTGTTTTACAAGAGGTAGAAGGAGTTACCCAAGGTGTTGTTGTAGTTCATCAAGATGAAGAAAACACCAAGCGCTTAGTAGGATACGTAGCAGCAGAAGAGACAACAGATCGTGAAGATATTATCTCTTCATTATCTACTCGTTTGCCAGACTATATGATTCCACAGTTATGGGTTCGTTTAGACGCACTTCCATTAAACAGAAATGGTAAAGTAGATAAAAAAGCATTGCCGTCACCAGAAGGTATAGCATTAAATGATGTGCCTTATGTAGCACCAGTTACACCAACACAAATTGCATTAGTAGAGTACTGGCAAAATCTGTTGGAGCATGATAAAGTAGGTATAGAGGATGATTTCTTTGTATTGGGTGGTCACTCTTTGCTTGCAACAAGAGTTGCAACCTTTATTCGCAATCACTTTGAAGTAGATATAAGAATTCGAGATTTATTTATCCATACAACCATACATTCATTATCAAATTATATTGATCATTTGGATCAAAGTGATGTGGTTCGTATTGATACGATTGATCGTTTAGATAAAATTCCACTATCATTTGCACAAGAACGTTTATGGTTTATTGATCAGTTAGAGCCAGGGAGTTCAAGCTATCATATGCCTGGAGTTTTTGCAATAGAAGGAGATTTGGATACAGCTGCCTTATTGGTATCAATCAATAAAGTAATAAATCGACACGAAGTGTTACGTACGGTTTACTATGAGGTAGATGGGGTGCCATATCAAAAAATAATGCCTGAAAATGGTTGGCAGTTTGAACCAAGTATTCATATAGAAGGTTTAAGTGAAAAAGAAGTTTTTGAAATTGTAGATAACGAAATCGTACGACCTTTCGATTTGAGTAGGGATTACATGCTACGTATAACCTTGTTAGAAGAAGACGGAAAACCGAAGCTATTGATTTTTAATATGCATCATATTGCTTCTGATGGTTGGTCGCGCCCTATTTTATTACAGGAATTATCGGCTACATATAGAGCAGAGATAGCAAATAATGAAGTACAGTTACCAGCCTTACCAATTCAATATGCAGATTATAGCATTTGGCAACGTGAGTATCTATCAGGAGATCGATTAGAAACCCAGTTGGGGTATTGGAGAGATCAGTTGTTCGGAGTTACGCCTTTAGAACTACCATTAGATTTCGATCGCTCAAAAATACAGTCTATATCCGGAAATCATTTGAGTTATCAGTTAAACAATGAAATCCTATTAGGACTAAGGGAAGTATCACAACAAGAGGGTACAACCATGTTTATGACTTTATTAAGTGCTTTCAAGGTTTTGATGTATCGTTATAGTGATCAAACAGATATTTGTGTAGGTACTCCAATAGCCAATAGAGAACAAGAGGAAGTAGCTGGGTTAATCGGCTTTTTTGTCAACACTTTGGCACTACGCAGCGACTTGAGTGGTAACCCAAGTTTCAAAGAGTTACTTAATCAGGTAAAGAATACAACCTTACAAGCATACGAACATCAACAAGTTCCATTCGAGAAAATCGTAAGTGAGGTAGTAAGAGATCGTGATATGAGTCGCAGTCCACTGTTTCAGGTAATGTTTTCTATGCATAATAGCACAAAAACTACAACTCAAACATGTGTAGATAGTAATGGACTTAATCTTGAGGATATCTCCGTTGATACTTCAACTTCGCAATTTGAACTGACATTTTCAATAGCAGAATTTGAGGACAGCCTGGGGATTAATGTAGAATATTGCTCAGATTTGTTCAAAGAAGAAACAATTTCAAGAATGTTAGGTCATTTTGAAGTCTTATTAGGTAGTGTTCTTCAGGATATAAATCAAGGAATTGCTGAGTTAGAGATACTTCCTTCTTCAGAAAGACAACAGCTATTATCTGTTTTCAATCCGAAGAAAATTTCGGATGCTGATGAGGATACCATACTGGACGCGTTTGCAAGACAGGTGGCAGATACTCCTGATAATATCGCAATAGTGTTTGAGAATAAGAAGTTTACCTACCAGGAGTTGGATATGTGTTCTAATCAATTAGCGAATTATCTAGTACATCAATATAAAGTTTCCGTAGAGGATCTTATCGCAATTCAGCTAGATCGCAGTGAATGGATGATTATTTCCATATTAGCCGTTCTGAAATCAGGAGGAGCTTATGTTCCTATTGATCCAAGTTATCCGGTTGATAGAATAGAGTTCATAACAAAAGATAGTGCTTGTAACGTTACTATTGATCAGGGTTTTATAAAGGAATTTAACAAAGAACGTTTATCAACAGATGAAACAATCCCAGAACTAACTATTTCTGGAGACAGTTTGTCTTATGTGATTTATACTTCAGGATCTACGGGGCAACCTAAAGGAGTACTAATAGAACATGCTTCTTTGTTGGATTATGCAAAAACGTTTGCCTCTTATTTTGAGCTTACTGATCAAGATAGTATTTTACAGCAAGCGAGTATTTCTTTTGATACTTCTGTTGAGGAGATTTTCCCAATATTAATTTCGGGAGGAACGCTTATTGTATCCAAAGACTCACAAGATCTGGAAGAACTAGTATCCGAATGTGAAAAACATTACATCACTTTACTTAGTACCAACCCGTACGTTCTAGAATATCTGAACGAACATCATCATGAATACGATCTTTGTATCCGTGCCTTGATAAGCGGGGGAGATGTGTTGAAAAAAGATTTTGTTTCTAACATTTATACAAAGTTTGATATTTTTAATACTTATGGTCCTACAGAAAGTACGGTGTGTGCTACGTATCATAAAGTTGAACGACTCGATTTTAGTATTCCTATTGGTACTCCTATTGCAAATAGAGATATTCTGATTTTAAATGAATATGGTCAACTCACACCAACAGGTGTTGTTGGGGAACTATGTATCGGAGGAAAAGGTTTATCCAGAGGATATCTAAATCGTGCAGCGTTAACACAAGAAAAATTTGTTGCTCATCCATTCCATAAAGGAGAACGTTTATATAAAACAGGAGATCTGGCAAAATGGTTGCCAAATGGTTCGATAGATTTTATTGGAAGAAAAGATGATCAGGTTAAAATTCGAGGGTATCGTATCGAATTAGGAGAGATCGAAAGAATTCTTCAAGAAGAACATACCGTGAAGAGTTGTTGTGTTCTTGCAAAAGAAGATAACTCAGGCAATAAACGTCTGGTAGGATATGTAGTTGCTGCGGATCGTTTTGATAAGGAAGAGATCGTCACTTCTTTAAAAGGAAGATTACCAGAATATATGGTTCCTCAGCTATGGGTAGAGTTAGAAACGCTTCCATTATCCAATAATGGAAAAGTGAATACCAAAGCTTTACCTGAGTTAGATGTTAAAGCGATGTTGACTACAGAGTATGTTGCTCCAAGTTCGACAATAGAAGTAAAATTAGCTAAGATTTGGGAAGACTTGCTTGATATTGAAAAAGTAGGAGTTCATGATGATTTCTTCAATTTGGGAGGACATTCATTAATTGCAGTGAAACTGGTAAGTCGTATTAAAAAAGAATTTAATACACCATCAGTTACCATTAGACATATTTTTGAAAATTCTACAATTGAGTCGCTTTCTGAATTCATAACAACAGCAGATAAAGTGATCGAGAATAAAAGGCTTACGCTTTTGAAACCAGGAAATGATACTCCTCCAATTTTTATTTTACCAGGAGTTTTTGGAGTGGCTGATTTTTACTACGACTTAGGAACTGCTTTTGATACAAATCGACCAGTATACGGAATTGACATGTTTGGGCTTAATGAAGGCGAAAAACCTTTCGCTAATATTGAGGATATCGCAAAAGCAAACATAGAACTCATTACTTCCATACAGCCCGAAGGGCCATATGATTTAGTAGGTCATTCTTTTGGAGGTTTGGTGGCAGCTGAGATGATGAAACAATTCTCTCAGGAGCTTGATAAAGAAGCCAAGGTCTTTGTGTTGGATGTATTCCCAGAATTTAAACCGTATTCAGGAGACGAATTAGTTCAAGCTATCA
This sequence comes from Aquimarina sp. KJ22-3, assembly GCF_055808215.1. NCBI lineage: Bacteria > Pseudomonadati > Bacteroidota > Flavobacteriia > Flavobacteriales > Flavobacteriaceae > Aquimarina > Aquimarina sp. KJ22-3. Next base: position 4,318,069 of record NZ_CM147859.1, on the reverse strand, counting down.
TGTACTTACTGTATGAGTTTGTAAGTAATGACTATTTCAGAATTAAAAAATCTTCTCAAGATATGGATTTACAACACGAATTAGAGACGAAATTAAAAGCGTCTGATGTAGCGCAATATTGGGAGGTTATTGGTCAATTTATCGAGGCACATACTACAGGAGATGATGATATATCAGAATTTGAAAGAATTTATAAAGTCTTCCACAGTAATATGATCATGCAGTACCAGGTAGCACCTACGGTAGCCGACGAGTTGTTTTTGGTAATCGCAAAAGAGCAGGGCGAAGTAGAAAATCACTCATTAATGAGGCAACAGTGGAAAGCGATAGTACCGCATATACACATTCTGGAAACAGAAGGGAATCACAATACGATGATTAAAGGTGATTATGCCAAACAACTTGCATCACAAATCGTGACCTTCTTTGAATTATCATCTGAAGAAGAAACCATCTAGAATTAAAACACAAAACATTATGAAAATACTAGCATTTCCCTTTGCAGGGGGAACAAACACTCATTGTCTTTTTTAAGAAGGTTTGTTCCCAAAGAAATTGAGCTGATTACCCTGGATTACCCAGGTAGAGGAACAAGAATTCAAGAGTCTTTATTATACGATATTCACGAAATAGTTGAAGATGCATTTTCCAATGTTTGTCAATTAATTCAACATGGTGATTATATCGTCTACGGACATAGTATGGGGGCTTTGGTGGCTACCTTACTCTGTAAAAAAATAGAAGACGAAGGACTAAATAGACCGTTGAAACTTATGGTCTCGGGTCGTTCGGCACCTTCTGTAGAAAGAAAAAAAGAAACATATCCGATTTACCGGTTCATTCTTTTTGGCAAGAAGTAATTGCCTTAAACGGAATGCCCTCTGGGTTTATGGAGGAACCTTCCTTAAAGGAACTCTTTGAACCAATTCTCAGAGCCGATTTCAAGGTCGTAGAAGGATATACATACAAAGAAAATTTGCAATTGAACATACCTATCGATGTTTTCTATGGAGATCAAGAGCTTAAAGATCTCGGAGACATCGATAAATGGAAGGAGGAGTCTAACAGACCAGTTACTATTCACGAATTAAAAGGAGATCACTTTTTTATTTACAATCATGGAGAATATATTACAAAGTCCCTTGTCAAAGAGTTTTTTCAATACCACTAATGGAAACACAAACATCTATGTTCTCTACAGTATTTTGGATGAACCAATAGCCGAAAATGTCTTTAACAGATATTTGAACTATTTGCCAATTCATTTACAAAAAGAGGTGTTGAAATACAGAAAATTGAAGGATAAACAGAATTGTCTGGTAGGAAAAATTCTGTTATACATTGGGTATAGTCAAATAGAGAAAAAAGAACTGGATTTTAATTCTTTGAAAAGAGATGAATTCGGAAAACCCTATATCATAGGGAGTAATTTCGAATTCAACATCTCTCACACAAATAATGCAGTCTTGTGCGCTTTTAGTACCGACAAAATAGGAGTCGATGTAGAGACAGTGCGCGAGATTGATCTGAAGTATTTCGAAAGTGTATTTTCTGACAAAGAAATGGGAGCTATACGATCAAAAGGCATCTATAAATTCTATGAGATTTGGACCAAAAAAGAAGCCTTGGCCAAAGCCATTGGGAGAGGGTTAGGAATTGATTTTCTAACCATCAAAGTTGATGAAGAATCACTAGAATATGAGAATGAACAATGGCAAACCAACCACTTCAAACTAGATAACAATTTCTGTTCATTAGTTTTTAAGAAACCAGCAAACCGAATTAGCATAGAGTGCTTGCACGTTTGATTTCGAGGTTTTTAACGCTTTTTTCTTTAGGTATACTGCTTTAGAAATACCAGAGAAACCATCTAATACTTTTTGAAACTAAGGCTGTTCGATGTGTCATTTAAGCATGTCGAACACTACCGCTATTCTACAATGTTGATAGCATAGAAAATGAGTAAGGAGGTAACCGAAAATCCTGTAAAGAGTAGGTGAATTTTAAATTTTTAACAATGAAAAACAAACATGTAAACTTGGAAGAATTCGAAGTAGAACAATTGGAACAACGTCTTGAGATGAGAGATTGGGATCTGCCAGATCCAGATGAGTTGGATGATGTAGGGAAACCAAAACCTAAGGAAATTGAATAAACAAGACGTGAGAGAATTGATCAAATAGTATCAAATATAACTTCTTGAATAGATTGTATTACCGCCGATTGAATAGGAGGTTGCCGAAAATCCTTCTAAAAAGAGAGTAGGCAAAATTTTAAACTTTTTAATGATGAAAAAAACACAAGTGAACTTAGTAGAGTTCGAAGTAGAGCAATTAGAACAACGTCTTGAAATGAGAGATTGGGATTTGCCCGATCCAGATGAGTTGGATGATGTAGGGAAACCAAAACCGAAAGAGATTGAATAAGCAACTGATGTAGGTTAAGTAAATAATAGTAATGATAAGGTTAGAGGAGTTTGTAACACTCTAATTATATCTAACCTTTTCATTCTATTTTGTTGTAATCTATAGACCCCAAATAGTCAAAAGTGCTTTATAGCACAAGTGAAATTTTTAACTTTTTAATGATGAAAAATAGGAATATAGGTATAGGAGAATTTGAAGTAGAACAATTAGAACAACGTCTAGAAATGGGAAGATGGTCTCCGCATTCGGATGTATGTCATGCACCACTTCACCTTTGTGACCAGGATTCAGATCTGATCATTCGATAATAAAAATCTAAACGATATTATAACATTAAAAGTAAAGTGCAAAACTGAATAAATAAAAGTAGAGTAATGATACAGACAGAGATACAGCAACAGAGATCAATCAGCCAAGCAAATGATTTTATTTCTAAACTAAACAATTTTATTGAAGAAAAACATTTACCTAAGGTGTTTGCACCTGGGATTGCGGATAAAAATTTCATAGAGAATAATCCCTTATATTATACATACTATCCTTATTTATTCAGTAATGCCTTTCAAATCTATGATCAAGAAGTTTTGGATCAGCTTTCGATAGCAGGTTTTTTGTATTACAAAGCCGTTATTGTGTTGGATCGAATGTTTGATACGAAACAACCCCAAAATTTATTCGAAAATTATTTAATATCGGATGTATGTAAAGAAGAGGCGATGAAACTATTGTCTGATCTGTTTCCGTCTTCTCATGAGTTTTGGAAATTCTGGAACGGAAGAAAACTAGAATATATTAAAGCATATGAGATCGATCAAAAATCCCATAGTGTACAATCCTTTGAAGATTTTGAACAATTAGCGGATTTTAAATGTGCCTTTGGGAAGGTAGCAGTAGATGCTTTATTCCATTTGTCAGATTCAAAAGATGAAGAAGTATACACCAACATATTAGCGTCTCATAAACTGTATTACGCTGCTTTTCAAATTGAAGATGACATTAATGATTTTGTCGAAGATTATGAAAACAAGCAGTTCAATATAGCTCTTTTCGAGTTAGAGAAACACCTGGGTAAAGAAAAAGTAGCCAATAGTTCTGTAAGTGACTTAAAGAAATTACTCTATTTAGAAAATATAGCAGACGCATTATATAATAAAGCGCTTCAATATTTAGAAAGAGCTCAAGAATATGTGAGAGGATACGATGTGGATCCATGGAACTACGAGTTACAAAAATTGTATAATACTATTACAATTCATCAGCTTAATGTAGATGGTTTTATCAAAGTGTTTTGTGCAAAACAAAGCTTTTCTAACCTCAAAAAAAGTAGCAATTCGCTAGACACTGCACTAGCATCTGCAGTTAGTTTTATCAAGAAAAATCAGGATAAGATTGAAGGGAATTGGAATGATTTCTTTAACGATGCCGGAGTTAGTGACGTTTGGTCTACGGCCTATATCCTATCCCAGTTGAATGAACAAATTGCAAAAAATGAAAATATAGCTTTTGATCAAGCAGTTGCATTCCTGCAAGAACATAAGAACACAGACTCACTTTGGGGATATAACAGGACATGGATTTCTGATGCTGATAGCTCCACTTTTGCAATGTTGGGTTTGCTAAATAACGGAGTAGCCATTTGTGATCAAACTTTGGATGTATGGCTTTCTTATCAAAATAGTGACGGCGGTTTTGCCACCTATAATAACAAAGATGAAGTTATCACTTCTCTTAATTCTGAAGTGATAGAAGATGTAGGTGGATGGGTGCAGTCACATTTCTGTGTAAGTGCAGCAGCATATCTGCTTCTTTGTAAAACAAGACCAAATAGTACCAGTTTTACCGCTTTAAGAGAGTACTTGATTAAAAATTTACAGAAAGATACAGCGACATATTCATATTGGTGGACAGAGAATGTTTATGCCTATAATCTGATTATAAAAGGAGCTTTGCATCATGAAGATCATGAATTATTTGCGATAGTTATTTCAAAAATTGAAACGTATTTGGATAGTCATCAATATCAAACATTGATAGACCAAAACAATTTCTTTTATCTAGGTTTAGTATTGGATACACTTAATCATTCAGAGTATTTACAAGATAAATATGATGATCTGTCAGAAGTGTTAGTAAATGTGATCGTATCCAGTCAGTTAGAAGATGGTTCCTGGCCCGAAAGTTATGCGCTAAGGATTCCTCATCCGCAAGAAGTGGATCCCAACAGTAAAGAAATTTTTTGGCAAAAAGGAGATAAAGGGACCAACATTATCTTGCCAGATTTTCATCGATTATTTACAACAACCACTTGTGTCACTGCATTGGAAGGTTTTCAGCAATAAAAACTTGTTCAAAAAGGAAATAGAGCAGTTGGCGCCTAGCTCTTGCTAAGCAACCAAAGGGGATATACAAATCAATTAATAGAAAGAAAGATGAGCAGTATTATAGAGATTATACCGGTAAAATCTCAAGATATAGATATTTTACCTTATGATGGTCCGGGATATTTGATTGTACACAAAAAACTTCAATACAATCTCAAAGTAAATCAACTTGTGGTTGATGTGTTGGATATGATTGATGGGAAAAAGAATATTGAGCAGATATCTTCTTCGTTTTCAGAAACATTTGGAAAAGAACTTAGTGCCACAAAGGTGTATGAGTTGTTGTTCAAAAAATTAGGGAGGTACCATATTATCGAAAATGATGATTTTGAGTATACACAGGTGGGAAAACCGGACTATTTGAAGTTAAGTTTTACCGTACTTAAAAAAGAATGGATCAAACCATTGATCAAACAGATGGTTCCTCTTTTTTCAAGATCATTGTTTTATCCAGCTTTGATTTTATCACTTTTTTCTATTGCTCTTATTGGAGTGGTACATTATGATGTGATCATTGAAGGAATTATGGCAGGAAAAAAAGATCTGAATGTACCTTTTATGGTATTTGTAAGTGCGATCACCATTTTTATGCACGAATTCGGGCATATTGCGGCGTGTGATTATTACAAAGTTGATCATGGTGATATAGGTTTTGGTTTTTACCTGCTATCTCCCGTAATGTATGCCGACGTATCCAATATTTGGAAACTAAAAAGAAAAGAAAGAATTGTCGTAAATCTGGGTGGGTTATACATACAGATATTAATCGCTCTCTTATTCGGAATATTGTTTTTGGTTTTCGGGAAGGTCGAGTTTTTGGCTTTGATGTATATGTTAGGGATCATAAGTGTCTGTTTCAATTTAAATCCTCTATTCAGAACAGATGGGTATTGGATTCTTTCGGATTTTACCGGGGTTCATAATCTTCGGGAACGCTCCAATCAATGTTTGCTAAAGTTTTTTGGTTGGGTATCTGGCAAAGAACGCTTTGATTTTAAAAAAGAAAATGTACTGCTGGCTTTATATGCATTAGTAAGTATGAGCTACATTTTCGTTTTTATAGCGGTACTTCTGATCAATGATTTTTATGCATTCCTTCATTTTCCGGTAGACTTCATACAATTTATCAAAGATTGGGTATTTAACTGGCAAAGACCTTCTGTGAGTGCTGTAGACGGATTTATGATCTATACACTTCTATATTTTCTTCTTTTCAAGCTTGTTTTACGGAAGCTGAAAAAAATTAGAGTTAGGATAAGAAACACTTAGTTTCATGATAACTCTGTATATAATCAATTAATTATAAACGAAAATTGTTAATTATGAAAGTGCTAAAGTTTGGGGGAACCTCTGTAGGTTCTGTAGAAAATTTATATAAAATCAAGGATATTCTTCAAAAAGAGAATACCCAAAAGATAGTAGTATGTTCGGCAATGTCGGGAGTAACGGATCAGCTAATAACACTAGCAGAGAGTATTAAAAATAAGGATTTTGATGCCATCTCCAGACATATCTATTTCTTACAACAGAAACATGTTGGGGTGATAGAATGTTTGATAGAAAATCAAGTAATTCAAGACAATCTTAGAAACTATTTGTCAGAGGCTTTTTCAGAAATCTTCGAATTGTCAAATGAGACATTTTCCGAGAGTATTCGATCAAGGATTATTACCTCTGGAGAGTTTATTTTGACTCGAATTTTTTCAGAGTTTTTGAATGAAAATGGAGTTAAAAATATGTGGTTAGACGCAAAGGATTTTATGCACGTAGACAGTGTCGAAAGTCCAAACGTTGATAAGGTTTCCAAAAGGTTAAAAGGCGTTCTAAAAGATAAAACTTCATCAAATGTTTATATCACACAAGGTTTTATCTGCAAGACAGTAAATAATAAAATTAGTCATCTTAAAAGAGGAGGGAGTGATTATAGTGCAACGATTATTGCTGCGGCACAAAACGCCTCAGAAGTACAGATTTGGACCGATATTGATGGACTTCATAATAATGACCCTAGATATGTATCCAATACGTACCCTATCTCACATATAACCTATAAGGAAGCTTCAGAATTGGCATATTTTGGAGCAAAAATCCTGCATCCGCAAACCGTATCGCCAGTTAAAGAAAAACAGATACCCGTTTGGATCAAAAATACATTCGAGCCAGAAGCTTTCGGGACTCTGATTTCTGATCATACTCTACAAAGGGGATTAAAAGCTATTTCGGCAAAAGATGGGATTACTACAATCAATATTAAATCCAATAGATTGTTAATGCCTCATGGATATTTTAAGAGAATATTTGATATTTTTGATAAGTACGAGACTTCTATTGATATGATCACTACATCCGAAGTCGAAATTTCTTTGACAATTGATAGCGAAAAGCATTTGGATACTATTGTTGAAGAGCTGAATACGTTTTCTAATGTTGTAGTCAATCCATCTTCAAGTATCATATGTATTGTTGGCGAGTCGGTAATTGAAGATAAAAGTTCCTCCAAAATTTTTGACCTTTTAAATTATATCCCTTTACGAATGATTTCTTATGGAGGGAGTAATGATAGTATTTCAATTTTAATCGATACAAAAGATAAAATAAATGCGCTTAAGTTTTTGAACGATAGATTATTTGATACATGTCCACAGCAATATGTGGTATAGGTATACACAAAGCGTATTTGAAACCCGTTCTTAATTTGCAATCATTACCCGATTGCTACGTATAATCCAAAAAACAAATTATTTATTTTAAAACTCAAAATCATGCAAGAAATTCATTGTAAGAAAAAGACCAAAAATGTGGTGAAAGAAAAAATACTAGCGATCATTCTGATCAATTTTTCTTTTTTCAGCACCGAAGTTGTGTTAGCACAGTCCAAAAACATAGCTGTGGATCGTTTTGATGAGGTATTAGTTAGTTCTCATATCGAAGTAACTTTCAAAAAAGGAGATAAAGAATCTATTTACATCGAAGAGATTAGCGTGCCCATGGAAAAACTAAACGTTAAAGTCAAGAAGAAAAAACTAAGCATTTATCTCGAAGGCGAGAAAATGTTTTTAGAATCTGGGAAAGAATACAAAAAATACAAGAAAAGAAAACGGCCATTATACGAGGGCACCGTGGTTAAGGCAGTAGTCACCTACAAGGACCTGAATAAACTTTCGGTAAAGGGTGATGAAACTTTTGTTTTTGCAAGCCCGGTAGAACGAAATAATTTTAGTCTAGATATTTTCGGAGCATCACGTGTGCTTCTCAACGAAACTAAATTGAATACCATGGAGGCTTCTGTGTATGGAGAAGGATACCTTGAGGTGAAAAAAGGTTCGATAACCAACCAAAATTATACTGCTTACGGAGAGAGTGAGATCAATACCCTCGAGGTGGATAATCAAACCACCGATATCACCGCTTATGGTGGAGGTGATTTTCAGTTAAACGTTTCAAAACTAATTACGGTTTCTGCTTATGGCGAAAGTAGAATTAGATATAAAGGAAATGCAACAGTTCAAAAAGAAATATTAATCGGTAATACCAGCATCCAGAAAATCAATTAATTTTTTAATTAAACTCTTAAAACCAATACAATGAAAAACCTAAATGCACTATTTGTGCTTATTACAACCTGTTTGTTTGTATCCTGTGATCAAACCAATGATGACGTAATCATCATACCAGATTCCGAAAATCCCAAAAGTGAAATCAGAAACTTAAATACGTTTGATAAAATCGACGTTGCAGATGGTATTGAAATAGTAGTAAATAAAGGTAATACTCAGTCTGTACAAGTATTTACAGATGAAGCTGCTTTACCAAATGTTTCGACTACAGTCTCAAACGGTACATTGACAGCTCGGGTAACAGGATCTGTAGAAGTAGATGAACTACGCATTGAAATTAATCTTCCAAGTGTATCAGAAATTACCATGGATGAAGGGAGCAGTGGAACCTTATCCGGTTTTGAAAACCTTCCTCATTTAAGCCTACACCTTTCTAATGGTGCAAGTTTTGATATTTCCGGGTCAGCCAATACATTAGACGCTGTGGTTTCAGATGCGGCAAGTTTAGAAGGCTTAGGATTTGTGGTGTCAGAATGTAATGCAACAGTATCTTCTGCAAGTCAAATGTCCATCTTCTGTACATCAAATTTATCAGGCTCGGTATCCTGGGTTTCTAGATTATCGTACAAAGGGAATCCAGAAGTAAATGTAGCTGTATCATCATTTGGACAGCTAGTAAATCTGGATTAAGTTATTCAAAAAATCATACCGGTTATTATCAATGTTTTCCCAGCTTTAAAGTGATATCAAGTACAGAATAATCGTGGAAAATGGTATTGCCGGAGTATTAGCAATGCTTGAATCATTAGGGAATATATTATTTGTAGGTAACCATAACATTTTTTGAATTAGAGAACATTTAGATAGAAACATAAAAATTATTAAAATCATGAAAAAAAAGGTAAAAAAAGTTTAGAGCTAAAAAAAGTAACTATCACTAGGGCGAATATGGAACATATTAAAGGAGGGTCTATTGGTCCAACATTTTTATGTAAATCTGTAATTTACAATGGTGAGGATAATTGTGTATCCATAATAAATCAAAATTAGAAAATATCTGTTTTTAGTTTTTTTGAGGGAGGGTCTAGTGATAGGCTCTCCCTTTTTTTGTGATAAACGAATATTATTTCCTTTAATTTGTATAAAAGTGCTTGCCAGAATGATAAAGAGAATAGTTTTAAGTATGTATATCCTTGTTTTTAGTACTGCTTGTGTTCAGCAAAAAACAGAGGATTTACGTATTGCTGTTTCTGCAAATATGCAATTTGCTATTGATGATTTGGTTGCCGCTTTTACAGAACATACAGGAATAGGGTGCCAGGTAATTATAGGTTCTTCAGGTAAACTTACTGCGCAAATCAAAGAAGGAGCTCCATTCGATGTTTTTGTCTCTGCAGACACCAGTTACCCCAATCAATTATTTAAAGAGGGGTATACAATATCAGCACCAAAAATTTATGGATATGGGAAGTTGGTCGTGTGGTCCAGATGGCGTGATACAGTGCCTCTGCCTCAGCTACTAAAAAATCAAGAAATAGGTCATATTGCCATTGCCAATCCCAAATTAGCACCTTATGGTAGGGCAAGTGTCGAGGCTCTAAAAAAAATGGGAGTTTATGATGAGGTCAAGGATAAACTGGTTTTTGGAGAAAGTATTCTACAAACTAATCAATTTGTTATTTCTGGAGCTGCAGAAGTAGGTTTTACTTCAAAATCTGTAGTTTTATCAGATAAAGTTAAGGATGTAGGGAGTTGGATTGCTGTAGATCAAAGAGACTATTTGCCGATTTCCCAAGCGTTGGTGGTAATTAAGCAAAAAGGAGATAAAGAGAAAAAAGCCAAAAGATTTCAGGAATTTTTCTTTACCAATACTGCCAAAACAATTTTAGAAAGATCTGGTTACGCTGTAAATAATGAGGAATGAATAGCTTAAAAGGAACGATTAGTACTATTAAAAATAATGACGGAATATCTTTGATAAGTGTCAACTTAGATACCACAGTATTTCATGTGCTAATTATAGAAACCGAAGATGAAGCGACATACCTTGGTGTGGGCAATACAGTGAAGCTGATTTTTAAGGAAACGGAAACTATATTGACTAAAACCGATAAAAACACTACTAGTATCCCAAATACTATGGTAGGACAAGTTTTGACGGTACAGGAAGGAGCAATTTTATGCAAAATCACCATCGATGTAGCTGTAGCCAAAATTACCGCGTTAATTACCAGAATGATGCAAGATCAGTTGCAATTTAAAACAGGAGATAGGGTTACAGCGTTGATAAAAGCATCAGAAATTATGTTATCAGAATGATAGATTGGCAACCTTTGATATTAACATTTAAACTGGCATTAATTACAACATTTTTGCTTTTTATCTTATCGATACCTTTATCGTATTGGTTGGCTTACACAAAGTCCAAAATCAAACCTGTTGTAGAAACATTGGTGAGTATGCCTTTGGTATTACCTCCAACCGTGCTTGGATTTTATCTTTTGGTTGTTTTTAGCCCCAACAGTTGGTTAGGAGGGTGGATACAAGAGTATTTAGGGGTTCAATTTATTTTCTCTTTTCCTGGTTTGGTGTTGGCTTCCATGATGTATAGCCTTCCATTTATGGTCCACCCCATACAATCGGGTCTTTCAGGACTTAGTTCGTCGCTGACAGAAGCCTCTTATGTACTGGGGAAATCAAAACTCACTACACTTTTTAAAGTACTTCTTCCCAATATAAAAACCTCATTACTCACAGGTATTGTATTATCCTTTGCGCATACTATTGGTGAGTTTGGTGTGGTACTGATGATAGGTGGCAGCATCCCTCAAAAGACTAAAGTGGCTTCGATAGCAATTTACGAAGAAGTAGAAGCACTAAATTATGAAGCGGCGAACATTTATTCGCTGATTTTGTTTGCTATTGCATTCTGTATTTTGCTGGTCGTTTATTTAGGGAATGGTGGATATTTAAAAAGATTTTGGAAATGATTCATGTCAACATACAAAAAAAGCTACAAGGAGCTATGAGTGAGATGCTGCTTGATGTGGATTTTACCATTGAACAGGGCTCGTTTGTTACGTTATTTGGAGCTTCTGGAGCAGGAAAAACATCGATACTTCGTATCATTGCTGGCTTAATGCGTCCTGATGCAGGACAAATCATAGTAAATCAAGAAAAATGGTTCGATAGTGAGATGAAGGTTGATCGCAAACCTCAGGAAAGAAAAATTGGTTTTGTTTTTCAGGATTATGCCTTATTCCCGAATATGTCGGTAAAAGAAAATTTACTTTTTGCATTAGAAAAGAATCAAGATCCTCAAACTGTAGAAGAATTGATTCAAATTATTGAATTAGAAGATCTGCAACATCGTAAACCTGAAAAATTGTCGGGCGGACAAAAACAACGAGTGGCTTTGGCTAGAGCTTTGGTGCGTAAACCAACAATTTTGATGCTGGATGAACCGCTCTCTGCGCTAGATGCCAAAATGAGAGCTAAACTGCAGGATTATATTCTTAAAGTCCATAAACAGTTCAATTTAACCACTCTATTGATTAGTCATGAAGTGAGCGAAGTCATAAAAATGTGTGATCGTGTCTTTATGATTGAGAATGGACGCATTGCGAAAAACGGAAAACCCATGGAGGTGTTTGCCAATCAAAAGTTAAGTGGTAAATTCCAATTTTCTGGAGAAGTTGTTGAAATTTTAGAACAGGAAATAATTTGTATCGTGACCGTATTAGTGGGGGTGAATTTTGTGAAGGTTATTGCTGATAAAGAGGAAATTAAAACCATGAAAATTGGAGACAAAGTATTAGTAGCTTCAAAAGCTTTTAATCCAGTGCTTCAAAAAATTGAATAGAAGAATTGATATATGCCAAAAATATATATTGATTTTGTGCACCAGCAATGGTTAAATAAAACCTAAGAACGGTAAAGGATACACCAGGATTTGTATATTGCTAGTAGGCAAAATTGTAAGAATATATAGTAGATGGCACAATCATTATTGTTTATACCAGATATTTCGGGGTTTACACATTTTATTCAAAATACCGAGGCAGAACATAGCCAACATGTGATATCCGAATTATTGGAAGTTCTTATTAATGCAAACACACAGAATCTTAAATTGGCAGAGGTAGAAGGAGATGCCTTGTTTTTTTATAAAGTAAATGAAATTCCTTCGCAAGAAAAGCTATTGGCGCAGATAGAAACTATGTTTACTGCATTTTATAGTCATTTGAAACTGCTAGAAAAAATCGAATTTGCCCTTGCAATGCCTGTGCTACCGCTCCAAATCTTCAATTGAAAATTGTGGTGCATTCAGGAGAGTTACAATTCATTACCGTTCAAGGAAAAAGAAAACCGTTTGGCCAATTTGTGATTGAAGCACACCGTTTACTTAAAAACTCAATTCCTAGCGATAACTATGCGCTAATAAGCAATTCGGTTTGCGAAATGGTGGGGCTCACAGAATCATATCAAAGTAAGCTATATAGCTTTAATGAGGGTAACGATCGTTATGACGATCAAAATATTGGGTATTTGTTTTCAGAAATAGACAAAGAAAAGCTAAAATTAAAGTCCTTTGCGATCCCAGAAGAAGTTGATCTTAAATGCGAGTCTTGTATTGTACTTGAACGTAATTTTATGATTCCTGCTCCCGAATTATTGGAATATATTACGAATTATGGGTATCGACATTATTGGGCAAAAGGAGTCGATAAATTTGAATATAATCCTGATGAAATTACCCGATTAGGCACAGAACATGTTTGTGTAATTGATGGCAAAAGGCTCAATTTTACAGCGGTAACCAAAAAAGCTGAGGCGGATGAAATTGTCTATGGAGAACGCACTAATGATGTGCCAATTGATGAGCTATACCAGTTTTTTATTATTACTCCCATTTCGAACACTAGCTGTAAATTAAGGGTAGAAATGTACCCCAAAGCGAGGTCGATTTTCAAGAGGTTATTGATTTCTTTGGTGCTCAAAAAAGCGTTTAGAAAATCTATGAATACCTCTATAGATAACTTAGAGATAGCGGTAAAAAACCAATTGATGAAGGAAGTGAATTAAAGAAGATCCAAAATCCGTTCAAGTTGCATCCCTCTCGAGCCTTTGATTAGAATGTGTGCGTTGCTATTTGGGATATCTAAATGATTCGAAAAATCTTCAAAATTTTCAAACCTTTGTACACGAGTATCCGTACCCTTTGTCTTATAGAAATTGCTGCCGATTAAATAAATTCTATCAGTAGAAGTGTTGGTAATTAAATCTGAAATTCGTTGATGTTCGATTTTTGCTTCAGTACCCAGTTCAAACATATCCCCCAAAAAGACAAGCTTGATACCTCCTTCAAATTGATCAAAATTATGGATTGCTGCTTCCATACTTGTAGGATTGGCATTATAAGCATCAAGAATAATCGTATAATTACTCCTTTTTATCACCTGTGATCTGTTATTGGTAGGGATATAGGATTCTATCGCTGTCTTAATTTTTTCGGTACTAATTTTAAAATAGTGCCCTATGGTAATGGCAGCTGCAATATTGGTAAAATTATAGGATCCAACTAAATTACTTTTAATCTCTTGTTGTTGATAAGAAACCACTACATCCGGTGCTGCCTTTTCAAATTGAATTTGAACGTTGCAATCGTCATTTTTAGAAAAGCTAAAGGTGTTCATACCTGCAGCGGCATTAACTAGTTTGGGATCGTCAATATTTAGGAAAATCTGTTTGTCGTGTTTTTTTAGATGCCTATAGAGCTCTGTTTTTCCTTTAAGTACGCCTTCTATACCTCCAAAACCTTCTAGATGGGCCTTTCCTATATTGGTAATATATCCGTAATCGGGTTTGGCAATCTCTGATAGGGTTGCTATCTCACCCTGGTGATTAGCTCCCATTTCGACTACACCTATTTCGGTTTGCTTGTTCATCGATAAAAGCGTTAAAGGAACACCAATGTGGTTGTTCAAATTTCCTTCTGTGGCTTTTGTGTTGAAAGTAGTAGAGAGTACAATAGCAATCAGTTCTTTGGTGGTTGTTTTTCCATTACTACCGGTTAGTGCAATAATGGGTATTCCCAGATATTCCCTATGATAAGTAGCTAGATGCTGCAAAGTTTCTAAAACATCATGTACTAAGATATGTTTTTCTGAAACTTTGTAGTTGGAGTCATCTATTACCGCATAAGAAGCTCCTTTTGATAAGGCTTCATTTGCATAAGAGTTACCGTCAAAATTCCCTCCTTTTAGAGCAAAAAAGATAGTGTTGTTTTTGATTTTTCGAGTATCTGTTGAGATACCATCACTTTGTAAAAACAGCTCATGTAGGGTTGAAATTTTCATAAATACTTTAGTTTAGTATAGTAAAAAGCCCTGTACAAGTACTTTGCCAGGGCTTTTTCAATATAACGAACTTTAATATACTTCTATATTATCCTCTTGGTTTTTGGTGACGAGGAGTTTTCTTTCTTTTTGCTTTTGTTCCTACTCTAGACATTGCATTTCTGAAACCGATGTAATCAGTTGCCATATCTTGTGGAAGGAATCTTCTTTGTGCAGGGTCTAACCAATATGCTCTGTCTTTCCAAGATCCACCTTTGTATACACGTACATTGTCGTCTACAATGGTTGTTCTTTTACTAGACTCATCATATCTTCTTTCTAGTTTAGTACTATCTTGTGCGTCTGGCCCTACATAATGAATTGGCGCATTGTACATTCTTCTATTTGGAAGGTTTTCATCTTGGTATCCTTCAAAATATCTAGAAGAGCTTTTATCACCATCTCTATAGTTTCTGTTGTCACTTTCTGTAAAGTTAGTTCTCATATAAGTGTCTTCATCGGTGATAGGCACCTGAAGAATACCTCCTGGTAACACTCTTGAGATAATTCTACCATTACTCAATGTATCGTATACAATAGAGTCTGTCATTACGATTTTTACTGTTCCGTCAGGGTTGATAGCATTTTTAGTATATACATTACCTCTATAGTAGTTAAAATCATTGTACTCATCGTCTACAATTGGTCTGTATACATCAGCAACCCATTCTGCTACGTTACCAGCCATATCATATAAACCATAGTCGTTTGGATCATAAGATTTAACAGGAGCTGTAATATCAGCACCGTCATCACTCCAACCAGCTATTCCACCATAATCACCATCACCTTGCTTGAAGTTAGCCAATTGGTCCCCACGAGTTCTTCTTTTTCCAGAACGCGTGTATTTTCCATTCCATGGATATTTTTTTCTACCTCTATAAATGTTATAACTTCTGATTTCTACTAAACCTAAGGCAGCGTATTCCCACTCTGCTTCTGTTGGTAGTCTATACTTTGGTAATAGAAGACCATCCTTACGTTGAATGTATAGACCGGTGGAATCGTTATCTTTTGCGTATCTTTCTGAGGCTCTTCCACCACGAATAGCTTCATCGTTACCTCCATATGTTTGAGAAGGAGCATTAAGATATGTTTCAGTGTCGAAAGTACTTTCTGCAGAAACATCCTCAAATGGTGCATTTTCTCTAATTACACCTTCTTCTTCAAGAATTCTTTCATTAACACGGTTAGTTCTCCAGTTACTAAATTCAACTGCTTGAATCCAGTTAACACCTACTACAGGATAATCTGCATATGCAGGGTGACGAAGGTAATTGTTAGTCATCATTTCATTGAATCCTAAACGATTTCTCCATACCAAGGTGTCTGGAAGAGCCCCGTAATATATGTTTCTATATTTTGGTTCAGTTGGAGGATAAACACCTTTTAACCAATCTAGGTATTCCAAATACATGATGTTGGTTACCTCGGTTTCATCCATGTAAAAAGATTGAACGTGCTGTTGCGTAGGGGTGTTATTCCAATCGTGCATAACATCATCCTGTACTCGTCCCATAGTAAAAGTACCTCCTTCGATAAATACTAAACCAGGTCCTGTTTCTTGTTCTTTGTAGTTTGTTGCTACCTGAAAACCACCTTCCTTGGAATTGTATTTCCAACCAGTGGCTCTAGAACTACTCCCATAATCGTTCTTCGAGCAACTAAACAATAAAACACTAACGGAAAGTGCCATTAGCGACTTAAAAATAAACGCGTTTTTCATAATCTTAAGTTCGTTAAAGTAGAAATTAGGGCTTGCAATATAACAATTAACGTTAAATTTACCCTAAAATTTTTAAAATATTATCAATTCACAATTTTTTATGAATTGCCAACGACTTTGGTTTAACGCAATAATTTGTTGTTTATTATTTATTATTTAAGAAAAACCGAAAAAAAAGAAACCTGAAAAAAAATGGTTTTTACAGTGATCAGTATATGTGGGATATCGGGTTTGTGATGGTTTAAAAAGTATGTTACTCTTCAAATAAAAAAGGTGAATTTTTTTTAATTTTTTTTAGGGTAAAATAAAGGTTGAGTGTAATAGAAAAGAAAGATATAGTAATAGTGTCGTTTTTTTGTCACTAATAATGACTAAATTGATCCAGTATTTTTTAGGTACTACTATAAAGGTGTTTATCGAGATTTAAAGAAATCAACACCTACCATATAAGATATTGGTAAATTTTACGTTAAGAAAAGAACGAGTTTAAAAAATTAAACAACACACACTTTTTTAATCACTAAATAACTATATATTTGTCAAACTCAATTTTTGCAGGTATGAAAAAAACAATTATTCTTGGTCTTGCCTCTTTACTGTTTTCTAATCTTACTATCAAGGCACAAGAAAATAGAGCCATTACTACAGCTACCCCATTTTTATTAATTGCAGCAGATGCTAGAGCAGCAGGTTTAGCTGATCAGGGGGTTGCTACTTCGCCCGATGCTTTCTCACAACAGTGGAATCCGGCGAAATATGCATTCGCAAAAACAAAACAAGGGGTTGGGGTAAACTATACTCCTTATTTAAGTAATCTGGTAAATGATATCTTTTTAGGAAATCTTAATTACTATAATAGAATTAATGAAAGAAGTGCAGTAGCTGCAAGTTTCAGATATTTTAGTTTAGGAGATATTGAGTTTAGACAAACTGCAGATGGTGCCGCTAATACACAAAGACCTAACGAATTTACGTTAGATGTGTCTTATGCATTGAAACTTAGTGATCATTTCTCTATGGCAGTTGCTGGGCGCTATTTGCGATCTGATTTAAGATTGCAAACAGAAAATGCCGATGATGCCAGTGCAGCAGGAAGTTTTGGAGTTGATGTAGCAGGTTTCTTTAGAAGTGAAGAGATTGCTTTCAATTCTTTTAACGGTAGATGGAGAGCTGGATTTAATATTTCGAATATCGGACCCAAAATAAGATATGACGATGCAGGTCAGGAAAACTTTATTCCAACTAACTTTAGAGTGGGTGGAGCTTTTGATTTTATCTTCAATGAAGATAACAGAATTACACCGACATTAGAATTCAGTAAGTTGTTGGTGCCTAGTCCTCAGGATTTTGATGGTGATGGAGATATCGATGCAGAGGATAACAGAGAGTATCAGGATATTAGTGCTTTTGGAGCGATCTTTTCTTCTTGGGGAGATGCAGATGGTGGATTTAGCGAAGAGCTAAAAGAAATTACCTGGGCTTTAGGAGCAGAGTATATGTATAGAGATGTATTTGCTTTTAGAGCAGGATATTTTAACGAGAGTGAAGAAAAAGGAGCACGTCAGTTCCTTTCTCTAGGAACAGGTTTCAGATATAACGTAGTTAATCTAGATGTATCTTACTTGTTTTCAACATCATCAGTACGTAGTCCGTTAGAAGGAACGCTTCGTTTCGGTCTTACGTTCAACTTCGGAGATGAATATTACGATTAAATAGAATAGATATAGTGTTCAGAAAAAAGTATCAAACCATTGGCTTGATACTTTTTTTTGTTTGTAGTACCTTGTCGTCCCTTTTTTGAAAAAGAAATTTAAGACAGCATGAAGGAAATACAAATTACTTCAGTATTACAGATTTACGATTCGTTTGACGAACTACCGGAAGATATCCAGGATTTGATGAAAAAATCCATGGAAATTCGAGATAAGGCTTATGCGCCTTACTCAGAATTTTTGGTTGGCGCTGCACTATTATTAGAAAATGGAGAAGTGGTTCTGGGTAACAATCAGGAAAATGCATGTTATCCTTCTGGATTATGTGCAGAGCGAACTGCAATTTATTATGCAGGAGCCAATTATCCGGATGTCGCAATCCAGAAGATGGCGCTTACTGCAAAATCCTTAAAATATAAGTTGGTAACACCAACTCCTCCTTGTGGAGCTTGTAGGCAAGCTATTGCAGAATATGAGGTAAAGCAAAAAGCACCCATAGAGATTTTTTTATGGGAGAGACAGGAAAAGTGGTTAAATCTTCTTCTTTATCTAATTTATTGCCTCTTATTTTTGATAATTCGTATTTATAACGTTTTCGTAGATTTTATTGGTGAAACTGTTTTTCCCTTAATTTCGAATACCTTATTTTTGTTTTTCGTTCAGTTTTGAACGAAATCGGAAAAATTTAATAATTACCATTTTAGGTAATTAATTGTTACACTTATCAGCACAATTGTAAATGAAAAAAATAACCAAAGAAGTATACCTGAACTGGTATGAAAAAATGCTTTTCTGGAGAAAGTTTGAAGATAAACTTGCTCAAGTATATATCCAACAGAAAGTAAGAGGGTTTTTACACTTGTATAATGGCCAGGAAGCTATCTTGGCAGGGGCTTTGCATGCCATGGATCTTACAAAAGATCGTATGATTACCGCGTACCGAAACCATGTGCAACCTATAGGTATGGGAGAAGATCCAAAACGAGTAATGGCCGAACTTTATGGCAAAGGAACGGGTACTTCGCAAGGTTTGGGAGGATCTATGCATATTTTCTCAAAAGAACATCGTTTTTATGGTGGTCATGGTATTGTAGGAGGGCAGATTCCTTTAGGTGCTGGATTAGCATTTGCTGATAAGTATCATAAAAGAGATGCAGTTACACTTACCTTTATGGGTGATGGAGCTACAAGACAAGGATCTTTACACGAAACATTTAACTTAGCCATGCTTTGGAATTTACCAGTAGTATTTTGTGTGGAGAACAACCAATATGCTATGGGAACGTCAGTGAGTAGGACGGCAAATCATACAGATATTTGGAAATTGGGACTTGGGTATGAAATGCCTTGTGGTCCTGTAGATGCAATGAATCCTGTAAATGTAGCTGAGGCATTGGATGAAGCTATTACCAGAGCAAGAACAGGTGGAGGGCCGGCATTCTTAGAGTTAAAAACCTATCGATATAGAGGGCATTCTATGAGTGATGCACAAAAGTACCGTACCAAGGATGAGGTAGCAGAGTATCAAAAATTAGATCCAATTACGCAGGTATTGGATGTGATTAAAGATAAAAAATATGCTACCGATGAGGAAATAGCAACGATAGATAAGAGAGTGAAGGATCGTGTGGCTGAATGTCAGAAGTTTGCAGAAGAATCACCATTCCCAGAAAAGAATGTGATGTATGATGTAGTGTACGAACAAGAGGATTATCCATTTTTATCACACAAACCACAATAAATTATGGCTACAGTAATCAATATGCCACGTTTAAGCGATACCATGGAAGAAGGGGTAGTTGCAAAGTGGCTTGTAAAAAAAGGAGATAAAATTAGCGAAGGAGATATCCTTGCTGAGATAGAAACTGATAAGGCAACGATGGAATTCGAATCGTTTTACGAAGGTACTTTGTTGCATATTGGTATAGAAGAAGGAGAAACAGCCCCAGTTGATAAATTATTAGCAATTATTGGGGATGAGGGCGAAGATATATCTTCATTATTAAATGGAGATGCTGCACCTGCACCAGAAGCCACACCGGAAGAAAAGACCGAAGAAGCTCCTGCTGCAAGTAATGCTGCTACAGAAGTGCCAGAAGGTGTTGAGATGATTACAATGCCACGGTTAAGTGATACGATGGAAGAAGGAACAGTAGCTACATGGTTGAAAAAAGTAGGCGATACCGTCGAAGAAGGAGATATCCTTGCTGAGATAGAAACCGATAAAGCAACTATGGAGTTTGAGTCGTTCTATAATGGAACATTACTTCATATAGGTATAGAAGAAGGGCAAACTGCTCCTGTAGATGCGTTATTGGCGATTATTGGTCCAGCAGGTACTGATGTTTCTGGACTTAAAGACGGAACTGCCGTAGCAAGTGCTAAAAGTGAAGCTACTACCGCTCCCGTTGCTCAAGAAGAAATTAAAAAAGAAGAGCCGCAAACTTCAGTAACGAGTACTACAGCATCAGGAGGTAGGATATTTGCGTCTCCTTTAGCTAAAAAGATAGCTAGTGATAAAGGAATAGATCTTTCTCAGGTAAAAGGAACTGGTGAAAATGGACGTATTGTTAAAAAGGATGTAGAATCTTTTGTTCCAACAACGGTATCAGTGCCAGCTGAGTCTAAAGAAGTAGCTGCAAGTCCTGCCGTTCAGGCGTTTGTTCCAGCAGGAGAAGAGAGTTTCGAAGAAGTGAAAAATTCTCAGATGCGTAAAGCAATTGCAAAAGGATTGTCTGCTTCCAAATTTACTGCTCCGCACTACTACCTTACTATAGAATTGGATATGGAGAATGCAATGGCTTCTCGTAAAAATATCAATGAATTGCCTGATACGAAAGTGTCTTTTAATGATATGGTAGTAAAAGCGTGTGCTATGGCATTACGTAAACATCCGCAAGTAAATACACAGTGGACAGATACGGCAACTAGATATGCCAAGCATATTAATATTGGGGTTGCTGTAGCGGTGCCAGATGGATTAGTAGTGCCAGTATTACCATTTACAGATCAAATGTCATTAACACAAATAGGTGCATCTGTTAAGGAACTGGCGGTTAAAGCCCGTAATAAAAAATTAACTCCGCAAGAAATGTCGGGAAGTACCTTTACCGTTTCTAACTTAGGAATGTTTGGTATTCAGGAGTTCACTTCTATTATTAATCAGCCTAATTCTGCTATTTTATCAGTAGGAACTATCGTGCAAAAACCTGTGGTAAAAGATGGGCAAATTGTGGTAGGAAATACTATGAAAGTAACTTTGGCTTGTGATCATAGAACTGTAGACGGAGCTACTGGAGCTCAGTTTTTACAAACCTTAAAGCAATACTTGGAAAATCCAGTTACTATGCTGGCCTAATTATATTAAAACTTATTATAAGATCCCGCTTCAGCTTGAGGCGGGATTTTTTTATCTTTAGCATCAAATAATTGAGGTATGAAAAAGTATTTAGGGATAATAGCAGTATTAAGTTTGTCTTTGGCTTGTAAACAGGCTACCGTTGTAGCACAATCTGATGTAAAAGAAGCACATGCACAGATCGATAAAAAGAACAATTCAGGGGATATCACAGCAGAGTACGTAGCAACGACTATGAAGTTTTTGGCAAGTGATGAGTTAGAGGGTAGAGACACCGGGAGTAAAGGGTATGAAGCCGCTGTACAATTTGTAGAAAAGGAATTTCAATCTATGGGAGTGGCGCCTTATTTTGATTCGTATCGAGACCCCTTTGAAGCTAAAGGTGTTCCTACGATGAACGTAGTAGGTTACCTAAAAGGTAATGACAAAGAACTTGCTAATCAATTCGTAGTGGTTGGAGCGCATTTGGATCATATAGGAAATGGTAGCGAAGTGAACGGAGATGCAATTGCCAATGGTGCCAACGATAATGCAGCAGGGAGCACTGCAGTTTTGGCTTTGGCCAAACAACTGTCTAAGCTTAAATCGAATAAACGAAGTGTTTTATTTGTTCTTTTTGGGGCCGAAGAAAAAGGATTGCTGGGGTCTAAGCATCTGGCTCAGGTATTAAAAGATAAGGATATAGATTTGTACACAATGGTCAATTTTGAGATGATCGGCGTACCTTTAAACGAAAAGTCGTACAAAGCTTATATCACAGGCTATGAGAAATCAAATATGGCTGCAAAAATAAATGAATATTCTGGTGCAGAGTTAATTGGTTTTTTACCAAAGGCAAAAGAGTATCAATTGTTTCAGCGTAGTGATAATTATCCTTTTTTCAAACAATTTAATGTGCCCTGTCAGACGATATCGACGTTTGATTTTACGAATTACAACTATTATCACCATGTGGATGATGAAGTCTCTGAAATGAATTTCGAGTTTATGGCAGAATTAATCAATGCTTGTCTACCTGCAGTTGTAAAGATTGCAAGTACTTCAGAAAAAGAAATAAAGCTAAATTAAGCAGCTTACACAAATGAGTCATAGAAATATTATTATAACTGGGGCAAGCCGTGGTATAGGGTATGAATTAGCAAAATTGTTTGCAGACGAGGGGCACCATGTACTTGCGCTATCTCGTAATGAAGCCCCGATTCAAAAATTAAATCATAAAAACATAGCCAGTTTTCCTTTTGATATTTGTGAACCACAAGATCTTGTGAAAATGACTGATTATGTTACCAAAAATTGGGATCGGGTCGATGTTTTGATCAATAATGCTGGGAAATTACTGAATAAACCTTTTGCCGAAATCACTACAAAAGAATTTGAAGAGGTGTATCGGGTGAATGTTTTTGGCGTGGCAGAAATTACCCGACTAATTCTTCCATTTATGAAGTCGGGAAGCCATGTGGTTACCGTGAGCAGTATGGGGGGCATACAAGGAAGTATGAAGTTTCCTGGTTTGGCAGCGTATAGCTCAAGTAAAGGAGCAGTAATCACTTTGAGTGAATTGTTAGCAGAAGAATATAAGGAGAGCGGGATTGCTTTTAATGTGCTTGCTCTTGGAGCGGTGCAAACAGAAATGTTACAAGAAGCATTCCCAGGGTACCAAGCTCCCTTATCGGCTCTTGAAATGGCTAGTTATATCAAAGAGTTTTCTCTTACAGGAAACAGTTTTTATAATGGTAAAGTACTACAAGTGTCTAGCAGTACTCCATAATCAAAAGGGAAGCGCTTGCTGCTAATTGTTGTTCTTTGCTTTTGTTTTATGTCTTTCAAAATAAACCTGGGTTGTTTTCAAGGGTTCTCCATCAATTGTTATTGTGCTTGTTTTGATAACAGTTAATATGGTATCTATAGCTGTAGGGTAGATGATTTTTGTTTTTACCGATTGTACCGAGTCAGAAACAGCCTGAAACGAATCGATAAATTCTATGTTTGAAATGAGGGTGTCTGTTGTGTTCCCAATAATGTTTTCTGCTTCTGAAGTTATTTTAAATTTGGGATGAGTTGCGATCAGTTGTTTTTCATCTAGTAAAGCTTTTAATTTCTGAGTCACTAGAATTTTATAAGCTTCTTCTTCGGAAATTATACTGGTTTCCGTACTAGTTTCAGAAAACTCGAATTCAGGTACAGACAGGTCATTAGCCTCTTTTGAAGCTCTTTTTGAGCATCCTATAAAGAGGAGAATGATGAAGGTGATATAACTGAATTGAAACTTCATAATCGTACTCTGAATTTTAGTTTTACAATTTGTCCATTCAACCTTTTGGATTCTATAATCTCGATATTTTTTAATTGTTCTGTTGGGGTGGTAAGTGTATTGATAAATTTTGTCTTAGAATACATCTCAATACCTAATCCATGAGGTAATACCTGAAAAATGGTAGCATCTTTTGCGATGAGTTGAGATAGTTCTTGCTTGCGATGTTCCCAGTCTTCTATCTTACCATTGGCATAGTAATGGAGCATTAACGCGTAGTCATCCGTTCGTATTTGTATTTCTTCATTTTTTATTGAAGAAACAATTCGGTAAATCGTGTCTGTTTTATGATATGGGGATTGTACCACAAATTGAATAAAATCATCTTTGGTAGTCCAACTAAAACACCCTAAACTATCACTTTTGGTATAGAAAGGAGATTGTTGATCATTAAGAATGATAATATCCATAGGGATCGTATTGATTGGTTGTTTTCGATCCTGATCAATAAAACAAAAATTAAAAGTGTTGGTTTTTGGAGTGAACATATATATAATGGTCAACAGAACCAGGCTCGATAGTAAAAGAATGGTTGCTTTTAAAAGAACAGGTTTTTTGTTCTTTAATTGGTCTTCGGAATGAGTAGCTTTAAAATCATTCCAATTTTTATAATCACAATATTGAGAAAGCAGATTTAGGATGTCTACCCTAGGGAGTTTTTCAGGAGCATTCTTAAAGTAACTGTAAAACGATTTTTCGCTAATACTTCCTTTTACTTTTTGCTGTAGGTCCTCTTGAAAAGAAATGATATCCTGTCCTTTCCAAAGAGAAATATCCTTGCTTGAAGCATTGTTTTTTGATAAAAACTCCCGAGCAACAGCTTTTTTAAGCTGATCAAATAATATGTTGTCGTTTGTAGTGATTTTCTAAGTTTTTGATAAAAAGGTAATTACTCTTTGTAAAACAGATTACAAGTGTTTTACAAGTAAGCTACAACTCATGTCCATGACCTTCCAATACTTTTGATTTCAGTTTAACAAGATAAAAAATATAACAATGAATACGTTAAAATTAGGAAAAGTGTTATTGGTGAGTTTTGTGTTCTTTCATCTTTCATGTAGTCAAGAAAAAAGTAATCTGGATATGCATTCAGAATCAATTGCTCTTGAGACTACAGGAGAAACATTGGAGTTTAACAGTTACGAAATCGAAGAAGAAGGAAGTAAGAAAGAGTTGCAAAAAAAGAAGAACGATGATCGTTCTTTTGAGACAAAAATTATCAAGAATGCAAATTGTCGTCTTAAAGTAAAAAATGTTGAAGAGGTTACAAAAAGAACAAAGGCCTTTGTGGCATTGCATCAAGGGTATGTCGCCGACGAGAGGTTTACACACACCAATTATTCCAAAGAAAACAGATTTGTGATTCGTGTGCCAAAAGATAAATTTGATATCGTATTGGATAGCGTTTGTAAGTGGGCTGAGTTTGTAGATCATAAGAATGTTTCTACAGTGGATGTAACCGAGGAGTATATGGACGTGTCCAGCAGATTGAAAACAAGACTAGAAGTAAAGGAACGCTACGAAGCTATTTTGAGGTCAAAGGCCAAAACGGTCGAAGATATTTTGAAGGCTGAAGACAAAATAAAAGATATTCAGGAAGAAATAGAAGCAGCTCAGGGACGAATACAGTATTTAAGCAATAAGGTTTCTTTTAGTACAATACAGATAGATTTGTATGAGGCTGTTGTTCCTAAACCTGAGCCTACAATATACGAACCTAGTTTTGTAAGTAAGGCAAAAGAAGGGTTCTCTTTTGGTTGGTCGATTATTCAAAATGCTACATTACTGCTCTTTTATATTTGGCCTATTGTATTTTTGGCGGTATTGGTTCTGGTGTATTTCAAATGGATAAGAAAATAAAATTAATACAAGCGTATCTTTGTGATGCGCTTAATTTTGTATTTTTCACTCGTGAAAGAGATTTTAGCGCGATATATTCCTGAAAGAGCTATTGATCAAGCCTTTGATTTGATTGTTGCCTGTAATGTGCACCTTAAGATCGTTAATGAAAGAGTGACTCGTCATGGGGATTATCGCAGAACTCCAGATGGAAGGCACCAGATTACAGTAAATGCTTCACTTAATAAATATCGTTTCTTAATTACGCTTATTCATGAAATTGCTCACCTGGTTGCTTTTGAAAAGTATGGTCGTTTTATCAAGCCTCATGGAATAGAGTGGAAAAGAGTTTTTCAGCAATTAATGTTGCCCTATATCAATCCAGAAGTTTTTCCATCAAAATTATTGCCGGTTATTGCTAATCACTTCAAAAATCCGAGGGCTAGTAGTGATACAGACGAAAAATTGTCGCTAGCTTTAAAGCAATATGATCCAGACAATGATAAAAGTTATATATTTGAATTACCTTTCGGAAGTACCTTTAGATTATACAATGGAAAAATTTTCAGAAAAGGAAATAAAAAGGTAAAACGATATGAGTGCGTCGAAATTGCAACAGGTAGAGTATACCTATTTAACCCCAATGCAGAAGTCGAACTGTTACATTAACTTATGAACAAAAATTATTATGCCATATTGATGGCCGGTGGAGTAGGGTCTCGTTTTTGGCCCGTTAGCACAACTAGTTTTCCAAAGCAATTTCATGACATGTTGGGTACGGGAGAAACCTTGATACAAAAAACGTTTTCTCGTTTAGCCAAGATTGTACCCGTAGAGAATATTTATATTTTAACCAATGAGTTGTATAATGATTTGGTATTAGAACAGTTGCCATCGGTTACACCAAAACAGGTAGTCACAGAACCTGCAATGAGAAATACAGCTCCTTGTATTCTTTATGCAGCGATGAAAATTCAAAAAGAGAATCCTGATGGCGTTATGGTGGTGGCACCAAGTGATCACTGGATCGAGGATGAAGATGCTTTTATCGCTGACTTGCAACAAAGCTTCGAAGCCTGTAGTGCCAAAGAAATGTTGATGACTTTAGGGATTCAGCCTACATTTCCAAATACGGGATATGGATATATCAAATATCATAAAGAAGATAGTGCGATCAAGAAGGTAGAGCAGTTTACCGAAAAACCGGACTACGAAACCGCAAAGACTTTTTTGAATGAAGGAAACTATCTTTGGAATGCAGGGATTTTTATCTGGAGTGTAAGTAGTATTGTTAATGCATTTGCTCAATTTCAGGAAGAAATGACTACATTGTTCAAGAAAGGAGAGGATGTCTACAATACAGAACAAGAAAAAGCATTTATAGCAACCCATTATGCATTAGCAGAAAATATTTCTATAGATTATGCTATTTTGGAAAAAGCAAAAAATGTATTTGTTCTTCCTGCTAGATTTGATTGGAATGATTTAGGAACATGGGGGTCATTATACGATAAATTGGATAAAACCAATGAAAAAAATGCAGTGGTGAACGCAAGAGTCCTGACTCAGGATGCTTCGGGAAATATGATAAGAACTACAAAGGATAAAATTGTAGTTGTAGATGGATTGACAGATTATATCATTGTTGATAAAGAAGAGGTGCTGCTCATTTATCCCAAGAAAAAGGAACAACATATAAAAGAAGTACGTACAGAAGTAAAAGATACCTTTGGAGAAAAATATACATAATACAATGGAAGAGAATACCAAACCACCAGTATCTAATCAAGAAGAAATGACCGAGTCTGTAAAAAGAGACGCTAAAGGTCTTTTTACAAGTGTAAAAACATTTCTTCGAGAGTTACTGGATATAAGGTCTGAAACCGATAAGGATCAAACTATAGAGGATGTTAAGAACGATATTCCTTTTAAAGGGCATACGGCCTGGATTCTTATATTTTCGGTTTTTGTAGCATCTATTGGGCTTAATGTAAGTTCGACTGCGGTAGTAATAGGAGCCATGTTAATCTCTCCCTTAATGGGTCCGATCGTTGGGGTTGGATTATCCATTGCGATTAATGATATCGATACTTTAAAAAGATCGTTGATCAACCTTGGGGTGATGGTTGGGTTAAGTGTTGCAGCAGCTACCTTGTATTTTTGGCTCTCTCCACTAACAGAACTCACGCCAGAGTTAGAATCGAGAACAGCGCCTACCATTTTGGATGTATTGGTAGCAGTATCTGGTGGATTGGCATTAATTGTCGCCAAATCAAAGAAAGGGACCATGCCCAATGCTATAGCGGGAGTAGCAATTGCTACCGCATTAATGCCGCCATTATGTACTGTGGGATATGGGATTGCTGTTTGGGAACCCAACTTCTTTTGGGGGCGTTATATCTGTTTAGTATCAATGCTATATTCATTGCATTATCTACTTTTATCGTAGCCAAACTATTGCGTTTCCCGATGATACGGTATGCAAATTCTGCAAAGCGAAAACGTACTGCACAATTAGCGTCATTATTGGCGATATTAGCGATGATCCCAGCAAGTTATACATTTTATGTAACGTTAAAAGAAAGTAATGCAGAACGGGATTATTCTCATTTTATAGAAGATGAGGTGAATGCGAATGAAAATTTATACTTGCGTAAGGACTTCTATAATTACAACGAAAGAACCATTAAACTATATTTTGATGGAGAAATGCCAGAGGCAGTGATGAGTGATTTAAAAAATGAAATCAAAAACTACAAGCATATTTCAGATTTTGAGCTGACCATTAACGGGAATAAAGCTCGTGGATTGGATCAGGTGTCAAAAGCCTATGATCGCGCAATTGTAGAGCTGGATCGCATGCAAAAGGAGAATGATAAGTTGTTGGATGAGATCGAAGACCTTAAAATACAAATGGCTGGTCTGGAAACTAGCCTGAGAGAGGCGAATAAAGAGGTTCCAGTTGAAGTGTTGCCTTATTTTAATATTTCTAAAGATGCCAAAATTCGGTTTCCGGATTTGGAAACGCTGGGATATGCAGAGATGTTGAAATCAAATTTCTTGCGTATGGATACCGTTCAGGTCATCTTCCCGAGATGGAAGTTTAAAGTGTCTGACAGTCTTGAGATCGATAGAAATCAAAGATTAAGAGAATGGATTACCAGAGAGTTGAAAGCAGATACTTTATATCTTGAATAATCATCCTGAATAGCTAAAAAATCTTTTTGGTCAGTTGGTATACTACAAACCCTTTAATTGTGCATCCCTTACCTTTTTGAACAGGTTCGAGGAGTATACAAAGTCGGTAACAGCTTTGTTATCGGTTTTAAAAATTTGAGTTTTATCACCTTCCCATTCCAGATACCCTTTTTGCAGAAACACGATTTTCTCACCGATCTCCATCACAGAATTCATATCATGTGTATTGATTACCGTAGTGATATCATTCTCTTCGGTGAGTTCCTTAATCAGGTTGTCAATTACGATAGCCGTTCTTGGATCCAAACCAGAGTTGGGCTCGTCACAAAATAAGTATTTGGGTTGGGTTACTACTGCTCTGGCAATAGCAACACGTTTTTGCATCCCTCCACTAATTTCTGAAGGTAACTTTTTCTCTGCGTTTTCAAGATTAACACGCTGAAGTACTTCGTGTACTCGGTGTAACATTTCCTCTTTACTCTGTTTGGTAAACATCATCAATGGGAACATAACATTCTCTTCTACCGTCATAGAATCGAATAAGGCACTCCCTTGAAATACCATCCCCATTTGTTCTCTAAGATCTCTTTGTTCCTGCTCGTTCAAATCAGAATATGTTGCTCCGTCATAGCAGATAGTTCCTTTTTCTGGAGTAAATAGTCCTAATAAACATTTCAGGAAAACCGTTTTACCACTACCACTTTGTCCAATAATCAAATTCGTTTTTCCACGATCAAAAGTAGTTGTGATTCCTTTCAGAATCTCTTCTCCGTTAAATCCTTTATGTAAACCTTTTACTTCTATCATTAGCTAAGTAATAATTGAGTGATTAAATAATTAGAGATAATAATAACCACAGTAGTCCATACAAAAGCTGTAGTGCTGGCTTTACCTACTTCTAGTGCACCTCCTTTCATATAATACCCATGAAACGAAGGGATGGTAGCTAATAGAAAAGCAAAGAAAAAGGTTTTTATAAATGCGTAGGTAAGGTGAAACGGCATAAACTCTTCTCGTAATCCAATCAGAAAATCAGTACTCGATATAAACCCTCCATATACTCCAGCTACATAAGCTCCTACAATACCTATAAACATTGCAATAGCGATTACAAAAGGATAGGTGAGCATAGCTATGATTTTTGGAAATACCAAATAGTTTAAGGAATTGATACCCATTACTTCGAGTGCATCAATTTGTTCAGTTACCCGCATGGTTCCGATACTAGAAGTAATAAAAGACCCTACCTTACCGGCCATGATAACCGAAATAAAAGTAGGAGCAAACTCCAATATGACCGATTGTCGAGAAGCAAAAGCGATCAACTTTTTGGGAATTAAAGGATTGGTCAGGTTAAGAGCTGTTTGGATAGCAACTACCGCACCAATAAAGAACGCAAGGAATACTGTTATACCCAAAGATCCTATAATTAAGTCGTCTATTTCTTTAAATATTAAATTTCGTAAAACAGAACCTTTAGTCATACGACTAAAAACTCCTTTTAACATTAAAAAATAACGACCAATATCGTCTAGATAAAACATATATTCCCAATTAGAAAAGCTAAAATAGAAAAAAATATCCTTAGCATTTAACCTTTCATTAAAGTTTTGCTTTTATATAAACTGCGAATTTACAGCCTAAATTGTACAAGGTAATGATTATACGAAATTCTATAAGCCATGTTTATAAGTATTGTTGGTTTTGGGATGGAAACAAAAGGAATTATAAAAGGTGTTGAAGTATGTTTTGTACACTTCTTACTGCGCCTTCCATATATCCTCCAAACTGAGGTGAGGTTTCTGATCCTGCGATATAGAAGTTATTGTCATAAAATCCATTTTGATAGTCATGGTTTCCATTGTTTTGGTGTGGGAAAATAAACTGATTTGCATCAAAGGTTGTAAATGCTTCGTTTCTCCAGAGGGTTTCATGATATGCAGTATAAGAAAGAATGTCGTTGCCAAACATCTTTTGAAGCTGATTTAGAACTTTGGTTTGTCTTTCTTTGGCAGTGTCGAGATGCATTTCATTTTTTATAAAACCTTTTAGGGCGTATTTGTTGTTTTCATAATTAGAATGATCATACAATTCTGTTACCGGTCCCACATTACTAAAAACAGCACCAGATTATTGATGTTCTTTCCAAAAAGGTTTAGAAAAAGAAAGTCCTACCTTTATGGAGTCACGCATCCATGTGTGTGTTTGGTTGGCAAGAATGGTTATGTTTTTAGGTAAGTTGGGAGTAAATCTTACCGTATTCATCAATAACAATGGAGGAATGGTAGATACTACTTTATTAGATGTAAATTGTTGGTTTTCGGTCTTTACAATGCATCCATTGATCTCATCATAACTAATTTCGTTGACTTTACAACCTAATACTATTTGGTTTGCAGGTATAGTATTGGCCAGTTGGTGTGTCAATGTACTGGTTCCTCCTTGTATTCTATAACTTGATGGTTGGTTTTCTGGTATTTGAATGCGTTGAGGTGGTGAAGTAGATAAGGATTCAAAAAGTGTGATGCCTCCCATTGATTGCTCAAAAACAGGAATTTTTAATTCTTTCAGTAGTTTGAATAAGGCAGTATGTTGTGTTCCTAACCAGGTGGCACCCATTTCTATTGGAGTATGATCGGGAGTATAAGTGGTGTGTATTCGACCTCCTATTCGATCTCGAGCTTCTACAACGGTAAAAGATATGCCATGTTGTTGCAGTCTATATGCTAGTAATAGTCCAGTTAACCCTGCCCCAATAATCGTAACGTCTGTTTTCATTGCATTTCAAAATTAAAAATAAAGAGTAAAGCTGTTGTATAGCTTTACTCTTTATTTTAGCATAAAAGTTGGTTTTATTTTTCCATTAAATGTGTGCCATGAACCACTGCGGCACCTGCTCTAAGTGCAGCTGCAATAAATGTAGTTTCTGCCAACTCTTCTTGAGTTGCACCATGTTTTATGGCGTTGTTTTTATGGATTTCCAGACAATAAGGACATTGTGTGGTTAAAGCTACAGCAACTGCCATTAGCTCTTTATATTTTACCGGAATAGCACCTTCTTCTAATGCAATACTATCAAAAGCCTGAAATGCTTTCATTGCCTTTTCGGCATTTTTACCAAGTTTACCTAATTGCTTTAGGTTATTCATATCGTACATAGCGTAATTCGAATTTAGATTAGTTTCTACCAGCTATTACTCCTCCATCAGTATCCCAAATAGCACCAGTTACCCAAGATGCCTTGTCAGAAAGTAAAAAGGTGATACTATCTGCGATATCTTGTGGGGTTCCGTTTCTTCCGATCGGGTGGAAATTGTTGAAACCTACTAATGCTTTTTTCGCTTCTTCGGCACTTCCGAACACGCTATCGTATACAGGAGTCTCTACCACCGCAGGAGAAACTGCATTCACTCGTATACCTTCATCAGCAAGTTCCATCGCCAGGTGTTGCGTAAGCGAATGTAAACCTGCTTTTTGCATGGAGTACGCAGAAGATGGAGTGGCCTTCACCGCTTGTTTAGCCCACATAGAACCTACATTTACAATGGACCCGTACTGATTTTCTTTCATCTTTTTGGCAGCAGCTTGGGTAATAAAGAAAAATCCTCTGTTCAGATCCTGATACGAATCGTAATCGGCTACCGTGTGATCCAAAAATGACTTCGGTCCAAAGATTCCTGAAGCATTTACCAGATGATCCAAACGATCAAGACTTTCAATTTTGTTGATTAAGGCGTTTACACTATCCTGACTAGTTATGTCTACCTGGTGTTTGATCACGTTGGCTGCGTCTTCTATTTTAGAAGTGTTTCTTCCTACTACGTGCACCGTCGCACCTTCGTTAATTAGATTTTGTACGGTAGCTTTACCGATTCCGCTAGTTCCTCCTATGACTAAGGCAACTTTGTTACTAAATGTGTTCATGTTTTATAGTTTTAAGTTAATATTGAACAGACAAGTCTGTCTTTTTTTTGATAAAAAAATTATGCTACTAAACTTCTGCAAAGTGACAGGCCAGTCTCGATAGGCCATTTGCTTTGATGTAGTTTACTTTCTGAAATCGCACTTTCGTACAATAAATAAATCTTTCTTGCTAATAGTTCTTCTTCTTGATCAGTAGCTTGGCTCAAATTTTTATTGATTAAAGCCTTAATAAATTGGATAAATTCTTCTTTTTGTTTCTGAATTTCCTGTTGCACTCTTTCGCTTCCATGCGGGAGTTCTGCAATGGTATTTAAACACCAACATCCATTAAAATCCTTCTGATCAAAGAATTTCTGTAAAAACCCAAACAATGCATACAATTGATCCTTACCTTCTTCAGCTTGATTTACAAAATCTTTGATGTCTTTGGTAAAGGTGCTGTTCTTATATTGAAGATAGGCAAGGCAAATATCTTCTTTTGAAGCAAAATGATTATACAAAGTAGCTTTGGCAATGCCTGCTTCTTTGATAATTTCATTGATTCCGGTTAGATTATATCCGTTACGATAAAACAGGTTAGATGCGGTTTCAATAATATGTTGCCTAATTAATGAATGTTTCATGGTGCAAACATAGATAAAAAACAGACAAGTCTGTCTGATTTTGTTTAATTTTAACATTTTTTAGGCCCAGAAGAAGAAGGGTTAGAGTAGTTTTTTTCTAATTTTTTTCCATCGTAATGCACGGACAAACTTACCTTCGTTGGCAGATATGAGATAAGTTTTCTTTTCTTTTTTGGCTTTAAAAAAGCCCATGATATAATCTTTGATAAGAATAGGTCGCTTTTTGAGCAATGCTAACTTTATTGAGGCAATTAGGGTAATCCAAAACCCATAACGCATTCGGTAAAAGGCTTCTCCTTGTTTGTATTTTGCTTTGGGATTGTAGGTGTTTCCAGTTGGTTTCAGATGTTTTACTGCTAAATGTTCATCAGTTTTGATCTCCCAATTATGATATTGTGCTAGCAGTTCGTCTATGGTGTCCCAACCCATTGCTGTCTTTAATCCGCCAATATCTGTAAAGCAGTCTTTTCTATAGGCTTTAAGGGCCCCACGAATATGATCTTTGTTGGTTAAATTCTCTAGTACCCATTCTTCATTTTTCTGAATAAAACAAAAACCTCCTACCATACCAATTTGAGAATTGGATTCGAAATGAGAGACCATTTTTTCTATATAATTGTCGGGAAAAATCAAATCGGCATCAAATTTACAGATGATATCGTAGTCCTGATCTAATGTTTCATATCCGTTGTAAAAAGCATTGATGACTTTGCTACCTGGTAAATGAAGTTCTGAAGCCGAGGTTTTTATTTGAGTTATGAAGTTATATTTTTCGGTATAACCATTAACGATGGTTTCAGTATTGTCACTGGAATTATCATTTACTACAACGATTTTCTTGGGTAGTAATGTTTGCGAAACCAAAGAATCCAAAGTTTTGGCGATAAAGCGTTCTTCGTTATGAGCAGGTATGACGATATAAACCTTCAAATTTTATTGATTTTTTAATCTGTTATCCTTTCTGCATAAACCATATAATAGCGTGGAGTAAAAAGTCGTAGCAGAGGTCTGAATCCTATTTTTTTTACCGGATGTGTCCATTTTTCCCTTGCAATGATCTTCCAACCCGCCTTTTCTAATAACCAATCAAATTGCCAGTCTTCGAATTCGTGATAGTGTCGGTCCCAGGGATCAGTCTTACTGCGGTATGCCGGAGAGAACCACAGTTTCAATGGAATAGAAGCAACTAATTTGTTAGCCTTTATATCTCTAAGCACATTAAAAGGTGCTATTAGATGTTCAAAAATTTCGAAAGCCGTTACCATATCAAAACCCTCATTTATAACTGCTGTTGTATCAAGATCCAGATCTTCGCCTGTGGTATTCGCGACTGCGTATCCTTCTTTTTCCATGAATTCTACAAAAGGGTTTCGTACCCCAAGATCCAGAATGTTGGAAGGGGCAGGGGTGTGATTCCGTAAGAATTCTAGCGTTTTTTGATATCGTTTATGAGGAAAAGTTCCTTCGTACATAGTAATAAGTGCATTATTGCCTGTAAAAATAGACAATTACTAAGATTAGCTGCACTTGTTCTTATAATTTTATCAATATCTAATGCTGATATAGAAAAGCATTAATGTTCATTCCGGCACCAACACTGGCAAATAGTAAATAATCACCTTTGTTAATGGTTTGATCGTCAATTTTATTATTTAGAATAAGATCGTAGAGGGTAGGAATAGTGGCTACACTACTATTACCGAGTTTTTGAATGCTCATCGGCATCACATTTTCAGGGACTTCTTTTCCATAAAGCTCATAAAACCGTTTTACAATGGCTTCGTCCATTTTTTCATTAGCTTGATGGATAAGTATTTTTTTGATATCACCAATACCAACATCCGTTTTATCCAAACAAGCTTTCATCGCTTTTGGGACATGATTTAGGGCAAATTCGTAGATCTTTCTACCGTACATTTTGATGTATTTGTTGGGGTCGGTAGTATTTTGATTATAGGTTTTTCCGAAAAACAGAAAGTTGGCTTCTTCCAAAGTGTAGGATGCGCTTATTGAAGAAATGATTCCTCCTTTATCTTCGGAAATCTCAATTATTGAAGCTCCAGCACCATCAGAATAAATCATAGAATCCCGATCATGTGCATCGATCACTCGGGATAAAGTCTCTGCCCCAATGACGAGGCATTTTTTAGCCATTTTACTTTTTATAAACGACTGTGCTTGTATCACACCTTCAATCCAACCAGGACAACCAAATAATAAATCATAGGCAACACAATAAGGGTTTTTGATTTGTAATTTGTGTTTTACTCTTGCTGCCAAACTAGGAACTGTATCGGCTTGCGAAGTATTTTTGTCTACATCGCCAAAGTTATGAGCTACAATGATGTAGTCCAGAGTTTCAGGGTCAACTTTTGCATCTTTTATGGCTGCTTTTGCGGATAGAAAGGCCAGATCAGAGGTGTTTTGTTCTTGAGAAGCATATCTACGCTCTTCAATACCGGTGATTTTTTTGAATTTTTCAATGACCACTGAAGTTGGATGATGTATTTCGGTACCATCTGCGTTCAAAAACTGATGACTTAAAAAATCCTCGTTTTGCTCTATTAGTGCTGGTATGTAGCTTCCTGTGCCGGTTATCTTAATGTTCATTGTATTCCTTTTCCTGTTGAATACATAAGATAGGTAATACAATCTTTTTTGCTATGCATGCATAATAAAAATTACGATGCCCAACCTTAGGTTTTTGCATGAAAACCTTTGATAATTTGCTTTTTACTGCATTTTTATACGCATTACAGTAGCGATAGAAAGCGCTCTCGTTTTCATCAGGTTGGCAAGGTCTCCTTCGAAGTTTTGATCAATAGCTTTATTGAATAAAGCAAGCCAAGTTTGAAAATGAATTTCTTCAAACTTCTTTTTGTCATTAAGATCTAAATGGATTTGTAATACATTTTTTTGATAGCGCCCTTTTCTGAATAATTGTTGTTCCCAAAAATCTGTAATTTCTGGTAAATGTTCTTCAAGATGTAGACGAGCTATTTTGGTAAAGAAGTCTCCGATTATAGGATCAACAAGTGCTTCGGTATAGAAAGTTTGCATTATGTGCTCAATATCTTGTCTTGAAGAAATATCTCTCATTATGTTGGTATTAAAAAAAGAGGCAACAAAAAGTTGCCTCCTTTTACTATCTAAACTTTTAATTAAGCTTCTGCTTCCATATATTCTTCGATAGGAGTACAAGTACAAATAAGGTTGCGATCTCCGTATGCATCATCTACTCTTCGTACCGTTGGCCAGAATTTATTATCCGCAACATAAGATAGGGGATAAGCCGCTTGCTCTCTGCTATACGGGAAATCCCATTGATCTGAAGTAAGCATTCCCATAGTGTGAGGTGCATTTTTCATCACATTGTTTGGGTTGTCCTTGCTAGCTTCAGCGATCTCTTGACGTATGGATATCATAGCATCGCAGAAACGATCTAGTTCTGCTTTACTTTCACTTTCTGTAGGCTCGATCATTATGGTTCCTGCAACAGGGAAGGATACCGTTGGAGCATGAAAACCATAATCCATTAATCGTTTTGCAATATCGGTAACTTCTATTCCATTTGCTTTAAAAGGTCTGCAGTCAACAATCATTTCGTGTGCAGCTCTTCCTCGCTCACCAGTGTATAATACATCATAATGCCCATCCAAACGCTCTTTGATATAGTTTGCGTTAAGAATAGCATACTCGGTAGCTTCTTTCAAACCTTTGGCTCCAAGCATAGTAATGTATCCGTAAGAAATCAAACAAGCCAATGCAGAACCCCAAGGGGCACTAGATATAGCTGTTATTGCTTCTTCTCCTCCTGTTGGTATAACAGGATTACTAGGAAGGAATGGTGCCAGTTGTTTTGCAACACAAATTGGACCTACTCCAGGGCCACCTCCTCCGTGCGGAATAGCAAATGTTTTATGTAGATTAAGGTGACAAACATCGGCTCCAATAGCTCCAGGGTTGGTTAGTCCTACCTGAGCATTCATATTGGCTCCATCCATGTATACTTGTCCTCCATTATCATGAATGATTTTGGTAATTTCTTTAATTGCCGATTCGTATACACCATGAGTAGAAGGATATGTAACCATAAGCGCAGCTAAGTTGTCCTTATGCAGAAGCGCTTTTTCTCTTAAATCATCAACATCGATGTTTCCTTCTTCGGTAGCTTTGGTAACCACTACTTTCATTCCAGCCATTACAGCTGATGCCGGGTTTGTTCCGTGAGCTGATGAAGGAATCAAACAGATGTTTCTATGATGATCGTTACGAGATTCGTGATAAGCACGTATCACCATAAGGCCTGCAAATTCTCCTTGAGCACCAGAGTTAGGTTGCAACGAAGTAGCAGCAAAACCTGTAATCTCGTTAAGTTGATCTTCTAGCTTTTTAAGTACGATCTGATAACCTTCAGCTTGATTGAGCGGAGCAAATGGGTGAATGTTCCCCCATTGCGGATTGCTTAACGGCAACATTTCTGAAGCAGCGTTAAGTTTCATTGTACAAGAACCTAGAGGAATCATAGAATGATTCAAAGAAAGGTCTTTACGCTCTAACTTTTTGATATAACGCATCAACTCCGTTTCAGAGTGGTACGTATTAAATACTTCATTAGTCAAAAACTCAGTATCTCTCTTGACAGTTACATCAAAACCAGTTGTAACATGCTCATCAATAGCAATCGTTGCTGTGCCTTTTGCTTTGGCAAAGATGGCAATGATGGTATTAATATCTTTTACTGTGGTAGCTTCGTTGATTGAAATTGAAACCGTATTCGCATCAGGATAATAAAAGTTTACTTCATGCTCCACGGCGATTTGCTGAATTTCTTTTGCATCAGCAGCAATACGGATAGTATCAAAATAGGCAGTATTAAGCTGTTGATACCCTAATTTTTCTACTGCAACACTCAATTGAGTAGTTAGAGTGTTTACTTTGTTTGCAATATATGTTAATCCTTCCGGACCATGGTAAACCGCATACATACCTGCCATAACAGCCAGGAGTACCTGAGCAGTACAAATATTAGATGTAGCTTTGTCCCGTTTGATATGTTGTTCTCTGGTTTGCAACGCCATTCTTAGCGCTCGGTTGCCATCAGTATCTTGAGTGACTCCGATAATACGTCCAGGGATATTTCTTTTAAATTCTTCTTTTGTAGCAAAGTATGCTGCGTGTGGTCCTCCGTATCCTAAAGGAATACCGAAACGTTGTGTAGTTCCTACTACCACATCTGCACCGATACTTCCAGGAGATTTTAGCATTACCAAACTTAGAATATCAGCTGCAACAGCTACTTTTATTTCAGATTGATGTGCTTTTTCTATAAAACCGGCATAATCATATACCTGTCCCGATTTACCAGGATATTGTAGAATAGCACCGTAAAAATCTTCAGAGAAATCAAATTGCTGGTGATCACCTATTACTAACTCGATACCTAATGGAATTGCACGGGTTTTTAATAGAGAAAGCGTCTGAGGTAGAATTTCTTCGGAAACAAAAAACTTGTTGGTTCCATTTTTTTCTGGGCTCTAGAACGTACCGCAAAAAGCATTGTCATCGATTCTGCCGCCGCTGTACTCTCATCCAGCAGAGATGCATTGGCCAATTCCATACCTGTAAGATCACAGATCATGGTTTGGTAATTCAATAATGCTTCTAATCTTCCTTGTGCGATTTCGGCCTGATAAGGAGTATAAGCGGTATACCATCCCGGATTTTCGAGAATATTACGCTGAATAACAGCTGGTAAACAAGCTTCGTGATATCCTAAACCGATATAGGATTTAAAAACTTTATTTTTTGAGGATAATTTCTGTATGTGAGCAGAATATTCTTGTTCACTCATCGCAGCATCCAGATTCAATGGATTTTTTAAAAGAATATCATCAGGAACAGTTTCATATACCAGTTGTTCCATCGAATCAGCTTTGATAGTGTTTAACATGCTGTCCAGATCCTTCTCTGAAGGGCCTATATGACGCAGTTTAAATGAGTCAGTTTTCATAGCTAAAAAAACAGTTGAGATTCAGACGGCAAAAGTACATATTTAATTGCTAAAAATTTCACAATTAATTAACTCGACCGTGCCAAGTTTTTAACCATTTTCGAGTGTTATTAACAGATTACCCTAAATTTACAGTGTGAAAACCTTAAAAAGCCTATTTCAATTTTATATTAACGGTAGTATTCATGTTGCATTAGCTATTTGTGCTTTGGTACAAATTACCTTTATAAAGCTCGGTGTTTCAGAACGCTATGCTTTTCTTCTTTTTAGTTTTTTTGGAGCTATAGCAGCCTACAATTTTGTGAAATACTCAAAGGTTTCCAAATTGTATCATAGACGATTAAACAAGTCTATGAAGGGTATTCAGATACTTACCTGGGGATCACTTTTGGTATTTTTATATCTCGCTTTTGATGTTTCCAGAGATACTTTATTGTATATGATTCCCTTTATTTTGTTGACAGTGCTTTATACGGTTCCGGTTTTTCCAAATAAAAAGAACTTAAGGAGCGTAGCAGGAATCAAAATTTTTATCATTGCTATCGTTTGGGCGGGGATCACAGTTTTGGTGCCTCTAACTTATGCCGAGGAGGCTATAAGTTTTGATATGTCCATAGAAATGATACAGCGCTTTTTGTTTATCGTAGTGATGATGCTTCCTTTTGAGATAAGAGACCTGGAATATGATGATGAGAAGCTAGTAACTGTGCCTCAAAAAATCGGAATTACCAAGACCAAGGTGTTCGGGAGCGCCTTACTAGTGTTGTTTTTATTACTAACTGCTATTAAAGATGAATTGTCTCCGATAGAAATCTTAAGTACCATTTTGGTCACTACCATCAGTTTATTGTTTCTTTGGGGAACGGATAAGAAACAATCAGAATATTACTGTTCTTTTTGGGTAGAAAGTGTTCCGGTAATGTGGTTACTTATTTTGCTGATACTAAAAGAACTATTTGCTTAACTCTTTTTCCAGAAGCTTTTTCATTTCTTCCTTTTGAGAAGAGCTTATAGTTTGTACTTCAGCTTTTTTCATTGTTTTGGTAAGCTTGGTATTCCTTCTTGAATATGCTCTGGTTACCTTGCAATATATCAAACGTATATTAAGTTTGATAACTTCCATGAACGAAGCCTCTCCATACTGATTTTTGTCACAGATATGTTTTGCTTCCTCACAGGATACAAATAGTCTATTTGATGTAGAAGTGCTCATTACAATTTTTGTTCTTTTTTTATTTTAGGGGGCGTTTGTTATATAAAATCTACATTCTTTCTGGGGGAAAGAATCTTATTCACTCATTTTTTGTTTTAGTCGTTCTTTCATAGCATTCTTTACATTTTGTTCCATGCTAATTACTTTAGGGTCTTTTACCAGCTTACTTAATTTATTATTGTTAGCAGAATACTTTCTACAAGCTCTACAATATATAAGATGTAAATTCAGCCTTATTTTTTCCCATAAAGTGGCTTCTTTATACTGATTTTTGTCACAAAAATGATTTGCATCAGAACAGCTTACAAAAATTTTGTTTCCCTTTTTCATTTTACTTAAAACCAATCTTTTTCAAGGCATTCAGCCATGGCCGTACGAGCACGATGGATGATTACCCACAGGTTAGACGCGGTTATATCAAATTCATTACAAATGGCTTCTGTATCGAAACCTTGTATCGTTTTCATTTTGAAAATGGAAGCTTGCTTTTCAGGTAATTTTCCTAAGCAATTATGGATTGCCATCCCTAATTCTTCATTCTCAATATCACCTTCTGCATTTTTGTCAAAAGGATCAGCAACACGTTCTTCCAGCCAATCACCTTCGGTTTCACTATCTCCGGTGTAGTTGATTCTAACCTCTGCCTTACCTTTATTACTATTAATCTTTCTATAATGATCAATAATTTTTCTTTTCAGTATCGATATCAGCCAGGTGCGCTCACTAGCTTCACCTTTGAAGTTTTTCATTGATTTCAGGCCTGCAAAAAAAGTCTCTTGAACCAAATCCTGCGCTATTTCCTTGTCATCAACTCTTACGATGGTGTAGTTAAACAGATAATCACTGTATTTATCAACCCATGTAGTGGGGTCTATGGTGTTTGTTGACATGATCGTATCTATTGTTGTATTCACCAAAAATAGGATAAAAAGTTGAATATTAATATATGCTTTACAGAATGTGTATTAAGTAGTTGTTTTTATTTCAACCTTACAGTTTGTTTCTAAATAAAATTTTAGAGATTGATTGCGTTTTTTAAGGAATTGAGTTAAGTGTTTTTTTAATAAAAAATAATCGAAAATACGTCCTACTAGACCATAGGGAACATCATATTCTACAATGTCGGTCATGAGAGTACCATTTGCTACTTCCTTAAAATGATGTTGATGTTTAAAGTATTCGAACTTTCCCTGCAGCATTTCGTCAGTAAATGAATATGGATAATTGAATTGAGAAATAACGCTTTTGTGGTGTAGGTGAAAACCAAAATGTTTCCCTCGCCAAGTTACAGTTTCGTGCAGTTCTATTAATCCAGATGTTCTTCCTGCTATAGCTTTTTCATTTGTTTGTTTTGCAGAAAGCATATGAAAATCAATATTTCTCGATAGATCAAAAACCTGGTTGATGGGCGAATGGATCAAAGTTTTAAATTGCAATTTGGTCATCTTTTTACTTTTCTGCAGTTATGATATAATATCCAAATGATTTAAAATGTAATCCGGACAGTAAGGCAAACAAAGAGCCTTTTAAATTTTTAATGCTTTGTGGTTTTAAGGGTTGTTTTTTGAAAAGCTTTTTTAGCATAAAACCGGTTATAGCAAACGGCACATGCAAAACGGAAGGTGCGACTCGATGGGAGACGTTGTTAATTGTTATTTTAGAGAATCCCAATTCTTTCAAACGGTTTTGTACTTGTTGAATACTCCCTAATCCTTGTAGACTCCATCCTTGACAAAGTTGTTCGTAGCAATAATTACTTCCTATACATAACTGGGTTTCTTCTTTTTTAAGAAAAGCATCTGCTATTACTAATCTAGCACCTGGTTTTAGTATACGATGAGCTTCTTTTAATGCAAGGTAGTTATGTCCAGAATGACATAAGCTTTCTATAGCATAAGCAGCATCTACAGAATTGTTTTTGAAGGATGTATTATGATAGTTTTCTTCAAGAATAAGTCCGTTCATATTGGTTAATCGCTTGTTTCCCTCTCTAACCTGAAAAGGGGATAGGGTGATCCCTATGATACGTAGCAAGGGGTATTTGCGCAGCCCATATCGCATAGTGCCGCCTATACCACATCCTAAATCCACTACCAAAGAATTACGTTTAGGAACTTGCAATCGATCAAATACCTGGCGGTTCATTTCGTTAAGCATAGTATCTCTTTTCAATAGACTAGTTTTGAATGGGATATAATATCCAAAGTGCATATTGAAATCTTTACTCCAGAATTCATAATCCTCTGTGGCTTCGTCATAAAAAGTAGTGATATTCTGCTTTGAAGCTGATCGTTTTTGTCTTAGTCTTTCTGCAATGGAAATGGTGCTCATAATATTGAATTTAGATGTTAAAATACCCAACACAGTTATGGATAAGTAATAGTGTATTGACAATGGCGAATAGTACGAAAAGACAATTCATAAAATAACTCCCTATTTTAAAGATCGTTTTCTGAGGGATATCATACATAGGGTAGTAGGCAACCTGAGTGGCTACTTTTCCTATCCAGTACGCTGCAATAAGTCCAGTTAAAGCTATTGCAAGTACAGATTGTTCTTTAAGATGTGTTGTTAGTAGTATAGCGATTAGTCCAAAAGAAAAGTTTAACCCTTGAATGTACCTGCCATAGGTCTTTGCGATTTCTTGATTTAGGGGTTTTAGTTGTTTCACATCGTTGTACCAATCAAACACCTGATGACGGATGTATGGGTAGATTAACGCTGTGAATATTTGACCACCTCCTGCTACGATAATGATCCAGTTTGGGATATATGCTTCCATGTTTTGTTAATTTTAAATTTTCAAAAAATATTGAAACTTATATTGAAAAATAAAAGGAGATTTACCCTCCTTTATTTGAGATATTAGTATTGTTTTACTTGACTAGTTTTACCAATGCTTTTGTAATCCAGTTGTTTCCTTGGCCCACCACCTTGTTCATCATAATATCTAGCGTCTCTGCCATTTCGTGTAATGCTTTGGTTTGCTTAATCAACTCTTTAGTTTTATCGGTGCCATCATCCTTGATGTTTGAAACATCATTCAAAATCTTGATAGTCGGTTGTAGCTCTCTTCGACTTCTTTCTTTAGCAATTTGTCGTGCCAATTCCTGAACGTCTTTTTCTGAGGTGAAGAACTCTTTGCGTTCTCCAATTTTGTTTTCCTTAAAAACGATTCCCCAGTCCATCAATTGACGAAGGTTCATACTGGTATTTCCTCTAGAAATATGCAGTTCTTCCATGATATCTTCCATAGAAAGTGGTTCTGGAGAAATTAATAACAACGCATGGATCTGTGCCATGGCTTTGTTGATTCCCCATAAGGTTCCTA
Organism: Aquimarina sp. KJ22-3; assembly: GCF_055808215.1. NCBI lineage: Bacteria > Pseudomonadati > Bacteroidota > Flavobacteriia > Flavobacteriales > Flavobacteriaceae > Aquimarina > Aquimarina sp. KJ22-3. Next base: position 4,274,059 of record NZ_CM147859.1, on the reverse strand, counting down.
ATGAACCCCAGGTCGAAATAAATTTACTTTTTGCGTCATCGTATTTCATAGTACAAATATACAAAAAATATCAAACTTTCAAAAAATATTGAAAGTTTGGTGATGTGAAAGCTTCTTTCAAGAATTTTTCTAGGTGAATACAGTTATTATTTTGCGGCTCCCCCGTTTTTGTTAAATGCTGATTTTGTGTAAGTTATACTACTAACACAAACTCGTATTTATAATGAAAAAATTAAATCTAATTATTTCAGCAGTATTGCTGTGCTTACTCTTTTCGTATAGCCATGCACAACAAACCAATGACATGTTTTTTGCTACCATGCAAACTAATGATGCGAAAGAACTATTATTGAATCATCCAAATGACATTCAAATTCTGAAATCTGCCAATGGCTACAGCGCTGTAAAACTCAGTGATAAAGCTGCAGAAGAGCTACATCACAAAGTATTGGTACACGGCCCTGGATTTGTTTATGAAAGCTCGGCCAAAAAAGCCATCGCGGCAATTGGGGCTATCTCCAAAATGTCGAATACCGTTCAGCAAAAGATGAGTTACGCTATTACTCAAGATGCTTTGGTAAGGCAAAGTCTGGATTTGGTGAACAATCTTAATATTGCTGATCAAATTCAGGAGTGGGAAAATTACGGCACACGTTATCATACCACCAACACTGCACGACAAGCTATTTTGGACCTAAAAACCAAGTGGGAAAGTATTGCAGGTGGGCGTAGTGATGTTTCGGTAAGAGTAGTAGAACACACAAGTACTGCAATGCCATCGTTGGTAATGACGATCACCGGTTCAGAAAAACCTGATGAATTTGTTGTGCTGGGTGGACATGCAGATTCTACCGCTGGAGGCAACAATGCAAATGCACCAGGAGCAGATGATAATGCCTCTGGAATTGCAACTATTACTGAAGCAGCTCGTGTATTGTTTTCTATGAATTTTACACCCAAAAGAACGATCGAATTTATGGCATTTGCCGCAGAAGAGGTTGGATTAAGAGGATCTAGAGAGATTGCCGAGGACTACCGAAGTCGTAATGTTAATGTGGTGAGTTATATGCAGCTGGATATGACCAACTACAAAGGATCTACAAATGATGCTTTTATTTCTACCGATTCTTATAATGATGATACCTTAAATGATTTTATGATCAGTTTATTGAATCATTATAATGCTTCAGGCACCCACAGAATCACTTACGGTACTTCTCAATGTAATTATGGATGTTCAGACCATTATAGCTGGGCACAAGAAGGATACCCCGTTACCTTTCCTTTTGAGGCAAGGTTCGGAGAACACAATCCCCACATCCATACAACAAGAGATACCTTTGATCGATCGCCTACCCCAAATGCAACACATGCAGCCAAATTTGCTAAGCTTGCTCTGGAATATTTAATAGAAATTTCCAACGGAGTATCTGGAGGACCAGGAGGTGGAGATACATGTGCTACTAGTATCACCACTTACCCGTATCAACAGGGTTTTGAAAGTAATGTAGGAAGTTGGACCCAATCTGCTAGTGATGATTTGAATTGGACAGTAGATAGCAATGGAACACCTTCTAATGGAACAGGGCCAGGCAATGCTGCAGAAGGTTCTTCGTATATTTATGTAGAAGCTTCTGGAAATGGAACAGGCTTTCCGAATAAACGGGCTATTCTTACATCCCCTTGTTTTGATTTGGCAGCTTTGTCTTCGGCAACTTTTAGTTTCAAATATCATATGCAAGGAAGTGCTATAGGAAACCTTGCAGTAGAAGTAAGTGCAGATAATGGGACATCATGGACAAGTGTATTTGCTCAATCGGGAGATCAGGGGAGTGCCTGGAATGATGCTTCTGTTGATCTTGCTTCCTATATCGGGTCAACGATACAGTTGAGATTCAATACCGTTACAGGAAACAGTTGGCAAGGAGACGTTGCGGTAGATGATGTAAAATTAACTGAGTCTGGTGTTGACCCAGGTCCTGGTAACTGTACGGCTTTAAATTTTAATGATTTTACGGTTTCCTCATTCTCTAATCAGGACAATGCAGGTGATTTTTCTGTTGTTAATGGTGGATCAGGGTTGTCTTTACAAAATAATACCTGGAAATCTATAGCATATGATTATGTGGTAACCGCATCGACAGTTATCGAATTTGAGTTTAGCAGTACTAATCAGGGAGAAATTCATGGAATCGGTTTTGAAGATGATAACAGTTTGACCTCTTCTAGATATTTTAAAGTGCATGGGTCACAAAATTACGGAGTGACTAATTATGACAATTACTCCAGCGGGACTACAACATATACCATTCCTGTAGGTACTTTTTATACAGGAACCATGAATCGTTTGGTGTTTGTTAATGATAATGATGCTGGAAGTGGTAATACTTCTGTGTTTTCTAATGTGAAAATATATGAAGGTTCTTGTTCGGGTGCTTTAAAAGAAAGGATTGACTTTGGAGATATTACTCCAGTTTTGGGAACAGAAGGCGAGGGAATTTTGGCAGCAGTAAAAATTACTCCAAATCCAACTACGGATAGCTTTACCATCAATATGCCTACGAAAGTTTCAACTGCCGTTCATGCTTCGATACATACGCTATTAGGCAGAGAGATCAAGCATATGGAGTTGACTTCTGGTACCAATACAATTTCTGCCAAACAATTATCTCTACAAGCGGGAGTGTATTTGATCATTCTGGAAACCAAAGGAGAGGATTCTTTGACACAAAAAATAGTAATTCAATAAGGTCTAGAGCATAAAAAAGGTGCTTCAATATTTTTTGAAGCACCTTTTCTATATAGTGTAATTACTTTACTAATCCTGCTCGCTTTAACAAAGCTTCAGGTTTAGGTTCTTGTCCACGAAACCGCTTATATAACTCCATAGGGTTTTCGGTTCCTCCTTTGGATAAAACATGATCCTTAAAGCGTTTGGCAATTTCTTGGTTAAAGATTCCGTTTTCCTTAAAATATTCAAATGCATCAGCATCCAATACCTCTGCCCATTTATACGAATAGTAGCCTGCGGAGTATCCTCCTTGAAAGATATGTGAAAATGCCGTACTCATACAATTTTCTGCTACATCAGGGTACATTGATGTTTCGGCAAATACTTTTTTCTCGTGTGCTTTTACATCGGTAATTTCACTTGGATCCTGAGCGTGCCAAGACATATCCAGTAGTCCAAAACTTAATTGTCGAAGAGTTGCCATACCCTCCATAAAAGTGGCAGATTCTTTGATTTTCTGTACCAACTCCATCGGGATTACTTCTCCGGTTTCGTAATGCTTTGCGAACAATTCCAGAGTTTCCTTTTCGTAGCACCAGTTTTCTAGAATTTGACTTGGTAACTCTACAAAATCCCAAAATACGCTAGTTCCCGAAAGACTAGGATACGTAGTATTGGCCAGCATACCATGTAGCGCATGACCAAATTCATGAAACAAGGTAGTTACTTCATTAAACGTAAGTAAAGAAGGTTTACTAGGTGTGGGTTTGGTAAAATTACACACTATCGAAACATGAGGTCGTATATTCTTGTCATCTGCTCTCATTTGAGATTTGTACGAAGTCATCCAGGCTCCATTTCGCTTACCAGGTCTTGGATGAAAATCTGCATAAAAGAGAGAGATGAAATTGCCGTCAAGATCAAATACTTCGTATGTTTTTACTTCGTCGTGATAACGATCTATAGTATTTACTTCTTCAAAACGAAGTCCAAATAATTTGGAAGCCACTTCAAACACTCCGTTGATTACGTTTTCAAGCTTAAAATAAGGCTTCAGTTTTTCGTCGTTAAGATCAAAAAGTTGTTGTTTTAACTTTTCAGAATAATAGGCTCCGTCCCATTTTTGCAAAGCGTCTATGCTATCTAATTCTTTTGCAAAATTGGTTAATTGTTGAAATTCTCTTTCGGCAGCAGGTTTTGCTTTTTTCAGAATGTCATTAAGGAAGGAGAATACTTTTTCGGGTGTTTCTGCCATTCTTTCTTCCAATACAAAATGAGCATGAGAATCATATCCTAATAGTTGTGCTCTTTGATGTCTTAAATTCGCAATCTGTAAAACAATATCCTGGTTGTCTACATCGTCATTTTTGAAGCTTTTGGATCCAAAAGCTATAGAAAGTTTTTTACGAAGTTCTCTATTATCGGCATATGTCATAAAAGGAACATAACTGGGATAATCCAAGGTAAATAACCAGCCTTTTTTATCCTTAGCTTCTGCCATGGCCTTTGCAGCTTCTTTAGCTCCATCAGGAAGTCCTGACAACTCCGATTCGTTTGTAATAAGCATTTCAAACTTATTGGTTTCTGCAAGAACATTCTCTCCAAATTGTAAACTTAATTTAGATAGTTTCATATCAATATCCCGTAGTTGTGCCTTTTTGTCTTCAGGAAGATTAGCTCCATTTCTAGAAAATGACTTATATCTTTTCTGAAGCAAGGTTTGCTGTTCAGGAGTAAGGTTAAGTGTATCTTTTTGGTTATAAACAGCTTCTATTTTTTTGAATAGGTTTTCGTTTAATGAGATGTCGTTGCTGAATTCAGATAGCAAAGGTGAGGCTTCTTGGGCTATTTTTTGGATGTCTTCATTAGTCTCAGCACTGTTTAAGTTAAAAAAGACACTAGTCACTCTATCCAAAAGTTGACCACTGTAATCCAAAGCTTCTATGGTATTGCTAAACGAGGGTTCGTCTGTATTATCAACGATAGCGTCAATTTCTTTTCGGGCTTTTGAGATTCCATTCTTTATAGCAGGAAGAAAATGTTCGGATTTTACTTTTGAAAAAGGCGCTTGGTCAAAATATTCTAATAAAGGATTATTCATTATTAATTATAATTTCTTGTTGTACATTCTTATCAAGGCCACTCATCGAAAAAGAGTGTATTTTATCGATAAATGTGGGATTGATTTCATCAATTTTGGCTTTCACTAACCTTTATTCACCTAGTTTTGGATTAGGTTTATTAGTGATGGTCTTGTAATGAATATAGCTACATTATTGTATCAGGGGTATGGATGTTAATAATTGTTTTTCATTACGTAGACCAAATATATTGAAAGAGCTGCAATTTTTTGCAGCTCTTTTTATTTTATTAGTATGGTTTTTACTTGTATAAAGCAAAAAAATTGTATGCTTTTTCGATCAAATTAAATTTTAAAGATCTATTTATATGGATTTTATCGATAAAATAGGTGTTTTATCGAAAATTGTTAATAAGTTTTCATTACTTTTATTGTGTAATCAAAGTAAGGTTTTACCTTTGTACTAGGTTTTAAGAGTATGGTCTTACGATGAATTTTTTTGTGTAATATATTTAAGTTGGTTAATAAATATTGTTATATTCCTTTGTAAGACCTAATATTTAAAAGAGTCACTGAAAAGTGACTCTTTTTTCATTTGCGAAATATTAGGTGTAAATCTTATTTCTTTATGTCCTTTGCTCCTTGGATAACTTTTTGTTTTAAACCTTCTTTGTAAACTAATACTTTGTCTAAAACACATTTGTCTTGTGATCCAATAATTTGTGCAGCCAAAATACCAGCATTGAGTGCGCCGTCTAGCGCTACCGTAGCCACTGGAACTCCACCTGGCATCTGAAGAATAGATAACACAGAATCCCATCCATCAATAGAATTTCTGGATTTTACCGGAACCCCAATTACAGGAAGTGGAGAAAGAGAGGCGACCATACCTGGTAGATGTGCAGCTCCACCAGCACCTGCAATAATCACATTGATACCTCTGGTATGAGCATTTTTTGCATAATCAAATAGTTTTTCTGGTGTTCGATGTGCCGAAACGATATCAACTTCTACTTCAATATCAAAACCTTGTAAAACTTCTACTGCCTTTTCCATAACGGGCATGTCACTGGTACTGCCCATGATAATTCCTACCTTGCTCATTGGTTAATTCTGTTTGCTATTATTAATAAAAATGCTTTTTAAAATTTATTTACTAATTACCTTGATGGTGTTTTTTACTTTTTCAGCAATCTTTCTAGCTTCATTAATATCTTCATTGATAATGGTAACGTGCCCCATTTTTCTAAACGGTCTCGTTTGCTGTTTGCCATAGATATGAGGAGTAACACCTCTCATCTGCATTATTTTTTCGATATTTTCATACTCAACGTCTCCGGCGTAGCCTTCGGCACCCACCAAATTAACCATAATTCCGCCAACAATACTTTCTGTGGCTCCAAGAGGTAAATCTAGAATTGCTCTGATATGCTGTTCAAATTGATTGGTGTAACTCGCTTCGATACTATAATGGCCACTATTATGAGGCCTTGGTGCTACTTCGTTAACTAGAATTTCATCTTCCTGGGTCTGAAACATTTCTACTGCCAAGATCCCTACATGTTCAAAAGATTCAGAAACTTTTTGAGCTACAGCTATCGCTTTTTGAGCCACTTTATCATCAATTCGAGCAGGGCAGATCACATATTCTACCTGATTTGCTTCGGGGTGAAATTCCATTTCTACTACAGGATAGGTTTTAATCTCCCCACTTGGGTTTCGCACTACAATAACAGCCAATTCATTTTTGAAATTAACCATTTCTTCTGCAATACATTCTACATCAGGTAATTTTGCTAGATCTGCACCAGTCTTTATAATAGACACTCCTTTACCATCATACCCCCTTGCGTACTTTTCCATACAAATGGAAGCCTGATTTTGTTATTGGTAATCCCTTCCGCCAAATGTGCTTTATTAGAGAATACTACAAATGGAGCGGTAGGGATATGATATTTTTGATAAAATAACTTTTGCCGTCCTTTGTTTTGAATATTTTCTAGTGTTTTTGCACTTGGGTATACCTTTTTTCCTTCTTTCTCTAATTGTGCAAGAGCTTGAATATTTACGGTTTCAATTTCGAAAGTAAGTATGTCTACCTTTTTTCCAAAATTGTATACAGTATCGTAGTCCATTAGACTACCCTGTTGAAAGTGATCACAACCCACTTTGCAAGGTGCCTCTGGATTAGGGTCAAGAACAAATGTCTTGATATCATATTTTCTGGTTTCATACAACATCATCTTTCCTAATTGTCCTCCTCCCAGAATTCCGAGCTTAAATTTTGACGAAAAAAAGTTTGTCATTATTGGGGTATTTTTTGGCTTAAAAACGCAAAAATAATTTTTTCAGAAGGATTTACCATAATTATAGCGGTTAAATAGTGTAGTCAAAGTGTATTTATCATTATCTTTGCCGCTTTAATAAAAAAGGAAGATCACCGAAACCTAAAAAGATAGCATGATTACGTTGCACGATCTACAATTCGTTCCATTTATTGCTGAAGATCAAATTACTACGGCAATAGACGAGCTATCTGAAAACCTTAATCAAGACTTTGAAGGCAAAACTCCATTGTTTATTGGGGTGCTTAACGGAGCATTCATGTTCTTTTCTGAAGTGCTCAAAAGATATAAAGGTGATTGCGAAGTTAGTTTTGTAAAGCTGGCTTCTTATCAAGGTACGCAAACTACAAACAAGGTACAGGAACTCATAGGATTAGATGAAGATGTGTCTGATAGAACAGTAGTGATTCTGGAAGATATAGTAGATACAGGAAATACCATAGAAGTTCTTATGCAAATGTTGAAGGATAAGGGTTGTAAAACCGTTAAGATTGCTACCCTATTTTTTAAAGAAGAAGTATATACCAAAGAGATTACCATCGATTATGTTGGGATCACAATCCCAAATCGATTTATCGTGGGATATGGTCTGGATTATAATGGACTAGGTCGTAATCTTACAGATGTTTACCAATTAAAAATGAATAAAATGACAAATTTAGTGCTATTCGGTCCTCCGGGAGCAGGAAAAGGAACCCAAGCTGAAGTTTTGAAAGAAAAATACAACCTGGTGCATATTTCTACCGGTGATGTGTTTCGATACAACATCAAAAATGCAACCGAATTAGGTACACTGGCTAAATCATATATCGATAAAGGACAATTGGTTCCTGATGAAGTAACGATTAATATGCTGAATGCTGAAGTAGAAAAAAATCCTGAAGCTAATGGTTTTATTTTTGATGGTTTCCCAAGAACCGAAGCACAAGCAGATTCGTTGGCTACATTGTTAGAAGATAAAGGATCAGAAGTAAGTGCTATGATTGCTCTAGAAGTAGATGATGAGGTATTGGTAAATCGATTATTAGAAAGAGGAAAAACTTCTGGAAGAGCGGATGATGCAGATGAAAGTGTAATTAGAAACCGTATCAAAGTATATTACGACGAGACTGCAATCCTGAAAAACTACTATCAAAAACAAAGTAAGTACTTTGGTGTGGATGGAGTTGGAGCTATCGAAGAAATTACAGATAGACTAAGCAAGACTATAGATAACTTATCATAGTTTTATAAAGATATAAAAGGTATACAAATAGATTAACGATCCTGATCTGGAAAGATTAAGTATTGAATTATGACTGAAGGGAATTTTGTAGATTACGTAAAACTACACGTTACTTCCGGAAACGGAGGTAAGGGATCTGTGCATTTGCATCGCGAAAAGTATATCCAAAAAGGTGGACCCGATGGTGGAGATGGGGGTAGAGGAGGACATATTGTCTTACGTGCAAATTCTAATATGTGGACCTTATATCACCTCAAATTCAAAAGGCACTTTAGAGCTGGACATGGTGGGCACGGTAGTAAAAATAGAAGTACCGGAGCTGATGGGGAAGATATCTTTATAGATGTTCCGTTGGGAACGGTGATCCGAGATACCGAAACCCAAAATGTAATCACCGAAATTACAGAAGATGGTCAAGAGTACATCGTGGCCGAAGGAGGAATGGGAGGTAGAGGAAACTGGCATTTTAAAAGTGCTACCAATCAAACTCCCAGATATGCTCAACCTGGTATAGAAGGGCAGCAGCACGATATTACTCTGGAGTTAAAAGTATTGGCAGATGTGGGATTAGTTGGTTTTCCGAATGCAGGTAAATCCACACTTTTATCTGTGATTACGGCAGCAAAACCTAAGATTGCAGATTATGAGTTTACCACACTAAAGCCTAATCTTGGAATTGTTGAGTACAGAGATTTTCAAACTTTTGTGATGGCAGATATTCCTGGAATTATTGAAGGGGCTGCCGAAGGAAAAGGTATTGGACATCGATTTCTACGTCATATAGAACGCAATTCTACCTTATTATTTTTGATTCCTGCAGACGCTCCGGATATCAAGGAGCAATATGAAATTTTACTGGATGAGTTGCGTAGATACAATCCAGAACTTTTGGATAAAGAACGACTTATTGCCATATCCAAATCTGATATGTTGGATGACGAACTACAAGAAGAACTGAATGCAGAACTTGATGAACAACTGAAAGTTCCATATTTATTTATTTCTTCAGTTGCTCAAAAAGGACTGCAAGAGTTAAAAGATCGACTTTGGAAGATGCTAAATGCTTAAATATATAATACGCTTAGGATTGAGAAGCTTCAGGTGTCATTAGTGTAGCTCTTCCTATTCGATTCCATGTATTTATTGCACAAACGGCCATGATGATATCCGCGACTTTGGTAGCATCAAAATGATCCATTGCTGTTTGGTAAAGCTCGTCACTCAATCCCTGTTGCGAAATCATTGTAATTTGCTCGGTCATTTGTAGGATGATTTTTTCATCTTCAGTAAAAAATGGAGATTCTTCCCAGACCGATAAGGCATGTATGCGATATTGTTTTTCTCCATTGTCAATGGCATCTTTGATATGCATTTGTAGGCAATAAGCACAACCGTTAATTTGGGATGCTCTTATTTCGATAAGCAAAAATTCTGCTGGTGATAATGTGCTATTTTTTAAGTATTGGTGGAGATCAAATAAAGGTTGATATGCTTTTGGTGTAATCTGATTGATATTAATTCTTTCTGTTTTCATGTCGTTATATTTTTTAAAATACACTACAAAATTCGAAAGGTAATACCAGCCAAAAATTAATCTAGTTCAAGAAATATATCACTTTTTTTTACGTGCTCTTATTTTACTTAAAAATTCTGGGGTAAAACCAAGATATGAGGCTAACATATATTGAGGGACACGTTGCACGAATTTTGGATTATGCTCACAAAAAGAATGATATAATTCTTCTCCCGAAAGGCTGTACATAAATTTGATCCGCCTTTGATCGGCTATACGTACTTTTTCATGTATCATTCTGAAGTATTGATTAATTACGATAGATTCCTGTAACAAAAGATCTAATTTTTGTTTGCTGATTTTGAGTACGATTGAGTCTTCTGCGGCTTGTATATGAAGTTCGGAAGGGCGATTGTGGATCAAACTATCAAAATCTGTGATCCACCAATCTTCGATACCAAAATTGATTACTTTTTCTGCTCCACTATTATGTGTAAAATAAGATCGAAAACACCCTTGGACAATGAAGTATAGATGTAAACAATACTGTCCCTCTTTGATTAGATATTGCTTATTGGAAATCACTTCGGTTTCAACAGCATCCAACAGCAACTGAAGCTCTTTTTCCGAAGGTTTTACAAATTTGAGAACATGGTCACGTAGCGAAGTTAACATGAAAGAAATAGTATCTGATTTACCCTTTAAAAATAGGGTTTTTCTGACAATCAAAAAACACCCTGAGGATCATCCAACAGGGTGTTTTTTTACTATTACAAAATAATGGGTGTGTCGCTAATAAGTTTCCATGATCCTTTTTCGGTTTTGATTAGATCCATAAGAGAAACAAAAGTGGCTTTTTTGCCTTTAAGTACCACTTTGGCGGTAGCTACGTTTTCATTAACAATTATGTTTTTGAAGCTAACCTGGCGTTGGTCTCCTCCCCATTCTTTACTTTTTATCTTTTCAAGATAAACCGATCGAGGGACTATGGCCACTTCAGAACTTCCAAAAAGCCTATTCATTACTACCCGATAATTTGAGTCAAGGTGTTGTTCTAAGGTCTGAACGTCATTTTGATCTCCTGCCTTGGCAAAGGCAAGTACAGTGTCCTTAATTTCTTTTTCATCTGTGGATTGAGCCTGCAAAGGTGCGTTTGCAAACAACACAATCAATCCAATTAAAATGGTGTTTTTCATTGTATACGAATTTTTAAGTTAATATTTAATCATGTTAAATCAATTGTTGATATATCAATTTTAAAATCAAAAAAAACTAGCTCATGTTTCTCTGTATTTTTAATAAAATCGTTCTCAAGGATTCAATTTCATCAGAACTAAGTCCTTCAATACTTTTTCTTCTATGCGCTTTGATCATTTCCATATTATTTTTTACGAAAGTGTTTCCTTGGATTGTAAGTTCGATATGGTATTGTCTTCGATTATTAGGTATAGGGTTTCTCTGTATAAGCTGTTTTTTCTCTAGAATATCCAGTGTTCTTGTGATCGAAGCTGGATCTCTGAGGGATTTATCCGCAAGTTCTCTTTGCGAAATAGGTTGTGTTTCTTCTATTATTTTTAGTAAAATCCATTGTTCAATAGTGATTCCCAGCTTTTTTTGATCAAATTCTCGCTGGGAGTATTGTTTCGAAATTTTACTGGTCTTGTCAATTTGAAACAAAATTACATTTTCAATGTCTTGGTTCTTCATAACGTAAGGAATGATTCAAATATATAAAAATTGTTGATATATCAATAGTTTATTCTTGAATTTAACTTTATGATATTGATCTAGTTCTTTAGAATCAAGAATTTATTATCCATTACATTGCCCGTTAGAATCATATCCTGAAAAGGAGTGGCTACCGAAGATCCGGACATCAAATCGCCTTTATCTACAAATATACTTTCTGTAGTATAATTTCCTTTTTTACGATATGTTACTTTGATGATTTCTGAAGGAGCTGTGGTTTTGTTTCCTTTGGCATATGCTTTAAATCTTAGCAGGTTTGGGTGTCCTGCCGTCCATAAATTCCCTTTGGGATCAATTTCTACATTATCTACTCCAGTACCACAGGGGATATCTTCAGTAAAAGTTAAGGTCCCGTCTTGATTTCTAGAATATACCTTAATTTCAAAACCTCTGGGAGAAGCTACATACAACAGGTTTTTGCTTGGATCAAAGTTAATCCCGTTGGCATAAGCGATTCCATCGGCGACTTCAATAAAATCGGTCCCATCAAAATAAACTACATTCGAAACCGACAGTCCTAGGTATTCTTCAAAAAACTTTCCCATTCCCTTGGTATACCCATGATCATTTGTAAAATAGAATCGATTTTGATCAATCAATACAACATCATTAGGGCTAATCATGGATGGATGTGAATATGTTTTTTCAAACACCAAGCTATCACCCATTAATCTGAATTTTTCTATAGAGTGTCCATTTTTGGTATGATTTACCGCAAGAATAGTATATACTCCATCTTTTTTGAACATAGAAACCCCATGTGGAGCAAAAGGTTTAGAAAAGGATTTGCTGAGATGAATAGTGGTAAACGAATTGTTCTGTAAATCTAATTTATAGAGTCCGCCTGATTCTTCTTCGGTTGGAGGGTAGATATTTCTTTTTGTAGAAGAAACAAGCGCAAAATTATCAGTATGGCTTATGGTAATATCTTCTGCACCTTGCAAGGGTATTTGTTTTAGTACTGAACCCTCAAAATGATTTTCCACAGTTCTAAAAAATCCTGTGGATTGTAGTGTGTAAAAAACATAGCCTAGAAATACTATCAATACAAGAAGAGCAATTTTAACAGATCTACGTCGCATAATATCTTATGATTTTAAAGGATTAAGATTACTCTATTTTTCCGTCATGAAACCCGGCTCTTTTCCAACTCCCGTTTTGATGTACCCAAAAATTAGTAACCCGATATTGGTTTTGTTGTGTAGTATCCCCTTTTGAAGTGGAAACGGTAATTTTTGCAGTAAGAATGGCTGTATGATCATGGAATTTGATATCCGTTTCCTCCATTTGATATGTATTTACTTTGATATCGCCATTTTCAATTTGAACACTTCGTTTGGTTAAGTACCCAATCCAATCATCTTTACTAATAGGCTTTGCGTTTCCATTGGTATGATGATAATCATCTGTGATCATAGATTCTAATTTTTGAACATTACCTTCTTTAAAAGCTTGGTTAAACTCGTGTACAGTTGCCAAGAGCTCTTTTTCCTGATCTACAGGATGAGGTGTAGTGTTCGTGCAGTTGATCATCAAATTGGAAAGTACGATCAAAAAACACAAAGTAAACATCTTCATGTGGTAAAAGGTTTGTAAGGTTGTATATAGGATGAATTCTTTAAATATACCAAATATATCTCATCAGGAATTGGTTTTAACAAAGACTTCGCATTCTGGAAATTTTTCAAATAAGAACGCATTCTAATCCAACTAAGACGGATACTCATTTGTTAACAAGCTTTAACTTTTCTTGAAATATATTTAACAGGTAAAATCATACTACAATCCTCAGAAAACAGTTTTGTAGTAGAGCACATTTTTTGACGAAACTAAATTTAAAGCATGAATTTTAACAAACCCCTTTTCGCACTTTTAGCATCTAGTTTTTTATTTTTCACATCCTGTTCTGAGTCCAAAAAAATGGATACCAAGGATAAAAATGACAAATTGATCGCTCAGGCGAATATTGTTACTGAAGAAAAAATACCCAACCTTTCAGAATTAGTATCAGGAGATATTGGTTTCGAAAAATTTAATACCCTTATTGCTGATACCGAATTCAAAGAATTGCTAGCGCAAAAAGGGCCTTACACTGTATTTGTTCCTTTAAACGGAGCTATCGAAAAATTACATCCTAAATTAATAGAAAGTCTCAAAAAACCGGAAAGTAAAGCTAAACTTACTCAAATTATGAATTGCCATATCATTCCGGGGCTTATCAACAGGGATGATATTGTAAAAGCGATCAAAGAAAATGGAGGTAGTGTTACGCTAAAAACCTTGGGTGGTGTACGCTTGCTAGCTTCAATGAAAAGAGATAAAATCTACCTTATAGACAAAGCAGGAAACGCTGGTAGGTTAATGGTAAATGACTTAGAAGCTACCAATGGTATTGTTCATACTATAGAGTCGGTAATGATGCCCAAATAATGACTGTTCACTGATATAGTTTTTGATACTTAAAGAAAAGGAAATCCATAGCGGGTTTCCTTTTTTTCTGAATTAGTTTTGATGAATGTCAATTAGTCGAAAATCATAAGGCGTCCAGAGGCAGGCTTTGGCTTCGCTTTGTTTCAAACCAGAATTTACCCAGGTGTTACAAGTGTTGAAACAGTTGTAATTACCAGTTGCTTCATAAAAATCATCGTTTTTATAATATCCTATACCTGGCAACAATATTTTTTGATGATTTTGATCTAATCTGAAAGCATTAAGTATATACTTGTTCATTCGATCCAGTTGTTGAGATGTCATTTTGATGGCAGCCCAATCTTGGTGCATTGCATTGTATCTGGTAACATGAAGTAGGGTAGAGGTGTTTACAAACAATGCTCTAAATCCATTGATAAAGGTAAGATCTGCCCAGGTTGGAGTTTCTACATAAAATGTTTTATCTCCCCATCCAAAAGAAAAGAACAAATCCTCATCGGTATAGGTTAGTCCTTCTAATATGGCAGGAGCTATTTCTGATCGGGGAATAATAATTTCCAGATGCACTCCATTAGAACTTAGATATACTGTGTGATCTTTTGTTGCAGACGTGTCTTCTGAATTCACAGTGATGTAGGTTGAGATCAGGGAAACGATGGAATACACTAATGGTATTACTAATACAAAACATAGATATTTTGCTATCTTTTTTATCAATGCCATAAAACGAATTACAGCTATTTAGATTTAAATCGCAAACAAAAAATAAAATAAACCTGCTGTAAAAGTAATACAGCAGGTATTCTGGATTAATTAATATGTACTCTTATACCTTCAGAGTGGCTTGTGAATTCTGGAGCATACATACTCTGTATGGTGGTGATTCCATTCGAGAAGTCTCCACTATTATTTACTCTCAAATCATATTCAAACACATGTACTCCTTTTGGTAAATAATCAAAGAAGAAATTAGTGGCAGCATCTCTTGTGCTTTGGTAGTAGCCTAAACCATCTTGCCATTTGTACTGAGAGATGACATTTATGGGTTCAAAGCCTGCGGCTCTCATATCTTTCATATGTACAAATTCCATAGCACGGTCGGATCGTAATTCGATGCGTACCCGAACAAGATCTCCTAGTTGCAATTGAGAAGCATCTGTGATCTCAGTAATTTCTTCTCCCGTATCTGTATTCTTTTTTACAAATAACTTTTTCTTCAGTGATAGCGGGGTTTCTGCAACTGTGATTTTATCCAAATCTTCAAAATATTGCCAGTACAGGGCTCCCCAAGCAATTCCTTTTCCTTTTTTGGTAATTTGCGCCGTAGCCATGTTTGGTTGTATCTCGGATCCATTCCAAGAGGTTTTAAAGTATCCGGTTCCTGCTTCGACACTTACATCTTCGATAGTGGCAGGGTCAATTTTTTGATCTCCAAGTACAATGTCTACCATATCGGTAACCGATATCCAATCACTTCCTTGCAATAGCAATGCATATACTGCATCAGCTGTCGCTTTTGTGGTTTGCCATCGGTTGGTTTGCTTGTTTTTGAGTAACCAAACCTTAAGATTATCTACGATTTCTGTACGTTTTGGCTCTTTTTCTACTTCAGAAAACACTTCAATCATTAAAGATTGTGTTTCTATCGGTGCCTGATACCAATACCAACTTGCTACATTTGATTTCCAGTACATACCCAACTCTTCGTTGTTGATACTTCTCTCGTCAAGTGATCGAATGATCTTTGTTGCGGTAGAATTATCGTTGTTTCTGTGTAAAACTAGTGCTAACATTCCTTGAGCGTACAGATTTTGTTTCAACCAATATTTTTTGGATTGACCCATGTAGTATTCCCAGGCTTCATTGGTGTTATTTGGTCTTTTGATATCCGGAAAGAAACTCCTCATATACAGATAGTGGATTTGCGTATAACTAAGGTGATTCTTATTGATATCAATTTTATTTTTCTTGCAATATCTTTTCAGTTCTTTGTATTCTTTTACAAAAGCATTGTCCAGGTATCGAATAGCGTTTTGAAGCATGTTTTTGGTACTGCTATCATATTCGGCTACGTTAAGCTTGGCGAGATGCCCAAATCCAGTTATGATATGTTGCGTGATATAGCGATTTTCTCTTCCGCCTTCAAACCAAGGGAAAGCACCAGAACCGTATTGCATTTTCTTCAGTTTATTTAATGCAGATTGCAATTCATTGTTCATTTTGTTAAGATCAAAAAGCAATGCTATTCGTTTCTTTTGCTCCGTTTCACTTTGTGCATCTCTTAACCATGGGGTTTCCTGAATGATCAGTGATTTTAATTCCTGATTCTTTTCCAGATTACTCAATAAAGCATCGGTAGATTTCCATTGATTAAAAACCTCTTGTATTCTTGGTGTAGAATTAGCAATATGACTAGCCAAAGCATTGGCATAATATCTAGAGAAGGTTTGCTCAGAACACTCATAAGGATACTCCATCAAGTAGGGTAGTGCTTGTACAGCATACCATGCTGGGTTTGATGTCATCTCCAATGTTAGTTTATGATGCTTGAGCGTGTTTGAACTGTTGTTTTTAAGCTTGTCTAAAGTAAATGTCTTGCTTTGGTTAGAACGAATCCACATCGGCATTGTCTCTGTAACCAGCATTCTATTACTTAATACCGGTAACATACTTTGTTCCCCATCAGAAAACTCACCTGCCTTGGCTACAATTTTATACAGAACAGTTTGTACATCATCAGGCACTTGCAATTTCCAGGAAACATTAGTATTTCCTTTTGTGATCACTTCAAAATTCTGACGTCCGTTAGTGTTACTTAACTTATCATCTATTTTAGCATTAGTCAAGGCATCAAATAACTGCAATTCTACGATTCCATTCAGAGCTTGATCAGAAAGATTAGAAATTTTACTACTCAAAACTATAGTGTCTCCTTCTCGCAAAAATCGTGGAGGATTAGGAAGTACCATTAATTCTTTTTGAGTAACGGTTTCTAGCATCTGCGTACCTGCGTTCATTTCTTTGGTATGAGCCAAGAGTTGTAATTTCCATTGCGTTAATGCTTCTGGAGCGGTAAAGGTAAAACTAATATTACCCTCTGGATCCGTAGTAAGCTGTGGCAAAAAGAAAGCTGTTTCCTGTAGGTTTTTCCTGATTTTTACTCCTTCAAGTGAAGTGTCTTTTTGATCTGTACTTCTCTTTTCTTCCTGGTCAGCTTCTGCATTGGCCTCTTCTCTAAGTCTATCTTCGTTTCCTTCAACAACAACTTCGCTTAATTCTGCTTCATCTGCTACTTCTGCACTTTTCGCAGCAAGTGGAGCGGCTGCAACCTCCATAGAGTTATACATTCTTTTGCTTCTTCGGAGACCAGAATACCCTTGTCCAAAGTATAACCCAAACCATTCTAGCTGATCATAAGATCGGTATCCGTAATAGGAACCATAACTCGGATCGTTATAAAGACGGAATGCATTGGCACCAAAACTATGTGTTGATCGACGTTCATATTGGGTATAGTAAAGTGGTCTTGCTACAGGGGTAAAATACCATTGATGCGGTTTAAACTGATCCAACGACATGTCATACATGCTAGCCAATAGTTCAGCACTTACCTTATCGCCTTTTGGTCCTTTGATCGTAAAGCTCCAGGTTTCAGACTGTCCTGGTTGCAATTTGTCTCTAAATGTTTTAGTTTCTATGCTTAGCTCCGTAGGTTCATAAGGTACTGCAATAGGAAGCACCCCATGTTGGTAACTATTATAGTTTACAAAACTATAATTCACAGAAAACCCACCAAGATCATCTTTGGTTACAGGTATTTTTATGACTTTGCTGTTCTTTGAAAGTCGGATAAGTTGTGTCTCTACAATTTTGTAGTTTTTTTCAATATCTATAGTTACCGTGATATCTTCAGAAGCCGAACTTAATTTCACCAAAGCAACATCACCATTCTTATACGCGGATTTATCGGTTGTGATTTCAAATAGTTGATTATCGCTTATCACTTTATCAGATTGTTGATAGAGCGTTGTGTATCTGATATCTTTTACTGCCTGCCCAAAAGGGTCTTTACTTTCTAGTTCAACAACATATTTGCCAGACTCCCATTTTTTGATATTCCCCAGCGTAATTTGTTGGCTACCCAAAGGATTACTTTTGGTGGTGTTCGTATTAAAATTGGTATTGAAAACCAAAGTTCCTTTTTTCCACTTTCTAAAATCGTGTTCATCTTTAAAAGCGTCGTAGGGGAACAGCTTTTCAAAAGCTTCTTTTTCGAACCCAGGGTAATCGGGTGCTGCCCAAGGGCGTTTACGCAAAGGGTGCGTAGGAGCTTCTAACTTATAGATTTTGATGGTGCCACTAGCAGCTACCGCTTCTCCATTAAGATTTGCTGTAGTAACACTAATCGTTTGATCTTTTTCTTCTTTGTTAATGACTCCATTTATAGTTAAACCAGCCGTTATCGAATGATATCCAACGTTAACAATAGTGGTGGTACTTCTAGTTTCACCATTGATATCAATAACATCAGCAGTAACTTCATAGTTAAAAATGGGTTGATTTTCTTTTAAAACGGATGGATCCGGTAAAGCCTTAAAATTGATGAAGTATTCTCCATTTTGATTGGTGGTAGTCTCACCATTTACAATTTCTTGAGAATCTGAATTGTAGCTAGGAAACCAGTAGCACCAACGTGGGTATTGTACTTTTCGATGTACTCGATACACCACCTTTGCATCGGTTATATTACTACCAGCATATGCTTTTGCGGTTCCGGTAAGTTTTACGGTGTCATTTACGGTATAAGTTTCTACCACAGGATTGAAATTGGTTTCAAACTTTGGTCGCTTATATTCTTCTACCGAAAAAGAAATACTTTGGTAATCATCTGTTTGTATAGTGTATAAACCTGTTAGTCCAGAAGAAGGCAAAATAAACTCTCCGGCAAAAGATCCATATTCGTTGGTGGTAAATTGCAAGGTTTCTAGTTCTTGACCATTCACATCTCTCAGACGGGCAAAGGCAGAAGTGTTAGGAACCACTTTGAAGTCTTCTTTGCGTTTAGAAGACATTCTTATTCCTTTAAAATATACAGTTTGCCCTGGTCGGTAAATGCTGCGATCGGTAAACAGAAATGTAGAATAACGGGTGCTGTCATCATTTTGATTAGGCTCGTAGTTTCTGTTTAAGTAATACCCTTCAAAAATAGCTTTATCCTTCTCGTGGGTAACGGTAATCGTCACATCATAATAATATTCATTGAGCTTTAAGGAAGCTTGTCCATTAGCATCGGTATAGATGGTTTTATCCAAACTTTGTCGATACCCTTGGTTAGAAGATTTTAAATGTATTTTAGCATTAGAGACTGGTGCTCCGTTATGACGATTTAGCACTTGAAAAATAGATGCAGAAGGAGCAGTGTGTTCAATCAAAGATAAATCTGTGATTTGCATATGCCCATAAGAGAACATGGTCTCTTTGGATAACTCTGATTCTTGAGTAGCCAATATGAGGTAAAAACCAGCATCTAGTTCTGGGAGTAATACTTCTGTATCATGTTTTTGGTAGTCATTTTCATTCCGCATTTCGGCATCCCAGGTGGTGCTAACTCTCAATCCATTCAAGAACTTGATCTGTTTCTCTAATTCGTAGATTCTTTCAAGTGTTTCGAGTTGTTTAGGAGTTATTTTTAGGGCTTTAAAATATAGTTTGTTTAGGTTCTTGTATGACACCAATAAGCGTCCTGGGGTTTGTATAGGGACAAACTTTTCAGTTTTGATGTCAAGTTGTTGATCAAGAATTTCATCTTGTAAGGCTTCACAATTATCTGCACCCCTTGATTCTGGAAACTTTTTGATGGTGTTTTTACAAATTTCTAAAGCTTCTTTTAGTCGCCATCTATGCGTTTCATTTTGTCCTGGAATATAAGAGGAACCTTGTTCTTTATATAGCAATGCAATTTCAAAATCGTATAATGCAGATACCTGGTGTTGACTGTGTTTTTCTTTTTCGAGTTGTAAGGTTTTTAGTAAAACGTCTTGTTTATCGGCAAACACCGCATTCTCATAAATAAATTTTAAGCGCTCGATGTTTACCTCGGTAAGCGCTACTGGAGTAGTGTCTCTTTTATGAAATTGGATGAGGTCTTGATATAATTTCAAGGCATTTCCTTGTAGTGACAAGGTGTCTTTGGATTCAATTCGTAAAGTAGAGAATGTATTATGATCACTTAAAAAACTTGGGTTGTCTAGGCGAAATGCATACGAAGGTTTGGTGATGCTAGTTTCTGAAGTTTTATAAAACTGAAGCGCATTATGCATTAAGAAATCATAAAGCGTGGGGCGATACTTTTTTGAATCATAATAGGTGTTCAGGATGTCATCAAATTTTTTGAGATCGGTTTGCTGTGCTAGCACTCCATTTTGAATCGACTTTTGAAAATGGGCGTGTATTTCCTCAAACAAGGTGTCCAGATCCCAACTTCTAAAATCTTCTTCATCTACCTTTTGTGCAGTCTTTGTGCGGTTATAAAATTTCCATCTATTTTGTTGAAAATATTGCCAATACAAATTGGCAAGAATACTTTCTAATATATTTTTTTGGGAAATGCACTTTCGTTGATTTCGGTTTTGAAATCGTTGATTATCGTAAGTTGTGCATTTTCTTCTAAGGTCAATAAGTGCTTTGATTTATACAACAACGCTTTAATTACCTGGGGATCATTATTTTCTTTTTTAGCCTTGGCATATATAGTCTTTACCACTTCTATGGCAGATTTGGGCAATCCTTTTTGTTCAAAAGCGACTACTTTTTTCCAATCCTCCTGATAGTTATGTTGACCGTTCATAAAAAATAGGTTTGTTAGACAGAATATGGTAAGAATAAAATACTTTTTCATCATACTGATTTATAGGTTGTCAAATAAACTCAAACAATAGGTATACCATTTTTTGAAGTAAGTGTTTTATGCTTATTAAAAACAATATAAAGCTACATATTTGAAATGAGTCTTTACAATAATTTTATCGTTTAAAATACATTTTAAGTATACGACGATGCTAAAAAAAGTAGAATTACTAACGTAAAAAACCGGGAATGAGTAAAACTGCGGTTTGATTGAGGGTGTCTGTATTTTTGAATAGGATCTTTTCCTTATGCCATATTGGTTTGTATATTTACCGTTAGAATTAAAGAATAGCTATGCGTGTACATTTTATAGCAATAGGGGGAAGTGCCATGCACAATCTTGCCATTGCCTTACATCAAAAAGGATATCAGGTTACAGGAAGCGATGATACCATTTTTGAACCCTCAAAATCGAGATTAGATCGATATGATTTATTGCCAGATGCTTTTGGTTGGTTTCCAGAAAAAATAACTTCTGATCTTGATGCTATTATTTTGGGGATGCATGCAAAAAAAGATAACCCAGAATTGCAAAAAGCTCAAGAATTAGGAGTTACTATATATTCTTATCCTGAATTTCTTTATGAGCAATCCAAAAATAAAACGCGTGTAGTTATTGGAGGATCTCACGGTAAAACTACCATTACATCGATGATTCTGCATGTATTGCACTATCATGATAAAGATGTAGATTACATGGTGGGAGCGCAACTAGAAGGTTTTGATACCATGGTACGTCTTACCGAAGAGAACGATTTTATGATCCTTGAAGGGGATGAGTATCTGTCGTCTCCTATCGATCGTAGACCAAAATTTCATCTATATCAACCCAATATTGCATTGGTAAGCGGTATTGCCTGGGATCATATCAATGTATTTCCTACTTACGAAAACTATGTGGACCAGTTCAGGATTTTTATGAACTCTATTGTTAATGGGGGTGCTCTGGTGTATAATGAAGAAGATGCTGAAGTGAAACAGCTGGCAGAAGCAATCGAAATTCCGATCCGAAAATTTCCATACGCTACTCCGGGTTATAGTATTGAAGATGGAAGTACCCTTCTCGATACTCCCGAAGGAGAGATGCCGATTGAAGTATTTGGAGCGCATAATCTAAGTAATCTGGCTGGAGCAAAATGGATATGCCAACATATGGGAGTCGATGAAGATGATTTTTATGAAGCTATTGCTTCGTTCAAAGGGGCATCAAAACGATTGGAGAAAATAGCCGAGAATTCCACCTCGGTGGCGTATAAAGATTTTGCGCATAGCCCCTCTAAAGTAAGTGCTACTACAAAAGCTGTCAAAGAGCAATATGCAAACAAGACAGTCATCGCTTGTTTGGAGTTACATACCTACAGCAGTCTCAATGCGGAGTTTTTAAAAGAATATGAAGGGGCTCTAGATTCTGCAGACAAAGCGGTGGTATTTTATTCTCCCCATGCCGTAAAAATTAAGCAACTAGAAGAGGTTTCTACAGATCAAATTGAAAAAGCCTTCAAACGAGATGATTTAATCATTTACACCAACCCTGACGAATTCCAAACTTTTTTGAGACAGCAAGATTTTACGGATACCGTACTACTTTTGATGAGTAGCGGTAACTACGGAGGGTTAGATTTTGATGAGGTAAAGAGCTGGTTTTAATATCTAATGAGACGAAAAGTGTAGCTCATACATTTGGTTTACAAAATCGGCAACCTGTTTTTGATTGTTTTGTATTAATTCTTTTTTGGCGTTCTCTATGTCATTCGGTGTTTTATCCTGACTGATTTTGAACTTCCCTTCCCAAGAGTCAATCGCTATTTCGAAACAATGTATGTAGGGCACTAATCGATCCATTCGTGGGTCATCGATATCTAGAATGAACTTTTGATTGGTTCCTTCCAGAAACTCAGTCATTCGTACAATGGATTGTTTGATCTCATCCGGATTTACAAGCGTTTTAGCCTTACCATTGGCATGGGAGATAATGTAATTCCAGGTAGGGAGCTGTTTTGTTGTGTAAATTGAAGGTGAGATGTAAGTGTTTGGCCCCTGAAAAATAGCAGTAACAAAATGATTTTCTTTCAATAAATTGACGTGTGGGTTGTTACGATCGATATGTCCTACAAGTTTATCATTGTGAAATATCAAAGGTGCATGTGTTATGAAAGGAACTGATCCGTCTGAAGAAACTAAAGTAGCAAAAGGATAAGCTTTGGCTACACTTTTGATCGTTTCTGTATTGTAATCTTGGTGGTGTTTTGGTGGATACACGAATTATGCGTTAAATTGTTTAAGATGATGATCCAAATGTTTGTATTGCATTTTTCCCCATTGCTCTCGGGTGAATTTACCAAACATCGGGTGTGGATCCCATTGCTGTTTGTCTCTTTGGTTGGAAAATTCTTTTGCGAGTTCCAGTAATTGTTGTTTTTCAGACTCAAACTCTTTTTGATCTTCGACCTTTAATTTAGAATGGGTGGGTAGATTTTTTTTCCAAGGTTTGTCATTATACATGGATTTTTTGAAGAATAGTTTGGCTAGAAAATTAGGTTTGAGTTCGGGATGCTCTTTTTGCAAAGCAATTTTCAAGGGAAACTGACAATGATGAAACATTTGTGAAGCATTCATTTTTCCCCAGGCAGGAGAAGTGGTGTCAGAAATTTGATCTATGCGATTTTCTATTTCCTGTAAGGTTGATTCTTCAAAAAGTGATTTCATAATGAGGGTATTTTTGGATGGATGCTCACCAAAAATAAAACATTATTTATATAAAAATAAAAAAGGCGAGTTTTATTAACTCACCTTCTTAAATATATATGTTTGATTTTAACCTACTTTATCAAAGAATAAACTTAAGAAACCGTCTAGATCATCTTCGCTAGCGATATCATTAGGAGTTCCTAAGTTGATCATCAATGGTTGATCCTTAATAGTTCCTCTTAAAAAGAACTGATATGTGTTTCCTGTTTTGAATTTGAAACCTTTCAATTCAGAACCAAAAGAAGTAAACTTTACTTCAGTTTTTGCAGCACTACCTTCAGCGAAAGCGGTAATAGTTGCATCAAATACAGCAGACAACATATCATCTGTATAATAATCCCACTTAATAGAGGTACCATTACATGCCTGTAATTCATATTCTGAAACAGCTTCACATCCTCTTGGGACTTGTATGTTATTTCCTACTAAGTTCAAAAAGGAAACTTTCTTGTCTTGACCGTGAAAATTAAGTGCAGTAAGGAATAAAACGATAGTAAAAATATTCTTCATAAATAGGTTAATTTGAAGGTTTTAAATTATTCATTTTTGGATTAAGGGTGCCCAAATATAGTAAAACTTTCATTTTCAAACAAATATATGCTGTATAATATTAAAGGATTGTTAAATAGAATTGTGTTTTTTTGTGGATAATTCAATGAATAATGTATTGTTTTTGAGGGAAATAGTTTGTAAATATACTATGTAATATTTTTTTGTTTTAACGATAAAAATTAACATATGATCGATAAAAATTCTTCTTTTTCTATTAAGAAATGGAGTGAAAATGATCGTCCAAGAGAGAAATTAATCGTCAAAGGTAAGAATGCTCTTACGGATGCCGAGTTGATAGCTATACTAATTGGTTCTGGAAATAGAGACGAAAGTGCATTGGCTTTAAGTAAAAGGATTTTGGCAAGCGTCGATCATAAAATAGGCAGATTAGGTAAATTATCATTAAAGGATCTTATGCAATTTAAGGGTATTGGGGAGGCTAAAGCAATTTCGATTATCGCAGGTTTAGAGTTGGGTCGAAGAAGAGGAGAGGATATTGAAATCTTGCCTGCAATTACTTGTAGCAAGGATGCATACGTTTTATTCGATAGAGTTATGGGGGATCTGGATCACGAAGAATTTTGGGTACTTTACTTGAATAATGCAAATAGAGTCATTCAACAAAAGCAAATTAGTGTTGGAGGGAAGACAGTTACTGTAGTAGATCCCAGAGTAGTTTTTAGAAATGCCTTAGAGTATGGAGCAACAAGCATTATCATTGGTCATAACCACCCGAGTGGAGGTTTGAAGCCTAGTACTGCAGACATTAATTTAACCCAAAAACTAAAACAAGCTGGTATAAGTTTGGATATTAAGGTCATTGATCACCTGATTATAGGCGAAAAAAGCTATTTTAGCTTTGCCGATGATGCTATGTTATAGGATTCGGTGTATTATTCAATTTACTCGTAGTCCAGATTATGTTATTGATACATACCCAAAAAGTCACTTCTAGAGTTTCTTACACGTTTAAACAAATTTGTAAGAGAATTTTGGGACTTGAGATAGATTTGACATCCAAAATAGAACTTTTTATTGCGCATGATGGACCGAAATTTTCCTACGGGAAACAGCCTTTGGGTAAAGAGTTGTACTTTCAGAGTGTTGATTTGCTCTTCGAACAAGGATTAAATGATGTCGAGGTGCAGGTTTCGGATTGGGAAGGAGTAAAATGTTTTTTTGAAGTAAAGCACGAAGATGCCGTATTGCCATATGATATTTTTGCAGCTACTTTTTATTTGCTTACCCGATATGAAGAATATATGCCGCATGTAAAGGATCAGATGGGGCGTTTTCCAGCTACCGAAAGTATAGCGTTTCAAAATGATTTCTTGAAAGATCCTGTTATAGATATTTGGGCACATAGATTTAAAAAGATCCTCTTAGAGAAATATCCTGATCTTGTTTTTAAAGAGAAAACTTTTTCGGTTATGCCGATTGTAGCAGTTAGTCAAACTTTTGCATACAAAAATAAGGGGGTGTTACGATCGATAGGTGGTGGTATTCGAGATCTTTGGAGACTCAAATTAGATGAGTTTAGCGACCGTATACGTGTGCTTTTGGGGTTTCGGAAGGATCCCTACGATATTTTTGATTTTATAATTCATTTGCAAAAAAGCAAGCTTAGAAAAGCAAAGGTATTGTTCGGAATAGGAGATTTTTCTAATTACGAAAAAAATATTGGTTACAATAAACCTAAGCACCGCACGGTTATAAAACATATAGCCGACTATGTTGAAGTAGGACTCAAAGCTTCTTATGAAGCAATTGAGAACCTTCAAACTCTCAAAAAAGAAAAAATAAGAATAGAAGGAATTCTAAATCGAAGGTTGAAATATACCATTTGTTCTTTTTTCAAACTAAAATTACCCGAGGCCTACCGTAATTTTATTGAACTTGAAGTAAAAGAGGATTTCTCTATGGGGTATGCAAAATATTCTGGATTTAGAGCAGGTACCTGTACTCCGTTTATGTTTTATGATTTGGATTACGAGGTGCAAACTCCTTTGGTGATTCATTCATTTTGCTTTACGAATATTGGAATACACGAAGATTTGAGTAATGAAGACGAAATAAGAAGAGAAATGATGGACCTGATAGGTAGGGTAAAAGAAGTTAAAGGTGTTTTTATAACAGTACTTAGCAATACAGTACTTAGCGAAAATCATGAACATCAATCATTTTGGAAATCTATTTTTGAATTTATTTGGAATATAGAAAATGAATAATTCGATACGACACATTTTTTTTGATTTGGATCATACCCTTTGGGATTTTGATAAAAATTCATTGTTGGCTTTTGAAGAGATATTTAAAAAGTTTCAGATTGACTTAGAATTGGATCAATTTTTGAGGGTATATCGTCCGATAAACATGAAGTACTGGAAGCTATATCGGGAAGAAAAGGTAGGTAAAAAAGAATTGCGAAGAGCGAGACTTACAGAAACTTTTTCTGATTTTGATATGCAGTTTGATGTGAAGGTGATTGATCAAATGTCTGATGATTACATCGACTTTTTGCCACTTAATAATTATTTGATTGATGGTGCTAAAGAGTTATTAGAATATCTGCACCCCAAGTACGAAATGCATATCATTACCAACGGTTTTAAAGAAGTGCAACAAACAAAATTGGTAAAAGCGGGCATACATGATTATTTTAAAACAGTAACGAATAGTGAAGAAGTTGGAGTCAAGAAACCGAATCCCGTTATTTTTGAGCATGCATTAAAAAAATCAGGTGCAAAAACAGCTCATAGCGTAATGATAGGGGATAACTATGAGGCTGATATTTTAGGAGCCGAGGCCTTAGGTTTTAAGACGATTTGCTTTAATTATCACAATGAAACGTTACCATCGGGGAATATTCAGGTAACAGAATTAAAAAGTATCAAAAATCATCTTTAGAAATAAATATTTGTATTTTAGTTAATTATAAACATTGCCCCACCGATGAAAACAAAAAAAATAGTGAGATTGCTATGCTTGATTTGTATAGCATCAATGTCGATTTCTTGTGTTAAGGATTTGGATTTTGATCAGGTAGAAGATGTAGTACTAACTCCAATATTTGAGGTAGATTTTATATTCTCCCGATTTGAAACCGATGAATTTGTGGATCCTGGTATTGATCCATCCATAGTAATTCCAGAAGTAGTTGTTAGAGATACCCTGAATTATGATCTTTTAGCAACAGATTTCATTGTTGATAATCTGGAGCAAATAGAATTAACTTTCGAATTTAGAAATACCATCCAAAGAGCTTTTGATTTTGATTTCGGTTTTCTGAATGATGCAGACCAAATTGTTGGTCCGTCATTTAGTTTTACTGCCGCCGCTGGTAATGGTCCGGGTACAGAACCTGTAGTGACTACCGAAGTTATAGTTTTAGATAGTGCGACTATCGATGTACTTGGAGGAGCAAGAAGGTTGATTTCGTCGATTCGGGTTCAGAATGTAAATAGTGGATTAGAAGGCGTATTAGAGTTAAGGTCAAAAGGTACTTATTTTATCAATTACGAGTTATGAGAGCAATTTTAGTGTTATGTTTTATCTTCTGGGGCTCTCACATATATTCTCAAAATAAGGAGACATTGTATGATTTCAATGATTTGCCGCAGTCTTTGATGCTTAACCCAGGTGCCAAAGTTGGGTTTAAAAAGCATATTGGTATTCCGTTTTTATCTCAATTCCATGTCAATGCAGGATTTAGAGGAGCTTC
This sequence comes from Aquimarina sp. KJ22-3, assembly GCF_055808215.1. Classification (NCBI taxonomy): domain Bacteria; kingdom Pseudomonadati; phylum Bacteroidota; class Flavobacteriia; order Flavobacteriales; family Flavobacteriaceae; genus Aquimarina; species Aquimarina sp. KJ22-3. The sequence goes on along the minus strand of NZ_CM147859.1, from coordinate 4,246,059 downwards.
CTTATTCGATGTTTTTGGTGATGATGGAAGAGATATCAATGAAAAAATAGAAACCACCCTCAATACTCTTACCAGTAACGATTATGTAACGCTTACTCAACAGCTGGAAATTGCAAATTTTGGATGGGAAAGCAAACGCAATGAGGATGTTTATTTTTCTGCCGGGATTTATCAAGAATTAGACGTAATTGGTTTTTTTCCTAAGGATTTTGCGGTATTGGCTTATCAGGGGAATCGGGATTTTATTAATGTGCCTTTCCGGTTTTCTACGATAAACGCTTCTGGAGAGTTGCTTATGGTATATCATTTTGGGTATAATAAAAGAGTAAATAAGAAATTTACTTTTGGCGCAAGAGCTAAGTTATATTCGAGTATGCTCCATGCACGATCTGCCAGGAATACTGGGACTTTTACTACTGTAGAGACTCCGCAAGGAAGAAATATATACCAACATATCGTTAGCAATGCCGATGTAGAATTAAGAACATCAGGATATGCTTCTTTACGCGATATCGAAGGAGAAACAGGTTCTGAGCAGGTAAAGAATGCGGTCAATAAGCTAATTGGAAGAGCACTTTTAGGAGGTAATCTAGGGGTAGGAGTTGATGTTGGATTTACACATAATATTAATGATCAATTAAGCGTAACAGGAAGTGTAAATGATCTTGGTGTAGTGTTTTATACTAACGATGTAGAGACATATCGAGCTAGAGGAAACTATATATTTGATGGTTTTGAAACTCCTATTCAATTTTCTGGAGAAGAGTCCCAGAATTTTCTTGATGAATTAGAAGAAGCGATCCCTCTGGATACTTTAAGTAATACCTATGTTAACATGCGGCCTATGAAATTAAACGGTTCTATTCGATATTCGTTTAATCAGTATGATGATGGGAAGTGCTATTATTGCGTAGAAGGAGAAGATCCTCCTTATCTTGATGCGGTGGGCTTTCAGGTATTTACTCAATTTAGACCTAATCGACCTCAATATGCAGCATCGTTGTTTTATTATAAAAGGTTATTTCACTTTTTACGCACCAAAGTAACCTATACAGTAGATGATTTTTCGCCATATAACCTAGGTTTTTTGGTTTCAACCCATATTAATAAATTTAATTTTTATCTTTCAGCAAATAATGTACTCGAGTACACTAATCTGGCAAAGGCTAGGGGTGCCTCGGTTCAATTAGGGTTTAATATTATAATGTAAAAAGATATGTTAAGAGTTTTTTTGTTAGTGATTGCTTTTTTTATGGTTTTTAGTGGGAATGCACAAAAGAGTGTAAATGACTATAAATATGTAATTGTACCTACTCGATATAATTTTTTAAAGCAAGACGATTCCTATCAGTTAAACTCATTAACCCAGTTTTTGTTCAAGAAATATGGTTTTCATGCAATACTACAAGGACAAGAGCTTCCTGCTGATCTTATTACCAATGGTTGTAAGGGATTACAGGCAGATGTAACCAAAAATTCTGGCCTTTTTGTAACAAAGTTGGTAGTTACCCTCAAAGATTGTAACGGTAGAGAGGTGTTTACTTCGGCAGAAGGAACAAGTAAAGAAAAAGACTTTAAAACGGCCTATCATGCTGCATTGAGAGATGCTTTTAAGAGTGTAGAACAGCTTAATTACAGCTACAATAGCAATGCAGAAGCAGTTGCGCAACCTGAGAGACAAACCGTATCCCAAACACCAACACCAAAAACTGTTGAAAATAAACCAGTGGTAAATACGCCACAAAGTCAGGAAAAAGTATTGCAACCACAACCAAACCCTGCAGTGCCTGCAGCGAAAGAAAATACTACGTATCTTTTAAACGGTAATACGTATACCTTAAAGAAAACTAGTTTTGGATTTGAACTGCATCAAAATCCATCAGGTGCTAAAGGTAAAATATACCAATTAGAACGAAATAATAGTTATCTGATCAATGCAGGAGATCTAAGTGGTTCTGGTTATTTTGATGGTTTTGGGAACTTCATTTTGGAAAGGGTGAACCCAGTGACCGATAAAGTTATCAAGGACATCCTAGCTCGGCAATAAGGGAGTTAGTAGTCGTATTTATCTTTCCATCTTGATTTAAGGAAATTTCGAAAAGCATTTTCTCTTTGATTATCACCTGGATCGTATAATTTGGTATTTGCGATTTCATCCGGCAAAAACTCTTGACTCACAAAGTTGTTTTGATAATCATGTGAGTATTTATAATCCTCACCGTATCCCAATTCTTTCATAAGTTTTGTAGGAGCATTTCTAATATGTAGAGGAATGGATAAATCTCCGGTTTGTTTTACCAATTGTTGAGCATTTTTAATTGCCATGTACGACGCATTACTTTTGGCAGAGCTGGCCAAATAAACAGTACATTGACTTAAGATAATTCTGGCTTCAGGATACCCGATGGTATTTACTGCCTGAAAGGTGTTGTTTGCCAGAATTAATGCAGTAGGGTTAGCATTGCCAATATCCTCAGAAGCCAATATTATTAACCTTCTAGCGATAAATTTTAGGTCTTCTCCGCCTTCTATCATTCTTGCTAACCAATATACGGCTGCATTAGGGTCGCTCCCTCTTACCGATTTGATAAATGCAGAGATGATATCGTAGTGTTGTTCTCCAGTCTTGTCATACCGTACCGTATTTTGCTGAACGAGTTTTAGAACTAGATCATTTGTAATCACTATGGGATTTGTGTCTTGACTAGAAACTATTAACTCAAAAATGTTCAATAGCTTTCTGGCATCTCCGCCACTAAGTCGTAACAAAGATTCAGTTTGTTCTAGAACAATATCTTTGGATTTTAAGAGGTTGTCTTCTTGCATCGCTCTATTGAGCAAAGCTTCTAACTCCTTTTTTCCAAATGGGTTAAGTGTATATACCTGACAGCGTGATAGCAATGCTGGAATTACCTCAAAACTTGGGTTTTCGGTAGTAGCTCCTATAAGTGTGATCCATCCTTTTTCTACGGCTCCTAATAGGGAATCCTGTTGGGATTTACTAAATCTATGAATCTCATCGATAAATAGAATAGGGTTTTTTGAGGTAAAAAGCCCCCCGCTTTGTTTTGCTTTATCAATGACTTCACGTACTTCTTTTACACCACTATTGATGGCACTAAGCGTGTAAAAAGGACGTTCAGACTCTTTGGCAATGATATTGGCCAACGTAGTTTTTCCTACACCTGGTGGTCCCCACAGGATTAAAGAAGGGATCACACCTCTTTTTATTTGCTGTCTAAGAGCGCCATCGTTTCCTACTAAATGTTCTTGACTCAAATATTCTTCAAGGGATTGGGGACGTATGCGTTCTGCCAAAGGTTGATTTGTATCCATACCTACAAAGGTACAAAGCTAGTTACAATCCTGAATAAGAAAATAGAGGATAGATGAGGGCAATTGATAACTAAAACTGCCATTTTAGCTGTATTTGGTGTTTTGGACTTTTTTTGATACTTTACTACATATGAAAAGAGATCAGGAATTATTTGAATTCAATACAGGAGTTATTGGGTATCCGATAGTGTTTGTTTTGATGATTTGGATCGTATTTTGGGCAGAAGTGCGACTGGGGCTGGATATTAAACAATTTGGAGTGTACCCTAGAACGTTTGTAGGACTTAGGGGGGTATTGTTTTCTCCTTTTATCCATTCTGATATGACACATTTATGGCATAATACGCTTCCTTTGTTCATATTGTCAAGTGCCTTATTCTACTTTTATAATAACAATGCATGGCGAATACTGGTCATTGGAGCTTTGCTTACTGGTATTTTGACATGGATATTGGGTAGGCCTGCTAATCATATTGGGGCAAGTGGGATCGTGTATCTCTTGTTCGGATTCTTGTTTTTTAAGGGGATCATTGCTAGAAACTTTAGATTAATGGCTTTGTCCTTTGTTGTCGTGTTTATTTATGGTAGTATGGTCTGGTATGTTTTTCCTGTGGATCCTAAAATTTCCTGGGAGGGTCATTTTTCAGGACTATTTTCTGGGGCTTTGTTGGCATTTTTAATTCGAAAGGGAATAGCAAAACCCAAAGCATATTCCTGGGAATCTCCCGATTACAACCCAGAAGAAGATGAGTTTTTGAAGCATTTTGACGAAGATGGAAACTTCATAGAAACCTTACCTGAGGATGAGGATCCAGAAGAGATAATAAATCAAGAGATAAAGATCAATTACGAATACAAGGAAAATAAGAAGAGAGAAGGGTTATAGTCGTTGTCGTATAGTTTCGTAGAGAAATACACCACATGCAACCGATACATTAAGCGAAGCAATCTCTCCATGCATAGGCAATTTAGCACGTTCATCTACTAATTTTAGTACAGAGTTCGATATCCCTTTACCTTCGCTACCCATAATAATTGCCGTAGGATTGGTTAAATCCAGATCGTAAATTGTGCCCTCAGCTTTCTCTGTTGCTGCGATAACCGTTACTCCAGAACCTTGTAAATAGAATAAAGCATCTTTGATATGATCTACCTTACAAATAGGAATGTTGAATATTGCTCCGGCAGACGTTTTTATAGTGTCTGCGCTTACCGGTGCTCCACCTTTTTTCTGAATGATAATACCATGTACTCCGGTACACTCTGCAGTTCTTATAATAGCTCCAAAATTGCGAACATCTGATAATTGATCAAGAATTAAGAAGAGAGGAGTTTCTCCAGACTCGATTACATCGAGTACCAGATTTTCAAGATTGTGAAATTCAATAGGGGAGATGAAAGCTACAACTCCTTGATGATTTTTTTTGGTAAGACGGTTTAGCTTTTCAAGAGGGACATAAGAAAACGATATGCCATGCTCCTTTATTTGTTTCCAGAGTTCTTTTGACAATTCTCCATGAAGTCCTTTCTGAATAAATAATTTGTCTATTGTTTTTCCAGAAATGATGGCTTCCATAACTGCTCTGATACCAAATACTAATGTTTCGTCTTTCACCCTATGATTGTTTATTTTCTGCCTGCAAATATAGGTATAAAAAAACATCCCTCTGAAAATTTCAGAGGGATGCTTTATTATATTAAAAGTGTTTTTAAAACAACTTTAATTTTAGTTTTGGAAGTACATTGGAGTGATCAATGCCTCAACCGCTGGAGCATTAGGGTTAGAAGTAATCTCACTTAATGGAACCTGATATCTGTTAATGTTATCAGTAAGTACAGTTTGAATAATAGGCTCATAAGCAGGAACCTGATTTCTTCTAATAGTTGTCCAAGATTCCATGTGTCTCATGAAATCAGCAACATAGTGCTCTTCGTGGATTTTTCTTAATGCATCAGCTTGGCTGTCACCAGCGATAGATCCTCTTGCAGAAGCTAAATAAGTAGTTTTATCTGCAGCAGGCACTTCGTTTGGAAGACCATCATAACGACCTAAAGAAGTTGAGATACCAGCTTGATAGAATGTGTCAGCAGCAGCTTGTCCACCTGAAATTAATCCTAACAAAGCAGCTTCTGCCAAGTAGAAGTTAGTTTCAGGAGCAGTAGCATATCTATCAGGTAATGTAGCAACAATAATGTCCTCAGAAACCTGAGAGAACTGAGCTGTATCCAAGATTAAAGAACCTTGTGGCTGCCCGGCAAATCCTCCACCGTCTAGCTCTTCAAAATATGCAGCTCTACGTGGGTCATTGTTGTTGTTCATTAAAGTTACTAAAGTAGAACCTCCAGAATAGAAGTTTTGGTTACCACCAGCAAACTGTACAATTAATGTAAAGATTGGGTTTTGGTTACCTGCTTGATCTATATAGTCTAATTTAGCTTCGTACTGATTTTCAGTAATCATTGGCTGACCTACTAGAGCTTGGATATCTGCAGCTACAGAAGTAGGATCAACATTTGCGATAAGCATCAAAGATTTTAACTTTAAAGAGTTAGCAAAACGAATCCAGTTTTCTCTGTTTCCTCCGTAGATTAAATCTCCACCATCAACAATATCAGTATCAGTTGCTAGCTCAGCAATTGCTTCGTCTAACAATACTGGAATTCCTCTTAATACATCTTCCTGGCTATCAAAGTTAGGATTAGGGAATTCATCTACCTGAATTGCTTCGCTAAATGGAATGTCACCAAAAATCTGAGTCAAGTTTAAGTAAGCAAATGCTTCAAGAACTTTAGCCTGTCCGATAATGTTTCTAGCCGTAGGATTGTTACGCTCAGTAAGAATTCTCATTTGAGCTAAGTTCCTCAAGGCAGTTGTGTAGTTACCAATCCAAATGTTATTTGTTGTATTTGGACTAATAGTACCTCTTTCAGGGTTACGGAATACTCCAAAGTTAGCAGAGAAAGACCAATGCTGAGAGTGAGTACTCATTTGAAATTGTTCTACTGTTCTGTTTGCTGTAATACCTCCAAGTAAAACCTGTGGCATCAATAATGCCGGGTCAATTTCTAAGGCAGCAAGGGGATCAGAGTTAATACCTTCAATAGTATCCTCACAACCTGTAAATACGATTGCTGATACCAAAACAAGAAGTATACTGATCTTATTTTTAAATATATTTTTCATTTTGTTCATTTTAGAAATTTGCTTGAATGTTAAATCCGAAACTCTTAGTAGATGGTACACCACCTCTTTCAATTCCTTGCAGGTTACTAGCAGAACCTCCTAAACCAGCTTCTGGATCGATATGAGGAACATCAGTATTAAATAAAGCAAGGTTTCTTCCTTCTAAAGCAATTTGTAATGCTTTGATAGGTGTCTTCTTAAGAATCTCTGAAGGGAAAGTATAAGCTAAACTAATTTCTCTCCATTTGATGAAAGTAGCATCAAATACGTTACCTTCTACAACACTAGCGTTTGCAAATCCACCCCAGTAGTTTTGTACACTTGAAATTGGAGTAGTGTTTGGAGCAACAATTGTAGAACCATCAGGATTTGTACCCGTAGCTACAAATGTGTTAGGATCAACAAATACTTCACGATTATTTACAGCAGTTTCTTCAGCTAAACCTGCTCTTCTTAACTGACCTACAGTGTTAGAGAATATTTTTCCACCTTCTCTGTAATCGAATGTAGTAGATAATCTCCAGTTTTTATATCTGAAAGTCGAAGTTATACCCATTGTATAATCAGGGAAGATGCTTCCAAGAGGAGCAGACTGACCAACCTGACGGATACCATTAGCATCAACAACGATTTGATCATCGATATCATTTCCTTCAGCATCAACTGCTCTTAACCAACGTGGACCAAATAACTGAAGATCTTCACCTTCGATTGCTCTTACGGCAATACCATTAAATCCAGTTGCTAAGTTTAAAGCACCACCTGGTAGAGAACCAAGGTCTTCTACTTTAAATTCGTTAGTTGTGAAGTTATAGTCTAAATCCCAGCTAAAGTTGTCATTTTGAATAACTTTTGCATTGATTTGTAATTCAATACCTTTGTTACTAATCTCACCAACGTTAGTTAAGAATCCTCCAAAACCAGAAGTTTGTGGAGTAGGTACAGTGATAATCTGATCCTCAGTAAAGTTTTCGTAGTATGTTGCGTCAATGAATAATCTGTTATTCAATAAACCTAATTCAACACCAATTTCGAAGTTTTCCTGATTTTCAGGCTTCAAATTTTGATTGGCTAAAGTTCCATCAGAGTTAAATGCTAACTGTCCGTCGAATGGGAAAGTACCTCCCTGTCCAAACTGTTGGAAGAACCCAGTATCTGGATTAAACGTAAAGTCTAATAGGAATGGTGCAGTATCAACACCTACGTTTGCCCATGCTCCTCTAATCTTACCATAGCTTAAGAAATCACTCTGAATGTTAAGAGCATCAGAGAATATCCAACTCAAAGAAACAGAAGGATAGAAGAAACTATTGTTACCAATAGGTAGTGTAGAAGACCAGTCGTTACGACCAGTTGCATTTAAAATTAACCAGTTCTTGTAGTCTAAAGTAATGTCTCCAAATGCACCAAAGATTCTTCTTAATGTGAAATCTTTTACTACTGCATTCACTTCCGCATTACCTGGATCAAATAATTCTGGTACTGTTAAGTTAGTACCTGTGTTTTGTAAACGATCTAGTACCCTTTCGTTCCACTGAACACCACCACGTACTGTTAAGTTGAAAGCATCAGAAAGAGACTTGTCATAAGTAGCGATAAGGTCTAAAGTAAGCTCACGTCTTTTGATGAAATCATCAACAAAACTACCACGTAAAGCACCGATAGTACCGATACTGTTTTGGATTAAACGTTGATCAGTAAATGTATCGTAACCAGCTCTACCTAAAACATTGAAGTTTTCAGTAGGAGCAAAAGTTAAAGATGCATTACCGAAGAAACGCTCTACTTGAGTTTGAGTAGCATTCTGACGAGCAATAAACAATGGGTTGTTCGATTGTCCTCCTGGATCATTGATCTGATTTCCGAATTCGTCAACATCTGGATCGAATAAAGAGAAGTCAGTTAATCTTGAAAGACCATTAACAATATTTGTTAATACGTTAGGGTCATTTGCTCCCTGAGCAGCAGTACCTATTGTATTTGTTCTAACATAGTTTACACTAAATCTTGAACTTAATTTCTCATTAAACTCTTTACCTGAGTTCAAACCAATATTAGTTCTATTCAAGGAAGAGTTAGGGATGATACCTTGTTGATCAGTGTAAGCAACACTTAATCTGTAGTCATCACCATTTTGACCAGCTCCAGAAACAGTTACACTATTAATAGAAGTGATACCAGTGTCGTAAAAATCTTCAACACCATCTTCGAAAATTCTGAAAGGAACATTTTCGTCTCTTAGGTTAACAAATGTCTGTCCTGCAAGAGATGGGTCATTAATAGAAGGACCCCAACCAACAGTAGTCTGGTCTCTTTCATTCTGTGTAAAATCATATACACCTTGATCACCACTGATAAATTCGTTTTGGAAATCTGGTAACCTTAAAGGAGAGTCAAAACGTAAACTAGAGTTAAAGCTTATACTAGCTTTAGAACCTTGCTTACCTTTCTTAGTAGTAATGATGATAACCCCTGCAGATGCACGAGATCCGTAAAGAGCAGCTGCAGAAGCACCTTTCAGTACAGAAATAGTTTCGATATCATCTGGGTTGATATCCTGAGCACGGTTACCAAAGTCAAATCCTCCAGTTATACGTGATCCGGTAGCAATATTCGAGTTCGAAATAGGTACACCATCTACAACAAATAATGGTTGCTGGTTACCCTGTAAACTTGAGATACCACGAATAAGTATTCTTGTAGATCCACCTACGTTACCACTCTGATTTTGGATTACTACCCCGGAAGTCTTTCCTTGTAGTGCTCCAAGAAGGTTGGTTTCTCTTACCTCATTCAGATCTTCAGATTTAATAGTAGATACTGCATAACCAAGAGATCTTGCAGAACGCTCAATACCAAGAGCCGTTACTACTACTTCTTCTAATTCTGAAGCTGATGCCGCCAACTGTACGTTGATATTGTCATTATCACCAACTACAACTTCTTTGGTTGTGAAACCAACATAACTAAACGATAATACAGCACCTTTGTTGGCGGCAATACTATAATTACCATCAAAATCGGTCTGTGTACCGCTAGCTGTGTTTTTCACAACGATATTAACCCCTGGTAATGGTAACCCTCTGTCGTCGGTTACATTACCTGAGATAGTTTTTTCTTGCGCAAAAGTTATTTGCACAACAAACGCCAAAAGTAGCGTTAAAATTCCACTAAACTTTGTTCTCATTTTACAATTTATTTGAATTAGCCAGCTCCAAAAATGATAATAATATCTTTATAAAACAACTTTTTACTATTAAAATTTGAATTATTGCTTTAAGTGGTTTAATAAATAGTAAACTCTTACTAAAACGTTGTAGTAGGGGGTTTGTAGGATATTTTCGGATTTTTTTATCTAATTTTGAGTGTGTTATTACGCGATCAGGGTCGTAATTATCTTGATTATTATTACTCTTTAATAATAGATGCTTTAATTAGAATGTTGTTTGCAAAATGCTTATTTAGAGCTATTTGTATTGCGCCTAAAAAAGGATATGCTATCGTTGTTAAACCCGGATATCAGATATTCACCTTGATTAAGTGTTAATTTTTTTAAGAACCTCAGTTCTTTATTATGTAAGTTTAGTCCTACTTTTTTTGGTGATATATGGGAGAACGTGTTTTTTGTCCTGCTTTTTGTGATCAAAAAGCCTGGATTAGAATTGAATATACCGTGATACGTGTTAAGGCCATAAAAGTTTCCTCCCAAAAGTATTTGTTGATAACCTTCTCCTAGAAAATCATCAGCCAAAAAGCAGTTGATAGTGGATAATTGTAGTGCAGGAGGGAACTCAACGAAATCCTCAAATGTGCCATTTGTATTGTGAAGATAACCGCTTTTCAGTGTAGCCACGCTACTAGTGTTTTCTGTGGTGTCTATATTTAATGACTTCAAAATTTCTTCTATGGTTTGATTTGCGTAACTTTTATAATCGGTATAATGCTTATTAATGATATTAATTTGTGAAGCGAATTCATCTTTAGAATTGACCGGGTAATACTTTCCGTCTACGGTGTAAGCTAGCAGCGTTTCGTTTTTGTTGTTTTTGTCAAAATCACCATAGTACATCATTAGAGGGTGTTCTTCGGTAGGCTTAAACTTGGTATTTTGCCCCCAGTTGCCTAAAAGAATATCCTTATCTCCGTCAAAGTCTATGTCGTAAAAGGCGATGGATTGCCAAAGACCAGTGATATTAGCTTTTATCTTAGTTTCTTTAAGAATACCCTTATTGTTTATAAAAATTCTAGGTTTATCCCATTCCGTGGTAATTAATAGGTCCTTTATATTATCACCGTTGATGTCTTCCCAAATGGCGTCAGTTACCATACTGGTCAATGAGAAGTTTTCATCTTTTACAAAGTGTAAGTCTCCTTGATTCTTTAATAGATAAGAATTTACCTTCTTTCCAAAGTTGGAACTGTCCGATCTATTCCCTACAAAGATATCGATATCTCCATCTTGATCATAATCGTAGGCTTGAACAACTGCAGTATTCAAATTGTTTCCAGGTATTGGTATAGAAGATTTTGAGAAATTACCGGAACCATCATTGATATATAGTCGGTCATTCTGAAATTCGCTATGTCTAGAATTAATAATTCCAGATGCAACATAGAGGTCTAGGTCGTTGTCTCCGTCAGCATCAAAAAAAGCAGCATCAATATCTTCACTAATAGAATCATTTGCTATAGCAGGAATTGGTAGATGTTGAAGTTTTTGATTTTTGCTAACCAGTAATCTTGACTTTTGTAAAGATGCTCCACCGATAAATACATCTTCTTGTCCATCATTGTTGATGTCTCCTATGGCAATTGCGGGACCTTGAGTAGATACTTTGTAGGGAATGAGCTTATTTACATCAAAATCATTGTACTGATCTTCTTGATGCTTGAAATTTGCTAGTTGTTCTTTTTTGAAAATCGGATTAATTGTTTGACGCTCGTACGTATAAGGTGTTAGATTTTGAGTATCGTATTTAATTTCGATGTTTTTGCTTTTGAAATCTGCCAGGTTGATATTCTGACAAGTGTTGTCTGGCCAGATCACTTTTATGGAGTCGATATTTTTCTCGCCTAATCCAAAGTGTAATTTAGGTTCTACGGAAGAGATAAAGCCTCTCGATGTAAATAATTGCTTGTTCTGAATTTCGTTATTGCTGTAAACGAAAACTCTGGTGCCAATACCTGATTTGTTTGTTGGTTTATAATCAAACCTTATAGAAAGGGAAGATTTGTTAGAGTCATCAGAACTTCCATTTTTGTATATACTAGCAAAATCATTTAAGTTGTTTACAATTAAATCGAGATCTCCGTCATTATCCAAATCTGCATAAGTCGCTCCATTAGATAGAGTCGGGGTATTTTTGATCCAATCTCCAGTTTTGTTATGGAATGTTTCGCTGTTTCCTTCAAAAATGGCGTTGGGGGTTTCTCCAGTAGGCATTACTTTTAGAGATTTTATCAACCATGTATTCTTTTGTTCTTTACCTCGATGTTGATTTTTGAAAGAATTCGACATATATCTCATAAAATCAAGGTTATTGGGTCTTTTGTATATTCCATTGGTGATAAACAAATCCTGATGCCCATCAAGATTGTAATCTGCAATAAGAGGAGCCCAACTCCAGTCTGTAGCTGCAATATTATCATATAGCCCTTTTTCTATGAAAAAATCTCCAGATTTATTCATTTGAAGCATGTTTCTGGCATACTGTTTTTGATACCCTTGGCTAATCAAGAATTCTTGAGTTTTGTAAGAAACATCTCCATCTGATTCTTTGAGCACTTTTTCCTGATAGGGCAGCATGTCAAGAGTGATTAGGTCCTGAAATCCATCACCATCTAAATCTGCTGCATCACTTCCCATAGAAAACCTACTGGTATGCGAAAAGTGTTTTGGAAGCTCTTCGTTAAAAGTACCATCTCCTTGGTTGATGTAATAATAGTCATCTTCATGGAAATCATTACAGACATAAATGTCGTCCCACCCATCGTTGTTAAAATCAGCAATTGACGCGCTAAGTCCATATCCATTAGCGCCTCCATGGATTTTAGCTTCAAGACTTACATCGGTAAATTTTGAGTTTTCGTTTTTGAGCAATACATCTCCTACATAGTCGGTCCTTTTTTTGCGGATGTAAGAGGGACCATGAGATGTTTTGGTGTGTAATGCGTGATTTACAATGTAAACATCCAGATCATCGTCTTTATCATAATCAAAAAAATAGGCTTGGGTAGCATAACCTTTATAGTTTAAACCATATTTTTCTGACTCTTCGGTAAAAGTTCCGTCTCCGTTATTGATAAATAGCTCATTATGCCCTTGAAAACCTAATATATTAATTACTGCGCAAACATAGATATCCAGAAATCCGTCCCCATTAATATCTACCATGGTTACTCCTGTGTTCCAATCAGAGTTTCCTTCGGTACCAGAAGTGGATGTGATGTCTTTAAATTTGAGGTCACCTTGATTGAGGTACAATTTGTTTTGACCTCTGTTGGACACAAAATACAAATCTGGTAAATCGTCATTGTTGATATCTCCTACAGCTACTCCTCCGCCATTATAGTAATAAAGGTAGTTGACAATATTGTATTTTTCATCTTCCTGGATTTGATTTTGAAAATCGATTCCTGTGGTAGTGTTGTCTAATTTTGAAAATAAATATGATGTCGGATTTTGCTCCTCCTTTTCGGTACAGGAAAAGAACAAAATCAAAAGAAGTGATGTTAGGATGTTTTTCATGGGTTAAATGTAAAAAAGAGGTTGTGAATCCACAACCTCTTTTATTTGAAACTATATTTTACTTACTATTAGTTAGGAGTAGGTGAGATAGGGTTGAAATCTGTCTCGAATGCTGGAACTGGCCAGTATTCTAAGTATCCATAGTTAATAGTTGCGTTGGTGTTTACATTACCATTTTCGTCTAGAACTCTAGCGCCAGTTCTTGATCCTGCAGCAACTCCATAACGACGAGCGTCATAGAAAGAAACTGCTCTCATGATTAGTGCAAGACGACGTTCTTTTCTGATTTCCTCTAATGCTTGATCTTGTGTTAATCCGGTTCCTACAGTAGCAGCTAGACCAGAGGCTTGTAAAGTTCTTACAGCATCCAAGTGTGCAAGACCACCTTCGATATCGTTGGTTCTTACTTTTGCTTCTGCTAAGAATAACTGATTTTCTTCAAAATTCCCTGCATAGTACATCGTGGCACCTAATGGGTTAGAAGAAACGATAGGAGTATTGTCATTCCAGAATCTTGACGCACCATATTGGATTCCTCTACCTCTTGGGTTAGGGAAATCGAAATCAGGTTCGAAGTATAATTCTAAACGCAAATCACCAGCGTTGATATCCTGAAGTAATCGATCACTTGGGAAATACCAGAAACCTGTTACCTGACCTGGCATCCAGTTGTTATCGATAAACGAAGATTCAGACTGCATGATAAATGCATTTGCGTTTCCTGATACTCCATTGTTTGCCAAAGTAATTACCTGATTCCAGTCAGCGGCAGTCATGCTCGCAACAGGAGTGTTGTATACTAAGTTACGTACTCGTAAAGAGTTTACGTTTTCTTGTAATCCAGCAAGGTTTACTTTTGAAGTCAAATAGGCTAATTGTAAACCAGTAAATCTGGTGTCAAATGTAGCAGCATCTGTTACTCCATTTAATAATGTTTCTAATTCAGTTAATAAAGCGTTTGATTTATTAATCAATTCAGAGTTAGATACAAAATTCGTATTAGGCTCAGAAGTAGGGTTAGAAATTAATCCTTGATCGTTGATTAATCCTTGCTCATACATAGATCCTAATCTGTGGTATGCATAAGCTCTCCACCATAGAGACCATGCTCTAAAGGCAGCTATAGTAGCGCCATCAGCTTCTAGGTTGTCCAATGCTTCTGCAATAGTATTACTTTGTACGATAATTCCGTACATGTCTCTCCACTCGTACTGAGTTGGGTTGTCACTACCAGCTGCTCTTGTGTTTCTGATAGCAATTTCTCCCGGTTGAGGACCTCCTGCTGGAGGCAATACTACAGTACCGTCATCCAATGTTACAGATGTAGTTTGGTTTACCCATCTACCTCCAAAATTACCCCATGGCATACACATTACATCTCCCATGGTTTCGTGATATCCATAGGTGAAGAAAAGCATTGGGCTTTCTAATTCTGCTCCAACAGATTCGAATACATCATCAGATGCTAAGAAGTCATATACACCTTTAGAAAAGGTAGTCAATCCGTCTACATTATTTAGAGATGCAGTAGAAGGAAGGTTGTTGTCAACAGGGTCAATGTCTGTATCTAAAATATTATCTTGACAAGAGACCACAAACGATAGCGCTATAAGTAACGCTGCTTTGTTTAATAAACTTTTCATAGTCTTATTTTTTTAAAATGCTAGGTTTAATCCAAAATTATAGCTCTTTACGTTTGGATGCGTAAATTCATCAAATCCTCTTTGGAATGTGTTTCCAAATCCTCTTGCTGCTTCTGGATCTAGACCTTTGTAATCTGTGATGGTGATTAAGTTTCTTCCTGAGATGCTTAAGTTGATGTAGTCAAAAGCTTCTAGGTTAAGCACGTTGTTTAGTTTGAAATTAAAACTAATATCTCTAAATCTTAAGAATGAACCATCTTCAACAAATTCTGACGTTGGTACATTGGTGTTGTATAAAGAAGTATAGTAGCTTACAAAAGCTCCGGTTTGTACTGCACCAGTTGGGTCTTCAATAGATACAGGGATTGCAGTGTCAGAATGCAAACCGTTGTTGTATAACCACTGTCTTGCACGGTTGTATACATCAAGACCTTGGAACCAATCTATCTGGAAAGATACTCCCATGAAATCATTGAAAAATGAGAAGTCATTAATAAATGTCATTACAAAATCAGGCTGAGTACTACCTGCTACTACTTTGTCTGGTCCAATCACAACTCGACCAGTATTTTTGTTTACAACATATCCTGAGCTAGCCACTGTAAAGTCGTTTACGTCAGCTTCAGGAATGATTCTGTTTCCGCTAGCATCAAGAGCATCTAAGCTAGTAATAACTGGGAATACAGAGAAAGTACCAATTTCTTCTCCTTCGTCAAGAACGAAGTTGTCATTAACAACAACTGGAAGTCCATTCGCGATTCTATCAAGTACTGCTGTAGATTTTGTAAAGCGTAATCCGAAATTCCATCTGAATTTTTCTGAAGTAAACATGGAAGCGTCTATAGAGGCTTCAACACCGTCACTTGAGATATCATATGCATTCGAGAAAATCGCACTTGTTCCGGTACTACTTGGAAGACCCAAACGGAATATTGCTCCATCCGTCTTTCTGTCAAAATAGTTCACAGAACCGTCTAATCTAGTAAACCAAGCTCCTTTTCCAGGAGTGAAGGTGTAATCTATACCAACTTCAAGTTCTTTTGAAGTTTCTACCTCAAGACTTGGATTTGCTACAGAAGAAGGAATTCCTGAGATTACCTCACTTCCTACTGTTGTAGTAGCAAGAGTAAAGATGTTCTGGCTGAATAAAGGTTGGATACCAGCTTCACCATAGGCACCTCTAATTTTTAAGTTACTTACTAAGTCAGATTCAAACAATTCTGCAATATTAAGATATGCATCTGCTCTTGGGAACGTAAAGTCTAAGTTGTTACCGAATCTGTTAGAGAAGTCACGTCTGAAACCTGCAGAGAAACCAAATGTACTTTCATAATCAAACTTTTGGTTCAATAAGAAACCATAAGTTCTGAATGGTTCATCGCTAAACTCATTGAATGTTTTAACAACAGCTTGATTCACATTAAAAGAACCGAATGGTCCTGTTGGTAAGTTTGTTCCTTGAACATCAGTGGTACGAGATCCTAAATCTCTCCAGTCAAAATTAAATGTTGTGTTCGACGTAAAAGGAATGTTGATTTTAAGATCTTCTTTAAAATCTAAAGTCAAGTTTGTCGAGATCAATAAGTTTTGGAAAAACTCTTGTGTATCTACTTGATTTATAATACCAGAAACATTGGTTCCGATAGAGGAAGCCTGTTGGTGGTTAGTTTGATTTTCTTGGAAGAAAGTAAACTGTTGAGAGAAGGTATCGTATCCGTACTTGAAGTTTAGAGATAGTACTTCAAAAGGTTGATATGTTACATCAAGATTTGCAATATATCTAGTGATTTTATCTTCTCTTGTTTGAATTTCTTGGTAAAAGAAAGGGTTTGTAGAGTTAGGATCAGTAGCATCTGGTGATACCGTAAGATCTCCATCAGAGTTTCTGTTGAAGAAATCTACGTGAGGAAGATTTTGAAATACGTTATTGATCAAGTTGTTTGCATTTGCATTATCCGTATCTGTACCTGTGGTGTTCGTACTATTGATAACATCAAACCTTGTGTTGATCTTAATTTTTTCTCCTAGATCGAAGCCTAAATTAATACGGCCGTCATATTTTGTATATTTTCCAATTACTAAAACACTCTCTTGTTCTGTTCTGTTTCCAGAAACAAGATATCTGATGCCCTCTGATCCTCCAGATACAGTAATACCATTTGTAGTATTAATTGCGTCTCTAAAAAGAATATCGGTAGCATCAAAAATTGGTTCCCTGAACGGAGTGTCATTAATCCCTTCTGCACCTAGCGCTGTTCCGTTGATATTTCTTTCATCAGGATCTACTGCTAAATATTGTGCTTCATCGTTAAGCTGTGTTACTGGTGTACCATTTAAGTCTACCAAAAAACCAGCGGCATTTGTAGAATAGTGGTGTAAATCAGCTCTTAATCGATCTTTTCCCGTGATTGCTTGCGCAACACTTACTGAAGATCTAATGTTTACAACAGGAGCACCAGCTGAACCTTTTTTGGTGATGATGTTGATCACCCCGTTTGCTCCCTGCGCACCATAGATGGTACCTGCTGCAGCTCCAGAAATGGTTTCAACTCGTTCTACATTAGAAAAGTCAATATCTGCAAGACGAGAACTCTGGTTTGAAGCTCCACCTACACTTGACTCCGAAGTAGAAACCTGAACTCCATCAATTAATATCATTGGCTGAGACGAATTTAAACTGTTAATCGATCTTAGAATGATATTTTGTTGCTGACCTGGTTGACCTGTAGTCGATTGGATAATAGTACCGGCAATTTTACCTTGAAGAGCTTGATCAATTGCTTGAGCCCCCTGTACTTGAAGATCTTCTGCTTTTACTGAGTTTACAGAAACCCCCAATTTACGTTTGCTTGTTCCGGAAGCAACCCCTGTTACTACTACTTCTTCTAGTACTGCAGCATCTTCTTGGAGTGTTACATCAATTTGATTACTGCTTCCAACAGTAACTTCTTGTGTTGTAAATCCAAGATAACTGAATACTAAACTTGAACCCACACTAGCACTTACCGAATACTTTCCATCAAAG
Source organism: Aquimarina sp. KJ22-3 (assembly GCF_055808215.1). Lineage (NCBI taxonomy): Bacteria > Pseudomonadati > Bacteroidota > Flavobacteriia > Flavobacteriales > Flavobacteriaceae > Aquimarina > Aquimarina sp. KJ22-3. The sequence continues at coordinate 4,228,123 of NZ_CM147859.1, read as the reverse complement.
TCGGTTTGAGTTCCACTATTGGTTCCTTTTACAATAATGTTTACTCCTGGTAGTGGGGATCCCCCATTGTCCGTTACAGTACCTGTAATGGTTTTGTCTTGTGCAAAAGAACTCTGCACTCCTAATGCTAGGAATAGCATTAGGATTCCCTTTAATAAAGATTTCATTGTGTTTTGTAATTTTAGAATTAGCCACGCTAAAAATCTTAATTATATCTTAATAAAACAACTTTTTCGATATCAAATTTACTTGTCCATTTCTTTTTTTGAATGAGAACACGGTGTTACATTACTGTAAAACAGTACTTTGTGTCTGTTTTGAGTTGTAGTTAAAATTTATGCTTTTTTCAGGGTAAAGGAGAGTTTTTTATTAAATTAACAAAAAAAGATCTTTCTGGTTAAAGAAAGATCTTAAAAAACTTATGATTTGGATGTTTTTTTACTAAATATTCATTTTTTCATCTTTATTGTAGGAATAATCTGTAATTATCTCGTCAATAATGCTGGCCAAACTTTACCATCTGGTCGAGTTAGAATTACAGTTCCTCGGTCTCCAGCAGAATTGCTAAAGTCTAATGTCATGTCAGAACCAGAAGTAGAAACGATGGTGTATACATATGAGAATTCATCTTCATCTCCATTTCCGTTTTGTACAGTTTCTATAGTTCCTTCTGCTACCAAATTGATACAATCCCAAACGATTTGTACATCGTCAAAAGTAATGGAGCTAAAGACGTCAACATAGCAGCTATCGAACTGTCCAAAGCTTATGTCTGATGTAGTATATTCTCCGGGAGTATCAGTTTCTTCCCAAGTTACTTGACCAGACAGCGGAGCAGCCGGACAATTACTTCTTCCTCCAGGTGCCGAAGTTAAGGCAGTTATTTGATAGGTGTATGTATCGGCAAGACTTTCTGTAATCGCGCACGCTATTGGTGTTCTATAGGTGTATGGAGAAGAAAAGTATGATCCTCCAGACACATTACCACTTGCATCGTCTTCTGAGAACGTACGTCCATCTGTTAATGTTAATACAAAGTTCAGCTCAAAATCATCTCTTCCCTCTATTAATGTTTCGTCTACACCGGTAAAAGCTACAAGTTCATCTGCTGTGAATGTAATTTCTGTAATAGGTACTCCGCGACTACCTGGTTGAAAATCCGCAGCGGTCAATGTGCGGATCACACCAACTTGTGTGGTAAGATCTGCATCATCACCATCAATGGTTCCATCCATATTAGTGTCTACTCTTGTGTTTTCTACAAAACGAGCAGAAATCTCAATAGATTCTAGGAGTTCACCTTGTTGTGCGTCCTGTTCTTCAATAGTAAGTACATAATTGGATCCGGTCTCAAAGGATAATGTTACATCGTTGTATACCAAATTGTTGTCAATATCAATTGTTCTTAATACTGCTCCAGTTGTTACATTGGCAAGTACATCGTCAACAGTTTTGTCATCGCCACTACAAGCAAACATTATTATAGTGAGTAGCGCTATGTTTATATATTTAAAAAATCTTTTCATTGTTTTGTCTTTTTGTGATTCCTAAATGCTATTCATTTTAGTTGGCTGGTGGGAAAGCTGGGGAATCAGGGTTAGTATCCCAAAAAACTTTTTGATCCGTATTCGGTTTTTGTTGTACTGAAGAATTGTTTGTAACAAGATCAGCAGGATAAAAGAAAGATCTTATCAAATTCCCAGGATTAGGCTCGATATTAGGTTGTAAGGTAGTAGGGTAACCTGTACGACGATAAAAGTTGTAAGAATCGATACCGTTACCAAATAACGCTACCCAATACTGTTCTGCGATTACATCCCAACGATCATCAGGTGTTGCTGCAGCATCAAAATCAGCAAGACGATCATTAACAAAACTAGAAATAGCTGTTGCGTTAGGTGCAAACGACAAGTTTGCAGAAGTGTCTAAAGCTCCAAAAGTGGCTACCTTTGCTATCGATTTGGTTAATCCGTTATTCAGTGCTGTTCTTGCACCAGGAATGTCCATATTAAGCATGGCAACTTCGGCGATCATGAAATCTACCCATGAAGATAGGATGATCGGAGTAATACCAGCTCCTTGCCCTCCATCTCCTTGAGAGATACCTTGAAAACTACTATCGTCAAATCGACCTGCAGCAGGATAAACCCCAAAAGTCGTTCTTAGGAAACCGTCCGGTGGTGTTCCGTCATCATCTCCATGATCACGTCCCCAGTATCCATTATTTAGAAAACAAAATGTGAAATTACCATCGATATAATGCTGAGGAGCACTTTCTAATGAGCAACTTAGTGTTTCTTCATTAGGAGCAATTTCTGCACCTGGTACGGCATTGGTTTGTCTGTAAAAGTAATATCTGATTCTTGGGTCATCATTATTAGACATCTGGTTCATTAACCAGTTTGATAGGTATTCGTCGGCACCATCACCTTCGTAATTGTTTGCGTATCTAGGGTGACGGTTGTCTGGTTGAATTTCATTAGCTCCCCAAGAAAATTGGAAGTCTTCAGAAGCGGTTTGAATGTAATCTCCAGAGGTAACAATAGCGTTAAAATCTGCAATTGCATTGTTATCTACCAATCTGCGTTGCAAATAGATTTTCATTTTTAAAGTGTTTGCAGCCTTAATCCAATTGTCCCAATCACCATTGTAGTAAAAATCATTTTCTGGTTCATTAGCCGCATCCCTTTCGAAATTTACAATAGCCTCGTCTAATAGATCTAGTGCAGCTGCATATATGGTTGCTCCGCTATCCGTTACAGGATTTAGATTTCCAATGCTTCCTTGAACAGCTTCAGTGTAAGGAACATCGCCAAAAAAGTCTACCAAAGTAACTATAGTATAGGCTTCAATTACCTGGCTTATGGCCAAATGATGATACAATTCTCCGTCTATCGCTAATGGCTCCAATGCTCTTACATCAGCCAAAATACCATTAAATGTCTGACTATGTGCGTTTTGATCATCAAAAGATTCTCCAGTTGATTGGTAAGAACCACTCCATACATCATTGAAATCAGCTGGTGAATAAGTGTTTTGATAGTTTCTTCCGAACATATTATCTATTCGGGTTACTTGCCCGGCAATAGCTCCAAAACGCTCCACAACTTTTCCGAAGTCTACTTGTATAGAATTCAAGAAAAGATCTGGGTTGGATTGATCAGGTGTTAATTGATTTGGGTTGTCTGCCAAATCAAGCTCTAAACTCTCGCAAGAGGTAAATAACATTCCTACAGAGAGGATTGCTATGAGTGATATTTTATATGTCAATTTTATTGTATTCATGATGTTGTTTTTTTTGATTAGAAAGAAGCTTTAACACTGATACCATATCTTCTTGAACTCGGTCCATTCAAAAAGTCAAAACCTCTACCGTTACCTACTCCTAATCCAGCTACGTTAGGATCGAAATTCGTTCCATCAGGAATGTTGAAGGCGTCAAACCATAAATTATATCCTGTAAGGTTCAGACTAAGTGAACCAAAAGGAGTGTTGTCTAAATATTTTGTGGGTAAAGAATACCCCAAAGACAGTTCTTGTAATCGTAGTACTGTTCCATCAAAAACTCCAAGTTCATCAGGTCCAAATAATACATTCGAGAAATAGAACGTAGAGTTGTTGATCTGAATGTTGTTTTGAGAACCATCTTCTCTTACTCCTGGTAAGATAAAGGTGTTTTCTCGATCAACCGTATCTGTTGTTAATCCTCTTCCTAATAAAGTAGATACTGTTCTTGAATAAATATCTCCTCCCTTAACAAAAGTGAATAAGAAGCTTAAGTTGAAGTTCTTGTAAGAGAATGAGTTGTTTACGTTCAGCAAGTAATCAGGGTTAGGGTCACCAATTACGAATGTACCCTCTTCTTCTCTATAATTACCGGCATCGTTAACCAAAAAGTTTCCATTGGCATCTCTTTCTATTCTACTACCTACAATGACACCTAAAGGTTCTCCTTCGATAGCGGCATTACCTAAGTTTGAGAAACCTGAGTACACAATAATATCGGTGTCGGCCCCAAGGTCCTCCACGGTAGTTTCGTTAGTGGTAAAATTGACGTTGGTGTTCCAATTGAATCCGTTGTCTGGAAATTGAATAATATCTATACCTAAATCGACTTCTAAACCATCACTTTTGATTTCTCCAATGTTTTCACTGGTTACTGTAGCACCAGTAGAATTGTCTAATGGTCTGTCGATGATCAGGTCTTTAGTGATCCTGTTGTAGTAAGAAACGTTTAATGAAATTCTGTTTCTAAAGAATCTTGATTCGATCCCTAGTTCGATCTCGTTAAGACGTTCTGGCTTCAGGTCTGGATTTCCTAGTCTAGGAGCCGCAGAATTGGTTACAATATCTGTTCCGGAATCCTGGAAGTTTTGAGTGTCTAAGTCAAGAGTAGTAGCTACTGGGAATCCAGTTGGGAAGTTTGCTGAAGTTCCGTAACCTGCTCTTATTTTAAGGTAGTTAATACCGTTGTCTGTTCGTAATCCTTCTATTGCGGTTGTTGGTAAAAATGAAATACTGGTACTTGGGTAAAAGATAGATCTGTTAGCAGAACTTAGGTTGGATACCCAATCGTTTCTTCCAGCTAGAGTAACATATAACATTCTTTTGTAATCAAAGTCTGCTTGTCCATACAAACCAACAATATTTCTTTCTTGTTTGAATTCTATTTCGTTTTGATTAGCAAAGTTTACATGTCTAAAAACATCAAATACTTGTTGATCGCTACTGGCAACACCGTTACGTTCAAAAACTTCTCGTCGGCTTGTTGCACCTAGGTTAAATGTCATTCCTACTTGTTCGCTAAGAGAGTAGCTACCATTAATGATAAAGTTATGGTCAAAAATGGTGTTAATATTAGTCCATGTTTGATAGATACCACTACGCAAGGAAGCATCATCGCTTACTCCACCTTTGTTTTGTTGGTTAACATTAGATTCGGTATAGTTATCCAAACCAAAACGGTATACAAGATTTAAGTTGTCGTTGATGTCGTATTGAATCGTTCCATTACCAAATACACGATTGGTAGTTTGGCGGTTTAAGGCATTGTTAACTGTCCATAGTGGGTGCTGTATACTGTTGTTTTGACGATAATAAACACTAGATCCATCTATTGGATTCTGAAACGGTAATCCTATTAAATCAACACTACGTGGGGTAAAGAACAATTCTCCAAATACCGACGAACCTGTTCCGAAAGATCCGTTACCTCTACTCGCCGATACCGGTGGAGTTCGGAAATCTGTTTTTGAATAGTTCAATGTATTCGAAAGTGTGATTTTGTTGGACAGTTGTGCTTTTCCTCCAAAACCAAGAGTGTTTCTTCTTAATGTGTTTCCTGGGGTAAAACCTTCATCTTCTAGGTAACTATAGTTGGCGTTATAACTTAAAGTATTGTCTGCAGTAGTTCCTCTGAAGTTGATAGCGGTGTTGGAAACTGTTCCTGTTCTGAAAAAGTTTTCTACACTATCGTAAGGTCTCCATTCATATCTCGCACCTGCAAATTGTGGGAATGCTGCAGGAATTCCGGTGGCAGCAGCTGCCGTGCTATACGGGTGGGCTAGAGTTCCATCTTCGTTAAATCCTCTGTTAGGGTCTGAGTTAATTCCATTTCCCCAACCGGCAACACCATCTCTTTCGAAACTAGGTCCCCAGTTACTGAAGAACCATCCAAAAGCTTGGTCAAATCCATTACCAAATTGATCTTGGTAATCAGGTAGGGAAGCAATTTCATTAAAGAAAAATGAAGAGGTTATGGTAACTTCGTTTTTTTTGAGAGCTCCACCTGTAGAACCGTTTTTGGTAGTGATAAGAATAACACCATTACGTCCAGCAGTACCGTAAAGTGTTGCAGCAGCCAAACCTTTTAATACGTTTACACTTTCTATACTGTTAGGATCTAAATCCAAAAATCTACTTGATCCGGAGTTTCCATCGATAAAGTCATTCTGACTGTCTCCATCATTACCTCCTTGCGAGTTAGTGTCACTACTGAAAGGAACACCATCTACAATAAATAGAGGTTGGTTGCTGCCGCTAAAAGAACTAAGGCCTCGAATTACGATATTGGTACCTGATCCCGAAAGTCCATTTTGCTGTGTAATATTTACACCAGAGGCTTTTCCGAAAAGTACCCTACCGATATCTCCTTCTGCTCTTTGTTCTAATTGTTCGTCTTTTACTTCTGCTACTGCGTATCCCAGTGCTTGTTTCTCACGGCGAATACCCTGTGCAGTTACAATTACTTCTTCGAGTTCTGAGGTCGAAGATTCTAATTGCACATCAATAGTATTTGATGCGCCTACCAGTACTTCCTTGTTGGTGAATCCAAGGAAGCTAAATACAAGAGTGCTTCCTTGAGCAGTTTCGATACTGTATTTTCCGTCAAAGTCTGATTGTGTTCCAGAGTCTGTTCCTTTTACAATGATGTTTACTCCCGGAAGAGGGGATCCTGCATCGTCTGTTATTGTTCCTGTGATTGTTTTTTCTTGTGCATACGAGAGGTGCACTACCAGCGCTAGGAATAGCACCAGCATTCGATTTGTCGGTGATTTCATTTATTTTAATTATTAGAATTAGCCAACTTCAAAGTTGATAATAAATAATAACTAACAACTGTTCTTTTAGATTTTTTTAACGTTTTTCGTTACGGTTTATCTGTTAATTTATGATAATTTAAGAGGACTTCTTCAACTTTTTAAAGTTTGCGATTGATTGTCTTAACGGCTGAAAATCAAACGAGTAATTTTGAACTCTTTTTAGAACTGACTGTAGATTAGTTGTTTGTTTCGGTAAAATGAAATTTACAATCTTTTTTATTTGGTCAGGTTTTGTTTTCAATTTTTAGAATGTAGTGGCTTTGTTTTTCTTACCATATATACTATGAGTTCTTTGGTCGGAATGTGGTTAGTGGATTCTGAAAATGAGTTTTTCTTCTGTTCTTATTTATGATGTATTTTTGCAGGTATTTTTAATTCTTTAAAAATTAATGTACTAGGATTTGATTTGCTCAAAAATATTTCTACCTTTGCAGCCCTTTTAAAGGGATATTTTAAAATTTTTAATAATAGTGTAAAGCAAATTATGCCAACAATTTCACAATTAGTACGAAAAGGTAGAGCCAAAATAACTAAGAAGAGTAAATCGGCTGCTTTGGATTCGTGCCCGCAACGTCGCGGTGTATGTACTCGTGTATACACTACTACTCCTAAGAAACCAAATTCTGCGATGCGTAAAGTAGCGCGTGTTAGGTTAACTAATGGAAAAGAAGTGAATGCATACATCGGTGGTGAAGGTCACAATCTCCAGGAGCACTCGATAGTATTAGTTAGAGGTGGAAGGGTAAAAGATTTACCAGGAGTTAGATATCACATTGTTCGTGGAGCTTTGGACACCGCTGGTGTTGAAGGTAGAACACAACGTAGATCTAAATACGGTGCAAAACGCCCTAAAAAGTAATTAAAAAACTTTAAGAAGAAATGAGAAAAAGAAAGGCTAAAAAAAGACCGATTTTACCAGATCCTCGTTTTAACGATCAATTAGTGACTCGTTTTGTAAACATGATGATGTGGGATGGTAAGAAATCTGTTGCTTTCAAGATTTTTTATGATGCGATTGATATCGTAGATCAGAAAAAACAAAATGAGGAAAAAACTGCATTAGAAATGTGGAAAGATGCATTGTCTAATGTAATGCCTCACGTAGAAGTACGAAGCCGAAGAGTTGGTGGAGCTACTTTTCAAATTCCTAATCCAATCAGACCAGACCGTAAGATATCTACTGCTATGAAGTGGTTGATTCAGTTTGCTCGTAAGAGAAACGAAAAATCTATGGCTCAAAAACTTGCTGCAGAAATTATCGCTGCAGAAAAAGAAGAAGGAGCTGCGGTTAAGAAAAGAGTTGATACTCACAAAATGGCTGAAGCAAATAAAGCATTCTCACACTTTAGATTTTAATCAATAACAGAAATGGCTAGAGATTTAAAATATACAAGAAACATAGGAATTGCTGCGCACATTGACGCAGGAAAGACAACGACTACAGAGCGTATTCTTTATTACACTGGTGTAAGTCATAAAATAGGTGAGGTGCACGATGGTGCGGCTACTATGGACTGGATGGAGCAAGAGCAGGAAAGAGGTATTACAATTACTTCTGCTGCTACCACTTGTACGTGGAACTTCCCAACAGAAAATGGTAAGCCAACTGCAGATGCAAAAGGATACCACTTCAATATTATTGATACTCCGGGACACGTTGATTTTACCGTAGAGGTGAATCGTTCTTTACGTGTACTTGACGGATTAGTTTTCTTATTTAGTGCAGTTGATGGTGTAGAGCCTCAATCTGAAACTAACTGGAGACTAGCTGATAATTACAAAGTTCCAAGAATGGGGTTTGTAAACAAAATGGATCGTCAGGGATCTAACTTTTTAGCGGTTTGTAATCAGGTAAAAGAAATGTTAGGATCAAATGCTGTCCCTATCGTTTTGAATATCGGTGAAGAAGCTGATTTTAAAGGTATTGTTGATCTTGTGAAGAACCGTGCTATCGTATGGCATGATGAAACTCAAGGAGCAACATTTGATGTTATCGACATTCCTGAAGAACTTAAAGCTGAAGCAAAAGAACTTAGAGGTAAGCTTATCGAAGAGGTAGCTGCTTATGACGAGGATCTTTTAGAAAAATACATGGAAGACGAGGAGTCTATTACTGAAGAGGAAGTGCATGCTGCACTTAGAGCTGCGGTAATGGATATGTCTATTATTCCAATGGTATGTGGTTCTGCTTTTAAAAATAAAGGAGTACAGTTCTTATTAGATGCTGTATGTCGTTACCTACCTTCTCCAACGGATAAGGATGCAATTGTTGGAACTGATCCTAACACAGATGAAGAGATTTCTCGTAAGCCTGATGTTAAGGAGCCGTTTTCTGCATTAGCATTTAAGATTGCTACAGATCCTTTCGTAGGTCGTTTGGCTTTCTTCCGTGCGTATTCAGGTAGATTGGATGCAGGTTCTTATGTGTTAAATAACCGTTCTGGAAAGAAAGAACGTATTTCTCGTATTTACCAGATGCACTCTAACAAGCAAAATGCAATTGAATATATTGAGGCAGGAGATATTGGTGCAGCTGTAGGTTTTAAAGATATTAAAACTGGAGATACATTATCAGATGAGAAGAATCCAATTGTTCTTGAATCAATGGACTTCCCTGATCCGGTAATTGGTATCGCTGTAGAGCCAAAAACAAAGGCTGACGTAGATAAATTAGGAATGGCTTTGGCTAAGTTAGCAGAAGAAGATCCTACATTTACTGTAAGAACAGATGAAGCTTCAGGACAGACTATTATTTCTGGAATGGGTGAGCTTCACTTAGATATTATTGTTGACCGTTTAAAGCGTGAATTTAAAGTAGAGGTTAACCAAGGGCAACCACAGGTTGAGTACAAAGAAGCTATTACCGCTCGTGCAGAACATAGAGAAGTGTACAAGAAGCAATCTGGTGGTCGTGGTAAATTCGCAGATATTGTATTTACTATGGAGCCTGCTGAAGAAGGTAAAGTTGGTCTTGAATTCGTTTCTGAGATTAAAGGTGGTAACGTTCCTAAAGAATTTATCCCTTCTGTAGAAAAAGGATTCAAAGTGGCTATGAAAAATGGACCTTTGGCTGGATACGAAATGGATGCAATGAAAGTGACACTTACCGATGGTTCTTACCACGATGTGGATTCTGATCAATTGTCATTCGAATTGGCTGCGAAATTAGGTTACAAAGCTGCCGCAAAAGCTGCAAGAGCTGTAATCATGGAGCCAATCATGAAGCTAGAGGTAATCACTCCAGAAGAAAACATGGGAGATATCGTTGGTGACCTTAACAGAAGAAGAGGTCAAGTTAATGATATGGGAGATCGTTCAGGATCAAAAGTTGTGAAAGCTATCGTTCCTCTTTCAGAAATGTTTGGTTATGTAACTTCATTAAGAACATTATCTTCTGGTAGAGCAACATCTACGATGGAATTTTCTCACTATGCAGAGACTCCTTCTAATATTTCAGAAGAAGTAATTGCAGCTGCAAAAGGAGTTAACGCTTAATTATTACAGAAATGAGTCAAAAAATCAGAATAAAACTAAAATCTTACGATCACAACTTGGTAGACAAGTCTGCTGAGAAAATCGTAAAGACGGTAAAGAGTACAGGAGCTGTAGTAACTGGGCCAATTCCTTTACCAACACATAAGAAAATTTTTACTGTACTACGTTCTCCACACGTAAACAAAAAGTCAAGAGAGCAATTTCAATTAAGTTCTTACAAAAGACTTTTGGATATCTATAGTTCTTCTTCAAAAACGATTGATGCGTTGATGAAGTTAGAGTTACCAAGTGGTGTAGAAGTAGAGATCAAAGTATAATTGATTTAGACTCCGCTCAACAACGTTAATATTAAATTGTTGAGCGGAGTCAAAACAAACATGTCCCAAGCTGCGTGCGAGGGAAAAACGGCAAAAATACATTTCAGGGTTGAAGGTATTTTTAGCCCTGTTTTTTTGTAAAAGAATAAAGAGAAGTCAAGATGTAGTTTTGACTTTAAATAAGAATAATTAATAAATAATTTAAATATGTCTGGGTTAATAGGAAAAAAGATCGGTATGACCAGCATCTTCGACGAGAATGGAAAGAATATTCCATGTACAGTGATCGAAGCTGGGCCATGCGTGGTTACCCAAGTCAGAACCAATGAGGTTGACGGTTATGATGCTGTTCAATTAGGTTTCGATGACAAAGCAGACAAAAATGCTTCAAAAGCGGCTTTAGGTCACTTTAAAAAAGCAGGAACTGTTGCTAAACGTAAAGTTGTCGAGTTTAAAGGTTTTGATGAGGAGTACAAATTAGGTGACACGATAACAGTAGAGCACTTCGCAGAAGGAGAGTTTGTTGACGTTTCAGGAACTTCAAAAGGTAAAGGTTTCCAAGGGGTTGTAAAAAGACACGGTTTTGGCGGTGTTGGACAAGCAACTCACGGACAGCACAACCGATTAAGAGCTCCTGGTTCTATTGGTGCTGCATCCTACCCTGCAAGAGTATTCAAAGGAATGCGTATGGCAGGTAGAATGGGTGGAGAAAAAGTAAAAGTTCAAAACTTAAGAGTGTTAAAAGTAGTTCCTGAAAAGAACTTACTTGTAGTAAAGGGATGTGTTCCTGGTCATAAAAACACTTATGTAACGATTCAGAAGTAATGAAAGTAGCAGTTGTTGATATAAACGGAAAAGAAACAGGAAGAAAGGTAGACCTTTCTGATGCTGTTTTCGGTATAGAGCCAAACAATCATGCTGTATACTTAGATGTGAAACAATTCTTGGCGAATCAACGTCAGGGAACTCATAAAGCTAAGGAAAGAGCTGAGATTGCTGGTAGTACCAGAAAGATAAAGAAACAAAAAGGAACTGGAACTGCCAGAGCTGGTAGTATCAAGTCTCCTGTTTTTAAAGGAGGAGGTAGAATTTTTGGTCCAAGACCACGTAACTACTCTTTTAAATTAAATAAGAACTTAAAAAGATTAGCACGTAAATCTGCCTTAAGTATCAAAGCAAATGACAAAGCGATAACCGTTATCGAAGACTTTAATTTTGATGCTCCAAAGACAAAGAATTTTACAGCAATTTTGAAGTCCTTAGGGCTTGAAAACAAAAAATCTTTGTTTGTGTTGGCAGAGTCAAATAATAATGTATATTTGTCGTCGCGCAATTTGAAAAGTTCAGAAGTTATAACCGCTTCAGAATTAAGTACTTACAAAATACTTAATGCAAACAGCGTTGTACTTTTGGAAGGTTCTTTGAAAGGAATTGAAACGAATTTAAGTAAATAGAAGCCATGAGTATCTTAATAAAACCTATTATTACGGAAAAGGCTACTAACGATAGTGAAGTATATAACCGCTATGGTTTTGTAGTAGATAAGAAAGCGAATAAGGTAGAGATCAAAAAGGCAGTTGAGGCTGCTTATGGTGTATCTGTTACTAAAGTTCGCACAATAAATGTCCGTCCGGATCGCAAGGTTCGTTATACCAAAACTGGTATGATCACTGGTAAAACAAGCGCTTACAAAAAAGCAATTGTACAGGTGGCGGAAGGTGATGTAATTGATTTATATAGTAATCTTTAAGACTAGAAAATGTCAGTAAGAAAATTAAAACCAATTACCCCAGGTCAGCGTTTTAGAGTAGTAAATGGATTTGACGCAATTACTACTGATAAGCCGGAGAAAAGTTTATTAGCTCCGAAGAAAAGATCTGGAGGTAGAAACAGTCAAGGAAAGATGACAATCCGCTACAAGGGTGGAGGTCATAAAAGAAGGTATCGTATTATTGATTTTAAACGTGATAAGCATGGAATCCCTGCTACCGTTGCAACAATCGAATACGATCCAAACAGAACTGCTTTTATAGCGTTAGTAAATTACCAAGATGGTGAAAAGCGCTATGTTATCGCTCAAAATGGACTTCAAGTAGGGCAAAACATTGTTTCTGGAAACAATGTGGCACCAGAAATTGGTAACGCAATGCCTTTAAGTGATATCCCATTAGGTACTATTATTTCTTGTATAGAGTTAAGACCAGGTCAAGGTGCTGTTATGGCACGTAGTGCTGGTTCTTTTGCTCAATTGATGGCTCGTGATGGTAAGTTTGCAACTGTAAAGTTACCTTCTGGCGAGGTGAGAATGGTATTGGTTAACTGTATGGCAACTATCGGTGCAGTATCTAACAGTGATCATCAATTGATCGTTGGTGGTAAAGCTGGTAGATCTAGATGGTTAGGTCGCAGGCCACGTACAAGACCAGTAGCGATGAACCCGGTAGATCATCCAATGGGTGGTGGTGAAGGACGTTCTTCTGGAGGTCACCCACGTTCTAGAAAAGGTCTTCCTGCAAAAGGATTTAGAACCCGTTCTAAGACGAAAGCGAGTAATAAGTATATTGTAGAACGTAGAAAGAAATAATAAGATATGGCACGTTCATTAAAAAAAGGACCTTACGTTCACTATAAGTTAGAGAAAAAAGTAGCTGCTAATGTAGAGGCTAACAAAAAGTCTGTAATCAAGACTTGGTCTAGAGCATCTATGATTACTCCTGACTTTGTAGGGCAAACAATTGCAGTTCATAATGGTCGACAGTTTGTTCCTGTATATATTACAGAGAACATGGTAGGTCATAAATTAGGAGAATTTTCGCCAACTCGTTCATTTAGAGGACACGCTGGTGCTAAAAATAAAGGTAAAAAATAATTTAAGCTATGGGAGTTCGTAAAAAAGAAATGGCGGATAGAATTAAGGAAGAGAAAAAGCAAGTTGCTTTTGCTAAGCTTAATAACTGCCCTACGTCACCACGCAAAATGCGTTTGGTAGCAGACTTGATCCGTGGTGAGAAAGTAGAAAGAGCGCTTCATATTCTTAGATTTAGCCAAAAGGAGGCAGCACGTCGTTTAGAGAAGCTGTTGCTTTCTGCTATAGCAAACTGGCAGGCGAAAAATGAAGACGCTAGTATAGAGGATGCGGATCTATTCATTAAAGAAATTCGTGTAGACGGAGGAAGTATGTTAAAGAGACTTCGTCCAGCTCCACAAGGTCGCGCACACAGAATTAGAAAACGTTCAAATCACGTAACAATCGTGTTAGGAGCAAAAAATAATACACAAAGCTAATATAGACTATGGGACAGAAGACAAATCCAATCGGAAATCGCCTTGGTATCATTAGAGGTTGGGAATCCAACTGGTACGGAGGTAATGACTACGGTGATAAACTTGCCGAAGACGATAAGATTAGAAAGTATGTACATGCGCGTTTATCAAAAGCTAGTGTATCAAGAGTAATCATTGAGCGTACGCTTAAACTTGTAACCGTTACTATCACTACTGCTAGACCTGGTATCATTATCGGAAAAGGTGGTCAAGAGGTAGACAAGTTAAAAGAAGAGCTTAAGAAGATTACAGAGAAGGAAGTTCAGATCAACATCTTTGAAATCAAGAGACCTGAGCTGGATTCATACTTAGTAGCATCAAGTGTTGCAAGACAAATAGAAAGTCGTATTTCTTACCGTCGTGCAATCAAGATGGCTATTGCGGCTGCAATGAGAATGAATGCAGAAGGAATTAAAATTCAGATTTCAGGGCGTTTGAATGGAGCTGAAATGGCACGTTCAGAAGCTTACAAAGAAGGTCGAATTCCTTTATCTACATTTAGAGCTGACATAGATTATGCTTTAGTTGAAGCTCATACTACTTACGGTAGATTGGGTGTGAAAGTATGGATCATGAAAGGCGAAGTATATGGTAAAAGAGAACTTTCTCCTTTAGTTGGTTTATCCAAGAAACAAGGAAAAGGTGACAGAGGTGGACGAAGTGGTGGTAATAAGTCACGTCGTAGAAAGTAATTTTTTAAAGTAAATTAACAATGTTACAGCCTAAAAGAACAAAATTCCGTAAGCAACAAAAAGGTCGTATGAAAGGTCTTTCTCAAAGAGGACACCAGCTTTCAAACGGTACTTTCGGAATCAAATCATTAGATTCAAATTTTGTTACTGCTAGACAAATTGAAGCAGCTCGTATTTCTGCTACTCGTTATATGAAAAGAGAGGGGTCTCTGTGGATTAAAATTTTCCCAGACAAGCCAATTACAAAAAAGCCTCTTGAAGTACGTATGGGTAAAGGAAAAGGTGCGGTTGAATACTGGGCAGCAGTAGTAAAACCAGGAAGAATATTATTTGAAGTTAGTGGTGTGCCTTATGACGTAGCTAAAGAAGCATTACGTTTGGCAGCTCAAAAACTTCCCGTGAGAACTAAGTTTATTGTAGCTAGAGATTATCAAGCTTAAAATTGAAGATTTATTATGAAGCAATCAGAAGTTAAAGAATTATCTACAGCTGAATTACAAGAAGAACTTGGTAAGTCACAAAAAGCATATTCAGATTTAAGAATGGCTCACGCGATGTCTCCACTAGAAAATCCTTTACAATTACGTAAAGTAAGAAGATCTATTGCAAGAATTGCTACAGAGCTAACAAAAAGAGAATTAAACGGTTAATTCTGCTGAAAGATGGAAAAAAGAAACTTAAGAAAAGAACGTATAGGTGTTGTTACAAGTAACAAAATGCAGAAATCAATCGTGGTTTCTGAGGTGAAAAAAGTAAAACACCCGATGTACGGAAAGTTCGTGTTAAAAACGAAAAAATACGTTGCACACGACGAGAAAAACGACTGCAATATTGGTGATACTGTAAAGATCATGGAAACAAGACCTATGAGTAAAACCAAATGCTGGAGATTAGTAGAAGTAATTGAAAGAGCGAAGTAATTATGGTACAACAAGAGTCTAGATTAAAAGTAGCCGATAACACAGGGGCTAAAGAAGTTTTAGCAATTCGTGTTCTAGGTGGTACAGGAAGAAGATACGCCTCTGTAGGAGACAAAATAGTTGTCAGTGTAAAAGAAGCGACTCCTAATGGAAACATCAAAAAAGGAGCGGTTTCTACTGCAGTTGTAGTTCGTACTAAAAAAGAGGTACGCAGACCAGATGGTTCTTATATCCGTTTCGATGATAACGCATGTGTTTTATTAAACCCTGCCGGAGAAATGAGAGGAACTCGTGTATTTGGTCCTGTGGCAAGAGAACTTCGTGATAAGCAATTCATGAAGATTGTTTCACTAGCGCCAGAAGTGCTTTAAAATAATTTAAAGATGACAAAGCTTAAAATTAAAACAGGAGATACAGTAAAAGTTATCGCTGGTGCTCATAAGAGTACTACGAACAATGCTGTTACTGGAAAGGTATTAAAGGTACTACGTGAAGAAAACAAAGCTATCGTAGAGGGAGTGAATATCGTAAAGAAACATGCGAAACCAAGTGCTCAGAATCCTCAAGGTGGTATTGTAGAAAAAGAAGCACCTATTCATATTTCTAACTTAGCGTTGATGACTTCTAAAGGAGAGGCAACAAGAGTTGGATATAGAATGGAAGGAGATAAGAAAGTGAGATTTTCTAAAAAATCTAATGAAGTAATATAGTTATGGCTTATATCCCAAGACTAAAACAAGAGTATAAAGACCGAGTTGTGTCTGCTCTTACAGAAGAATTCAGCTATGATAATGTAATGCAGGTACCAAAACTTAAAAAAATAGTTTTGAGTAGAGGTATTGGAGCTGCAGTTGCTGATAAAAAATTGATCGACTATGCAGTTGATGAATTGACAACAATCACTGGTCAAAAAGCTGTGCCTACGATTTCTAAGAAGGATGTTGCTTCTTTCAAATTACGTAAAGGAATGCCAATTGGAGCAAAGGTTACGTTAAGAGGAGAAAGAATGTACGAATTTTTAGATCGTTTAATTACTTCAGCATTACCACGTGTAAGAGATTTTGGTGGAATCAACGCTAAAGGTTTTGATGGAAGAGGTAACTACTCAATGGGTATTACTGAACAAATCATCTTTCCTGAGATCGATATCGATAAGGTAAACAAAATTTCAGGAATGAATATTACTTTCGAAACTTCAGCGGAGACTGATAAAGAAGCAAAATCATTGTTAACCGAACTAGGATTACCTTTTAAAAAGAATTAATTATGGCTAAAGAATCAATGAAAGCCCGTGAGGTGAAGAGAGCTAAAACTGTAGCTAAATATGCTGAAAAAAGAAAGGCTTTAAAAGAAGCTGGAGATTATGAGGCGCTACAGAAATTACCAAGAAATGCTTCTCCTATCCGTAAGCACAATCGTTGTAAGCTTACAGGAAGACCAAAAGGGTACATGCGTCAGTTTGGAATTTCTCGTGTAACATTCAGAGAAATGGCAAACAAAGGATTAATTCCAGGAGTAACAAAAGCTAGTTGGTAGACTAATTTGAATTAATTGGTATAAGGTTCGGTAAACATCGAAAACCAATACCATAAACTATAAATAATGAATACAGATCCTATTGCAGATTATTTAACTAGAATTAGAAATGCAAATAGAGCTCAGCACAGAGTTGTTGAGATTCCTGCATCTAAGGTTAAAAAAGAAATTACTAAGATATTATTCGATCAAGGATATATCTTAAGTTATAAGTTTGAGGATAACTCAGTACAAGGTACGATCAAGATCGCTCTTAAGTATGATAAAATGACTAAAGAGCCAGTAATTAAAGAATTACAGAGAATAAGTAAGCCAGGTTTACGTAAGTATGCTGGATCAAAAGATATTCCAAGAATTCTTAATGGATTAGGTATAGCAATCGTTTCTACATCTCATGGTGTTATGACTGGTAAGCAGGCAAGACAAGATAATGTAGGAGGAGAAGTACTTTGTTACGTATATTAACAGTATAAAAGGCAAAAGAAATGTCAAGAATAGGAAAAAATCCAGTAACTATTCCGTCTGGTGTCACTGTAGAGGTGACAGGTAATGTTGTTACTGTTAAAGGAAAATTAGGAGAGCTTTCTCAAGAGTTTGATGCTGTTGAAGTGAAAGTAGAAGAAGGTCAGGTTGTTGTAGAAAGACCTAGTGATGTTAAAGATCATAAAGCTAAACACGGTTTATACCGAGCTTTGATCCAGAACATGGTAGTAGGTGTTTCTGAAGGTTTTACCAAAGAGTTAGAATTAGTAGGAGTTGGATATAGAGCTTCTAACCAGGGTCAAAAATTAGATTTGGCGCTTGGATTCTCGCATAACATAGTTTTAGATTTAGCTCCAGAGGTTAAGGTTGAAACTATTTCAGAAAAAGGTAAAAACCCTATTGTAAAATTGACTTCTCATGATAAGCAGTTGGTAGGACAGGTAGCCGCTAAGATTAGAGGTTTCCGTAAGCCAGAGCCTTACAAAGGAAAAGGAGTTAAATTCGTAGGAGAACAATTAAGAAGAAAAGCAGGTAAATCTGCATAATAACGAAGTTATGGCATTCTCAAAAGAATCAAGAAGATTAAAGATAAGAAAGCGAATCCGCGGAAGAATTAGCGGAACAGAACAACGTCCTAGATTATCTGTTTATAGAAGTAATAAAGAAATCTATGCTCAAGTTATAGATGATGTAACTGGTAAGACAATCAGTTCAGCTTCTTCAAGAGATAAAGACATTGCTAAGGCTAATGGAACTAAAGTTGAAATCGCAAGTTTAGTTGGAAAAGCTTTGGCAGAAAAAGCGATTAAAGCCGGTGTAGAAACAGTATCTTTTGATAGAGGAGGGTATTTGTACCACGGTAGAGTTAAATCATTGGCAGAAGGTGCTAGAGAAGCAGGACTTAAATTCTAAGAAATTATGTATCAGAAATATAAAAACGCAGAATTAGTAAAACCAAGCGGACTTGAACTAAAAGATCGTTTAGTTGGTGTGCAACGTGTGACTAAAGTAACAAAGGGTGGTAGAGCATTCGGTTTCTCTGCAATCGTTGTTGTAGGTGATGAAAACGGTGTTGTTGGTCATGGTCTTGGTAAGTCTAAGGAGGTAGCAGAAGCTATCGCTAAGGCTGTAGAAGATGCAAAAAAGAATTTGGTTCGTATTCCATTACATAAAGGTACTTTACCTCACGAACAAAAAGGTAAGTATGGTGGAGCAAGAGTATTATTAATGCCTGCTGCAACTGGTACCGGAGTAATTGCTGGTGGTGCTATCCGTGCAGTATTAGAATCTGTAGGTGTGCATGATGTACTTTCTAAGAACCAAGGATCGTCTAACCCACACAATGTAGTGAAAGCAACCTTTGATGCGTTGTTACAATTACGTAGTGCTCAGCAAGTAGCTGCACAACGTGGTATTTCACTAGAAAAGGTGTTTAAAGGATAAATTAAGGAACGATGGCAAAGATTAAAATTACTAAAGTAAAGAGCGCGATTAATCGTACTCAGAGACAGAAAAGAACTCTAGAGGCTCTAGGGCTTAAAAAGATCGGCCAGGTAGTGGAGCATGATGATACTCCTAATATCCTTGGGATGGTAAATAAAGTTAAACATTTAGTTTCAGTAGAAACAAAATAATATAAGCACATGGATTTAAGTAACTTAAAACCTGCTGCAGGTTCGGTAAAAAATAACAGTAAGCGAGTAGGTCGTGGACAAGGTTCTGGAAAAGGAGGAACTTCTACTCGTGGACATAAAGGAGCAAAGTCACGTTCTGGATATTCTAGAAAAATTGGTTTTGAAGGTGGACAAATGCCACTTCAAAGACGTGTGCCTAAGTTCGGTTTCAAGAACATCAACAGAAAAGAGTATCAAGGAATCAATCTTGACACGCTACAAAAATTAGTAGACGAAGGAAAGATAAAAGATACTGTAGATCTTGACGTGATCTTGGCAACTCGTTTAGCTAGAAAGAATGATTTGGTGAAAATACTGGGAAGAGGTGAATTGAAGGCGAAATTGAAAGTCTCAGCTCACAAATTTACAGCCACTGCAAAAGCTGCTATTGAAGCTGCTGGTGGTGAAGCAGTAACCTTATAATAAACAATTCATGAAATTCATCGATACAATAAAAAATATTTGGAAAATAGAGGAGCTAAAGAATAGAATTTTAGTCACTCTAGGCTTACTTTTGGTATATCGTTTTGGAGCTCAGGTAGTATTACCTGGTGTAGATGCTGCACAACTTGCAAATCTTAGTACCCAAGCTCAGGATGGGCTATTAGGGTTATTAAATGCCTTCACAGGAGGTGCGTTTGCAAATGCATCGGTATTTGCTTTGGGTATTATGCCTTACATTTCTGCATCTATTGTAGTGCAGCTGATGGGAATAGCGATACCGTATTTACAAAAGCTTCAAAAAGAGGGAGAAAGTGGTCGTAAAAAGATTAATCAGATAACACGTTGGTTAACAATTGCCATTACATTGGTACAGGGACCTGGGTATATTTACAATCTTTTTGCACAACTTCCTGCAGAGGCATTTGTTATTCCAAATCAAACAATTTTTGTTGTGTCATCTGTAATCATTCTTACTACAGGATGTATTTTCGCTATGTGGTTAGGAGAGAAGATAACAGACAAGGGTATTGGTAATGGTATTTCATTATTAATTATGGTAGGTATCATTGCTACATTACCTCAGTCTTTTGTACAAAACTTCTTCTCAAGAGTTTCTGGAGACGGAGGAGGAATGATTATGGTATTGATCGAATTGGTAATCTGGTTTGTGATCATATTGGCTTCAGTGCTATTGGTGATGGCGGTCCGACAAGTTCCTGTGCAATATGCTAGAAGAACAGCAAGTGGAGGATACGAGAAAAATGTTTTTGGATCTCGTCAGTACATCCCGTTAAAGTTAAATGCATCTGGAGTAATGCCAATCATTTTCGCACAAGCAATTATGTTTGTTCCTGGTTTGATTGCTGGAAGTCTTTCAGAGTCTGAGACTGCTCAGGGTATTACTGCTGCTTTTAGTGATATTTTTGGACTATGGTATAACATTGTATTTGCGTTGTTGATTATTGTATTTACCTATTTCTATACAGCGATTACAGTGCCAACAAATAAAATGGCAGACGATCTTAAACGTAGTGGTGGATTTATTCCTGGAATTCGACCAGGAAGTGAAACAGCCGAGTACTTGGATAAGATTATGTCTCAAATTACATTGCCTGGTTCTATATTCTTGGCACTTATAGCTATTTTTCCTGCTATAGCGGTAAAATTGCTTAATGTGCAAGCAGGATGGGCGTTGTTCTTTGGAGGTACTTCTTTACTTATTATGGTAGGTGTAGCGATAGATACAATGCAACAGGTAAATTCGTACTTATTGAATAGACATTACGACGGATTGATGAAATCTGGTAAAAACAGAAAAGCAGTAGCATAATGGCAAAACAACCAGCAATAGAACAAGATGGAAGTATCATAGAAGCATTGTCAAATGCAATGTTTCGTGTAGAGCTAGAAAACGGTCATGTAGTAACTGCTCATATCTCTGGAAAGATGCGAATGCACTACATTAAGTTGTTGCCTGGAGATAAGGTAAAGCTAGAAATGAGTCCATACGATTTGACAAAAGCTCGTATCACATACAGATACTAATTTTAGAAGATATTGTTATTTAATTTTTTTCCGTAATTTTGCACGCTGAAAAAATAAATAAATATCTCTATAGATGATATCCTGTTTTTCAGGAATATGAAATAAACAATAGAGGAAACCGACAGGATTGAGATTGTTGGTTTTTTAAAAACAATTATCTCAGTTGTCGAAGCATATAATCTGACAGTTGAAAAACTTAAGAAATAACAGATGAAAGTAAGAGCATCATTAAAAAAGAGAAGTGCCGAGTGCAAGATTGTGCGTAGAAAAGGCCGACTTTACGTAATTAATAAAAAGAATCCTAGATTTAAACAAAGACAAGGGTAATTATGGCAAGAATTGCAGGGGTAGATATACCTAAACAAAAGCGAGGAGTTATAGCATTAACCTATATCTTCGGAATCGGTAGAAGTAGAGCTAAAGAAATTTTAGCTACTGCCAAAGTAGATGAAAGTATAAAAGTTTCTGATTGGGATGATGATCAAATTGGTCGTATCCGTGAAGCTGTAGGAGCCTATACCATCGAAGGAGAATTACGTTCAGAAGTTCAGTTGAATATCAAACGTCTTATGGATATAGGATGTTACAGAGGTATTCGTCATAGAGCTGGTTTGCCACTTAGAGGACAACGCACTAAGAACAATTCAAGAACACGTAAAGGAAGAAGAAAAACAGTTGCAAACAAGAAAAAGGCAACTAAATAATAAGTAGTATGGCAAAGTCAACTTCAAAAAAACGTAAAGTAATAGTAGAATCTGTAGGTGAAGCTCACGTTACAGCTTCTTTCAACAATATTATTATTTCGTTGACCAATAAAAAAGGAGATGTAATCTCTTGGTCTTCTGCCGGTAAAATGGGATTCAGAGGATCTAAGAAAAACACGCCTTACGCAGCGCAATTGGCAGCAGAAGATGCAGCAAAAGTAGCTATCGAGGCTGGACTTAAAAAAGTAAAAGTTTACGTAAAAGGTCCAGGTAACGGAAGAGAGTCTGCAATACGTTCTATCCATAATTCAGGTATCGAGGTATCAGAAATTATCGATGTAACGCCAATGCCGCATAATGGTTGTCGTCCTCCTAAAAGACGTAGAGTATAATTTTTTCCCGAGCATATGCTTGGGTTCTCTTTTTAATTATAACTAAGTAAGTAATCTAATTTGAGGAAAATTGATTATCGAAGGAAAGTGACCTTAATTCATAATCACCTCAATAACTAATTTATTAATAATGGCAAGATATACTGGTCCAAAAACTAAAATCGCTCGTAAATTTGGTGAAGCGATCTTCGGAGACGATAAGTCATTCGAAAAAGAAATTACCCTCCTGGGCAACACGGAAACAACAGGCGTAGAGGAAAGAAAAGTGAATACGCTATCCAGTTAATGGAAAAGCAGAAAGCAAAATACACTTATGGTATTTTAGAGCGTCAATTCCGTAACATGTTCGAAAAAGCAACCCGTGCTCAAGGTATTACGGGTGAGGTATTACTTCAACTTTGTGAATCTCGTTTAGACAATGTAGTGTTTAGAATGGGACTTGCTAACTCTAGAAGAGGAGCAAGACAATTAGTTTCTCACAGACATATTACTGTAAACGGAGAGTTAGTAAACATTCCTTCGTATCAGTTAAAAGCTGGAGATGTTGTTGGAGTAAGAGAAAAATCAAAATCATTAGAAGTAATCCAGAATTCATTGGCTAACAATAGCAAGGTATATGAGTGGATTACTTTCAATAACGATACAAAAGAAGGATCTTTCGTATCAGTTCCGGCAAGAGTTCAAATTCCGGAAAATATCAATGAGCAATTCATCGTCGAATTATACTCTAAGTAATAACGCTAAAGAAGAAACAATAACATGGCAATATTAAATTTTCAGAAGCCCGATAAAGTTATCATGATCGACTCTACAGAGTTCGATGGTAAATTTGAATTTAGACCATTAGAACCTGGGTACGGATTGACAGTTGGTAACGCTTTACGAAGAGTTTTGCTATCTTCTTTAGAGGGATTCGCTATAACTTCTCTTAGAATCGAAGGAGTAGATCACGAGTTCTCAACTATTTCTGGGGTGGTAGAAGATGTTACCGAAATCATCCTAAATCTTAAACAAGTACGTTTTAAGCGTCAGATTGAAGATATAGATAATGAGTCTGTGACTATTTCTATTTCTGGTCAAGAGCAGCTTACTGCTGGAGACTTCCAAAAATTCATTTCAGGATTCCAGGTATTAAACCCAGAATTGGTGATCTGTAATATGGATAAGAAGGTAGCGTTAAACCTTGAAATTACTATTGAAAAAGGTAGAGGTTACGTACCTGCTGAAGAAAATAAAAAAGCTAACGCTCCTATTGGAACGATTTTTACCGATTCTATTTACACTCCGATCAAGAATGTAAAGTATAGTATCGAAAACTATCGTGTAGAGCAAAAGACCGATTATGAAAAATTAGTTTTCGAAATCGTTACTGATGGTTCTATTCATCCAAAGGATGCCTTAACAGAAGCAGCAAAAATATTAATCCATCACTTCATGTTATTCTCTGATGAGCGTATTACATTAGAGGCTGATGAGATTGCACAAACTGAAACGTATGATGAAGAATCGCTTCATATGAGACAGTTATTGAAAACAAAACTTATCGACATGGACCTTTCAGTTCGTGCGTTAAACTGTTTGAAAGCTGCAGAAGTAGATACACTAGGAGACTTGGTATCTTACAACAAGAACGATTTAATGAAGTTCCGTAACTTTGGTAAGAAATCTTTAACTGAGCTTGAAGAGCTTGTAAATGTTAAAGGGCTTAACTTTGGAATGGATCTTTCAAAATACAAATTAGATAAAGATTAAGTAATCTATCATATTTTGCTCCTCATAGCGGGTAGAGCAAGATGATGATTAAACAAAAATGTCATGAGACACGGAAAAAAAGTAAATCACCTAGGAAGAAAGACTGCACATCGCAAGGCGATGCTTGCAAACATGGCTTGCTCTCTAATAGAGCACAAAAGAATCAATACGACTGTAGCAAAAGCAAAAGCGCTTAAGCAGTTTATTGAGCCTTTAGTGACCAAGTCTAAAGCAGAAAACAACACAACTACTGTAGAGTCGACTCACAACAGAAGAGTTGTTTTTAGCAGACTTAGAAGTAAAGAGGCTGTAGCAGAGTTGTTTGGAGATGTTGCAAACAAGATAGGTGATAGACCAGGAGGATATACTAGAATTATCAAGTTAGGAAATCGTCTTGGAGATAACGCCGATATGGCAATGATCGAATTAGTAGATTACAACGAGCTATACAATGCTGGTAAACCTGCTAAGAAGAAATCAACAAGAAGAAGTAGAAGAGGAAAAGCAAGTGCACCAGCGGCACCAGCGCCAGAAGTTACTAATTCTGAAGAAGAATAAATGAAGAGTGTGAATAACACATAATAACAAAAGGATAAACGTTTGGCGTTTATCCTTTTTTTTAAATAATTTTGAAAAAGTTTTCTCAATAGAAATAATTATAAATAATGAAATATCAATCTCGAAAAAAAGCAATTCTTTTATTAGCAGATGGTACCATTTTTTACGGCAAAGCTGTAGGGAGAGAAGGGACTGCATTTGGTGAAGTATGTTTTAACACCGGTATGACTGGGTATCAGGAAATTTTTACAGATCCTTCGTACTATGGTCAGCTTATGGTGACTACCAATGCGCATATAGGTAATTACGGAACTAATGATCAGGAAATAGAATCTGATTCTATTAAGATTGCTGGACTGATTGTAAAGAATTTTAGTTACGAATATTCTAGAGTAAAAGCAGACAGATCTTTACAGGAGTTTTTAGAGCAACATAATTTATTAGCGATTTCGGATGTAGATACCAGAGCATTGGTGAGCTATATCAGAGATAATGGAGCCATGAATGCTGTTATTTCTACAGAAACAGAAGACATAGATAAATTAAAGAAAGAGCTTGCAGCAGTTCCAGATATGAATGGATTAGAGCTGGCATCTCAAGTATCTACCAAAGAACCATATTTCTACGGAGATCCTAATGCTACCTACAAAATTTCGGCGCTTGATATCGGGATTAAGAAAAATATACTACGTAACCTTGCACAGAGAGATGCGTATATCAAAGTGTTTCCTTACAATGCCTCTTTTGAGGAGATGAATGAATGGGGACCAGATGGATTCTTTTTATCCAACGGGCCTGGGGATCCACAACCTTTAAAAGAAGCGATTTCTACAGCCAAAGAAATTATTGAAAGAGATTTACCATTATTCGGAATATGCTTGGGACACCAGGTAATCGCTTTGGCCAATGGAATTGGTACTTACAAAATGCATAATGGACACAGAGGGATCAACCACCCGGTTAAAAATTTGGTAACTGGTAAAGGAGAAATTACTTCTCAAAACCATGGGTTTGTGGTGAGTAAAGAAGATACCGAAAAACATCCAGATATAGAGATGACTCATATTCACCTTAACGATGATACGGTAATGGGAATTAAACTGAAGAATAAAAACTGTTTTTCAGTACAGTACCACCCAGAAGCTAGTCCAGGACCAAATGATTCTGTTTACTTATTCGATGAGTTTATAGAAAATATCAAAAAGGCAAAATTGGCCGTATAAATCAATACAAATATTGAATCGTATACTACCGGTTTTGATAATGTCTTAACCTACAACGTTATAGTTGATAACTTCGTTAACGTATTACGTTTTTGGTAGGAAATTAGCACTTTTTTAAAGGGGTCAGAACATACCGGTTTCGTATATTGCGAAGAATTAAAATTATCCAACAAAATAAATAAAACAATGAGTGTAATTATTAATATTCACGCTAGACAAATTCTTGATTCTCGTGGTAATCCAACAGTTGAAGTTGATGTGATTACCGAAAATGGTGTGTTAGGAAGAGCAGCTGTTCCTTCGGGAGCATCTACGGGAGAACATGAGGCAGTAGAGTTGAGAGATGGAGGTGATAATTATATGGGGAAAGGAGTACTTAAGGCTGTAGAAAATGTAAATACAGTAATCGCTGAAGAATTATTAGGGTACTCGGTGTTTGATCAAAACTTGTTAGACCAGAGAATGATCGAACTTGATGGAACTCCAAATAAATCAAAACTAGGTGCAAATGCTATTTTAGGAGTTTCTTTGGCTGCTGCAAAGGCTGCTGCCAATGAATTAAATATTCCATTATATCGATATGTAGGAGGAGTTAATGCCAATACACTACCTGTTCCAATGATGAATATTATCAATGGAGGTTCTCATAGTGATGCTCCAATAGCTTTTCAAGAGTTTATGGTAATGCCGGTAAAAGCTAAAAATTTTACTGAAGCGATGCAGATGGGAACCGAGATTTTCCATAATCTGAAAAAAGTACTACACGATAGAGGTTTGAGTACAGCTGTTGGAGATGAAGGAGGATTTGCTCCTACATTAGACGGAACAGAAGATGCTCTAGATTCTATCAAACTAGCCGTAGAAAAAGCAGGATACAAGTTTGGAGATGAAATCATGATCGCTTTGGATTGTGCTTCTGCAGAATTCTATGTGGATGGAAAGTATGATTACACCAAATTTGAAGGAGATACAGGAGTAGTTCGTTCTAGTGAAGAACAAGCAGATTACCTTGCTGAGTTAGCTTCAAAATATCCTATTATTTCTATCGAAGATGGTATGGATGAAAATGACTGGGAAGGATGGAAATATCTTACTGACAAAGTAGGGGACAAAGTACAATTAGTAGGTGATGATTTGTTTGTAACCAATGTAGAGCGATTATCTCGAGGAATTGAAAACAATACTGCAAATTCAATTTTGATCAAGGTAAATCAAATAGGAACACTTACAGAGACTATTGCAGCTGTAAATATGGCACATAATGCAGGGTATACATCAGTAATGTCTCACCGTTCTGGAGAAACAGAAGATAATACCATTGCAGATTTGGCTGTAGCCTTAAATACGGGACAGATCAAAACAGGATCAGCTTCTAGAAGTGATAGAATGGCAAAATACAATCAACTACTTCGTATAGAAGAAGAGTTAGGAAGTGTGGCCTACTATCCGAAAGAAAAAGCTTTTAAAGTTAAACGCTAGATTAATCTTTATGCTAAAAAAAAGGACTATTTTTTGAATAGTCCTTTTTTTATTGCGAATAATTTTGAAAATAGTTTGTAAGGGTAAAAATCATGTAACGATTAATAACATATTAACACTATATTTCGTAATTTAGCAGCCCTTAATGTAATAGCAAAATTCTAAATAATCATATGTCAAAAATAGCTACGTTAGAAATCGACGGTAATAAATATGAGTTCCCAATTATTAAAGGAACGGAGAATGAATTAGGAATAGATATCAAGGCACTCAGAGGAGCGACAGGAGGAGTAACAACGATTGATCCTGGATATAAAAATACAGGTAGTTGCGAGAGTGCAATCACCTTCCTGGATGGAGAAAAAGGAATCTTACGCTACCGAGGATATTCTATCGAAGAACTTGCCGAAAAAGCAGACTTTCTTGAAGTAGCTTATTTGTTGATTTTTGGAGAACTTCCAACAGCAGCTCAACTGGAAAAATTTGATAAGGATATCAAAGAAGAATCTCATGTGGATGAAGACATGAAGAAAATTCTAGATGGATTTCCTAAAAGCGCTCACCCAATGGGAGTATTGTCTTCTTTGACAAGTGCTTTGATTGCATTTAATCCTGGATCTGTTGATGTGGATTCTGAAGAAGAGATGTATGGCGCTATTGTTAAGATCTTAGCAAAGTTTCCTGTGCTTGCGGCTTGGACAATGAGAAAAAGAAAAAGCCTTCCTCTAGATTATGGAGATAATTCTTTGGGGTACGTAGAGAATTTACATAAAATGATGTTTGCAAGACCGAACCAGGCGTACGAAGCAAATAGAATTGTAAATGACGCTTTGGATAAGTTATTGATCTTACATGCCGATCACGAGCAAAACTGTTCTACTTCTACCGTGAGAATCGTAGGATCATCTCATGCTGGATTATTTGCTTCTTTATCTGCAGGTATTTCTGCATTGTGGGGACCACTTCACGGGGGAGCTAACCAGGCGGTTATCGAAATGTTAGAAGCGATCAAAGCAGATGGTGGTGATACTGCAAAATATATCGCAAAAGCTAAAGATAAAAATGATCCATTCCGTTTGATGGGATTTGGTCACAGAGTATATAAAAACTTCGATCCTCGTGCAAAGATCATTAAAAAGTCTGCAGAGGAAGTATTAGGAGATCTAGGAATCGAAGATCCTGTATTAGATATAGCAAAAGGATTGGCAGACGTAGCATTGAAAGATGAATACTTTGTACAAAGAAAGTTATATCCTAATGTTGATTTTTATTCAGGAATCATTTATAGAGCATTGGGTATACCTACCGAAATGTTTACAGTAATGTTTGCTTTAGGAAGATTACCAGGATGGATTGCTCAATGGAGAGAAATGAGACTTCGTAAAGAACCAATCGGAAGACCAAGACAAATATATATCGGAGAGAATCACAGAGCTTTTAAAGCGGTTTCTGAAAGATAATTAAGGAATTATACCATATTTTAAAAAAAGGCGCTGAATAGTTCAGCGCCTTTTTTGGTTATTTAAAAGCGTAGAAAAGCTGCTACAAAAAAACATAACAATTTGAAGGTTACTTTTTCATACAAAACCAGCGTCATAAAATTGTCTATTTATATATTTGCGTAACTACTCAAACATTTACACTTAAAAACTAACATTGTTGAAATTAAATATACAAAACGAGACATCACGACTTCGGGCAGTGGTATTAGGAACTGCAGCAAGCAATGGTCCAGTACCTAAAATTGAAGACGCTTACGATCCAAAGTCAATAGAACACATCAAAGCAGGAACCTATCCGAAGGAATCGGATATGGTTTTGGAGATGGAAGCAGTGGCCAAAGTGCTGAAGAAATATGAAGTAAAAGTATACCGACCAGAAATTATCGAGGATTACAACCAAATTTTTGCAAGAGATATCGCTTTGGTTATTGAAGATAAGTTCATTAAGTCTAATATTTTACCGGATAGAGAAAAGGAAATAAAAGCTATCGAACATGTAATAGCAGAAATTGATCCCAACAAAGTATTTAAAGCACCTTCAGAAGATATTCACTTTGAAGGAGGGGATATTATGGCACATAATGACTATATTTTTATTGGCACTTACCTAGGAGAAGATTATCCGGATTGTATTGTTGCTCGTACAAACATGAAAGGAGTAGAGTACATTGCCTCTCTTTTTCCAGATAAGAAGGTAAAAGCATTTGACTTGAATAAATCTATGCAAGATCCCAAAGATAATGCGTTACATTTGGATTGCTGTTTTCAGCCTGTAGGTCATAATAAAGCGATCATACACAAAGAAGGGTTTCGAGATCCCTTGGATTATGAGTTTTTATTAGATTTTTACGGTAAAGACAATCTCTTTCATATAGATAAAACAGAGATGTACTATATGAATTCTAACATCTTTTCTATTGCCGAAGATGTGGTGATTTCTGAAAAGAACTTTACGAGATTGAATGCCTGGCTAAGAAAACAAAATATTACTGTAGAAGAAGTGCCTTATGCAGAAATAGCAAAGCAGGAAGGGCTATTACGTTGTTCTACAATGCCATTGATTAGAGATTAAGCAAATTATAATTAAAAATTTTTGAAGGTGTAGGAATGCACTATGGTTTTTGATATGAAACAAGTAACAAATACAATTGTAATGATTCGTCCTGTACAGTTTAGGATGAATGAGCAAACTGCCGTAAATAATTATTATCAAGAAGATGCAGGAGTAGCCAAAGAAGATGCAAACTCGAAAGCTCAACAAGAATTTGATGGGTTTGTAGGTAGATTGAAAGAAGTAGGAGTTCGTGTAATTGTAATTGATGATGATCCCAAGAATGATACTCCGGATTCTATTTTTCCTAATAATTGGGTGTCCTTTCATGAAAATGGAGACATCGGTTTATACCCAATGTTTGCAGTAAACAGAAGAAGAGAACGAAGACCAGAGATCCTTGACGAAATTGAAGCTTCTGGATTCGAGATAAAAAATGTAGTAGACTACACTAGCGCTGAAGAAGAAGAGGTTTTTCTTGAAGGGACAGGAAGCTTGGTTTTGGATCGCGTACACAGAAAAGCGTATTGCGCACTCTCTCCCAGAGCCGATGAAAGCCTGTTTATCGAGTTCTGCGAGGATTTTGAATATACACCAGTAGCTTTTACAGCTTATCAAACTGTAGATGGAAAGAGATTGCCTATCTATCACACCAATGTAATGATGGGAGTAGGAGAGACCTTTGCAGTGGTATGTTTAGATTGTATTGATGATAAAAAAGAACGAAAAAACCTGATTGATCATCTAAAAGAAACAGGTAAAGAAATTATAGCAATCACAGAAGAACAGCTTAATAATTTTGCGGGCAATATGCTTCAAGTTGTAGGTTCCAATGAGAAACGTTATCTTGTAATGTCATCTGCGGCGTATAATAGTCTAACCGAATCTCAAATCGAGAGTATCAAAAAACATTGCGAAATTCTTCATAGTGATTTGAATATGATCGAAACTCTAGGAGGAGGAAGTGCAAGATGCATGATGGCAGAGGTGTTTCTACCTGCCAAATGATAAAAATATGCTTTCAAAGAAAACAAAATACGGATTAAAAGCGCTTACCTATATAGCCAGGAAGAAATGTGATCATCCTGTGCAAATATCAGAAATCGCTCAAAGTGAAAATATTTCTCAAAAGTTTTTAGAAAGTATATTGTTAACCCTTAGAAAGAATGGATTTTTAGGGTCCAAAAAAGGAAAAGGTGGAGGCTATTATTTGATCAAAGAACCAAAAGAAATCATAATGGCCTCTATTATTAGAGTCTTGGAAGGGCCTATCGCAATGTTACCTTGTGTAAGTCTTAACTTTTATGAAAAGTGTGATGATTGCCCAGATGAAGATGCTTGCGCTGTACACAGTCTTATGATAGAAGTGAGAGATAATACCTTAAAAGTTTTGGAGAACAAAACATTAGAAGATTATACCAAATAGGGTTTATTTGTCGGTTATTCTTTTGTATTTGAAAGGACCTTTTATTTTTCCCCAAACTTGTTTTCCTTCTTTATTATACCCTCTGTTCCAAATAGATATTTTATCCCTACTTACTACAAAATCAGAAGTAATATAATCTACATGTTTGATACTACTAGAACAGGTTTTTTTATTGGTCTTTCCAGAATATATGGTAGAAGTGTTTTTTACAAAATAAACTTGGCACCCTTCTCTAACTTCTAGGCTATCCAAGGTTAATTTATTCAGAAGCTTAGCATGTTTCCAGCTTGAGTTGTAATCTTTGGCATTTAAGATTTTATAACTGGTGCTTTGAAATCGCAAGGAGTCTACTCGCTCGTAGTGTAAGATCCGTTGTCCGTAAACCCTATTTTCGTCTTTGGCATCAAAAAGTTCACTATATACCCAGTGTCCAGGGCGATCTTTCCATATCTTAATATTTACTAATCTAAGAAATGGATAACTAGAATCACTTTGCGTCTGTTCTTCGTTAGAAAACTCTCCTACCATCAATGATACCAGGTCATTTAATTCTGGGTCACTAACCGCTTTGGAGCTACATCCAAAGGTTAAAATTAGTGAACAAAGAAGAAGGAGAATTTGCCTCATGCAGTTTTTGATAAATATATGAAAAAAACTAAGAAAAATGCAATTAATCGATAAAATCAAGCATTTTATCCTAGTAAATTAAGAATTAGATGCTATTTTACGGATCATTCCACCAAAAATAAAGTAGTGAAAAGGAATCATGAGATACCAGTATAAACGCCCCCATATTCCTCTGGGTCTAAATGTGGCTGTTTGGTGTAAAATATTGTTTTGATCGATATCAAATTCTAACCAGGCTTCTCCTGGAACCCTCATTTCGGCAAATAACAATAATCGCTTGTTTTTTTATCGGCAACCAGAACACGCCAAAAATCCAACGCATCTCCAGAGAATATATCATCAGGATGTGTTCTTCCTCTTCGTAAACCAACTCCCCCAAAGAATTTATCGATATGCCCTCGTATTTTCCACATCCAATTCCCATAATACCAACCGGTTTCACCGCCAATGGCCCAAATGCGTTCTAAAGTATTTTCGATATTGGTCAGCTCTATTTTTTTGATGTCTTTAAAACATCCTCTTTTAGGAACTCTAACATATTTCTGAATACTACGATTAAAACGACCACTGATCATAGAATCTTTCCAGCTAGAAACCACCTGGTTCTGTTCGATTTTAATAAATGCCAGTTCCAAAGCTCGTTCATAGGGCATAGGATGAATATCCAAGAGCTCGTTCAAACGCTTGTCATTGGCAATAACAGGAATTTTCATACTATCCACCAGGTTCAAAGCAAGTTTAAACGAGGTCGAAGTCACAAAATATAACCAGTAAGAAGATAGCCTTGGCGTCATCACCGGGAGGGTGAATATAAAGAGTTTAATTCCTCTTACTCTGGCATACCGATATAGCATTTCTTTATAAGTGAGGATATCAGGACCACTGATGTCGAATGATTGATTGTAGCATTTTTCATTGAGTAATACTCCCGTCATAAATTTCAGGACATCTCGAATTGCAATAGGTTGGGTTTTGGTGTTTACCCATTTAGGAGTAATCATAATCGGAAGTTTTTCACATAAATCTCGGATGATTTCAAACGAAGAGCTTCCAGATCCCACAATGATTCCTGATCGTAATACGGTTAAATTATAATTACCCTTGTATAATGTCTCTTCAACATTTTTACGAGACCATAAATGTCTTGATAGGTTTTTCTCGTTAACAATACCACTTAGATAGATGACCTGTTTGATATTGGTTTCAGCAAGATAGGTATTGAAATTTTTTGCAGAGATTTCCTCTTTGGTATCAAAATCCTTGGTCGAGGAGCTCATAGAATGTATCAGATAATACGCTACATCTATATTTTTTGGTAATTTGGAAGGTTCAGGAGTTTTTAAAAAGTCAATCTCAACAATTTCGACCTTTTTTTTGGTCTCTTGGTCAATGGCCAATCTGTTCTCATCCCTCACGCAACATATCACATCATGTCCAGCATCTAATAAAAGGGGTAGCAATCGCATACCAATGTATCCATTAGTACCTGTAAGAAGAATTCGCATTTTTTCTGATTAAGTTACAAAGAATTTGAATGAGATAAAATTTATATCATGAAGATATCTCAACTTTTTTTGGAAAAGCAAAACGCTCAAACCTAAGCTTGAGCGTTTTAGATGATAACCTAACGGTTTCTTAAATATTAATGAAAATAACAGCCCGTTAACCAAAGAGAATCAGTATACCCTCCTCCTTTTACTGTGTTCAATTTCTTTTTGTCTAAAGTCGTAATTACTTTTTTGTCGAATTTTAGTTTTTTAGATTTTGATTTTTTCATTTTGTGTAAAGATTTTTTGCCTACTCTGTTCATGGATTTTCGGTTTACTCCAGACAGACATATTTTGTCTAATCTCTACTAAGTTAGATCTAGGATTTGCAGGCCACAAATAGTAGTTCCCCATATTCATCAATTTGAGGGGTTAATTGTTTGTGATGAAGAGCTTCAGAATCATTGCGAGGTCTTATTTTATGAAAAAGATAGTGTACAGAAACTTTTCTAATGTCAAAAAAAGGGAATAATGAATTGGATTCGACGATGTGGTTTTCAGAATAGAATAAGTATTGTTACCCTATAATTCTTTTTATTGTATAGCGGATGAAATACAGTGTAAAATCGGATAGTGTACCTTTATAATTTCTCTTATCTTTGCAGCCTAATTTTTAGACGATGAGCTTACAACAAATCATTTCCGAGAAGGTAAAAGGAGGTATACAAACACTATTTGATGCGCAACTTGAAACTGTAGAGTTACAGGCTACCAGAAAAGAGTTTGAAGGCGATATTACTGTAGTGGTATTCCCTATGCTTAGAGTGGTGAAAGGGAATCCTGTGCAAATCGGTGAAGCTTTGGGTAAGTTTTTGAAAGAAAATGTAGATGAAGTTGATGATTTTAATGTGGTAAAAGGATTTCTGAACCTTGTAATCTCTGATCAGTACTATCTTTCATTTTTTAATACGATTAAAAATGAAAATCAGTATGGTTTTCAAACGCCTTCGAGTGGGGAAAGATCGGTTATGGTAGAGTATTCTTCTCCTAATACAAATAAACCACTGCATTTGGGGCATATCCGAAATATTCTTCTGGGGTATTCTGTATCGCAAATTATTAAAGCTAGTGGTAAAAAAGTGTACAAGACCCAAATCATTAATGACAGAGGGATTCATATTTGTAAATCAATGTTGGCCTGGAAGAAATTTGGGAATGATGAAACACCACAATCTTCGGGGCTTAAAGGAGATAAATTGGTGGGGAATTACTATGTGAAGTTTGATCAGGAATATAAAAAACAAATCTCAGCTTTAATTGAGCAGGGTACACCAGAGGAAGAAGCAAAAAAAGAAGCGCCATTTTTAAAAGAAGCACAAGAAATGCTTCGCAAATGGGAAGCCGGAGATCCAGAAGTGGTGGAACTATGGAAAACGATGAATGGATGGGTGTATGATGGATTTGATCAAACCTACAAAGCATTGGGAGTAGATTTTGACAGCTATTATTACGAAAGTAATACCTATTTGTTAGGAAAAGATAATATTGAAGAAGGTTTGGCAAACGGAGTATTCTTTAAAAAGGAAGATGGATCCGTATGGTGTGATCTTACTGAAGAGGGGCTAGATGAAAAATTGGTTTTACGAAGCGACGGTACGGCAGTGTATATGACTCAGGATATTGGTACAGCGATCCAAAGAGCCAAAGATAAACCTGATGTTGGGGGAATGATTTATACAGTGGGTAATGAGCAGGATTATCATTTCAAAGTGTTGTTCTTGATTCTTAAGAAGTTGGGCTATGATTGGGCAGAAAATTTACACCACCTCAGTTATGGAATGGTGGACCTTCCTAGCGGTAAAATGAAAAGTAGAGAAGGAACCGTGGTAGATGCAGACGATCTGATCTATGAGATGGCGCAAACAGCCGAAGAAATCTCTGAAGATCTAGGTAAACTGGACGGTTATACAGAAGAAGAAAAGAAACAAGTCTATAGCACGATTGGATTGGGAGCGCTAAAATATTATATCCTGAAAGTGGATCCTAAAAAACGAATTCTTTTTAATCCCGAAGAATCCGTGGATTTTCAAGGAAATACTGGGCCATTTATTCAATATACCTATGCTAGAATACAGGCGATTTTACGCAAGGCAGATTTTGAGTTTGATCAGGAAATCACAGGGATAACCATTCACGAAAAAGAAAAAGAGGTCTTGAAACAGCTTGAGCTATTTCCAGGGGTGATTCAAACTGCTGCCAACGAATTAAGTCCGGCTTTAATTGCCAACTATACCTATGATCTGGTGAAAAGTTATAACTCCTTTTTTCAGAATGTATCCATCTTTGGAGCTGATCAGGAAGAAGAGAAAAGATTTAGAGTACAACTCTCTAGTATGGTAGGTAACGTGATTAAATCGTCTTTTGGACTTTTAGGAATCAATGTTCCTGAAAGAATGTAATTGTTGTTAATAACTTCTTAAATATCGTATTATTTTGATTTTCAGTGGAGTTATTATGCAATATATCGACTTTTTTACCGTTTTATCTGTTTTCTTCAATTAAAAAAGCGTGCAAATCCTTGCAAAAACGCCCTGTTTTTTTATTTTAGAGTTATGAAATTTCAAATATCCAGGGCTACAGATACGGATTTATCGCTGATGCAACGCTTGTTCTATCAGACAGTCACTTCTTATGGGTCTTTGATATTTACCAAAGATGAAATCAAAATCTATTCTCGATTAGCAACCAATAAAGAATATTGGCATAAAAAATTTAGAGAAGATTTTATCTACAATGCCAAGTTAAATGGTGAAATTATAGGTTCTTTTTGTATGGACAAAAAAGGAATTATAGAGTATATTTTTGTGCATATGAATTACCATGGCCAGGGGATAGCTAAGGCTAT
This sequence comes from Aquimarina sp. KJ22-3, assembly GCF_055808215.1. Lineage (NCBI taxonomy): Bacteria > Pseudomonadati > Bacteroidota > Flavobacteriia > Flavobacteriales > Flavobacteriaceae > Aquimarina > Aquimarina sp. KJ22-3. The sequence goes on along the minus strand of NZ_CM147859.1, from coordinate 4,191,986 downwards.
GTTTAAAACCTTAGAGCAGATTGCCCGACAAGAAAATATTGATACGCTTACCACAGAAATCAGCATATTGACCAAAGGCTTTTTCCAAAAACACGGTTTTGAGATGATCAAAAATTCTGTCAAAGTGGTGGGAGGCGAAGAAGTGGTTACCTACACCGCGGTTAGACATCTCAAAAATTAATACGTAGTACTGCATTGGGGGTGAATCCTAACCCTAATTGTTGAACTTCCTCGACATTTCCATTGTCATTTACTCTGTAATAATTATTGACCACATTTTCCCGACTGGTAGGATTCCACAAGGAGAGACCAGCAGTCGCTTTTATACCCTTAGTCAAATTAAAGACGTAAGTTGCCGAAGCATCCCATCTAAAATAGTCCTGTAGGGTATCGCTATTTGGAGCTTGATAGTTGATGTTTCCGTTTGCCAAAATTTGATTTTCTAATGCAGGTCGTGTCGTTGGTCTTCCGCTATGCCAGTTGATACCTGTAGAAAGTTTTAAATTGTTTACTGAATAAGCTACAGCAAAGTTGATATTATGCCTAATATCAATGTTGTTTGGGAAGTCACGAGGAAAGAGTTGATTAAATGTATAGTCATTTTTGGCATAAGAGTAGCTCAACCATGTGCTCAGGTTTTTAAAACGCTTATTGATCAAAAAATCTACACCTCGGGTAGTATAACTCCCATGATCCGGAACAAATTCAAATTGGTTTTGAAACCCTTGACTTTTTGATAAGATTCCTGATACATTTTTGTAAAAGGTGTCAACATTGATTAGCCAATTATTATGGGTATATGTTATTCCCAAAGAAACCTGCTCACTTTCTATAATTGGGATATCTTCTTCATTTGACAATACCCAATTTCGATTCTCTACGCCCAAAAAGTTATTTTGTGATTCGATAACTTGAGAAGTGACCTGACTCTTTAGTTCCCCTAGTACTTCTACTGTAAAATGATCTAGAAAATTATGAGTAACACTCAATCGGGGTTCCAATAAGGTCCGGTCTAATTTTCCATAATGATTAAGTCGAGCCCCAGCAGTGATATGGGTACTGTTGTTTGGGGAGTTGTAATTAATTTCAGAATACAAACTATTCGTTCTGATCACTTCTTTTGTGAAATCTCTGAAGGTAGGATTGTTTACATCTCTTAAATTTGAAATACCAGTTTCATTAAATTGATACCCACTAAACCAATGTAAATTGGGATGTATTTTGAACGATCCATTTATTTTAACGCCACTTTCTAATACTTCATTCTCTTGCAAAAGCCGTTGATTATTGATAATATCAGAATTAATGGCTTCGAGATTGTAATTGGTACCGTACAAGATGATTTCGGTGTTGAAGGCATCATTCCAATTTCTTTGATAAGACAAACCTCCGGCAGTGTTATTTTGTTTAAGACTGCTTGCTCTGGCTTCATTAACACTATTCACAATAGCATTTTCCTGAAACATAAGATCATTGCGGATAAGTAATGCATTTATTTTGATGAGATCCTTTGGACTGAACTGGTATAACCAACGTAAACTAGTGTCATAAAAAGAGAACTCATCATTGGTATTAGAAATTTCATTGGTATTCTCGACTACTTCCGAATCTTGAAATGACTTGTCAAAAAATTGACGATATGTTGGTGTTTCCAGGACTTCACTAATAGACTTCCGGACAGAGAGTTGAATAGAAGACTTTTTACCCAATCTAAGATCAGTATACCCATCAATACTGGTCATATTTATACCAAAACTTGTGTTGTTTTGTTGAGCTACCTCATTATCTGTACTCATAGCAATAACACTGGATACCCCATCTCCGTAACGTGCACTAGTACCATTTTTGAGTAATTCTACATTTTTGGTTAAGTAGGGATTAAAAGCGGATATTAGCCCAAAGAAGTGTCCGGACTGATACATCTTTATACCATCCCAGAGTATTAGATTTTGATCATTGGTTCCACCTCTCACATTAATGTCAGAAACGGTTTCTTCTGTACTTAAGATACCAGGTAGCGCTTGGATAGTTTGCAAAAGATCTGGCTCGATCAATCCGGGTAGGATTCCAAAATCATCATAATCAATACGTATAGATCCATCGTTTTTTTTACCAATTCCCTTAATTAGATAATCATTCAAAATAATCTCATTTAGGTATTGCACCTCTCGTGTCATCATAATTTCTTTACAGGGCTGCTCAATAAGATCCCTGGCGGGCAATTGAAGTGCGGTATACCCTAGAAACTGAATTTTGATGAGCTGATTGAGATCAGCTAGTTCAATAGAAAAAGTTCCGTTTTGATCCGTGACGGTAGTTTTATTTTGACTTTGAATAGTAGCGTTTGTAATGACCGTATTCTCAAAAGCTGAAATGAGTACCCCACAAACGGAGAACAAACGTGCACTTATAGTGATCGTAGTAGGATCGAGATACGTAAAATTAAGCAGGGTTTGTTTTTGTAAGTAAGTAACAGCTGCTTTTAGGTCAAGATTTTTATTAGGAGCTTCAACCGTAATGTTTTCAAGGTCATTATCAACGTAAGAGAAACTACAACCAAATCGTTTTTGTAATTCGTTTAACACCGAAATTAAAGGTAACGAGTCACCTTCAGACTGTGCAAATGACTGAAAACAATTTAAGAGAAGAATAAAAAGTACAACTGTGATTTTGGTTCTGATCACTGTTTATACAGGGTTACTTGGTTTTCGTTAATTTCATATTTCAAACCCATTGGTATCGTAATAGACTCCAATGCCATTTGAATATTTGAATGTACAAAATTACCAGTAAAAAGTAAGTGTTGATCAATGTTTTTTGAAGAGATGACTACATCATATTGTCTTTCGAGCTCTCCTAATACTAAATAATAAGGTTTACTCTTAAAAATGCTTTTATTTTCTATCCAGGAAGGGTTGGTGTCAACGGTATTGATTTTATTAATTTTTTTAGAAAACAATTCAATACCTTTTCCCGGAGGCAATCGGTAGGTCTTTTGCTGGTAAGATACACTGACCAGACCTTCGTAGCAAATCACTTCAAAATACCCTTTTCGTTGCTTAACATTAAACTCTGTTCCTAATACGGTAACCACTCCTAGTGGTGTGAGGACATCGAACTTTTTTCCTTTCGCAACTTTGAAATAGGCTTCACCCTCAAGATGTACTTCTCGATTGTTGTCCCAATCCTTTTTATTGTACACTACTTCTGATAAGGCATTGAGTTGTACCTTGGTTTGATCTGGGAGTTCAATATTTACCTTTTGTCCAGCTAAGGTATTAATCTGAGTATCTTGATTGGCGAAAAACGTATACACTCCTAGACCTAATACAAATACCGCTGCAATTCTAAGCAGAATGCCCAAATAGGATTTATTTTTGGAAACTGTACGTTGCGAAATATGTTGTTGTATTTCGTTTAATTCTTCGGTTACGTCATAAGACGGAGGAAGAATTTTTTTGCTAGTATCAGAAATTTTGATGTAAGAATCATAGGCGTCTAATTTCTTAAACGCCTTTAATTCTTCATCGGTCAGCGCATTATCTAACCATTTTCTAATAAGATCTTTCTCTTTCATAACAAAGTTCCTATATATATAACACCTTAAAGTCGAAAATTCCTACCTTATTTTTCAAATTCCTTCAATTTCTTTTCTTAATTTTTCTAATGCCCCATAAATTCTCTTTTCTACGGCTTTTCTCGAAATGCCTAAAAGCTCTGCAATTTCTTTGTGCTTTTTTCCTTCAACCCTATTTAAAAGAAATGCAACACGCTGAGGTTCTGTAAGGTTCGCAAGGGCTTTTTGATACTTTTGTAAATACTCTTTTTCCTCCAAAATAAATTCTGGAGATTGATTAGTATAATTTTTATGGTCTTCTTGTTGAAACTTTAGTTTTACCTTATCGTGTTTAAGCTGATTTAAGGATAAATTGTTAGCAATTGTGAACAGAAAACTTTTTGCTTTTTGCAGGGGAACTTTTTTACAATTATCCCAAAGTTTAATAAATGCCTCTTGAACCTTGTCTCGGGGGCTGATATGCTCCCCGTACTTATAATAAATAAAATTATGTAGTTCTTGAGCATGTTTCTTGAAAAGTTCGGCAAACAACTTTTCTTCGCAAACATTGTCATAGAGGTTCTTAGACATTACTATATTTTTTGTTAAAATTATAAAAAATACTATTTACCAGTAGGAATTTTCGTGGTTTAATTGTTATTATACAAACAGTTGTTGGAAAAAGAAAAAAATGAAGACAAGGATATTAATTTTCTGTTTGGCGGCGATAATGAGTTTGATGGGATGTCAGGATGAAGAAAGAGAAATTATCGATCCTACCATTGATGACACGATTCCTAGAGATTCTCAATTGGCAAATTTGATTAAGAATGTAGTGACGCATGATGGTTCTTTTGATAATATAGTAGATAAAGGACATTGTTTTAGCATCAAATTGCCTTATAGGGTTTTAAGAAATCAAGAGGAGTTTTTAATAGACGACCTAAATGATTATCAATTGCTGACAGATACTGATAACATACAGATTCAGTTTCCGGTGGTGGTTACCTTATTTAATTATCAAGAAGTCGACATCGAAAATCAAACCCAGTTAGATGCATTGTCAAATGCTTGTGTGGAAAATGATCCGGATATCGAGTGTATTGATTTTACCTATCCAATTCGAATATCCACCTTTGATAGTCGTACGAACCGGTTAGAAACTTTAGATCTATTTCATGATTCAGAAATGTTTGAATTTATGGATCAGACGGACGAGACAGTTTCGATGAGTATTAATTACCCCATAGATTTGTTACTACACAACGGCCAAAGTTCGCAAGCACAACATAACACCGCTTTGTTGAATGCTATTCTCGAGGTAGCAACCTCCTGTGATGAGAACGATTTGTAAATCAGTAAAATAAGTAGAAAAGCCGCTATTGTAGCGGCTTTTTTTGTTTAACATTTTTGATTAAAACGTTAAACAAAAAGTTAAATAAATGCTAAAACCCCAATACCAGGGTTAGAGTTTTTAGGATTGAGTTGTTTAATCATCAAACAATAAATTTAAACACCATGAAAATGAAAAATTTCCTCAAAACAGTTTTGATAGCATTTTTAACCATTACTGTTTTTTCGTGTTCGGATGATGATGATACTACCTTTCCCCCTTCATCCACAACGATTGCCGATTTTGTAGCAGCAAATGCAGATTATAGTTCTTTGCTTGCAGCATTAGAAAAAGCTGAACTAGTACAAACTTTATCCGGAGAAGGAAGTTTTACTGTTTTCGCCCCAAACAATGCGGCATTTGATGCATTGCTAACAAGTCTGGGAGTAACGTTAGATGATCTTTCAAAAGATGATTTAACACCAATCCTATTAAACCATGTATTAGGATCAAGACTTACCTCGACACAATTAACTACCGGATATTCTGATAACCTGGCAGGTTTTAGTACTTATGTAAATACGTCTAATGGAGTGCAAATCAACGGAATCTCTACAGTAACACAAGCTGATATCGAGCAATCCAATGGGGTAATTCATGCTGTAGATGCTGTAATTACATTACCTACGGTAACTACCTTTGCCGTTGCAGATCCTAATTTTGATACATTGCAAGCGGCACTAACGGATCTTACTCCAGATACAGATTATGCAACGGTGTTGAGTACAGCAAACGGAACTGACCCAGCTCCATTCACGGTGTTCGCACCTACAAATGATGCATTCACCGATCTTTTAGCTAGGTTCAATATTGAGATAGCGGATCTTACCGCTGCTCAATTAGAAATCGTACTAAATTATCATGTAATTGCAGGAGCTAATGTTTTGGCAGCAGATCTTCCTGGTATTCCTGATGGAGTAACCCCAGCTACTTTACAAGGAGAAACATTAACGCTAAACCTAGAAGGAGGAGCATTTTTACGTGATAAAACAGGAGTAGATTCTGAAATCATCGCTACAGATGTAAAGGCTACCAACGGTGTGATTCACGCTATTGATAAGGTGCTTTTACCGAACGCCGCACTAGATGCCCTAGGAAGAAGTTTTACCGCCGTAGCCTTTAATGGAGGAGAAGCAAGTGATTTTTCTTCTTTGTACGCCGCTCTTCGTATCACAGGTTTAAATGACGCTTTAGACAGCGCAACCATGCGTACTGTATTCGCTCCTACCAATGCAGCATTCGATGCCTTGTTGGATGGTGCTAGCCTAGAAGATTTACCAGTAGCTACTGTAACACAAATATTATTGAATCATGTGATAGATGGAAAGTTATTATCTACTGATTTGTCTACAAGCTATGCGAATACACTGGCAACTTTTGGGGATACTATGAACAATTTGAGTATCTATATCAATACCAGTAGTGGAGTGGTACTTAATGGAGGTATGGCCAACGGAGGAGCAACAGTAGCAACACCTAATGTAGAAACGCGTAATGGAGTAATCCATGTGGTGGATGCAGTAATAGGGTTACCAACTGTAGTAACATTTGCGGTTGCAGATTCTAATTTCTCTACTTTGGTTTCTGCACTTACGGACCTTACACCAGCAACTGATTTTGTAAGTGTGCTAAGTACAGCAAACGGAACAGATCCAGCACCTTTCACGGTGTTTGCGCCTACTAATGATGCATTTTCTGCGATAACAATCCCAGGAGAATCAGAACTTACTCCAATACTTCAATATCATGTAGTTGCAGGAGCAAATGTTAGAGCAGCAGATTTATCAGATGGTCAAGTAGTTACTACCTTAGAAACAGGAACTTTTACCGTAAATGTTGGTAGTAGTGTAACTATAACTGATGAAAATAGTAGAGTTACCAATGTTGTTGTAACCGATGTTCAGGCAGCAAATGGAGTTATCCATGTTGTAGATCAAGTATTATTACCGATGATGTAATTCAATATATATCCAGGCTCACTCGAGCCTGGATATTTCCTTCACATATTTCACACTTCTTAATTTCTAACTCTTAAAATTAAATTGCTATGAAAAAACTAACCAGTAGGTTATGCATGTCGATCTTTTGCATAATTGTATCGAGTATGTTTGTGGCTTGTCAAAACGATGATGAGGTACAAAATGAACCAGAGCTTATTGAATTCGAAGAATCTAAAATTATCAGTTTTGATGCAATCGAAGAAATGACAAAAACGCTTCTTGATGGTGAATTAACCGTTAAGGACGAAGACAAAACATTTGGAATCAGTAGAGAAAAAAGAGTATATGATTTTTCTGCTGAAGTACTACAAGGTGCAGGATCTGGAACACAGCTTTCGGGAGAACTCTCGTTAAACTTCACTTTTTATCATGCCAGTTTTACCATCGTACGAGGTAATCTAGAATTACCTGATGGCACAAAAGCACGGGCTAGGGGAGCCATTATAAGTGATGGGATTTTCTATATCATTATTGATCCACCAGGTAGAGATTTGATTTTTGGTATCGGTAGAGTACGAGACAACGGAAATGTGGATGGAAGTTTTAAATTCTTTACCCGAGGAGGTTTAGGAAGAGGATTGTGGACAGCAGAATTGCTAGAAACTACCATACCTAATAAAACTATAGTAGAGCTTATCGTTGAAGATGGAAGATTTACCTCTTTGGTCGGAGCGTTACAAGCAGCAGATCTAGTGGAACCGTTATCAGGAGAGGGACCTTTTACCGTTTTTGCTCCTACCGATGAAGCTTTTGAAGCTTTGGAGGAAATCCCACCATTAGAAACGTTAACACAGATTTTACTATATCATGTTGCCAGTGGAAGATTAAATACCGCAGAATTATTAGCTCAAGAGTTGACAGAAACACTACAAGGTGAAAATGTAAAAGTAAGCTTAAATGAGAATAATGAGATTGTTATCAATGATACCGTAAAATTACTCTCTGCAAATATTGGCGGTTCAAATGGTATCATACAAGTTATTGATGCGGTGTTGATCCCGCCTTCTTTTGAAACGCAACAAAGTATTGTAGAAATTGCAGTTGCCACTCCAGAGTTATCTACATTGGTAGGTGCTTTACAGGCTGCAGATTTGGTGGATACATTGAATGGTGATGGCCCTTTTACCGTGTTTGCACCAACAAACGATGCTTTTGCAGCCTTATCCGAAATACCATCTGGAGATGCATTGACCGAAGTGTTATTATATCATGTAGCTTCGGGAAAACTTACGGCAGAAGAATTGATCGAAGGTCAAACAGTGACTACCATACAAGGAGAAGAGGTTACAGTTGCTTTAAATAATAATGGCAAAATAATTCTTAATGGATCGATAGAAGTGCTAATGGCGGATATACAAGCCTCTAATGGAATTGTGCACGTAATTAATGGAGTTTTATTACCTCCAGCAGAATTACAAAGTATTGTAGAGATCGCTGTGGCTACTCCAGAATTATCTACACTGGTGGGTGCGCTACAAGCTGCAGATTTGGTAGATACGCTTAACGGGGAAGGCCCTTTTACGGTGTTCGCACCTACGAATGATGCATTCGCAGCTTTGTCCGAGGTTCCATCTGGAGATGCATTGACCGAAGTGTTATTATATCACGTTGCTTCCGGAAAATTAACTGCAGAAGATCTATTAGCAGGTCAAACGGTAACTACAATTCAAGGAGAAGAAGTAACCATTGCTATGAATGATGATGGTAAAGTAATTTTGAATGATACCATCGAAGTGTTGATGGCAGATATTGAAGCATCTAATGGAATAGTTCATGTAATTAATGGAGTTTTGTTACCCCCCGCAGAACTACAAAGTATCGTAGAGATTGCAATCAGTACCCCTGAGCTTTCTACCCTAGTAGGAGCATTACAGGCAGCAGATTTGGTTGATGCACTTAGCGCAGAAGGACCTTTCACAGTGTTTGCACCAACCAATGCTGCCTTCGATGCATTGAGCGCAATTCCTTCTGGAGACGCACTAAGAGAAGTGTTGCTATATCACGTAGCTTCAGGAAAATTAACTGCAGCTGAACTACTTGCCGGCCAAACGGTAACTACATTGCAAGGAGATGAAGTTACTATCGAGATGGTAAATGGCGAAGTAGTATTAAATGGAAACATAAGAGTAGCCATGGCCAATATTGAGGCATCCAATGGTATTATTCATGTTATTGAGGGAGTTTTGATTCCTTCAGCTCACTAATACGTGTTAATTTAGGTTTAGCCACCTTATAATTAATTTTCCAAAAAAAGCCGTCGAAAGAAATCAATTTATCGATTTCCTTTGGCGGCTTTTTGTATTATTTCTGAAATAGAAAACATTTTGATATAGAATTCTCAAATTATCCAAAATGATTATAATTCTGCATTTCCTTTCTTTTATTAATACACTACAAATGTGTAAATTTGCAGCTATCTATCGATAAAGGTAGTATTGCAAAACAGAGAATTTTATGTTTGATAATTTAAGTGATAAGTTAGATAAGGCCTTACATATTCTTAAAGGTCATGGTCAGATTACAGAAATAAATGTAGCCGAAACCCTAAAAGAAGTAAGAAGAGCCTTAGTTGATGCGGATGTAAACTATAAGATAGCCAAGGATTTTACTGCAAGAGTAAAAGAAAAAGCAATAGGAGAGAACGTATTAAAAAGTCTTAAGCCAGGCCAGTTAATGGTAAAACTGGTAAAAGATGAACTTACGGAATTAATGGGAGGTGACGCTGCAGGGATTAATTTGTCTGACTCGCCATCGATCATTTTAATGTCTGGATTACAAGGGTCGGGTAAGACGACATTCTCTGGAAAACTTGCGAATTATTTAAAAAATAAAAAAACCAAGAAACCTCTTTTGGTCGCCTGTGATGTATACAGACCTGCAGCGATTGATCAGTTGCATGTAGTAGGAGAGCAGATCAATGTTGAAGTGTTTAGTGATAGAGGAAATAACGATCCTGTAGCAATTGCCAAGGCTGGTGTGGCTCACGCAAAAGCAAATGGAAACAATGTTGTAATTATAGATACGGCAGGTCGTTTGGCGGTTGATGAAGCCATGATGAGCGAGATCGAGAATATACATAAAGCTATTTCTCCTAGCGAAACACTGTTTGTGGTAGATTCGATGACTGGTCAGGATGCGGTCAATACTGCGAAAGCATTTAACGATGTTTTGAATTTTGACGGTGTAATTCTTACCAAGTTAGATGGTGATACTCGAGGTGGAGCTGCAATATCTATTAAATCCGTAGTTAATAAACCGATCAAGTTTATAGGTACCGGAGAGAAAATGGAAGCTATTGATGTTTTCTACCCTTCGCGTATGGCAGATCGAATCCTTGGGATGGGAGATGTAGTATCGCTGGTAGAACGTGCGCAAGAGCAGTTTGATGAAGAAGAAGCTAGAAAATTACAGAAGAAAATAGCAAAAAATCAATTCGGTTTTGATGATTTCTTGAAGCAAATCCAGCAAATCAAGAAAATGGGTAATATGAAAGATTTGGTGGGGATGATACCCGGAGCCGGAAAAATGATGAAAAATATGGATATCGATGATGACGCGTTCAAGCATATTGAGGCGATTATTCATTCGATGACTCCTGCAGAACGTGCAAAGCCACAAATTATCAATGCGAGTAGAAAAAAGCGTATAGGTAAGGGATCAGGAACCTCGATTCAACAGGTAAATCAGTTACTAAAGCAGTTTGATCAAATGAGCAAAATGATGAAGATGATGCAAGGTGGCGGTGGCAAACGTATGATGCAGATGATGGGTAAAATGAGATAAATTAAAACACAACATAAACTATTTAAGCACATTATAGGGGGATGGAATTATTAGACGGAAAAAAAGTTAGCAACGATATTAAAGACGAAATTGCTGTCGAGGTTCAAAAAATGAAGGACAGAGGAGAGAAAGTTCCTCATTTGGCGGCGGTATTGGTAGGTAATGACGGTGCAAGTTTAACATATGTAGGCAGTAAAGTAAAAGCTTGCGAACGTGTAGGTTTTGAGTCTACTTTGGTAAAAATGCCGAGTACAACTAGCGAAATTGAGCTGTTGACTAAAATCAAAGAGTTGAATGAGGACGATAATATCGATGGATTTATCGTACAATTACCTCTTCCTCCGCAAATTGATACGCAAAAAGTTTTATTAGCAGTAGACCCTGACAAGGATGTTGATGGTTTTCACCCGATGAACTTTGGTAAAATGGCATTGGATATGTCTACTTTTATTCCTGCAACACCTTTTGGAATCTTGGAATTGTTAGAACGTTATGACGTAGATACCAAAGGAAAGCACACTGTGGTTATCGGTAGAAGTCATATTGTTGGGCGCCCTATGAGTATCTTGATGGGTAGAAAAGGATGGCCAGGAAACTCTACGGTTACCTTAACACATAGTCATACCAAAAATATTACGCAAATTATATCACAAGCAGATATTGTGATCTCTGCTTTAGGAGTTCCTAATTTCTTAAAAGCTGAAATGGTGAAGGATGATGCGGTAATTATAGATGTGGGTATTACCCGTGTTACTGACGAAACTAGACCAAAAGGATATAAGATTGTGGGAGATGTTGATTTTGAGAACGTAAGTAAAAAAGCTTCTCATATTACACCAGTTCCTGGTGGAGTAGGACCTATGACCATAGCAATGTTATTGAAAAACACCTTATTGGCAAGAGAAAGACATCATAATAACAAGAAATAATTGTTGTATAGCTACATAATTATAAACTAGTATATATATAACCAAATAAAAAAATGCTCGTTATCCATGGATAACGAGCATTTTTTTATTGTGATTTCTGTTACAATACTTGCTAGAAGCAAATGAATGTATCAAGTAAACAGAAATAACCAAAAAGTTAGACCTATGTCAGGTCTAACTTTTCGTTACATTTATATTTTGGTGATTTTAATCTTTTTAATTTCTTAGTTTTTATTCCACTCGTCTGCAGAAATATCATCTTGTCCAGCTGTTGCATACCCACCACCGCTAGGTAATAAGTCAAGAGACAAGTTGTAAGAAGGAACGTTAATACCTTTTGAAGTTTTAACTGTTTGGAAATCTAAGATTTGTTCGCTCTTTTCATATAAAGCATTCTTGGTAAAAGTTCCATATTTCTTACCATCGATTACCGTTTCTTTCCATTCTCTACCGTAAGCGATCTTTAAGTAGTACTCACCTTCGGGTACGTTTCTGATAAATTGAGTAGTGTTGCTGTTGATATACGTTACACGTACAAGTTGATCATCACTAGCTGATTTACCCATTTTGTACATTTTAACAACAACTTCTGTGTTTTTACCTACTTTGATTTTTAGGTAGTTATCTAATTTGTAGTCAAACTTCCCTTTGAAGTTGAATGACTTAGGAGTAGCTCCTGATTTATAAGTCTTTTTCTCCCAGCTTGAATATTTATCTTCTCTAGAAACTTCTATACTAGCTGCTTTTGGAGTAGCTGGTTTGCTGCTCGATCCATAAGAAGGTGTAGCTGACTCAATTGGTGTTGAGGCTACATCATCAATACCTTTTGCTGCTCTAGCTCTAGCTGCTTTCAGAGCTGCTTCAGTTTCTTGAGCGTCTTGACGGGCTTTTCTAGCTGCTTCGTCTTTTGCGTATTGAGCTGATTCTGCTTGAGCGATTGCTGCTGCTGCTTCCGCTTCAGCTAATTCTCTAGCTCTTTTTGCTTCCAAAGCTGCTTTTCTAGCTGCCTCTTCTGCTGCTCTTCTTGCTGCTTCTGCCTGAGCGATCGCTGCCGCTGCTGCTGCTTTAGCTGCTTCTCTTTGTGCTGCCGCTTTAGCTGCTGCTGCTTCAGCATCTGCAATACGACTGTCTTCTGTTAAGAATTTGGTAACAACGAATCCGTTGATCTTCTTATACTGAATCGCACTCCATTCTCCATAGTTAGAACTCATTACATATACCTGAGTTCCCTGAGGAATTTCTGCAATAGTATTAAAATTTAGACCTGGACCACTGTGTACAGTCAACTTGTTACCTGTCATCATGTACTGCTCCGCTTGCGAATACGCAGAAGAGAAAGTCATCACCAAAAGTAGAATAAATGTAAAAATAGATTTCATATCTCTTGTTTTAAGTAGATTGGGTTATAATATTTAACTATAAATTAATTTTTTCATCATAATTTCTAAACAAAATGTTAGAATTTACCATCAAAATTCGCTTTTCAAAAAGGGTGCCAAAAATAATTTTAGTCTTATTTCTTCTAGTAACTATCGCATGATAAAAACTAAAATCTCCCACTTTTTAAAGAACTAATTTTATCATTAAGTATTTGTTTTCTAGTATTTTACGAAAGATTTGCTTTAGTAAAACTTCAATATTTATGATTAAAATACTGATAAGAAAACCCTTAAATCAGATTCAAAAGTAAGGTTTTAATATGAAAAACACAACATCTTTTGATTTTATTTCTACAAAAATATCAATTTTTTTTCATTGAATTGTGTTATTCAACGAATATTTTATGTATTACACCGGATTTATTTGATGGTTTAAATCAAGTTTGTCGGTTTTGGTTTTACAAGGGTGTAAGACAACTTTTACTGATGTTTACAAGGTTTTTGGGATGAAATGCTGAGATGTTTTAATTTAACACATTTTAACATTGCTTAATCAAATTGTTTAATGCTTACTCTTAATAAGATGAGGGAACTTGGATTGGAATTTCAATAACCTTGGTATAGATACATTTCTAATATATGGATTATTAGGATTTCTCTTTTCATAATCTTGATGGTAATCTTCTCCTATCCAAAACTTTTGGAAAGGAAGAATTTCGGCAGCAATGTTTCTATTTAGTTTTTTGGCTAATGCAGATTTTTTCTCTTCAGCGATTTTTTTCTGTTCATCATTCTGGTAAAAAATGATAGATCTGTATTGTGATCCGTGATCCGGTCCTTGTCCATTTATTTGAGTAGGGTTTTGGGACCCAAAATAGATGTCTACCAACGTCGCAAATGAAACCACTTCAGGATTGTAATAAATTTCTACAGCTTCTGCATGTCCTGTGCGTCCGGTGTTGCTGGCTGCGTAGGTTGGGTTGTCTGTATGTCCTCCAGAGTAACCTGAGATGGATTCCTTTACTCCATTTACACTTTCATAAATTGCTTCTACACACCAAAAGCATCCGCTGGCAAAATATGCTCTTTCGTAACCATCTACCGCACTGGTTTGTACCGGAGGTAGATTTTTGAGTGACTCTTGCTTAGGATTAACAGATTGGCCATTGCTTTGGCAGCTTGCAAATAAAAAAAGAATACCTATAATAAAGTAGTGTGGGTTTTTCATAATTCATACATATTTAGTACTTGGTTCTTAATAGCTAAGAAAACTTTCAAGATATTTGAGTAAAAGTACATTTTTGCCTAGTGGACATTTCTTAAAATAGGTTTAAAATAAAAATGACTACCCCAAAGGATAGTCATTTTGTCAATGATATATAAAATGAATTAGCCGTTCATTGATATTAAAAACTCGTCGTTGTTTCGAGTTTGTTTGAAACGTTCGTTAATGAATTCCATCGCCTCTACAGGATTCATGTCTGCAAGGTACTTTCTCATGATCCACATACGCTGGATAGTGGCATCATCTAGCAATAAGTCATCTCTTCTTGTACTACTAGAGATTAAATCAATTGCAGGGAATATACGTTTGTTGGCAATACGTCTGTCTAACTGAAGTTCCATGTTACCAGTTCCTTTGAATTCCTCAAAGATTACTTCGTCCATTTTTGAACCTGTTTCGGTAAGAGCGGTTGCAATAATAGAAAGGGATCCTCCTCCTTCGATATTACGGGCAGCACCAAAGAAACGTTTTGGTTTGTGTAGTGCATTTGCATCAACACCACCACTCAATATTTTTCCACTGGCAGGTTGCACAGTGTTGTATGCTCTTGCCAAACGTGTGATAGAATCCAAAAGTATCACTACGTCATGGCCGCATTCTACTAATCGTTTTGCTTTTTCCAAAACAATATTAGCTACTTTTACATGTTCATTCGCTTCTTTGTCAAAAGTAGAAGCAATGACTTCACCTTTTACATTACGTTGCATGTCGGTAACTTCCTCTGGTCTTTCGTCTATAAGAAGAATCATTTGGTATACTTCAGGATGATTTGCAGCAATCGCGTTAGCTACATCCTTTAGTAACATTGTCTTACCAGTTTTTGGTTGTGATACAATCATACCACGTTGCCCTTTTCCGATAGGAGCGAATAGATCCATAATTCTTGTAGAAATAGTACTTTGCTTTTCTGCAAGTTTGAATTTTTCCTGTGGAAATAATGGAGTAAGGTGTTCAAAAGAGACGCGATCTCTTACAACCTGTGGGTCTAAACCGTTAATTTTGTTAACCTTGATAAGTGGGAAATATTTTTCTCCCTCTTTAGGTGGTCTTACTTGTCCTAGTACAGTATCTCCGGTTTTAAGACCAAAAAGTCGTATTTGAGATTGAGATACATAAATATCATCCGGAGATGAAAGGTAATTATAGTCGCTAGATCTTAAGAACCCATAACCATCTTGCATGATATCCAAAACACCTTCACTTTCAATAATAGCATCGAACTCATAATCAGGTTCTTTGTAGCGATTTCTATTATCGCGATTTCCATTATTGTCTCTGTTATTGGTGTTGTTATTGTCTTTTTTGTTTCCTCTACCTTTTTGATTAGACTTATCGGTATTCTTATTTCTATTATCTTTTTTGTCTTCCTTCTTTTGTTGAGGTGTATTCTCTTCTTTTGTTTCTTGTTTAGGCTTGTTGTTTTCTTCAGAAACTTTTGGAGAAGGTGCGGTAGTATTGTTGCTGTTCGCCTGTTCGTTTTTGTTGTCGTTGGTCGCAGTATTTGCTCCCTCTGGCTTTCTCGTTCTTGGTCTTCTTTGACGAGGGTTTGCAGGCTTTTTTGAGTTTTCTCGCCTGTAGGTGCCGAATCTTTGGCTGCAGTTTCTTTTAAGGCATCAGGATTTGCTGCCTGATGATCCAAGATTTGATATACCAGATCTAATTTCTTTAAAGAACGGTATTTGGGTACATTAAGGCTTTTTGCAATTTCCTGCAATTCAGGAAGCTTCTTCGCTTTTAATTCTGAAATTTCTAACATTTAAATGTGTTATATAATTTACGTTTGATATAAATTTTCTTAGGTATAAATTTCTAAAGAAGATTTCTAGGAAAATTTTATTTTGAAGGTAAGTAACCTTGATTGAATGGGTTACAGATTTTGTGCTGCAAGTATACGACTTTATTTTTAATTTTTAAGCCTATTTATAAAAAGAAACTCTTATTTTTGCTTTCCCGTAAGAAAAAGTTGTAATGCTACAAAGAATTCAAACAGTATATCTATTATTAGCGGCCGCAGTATGTGGTGGTGTAAGTATGGTATTTCCTTATGGTTTTGATCAACAAGGAGTAGAATTATTTGTGAAACAACAGCCTCTATTAATAGGTTTGTGTTTTGGATCTGCAGCCTTGTCTTTGGGTAGTATTTTTTTGTTTAAAAATAGAAAGCTTCAATTTGTATTGGGGCGTATCAATATCTTATTAAACTTTATTTTACTAGGAGTATTTGTTTATTGGTCTCTAACTATATCTGGAGAAACTATGATTTCTGAGAAAGGTATTGGGATGCTGATTCCTATTATTTCTATCGTTTTATTAGTGTTGGCGAACAAAGCCATTAAAAAGGATGAAGATCTTGTAAAATCTGTTGATCGATTACGATAAACCTAACATCTTAGTAGTATTAGTGCGTTAAAACCCGGAGTATGCCAACTTCGGGTTTTATTTTTTTCCAAGTTCAATAACTTCAAGGTTTTCTATAGCTCCATCATGAACCGTGAAACGAAGCATTGTTCTTACCTTGTGAAAACCGTGTTTTCCAGCTGCTCCCGGATTCATATGTAACAATCCGTTTTTTGGATCGGGGATTACTTTAAGAATATGCGAGTGACCACAGATAAACAGCTTGGGAGGATTATTTTGGATTTCGGCTCTGGTTTGTGGATTGTATTTTGGAGGGTATCCACCGATATGTGTGATCCAAACAGGGACTCCTTCGCAAACAAAACGCTGATGTAACGGGAAGGTAGCTCTTATTTTGCTATCATCTATGTTACCATGTACTCCCTTTAGTGGGGTCAGTGCTTCAATAGCGTCGGTAACTTTTAGGTCTCCAATGTCGCCAGCATGCCAAACTTCATCAGCTTCTTTTGCATAATGTAAGATTCGCTCATCAATGTAGCTGTGGGTGTCGCTTAATAAAAGAATTTTTTTCAAAATAGTAGAATTAAATAGGGAATCAAGAAGTGCGATAAATCTCTATTTTTAGAGTTATATTTGCTTCTGATTTTATGCAAAAATAAAATACTTTGAGATACTTTTTAGAACTTTCTTATAATGGTGTTCCATATCATGGATGGCAGCGTCAACCGAATGCAATTTCGGTTCAGGAAGTAATTGAAAACGGTTTGTCTACTGTTCTTAGAACTAAGATTGATATTGTTGGAGCAGGAAGAACGGATACAGGAGTTCATGCCAAACAAATTATGGCTCATTTCGATATCGAAAAAGATATAGATTCTGAAGATTTAAAATATAAATTGAATTCTATTTTGCCTCCGGAGATAGCGGTAAGAAACGTACAAGAAGTAGCTGTAAATGCACATGCGAGATTTGATGCAGTAAGTAGATCTTATGAGTATCATCTTACACTGGTAAAGAATCCTTTTATGTTGGATAAATCCTATTATTTTAAAAAGAAACTGGATGTAGATAGCATGAATGAAGCTGCTAAATTACTGTTAAACTATACCAATTTTAAATGCTTTAGTAAGTCCAAAACCGATGTAAAAACGTATAATTGTACCATTACTGAAGCATATTGGAAAAAATATGGTGATGATTTGGTCTTCTCGATTTCAGCAAATCGTTTTCTGCGTAATATGGTAAGAGCGATTGTTGGTACACTTATAGAAATTGGTGAAGGTAAATTAGCAGTTAGTGATTTGATTACCATAATTAAAAGTGAGGATCGTAGTAGAGCAGGGTATTCAGTACCAGCTCATGGATTATACCTTACTAATGTTCAATATCCTGATAATATTTATCAACTAAATGGCAGAAAAGAGCGGTAAAGCATTTGATTTCAGACTTTTTAAACGGTTGATTTCATATACCCAACCCTATCGATTTACATTTTATTTTGTTGCTTTTGCAGCAATTATGCTATCGGTTTTTGGTGTGTTGCGTCCTTATTTATTACAACAAGTAATCGATAAGACTATTATACCCAAAGACGGAGAGTTGTTGATGTACTTCATTTCTTTGATGGTTGGAGTCCTGTTTCTAGAAGTAATCTCCCAATTTTTATTCATCTATTTTGCTAATTGGTTAGGGCAACAAGTAATTCTGGATATTAGAATAAAGTTGTTTCGCCATATGCTGGGTTTCAAGAAACAATACTATGATCAATCTGCTGTTGGGCGTTTGGTAACGAGGGCAGTAAGTGATATTGAAACCATAGCCAGTATATTTAGTCAAGGGTTATTTATGATCATTAGTGATCTTCTCAAAATGTTGGTAATCCTTGGGTATATGTTCTACCAAAGTTGGCAACTTACGCTTTTGGTGTTAGTGATATTACCGCTTATTGTATATGCTACCCGAGTTTTTCAAAAGAAGATGAAAGCCGCTTTTGAAGAAGTAAGAACTCAAGTTTCTAATCTGAATTCTTTTGTGCAGGAACGCATCACGGGGATGAAGATTGTGCAATTGTTTACCCGAGAAGAAACTGAATTTACCAATTTCAAAGAAATCAATGAAAAACACAAAAAAGGCTGGATAAAAACAGTGTGGTATAATTCTATCTTTTTTCCCATTGCCGAAATGTCAAGTTCTGTAACAATAGGACTTATTGTTTGGTTTGGAGGATTAAAAGCAGCGCAGGGAGATGTGATTACTCTGGGTGTAGTAGTAGCGTTTATAGAACTGTCTCAAATGCTATTTAGACCATTACGTCAGATAGCAGATAAGTTCAATACCTTACAAATGGGAATGGTAGCAGCCAACAGAGTTTTTGCCGTATTAGATACTGAGGCTACTATCGAAAATAAGGGGTCGATTACATTGAATAATATTCATGGAGATATAGATTTTGAAAAGGTTCGGTTTAGCTATCTTGAAGGAGAAGAAGTACTTAAAGGTATTTCTCTAAATGTAAAAGCTGGAGAAACGGTGGCGATTGTAGGAGCAACCGGAGCCGGAAAGTCTACCATCATTAATTTGTTAAGCAGGTTTTATGAAATTGATAGTGGTACTATTTCTATCGATAAAACAGATATTAAAACAGTCTCACTACCATCACTTCGTAGTCATATTGCGGTAGTACTTCAGGATGTGTTTTTGTTTGCAGATACCATATTAAATAATATTACACTCAATAATCCAGAAATTACAGAAGAACAGGTGCAGGCTGCAGCCAAAGAGATTGGGATTCATGACTTTATTATGAGTCTTCCCGAAGGGTATCACTATAATGTAAAAGAAAGAGGAGTGATGTTGTCCTCTGGTCAAAGGCAATTAATTTCATTTTTGAGAGCTTATGTAACCAATCCGGGAATTTTAGTGTTGGATGAAGCCACCTCCTCAATCGATTCTCATAGCGAGCAACTAATCCAAGATGCTACTGATAAAATAACAAAAGGAAGGACTTCTATAGTCATCGCACATCGCTTGGCAACAATCAAAAATGCAGACAAAATTATCGTAATGGATCAAGGAACTATTGTAGAAGAAGGTAATCACAATGAACTTTTGAAAATTAGTGATGGATATTATCGCAATTTATACGAGGTGCAGTTTGCCGAAGTGTAATTTGTGGTAATTAGAATAACATTGCCGTTTCGTTGTTAAACCTTCCTTCCATTACAACCTTAGCGATAGCTATGATGATTGCTACAAGAAATAATATAATGGAAAGTACAAAGAGTATTAAAAACAATCTTAAGGTCTTTAAGGTTATTTGTTTCCAATTCAATTGGTATAGATCTTTGAAAGCATAAATACTGTATAGAAAACTAAAAAGTAGCGTAAAAAATGAAAGATCTTGGTACCGAAACCCAAAAATCAATAATGTCATTATTGGAACAAACATAGCTATCGATGAATGAGCTGTGATATACATGTTGATTACAATATGCTCGGTAAAATTGTACTTCTTGTAATTTGAAAAAACCTTTTTGGATATCCATGCATAGAGAGGGATAAAGGCAAAACTTGAAATCCCTTGATAATCATATAACATGTCATAGAAAGTGGTTATCCATTCTTGATCCTCTTTGATGCTACTCAAATCAACAACAGACTGATTAAAATACTTTTTTAAAGAAAAAAGGGTAAGTCCATTTAATGTGATCGAAATCAAAAAATAAGAAATCACATTGATGTATTTTTTACGCACCCCATTGATAAACCCATCAATTACAACACCTGGTTTAATCATGAGATCTTTAATAGTTCGAATTAGAGAGTTGTCTATGTTGAAATATTTTTCAGTAAGCTCTTCAGTGAGGTTTCCGAATGTAATGCGTTTCGTAATTTTTTTTGCGCCACAATCGGGGCAAAAGTTATGATGTTCAACTTGGGTTCCACAGTTTTTACAATTGGAAATAGGAATCAATTCGCTCATTAACTCAAGTCTCTTTTTATTTTTTCAATTAGTTCTTCTTCGGTTTTAAAAATGACAAATTCGCCATTTTTGATATAAGAAAGTTTCCCGGTTTCCTCGCTTACTACCAAGGCAAGAGCATCTGTCTTTTCGGTGATTCCTACCGCAGCTCTATGTCGAAGTCCAAAACGCAAAGGCATTGTACTTTCTTGGGTCACCGGTAGAATTACCCGAGTAGCGAGAATGTGATTATCCTCTATAACCATGGCCCCGTCATGCAACGGACTGTTTTTATAGAAAATACTTTCTATGATAGGCGTATTGACCAAAATATCCATAGCATCACCAGAAGTTTTTACAAAATCCAAAGATGTGTTTCTTTTGATAACGATCAGTGCACCTGTATACGTAGTCGACATGCTCTTGCAGGCCTCAACGACAGCTTTTACATTGGTTGCACTATCTTCGGGAGTATCTCTTATAAATTTGAGTTGCCTTAGAAATTTTCTTCTTCTGCCAAAATTGGTAGATCCA
Source organism: Aquimarina sp. KJ22-3 (assembly GCF_055808215.1). Classification (NCBI taxonomy): domain Bacteria; kingdom Pseudomonadati; phylum Bacteroidota; class Flavobacteriia; order Flavobacteriales; family Flavobacteriaceae; genus Aquimarina; species Aquimarina sp. KJ22-3. The sequence goes on along the minus strand of NZ_CM147859.1, from coordinate 4,170,808 downwards.
ATCATCAATAGAAATTTTCTGATTTCTTGCTGAAAAACAACAATCAAGGCAAACATCCCAACACCAATAAATTCGCCCAAAACACTACTCAACATCTCCATAGCCAGAAACTGGGTGAGTTTCCAAACCAGATAAATAATAACGATCCCAATAAAAATGTTGATTGCCGCTGTACCCTTAACCAACTTATAGATATAGTACAATAGAAAAGCAACAAGTACAATATCTAATATATCAAGTATTCTTAGGTTGATTAAATCCAAAAGCTCGGTGTTTTTGTAAAAATAGAAAAAATTAACTTTTCAGTGCATTGATTAAAGAAACACATTCTACAGCTTCTTTTATATCATGTACTCTTAATATCGATGCTCCTTGGGTTAAGGCTATAGTATTCAGGCTTGTAGTTCCGTTTAGAGCATCGGTAGGATTGATATCTAATGTTTTGTAAATCATAGACTTTCTGGATAAGCCTGCTAAGATGGGTAACTTATGAAATTGTAGAATTTCTAGATGTTTTAATAACTCAAAATTTTGAGTTACGTTTTTTGCAAAACCAAAACCTGGGTCAATAATGATGTCATCAATTCCATGTTTTCTTGCTATAGCTATTCGTTCAGAAAAATATAAGTTAATATCGGTAAGGAGATTATCATATGTGGCCAAGGTTTTCATGGTCTGAGGAGTACCTTTCATATGCATCATGATGTAAGGGACTTTGAGATCTCCAACCACAGGAATCATCTCTGTATCCAAATTACCAGCAGAAATATCGTTAACTAGAGCTGCACCGGCTAATATGCATTGCCTTGCAATAGTACTTCTAAATGTATCAATGGAGAGCAGGATTTCTGGGAACTTTATAACCAACAACTCAATAATAGGTAGGATTCTTGCTTTTTCTTCTTCTTCAGAAATGTGATCCGCTCCAGGCCGAGAAGAATATGCGCCTACATCTATAAATGTAGCTCCTTCTTTCAGCATTTTTTCAGTTTGTAGTAAAATTTGAGCTTCATTTTTATACTTACCTCCGTCATAAAATGAGTCTGGAGTAAGATTGAGTATTCCCATTACTTTTGGGCTAGATAAATCAATTAAAGAACCTTTACAGTTTATCGTCATTCTTGAGTTTTTGGGTTTTTTATTTCTAAACTTGAGCTATGATTTTTTTAATTCCCATATTAAAGCGAAATTTACGCAAAATTCAACAGTTATATGCAAGATACTTCGATACAATATGATGAAGTAATTAGCACATGTCGAGATCTCTTTGTAAAGAAAATGAAGGATTACGGTAGTGCATGGAGAATCCTTAGACTTCCGTCTTTAACAGATCAAATTTTTATAAAAGCACAGCGTATACGTAGTCTTCAGGAGAATGCCGTGCGAAAGGTGGATGAAGGAGAAGTGCCGGAGTTTATTGGGATTATCAATTATAGTATCATGGCTCTTGTACAAATAGAAAAGGGAATCGTGGATCAGCCAGATCTGGAAGTAGAAGAAGCTACCGCTTTGTATGATAAGCATATTACAATTACCAAAGAGTTGATGATGAATAAGAATCATGATTATGGTGAGGCTTGGCGTGATATGCGGGTAAGTTCGCTAACAGATTTGATCATTCAGAAATTATTAAGAGTCAAGCAAATTGAAGATAATAAAGGGAAAACCCTTGTGAGTGAAGGTATCGATGCCAATTATCAGGATATGATTAACTATGCAGTGTTTGCCATGATTCATCTGGGTGAAGAAGACAAGAAATAGGTATAAAATAGTGTTAAACTAAAAATAACAATCTACAATCCACACTATATTGTGCAGGATTTCCCTAAAAAAATAATTACATCATCACATGAAAATACTAGTCACTTTCTCCAGAATTTTTGTTGCAGCACTTTTTTTGTTTTCGGGATTTATTAAACTTAATGATCCATTGGGTTTTTCCTATAAGCTTCAAGAGTATTTTGGTGAAGGTGTACTTAATCTTGAATTTTTAATTCCGTATGCCCTATTAATAGCCGTGTTTCTGGTAATTTTTGAGGTTGTTTTGGGAATTACACTAATTCTGGGTTATTTACCAAAGTTTACGGTGTGGTCGTTGTTATTGATGATTGTGTTTTTTACATTCCTCACTTTTTATTCGGCATATTTTAATAAGGTAACCGATTGCGGATGTTTTGGAGATGCGCTACCGTTAACACCCTGGGAATCCTTTACCAAAGATGTAATCTTGTTAATCCTAATATTAATCTTGTTTTTTGGACGACGTTATATTACTCCAGTCGGTCCGATTCCTACTCACAAATGGATTGTTTTTGCAAGTTTTACCGCCTGTTTAGGGTTTGCCTACTACGTGCTGATGCATTTACCGGCATTTGATTTCAGAGCGTATAAAGTAGGAGTGAATATCGAACAGGGTATGCAGGTGCCAGAAGATGCTCCAAAAGCTGAATTTGCTTACCATTGGAAATTTGAAGTTAATGGAGAAGAACAAATAGTAACCACTAGTGGAGATTATCCAAAAGTTGAAGGAAAATTTATTAGTGTCGAAACAGAAACTGTAAAAGAAGGGTATGAGCCACCGATTCATGATTTTGCTATAGAAAAAGATGGTGGAGATTATACATCAGAGTTTTTGTCTCAGGATAATTTAATACTGATTGTTACCTATAATTTGTCAAAAAGTGAGGCAGAAGGTTTTAATGCGGTCAAAGGAATAACCGATAAAGCCATTGCAGAGGGGTATCAGGTAATCGGACTTACCGCATCTACTCCAAAAGATATTGCCGAAGTGAAAGTAAAATACAATCTCAACTTCGATTTTTATACGACAGATGAAACCGCGTTGAAGACTATTTTACGTTCAAATCCGGGAATTGTTAAACTGAAAAAAGGTACTATTGTACAGAAGTTACATTGGAATGACGCCGAGAAACTTTCTTTATAAAAACCAGAAACAATAATGGTAGGTTATTTCCTTAATAAAATAGGGTATGCATTACTTACTTTGCTGGGGGTGATAACCGTTATTTTTCTGCTTTTCACCTTATTACCTGGAGATCCTGCACAAATGATGCTCGGTCAAAACGAAACCGAAGAACAACTGCAGGCGGTTCGAAAGAAATACGGGTTTGATCAACCGGTTTCTAAGCAGTATATGTATTATCTCAACGACTTATCACCTGTATCTTTTCATAGTCAAAACCCTGATGACTTTACATTTTTAGATGATAATAAATATAGTTACAGTCGCTTATTTAGTGTGGGGAATACGGCGATCGTTGTCAAGCTACCCTATTTAAGAGCTTCATTTCAGAAAAATGGAAAAAAGGTAAGTCAAGTAATAGGAGAAACGCTACCAAATACAGCAGTTTTGGCAATCTCGGCAATTTGCATTGCCATATTTTTAGGAATTTTTCTAGGAGTTGTTAGTGCATTAACCAAAGATACCTGGGTAGATAGAACGATTCAATTATTAAGCACTTTAGGGATGAGTGTTCCTTCGTTTTTTAGTGCAATCATTTTTGCTTGGTTATTTGGGTATGTATTACACGAATTTACCAACCTTAATATGACAGGTAGTTTATATGAAGTTGATGATTTTGGAGAGGGAAGTTATATCCAATGGAAAAACTTGATATTACCTGCAATTGTTTTGGGAATACGGCCTCTGGCTGTAGTAACTCAGCTGATGCGTAATTCGTTATTGGAGGTAATGAATCAAGACTATATCAGAACGGCAAAAGCAAAAGGTCTATCGCTGGTAAAGATCATACGAAAACATGCGCTCAAAAATGCATTAAACCCTGTGGTAACAGCAGTATCGGGTTGGTTTGCATCTATGTTAGCTGGGGCTGTATTTGTAGAGTATATTTTTGGATGGAATGGATTAGGAAAAGAGATTGTAGACGCATTGAATACACTGGATCTGCCTATAATAATGGGTTCTGTATTAATCGTAGCCACAATGTTTATTCTAATCAATATATTTGTCGATATTATCTATGGCTGGTTGGATCCTAGAATTAGAACTTAAACAGCCTTCAACAACATTTGTAACCACACGTTAACCAAATTATAAATCAAAATTCATGAGAAAAAAATTGTAGCCGGAAACTGGAAAATGAATAAGAATCTGGCCGAAACTGAAACTTTGCTTTCAGAATTAAAAAGCAAATTAGGAGAAACATCTGCAGATATTATTGTGGCACCTACGTTTGTTAACCTATATGGTGCTAGTCAAGCATTGAAAGATACCACTATAAATGTAGCTGCTCAAAATATGCATCAGGCCGAGAATGGTGCATTTACTGGGGAAATAGCAGCAAGTATGCTTAAAAATATAGGGATAGAAACCGTTATTCTAGGGCATAGTGAACGACGTGCATATTTTGGTGAGACTGATGCGCTATTAGCAGAAAAAGTAAATACCGCTATCAAACATAACATGAGAATTATTTTCTGTTTTGGAGAAGAGCTAGAAGATCGAAAAAGCGGAAATCACTTTGCTGTCGTAGAAAGTCAACTTAAAAATGGATTATTTCATATCGCTGCCGAAAATTGGAAAAATGTAGTATTAGCGTATGAACCTGTTTGGGCCATAGGAACGGGTGAGACCGCATCACCAGAACAAGCTCAAGAAATGCATGCGTTTATTCGAACAACTATTGCAAAGGCATTTGATAACGACATCGCTGATCAGGTTTCCATCTTATACGGAGGAAGTGTAAAACCAAACAATGCCGAAGAGATCTTTGCCAAAGAAGATGTAGATGGGGGATTGATTGGAGGAGCTTCTTTGGATGCCGAAAGTTTTTCTGCAATTGCCAACGCGATTTAAAGATATACTGATATAATTTAGTTGAAGCACTTCATATACTGATGAGGTGCTTTTTTTGTTGGTAAAAGATTACCTTTGCGCACAAAATAACACCATGTCTAATCCAATATATTTGGGGTATTATTTCACGATAACCCCATTGCAACCAGCTTCAGAAATTCTTATTGCAGAGTTAGGATATGCTGGTTTTGAAAGTTTTGTAGAAACCGAAGAAGGAGTACAAGCATTTATCCAAAAAGAAGAATGGAATGAGCATATTCTTGACGAAATACACATACTACAATCAGAAGAATTTAAAATCACCCATACCTTTGAAGAGATAGAGCAGGTAAACTGGAATAGTGAATGGGAAAAGAATTTTAATCCTATTGTTGTAGACGGAGTATGTTCTGTGCGAGCACCATTTCATGATCAACCGGATACGGATTATGATATCATTATCGAACCAAAAATGTCATTTGGTACAGGACATCATGAAACTACGCATATGATGATACAGCATCTATTACGTATGGATTTGAATGATAAAAAAGTGTTGGACATGGGATGTGGTACAGGAGTGTTAGCTATTCTCGCAGAGATGAGAGGAGCCTCACCAATTGACGCGATCGACATTGATAATTGGTGTTATTTGAATACTATGGAGAACGTCGAAAGGAATCAATGTGTCGCTATAACTGCATATGAAGGGGATGTGGCCCTGATCAAAGACAAGAAATACGACTTAATTATCGCAAATATCAATCGTAACATCTTATTAAAGGATATACCCAGGTATGCCGAATCACTTTCGGATAAGGGAACATTGCTCCTGAGTGGTTTTTATAAAGAAGATTTACCGGTAATTACAGAAGCTTGTGAACAGCAAGGTTTTCAGTTTGTGAATAATTTTGACAGAAATAATTGGATAGCAGCTTCTTATGAGTTGAAATAATCATACAATCTGTTAATTGAAACGCTTAAGTTAGTATATTTGTATAAAATTATCCTCCATGAGTACTCAGGAAAAAGTATTAGAAGAAGTATTGGAAAAATCAGTTGATCAAAGCAATAATGAAATTGTTTTATACAACGATGATGTAAATACCTTTGATCATGTGATTGAGACATTGATCTATTCTTGTGAGCATACCCCGGTTCAGGCCGAACAATGTGCTTTATTGGTACATTATACGGGAAAATGTACGGTAAAAACAGGTGCTTATAAAGAATTAGTACCGCGTTGCTCGAAACTACTTGAAGCAGGTCTTAGTGCCGAAATAGTGTAAATAATATAATATATATACATAAAAAAACAGCCTTTTTGGTTGTTTTTTGCGTTTTAAGACAATGATTAAGTCATATTTTTTTGACTTAAATCTGTGTAAAAATTAAGTTTTCGGTTTTTTTCGTCAAGGATAAGCTCATTTTTATAATTTGTAGGAAAATACTTTCTGTCGGGTTTTGTTTTGTCAGGAATTTATTCTCTTTTATGAAAGTGTTAACAACTCATGAAATACGGTAGGTTTTAATAGTTTATTAACAAAAAATACTCTTAAATAAACTGTGTATTTGGTCGATTTTTGCCTTGATTAAATCGAAGTGAATTTTATTTTTCTTTGAAAAAATCGTACGGTTTTCCCGTATTTTCAATAAATAGTTCAAAATATTAACTGATATTTCAAAAAAAATGTCATATATTCAACCCGCAAATTCGTAAAAGTTCAAAGCTTTATCAAAATTTGCAAGCAATATAAAAGGTAACTGTTTTATATTGTATTAGTAACTACACAAACTCAACTTATTAAAAATGAAAAAAATCAAATTATTAGCACTATGTGCTATTGTAGCTGGTTTTGCTACATCTTGCCAAAAAGACGAAATCGCTAACGAAACTGCACCTGAAGTTGCATCCGAATTAACTGAAGAGCATAAAGCTGGTTTATGGGCAGCGGGAGTTAATCCTGGAGATGCCTATTATGGAAGTCAGAAACACTTTGACTTACCTGCTCAAAAAGGTATTTTTGCCGGTGATATTTTTATTCCACTTAATCAGCTTGCTGATCATGCACTAGAAGCCGATGGTAACGACAAACAGTACAGAACTAATAACCTTATTAGTAGTGGTAATAGAACTATCGATATCTTAGGATATACAGGTTCTTGTTGTGCGCTTACGTCTAACATGCGTACTGGATTACAGTGGGCGGTTAACAACTATAATAGAATTAATACTACATTAAACTTTAGATTAACTTTTGGTACAAACTTCCAGGCAGCTGATATGGTAGTTTATAACAATGGAGCGTCTGGAGCTGGAGGACAAGCTGAATTCCCAAGTGGAGGAAGACCAGGTAAGTTCATCCAAATCAACGCTGGAACAGGAACTTTCGGTGGAAGTAATGTAAACAACGTAAATGAGCACGTAATCGGGCACGAGATCGGTCACGCTGTTGGTTTTAGACACACAGACTACGCAAGAAGAAGATGTGATAACATTAACGAAGGTGCTAGTACTGTTGGTGCTATCAATGTACCTGGAACACCAAGTGAAAATCGTTGGGGAGCTTCAGGACTTGATTCTGGTTCTTTAATGATTTCTTGTTTCGATGGAAGCGAAGACGGAGAGTTTAGTAACTTCGACGTTGTAGCTTTAGAATTCTTATACTAAGAAACAAATTAATATCTGAGAATAGAATTAAGCTTTGAACTTTTACAATAAATAACCATCCCGATATCGGGATGGTTTTTTTATGTCTATAGCCTTAGGATTTAATTTCTCCACTAGAAATTGCTTTGTCCAGGTTGATTTTTACCGTAGCGATACGATTAAAGAATTTAAGTCCATCTTTCCTTTTTACGGTTACCACATTTTTTCCATTACTGGTATCTACGTTGGTAATAATTACCGTCTTTCCGGTAAGAGCTTTATAATTTGCTATTCCTCCTTTTTTGATGATAAAATTTGTTTTCGGAAAATGAATATGTTCAAATTCTTGAGAAGAAGGAGCACCTATCACTAATTCATCACCAACTGTAGCGTTGGTTTGTTTAACGTTGCTTTCTTGAGCATTGGTAGTCAAAAATACCAAAAACGCAATAATTAAGATTTTTTTCATTGTCAAATTAGTTTATTGTTAATTGAGAGTTACTTTTTTTACAAATTTAACAATATCATTGATTTCTTAAAAGCTGCACATGGGTTAAATAAAAGTTAATCTGTTATGATGTAATAGTATTACTTTTATTTTTGCACATAATAATTTTAAAATTGCGAGCAAATGAAATTCTTGTTGCAAGATTTAAAGGTAAATATCAACGATAAGATCTATATCAAGGATCCAGAATCTTCGGATTTAGGGAAACGCATTATAGAACATAGCATTCTTATGATTCATGAAATAGGGTTTGAGGGCTTTACCTTCAAAAAACTAGGAGATAAAATTGGATCTAATGAGAGTTCTATATATAGGTATTTTGAAAATAAACATAAGCTATTGCTCTATCTTACCTCTTGGTATTGGGGGTGGTTAGAGTACCAATTGGTTTTTGCTACCAATAGTATTCCTAATTCAGAAGAGAAATTGAGAAGAGCGATAGAAATTATAACCCAAACTGTACAGCAAGATTCCTCTTTTTCTCATATTAATGAGGTGCTTCTCAACAAAATTGTAATCAATGAATACTCAAAATCTTATCTGACCAAGGAAGTTGACCGCGAGAATAAGGAAGGATATTTTTTGATCTACAAGCGTTTAGTAACTCGGTTAAAAGATATGATTCATGAATACAATAAAAAATATAAATACCCTTCAAGCTTGGCAAGTACAGTAATCGAAGGTGCATTGCATCAACATTTTTTACAGGAGCACTTTGCTACACTTACCGATTGTAGCGAAAAAGTTACTCCTTCAAATTATTTTGTAGACCTAGTGTTTAAATCTTTAAAATAACCCAAATGGCCAAAACTGTTTTAACCGCTTGGCAAAGACTAATAGGTCTTTTGCAGCTGGATAAAAAAGATATTTTACAAACCTTTTACTATGCTATTTTTGCGGGATTAGTGAATTTGTCTTTACCCCTGGGTATACAGGCAATTATCAACCTCATACAAGGAGCTCAAATTAGTACTTCCTGGATCATCCTCGTAATATTGGTAACCCTTGGGGTTGTTTTTGCAGGAATGCTTCAATTGATGCAGATCAGAATTATTGAAAATGTTCAGCAAAAAATCTTTACTCGTGCTTCTTTTGAGTTTACGTATCGTTTTCCAAAGATAAAGATGAGTGAACTACGTAATTATTACCCTCCAGAATTGGCAAATCGCTTTTTTGATACCTTAACAACTCAGAAAGGTTTGTCGAAAATCCTGGTAGATTTTCCGGCGGCATTGTTACAAATTATATTTGGATTGATGCTCTTGTCATTCTACCATCCGTTTTTTATTATCTATGGAATTTTACTGCTGTTGCTGGTATATGTGGTGTTTAAATACACGGCAAAGAGAGGATTAGAAACCAGTTTGAAAGAATCTAAAAGTAAGTACAAAGTGGCTCACTGGATTCAGGAAATTGCTCGATCTATTGTGAGCTTTAAATTGTCTGGTAAGACCAACTTAGCATTGCAAAAAAATGATGCTTTGGTGACCGAGTATCTTTCAGCAAGAGAAAGTCATTTCAAGGTGTTGGTCATTCAGTTTATTCAAATGATTGGTTTCAAGGTACTGGTAACTGCTGGTTTGTTACTTATTGGAGGTATTCTAGTACTCAATCAGGAAATGAATATCGGGCAATTTGTGGCAGCAGAGATTATCATTGTATTGGTTATTGGATCTGTAGAAAAACTGATTACTGGCCTAGAATCAGTTTATGATGTGCTGACCTCTCTTGAAAAGCTTGGGCAAGTAGTTGATAAAAATCTAGAACCACAGGAAGGTGAGAAGCCATTCAAAGAAAATGAAGGATTTACTGTAGAGCTAGATCATGTAACCTATACAACCCGAGAAGCAGGTAAGAAAATTTTGGATGATATCTCATTGTCTATAACAAAAGACTGTACCATTTTGGTACAAGGATCCAATGGATCGGGTAAATCCACCCTGTTACGCTTAATCGCAGGTTTGATAAAGCCTGATACGGGTAAGGTCTATGTAAATAATGTAGATCTATCTGGGATCAATTTAAACTACTACAGAGCGCATTTGGGGCAATCGCTTACCGAGGAATCACCGTTTGAAGGAACCATCTTAGAAAATATCACCTTTGGAGATAGTACAATCCCACATGAGGATGTGTATTGGGCATTAGAGCAAGTGGGATTAACACAATTTGTAAAAGAACAAGCCAAAGGGTTGAATACCATTATTTATCCCGAAGGAAAGCAAATCTCTTACACGGTGTCCAAAAAAATAGTGTTAGCTAGAGGTATAGTGCGAAGACCAAAATTATTGATCCTTAAAGATCCTCTGGATCAATTCGATGAAAATGAGGTGTCTCGTATTATGGATTTCCTAACCGCTCCAGAAAGACCTTGGGCATTGGTTGTAGTGAGTCAAAATAATAAATGGGCCAAAAGATGTGGTCGTATTATTCAGATAGAAAAAGGAAAAATTGTAAGTGAAAAATAAAGCGTTATGTTGAATATCACCCATAATAAACTAAATAAAAAGGTAGATCTTTCAGAATATAAGGCTGTAGAGAAAGTCTTTCATAGAAGGCATTACAAATACTTTAATCGTTTTTTGAAGGTGTTTGCCGGGATTACTATTATCATTATGTTCTTGCCCTGGACACAAAATATTTCGGGAGTAGGGAATGTAACTACCTTAAAACCTGATCACAGACCGCAAACTATTCAATCTCCTATACCAGGGCGTATCGAACAGTGGTATGTGAAGGAAGGAGATTTTGTTAAAAAAGGAGATACAATCTTGTTTATCTCCGAAGTAAAGAATGAGTACTTTGATCCCAATTTGGTGCAACGAACAGGGAAGCAAATCAAGGCGAAATCGATGGCGGTGACCTCTTATCAGGAAAAGGTAAAAGCTCTGGACATTCAAGCCAATGCACTCATCAATGAAAGAGGTTTGAAATTGCAACAAGCTAAAAATAAGTTGATGCAATCTCGATTAAAAGTACAAAGTGATAGTATTGATCTGGAAGCAGCCAAAACCAATATTTCGATTGCGCAGCGCCAATATGATCGTACTGTGCAGCTAGAAAGCGAGGGACTTAAGGCATTGACCGATGTAGAAGAAAAACGATTAAAGCTTCAGGAAACGCAAGCAAAATTAATTTCACAAGAGAATAAATTATTGGCGAGTAAAAATGATGTTATTAATGCCGAAGTAGAAATCAATCGAGTGACAGCCGAATATACAGATAAGATCGCAAAGGCTCGTAGTGATAAGTTTACTGCCCAATCTAGTCAGTTTGATGCAGAGGCTCAAGTGACCAAGCTGGAGAATGAATATACGAATTACGAAATTCGTAATGATTTATACTACATCCGTGCTCCACAGGATGGTTTTATAAATAAGGCTATTCGCGCTGGTGTAGGTGAAACTTTTAAAGAAGGAGATCAGTTGTTAAGTGTCATGCCTGCTGACTATGAACTCGCAGTAGAAACTTTTGTAAAACCTATCGATTTACCATTGATTCATATTGGTGAAAAAGTGCGTATACAATTCGACGGTTGGCCGGTGATTATATTTAGCGGTTGGCCAAATGTATCTTACGGTACCTATGGTGGTAAAGTGGTGGCTATCGAAACGTTTATTAGTGATAACGGTAAATACCGTGTACTTATCGCTCCAGATGCTGATGATCATGATTGGCCCAAAGACATACGAGTAGGATCAGGAGCTAATTCTATTGCATTGCTAGAGGATGTACCCATTTGGTTTGAGTTATGGCGAAAACTGAATGGTTTCCCACCAAATTATTATCAACCTGTAGGAGAGACAGCAAAAGTTGGAAAGAAATAAGATGAAGAAAATCGCATTTTTGATCGTTTTATTAGGGATAGTTTCTTTGCATGCCCAAGACAATAATGAGTTGACACTTCGCTTTGAAGAGTACTTAGGGTACGTAAAAAAATATCATCCTATTGCTAGGCAAGCAGAGCTGAATATTAATATAGGAGAGGCTAATTTGATGAAGGCCAGAGGAGGTTTTGATCCCAAAATTGAAGTAGACTACGACCGAAAGAAGTTTAAAGGAAGTGAGTATTACGATTTGTTGAATGCTACTTTCAAAATCCCTACCTGGTATGGTATTGAGCTCAAAGGAGGTTTTGAGCAGAACGAGGGTGAATTTTTGAATCCAGAAAACTTCATCCCCGAAGATGGGCTTTTTAATGCTGGTATTTCGGTTTCTGTAGCAAGAGGGTTTTGGATCAATGAGCGTATGGCTACGTTGCAAAAGGCAAAGATTTTTAGAGAGCAAACCAAAGCCGATCGCGATCTATTGGTCAATCAAATTCTATATGATGCCTCCTTGGCGTACTTTGATTGGTTAAAAGCATTTAATGAAAAGGAGATCTATGAGAATTTTTTGAATAATGCTGAGATTAGATTTCGAGGGATTAAGCAAAGTGCTTTGGCTGGAGATAAAGCAGCAATCGATACGGTTGAAGCCAAAATCACTGTGCAAAATCGTGCGTTGAGTTTGGAACAGGCCAAAGTGAAGTTGATGAAAACTTCGTTACAGTTATCTAATTTCTTATGGTTAGAAGGAAATGTTCCTGTAGAGTTACAACCCGAAGTAGTTCCTGATAACAACCTGGATCAAATTATTGATGTTACTTTAGAGATTCAAGGGAATCCATTGAGTGAATTTACTTTGGAAAACCACCCGAAACTAAGATCACTAGGGTATAAGATTGAAGGATTAGAGGTTGATCGGAAATTAAAGGCGAATAAACTCTTGCCTAGAATAGATCTGGAGTATAACTTTTTGACCGAGACGCCCGATGTGGGTAATTCGTTTACCACACGAGAATATAAAGGAGGAATTACCTTTGAGTTTCCGTTGTTTTTGAGAAAAGAAAGAGGGGACTTAAAGTTGGCTAAATTCAAGGTTCAGGATGCTAAATTTGAAAGACAAACTACCGAATTGCAAATTCAGAATAAAATCAATGCCATTTATGCTGAGTTAGAGTCTTTTGAAACACAAAACGAACTAATAGCAAACATCGTTAAAGACTATACCACTTTATTACAGGCAGAGGAACGTAAATTCAGTTTTGGCGAGAGCTCTGTGTTTTTGATTAATTCTCGAGAACGCAGCCTTATCGATGCCAGATTAAAAGGAATAGAAGTACAGAATAAGTTCTTTACGGCAAAAGCCAAACTGTTTAATAGTTTGGCTACCAATCCGGTGGACTTATAAGAATGCGTCTAGAAGTATTTGGAGATAGAGATCCTTAAAAAACTATCCTCTCTAAAGTTGGAAAGAATGAACTCGTTTTGATCGATATCATTAAAAATTCGAGCTTCAATTTCTGCGGTCCAGGTACTTCCAAAACGTCTGGATGCCTCTAGGCTAAAAATAGTGCTACTGGATTCTAAGTCAGAAATCCCACCAATCAGAATTGAAGTGTCTTGAGTATCGTTAAAAGCAATACGACTTCCAAAGAAGATGTCATTTTGTAAAGCATTAAGCGCGAGCTCATCACGTTCATCGTACAAATACTCTCCCAAAAGGCCTATATCTAGACCATTTCCGTCGATATTAGAAAAAGTATACTCTAATCCTGCGGTAAGGGCTACAAACTCCTGAGCTTCAGCATGACGATAGATGGATTCTAATTTCCATAGAAATGCATTATGAGTAATTTGCAGATCCAACCCGGCCTGATGTATGATGGGGTAAAAAGCATTTATATTTCCCGTGGTATCAAAAGTAAAAAGAGGTTCTCTTCCGTTACCATGAAAGTAAGAAAGCCCAATATCAAAAGCATTAAAATAGTGCTTCCAGCGAAAAGCAAGGTCTTGTCTCCACTCTTCGGCTCCACTTTCATACTCCAAATCATCTTTATCAATTACCACCGGAAAGCGTAATCTTCCTTTATCACCTGCAAAAGTACGCCTACGATGGTATGGCAGATAAAAAAAGTCGAAAGTCCCAAATTTTTGAGTGATCCAGGTAAACTGGGCCATAGGTTGGCCTAACTTTTCTTCGCCATCAAAAGTCTCAACCGCATCTGTCTGGTTGATGATATCAACCAGATGATTACTCTCTGTAACTCCCCAGTAGATCTTTTTGACACCCAAGCTCAATTCCCAGTTGTTTTTTGCCTTTTGATAATACAATTCGCGTATATCCCAATGCGTACGTTCATCATCTACGTCCAAACGAAAAAAACCTTTAAAATTGATGCTTTCATAACCTTTGTTCCAGGAGATATTATATTCTGGTCGAACAGCCAAAGAAGGGAAATGGTCCTCCTGCCCTTCAAATAAGGCATCATTATAGAAATAACGATACTCTCCTTCTAATTCTAATTCGAATTCTTGAACCGCTTTTTTGGTATCATCGTTTTGTGCATGCATGTTGAACCCTGCGCATAGGAGCGCTACAAATGTGATATATATAATTTTCATGTATTTACTTTTTTAATTCCTGGTCTTTTACCATTCCAAAAATTGTGATCAAAATCCCGATAAGAATAATAAATAGCAGCATGACGAAAAATGGATTTTGATAGATGCAGAATAGTACAATTGAGCATATACTAAAGAACAATCGTATAGGTATTGTCCATTTGTATATTTTTTGAACACGATACCAAAAACCAAAGTGATGAGAGTGCCCAACCCTATAAACATCATGCCTAGCAAATTTGCGATATCGGGTTGATATGAGGTGTTGCTGTTTAATATTGAAAACACAAGGCTAGGTTGTATTATTAATAATAATCCACTAACTAAAAGAACAATAATAGGATATAACAAACTAAGCCTTGTGTATTTCATCATGAAATAAAATTTACTGACCGGCTCGTTGTAATGCTACCTGTGTAAAATCCTCGTCTGATAATTTGATGTCAAAATTGTATTCTTCGAACTTCAGTAAGGTTTCTTTATTACTTTGGTGATTTACCATATTGAAGGTAAGTGCTCTCCAGTACTTTCCTTTGTATAACTTATAATCGGTGTAGGTAAGCGTTTTAAGAAGGGAGTTTTTACGATCATAGAACTCTACTTTTTCAATACGATATCCTTTGTCTTTGTTGTAAGTCACAACACGACGTGTATACCCTGATTTTGGGTCTACAGGATCTTGTTCTACTACCAATAAATTTCCTTTTTCTTCCAGGAATTTGTAGGCGTATTTTTCTACTTCTTGAGAAGATAGATCTTCATAAGCAAACTCGCTTCCTACAAACGGACCAGATTTATTATTAGAAGATATTCTTTTTACTCGCTTGATAGAAGGTAAAAATAACCACTGATCATCAGAACCTACTTTATGAGTAAAGGTTAGGGTTGAAGTACCTTTTACATCCTTTGGACTATTAAACACGATTAAAGACTTATCTCCATCTTCGGTAAGTTCTAAGGTTCTTGTTTCTAAATATCGTTCACTGGTCTGACCATTTTTATTCTTTAAGGTCATTTTTAGTTTTACCTTAGAACTTCCAAATCCCAGGTCAGCTTGTTCTGCTGCTTTGGCAATTTGTAACCCTCTTTCTTCTGCGCTTTGAGCAGATAAAGAAGCGATTCCTGCTATTGCAATAATTGCAAAAAATAACTGTTTCATTGTTTTTATAATTTTTAGTTAAGAATAACAGCAAGATTCGGGTGATTCGTCTCGGGCCAATCAGCCCAAACCCTACTGTTATTAGAAGTTTTTGATTTATTTATCCAATTGTATTTGTGGTTGTAATGAACGTACGTTTTCTTTACTTTCACTCTTTTTACTGATCAGAATAAGTAGTGATGGTAGTAAGATGAAATCAATGATCAATGCCGCTACAATAATAATTACCGTTATCCTGGCCATATAGCTGTTCAATGCGAACGAAGAGGTAGATAAGACCGCAAAACCAGCTAACAAAACAATGGTTGTCGTCACCAAGGCTTTACCTACGGTTTCGAAAGCGTAGATAACTGCTTGTTTAGCATCGTAATTGAGTTCTCGTCGAGCCCTTAAAAATTTGCTCATAAAGTGAACCGTATCATCTACGATGATTCCTAGAGTCATACCAAAAACAATCACCATCCCGGTATTAATTTGTGCTTTGTACATGGCCCAGAAACCAAACCCTACCAGAACTGGGGTCACATTAGGGATGATACTTAGTAATCCTAATTTGAAGTTGCGCAGTGCAAGCATTAGTACTATGGATATCAATATCAAGGCGATGATATTTCCTTTAAACATACTATCGGCTTGTCTGAACCCAAGTTTTGAAAACATGAGTGTTGGACTTACTCCTATAGCATGCATCGCTTCCGGAGTATGATCCTCTAACCAACGTTCTGCACGTTTGGAGAAGGCGATCATTTCTGCACTAGAGATGTTTTCGATAGTCGCTGTAACTCTTGTTTCGGATTTGTCTACATTAATTTGATTATTCAGATCAAGTCCAAAAGGAAGAGATAATTCATATAACAACAAGTATTGAGCCGCTTCTTCCCGATTAGCGGGTACTTTGTAGTAAGACTCATTATCACCGTGCATCGATCGATTAACCCTACGAGCTACTTCGCTAAAGGCATTTACATGTACTACCTCTGGTTGTTGATTCAGCCAGTCTTCAAATTCATTAAGTTTTTGAAGGTATTCTGGATTGTTGATTCCTCCACTTTCTCCACTGCCAACAGAAAATTCAACATTATAAATTCCTGTTAGGTTATCACTGATATAGTCCGTATCACTTCTAAACTGGACAGTTTCATCAAAATAATTAATAAACTCATCATTAAATTGATTTTTTGTGGCTAGATACGTTAAGCCTCCAATAACTGCTATCGAAATAATAGTAAGTCGAACAGGTTGCTTGGTAACAAATAGCCCAAGATTGGTATACCATCCAAATTTTTCAGGTGTATTTTCTGCTTTTTGCTTTGTTTTTACAGGAAGAATAGCCATCAATGCTGGCAAAGTACTGGTAGAGTAGATAAAAGCCATTGTCATACCAAAGGCGGTAATATTTCCTAGATCCCAAAATGGAGGAACATCTCCAAAATTCATGGTTAGAAACCCGATTACCGTAGTAAGACTCGTGATAAATACCGGCATAAAATTAAGACGCATAGATTCTACTAAAGCGTCATGTTTGCTGTATCCCTCTTTTCGCATTTTTTGAAGCATGGTAATCAGGATATGAATACTATCTGCAACTGCCAGAGTAAGAATCATGGTTGGGAACACAGAAGAAGGAGGGGTGAGTTTAATTCCCATTAATCCCACAAATCCTACTGCACTCATTATAGAAAACATTACCACAACCAACGTAGCTAAGGTGCTCACAAAATTTCTGGTAAGGATAAGAGTGGTGATCACCACAATGATTAGCATAATCATGGTCAACATTAAATCCCGCATCGAAGACTCAAAAAAGGCAGTGTTTAAAGGGACCAAACCGGAGGAATGTACTTCAAAATCAGGATGCTTTTCTTGGAAATTCGAGATCGTACTGCGTATAAAAGCGGTTACTTCTGGTATTTCTTTAGCACTGTCTTCTCCTGGGAGCCTTACCGTTACGTTTATAGCGGTAACACTACCTTCTTCGTTTAGTAATCGATTTACTAGTAAAGGTTCTTTGAGTGCTTTTCTTCGTATTTCTGCTATTTCCTGAGGTGTCTTGTTCGCAGACTCGTAGGAAAGATCATCTACATAGAGATCATCTCCTTGTGCACTAGTATGTTGAAAATTGGTAACCGCGTCTACTCTGGATGAGTAAGGAGTATTCCATGCTTCGACGGTGAGTTCTTCTATGGCGACCAAATTTTCTTTGGTAAAAATGTTACCATTAGAAGGAGATAATACAATTACGATATTATCATCTTTGGTGTATTTTTCTTGTAAAGCGTCAAAAGCTTCAAGCTCCGGGTTCGATTTACTGAAAAACACATGATAATCTCCATCAAATTCCATGGCTCCTTGGGAACCTAATCCCATTGAAAGGATAATTGTTGCTAGTAGGACATACCACTTGTTTTTGATCACAAATTGCGCCCATCGCTTAGCAAAAGTGTTCGTAACGTTACTTGCTTTTTTAAGTGCATTCATAATTACAGTTGTTAGTTGACCAGTCAATTAGTAATAGAAAATACTATTCAATTGATCTTTGTTGTTAAGAGTTATTTGTATGTAGACGATTAGATCGAATTTATTTGGACAGGGGTGTTCAAATACTTTTTTATAAAGTTGACCAGTCGTCTATAAATGGATTAAAAATTTTTTATCGGGATAAAATTAGAGTTTGTTTCATATAATTTTGTTATTAGATTGTTAATAATTGACCAGTCGTCTATTAAAATTTCAAAAAAATTATTTTAGAAATAGGAGTTTGGTCATTTTCATCACATTATCAATAGGTTCGGCACTTTTCATTTCTTTCATAGTGGTCATTGCACCTTTTCCCGCATCTTCGAGAAAAGATACCATAGCTTCCACATCAATATCGGCTTCTACTTCACCAAGTCGTTGTGCTTCCAATCCAACAGCAACGATTTCATTTTTTACCTTATTATGAAGTGTTAGTATGGCTTCTCTGATATTATCATTATGTTCAGACATTTCATTACTCAGATTACAACCCATACATCCCATTTTACATTCTAGCTCTTCCTTCACAACATCAATACGATGTTCATAAAAGTTTAGTAAACGTTGTTTGGGGGAACTAACTGAGGAGTCGTGTAAAATGCCCAATGCGGTTCCAAATTGCATATCAAAATACTTCCTCAATGCTTTGATAGCAAAATCTTCTTTACTGTCAAAGTAAAAATAAAAAGAACCCTTAGGTACATCTGCAGCTTTTACAATATCATTGACACTCGTACCATTATATCCCCTAGACCAAATAATATGCAGACCTTTTTCTAAAAGGTAATCTGCCTTTGTTTCATGTTTTAGGGTTTTAGACATCTTTTTCTTAAAATTTTGCTAGCAAAAATATGACCACCCGTCTAGTAATTCAAAATTTTAAATGTTAAATTTTTGTTTATTGAATTTATTTTTAGGTTTAAGTATTTAATTGTCAGGTCGTTGTGTTTGTTGTGCTAATAAGTGTCACCCATATACACCAAACTATTCTTAACATGGTGTTTTGGCATCACAGGAGCAACCATACAACAAGTAGAACCCAAATAGAATAAGGCGATCTCATCAATTTTGGAAACCCTGGACCCCAATTGAATATGTTCTGGGAGTTTAATGGTGCCAACCGCGGGTCCCCCTACAATGGATAAATGCCATTTTTGATGCTCATCGTCTGTGATATCAATATTTATTCGTTCATTCCTGAAGGCAGGAATAGAAGGATTGTCTTTGTAGAACCAAGGTCTTAAAATAACTAAATCCCCCTTAATATGTTGTATACGTGTAATTGTACCATTTACAGGGGCATGAATTCGATGATAGTTTTTATTATGCAAAAATACATTGGTAAATACATAATCCTTATTGATTTCGTTTTCACCCACTCCAAAGATGTGATGCACTGCTCGAAGATCTCCTTTTACATTTGATTTTTGGATGTTATATACAAAATCCATATCACAAAGTAATCCTTCACAAGGCCAAACGGTTGGAGAGGAGTTTTTGGGAAGTTCTTTAAACTGTCTAACAAAGAAGTCCTGAAAGTTGAGATACTTTGATCTACCAAAAGGAGGTTTAAATTGACTTAGATAATCAGTTTCTTCATAATGGAATCTGCAATAAGGCTTAATGAGAAACTTCGAAATATGAAGATTGAAGACATTGGCGTAAATTCCGGAAATAAACCGTTGAAACCAACTAGGAAAGAACCCCCAAACTCTTAACGATAGGAATTCGTAAAAGGACGCGTGTTTAATTTGAACTGAATCTAAGACGTTTGTTTTGTCATCTAAAGATGCAGTCATTTGAATCTCTTTCGACATTTGATTTTTGATTAATGAATGAATGGTTTCTAATTTAGATACTTTCAAAACGCCTGTCAATAGGGGATTACACAAAATATTCTTAAATAAATTAATAGATGTTAAACTTTGAATAGATTTTTTTGAATTATCAGTACTATCATTACATAAAAATGGAGCTATTTCCACACTTGAAACAATAAATCTCTCTCTTTTTAATTAAGATATGATATTGAAAATAAATAGGTTATATTGATTTACGAAAATTACAAACCTAAGTTTCGGGGATTTTTAAGAAAGTAATTCCTTTTCCAAAGAAATAGTAGAAATTTTACCGCAAAGAAAAATCGTGAAATGTATTATATAGGATTTGACATAGGAAGCTCTTCGATCAAAGCAGCACTGGTAAATGCTGAAAATGGGAAGTCCATAGCTTCTGTAAATGAACCCGAAGAGGAGATGGATATCATTTCTGTCCAGAAAGAATGGGCTGAACAAAATCCAGAATCCTGGTGGGAAAATGTATGTAAAGCTTCTAAGAGATTACTGAAAGAAAATACAATTCGACCAGAGCAAATAAAAGGAATCGGAATTTCATATCAAATGCATGGCCTGGTGGTTGTGGATGACAAAGGAGAGTTGATTCGGGATTCAATTATTTGGTGTGACAGCCGGGCAGTAGCAATAGGAAATAAAGCTTTTAAAGAGATAGGGGAAGAAAAGTGTATGGACAATCTATTGAATTCTCCAGCCAATTTTACTGCCTCAAAATTAAAATGGGTACAACAAAACGAACCTGAAAAATATGAACGCATCCATAAATTTCTGTTACCAGGAGATTATATAGCGTTTAAATTTACAGGAATCATAAACACTACAACTTCAGGTCTCTCTGAAGGGACTTTATGGGATTTTAAAGACGATAAACCAGCAAATTGGTTATTAGAACATTATAACCTTGATGCATCATTAATTCCAGATATCGTTCCTACTTTTTCGAATCAGGGAGAACTATCAGCAAAAGGAGGGAGTGACAGCGGGCTTAATCCGGGAACTCCTATTTTATATCGTGCTGGTGATCAACCCAACAATGCACTATCGCTTAATGTTTTTAAAGCGGGAGAAGTAGCAGCTACTGGGGGGACTTCTGGAGTAATCTATGCAGTTACCGATAGCCTTTCTGCTACAGAGGGACTTAAACTGAACAATTTTGCGCATGTCAATCATTCACAAAACCAGCCCAGTATTGGTAAACTTTTGTGCATAAACGGAGCTGGAATTCAATATCGATGGTTGAAAAATAATCTGAACCTGGAAACAAATTCGTATCAAACCATGAATTCACACGCATCAAAGGTATCGGTTGGATCCAATAATCTACAATTGATTCCCTTTGGAAATGGAGCCGAGCGTATGTTTGATAACCAAACCATAGGAACTCATATTTGTAACCTAAACCTCAATAAGCATAATCGTTCACATATTTTTAGAGCAGCACTCGAAGGGATAGCATTCTCTTTTGTGTATGGTATGGAAGTATTAAAAAAGGATAATACCACAATCAATGTGATCCGTGCGGGGAATGATAATTTATTTCGATCAGAAATCTTTTCGAATACCGTAGCTACCTTGATCAATCAGGAAATTGAAATTTATAATACCACTGGTGCAATAGGAGCAGCTCGAGCAGCAGGTTTAAGTGATGGTACATTTGATGATTTTGGAACAATGATCACCAAAAATGACCATGTAATGACCTACCACCCTTTACAAAATCAAGACGATTACAAAGAAGCATATAAAAACTGGAAAAGAGAATTAAATAGAATTTTAAAAAATAATGATATGGCCTTAGTTGGAGATAAAGAATATTTTAAAACCATAAATGATATACAATTTGAAGGAAAAGAGTCGGATAATCCTTTAGCATTCAAATATTATGATGCGAACCAAGTGGTAGCAGGTAAAACGATGCGCGAGCATTTTAAATTTGCCGTTGCTTATTGGCATACCTTCTGTGGACTTGGAGCCGATCCCTTCGGACCAGGAACTCAAAAATTCGAATGGGATACTGCTTCAGATCCTATTCAGGCGGCCAAAGATAAGGCTGATGCAGCCTTCGAGTTTATTACCAAAATGGGATTTGATTATTTCTGTTTCCATGATTATGACCTGGTTCAGGAAGCGCCTACGTTTTCAGAATCTGAAAAAAGACTAGCTACGATCGTAGATTATCTCAAACAAAAGAAGGAAGCTTCAGGGGTAAAATTATTATGGGGAACTGCAAATTGTTTTTCGAACCCCCGCTATATGAACGGAGCGGCTACAAATCCTGATTTTGATGTGTTGGCAAGAGCTGGAGGACAAGTCAAATTAGCCTTGGATGCAACGATAGCATTAGATGGCGAAAATTATGTGTTTTGGGGTGGTAGAGAAGGTTATATGTCATTGCTCAATACCAATATGAAAAGAGAGTTGAATCATATGGCACGCTTTCTTACCGTAGCAAGAGATTATGCCAGAGCACAAGGTTTTAAAGGAACATTTTTTATAGAACCAAAACCGATGGAGCCTACAAAACATCAATATGATTTTGATACGGCAACTTCTATTGGCTTTTTGAAAGAGTATGGTTTGGATAAAGACTTTAAAATCAATATCGAGGTCAATCATGCAACTCTGGCGCAACATACATTTCAACATGAATTACAGGTGGCAGCAGATGCGGGTATGTTGGGAAGTATCGATGCCAACAGAGGAGACTATCAAAACGGATGGGATACCGATCAATTCCCAAATAACATATTAGAAGTGACAGAAGCTATGCTGGTATTCCTAAAAGCAGGAGGACTACAAGGTGGAGGGATAAACTTTGATGCTAAGATCCGTAGGAATTCTACAGATCTGGAAGATGTCTTTTTAGCGCATATTGGAGGAGCGGATACTTTTGCTCGCGCATTGATTACTGCCGATAAAATTCTTTCGGCTTCGCCCTACCAAAAACTTAGAGAAAAAAGGTATGAATCTTTTGATGCAGGTTATGGAAAAGCATTTGAAGAAGGGAAATTAGACCTTGAAAATCTATACGATATCGCTGTTCAAAATGGCGAATTGGATTTACAAAGTGGAAAGCAGGAGTTGTTTGAGAATATTGTAAATCAGTATATATAATTAAAATTGTCTAATTTTAATTTATGCTAACCTGAAGAATGAATAAAACAAATAGAACACAATAAGAAATTACCGTTGAAAACGACACAACCAAAAATAAAAAAAAGTCCTGCGGATATCATATGAATAAGGAACTTTTTGTTTTATCAATTATTAATGAAAATGGAGCTCTTCTACGTATTACAAATTTTGCAGCCTCCGTATTGAGCTTAGAAATTCAAGATAAGAATGGGGAATTGATTAATGTGATAGTCGGTCTCGATGCATTACAAAACTATGTTGAGATGTCTCAAAATAGGAAGTCTCAATATTTAGGGGCATCTATAGGAAGATATGCCGGGAGAATCTCTGGTGAAAAAATCACAATTAATAGTATTGATTATCCCATATATCATGAAAACGGAGTGCATTTGCATGGTGGTAAATACGGTTTTGACCAAAAAATATGGAATGTAAAAGATGTGGATGAGGATCAACAATCGGTTACTTTTTCTTATGTAAGTAATCATCTTGAAGAGGGGTATCCGGGTAATATGCATGTCAAAGTAACTTACCAACTTACTAATGATAACGAGTTCTTAATTACCTATTGGGCAAATTCAGATATGGATACAATTCTTAATCTTACCAATCATGCCTATTATAACTTGAATGGAGAGGGTTCGATTACAAATCATGCGTTGCAGCTTAAATGTAATCGATATCTCGAGGTGGATCAAAAAAATATTCCTACCGGAAAAATAAATAAAGTAGATGATACAGCACTTGATTTCCGAAGAAGTAAAAATTTAGAAGAATTAAGTATAACAGGAATAATTGACGATACTTTAATTTTCGATTCTACGGAAAGTGGTGTAAAAGGGAAAGTGTTTTCATCGAAAACAGGTATATGCATGACAATAAAAACAGATCAACCTTCTGTGGTGATTTACACACCTGAAAAATTTGAAGATTGGAATTTTAGAAAAAGTAAGGTATACAGCAAGTTTCCTGCTATTTGTTTTGAAACTCAAAATTACCCTAATGCACCTCATCATTCCCATTTCCCTTCTAGTATATTAAGAGCTAATGAGGATTACGAGAACCATACTCGTTTTATATTTGATATTGTATTGGATTGATAGAAAGTTTTGTTGCTTATTATTCAACCGAGTAGATTTTGAGAATAACAACGATATGGCTTAGATATGGATGTTATAGATCTATTAAAAATGAAACAAAGTAGGATATACTAGTCCCAGCAAGAATTCGTAACTTTAACAGAGATGTTTTACCCCAACTTGAACCCAACTTGGTTCGGGTTGGGTTATTTTTTTATAAAAATGACTGGAAATTGTATGTGTTACTATCTAGAATAACTTAATCGTTCAAATCATGACTGTAGAAGAGCTTACTATTAAAAAACTAAAAGAAGAGATCAAGAATACCGCCTTTACCCGAAGAATTGGGGTTTTAAAATGGATGGTTATGGTTGTTGGTTCTGTTTTGCTTTTTATCATTATTCAGCGACCAGAATCGATACTCAACAGGAAAAGTTCTCAAGAAAGTATTAATCGTGAGAGAGCAAAGATTGTCTTGGATTTACTAAAAACAAAAAAAGATCCGAATGATGTTTTGTTGGGTTTAGCAGTTCTGGAAAAATCGTATCCGGAGACAGATAATGATTGGGTACAGGATATGATCGAGATTTTTAAGGCTAGGGCAGAGACCTCTAATTCTATTAAACTTCAGGAAACCAAAATCAAATATTTACAAAGTCAGGTAGATGCTATGCGTGCGAATATTTCGAGACCCAATACCGCTCAATGGAGAGAGTTAACGGCTATAAAGGATTCGATCGCTGATGTGAACAGGAAGATCACTATAGAAAAGGGACTGGTCGAAAAACTATTGCGTCGTAATTAGGATAGCAAAGAGGAGCCTGGTGTCTCTAATTCTAATGCTTAAATATTGATGAATGATTTCAAGAAACACCAAAAGTTGATTCCCTAACAATCAGCTCGGTTTTGATTTCAATTGTTTTTTTGACCATGAGATCGGTATCATTTTCATTTTCGATTTCTTGGATAAGGTATTTTGTTGCCGTTTTTCCAATAGTATTACCAGGTTGATTTACAGTGGTGAGATTAGGTTCGATAATCTTGGCGTGTTTAGAATTACTAAATCCCACCACAGCAATATCCTCAGGGATTTTGATATTGAATTTATTTAAGGTTTGGATGACACCAATCGCAGCACTATCGGTGATTGCAAAAATAGCATCGGGTCTTTCTTTGAGACTCAATAAGATATTAGCCATTCTTTTTCCTTGTTGTAAGGAAATGTCATCAACACTGATGATGATTTTTTCATCAATTTCTATTTGGTGTTCTTTCAAAGCTCTTAGATATCCTGCAAATCTCTTTTCTGAAGTATAGGAGAACTCCCGTTCCTTGATAATAGCAATTCTTTTTTTCCAATATTAATAAGGTGCTCAATCGCGTTAAAGGCAGCTTCTTCATCATTTATAGTGATCTGGGTACAAGGAATCTTGTCGGATACCTTATCAAACAAAATCAAAGGAAGTGTATCAATAATGGGGAGAATATTGCCTATATCTCTAGTCATTTTAGTCAAAGATGCTAATATTCCGTCTACACCAAATTGTATCATGGTATGAAACATTTCATTTTGTTTTTTTACGTCATTATTCGACTCTGATATGATTACTCTGTATCCCTGCATCGAAGCTTGTTCCAGTATGCCTCGAACGATGGTAGCCGTAAAGTAATGCGTAATATTAGGCACAATCACACCAATAATATTGGATTTGTGTTTTCTGAATCCTTTGGCAAAAATATTTGGGATATAGTTTTTGGATTGTGCTAGCTGCTTCACTTTAGTTTTGGTATCCTCACTGATATCCGGATGATCATTTAGTGCTCTGGAAACCGTTGAAATAGAGAGATTCAAGGCCTGAGCTAGCATTTTCATGGTGGTAATCTCTTTTTTCATATCAAAACTTTATTAAAAACAAATTGCAAACGTTTGCGAAAACGTTTGCATACAAAAATGATAATTTTTTGGCATTTTCTATAAGGTTATAACAATAAATTTGAGAAATACTTCACAAAAACTTATTAATAATGAAAAAAGCTATCACTGTATTGTTATGTGTATTTTGCACATTAATAGCATTCTCGCAAACAGAAATTTCAGGAAATGTTACAGACAACACAGGTTTACCCCTATTAGGAGCTAACATTACTATTTTGGATAGTAACTCAGGTACCGTTTCGGATTTTGATGGAAAATTCAGTTTTTCATCAAATCTAACAGGACCTAAGCAAATACAAGTTTCTTTTTTAGGATTTAAAACCCATACGGAGTCTATCGAACTTAATGGAACCCCCATAACACTTCAAATCACTTTACAAGAAGGAAATACATTAGATGAAGTGCTTCTCACAGCTTCATCTACTTTTAGATCACAAAAACAAGCGCCTTTATCTATTAGTTCTAAAGGAATTAACGAAATCACTAAACTTTCTGCCAATAGTCAGGCGGATATTTTAAGAGACGTTCCCGGTATTACCGCAGAAGGTGGAGGTGGAGAAACAGCTACCAACTTATTCGTAAGAGGATTGCCTTCTGGGGGGCAATATGTATTCAACCCCCTACAATATGATGGAATGCCGTTAACCAGTACTTTTGGACTTAACTCTTCGGCCCACGATGTATATGCAAGGCCTGACATAGGATTTAAAGGCGTAGAATTTGTACGAGGTGGTGCCGCTGTATTATATGGTGCAGGGTCTGTTGCGGGTATCATCAACTATACCAGTAAAACGGGAGATACCAATGATGAAACGGTAATTAATGTAGAATATGGAAATAGAGGAAGGTTAAAAACTGACTTTTACAGTGGAGGTAAATTAGGAGGTGAAAATTCGAATACCTATTATGCATTTACCGGTTTTGTAAGAAAAGATAATGGCCCTATCGAAACAGGGTTAGATACAAGAGGTGTACAGTTTAGAGCAAATATCAAAAAGAAATTCGACAATGGATCTTTTACGGTGCATAGTCAATTTATTAATGATAGAGTACAATTCTTCCTTCCTTTACCGCTCCAGGGAGGCTCTAGAGAACGTATCAATGGTAATGATGGAGATGAGGTTGAACAGCTTTTGTCCGGCGAATTGGCCAATACGTCTTTCTTAACTCCTGGAGGGGTGTATGAAAGCCCTATAGACGATGGTGTTTTTACCAGAGGAGGATATCTTTTGGCAGATTTTAACTATAATCTGACAGATAATTTAAAGTTTAAAGCCAAAGCAAAATATGCCAATTATCAACACAATTTTGCATTGTATGTAGGAGGAAATGGAGATTTTGGAAACCCAATCACCTTAGCAAATTATGTTTCCGAAATAGCTCCTGGAAACACTGGTTTTAATGCTACGTATCAAGGAGGAACCGGAGCCCAGATAAACGGTACGGATCTGGTAGTAGAGAATTTACATGTAGATCGTTTACGTCCAATGACCGATTATTCTGGAGAAGCGAACTTAATATTAAAATCAGGAGATGGTAATCATACTTTCACATTAGGAACGTATTTGGCAAGAACAGAAGCCGAAGATGTAAATTTCCAGTATAGAGTGCTTTCTGAGTTTAATAACAATCCCCGATTGGTAAATTTAAGTTATACAGATGCAGGTGGTGGAAATGTCATTTATTCTGAAGGAGGTTTATATAACCGAATTGGGATGACTGCTAATAATTTCTTAACCCAAAGTAGAACCGCATTTTACTTTACGGATGAGATGGTATTCGATAGATGGCGTTTTGACGTTGGAATCCGAATCGAAAATACCGAAGGAACTTTCAGAAGGGGAGGATTAGAAGAAACACAAGTATATGACAATCCAGAATTGACTGCAGAATTGCAAAATGTAAGTTTTTCGGATGGAACTTTTACAACTGGAGAGATCGATGATACCGCATGGGCCGTTTCTTTGGCAGGTTTGTATGAGTTGACAGAATCTACCAATCTATACGCAAACTTCTCCAGAGGATTTTTCTTCCCACAGCAAAGAGGTTTTGCTCCAACACCAGGTATTAGAGAAACCAATTATGAAGCAGAAACGATTATCCAGGGTGAGCTTGGAGCCAAGTTTGGAACTGCTGCTTTTTCTGGGTCGGTAGCAGGTTACTTTGTGAATCTTAGTGATCGTATCCGAATTGATCAGGCCATATCCGGAGGACAATTGGTGGATCAGGCCAGAAGTGAACAAACTACCAGAACTTTTGGATTAGAAGCTACTGGACAATACCGTTTGACGGACGCACTTAATATCAATGCTACAGTTACCTATCAGGATCATGAGATCACCAAAAATGAAACCACAGACTTGGTAAATAATACAACATCAACTATTAATGAAGGAAATGAAATAGGACGACAGCCTAACTTTTTAGGTAGTCTTGGAGCCACTTATGATGATTCAAAGATTGATGCAAACTTTACTTTGAATCATACAGGAGCTAAGTTTACCGATGATTCTAATAACGTAGAGTTGGATGCGATTTCTATTGTTAGAATTGGTGGTGGGTATACTTTCAAAACACAAAATACCAACGCTATACGATTAGGATTTTCTG
This sequence comes from Aquimarina sp. KJ22-3, assembly GCF_055808215.1. Classification (NCBI taxonomy): domain Bacteria; kingdom Pseudomonadati; phylum Bacteroidota; class Flavobacteriia; order Flavobacteriales; family Flavobacteriaceae; genus Aquimarina; species Aquimarina sp. KJ22-3. The sequence goes on along the minus strand of NZ_CM147859.1, from coordinate 4,142,099 downwards.
TATTTAACTTGTTTGATAGTGATGGACTTACCGAAGGTAACCCCAGAGCTGGAATCGCTGGTCAATCTGCCGATGGAGAGTTTTTCTTCGGGAGACCTATTCTACCACGTAGATTTTTCCTGACCGCTACTTATAATTTTTAAACCATTTGATGAATTTGTTTGAGTTAAGACATCACTTGCAGTAAAATGCAAGTGATGCACTTTTATTAATCGATTAAGAATTGTTATGACATCATTAGAGAAAAAAGCAATCGAAGTTTTGAACAAAAACTGGAAAGATAACTTTAGCATACCTTGCGCCAATTTATATCCTTTTCAATGGTTCTGGGATTCGGGTTTGATAGCGATTGGTCTGGCACATTTCGATATGCCCAAAGCTGAAAAAGAAATAGTAACCTTATTAGATGCGCAATGGGGGAATGGGTTTATTCCTCATATTATTTTTCATACGGAAACGGACTCGTATTTTCCGGGAGCGGATTTTCACCACTCGAGTTTACACCCACAAGCTTCACAAAAGTATCGGTCTACAGGAATGACTCAACCCCCAGTTACCGGATTTGTATTAGAAGAACTGTATCGAATTAGCACTGACAAAAAAGCTACACTAGATTTTATCAAAACGGTTATCGACAAGGTGTATTTCAATCACAAGTATTTTTACCAGAACCGGGATCCTAAAGATGAGGGGTTGGTGTATATTTATCATAATTGGGAATCTGGAACCGATAATTCTCCCATGTGGGATGATGTTTGGAAAACTATGAACCCACCAGAATACACTTTTGAAAGAAGGGATACTACTCATGTAGACGCCTCAGAAAGACCTTCAAAAAGAGAATATGACCACTATTTGCATATTATAGAAATAGCAAAAGAGCATAATTATGATGATACAAAGATCGCAGAGTTATCTCCTTTTTTGGTTCAGGATCCTTTATTCAATGCGATACTTATCAAATCCAATAAAAGTTTGATCAAACTGTATGAACTAATTGGAGACCATTCTGACAAGATTTCACAATTACAGGATTGGCAAAATAAAGCGATAACTTCGTTTAATGCTAAATTGTTTGACGAAGAAGTAGGCGCTTATGTTCATTATGATCTTAGAAATGAAAAGCCACTCAGGTATTTATCTTCGTCTTCGTTTTCACCATTGTTTGCAGGTATTCCCGATAAGGAAAGAGCTGAGTCTATGATCCAGGTAATGCTCAATAAATTTGGAGGAGATCATCAATATTTATGTGCCTCTTTTGATCCTACCAGTGATCGGTTTAACCCTAAAAAATATTGGCGAGGACCTGTGTGGGTGAATTTAAACTGGATGCTTTATCATGGGGTATCCGAATATGGATATAATGATATAGCCGAGCGCATTAAAAAGGATACTATAGAAATTATAGAGAAAAATGGGTTTTACGAATATTTTGATTCGAGGAAAGAAATTCATGAAAAAGGAAAAGCAGGGTATGGAGGTAATGATTTTTCCTGGAGTGCGGCTTTGCTTATCGATTTGATAAGTTCATAAGTGTAGTAAATACTAAAGATGGGAAGATGTTGGATTTTTCAAAGGATTACGTGCTAGAAAATGAAGTGGTAAGAGTGTCACCTTTACACTTAGATCACATAGAACAACTTTCAGAACAATCCGATGATCCAGATATTTGGGCCTATTTACTGGAAAAAGGTAGGAATACCGAACAATTGCGAGCCTATGTTTCTCAGGCTTTAGAAAATAGAAAAATAGCAAAAGAGTACCCCTTTGTGGTATACGATAAAATCAAAAATAAATATGCCGGAACCACCAGATTGTATGATTATTCCAATCAGTTAAACGTAATCAAAATGGGACATACCTGGTATGGGAAGGATTTTAGAGGAACTGGCGTGAATAAACATTGTAAATACTTAGTTCTAGAATTTATTTTCGAAAAGTTACAAATAGAACGTGTTGGGTTTGGTGTTCATGCAGAAAATAAGGTGAGTATAGCGGCAATGAAAAGCGTTGGTGGCACAAAAGAAGGAATTTTACGCAATTTTATCCCTTCAGTAGAGGGAGACGGAAGAACCGATATTGTATTATTCAGTATTTTGAAAGATGAATGGACAACTTTTGTGAAACCCGAATTGCTTCAGAAGTTAAATAGAAAAGTATAACATTATGAATTATATAGATTACATAATCATTGTAGTTTATTTACTGGGATTCCTTGGGATAGGATATTTTTTTAAAGAAAATAAGAATTCTAAGGACTATTTTTTAGGAGGACAATCCATGGGATGGTTTCCATTGAGTTTGTCTACCATGGCGACACAATTGTCTGCAATTAGTTTTATATCGGCACCCGCTTTTGTAGGACTAAAAGATGGAGGAGGGTTACAATGGCTAACCTACGAGTTTGGAGTCCCGCTGGCGATGGCGTTTTTGTTGATAGCTATTATCCCTTCACTGTATAATTCGGGCATAGTAAGTGTTTATGAATTTCTGGAAAAGCGTTTTGATGCATCTTCAAGGTTGTTGATCAGTTTTGTGTTTCAAATCAGTCGTTCTGTAGCCACAGGAGTGATGGTGTATACCATGGCACTTATTTTACAGGCTACTATCGGAATTGATTTTTGGATTTCTATACTACTCATAGGTGTCATTACCATGATATACTCCTTTCAAGGAGGGATGAAAGCTGTAATTTGGGGTGATGTTGTGCAAATGTGTATTCTTTTCTTTGGAATAGTGGTTTGCCTGGTTTATGGTATAAGTGAGTTAGGTGGATTCGAAAATTTCTTAACCCATGTCGATAAGGATCGACTAACGGCGGTCGATTTTTCAAAATGGGGATTTAATAATGCGGACAAAAATGATGAATTTGGGTTTTGGCCCATGGTGATAGGAGGAGTCTTTTTATATGCTTCATACTATGGAACCGATCAAACCCAATCTCAACGATTATTGTCAGCCAAAGGAATGCCAACTATCAAAAGATTATTGCTTGCTAATGGACTACTTCGTTTTCCGGTAACCCTTACGTATTGTATTATGGGGTTGGTCCTTGGTACCCTGTTGTTTCAGGACCTGGGCTTTCAGGAGTTGATGGATGTGGTATATCAAGAGAACATCAGTAGTTTAGAAGGTAAAAAAGCAGATTTAATGGTGCCAGTGTTTATTATAAAGTATCTTCCTAACGGAATCATAGGAATCTTGATAGTAGCTATTATGTCTGCAGCCATGTCTTCCTTAAGTTCTACAGTAAACTCCTTATCGGCAGTGACTCTAGAGGATTTTATCAAGAGATTCAAACCTGATATGTCCGACAAAAAATATGTGACTTATTCAAGATTACTTTCGGTGTTCTGGGGATTGGTATGTTTGTTTTTTGCATTTTTTGCAGGAAATATAGAAGGTACAGTTATAGAGGTGATCAATAAGATCAGTTCTATATTTTACGGACCAATTTTGGCCGCATTTATATTGGCTATCCTAACCAAGAAAACAAATGCTCTGGGTGCTAATATTGGTATAATCACTGGAGTGGTTTTCAATATGTATTTATGGTTATGTGTACCCGAAGTCTTTTGGTTTTGGTGGAATGCCATTGGGTGTTTAGTGACTATGATCGTAGGATATACCTTCAGTTTGATCATACAAGGAGAACCTAAAGAAGGACTAAAAGTAGTATTCTATAAACAAGGTAAGCGTGAAGTGGTCATCCTTGTGGGGTACTTTGTTGTGATATGTATTTTGGCAATTTCAATAGGTAAGATGTTAAGTTAAAGTAGTTACTATGAAAATAGTTTTGGCTCCAGATAAATTTAAAAATTCTCTAACGGCTTTAGAGTTTTGCCAAGCTGTAGAGAAGGGGGTTAAACAGGTACGATCCGATATCGATATTATACAATTGCCGTTGGCCGATGGAGGGGATGGTACTATAGAGGTTGTCAATTATTACTTAAAAGGAGAAATGGTTACCGTTGAAGTAAACAATCCTTTTTTCAAACCAGTAAAAGCTTCTTATTTATATTCAGAATCTACCCAGACTGCTTTTATCGAGATGGCAGAGGCATCAGGGATGAAGTTATTAAATGAGTACGAAGGCGATTGTAAGAATGCCACTACCTATGGTACTGGTGAAATGATTTTGGATGCCATAAACAGAGGAGTTATCAAAATTATTTTGGGGATAGGAGGAAGCGCTACAAACGATTGCGGTATTGGAATGGCTACTGCTTTGGGTTATCAATTTTTGGATAAAAATTATAATGCAGTCCAACCTATTGGGGCTAATTTATCCAAAATAGCTTCCATCAATACCAATCAGGTGAATCCCAAATTAGGAGATGTGCAATTCCAAATTGCATGCGACGTTACCAATCCGTTATATGGAAAAAGTGGAGCAGCCTATACGTATGCTGCTCAAAAGGGAGCAACGGTAGAGGATATCAAAATGTTGGATCAAGGTTTACAGGATTTTTCGGTGGTGCTACACGAAGTTTTTGATGTAGACCCGCAAACTATAAAAGGAGCAGGAGCTGCTGGCGGCATGGGGATTGCATCTAAGGTGTTTTTAAATGGTAGTTTAGAATCAGGTATTGAGTTGATAAAAACATTAGCCGGGTTTGAAGAAAAGATCCAAGGTGCGGATTGGATGATTTCGGGAGAGGGCAAGTTGGACGATCAAACACTATCTGGTAAAACCATTCTGGGAGTTACTGATGTTATAGATCAGGATACAAAAGTTGCTGTGTTTTGTGGTGCAATAGAGTTAGAAGATGAAGTGATCAAGGATTTGAACATTTGGTATGCCGATGCCGTTATAAAACACGCTGTAAGTGTCGAGGATGCAATGAGTAATGCTAGTAAATATGTAGAAGAAATGGCCAAAACGTTTGCTCAAAATTTTTTAAAGACATGAAGTTGTATCCTTTAAAATTTCAACCTTTTTATAGCTATCGACTTTGGGGTGGAAATAAACTAAAATCCGTACTGCATAAAACGATTTTTCTGTCAGTGATTACGGTTTCGGATTTTTTCATAATATAAATAGCTTTAGTTGATATCGGATAATTTCAATTGAAATGTTACCTGTTTTCTTTGCACTAATAAATAAATTCCCAGAATGACGTACGAAATACTTTTTAGCCCGTACCAAACGGTAAATTGATAGTAAGCTCCTGATGGAACTCCACTGTCATCAACGTAGATAAAAACATTCAAAAGGATACGAATAAGACCATAGCAGATTACCAAAACACTCCAGTATTTAACTGCTTTCTGAAGTTTTTTACCTCCTTTTAGGTACCCATATAATAGCGGCAATAAGAGCAACAGACCTATACCCAAAGGGTATATGACTCCTATAAAAATGTAGACTAACCCTTTTATTAGGAGTAATAACATACTTAGTGTTAATAGAGATGTTTCTCTATTTAAATTTTTGATATCCTGAAAATGTATCATTGCAGTAAAGTTTTGAAGACGTTAAAAATGAAATATGAGGTAGCCGATAGGTATTCAAAATTTACCGTATCATATGTGTCTTTTGGGGTGTGGTAGTAGGGGGTAGAATCTCTTTTTACATACTCTTCAGAGATACCTAAAGCTTTGAATCCTTGATCAATAAATGATTTATGATCTGAAGAGCTCACTTTTGTACGATATACCGGGATGTTCAATTGTTGAGCAACACTATTGTATAATCTTTCTAACTCTGGTGCAGGTAATTCCAATTCGACTCCTTTGTTGTGATCATTATCCCAGCCTACCATATCAATGGTATGCACAGAGTGGACGTTTTTTTGAGTGGTTTTTAGCATTTTGGCATAAGCGCTGCTTCCTACTTCATTATCTTCCTCCTGATCAAAAAACACCAGCATGAAGTTAAATTTTCTGTTCTCGAGTTGTTTCAACTGTCTGGCAACCGATAAGCAAAGTGCTATACCTGTCGCATTATCAATAGCCCCTGGACTACCTCGTTCGGTATCATAATGAGACCCAAAGATAACATAGGTGTCATTGGGTGCTGTTGCAGGCAAAACGGCCGCTACATTAATTCCTTGCATCGGTTTTAAGATCAAATCAAGAAAGGGGTTACCATTAGTAACCTTATAGTGATGATTTTCCAATTTCCACCCTATTGCCGTGAGAGCATTGGACAAATATGCTGCGGTGATTTCTCGTTCTTCAGAAGATGCTCGTTGTGTTAGGAATACCCCGTCTGAGATTTCTGATTTTCCGCAGAGTTTTGCAATAACTTCCTTTTGGAAAGGAATCATTTCCTCCTGAAATACGGGGTCTACCTGCGCTTCTAACTCAAATAAGGGTAATAAGATAAAAGACGGTATAAGAAATAAGGTTGATTTCATTTTTTCATTTGTTTTTTGAAGTTGGCTCATTAAACATAACTATTAAGTAGAGTGCTTACTAAAATTTATGATCTTAGGGAGAGATCCTGGGATAGATAATTCATATGTTAAGTCGAATAGCTATCGATCATTGATTTTGGAGTATCTGTCATTGTATATGTCTTATCCATCACATCGATGTACAGAACTTTTGTAAAAACAGTACCTTTAAGACATGCTTAGAATTTTTAGGAAATACACAACCTTTATAGCTGTTGCTTTATTGATTGCGGAGCTTTTAGGGATGTTACATTTCAAAAGAATGGAAGAATTGTCGGGATTAGAGATCCATGACAATTACTTTTATCTGTTCCAGTATCTGTTTATTTTTACGTTCGGATATTTGGTGCTACGATGGCTCTTTCGACTTTGGAAAGAGTACAGAAGCTTGAAAAATGACAAAAACGAGGCAGAATTGATGTTGTTGAAAAGTAGAGTAGATCCACATTTTTTCTTTAATACCCTCAATAATTTGTATGGTTTGGCGATAGAAAAGTCGGATAGGGCTCCAGAAGTCATTTTAAAACTTTCTGAAGTCATGCGGTATACTATTTATGAGGGAGAAAATGATTATGTTACTTTAAAGAATGAGATTGAATATCTGGAGACTTATCTGGAAATTCATAAGTTGAGGTATCAAAAAAAGTAAGGATTTCTTTTAAAATTCAGATTGATGATATAGAAATCAAAATAGCCCCATTAATGCTTATCATGCTATTAGAAAATGCCATAAAACATGGGGTAGAAAGCATGGTGGATAATGCGTATATCGATATGGACCTTAAGGCTACAAAGAACACTGTGTTTTTCCAAATAATAAATAATTTTAAACCTGTAATACGTGGAACAAAAGGGATTGGGTTGTCTAATTTGAAAAAACGACTTCAACTGATTTACCCGAAGAGACATGAATTACTCCTCAAAAAAGGAGAAGACACCTATCAAGCAACGCTGAAAATTCAAACTTTATGAAATATATCATTTTGGATGATGAACCCATTGCGCATCGTATAATCGAGGGGTTTTCGGAAAAGTTGAAAAGCCTGGAGAAGATAGGGAATGCTTATAATGCCTTCGAAGCCATCCAAATGTTGCAAGAGCAAAAGGTCGATCTTTTGTTTTTGGATATGAATATGCCAGAGATTAATGGATTTGAATTCTTGAAAACGCTACCAGAAACACCTCAAATTATCGTTACTTCTGCACATAAGGAATTTGCTTTAGAGGGGTATGAATTTAATGTGGTAGACTATTTACTAAAACCTTTTTCTTTTGAAAGGTTTATCAAGGCGGTCAACAAAGTAACGATGGCCAACAAGAAAATATCACCCCACGAGTATCACAAAGAACCCCCATTTGTATATCTCAAATCAGGTTCAAAACAGATAAAAGTCTTTTTTAAGGATATATTGTTTATCGAAGCTTCTGGCAATTATTGCAAGGTGTTTTTGCAGGACGAAATGATTGTGATCTTGCAGAAAATCTCAACATTTGAAAAAGAATTGCCCAAAGGATTTCTACGTATTCATAATTCATTTATTGTTGCTAAGGGAAAAGTAAAAGTAATAGAAGGGAATAGGTTACATATTGAACATCATAAAATTCCAATCGGTACTACCTACAAAAGCAGGATAGGGGAATTGTATGAATAAACTAGTGGGTTTAAAATTTGAAGGCAAAGTATTGTCAGTTCAAAGAATGCGCTTCGATATATGCTTTGGGGCTCATGCCCACTTTCTTTTTAAACACTCGGGTAAAATATTGTGGATATTCAAAACCTAATTGATACGCCGTTTCAGATATAGATAAGTTGGGATTTAGCAACATACTTTTGGCTTCTTCTACCAAAAATAAATTGATTTGATCGATCGCTGTTTTACCAGTTTCGGCCTTAATCGTATCACTCATATAGCGATGACTTACATTTAACTGTGCAGCCATCCAATCTACCGTTGGGATGCCTTCTTCTGCCAGTAGATTTTGTTCAAAATAAGCATTTAATATCTCCTTGAATTTTGTGATCAAAATCTTATTATTATCGGTTCTATCAAGAAATTGTCTTTTATAAAATCGATCCGCATATTTTAATAAGGTATCTAGTTGTGAAATGATAATTTCTTTGCTAAATTCATCCTGGTTATTGTGATATTCAATGGTGATGTTCTTGAAAATATCTTTTACAATCTGCTCTTCTTTTGGAGACAAATGAAGGGCTTCGTTCACATGATAATTAAAGAAATTATACTTTTTAATTTTTCGGTATATATCCAAACTTTGGATGTAATCTTTATGAAACGCAATGTGATAACTCTCTGAGCTAAATACTAGATCCTTAAAACTTAATTTTTGATTGGGAGCTGTGAATAGGAGTGTACCGTTGGTACAGTCGTATTTTGTACGACCATAGGTAATTTCTCCCGAGATAATTTTTTTGAAGCCTATCGCATAAAAATCACAACAGAGTTCTATGGGTTCCTCAAACGAATGGGTATCACAGTTTTCTTCTTCCCCTTCTTCCAACTCAGTATGTAATACACTTAATAAGGGATTTTGTGGATCAGGTAATTCAAAGTGTTTATGATACTCGGTGATACTTTTGAAATTAAAACTCGGCATTGTTAGTACGTTATGGTTTATTAAAATTACAACTTATTTTTGATAGCGATTCCACCATTCATTTTGGTGAATATATTCATCATCAATAGCTGTTGATGCTCCTATTTCGGGAGTAACTAGTGTAAGACCTAATTCATCTGCTTTTTTTCTTACACGTTCTATAGGATCTGTCCAGGAATGCTGCGCCAATTTAAAAGCACCCCAATGAATGGGCATTATTCTTTTTGCTTTTACGTCCTTACCGGCTTGTGCAGTCTCTTCTGGAAACATGTGAATCTCGGACCATAGTTCATTGTACTGCCCACATTCGATCATCGCAAAATCAAAAGGGCCATATTTATCGCCAATTTCTTTAAAGTGTGACGCATAACCACTGTCTCCGCTAAAGAATATGTTCTCGTCATTGGATTGAATGATCCATGAACACCATAGGGTGTGATCTCGATCCGACAACCCTCTTCCCGAAAAATGTTGTGCCGGGGTGCTGATAAAAGTCAGGTCTTCAAATGTAGTTTCTTGCCACCAATCTAACTCGACTATCTTTTCTTTTGGGACTCCCCATTCTTGCAAATGAGTTCCCACTCCTAATGGGGTGAAAAACATGCTTACCTTATCCTTTAGCTTCAGTATAGACTCATAATCCAAATGATCATAATGATCATGAGAAATGACTACAGCATCTATTTTGGGAAGCTTTTCAATTTCAATAGGCAATTCTTTATTGAATCGTTTTCCTCCCAATAGGGGGTGAGGAGCGGGAACTTCACTTAGCATGGGGTAAATTATAATATTCTTACCATTCATCTGTAATAAAAAAGCAGAATGCCCAAACCAAATAAATCTTGTTTTTGAATGATAATTGGCAATGTTTAATGAATCTATTTTTTGAACTTCGATTGGAGAATTTGGTTTGGCATTGGGAATGTTCTTAAACATGCCTCCTATAGCTTTCAGCATATTTCCCATGCTCATTTCAGAGGTTACGCCACCTATGTTTATGAATTTCCCTTCGTTATGGTTTTCAGATTTGGCATATTCTATTAATTGCTCTTTTGATATCTTTCCCCCAAATTGAGGACTGAAATTTACAAATAGGATACCAGTGATAACAAGTGCTCCAATAATACCTCCAATAGCTAATAACATTCTTCCTATGATTTTACGTATTCTTTTCATTATTCAATTAAAAATAGAAAATGATCTCCTTAAATAATTTTATGCTGATCATTTGATTGCAAAGTTATATCAGATATAGGGTTGACGACTTACACATTTTGGTAGAAGACTTATACTTTTTGGTCTAGGGTAAAAAACTTATAAGTACGGATTAGTAATGAGTTGAGATTAGACCTAAATTCAGAATAAAAGAGTTATACGATAGTTTAAAATTGATTTAAAGACGATCTATTTGACTTTAAACACTGTTGATGCGACCATTGAGATATGCCAAGTTTCTGTCAATTTTTCAGTTTTTGAAATTTTGACAGTTTAAGTTACAATGGCATTTTGTTTGCTAATTTATAAGTGAACCTTTAATGGTGTAATGGATAAATCCTGCTGAATATAGATGAGTGACAACTTGTTGATACTTGGCTGTTTTACCTGTTAGGTCAAGTATTCTTCAAAAGGTCAAGTAATTAGTACTTGAAAAAGCTCATTTCTTATTCAGTTCAGAAAATAAGGATTTCGGTCCTTATTCACAATTAATTAATCATAAAGCGACAGATTATGAAAGTAATTGATTTGAACAAAAACAGAATTCATCCTGGAAATGAACTGACGCATTTTAAGTTCAAGAAAATAGAAATGAATCTAGAGGATGATTGCCTGAGATATAAAATCACCTCACCTTATCTCAGTTCAAATAACCATGTTATCAAGGCCAAAGATGGTATTTTGAATATTGCGTTCATGATTGATGATTTGGTTACAGTGCCAAAAAGAAAAACGTTTTTTAAAAGAGATTCTTCCAGGTTTTTTTGCTATACCAAAATTTGGTTATAATACCGTCGAGTCTAGTTTTTTTGAAAAGGGGAGTTTACATTTTACTCTTGTAAGAGATGTTAAAATTGAACACGGTAAGTCTACGAAGAAACGAGAAGTAGCCATTGCTTAAAAAAGAATTATGAAAACATTAGCGCTAGGCTTATCATTAACCTTGGTTCTTTTTGGAGCTTTTGCATTCTTAATAAATTCTTTGCTATTAGATGATAAAGAAAAGAATAAAGTCACAAAAGAACCTTTATCGAGTATTAGAAATACATTCAGAAATATCAAGTAAGTATTTATGAATCTAGCATAAAATAAAGTAATTAAATTATTGTTTAACTAAATTTTTTAATCATGGACAAATTAGCAAAAGTTCAAAAAAATGGGAGTTTGGTAAACAAAGATAGATTTACAGATTTCCCAGTTTGGTCATCTTGGATTGATAATTTATTTAGTAATGACCTCCCCAATTTAATGGTGCCAAGTTTTAATACTGGTATGACATTACCGAAAGTAAATATTCGTGAAACGAAAGAATCGTACTTTGTGGATATGGCAGTTCCCGGATTAAAAAAATCTGATTTTCAAATTGATTTGGATAATACTATACTGTCCGTCGGTGCAGATTTGAAAGAATATGAAGAAAATACAGAAGTAAAATTCACCAGAAAAGAATTTGGATATTCATCCTTCAAAAGAACATTTACACTACCTGAAACCATTGAAGAAAGCAAGATCAAAGCTTCTTATGATAATGGTATTCTATGTGTAGAGCTTCCCAAAAAAGAAGAAGCCAAACAGCAACCTGTAAGAGCGATTAAAGTTACCTAAATCCTCGCACCTTGGAGTGGGAAGTTCTGTTTCCCTTCCCGCTCCAAATTTTAAGAAATAATCTAAAAATTTCATGCTATGAAAGTATTTGGAAAGGAGATTGGTACGCCCATTAAATTCCCTCCATTTATAGATAATTTCTTTGGGAAGATATTATCTGGTCATACTAACGGAAGTCAAGAATTAGTTACGATTCCTTCTACTAATATTAGTAGTGAAGAAGCTGTTTTTGAAATTAATGTGGCATTACCAGGATTAGACAAAAAGGATGTGAATATTATGGTAGAAAACCATGTATTAACCATAAGTTATCATCAAAAGCAAACCAAAGAAGAACAAAACAAAAATTGGATTCGAAAAGAATTTATGTCTAATTCATTTTACCGGGCTTTTTCATTGCCGAATGATGCAGATCCTGATAAAGTTCATGCTTCAATGAAAAATGGATTGCTTAAAATTCGTGTAGGAAAGAAAAAAGTCCGCAAAGTAAAAAAACAATAAATATCTCATGAAAAATGGAGAGTGATGAAAAAATTAGGATTGATCCCAACGACTATTTTGGTATTTATTGCATTCTTGACATTGATGATCAATTGTGCATAAAACTAAGGAGTCAATAGTATATGTCTAACCCAAAAACAAAATAGAACAATGAAACTGTATATGATCATGATTACCGCGTTTCTATTGAGTTTGATTAGCTGTCAAGGTCAACATAACAAGGAGGAAGCGGTTATACAAGAAGAAAGTAAAAAAGAAGTCGAACAACCCAAAGGTTCTTGGAAAGTAGATAAAGAATTTGATGAAAGTGGAAACCTAATTCGCTATGACAGTCTGTATTCGTGGTCTTCCGATAATTCATTGAATGATTTAACGAACTCAGATAAAGATAGTTTGTTGAACAATTTTGAATCCAAGTTCTATAAAAACTTCTCTCAATTTAGTGATCAAGGATTTGAAAGTATTTTTAAACAAGATTCTCTTTTCAGTAAAAGATTCTTCAATGATGACTTTTTTGAGAGTGATTTTGGAGAAGAATTTATGGAACTTGATCACTTGAGAAAGAGAATGGTGGAAAAACAGAAAAAATTTCTAGAAAAGTATCGTTCAGATCCGGGAAATAAAGAAAATAAAAATTAATAAATAGCCTATTGTAGTCCTATTGAGGCATTTGAATTAAAATGATCTAGGATTGAAAGCAAACTTTGGAACATGTAAATCTCGATTATCGAGTAACAAGTATAACCTTAAAAAACAATAAACATGAAAAAGACGCATTTGATATCTGCTGCTGTATCACTGGTAATTAGTTTTGGAGTGATGAGTGGGTTCTACTATTTTAAGCCAGAAAACATAACCATTCAACAGGTTATCCCTTCCTCAACCAGTAAGGTGTTGTATGCAGCAAATGAAAAAGGAGAAATAACACCTTTGGACTTTACTAAAACTACAAACAAAGTTCTGGATGCTGTAGTGCATATTCAATCCAAACGCATCTATAATAATCCCGCCCAAAATTATCAATACAGAGAATTACCTGATCCGTTTAGAGAGTTTTTTGGAGAGAGCCCATTCGGGAATTTCTTTAATAAAAGATATTATTACCAAGGCCCGGAAGGACAGCTGGAAAAAAACAAAGCTCCTGCTCCTGTGATGGGAACCGGTTCTGGAGTTATCATTAATAAAAATGGATACATTCTTACTAACAATCATGTGATTGATGGTGCAGATGAAATTGAAGTAAAATTACACGATAATGGTACTTATAAAGCCACAGTGGTAGGAACTGACCCTTCAACAGATTTAGCATTATTGCAGATTAAAGCTAAAGATCTTAAGGCTTTATCTTTTGTGAATTCTGATGATGTAAATGTTGGTGAGTGGGTATTGGCTATTGGAAATCCCTTCAGCTTGAATTCTACGGTAACTGCTGGAATTGTAAGTGCTAAAGCCAGAAATATCAATGTAAACAGAGATAAATTTGCGGTAGAAAGCTTTATTCAAACCGATGCTGCAATTAATCCTGGGAATAGTGGAGGGGCATTAGTCAACTTAAATGGAGATTTGATTGGTATCAATACTGCTATAGCCACTAGAACAGGCACCTATAATGGATATGGCTTTGCAGTTCCCAGCAATATTGCTAGTAAAGTTGTAGAAGACCTTCTTAAGTATGGAGCTGTACAACGTGGTATGCTTGGGGTGACCATTAGAAACTTAGACGGAAATCTTGCCAAAGAAAAAGACATAGATTTGACTCAGGGAGTCTATATAGAAGAAGTGATGGAAGAGAGTGCAGCGGATAAGGCTGGGATAGAAAAGGGTGATGTGATCCTAAAAATAGATGATAAAAAAGTAAATACCTCTCCTGAATTACAAGAATTGATTGCCAGAAAACGACCAGGTGATAAAGTACTGGTAACTCTCAGTAGAAACGGAAAAGAAAAAGATGTTAAAGTTATACTCGCCAATAAAACTGGAAGTACCAAAATTAAAAAGAAAGAGCATCTGGAAATTTTGAATCAATTAGGCGCTGAATTAGAGAATTTAGATAAAGAAACGAGTAATAAACTTGATATTGATGGAGGAGTTAAAGTAACAGAACTCTATGCCGGAAAACTTCGCAAACACACACAATTGAAAGAAGGTTTTATCATTACCCATGTAGATGGACAAAAGATAAACAATATTGAAGAACTTATGGATGTATTAAAAAACAAGGATGGTGGTGTAATGTTAGAGGGGGTTTATGAAAACTTACCAGGGAAACACTTCTATGCTTTTGGGATAGGTTCATAAAAAAGTTTATATGCTCTCTGGAGATAAAAAGGTCTGCATGGTTGTAGACCTTTTTTATTTGTAGCGGCTTCTGTAAAATCATGATGTTATATTGATTATACCGTTTTAGGGGTAGTCAACTATGTACAAATTTATAGTTAGTAGTATGCGGTAGAAATGATATCACAGGGTTTTCCTAAAAAAATAAGCATCAAACTCTAGTTGGTGGCTACAAAACTCTCTATTTGTAATAGATTTAGAAATTCTTTTTCTACTTCTGGGCATAACGTTACTTGGTTGTGGGTACAGTTTTTTGGTCGGATAGGGTCAAAACTTTTTACGTTTATGTTGGTTAATTCGAACTCTTTCCGAAGTACAAGGGTGAACATATCCAGGGCAGCTTTTGCCGTCGAGTATGCAGTCATCTTATAGTCTGAGTAGTTAAAGCTCTCATCATTCATTTTATCCATACTACCTAATCCACTAGTGATGTTGATCACGGTTGCATTTTTACTGTTATCGAGCAATTCAAAAAGTGTTTGTGTAAGATGTATCACAGAAAACAAGTTTTCGTCATATAATCGCTTAACGTCATTCATATCCAACTCGGTGATCTTTTGCCCAAAACCATTGGCAATTTCGGCATTGTTGATAAGAACATCTAGTTTTCCATAAGCGGTTTTGATATGGGAATACAGTTGAGCAACTCCCTCTGTTTGGGTCAAATCTGTTTCTATGAATTGGATCCCTTCAAGATCTAATTCATGTAGATTGAGATGAGCATCTTTTTTTGCTGCGATAATAACTTCAAAGCCTTGCTTCTTTAATATGGAAGCAAATTGATACCCTAGTCCGTTATCAGCTTCTGTAATTAAGGCAATTCTATTCTCTTTCATGGCATTGTACTTTATAATTACAGTACAAAGTTCTGAAGAGATGAAGTGAAAAAATAACCAGTTTCATTGGGAAAATGACACAAATCTTAATTACAGTGTCTGCCGAAATTTATTAGGCGTCGTACCGCTATACTTTTTAAAGAAACGGGTAAAGTGGGTAGGCTCTGAAAAGTTAAGTTGATAGGCAATTTCTGCGATGTCCAAATCTGTAAATGAAAGGATGGTTTTGCTTTCCAAAAACAAACGTTCTTGAATGATGTCTTTGGCAGTTTTGCCTGTGATCTGTTTTACGGTAGTGGTAAGGTAATTAGGGGTCACATTCAACTGTTCTGCATAATCACTTACATTTTTGGAATCGATGTATAATTTGTCGACCAGTTGCTGAAACTGCTGAGCAAGTACTTGCCCTCGTGATAAATGACTTTCAGTGGTTTTAAAACGTTCGTAAATTGATTTACAGTTATACAATACCGAAACTAGCATCCCTTGAAGCATCTTTTCTTGATACGGATGAGGGTTTTCAAACACAGAGTGCATACGTTGCATATCTAGTTCAAGCGATTTTTGCTCTTCAGGAGTCATTAAAAATACACTGTTTTCAGCAAGTTTTAGAAAAGGAAATTCTGCAGTTAAATTTTGAACAATTTCAGTAACAAATTCTTTCCGAAATTGGATATGATATCCAGCAGTTTCGGGACTTCTTACCCAAGAAAATACCTGGCCAGGGACAACAAACCAAAGCGGAAGTTTTTCGAGTTTGACTTCGTTGGTATTAATGTTTATTTGACTGCTTCCAGCGTTACTCAAAATACCAATTTGATAAAAACCTTGTCGGTAAGGAGGCATACACCTTCTGGTTGTAGGGTCCAAAGACTCTAACGTAAAAATATCAAATCCAGGAATATGACTACGATGTTCGTAACCGGTAGCCTCATGAAGGTCATTACTCGTTTCAAAAACAGGTATCGCTTTTTTGGTCATAATTCAAAGTTAGTTAAAAATTTTACGAGACTGACCAAAATCTAATTTTTTAAAAAACAATCACTAGTTGGTAAGCTGCCAGTAATAACAAGGTTGAAACCGTCATATATCCCGAAAGAACTAGGTAGGCTCGAGTCCATTCATTTTGAATAAATTTTTGATAACGGGCCTTTAGTTTGCTATAGAAAAAGGTAAGTGATTTTGTTACGTGATGGTTTACTTTTCTGATTTCTTTCAAGAAAATTAGCTCTGATATAATGATATATAATATCGATGGGGTTTCAAATTGATTATACTCGTTTTTCATGATTTCTAAGATTTTTAAGTTCATTACAAAGCTACTTCCATAATGCTTCTTAGTGTTAACCATAATACGAGACAAAATGACCATTTTTTAATATTAAAGACCTGTAACGAAGGTTACAGGTCTTTTGTGAATGTATTGCATTTCTTTGTGTCAATCCGATCAAGGTTGCTTCTTTGATAATGGACTCAGATAAGGACTTGTCATGAAGATCAATATTTCTATTTTGATTTCGCATCCCCAATAAACTCCAAATTCTTAATGGGATAGAGTAAGGAGACGTCAAAACTATTGAGTTTCAGATCAGAAAAGTGTAGGGTGTGTAAAGTACGTTTTTCTTTTTTCAAATGGCTGAGTTGAACGAACATAGTCTCCGGATAAACTACGCCTTCTTTGTTTGTTTGTAAATTTGTGTACCGAATAGAACCATAGATGTTTTTTGGTGTTGGGAGATACATGCCACGTACGGTATAATTGGCAAAATCCAGAAGGCCTGTTTTCTGATTAATATACAATAAGTATTGGTCGTGTTCTTGGTGCGGTTTCAATTGTTGCCAGGTAGCAAAGACCAAATCATAATCATTATTTTCAAATGTGATTGTTCCCGCGTATTTTAGAATAGGAGCGTTTTTCAAACGAAGCGGTAATTCAAAAAAATATTGAATAGCTGGTAACGTAAAAACAATACTTCTTTTCTTTTTACGAATGATATCCCCATTCTCTTTGATCATGTAGTATTTAAAAGATTGCACACCATGGATGGTTTTTTTCTTTGTTTTCAGGTAATTGAATTGTCCGTCAAATGAATTAGGTCTGAATCGAAGTTCCATAAGTTCATTGTCCTTGGGAAGTGGGTTAACAATTGCCATTAGGCCTTTCCAATTGTCAGAGGCTTTACAAGAATAGGTGTCAGCATCTCTGAGTTTCTGCAGATTGTAAGTTGTAATTACTTTATCAATGAGCAAGATGGCTTTTTCCTCTCTTTTCGGTGTATTTTCATCAATAGCTGTTGTTCTTAGATCTGCTATTTTACAACTTTGAAAAAGAATACTAAGGCTAAGTACTAAAAGTAATTGTTTCATAATCAAAATATTGGTTCTCAAGAATCATGTTACAAAACTAGCATTTAGCCTTAATTTTTATGTGTTTTATAATTTAAACGTTGTGATTATAGTTTGATAACCACAGCTTTACTTTTTATTTAATCTTTTGAAAATACTTTAGTCCAAAATGGAATTAGAAAATACACCATTAAAGGTACCAAAACAATGGTTAAAACAAAAGTCCTAAGCAGAATTGGTAAATGGTTTAAGTATTCTCCAAAAACGATTAGTATTACTGTTATTGCTGGATAAATGGCTATCCATACAATAAGTGTTGATTTTATCTTTTTCATGATTTTATCGTTTTAAACGGATATTGATGTTTTGGTTTTTAACCTAAAAAATCAAGATCTGATTGGGTTAAAGGAATATGAGCGGCCACCACATTGTCTTCCAAATGCTTTGGATTAGAAGTTCCGGGGATTACGATAATGTTATCAGAATGATGTAGTAACCAGGCAAGAGCTATTTGATGTGTACTGAAGCCATATTTTTTGGCAATAGTTTCTAATTTTTGTTTGCCGTAAACGTTCCCTGCATCTAGAGGGTACCAAGGTAAAAATGCGATGTCATGTTGAGCGGTAAACTCCAGAACATCTTCCCATTTTCTATTCCCGTAGCTGTATTGGTTCTGTACACTAGCTATGGGAGCGTAGGTCATTGCTTCCTGTAGTTGTTGTAGATTCACTTCGGATAATCCAATATGTTTGATCAATCCTTCTTTTTGTACATCTACCAAAAAACCAATCTGTTCTGACAAAGGGATAGAAGCATCTACACGATGTAATTGATAGAGATCGATTTGCTCCACTTTTAATCGTCGTAAACTTCCTTCTAAGGCTTTACGCATGCGATTTGGGTCATTATTAACGATCCAGCTTCCATTAGGGCGTTCGTACCCTACTTTGGTTGCGATTAGAGTTTCTTTACGATATGGATGTAGTGCTTCTGCAATAAGTTCTTCGGAAATGTGAGGCCCATAACTATCTGCAGTATCGATGAAGTTGATCCCCAAATCTATCGTTTTTTGCAGTAGGCGTAACATTTTTTCTTTGTTCTTAGGGTGTCCATACCCTCCAGGACCAGTGGTTTGTAAAGCCCCGTATCCGAGACGGTTTACTTCTATCTCTCCGCCTATCTTATACGGGCTATTTTGTGCTATTGTTTTCATTTTTGTAGTGTTATAAAATTATTATTCTGTTTAACACTACAAATATACTTGGCTTAATAGCCTTGTATTAAACCAAAAAACAAGAAGGGATGACCAGTTTTAAGTATTGCGTAGTTGAAGCGGTGTTTTACCCGTCTTTTTCTTTACGAAACGCACAAAATGAGTAGGGTTGTCAAAGTGTAAATCGTAGGCTATTTCACTAACGGTTTTAGACGTTTGAAATAATAAAGACTTCGCTTCCTGAAGTTTTCTGTTATGGATAAGCTGTAAAGCGGTATTGCCCGTTAGACTTTTTACCACATAGTTAAGATGGGTAGGGTGGATAGAGATGTGATCGGCAAACTCTTTTACCGATTTAAGTACATTTTCTTGGTCCAAATTATACTGTTGCTCTATGAGTTGATTAAAGCTATTCAATATTCGTTTATCAGAATCTTGAACCACCGCCGCGGTCCCCAGTTTTTCTTCGTAGAGATTTTTGGATTCCAGGAGTACGATATTGAGATAAGACCTAAAAATATCTTCTTTATTCGATAAATCTTGATGGGATAGCGAAATGATATTTTCGCAAGTTCGTTGCAAGTGTTCACTTTCATTTTGAGTTATGGAGATACTCATCGATGCATTTTGAGTAAAAAAAGGAAAATCAGAATGTAATTTATTCTTTTTATGAACTACAGAATAAAAGTCTGAGGTAAAATAGATGATATATCCGCTCATAGGAGCAATACTTTCCCAGGATTGGATATGGCCTTCGCCAGAAAAAATAAAGTATTGGTGCTAAGGTGACCTTCATTCTCATTGTTATGCATATCAATTTCCCCGCTTAGAATGAACATAATCTTATAAAATCGTTTACGATACGGAGGCATTTTTTGAGGAATCACTTTTGCCGAATCTTCCAATCTTCCAATAGCAAATCCGTTAAAAACAGGGCAGTCGAAGTTGATAAAATCAAAATACTCTTTGATCGTAGATAAAGTATGTATTCCATCTATTTTCATTTCTAAAAGATAGTACATTTTAAGATAAAAACGGCGACACTCATTTCTGAAATATCACCGTTTTATCCAACACTAAAATTTGTTGTATGTGGTTATTTGGATTCTGCCAATTTCATAGTATCTAGTTGTTTATCCAGTTCTACTTCAGAGATAATTTCCCAACCCCCACCAAGTGCTTTGTAAATAGCTATTAGAGATGTAGCAGAAGCTATTTCGCTTGTAGCCAATCTGTTTTCTGCTAGCAATAGCGTATTGTCTGCGTTTAGGTAATCGATAAAACTATCTAGTCCCGCGTTGAAACGTTTTTTGGCAATTTCAGTAGCTTTGGCACTGGCTAAAGATGATTTTCTTAATATTTCTCTACGTTCTAATTCGTTGGTGTAATTGGTCATTGCGGTTCTGATTTCTTCTAGAGCCTTTAGCACTGTTTTTTCGTATTGTTGCAATGCGGCAAGAGTCAGCGCATCTTCTTTATTGATTTGTTGTTTTACTCTACCTAAGTTGAACGCTGCCCAACTAATACTGGGAAAAATGCTCCATGTAAATGATTCGTTGCTGGCAAAGTTTGAAAAGTCAACAGCAGAAAACCCTATCGATCCACCAAACTGAATTTTTGGATACAATTCGGCAACCGAGAGATTATATTTCGCAATCTGAAGTTGTAATTCGGCTTCGGCATGTTTTACATCAGGACGTCTGCGTAATAAATTAGTTACATCTCCAATAGATATAGTTTCAGGAAGACTAGGTAATGGTTTTTTGGTGACAATGTTGGTGTCCAAACTACCAGGTACTTCACCGATTAAAACACTGAGGCTATTTTTTAATGCTTCAATTCTCGCTTTTAATGGGGGGATAGTGGCTCTCGTGTTTTCCAATTGTGCTAATGCTCTTGATACATCCAATTGATTACTGGTTCCCGCATCTGATAAACGAACAGTTAGATCATAAGTTTCTTGTTGTCCATTAAGATTACGGTTTGCAATATCCAATTGGTATTGTGCGCCTCTTAGTTCGATGTAATTTCTGGATACTTCGGCAAAAATGCTTACATATACGCTTTGTAGGTCGTTTAGTGCTAATTGTTGATTTGCAACAGCTCCTTTTATTCTATTAGATACACGTCCAAATAAATCTGTTTCCCAAAAGGCATCAAAGCTGCCATTGTAGGTGGTAAATGTTGGATTTGCACCAGGGACAAATATGTTTTCCCCTAGTCGTGTTCTAGTGACATTTCCATTGGCGGTAACGGTTGGTAATCTGTCAAGTTTGGTTTCTTTTACCAAAGCTCTGGAGGCATAAAAATTGGCTATTGCAGTATTAATATCTAAATTATGTTTTCTTGCTTTTTGGATAAGGGTATCCAAAATAGGATCGTTAAATTCGCTCCACCAATTTATCGTAATTTGCGTATTTGCTTGAGTGAAAACTGAATCTTGCGACGCAGTTTCTAAGTAATTTTCACTTACAGTAAGAGGAGCGTTTACTTCAATATCTCTTTTGGTAATCCCACAGGAAACCAACAGTAGAGATAATATGGTTATTAGTGTTAGATTTTTCATGATTTCTATGTTTTAATTTCTTATTACAAATTTCGGTCTCAAAGGGTGTTTATAGATAACCAATAACACTCCTTGTATGACCAAAATCTAATGTGTTTGAATTGCTTCATCAAATTGTTTTAGAGGCAATGGCTTATTCCAAATCGAACTTCCTGGATCTTGAGGTTTTGATTGTGAAAGATCACCCAAATCGTAGGGATGAAACCCCGAATCCATAATTAGTTGAGCTACTTTTTGTTTATCTGCTTTGTCACCACCACTTAGCGGCATTACTAGTAATCCATCTTTTCTATTGGATTCGGTTTCTAGATATTTGGACCAAAGTGTGGTGTATGATTTCATAATTTTTGCATCGGGGAGTAACCGTTGCATTCTTTCACCAGCAGTGGTGTTCTTTGGAATCATATTTTGATAGACATTTTCTGTTTTCACCAATGGATTGGTAGCGTCTATAATGATTTTATCAGTCACTAGCCCTTTAATTTTTTCGATAGCTTCATTTATTGAACTGTAATTCACAGCCAGCAGAATAATATCTCCAAATTGAGTCGCCTCTTCTACAGAACCGAATTGCGAATTGTCTCCGGCTTTTTCAACTAACGTAGCTAGTTTTTCAGGATTTCTCGAGCTAAACATTACTTTGTGTCCAGCTTGTGCCCAGTAGGTTCCCAAGATACCACCTATGGCACCCGAACCTATAATTCCTATATTGTATGATGTAGTTTTCATTGTTATTAATGTTTTGATTTCTTGTTACAAATTTCGGTTACAACAGGTGTTATTAGTTAACCAATAACACCTGTACACTGACCAAAATGTAATATCCTTAAGCAGTTTGAATTTGTTTTGAGATCATCTCTTTGGATTCCAATTTTTCAGTCTTTGATCTTTTTGTAGTTAATCGTCGTCCCAAATAATAGAATACTGGTGTTAAGAAGATTCCGAAGAGCGTAACTCCAAGCATACCGCTGAATACTGCAATCCCTAAGGATACTCTCAATTCTGCACCGGCTCCGGTGGCTATAGCAAGAGGAACAACACCTAGAATAAATGCCATTGCTGTCATCAAAATAGGACGTAATCGTAGTTTGGAAGCTTCGATCACTGCCGTTTTTAAGTCATTACCCTGATCTTCCAGTTGTTTGGCGAACTCGACGATCAGAATAGCATTTTTACTTGCCAATCCTACGAGAACCACCAATCCAATTTGAACCATGATGTTATTGTCCAATCCAGCAAAATCCACACCAATCATTGCAGAGAGTAATACCATGGGTACGATAAAAATGACTGCGAGGGGTAGTACCAAGCTTTCAAATTGAGCTGCTAACAATAAGAAGACAAACACTACGGCCAATAAGAATGCAATTGCTGCTGTATTTTCTGTTTGTTTTTGTTGATAGGCCATTTCTGTCCATTCAAAAGAAATCCCTTGGGGTAATACTTCTGCGGCCAGTTTTTCCATACGATCAAGTGCTTGACCTGTACTGTATCCCGGTGCAATATCTCCAACTAATGATGCCGATGGATATAAATTGAATCTGGGGATTCTATTTGGGCCGGCAATATCCTTTTGAGTACTAATGGTGCCTAGAGGCACCATTTCACCCTGATTATTTCTTACCTTAATTCTGGAGATGTCATCCGGTGTTAATCTGTTTGGGGCATCTGCCTGGGCTGTTACTTGATACGTTCTTCCTAAATAGTTGAATTCGTTGACAAAAGCAGAACCTAAGTAGACTTCTAAAGATTGGAAGACATCCGCAACATCAATTCCTAATTGTTCCGCTTTTACACGATCGATATCCAAATATAATTGGGGGGTTTGGTTATTAAAGAATGTAAATACACTGTTGAGTGCTGGATCCTGGTTAGCAGCAGCGGCTAGGGTATAGGTGGCGTTAATTAATTCGTCTGTACCTAGATTTGCTCTATCCTGAACCATCATTCTAAATCCACCTGCGTTACCAATACCACGTACCGATGGAGGTGGTATCACAACAACGAAAGCCTCATCGATTTGTGCCATTTTACCTCGCAGTGTAGCGAGTAAATCGTTGTAACCAATTCCTTTTTCGTTTCGAACATCAAAATCTTCAAGTGTTACGAAAATTGCGGCAGCATTGGATGCATTGGTAAATGATGCTCCGTCAAAACCAGTAAATGATACTGCAGTTTCAACCCCGTCTACTTTGAGTAATACATCTAACGCGTCATTTACCACTTTATCCGTTCTGCTTAAAGAAGATCCCGGTGGTAACTGGATTGCTGTTATAAAATACTGTTGATCCATTGCTGGTACAAATCCAGTGGCTACACGATTAAATTCAAATCCAGTAAATGCAATAAGCCCTCCATAGACCACCATGACCATGGCACTGGTTCTAACTAATTTACGAACGCTGTTCCCATATCGATTGGATAGGTTGTCCATAAAACGGTTAAAACCATCACCAATAAATTTTAATGGTCTTAGTAATAGGGGAGTTTTCTTATTGGGATTATGTACTTCGTGTTTCATTAATAAAGCGGCCATTGCGGGACTTAGTGTTAATGAAACAAAAACTGAAATTGCTGTGGCTACCGCTATTGTAAGTCCGAATTGTTTGTAGAATTGTCCTGAGATACCTTCTAAAAATGTAGTAGGGATAAATACGGCGATTAATACTAACCCAATAGCAACTAATGCACCACCAACTTCATCCATGGTTTTACGGGCAGCATCTTTTGGGGATAACCCTTGTGCCAGATAACGTTCCATGTTTTCTACCACAACAATAGCATCATCTACCACAATACCAATGGCAAGGACTAGTCCGAAAAGGGTTAAGTTATTCAATGAAAACCCGATAGCCTGCATTACGGCAAATGTTCCGATAAGAGAGACTGGGATAGCCAAAATAGGGATAATTGCCGCTCTCCAGGATTGTAGGAATAATAGAATAACGAATACTACTAGGAGCACAGCTTCAAAAATGGTGTGATAGACTTCATCAACAGATTTTTGTACAAACTCTGTTGGGTTGTATGCTATTTTATATTCTAAATCTTCTGGAAAGTTTTTGGAGAGTTCGACCATTTTGGCTTGAATTTCTGCAGCTGTTTCTAATGCGTTTCCTCCAGGTTGCTGAAATATAGGCATTGCAATTGCCGGATCTTTACCCAAATATCCTTTGGTAGCATAGTTTTGAGCGCCAAGTTCTACACGTCCTACATCTTTTAATTGTACAATTCGTCCATTTTCTCCTGATTTAATAATAATGTTTTCAAATTCTTCTGTAGTGACTAGTTTTCCTTGGGTTTGTATGTTAATTTCAAATGCAGATTGGCTTCCTGAAGGTAATGTATTTAGTGTCCCACTGGCGATTTGAACGTTTTGACCTCGAAGTGCGGTTAACACTTCTCCGGCAGTCATATCCAGATTGGCAATTCGATCTGGATCCAACCAGATACGCATTGCATATTCTGCTGCACCAAATAGTTGGATATCTCCAATTCCCTTAATACGAGCCAATTCATCCTTTAATTGTAATGTCGCATAGTTACCGATATAGGTCTGGTCGTAGGTTTTGTTTGGAGAATACATATTGACAACCAATAAGATATCTGGTGATATTTTCTTTGTAGTGATCCCTAATCTTCTTACAGATTCTGGTAACCGGGGTTCTGCAATGGCAACTCGATTTTGTACTTGTACCTGAGCTTTATCCAGGTCGGTTCCTAACTCAAAAGCAACTTGAAGAGTTACCCGACCATCTGCTGCAGATTGTGAGGTCATATAGATCATATTTTCAACACCGTTGATTTCTTTCTCCAGCGGAGTGGCAACGGTTTCAGAAAGTGTTTGTGCGTTGGCTCCAGGATAAGCTGCTACTACTTCAATGGTTGGAGGAGCAACATCAGGAAACTGTGATACTGGCAAGGATACGTATGCCAATCCGCCCACGATCAATATCAGGATGCTCAACACCGCTGCGAAAATGGGTCTTTTTATAAAAATGTGACTAAATTTCATGATTTCTATTTTTTAGTATTGGAAAAAAGAATCCCCTGTCACTGTCCGTTAGTCCATGATAAAGTGTTGGTGGACAGTGATGTAATGGATTCGTTATGTGATTGTGTTTATTCTTCTTTTGTAAAAGCTAGAATGTCTTTGTTATTGGTAGTTAATACGGTTTCTTTTGGACTTACTGCAACCCCAGGTCTGATCTTCTGAATGTTATTGGTAATCAATTTATCCTCTGGCGTTAACCCTTTTCTAATAATTCGTAAGCCATTGGTATGTAATGGACCAAGTTCTACATTCTTTATGGTCACTTGATTATCCTCACCTAGAACATAAACGAACCTTACGGATTGATTAGTACCTATAATTTCGTCGGGAATCATTAGTGCTTCATGCTCTGCACTTCCCAATAGTCTGGCTTTACCAAACATTCCAGGCTCAATAAGACCATCCTTGTTTTCTAAAGTTGCTCTACCTTCAATAGTTCCCGTACTTCTGTCGATTTCGTTGTCTACAAAATCCATTACGGCTTTGTGTTTGTATTCATCCTCATCTTGTAGTTTCAGAAAAACAGGGTTGGCTGTAGAACGAGATGATCCTCTTTCTCCATTTTGAGCTAGACGGGAATATTTTAGAAAATCTGATTCACTTCCTTTAAAATAAAAGTGAATTGGACTTGTAGCAACGATTGTAGTAAGCAATGTCGAATTTGAAGACCCCCCATCAATCAGGTTTCCTTCATTGATCAAGTCACGACTTACACGTCCAGAAATAGGTGCTTTTACTTTAGTAAATTCAAGATTTAGTTTGGCATTATCTACCGAAGCCTGTGCCAATTGTAACGAAGCTTTTGCACCAGCTAAGGCTTGCTTTCGGTTATCATATTCTTCTAGAGATACGGCTCCAGATTCTCTTAGAGATTGTACACGATCAAAGTTATCTTTTGCGATAGTTAATCTGGCTTGTGCCTGACCATAACTTGCTCTGGCTTGACTTAACGCAATTTTAAAAGGTCTTTGATCAATGGTAAATAAAACATCTCCTTTAGTAACCGATTGTCCGTCTTTGAAACTTACGTTTTGGATATAACCGCTAACTCGAGCTCTTACAGCTACGCGATTACTCGCTTCAAAACGTCCGGTGTATTCATCCCATTCTGTAATTTTTTCAAATACAGGTAGTGCTACTTCTACGGGCATTGCCTGTATAGTAGTAGCTTGATCTTCGTTAGTGTTGTTTTTGCTTGTAAGAGCTATAATAGCTAATACTGCAAGAGCTAATCCAGCAAATATGCTTATTTGCTTGGTGCTTTTTTTGATGTTTGGAAGTATTGTTTTCATTGTATTGTTGTTTTCGATGTTATTAAAATTTGATAGTACAAATGTATTGACGATGTAGGCCAATGAGTTAACCAAAAACAAAGGGTAAATGACCAAAATTTAATATTCAGGTGTTTTTTGCTCTAAATGAAGGACAGAACGAGGCCAATAAGACGTGATTATATTTTCTATATTTGGAAAAATAGTGATCTAGAGCCGTAGGTATACGTTATAAAGCATTATATGAATTTAAAATTTTTCACCTTATTTCTGATTTTACCAATTTTGAATTTTGGAGAAGGTTTTATATTAAAGGAACCTGTAATAAAACAACCATCCAATTTATTGTAGGGGCTAAAACTGTTTACAACAATGGATACACTAATCATTTTCAATCAATAAAAGAATCGTAATGTTTAAAAAAGTAATTGTACTCTTTGTTTTTATCCTTATATCCAAATACTCCTATGGACAAGAGTCCTCAGAAAAAATAGGAGTTACCAGCACTATTGAAATAGCATCAAAATACTTAGACGAAAAAAGAGCAATTGAGATATACCTACCGCCGAGTTATCAAAAGTTAACGACAAAAGAATATCCAGTGATGTATGTAATGGATGGACAAGAATATTTTTTGCATCCAGTCGCTTATCAAAGAATGTTAAGATTCAAAGACAAATCTCCAGAGTTTATTGTAGTTGGTATTAACACAGATCGAAAGAAAAGAAGAAAACTCCTGTATGAAGATGGAGATAAGTTGATCAACTTTTTGATTAATGAACTAGTCCCGCATGTGGACAAGAATTATAGAACATTAAAAGAGAAAGAGCGCATGTATTTTGGTTGGGAAATGTGTGGAGGTTTCGCATTAGAGATTTTGGCGCATCATCAAAATGCATTCAATGCCTTCTTTATGGCAAGCCCTACGCATATTACACGCGATAGAGTTGCTGTTTTGAGTAAGGAGATAACCAATGATCGTTCTAAAGCCGTTTATCTATATTTTACCAAAGCCCCAGAAGAAACTTATATAGAACAATCCCTGAACAAAACTGATAGCATCTTAAAAACCAGGAATTCCTCTGATATCGTATGGAAAATTGATAATCTATCAGAAGAAGACCATTATACAACACCATTCAAAACTATAAATAATGGGTTAAGAGACCATTTTCAAGACTATAACACACTACGCTTTTATACCTTGAAAGAGTTTGACGAGTTTGGAGATTTAGAGGATATTAAGCGTTATTACAATCATCGAGGTCATCGTTATGGTATTTCTCCCGACGTTCATAGAACTACAAAACATTTTTTGTTACTCAATGCTATGAAAGAGGATAATTTTGAGCGTTTTGAAATGTATGTGAATGAGTTTAAGGGGTATCTTGATGATCCTACTTTGGAAATATGGGCGATTAGATTTGGAAATTATTTTGCTAAGAATAACAGGGATGAAGATGCTTTGAAAACATATCAGGCAGGACTAAAAAAATTCCCTGAATCAGCGGTTATCCATAATGCAGTGGGAGAGTTTTATGCAAACAAAGGAGACAAACCAAAAGCAATACGATATTACAAAAAGGCGATTGGATATGCAGAAACAAAAAAGGATTCAAATTTAGAGGAATATAAAACTAACTTAGAAAAACTGTAAGCGAGTTCAAATCTCATTCAAATAAAAAAGTATGGAGTCATTGAATAGGTGAGATGATAAACTGTTTTTAGTTAGGCATTCAAAATTCTCTATTAGAGTATTACATATTTTTTAGCACTTTCTTAAATTTATCATGGAGTTGTAAACGTTGAATTTATCAAATTCCAATATATCATCTATAGACAAATCTATTGTCGTCTTACCATTCAAAAATCTGAGTGGTGATAGTTCTTATGAATATTTTTCCGATGGTATTACCGAAGAAATTATTAATGCGCTTACAAAGATTGATGGACTTAAAGTTACCGCTCGTACTTCATCATTTACATTTAAAAATAAACCAACCGACATTCGGATTATAGGGAATGAACTAGGTGTAACCAATGCGGTAGAAGGAAGTATCCGGATTGCGAAAGAGCGAATACGCATTTCTGCGCAACTTACACGAACAGATACCGGTTTTCTGTTGTGGTCCGAAAAGTTTGATAGAGAACTCAATGATGTTTTTGAACTTCAGGATGAAATTAGTCTTCTGATAGCCGATAAAATCCGAGAGAATTTTGGACATATCGAGATTGACGAAACTCTATCCACTGTTCGTACACAAAACCTTACGGCGTATCAACTCTATTTGAAAGGAAGATATTTTCAGCTCACCTGGAATTTGCCAAATATTGAAAAGGCTATTGGTTTTTATCAAAAGGCTGCAGATTTTGATGCTTCTTATGCCGACCCCGTAATAGCTATCGGCTGGTGTTATGCCATTAATGCAAGTTGGGGACATATGGATAGAGAAAATGGGCTTAAAAAAGCAAATGAATTCCTGGATAGGGGTTTAGTAATGAACCCTGATTCTTATACTGGGTATTTTGCTAGAGCAACAATACATTTTTGGGGGAATTGGCGGTTTGAAGAAGGGTATCACGATCTCCAAAGTTGTTTCAAAATAAATTCACATTTCTCTGAAGGTATGGAAGCCCTTGCAGAATTGTATACGGCAACAGGTTTTTTTGACAGGGCTTTGGAACAGACTGAACAGATTCTAAAAATTAACCCATTATCTCCAAATCATTATTATACCCAAGGAAATATACATTATTTGCAAGGAGACTACGAAACTGCATTAGATAGCTTTGAAAATTCGCTCAAACTTGACAATAGTTTTGCATTAAGCCGACATTTAAAGGTAGCATGTCTGTTGTTTTTAAAGCAAAAAGAAATAATGCTTACGTATGCCAAATCCTTTCTGAGTGATAATTTTGTGACTATGATTAATGCTATTTATGAAGCAGTTCACCATCAAAAGATTCCAGAATACGATGAAGCGCTAGTGTCAGAAAATTTGAACTTGATGGTGTATTGGGATTTTTATTATTTGGTACATTGTCAAAAAACGGATCTTGCGCTCGAACACTTTGAGAAAATGGTGGATGAGCGTATTGGGCAAATCATTAATTTTCAATTTGATCCATTCCTAGAGCCTATACGAGGAACTAAAGTTTTCAAAGAATTAAGGGATTCAGTGTTTAAAGGAATCGAAGCCACAACCTTCTCTGTTGAAACCGCAAAAACGGATAACATCCCATCCTTTACCCAAAAAGAATCTGATGAATTAAAAAATGAGTTGGACGAAGTTTTAATTGGTAAAGAGGCTTTTCTTTGGCCAGAATTATCGCTTCGCTCTTTGGCAGAAGAATTGGCCATCCACCCCAATCGATTATCAAAATTCATTAATGATGGTCTTCAAACAAATTTCACTGAACTAGTGAACGGTAAGCGTCTCGAGTATTTCAAAAAAATAGCTTTGTTACCAGAAAACAACCATTTGACCTTGTTGGGATTGGCCTACGAAAGCGGTTTTAACTCCAAAACCGTTTTTAATACATACTTTAAAAAAGTAGTAGGCATGACGCCCAAGCAATGGTTGAAGAATAATGCCTAGTTGGGATGCTCGTGCACAGTTTCAAAATCTCATTTCTAGCATCTGAGTTGTAATCACAAGTATTTAATGCTACTTATTCAATTTTTTCGAGAATCGTAGTCAAAAAGTTCTGATTTTCATTTTATAGGTTCTGAATTTCATTTCAGAACGATTGTCTTTCCTTTCAAAATCATCTTTGTACCATCAAAATTTATTATGATGTTAAGAAAGGCAAATAACAAACGTATTCTACTTGCAGGGGCAACAGGCTATTTAGGAAATCATATAGCACAAATCATGATAGCACAGGGATTGGCAGCAAGACTGCTTACCCGAAAGAAAGAAAAATTAGCGCAATATCAGTCTCCAGAGATAGAAATTTTGGAGGCTACGGTTACAGAACCCAATACGCTTTCTGGGAGTTGTGAAGGAATTGATACAGTGATTTCTACCATAGGTATCACGCGTCAAAAAGATGGATTCACGTATATGGATGTAGATTACCAAGCTAATTTAAATCTACTTCAAGAAGCCCAAAGATCAGGTGTGCGGAAGTTTATTTATGTATCCGCTATTAATGGTGACCAGCATCGAGACCTTAAAATTTTTGAAGCTAAAGAAGCCTTTGTAGATGAACTAAAAAAGTCAGGGTTGGAGTATACCGTGATTAGACCCAATGGATTTTTCTCTGATATGAAAGACTTTCTGCAAATGGCAGGTAAGGGACGCGTATTTCTCTTCGGAAAAGGGGAGCAATTGATGAATCCCATTCACGGAGCAGATTTGGCAGAAATCATCTTGACAATGATTGACGAATCTGTTAATGACTGTTCAGTAGGAGGACCAGATGTACTAACGCAAAATGAGATTGCAGAATTGGCATTTGATGCCCATGGTAAAGTACCTAATATTTGGCATTTGCCAGATTGGATAAGGCGTTTCTCTCTTTGGTCGGTCCGAAAATTTACTACTGTAGAGACCTATGGCCCAATTGAATTCTTTTTGACCCTGATGGCCAATGACAACGTGGCAATGCGCTACGGAAAGCATAAGCTAAGAGATTTCTATTTCGCAGAAGCAAAAAATAATTAAAATTTAAAGTCATGATACATAAAATGTTAAGTAACAAATGTCCAAACTGTGGTAAAGGACATGTTTATAACGAAAAGAACATTTACTTCAATTTTAGTAAACCTAGAATGAACAAAGAGTGTGAGCATTGCGGATTTGCATTCGAAAAAGAACCAGGGTTTTTCTTTGGTGCGATGTACGTAAGTTACGCTTTGGGAATTGCTGAAGCAATTACAGTATTTGTCATTGGAACTTTCTTTTTTGAAAACGCATTTGATCTACGAATCCTACCATGGATAGCCATCACTATTTTGTTGTTATCCTCTTTTAATATGCGGATTGCGCGAATAATCTGGATTTACCTATTGAAAGGCGTTTAAAAACAGAAATTAGTTCGG
Organism: Aquimarina sp. KJ22-3; assembly: GCF_055808215.1. Classification (NCBI taxonomy): domain Bacteria; kingdom Pseudomonadati; phylum Bacteroidota; class Flavobacteriia; order Flavobacteriales; family Flavobacteriaceae; genus Aquimarina; species Aquimarina sp. KJ22-3. The sequence continues at coordinate 4,110,091 of NZ_CM147859.1, read as the reverse complement.
GATTTCATTTCAGAACGACTGACGACCTTGTCATTCGCATCTTTGAACCATCAAATTATCAATTAAACCAGCAAGTATAAAACTTCTAAAAATGAAAGCAGTAGTGTATTCTAAATATGGTTCGTCAAAAGTCCTAGAATTGAAGGAGTTGGAAAAACCCACACCAAAATCTAATGAAGTTTTGGTGAAGGTACACGCTACTTCGGTTACTGCTGGTGATGTAAGGTTACGTGCCTCTGATTTTCCAGCAATGGTATGGTTACCCGCACGTTTGATTTTTGGATTGTTCCGTCCAAGGAAGCGGATCTTAGGTCACGAATGGTCCGGAGTGATTGAACAAGTAGGAAGTAAAGTATTAAAGTTTAAAGTAGGAGATGAGGTTTTTGGTACCACGTCCATGCTAAAAACAGGAGCCTATTCTGAATATATGTGTATCCCTGAGCGTTGGAACCATGGTGTGGTTGCCAAAAAACCAAGGAACCTCTCTCACAAGGAAGCTGCTGTATTACCAATCGGCAGTATGACCGCTCAGTATATACTGGAAAAAGCGAATATTAAAAGAAACCAGAAAGTACTCATTTACGGAGCTTCTGGTAGTGTGGGGAGCTATGCGGTGCAAATTGCCAATCATTTTGGGGCACAGGTTACGGGAGTGTGTAGCACCGAGAATGTAGAGATGGTTGAACAATTAGGTGCTGAAGCTGTAATCGATTACAAAAAACAGGATTATGCTAACCTATCTGAACGCTTCGATATTGTATTTGATACCGTAGGTAAAACTTCAAAGTCTGATGCCAAAAGGGTATTAAACAATGGTGGGAAGTTTGTTTCCACAAAAATGCTCACCAAAGAAAGCGTCGAACTGCTTTTAAAGATACGTCAACTGGCAGAAACTGGGCAATTAAAACCATATATAGACAAAGAATACGGTTTAGAAACCCTTCGTGAAGCGCATCGATATGTGGATTCGGGAAGAAAACGAGGAAACATTTCAGTCGTCATTCAAAATTAAAATTATCAATCTGTGCTAAGCCTGGTTGAAGCATTAAAAAAATGAACAAACATGAAAAAAGTACTTATCATCAACGGACACCCTGATAAAGAAAGTTTTAACTGGGCATTGGCCGAAAGTTATAAAAAAGGGGCAATCTCAGGAAGTGCGAGGGTAGAAACTATAAACCTTTCGGAGCTTCAGTTTGATCCGAATTTGAAATACGGCTACAGAATTCCATATGCATTGGAGCCTGATTTGGAGATGGCTATCAAGAAAATAAAGGAAGCCGAACATTTAGTCTGGGTTTTTCCGATGTGGTGGTATGGCATTCCTGCTTTACTGAAAGGCTTTATCGATCGTACTTTTTTACCAGGGATAACTTTCAAATATCAAAAAGGAAAATTGTTTCCAGATAAATTATTGAAAGGGAAAACAGCACGAATTATTGTAACCGCAGATACGGTGAGTTGGTACAATAGTTTGGTGATGAAAAACCCAGCCATTAATCAGTTTAAAAAAGGAGTTCTGGAGTTCTGCGGTGTAAAGCCGGTAAAAGTCACATATCTCGCTGCAGTCAAAGACTCGACAGAAAAACAACGTAATCATTGGCTTACCAAAGTAAATCAACTAGGAGCAAGAGTACAATGAAAATGAAATAACGTACAAACGAAATCACTTTTAGAACAAATCAAATTTCTGCTCAAACAAATGTTTTGAGATAGGTATCAGGAAATTTGTATCAGTATTAATTAAAAATAGAATGAAATGAAAAATATTTTAGCCTTTTCTGGCAGTAACAGCCAGGATTCCATTAACGAAAAACTGATCCATTCAGTAATTAAAAGATATCCCAATCATGATATCCGATTTATCGATCTTAAAAAATTTGAAGCCCCCATCTATTCACCTCAAATACAGGCTACGGGAATTCCAAAATCAATACAAGAGTTGTATGCGATTTTTCAAGAAAGTGAGGGTTTTATTATAGCCTCGCCAGAACACAATGGTTTGCCATCTGCATTTTTGAAAAACACTTTGGATTGGCTCTCTGTGATCACTCAACGTTTCTTTGGAGAAAAACCGGTCTTGTTGTTAAGTACTTCTCCTGGCGCTACAGGTGCACGAACCCACTTATCAATATTGGCAAAATTAGTTCCATTATGGGGGGAGTTCTAAGTGCTACCTATTCTCTTGGCAGTTTTAATGAGGCTTTTGATACGGATCAAAATGTCATCAAAGATGCAACAGAGTTACATCATCTGGATAAAGCGTTTTCCGCTTTTGTAGCATCAAACCCTAAACCGAAGAAAACCAATGCAGAAGTAGTGCAGGCCTATTTCAATGCTTTTCAACATGGAGATTTAGAAGCGGTACTTAGTGTTTTTCATCCAGATTGCTATATCGTGAGTGTAAAAGAAGAGGAGCGACCCACAGAACAGCTTCATGGTATTTATCGCACCCGAAAGGAAGCAAAACAATTTTTGAACAACATTGTAGCCCTTTTTGAAACCAAAGCATTTGTAGTAGAAACCGTTGTTGAAGCAGCCGATAATTTGGTGGTTGCCAAAGGTACCTTCTCGCATTTGGTTAAAAGCTCAGGGAAACTGTTCAATAGCAATTGGGTACAACTTTGTGTGATTGAAGATGAAATGATAAAAGAATATCGTTTCTACGAAGATTCTGCAGCTCTTATTGAAGCTTCAACTATTGAATATGCATAATGATGATACCTGCGGCTATAGAACATCAATTTGAATTTTGGAGACATATCGGTCAAGTGGGAGAATATTTCCATCAATATGATGGGTTTTCCAGTCTTTCCCCCAAAGATGCCACTTGGCCCTCTAAAATATTCGATCTTAAAGAATATCATATTGAAACATTAAAACAAAAGATCACAAATCATCATCTCTCCAAATTCGCAGCGGTAGAGGAAAATGAAGCACTTGAAATGCTCTTACGATCAAAGGGATTTACTCAGACATCTTCTGTAGCGGCAATGACGAAAAAAATTAACGAGAAGATTCATGCTACTTTCTATCCTGAAATTGAAAAAGTAACAGACATTTTGAGTGCACGAACATTTGCAAAAATTGCGTCTGCAGCATTTGGTTACCACATTTATGAGAGTACTATCGCGCCTTTAATTCAAAGTACAAAAGTTCAGTTATTCTTAGGAAAACATGAAAATAAATATGTAAGTTGTGGAATCGTATTTGTAGATGCTAATGGTGATTCGGGACTACATATGATTGGAGCTAAAAAAGAATACCGAGGATTGGGATTAGGCAAGAAAATGACCCAACATTTACTTTCTGTAGCATTAAGAAACGAAAGTGATTATATTCATCTGGTAGCTTCAAAATTAGGAGCACCTATTTATCAGAAGCTTGGTTTTCAGAACCAGGGATATTTAAAGTCATACACCATTCAATAGAACAATTATGAAGTACATTTGTTTAATCCTGTTCAGCGTTATGATTCCTGCTAATGCTCAAAATATAAATCAACTTTTGTCTAGTAAATTAGACTCCATATCAGAAAACCCTGTATATAGCATTTCTGTGTATATAAAAAACCAGGATGGCGTACTTATGGATCAAGTGGTTGGACTGCGTAAAAAAGAAGGAGAGAAAGCATTATCAACAGACCAGTTTAGAATTGCCAGTAGTACAAAGTTGTTTGTATCCACCATTATTTTGCAATTACAGGAAGAAGGAAAGCTTAGTCTTTCGGATAAGATATATCCATACCTTAAAGATATCGAGTATTTGAAGTTGGATGAATTTCATTATTATGACAACTTAGCTTTTGCTAAAGAAATAAGTATTGAACAGCTACTATCTCACAAAAGTGGATTAGCAGATATTTTTAATGACAAACAGGAGGCTTTTTTTGAGCGTGTCATGCAAAATCCAGAACGGCAATACCAACCTAAAGATATAGTCGATTTGTATTTTGAATTTGGGTTACATAAAGAAACTAAATCTAGACCTGATAAGGGTTGGCATTATTCTGACATGAACTATGTACTGCTAGGTTTATTAATAGAACAATTGGAACAAAAGTCATTATCGCGATCCATTCGAGATCGTATTTTGCGTCCGCTGGATTTAAAAGATACTTACTTTGAGTTTTATGAAAAAACCGACACCCATAAAGCCAGATTGCATCAGTATATAGGTAACATCGATTTTGATACGGTAAATACCTCTTTTGATTGGTCTGGAGGAGGGTTGGTGAGTACGCACCAAGATTTGGCTACTTTTATTGAAGCCCTTTTTAACAAAAAACTTATTTCTGAAACATCATTACAGAAAATGATTGCGGTACAGCCTACTATAAATGACCACCTTCCATATGGGTTGGGAGTTTATAAGTCTGTATACAATAATCATACTTTCTTTGGGCATTATGGATTTTATGGTACGTATATTGGGTATTGCGTAAGCACCAAAACCGTGCTTTCGTATTGTATATCACAGGCCACGCCTTCGTTTAATACCTATGAATTGGTAAATGCTATTGTTGAAAGTGTAAAATGATCACTTAAAAATCATAGTTATTCTGTATTTCTCCTAAGTAGTCTATAATTCAAATAAAAAAGCTCACCAATCGGTGAGCTTTCTATTCTTAAGTGACCTCGGCAGGATTCAAACCTGCCTTCAGTGACCATGGCAGGATTCAAACTACCTATTTGTGACCACGGCAGGGTTTAACTCCTTGTCCTTATGACTTCCACATACTTCTAGCTTTTCGGCGAATGTGGAGATTTTTCTGGTTCTAAAAACTTCGTTACAAAATCTGTTGACCGAATTGTTGACGGTCTACTTGATTGCAAATGATGCTATTTGACTTTCAGTACAAAGATAAAAAACTATAATAGCTAAATCAAAAACAAAGCAATTCTGAAATACGCTTTAGTTCCATTTTCTCCTATTTTAAGCTTTCTCTATTTAAATTAACTCACCTAGCTTACCTCTTAATACTATTTTGCAAGCAAAACACCAATTTAGATTTTAACATTACATCAAACCATTCTTAAACTAGCTTAAGTTTTTTATCAAAGTAGCCTGATAGATTTATCGCTATTAATTTCTAAAGAAAATTAAAGTGAAAATTCAAATCAAAACAACGCTACTTTTATTAGTAATAGCATTATCAGGATGTAATTCAGATGATGACAAAGTTCCGATTATCAACCTAACAAATGAGTTCATTGTAAATAGCTCAACTACTTATTTAACCCCGAATGGATATTTGGAGGAGTACCCATTCGAATACTATCAGGACTTCCAATCCAATGAAGAATTCGGTTGGTTTGCCTTAAAATTTATTGACGGAGAATACGCCTCTTTAGACCCACAAGTACGCCCTCCTTGTCCAAGTGCTGAAAATTTGAATCACGGGGTTTCGATTTGGCTTCGTTTAGACCATGATAGCAGACTAGAATCAGGCACTTACAACTATACTGATAATGATGCAGAGTTGGGTATTATGGGTAACTCAGAGGTGTTTTTCGATTTCCGATATATCGAAACCAATTGCTTTGGTATTCCCGATACCAAGCTAAATATAGTAGATGGAGAATTGAAAGTTACAAAAACCATTGATGGCTATTCAATATCCTATAACCTCACTTCAGAAAACGGCACAGAAATCACAGGCACTTATTTTGGCGATTTAACAGAACGTACTGTATCAGAATGGTAATAAGCATAGAACATTTTTTAACACAAATACTTAATTTAAAACACATTCATCATGAAAAAAACATTCTTCATTGCAATTCTATTAGGTTCTATTTTAACAGCTAAAGCCCAAGACACGCAAACAAGTAATTCACAAAATGCTAGCGTAGAAAAATCAGTCTTTGGCATTCAAGCAGGATTTGCAGGACTATGGGTTCACAATGAACTAAAACTAGCCAATCAACTAGCCTTACGAACTGAAATAGGTTTTGATGCCTATGAAAATGACGACTACTACCCTGATGCAGGCTTTTTATTCTCTACAGTATTGACACTAGAGCCTAGATGGTACTATAATCTAAATAAGAGAGCGAGCCAGTCAAAATCAATTGATGGTAACAGCGGTAACTTCTTTGCATTAAAATCTAGTTTACGTCTTGAAGATTTACTAATTGAGTTCGGAGATGATGAGGATGTAAATATGGTAAATAATCTTTCTATTGTTCCAACTTGGGGAATAAGAAGAAACTTAGGAAAGCACTTCAATTATGAAGCGGGAGCAGGAATTGGCTACATACACTTTTTTGCCAAAGATGCAGGATTTGAAAAAGACAAAGGAGAGCTGGCCATAAATCTCCATTTAAGAATCGGCTACAGGTTTTGATAATGAAAAAATATGCTCAAATACAGATTTCAAGGTATAGTTTTATAACTATAGTGGGATTTGGGTTGTTATTTTCTATAGTAATAAATAGTCAAGAGCAAAAGGCAATAGAAACTCAGTTTCCTATTGCCTTTACAGGATTAACTGTTAGCGATTTTGCTTACCCCAGAGTTTGGTGGAGTTCAGAACAACATGCAAACTTCAAATTTAGTCATAGGGTTAGTAAAAATGTTTTTTTGGAATGGCAAGGAGAGTACGATACTTTTCTGATAGCTGATGTTTTTAAAACTCCGCTTCTGACTAAAATATATTTTACAGATAGACTATATCTATACACAGGAATAGAACTAGAAATGGAACGTGACAAATTACAGATTGATTTACCACCACCCCAACTCAAGTTTAAAAATGGCTGGGGGTATGATATTAAAAGTAATTTTTCTTTAGAAGTTGAGCATGACCTTCATTTCAACAAATCTGTTTATGGAGCTTATGGAACTCCTAGCTTATTGTCTTTACATGGTAAATTTAAATTTTAAAGGGCGAGATTTTTATCTTTGTAAGACTAAAATACACAGTACTATAGACCAAAAATGTTGATACAATTTTTAGAACATATTAAAACATTTACTCAATTCGATAAGGAGGACTTTGATAGAATTCAAGACTATTTCGATATTCAAATGTATCGCAAAAAGGATATTATTCTTTCAGCAGGCTCTAAATGTAATTGTAATTATTATGTTTTAGAAGGTTGTCTTCATATGTACTTTACAGGAGAAAACGGAATACAAAGAACTGTTCAGTTTGCTATCGAAAATTGGTGGATGACCGATAACTTAGCTTTCAATAAAGGTGTGGTTACCGATTTTACTATTCAAGCTGTTGAGAACACTACGCTCCTTAGAATTAGTCGTGAAAATCAAGAGAAGCTTCTCAAAAATTTTCCTTCGCTAGAAACCTATTTCAGAAAAATCTATGAGATTTCTTATGGAGCTTCATTAATGAAAATGAAATATGTATTCGATTATTCCAAAGAAGAAATTTACTATCATTTTACAGAAAGATTTCCGCAGTTCGCACAGCGTGTGCCACAATATTTGATTGCCTCATACTTGGGGCTTACTCCAGAATATGTAAGTGAGATAAGAGCCAAGAAACGTTCTTAAACCAGTTTAAGTTTTTAGCCTTGACCATTGAATAGTTTTGCCCAAAACAAAATTATTTATCGATGGAAAGAATACAAATTGACATAGCAGAACCTACTGCTTACCAAGCCATGTTTGCGTTAGAAGGGTATTTGGCCAAATCTAACTTAAGTGAAACCCAGAAAAATTTAATCAAGATAAGAGCTTCCCAAATTAATGGATGTGCTTTCTGCATTGATATGCACATTAATGAAGCCTTAAAGGCAGGTGAAAACCCAAGACGTATTTATGTGTTAGATGGTTGGAGAAAAACAGACTGGTTCTCTGATGATGAAATCGCTTTACTAAAAATGACTGAAGAACTAACGGTTTTAAACAAAGATGGCTTAACAGAAGCTATCTATAAAGATGTGCTAAAGCATTTTGATGAGCAGACGTTTTCTCAAATAGTTATGGCTATAGTAACCATAAATGCCTGGAACAGAATTGCTATAAGTACAAATAAACCTTTACCTCAGGATTAAAAGGCCTAAACCAATCACAATCAATGAAAGCATTATTAATAAACGGGCATGAAAAAGTAAGCCATGTAAAAGGTGAGCTTAACCATGCCTTTTTTACCGTAGCTCAACATACCCTCAAAGTGTTAGGCTACGAAACCAAAAGTATAATTATAGACGAAGGTTATGATGTTGAGGAAGCCATACAAAACATCATATGGGCGGATGTGCTTATTTATCAAACCCCTGTTTTTTGGTTTTCCATTCCTGGAAAATTCAAAACTTTTATGGATAGGGTCTTTGGTGCAGGTCGCCTACGTTTTTTTATACCTGATTCTGAAACTATGGAATATGGTACAAGAGGAAATCTAACGGATAAAAGTTATATGCTCACAACCACTTGGAATACGCCTGAAAGTGTATTTAACAATAGAGAAGCTTTCTTAATGAAAGACAAAACCCCTGATGATGTGTTTTTACCTTTTCATATGTCAAACCGATATTTTGGTATAAAGCAGCTTCCTTCATTTGGAACATTTGACATTTACCATAACCCTACTATAGAAGAAGATTTGAAAACGTACAAAGAGCACCTCATAGAAAACATCGGACAACTAAATCAATCAACAGAGTAATGGATATTATTATTCCCGAAAATGGTATTCTATCTAAAAGTCAGACGCGTACTTTCAAACGAATGTTGATAAGCGCAAAAATTCAAGAAAATCTCAATAAACTATTCAAAAAGTTAGGATTAAGAACCTACAAGGATTTTAGTCTTGAAAACATTAGAGTCCCAGATTCTAAAATCTCACTTATGGCTGTAGAACGTGTCATGGATGAGTCTAATGAAATGCTTTTTAACCATTGTTTCAGGTCTTATTATTGGAGCGCAGGCTTTTCATTATCTGAAGGATTACGTATTGATGAAGAATTATTGTTTGTTTCATCAATTCTACATGATATAGGGTTAACAGATAACCATAAACATGTTTGTAGTTCTCAATGTTTTGCCAGTTATGGAGGAAAGTTTGCCGAAGATTTTTTAATTGAAAACGAATTTGATGCAAAGCGAGCAAAATTGGCTCAAAACGTTATTGCACTACACCTAAATCCTATAGTAGATAAAGGTATTTATGGCAATGAAGCCTATTGCTTATCAAAAGGCGTTATTATGGATGTTATTGGTGCAAACTCGTTTCAGTTAGATAAAGATTTTTTACAGAGTGTAATTAAACAATATCATAGAACCCAGTTCATAGATGAAATTACCAGAACTATGAAAGAGTTCAATCATAAAAAAAATACAAGGCCTGAAATTCTTTATAATATGGGCTTTGACAAATTAGCACGTAAGAACGCTTTAGACAAGCTCACTTAGCACCAAATTTGTTCAAAAACAAAAACCAATCTTAATCCTATTAAATTATGAAAAAGGCATTAGTTCTTTTCTTTCTATTATTGATTTTTCAGTCCGTCATAGCTCAAAATTCACTAACTAAATCAGAGAAGAAAGATGTAGTTGGAAAAGTATCTCAAACACTTATTAAAAACTACGTATTTCCAGAAATTGCAGAGCAATTAGCAAAGAAAATACAAACAAACCTTGATAAAGGTATTTACGACACTATTACCAATCGACTAGTTTTCGCAAAGCAGCTTACAAAGGATGTTCAGTACCTTAATAATGACAGACATCTAAGAATTCTTTTTGAGCCAGAAAGGATAAAAAAAGAAATATGACCGTAACCCCGCAAGACAGTATTAAAAAACAACAGGATTATATTAATTGGCTGAAACGCACCAATTACGGATTTAAAGAAGTACGTATTCTTGAGGGTAACATAGGCTATGTTAACATAACCCGTTTTAGTGAGCCTGAACTAGCCTCTTCAATTGCTGATAATATTATTGAGTTTATAAGCAATTCGGAAGCCATTATTTTTGACCTTCGCAATAATGGAGGAGGCACACCTCAAATGGTACAATGGATAATCAGCTATTTTTTTGATGGAGACCCTTTTTTATTGAATTCTTTCTACAAGAGAGAAAGTAATTCAACAAAGCAGTTTTGGACAATTCCCCATCCTGAAAATAAAAGACTTCCTAATATAGATTTGTATGTATTAACAAGTGAAAGAACCTTTTCGGCAGCAGAAGAATTCGCTTATGATTTAAAACATCTCAAAAGAGCAATGATTATTGGAGAAGTTACAGGAGGTGGCGCACACCCTGGAGGCCGTATCAATATTTCAAAATATTTTAATGTTTGGACACCAACCGCAAAGGCTATCAACCCTATCACTAATACTAATTGGGAAGGTAAAGGTGTAAACCCTGATATTCTTGTAGAGAAAGAAAAAGCCCTAAATGTTGCTCATAAAAAAGCTTTGGAAAACTTAATCAAAAAGAAGGGAGAATCAGATTTTTATGCTAAAGCATTAAAAAAATTACAGGAGAACTAGGAAGAGTTCAATCATAAAAAAATACAAGGCCTGAAGTTCTTTATAATATAGGCTTTGACAAATTAGCAAGAAAAAATGTGTTAGATACATTTATCTAATTTTAAATAAATAAGAACATCGATGTCATATAAAATTGGAAAAATAACAGGTATTTATCTTATCATAACGGGTATAGGATTTTTAGTGTCTGATGAATATTATTCAAAGATGATTGCTCATACAGATTCCGACCCGGTATTAATTAATCTTTCCGGAATGGTTCATTTTTTTATCGGGATGACAATTTTAGTAAGTCATTGTTTATGGAAAAATATCTTGCAGGTTATGGTTACTTTGCTAGGGTTTATGTTTTTGTTGAAAGGACTTTTTCTAATTGTATTTCCGGAACTTATGCTTCAATCTATTAGCGACACGGCAAAAATTCCTTGGGCAATGCCTATTGGTTTTATAGTAATAGGAATACTAGTTGGCTATTTGGCATTCTTCTATAAGGAAAAATCCAATGACTATGAAGTCAAAGACTAAACTTGAATCTCAATTCCTAAAAATATCAAATCATAAAATAGAATACTATGCTTGTAGACAACAAAGTGAATACAAAAACTAAATTGGCTGCTCACTGGGCGTGCCTTATGACCCTTTATATTTATGCCGATTATTTTGAATTGAAAACACCAGGTAAAATTGAGGAGGTGATGAATCTAAAAACACCTGTTGGCGATGCCACACCAGAATTACTTGTGATTTTTTCTCTAATCTTGATAGTCCCCTCGTTGATGATTGTTCTCTCGGTAATTTTAAAACCAAAAATCAATAAATGGCTTAATGTGGTCGTGGCACTATTATGGGCTTCGATGTCCTTATTAATTGTCATTGGTGAAATTAATGGTATCGGGGGATGGTATTCTTTCTATTTACTATACCAATTTGCAGAACTATTTGTTTTTGGCTCAATTATTTGGCATGCTTGGCATTGGTCAAAACATTAAGCTTGATAACATACAAAGTTGCTCAATTTTAATTATCAATAAATCGATAAATTAATATCGATATAATTCCTATTGTAAAAAAAGAAAACACCAAGATTGATGCTGTACCATCATAACAAGCCCCAACAATAATGGACAAAGGAACAGCTACCAATGTAGATATAGAGCCAATTATTGATGACCCCATACCAGCAATATGGCCAAAAGGAATCATCGCCAGAGAAGTTAAATTACCAACCAAAATACCATAACTAAACAGCAACAGGAACATAAATAAAATGAACATCCAAAGTGAGAGTGGTTGCTCAAACCCTAAAATCATTACAGAAACAATACTACTACATATTATAGCAGATTTCACTAATAACTTCATTCCTAATTTCTCTACCAGTTTGGCATTGAAAACCAAAGCTAGTCCTATACTAAAAGCTAAGAATCCGAAATAAAAAGGATATTGATTGCCTAACTGATATTGAAACTCAAAAATCTCTTGAGACAGGTTTAAATAAGCAATAAATACTCCTGAAAACAAACCAGCTATTATTGTATATCCAATAGATTTCTTGTTTCTAAATATTTCTAAGATTGCTTTTGATATCTGTTTAAAAGTGAAACTTTTTCTTTTCTCATTTGATAATGTCTCTTCTATCCTAAGACCAAACAGGAAAAAAGCAATTAAACCGAAGCAAAAGAATGTAACAAACAACATTCTCCAGCTTGATGCTTCCAAAATGAACTTTCCTAAGATGGGAGATACTACTGGGACAATAATATTAATCGCCACAACAAGTGATATGGTTTTAGCCATTTTTTCACCTACAAATTTATCCCTCGCAATAGTGATACTTAGCACTCTTGGTGCCCCCAACCCAACACCTTGTATAATCTGGCCAACAAGCAGACTTTGGATATTCCATGACGAAAAAGAAAGTAAGCAGCCTGTTAAGAATAGGATATATCCTAAATAAATAATCTTCTTTCTACCAAAAGCATCTGCTAATGCTCCATAAAATAGTTGGCTAATTCCTGTTCCCATATATAGCAAAGAAACACTTAGCTGAATTTGACTTTTATCGTCCAACTTTAAACTTTTGGACATAGCGTCAAATGCAGGAAGCAACATATTAATAGTCAGGGTATAAGATGCCATTAACAATGCCAGTATAATGACAAATTCGGTGTGGTTTGATTTTTGAAAATCCATGAAGTCAAAGGTGAGCCTTTGACTTCATGGGCTTCTTAAACTGGCTTAAGAAATTAAGTAGTCATTCCAAAAGTAAGTATATGACCGTCTAAGTCCATAACATCAAAATCTGCCATTCCATATTTTTGGTCATTCAAATCCCGATGAAAAGCTACTTGCTTTGAAGTATACTCTTCATGCAAGCGTTGAATATCATTAACAAACACATAAATATTGGTATGAATAAATTCTCCTTTTTTATACCCTTCTTTTAAGGTTAAATGAATTTCAATTTTTTCTCTTTTTATGATAGCATAATCAATTGGTGAATTCCAAGAAAAGATAACTTCAAATCCAAGTTTATTGGTGTAGAATTCAATGGACTTATCGATATTTGATACGGGCAATACGCAAGATGCGTGCGAAAATAGCTTACTCATTTATAGTTTGGTTTTGGTTTACAGACCTCAATGATTATTTTTCCACTTTTACTTTTCTTATCGTAGTGTATTAAAGCTTCCTTGGCTTTTTTTAAATTATAAACCCAATCTACGTGGGTTTTAACAGCCCCAGACTTCAATAAAGAAGCAATAGTATTTAAGTCGCTTTGTTTTACTTTATGGGTAAGATTGGTAAACTTTTGCTTATCTAAAAAAGATAATAAAGGCCCTAATAGTAGTGCTTGAAAAATCTGTTTCATTTTTCCGCCTATAACTACATATGTACCTTCTTTTGAAAGGATAGATTTGTATTTAAAAATCGAACGAAAGCCAGCAATGGCTATTATAAGGTCATATTTTATTCTTCCATTTACAAAATCTTCTTTTTTGTAATCAATTACGTGGTCTGCTCCCAAAGACTTCATTACATCTAAATTTTTTGACCCGCAAACCGCTGTAACTTCCGCTCCAAATGTTTTGGCTATTTGTATTGCAAAAGTTCCAATACCTCCACTAGCTCCACAAATAAGTACTTTTTGATTTTCTTTTAATCGCCCTTTATCTCGGAGTCCTTGTAAAGCTACCACAGCAGATTGAGCACATCCAGCAGCTGCTTCAAAAGACACGTTCGAAGGCTTATGCACAAGGTTACTTTGGTTAACGCAGACATACTCCGCAAATGCACTCATCTTGTCATCACCGTTATCCCCAAAAACAACATCACCTACCTTAAAATTTGATACATTTTTTCCAACTTCTTCAACGTAACCTGATATATCTCCACCAATGATATTTTTTTTAGGTTTAGATATCCCTAACCATAAGCGAATTAAAAAGGGTTTTCCTTTTACGTGAGATACATTAGCATAGTTTACTGAGGAACATACCATTCTTACTAAAACCTCGTTATCAGAAGGTTTTGGTTTTTCAACATCTTCGAATCTGATATTATCAAAATCACCGTATGTAAGAACTCTGATAGCTTTCATTTATGATAATGTCTCAATTTCTAGACTCAGTATTCGTTTTTTTAAGCAGCGTTACAAACAAATCATTAATTGGCGTTGGCATACCATTTTGTTTGCCTCGTTCTACAATGACTCCATTCTTGGCACCTAGTTCTATTGGTTTTCCATTGAGTCTATCTGTGAGCATTGAACTAGACTTTTCTGGAGGATAAGACAACAATTTAGTAACCATTTTATCAATAAAATCAACTTCTATTTTAGCTCCGTCCGCTATAGCTACTTGCGTAGCTTCTTTTAAAGCTGTTTTGTACAATTCGAGCAATTCTTCATCTTGAAAAATCCAGCAAGTTTCACCACTTAAACATAGAATGGAACCAAGTGCAGAACTCTCACATACCTTTTTCCAACATGATGTTTTAAAATCGACGGTTTGTTCAATCTCTATACTTTCACTTTTGAAAAGATTTTCAAAATCCTGCGCCAACTTGCTCTGAGGTGCTGTTAGTTTAGATGTATTTAGTCTTTCGTAAACGCCATCTTGCCTACGCTGCGTAGGACAATCGATAATACATTCTAAAATGTTTTCTTCTTCTGTGTATTTCAACAAGGGAATTTTATGATATAATCCATTTCTAATAGATACTAATTTGGTATACGGTTTTATCAATTTTAAAAACACATCATCAGCACTATCGTATTGATGTTCTTTTAGACATATTATTAACCAGTCCAATTCTTGATTGTAATTGTTTATGACATCTACCAGAATTTCACTTTCTATACCATTATATAGGACCCTTATAGTATCTTTTGGAGTTCGATTGTAAAAGTGTAAGTCGAGTGATATATTTTCTTTCAATAGACAAGAAATGGCACTACCTATGGCACCAATTCCAAGTATACCGATATGTGTTTTTCCATTACTCATATTTGAAACTACTTTAACTTACCGTAATAAATCAAATCAATTAATTCACCGGAGGTTGTTTTATAATCCATTCTTATAATACCTTCTTTCTCAAACCCACATTTTTCTGCAATAGCTTGTGCTGCTTTATTGGACTCATGAGTTCTTAAATATATTTTCTTGAACCCAAATTCCTCGAAGCAATATGCTACGAAATACTTCATAGCTTTCGAAGTGATACCCTTGCCAGCAAAATCTTTATCAGTATAGCACCCTATTTCTGTTTTGGGTATTGACCAGTCTACATTCTTTAAATCAAAAAAGCCAATAAAATGCCCTGTTTTACTATCCACTAGTACAAAAGGAAAATAGGTTTTTGCTTCTCTTCTTTTTATCATTTCAGCTAAGAAAACTTCGGTATCTTCCTTACTTTTTGTTCTTGACGTAGTTCCTGTGAAAAAATCTTCCAGTCGTTTTCTATTTCTTTCTACCAAAACAAAATAAGGGGCTAAGTCGTTATTTTCAAGAGGTCTTATGATATAATTTTCGAATTTCACCATATTTATTTTTTCCAATTTTGTAAACGGTCAAGATATAAATAAGATTCCACGAACTCTCTATGCTCCTTTGATGTCATTTTTTCGACTAAGTTCAAAGCTGAGATATAACTTGCTAAGTTGCCATTTGAGGAACTAAATTTACCATCTTCAACAAATGTGGTCTCAGCATCATCTTGGACCAATAAGTCTGGATAATCCTTTTGAAGCTGCTCTCCACCACCTATATAAGTAACTATTTTTTTGCCTTTGGCTATACCTGAAACACCAACCAACTTAGCTCCAGCACAGTTACTTACGGTATATTTCGTCTCTTTATTTTTCTCTTGAATGAACTGTATCAAATTCTTGTCCCTAACCTGAGAATACATATCATATGCACTTGGTATAAAAAGTGCTTCTAATCCTGGGCATTCGTCAAAAGTGTAATCGGCTATCAAGGTTAAACCCTCTTCGGCTACAATCGGATTTTTATGCCCTGCTACGGTAATAACATTAAAAAGCTGTTCTTTATCTTTTGTTGGTTTAGAGAAAACATCGGCAGTAGCCGTAACTTCAGTTATGAGTACTCCATCATAAATTAAAAGTCCAATCGTAGGCAGGTCTTTATTGAAAGGTTTTATGTGTTTTGCTATTGTCTCAACTTTAGCTTCTTTGGGAACTGAAGATTCTTCTTTTTGTTCCTTTGAGTTACAACTAAGTACTAAAATTGTTGTAAAAATTAATAATGATGATATAGTTTTCATGGCTTTAAATTTTAATAATATGCTACAAAAATATTATCCAAAAACAGGGAAAGAATTAAACTGGTTTAAGAAAGCAAATTTTCTTTAGGCTTTAAATTATCTTGGGATATAATATTAAACGGGAATTTTTACTCTGGTTGAATTTAGAAAGAATCATTTTCACTATTCAATTCGTCTTACATAATACGTTTTACCTAATCTTTTCAAACTTTTTACTATTAGGATAACGTATGTAATGTATTCTAGTTTAAATAGAATAAAAAAAGTAAAGCTAGCCATTATATATGTTTTCAATTAGAATGAAACTTATATGCATAGTTATAGCCTTGGCAGATTAATAAATAAACCTATTCCAAGATAAAGCTTCCTTTTCGTTATTTTTCTCATTTTAAAAATTAACGGACTAGTTTGAGGATAGCAAGGATTTTTACGAACTAACTTTTCGATTAAACACAGTATTTTTTAATTCTTTTTCCTAACGAATTTAGTATTTCCGAATGAGATTTTCTCACTTTATCCTTATCCAACGTTCCTCCTAAAATTATCATTTCTTTGTTCAAAAAACGCTGCCCAAGTCTATCATCAATCATAACGTTTCTCATACTTTCTGCAATTCCAATTTCATGCAAAAATTCATTTGGATGACCTGCAGTACATAATGCTAATCCGTATTTCAAGATTTTCATTCTCTTAATATTATTTGTGGTTTTAGAACCATAAGCATAGCCAACTGAATAAACTCTATCAAACCAACCTTTTAATTTTGAAGGGCAATCACTCCACCAGACAGGGTAAAGAAAAATTAGGCAATCTGCTTTTTCTATTTTTATGTGTTCCTCTTTTATGTCTTCAGGAATCGGTAAACCCAAGTTAGCAAAGCCTTCTCTTTCGTATTCTTCCTCTGTCATATCGGTTTTGAAGTTCATTGCGTATAAATCCGAAATTTCGTACTCTAATTCCTCATCATCCAAATGGGATTTCAATTGTTCTAATATTTGAAATGTATATGATTTTTCGCTTGGATGGCAATAGACAATCTGTATTTTCATATTAAACTTTTAATTAAAGTTGATTTTCCTTTACTTAAACTTTTGCGAATCCATACCTTAGTTTATTTGCCAATAATCAGCCTTCCGAGATTGAACCACCTTTATATTTTCCAATAATTGTTTCACCACTATGGGAATAATGAAAGACCGTTTCGTTTGATGGTAATCCGCTTTTATTTTCGGTAGTCACAAATTTTTTATTGTCTAAGTTTATTTTTCGTTCGTTTTTAATTGGCTACAACTTCTAGTAAATGTAAAAAAGTCTATGACTTATTTTGTTTTAAGACAAAGAAATAAACCCAAGCAATGAAAAAAACTGTAGTGGCACTCTAAACCATAGATATATCAAGCCTGGTCCATTTGTTAGTCCTGTTTTGTAGTCCACATGTTCAATTGCCGCTTTAATATTACTTGGTAATACCAAAATGAAAAATAGTATAAGTGAACACCCTAAGAAAGTCTTATATTTTGGAATTAGTAAACCGATGGCAAATAAGATTTCTAGAACTCCTGTTACTACAACCAAACCCTGTTTAAACGGAATAAAGTCAGGAATCATAGCTGCCATTCCCTCGATGAAAATGAAATGCCCTATTGCAGTAAAAATTAACATGATGGACATTGCAATCTTTCCCGATAGTTTGTAGTCAACCTTTTTCTTGAGAAATCTTAAGATGATAACACAAATGATAAAAGATGTAATGAGAACAATTAATGGTTTCATGATGAACACTTTTTCTGCAAAGTAAAAAGTGGATTTTAAAATAAAACTTAAACTGGTTTAATAAGTTGTAATTGTCACAATTAAGATTATGAGTTAGCCCCACTTCCTTCCATTTTAAGCTTCTCGTAGTTTTTTAATTCACTTACCACGTACTCGCCATCACTCTTTTTTTGTCAGCAAAACAACAACATTCAGTTTTGAACTACGGCATAAACCAGGCTCGTACCTCGCTCTTTTTTATACGTCTTATCAAACCTGAATATTGAATCATACAGGGCATCAAAAAAAGGTAACAACGAAGGCTCTATGGGAAGTAAATCAAAATATCGAACTATGAAATCATCTCAAAATATCCAAAAAGGAAGTGGAACTAAAAAATCAAAAAAGGAAAACACTCAGGATATAATAAGTAAATCAATTTTTTAATCATTTAAATCTATAATTATGAGTATTATCAAAAATCATGTACAGTTAATCGGAAATGTGGGTATAGACCCAACCATTACCAATCTTCAAAACGGAAAGAAAGTAGCTCGCTTATCCTTGGCAACGAATGAAAATTACAAGGATAGTAGAGGAGAAAAACAAACTGAAACCAATTGGCATACCATTGTTGCTTGGGGCAAGGTTGCAGAAATCATTGAAAAGTATGTCACCAAAAGGAAAGAGATTGGTATTTCGGGAAAACTAAAAACTCGAACCTATGAAACTGAAAGTGGCATTACAAGATATGTTACCGAGGTTGAAGCAAACGAAATATTGCTTTTAGGTAGTAAGTAAACCAAAAAACAAAGAGGGTGATACCGTGGAAAGTCGCACCCTCTTTTTCATCATTCACTTAATAAGAAAATAATGAAAGGCAAAGTTAACGAAATAAGCATCAGTTACAAAGAGCGTAACACCATTGAAAACGCACTAAGTATAAAAAGTTCATGCGATGCAGCAGAACTACTTTTTGAAAATTGGGATGAAAATAACATCGAATTACATGAAAGTTTTAAAATCTTGCTATTGAATAACTCGAATAAGGTCAAAGGAGTTTATGAACTATCTAAAGGTGGGATTACAGGAACATTAGTTGACATGCGAATATTATTTGCTACAGTTCTAAAATCTCTATCCGTAGCAATTATTTTAGCACACAATCACCCTTCAGGAAAATTACAAGCCAGTGAAGCGGATATTCGATTGACCAAGAAAATACAGAAAGCTGCAAAACTTTTGGACATTTCGGTTTTAGACCACTTAATCATTGCACCAAACGGAAACTACTACAGTTTTGCCGATAATCATATAATTTGAAGGTAATTGACTTAAATTACCTATGGTCGGGTTTCGTTAAATTTCTTAGATTTAAGATGTCGGAACCCGACTTTTTTTATGTATGGTTATCCTATCATGATTTGACTTTCCTGATAATCATACCCATCAAAATTACAACTAAGAGCAACTGACCTTTCGACAAGCTCAAGACAGGCTTTTTGGTCAGGTTGTTTGGAATTTTGTTCGCTTTTGGCGAACGAAATGGAAAAGCAAGAGGGTAACACGCTGCGCGATGTTTCAGCAAGCTTCTTGTTTTTAAACAACTGTTTTACAGTGATTTAAAAAAATAATTTCAACGAGAATAATATTTAAAGTACTGGTTTTTAGAGTAAAAAGGCGTTCAGCCCAGAAAAACCAATGAATTTTTAGAGTAAAAATGGATAATGGATACGAAAAAGAACAATTTACAACCATCAGTTTTAAAAGCTCGATAGCTAAAAAATTTCGGTCTTTTAGCAAGAAAATGGGAGCATCCAATTCCATGACCTTGTTGATGATGCTGGACTTTTTGAAACCAATAACCTTTCCCCAAAAGAGTCCATTGGTCCGACAGTCCATACCCTTGAAAATTTGATTAAAAAACGAGTAAGTGCGGTCATTGCCATTCTAAGGGATATGGAAAAAAGCCAGACCCGACCTACAGTCGCCATGATGCAATCGCTCTTTGAAGAAGCGGAACCCAAAAACAAACCGCCATTGGTCGAAAAGAAAGTGTTATTTCAGGAAAAGAAAAACAACGAGAATTAATCATAAATCAGAATGTATATCACCATAACACCACAAAAACTTGGAGATTCATATTCACAAAGTGTTGCTGATTATGTGGACTATCTGGAAAAAGAAAATCAAGGTTTGGAGCGGCAAGATATGGAACATTTTTTCAATCAATACGGTGATGAAATAACAGCTAAAGAGGTCATTAAAGAAATTGATGGGAACACAGCAAAACTAAAAAAGACCGAACCTAAGTTTTATTCCATTACTATAAGTCCGAGCAAATATGAACTGAAACAATTACAGAATAGCAGTAAAGATTTAAAAGCCTACACCCGTGAAGTGATGAAAGACTATGTGGCATCGTTCAATAGGGAAATCAATGGCAAACCCATTTCCATCGATGACATAAAATACTATGCGAAGATAGAACACCAACGCAAGTTTAAGGGAACAGATTTTCAGGTCAAGGAAAACCAACCCTATGCCACAAATATACTTCAGCTAAAGCAAGACATTCGAAAAATTGAAAATGGCAAACTGGAAGGTAATATTTCAAAATTGAAATATAGAATCAATCAACTTGAAAAAGAAGCTCCATACCAACAGAACGGGAAGCGAATTGTACAAGGGATGAAAAAAGACGGTAACCAAAGTCATATCCATATCATCGTAAGCCGAAAAGATGTCTCTAATTCCGTGAGCCTGTCTCCAGGAAGTAAATACAAAGCTTCAGAAGTCATGATGAACGGAAAAAACGTAAAACGTGGTTTTGATAGAGATTCATTCTTTGCCAATGCAGAAAAAACCTTTGATAAGCAGTTTGACTACAAACGAAACTATGCAGAAACCTATCAAGCGAAGAAGGATTTTATCAAAAATCCCAAGCTCTATTTTTCAGTATTGATGGGCTTGCCTCCTAATGAAAAGGCAGCGGCTTTTATAATTTTGGGTAAATCAGGAGTGCCAATGATAAACATTCCAGCCAACAAGGCACAATTGGCTATCAAAGCATTTAAACGACTTAAAAAAGGTGTGGATATTGCCATTAAATCAAGTTCCATTGGTATATGAGTTGGTCAATGGCACATATTATTTTTTATATAGTTGCTCCAGCACTATTTTTATGCACAGTGCTTTATGTGTTTTTAAGTTCTTCAAATAGTAAAGCAGACAAAAAATATCAAGTCCAATTTAAAGTAAAATCAGGTAAATTTCAAATTGATAATATCAAACGAGGTGCATCGGTCATCGGTTCTGCAGGGAGCGGAAAAACCGAGAGCGTGGTCTATAATTTTCTAAAGCATTTTAGTCGGAATTCTTTTTGCGGAATCATTCACGATTACAAACATTTTGAACTTACGGAGATTGCTTATCCTTTATTCAAAGCAGATGAAATTCCGTTTTATATTGTATCCTTTGATACTATTTATCATCGGGTAAACCCTATTGCACCTCGCTATATGATAAACGAAGAAAGTGTCAATGAAGTTTCCAGAGTGTTGATTGAAAATTTATTGGAACAAAAAGAATCAGGTAGTTCAGGAACATCCAAGTTTTTTACCGACGTTGCAGAGGGTTTGATTGCGGGGCTGATATGGAAACTAAAAACATCATATCCCCAATATTGCACCTTACCTCATTTAATAGCCATCTATCAACTTTTGGACACCGAAAGCCTCATTGCTTTTCTGGAAAGCAACATAACTGCTAGAGCTATGGCTGATGCTTTTATAAGTGGCAAAGATTCAGATAGACAGACTGCAGGAGTAAAAAGCACCTTGGCCAATGCGTTTAAAAAGATAAGCACGCAGCGCATCTTTATGGTATTATCTGAGGATGAAGTGTCATTGGATATCAATAATCAGCAAAAGCCAGGTATAATTTCCGTAGTGAATAACCCCAAGTACGAATCCGCTTATTCTCCTATCATCGCCACCATAGTCCATACTATTACCAAGCAAATGAGTGTACGAAATGCAAAACATTCATTTTTAATGATGGAAGAAGCACCCACCATTCGTTTATTGAATATGCACCGTATTCCTGCCACTTTACGGAGTTACAATATTGCTACTGTTTACGTGATGCAGGACAAAATTCAGAATGATATGATGTATGGTGATAAAGCAAGTAAAGCGATTTTGAGCAATCTATCCTATCAATTCTTTGGAAAGGTCAACGACCCAGATACTGCCAAATACTATGAACGCTTTTTTGAACTTATAAAGCAACCCACCAAAAGTATTAGCAAAAGTAGTGGACTGAGTTTTGAGAGCCGAATTACAAAAGGCGAAAAGGAGGTTTCAAAACGTAGAGCGGATATATTTTTCAGATTAAAGCAAGGTGAGTTTATCACATTTGCGGATGGAAAGGATAAGAAAGTACGATTCAAATTACCTGAAATCAAGAAAGAATTACCTGAAAAAAGAACTCAATTTTCACAAGCTGAACTGCAATCAAATTTTGGGAGAGTGTACAATGAAGCCAGGTCTATATTCAAGGGAATTTAAACATGATAAATGCCTGTTGGGATTTCACACTATTTTATCTTAAACCAGTTTAATTTTTTTCAACTCATTTTGAAATACTTTGGCTAAGTAAGTTGACCGCTTGTTTGGTTAGAAATACAGAATTGAACTATTGGTTTTAGACCAAAATTCTATTGTTTCTTTAAAAACAATAGAAGCGGATGAAAAAATGTTATAATGGATAAGGTGAAAAGCCAAGTTAAAATAGACCTATCAAGATTAAGGCATATAAACTTTAAATATAAATCAGAAGAACATATTGCTATTTTAATTGACCATCAAGGATACGAAATCTTAAAGGGTTATGGAGATTCTCAATTAGCGGCTTTAAATGACCTGCACGAGAACTTGATTTAAGATTCTTTTTAAAAATTTAATATAAAACCGCATCATTAGCAGGATGAAAGGATATTTAAAAGCACAAATAATACTATCAATTTGTATAATATTTCTAATGGCATGTGGTCAAAAAAAGCATGTTCCGCCTCAAAAAGAGAATAGGCTAGAATTAGAAATAGACTCACTTGTTAATCATAACGTAAAAGATGGTTTTAGAGGAGTTGTTTTGGTTGCCGATAAAAATGGAATTTTACTTCATAAAAGCTATGGTCAATTCAATGATAGTACTAAAACAGCATTTTGGATAGGCTCTATTTCCAAACAATTTACGGCATCAGCCATCCTTAAACTTCAAGAGGGTAATTTACTTTCTATCGATGATAGAATAGGAAATTTTATTGAAGATGTTCCAACCGACAAGGAAAACATAACAATTCATCATTTACTAACCCATACTTCAGGATTAGCCAATGATTATTCAGCCGATGGAATTACAAACAGAAAAAAAGCTGTTGACACCATTTTATCTTCTCCGTTGAAATATAAAGTAGGTGAAAAATTCAGTTACTCCGCTGAGGGTTATAACCTTTTGGCAATTATTGTGGAATTAATATCAGGAGTATCGTTTGAAGATTATGTATCAAAAAACCTATTTGATTCAATACACATGAATGAAACAGGTTTTTGGGGTTCTAATAATGATAATTCCATCCAAATAGCAAATTTCAGAAATATGGAGCAGATGCAATCATTTCCACCAACCATTTATACTGATGGGAAAAGCATTCAAAACTATGGTTATAAAGGTGCGACAGGTATTTATAGTACTACAGGGGATTTATATAAATGGATAATAGCTATTCAAAACAATGCTATTCTAAAAAAACAAAGTACTGACCAACAATTTACACAGCATTCGACTGCTAGAGGTGATACTATCAATGGCACTCATTACGGATATGGATGGTTTATTCAGCATCAAGGTGGAATATTAAAAGAAATCAGGCATGGCGGTGCTGAGGATGGAGCTATTGGACATAACGGAATGATTCGATTTTACGACAATGGCAACTTAATTATAGTCCTTTCAGATGCAGGTGAATATAATGGAGAAGGTAGGCTCAATGGTGTAGAATGGAGTACTGTTCTCAGTATTTGGATACGAGACATTTTAGAAGCTAAAAATAGCCCTGAGAAATAAATGAACGCTTATGAAAAAATCTTAAAAAATCTTGATGTCGAACTTGAAGCCCTTGAATCCGATACGGAAGATGCTATCCAAAAGGCTGAAAAGGGGATTAAAATAACCAAAAGATTATTAGAACTATTACGAGAACAGGTAAATAGCTACGGATTTAAAAATTCAGAAACAGAGATATACTTTTTTAAAAATGTTAAGCCACAGGTCTTTAGTAGACTCATTTACTATGTAAAGTTATTTAATATTGAAACCAAGCGACCTAGAAGTAGCAGAAAATCTCAAGTCAAGTATCTTAACAATCATATAGATAAGCTACAAACCTACTTTAACGACAACTTAGAATTTTATCATTATTACCGTAGAGGCGCATCTTTTTTGGACGAGCAATACTTTTTACGAGGTAAAGTAGATATTCGTCTTCACCCAGACACTTTTCACTTTTTTACAGATAAACAATTCTCTACGAGTCATGATAGTACTGTGGCGACAATTTTAGCTTATGATATGCTAATAATACACCTGAAAAAGGAAACCGACAAACTAGAAAACACCAACGGAATGGAAACAGAATCTCCCTCATTTCAAAAGCAGTCAAAACTCTTTTGGACCAATAGTAAAACTGATTTAATTGAACTTATTTACGCCCTTGACAGTAGCGGTGCTATAAACAACGGTACTGCCGATATCAAAGAAGTAGCAACAGCCTGTGAGCAAGTATTCAATATAGATTTAGGTAACTTCTATCACACCTATATTGAGTTGAAATCTCGAAAATCTAACAACACCAAGTTTTTGGATAATCTTAAGGATGCGCTCGTAAATCGTATGCGCGATTCAGATGCTTGATAGTATTTTAGTAATCTTGTACCCTTATCTATGGTAGAACAGATGTAATAACTTCATAATGCTTCGGTCTAATGAAAATATTTGATGCGCATTTTCACATTATCGATTTCAATTACCCCGTAGTTGAAAATAATGGCTATATACCGCCGGAATTCAAGGTGGAAGATTACAAAGATTCAACTGATAAATATGAATTGGTGGGAGGAGCAATAGTATCTGGTTCATTCCAAGGTTTTGACCAAAGCTACCTCAAAGATTCTTTATCAAAACTTGGAAGTTGTTTTTTCGGGGTTGCCAATATACCAAATGACATTTCAGATAAAGAACTGCACTTTTTGAATGATAATAATATCGTTGCTGTTAGATTCAATTTAAAGAGAGGTGGCTCGGAAACCATCGACCACTTGGAATATTTATCAAATAAACTTTATGATGAATATGGATGGCATACAGAATTATATGTTGATAGTAAGCATTTGAAAGAGCTGAAAGTGCATCTGAAAAAATTAAAACAATTTTCCATTGACCATTTAGGGCTTTCAAAAAGTGGACTCAATGACCTTTACTATTGGGTCGAAAAAGGAGCAAAAGTAAAAGCCACTGGTTTTGGAAGAATTGATTTTGAACCAATACAAGCAATGCAACAAATAAATGAAATAAACCCTGAAGCTTTGATGTTTGGTACCGATTTACCTTCAACTAGGGCAAAAATTCCATTTTCCGATTCAGATGTTCAAAAAATTGCTGAAAACTTTGATGTAGAGTCACAGAAAAGGATTTTTTATAAGAATGCTTCTTCATGGTATAAGAAGTGATTTGGAATACCCACTATGCACCCACCTTGGGGAATCATATTGGTTTATTCGACAACATAAAATTTACTTCAAATTGATAAAAGAGGAATTCTTTTAATTTAGCAAATAAAATCAATATAAATCATTGAAAATGAAATGTTAAAACATACCCATAGTGGGTTTGTCTATTGAATAAAGTAGAATAATACTTATCAAATTTGTAGGACGAAAGTCAAATCAATGCAAAGCCGTCTAATATCTCTCAATTGATTGCAGACGGTTTTGTTTTCTAAAAATGTCTTACATATGGGAGCAACTATCATTACTTCAGAAGACTTGATGGAATTCAAATTAGAATTACTAGAAGATATCAAGCAACTTTTACAAAATCAAAGCGGACAACCTGCCAAAAAATGGCTTAAATCGCCAGAGGTGAGAGAACTTTTGGGCATCTCACCAGGTACTTTACAAAACCTCCGTATCAATGGTACTTTACCGTATACCAAAATTGGAGGCGTATTGTATTATGATTATCAGGAAATCATAGAAGTTCTAGAGAAAAATAGAATCCACAACAAATTCTAAGAGCTGATTTTGCAGGAGATAAACTATATCAAGCACCTCAATGGTGTGTTTGAGCAATTTTCCAAAGACAGTAGATTAAATCCAACCCATATCAGTTTGTATGTAGCCTTATTTCAAATTTGGAATAACAACTTTTTCAAAGAAGAGTTCTATATCAATCGAGCGGAAGTGATGGAGTTTTCAAAGATAGGTTCTAAATCTACATATCACCGTTGCATTAAGGAATTAAGCCATTGGAAATACTTGCTGTACACACCATCCCATAACCCATTTAAGGGAAGTCGCATTAAGATGTTCGATTTTGGGACAAGTACTGAACAAGCTCTGTACCCAAGTCGTACCAATATCGAGACAAGTACTGGACAAGCATTGGTATCTATAAACAAACATATACAAACCTTAGAAAACAGTAAAAACTTAAACAAACGGCAATTTTCAGAAAATTCAAATAACGAAAATGATGAAAACCATTTGGCAAGTGTCCCATATCAGGACAACTTAAAGACCAGTTCGGATAAAAATTATGACGACCCTTTATGAGTAATCCAAAACCACATATCATTGTTGAAGCAGCTGTGCAGTATACATTGGGTACAATGCGAGGTAATCAAATTTTGTATGATTTTGATAAAATGTTGGTGTATCTGGATGCCAAAGGAAAGTTACTTTTCGGGCAGAAATTTAAAATCTATAAAGAAGACCGAGACATTTTATACAAACTATGCCTGTACTTCATCCAAGATAGAATTGCCTGTAAAAAAATGGGGATAGATATTGATAAAGGCATTTTGCTTTCTGGACCCGTAGGCTGCGGTAAAACTTCTTTGATTCGCTTATTGAAACATCTCGTACCACATAGGAAACCCTACGAAGTTGTACCCACACGAAACATTGTCTTTGGATTTAACCATATCGGTTATAAGACCATTGAAGATTATGGCAATACCCAATTTTTCTGCTTCGATGATTTAGGTGTGGAGCCTATGGGTAGACATTATGGTAAAGACTGTAATGTGATGGGTGAAATATTGTTATCTCGCCATGACCTATTTCTGAACACAAAAATTAAAACTCATGCTACTACCAACTTAAATGCAGCTGAATTGGAAGAGCTCTATGGGATTCGTGTCCGTAGCCGTATGCGACAACTATTTAATTTGGTGGCTTTTGATAAAAAATCTTTAGATAAGCGAAAATAATATTTAGAAAAGCTAAATGAATGTTTAAAAAACTATATTTTAGTGGCATGTGAAACTTTAAGATATACTATGACTAGACTGGGTCAATTTTTAGAAAAAAATCTATCAAAAAGGCAGACGTTTCCAGAAAAACAGGAATTAGTCAGTCTAGATTAAGTCAGCTTGTTAACAAAGATTCTACTAAGTTAAGTGCTAAAGAGCTCTATTTAATTGCACTCGCAATCGACATATTGCCTTCTGAAATTCTTAATGAATTATTTGGTCATTTAAAACTAGAGAATTAGATGGAATCGATTAAAGATAAAATATCGGTGCTTAAGGAGAAACTCAATAAAGAAATCTCAAAAGAGAATTCTGATAATGAGGTGATATTATCACTTTCCCACGAGATTGCCAATTTAGACAATGACAATATTAGATTTTCTGTTGATGCAGGATTAATAAATAGGTTAGGTAAAGAACTAGTAGGGAGACATGAAACAGCGGTAGCAGAATTAGTTAAGAATTCTTATGATGCTGATGCAAAAATAGTGAGTTTATCTTTTGAAAATTGTGATAAACCAGGAGGTAAACTTGAAATTTCTGACGATGGAGTCGGAATGACAAGGGACCAGCTTATTAAAGGATTCATGACTATTTCCTCAAGTGACAAAGTTCATAATCCAAAATCTGTTAGATATCAGAGAACAAGGGCTGGTCAAAAAGGTATTGGAAGGTTTGCCACTCAACGACTTGGTTCGATACTTTCCGTTATAACACAAACTAAAGAATCAAAGGTAGCATACAAAGTTGTAATTCATTGGGATAATTTTAAAATGGATTCTAATTTATTATTGGTTACTAATAGTATTGTTGAAGTTCCTAAAGTCAAAGAAGAAGGTACGGTATTAATAATTGAAGAGTTAAGGGATTATTGGTCATTACCAATGATAAAAAGAGCATATAGATATGTGTCTGATTTATTACAACCATTCCCTTTATCAGAACGTTTTGAAGAAAGTCAAAACGATCCAGGTTTTAAGGTAGAATTTTATAAAGATAATGACGTAGTAATTAATGAGGAAAGTGTTTTTTACAAAAATGCGACAGCCGAAATTGAAGGATATGTGGATAAATCTGGTGACGGATTTTATACATTAAAAAGCACTCACTTTGATATTAAAGATGAGATTTACCCCATTGGATATAATAGAAAAAAAGAGGAATATAGACCTTTCCCTGATTTAAAAAATATACATTTTAAAGCTTATTATTTTATTTATAATGTTGGTCTAGTACCAAAACAAATAGAGTCCGCAATTCGTCAGAATGCGGAGGAATATGGTGGTATTAGATTATATAGAAATGGATTTAGAGTATTACCATATGCTGAAAAGGACAATGATTGGCTAGCTTTGGATGCTTCAGTAAGAAAAAATGTAATTCTTACTCCACACGGTAATAATAATTTCTATGGTTTTGTTGAAGTGTTTGATAAAGAAGGAAAAGTATTTCAAGAATTGTCAAGTAGAGAGGGCCTTCTAGAAAATAAAGCTTTTGCTCAGCTCAAAGAATTTGTTTACAAAGTAATAATCGACTCAACTCTTAAAATAAGCTCGTTAAGAGGACGAAAAAAGAATACTGCACAAAAAGACTGGGAGAAAAAGAAACATAAGGAGGTAGTTGACGAAGTTGCAAGTATATTCGAAGAAGAGGCAAAAAAACGTAAGGATAAATCATCGGAGCAAAAAGGGAATGAAAAAAAGTCAGAATCTGATGACCCTAATCAAGGAGATGGTTTTACTTCAGAAGAATATGAAAATTTTGCAAAAAAACTTCGTGACAGTGCAGAGCAGGAAGAGCGGTTAAAAAAACAGCTTTTACAAGAAGTACAACTTTTACGAATTTTGGCGAGTCTTGGCTTAACTATTGGCGAGTTTGTGCATGAAATCAAACACCATTTGAGAGCTTTTAACTTAGATATAGACTTCTTAGATAGAAACCTCAAAGAAGAGAAGTTTCAAAAGCGTACAAAAAGATTAGCACATAATTTAACCTCTTTTACAACTTACACATCTTATTTTGACAAGGCTATTTCTGAAAATGTAAATAGAGAATTAGAACCAGTTGCCTTAAAGGATGCGGTGCGCTCATTCTATAAAGTTATAACACCAGATGCAAGAAGGTCTGGTATAACTTTAATAGAACCAAAATTTGAAGGGTATGATATTTTTACCATTCCTATGCACAAATCTGAATGGGTTTCAATACTTTTTAATTTTTATACCAATTCAAAAAAAGCAATTAAAAGAGCCCAAAATGATGGGGAAATATTAATCTCCGCGGGTAATGTTGGAGATAAAGTATATCTCGATTTTTCAGATAATGGTGACGGTATATCTATCGAAAATCAGGAGTTAATTTTTGATGAATTTTATACCACCAGTCCTCCTTCTGGGTCTGATGAATCTGAAGTAGATTCTACCACAGGTACAGGACTTGGTTTAAAAATCGTTAAGGATATTGTATCAGGATATGGGGGCGAAGTATTTGTTATTCCACCTGAAGAAGGCTTTTCAACTACCATAAGAATAGAATTAAACAGAATAGAATTAGATGACAATGGCAAAATATAACATTTTATACGTTGATGATGATGCATCTAAACATGGTTTAGAACAAATACAACCAATGATAGATACGTTGGAGGAAAATGAAAAAATTAAAATTCATCCTTTCCAAAGCGCTCCATTTGATAAACTATCAGAACAGATTACGAGTGTTTTAAATGATTATGATGCGATAATTTTTGATTATCAATTAGATGATAGGGCGAATGATGAAGGTCAAAGAGGCAATATGAAAGCACCCGTTATTGCACAACACCTTCGAACAGAAATAACAAATACTGATAAATCATTAAAGGATGTACCTTTTATCTTGTGCTCAACAAATGAAAAGCTACAAAAATCATTTACATCAGATAGTACGAGCCATGATCTTTTTGATTTTATGTTCAAAAAAGATTCTGGGAATTTATTAGTCGTAGCGGAACGAATTGCAGCATTAGCCGAAGGATATAATACTATAAGGAAAGAAAAGGATTTAAGTAAGTTGTTGGACTACAATCACGAGGTTCTTGATAATAGGATATTTTCTAAATTTCTATCTACTAGAGAAAAACTACCCGCTCACGAATACTCCAATACAATTTTAAAAGATCTTTTATATATAAATGGACCTCTCGTTGGAGAAAAAATAATGGCAGCCAGATTAGGTTTGGATATAAAAGAATCTGAGGACTGGAATGCATTACTTGATGGTGTTTTTTCAAAAGCCAGATATACAGGTGTTTTCCAAACAGGATGGAATAAATGGTGGATGGAATCAATTAATCAAGTTTTTTTAGAACACACAGGAAACAATTTATCTTCTCTTGACGCTAAACAACGTGTCTCATTACTAATTGAAAAAACAGGATTAACAGGGTTAAAATTGTCTGAAATTATTGATGGATGCCGAAGTTACAGATATTGGACTATTTGTAAGTCTTATAATAAGCCTGTAGACCCAAGAGAATCCTTTAGAGCTTATACAAAAAAAGAGCCTAAACCTTGGCAAGATCATACTTATATATCTAAACCAGGAGCAATTGATAGAGTTGGATTTGATGAAGGCCTCGATGTACACCCAGTTGATTATGAGAGATATAGATTAACAATAGAAAGTCTAAAAGATGAGGGAGCAAAGTAAAATTCCTTCAGACGTAAGACTTTATCGTCAAGAATTGGCTAATGACTTATTGAAATTATCAAGTTTACTAGAAAAGTTTTACTTAAATACTGGGGAAATTAGAAAAGCAGCGTCACAATTGAAAGGTGAATCTGTATTTAAAATTAAGCCTTCTGATGAAGTTGATTATACTATGGTAGGATATGATATCGATGAAATTGAAATTAGTTTTTCAGAACTTCCAAACCACACACATCCCGAAAATATTGAAGATTTAACGTTAAAATTTGATATTAAACTATTGACAAATTATGATAAGGAATATTCGCATAAAGACCCCTTAAAGCATTTAGAGTTCAATATTGTAGTTACTGGTTATGTTGGTGATAAAGAACACATTATCTCTTACCATTTAGATAGGCATCCCGAAAGTGAAAATGAAACAGAAGAAGCCCACCCCAAGTATCATTTTCAATTTGGTGGCAGAAAACTTGATAAGGTAAATAAGGAATTTGGACAATCAATAATTTTGGATTGCCCTAGAATTATGCATTATCCCATGGATTTAATTTTAGGGATAGATTTTATTGTATCAAACTTTTTTCCAGAGATATGGAATCAGTTAAAAAAAGAGAATGATTATGTTTCCTTAGTTAGGGATTGTAAGGATAAATATTTAAAGCCATATTTTGCATCTATTGCAGGACACTGGACCGGTTTGTTAAATGGAAAATCTACATGGTCAGATGTTGAAATTTGTCCTCAACTATATAAATGAAAAAAGAAATATTAAAATATCTCAAAGAGTATACATATGATACTTTAATGATTGACAGGCTAATTGTCTCTTCATTTCTATATTCAAACAAGTTAGCCGTAGAAAAAAACGAATTAATTTTAAAATATAAAATTTTAGAGACTGACATCGATGAATTCAGAATATTAAGTGAGTTTTTGGCGATACATAAAAAAATCGGCTTTGAAGAACTGATTGAATTATTCGAATTTGTAATATCTCCTGAAGATAAAGTTGTTACTGGTGCAGTTTATACACCAAATGAAATTAGAGACTTTATTGTCAACGAAACGTTAAAACAGACTAACTTAAATCTAGAAATAAAAGTTTGTGATCCAGCATGTGGTTGTTCAGGATTTTTGTTTAATGTAACAAAAGAGATTAATAAAAGAACAGGAGTTAGCTATAAAGAAATTTTAGAAAACAGCATTTATGGTTTAGATATCCAACCTTATTCAGTTGAGAGGTCTAGAATACTGCTAAACTTATTAGCTCTTTCTAAAGGAGAAGATTGTAAGGTAATTAATCTCAACCTTTTTAAAGGCAATGCTTTAGATTTCGAATGGAGTCAAAATGTTGAAAACTTTGAAGGGTTTGATATAATTGTGGGGAATCCCCCTTATGTATGTTCTAGGAATATAGACCATGAATCGTTGCACCTTCTTAATAATTGGTCAGTATGTACAAGTGGGCATCCAGATTTATACATACCTTTTTTTCAGCTTGGAATTGAGTTGTTGAAAATTGATGGTGTTCTTGGTTATATAACGGTCAATAGTTTTTTTAAAAGTGTGAATGGAAGAGCTTTGAGAAGTTATTTTCAGGACTCAAATTACAGTTTTAAAATAATTGACTTTGGAGGGCTACAAATATTCAAAAGTAAAAGTACTTACACCTGTATTTGCTTAATTCAAAAATCTAGAGGTAAATTAAAATACGCCAAATTTAATAATACGAAACAATTAAAAGGAAAGTCAATTCCGTTTAATATTGTCAAGTATTCATCATTAGATTCTGGAAACGGATGGAATCTTCAAAATAGTACCTTAATTAATAAAATAGAGTCAACAGGAGAGGCTTTAGGAAAGAGATATAGAACCAGAAATGGGATTGCCACTTTAAAGAATAATGTTTATGTGTTTAATCCTGTCGATGAAGATGATGATTTTTTTTATCTGCGTAATGGTGAGATATATCCAATTGAAAAGGCGATTTGCGCTGAAATAGTAAACCCTAATAAGTTAACAAAGCTTGATTCTATTGATACTATAAGGCAAAAGATAATATTCCCTTATACAAGAGAAAGTAACACAATTAATTTGCTTGATGAGAATGTATTGGAGCAGGTTTACCCAAATACATACAGGTATTTAGCAAATAAAAGAGAAATTTTAGATAATCGAGATAAAGGGAAAGGCAATTACGAAAACTGGTTTGCCTACGGTCGGAACCAATCCCTTGAACAATATGATTATAAAATGTTCTTTCCGCATATTACTCCTGATATTCCAAATTTTGTAATCAACCAAGAAGAGGATTTGTTATTCTATAATGGATTGGCATTAATTGCTGATTCGGAGAGAGAACTAGAATTTATGAAAAAAATAATGAGCTCAAGACTGTTTTGGTTTTATATAACCAATTCAAGTAAGCCCTATGGTTCGGGTTATTATTCATTGAGCAGAAATTATATCAAAAATTTTGGTATATATAATTTTAGCGATGAAGAAATTGATTTAATAATTACTGAGAACAACCAAGAAGAATTAAACCAATTTATTGAATCTAAATATGAAATAGAATTATCTTAAAATAAAGTAATGACATTAGATAAAAAAGACTTAAAATTTATTCTTGAATCTTTAGAATATACTAGACTTAAGTTTGAGAATTATGAATCGTATCCTTCGTATGAGTATAAACAAAGTAGGATTAATGATGTAAATGAGGTCATGGCTAAAGTCAGAGAGCTATTATAAAAATTGAATCGATTATCTCTTATACGGAGAAAAGAGAATAGAAGTATTTGGAAATTGCAAAAATTCAAACATAAATTAGATGATTTTGAAAAATCCAGTCCGCTATCATTATTTTATGATTTTGGTCTGGAACCTAGTAATATCAAGGACTTTATTATTGAAACGTTCTTTGATTATTTCGATAACAAAGAAAATCTTCAAAATTACGCTACCTCAGACTTTGTAAACAATTGGTTGGCTTACTTAACAATAAAAAGGGATTTTCCAGATTCAGTAGTACATATCGATTCAATACTGAAAATTTATAATGATGCTAAAAAAACAAATGAGTCTGAGGCTATTAATTCCTATATAAGTTGGTATCCTGAAATTTCTCAAAGTATCTCTCGATTTTGGAGTATTAATAACAATCAATTCAAACTTGCGGAACTTTCAGATGAAGATTTTTTTGAAGAATCATTTAAATTAATTGGACAAATAATAGAAGGCTTATCTAAACCTTTTTTGAAATTGTTATTACAGTTAAATAGAATAAAAAGAAATAAGTCTTGTAGTTTTTCTGATATTCAGTCTAAGGACTTGGGTATTGTAGTTGATGAATTGATTCACACCTCTAATCTTAAAGATTTATTAGTATTCAATTCTATTAGGTTTAATCAATGGCGTAATATTTCTTATCACCATAACACTAAAATAATTGATGAAAAATTAGTTTGCTGGTATAAAAAAGACAATCAAAATGTTGAAATAACATTAGATAGGTTTGAGGTGGATAACCTATTAAAAAAAGTGATTTTGACTTTTAAGCTATTAAGAATTTCGGAAACTATTTTCTGCTTTGATAACGTAGACAGACTGCAAAAGGCAAGTGATTTTGCAAATGATGAAAGTGTAAATATTAGACAGGAGGCTAAACTTTTGGAATTATATTCCTCGATTGGGTCTCAAGGGTTTAGAGTCTTAGACTTAACATTCGATAAAAACGAGGCTACTTTGAAACTTAAAGACTTGCAAGATTATTCTAATTTTCAAAAAAGAGCTATTCATTCAACTCAATTCTTATATCATCTTTGGTTATTTTCAGATTCATTTAAACTTATTATTGATTATCACCTTCATGACGGGGTGAAATATTTGTCTACGGAAATTGAATCTGATAGTTTCGCTAGATTAAATGATGATAAAAAATTTTCAGATTTACTTAAGGATATAAAGTTTACTTACTTAACAAAAAAGTACAAACAAAGCACAAATCCTTTCGAGAATTTATCTCTTCCTAAGAAGCTAAGAGAATCTAAGTCTCAATTCTATTCTCAAATGGGGGAGAAAATTAGTATAGAGGAGTTTATAAAACAGTTTTGTTTAAGTGTATTCAACAATTACTTAGTTTTTAAATCAGAAAACTTTCAAGATGAAGAAATAAAATTGAATATTGGAAGTGATGGTGCAATGGTGAAAACTCTGGGAGAAAGAGGTCAATTTATATTTAGTAGTCCAGCCATTATTGAGAGTAAAATACTTCAAAAAAAATTGATTAATCTATTACAAAAGACTATTGAATTATATAGCGAAAAGGAACTTGACTTTAAAATAGTGGAGGAAGCTCGATTAAATAATAGATTTTATTTCAAAAAGTCTCTAATCAAAGACCAGTTAAAAATGAAAAAGCTAGAACAGGAGTTTGATTTTAACATTACTAAAAAGGATAACTTAACTGAGGCGCAAACAAAGACATTCGCTAAATTATTGAAAAAGCAAGGTAAAGTAAATGGAAACCTAAATTTAAAGGCCAATAGATGTAAATTAATTTGCATAGTTTATAAGGATAAAACTCCGATAGCTTCTGGGGGTATAAAGCAAAAAACAGTCTCTGACTTTGCAAAACAAAAAGCAAACTTGCCAGAATTAGAGAAAAAATTTAATTGGGAATTAGGTTATATCTATACAAGTCCTAAATATGCCCAAAAAGGCATTGCAAAAAATATGGTAAAATTATTATTAGAAAAATTTGGAAATGAAAATTTAATGGCTTCAACAGAAGTAACTGATAATCCTGGGATGGTCAAAATTTTAACAAATTTTGGTTTTGAACACTACGGGTCTACCTGGAAGAGTGAAATTCATTCAAAAGACTTAGGGTTGTTTTTAAGGTTTAAAAAATAATCACTTCAACAATATCTCACTCTAACAGTCTTTACAAGCTTGGTGAAACTCTTTCAAAACTTAGCCTTTAAGTACTTTTAACCCCATCAAAACAGTCAACGCCATAGCCTTAATGTATTTAGACTTCAAAAAGTAATCCGCTTCATCAGTATTGGTCATAAACCCCATTTCTACAAGTACAGAAGGACAATATGGAATAGTTTCTCGTAACACCTGAAAATTGGCAAACTTCACACCCCGTTTTTCAAAACCAAGTTTTTGGGTGCTTTCATTCAGAATAGAAACCCCAAGTGCAAAAGACTCTTTGTTTTTTGAATGATGTGCATAAACCTCCATACCCTTAGAATTGTTTCGAGCAGTATTACAATGCAATGACACAAATACATCCGCTTTTAAACTTTTAGCTAATCGACTTCTGTCAGATAGAGAAATAAGTGTATCATTATATCGGGTCAAATAGATATCCAATTCGTTGTCAAAAAGGGATTTGTTCAGCTTCAAAATGGCATTTGCAACATTTAGAACCACATCCTTTTCATAAATACCATTTACACCTTTAGCACCAGAATCAATGCCGCCATGACCAGGGTCGATAACTACAATTTTTTTCTGACCAAAAACGAAACACATTTTCAGCAGTAAAATCATAAAACTGACGTTTTTGAGCATTGAGCGATTCAAAAGTTTTAGAGTTATCAACATTGGCGTTTCAATTTTTAATATGATTTGATGTCATTTTATAGCATTGAAAATCAATCGAATACAAATAATATTTTATTCACAAAATATTGATTATCAGTATTTTGATATTCAATATAGTGTATTTTTCAAACAACGAAATCCAACAAATTTTAAATCAATTTCGACATGAAAAAATCACTATT
Organism: Aquimarina sp. KJ22-3; assembly: GCF_055808215.1. Taxonomy (NCBI): domain Bacteria; kingdom Pseudomonadati; phylum Bacteroidota; class Flavobacteriia; order Flavobacteriales; family Flavobacteriaceae; genus Aquimarina; species Aquimarina sp. KJ22-3. The sequence continues at coordinate 4,073,001 of NZ_CM147859.1, read as the reverse complement.
CCTGACCGCCTTTTTACTGCTCATTTCCAATACCATTTTTGCCCAAATTGGGGGTATTGAAGATTCCGTTAACGATGTTTCCGATACCATAAGAACCATCTTTCCAATTATCCTAGGTGTAATTTTCTTAATAGGTTTCCTATTTAATGCGGGGCATTTCTTTGGAGAAAATGCCGATTTAAAAAAGGGAATTACACGTGTATTAGTATTTGTACTTATTGCAGGAGCCGTAGTTGGCATTTTTACTTACCTCATTAGCATCGTAGTCTAATGAAAAAGTACGAAGTCTATAAAAATATTAGAAAGCGGGCAGTGATAATGGGGTTGCCAATTTCATTGTTCGCTTTGATGATGACATCGGTCATCGGGTCATTACTGTTCATCATCTTTTCGTTCAGCTTTTTGGTCATCATATCAGTATTCATTTTTAACGGCGGTCTATATGTGGTGCTGACACAACTGACCAAACACCCAGCTCTATTGCATTTTAAAAAAGTATTCCCAACCACCATCAGTAACAAACGAGAAAGTCAACTACAGTATGAAGAAAATTAACCTATCGGCATACCATCCCATTCTAAGTATAGAAAAGCATATCGTTTTTGCCAGTAATGGTAATGTTGTATTGTGCTATAAAGCTGACCTGTCAGAAATCTATTCCCTATCCGAAAAAGATTTTGAAGACATACATGGCTCTTGGTTTCAGGCATTTAAATCCCTACCGACAAGTACGGTTATCCATAAGCAGGATATCTACAAAAAAAGCAGCTATGAGGCAGATAATCTACCAAACAAAAGCTTTTTAGAAAAGGCAACCTATCGATATTTTAAAGGAAGGGAATGCCTAATCCATCAATCCTATTTGTACTTCACGCTGCCTTTGGATAAAGCATTGAATGCTTCCAAGTTTACCAACCCTTTCCGAAAGGTGGAAAAGGGTATTCACAAACAACTGGACCATAATGTCCAAGAGTTTATTGCTTCGGTAAATGATGCCGTTTCCTTTATCAATAACAGCCGCAGGGTGTCCCTGAGACAATTAAATGAGAACGAAATTTTAGAGCTTACAAGTGCATACTTCAATGGGTTCAATGAAGACTTTGATACGGACGTTCAATTGAAAAAGTCAACAATTGAAATTGGTGAGAACCATTTTGATGTACTGGCAGTAAATAGTGAACTCTGTTTTGGCGATGTAGTACAAAGCAGTAAAACCAATGACAAGTTTACTTCGGATGATTTTGTGTTCCATCAGGGTTTTATTGATGGATTGGGATTGAACCTAAATGAAAACCATATCATCAACCAAATCATTTACCTCGATGACAAACACAAATGGAGAAAACTACTGGACAAAAAAATTGAAGAACTCAGTAAGAGTTCCAACTTCGGAACACAGAACAAAGTCATTCAAAGGAAGATTGAGGCTATTGTTGCTAAAATTAATGAGGACGATAGTTCAAGAATTATACGCGGGCATCTCAACATTATTTTCTGGTGTCAGGAAGCCGGACAGCTAAAAAATATTACTTCCAAGATTAAAACTGAGTTTAAGGAACTAGATATTGTTCCCTACTACCCAAAAGGAGAAGAACGAAAGCACTATTTTCTTAACTCTTATTGTTGTTTTAGTTCCAATTTTTCCAATGAGGATTTATACGTAACCGATTTAAAGCATGCCCTATGCTTGTATATCAATAACAGCAATTATAAATCGGACAAACAGGGTGTCATTTTCAATGACAGGCAATACAATATTCCAGTTTTAAAGGATGTATGGGATGAGCAAAAGAAACGCATCAAAGCCAGAAACTTTGCCATTTTTGCCCCAACGGGAGAAGGAAAATCCTTTTTAGCCAATAATATACTTCGGCAATATTTTGAGCAACAAGTACGACTCGTAATTATCGATTTGGGAGGTTCTTATTCCAAGTTTGCCAAGCTCTATCCCAATGACCATATCATCTTACGATATGAGCAGGGAAAGAATTTGGGCATCAATCCCTTTTACATTTCCAATGAAGCAGATTTGACCCCCGAGCGATTGGAAGACCTGGCCATTTTCCTATTGGAACTATTGGCTGAAGGCAATCAAGTTTCAAAAGCCAAGGAAGTTGCCATTAAAAAGGTACTGCTGTATTACTACAAGCATATCCGATTGAATCATTCACTTGCTTCTTTGTATCAATTTATTGACGATAAAAAAGATAGCCTCATAGAGGCTCTTAGTATAAGGGAGGAGCATTTTAGTGTTTACAACTTCCTGCATATCCTTTCGGAATATGTAGATGATGGGTTATATAGTTTTCTCTTCAATGTGAGTGAAGACCAGACCTATAAGATTGAGGACAAACGTATGATTGTCTTTGAACTAGATGAAGTCAAGGATAATAAGGAAATTCTTTCTGTTATGCTGAAGCTCATCAAGTCAGCTATCCAAAGAACCATTTGGCGTAACCGTTCCGAAAGAGGTATCATTCTATTTGATGAGTTTGCCAAACAATTGAAGTTTAACAATGTTTTGGAAAGTGTGGAATTCTACTATCAGGCTATCCGAAAACAAAATGGAGCTATTGGTATTATTCTACAATCCATAAATCAATTGCCGAACAATTCCACATCGGCAAGTATTCTGGAGAATACGCAGGTCATTTACAGCCTTCGGAATGAAAAAGGATACGAAGAACTTCAAAAGCGATTGAACCTGTCGAGCCACGATTTAAACCAGTTGAAATCTATTCGCAACAACCTTACGGGAGATAGAAAGTACACGGAGATGTTTATCAAGATTGGAAAGGAGAGCAACATATTTCGTCTCGAAGTGCCTAAAGAAGTGTATGCCGCTTACCTCACAGACGGCAAAGAAAGCGACCGCATAATGCGGATTTATGAAAAAACAAATGACATGGAAGAAGCCATAAATACATTCATTAAACAATTATAAATCTAAAAAACGAATATCATGAAATTAAAAATCAAACTCTTGGGAATAGCCCTAACCTTTGCCCTTTTAATGCCAGCAGGCACTGCCTGCCAAGGAATGCCAGTGTATGACAACACGAACTTTATCAGTTTTGCCAAATCATTGATTGAATCTGCAAAACAGACTTCACAACTCCTTAAAACGGTACAGTTTCTTAAAACTCAAAAAGAAAATATCGAGAAAGTCAACAATGTGATTAAGCAGTTAAAAGCAGTACGCGATATAGCAAGGAACAATCAAAAGCTATTTGATATAGTACAGGACGATTTAAGGGAAATTTTGAATTCGCCCTATATCAAACCTGATGAAGTCAATAGGGTTTCAGAATCCTTCAATTCCATTATTGAAAACTCTTTATATGGATTGGAATACATAGACCAGATATTATCCAGTAATACCCTTAAAATGACCGATGCAGAACGTGCGGAAGTTTTGAAGGACATGGAACTAAAATCCAAAGAAATGGTGGCTGAGATTGAAGCCAAGACCAAACGCTACCGTGAGATTATTGCCTTCCGTGAAATGCAAGATAAAATCAACAATAGAGAAACTAATTACTAATGGCCGGTATTTTTTTAGGAATAGGGTTGGAATATGTTGATGCGGTATTTACCACTATCAAAAACAGTGACTTCTCTCAGTACACCATTACTGGCATGAAGACATTAGCTATCCTTTTTTCCTAATCAATATCCTAAAAAAGTATAACGAAGGTGTTGCTAACAATGAAGGCTATACCTGGGGATTGACCCCTGCAGAACTTGCAAAGAATTTTGCTGTGGTTATCCTGGTCATTTTCTCAACACAGGTTTTGAATGTTTTTGATACCATTTTAGTGGCTATCGAAACCCAATACCGAGACACGGCTCCTGCGCTCCTCCCGTTACAAATGCAAGACATCGATTTGGAACAGGATGTGGGTGCATTGGAAGCCGCCAAAAAAGCAATGGCCATGTTATACGAAGCTCTGGTAACACCTCTGTACGGCTTAAAGATGTTGGCTTTTATCATAGGGATATTCCTTTGGTTATTGGATTTGTTTATTTACCCGTTATTTCTTGCGGAACGTTTCTTTTTGCTGGGTATCATGCAAGCTTTCTTCCCTTTGGTGATTAGTCTTGCTGTATTTGAAAAGTTCCGTTCATTGGCTTACAACTTCTTTAAGCTTTATGCAGGAGTTTATATGTTGGTCCCTGCATTTTTTCTGGTCAATGTATTTGTAAACAACCTGTATACAGAAATCAATACCAATTTTTGGAATAGCCTTTTCGGAACCGATTGGGGAAGTACATTTTTTGCGCCATTACTTCAATTTGGTTCTGTCGGGTTTATCGTTTTACTAAAATTCAAACTCTATCGTAGAGCAACATCATTTGTCTTTAAACTCTTTTCCGCTTAATCAATTATGAAAACACCATATCAAAATATTTACAACGTACTCCGCTTGAACCGATTCATTGTTCTGGCGGTAATCATTGGGGCTGTTTTAACCTGCATTGTTTCAGTGCTCATGGTTATAAAGCTTCACAAAGAATCCGTCAATAATGCCTTTGTAGTTAATTCGGATGGAAGCGTCATTCCCCTTAAAATGGTACAGCAGCATGAAAATCTGGAAGTAGAAGTATTGTCTCATTTAGAATTGTTCCATACCTATTTCTATCACGTCGATGCGAGCAATTATGAAAAGAACCTGGAGAAAGCCTTATGGCTAGGTAATAGCTCTGTAGATGCATTGTATAGACAGAAAAAAGCAGATGGTGTTTACAACCGATTATTGCAATACTCATTGGTACAGAAAGTACTGAAGATTGAATCGAAAATCGACATCCAACAAGAACCATATCGATTTGAAACCACTGTCATTTTTGAAATCAACCGGGGAGCTATCATTGATACTTATAAACTGACCACGTCAGGAAATATTATTCATGTGAATAGAAACTTCCCCAACAATACTCACGGATTATTGATAACCAACTTTTTTGAAAACAAACTGAAAAAGCTAGAAGACTATGAAAATAGAAAAGAATAAAATCGTGTTCGCTGCCGTCATTTTATGTGTAGTGCTGTTCATTGGCTCTTACGCTGTAATTGTATTGGGAGATGAAGAAGAACCAACTATTGATAACAACCAAATTCCGGTTCCAGAATTGGGAGATGAGCAAAAGGAATATGATTCCAAATTAGAAGCTCTTGATGACCTAAAAGAAGTAAGACAAACCAATGCTCCTAGCATTTATGATGAACGTTTGATGGATTCTACTGGAGTCTATGACCCTGATTTATTAGACAAAGAAAAGATGCGGATTGTGGACAGCATCTATAATGAGGGACGTATCAGTTATTCCGACAAGAGTTTTAGAAAGCCTAAGGTCAAAATTGAACCAAAGCCACTACAAAAAGATTCTATTTCCAAGAAAACTGTAATAGAAGAGGAAATTACCCCTAAAGAATTGGGGTTGGAACATCAACTGTTTTTTGCTTCAAATCCATTGGAAAATGAGAACCTCATAACCCAGAATACAGATGCTTTTATATATGTGCGAGTGGATGGTACACAAATAGTTCGAAACAATTATCGTTTGCAAATGCGATTGACGAAAGATGCACTCATCAATGGTAATACTATACTAAGAAATACACCTATTTATGGTTTTGTAAGTTTTCAACCTAACCGAACCATTATAGAAATCGAAAACATCAATCACAAACCTATTAAACTAAACGCTTTTGACCTTCAGGACGGAAGTGAGGGTGTTTACATTGAAAACAGCTTTAGAGCTGAAGCTAGACAGGAAGTAGTCGGAGATATTGTGGATGATATCAATATCGTAGGTGTGCCACAAGTAAGCGGAGTTAAAAGGATATTCCAAAGAAACAACCGCACCGTAAAAGTTACCGTAATTGATAACTACCAACTCATTTTAAAACCCATACTATGAAAACTATAATCATAATTGCCATAGCACTATTTACAAACCTTGTAGTAGCTCAGCAAACCTTAGATACCATTTATGCCAATGATAAAAAAAATGTCGCTCTGTTTTTCCCAGAACCCATTCGCCAGGGAATCACAGGAACATCCAATTTTGTGTTTACCTATAACCGAGAAAAAGAGCAATACTTTGGCTTGTTACAAGCCACTCCAGGAACAGAAAGTAACTTATTGACAGTTACCAAAAATGGTCAGGTCTATTCCTACATTTTGAAGTATAAGGAGCAATTACCGAAACTGAACTACTTCATTTCACTAAAAGAAAGTATTGGGCGTGAGCAACCTGTAATTTTAAAACAAAAGCCGATAACACAACCAATTGATAGGATAGATTACTTCAAAAAATTCAGCAATCATTTATTGAATTCAAATTATAGCCCTATTACAACAAAGCGAAAAAAAGGTATCAAATTACAATTGCAAAAGATGGTTTACAATGCTTCTGAAGTTTATCTAGTATTAGAAATTAAGAACAAGTCGGAAATCGATTTTGAAATAGATTATTTAAACGTCTATAGAGTAAATGGTAATAAGAAACGTAAAGCCTCTTATCAGAAGCTTTTGATACAAGCTGATTATAAACATGAAATGCCAAGTAATATTAGAGTAGGGCAATCGCATCGATTCGTATATGTGTTACCCAAGTTTGTGTTGGGGGATAATGAAAAGTTAATGATTGAATTAAAAGAACTTAATGGGGAAAGGAAAATCCAGCTTTTACAATAAAGCTGAATTTCCTTTTTCTTCCTTCTTAGGATTTAACTTCATTCTTAGCGCATTCATATCATCACTAAGTTTTCTATCAAGAACCCTAGCATAAATCTGTGTAGTGGCCAATTTGGTATGACCTAGCAATTTTGATACAGTTTCAATTGGTACTCCATTGGATAATGTAACAGTAGTTGCAAAGGTATGTCTGGCCATATGAAAAGTTAGATTCTTTTTAATCCCCACTGCATCTGCAATTTCTTTTAAGTACAAATTAATTTTTTCGTTGGTAAGAACTGGAAGTAATGTTTCAGAAACAATTGTAATTGGATTTTCTGCATACTTTTCAATGATGAATTCTGCTTTGTCCAATAAAGGGATTTTCACAGGTGTTTTTGTTTTTTGCCTTTTAGTGTAAATCCATCTGCTTCCATCCATACCTAACACAATATTATCAACTGTCAATTTGATAATATCCGCGTAACTAATTCCAGTATAGCAGCTAAAAACAAATAAATCACGAACCCTATCCAATCGTTCCAGTGGAAAAGCATAAGTTTCCAGATTAGAAAGTTCATTGGCACTTAAAAATTCACGTTGTTTGGTTTCAAAAGTGGGCTTCCATCTTAAAAAAGGGTCTTTGTCTATCCATTCTAAATGATAAGCCAAAGTCACAATTTTTCTCAGCCTTTGAAGATGCTTCATTACAGTATTATGGCTCATAGCTTTGGGATGTCCTTTTGGATAGTAACCAATTAAGAAAGTTTCAAAATCTGAAATGAATTTGTAATCAAGTTTTCTTAAATAGATATCAGATGTCCTTAGTTTCTTTTGAAGATATCTGTTTATATAGTTTTCCGAAATACCAAAGTTTCGAATTGTACCTGGGGCAAGTGTTCTTTCAATTTTTCGATTGTGATATTTTAGAATTTCCTGGAGTGTTTTGGAATTGTCATCTTCGCCATTGTACTTGGCTTTGATGAGCTGAGCCGTAATAAACTCATCTTTATATTTTAATTCTTGGTATATATCATACAATCTTGCCCTTACCTGCTCAATATGATTGTTGATTTGTTTTGAATTTGCTGCGGTTCCAGAGACCTTTTTGGTCTTAGAATCCCATCGTGAAATAGGAACCTTTCGTTTTAATCCGATATTGGCTCGTTTACCATTTACGGTTACTCTTGCAAATAGCTCTGCATTACCTTTCGTCGCTCTCGAAGAATTAATCCAAAATAGGATTGAAAAAGTGTGTGATGTTTTCATAGTTGTCATCTTTAAGGTTAAACATTAAGATGAAAGTCAAATCAACTATGGCTTGTGTTTTTGGCTATTCGGTCAACACTGTTGACCGATTAAAAATCTGTTAACCGATATGTTGACGTTTGGAATCATATCAATTCAAATCTTATTATCGTCCAAAAACAACGAAACCTTGCAAATCATAGATTTTGCAAGGTTTTTTATTCGTTTGGAGTTTCCTCCTAGTGACCTCGACAGGAGTACCTGTATTTTTAAACTGAATTTAATCAGTTTAACTCCTTAATAATTACTATATTTGAGATAACAGTAATAAGGTTAAATCAATTTTTTTTGTTTTTTATTCAAATTTGTCCCCCTTATTGTACCCCTATTTAATGTTTTTTAACTCATTTAAACGCTAATGCAAGTTTCATTTTTATTAAGGAAAGATAAAATCAATAAAGATGGTTTAATACCAGTTAGGATGCTAATCACCTTTGGAGGAGAGCGAATAAGAAAAGAAGTGAAAGGAGTTAAAGTATTAGAGAGACATTGGAAAAAGACAGATCAACGTATCAAGCCAAGTTTGAAATCAGAAGAATATAACTATCATATTGAATATAATAAAATACTGGAAGAACAGAATCAAAGTGTAAAGCAGTTGTTTCGTTATATTTTATTGAACAATATAAAACCAACTAAGGATTTTATTACTGACAAGTTAAATTCTGGTTTAGAAGCTGTAAATCTTACGAACGAATTTTTTCCCAGCTTTGAAGAGTTTATTGAGAAAGGCAAGAATGTTAAAACCGATGGTACATTAAGGCGCTACAGGACAGCATTAAATTTCTATAAAGACTTTGGAGAATATGAAGATTACCCACTTCGGTTTGATACTATTACAGTGGATTTCTTTGAGAAGTTTCGAGATTATGCATTTGAACATAAGAATACGCTAAATAATTATTTCTCGAAGCTTATTTCGGTTTTAAAGACCTTTATGAATTGGTCTTATGATCGAGGGTATCACGAGAATTTGGATTTCCGAAAGTTTAAAGCTCCGGAGCAAGAAATAGAAGTGATCTATCTAACAATGGAAGAATTGATGCAACTTTTTAATCATAAGTTCGACTCTCAGCGTTTAGAACACGTAAAAGACACCTATTGCTTTGGATGTTTTACAGGACTTCGATTTTCTGATATCAAGCAATTAAGGGTTTCTAATGTATACGAAGACCATTTGAAACTGAATATAAAAAAAACTAAAACTATTGATCATAAAATACCACTCAACAATTTTGCAAAGCAACTATTAGAAAAGTATAGAGATACAATTTACGAACCCATACCATCCATATCTGCAGAAAAGTTTAATAAGTACATAAAAGAATGTTGTGAAAAGGCAAAAATTAATACACCTACATCAATCACCCGGTATATAGGAAAAAAAAGGATAGATAAGACGGTTCCAAAATATGAATTGATTACAAGCCATACGGCTCGTAAAACTTTTGTGACCAACAGTCTCGTACTTGGAATGAAGGAAATGGTTGTACGTAATATTACTGGACATAAGAAGGAAGAAAGCTTCCGGAGGTACGTTAAGATTGCAGAGGATCTGAAACGGAGTGAAATGGATAATACCTGGGATAAGTTATGATTTCTGAAGATTTCAATATAGACACGTATGAATTGTCGTTTCTAATTCAGAATTATGAACGTTTTGAAAACGGTGAGATCTATAATGTTTATGTAAAAAGGTTATTCAGCTTAACACTTTATCAATTTGCGTTTTTTCTACAAGAGATATTTCTTTTGTATGAAATAAGAGAAAATAGTCTATTGTCAAAAGTGTTGTATTTGAATGGGCAATATGGTAATAATAATCTTTCTTTTTATTTTGAAGACGATCTTAAAGATTTTAAAAAGATGTTTTATTTCGATATGGATCGTATCGAATTCGACTGTAATCTTAGAACTTTATGTTTTAGTGATTTCAAGGCTTTGGTTGACAAATCCATCAAAAGAGAGCTCTTAGATTTTTATGATATAAAACAAATGGCGAATACTGATTCAATACTATTTGAAATTGACTTCGAAGCTCCTTATTATTTTATCGATAAAAAAGGAAATAGAATAATTGCTTTTTCAAATATCGAGGAAAAATATAAGGAGTGGATAAGGAAAGAAACTAAGTATTTAGGAGGATCACTTCATTTTATTGATCGTGACAAACCAAATGAGTTTGCAGATATTCAGGATTATATTTTAGAAAAGATTAAAGTTGGAGGAGGATTCTCTGATTTTACCAAAAAAGATTATACTGTCTGTTATGAACCATTTTTAGAAAATACTTTCCGTTCATATGATTTGAATTTTACAGACGAATTTACCGTATTTAAATTCTTATATAACAACCTTCAAGGCTTAGAAAAAAAGTATAGAAATTTAATTCATAATTTACTGGCAGTAGTACCGTTTAAAACAAATTGTCATTTTATGACAGCTTTTATTGATAAAACGATTTTAATCTACGAAGATCAAAATGAATATGGTGAAAGTCTAGATGTAGTAAATAGTATAGGCATTCCTGAACTTCTAAAGTATCTAAGAGATGAACTACACATATATGCTCAAAAATTAAATTATAAATTGTTGAGAGAATTTAATCCGGCGGAAAATTTATTTAAAAAGACATTTCTGATTAATAATACAGAAATGACTTCATATAGCCCTTGGATTTTTAATAATGAGCTTAAATTTTTAATAATCTCCGATTTATATGTTCATCTGGACGACTTTGAACCATATAAAAAGAAATTTATTGAACTTTTGAAGAGGAAGTATATAACGGAAAAAATTAGTAGTTCAGATTCAATCCAAGAAGAGAATGAAAAAACTGTAATAATAAACGATTGGATAAGAGGTCTCTCTAAGCAATACATTTCAAATATTAATAAGGTTGAAATTAAATCTAAACTAAAACCTATAAATGAAAAGAATAGTTCAGACGTTTTAGCTATCAGCAAGAGATTTAACCAAACTAAATTAGTACAATTACTAACCAACTATGCTAGGTCATTAATTTTTATTCCCGATGGCGATATTCAATTGAAAAAGGAGATAGAATCATTTGTATTCAATTATTCAGTTGTTGAAGGAGAGTATGTCCATCCGTCAAAACTTATTTCTCCAGTTGAAATTTTCAAAGAATATTCCTTCTTGAAAAAAGAGAAGCCCTATCCACAAGATTTTTTCAAGCTACTATGGAAACTATCAACTGAAAAACAGTTTTTAACAAATAGTAAAAATAGCATCATTCGTGTTTTATCACAATCTCTCCAGGATAAAAGAGGTAATGCTTTTTCAAGATCTACTTTGATTAGGATTAAAGACAAAAAATTTGAATCTAGTGAACTACAAGATTTTTGGATTAAAAATAATTCTTTACTTCAATAATTTTTAAATCATTAAAAAACAATCTATTACGAATTGATTTGATTTGCACCAAAATTCTTTTTTGAGGTGGTGCAAATACATTGCGTATAACTTATAACCAAATTTGACCTGTTCAAACACCACAAATATTTAAGGTGATTTAATTTAAAAACAGTGTCTTATGAGTTTTCAATTAATAACACATTCCAGAAAAGATTTAGAAAAAGTAGTAGAAGTTGTAATTGAAAGATTACGCAAAACAGAATTCATCCAACAAACTCCAATTAACCCCGATGAAGATCGATTGTCACAAAAAGAAGCAGCAGCATTCTTGGGAATATCCGTAACAAGCCTGATATCCTGGAAGAAGAAAGGTAAAGTTCCTTATTACCAAATTGGGCGTTCGATTTTCTTTTCTAAATCAGAACTTTTGAAACTGGCTCAGAAAAATCCAGGTTTAGTTCAATCGAGTAGAAGATAATGGAGAAAATAGAACCTTCATATTATTCAATCATTCCTGCTCCTGTTCGATATGATAAGAGATTATCTCCGGCGGCAAAAGTACTTTTTGCAGAGATTACCTCTTTATGCAACAAACATGGGTTCTGCTATTCGCAAAATAGATATTTCGAAAACTTGTACCAGGTATCCAAACAAACTATAAATAATTGGTTACAACAATTAGAAGCATACGGGTATATAGAAAGGCATATATACAGGAATAAGGGTAGTAAAGAAATTTTGAATAGGTATATAACAATTTTTGAAAAGCCTATGCAAATAAATTTTAATAGGCCTATACAAGAAATTTTGAAAGATAATACTACAAGATTTAATACTAAACCTAATATTTCTTTTAAAGAGAAAAAATCAAAAATTATTAATGCAAATCCCCGGAAGAAATGAAAAATTCATTAGGAAATAGAGTTAAGATTCAGATGGGGATAGAAACTCCTGACGAAAGAAAAAAAGAGTTGCGCAAGAAAAAAAGAAAATGACAAAATTCAAAGATATTTTGATGCTATTCATAACAAGCCTAAACCGGTTAAATATGTTCAAATACCTCTAGAATGGATGAAATCTCAAGTTTGGAAAGAAGGAAAAGCATATTTCCGAAATGAGAATAGAAAATTCATAATCGATGATAATAATAGAGAGTTCTTTGATGTGATCTGTAGATATTTTGCTGATGACTATTCATTTGAGGAAAAAGTACAAAATGGAGAATTGAGAAAAGGGCTATTGATTTATGGTAATTGCGGAACAGGTAAAAGTTCCATTTTCGATATCATTCAAAATATTAGCAGAAAGCACAATTTGATACAATTATGGTTTTCGAATTTATCGGTACATCAAGTAGTGAATGAATTTAACAAAGAAAATAAGCAGAATAAATTCATAGGTGCAGAATCTGTAATTGAAAAATACAGTAAGGGCAAAGTACATTTCGACGATTTGGGAACGGAAAAAGAAGTACAAGCCTGGGGTATAAAAGAGAATCTTTTCGATAGGCTACTGCAGATCCGTTATAACCACTTTAAACAAAAAGGAACAAAGACTTTTGTGACCACAAATTTATCGATTCGAGAATTGGAAAATCGCTACTGCAAGCAGGTCAAAGATCGCTTATATCAAATGTTCAATTTCATACCGCTAAACGGAGAGAGCCGAAGATTTTAATTTCCCTTTGAACGCGATTCTAAGAAACGCCGAGCGTATTCTTTAGAATAGCAAGTAGGGTTCAAGCTAACGCAGTGAACCCTACTTGCTCTGCGAGGCTTATCAAAGGGATGTCAAGGGATAGCGGAAGATGTTGAATTATAATAGTTTATAAAAATCTTATAAGCCTTGTTGTAAAAAACTGATTATCAGAAGTAAAAAATATAAAAGATATGAAAAAGAGTATTGTGATCAACCAAAAGGCACATAAGGACTTGAAAAATTTATCAGATGAGTTTAATAGACCCATCGGGAAATTTACTGAAGATATGATCCTGTTTTTTAAGAAAACCGGACAGGATCCTGCTTTGATAAATGATAAAACTCCTTCACAAATGATTAAGGTGATTGACAGAAGAATAGTTGGTTTTTTCAGAACTCAAGAATCGGAAATATTATATCCTTTAAGATCCTCTTTATCTGAATCAATTGAGCAGAATGCATCCTTTTTTAAAAGCCTTTTGGAAAACTTGAACTCCGTTTTTGGTAAGGTAAAGGAGAATGATCTGGAATTAAAGAATAGGCTTCTAGATATCAGTGAAGCTTTAGAAACAATCAAATCAAGTATAAGATGATGCCAGTATCAATTATTCATAAAACCACCGCAGATAGCAAAGGCAGCTGTACTAAGTATACCTTCTATCTCAATAAGGAAAATAACGAATTGATTAAGGAGAAACAATTTGATCGACAGCAGCACTTCTTTAATCAAAAACTGGATATGCTTTCTACAGCCAGGGCAATGCAATCCATTGATCAAAATACAAGAGGTAAAGGATTAACCAAAAAGGAAGATAAGTATTTCACACTTACTCTAAATTTTAGTGAGAAGGAATTGGTATTTCTATCGGAGAAAGCAACAGGAAGAAAAGGAATAACAAATGTGAATCAAATGTCCAAAAAGGAATTTGATAACTACAATAAATCGATTCGAGAGTATGCCAGGGAGAGTATGAAAAATTATGCTTCGAATTTTAAAAACAATATCTCAGAAAATGATTTGGTGTATTTCGGGAAAACAGAACATAAAAGGAGATACAAAGGAACAGAACAAGAGGTTCTTTCCGGTAAAGCTAAAAGTGGAGAGCTAAAACCCGGATTACAAAGCCACGTGCATATGGTTGTGAGTAGAACTCACAAAGAAAAACGGATCAGGCTTAGTCCGAACAGAAGTGCAAGAAATACAAATAGTCATCAACTAAACGGAAAAAATATTTCAAATGCCAGTTTTAACAGAATGGACTGGGTACAAAGAAATGAGCAATCCTTCGATGATTTATTCAAATATGAAAGAAGCCTGGGAGAAAAATTTGAAGTGCAATACGCTTTGAAAAACGGTACTCCCGAGGAAAAACAAGAATATCAAAGATTAATTAAAGAAAATGTATTAGAAAACCTAAAAGAACTAGAAAATGAGCGATAACGAATTATTAAAAATGATACCATTCGTTGCAATGGTAATTTTCAAAACCTGGACCTTGTATAGCTGCTATTTAGTATGCAGATTTTTTAGAATTCATTATGCGATTGGAGTATTGATATTTTTCTTTCCTATCGTGAATGTATTGGTGACATTATTTCCTTTCCATTATTGGATAGATAAAATTTTCATTACAAAGAGTAAACAAAAGGAGGATGTTAAAGAGATTGAGGTAATAGACCCTCAAAACTTGAATGAATCGGAAATTATAAACTTTGATACAGACAAAGGACAAATAACTATCCAAAATATATATCGAGGGATCTATATTCAGGGAGGTGCAGGTTCAGGTAAATCTAAGAGTCTGATTGAGCCTATTATATATCAAGCTTCAGAGAACTCTATGGCAGGTTTATTATACGATTTTAAGAGCCCTGAACTAACAAAAAAACTTTTGTCAGCGTATAAGGCACAAACAAAAATCAATACATATTTTGTCGATTTCAAAAATCCTACTCGCAGCAATCGTGTGAATCCAATATCACCAAAATATTTAACCAAATCCGCGGTAGCCTTCGAGTTAAGCCAAACCTTGATTAACAATTTATTACCGGAAACGATTAAAAAGCGAGAATACTTTGATAGAGAAGCTCAGAGCGTGTTAACCGGGATCATCTGGTATATGAGAAATAATCATCCGCAGTATTGTACAATTCCGCATATTATTAGTCTGTTCTCGCATATCGGTATAGATAAAATATTGGAAATGGTTGCCAAAGATTCGGAAGCTTTAGGAATGATATCCAGTATAAAACAAGCGGTTGATCGCAATGCCAATAGACTTGTTGCAAGTGTGATGTCTACTTTACAAAATGCATTAGCAACATTGAATAACCCTGAGGTGTTTTGGATTTTATCTGGAGAGGATTTTTCATTAGATCTGAATGATCCCGAAGATCCAAAGTTTATGTGCATCGGAAACGATAGTACATTATCTGGAACCTACGCTCCTGTAATTTCATTAATTATTTCTTCAGCGGTACGATTAATGAATCAACCGGATAAACATAAGAGCATAATTCTTTTAGACGAAGCTCCTACCATTTACATTCCGAAGTTCGAACAGATACCTGCTACAGCTAGATCTAACAAAGTAGCAACGATTTATGCAGCTCAAGACTTCGGGCAAGTTGAAGATCAAAACGGAAAGGACAAAGCCCAGGTGTTGCTATCCAATTTGGGAACTCAAATTTATGGTAGATCTACAAACGTAAAAACGGCTGAAATGATAAAATCGATTTTCAGTAAACAGGATAAATCGTTTTGGGCGGAATCTCAAAACTCTGGTAAAGCAGGAGGACTTGTCTTAAAGATGGGTAGAAATAATAGTGAAGGCAGGAGCCAATCTATTCAAGAAAGAGATCGAGTGAAAGTCACAGATATTTTGAATCTGAATGCAGGTGAGTTCTACGGTATAGTTGCGGAAGGCAACCCCAGGGAATTCCTGAAAACAAAATTTAAAATAGCAGAGCAGATAGACAATAATTCCAACTTTGGAATTAAGACACCTATGGAGTACTTAAGAAAAAATTATCAAAGAATAGTGCACGAAGTACTGAGCTTAACCAAAGAAGATCAGCAAAACAATAACCTAATTAATTTTTAAAACTTCACATATGAGAAAAACACTTTTTTTATTGCTAATAGTATTCGGATTTAATTCGGTTTACTCCCAGACTACTTCAATCAGTGGATTGGTGGGTTTTTCGGAGAATGGCTATTCCGGGATGGCGAATCTACATTTTTATCCTAAAAGAGACATAGCTAAATACTTTGAAATAGGTGCATATACTTCTTTTATCGAAGAAAAAGAAACAGTATATGAAATACCAATCGAAATCTACTCACTTCATCTGGGATACTTTTCCGAGATTCCATTTTTGAGTAATCGAGATGATTCTTTTTTAGTAAGCCTGGGAATCGGAGGAGTTTTTGGCGAAGAATCCATTGATGATTCGGAAATCAATTTATCCGAAAATGACTTTATAACAACCGAAGATGGAATTATATATGGAGCCTATGGTGCTGTAGAAGCAGATGTAAGAATCACTAGAAATATTTCTGCGTTGGGGCGGTACACTCATTTTTATCACGCGAATAGCGAAATAGGAAAATCAAAATTTATGATTGGGCTTGGGTTAGCCATTAAACTTTAAAATTAATTTAACTATGAAAAAAATAATCATCTTAATCGGAATAGCTTTATCCATTATTTCTTGTGAAGAATTGGAAGTAGATATCAATTCCGTAGAATTAACTGACTTCACATTAATAGGAAATCTCAGTAATGAAAATATCACAGTAAACGAAACCTTTCAAATAGAACTGCTAGTTAACCTGGACGATAACCCTAACGAAGATATTAAATTTCTTATCAGTTATTTTGAAAGTGGAATCAACGGAAGTTTGTCTTTTAACGGAGTGAATTACGCGCCAGGAGATAGCATAGAAAACATAACCGATAAGAGCTTAGTTTTCGATTATTCTGTTGAAGACTCAGGATCTGGTGAAATAACTTTTGATGTGACAGCATCTAATGGGGTTTCTAAAAGAACTTCAATTCCAATAGTTGTAGATAATACAGATTTTGAAGTAGCTATACTTTTTGATAAGACAGAAGCATATGTTCATGAGTTAGTTCCTATCAATATAGAGATTGAGCAAAATAGTATAGAAGAACTAAGCTATGAAGTATACTTTACAAATATTCAAGGTGAAGTAAAGTTTTCTAATGGAGAAAGCTTCATTCAAAACAGAAGATTTGACCTTATCAACGGTTTGAACCAATTAGAATTTAAAGGAACAGATATTTCTGAAGCTGAAATAGAGTTTGTAATTGAAGCTTCCAATGGAGTAAAAAAGACCAAAAAGATCAAATATAACTCTTTGCAAACAGATTTTGAACTTGATATTACATTCGATCAGGAAGAGGATTTTATTAACGATCTCACAACTTTTAACATTGACATTAAAAAATTAGGTATTGAGAACATTACATATGAGGCATATTTCACTAATGTTGAAGGAAGAATAAAATTCATAGGATCAGACCGTGTAATAAAGCAAAATACAAAGTTTGATATTAATGACGGGAATGGAGTTGGAGAATTTAGAGGAACAAAAGTTCAGAATACGGAGATAGAGTTTGTGGTTGAAGCTTCAAATGGAGTAGTTAAAAGAAAAAGAATCGCATTCAATATTTTACCTACCAATTTTGAGGTTATTATTAATCCCACTCCAATTCGGGGGTTTTATCAATTCAATGCTCAATTTGAAATTAATATTATAAGTCCTTCGGTAGACAATCAGTTTCTAGAATACAAAATGATATATTTTACAGACATTGGGCAATCTACAATATTAGAACTAAGAAATATTGATGAACCTAGTGGTCTTTCAAATATATATGATTTTGGACCTGCAACATTTACAAGAGCTTCTATAGAACAAATAGGATCTCCCAGACCAATTGAAGGGAACATAACCTTTGTTTTTACGGATTCTAATGGAGTTCAATTAACTAAGGAAGTTCCAATTGAGTTCTATGATCAGGATAGCGAATGAGTAGTAAGGATACTAAATTTTACTTATCTCGATCAGCTTCACAAAATTCCTGTTAAGGCCTATTCAGTCTCTTACCAGAAATCTTTGTTCGCTTCACTTCGGTAAGCAAAATTTAGAGTGAAGATATTTTTAATTAACACATTGCATTCAATCGTTCCTCATTACCGCAAAAAGTTAATTAAAACAAAAGCAGCGTTAGGGCATTTCTCCATACTTACGAAATCCCTAACCCTGCAATTCAAAACAATAAAACTTTAAATCTAAAGAAATGACAAAAGAACAAATAGAAATAGAATTGAGAAAGCTAAGAATGCAAAAGAGACTCTTTGTTCTAGCTTTGATATTGTCCTGTCTTGCAGTAGACCTTTATTTATTTTGGGATTGCATTTTTAAATAATAGTATGGAAACAAATAAACTTAGTCTTATCAAACAGCTTATCGAAAAAAAGATAGCAGATCTTGATGTAGAAAATTTTATCAAACCCTATGAAAAGCAATTGGTAAAGATTCTGAAAACTGCTGCAGATGAATATTCGGTATCGGGAAATCTCGAAATAGGAATAAAAAATCTATTAGAAGCAGCGAGAAATATAGAATACATTATAGGTTATCAATATTCCAAACAACATACATACGCAGAAATATTGAAGCTATTTGATCTGGGAAAGGATCAATTAAACACCAAACTGAATCCGCCAAAAGCGATTGAAAAAACCTGGAGTATTTTGGATGGAAAAGATCTTTCAAAAGCGAAGTCTACAAGAAAACATTTTGGAGACTGTACATTGATAGATGAGGATTGGGGTTCCGAAAATTGTATCTGTCCCGGAGCGTACATCTACAGGAAGTATTTAAGTATTGGACTGAGTAAAGAAGAAGCTCAGTTAATTGTCAAATATTTTGAACTGGGAGACACAATGAAAGAAGATTATAAAAAGGCAAAGGAGTTGTATGAAAAGCATAGATTTTTGAAAGTCAATACTCCTGATCAAAAAGAATAATCCTATGATAGCAAAATTTTTAAACTCATTAGAAGCGATACTAATACCGATGCTCATATTACTTATTGCATTCATTGTGGATGCAGGGGTATTATTTTATAGAGTATTACCTGAGTATATGAATGAAAACTTAAAGTTATTTGCTTCTGTGATGTTGGGAATAGCGGTGGCATTTCCCTTATTATTAACTAGTGTAAACTCCAATTTATTAAAGCATAAGTATAAAGTAGGTTTTCCCGAAATCTTTGGTTTTTGCAGCTTCTTTATGACTTTGCTTTTTTTTGATGTTTTTTCTGCGGAGAAGAAACCTTTTAGTTGGTACTTAACAACTGTATTTATGTGTTTGCTTTTGGGGTTAATTGATTACTTATATGCAGATCTGTTTGTAAAAAAATACAATCAAATTAACAACCTAGAGATATGGCAACGAGACTATGAAAAACTAAAGGATGAAAATAAAAGTCTACTAAATGATCTTGACAAGTCCGGCTTAGTCCTTCAACAATCCAAAGAAGAACTATCCAAGACTAAAGAAAGCCTAAAAAGGACTTTAAGTAGTCTAGAAGAAGCCAACGAAAAACTTACCTGTCCTCATTGCGGACAATTACAGAAATCAGTTAGTGCCTATCGAAATCATATAGGAGGATGTAAAGACAATCCAAAAAACAAACTAAACGGAAAACCAAAATTATCACCTGCAAAGCAATAACTAAATTTCTTATGAGTACCATATTTTTCACATCCGATCATCATTTTGGGCATAAAGGGATAATAAAACACGCCAAAAGACCTTTTGAATCTGTTGATGAAATGAATGAAATTATGATACAGAAATGGAACGAGAAGATTAGAAAGAATGATACCGTATATCATTTAGGTGATATTGGCTTAATGGCATCCAGTAAACTTGTTGAGATCTTGGAGCGATTAAATGGTAAAATTCATTTAATCAAAGGAAACCATGATGACTTGAATCGGAATTGTAAAGCTCGGTTTGTGTGGATCAAAGATTATCACGAGCTAAAGCTTCCGAATCCAAATTCTGCCAATAATCAACTTATTGTGATGATGCACTACCCTTTAATGACTTGGAAAGGAAAATACAGCGGTTCTATTCATCTTTTTGGGCATTCTCACGGTAAATTAAAAGGTTTCAATAGAAAATCAGCTTTAGATGTAGGCGTAGATTGTCATAACTTTTATCCTATTTCTTATGAAGAAGTAAGAGCTATTATTAAAAATAAATCTTAGGGTACTAGGATTGCAAAATATAGAAAGCTGATGGGTTCATTAAACGTGAGTATTTAGCTTGAATGGTGTCTTTTTTGTTGAAAATTAAATATAAAAGTTTTTTTGTATTTTTACAATAATGTGCAAACCGGCGCTCGGATTATGTCAGCTTAAAATCCCAAGGCTAAACCACGGTTTAATTAATTCAACAAGTATAATTTATTAATGTTTGGATTTAGGTAGCTGACATCCTATTTCTGATAAATTAATAAATTATGACTACACTATTCAAAGAAAAAACGCCTTGCATATATTCTTTTTGGTCATATCGTATAAAGCCTAAAGCAAATTATATTACTAAAAATTATGGAATTCCTAAAAGAAAATCGTTAAACCTTTTAGCAAATTGTTGGGGTTATAAAACATGGGAACACTTAGTTCAAAGAGAACGGAGCTATAGGGAATTCTATCCTAATATTTTTAATTCTTCAATAGAAAATAGCTTCCGAACATCCTATAATAAAGATATTTTTGAAAAGGTGTTTGAGGTTTTTCAATTTGATTATCCTTCAAATGAAAGTTTTTTTACCTACCATATTCTAGACTACTTAAAGTCGGATAGTTATAAAGCAATTCTTCCCATATTAGGGGAAGCTACAATATATGTTAGAAAGTATTACAATAAAGAAATCAAGCTTGATAGTTTATCAAAAATTAAAGGTGATTTTATGTATATAGAACCTCATGGTGGAGTTTTTGGTAGAAATAACACTGGATATTTTATAGAACTATTACGAGAAGTGTGGGAGTTATATCCAAACTTAAAAATTCATCTTTCGTGGCACGGGATAAATGCAAATTACAGTACAGGTATTAAGACAGATAAAAAAGATTGGATTGATTATTCTAAGTTGAAAAATATCGAACCTTTATTCTTCAAGTCTTTTGACAGGAGTCTTAAAGAATATGTGATCATTGATAAGTTTTAATTTCCGAAAGGATCTTAATGATGTAATTTAAATTAGATAACGATGAACTGTACCGTTAGGAAAAAATACCAAGAATTATCTGGTTTTAACACGGCGTATTATTTGTGTGTTGCTATTGATCGAGAACCAGATTTATGGAAAAAAATACAAAATTTAGTTCCAGATAAGGATCATAATTTTTACAAAGTTAGCACTAAGTCATTAGTGAAATTTGTAATCCGGAAACATTTGTTGATTGATAAAAATAAAGAACTCACTCTATTGAAAATGCGTAAAACAGAAGACACACTTTCTGTTAGCAAAATAAAAGAGTTTGCTGGTAAATTTTCTTATGAATCTAAATTAGGCGGTTATGTGCCTTGGTATCGAACAAAAAAAGTAAACTCTTTGCTAAAAGATTATTATAATAGAAAGTATGAAAATGATGTTTGGAAAATGTGGAAAAAAGTCAAAGACAGTCTTTATAATGACTCTGGAAATGAAGCTTCTTTAGTGCATAAATTTGATAAGAAACATGTCTATTTTATCGAGAATACTATTAGTAAAAATATTAAAATAGGTGTGTCTGTCCATCCTGAGGAGAGAAGAGAAGTTCTTCAAAGAACAGAAAAAGCAAATTTAGAAATACTTAAAATTATATCTGCTGGTGGTTATAAATTGGAGAAAAAGCTGCATAGGAAATTTAGCAAAGATAGGTTGAAAGGAGAATGGTTTAAACCATCTAAAGAATTGTTAGATTATATCAAAAAGCTAAAATAAGAAAATGGGGAATTTATCAATTAATTATGTTGTAGGCTAGAATAAACCAAAAAATATACTATATTTAAAAAGTAAACATAACCCTTCACTCTAAAAAGAGATTTTTAGAGGAAGGGTTTCTTTTTTAAGAATTGAGATGAAATAATAAATATAAAGCTAAAAATACTATGATATTAAAGTTTCCGGAGATATTCAATATTGAAAAACTAGGTGGTAGATATAAAAAACATAATAAAACATTTAATTCTTCCGGAAGTTGAAAGAGAGTGCGAGTTAGTTAAATCTAATAGAACCTCTATAGTAGTTAAAGACAGAAATGATGTTGTTTATTTTATGACTTCCAATAAAAATGATATTCCTGAAGAATCTGAAAATATTGTATTAATCAAGAAATTTAGTTCTGAAGATTTACAAAATGAAAATATAGAAACCATTAGATGGTTGAAAAACCCTGCGCAGAAAATAAATAATCCACAGGAAATATTAAATTCTTGGGATGAAGTTTTTACATTTAAAAAAGAGAATGTTGATCAAGGATTACTTGGTTTAAGGACTCCACAAATTGGTGCCATTCATTCTCTTTTAGGGCATTTAACTAATGCTCGAGATTTAGCGACTATTGTTTTACCTACCGGTACCGGGAAAACGGAAACCATGCTTTCTGTTTTAGTAGCTAATAAATGCGAAAAACTTTTAGTCACCGTCCCATCGGATTCATTACGATCTCAATTGGCAAATAAATTTTTTAATCTCGGTCTTTTAAAAGTTAATGATATCAATGGAAAAAGTATTTTATTACCAAGTGCTAAATATCCAATTGTAGGAATAGTAAATACCAGTTTTGAAAATCTTGCGGAACTCAAGTTGTTTATGAATAAATGTAATGTAATCATTACAACGATGAACTTGGTGTCGGGACTTAAATTGCAACATCAAAACGAGATATCAGATTTATGCTCACACTTATTTGTAGATGAAGCACATCATTCAAAAGCTGGTAATTGGAATAGATTTATTAATAGGTTCGATAAATCAAAAGTAGTGCAGTTTACTGCTACTCCATACAGAAATGATGGGCAATTATTAGATGGAAGGATAATTTATAATTTCACTCTTAAAGAAGCACAAGAACAAGGATACTTTAAAGTTATTGATTTTATTCCTATAAGAGAGTATGATAAGGAATTAGCTGACAAGAAAATTGCAGAAGTGGCAATACAGAAGTTAAGAGAAGATTTAGCCAATAATTATGATCATATTCTAATGGCAAGATGTGAAAACAAAGATAGGGCATCTGAAGTATTTGAAATTTACAGTGATTTTGAAGATTTAACACCTATTTTGATACATTCAACTGTTTTACAAAAAAATAAAATAAAAGAGGACATTGTTGCTAAAAGGCATAGAATAATTGTATGCGTTGACATGTTAGGTGAAGGTTTTGATTTACCTGAACTAAAAATTGCAGCATTTCACGATATTAGAAAAAGTTTGCCAATAACATTACAATTTGCTGGTAGATTCACCAGGACTAGTCGTGATAGTCGATTAGGGAATGCTAGCTTTGTAGCAAATTTACATCAACCAAAAATTGATGACGAATTAGGTTTACTATATTTTAAAGAATCAAATTGGAATTCGATTTTACCTACTTTAAGTCATCAAGCTACACAGGAACAAATTGACTTGCAAGAGTTTTTGTCTGATTTTGAGAATATAGAAGAGTCAGTTATTCCTTATCAAGATATCCGACCAGCATTTAGTACTGTCGTTTATAAAAACAAAACTGATAATTGGTTTCCAACCAATTTTAAAAATGGTATTAAAGGTTATAATGAATATGACCATAAGTTTAATGATATAAACAGGAAAAGTAAAACTTTGGTGATTTTTTTGGGAAAGAGAAAGGCTGTAGACTGGGGAAGTTTTAAGGATGTATACAATACGGAATGGAATATATTTATCGTTTATTGGGAGCAAAAAAATAATTTACTTTTTATTCATTCCTCAGAAAAAGGGGGAGAGTATAAGGAACTTGCAAAATCAATTATTGGACAAGAAGCTGTATTAATAAAAGATGAAAACGTTTTCAAATCGTTTTACGATATAGATCGTATCAAGTTGTATAATGTAGGGCTTCATAGGGGTAGGGGTAAAGATATCACCTTTCAATCATATTATGGAAAAGGAGTGCAAGAAGGGCTATCAATAGCAGAAGAAAAGCAGGGTATTAGTAATAATGTGTTTGGAGTTGGATTTGAGCAAGGAGACGTGGTTTCTATTGGGTGTTCTAGAAAGGGCAGAATATGGTCATATTCAAGAGGAGCAATTAATGAATTTATTGATTGGTGTGATGCATTAAGTATCAAGTTATCTAATACATCAATAGATCCGAATGAAATATTACTTAGAAATGCGATAAAACCTGAAAAGATATCATCAAGACCAGCACTTTATAACATTACAGTTGATTGGAATTCTAAATGTTACAAGGAATCGCAAGAAGGCTTAACATTTAAGGTTAATAGTGTTGTTTACGATCTCTCAGGAGCAGAATTAAACATAGTTGATCTAAGTGATAATGGAAATTTAAAATTTTCATTGAACACTTTAAATGGAGATAAAATCATATTTGAACAAGAGTTGTCACAGTCAATGATAAACGGAGAACTAGTTTATGACTACAGGATTGTAAGAACATCAGTGAATAATCCTACAATAAAAATGGGATCAACAATATTTGATAATGCTGAAGATTTTTTTAATGATTTCCCTCCAATATTTTGGTTTGCCGATGGTTCATATTTATTAGGAAACGATTATGTCAAATTTAATGAAGATGTTTTAATATATCCCAAATCAGAACTAATAGCATGGAATTGGGGGAAGGTTCTTTTAAATGAGGAATCAGAGAAATTTGATAACATTAGAACAACATCAATACAATATCATTGTATTCAAAAATTTATTCAACAGGATTATGATATTGTTTTTAATGATGATGATAGTGGAGAGATAGCAGATATATTAACTATTAAAAATGAAGCTACTGAAATTAGGGTAGAGCTTTATCATTTAAAATTTGCAGTAGAAGGCAGAGTCTCAAATCAAATCAAAAACTTCTACGAGGTCTGTGGTCAAGCACAGAAATCTTTAGTTTGGAAATATAAAGATGGAAAAGAATTTATAAACCATCTTATTAAACGCGAGTTTAAGAAAAAACGTGTTAATCAAACAAGATTGAGAAAAGGTACAATTGAAGATTTAGAGAAATTATTGAAAGTAGTAAAGAGAACTAAACCAGTGAAATATAGTATTTACATTGTTCAGCCTGGACTTTCTAAAGAAAAAGCATCTAATGAAATTCTTACCCTATTAGGTGTAACAGCTAATCATATTAAGAAACAAGGTAATATTGTCTTAAAGGTAATTACTAATAAATAATAATAATAATAAAATGAAATTAAATTTACTCACTATCATTTTCGCTTTAGCGTTTACATCTTATTCACAGGTAAATACTTTTACTTTAAATTGCAACGAAAGTTTTGAGGTAAAATATAGAACCGGACCAAATCAAACAATTGAATTAGAATTTTTATGGAAAGTAGACAAGCAAATAAATGTACCACCTGGAGAACTTAGTAAAATAAAGGATGCAAATGATAATATTAATAAAGACGCTTTGATTAGCTTAATTAATAGAGAAAATGGTTATCTATCATCTATAAATGATAATTATAAATTTACTGATCTTACAAAACAAAAAATAGATTATTCTATAGATAATAGTTATATCCAAAGTGATATTATCGACTATAAAAACGTCAAGTTTCTTTCTAAGCTGTATAATTCTCTTACCTCTGAATTAAGTAAAGATGGTTTGTCAATTTGTTTGTCAAATGATTTTTCTACAAGACTCAAAAAAGGAATTAATGATTTGAGAAAGGAAATAGTAGTTGAAAATACTAAAACAAACTCTCTAAAGAATAAAAGTATAACTCCACATAATAATAATAAATCTATTACTTATAATCCGTTTTATAATGCCGATATAAGAAACCCAATTGCTTATACAAAATTTATTGTGCGTAATCCAAGAATAAATGGGAAGAATAAAATGGCATCAGTTAGTAATTATGCATCTTATCATTATATACGCCCTGGATCAATTATTGATATACTCTTTGATAAACAAGTTTACAGTCAATTGAACAATATTGAATTATCTGTAAAAGCTTACCTTAAAAGAAAAAGTGGTGCAATTGTTCCAATAACTGTAAGTGGTTTTTACGAAGTAAATACTGAAACTAATCAGTTAGAATTTGAAAAAAATGTTTTGGACGAAAAAAATAATTCAACAAGTCAATTAAACTATAATTTTGAAATTGATTTAAAGACAAATCCCCCAATACAAACTGAAGTTAATACGAGTATGGATAACCCTCAACCTGGAGATAAGCTCATAATAACGGTCTACAATATTTCTGATGCAAATGTCTCTTTTACTACAACTTTTGAGTTTGAGGATTATGGTTGGGAAACGACACCTAGTGGAGGTTTTGCTTGGATTAATACTATTAGACAAGGAAATTCAACCTTTGCTCCTGCAGGCAGTTCAGGATTAAGCTTTCATTATAAGCTTAATAAAGGAGCTAGTTTCTGGAGCAATTTTATCAATCCTAGCTTTGGTCCAGAGTTAATAGTTTTACAAGATTCCAATGAAAACACGAACATTGGTTTAGGGTTGTCTGTTTCTATGTTTCTAAGATCAGTCAAGTTCGGATATGGCTGGTATTTAGTTGGAGAAAATGGTAATCCATATGTTTCTATTGGTGTGAATTTTATTGAAGGATATAAGTCCATATCTTCAATATTGGGCAGATCTAAAGATTAGAAATTAAATGTCTTTTGTATAATTTAGATAGATAAAATAATTATTCCCCCTAACTATCCCCCTAAAAATCAAAAAACCCTTTAAAATCAATGTTTTAAAGGGTTTTCTTGTGACCTCGACAGGATTCAAACCTGTAACCTCTTGAGCCGTAATCAAGTGCACTATTCAGTTATGCTACGAGGCCTTTTTTAATTATTGCGGGTGCAAATATAGGTGTTTTTTATCCTCATAACAAAATATAATCTTAATTTTTCTATAAAGAAAAGCTACCTGATTTGATTCTAAGGAAGATACCTTTAAAAATCATGGATCAGATAGCTGTTTTATCTTACAGATTCTTCAACTTTAACTCAAAGTATGGATTACTTTTGAGGTTTGTTGATCATCTTTTTGGCCAATTCGGCACCAATTAGAGATTGCAATAGATTACCTTCATTACTGGATTTTCCTCTATCCTGGATATAAATTTCAGGTAATCTTAACTCTTTTAACTCTCGAGCTACATTTACCGAGGTTTTATATTCCCACTCTGCACGCTCCTGTGGCGTAAGACCAGCAGTTACCAGTTTAGCATTTTCATACGACTGCGCATCAGCAAGGGTTTTTTGAGTTTTGGCTTTGAACTGCGCTACTTCATAATTTTTACGCTCCTCAATCAAGTTAAACTCAGCAACCTTGGCTTTGGTTTCAGCTTCAATCGTTTTTTGAATTTGCTCTTTTTCTAATCGAGCACGCTCTGCAGCTTTTTCTGCTTCACCTCGAGCGGTTTCTTTTTGTGCACGATAAAATTCTCTTTCGGCCTGCTGTTTTTCTAATTGGGTTTGTGCCACTTCTTCCTTTTGCAATTGTAGTCGCTTATCAAAAGTCGCCTCCCAATCAATCTCGGTAACTACTGCTTGTACCACCGTTAGTCCATACGCTCGTAAAGAGTTGCCTTCTTCTCTCACTGGCTTTCCATCCCTAAATTTGATTCTGAAACGTTTTTGTTTCGTTTCCTTGTTAGTGATCGTTCTTAGGGTGGTGCTATCTCCAATGATTTCACGATTTTCATTTTCTACATACTCTTCTAGTACATACATACCGTTTTCGAGCTGATCCTTAAAATATCTGTCAAAGTCTGAAGCCTGTCCAGAAATATAATCCTGAGCATCCATCAGTTTACAGGTGTTTTTTAAGGACTGATCAATATTTGGGATGATACGAGAGCGTATCAGGTTTCTTTCTGTTTTATTACGGTCTGCCACCGATAAGAATTGGTCCTCATCTGCCGTATTAATACTTATGACTACCGAAGTTGCGATTCTGGCCTTTACTGCATCGCTAAATGCCCAATATTTGGCTTTATCTACATTGGCATATTTGCTTTGCTCTCCCAATTCACCATCTTTACCTGGGATTACATATTTGATCGGTAGTTCAAATTGTATAGGGATTAATCGTCCCCACATTTTGGTGTTAATTCCCTGGTTTACGACCGCCTTTTGGCTTCCCCATGGATACTGCACTGCATATGCGGTACCAGGCTCGGCATAAAAGAACATCCCAGAGATGACACTTAGTACGAGTCCTAGTCCTATCATTTGGAAACTACGACCCTTTGTAAACCAATTGAGTCGTTTTGAATTGGCAAAAAAAGGTTTGATAATTAGTAAAGCGATTCCTGTAAGAATCATCACGATTCCTATAAATGTAAGCATGTTGTTTAGTTTTAAAATGTTTAAATGATTGTTTTTTGTTTACCCGGAAAGTAGTACTGTTTACATGTTTTCTTTGTTTTTAAATATTGAAAAATTAGTTCTGTTTGTCCATTGTTTTTTTAATATATAGTTTGGGGTAATATCCTCAAAATTTTTGGATAAAAATCTATGAATTTGATTGCGTTTTTGTAAGTGAAAAAATGAATTTTGTTTTAATATGTAAGGTGGTTGTCTTTAAGTGAGTTGTTTTTTGTTGTTGAAATGATTGATTTGTGTTTGAAAATATAATTTTTGTAGGGGCTTTTTTTGAATGTTTTCAATTTTGAAGGCGTTTTTCATCTTTTTTTGCCCTCTTTTTTTAAATTTCATTATTTTGGGCCAATGGATGTAAAAGAATTTGTAAGAGATATTCCCGACTTTCCAAAACCTGGAATTTTATTTAAAGATATCACCCCGTTATTAGCAAATCATAAAGCTTTGGTGCATTGTGCAGATCAACTAGCAGCATTTTGCCCAGCGGATACTACAGTGGATAAAGTGATTGGTATCGAAGCCAGAGGTTTTATTATAGGAACTATGATTGCAGAACGTTTAGGAGCCGGTTTTGTACCTGTGCGCAAAAAAGGAAAGCTGCCTTACAAAGTGAAATCAAAAAGCTATGGGTTAGAATATGGAGAAGATACCTTAGAAATGCACGAGGATGCCATACAACCTGGAGAGCGTGTTTTGATTCATGACGATGTATTGGCAACTGGAGGTACGGCCGCTGCAGTTTGTCAATTGGTCAAAGAAGCCGGAGGGATTATCGTACAATGCAATTTTATTATGGAGTTGGATTTTCTGAAAGGAAGAGAGAAGCTAGAATCCGATACTGTAGCTTTGTTGCAATACTAAAAAACCTCCACCAGATCGGTGAAAGTTTTTCGTCAAACTCAATATAAAGAAGTACTACCTAATTTTTGGTAGTTGCGATTATTGCCCCATCTTTTGCTTTTTCTCCGTAAACGCTAATAGCAGTTTGCGGTTTTAGAAAATCAACCTCTGCTAACTTGTCATCTTTCGCCAAAGTATCCAATGTTTGGAAGTCTGCCTCTTTTCCATCAATGATAATTAGTTTTTCGATATTTGGATCGTCTATAAATCTGAATTTTGGACCAAATCTGGCATTGATATTAGGAATTTGTTGACCGTTGAAAAAGAAGTTTCCGTTTTCGTCTTGGTTAAAAGAAAATGATTGCTTCATCATGTCTTTGAACTTTTTCATATCAAAGCCTCGTCCATTAAAAAACAAAGAATCGTTTTCTTCATCAAAATCAAAGTTGAAAGCAAAGTTTTGTTGTTTCAAAAGGCTATCTACTGCTACCTTTGGAAAGGTAAACGTATGTTGATTGCCAAAAGAGGCGATATCAAAAGATCCCGGCTGATTGATATATAAACTGTCATTTTTGAAACCCAGTTCTATTTTAGAAATAGGTTCTGAAGAAGATGAAGAATATTGACTTTTTGAATTTCCCTTTTTTAAGGTAATGTTTAGGGTAGTAATCTCATTCTGATCATTATACTCCACTTTTTTAATGATCAATTCTATACCATTCTCAGCAAAAAATGTTTTTAAATCTTCTAATTCCTGTTCAGTGGTATTTTTGCTGATAACCGCAGTAACTTCATCTTGTACTGCTTCGGTGATGTCGGTCATGTTGTGATTTGTAGAAAATGCTGACAAGGATAGTATACCCAGTATACCCATTCCTAAAATGATCCACTTTTTCATATGATTGTCTTTTTGGTTTTTTTGATTGTGAAATACTTAATTGCTACTTTAAATACGAGAAGAGAAAGTAGCTGTTGCAGAAAAATGAAAAGCCTCAGAATTTTTGGCTATTTGATAAGCAATCTCCTTAATAGTTTATTGAATCACTCCGGATATCAATGAAATTAATTTAAACGTCTAGCGCTCTTTTGGTGACGTAAAGTCTCCAGCCAAAAATAGCGAGTTGAAATTTAGAAGCTTTGCTAAGGTCTAATCTCCTTTTTGTAAAGCTAGGTAGAATTAGTTTGTTGATTTTGGCTAGGATGGCAAATAGTTGATTTTTCATGTTGTAAAATTACAAAAAACTCACCTTTAGGAGATGAGTTTTTTGATTGAAATTATGAGATAATTTATTTATGCTCTATCAGTTAGCCAAAGATAAAATGGATGCTGGATTACTTGTTTTTGGTAATGATTTCAACCACGCCATTCTTTGCTTCTACACCAAATTTCTTTTTGGCCTTTTCACCTTTATATACATTCACTTCTTCAATATCATCTGAGTCTAAGTTTTTCATGTCTGAGGCCTCAACTTTTTTACCATCGATAAAAAATAATGGCTCTTTGCCGCCGGTATTAGTTGTAAATGCAAAGGTTTTTTTGTCATTGGTGTGTATTTTAAAAATATTATCATCGTCATCTCCGTGAATCTCTTCGGTAATAATGTTACCGTTTTTGTCCTTTTTGGTGATTATTTTGGTTTTACCACTAGTTACTATAGAAATATTATGCTCTCCATCAGAGTCTTCATCCTCGTCATAATCAATTTCTACAATTTTTTTCTTACTCTTTTTGAAGACCAAACATGAATGTTGCCATTCTCGGATTGGCTGATGTTGATTTTTTTGGTTTTACTGTTATACGTAATCGTAATCGGATTGATTGGTGCATCGTTTTCTATAGCATAATTGGCATTGCTTTTTTCTGAAGACATTTTCATTTCGATTCTTAGAATCTCTCCATCACCATTGCGTTTGATGTTAGAAAAACTGATTTTAACTGAATATTCATCTTCCAATGTTTTTTTGATACTCTCCAGATCCTGTTTAGAAGAACTTTTATTAATGATAAATTTCACTGTTTTACTATCCTTTGATATAAAATAGGTATATGAACTGTTTGTTGCTGAAGTGGTTTTTTCTTTGACTATGGTAGTGGTATTGAAACTCCATAAGAAAACACTGAGCAGAGGCAGGATCGCAAAAGTCTTTAATAAATTCTGTTTGTTTGAATCTTTTTTGTTTAGCATAACTATTCGTTTTTTGATTAATGATTGATAAAAATTGTTGACAATAGCAACGGTATTATTTGATGATACTTTGATTAAAGTAAGTTGATATTCTTTTTTGCAGGATAAATTGTTGGAAGCTTCCCGATCTGCGATAAATTCTAGATTTTGTTCCAAGCTTTTTTTATACCACCATGCTAACGGATTTGCCCATTGAAAAATGACAAAAAGGTGCCCAATTAGGGTGTCTAGAGTATGTAGTTGATGTGCATGTATCTTTTCATGAGTAATGATCATCTCTAATTCTTCCTGGGTATGTAAAGCGGGATTATAGACAATGGTATTCAAAAAGGAAAAAGGGGCGATGTCTTTTTCGACTTCAATAAGCTTGAATTTCCCTTCCTTTTGTATAGGTTGTTTGTGTATCAAACGACGTAGTGATAGTACCTGAATTAGAAAACGGATTATCATAAGAAATACTCCAACGGCATATATAGTAATCCCAACAAACCACCAATTTATAGAAGTATCTTGGGTTGGTGTGAGGTTGGTCGGTTGTATAATAGATCCTGTAGTAAGTGTAGGTTCTATATAAGTGACCGTAGTAAATTCTACAAAGGGTAGTAAAAGTGATGCGATAATCCCAGACAATAGGAAATGGCGATTGACGGAGAAAAATGTGTCTTTACGAAGTAAAATGAAATATACTCCATAAAATAAGGAGAGTAGAAAACCTACTTTAAGTGTGTAAAAGATAAAAGCTTCCATATCATTATTTTTTTTGTTCGATAACTTCTAAAATCTCTCTAAGTTCTTCGGCCGTAATTTTTTCTTCCTTGGCAAAAAAGGAAACCAGGTTCTTGTAAGAGTCATTAAAATATTCTTTCATGGCTTTGCTTACAAAACGACTGCGATATTCTTCTTTGGTAATCACAGGAAAATATTGATGTGTTTTACCAAAAGCCTTGTGGCCGACATACCCTTTATCTTGCAGATTTCGTATAATGGTAGATACCGTGTTATAATGTGCAGATGTCCCTAGTTCTGCCTGTACCTCTTTGGCAAATGCTTTTTCAAGTTTCCAAAGGGCTTTCATGATTTCTTCTTCCTTTGTTGTAAGTTTTTCCATGATGAAATTTGTTATTGGTCAAATATATAACTATAATTTTAGTTATGAAACTATTTTTTTAGTTATTTAACGAATTTTATAGTTTTCAACTAGAAATAGGCCTTCAAAGTTTCATAAAAAGTAGATGTAGAATTACCTTATCCGTTTCTTATTATCTATATTCGCATCCAAATAATAAACAATGTTTTTAAGTATACTTTATGTATTGATAGGACTTGTTCTTCTTGTAGTAGGAGGGGAGTTTCTGGTACGATCTTCGGTTGCGTTATCTTTTCGGCTAAAGCTATCAAAAATGGTTATCGGGCTTACGGTTGTCTCTTTTGCTACTTCGGCTCCGGAGTTATTGGTTAGTGTCCAGGCGGCATTAGATGGTTTATCCGATATATCATTGGGTAATGTGATTGGATCGAATATAGCAAACATTGGATTGGTATTAGGAATCACGGCTATTATTGGACCTCTTGCAATCGATAGGGATTTTTACAAATTCAATTGGCCGGTGATGGTCTTATTATCGTTTGGGTTGTATCTGGTATTAAAGAATGATGGAGTTTTGACACAACTAGAAGGATTGTTGTTTTTTGCGTCCTTATTAATTTATCTCTTTTTGCTGATCAGGAGGTCAAGAAAATTTGCGGATGCTACCCTTGAAGAAGTTGATGATTCTTTGGAGAAAACTTCAGGGTTTAAAATTGTAGTTTGGTTACTGATTGGAGGTGCAGCACTATATTTTGGATCAGAATTGTTGGTAAAAGGCGCAGAAGATATTGCATTGAGTATGGGAGTAAGTGAAGGGGTAATTGCAGTTACGTTAATTGCAGTGGGGACTAGTGTTCCCGAATTGGCGGCTTCGGTTATCGCTGCGTTAAAACAAGAAAAGGCGATTTCTTTAGGAAACCTGATTGGATCTAATATTTTTAATATCGCTTCGGTATTGGGAATCACAGCGATGATTCAACCTATCGCAGTAAAGGATGAAAGTTTAATGGGAGTCAATATCTACTGGATGTTAGGTTTTGCTTTGATTCTATTACCGTTGGCATTTGTGCCTAAAAAAATGACGCTAACACGACCAAAAGGTCTTTTGATATTTGTGGCCTATTGTATTTTTATTGCTTTGGTATTTATAAAATAAAATCTGGTTTTCTAAAAGAAGATCTTTAACAATAACAAAAAACCTCTAAGAATTTTCTTAGAGGTTTTTTTGCGTTTAACTAACGATTGGTTAGTTCATGTATGATTAAGCTAATAATGCTTCTACGTCAGCAGTTTTAACTGTTTTTACAATTCTAGCAGCAATCTTGTATGGATCTCCATTAGAAGCAGGACGACGATCTTCTAACCATCCTTTCCATCCTTTTTCTACAGTGATGATAGGAATTCTAATCGATGCTCCTCTATCAGATACTCCATAAGAGAATTCGTGGATAGATTGTGTTTCGTGCTCTCCTGTTAATCTCTGATCATTGAACTCACCATATACTGCGATGTGTTCTTTTGCTACTGGTCTGAACGCTTCACAAATCGTTTCGTATACCTCTTTAGAACCACAAGTTCTTAAAACTTCATTAGAGAAGTTAGCGTGCATACCAGAACCATTCCAGTCACCTTTAATTGGTTTTGGGTGATATTCAATATAATATCCATACTTTTCAGTAAGACGATCTAATAAATAACGAGCTACCCAAATCTCATCTCCAGCTTTTTTAGCTCCTTTAGAGAATAATTGGAATTCCCACTGTCCACTAGCAACCTCTTGGTTGATTCCTTCAAAGTTAAGTCCAGCATCAATACAAAGGTCTGCATGCTCCTCAACAAAATCTCTACCGTGTGTGTTTTTACCACCTACAGAACAGTAGTACATCCCTTGAGGACCAGGATAACCACCAACAGGGAATCCTAAAGGTAGTTGAGTGTTTTTGTCCATGATAAAGTATTCTTGCTCAAAACCAAACCAGAAATCGTTATCATCATCATCAATTGTTGCTCTTGCATTAGATTCGTGTGGCGTACCGTCAGCATTTAAAACTTCTGTCATTACTAGGTATCCATTTCTTCTTGTTGGATCTGGATAGATAGCTACTGGCTTTAATAAACAGTCAGAAGATCCACCTTCTGCTTGTTTTGTAGAACTACCATCAAAAGACCATACTGGACAATCTTCAAGCTTCCCGCTAAAGTTATCTTCAATCTTTGTTTTACTTCTTAGATTAGCAGTTGGCTTATATCCATCCAACCAAATGTATTCTAATTTAGACTTGCTCATAATTAACACTTTATAAATTGAACTCTTAAGTCGCCAAAATTAATCTAACTTTTTGTATAACCAAAAAAAATAGGGGTGATATGATTAAATTTATTCATATTTTTATTAACACCCTACTTTTTTAGGGGGTATTTTAAATTAAATTCATTTTTTGAATTATTTATTTTTCATTTTGGCAATAGAAAGTTGTTTTATATTTGTACCAAAACTTACACTAATATGTCTACACTTAGATTTCAAGCTTTAAAAGAAGCGATGCTTCATCGTTCTTTGAAGGTTACAGAAAACGAACGCAGATCCGTATTGTTTGGGGAAAACGTATTTAACCAAACAACCATGTTACAGAGTTTAACCAAAGATGCTTATAGCAGTGTTATGGATGCGATCGAGAATGGTTCTAAAATCGACCGTAGAATAGCTGATCAGATCGCTTCTTCTATGAAAGACTGGGCTTTGGCCAAAGGAGTTACTCATTATACACATTGGTTTCAACCACTTACTGGAGCCACCGCAGAAAAGCACGATGCTTTTTTTGAGCCTCTTGATAATGGACAAGCTATAGAAAAATTTGGAGGAGGGCAATTGGTACAGCAAGAACCTGATGCTTCTTCTTTTCCGCATGGGGGGATTCGAAACACCTTTGAAGCCAGAGGGTATACGGCTTGGGATCCAACCTCGCCTGCATTTATCTACGATACTACCTTGTGTATTCCTACAGTCTTTGTTGCGTACACAGGAGAGGCATTAGATTATAAGACTCCATTGCTACGGGCTTTACAATCCGTAGATCAAGCAGCAACTGCTGTTGCCAAGTATTTTGATAAAAACGTAAAAAAAGTAAATGCTTCTTTAGGATGGGAGCAGGAGTATTTTTTGATCGATTCGGCTCTTGCAGCATCAAGACCGGATATCGTAATGACAGGTAGGACCCTGCTTGGGCACTCATCTGCAAAAGGACAACAGTTAGACGATCATTATTTTGGAAGCATTCCTACCCGTGCCTTAAATTTTATGAAGGATCTCGAAGTAGAATGCATGTTGTTAGGAATTCCGGTAAAAACCAGGCACAACGAAGTAGCGCCAAATCAGTTTGAACTAGCTCCGGTATACGAGGAAACCAATTTGGCAGTAGATCATAATTCATTATTAATGGACATTATGAGCAAAGTGGCTGCCAGACATAATCTCAAAGTCTTGTTACATGAGAAGCCATTTGCCGGAGTAAATGGATCCGGGAAACATAACAATTGGTCCTTAAGCACAAACACAGGTGTAAACTTGTTGAGTCCTGGTAAGACTCCTATGAGCAACCTTCAGTTTTTAACGTTCTTTATCAACACTATAAAGGCAATCAATGACAATGAAGAACTAATGCGAGCAGGGATAGCGTCGGCCAGTAATGATCACAGATTAGGGGCTAATGAGGCTCCGCCAGCGATTATGTCTGTATTTATAGGAGAACAATTGACGGCAGTACTCAAAGAGCTGGAAGGGGTTACCGACGGTAAACTGTCACCACAGGAAAAAACGGACCTTAAGTTGAACGTGGTTGGGAAAATACCTGAGATTTTATTAGATAATACAGACCGAAACAGAACATCTCCTTTTGCATTTACAGGAAATAAATTCGAGTTTAGGGCAGTAGGGTCTAAGGCAAATTGCGCAAATCCAATGACCATCCTTAATACTATTGTGGCTAAGCAGCTAGCTGATTTTAAAATAGAGGTAGATAAATTAATTGATAAGAAAGGATTGAAAAAGGATGAAGCTGTCTTTAATGTATTAAGAGAGTATATCAAGAAATCTAAGGATATTCTTTTTGAAGGTAATGGTTATAGTGAAGAATGGGAAAGAGAAGCCAAAAAAAGAGGGTTAAGTAATAATAAAACAACACCTGAAGCTCTTAAAGCCAAAGTTTCAAAAGAAAATATTGCCCTTTTTGAAGAAATGGAGGTGATGAATGAGATAGAGGCCAAAGCACGATATGAGATAGAGATCGAAGAGTATGTAATGCGAATTCAGATTGAAGGTAGAGTGTTGGGTGATATTGCCAGAAATCATGTAATTCCTACAGGAATTCGATACCAAAATATGTTGATCAATAATGTAACAGGATTGAAGGAACTTTATGGAAAAGACTTTAAGAACTATGCCAAAGAGCAGATGGAAATTATTGAAGAAATTTCTGAGTATATCGGTAAAATCAATACGAAAGTGAATGAGATGACCGCAGAGAGAAGGAAAGCGAATAAGATTGAAGATTT
The DNA here is from genome assembly GCF_055808215.1 of Aquimarina sp. KJ22-3. Taxonomy (NCBI): domain Bacteria; kingdom Pseudomonadati; phylum Bacteroidota; class Flavobacteriia; order Flavobacteriales; family Flavobacteriaceae; genus Aquimarina; species Aquimarina sp. KJ22-3. The sequence continues at coordinate 4,035,602 of NZ_CM147859.1, read as the reverse complement.
GGAGAAAAAAGCCTCTGACTATTGTAATAAAGTAAAGCCATTGTTTGATCAAATCCGATACAATTGTGATAAATTGGAGTTATTAGTAGACGATGAGTTGTGGCCGCTAACAAAATACCGTGAACTCCTGTTTACCAGGTAGGTAAGAATTAACTTACATCTTAGTTTTATGTTAAAACGGTCAGTAAAGTAAATCTGGGAAAAGTCATTGAAACTTTGGTTTTTATGACTTTTTTTTATGCATTTCGTCGAAATGTTATAGAATCCATAAAAATAGCCTTAATATTTTTCTAAATTTGTCAATGTCGAAATGTGCTACATTTTTACGCTACCCCAGCAAATCTCCCCAAGAATACCAGTGCTTTTAACATTATGTAGAAGGATTAGAATTTTCTAATCTTTTTTGTTCTTATGCATTATTGTACTTGTAAACTCATTAATCATTTTAATTATATTACGTATGAAAACAGCAATTCTTAGTCTAGCAACTTTATTAAGCTCAGCGGTAATGGTTGCCCAGTCGAATACCAGTAACGTAAGCCAAACAGGAGAAGAAAATTTGGCAAACATTACTCAGGTAGGAGATTCTAACTCTTCAATTACTTTACAAGAAGGTGTAGGGAACAATGCCGAAGCAATTCAGGGTAGCGATGCATTTAGCTCTACTCTTGGAGTTGTAGAACAAACTCAAATTGGTGATGGAAACCAAGCATTGGCTCAGCACGAAGAGCTTTTGAATGAGATTTATCAAGAGCAAATCGGAAACGGTAACTCTGCAACAGCTACTCAAAACTTAGCATTTACAGGTGGGGCTAACTTGGCAAATCAACTTCAAGAAGGAGATGGTAACCAAGCGGTAATCTCTCAAGAAGGAGCCTTTAATACAGCGTTCCAGGTACAATTAGGAGAGGAAAACAGTGCAACCTCAACTCAAGAGGGAGGTTTCAATGTTAGTGACATCAACCAAAGTGGAATCCTTAACGAAGCAACTATCGCTCAAATCGGAGATGGGAACTCTTCGCAGCAAAGTCAAGTTGGAGATTCAAACTTAGGTACTGGTGAGCAGTGGGGACCAGATAACGTATTATTACAAGATCAAGATGGTGGTGGTAACACTGCAATCTCTATCCAAGGTAGCAGCTCTTTCGAATCAAGAGGAGGAGAAGTTCAGCAAATCCAAATAGGAGATGAAAACTTTGCGTTTGCTAACCAAGAAGAAGATAACAACAGAGCGCTTCAAGGACAGTTAGGAGAGTCAAACAGTGCAACTATCTCTCAAAACTTAGGATCTTTTGGTGGAGATAACTTTGCTATCCAACAACAATTAGGAAACAGAAACGTTGCTGACGCTTCTCAAAACGGAACTTCAAATGCTTCTGATCAATTACAAAGCGGAGATGAAAATACTGCTTCTGTAACACAATCAGGAGAAAATAACGTAGCGATCCAAAACCAAGACGGATTTGGAAACAACGCTGTAGCAGAGCAAGGTGGTTTCTTCTTTACTTCTAGAGGAGGGGTAATCAACCAAACTCAGTCTGGAGAAGGAAACGACGCATTTGCAAGACACGAAGAGGATAACAATACTATCGTTCAGAACCAAACGGGAGCTGGAAACAGTGCTTCTGCAACTCAAAACATCTTAACTTTTGGTGGAGAAAACGTAACTGACCAATTCCAGTTCGGAAGCGGAAACGTAGCAGAATCTTCTCAAGAAGCTGGTTTAGGAGAAGCTGGTGAAGGAAACTTAGTGATCCACTTCCAGTTCGGAGACGAGAATATCGCTATCTCTGACCAAAACGGTGCAACAAATACAAGTGATATCTTCCAATTTGGAAACGGTAACTTAGCTAACGATACTCAAACTGGACTAGGAAATAACACTTTCGTAACTCAATTAGGAGATCTTAACGCAAGTACAATCATCCAAACAGGAGCTGGTAACTCTGCGGTTGTTACGCAAAACGGACTACAATAGAAAAGTCACTATAATTTTATACCTTAGAGGAGTTATGCTTAAATTAGCATAACTCTTCTGTGGGTATTTAATGCTATAAAGAAATGAAGACAAATATTCTTTTAACGTTTGTTGCTTTTTTGTGTTTAGGAACATCTTTGACATTTGCTCAAGAAGCTGATGAGGAAGAGGTTCTGGTTACAGATCAAGACAAGTTTATAACGTTATCCCAAATAAATGCGATTACTCCGCAAACGAGCTCTTCGGTTGCTAACGGGACAAACGCAGTGTTTATTCAGCAAATTGGGACGGATAACGTGGTGCTTGCAAATATCGCAGCCGAGTCTTCTGATATTAAAATTTTCCAACAAGGAAATGAAAATAGTGTAGCTATAGAAGAAACCGCTAGAGAAATCGAAAAACAAATCACACAATTAGGAAATAATAATTCTGTGGTTGATTTTTCTTTTAATCCAGATACAGCGACCAATCTTGAACTTGTTCAGGATGGTAACAATCTTATTTTTGAGCGTTTTGGTACGAATGAACTGTCTAAAAACTTGAAGTTTAGAATGACAGGAGATGCCAGAACTATTGTGATCAGAAGTTTCTAAAAAATATAGAGCAATCGATTAGCTATGAAACCATTGGTGTTTTTGTTGTTTTTGATGATCGTTCAGGTTTCTGTAGGTCAATTTACGAACACCGATGTAGTAGCAAAGATTAAACCTAAAGAAGTAGACGGGGCTGTTTCTCTTACAGGAACAGCCACCAATACTTCTGAAGTGTATAAGAGCTTGAGTTATACGATGACTGTCTTCAGAACAGATGATCAAAATAACTTAACCAAAAATAGTCAGCAAGGAAGATTTACATTGGAAGCCAATGAAGCTAAAGATTTATCAGTTACAACCGTAAATGCGGATGACACAGATAAAATTGTAGTGCTGTTGTTGATTTATGAAGAAGAAAAAATCATTGGAAAAGACCGTGTGGCATTCAATGAAAAAATTGAAAAAAAGCCGGAACCTGTAGAAGAATCTTCTGATGATGGGATAGAACTCAAAGGAATTGTCATCGAAGAAACCAAAACAAAACCAGGAAGAGACTTCTATGAATTCTTTTATAATTCGTACACTTTAAATCAAATCAATGGTAGCAAGATAGTGGGAGTTTACGAAACCTTAAGCTTTGGTAGAACCACTATACTAAGGGTAAAGATCGAAGACAATGTAATTCATCAATTTATTAGTAAACCGGATTTAGAATATTTAGAACAAATGTCAAAAGTGGCAATTAGAAAAGTGTTTAAGTATTTTAAGGACCTCAAAAAACAAAAAAAGGAGATCTTTCAGTATTAATAAAATTGAATAAATTGTAGTGTCAAATACAATAGGTAATTAGTTTATACCTATTTTAGCAGTCAGAAGTTTTAGGGTAGCTGAAAAAATTACAAAACAAACACATGAAATCATTTATAATAACCCTGGTTCTTATATTTTCGGTCTGTAGCTTTTCTTTTGGGCAGGAATTAGTGTATCGTCCAATAAATCCTGCTTTTGGAGGCGATACCTTTAACTATCAATGGTTACTCAGTTCTGCAGAAGCTCAGAATACCTTTACAGACGATGAAGCTTCGGGAGATGATAGATCAGACTTAGAACGATTTACCGAAAACCTAAATAGTCAATTACTCAATCAGATTTCTAGAACCCTATTTAACCAACAGTTTGGTCAAGACGGGCTTACCGAGGGTACTTTTAGCTTTGGGACACTCTTTATAGAAATTTTTCCTTCGGCTGAAGGGTTGGTCATCAATATATTAGATACCAGTACAGGAGACCAATCCCAAGTTATAATTCCTAATTAATAATTAATGTACATTAGATTTAATAGAATACTCGCAATCATTGCTTGCGTACTTTTACTATCGGGATGCGGAACTTATTTTAATCAGCCTATTACCGTAGAAAATGCCAGAATTGGAGAAGATTCAGATGTAAGTAAAACACTAAGAGCACTTCCATCTCCAAAAGAACCAGTAGTAGTTGGGGTGTATAAGTTTAGAGATCAAACAGGGCAATACAAACCTACAGAAGCTGGTAGTACATTTAGTACAGCGGTTACTCAGGGGGCGACTACAATTTTGATAAAAGCATTAGAAGATTCTAAATGGTTTGTGCCTATCGAACGTGAAAACCTTAGTAATCTACTCAACGAACGAAATATCATTCGTTCCACAAGAAAAGAATACCGAAAATCAAAAAATCCTAACGAACCACAGTTACCTCCCTTGCTATATGCAGGAATTATTCTAGAAGGTGGAATTGTCTCTTACGATACCAACATCATTACAGGAGGGTTGGGAGCTAGATATTTCGGAGTGGGTGCATCTACCCAATATCGACAAGATCGAATCACTGTGTATCTTAGAGCCGTTTCTACTTCTAGCGGAAAGATTTTAAAAACAGTGTATGTATCCAAAACAATTTTATCTCAGGCCTTAGACGCTAATTTTTTCAGGTATGTGCGCTTTAGAAGATTGTTAGAAGCCGAAACCGGATTTACCAAAAATGAACCTGCACAGTTGGCGGTTTCTGAAGCCATAGAAAAAGCAGTTGAAGCCCTAATTATAGAAGGAATCGAAGATAAACTCTGGGCAGTAAATGCCAATCAAGAAACAGTTAACAATCTGGTTCAGGAGTATGAAGCAGAAAAAGATGAAGCTCAAAATACAGGACTGTACGACCGATACTTTAAAGAACGAAGAGGCAAGAAATCTGTATATCTACAAGGAGGGGGAGCATTAATCCGAGGAGATTATAACAATGCAGAATTATCCTACTCCGTAAAAGCTGGTGGGCGATGGTATTTTAATCCCTATCTTAATATCCATGCCAATATCAGTAAGTTTGAGTTGAACAATCAAAATGCATTTTCAGAAGGATTTAATGCAGTAGATTTGAATACAGAGCTAACCTTACTACCCTTTGAAAAGCTATCACCATTTTTCTTCGGAGGAATAGGAAATGTAAATAGCGATAGTTTTGATAGAACATTTTTCAAATTACAATATGGAGGAGGAATCGAATATTTGATTTCAGATAACATAGGACTCCTGGCCAATGCTACTCATAATGTATTGCTTGGAGATAAATTGGATAATATTGCTCAAGGAAAAAGAGATGATCAATACTTTAATTTCTCTTTAGGATTAAACTGGTATTTCGACAATCCAATTAAAATGAATAAGGATGCGCGAAGAGCCAAAAAAATCGAAGAAAAAGAGTTGTATAACTTAAGGCAAAGAAATAGAAAAGTTAGAAAACAACGATCTTCTACCAACTAGTAGATGTGTTTTATCAGTTGTGCTGATTGCTTAGAATTAAAAAAAGAACAAAGTGAAAGGATTTATCTATAAAATAATAGTAATCGTATTGGTTTTTTCTGCAGTTTCCTGTAGTGAAGATACTATTGATGTAGCAGGTTTAGGAACGGTAAGAGGAAGAGTGGTACGATCAGGTTCTAATGAACCTCTGGAAAATGTAAAAATCTCTACGAATCCAGGAACCAGTACTGTGTTTACGAATGTAGAAGGGTTTTATGTTTTAGAAAATGTTCCGGCTGGTGATTACTCTCTAACTGCGGAGCGCGAAGGTTTGTTAGCTTCTTTTGAAGGAATTACTGTGATTGCAGATGCAGCCTTGGAAGTTGTTTTTGAGATGGATACTGAAACGGCAGGGAATCGACCTCCTAATGCGCCGGTACTACTAACACCGGCTGATAATGCCGAAGATGTGCCTGTAGAAATAGAATTAGTTTGGAGTATTAGTGATCCCGATGATGATGAGCTTACCTTTACCGTGACTCTGCGCAATGAAGATGATTCTAACGTAGAGGTGTTCGAAAATATTACAGATACCACATTTACGCTTTCTAATTTGTCTTTCAGTACAAAATATTTTTGGCAAGTAACGGCAAGTGATGATATTAATGACCCTGTAAATAGTCCTACTTTCGCTTTTGAAACCGCAGGTCCTCCAAATAATAGAATTGTATATACTCGATTAGTCAATGGGAACAGTGTGATTTATTCTGCGGATGAGAATGGTGAAACCGAAATTGCGCTTACAACTACTTCAAAAAATAGTTTTAGACCCAGAAGAAATGTGGCCACAGGTAAAATTGCATTTTTACAATCTGTAGGTTCGCAAACTCATTTGTTCATTATGAATGAAGATGGTTCCGATGTGCAGCAGGTTACTTCGCAGATAGGAGTAGCAGGATTTAACCTCGAAGAAATAGATTTCTCTTGGGATGCTAATGGGTCTAAATTGTTGTTCCCGAATCAGGATAAGTTGTATTCTATTAATACAACAGGAAGTGGATTGGTATTGGTGTATCAAACCACCAATGGTAATTTGATTACAGAAGTAGACAAAAACGAAAACACTGGGATCATAGCCTTGAAGACAAATAATCTTGATGGGTACGAAGTAGAAATCTTCACGATCAACACTGCTGGAGTAGTACAAGCAACCGTTTTAACGGGTGTAACAGGTGCTGCAGGAGGAATCAATTTGTCTGTTGATGGATCCAGATTGTTGTATACCAGAGATGTTTCAGGTGTAGAAAACACTAATTATAGAAGGCTTAATTCGAGCATGTTTATCCATAGTTTTGGAGGAGATCCATTGGTAAACCTTTCAACAGATAAACCTTCAGGAACCAACGATTTGGATGCAAGGTTCTCGCCAAATGAAGCTTCAGTGATATATGTGAATACTTCTAATGATGGTATATCTGCTAATAATATTCAGACGTTATTGATTTCTGATCTGGATAATAGAAATACACTTATCGAGAATGCTGCTATGCCCGATTGGGAATAGTCAGTTGTCCTTGAATAAATAGAGGTTTGAAAGAAGCAGTTTTTCGTTTACAATAAATCACTACTTCCTATTCGTTATTAGTGATTAATTCAATTATCTTTGCGCTTTAATTTTAATGACTATGAGCCAAGAAGTAAGTAAGCGATATGCTCAACGAGGTGTTTCTGCAGCAAAAGAAGATGTACACAGCGCTATCAAAAATATAGACAAGGGACTTTTCCCTAAAGCGTTCTGTAAAATTGTACCTGATTATCTTACTAGTGATGAGGAGTACTGCTTGATTATGCACGCCGACGGAGCTGGTACCAAATCTTCTTTGGCTTATATGTATTGGAAAGAAACAGGAGATCTTTCTGTTTGGAAAGGTATTGCACAAGATGCACTAATCATGAATATCGATGACTTGTTATGTGTTGGTGCTACAGATAATATTGTGTTGTCCTCTACCATCGGGAGGAATAAAAATTTGATCCCCGGAGAAGTCATTTCTGCAATTATTAATGGTACCGAAGAGTTGCTTGAAGAACTCAAGTCCTTTGGAGTGCAAATTCACTCTACTGGAGGTGAAACTGCCGATGTTGGAGATTTGGTAAGAACGATTATTGTGGATTCTACCGTTACTGCTCGAATGAAACGTAAAGATGTAATCGACAATGCTAACATTCAAGAAGGAGATGTTATTGTTGGTTTAGCTTCTTTTGGACAAGCTACTTACGAAAAAGAGTATAACGGTGGGATGGGAAGTAATGGTTTAACCTCCGCCAGACACGATGTGTTTTCGAAAATTCTGGCAGAAACATATCCAGAAAGTTTTGATCCGTCAGTACCTTCAGACCTGGTGTATTCTGGTAAGACCAAACTTACTGATTCGGTCGAAGGTTCTCCAATTGATGCAGGTAAATTAGTGCTTTCACCAACCAGGACTTATGCACCAATTATCAAAAAGATTTTAGAGAAATTTGATAGTACAAACATTCATGGTATGGTACATTGTAGTGGAGGTGCGCAAACCAAAATCTTACATTTCGTAGATCATCTTCATATCATCAAAGATAATCTGTTTGATACACCACCACTATTTCGATTAATTCAGGAAAACTCAGGAACAGACTGGAAAGAAATGTACCAGGTGTTCAATATGGGACATAGAATGGAATTATATGTATCTCCAGATATAGCCGAAGAAATTATTGCCATCTCAAAGAGTTTTAATGTAGATGCCCAAATTGTGGGTAGAGTAGAAGCTTCGGAAGAGAAAAAGCTAACTATCAAAAGCGAATACGGCACCTATAATTACAACTAATCTGATATCATCGAATTAGTATATTTTTTCCTTAACAATTCGAGTTTTGGGTGAATGTATCTCTTGCAGAAGGGTTTTTCAGGGTTCTTGCTGTAATATTGGACAAACTCCTCTGACGAAGAAACAAAATCGTTGAAGGGCAATACCAAAGTAATGATAGGAAGCTCGAAATCACTTTGCAGATCTTTTAAGATATGTTGTATTTCTTCTTTTTTAGACGCTTCAAAATAGTAAATAGCACTTCTGTATTTCTTTCTAAAACTATGGTTTGAAGTACTTTTGTGGGTGTGTAGATGAATTTCTATTAGATCTTGTAACCGTATGATATCAGGATCATAGTGGACAATAACAGCTTCAGAATAGGCTTCGAATTCATCAAAACTACTGATGTAGCCTTGTTCTACACTTGTAACACCACGCAACGCATCAAAAACAGCTTCGGTACACCAATGGCATCCTCCACCTAGTCCTATCTTTTCTAATTTCATAGCATATAAAATTAATGCTTTTGTAGAAATGTATAAAAACAGTTTTGATAAGATACGTTACGTGGTTGAGTAAGTCCAGATTTCAGATTAAGATTTCAATTCCTGATCCAGTTTTTTGGTTTGTTCCTCTTCCGAAACGTTCTGTTGTTTTTGTTCAACTAGTTCTATGATATTATCACTATTGAACTTTCCCTGTTTCTTTTGGAAGAAAATAGGTGCAGGAACCATGGCGGCCATGATGATTAATGTAATTAATAGTATTCTTCTGAGTATTCTTTTTAATCTGCTCATTTTATGAATAGGTAATGACCCCTCGAAAACACAAAGGGTGCTGGGTTTTAAAAAATAAATGAATGTCCTAGGCTGTGAGTGTTAGGAATACAACACTAAGCCGTGATACAATGAGCAGAATCTTCGTCAGGAAATACTTGTGGTGTACTAAAATTAATTTTCTTTCTAAGCGATAATGCTAGATGAGGTGTGTGCTTCTTAAGAAATTTGTGAGTAACAGATGCATGCATATCAGACAAATCGAGAAGTGATTGCTGTATATGAATTGTAGAACGCTGGATTTCTTTGGATTGTACAGCCTTTTCAAAACGAATAGTTCTTTTCGTATCTGTTGCTGTAACAGTGAGTAATTCAATTTCCACCCTTTTGGTTTGAGGAGGGGTGTACTGCGAATACCCACCAAAACTAAAAATAGCAGCAAAAAGAAAAAACCACTTGATTATCGGAAAGTTTTGATATGTACTTGTTCCGTTTTGTTTCATGACACATTAAAAATACAACTTTTAGAAGAAAACCATGGTTAGAATGAAAGTAGAGTATAGGCTTTTCTTCAAAAAAGCTTACTTTTGTATATTCTACAGATTAGGACAATTTACGATGATTGATAAATTAAATATAGTTAAGCAGCGATTTGATGAAGTGAGTGATTTGATCATTCAGCCGGATATCATTGCGGATCAAAAGAGATATATTAAGTTAAACAAAGAATATAAGGATCTAAAAGCCTTGATGGATGAGAGAGATCGTTATATCGAATTGACAAATAACTTGAAGGAAGCCGAAGAAATTATTTCAGACGGTAGCGATGCCGAAATGGTAGAAATGGCCAAAATGCAGCTAGAAGAGGCAAAAGAAGAGCTTCCGTCTCTTGAGGAGAAAATCAGATTTATGTTGGTGCCCAAGGATCCCGAAGATGCCAAAAACTGTGTGGTTGAAATTCGTGCAGGAACGGGTGGAGATGAAGCAAGTATTTTTGCAGGAGACCTGTTTAGAATGTATACCAAGTATTGCGAAGGTAAAGGCTGGAGTACTAGTGTGGTAGATCTTAATGAAGGAACCAGTGGAGGATATAAAGAAATCATTTTTGAAGTAAACGGTGAAGATGCCTACGGTACCATGAAGTTTGAAGCTGGAGTGCATCGTGTACAACGTGTGCCACAAACCGAGACCCAAGGTCGAGTACATACCAGTGCTGCAACGGTTATGGTGCTTCCTGAAGCTGAAGAGTTCGATGTAGAATTAGATATGACCGAAGTGCGAATCGAGAGAACCACTTCTACAGGTCCAGGAGGACAGTCAGTAAATACTACTTACTCTGCAATTAAACTGCATCATGAACCTACAGGTATGATTGTGAGTTGTCAGGATCAAAAGTCCTCTCATAAAAACCTGGAAAAAGCGCTGAAAGTATTACGTTCTAGATTATATGAGTTAGAATTGGCTAAGAAACAAGCGGCAGACTCAGAGAAACGTAAGAGTATGGTATCATCTGGAGATAGATCTGCAAAGATTAGAACCTATAATTACCCGCAAGGTAGGGTGACCGATCACAGAATCGGACTAACCCTGTATGATTTAGGGAATATTATTGATGGCGATATCCAAAAAATTATAGACGAATTACAGTTGGTAGAAAATACCGAGAAACTGAAGGAATCAAACGAAGTTTTCTAGCCAGAGTTTCTTTTCTTATAACAACATAGGTGTTTCAAATTTGAAGCACCTTTTTTATGCTTGTTTATCAATAGTATTGGTAAGATCCGAAAGGATCAAATGTGTCGTTGGTTCTCCGTATGAAATGAGTTGGTCAATAAATTTCTGCAAATGAATTTGATCTACAAGTATCGCCTTTAGAAAAATGTTATAGTTACCTGTAACTCTATATATTTCCTTGATTTCGGATAAAGAATCCCATTCTTTGGTAAATGGATCCAGTTTACCGCTATGCAGTTTTAGCATGATAAAAACTTCTAATCCGTATCCTAGTTTGGCATAGTCAAGAGTTATTCCATATTTTTTTATGATTCCTTCGTCCTCCATTTTTTTAATACGCTCTCTTACAGAAGAAGGTGATAACCCTATTGTATTCCCTAACTCTACATAACTAACTTTAGAGTTTTTAATCAATACATCGATTATTTTTAAATCTAATTGATCTGCCATTGAATTTTTGGTTTTTTGTAAAATTACAATTTTTTAAATGGCAAATATGTTTTAATTCAATTGATTCTTTTTCTTGATATCTGCCTCAAGAAGTACTTTTGATCCATGGATATTTTTGTACTTATTTTGGCTGTGGGCATCTTTGTAGGTTTTTTTGTTCAGACTATTCTTGGGTTTGGAGGTGCGTTGGTCGCTTTGCCGATATTACTATTCGCGATGCCAGTACCAGAAGCTATAGCATACATTTCCATTTTTTATGTGTTCTCCAGTTTGTATTTAATGCGAAAAGAATGGGAGCATATAGATAAAAACCTGCTAAAGAAAATGACAGTGTCTTCATTGATAGGGGTTGCTATTGGTGTTATACTGTTAAGTTTTGCGAAACCGTTACTATTAAAAAAAGCACTAGGGTTATTTATTATTCTGTATGTTATTTATAAGTTAAAGGCTAATACCTCATTCAGATTATCTAATAGTTTCCAATTTGTGTTCAGCTTATTAGGAGGTTTTTTCTCTGGGCTGTTTTCTACAGGAGGGCCTTTATATGTAGTTGTGGTAAATGCATCTACACCTACTGTTCATACTTTTAGAGCAACGATGTTTGGTATTTTGGCATTAGTAACCTTTGCAAGAATCCCTTTGCTGATAGCTGGAGGGATATTGCATATAGAGCAATTTAAATATACCTTAATGACACTTCCTTTCTTTGCGATGTCGCTATTTTTAGGAAAATGGGTATATAAGGTGATCAACAAGGAGTTTTTGAGCAAAATGATTATGCTCATTCTTTTGTTGTCTGGTATTGTGTTGTTGATCAAATAAAATTCCTGGTTAGAATATTATTACGGATTTTTGTTTTTGATTTCACTTCTCACAAGCTTACCAGAAGTGGTTAATTCGTTTTCTGTCCATCCTCCGGTTCCACTAGCTCCCGGAGTTAACGCAGCAGATGCTTCTTGTTTGTCGGCGATCGACCAATTACACCAGGATATCTTGTTTTGATCCAAAAATCCCACCAAGCCTGTGTTTCAGTAGTGTCTATAAAACCATCTCCAGAGGCCTCGGTGACTCCGTATTCGGTTACAAATAATGCGATCCCTGCATCCAGTGCTTTCTGAGCTTTATCTCTTAAAAATTGTTTGTGGGTTGCTGCATAATAATGTAAAGTATAAGCAACATTATTGTCATTAATTGTATTTCCGATCACTTCGTCTACATCTTGAGACCAGGAACGGGTCCCGCAAATGATTAAATTATCAGCATCGTGTTTTCGTATTTCTGCGATAACCTGTTCGTGATAAGGTTTTAGAATATCATTCCATGAAGCTCCAGGAAGGGGTTCATTGTAGATTTCATAAATCACATTAGGTTGGTCTCCGTATTTTTGAGCAACTTCGGCAAAAAATGTTTTAGCTGCTTCTACATGATCTTCGGCGTGATGACTGTGCCAATCTACGATTACATAAATACCTTGTTCTATAGCGGCATCGATCACCGTAAAAATCTTTTGTTTTTCAATATCTGGTTTGCTTAAATACCCATCCGCATCTTCCACACCCATAGCAGCTCTTACGATTGTAGAATTCCAATCTTCTTTTAGCCATTGTACGGCTTCCTTTGTGTAGTATTGCCCCATCCACTGACTCCAAAATAAAGACATACCTCGCAACTGAACAGCTTCGTTTTGTTTGCCAACAATTTGATTTCCGGAAACTTTGAGTAATCCATGCTTTTGTACAATCGAAGAGGAATTATCTGGTTCTTCGGTGCCATCACCTCCAGTTGAATCGGTATCGGGCATAGCATCCGAATCTGATTCGCATGCAATCACAAAAGAGGTAGCAAATATAAATAGGAGTAAGGTCTTCAGGATTCTCATAGTGTGAAAGTTCTATTTGGTTATGTTTGAAATAACGAATAGAAGTCTCTTTTAGTGTGAGATTTTGAAGTTAACTATTAATATTTATTCAGAATTTATCTGTTATTTAATTTTGAGTTGCTTCCTCTTTCTTCTTGAATGAAACAATAACAAAATAAATTCCTGCGACAATAAAAGGAATACTAAGCCATTGACCGGTAGATAGTGTTTTACCTAAAGCTTCTTCGAAACCTCCTTGGCTCTTTTTTACGTATTCTACTACAAATCGTACAGTCCATAGAAGTATTAGGAATACCCCAAAGATAAACCCTCTGTAGTTGCGTTTGTCTGTTTTCCAATAGATCAACCAAAGGATGATGGCTACAAAAACATAACCAAAGGCTTCGTATAATTGAGCTGGATGTCTGTAAGGTACGCTGTCCAAAAGCGCCGAAAATTTTGGATTATCCACTATAGCAGCATAGGCTTTATTAACATCTTTGATACCTGTTTCTTTTACAACCTCAAACTTGCTAATTCCATCCCGGATAAATTTTACACCAAAAGGAGAGTCACCTGATTCTTTTCCAATAATTTCAGAATTGAAGAAATTACCTAATCTCACAAAAATTCCTCCAAATGCTACAGGAATAACGATTCTATCCAATACCCAAAGAATATGTTTTTGTACTACTTTTTTAGAGTAGTAATACATGGCGGTAATGATACCAATGGCAGCTCCATGGCTAGCCAAGCCTTGAAAACCAATAAATTCAAATTTTGGAGAGAATCTAAAAGGTAATATGATTTCTAGCAAATGATTTCTATAGTAATCCCAATCGTAGAAAAATACATGACCTAATCTTGCTCCAATTAATGTGGCCACCACGGCATAAATGAAGATAGAATCCAGTTTTTCCATAGAGATGTTTTCTCTGATGTAAATTTTCTTCATCAAATACCAACCCAGCGAAAAGGCTACAACAAACATCAGACTATAAAAACGAATGACAAAAAAACCAAGGTCGATGCCTTCTACGGGATTCCAGACAATTTTTGATAATATCATGGGTGGATTTATTTTTCGTGAGTAAATATAGGTATTTCTATCAGAAACTACTTAGCGGATTTTTATGGAAATAATGAATAGATAATGAAGATAAGTTCATAGTGCAAACAACAGATTTAGCTATTTATTTTGTATTTGATTTTTTCTTTACCTCTGGAACAGGGTCATACCCGCTTCCTCCCCATGGGTGGCAACTGAAAATTCGTTTTATAGCCAGTACACTTCCTTTGAATAATCCGTGTTTCTGCAGCGCTTCAATAGTATAATGAGAGCATGTGGGGTGGTATCTGCAGGTAGCAGGAGTTAATGGTGAGATCAAATTTTGATACAATTTCACCAATACCACAAAAGGAAATATGAGTACCTTTTTTATGATTTCCTTTGTCTTCAAAACATTTAATTCAAGGTGAATGTAGTTCCTTCTCGACTATCCTTAAGTTGAATTCCCATTTCTGCTAACTCATCCCTAATTTTGTCACTAGTTGCAAAATCCTTGTTAGCTCTAGCTTCTGCTCTTAGTTTAATCAGTAGTTCTACTGCTCCAGAAAGCTTGTCGGTAGCATCAGATGATACCTCGTTTGCATTTACCAGACCAAGAACATCAAAAACAAAATCACGCATGGTTTGACTCAAAAGTGCCAGGTCCTCTGCAGATATGCTTGCCTTTTGTTCTTTAAGCGTATTGATAAATTTTACAGCATCAAATAGTTTAGCAATAAGTATTGGACTATTGAAATCATCATTCATAGCCTCATAACACTCATTTCTCCAGGCAGTAACATCAAAACCTTGAGTTGCTTGAGTTGCTTCTAGAATAGATAGTGTTTGTAAAGCATCCATAAGTCTATGAAATCCTTTTTCGGAGGCCTCTAATGCGTCATTCGAAAAATCTAAGATGCTTCTATAGTGAGCTTGCATCATAAAAAAGCGCACGATAGAAGGGTCAAAAGCTTTGTTGAGCACGCTATTCTCTCCTGTAAACAATTCTGCAGGTGATATCGTATTTCCTGTCGATTTCGACATTTTTTTACCATTTAAGGTAAGCATATTAGCGTGCATCCAGTAATTAACCGGTGTCTGTCCACAGGCGGCCTCTCCTTGAGCGATTTCACATTCGTGATGAGGAAATTTCAGATCCATTCCACCTCCATGAATATCAAATTGCTCGCCTAGGTATTTGGTGCTCATTACAGTACACTCCAAATGCCATCCCGGGAAACCATCGCTCCAAGGTGCTGGCCATCTCATAATATGCTGAGGTTCTGCTTTTTTCCAAAGCGCAAAATCCTGAGGGTTCTTTTTGTCTGTTTGTGCTGCCAATTCTCTGGTGTTGGTAATCATGTCCTCAAGGTTACGGCCACTTAGCTTACCGTATTGACTAGTTTCATTGAACTTTTGTACATCAAAGTATACAGAACCATTAGATTCATAAGCAAAACCATTGTCAATAATCGTTTTGATAATTTCTATTTGCTCTACAATATGCCCCGTGGCCGTAGGTTCAATACTAGGAGGAACGGTGTTAAATTTTGCCATAACATTATGGAAATCCAAGGTGTATCGTTGCACGATTTCCATAGGTTCCAATTGCTCAAGACGAGCTTTTTTAGCTACTTTGTCTTCTCCTTCTTCAGCATCATTTTCCAAATGTCCAGCATCTGTAATATTGCGTACATACCGCACTTTGTAGTCAAGATGTCTTAAATATCTAAAAACAAGATCAAAAGAAATAAAAGTTCTACAATTCCCAAGGTGTACGTTGCTGTATACTGTTGGACCACATACATACATGCCAATATTCCCTTCGGTAATAGGAGTGAAGGTTTCTTTTTGACTTGTTAAGGAGTTGTAAATTTTTAATTCTTGAGTTTTGTACAAAGGAGCTGTCGCCATAATTTGTTAGGTGCCGAAATTAATATTAGAATGTTGTGTCTAGTTGGATGTAATCTAAAAATTCTCTTTTTGTAGCAGGATCTTTAAACTTTCCACCAAATTCACTGGTAACCGTGCTACTTTCAATGTCACGTATTCCTCTGGAGTTTACGCACAAATGTTTTGCATCTATCACACAAGCTACATCTTCAGTTCCTAATACCACTTGTAGATCTTGAACAATTTGCATCGTTAAACGCTCTTGTACTTGAGGTCTTTTGGCATAGTAATCTACAATACGATTCATTTTGGATAGTCCTACTACAGTACCATTGGAGATGTAGGCAACATGTGCACGACCAACAATAGGTAATAAATGGTGTTCGCAAGTAGAATATACCGTAATGTTCTTTTCTACCAACATCTCGCCATATTTGTAATGGTTCTGAAACGTAGAGGCATCGGGTTTTCTTTGCGGGTGTAACCCGGCAAAAATTTCATTTACAAACATTTTTGCAACGCGTTGTGGAGTACCTTGAAGGCTGTCGTCGGTAAGATCTAAACCTAAGGTTTCCATAATATGTTTTACATCTTCTTTAATCAGAGCAATTTTTTCTTTATCACTAAGTTTAAAGGCGTCTTCTCTAAGAGGGGTGGTAGCGCTAGTAGCTACATGATTATCACCTAGCGCTTCAATAGCTTCAAGGGCCTTGTCAATTTTCACACTTCAAATATTTAATATTCATAAAATCCTAGTAAGAATCACACCTCAAAACATATATTTGCACATAAATTTTTACAGCAGTGTGGTTTCCGTTTAGGATACTTTCATAACATAGTTTGCAAAGATACGATTTTGTTGATTTACTTAGTAAAAGCAATGTTAAACAATTACGTATTGTAGTTTTATTGTAGAAGTTCTGTATATTTAAATCCCAAATTTAACCGAAACACAAGAAAATTGTAGTTTCTAACGTTATATGACAATGGCAAAAAAAATATCTTTACCTCAAATTGCGTTGATCCTCTTTTTTATTGGAGTAACTCCTTTTTCTGGAGTTGCCCAAGTGGATTTTGATGTAGCGTGTCGATTTGCTCAACCGTTTTGTTCTGATGCCGCTCAAGAGCTGACTTTTCCTAATATAACTGGAGAAGATATTAGCTTTCAGGGATTAGGTTGTTTGGATAGTACACGTAATTCTTCCTGGTATTTTCTTAGGATCGATGAAGCAGGAGAGTTGATTTTTGATATTCAACAATGGGTCGATGGTAATGATAACAGTCGATTAGACCGTGGAGAACAGCAATTAGATGTGGATTTTATAGCTTGGGGACCGTTTAATACTTCTTTTATCAATTGTGAAGATGACCTGGCCCGAGGATGTGATACAGCTGGTGATGATACGCCAAGACCTGCAGAGTGCGTTAACAATGTAGACGATCCGGATTTTTATACTACAGGCCCATTGGGGTTAGATAATACCAATATTGTAGATTGTAGTTTTGCCAGAAACCCCGAGGAAGGGATCTTTACTGAGACCTTTACTATTCCAAATGCACAAACAGGAGAATATTATTTCATTTTGATCACTAATTTTTCTGATGAGGCTGGTGTAATTCAATTACAACAAACCAATCTTGATGAAGATAATGCTGGTACTACGGATTGTACAATACTAGAACCAGGAGTAGGTCCTGATATTGCTACCTGCGGGGAGTTCCCTATTTCTATTGAAGGACGTTTTCCTGGAGCAATTGTATATCAGTGGCAGTCTGCGCCCTTAGGGTCTACAGCATTTACTAATGTGGGCGGATTAACAGATACTCCAGTGCTAAGTGTTACTGCTGAAGGAGCCTATCAATTAATTGGGTATTCTGATACAGCGGGAACAACCGAGGTTGGACGTGATGATTTATCAGTAGTGGATGTATCTACCAAAGAAATTACGGTAACAGGGAATATTGCTGAAGAATCTTTTGCCGGGAGTTATACGATAACGGCAGAGGTTACTACAGCTCCTATAGATATACAAGCATTAGGGTTTACTGATTTTGAGTACCGATTAGATCGGGATATAGGTCAGGGATTCCGTGAGTATCGCGAGTATCAGTCTTCTCCAGTGTTTGAGGATGTTCCTCCAGGGGATTATCGCATTTTGGCGCGATATGCAAATTGTCCTGCTACCGAGAGAGAGTCGGATATTATTATGATTTTGGGGTATCCTAAATATTTTACGCCTAACGGAGATAGTTTTCATGATACTTGGCATATCATTAATATAGAAGATCAGCCTAATGCGCGGATTTACATTTTTGATCGCTACGGAAAGCTATTAAAACAATTACGACCAGGAGGTCTGGGTTGGGATGGAACCTATAACGGGAGAATCATGCCATCCTCCGAATATTGGTTTAGAGTAGAGTTCAATGAACCACGAGATCCAAACATGCGAAGAAGAGTATTTGCAGGAAGTTTTTCCCTGATACGATAAAACACAAAAAGAGCTTCCAAATAGGAAGCTCTTTTTGTTTATATCATTTATTTCGATCTCTTAAAAATTCATTCCAAGAGTAAATGTGTAATTGTCTTTAAAGGTATCTACCACTGCAAAATTAGTAAATCCTGATCCTGGAAAAAATTGTTCTTGTCTTTGTTGATCGGTATAATCATAAGCGAAATCAAATTTGAACTGGCCAAAATTGTAACCGAAGCCAACAGAATATCCGTTTTTATCACTTAGGATGCGATCATTTTTGTACGGACTTTCTTCGTAGCTGTATCCTGCTCTGATACTCCAGTTTCCATTTCTCCATTCAGTTCCTAAGCGAATAATGGCAACATCTTGTAATGCAGTGTCAATATCGCTATTCACTCCGGCAAAGTTTGCACCGTTATCAGAACTTAATTCTATTGAAGTATAATCCTTGTACGAGTAATCCAGACTAATTAACCCTTGCTTGCCAAAAATTAAGGCGGCACTACCGGTATAGGTTTCGGGAGTTCTTAGTTTGTACTCTGGAAAAAGATTAATGATGTTGGGGTTTACCACAGCGGTTCCATCCGTATCACTAAAAGTTTCCAAACGTTGAACAGTTTCCTCTTCAATATAATACCAAGTAGGGGATTCGTATGAAGCACCCAGACGTAATATATCAGATACCTTTGCAATAGCTCCAAATTGAGCAGAAAAACCTGCCCCATTGGTGGATAATCTATTTGTGAAAATCACCTCATTTATATTGCTACCTGCATTGTTGTTTCCTTCAAAAAATTCTGTGACTCTATCGTAATTTATAAAATGGGTATTCAAGTTAACTCCTACATACAAATCGTCATTAATTTGCGCTCCTCCGTTGATGGTGAATTTACCGTTAAGACCTGTGCTTTCTACAATGTATTCTTGATCAAAAACACCCGATGCAATATTGGAAACATAAGCTGTATTATCTGGATCACTAGGATCCACAGCATCGATAACGAAGGCTTCATGTCCCAAAAAGGCCTGTTGTACGCCAAAACCTTCGGTTTCTCCAAGAAAGGCATACAGATCATTTACAGATTCGCCAGTTCTACGTGTTATTAAATCCAATGGTAATCCTTGAGCTTCTGCAAGAAAAAAACTGTCGATAGAATTTGTACTGCGACCAAAGCTTACAAATTCATCCGCATTATCTGCCGTTTGCTCATAAGCAAGACCAAGAGAAAAGCGTTTGATATTGGAAGAGGAGTGACTGTTGTCGTATACCAATACGGTTCCCAATTGATTAAAATTGATATTAGTGTCACTTTCGCTGGCAAATCCATCAAAATAGCGAGCCTCATTTATAGTTCTTGTAGATCCAAGTGTTATTGATCCATAGGAATTTAAGAAAACTGCCGATCCTGCCGGGTTAATCTGAATAGATGACAAATCTCCTCCCAAGGCTCCAAAGGCTCCACTCATTCCTCTAAATCGAGCTGTACCCAATACATTTTGCTGAGAGTATCGCAGTGCATCTGTAATATCCTGAGCGTTCAGAAAAGACATAGATAGGACACCTATGAACAAAAATAGTTTTTTCATTTTGTACAAATTTAGATTTACAGAATGTCTGTGTTATGATGACATTCTACAAATAGAATTGATAAAGATCAAGGTGTTTTTTATCCTCTTCCTCTACTTCTGCTACCACTACTTCTCGAAGAAGATCTGCTACCTCCTCCTCGGTAACCACTACTTCTTGAACTTCCTCCTCTAGAATAACTACCACGGCTTCTCGAAGATCCTGAAGAAGGAGTATATGATCTGCTTCTATTAGAAGAACTGCTACTTCTTGCTCTTGAACCAGAGCTAGAGTATGTTCTTGAGCTATTTCCATTTACGGATGATCTAGAACGTGTTCCGTAACCGGATCCATTAGAGTAGCTAGAGCTACGCGATCTACTTGATGCATCTGCAGAAACTCTTCTGCGATTGGTGTATCCTTGTCGAGTTCGACTATAATTTGCACTACGTGATCGATTTGCATAAGTCCTGGAACCACTGTATCGACTTCTTGAAGCGCTGTATCTGCTATTATATCTACTTCCGTTATACGCAATATATCCGTTTCTTCTTCCGCGATTATATGCGATATATCTTCCGCCACGGTAAAAAGGAGCTCCGTAGAATCCTCTACCATAAAATCCTGGTCCATAGAATCCGGCTCCATAAGGAGGGCACCAAAATCCTCCACCAAACCCAAATCCAAATCCTCCGCCAAATCCAAATCCACCGTATCCAAATCCAAATCCCCAAGGGTCATAGAAACCATTCCATCCCCAACCAGGACCATAGAAACCATTCCATCCCCATCCAAGACCCCATCTAGGACCCCAGCCATTCCATCCGGTATTGATTAGATTTACATTAACTTCTGTGGGGTTACTTCCCCAAGAAGGATTTCCTACTTCATAATTTAGTGCGGTCGCTGTAGTGTCAGCCGCATCATATCCTTCACTCGAGTAAGAGTCGATATCAGTAAAAACTTCATTCTGTTCGACAACATCGTCAATTTGCGCCGACTTTTCAGAAAAGTAACTAGAATAATAATTGGATTGATTATTGGGTTGATTAGCTGTGTTATTTCTTGGGGTTTCTACATTTCTCTGGCTTCTGGCTTCTCCGTATATCCCATCATCGTAAGGTACATATTCATATGAGCCACAAGACGTCAACAAAAATGCGCTAGCCAAAAGTAACACTCCAATGGCTCCATTTTTCTGAAAATAATTTTTAGGTCGCATATCTTCTTATTTTATTGTTGAACATTACAAATTTAGTTAGTTTTGCGCTAACAAAATTTTATTTAACAATGTCACAACATTTGTGCCAAATAATAGTTTATGGGTAAGAATTTAACAAAGCGTAGCGAAGATTATTCAAAATGGTATAACGAATTGGTCGTGAAGGCCGACTTAGCCGAGAATTCAGCGGTAAGAGGTTGTATGGTAATCAAGCCCTATGGATATGCTATTTGGGAAAAAATGCAAGCTGAGTTAGATAGAAAATTTAAAGAAACAGGGCACCAAAATGCGTATTTTCCATTGTTTGTGCCTAAAAGTTTGTTTGAAGCCGAAGAGAAAAATGCAGAAGGATTTGCCAAAGAATGTGCAGTGGTAACTCACTACCGATTGAAAACAGATCCTGATGATGCTTCAAAATTAATCGTTGATCCAAAAGCCAAATTAGAGGAAGAGCTGATTGTTCGACCTACTTCAGAAGCAATCATCTGGAATACTTACAAAGGCTGGATACAATCTTATCGTGATTTGCCAATTTTAGTGAATCAATGGGCGAATGTAGTGCGATGGGAGATGAGAACGCGTTTGTTTTTGCGTACAGCAGAGTTTTTGTGGCAAGAAGGTCATACTGCGCATGAGACTAGAGAAGAGGCGATAGCAGAAACCGAACAGATGAATAACGTATACGCGGATTTTGTAGAGAGTTTTATGGCGATACCTGTAGTAAAAGGTAGAAAAACGGAAAGTGAGCGTTTTGCTGGGGCAGAGGATACCTATTGTATCGAAGCATTGATGCAGGATGGGAAAGCGCTTCAGGCTGGAACTTCTCACTTTTTAGGGCAAAATTTTGCAAAAGCCTTTGATGTGAAGTTTACTTCTAAGGAAGGAAAGTTGGACTATGTTTGGGCAACATCATGGGGTGTTTCTACCAGACTTATGGGAGCTTTAATTATGACGCATAGTGATGATAATGGGCTTGTGCTACCTCCAAATTTGGCGCCAATACAAGTGGTGATTGTTCCTATATACAAGGGGCAGGAGCAATTGGATCAAATTTCTGAAGTGGCCAATGAATTGGTTGCAGACCTTAGATCAAAAGGGATCACTGTAAAATTTGATAATAGAGATACGCATAGACCAGGAGCTAAGTTTGCACAATATGAGTTGCAGGGTGTGCCGTTAAGAATTGCCATTGGTCCTAAAGACCTGGAGAAAGGTACTGTAGAATTGGCAAGAAGAGATACATTGTCTAAAGAGTTTGTGAATAAAGATGAAGTGGTGGATAAGGTAGATGCTTTGCTTAAAGAGATTCAGGAGAGTTTACATCAAAAGGCTACTCAATATAGAGATGAGCATATTACAGAAGTTAATTCTTTTGAAGAATTTAAAGAGGTTTTAGAGAATAAGGGAGGATTTATTTCTGCGCACTGGGATGGTACCGCAGAAACCGAACAAAAGATAAAAGAGCTTACAAAGGCTACAATTCGATGTATTCCTTTTGATGCTAAAGAAGAAAATGGTACTTGTGTGTATACCGGTAAACCGTCTAAAGTGAGGGTTTTATTCGCAAAGGCATATTAAGTTTTAGAAAAAAATAAAATAACACTTGCGCCATTAAAAAATAGTTGTATTTTTGCATCCGCAATTAGGCAAGCAACTATGGCCCGTTCGTCTATCGGCTAGGACGCCAGGTTTTCATCCTGGTAAGAGGGGTTCGATTCCCCTACGGGCTACGAAGATTAAAATTAATTGCAGATTAATAGTGAAAGCTGTAAATTTGCAATCTTTGAAAAAAGAAAAAATGGCCCGTTCGTCTATCGGCTAGGACGCCAGGTTTTCATCCTGGTAAGAGGGGTTCGATTCCCCTACGGGCTACAAATTTTTAGTAGTAAGAAATTTAATTAGCAAAAGAAGATGGCAAATCATAAGTCAGCGTTAAAAAGAATTAGAAATAGCGAGACAAAGCGTCTTAGAAATAGATATCAGCACAAAACTACACGTAATGCTATCAAAAAGTTACGTGAGGCTGATAAGAAGGAGGCAGAGACATTGTTCCCTACAGTTGTTTCTATGCTTGATAAATTAGCGAAGAACAACGTTATTCATAAGAATAAAGCCGCTAATTTAAAGTCTAAGCTTGCAAAGCACGTAGCTGCTCTTTAATTAAGAGTAAGCATTGTAAAAAAGTATATAAGCTCTTCCTGAAAAGGAAGGGCTTTTTTTGTTGTTTGTATAATAGTACTTGTAGTTGTAAATTACCATCATAAGTAAATCAAAAACAGATGTCAAGCTATAGTTTTTGTTAAGATAGCTTTAGTAGTAGTGCTCGCAGGATTGTTTTTTTTGGGAGTAGAGCAAATTTTTGTAAACCTACTTGGGTATTAATTTTGAGCTTCATCAATTGAGTTATTTCTTTCATTTTACTCAATAAATTTCACCTTCCTTTTCAAAAAAAGATAAGAGTATGTCTTTTTTTTATGTCATTATTTAATTAATAAAACACTGTAATTTATTGGCTTACGATTTTTTTTGAAAAAAATCAAAAAATCTTGATTAACATTTTTATAGTAGGGGTCACCTAGAAGTAAGTAGTTGGATACAAACATTGATATGTGCACTAACTCAATATCAATTCTACTACCTATATGGGAAACCTCAACTCATATAAAAAGCTTGGGGGAATTATAATTTTTTAAAATCTTTATTTATGAAAACGTTAGAATTAAACAAAATGGAAAATGTTGAAGCTGGTGGATGTGCAACTTCTGCAATTGCTTTGGGATTAAGTGTTGTGGCTGTTGGTGTATTAGGAGCTACTACTGCTGGAGCAGGTTTTTTTGCTGCTGGTTTTATTCTGGGAAGTATTAACTTAGCTGATGCTTGTAAGTAATAATTTAAATCAGATAATTATGGCATTTTTGAAAAAAATAGAAGAATCATTTTATTATTTATTATGTTCTTTGGTCTTTTTTTTACTGGACAAGAGTTATATGAAATCTTAACTCATGGTATAGATAGGAGCAAAAATGTTATAGTTGAGTTGTCTGGTTTGTTTTGTTATTTCTTTCTTTCTGTTGGTGCTTTTTGGGAATTGTTTGTTAGGAAAAGAAGGAATGAAAGTTAATGCTTTTTATTAAACAAAATATCTCCAGGATGTATTAAGTGTCCTGGAGATAAATAATTATT
Organism: Aquimarina sp. KJ22-3; assembly: GCF_055808215.1. Taxonomy (NCBI): domain Bacteria; kingdom Pseudomonadati; phylum Bacteroidota; class Flavobacteriia; order Flavobacteriales; family Flavobacteriaceae; genus Aquimarina; species Aquimarina sp. KJ22-3. The sequence goes on along the minus strand of NZ_CM147859.1, from coordinate 4,011,260 downwards.
AGTTTGAGATAAAGTGATGAAAAAGTATAGAGCGTTTATTTTATTAAGTCTAGCTTTTGTTGTTATGGCTATTCTTAATAAAACAATCTTAAATTCTGACGAACTGCTATATGATAGTTTGTCAGAACAATTGACCGGTAATCAGATAGATGAAATCTTGGCGTTTAACAAAAAATGGCAGTGGTTATCATATTTGATGATTCCAATTATTCTATTTGTTAAAATTGGCCTGATTACGTGTACGTTATATTTAGGGATCTTCTTTTTTAATCTTAAATCATCATTGAAAAGATTGTTTTTTTTGGTGACTAAAGCTGAATTTGTTTTTGTGATAGTGGGATTGATAAAGTTAATTTGGTTGTCATTTCTTGATGACTTAACGATAGACGATGTTCAGTATTTTTATCCCTTGTCTGCTTTGAATATTATAGGCTATGAAGGGGTGTCTACTTGGTTTATTTATCCGCTTCAAGTTCTTAATTTATTTGAACTACTATATTGGATTGTGTTAGCTTATTTGTTAGCAAAAGAGATTAATATTACTTCTGATAGAGGCTTGAAAGTAGTTGCAAGTAGTTATGGATCTTTCCTGTTGATATGGGTAGTTGCTGTGATGTTCTTTACGCTTAACATCGGGTAATCCTAGTAATGAATAATGTAAGTATGAAGAAGCGAGCATTTAAAAAAGTAATCCTTCTGGGAGTGTTCTTATTACTGGTATTTCTGGGATACGGAGTGATCTCTAAACTAGGGGATAAACATAGAATTCAAAACACCTTGAACACCATTCCTAATTTTTCCTTCAAGACGCTGCAGGAAAGTTCCTTTACTCATATGGATTTAAAAAATAACTCAAATACTGTCTTTATTTATTTTAATAGTGCCTGTGAATATTGTCAGGAAGAGGCAAAATCTATAGCATCCAATTCTTCGATGTTTTCGGAAACCCAGATTTTAATGGTTTCTTCTCAGTCTCGCTCAGAGATTAAAGAGTTTGCTGCCGATTATGGTTTAGATGAATATCGGTTCATTACATTTTTGCAAGATGATCAAGATGTATTTTCAAGAGATTTTGATGCCACAAGCATCCCTTATATTTTGATCTATGATAAAAATAAGAACCTCGTAAAGAGGCATAAAGGTCAGCTTAATATCAATTATGTTTCTAATCTTATAAAATAATATAAATGTTTCGGGTAGCTAAGGATTATAAAAAAACTGAGAGGTCATTCGTTCTACAACACGATCAGAGTGATTGTGGAGTTGCGTGCTTAAAATCGGTAGTGCAATACTACAATGGTAATATAGGCCTTGAAAAACTTAGAAAATTAAGTGGGACAACTAGACAAGGAACTACTTTGTTGGGGTTATATCAGGCGGCGAATGCAATTGGTTTTACTGCTCAAGGAAATGAAGCAGATATACAGGCTTTAATAGATCATAAACAACCAGTGATATTACATGTTTTGGTAGATGATCGTTTGCAGCATTATGTATTGTGTTATGGATATGAAAATGGGAAATTTAAAATTGGAGATCCAGCAAAAGGGATTTGCTATTATTCGAAAGAAGAACTTGCAGAAATTTGGAAATCAAAAACATGTTTGACGCTTTCGCCAACCAACAAATTTATAGCTCATAAAACAGAACAAAAATCCAAAATAAAATGGTTTGTTGATCTTATCAAAGAAGATAATAAATTGCTAATCGTTAGTTCAGTTTTAGCGCTGCTAGCTTCTGTATTAGGTTTAGCAATGGCTATGTTTTCGCAAAAGCTTATTGACGATATTTTACCTTCAAAAGACTTTCAAAGATTAATAACTGGTATTGTATTGGTTGCTTTCCTGCTATTGATCAGAGTAATTTTTTCGGCTTTAAGATACTATTTACTTACACATCAAACACAGGACTTTAATAATCGAATTATCAGTGGGTTTTATTCAGCATTATTGAGTTTGCCTAAGTCATTTTTTGATACCCGTAAAATTGGAGAATTGGTATCAAGGTTAAATGATACTGAGAACATACAACGAGTAATACAAACCGTGACTAATGATTTTGTGGTGAATTTGTTCGTATCAATAGTTTCTATTTCATTTTTGTACTATTATTCATGGCAAGTCGGGGTGATAGCCACAATAAGTCTTCCATTCTATTTTTTATTAATGTATCGATTTAACTCCAAGATTATTAAATCGCAAAAGGAGGTTATGCAAAGTAGGGCTCATAACCAGAGTAACTACATTGCTACAATGAATGGAATCGCGACTATAAAAAATAATAATAAGCAATCCTTATTTAAAGAACAGAGCGAAGCTATCTATGGTTATTATCAAAAACAGGTTTTCGAGTTGGGTAAAATCAAGGTTAGACTTTCATTGCTGTCTGGGGTTTTTGGGGTTGTTTTCTTATTAGGAATACTAATGTATACTTCGTTGTCGGTTTACTATGATACCATGATGCTGGGAGAGTTAATGGCTATTTTAGGCGTAGCAGGATCTTTATTACCATCGGTCGCAAGTCTCGCATTAGTTGCTATACCGGTGAATGAAGCAAAGGTAGCCTTTAATAGAATGTATGAGTTTGTTTCTAATGAAAAAGAGAATAATGGCGATGTAGAAGTAGCTGAATTTCAATCAATAGATCTTAGAAGTATTTCTTTTCGTTTTGCAGGAAGAAGTCAGTTATTAAAAGATGTTTCGTTACAGATACGTCAAGGGGAATTTGTAGGGATTGTTGGAGAGAGCGGCAGTGGTAAAAGTACCTTGTCTCAGATTATACAAAATTTTTATGAACCTGAGAATGGTGAAGTGTTGATTAATAATAAAATAGCATTGCGAAATGTGAAACTGGATTCCTGGAGAGATAAAATTGGTGTGGTCGAACAAAATATCCAGATGTTTAATGCTTCAATTTTAGAGAACATTATTTTAGGTGATAGAAAAGATCCAAAGGAGATAGAGAAGTTCTTTAAAGATTATGGTTTTGATACGTTTATTTCCCAATTTCCCCAAGGATATGCAACTATGTTAGGAGAGGAAGGGATTAACTTATCAGGAGGGCAAAAACAAGTTATTGCACTGGCAAGAGTATTGTATAAAAAACCTCAATTGTTAATATTAGACGAATATACGTCTGCAATGGATAGAAAAACTGAAAACTTTTCTTTTGATTTATTAAAACGTATTAAAAAAGATGTTGGGATAGTTTTTATTACCCATCGTTTGCATACGTTACCTAAAATTGCGGACCGTATTTATGTGATTGATAATGGAAAAACAGAGGTTCACGGTTCTCATCATGAGCTCTTACAGACATCTAATTTTTACAGCGATTATTGGAATGAATATCATAAATAAGAAATAATTGTCTATTCCTTGTTCTTCTCTTCAATCCATCTAGACATGTACTCTGTGCTACGTAGAGTATGATGTTGTAGCATGGATCCAATAAAATTCTTAGAACGGTGCTTGGGTAGATTCGCAATTAGATCATCAATGGTGTTGTAAAAAGAATTCGTGAATTTTTCTTTTTGAAAGCGAGTATTAATAATTTCGATACCATTTTGTTGAGATTGTCGCCATAAATTTTGATCGGTATACAGTCGTATAGCGGCTTTGACAAAAGCAAGTGGATCTTCTTTGATAAAGCCATTCCAGTCCTGATCGTCATCGAGCATACCTTCGTTACCTATAGAAGTAGTTACGCTAGGGGTTCCGCAAAGCATAGCGTCTGCTAGTTTCCCTTTTATTCCGGCGCCAAAACGAAGAGGAGCCAAACAAACTCTTGCATTTTTGATCACTTCTTTTGCATTTTCTGTCCATCCTTTGATGATAAAACCGTCTTTTGTGTTGTGCAATTGCATGGCTTTTGGGGGAGGGTAGGCTCCATAAATATGTAATTCGGCTTTAGGAAGTTCTTTTCGAATCAAAGGCCATATATCCTCTTTGAGATATAAAATACTATTCCAGTTGGGTGCATGTCGAAAATTACCAATAGTTACAAAATGTGCCCTTTCTTCATATAAAGGCCATTTCTCTATAGTAGTGGGTGTGATACTTGGTAATAGGAAAGGTAGATAGTGCAATAGCTCATCATTAATATTGAAAGTGTTTTTTAAAAGCTCCATCTCATAGTCTGAAATGATCAACGAAAGATCGGATCGATAAATGCTAGCTATTTCTCTTTTGGTAATCTCTTCATCCAATAGATCTTGATGTTCGAACTTTTTACCGGCTTTCAAAAGAGCTTCCCTGGTTTTTCTAAGGGAGTGTAAATCTTCTGTATTTAGAATTCTTAAGGCGTTAGGGCAAGTATTAGACACTCTCCATCCAAACTGTTCTTCGATCATGAATCGATCAAATATCACGATGCTTGGATCTAAATTTTTTAGAATAGTATCAAAACTAGAGTTATTGACTTCTATGTTTATTATTTGAATTCCAATACTTTGCAAGTCATACATGTTTTCGGTGGGGTTTGCCGTGCTTGCAAAAGTAATTTTAAACCCTTTTTCCAGTAATAGTTGTATAAGTTGAAGCATTCTGCTACCTGCAGCAGACGATTTAGGTTCTGGCCAAACGGATCCTATAATAAGTACATGCTTCATGATTATAAGTATCAAAAAAGCCTCAGATAACTGAGGCTTGATTATATTTTTAAAATAGTTTCTTTATAGCTTAGAGAAAAGTGCTTCCATTTTTTCCTTTTCTTCTCTGGCAAGTTCTTGATCTACCAAAATTCGACCACTGTGCTCGTCAGTAATGATTTTTTTGCGAGAAGCAATCTCCATTTGAACTTGAGGAGGAATAGTAAAGAAAGAACCTCCAGAAGCTCCACGCTCGATAGGAACTACTGCTAATCCATTTTTTACGTTACTTCTTATTCTCTTGTAAGCAACAATTAGACGCTCTTCGATTTCTTTCTGAAAATCTTCTGATTTTGCGATTAATGCTTGCTCTTCTTTCTCGGTTTCTGCTAGGATAGCATCAAGCTCACCTTTTTTGTGAGATAAGTGCTCATTACGTTCACCAAGTTTGTCTTTGGTTTGTGTGATGATTTCGTTTTTCTGAACGATCTGCGCTTTGTGCTCTTTAATGTGCTTTTCAGCTAATTGAATTTCTAATTCTTGAAATTCAATTTCCTTACTTAATGAGTTGTATTCGCGGTTGTTTCGAACATTTTTCTGTTGCTCTCCGTATTTTTTAATCAAAGCTTTAGCTTCTTCAATCAAATTTTTCTTGTTCTTGATACTATCATCGATAGTCTCCAGATCCGTAGTAAGCTTTTCTAATCTTTTATTTAATCCGGCTACTTCATCTTCAAGATCTTCAACTTCTAAAGGTAGTTCTCCACGTACGTTTCTGATCTCATCAACTCTAGAGTCAATTAATTGCAAGTCGTATAATGCTCTTAATTTTTGCTCAACAGTAACTTCTTTCTTTGCCATATTTTACAGGTATTGAATTGGATTGGTGTTTTTATCCGATAAAATGATTGCAAAATTACTGATTTTTTTCTAAGATAGCTAACAATTAGATTTTTTGTGTACTGTTCGCTTTCATAATGCCCAATATCAGCCAATATTAGCTTTTTTTCAGCCTCGTAAAATTGGTGATATTTAAGATCTGCCGTAATAAAAATATCAGCACCTGCTCTTTGCGCATTTTTTATAGCAAAGCTACCGCTTCCTCCTAGTACAGCTACTTTTTTGATGGGTTTTCCTAATAATTGAGAGTGTCTCACACATCCGCTCTTAAAGGTTTTTTTGATGTGCTTTAAGAAATCTAATTCATCCATGGTATCTGGAAGTTCGCCAATCATTCCCATCCCTATATTTTGATTGGTATTTTCAAGGGTGGTCACTTCATAAGCCACTTCTTCGTAAGAGTGATTATTAAAAAGAGCTTTCAAAATAGCGCTTTCCAAATGTTTTGGAAAGGTAACCTCAATTTGACTTTCTTTTTCGGTGTGCGTTTTTCCAATTTCTCCGATAGAAGGATTTGCGGTCTCAGAAGCTTGAAATGTTCCCAAACCTTCACTAGAGAAACTACAATTGGAATACTTGCCAATAGTTCCTGCTCCAGCTTCAAATAGTTTAGACTTCAATTGATCGGCTTCAGCCACAGGAGCGTAAGTAACCAGCTTCTTAATGGTTTTTTGCTGTGGAATTAATATCTGTCGGTTGATTAATCCTAGTTGTTCACAGATCATATCGTTTACCCCGTGTAGGGCATTGTCCAAAGCAGTGTGAATTGCAAATATGGCTATATCGTGTTTGATCGCTTTGGTCACTACACGATCAACATAAGTCTTGCCATTGAACTTTTTGATTCCTTTAAAGACGATAGGATGGAAACTAACAATCAAATTACAGTTGTTCTCAATAGCTTCGTCAATTATAACTTCTAATGTGTCTAGAGTTACTAAAATTCCTGTAACCTCTGTATCCGGTGTCCCTACCAATAATCCAACATTATCAAAATCCTCTGCATAAGATGTTGGTGCCAAAGCTTCTAAATGTTGAATAACCTCTTTAATTAACATTGTGATTTCTTTTTATTAAAAAATGGAATGTAAAAAAACTTTTAGCAATAATCAAAGTTTCGTTTTATACTTTTGTGCGTATGAATGTGCTTCGGAAATTACTTTTACCCATAGTTCCTATTTATTACCTGATTACATGGTTTAGAAACAAAATGTATGATCTTGGTATAAAAAAATCTACTAGTTATGAGTTCCCGGTTATCGCCGTGGGGAATCTAAGTGTTGGAGGGACAGGAAAAAGTCCGATGGTGGAGTATTTGATTCGGTTGCTAAAAGATCATACTAGAATTGCGACTTTAAGTAGAGGATATAAGAGAAAAACTAAGGGATTTCAAATCGTAAAAACGTCTTCTGAAGCTGTAGATGTTGGAGATGAGCCGCTGCAATTTAAAACTAAGTTTCAAGATGTTTTGGTAGGAGTAGATGCGGATCGACGTAATGGAATCCATCAATTGCGATCTCAGGACCCACAACCCGAATTGCTAATTCTTGATGATGCGTATCAACATCGGAAGGTAAAAGCTGGATTTTATATTTTGTTGACTCCTTATTATGAGTTATATAGTGAAGACGTCGTTTTGCCTACAGGTAATTTGAGAGAACCACGTAGTGGTGCGCAACGTGCAGACATTATTATAGTAACCAAATGTCCGGCTTCAATAACAGAGCAGGAGCGGAACAAGATAGAGAAGAAACTCAATGTTTTGCCTCATCAATCCTTATTTTTTACTTCTATAGCTTATGAAAATACACTAGTGGGTGCGCAAGGAGCGCAGTCGGTAGAAAAATTTCACCAATTACCTTTTACATTGGTAACAGGAATTGCTAACCCGGGGCCGTTAGTTAATTATTACCACGAATTGGGACTAAAGTTTGAGCACTTAAATTTTCCGGATCATCATAATTTTACTGATAAGGATCTGGAAAAATTAAAAAAATGTGAGCGTATTATTACCACAGAGAAAGACTATGTGCGTTTATCCAAGCAGCTTGATGATACCACCGAGTTATGGTACCAGCCCATTTCAGTAAGTTTTATCGTAGCGCGGGAATTGTTTGATCAAAAAATATTGGAATGCATAAAAAAATGAGGTCAAAAAGACCTCATTCTAATTTTATCTAGGCTAATTCAAAAGCTTGTTTTACTAAGCTTAATTAGTACTTATCAATTCTTATGCCATTTATTATGTGGTGGTTTGTTTTTCTTTTAAAGCCTTATGTAACTTCGTGAAAAATTCCTCAGTTTTATAGGGTTTTGGAATGATATCATTAAATCCGTTATCGTAAAACTCATCCAGATTATCATCTAGAGTTACTGCAGTTAAGGCGATAATCGGAATCTCAGTATTAAATTCTCTAATTTGTCTAGTGGCTTCTATACCACTAATTCCAGGCATGTGGATATCCATGAGAATAAGATCATAAGTATTTTCTTTTACTTTGTGTACCGCAATATCTCCATTGTCAGCAACATCGCAAATGATTTTGTTCTTTTCAAGAATTTTTCTGGTAATCAGCTGATTGATTTTATTGTCTTCTACAATCAGAATGTTTTTATCGATCATTACTTTATAATCGATTTTCTTAGCTTCTTCAGAGTAATTCGTGCTTTTGTCTTCCACGACCTCAAATTTTAAATCAAAAAGAAACTTAGAGCCTTTACCGAGTTCACTTTCTAATTTAATCTCGCTATCCATTAGATTAAGAAGATTCTTTACAATAGAAAGTCCTAATCCTGTACCTCCAAATTTTCGATTGATTTGAACAGAACCTTGGGTGAAGTTTTCAAATATACTTTGTTGTTTCTTTTCAGAAATTCCCACACCATTATCCTCAATACTAAAGTTGAGGAAAACTTTGTTTTCAATCATGCTAATTAGCTTAACTCTTATCCAGATATCGCCGTTTTGTGTGAATTTTATAGAATTTCCGATTAAATTAATCAAGACCTGAGAAACCTTTAATGGGTCTCCTTTTAGTTTAGCAGGTACATTGTCATCGAATTCGTAGTGTAGTTTGTTATTTCTGTCTTTTGCAGATTTACCCAAAGCGATAAGTACATCGTTAATTCTTTTCTTGAGATTGAAAGAAGTATTTTCGATTTCTACTTTGTTGGCTTCTAATTTGTTTAGATCTAAAATGTTGTTGATAAGAGATAAAAGGTATTCTCCCGAGAACTTAAGGGAATTTAGATGTTCTTTTTGATTAGGTGTTGGGCTTTCTTCTAATAGTAAATGGGTTAGTCCCGTTACCGCATACAAAGGTGTACGTAATTCGTGAGTAATGGTCGACAAGAACTGTACCTTTGCTTCACTTGCTCTTTCTGCATTTTCTTTTGCCAAGATGAGTTCTGTGTTTTTATTTTGAAGCAGTTCGTTGGCTTTGGCTCGCAGATTATTGTTTTTATACAAAGAAAGCGTAAGTAAAGAGAGTATAGTAATGAGTGCGATACTCAAAATGGTAGTAAGTCTTCCTAGTTTTAAAGATTTTTGTTGTTGAATATTTTCTTCTGTCAACTCTTCAATCAATACATTGTTTTCGTTCAAATTCAATTTAGCTCCTGCTTCCTGAGCAATAATCTCTTTATTGATATTAAATAGAGAATCTTTTATTTTCTGATGGGTCTTTAAGTGATCAAGAGAGGTAAGAAAGTTTTGTTGCTTTTCAAAAATCCTGCTGTATAACTTGTAGCATTCTGATCGAATTTCGGGATATTTTTTTCTTTACCGATTTGAAGGGCAAGTTCATTGGTTTGTCGTGCCTCATCCGGCATATCCAACATCAATTGAGCTTTTGCTTTATTTACATAAAGTTTAGCCTTAAAGTAATGCATGTCAAACGAATCAATCATCGGGAGTCCACTATTGAAATGTTGGATGGCTAGATCAGGTTTTTTTGAGCCAATGCCAATATACCAAGGTTGGTCTTTATTGGGCCTTGATACCCTGAAATATCGTTTTCTTGAGTTAAGGTAAGTGCAGAATTTAAAGCTTCTTCAGCAACGTCATACTTTTCAAGTTTGGTGGCAATTGCTCCATAAATCATATAGGAATGCGCCAACATTTCCTCATTCTCTTCCTCTTCTTGAATTTTTATAGCATCTAGAATCTGATCTTCTGCTTGATTTAAATCACCGAGTTCTCTGTATAACTTAGCCAAGACCATATTCGTTTTAGAGATATAGATACGATCTTGATTTTGTAAAGCGATTTCTTTTGCTTGAATAATGTTAGAAAGGGCAAGTTCTAGTTGAGCCTGATCAATTGAATTTGAAGCTCTTACTAAATAACTTTCAATAGAATCCTTGACCTGATTGTTTTTTGCAATTTCTGGAATTTGAGCAGACGCATAAAAACAACAGATACATAAAAATTTGAATATAAAAAATCTGATTTGGGTTGGCATTTTTCCTTTGAAATATGTCAACTAATATAGTTATTTCTTACAAATGTTAATAATTAAATCTATTATTCTATGACTATAGCCTATCTCATTGTCATACCATCCGATAATTTTTACCATTTTTCCGATAACAGATGTCATCAGAGAATCAAAAACACAGGAGTGTGGATTTCCAATAATATCGATAGAAACAATTGGATCTTCAGTATAGGCTAATATACCGCTTAGATTGTTTTCTGCGGCTTGCTTAAAGGCATTATTTATCTCTTCTATCGTAGTTTCTTTTTTTACGTTAAAAGTAACATCAGTCAAAGATCCATCGGGTACAGGTACTCTTATTCCGCAGCCTCCTATAACCGAACTTAACTCAGGAAAAATTTTGGTCAGTGCCTTGGCGGCTCCAGTAGTGGTGGGAACAATAGATTGCCCAGCAGCTCGTGCTCTTCTCAAGTCACGGTGGGGTTGGTCATGTAAACTTTGATCTGTGGTATAGCTGTGTACTGTGGTAATATAAGCTTGTTCGATTCCGCAAAGATCATTAACCACCTTGATCATATGCGCTGCATTGTTTGTAGTACATGAAGCGTTGGATATGATAGTTTCTGATCCATCCAAAATATCATCGTTTACTCCCAAAACCACAGTTTTAATCTGGTCATCCTGAGGCGGTACAGAGAGGATTACTCTTTTGGCTCCAGCATTCAGGTGTTTTTCTAATAATGGTCTGGTCTTAAATTTTCCGGTAGCCTCTACCACAATATCCACTTCATAAGAACTCCAATCACAATGTTCTGGATCCTTTTGATTAAGAAGAGGAATCTTTTTTTCGTTAACAATGATATGGTCCTGGTCGTATGTTACCTCCAACGGTAAAACGCCATGGATACTATCATACTTTAGTAAATGACTAAGAGTTCTTGCATCTGCAAGATCATTTATGACCACAACTTCAATTTCAGAATGATCGATAAGCAATCTAAAAAGACTTCGTCCAATTCTTCCAAAACCGTTGATGGCAATTGTAATAGGGGTATTCATTACTTCCTAACTGATGCTTTTTTGTTTAGGTCAAATGTTTTTGTGCTTTGTATGAGGATCTCACCAATGCGCCACTCTCAACATGCCTGAACCCCATTTCTAAACCTATTTTTTCATATTTCTGAAATTGATCTGGTGTAATGAACTCTTTGACAGGTAAGTGTTTTTTACTAGGTTGAAGATATTGCCCAATAGTCACGATATCCAGGTTCACTGCCCTAAGATCCTTCAGCGTTTGTATTACTTCTTCTTCGGTTTCACCCAGCCCTAACATAATTCCACTTTTGGTGCGATTAATGCCATTATCTTTCAGATATTTTAATACCTGAAGACTTTGTTCATACTTTGCCTGAATGCGCACTTCTCGAGTAAGTCGTTTTACCGTTTCCATATTGTGTGAAACCACTTCTGGTTTTACTGCTATTATACGGTCAATGTTTTTGGTTTTTCCTTGAAAATCTGGAATTAAAGTTTCTAGCGTAGTTTCTGGGTTCATTCGCCGTATAGCCTGAATGGTTTCTGCCCAGATGATAGAACCTCCATCTGCCAAGTCATCTCGATCCACCGAAGTAACTACAGCATGTTTGATGTTCATTATTTTGATAGAACGCGCTACTTTTTCGGGTTCTTCCCAATCTACAGTTTCTGGTCTACCGGTTTTTACCCCGCAAAAACCGCAGGAACGGGTACAGATATTACCAAGGATCATGAAGGTAGCGGTTCCCTCACTCCAGCATTCTCCCATATTAGGACAACTACCAGAAGTACAGATAGTGTGTAAGTTGTATTTGTCTACAAGTCCTCGTAGTTCGGTATATTTTTTCCCCGTTGGGAGTTTTACTCGTAACCACTTTGGTTTTGTTTTTGGCGGAGCTACGCTACTTACGTCATTGTTCATACAAGCAATATTTTTAGCAAAAATACGAAGAAAGGTTTGATTAGTATGTAGTTCTTATAAAAGTTATGTTTTCTATAAGAGTCTATCCTATTTCTAGTTTTTATCCAAAGGTTTTAGTCCCATTTTTGATCAGGTTTTTTCCTGTTTAGATTCAGTTGTATGATCCTAATATGCTGTTATTCATGTTGTTACATTTGTTTTGAATTTTTTAACAAAGGTGGTATCCGAAAAACCTAAATAGAGTAGGAGAACTCTTAAAACCATTAATTATGAAAAAACTAACAGTAATGATCATGGGTGTAATGCTTTTGTTATCAGGAGCATGCGAGAAAGAAACAGATTACGAACCACAAAATTCGATTACCGATAGCCAAGTCGGAGTTGAAGAGGCCGTAGAAGGTAAATATGGCGGGCGATACTGCGTATATTTTATCGAATACGGTAGGTGGGTTGCAAGTCCATTCGGGTTTTATTGTAACAAAAACTTACCGGGAATTTGTAACATCGAAAGATTTTGTTTCCCAGAGATTATTTTCGATCCATGTTGGTTAATTCCTTGTTGGGTAGAAATTTTTGACCCTTGGGACATTTATGAAAAAATTAACCCAAGAGAATTTGAATCCATTCGTGATAAACTGGAGCTAGAAATTGATCCAAGAATTGGGTCTGCTCCGTTTGCACTCAATGAACAAATTGCAGGATTACAGTTCTATGAGCAAAATGAGCTTATGGAAATTCGAGACAAAGAATCTGGTGTTTTTTATTTGGAAAACGATCTCAAACTAGATGCAGAAACAAGTAGATCATTGGGATTATTCGGGAATACTGTTAAAGCTGGAAAGTATCCGGTGTTGGTGAATCCTGAAAATGAAACCTTTAATGTTATTTTATCTGTTGAAAAAGGATTCGAAAGGTAGTTGCTATCAAACAAGACCAAAAGCCGGTATAGAATTGCTATACCGGTTTTTTTATTTATAATTCATAAAATTATTTTAACATGAGGTTAAAATTAAGTTAACATAAAATTTTTTTCAGATTTAAAAGTTATCAAAGCAAAACGAGGAAAAATGATGCAAGAGGAATTAGTCAGTCCTAAAAAAAGACAAAACGATCGTAAGCGTGTAGAAAAATGGTTGTTGAATAACCACAGATATATCAATATTACTGCGATAGAAAAAGAGATTTCGGCACCAAAAGGCTTAGTGCAAAAATTTGTGAAATACGATAAAAAGATTAACGACAAATGGATAGATCCACTGTTTGTTGTCATCAAAAGGTTTACTACTTTTAATTTAAGGTAACTAGCATAATACCTTACATACCAAAAATTAAGTGTTGGGATTAGTAATAATCTCGGATAATAATTTTTTGGCCCTCAATAATTTTACTTTTACATTATTAATAGGCTCATCTAGAGACTCAGCAATTTCTTTATAACTTAATTCCTGAAAATACCTGAGATTAATTACCTGCTGGTAATTTGGTTTTAGTTGTTTTATGTATAGTAACAACTGTGCCAGGTTTTGTTCGGTAATTAATTTATCTTCTGGTGTAGGGGTGTCATCGATTATTTTATATACTCTATCATCTACCTGAGTTGTGGTTTGGGATTGTATAGAAGCATTCTTCTTTCTTAATAAATCAATATGAATGTTTTTAGAGATCTGTATCAACCAGGTTTTAAAGGTGTACTCTTCTTTAAAAGTACCTATTTTATCAAAGGCTCTTGAAAAACTCTGAATGGTAATGTCTTCTGCATCATATTCATTTTGAGTTCTTTTCAGTTGAAAATTATATACGTCATTCCAAAAAGTATCCAGCAAATAATTAAACGACATTTGCTTACCTTCTTTAGCATTTTCGATATGCTCTTGTAATGAAATAGAGTCTTCTTTTTTCAACGATTTATTTTTGAATAGAATAGTTGCTGCCTAAGCTTAATTTATTTGGCATGCTCAGTTTCGTTACAACTAGAATATTGATCCGGAGTTTTACCACAAAGCGAACAAGATTCTCCTTCTTTATTAAGAAAAGGGCTTTGACTAGCACAGGTTCCAGCAAATTTACCATCCTTTTTTGCCCATAATTTTATGGCAATCCCTGCAAAAGCCAAAAGAAGTAAACCTACGGTAAGTAATAGAAGTTTCATAACAATTAAAAATGTACTTAAATAGGAAGCAAAGATACAAAGAAAGTGTGGTAATACAGAAAATGTTAAATGATATTAACTTCGGTCTCTAGATTAATGTTAAACTTCTCTGTAATTTCTTTTTGTATCTCGCGAGAAACATTTAGAATTTCTTGTCCTGTAGCATTGCCGTAATTCACCAAAACTAAAGCTTGTTTATTATGCACTCCGGCATCACCCCATCTTTTGCCTTTAAAACCGGCTTGTTCAATTAACCATCCTGCAGGTATCTTTATATGGTTCTCATCTATGGTATATGACGGAATTTCTGGAAACCTATCTAATAGGTTTAGGTATTGACTTTTGGAGACTACGGGATTTTTGAAGAAACTACCACTGTTACCGATCTCTGATGGGTCTGGGAGTTTACTCTTTCGTATCTGGATAACGGCATCCGCAACATCTTTGATGGTTGGGTCCTGAATGTTTTGAGCAGAAAGTGCAGCTTCTATTGCTCCATAACTAGTGTTTAAGACATGATTCTTTTTACGTAGTCTGAAAGAAACCTTTGAGATAACGTATTTGCCTTTGACCACATTTTTAAAAATAGAGTCTCGGTATCCAAATTTACAATCTTCATTAGAGAACGTATATTTCTCTCCAGTTGCTATTTCAAATGCCTCGCAGTTGATCATAGTGTCTTTTAATTCAACACCATATGCTCCTATGTTTTGAATGGGAGCGCTGCCCACATTACCAGGGATAAGCGACAGATTTTCTAATCCACTGTATCCTTGCTGTATGCAATATTGAACAAACTCATGCCAGTTTTCACCTGCATTAGCGGTTACGCATACATATTCATCCGATAATTCTTCAGTTTCAATTCCTTTCAGAGTAAGATGTAAAACAGTAGCTTCGATATCTTTGGTAAGTAGCATATTGCTACCCCCGCTAAGTATAAAAAGCGTTTTGTCTTTATAAACTTGAAGTGCTTCTTTAAGAATGGATTCAGAACTGATTTCAATATATTCACGGGCAAACACCTCAATGCCAAAAGTGTTATATTTTTTTAAGGATTTGCGCTGCTCAATTTTCATTAACTGTTGTATTTTTCCAAGGCTACTCGTAATATTTCAATGGCTTTTTTTAAATCTCTTCGATTCAGTACATAAGCTATTCTTACTTGATTTAACCCCTCATTTGGGCTAGAGTAAAAACCAGATGCTGGTGCTAACATAACGGTTTCTTTGTTCAATTCAAATTTATCGAGTAACCATTGTGCAAAATGATCTGCATTATCGATAGGTAATTCGGCAATACAATAAAAAGCGCCCATAGGTTCGGCTACTTTTACCCCAGGAATTTCTCTTAGGCCTGCAACCAAAGTATCCCTACGATTTTTATATTTCGAAACGGTTTCCTGATAATAAGATTCTGGAGCTTCTAGAGCAGCTTCACTGGCAATTTGTGCAAAAGTAGGAGGGCTTAACCTAGCCTGAGCAAATTTCATCGCTGTTTCCATAACACTTTTGTTTTTGCTAACGATACATCCAATTCGTGCGCCGCACATGCTGTATCTTTTGGATACAGAATCTACTACAATAGCATGATCATCCAGCTCTTTTTCCTGTAGCACCGAATAGTGTTCGATATCGTCGTATACGAATTCGCGATATACCTCGTCCGAAATCAAAAACAAATCATATTTGATCGCTAGCTTGGCTAATTGTTGTATTTCGTCTTTGCTATATAGATAACCCGTGGGATTACCTGGATTACAGATCAATATCGCCTTAGTCTTTTTGGTAATCAGCTTTTCAAACTCTTCGATTGCAGGTAATGCAAATCCCGTTTCCAATTTTGATATCACAGGAACTACTGTAACCGTAGATTGCGTAGAAAAACTATAGTAATTGGCATAAAAGGGTTCTGGTACAATGATTTCATCTCCCGGATCAGTAATGCTACCCATCGTAAAAATCAAAGCCTCACTACCTCCGGTAGTTACTAAAATATCATCAGACGTTATTGTGATATCATGTTTGGCATAATATCCCGCCAATTTTTTTCTGAAACTTTCAAAACCTGCAGAATGACTATAGGCTAGTACATCCAACGAATGGTTTTTTACCGCTTCCATAGCTTCAATAGGCGTCTTAATATCAGGTTGACCGATGTTAAGATGATAAATATGCTTGCCTTCTTTTGCTGCTTTCTCTGCAAAAGGCACCAATTTTCGGATTGGTGATTCTGGCATTGCTTTACCTTTTTGAGATACAATAGGCATCTGATCTGATTTTAAAAATAAAATAGCGGTAAATTTCTTAAATTATTTAAGAATTAAATACATATTAACGACTATTTTTCAACTATTTTTCTATATTTAGAGGAATGAAGATTTTATCACAGAAATTTTATCATTTTCTTAAAAGCAAGGTTCTTGTTTTCCTCCTATTTTTCAATGTTGTAACGTTTTCTCAGTCTCACTTCAGTTTACCTGCCGGATCGTCTAGTGACAAAATAAAATTCGAGTTAGCCAATAACTTAATGATTATCCCTGTTTATGTTAATGGAGTAGAACTTTCTTTTATTTTGGACACTGGTGTAGGTTCTACAATTATCTTTAGTGTTGACAACAAAAATTCTTTAGAGCTTAAAAATGCTTCTAAGATATACCTTAGAGGGTTAGGTGATGAAGCACCTGTAGAAGCGATTAAATCCGTTAGTAATGAAGTAAGAATAGGTAAAGCACTTAGTGCATCACATACTATTTACTTGGTTTTGGATGAGTCGATCAACTTTTCTCCAAGAATGGGGTTTCCTATTCATGGGATTATAGGATATGATTTTTTTAAGGACTTCATTATGGATATTAATTATTCGAACAACTATATAAAAATCAACAGACCAAGTACCTATAAGTACAAAAGATGTAAAAAGTGTTATCAAACGGATTTAGGGTTTCAGGATCAGCATAAAAGACCTTTCCTGACCGCAAAATATAAGTCCAAAAAAGGATTGATAGATGTAAACTTGCTATTGGATTCGGGTTCAGGATCCTCTCTCTGGTTGTTTGAAAATAAAGAAAAGGGGATAGAAGTTTCAGAAAATTCATTCAGAGATTTTTTGGGTAAAGGTTTTAACGGGGATATCTATGGTGAACGAACTAAAATAGATGAATTACATATCGGTGATTTTATGCTTAGAGATGTTACCACATCATTTCCGGATTCTGTATACATCAAAGGAATTTCGGTGAATAATAGGCAAGGTTCGCTAGGAGGTGGGGTGTTACGAAGATTTAACGTGATCATGGACTATCCCAACAAAAAAATATCTCTTAAGAAAAATAACTATTTCGAAAAACCTTTTCATTATAATATGAGTGGATTAACGATCCAGCACGTGGGGTTTGCATTTGCGAAGGATTATAACGAAAAAGACCGATTTTACATAGGGTTGAATAAAATCATAAACCAAAAAACGGTACAATTTACCAATGATTTTGTGCTAAAACCTAAATACGAAATTTCGGATGTTCGACCAGGTTCTCCCGCGGAGGAAGCAGGGCTTAAAAAAGGAGACATTTTGATCGAGATCAATGGGCGAAAAGCCTATACCTATAAATTGTCAGAACTTAACGATTTGTTTTATCTGGAAGAAGGAAAGAAAATAAGGCTTAAGATAAAGCGATTAGGCGTTGAGATGCGTTTCGATTTTAATCTTAGAAAAGTAATATAAAAGAAAAGGATTGTCATCAGACAATCCTTTTTTATAGTCAGTATTTAAACTTTTAATTTTCTAGAACGCTTTTGCTAAGGACAGTTCCTTTAATTTTTATAGCCATTGTAGGGCTACTTGCTGCGTTAGAAGTAACGGTAATTGTTTTACGAATAGGTCCAACTCTTTTGGTATCGTACTTTACCTCGATTACACCAGTTTCTCCCGGTGCGATAGGAGCCTCAGGCTTTTTTGGAATGGTACATCCGCAGCTTGAATATACTCTTGAAATCACTAAAGGAGCATCTCCAGTGTTTTTGAATTCAAATTGACGAACGCCATCACTTCCTTTGGCAATCTCACCATAATCGATAACTTCAGTTTTAAATTCTATTTCGGCTTTACCATCCTGCGCTTTCACAGCAAAACTGACAAGACCTATAAATAAAATCATCATCACTTTTTTCATAATGTAGGTTTTTGTTACGTGTAAAAGTAATCACTTTTTAATCAACATCAAAATTGATGTTGCCTAGTACTAACGTTAAAGTGAGGATAATATTCTATCTTTTTTTACCATATTATGCGTTTTGGTTAACAAATTTTTCGCAGCAATGGTCATAATTTCTGATATCACACTTTATACTTCGTACTATAATAATTACTTTTGCACTTCAAAATTTCCAAAAATCGGACCAAAGTATGGCATTAGCAGCAAAATATGATGCAAAATCGGTAGAAGAGAAGTGGTATAGCTACTGGATGAAAAACAACTATTTTCATTCTGAAGTAGATGAAAGAGAGGCGTATACTATAGTAATTCCTCCTCCAAATGTGACAGGGGTCTTACACATGGGGCATATGCTTAATAATACCATTCAGGATGTGCTGATAAGAAGAGCTAGACTGAAGGGATACAACGCCTGTTGGGTTCCGGGGACGGATCATGCCTCTATTGCTACTGAAGCCAAAGTAGTAGCAAAATTAAAGGAAGAAGGTATTAGCAAGAACGATCTTACACGAGAAGAGTTTTTGAAACATGCATGGGATTGGACTCATAAGCATGGCGGGATCATTTTGGAACAGCTTAAAAAATTAGGAGCATCTTGTGATTGGGAGCGAACGGCATTTACAATGGATGACAACCTGTCAGCTTCGGTAATCAAAGTTTTTGTGGATTTATACAACAAAGGCTTGATTTATCGCGGATATCGAATGGTAAATTGGGATCCAGAAGCCAAAACTACCCTTTCTGATGAAGAAGTGATATATGAAGAAAAGCAAGGGAATTTATACTACCTAAATTATAAGATTGAAGGAAGCGATGATTTCTTAACTATAGCTACCACAAGACCGGAAACCATCTTAGGAGATACTGCTATTTGTATCAATCCTAATGATGAGCGTTTTAAGCATCTTAAAGGAAAAAAAGCTATCGTTCCTATCGCTAATCGTGCAATTCCGATCATTGAGGATGATTATGTAGATATGGAGTTTGGAACAGGATGTCTAAAAGTTACTCCGGCGCATGATCAAAATGATAAGGAGCTTGGTGATAGACATGGTTTAGAAGTAATCGATATTTTTAACGATGATGCGACTTTAAACGCACTTGGTCTACACTATGAAGGTAAGGACCGTTTTGTGGTTCGCAAGGAAATCGTAAAAGAGCTGGAGGGTATTGGTGCTTTAAATAAAATCGAAACGCACCTCAATAAGGTAGGAACTAGTGAACGTACAAAGGCAGTTATCGAGCCTAAATTAGGTGACCAGTGGTTCTTGAAAATGGAAGATTTGGCAAAACCTGCTCTGGATGCGGTTTTGAATAAAGAGGTAAACCTAGTTCCTGAAAAGTTCATAAATACCTACCGTCATTGGATGGAAAACGTACGGGACTGGAATATTTCTCGACAGTTATGGTGGGGGCATCAAATACCTGCTTACTACTATGGTCAAGGGAAAGAAGATTTTGTAGTTGCTGAGAGTAGAGATGAGGCTTTGGCTTTGGCTCAAGAGAAGACAAATAACTCTGCACTTACTGATGCAGATTTGACTCAAGATCCCGATGCTTTGGATACCTGGTTTTCTTCCTGGTTATGGCCAATGACCGTATTTAATGGTATTTTGGAACCAGAGAATGAAGAGATCAATTATTATTATCCAACCAATGATTTGGTTACCGGTCCGGATATATTGTTCTTTTGGGTGGCACGTATGATAGTTGCTGGATATGAGTACAGAGATGAAAAACCTTTTACTAATGTTTATTTTACAGGATTAGTTCGAGATAAGCAAAGGCGTAAAATGTCTAAACAGCTTGGAAATTCTCCGGATGCCTTAGAGTTAATCAATAAGTTTGGAGCAGATGGAGTAAGAGTAGGTTTGCTATTGAGCGCTCCAGCAGGAAATGATTTGATGTTTGATGAAGAATTGTGTGATCAAGGGAGAAAATCATTTGTTAATAAATTATGGAGTGCTTTAAATCTTATAAAGGGATGGGAGGTTGATGACTCTGTCGAACAACCAATTTCTTCTAGGATTGCTATTGAATGGTATAATTCCAAGTTTCAAAAATCTTTGGTTGAACTAGAAGAAAGTTATAATCAATATAGAATTAGTGATGCATTGATGACAACTTACAAACTTATCAGAGATGATTTTAGTAGTTGGTTATTAGAAATGATTAAACCGGCATACGGTAGTCCAATAGATGGAAAAACCTATAATGCGGTGATTGCTATTTTAGAAGACAATCTAAAGGTAGTTCATCCTTTTGCTCCATTTATATCTGAGGAGATTTGGCAACAGCTTGCAGAACGAAATGATGATGAAGCTTTGATTATCGCCAGCTGGCCAGAGGCGAATGAAGTTGATGAGAACTTGATTCAAGGATTTGAAATGGCTTCAGAGGTGATTTCTGGGATACGGACTATTCGTAAAGAAAAGAATATAGCGTTCAAAGAGTCTATCGAGATGATGGTGTTGAATGTCCAAAATAATAGCACTGAGTTTGATTCAGTAATTGCTAAAATGGGTAATCTATCCACATTAGCTTATGTAGACGAGAAAGTAGATGGTGCGCTTTCGTTCCGAGTAAAATCGAATGAATATTTTATTCCTATTTCCGGAGCTATTAATGTAGAAGAAGAAATTAAAAAGTTAACTGAGGAGTTGACTTACACCGAAGGTTTCTTGAAATCTGTGCAGAAAAAATTGCAAAATGAACGTTTTGTAAATAATGCTCCAGAACAAGTTATTGCCAACGAGCGAAAGAAAGAAGCAGATGCCGAAGCAAAAATTCAAACGCTAAAATCAAGCCTTGAGAGTTTGCAAAACTAAACAAAAGGGCTATAAATAATAAAAAAGCACCTTGAAGAAATTCAAGGTGCTTTTTTTAATCGGTTATATACTTATTTACGTATTCTATATACTTTAGTTTGGCTTCTTCCGGTGTTAAGTCTTTAACCTGAAACAAGGCATTTAACTTAAAAGCATTCCTGAGTTGACTATTCCCAGATGGAGTGTAAAACCCATCAGCATGTGTAGCCTGCTTATAATAGGCATAGAAATGAAGCATAACGTCCGGCGGAAATTGCATTTTTGTATTGCAAGCCTTCTCATATGCTTTTTCAAAAGCAATATTTAATTCCTCATTGGTCATGACTAAAGATTAGCTATAACACTTTCTCCTCCTCTTACTTTTTGATTTAAAGTAACATTAAGTTCGGTACCTATTGGTAAATAAACATCTACTCTCGATCCAAATTTGATAAAACCGCTATCCGATCCCTGAGTAACTTTTTCACCTTCTTTTGCGTAGTTCACAATTCTTTTGGCCAAAGCACCTGCAATTTGTCTGTAAAGTACTTCAACTAGATTATTTTTTACTACTACGGTAGTTCTTTCATTTTCTTCTGATGCCTTTGGGTGCCAGGCAACCAAATATTTCCCAGGATGATATTTGCTAAAGATCACTTCTCCATTGATGGGATGGCGAGTTACATGTACATTTATTGGAGACATAAAAATAGATACCTGTAACCTTTTGTCATCAAAGTGTTCTTTTTCATGCACCTCTTCGATAACTACCACTTTGCCGTCTACTGGTGCCACTACTGTGGTGTCACTCACTGAGGTTTTTCTTTTAGGGTTTCTAAAAAACTGTAGTATTAAAAATAGTAGGACTAGACTTAAAGCCAGTATAGCAAATCGCCATTCATCATTCTGGATGGCCACATATGAAGCAACATTGATACCTATAAATAATACCAAAGTTATCGAGATGATTTTATATCCTTCTTTATGAAACATATTTCAAAATTTGTAAAAATGCATATAGAAATGGGCTTGCAAAAATAACACTATCCAATCGATCATAAATACCACCATGTCCAGGCATTATAGATCCACTATCTTTTACTCCAGCCTGTCTTTTGAACTTCGATTGTATTAGATCTCCCAATGTCCCAAAAATACTCATAATTATGCTTATAATCAACCAAATTGTAAGTGTAAGTGTATGAGATATGGTGGCTATAAGGTATCCGGCAAGGATGGAAAAAACAAATCCACCTACGAATCCTTCGATTGTTTTTTTAGGAGATATGCGCTCTAGTAACTTATGTTTTCCAAAATTCTTACCTACCAAATACGCAAAACTATCGTTGGTCCATGTAATTAAAAAGGCCCCTGCAATGATTAGGGGTTGATAGTCGCCAGAGTAATTAGGAGTTAGTGTTAAAAAGGTAATCGAAGTGATGAGATAGAAAATACTCGTCCCATATTTTCTTTTTTCGAACATAGGTATGATCCTGATGGTAAGAAGATCTTTGATCAAAAATAACTCTGTAATTAAGGTAAGCACCAAAATAGGAATGATGAGGTATAACTGATGCTGGAAAAAATTCATCAGAGCGAAAAAGAAAATGAAAAGGATGTACAGTCTTTTATTTTGTAAATTAATTAGTTTTTGAAACTCGTATACGGATATCATGCCGAAAATAAAAAATACACCTATGAATGTATATTTGGATACGAATATGCATACCAGTAGGATTACGACGTATAAAAAACCTGATAAAGACCTAGTGAGCAGTTCTTTCATCTACTTGTAATTGTTGTTTTTGTTGATGCGGAAGTGTACGTCAAGGATCATGTTGGTTAGTGCCAAATTAATGATTCGGCTGATTTTGAATCATAAATCTTCCAGCAGGAGCAAATATAAATTTTTTGAACTACTTCCATAGCTTAAGAAATCCTTTTCTTTTTGCGGTTCAAAATCTTTAATGGTAGTAATGTTTGAAGGAATGGCGTTTTTGTTTTTGTCTTTAATTCCTTTTAATCCTTCTCCGATGCTCTTAACTAATTGACTTGTAGAGGCTAAAATCACAAAATTATCCGGTAGTTCAGTAAGTTTTTTTTCTCGTAATTGATTGGAAGAAACTAATATGGCACCGCTATCTGCGATTAAATATTCGCAGGTAGCGAAAAAGAAAGAAGCATTCGAATTTTTGACGTAATTTAAATTGTATCCAGAAAATTTGTGTTCCAGACCAATGTCAAAACAGCAAACATCTTTTTCATACCAATCATTCTCCAATAGGATCTTGTCAAAAGAATCCAGGACCTCTTCATCTTTGTCACAGTATAAAAACTTACCACCGTTTCTTTTGAAATTCATCATGAAACTTTCATCGACAGGTAGGTCGATTTCCGGCATGTATTTACTGCGATCATCAATGTGACGCTCCTTACTCTTTTGGTCTGATTTAGATTTTGATGAAAATAATCTTCTAAATAGACTCATCTTTGGATTATGATTCGGGAATTACAATTTTAAGCTATCTTCAAAGATAAAAAAATCTTAACCAAAATTCTGTTCGGTTAAGATTTTTCATTTTACAAGTAAAAATATCTTTATTAAGAAGGCTCAGGAATGATTTCTTCTTCTTTTTTACCAAATGGACGCTCCCCGAATATCTTCTCAAGGTTATCCTTAAAGATCACTTCTTTTTCTAGTAATACTTCGGCAAGCTCAGTTAATTTATCTTTATGCTTCTCTAATAAATCAATTGCTCTTTGGTATTGTGTCTCAATAATATTTGAAATCTCTTTGTCGATCAACTCACTAGTTTGTTCACTATATGGTTTTGCGAAACTGTATTCACTTTGTCCAGACGAATCATAGTAAGTAAGATTACCAATTTTATCATTAAGCCCATAGATAGTAACCATAGCTCTTGCTTGTTTGGTTACTTTTTCAAGGTCGCTTAACGCACCTGTAGAAATTTCATTAAAGATCACTTGCTCCGCAGCACGACCTCCTAATGCAGCACACATTTCGTCCAGCATTTGATTTGGTCGAACGATTAATCGTTCTTCAGGAAGATACCAAGCAGCTCCCAAAGATTGTCCTCTAGGAACGATGGTTACTTTTACTAGGGGTGCAGCATGTTCTAACATCCAACTTACTGTTGCATGACCAGCTTCGTGGAAAGCAATAGCACGTTTTTCTCCTGGTGTAATGATTTTGTTTTTCTTTTCTAATCCACCAACAATTCTATCTACAGCATCAAGGAAATCTTGTTTTCCTACGGCTTTATTACCTTTTCTGGCAGCAATTAAAGCAGCCTCATTACATACATTGGCGATATCTGCTCCAGAGAATCCCGGCGTTTGCTTAGCAAGGAAATCTGTGTCAAGTTCGTTATCTAATTTTTTGAGAGGTCTTAGGTGTACCTCAAAAATTTCTTTACGCTCTCTTACATCTGGCAGATCTACGTAGATCTGACGATCGAATCGTCCAGCACGCATTAATGCTTTATCCAATACATCTGCACGGTTGGTAGCAGCAATAACAATTACATTGGTATTGGTTCCAAAACCATCCATTTCTGTTAGTAGCTGGTTAAGGGTATTTTCTCTCTCATCGTTAGATCCAGAGAAATTACTCTTACCACGTGCTCTACCTATAGCATCAATCTCATCGATAAAAATGATCGCTGGAGATTTTTCTTTAGCTTGTTTAAATAAGTCTCTTACCCTTGAAGCTCCAACCCCTACAAACATCTCAACAAAGTCAGATCCTGATAGTGAGAAAAAAGGTACTTTAGCTTCACCAGCAACCGCTTTAGCCAAAAGCGTTTTACCTGTTCCTGGAGGTCCTACCAATAAGGCACCTTTAGGGATTTTACCTCCTAGAGACGTATATTTTTCTGGATTTTTAAGGAAATCTACAATCTCTTGTATTTCTTCTTTGGCCCCTTCCAGACCAGCAACATTTTCAAAAGATACTTTTACATCTGTATTTTGGTCAAAAAGTCGTGCTTTGGATTTTCCAATATTAAAGATTTGCCCGCCAGCACCTCCACCAGCACCTCCACTCATTCTTCTCATAATAAAAATCCATACCCCAATGATAAGGGCAAATGGTAATAGTGTGATGAAAATCTCTCCCCAGAAACTACTTTCGGTGTCATAACTAACTGTAGTGCTCAGGTTATTTTCTTTCTTTATCGTGGCAATCTTATTTTCAAAATTCTGAAGATCTCCAAATTCAAATTGGTAATCGGGATCACTAGGGCTTTTAGGAAGGATAGATTTGCTTCTTCCTTCTTTGTGTTTATCCAAAGCTCTAGCTTCGGGAGTTAGAAAAACTTTAGCTTGTCTGCGATTAGTAACAACAACAACTTTTTCTACTTCACCTTTTTCTAAAAAGTCCTGGAATTCTGAAGGAGAGGTGTTAGGAGCAGATCCAAGGCCACTGCTACCACCCATAAAATTTAATACTAAAAAACCAACAATAATAATAGCGTATATCCAATATGCGCTAAATTTTGGTTTTTTATTTGGTTCTGGTTTTTTATTTTCTTTCGCCATTTATACGGTGTGCTTTTTAATAATTAGTTTCGATAACGGTTGTCTTTGCATCTCCCCAAAGTCCTTCTATATCGTAAAACTCTCGAATATGCTTTTGAAATACATGAACAACAACATCTACATAATCAATTAAAACCCATTCTGCATTTTCGCTCCCTTCAACGTGCCAAGGTTTGTCCTTAAGCTCTTTACTAACTGTTTTTTGGATGGAATTTACTATTGCGTTTACCTGAGTATTAGAAGTACCATTGCAGATTACAAAATAATTACAAACCGTATTTTCGATTTCTCTAAGATCCAAAATATTGATGTCATTACCCTTAACTTCTTCAATACCTTTTATAATTTGAGTAATTAATTGATCGTTACCGATTTCTTTTTTAATCATGCATTTTTTTTATTTGTGTAAAGTTATTACTTTTTATTGTTTATACGTCCGTATTGTGGGACATTTATGAAACTTTTACACCTTTTTGTATGCTTATAATCAAAGTTGATGCCATTGACTCTACGAATACTTTTCTTCGCAACCTAAATCGAGAAAAAAGTTGGAGAAACCTGTTTGTGTTTTGGCTTTTGAACAACTTGCTGGGAAAGGTCAAATGGGAACCGTTTGGCAAAGCAACCCTGGCGAAAACCTTACCTGTAGTGTGTTTATGCCTATAGAGAAGGTTGCATTAAAGGATCAGTTTTATATTTCGATTACAACTTCTTTGGCAGTTTATGATGCACTGCAAAATATGATGATTCCTAAATTATCTATCAAATGGCCAAACGACATTCTGTCAGATAGATTAAAAATTTGTGGTATCCTAATCGAAAATATCGTTAAAAATGGCAGTCTGGAAGGGGTTATTATCGGTGTAGGCTTAAATGTCAATCAATCAGAGTTTATCGATTTGCCTCAAGCAGGATCTATCAGACAAATTTTGGGACAACCAGTGGATATAGAAGAAGTGTTACATGGGTTTTTAAATGCCCTGGAACATCGTTTTTCGTTGCTGAGTCCTTTGTATTTTGAAAAGTTGAAAGAAGAATACGAAACATTGCTATTCAGAAAAGACAAACCCTCTACATTTGTGGATGTAAAGGGTGATTCTTTTGTGGGTATCATACAGGCAATAACCAATCAAGGAAAATTGCAAGTGATGTTAGAAGATGCAATCATTTCTACTTTTGATTTAAAGGAGGTTCGATTGCTCTATTAACCAATTTATTATTAAAGCTTTCCGATATTCTCGGTAAGTGTATTGATAAAGTTTTGAATTGGATTTTTGATCATCATGGCCATCATAGCGTTAAACTGACCTTCAAAAACCAATTGTGTAGTACTTTTTCCGTCTCCGGTGTCTACGATATCTGCAGTCAAAGTAAATGGTAATTTGTCGCTAGCAGCACCCAATACTACTTTAATCGGACTTTCGCTTGATTTTTGTTCCAAAACCAATTCTGGCATACCTTTTAATTGAAAAAGAAATCTGGAATCACTCAGTTTTTCAAACTTTTGTTTGCTCTCTGGCATCAACTGCTCAAAGTTCTCCACCTTTGTTAAAAATTCAAATACCTCTTCTGCGGTTTTATTTACGGTTACCGTAGGGCTTTCTAAGTTCATAAATTATTAATTTGTTAAATATTCCATTCAGCCGGATTCGTTCTCCAGCCTTGGAGGGTTTTTAATTGCTCCTGATTGATATAGCTTGTGTCCAAAGCTTGTTCCAGGAGATTTTCATAATTACTGAGTGTGTGCAAGGATAGTGCCGCATTTTTGAAATTGTCATCTGCTATTTGGAAACCGTAGTTAAAAATAGCAACCATTCCTAGCACTTCAGCATTTACTTCATTAAGCGCTTTGACTGCATTCAGGCTACTTTTCCCAGTGCTGATCAAATCCTCTACAACTACGACCTTTTTGCCTTCAGGAACAATTCCTTCGATTTGATTTTTACGACCATGTTTTTTGGCTTCTGGTCGTACATAAATGAATGGCAAGTCAAGGTGCTGTGCCACTAGCATTCCGATACCGATTGCTCCGGTAGCAACACCAGCGATCACATCAGGGTTTCCGTAGGTCTCTTTGATAAAGTGAGCTAGGTTTTCCTTAAGGAAATTTCGTATTTCTGGATACGATAAGGTAACTCTATTGTCACAGTAGATAGGAGATTTCCATCCCGATGCCCAAGTAAAAGGTTCTTGTGGTTGTAATTTAATTGCGTTAATTTGCAGTAATAACTCAGCAGTTTTTTTTGCTGTATTTTTGTCAAAAATCATAGTTGCAAATGTATAAAGTTTTTGTGAATAATACGCCTATTATTCTTTCTACAAAAAAGACAATAGAGGGGTATAAAACAATCTCGATTAAAGATGTAGATTTTCCTCCGATCATTAGAGATATCCTCAAACAAGAAGGAGAAGGAAAGGAAGCCAAATATCATTTTTATCACAAGAGTGAGGACAAGCTCATGGATCATTTGTACGAAAAACTTCCGGTGGTGGTTGCAGGAGGAGGAAAAGTCTATAATAAAGAGATGGAAATTCTCTTTATACGTCGTAATGGGAAATGGGATTTACCCAAAGGAAAGATTGAGAAAAAAGAACATATCGAAACTGCAGCCATACGAGAGGTAGAAGAGGAAACCGGAGTTTCTGGCCTTGAGATCACAAAGTTTTTATACAAAACCTATCACATATTTAAGCGAAACGGAGAGTTTCGACTTAAAGTCACCTACTGGTTTGAAATGAAAACTGAGTACGATGGAGCACTAGTACCTCAAACCAGTGAGGGCATCACCAAAGTGAAATGGAAAAACAAGAAAAAAGCAATGAAGGCGCTAACTAATTCTTACGCCAACATCAAAAAGCTTTTTTCTCACGACTATTTACCGTAAAATTCGATATACCGGGTACCTAAGGTGTGAGGTTTCGTAATTGCTCGATTGTTTGTGCAACCAATCTAATTGTGCGTACCAGTTATTGGCAAAAGCAGTATCTTTTTTCTTTTCTTCAAACTTTTCTTTCAAAGCAGGATTATTCATCAACAATTCTTTGGCTTTGTCTTCCCAGACATAAGGCGAAAATCCTTCCTTTTGCTGTAGTATGGTGTCAAAATAATTCCAGTTAAAAAAAGAATCGGTAGCTTCTGGTTCCAGAGTTTCTAATAAATATCTAAATCCTTTTTGAGCTACAGGAACAATAAGATCACCTTGTCTAAAATGAATAGTCTCTTCACTTTTGGTCACCGAGGTTTCAAAATGTAAATAGTGCCCTTCATATGGCGTTTTTCGGGATTTGTAGTCCTTGATGTGATAGGTTTCAACAGTAATAGAAGAATCCTTGGATAAAGGTGCGAATTCGATCTTATTTTGTTTCAAACGATTGATTACATTCCACCATCCTTGAGGGATTACATAGGCTTTAGGAACGACAACCTCAGTTTTAGGAATAAAGAAATCCTGATAGGTAACCTCTTTGGTATACGGTTGATTTTGGTCGTATTTCAATCTTTTTGCTCCTGTAAGATCACTGTCGATAAATTTCCCTTCATATCCTTTAAAATCAAATTTGGTGCTCCTGGTAGTATCAATCACCCAGTTTACAGGATAATTTTTTTGAGTTGGCCAGTTAGAGAATGCTTGTTCTCTTAATGAGCGTATAGTTGCTCCGTCTTTTTCGGTGATATCAATCATGGATCTCATTAATTCATAAGTCCCTTCAACTCTTTTTTTGTAGGGTTTAAGCATATGCGTTTCTACCATCATCCCTAGGGTATTCCATAGTGTTGTGTATCCCGTAGAGTACCTCGGAGAGTCCATAAACTGCTGCCATCCCTTATCAGGGGTAGTTCCCCATACGTTTACATAAGGGGTGATATCCCACTCTTTTTGAGCCAAAGATGTTTCTAATTGAGGCTGCATTTGGGTATGTAAATATTCACCGAGCTCTTTCCCAAGTTTGCTATGTTGCGTAAAGAGATGGGTCAAAGTGTACTGATAATCCGCGCCATTGCTTACATGGTTGTCGATAAAAACATCAGGTTGTACCAAATGAAAGATTTGTGAAAAGGCATTGGCGTTTTTAGTATCACTTTTGATAAAATCGCGATTCAAGTCGAAATTCCTTGCATTTCCCCTGAAACCGTATTCTTTTGGACCATTTTGATTGGTTCTGCTACCAGAGTTACGTTGTAAGGCTCCACCTATGTTATATACAGGAATGGTTGTCAAAACTGTGTTTTTAGGCATCTCTACCTTGCCTTGTACAAGATCTCTAAAAAGCATCATTGTAGCATCTATACCGTCGCTCTCTCCTGGATGAATCCCATTATTGATTAATAAAACTCTTTTTGAAGATCTGATGTTTTCAAAATCAAAGGTTTTATCTGGATTAAGAGTTACTAAATGCAATGGGAAACCACTGTCTGTGGTACCAATTTCCTGAATAGCAATTTCAGCATAGGTTTTATCAAGATCTTCATAATAACGGATAACGTCTTGGTATGTTGGGGTTTCGGTACCATTACTTTTTTCAAAAAGTGTTATAAAATCAGGTTGTTCTTCTGTTTTGTTTTCTGAAGTAGAACACGAAATAATAGATAGTAAGCTGAAAGCGAGTAAAATTTTGCGCATGATTGATGAATATGAAAGCCAAATATACTAAGTTTTCGAAATTCATGATTTCTAAAACGTTATAGTCCTTTGCTACTTACAGATACGCTTCGATTTTGCTTGTTTACCTACAAAATAAGCGTATTTTTGCACCCTCAAATACCATAGCTATGACAGAGTTTGTAAGAAAAAGAGTGGCGAACGCCAAAAATGACATCCTATCCGGATTAACAGTGGCACTGGCATTGGTGCCAGAAGCTGTTGCTTTTGCCTTTGTGGCTGGGGTAGATCCTTTGGTAGGTTTGTATGCTGCATTTATGATCGGTTTGATCACCTCAATCTTTGGGGGTAGACCAGGAATGATTTCTGGTGCAACGGGAGCATTAGCGGTTGTAATGGTGCATCTGATAGCAGAAGGAAATGCCATGGGAGCCGAAGGAGAAGAACTCGGGCTATATTATCTGTTTGCAACAGTAATTTTAATGGGGATTATCCAAATGCTAGCTGGTGTTTTGAAGCTAGGTAAATTTGTACGCTTGATACCGCATCCTGTAATGATGGGATTTGTAAATGGTTTAGCTATTGTAATTTTTCTTTCTCAATTAGGGATGTTCAAAGAGTTTGTAAACGGAGAGAAAGTATGGATGCAAGGAGGAGATTTATTTTTGATGTTAGGCTTGGTCTTGTTAACTATGGGAATCATGTGGGGACTACCAAAAATAAAAGCTACTGCTAAATTGCCGGAAGCACTTATAGGGATTATTGTGGTTTCTGCAATTGTTATTTTAGGAAACCTTGACGTAGCTACTGTTGGTAGTTTTATTAGAGATGGTGGAGGAGAAGGACTAAAAGGTGGACTCCCACAATTTCAATTTGATATATTCAATAAAGTGCCAATGA
Organism: Aquimarina sp. KJ22-3; assembly: GCF_055808215.1. Classification (NCBI taxonomy): domain Bacteria; kingdom Pseudomonadati; phylum Bacteroidota; class Flavobacteriia; order Flavobacteriales; family Flavobacteriaceae; genus Aquimarina; species Aquimarina sp. KJ22-3. The sequence continues at coordinate 3,980,146 of NZ_CM147859.1, read as the reverse complement.
CCTGGGAAACATTAAAATTCATTGGTCCATATGCAGTAATACTTGCTGCTATTGGTTTGATAGAATCATTAATGACCTTAAACTTAATCGATGAACTTACCGAAACCAGAGGAAATTCGAACCGAGAATGTCTGGCTCAGGGAGGTGCCAATATCGTAACAGGTCTGTTTGGAGGTATGGGTGGTTGTGCAATGATTGGGCAATCGATTATCAATATTAAAGGAGGAGGACGCACCCGACTATCCGGTATTGTTGCTGCAATTACGCTTTTGATGTTTATCTTATTTGCTTCAGGACTTATTGAGCAGGTGCCTATTGCCGCATTGGTTGGAGTGATGTTTATGGTAGTGATCGGTACGTTTGCCTGGTCAAGTTTCAGAATTTTAAATAAGATCCCTCTTACAGATGCCATAGTATTGATAGCCGTTTCATCGCTAACCGTATTCTTTGATTTGGCTGTGGCAGTTATAGCCGGAGTGATTATGTCTGCGTTGGCTTTTTCTTGGGAGAGTGCAAAACGAATTCGAGCAAGAAAGCATGTTCGAGAAGATGGTACCAAAGTGTATGAAATTTGGGGACCTCTTTTCTTCGGAAGTATACAGGCCTTTAACAACAAGTTTGATGTAAACAATGATCCCGACCAGGTAGAAATTGATTTTATGGAATCTCGGGTAAGCGATCATTCGGCGTTGGAAGCTATCTGGGCGTTGGTAGGAAAATATGAAGAAGCAGGAAAAAAGGTGAAAGTAAAACACCTGAGTGAAGAATGCCAGGCACTAATGATTAAAGCATCGCCACGATTGGCTAGCGTAATTGAACATAATGTAGATGATCCTCGCTACCATGTGATGGCCAAAGTAATGAAATAAAAACGTATATTTCGATTTTAAACGAAGTATACAAATAGATGGACATTCCTTTTGAACCTGTAATTTTTGGTATAAAAGTGAATGTCCATTTGATTTTGGAATATGCCGCTTTTTTTGTTGGTTTTAGATATTACGTATACCTAAGGAAAAAAAGTGTAGATCCTATCTCCTCAACCAATCGATTGTCTATTATTATCGGTGCAGTTTTCGGAGCTTTTTTTGGTTCCAGGATTGTTGGGTTTTTAGAACACCCTATTTTCTCTTTTGATTTAGAACATTTGATAGCTATACTTAGTGCTAAAACGATTATGGGAGGGCTTTTTGGAGGACTCTTGGGAGTAGAGTTAGCAAAAAAGATCATTGGAGAAAAAGAATCTTCGGGGGATCTGTTTACATTTCCTATTATTTTAGGAATTATTATAGGTAGAGTAGGGTGCTTTCTGGCGGGAATCAAAGAATTTACCTACGGAAAGGAGACCACTTTTTTTACCGGGATGGATTTGGGAGATGGACTTGCAAGACATCCAATAGCACTCTACGAAGTAGTTTTTCTACTTCTTTTGTGGATAGCATTGTCTTATGCTAAAAATAGACAAACCTTGGAAAAAGGGTTGGCTTTCAAGTATTTTATGATTTGCTATTTCTTGTTTAGGTTCCTTATCGAATTTTTAAAACCCAATATCTTTTTGATCTTTGGACTAAGTAGTATTCAGTATTTGTGTATCTTATGCTTTGTTTATTATCACAAAACTATCAAACACAAATTGTTTTATGCCAACAAGATCATACACCTATTATGATTACACACTAAGCCTTTGTCCAGAATGCCTTAAGAGAGTTGATGCCAAAATTGTTTTTGAAAACGATAAGGTGTATATGCTCAAGAATTGTAGAGAACATGGAAGATCAAAGGTCCTTATCGCAGACGATGTAGAATACTATAAGAACATTAGAAATTATAATAAACCTTCAGAGTTTCCTTATAAATTTAATACCAAAACCGATTATGGTTGTCCCTATGATTGTGGGTTATGTCCGGATCATGAGCAACATTCATGTTTAACAATTATTGAAGTAACAGATCGATGTAATCTTACTTGCCCGACATGTTACGCTTCTTCTTCACCACATTATGGGCGTCATCGTACTCTGGAAGAAATTAAAAAAATGTTGGATACTATAGTTGCTAATGAAAAAGAACCCGATGTGGTACAGATAAGTGGGGGAGAACCCACAGTGCATCCACAATTTTTTGAAATTTTGGATTATGCCAAGCAATTGCCAATTCGCCACTTGATGCTCAATACCAATGGCATTCGGATTGCCAAAGACGCCAACTTTACCAAGAAATTGGCTAGTTATATGCCGGATTTTGAAATATACCTACAGTTTGACTCTTTACAGCCAGAAGTATTACAAAAACTAAGAGGAGAGGACTTAACCAAAGTTCGAAAGCAAGCAATAGCCAATTTAAATGCAGAAAATTTATCGACAACATTGGTGGTCACTCTGGAAAAAGGACTAAATGATAATGAAATAGGAAATATTTTATCTTTCGCCACTCAACAGACATGTGTTAGAGGAGTTACCTTTCAACCGACACAGATCGCTGGACGATTAGAAGATTTTGATGCACAGTTGAATCGAATAACACTTACCGAAGTAAGGAGAAAAATTCTGGAACAGTTTCCAATTTTTGAATCCGATGATCTGATTCCCGTACCCTGTAATCCAGATGCTTTGGTGATGGGGTACGCATTAAAAAATGAGGACGGAATACTGCCGCTAACTCGATATATCAATCCGGCAGATTTGTTGGATAATGGAAAAAATACGATCGTTTACGAACAAGATCAAGAGCTACATGGTAAAGTCTTGGAGTTGTTTAGCACGGGTAACTCGGTAGAAACAGCTTCAGAAAATTTGAAATCGATCATGTGTTGTCTACCAGAAATCGATGCACCTAATTTGGGGTATGATAACCTTTTCAGAGTGATTATTATGCAATTTATTGATGCCTATAATTTTGATGTAAGAGCGATTAAAAAATCATGTGTGCATATCGTAGATAAAGATTATAAAATTATCCCTTTTGAAACAATGAATCTGTTTTACAGGGATGATAAAAAAGAATATTTAGAACAATTAAGAAAAGAAGTGATATGATGTATAACCTTACCATACTAGAACCGGGGAACCTTGACGGGCTGATTTACTTAATCCTTTTTATTCTTTTTGGACCTCCAGCATTCCTGGCTTTGATAGGTCTTTTTTTATTTAGATCGAAACACAAAAAAGCCGGTAAAGTATTTTTTATTCTGGCTGGAATCTATCTTGTAGTAGGACTCGGAATATGTGGAGCGTTACTCGCAGGGTTTTAAGCTCTCTTTAAAAGAAATAAAGTCTCATTAAGAACTTCTGTAGCGTTGTTTATGCGACTATTGGCATCATATTTTTTCGAGAGTTCAAATTCATCAGTAGCTTCAGAAATGGTATAGCCTTCAAGGTCTTGAAAATAGGAATACGGTATAGTTTGGTGGGAAAACGGATCGTTGGCATCATTATGACTATCAAAATAATGGAGTAAGCGTTTGTATACCGAAGTGTTTTCTACTTCAGGTAAGTAAGTAACACAACCTACTTCGTCTTGTGGTTTTTGCAGTAAATTAAAAACTTGAAATAACTTATCCGTAGTCGTCCTGTCTAAGAAAAAAATACGCCTTCAATTAATATAAAGGTGGGTGTTTTTTTGACCAAAGGTCGAATAGCATTTACAATTTCTTCTGCAGAACGTCGATTGAAATCTACCGCCAAATATTCAATTTCCCTTTTGGGTAATTTCCCTTGTGTTGTCCAGTTGTCAATTTTTTCCTTTTTGTATTGAATAATATCTTCCTTGTCAATTTCTATGGTATTGACACTCTCGGGTAACGAAAATTGATACATACTAAATCCAGAACCGAAGTTAATCAAAGTACCTCCGTTTTCGGTGTCAAAAAAGGATTGCATTTTTTCATAAAAAAACCGATTTCTTACACTATGCAAAATAGCTTCGTGTTCAGAAACACTATCCAATATTTCAGGGATCAAAGCATCTGTGGCAGCGTTGTTCCATAATTTGGCATAGACATCTTTACTGATGTCTTCATGAAAAGAGCGATAGGTAGATACTACAAAAGCGGTTTCGTGGATTTGCATGGTCGTGTTTTTTGTTAATTTCTAAAATATTGAGCAAAGAATTAGATCTCTTTTAAAAAGTTTAACACTTGGTATAAAAATCCTTTTTATAATTTTTGGTTGACCAAATTTTTTCAAATACTCAAAGAAAATAAACGAATTCTACCTCAAAAACTGCGAATTCTATTTTATCTCATTTTCATTGTCTATAAATCGTCATTTTGTTGCTTTTGAAATTATGTAATTGTCTCATTATTAGAATTATAAATTAAAAACACGCAATTGGTACAAGGTGTTATTAATTTGTAATTATTCGATTATATAATTGTTAAACCCAATCAAACTAAACTAACTCAACAATGAAAAAAAACAGTATTCTTAAAACCTTATTGAAAAAAACTGTACTGCTGATGATGGTCATTACCTCTTCATTAAGTGCAAAAGACATTTATGTTTCAAAAACCGGAAACGATGCTAACCCCGGAACAGCATCACAACCCTACAAAACCATTTCAAAAGCATCGGCGGTAGCACAAGCTGGAGATGTTATTATTATTGGAGAAGGAACCTACGAAGAAGTGATTCGACCAGCAAGATCTGGTGTGGCCGGTAGACCAATTACTTATGTAGCAAAAGACGGAGAAAAAGTAATTATCTCTGCTATGCAGGCGTTAAGTGGTTGGCAAAAAGACTCGGGCGTGATTTACAAAGTAAAAGTGAACTGGGATTTGGGCCAGGAAAATTTTGTAATGAACGGAAATACAGCAATGGATCTGGCTCGTTGGCCGAATAATGTAGATGGAGATGTATTTACGCTTAATTCGAAAAGAAATGATGGAGGGAGTGGTTCTAACGTGGTAAACGGGGCGTATCTCACCTCTTCACAAATTCCAAATATAAACTGGAAAGGAGGAACGGTATTCTTTTATGGAGATAAGCCGGGGTCTGGATGGATCGCCTGGAAAGCATTTATAAATAGTAGTACTTCTGGAAGAGTGAACTTCACTTTGGATAAAAACCCAAATTGGATCAGAACGTTTCATGCCCCAGCCGACAAAGGAGACTTTTACCTGGAAGGGGTAAAAGGAGCATTAGATTATCAAAACGAATGGTGGTTTAATAGTAATACCAAAGAATTATTTGTACAAATGCCAGGTGGAGCAGCTCCCGCCAACGGAGTAATCAGTATGCGAAGAAGAAATATAACCGTAGATCTTTCTGCTAGAAGCTATATTCATATCAAAAATCTAGCTGTTTTTGGAGGATCGATTAACATGCCTAATAATTCTGGGAATAATGTTATTTATGGAGTTTCTTCTTTTTACGGAAATCATACCCTTGGTGTGCAAAAAGGATTTTCTGCAAATAAGCAGAGTATCTTACTAGAAGGTAATAATAATAAAGTAGAAAAGTGTGAAGTTGCCTTTGGTGCAGCAAATGGAATTAAAGTAGGAGGTAATAACAACAAAATTCTTAACTCTAGAATTCATGATTTCAATTATATAGGGTCTTATGATGCTCCTATTAATGCCCGAGGAGGAAGAAATACTCTGTTTAGAGGGAATACTATTTTTAGAGCAGGACGAGATGGTGTTCAATTCTTCAATAACAGCAGTGAGTTTGCGTATAACGATGTGTATAGAGCAAACCTTATCAACGATGATTGTGCTCTAATTTACACAGTAGGAGGGCCTCATAATGGAGAAATACACCATAATTGGTTTCATGATAATGAAAGTCGTGGGAGATTGAGAAAAGCAGCAGCTATTTATCTGGATAATGATGCCGAAGCATTTTCTGTACACCACAATGTAGTGTGGAATATTGAGTGGACTGGAGTTCAAATCAACTGGAACGGTAAAGATATCGACATCTTTAACAATACCCTCGTAAAAACTGAGGGAGGTGCCATGGGAGCTTGGCATAAAGCCGGAACGGCATTTTCTAATGTTAAAGTATGGAATAATATTGCTGATGTTGAATCTGTAGATGATCCGAATACGCAAGAAGATGAAGGTACTTTTGAAAGAGATGCAGACAAACAGAACAATGTAATTACCCAATCTGGGTTTTTGAACTACAACGGAAACAAGTTCAACTTAACCGCTGGTTCTCCTGCGGTTAATGCAGGTAGACAAATCTCAGGAATTACTAATGGATATGTGGGATCAGCTCCGGATGCTGGAGCCTATGAATATGGAGGAGAAAACTGGGTGCCTGGGATCGATTGGAATCCAGCGCTTGGTCCTACTGGTCAAGGATGTTATGGTCTACCAGGAGAAAGCTGTTCTGATGCAAATACTGCTCCTGCTATATCATTTGCTACACCTGCCAATGGTGCTCAATTGAACCCTGGTAGTTCTTTAGCGGTAGAGACCAATGCTTCAGATGCAGATGGATCTGTAGCGTATGTAGAACTCTTCGTAAATAATACGTTTGTAAGGAGAGAAAATTTGGCACCATATCAGTGGGGGCAAGCCAATCAAAATGATCCATTATTACAAAACCTTACCGCAGGAACTTATGAGTTAAAAGCCGTAGCCTATGATAATGATGGTGATAGTAATCAAGCCACCATTACTATTACTGTAGGAAACCCGTTACCAAGTGTAGATACTATAGCATTTGTAAATGCTCCTACTACCATTGCTCCGGCAACTTCGTACACTTTTAGTTTAGATTATGAAGCTTCTGCTGATAGAGAACTTGTTGTGGAGTTTTGGTCTTCTAACAGCTGGATAGCTCAACAAAATGAAATAGTCGCTGCAGGTTCTGGAACTAAATCCATAACAGTAACGCTACCAAATGCGCCAGAACCTGGAACAGGATATGTTTACAAAGCACACATCCGCCCACTAAATAGCTCTTGGCAAAATGCATTGGACAGAGATCAGGTGAACAATGTTACCGTACAACAACCATACGGCGATAAGGTGAGTTTTAAAAATGCACCTCTAGCCATTACTCAAGCTACTTCGTATACTTTTGATATTGATTACGAAGCCTCAACCGATAGAGAGATTATCGTAGAGTTTTGGTCGGCAACCAATTGGATTGCGCAAGAAAATATAACTGTAAGTGCAGGAAAAGGAGTTCAATCAGTTACTGTTACTCTTCCTGGTTTACCTAATCCAGGAAGCGGTTATGTATACAAAACGCATATCAGACCACTCAATACCACCTGGAGAGATTGGTTGGATAGGGATCAGGTTACTGGAGTTGCTATTAATGCCTTGAATACGCAAATCATTCCTGATGGTGCATATTTGATTACTTCGGCTGTAAATGATCAAAGATTATTATCAAGAGCTTTAGAGAATCACAGTGCCAGAATGGTCGACCCTGGTAATTTTGATGATCAAAAATGGGAATTTACTCACTTGTCGGATGATGTGTATACGATTCAAAATAAAGGAACCGGAAGATATTTAGAAGTTCCTTATGGAGCATGTAATGATGGTTCTAATGTAGCAACTTGGACTAATGCCGTAGATGCACATAAACAATGGAAAGTTGTACAAAATGGAAATGGAATTTATGGTATTAAGCCGAAGCATTGCTTAGGGCGTGGATTGGATAGAGCCGCCGGAAAATCAAATGCTAACGTACAGATTTGGGGATATAGTGCTACAAACACAAATCAGAAATGGAAGATCATAGCAGATAATACTTCGAGCAAGAACAATGTTACCAGAGAAGTAGCAGATATTGATGCAGAGGGTCTTATCGTTTCTCCTAACCCAGTTAAGGAAGTATTGAATTTACATAATATCAAAGAAAATACTTCAGTTAAAATACTAGACATCACTGGGAAACTGATTTTGTCTCAGAATTTGAATCAAAAGGATCAAAATACTCAAATCGATGTCTCGCAACTCATGAATGGGATTTACTTTATTTCTGTAGGCAATTTATCGCCTATAAAGTTCATGAAAGAGTAATAGGTATTAATAATAATATATTTAAATAAGAAAAAGGAGCCTTAAAAAAGGCTCCTTTTTTTATTCTACGGCTACAAAAATATCAACTTCGGCGTTGGTGGGATCCATGGCTCTATTATCATAGACTTCAAAATCTGTAGTGTACTTTCTGTCTAAATCTGATTTCCAAATGTTAGCCCAGGCATTTGGGATGGCATCTTTGGTTACGTCTCCTTTTGCAATAAATTTTGAGTAATTTCCGTCTTTGATTGTAGTGCCTACCAAACCTTCAGGAATATTATCCAGAGTACTTACTTTGTATCCAACAATTGCCGTATAATACCCAGCAGGACCATTTTCGTAATCTGTATAGATCCCATACATCGTATCTTCAATTCTGTTTGGGATAGTATGTACTGTTTCCTGGTCTATGAATTTTTTCCAAAGATTCTGAATATCCTGAGTGATATGTTGATCTTCGTTTCTAGTTCTTACAGATAGTCCGATAACATGAAATTCGTTAAATGATGTAGTTGTCATAATTTTGTTGTTTTAAGATGAATACTTCACCAAAGTTATATGTGGGTTATGACAACCTTATGTCAGCAGGATATTTTTGTTTTTGAAATTATACAAAATTTAGCTTGGTAAAGGCTTTATTAAGGACTTTATGATCATTTACTTCTAACCAATTGTCTAGAATAGTAGCATAAACACTTCTGAAATCCACGGTGTATTTGATATCTCCATTGTTATCTAAATCAGACAAGTTAGGAAGCTCATTATATACTCCAGGTTTTTTTAGACTACCACCTATGAGTAGAACGTTATTAGCAGCACCATGATCCGTTCCTCGACTACCGTTTTGTTGTACGCGTCTTCCAAATTCAGAAAAAGTAAGGATCAACGTGTCTTTAAATCGATCGTTCTTTTTTAAATCCTTTACCAGTGCATGGATACCATCGGCATAAACTTTTAGTAATCGATCCTGGCTGTTCAATTGATTTACATGACTATCAAAACCACTAAGAGAACTATAATACACACGGGTTTTTAAACCTGAAACGATAAAATCTGCAATCGTTTTCAAGTTTCGAGCAAAGGGGGTTTGCGGATATTGGGTTTGTGTTGTATAAATTTTAGATGTGTTATGAATATAAGATGCCGAAGAATACGTTTCTAACATGGTTTTATATAAATAACCTTGATTATCTTCATTCAGCATATTTTGATCTACATGGGTAATTACATTTTTAAAAAATGGTTCGCGGGTAGTTCTATGTAATTGTTTGGGATCAGAAACGGCAATTCCATTTTTGTCGTTGCCTTTTAGAGCTAGTGAGAGCGCACTATCTACTTCAATAGCCTCATACGGATGTTGGCAATTGGCATCCAGGTATCTGCCTACCCAACCTGTTGATAGATACTGATTTGTATCACTTGCCGTTTGCCAAATATCCGTACTTCTAAAATGAGAGCGGTTAGGATTCGGGTACCCAACGTTATTAATAATAGATATCTCTCCAAGATCATATAATTCTTTAATAGGTTTTAAGCTATTGTTGAAAGCCAAATCATTAGTTATTGATAGGGTTTCGCTAGCTTTTTTTGCAATAGATGGACGTAAGCGATGGTAAATGTCATTGCTTACTGGTATAATTGTATTTAACCCATCGTTTCCTCCTGATAGTTGAATGATAATCACATTTTTGTATCCAGATAATTGTTCTGGAGACAGGAATTCCATCCCTTTTAGAAATGAGGGAATCAATGTCATTCCTGATGCAAAAACGGATTGTCTTAAAAAATCTCTTCTTTTCATAATAGGATTATTTTTAGCAGAGTTGATATTCTGGTAAACTCAAAACAGCAGTAACATAATTTTTGAGATGATCTTCACTCAAATCCAATATCGAAGTATGTGCCGCAGGCGATAGTTCGGGTTGAATGAGGAAGTCAATGAGTTCAGTTTTGTTTTTTTGTTTGGCTATAGTTAAAAAACTATTCCAGTTGGGAGTTGCTTTTACCTTCTTCTGAAGTTTGGTCTTCATCTTTTGATACAATTGCTGTTTCATCATCGTATTTTCAGAAGGGGTTTTATCCCATTCGATGACACCACTATTCAAGGTGAGCGAAGGCAGTTTTAATCGAAGCATCAGTGTAGAGTTGTCTATCCAGGCTTTGCCACCTGGCCAACCGGCTACATTTGGCGGAAAAAACAACATTTGATTTAACTTCTTTTGAAGATATAGCAACACCTTTGGGTTCTCATAGGTAACCTTAAATGGTCGACTAAGGCCGACGATCAGCTCAATAGGAGATTTTATTTTAGACCCAATATTAACGGGTTTATAAAACCAATCGCTTTTCAGCAAGCTTTTCATCACAGCAGAAAGATCGTAGTTCGAGTTGTAAAGTACTTCAGTAAGTTCTTCTACATGTGGGTCTATAATAGTATCATTGACAAAGTATTGATATAGTTTTTGGCAAATATATCTAGCGGTTTGTTTTTCCTCTAGCAATATTCGTATAACATCTTCTCCTGTAAAATTTCCTGTTTTTCCCAAGATAGTCTTACTCCCATAATCATGGTGTGCGCTACGAAACATAAAGCTTCCCATTTTGGTAAAATTCCATCCTGTAAATGCTCTTGCCGCTTCTTTAATGTCATTTTCAGTATATCCATTATCTCGCCCCAGTGTAAATAGCTCCATCACCTCGCGCGCAAAATTTTCATTAGGATGATCTTTTCGGTTTTGTCTGTTGTTCAAGAAAATCAACATCGCAGGAGATTTTGAAACTTCCATCAACATATCGCCAAAATTTTCTAATGCGTTTTTTCTGATGACATTATTAAGATGAAGACATGCTCTTGGAGTTCTTAAACGAACCGCAAAATGATCATGAAAAAATAAGGTCATCTTTTCTCTGAGTATGCTTTCTGTTGTGATAATTTGATTGAGCCAAAGAAGATTCAGTTCGGTCATTTTTGTATTGCGAAGCTGTCTTAGCTTTCTACGTTCTTCTTTGGATAGTTCTTTAGGATTTTTGAGCAACGCGCCAAAATCCATTTGTAAGGGTGTAATGGCAGTGTGTTTTTCAAATAATTGATCTACAATCTGATCTTTAGAAAGCGTATTAACGGTTTCTAATTCCTGATATGAAATTCCAAAACCGGCACGCCAGTATAGGTGTTGTATTTGTTTATTTGTAAGACGCTTCATTACCAATGCTTTTTAGTATAGGACCGTCTATTTTAAAAAAGGTTTAAAAAAAGCCTTCAATATTTTTTGAAGGCTTTAGCATATGATGATGAGCATATTACTTACTCACATTGTATTTCACTTTTGGTATCATTACCTGTAGCATCGTTTTGAGTAATGTCTTCGGTAAACAAAACGAACTTGTCAATACCATGCCCTTCAGATCTTCCTGAAACCTCTATGGTATAATCGCCGGGAGTATCAAAGACCACAAAAATATTATGGGCGTCATTGTCACTGGTAGAAGATTGCCAATGCCATTTATTAGCCATATTCATATATATTTTAAACCATCCATCTTTACCCGATCCGTTTGGCGTAGTGTTTTGTTGACCAGCACTCTCGGGAATAGGATCCAAAGTAGTTCCTTTTGGATATACAATATTTCCATTGTTTTTTCTCCCGTAGAAGTGTTTGGCATCTGGTATTCTAAGCCAGGAATCATTATGTTCAGATCCATTTGATCCTATAGTGATATAAGATCTCCAAATAAAACGATAGGTACCCGTCTTGGTAATTCTTACTTTGTAGGTTAAGGTCCCATTGCCTGGTTCACCTAGAGAATTCTCGCCATTCCATACCAGGTATCCATCACCAGAAAATTCAGCAATATCAGTTGTTAATGTCCAATCCGTATTAGAAAAATTTCCGTTTTCAGATTCAATAATCAAAACTCCATCTTTTTCAATATAGACAGCTGTTTTGCCTTCTTCACAGGATCCATTAGCTGGATTTGTATCTGGAGTAGGAGTAGGGTCACCACCCGTTTCATCGGGAGAGGCTTCATCATCACCACTACAGGCAATAACTAAAGAGACAAGAATAAGAAGATAGAGTAATTTTAGATTTTTGGTTAGCATGAGTAATAAGCGTTAAGTTGATAAATAGAATTGGGTGTCTAATAAAAGGCTATAACGTAAAAAAATAAAAATAAGTATCGCTAAGGTTACTTTACTTTTACGGTATCCGGTACCAGTCCGGTTACATCTCCGCCGTTACGGATGACATCACGTACGATAGAGGAAGAAATATAACTCTTACCCGAAGAGGTTAATAGAAAAACGGTTTCTATTTCAGACATTTTACGATTGGTATGAGCGATGGCTTTTTCGAACTCAAAATCCGCAGGGTTACGCAATCCTCTAAGAATAAAATTAGCGTCCTGTTTTTTACAAAAATCTACGGTAAGTCCTTGGTAGGTCATTACTTTGATTTTTGGTTCATCTTTGAAGGAATCTTCAATAAATTTTTTCTTTCCTCGAGAGAGAACATATATTTTTTTCGGCATTTACTCCTATCGCCAGGATAATTTCATCAAAAAGAGTTAAACCTCTTTCTATAATATCATAGTGTCCTAAAGTGATGGGATCAAAAGATCCGGGAAAAACAGCTCTTCTCATGAGTTTACAAATGATGATGTGTTTACAAATATAACTGAAATAAAAAATTATATAAACTATCCTTTCTGTATTGCTTCTTCAATGGTGTTGGTGATTAGTTCTTGTATACTTATCCCAATAGCAGCTGCTTGCTGTGGAAGAATACTGGCTTCAGTAAAACCAGGATTGGTATTCATCTCCACAAAGTAAGGTTCTCCATCATGAAAAATATACTCGCTTCGCGAAAACCCTTTCATTTTTAAGATTTGATATATTTTTAAAGCAAGTACTCTTACTTTTTCCTCATCTTCTTTGGATAATCTAGCGGGTGTAATCTCTTGAGATTTTCCTAGATATTTGGCTTCGTAATCAAAAAACTCGTTTTCAGAAACAATTTCAGTAATTGGTAAAACCAGATCTTCTCCTTTGTAAGTAATGACACCAACTGATACTTCTGTACCGCTCAAAAAAGATTCAATAATGATCTCATCATCTTCTTTGTAGGCTACCTCTATTGCAGGAAGGAGTTCATCTTCACTTTTTACCTTAGAAACACCATAACTACTTCCTGCTTTATTAGCCTTAACAAAGCAAGGTAGACCAACAGTATTCAAGATGTCTTTTGCGTTTATTGTGTCTCCTTTATTCAAAAAGTAATTGGTAGCCGTTGGGATTCCGTAAGGTTTTAAGGTACTGATACAATCTCTTTTATTGAAAGTAAGTGCTGCCTGGTAGAAATCACAAGCGGTTTGCGGAATTCCGATCAATTCAAAATACGCCTGAAGTAGTCCATCTTCTCCTGGTGTACCATGTACAATATTAAACCCAACATCGAAAGTGATTTTTTGCCCATCCAGTAAAAGTGAAAAGTCATTCTTGTCTACAGGATGTTTTTTGTCGTCGTCATCCAGGTAGTACCATTCGTCTTTACTAATGACAATTCGAAAAGATTGATACCGATTTTTATCGATGTGTTTATGAACCACATTTCCACTTTGAATAGATATCTCATATTCGCTGGAATATCCCCCCATTAAGATCGCAACATTTCGCTTCATTGAATGACTTTTGAAAACAAAAATATCATTTATCTTATAAGAAAAGCTTAAAACTTTCCGTTTTTATATATTTGTCCAAACTATGAAGACATTTATGAATTTTTTCAAGGATCTTTTTGGATTTGTATACAGTAAAATATTTCTAATCCAAGTGGTTATTGCCATAGCTATGGTTGCGATATTAGCTTTTGTAGCTTTAGAATGGTTAGAAAGTACAACTAATCATCATCAGCGTATTGTTGTACCGAGTTTAAGTAAGAAAACGCTGGATGAGGTAGCTGGTATCCTTGAAGAGAAAGATTTGCGATACGAAGTGCAGGATTCTGCAAACTTTAACCCGGATTATCCTAGATATTCGGTGATAGAGCAAAATCCACCTGCAGGAAGCGAAGTAAAAGAGAATAGAAAGATATACGTTACCTTAAATCCATCAGGATATCGCAAAATTGAAGTTCCAGATGTGGTTCAAAAAACGAGAAGACAAGCAGAACCAAAACTGATTGCCCTTGGCTTTAAAATTGGTTCGGTTACTTATCAGCCTAATATCGCAAGAGATATGGTATTAGAAATGCGATTTAATGGTAAACGATTAAAACCAGGTACCAAACTAATGAAGACTTCTACTATTGATTTGGTTCTGGGTGATGGAAAATCAGGCTCAATTAACCTCTCAAATTAATTTTGGAAGAACACGTAGATACAGGAGATTTTGGTGCTAACGAAGATGATCTCTACGAACATTATCGATTTGTAGCGGGAGCAGGACAAGTACCACTAAGAGTAGACAAGTTCTTGATGAACTTTGTAGAAAACGCGACACGTAATAAAATACAACAGGCAGCCAAGGCAGGAAGTGTATTTGTAAATGATGTACCCGTAAAGTCTAACCATAAAGTGAAACCAAATGATATCGTTCGGGTATTGTTTGCACATCCACCTTATGAAAACCTGTTAACACCAGAAAATATACCTTTAGATATTGTTTACGAAGACGATGTGTTACTTGTGGTGAATAAACCAGCTGGGATGGTAGTTCATCCAGGGCATGGTAACTACTCGGGGACTTTGATCAATGCATTAATCTATCATTTTGATAACTTGCCCAATAACAGCAGCGATCGACCAGGGTTAGTGCATCGTATCGATAAAGACACCAGTGGTTTGCTGGTGATTGCCAAAACGGAAGAAGCGATGACACATTTGGCGAAACAGTTTTTTGATAAAACCAGTGAACGCGAATATGTAGCTATTGTTTGGGGTAATATTGAAGAGGATCAAGGTACGGTAGAAGGAAATATAGGTCGTCATCCAAAAAACAGATTGCAAAATACCGTGTTTGAAGGTGAGGAGGCAGAAAAGGGGAAACCAGCTATTACACATTTTAAGGTTTTAGAACGTCTTGGGTATGTGACTTTGGTTTCGTGTCGACTGGAAACCGGAAGAACCCACCAGATTCGTGTGCATATGAAATATATCGGGCATACACTTTTTAATGATGAACGATATGGAGGCGAAAAGATCCTTAAGGGTACTACCTTTACCAAATACAAACAGTTTGTAGAAAACTGTTTTAAGATATTACCAAGACAGGCTTTGCATGCTAGAACACTCGGTTTTGTGCATCCTACTACCGGAGAAAAAATGCATTTTGAAACTTCGATACCAGAGGATATGGAACAATGTGTTGAACGGTGGAGAAACTATGCAAAAAATCAGCTGTCTTCAGAATAGCTCTTAGCAATAAGCGTATAAATTCATACATTTTTAATGAATAACCCAAGGGTTAACATAAAAGAGAAAGAACTACTATCTGATCTTTGGTATAAACTCCATAAGATTACCTACGACTATCAAAATAATAATGGTACATGGGAATCACACCAGAGAGAAGTTTATGATCGCGGCAATGGTGCCACTATCCTTTTGTATAATAAGAAATATAAAACTGTAGTACTTACCCGGCAATTTCGACTTCCTACTTATGTGAACCAAAACGAAACGGGGCTTTTGATAGAAACCTGTGCAGGGTTATTAGATGGTGATCATCCAGAAGATTGTATACGAAAAGAGACAGAAGAAGAAACCGGATATCGAATTTCTAAGGTGGAAAAGGTAATGGAGTCGTATATGTCTCCGGGAGCGGTTACCGAGATCATTCATTTTTTTGTAGCCGAGTATTCCAAAGATATGAAGGTAAGTGAAGGAGGAGGTGTGCAAGAAGAGCAAGAACATATTGAAGTTATAGAATTAGACTTTGAGAAGGCTTATACTATGATTACTACTGGCGAAATCAAAGATGGGAAAACAATAATGCTGTTGCAATACGCTAAACTGCATCATTTGGTATAAACAGTTTTATGCGAGTTTGAGTCTTGGATAACTTTTACAAATACCTAAATAGATAAGAAATACATTTGCAGGTTTTATTTTTGATAGTACAATTGTATTTTTGGGTATCAAAAAAGAAATAGTAAATGAAAATTGTAGTATCTCCCGCAAAATCGTTGGATTTTGAAACCGAATTACCCACTCAAAGATTTAGTGAGCCAGTTTTTTTATCAGAATCAGAAAAACTGAATGGAGTTCTTAAGAAAAAATCTCCAAAGAAACTTTCAGATCTTATGGGGATTAGTGATAAGCTCGCTCAATTAAATTGGCAACGTAATCAGGATTTCCACCTTCCATTTACTAAAGATAATGCACGACCAGCAGTTTATGCGTTTAATGGGGATGTCTACACAGGTCTGGATGCCTATAATCTTCCAGAAGGTAAGTTGGATGCTTTACAAGATAAATTACGTATCTTATCCGGGCTTTACGGAGTACTTAAACCTTTGGATTTAATACAACCTTATCGATTAGAGATGGGAACCAAGCTCAAGGTAGGGCGCAAAAATAATCTTTACGAATTCTGGAAAAAAACGGTTACCGAAAAGCTCAACGAAGAGTTAGACGAAGGTGAACTGTTTATTAATTTGGCCAGTAATGAATATTTTAGTGCGGTAGATAAAAAGGCATTAAAAGTTCTTGTAATTACCCCACAGTTTAAAGACTGGAAAGGAGACAAGCTTAAAATGATTAGTTTTTTTGCCAAGAAAGCCAGAGGTATGATGGTGCGCTATATCATTGATACCGATGCAAAAACTATCGAAGATCTAAAAGGCTTTAATTATGAAGGGTATGGTTTTAGCGAAGAGCATACGGTAAAACCAAATGAATTAGTTTTTGTGAGATAGTACGGCTATTGTTTTTTATTTTTTGCTGCATCTAATTTTAGTATCTTTCCCTCAGATATGCTTCATACAAATTCTTAGATGCAAAAGATAATCAATATCCTTGATGAGATTGGTGAAAAAATTGGCACAACGGTGAGTTGGGTGTCGGTGTTATTAGCTATTATCATAGGGTTGGATGTTGTCATTCGTTATGTTTTCCAATTTACTTACGTCTGGATGATAGAAATAGAAATTTATCTATTCGGGATGTTATTTTTGTTGGCTTCCGGATATACCTTCAAATTTGATAAGCATGTACGGGTAGATATTTTTTATACCAAACTATCTCAAAAAGGTAAAGCCTGGATCGATCTTTTAGGAGCAGTTTTCCTGCTAATTCCTTGGTGCTATGTAGTTATTGTATCGTCTTGGTACTATGGTTTGTCTTCTTTTATGATAGGTGAAGGTTCTCCACAACCTGGTGGATTGCCTGCACTGTATGTCCTTAAATTTTGCATTACCCTTGGGTTTGTTTTCCTCCTGTTGCAAGGAGTGTCAAGCATTTTAAAATCAATTCAAATCCTTCGAAATAAAGATAATTAATGGAATATTTAGCAATTGTACTCTTTGTAATTATTTTTATTCTGATTTTAAGAGGTTATCCTGTTGCGTTCACTTTGGGCGGGATTTCTATAGCCTTTGCCTATGGCGTTTCCTTATTAGCGCCAGATGTTTTTCAGATGTCTACGTTCTATCTGTTGCCTTCCAGAATAATGGGTGTAGTCAATAACTATGTGCTTATGGCGGTCCCCTTATTTATTTTCATGGGGATTATGCTAGAAAAATCAGGACTAGCCCAAAGTTTGTTAGAAACCATGGCCATGATGTTTGGAAGAGTAAGAGGAGGATTAGCCATCTCTGTTGTGATTGTAGGTGCCTTGTTAGCAGCTTCAACTGGAATCGTTGGAGCAACTGTAGTGACTATGGGATTAATAAGTTTACCCACTATGCTCAAAAGAGGGTATAAAACTGAGTTAGCTACGGGGGTGATCGCTTCTTCAGGAACTTTGGGGCAAATTATCCCGCCTTCGATAGTTCTGGTATTGCTGGCGGATACGATCAATAGTTCTTCCAGAGGAGCGGCATCTGTAGATGTAGGAGCTCTATTTTCTGCAGCATTATTTCCGGGGATGGTATTGGTTGGTCTTTATATCATTTATATTTTGATCATATCCTGGATTCGTAAAGAAGATGCTCCAAGTATACCAGCAGAGGAGATACAGGAGTTTAGAGGATCCCAATTTGGAGCAAGAGTAATAAAGGTGTTATTACTTCCGGTGTTATTGATTGTTTTGGTGTTAGGGTCTATTTTTACAGGAATTGCTTCTCCTACCGAGGCCTCTGCAATTGGTGCCATTGGTGCTACTTTGCTTACGATTATTCAGAAAAAGTTCTCGTTAAAGATTTTGAAAGAAGTAGGCCAGGAGACGGCTAAGCTCACTTCAATGGTGTTTTTTATTCTTTTGGGAGCTACAACTTTTACCCTGGTATTTAGAACTCTTGGAGGAGACGCGTATTTGCAAGAAATCATAATGTCTTCAAACCTAACTCCGTTGCTATTTCTTTTGTTGGTGATGTTGGTGGTTTTTATAGCAGGATTTTTTATTGATTTTATTGAAATTGTATTCATCATTGTTCCGGTGGTGACTCCGGTATTTAATGCTTTTGGGATGGATATGCTTTGGGTAGGGATTTTGATTGCGTTAAATCTACAAACCTCATTTTTGACCCCGCCCTTTGGTTTTGCCTTGTTCTATCTAAAAGGGGTTGCTCCAGAAACGGTAAAAACAAGTCAGATTTACAAAGGGATCATTCCGTTTATCGTGATACAATTGTTCATTGTAAGTTTGGTGGTGTTTTTTCCTGAAATCATTTTCATATCAAAATAATAGAAATCACTTGTTGGTTTCATCGATAATATAGATAACTATGCGTTTTTTAAATTTCAAACCCTTTCAGCAATTTACAAAAGCTTCTTTTTGGTTTTTCTTGCTACCACTATTATTCTCTTCTTGTTTGGGAGATCCCCCAGCAAGTATGGATCCCAATACGGTGTACAATACTTCAAAACCGGACAAAGTGTTTTATTGGAAAATGACCACGACATGGCCTCCTAACTTCCCGGTTTTGGGAGAAGTGGCAGAAAAGTATTCAGAGTGGGTTGAAGAATTATCCAACGGACAAATAAAAATCAAAGTATATGGAGGAGGGGAACTAGTACCGCCTTTAGAAGCTTTTGATGCAGTTTCGCAAGGAACGATTGAGATGGGGTGTGGAGCGTCTTATTATTGGGCGGGGAAGACACCGGCAGCTCAGTTTTTTGCTGCGGTTCCTTTTGGTATGAATAGCCAGCAAATTACTTCGTGGTTAGAAACCGGAGGAGGATATGAACTATGGAAAAAAACCTATGCCAAATTTAATCTGGTTCCTTTTATGGGAGGAAATACAGGAGTGCAAATGGGAGGTTGGTTTAATCGCGAAATCAATTCTGTGGAGGATTTTAAAGGGTTGAAAATGAGATTACCAGGTATAGGAGGAAAGGTCCTTGAAAAAGCAGGTGGTGCTGCGGTATTGGTGGCCGGTAGTGAAATATATACCAGTCTAGAACGAGGAGTAATAGATGCTACCGAATGGATAGGTCCTTATCACGATTATAAAATGGGATTTCATAAAATTGCGAAATACTACTATACACCGGGTTGGCACGAAACGGGTTCTCAATTGGAGTTTTTTGTAAATAAGAATTTATATGATGGTTTACCTCCACATTTACAAGCGGTTTTGGAGGCGGCTTCAAAACGGGCACAAGTTTGGGTGTTGGCAGAATTTGATAGGCAAAATGGGATTTATTTGGATAAATTGGTGAATGAAGAGGGAGTTGAGGTTAGAGAATTTTCTAAAGAAACTTTGGATGCGCTGAGAGGATATACTGATGAAGCTTTACAAGAAATGGTAGGAGACGATCCGTTGACCAAAGAGGTGTATGAGAGTTACTCCAACTTTCAGAAAAAAATCGCAAAATGGTCGGAAGTTACCGAAAAAGCCTACTACAACAAGATACAGAAATAGCATAAAAAAACCGTTTTGGCAAGGGGAGCCAAAACGGTGAATACCACAATATGACGATGTTTACTATGGTATTATAACTCTATGGTTGTTTCATTTCCGTCTTTATCAGTCAGCGTAGCTAAATTGTCGCAGGTTCCATCTCCATAATCCAAAGTAGAAGTATCGCTATTTTCTGAAGTCACAACAACTCCACTCACCGTGTAGACACAACCTCTTTCATTTCGCAACGGAGTCGTAATTTCTACTGCATACACATCTCCATTACTAAACGTTGTAGTACTAGTTCCAGAGGTAAGGTTGTAGAAATCAAAATTACCTGGGGCATCTGCATTCATTTCAAAGAAAGTTTCATTTACAAAATTGGTGACACTAGTGGCAGAAAGACCATCTCCCCAACCAAAGGTGAAATTAGAATCTGTAGTAAATTTTCGAGTACCTGCATCACGATCAAATGTAAATATAGAGGTAGCAGTTCCGTTAACAGAAATATCTTTGTAGGTAAAATTCTCTACGGTGTAGGTAATGGTAACCTTATTTTCAGCATCCAGGTCTACGCTAAAACTCATCCTGATCAACCCGGTGATCACTTCACCTTGACCTACTTCACATCCGTCTCCAAAATCTATGGTTATAGTCCGTGTAGTTTCGGTAACCTCAGAAGTTGTAGTTACACAGTCGTTGGATTTTGTAGGTACTATTCGATTAGCAACAAAACCTGATTCTAAAGTAAATACATCCTGAACAAATGCTTGAATTCTTTGATTAGCCGCTTCAATATCCTTATATTGTATAGAGGTCGTGACCTGTTCGGTTGGAATCTCTTGCTCGTTGTCATCATTCTGGCAACCAACAAATAAAAATAGACCGAAGCATAGCGGACTTAAAAGCGTAATTACCCTGTTTTTCATGCTTAATTGATTTTTTTAATTAGTGAATATTATATTGGAATGGTTGTTTTTAAAACGGTAAAGCGGCCGATAATCTTATTATAGGATTCGTTAATTTATGTTAAGGTTATGTTAGAGAAAATGTGTTGAAAAAGAAAAAAAGCTCAAAAAAGAAACTTTATATTCTTTTTCTAATATTTTAAAATATCTATTGCAAAGAATTTATCTTATCAATATCTTCGCAGCGAATGTTCGCTAAAAGTGTTCTAAACTCAAAATTTAAATTATGCAAATTAAAAAGGTTTTAGTTGCCAATCGTGGTGAAATTGCCATTAGAATTTTTAGAGCTTGTACAGAAATTGGGCTACAAACTGTAGGGGTGTATACCTACGAGGATCGTTATTCTTTACACCGATATAAAGCTGATGAAGCCTATCAAATCGGAGAAAATCACGAGCCATTAAAACCTTATTTGAATATTCCGGAAATCATTAAAGTTGCTAAAAATAATAACGTAGATGCGATTCATCCGGGTTATGGTTTTCTTTCTGAGAACGCTGACTTTGCAGAGCAATGTCAGGAAAATGGAATCATTTTTATTGGACCAAAAGTATCAGTACTACGTTCGTTAGGAGATAAGATCACTGCAAAGAAGGTGGCTATAGAGAATAACATTCCTATCATCGAAAGCAACAAAGAAGATCTTGTAGATATAAAGGTTGCACTTAAAGAAGCTAAGCGAATTGGATTTCCGGTAATGCTGAAAGCAGCATCTGGAGGAGGTGGTCGAGGTATGCGTGTGATTAGAAATGCAGAAGAATTAGAAAAAGCATATCCCGAATCAAGAAGAGAGGCTCTTAATGCATTTGGAGATGATACTGTGTTTTTGGAGAAGTTTGTTGAGAATCCAAAGCATATTGAGATACAGATTGTAGCAGATCATCATGGTAATATGGTGCATCTTTTTGAACGAGATTGTTCGGTACAAAGACGTTACCAAAAAGTAATCGAATATGCTCCTTCATTTGGCGTTGCACAAGATATTTTGGACAATTTGTATAATTACGCACTTACGATATGTAAGGCAGTAGATTACAACAATATTGGGACGGTAGAATTTTTGGTAGATGATGATGGAAGTATTTATTTTATAGAAGTAAACCCAAGAGTGCAAGTGGAGCATACGGTTACCGAAATCGTAACTGGAATTGATTTGATCAAAGCTCAGATTTTTATTGCTGGAGGATATCAGCTATCTGACAAACAAATTAAAATTGGAAGTCAGGAAAGCTTAAAAGTCAACGGATATGCTGTACAATGTAGGATTACTACAGAAGATCCGGAAAATGACTTCAAACCAGATTATGGAACCATTTCTACCTATCGTAGTGCTTCAGGATTTGGGATTCGATTAGACGCTGGTAGTGTATATCAAGGGGTAACGATTTCTCCTTTCTTTGATTCGATGCTGGTAAAAGTTTCTGCCAATAGTAGAACATTGGATGGGGCTTGTAGAAAAATGAGAAGAGCGCTCTCTGAATTCAGAATCAGAGGGGTGAAAACCAACATGCCTTTCCTGGATAATATTTTGAATCATGATACCTTCAGAAAAGGTGCGGTAACGGTAAACTTCATCAGAGATACGAAAGAACTTTTCAAAATAAAAGAATCTCGTAACAGAGCGACCAAATTGGCTAATTTCTTAGGAGATGTTATCGTAAATGGAAATCCAGATGTAAAGAAATTAGATCCAACTAAAACTTTTGTGACGCCACAAGTGCCTAAGTATGATGAAAAAGGTGGATATCAAAAAGGAACCAAAGACTTGCTTACAGAACTTGGACCTGAAAAGTTTGCAGAGTGGTTAAAAAATGAGAAAAAAATCCATTTTACAGATACCACTATGCGAGATGCGCATCAAAGTTTGTTGGCAACACGTATGCGAACCTATGATATGTTGAAAGTAGCTGAGGGATTTGCAAAAAACCATCCACAAGTTTTCAGTATGGAAGTATGGGGTGGAGCAACTTTTGATGTATGTCTGCGATTCTTAAAAGAAAATCCTTGGGAGCGTCTTAGACTGCTTCGTGAGGCGATGCCTAATATTCTGTTGCAGATGCTAATCAGAGGGTCAAACGGAGTCGGATATACGGCATACCCAGATAATTTGATCGGTAAATTTGTAGAACAATCCTGGGAGAACGGAGTAGATGTATTCCGAATTTTTGATTCTTTAAACTGGATGCAATCTATTGCGCCTTGTATCGAGCATGTTCGGACCAGAACCGGAGGATTAGCAGAAGGGTCATTATGTTATACCGGGGATATTTTGGATCCAAAAAGAACAAAATACACCTTGGAGTATTATGTGCAATTGGCAAAAGATATAGAAAATGCTGGAGCACATATTTTAGGAATTAAAGATATGGCGGGGTTGTTAAAACCTTATGCGGCCTATGAGTTAGTTTCTGCATTAAAGTCAGAAATTAATATTCCTATTCATTTACATACGCATGATACCTCTTCGGTACAATCAGCAACGTACCTCAAAGCTATGGAAGCAGGAGTGGATGTAGTAGATGTGGCTCTGGGAGGACTTTCGGGATTAACCGCGCAACCTAATTTCAACTCTTTGGTAGAAGTGCTTAAGTATCACGAAAGAGAGAACGAAATGGATATTCAAAAACTTAACGAGTATTCTAATTATTGGGAAGCGGTGAGAGAATATTATTATGTATTCGAATCTGGATTAAAAGCAGGTACGGGAGAAGTATATCAGCACGAAATTCCAGGAGGACAATACTCTAACCTAAAGCCTCAAGCTCAAGGCTTGGGATTAGCAGATCGTTTCCACGAGATTACAAAGATGTATGGAGAAGTAAACGAATTGTTTGGAGATATTGTAAAAGTTACTCCAAGTTCCAAAGTGGTTGGGGATATGGCGCAGTATCTGGTGAGTAATAACTTAACCATCGAAGATGTAAAAGAAAGAGGAGAAACCATTTCTTTCCCTCAATCTGTAGTAAGCTTGTTCAAAGGTGAACTTGGGCAACCAGAAGGAGGATTTCCTAAGGAGCTTCAAAAATCAATATTAAAAGATCAAAAACCTTTCACAGATCGACCTAATGCACATCTGGAGCCTATTGATTTTGAAGAAGAATACAAAGATTTTGAGAAGGTATTCAAAAAAGGAATGGGAAGAGAGTTAGACATTACTGATTTCCTATCTTATAAATTGTATCCAAAAGTATATGCAGGAGCCTATAACCATCATTTGAAGTATGGGAATGTAATGAATATCCCCACAAAGAATTTCTTCTATGGGATGACTCCGGGAGAAGAGATTATTGTGCAGTTGGATAAAGGAAAAATACTATTGATCGAATTAGTATCAGTAGGAGAGCCTAATGAAGAAGGTAAAGTAACCGTTTTCTTCAAAGTGAATGGGCAAACTCGAAATGTACAGATACAAGACAATTCGATAAAAGTGGATAAAGTGGTTCATGCTAAAGCGGATAAAGCCGATGCCAAACAAATCGGGGCGCCTCTTCAAGGTTCGTTATCTTCGATATTGGTAAAAACAGGTCAGGCTGTTAAGAAAAATGATCCGCTGTTTATTATAGAGGCGATGAAAATGGAAACTACTATTACTGCCAATGAAGATGCTGTGGTCAAAAAGATTGTACTAAAAGGTGGAACAATGGTAGAGGCTGATGATTTGGTGATCACTTTAAAATAAACAAACAAAATCTAATTAAAAATGGGGCTTTCAAAGCCCCATTTTTTACTTATGAATGTTTGGTTGGATTACCCAATATGACAAGGTGCCGGAAAAGCTTCCAAACTCTCTCCTGGTCCGCATGTTCCTAAGTCAGAATGGCAAGTTCCTCCAATAGAACCAGGTAAGTGACCTCCATTTACTGTTCTCTTTTGAAGGTCCGAAATAATGTTTTTGTTTAAAGTCAACTTGTTCAAATTTCTCTTTTTCATTGTAAAATATTTAAGGTTAATAATTATTAAACTAAAGTTAGGTTTTATGTTTATTAAGTTTTTCTCAACTTCAGTTAAACTTAACCCAAAAATGAAATTTGAATTCATTTGATCTTTACTACCGTAAAGCCTTATAAAAACTGTTTTTTTGATCTGTTGAAATAATGAAAGGATGAACCGATGTTCGGTTTTTTTATCATTCTTTTTGATGAAGATATTAAGTCAAGATACAGGTTAAGGTGCAAACTTATTCTAATCTTGGTTTAAACTTTTCATAACAGAAAAGACACATGTAGCTCGTAGACGATTTATAACTTAAGCCTATTAACAAACTTAATTTATAAATCATGAAAAATGTATTTCGTACAATTGCCTATGTATTCGTCTGCTCTTTTATTTTAACCAATTGCGAAAATGAACCTGATGAAGTTTTTGATGCTGCCAACGAGAGTTCTGTGCTTCAGGAAGACTTCAAAAAAATAGCTCCAGATAACCATCCTGTGGTTCAATGGTTATACAAACAAGGATATGAGAAAGGCAGTATTTATGAAACCAAAGATTTCTTTTTGGCTCCGCCAGATTTATTATATAGCAAGGATATTAAAGATTATGAACAAGAACTTGATGATATAAGCAAACAAGCTTATAATAACGGGAAAACGGTTTCTCTGGAAAGAATGCGTATTCAGGTGTTTATAGATAATTCATTAAATAATACGTTGCGTAATGATGCGGTAAATGCAATTAATGCTTGGAATGGAATTAATAATTGTGCTTTGTTTTTTGTAAGAGTATTTAATGCAAATCAAGCGCACATAACTATGCGTAGCGATTTTGGTGTAGAAGATGCCGATGTCCTTGGGCGAGCTGGTTTTCCTACCAACGGTAGACCTTTTAATACCGTAACCATCAATGTAGATGAGTTGATGCGGTTTGGAGCTAACTTAAGGAGAAATGTTTTTGTACATGAGTTAGGACATTGTGTGGGGTTCAGGCATACCGATTGGAGAGCTAATGGAGAGAGTAGTGCAATCAATATACCTGGTACTGCAGAAAATGATACACAATCCGTAATGTGGCACACAGCAAGAGGAGGAGTTACTTTTTCTAATGGAGACCTAATAGCGGCCAGAGCTTTATTTCCAAGAGCTTTACGAATCGATAGAGAATTGGAATATAGTTATACAGAATATCCAGATTTTGAACAAGCATTTAATGTATTTGTAGATGTTTTTACAGATGGAAGCTATACCACAACTGCCAATCTTAATAGAAATATAACTGTTGGGTATCGTGTTGAGGTGAGAGAATATAATCATACTTCGGGAACCTATTACTACAACAGATCTCGTAATCTTAATGCCGGGTTGAATCGATATTTTATAGATGAAGAGGAAGAGCAATGTACCTTTTTACAAGGTGAAACGTGCACAGAAGAAAGTGTCGATATTACTTTGGCTAGAACTCGATTTTAAGACACAAGATAGCATCTTATTTTTTAATTTAAATATGCAACAAAACGATGAACTACTGGTTCATCCTTTTTATTTGTTGATTATTGGTAGAAGTTGTTGTCAATAACAGAGTTAAACCTTTGAAGTTTCCAAAATCTTTCTATTTTTACTAAATAAGAGGAAAATACCCCGGGAAACGTTGAAAATTAGGCCTATTCAAATATCATTGTTTATATTTTTGGTGCTAGGAGCATTGTTTGGATTAATGTTCTTGAGTCAGAAAGGAGGAGTGCAAAAAGAGCAAACTCAGGATGATGGTTTTTCTTATGAAGGGGTTTCGTTAAAATACCCTACCTACACTACCTTTTTGGGTTTAGAAAAAGATTCGTCCCTTACCAGACAAGATATTCTGGAAGTTACCGAGATTGTTACTCCGTTGGAAATAGAAACTCCAGAGGATAATCAGATTGCAGAAGTGCAACAAATCAAGCAACTACCGGATTTTTCAAAAATTGATACTACCCGTTTAGTACGAATACGATATCCCGATAGCAATCCGGATTTTGCCAACCAGTTGCGTAGAAAGTTATCTTCAAAATCATGTAGGATTCTACATTATGGAGATTCTCAGATCGAAGGAGATAGAATTACTGCCTATTTACGAAACCGATTACAGCATATGTATGGAGGTAGTGGTCCTGGATTTATACCATTAATGCCTGTTTATCGTCAAATAAGTGCTATTGTAGAACCTAGTGAAAATTGGGAACGATATGCCTTTTTCGACCCAACAAAAAGAAGTTTTCACATAGAAAGTACGGGGCGTATCTTTCGGTATCCCGTTTTACAGAGTATCAGAAAAAACTACCTGATAGTGCTGTACTAGATTCCTTGCCAGTAATCAAAGCTTCGGTTACTATCGGTAAGTCCAAAAAAACCTATGCCAAGTTTCGAAGGTTTACCAACATTGGTTTGCATTATGGCAATTGTAACGTTCCTATCAAGATTTCTGTGTACAATGACGGGGAACTGATTCAGCAAGATAGTTTAATACCTGATGGACGATATCATCAATACAAAATTAGGACATTAACTACACCAACCAACCTCAAAATAGAATTAGAAGGTAAGGTAAGTGCAGATTTTTATGGATTAACACTGGATGGTGGATCAAGAGTGCAAATTGATAATATAGCCATGCGTGGAGCCTCAGGAACCATATTTGCAAGGGCTAATGCAACTACTTACTCACGAATGGTGAGACAGTTGAAACCCAAAATAGTGATCATGCAGTATGGGGGTAATACTATGCCTTATCTCAAAGACTCTATCGATGTCGATAAATACGCAAATCGCATCAAAACCCAGGTCAATTGGATACGACGAAGAGCCAAAAATGCTAACTTTATATTTATAGGCCCTACAGATATGTGCTTACCAGTTAATGGTAAAATGGAAACCTATCCCTTATTGCCTTATCTCAATACTAAGTTGATGGAAACCTGTTTGTCAAATGATGTAGCATATTGGAGTATGTATGATGCTATGGGAGGGAAAGGATCTATGGAGTTATGGGTAGAAGAAAAACTTACTGCCAAAGACTATATGCATTTTACCTGGAAAGGAACCAAAATAATTTCTGAACTATTTTTTACTGCCCTATACCTAGACCTTAAAGAACCCGAAAAAAATGAAGTGTAAAAAACTGTTGTTTTACCTATACTTAGTTGCGGTACCTGCTATGGCGCAAACTTATGTGTTAGATTCTATAGAAGGAAAATATCCCTTTGTGAACTGGAAAGCCAATACGATAAAAATGGCAGAGTATTCTCCCGCTTTCAAGACACTTTTTCATAAAATGGATACCATAGCAAAGGGAGGAAAAACCGATTTGCATATTTTTCATATCGGAGGCTCTCATATCCAGGCAGATATTTATTCTAATCGTTTGAGATCGTATTTACAGACCATGGGCCCAACGGCCAAAGGGCAAAGAGGTTTTATCTATCCTTATAAAATTGCCAAAACCAATAATCCCGGTAACTACAGAGTAGAACATGATGGAGAGTGGCAAGGATATCGCTGTTCGGTAAGAAAAGATAGCGTAGCTTGGGGACTCTCTGGAGTAACCGCTGTATTCAAAGATTCTTTGGCCAATGTAAAAATTAAAGCTAATGGGAACAACTATCATCAAGATATGTATGATTTTGACAAGATCAGAATCTTTTATGATGATTGGAGTACGGACTACGAAATTGCATTTAAAGAAGCTGGATTAGTCTCAGAAATAAAAGAAAACAAAGAAGCCCACTTTATTGAGTATAAACTGACCAAAAAAGTAGAGGAAATCGATTTCTGTATTCGAAGAGTTGAAGATCATGAAGAAGCTGAGTTCTTAATGATGGGAATAGAATTGATGAATGATAATAAAGGAATTCAATATACCTCTATCGGAGTGAATGGAGGAAGTTTTTCATACTACGAACGATGCGAATATTTTGATGATCAGCTGTTATTGTATAAACCTGATCTGTTTATTGTTTCGGTGGGAACAAACGATGCCTATCATCCAGATTTTGAGCCTCAGGAATACAAACAACAATATACCAATCTGATAAAACTGATTCAAAAGGCAAATCCCGAGTGTGCAGTGCTGCTTACCGTACCCAACGATTCTTATTACAAAAAGAAAGTGCCAAACCCTAGAACGAGAATAGCAAGAAAAATGATTTATGAAGTTGCCAAAGAACAACAAATGGCAGTTTGGGATTTTTACGAAATTATGGGGGGCTTTAACTCATCTAGAGATTGGTATAATAACAAACTAATGCCCAAAGATCGAATACATTTTACCGTAAAAGGATATCGAATCAAAGCAGATTTGTTATTACAGGCATTAGCGAATGCCTGGGAAAAAGAACTGCAAGTACCGAACAATTCGATTTTGAATAGCATTATTAATGAATAGATTATTAGACATATTTTCATTTTCAGAGGACTCTCCTTTAATCTTTACTCAAGCAGATTTTTGGGTGTTCTTCTCGGTGGTCTATTTTATCTATGCGATTGTTTACAGTAAAAAAAGCCTTAGGAGTGCATATCTTTTTGCGATAAGTATCCTTTTTTATTACAAAACAAGTGGGCTTTTTATTGGGATTCTGCTTTTTAGTACGATCAATGATTTCTTTTTAGGAAAAGCTATTTACAGGAGTAAATCGGTCATTTTGCAAAAGTTCCTGGTAGCGATTAGTGTAATTATCAATTTGGGTACACTTTGCTATTTTAAATATGCCTATTTCTTTACAGATTCCTATAATTATTTGTTTCAGACCAATTATGAGGTTATCAACTATCTTGCGCAATGGGCCAACACCTGGGGAGAGGTAGATTATTTTACAGTTGATAAGATTATCTTACCGGTGGGGATCTCGTTTTATACGTTCCAGACGATTAGCTATAGTGTAGACATCTATAGAAAGCAAATTAAACCACTCAACTCTATTATCGATTTTGGCTTTTTTGTAAGCTTTTTTCCGCAGTTGGTTGCCGGCCCAATTGTACGAGCGGCGGATTTTGTTCCACAGATCCGAAAGGAAATAAAGATCACCAAAGTAGAATTCGGACAAGCAACTTATATGATCCTAAAAGGATTGATCAAAAAAATGTTGTTTGCAGATTATATCGCGGCAAATTTTATGGATCGGGTTTTTGATGTACCCGAAATGTTTTCTGGATTTACCAATATCATGGCGATGTTTGGATACTCCCTACAGATTTATGGAGATTTTTCTGGGTACACCGATATCGCAATAGGCTTGGCATTATTAATGGGATATAAATTACCGATCAATTTTGATTCTCCATACAAAGCGATTCACTGTGGTGATTTCTGGAAACGTTGGCATATTTCTTTATCAAGTTGGTTAAAGGATTATCTATACATTCCTATTGGAGGTAATCGTAATGGGAGTATTTTTTCATATGCTTTTATTTTGGTATTTACCTTTCTTGGGGTATTTGCAGTGTCTGATTATGGAATAGCTCTAATAGCGGCTGCAGGGGTAGGTTTCATGTTGATTATTACTTTGTTTTCTTCACGATTAGCTTGGCATTTTAATAGAAATGTAAATATTATGATCACCATGTTGATCGGAGGGTTGTGGCACGGAGCTTCCTGGAAATTTGTCATATGGGGAGGACTTAATGGAGTGGGAATTGTGGTGTATAAATACTGGAGAAAGATTAGTCCTTACGAAAATTCTAAAGCCTGGTATGCCTTATTATGGAGAATTGCATTGACTTTTGTTTTTATCACATTTACTAGAATCTATTTTAGAGGAAATAGTATGGATCATATCGAACGGTTTTACCAGCAAGTAGCAACAAACATGGACTGGGGAAATGCGTTGGCTGTGCTTTGGGAATATAGAGTGGTATTTATCGTGATGCTTATAGGCTATATTACCCATTGGTTGCCATATAAAACAAAGGATTGGATAGAAGCTTTATTTATAAAGAGTCATTTTATCATTAAAGCTATAGTGGCTACTTTGGTAGCAATTATTTGCTATCAAACCTATGCTGCCGATTTCCAGCCATTCATATATTTCCAGTTTTAGAGATTTTTGCTATCGTTATGCTTACATCTTTTCTGGTGCCTCAGAATATTTTTGAATAAAATCAGTAATCAAATCTCGGTATTCGCTTTTGGGAGCTTCTGATAAGTTTCTCCAAAGTTCACCATGTGTTAAGTCAACATGACGTACTTCCAGTTTTTGGAAGTTCCGTTTTTTGATCCCTTTTTCAAAAATTCGAGTGTAATTAAATGTCCCTGTATCCGAAAGAAGTAATATTGGCACGGATAGATGATCCAGATATGAAGTGGCAGAAGCGGTTTCAAAATGTTTTTTGGTGTCACCAAATACGGATTGTACATGTAATTTGGCGAGATGAGGTCTGCTTCCATTAAGAAAAGCTTCATGATAGTTCTCAATGTCATAGGTGCCACTAACAGGAATGATGCCTTTAATGTGATTTTGGGTTAATCCATGTTCTTTTAAGAAACGTTCATCCAATGCGAGCATTGCAGTAAGATGTGCTCCCGAAGAAAACCCACCAACAAATATATGTTCTTTGTCATAGCCATACTCATCTGCATGGTCGATTAACCATTTTAACGCAGTACTTACATCTTTAACATGATCTGGGTATTGAATGTCTACCACTGGATTAGGATCACGCCAATCTGCACTTAGGCGATGCCCAACAGAGGCAACGGCGATTCCTTTTTTGGCAATATTGCGTACTACATTCATTTCAATATTCCTATCTACATAGGCCCAGGCACCACCGCCAATCCAAATGAGTAAAGGAGCTTTTGTTGTGGTTTGTGGAAGCACAAGATTCAATCTTTGCAGAGGGTCATCTACTGCTCGAGTAGCTTGAACATAGGGGATATTATGAATTTCTCTAATATCGGCTATACCAATATGTTTTTCTAAAACATAAAAGGGGATATCTCCATATTGTAATATCTTTTTATGAAATTCTAGTGTTGAAAAATCTGCTTCTTTTTCATAAAGGCTTCTCCATTTTAGTATTTTGTCAGCTCCATATTTATAAGTAATCACTTGGGCAGGCCATTGCTTCATTCTCTTTATTTCCCGATGTGCAATATGATCCTGTTCTTGTATATGCTGTTGCCAAAATGCTAAAGCTTTTTCATCAGACCAACCAAAGTAGTTTAACCCTACATCCATGGCTACTCGAACAGACCGGATAAGGTCCCATTCCCATTTTCCATATTCATCGTAGCTGTTTTTATAAGCACCTATCTCATATCCAATTTCTTCAATGTAAGCAGCCCATCCTTCTTTATAACAAGCAGAACCCACAAGCTTTTGTATCTCTGATAACTCAAGTTTCTCGGCATATTTAATTTGGTAGTGGTGTCCAGGTAATCCTTCATGAGTGTATAACCATCCTATTTGTCTTTTACTGTAGGGTTTCTCAAAGTATTTGAAATAAAGCGAATTCTCTCTGCGCCGATAAAAACCAGGGGTTTCTATCAGAGTTTCTTGTTTGTATTCTTTAATACTTACATCGGGTATCGAACTCAACCCTGGAAACAACTCTGTAATCTTATGTCCTACTTCCATCTTCTTCTCCTGGTAAGCTTTCAAAATTTCAGCAGGGTCATTGAAGAAGAAATCAGGATTTGTAAGATGTTTTCTGAAACTAATACTATCCATGCCGGACGTACTTTGGATATCCTTCATTTTGTTTTTTACCCTTGCGATCTCTTCCAGACCAAAATCAAACATCATTTCAGGTGTTACTTTTACATCGACCCATTTTTTCAAAAAATAAGTATATAATAGTTTACCGTTGGGCACATTAACAATCCCCGTAGTAGGAATTTTATCCGGTTTTTCTTCATTCCATTTTTTCTCAAGATTGATCCTGAATTTGTTGAGGGCTATTTCATACTTCATTAAATTGAAGTCTAATCGTTCGCTTTCTGATAAATGACTGGTGTTAATTTTGATGAGTGCCGCTTCCAGGTCATTAAACGTTTTTTCTTGAGCGAGTACCGCATCTTTGTTTTGGATATTGTTGAGGTTTTCTATGTAATCCAAAGTCAATGGAGGTAAGTCCATTGTTTTGTAAGCTGCTACGAATTGCTGGGATACCAACTCCAGACCTTCGGATTGAGCTTTGGTCTTACATGAAAAGAAGATGATGAGGGTAGAAAGACATAAATAAAAACGCATACCTGGCTGAATGATTTAAATGATACTGTACTTCATAAAATTAAGATGACAGGAACAAGGAGGCTTGTAAAATATTGCTAATTTGTCATTTTCCTGCGTTCAGAAGGAGATATATCGTAGTAGTTTTTGAATTTTTTGGAAAAACTTGCCAAATCATGATAACCCAGATCATAGGCTATAGTATTGAGCTGCATGGTATTGTTTTGAAGTAGCTCAATTGCCTTATCCATTCTTAACTTTTCTTGTAGTTCCTGAGGAGATTCCTGAAAACACAACTTAAACAATCTTGAAAAATGATACTTAGAAATGCCAGTATAGGTAGCCAACTGGTCTAATGTTATCTTTTGGTTGAAATGTTGATAAATGAAGTTCTTGCAAGAAATCATTTTAATGAGAATAGCTCTTTGTGTATCTGTGTTTCTGGATTGAACGGAGAGGCGTTCATGAAGACCGGTAATCTCTTTAGCGAAAGTGTGTACCTGCTCGTTTAGAATAGTTAGGGTTTTATACAATTCTGAGTTATTGTCTTTATTTGAATGGGTAGTATGCAATTTTTTGACCAAAGGTGAAAAATGCAAACAATCAAATGGAAGATTAAAGAGTAGAGGATTGGCATACATTTTTGCAAGATCGATATCAAGAGTAGTAGGATTTAAATCGATGCAAAGCCCATGGATACTTTGGGAAGCTAATTTGGATTTTGCTTCAAACTTTTGGCCTTCAGGAACCAGAATAAACTGTCCCTGTTTAACGCGAAGAACCTGATCGTTTATTAAATAGTCTTCATACCCCTGCTTGACATATTTTAATGCAATACCCTTGGTTTCACCTTTGAAATAAAATTTTTCATAGGCATAGGATTGCTTGATTTCGCCATATTGACTTTGGTATTTGCTTTGGTTACTAAACATACAATACAATCACGAACTATTTTAACGTACTCTTGGAACTCGTCTTGTTCTAATAAACTTAATACAAATTATTTACGGTTGCAAATCTTCTTAAGTTACTAGTGGTTATGAAGCGAGTTAATAGGTGTTCTTATTCATTTATCTTGATGGTTTTGAAATCGAAATGGAACGTATCTTTTTTTGCTTGAATAATTTCGACCTTCTTTGCAAGTTTTCCATACATACTTTCTTCCCATTGTTGATAGGTTACTTGGATGGTTTCGGTTGTGTCCATCATATTTAGAAATTCGATAGTTCTAATCTGTTCTATAGCGTTGTCATAATAAATTTTTACAGGGTTGTTCAATCTATCAATCCCTGAATATAAATCAATCTTAGATTCAGAGTTTTTTTCATATTTGATTTGATTAAAAAAAGACCAGGGATTGGTTTGTAATCTATGGAAATCATGACTTCTAATCATCTCTACGGCAACATTTGATAAGGTGTCTAAAATTTTTCCGTCCTTATCAACAGCGTAGCCTTTGTTGTCTGAGCTTAATTCCCCTATGAATGGGGAGTCTCTATATTCGTAAACTTGAGAAAAAAGGAGGTATCCATTCTTTTTTGAGATTACTTGTGTAGTGTACCTGCCATTGGGCCCATTGCAATGGGCAAATGTGTTTATACTTTTGATATGAAAGTATCTTGGGTCAAGAGATAACTCATTGTTTGCGGTATTTTTCTTTTTAGCGCAAGAAATAGATAGCAATAATGAGATGACAACAAATAATGCTCTTTTCATAAGTGTTTGTTTTGTTCGCTACCAAAAGTGGTATAGAATTACTGATTACACATTTTTATGATATACTTCTAGTATAGCACTATTTTATTTGATCCCTCTTAAACTTTTGTTATTTATTATACTCACAGAATTTATTCGTTGATTTTCCTCAATAGAAATTCAACATATCCTTCACCATTCTGGTTGTTAAATAATATGGGATTTCCATACACGGCTACATTAGGAACACCGGCTGCATCCGCAAATTCTTTAATTTCTCTAGCATGAAAAGGATGATGATTAAAACTACCTGTGCTTGTAGGTTCATCGTTTTGTGTTCCGGTATTCGCAACCCAAATTTCAGGATCATCTGAGCTAAGAAAAGAAAGCATATCAACTTGTTGGCGATAGGTTTCGATCTCTGGAGTTTGGTATTCTTGTTGATTGCTTACCCCATAAAAGTTGTATATTCTATCTTCTCCATACTCTTGAATAATATCTTCTAGAGTAATTCCAAACTCAATAAAAACATCACCCAGCCATCTTTTTTCGATATCCAAGCTGGATTGTGTAGCTTTAATGGCAAGTCCTTGTACACGAGTACTTTCTCTCAATACAGGATCATCGCTATTTATTTCTTTTAAATCATCATTTGTTGCTAACCACAATGAAGTTGAAGCCCCTGCCGAAGAACCGTATAGTACAATTTTGTCTTTGTCAATGTTTAGTTCATTATGAATATACCTTATATATTGTAAAGCTCTTTTGGAATCATTCAAACTTTTTAAAACACCTTCGGTATCACCAGTTTCAAGAAGTCTATAATTGATTGTGGCTACCGCAACACCATTGTTGAGCAGCCTGGTAATATCTGATTCAAAAGTTGAGTTGTAAATAAATGCTTTATCTCCTCCAGTAAATCCACCGCCATGAATAAAGATCACCAATCCTGTAGGAGTAGAACTATCTGGTAAAAAGATATCGAATTTGGTTTTGTCGTATTGATCATACGACACATCCATCGAGAATCGAGCATTTGTGCCTTCAATGTTTATAGGGGCATTTGTGTATTGAAGTACTACCAGGCGTTCTTGAGCATCTGGAGATGATACAGTCGATTCATCATCACTACATGAAACTGTACCCAAGACTATGAAAAGACAGCATAAAACTTTATATATTTCCATCACATGTTTTGATGTATTAGACTCCGTTTGATTAAAAAGGTTTAGTGAAGTCGCTAAATTTCTTATGATTTATGTGAGATTAGTCCCGGACTTCAATTTACTAATTTTAGAACAATACATATGGGTCAGAAATCGGGAGTGGATTTAAAAAGTATTTAGTTAGATTATACTTATTCAGAGTAGTTTTATTCTATCAATTGGATGGATTCAATAATAATTCCATTACCACAATATTCATCAGATGCTTCCCAATTTAATTGTACAGTGATTGGAAATGTAGAATTTTCTAAATCAATGGTAGCGTTTTGTGGCAATTCAGAAAAACGCCTTGCAGATTCCTCTTCATCGATGTTAATAATCCATCCTCCACAGCAGGCACATAGTGTTAAATCTAAACCTGAGATTGTTGCGGTTGATTCGAATTGGATTGGAGAGTCATCATCATTTTTGCAACTCAAAGCGATACATCCTAAAGCTAAAAATAAAGTCAACATCTTGATTTTCATTGTTTTTTTGTTTTTTGATTACCTTTAATAGATCCATTCACCATAGAAAAGTTGCGTGGGACTGAAGAATGCTGTAGTTCTTTTATTCTGTAGTTTTATATGTTAGTTTTTGTTTTTTAGAGAATACAGTTACATTCGTATCATGTTTCAACACATTCATCCTTACGAACCTTTTTTCCCTCCAGAAGCAACAAAGTTGATTGTGGGTACTTTACCACCTCCCAGATTTACTACGGGAGCACTTAATGATAAAGATGTAGATTTTTGCTATGGTAGCAGTAATGGTTTGTTATGGCCGGTCTTGGATCGAATTTTTGATCTTGGTCTTAAGTATGAGACCACCCACGAAGCCGCAGAGCAACGAAGAAGATTTTTGACGGCAAATCGAATTGGTGTTTGTGATATTGTACAGCGTTGCGAACGTGACAAGATCGATGCTTCAGACCTCGGAATGCAAAATGTTCAATTAAGAGATTTGGTTGGCTACTTAGAAAAATATCCAAAAATAGATCGTTTGATCTTTATGGGCGGCAATAGCAAAAATGGACCTGAGTATTTTTTTAGAAGACTCTTAAAAGAACATGATCTAAAGTTAGAAGTAGTTTCTAATACGGTACCTAGAATACATAAGGTGGTAATAGCTAATAGAATGATTGAAACCGTATCGCTTACAGCGCCTTCGGGTTCTGCAAATCGGGCAATCGGAAGTATGCAGATCTATAAGGATCTAAAAAGCAAAGACCCCAAATTCAATACCATCGACTTTAGAGTCATGCAATATCAAGAATTCTTTTGATTTATTCTGTTTCTTCCTCTTTGGCCTTTTTTGTAGTTTTTTTCGCGGCGGATTTTGCCTTCGGAGGAATCGTGGAAACAGATTTTTTTCTTTTTCTTCGTCTTCCAAAGGTGCCCATATGGATTTTACCACGTTTTGTCTTTTTATCTCCTTTGCCCATAAATCTTAATTTTTGTGTTAAACTATCTGAAAATTAAAGTGTTACTAATTTAGTGAATTAAGACAGAAAAACGAAAAGAGTATAATATCCTTTTCAGCTTACAGATCATTTCAAAATTAATTTCAGTGATTTGATCTATTTTATTAGATGTTTGTCGAAAGGTTTTGTTTTATAACATATTAATTCTTTTTTTGGGAGCAGAATCCAACTACCCCTGGATCTTTCATCCTAACCAACCTCTTGAGTGATGGCTTAGACTAAAAGCTATACACCAACTAAACATGAAAATTAATTTTTTCACTTTACTTTTTTGTGCCCTTTGTATTCCTATATCTGCACAGCAGATTGATGAGAAGTTTGCCAGAAATGGCCTTTGTTTATTCAAGGAATTGGGGATGAATACCTCTCGAATCATCGACTACAATTTAACAGACAATGATGAACTTTATGTCTTGCATTTGTCTGATGATAATGGTAATTTGATTCGTTTGCTTAAAAATGGTCAGAAGGATACCTCTTTTAATTTTACCTCGGCCATTTTAAATAATGAAGGAACTACTCCGGTTGCGATGAGCGCCACACCTTATGGTACCGTAGTGGTGTTATCCAATTTGTGGAATGGATTGAGTTGGATGATCCATATTAATGAGTTTTTTGAAGACGGAACGCTGAATACTCAATTTGGTAGAGGAGGAATTTATACCAAAAGCATATTAGATAACTCTGATGATAATTTTGGTCAGTTTTTATATACCTCATCGAATGGAGAAATTGTAGTGGTTGCAAAAATCAATGATTTTAGTGTTTCTACCACCGAAGAGAAGATAGCTATTCTCAAATTGAGCAGTGAAGGAAGGACCTTATCCTCGGACTTGTATGCCAATCATTGCTATCGATTAGATAGTTCTGCCATGCGGGATGACTATCTGTTTTTGGCGTATTCTGGAAGTACTGAAAATGAAGTGGATCATGCCACTTATCTGGCTGGTTTGAACAGTGAACGAATGGAACGTCAAAATATACATTGTTTGTCGGTAGAAGGGGATTATGAAACTATTGATCAAATAGTATTGACAGATACTTCAGTGTATATTTCTCAAATAAAAACGAATTCTGAAGCATTATATCTTATCAATAAATATGACGTAGACGGTAATCAGGATAAAACCTTTAGAGATAGTGGCCAGGTGGATGGTAATGCCGATTTGTATGACTCCAATTTTGTTGTAAATAAGAAAGGGGAACTATTTGTAGTGTCCAAAAGCCTGAATGATGATGCTGAGATATTGATCAAGAAACTTAAGAATGATGGAACCATAGATGAAACTTTTGGAGTTGATGGTATCGCATCTATTATGCTTAGACACCCTACAATTACATTGGGTAAAATGCAGATTGACGAAAATGATCTATTGTATATTGCTGGAGAGATGTCTATTGATGGCAATCCTTACGGTTTTATCACAAGAATCGATACTAGCGTAATGCTTCTGAAAAGGGAAAAACTGGATAAATTTATCCGTAACCTTTTTGTGAAACGAGAGTAAGATATCAAAAGCGAAAACAAGCGAAATAATTGGGAAAATTGACTTTTGGCCTGTTATTCATCTAAAGCAAATCCATTTTTGATAGCATAAACAGCCAAACCTACTCTTGTTTTTAAACCTAATTTGGTAAATAAACTATCCCTATAATTTTCAACCGTACGAGGGCTGCAGAACATTTTTTCTGCCATCTCTTTATAACTCATCTCGGTTGTAGAATATTTAAGGAATTCAATCTCCCGATTGGATAATTTAATATTGTTTTTGTCATCAGCATCCTTATCGTTTAAACTTTCGAAAACCTTTATAGAAGCCCATTCTGGGAAATACCTTCCCCTTTTGACCAGTTTTTGTAAAGACATTTCTAATTCCAAAGGTTGGATGTTTTTTAGCATATAACCTTTAGCTCCATTTTTGATCATTTTAATCAAGCTGGCATCGTCATTTTGCATGCTTAAGGCCATGATCAAAATATCCGGGTATGTTTCGCTTAGCCACTTGGCAGTTTCAAAACCATCCATTTCTGGCATACTCACATCGAGTAATATAATATCCGGTTTTATAGTAGAGTTGATTTTTTGCTGTAAATCTTTCCCGTTTTCGCAAGTGTAGACCACATTGAAATCTTTGAATTTTGAAATAATTTCTGCCAGAGCATTGGCAATAAGTATGTGATCATCAACAATAACAATATTATAATTCATTTTCTGGTATTTCTAAAGTTAATTGAGTTCCATGATCAATTTCGCTATCATAATGTAGTGTAGCCCCAATCCATTTTGCTCTTTTTTCGAAATTGCTGATTCCGATTCCTCCATTGGTAACACTACCCATGTCAAATCCAATCCCATTGTCTTCTAAATACAGTACAATCTTATCGGTATATTGAGTTAGTTTGATGGTGATTAAGGAGCACTTGGCATGTTTGATGCTATTTTGAATAAATTCTTGAGCAATACGATAGATGACGGTTTTGACAGCGACGGAATGTATGTTGATTGGTTGAGGATACTCAAATTTAACATTGCACTTGTTCAAGTGATTGACCCTACCGCTTAGTTGTTCGAGTAAGTCGACAATACTTTGATTTTTGAGGTTACTTTGCGCCAAGGATCTGGAAATTTGTCGAAGTTCTTCCAACGAATGATCTACGAGGTCGTTTATCGATTGTATAGAGGTAGTGTGTTGTTCTAATTGATCGATAGGTAATTGTTTGATATATAAACTGGCTAATGTAAGCTTCTGTCCAACACTGTCATGAATTTCCTGACCTATGTGATTCATGGTATTGGTTTGAATTTCCATCTGTACTTTAAGGATCTCTTTTTTGTGGGTTTCATCTTTGTGCAATAGTTGTTGATAGTGCTTTTTCTTTTTTACCTGATATTGATAGATAAATATGATAATGCCTGCAATAAATGCAAGAAAGATCACATTAAAGAGTGCTAGCATTATTTTGAATGATGTTTCCCCCATATAAACGAGATTGCAAATAGTGTGTACATGATAATATTAGCTATCAAAAAATAAGCGAAATACAATTCCCAGATTTCTCTGTAGTGATTTCGCAATAAACCGTAAAAGCAAAATAAGGGGTAAGTGCCTACGTAAAGCATGATGACTCCCAAATTTATGTAAAACATCTTATTATCCCTAAAGTGTAGAATACTATCATCTTTGATTTGCTTTAAAAATTCTAGTATTACAAAGACGATCAAAAATAGGGTACCCACAGACGGATTTAAAGAATACACAACTTCGAGCTTTTTAAAGAACAACTCTATAGGGAGATAGGTCAATAAATATATGCTGATACATATGGTAAATAGCTTTCTATTATTCAAAGATTGTACTCCATAGAGCCAATACAGGAAAATATACTGTATAGGAATACCTATATAGGCATAATACATTTGTTTTAGTTTAGCTTCTATTCCAAAATCAAAATGCCAAAAAGTCTCCTGAGCAGCTATAAAAATTAGGTAATAAATAAAAAACCTCCAACGACTATTTTTCAATTTAGATACATAAACCAATCCTACTACTGCAGCCATAATCTCAGACAATAGCAGGATAGGTTTTAAGATGTAAAAGTAGTCTGGCATAATGTGAGATTAAAAAGACTCTCCAGATCCATCAGCAGGAGGGATAAGACTTCCGTGATTTTGTGCAGAAATATTACCTGAAGCACTTGATCGTTTAGTAGAAGTCAAGGCAAAGATTGAGGTTACTGTATTTGTAGACTGATATTCTGGAAATTCACTCATTTTTTCCCCGTATGTTCTTACGTCCAAGGGGTGAAAATCAATATGGGTTTTTCCATTTTGTATAGTAGGGACCAGTACCAGTGTATGATGTTCTTCAAACTTTTTTGTCAATTCACTTCTTGCAAGATCTCTTAAGTCTGGATATTTTTTCTCCCAGGTGCCATTATTCGGATATCTGGAATAATAAATTCGAATACCTAAGCTCCTTTCTTCTCTGGCACTGCTATCGGTGTTCTTTTCAACTTGGTATAAAAACTTTTTTAAGGTCTCCAAATCAAAC
The DNA here is from genome assembly GCF_055808215.1 of Aquimarina sp. KJ22-3. NCBI lineage: Bacteria > Pseudomonadati > Bacteroidota > Flavobacteriia > Flavobacteriales > Flavobacteriaceae > Aquimarina > Aquimarina sp. KJ22-3. The sequence goes on along the minus strand of NZ_CM147859.1, from coordinate 3,938,618 downwards.
CAAATAGAGTGAGCGTCTTCTTGCATTACTGTTTTTATGAACCGAAGCTGATTTTGTCGATACCCATTAGTCATAGCATGCACTAAATCCACATTTAGGGTATTCAAAGGTTCACCAGAATAGTCCATACAAATTGTATTTTGATTCGAAGAGTTGGATTGCGATCTCTTTGGTGGGTTATAATAAACATAAGATGCAAAGCCTGCTGTAACAGCAACTAAAAGTATTGTTGAAATCATTTTTTAGGTTTTAAAGAGTTAACATATTGGTTTTACAAATAACGAAAATCTAAGGAAGTATTGAGTCCAAAAATCAACCTAAATTGATAGGGTTAAACAACCTAAAATTTGAGGTTGATCAAATAGAGAATTAAGGTTTTTGAGCGTTGCCTGCGATCAGCAAAATGATTGAATTTTGTCCTGTTAACAAAAAGTATCGGAATGCATAAAGATCGAGGAAGCCGAAAATCGTAAGAGTAGGCAATCTTAAAACCATTAATTATGAAAAATCTAAAATTTTTAATTGTACCTATTATCGCAAGCTTTTTTTCTTGCTAAGTTGTGAGAAAGATTCATCGGATAGCTTTAAGGAAGAAACCAAAGTAAATCACAATAGGGGGGATGCAGAATTTGATTTTGCGAAGATAGAAGAACTTTCTTTAGATGAAATTTCTTCTATAGAGAAATCCTTTATCGAGGAAACCAAGAATATTAGTCTGGTTAAAGCACTACAGGATTATGACGGGCCAGATGAGGTAGATCATTCTATCGTGAATGATTATTTGGTGTACAAAGGAGAAAAACCAATTGATACACGAGAATATTATCTGGTAACCGAAGAAATTATTAGAAATCCAGAAGCATCAGTAGAAGAATTTACAGCTGTATTGCAGGAAACAGGGGTGTATTCTACAGTTCAATTGGAGTTGTTTACAGAGTTGGATGCACAAATGGTTACTGCTACTACTTTTGAAGAGGCGATAGAAACACTTACCGCCTTTGAAGGAGTAATCAAAGAAAACAGAGAACTAAACACTTTTGATAGAAACACAATGTTGTTGTATATGTCAACCATGAAAGGGTTAATGTATACGGACTATGCAGCTCAAAAAGGATTTTGGGATTGTGTGAATTGTGTTTGGAGAAACGGTTGGAAAATTCTTGGATGGGGTGTATTCAGAAGCATACCAAAGGTAATAGGATGTATATTTTCGAATTTATCAAACGGATGGGGGATGTTTTGGTGTATTCTAAGAGCCTTAGGGTCTGGAGTTGCACATTCATTTAATCGCTTTTGCGGATCAGTTTGTTAAAATTGGGGCTACAAAAAGAGAAACCGGGAAGTTTTCTTCCCGGTTTTATTTTATGAAGTGATTCTTATGTCTAATCCTCCCAAGTGCTAACGGCTTGAACAGCTTCGTCTGTATAATCCGAAAATACACCATCTACACCTGCATCAAAAAACAAGTGATATTCTGCTTCAGGATTACCCTGACTCCATTGCGTATTTTCATTTCTAAACGTGTATGGATGTACGAGTAAGTCATTGTCGTGTGCAAGATCTATAAAGTCTGTTGGCTCTAGTAAAGTTAGCTCTCCAGAGTCTTCGGTTCTATAGGAAATGATAAAAGGTTTCCACGGGCCAATGCCATCTGCATAGGTAGCTGTAAACTTCATTCCTTCTTCTGTAGTAAAAAACTCGTAGGTTCTGTCATCTCCATTTACGAAAAAATCATAGGGAGAACCATAGGAGATGAAGTCTCCATCGGGTACATTATAGTCTAAAGATCCATCTTTGTTGATATTGTAGGTGGAGATAAGCTGTACCAATTTTACCGTAGATTTTGAGTTGATGTATTGCAATGGCGCTACCTCAAAACATTGTACAAATACTGGTGCATTTTTGTGATTCCAATGCGCTTTAGAAAGAGCTTTCAACAGTTGGTCTTCCATAAAATACGCTCCGAATATTTCATTGTGAAATAAAGGGTGCTTGATTTCAGGATAGATCCCTAATACTTTTCCTCTTGCCAGGGATTGTGCTTTTGCCAATTGTATCACCTCTTCAAAAGTTGGGATTTCAAAAAGGTTATCAAAGTTTGTCGGTCTTCCGCTAAATGCTTGTTTGGCTCTTAAAGTTTTGATTTCCTCCAGGGTAAAGTCAGAAGCAAACCAATCGGTTACCATTTTACCATCTAGGTTTTTGGTTGTCTTTAAGTGTGCAAATTCTGGAAGATCTGCAACGTTGGTAGTACCGGATAACATTGGTTCATGTCTAGCTACCAAATGTCCGTCTTTGGTTAGCACCAAATCGGGTTCAATAAAATCTGCATCCCATTCTGATGCTTTGATATATCCTTCAAGCGTATGTTCTGGGAGTACAGACTGTGCTCCTCGATGTGCAATCACGATAGGCAGATCGTTATCAGGTCCGGGATTACCGGAGTTGTCATCGATAAGATCGCAGGAGGTTATCATCATAAAGGTAATAAGGCTAAATACGGTGGACATGTGTTTTATCATTTCTTGGGTTTTAAGTTAGTAAACGTTGGACAAGAAATGAAACTGAAATTATGAAATTGTGAAGTAGGTATTACTCTATGGTCAAGAAAAGGATAAGAACGTTAAGTTTTATGAACTGTGTATATTTTAACGTGAAGTACAAAAGCATAGGAGCGAAACCATTTATCTAATTTCGCTCCTAATAGTTATCTGATTTCTTCGATAAACTGGTTGATGGTATCCACTCCATTGCTGGTCAAATGCTTTATGAAAGCCGAACCAATAATCGCACCTTTTGCCGTCTTTGTGGCCTGAGTAAAGGTTTCATTATTACTTATTCCAAAACCAACAATCTGTGGGTTTTTGAGGGCTAAAGCATCGATACGTTCAAAATATTGTTGCTGTACATCTCCAAAAGTATTTTTTGCACCTGTAGTACTTGCAGAGCTTACCATATAAATAAATCCATTAGAAACGCTATCGATAAATCGAATTCTTTCTTCTGAAGTTTGCGGGGTGATCAAAAACACATTGATTAACCCGTATTTCTCAAATGTCTCTTGGTAGTGCTCGTGATATTCGGCTACTGGTAAATCGGGAATGATTAATCCATCGATTCCGATTTCTTGGCATTTTGCACAAAAAGCTTCTACACCGTATTGCATCATAGGATTGAAGTATCCCATGATAATCAATGGGATATTTACGGTTTTCCGGATGTCTTTTAATTGCTCAAACAATAGGGTAGTAGTCATCCCATTTTTTAGGGCAATAGTAGAGCTTTCCTGAATGGTAGGACCATCTGCCAAAGGATCACTAAAAGGTAATCCGATTTCTATCATATCAACACCATTTTTTTCAAGATCCTGGATGATTTGAGCTGTATCGTGCAATGATGGATACCCTGCGGTAAAATATATAGATAATAACTTCTTATTCTCAGCTAATTTTTCTTTGATTCTATTCATTGTTATAAGTTTCGAGTTGCTCTATATAGAGGAACACGTTGTTAATTTAGTCCAAAACTATATGGATTATTCATTACTCGTTTCAGCATCGCAATTTGTCCGCAGTGCCATAGGGTGTGCTTGATGTTCCAATCGATGGCTTCAAATTTGGTTTTGGCAACCGGATGAGGTTGATCCAAAGGTTCTAATGGCTTGTCAAGATCATCTGGAGACAAGTTTTGTATGATTTCCAGAGATTTAGCTTGCATGAAAAGCAAGTTTTTCTCCAGATTTCCTACAGTATCTTTATCATTAGTCTGTGATGCTGTGGATTTAAAAGTATACCAGTCTGCATATTTTCGGATAGGCACTTGCTCAAAAACGTCTGGTTGATGACCAGTTATTGATAGTATACTATGATAGTAATAGCTAATAATTTGATGCCCAACTTGCCAGGCAATGTTAGTTTCCATAACGTTAGGTGAGTACTCCCATTCATCTTTGGGAACGGATAGCGCCAGTTTATTAAACCATTCGTATGCACTTTTTGTCTGTGTAACCAATACCGAAATCGTATCCATAATTGTGTGAATATTTGATTGTACTTTATTTATAGTCTAAAATAATCAATATATGTATTCAAATCTTTATCACCTCTTCCCGAAAGACTGATCACCACCACATCCTCTGGTTTGAACTTTTTATCATTAAATATCGCTAATGCATGAGAGGTCTCTATGGCAGGTATGATCCCTTCTAATTGGGATAACTCCAATCCGGCAGCCATAGCATCATCATCGGTAACCGAGTAAAACTCTCCTCTTCCTGTACGATACAAATGGGAATGCAATGGCCCTACACCAGGGTAATCCAATCCAGCAGAAATAGAGTAAGGTTCTGTTATTTGTCCGTCTGCAGTTTGCATTAGTAACGTTTTGCATCCATGAATGATTCCTTCTTTACCCAATTGTGAAGTTGCTGCGCTTTCTCCACTATCTACACCTTTACCGGCAGCTTCGACCGCGATGATACCCACACTTGGCTCATCCAAAAAGTGATAGTAGGTACCAGCGGCATTACTTCCTCCTCCAATACAAGCCACAACATAATCAGGATTTTCTCTTCCTTCTTTTTCCTTAAGTTGCCATTTGATTTCTTCAGAAATAACAGATTGAAAACGGGTCACCATATCAGGATATGGATGAGGTCCTATAGCAGAACCAATGATGTAGTGCGTATCTACTGGATTATTGATCCAATCTCGAATCGCTTCGTTGGTGGCATCTTTTAGGGTTTTGCTACCAGATTTTGCGGGTCTTACTTCGGCTCCCAGCATTTTCATACGGGCTACATTCGGCGCCTGACGTTTAATATCAATCTCGCCCATATATACCACACATTGTATTCCCATAAGTGCACAAACTGTAGCTGTAGCTACTCCGTGTTGTCCTGCTCCGGTCTCGGCAATGATTCTATTTTTACCAAGCTTTTTGGCTACTAATATCTGACCAATAGTATTATTGACCTTATGAGCCCCGGTATGATTTAAGTCTTCACGTTTCAGGTATACTTTGGTATTGTGTTTTTCTGAAAGTCTTTTTGCAAAGTACAAAGGTGAAGGACGACCTACGTAATCTTTTAGTAACTGATCGAACTCTTCCTTAAAAGAAGGGTCGTTCATAATATCTAAGTATTGGGTACGTAATTCTTCTACATTAGGATATAACATTTCTGGGATGTACGCGCCTCCAAAATCACCATAATATCCTTTTTCATTTACTTGATAACTCATAGTTTTATTTTTTGATCCCTAGAGATAAGGGTTAGTTGGTTTTTAAATTTTTCTACTGCAACATCGTCTTTCAATCCAGGATCGATTTCGAACTTACTGTTTACATCAATTGCATGAATAGGTAAATCAGTTTTTAAGATTTCCTGTATTTTTTCAATTTCATCAAGACCAATTCCGCCACTTAGAATAAATGGAGTTTCAGAATCATATGTTTTCAATACATTCCAATCAAAAGTATAGCCATTACCTCCTTTTTCTTTTCCTTTAGTATCAAACAAGAAATAATCTACAATATCTTCATACGGCTCAAGGATGGAGAAATCGAATTCATCTTTGATGGAGAATACTTTCCATAGAGCAACAGTAGTATCTAGTTCTGATAAACTTGATTTTAGTTCTTTGCAATAGGCTGCAGATTCGTCTCCATGTAATTGTATTGCTCTGAAATTGAATTGTTTTACTTTTTCTACAATATTTGGGATGGTATTATCTACAAAAACTCCCACTTTTTTGATTGTGTTTGGAAGCATTGGGATTTCAGTATCAAAATTCCTTGGAGATCGATTATAAAAAATAAAGCCTAAATAATCGGGTTCTAAAGCAGCGATGGCTTCGATATTATCCGAGTATTTCATTCCGCACACTTTGAGTTTCATGGTTGTAAGTTTTTTATAAATTCGATAGCACTAGCTCCTGGATTTTCCGTTTTCATAAAGTTTTCACCAATCAAAAAGCCTTGATATCCGTACTGTTGCAGATCTTTTATGGCTTCGATGTTACTAATTCCACTTTCTGAAACTTTTACAAAATCATCCGGTATTTGTGTACTTAATGTTTTACTCACATCGGTACTTACCGTAAATGTTTTTAGGTTTCTGTTGTTTACTCCAAGCATATCCAGAGACGGCATAATAGATTTTTGCAATTCTTCTTCATTGTGAACCTCGAGTAAAACATCCAGCGACAGACTTTTGGCAAACTCAGATAGATGTTTGATTTGTTCTCGTTCTAATACCGCTGCGATCAATAGAATGACGTCAGCCCCATGTGCTTTGGCTTCTAGTAACTGATATTCGTCAATGATAAACTCTTTGCGAAGCAACGGTAGATTTACCGCTGATCTTGCTAGTAGTAGGTCATCCAGAGAACCTCCAAAATATTTGCCGTCAGTAAGTACAGACATACCCGATACTCCAGCAGTTTCATAACCCTGTGCAACATCCTGCACGCTTACTTTTTGGTTGATTACGGATTTTGATGGAGATCTGCGTTTATGTTCTGCAATAATTCCAGTATCGCTACTTTGTAATGCTGTAGCTAGCGAGTGGGTTTGCTTGTCAAATAATACCGAAGATTCTAATTGCGAGACAGGAATCAAGCTTTTTTTAAGCTCAACCTCTTTGTACTTATCAGCTACTATTTTATCTAATATATTCATTGTTAATTTTTGCTAAGCTCCTGTACTTTTTTCAACGTTGCCAAACCTTTTCCTGATAGCAAGGATTCTTTGGCTCTTTCAAATCCTTCTTTGGGTTGTAAGCCTTCGACTGTTGCAATGGCAATCCCGGCGTTGGCGCAGACTACATTGTTCTGAGCTTCAGTTCCTTTTCCATTTAGGATATTCATGAAGATTTCCGCAGATTCTTCTACCGAATCTCCACCATGAATTTGTTCTTGTTTCAAAACTGGCACACCAAAATCTTCAGGAGATAGCATCCCTTCGGTTTGGTTAGAAATCGTTTTGGTATTTCCGGTCAGCGAAATCTCGTCATAGCCATCTAATGCATGAACGATAGTAAAGTTCTTATCGGTATTTTGATAAAGATATCCATACATTCTCGCCAATTCTAGATTAAATACACCCACCATTTGATTTTTCGGAAAAGCCGGATTTACCATAGGTCCCAACATGTTAAAAAACGTTTTTACCCCCAATTCTCTTCGGATCGGAGCTACATTTTTCATCGCAGGGTGAAATAGTGGTGCATGTAATACACAGATTCCTGCTTCATCCATACTTCGTTTTAAAAAGTCTTTGTCATTACTGAATTTAATCCCCAAATATTCCATGACGTTAGAACTTCCACATTTTGAAGATACTCCATAGTTTCCGTGCTTGGTCACCTTGATACCTGCTCCTGCAGACACAAAAGAGGATAGGGTAGAGATGTTGAAGGTGTCTTTCCCATCACCTCCTGTACCACATAGATCGATAGGATTGTACTCGCTAAAATCTACCGGGATACACAGTTCTAACAGAGCATCTCTAAAACCTTCCAGCTCTTCTATGGTGATGCTACGCATCATAAATACCGTTAGGAAAGAGGCGATCTGACTTTGATTATATTCTCCTCTAGAGATATTGACCAAAACGCTCTTGGCTTCTTCTTTGGAGATGGTTTCGTGATTAATTAATCGATTAAGTAACTTCTTCATAGCTGATTTAATTATTAATCCAGTTTTCTAACATTTTTTTACCGTCTGGAGTAAGCACAGATTCAGGATGAAATTGCACTCCACGTACATCCAGTTCTTTATGGCGTAACGACATGATTTGTCCATTTTGATCATAAGAAGTCACCTCCAGACAATCGGGCAGGTTATTATCTGCCACTACCCAGGAGTGATATCGCCCTACGTCAAAATTGGAGTCTAGACCTTCAAAAAGAGGCTCGTCGGTTACAGACAAAGTAACATTGGTAGCCACACCGTGATATACTTCATCAAGATTGATCAATCGACCTCCAAAAACTTCACCTATGGCCTGTTGGCCAAGGCAAACTCCAAAAATACTTTTGGTGCTTGCATAGGATTGGATGATGTCTTTCAAAAGTCCGGCTTCATCAGGTATTCCTGGTCCGGGAGAAAGTAATATTTTTTGAAAAGGCGCTACATCATCTAATTGTAGTTGATCATTACGTTTTACGGTTACCTCGCAACCTAGATCTTCCAAATAATGCACCAGATTGTATACAAAAGAATCGTAGTTGTCTATTACTAATACTTTTTTACTCATTTTATATTCTTTTTGTCCTAATGGATTCAACATTATATTTCTTCAGCTAGTTGCAAGGCCTTTGTAAGGGCGCCTAGCTTGTTATATACTTCTTGTAATTCGCTTTCTTCGTTGGATTCATTTACCAATCCAGCACCAGCTTGCCAATGTAGTTCATGATTCTTGCTCAAAAATGTTCGAATCATAATGGCATGGTTAAAATTTCCATCAAAATCCATAAACCCAATAGCACCGCCGTAGAAATCCCGGTTTACGGTTTCATATTTTTCGATAAGTTGCATGGCCATGTGTTTTGGAGCACCGCTAAGCGTTCCTGCTGGGAAAGTATCTGCTACTACCTGCATGGTAGTGGTCTCTTCATGTTTTTTGCCAGTAACCTTACTCACCAAATGGATAACATGAGAGTAAAACTGAACTTCGCGATACGTCTCTACAGTAACATCACTTCCATTACGGCTCAAATCATTACGAGCAAGATCTACCAACATCACATGTTCTGCATTTTCTTTTTCGTCTTTTGAAAGTTTTCTAGCTAATTCGGCATCTTGCTCATCATTACCAGTTCTTTTGAAAGTTCCGGCAATAGGATGTATTTCTGCAATCCCTTCTTTTACCACCAACTGAGCTTCTGGGGAACTTCCAAATATTTTGAAGTTACCGTAGTCAAAATAGAATAGGTAGGGAGAGGGGTTAATGCTGCGTAATGCTCGATATACATTGAACTCGTCACCTTTAAATTTTTGAGAAAAACGTTTGGATAATACGAGTTGAAAAACGTCACCACGTTGACAGTGTTTTTTGGCCAGTGTAACATGTTCTTTGTATTGTTCATCATCCAAATTAGAAGTCGTTTCTCCAACAGTCGTAAAATTATAGGATGCAAAGTTCTTTACGTTGAGAAGAGATTCTATTTCTGAAATGTTACTTTCAGAATCATAGCAATGTGCGAATATGTAGGCCTCGTTATTAAAATGGTTGATGGCAATAATATTTTGATATACTGAGTAGTGCATATCAGGAATGTGAAGCCCACCTTCTTTTTTGGAAATCGAAATGTCTTCAAAATATCGTACCGCATCGTAGGCGATATAGCCAAAAAGGCCATTATTAATGAATTTGAAATCACTTTTGGAAGTCGAAAACTGCTGACCAAATTGTTCAATGATCTGCGGAACATTGGTAGCTACTGTAATGGGGATTTCTGCTGTGCTTTTATCTGGAAAAGATTGGTAGATTACCTCATTTTCAATTTTGATACTTGCAATCGGGTTACAACAGATATAGGAGAAACTGTTTTCATTACCTCTGTAATCACTACTTTCTAACAGTAAACTATTTGGGAAACGATCTCTGATTTTAAGATAAACACTTACCGGAGTAATGGTATCTGCTAAGATTTGCTTGTAATGTGTGGTTAATGTATAACTCATTTTTGCATCATGTGGTTTTGTTTTCGACTTTAGTTTTTAAGCAATAAAAAAAGGCTTGTCGTGAATGACAAGCCTTTTTTGTATGGTTACTTAACACAATAACAGGGCTATTTCACGACGTTTACGTTTCGTGAAGACCACCACCAGTTATTTGATAAGAATAATTTCATATTTGCTCTTTATGGGATCAAATATATAAATTAATTATAATTCGAAACAACAAAAAATTACATTTTTAAATTTACTGCCAATTCGAACTCATCATTGATCGCTTTGTCTCCTAAATTGTCGAAAAAACTTCCTGATCCATACTTGATACCGTATTTTGTTCTATCTACAGATAGAGTAGTAGAAGCAGTATCACCAGTTACAGCAAGATTGAATTGAATTGGATTTGTTTTACCTTTGATCGTTAGATCTGCAGCAATCTTGTACCCATCACTGGTTTTTTTAGCTTTAGTAATCACTAGTTTAGACGTTTTGTGATTTTGTACACCAAAGAAATCATCAGAGTTCAAATGTCCTTCTAATTTTTCTTTTCCTTTTCCAGCTTCAAGATCTGTTACTTGTAGAGAAGTCATATCTACGGTAAATTCTCCGCCAGTAATGGTGTTGTTTTCAAATACCAAATATCCATCAGATAAATTTAAGGTACCGGTATGTTGTCCTGTGATTTTTTTTCCAGTCCATTCGATGGTACTTTTTGAAGCATCTACTGCTTTTTTCTGAGCAAATACAGAAGAAGTTGCAATGATAGCAAAAGCTACGATGAATGATTTAAGTTTAGTTTTCATGATTTTTAAAAATTTGATGTTATATAATAATTTAAATTGATGTTCTAAGTTTGTTTAAAAGTGTATTGAGAGTAACTAGATCTTCTTCACTGAGTGTAGATGTTAGTTCGGTTTCAAAATTATGCATCGCGGGACTTACTTTGTCTAGAAACGTTTTTCCTTTTTCAGTAATATGAATTTCTACTTTTCTTCGGTTAGAAGGGCAGGTAGCACGGGTTACATATTCTCTCTGAATCAATTTATCCACCAATCGGGTGGTATTACTCATCTTGCTTACCATTCGTTCTTGTATGGTGCTTAGGTTGGCAGGTTTCCCTTTTTGTCCTCTTAAAATTCGCAATACGTTGAATTGTTGGATAGAAATATCATAAGTCTTTAGTTCGAGGTTAATTTTGTCTCTCACCCAGTTTTCGGTATACAAAAGATTTACTATTGCTTTACGAGAAAGCGGTAGTTCGGCTTCTGTTTTTATGATCTTTTCGATATTCACTTGTCTATACAATATTTGTATGTACAAATGTAAAAGAATAGATGTTTTAGAAATTATAAATTGATATTAATTCTTTGTTAAAGTTCAATTTTAGAAGCTTTTAAATGGATAATATTGCGGCATGAATGCTATTTGCAAGGGGTTAAACATTTGTAAAAAATTCTGAAAATATTTAGATAAAAGACAGAAACCTTGTTAATTTTCTTTTAGTTAATTAGCGGTTTTGATAAATTCGTATTATGCCAAAATATGCTATATATCTTGTTTTTCTAGTTACTCTTGTCAATTGCAAGGGCGAGCAGAACGTTGCCCTTGATGCAACAGATGTATACAAGAGTAAAGGGGTTGAAATACCGATGTATGATTTTGAAAGTTTTAAACCCTTGTTATCCATAAACGATGGAAAAACCAGAGTCATTAATTTTTGGGCAACCTGGTGTAAGCCTTGTGTGGCGGAATTGCCTTATTTTGAATTAATCAATAGTAGATACCCTGATAATGAAGTGGAGGTGATCCTGGTAAGCTTGGATTTACCAAAACAAGTGGAGACGAAATTGGTACCATTTTTAAGGAAGCAAAAGATAGAGAGCAAGGTTATCTTGTTAGATGATCCAGATGCCAATAGTTGGATTCCTAAAGTGAATAAAAATTGGTCGGGTTCTATACCTGCAACGATTATATATAAAGGAAACACTGTTAATTTCTATGAACGTTCATTTACCTATAATGAGCTGGAAAAGGAATTGAAAAAAATATTATAAGCATAAATTGATAGATAGATAACAAAAACAATTACTCATGAAAACGTTAAAAATTCTTGTCGGAGTGGCTTTTATAATAGCAATTAGCGCTTTTGCTATAGATAAAGTTTCGAATCCTCCCACCACAGGAGGTTATGCAGTTGGAGATGTTGCGACAGATTTTGAATTAAAAAACATAGATGATGCTATGGTTTCTTTGGCAAATTATAAAGATGCCAAAGGGTTTATCGTGATCTTTACTTGTAACCACTGTCCGTACTCGGTGGCCTATGAGGATAGAATTATTGAGTTGGATAAAATGTTTAAAGACAAAGGATATCCCGTTATTGCTATCAATCCAAACAATCCGAAAGCCTATCCTGATGATAGTTTTGACAATATGAAAGTTCGTGCAAAGGAAAAAGGGTTTACTTTCCCGTATTTGTTTGACGACGGACAAAAAATCTACCCACAATATGGGGCTACCAAAACCCCTCACGTATACGTACTAGAAAAAACCGGGAACGGGAACATCGTGAGATACATTGGTGCTATCGATAATAACTATAAAGATGCTTCTTCGGCAGACAAGAAATATGTAGAAGATGCGGTGAATGCACTTTTAAGCGGGAATAAAGTTCCAGTAGAAGTAACCAAAGCGATTGGTTGCAGTATCAAAGCGTAAATCTTCGTACAAAGTTTATCGAATTGAATGTATTTTACGCAATACAATTCAATAAGGACTGTTATATTTGTAAGGAATATAAAAAATAACAGTCCAATTTTAGTATAAACAATTTTATAATGGCAGCAGACATTACCCAAGAAGAGTGGCAAGACTTGATCTCCAAAGATGATAATGCAGTAATTTTAGATGTTAGAACCGAAGAAGAAGTAGAAGATGGTTATATCCCTAACATGATTAATATTGATATCAGAAAAGGTCAGGGGTTTTTGGATGAAGTAGGTCAACTCGATAAATCCAAAAATTATTATGTGTATTGCCGATCTGGAGGACGTAGTGCACAGGCTTGTACCTTGATGGATCAGATGGGATTCGGGACCACGTATAATCTGTTAGGAGGTTTTATGAATTGGGACGGAGAAACCGCTGAATAAATATGAAATTTAGAATACTCACATTAGCACTCATCTTTGCTCTTACCCTTATTGGATGTAATAATTCATCTGATGATGGTACTACAGTAGAACTCATTACTGTAGAGGAAATGGATTCGTTGTTGAAACTGGGAGAAGTAAAGCTGATCGATGTACGAACCCCACAAGAGTTTGCCCAAGGGCATATCGAAAGTGCCATCAATATCGATTTTCGAAATGAAAACTTTGAAGAGTTAATTGCCAAGGTTGACAAAACTAAGCCTGTGGCGGTATACTGTGGCAAAGGCGGTAGAAGTGGTAAGTGTTCTTCGTTTATGAAAAAAGCAGGCTTTACCAAGATTTATGATCTGGATGGCGGTATTACCGAATGGAAATTTAACGGAAAAAAGGTAGTAAAATAACTTATCTTTCATATGATACTATAGAAAACCACCAATTTTGGTGGTTTTTTGTTTTTAGACGCTAAAATCTTTTTGTAGAATTAGGTAATATATTTTCTATATTTAGGACACATAGTTATCTATTGTAATTATAAACATACGTTGGTAACCATTAAGAACAAATCAGAATGAAGAGATTTTTTTAGCTTTAATCCTACTATGTCAGTTTCTTATTTTTCAATCTTGTAGCGAGGAACAAACAGATTTAATCTTACTGGGAACCGTTCATCAACCTGTCGAAAATTTTAATTCGGACAGTCTATACAACATCTTGAAGAAAATTCAACCTGATTTAATACTATTTGAAGTCGATTCTACTTTTTTCACTCAAGACTTTAAATTCAAAAAGACATGGGAAAGCAATGAAAATATTGCAACTATAAAGTATATGAACAATTTTGATGTGGATGTTCGACCATATGAGTTCACAGGAAGAAATGAATACCGAATAGAAATCGGTTCACGTCCAACAGATAGCAAAGCATCCAATCTTTTAGATAGCTTGTACAAAAACAATTTATTGGATTCATCTAATAACAAAATTTATAAAGAATTCCTTGAAGTAAATGACAGTCTTAATTCATTTGCATATCTAGGAGCAAAAGCTTTTAATAATTCGAAAACAGATAAAATTGCTCAAATCAGACAAGAGTATCAATATAAAAAGCTTTTAGATATCATGGATGAATATCCGATTTTCTCTAACACATATTATGTTAAAAATGAAGTTGATAGCATCAGTTATCTTGAAGGTTATAAAAGAGCTTCTGAATTTTGGGATTTGAGAAATAGAACAATGGCTAAAAATATTCTACACTTTACTGATGAGTTTAGAGGAAAAAGAATCGTCGTTTTAAATGGGTACTTTCATCGTTACTATCTAGATTCCTTGCTTAGACCTGAACAGAAAAAAACAGCTTCATTATTAAAGACTGGGATAAATATTAAGCGGCTACCGACACCGTGCAAACTTCATTAAAGGCAGTTAAACCGTTGTAAATAATTATGAAAACAGTTAAAAAAATTTCAATTGGCATAGGCGTATTTATATTAATTGCAATAATATTATTTGTCTGTGATGTAATTTGGAAATCTCCCAGTTTCTATACAGTTCAACAAATCAGTGAAATAAAAGAGCCGATAATGGATATGAAAGCCTATGAAGAAATTTGGCAAACGCATAGGAGACCATATATATATTCTATCTATTCGTCTTCGGGAGGAGAAGTTCACATTCTTGGAGTAGAACATATAACAGATAAAAATCATCCTCAGTTCGATACAATAAGAAGTGTATGGAATGAAACCAATCCTACTGTTTCACTTGTTGAAGGAAGACTTGGTTTTTTATTTACATGGTTTCAAGATCCTATTGAGAAATATGGAGAAGGAGGCTTGGTTTCTAAATTGTCAAAGAAAAATAGGGTTGATTTATTTACGTGGGAACCAACTAGAGATAACGAAATTGAGATTCTAATGAAAGAATTTTCTGTTGAACAAATCGCTATGTTTTATTCATTTCGCCCTTATTTCAGTAACATGAGACATGGAAAACCAGAAAACCCAGAAGATAAGTTACAATCTTATCTAGAAAGTAGAACAAATTATAAACATATCAAAGGAATCTATAAGTCCTGGAAAGAGTTAGATGGTATCTGGCAGAAAGATTTTCCTAAAATCAATTGGCGAGATTATTCTGACGAATATGGTTGGCCAAAAGGCTACCTTAGTGATATAGCAAATTCTTCTAATTTATCTAGGGACTTTCATATGATTCAAACAATTTTTGAATTAGTAAATAAAGGAGAAACGGTATTCGTTACCATGGGAGCTAGTCATGCTCCTAGAATAGAAAAATCCTTAAAAGCTATGATAAAATAACTATTTACAACAATGTATAACAAAATTTAAAACTGATGGTTACACGAAACCGTTACATACAAATCACAATAGAAAGAAATAAATGACTCAGAATATAAATATAGCCGTTCTAATAGACGGTGACAATATACCATCAGCCAATGTGAAAGAAATGATGGAGGAGATTGCCAAATATGGTAATCCAACAATTAAAAGAATCTACGGTGATTGGACGAGACCAGGGTTGACTAAATGGAAAAATTTGCTATTAGAAAATGCGATTACTCCAATTCAACAATATGGATACACAACGGGAAAAAATGCAACAGATTCTGCTATGATAATAGATGCGATGGACATTCTTTATAGTGGAAAAGTTAATGGATTTTGTCTTGTTTCTAGTGATAGTGATTTTACTCGTTTGGCTACACGACTTAGAGAAGCAGGAATGTTAGTTATCGGAATAGGAGAGAAAAAGACACCTAACCCGTTCATTGTTGCATGTGATAAGTTTATTTACATAGAAATTCTTAGGAAACAATCTGAGGATAAAACAGATGCGAAAGAAACGACTAAATCTTCAGTAGATAAAATCACCAATAAAGAGGTTAATTTAATTTCATCTTCAATCAATGATTTGTCGGATGAGGAAGGATGGGCTTTCCTTGGAGATGTTGGAAGTTTAATCCAGAAAAAACGCCCCAATTTTGACTCGAGAAATTATGGGTTTGAAAAACTCACACCACTGATTAAATCAATTAACAAGTTTGAAATAGAACAACGTGAAAACCCTAGAGGACGAAGCAAACTGATTTATGTTAAAATAAAAGAAAAGCATATAACAAGAGCTAAGAAATCTTAGTAATCTAGTCTTTAGGCGAGTTTTACACAGCTTTGCTATCTTTAGGGCTGTTGCGAGATTTAAGTTAACCACTTGCCATAACAAACTATATACAAAACATTGCTTTTAATATTGGGAAATGAAATGTAAAAATTGTGGAAATTCTTTTGAAGGAAAATATTGCAATGTATGTGGACAACACATCAGAGTAGACAGGTTAACCTTTTCCAGCTTCGTTGAAGAAATTTCGGAGAGTGTTTTTCAAGTTAATCGTGGCCTTTTTTATACGATCAAAAGCTTAATCATAAGACCTGGCCATGCAATTAGAGAGTTTTTAAATGGGCAACGTAAATATTATTTCAAACCCATTGCTTTTATTCTATTATTATCCACTTTTTATTTTTTAATTACTAAAATACTAGGAGCTACTACACTTTTAGAAAATGCTATTTCAGGATTTCGACAGGGAGCAGAAAGCCAATCTGACCACTTACATAATGCTGTAATTTTAGAATTCTCAACCGAATGGTTTACGAATAACTTCGCGTATTCTAATCTCCTTCTTATACCAGCTTTATCAATCGCATCGTACATATCTTTTTATGGAAGAAAACAAAACTTCCTGGAGCATATGATAATCAATTCCTATATAGGAGGGCAACAAACTATTTTTTATGCATTCTTCACCATTTTTGATTTTGTAGTGAAGCAAAGTGACTTAGGAGTGACTTTGGCTTTTGTTATATCTATTGTCTACAGATTTTGGACTTTTATCCAGTTTTATCAAACAGAAAATAAAATTTATACAGCACTTCGATTAGTACTAACTTACATCGTATTTTACATGATAATTATGCTTTTTCTGGGGGTATTGGTTTTTGCGGCAATAATTTTAAAAGAATAGTAAACATAATAATGACTATGATTTATTGTGGTTTTGTACCACACCAAAATAAAAGTATAAATCAAAGAATTGGATATTGTTGTGGAATCATAGTCGAGGCTGTTATATCTGATTGAGGAATAAGAAATGATAATCAATATTAATAAATCCAAAAAAGGCTTCATCAGACTTAAGTATGATATTAAGGTCAATGGAGAACTAAAATATCGTTCAAAATCTAATGTTTTATTACCCTATATCAAAACTGAAGTTTATGATCTGAATAAAAACAAAGTGCTAAAAGTTGTAGACAAAAGATCTAACTCTAATTTGTTACAATTTTATCTGAACTATAAAACTTCAAATTATGAATTTAAAAGTGATTCATTTTTAGAGCATAATCTATTTTATCAATCCAAAAAAATTAGCTTCTTTCCTCAACAAGGACATTTAGTTTCAATATTAACTGATGATAAACAAGTTGGGTATTTTGATAAGAATAAGAAAACAGGGGTTAAGGGTAATAAATTTGTAATTGAGATTGCTGACAACCTCATTCCAGAAGAAATACTCATAGGATGTGTGTTAGCGTATGATCTTAAATTTTACTCTAACAGAGACATGAATTTGATTTACGATTCTGGTTATACCTCTATTACCCCAATTAAAAAACATAACGAAAACTGGAAAGAAAATTTATAAAACCTGCAATAGTACTATATAAGGTTGTAGCAGTAAAGTGATTAATCGATTGGTTCTTATGTTTTTGGTAAGGCACAATGTTTGCAGAAAGAAAGTTAGTAACCAATGCACAAAACTGCCTGCCGGTGAGTCGGTACGAAAAGTAGGATAACATTTGGCCCTGCTACAACTCAAGTATTACACATTATCTGTTATTATCAAAAATGAGAAATAGACATATTTTAACTCTAGGTATATTGATTTTAATGAACTTTATTGGTTTGGGCCAAACTAAGATGAATAAAAATCCCAGAGTAAAACGTTTAAAAGAATCTACAAAATTCGAAAATGATAAGGTTTCAATTGTCGCTAAGCTTATAGATTCAACGCAAAACATTCATGTTTTTTTAATCAATAGAACGACAGACACTTTACCTGTTTTTGGAGGATATGATGCTAAAATTTTGTTTGATAAAGAAATAAAAGATAGTGATGGAAATTGGAAATCATTTGACACATTGCATCATCAAGCTTATTCGTGTGGTACAGGCTTAAAAACCATAAAATTACCTAAAGACACATACACATATGAAGTTTACCATAAATCAAAATATACTGGTGAATTAAACACTGAAATTAGATTTTCTTTTAGAATTAAAGATTCTTTAGTTATTTATTCAAAACCATTGAGTATAGAAGCGAATAAGGAGTTACTTCTTAAACCATCTGATCGTATTAAAAAAATCTTAGTAAAGAGCTAAAAGAAAATAAAACTCTAAATTATAGTCAAAGGGAAAAAATGTTGTTGAGAATAGTTTCCATACACGCTAAAGAAGGAAATCACAAAAAGACCATATCCATCTGTCAAGACTGGTTGAAAAACAACCCTGATTCTTTTAGGATGAGGTATGAGTTGGCTGTTGCTATTTTTAAATATATTTCAAAACATAAAAATACATTGAATAAGATTAAAATAAACATATTGTTAGGTAAAGCTATCAATGAACTAAATAGAATTCCTAAAGGTGACGCTCCATTTTCAATAAAATCAAAGAAATATATTAATACCTATAGTAAATTACTGTTATCCGAATCTGAATGGAATGATCTTAAAAAAGAAGAATGTATATCGAAAAGTAATAATGACTTTTGTTACTACAAAGAGTTATTAGATGGAAATGTAAGTACATTGTATAATAATAAATAAACAATGGCTAATCATGTACAACCAATCATAGCTGCCTATTGATAGGCTAAGCTTGTTTTACTAACCGTTAGGAGCAATCTAAAAACTTTGTAACACCAGAGGATAATTCGGATCTAAGTTCAAAAAAGCAAATATGAATCAACTTGGCGAAAAATACTCGGAGGAAAAAAATATTGAACTACTGAAAGCCTCATTAAAGGGAGATAAGGGTGCATTAAATGAGCTAATTGCTATTCATAGACCTTACATCTTTAATGTGGCTTGGAAATTCTCTTTTAACCCACAAGATGCGGAAGACTTGACACAGGAAGCACTGATAAAGGTAATTACTAAATTATCTCAGTTTAATTTCCAAAGTCAATTTAGAACCTGGCTTTATAGAATCGTATTCAATGAATTCTTGAAATCAAAAAGACGTAGTGGAGAAAAGCAGTTCACTGATTTTGAGAGCCAGGGAAAACGATTAGATTCCATACAACACACCTCTTTTTTAGATGCTAAAGAAGAGGCAGAGTACGAAGAATTAACAAAAGAGGTTCGATATAGATGTTTATCAGGAATGATTATGTGTCTAACTCGTGAGCAAAGATTATTATTTATTGTAGGAGAGACATTTGGCGTTGATCACAATCTTGGGGCTGAAATATTTGATATAAGCAAAGCTAATTATAGATTAAAATTACATAGAGCAAGGAAAGAACTTGTAAACTTTATGCAACAAAAATGTGGATTGATGAATCCTGAAAATCCATGTAGGTGTGGTAAAAAAGCTAAGACCATGCATAAAAATGGTTATTTAACAGAAGACCAGCTTTTTTTTAATGTAGGCTATAGAATGAAAGTAGCCGATTACGCTGCAAAAAACAGTGAAATTGTTGCGGATCTTGTTGACAATAAGCATCTTGAATTACTAAGAGACACTCCTGCCAAAGATAACTTTAATAAGGAAACAATTGTGGATGAAATTATTGGAGATAATGAACTGCTCAACTATTTTGAATTGAGTTAAGATATCAGACCAAGCTTTAAAATGCCCGTAATTCTATGAGTTACGGGCATTTTGTTTTCTGTTTTGTAACACATCAATTGAAATTGGATCAAAAGGGAAATTTTAAATCAATTTATATGAAACATCCTAAAGTAAACGAGAGTTTAAAAATTGAAGCTCCTGCTGTAGAAATCTGGAACAGAATCAAGTCCTTCGATAGGGTAGAAGATTATGCAGGAGGAATGATTACCCATAGCGAAGTAAAAGGAAATGGTGTAGGTTGTGAAAGAACTTGTACAATGAATTCTGAACAAGGGGAAATAACAATCAAAGAAGTTATTACGGAATTTAATGATTCAGAAAGATACTTAAAATATTTAGTTCAAAACCCACCAATGCCTGTTACTAATATGGAAAACAGTATTTCCGTAAAAGAATTGGTCAATGGAAGCGAAGTCACTTGGCAGAGTTTTTTTGATACTGATGGCTCACAGGATCAGGAAATTACCTCGATGCTTCAGGGCATGATACAAATGAGCTTAGAAGGAATTAAAAAATTATATTAAATTAAAATTACATCAAAAATGAAAAATCTATTTTTAGCGACATTAGTCCTTTTACTTAGTCTAAATTTAGCTACAGCACAATCAATGGGCGAGCCAAAAGTTCAATTCAGTAAAATAATAAATAAGTCGGCGGATAAGTTTTGGGAGACAGTGAGACAAATTGACAAAATAGACAAATACTCATCAAATGTTGCAAGAGTTGAATGGACCGGAAATATCGGAAAGGGAGGTCAAAGGGTATGTTATACGCCGGATGGTAAAGGCTACTTTAAGGAAAAAATTGTAGCTTATAACGAATCAACAAGAAGTTTTTCGTATTCTTTATTAGAAGGAGCACCTGTAAAGGGTATGGTAAACACTATTCAAATAATTGATTTAGGTTATGGCAAATGCGTATTTGTATTTTGGTCTCATTATGATAAGTTTATTAACAACCCTCAAATGACACAGGAACAATTCCATGCATTTATGAATAGTTCTCTAGAAGAAATGACTGAAAAAATGGCTAAAGATTCATAAACTGCAGTGGCTAACATTGGGAATAAGTGATAGCGGTTTCGGTGTAAACTTTGACCGCTATTACTTAATTCAAATATATTCTATAAAACCAGTAGTGCAATCTAAAATTAATTCTTTGACAATACATTGACTGCCGCCTCTAGTTGTTGATCTCTTCCTGTAATAACAACTTCTGGGTCTAGGGCGACTTTAACATCTGGTTCTAATTGTTGGTTTTCAAGGTATTTACCTTTGGTGTCAATAATACCAACCATCGGTATTCCGAACCAAGCTCCATTTTGTAACCCTTCCCACCATACTGCAGTACCAGTTCCTGGTACCGGCATACCTACCAGTTTTCCGATACCCATTGCTCGATACGTAACAGGAAACATATGCGCATCAGAGTAGTTGCTTTCACTCATTACAACAACTGATGGTTTACTCCATTTAAATTGAGGTTCTGATCCTAAATTTTGACCTCTAGGCCTAAAATCCATATAAGGTTTTCCATTTAGAAATGTAGCAAGATCATCATGAAGCCAACCTCCACCATTAAATCTAGTGTCTACAATCAATCCTTTTTTGTTGTAATGCTTTCCTAAAGCATCGTCATATACTTTTCTAAAACTCTCATCATTCATTCCGCGAACATGTACATAACCCAACTTACCGCCAGAAAGTTGTTCGACAAGCTTATTACAATTTTTAACCCATCTTTCGTACAACAGTTGGCTTAACTTTCTTCTATTAATTGGTTTTACGGTTTCCTTCCATTCTTTTTTTGATTCAGGATCATAGAAAGTAAGCAGTGTATTTTTACCAGCCTTACGGTTAAGGAGTGGATAATAATTCATGTCCTTATTAATTTTTACACCGTCTATAGCTTGTATGATGTGACCAGCTTTGGATTTGTTGTCTTTACTCTTTAACGGACTCTTGTCCATAATTTCAATAATCTTTAATCCATCACCAGTGTACGATGGATCTAAGAAGATTCCTAATGAAGCGGTTTGATCTCCATTTGGTTTCGAATCTCTATAGCCTGCACCCGTATGAGAAGCATTTAGTTCACCTAACATCTCACTCATTAGCTCTGCAAAATCAAAATTATTGTTGATATCCTTTAGTTTAACAAAATAGGCTTTTTTATAAAAATCCCAATCTACGCCTTGCATATCTTTACGGTAAAACTTCTTTTTCGTTTGACGCCAAATATGCTCAGCCAAGTAAGCGCGCTCCGCCATTTCGTCAAGTAACATTTCACCTTTTATAGAAATACCTTCTGTCTTTCCTTTTTTCAGATCAACTTTACTTATTTTACCGTTTGATAGAATATAAAGGTTTTCTCCTTTTGGTCCCATCTCCATATCTCCTGGACTTTTGGCATTTAATGAAGCAAGAATTTTTGTTTCTTTAGTACGAAGGTTAGTTTTCCATAGATTGTAACCTTTCTCAAATTTGGCAAGATAGTAGAGCGTTTTACCGTCTTTCGAAATAATAGCAGCTCCAAGATCCGAAGAATGAGTAGTCAATCGAGTGATTCTATCTTTGCGTCCATCCAGCTCAAACTCAATAGGGTCTACCTTCTTTTCTTTATCCTCACCTTTCTTTTTATCTTTTGAATCATCCTTATCACCTTCAGAATCTGAATCCTTCTTCTCTTCAGACATTAACTCTGATTCAAGTTCACTTAAGTTGAAATCATCCCAGGCGGCTTGTGTTAAAAACATACCATAAAAATCCATTTCGGTTCCCCAACTTGCATGGTTTTTCATTCCATTTCGGCTAGAATACCAGGTAATCATTTTACCACCCATCATCCACTGCGGGATATGAGCTCCATACCCAGTAGGAACAATATTAATAACAGGTTCTTTACCAGAGGCATTGACTAGACCTGCCTGGTCTATCCATTGACCATCTCTCAAATAATTTACCAAGAACCATTTGCTATCAGGAGACCACTCATAAAACTGATCCCCATCCGCATAAGAATAGTTATTATTGCCGGGCATAATCTCGCGTACTTCCTTACTTTCTAGGTTAATGACCTTCAGATTGGTGCGTTCTTCAAGAAAAGCGACTTCCTTACCATCAGGAGAATAGCTTGCCTGAAAAGTTTCAGCAGCTGAGTTGAGAATGATTTTCTCCTCTAGAATTGTTGAATTAAAAAAGTACTTTTCTTCTTCACGACTCAATGAAGTTTCATACAGATTCCAGCTTCCGTTGCGTTCACCAGCATACAATATAGCTCTTCCATCGGGGCTAAAGGATACACTTCGCTCTTGTTCTGGAGTATTGGTAATTCGTTTTGTGGTTCCATCTTTAATCGAACTAACGAATACTTCACCACGTTTGATAAAAACTATTTCTTTTCCATTGGAAGAAACATCAAACTCACTAAGATTGTTATTTACAGATATTGTTTTTACAGGTAGATTACGTAAGTCCGAACGGATATCTATTTCTACAAGTTGAGGTTCTGATCCTTCCGTTTGTAAAAATATTCTACCATGATAGCCATAACAGAGCTTACCATCTGAAGCTATGCTAAGGTGACGAACAGGATGTTTGGTAAAATTTGAAATTTGTTGAGCAGCTCCACCAGAGAGACTTGCTTTGTATACGTTAAAACTACCCGAAGATTCGCTCAAGAAATAGTAAGAATTTCCATCTTTCGCAAAAACGGGATCCATGTCTTCTCCATTAAAAGTACTCAGTTGGGTATACGCTTTAGATTCCACATCATATTTCCAAATATCTCGGGTAACAGATGATGTATGGTGCTTACGAAGTGGATCCTCATACCCTTTGGAGTCTTGAAAAAGTAATGTCTTACCATCACTACTCATCTTCGTGTTAACCGCAGGAGTGGTTAGAACTTGAGTTACTCTACCTCCAGTAATGGGTGCTTGATATAATTCTGGTAATACCCCAGACGGAAATTGTTGATTAGTATGTAAATCTAAACGTGAAGATGAAAATAGCACGAAATTACCATCGGTACTGAAATCGCTCGGACTATCATTAGAAGAGTGGAATGTTAGTCGGGTAGCAGTACCTCCTTTGGATGGCATAACGAAAACATCAAAATTACCATGTCTGTTTGAAGCAAAAGCAATTTGAGAACCATCAGGAGACCATACAGGCATATGATCATAGCCATCATTTATGGTAAGAATAGTAGCTGTCCCTCCGGTAGATGGTACCGTATAAATGTCACCATGATAACTAAAGGCTATAGTTTTACCGTCAGGAGATATGGCAGGAAAGCGTAGCCATTGAGAACTCTCCTGAGCTGATGAAATTTGTAATGAAAAGATAAAGGTAAAAAACAGAAAGATTGATTGTCTCATAATAAAAATATAAGGTATTCTAATTGTTTGATTCGTAAATTTGAGTAAACTTTAAAAATTAAAGCAAGCACAACATCAGATGTAGTTAATTTCTTCTGCAAGCGCGTATTAGGAAAATTTCGTTAGAATTTTCTCTTACTTGTTCTTGTTTACTAAATTAGATGCTAAACAAATAAATAATCACGCATAAGTTGTTAAAAAAACAATAAATTATAAGTCATGCCAGAAGTAACAGCAAAAAAGAATGAGCAAGTCGCAAAAATGAATTTCGGATCTATCTATCCTCATTATCTCAAAAGAATAGAAAAGCACGGTAGAACCAAAGAAGAGCTCGATCAGGTTATTTTGTGGTTAACGGGTTATGATCAGGCTACATTAGCATCTTTTATTGAGGGTAACGGAACCTTCGGAGATTTTTTTGAAGGAGCCCAAATGCATGAAAATGCAGACATGATCAAAGGGGTGGTGTGCGGATATCGTATTGAAGAAATACCTGAAGAATTTGCCTTGTACCGAGATTGCAGACGTATGGAAAAACTGATTGATGAATTGGCAAAAGGTCGTAAAATGGAGAAAATTTTACGCGAAGAAAAAATAGAAATCAGTGCAGATAAGAAAATAAAGCGGATACGTTTCATTACCTAAAGGGCACTTCTTTATTAACAATTTGGATAGTATGAAAAGAACAGTAGTACATTTTGAAATAGGTTGTGGTGATATTGATCAAACATCTGCATTTTATAGATCAGTCTTTGACTGGAATTTAACACGACACGGAAATTCTGCAATTATTGATACAGGAAACCAAAGTGCTTTAAGCGGGCATATCAATCAATTAGGACCTAATGATCCACAAAACTATGTTACTATATATATTGAAACCGATGATATCTCATCAGATTTGAAGGCAATTGAATCAAATGGAGGGGAGATATTTGTAAAAGCTACAAGATTACCGGATGGAAGGGAGTTTGCTTGGTTTAAGGATGTTGCAGGGAACTTAATTGGCCTGATCACTCCTAAATAAATGTTTAAAAGAAACATAAAGTACTCCTAATGAATAATGAAAATTTTCGTAACAAAGTACCGCATACCCTAAAAGCGATCAGAAAAATTCTGTATTTAAAGAAATGAGAATATGTACAGTAAAAACTATTCAATAAATAGGCAACTACCAGACTTTGAAAAATACATTTTGCTTAGAATAGTATAGAGAACAGGGAAATAAAAGATCATGAAACTAAAATTTCAATAAAAACAATGATTGACGCTTTTAAAAAACGTATTAATTTTTCAAATTTTTGGGTTAGAAATATCGTTATCATTGTAATCATTTCTGTTGTGGCTAATCATCTTACCGAGCCAGAAAATTTTCCGTTTAACCAAGACTACGAGTTTCCTTTACTTCCTATTGTAGTTTCCATCATTTCGGGAGGCTTAATCATTCTAATTGGCGGGGTTAATTTTAAACATTTTGAAAATAAGTATTTCAGCAACAAAATTAATACACCTATAGTATTGCGTTTTCTTTTTTCGACTTTAGGATATATTACTATCCTATATCTCATTTTATACTTTGGTCTAAATGGAATGATTAATGGAATCGAATCCTATAGCATATATCATTTGCTTACAGGACTATCCGTAAGTCTGCTCATCAGTGCAATTGGAATTACACTTTTATTTTCGACAGATATCTACAGACTACACAGACTTGCCTCGATAAAAGGAACACTTAAAACGCAACATGGTGGTAAAATAACCTTGATTAAGTATGGGGAAATCGCTTTTATCTATAGCGAAAACAAGATCGTATATATTGTAAAAACCGATGGGACGACAATTACTACAGATTTCACTTTGAATGAAGTTGAAAGCAAAATCAATGTACAAAGTTTTTTTAGAGCAAATAGACAAATCGTACTCCATTCTCGTTCTATCGAACAAGTACAGTCCATCGAAAATGGAAAGCTATCGGTATTACTTAAACCTACTATCGACAACCAAAAGACTTTTCAGATAAACATTAGTAGGTATAAAAAACAAGAATTTATGACTTGGTTTGAGGGTAAGCTATAAAATGCAATGATTATTCGGGAGTTATTTTGATACCATTCGGTAAAAATGAGCCGTAAATCCCTGTTTATCTTGCTTTATCGTTTTTACTTCGCTTAAAATTAAAAACGATAAAAAATGAATACCAAGACCTTTTTAACTACAAAAGTAACACCCGTAATCGCTATTCTTCTTTGCTACCTTCTATATCTATTAGGCTATTTTTACATCATCATAGCGGCTTTAATCGTATTAGTGGCAAGTGCCATTGAGTATAAAAAAGATATGTTTAAATCTTTAGGCTTTCAACGTAAAAGAATCCATGTAAAAAGCCTATTGATCATAGCTCCAATTTTGGGTATAGTTATGTTTCTATTTTATTTCTATATCATGGTACCAGGCGCTGCATATGTTACGGGGCAACCTATAGACTTTTCTGTTTTTGAAGTGTATAAAGGAAACCTGCCTGCTACAATGACTTTATTGGTCTTTATATGGGTATCCGCAGCATTTGGCGAAGAAATTGTGTTTAGAGGCTATCTGATGAGACAGTTTACTAAGTTTTTTGGATCAGGTAAAATTAGCCTTATGATTAATATCCTACTCTTTGGGTTTGTTTTTGGTTGTATACATGCATATCAAGGAATAACTGGGCAGGTTGTGGCAGGTGTTACAGGGATGCTTCTCGCTATTATTTTTCATCTTCGTAAGAACGATTTATGGTTCACTATTGCGGTTCATGGATTTATTGACACTGTGGCTCTTGTTTTTATGTATTACGGTTGGGGGTAATTGCCAGAAATCATAGAACCTTTTTGAAAACAGATAATTATATTTTCTATATTTAGGAGTTAGAGATAATATCAAAATCAATGGCATACGCACCTGCAATAAGCACAATTATCTCACCTGAGTATTTATCCGATTTTATTGGTAATGAATACGGTTTTGGAAAAAACACAGATTGCAAAATCTTAAAAACAGGTGTAAAACATAATTATTTAATTAAAACCGAAACAGACGAAAAGTTTGTGTTCAGAATTTACTTTAAAAATTGGAGAACTAAAAATGAGATTGAGGAAGAGTTATCACTATTAAACTATTTAAAAGGTAACGGAATTTCCGTTTCGTATCCAATAAAAGATTCAAATGATAACTATATCCAAAGAATAAATGGATTTGAAGGCGAACGTTTTGGAGTTTTATTTTCTTTTGCGGAGGGAAAGTTTATCCGAAAACCATCAGAAGAAATTTGTTATAATCTTGGTGTGGTAATGGCAAAAATTCATCAATTAACTATTAATAAAAAAATTGACCGAAAGAATTATAACGATAAGACATTGGTTAATTGGGCTTTTGAACTGGTAAAGAAGAATTTTTCTGAATCTTCAAACGAAATGAAATATTTTGAGCGTGCTACTTCTAAAATTTTCTCTGAATTTAGGAATGCAGAATCTGATCGCTTAAGGTACGGAACAATCCATCTTGATATGTGGTATGAGAATATGAAGATTAAAAATGATAGTGAAATTACGATATTTGACTTTGACAATTGTGGTAATGGATGGCTATTTTTAGATATCGCTTATAGCTTGATGTCGATCTATCGGAATGAGCCGGTTAAGGAGGTATTTGAAAAGAAAAGAAATAGTTTTTATGAAGGGTATGAATCAATTACCTCAATATCAAGCGAAGAAAAAAGATTGATTCCGTATGGAGGTTTAGCTATTTGGCTTCATTATACTGGAATTCATATTGAACGATTTAATGATTTCTCCAATCACTTCTTAAGTGAGGAGTTTTTAAAATATTGGATTCATGCCGTAAATCAGTGGATGGAATTAAACGAAATAAAAATATAAAGCCTCTAACACTGTATAACAAAACATAGTTGCCCTTCAGGACTATAACGTTTGTTATACTTACCGTCGGCAAACATTCCCAATATCGTGTTAAACAAGTTAATTTCCTTGTTCTAAATGTAAATTTTGAAGAATTTTCGTACTAAAAATCGGCCTAATTCAAAATTAAACCAAAACAATGAAGAGTAAACTAGTTATATTTCTACTACTAGCCACAAGTCGATTCTCTGCACAAAATTCAATTGAGAATTTTACTATAAATTCAGAGTACATAGATGAAACTCGAACCGTTACAGTAACGTTACCCAAAGAATATAAAAACTCAACAAAAAAATACCCCATAATCTTGGTGTTAGATCATGGTTTACTGTTTAACACAACAAGTGCAATTGTTAATCATTTGAGCAACACATCAAGAATGCCGGAATCCATTGTTATTGCGCTTGGTTCAGGAGGAAAACATAGAAATCACTTTGCGCCAAATCTATACAACAATCATCGTAATAGAATGTATAACTATGGCGATCATCAAGATGAATTTGTCAATTTCTTAGAACTTGAATTATTACCACTAGTAGAAAAAAATACCGTACGGCTACTTTTAAAACTTTTATTGGGTTTTCGCCATCATCAGTGATTGGACTTTATACATTATTGAATAAACCTAATTTGTTTCAAGCTTATATATGTTTTGCAGCAGGTAACATTATAGGAGATGGTTACGGTAAAGACGAGCGATTGATCGAAGAATTAGTTGCTCTTTATAGTCAAGATAAAATAAAACAGAACTTTTTGTATGTGGTATCTGGTAGTAAGGATGCAAATTCTCAACCCTACATAGCTACAAATATTAATGATTTCAATAATGAATTATCCAGATTCAATTCTAAGGCTATTCATACAAAAGCAGAGACGATTCAAGGTGAAGGACATACTGATGTTATTTTACCAGGTTTAATTACTGCTTTCGATTTTATATTTCCAAAAGAAAAGTGGTTTGTCGATTACTTGGATTTAATTGAGAATGAAGGTTCGGCTAAAGACAATATTGTATCTTTCTACCAAATTCTATCTGAGGAATATGGGTTTGACATTTATCCAAATGCTGACAGATTGTACAGTATGAGTTGTCTTAAAAATGTGGGTAGAAGATTATTGGGAGCAAAGAAAACTGAAGAGGCTATCGAGCTTTATGAATACTGGACAACATTATACCCTCAATCACATCTGGCATATTATTTTTTAGGTACATCATATAAGGAGAATCAAAAATTATTGAAAGCTACTACTGCTTATAATAGGGCTATTGAATTAGCTTTAACTCAAAAAAGTAGTGATGTAGACTTATATAGAAAGTCTTTGGAATCGTTAAAACAAATTAAGCAATGATAAACCGAATAGCTAAATTCTTGATCTTAATATCTGTAATATTTCTAAGTGCTTGTAAAACTGAGAAATCGAAGGCAGAAAAAGATGAGTCTTTAATCGAAAAACACTATTATTTTGATCAAAAACCACCTGGTTTAATACCAGAAGTTTTTGCTCCTGGCATCGTTTCAATTGATGGAAGGTTCGAAGGCACCGTTTCGTTTTCTTCAGAGTTGAATGAAATGTATTTTGCTGCAGAAAACAAAGAAGAAGAGGCATCTATCTATTTTTCAAAACTTATAGACGATAAATGGACTCCTGTAAAAAAAGCCAATTTTACGAATGGTAAAAAAAGGAAGAAATGCACCCATTTGTTAGCCCTGATGGGAAAAGGATTTATTTCACAGCGATGGACTCTGCTTTTGCAGATGAAAAAATTTGGTATGTAGACCGTTTAGAAGATTCCTGGAGTGATGCGACTCTTCTTGAGTCACCTATAAATGAGGATATGGTGTTTTTTCCTAATCAGTCTAAAAACGGAGATCTTTATTATTTCAATTTGTCAAAATTCAAAACGTATTATGCGCCTTATAAAAATGGTAAATTTCCCGTAGTACAGGAGGTTGCACTTGAATTTGGTCATCATGCTTTCATTTCTCCGTCGCAAGATTACATCATAGTAACAGCAAAGAGCGATCTAGAAGATGGAAGAAAAGATAATGATATGTATGTTTATTTTAAAGAGAAAGATGGAACATGGACAGCACCTAAAAATCTTGGAAATACCATAAACACTAGTTTTAATGAAAAAGCCCCAAGAATTACCCCAGATGGTAAGTATTTATTTTTTGGTAGGGATGAAAGAGATATAGAACCGGGACTATCAAATATCTATTGGGTAAGCACAGAAGTTATAGAAATCCTAAGACCAAAACCATAAAATGACAATTACTATCAACAAGGTATATTGCATATACCCTTTTTGATAGAGATTATACACTTGCTGTTATATAGAATCAAAATTTTAAAGAAATGAAAAAACTCTTACCAACTTTCGGAATTTTGATTTTTATAGCACTATATATTTATTCTGCTAATGTATATCCTGGAGGCTCACCTATCGACCCAAACTCTGTTGGGTATGATTGGTTGAATAACCTTTGGTGTAATTTGATGAGTGAAAATGCAATAAATGGAAATGAAAATCCTGCAAGACCAATTTCGATTTTCGCGATAGTTGTGCTGGGTTGCAGTATGGTTATTTTCTTCTTTTACTTTACAAAGTATTTTGTAAAAAGTAGATTCCTAACAATTGCAATCCAAGCTACTGGAGTTTTAGCCATGTTGTCGGCAGCATTAATTTTTACCAAATATCATGATATGATGACCACTATTTTAAGTATTTGTGGTTTGATTGGAATACTTAGTATTATTAGAACACTTCATATAAACAAAATGACCCTTTTTAAAATAACAGGCATCGTTTGCTTACTAGTTATAGGTCTTAATAACTTGTTTTATTATATTGAAAAATTAAACGAATACCTACCAATAGTACAGCTCATTGATTTTATTCTTGTTCTTGGTTGGACCGTTGGCCTTAACTTAAAAATGATGAAAATGCAGGCCATACAAAAAGCAGAATAAAAATTGAGTGCTATACTATGTATGATGGCATGATAACTAAATGGTCAGTCAAATGATTGTTGTATTCCTTCTGATAATATAGGAAAAGCCGAAAACCAGGTAACGTTTTACGATGTTGCGAAACATATATTAAAGACTGTAAGTCATATAAAACACATCTTGAAAACAATGAGACCAAAGAAATTGATTGAAAAGTGGATTGAAATATTCAATGAGGGAAATGCAGACAAAATTGCAGAACTATACCATCTGGATGCAATTAATCACCAAGTGGCCAACGAACCAATTGAAGGGAGAAATGCTATTAAAGAGATGTTTTCGACCGAATTCAGTACAGTGGATATGACCTGTATTCCTGAAAATTTATTTGAAGATGGAGAATGGGCGATTTTAGAATGGAAAGATCCTTTAGGATTAAGAGGGTGCGGATTTTTTCAAGTTATTGATGGAAAAATCAAATTTCAACGTGGATATTGGGATAAATTGTCATTTCTAAAAATGCATAACTTGCCGATTCCAACCGAATAAAAGAAGTACAGAAGGAACACAACAATGCTTAGATGGCATTAAATAATCTTTAAGCTAAACCATAAACATTATCTGTAGAACAGAAATCTATGAAGAGAAAAACAACCTTTGTTTTATTGATTTTAATTTCAATATCAAGTTGGGCTCAAGAGAGCGTTACTTTCAAAACCAAGTTCAAGCCCAACAAGAAGTATCAGACTCAACTCAAAACAACTTCACAAACAGAAATTGAATTTGAGGCTGATAAAGAAATAATGGATCGATTTAAAAGTCAAGGAATTGAATTGCCGATGATTATGGAAAGTGAAACCAATATGTCAACCAGTATTGTTACTCATGACTTGGACGGGAATGGGGGATTTCCGGCAACAATGAGTTATGGTAAAATAATCTCCAAGACTACAATTAATGGGGAAGAAACGATTGAAGAAAAGCCTTATTCCGGAATAAAAATTCTTGGAAAATATGATGCTAACAATAAATTCAAAGTAGATTCTATACTTGGGAAAAACATATCTCAACAAATGAGAACAACTTTAAGAGCTACTCTTGAAAATATCCAACAAGCCATAAAGTTTCCAGAAAAACCATTAAAAATTGGAGATAAATTCTCTAGCGAAGTTCCGATGTTAATCCCAATGCAAGGAATGAATCCTATTTCTATCAAAATAGATATAGAATATTTGTTAACCGAAATTAAAGGAGGGAAAGCTTTTTGATTTTAAACAAACTGTTACATTGGATACAAGTCAAGAACAAGTAAATGTCATAGCAAACGGGACAGGGACTGGAACATCGGAGTATGATATTAACGAAAGTTATTTGACAAAGTATACATCAAGATTACCTATGGATGTAACTGTTAAAGTCAATGAAAAAATGACGATGAAAATGAAAGCGACCACTACATCCGAGCAGCATGCGGTAATCGAATAAAAGAGGTCGACGGATGGAGGTATCGGATAATCCTTGAAATGAAACAACTTCTTGAATAAGATAAAAGGTTATGAATAATTTATAAGATAAACGGTTTTCGTTTCTTACATTAATAAGACATACAACAATTTGTATATTGCTTATGCTCCTTTGGGAAGCAAACGCAGGATATAAGGAATGTTATACACCATTTGAGAAAAGTAATCTACATAGTATTAATATTTGGGATTTTTGCTTCTTGTAAAGAGAAAACCAAATCAGAAAAGGCGAAAGATAAACTGACTAAAATTCCTGCAATGAAAGTTGATTTGGACACGATTTTGGAAAAGAATAATCCAAAATACTTGGACTTTTCCAAACATCAGTTGTTTATCGACACGACTCGGAATTCAGAAATTTTTGAAAAACTAATTAACTGGAAACCAAATCGAATAGACAATGATGCCATTGCATATCATGAAAAGGAAATTGCAAAAAAGCATAAACCAATAAAGGTTGACCTAAAAGGATTCCCGAGACATTGGATAAGTTTAAAAAGACTCAATAATGAGTTTGTGATTTATGAACCTTGTGATGGAAACACAACAGCTTTTGAAATAAATGAAAGTTCAGTTCTATTCTTCTATCAACTGGAACCGGATATCGATTTGATATCTGAATTAAGGAAAATCACAGAAAATGAAATCTCATTAGAATTAAGAACTGTTCCTCAAAAAACAGAAACTGAAAAAACAGAACTGTCTATAAAACCAACTAAATTTGAAAATGTCTATTTGTTAACTTATAGTTTTGGTGAATGGTATGTAACACCAACAGAAAAAGTTTCGAAATTTGATATAGTAGTTAATCATTGTCCAAAAACGAAAAGAAAGGAGTTTAACGGGTTTGATGAAAAATAAAAAAGGAGTACAACAATTTGTGTATAGTGCATACCCTTTGAGGTAAGCACCATAAACAAACCGTTGACATCAACTCAAAAATATGACTACAAAATCGTGTAAATTAAAGGCCGAAGAGATTTTGGAGCTTGAACCAAATCGAGGCGCTTGTTTTGCAACAGACAGAATAACCGTTGATGGTAAAAAAATTGGTTATATATATAAAGAAAAGCCAACTCGAGACATGGATAGTGGTTGGAGGTTTTTCGCGGGTGACGAAATAGATGAATATGTGAATAACTTGAATAACATCTCTATTTACGATATCAATACTATAGTAAATTATGATGGGGCAATTACTCCATTTTTGGATGCTCCAATTGGAAGCGAGTTTGAAAGAGTTGAAGGAAAAAATGATTTTAAATTGGTTGACGAGTAAAAACTAATACCAACAAAACGTTATTTGCAAACGAAAAAAAATACTCGTCCAATTTTCGGTTGCTGGATAAATTTCATCATTAGTTCTTTGTACAAAACTTGTGAAGATGGAATTTAAAAACTTACATAACCAAGACCAACCAGTATTCATTACAAATGTTTGGGATGTTCCAAGTGCAAAAGTAGCCGAAGAATTAGGTTGTAAAGCAATCGGTACTTCAAGTTCTGCCATTGCATCCCTATTAGGATATAATGATGGCGAAGAAATAGAATTTTCCGAACTAGAATATTTCGTAAAGCGAATAGCTCTTCATACCAATTTACCTTTGTCTGTTGACTTGGAATCGGGATATAGTCGTAATCCAAAAGAAATAGTTGGTCATATCAAAAGATTAGCAGCACTTGGTGTTGTAGGCATCAACATTGAAGATAGCGTGGTTGAAGGAAACAGAGTGTTATTAGATGCAATTCGTTTTGCAGAGGTACTATCGGATATAAAAGAGCACTTAGAAAAAGAAAATATTGATGTTTTTATAAACGTAAGAACAGATACATTTATCTTGCTTCAAGAAAATGTCGTTGAAGAAACAAAAAAGAGAATTCAGCTTTATCAAAATGCTGGAGTAGATGGAATTTTCACACCTTGTATCGAGAAGAAAACTGACATAAAAGAAATTGTAAATTGTACAAATTTGCCAGTCAACGTAATGGCGATGCCTAATCTTCCGGATTTTGAGACATTGACAAAGTTGGGTGTAAAACGAATAAGTATGGGTAATTTCCTTTTCGACAAAATGTATGATAACTTTAAAGAAACTGTACAAATGGTGGTAAACCATAGTTCCTTTAAATCAATTTTTTAAATACGATGTTGATAACAGACCATAGAAAAATAGAAACGTATTACCAGGCATTGTTAGAACGGAAACAAAGCTTTGTCGGAATCTTTTTTGTTGGCGTGAAAACCACATCTGTTTTTTGTATTGCAACGTGTAGGGCTAGAAAACCCAAGAAAGAAAATGTAGAGTTTTATACCACTTTTAAGGAAGCTTTGGACAATGGGTATAGACCCTGTAAAGTTTGTAAACCAACAGAAAATGCAAATCAAGCTCCCGAACAAGTAGAGCATGCCATTATATTGGTAAAAGAAAACCCTAAAGAGAAAATCACAGATAATCAATTAAGGCAAAAAGGAATTAGCCCAGAAGTTGTGCGTAGATGGTTTAAGAAAAATTATAGGATGACGTTTCAAGCCTACCAAAGAATGTATAGAATAAATAATGCCTTTCAAGAGTTAAAACTAGGAAAGAATACCACACATACCGCATTTGATATAGGGTATGAATCCTTAAGCGGGTTTGGTTACACCTTTAAAAAACTTGTAGGCAAATCACCCAAACAGAGTAAGGACAAAAACCTAATTCTCATCAACAGACTTACAACACCATTAGGTCCAATGTTTGTTTGTGCAACTGATAAAGGCATTTGTTTGCTAGAGTTTGTTGATAGACGGATGTTGGAAACAAAATTTAAAGATTTACAAAAGTTGTTAAATGCAAACATAATTTTGGGTGAGAATAAACACATCAAACAGGTAAAGAAAGAGATTGATGAATATTTTGACGGTACGCGAAAGACTTTTGACGTACATATAGAAACACCGGGAACTGATTTTCAGAATAAAGTATGGAAGGGTTTACAAAAAATCGAATATGGGACAACGACCACTTATCAAAAACATGCCGTAAGGATAAATAGTCCAAAGGCAATTAGAGCGGTCGCCTCTGCAAATGGACATAACCGAATCTCGATAATCATACCTTGTCATAGAGTAATTGGAAAGAATGGAAAAATGACTGGCTATGGAGGAGGAGTTGAACGAAAACAATGGTTGATTGAACATGAATCACGGAACGCCAGAGCATAGCAAAGTATATCAAAAAAATAAAGGTTTAAGAACTGAAACAAAAGTGTTTTTTGTAAATTTAAGGTCAATACCAACCGAAAAGTCATTACCAGGAAACTTATTGCTACGCTTATATAATACTACTAGGTTGCCTAGGGGTAATCAATGAATTAAGAACATCAAAAAAACAAACGGTATGAATCAATTAATGATTAGCTTGACGGTCTTATTTTTTTCATTTTATGTTCAGTCTTTTAGTCAAAAAAGCGAATCCATTGAAAAAAAGGTATGAGAGTACAATACACGGTTGGAGCAGAATTTGTCAATTTTACGATGACAGCCCCAACCGATGGATGGGTGGCAATTGGCTTAAATCCAGAGAACAAATTGGCTGGGAGTAGTTTTTTAATTGGAAGAGTAAAATAAGGCACTGTCGAAATAGAAGACTTTTACACCAGAAGTCCAGGAGATGTTCCCAAGGTAAAAGACTTAGGGGGCAAAACAGCGGTTCGTAATATTAGTGGAAAAGAAAACTCCAACAGCACAGAAATTGTATTTGACTTGGAAAGATTTCCAGATAGTAAATTTCACCATCAACTTCAAAAGGGTAAGAAATTCTTTATGCATATCGCATATAGCCAAGATGATGATTTTGCACATCATTCTTTTATGAGAGACAAAGTAGAAATTACTTTTAAGACTAGCGAAAGTAAAAGATATACAAAATAAAAACTGTGGGACAGCTTATCAGGTATACCAATGCAATAACCCACATTTTATAGTAAAACTTGGGTACGGCAAAAGCGAATACATAAA
Organism: Aquimarina sp. KJ22-3; assembly: GCF_055808215.1. Classification (NCBI taxonomy): domain Bacteria; kingdom Pseudomonadati; phylum Bacteroidota; class Flavobacteriia; order Flavobacteriales; family Flavobacteriaceae; genus Aquimarina; species Aquimarina sp. KJ22-3. The sequence continues at coordinate 3,902,032 of NZ_CM147859.1, read as the reverse complement.
TTCATTTCAATTTTGCTCAATTGCGATCCATAGATTAAAAAATAGTGATAATTATGAATACATCTAATAAGTCTCATTAAAAGGTTTCATCGTATATTCCAAAGAAATACCAAACGAAATCATAGATTTACTAAAAAAGATATGATTGAAAGAAAACATATAAATTTAATTCTCGCTATAGAGAAAAATGGGTCATTAAATAAAGCATCCAAGGAATTGAATTTAACCCAATCTGCACTCAGTCATCAGCTCAAAAATTTGGAGGATTCATTAGCGATACAAATTTTTTATAGAAAAGGGAATAGGTTGTTTTTTACAGAAGCTGGGCATGAATTAAGAGAAAGAGCAGGAAAAATATCAATTGACCTACATCAACTTGAGCAAAAGCTATTAGAAATTAAAGAATCCAAATATAATCGATATGTTCATGGCTATAGTGAAAGAGAAGCTAAACGATTATTAGACCAGGCATCTACAGTATCAGAATATTTGCACTATGATTCAGTGTGGGATCAGAATTCAACAATTTTGGAGGTAGGGTGCGGAGTTGGTGCTCAAACAGAAATAGTTGCGCTAAAAAACCCTGAAGCAAAAATAACGTCTATAGATATTTCAGAAGCATCGATAAAAAAGGCTAGGTCCAAAATTAAAAGCCTGGGAATAACTAATGTTGAATTTAAAGTAAAAGATATAAGGAGTTTAAACTCAGAACAGAAATTTGATCATGTTTTTATCTGTTTTGTTCTGGAACATATAAATAATCCCATAGAAATTCTAAAACATGTAAAAAAGTTGATAAAACCAGCAGGTACAATAACAATCATTGAAGGTGATCATGGATCGACCTTATTTTATCCTGATAATTTATTTTCAAGAAAAGTGATTGAAGGGCAAGTCAAACTACAAGAAATTAGAAGAGGTAATGCAAATATAGGTCGGGAACTATACCCTTTATTAGTACAATCGGGGTTTAAAGATGTAGAAATTAGTCCTAGGCAAATATACGTGGATAATAGTAATCCTGAACTGGTAGAAGGATTTATAAAGAATACTTTTACAGCGATGATTCAGGGTGTTTCGACAGAAATAATATCAGAGGGAATTATGAATAAAGAAGAATTTGAAAAAGGAATTACCGGATTACTAAGAACGACGAAAGAAGATGGGGTATTTAGCTATACTTTTTTTAAAGCTAAGGCAAGGCGATAAAGAACTGCAACTAATATGAAGTATGCGACTGGTCAATTAAACATCATCATATCACATACCTGTAATCTTGTGTGCTACATCAAAAAAAACCTTATTTTTAATCACATATCACCATAAGATTATTGAAAACATTAACAACAACTAGAAGTAATAAAATCTCATAAGGTAATACAAAAAAGCAATGATAGACACTTCCCTTAGCTCATCAAATTTTTATTTTTTGCTAGCGGTATTTCAAGGGGTTTTATTGGCGTTGTTTATCATTTTTCTAAAACCCAAGAGAAAACCCAATATATACTTGGGAATTCTAATACTTTTATTTTCATCTGCTCTTTTGCAATCGGTTTTAGAGTCTTCTATTCATGCTTTCAACTCAAAATACCCAATACCTTTAAACTTTAGTTTTTCCTACGGTCCTTTGGCATATTTACATATTCTACATATCAAAGATCCTCCGAGATCCTTTCGTTGGAAAGATGTGATCCATTTTGTGCCTTCCTTGATATTCGACGTGTTATTTTTTACCATTTCCTTTCTGTTTATAAGAGCAAATATGGATTGGGCTTATGACAATATTCCACTCATACAAACCATTGCACTAATCATGGCGGCTATCGGGATGATTCAATTAGCTATTTATTCCTATTTCATTTATCGGGAATCAAAGGATTCCAATCAAGTACTCAAAGAATTTAAAAAAGTAAAACGGTGGCTCTCTATATTGATTATTTCCTGGTCTTTGATCATCGGGTTTCTTATGATTGCTATCCCCATAGGGCTTATTTTTATCAAAAACCTTGATGATAATTCACAGTGGTTGTATAAGCCTTTAGGTGTTATCAAAGCACTTTGGATTTATGTACTTGGTTATTTGTATCTGATAAAATATGTCAAATTTATCGGAAACTACATGGACAGAGTCTTAAAATTTGACTTTTCATTAGCCGAACTTATCTTTAGAAAAAATGAACTCCTTGAGCTGCTGGAAAAAGAAGAGCTATATAAGAATCCAAAAATTACTCTGACCGAATTCGCAGGTCATCTGGGTTGGCCGATAAATAATGTTTCCAAAATAATTAATGAAACCTTGCAAACCAATTTTAGTGATCTTATCAACAAATATAGAGTGAATGCTTTTAAAGAAATAAGCGCACAACCTGATAAAAAGAAATATTCAATATTAGGTCTGGGTTTAGAAGTTGGCTTTAGCTCAAAAGCATCTTTTTATCGAGTTTTTAAAAAAGAAACAGGTATGACACCTTCAGAATTTATTAAATCTCAAGAATAAGAAGTCTTATATGATGATCTGAGACCCTCTCTATTTTCATGTTTTAAAACTCCATGCCAAATTTGGAAAAAATTAAAAGACATGAAAAAACAATTTGTAATGATTATTCTTGGGTGCATATACGCATCTTGTTTATTTGGTCAGGTAAAACTCGTAGACGTTACCCATAAAGTTATTAAGGTGAGTGAAGAGGTAAACGTTGATGCACAGTTTGGTTATCTGGAAGTGCCAGAAAACAAGAACCAAACAGCTAGTAGAAAAATCAAGGTAAAGTATGTTTGGTTAAAAAACAGGTCTAAAAACTCTGAGCCGCCTGTGGTTTTTCTTGAAGGCGGGAGCGGAGTCAGTACATGGCAAGCAGACAGTCCTGAAGACTTAGCAGATTGGATTGAACTCTTGAAAGTAAGAGACTTGATTTTTATCGATAGACGTGGAAGCACGGATGAATCACTCACTTATATCTGGTCCGGTGAATACCCTGAAGACTTTTTTGTTTCAGAAGAAGCTGCAAGTATTCATTACCAACAAATGATAAAGGAATCCTTGGCGACATTTAAAAAACGTGGTGTAGATATAACGAGTTATACCATTGAAGCACATGCTAATGACGTAAATGAATTAATGACCGCTTTGAAAATTAATCGATATTCAATTTTTGGTTTCAGTTTTGGGTCGCATATTGGGATGACTGTTATGCAACTTTTTCCAGATCGTGTAGAGCGTGCTATCTTTTCTGGAGCAGATGCTCCAAATCAAGCATTTAACTTTCCCCGGTATTTGGATGCTCATATCGAGAAATTAGCAACACTAGTCAATGCAGATCAAAACATAAATAAAGAAGTACCCGATTTCAAAAAATTAGTAAAACGAGTTATGGAACAACTTGCACAAAAACCTGCAATCGTTACTATCAATAATCCCATAACCGGAAAAGAAATGAAACTCAAAATTGGGGCGTACGGATTAGGGGTAGTCTTACGATTAGATATTGATGACTATACTGATATTCCGGTATTACCCAGACTTTTGTATAGCATAGAAAAAGAGGATTACGGGATGCTTTCGTGGTTTGTGCAAAAACGCGTGGCATTTAGCCTTGCAATACCAGGGGGTGGAATTAATCAGCAGCTAGCATCGGGAGTAGGTACGGAACGAAGAATGCAAATTTCAAAAGAAGCAGAAAAAAGCATGTTCGGCAACGCAGTAAATTTCCCTTTTAATATAGCTCTGGGGCATTGGCCGGAAAATACATTGTCTTTTGACTCTTCTATACCAATAGCTTCTTCAATTCCTACTTTATTTATTACGGGAACCTTGGATTGCCGCACGCCTATTGAACAGGTAGAAGAAACAATGAAGGGATTTAAAAATGTTACACATATCAAGGTGGAAAATGCCGGACATGAACAAGCCCATTGGAACTCAAAAGTAGTAGATGAAATCATTCCTTTATTTCTGAAAAGAGAAAAAGTTGATGCCCAAAAGACATATTATGGAGATATAAAGTTCGTAAAAGTTACAGGACCAAGTAATAGTCATCCTTCTATTCGGTGAGTTTACATTATGCAAGAATTTAATTTTACTTATTGATGATATAGCAAAAACATTGCTCCGTACGTAGATGATTCAATCACATTCGACCAATTATTACAAAAATCCACCCGTTTATTTATTAGCAATCTCATAATGGAGGAATCAATTATACATTTGATTTAGTAATCTAAACAAATAATATTATGAGTTACGCAGACGATTTTTATACCAAAGAAAATATCATAGGATACACTGGGGATATCAATAATAAACCTACCGTGTATTTTGAGAGAAAAAATGGAGATGGTACCATTTCTTACGGGCATATCACCCAATACTATCCTGCTGATCCCGATAATGTAGGGCGTGATTTTGTGAACACAGTGAAGGAGAGTGAGTATACCAGGAAAAACGAATTAGTACTTATTGATCAGAAAGAGAATGGGATGTTGCCCGAAGAATTTATGACAAAGAATGAAGATAAATTTGATATAACAGCTATTTCCGAAAGAAAAGATAAAAATGGAAAGGTTTGGAAGGTTGGAGAACGATCGGTGGAAAGAGGTAAAGAAGTTCACCATATTAGTCGTACTCCTTTTATTTCAAAAAAAGGTTGCTCCCTATTTGATATAAAAAAGCTTGAGGCTTCTCTTAGCGTACAACATATAAAAGAGAAAGACCGCCACAAAACTCCAGAGGGTGCAGCTGAACTTGACAAATTCATGGATGATTTTGTGAAACTTTCTGCCGAAAACACTAATGATAAGAATGTTATGGCAACACCTAAAAATAAGGAATTAGAAAGTGAAGAAGAGTTACTCCGTCAATTTGAGTCGCTTTACATTATGGGAGTAGGCAGGGGGAAAGAGGAAAGTAATGCTAAAAATGTATTAGAAGGGTTTATGTTGCCCGATCATACAGCAACAAAAGCAGTTACTTCAGGAACTCCCAGAAATACTCAAAGAAGAAAAACTGAACAAAAACCAACAAACTTGGGAAATACAAACACCCGAAAAAGCAGAAGAAAGTCTCGTGGTCCTGGGCAAGGATAAACAAAGATGAACTGACACTAAATAGATGTGAACCATCTAATAATAATAGTTTGGTGTAATAAAGATAATAGAGATTTCTCTATATATTCAAATTTAGTTTCAAGTGTTGTTTTAATCTAGTGTTAATTCCTCAAACTAAGAAAGCCTTGTGTTAAGAAAACACAAGGCTTCTTTTGTGGAGTCGGAGGGATTCGAACCCTCGTCCAAACAAGGAACAACACAGCTTTCTACACGCTTAGTCTTTGTTTAATTTTCGTCGATAAGAAAGACCAAAAACTGCCAACCTATCGCTTATTCTCAATTAAATTTCGAAACCACATCAAGACCCTATAGTTTCTAGGTTTACTTTTACGAAGTCTCAAAATCAATCGCCGCAAACCAAGGCTATTGGGAGACTTCCTGCTTGCTCACCTAGTGAGCCGAGGCACTATCCTACTATGATTCGGATTATGCAGCTAGGGCGTAGTTATTCTCGCCGTTTAAAAAAGTGAAACATGATATTTACGAGCTATATTCCAGCGCTCGACGTGCTTACCATCTTATTCATCTCGCTGTCAAAACCAGTCGACCCCGATACTACTATTCAAGATAGTTTCCATTTCATGTCAAATTGGGGTAAAATTACAAGATCCAAGCATAAAATGGTTGGCAAAGATAACTATAATTGTCATATCTTTAGCCGCAATTTTAATTCAACAAAATATATACCAAACCTTATGGTCAAGTTCGGTGTTATTAAAGAACGAAAAAACCCGCCAGATCGTCGTGTTGTTTTCTCTCCAGATGGCATAAAAAAAGTAATTTCTAAGTTTCCAGAAGCCTCATTTATTGTAGAACATTCCGACATACGAGTGTTTAGCGATATGCAATATACCGATGCAGGCATTGTAGTGTCTAATGATGTTACAGATTGTGATGTGTTATTGGGGGTCAAAGAAGTGCCAAAAACAGATTTGATAGCCGATAAGAAATACTTTTTCTTTTCGCATACCATTAAAAAGCAACCATATAATCGGGAGCTTTTACAAGTTATACTGGATAAGAATATAGAACTATATGATCACGAGGTAATCGTTGGGAGTAGAGGGTTTAGATTGATCGGTTTTGGTAGATATGCAGGTATTGTGGGGGCGTATAATGGATTTAGAGCCTGGGGACAAAAGTTTGGTGGTTTTTCATTACCCAAAGCAGAGACCTTAAGCGATCAAAAAGATCTGGAAGCAGAGCTTTCAAAAATCACACTGCCTAATATCAAAATTGTAATTACCGGAAACGGTAAAGTTGGTAGTGGAGCAAGAGAGATTGTAGAAGCTATGAAGATCAGAGAAGTGTCTGTGGATGAATATTTGAACAACACTTTTTCTGAGCCTGTATATGTACAGATAGATGTATTGGATTACAACAAACGCAAAGACGGCACTGTGTTGGATAAAACAGACTTTTATACTAATCCAGGACAGTATGTAGGAGACTTTATGAAGTTTGCCAAAGTAAGCGATCTCTATATGGCAGGACACTTTTACGGAGATGGAGCGCCTTTTATTTTTACACGAGAAGATGCCAAGTCTGAGGATTTTAATATAAAAGTAGTAGCGGATATTTCTTGTGATATCGATGGCCCAGTGGCATCTACGATTAGACCTTCAACGATAGCTGATCCTATTTATGGATATGATCCAACTACAGAAACAGAAGTTGATTATAAGGATCCCAATGCGATTGTAGTGATGGCGGTAGATAATCTACCGTGCGAGCTGCCAAAAGATGCAAGCGAAGGCTTTGGAGAGATGTTTCTAGAACATGTAATCCCTGCCTTCTTTAATGGGGATAAAGATGGTATTCTCGAAAGAGCACGAATGACCAAAGGAGGAAAACTAACAGAGCGTTTTAGTTATCTGCAGGATTATGTAGATGGTAAAGAATAACGGAAGCAAATAAAGAGACATGACAACAAAGCAACTGGTCGAACAAATCCATAAGAAAAAGTCATTTTTGTGTGTGGGTCTAGATGTAGATTTTAACAAGATTCCAGAGCATTTATTAGAAACAGAAGATCCAATTTTTGAATTTAATAAGGCCATTATTGATGCTACGCATCATTTAGCAGTTGGCTACAAACCCAATACTGCTTTTTATGAAGCTTATGGGTTGAAAGGATGGAAATCTTTGGAAAAAACAATTGAGTACTTAAATACAAATTATCCTGAAGTGTTCACCATTGCAGATGCGAAGCGTGGAGACATCGGAAATACGAGTACCATGTATGCCAAAGCTTTTTTTGAAGATTTACAGTTCGACTCGGTTACTGTGGCACCGTATATGGGTAAAGATTCTGTAGAGCCATTCCTTGCTTTTGAAGATAAACATACCATCCTTTTGGCGTTAACTTCAAACCAAGGTGCTTTTGATTTTCAGACCAAACAAACAGAAGGGAAAGAATTATATAAGAATGTTCTGGAAGTATCCAAAACTTGGGCAAATTCAGAAAACTTGATGTATGTAGTGGGAGCCACCAAAGCAGAGTATTTGGCAGAAATACGAACAATAATCCCAGATAGCTTTTTATTGGTTCCTGGAGTCGGAGCACAAGGCGGAAATTTACAGGATGTATGCAAATATGGGCTCAATGATCAAATAGGCTTGTTGATTAACTCTTCCAGAGGGATTATTTACGCTTCAAAAGGAAAAGATTTTGCTGAAGCTGCACAAGCTAAAGCATTAGTGTTACAAGAGGAAATGGAAAAAATACTGGTAAGTCGATAATAAAAAAGGAACGAAACTTTTTTGTATAAATTTCGTTCCCTTTTAAAACAATAGAATTAACGTCTATTCGCGTTAAATACGTGTTTTGCATATCCGTAAAGTCCATACGCGATGAACACTACAAAAAATGCCATTATACCATAAATGATAACGTTTAGTAATACTGAATTCATAGCCCCGAAATTTTAATTATTACTCTTTCTAAGATACTGGTTTTTGATGAAAATTCCTACTTTTAAGTATTTAGTTATTAAGAGTTTATGAACTTTTTAGGATTTATTTAATTAGTGATGTTAAAAATCCATGGATAAGATGTTTTTTATCGATCAATTAGACCGAAAGGTGGAGATTTCAGGAAGTCCAAGACGTATCGTATCATTGGTGCCTTCGCAAACAGAGTTGTTGGTTGCCTTAGGGTTAGAAGAACACATTGTAGGAGTAACTAAGTTTTGTGTACATCCCGACACCATTCGAAAAGAGAAAACCATCGTGGGTGGGACCAAAAACATCAAATACGATCGTATACGAGCACTAGAACCGGATGTTATTCTTTGTAACAAAGAAGAAAACACCAAAGAGATCGTAGAAGGTTTGGCAAAAGAATTCCCAGTCCATGTCTCCGATATTTTTACCATAGCAGATGCCTTGGAGTTGATACAACAATATGGTGAGCTTTTTGATGTGCAGGAGCAGGCAAATAGCTTAGTTCAAGATATTGAAAAGGAACAACAGTCTTTTCTGGATTTTATAAAAGATAAACCCGCTCGTCGTGTAGCCTATTTTATATGGAAAGATCCTTGGATGGCAGCCGCCAATCAAACCTTTATCAATCATCTTTTGAAGTTGAATAAATTCATTAATGTTTTTGAAGATGAAGATCGATACCCAGAAAAATCAAAAGAAGAGATACAGGATTTGGAAAAACTGGATAAAATACTATTGTCTTCAGAACCATTTCCTTTTTCTGAAAAACACATAGAACAAGCGCAACAGCTTCATGAAAATGCTGAGGTGTTATTGGTGGATGGAGAATATTTTTCATGGTACGGATCTCGTCTCTTAGGTGCGTTTACCTATTTTAAAACCTTGCACTAAGCCTGCTGTAGAGGATAAACATTTCTATAAATATTGTTAAGTGGTGTGCTACTAACAAATAAGTTCCTATTTTTGAGCTTCTAAACAACTTTCTATTGTTAAATTATTCTGTATATCAGCACAATACTAGTAGCGAATGGGTAACTTTTGTTCATGGAGCAGGAGGGAGCTCTTCTATCTGGTTCAAACAAGTGCGCGAGTTTCGAAAACATTTTAATATTTTACTGTTGGATCTTAGAGGACATGGTAATTCTAAACCTGCACTCAAGGACGCTTTTGATTCAAAATATACCTTCGATTCGATTACCGAGGATATCGTAGAAGTGATTGATAAAGAGAATATTGCTACGTCTCATTTTGTAGGGATTTCTTTGGGAACCATATTAATTCGAAATTTAGCAGAAAAATATCCTGATCGTGTAAAAAGTATGATCATGGGTGGGGCGATTATGAAATTGAATCTTAGATCGCAAGTGTTAATGCGCCTGGGGATTGTATTCAAATCTGTAATCCCATATATGTTGCTGTATAAATTCTTTGCATTTATTATTATGCCAAAGAAAAATCATAAACAATCGAGAATACTATTTGCCAACGAAGCGAAAAAACTATACCAAAAAGAATTTGTAAGATGGTTTAGATTGACTTCAGAAATCAATCCTTTACTCCGATTCTTTAGAGCAAAAGATATTCGCATTCCTACCTTATATGTGATGGGAGAAGAAGATTATCTTTTTCTGCCTTCAGTAGAAAAGGTAGTAGCTGCGCATCATTTGTCGCAATTATTTGTTGTAAAGAATTCTGGGCATGTGGTAAATGTAGAACAACCCGAAGTGTTCAATAAAACATCGATTTCTTTTATTTCAAATTCTTGATTTCAGCCTATCTGTTATCCTGAAGGGCAAATACTCTTCGCAATAAGTCTGTGGTTCTCGAACTTAGTTTGTTTCTGATATCCTTTTCCTCAACCGCAATCATGGTATACACTCCTTTTAAGGCCTCTTGTGTTACATAATCGGTTAGATCAGGGTTCACATTATTGGTTAGTGGTATTGCATTATACTTATTGATGATGTTAGACCATATCTGATTCGCACCTACCTTAGAAAATGATTTATTGATAACAGGGCTAAATTTGGCATACAATGCAGAGTTGGTTTTGTTTTGCAAATATGTAGTTGCGGCATTATCCGATCCCAAAAGAATTTGTTTGGCATCGGTAAATGTGATTTGCTTTACAGCATCCACAAAGATAGGTGTAGCTTCTTTTACAGCATCTTCTGCAGCTCTATTGATGGCTCGTAGGCCTTCGTCGGCAAGATTACCTAAACCAATGTCTCGTAGGGTTTTGTCAACTTTTCTAAGTTCTTGTGGTAAAAGAATTTTTACGAGTTCATTTCTGTAAAAACCGTCTTTTTGGGTAAGTTTGGTTACTTGCTTATCGATTCCGTTGTCCAGCGCTTGTCGTAATCCATTGGCGATGTCAAGATTACTAACCCCAAAACCACCTCCTGTAGTTTGTGGTAAACTATTTACAACTTGTTGCAGTTCAGCACAACTGGACAGGGTCAATACGGCAAATAAACAAATAATACGTTTCATAATTTCTTGTTAGATTTGAGAATACAATGAATTAAAATGAACTCAAATTTAGTTTTTTTACTGGTATGCATTCTTATTATTTCATGCAAAAATGAAAAAGAATCGATAAACGACACATCTTTTCAACCAAAGGCAACCCAGCAATACATCACCGTTTTGGGAGTCGCACAAGATGGAGGATACCCACATATTAATAATACTTCAGAATTTGTTGCGGTCAAAAGTAAGGTGCGAAATAAAGAACTGGTCACTGCCCTGGGAGTAATTGATAAACAAGAGAGTCAAAAGTTTCTTTTTGAGGCTACACCAGATATGCCAGAACAATTAGCCATGTTAGAAGATCAACATATAAAGAGTGATCATATTGTCGATGGAGTTTTTCTTACCCACGCCCATATCGGTCATTATACCGGTTTAATGCATTTTGGAAGAGAGGCAATGGGATCCAAAAACATTCCTGTTTATGCCATGCCCAGAATGAAATCATTTCTAGAAAACAATGGTCCTTGGTCTCAGTTGATAGCTCTCAATAATATTAAAATCCAACCTTTAATAGCAGATAGTACTATTGTCTTAACGAATAACATCAAAGTAACCCCTTTTTTGGTACCACATCGAGATGAATATTCTGAAACCGTTGGATACACGATTATAGGTAATCAGGCTACGGCACTCTTTATTCCCGATATCAACAAATGGTCGCTATGGAAAAAGGACATTGTAGCAGAGGTTAAAAAAGTAGATTATGCCTTTATTGATGCCACTTTTTTTGAAGACGGAGAAATTCCCAGACCGATGTCAGAAGTTCCTCATCCTTTTATTGCAGAAACAGTAAAGCTCTTTGAGTCTGAATCCAAAGAACTAAAGTCAAAGGTTATTTTTATTCACTTCAATCATTCTAACCCAACTCTTCAAAAAGAGTATCCAAAAAGAAAAGCACTAGAAGCGCAAGGATATCAATTTGCGGCTACAGGTGCCATTTTTCCTTTATGAAAAAATGACTGTTTTGTTGTTATATACCAATACCTTGTGTTGGATATGATGTTTGATAGCTCTGGACAATACAATTTTCTCTAGATCTCTTCCTTTCAGAATAAAATCCTGAACGTTGTGTATATGGGAGACTCGTACAATTTCTTGTTCAATAATAGGCCCTTCGTCAAGATCGGAAGTTACATAGTGGCTAGTAGCTCCAATAATTTTTACTCCTCTTTCATACGCAGAATGATAAGGCTTGGCCCCTGGAAACGCAGGTAAAAAAGAATGATGAATATTGATGATTTTATTAGGATACCGATCTACAAAATCTGAAGAGAGTATTTGCATATACCGAGCAAGTACAATAAAGTCAATTTTATGTTCTTTTAAGGTTTTGATTTGTTCGTGTTCTGCTTCTGCTTTGTTTCCTTTGGTCACAGGAATATGTTTGAAAGGAACATTAAAAGCATCGGCAATAGGCTTAAGGTCCGAATGATTGCTAATGATAATTGGAATTTTAACGTGCAATTCGCCAGAGGCGTATCTTCCTAATATATCATATAAGCAATGATCGTATTTAGAGACAAAAAGAGCCATTTTAGGCTTTTTGTCGGTGTCATACATCTCCCAATGCATTTGGTGATGAGTAGCCACATTAGTATTGAAGGATTCTTTAAATCGTGCTAATTTTTTCTCATCGCTGTCAAATTCACACTCCAGACGCATAAAGAATTCTCTAAGCTCGTGGTCCACATGTTGCTCGACATAGATGGTATTCCCTTCCTTCTCTAGTATAAAATTGGTTACCGTGGCAATCAGTCCCTTTTGGTCGGGGCAGTTGATTAATAAAGTGGTCTTTTTCATTAATAAAAGTCTTTTCGGTATATAAACATACCAAGAAAGCCCCGGGTGCACTAATGTTTTGATTGAATAGCACTACTTTTTAACTAATTCAAAATGAATACTTGTTTTTTATGAAAGATTGATAAAAATAAAAGCTGATTTAATTAAAAATCAGCTTTGTAAGAATAAATATGTATTAGATGTTATTTGATTTCGTCAATCGTATTACTGATCAATACCCTCAAATGGTCTTTATGTGCTTTGGTTAGTTTGTCGCCAGAACCATTAGAGATCATTGATCGTATTCTTTTCAAGTTATACAAAGCCATAGATTTTGCAGCATAGGTGTATTTTGCATTTTGTCCAGGATTGGATTTTGATAAAATACGAATCAATCGCTGTGTATACTCTAATTGTAAATTTTGTCTGAATGAGTTGATCGTTCCTCCTGCATCTTTCTGGAAAATAGCATTATTTAAATCTGTCATAAATTCTGATAACTCATAAGTGTTTCCGTAAAGCTCAGAGTCCGTAATTCTTTGCAAAGTATTAGGATGTAAAATATGATCCAGAATTCTTTTTTGATAACCAAGAATCAGATCATGAATTTTAGGATCCTCTGGTCCTCTAAAAAAATTATAACCTCTACGCTGCATGGCAATATAGTTGTATAATTCATTAGGAGTTTGATATGCATTAGGATCAAATACATATTTACCAAGGGCATTCATGGCTCTTTTTTGATCTTCATAGCTTACTGGAGTATATGGTTTAAGATTTGGATCCTGCCCAAACATACTTCGATCGACATACACCCCACCAATAAATCTTGAAATTACATCTCCAGCTCTCCCATACTGTCCTCGTAACAGATAGTAGGCTTGTCTTAGTTCCTGATAGGATTGTCCTTTTTTACTGAACTTAGATTTGATCTTAGTCATCATATCATTTACCAATTCCATTCTGTTGATAGAATAGGTAATCTGATCATTAGACATGTCTCCGGTCATTACACGTGGGTCGATAGCCTTACCTGCAGAACGCATATCATCTGCGTCATTTCCAAAAATTAATTCAGGTCTATTGGATTGATTGGTAATTTGATCTAATTCATTTTGATTATTTACCGGTGTATATCCATATTGAATAGCCCAAACATCATAAGGACCAACAGTAGTAGAAAAATAAGGACCTTGTTTTGATTTATCATTGGTAACATTAATAGCAGTATAGTCCATTACAGAACCAGTTAAACATTTGCCTTCTATAAGTTCGGGATTGGCAAGTTCTTCTGGACTAAACAACTGACTGGCTTTCATATTATGATTAAGTCCTAATGTATGCCCTACTTCATGCATGATCAATTCTTTCATGGCTTCTTTTCTCATGCCTTTCATTTCATTTTCATTGGCATCATAAGCCATTAGTGCTGTTTGACCAAAAAGAGTGTTTTCTTGCATTACATGTCCATAAGAACAACGTACCTGATTATTCTTGTTTAGCGCTAAAGAGGGTAGTGCCTCTTCTTCATCATGGGCAGTAAGATTAAATAAGCGATCATACTTTACGCGATTGGTATGAAAAACATACTCCAGCATAATATCGGCACCTAATAACTCACCAGTTCTTGGATTGGCAAAACTAGGACCGTATCCTCCAAAAGGTGGTCTGGGAGAAGATGTCCAACGTAATACATTATATCGGATATCCCCAGCATCCCAGGTAGCATCATCGGGTTGTGTTTTTACAACAATAGCATTTCTAAACCCTGCTTTTTCAAAGGCTTTGTTCCATTCTAATACAGCTTCCTTAATAGTTTCTCTAAACTCAATAGGAGTCGTGTTTTCAATCCACCACACAATAGGTTTTACAGGCTCAGATATTGCTGCATTAGGATCTTTTTTTACTAAATTCCAACGATGAACAAGATCTCTGTACGGTGTTGGACTGGTAGAAGTCATATCCGTTACCTGGGTAAAGAAGTACCCCACACGTGGATCGTCTAATCGTGGTTGATAATCATTTTCTGGTAGTGCAATTAAGCTGTGTTCTACCTTGATCGTCACATTTCTTCCGTCGGTAACAGCTGCAGACCCTCCATTAAGTACTGAAGGACTGGTATACACATAATGACTCTTTACGTTTGTGTTTTCTGGATAGTTCTTAATCGTCTTGATTTTGGTCTTTTCCTTACTAAGCTGCCCCGTTTTGAAAGCAAAAGGAGACGCTTTGGGACGGTTTGGAGCTTTGATTTGCTCAAAAGTTTCTTTTAAGAAAAGATCATCTGATTTGATCAAATACAAACCGTTTTCATCATCTTCAGCTTCTATTTTTAGACTGGCCATAATGCCTTCACTGATATTGGCTCCAGAAGATTTGGATAGCGCACTATTTTGATCAAAATAGAAGGATGAGTTTTGAGTAACGAATTCTATCTTATTGAAATGTTTTTCAATTTTAAAAATTTTGGATCCTAGATACGCTCCTCTAAATGCTCCTGCATCCAATACTCCGTCAGCAATCTGACTGAAATAAATGAACTCTTTACCAATTTGATCTTTAGTGATAATCATTTGGGTAGAGCCATCAATAGAGTCTCTGTACATGGTAAAAAGACCTTCGAGCTTTTCACTCTTTTTGGTCAATTCTTTGATCGTTTTTTTCTTGTCTTCCTTCTTTTCTGCAGAAGCTTCTGTTTGTCCCTTTTTAGCTCTTTTTTCTTTTTTTGAGCATAACCGTCTTGAATCCCAAAGCTGAAAACAAGTACGATCAACAATAGAACTAAGCTGTTTTTTGATGATGTGATATTCATAATAAAGATGTTTGATACTATAATTGTAGCGGAAGATATCGTTTTATTCGCGTTACCAAAAAACGTTTAACATTCGCGTTAACAAATGGTTGTATCTTAATTATTTATCCGAACTTTGTATTTTACATAAACTATGAATGCTCTAATTGAATTATAAACAGTAAAACGCTTCAAAAGGTTAAGTAAATTATATAATTCTAAAAAAATACTCCTTTTTGGTGCGTATTTCGTAAATTAGCAGCATAAAATTCACTATTTATTGTCGATGGAACAAATTGCACCGTATACACCAAAGAATAAAGTAAGAATCGTAACTGCTGCCTCCCTGTTTGATGGCCATGATGCAGCGATTAATATTATGCGTAGAATTATTCAATCTACAGGTGTTGAAGTAATTCACCTTGGTCATGACAGAAGTGTAGAAGAAGTAGTAAACTGTGCGATCCAGGAAGATGCCAATGCTATTGCGATGACTTCTTACCAGGGAGGACATAATGAGTATTTCAAATACATGTATGATTTGCTTCAGGAAAAGGGAGCAGGGCATATTAAGATTTTTGGAGGAGGAGGAGGAGTGATCCTTCCTGAAGAGATCAAAGATCTTATGGATTATGGGATTACAAGAATTTACTCTCCAGATGATGGACGTGAGTTAGGATTGCAGGGAATGATCAATGATCTAGTACAACAAGCAGATTTTCCGATAGGAAATACGTTAAATGGAGAGGCTAACCATCTTGCAGAAAAAGAAATTGGTGCTATTGCCAGAGTGATTTCTGCAGCAGAGAATTTTCCGGATGTTGCCAAAGATACTTTGGATGAAATCCATCAAAAAAATAAAACATCAACTACTCCAGTACTAGGAATTACAGGAACCGGAGGAGCAGGAAAATCGTCTTTGGTTGATGAGTTAGTTCGTAGATTTTTAATCGACTTTCCTAAAAAGACCATTGGAATTGTATCTGTAGATCCATCCAAAAGAAGAACGGGAGGTGCTTTGTTGGGAGATAGGATTCGTATGAATGCGATTAATTCTCCTCGTGTATATATGAGATCCCTGGCAACACGTCAGTCTAACCTGGCGTTATCAAAATATGTTGCCGAAGCTATAGAGGTATTAAAAGCCGCAGAATTTGATTTGATTATCTTAGAAACTTCAGGGATTGGTCAATCGGATACTGAAATTTTAGACCATAGTGATACATCCTTGTATGTAATGACACCAGAATTTGGTGCTGCTACACAGTTGGAAAAGATAGATATGCTGGATTTTGCAGACCTAGTAGCGATTAATAAATTCGATAAAAGAGGTTCATTAGATGCACTTAGAGATGTGAAAAAGCAGTATATGCGTAATCACAATCTTTGGGATACACCACAAGAAGAATTACCAGTTTACGGGACTATTGCTTCACAATTTAATGATCCGGGAATGAATACGCTTTACAAAGCGATCATGGATAAGTTGGTGGAGAAAACCGGAGCAAGCTTGGTTTCAGAGTTTCATATTTCAAAAGAAATGTCTGAAAAGATATTTGTAATTCCACCGAGTAGAACAAGATATCTATCTGAGATTTCAGAAAATAACAGAGCCTATGATAAAACTGTAGGAACCCAGGTTGAGGTGGCTCAAAAACTATATGGGATTTATAAAACCATTTGTAGTGTTGCGGATGTAAATTTCATTGGACTTTCAAAAAATGGAATCGAAGATGAAGCATTGCGAAGTGTGAAAAATGAAGATAATAAGGCTTTTATCAAGCTGTTATTGGCCGAATTTGACCGTGTTAAACTTAATCTGGATCCTTACAATTGGGAGATCATTATTGGTTGGGCTGGTAAAGTAAAAAAATACAAAGATCCAGTTTACACATTCAAGGTAAGAGATAAAGAAATCAATATAGAAACGCATACCAAGTCGTTATCGCATACACAGATTCCGAAGGTGGCCTTGCCAAAATATGAAGCTTGGGGAGATGTACTAAGATGGTCTTTGCAGGAGAATGTTCCTGGGGAGTTTCCGTATACTTCAGGATTATACCCTTTCAAAAGAACAGGAGAAGATCCTACAAGGATGTTTGCCGGAGAAGGTGGACCAGAGCGTACCAACAGACGTTTCCACTATGTGAGTCTTGGGATGCCTGCAAAACGATTATCAACAGCTTTTGATTCGGTAACTTTATACGGTAATGATCCAGATCATAGACCAGATATCTATGGTAAAATTGGTAATGCTGGAGTATCGATTTGTTGTCTTGATGATGCCAAGAAATTATATTCAGGATTTGATTTGACCCACGCAATGACCTCAGTGAGTATGACTATCAATGGGCCTGCGCCTATGTTGTTAGGATTCTTTATGAATGCTGCTGTAGATCAGAACTGTGAGAAATATATCAAAGAAAACGAGCTAGAAGCCGAGGTTGAAGCCAAGATCAAAAAAATTTATAAAGATAAAGGAATAGCACGTCCTGAGTATCAAGGTGATTTGCCGGAAGGGAATGATGGACTAGGGTTAATGCTTTTGGGTGTTACCGGAGATCAGGTTTTACCGGCAGAGGTATACGAAAAGATAAAAAGTGAAACGTTAAGTACGGTACGCGGTACTGTACAAGCAGATATTCTTAAAGAAGATCAGGCACAAAACACCTGTATTTTCTCTACAGAGTTTGCACTACGATTAATGGGAGATGTGCAAGAGTATTTTATTGATAAACAAGTGCGTAACTTCTATTCGGTATCTATTTCAGGATATCATATTGCTGAGGCTGGAGCAAACCCAATTACGCAGTTGGCACTTACCCTGGCAAATGGATTTACTTATGTAGAATATTACCTGAGCCGAGGAATGGATATCAACAAGTTTGGGCCTAATTTATCCTTCTTTTTCTCTAACGGAATCGATCCAGAATATGCAGTGATCGGTCGTGTAGCAAGAAAAATCTGGGCAAAAGCATTAAAACATAAATATGGAGCCAATGCCAGAGCGCAGATGTTGAAGTATCATATCCAAACCTCTGGGCGTTCATTACACGCTCAGGAAATTGATTTCAATGATATTCGTACTACGTTGCAAGCCCTGTATGCGATTTATGACAACTGTAACTCACTGCATACCAATGCCTATGATGAGGCGATTACAACACCAACCGAAGAGTCGGTACGTAGAGCAATGGCAATTCAATTGATTATCAATAAAGAATTAGGGTTAGCGAAAAATGAAAATCCTATCCAGGGATCATTTATTATTGAAGAGTTGACGGATTTGGTAGAAGAAGCTGTACTAACAGAATTTGATAGAATTACAGAACGTGGTGGAGTGCTAGGTGCTATGGAAACCATGTATCAACGTAGTAAAATTCAAGAAGAGAGCTTGTATTACGAAACTTTGAAGCACACAGGAGAGTTCCCGATCATTGGGGTAAATACATTCTTGAGTTCAAAAGGTTCTCCAACGGTAACTCCGGGAGAGGTTATTCGAGCTACCGAAGAAGAAAAACAATATCAAATAACGACACTTAACAATCTGCACGAAGCCAAAAAAGATCTTGCTACAGATGCTTTGTCAAAAGTTCAGGAGGCGGCCATTAACAATCAAAATATTTTTGAGGTGTTGATGGAAGCAACCAAAGTGTGTTCTCTAGGACAAATCACTGCCGCTTTATTTGAGGTGGGAGGACAGTATAGAAGAAATATGTAAAAGTTCAAAAACAATATTTTTAAACCCCGTTCAATAGAGCGGGGTTTTTCATTTATTGTAGTTTCTTTATCTTTAAAGCAAAAGGATACTTCGTGCTCAATACCATAGAATATACTGTTACAGCAATCGTTTGCCTAATTTCGGCTATAGTAATTCAACGTATTTTTAGCAAAGAAAGACTACGTCAAGCCGATCCCAAAGCAGTAGAAGGGATCAAATGGTTCGGACTGGCGATATTTGTATGGGGATTGGGCGCTTTAGTGAATTTGATTTTGGTGTCAGGACTCAAATGGACTCCTACCAACAAAGTATTGATTTATTTTGGGGTACTGATATCCTTGGCTAACTCCTTATTTATCATCTTGTCTTTACCTTCTATAGAACATCAAAAAAAGCCAGGGATTTTGGTGCGATTGGCGCAGCGTTTTAGCATTAGGGAATTTGTAAGCTTATTTTGTGGTGTTTTGGGAATGATTGCATTTGTTTTTGTAGCCTCATCCTACGGAAACGAAGAGATTAGCAATAATTTTATTTGGTTAATAGATATCCCGATTTCTATTTTGGTCGCCATTTCACTGTTGTTCGAGTTGAACAAAGCTTTTGTTGCTAGACAAATGAAGTTTATGTACCTGCCAACTTTCGTATTGTTCATTCTCATTGTGATTGCGGTTACGCATAGAATTATTCCTCAGGATAAAGCACTGCAATTTATTGATCAGCAATTTTGGAGTGTATTAGGGAGTATTACAGCGATCTCTTTCAAATTCCTATTCATTTTATTGTTTTCCATTCTTTTATATAGTTGGAAATTCCTTTCAGAAAAAGAGCAACAACAAAGTTTGGCGCAGCAGTTAACTGTGGAGAATGAGCAACTTAAAAAAACAATCGAACAATTTGAATTGGCCAACGAGAGTCATTTAGACACCATTAAGAATTTAAAGGTTGAGGTAAAAGATCTCCAACAGACGGCAAAAGTTGAACTTTCTGATCGACAAAAAGAGGTATTGGGATATTTGGCTCATTACGGAAAAGACAAATCGTATACCGAGATTGCTCAAGAAATGCATATCAGTACCGACGGTTTGCAAACCCATATTCATCAGATCAAGAAAATATTGAACATCAGTGGGGCGGGTGGTAAAGAGCAGCTTATAGAATTTGCGAAGACTCATGATTTTCTTCAGTATTTCCAGTCGGGAGAAGGTGCTTAACCATATACTTACGTACAGAGGTTACAAAATTTGAGCAGTGCGTAACCTTTTATGCCAACCATTTTTCTTTGAATTTGGACAAAAATTTAAAGAAGTATGGGAGCATTTATAGCAGAACAAAATCTGGATCAAAAAATTAATGAAGCCTTTGGTAATGCCACAGACTGGTTTGTTGAAGCCATTTTGGCTGAAATTCCATTGACTGAAGATGTGGGCATTCCTTGGGTACTAGTCGTCCTTTTTTCTGGGGCGATGTTTTTCACTATTTATTTTAAAGGAATCAACTTTAGGGATTTTTTTACCGCCATACAAGTAGTAAGGGGAAAGTTTGATCATTTAGAAAATGGTAATACAACTGAAAAAGAAGAAATCACCAAAAACGGAGAAGTAAGTCATTTTCAAGCATTGACCACCGCGGTTTCTGCCACTGTAGGATTAGGGAATATTGCTGGAGTAGCAATAGCATTATCCATAGGCGGACCGGGAGCAACTTTGTGGATGGTTTTGATTGGGATCTTGGGGATGTCCTCAAAGTTTGTAGAATGTACACTTGGTGTAAAGTATAGAGAAATCGATGAGCATGGGAAGGTTTTTGGTGGGCCTATGTATTACCTTAAAAAAGGATTAAGCGAAAAAGGATACCAAAAACTTGGAAAAGTATTGGCTGTGTTGTTTTCGATCATGTGCATTGGTGGATCTTTTGGTGGAGGAAATATGTTTCAAGCCAACCAGGCTTTCAAGCTGTTCGACAAGGTATTGATTCCTGATGGTGCGATGATTCAAGGACAGGGTTGGGTATTTGGAGTAGTGATGGCTATTTTGGTAGCTGTGGTGATTATAGGAGGAATCAAGAAAATAGCCAGTGTTACGGACAAAGTAGTTCCTTTTATGGTGCTAACGTATATCTTATCTGTTTTGGTAGTTTTGGGATTAAATTTTTCGGCTATTCCGGCAGCCTTAGAAAGTATCTGGGATGGTGCCTTTGATCCCCAAGGAGTAATCGGAGGATTCGTGGGTGTACTCATTCAGGGGTTTCGTCGCGGGGCATTTAGTAACGAAGCTGGAATAGGAAGTGCCTCTATAGCACATAGTGCCGTAAAAACAGATTATCCTGCCAGTGAAGGTTTAGTAGCATTGCTGGAGCCATTTATAGATACTGTAGTGGTATGTACAATGACAGCTTTGGTATTGATTATTACAGGGCAGGTAGATACCGGGATGCAGATCAACTCTGAGCAGGGGGTGTTATTAACGGCCTCTGCATTAGAAAGTGGTGTTTCCTGGTTTCCGTATTTGTTAACCATAGCCGTGGTGCTATTTGCCTTCTCTTCGATGATCTCCTGGTCGTATTATGGATACCAATCCTGGAGTTACTTATTTGGTAGGAGTAAACGTATGGAATATATCTACAAATCTATCTTCTGTTGTTTTACGGTGATAGGGGCATCTGCAACTTTAAATGCAGTAACAGATTTTAGCGATGCCATGGTATTTGCGATGATGGTTCCTAATATGGTAGGACTGTTTTTGTTAAAAGATAAAGTAAAACAGGAGTTAAAAAAGTATAAACACAAAATTTTTGAAATGCTCTAGCATTGGTTGCTAGCTAATTTCTTTATCTTTAGACAAACACAAACTCATCATGAAGAAATTACTCACCCTATTGCTAGTTATAACTACATCATCTTTTGCGCAACAATCAGATCAAGTTTTGGCCTTGGTAGGAGGTACATTAATCGATGGTTTTGGGTCTACGCCTATTAAGAACAGTGTAATTATTGTAGAAGGTGATAAAATCAAGGCAGTTGGTACAAAAAAGACACTAGAGATTCCAGCAAATGCTAGAGTGATCTCAACAGAAGGAATGTCTATATTACCTGGTTTATGGGATATGCATGTGCATACCATGATCAATGGGCATGCAGATTATGCCTATTGGGATAAGACCTATCCTCCATTATTAGAAAACGTGATTATGCCGGCTTCTGCAGAGCAATTGCTTATGGCTGGAGTAACTAGTGCTAGGGACTTGGGAGGTCCATTGGCAGAAAGTATATCGGTAAGAGATCGTATCAATAAGGGAGAGATCCCAGGAGCAACTTTGTATGTTTCGGGGCCTTTTATTCAGAAGAAGCCTTATCCGGGTACAGAAGCATTTAGATGGGGAATAAATGGAGTGGAAGATGCCAAAAAGAAAATCAAAAAGCTGGCAGATGCTGGGGTAGATTGTATAAAATTGATCGATCAGGATCAAATGAGTAAAGAAGAGGTGCAAGCAGTTGTAGATACCGCTCATAAGTATAATTTGAAAGTAGTGGCCCACGGGCACAGACCACAGGAAATCCGAACAGGTTTGGCTGCAGGAGCTGATTGTTTTGAGCACACGGGCTTATCATCAGCGCCTCGATATCCTGATGATGTCATGGAAGCTATAAGAGAGCGTACTGCACAAATGAATTTAGGACCATTGTATTGGTGCCCCACTGTAGAAGGGTTATACAATTATGAGTATGTTCGGGATCATGGAGAGCATTTGGATAACGATTCCTGGCATAGAGGATTACACGATACCATTGTTGCCGATATAAAGAATAGTTTTAAACATAAAGATCGATTACCATATTTTCAGCTAACACCGATACGGAAACCTACATTAGAAACCAAAATAAAACAGTTGATGGATGCTGGTGTGGTATTAATGATAGGTACGGATAGTGGGATACCCATGAAATTTCATAGTCAATCCACTTGGAATGAGTTGGATGTTTGGGTAAATGAATTTGGTATTGATCCGATGTACGCCATACGAGCCGCAACCTATTGGCCGTCATTATGGATGGGAGTAGCAGATAAAGTAGGAACCGTTACTGAAGGGAAATTAGCAGATATTATTGCTGTAAAAGGTGATGTGCTTCGACATATCAGTGTATTGCAAGATGTAGATATTGTGATTAAGAATGGAAAGCAATACAAGTAATCTGGAAAAGGAGTTCTTAAAGTGACATTACCCAACTTCGTTGTAGTTTTCTAAATTTTCTTAGTTCTTTACGAAGTAGAATGACAAATTCTTTTCCATTGCTCTCAGACTGTTCAAGGCGTTCGCAATTTCTATATAATTTGTTGGTAATTCGGATCAAAGAATTTGCATGACGAATTCTATCATCCTGAAACGTTTGATTCTCTGCATTAATAATGTGAGGAGCGAGCGCATCAGACTGCCTTACAATGTCTCCGGTAAAATAAACATGAGGGTTTTCGTCACCATTATGTTGTAGTGGAGCTAAATCTTCTACAAGGTAATTCGAAACACTTCTGGAGAGTGTAAAAATCTCCCGTGCTTTTTGATACAGTCTTTTATTTTTGGGTTGTAAATTCATAGCAATTTCTACATCAAAAATACTGCATTTTTTAAGATTTTTTCTTTAGAAATTAAGGTGATTAATTATATTTACCTTATAATTTAAATATTAATTGCTTTTCTGGGTTAAAATGAAAATCGACACTATAAATTGGGAAATATTACATTGTCTTCAAGAAAATGGACGACTCTCTAATGCAGAGATAGGAAGGAAAATTGGACTAAGTTCGCCGGCAGTAGCAGAGCGCATCAAGAAAATGGAAGATTACGGTATTTTGCAGGGGTTTAGAGCAGATGTTTCTTACACAAAAACAGGATACCAACTCAAAGCAATGATCACATTGAAAGCATTTATGGGTAGATTAAAACCTTTTATGCTTAAAGTACCTGAATTTAAAGAAGTATTGAATTGTTATCGTATAACAGGTAATGAGAATATTATTATGGAGGTAGTTTTGAGAGATCAACTACATCTCCAGGAGTTTATCGACCGGTTGATTACTTATGGAGAAGCAAAAACGCATATCATTCTTTCTAATTTGGTAGAAAACAGTCCAATTATGGATCATGGTGGAGAAGCAATTTAGGAAGACTTTGGCATAAGATTTGTAATAATTAAGACATATAGGGATAGTCTTAATCTTGTGTGAGGACATTAGTTTGGGAAGCTAAAGAGAGTACAAGGGGAAGATGAAAAACACCTGAATTTGTTCAGGTGTTTTTTTTATAGTAATTTTTGACTTTGGTGGCATCTTTTTTGTGGTGTTATCACAGTAAAAAAAGCTATAGTGCGAGCATCTTTAATTAAAAACAACATTCTACTTGTTATTTTGTTTGCGTCCTTCTTTGGGTATGCGCAAAGTCAATTGGTATTAACCAAGGGTAGAGTTACCGATTCACTAGTGGTACCTGATACAAAAAATACATTTAGTATCTATCTACCTAGGACATATGATAAAAATAAAAGTTGGCCGATTATTTTTGGTTTTGATTCTTCAAACAGAACCAGCAATATTGCTAGATTTTATCAAGCGGCTGCAGAAGAATTAGGATATATTATTGCGGTTACCAATTTTACCGAAGAGCAATCGGCCAGAGAGAGGGCAAACTATGTAGCCGTTTTTATGAAGCATATTTTTTCTTTGTTTCCCATTCAGATAGGAAGGGTTTATGTAACAGGGGTAGGTGATGATGCCAAATTTGCAAGTTTACTCCCTTTGGGATATCCGGATAAAATTTTTGGAGTAATCGCTATTGGCGATAGTTATTTTTATGATTCAAGAATTAACTTAAATAAAAACTTTACGCATTTTGGGATACTCAATACACATAACTACCGATTTAAAAACTTTCAGGCCAATAAGAGCTTTTTAAAGAGAAGAGCAGTTCCTGCAGATCTATTTGTTTATGAAGGGGGAGGAGAATTTCCTACTCAAGAGCTTATAAAGAATGTGTTGACTGCTTTAACCAGACAAGCCATGCTCAAAGGAAGAGTAGCAAAAGATTCTATTTGGATTCAAAATAGTTTTAAGGAAAGCTTGCAAGAGGTTGATGGTTATGTGTCAAAACGGAAGTTCTTAAAAGCGTATGAAGAGCTAAAAAGAATTCGTATTGATTACAATCAATTTTTTGATACAGACTATTTGAAAGAAAAACAGAAGGAGATTAAAAAGTTAAATGGTTTTAGGAAAGAAAAGCGATTGCGATCAAAATATGCCATCAAAGAAAATTATTTGAGAGAATCTTATTTGTTCTCTGCCGAAGAAGACATTGCCTTGCTAAACTATAGTAATTTTGGCTGGTGGCAATATGAAATGTCTAAGTTGGATACCTTGATTGCCAAGAAAGAAAAATATAGCCATGATATGGCAATTCGAGTAAAAGGGTATGTGAATGCGATTATAAATAATTACAAAATCACTGCAATAAAAGAAAACGTGAATCTGGAAGCGCAATTGTTTTTGAACATTTTTAGCACCATCGTCAATAAAGAGGATTTTGATTCCTATAAAAAGATCATTTCTTTAAGTGCCAGAGACCTGGATAATGAGACAGCTTTGTTTTATCTGGAGAAGATGTTGCAGAACGGTTATAAAGACTTCGATGCCTTGTATGAAATAGAAGGAACCTTAGCTTTAAAGATCACTAAAAAATACAATGAGTTGATCAAAAAATACCTCGGAAATTCTAAATACTTCTTTTCAAAATAAACTGAAATCATAAAGTTTTGTGTATTTCGTCGAATTTTTGTGTTTTTTATCGGTGAAAATTTTGGTTTTACAATTATTTTACATTAAATTTACTTCAACTTAAAAATACTTGATGTGTCGCCTTCAACTAACATTTTAAGCTGAGTGACGATTCGGATTTAAAATATTAGTTTGGAATACATCAGGGACAAATTAGGTGTGAGGACATTAGTCTAAAGACCCCAAATCTTGAAGCTAAAGAGAGTACGTAATTTGACCCTACAAATAGAAGTGTCTACCTAGTGTAGGCACTCTTTGTTTTTGGCTATTTGATTACAATATGGGGTACTTCTTCGAGTTTCCAATCGATTACTAAACCACCCGCCAAGGATCTTGCAATATCAGGACCATAGAGGTATTCGCACAAATACAAAGCAGCTTCAAAACTTTTTGCTCCTCCTGCGGAAGTAATGTATTTTCCATCATGAACAAATAGTACATCTTTTCTTATGTCCAGATCAGGGAACATACTTTTCATTTTGTCGATATCACTTGGGAAAGTCGTAGAGACAGCATTGTTCAAAAGCCCTGCCTTGGCCAGTACAAAAGCACCGTCGCAGTGCGAAGTCATGTACAAAGCATTTTGGTCTACCTTCTGTACAAAACGGATCATTTGCTCATCATCCAGATCAGTATCCAGATGGTGTTCTGCACTAGGGACAACAAGAATATCAATTTTGGGCAATTCATCTTGAAGATAATTATAATCAGGAATAATTTTCACTCCTTCAAAAGTGGTGATGGGATGATCTGTATTTGCTACAGTAAAAACATTCATTTGCTTAATGTTTTTGCGATATTGGGTATGCTGAAAAATATCGTAAGGAGCCGTAAACTCCGTATTGTATGTGCCATCCATGATCAAAAAAGCTACGTTATACCGATTGTCTTCTAATTTCGGGAAAGTCTTTTTTTGCTCTGGTTTTTTTCCTCTTTTACAGCTGTAGTACTATTTTGTTGATCGTTGTTGGTACAGCTTGATATGCAAATGGCTGCTATATAGATGAGAATTGAAAGTTTTTTCATAAGTATATTTTTGAGTCTATTTGTTAAGGGTAAGCCCACGTTTTACCATAAAAAGTAAAAAGGTACCAATACCTGCCATAACAGCCATAAATATCCAGCCGTTATCATAGCCAAAATTAGCAATAAATTGCATTCCAGAATTATGCCCAAAGATATGTGCTACCGAGAAAGACATGCTATACAATCCCATGTATGCTCCTTGTCGTCCTTTTTTTGATCGTTCTAGGGCAAAGGCGTTTCCAAATGGAAATGCTACCATTTCGCCTAGAGTGGCAGCAATCATACCTATGATCAAAATACCTGCCCAAGGCGTTATGAGTAGCAAGATAAAGCTAATACCGGTTAATATAAAACCATTGATAACGTTACCCACTTTTGAAACATTTGTTCTCTCTAAATAAGCAATAAGTGGCATTTCGAAGAAAAAGATAAGCGCTCCGTTCATTGCCAGTAACAAACCGATGTTTTCTTCAGACAGTTGATGCACTTCTTTATAATAAAGCGGAATGGTCGAGAAATATTGCACAAAAATAAACCCAAAAAGAGCCAAAGCTATTAGGAATACGACATATAACCCATCTTTGTGTGCTGGAACTGGATTTTTTACAGGGATTTCCTTATCCAATTCTCTTGCTTTTCTTGGGTTAAGTGTCTGGATCATAACAATACCAGCGATCAAACAAGTAACTCCATCTACCCAAAATAATCCAGAGTATCCCATGGTAGCAATGATTAAACCACCTATTGCCGGACCAGCAGAAAAACCTAAATTAATGGCAAGCCTAATAAATGTTAAGGACCTCGTTTTGTTTTCTGGTTTGCTATACGCACTTAAAGCTACAAAAAATGCAGGTCGAGCTGCGTCTGCAATCGCGATAAGAACAAAGAAACTAACACAAATACTCCAAAAACTAGAAAAGAATTGAACTACAAAAAAAGCAATCCCCGTAAGTAATAAAGAGCCAAGTATTACCTTATAGTACCCTAAGATATCACTGAGTTTACCTCCTAACCAAGCACCAAAAAAAGATCCCAATCCATAGCTGGTCATTACCCAGCCGATTTGTTCTTTAGTGAAATCAAGGTTGTCGGATAGATAAAGGGATAAAAATGGAATAACCATTGCCCCAGCTCTATTGATCAATGTGATCAGTGCGAGCCACCATACCTCCCTGGATAAGCCCGAAAACGAATCCTTATAACGTTGTAAAATTTTCTTCAAGGAAAGGGTGATTTTTTGGTTGTTTCATCAAAATAATCGATAAAAATAGTTTTTTATCTAGTTTCTTAAACAATTTTATCAAAATTAATTAGTTAACTCATTGTAAATTGTACTTTTGCAAAAAAGTAAGGAGTAGTGTATAAACTGGTGATCATCGCGTTCTTTTGTTTTGTCAATGTTTTTGGGCAAGAAGTATCGAACGTACAGCGAATTTTATCGTTCCAGGATGAATTAAACCACGAGTTTGCGGCTGAGGAAACTTCTCCATTATCTCCCAAGGATTTAAAAGCATTCAAAACCCTCGAATTTTTTAAGATTGATACTAGTTTTTGTTTTAAAGCGAAATTTGTAAGAACACCATATGAGACTCCCTTTATCATGAAGACCACAACAGGGAGAGAACCGCTCTATGTAAAATATGCAGAAGCTCATTTCGAGTTTCAGGATAAGAAATACACCGTTAATATTTATCAAAACCAGGGACTAACTACAGAACCGGAGTATGAGGATTACTTGTTTTTACCTTTTACTGATTTGACTAATGGTGAAACGACTTATGCAGGTGGGCGTTTTATAGATTTAAGAATTCCTGAGGGAGATGAGATTATCATAGATTTTAACACTGCGTACAATCCGTATTGTGCCTATAATGATCGATATTCTTGTCCTATTCCTCCAGAAGAAAATCACTTGAATCTATTGATACCGGTCGGAGTCAAAAAGTATAAAAACTTACCTACAACTCACTAAAAAAGCGTCCTGAATATTCAGAACGCCTTGATTTAAACAAACAATATATTTACAGATATTATTAGAATTTGTAAATAGCTCCTAGTACGAAAGACGAAAGACTTTTGGTTAATTCTCCATCATTATCGGTAAAGAAATCCTCAGAGGTAGAATCTAATCTAAGTTCTGGTTTCAACGTTAAGTCACCAATGTCGTAACTACCAGTAAGTGTAGCAGCAATAACATCACCATCTCCCTCGGCATCAAGTCCGATAACATCAACTAATCCTCCATTATATACAGAGAAATATTCTCCTCTTAATCCTAAAGTAAATTTTTCTGAAGTTTTGTATTGTGGATATAGTGCAACTCCGTAGAAACCTGAAGCGTCTCCATCTTCTTGTGGTTCTGTAGATAAGTAAGTAGCATTAACTCCTAGATAAAAGTCTTCAGATACATCCCATCCTGTGGTTAAATCTGCCTGGAATGTAGGTCCAACTTCTCCCGGTTCTCCTTCGTTACCATATCTGAAGTTTAAGTATGCACTACCGGTATCGCCAGAGTATCCCACTTGCGCTCCAACTATATAGGTGTCAAATGGATTGTTTTCAGTATAATCTGTTGGGTTCATAACAGCTAACATAGCAGACCATTTTTCACTTAAGGCGAAGTCTGCTTTAAGTCCAGTGTGAGAAAAAGGTCCGTAAGAGAACATATATGATGTAGAATAATTGAAATTTCCTGTTGGAGAAATTACCTCATATCCTAAGAAGGTGTTGAAGTTTCCAAAAGTAAGGGTTACTTTTTCGGATACATTCCAGTACGCATACAATTGGTTTACAATTTGAGAAGAACCATCAGACAAGAATACAGCGTCTTCTCCTCTTGGGCCAAATACTAAATCTGCAACGAACCCTACTTTTTCTCCTTCATATCCTAGGATCACATTAGCCATACCTAGAGCAAATCCACTCTGATTAGCAAATGATGAAGTAGGAGCGACTGAATTGTCATTTGGTGCGCCAAAATTATATCTGTAGTAGCCGTCAATAGACCCCGATAGGCTTACTTTTGATAATAATTTTTCTACCGCCGATTCGGTTTCTTCTTCTTGGGCAGTAGCATTAACACTTAATAACGCAAAAGTCAGTAAGAATACTGGTTTCAAAAAATTTGTTACGGTTTTTGTTTTCATAATAAACATTAATTACTGTGATAATTTGTTTTTAATTGGTGCTGTAAAACTATGTTAAAAGAATTTTACCCCAATAAAAAAGTGGGTATAACTACGTATTTTTACGTATTTTTAATTTTATACCCTAAAAAAATTAAGGTTTATTGTTAAAATGGATAAATTTTGAGAATTTAAAAGTACGGTTTAGCATGTTTTTCCGTAAATCAATCAAAAAATTGACTTTAAACCTGTACGTATTTAGAAATTTGTCTTGAAAATCAATTAAGTGCTTGATCTCCTTTTTCTCCAGTACGAATTCTATAGCTTTCCTGTATATCGAAAACGAAAATTTTTCCATCCCCAACTTCTCCTGTTTTTGAAGTTTCAAGAATGGTCTGTATCGTTTTTTCTTTTAATTCGTCGGCAACAACAATAGACAGGCATCTTCTTTGGATATCACTGGTGCTGTAGCTGATGCCTCTATAGACATTTCCTTTTTTTCGTTGCCTACTCCTGTAACATCCCAATAGGTGAAAAAATCGATACCAATACCGTGCAATGCGTTTTTTACAGCGCCAAATTTTGATTTTCTGATGATAGCTTCAATTTTTTTCATAATTCTTTGGTTGATGGGATAGAAGTTCCATTTTTGGAATAGCTATTTGGTAATGAATATTCCTAAAAATACAAAAAGTAAAGCAACGCTAATAGAACCTATGGTGTAGATCGCAAAGGAAATAAGATCTCCAGATTTAAGAAATAGATGATTCTCATAAGCAAATGAGGAAAAGGTGGTAAACCCACCACAAAAACCAGTTGCAAGTAATAGTACAGTTTGGTGTGAAAGTGTGCTGTTTTTTGCAGCCAATCCCAAGATAATTCCAATCAGAAAGCTTCCTAATATATTAGCTGCAAATGTTCCATAAGGAAGGCCCGAAGAAAATGTATTAAGGTATTTGCTAACTAAGTAGCGCGCAATACTACCTGTGCCACCACCCACAAATACCAATAATAGTTGTTTCATTACCTTTAGATTAAAAAGAACCTGCATTTCCTATACTAAAGAAATGCAGGCTGTAAATTAGTGTTTTTATTATTTTATTGGGATGTAAATTTCAGTGATATACTGAGCTGGGTTAGGTTGTAATTCTGGATTGGTTCGGTACACTTCAAACGCGGCAGATTGTGTATTCAACTCTAAACCATTATCCGCTATATATTTATAACCAGCTTCCCAAGCTTCTTTTAGATTTCCGTAATCGCCGGTTAAGGTAGTTTTTACAACTTTCTGTCTAGGAAGAAAATCGCAAAGTATAGCGCTGTCCTTAGGAGTGACTACTTTATCCCTAGTAGGAATAGCAGTCGAATAAATCGCTGTACTTTGTTCTTCATTAAATTCATTGTAAATCGTAAAAGGCATTCCGGTTTGTGGTAGGTTGTTTTCTATCATATAGCTGTTTACGGCAGGTAGCATTTGTGCCATTTTCTCAGGAATTACAGCAATCGATGACGCTGTTGCGCTATACATATAGAATCCTCCTCCGTGTTCGGTAACACCATCTACGTTGATTGCATATTCTTTCATTTTTTCATTAACATAAGCATCTAATTTTTCCAAACCTCTACTGTACATAGGTTTGATCATTTGAGACAGGGTGCTGTCTTGTGTTACCCAAAATGCTTTTTCCATAAAAGATTGCTCTCCTTTCATACCCCAGGTAACCTTGGTTTTTTTGCCTTCAATTTTTTCAAATTTCCAGTACACGTCACTAGCGCTTTCACCCATTGGAGTAATGAAAGTGATTTTCTGATCAATACTGGTAAAAGGAGCTGCTTTTACCGTATTCATTCTTCCATCACCTTGAGTTTCGCTTTTCCAGCTATATGAGGCTCCTTCTCCACTGGTTTTTTCTGGGTATTCCATGATTAGATCATCAGATTCATCCATCCATGGCCCCCATTTTTCCCAGGTTTTATATTCGTTAATGGTATTAAATAACAACTCATCTGGAGCTTCTATTATACGGCTTTCTTCTGCTTGATAGTTACCATCGATTGTTGCAACGTACACAGCGCCACCAATGATTATTAACAATAATAGAAAGAACAAATACTTGATTATTTTCATGTCAGTCAGTTTAGATTGTTTGATTAGCTAATATAACTAATTTTTGCATCCTATTATTTTGTTACATTTGTCAGAATAACTAAATCGGTTTATGAAATAAATTTCAATCGCTCTTTTATCTCAAAAATAGTACAATTTATAAGGTGATTTTATTAGTAAACCAAAAACAAACAAACAATGAAACTCAACAGATTATTATTTTTTATCATGTTCGCTACACTATTCGTGGCGTGTAAACAAGACCCGAAAGTACAGGATCAAATTGAGCAACAGGAAGAGAAAGTTGCCGAAGAGAAATTTGATCATGTAGTAGAGCAGTTTGCTGATCTAAGAATATTAAGATATCAAATCCCTGGATGGGAAAATCTAACCCTAAAGGAACAAAAATTAGTCTATTATTTAACTCAGGCTGGTTTAAGTGGGCGTGATATCATGTGGGATCAGAACTATAGATATAATTTAAGAATTAGGAAAGCTCTTGAAAAAATCTATAAAACATACGAAGGTGATAAAAATGTTGCCGATTGGAAAGCGTTTGAGACCTACCTTAAACGTGTTTGGTTCTCTAATGGGATCCATCACCACTACAGTAATGATAAGATTAAGCCAGAGTTTAGTCAGGATTATTTAAGTACACTTTTGGCAGCAACGAGTACAGAGTTAGAGAAAGAAGCCTACGAAGCAATCTTTAATGATGAAGATACTAAAAAAGTAAATCAAGGAAAGGGAATCGATAATGTTGCCCTTTCTGCAGTAAACTTTTATGGTCCAAATGTAACCAATGATGATGTAACTTCATTTTATGCCAAAATCAAATCTCCAGATAAGGATAAACCCTTGTCATACGGATTAAATTCTCAGCTAGTAAAGGAAAATGGAAAATTGGTAGAAAGAGTTTATAAATCCGGAGGATTATATGGTTCGGCTATCGATGAAATTATCAAATGGTTAGAAAAGGCACAAGGAGTTGCCGAAAATAAAGCACAAGGAGATGCTTTAGGATTGTTAATCCAATATTACAAAACAGGAGACTTGCAAACATGGGACGATTATAATGTAGCCTGGACGGCAGCTACTGAAGGTAATATCGACTATATCAATAGTTTTATTGAAGTATACAACGATCCATTAGGTTATAGAGGGTCGTATGAGACTATTGTAGAGATCAAAGATTTTGATATGTCGCAAAAGATGGCAGTATTGTCTGAGAATGCACAGTGGTTCGAAGATAATTCACCACTTATGGAAGAACACAAGAAGAAGAATGTTGTTGGAGTTACCTACAAAGTAGTGAATGTGGCTGGAGAGGCCGGAGATGCTTCACCAAGTACGCCTATTGGGGTTAATTTACCTAATGCAAACTGGATTAGAGCTGCTGTAGGATCTAAATCTGTTTCTTTAGGAAACATTATTGGTGCTTACAACAATGCAGGAGGATCTGGTCGTTTAAAAGAGTTTGTGCATGATGATGATGAATATAAGTTAGAAGAGCAGTATGGTCAACTAGCGGATAAATTACACACTGCATTACATGAAGTAATTGGGCATGCTTCTGGACAATTAAATCCAGGAGTAGGAGAGACCAAAGAAACGTTGAAAAACTACGCGTCTACCATGGAAGAAGGACGTGCGGATCTTGTTGGATTGTATTACTTGATGGATCCAAAATTACAAGAACTTGGTCTTGTAGAAGATTGGGAAAAAGTGGGTAAAGCTGCTTATGATGGATACATCCGAAATGGATTAATGACTCAATTAATTCGTTTAAATCTAGGAGACGATGTAGAAGAAGCACATATGAGAAACCGACAGTGGGTAAGTGCTTGGGCTTTTGAACAGGGAGCCAAAGATAATGTGATCGAAAAAGTAACCAGAAATGGAAAAACATATTTCAATGTAAACGATTACCAGAAACTACGTGAAATTTTTGGAAAATTGCTTCGTGAAACACAACGAATCAAATCAGAAGGAGATTATGCAGCGGCTGAAGCGTTGGTAGAAGGTTATGGTGTAAAAGTGGATCAAGATGTACATGCTGAAGTGTTAAAACGTAATGAGCAATTTACATCAGCACCATATAGCGGATTTGTAAACCCGGTTTTAGTGCCAGAGATGGACGAAAATGGAGAAATTACAAAGGTAAATGTAACGCAGCCAACAGATTTTGCTACGCAAATGCTTGACTATAGTAAAGACTATAGTTTCTTGCCAGCTGTAAATTAGTATTACATTCAATAATTAACAAAAACGCTTTTTCTGAAAAGGAGAAGCGTTTTTTGTTTGGATCAAGATCTATTGGAAATCGTATTTTTTCTCGATGGCGTATCGCAATAGTTCCCCTTTACCTTGTAGTCCGAGTTTGCGAATGATATTCTTGCGATGGGTCTCAATAGTAGATACCGAATTGAAGCGAAGAGCGGCAATTTCGGAGGAGGTCTTTCCTTGTCCAATGAGTTTTAAAATTTCACGCTCACTTTTTGATAATACTTGTTTTTTTTCTTGAGGTTTAGCGTCTTTTGATAATAAAGAAGGATCAATGGCAGCATCAAAATAGGTGCCTCCTTGAGCAACTTGTTGTATGGCAGTCAATACTTCTTCCAAAGGAGAGTTTTTAAGTAAATATCCTGAGGCTCCTGCGTCCACCATTTGCTTTATAGCATCTTCCTGGTCAAACATAGAAAAGGCAATTACTTTGATACTGGGAAATTCTTTCTTGATAATGTTAGTGGCCGCAATACCATCAATTTTAGGCATTCTGATATCCATAAGCACCACTTTAGGTTGTTTTCGACGAACGATAGCAAGTAACTCTTCTCCATCATTTGCCTTTCCTACAATGCTGATATCATCTTCATATTTTAGAAGCAATTGTACTCCGTCGATCAGAGATTGATGGTCTTCGGCTATGGCTACGGTGATCATATGGGTATGTTTATAATGATATTGGTACCTTGATTAGGTGTAGAATCAATTTCAAAGGTCCCTTCGAGATGTTCTACGCGTTTTTCAATAGTTTTTAATCCCATCCCATCCTTATCTATAATGATTTTAGGGTCAAATCCCTTCCCGTTATCTTCTATAATGATATTGAGTAACGAATCGTGATTGGTAAGGGAAATATGAATTTCGTTTGCTTCGGCGTGCTTGATACAATTCGTGATCAATTCCTGGATCATTCTGAAAATAGAAATCTCCAAGCTATTGTCTAATCGTTCTTCTAGCCCAAAATCCTGAACCTCTATCTGTATTTTATTACTTTTCGATACTTTTTTAGCCAGATTTTTAATGGCGACCAATAATCCTTGATTTGCCATAACCCCACTGTTTTTTTCGTGAGCGATAGTACGTACTTTTTGATAAGCTTCATCCAGCAGGTGATCTGTGTTTGTATATAATTCTTCTATATTTTTTACTTTTGGATTGTTCCAGTTGCTCTTCAAATGTTGAAAATGTAACTTAACCGTGGCCAATGTACTTCCTAGGTTATCATGCAAATCATTGGCTAATCGTTGTCGTTCTTTTTCCTGTCCAAGGATCATTGCGTCGATAGCTGCCAATTCTTGATCTTTTAATAGCTTTTCTGTTTTTTGGATTTCAATTTCTTTTTCCTGTTCAGCGATACGTTGTTTACGTTTGGTGTTTTTATTAATCAAAAAAGCAGTGATTCCCCCAAAAAACAAAAGGACCAAGGAGCCGATAAGGAAATTTCTGTTTTTAATTCGTTTTGCTTCAATTTCTAGATTGTTTGCCCGTAGTTTTTCATTGTCGTATTTTTCTTCAATGTCAGAAATCAAAGCGTTTTGCTTAGTAAGGTTAATACTACTTTTTAGCTTTTCTACTTTTTTTAAATATAAGTATGCACTATCGAATTGTTTTAGACTACTATATGTCTTTTCAATATTCTGAAATAGTATTTTTTTACTTTTTATACCGTGTTTTTTTATATTGATTAATTCGGCTTTTTTAAAATATGAAAGAGCAAGATTGTATTCTTTTTCGCTGCGATATACATTTCCAATATTATTAAGAATACTAAATTTTAGATTTTTATTTTCATTTGCGATGCTGTCACTTTTTTGAAGCTTAAGTGCTGTGTTGAAATAATATCTGGCGGAATCCATTTTTTTAACCTTTTGTGATACAGCACTCCCAAGTTGGAAAGAATGTTGACTTCTCCTATTATACTATCTATTTCTTTATGTAGATAATAAGATTTTAAAAAGAACATTTTGGGGATATCGGGGTCAGAATTCCTGAAGTTTTTTCTTCCTAACTCATTATTTACTAATGCTAACCATTTTTTTGAATTGTTCTTTTTTGCATAAATACGAAGAGAATCAAAATATTTTTCTCTTTCTAGAGATAGTTCATTTTGACTAGCTAATAGAGAATATATTTCTAAATAAGTTTTGGCGGTATATTCTGTGTTTTTTAATCTTTTAAAATCATCTAGAGCTTTTCTATAAAAAATAAAAGCCGAATCTTCCTTATTCAAATTTTCATATGCTTGTGCAGTAATAAAATTCAAATTTGGCTTAATTCGGCTATCTATTCTTATAACATCTTTCTTATAATTATCTATAATTATTCTATACTGCTCATTTTCTAGATTGTTTTTAGCTTTTATAAGTATTGATTCGTTGTTCTGACTATTAACTGAGATAGAAAGAAAAAAACAAATAAGAATTATTATGTTGTTGTTAACCTCCATTTAAAATACTTCCTTCCTCTTCCATAGGTTCTTCTTTTAAACGATCTAAAATGAAATCCTTGTTTAAATCGTACTTATCTAAAAATGGAATGTCTTGAACATCACATTTGTCAGTTGTATAGACTCCTTGTTCAAATATACACAAGCTATATAGTAGGCGATGGATCCTGTTGAATTTATCATTGTGAAGAACGATTACCTTAAGTTTTTTGTGAGACGATAATCTACTTCTGCTAAGGCCTCTTATTTTGTCTATGGGGATTTCTGTTTCTATCATGTGTGTGACAGGGTCATTGACCGAAGGGCGTCCATTGTTTCCATTTAGAAAAACTAGAATGGCGTTGACATTGTTACTGGAAATATCAACAACTTTTACAATTTTTAACTTCTTGGTGGTGATTGGTATTTTTATTTTGATCAAATTGGAATCTACTTTGAAATAACTTCTCCTCTCGTCTGGTTTAAGTGGTCTATATATTGCTCTTCTGTTACCCGGAATTTCTGTTATGATTTGATTAGGAGGTGTATAGTTATAAAATATTGCTTCATTTATAGAATCTAGTTTTTCAGTTTCACTAGTCCGGTCAATTTTTTCAACTTGTACGTTTTTTAATTTTTCTGTTTGATTATTTTTTTGATTTTCCTGTTTACAAGAATTCAATAAAATTACAATGGATAATATTCCTAATAATAGTAGTAATTCTTTTTTCATTTTATGGTTATTTAGTTCACTCCAAAACTCTAAAAAAAGAGCAGTATTAGCCATACCCAATACAGGGTATTTTGCATTGATGACGATAAATACTCGAACATTCAAATATCACTTTTTAATAAAAGTGACATCCTTTCTTGATGATTATTTGATTGAAAACCAGGGGTATGTACGGTTTATTCTGGTTGTAAATACGTTTTTAACGCAAACAACAGCAAAATAAAGATAATAAAACCGATCAAAATGAAAAGACTGCCTTTATAATATTTGCGATGAAGTTTTAGATCTTTTCGATAGCTGAAAATCATTAAAATAATAAAAGCAATTACAAAAAGACCGGCAAATATTAACTGACCTTGACTAAACATAAATTCTTATTTTTACCGCAAAGATAATTTATAAAAACATACTGATGAAGGATAAAATTGCCGCGGTACAAGAATTTCATACTGCTTTTGAGATAGGATATAAAAATGAACCCATTGCTGATCTGGGAGAAGCAAAAAATACACTTCGTTTTAATCTTATGAAAGAAGAAAATGAGGAGTATTTTGAAGCTGCTCAAAATAATGATTTGATAGAAGTGGCAGATGCGCTTGGGGATATGCTATATATTCTTTGTGGTACGATTATCGAGCATGGAATGCAACATAAAATAGAAGAGGTCTTTAATGAAATACAACGAAGTAATATGAGTAAGTTAGGTGAAGACGGAAAGCCAATTTACAGAGAAGATGGTAAAGTGTTGAAGGGCCCAAATTATTTTAAACCCAACATCAAAGAAATTTTAGATCGTTAAATAAAAAAACTCCAGAGATAATGTCTGGAGTTTTTTATTCATATATTTTCGAGAACTTATACTTTTTGTCTCCAGCCAAAAGGATCTTCGGCTTTATTATATTGTATGTCCATCAATGCTTTTTTAAAGAAATCGGCATAAGGCTGTTCTTGCTTTTCAATTTCATAATGTTTTCCTTGATATCCAAAAGCTTTAATAGGGCTCACAACTGCTGCAGTTCCTGCACCAAAGGCTTCTTTTAAAGTTCCATTTTTGGCAGCCTCTACAATTTCACTTACTTTGACTGGTCTTACCTCTACATTAATCCCTTCTTTTTCAGCCATCGCAATTAGACTCTTACGGGTTACTCCATCAAGGATACGATCACTTACAGGAGCAGTAAGCAAGGTGTCGTTTACTCTGAAAAACACATTCATTGTACCTGCTTCTTCCATATACTCGTGTGTATTGGCATCTGTCCAGATAACTTGCTGATATCCTTTTTCCTTAGCTAGTTTGGTTGGATAAAACTGCCCGGCATAGTTTCCTGCGGCTTTAGCATATCCAAAACCACCATCTGCCGAACGGCTAAATTTTTCAGCAACCAAAACACTTACATCTCCGCTATAATACGATTGTGCAGGAGAGCAAATGATCATGAATTTGTATTCGTCAGCTTCAGAGGCAGAAACACTAGCTTGGGTTGCAATTACAAACGGTCTTATGTATAGCGAATTACCATATCCTGGTTTAATCCATTCGTTATCCAACTTCAATAGGGTGTATAATCCTTCAAAGAAATATTCTTCTGGGAATTCAGGTATAGCTAAACGCTCTGCGGATTTATTGATACGTTTAAAGTTTTCATCGGGCCTGAACAAAAATGTATCGCCATTATCATCCTTATACGCCTTCATTCCTTCAAAAACGGCTTGCCCATAATGAAACACACGTGCAGACGGTTCTATTGTCAAAGGGCCATAAGGAACAATTTTTGGAGATTGCCACTCACCATTTACAAAATCACAGACAAACATGTGATCGGTAAAGATTTTTCCGAAATTTAGATTTTCAAAATCTACTTGTCCAATTTTGGACTCACTTGCTTTTTTAATTTCTATCTGCTGAGAGATTGTGTTTTTCATTCTATTCGTTTTTTAGTGATCAAACCAATATATTCATGCTCGCAATATCTTAGTAATAAGTCTACTATTTAGGTAATTACTAACATGAACCTATAAAGTACGCAAAAATACCCTTTTCTCCTAAAATAAGAATTCTCAAAATGCGTAATTTTGTAACTCATGACAAATAATTATAGAATAATGAATAAAATCCAGCTTTTTTTAACGGTATCACTACTAATTATGATTAGTTGTACAAACAATCAAAAAGACTCTTTTGCTATTCAGGAAACAGATTTAGAAAATTACTCACCTTATGGCGGAAAGATTGTAAAAGATCAGGTTTTTTATCAAGGAGCCTTAGCAGAGAAATATCAAGAAATGAATGTAGGAGATACCTTAGATATTGCTTTTACCAGTACAGTAAACAATGTTTGTAAAGCCAAAGGGTGTTGGATGAAGCTCGCAATCAATAAGGATGAGGAAACTATGGTAAAGTTTAAAGATTACGGTTTTTTTGTGCCTAAGGATATAGAAAATGACACCGTAATTGTTCAGGGTAAAGCATTCGTGACCGAGATGTCTGTAGAAGATCAACGTCATTATGCCAGCGATGCTGGGAAAAGTGAGGAAGAAATAGCTGCGATTACCAAACCAAAAAAGACCTATTCTTTTATAGCAGATGGAGTTTTAATCAAGAACTAATGCAGGAGGAACAAAAGCGAGAAATTATTACCACCGGCGATGGGTCCAAAACTATTCATCTCCCAGGATGGAATGAACAGTATCACTCTAAACATGGTGCGATTAATGAAGCGCAGCACGTATTTATAAAACAGGGTTTTCATCACATTCTTCAATTACACGGTTTTGAGGAGTTGCATATTTTGGAAATAGGATTTGGAACTGGCTTAAACGCATTTATCACATTTTTGGAGTCCTTAAAAAGTAAACAGAAAGTGAATTATGTCGGGGTAGAGGCCTACCCAGTTACTATTGAAGAAGCAAATGTGATGAACTATGTAGAAGCCCTTCAGGCTACTGATCAAAAAGCTGCTTTTGTTGAATTGCATACTTCACCATGGGAAACTGAAACCGAAATCTCTAATGATTTTAAGTGTACCAAGCGCAAACAGTTTTTCTCTGAAATAAAAGATGAAAACTGCTTTGATCTGATTTATTTTGATGCTTTTGGCGCCAGAGTGCAACCCGAGCTATGGACGGTTTCAATTTTTTCTAAAATGTTTAGGGCTTTAAAAGATAATGGTGTTTTGGTGACTTATGCTGCAAAGGGAAGTGTGCGAAGAGCAATGCAAGAGGTTGGTTTTACCGTAGAACGCCTGCCCGGACCGCCTGGTAAAAGGGAAATGTTGAGAGCAAGTAAACTTTGATATCCAGTTCTGTTTTCGCTTCTGAACGATTGTTAAACCTATAATAAAGATATAGGTTTTATACCCTAGTGATAGTATTTTGCAGCAAAATGTATCACCATGAGGGTTCTAATTACAGGAGCTACAGGTTTGATCGGCCAAGAGATCGTAAAGCTATGTCATCAATCAAAGATTGATGTAAATTACTTGACTACGAACAAAAGTAAGATCAGTAAAAATGAATCTTATCAGGGTTTTTACTGGAATCTGAAACAAAATGAAATAGATACCGACTGTTTCAAAGATGTTGAGGTGATCATTAATTTGGTAGGAGCAACAGTTGCCAAACGCTGGACTTCTTCTTACAAGCAGGAAATCTTAGATAGTAGAACCAAATCAGCAGACCTGCTGGTAACGTCCTTGAAAAATACTTCACATACTGTTAGGCATATTATTTCTGCTAGCGCTATTGGTATTTATCCCGATTCATTTCAAAATTATTACATGGAAAATTCTCCTGAAGAGGATACTGGATTTCTCGGGGAGGTTGTCAAAAAATGGGAAGATGCAGTACTTCAGTTTAAGGATTTGGGTATAGAAGTGAGTTTGTTGCGAATTGGTTTGGTGCTGTCTGATAAGGGCGGGGCTTTTCCAAAAATCAAAAAACCTATTCAGTATGGTGTAGGGGCTGTATTTGGTAGTGGTAAACAGTGGCAAAGCTGGATTCATGTATCGGATTTGGCCAATATGTTTGTGCATGTTTTGAAAGAAGAACTCACCGGGGTGTATAATGCGGTGGCACCCAATCCAGTCTCTAATAAGAAACTGACAGATACCGTTGCTAATAAGTTAAATAAGAATATTGTATTACCAGGCGTTCCCAGGCTTACCATGAAACTATTTTTGGGAGAAATGCATGTACTTCTTTTTTCGAGTCAGAGAGTCTGTAGTGACAAAATTGCAAAAACCGGGTTTGAGTTCGAATATGATAATATTACCTCTGCAGTGGATGCCTTAATTCCATAAAAAAAAGCCGACATTACAAACATCGGCCTTATCATTTCTTGTATACTCTATTCTTTACGAAGTAGGATTCGCCTGAATGTTAATTTTAAGCTCGATATCATCATCGATAAATTTGTCACCTAAATTTTCAAAAATAGATTTTGATCCGTAGTTAACACCCCAATCCGTACGATTGATCGTAAATACTTCACTAGTAAGCGATACTCCGTTTGGATCTACTTTACTCGATACAGGAACTGAAATGTTTTTGCTGATTCCTTTGATGGTTAAATTACCAGAAAGCATAGTCTTTCCTGCTTCTTCAGTAACCCCTGTGACTTCAAAAGTAGCCTTTGGAAATTGAGCCACATTAAAGAAGTGATCTTCTTTTCCTTCGCCTTCTCCTTTTAAGTGTCCTTCTAACCCAGCTTTTTCATCACCTTCAAGATCAGTAACTGTAATAGTGTTCATATCAATTACAAAAGACCCGCTTTGTATTTTTCCAGTTTCTGCGGTTACTTCTCCACCAGATAATTTAATAGTTCCCGTATGCAGGCCGGCAGGTTTTTTTCCGGTCCATTCTATTACACTTGAAGTAGTATTTACCGAGTAGGTTAATGCGGCAGCAGGAGCTTCTTTTACTTCTTCGGCGTCAGAAGTTTCTGTTTCGTTTTGCTTTTCTCCTTTACAAGAGGTAGCAGAAGCTATAATGGCCAATACTGCAAATAAGTTAATTAGT
Source organism: Aquimarina sp. KJ22-3 (assembly GCF_055808215.1). NCBI lineage: Bacteria > Pseudomonadati > Bacteroidota > Flavobacteriia > Flavobacteriales > Flavobacteriaceae > Aquimarina > Aquimarina sp. KJ22-3. The sequence goes on along the minus strand of NZ_CM147859.1, from coordinate 3,859,621 downwards.
TTAGTTTTCATAGATAATTCTTAAATGGTTAAAACGTTTTCAAAATTATTTTTTTCTTAACACATACTTCTTAAATATATACTAAAATATTCCTGTGACATTATGACATTAATTCAAAAATGGCAGTACTTTTGCTACTTCAAATTGAAAACTTATAATTAGGTACTTGTTACAATGAGTGATAAAAATAAAAATACAGAAGAGGTAAAAGATCAGGTAGAAGAAATACTTGATACGCAAGATACAGAAGAGCAAACCACTGAAGAGGTAGATGTTGAGGTGAAATTGCAGGAAGAACTAGATAAAGAAAAAGATAAGTTTTTAAGACTTTTTGCAGAGTTTGAAAATTATAAGAAACGTACGTCAAAAGAACGATTAGAACTTTTTAAGACAGCAAGTCAGGATGTAATGGTCTCTATGTTACCTGTTTTGGATGATTTTGACAGAGCTTTAAAGGAAATTGAAAAATCAGAAGATAAGGAGTTGATCAAAGGAGTGGAGTTAATTCATAACAAACTTAAGGAAACCCTAAAAGGAAAAGGTCTTGAACAGATTGAAGTAAATGCAGGAGATGCTTTTAATGCAGATGACCACGAAGCAATTACTCAAATCCCAGCTCCGAGTGAAGATTTAAAAGGTAAGATTGTAGATGTGATCGAAAAGGGTTATAAACTTGGAGAGAAAGTAATTCGTTTCCCAAAAGTAGTAACCGGACAATAATTTAGGTATGAAGGAAGATTTTTATGACATACTGGGTGTAAGTAAAAATGCTAGCGATGCTGAAATAAAAAAGGCATATCGCAAAAAAGCTATTGAGTTCCACCCTGATAAAAACCCTGGTGATAAAACAGCCGAAGAGAAATTCAAGAAAGCTGCAGAGGCTTATGAGATTCTTAGTGATGCTGATAAAAGAGCCAGGTATGACCAGTTTGGTCACCAGGCTTTCGAAGGCGGCGGCTTTGGCGGTGGCGGCGGAATGAATATGGATGATATCTTTAGCCAGTTCGGAGACATTTTTGGAGGCGGCTTTGGCGGTTTCGGTGGCTTTGGCGGCGGCGGAAGACAACGTCGGGTAAAAGGAAGCAATCTTCGAATCCGAGTAAGGCTTACACTGGAAGAGATTGCTAATGGAGTTGAGAAAAAGATAAAGGTAAAGCGTAAAATTCAGGCGCCAGGGACTACCTACAAAACTTGTGGGACCTGTAATGGTACTGGACAGGTAACACGTATTACCAACACCATTTTGGGTAGAATGCAAACGGCTACCGCATGTTCTACATGTGGAGGTGCCGGGCAAATCATTGATCATAAACCAGCAGATGCAGATGCTCAAGGATTAAAAATCACAGAAGAAACTGTTAGTATTAAAATACCACCAGGAGTTGAAGATGGAATGCAGTTGAAAGTTGCAGGAAAAGGAAACGAAGCACCTGGTAACGGTATTGCGGGAGATCTTTTGGTAGCCATCGAGGAGCAAGATCATCCAGAATTGCAAAGAGAAGGAAACAATCTGCACTATGATTTGTATGTGAGCTTTTCTGAAGCAGCACTGGGTACTTCAAGAGAAATAGATACAGTATCTGGTAAGGTGCGTATTAAAATAGAAGAGGGAGTGCAAAGTGGAAAAATCCTAAGGCTGAGAGGTAAGGGGATTCCGAGCCTTAATGGATATGGTAAAGGAGATTTGCTAGTACATGTTAATGTATGGACTCCAAAAACCCTTAACAAAGAACAAAGAGAGTTTTTTGAAAGAATGGCCAAAGATGATCATTTCAAACCAAATCCTGATAGTGGAGAGAAATCATTTTTCGAGAAAGTGAAAGATATGTTTTCTTAACAAAATCAGATGATTACCCTTGAAAGAATCATTTGTTTGATATTAACTTTTGATTAAGAAAAATTCGTATATTTGAAACATCACTAGCGCATTTAGTGATAATTTTTCTTTTTCATAGCAATTTTTTTCCCATCCTTAATACTTGTATTTAGGGTGGGTTTTGTTTTAATAGGCATATATTAGCATAAGTTTTTTAGTTTTCGTATCATGCGGAGCTGATAACAACCACAATTATATTTTTACACTTTATGACTAATCTTTTAGAGGTACAAGGAGCATCCAAACGATTCGGTAGCTTTACGGCACTGGATAATGTTTCTATAGCAGTACCAAAAGGGAGTATTTTTGGGCTATTAGGTCCCAATGGAGCTGGTAAAACTACATTGATTCGTATTATTAATCAGATTACACTTCCAGATGAAGGAAAGGTATTTTTGGATAACGAACCTTTAAAAAAAGAGCATATTCAGGATATAGGATATCTACCCGAAGAACGTGGGTTGTATAAATCGATGAAAGTAGGAGAGCAAGCCTTGTATCTAGCCCAACTTAAAGGATTAAGCAAAAAAGAAGCAAAAGATCGACTAAAATATTGGTTTGATAAGTTTGAAATTTCACACTGGTGGGACAAAAAGATACAAGAGCTTTCCAAAGGAATGGCACAAAAAGTACAATTTATAGTAACGGTACTACATCGACCGAAGCTGTTAATTTTTGATGAACCCTTTAGTGGTTTTGATCCTATCAACGCCAATGTAATTAAGGATGAAATTCTACAATTACGAAAGGAAGGCGCTACAGTTATATTTTCTACTCACCGCATGGAAAGCGTAGAAGAGCTATGCGATCATATTGCATTGATCAACAAGTCCAAGAAAATTTTGGAAGGCGAAGTTTCGGATATCAAAAGAAAATACAAATCCAATACTTTTGAGGTGGGATTACTCACCGAAAGTGAAAATGGGTTGTACGATGAACTTAAAGAGAAATTCCAGGTAGTTCCAGCTGATTTTAAAACCATAGAAGAACAATTAAAGTTGAAAATCACTTTAGATCAAAGTACATCGGCTAATGATCTATTGGGGTATTTGTCCACTAAAGCACAAGTTCTTCGGTTCAACGAAGTGATCCCAAGTGTAAACGAAATTTTTATTAAAACCATCTCAGAAAATGAATAATCTCAAATTAATAATTCAAAGAGAATTTATTGCTCGTGTTCGTAACAGAACTTTTGTGGTTATGACTTTCTTAAGCCCCCTCATCTTTGTGGGGATGATTGCTTTAATAACATGGTTAGCTACGCTTAATAATGAAGAAGTTCGACAAATCGCCTTTTTTGATGAAACGGGAATGTTTACTTCCGATTTTAAAAATTCGGATAACGTAACTTACATAAACTATAGTGATCTTAGTTTGAACGATGCTAAAGATTCGGTAGTCATCAAGAAGCTTTATGGATTACTTTATATTCCTAAAAAAGGAACAAACAAAGAGCTTGCTTCTTCTGTTCAGTTCTATGCGGATGATGCTCCAAATATTTCCATCCTCAATGGGATTGAAGATATCATTGCTTCAAAGCTTACCAACCAAAATTTTGAAGAAAAGGGGTTAGACCTAAATGTGATCGAAAATTCAAGAGCAAGAGTCAATATTTTGATCGAAAATTTCTCCGGAGAAAAGACATCAAAAATGACAAATTATGTGAAGATGTTTTTTGGAGGTGCTGCAGGGTATTTTTTAATGATGTTTATTATTATTTATGGTAACATGGTGATGCGATCGGTCATCGAGGAGAAGGCAAATCGAATTATTGAGATTATTATCTCATCAGTAAAACCATTACAACTAATGATGGGGAAAATCCTGGGAACTTCTTTTGCTGGGATTCTTCAGTTTTTAATATGGGTGCTTTTAGGAAGCGTTTTATTATTTGTGGCTACTTCGGTCTTTGGAATAGAAGCACAAACTCCCACAGGTATAGATCCTTCTATAGCACTACAGGAAGATCATCAAGAAGAAATACAATTGTTGCTTCAGGATATATTGAAACTCCCGTTAGGTACTTTGGTAATGGCCTTTTTTGTCTACTTTGTAGGAGGTTATTTCTTATATAGTTCTATCTATGCTGCTATTGGTGCTGCAGTAGATAGCGAAACAGATTCTCAACAATTCATGCTGCCTATTATTTTGCCATTGATGCTTGGGATTTATGTAGGGTTCTTTTCCGTTGTAGAAAATCCACATGGTACGGTCTCTACCGTCTTTTCTATGATTCCATTAACTTCTCCCATCGTAATGCTAATGCGCATTCCTTTTGGAGTAAATTGGTGGGAAGTATTGATTTCGATCCTTCTGTTATTTGGAAGTATTATATTTATGGTATGGCTGGCTGGAAAAATATACCGCGTAGGTATTTTGATGTATGGTAAGAAGCCTAGTTATAAGGAGTTGTACAAATGGTTAAAGTATTAGTGCAATGATACAAGAAGAAATCACAGAACAGGTAAAAGAAGTAATCCAAGAGGATGTCTGGGGAGCTATAAAAGAGTTTCTGGGCTACGAAATATTTCATTTTGGTTCCGAGGATCATCCCTTAGTGCTTACGGTAGGTTTGCTGCTATTCGTGATTTTTGTATTGTTGATTACTTCTTTCTTTTTAAGGGTATTTAAAAGATTCCTGACACGGAAATTGAATAGTGACGACAAGCTGAAATTTGAATCCGTTTTTTCGTTTTTAAAGTATTTCATTTATATCGTTGTTATTTTTGGTACACTAGACGCTATAGGTTTTAATATCACAGCTATTTTTGCAGCTTCGGCGGCTTTACTGGTTGGTGTAGGTTTGGCTTTGCAAACTTTTATTCAGGATATTCTCTCTGGGATATTCATTTTTGTGGATAAAACCGTTCATGTTGGGGATATCATAGAATTGGAGGATAAAGTAGGTAGAGTAGTAGAGATCAAACTCAGAACAACAAGAGCAGTTACTATAGATAATAAGGTGCTCGTTATTCCCAACCATAAATACATGACATCCTCATTGTACAACTGGACTCAAAATGGAGTGTTGACACGAGAATCTGTAAGCGTTGGGGTGGCCTATGGGAGTGATACGCAATTAGTCAAAGAATTATTGATCCAGGCGGCTTTGTCAAATCCTCATGTGTTGAAACAACCAGAACCCTTGGTGCTGTTTACGGATTTTGCAGATAGCTCACTAAATTTTAAAGTCATTTTTACAATCAATGATAGTTTTCAGGGAGTAATCCCTAAAAGTGAAATACGCTTTGAGATTGATCGTTTATTTAGAGAACACAACATCAATATTCCGTTCCCGCAACGCGTAGTAACTATTGTTAAGGAATAATCTACCATTGAAAAGTTAATAAATAATATACACGCCCCAATATGAAGTATAAGGATCTTTTAATGTTTTGTTTTTGTGTGTTTGCAATACACACGACTATTAGATCCCAGGATACTGATTTGGCAAGGTTAGAATACGCCTATATTCCTCAAAGTGATAGTGATAATAAGTATAGCAGAATTCGTTTTTCTGCCAACTATCCAATCAAAATGAAACAAGAGGGGTCTTATTTGGTAATTTCTGGTCAGTACCGATATAATGATCTTGATATAGAAGATCCATTGATATTTGATCCAGGAGGAGATCTCAATGTATTTCAGACCATAGGTTTGGAATTGGGGTATACTTTCAAAATGAAGAATAATTGGAGATTTGGAGCCAAACTAGGAGGGCAGATTTCGTCGAATTTCGAAAGTTCAGGAATAGAAGGTGACGATTTTAGATATACAGGGTCGGTGTATTTTGTAAAAAGCTATAAGGATAAACAGGCCCCTAAAACGGCTAGGTTGATTATGGGATTACGCTATACTACTCCTGCCAGTATTAACTTCCCGTTACCCATTATAAATTACTTTAAACGATTTCATCAAAATTGGTCTTTTTCGGTAGGAACACCAAAAACGAGTATCAAATATTTCTTTAACGAAAAGAATACATTACAAGCTTTTGTGGGATTGGATCGTTTTTATGGTAATCTGCAGAATAACAGAACTTTTGTAGATCAAAATGGGGAAACAAAGGTTGCAGAAAATGCGTCGATGTTGAATATTCTTGGCGCATTAGGATATGAATATTATTTTACGGAACACTTATTGTTCTATATGTATTCCGGATATACATTAAGTAACGAAATACGACTACGAGATGGGGATCAGGAAAATGTACTGACTATCAATAATGGAAATACATTCTATTTTCGTAGTGGAATAAAACTAAAAATATAATGGCAAAAATTTTAGTAATTGAAGACGAATCTGCGATTCGAAGAGTTTTAGTCAAAATTCTTACCGAAGAAAGTGATAAATATGAAGTATTCGAAGCCGAAGATGGACTTTTGGGTATAGAAATGATCAAAAATGAAGATTATGATTTGGTGCTTTGTGATATCAAAATGCCAAAGATGGATGGAGTTGAGGTATTAGAGGCTGTAAAAAAGATAAAACCAGAAATCCCAATTGTGATGATCTCTGGACATGGTGATTTGGATACAGCTGTAAATACGATGAGGTTGGGGGCGTTTGATTACATTTCGAAACCACCAGATTTAAATCGTCTATTAAATACGGTAAGAAATGCCTTGGATAGAAAAGAATTGGTAGTCGAAAATAAAAGACTGAAAAAGAAGGTTTCCAAAAATTATGAAATGATTGGAGAATCCAAAGCCATTTCGAATATCAAAGAAATCATAGAAAAAGTTGCAGCTACCGATGCCAGAGTGCTGATTACCGGACCTAATGGAACAGGTAAAGAACTTGTGGCGCATTGGATTCATCAAAAGAGTGATCGTTCTTCTGGACCAATGATCGAAGTAAACTGCGCAGCAATCCCTGGAGAATTGATTGAGAGTGAACTTTTTGGTCATGTGAAGGGAGCATTTACCTCTGCAAATAAAGATAGAGCTGGTAAATTTGAAGCTGCAAATGGAGGAACCATATTCTTGGATGAGATTGGAGATATGAGTCTTTCTGCACAAGCAAAGGTACTTCGTGCATTACAAGAAAATAAAATACAACGTGTAGGAAGCGATAAAGATATTAAGGTAAATGTAAGAGTAGTAGCGGCTACCAACAAAGACCTTAAAAAGGAAATTAGCGATAACAAGTTTCGGGAGGATTTATATCACAGATTGGCTGTGATCCTGGTAAAGGTTCCTGCGTTAAACGATCGTAGAGAAGATATTCCGTTATTAGTTGATCATTTTTCAAAGAAAATAGCTTCAGAACAAGGATCACCTACAAAGACATTTTCAGCCAAAGCGATTAAGCAATTACAACAATACGATTGGACAGGTAATATTCGAGAGTTACGCAACGTAGTAGAACGCTTAATTATTCTTGGTGGAGCAGAAGTAAGCGAGGAGGATGTAAAGCTCTTTGCGGCAAAATAAGAGTATATAGTGTTTGGTGTTATAGTGGTTTATGCATGTAATGAATAAACCCTATATTGCGACCAAAAGTGGGATAAGCCCTTTGTTATGAAGAAAATTGTATTGCCCCTCCTGCTGTTGCTTGGCTTGCAAAATGCTACAGCACAATATGATCCTGGTGCCGTAAACTACGGTTTTGTAGGGATCAAAAGTTTTGGTTTGCAAAATGAAGTTGGATTAGGAGCACGAGTAGAATATGCCTTTAATTGCTACACCACCTTTATAGGAGAATATAATAGAGCTTTTGCTATTGGAGCAGAAGAAGACTACGAAGGATTCAACGAACTAGCGTTTGGAGTCAATCTTATTTTATTTAATTGGTATCCTACTACTATAACCGCAGGAATGAGTTATATCGGTAATGACTCTAGTTTTTTTGAAGAGATAGAAGACGAAGCCTTTTTGGGGATACGATCTGGGAATTTTAACCATGGCGCTCAGATAAAACTAAGAGCATTGCATCAAGTATCTGTACCCGTGCACATTTTTGCCGAATTGAATGTCAAAAGTTTGGGAAGACGGTATGATACCTTCTTGATTGGGTTTAGCTATGATTTTAAAGCAAGATAATAAACAGAATCAGTTATAAAAATACTGGTTTATGCACACTTGATGATAAGCTCCAATGACTAGATATATTTTTTACAAAACCAAAACTTTAGTATCTTTCGAAGTATAACACAAATGACATTATGAAGCACATAAATCATGATGATTTTAGGGCAAAAGGACCTGTAGAACTATCAAGTATCCCAACCATTGTTGATCTTGAAGAAAGTGAAAAGAAGATTGAAAAAGAGTTAGAAGAAGTCAGAGAAAAACTGGGAAAACTTCAGGATACTTTATACGCCCATGGTAAATATGCCGTATTGGTTTGCTTACAAGGTATGGATACCGCCGGAAAAGATAGTTTAATTCGAGAAGTATTTAAGGATTTCAATACCAGAGGGATTATCGTCCATAGTTTCAAAGTACCAACCGATCTGGAGTTAGGACATGATTATTTATGGAGGCATTATATAGCCTTGCCACAGCGCGGAAAATTTGGAGTCTTTAACAGGACACATTACGAAAATGTTTTGGTTACTCGGGTACATCCGGAATATATCATGAATGAAAATTTACCAGATGTTACTTCGGTAGAAGATATTAATGATGAATTCTGGGGTAAACGCTTTGAGCAAATACGAAATTTTGAAAAACACATTGCTCAAAACGGTACTTTGATTTATAAGTTTTATTTGCATCTGTCAAAAGAAGAACAGAAAAACAGATTATTACGTAGGCTTGAAAAAAGGAAAAGAACTGGAAATTTTCAGCAGGGGATTTAAAGGAACGAAAACTCTGGGAAAATTATCAGAATTGTTATCAGGATGCCATTAGTAGAACATCAGAACCACATGCACCTTGGTATATAATCCCCGCAGATGATAAGCCTTCGGCAAGATATATTGTAGCGAGAATTTTGTATGATACCTTAAAGACTTATGAAGATATTCAGGAGCCTGAGTTAGATGAAGAGACAAAAGCCAATTTAGAGGCTTATAAACAACAATTAAATAATGAATAATGTAAAGACCAAGTTGATTTAAGATGACAGTCGATACATTATAGAGACAAATACTATGTTAAGAAAAATAACCCCTATTCTTTTTATTCTACTAATTCTTAATGGCTTTGCCCAAACGCCATCAGTAGAGGATTCTACTATGCTTAAGAAGATATACACGACTTCGCTAGTAAATGGAAAAAGCTATGAGTGGTTGGACTATTTATCCAATCAGATAGGTGGGCGTCTCTCTGGTTCTATCAATGCACAAAAAGCAGTAGAGTGGGGAGAAAAGGAATTAAAAGAGCTAGGGATTGATAAGGTGTGGTTACAATCTGTAATGGTGCCTAAATGGACAAGAGGGGTAACCGAGTTTGCGTATATCGAAACAGAACCAGGTAAAACAACGAATGTTCCTATTTGTGCATTAGGAGGTTCTGTGCCAACTCCAATAGGAGGTATCAAAGCACCAATAATTGAGGTAAAAGGCCTCAAGGACCTAAGAACTCTAGGAACGGATCAGATCGAAGGTAAAATTGTATTCTACAATCGACCCATGCAACCAGATCTTATTCAAACCTTCGAGGCGTATGGGGGTTGTGTAGATCAGCGTTATTCAGGAGCAGCAGAGGCAGCCAAATTTGGAGCCGTTGGAGTAATCGTAAGATCCATGAATTTGAGAATGGATGATTTTCCGCATACCGGAGCTATGAGTTATGGTGATTTACCGAATAGTGATAAAATCCCAGCAGCTGCGATTAGCACCAATGGAGCAGACTTATTAAGTTCAATGTTAACATTGAATCCAAAGATCAAATTTCATATCAATATGAACTGCCGAAGTTGGAAAGATGTAGAATCTTTCAATGTGATCGGCCAGATTACCGGAACCGAATTCCCTAATGAGTATATGGTAGTTGGTGGCCATTTGGATTCTTGGGATCTAGGAGATGGTTCTCATGATGATGGAGCTGGAGTGGTTCAGTCGATGGAAGTGTTGCGACTTTTTAAAGAAATAGGATACAAACCGAAGCGTTCTATTCGGGTAGTACTTTTTATGAATGAAGAAAATGGATTACGAGGAGGTAAAAAGTATGCTAAAGTGGCCAAAAGCAAAGGAGAAAAGCATGTGTTTGCGTTAGAAAGTGATGCAGGAGCGTTTACGCCCAGAGGATTTTCTTTTGATTGCGATGATGCGAACTTTAATCAGATACAAAGTTGGAAGCCTCTTTTTGAACCGTATTTAGTGCATTATTTTGCCAAAGGAGGAAGCGGAGCCGACATCGGTCCATTAAAAGGAGATGGAATTGTTCTCGCTGGACTTAGACCTGATTCTCAACGGTATTTTGATTATCATCATGCCAAAAATGATACTTTTGATGCGATCAACAAAAGAGAACTCGAATTAGGCGCGGCAACAATGACCAGCCTTGTGTATCTTTTTGATAAATATGGTGTAAAGTAACAGATTCAACCTTAACAACTTCGTATACTTACTTATTACAACAGCTTCGATATGATTACATTCAAAACGCTTGACGGTATCGATATCAAAGATATTCATTCTTGTTTCTTGAAAGCTTTTGCAAATTATGAGGTTCCATTTAACATTACACTAGATGAATTCTCTTATATGCTAGCCCGAAGAGGATGTGATTTTTCAATGTCCTATGGAGCTTTCAGTAATGATGTATTGGTAGGTTTTGTGCTTAATGGAATTGGTATATGGAATGGTATACCAACGGCCTATGATACCGGCACAGGAATTATTCCTGACTTTCAGGGAAAAGGGATTGCAAAAGATCTATTTCGATTTGTGATTGAAGATTTGGTTGATAAAGGGCAAAAACAATATTTACTAGAAGTTATTAAGACGAATACAAAAGCGGTTCAGTTGTACAGAGAATTGGATTTTGAAGTAACAAGAACCTATGATTATTATGTATTCGAGAATACGGCATTGGATAAAATACAGTCCAAATCACAAGTAAATGGAGTTTTCAAAAGTATTGTGAAACCAGATTGGAGAGAAATAACATCTTTTTTCTCCATATCACAATCCTGGCAGAATAATAAGGATGCTGTAGAAAGGAAATTATCTCATTTTAAGATCCTTAAGATGGTTGTGAATGGAACAGTGGTTGGGTATGGAGCAATAGAAATGCATACAGGAGATATTCCTTTATTGGTCATTCACCCAGATCATCGAAGAAAAGGTTTTGGAACTTCATTATTGAAGGAATTAGCTGCTTTTTCAACCTCGGGTATGATAAAAATAATCAATATCGAGAGTAGTTATGATCCTTTTACTCAATTTTTTAAGTATCTTCAGGTACCGCCAGGTAAAGGGCAATACGAGATGATACTTACCTTCTAGCAATCCAAATTACCATCGCAAACTACTGCCATATAAACGATAGCAGCTATTCCTATTAGAATGTTCAGTACTGGTAAACTAGCGGCAATAATTGCAAAAAGATGTCTTCTCTTTACAAAAGCAATCCAACTTACTGCGATAGAAAAAACCGTCACAAAAGGATAAGCAACCAGGCTAATGACTAAAGTGATGGTAGGGATGCTGTTTTCGGATCCAGGGCTGTCAAACATCATCGGGGACATGATGATCATGGGTAAAGAGGGTAAAATTAGAATGCCAAAAATGATACTGGCAACAATGAGGTAGATCTTGGTGTTGTTTCGCTTCTTTAAGGCGTTGTTATTAGCTGTTTTTTCAGACATAGTTCATGGTATAGAACGTTAAATATACGATAAGAATATTTTAGTTTATTTTGGTTCATATACCTTTGCGTCTTCAAAACTTAAAAATGCTTCAACAGTACACCAAAGAATTTAGATACAACATCAAATTAGCTGCTCCTGTTATGATGGGGATGATAGGACATACGCTGGTGGCTCTAGTAGATAATATTATGGTAGGGCAGTTAGGTACAGCAGAACTAGCGGCAGTTTCTTTGGGAAACAGTTTTATGTTTATTGCTATGTCTTTGGGAATAGGATTCTCTACTGCAATTACTCCTTTGGTAGCAGAAGCTGATGGTGAAAATAATTTTAAGAACGGTAAATCTGCTTTTAAACATGGTCTTTTTTTATGCACGACCTTGGGAGTGATATTGTTCTTTTTGATCTTGCTAGCCAAGCCGTTGATGTATCTTATGAAGCAACCTGAAGAGGTAGTAACCCTGGCTTTACCCTATTTGGATTTGGTCGCATTTTCTTTGATTCCTCTGATTAGTTTTCAGGCGTTAAAACAATTTTCTGATGGCTTATCAATGACCAGATATCCAATGTATGCAACACTATTAGCTAATGTGGTCAATGTAGTACTAAATTATCTGTTGATTTTTGGGAAATTCGGATTTCCGCAGATGGGGATTGTTGGAGCAGCAATTGGTACACTAGCATCCAGAATTGTAATGACGATCTTTTTATGGGTCTTTTTACAGAAGAATACAAAGTCTACAAATTATGTACAGAACATCAAATTCTTTATCCTGGAGCGTAAGATGATCAAAAAAATATTGGCATTAGGATTCCCGTCTGCATTGCAGATGTTTTTTGAAGTCGCCATCTTTACCGCAGCGATATGGTTATCAGGTATTTTAGGAAAGAACCCACAGGCCGCTAATCAGATAGCGCTTAATTTATCCTCTATGACTTTTATGGTAGCCATGGGGTTAAGTGTGGCCGCTATGGTGAGGGTCGGAAATCAAAAAGGATTAGCTCGGTTCGAAGATCTACGTAGAATAGCATTTTCTATATTTCTTTTGTCATTTCTGATCGCTACTCTTTTTGCATTAATTTTTATCCTGTGTAATACTATTCTTCCTCTAATTTATTTGGACCAAAATGATGTAGAAAATCTGGTAGATAATACCGAAGTGATTAGTATTGCAGCAAAACTTTTAGTTATCGCAGCCTTATTTCAGATATCCGATGCAATTCAGGTAACAGTGCTTGGAGCATTGCGAGGGCTTCAGGATGTAAGAATACCCACCGTGATCACTTTTGTTGCCTACTGGGTAGTAGGTTTTCCTGTAAGTTATTATCTGGGGTTATATACTGAGTATCAAAGTTCGGGCATTTGGATAGGCCTTCTTGCCGGACTGACTACTTCGGCATTATTGTTGTATTTCAGATTCAATAAATTAACAAAAGCATTGATTCAGAAAGATTGATTTTTGAAATAAAAACAAGGGAGAAATACGTTTTACCTACTTCGTTCGTTAATTTGGTATTAACGAATAATTAACTATCTTTCCCATAAAAACCTAACACAAAGAATGAAAGTCCCAAATTTTAAATTTTGTCTATCACTTATTGCCTTTACTTTGTTGATGATGACTAGTGGTAGAGGTCAAAACTTCGAACACAGTAAAAAACAAAACTTAATTCCTAACCCGAGTTTTGAAACTGTAAATACTTCTTTAAAAAGGATGGATATGGAGATGCAAAATTTTGGAATTATCCAGGATTGGAAGCCTGCAATTAATTCTCCCGACGTCTATCATCCACAATTAGAGTTAGTAAGATTTATACATAAGTCTCCTAATTTCTTAAAACAATTTGGGGAGCAAGACCCAAGAACTGGAGAAGGTAAAGTAGGGATGTATATTGCTGGAGGAGAGTATAAAGAAGGAGTTACCTCAAAGTTAAGACAACCGCTTAGTGCAGGGAAGTATTACTATTTTCATATGTATGTGTCTTTGGGAGAAGGGATTTCTAATTCCTGTACTTCTTCTATAGGTGCATATTTTAGTGCTAGAAGCCCAAAAATTACTGGAACATCAAAACTTCCTTTACATATAGAATCTTCAAAAAGAGTGTGCGATACCAAAGGTTGGGCAAAAGTTTGCGGTGTATATCGAGCAAAAGGTAACGAAAAGTACATTTCTTTAGGGTATTTTTCTGATAGCCCTATTGGGAAATCAGTTAAAGGAGGAAATTATGATACCGGTTATTATTTTGTTGATGATGTGTTATTGATGGAAATGAGAAGCACCAAAGGCTTAATCGCAGATCAGGTATGTAATATGGCTCTAGATTTTAAACCTATAGAGTTCCTAATAGGGGAGAGTGAAGCCTACAAAGAAATTAAAACAGCTTTGGATTCATACATTCAATATGTAACTATTTTTAATGTGAATTCGGTGAAAATTATTGGTCATGCAGATGATGCTGGCTCTACCTTTGAGAATGAAATCATGTCGGCTGTTAGAGCGTTTAACGTTAAGAGTTACATGGTCGAAAAAGGAGTGGATGAGTCACTTATCGAGATTGTTGCTGCTGGAGAAACAGCTCCTATAGTTACCGAAGGGTCTGATTTGGACCCGGAGTCTAATAATCGCGTAGAAATTAAAATAGAATAATACCAAAATTATAACTGGTGTTCCTGCAAAAAGGTAGTACCTTTGAAGCAAATTTTTATAGACAAATCATGAGCTTTCCAAAATTCTTGTTAGGGGATAATACTGATTTTCCTGATTCAATTTTTGTGATTCATACCGAATTTCCAAGGTTTATCATCAATCTTGAAAATGATGAGGTAGAATGGCTGGAAGAATTTGATAAGCACGATGAGAAGGAGTTACTTTCTGAAGCCGAAAACCTTTTTCAGGAAGCTAATGATTTTTATGATCGTGAGATAGAACGTTATGACGAATAATCCGGTTGATATCCTATTGATTCATGGAAGAACTAATACAATTTGATAAAGATCTTTTTTTATATCTCAATAATCTTGGGAATACTACTTGGGATGGATTTTGGTTGTTTATGACCGAAAAGTTATATCAAATTCCCTTGTATTTAGTTTTGTTATACTTTTTCCATAAATATTTTGGGTTACGTGGTACGATTATAACGCTGGTTGTCGTAGCTGCTTTAATCGCTACATCTGATCAATTGTCGAATTTGTTCAAGAATGTATTGTTTATGCGGCCAAGACCATGTCGTGCAGAAGGGGTAGCAGAATTTACCAGATTTATTGCAGAACGTTGTGGCCGCCATGGATATTTTTCGGCTCATGCTGCTAGTTCTATGGCGTTGGCTTTTTTTACAGGGCTTTCTCTACAAAAGCGTCTAAAGTATATTTTCCCTTTTATGGTAGTTTGGTCTATCGTTGTGAGCTATAGTAGAATTTACTTAGGAGTTCATTATCCAGGAGATATCATTACTGGTATGGCGATAGGAATTTTGTTGGGTGTGGGTGCATATAAACTTCACGAATTTTTAATCAAAAAATACGGATAGTAGAACCCATTTTTGGGTTTTAGCGATATTAGCTTTTTCTGAATTTTTTCTTTTTCTGCTTTTTGCTAAATAATCGTTTTAAGAAACCATCACGTTTTTCGGGTTTGCAATCCAGATCGTCCAGAATTTCTTCAGAAGGTTGCTCGAATTTGGCTTTGGTAATAAAGTCAAAACTAGCATCTTTATTCATTTCCTGGTATAGCTTAGCAAAAATAGGTAGCGCTGTATTCGCTCCCTGACCTAATGCTGTCGTTTTGAATCCAATATTATAGTTGTCATTACCTACCCAGGTAACTGTCACAAGTTTCGGAGTAATTCCAACAAACCAACCATCCTTATTATCTTGCGTGGTTCCTGTCTTTCCTGCGATATCGTTATTTAGCTTATAAGAATTCCGTATTCTTGAAGCCGTTCCTTTATCTACGGTTGCTCTCATCATCTGTAGCATTACTTGCCCTGTATATGCCGAGTATGCTGCGGTATCCTTTACTTTGGGTTCGAAAGATTGTATGAGATTGCCATTTTTGTCTTCAATTTTTGTGATGTAAAATGGGGTTACGGGTTTACTTTCGTTTACGAAACTGGCATAGGCACCGGCAAGAGATTTTAAAGGAATACCATCTGTGCCTAAAGCCATAGCAGGCTTTTCTGACAGCGAATCTGTAATGCCTAATTTTCTTACCTGATCTACCACTTTAGGGATTCCCACCTCGTTAAGAACTTTAACGGCAACTGTGTTAACAGATTGACTTAGTGCAGTCTCCAGACTAAAGTTGAGATATGGATCTTCTTCTTTTGATGAATTTTTAGGAGTCCAGTCCTCTAGATCTGTATAGGTAATCGATTTGGTTGAAAAATAAGTACACGGTTTCATACCGTCTTCTATGGCAGCGGTATATACAAAGGGTTTGAAAGTTGATCCAACTTGCCTTTTACTTTGTGATACATGATCGTATTTAAAATGACGATAATCAATGCCACCAATATAGACTTGTACTGCTCCGGTAGAAGGCTCTACAGCGATCATCCCGGTATTTAAAAACTTAAGATAGTGTTGAGTACTATCTATAGAAGAAACTTTTTTGGTACTATCTCCACTCCATTCAAAAAGCTCAATTTCTTTTTTCCTGGATAAAGAATCCAATATTTGAGATTCTGTCAATCCCTCTTCAATCCACTTTTTATATGTTTTTTGTTTCCGGATGATATTCTTGAGAAGCTCCTTGTCCTTCCATGGTGCTTGATCCCCGTATGATGTTTCATATTGTTTTTGTAGACTTTTTAGATGTTCTTTCATCGCTTCTTCAGCCAAGGCCTGCATCTTGAAATCCAAAGTAGTGTAAACCACCAGGCCATCATTGTAAATATCATAATCATTACCGTCGGGTTTTTTATGATGTTCCATGATTTTGAGAAGCTCCTTTTTTACCTCTTCTCTGAAGTAAGGAGCAAGTCCAAGATCATGATTAAAGTATTGGTAATCCAGCTCGATACTTTTGCTCATCGTCTTATCTGCTTTTTGAGATGATAGGTATCCATATTTGACCATTTGTTTGAGCACTACATCTCTTCTCAATTGACTTCTTTCTGGAAAAAGACGAGGGTTGTAACTATGATTTGCTTTTAGGGTGCCAATCAAAGTTGCGGATTGAGATAAGGTAAGTTGAGAGGTGGTTTTATTAAAAAACTTTTGAGCAGCACTTTCAATACCATAGGTGTTATCCGGAAAAGGAACGGTGTTAAAGTACAGTGCCAGTATTTCTTGTTTGGTATAAATTTCCTCCATCCTTTGAGCAACGATAGATTCTTTTAGTTTATTAATCACAGTGCTGAATACTCGATATTTTTTTCGCCCATAAAGATTCTTAGCCAATTGTAATGTGATCGTACTACCACCGCCAGAAGATTTATCTCTTAATAGGATACTTTTGAAAAATACACGTAATAAACTTTTGTTGTCCACACCATCGTGTTCATAAAACCGTACATCTTCTGTTGCGATAAGCGCATTAATCAAATGTTCAGGAAGATCTGTATATGTGATAGGTTGTCTATCATAAATGTAATATTTGCCAATTAGTTGTCCGTCCTTAGCTAATACCTGAGTTGCCTGAGCTTGCTTAAGCGTACCTAATTCCTGTTTGGTTGGTAATTTGCCCCACGCACCCAGATAGATAGAAAGGTAAAAACCGATAAATCCCAGTACAATAATGCCAACGCCCAACGACGGCCACTTTACCCATTTTTTTTGTAAAAACTGCTTCATGTCATTTCAGATCCCGACATAGATAACGTTAAAAACTCGCTATTATTAAGTTTTTTCAACAGGTCTTTTCTTTTTAAAATCTTTAAAGAACAGTATGATCATTACTACCATAAGCAATGAAAAAGGTAAAGATGTGATAATGAGCAGTTTTTGCATAGCAATAAGTACGTTGATTTCGGCTTTAGCATTACCTAATAAAATGATTCCAATAGCAAAAATTGTGAGGACAACACTCCATAATAAACGATGTTTTTTTGAAGGTTCTTGTTTGCCATCATCAGTGAACATGCTGAGTACAAAAATGGCAGAATCCAGTGAAGTGACCAAAAAACTGATCAAGAGCAATATGGTTAATGCATTTATAAAACTTTGTAATGGATAATTTTCAAAAAAGATAAAAATAGAAGTAAATACGTTGTCAAATTGCCCTTGATAATTCCCTAGGTGTTCTATGATATCAAAAGCAGATTGCCCAAAGGTAGTAAACCAAAAAAAGGTGCCCAGAGAAGGAATAAAAAGTACTCCTAGTATGATTTCTCTAAGGGTTCTGCCTTTAGAAATTCTGGCAATAAAAATACCAGTAAATGGAGCCCAGGCCAACCAAAATGCCCAATAATAGTAGGTCCAATCCGTAAGAAATGCTTCGCCTGGATTATACCGGCCGTACGCTAAACTAAGAGGTATAAAATCGATGATGTAGTGAAATAATGCATTAAAAAATTGGTAGATTACCGAAAGGATATCACTTTGCACAAATACAAAGAGTAATAGACCTATGGTGATGTAGATATTCCAGGTAGAAATGATTTTAATGCCTTTGTTAACTCCTCTAAACACCGATATAAATGCCAATACCGAAATGAGCAATAAGACCAAAATAGTTCCTGTTAATTCTATATCATGGTTCAGTATATGAGTAAATCCTCCTTCGATTTGGGTAGTACCAAGTCCTATGGCCGCCACCAACCCAAAAACTGTGGTAAGAATAGCAAGAATATCGATACCTCCGAAAATGATTCCCAAAGCAATTCCAGAAGGAACTAATTTTGATATTGAGGAAAAAGCACTGCTTGACAACACTTTTTTGGAGTGAACGAATAAATAATATCCTACTACTATCGCAAAAATTGCATAAAAGGCCCAGGCGGTAAATCCCCATTGATAAAAAGTGTATTCGAGTGCTATAGTACTCGCTTTGACACTGGTGTTTATTGGGGGATTATTCATCATATATACGGGTTCCTGCACTGCACGCAATAAAATTCCGGCGCCCATACCCGCACTATATAGCATAGATATCCATGCTAATCTTGAGAATTGAGGCCGATCAGTAGAGTTTCCCAATTTTTTACTTCCCCATTTAGAAATGGCAAGCACCACTAATAATACTACACAAATCAATCCTAGCCAAAGATAAAATCGCCCAAATAGCTGTCGTATCAATATGGAAAAGGACTCTATTCCATCATAAGTTTCAACGGTAAAAAAATATAAGAAAAAAGAAAAAAACAGTAGTATTCCCAATGAAATATAGAGTAAACTGTTTTTGCTGAAATCAAATCTCATAATAGTTCGTTTTTCTTTGGAAAATTTTTCAGTAGTAGTAAAATACAATGGTGTAGTATTAAATGTCTTAAAAAGTTTTGAATTGACGTTATGATCCTGATAAGTTTTGATTTTTTTAACAAGTAAAAAACTGAAAAAATAATCTGATTTTTAAACTTGTTTCTTCAAAAATTTCAATAATTTTAAGTAGACTTGTAATAGCATTATAGCTGTGTTATGGGAACCAGCCCAATTAGAAGATTCCTTGAGGTAAAGTAATATGATTTCCCTCAAGTTTAGTAATAGAATTAAAAGTAGACCCTCGTTTTGACCCTGTTATTATAACTAACTAAACCTGCAAACCCATGAGAAGAGTAATTGTTGATTTTAAAAAGCTGAATAAAGACATTTTAAACCTTCTTGTACAAAAGTTTCCTGATGGCTATGCTGATAGAGATATCATTTCTTTCAAAAATAATCACAATGAGCTGATCGAAGCTGTAGAAGTACGAACAGAAGATACTGCGTATCTGGTAAAAATAAGTAAGAGATTATCAGATACAATGCAAGCCTTTGATGATGACGATACCGCAGACAATATTCCAGAAAATGTGGGCGCTCCCGAGGTAAAGGATATGGATGGGGCAGAAGAATAGTCGAAGATTATATTCTGTAAACAAGTTTGGTTGTTTACGCCTAACTAATGCAAATTTATTTTTATTTGTATATTTCCTCATGCTGATATCAGTATTTGGATAGATATATGCTGGGGAAAAAACAAGTTAACAACAACCAAACCTTTAAGAGCCTTTTGGATACAATTAGGTTATAAAACCGCATTTATATTGTTTAAGAGAAAATATTTACTCCTTTTTTTGGTGGGAGTATCACTTTATGCACAGCAATCTGATCAAAAAGGTTCTACATCTTTTTTTATCATTCCAGAACTAGCCGTGGGAAAAACCATGGAGGCAAATACAGGCTTTCCTAAAACAGACCTGCAAAAATCCTTATTTGTAAGTATAGGTCGTTATAATCCATCAGGTGATCAACAATGGGCAGCAGAGTTAGGTTACCCCAAAACAGGTCTTTCTTTAGGGATTACAGATTTTGGTAATACCGACAAATTGGGGTTGGCATATTCGGTTCTACCATTTGTTGAGTTTGGTTTATTTAAGAAACGCTCAGATCGGTGGAATGTAAATTTAGGTATGGGAGCAGCTTATCTCGATACGCAATACGATCCCGAAACGAATCCATTTAATCTTGCAGTTACTACCAAAGTCAACTGGACTTTTCGTTCATTTTTGTATTATGATTTTTTAAAACGTAGAAATATCAATTGGCGTTTGGGAATAGGATATGCGCATTTTTCTAACGGACATACCCGGCTACCCAATCAAGGACTAAACTCTTTCTTAATCAATATATCTTCTGAAATAGGAAAACAGCCAGCAGTATCTCAGGAAAAGAGTGGAATACCAGTGCCCAAAAAGAAACGATACTCAGAGAATTATTTTTCTTTCAGAGCTGGTATTGGGCAAAATGTGCTTTCTAGAATTTTTAATGATAAGAAAGAAGTGTATTCTGTAGCTCTTTCGGGAGGTAAGATTATTAATAAAACGTATAAGTTTGGAATAGGGGCGTATTATCGGTTTTATGAACACTACTATGATCATATACGAGAGGATGGAGAACTTATTAGTGAACAGGTACCAGAGTACAGAGAACACCCATTTCGCTATGCTACAAACTTTGGTTTTTTTGGAAGTGCAGAGCTCTTCTTGGGACACGTAGGAATCTTGTTTGATTTGGGGATAAATATTTACAAACCTTTTTATAAGATTGAATGGCAATTGAGTCAGGGTTTTTTTTACCAGGGACAATATGCCAGGTTAGGAGAGTTGAATTCGTACTACAGGGTAAAAAGAACCATTACTGGGCGGATGGGAATAAGATATTATCTATTTAATACTTCCAAATCACCAAAAAACAATGTATTTCTTGGGGCTACAATTAATTCCAATTTGGGTCAGGCAGATTTTTCTGAGTTAAGCCTGGGGTATGCATATCGATTTGGATTTAAGGAAAAATCAAAATAGCGCTTTATTGCTTCTTGCTTAGGTTGAGTAAATGTTTGGCAGCAGCAAAAGGAGAGGTTTTAAGCTGTTGTACTGCTTCCATTTGAACATTCATTTCTTTTTTTACCTCTGGGTTGTTAAAAAATGATGTTTTTAATTGTTCTTCTATAGTCTGTAGTAACCAGAACTTGTTTTGTTGAATCCGGTTTTCTTCAAAAAAACCATTCTTTTGGGTGATGTCCAAATAATCTAGAATGACCTTCCAGATCTCTTCAATCCCTTCTTTTTTTAGAGCGCTACAGGTCATTACCTGGGGAGACCATGTGCTTTCTGCAAGAGGGAACAGATGCAAGGCTTTTCTGAACTGATTCTTTGCCTCGCGTGCACGTTTTTGATTATCACCATCTGCTTTATTGATCACTATGGTGTCCGCCATTTCTATAATCCCTCTTTTGATACCTTGAAGTTCATCTCCGGCTCCAGCCAATTTTAAAAGCAAAAAGAAATCCACCATACTATGCACTGCCGTTTCACTTTGTCCAACTCCAACCGTTTCAATAATAATTACATCATACCCGGCCGCTTCGCAAAGAATTATAGATTCTCTAGTCTTTTGGGCAACTCCTCCCAAAGAACTACCAGAAGGAGAGGGACGAATAAAAGCATCTGGAGATCTTACCAAAGATTCCATTCGGGTTTTATCTCCCAATATACTACCCTTCGAAATTGTACTGCTGGGATCAACAGCCAAAACAGCAACTTTTTTTCCTTTTTGAATCAAAAGATCACCAAGGGCTTCAATGAATGTACTTTTTCCTACTCCCGGTACTCCTGTAATACCAACCCTAATGGCTTTATTGGAGTGAGGTAGACATTTTTCTATGAGTTGTTGTGCTTGTATGGTGTGATCTTCCTGTGTACTTTCGATCAGGGTAATACCTCGACTTAATGCCGTAGTATTTTTGGCCAAAATCCCCTCAAAAATGGTTTGTACGCTTACTTTTTTTGGCGCTTCCTTTTAAAGCGATCAATAGCATCGTTCTTGGTGCTTTCAGGAACTTTTGAGATCGAATGAGGATGTTTGTTGGGTACTTTAGACACAGACTGATTTTAAGGCAAAGTTATAAATTCCTAATGGTAATATACCTTTTGTAGCTCCTTAAACTAAAATTATACTTTTATCGGAATAGCAACGGCGGTTTGATCCCAAGCCATGAACATGAGGGTAAATCCATTTGCATTTTGAAAATAAATGGAGAATTGCTCTACCACATTGAGAAGCGGTTGTACGGGAACTTCAACGATGAGTTGATCGTATTGCGGGTCTCGAGTAGCTTTTCCATCTTTGAAACTCACTCCCCAATCGTACAGTTTATTATTAAAAATGACTTTCCAGGAATCTTTATTTGGGATAGTCCATAACGTATATGTCCCTGCTGGTAGTTTTGTTCCGTCTACCATAACGTCTTTATCGGTAGTAAAAGTGGTAGCCTCATTGGCTCCTGTTCTCCATACTTCGCCAAAAGGGACTAAATTGCCAAAAATTTCCCTATCCTTTTTGTAGGGTCTGTTATAATAAATCTCAAAATTGACATTACCTGCATTGTGGGTAAAGGCTTCTTCTGGACTATGTTTTTTGGTATTGTATTTTATCAATTGCAAGCCGGCAAAACCAAAAATAAAAAGGCCGGCAAGGATTAATAGCACTCGTTTTAGTAATCTGGACATAAAAGTTAATCTTTGATTGATTAAAGATAGTCTTTTTTGGGATCTAAATGCTATTAATCCTTAGAAAGAAAAGTAGTAGATTTATTGGGTTAACCTGGCAATATTCATGATGTTTACTGCACAGGTGTTTCTCAATGAGGTAAGGACTTTTAATATCGAATCGGGTAAGTGCTTACGTTCCAATAAATAATCAATTTGATCGATTATGGTATTGGTACAATTCATATTTTTTTCCAAAAGTGTAAATACATCTTTTACCTCCTCATGATCTTTGTAAATCTGACTTTTTTTTAGCTTATGCATGGTTAAATAATTTAGTTTAATAAAAGTTGTATTATGTAGTATATTTACTTTCCAAAAGCTTACTTCGAGAGTAGTTAAATATTTATTAATTATTTGATATTCAGACGTTTGATTATTTTGTTTCGATTTTATGCATAATTTTGCAACATCTAGGCTTTTGTATTCGTCTATATAAATGAATACAATTAGAAACAGTTTTTAATTAGAATCACTAACCAAAAGTAAAGGAAGTTTGTTACAAAGCGAGCTAATAGAACAGTGTAGAGCGAATGACCGCAGAGCACAGATGAAGCTTTATAATAAGTACTGCGACGGTATGTATTATGTGGCTTTACGATTCCTCAAAGATCCATTTGAGGCAGAGGAGGCTATGCAAGAATCTTTCATCAAGGCTTTTACGAGATTACATCAATTTACAGGTGATGTTACTTTTGGTGCTTGGCTTAAACGAATAGTAATTAATAAGAGCATTGATATGCTTAAAGCCAAAAAGATGAATATGGTGGCGATAAATGAACAGGTAATGACGACGGTGGAAGAACAGAATGATTGGTCTGTTTCAGATTCGGTTACCGTAGATGAAGTAAAGAAAGCTATAGAAAGATTACCTGAAAAATATAAATATGCAGTAATGCTATTTTTAATCGAAGGGTATGATCATAACGAAATAAGTGAAATACTAGATATCACTCCAGTTGCTTCTAGAACTTTAGTACATAGGGGAAAAAAGCAACTACAGGACCAACTAAAACATTTGAAAGATGGCACAAGATATTAGAGAGCTGTTGAGACAAGATAAAGCTATCCCTTCTGAACGATTGCAAGATGGACATCAAGCTCGTTTTATGGCTAGATTAGAGAAGGATTTACCCGAGCGGGAAACTAAATCGTCTAATTATGGCTGGCTTAAAATTGCAGCTAGTGTGGCTATTATTTTTTCCATTTCTATCACCGCATTTAACCAATTTGGTGGTAAGGATAATACCGGTACTGAGGTAGTAGATACTGAAACTACCAAAAATGCTACAGTAGTGTTGAACAAGCAATCCTCCGGGTTGGCAGATATGCACCCAGAATATGAAAAAGTAGAGAACTATTTGTTGACCAGTATTAAATTTCAATTATCCGAAATTACGGTCAATGATAAGAACAGAGAATTGGTAGAAAGTTTTAAGGTGCGTTTGAGTAATCTGGATAAAGAATACCAGAACTTAAATAAAGAATTGATGGAAGTCGGGCCAAACTTAGAGAGTATTGAAGCGATGAAGGAGAATCTAACACTTAGACTTTCATTATTAGAACAATTAAAAGAAAAACTTGAAGAATTAGAAAAAATTGAGAACGAAGGATATGACGAAATACAAGCTTAGCGGTATTACATTTTGCATTCTTAGTCTTTGTGTTACAGGGTTACTAGCTCAGGATAGACAAGAGAAACTTAATGAACGGATTTCTGTTGCTTCTGATGTTGCGTTAAACCTGAATACCAGCCATACCAATGTTGTTTTTGAAACCTGGAATAGAAATGAAATTGGGATTGAAGCTTATGTAGAGGGAGAGAATTTGGATGACGAAAATAGTAGAAGGATTATAGAAAGTTGGCAGTTGGATGTATTGGGAGATGATCAAAGTATTACGATCAACTCCAGAGCAGGAAATTTGTGGTCAGGAAAAGTTACTGCATCGAATTTTACGATTAGTGAAGAAGAGTTAAGAAAGTTAGATCCTGCTATTTCGGATCTTTTAGGGCCTCTTATCAAAAATATAGAGAATAATCCTATGCCTAATTCGCTTTCAAATGAGCAGCAATCTAATGTTAACCTCTCTAATAGGAGGTATTCAGAACAAGACGAGAAGTATGTGCAACAATGGGAGAGTCAAATTCGAGAAAAGTTCAGTGATGAGATCGAAAAGGAAAAGCAAAAATTGGCGCAGCAGTTAGAAAAGAATGGTGCTATTTCTGGAGATTTGCAGATCAAATTAGAGTGGGGAGAGCAGTACGGCAGACAAATGGAGGCCTGGGCAGCACAGTTTGTTAGAGACATACAAAATCAGCAGCAAGGAACGTCGAATGTAACAGTATACCAGTATACGGCAACACGACCTAATACCAAAGGAACGAGTAAGGTGATCAAAGTAAAGATGCCCAAAAATGCAAAGTTAAAGCTTAATATTCGTCATGGAGCAGTGCAACTTGCAGAAAAATCATATAATGTAAAAGCATCCTTATCGCATACCAGACTATCTGCTAATGTAATCGATGGAAATAAAACATTCATAAAAGCATCTTATTCTCCTGTATTTGTTAGACAATGGAATGATGGAAGACTAGTGGTGAATTATGTAAAAAACTGTAGAATTCAAATTGCTAAGAATCTTTTAGTAAACTCAGATTCAAGTAACATCTTTATTCAGCAAATGGATGAAAACGGAGCCATAGCGGCAAGTTTTGGAACAGTAACCATTGCGAATTTAGGAAGTTCTTTCAAGACATTGGATTTAGCCGTTCAGAATAGTGATTTTCGATTAAAATTACCTAAAACACCTTTTAATCTTACCTATACAGGCTCTCGTAGTAAGATTGGGTTGCCTAAAACATTGGAGATTAATACCAGAAGTAATTTTGGAAACGTTTTTATCAATGGTTATCAAGGTACACGCGATACAGACAAGCTGATTACTGTTAATGCTAAATACAGTAACGTGATTTTGAGTAAAGAATAAATATTTTTCATAATAATTGTAGTGTTAATTATAAAAAAGCTTCATCGGTACATATCGATGAGGCTTTTTTAGTGTAATACATTTTCTATTCTCATTTTTCTACCAAATAAAGCGTAAGAACCGTTGTCGGTTTTTGTCTTTGATCCTTACAAAAATGCATTTAATCTATTATTTCCCTGGATCTTTGAATGTAAGTTGTTGATAATCAAATTAATAACCTTTAAATAACTTAAATTTAACATTTTTTGTGTTTTTTATCGAGTATCGAATTCATTTGATCTAAAAGTCTGTTTTTTAGTTTGTTTAGCCATATTTAAGTAATATCATTGTATGGTAAACCCGTAACAGGGGGAAAACAAAGCATTATTCAAAAACCCTAGATAAGATGAAATTGATAACATGTATTTTTAGTTTATTTCTATTCTTAAATAGTTATGCAAACATTAGTGACGGCGATCTTAAAGTAGAAAAAGATGGTCTGGTTGTGGTTGTATTGGATTTTGAAGAAGGAGATAAAATTAAATTATTCGAGATTGAGACTGGAGAGCATATTCTTTCCAAAACTCATAGTGAGATCGATTTAAGTCAACTACCAGTAGGGTCTTACCTTCTAGAAAACAATGATGGTGAATCTGTTGTGATCGATAGAATGGAAGAAGAGTTAAAGGTTGATGGGGCGATCAATGCAATTCATAATGATTTTTTATTAGAAAGAGATAGTGCAAGAGTTATGGTTCCTGCAGAGATAGATGTTGAGCAAGAGTATATGCACTATTATGATAACTCAGAAACCAATCTTTTAGCGATTACAAGAGAAGGTGATGTGATTACGGTAGAGGATTTCGAAGAAGGAGACAAAATAAAATTATTTGAAGTAAAAAATACAGTTCACGTTTTAACAAAAACAACAAACTTTGTAGATCTTAGCCAATTGCCAGCTGGTGTTTACGTATTAGAGAACGACAGAGGAGATTCTGTAGTTGTAGAAAAGTTTGTAGACAAAGATCAAGTAGCAGAAATGTAGGAAATGCTATATAAAATGTGTAAAGCCTATCCAAACGGATAGGCTTTTTTGTTTGTGATCTAGGGGTATTGTTTTTATTTCTCTAGATTTTTGGTCATGTTGAAACCTACGAATAATCCAACACCAGCCATTAAGAAAATAGTTCCGGGATATGCAACTTCACGATTTAGACCAATTACTTGATGCAAGAGTCCCGCGATAAAAATACCTGCACCTATACCCATTAATAATAATGAGAAATTCAAGATAAACACTTTCCAAAAAGGTGTTACTCTTTTTTCTTTACTACTGTAGAAGATAGAGGCGTCTGCTCCTTTTTCTATCAATGCCATTCTTTCTTTATTTCTGGCAGCGATAAAGAGGTAGAATATTCCAAAAATGCAACCAAAAATAGATAGTGGTATTAATGCTTCAATAAAACTCATAATGTTGATTTTAAAATTTAGATTACTGTTCGTTTTTTCATTATGACGAGCAAATGTTTGGAGCGGTTACAAAAAATGTGAAAAAAAATTACTACCTTTTTTGAGTATTAGGTGTAACCGTAGTTAGATGAATGTCGTCTCATAGATAAATGAGCCATCAACCAGATCAATATTATATCCAAAAAGTACTAGAAGGCGATATCAACGCTTTTTCGATACTGGTAGAACGATATCAGAATTTGGTATATACTGTAGTGTATAGGGTGGTTAAAAATAAAGAACAGGCAGAAGAAGTGGCTCAGGACACCTTTGTCAAAGCGTATGAGTCATTAGCTAAGTATAGAGGAGAAGCTAAATTTTCGACTTGGTTATATACAATAGCCTATCGAAAAAGCCTGGATTTGGTGAAATCCAATAAACGATTAATAACTTCAGAATTGATAGAAGAGATTAATGAAGGAGATATAGAACTGGTTACTGATGCATTGAGCTATTTACAAGAACAGGAACGAAAAAAAATCATAGCAGAGAGTATCTTAAAACTACCACAAGAAACGGCAGTGTTAGTAACACTTTATTATTTTGAAGAAAAGAATATAAAGGAAATAGCTGATATTGTGGGGTTAACAGCAGATAATGTAAAAATAAAACTGTTTCGTAGTAGAAAAAAGTTATATTCGATACTGAAACATTATGTTTTACCAGAAATAAGTAATAAAAATGGAAGAGCAATTTAATGACGTAAAACGTTTAGTAAAAGAGGCAGGAATAGAACGTCCCTCGTTGGGTTTCTCTATCAATGTGATGCAAGATATTAAAAGGTTGAGTGCACAGGAGCCTATCGTCTATACACCTCTTATTTCTAAACGAGCCTGGTTTTGGATAGGAATATTAATTTTTGGTTTGGTTTTGAGTCTTGCGTTTTTAACTGATAACAATACATCGATTTTGGATAAAATTGATCTTTCTTCTTTACAATTAAAGGGGAAGTTGATCAATAACCCTTTTAAAGACTTTACACTTTACAAAACTACATTGTATGGGATTTTGTTCTTCTCCATATTATTTTTTGTACAGATCCCAATTCTAAAAAGAAGAATAGACAAGAGTTTTTCTTTATAGTTCTATTGTATATATACAACTAATCTTTTAAAAGATTTTTTAAACTCCGTTACATTCTCTATTTTACATACCCTAATTATTTATTATACATCGGTATGCAAAAAAGAGTCTGTATAATAGGGGCTGGCCCTAGCGGGATTACGGTGCTCAAGAATTTGATTGATAAAGGACTATCTGTGGTTTGTTATGATCAGAACAAAGAAGTAGGAGGTAACTGGATTTATTCTGAAGATGAAAGCCACTCTAGTGTTTTCGAGACCACTCATATTATTAGCTCTAAGACATTATCACAATACGAGGATTATACTTTTGACGATTTTGATAAAACGGTGGCCGATTACCCGTCACATGATGAATTAAGGAGGTATTTTCAAGCCTATGCTCGCTATTTTGACCTCTATCCATATATCGAATTTGGAACTAGCGTACTACATTGTGATAGAAAAGGAGATAATGAATGGCATGTTACTATCAAACAGCACAATCAAGAGCGTGTAGAAATATTTACCGATTTGGTAGCCTGTAACGGCCATCATTCTGTACCTAGAATGCCAGAGTATCCTGGAAATTTCAGCGGTTCCTTTATGCATTCGCATCACTACAAAAAAGCGTCACCATTTGCAGGAAAAAGAGTGTTGGTCATTGGAGGAGGGAATTCTGCTTGTGATGTAGCCGTAGAAACCAGCAGGGTGAGTGAGCGAACAAGTATAAGTTGGAGAAGGGGGTATCGTATTATTCCAAAGTTCTTTTTTGGATTACCCTCGGACATTGTGGGTGCAAGATCTGCCTGGTTGCCTGTAAAAATAAGAAGTTGGCTCAACGATCGATTACTGAACCTTCTTATAGGAAAGAATAAATTATATGGGCTACAGGAGGTAAAAACTAAATTTGGAGAAACTCACCCTACCATTAATGATGAACTGTTATATAAGATAAGACATGGAAAAGTTCACCCTAAAGTGGATATAGAACGGTTGGATGATAATACTGTCCATTTTAAAGATGGTACCAAAGAAGACTTTGACGTAATTATTGCGTGTACAGGTTTTGTTTTGAAGCATTCCTTTTTTAAGGATTCTTTTATCGATTATAGTGATGGTCCAGTACCTTTATATCTCAAAATGTTTCATCCAAAATATCATGATTTGTTTTTTGTGGGGATGTTTCAGCCATTAGGATGTATTTGGCCGGGATCAGAGTTGCAAAGTAAGATTTTGGCAAACTATTTGACTGGGGAGTGGAAAATGCCTCAAAATATTGAGAAGTTATGCGAGCGAGAAGTTACCCATCCACATTACAGGCAAATCAATACACCAAGACATACCATTACTGTGGATTATCATGATTTTAGAAGGGCGTTACTGAAACAACTTCCTAAAAATTGGATATCCAAAGAACCCAAAACCATTTCAAAAAGTGCTTAAATGAACAGTACAACGTTTAAAGATTTTTTAGGTCAGTTGACCGATAATTTTGTTCCTGTAGTATCTTCCGTATTTTCAAAAGATGATTATTTAGCCATAGACTTGTCCGAGTCCAATAAAGAGCTGGATACCATAGATGTTTCATCATCATCAGCATTTGATGATTATATTGCAGATTTTCTAAAACAACATAATGCTCAGGTAGCCTATGGTGGATATTTGGAAGTGCGATCGATGTATCGTCGAAGCACTCATTTTAACCAGCAAGATCCTACAACCGAGAGAAATATTCATTTGGGATTAGATGTTTGGTGTGATGCGGGTACAGAAATTTTGGCTCCAATCCCAGGAAGAATCCATAGCTACAAAAACAATAAGAATTATGGAGATTACGGTCCTACTATTATTTTGGAGCATGATTATCCCGAAATAACTTTTTATACTTTATACGGTCATCTTAGTGTAGCTTCGTTGGATCATATTGCCATTGGTCAGGAGGTTCGAGCAGGTGATGTTATTGCCAGATTAGGCGATGCGTCTGTAAATGGAGATTATGCTCCGCATTTACATTTTCAGGTTATGAAAGATCTGGAAGGAAACTCCGGAGATTATCCAGGAGTATCCAGTAAAAGTGAATTAGCTAGGTATCAAAACAATTGTCCTGATCCTAATCTACTACTTAAAATAAGGTAAAAAACACCTCAGAATTATCACATTTAGAACTATTTTGTTTAATTATACAAGTATAATTTAGCTATCTTATGTGTGCATAATCGATAAAACTATCTGGATATGTACTAATTTTAAGTGCCTGATTTAGTGTATTTTGTGTATTTAATCTAGTTTATTGTGTTTTTTGGCGACACTTACAATATTTAAATATCTGATAATCAATTATTTAAAGATATTTTTCTTCTTTTTTGGTATTTTGACGAAAATACGGCGTATTTGATCTAAAAACTTGATTTCTAGTTGGTAACACAATTATTTCGCTGTATTCTTGTATGGTAAAACCGTAGTTTCTTAACTACAAAGCCCCAAAAATGATGAAAACGATTACACTATTATTCAGTTTATTTTTATCTCTTGTTTGTATTGCTAAAGATGACAATGGTCTTGTTGTAAAGCAGGATGGTTTGGTTGTTGAAGTAATGGATTTCGAAGAAGGAGATAAATTAAAGTTATTCGAAGTTGAAACTGGAGATCACATCTTATCAAAATCTTATGCTCATATCGATTTAAGTCAGTTGCCAGTAGGTTCTTATATTTTAGAGAACAACCAAGGTCAATCTGTAGTTATCGATCGTTTAGAAGAAGAGTTGATGATCGAAGGAGCTGTTTTTGCTCAGGATGAAAATTTTGAGGTAGAAGATAGCATGATGACTGATGCTGGAGAGAGCACAGATGTTGAAGAAGGTTTCATCAAGAATTATGTAGATTCTAACCAAAATCAACTAGACATCCACAGAGATGGAGATATTGTTACTGTATTAAATTTTGAAGAAGGGGATAAATTAAAGTTGTTTGAAGTAAAAGATACAGTACACGTTTTATCAAAAACTACCAATGTTATCGATTTAAGTTTATTACCAGTAGGAGTTTACTTATTAGAAAATAACAACGGGGATTCAGTAATCGTTGAAAAGTTTATCGAAACTCAGAACAACCTTAGCGAACTATAAGAAAATTCATCGGGGGAGTTTTACAGCTCAAACAAAAATATAAAAGAAGCGGATCCAATTTGGATCCGCTTCTTTTTTTGGGATATAATGATGTAATGGGGGTTTTTTAGGGTATTTTAAAATTTAAATACATAGAATTATGATGTATTGTTTTTTTATGTATATTTGATCTATGTATTCAAAAGAACTTTTAAAAGGAACCCTTTCGGTAATTGTATTAAATATCCTTGCTGAAAATGGACGTATGTACGGCTATGAGATTTTTCAGAAAGTAAAGGAGCTGTCCGACGGCAAAATTTTGCTTAAGGATGGTTCGTTGTATCCTGCATTACAAAAGATGAAAAAAGAGGGGTTATTGACTTGCGAGGAAGTATATATCGGTAAAAGAATTCGAAAGTATTACTTGCTCACCAAAAAAGGAAAAGAGGAAAAAGTGTATTATTTGGAAGAACTGCAAGATTTTATAGCAACCATAAGCAAAGTTATTAACCCACAATTGAAGATTTCATGAGACTTACTGATGAACAGGAACGGAAGATTATTGAAGTTCTAGATAAAGATGGGTTAAAAATAAAGTCTTTGAGAGATGATATTTTGGATCATCTATGTTGTGTAGTAGAAATCCGAATAAAGAAAGGAGAAGCCTTTGAAATGGCCTTGCAAGAAGCATTAATAGAGCTAGCACCTAATGGATTGAGTGAGATTGAACGAAAAACAATTTTTTTATTAAACTATAAACGAATACTTATGATGAAAAGACTTATGTATCTAATTGGTTTTGTAGGAGCATTTACGCTTACAGGAGGTATTACTTTCAAAGTGTTGCACTACCCTTATGCTAATATGCTATTTACAGTAGGATTTCTGTTATTACTTTTTGTATTTCTGCCTTTATATACTTTTGATAAATTCAAGTTGGCAATAGCTCGTTCTTTGTCAGAACGACTAAAGATCATTATGGGCTGTGTTTCAGGAACTGTAATAGGCTTGTCTGGATTGTTTAAATTCTTGCATTGGCAAGGGGCTAGTGTCCTTTTGCTGGCGGGGGCGTTTATATTTGCTGCGGGATATTTGCCTTTTTTGTTTTTTACGATGTATAAAAAGTCTGTATCATAGATCAGCTCAAAAAGTATAAAAAAACCTGCAGTAAGAACTGCAGGTTTTTTTATGTAAAGTCTTGTAACTTCTTATTCGTTGATCAATACCCATTCTCCTTTTTCGATTAGAGGAATGGCTTGTTTGTATTTCAAGGTTTTATTTTCGCCACTCATTACGTGCTTAATGGTAACCCTATCGTTACGACCAATTTTAGGCTGCTCCCTTACAATGGTCTCTGTAACCTGTGGTCTTTGTTGTGTTTGGCCAGCAGCTCTATTCATGGCGGCACGCTCATCCATATTAGGAATCTCTTCTTTGCTAGTTTCCAGATTTTCTTTTCTTCTTACCTGGCGAGCTTCAGAGATGTCTTGTGTATTACCAGTAGGCAATTCTCCTTTGAATAAGAAAGAAATCACATCTTTATTTACTTCTTCGATCATAGCTTTGAACAACTCAAACGCTTCGAATTTGTAAATCAATAACGGATCTTTTTGTTCGTGAACGGCAAGCTGTACACTTTGTTTCAACTCATCCATTTTACGAAGATGAGTTTTCCAGGCATCGTCGATAATGGCTAGTGTGATGTTCTTTTCAAAATCGGTGATCAGCTGTTTCCCTTCAGAATCATATGCTTTTTTAAGATCTGTAGCAACATTCAGGCTCTTTACCCCATCCGTAAACGGTACAAGGATTCTTTCGTAATTGCTAGAAGGGTCTTCATATACTTGTTTGATCACCGGGAATGCAGTTTCTGCATTACGCTTCATTTTATCTTGATAGTGATCATAAGCTGCTTTGTATACTTGTCCTGCAATTTTTTGGGCATCCATTTTCTCAAACTCCTCTGCAGAGATAGGACTGCTCATAGAGAAATAGCGTATCAACTCAAACTCAAAGTTTTTGAAGTCTTGAGCATTCTTGTTGGATTCGGTGATCACTTCGGCAGTGTCGTAGATCATATTAGCGATATCTACACGCAAACGTTCTCCAAATAGCGCATGATATCTACGTTTGTATACCACTTCTCTTTGTGCGTTCATTACATCATCATATTCCAAGAGTCTTTTACGAACACCAAAGTTGTTTTCTTCTACTTTTTTCTGAGCTCTCTCAATAGATTTTGTGATCATAGAGTGTTGGATTACTTCTCCTTCTTCTAATCCCATTCTATCCATCATTTTGGCAATACGCTCAGAACCAAATAAGCGCATAAGGTTATCTTCTAGCGATACGTAGAACTGTGAGCTACCTGGATCTCCCTGACGTCCAGAACGACCTCTTAACTGTCGGTCTACACGTCTTGAATCATGGCGCTCTGTACCAATTATTGCAAGTCCACCAGCAGATTTTACCGCATCTGTAAGCTTGATATCGGTACCCCTACCAGCCATATTAGTAGCTATAGTAACCATACCTTGTTTACCTGCTTCAGCAACAATATCGGCTTCTTTTTTATGCAATTTCGCGTTCAGTACATTATGTGGAACCTTTCTGATGGTAAGCATTCTACTTAGTAATTCAGAAATTTCTACAGAGGTTGTACCGATCAATACAGGTCTACCTGCGTGAGACAATTCGGTTACCTGTTCGATAACGGCATTGTATTTTTCACGTTTTGTTTTATATACTAAATCTTCACGATCATGTCTTGCTATAGGTCGGTTGGTTGGAATTTCTACCACATCCAGTTTGTAAATTTCCCAAAGTTCACCTGCTTCGGTAACTGCGGTACCGGTCATACCTGATAACTTTCGGTACATTCTGAAGTAGTTCTGCAAAGTAACCGTAGCAAAGGTCTGCGTAGCATCCTCGATTTTCACATTTTCTTTAGCTTCGATCGCCTGGTGTAAACCATCGCTATAACGACGACCATCCATAATACGTCCGGTCTGTTCGTCAACGATCTTTACTTTATTATCCATTACCACATACTCCACATCTTTTTCGAATAATGAATATGCTTTTAGTAATTGTCTTAAGGTGTGAATACGTTCACTTTTTACGCTATAATCTCTAAAAAGATCTTCTTTCTTTTCAGCCTCTTCTTCCTTAGATAATCCTAACTCTTCAATTTTGGCGATTTCCATACCAATTTGAGGAAGTACAAAGAAATCTGGGTTTTCTTTTCCAGAAAGATATTCAACACCTTTATCGGTAAGATCTATTTGATTGTTCTTCTCTTCGATTACATAATACAGGTCGGCATCAATCTTATGCATCTCGCGATTGTTGTCTTGCATGTAGAAGTTTTCTGTTTTTTGAAGCAGTTGTTTTACTCCTTCTTCACTCAAAAACTTAATTAAGGCTTTGTTTTTTGGAATACCTCTATATACCTGTAGTAATTTAAAGCCACCTTCTTTGTTATCTCCTTCTTTGATGAGCTTCTTAGCTTCAGCAAGAACAGTGGTCAAATATTTTTGTTGAACAGCAACGATATCCGCAACCTTTGGTTTTAGTTGATCAAACTCATGAATATCTCCTTTTGGTATAGGGCCAGAAATAATCAACGGGGTACGTGCATCATCAATCAAAACAGAATCCACCTCGTCAATGATCGCATAGTTATGTGGACGTTGTACCAAATCTTCAGGAGCGTGAGACATATTATCACGCAGATAATCAAAACCAAATTCGTTATTGGTACCGTAAGTAATATCCGCGTTATAAGCTGCTCTACGTTCTGCTGAATTAGGTCTGTGGTTATCGATACAATCTACGGTAAGTCCATGAAACTGGAATATAGGAGCCATCCATTCGCTATCACGACGTGCCAGATAATCATTTACAGTTACCAGGTGTACTCCATTTCCAGAAAGCGCATTAAGATATACCGGTAGGGTAGCCACCAAAGTTTTACCCTCACCCGTCTGCATTTCTGCAATTTTACCTTCGTGCATGGCAATACCACCGATAAGCTGAACATCATAATGGATCATATCCCATTTCACCTCTTTACCGGCAGCATCCCAGCTTGTAGACCAAATTGCTTTGTCATTATCTAGTGTGATGTAATCTTTTGTTCCAGAAAGTTCTCTATCATAGGTAGAAGCACTTACTTCTATGGTTTCATTATTCGCAAAACGCTTCGCTGTTTCTTTAACGACAGCATAGGCTTCAGGTAGAATGTCATTTAATGCATTTTCTGTAGCCTCGTAAGCATCGTCCTTTAGCTTGTCGATTTCTGCGTAGATATCTTCTTTTTTGTCTATATCTTCTTCAGTATTTGCATCTTCCTGAAGTTTTTCAATTTTGGATTGAATGTCTTTTCTGGCATCATCAATCTGTTTTTTGAATGCTTCTGTTTTCGCACGCAGTTCATCATGAGATAATCCTTCAAGTCCTTTTTCAGCTTTTTTGATCAATTCAACTTTTGGCTGAATCTCTTTAATATCTTTTTTGGATTTATCTCCTACAAATACTTTTAATACAGAATCTAAAATTCCCATAATTTATGGTTATATGTTTATTGAGATGTTTGTTTCAAACACAACTGGTTGGAAGGTCCAACTGTTCGGGTCATTCGAGTCAAGTCCCAGATCTTGGGATTAGCGAAATTATCTCACGACCAATCAGGTCAAATTATACAATATTTTTACGATCAAAAATCGTAATCTAAGCGGCGTAATTTACGCAAAAAAAAGCCTCTTGCGAGACTTTTATAACTATTTCATTTTTTTAATATTCATCCTCATTCCAAAGATAATCTTCGTCTGTAGGATAATCGGGCCATATCTCTTCTATCGAATCATAAGAATCTCCTTCATCTTCAATCGCTTGCAAATTCTCCACAACTTCCAAAGGTGCTCCAGTACGAATTGCATAATCAATTAGTTCGTCTTTTGTAGCTGGCCAAGGTGCATCACTCAGATAGGATGCTAGTTCTAAAGTCCAATACATAGGTTTACTGGTTTATTTTCTGCAAAAATAATTTTTTAGTTTAAAAAGTCAAGTAAAAAATTAATTATTTAAACAATAATTATAAGAACGTGATTTTCTGGGGTTTTCCCTTATTAATTTTGCAGCTATTTTTAATTTAAGAATTCTTGGTAGGAATCCATTTTATCTCATCTGCTTTCAAATCGTGGGACAACTTTCGTGCCAGTACAAAAAGGTAGTCAGATAGTCGGTTTAAATATTGTAAGGTAGTGCCTTCAAAAGGCTCTAATTCATATAGTGCAGTAGCCAAACGTTCTGCTCTACGGCATACGCAGCGGGCTATATGACAGAATGACACAGTTTGATGCCCTCCTGGTAGTACAAAATGCGTCATTGGTGGTAAAGCTTCATTCATTCGATCCATTTCATTTTCTAATAATTCGATGTCTTCATCGGCTATGGTAGGGATGTTCAATCGTTTTTTACCACTTTTTAGCATTGCTTTTTCAGGATCTGTAGCCAACACAGCACCTACGGTGAAAAGTTTGTCCTGTATAGTAACCAAAACTTGTTTGCTAAGTTCATCGATATCTTGATCTCTGATCAATCCAATATGAGAATTCAATTCGTCGACCGTTCCATAACTGTCGATTCGAATATGATGCTTAGGGACTCGTGTGCCTCCAAAAAGGGCTGTAGTGCCTTTGTCCCCTGTTTTTGTGTATATTTTCATGTGAAATTAATTTCTTATTGCTCTTTTTCTTTCTTTTTGAAGTAATTTTTTTTGAAATTTCGTTTATCACGATCATACAGTTTGCGCTTATTGTTCTTGGTGTTCCAAGATACGATTGCAAATAAAATGGCAATCCCAATGACCATCAAGATAAGCTGGGTTTCTCCGGAAAGTGAATCAAACATTGTTTTTCTTTTAAGGTAAAAGTAGAAAAATGCTTTTAATTGAAGCTTATAAACAATCAGTATTTAAGAAGGAATATGCATTAAAAAATGCTAAATTTGTTGCGCTATGGAATTCTCTTCAAAATTATTGGAAAACGCAGTATACGAAATGTCTCAATTGCCAGGTATCGGGAAACGAACTGCTTTGAGATTAGTACTTCATTTATTAAGACAACCAGAGGCTCAAACAGAACATTTAACCTTGGCGTTGGGTCAATTAAGGAAAGAAATCAAGTTCTGTAAAAAATGCCATAGTATTAGTGATGTAGAAATCTGTGATATTTGTAGTAACCCTAGTCGAGAAAAGGAACTCGTTTGTGTTGTAGAGGATATTCGAGATGTAATGGCTATCGAAAGCACGGGGCAATACAGAGGTTTATATCATGTGCTGGGCGGAAAAATAAGTCCTTTGGATGGTGTTGGTCCGCAAGATTTAAAGATTAGTTCCCTGGTAGAAAAAGTGAAATCAGGAGAAATCAAAGAACTCATTTTTGCACTTAGCGCCACTATGGAAGGGGATACAACAAATTTTTATATCTATCGACAACTGGAAGGGCTGGAAGTGAAAATCTCCACGATTGCTCGGGGTATTGGAGTTAATGACGAGTTGGAGTATGCAGATGAAGTTACTTTGGGTAGAAGTATTATGAATAGAATTCCTTTTGAAAACGCTCTGAAGAATTCCTAACTTGTTACAGAAAAGTAAGTAACCTGAGACTATCAGTAATCATAGTAAATTACAATGTGCAATATTTCTTAGAGCAATGTCTATTGAGTCTAAGAGAGGTAATCGTTGCAGAAGATTCTGAAGTCATAGTTGTAGACAATAACTCTACGGATGACAGCTGTCAAATGATTCGGGACAAGTTTCCCGAAGTGCTATTGCTGGAAAACAAGAGCAACCTTGGGTTGGCCAAAGCAAACAATAAAGGAGTCGGTGTTTCTAGTGGAAAATTTTTGTGTTTTCTCAATCCGGATACTATTATTCCGGACAATGTATTTCCAAATCTTTTGAAAAAGGCAACACAACTACCACATGTTGGGTTAGTAGGACCCAGATTAATCAGTGGTAAGGGGAACTTTCTTCGGGAAAGTAAACGTAATATCCCTGCACCACTAACTTCTTTAAAAAGACTTTTAGGAATTCGTACGCGATTTGTAAAAAGCTATTTTGCCGATCATA
This sequence comes from Aquimarina sp. KJ22-3, assembly GCF_055808215.1. Classification (NCBI taxonomy): domain Bacteria; kingdom Pseudomonadati; phylum Bacteroidota; class Flavobacteriia; order Flavobacteriales; family Flavobacteriaceae; genus Aquimarina; species Aquimarina sp. KJ22-3. The sequence goes on along the minus strand of NZ_CM147859.1, from coordinate 3,821,014 downwards.
TTCAAGAACGAGAGATAGGAAGAGTCGATGTTTTGGATAGTGCATTTATGCTGATCAAAAAAGATCATTATCTGTCAGTTGGTGGTTTTGATGATGATTACTTTTTGTATGGTGAAGACCTGGATTTGTCATATAGAGTTAAGAAAATGGGATTGCTTAATTATTATTTAGGTACTATTACGGCTTTGCATTATAAGGGAGAAAGTGTCGATCGTAATGCTGATTTGGTAATGATTTTCTATGGAGCCATGCGATTGTTTTACAGCAAACATTTTAAAAGCAATCGCGTTCTTGATTTTATGGTTTCTGTGGGGATAAGAATGGTATCTTTTATACATTCATTTAAAGATTTTAAGAAGAATAGAAGAGAAGTAACACAGTATTATTTGATTTCAGAAAATGAAGTATTGAGTGCCAATATTGCATCAAAATTGAATACTGAATTGGTAAGAGTTTCTACAATAGAGAGAGAAGATTTGGGAGATAAGAATATCGAGATTATCTTTGATGGCGATTTTATGTCTTATCTTGAGATCATTAAACAAATGGAATTGTTGAATAAACAAAATGTCACTTTCAAAATACGACCAGCAGATTGTGACTATATTTTGGGGAGTGATTTTAGTGATGGAAAGGGAGAAGTGATCACATTTTAAATAAACTTTAATATAGAAAAACTAATTTTAAAGCTTTATTTTAATTAAATTCGCAAAAAATATAACATTTAAACACTTTGGATTAAGAATATGGCAAAATTTGAGCTAAAACTTCCAAAAATGGGTGAAAGTGTTGCAGAAGCAACAATAACAACTTGGTTAAAAGAAGTTGGAGATACTATCGAACTGGATGATGCTGTGGTAGAAATCGCAACAGATAAGGTAGATAGTGAAGTGCCTAGTGAGGTAGAAGGTGTACTAGTTGAGAAACTATTTGATGTGGACGATGTAGTACAGGTAGGTCAAACTATTGCCGTTATCGAAACCGAAGGAGCAGTTGTTCCTGATTCTGGATCTTCGACTGCGGTAGAAGAGGCACCTGCTGAAGTTCCTGCAGAAGCTGCGGTTATTGAAACCCAAATAGCTGAAACTGCAGAAGCAGTTAGTGCTACTGCAACTGACTTCTCAGAAGGGAGTAAGTTTTATTCTCCTTTAGTTAAAAATATCGCAACTGCAGAAGGAATATCTCTAGCAGAACTTGAGGCGCTGCAAGGCACAGGAAAAGATGGTCGAGTTACCAAAAATGATATTTTACAATTTGTAGAGGATCGCAAAAATGGTAAGGTAGCACCAGCTGTAGCTGCACCTGCAAAAGTAGCAGCAGAGAAACCTGCAGCAACACCGGTTAAAAAAGCAGAAACTCCAAAGGCAGCACCTGTGGTGGCTTCGGGAGAAGATGAAATTATAGAAATGACACGTATGGGTAAACTAATTGCCCATCATATGGTAGAATCTGTACAAACTTCGGCTCACGTACAATCGTTCATCGAGGCAGATGTAACCAATATCTGGAACTGGAGAAAGAAGGTGAAAGGAGATTTCATGAAAAGAGAAGGAGAGAACCTTACGTTTACCCCGATCTTCATGGAAGCTGTAGCAAAAGCCTTGAAAGACTTCCCGATGATGAATATATCTGTGTCAGGAGATAGTATTATTAAAAAGAAAAATATCAATTTAGGAATGGCGGCGGCATTGCCTGATGGGAATTTAATTGTGCCTGTGATTAAAAATGCAGATCAATTGAATCTTGTGGGGATGACTAAGGCTGTTAATGATTTGGCGGGTAGAGCTCGTGATAATAAGTTAAAGCCAGATGATATTCAAGATGGTACGTATACGGTTACTAATGTTGGAACTTTTGGTAGTATTATGGGTACGCCAATCATCAATCAACCGCAGGTTGGGATATTGGCTCTTGGTGCAATTCGCAAAGTTCCTGCTGTCATCGAGACTCCAGAAGGAGATTTTATTGGTATTCGATACAAAATGTTCTTATCGCATTCGTATGATCACAGAGTGGTAAATGGAGCTTTAGGAGGGCAGTTTGTACAACGAGTAAAAGATTACTTAGAAGCTTTTGATAGTAATAGAGAGATCTAAAAAAGATCAATCTTTTAAAATAATGGCAACCCTGCAGTTTTCTACTGTGGGGTTTGTTTTTTCTTGGAGTAATATCTGCTAATACTCAATCGAGCCATATGTAAAAATCAAAAAAATTTGGTCAATTCAAATAACTTGTTTAGTTTTGAAGTGTACTAGATAACTAATACACTAGATATGATTCAAATTAGAGGCTTAGGTTTTCAGTATCCAAAAGGAAGAACCATTCTTAATGATATTTCATTGGATTTTACTCCTGGTAACATCTATGGAGTATTTGGCGAAAATGGCGAAGGGAAAAGTACACTCATTAAGTTGATGGCAGGTTTGTTGTTTCCGAAAATCGGGTATTGTCAAATTTCTAGTCAGGACATTTCAAGAAGAAGTATCGAGAACCTACAAGAGATTTTTTTAGTCCCTGAAGATTTCGAATTACCCGCTTTGAGCATTGATAGTTTTGAAAAAATAAATGCTCCTTTTTACCCTAAATTCTCTAGAGATCAATTCTATCAATTGATTCAAGAGTTCAAGCTTTTTCCTAAAGAAAAACTATCTGCATTGTCGTTCGGACAAAAGAAAAAAGTACTCATCGCTTTTGGTATTGCTGCCAATACCAATTTGTTGCTTATGGATGAGCCTACTAATGGATTAGATATCCCTTCCAAAAGTCAGTTTAGAAGGATTATGGCTTCCGCAGTAGATCAGGGGAAATGTATAGTGATTTCAACTCATCAGGTAAGGGACTTGCATAGTCTGATTAATCATGTGGTGATTCTTGGGCAATCAAAAGTAATATTCGATCAATCGTTTTCTTCCGTTTCCGAAAAATTATGGTTTGGCAGACCAAAACAACAAATGATGGATGAAGTTTTATATGCCGAACCTACTTTTGGGGGTAGAGCAGTGTTGAAACGAGAAAATTTTGAAGAAACGGAGGTTGATCTTGAATTGTTGTTTAACGCTGTAGTTAGTAATCCGGACAAAATCAATACGGTAATAAAAAGTACACATTACGATGCAAAAGCTTAGTGCAAAAAGAATAGCAGGACTTATTTATAGGAGCGTGATATTGCTACGTGGAGCAATAATTACAGCCTTGCTTGTTGCAGGTGGACTTGTTTTTGTAGGAACATTAATAAATGTACGAGGAGACTTTATGGTAAAGCCAGATGAGTTCATTTCTATGTTTTCTATTTTGTTTTTGGTATTAGGTCTCTTGTTCACTTTTTCGATTTTTAGAGAAATTCAAGGAGATAAAACAAATCACTTCTACTTTTTGTTACCAGCGACTGCTTTAGAAAAAGTATTGGCTTCATGGTTGCTTTCCAATGTAATGTACATTGTAGTATTTAGTGTTTTTGCTTTTGTTGTTGGGCAATTGGCTATTGCTTTATGTAGCGTTTTTCCTAGTACAGATTTACATGTTTTACCTATTTTTTCGGATACATATTGGTGTTTAGTAAGGTTTTACTTTTTTGTTCAGCCTGCATTCTTACTGGGGGCATTAACCTTTACAAAAAATAGGATAGGTAAAACCCTGCTCGCTGCATTAGTGGTAGTTTTTGGGGTGTTTATTTATAATATGATATTGTGTTTTTGGTTTACAGGAGGGGCTTTTGATGTGTTTAGTTCTGATCCTTTTTCTACAGAAGGGTTTTCGTTGGCACAAAATGATCTATCAGGAGTCGGTGGATTTCTTTTCGGTTTGATTTTCGGGCCCATGATGCTTTTGGCAGCTTATTTTAAAATGACAGAAAAGGAGGCTTGATCATGGATTTTGATAACGGCAAACCGATATACTTACAAATTGTGGATTTCTTTTATGAGAATATTCTGATCCGTAAATGGCAGGAAAACGAAAGGATTCCTTCGGTAAGAGAGGTTGCTGTTATGGTAGAGGTAAATCCAAATACCGCAAGCCGGGCATTTACACATTTACAAGAACTAGAAGTGATTTATAATAAAAGAGGAATCGGATATTTTGTCTCAGAAAAAGGGTATGATACCGTACTCGAAATCAAGAAAAAAGAATTTATGGGAGTACGACTTCCGGATATGTTTAAAGAAATGATGCTACTCGATGTAGAGTTTGAAGAAGTGAAGAATTCTTATGACCAATATATTAAAAATGTAAGTGATGAAAAAAAGTAATTTGGTATTAATAATTGCAGTGGTGCTGCTGGCTTTTTTCTTTTTTGCTTTTCAGAAGATCATGCATGATTATATTGATAAAGTAGATCGAAGTAAAGTGAATCTTGCTGTTAAAGAGGAAGTAAGGGATGTTTCAGCATTCAAGAGCATCTACAACGAGGAAGGAGCTTATATCAATTTTATTCAGGATAGTATTACCCAACTCAAGATTAAAGCACCAGAAAACCTATTGCCTTTTGTAAAGATTAAAATATCTGGAGATACACTAAGAATAGAGAACGCCAAAGAAATACGAAAACGGGATAGTGTACAGATTTTTATTCATAATTCTGTATTAGAAGGAGTCGTAATGCATTCAGGAACTACTTTTGCAACTTTGGGACAAGTATCTGGGAAAGATCTTAATCTTCTGTTTAGTAACGAAAGTTATGGTGCGTTGGATTTATCCTATGAATCGGTAAGGAGCAAAGCGAAGTCTGGAGCTAAGGTTAATATCAAAGGGAATTCCAATCAAGTAGACTTTTCTAATTAATCAATTTAAATCATGAAGCATATGTAAATAGTACAAATTACATCATCAATCATCATCAATCAATTTCAATCATTAATCAAAAAACGAACATTATGAATTTCAATCCTAAAACAGGGATGGTCCTGGGATACCTATTTCTATTTCAGTTTGTATTAGGAGTATTGATCAACTTCTATTTACTGGGACCAGTTATTTTTGACAACGACTTTTTAACCCTTACTGCTTCCCATGAAACGGAGATTGTCACAGCCACTTTATTGGTAGTTTTGTTAGGTTGCATAAGTCTTTGGATAGCTATTACCTTAAAGCCATTTTTTGATACCTATAGCCGCAGGTTAGGAATGCTCTATCTGGTGCTCACCGTGGTGAGTTTTGCAGCTACTCTTATCGATAATACAGTACTGTTATCTTTATTGTCTATCAGTAGTGACTATGTTGAAGCTGACATCGCTAGCCAAGCTTACTTAAAGAGCTCGGGAACATTATTTCTGGAGGTACGAGGTTGGATTCATATGATGGATATGTTGGTAGGCGGACTTTCGGTTATGGTCTTGTATTATGGGTTCTGTAAAACCGAACTTGTTCCTTCACTATTTTCCATCTTAGGATGTCTTGCAGCAATAACCATGCTATCAAACGTGCTTTGGTCTTTGTATGATAGTGGTCTTATGATATTATATCTCCCTATAGGACTGTTGCAAATCGCTATTTCTTTTTGGCTTATTATCAAAGGGTTTAACCTGGAAAAATTAATCTCTATCGGGAGATAAGACATCAATCATCATCAATCAATTTCAATCATTAATCAAAAAATGAACAAAATGCATACAATTAACAAAACCATTCAATTTGGTGAATTTGTAGATGGGTATACGATACCTGTATTAAACGAACGAGAAATAAGAGCGGCTGCAGGCATTCTCTTTTTGATCATGTTTATCTCGATACTTATCGTAGTTTTTACAGGCGACTTCACTATGCTTAAATACGCAGTGACTATTTTTCTAACAGATATTATGATTAGAGTATTGATCAATCCAAGGTTTTCACCATTCTTAATACTGGGTCGGATGATTGTTCGCAATCAAGTGCCAGAATATGTGGGGGCGCCACAAAAGAAATTTGCCTGGAAAATAGGTTTAGTGCTATCCAGTATCATATTTGTATTATCTAATGTGGTCAATTCATATGGACCAGTTACTGCACTGATTTGTTTGATCTGCCTAGTATTTTTGTTTTGGGAAACCGCTTTTGGTATTTGCCTGGGCTGTAAGTTTTATGCAAGATTCTATAAGGATAAAGTGCAGTATTGTCCAGGGGAAGTTTGTGAACGAAAAGACAGACAAGATATACAAAAGACAACGGTGGCTCAGCGCATGATCTTTTTTGGGTTTATAGCCTATATTGTGATTATGGTATTTCTGCTTCAGGATATTTATGCCGAAGATCCAGCCAATTTATGGGATATTATTAATGGTACAGTAGAGGAATAACCATGCAGGATTATTTTTTGAAATATCAGAATCAGATTATTGGTCAGCATCAATATATCAAAACACCTTATCATGATTCGATACGAGTGTTGTATGCAGACTGGACAGCTAGTGGTCGAATGTATCGACCCATCGAAGAACGTATGCTCAAAGATTTTTATCCCTTTGTGGCCAATACACATACGGATACGAATTATACAGGATCGGCAATGACCTATGCGTATCACAAAGCACAGCAAATTATTAAGCAGCATGTAAACGCCTCATCTCAGGATGTGCTGATATCTTCAAATTCAGGGATGACGGGAGTGGTTAATAAGCTGCAACGAATGCTCGGGCTTAGGGTTCATGAATCGTATCAAGATCAAGTTCAATATGAAGAAGAGGATAAACCAGTGGTATTTGTTTCTCATATGGAGCACCACTCTAATCAAACCTCTTGGTTAGAAACTATTGCAGATGTTGTTGTGGTTCCTCCGGATAGAAAGGGGTTGGTATCTATTCATAATTTTGAAATTGAAATCCAGAAGTATCAGCATCGTAAAACAAAAATTGTAGCAATTACTTCCTGTTCTAATGTGACTGGAATTATCACTCCTTATCAGGAAATAGCTGAACTCATACATCAATACAACGGCTTATGTTTTGTGGATTTTGCCTGTTCTGCACCTTATATTGAGATGGATATGCACGAAGACGACAAAAAAGGACGATACTTTGATGCTATTTATTTTTCGGGGCATAAGTTTTTGGGAGGACCGGGAACAACAGGAATCTTAGTGTTCAACAGTAAATTGTATCATAATAAGATACCGGACATTTCAGGTGGCGGTACAGTTTCCTGGACTAATCCGTGGGGAGAACATCGATATTTGGATACTATCGAAGCTAGAGAAGATGGAGGTACGCCTGCTTTTTTACAAACCATAAAGGTAGCGATGTGCATGCAGTTGAAAGAAGAAATGGGAGTAGATAACATACAAAAAAGAGAACATGAAATTCTTCAAATGATTTGGGCTTCTATGTCTAATATCTCTAATTTACATATTCTGGCTGGAGAACATCAGGAAAGATTAGGCGTAATTTCTTTTTATATCGAGGGTCTTCATCATAATCTAGGGGTTAAAATACTCAATGATCGATTTGGAATACAAACTAGAGGGGGCTGCTCTTGTGCGGGTACATATGGACATTATCTGCTTGGTGTTACGCCACAGAGGTCCAAAGAAATCACAGATCAGATTAATAAAGGAAATAATGCAGATAAGCCAGGTTGGATTCGGATGTCTATTCATCCAACACATAGCAACAAGGAAATCGTATTTATTTTGGATGCGGTACAGCAATTAGCAAAATATCATAAGATATGGAGTAAGGATTATGATATAGATCTGGCAAAAGGAACCATTTCACATACAAATACGGTTTCTACTTTAGAAATGAAATGGAGCATAGATCAAAGTTTCACTGCAAGATTTTTAAAAAAGCCTGAATCTTTTGGGATTTGGTAGAAGACTCAGTATAAGAGTATAGCAATAATCCTACCCTCGAAACAAGAAGAAATGATCCTTCATGTTTTCAATTTCAGAATTTTTGTTGGTTACGATATAGTTAATTGCTTTTGTAGTGAAATCTTTACCTTTTTTGGTAAGAGAAACGATATCGTTATCAATAGTAATCATATTGTTTTTGAGAGCCAAATCCAATACAGATTTTGATTGTACTTTCTGCCAATTAATATGTTCGTTGAGGTGTTTTACGTGTCTTTCTTCAATTTCCTGATGGTTTCCCAAGTGTAGAAGGAAGGTAAGCAGAGACACCTCGATGCGCTGTTGTCTTTGTCGATAAAGAACAGAGAACAAACCTCGACCTGGAGCAAATAAGTAGGCGATTAAAAATACCAGACCTAGTACTGTTGTAATTGATCCTGAAATAGAAGCATCCAAAGCGTGAGCTACCCAGTAACCTGTTATTGCGCTTCCTACACCAAATACAACAGCCAAAACCAACATCTTTTTCAGGTCATTGGTCAATAAATAAGCGGTGGCGGCTGGGGCAATCATAAGGGCAATTACCAATATGGCGCCTACAGCATCAAAGGCTCCCACTGTAGTGATAGAAGAAACCGTCATCAGTCCATAATGCATAACTGCTGGTGATAATCCCAAAGCAGAAGCTAAACCAGCATCAAACGTGCTTACTTTCAATTCTTTGAAAAAAGCAAAAAGCAAACCAAGTGTGATTAATAAAATAGAGCCAATGATCCACAAGGATTTTGGGCCTAGATCAATATCATTAAATCCTAATCTATCAAACGGAGCAAAAGCGAGTTCTCCCAATAATACGGCATCTACATCCAAATGAATATCGTTGGCATTTTGTGCGATCAAAATAATTCCAATACTAAACAGTACGGGAAATACCAATCCAATCGCCGTGTCTTCTTTTACCAGTCCAGTTTTTTGAATAAACTCTACCAATACCACCGTAAGTACGCCACTGGCTGCGGCCAAAATAATAAGAAGAGGAGATGACAGGTCGTGCGTAATAAAAAAGCCAATCACAATACCAGGAAGAATGGAGTGGCTGATAGCATCAGTAATTAATGCCATTTTGCGGAGTACCAAAAAGGTTCCTGGTATAGCGCAAGCTATAGCTACCAGGCTTGCGATCAGCTGTATTTCAATTTGTGCACTACTCATCTTCTTCTTTGATTAATTGATTGTATAAATTTGCTGCAGTGTGGTATCCTGTTTCCGTCATTGACCACATGGGACCATCAATTTTTACATAATCTTTGTCTTCTAGTTTTTGCAACGATTTTCTGGTAAATCCCTGAAAATTATTTAAGATTTTGATTGCATGTGGATGAGATATATCTTCATGAGTACTGGCAATATTGTACATAAATGATAGGGTCTTATGCAATTGCAAGTCATTTCTGTTTTTTCTAAACCGTATTTCTCGAAATAGTAAACCACGTCCCGGAGAAAAGATAAAAGAAAATAAAACGAATACCCCAGCAACAAGTACAATAACAGGTCCCGTAGATAGATTGTTATGACTTGCACTTATCGCAGTTCCTAAAACTCCAGAGGATGCGCCAAAGAGCGCTGCCAAAAACACCATTTTTCCCAAATTATTGGTCCATTGCCTGGCTGCAGCTGCCGGAGCCAAAAGCATAGCACTCATTAAAACAACACCCACGGTTTGTAACCCTAATACGATAGCAACCACAATAAAAGTGGTAATCAGGATATCAAGAAATTTGGTATTAAAACCAAGAGTTTTGGTATAATCTGGATCAAAAAGTAACAATTTTAGTTCTTTCCAAAACAGTAGCACGATAACTAGACTTATACCAGTAACTATTATCATTAACCAAACATCACTTTCTAGAAGTGTAGCGGCTTGGCCAAACAAATAACTTTCTAATCCCGCTTGATTTGCATTAGGTTGCTTTTGAATATAGGTAAGCAACAGCATACCAAAACCAAAGAACAAGGAAAGGATAAGTCCAAGGGCAGTATCTGATTTGAGATGGGTTTTTTGAGTAATCCCACGAATCCAAAAAGTTCCGATAAGACCGCTGATCAGTGCGCCTAACAAAAAAACGGAACTGCTTTTTACTCCAATAATCAAGAAAGCAATGGCAATTCCTGGGAGGGCAGCATGAGAAATGGCGTCACCCAATAGACTCTGTTTTCGCAATACGGCAAAACTTCCTAACATACCACAAATAGCGCCAAGCACTGCCGTACCCAAGGTAATCGTACGAAGGGTGTAATCACTAAAAACCAACGTTATGTACTCTCTTAAATCCATCATTTAGGAGATAATGTCTGTAAATCTATATGTTGTATTGATACATGCATAACTTATTGATTGACAGCTACTTTATAATTAATACCGTAGGTTTTTGTGAGATTGTCATCATTAAAAATATCTTTCACTGGTCCTGTAGCAATTTTTTTAACGTTCAAAAAAGTAACCCAATCAAAATATTCTGGTACCGTTTGTAAGTCGTGATGAACAACAATCACTGTTTTACCCGCTTTTCTAAGTTCTTTTAGGATATTGATAATTGCCTTTTCGGTAGTAGCGTCTACTCCTTGAAACGGTTCGTCCATAAAATAAATGGAAGCGTTTTGTACCAAAGCTCTTGCTAAAAAAATTCGCTGTTGTTGCCCTCCAGATAATTGACTTATTTGTCGGTTTTTGAAGGCTAACATTCCCACTTTTTCTAAAGCTTCCAGAGCGGCTTTCTTTTGTTTAGCACCAGGGCGTTTGATCCATCCCAGGCTTCCGTAGGTACCCATCATCACCACATCTAGTGCAGTAGTGGGAAAATCCCAATCTACACTCCCTTTTTGAGGGACATAAGCGACTAAAGAACGCTGTTTGTCGTAGGTTTTTCCATAAATATTAACACTTCCGGCTATGGGTTTAATAATATTTAAAATGGATTTGATCAAAGTTGATTTGCCTGCACCATTCGGGCCTACTATTGCCATTAAGACACCTTCTGGTATGGCTAGATCGATGTCCCACAACACAGGTTTGTAGTTGTAGGCTACTGTAAGGTCATCTATTTGAACAGCAATTTTTTCTTCCATTACTTCAATGCATTTATGATGGTGTTTACGTTGTATTCAAACATACCTATATATGTGCCTTCTTTTGTTCCTGGATTTCCTAACGCATCAGAAAATAAGGTTCCGCCTATGGCTACTTCATGATCTTTGGATCGCACTGCTGCCTGTAAAGCCTCTATAGTTCTTTTAGGAACAGAACTTTCTACAAAAATGGCCTTGATTTCTTTTTCAATAATAAAGTTCGCCAATTTCTGAACATCCTGAACACCCGCTTCTGTAGCGGTAGACAATCCTTGTAATCCTACAACATCAAAATCATAAGCCTGACCAAAATAATTAAAGGCATCATGGGCAGTGACTAATATTCGTTTTTCTTTGGGTAAAGTAGTGATAGTCGAATTTAGCTTCTTTTCAAGTTCGTTTAATTTTTCTAGGTATATTTTTCCATTTGTTTCAAATGTTGTAGCATTTTTTGGATCAGCAGAAGATAGTTGTTGTACTGCATATTGGCTGATGATTTTCCAGTTTTCGATACTAAACCAAATATGAGGATCATAATTAGAAGCGAAGTAATCAGAACCAATCAACGTATTTTTATCAAGTTTCTCGGCAACAGGAATGGTTTTAATATCTTGATTTTCCATCTTTTCAAAAACTTCTACCAGTTTTCCTTCCAGATGCAATCCATTGTAGAATATAATATCAGCATTTACCAACTTACTTACATCCCCTTCGCTGGCTTTGTATAAGTGAGGATCTACACCACTTCCCATTAACCCTACTACTTCTATCGCATCTCCTCCAATATTATGAAGTAGATCTGTGATCATAGAGGTAGTGGTTACCACATTTACTTTTTGGTTTTCTTGTTTTACTTCTTTTTTGCAAGAAAAGAAAACTGTGGAAAAGATAAATAAAAGTGTTAGTTTCTTAATCATTGTTCTCAATCAATAAATGAATTAAATTATGTTTTATTCAGGGAGTAGGTCGTGCGTATTTCGATATTCTTTTTAAGAAATTACATCTACACTAATAGTAATTAATTATATGCCTAATAATTGTATTGTGTTTAGTATTTTTGTCTCATCACCGTAGCAAAACTAAAAAAGTTAGTTATGACTAACAAATTAAATTTGAATAATTTAACAAAAAGTGAAGAAGACTATCTAAAAGCACTTTTTAAGTTGTTGATAGAAGATAGCTCTGATAAGGTTGGGAATAATCAATTGGCAGATTATCTGGGAGTTTCTCCAGCTTCTACAAATAATATGATCAAGAAGTTAAAAACAAAAAAATATGTGGTCAGCGAAAAATATGGAAAGTTAGAATTAACCCAGGAGGGTCGTTCTGTTGCCGTTCGACTTATTCGAAAACACAGGCTTTGGGAAACGTTTTTGTATAACTACCTAAATTTTAGCTGGGATGAGGTTCATGATGTGGCAGAACAATTAGAGCATATCAAATCCTACAAGCTGGTAGATGAGTTAGATCGCTTTATGGATTTTCCGAAAAAAGATCCCCATGGGGAGTTGATTCCTAATGCTAGTGGCGAATATAAGGTAGTTCCTAAAATTACCTTATCCTCTTTGTCGGTAGGTGAGGTGTGTAAATTAGTATCTGTAAACGACGGCTCTGTTAATTTTTTAAGATTTGTATCAGAAATAGGGCTGGCACTTAGTAGTGAGATTAAGGTGTTGGAAATTCGCGAATTTGATAAATCGATCAGGATAGGATTCAATGATACTACTGAAACCGTGACAAGAAAATTTGCGGATAATGTATTTGTAGAGAAGTTGGTATAGTTTTTAGAAATGTTAAAGTACAGCTGGTCTACAAGAATGTTAAATAATTGAAGTTATCTTTGGGAATCACACGAACAATTTATGGAGCTTAATTTGAAAAAACCGATCTGTTTTTTTGATCTTGAAACGACCGGGGTTAATATTTCTAAAGATCGCATTGTAGAAATTTCCATCCTAAAAGTGTTTCCAAATGGGACTCAGGAAAGTAAAACATGGTTAGTAAATCCTGAGATGCCAATACCTCCAGAAACAACTGCTGTTCATGGTATAGATGATGCCAAAGTTGCTAATGAGCCTACTTTTAAGGAAATCGCTAACAAAGTTCATGATATGATTAAAGGTTGTGATTTGGGAGGGTTTAATTCTAATCGTTTTGATATTCCATTATTGGCGGAAGAGTTGTTAAGAGCTGAGCTAGACTTCGATATGAAGAATACTGTTTCTGTAGACGTACAAACTATCTATCATAAGATGGAAAAGAGAACACTTTCTGCAGCCTATAAATTTTATTGTGATAAGGATCTCAATGATGCGCACTCGGCTGAAGCAGATACTATGGCAACCTATGAAGTGCTAAAAGCGCAATTGGATAGATATCCAGAATTAGAGAATAGCACTAAATTCCTTTCAGAATTCAGTTCGAGAAAACAGTTCGCCGATTTTGCAGGTTTTATTGCTTATGATGATGATGGTAAAGAAGTGTTTACCTTTGGAAAACATAAAGGGAAATTGGTAGAGCGTGTGATGGAAGATGAACCTGGTTATTTTGGCTGGTTGCAAAATGCAGATTTTCCTTTATATACCAAAAAAGTATTGACTGCTGTTCGACTTCGTAAACTCAACAATAGTTTGAATCTGTAATATCTTTCCATATCTAAATTAAGCGATGAAGATAATTTGTATTGGGCGTAATTATACCGACCATATAGAAGAGTTAGAAAATGAAAAGCCTACAGATCCTGTAGTTTTTTTAAAGCCCGACACTTCTATCTTACTCAAAAAACAACCTTTCTTTATTCCAGATTTTTCTAATGACATTCATTATGAAGTAGAAATTTTGATCAAAATCAAGAAACTCGGAAAGTATATCGATAGAAAATTTGCGCATAAGTATTATGACGAAATTGGGTTGGGGATTGATTTTACGGCAAGAGATTTGCAAAGTCAATTGAAGGCAAAAGGATTGCCCTGGGAAAAAGCAAAAGCGTTTGATGGGGCTGCGGTTATTGGTAATTGGATTTCCAAGGATAATTTTGCAGATGTGAATAACATCAATTTTAGATTAGAAAAAAACAAAGAAATCGTTCAGCAAGGAAATACCCAATTGATGTTATGGAAAATTGATGAGCTTGTTGAGTATGTTTCTCAGTTCTTCACCTTAAAAATAGGAGATATCATTTTTACTGGAACTCCTGCAGGAGTAGGAAGGGTAGATGCCAATGATTATTTGGATGGCTATATTGAGGATGAAAAAATGTTTTCTATAAAAGTGAAATAAAAGTGTTGAATAGCTAGAGTGCTAATAGCATTTTTTTAGGACTCAAATATTCAAAGTATCGCTTTCTTACCTTAAAACTTTCATCCAGAAAAATAGTAGCGGGGAGAGAAAAAGGTCGTCCCTCTCTAGAAGCTAACAAGAGTGGGATTTCATGAATGGGATTTCTCGACGATGTTTGAGTTTTGTTGGTAAAAACACCTCCGTCAAAAGCAATAGTATCTCTGCTTTCCGCATTCATTTTTACCGCATAGTATTCTTCATTTATTTTTTTGATCACTTCTGGTTTTGTGTAAACCACACGATCCATTTTTTTACAATAGGCACACCAATCGGTGTAGAAACTAATGATTACTTTTTTAGGTTTTACCGCAAGAGAATCATCTAATTGCTCAAAACTGATCCAACGAACAGCTTCACTGTTTTGAGCAACAACCTCAAATGATAGTGCTAAGCATAAGAAGAATATAAAACTTGTTGATCTCATAACTAGTGCAGGTTTCCAAATTTTATTCCAATAAAAAAGGTTCTAGGTGTTCCTGGTCCATAAATATAATCAGAATCACGAAGAGGGCCGATATCAAAATCATCCTGATAGCTGTTAAATATATTTTTTACCCCTCCGCTGAAGGTTACATGAAAATTTTCTGAAATATCTAAGTGGTGTTCTAATTTTAGGTTTAGGTCAAAGAAAGGATCGGTATCAACAAGATCCAAAAAACCAGATTCGCTAACTACTCTTGGTACAATCATGTTTCCTGTATAGGTACCGGTTAGGTCCATGTTAAAACGTTTACTCGGTATCCAGGATGCATTGATATAGCCGTAGGTATTAGGGTTTCGTACAAATTCGTCTACGATCACATCCTGTTCTCCTGGTACAGTACCATCGGATTCGAATAGGATCTGGCTTTCGTCATAATCGGATTGTTGTATGGTACCTCCTATTTGAAACTGCCATTCTTTTGATGGAGAAATACCGATTTCAAAATTAGTTCCAAAAACTTTTGCTCCGGATCCATTTCTTACTTCTTCAAGAATAGAACCGTTTTCGAGAACAGCTCCTGTGCTTACCAAAGTAAATGGGTCTTTGAGATCCGTAAAAAATCCTTCTAAGAGAAAATCAGCTTGAATTTTATTAAAGTTTTTTGAGTAGTTCAATGAAGCGGTAAAGGCATTTGAAAATTCGGTATCCAGATTTTCGGATAGAATCACAAATTGGGGCTCCCCACCAACAGAAGAAATATGTAGATCTTCGTTGAAGGCTTGCGGAGCTCTAAATCCTCTTGCATAACCACCTCTGAATTTTAATGACTTCAGAATGTTATAGGATAAGGTAATACGAGGGCTTAATACGGTTTGAGTTACAGAAACATCCCTGGAGATCCCTCCGATGTTATAATTCCCATCAACATTAACATGATCTAGCCGTGTGCCGAGTAGGGCGGTAAAATTATCTGTAGGTTTCCATTCGTATTGCAAATAAGAGCCTATGGTATGTACCTGTTGATCGATTAATCGGTTATAACCAGCTATTACATCTTCAGTGTCGCTAATATTGTATTCTACTCCTGTAGTAATAATATCGTTGTTTTTTAGATTTTGAGTAAACTGTACTCCGGTAAGCAAGGCCAAGTCTTTAGTTACTCCATAGGCGTTTAAGGCCAGAATACTATCTTGTCTGGTTCGTCCACCACCAAGTCCTCCATAATAACTATCTCTATCGGTATATTGTCCAGAAGTGTAGACAGAAAGATTATTGGTTCCCTTTTTGTTTTCCAGTTCATAAGTAATACCTCCCAAAAAAGTATCATGGTCCAGTTCTTCAGTAATATCCGTGAAATGAGGAGCTAGATCAAGGCGATCTCCTCCGCGACGATATTCTTTAATGGTGGTCAAGTCCAAGGAGATTTTACTTCGGTCAGAAGGTTTTAAAAACGTTTTCAAACCAAAAGTGGTATTCTGAAGGGTGGTAAGTTCGGTAAAACCGTCTCCGTTGGCATCAAATTCTTCTCGATCTCTATTCAACCCAAATACAGTAATTCCAGACATTAAATCATCACTTACCAGAGAAGCGTTGAAGTTAAGTGATCGATCTGGCGTATCTCCATCAACAAGGCCCAAATAGGTTCCAACTTCCCATGTATTTAGAACTGGATCCTTGGTGATGATATTAATGGTTCCTGCAATAGCATTCGATCCATAAAGTGCAGAACCTCCACTTCGCACTACCTCGATACGTTCTACAATATTGGTAGGAATTTGTTCTAATCCATAAACGCTATTAAGTGCGCTAAATACAGCTCTACTATTTATCAAAACCTGCGTATAACTTCCATCTAGTCCATTAAGTCTCACTTGGGTAAACCCACAGTTCTGACAGTTATTTTCTACCCGCACTCCTGGAGAATAATTAAGGCCTTCTGAAACGGATATGGATTGCGTAGCTCCCAATAATTTTGGACTTAGTACATTCACTACAACGGGGGCTTTTTTTCGATTCACTCGATTTCTTGTTGCACTAACCACTACCTGATCCAGATTTAACCTGTCTTCGGCAAGGGTGAATTTCTGAGTGACAGTAGTATTGGTATTAGAGGTTATGGAAATATTTTGCTCTAAGGTTTGATGTCCTAGTGCACTTATTTTTATCAAATAATCTCCATATGGAATATCATAAATTTCAAAATCACCATTTTTATCAGACGAAGCATAGGTGGTAAAGGAATCGTTTGATAATATGATATTGGCAAAAGGAATGATGTCTTCCTTTGTATTCGTATTTCCCTTAAGGTTTCCTGTTTGACCAATTATAACACTGATCTGAAATAAGGTGAAAATGAATAAAATTGGTTTCATATTTGATGAAATAAGTATTTTATTAGATCGGGCAAATTTAAAAAGTTAGTTAAGGCTAACAAATTTTTTAACAGTTTATGTTGAAAAATTTAGAAGTCTTTAATTTTAAGGGTTTTACTTGTAGTTTCAGATGATGTCCACACAATAAAGAATGAGATTTCCTTGATGTATATCGTATTTCTTTACAGAATATTCAATAAATATTTTAGTTTGTAGGGATGAGATGTTATATTTACAAATAACTCTTACAACGTAGGTGCTTTACATTAGATAAGCTTCTTGTAGAGTTTATAAAGAACCTTTTCAATAAAAATAAAATACATGAGCAAAGGATATAGTTTGAAAAATGTAAATGAATTATCTGGAGGTGATGACGAATTTATTGCAGTTCTGGTACAGACTTTCTTAGAGGAGATTCCACCAGATCTTGAAAATATGGTTCAGGCAGTCGACGCAGATAATCCACAGATGGCTTATCAATACGCTCATAAGATGAAGCCAAATCTTCAGTTATTTGATATCGATTTGTTATCTCAAATCAAGCAAATTGAGGCATGGTCCAAAACAAATAAGCCAAAAGAAGAAATAAAAGCAGTATTAGACGAGATTGTGTCTACTGTTAATGTGGCTATAGCCTCCTTAAAAGTCGATTTCGCGTAGCTTTCCAAAAATATGTTAGCAGAAATTATTACCATTGGTGATGAAATCCTCATCGGACAGATTGTAGATTCCAATTCTGCCTTTATGGGTAAAGAACTCAATAAAATAGGAGTTGATGTATATCAAATCACTTCTATAAGTGATGATAGACAACATATCCTAAATGCAATAGAAGAAGCTAAGAGCAGAGTAGATATCATTTTAATAACAGGTGGTTTAGGGCCTACCAAGGATGATATCACAAAACACACAATATGCGAGTATTTCGATGATCACCTGATCCAAAATGATGCGGTTCTAAAGCATATTGAAGATTTGTTTGCTAAATATATTTCTACACCGATTTCTGATGTAAATCGAAAACAAGCTTTGGTTCCAAGTCGTTCCACGGTTTTGATGAATCAATATGGAACTGCTCCCGGAATGTGGTTTGAAGATCAAGGTACAGTTTTGGTATCCATGCCAGGAGTGCCTTTTGAGATGAAAGGGCTGATGAAAACCGAAGTGCTCCCAAGATTACAAAAAAGATTTGATCGTCCGTTTATCGTACATAAAACGGTGCAGACTTATGGTATGGGAGAAAGTGCTATAGCAGCAAAAATTGAAGATTGGGAAGATAGCTTACCCGATTTTATAAAACTGGCATATTTACCAAACTTGGGTAGAGTTCGTTTGCGACTCTCTGCTAGAGGAAAAGATAAGCAGCTTCTCGAAGAAACGATTTCAGAAAAAATAGAAGCACTGAACGATATCATTGGAGATATTATTGTTGGTTATGAAGATGATCAAACTATAGAGGTTAGGATAGGAGAGTTATTGGTTAAAAAAGGAGCTACCTTATCTGTAGTCGAAAGCTGCACTGGTGGAAGAATTGCGCAGTTGTTTACAGCCAATGCGGGAGCTTCAAAATACTTTAAAGGAGGAGTGGTTACTTACGCTACTCAGTCAAAGATTGATATTTTGGGGGTAGGTGCTGATGTTATTCGAGAGTATTCGGTAACCAGTCATCAAGTTGCAGAAGCAATGGCCAAAGCAGTAAAATCTAAATTTAAATCAGAATATGCTATTGCCACAACAGGCAATGCCGGACCTACCAAAGGAGACGGTGATGTAGAAGTAGGAACGGTTTTTATTGCTATTGCTACTCCAACAACAGTGTTTTCAAAAGAATATAATTTCAGTAATCATAGAGAAAGAACTATCGGTAAGACGGTTAATAAATCTCTAGAGCTGTTATTAAATGAACTGAATAGATAAGTATTTTATTCTTCGGATTCTTCTTTTGAAAGAATTTTATTTGACCAGGTAATAGCGTTCTCTAAATCATCGGTTACATAAGTTGGCATACTTGTAAAGGTTTCTTCTAACTTTGCTACTTTATAATTCACAGGGTCATAAATTACAATTGCATAACCTTTTAAGTTGGGGAAATGCTCTTCAACTCCATGAATTCTAGTAGGTTTAAAGGAATAAGAATTAACTCGCTGAGAAATATAGGTAAATGGCTTGATGCCTTTGTAATAATGTTGGATCAATTCATAGAGTTTTTTTCCGCTGTCAAAATTAAGATCCAATCCTTGATTGACATTTCCAACTACGAAATTTTCATAAAAATAAAACCAACCAATATCAATTTCATGTTTATTTAAAAGAGGGGTATTAATGTTTTCAATCATTTAAAAAAACTATTTTATTTTTCTAAAATAAGTAATAATAATTAAAGCTGGTCAGAATTTACCTGTACTGCCATTCTAATCGATAAAAACTCTATTTATTCTCATATAAAACTCATGAAAGCGCAAAAGACCTTATTAATAAAAGTGAAACGCTTCAGGGAGTAAAATATATTGTTTGAAAAAAGTGACTAGTATATTTCACTTATTACACTAAGATTTATTTTTAATATCGTCTAATTCGGTATGAACCCAAGTGATTGCCTCCTGTAGGCTGGAGAAGTTATAAAATGGTCTTTTGGCAAAGTGCTTTTCTACTTCAATCGATTTGCTGCAAAGGTGGTTATAGGTAACTGTTGCGTAGCTTACAAAATTATCTAAGTGAAGTAAAGGGCATTCACTGTATTGATGAGGTAAAATACTATGAGAGTTGATTCGGTTAGAAATATAACTGAAAGGTTCTCCATTTTCATAATACTTTAAAACTAAAGGTATAATCTCATCAAGTTTGTCAAGAGATATTGTTATACCTTCTTTAACTTCTGAAACAAAATAATTAGTATAAAAATAAAATGTGCCTAGGTTGATTTCGTGTTTAGCAATTAAATGATCTGACATGTTTTTACTTTTTTTGATTTGGGGATTAGTCAATGTATTGATTTATCAATTACATGGTAATCGTTGATTATCAATTATTTATGTTTTGTGTGAAGAGAATTAATCCTTTGGCATAATACTTTCTGCCCATTGCACTGCCTGGTCGAGGCTATGAAAAATTTGTAAGGGAATTTTCAAGAAAGCCTTTTCAAGGTTGGCAACATCGGTATTGGTCTTGTCGTAAGTAACTATTGCGTATCCTAATGTGTTGGGCAGTATTTTTGCAGTTTCAAAGTGAATCGTTGGATCCATCGAATAAGAGTTAATTCGATTGGTAATGTATACAAAAGGTTTTTTTCGACCGTAGTATTTCTTGGTTAGGGTGTTGGTTACTTCAAGCGCCATTTTAAGATCAACTACAACTCCTTCGTTAATTTCAGAAATCATAAAATGATCATAATAGTAGAAAGTACCTATATTGGCAATGGTATGTTTTTTTATTAGTTCGTTCTTAAGACTATCAGGCATTATGGATAAATGATTTAGGGGTAATAAGCAATAAATATACAATAGTAGGTTTCAAAAAACTAATTTTGTTTAACTAGAAACTAATATGCATGAAGATCAGTAAATGAGAAATGTATTAAAGTTAGAGAGGTTTATTTTATTGATTAGTAGTGTTTTGTGTTATTTTTTGGTGTGTTTTTAATAAAAAATATTGTTTTGATAATTTTTAAGGTAAGGTTTTACAAAAGGTGCGTCATCACAAGAAAAATGGGAGGTTAAAAAAACTTTTGGTTAAGTAGAAATTTTTAAAAACTATTATTGGCTGTTCGAGAAATTATTCGTTACTTTGCACCCTGTTTTGAAATAACACCAAAATTAAGAAGAAATGTCAAGAGTTTGCGAGCTTACAGGAAAAAAAGCAATGGTGGGAAATAACGTTTCTCACGCGATGAATAAAACGAAACGTAAATTCAATGCGAATTTGATCAAGAAGCGTTTTTACATTCCAGAAGAAGATCGTTGGATAACGCTAAAGGTGTCTACTGCGGCATTAAAAAATATAAACAAGAACGGGATCTCTGCTGTACTTAAAGAAGCTAGAGAAAAAGGTTTCTTAAATAAATAATTCTCCTTTTATAAAAGATATTAGAAATGGCGAAGAAAGGTAACAGAGTACAGGTAATCTTAGAATGTACAGAGCACAAAGCTTCTGGTCAGCCAGGTACATCAAGATACATCACGACCAAGAACAAAAAGAATACACCAGATAGAATGGAGTTAAAGAAATTTAACCCTATTCTTAAGAAAATGACGGTTCATAAAGAAATTAAATAATAAGACATGGCAAAGAAATCAGTAGCATCGTTACAAACAGGGTCAAAAAGATTGACTAAAGCCATCAAAATGGTAAAATCTCCAAAAACAGGAGCATATACCTTTGTAGAATCTATTATGGCTCCAGAACTTGTAAATGACTTTTTAAAGAAAAAGTAATTTCCTGTTAAAAGATATTTAAAAGAAGCCGTTTCAATTGCATTGAAATGGCTCTTTCTTTTTATATTTAGGCGGTCTTTGTGCTAAGGCAAAAGATTTTTAGAAATCATGATATAGAATTTAAGAAATGGCACTTTTTAAAAATATATTTTCCTCTGAAAAGAAAGAGACTCTAGATAAAGGATTAGAAAAAACCAAAACTAGTTTTTTTCTAAGCTTGGTAAAGCAGTTGCGGGTAAGTCCAAAGTTGATGATGATGTTTTGGATGAGCTTGAAGAAGTTTTGGTAACTAGTGATGTTGGTGTAAAGACAACTATAAAGATTATAGAGAGAATCGAAAATCGTGTAGCAAAAGATAAATATCTAGGTACAGATGAGTTGAATAAGATACTGCGAGAAGAGATTGCAGGGCTACTATCCGAAACAAATGTTGGTGAGGCTACAGATTATGAAATTCCAGAAGGTAAAAAGCCTTATGTGCTGATGGTCGTTGGAGTAAATGGAGTAGGTAAAACCACCACAATTGGAAAATTAGCATATCAGTTCAATAAAAAAGGTTTAAAAGTAGTACTAGGGGCAGCAGATACTTTTAGAGCCGCAGCAATAGATCAACTTCAGGTTTGGGCAGATCGAGTAGATATACCGATTGTAAAACAAGAGATGGGAAGTGATCCCGCCTCTGTAGCATTCGATACGTTACAATCTGGGGTAAATCAGGATGCAGATGTCATCATAATTGATACTGCGGGTCGATTGCATAATAAGATCAACTTGATGAATGAGCTGACCAAAGTAAAACGAGTAATGCAAAAGGTGATAGGCGATGCTCCTCATGATGTGTTACTGGTTTTGGATGGTTCTACAGGACAAAATGCTTTTGAACAAGCAAAACAATTTACTGCCGCAACAGAGGTGACTTCGATGGCAGTTACCAAATTAGATGGAACCGCCAAAGGTGGTGTAGTGATTGGAATTAGTGATCAATTTCAAATTCCTGTAAAATATATTGGTGTAGGAGAAGGCATAGAAGATCTTCAGGTTTTTAATAAATACGAATTTGTAGATTCTTTCTTTAAATAAAAGAATCTCTCTCAATAGTTAAAAAGGCATTTTGAACTCTTCAAAATGCCTTTTTTCGTTAATTTACTTTGGTATATAAGAAGAAGGCGTTGCAAAGTGAATCCGCTAAATGATACCAAATACACTAATTTCACTTCAATATCATACTTAAATAGTAGAAGTATACTCACTAAAATGCCTGTATAGATTAAATATGGTGAAAATGAAGAAGCAAGCTGTTTTGCATTGAGTCATTTTCTTATTGTTAGGTCGAGAATTATAACATTTATAAATAGAGAAATAAACATCACAAGGTTAAAAATTAAAAATCAGTGTAACATTTCAATTCGTCAAAACATAAATATAAGATGTCGCAACTATAGTTTAACCCTTAGCACGTAAATTTCATATGATGATTTTTAAAAAAGTAATCTAATAGGTATAGTAGTTTTTGTTACTCTTTTATCATGTATTCATATTCAAGCTCAATCCGAAAGTGATCAATTGCTGTGTAGAGTTTTGGATTCAAAAACAAAATACCCTGTCTATTATGCTACTATTAGGTTTTCAGGAACTAATAAAGGACTAATTGCTGATGACAAAGGGGAGTTTAGACTTTTGCCATACTCCAAAACAAATGAATCAGCCAAGATTACTATATCATCTATTGGGTATAGAACAAAAGAAATCTACTTGAGTGAGCTTCGCAAGGATCAAGTAAACATCATTCAACTATTGCCAGACGTTGAAGAATTGGAACAGGTGATGTTGGTCTCTAAAAAAAATGCCAAAAACAAAAAGGAGAAACGACCTAATGCAGAAGCGATTGTTGTAGAAGCCTTAAAAAAACTATCCGCCAATCATACCAGAAAGCCCTCTTCGTATATCGCCTATTACAGAGATTACCAACAACCTATAGATGACTCTTATGAAAAGGTGCGTAAGAAAAACGAAGGTGTGGAGTATCTCAATCTTAACGAAGGGATTGTAGAAGTGTTCGATGCTGGTTTTGGTACCGATTATTTTAACAATCAACAAAATCAGACTCTGGTCTATAAATATCATAAAAATGAAACTTTTGCCAGGGATAATACACTGTCGATTCCTTACGACAATAAAAGAAAAAAATATCTTGAGAACGTGAAAATTCCACCGTTTGGAGGAAATGAGTTAAGTGTGCTTAATGTAACCAATGCCATTCGGAATCATAATAAGGTGTCATTCTCTTTTGTGAATGTGTTTAGGGCGAATTTTATTCAAAATCACTTTTTTGAAGTAAATGGGATTAGTTACCGCAATGGACAGCCAATTTATGAGATTATTTTTAAAGCGCAAGAAAGTGTAGCAGGAAGAAAATACTTAGCTAAAGGAACTATTTTTATCGCTAAAGAAAACTATGCCATTCATAAACTCAATTATCAGGTGTATGAAAAAAGATTTAAAAAAATGCTGTATGGAGTTACTATGGAATACACCCCTATTGGCGAAAAAATGTATTTAAATTACATCACTTTTAATAATCGATTTCAGGTGAAAAGTGATGATTATTTCAAAGTGAAAGAAAAAAAGTTAAATGTCAAGGATCTATATTTCAATAATGAGTATTTCTATGTAGAAGATATTTTTTATGATGTTTATTTCAATAGAAAAGTAGATGAAGCATCAATTGCTCCGATTCATAAAAAATTTAAAGCGACTTATTCCTATAAAGAAGAGAAGATAGTGGTAAAAGAAGTGGTGGTTTTGGATGATCGGGTAAGAGTGTATTTGGATAAAAAACAATTGTTTTCTTTGCCTAATTTTAATGAAAAGACTTTCCCTGATGAGATCAGATTAAAAATTAAGAATATTAAAGATGTCGATGGGAATGTGTTGAACAAAACTCCTGATATTAAACTAAATCAGTATCGAGAAATGTTTGTGCAAGAGGTGTTTCCGGAAAAAGATTTACCTGAAGATGTTAAAGTGATGAACAAACATACACCCTTGGCAACTTCTGAAATCAATGAATTCGAAAGGAAAAATGAATATTGGTTGAACACCCCATTAAAGAAAAATAAGACTCAATAGATCGTCCCAATGTGTGGTTGATCCTATTTTGTAAGGATATTGTTATTAAAGCGTTAAAAGAAAGAGTGTTAAGAGTATTTCTTAACCTCTTTTTTTATTTTAAGGTGAGTAATTAAAGATTTGGTTATGAACAGTAGGGGAGTACTCTTGGTTATTTTCTATTCAGTATTTTTTTTATCACTTGTCCATGCTCAAAATATCAGTACAGATCAGTTGATATGTAAAATAATAAATCAGGATTCCAAAACTCCGGTCTACTATGCTACGATAAAATTAGTAGGGACTAATCTAGGAGTTGTGGCAGATGATAAAGGACAATTTAGGTTGCCCGGGGATTTGGAAATGTCCAGTAAAATTAAGGTGTCTTCTATTGGATATGTTTCAAGAGAAATTTCAATTTCCGAATTGAACAAAAAAAATACGAATATCATCTATCTTACTCCAAGTATCGATCAGTTAGAAACAGTAACCCTTAAATCAAAGAAAAAAAGGAAGAAACTCTTATCCGCAAAACAGATAGTAAAAAAGGCAATAGCTAATATTGATAATAACTACCCACTAACCCCATTTTCCTATATTGCCTATTACAGGGATTACCAACAACCAGCAGATAGTTCGTATATCTCTCGGTCAAATAGGCAGTACATACCTGAGTATATTAACCTTAATGAAAGTGTAGTTCAAGTATATGATGCTGGTTTTGCCACAGACAATATGACTCATCAAAGAAATCAAACTGTGTTGTATAGTTATGTGGAGAATAAAGATTTTGAAAGGGACAATTCTTTATCTATTCCGTATGATAATCACAGTAAAAAGTATTTAGAGAATACAATTATCCCTGCCTTTGGAGGAAATGAGTTTAATATCTTACTACTAACTGATGCTTTGAGAAACCACGACAAACCATCGTTCTCATTTGTTGAAAATTTAAGAGAAGATTTTGTTGCAAACCATAGATTCGAATTGAATCAAATTCGCTTTTTAGACACTATTCCGATTTATGAAATAGACTTCTTTACTAACGCATATGCTTCAGGACCGCAACACTATGCTACAGGAAAGATATTCGTAAATACAGAGAGTTTTGCGATCCATAAATTGAGCTATACGGTGTTTGAATCCTTCAAAGATGCTCCGTTATATGCGATAACCATCGCCTACAAAAGTGTAGAGGAGAAGATGTATTTGAATTATATCACGTTCAATAATAGGTTTGAAGTATTTAAAGACCCCGAGTTTAAAATTGAGAATGTAGTATACAGTCCGCAAGAAAATATTCTAGATGTTTTCTTTAATAATGAATTGAATATCGACTTTATCACTAGTCGTTTAAAACGCCCTAAATTGAAACACAACGGAAAGGATGTTGGTATCACTAGTCTTTTGGTACTCGATCGACAAATTCAAATCAAATTAGACGATGTATCAAGATTAGGCATGACGGATGAAGAATCCAAGCATTTATCTAGAAGTATAGGTTTGATGTTGAAAGGAGTCAAAGATATACACGGTAATGTATTGCATGATATCCATAAATTGCTTTTGAATCAATACAGAGAGATATTTGTTCAGGAAGTTTTTCCAAACATGGAAATCCAGGAAGGATATGAAGTGATGGATAAGTATACTCCTTTGTCTAAGGCTGAAATCAATGATTTTGAGGATAAAAGTAAGTATTGGATCAATACTCCGTTAAAAAAAATAAAAAACATTGATTACTTTTCGTAAACGCCTATTTTTAGAAACCATAAGGTAAACACAAAAAGCATAAACTCTCTACTAATGAAAAAGATTGGTCTTCTATTAATTGTATTTTTTAGTTTTTTAGCATGTAAACAACAAAAGGAAACTAAACCTGTTGTCGAAAAGCAGCCTACGGTAACTTGGCAATCCTACGATGAAACAGCAGACCTGGCAAAAACTCTTGAGTTAGAGCAGGAACGAATGCATTTAAAATTGGTCAACTCTAAAGTTTATGATAAGAACAATATTTGGAAGGGAGTTGAACAGGAACTGGACTATTTTACTCCAGAAAAATATAATGCGCTGAAGGATGTAATTCTGGAAAAAGACATTCCAACATTACAGCAAAGTGTAATCGACGGTAAACTCACCTATGAAGACCTCACATTGTTTTATATCTATAGAATACGCAAATACGAAAGTGATAATAACTTGTCTCTTAATGGGGTGATTTTGCTGAATCCCAAGGTGGTAGCACAAGCTAGGGCTTTGGATCAAGTAGATAAATCGACTATCGATATTCATTCTGTGCATGGTATGCCGATATTACTGAAGGATAATATCAATACCGAAGGAATGATTACTACAGCAGGGGCTGTTGCTTTGCAAAATAATACAACGGGTGATGCTTTTATTACCAAAAGGCTATTGGATCAAAAAGCTTTGATTTTGGGGAAAGCTAATCTAAGTGAATGGGCGTATTTTATGTGTTCTGGATGTCCAGTTGGCTATAGTGCAGTAGGAGGACAAACCATGAATCCTTATGGTAGAATGGTTTTTGAATCCGGAGGGTCTAGTTCTGGTAGTGGAGTTACTGTAGCGGCAAACTATTGTGTAGCTGCTGTGGGGACAGAGACTAGTGGGTCTATCTTGTCACCTTCAAGTCAAAACTCGGTAGTGGGACTAAAACCTACGATTGGGGTATTGAGTAGATCGGGAATAGTTCCTATTTCCAGTACTTTGGACACCCCTGGGCCTATGACGAAAAACGTAATTGATAATGCCATTCTTTTTGATGCCTTGGTAGGGAAAGATGATCAAGATGAAGCTTCTGTAGCCGTAGAGGCCTCTTTTGTTGATCAGCTTAAGAATGCAACGATAAAAGGAAAGCGCTTTGGAGTGATAAAAGGATTATTGGAGGACTCTATCTATAACATCGCTGTAGAAAAACTGAAAAAAGCAGGTAGTGAGATTGTGGTGTTAGAACCAGAACAAACTCCGTTACCGGGTTTTTTGAGTATTCTGAATATTGATATGAAAAATGACTTGCCTAAGTATATCAGTCAAAATACAGGAGATCAGGTAACTATTAAAAATATTGAAGATGCTATTGCATTTAACAGAGAAGATTCTATAATCAGAATTCCTTATGGACAGCAATTGTTTGAAGGTATTATGCAGGATCCAACTACAGCAGAAGAGTTAGAAGAGATCAAAGCAAATCTTAAAAAAATGGCACGAGCTTATTTTGATGTGCATATAGATAAACATCAACTGGATGCCGTACTTTCTATTAATAATTACCATGCAGGATATGCTGCTGTTGCAAAATATCCAGCATTAACCGTTCCTATGGGGTATTCTGAAAAAGGAGAGCCAAAAGGACTTACTTTTATAGCCAAAGAATTTTCTGAAGGTCCATTGCTTCAGTATGGATATGGGTATGAGCAAGTTTCTAAAGAGAGAAAAATGCCGTCAAATTATGTAGAATAAGCCAAAGTACATTTTCAATAAATATTTATAAAGGGGATATCAATTATCCCCTTTGTACTCTCAAAAAATTAAAATTAGATCTCCAATCCCAAACAGGATGATATTACGTATGAAAAAAATATCTATCTATTTTTAGAGATTTATGTAAACCATGCTTCACACACAAATCAGTATTTCACTTTCTTGCACCTTACCCCCTTTTTTCAAACTCAAAAAAAATGGTGCCATGATGAAAGTATTATGTAACATATTACTGCAAAGGTTTCATAAATAAGAATTCTATTTTTTGAGATTATCTTTTTTGATTATTATGTCCTGGTAGTCTACCAATTCATTCGTATTCTGATTATCTTATTTGTTGAAAAAACAATTCATCTTTACTAACTCCTGGTCCTGTTCGTTCGTCCAGCATGATTCGTGTATCTTGTACCTTTTTTACATTCCAGTTATTACCCAACTTGTCGAGTGGAGGAGTACTGCCAAAATCTAATATAGCATTAAGCCCACCATCAGCACGAGTAACCACCGACCAGGTTCCGTCAAATACTTCACCTGTTGATGAATCTTCTATAGAAATCGAACCATCTGCTAAAAAGGTGAAGACAAAGTCTCTATAGTTTTGAGTTTCGTTACTCTCATTGTCTTTGTATTTTTGAACTTCCCAAGTGCCTTGAGTAATAGCTTTACTAAAATCATCGATAGTGCTATCATCTTCATCACAATCTTCCAAAGAATCCTCAATTACCTCTTCTAATTCATCAGTTCCGTCAATAGTAATTTCCGTATCATTGGTAAACACAATAGTAATCGGAAAGTTAATGTTAGCTACATCTCCTTCTTTCAGATCTTCTAGAAATCCAAACAATTCTCGGTCATTATTCATAGTCAATATTTGGGCAATTTCATTTTCCGAATCAAAATAGGAGATCTCAAAAGGATATTTAAAATCAACACATTCGATATTGGTGTCGTCTGCAGTGCAGGTGGTTGTCACAGATTCTAATTCCGAATTACTGGTAATTACTTGTTCTGTATAGTCGCTAAAAACAATGGTAATCGGATAAATGATTTCCAAGGTATCCGTATCATCACTTGACCCTGAGAAAATATCTTCAATGATCTGAAAATCTTCCTCAGAGCTTATGATCTGTTGAGTGCCATTTGCAATTACGGTAAGGGGCAATTTTACGGTAAAGCAGGTAGAATTGTCAATTATATTATCAATTGATCCATCATTAGCACTAACTTTAGACATTAAATCAGCAACTTTAGAATTTGCTTCTATAATTTGATTAGGGTTAGCTTCTACCAATAAATCAGACTCATTCCTGCAAGAAACGAGTATCGTAAATACAATTGAGGGCAAAAAAAGTAAAATGATTTTGGTTTTAGTTGTCATGCGCTAGTTTTAAAGCGTTACATCTATATAACAACTTACTCCCGAAAATCCCTTTCTATTTTTGGTTTTTTTCTTTTACGTTTAGATTTTTTATTTTTAGAAAAACGATTTACCCCTAATTATGCAAAAACAACTACTAGATAATGTTTGTAATGATTCGGTGTTTTCGGATATTTATAAAAAATATTCTAAGGATTTATTCGATTTTCTTTATTATAAATTTGGAGAAACATTTTCTCCGGAAGATAAGATGCAGGATGCATTTTTGAAACTATTAGATAAGTGTAAAGAGGTTACTCCCGAAAAGGCGAAAAGTTTTTTATTTACTGTCGCCAATAATACGATGCTTAATGCTATTAAGCATCAAAAAGTAGTACTGAAGTATAGACAAATAAAACCTAAAGAGTATACTAATGAATGCCCGGAATTTATTTTAGAACAGGAACAATTTCTTCAAAATTATCAGAAAGCTTTAGGTACTCTTACTGAGGATCAACGAGTTGCTTTTTTGTTGAATAAGGTGGAGGGTAAAACACAGTCAGAGATTGCTGAAATGCAAGGAACCACACGAAAGGCAATTGAAAATAGAATTTATGTTGCGTACAAAAAATTGAAAGCAAGTCTTGATGGTTTTCAATAATTTGAGTGTAATGAAAGGGAAATCAAGAACTTAGTTGTTATATTATAAAAAGAAAGAGATTTTGATATGGATAGAGAGTATCTTATTAAAAAGTGGTTGGCAGATGAATTAACACCAGAAGAGCTTCAGGCTTTTAAGGAGTTGGATGATTATGACTCTCATGTCAGAGTAATGAAAGGAGCAAAATCATTTAAGGCTTCAGATCATACAACTATTCCTGCTGCAGATGTTTTTCTGTCAAAAGCAAAATTAGAAAAGAGAAAAAGGAAATTCAAAAATTTCAGATACGATCGTGTTTTGAATATCGCCGCTGTCCTGGCGTTATTTATTGGTATAGGAAGCGTTTTCTTTTTGTCGAGAAGTAATACCGTGGAAACTGAAATCGGTGAAAAAGAAAATATTGAACTCCCCGATGGATCCTCCATAATGTTGAACTCAGGATCGTCTGTTACCTACAAACCTGGGAAATGGAGCGCAGAACGGATGGTAGAGTTAGAGGGTGAAGCTTTTTTTAAAGTAGGAAAAGGAAAAAGGTTTGACGTAGTAACACCGTCAGGAATTGTTACTGTACTAGGGACCGAATTTAATATCAAAAACAGAGAAGGTTATCTGGAAGTTACTTGTTATAAAGGTTTGATTAGACTAAAAAGTGGAGATTTGGACCTTAACATTAGAGCTGGTAGTACTTTTACAATGATCAAAGGAAAAACCAAGTTTGAAGAAATTGAAGAAGTATCCCCGGATTGGACAAATAATATCAGTGTCTTTGATAGTGTTACTTTTGAAGAGGTTTTAAAAGAGTTTGAAAGACAATACGAAGTAACCTTTTCTCTAGAAAATGTTGACGTTAATCGAATATTTACAGGTGGTTTTGTCCATAATGATTTAGAAGATGGTTTAAAATCAATAACTTTACCTTTAGATTTAATCTATTCTATTGATAAAAAAGGTACAATTACACTCAAAACGGCCAAGGAATAATACTGCAAATATATTTTGCCTTGGGGTTCTATTGTTTTTTTTAGGGAGTTTTATAATCAGTGGCCAGGAGGATAGTAATACAGAACCACTCTCTACTGTATTTACTGTCTTAGAAAAGAGATTTGAGTACAGATTTACCTTTGCCAATGAAATTATTGAAGGTGTTCGTTTGGTACCACCTGCTGAAAACCTTTCTTTTGAGGAAACATTAAGTTATTTAAAAGCAAATACTAATCTTACATTTACAATTATTAATCAAACGTTTGTTTCCGTTAATAAAGACCGTACATCTTTAATTACAATTTGTGGACAAATACGAGATATCGAGACGGGAAAAGGAATAGAAGGAGCCGAAATTATAGGAACACAACGATCTACCATAAGTAACGAAAATGGCTTTTTTCAAATCGAAGTAAGTGTGAGTAATGTAGTTTTCTTAATTAATCATATAGGATATCAACCATTAAATTTTGTACCAGATCAAAAACAGGATGAAAATTGCGAGGAGATACTTTTGACTCCTCAAACATTTAACCTGCAAGAAGTTATTCTTAAAAACTATATTACAAAAGGAATAGGGAAAACTGATACTGGAGCGTTAACAATCGATTATTCTAATTTTGGAAGCTTACCAGGGCTCATAGAAGCAGATGTTCTACAAACCATTCAAGCTTTGCCAGGTGTCCAAAGTGTAGATGAAACGGTGTCTAACATTAATGTAAGAGGAGGAACTCATGATCAAAACCTTATTCTATGGGATGGGATCAAAATGTATCAGTCTGGACATTTTTTCGGTTTGATTTCAGTATTTAATCCCAATATTACCGCAAAAGCTTCCTTGCTAAAGAATGGAACTTCACCCGAACATTCCGGAGCAGTATCTAGTACTATTGTTATGAATTCTCAGAAAAATATCAATGACACACTTTCTTTTGGATTTGGAGCTAACTTGATTAATGTAGATGGCTTTATTGATATTCCTACAGGTAAGAAATCCTCGTTACAAATTTCCGCCAGAAAATCCATCAGTAATCTCTACGAAACACCAACCTATTCTAGGTATTTTGATCGTATTGCACAGGATAATGAATTGGATAATAATGATCAAAATGTGATGAATTCTGATTTTGAATTCGATTTTTACGATACAAATCTGAGATGGAATTATCATATTTCTGAAAATGACAAGGTAAGACTCAATTTTTTGCTGATCAATAATGATTTAGTGTTTTCAGAAAACGCTACAATCAATAATATAGAGGCTTCTAGGCAGAGTAATATATCTCAAAACAGTATCGCTGGTGGAATATGGTATCATAGAAAGTGGAGTGATAAATTCGAATCGTCAATTCAATTGTATGAGACAAACTATGAGTTAAAAGCAACCGATGTGAATCTCCTACAAACCCAAAGATTTTTGCAAAAAAATGTGGTTTCCGAAACTGGTGTTACTCTTAAAACTATATACAAGCTAAATCAAAATTTATCCTTATTAAACGGATATCAGTTTGTAGAAACAGGAATTACAAATTTGAATGATATTGATACGCCTATTTTTGTTGATCAGGAGGTTAGGGTGGTTAGAAATCATGGTGTTTTCTCTGAATTAATTTACAAACCCCAACAGAAATCTAAAACTATACATTTAGGAGTTCGATATAGTTTTATAGATAAATTTAATAAACATATTATCGAACCTAGATTAAGCTATAATCAAAAACTAAATTCATATTGGAGTCTCGAGATTTTGGGTGAAATGAAACATCAAACAAGTTCTCAAATCATCAATTTTCAGAACGATTTTTTAGGGATAGAAAACAGGAGATGGTTTTTAAGTGATGAAGAAGAAATTCCTATTGTAACCAGTAATCAAGTTTCTATTGGCCTACAGTATAATAAAAAAGGATGGTTGATTGCCGGAGAAACGTATTACAAAAAAGTTAATGATATCACAGCGAGAAGTCAGGGATTTCAAAATAAATTCGAGTTTCAAAGAGGAATAGGGGATTATGCCGTAAGTGGATTGGATGTACTGGTTAATAAGCGTTTTGAAAATATAAGCGCTTGGTTAAGTTATAGTTTTGCAGATAATAATTATACCTTCAATACTTTTGAAGATACTAATTTTCCTAACAATACGGATATTACTCATGCCATTACCTTTGGGAGTTCTTATGCTTTAAGAGGGTTTAAGTTGTCGGCAGGGATCAACTGGAACTCTGGTTTGCCAACTACTCAACCTTTGACAGCAGATCCGGTTTTGGATGGAAATATTGATTTTGGAGAAGCTAATGCTGATCGCCTTAAAAACTACTTTCGTTTTGATATATCTGCCATATATGATTTTCAGTTAACTAAGAATATTAAAGCCCATGCAGGTGCGTCTATATGGAATTTGACAAACAACCGAAACGTTATTGGAAACTACTACAGGCTGAATGATCAAAATATTCCGTTGGAAATGACAAAAAACGCTTTGCGATTAACTCCAAATGCGGTGTTTCGTATATCTTTTTGATCTAGTTAATCAGTAAATTAATTTTTTGCCATAGTTCATTATCAAAGCTAGAAGGGCCAAGAAATGATGCACCTGCATTGTCGCCCAAACGTACAATAACTAGATTTTGACTAGGGACTACGTAGAGTTTCTGGTCATCTTTACCCAAGCCTGCAATTAAGTCCTGCGGAGCATCAGGAATAAGTTCTCCGTTGAACTGAGTTTCAGAAGCAGGGACTCTGTAGCTGGATGATCCGTTAAGCCACCACAGATAACCGTAGGCAGCGTTCAAGTCTTGGGATATTGAAGTCATGTCTTCAAAATATTGAGTGTCAGTCAGAATGTTGGTATTCTCCCAGCTACCTTCATTTAGGCTCAATAGTCCAAATCTTGCCATGCTCCTTGCTGTACTGTAAAATACATGAGCATATCCTAATCGAAGCCAGGTACCATCCATACCAATAGGACTACCTATTTTTGAATTAAAGTAATTATTGTAACTCGTATTTACAGCCGAAGAAACAATATCGGTGAGCAAAGTATATGCAGCGTTGTGATAGTACCAAAATGTTCCTGCCTCATTCAAATAAGTAAGGCAATCTGCATCTGTGCAATTGGTGTTCACAACATTATAATCCAAGCCAGTAGTCATGGTCAAATGATTTCGGATGCTGATTTGTGATTCTTGAGTGTCTGTAATATTGGCCCACCCACTTCCCAGATATAACGAAGAGGGTTCATCAATTTGTAAAAGCCCCTCTTGCTGAGCAATCCCGGTGAGGGTGGCAGTTAAGGTTTTTCCTGCAGAATACCAGGGGTAATTTTCAGAAGCAGAACCACCATTAAAGTATTTTTCGACAACAATCCTTCCGTTTTTCAAAATAATGAAAGCTTTGGTGTTGTTATTTTCTAAAAAGTCATACAAAGACTGTTCTTCATCTCCATTCCATCCCAAATCAGATATGGAAGCTTTTTCCCATTCCTGGGTGGTAACTGGCGGAAAATACATTTGACTTAAATCCGGAGAATCTGGCGGGAGCTCGCTGGTATTATCATCTTCAGAACATGATAGTATACCAAAACCAACCAAGGCTAATAATAGGTAGACCTTTTTCATAGGGTAGTAATGTTTGTAGATTTGGACTCAGTAATATACAAAAGGTTTAATTAGCCTAATAATCTTTAACATATTGTGCTCCAATTTGTATTCAAACTTGGTTTAATCATTGTATCTTTGCACACCTTTATCTGAAAGATATGAGAACAAAGACATTAAAAAAGAATAAGATCAATGTTGTAACACTTGGTTGTAGCAAGAATGTATATGATAGTGAAGTGTTGATGGGTCAACTAAAAGCAAACAACAAAGAAGTAGTTCATGAAGAGGAAGGAAATATTGTGGTGATCAATACTTGTGGTTTTATTGCAAATGCCAAAGAAGAATCTGTAAATACGATTTTGGAGTATGTGCAGAAAAAAGAAGATGGAGTTGTTGATAAAGTGTTTGTTACTGGTTGTCTTTCAGAAAGATACAAACCCGATCTAGAAGAGGAAATTCCAGATGTAGATCAATATTTCGGAACTACCGAATTGCCCGGTCTGTTAAAAGCACTTGGTGCAGATTACAAACACGAGTTGATAGGGGAGCGGCTTACCACAACGCCAAAAAACTATGCGTATCTCAAAATTGCTGAAGGATGTGATCGTCCTTGTTCTTTTTGTGCGATCCCTTTGATGAGAGGA
Organism: Aquimarina sp. KJ22-3; assembly: GCF_055808215.1. Lineage (NCBI taxonomy): Bacteria > Pseudomonadati > Bacteroidota > Flavobacteriia > Flavobacteriales > Flavobacteriaceae > Aquimarina > Aquimarina sp. KJ22-3. The sequence continues at coordinate 3,785,713 of NZ_CM147859.1, read as the reverse complement.
AAGCATAAGTCTACTCCAATTGAGGATCTGGTAATAGAGACCGAAAAACTGGCAGCAGATGGAGTAAAAGAGCTGATTTTGATCGCTCAAGACCTTACCTATTACGGTTTGGATTTATATAAAGAACGAAAGTTAGCCGATTTGCTTAAAGTGTTGGTTAAGGTAGAAGGAATCGAATGGATTCGTTTGCATTATGCTTTTCCAACTGGTTTCCCGATGGAAGTTCTTGAGGTAATGAAGCAAGAACCTAAGATTTGTAATTATATCGATATTCCGTTACAGCATATTGCGGATCCGATACTAAAATCCATGCGTAGAGGCACTACCAAAGCCAAAACCACCAAACTGCTGCAAGAATTTAGAACGGCAGTTCCAGAAATGGCTATAAGAACAACGCTTATCGTAGGGTATCCGGGAGAGACCCAAGAAGACTTTGAAACCCTAAGAGATTGGGTGAAAGAAATGCGTTTTGAACGCCTGGGTTGTTTTACCTATTCGCATGAAGAAAATACCCATGCGTATTCGCTTGAAGATGATGTCCCGGAAGAAGTGAAAATGGAAAGGGCGAACGCAATTATGGAAATTCAGTCTCAGATTTCCTGGGAGTTAAATCAACAAAAGATAGGACAGGAATTCAAAATTGTCGTAGATCGTAAAGAAGGAAATTACTTTGTAGGAAGAACAGAGTTTGATTCTCCTGATGTTGATAATGAAGTGCTCATTGATGCTTCAAAACAATATCTAAAGGTAGGAGAGTTTGCTACGGTTAAAATTTATGAAGCCGAAGATTTTGATTTATACGGTGAGATCGTTTAATCTTCTTGTTCCTTATCAAAATATATCTTGTAAATAAAAAGAAGCTCTTTTTTGAGCTTCTTTTTATTTGATATTTATATGAAATGAGATTATAGTACCTCAAACAATTCACTTATCGGTTTGCGTACTTTTTTGCTGTTTTGTGTACCATCTTCACTAGAGCGATATCCTATAGTTGCGATTACTGCTGCCGATAATCCTTTTTCTTCCAGCCCTAAGATTTGTTCGTATTGTTCGGCCTCAAAACCTTCCATAGGACAAGCGTCAATTTTTAGTTCGGCACAGGCGGCAAGTAAATTTCCAAGTCCAATATAGGTCTGTTTTGCAGTCCAGGCTTTGACAACATCTTCTGGTAAACTACCTATTTTGGATTTCATAAAATCTCCATATCCAGATAGGTCGTCAACATTTAATCCTTGAGTATCTGCTTTCAACTTTAAGTATTCGTCGATTACTTCAGGTTGTACTTTGGTGTAGTTGCAAAATACAATCAAATGTGAAGCATCTACTATTTGTGATTGCCCCCAAGATGCCGGTTGTAACTTCTTTCGTAATTCCAAGTCCTCTATGATCAATACCTTATAGGCTTGTAGTCCATAAGATGAAGCAGATAATGAAATAGCTTCTTTTATATTGTCAAGGTCTGTTGCTGAAACTTTTTTAGTATCATCAAACTTTTTTGTGGCATAACGCCATTTTAAATTTTCTACTAGTTGCATGTTAATATGTTTTAAATAGACATTGGTACTTCTATTAGTAATAATTTTGATGTGCTGTTGGATTGGAATTCAACTTGATCCGTATCCCAAATACCGTATCCATCGCGTTGATTTAGCTGTTCTCCTTCTACGGTTATATCTCCTTCCAAAACAAAAACATAAACTCCGTTTTCTCCATTTTTAAGAGGATATGAAAAAGTATCTCCTTTTTCAAAAGTCCCCATATGAAACCAGGCGTTTTGATGTATCCATACCCCTTGATCATCTTTGTTGGGAGAGAGAATCTGTTGTAAGTTTCCTTGTAAATTCCTTTGATCAAGTGTTATTTGATCATATCTGGGGGCTACGTTTTTTTTGTCTGGAAACACCCAAATTTGAAGAAACTTGACCTCTTTGTCTTTGTTTTTATTGTATTCGCTATGGAAAACACCGGTTCCTGCACTCATCACCTGAATGTCTCCTTCTTTGATCACCGTAGTATTCCCCATGCTATCCTGATGTTCGAGATCGCCTTCTAATGGAATAGAAATAATTTCCATATTGTCGTGAGGGTGTTTCCCAAAACCCATTCCTGGAGCTACAGTGTCATCATTAAGAACACGTAGTGCTCCAAAGTTGGTTCGTTCGGGATTGTAGTAATTAGCAAAACTAAAAGAGTGGTAGGAATTCAACCATCCATGATTTGCTTTTCCTCTTGTTTCTGCTTTGTGCAATGTTGTTTTCATTGTGTCACCTTTCTTTTATAAATTAGTTTGCAGTACAAAGTTGGTGATACTATAGTAAAGAAGAAATGCGAGAACACTGGATAGGCATATAAAAATCCGATATATATCCTATTTTCCATATTGAGAAGGAGATATACCGGTGATTTTCTTGAAAAAATTGCTGAAGTTAGAAGGTTCAGAAAATCCTAATTCATATGAAATTTCTTTGGTGGTAAGATCCGAGAAGTACAGCATTCTCTTGGCTGCAATTATGATTCTGGATTGCAAGTATTCTTTGGCGGTTTTACTAATTAAAAGCTTAATAGTGCGGTTCAAATGATCGGGAGTAACATGTAACTCTTCTGCATATTGATGTACCTTGTGCCATTCAGAAAAATGATTTTCGACCAGATTTTTATAGGCTTTAAGGATAGTGGTGCCGGCATGTACCTGTTGTGGATTTTTTTGTTCCAAAGTACATATGTTGTTACAGGTGATTAGAAAAAGTTTCAAAAGAGCTCCTATCGCAGACATCTTAAATTTGGTTTCCGAGCTTAAGGTAGTTAGCATCTGATGGCTGTACTGATTCAAAATATCAATTTCTTGTTCATCAAGAGGTAATGGGGGCGATTGCCCGTAATCAGTAAATAAGTTAATGTCTTCTATAAAACAATAGTCGATATGATTCTCTTCCAGAAATTCTCTTGAGAAAGTAATAACCCATCCATTGGATTGCTCTTTTTCTATAATTTGGTGTACTTGTCCGGGACTTACGAAAAAAATAAGGTTATCGGAGAGTTGATATTCATTAAAATCGATAAGATGAATACCAGAAGCTTTTTTTGCGAAAATTATGGTGTAAAAATCATGACGATGTGGTTGATCGGTATTTCCTTTTTGTTGATCATAAATATCCTCCATTCTCCGGATATTAAATAAGAGTTTATTATTGGAGTGATCAATAAGCTCGTATGTTGGGATAGATGAAGGTTGCGTCATAAATATAAAAATGAAACAAAAATTTAGTTTCAAGATACGCGTTTTTTGCTTTGTTGATTGTTAGGAGTATGTTATTTGTATAAGGAAATGTTTGTTCTTGTAAAAATGATGAGGTCATGATCATCCTAGTAAGGACTGTAAGAATAGTAACGAAATACTATTAAATGTGAAAGGAGGTCAATATTGACCTCCTTTTTATGTGTATACTACTTATATTTTTTTTGGCTAATTCAAATAGTACTGTAGTATTGTATTATAAAGTTGTGATTAATAAAGAACTACTCCACTTGCTAAATTCTGTGTCAGAACATTTAGTTCTTACAATCACGATGTACTCTGTAGAAGATTTTAGGTTGTTGATAGTTACTGTATTTGTTTGAGTTGATATCAATTCAGAATCGTTAATGATAGCTGTAAATGTGTCATCTAATGATACTGGCTTCTCAGCATATCGGATTTCCCATGTAAGACTTTGAGAATTTTCAGCATCCCAAGTTACATTTACTTTTTCTGTAGTAACTTCTCCAGCAGTAAGCCTTTGTGGTACGATACATAAATCGGTTACATCTTCATTATTTGGATCAACACCAATAGTATCTGTTTCTTCTGTATTTGTTTGATCAGTTTGCAAAGGTGCAATATCAAAATCTTCTGTTTCGCATGAGATGAATACAGAAATAGCAGCTAGTAGAATGGGTAATTTTTTTAACATGATTGAGATTTTTTCGTTTAGTTTTTGTTTTTGAAATCGGGGACAAAATTATCTAAAAATAGTATTCAAAATACCCTTTGAAATTGTGGCTAATGTTTTGCGATCAAATTGTAAATTGAAGTATTTTTATAAGAAAATTGATAGGAATTAGAAAACGATAATGGTTCTCTTGACGATATTAAAAATATGATTAAAAAAGCTTCATTTTAATAAAAAATAGACAACTTGAAAAAAACGCAAAAAGGATTAAAATTAACAATAGTTTAATATTGGAGCCTTTTTTGAGGTTTAAATTATTGTTTTTTCAATGAAATATTGAATTTAATGATAATTATTCAAAACCGACTGTATTTCTTTATTTGTATAAATTGTTTTGATTAAAAGGAATGTGTACTTGATAAAAAACAACACAGAAATACGGTGTTTTTTACCTAAAATTTATCGTGTAATGGGGGTTCAATAAAACAAATTTTACACTTGGGTTTAATAAAAATGTAACTGTGTATCGTTCGTGGTTTTGAAATGCTTATTAATTGTTCAGAATGATTAGTTTTTGCCAAATCTTTCTACTTAATCCTGTTGTCAGTGTTTCTATCTCATTTACTGCGCTTACTACGGCTTCTTCTGGTAAACTTTGAGAATATAGTGCGGCTACTTTTCCTACCAAAGCGGTTGCTTCGGAACAGTAGTCCAGATATCGTTGTAACTCAAACTTGGTAAGTGTTCGTTTTGGAGAATGTTCGGTAGCAGATTCTGGATTATCATTTACATAAGGATCTTTGGTAAGCTGGTGCATATCGATAACATGAGCAATTACTCTAAGTTCATTTAGAGATTTTAAAGCTTTCCTGGTTTTAAGGCGGGATTCTAAAGACACTAAAAAGAAAATAGCTGCACCTACAAGTATGATGTCATTGAAAATAGCCTCAGAGACGGTGACCACATTAGCCAATGTGGTATTTTCAATTTTGAGGTCAATTAACGTAATACTATACAGTAACCCGGCTATACCTATTAGTATAATAAGGTAGGAAAAAAATCGTAACGAAATATTGGGCCTCGATATCCAGTGAATATTATGTTGACTTTGCTGGGCAATGGTCAAAAACTGAAGACATATCTTTCTTAGGTTCGAATTTGGAAATCGATCGGCAACTCTTTTTCAAGTTGGTCAATAGTGTTTATTATTTTTTCCGACTCGAGTCGTACCGTATCATTCATATGTCAAATTGATCTTGTTTTGGTAAATATAAAAAAAGCCGAAACAAATAGTTTCGGCTTTACAATTTGTATATGAGTTTTAAGACTTAGGAACCGGAAAACCTCTGTCCTTCATCAATGCCTCTATATTTGCATCACGACCTCTAAACTTTCTATAAGCTTCAGCAGGATCCATAGCATTTCTTGGAGCGAATAAATATTTAACTAATTTATCGGCTACTTCTTTGTCATAAAATCCTTCTGGAGCTTCTGCAAATGCTTCGGCAGCATCAGACGTAAGTACATCTGCCCACATATAGCCATAGTAAGCTGTTGCATATCCTTCTCCAGAAAAAACATGTCCAAAATGAGGAGTGCGATGACGCATCACCAATTCTTTAGGCATTTTTAGTTCGGCTAGAGTTTCTCTTTCAAATTTATCTACATCAATATTAGATGGATCTGCAAGATGAAATTTCATATCCATTAAGGCAGATGCTAAATATTCTGTAGTAGCAAAACCTTGATTAAAAGTTGCTGCTTTTTTAATTTTCTCTACTAATGCTTTTGGGATAGGCTCTCCCGTCTTGTAATGCATCAAGTAATTATCAATCACTTTGTCTGTAGATAACCATCTTTCTAGTAACTGAGATTGAAATTCTGTATAATCTCTAACTCCACCATTTAGTGTAGGATATCTCACTTCGGAGGCAAAGAAATGTAGTGCATGACCAAACTCATGGAAAAATGTTTCTGCATCATCCCAAGATACCAAAACAGGCTCGCCGGGAGCGGGTTTTACAAAATTGGAGTTGTTCGATCCAAGAACTGTCTTTTTACCATCAAAGGTCGTGTGGCTTCTATAAGTAGTCGCCCAGGCACCAGAACGTTTTCCTTTTCTTGCAAATGGATCCAAATACCATAATCCAATGTGTTCTCCTGTAGTCTTGTCATTTACTTCCCAAACTTTTACATCAGGATGAAAAACAGGAACTTTTCCTTCTGCGATTTCTGAGAATTTGAAATTAAACAACTCTCCAGCCACAAAGAACATGGCTTCACGTAGTTTATCTAATTGTAAATATTGTTTTACCTCGTCTGAGTCTAGGTCGTATTTTTTTACGCACTTTTTCGGCATAGTAGCGGTAGTCCCAAGGTTCAATAGTAATCTTATCCCCATTAGCATCGGCAACGGCTTGCATATCTGCTACTTCTTCTTTTACACGTGCAATCGAAGCAGGCCAAACGGCATTCATAAGCGTCATTGCATTTTCTGGATTTTTGGCCATTCTGTTTTGTAATCTCCAATCGGCATAATTGTCATATCCCAAAAGGCCTACGCGTTCTTTTCTAAGTTTAAGAATTTTAGAAATATTTTCATTGTTATCATGATCATCTCCATTGTCTCCTCTAGAGTAGTAATTTTTCCATACTTTCTCTCTGAGGTCTCGTTCGTCTGAGTAGGTTAAAAAAGGATCCATAGACGATCTGGTATTTGTAACCGCGTATTTACCTTCTTCACCACGATCTGTAGCTGCTTTGGCATACGCCTTAATCAAAGGCTCTGATAATCCACTAAGTTGATCCTTGGTAAGATAGGTAACATACCCTTCCTCATCTGCCAAAATATTATTAGAGAAATTAGTATATAGTCCAGACAATTCTTTATTAATTTCGGCATACCTTTTTTCTTTTCGGCGTCTAGTTCTGCTCCATTCATAGCAAACTGCTCGTATACCAGTTGTACCACTCTCTGTTGATCTGCTTCCAAAGGTGTCTTTTGTGAGCTTTCGTATACCGCTTTGATTCTTTGAAATAATTTCTCGTTTTGCGAAATTTTAGATCTGAAATCAGATATTTTTGGAGCCATTTCTTTTTGTACCTCTCTAAATTCTGTAGAGGACATATTACTGCTTAGAATACCGTAATAAGTAAAAGCTCTACTTAATTCTTGACCAGAACGTTCCATAGCTTCAATGGTGTTTTTGAAGGTTGGAGGCTCTGTGTTGTTCGCTATTTTTTCGATTTCCTGTAGATTGATTTCCATTCCTTTTTCAAGGGCGGGTTTGATATCAGCTACCTTCATTTTATCAAAGGCAGGAGTACCTCCATAATCTCCAGTCCACTCTTCTAATAAGAGATTTTTTGTTTCTTCGGTTTTCATGCTTTCTGCTGTCTCCTTCTTTTTATCACAACTCGATAGCAATACTGCGGTTAGCAGTAGCATCGATGCTGCTTTTTTAGGAATGTGTTGGATATTCATTGAGTTATATTTAATTGATAATATGTTAAAGTCTAAATTTATTATTATTGGCAAAGAAAATAGCATTGACAAAGAATAACTTTCCATTTTCCCAGAACGATCTAAACAAAGGATCGTCTACCATATAGATCATACTACCGTCACCAATTCGAGCTTCGCCAAAAACCAAGGAATTGTCCAATGTTTTTAATGCATCTTCTCCTGCAAATCCCGAAACATTTTCTGGCTTTTCTATATATGAAATGTTGTACCCATCTTGTAGTAATTGATAAGAAGAACTTCCAAGTTTTAGACTAAAATAAGTATCATCATATCCAAAAGCCATAGGATGAGAGGTGTCTACTTTTGTTTTAAAAATACTTCCGGTGATAAAGCCTTTTACACTTTCATTTTCTCTTTGATCATAAGGGATTAGGTTACCAGTAGTTTCCGCCTTCTTGTCTTCAGATGTGTTCTTTTTGAGATCAAATCCATCTTGGTTAGAAAAAGCATCTACTGCACTGGCAATTGCAATCACTTTACCTCCTGATTGTACCCATTTTTTGATTTTAGCAAGGGTGCTTTTATCTAGGTATCCGTTGTAATACCCGTTAGGCATAATCAAGACATCAAATTGCCTCAAATCCACATCTTTAAAGTAATTTGTGTTTATTGAGGTAACCGGAAATTCTAATTGCTGTTCGAAAAAATGCCAAATAGCTCCATAACTCAAAGAAGAAGTGTACTTACCTTTTAATAAAGCAATTCTTTGATTGTTGATTAGTTTCACATCAGGAGATCCAAAATCCACACCTTTATTGGCAAAACTGGTTGATGCTGCGTGCAACTTACGTTGGTGTTTATTGGCAATATCCACAACAATTTGATCATAGTTGACAACCGTTTTATTATCACTTTTGGTAATGATTAAGCTCCCTTTTTTAAATGCGTTGCCATTATTTGAAAAGTCTTTTTCCGTAAATCGTACTTTAATCTTTTTTTGAAGTAAATCAGCCAAAAACTGAGCATCATCTATACTATTCCATTTTGCAATATACCCAGCACCCGATGTATTTGTAGTGTTTGCAGTATTGAGTGGTTTTGAAGTACCATTTGCAGGAACGAATGAAGTAGAAGCCACTGCATTCAAACCATAGGCATGGGGAATACTCCAGGCGGTAATGTCATAAGTAAGAGGGGTACTTAATTTTGCATTAGGCTCAAAAAGAACTTTTACCATAGTGCCTTTAGGCTGATTGGTGCTCACTACCAATGCGCCACTCGCATTGATACTGCTCTGGTTGTTTGTATAGAAATTAAAACCAGATACTTTTGTAGCATTGGTGAAACCATATTTTATTTGGTGTTTGTCCAAAAGTTTGGTAAGTGCTTGAATTTTATCTTGCTCACCAGTTAAGACATAGCTTTTGTACTTGAAATTAGTATTAGCAAAAAACTTTTTGAACTCGGTGTTTAGTTGTTCTGCATTTTTTGACGCCATTTCGATGGTGGATAGACCCGTGGTGGTATGGTGTAACGCCCTATCCTTAAGAGTAAGTACAAACCCTTCATCAGTTTGTATCCCAAGTCCTGCACGACCATGTCCTGCCTGCTCATAGGTCATACCAATTGCCCCCATAAAAGTAGGGTAGGTGTCTCCATAACTCGGATATAACAAATCAAAACGTTCTCTGGTAAAAAATAACCATCCTTCTGCGTCAAAATACTTAGCATTATTCTTACCAATTTGTGTCTGAAAATCTCTTTGCCATGGGGTAATCACTTCGTGAAATGGTTCTGCCGCTGGAGCAAAGTAATACGGTTCGTTGATCCCCTGCTCATGAAAATCTACATGTATATGAGGCAGCCATTGATTGTAAACCTTTAATCGCTGTTGTGTTTCAACTTGTGTAGCCCATGCCCAATCTCTGTTCAGATCAAATAGATAGTGATTAGGTCTTCCTCCTGGCCATCTTTCGTTATGTTCTACAGCTACCTGATTGGTGTTGTATGGGGTTGCTTTTACCTCATTATACCAATTTACATATCGATCACGACCATCGGGATTAATACAAGGGTCGATGATCACTATTGTGTTTTGAAGCCAATCGGTTTTAGTAGTAATCAATTCATAAATGGTCTGCATTGCAGCTTCAGTACTCGACGCTTCATTTCCATGTACATTATAACTCAACCAAACAATAGCTTTTTTTGATGAGGAGACACCTTCAACTATACCGGTGTTTTTTAGATGATCTTTGCGTAAAGTTTCTAGATTATTCAGGTTTTCTTGAGACGATACAATGGCATAGGCTAATGCTCTTCGTTCATTGGTTTTTCCATACGATTGAAAAGTAACCAAATTAGAATTGTCTGCAACATGTCGAAAGTAATTTACAACATCAGCATGACGTGTAAATTGTTCTCCTATCTCGTATCCAAGAAACTCTTTTGGAGATTGTAATTTATTTTGAGAGTAAGTTATTAATGCTGAAACGACAAATAGCGCGAAGAATGTTTTTTTCATTGATGATTTGATAATTAGAAATTGTAAAATACCGAGTTAAATTTAGGATATAATCTGTATTAACTAAAATTTAGGATTTACCATTACAATCTAATGTATATTTAACCTCTCAAAAAAAGTTTTCTATGCCTAGTGAGTGTATTCCGTTTAAAGAAACGAATTACTTTTCAACATTAATTTGTGATTATCTGGATCAAAAACCCGAATTGCAATCGCTGTACCACCGTTTTCCGAAAATTTCAGAATTTGAAGATCAGATCAAAGAAAAACAAGATTCTTTTTCTTCTCAGCATAGAGCGGTGTTGGTAAATGCACTCCAAAGACAATATCAAGGGTATGATTGTTCTGAGGAAACCAAAGAAAACTTGGAATTACTTACAAGATCAACCACATTTACGGTTACGACCGGTCATCAGCTTAATCTTTTTACAGGACCACTGTATTTTTTATATAAGATTGTTTCCGCAATTAATCTTGCTAAAGAATTAAAAGAAAAGTATCAAAACTATGATTTTGTACCCGTGTATTGGATGGCTACAGAAGATCATGATTTTGATGAAATCAATTATTTCAATCTATTTGGTAAAAAAATACAATGGAATCGAAAAGACGGAGGAGCAGTTGGTGTTTTTGATACCAAAGGTTTGGACAAAGTGTTTGAGGTTTTTGCTTCAGAAATAGGGACAAGTATCAATGCCGATTATCTAAAATCACTTTTCAAAAAAGCATATTTAGAGCATGAAACATTGACCCAAGCCACTCGATTTTTAGCGAATGAACTTTTTGCTGCCTATGGATTGGTAATTATCGATGGAAACGATAGTGAACTAAAGCAACTTTTTGTTCCCTATATGGAAAAGGAATTAATCGAAAAGACCGTTTATGAGCAAGTAACTCCTCAAACAGAAACGTTGAAAGAACTAGGGTATAAAGTACAGGTTAATCCTAGAGAAATTAATCTGTTTTATCTCGATAAGAGCATTCGAGAACGTATTGTTGAAGAAGAGGGGGCTTATGTGGTTAATGAGACAGATATCAAATGGACACAGAAAGAACTTTTACAAGAACTTAAGGATTACCCCGAACGATTTAGCCCTAATGTGATGATGCGTCCTTTGTATCAGGAGGTGATTTTACCTAATTTGTGTTATATAGGTGGAGGAGGAGAGTTAGCGTACTGGATGGAATTGAAAAAATATTTTGAAACTGTAGCTATTCCTTTTCCTATGTTGCTGTTGCGTAATTCAGTACTTATTCAGACCGAAAAACAAGCCGCAAAAATTAAAAAACTGGATGTCTCTGATAAAGAACTGTTTTTGAAGCAACATGAGTTGATTAATAGAAAGGTGCGTAGGATATCAAATATCGATATCAATTTTGATCCACAGCGCCAACATCTTAAAGCACAGTTCGAAGAGATGTATGCTTTGGCAAAACAAACCGATGTTACTTTTTTGAATGCTGTAAAAGCTCAGGAAATTAAGCAGCTCAAGGGGTTGGATGTACTAGAAAATAGATTGTTAAAAGCACAAAAACGTAAACTAAGTGATCAAGTTAAACGAGTAACGGTGTTGCAAAATGAGTTGTTCCCTAATCAGAGTTTACAAGAACGAACGGTCAACTTTTCAGAAATGTACCTAGAATACGGAGCCCAATTAATACCTACACTAATAACACATTTACATCCTTTGGATGGAGAATTTACCATTTTGAAATGTTAGATGGTTAATCGTCGATTAAGGAACCAAATATGAGTCCTTCCATTCCCCTTTTTCTTTACGGAATAAGATACGAAGATGGTTAGGGCGTTTAAGTCGTAAATATTCAATTTTACTAGGAATAAGTCGAATAGCAGTAAAAAAGTTGTCTTTATCCAGAAACTCTATGTTTTGTGGATTGTTGATAGCTTCGCCGGGGGCATGTTTTGATCGGTAATCTTTTCGTGATTTTTCTGGAATTTGTTCCCAGATGCTTTTCAGGATTTGGGGATCTTCTACAATTTCGGCTTTTGCTTTTATCGATAATTGAATCAAACGATCCGAATCCAAAAAAAGTAAACTTACAATATCATGTTCTCTGATATGGGTTATTTTTTTAGATCTTTTGTCGGTATAAATCACCATATTGAGATCATTATCTGTCTCCCGTAATACAACGGTTCTTAATCTTGGTGTTCCATTAATACTACATGTGCCGAGGGTAAAATATCGAAAAGGATGACCAACCGTTTTGGAAGCTTCCTGTAGATCTCGTAGTATAGAAGAAAAGATAATTGGTGTCATGGGAGTGCGTCAAGATTCTGTACTATAAAATTAACTAAAATCATAGAACATAAAAAGACATCTTGGTTAAGATGTCTTTATTAAATGAATATTCTATTTTTTATTAGTTGTCACAGGCTCCTTCTATGTCTTTTGAGATGGTTTCAGTTTCGATTAATCGGTTGATGAGGTTGGTTCCTCTTACAGTTACTTCGATATAATCACTTTGCACATCTGTGATCACTCCCGTAAAGCTGTTAAATGCAAATTGCGTGGTTATTTCTTCTCCAGATAATGCTTTGCCGTCTTCTTGATAGTTTCCTTTAATTCTAAAGCGTTGCACATACGGGATTCTTACATTTTCATAGGTTTGATATACATCTGCTACTGTAATAGCAGTTCCCGGGGGTACTTCCTGAGTGCGTTCTGTAGAAATTTCTGTGGTTCTGGTTTCTTCAAAAGAACCGGATCTGGTGCTCGTAGTTGTTCGAGATTTACTGAATGAGTAGCTGCCTGTCACCGAACTTCGTACAGAGCCTCCTGCACCAAAGAATTTTGTAGAAACTTCTGCTTCTATGGTTACCGAAACCGAATACTCTTGTGTAGTGCTTACAGACATCGATTCTTCCCATCCTAGAACTTCTTTGGTTTCTAGCGATTCTGATCGCCCGATAGTTTGTTGTAAGGTTCCACTACTACAATTTCGTAAGGTACTGTTATAGGCTTCCGAGGTTGCCGATGGAGGAAGAATGGGATGCATGAACTTTGATTCAATAGGCTGTATGTCCCAATCAATATCAAATGATAGAATTCTGAAATATGCGGGTTCGGAGTTGGTGTTGCCTGCATTAAGGCGGTCGTTAATCAAAAATAATGGATTGCCCGTAAATGTTGGAGTTATGGTATATAAACCCGCTTCTACTTTTTCAATTCTGAATTTATAATTTGGAGGAGCGCCAGTGTTGTTGCCTCCATTTCGAATTAAATTAGCTTTGCTTTGAATACGAAGTTCAGAATTTGCCGGGACGATATATAAATAATGGATATCGTCCCCATTGTGAACAGCAATAGTAAACACTCCTTCTTCTCCAGGAATTTCAGCAAATCTGTAAGTGGTAAAGGTTTCTGTGTTTTCAGAATTGTAGTCCAAATCATCTAGCTTGCTGGCAACTATTGGCGTGTTAAGTAGGACAGTATTTGGAAAAAAATGGAGTTAGGCGCCCCGTAAATTTCATTAGAGTCCTGGTTTACGATTTGAACATAATGTCTCACGTCCTCTCGAAGATTTACTTTTGCATAACGATCTTCTAAGTTGTCTGCGGGAATATGTTCTTCAGATGGGCTAGAAGTAAATGAGAGTTTTGTAATGGATTTTGTGGCTAGTTCATTCTCATTTTCATCAAGAACACGAACAGAAATAGGAACCCCGTCTTTGAGTTCGGCCTGGGCTTCTTCAGATAAATCTTCGTTTTTTAGCGATAAAGTAGCTAGATTGTTAAACTCATCAAAGGATATCTTTTGGCTGTAATCGCCAGTGGTTGCAGTTACTGTAATATCTGCAAAGGTAGGTCGATATCCTTTTCTGGCAATGTCTCGTGCATTAATGCTGATACCAATTGCTCCAAGATCTGTCTCAAATTCTTCTAAATCTATTCCCGGTAGTTCTTCTACTCCAATGGTTGGAGGTGGTAGTTCGTTTCCATCATCTTTACTGCACCCCAATATTAATAGGGATAACAAGGTAAGTAGTAATACTTTTTTTGTGTGATTTTTCATAATACGTCTATTATTAATTACTGTGTTTTGACATTTATGTGTTTTATGTATGGAAGTCTTTAAACAGATCACCTATACGACATTCCAAAATTGCTTTAGATAAGTGCTATTTAAAAGACCATAAATACCGAAAATGTAAAACCGTGGAAAATACTTGTTTTGTAATGGTTACTACGTGTTAATGGTTTGATAGTTAGTTGGTAAGGTTTTTTTGAGTAGCTTTAATGTTGAAAAATGTTAACTCCTAATAATCACACAAATGGAAAATGCAATCACACAACAAAAAGAAAAAAGTACTGCCACATATTTCAAAGATTGTCGAAATAATTGGTGTAAAGAAGATGTGCTAAAATTAGCGAGACATTTTCATAAATGGGATAAGCTTACCGGACAGCATTATAGAGTGGATCATTTTATTTTGAGTAAAGAAGATATTAAAAGGTTGAATAAGATAAAAGCTAATCAACCCATTGAGAATGTCAAGATTTGTTTAGCGCTACAGGATGATAATGTTGAGGAAGTTACGTTTTGCCCTTTTTTGATGATTAACGACAAAGAAGATCTTGTTTTTGAATTTATACCGATCGTAAAAGTTGGATTGACAGCAGAGTATGTTCCGGAAACTTTTAAGAAAATGATTGGTGATAACTGGAACGAAATAGACATGCACTTGATCGATGATTTGTTTCATTGCAATGATGTCAATGCCAGAGTGAGGGTATTACATTATTCAATAGGAAACGAAGATGAAACAGATCAAAAAATTATGAGATACATAAATGAGATTCTTGGTAATATCACAGGAATCACATTGTATCCAGGAGTGGATATGAACAAGTTTTCTAAAAAAGATATGATTTCTTTTACGCCAACATTAGGATTTAATGCCAAAGGAATTAAAGAAAATCATATGGGACTCAAAGGAGTGATAGAAACAATGTCCGGCCCCGATGAGACATTGGTAGAGTATCTTACACCATGTCCTCCTACCTGTACTTAATACTTGGTATTTCATGATATATGAATTTTAATTGTTGATTAGATGAGTGAACAAATGTTTAAGAACCTAACCCTGGTTGCCTTTGTATTGTTGTTTGTTCCAGCAGTAATATTTTTGGCGAGATCCAAAGTTTTGGCAGCTGTGCAAAAAAAGTTAGCCATCCTGGTTTTGGTGACACTTTTGGTTGAGGTAGTTTCAAGGATATTATGGTATAAAAAAATAAATAACCTACCTATTTATCATTTTTATACGGTCATCGAATTTCTTCTAATTCTCAATATATACAAAGAACCTTTACGTAAAGTGTTTGATGTAAAATACCTTGTCATAATTGGTGTTGGTTTTACCGGGTTTGCGATACTGAACACAATTTTTTTCCAGGATTTGTTTACCTTTAATTCTAATGTAACCACCCTTATGGGATTGCTCGTTGTTGTTTTTGCTTTGAGTTACTTTTATGCTTTACTTAAAGAGGTTAAGTATAGTGCCTTGGAGACGAATCCTATGTTCTGGATCAACTCTGGTTTTTTGATCTATTTTTCTAGCAATTTAATACTGTTTTATATGAATAACAGCTTGTTCAAAGAAGTGTCTGAGGCTAGTTTGATTCTTTGGGGATTGCATGCCATCGTGAATATCGTATTAACCATTTTTTATACCATTGCGCTATGGGTGCGTCCGAAGAAGCTATTACACTGAAGATTATCATCATTGGTATGGGTGTGATTTTTATGTTGTCTTTATCTGTAATAATATTTTTTATTATTTATCAAAGACGTTTGCTTGCGCAGCAGAAGAAACATCAAAAAATCGAGTCAGATTATCAAAAAGAACTACTAGAGACTGCCATCCTAAGCCAGGAAGAAGAACGGAGTAGAGTAGCCAAAGAGCTTCATGATGAAGTTGGAGCCATGCTCACTACAACAAAGTTGTATTTTGGGCAGATCACACCGTCCTTGCCTGCAAAAGAGTTAGAGGAGATCACCAATAAGATGGCGGCTTTTTTGGATGATATGATTCAAAGTGTTCGAGGGATTTCTCAGGATTTGCGACCAGTAATTTTAGAAAAACTTGGGTTGATCGAGGCTTTACAGAGTTTGGTACAAACCATTAATGATACAGGGAAAATTCGTATAGATTTCAAAGATAATACCAGTAAAATAGTACCTAAACCAAAAGAGCTTAATTTATATAGAATTGTTCAAGAATTGATTAATAATACCCTAAAACATGCAAAAGCCAAGAACATTGGTATAGAAATCAAACACGAAAATGACGCTCTGGTTCTATTGTATCAGGATGATGGTGTTGGTTTGAATCATAAAGGCCTTTCAAATAAAAAAGGGTTGGGCCTTAAGAATATAGAAAGTCGACTTTCGGTTTTGTCAGGTACCATGAATTTTTTGAAACCCAAAAATGGAATGGCAATTAGAATAGTATGTTAGTGTATTTTGAAATTTAACACCACCGTAAAAATGGCAACAATAAAACTTGGTTTGATAGATGATCATAACCTTTTTCGAGAAGGGATAAAATCATTGTTGAATAAAATCTCAGACATTCAGTTGGTATTGGAAGCTGTGAGTGGTAAAGATCTTCTTGAGCAACTGGATCACATAGTTCCTAATGTGATTCTACTAGATCTGGAAATGGAAGAAATGAATGGTGTGGATACCACAATAGCGTTGAAGAAGACATTTCCAGACATAAAGATAATTATCCTCACCATGCATAAAGAAGAACGTATGACTTCTTATCTCATGGAAATAGGAGCCAATGGGTATCTTTTAAAAGATACGAACCAAAAAGAATTAGAAGAAGCAATTCGATCGGTATATGAGAAAGGAGTTTATTTTAATTCCTTTGTGTCTCAAGCATTGCTGAAAGGACTTAAGAATAAGGCTAATAAACCACCTGCCATAGGGAAAAATTACCAACTCACATCCAGGGAGTTAGAAGTGCTGGAATTGATTACCAAAGAATACACTACTACCGAAATTGCGGAGCAATTGTTTTTAAGTACTCGTACCGTAGAAGGGCATAGAAAAAACCTAATCAGCAAACTTGGGGTGAAGAATACTGCGGGTTTGATAATGAAAGCAATAAAAGATAAAATTATTTCTGTTTAACGTTGTGAATAGTGTAGCCAAGATCTAAAATATTTGTAGCTTTTCTAAAATTACTAGTTGGACATAAAATTATACCGATTAGGATTTCAAGGTTATCAATTTAATTTTATTTTTGCCTATGCAAAACAACAAGGTACTTATTCTGGACTTCGGTTCACAGGTTACACAACTTATTGGGCGTCGTGTGAGAGAGCTCAATATCTACTCAGAAATACATCCATATAACAAACCTCCAAAAGATATTGACGCATATAGCGCAGTGATATTATCCGGGAGTCCTCTTTCTGTTAGAGGAGACGATGTTGCACATCCTGATCTTTCCGAAATAAAAGGTAAAAAACCATTACTTGGTATTTGTTATGGTGCGCAATACCTCGCTCATTTTGGGGGCGGACAAGTAGCCGCTTCGAATACTCGTGAATACGGTCGAGCAAATTTATCGTATATCAATGGAAATGAACTATTTGAAAATATTTCCGAAGGTTCACAGGTTTGGATGAGCCACAGTGATACCATCAAAGAATTACCAACAAATAGTGTGCTTTTGGCAAGTACCCATGATGTGAAGAATGCCGCATTCAAAATAAACGAAGAAGATACTTATGCAATTCAGTTTCATCCAGAAGTGTATCATTCTAAAGATGGAACACAGTTATTAAAGAACTTTTTGGTAGATATTGCTGGTGTAGCTCAGGATTGGACTCCAGATTCATTTGTAGATGAAACGGTAAGTAAGTTAAAAGAACAGCTGGGTAATGATAAAGTAGTATTAGGACTTTCTGGAGGGGTAGATTCTTCAGTAGCTGCAATGCTACTGCATAAGGCTATAGGAAAAAACCTGTATTGCATTTTTGTGAACAATGGATTACTTCGTAAAAATGAATTTACAGATGTATTGGCGCAGTATAAAGGAATGGGACTTAACGTAAAAGGAGTAGATGCTTCGGCACGCTTTTTGGAAGCCCTAGCTGGTGAAAAAGATCCTGAGAAAAAACGCAAAGCTATTGGGCGCGTATTTATAGAAGTTTTTGATGATGAAGCTCATGCTATTGAAGATGTAAAATGGTTGGCACAAGGAACAATATATCCAGATGTAATAGAGAGTGTTTCTGTCTCTGGAGGCCCTAGTGCGACGATCAAAAGTCATCACAATGTAGGAGGATTGCCAGATTATATGAAGCTAAAAATAGTAGAGCCTTTAAAGATGTTATTCAAAGATGAGGTAAGACGAGTAGGAGCTTCTATGGGAATGAATAAGGAACTATTAGGGAGACATCCTTTTCCTGGTCCGGGACTTGCAATTAGAATTTTAGGGGATATTACTAGTGAGAAAGTTCGTATTTTGCAGGAAGTTGATGCTATTTTTATAAATGGTCTTAAAGAAAACGGACTATACGATAAAGTATGGCAAGCAGGAGCGATATTGCTACCTGTACAGAGTGTTGGAGTTATGGGAGACGAAAGAACCTATGAAAACTGTGTGGCACTAAGAGCGGTAGAAAGTACGGATGGAATGACGGCAGACTGGGTAAATCTACCTTATAAGTTTTTACAAAAAACTTCGAATGCAATAATAAACCGGGTAAAAGGCGTTAATAGAGTAGTCTATGACATCAGTTCGAAACCGCCTGCTACGATCGAGTGGGAATAAGAACGATACTATAATACTCCGGTTTTTTGAAATTGGGAAACAAAAGATAAGTTTAGATGAAAAAGTATTTATTGATTTTTTTACTGTTTTTTGTAGCGTTTTCGTATGCGCAGCAATATAAGAGTCATACTGTTGTAAAAGGAGAAAATGTATACAGAATAGCAAAGCAGTATAATACTACTCCAGAAGCCATTTACAAGATCAATCCTACAGCCAAAGATGGTATTCAGGAAGGAGAGATTTTGGCTATCCCAATTACAGATGATCAAGAATACAAAACTCATGTGGTCGAGCAAGGGGATACAGTGTATAGCCTGTCTAAGAAATATGAAATTACCGTCGAAACTATCTACTTACTCAATCCCGAAGCCGTAAATGGTATTAATGTTGGTCAAATTCTTAATGTAGGAAAAGCTGAAAAGAAAGAGGAAACAAGCATTGAAAATACCGAAGGCAATAAACAAGAGATTTTGGATGGTCTAAAGGCAGAAGATCCAGAAAATAGAAAGGTGGTTCGTTACATTACACATAAGGTAAAAAGAAAGGAAACCTTATATGGAATTGCAAAAAAATACGATATCACTGTAGAAGACATTAAAAAATTCAATAAACGATTGTATTCTGAACAAATTAAGAAGAAAGACAAATTAAGAATACCGGTTTATGAGAAAAAACAAGTTCAGGAGACCGTTATTGATAGTGTTGATTCTCGATTATCCAGAACGACAAAATATGTTATAAAGCCTAAGGAAACCAAATTTGGTATTGCTAGACGACATGGGATTACCATGAGCGAATTAGAGCAGATGAACCCAAATATGGATCCTAATTTTCCAATTGGGATGGAGATTACAGTTCCAACAACCATTTTTGTTTCTCTAAAAGATTCTTTGCAACCAGGATTCCAATTATATGAAATACCTCCAAAAGAGACGATGTTTAATTTGGTAAGAAGGTTGGATATTTCGGCAGATTCTCTGTTGAAAATGAATCCTTATATCAAAGATGGTTTAAAAGCAGGAATGGTAATTACAATTCCAGAGCAAAAACCGTTAGATACCTTAAGTGTAGATGTAATAAGAGGAGAACGATATATAGATTTGAGCAGTAAACTGTACAATTTTAAACCTAAGAAAATTGCAGTGATGCTTCCGTTTAGTGTAGATACCTTGGATCTGAATGCCAGGCAAGAAATAGAAGAGCAATTAAAGAATAAACAAAGCTTACGGATTTCTTTAGATCTATACAGTGGTGTCTTGATGGCAATTGATTCTGCAAAGACTAGAGGAATTACTACAGAATTAAATGTATATGATACGCATAAGAATAACAATGGTGCACATATCAAAAGAATTTTACAGGAAAACAATTTTGACGATACCGATGTAGTTATTGGTCCTTTGTATCAATCTAATCTTGAAGTAGTAGCTGCAGAGCTAAAAAAGTACAATACTCCAGTGTTTTCTCCTGCTTCAAGAAGAGAATCAAGTTTGTATGACAATTTCTTCCAGACCAGACCTTCTAATGAAATGTTACAGGAAAAAATAATTTCTTTCGTAGAAAAAGATACTACCGATAAAAATATCATTCTTATTGTGCAACAAGGTAAAAAATACGAAGAAATTAAGGAAAAATTAATAGCTAAATTCCCTGGTGCTAAGGTTGCAAAAATAGAAGAAGGGAATTATTTATATGCTGTTCGTTTGGATGCAGTGTTGGATAAAAATAAACCGAATTGGGTTTTTCTAGAGTCTAGCGATGTGGCTATGCTGAGTAATGTTATCCCTCAACTATACGCTAAAGCTGAAAGTCATAAAATTACCCTATTTACAAGTGATAAAAACACGTCTTTTGATGATGATAATATTAAGAACGAACACTTGTCAAAACTGCATATGCATTACCCTTCTGTGGATAAAGAGTTTGATGATGAAGATGAGGAAGAAGGTGAAAATAGTACTAAAAAGGTATCTGATTTTGAAAAGAAATATAAAGAGCGATATGGTGTGTTTCCCAACAATTGGGCCGTACGTGGGTTTGATATAGCTTATGATGTTCTTATGAGATTAGGTACAGCAGATGATGTCTATCATGCTGTTTCTTTTGAGGGAACTACCGAATATGTAGAGAATAAGTTTAACTACGCAAAAAAGCCTTTAGGAGGATATTATAATAAAGCAACTTACCTTATAAAATTTGAAGATGACTTGAAGCTCAAAGTGGTAGAATAAAGCCATCTTCAGAATAGTTACTTGTAATAATCAGAAAAATTTTATTTGATTCTTAATAAAATTTAAAATTTCCCTGTAAAAAAAATGTATTTTTTTATATATTTGATACTGTTAAGGTTATCTTAGAAAGATCATTCGGATTATTTTAAGGTTCTTGGCACTATAATTGATTGTAAGGAATACAATTGGAATTTTATCCAAATTAGATTTCAGAGCCGCAGTATTATTGGGATACGAAGCTTTTTGGAATTTACAAAAAGACTGTTTTATACATAGCAAGCAATATTTGCCCCATATTGTCTCTTCAGCAGTATAAAACGGAAAGTATAACTTTGGTTGGGCATAATTGTTACAATTATGATGAAAAACTTTATTGTTATTTTATTTTTACTTTTTGCCGGTAACAATAATGGCTATGTGGGGAAATTCTCGTACACGGAAAGAAGCGAGCTGGCTTGGTCTGATTTTAGAGGCAGACCCCATTCCACAAGTCACTTTGATGCAAGTGTGAATACAGGCATAACCTATCAATGGTCTTACGGGAAAGATAAAGGAGATATAGAATTAGATTACCAGGTAGATAGTTTTTGTTACCCTTCTCTATCATGGGTTAAAAGAGGTCAAATGTCAGATTATCTATTGTCTCATGAGCAATTGCACTTCGATATATCAGAGCTTCATGCTAGAATCATGAGAAAGAGATTGAAAGAGTACGATGCAGGCGGCAATATACGTAGAGATTTGAATAAAATGTATAAGCTTGTGGAGCGCATGAGAATTAATATGCAGGAACGATATGATGAAGAGACCGAACATTCCAAAAATAAGGAGGCACAAGCAAAGTGGCAGAAAAAAGTAGAAACCTTAATGTGGTTTTATCGCGAGTACGAATAACATTCCATCTTAATTTTAGCCTACACTTACCGATACTTGAATTCACAACTTCAAAAAGACTTTCTGATAGCCTTAGCTAATGCTAAAATGCCTTTTGGCAAATATAAAGATAGATATCTCATCGACCTTCCGGAGTATTACATTGTTTGGTATAAGAATAAAGGATTTCCAAAGGGAAAACTCGGGCAACAAATGCAAACGGTTTACGAACTCAAAGTAAACGGTTTAGAATATTTGGTACGAAATATTAGAAATATGTAATATCACATGTTTACAAATTGAAATCCCGCCAATTCCTGATTTCTTAGATCTATTTCTGTTTCGTTGAGCAGAATACCATGCTCTACAAAAGCCTTCAGGTTTGCTAGCCAAAATGTCCATCCATTACTACAACCGTGATGTATGTTGAGCTTGCTCTCTTCGTCCAGAGGGATGTTAAACTGTTTCAGAGTCACTAATGTGATACCTTCTCTTTCCTCTAATTCAACAGAAACCTTCGAAGACTCAAAAGAAATCTCTATGTAATTCCTGTCATTTGCTTCCAAAACTTTTCCGCTTTCAGAACCATCCCAATTGTGCCATTGCCAGGTATAGGTGTCTCCTTTTTGAATGAGTTCGGTTGGATTTCGTATTTTTCCATCAGGGTTTTGATAAGTAGCCTTTCTTAAAAACCATGAAGTAATCCCTTCTTCGGTAGCCCATAAGTGATATAGTGTTCTGCTAGTAGTTTTGATATAGATCTTTTTGATAAATGAGTTCCATTCTAGTTTTTGCATGATAACTTGTGTTTTGAATACGAATAAAGATAAATAAAAAGTGTGTTAAAATGGATTGATGTTGTTGTTAAAGCATTGTTTTTTAGGAGGCTGTGGTTGTAATTCGTTAAAATATTCCCAGCGAATATTTAGTTTAAAAATGAATTCTGTAAGTTTATTGAAGAAACACAAACTATAACTCATCTTTGAATATGAGAATGCAGTACTTATTTTTTTGGATTATTCTTCTTTTTACAGGAGTTTCTTCATTTGCCCAAGACCTTCAGGAGGGCCCTTTTTCTCAACTAATTATAAGAGGAGCGACTTTAATCAATGGAAATGGATCTCCCCCTCGAGGGCCAGTAGATATTGTTATTGAAAAAAATATCATTAAGGATATTGTAGTTGTTGGATACCCTGGAGTTGCTATTGATGGAGCAAAACGGCCAAAATTAAAAGTTGGAGGTAGAGAGTTACAGGCCGAGGGAATGTATGTGCTTCCTGGTTTTGTAGACATGCATGGTCATATTGGAGGTGAAGCACAAGGAGCAGATTGGGATTATGTTTTTAAGTTATGGATGGGGCATGGTATAACTACAGTTAGAGAACCTAGTGGTCGAGGGGTGGATTGGACCATGAAACTGAAACGCCAAAGTGAGAAGAACGAAATCGTTGCACCAAGAATTTTTGCTTATACAGGTTTTGGGCAGGGTAGTAACAGTCCTATTAGTACTCCTGAAATGGCAAGACAATGGGTGAGAGAAAATGCTAAGAAAGGAGCTGATGGAGTCAAGTTTTTTGGAGCAGCACCAGAAATTATGAAAGCTGCCTTGGATGAAAATAAAAAGTTGGGACTACGTTCTGCATGTCATCATGCACAAACGGATGTAGCAAGATGGAATGTGTTGCATTCTGCCCGAGCCGGTTTGACAAGTATGGAGCATTGGTATGGCTTGCCTGAAGCTCTTTTTAATGATAAAACAATACAGCATTATCCTTTGGATTATAATTATCAGAATGAACAAGATCGATTTGAAGAGGCTGGTAAATTGTGGAAGCAGGCAGCAGAGCCGTATTCTGACCATTGGAATCAAGTGATGAACGAACTTATCGATTTGGATTTTACGCTGGATCCTACTTTAAATATTTATGAGGCTAGTAGAGATTTGCAAAGGGCACGCAGAGCGGAGTGGCATGAAGAATATACTTTGCCTTCATTATGGAGATTCTACCAACCCAGTAAAATTTCTCATGGCTCGTATTGGCACGATTGGGGAACAGAACAGGAAGTGGCGTGGAAAGAAAATTACCGTTTGTGGATGACCTTTATTAATGAATATAAAAATAGAGGAGGTAGAGTAACAGTTGGGTCTGATTCAGGATTTATATTTCAGCTGTATGGCTTTGCATATGTAAGAGAGTTAGAATTGTTACGAGAAGCAGGATTTCATCCTTTAGAAGTCATTAGAGCGGCTACACTGAGTGGAGCAGAGGCTTTGGGTTTTGATGATAAAATCGGTTCGGTGGAAGTTGGAAAATATGCGGACTTTGTTGTGGTAGAAGAAAATCCTTTGAAAAACTTTAAGGTGTTATATGGTACCGGGGCGATTCGACTCAATGAAGCAAATGAAGTGGTGCGCGTGGGCGGAGTAAAGTATACAATTAAAGATGGTATTGTTTACAATGCGAAAGCGTTATTGGGAGATGTGAAAAAAATGGTAAAAGCGGCCAAAGAAAAGGAAGGTTTTACGATTCGTCAACCAGGGATTAAAGAATAAAAAAATGCGTCTTTTCAAAGACGCATTTTATATATTGATATTATTGCTTATTGATTATGCAGATTCGGTAACTTCCGAAAACAAATCTACATCCACTTGATTCTTTGTAAGATCCTCAAAAGTTTCTCTTTTACGAATTAAATGAGCTTCGCCATTATACCATAAAACTTCTGCTGGTCGATAACGAGAATTGTAATTGCTAGCCATAGAAAAACAGTAAGCGCCTGCGTTTTTAAACGCAATGATATCACCTTCGGTGATCTCAGAAATTCTTCTGTTGGTAGCAAAGGTATCTGTCTCGCAGATGTATCCTACAACCGAATAAAAACGTTCTCTTCCATCAGGGTTAGAAACATTAACGATCTCGTGATGAGAATTGTAAAACATCGGTCGGATTAAATGATTAAATCCACTATCGATCCCTGCAAAAACTGTTGAGGTCGTTTGTTTTACAACATTCACTTTGGCCAAAAAGTAACCTGCTTCACTTACTAAGAATTTTCCTGGTTCAAAACCAAGCGTCAACTCTTTTCCATATTCCTTGCAAAAAGTATTGAAACGTTTTGTTAGTTTTTCTCCAAACTCTTCGATATTGGTTTCTATATCCCCTTCTTTATAAGGTACTTTAAATCCACTACCGAAATCAATAAAATCTAAGTCTTTGAAATTACTTGCGGTTTCAAACAGAATTTCGCTAGCATACAAGAATACCTCTACATCCAAAATATCGCTACCCGTATGCATATGGATACCATTGATAGTCATATTGGTGTTTTCTACGATTCTTAAGATATGTGGTATTTGATGAATCGAAATCCCAAATTTACTATCGATATGTCCTACCGAAATTTTGCTGTTTCCTCCTGCAAGTACATGAGGATTAATTCGGATACACACTGGAGTGTTAGGATGCTTTGATCCAAATTGCTCAAGAATAGAAAGATTGTCGATATTGATTTGTACGCCTAACGCAGATACTTCTTCAATTTCTTGTAAAGAAACGCCATTTGGTGTAAAAATAATATCTTCTGGTTTTACTCCTGCTTTCAATCCTAATTGTACCTCCTGTATAGAAACAGTATCTAGTCCTGCACCCAAAGAATTTATTAGCTTTAGAATAGCAATATTAGAAAGGGCTTTTACGGCATAGTTCAATTTTACCCGTTTGACCTTCTTAAAGGCATTAGAAAGGCGGTTGTACTGTGCGATAATTTTTTCGGAGTCATACACATAAACTGGACTCCCGTGCTCTTTGGCTACTGCTAATAAATGTTCATTTGTCATTGCGTCACAATTTAAGCCTACGAAATTATCAATAAAAAAATATAAATCGATAGGGGATTGCAAAAAAATCTATTGCTTAAGTAGATTTTAAGATTTTTAACGGCTGTTTAAGCAGGATAACGAGGAGTAATTAGTAATTTTAATAAAAAAAACATGTTGCCTCTTTTTCCTTTACAATTAGTAGTTTACCCTGGAGAACGACTACCTCTGCATATTTTTGAAAAAAGATATCAGCAATTAATTTCAGATTGCGAAGATGAAGGTATCACTTTTGGAGTTCCGACGTTTATCGATAAAAAATTGGAATACGGGACAGAGGTAAAATTGCAAAAAGTTGCAAAAAGGTATCCAAATGGAGAAACAGATGTTGTTTGTATTGGGCAACGAATTTTTCGTATCAAAGAATTTTATCATGAGTATCCTGGTAAATTGTATGCTGGAGGCGAAGTAGAATTTCTTGACGATAACAGTGGTAGTGCCGAAGAACTTCAGGAAGAATTACTTAAAAATATAGCGATCCTTTATGTAGAGCTTACTATTGATAACCCTCCGGTTTTTGATATTCCTTTTGTAAGTTATCAGGTAGCCCACAAGGTAGGTTTGGCTTTGCATCAGGAATACCACATGCTTACACTACGTAGTGAACTGGAGCGATTAAATTATTTGATAGGTCATCTCAAAATTACCATACCCGTTGTGAGAGAGATGAATAGGGCTAAAGAGGTGATCAAAATGAATGGCCATTTTAAGAATTTTGATCCCCTGGATTTTGATGATTTTAAGATGTGATTTTTTCTCTTTTTTTACTCTAAAAAAGATTGGCACAGTATCTCCACTTTTCCTATTTTTGAAACTCCTTAAAAAAGGTAATTTTTACAGCTCTTAATACACTATTAAGATCTGTTGATAAACGTAATAAATAAGAACAAATGAACTTACACGAATATCAGGGTAAAGAGATATTAAGCAGTTTTGGAGTACGTATCCAAAGAGGAATTGTGGCTCAAAATGCAAACGAAGCAGTTGCTGCAGCAAAACAACTAACTGCCGAAACCGGTACTGGATGGCATGTTATTAAAGCTCAAGTTCATGCAGGTGGACGAGGAAAAGGTGGAGGAGTAAAGCTTGCTAAAAATTTGAAGGAAGTTGAAGAGATTGCAGAGCAAATCATAGGAATGAATTTGATTACTCCACAAACTTCTGCAGAAGGTAAAAAAGTACATCAAGTACTAGTAGCAGAAGATGTGTATTACCCTGGTGATAGCGAACCAGACGAGTTCTATATGTCAGTATTGCTGAATCGTACTACAGGGCGTAATATGATTATGTACTCTACAGAAGGAGGTATGGATATCGAAACTGTTGCCGAAGAGACACCACATTTAATTTTTACTGAAGAGATTGATCCTTCTGTTGGAATTTTACCTTTCCAGGCAAGACGTGTTGCTTTTAACCTTGGTTTAAGTGGAGGAGCATTTAAGGAAATGGTGAAGTTTGTAATGGCTTTATATACTGCTTATGTGAAATCTGATGCTTCTTTATTCGAAATCAATCCTGTTTTGAAGACTAGTGATGATAAGATCATGGCGGTTGATGCAAAGGTGACTTTGGATGATAATGCATTGTATAGACATAAGAATTATGTTGACATGAGGGATATTCGTGAAGAAAATCCTATCGAGGTTGAAGCTAAAGAAGTAGGATTAAACTATGTAGACCTAGACGGAAATGTAGGTTGTATGGTGAATGGTGCTGGTTTAGCAATGGCTACTATGGATTTGATCAAGCAAGCTGGAGGAGAACCTGCAAACTTCTTGGATGTAGGAGGTACAGCTGATGCAAAACGTGTAGAAACAGCTTTCAGAATAATCTTGAAAGATCCAAATGTAAAAGCAATATTGATTAATATTTTTGGTGGTATCGTAAGATGTGACCGTGTTGCTCAAGGGGTAGTAGATGCCTATAAAAATATGGGAGATGCGATCAATGTTCCAATCATTGTAAGATTACAAGGAACAAATGCAGACATAGCAAAAGAATTGATTGATAACAGTGGTCTTGATGTGCAAAGTGCTGTACAGTTCCAGGAAGCTGCGGACAAAGTGCAGGAAGTTTTGGCATAATAATATAGCATCACTTTCTAAAGATATAAAGCGGCTTATTAGCCGCTTTTTTTATAACCTAAACAATATGAAACAAAATATCAAAACAATAGTAGAAAGCTTAAACATGGCGCCGCATCCTGAAGGTGGTTTTTATAAAGAAACGTATAGGAGTGCTCGCACTATACCCCGAGGTGTATTAGGGGATGAGTTTACCGGAGATAGAAATTATTGTACTGGAATTTATTTCTTGTTGACTTCTCAAAATTTTTCCGCTTTCCATAGGATCAAACAGGACGAAATGTGGCATTTTTATACAGGTTCTTCTCTATATGTGCATGTTATAGATCCTGATGGAAATTATCATCGGCAAACCTTGGGGATAAATTTTGATAATGGAGAATTACCGCAATATGTTGTTCCTGCAGGTTCTTGGTTTGCTTCCAGTGTTAAGGATGAAGATGGTTTTTCCTTGGTTGGATGTACGGTTGCTCCAGGTTTTGATTTCGATGATTTTGAACTGGCAAATAGAAAATCTTTAATCGAAACATTTCCTGATCATAAAGAGTTGATTAACCAGTATACGAGGATATAGGTTATTTACCGATGATATAGTTGATGCTTACTGTTGCTAATTCAGAATTTGGGAATTTAGAAAAATACTTTTCATCACTTTTCAACTGTACTTCGTCGATCACCTTAAGAAACGATTCAATTTCAAGAATATACTGATCAGAAAAACCATGTGTAGCATCATAAGCAGTTGCCGCTGTTTTCCCTAGGTTTTTTGCTGTTAAACTTACTGCTATGGTATGTAGTTCGATAACAATTAAACCAAATTTTTCAATGTAGGGCTTCCATTTTGAGAAATGATCTTTTAAGTTGCGTTCTACATCATTGTTATGAAGTCTTTTGCCTCTGTAAGCAAATGCTCCGGTAGAAAGACTTGGAGCATCTAATTTTGAGGAAGGAGTGTCCCAGATACGGTTGTGATCCAGAAAAGTTCTAACAGATAGTAAATCCTTTAACTCAATGTTGTAATTTTCTTTTAAATCCTTTTGTAATAAGTCCGGGTCACTAATATCTCCCCAGATTACCTTGGCCCAAATATCAGCCTGTATGAGATTTGCTCTGGTCACTTTTAAGGCTGCTTTATTAAAATCGGCGCCTACTAAAAATAAAGGGTAGTCATCAAGATGTTTTCCGCGTAGCGTCTTCGATTCGATAACTTCAAATAAGTGGATCAAAAATGCGCCATTTCCGCACCCCATGTCCAAAATCCCTTTGGGCTGCTCATCCAACGGCTTGTTGAATAAACTAATGATGATTTCGTCAATTTTTTTGAAATAAGTAGCATGTGCACCTCCACTTCCCCAAACATTCATTTCACGATCAACATGGGTTTCATTTTCGCTTTGTGTGCGCCATAGTACATTGGGATCTCCAAACAATAGGTGGTCTATTTGGCGAAACATGGGGATGTAAGAAACAGTAACGCCATATGCCGAAGCTCTCTTTGCAAAGAAGAGCCCTTTCTCGGTAAACGTATAGTTTTCATTAGATTTGCTAAACCATCCTAAATAGGATAGGAAAGTAAGGATGGTATCAAAACTATCCGGAAAACGATGGTACTCGTCTGCACTAAAGGATGCTTCCATGAAATATTTGTGAAACATTCCGCCCATACCCAAGTGCACGGTAGTTGGGCCCACTAGGACGCCTTCAATATGCTTTAAAATTTGATCTTGTATTTGGGTTACCTGCTCATCAAAATTTTTGGCAAGATCAAAACGATTTTTGTATTTGTCAAATAGCTTTTCAAGTTTGTGAAAAGGCTTCAGCTCAAATTTACGTGGATGAAATTGACCTGAATATTCTAATAATTCAACAATCTCCTTATAGGTAGAAAACATAGAAAAAGCAATTTGTGATTTCTCGTTTGTGGAAATCGTCACATCATTGTTATCTACATCGTAAGTTAACCAATCTTGTGCTCCTAATATACGTAAAGCCACATTCAAATACCCTTCGTTTGCTTTAAGGGCTATTGCCATTTGTGAGATTGTAGTCTTTTCGTGTTCCAATAGATAATCAGTTACCTTATTTTTCAGTAACGAATATGCAATAGGTACAACTGCAATACCGTCTAGGTGACGAAATAACTCTTCTCTATATTGTTGTTTTTGGGCGGTTGTAAGCATATATTTTGATTGATTCTTTAAACTTTTTGTTATAGGGATTTCTTTCTCTAGTGAATCCAATAGTTGTAGTTTATTGCTAATCCTTTTGATTGTTATCGGTATTCTTTTTTTCGGGCATAGGGCCTCTTAGGTGAATGATTAATCCATTCAAAAAATTGCGAAGAATCTGGTCTCCACATGCTTTGTATTTTGGATGATTTTCATTTCTAAAAAAAGCTCCAAGTTCACTTTTGCTGACCTTAAAATCTACTAAAGCACATATTTTTACGATGTCGTCATCCCGTAGTTTATGTGCAACTCTGAGTTTTTTGAATATATCATTATTAGTAAGAGGCATAGTTTTGAAGAATGTTATGTTTGTTATGTCAATGTTGTAAATATAATTTGAAATTTAGTAATTTCGACAAAAAGTAAACGGTTAATGCATAACAAAGAAGAAAAGTTAAGTCTGCTTTCTGAAATGATTCAGTTTGCAAAGGCAGATAAAGATTTCAAAGAACAGGAGTACCATTTTATTCTAGCGGTTGCTAGTCAGCTAGGAATAAGTAAAGAAGAAATTGATGAATTGAGTAACAATGCTGTAGAGAAAAAGAATTTACATCCCGAATCTCAGCGGATTCTTCAGTTCCATAGATTAGTATTATTGATGAATATCGATCAGGAAGCGTCTCCTACAGAAATACATCAGATAAAAGAAATTGGATTGCATATGGGGTTACGGCCAGAGGCTATAGATACTGTGCTCGAACGCATGCATGATTACCCTAATAAAGTAATTCCTCCACAGGAATTGATTTCTATTTTTAGTCGTTTTTATAATTAAAAAATATATTCATTATGAGAAACATATTCTTGTTAGCACTGCTACTAGTGCCTTTTTTTTCAATAGCTCAACAACAGGATGGAAGTTATATTTTGACAAAGGGGAGAAAAAATTAAAATTGTGCCTGGCGAAAAAATAGTAGTTAATGAGTTTGGTGAAATTTCATATACGACTAAGTTAAAGTATAAAAAAATTGATGGAGATTCTGCAAAGTTCGGTGGAAAATCAAAAGATATAAAACTCAAAAAAGTGGATAAGGTGATTGATGGTGATAGGTTATATATTCCTTTTCAGAAAAAAGATGGCAAGAAATTGAGAATGTGTAGAATAATAGCAAAAACAGATGGGTATATCTTGGGCCACTATGACATTAAGGAAACTAGGGGTCATGTTGATGGTTCAGGAACTTATGGATTAAATAGAGAACGATTCGTAATTCTTGATCACGAGTATAATGTTTTGGAGGATTATAAGATTTATTCTGGGAAAAAATCTGAAAAGAAGAATGCCGAAGGCTTTGCGAGTATTAAAAGTAAATTTGGAAACTGCCTAAACAGAGAAGATTATTACGATATAGTTCCAATCAAGTTCATACCGATGAAGTTTGGAAGAATGAAAATAGAAAAAGGAGAGTCTCGAGAGTTTCTGTATAATGTAAACCAGTTGGACTGCAAAGGTTAATTTTTCCATTCGCAATAAGCAAAACCTATTACCTGTGTAATAGGTTTTTTTATGTCGATAATTCAGTAAAATTGTCATTTTGTCACCATTTATTGATGCAATCAAGACAAAATGACACTAAAATTCAATTGGAACTCAAATTGCTATGTATAAAGTGAATTTGAAATTAAGATTAACCTTAAAAAATACAATACGATGAGTTTAATAAAAAGAACAGACAGATTACCGTTTATTTTCGAAGATTTTTTTAATACAGATTGGTTTGGAGGAACAAACGTGAGCAAAATTGGATTCAATACTCCAGCGGTAAACGTTAAAGAATCAGATAATGATTTTTCTGTAGAGCTAGCAGCTCCTGGACTTGTAAAAGATGATTTTAATATTGAGTTAGACAACGATGTATTACACATATCTGCAGAGACAAAATCTGAAAAAGAGACCAAGGAAAATGGAAAATATACACGTAAGGAGTTTGGATATAGTACTTTTAAAAGGTCCTTCAATCTTCCAGATACTATCGATGGATCTAGAATTGAAGCTGCTTACGAAAATGGAGTGCTCCTAGTTACGCTCCCTAAAAAAGAAGAAGCAAAAGTACAACCCAAAAGGTTGATTGAGATTTCATAAGTTGATTTGAGATTTTATTTAGTTGATTAATGTTAGTTAAAAAGCGCTCTTTTAAGAGCGCTTTTTGTTTTTTAAAATATATGTTTTAGGAAAAAGTACAAAGCATTTCTGTAGATCATTTATAAATCCAACCAGTTTTTGAAATTGGAGGTACGTTCGCGAGAAACGATAATTTTTTCTTCATTTTGTGGTTTCAGTTTGAGTAATAATCGACTATTAAAATAACTGTGTATTTCTACCACTGCGGCTACGGCTACCATAAATTTCCGATTAATCCGGAAAAATTGTACAGGATCTAGTATCTCCTCAAGTTGATCGATAGAATATTCGATAGGATAATGTTGACCGCTATGTGTGTATAAAAAGATCATCCCGTCATGAGATTTGAAATAAGCGATTTGCTCTACCCCAAAAGTGTTGAATTGGTTCCCAACCTTAATCATGAACCTTTTTTTATACTCCTTATTGAATATTTTTTTGATACGCTCCAGTTGTACATCATCAATTTTTGGAGCGGTATGAGAATGGTTTTTTCGGTATTTATCCAGTGCATTCTTCAAATCTTTCTTGTCGATGGGTTTTAATAAATAATCTAACCCATTGTATTTAAATCCTCGGATGGCATATTCATTATAGGCCGTAGTGAAAATTACCGGAGGGTGGTCTTCAAGAAAATCCAGAATATCAAATCCGTAGCCATCATTCAATTGAATGTCTAGAAAGATAAGATCAGGCAAAGCATTAGATTCAAACCACAAACGACCACTTTCTACCGAAGTGATTTTCTCTAGGATTTCTATTTCAGGCGCCAACTCTGCGATTAAAGTCGCCAAACGCCTGGATGCAATATTTTCATCTTCAATGATTATAGCGGTCATATTATGATACTTTAATGATAGGGACTTCTTTCATATGCTTTGATAAGATAGGTAGTGTAACTTTGAAATACCCGTTATCCGTTGTGATATCCACTTTTTGATTCGTATAAAATGAATATCTCTTCTTTATATTCTTTAATCCCAGCTTGGTAGATTCTTCCTTGTGATGTCTTATATGTATGTTGTTTTGTATAACGATACTTGTTTTATCAATCGAAAAAATATGTATTTCTAATGGTTTTTCCTTGGAAAAGGAATTGTGCTTCAAGGCATTTTCGACCAACATTTGCAATGATAAGGTGGGGATAACAAATTCTTTAGGATTTACAGTTACATTGGTAGTAATAACCAACGCTCCTTCGTGTCTTACATTCATCATAAAAATAAACGAATCCAGAAAGCTTAGTTCTTTTTCAAGGCTGACCAAATCTTCTTCTCGATTATCTAATATGTAACGATAGCAAGAAGCCAATCTGGAAACAAAGTCTGAAGCTAAATCCCGATCTTCATACATTAAGGAGGTCAATGTATTTAAACTATTAAACAAAAAGTGCGGACTGATCTGATTTTTCAGAGATCTATACTTGGAAGTAACAACTTCTTTTTTGAGTTTATTCATTTGGTTTTCTAGCTCTTTCTTTTGCTTTAAAGCAAAGTAGAACATATTAAAAAGTATGGCAGCAAAACCCAGAACAACAGCTCTGAAAAAATCAATCCTGAATCGTAACCAGGGATTGTCTACATCGATCTTACAAAGTTGATTAAATTCAAATATAGCCAGATAATACATTAACGCTGCAATGGGAAGCATAATCATAAGATTTAGCGATAGAATCTTTACCCCATTAAACATGTCCAATCCTCTTTGAGATTCTTTTTTTAGGTTTCTTCGTATTAACCAATCGTTAGTTTCCCAGGATAACATTAATAGAAAGAAAGCACTGAAATAATAAAATATCCCCGTAGCATCAAATAGAGTATTGTCATCATCATCGTGATTGATGGTCAGTTTGACCAAAAAATAGATCATATTGACAATCAAAAAGCGGACTAGAAATTTTTTAGTGTATTCTTTCGTGATCATTCTTTACCTCTTAGTATGTATAAAGATACGTAACCCGTGAACAACAATAATCCATTTTAAAGTTCAATTGTTGAATTAGCAGTTGAATTGTATAAATCTCTATTTGATCCGGAACAAGCTTGATGAACAAACAATTTTCCTGTTTAGAGTAAAATGTTACGTTTCAAAAATAAAAATAGCAATTCAAGGATTTTGAGTTTGGTATCAGGGGGTTAACAGTCAAATTTGAGTAAATCAAAAAATAAATTATGAAAAGAATAGTTTTGTTGATCTCAATTTTGACAATGACTACATCCGTAGCTCAGACCGGAGTAATAAAAGGATTGGTCATCGATAAACAATCAGAAAGTCCGTTGGTAGGGGCAACTGTCGAGTTATTAAATAGTGAACAGGTCAATGGCGTGATTACTGATATTGATGGGTATTTTACTTTAGCAAATGTACCATTTGGTAGACAATCCATTCGGGTAAGTTACATAGGTTTCGAATCGATCACTATCCCAAACATTGTGGTGACATCAGGTAAAGAAGCAGTGATAAACGTTGCTTTGATCGAGTCATTTGATCAGTTGGATGAAGTAATAATTACCTCAGAAACGAGTAAAGCACAGGCAATAAATAAACTTACTTCGGTTTCTGCCAGGCAGTTTGGTCTTGAAGAAGTGACAAGATTCTCTGGAGGGAGGAGTGATGTTGGACGGCTAGCGGCTAATTTTGCAGGGGTGTCTGCTCCCGACGATAGTAGAAATGATATCGTGATTCGAGGAAATTCTCCGGTAGGATTACTTTGGAGATTAGAAGGGGTACCTATACCGAGCCCAAATCATTACTCAACTTTGGGAACGACAGGAGGGCCGGTTTCTGCTCTAAATCCTAATCTATTGAAGAATTCAGATTTTATAACCTCGGCGTTTCCGGCTGAGTATGGAAATGCCATCGGTGGAGTATTTGATCTCGGATTCCGAAAAGGAAATTTGGATGAATATGAATTTTCTGGACAGGTTGGAATTTTTACCGGAGTGGAAGCTATGGCAGAGGGTCCTCTAGGAAAGAATAAAGGCTCTTTTTTGGTCGCAGGAAGGTATTCGTTAGTCAGTATTTTGGGCGTTGGTGCAGGGGGTACTTCGGCGACTCCCAATTATTATGATATTTCATTCAATATTGATTCCGGAAAAGGGAAATTAGGAAATTTATCACTTTTTGGGATTCTGGGGAACTCTGATATCGAGTTTTTGGGGGATGATATAGACGAAGATGATCTCTTTGCTGCAGAGGATGAAAATACCTTTGTGGACTCCGGTTTTGGAGTGGTGGGGCTAAAACATCAAATCAATCTGGGTAAGAATTCTTTTTTACGGACCATTGCTGCAGGATCATTCTCTATTAATGATTTTATTGCGGATCGATTTATCGATAAGGATACTCCCGAAGAACGGATTATTCGATATACCGAAGCGGATAATACCGAAACAAGATATACCTTTTCGACACTTTTTAATACCAAGTTGAGTCGTAAAGCTACCTTAAGAACTGGGGTTTTATTAGAGAATTTTCAAATCGAAGCTTTAGAACGTGACCGTTTAGAACAACCTGACAATGATGGTGATGGTGATCCTGATCTGTTCACATTTACAGATATAGATGAGAATTTAAGTATTGTTCAACCTTATGTTCAAGGACAGTTGCGACTTACCGAAAAATTAACACTCAACGCGGGCTTGCATGGGCAATATAGTACACTTAACGAACAATTTGTATTAGAACCTAGAGCTGGACTTTCTTATAAAGCAGGGCAGAACCATCGTATAAGTTTTGGATATGGTCTACATCATCAATCCGTATCATTACCCTTGTTGTTTTTGAATGAAGAGATTAATGGAGAATTAGTACAAAGTAATGTCGACCTTGATTTTGTGAGAAGCAACCATTTCGTTTTAGGGTACGATGCGAGGTTAGGGAACAACTGGAGAAGTAAAGTAGAAGTGTATTATCAAAGCATTGATAATGCTGCGGTAGAACCTTTTTCATCTAGTTATTCGTCATTGACCGAGGGAGCAGATTTTGGTTTTCAGAACGATAGAGTATCCTTGGTCAATGAAGGAACAGGATTTAATCAAGGTATTGAACTTACCCTAGAGAAATTCTTTAGTGATGGATATTATGGACTGCTAACCACCTCTGTTTTTGAAAGTAAGTACGAAGGTAGTGATGGTATCGAACGAAATACTCCGTTTAATAATGGATATGTTTTAAATCTTCTGGCAGGAAAGGAGTTTAAGACGGGAGTTTCTGGTAAAAATGTGTTGTTTTTTGATACCAAATTAACCCTTTCAGGAGGCAGGTATTTTACACCAGTAAACCTCGAAGCTTCACAACAGGCAGGTTTCGAAGTATTAAGAGAAGACTTAGCGTTTAGCGAGCAGAATGATGACTATTTCAGATTGGATGTAAAACTAGGGTATAAAATCAATAGTAGATCCAAAAAGAGATCTCATCAATTCTATGTGGACCTTCAAAATGTGACGAACAATGAGAATATTTTTGTAAGGCGATATAATAGATTGACCAACAGAGTGGATCAGGTGGATCAAATAGGTTTTTTTCCAGATTTTGGATATCGATTTCAGTTTTAAGGTATAGGTTAGGAGTGATTTAGGTTTGTTTGAAATAATTCCTTCTCCCGTAGCAATTTCTTATTGCCGTCATACCCCCTAGGGAGGAGGAATTATATTTTGAGATAGATAATACTATGAAACAAATACAGATAATAATACTAGTGGTTTTCCTTTTGGTCTACGCATTTTATAAACGATTGGAAAAGTGGTACACTAAAAAAATCAAGAGTGATGAAAAAAACAATAACAATAGTATTTTTGTTATGCCTAGTGCTTATTGGTGTAATAAAAGTGTTGGGGCAACCTACAAAAAGAGACTATATGAAAAGTGAGTTAAATAGAATAGAAAAATATCTGATTCATAGGGATAGTTTAGATAAAGAAGTTTCCAAAGTTGCAGTGGCGTGGCACTTGGATCATAGTCTGAAGGTGATTAATGGGATCTGTGATACCTTGCAGAATTCAGACCCTACTCGATATAAAGGTAATTTTAATATGCCTCGATTATTATCGTTTACTTTCGGTTATATCCCCAGAGGTAGAGCACAATCTCCAAAATCGGTTTTACCTCCGGATACTATCGAAACAGATGATATTGTAGCACAATTAGCCACAGCCAGAGATAAGCTCGATCGTCTGGATGGACTGGATGAAAAGTCTCATTTTAAGCACCCTGTTTTTAATCGATTAAATAAAAAACAAGCAAAACGCTTTATAGAGATCCATACGAAGCATCATCTCAAAATTGTCAGCGATATTTTGAAAGAGTAGCTTATAAATTAAGAATGGCGTTTAATACTAGTTTTAGAATAGCGATCATGTTAAAATATTGAATTGGTTATTGCTATTCGTTTGTGTTCACTTTTCTAAAACGTTACCATGAATAAGTTGTTTTTTTTATAATTTTTGATAATAAAAGACACATTTGTCAAATAGGTGAGATGGTGTGATTCATTTTTGTAATAAAAAGTATCAACTATCACCGAGAAGCATTTGAATTTGGTGGATATACTTTTCCTTTTCCTGATCTGTAAGCCAGCTTGCCGTAAAGCTATTTTTGGCCAAAGTGGCGATCTCTGCTTTTGACAATTGAAGCGCTTTGGCGGTCTCTAAATAATTTTCATTCATATAACCTCCAAAATAAGCAGGATCATCAGAATTGATGGTAACCAAAAGGTTTTTCTCCATCATTTTTGGTAAAGGATGTTCTTTTAGATCTTGTACCACTTTTAGTTCCAAATTTGATAACGGGCATAGGGTAAGGGGTATTTGCAAATCTACTAGCTTCTGTACGAGATTTTCATCATCCAAACATCGATTCCCGTGATCGATTCGAGTTACTTTCAGCAAATCAAGAGCTTCCCAAATATACTCAGCGGGCCCTTCTTCACCAGCATGTGCCACAGTAATAAAACCTTCTTCCCGGGCTTTTGCAAAAACTCGTTCGAACTTTGAAGGTGGATTTCCTACTTCAGAAGAATCTAATCCTACGCCACTAATCCAATCTTTGTAGGGTAATGCTTCTTCCAAAGTTTTGAAAGCAGACGCTTCATCCAAATGTCTCAAAAACGACATGATTAACTTAAAAGTGATCCCATATTCTCGTTGGCTATCTTTAAGAGCTTTATAGATCCCATTGATCACAGTTTCAAAAGGAATTCCACGATCAGTGTGTGTTTGAGGATCAAAAAAGATTTCGACATGTACCACATTTTGTGAATGTACTTTAGTGAGATAAGCCCAGGTAAGATCGTAAAAATCCTGTTCTGTAATCAGTACATTAGCCCCCTCATAATAGATGTCCAAAAATTCCTGTAGGTTATTAAAACGATAGGCTTTTTTTAATTCTTCTACAGAAGAGTAATTAATGATTTTGTTATTTCTTTTAGCGATTTCAAACATCAATTCAGGTTCAAAAGTCCCCTCTATATGTAAATGAAGCTCGGTCTTTGGTATTTTTTGGATAAACTCTTCTATAGTCATGAATATGTCGTTTTAATCGGGTCTACAAGAAGAAATTAAACTTTTTGATCTTGAATTTTTCCTTGAAGCATCTTGATTTCATCTCTTAGTCGTGCTGCAGTCATAAAATCGAGTTCTTTTGCTGCTTTTTCCATTTCTTTTCTTACGTTTCGAATTCTAGTCTCTAATTGTTCGATGGTGTAATAAGCAGTTTCTTCTTCTGCAGCTTTCAAGGTTGGTGCATTCTCAAAGGTATATGGTTCAACCTTTTTTCCAGCCAGAGCATTATCTAATTTCTTTTTAATTGCTTTAGGAGTAATACCATGTTTAGTATTGTATGCAATTTGCTTTTCACGTCTGTATTCTGTAGCGTCGATGGTCTTTTGCATACTGTCCGTAATCTTATCAGCATACATGATAGCTTTTCCATTGACGTTTCGTGCGGCTCTTCCTACGGTTTGTACCAGGGATCTTTTATTTCTTAAAAAACCTTCCTTATCCGCATCAAGTATAGCGACCAAAGATACCTCTGGTAAATCCAAACCTTCACGTAATAGGTTGACCCCGATCAGCACATCAAAAATCCCTTTTCGAAGATCTTGCATGATTTCTACACGTTCCAGAGTATCTACATCACTATGGATATATCTACATCGAATATCAATTCGAGTCAAATACTTGGTTAATTCTTCGGCCATTCTTTTGGTGAGCGTAGTCACCAAAATACGTTCATCTTTATCGATACGTTGCTGCATTTCTTCAATCAAGTCATCAATTTGATTCAAACTAGGCCGAACTTCAATTTCTGGATCAAGTAGCCCGGTGGGTCTAATGATTTGCTCTACAAAGGTTCCTTCACTTTTTTGTAGTTCATAATCCGCCGGAGTAGCACTTATGTAAATCACTTGATTTTGTAAGGCTTCAAATTCTTCGAATTTTAAAGGTCTGTTATCCATAGCAGCTGGTAATCGAAATCCAAATTCAACCAGGTTCTCTTTTCGTGACCGGTCCCCACCGTACATAGCATGAGTTTGTGGTATAGTAACATGACTTTCATCTACAATCATTAAATAATCATCTGGGAAATAGTCCAACAAACAGAAAGGTCGAGTTCCCGGTTCTCTGCCATCGAGGTAACGAGAGTAATTTTCGATACCAGAACAGTACCCCAATTCTTTGATCATTTCAAGATCAAAATTGGTGCGTTCTTCTAGTCGTTTAGCTTCAAGATGCTTGCCTATATCTTTAAAATACTCTACCTGTTTTCCGAGATCCAGAGCAATTTGATCAATTGCATTATTCAAAACCTCTGGAGAGGTAACAAACATATTAGCCGGATAAATGTTTAAGCGATCATATTTTTCGACTACCTCATTGGTCTGCACATCAAAAGCTTCAATTTCTTCGATTTCATCTCCAAAGAAATGTACTCTATAGGCATCATCAGCATATCCTGGGAAGATATCTACAGTATCTCCTTTAATCCTAAAGTTACCGTGCTTAAATTCTCCTTCTGTTCTAGAATACAAGCTCTGTACCAGTCGATGCAAAAGCGCTGTTCTCGATACAAACTGTCCTTGTTGTATTGAGATTACATTTTTTGGAACTCCGCTGGATTTCCGATACCATACAAACATGACACGGATGCTACTACCAAAACATCCCTTCTTCCTGATAGTAATGATGAGGTAGTGCTTAATCTCAATTTTTCAATTTCATCATTGATCGAAAGGTCTTTTTCTATATAAGTTCCTGTAGTAGGAATGTAGGCTTCAGGTTGATAATAGTCATAGTAAGACACAAAATATTCGATAGCGTTCTCCGGGAAAAACTGTTTGAACTCAGAATAGAGCTGAGCAGCCAGTGTTTTATTATGTGCCAAAACCAAAGTTGGCCGCTGTACTTTTTGTATAACATTGGCAGCGGTAAAGGTTTTTCCCGATCCTGTAACTCCCAATAAGGTTTGATATTTTTCTTCGGCTTCTATCCCTTCTGCCAACTGTCTGATAGCTTCGGGTTGGTCCCCGGTGGGCTTAAATTCTGATTCTAACTTAAACTTCATGTATCCGTTCTTTTGCAAGATAAAGATACGTAATAGAAGGTATAGATTTATCGAATTAAAGAGAAACTTCCGGTAACAATTCTGCCATCTTCCAACTGTACTCTAAACCAATATTCTGCAGAAGGCATTAATCGCCCATTGTAGGTTCCGTCCCATCCGATTCCGTCAGGTCTTAATTGCTTGAGTAGTTTGCCGTAACGATCAAAAATATGGATAACTGCATTTGATAAAACTTGAGAAGATGCCCCGATCACATTCCAGTTTTGATGAAAAGGATCTCCGTTGGGGGTGAAATACTTGGGGAAACCAACTACTATTATTGCTCTCGTTACTTCAGGTAAACATCCATTTTTGTCCCTTACGTAAATTGTGTGTGCACCTGGAGGGACATTGGTAAATGTTGGACTGTCTTGATATGGACTTAAAAACCCATTGATTTCTATTGCATATTCATAATCTCCGGATCCAATGGCATTTACAGTAACCGTATTGTTGTCTCTGGCATCGTTAATTTCTATCGATTCAATAGTCGGGATACTCGACCCCACAACTTCTATTGTTCTTGTTTTGGTACAACCAGTTTGGACCGCAGTCACATCAACTGTATAAC
This sequence comes from Aquimarina sp. KJ22-3, assembly GCF_055808215.1. Taxonomy (NCBI): domain Bacteria; kingdom Pseudomonadati; phylum Bacteroidota; class Flavobacteriia; order Flavobacteriales; family Flavobacteriaceae; genus Aquimarina; species Aquimarina sp. KJ22-3. The sequence goes on along the minus strand of NZ_CM147859.1, from coordinate 3,744,390 downwards.
TCCCTGGTTGATTGATTTGTATGGTTTCTGAAGTTTCATTAGTAGACCATAAAAAGGTAAAGTCAGAAGGATTTGTACTGATCCCTAATCCCGAATCCAGTGTAATGGAATTGGCATTCTCACACAAAAATTGTTGATTTTCTACTTCGATATCAGGAAGAGGATTGACAAACAAACGCACCTGGGCAATAGCAAAACAATCATCGTCATTTTGTACTACTTTGGCATATACAATATCATCTCCCTGAGAATTTTGCATGCTATTGGTAATGGTGGTTATCGGGTTGATATTCAAAAGTGCATCATTTGTGGAGGTGAAATAAAGAACGGTGCTACCTGGTGTAGCGATTCCGGAAAGGATTTGAGCATCTGCCTGTGTTAAATCAAAAGCCACAAACCCGTCTTCTGTGCCGTCGTCATCACAAGCACGTAGGTCAACATCATTAATACTTGCATTAGAAACCTGCAAGGTAATGGGGGAGATGCTAAAGCAATTCGGATTCTGTGTGTTCGTTACCCGAGCAAAAATCTGTTGATTGTTTTGATTGTTTTCAAATTGGGTGGTTTGTGTTATTTCAGGGGTTCCAGTCTGTGCAGCAGGTAAATCGATAAAGAATTGTGTGGTAAAATCGGTATTCCCCAAAGTTAATTCGTTGATAAGTACACTTAGATCAAAAACAGTGAGATTGTCACCTAGCGTTTCGTATTCATCACATTGAATTAAGGTTGTTGGAATCACAGCAGGGACTTCAAAAAAAGTAACATTGGCTACACCTATCAAAGGACAACTACCATCATTGAGATCAATTTCGAGTCTGTAATTTCCGGTAGTTGTGATATCCAGAAAGTTTACAGCGTTTGGGATTTGAACGTCATTTACAAACCAACTGTAGGTTGCCCCTGTGATGTTTTGGTAACTTAACCTGAAGGTTTCCCCTTCGCAAAGCATAAGGTTCACATCATTAGGGTCTCCCATATTGATGATATCGATGGTTTGTGCAAAAATGGATTGTATAAAAGGGGGTAGTCCTAGACGTGTACCTCGATTACCATCGGTATTGACCAATATTCCTCGTTCTCTATAGATGACATTTGCTGGAGTTTCTTCGGGATTTTCAATTACCCCCAAATAATCTCCTTGGGCACTAAAAAAGTCAAAAAGTGAACGATATATCTTGCCATCGGGGCCTAGCTGTAGCGCACCTTCACTAAATGATGAAGCACTAGCGCCATTTTCATTCAAGATTCTAGTTCCGCTAGACGGTATTTGAGCATCGGGTAGTGTTAGGTCATATTGTATCAAAAAACTAACGCCGCTACCTGCATCATCTGTTCCGATGGTGGCATATAATTTATTTCCGCTTTGCGAAAACTCGACTCCATAGGGGGCACCACCATCAAAAAGCTCAATTTCGTTACTTACCGTTCCGGTGGCATTGTTAAAATCGTATAGAAGTACTTTTCCTGGGCCATTTCCGGCTGTTACTGTGGTTAATCCAAAGTGGGCTACGGCCAGTTTATCACCTTCGGGAGAGGCTTTAAGGTATCCCAAGGCATTTCTTCGATACCCGGATATCGGTACATTAACACCTACTCTAGAGGTTACAGGAGTAGCGTTTACTCCAGTTTGTGTAACACTAAACGCATAAAACGTATCTGCAAAATGCGTGATGACCCAAAACGAATCGCAATCGTCACTTTTTACTGCAGTAATTTTTTCTGAACACCGATATAAACTAGCTAAGGTATTGGAGGTGTCATATGTGATTAGCGGAACATTTTTTTGTCCACTAACTACCGCCCCAAGTCCTCCGTTTAAGGATATATCAACAATAGAGTACATGAATCCATCATTTACCCCGTCTCCGTCCTGAGTGTCCGGATCATTATCTGCATTATCGTGATGAGGTTCATCAACCGTAAAAACGATATATAGATTGGGTGAATTGGGTTGAGGTACGATAAGAGCCGAAGAGGTACTAGAAGGATCTCCCTTCAGCCCGGTACCATTTTGCATAATGTTATTAAACCGATCCCAGATGGTAATTCCATCTGTATAAAACAAAAGTTGTCCTGTAGCATCCGATATGGTGGTACAGCCTTCTAAGGTGTCTATTTCTCCATCAGTTAATGCGCTGGGAGGTGTCGTGTTAAAACTTATCCCAGCGTTTTGTCCAAAATACCAATTGTTTGCTTCTCCTTGACTATAGATTGCAATGGTATTAGTGGTAAATAAAAAAAGAAAAAGAAGTAAAGATCTCATCGACTCGGCTCAAACGAGTCAAAGATAATTATAAATCTCTCTTTTTAAGAAGTACGTATGACCATCTCACAAAAATGGCGGTCCATACCAGTACAATTAGTGTTTCGTACCAATGTACAGCATAATCTCTTTGGAAATTTTCTCCTAATTGGTTCGCCGCCGATTGGATAAAATTTAGTCGGCTAAAAGGTTCATTGACCAAATTGCTCATACTGTCTAATGGAAGGAATGGAATTATTTTATCGATAACATCCGTTTCGAATTTCCATTTAAACAATCCTGAAACTAGCCTGAATAACAGCTCTATGATTTGCCAGAATATCAAGAATCCCAAAGCAAATGCTGATCGTTTGATAAGTATTCCCAAGAACATACAAAATGAAAAGAACCCGACTAACTTTAAGAAGTAGGCAAAAATAAATTCTAACCCAGAAAAAATGATTGAAGGTTCATTGTAGTCTGAAAAAATCAATCCTAAAATTAAAGATACCAGAAATAGGAATAAGGTAGATATAAATGAAAATACGAGTACTGTCAAAAATTTTGAAGCGAGAAACTCTTTTTTACTTAAGCCATCAATTAAGTTTTGTTTAAGGGTTCTGTTGGTATATTCATTAGCCATTATGGATACAATCACAATAGCCAAAAAAGTTTTAGCCAAGCTGCAATGTAGGCGTTAAAATGCCATATGTATGGGAAATTGAAGATCCCCTGATCTGCCAAACGGAAATTAACTCCACCAAATTTAAATTCGTAAGAAGCAATTAGTGCAATAGCGGTAATAAGCACAAAATAGGTGATCGTAAGTACTTTTGCTGCTTTATTATACTTTAATTTCTGAAATTCTATATTGAGTAATCGTAACATGTTTCTAGTTTAAATTGTTGGTTAATTGTAAGAATTGTTCTTCGAGACTTTCTTTTCGTTTTACCAAATGCGTAAGCACGATGCCTTCTTCAAATAATTGTCTATTCAGACTTTCTTCATCCAACTCATGCGCAAGGAAAGCGATAATCTTATCACCTTCTTCTTTAAAACTTTTGAAATTATCTTGTTTTGATAGCCACTCTTTTAAAACAGAATTTTGATTGCTTTTTAATTCAAAAAAGCCATGACTGGCGTTCATTTCATCTACAGGACCAGAATACAATTTGATCCCTTTTCTGATGATCACTACATGACTACATACCTTTTCTACTTCATCCAAAAGGTGAGACGCTAAAAGGATGGTTGTGCCTTGCGAGGCAATCTTTTTAATGATTTCTCGTATTTGATGTATTCCTTGAGGATCAAGCCCATTGGTAGGTTCGTCTAAGATTAAAATTTCAGGATCATTTAATAAGGCTGATGCAATCGCCAGGCGTTGTTTCATACCCAAAGAAAATGTTCTGAATTTGCTGTCCTTACGATCCAGTAATCCTACTAGTTCTAATTTTTCCTCAATTTTATCTGCAGGAACTTCTTTAATTTGACAAACTAGTTTTAAGTTTTGAGCTGCAGTCATATACGGGTAAAAGTTTGGGCGCTCTATGATCGCACCAACTTTTTTTAAGGCTTGATGTGTAGATGTATTTCCATCAAACCAGGTAAAATCCCCAGAAGTCTTATTGACAACATTGAGTACAATACCTAACGTGGTAGATTTTCCACTTCCATTAGGACCTAAAATACCATATACATTACCTTTTTTTATTGAAAAAGAAAGATCTTTTACAGCAGTAATATGGCCAAATTTTTTGGTCAGATTATTTAATGTGAGTATGTTTTCCAATGGTTTTCTTTTTTGGCGGTTATATTAAAGTAGACGATTGGCTTGGTTTTTTGTTACAGACTTAAGGTTACGATATTACGTTTTTGGTGTTTCAAAATTGTAATTCGTACCTTGCTCCGTACTAATGACAGATGGTTATGGATGAAAAATTAATGTCGAAAAAGAAACCTACGTATCCTATAAGTGAGGCACTCGATGCGTATTTAAAGCAATGTAATCGTAAAATCAAAATTCCTGTATTTTATGATGATTTGCTTCGCTTTTCGGGGTCTGTTGTGGTCTATGATAGTAATGATGAAGATACACTTTGGGTGCGCGTGTATTATGAGGAGCATGAACGGCCAGAGATCGAATCCAGTTTAAAAAAAGTGTATACCATATTGCACTCTGATGGAAATGAAGACGCTATCGAATTTTTGAATATTGATGCCATCGATTACTGTACATTCGGTAATTCTAAGCCTTTTCGGGTAAAAGTGCGAAATATCCTGAATGACAACTACACCTATATCTATGTAAAGAAAGCAGATGCTTCCCGTATCTATGGATTAGAATTGGAGCATATGTTTTCCCCTAATCGTATTAATTTTTTGGTCTATAAAAATACGTTGATCGAAGAGCATATTGCCGGTATTCCTGGAGATGTTTTTATTAAAGATTTCTTACCAGACTTAAGTGATCAGGCCAAATCGCAGATAGCCAAAGAGTTTGTGAAGTTTAATGAGCGTTGCCAAATGCGATTGTTAGGAGATATGCGATCCTACAACTATGTGATTATCCCTATACACGATTTTGATCATGTGGAGTATAAAATCAGAGCAATCGATTTTGATCAGCAGTGCTATGAAGGCAAATTGAAGGTGTATCAACCTCAGTTTTTTAAAGAAAACTTCAGTATGGTGGATATTGTGATGAAAAAATTACAACCTAACTCTATAGAACAATACAAAAAAGAAGAACGTTCTATTTTGGCAAAACGAGTGTTGGCGTCAAGGTCACGGTATGAAAACCTGATCGAATGTATGTGTGCAGATCATATTTCTACAGCCGAAAACTTAGAAGAATTGCGGGAACATCTTTATAATTTTACCCTAGATCTTAAGTTTAGAAGGAGTGAATCTATGGGAGATGTCTTGAAAACGGCTTTGGATTTTGTACGACGTAATTACGAGAATGTAAACATGAAAAACTTATTGGACCGATAATAGTATAGGAAAAATAAAAAAAGCCTGAGTATAGCTACTCAGGCTTTTTTTACTTAATCAGATTTCAATTTATTTTATTTTCTCTTCCAGTTCTTTGTTCTTTTCTTTTAATAAAAGAATTTCTTGTCGAAGAAGTTCTGTCTTTTTGTTTTGCTCGATCATGTATAATGTTAGCTCTTCGATTTTTTCGAGAAGTTTTAAATTCATTGTTTTCAATTCGATTCCGTTTTGTTCCATTTCTTTGGCAGAGGGTATATTAGGTAAATGCCCTTCTTTTTCAATATAGTTTTCCACTTCCTTGATGGTTTTAAGATCATAATCTTCCAGGAATACATAATCTGGAGCCACAGCACCGTTAAGGTCTACTTTCACTTCTTGGGTATGGATTCTTCCTTTTACTGCAAGTTTTGCATCAGGATTGGTGGTTCCTATGCCGACATTTCCATTGTCTGAAATCCTCATTTTTTCAGATAAAGAATTATAGCCGTTCCAAGTATTAAAAACTATATTCGAATAGTCCCAAGGTCCATTACCATTTCTTCTCGTTTTTACACCGATGGAAGCTGCATGAGTACCAGAAGTGGCATAGGCATTATAAAATTTTAATTCTCCTACATATTGGTCAGGTGTGTTTACTGAATTGGATATGGAAAGATTACCATTTACGCTTAGTTTTTCCTTAGGCGAAGAAGTTCCAATACCAATATTTCCATTTTTCATGATAGACATTTTACTACTACCATCAACCTGAAATCCAAATCGAGATGAAGCTGAGCCTCCAACAATATTCATATAGCTATTTCCATCTCCTGAGATTAAGAGATTGACATATCTGCCATCACTATGGGAAGTTTTTATTACACCTCTCACTTCTAGTTTTGATGTAGGGTTTGTCACTCCTATCCCTAAGTTTCCGTTAGCGGCCATTGTCATCATTTTTTGAGAATAATTGGTCCATACAAATAGAGGTCGGTTTTGGATTGGACTGTTTGTTCTTCTAGCATTGAAATTGATTAATGCATTACTCCCGTTGTCCATAGCATCCGAAGAAGATCCCATTATAGCAAGAGTGGTTCTGTTGTCTGTCTCGTGATAGCCTTTTAATAAAGGGATAAATTGTCCAGAGGTTCCAGTTGTATTAGCAATCTGAAAATAATCAGATGGCGCATCGGAAACCTTTAGTCTCAATAAGCTTTCGGTTTGTCCCGTGTTAGATAGAATGTCAAGTCTTGAAGAAGGGTTTGAAGTTCCAATACCGACATTTCCTCCGGGAAGTATCGTTAGTCTTTCTTTAGCACTTGTAGCATCTTCAAAAATACCAAAGCGATCAGCGGTTATCATACCAGTAGCCCAAATTCCATTATTAGAATTACTCTGAAACAGACTTACTCCAGTAGTAGATTGTAGGTTTATTTTTTCATTATTAGACGTCTCCGTTTGAGATTGCCCCGTTATTGACATGAAGATAAATGTCAGGGAAAGTAAGATTGTTATTTTTTTCATTGTTATAGATCGACTTTAGTTATTTATATAGTTAAGTGTTATGAAGTACTAAAATGTTACTCTGATTTCAGAAAGGAAGCGAAAATAGATCAAAATATCCAGAGACAATTTGTAATGTTGATAAAACGGAATATTTGTTCATCAATTTATTAGATAATACCGATACCTAGCAGAATAGAAAAGATGATCAATAATACCCCTACAACGGTCTGAATGGTGTTAATAGTAATTTTCTGTAGAAATTTATTACCGATATATGCTCCAATAAAAGCCATTAAAGAAGCAGTGATTAGCATGGGGTAATCTAGTTTATTTTTTAATTCAAAAATATCCTTGGCATAGATAGAAATCCGGGAAACATCTATACAACAGGCAATAACTACTCCGGTAGCAATAAAAGCTTCCTTGGATAGTTTTGCACGAATCAGGAAAGCTGTACGAAGCGCCCCTTGATGTCCTGATAAACCACCAAAAAATCCACTAAGAGCTCCCCCTATTGGTAAGTGTTTGGTGTCTATTTCTAACCGCTTCAACTTTGGTATTAAATCAAAGAATGAGAAGAAAATTAAAAGAGAAGCAATACAAACTTTTACCCCAGTGATTTCGTGTTCTGAATCCCCAATATGATAGGTGTACAGTGGATTCGTTTCTGTAAGTTTTCCAAGAAGGTAAGCACCCAAAAAGGCAAAAAGTATTGCGGGTATCCCAAATTTGAGTATGGTTTTGAGATGCGCTGCTTTTCCGATTAAAGTAAGCTTGAATAAGTTGTTCAACAAATGCACGATTGCAGTCAGCGCTATCGCAATGTCAATAGGAAAAAATAGAGCAAATACTGGCATTAATAAGGTTCCCAGCCCAAAGCCCGAAAAGAAAGTGAGTCCAGAACCTAACAATGCTATTATTCCTACCAGAATATACTCCACAGTATATTAGGTTTTTTGCTCTTTGTTGAAATATACCAGATAATAGTACATCTGTTTTTCTTCGTCCCATCCTTTTTCTACAAACTTCTCTGCAGATTCGGGATTGATAAAATCCATTTTTATCTGTACGTTGGTATCCAGACTGATTACATTTTTCATTTTTTTACGAGCCGCGGTAACCGCATTATTCGCAATAGGGAAGGAGGTAAGGTCTTCGATCTGGTATTTTGGTGCCTTTTCTACTTTGTAATGTTTGAATTCGGGGATTAGATCAGGATTGTCGATCACCTCATTTAGGAAAGCAGTTTCTTCAAAATCATCATTTTTGGCAAAGTGATTTACCGCTCTATTCATAAACATCACTTCCTCTTTCTTATCCTCGGCAGGAAGAATGACATCTTTGGCAAAATCCTGGCAGAATTTCATGTACTTTTTAGTGTAAAAATTCTCATCGGCAAAAGCTTCAACGCCCAAGAAATGTTCTAGCCAATATTTAGTGTCATACTTGTTGGAATCCACAGAAAGGATCTTGTAGCCTTCTTCTTTTTTATGATTAAAAATTAAACAGCCTTTATCCAATTTATTCAGATTTACACCCTGTTGAATCAATAATTCGATATCCGTTTCTTTTTCTGCAAATTGAAGGAAATCGTGTTTTAATTCTGATTTGAAAATCCCGATAGCGTCTACCTTTTCCTGATCAATAGTTAGGTTGTCTAAATAGGCTACATAGACCTCACCACTTTTGATATGAGGGTGCTGAGACTGCTCATACAACAAAGAAGCGATTCTTTTTGATTTTTCATGTACCGAAGATGGATTGTCAAAAATTTCGGTAGCAATTTTATATAGGGGATTAAATTCTATATCTACTTCATTAGCAAATTGAAAGTAGTTTTCCTCTTTTTCTCTAAATGGCTTAAAAAGTATTCCTTCAATAATGCGGTAAGCTCATCATTTAGCGTGTAAGGGGAATCAGATAGGAAAATATTCTCATTTCTGCTCTTATTTCCAATTTTATGAACCGAAAGAGATTCTATCTGTGTGCTATATAAATTAATCATAATTTTTTCTTTTCAGGGTTGAGTAATTCTAATTCCAATGTTCGTCAAAACCAAGTTCATCATAGTCGTCTAGATCTAGAAAACTATCTTCTCGATCATCATCGTCTAGCATATCCGAATCATCAGCAGTAAATTCTTTATCAGGAGCTTGGTCTGGAATTTGACCATGTACAAACATGATATTAGGATATTCTCTTCCACTTTCATACTCAGCTATTTCAGCAAGTTCTACGAGGAACGTCCACATGCTTAAAAAATCATAGATATAGATCAGTTTTGGAGATGCTTCATGCACCACATCGATCAAAGTGGTTTCATTCATTAATCGGATTGGCTGCGTACCATCACTCATATCAAACAACGAGATTTCTTCTCCCTGATTCCACTGCTCATCACTAATATAAAAAGAAGCCATTTCGGTGCCATCAAAACCAAAAGACTGCGTAATCGTATTATGAAATTGCTCTAAGGTGGCATCTTGCTCAATTTCAATATCTCTAAAAACATCCTCTTCGGTGTCTAATATAACTCTAAAACGATAAATCATTATTGACTAATTAGGTTTGCAAAGATACAAACAAGTTTGCGACAAATTTTGGATTTTGACAATGTAGTTTTTACTGCTTTTCAACAATAGGTTTTGATTTGAAAACTTCTAAAAGAATAAAAAATTGCACTCCAAACAGTAAGGAGGCTAATACCAAATGTATGGGTTGTGATAAGAATGGAAAATCAAAGTAGTACATTAAAATTCCTGTAAATGCTTCCAGTCCTATAAAAATCAGTACCCAAATCATTTTGGTGATATCCAGGTTAAGCTTTTTATACTGAAGGAACAACCAAGTGTTTATCAATACAACCAATATGGAAAAAGATCGGTGTACATAAAACATAACTGTGGGTGGATTCAACCATTGTGATTTTTGAGCTTCTCCCACCAATTTTATTTGTTCGTCGATATGTTGTCGAACTTGCGTTCCTAGAGCTACCTGGATTAGGGTAAGCAATACGGACACTGATAAAACAATTTTGAAGGTAGGAGAAAAGGTAATAGCTAGATTTTTGGGTCTAATTTGGTACAACAGGACAATAAGAATAGCAAGGATCACAAATGCCATTATCATATGAATCGTTATTCTAAGCGGTAATAAATTCGAATCTACTACGACTTTGCCCAACCATGCCTGAAACCCCATAGCTATGATAATGATAAAAGCCAGTATTGGAATCTGTTTGTTTTTTTTCCAGAAGGTAAAAGAAACAAAAAACATCAATAAAATTGGGATTCCAGATAATACAGATGCTAATCTATTGATATACTCTATCCAGGTATGCAAAACATTAAATTTTGCATAATCATGTTTAGTATATCGCTCCCAATTGTTTTCCTCAAAAATCTGCCCCGAAGTGAAATCCTTTGGAGCGATACGCAGTTCATCAGCTACAATCACGATGAATCCTTTTTGATACTCATGATTGGGTTGCCACTGTATTTGTGCTTCTTCGGTAGGAGGGATGTAATATCCAAAACACTTTGGCCAGTCTGGACATCCCATTCCAGATCCTGTCATACGTACTACAGCACCTGCAATAATGATTAAGTATATAAAAATAATTGATGTTACTACTAGAGGTCTAAAATATTTCTTCATAGTCTAAGTCTATAATCGCATTTTGCGACTCCTTTTTTATGTACAACTGATTCTAGTTGCTTTCTAATCCTAGTTCTTCACCTTTTCTAAGCATAAACTGATAAGCAGCTTCATGTTCATTGGGGATTTCACCTTCCAGAATAGCTTCTTTGATAGCTTCTTTTATGATACCAATTTCTCGAGAGGGTTTAATATTAAAAGTTTTCATGATTTCTTCTCCTGTTACCGGAGGTTGAAAATTTCTAACATGATCTCGTTCTTCGACTTCCACCATTTTTTGTCGAACAATCTTGAAATTATTGTGGTATTTTTTAAATCGCTTTGGATTCTTGGTAGTGATGTCAGCTTCGCAAAGTGTCATTAACTCTTCAATATGGTCTCCTGCATCAAAAACTAGTCTTCTTACCGCAGAGTCAGTGACATCTGAAGCAATAACAATAGGTCGGGAGCTCATTAGCACCATTTTTTGAACGAATTTCATTTTTTCATTCAAAGGCATTTTCAATCTTTTGAAAAGTTTAAATACCATTTTGGATCCAACAAATTCGTGTCCATGAAATGTCCAACCTACTTTTTTGCTAAACTTTTTGGTAGGAGCTTTTCCGATATCGTGCAGTAAAGCTGCCCATCGTAACCAAAGGTCATCCGTATTTTCGGCGATGTTGTCTACCACTTCCAAAGTATGGAAGAAATTATCTTTATGTCGTTGTCCTTCGATCTCATCAATACCTTTTAATGCGATTAATTCGGGTAAAATGTATTGTAGAAGCCCTGTCTTTTCAAGTAATTTGAACCCTACAGAAGGACGATCACTTAATAAAATCTTATTGATTTCTTCAACGATGCGTTCTTTGGTAATTATTTTGATTCGTTCCTTATTTCGTGTAATGGCGTCTAGAGATTGCTCTTCTATTTTGAAATGTAATTGAGAAGCAAAACGAATTGCCCTCATCATTCGTAAAGGATCATCAGAATAAGTGATATCTGGATCCAAAGGCGTACGAATGATTTTGGAACTTAGATCTTCAATCCCATTAAAAGGATCAAGGAGCTTTCCAAAATTTGCTTCAGAAAGTGAAATGGCCAGCGCATTAATAGTAAAGTCCCGACGGTTTTGGTCATCTTCGAGAGACCCATTTTCTACTATAGGATTTCGACTATGGGCTGCATAAGATTCCTTACGAGCACCAACGAACTCTACCTCTAGGTCCTCTGTTTTGAGCATTGCCGTACCATAGGTTTTAAAAACCTGTACTTTGGGTTGGTTAGGTAAAAGTCGAGATACTTCCTGAGCCAATTGTATACCACTTCCTACGGCAACAATATCGATATCCTTTGGATTACCTCTTTTGAGGATATAATCTCTTACAAACCCACCAATTACATAACAATCGAGTTTAAGATTACCAGCAGCCTTGGCTATGGTCTTAAAAATGGGGTTTTGTAAGGCTTGATTAAACGTTTTATCTTCAGACATGAATCAATTTACTTCCTGATAATTTTTACAGTACTGTCGTTTCCGATTTTAATAATCGAAGAAGGTTTTACTCCCTTTTTTTGTAAGGGCAAATTTACGACATAGTCTACGCCTTCCAAAATAGCTTTGTCAATTTCTTTAAAGTTTTTTGGAGTTGGAGATCCACTAATATTAGCAGAGGTAGATACAATAGGTCTTTTGAATTTGCGAATCAACTTTCCGCAAAAAGGATCTCTTGCAACGCGAATAGCTAGTGTATTATCTTCGGCGATAATATTTTCTGCTACTCGAAGAGGCCGGTCATAAACAATTGTAGTGGGTTTTGAAGCGTGTTTTAAGATGTCATAAGCCACTTCGGGCACCTCTTCTACATATTGTTGTAGCATTTTAAAATCACTTACCAAACAGATCATAGATTTGCTTTCTGCTCGTTTTTTGAGTGCAAAGATTTTATCGATAGCTTCTGCGTTTGTAGCATCACAACCAATACCCCAAACGGTATCTGTTGGGTAGAGAATGATACCTCCTTTTTTTAAAACTGAAATTGTATTGTTGATTTCTATATTTTGATCCGCCATGGGTTAATTTTTTATTTTTTGGATGCCTCAAAATTACTATATATTTGTCAATGTATCCGTATCTTAATTTATGAAGGTTTTACATATATCCGGAGCCCGCAGTTGGGGAGGAAATGAGCAACAACTGATATATCTTACAGAAGCATTACAGCAATATGGTGTTTCTCAATTTCTTTTCTGTTATGAGGGAACGGTGTTGGAAGAAGCAGCAACAAAACTGCCAGTGCAAGTGATTGCAATACCTTATGTGAAATCTCGTAAGAAAGCGTATAGAAAGCAATTGAGTGCTGTTGTTAAGGAAAAAGAAATTGATTTGTTGCATCTGCATACCAGTGATTCTGTAACAGGTTATGTATTGACCGACTTGTACGAAAAACTAAATGTTAAAGTCGTTTTTTCGAAAAAAGGGATAAGTAGAAAAGTAAGTTTTTTGAGTAAGCTGAAATACAATTATAAGAATATTGATAAAGTTCTGTGTGTTTCGGAAAAAGTGAAAGATCATTTTGCAACTGTACTATATGCTAAGCATCACCACAAATTATGCGTTGTTCATGATGGTGTTGCAGTGGATGCAACAACAAAAAAAGAAGTGATAAGTCTAAGAGAGGAGTTATCCCTACCTGAGCATACCAAGATTATTGGAAATATTGCAAATCATACCAAAGCCAAAGATTTAAAGACGCTGATCCATACACTTGACAATTTGGTGAATAAAAAAGAATAAAGATGTGCATCTTGTACAAATGGGAGAATCGTCTAAGCGTACTCAAGAATTAAAAGATCAAATCTCGTCCTTAGGTTTAGCGTCTTATATTACTTTTATAGGGTTTAGAAAAGATGCCTCTGCCTATTTGCCTCAGTTTGATGTATATCTTATGACGTCTGAGAGAGAAGGAGGACCTACTACTGTTCTAGAGGCCTTATATAAAAGAACTCCTGTGGTTTCTACAGATGTAGGTGTAGTGTCTGAAGCAATTACAGATGGCCATAGTGGGTATATTGCCAAAGTAGGTGATCCCGAGACTTTGGCAGAAAAAGTAGAAATTTTGTTGAATGATCCAGAAAAAAGAAAGTCCTTTGCAACCTTGGCATATGATAGTTTTTTAAAGACTTTTACTACCAAAAAATTAGGAGAGAATACCTTCAATATCTATAAAGAAGTTATGCATGAATATTAGATCAGCTTTAATTATATCTACCTACAAATGGCCTGAAGCACTATCTCTTGTTTTAAAAAGCGTAGTGAATCAAAGTGTACTGCCAGACGAGATTTTGATTGCGGATGATGGATCAGGTGAGGCAACAAAAAAGGTTGTAGATCAGTTCAAAGATCAAATTCAAGTGCCGGTAAAACATATCTGGCATGAGGATTTGGGATTTAGAAAAGGCAAAATATTAAATAAGGCCATTGCAAGCGCGGAGGCAGATTATTTGATCGAGGTAGATGGAGACTGCATCATGCAAAGAAATTTTATTGAAGATCATTTGGCGTTCGCAAAAAAAGGGATGTTTTTGTATGGTTCCAGAGTAAATATTCAACAAAGTTTTCTCAAGGAGTTGTTTCAAAAGCGAAAAATTGGATTTCATTTGTTTTCAAAAGGAATTAAAAAAAGAACGAGGGCTTTACGAATTCCTTTGTTAAGTCATTTCTTTACATCAAATGCCCAATTATCCAAAAAGATAAGAGGTTGTAATATTTCATTTTGGAAAGAAGATATTATTAAGGTGAATGGCTATAACGAATCTATAGAAGGATGGGGGAGAGAGGATAGTGAACTTATTGTGCGCGTATTGAATAACGGAGCAGAAGGAAGAAGATTAAGATACAGAGGTATTGTTTTTCATATTTGGCATCAGGAAAAGTCCAGAGATAAGCTAGAGGAAAATGACGAAATCCAAAAACTCTCCCAAGAGAACAAAATGACTTGGTGCGAGGATGGGATTGATAAGTACCTGAAAGAATAAAAATGATAAGATATAGTTGGGTTTTGTGCCTGGCTTTGTTTTGATAGTAAAAGAAAATGAACAAACGATTTATTATACACGACACCTATAAATCATTAACTGAAAAGATAAAGGATACTATAATCAATTTTGATAGTTACACTGACGTTCTTGGTGCAGCAGAAAGAAATATCATTAAAATTGTAACTGTCGATGGAAAACGACACACTGTAAAAGCATTTAAAATTCCTAATGTTTTTAACCAGATCGCTTATAAGTTTTTAAGAAAATCTAAGGCAGAACGATCTTATGAATATGCTAATAAATTATTGGATTTAGGAATTAATACTCCGTTTCCAGTGGCTTACGAAATACAAACGACTCCTTTGTTGTTTAAAAGAAGCTACTACATTAGCGAGTTGGTGGATTGTGAACTCACCTACAGAGAGTTGACCACGGATTTTGATATAGAAAATCATGAAGAGATATTAAGAGCCTTTACCAGGTTTACTCATCAACTTCATGTAAATGGAGTCAACTTTTTGGATCATTCTCCGGGAAATACACTGATACAAACAAATAAGAGTGGATATGAATTCTTTTTAGTAGATCTAAATCGTATGGAGTTTGGTGAAATGGATTTTGAAACTCGGATAAAGAATTTTTCTAAACTGACTATCCATAAATTTATGGTGGAGATAATGAGTAATGAATATGCGAAATGTACAGGGGAGGATGAAAAAGAGATATTCGATTTGATGTGGGAGTCCACACGTGAATTTCAGCATCGATATTATCGTAAAATAAGAATGAAAAAAAGAATTTTCTTTTGGAAGAAAAAGTATAAAACTATGACTTCCGATTCTCCGATTTGATAATTTCTCGCAGTTTGATATACTTTAGAAATGTAAGATTAGCGGTTTGAGCACAGATAATAAATCCGTTTACACCATCTAGGAATCCTAATCTTAAGAAATACGCTTTAAAAAACGCCCAAGTAGGATTAAAGAGAATGTTCCATAAGGTAGCTTTTTTCCCTAACTCATAGTAGGATTGTGCAGAAATAGAAGAAAACTTTTCAATCTGTAAATTGTGGGCACTGTAAGTGGGATAATTCCAGTGTAGGATATCACCCTTTAGTTTTCCACTAGCTTTATTGTTGTATAGTTTAAACTTTTCATGAATTCTATTACCTGTCCATTCTCCCTTACCTCTAATAAATGCTCTTAGCTTTTTGTCTGGATACCAATCAGAATGATTAATCCATTGTCCACAATAATTATTGAATCGATTCATGTAATAACCATCCTTGGTCCAATTTGATTTCAGAGCTAAGATTGATTCTTGAAGTTCGGGCGAAAGTGCTTCGTCACCATCCAAAGAAATGATATGATCGTAAGTAGCTTGAGCAACAGCAAAGTTCTTTTGGTCTTTATATCCTAAGAATTCTTGTTTTATAAAGGTTGCACCATAACTAAGACAAATCTCTTCGGTGCGATCTGTAGAGAAAGAATCTACCACGATAATTTCGTCTACAACATTTTTAAGTGATGCTAGACAAGCCTCGATTTTTCTTTCCTCATTAAAGGTGATGATGACTCCAGAGAGTTTTATCATAGTTGATGTTCTGTGTGTTAAATTTGGTCTCTAAAAATAACTAAATTATACTGTTGTTCCCAGCTATTACTAGAAAGATCAAAATTTGATTTCTATTTTTTTTTGCTAACTGAATTCGTCATTGTTGAAAAGTTGGACTAAATAATTTTTCAGCTTCGGTATGATAGATTCAGAAGAAAAATGTTGATACAATTCTATAGCTCTGTCTTTAAGAGCTTTGTTTGGTGGTTGGGTGAACAAATCAGGTCTGACATCTACAAGGTGTATCGAATCATGTTCAACACCATCCTCAAACATATTCCAATCTTTCTTTACGATCCAAGGCGAAAAAATAGTGAAGGTTGGGACATCAAGTGCTTTAGCCATGTTTACAGCACCTCCTTCATTTCCTATCAGAGCATTACAATGAAATAATATAGCAATAAAACCTCGTAAACTTTTTGCATATACATTAAAATGAATACGTTGTTGTGTTCTCGGTAATGTGAGGTCGTATATCGCTTTGGCCTCTTTTTCCTGACTAGGGATATAGTTAAAAAGAATATTTGCTTCTGTGATCCCTGCAACTTCATCTATTATTTTGGCCATGTATTTTGGCGGTAGTGTTTTTCTTTCTTCACTACCCAAAACACTGATCATGATCAATGGGTCATTGCAATTGATACCATTAGAAGCCAAAAATTCTTTGGCAGTTGCTATCTCTTCTTTGTCAAGAAAGATTTTAGGTTTTAATATTTCAGTAGCAATCCGATGTTCGGGAATGACCAACCGTAATCTATTTTCGATAGCGGTGCTGGCATTGGTAAGTGGCTTGGATTTTCTATGGATAACTTGTGTGTATAGAAGTTGCGTGTACCACTTGTAAAAGGAGATTCTTTTTGGAGCCCCGGAGAATAATGCGATCAGGTTGCTTTCTAGTTTGCCAAATGCATCGATAACCATATCGTATTTTTCTCTTCTGACTTGCTTCAAAAAGCGATATAATGCTTTCTTGCTATCCCTGTATTCTTGCTTGAATTCAATAATGTTATCAAAAAAGGGATTATTCTTGATAACTGGTTTGGCATTAGAATAGACCAGGTAGTCAACAGTACTATCAGGATACTCTTTTTTAAGGCTCTCACAAATTACTGTGCTCGTGAGAACATCACCTATCATTTTCTGTTGAACAACAAGAATTTTCATATATGATTGATCAAAATAGTTGAGCTTGTCAAACCAGAGACAAGCTCAATTTTTTATATAGCTAACCTCTTATACTGCAACATCGTATTCACGAAGAGCATCGTTTAAAGAAGTTTTCTTATCGGTACTTTCTTTACGTTTTCCAATAATTAATGCACAAGGTACATTATATTCTCCAGCAGCAAATTTTTTGGTATAGCTTCCTGGAATTACTACTGATCCAGAAGGAACCACTCCTTTTCGCTCTACTGGAGTATCACCAGTAACGTCAATAATTTTGGTAGAGGCTGTAAGTACAACATTAGCACCAAGTACTGCTTCTTTTTCTACTCGAACTCCTTCTACCACGATGCAACGAGAACCTATAAATGCATTGTCTTCAATAATAACGGGAGCGGCTTGTAAAGGTTCTAATACACCTCCGATACCAACACCACCACTAAGGTGAACATTTTTTCCAATTTGAGCACAACTTCCTACCGTTGCCCAGGTGTCTACCATAGTGCCTTCGTCAACATAAGCTCCAATGTTTACATAACTAGGCATCAAGATGGTTCCTGGTGAGATATAAGCTCCGTGGCGAGCAACAGCATTAGGAACTACACGAATGCCTTTCGCTTCATACCCTTTTTTAAGAGGTATTTTGTCATGATATTCAAAAATTCCAGCCTCAAGCGTTTCCATTTTTTGAATAGGGAAATATAAAACAACTCCTTTTTTTACCCATTCATTTACTTGCCAACCTCCTTCGATAGGCTCGGCTACTCTTAGCTCTCCTGCATCTAGTAAATTAACAACTTGCCTTATGGCATCTTGGGTGGCAGCTTCTTTTAAAAGCTCTCTGTTATCCCATGCTTTTTCTATAGTTTCTTTTAGTTGGTTCATCGATCAAAAATTTTGGTAAATATAACAGCTTATATCGAAAAAAATACGGATAAACCATATTTTAGGAAACCATTAATAAATAAGGACTTTTTATAATAAAATCATACTTTTGCAAAAAAAATATGGCAAGGATATTAGCAATTGATTATGGAGCGAAACGATGTGGGATTGCAGTAACCGACGAATCTCAGATTATCGCTTCTGGACTTACCACAGTAGATACAAAAGATTTGCTGTCTTGGTTAGAAGAGTATATGGGAGATGAAGAAGTAGAGCTTTTTGTGGTAGGAGAACCTAAAAGACTGCATGGAGAACCTTCAGAGAGTGAAAAGTTAATTACTCCTTTCTTGAAGAAGCTTAATCAGAAATTTTCGGATATCCCGGTAAAAAGAATTGATGAACGTTTTACTTCAAAAATTGCTTTTAACACCATGATCGAAAGTGGAATATCAAAAAAGAAACGAAGAAACAAGGCTCTGGTAGATCAAATCAGCGCAACGATTATACTGCAGGATTATTTGTATAATCGATAATTATAACATTAACAAGAATCATATGATTTATCCAATTGTAGCGTACGGAGATCCGGTATTGAAGAAAAAGGCAAAAGAGATTGATAAAGACTATCCGGAGCTTGATAAGCTTATTGAAAATATGTTTGAGACCATGTATAATGCACATGGAGTGGGGTTGGCAGCTCCGCAGATTGGACTACCCATCAGAATATTTATTGTAGATGCCGAGCCATTTTCCGAAGATGAAGAATTGTCTGAAGAAGAAGCAAATCTGCTAAAAGATTTCAAGAAAGTATTTATTAATGCAACTATTCTCGAAGAAAAAGATGATGAATGGGCATTTACAGAAGGCTGCTTAAGTATTCCTGATATACGTGAAGATGTATTTCGCAATGAGACAATCGTGATCAAATATTTTGACGAGAATTTTAAGGAGCATACCGAGACTTATGGAGGATTGGCAGCAAGAGTGATTCAACACGAATATGATCATATTGAAGGGATTTTGTTTACGGATAAACTATCCAGCTTAAAAAAGCGTTTGATTAAAGGAAAATTATCAAATATATCTAAAGGAAAAGTAAATGCTGATTACCGCATGCGTTTTCCTCTAGCGAAAAAAGGAAGATAACTAATTTTTATACTTGGTAATGTTTGATTATTTAAAACGAACTACAGATATTTGCCAACTTTGAAGATAAAATTTATGGGTTTAGATAAAATATTAGCAATTTCAGGGAAACCAGGATTGTACGAATTAAAAGCACAAACAAGAACTGGTTTTTTGGCAGAATCTTTACTTGATGGGAAAAGACTGTCGGTAAGCATCAGACATAATGTTAGCGTGCTAAGTGAAATTGCGATTTACACATTTAATGAAGAAGTGCCACTACGCGAAATTTTTCTGAAGATTCAGGAAAAAGAAAATGGAGAGCAAGCGATCAGTCATAAAGAGTCCAAAAACAAATTAGAAGCATATTTTTCTGAGGTATTACCAGATTACGATGAGGATAGGGTATATGTTAGTGATATGAAGAAAGTGATACAGTGGTACAATATTCTCCAATCTAAAGGGATAACAGATTTCTCTGAAGCTGAAGAAGATAAGGCTACTGCAGAAGAAGAGTAACTGAAAAGCGAAATAATTATAGACATTTAAGTCCCGTTGAAAAACGGGATTTATTTTTTGTAATTACTTTTTTCTTTTTTGGGTTGTTAATGGATTATGAATAAGTTCCTAAATATTGCTTCATTTTCGATGTAGCTTTTCGGGACTTCTTTGTATTTTTGCGCAAAATTTTAGGCACAACAAATAAATTTTTAGTTTACATGGCTAATACCAAATATGTTTTCGTAACCGGGGGTGTTTCCTCTTCTTTAGGAAAAGGAATCATTGCTGCCTCATTGGCAAAATTACTTCAAGCAAGAGGTTACAGGGTTACTATACAAAAATTAGATCCTTATATTAATGTGGATCCAGGAACCCTTAACCCTTACGAACATGGAGAATGCTATGTAACTGATGATGGAGCCGAAACGGATCTTGATTTAGGACACTATGAGCGTTTTTTGAATAGAGCTACCTCTCAAGCTAATAATGTGACTACTGGTAGAATCTATCAAAGCGTAATTGAGAAAGAACGAAGAGGAGAGTTTTTAGGAAAAACGGTACAGGTTGTTCCTCATATTACTAATGAGATTAAAGAAAGAATTCAGATTTTAGGAAAAAGCGGAGATTACGATATTGTAATTACCGAAATAGGAGGTACGGTAGGTGATATTGAGTCCTTACCTTATATCGAAGCAGTGCGTCAGTTAAAATGGGAGTTGGGAGATACCAACGCCATTGTTATTCACTTAACCTTAATTCCATATTTATCAGCAGCTGGGGAGTTGAAAACCAAGCCCACCCAACATAGCGTAAAAACCTTAATGGAAAGTGGTATAAAAGCAGACGTTTTGGTTTGCCGTACAGAACACGAATTATCTGATGATCTTAGAAGAAAACTAGCACTGTTTTGTAATGTAAAGCAGGAAGCGGTAATTCAATCTATAGATGCTTCAACTATTTATGATGTTCCTAATCTAATGCTAGAGGAGGGATTGGATTCTGTAGTGCTTAAGCAATTGGTTTTACGAGAAGACAATACGCCTGATCTCGAAAATTGGAATAAGTTTTTAGCACGACATAAAAATCCAAAATGTGAAATCACCATCGGATTAATTGGTAAGTATGTAGAATTGCAGGATTCTTATAAGTCGATTCTAGAAGCCTTCATTCATGCAGGAGCGGAAAATGAGGTAAAGGTCAATGTAGAAAGTATACATTCGGAATATATAGATGATGCCACTATCAAAGAAAAAATAGCTCATTTGGATGGTATTTTGGTAGCCCCAGGTTTTGGAGAACGCGGTACTGAAGGTAAAATCAAAGCCGTTCAATTTGCCAGAGAAAATGGATTGCCGTTTTTTGGAATCTGTTTAGGAATGCAAATGGCAGTAATTGAATATTCTAGAAATGTATTAGGGCTAAAAGATGCTAGTTCTTCAGAGGTAGATGAAAACACAGAACACCCGGTTATCGATTTGATGGAGGAGCAGAAAAGCATTACCGATATGGGAGGAACAATGCGTTTAGGAGCCTGGGATTGTGAATTAATGGAAGATAGTAAGGTTTTTGAAGCCTATGGAGAAACGGCTATCAAAGAACGTCACCGTCATCGTTATGAGTACAATAATAATTACAAAGAGCAACTGGAAAATGCTGGGTTAAAAACTACTGGAGTAAATCCTAAAACTGGTCTTGTAGAGATTATAGAAATACCTGAACACCCTTGGTTTGTTGGGGTGCAGTATCACCCCGAGTATAAAAGTACGGTGGCCAACCCACATCCACTTTTTATTGCTTTTGTAAAAGCAGCTGTGACATACTCCAAAAGTGATAAAAGTGCCAAAGTGTCACAGGGTTAGGAATTGGCGAGGTAATTGACAATAGAAAGTAACATAAAATTGTAAAGTCAGTCCTTTTCTGTTTTTTTTCAGCATAAAGGGAGTTATACATATCATACATGGAAGAAAAGAAATTTGACCTTAATTCGATTATTGGATTTGCACTTATTTTTGGAATCATCATTTGGATGTTTTATCTAAATCAGCCGACTCCAGAAGAAATTGAGGCAGAAAAAGCAAAACAAGAGCAAGTTGAGGCACAGCAACAACAAACACCAGATAAAACCACCGATTTTGTTACTCAAAGTGAAGCAATCACCGTAAATCCTCAGGATTCGGTAGCTTTAGAACAAGCAAAAGGACAATTAGGAGCTTTTGCATATTCTGCGAGTCTTCCTTCGGCAAAAGATCATAGTACTACAATCGAAAATGATGTATTACTGCTCAAAGTGAATAATAGAGGAGGATATATTTCTGAAGCACTTCTAAAAAACTTCAAAACTTATGATTCGGTTCCTGTATATTTAATCAAAGATGGTAAGAACGCCTCTTTCAATCTTAATTTTGGAACTACCGATAATAGAATCTTAAATACAAAAGATCTGTTTTTTGAGCCAACGGTAACCAAAAATGGCGACAATACTGTGTTGTCTATGAGACTTAAAGTTTCAGATTCAAAGTATCTGGAATACCGATATGAGCTTAAACCTAATGAGTATATGGTTGATTTTACCATTAGATCTCAAGGATTACAACAGGTTTTCAATAGTAGTCAGTCCATCAATATGGATTGGAAACTACAAGGAATGCGTCATGCCAAAAGTGCTGCGTATGAGAATAGATATACCGAAATCGTATACGAATATGATGGAGATAAAGACGATTATTTAGGTCAGGGAGAATTTACAGATGACGAAGAAGAGAATGTGTCTTGGGTTGCTTTCAAACAACATTTCTTTACTTCAATTTTACTTACAGATACTCCATTTAAGAAAGCTTCTTTTACTTCGAAAAATATCGCTAATGCTAGTGATTTGGCAGATAAAGAGATTAAAGTAACCAAAGAGTTTTCGGCTACCATGCCATTGGAACTTCAGGGAGGAGAACTAAATTATGCAATGGATTGGTACTACGGGCCAACAGATTATAGAATCCTGAATGATTACAAAAGAAACTTGGATGAGGTCGTACCTCTTGGATGGGGAATTTTTGGAGTGATCAATAAGTACTTATTTATTCCATTTTTTGATATTTTAAGAAGTTTCTTAGCACCTGGTTTAGCTATCATAGCTTTGACTATCATCGTACGTATTCTTCTTTCTCCGGTAACATACAAATCGTATTTGTCTCAGGCAAAAATGAAGGTCCTACGTCCGGAGATTACAGAGATCAACGAAAAACATAAGGATAATGCCATGAAAAAACAGCAGGAAACTATGGCGTTGTACAGCAAAGCAGGGGTGAATCCTATGAGTGGTTGTTTACCAGCTTTAATGCAAATTCCTGTGTTCTATGCATTATTCAACTTCTTCCCAAGTGCTTTTGAATTGAGACAAAAGAGCTTTTTGTGGGCGGATGATTTATCGAGTTATGATACGATAGCAAGTTTACCTTTCGAAATTCCGTTCTACGGAGATCACATTAGTTTATTCCCAATATTGGCTTCGATAGCGATATTTATTTATATGATGATGACTACAGGGCAAACTATGCAAACGCAACAGCCAGGGATGCCTAATATGAAGTTTATCATGTATCTATCTCCACTGATGATGTTATTTTTCTTTAATAATTATGCGAGTGGATTATCCCTTTACTATTTTGTTTCAAACTTGATTACTATTGGGATTATGCTAGTGATCAAAAATGTAATTATTGATGAAGATAAAATACACGCCAAAATTCAGGAGAATAAGAAGAAACCTAAGAAACAAGGTAGGTTCCAGAAGAAGATGAAAGAATTAATGGAGCAGGCAGAACAGCAACAAAAGCAACAACAAAAAACTAAGAAAAAGTAGTTTCTTACTGATGATAATAAAGAAAGCTCCTTTTTTTAAGGAGCTTTTTTATATTTTGAAATATTTTATACATTTAAAAAGTCAAAGATTGGTATACTTTTTGGAAATTACATTCGTTGAAATAAAGTCCCAAATTAGTTAGTTATGCGAAATGCGTTTTTATTTTGTATTTGTGCTTTTGTCTGTATTACTGTAAGTGGGCAGGAATATAATCAGCTTGATGCTGATGGTAAAAGACATGGAAAATGGCGAAAGCGATACGACAATAGTGATCAGATCCGGTACGAAGGTACTTTTGAACATGGCAAAGAAATAGGAGAGTTCAAATTCTACAAACCTTCTGGAGGAAATAAACCAACAGCCATAAAGACATTTTCAAAAAATAATGATACTGTTTTGGTTAAGTACTATAGCCAAAAAGGAAAGGTCATTAGTGAAGGGAATATGATAGCAAAAGATCGGGTAGGACAATGGAAGTATTACCATAACGGATCTGATAAAATCATGATGACCGAAGAATACAAAGAGGGAAAATTGGATGGGGAGCAACTTACCTATTTCACCAATGGTAAGCTCACCGAAAAAACAACTTATACCCTCGGGAAACGAAATGGTAAACGATTAATTTATTCTGAAAAAGGATTAATGCTTAAAGAGTTTACTTACGAAAATGATCAATTACATGGGTTGACCAAATATTATGATACTGATGGTAACTTGATTATCGAAGGAAATTATAAAAGAGATCGTAAAGATGGGATCTGGAAATATTATACCGACGGGAAATTGACAGAACAGAAAAAGTTTCCACTACAAAACGGAGGTTGATTTCTAGTATTGATTTATAATATACACCTATAGATAAAACCAAAAAGTGATACTTCTGTATTGCTTTTTTTATTTAGTATTTTTGCAGTATAAAAAGTTAACAAATCGATTTTATAGCGTAAAATCAAAGAGTTTTTTAAATGAAGAGAGTAATCGTAGGCCTTTCGGGAGGAGTTGATTCCAGTGTAGCGGCGTACTTGCTTAAAGAGCAAGGATACGAGGTGATTGGTCTGTTTATGAAAAACTGGCACGATGATTCTGTGACTATCTCTGATGAGTGCCCGTGGCTAGATGATAGTAATGATGCACTATTAGTAGCAGAGAAATTAGGAATTCCTTTCCAAACGGTAGACCTAAGTGAGCAGTATAAGGAAAGGATTGTGGATTACATGTTTAACGAATACGAGAGAGGGCGTACGCCTAATCCGGATGTTTTATGTAATCGAGAGATTAAGTTTGATGTTTTCTTAAAAATAGCCCTATCTCTTGGTGCGGATTATGTGGCAACAGGTCATTATTGTCGTAAAGAAACCATCCTACAAGATGGGAAAGAAGTTCATCGCTTACTGGCAGGAAAAGACCCTAATAAGGATCAATCTTATTTTTTATGTCAGTTGTCTCAAGAGCAGTTGTCCAAAACATTGTTTCCTGTAGGAGAATTATTAAAGCCCGAAGTACGAGAAATTGCAGCAGCGCAAGATCTGGTAACAGCAGAGAAAAAAGATTCGCAAGGGTTGTGTTTTATTGGTAAGGTACGGTTACCAGAGTTTCTTCAGCAGAAACTACAACCTAAACAAGGAGATATCATAGAGATTTCTTCAAAAGAGGATAAGTATGTGAAAACAATACCTCAATTCAATTCTAAAGTAGAAGAGTTAGAGTTTTTGTCAACCAAGTATAAATACGAAACTACTGAAGGAAAGGTGGTAGGAAAACATCAGGGAGCTCATTACTTTACAAAAGGACAACGTAAAGGGTTAGCTGTTGGAGGTACACCAGAACCACTTTTTGTAATTGAAACCGATGTAGATACCAATGTGATTTATACGGGGCAGGGGAAAGATCATCCTGGGCTTTACAGAAAAGCATTGTTTGTCTCAAACGAAGAATTGCATTGGGTGCGAGAAGATCTTTCATTGGAAGTAGATGAAGAGATGGAAGTAGTGGCACGTATACGTTACAGGCAGCCTTTAGAGAAAGCTCGATTGCATCAGGTAGATTCAGGAATGTATGTGGTTTTTGAAAATGCCCAAAGTGCTATCGCAGAAGGACAGTTTGTAGCTTGGTACCTCGAGGACGAGTTAGTAGGTTCTGGAGTGATTTCGTAATCACAGTTCATAAAAAATCATAAAGCTATATGAGACCCCAAAGGATTTAAATACCTTTGGGGTTTTTAAATATTAATGTATGAATACCATCAAATCACTATTTAATATTGAATATCCAATAGTACAAGGAGGAATGATCTGGGCGAGCGGATGGAGACTGGCTAGCGCAGTAAGTAATACTGGAGGATTAGGGCTTATTGGAGCAGGGTCGATGTACCCAGATGTTTTAAGAGAACACATCCAAAAATGCAAAGAAGCTACAAGCAAACCTTTTGGAGTAAATGTTCCGATGTTGTATCCCAATCTTGAAGAAATTATACAGATCATTATAGAGGAAGGGGTGAAGATTGTATTTACTTCTGCCGGAAACCCAAAAACCTATACCAAACATCTTAAGGATCAGGGGATCACTGTGGTTCATGTGGTGAGTAGCCTTAAATTTGCCCTAAAAGCTCAGGATGCCGGAGTAGATGCTATCGTGGCCGAAGGTTTCGAAGCTGGAGGGCATAATGGTAGAGATGAAACTACTACATTAGCTTTAATCCCAATGGTAAAAGAAAAAATACATATTCCCCTAATTGCAGCTGGGGGTATTGCCACGGGGGCTGCAATGTATGCGGTTATGGCTTTGGGAGCTAATGGAGTGCAGGTAGGAAGTCGTTTTGTTGCTAGTGATGAAGCCTCTTCTCATATGGATTTCAAAAAAATGGTGGTAGATGCCAAAGAAGGAGATACACAGCTTACATTAAAAGAATTGGCACCCGTGCGAATGCTTAAGAATAAGTTTTATCAGGATGTTGCCGAGTTGTATACCAAAGGCCCTTCTGTAGAAGACTTAAAAAACTTATTGGGTAGAGCCAGAGCAAAACGCGGTATGTTCGAGGGAGATCTTGAAGAAGGAGAGCTCGAAATAGGACAAGTTTCAGGATTGATACATGATATCAAACCTGCAGCAGAGATTATTCAGGATATGATATCTGAATTCAAGAATACCAAAAACAAAATGGATCAACTCGCTATCTAACAACTCTTATGAACTCTAGAAAGGATCAATTACAAGCATTTGATAGGTTATTAACCATAATGGATGAGCTTAGGGAGCAATGCCCCTGGGATAAAAAACAAACGCTACAATCATTACGGCATCTTACGATAGAAGAAACGTATGAGCTAGGGGATGCTATATTGGATAATGATCTTGAAGAAGTAAAAAAAGAGCTTGGTGATCTGTTACTCCATATTGTTTTTTATGCAAAAATAGGAAGTGAAACACAAGATTTTGATATTGCCGATGTTGCCAATGAAATTTGTGAAAAATTGATCAACAGACATCCACATATTTATGGTGATGTTGAAGTGAATGATGAAGAAGATGTGAAACGAAATTGGGAAAACTTAAAGCTCAAAGAAGGCAAAAAGAGCGTGCTAGAAGGGGTGCCTAAATCATTACCAGCAGTAGTAAAGGCCAGTAGGATTCAAGATAAAGTCGCAGGAGTAGGGTTTGATTGGGAAGAACCGCATCAAGTGTTTGATAAGTTGAAAGAAGAGTTAGAAGAACTACAGCATGAAATAAAAGTTGGAGATGCCGAAAAAATGGAATCAGAATTTGGAGACGTAATGTTTTCTATGGTGAATTACGCCAGGTTTTTGAATATTAACCCCGAGGATGCACTAGAGCGTACGAATAAAAAATTCATAAAACGATTTCAATACCTTGAGCAAAAGGCTAAAGAACTCAATAAAAGCCTTAAGGATATGACATTATCAGAAATGGACGTGTATTGGGAGGAAGCCAAGAAATTATAAATTTATATAGACTACAAATAAAATAGTTCCCCATCGATATCATATAGTAACGATGGGGAACTTCATATATAAAGGGGGCATGTTAAGGATTACGGTTTGAAAATCTTTTTGATTTGTGTACGACCATCAATGGTAATCTTACAAAGATAAATTCCTGAAGAACGTATTTGATTACTGCCCAAATCAATACTATGTTTACCTTGTTTTACTACCGCATCGAAAATTACTTCTGAAGCACCATACAAATTAATAAGCTCTATAGTGATCATACTTTTTTCGGTTTTGGTGTACCATGATAGCGTTGAATTAGCAGTAACGGGATTAGGATTGATATTGAAGGTGGTGGTTAAAAAACTAGTTTCATCTGCTTTGCTGGTACTAGGTTTTGTATCATGCCAAACACCATTATAATACCATCCATCTGTACAACGATTGAGATCTCCTGTTTGCGAGGCTCCATTATTACTGAAAATCATATTTGCACAGTTGGTGTTTGTAAATGTATATCTGTACCACCCTTCGGTATCTTCTATCATGAGCTCTCCCGGCCAGGAAGTGGTGAGTGCAGATGGCGTAGTATTCCAGTAATAAATAGATGGGTTACTAAAAGTGTCAGATTTAAAGTATACAGTCAGATCATTGCCCCCCTCTTCGGGGTTAGAGTCATACCATACACCATTAAAATACCAACCGTTTCCGCATCGATTTTGATCAGTGGTTTGATTACTTCCATTATCGCTAAAAATCAAATTGGTACAACTTACATTGGCTAAGGTATAACTAAACCAACCGTTCCCAATATCTTGCATTGATTCTCCTGGCCAGCTTGTAGAAATATCTGCCGGACTAGTATTCCAAAAATATATTTCGGGAGTATTAAGATTGCCTTTATAGTAGATCGTCATACCACCTGAGCTTGGTTGAAAGGTAAAAGTATTTTCAACTACAGAAGACGATAGACCTTCGCTATCGTATGCAATTGCTTTTAAGGTCGTATTTTGATTCAGAGTAATAGCAGACGAGTATACATTGGAAGAAGTTGACGGTTCGTCACCGTTAGTGGTGTAGTAAATAGTAACACCACTAGGGTTGTTATCGCCTGCAGTAAGCGTTATGGTTATATTTTCGCCTTCAACAAAAGATCCTCCTTCTGGAGACATAGCCAAAGTAGGAGGGGTATTTGTATTCCCGCCTGGTTGGGTGTCGTACCATGTTCCGTTATCATACCAACCGTCTCTATCTCTAGAAAGATCTGGGGTTTTATTACTGGCGTTATCACTAAACAACAAATTAGTACTATTGACACCTTCAAAAATGTATTCATACCATTCCGAATTGCCTACTTGTGTCATTATAGGTCCTGGCCAGTTACTAGGAGGGAGTACATCGGGAGATTCATTCCAATAATGCACATTTACCTGGGACCAACTCGCTGGCTTTTTAAAATAAATATGAAGACCTTCGATGGGGCCAATCGTATAGTTTTTGGTAATAATATCGGAAGCAGTACCGTTGGTGTCAAATACGACTGCCTTAATGGTTGTAGATTCGGTTATAGTAAAGCGTCCTGCATATCGTGTACTAGATGCATTTGGATTGCTGCCATCGGTAGTATAAAAGATATCGTAAGGTCCACCAGCTCCGCCAAGCCCTTCCATAGAGATCTCTATTGGATCCTCAGAACGACTTATGTTTGGATTCACTACTGCTATTGGATTCGAGGGACCATTAACACAATTTTCAAAAAAACCACCACCACAACTTCCAATTAATCCTGGACCATTGAGCACATATATCCCGGCAGATCCCGAAGTAACCGAAAAATTTAGCGTTCCGTTAGAAGCGGCAATTTCCCGACCTGTAACGGCATCTCTATAAATTCCGTTTGTCATTCCTGAAATTGAAAAAGAAGCACCACCGTCTTTGGCAAGTCCGACAGCAACTTCACTATTTTGATATACTCTTCTGTAGGCTACTGCATTTCCTGGGGCGTTTTTCCAGCTCCATGCACCTTTTTGCAAAGCAGGAACTGCTTTACGGATAGCATTTAGCTTTTTGATATGTTGATAGATGGTATGACTAGAGGCTTGATCAATAGCATCTCCATAGTAGGCTCTACCCGTTTCATTAATAGATCGTTGTATTCCTGAAGCATCATGAATATCTGCAAATTCTCCTGCTTTAAATCTCATTTCGGTACCATAATATACCGATGGAATACCTCTCCAGGTAAACATAAAATTCATACAGGCTGCAAGGTTTTCATCACTACCTCCATAACGTCTGTTCCAATCATTATTAGGTCCAAAATCATGATTGTCTAGCCAGGTTACTAATGTCGAAGGGTCGCTATAAAGATGGTCATATCTAGCTGCCGCTTTTACCGTAGGGAAGGATTGACCTTCTTCAAAAGTACCATGAAAAGTAGCTTCTCCATAAAAATCAAGAACAGCCATATCAAGAGGCGCAGAGTTGTTTACGGCTCCTCTCCAGGTATAATAGTGTGGGTTGATCTCCTCAACAGGGTGTAACTCATGTCTTTTTTGGGCTACCTCACCAAAAATGAAAAGGTCTGGGTTGATTGCTTTAAAAGCGTCATAGAAATAGATGACATCCTCTCTGCTCATGTGTTTTATAGTATCCCATCGAAATGCGTCTACACCCATGTTAATAAAAGTTGCATAGGCATTTACTAGGTAGTCTCGAACCGCTTGACTACCTGTGTTTAAATCGGGCGTATCACCTGCCAATGCTCTGTTATATAGATTTTCTATATCATCAAATCCTTGTGCAAAACCATTTCCCGAATGGTGGTACCAATCAGGATCAGAAGTGTCTACATAGTTTTCTTTACTAGGGAAATTAAATGCTGCTAGATTTTGGTTATACGGTGGAGGCATTTTGGCCAGATTGGCTCTACTCCATATCAATCCATCTTCGGGATTAGGAGTTAGTCCATCATATTCCCAATTGGGATTATCTGGAGCATACCAGCTTGCATCGGGATCTGTATTGTATTTAATTTCCGCCACATCTTTGATTCCAAACCTTCCTGCATGGTTGGTAACAACATCCAAAACGATTTTCATATCCCTGGCATGGATCTCATTGATCAAATCCTGAAAAGTGGCACCGGGAGATTCTAATCTGGGATCTACTTTGGTAAAATCCCAGGCGTGATAGCCATGATAATCCAGAGGACTACGGTTATGAACGATAGGGGTAATCCAAATAGCGGTAAAACCAAGATCTTTGATATAATCCAGTTTTTGAATCAACCCTTTGAAATCTCCTCGCCAAGTCACATCGTTGGGATCTGTGATTGAAGGATTAATGGTAGGATCGGGATTGTACGAAGACCATTCGGTAGGAGCATTGTTACTTTGATCGCCGTCAAAAAAACGGGTAGTCATCAAAAAGTAAATGGTTTCTTCTCTGAAATCTGTTTGTCCTTGTGTAATAAGTGGAACAAAATAAACCGTGCAACAGCTAAGTATAGCTGTCGCTTTGAGTAATAACTTTTTCATTAGTGTTGTTCTTGTGTTGATTGTGTGTAAAAAAATTAACCATATAATTGTGAATTATGTAATTAATCTTGTCAATAAATATTGATTTAGCAATTTAGGTAAAATCTTAGGGCTGTTAGAATGGCCGTGTATGCGAAAACGTTTTCGTGTTGATAAATCACAGAAACTTCATGTTTTTTTACATGTATAAAAAATAAAAGAAGTGTTATTTTTTTAGACGGAAATATGCTTTGGGAATCTTTAGTTCTTGATAATCAAAGTGTTTGTTGATCCATTGTACTGTTTTGTCAGAATAAAAAAACACATGTGTAGCATCATTTTTATACCACCAGGATTCGAAATTTATAGAGGAGGAATAGAGATTGGTTTTACAAAATAAAATTCCTCCTGGCTTTAATAGGGAATATAACCGTGCAAATTCCTTTGATGGTTGATAAAAGTGCTCTATAACCTCACAGGAAACGATATAATCATAGGTGTGTTCTAAAGCGTTGGTGTTTGGATCAAAAAAAGGATCATAAGTCTCGATGTTATATCCTTTCTTTCTTAGAAGTGATGTAATTACTGAATTTGTTCCAGAGCCAAAATCTAGTCCCAAATCATCTGCCTCAAAATTTTTCAAAACAGCATCGACAAGCGGAGATACAAAGTCCTGGTACCCTTCGTCATCGACATCGTTTTGGTGCAATTGATAACGTTCTTTTTCTTTTTCTTCGGATAATAGGAAAGAAGGATCCAGAAAAATACCATCACATACAGTACAGCGATAGTATATTCTTTGGTGTGTTTCAGAAAAAAGTTGACTTTGTGATTGACAAAGCGGACAGTGCATGCTACAATTGTTTGATCTTTTTCAATTTAGCTTTCCACACTTCTAAGTTTTCACGATGTTTTGCAATGTTTTTCTGTACTTCCTGAACCAGAGGATTGTCGTCTTTTGCATTTTTAAAGAATTGAAGATTATTCTCTAGCTGTCGTATCTCACCATTTACATCATCAATTTTCTTACGAATAAAGTTTTGCTCATTACGTAGTGCTCTATCATCACTTTGATTGGATAAAGAATTAAGTTTGTTTTCGTATTTAATGAGTTCGGTTTCGGTACGTGTCAAGTTTAGTTGCGCAAAAAGCCCGTCTAATATTTTGTTATATTCGGATTCTATGTTCTTGTGTTTGTATGGTACTCTACCCAGTGTTTTCCACTGTGCAATATTGTCTTTTATGGTTTGTAAGTCTGCTTCAGGATCTCCAACAAGTTTAATCGAGGAGATAGCTTCAATATGTGCTTGCTTCTTTTCTAGAGCGACTAGTTCTTCCTTGTTAGCTTCATTTCGCTCGGCATGCAAACGATCAAAATAAGCATTACAAGCATCTTTAAAGCGTTTCCATATGCGATCACTATCTTTTCGCGGCACATGACCTATTTTTTTCCAATCCGCCTGAATTTTTTTCATCAACGGAGTGGTAGTACTCAGATCTTCATTATCCTTATTATCTTCAGCAATTTTGATCAGTTCCATCTTTTTATTTAGATTTTCGAACTGCTCTTTTTCAAGCTCTTGTAAAAGGCATTTTTGTTTCGGTTAAACTCTCTTACTGCAGTTTTGAATTCGCTCCAAGTTTGTTCGTTAACCGCAGATGGAACTTTTCCTGCCTTGAAAAATTCTTCCCTTAAAGCTTCAATCTCTTTTATCTTTTGTTGCCATCCACTATGATTCCTTGGGTGATCGGAACCTACCGCAATGATTTTTTGGATAATTTCTTGTTTCTTTTCAAGGTTTACTTCATATACCTTATCTAGTTCCTTAAAATATTGCTGACGGTTTTCATGAATTTGCTTGGTAAGGCCACTAAACTTCTCCCAGATCGGTTCTCTGTATTCTTTACCTACTGGACCAAGATCTTCTTTCCACATTTTGTGAAGCAGCTGCAGTTCTCTAAAAGCCCTATTTACATCGGTTTCCTGAGCCAATTCTGTGGCTCGTTCAATAATCTTTAATTTTTGTTCGAGGTTATGTTTAAAATCAAGGTCTCTGAATTCTCGGTTCAAATGCAGAAAATCATAAAAGTTTTCGGTATGGTGGTGATAGGTATTCCATACCGTATTGTATTTATCCCGGGGTATGGGTCCTGCATTACGCCATCTTTCCTGAATACTTTTGAAATGATTATAGGTTGTATTTATATTTTCATCTACATTCAGAAGTCCTTTGAGCTCCTCGATTAGATCTAATCTTCGGTTAAGATTTTCTTGAAGATCTCTTTTTAAGTTTTGGTAATACGCATTGCGTTTTTCTTTGTAGTCAAAATAAACAGAGTTGAATTCTTTTTTTCTGGAGTAGAGTAGTAGAAGTCTATAATATCACCTCCATCAGCAAGGAACTCTTCCTTTTTTTGTTCTACTTCTTCGTTAAATTTTGCGCTAAACTCATTTCTGATTTCTTCAACATGTTCTTTGATAGCCTGCACTTTTTCATTTTTTACCAAAAAACGTAACTCTTTAATGAGCTCTTCTTTGCTCATTGCATGGTAATCTTTCTTTTCGATGTCATGACTTTCAAGAGTGCTTTCGTCTTCGCTGTGTTCTGCTACAGCTTCATCCATTTGATTCTGGACATGGTCTTCTTTTTCAACACTGGTTTCAGATGTTGTTTCTTGAGCAGATGTTTCTTCGGTACTTTCGTTTTCTGTATTCGAGGTAGGATCAGTTACTTCAGGTTCAGTATTTTCAGGGACTTCGGTTTCTGATGTTGTCACCTGATCTTCTTGATCTTGATGTACTGGATCTTCAATCTTTGTTTCAAGAATATCTATCTTATTTTCTTTATCTCCATCTGCTTTAGGCAGGTTATCCTGTGTTGACATTGTGCGAACGTTTTTGTTTGTCTGAGCTTAAACATCACTAAGATACTAACATATTAGGTAACCTCAAAGGGATTGAGGGTGTTTTAGGAATAACGAAATGTATATTAAGTAAGAATTTTAAGACAAAATCAGGTTTTACAGGCTGTTCCAAATCTCCCAAGCTTTTTGTGCTTGAAATATTAACATTTGCAGCCCATTCGCGGTTTGTGCACCTTTTTCTTTTCCTTTTTTTAGGAATACCGTTTCGCTGGGATTGTAAATAAGATCGAACAAAACATGATCCTTTGTTATATATTCGTAAGGAATGTTTGGGTAATTGTCAACATTAGGATGTGTGCCCAAAGGGGTGCAATTAACGATGAGTTTAAACTCCCGGATAATGTCTTCGTCGAGTTCATTATAACTCATTTCGTTAAAATCGGGATTTCTTGAGACAAATGTGTAAGAAATATCCAACTGATTCAAGGAATAGGCTATGGCTTTTGAAGCTCCACCGGTTCCCAGAATTAGTGCTTTTTTGATATTGCTATGTAGGAGAGGTTTTAAGGATTCGGTAAATCCATAATAATCGCTGTTATATCCTATTAGTTTATCGTTGTCGAATCTAATCACATTTACCGCTCCAATGTCTTTTGCCACAGGATCAAGTTCATCCAGATAAGATATCACATCTTCTTTATACGGTATGGTTACATTTAAGCCCGAAATATGGGATGTAGTAAGAATATCTTTGAAATCTTCAATTTGTTTGAGATCAAAGTTTTGGTAAGAGCAATCCAGCTGTTCTTTTTCGAATTTTTCAGAAAAAAACCTCTTGAGAATGAATACCCGATATCCCTACCTAAAAGTCCGTATATTTTTGTCATTTTGAAGTTTTGATCGTTTTTTTACCATACCATTCTAGCCAAAGTACAATTCCTATACCTACCAAAATATAGACTAATGCGATATATGTTTGTAAAGAAGTTACATCTGGGAAAAAGCGATCATAGTTGTCCAAAATAGGATTTCCCTGGGCATCCAATAACGTATTACCTAAAGTATCTGCTTTGTAAATTTTATTTTTCCATGGCCAAACTACGCCGAGAGAACCCGTGATAAATCCAATAATCACTGCAAACGTAGCAGTCTTATAGCGTTTCAATACATATCCAAGGAAATGCGACCAGGTCACTAATCCCATCAGAGAACCAAGGCTAAATACCACCAAAACTTTTAATAGCCTCATTCTTTTTGCGTTTTCGATAAAAGAAAGATCCCAGCGAACAAGATCAGCTATAGTGTCATATAATGCATTAA
The DNA here is from genome assembly GCF_055808215.1 of Aquimarina sp. KJ22-3. Lineage (NCBI taxonomy): Bacteria > Pseudomonadati > Bacteroidota > Flavobacteriia > Flavobacteriales > Flavobacteriaceae > Aquimarina > Aquimarina sp. KJ22-3. The sequence goes on along the minus strand of NZ_CM147859.1, from coordinate 3,709,188 downwards.
CAGAGTCTACCAGGAGTAATACATAATTTCCTAAAAGGATTAAAATAAAAGAGCCCGATAAACCGGGTAATGTCATTCCGGATACACCTACAATCCCACAGATAAAAACAAAAATAAGGTTGTCATTTTCTTTGGCAGGATCCAAAAGACTAATCGTCACTCCAACAATGGTTCCCAAGGTAATTAAAAGGATGTTTCGCTTACTCCAATCATCAAAATCTTTTACAATATAGTAGATGGAGCCTATGATCATTCCAAAAAAACAAGCCCATACATAAAGTTCGTAATGAATGATTAAGTAATCCAGAATTTTGGATACACTAAAATAACTAATCAACATCCCCAGAATTAATAATCCCAGAAATCTCCCGTTGATATATCTCCAAAAGCTTTTGAACCTAAAGTTGGTAAAAAGTTTAAATGCCTTAAAGTTTATTTTTTGCAGCGAATAAATAAATTCTTCATAAAAACCAGCTACAAATGCTACTACTCCACCAGAAACTCCAGGTACCTTATTAGCCGCTCCCATTGCTAAGCCCTTTATAATAAGGAATATCCTATCTGTAATCGTTCTGGTACTTTGTTGCATATATCAATTGGCCTTTTTTGTGGCTAGACGCTCAAGAGTAAAAATTAATAAAAAACCAATAATTATAAATAGTATTACCAACAATATTTTTGGATCTCCATCAAAGTGACTAGGAAGAATGCTTTTTTCTATAAAAGGAACTTGTATTCCTTCAGAGTTGGTGCGCCAGGAGAGTACTTTTTTCCAGGGCCATAACTTATTAAGGGATCCAATCATGAATCCTGTAAGGATGGCTAAGGTGGTATTTTTATGATTTTTAAACATCCAGTTAAGGACTTTCGAAAACAATTTCAATCCGGCGATAGCACCAAGGGCAATCAATAAAATTTTTAGAATTGCCTGGTATAATAGCTCCCAATCAAAATTTACAATACCATCTCTAAATTGATTTAGAATATCAATAAATGTTTGATAGGCTCCTAAAATTAATAGGATAAAAGCACCAGAGACACCGGGCAATATCATAGCAATAATTGCAATGAATCCGCAAAAAACCAGGTACCAATTGCTATCTGGAGAAGCAAAAGGTTCTGCTATAGTTATAAAATAAGAAACTACCCCAGCAATAATGACTCCTATCCATACTTTTGGGGTCCATTTGGTGATTTGTTTTCCTATGTAAAATATACTAGCAATTACCAAACCAAAGAAAAACGCCCAGAGTAATAAGGGTTGGTTGTGTAATAACCATTTGATGAGTTTGGCTAAGGAAAGAATACTAATAGCTATACCCAAAAATAAAGCTACTAAAAAAGATAGGTTGTATTTTTTCCACGATACCAGAAAACCTTCTTTTTTCCAGGTTTTGAAGAAACCGAGATCAAGTGAGTTGATGGTTTCAATTAATTCTTCATAAATACCAGATATAAAGGCGATGGTTCCTCCAGAAACACCAGGTACAACATCTGCTGCGCCCATGGCTAGCCCTTTAACCGAAATCACTAGGTAGTCCTTAAGATTTCTATGCATTCTTTTTGTTTTGGTTATAGTCAAACAAATGTATGCATTTTTATGATGGAATACGAGAAGAAAAAAGGTGTTTATTTCTTTTACTTGGTGTATTCTGAGACGATATTTTTTACCAGGGTAAGGTTGTATACTTTTTCGAATAATTCCTCTAATACGATTAGATATTCATGATCCGTAGCGAGTCCTTTTCTCAAATGGAATTCTCCTTTTTCAAAATCGGCGTTTTCATAATACAGCCCAGCTAATCGATAATGAATTTCAGCATTTTCGGGATAGAATTCTACCGCTTGGTGCAGGTTCTGAATAGCTGCTTTGGGTTCTCCTAAAAAACGTAAAATATCAGATCTGTTGTTCCAGGTTTCCAGTTCATAATTACCTAATTCGATGGCTTTACGATACCCTCTTTCTGCTTCTTCAAAAAACGCAAGCTTATTATTGATTTTTGCATATCGTTTCCAATACAACACGTTTTCTGAATCTATATTGATGGCTTTATTGATATAGTATAGTGCTTTCTGGTAATTACGTTTTCTCATATAGAAATCGGTGATTGCAATCCACCCTTTATCTAATAAGGGATCTTCGTGCACTGTTTTGGTATAATGCTGAAGTGCCAAATCATCATTACCTAATTTTTCAAAACATTTACCGATACGCAATAAGGCAAAAGAAGTAGGGTCATCTAATTCTAGCGTGATTCTATAATTTTCTATAGCCTCATTATTCCGGTTTAGCTTTTCCAGCACTTTTCCTTTTTCCAGATAAGCTCCAATAAAATATTCATCACTAATAATAGCAAAGTCAAAAGCTGCTAACGCCTTTTCATAATCTTTTAAATCAAAATATTGTTTTCCAACCTGGTGCCATGCTACTTCGCAATAAGGATTTTTGTCCAGAAACATATTGAGGTAGTCAATGGCCTCCTCGTGTTGTTCCAGAAAATCAAAACAATAAATCACATTATACAAAGCAGAGTAATCTTGATCGTCTGCTTCGAGACATCTCATGAAATTTGTTTTTGCATTTTCAAAATCGTCCATAAACAGATATTCCATTCCTATCAATGAATAAACATCTGCAGGGTCATTCGTATATTGAAGCGCCATGTTTAATAATTCTATGGCTTTTTTATGTTCGTTTTGTTTGGATAAAATATTGGCTTTTTGAATATAGATTTCTTCATTCTCTGGCTCTATGGCATGCAATTGCGCTAGCAAATTATCCGCTTTTTCCAATCGATCTTCAAAAACCAATACTTCTACTTGTAGTAATTTCAAGTTTACAGAAGATGGGTGTTGAGAAAGTCCTAAAGAGATCGCTTTTTTAGCTTTGGCAATTTTTCCATTTTCAAGATAATGATGGATAATAGACTCAAATTCATCAGAATCAAAAAACTTCACATCATTAGATCTCAGCATAGACTCATATCGAGTAATTGAGAAATTATTTTCTTCTTCGTGGTTAAATTTCATACACGTTGATTAAAGATGCTCAATAAATGGACAGTAATGTCAAATAGATTTTGTTTTCCCCAACAAAAACGAATAATTAATACATCCCATACTTCATTTATTTTCGCACTATTGATTTCCTCAGTATTAAAATTACAAATGAAATTGCAAGTTTGAACTTGAGCAATCAATTGTTTTTAACAAACTAATTAACAAAATATGTACCATTTGTAAAATGACCATATTTTGTCAGTCACTATGAGTTTTTAGAAAAGAGTAAGGATTGTGTGTTTAGTCGGAATAGTAGCTTTAAGATAACATTTTTGAGGACAAAATGCTAATTTTTAACTAGTTTTCTTTCTTGTAAGAGCTCATCTAATACAGAGGTGATGATGGCGCAACCTTCTTTTATTTCTGCTGTAGAAATGGTAAGAGGAGGGGTAATGCGTACTGCTCTTGGCTCAAATAACAACCAGAATAGGATAAGTCCTTTATCCTGACATCGTAGTACTACTTCGTTCGTAATTTCTGAAGAAGGAGTCATAAAAGCTAACATGAGTCCGATTCCTCTAATTTCTTCAATCAAAGGGTGTACCAGCAAAGATCTGAATAGTTGTTCTTTTTCCAGCGTTTCTGCCATTAAGTCACTCTCGGTAATTTCTTGTAATGTTGCCAATGCTGCTGAAGCAATAACCGGATTGCCTCCAAAAGTGGTAATATGACCTAGTTTTGGTTGATCTTGTAAAGTATTCATGTGGTCTTCCGAAGCCGTAAAAGCTCCAATAGGTAGTCCTCCTCCCATACCTTTACCCATAACCACAATATCGGGAGTAAGTCCATAATTTTGAAAGCCAAATAGCTTACCAGTTCTTCCGAACCCTGGTTGTATTTCATCCAGTATCAGAAGTGCTCCAACTTCATGACATCGTTTACTGACTTTTCTGAGATAGTCATTACTTGGAGTAATAAAACCAGCACCACCCTGTATTGTTTCCAAAATTACTCCAGCCGTACTTGTAGTAATCTGCTCGAGTTCTTGTTCGTTATTAAACGTGATGAATTTGATATCGGGTATTAAGGGTCTAAATGCTTGTTTGCGTTCTTCATACCCCATAACACTCATGGATCCCATGGTGTTTCCATGATAGGCGTGCTTTGCTGCAATGATTTCACTTCGTCCGGTAACCCTTCGTGCTAATTTTAGAGAACCTTCAATGGCTTCGGTACCTGAGTTGGTTAAATACGTTTTTGACAGAGGAGTAGGTAGGTGATGTGCGAGTAATTTAGTCAATGCTACCGCTGGTTCCTGGATATACTCACCGTACACCATTACATGAAGATATTTATCAAGTTGCTCCTTTATGGCTTCTACAACTTTAGGATGCCTGTGTCCCAAGCTACATGCAGATACTCCAGCTACAAAATCTAAATATCTTTTACCAGCACGATTATAGATATAAGAACCTTCGGCATGTGATATTTCCATGGCCAATGGGTGAGGTGTGGTTTGTGCCTGATATTTTAAAAAGTCCTCTTTCAAGATACGATGGTCTTACATTAATTGTTGGATAATCTTTGCAAGCTATCCTTTTGCTTGACATGCTTTAGCGTAGTAACCGTAATACTGTCTCTTTGCCTGGCCGTACGTTGTAGATCCATGTCAATAAAAGAACTCTTTTTCTTAGGATCATTCTTTTGAGTATCAATTTCCTCTTGTATTTTTTGTTGCACAGGAGAAGAAATGGAATCCAACTCTTCGTTGGTTTTTTTCAATTCGGCATCTTTTAACTCCTGCTCTAGCAAGCGAGAGCCTTCTGATTTACTTTCTTCCAAACGTTTTACCGTTTCCTCATCAAAGAAATCTGCTTCATCTTTTGGTAAAGGGATTCCTGTTATTTTAGTTAATTTAGGAGGCTTTTCACCCCTAAATAAGTCCGCCTTGCTATTAATTCTTTCATCACCCCGCCAATGAAATCCAGATAACTCTCTGGCATTTTCTGGTAAATCAATTTCTCGATACAAGGTGCCATCAACGTTTTGATAATAGTAAACATCCACGATTTCTCTTTGCTCTAATAACAATTTAATAGAACTGGATAATACTTTGTTGATACCAATTAGTTTAAGCTCTCCTTCGCTTTCTCTTTGATAAAAGATAGTTTCAGTGTTTTTATCAATATCAACCTGATAGATTTCATTATCCTTAAACAGACCATAAAGCGTTTGACCTTTTACCTGATTAAATCCAGCTTTTAAAGTGTCTTCTTGGACCAAAAATGCATTTTGATAGACTAGTAATGAATCTAGTTTTTCGGTCTCTTTGTTAGAGATAATTTTTATGGTATCTCCTGTCATTTGATTTCTTTGAGACCAAATGATAGGCCTTCCGATCATTTTAGTATACCCCGTAGTTTGATCTACGTTGATAGAATCACTTTTACCGCTCATATTACTTTTGTAGATCCTTACATCATAAAATCCATTCATGATCCGATGTTCGGGTTTTCCGGTTACCATCAAGGTATCACTATGGATATAAATCGAATCGTTTTCTTGTAAAGTAGCGGCGAGCGCTCTTTTTGTGATAAATACGGAATCTTTGTCTTTGAAAACTTCGGCATAATGCCCTGTAATTACTGAATTATTAGCAGTGTCAAGAACTTTTATGTTGTTCGTGGCTGAAGCAAATTGAATGGCGCTATTATAAAAAATACTATCTCCAAAAACTGTTCGATTATCATAATCAATACGCGCGTTTTTGATAGCATACCCTGTTTTTACTTTGGTGTCATAGAACCCACGTTCACAATAGAGTGTACTTTCTTTTCCCTTTACTGTAGAGGGGCCATACAAATAGGCATGTCCGTTTTCTGTATAATAATCTAATCGATCCGAATCTACAGTGTTTTCTGGGTTTACAATTTTTACATCGGTATTAAACGAGTATTGTTTTCTATCCATAAAATAGCGTCCAATACGACTAGTTAATGTGTTCGAAGAATCTCGAACAGTACCTCCACTGCGATAATAGGCTTGTTGTCGTAATCGATCAAAAAATAAGGTGTCTGTTCTTAAAGTATTCGAAGGAGTTTCCATAAATACATTTTCGCTGGCATATGCAAATTGTGTATCCCCATTGTATTCTGCATATGTGCTAGTCATAGTAATCGTATCCCCTTGGATCATTTTTACATTCCCCAAGGCTTTCACGAATCTATCCTCACTATAATGAATGGCTTGATCACACCAGATTTCAATACCTTCATGTTGCATATATACTTGCTCGTCTACTTTGGCAAGGATAGTGGCACCAGGAAATCTGTTTTGATCCTTAATGGTACGATCAGATTGTACTTTTATCGGTTTTCCTTCCTGAGCAAAGGATAAAGAACTCAATAGAAGACAAAAAACAATATAGAGAAATGTATTTTTCAAGTATTTCAAATTTGTATGCAAAATAACGAAAATTGTATCTAATGATTGTTCAAATAGTAAATACTTATTCCTGTTTTTGGTGTTGCATCAAATTTAGTTTTTTCATTGACTAAAGCGGGAAGAGGGTTAGCCCCTTTTTGCCCCGGTTTGTAAGGGGTATGCCCCATTTTGTAAAGGAGGAGGTTCGTAGTATTTTGTAAAGAAATTAAAATTTTCGGTTTTTTTAACATTATATATATTTAAGTATCAGTAAATTGTGCTTCGCTAACAAAAAATCATGAATCAATACTATGGGGATAGTATTGATCAATACTTCTTTTAATATTCAATTATATAATTTTTTAGAAGGTACGGGAAATACCTTTTGAGAAGCATGTTATGTATTTGAAAAAAAGGAGACTAAAGTTGTAATACAATCAACAAAAAATAAAATATGTTTTTGAGAAAAAACCATTTGGGGCTGTTTTTTTCTCGTTTTGTGGGATGCTATTTTCCCAGGGGAAACAATTGGAGTTGGTAAATCAGAATCTGGTTGATTACACCTATGATAACAATCAGGTTACTTATGAATCGGTAAACGAAAATGAAGGGGGTCGAACAATTATATACAATTGTTGGATAGTTTTACTTCATTAGCTATCGAATCAGAAGGATATGAACTCCATATTTTAAACATCAACTCCAAAAATTCGGATTACGCTCCCTTTTTTCATAATGAGGAGCTAGTGTTTTCTTCTTCTAGAAATACGAGGAGTATTTCAAAATCTTACGATGAAGAAAATAAGCAACCGTTTTCAGATTTATATATAGCAACTAATAAGTCTGATAAGGAGGTTATCAAAAAGGTAAAAGGAAATATAAATACCAGATTCCATGAATCTTCTGCGGTATTTAGCAAAGATGGTACAACTGCGTATTTTACTAGAAATAATTATGTCAATCATAAATGGAGTGCTAACGCAGCAGGGGAAGTGCTTCTCAAAATCTATAAGGCTACAAATAAAAATGGAAAATGGGTAAATGTAGAAGAATTGCCTTTCTGTAGTGACGAATATTCTGTTGCCCATCCTGCGTTGTCTGCAGATGGGAATGTTCTGTATTTTGCTAGTGATATGCCAGGAAGTTATGGGAAATCCGATTTGTATGCGGTAGAAATTTTTGAAGATGGAACATTTGGTACTCCATATAATTTGGGAGGGCAAATTAACACACCTGGTAGAGAAACATTTCCATTTGTTAGTGACAAAGGGAATTTGTTTTTTGCTAGTGATGGGCATATTGGTTACGGGAATCTTGATGTTTATATGGTATTGCATGATAAAAATGCAATGTCCAAAGCGTACAATCTCGGTTATCCGATTAATGGACCTCAAGATGATTTTACTTTTGTGATTAATGAAGAGAACAAAGTAGGGTATTTTGCCAGTAATCGAGATGGAGGAGAAGGTAATGATGATATTTATGGATTTAGGCAATTAGTGCCGTTTCCGGAGTCAGGTTTAAATAAGCCTAAAACCATGAAAAAAATGGAGCGTATTATGAATATCAAAGAAAAAGATGTGGAAATTACTTCCTGGTAGTTTTTATTTCTTGGTTATATAAAAGAAAAAGCTGCCTGAAAGGGCAGCTTTTTTATATGATACCAGTTATATCGTTTTATCTATGGATGGTTTGTTTTCTATCGGGTCCAACAGAAACGATAGTAATTGGAGTTTCTAGTTCCTTTTCCAAAAATGCGATATACTCATTCAATTCTTTAGGAAGTTGAGAAGCCTCAGTCATTTGAGTAAGATCTTCTGACCATCCCTTCATCTCTGTATAGATTGGAGTTACATTTTCTGGTTCAATATTATAAGGAAGGTGGTCAATAGTTTTTCCTTTGTAAGAGTACGCAGTACAAACTTTAAGCGTGTCAAAGCCACTTAATACATCTCCTTTCATCATCATTAGCTTGGTAACACCATTTACGTGAACTGCATATTTTAAGGCTACCAAATCAAGCCATCCACATCTTCTGGGTCGACCAGTAGTAGCTCCAAACTCATGACCTACACGAGCCATTGTTTCTCCGTTATCATCAAATAATTCTGTTGGAAAAGGACCGCTACCCACTCGAGTCGTATATGCTTTGAATATACCAAACACATCTTTGATTTTGTTTGGAGCGATTCCAAGACCTGTACATGCTCCAGCAGCAGTGGTGTTCGAAGAAGTAACAAATGGATACGTTCCAAAATCAATGTCTAGAAGTGACCCTTGTGCACCTTCTGCCAAAATTGTTTTTCCTTCTTTTTGTGCTTGATGCAAGTATTCTTCGCTATCAATAAAAGTCAGGGTTTTTAAGGTTTCAACAGCTTCAAAGAATTCATTTTCTAATTCTGCCAAATCGTACTCGATTTTAGCATCGTAGAAATCGATCATGGCTTCGTGTTTGTTAGCAAGATTGCGATAACGTTCTTTCCAGTCATCAAGTTCTAAATCACCAACGCGAATACCGTTTCTTCCGGTTTTGTCCATATAAGTGGGGCCAATTCCTTTAAGCGTAGAACCGATTTTTGCTTTTCCTTTAGACGCTTCAGAAGCGGCATCCAAAATTCTATGGGTAGGTAAAATTAAATGTGCTTTTCTAGAGATAAGTAGCTTGGATTTATAATCCAAATTGAACTTATTTAAGTTGTCTAACTCTTTTTTGAAAATTACTGGATCAATTACAACTCCGTTTCCAACCAAATTAATGGCTTTGTCATGAAAAATCCCACTTGGGATCGTATGCAATACATGTTTGATGCCATCAAATTCTAAGGTATGTCCCGCATTTGGACCTCCTTGAAATCGTGCAATAATATCATAATCTTTGGTAAGAACGTCTACAATTTTTCCTTTACCTTCGTCTCCCCATTGAAGACCTAGCAATAAATTTACCGCCATTAGTTGTCTTGATTAGTTGGTTTCTTTTTAGTTCCGTAAAAATATAGTGAGTGGTTAGTGATATCCACATCAAATATTTCTTCTATTGTTTTTTTAATGGATTGAATTCTAGGGTCACAAAACTCAAGAACATCTCCGGTATCGGTCAAAATCAAATGATCGTGTTGCCTGTCGAAATATGATTTTTCATATTGGGCCTGATTTTGTCCAAATTGATGTTTTCGAACCAGTTTGCACTCCAAAAGAAGTTCGATAGTATTGTATAGAGTAGCACGACTTACTCTATAATTTTTGTTTTTCATTTTGATATAGAGTGATTCTATGTCAAAATGCTCGTCGCTTTCATAAATTTCTTGTAGAATCGCATATCGTTCGGGTGTTTTACGGTGTCCGTTTTCTTCTAAGAAACTGGTAAACACGTTCTTAACGATATTTTGGTCATTTTGTGTAGTTGCTCTAGTACTCATACGCTCAAAAACGCAAAGTTACATTATTTTTTATTCACGAACTACTTTATCAATACCACTTATTTTGGAAAGATTTTTCATTACTGTTTTTAGGGTATCCTTATTTCTTACTCCAACAGTAATTTTACCTGTAAATACACCATCATTAGTATCAAAATTCATGTTGTAAATAGCCAAATGCATATTGTTTGAAATGATTTGTGTCACCTCATTTACTACACCAATATTATCAATACCATTCAGTTTAATAACGGCTTTGAACTCTTCTTGCGAAGAATCAATCCACTTTGCTGGCATGATACGGTAGGCGTAATTACTTTGTAGCTGTAGTGCGTTTGGACAATTGTTTTTATGTACTTTGATACCTTCATTTACAGTAATAAAACCAAAAACATCATCTCCAGGAATAGGATTACAACAGTTGGAAAGTTTATATTCCAGTTTTTCAGAATCCTTACCAAAAACAAGTAAATCGTATTTTGAAGTAATCTCTTCTTTGTCTACATCTTTCACGTTTCCTCGGCGAATTCTATTTTTGATAAAATTCATGAAAACATTACTTCGGGTTGTAGCAAATTCCTTGATTTTCTGATTGTCTATAGTGCCAATACCAACCCTATAGAAAAGATCCAGACTTGTTTTCAATTTAAAATAGAGCACCAATTCGTTGACCACTTTTTCGCTCATGGTGATCTTTTGAGAACGAAGTTTTCGTTTTAGAATCACTTTACCCTCTTCCGCAATTTGCTTTTTCTCGTCTCTAAGTGCAGATTTTATTTTTGATCTGGCTCTAGCTGTGGTAGCGTAATCTAACCAGCTTGAAGATGGTTTAGACTTGGGAGAAGTAATAATTTCTACTTGATCACCGCTTTTCAATTCGTGACTGAGTGGGACCAATTTCCCGTTTACCCGAGATCCTCTGGTTCTAAGGCCTACCTCGGTATGTACACTAAAACCAAAGTCCAGTGCTGTAGCTCCTTTTGGAAGTGATTTAAGGTCTCCTTCAGGAGTAAACACAAATATTTCTTTAGAATAGAGATTAAGTTTAAACTCTTCAACAAAATCGACAGCATTGGCTTCAGAGTTTTCTAAAGCCTCTTGTAGACGATTTAGCCATCCATCAAGACCCTGGTCTTGTTTCTCTTCAGTATTTTTGTATTTGTAATGCGCAGCATATCCTTTTTCTGCAATTTCATGCATACGCTCACTACGTATTTGTACTTCTACCCATTTACTATCAGGTCCAATAACGGTGATATGCAAAGCTTCATATCCAGTGGATTTGGGTTGAGAAATCCAATCTCTTAAACGAATAGGGTTGGGACGATAATAATCAGTTACAACCGTATAGATCTTCCAGGCAATGAACTTTTCATTTTCAAAATCTGATTTGTAAATAATCCGAATGGCAAATTTGTCATATACTTCATCAAATGAAATATTTTGTTTTACCATTTTTCTCCGGATCGAAAAAATAGACTTTGGCCTACCTTTGATATCGTAGGTTAACCCTTCTCTATCAAGCCCTTCTCTAATTTTGTCAGAAAATCTTTTGATGTAAGCATCTTGCTCTTCTTTGCTTTCTGTTATTTTTTCCAGAATATCTTTGTAAACCTCAGGCTCTGTGTATTTGAGTCCCAGATCTTCTAATTCTGTTTTAATATTGTAAAGCCCGATTCGATGGGCAAGAGGTGCATAAATGTACAGGGTTTCGGATGCAATTTTGACTTGTTTATCAGGTCGCATGGCATCCATGGTTTGCATGTTGTGTAATCGATCTGCAATCTTAATGATAATTACCCGAACATCATCATTAAGGGTAAGGAGCATTTTTCTGAAGTTTTCTGCTTGCAGCGATATATCTTTATCCTTTTTTAAGGAAGAAATTTTGGTAAGTCCGTCAACAATACGAGCTACAGTTTCTCCAAACATCTGCTCGATATCCACTAAGGTGTACTCGGTATCTTCTACCACATCGTGAAGTAAGGCCGCAGCGATAGAAGTTGCATCCAAACCTATTTCGCTAGCAACAATTTTGGCAACAGCGATAGGGTGAAAGATATAAGCTTCACCACTTTTGCGTCTCTGATCTTTATGAGCATCTACAGCAACATCAAATGCCTGTCGTATTAGTTTTTTATCTTCTTTAGAAAGATCTCTATAACTAATACGAAGCAACTCTTTGTATTGCTTTGCAATCTGTTTATTTTCTTCTTCGATAGCAGCTTCAGTCATAACTTAAAGTTTTCTAAGAAAGCCCTATTTAGCGTCTTGTGTGATATCCCCTTGTAATGTATAGTGACAAAAATTGTGCCTTTCACTATTCTTGTCAATCAACCAGAAATTGTGGCATATAATAATTAAAAATACAATTAAGAATTGTAACCACCAAGGACTTATAATTGATTTATTTTCTCAGGTTTCTTATTCGCTGAAGCAGAGTAGGGTGCGAATAATGAATAAACACCATAGCAGGATGAGGCGTTAAATTGCTGAAATTATTTTTAGAAAGTTTTTTAAGACTATTGATAAGCGCTTCGCTATCATAGGTTTCTTTTGCATAATCATCGGCCTGATACTCAAAGGCTCTCGAAACTACATTCATAATCAAACCGGTGATTTCAGAAATAGGACTGTATAAAACACCAAAAGTAATAAGACCAATATGAAACGACGGAGTATCTACTTTAAGCGCTTCAGATAATAAAGGATTTGCTATAAAAAGTGATAAGAACCATAGCGTGATACCAGTAAGTGCAACGGATAGCAAAAGATTGATGATTACATGACGCTTCTTGTAATGTCCAACTTCATGCGCAAGCACAGCAACAATTTCCTCCTTGTCCAGATCTTTAATAAGTGTATCGTAGAGTGTGATTCTTTTTTCACTACCGAATCCAGAGAAATATGCATTCGCCTTGGTACTTCTTTTGGAGCCATCGATGACAAAAATATCTTTTAATTGAAATCCTACTTTCTTAGAATAGGCTTCTATAGTATTTCTCAGATCGCCAGGTTCTAAAGGAGTTTGTTTGTTGAATATAGGAACGATCAATTTGGCATAAAACATATTCATGGCAACTGTAAAAATTGACACCAACGCCCAGGCATATATCCAAAAAGATTTTCCAGTAAGTTCATAAAACCACATGATCAGCGCCAGCAGACTTCCCCCCACAATGATCATCATAATGATCCCTTTAAATTTATCGATGATGAATGTCTTTCTGGTAGTCTTGTTAAAACCAAATTTTTCTTCGATCACAAAGATTTTGTAGTATACCGTTGGTGTGGATAGGATATCACTTCCTATCATAATGATTCCGAAGAAAATGAGACCAACGACCACAGGATTGTCTGAAAAACTTCTTGCTAGCCGATCCACCCAGGCAAACCCGTCTAAAAAAAAGAACAAGAGCATCATGACCAAAGAAATAGCAGAAGAAACTAGTTTGAACTTGTAGTTTGCCCGTTTGTAGGCAATAGAATCTTCATATTCTTTTTGGGGATAAACATCAGAAAGTTCTTCAGGAATTTTATCGTTATAATGTCTTGCATTAAGAATATCCAATAAAGAATCAATTAAAAAGACAATAACAATAATAGCAATGAGTAAGTAAAACAGCGAGGTTGGGGTCATTAGTTATAGCAATTAGTCGTTCAATCCTTCTTGGGGTCAGTACGAGAGGGTAAGGTAGTGATTTTAAATCTATTTATGACATAAAACTATAATCTTTTCCTAAATGAAATCTCTTTGACGTTTGGCTTCGAATACCAAAATTCCTGCAGCTACCGAGACATTCATAGAGTCGATAACTCCACTCATTGGGATTTTAATATTCTGGTCTGTACTGGCCAAGAAGACATCACTTAGTCCAGTGGCTTCTGTACCTACTACTATAGCGGTTGGTTGGGTGTAATCTTGTATATGATAATCTACGGCATCTCGTAACGCTGCTCCATATATGGTAATATGTTGTTTTTTGAGAAAATCGATAATCTCAGAAGAGCTGCCTACAGCCAAATTGGTAGTAAATAGACATCCAATACTTGATCTTATGATGTTTGGATTATATACATCTGTTTTTGGATTAGCAATTAATACAGCATCCAACTGGGCTGCATCAGCCGTACGTAGTAAGGCTCCAATATTTCCTGGTTTTTCAGGTGCTTCGGCAACTAGAATCAACGGGTTTTTGGATGGTAAAACAAGATCTTGAATATCAAGATTCTTAAAAGTCGCTACAGCTATAACACCTTCGGTTGTGGTTCTGTAAGAAAGCTTTTGATAAATTTCAGTAGTAATTTCGAATACCATCACCTGATCTTGAACTTTACTCAGAATAGCATCAATGGTTTCAGAAGTAATGATAGAAGAGCAGTAGTACAGTTGTGTAATGGTGTATCCTCCCTCTAATGCTAAGGAAAGCTCTCGCTGTCCCTCAATAACAAAAAGCCCTTCCTTCTTTCGAACTCTTGATTTTTCTTTAAGTTGATTTAGGAATTTTATTTTAGGATTTTGAAAGCTGGTAATCGTGTTTTGCATAAAAGCAAAGATAAGAATAGCGACCAGAAAAGAATGGGTTAGGAGTTAGAAGGAGTAAAATCTTTTGCACATTTTTTTATCTCTTCTATTACATTTGGGTAGGACTCATCCAAGTTTTCAAACTCCTTTTGAATCAAATCAAATTTTTGCTCTTCCCTTGCAGCGGTTTCTATGGTTTGTAGAAGTGAAGCTTGGTTTGTTAAGCCAATAGTTTTGAAACTTGATTTTAGTTTATGTGCAAACTGTTGGGTTAATGTATGGTCTTTTGAAGCGATGGCATCGGATAATTTTTGATAATCTGTGGGTGTCGCGTCCAAAAAGATTTGTAAAACAGAATGGATAATTTCGGTATCATTGTCAAAGGTTTTCTTTAGAAAAGATAAATCATGAAAAACCTTTTTTTCTGTTAAATGTGTAGTAGAATTGAGATGAGCATGATCTTTTTTAGGTATAGTACGGTTATGAGTATTCGATTTTAAACTTAATAGAATTTCCTCTAACTCATTTTCATTTATTGGTTTTGTTAGATAAAAATCCATTCCAGATTCTGTAGCTCTTCTTTTGGATTCGGGGAAGACATCTGCAGAGCAGGCTATAATTGGAATTTGACTAATTTTTGGATTTTTGGAAGCTCTTATTAGAGCAGCAGCCTCCGGACCATCCATTACGGGCATGTGCATGTCCATCAAAATTAAATCATAGGTTTCTTGTGCAACTAATTCTACAGCGATTTCTCCGTTTTCAGCCATTTGAACTCCTACATTCCAATTTGATAATAATTGTTGAATGAAAAACTGATTCATCTTATTATCCTCGACCACCAATACTTTTAATCCCGATAAATATTCGCTATGTTTTTGTTGATTGTCGGTGCCTTTTTGATGATTAAGATTTCGCTTTAGGATGCTAATTTCATATTCAATGGTAAATTCAAAAGAAGATCCTTTGCCAGGTTTGCTTTTGGCGATTAAGGTACCTCCCTGCATTTCTATAAGCTGCTTTGATATCGAAAGCCCTAAACCAGTTCCTTCTATTTTGTTTTTACCGGGCTTGTGCACTTGGTAAAAACTCTCGAATATAGAGTTTAATTTATCTTCGGGAATGCCGATACCGGTATCTTTTACCAGGAAATGTAGTGCTACTTTTCCTGAAGTCATATTTTTTGTGCTCACCTCTATCGAGATTTCCCCTTCGTGTGTAAACTTAATGGCATTACCCAGTAGATTGATTAGGATTTGATTAAGTCTGAGTTGGTCGCCAATAATGAACTTGGGAACCAATGATTCGATCTTCATTTTATATCCCAATCCTTTCTCGTCTGCTTTTATTTTGAAACCTCTCGAAACGTTAGAGATTAATTCGTGAAGGTTAAAGTCTGTTTTTTGCAGTGTGAGCTTACCCGCTTCAATTTTAGAAAAATCCAAGATGTCATTGATCAAACCCAATAGATTTTCGGCAGAGAATTGAATACCATCCAGATTTTTTTGATCTACCATTGGATTCGTGAAATCACTCTTTTGTAAAATTCCGGTTAGCCCAAGAATTACGTTTAGCGGAGTTCGTATTTCATGACTCATATTAGAGAGAAAAACAGATTTTGCTTTGGCTGATTTTTCGGCCATTACTTTGGCTTCTCTAATCTCGTTATCAATGATTTTTTTGTTGGTAATATCTCTAAAAAATGCATTAAACAAATAGTCGTCTTTAGTTTCAATAGCTACGATGGTTAGTTCTATGTATACAACACTTCCATCTCTTCTGTTTACCGAGGTTTCTACCCTTTTGTTAATTAAATCATCATCTCCGGTAGCGATATAATTATCAAAGCTATTCCGTAATTGTTGGCGTAGTTTATAGGGAACCAAAGAATAGATACTTTTGCCAATAGTTTCTTCCCTTTTTAATTCTAAAATATTCTCAGCTTCCTTGTTCCAATTGAGAACTGTTCCCTGGCTATTGGTTAGGATGGTGCCATCCATAGCCGTTTCCAAGATAATAGTTTTAAGGTGCTCGCTTTGTTTTAGTTCTTCTTCAACTTTTTTCCTTTCGATAATCTCTTCTGTAAGCCTTTCATTTATTTGCTCGAGACTAAATAATTGTTTTTGCAACATTTTTAGCATTTGTTGCTTGCTAGGAAAGGTGATGAGATCTTTGGATAAGATTTCTTCCGGAATTACATTGAGTATAGAGGTGAAAGACTCTAACAGATGATAAGACTGAAAGTATTTTTTATAAATATTGAGATAAATATTGGTGATGGCATTAATACCTAAACTACCTTTTATCTTCGAATAAATTTCATTAGAAAAATCGAGTAGGCTTTTCCTTTCTTTTATAACATCAATGGTTTTAAAATCATAAGTAGATTCTAAATATGTTTTTGTTGTAATAATTTTTGGATCATTAAAATTACCAATCAACTCTGAAGATCTCTGTAGTACTCGTAGCAGAAAAATTTTGCATAATATTAGTTCTTGCTCATCAACTGGATGAAATAATAGTTCAAAGTTTCGGTATTGTTTTAGAAAAGGATACTTGTGCTGTATTTTTTCTCGAAGAGATTCAGAATCTAAGTTTTTAGTGGTGATATATTTTTCGAGAAACAAATAAGTTTCAGGTAGGGTTTCTATCTTTTTTTGAAGAGGAAGGAATTCGAAAGATTTTATTCTGTTTTCTAAATTGAAGTCGATAGAAGATACGTCGATCTTCTTCCTTAAAGAATGGATAAGATCAACAATTTGTTGCTCTTCTTGATTCTTTGGAAGTTGGGCTTTTTTACTGGGGAGTATTCTTTTAAGCCACTGGATCATTAACGACTAGATTTTACTGGCTTTATATATTTTGTAAAAGCCCAATGCTGACAATGCCCACGTAAGGATCAAAGCAACAAACCAAATGTAGTTGCCTAAAGTATCCCCAAAAAGATTTTTAAAAATGTTGAAATTAAAAATGTGCGCAATTTGCATATGCAGGTGCCCAAGAGCCATGACCACAAATCCCCATGCAAGGAGGGTCATTCCCGAACCAAATTTTCCGCCTTTTAATCGTGTGGCGGTAAGAAAACTAAATACCAATGCAATTGCTAGAAAGGGCATTTCTAAGAGTCCAAATATTTGCTCCGCCAGAAGTGTGTCACTGGAATGCGCCGAATGTTCTTGCGCAAAGAGTCCTATGGGCGTGCCGAGGAATACCAGTACAGCAGTAGTGTAAGATTTTTTCATTTTATTTTGGGGGTTTTGATAAAAATAATGAAAAAATCCTTGTTTTTGACATTTTTTACAGATAAAGTGAGGGGTTTTGTCGATAAAAGTCGTATTTAAGAAGGTTTTAAAAATGAAAAACCCGCGAATTTCGCGGGTTTTTTATATAAGTGAGATCGTTTATTATTATAAAAAAATTACTTTACTTTTTCTACAATCGCTTTAAAAGCTTCAGGGTTGTTCATTGCTAAATCTGCAAGAACCTTACGGTTCAATTCGATGTTGTTAGCTTTTACTTTTCCCATGAATTGAGAATAAGACATACCGTGTAAACGAGCACCCGCATTAATACGAGTAATCCATAAAGCACGGAAAGTTCTTTTTTTGTTTCTACGGTCTCTGTACGAATATTGCATCGCCTTGTCAACCGCATTTTTTGCTACTGTCCAAACGTTTTTACGTCTTCCGAAGTAACCTTTTGCTTGCTTAAGAACCTTTTTTCTTCTAGCTCTTTTTGCAACAGAATTAACTGATCTTGGCATAATTTTAAATTTTTTAGTAGTAGGCGGCCGATAATCGACACTTTGCTTATTTTTTGATTCTTAATGATTCCTGAATCAAATTTTTAGAGCCTAACTCCTGGGTTTATATTAATTTTAACCTTGATTAAATTGTAATTACTTCAAACGTAATTGCTCTTTAATACTATTTTCATCGCTTTTGTGCACCAATGTAGAGTGCGTTAAAGCTAGCTTACGCTTTTTAGATTTTTTTGTCAGGATATGACTCTTAAAAGCGTGCTTTCTTTTGATCTTACCGGTACCGGTCAACTTAAAACGTTTCTTGGCACTGGATTTTGTTTTCATTTTAGGCATTGTATCCTTAGTTTTATAATCTCACTTATTATCTTGAATTCTTGAGCATGCAAGAATTGACTTTACTTTTTGGGAGCGATAAACATAATCATACGCTTACCCTCTAGCTTAGGCATTTGTTCCACTTTTCCGTACTCTTCTAATTCTTGAGCAAGTCTCAACAACAAAATTTGTCCTTGATCCTTATATATAATAGAACGGCCTTTAAAGAAAACATATGCTTTTAATTTGGCACCTTCACTTAAGAATTTGATCGCATGTTTCTTTTTGAACTCATAATCATGCTCATCTGTGTTTGGTCCAAAACGGATTTCTTTAATAACTACTTTGGTTGCTTTGGCTTTAAGAGCTTTTTCTCTTTTTTCTGTTCGTAAAGGAATTTTTTGTAATCCATTATTTTACAAACAGGTGGATTCGCTTTGGGCGATATCTCAACAAGATCAAGCCCTTGCTCTTCTGCAATCTGCAATGCTTTTCTGGTAGGGTATACACCTACCTCTACATTGTCACCAACTAATCTCACTTCGTCAACACGTATTTTATTGTTGATTCTGTGAGCGTCTTCTTTGATTATTCTGGCTGGCCTTTGAGACTTTCTTCTTCTTATTGCTATGACTTAAATTTTTTTAATTAAACTTTATTTTCTTATCCGTTAAACGGTTTTAGTGTATTATTAATTTCTTTTTTTACAATTTCTTTAAACTCTGCTATTGTAATAGCACCTAGATCTTCGCCTCCGTGCTTGCGAACAGATATGGTTTGATCTTTTTCTTCTTGTTCTCCGATGATTATAATATAAGGAAATTTATTCATTTCTGCTTCACGAATCTTTTTTCCTATCGTTTCATTTCTATCATCTGCAAGGGCGCGAATTTCGGCATTTTCTAACAAATTTAAAACTTTTTCGGAGTATTTTTCATATTTCTCGCTGATAGAGAGAACAATAGCTTGTTCTGGCATGAGCCACAGCGGGAATTTTCCTCCGGTATGTTCTAGTAAGATAGCGATAAATCTTTCCATGCTTCCAAAGGGAGCTCTGTGGATCATTATTGGTCTGTGTAATTCATTATCGCTTCCTTTATAAGTAAGGTCAAAACGTTCGGGCAGATTGTAGTCTACCTGAATAGTTCCTAGCTGCCAACTGCGTCCAAGAGCATCTTTTACCATAAAATCCAGTTTAGGGCCGTAAAATGCAGCTTCTCCGCTTTCTACTACAAAATCTAAGCCTTTGTCCTTAGCGGCATTAATAATAGCATTTTCTGCCTTTTCCCAGTTCTCTACATCACCAATGTATTTTTCTGGTTTATCAAGATCCCGTACGGATACTTGCGCTGTGAAATTTTCAAAACCTAAAGATCCAAAGACATAAAGAACTAAGTCTATAACTTTTTTAAATTCCTCATCTAATTGATCTGGAGTGCAAAATATATGGGCGTCATCCTGGGTAAAACCTCTTACTCTTGTTAACCCATGTAATTCTCCACTTTGTTCGTATCTATACACCGTACCAAACTCGGCATATCGTATAGGTAGATCTCGATAGGACCAAGGTTCGCTCTTATATATTTCACAGTGGTGTGGGCAATTCATTGGTTTTAGTAAAAACTCTTCACCATCTGCAGGAGTATTGATAGGTTGAAAACTATCTTCACCGTACTTTGCATAGTGACCAGAAGTTACATATAGTTCTTTTTGACCTATATGTGGTGTAACCACCATTTCGTATCCCGCTTTTTTCTGTGCTTTTTTCAAAAATTGTTCAAGGCGTTCTCTCAAAGCAGCTCCTTTAGGAAGCCATAATGGTAAACCTTGACCAACTTTCTGGGAAAATGTAAAAAGGCCTAATTCTTTTCCTAGTTTGCGATGATCTCTTTTTTTGGCTTCTTCTAATAATTCAAGATATTCTTTTAATTCCTTTTGTTTTGGAAATGAAGTACCGTATACTCGAGTTAGCTGTTTGTTGTTTTCATCACCTCGCCAATAGGCACCAGCAACGCTCATAATTTTTACAGCTTTTATAATTCCTGTATTAGGGATGTGGCCACCTCTACATAAATCGGTAAAGGAATCGTGATCACAAAAAGTGATGGTTCCATCTTCAAGATTCTCTATAAGCTCGGTTTTGTATTCGTTTCCTTCAGTTTGATATTTAGATAAGGCATCTTCTTTCGAAATCGATCTCATTTTGAAATCATGCTTACCTCTGGCAATTTCAAGCATTTTGTCTTCAATCTTTTTGAAGTCTTTATCTGAAATAGTATTTTCTCCAAGATCTACATCATAGTAGAAACCATTCTCTATTGATGGTCCAATAGATAATTTTACACCAGGATACAGCTCTTCTAAAGCTTGTGCTAATACATGCGAAGAAGAATGCCAAAAAGCAGCTTTTCCTTCTTTGTCTTTCCAGGTATATAAAACAAGGTTACCATCAGTGGTTAATGTGGTAGAGGTTTCAATAGTGGTGTCATTAAACTTTGCCGAAATAACATTTCTGGCAAAACCTTCACTAATATCTTTGGCAACACCCATAGCAGTAATACCGCTATCGTATTCTCTAACCGAACCGTCTGGTAACGTAATTTTGATCATCTCTTTTATTAAATTAAAGTTGCAAAGATAATACGATAATAAAATCCTTACAATACTATAAGTAGATATTTAATAGGAAATAAGTTTTCGGTGTTTTGAATGTGTTAAAGATGGGCTCGACCCATTCGTTTTAATTTTTTTAGCTGTAAGTAATGGTGTATTAGTGTGTTGGGTTTTTAGATTAAAAAAAGATTAAAAAAAGATTAAAAAAAGATTAAAAAAACTTTAAAAAAGTCTTGTTGGTAATTAAAAAGGCTGTATGTTTGCAGCCGCTAAACGGGGAAGAGATTTGAGGGTAGATGTAGTTTAGTAATGTTCATTGACAGCTTCGAAAAAAAACTTTTTAAAAATATTTCAAAAAAGTTTTGGTGGATAAAAAAGGGGTTGTATATTTGCACCCGCTTTGAGAGAGAGAAGCGAAGTTCATAAGAGAAATTACAATGGTTTAGGGTTGGTTTTGGCTAGCTAAAAATAGGGTTCGATTCCCTTAGTAATGACGAAGTTTTAGGATGCTATTAATAGTGGCATTTGAATCTAAAGAAGTTCATAGACATATTGATTGACAGCGCGTACGATTTTTGGTTTTATTACTGAGAATCGAAGCAAATAAATTAAATCGAAAGACTAGAATCATCTATTGAGATAAGAACCGATTAATTCTGTGTTGTATTGTTTTTAGATAGATAATATTTAAGAATAAACGATGAAGAGTTTGATCCTGGCTCAGGATGAACGCTAGCGGCAGGCTTAACACATGCAAGTCGAGGGGTAACAGGAGATTGCTTGCAATCTTGCTGACGACCGGCGCACGGGTGCGTAACGCGTATAGAACCTACCTTATATTGGGGGATAGCCCAGAGAAATTTGGATTAATACCCCATAGTATGCTGAATTGGCATCAGTTTAGTATTAAAGATTTATCGATATAAGATGGCTATGCGTTCTATTAGCTAGTTGGTAAGGTAACGGCTCACCAAGGCGACGATAGATAGGGGTCCTGAGAGGGAGATCCCCCACACTGGTACTGAGACACGGACCAGACTCCTACGGGAGGCAGCAGTGAGGAATATTGGACAATGGAGGCAACTCTGATCCAGCCATGCCGCGTGCAGGAAGACTGCCCTATGGGTTGTAAACTGCTTTTATAGAGGAAGAAACCGCTCTACGTGTAGAGCTCTGACGGTACTCTACGAATAAGGATCGGCTAACTCCGTGCCAGCAGCCGCGGTAATACGGAGGATCCAAGCGTTATCCGGAATCATTGGGTTTAAAGGGTCCGTAGGCGGGCTTATAAGTCAGTGGTGAAAGTTTGCGGCTCAACCGTAAAATTGCCATTGATACTGTAGGTCTTGAATCATTGTGAAGTGGTTAGAATGTGTAGTGTAGCGGTGAAATGCATAGATATTACACAGAATACCGATTGCGAAGGCAGATCACTAACAATTGATTGACGCTCAGGGACGAAAGCGTGGGTAGCGAACAGGATTAGATACCCTGGTAGTCCACGCCGTAAACGATGGTTACTAGCTGTTTGGACTTCGGTCTGAGTGGCTAAGCGAAAGTGATAAGTAACCCACCTGGGGAGTACGTTCGCAAGAATGAAACTCAAAGGAATTGACGGGGGCCCGCACAAGCGGTGGAGCATGTGGTTTAATTCGATGATACGCGAGGAACCTTACCAGGGCTTAAATGTAGTCTGACAGCTTTAGAGATAGAGTTTTCTTCGGACAGATTACAAGGTGCTGCATGGTTGTCGTCAGCTCGTGCCGTGAGGTGTCAGGTTAAGTCCTATAACGAGCGCAACCCCTGTTGTTAGTTGCCAGCGAGTAATGTCGGGAACTCTAGCAAGACTGCCGGTGCAAACCGCGAGGAAGGTGGGGATGACGTCAAATCATCACGGCCCTTACGTCCTGGGCCACACACGTGCTACAATGGCCGGTACAGAGAGCAGCCACTTAGTGATAAGGAGCGAATCTATAAAGCCGGTCACAGTTCGGATCGGAGTCTGCAACTCGACTCCGTGAAGCTGGAATCGCTAGTAATCGCATATCAGCCATGATGCGGTGAATACGTTCCCGGGCCTTGTACACACCGCCCGTCAAGCCATGGAAGCTGGGGGTACCTGAAGTCCGTCACCGCAAGGAGCGGCCTAGGGTAAAACTAGTAACTGGGGCTAAGTCGTAACAAGGTAGCCGTACCGGAAGGTGCGGCTGGAACACCTCCTTTCTAGAGAATTTAGAAATGGTACGACTCAGAAGGTTTTTATTCAAGGAGTTGATTTTAGTTTTTCGGCTGTCAATTAAATATTAAGGGATCGATTGTTTTATTAGGCAATTGATTTTTACTAACGAAGTCTCATAGCTCAGCTGGTTAGAGCGCTACACTGATAATGTAGAGGTCGGCAGTTCGAGTCTGCCTGAGACTACGAAATAAGTTCATTTTATATTGAATAAGGAAATTTTAGAAGTTGTGCTACTGTCAACTAATATTTGGCTACGGTCAACTTTATAAGACGGGGAATTAGCTCAGCTGGCTAGAGCGCCTGCCTTGCACGCAGGAGGTCACCGGTTCGACTCCGGTATTCTCCACAAGGTCTTTAAGGCCACAACGTTCATTGACATATTGATTTAGAGAAAAAACGAGCACACATGATTGTAAAATTGTGTGATGTAAAGAAAAAAACTAAGAGCAAATTAAAGCATAAGACATAAGCTAATTAAGGGCGTATGGGGGATGCCTAGGCTCTCAGAGGCGAAGAAGGACGTGATAAGCTGCGATAAGCTACGGGGAGAGGCACATACTTGTTGATCCGTGGATTTCCGAATGGGGCAACCCGGCATGTTGAAGACATGTCACATCGTAAGATGGGCGAACGTGGGGAACTGAAACATCTAAGTACCCATAGGAGAAGAAAACAATAGTGATTCCGTTAGTAGTGGCGAGCGAACGCGGAATAGCCCAAACCAAATCGGTTACGGCCGGTTTGGGGTTGTAGGACTACGAGATAGGATTTGTAATGAATTAGAACTGTTTGGAAAGACAGGCCAGAGAAGGTGATAGCCCTGTATAAGTAAAGATCAAATACTTAGTAGTATCCTGAGTAGCGCGGGGCACGGGAAACCCTGTGTGAATTTGG
>NZ_CM147859.1:3172500-3680000 GCF_055808215.1 Aquimarina sp. KJ22-3 | reverse complement strand
GAGAAAATGTTTAACTATACCTTGGGTCTTGTATATAATCTTGCTTCACAATTTTGATGATTTCTATACTTAAGAAGCCAAACTCTTCAACCACCTTACCATACATTCTATAAATACCTTTTCCTTTTAGTCTATATTTTTCTTGTACAGGAGGAAATAATACGGTATCGAATACGTCTCCATACTGATCTAAAAATGTACCAAACGACATTCGCTTCCCGTTATGAGTTCTTGTATTTTTCATAGCAATAAGGTATCCGTAGATGTCAATTTTTTTATTTAGATACTCCTTTAATTGAAGCGCACGATTTTTATTTGCTGGGGGGATGCCAATATGGGATAATATCCGCATATGGGAAAACCAAAGGATTCTATTTGTTCAAAAGCCATTTCTAGTGATGATGTAGTTAATTCGGGTAATTCATATTTAGTCCTTTTTTCATGAAATAAGAGTTGTTGGTTGGTATATGGAGTAGGTGTATGGTTGAGTTTGAAATGAGCTTCCCATAACAATTCGTGTTTGTTTTTTTGTGTGAACCTAAAAGCGTCAATTTTAATAAGAATACTCATTTGTTCGATACCAATAGGTACACGATCAATAAAATCGTCTAAACTAGAGTAGGGGCCATTCTCATTTCGATCCATCAAGATAATTTCTATTGTTTTATGATCCAGGTCTCTTAAAATCATTAGCCCTAGGAAAATCGTTTTTCCTTTTAATATATGTTCGTAACTACTAGTATTTATACAAGGAGTCAACACGATGGCTCCTAGCTGCATTGCTTCATGCAGATATACTTCTGGGCGATAGAATCCACCACCATTATTCAGTGTAGCAACCAAATATTCTATTGGGAAATAGGCTTTTAAAAACAGACTTTGGTAGCTTTCTACAGCATATGATGCCGAGTGACCTTTTGGGAAAGCGTATCCTGCAAAACTAGAGACCTGATTCCATATTTCGAAAATTAGAGATTCTGCATACCCTTCGGCTCTACAATTGGAGATAAACTTGTCTTGAACCTCTTTAAACTCTTTTCTGGATCTAAATTTTCCACTCATTCCTCGTCGCAACACATCAGCTTCATCAAGAGTAAGTTTTGCAAAAAAATGGGCCACTTTGATCACATCTTCCTGATATACCATAATGCCATAAGTATCTTCCATTAGATCCAGCATGATGGGGTGAGAGTTTTTTCTTCTTTCTACATCATGTTCCCGTAGGATATACTCTCGCATCATTCCGCTTTTTGCTACTCCAGGGCGTATGATAGAACTGGCAGCAACCAAACCTAGATAATTATCGGTTTTTAACTTGCTTAATAGCATCCGCATTGCTGGGGACTCTACATAAAAACAAGCTAAGCATTTGGCCTCTTTTATTAGTTTATTAATATTAGGATCTTCTTTAAATCTTTGGATATCATGAATATCAAAATCCGCCTTTTTGGGTTGATTATACGCTATAATTTTGATCGCTTCTTTGATCTTTGCTAATCCGCGTTGGCCTAGAATATCATATTTGTATAAACCAAGGTCTTCGGCAATAATCATATCGAATTGTACAGTAGGAAATCCTTTTGGAGGTAAATCGGTAGCAGAGTAATAGTGCAATGGTTGTTCGCTGATTAAGATGCCGCTGGCATGAATACTGATGTAATTTGGCATGCCCTGGATGAGCTGACTATAGATAACTACCAGTTTATGGATATGATCCAGACTATTGTAGTTGTAATCCCCTTCACTAAGTTTATCAATCTCAAATTTGGGCAATCCAAATACTTTTCCGATTTCTCGTACGGCTCCCTTATAATGAAAGGTAACATAGGCTCCTAGTAATGCTACATTTTTGAATTCTTCAAAAATAAATCGTGTAACATCTTGTCGATCCCTCCATGAAAAATCTACGTCAAAATCAGGAGGACTGGTACGATGTGTATTGATAAATCGCTCAAAATAAAGATCTAATTCGATAGGATCTACATCGGTAATACGCAATAGGTAAGCTACGATACTGTTGGCCCCACTACCACGTCCTACATAATAATACCCTTGTTCTCGCGCATAATTAATAATCCTCCAGTTGATCAAAAAATAAGAAACAAAGTTCATTTTGATGATAAGAGTTAATTCTTTCTCGAGGCGATCAGTAACATCTTGTGTAACTATTTTGTATCGATATGGGAGACCTTCTTGACAGAGTTTTCGTAATAGCTTGTTGTCTTCTTCTATCGTCCCTGTATATGTCTTTTGGTTGAGGGAGGGGTTGTTTTTTGAAAAATCAAAATCTATAGTACATTCTTTGAGAAGATGTTCAGTATTGTGATTGATGAAATCAAATTCTGAAAAATGTTCCTTTATGGTATTTGCAGGAATCATCTGTTCAGAAAAAGAAGCTTGTTGTTCTGTAGGTAGGCGACTGAGTAAAATATTGTTATCTATGGCTCGAAGTAAACGATGCGTATTGAAGTCTTTTTTATTCCTGAAGGTAACAGGTTGAAGAACGACTAGTTTTTCTTTGAGGTGTACATATTTTGAAAATCGGAGTTTTGGGATTTCTTTGATAGAAACACCAATAAATTCGTTGGATTCAAATTCGGTTTTATGTATTGCAATTACTTGTTCTAGTGGATAGATAACAAACGCATGCTTGAAATGAGGTGCCAGAACGGGTAAATCAATTTTTTGGTGAGCATGAAATGATAAGAAATCATTGAGCTCTTTGTATCCTTCATTATTTTTGGCTAATGCTACATATAATGGTTGGTGGTTATTTCTGAAGTCGATACCAACGATGGGTTTTATTGCATACTCTCTTGCTTTTCTTACGAAGTTTAGGCAAGCCGAAGTGTTGTTGATATCTGTTAAGGCTAGAGACTCTACATGGTTTTTTTTAGCCAATTCTAATAGCTCTATTTCGGAAAAAGTTCCGTAGCGTAAACTGTAATATGAATGGCAATTGAGATACATTACCGATACTATTTTGACTATTGTTTTCTATGGGCCAATACAACAGGAGGTTGCCCATTAAAAGGATTGTGCATTCTCCCGATAGTAGAAGCCCCCATAGCAGCCGCCCTGATGACACTTCGATCCCCGTATCGAATTCTTATGTCATCAAGGGCTTGATATAAATTGAGCTGCTTTTCATTGTCCTCAAAAAGATTAATCTGATAATTACCACTGACTAGATGGCTAAATCGAATCCCTATTAATCGTACCAATAATCGTTTTTGGTACAACTTTTCAAACAGTTCCAAAATTTTAGGTATAAGAATATGGTCTGCGCTGGTGTATGGTATTTTGAGTTGTTTGGAATAGGTGTTAAAATCAGAATATCTCACTTTTACAGCAATGCATGCTGTAAGCTTATCTCCTCTTCGCAATTGAAAAGCTAGATTTTCGGTCATTGCGATCAGGATGTTTTTAAGTTTATGTATATCGATGGTATCTCTATCAAAAGTTCGTTCTGTAGAAATTGATTTGCGTTCAGAAAACCCGATAACAGGAGTGTTATCGATACCATTAGCTCGTTTCCAGATGGTAAGGCCATTAACTCCCAAAACACCTTTCATTACATCTGCAGGCATTTCCTGTACTGTTTTTACATAGCGAACACCAAGATTTCGTAATGTATGATAGGTTTTATCTCCTACCATTGGGATTTTTTTAATAGATAATGGAGCGAGGAAAGGTTTTTCGGTCCCGAAATCGATCTTTAACTGGTTATTGGGTTTGGCTTCATTGGTTGCCACTTTGGAAACTACTTTATTGACAGATAAACCAAATGATATGGGTAAACCAGTTTCAGCAATTACCTTTTGGCGTAATTCTGTAGCGTATTGATAGGCTCCAAAAAATTTATCCATTCCCGAGAGATCAGCATAAAACTCATCGATACTTGATTTTTCAAATACCGGAACTTTTTCTTTAATGATCTCTGTAACTACATCAGAGTATTTACTGTAGGTTCCCGCATTGCCTTTTATCACTACTGCTTCTGGGCATAACTCTTTTGCAATTTTCATCGACATTCCTGAGTGTACTCCATACGACCTTGTTTCGTAACTGCATGCGGCTACAACACCACGATCACTTGTACCACCTACTAACAAAGGTTTACTTTGAAGGGAAGTATCTATGAGCCGTTCTACCGACACATAAAAGGTATCTAAATCGAGATGTAATATGGTTCTCAAAACATTGTATTTGGAATAATTCCAAAATTATGGAAATTTTCCAAATATATTGAGATTATGCCTGATTTTTTATTAACATCGTAGCATAAAAAAACGACACCCAGATGACCGGATGTCGTTTTGTAAAAATTTTATTTTGGGGCTACAAAATAAAATTCAGCATTTGTTATCGTTAGTTCTCCAGGTTATAGCTAGCAAACTGTTGCATCGCTGTTTGGGTCAATTCTTTTGCTCTATTTACATAGAATGACTTTGTATCGTCTAAAGATTCATTCTTTAATTCGTTTTCGCTTCTTAGATAGTCTGATTGTGTTTCGAAACTAGATTTTTCGTTTAATACAACACTTAATTCTTGTAAAGCGCTCTCTAACTTCTTAAGTGCAGTTTCGGCTTTAGTCTTCACAATCGCTTGTTCTTTCAACTCAGCAGCACGCTTTGCTTCCAACTCAGCTTTCATTCTATTCTGCTCAGCAATTTGAGCTTCTAGTTTTTGTTGTTCTAATTCTAACTCA
This sequence comes from Aquimarina sp. KJ22-3, assembly GCF_055808215.1. Classification (NCBI taxonomy): domain Bacteria; kingdom Pseudomonadati; phylum Bacteroidota; class Flavobacteriia; order Flavobacteriales; family Flavobacteriaceae; genus Aquimarina; species Aquimarina sp. KJ22-3. Next base: position 3,675,289 of record NZ_CM147859.1, on the reverse strand, counting down.
CGACGTTGTGCTTCAAGCTCTTGCTGTTTTGCAGCCATTTCACTTTTCATCTCTGCAATTTCATTTTCCTCTTCTTCGATAGAAGCCTCATCTGCATATGCATAATCACCTGCATTAGCCTGACAAGTAGTCAATATATCTAATAATTTTGGACTAGCGTCTTTTGCTCTTTTTGCAAAATATCTACTACGCTCGTAAGTATCCTGCTCCAAAGCACTTTGCATATCTACTCTTGCTTGATATGCAATTTCGTTTGCAGCCTTACATCCGCATTCTTCAGCTAATGCTTCTACTTTTTCGAATGCCTCAATAGCTTTGTCTGCATACTCTTGAGTGTGATATACATTATTTGCACCGTGCGCTTTTTTACTATGCGAATATGCATAACTAGCGGCTGTTAGTGCATCATCATATATTTCCTGTGCATTAATCTGAAAAATAAAAAAAGATAAAAATAAGGGAAGTGCAATTTTCTTCTTCATAATGGGGGCTTTTAAATCACAAAGCAATTATACAATATTTTTTAGGTAACATCCAAAAAAATCCGTCATTAATCGATAAAATGCGCACTTTATCTTGAATTTTACGGGTAAACCACATTTTTAGTGAAAAATATCCTACTGTTTTGGTAAGAATAGGGGGATTTAATAACATCGGACTGTTCTTAACAACGCAGATATTTCGGTAATATTTTAAAAAATGCATAAAAAATAAATTTTCTATTCTCTTGGTTTATCTTGTAAGTTAATTGTGTATCTTACGTCTATAAATTTTATGAAAAGACAAATAATAGCATCAATTAATCATAACCTTGGCAGAGCGATTGCTTTGTTAGACGTAATAGACTCCAAAACCTATCAAGATACTTCTATCGGTCCTTACTATTCTAGTATTGGTTCTCATATTAGACATACGCTAGATTTTTTTGATTGTATCATTAGTGGATTAGACACCAATGACATTGATCTTACAGCCAGAAAGCGCGATGAAGTTATCTCTACAGATAAGGACGCTGCAAAAGATCATATCTATAAAATTCAGGAGACATTGACTTCGTATACCGATGTAAATACAGATTACCTAATCCATGTTACAGATAATATGGGGCAAGGAAAAATTACTGTTAATTATACGCTGGAGAGTATTTTGGCTCATGCCAATAGTCATGCTATCCACCATTATGCTACTATAGGATATATGCTAGAACAATTGGGAGTGTCTATTAAAATTCCTGGTTTTGGTTATAACCCTACCACACCTGTAAATAAAAGAGAAGGTATTTAATTGTAATTGATATTCCGGCTATTTCTTACCGAAAAGGGATTCCATGATGGTTCGAAGCCCTTTAAATGCCATAAAAATTGCAAAACCAGCACCAAGTAGCCCAAGGATTAGTATAGGAATATACCAGGGATGATCTTGATTTTTGAAAGCAGAATGGATAATTACCGGGCTTATAAACATAAAAAGCAATGCCATAGCCATGCGTTGTATTCCTTTTCCTAATAATTGTTTATCGGTTCTTTTAGGCTCCATAGTTTGTGATTGCATTACGAACACTTCCGTGTAGTTCTAATAATTCTGCTGCGGTTTCTTTGTCAATATTTAACTCTTCCATAATCATTCTGGTTCCTCTATCTACCAGTTTGTTGTTGCTAAGTTGCATGTCGACCATTTTATTGCCTTTTACTCTTCCTAATTGGATCATGGTAGCAGTAGAAATCATGTTTAGTACCAGCTTTTGCGCAGTACCGGCTTTCATACGAGAACTTCCGGTTACGAATTCTGGACCGACTGTTACTGCTACGGGATGCTGAGCGGTAGTAGCTAATGGGCTTCCTTGATTACAAGTGATGCATCCTGTACTAATATTGTTTTCATTACATTGTTGCAATGCCCCGATAACATAGGGTGTAGTCCCAGAAGCAGCAATACCGATTACCACATCTTTTTCTGAAATGTTATATTTCTTGAGGTCTTCCCATCCTTGATCTGTACTATCTTCTGCAAACTCTACTGCTTTTCTGATCGCCTGATCTCCTCCAGCAATTAATCCAATTACCAGATCATGAGAAACCCCAAAAGTAGGAGGGCACTCGCTGGCATCTACAATACCTAATCTTCCGCTGGTACCTGCCCCCATATAAAAAAGTCGCCCCCCATCTTTTAGTCTGTCAACGACTACAGAAATCAATGTTTCTATTTGAGGAATTGCTTTTTGAACCGCTAGGGGTACAGATTGATCTTCTTTATTAATATTGGTTAACAATTCATTAATGCTCATTTTTTCTAAATGATCATAATGAGAAGATTGCTCGGTAATTTTTGTAAAGGTCATGGTACAAAAATACTGATTTTTGAGTTGAGAAAAATAGATCTCAACAGGACTATTTGGGATTACTTTGCTTCGATAGTAAATTCAGAACGGTTAGCTTCAGAAAGATTAAAGTACCCTAGAGGGTAATTATCTGGATTTGTTGTGTTTAGGATATTTCCTCGTAATACCGCTGGAGGCGTTTGAAATGGGTTCCCTCCATCCTGTTCGCTTTGTTCGATAAGTAAAGAAGAGTAATTAAAATAGCGTTCGTCTATTCCTAATATTTTGATAGTTACATCTTGTCCTGCAACCATATCTTCGTAGAAATAAGAGAAATTAAACGATTCTCCCTGGTAAAAACGGTCTTCACTGGGTAGAAATAGGCTAAAATCAAAATCGAAAAGATAAAAATCATCTCGTGATCCATCATCCGTAAAGAAAATAATCACTTCTGTCTCATCTCCATCAAAAAGTGTGGCATCTCCTTGTACAATATTGTCGATAGGAACACTAGGTACCAGTTCTGTAGTCGCAATATAAGTTTCGTTGTCATGAACTACTGTAAGTGTATACGAAGTCCCGAATTCTGGAACAAAAACTCCAGCCGGGAGATAAAGCCCTTCTGTCGCTTCAAAAAAATTGATTACCGAATCATCACTATTATTAGTTACAAAAACGGTAGCATCACTTACTGTGGGGACGTCATCATCAAAGAAAGGAGCAGATAAAGTGAGTCGAATTCCGCCTTCTACATCGATTTGGGGTTCGTTAAGATATACTTCAAAAGAAGCATCAATAACCAGTCTGGGTTCCCCGGTAGGAAGATCAACATCTATCACATCTTCACAACTGGTAAACAGAATAACAAGCAATAAAAGATATTGTAAATTTTTCATGCTCTAGAATTTAAAATTATAAGTCACTGCAGGAATGATTCCAAAAATCGATGTCCTAATCGCTTCATTGGCAAAGGTGTCTTGATTTCTACTAAAAGCAATCGAAGCAGCATTTCGTCGGTTATATAAATTGTAAATGCTAAATACCCATTCTCCCTGCCATTTTCTACTTTGATTCTTTCTAGGTGTAAGTGTCGCAGAGATATCTATACGATGATACTCTGGTAATCGTTCGCTGTTTCGAAGTCCATCGAATACAGGTACAGATAAGCCCTGAAATTCGAATTGCCCTGTTGGGAAATTTGTGGGCTGACCGGTTTGAAATACAAAATTAGCTCCAAATTTCCATTTTTCGTTCAGCTCATAACTCCCGTTGAAGGATATGTCATGCGTCTTGTCATATGGAGTGTTATACCACTCTCCATTATTAATCCCTGGCTCTAACGGAGTTCTTCCGGGTGTTCTTTGTTCTGATTTTGATAAAGTGTAGGCTAACCAGCCTTTAAATTTACCTTCGTTCTTTCTCAACAAAAATTCCAATCCATACGCTCTGGCCTCACCATTCAAAATATCTTGTTCGATGGCATTGTTGGCAATAAGCTCGGCACCATCAATATAATCTATTCTGTTTTCGATCTCTTTATAGAAAACTTCGGTTTCTACAGAATACTCATTGTCTTTGATGTTTTTAAAAAAACCAAAGGCATATTGATTCAATAATTGTGGTTTGATGTATCTGCCACTAGGTGTCCATACATCCAGCGGAGTAGGAGAGTTGGTATTTGATAATAGATGTAAATATTGTGCTAATCGGTTATAACTTGCCTTGATAGAGGTGTTTTCGTTAAAGGCGTACGCCAGTGCTATTCTAGGTTCCAGATTGGTGAAGTTTTCGATTTGATCACTTCGGTTAAAACTTTCTGTTCCTATAGGTTCTGCAGATTCATAGATCTGTAGTTCTTGGTTAAAAAGCAGCGGATTATCATTTTCGTAAACGTTTAATTCGTTTTGCCCTAGTCTAATAAAATTACTGATTCGTAATCCGTATTGCAGCGTCAGCTTATTAGAAATTCGATGTTCGGCATCGATATAAGCTCCAAATTCGTTGGCATATTTATCGATCAGTTTTTCCCGGATAATACCAGATTCTTCACTATCAGGTTTTATTTCTCCAGGATTAAATCTGTAGTAAATGTTGTTGATACCATAATTCAACTGAAAATTATCACTCAAATAATGTTTCAGATCGTATTTTACATTAAAATTTCGTATCCCCGAATCCCATTCGAAACCAACAAAGTCTAATTCTAACCCATAGAAATAATCCGAATAGATCAAAGAGAGGTTAGAAAACAATTTGTCCGAAAACAGATGATTCCAACGGAGGTTAAGCACGGTGTTGCCATATATATTTTCGAAACTTTCAGAAATGCCAAATACATCTCTACCAAAATAACCAGATAGATATAGGTTATTGTTTTCGTTAAGCTTGTAATTGAGCTTGGTATTCAAATCAAAGAAATAGGCAACATTATCATTATCGAACAAAGGAAGAAAAAGATGCGCATACGATGCTCTACCTCCAACCAAAAAAGCACCACGATCTTTCACAATAGGTCCTTCTGCCAATAATCTACTAGAAACAGCACCTAAGCCTCCACTAGTCTTGAATTTTTTGCTATTTCCTTCTTTTTGATATATATCCAATACGGAAGAAACGCGACCACCATAACGGGCAGGGATTCCTCCTTTGTACAGTTTGATATCTTTGATAGCGTCTGGATTAAAAACAGAGAAAAAGCCAAAAAGGTGAGAGGAGTTAAAAATGGTAGCTTCATCTAATAAGATTAGATTTTGATCGGCAGCGCCCCCTCGTACATTAAAACCCGAAGCTCCTTCGCCACCACTTGTTACACCGGGTAAAAGAATGATGGACTTGATGACATCGGCTTCTCCCAAAACCACAGGAATTTGCTTTATGGTATTGGCCGAAAGCTTGTTGATGCTCATCTGAGGATTTCTAATATTTAGTTTTTCGGTTTTTTCGGTAATCACAACTTCCTCCAACATTTCTGAGGATTCCGATAACTGAAAATTAAGTTTCATATCCTCATTTAACACAACTTCTTGTACAATGTCTTTAAACCCAAGATAGCTTACCTGAACCGTATATGTGCCTTCGGTAAGTGTAATAGAATAAAAACCATATTCGTTGGTAACGACACCATTCCCAATTTCTGGAAAAATGACGTTGACTCCGATCAAGGTTTCGTTACTTGATGCTTCGGAAATTGTGCCACTGATGGTGAATTTCTCTTGACTAAATATTGAAAAATGTAATGTACAAATGGCCAAAAGGCTCAATAAAATGTTCTTTTTCAAAAGCAATATTTTTAAAATTTGTACGGTTAGGAAGGTAATTAAATATATGCTAAAGTATCCAAAATTAATAAATAATAACCCTTCGTTATTGAGTACATATCCTAAATAAATGTTATTTATCCGCAGGAATATACCAATAAGAAGAGTGTATCAACTAATTGTTACTTTAAAGAATTGTAAAATTATGTGGTTGAATTATTATGATTGTGTTTGCCCATAGGGCACACTTAACCACAACCTGTATGGTTACATTGTTTAATTAAGATTCCCAGCAAAAGCTAATGGGTATCCATTCTGAGGAGTGTATAAAATTACTACTTCTGGATTGATCACCGGGATGGCATTTAAGATATACCTTGTCGTCTTCTGCAAATACATAGGCACTATTAATTTTGTTGGTTCGTATTTTGTTTTTTTTCATCCGGGGCTTATTAAAAGGTTTTCACCTATCAATGTAACATCAATTACTGTGCCTAAAATTAAAAGTAGCTTTTGATTACGTTATTTTACGGAATTGAAAAGGTTGTTTTTTTAATTTTAAATAACTGAAAAACAAGTGTTTGGTTTTGGTTTGTTGTTTTTTTAGTATTTGCTGTATTTCTTATGCTTTTTAGATTCTATACCCTATTCCGATTTTCAAAATATTCACATTAGTGTTGAAAGTGGTATCAGGTACATCATCGTTTGTACTTAGCTTTACAAAATCACATTGTAACTGAATAAAGAACTTTTTGAAAACATCATAAGCTATCCCTGCATTTAGGTTGATTCCGCCTTCGGTTTCACTGGTGTCAACTGGAGCTATGCTAGATCCACCAGAAGCATCAAAAAACATGATGGTATATCCAACTCCAAGAGAAGGGTGCAATTTTTGAAGAGATGGGATGTCAAGTTCTCCAAAGATTCTAGGTTGTACTGCATATGCGGTGATATCGATATTTTGAAAGTTATCGTTGATGAATAGACTTCCATTTAAAGAAGCTCCAATTTTGATAAATTTTATGTTGGCAAATCTGTAATCTATACCCAGATCGATGATTCCATCATAATTCTCTCCTATAAAATTCTGATCGATAGGTAAAGGGTAATTCAATTCTAAACTAATTTTAGAGTCTTGAGAAAAAGATGTACTTGCAAAGATTAAAAGCAGGGCGAATAATAGGTGACGTTTCATAATATTTAAGATGTTACAATGTTAGTTTTGATGATCGTGTAATTGTTTTTTGTATCTATTTTTTCCTAAGTTGAAAACTCCAATTTTGGCGCCTAGCCCTATTGAGGTTCCATTAATGTTATCCAGTACTGTGGGTACAGGATCAATAGGGGTAGAGAATCGGTATTTGATACCTCCTTCTAACTGGATGTATTTATTGAGGTTATAGAGAACGTTTATTCCTGGTTCTAATACTCCCATCATATCTGTGCTTTTTGTAAAATCGCCAGAACCGTTAATATATCCGATCCCTAGTAATACGGGTATAGATAATTTGACCTTCTTATTATTGAAGAATACATTCTCCACATGAAGTCCTCCGTAAATACCTCGTAGGTCAAAATCTCCACCGGATGTTTTATCAATTTCTGTTAATCCAGAAAAAAGTGTTCTCACTGCTATTCCCAGTTCCATTTTCTGATTGGCTACATACGCCACTTTTATTCCAAAAATGGAGACGTTATTTTTCCCGTCAATTTTTCCATAGGCAACATCAAAACCCAGATAAACACCGTGAAGAATGTTTTTTCGATCGTTAAATTCTATATAGCCTTGTGATTCTTTTTTTGTGAGTATCCGGTGAAGTTGTATGCTATACAGCATAACAACAATAGTTTTGTTGAGGTTTTCATAGATGACGTTTAGTGTTACAGGTATAGACAACTCACTTTTGTAGGGGTTGCATAAAACGCCAAATATTTTTATTTCCTAAATGCCTATAAATTAAAAAAGGCTTGTAAAATCTAAATTTTACAAGCCTTTTTGTTGAAAATAAAACTTTTCTATCCTATAATGTTGTTCAAAGTTTCACTTGGACGCATCGCATTGGATACTTTTGACACGTTTGGCCAATAATATCCTCCCATATCCACAGCACTTCCTTGAGCGTCATTCAATTCATTGATGATGGTGGTTTCATTATCGGCTAGAGCTTTTGCGATGGCTTCAAACTCATTTTTTAAGTCTGCATCTTTGTCTTGTGCAGCTAGCGCTTGTGCCCAGTACAATGCCAAATAATAATGGCTTCCTCTATTATCAAGCTCGTTGACTTTTCTGGAAGGGGATTTTTTATTATCCAGGAACTTGATGGTAGCTTCGTCTAAAGCTTCTGCAATTACCAAAGCTTTTGGATTGTTGTTTACCTCTCCTAAATGCTCCAGAGAAACGGCTAGGGCTAAGAATTCACCTAAAGAATCCCATCGTAAATGTCCTTCTTTGTTAAACTGTTGTACGTGTTTTGGAGCTGATCCTCCCGCACCAGTTTCAAAAAGTCCACCACCATTCATTAGAGGTACAATAGAAAGCATCTTTGCGCTTGTTCCTAACTCTAGGATAGGGAATAAATCTGTATTGTAATCTCTTAATACGTTTCCAGTTACCGAGATGGTATCTTTCCCTTCTTTGATACGCTCTAGAGAGAAACGTGTAGCTTCTACTGGCGACATAATTCTAATGTCTAAACCGGTGGTATCGTGAGCTGGTAAATAGGCATTTACTTTTTTGATCAATTGCGCATCGTGAGCTCTGTTTGGATCCAACCAGAAAACCGCTGGAGTATCAGTAGCTTTTGCTCTATTCACTGCAAGCTTTACCCAATCCTTGATAGGAGCATCTTTGGTCTGACACATACGCCAGATATCTCCTTGTTCTACGGTGTGCTCGATTAAGGTGTTGCCAGAGGCATCTACAACTCTTACGGTTCCATTACCTGCAATTTCAAATGTTTTATCATGAGAACCATACTCTTCAGCTTTCTTTGCCATCAATCCAACATTTGGAACAGTACCCATAGTCACAGGGTCAAAAGCGCCATTCTTTTTACAGAAATCGATAGTTTCTTGATAAATACCTGCATAACTACTGTCTGGAATCACTGCTTTGGTGTCTTGAGTATCTCCATTTGCATCCCACATTTGACCAGAGTTACGGATCATCGCTGGCATCGATGCATCAATAATCACATCACTTGGTACATGAAGGTTGGTAATTCCTTGATCAGAATTTACCATCGCTAATTTTGGTCCATTTTCGTAACAAGCTTTGATATCTGCTTCTACTTCTGCTCGCTTAGCATCAGGAAGTCTTTTAAGCTTATTGATTAAATCACCAAAACCATTATTGACTTCTACGCCTATTTCTTCAAGAGCTTCTGCGTGTTTGCTAAAGACATCTTTAAAAAGATCTCTACCGCATGGCCAAAAATAATTGGATCAGATACTTTCATCATAGTAGCTTTCATATGTAATGAAAACAACACATTTTTATCTTTGGCATCTGCTATTTGTTCTTCGAGGAAAGCGATAAGTGCTTTTTTGCTCATTACGGTTGCATCAATCACTTCACCTTCTAGTAATGGTGTTTTTTCTTTTAAAACGGTAACACTTCCACTATCATCTACAAACTCAATTCGTACATCACCAGCTTCATCAACGGTTAATGATTTCTCATTAGATCTGAAATCACCACTAGACATGGTAGCTACATGAGTCTTAGAATCAGCGCTCCATGCCCCCATAGAATGAGGATTTTTTCTAGCATATTGCTTCACTGGTTTAGGAGCTCTTCGGTCAGAATTTCCTTCTCTTAGTACCGGATTAACGGCACTACCTTTTATTTTGTCGTATCTTGATTTGATATCCTTTTCGGTATCGTTTTCTGGTTCTTCTGGATAATTTGGGAGATCAAATCCTTGTAATTGTAATTCTGCGATTGCTGCTTTTAACTGTGGTATTGAAGCACTGATATTTGGAAGTTTGATGATATTAGCTTCAGGTTTTTGAGCAAGCTCTCCCAACTCGGCAAGTGCATCAGCCTGTTTTTGCTTATCTGATAGTTTTTCAGGAAAATTGGCTAAGATACGTGCGGCAAGAGATATGTCTTTGGTTTCAATATCTATGTTGGCCGATTTTGTGAATTTTTTGACGATTGGTAGAAAAGAATAAGTAGCTAAAGCTGGTGCTTCGTCAGTTTTGGTATAAACAATCTTTGAGGTGTTAACTCCCATATTTCTTGTTTTTTCAGGATATCAGGTTGCAGTGTTGGAACCCATGATATCGAATTAAATTATGATGTTGTTTTTATAATGGAAATAATTAGTCGTTTGCTTTTGCGATGACAAACAAAGTGTTCAAAAAAAGATCAATGTTTTGTTTGATCGGACTTATCAAATTTTTTCCGTGCGCGAAGATACAAATCTACTCATCCATATGCAACCTGAGGGATGTTAGTTTTGAGTTAAAGGATGCGTATTGTAGAATACTAAAAATAAAGAGAGTATATTAGGAAGAAGGGGAGAAAAGCATGTCAAAATTAGGATTTTGACAAAAAATAAAAAGCCATATCAAGAATACGAATATTTTGATATGGCTTCATTGGAAATACTACTACAATGTTAGCTGTTTTACCCGCAATAAAATAAAAACTTTCGTTTTTTATACCATAGTGTCCTATTTCCGGTTTGAATAGACTTAAACTTGTCAAATCGTAATTTGTATAATTTACTTCTATTCATACGACTAATTCGAATGCTTTAAATCGCTGTACGATTTTCCTATATTCATCCGAGAAGTCTAATGCCGTTTTAAATTAAAAAGGTGTCAAAACTTAATTTTTTCTTTTGAATTTCATTTTGAAATGATTTCAAAGTAAAGCCCTTTAAAGTTATTTCAAGGATGTACTCAAAAAAATAACTTTCGTCTTATATTTATTTTAATTTAATCAGGTCTTAAGATGTTCAAAGAACGTATTGTGTGAATTACATATCAGGAATCCTTTTGTCATCACTTAACAATGTAATTTCTATATTAAATATAGTGAAAATTGATGAGGTAATCAAAAAATACTATAATCTTAGTTATCAACCACTTATAAACTTAAGTTATTAACTTTTGTTCATAAAAAAAGCTGCTCGTTTGAGCAGCTCTTTTTGTATGTTATTACTAAGAAATTAGTTTCTTTTTTCTTTAATACGAGCTTTCTTACCAGTAAGACCTCTGAAGTAGAAAATACGTGCTCTACGTACCTTACCTCTTTTGTTCACTTCGATTTTTTGAAGTGCCGGTAAGTTAACTGGGAAAATACGCTCTACTCCAATAGTACCAGACATTTTTCTGATGGTAAATGTTTCGGTAGCTCCAGAACCTCTTCTTTGGATAACAACTCCTCTAAAGAACTGTGTACGTGTTTTGTTTCCTTCTTTAATTTCGTAATACACTGTGATAGTGTCTCCTGCTGCAAACTCAGGAAATTCTTTTTTGGTAACAAATTCGTCTTGTACGAATTTTACTAAATCTTCCATTTTGATATAGTTTCTTAGGTTTCCTTAAAGCAACATTCACGATTTTCGCCAGAGGTTGTTCTAATCAGGCTGCAAAAATAAATATATTTTGTGTATTCACAATGTTTTTATTGTATTTATTTTCAGGAGTTAATCATTTAATAGGTCCGGTCTTCGTTCTTTAGTTCGTTGATAGGCTTGTTCTTCTCTCCAGGCTTCAATTTTTGGGAAATTGCCAGAAGTTAGAATTTCCGGAACTTTCCACCCTTTATACTCAGCAGGCCTAGTGTAAATAGGTGGAGCAAGCAGATCATCTTGAAAAGAGTCGGTGAGGGCAGAGGTTTCATTTCCGAGTACACCTGGGATTAGCCGTATGATCGCATCGCATAGGATCAGAGCTCCAAGTTCACCTCCAGATAAAACATAATCGCCTACGGATATTTCTTTGGTGACAAAATGATCCCGGACTCTTTGGTCTACGCCTTTATAATGACCACAAAGAATGATTAGATTCCCTTTTAGTGATAGTTGATTGGCAATACCCTGATTAAGTGTTTCTCCGTCTGGTGTCATATAGATCACCTCGTCGTATTCACGTTCCGATCGTAATTTGGAAATACATTTATCAATAGGTTCTATCATCATCACCATACCAGCGCCTCCACCAAATTGGTAGTCATCAACCTGTCGATAGTTATCGCTCGTATAATCTCTGAGATTGTGTAAATGGACCTCTACCAAGCCTTTTTCTATAGAACGCTTCATTATAGAAGCTTCAAAGGGGCTTTTTAGAATGTCGGGAACTACTGTTATGATATCAATGCGCATCTTTCATCATTTTCCTGAGAGCTGCAAAGATGCAAAAGAATATGTAAATAATCTAGAAATAGTGCTTACTTGGCACCTGCTTTTCGCTGCTTATTGATTTCATCCTGAAGTTTACGCATCACCTTTTGTTCGCGCTCCAGAGCTCTTCTTCTGTGATCTTCAAATTCGGCTTCAGTTTCTGCTAGGGCTTTTTTAGCTTGTATAGTAACTGCATTGCTGTTTTTGAATTTGAAAATAAAGAAACTCAACAATAGAATAAGTCCACCAACGATCAACCACATAATGGTTTTGTAACTGGATTTTGAAACCGAAGCTCCCACAAAACTCATACTGTCTTTTTCGTTGGTTACGGTAGCTAAATCTTCGTTGGTTTTATTTAGAGATTCTTGAAGTCCACTTATCGTGGTCTTTTGTTGTTCGATTTGTTGGTTAGAAACATTTAGCTTTGATTCTAGCGTTTTAATCGAATCTATAGTGTTTGATTTCAGTTTATTTAACCAAACTTGCTTTACTACCTTGTATTCCTGGTATCTCCCAGACTTTTTGATCACTACATCAAACTGCCCTTCAATATCCTCTTGTTGTAAAGCTTGTTCTGCAGATAGATTTTCTTCCTGAGCTTTGGCTTGGTTTAAAAATGATAAAGTGATTATGATAGAAAAAAATAGATATTGTAGTAATTTCATGTGAATAGTATTGTTTTTGGTCGTTGAATGTAAGATGGAATGCCTAAATTATTTTAAAAATGTAGTAGCAAAATAACCCATTAGATTCCTAGTTTAGATTCTAACGAATTTTTAGCTCCTTTTATCTACGTTTAATTTCTTCTGTAACGGTAATAAATGTACGATATTGTAAGTAATTATGAAGTTTTTTTGTAAGAAATTACTTTGGGTTGGTTTTTGGATTAATTGTCTGCAAATGAAGTGGTTGTTTGCATGGATTTTTAAAGGGTTTTCTGCTGCTTTTGACAAAAGAAGTAATTGTGGTAGGGGCAAAAGAAAAAAATGATATAAAATAAAAAGGTGGTTATTCAAATAACCACCTTTTCTTGTTTCTGTTTTGTTGCTTTCTAGTAGTACGTAAAACGTCTTACTTTGGCAATGTATTTTGATAGTCGAATTACCTGGTGACTATATCCATACTCATTATCGTACCATACATATATGATAGCATTATTTCCGCTTGCATCTACAATAGTAGCATTACTATCATAGATCGAAGGAGCAGAAGATCCTACGATGTCAGATGATACTAATTCATTGTCTAATGAATATTTGATTTGCTCTACCAAGTTTCCTTCTAGTGCATATTTTTTGATTACCGAATTAAGGCTTTCTTTAGAGGTCTTTTTCTCGAGATTAAGGTTTAAGATTGCTAAAGAACCGTTTGGTACAGGAACACGAATAGCGTTAGAAGTCAATTTACCTTCCAAACTCGGTAATGCTTTTGAAACGGCTTTACCAGCTCCTGTTTCAGTAATTACCATGTTTAAAGCCGCAGCACGACCTCTTCTGTATTTTTTGTGCATATTATCTACCAGGTTTTGGTCATTGGTATATGCATGAATGGTTTCTAAGTGACCGTTTACTACACCGAAGCTTTCTTCTATTGCTTGTAAAACAGGAGTAATGGCGTTTGTTGTACATGAAGCCGCAGAAAAGATATTCACCTTATCAGGATCGTTCTCTTTGTGATTTACTCCGTGAACGATATTAGGGATTCCTTTTCCAGGGGCAGTAAGTAAAACTTTGTCTACTCCTTTTGCTTTTAAATGACGACTTAGTGCTTCTTGATCTCTGAAAGCACCCGTGTTGTCTATTACCAAAGCATCATCGATGCCGTAAGTTGTGTAATCGATGTCTTCTGGATTGTTGGCACTAATAATATGTACAGTAGTTCCGTTGATGATTAGTGAATTGTTTGCGATATCGGTCTCTACAGTACCAGCAAACTCACCATGTACAGAATCATTTCTTAATAAAGAAGCTCTTTTTTCTAAAACTTCTTCAGTAATTGCTCCTCTAGTTACAATGGCTCGAAGACGAAGTTGACTTCCTTTACCGGTAATCGTCATTAATTCTCTTGCTACCAAACGCCCAATTCTTCCAAATCCATATAATACTACATTTTTAGGAGAAATAGGTTTGAATGTTTTGGCATCTTTCAATTTTTCCTGTACAAAACGATTTACAGAACCAAATTCATCACTTGCCAAATGGTACTCATAAGTTAGTTTACCAATATCTAATTTAGAAGGAGGTAAATCCATCAATTTGATCGCTTGGGCGATCTCTACAGAATCAAAAATGGAAATAGGTTTTTGCACGAACTCTCCAGCATATTCATGTAGATTGATGATTTCGCTTACATTTTTGTCTATCAATTGGTTTCTAAACAATACCAATTCGATAGAGTTGTCGTACCATAAATCACTCACAGTCTTGATAAACGCTACTGTTGCTCGCCGTCTGTCTGCTTGGAAGGCAAGTTCTTTTTCATAAACTTCGTTAGAACTCATAATTTTGTTGTGTTTTTTACAGTCTTGAAATTTCGTGCAAAAGTATATATTTCAAACGTTTTCGTAAAACCTTTTTTAATAAAAAACTCCCATTACTTTTTGATTGCAATGGGAGCCTTTATTTTATAAGGGTTTGGTGCTTGTTTTATTGAAAAACAAACTCTCTTTTTCTCCATCTCTGTCTATCAAACTAATGGTTAGATCTTCGTCAGGGTATCTACTGTCAATAATTTCTTTGACTTCCATAACATTTTTGACCTTTTTACCATCAATCTCGCTAATGATTAATCCCTTTAGGTTATATCGTTGCATTCTTGCACTTAGCGCTTTTGAGATGACTACACCATGATCAGTATTAAAACTTTTAAGATAATCTTTTGGGGGATTAGCAACTTCTACACCTACATCCTGTAAAATATACTGTTGGATAACGTATTTGCTTAACCGAACAGGTTTTATAAGTTCGTTATTATCTCTAACAATTTTTACATTAATCACATCATTCGGGCTCTTACTGCTTACATATCCTGTCAGGTCAGCGAATTTTCTAATACGTAATCCATCAATTTCTTTAATTAAATCTCCTTCTTGTAAACCTGCCTTTGCAGCTCCACTATTTTCTTCGATACCTGCGATGATTACTCCTTGAGATTCGGTAATCTTATATTTCTCTTTGTAATCCTCTGTGAATGGAGCTGCATTAATACCGATAATGGCTTTTTGCACATCTCCAAACTCCAAAATATCTTCTACAATTTTTTTTGCATTGTTGGAAGGCACGGCGAAGGCATATCCCACATAGCTTCCCGTTTGTGAGGTAATCGCAGTGTTGATGCCAATCAATTCTCCACGGGTATTGACCAAAGCACCACCGCTATTACCAGGGTTGATCGCAGCATCGGTTTGTATAAAAGACTGGAAATTAGCATCTTGTTCATTTAGATCTCTTGATTTTGCACTGATAATACCAGCGGTTACTGTAGAGGTAAGATTAAAAGGGTTTCCTACAGCAAGTACCCATTCTCCAATTTTGGCATTATTTGAGTTGCCAAATGGGATATAGGATAATTTTTCTTGCGGGTCGATCTTAATTAATGCAATATCGGATTGAGGAGAAGTTCCTACAACTGTAGCTTTGTATGATTTGTTGTTGTTTAAGGTGACTTCTAAATCTGTTGCACCATCAATAACGTGATTGTTGGTAACGATATATCCATCTTCGGTAATGATCACTCCTGATCCTGCTCCCTGAATTCTTCTTTCCTTTTCTCCTCCATTTCTGAAAAATTCCATCAAATTTCTTGGAGCGCGTGTAACCCCATATTGTTTAACATGCACTACGGCATTTACTGTTTTTTCTGCAGCAACGGTAAAGTCTGCTCCAACTTGTGCAGCAGCATTTAATTTTGTATTAGCAACCGTATAAGCTGTGGGAATCGCACTGGTCTTGGATTCACTTTGGGTAATTACTATTTTCTCTGGTTCTGGTTCTAAAAAGGCTTTGTAAGCACCCAGGGTAAGCACTCCTGCTAGAATTGCCACCGCCAATAAACTCAAAAATCTTTTCATTTGCTTAACTTTTTATATTTTACTTTGACTAATTATTTCTTGAATAGACTATCAATAACTATTAAAATTACAATTATAGTATACTTTTTTTGTGATTTTTAACTCACAATTAACAGCGGTATTATGTCATCATTCTTTGTACCTTTGCCTTTTACAAAAAAAGAATAATGATCCTTACATTTTATAAATATCAGGGTACCGGAAACGATTTTGTAATTATTGATAATCGTGATGCTATTGTGTCCAAAAATAATACCAAATTGTTTGCGAGACTTTGTGACAGGAAATTTGGAATTGGAGCAGATGGTCTCATGTTGTTGGAGCAACCTCAAAATGATGAGGATGATTTTACCATGGTGTATTTTAATGCTGATGGAAATGAAAGTTCAATGTGCGGTAATGGAGGTAGGTGTCTTGTTGCTTTTGCAGCTTTTTTAGATATTATAAAAGATAAAGCAACGTTTACCGCGATTGACGGGAAACACCATGCAGAGATTAAGGATGGTCTTGTTCGTTTGCAAATGCAAGATGTACAAGAGATTGAAAAATATAAATCTCACCTTTTTTTAGACACAGGATCGCCACATCATGTAACTATGGTAGACCGGCTAGCTGAGTTTGATGTACAAAATGTGGGTAGATCCATTAGGAATGGAGCGCCTTATTTTGAATCTGGTAGTAATGTGAACTTTGTCGAAAAAAAGAATGGTAATTTGTTTGCTGTAAGAACTTATGAAAGAGGTGTAGAGGATGAAACACTTTCTTGCGGTACAGGAGTAACGGCAGTTGCACTTTCAATGCATGCTACTCAACAAGTGGATCAGGAAGAAGTGAATATAGATACTCCTGGGGGAGCGTTGAAGGTGACTTTTAAACCTACGCCTGAGGGATACAAGGATATTTTTCTGATTGGCCCTGCCGAACAAGTTTTTAAGGGAGAAATTGAATGTTAACATTAAAAGGAGAACATATTTATTTAAGGGCACTTGAGCCTGAAGATCTTGATTTTGTTTATGTTATTGAAAACGATGAACAAATTTGGGAAATGAGTTCTACACAAACCCCATATTCGCGATTTTTAATCAAACAATATCTCGAAAATGCGCATCAGGATATTTATGAAGTCAAGCAGTTGAGATTGGTGATTTGTACCACGGACGATGCTTCGATAGGACTAATTGATTTATTTGATTATAATCCAACTCATAATAGGGCAGGAGTTGGGATTATTATTGCAGAAAAGGAACATAGAGGGAAAGGATATGGAGCTGAGGCCCTACAATTAATCATACAATACGGTTTTACTCATCTTAGGTTACATCAGCTATACGCTAATATTTCTGAGGATAATTTAACCAGTATTAAGTTATTCGAGAGTCGAGGTTTTCAAAAAATTGGAGTAAAAAAGGATTGGAACCTTATCAATAACACTTACAAAGACGAACTTTTATATCAATTGTTATATGTACATTAAAAAAATATTATTGGCAATAGCTCTTATGGGATTAATAGGAGGAGGGATTTTTGCTTACAATGTGTATCAGGCGGTTTTTTCTCCAAACACCAACTTTGAGGAAGATTCGGTTATCGTACAGATACCTACAGATGCTACTTATACAGAGTTAATCGAAATAATTTCACCATCCATTAAGGATATTTACAGTTTTGATAGGATTGCCAGTAGAAAAGGGTATTCAAAAAATATAAAGGCTGGTAGATACATTATCAAAAAAGGACTGAATAATAATGATATTGTAAATATATTGAGAAGTAAAAATACTCCGATTAATGTTACTTTTAATAATCAGGAACGATTAGAGAATCTTGCGGGACGTATAGCGCAACAAATAGAAGCTGATAGTACTTCCTTAATTACTGCTTTTAAAGAAGAAGCTTTTGTTCAAGAGCATGGTTTCTCCTTAGAATCTGCATTGTCAATGTACATTCCTAACAAATATGAATTTTTCTGGAATACTTCGGCAAAACAGTTCAGAGATAGGATGCTCAAAGAGTATACCCGTTTTTGGGAGGGGAAGCGTACAGCTAAAGCAAAAAAAATAGGGCTTACACCTACTCAGGTAATCACTGTAGCATCTATAGTACAAAAAGAAACCGCCAAGGTCGATGAACGGCCAAGAGTAGCTGGGGTGTATATGAATCGATACAATAATGGATGGAAACTAGATGCGGACCCAACCGTTATTTATGCGATAAAAAAACATAGGAATGACTGGCAAACAGTGATCAAAAGAGTTTTGTACAAAGATCTTGAACTAGATAGTCCTTATAACACCTATAAGTATGCAGAATTGCCTCCAGGACCTATTACAATGCCAGATATTTCTGCAATCGATGCCGTTCTTAATTACGAGAAGCATGAGTATTACTTTTTTGTAGCTAATGTAGAAAATATGGGATACCATAAATTCGCGAAAAGTATAGAGCAACATAATCGTAATAAAAAGCAGTATATCGATTGGATAAATAAGCAAGGAATTAGACGATAATTCCACTTCGTCAAAAAAAGGCTAGACAAGCTTTTCTACCTCATTTTACGGTTTTAAAAACAAAATTTATTCACAAAAAATCATTTTTTTTGTGAATAAACTCATGAATTGCGTGATTAATTTTTATCGACGAAGTAACTTCATTTGACGTTTAAGTGTTTGGTTTTAGTGTTTTTGATGCTTTTTTTAAGCTTTTTTTAGGTATTTTTAAAGCTAACTATTTGATTTACAATGTTATAATTTATTTAACACTTTGTAATTTGTTTGTAATAAAAAAGCTGTATCTTTGCACGGCAAAAATTTAAGTAGAAGGGGAACACTTTTAGGGTGTCTACTTAGAAATTTTTTATATGATAAAGAAGATAACAGGATTATCTATTTTGCTTACAATTGGGGGTTTATTTCTACTGAGCTTTAGGGCTGAGGAAAAGGTAGATTTAAGTTCATACAGCACTGCAGATTTGGACTTGTTTTATGTAGCTCCAAATTTTAACGAAATAGAAGAAGAGGAGGAAAGTATAGTTGTTTCTCCTAAACTGGGGAAATCTTATATCGGTTTTAAGGAAGCGATCGCTTTTAAAGAATCTAGGGGAGATTACGGTGTAGTGAACCAGTTTGGATACATGGGGAAATATCAATTTGGAAAAGGAACTCTGGCTCTTATTGGGCTTAAAAAGATTAATAGAGAGGAGTTTTTAACAAATCCAGCACTTCAAGAAAAGGCGTTTTACGCTAATCTTTCACGAAATAAATGGGTACTACGTAGAGATATCAAATGGTTTGAAGGAAAAAGGATGAATGGGGTAATGGTCTCTGAATCTGGTATTCTAGCTGCCGCACATTTGGCAGGTCCTAAAGCGGTAAAGCGTTACTTGCGTAGTGGTGGTGTCGAAGGCTTTGCAGATGCATTTGGTACGACTATTCGCTATTATATGAAGCGCTTTGAAGGTTATGATACTTCGTTTGTAGAAATGAATCGGTATGCAAAGGTAGAAAGAGAGCTGCTTTAGTGGTCTCTTTGTATGATATAGATAGCAGGTCTTTTGTGTAAATCAACTTCTTCTGGGTTCCATTCTTCAACACGTTTGGTGGCTATATATTCTGTAGTCAGTGTAATATCACAAGCGACGCATAATCGGGTGTTTGGGTGCAGTATAGCTTTAAGATCGGCTAGCATTTTATCATTTCGGTATGGGGTTTCGATAAAAATCTGCGCCTGATTTTTTTCTAATGATATTCTTTCCAGCTGCTTGATGGTTGATTTGCGTTCTGCTTTGTCAATAGGTAAATAACCGTTAAACGTAAAGCTTTGCCCATTCATTCCACTACTCATCATCGCCAGTAATATCGATGATGGACCTACAAGAGGAGTGACCTGGATTCCCTTTTCGTGAGCAATCTTAACAACTTCGGCTCCAGGATCTGCGATTCCTGGACACCCGGCATCAGACATTAGTCCGATAGATTCGCCATTTAAACAAGGAGTTAAATAACTTGGGATTTCAGCAGTATCTGTGTATTTGTTTACGGTATGAATCACTAACGAGCGCTGAGATTTACTAGGGCTTACTTTTTTAATAAATCGTCGGGCAGGTTTCTCGTTCTCTACAATGTAGTGATTGATTTGTTCCAAAACCTTTTTTATAGAGATGGGTAGTACTTCTAAAGGGACATCGTCTCCTAATCGAGTAGGAATCAAATATAATTTTCCTTTGGGATCTAGGGGTTTAAGCTCCATAGGGTTGTTAGTGGATTGTTTTAGGTTTATTGATTTGTGTTACTATTGGCAGGGTGTTGGTTGTATTACATCCTTATTTATAGTTAAATATACAAAAACTTTAGGTCTGGAAAAGTTAAGTTGTGCTTTCTAGCTTTGTAGCGATAGTGTTACAAGCTTGGTCTAGCATTTCAAAAACTTCTTCAAATCCTCTTTCGCCTCCATAGTAAGGGTCAGGAACATCTAGGGTCTCGTTGAGCTGTAATTCGTCCAAAATTAGTTTTACCTTCGATTGGTCCTCGGTATTACGAGCTAACTTTATAATATTTTGATAATTAGAACGATCCATTGCGTAGATAGTGTGGTATTGGTCAAAATGACCGGTACTAAATTGAGCGGCTCTTTGATCAGTAATGTCTATATGGTGTTCTTTTGCAATTTTAATGGATCTGGTATCAGGTTTGCTTCCGATATGATAACTGCTTGTTCCGCAAGAGTCTACCTGATATTTTTCTGGATCTAGTTTGGATTTTAATATACCTTCAGCCAAGGGGGATCTACAGATATTGCCAAGGCATACCATCAAAATCTTAGTTTTCATACTGCTAAAGGTTATGTTATAATGTAAGTTTCTTGCCTAGATCTTCTACGTACTTTCTAAATTGTTTGTCGGTAGAGGATAAGTTGTCTACTGTTTTGCAGGCGTGAAGTACTGTGGCGTGATCTCTCTTTCCTATTTGTGTTCCAATACTAGCTAAAGAAGCTTTGGTTAGTTTTTTTGCAAAAAACATAGCTAATTGTCTGGCTTGAACAATATGTCTTTTTCTTGTTTTGGATTGTAGGGTTTCTACATCCATTTGGAAATAATCACTTACAACTTTTTGTATGTAATCTATAGAGACTTCGCGTTTTGTATTTTTTACATAATTGTCTACAATCGCTTTGGCCAGATCAATGGTAATATCCTTTTTGTTGAAGGAAGAGTGTGCAATCAAGGAAATTATAGCACCTTCCAACTCTCTGATGTTGGTTTTGATATTGTTGGCCAGGAATTCAACAATCTCTTCTGGCATTTCTACACCATCTCGATACAGTTTGTTCTTGATAATAGAAACTCTTGTTTCGAAATCTGGTTGGTGTAACTCTGCAGATAATCCCCACTTGAAACGAGAAAGTAGTCGCTGCTCGATATCTTGCATATCTACAGGAGCTTTATCACTAGTAAGGATTACTTGCTTGCCGTTTTGGTGTAAATGGTTGAATATGTGGAAGAACACATCTTGAGTTCCTGCCTTACCCGATAATAATTGAATATCATCAACAATAAGAACATCTATAATTTGATAGAAATGAATAAAGTCGTTTCTATTGTTCTTTTTTACAGACTCTATATATTGTTGTGTAAACTTTTCCGCAGAAATGTATAAAACCGTTTTTTCAGGATAGTTGTCTTTGATATTTACACCTATAGCATGAGCTAAGTGTGTTTTTCCTAGTCCTACCCCTCCAAAAATCAATAGTGGGTTAAAAGATGTTCCTCCGGGCTTGTTGGCTACAGCCATACCAGCTGATCGTGCTAATCTGTTAGAGTCCCCTTCAAGGAAATTATCAAAATTATAGCTCGGATTAAGTTGCGACTCAATTTTTACGTTTCTAATCCCAGGAATTACAAAAGGATTTTTTAATTCTGGATTTTTACTTTTGATAGGAACGTCTACTTCTTGAGTGTTAACCGGAGTGCGATTTGCACTAGGAATCTTTTCGGTAAACGGCTTTTTGTTGCCGTAAGTGTTTTCCATTTTAATTACATAAACCAATTTTGCACTTTCACCCAGTTCGCGAGTTAAAGACACCTTCAAAAGGTTAACATAATGTTCTTCTAACCATTCATAGAAAAATTTACTAGGTACCTGAATACTCAAAGCACTATCTGTAAGTTTTACAGCTTTAATTGGTTCGAACCAAGTTTTAAAAGCTTGAGGTGTAATGTTGTCTTCTATAAAAGACAGACAGTTATCCCAAACAGATTGCGCAGTTACATTCATTCGAGTGGCCGGATTTACTATTTTTATTAGGTTATGTAAAAGAAATTGTTGAAAAACTCCTTACTATTTTTGCATGACAAATATGTGAACAAAAAATGTAAAAAAAACGATTTAGGGGTTGAATTTTAATTATTTTTTTCGCATAATTTGATAGTGTTTCTATTAAAAATGTTAATAATCATTTCAAAAGATATATGCTAATCACTTCAGAAACAGGACTCAGAGTACGTTATTCCGAAACAGACCAAATGGGGATTGTCCATCATGGAAATTATGCACAGTACCTAGAGCTGGCACGAATTGACTGGCTATCCCGATTAGGGATTTCTTATAAGTCTATGGAAGAAAATGGTATAATGCTTCCTGTGTTTACTTTAGACTTTAAATTTAAGAAATCTGCTTTCTTTGACGACGAATTGATTGTTAAAACTCATTTAAGGAAAATTCCTACAGTTAAGATTATTTTCGATTACGAAATATATAATCAACATCAAGAATTGTTAACAACAGCTTCTTCTATATTAGTATTTGTTGATGCTGCAACTAGAAAACCGATCCCTTGCCCTTCTTTTTTATTGGAAAAAATAAAAGCGGTTAGTCAGCCAGCTTCTTAATTTCTATTTCATACAACGGGGAAAAAACCTCATTTATTTTATGGGTTATTTTTTTCTTACCGAAATGTAAATTTTACAACTTAATTCTAGCTCTTGCTTGGTTATTTTTAAGTTGTGTTCCTTGATTATGCGCATTACTTTGTTCATGTCTTTATACTCGAAGCTGATGACATAATCAATGTTAATCGTTTTTTCAACAATAACCGAATTTTGTAGTGCTAGCTGTGCACTGGTTTTATAGGCGTTTATCAATCCACCGACCCCAAGTTTTGTTCCGCCAAAATACCGAACCACAACCACAAGAACATTAGTAACATCAAATGATTGGATTTGTCCATAAATAGGCTGCCCGGCAGAGTTCGATGGTTCTCCGTCATCATTGACCCGACGTTTTGTTTTTTCGGTTCCTATTTGCCATGCATAGCACCAATGTCTTGCGCTGTGATGTTGTTTTTTAAGACTGTCAAGTAGATGTTTAGCTTCCTCCTCTGATGCGATAGGGAAAGCATATCCGAAAAACTTACTGTTTCTGTCCTTGAAAAGAGTTTCATCTCCTGGTTTTTCAAGCGTATTATATGTGTCTTTGGTGTCCAATTTAGGCTATTGAAAGAGCGACTAATATAATGCTAATTACTGCCAGGATGATTCCGATCCAATTTTTGGGAAGTAATTTTTCTTTGAAAAAGAAGATCCCGGCTAATGTTGAAACCAATAGGATAGAAACATTATTGATGGTGAACACCGTAGAGCTATCCATTACATCATGTCGTAATGCCTTTATTAAAAAGTAGATAGAAAAATAGTTAGGAACACCTAACCCAATCCCTGCAATGATATTTTTGACTGAGATTTGTAAGGATTGTGTAAAAGATTTATAGAGGAGTGTGAGTATTCCTATAGAAGCTGCAAATCCAAAAATTGTAGCCGAAAAGATAGAAACATCGTTTTTTGCAACATAATTGGTTTCCATATATTTTAGACTAGTATCTATAATTCCACTACCTATAAATACAAGCAATGGGAAGATAAGGTTTCTTTTGGTAAGAGAGGATCCTTCTTCGTTTTTCATCGAAGTCAGATACACCGCAATAAGTGCAATGACAATCCCAATAATTTTGACTGCTCCAGTACTTTCTTTATAAACAATGATCCCGAAAATAATAGGTATGGCTAAACTCATTTTTGTAGCTACTGCAGCTACAGAAAGTCCATTTTTTTGAGTGGTTATGGCCATGAGATTAAAAACAGATATAAACACAACTCCCAATATCATCGCTCCATAAAACCAGTCTTGTTTTGTTATATAAGTAATGCTAACCGAATTTCCCTGTGCAATAACTCCAGAGATACAGGCAACTACATAATTTACGATTATAGCTTGTAGCGTATTTACATTGTATTTGGCAAAAAGCTTGAAGATTACAAAGATCAAGCTTGAGGATAAAATGCTTAAAATAAGGTATATCAAAATAAATCAGATTTTGAGGTAAATAAATCAATGACATCGTCTGCTTTTGGATTGTTATTCCATACGTGAATACCTAATTTTTGGGCAGCATCCGTGTTTTCTTTGGTGTCATCCACAAAAAGTGTTTCAGTGGGTTGGATTTGATGCTCTTGGAGCACAAATTCAAAAATGTCAGAGTTTGGTTTTCTATATTGAATCTCGTGCGATAGATAAAATGAATTAAAACAAGATTTAAACTCTTCATAAAAAGAAATGTGTTGCTTGATCCAGTTGATATGCAATTCATTGTTGTTACTCAAAAGAATTAATTTGTAGTCTCCTGTAGCCGCAAGATGTTTTACGAAATCTAGTCGGTATTTCGGAAAATCTGAAAGAATAGCATTCCATGCTTCAATAAGTTGTTGTTCTGTTGCTTCTGGTAAGAGACGGTGATAATTTTGAATAAATTCTTTGGTAGTTATTTTACCTACTTCATACTGGTTGTTAAGATCTTGTATCGAATCGTTGAATTGAAAATCGCCTAGTTGTGATAATTCTCTTAAGGTTGCCGGTTTGTCTAAGTTGATGAATACATCTCCAAAGTCAAAAATTATAGTCTTGATCATTTTGGTATATGCTAAGAGTATCTTTTTCTATTTTTTTTGTCAAAGGTAATCTTTTAGTAAAATCTGGGGCTAAGATTCCCTTTTCAAAGGTGAGGTTGCCTTCAAAAACACGAGCTTCATCCCATAGATTTTCATCTATAAAAGACTGAAGCGTCGTGGTTCCCCCTTCAATAATAACGGATTGGATGTCGTGTTTGTATAAAATGGCACATATTTCTTGGGCAATATTTTTTTTGGTACTTACTTCTTCGTAAATCAAAGATTCAGTGCTTTCTTTTAGATGTTGCTTCGATGTGAGGACAATAGTTTTGATCGAATTATCCGTTACAAAAGAATCTTTAGGTATTTTATTGGATCTGTCGATTACAATTCGAATAGGATTTTGCCCATGCCAATCTCTTGCATTTAATTTAGGATTGTCTTTAATAACGGTTTGGTTTCCTACCAATATAGCTTGTTCCTCTGTTCTCCATTGATGAACTAGTTGTCTAGAATAAGGACTAGTGATCCAAACTGGTGTTCTCTGATTCTTAGTGTCTGGAGCAATATATCCATTGCTGGTTTGGGCCCATTTTAGAATGATGTAGGGACGTTTTTTCTTATGAAATGTAAAAAATCGTTTGTTGAGCTCGTTGCATTCTTTTTCCAATACTCCAACGGTAACATCACAACCTGCATTCATTAGTTTTTTTATACCTGCTCCAGAAACTTTTGCAAAAGGATCTATGGTACCAATCACTACTTTTTTAATGCCTTTGCTGATGATCAAGTCACTGCAAGGAGGTGTTTTGCCAAAGTGACTACAAGGTTCTAGACTTACATAGATAGTGGAACTTTCTAATAGAGAAACGTCTTTTACCGAATTAACAGCATTTACTTCGGCATGAGCTTCTCCGGATTTGTAATGCCATCCTTCACCAATAATTTTTCCATTATGAACGATTACGCAACCCACCAAAGGGTTGGGGTAGGTGGTGCCTAATCCATTTTTAGCGAGTTGGATACAACGTGCTATGTAATTCTCGTGAGTATTCATGTTTATTTGGATACTGCAATTTTTTGAGTTTTTTCTATCTCATAGGGGTAAGAAAAATTTCCAAGATGATATCTCAAAACTCCTTTGTATTCTATTTGTAAAGAATCTGTTTGAATTACTTTTAATACACTTCCTAATAAACTTTGTTTGTGTTGCTCGTAAATTTTAGAAAGTGAGAAGGTTCCTTGTAACGGAATAGAAAATTCATCCTTGGCAGGAACTTCAAATTCTCTGGCAGAGATGGTTCCCATTGCTATGTTATCAACAAAAACCTGAACATCTTCTATAGATAAGGTTCCGCCTAGGTAGTTAGGATTGTCAAAAACAGCATCTGCATGTAGTGTTATATCCCGAAGACTTACGTTTTTAACCTCTAAATTATCAATGTGCTTTAATTGTGGTTTTTTGGAGAATGAGCAGCCAGAAAACAAGGTGATTATTGTTAATAACAATAGAATTTTCATCATTGATTCCTGTGCGGATTTGGCGTATATTTCAGTATTCATACTCTGTCCTTTTAGAACAACGCAAAAGTAGTATTAAAAAGTAATGGATGCTATAAAAATTAGAACAATTGAAAAGAAAGATAATGAATTCATCGCCAGTATTATAAGAGAGGTATTGGTAGAAATGGGGGTTCCAAAGGTGGGAACCGCTTATGAAGATGAATCTTTGGATAAAATGTTTGAGACGTATAACCAACCCAAAAGCGTGTATTATGTGGTAGAGGAAAATGGTGTGATTTTGGGTGGCGGTGGTATTGCGCCTTTAGAAAATACGGATGAAAATATTTGCGAGCTTCAGAAAATGTATTTCTTACCAAGTCTTAGGGGTAAAGGGATCGGGAAGAAAGTAATTCAACAATGTTTGGATTTTGCGAAAGCCTCTAAATACTCAAAATGTTATTTAGAAACCATGCCGTATATGAAAGCGGCACGGGCGCTTTATGAAAAAGTAGGCTTTTCAAATTTGGAACAACCGGTTGGGGATACAGGACATTATAGTTGTCAGGCTTGGATGATAAAGGAACTCTAATGATCATAAAAACATCAATTTGAAGATAAAAGATTTACGTACTCATTTCAAGAATGCGCTGTCAAAAGCATATGATGCCGAAGAAGTGATGTCATTTTTTTATTTGCTTACAGAAAAAAGATTAGGTTTGCGTCGTGTAGATATTGCGCTACAATTGGAAAAGGAGCTTGCCGAAGATGTACTAGCATTTTTTAAGGAAGCCGAAAACAGGTTATTAGACT
Organism: Aquimarina sp. KJ22-3; assembly: GCF_055808215.1. Classification (NCBI taxonomy): domain Bacteria; kingdom Pseudomonadati; phylum Bacteroidota; class Flavobacteriia; order Flavobacteriales; family Flavobacteriaceae; genus Aquimarina; species Aquimarina sp. KJ22-3. The sequence goes on along the minus strand of NZ_CM147859.1, from coordinate 3,648,039 downwards.
TTGAGCCTGTACAATATATTATTGGAGATACAGAGTTTTTTGGTTTGTCCTTTTTGGTCAATGAAAATGTACTAATTCCTCGACCTGAAACCGAAGAATTAGTAGATTGGATCCTGAAGGATCATTTAGGCGTAGCCGATGAGTTGAAAATATTGGATATCGGTACTGGGAGTGGTTGCATTGCCATTACGTTGGCAAAAAATCTTCCCAATGCAAAAGTGTATGCGATTGATGTTTCTGAAAAAGCGTTAGCCCTTGCCAAGCAAAATGCCTATAAAAATCAGGTGAAAATTGAGTTTATTCAGCTAGATGTTTTGAAAGAAGAGATCGATGAAGTCAACTTTGATATTGTGGTATCGAACCCTCCGTATGTTAGAGAGCTTGAAAAAACAGAAATGAAAACAAATGTGTTGGAGAACGAACCTGCTCTAGCGCTTTTTGTGTCTAATGATGACCCTCTTATTTTTTATAGAAGAATTAGCGTGTTGGCTAAACAATTGTTGACAGAGCACGGGAGGTTGTATTTTGAAATCAATCAGTACCTGGGGACGGAAACTAAAGAGCTTATAGACAAGTTACAGTTCAATACTGTAACTTTACGTAAAGATATTTATCAAAATGACCGTATGATACGGGCCGATTTAAATTGATTAAAATATGAATGTATTAAATTCGATTTGTGTTTTTTGCGGAAGCAGCGAAGGAAATCACGAAGAAGTTATATCACAAGCTATTCTGCTTGGAGAAAAGCTGGCTGAACAAGAGATTGCCTTGGTATACGGAGCAGCCAAAATTGGTATCATGGGGCATGTGGCCAAAGGAGCATTAGATCATAATGGTAAAGTGATTGGCGTTATCCCAGAATTCTTAAAACTCAAAGAAGTAGTGCATCAGGGGCTGAGTGAATTGATCACAACAGAAAATATGCACCAAAGAAAAATGAAAATGCATGACCTAAGTGATGGGTTTATTACATTACCAGGAGGATTTGGTACCTTAGAAGAGTTGTTCGAAATTATTACCTGGTCACAACTTGGATTACATCAAAAACCGATTGGTCTGCTCAATGTGGGAGGGTTTTATGATCATTTATTAGGGTTGTTAGAGAATATGGTGAGGAGGGGGTTCCTGAAAATGGAAAACTTCGAATTGCTATTGGTCGATGACAATATCGATGGTTTGCTGGAAAAGATGAGAGCTTTTAAACCAGCTCAGGTTCCAAAATGGTTAAAACCTAGCAGAACATAGGAACAATAAAAAATGCAATTAATAATCAAAGTTTGCAATAGTAAACAAGGTGTGTAATAGAAATGAATACAGAAGAACAAATTAATCAATTAAGGGAAGAACTACGTCAACATAATCACAATTACTACATTTTGGATGCACCTACCATCAGTGATTATGAATTTGATATGAAATTAAAAGAGCTTCAGGCTTTAGAAGATAAACATCCAGAATATTACGATGCTAATTCTCCCACCTTAAGAGTAGGCGGAGGGGTTACCAAGAGTTTTGAAACCGTGGTTCATGAAGAGCGGATGTATTCCTTGGATAACTCCTATTCTAAAGAGGATTTGTTGGATTGGGAAAAGCGGATTAAAAAAATCGTTGATGGAGAAGTAAATTATACTTGTGAACTTAAATACGATGGAGCTTCTATTAACCTCACTTACGAAAATGGAGCGCTAGTTAGTGCAGTTACTCGAGGAGATGGTATACAAGGGGATAACGTAACCACTAATGTAAAAACCATAAAATCTGTTCCGCTTAAACTAAAAGGGGATTATCCGCCAAAATTTAACATCCGTGGAGAGATTGTATTGCCTTATGATGGTTTTGCAAAGATGAATCAGGAAAGAATCGCGGCAGGAGAAGAGCCTTATGCTAACCCTCGTAATACGGCTTCAGGAAGTTTGAAACTTCAGGATAGTAGTGAGGTGGCAAAACGTCCTTTGGATTGTTTACTGTATAGTATCAAAGGAGATCGATTGGGGATTAAAACGCAATTCGAAAATTTGGACAAAGCAAGACAATGGGGGTTTAAAGTTCCTGTAGAGTCAAAGTTGGTAAAAAATATTGATGAGGTACTGGAGTTTGTAAATTATTGGGATGAGCATCGTCATGATTTACCCTATGAGACCGATGGAGTGGTGATCAAAGTAAACGATTTACAGCAACAGGACGAACTTGGGTTTACGGCCAAAGCACCCAGGTGGGCAATGGCTTATAAGTTTAAGGCAGAGCAGGTTGCTACCGTGTTAAATGAGATTACGTATCAGGTAGGGAGAACTGGGGCTATAACCCCAGTAGCAAACCTCGATCCGGTCTTGTTGGCAGGGACTACGGTAAAAAGAGCTTCCTTGCATAATGCAGATCAAATTGAAAAACTGGATATTCGAGAAGGAGATACTGTTTTTGTAGAGAAAGGAGGAGAAATCATTCCTAAAATTGTTGGAGTAGATTTTCAGAAAAGAAGTCAGGATTCTCAACCCACTCAATATATAACCCATTGCCCCGAGTGTCATACAGAGTTGATTAGAAAAGAAGGAGAAGCACAACATTACTGCCCTAATGATAAAGGGTGTCCTCCGCAGATTATTGGTCGTATCCAACATTACATTTCTAGAAAAGCCATGGATATTGAAGGTCTGGGTGGAGAGACTGTAGCCTTGTTGGTAAATGAAGGGCTGATTACAAATTATGCAGATCTTTACGATTTAAGAAAAGAACAGGTTATTCCATTAGAAAGGATGGCTGAGAAAAGTGCCGAAAACCTGGTAAGTGGAATAGAGAAATCCAAAGAGATCCCTTTTGAACGGGTGCTGTTTGCTTTGGGAATACGATATGTAGGAGAAACCGTGGCCAAAAAGCTGGTTAAGCATTATAAAACTATAGATGCTATTGTGAATGCTAGCGAAGAAGAATTGGTGAATGTGGATGAAATTGGGATTAAAATAGCGCAAAGCGTTAAGGAGTTTTTTGCTTCAGAAGAGAATAGAATCTTGGTAAAACGCCTTGAAGAATATGGGGTTCAATTAGAGATGTCGGCAGAAAAGCTGGCAAATCAAACTGATACGCTTAGTGGACAAACTTTTGTGGTGTCTGGAGTCTTTGAAAAAGTGTCTCGAAACGAGCTTAAAAAATTGATAGAAGATAATGGAGGCAAGGTTTCAAGTTCCATATCTTCCAAAACATCCTATGTTGTTGCAGGAGCTAATATGGGGCCAAGTAAACTCGAAAAAGCAAACAAATTAGAAGTGCCTATAATAAGTGAGGACGATTTTCTTGATATGGTTAAATGAAAATACGAACGCTGATTAAAATATTGCTTTTAATTGCAGGAGCACTTTGTGTTCTTAGCACGGCGTTTCAGTGGCCAATGATAGAATTGTATGCAAAACCGACAACGGTTCCTCTTTTTTTATGTTATACTGGTTTCAGGTAAAAAAAATAGATGGACTTTTTTGGTGATATTGTTTTTGTGCTTTTTGGGGGATATCTTCTTGCTGATTGATGTACAGAGCAGTTTTATGTTTGTATTACTTAGTTATACCATTTGCTATCTCATCTTATTCTATTATTTATACAAGAACTTTAAACCTATTGACTATGGGGTTACAGATATCATATATTTGATTGTTTTCTTTGTAGCGTGGACATTTATTGTATACGAAATTTATGATGTGACCGAAAAAGAAATGGGAGATATAAGGCCGTACGGAGTGGGATATATTATTATACTTTATTTACTACTTATCGGTGCTGTTTTTCAATATGCAAATGTGAGATCTTCAAAATCTTTATGGTTTTTGATAGCGGTTTTGAATTTTGTGATTAGCGATTCTTGTTTTGCACTTAATAAATTTTATATTCCTTCTATAGAATTTGAAATTATAAATTCTATATACCAGTTGTTGGCGGTATTCTTCTTGGTGCAGTTCAAAATATCGAGTCCAACACCATTAAAGCTAAAGGATATCCAGGGCTAAATTTCTGAAAGTCATTTTTTTGTTAAATTTTAGTATATTGTTAATTCATTTCTCACAATATATTAATGGGCTGTACTTATGATATAAAGCTGTAAGCTTTGGGTGCAAAAAAGTTTAATGGATGATAAAAAAATACTAAAGTTTTTAATTTCTTTTTTGATCATTACACAGGTGTTGACTTTTGTGTTTGAAATAGAACTTTTATACACAATTTCAAAAATCACCCTTTCTGTATCCATCCCTATTTTTTATTGTATTAGAACGGTGAAAATTAAAATATATCATCTATCTGTAATAATGTTATTTGCTATGGGAGATTTGATTGTTTTAACGAATTTCAAAAACACCATACGTTACGATATGATTATTCATATTGTGGGTTATGTGCTATTATTTTACTTCTTGTACTATAATCACAGGTCTTTTGAGTATAACAGTCGAGATGTTTTTACACTACTACTAGGTAGCTTGTTGTATACGGTGATTTTTGTTTTGACATATACTGTGCTCAAAACTCCAATGGGTGACATGAATATATTGGGCTTTTTGTTGTTGTTATTGTTATATGTGTTATTGATTGTGGCTGCAATGCATTATATCAATACACGATCAGAAAAGTCGCTTTGGTTTTTTTAGCGATTTTAAACTTTGCGTTTAGTGATTTTATGTTGTTGCTTAATGCTTTTTATGTGCAATCGTATGAGTTGCAAGTTTTGATGTTGTTGTGTACTCCAATGGCCTGGGTCTTTTTGGTGAGTTATATGGTTACTAAGCCTCTGAAGTTAAAAGCAGAAGAATTCGATGCGTATTAAAAAGAATTGATTTTTTGAAAACAGAAAAATTAGCATATCAGTTGTTTTACATCACTAGCTTTGCTTTTGTAGTAATTTCTGTTTTTGCGCAACATCTATCTGTTTTCTTTAAGCCTCCGGTAATTCTTACTTTGTGTTTTATTTACCTAATCAAGTCCCAGGATAAGAAGGTTTTGGTGCTATTAACAATGTTGATCATTTTGATTGCAGAGGTACTCACCATGAAGGATTTTATAGGCTATTTTAGACTGTTGAATGTATTACTCTCGATATATTATCTACTGAATATCATTTTGCTTTGGGAGAGTCTGCAAAAAATAAAGATCAAACTGAATAAAGTGTTTACCGTACAACTCCTTATCACAATGGGATTGATTACCTATGTCTTGTCTTCGGTGGCAGGGTTAATATTGCCAAGTGTTCGAGAAGATCGGATGTTTCTATTCGTTCTTATTTTGTTTTTTGCCTCCTTCGTTGGGATTTGTTACTATATCTATTTAAATAGTAAAACTGTCATTAGTTCTTCACTAATGGTGGCAGCTTCGTGTTTTTTGATTGTAAATATCATAACCGCCTTGTATAAGCTGTATGTGTTTCTAGAAGTCTTTGTAATTATTGCAAATTTATTGCAGGTGTTTGGGCAGTTTTTCCTCATCAAATTCTTTATAGAACAACAGGAATTAACACCAAATGGTGAAGATTTTTTTAAAAATTAGTATCGATTTAAATGCTCTAAGTATCTTTAGTTACCATTTGAGAGTCTTTGAAAAGTGCTAACATTACATATGCGTTATTTTATATTTCTTTTTTGACAGTTCTTGCGTTTGCTGTTTTTTTGGAAAAGAAATATCTTTTATATGTAAAACCTTTCGCTACAATTTCCTTGATTATACTGTATCTGGATCACGCGAAAACTAAAAATGTTTTTGTAATTATAAGTTTGTTGGTGATTATAGCGACCGACACATTTACCTACATTGATTTTGAAGGATATTTTGAAAGAATAGCTTCGTTGATAACAATTTTTTACTCTTTTTGCGTTTTGGCATTACGAGGGTATCTCTCAGAAGAAGAGGTGAACCCCGCAAAGTTGGTTTCTGTACCTGTGATTATTAGTGCTATTCTGATTTCATATCTCATATATACTATTACCGAGATGGTGTTCCCTAAAATAGAGGACTCGATAGTTTTTGTGGTAATGATTGTGATTAGTTTGGTAACGTTCTTTTTGATCTGTTTTTTTATTTATGTGGCCGATAGATTCGAAAAGTCAATATTTCTTTTTGTAGCTGGATGTTGTACGATGTTTGTCGATGCACTTTTGGCGGTAAACGAACTGTATTATTATACTACGGTTTTTACCGTATTAATCAACTTTGCAGAAATACTGGGGCTCTATTTTTTTATACGCTTTTTTATACAAGCAAAGCCCAAAGATATACAGTCTTTAACCAAAGAATACTTTTGAAGATGCTGATTTACAGGCTTTTTCTTTTTCTTAAGAAAGACTGGATGATTTTAAACTGTAAAATAGCTACATTTGTGGCTTCTTAATCTTTTGGATAAATGATTTTAAAGGGTCTTAAAAGGAATGCAATAAAGAAGAATATTGAATCTCATATCGAGAAAAGAAATTCTTCTTCGCCAAGTATTTCCAGTCTTAATACTCTCGCTATTCTTATCGATGCAACAGAGCCTGTAAATATAGTGGCTCTAGTTAAACTAGCTAATGAACTCGGGGTAAAATCTGAAAACTTAAAAGTAATTGGCTATAAAGAAGATAAAGATATTATCGACGAAAAAGGAGCATCATATTATAACGACAAAAGTTTTGGCATGAATGGTTTGATCAAAAACCAAATGTTACAAGACTTTATTCGTAAGGACTTTGATGTTTTGATTAGTTTTTATACCGAAGATAAGATAGAATTACAATATGTGGCTGCTGCTTCCAAGGCAAAACTAAAAGTGGGCTTTGCAGAAGTAGACCACAGAATAAATGATTTGATAATAGGATCGACTATGAACAATGCGAATCTTTTTATAGTCGAACTAAAAAAGTATTTAAAAATATTACAAGTAATATGAGTAGTTTTCTGAGAGGAACGGGTGTGGCCTTGGCAACACCATTTAATGCAGATGGTACGATAGATTTTGAAGGAGTTACAGCCTTGGTGAATTTTTGTATTGAAGGAGGTATAGATTACTTAGTGGTTTTGGGAACCACCGCAGAATCGGTAACTCTGTCCAAAGAAGAGAAAAAAGAGCTGGTAGCGCATATTGTTTCTGTAAATAATAAAAAGCTTCCTTTGGTTTTGGGGATAGGAGGGAACAATACAAAAGCTATTTTGGATGAAATAGGACAAACAGATCTGTCCAATTTTGCAGCAATACTCTCTGTAGTGCCTATGTATAATAAGCCTACTCAAGAAGGGATATACCAACATTATTTGGCAATCAATAATGCAAGTCCTGTCCCAGTATTGTTATATAATGTTCCTTCTCGCACAGGAACCAATATGACGGCAGAAACTACGCTGCGATTAGCGGAGTTGGATAAAATAGTTGGGATCAAAGAGGCAGTTGGTGATTTTACACAAGTGCTAAGCATATTAAAAGACAGACCAAAGGACTTTTTGGTGATATCGGGAGATGATACCCTGGCTTTACCTTTAGTTGCCGCTGGTGGTGATGGGGTAATTAGTGTTATCGGACAAGGTTTTCCTGAAGAATTTTCTAAAATGATACGTTTAGGGTTAGAAGGAAACACAGAACAAGCGTTTCAGATTTTGTATCAATTGTTACGAGTGATCGATTATGCTTTTGAAGAAGGAAACCCTGCTGGGATCAAAAACATTCTAAAAGTAAAAGGAGTGTGTAAAGATCATGTTCGTTTGCCTTTGGTTGCTGCTTCTTCGGCTTTAGAGGGTAAAATTGAAAATTTTATTGAGAATCTGTAGTGTATTGATATGGCTAAAAAAATAAAAGATCCTGGAATCGGAAGGTCTTCTAACCAAAATGCAAGGCGTTTCATCAATCCCGATGGTTCTTTTAATATTAAGCACATCAATCGACCAAATTCGGTTTCCGAAAGTTATGATTACCTAATCAATATTACCTGGACCAAGTTTTTTTTGTGGGTGTTGTTAGGGTATACGCTTATCAACATAGTTTTTGCTCTGATCTATACACTTTTAGGAATTTCAAGTATTACTGAGCCTTCAGGTAGTTTTTTTCGTGATTTTTTAAATGCTTTCTTTTTTTCAGCGCAAACGGTTACTACAGTAGGATATGGGGCTATGGCGCCCAAAGGGTTACTTTTTGGAATTATTTCTTCTTTTGAAGCCCTTGTTGGATTATTGAGTTTCTCTTTTGTAACTGGGTTGTTATATGGGCGATTTTCTAAACCAAGAGCTAATATTCAGTTTAGTAAAAATATGGTGCTCAGAAAACATAATGGTGAGGATTGTATTATGTTTAGACTAATGAGTCGTAGCGTAAATGTGATGATTAGACCCAGGATAGAAGCTACATTGTCGTTATCACTAAAAAACAAGGATGGCAAATTTGTTAACAGTTTTTATAATCTGAAATTAGAACGTAATTCAATTACCTATCTTCCTACGACCTGGACTGTGGTACATCCTATTAAAGACACCAGCCCTTTGTTTGAATTTGATAGCGATAAAATAAAAAAGCTAAATGGAGAGGTTCTGATTCTGGTGAGTTATTACGATGAATCGTTTTCTCAGGAGGTACATCAGGTGCATTCTTATGTGCTTAAAAATTTAAAAATGAGAGAACGATTTGTTCCTGCTTTTTACTACGATGACGATGGATATACGGTCTTGGATCATGATAAGTTGAACAAGACAATGCCTGCAAACGAGGACTAGTTTTTGAGATTTTCCTATTTCCTTATCATTTTCTGCAACAAAAGAAACAGCTTATAGTTATTAAATTGAGTATGCATTATAAGATGATTAGCTATCTGGGAGCTGTTTTTTGATAAGATCTATGAATCCCAGCAGAGCTAAGGGGGTATCGTGATGATTTGATTGTTTAAAGTTTTTGTAATACGGCAGAAATATCTATTTTTGCCAGATGTTTTTTTACCTATGAAAAGATTACTGTATTTATTAATTTTTATTTTATTCCTAGGCTCTTGTAGCGAGTATCAAAAGGTAGTAAGAGAAGATGATGTGGCTGCCAAGTATAAAATGGCTGAGGAGCTTTATAAAGAAGGGAGATACAAAAAGGCATTGCGACTTTTTGAGCAAATCGTTCCTCAATATCGAGGGAAACCTCAGGCAGAAAGAATAATGTATTATTATGCAGATACTTATTATCAGTTAGAAGATTATTATTTGTCGGGTTATCAATTCGATAGGTTTACAAAATCATATCCTAGAAGTGATAAAAAGGAAGAGGCTGCTTTTAAAGGAGCTCGTAGTTATTATTTTTTATCCCCTAGGTTTAGCTTGGATCAAGAGGAAACTACACAAGCCATTGAAAAGCTTCAAGCTTATATCAATGCATATCCGGAGAGCGAAAACTTGAAAGAAGCTAATGCAATGGTGGCAGAGCTTAGAGAGAAGAAGGAGAAGAAAGCATACGAAGTGGCAAAGCAATACCATCATAGAAGAGACTATAAAGTTGCTATTTCTGCATTTGATAACTATCTTGTGGATTACCCAGGATCGATTTTTAGAGAAAAGGTATTGTATTATAAATTAGAATCAGAGTATCTTTTGGCGATCGGAAGTTATGAGAGTTTAGTAAAAGAGCGTCTGGAAACGGCTCAAGGTTTTTATAGTAACTACAAAAAATACTATAAAGAAGGAGAGTATACCCAAAAAGCAGAAGAGATTGCTGAAGATATTAAAGTAAGATTAGAACAAATTAAATAGAAAATACGTAGAAGATGGATTTGAAAAAAGTAATGCGCCGGTAAATACGACTACTATAGATAAAAACTTAGTAGATCAACCTACAAATAATATTTACGAGGCGATTTCTATAATTTCTAAAAGAGCTACACAGATTAATACTGATATTAAAAAAGAGCTTTTAGAAAAGTTAGATGAATTTGCTACCTACAATGATAGTCTAGAAGAAATCTTTGAGAATAAGGAGCAAATTGAAGTGTCTAAATTCTATGAAAGATTACCTAAACCACATGCGTTAGCAGTACAAGAATGGTTAGAAGGTAGAATCTACCATAGAAATACAAAGACAGACTCAGAATCACTATAAGTCTATGTCAATTTTAAGCGGTAAAAAGGTTTTATTAGGAATTACCGCTGGTATTGCTGCTTACAAAACAGCTTCTTTGGTACGCTTATTTATCAAAGCAGGTGCAGAAGTGCAAGTGGTGATGACACCAGCGGCCAAGGATTTTGTAACTCCGCTTACCTTATCCACATTATCCAAAAATCCAGTTCATTCCTCTTTTTTTGATGAAGAAGATGAGAACGCAGTTTGGAATAATCATGTAGACTTAGGGCTGTGGGCTGATTTCATGATCGTAGCCCCGGCAACGGCTAATACGCTTTCAAAAATGGCTAGTGGAAATAGCGATAATTTGCTATTGGCTACCTATTTGTCGGCAAAATGTCCGGTGTACTTTGCACCAGCTATGGACTTGGATATGTACAAGCATCCATCTACTCACGAAACTTTTGATAAACTGATATCTTTTGGTAATGTTATGATCCCTGCAGAGGCAGGAGAACTAGCAAGTGGTTTGGTAGGACAGGGTAGAATGGCAGAGCCAGAACATATTATAGATTTCTTAGAAAAAGACCTGTTGAGTAAATTACCTTTGAAAGGAGAGAAAGTATTAATTACTGCTGGTCCAACGTACGAAGCCATAGACCCCGTTCGATTTATCGGAAATCACTCTAGTGGTAAAATGGGTATAGAGTTGGCGCTAGCTGCTGCCAATCTCGGGGCTCAGGTCGATTTAGTTTTAGGACCATCTTCCCTAAAAATAGATCATGGCTTGGTCAATGTCATTAATGTAGTAAGTGCAGAAGATATGTATCAGGCTGTGGCGTCGTTGTATGATGGTTGTACTATTGCTATAGCTTCAGCAGCGGTTGCAGATTATAGACCCAAACAAGTAGCTTCACAGAAAATTAAAAAGTCAGATTCCGAATTTTCAATAGCACTAGAACGCACCAAAGACATCCTAAAATGGATGGGTGAGCAGAAGAAGCATCAGTTTTTGGTTGGATTTGCATTAGAGACCGAAAACGAAGAAGAAAACGCGAAGAACAAACTGATCAAGAAAAATCTGGATTTGATTGTTTTGAACTCACTTAATGATAAAGGGGCAGGTTTTAAGGGAGCTACAAATAAAGTAACCTTGATCAATCATAAATTTGAAAGTAAAGCGTTTGAACTAAAAACGAAAGCTGAGGTTGCTAAAGATATTTTTGATGAAATTGATCAAATGAAGCGTGTGGCAGATTTGGCTACCAACGGATAGCGTTGTATAGCCATTCGTTATTTTTTAGGCGAGGGGAAAATGCATATAAATCGAATACTCAAAAATTTAAACTCAAAAAAATGAACAGAATCTTTCTTATTGTACTTCTTGTATTTGGATGTAATGTTTATGCTCAAGAGTTTAATGCAACGGTTGTGGTAAATGCAGAGCAAACCGGTAACCCTAATTTGCAGGTGTTTAAAACTTTGGAGCGGTCGTTGACTGAGTTTATTAATAATACCGTTTGGACCAACATAGATTACCGTACCGAGGAGCGAATTGATTGTAGTTTTTTTATCACCGTAGTTGGGTTTGATAATGATGCGTTTACAGCAACGCTACAAGTACAAGCTTCTAGACCTGTTTATGGTTCTAATTACAGTACAACTATTTTGAATGTAAATGACCGACAGTTCAATTTTAATTATTTAGAGTTTCAGCCTCTAAATTACAATCCCAATAATTTTGAATCGAATCTCATTTCCGTAGTATCATTTTATTTATATATGATTCTAGGAGTCGATGCAGATAGTTTTGCGCTCAATAGTGGTACCGATTTTTATCAAGAAGCCAAAAATATAGTAGGTAATGCACAAAGCAGTAATGCTTTGGGATGGAATCCTGCGGATGGACTACAGTCAAGATTTAGGTTTAATGATGATCTATTGTCTGGGACTTTTGATGGATATCGTGAAACGATGTACACCTACCACCGTGAAGGTTTGGATCAAATGCACAACAATATAAAACAAGGGAAGCAAACCATTCTAAAAGCGATGAAATCCCTGGAGAAATTGCATAGTGTTCGACCAAATTCCTTTATCATGAGAGTCTTTTTTGATTCAAAAGCCGGAGAAATTTCTAGTATACTTTCTGGAGGACCTTCTGTAAACATTGCGGAGACAGTAGGGATCTTGAATAAGATAGCACCAACCTACGCGGATAATTGGAAAGATATCAAATTTTAAAAAACTTCGGCTGTTGAAAAGCAGGTGAAAAAGTTTTATTTTTTCATTCGTAATCGCATATAATCTTCTGAAATCTATAGTATATTTACAAGCTAGAACGACTAAATATTTTATCCTTTGCTTGGAGCTCTTTCTATAAAAAATTTCGCATTAATAGAACAATTACAGGTTTCCTTTGATGCCGGGTTAATTACTATTACCGGAGAAACTGGGGCGGGTAAATCCCTCTTGTTGGGAGCCTTGGGGTTGTTGTTGGGTAAAAGAGCAGATTTAAATAGCGTAAAAGACAATTCTCAAAAATGTGTTATCGAGGGAGTTTTTAGGATTGCAAAATATGATCTCGAAACATTTTTTGATGAGCAGGAACTGGATTATGAAGAAGAGACCATCATTAGAAGAGAAATCCTTCCTTCGGGTAAATCCAGGGCTTTTATTAATGATACTCCGGTTACTTTGCAGGCACTATCGGCTTTGGGAGCCAGGTTGATCGATATTCATAGTCAACATCAAACTTTGGAGGTGACCACCAATGATTTTCAGTTCGAGGTACTAGATGCATTGGCTCAGGTAGATCGTGAGGTGAAATCTTATCAAAGAGGTTTGAGGCTATTGAAAGAAAAGCAAAAAGAAGTTGATCTTCTAATAGCCAGCAAAGATAGCTTTACCAAAGAATATGAGTATAATTCGTTTCTGCTAAAAGAATTGGATGAGGCCAAATTAAAGCCTGGTGAGTTGCAAGAGCTAGAAGAAATGCATGATCGCCTCAATAATATAGAGGAAATTCAGGAGCGACTTTCTGGTGCGATCGCAATTATAACTTCAGAAGAAGTTGGGGTTGGAGATCAGTTGAACACCATAAAAGCAAATCTCTCAAAAATAGCTTCATATTCTGGTCCTTTGAATGACTTGTCAGAAAGGATTCAGAGTTTGTATATAGAATTAGATGATGTTCAGGGATCCTTGCTTAATGAATTAGAAAAATTAGAAGCAGATCCAGAACAGCTTGAAAAAGCAAGCCAGCGATTGCAGTTACTTCATAACCTTCAGACAAAACATAATGTGTCAAGTGTTGAAGAATTGGTAATTATACAAGAAGAACTTCAGCAAAAAGTATCTCAAACAGAATCGCTTTCAGGAGATATTGAAGCACTTCAAAATGAAATTGACACCATAAAAGCTCAATTGGACGAAGTTGCCCATAAGATTCATGAAAAGAGAAATAAAGCTTTACCAGGATTAATTGAAGAGTTGGAAGAAATACTAAACGCTTTAGGTATGCCTAATGCAAGTTTTAAAACATCTTTGACATTACAGGATACGTATTTCTCTAACGGTAAAGAAAATCTAGAGTTTCTATTTTGTGCTAACAAAGGAGGAAGCTATGGAGAGCTTAAAAAAGTAGCTTCAGGAGGAGAGTTGTCTAGGATAATGCTGGCAATAAAAGCAATTCTTTCCAGGTATGCACAGCTACCTACGATCATTTTTGATGAGATAGATACGGGAGTATCCGGAGAGATTGCACATAAAATGGCAGATCTGATGTTGAATATGAGCAAGAATTTGCAAGTATTTAGTATTACACATTTACCTCAGATTGCGGCCAATGGACAAAGCCAGTACAAGGTATTTAAGCAGGATATCAATGATACAACGGTTACGCAACTCAAATTATTAAATCAAGAAGAACGAATTACTGAAATTGCTGAAATGATCGGAGGGAAGAGTATTTCGGAGTCCGCGCTATCGCATGCCAAATCTTTGCTGCTTAATTAAGCTAAAATTACACGGAAATAGTATCAGTTTGGGCTGTTTTGTTATCTTTACAGCTTGTATAACGATCTTTAATTTACAACTAATGTCACACAATTTATTAAAAGGCAAAAGAGGAATTATTTTTGGAGCACTTGATGAGAGTTCAATTGCTTGGAAAACAGCCGAAAAAGTTTTTGAACAAGGAGGGAGTTTTGTGCTAACTAATGCTCCGGTAGCTATGAGAATGGGAGCAATCAATACCCTTGCAGAGAAAACAAATGCTCAGGTAATACCTGCAGATGCTACATCTATTGAAGATCTTGAGAATCTTGTAGAAAAATCGATGGAGATTTTAGGCGGTAAGCTGGATTTTGTATTGCATTCTATAGGAATGTCTGTCAATGTTCGAAAAGGTCGTCATTATACAGATTTGAATTACAGTTTTAGTGAAAAAGGATGGGATGTGTCAGCATTATCTTTCCACAAAACCATGCAGACTTTGTATAAAAAGGATGCAATGAACGAGTGGGGGAGTATTGTGGCGTTAACCTATATGGCTGCGCAACGTGTGTTCCCTGATTATAATGATATGGCGGATAACAAAGCATATTTAGAATCTATAGGACGTAGTTTTGGATATTTCTTTGGAAGAGATAAAAAAGTACGCGTGAATACGATTTCACAATCTCCTACACCTACCACAGCAGGAAAAGGAGTAAAAGGTTTTGATGGCTTTATTGAGTATGCTGATAAAATGTCTCCACTTGGAAATGCAACTGCAGATGAATGTGCAGACTATACGATAACTTTGTTTTCGGATTTAACCAAAAAAGTTACACTACAAAACTTATATCACGATGGTGGATTCTCAAATATGGGAGTTAGTCAAATGGTGATGGATAAGTTTGTAGAAGAACAATAAATACTGATAAATAACGTAATAATAAAATCCCATTACCAGAGAGTAGATGGGATTTTTCTTTGATACATCTCGCTTTATGCAATTTGATTTTTCTTTTATTATACCGGTATATAATCGACCCAATGAGATTGATGAGCTTTTGGAAAGCATGTTGACCATGCAGTATTCCAAACCTTATGAAATCGTTATTGTAGAAGATGGTTCTTCGGATACGGCAGAGCAGGTAATAGAAGGATATCGTGATAAGTTAAAGATAAGCTATTATCAGAAAGAGAATACTGGACCTGGAGACTCTCGTAACTACGGAATGCGAAAAGCAAAAGGTAATTACTTTATCATTTTGGATAGCGATGTGCTAATGCCAGAGGATTACCTGGAAAAAGTGGATGCATTTTTATCAAAGAACTTTGTACATTGTTTTGGAGGACCAGACGATGCTCATCAAAGCTTTACAGATCTGCAAAAGGCCATAAGTTATAGTATGACTTCTTACCTGACTACAGGAGGAATTCGAGGACGAAAAAAAGTAGTAGGCAAATTTCAGCCGCGTAGTTTTAATATGGGGTTGTCTAAAGAAGCTTTTGAAGCTTCCAGGGGTTTTGGTAATATTCATCCGGGAGAAGACCCTGATTTAACGATACGACTTTGGAATTTGGGGTATGATACTGCTTTAATACCGGATGCAAAGGTGTTTCATAAACGAAGAATCTCCTGGAAAAAGTTTTACATACAGGTGAACAAATTTGGGCTTGTGCGCCCAATTCTTAATAAATGGCATCCTGAGACGGCAAAAATCACCTATTGGTTTCCTACTTTATTTCTGTGTTTTATTGGGTTCTCCTTGGTAACTGCGCTATTTGGATGGTGGTATTTCCTTGGATTGTTAGGACTGTATTTTGTGTTTATATTTTTTGGAGCTATTGCAGCTTACAAAAAACTTTCTATTGCATTGAAGGCGATTCTGGCAGTTTTGATACAATTTTATGGATACGGAAAAGGATTCCTGAAATCTTATTATTATATTCATCTACTCAATAGGGTTCCACAAAAGCAATTTAAGAAGTTGTTTTTTGAAAAGTAATAGCATATGTCAAACCGAAAAAAGAAGACTTTTTTATTCAAAAGAAGTAGTGTGAAAACTTTTCTGTTTTTTTTAGGTTTCACTTCTCTTTTATGGTTATTCATTCAATTTTCTAAAAATTATACAAAGGAAGTAGAAGTAGGTATTCGGTATACCAACTTGCCTGAGGGTAAGATCTTTAATGAAACCAGTGATCAAACCTTAAGAATGACTTTGAATGGTAATGGTTTCCGTTTGATCAATCATAATTGGCAAAAACCTATCCTGGAATTTAATGCAGAAGATGCTGTGTCCAAAAATGAAGATCATTTTTTGTTTTTTGTGGATAAAGAGTCTTCAATTTTGCAAAGTAAACTAGATTTTAAGGGGCGGGTATTGGCCATACAAAAAGATACACTTACTTTGAGACTGGATATCAACCTTGAGAAAAAGGTTCCTATAGCTATTCTTCAGGATATACAATATGCCAATGGGTATGGGAGTGATAAGGGATTAGTGATCACTCCGGATTCGGTAATGGTTAGTGGCCCTTCGGGGATGATAGACACCTTGCAACAGGTGCGAACTATACCATTAAGTTTAGAAGGACTTAATGTGGATTACGCTTCAGAATTAGAAATCGACACTCAGGTTTTGCCAACCAATATCAAGGTGTCTCCTGTTCAATTAAAAGCTGAGGTATTGGTAAGTAAATTTACAGAGGGAAGCCAAAGAATTCCTATTGTGCTTAACAATGTGCCTGAAGGGGTAAATATTAAAATCTTTCCCAAAGAAACATCAATCGTATATCGAGTTGGCCTGGATAAATACAATGAGATTACCGAAAGAGATTTTCGAGTAGTAGCTGATTATGCCAAAGCATCAGAAGAAAGTGTATTTCTAACTTTAGAATTGATGGATATTCCAGAGTCTATTCATGATGTGCGGCTTCAGGAAAAACAAGTGCAGTTTGTTGTTCTTAAACAAGAGAGTAATTAAGTATGAAAGTTGTTGGTCTTACCGGTGGTATTGGAAGTGGTAAATCCACAATTGCCAAGATGTTTGAGGACTTGGGAGTTGCAGTTTATATAGCGGATATCGAGGCTAAGAAACTGATGAATGAGGATCCCGCGGTAAAAAAAGAAATTACAGATTTGTTTGGTGAGGAGGCTTATCGGAATAATACCTTAAACAGACCTTTTATCGCCAATATTGTTTTTAATGATTCGACCCAGCTCGAGAAATTAAATGCTATCGTTCATCCTGCAGTAGCTGATCATTTCCACAAATGGAAAGACCGCCAAAACGGTAATTATGTAATCAAAGAAGCCGCTATCCTTTTCGAAAATGGCGGGTATAAACAGTGTCATCATACGATCCTTGTCGTGGCTCCATTAGAATTGAGAATTTCCAGAGTATTGAACCGAGATCAATCCACTAGAGATGAGGTTTTATCCAGAATAAAAAACCAGTGGGATGACGATCAAAAAATTCCTTTGGCCGATTTTGTTATACAGAACATCGATTTGCAAGATACCGAACAACAAGTCAATGAGATACACCAGAAAATATCTCGCTAACTACCTTGTAATCCTAATCCTTCATTTTGTTAACATTTGGTTAAACCCTAAAGTAGCTAAATGTTAAAGTCTTACTTTTGATCTATGAATAAAAGGTTATTCGTATTGCTGATAATCCTGATGAGTTTATCGTTGATTGGGATTATTTTTGTTCAGGGATATTGGATTAACAACACTGTAGAGAATAATGAAGAGCAGTTTTCTTTTAATGCAAAGCAAATTCTGATTTCGGTATCCAATGGGATACAATATCGAGAGTTTGAAGAAATGTTTTTTCCTTTACGAGAAATCATTCACAGCATAGAAGAGCCCGATAATAATACAATTCGTCAGCTGTTGAACCTTAGTATAGACAAAAGAACAAAGCCTTTTGAATATGCTAATGAAATTTTGGAAGAGGATGCAAAATTATTCTCTTCGTTCATTAATTTCAATATTGATACAGTTCGTTTAAAGAGTATTTTAAACCGAAATGTAGAAAACTCTTTACAAGAAACCCAGAGTAGTAATACAGAGCTTAGTGCAACGTCTAAGTTAGAAAGAAGGATAAAAGGGTTAACAGACCTGCAGAGAAAGGACTATGAAATTTTAATAGGAGAAATTGCGAGTTTTATTCCTATTCATAGAAGGGTAAAGAAAAAGGAAATTGAATATTTATTAAAAAAAGAGCTTGAAGAAAGAGATATAAAGGTAGGTTTTGAATATGCGATTTACAGCCGTTCTCTTGCTACCAAAGTACGTTCTGAAGATTTTAATTTGGATCACCCTGCAACTTACGCTATTGCACTATTTGCAGATGATCAAGGAGCTAGCGAATATCAGTTATTAGTTAATTTTACTGGTAAAAAACAATATGTGCTTTCCACTATTAAAGGAATGGCCATACTTTCTATCATTTTTACGCTGATTATTGTAATTGCTTATTCGAGTGCATTGTCGCAGTTGATGCAACAACGACAGATCTCCCAAATTAAAACCGATTTTATTAATAATATGACGCATGAGCTAAAAACTCCTATCGCTACCATCAACCTTGCTCTGGATGCTATCAAGAATCCTAAAATTTCGGGAGATAAAGAAAAGTTGCAACGGTATATGATGATGATAAGAGAAGAAAATAAGCGAATGCATGCCCAGGTCGAAAATGTTTTGAGGATTTCTCAATTAGAGAAAAATGAGCTTAACATCAAAAAAGACAGACAGGAATTACATGATATTATTGAAGATGCAGTGACACATGTCTCTTTGATTGTTGAAAATAGACAAGGGTATATCAAAACACATTTAGGAGCTTTAAAAACAACTATTTTGGCAAATGACAGTCATATGACCAATGTAGTTGTGAACGTTCTGGATAATGCTATTAAATATTCAGAAAGTGAACCCAAAATAGATATATATACTGAGAATGTAAAAAATAGTATTGTTCTTAAAATTCGTGACCATGGAATTGGTATGAGCAAAGTGGCGCAGAAAAAGATTTTTGAAAAGTTCTTTAGAGAGCATACAGGAGATCTGCATAACGTAAAAGGACACGGATTAGGACTAACATATGTGAAACGAATTATAGACGATCATCATGGTCAGATATGGGTAGAGAGTGAAAGGGGAAAAGGCTCTACATTTATAATTAAATTACCGTTAATATCATAAAATATGGAAACAGAAAACAAAAAGATTTTGCTTGTAGAGGATGATCCGAACTTTGGAACGGTTCTAAAGGATTATCTAGTAATGAATGATTATGATGTTGTGCATGCTAAAAATGGTATGGAAGGCTTCGAAAAGTTCAAAAAAGATGATTATGACATGTGTATCTTAGATGTCATGATGCCTTATAAAGATGGATTTACTTTGGCAAAAGAAATCCGTGATAAAAATGAAGAAATACCTATTATCTTCTTGACTGCAAAAGCAATGAAAGAAGATGTACTAAAAGGGTATAAGGTAGGTGCAGATGATTACCTAAATAAACCTTTTGATAGCGAGGTGTTATTAATGAAAATACAAGCTATTATGCAACGTAAGAGTACAGAGTCGGTTGCTGATAGCAAACAATTCGAATTCAAAATAGGAGGTTTTCATCTGAATTCAAAACTAAGATTCTTGACATATAAAGAAGAAGATCCTATAAAATTATCTCCAAAAGAAAATGAATTGCTTCGTCTTTTGGCACTACATCTTAATGACTTAATGCCAAGAGAACTTGCGTTAACTAAGATTTGGAGAGATGATAACTACTTCACCTCGAGAAGTATGGACGTATACATCGCTAAACTAAGAAAGTATCTAAAGAAAGATGAGAATGTTGAAATATTAAACATTCATGGAGAAGGGTTTAGATTAGTCGTAAGAGGCGAAGAAGTATAGAGAGCATATAACGGTACTATTTTATAAGGCATCATAATTATTTTATGGTGCTTTTTTCTTTTATATAAGTCACTACTTCTATTACATCTCCACTATACGGGAACCATTTGATTTCTGGGTCCTTTCTGAACCAGGTAAGTTGTCTTTTTGCGAAACGACGGGTATTCTTTTTGATTTCTGAAATGGCAAAATCTAATTCCCATTCCCCATCAAAATGGGTAAATAGTTCTTTATATCCTACAGTATTAAGTGCATTCAAATTTTTGTGTGGGAGTAAGGATTTAACTTCGTTAATTAATCCTTGCTCGACCATGACATTGACACGTTGATTGATACGATCATAAATAACTTCTCTATCTGCTGTAATCCCCACTTTTATAATCGAAAAAGGTCTGTTTTTTTGGTAGCCGTAGTAAAAGAAGAATAAGGCTGACCACTACTAATACAGATCTCTAATGCTCTCATTACTCTATGAGTATTTTGTTTGTCTACTTTGGAGTAATACTCGGGATCCAAAGCTTTTAGCTGAGCTTGAAGGTGTTCTATGCCTTTGGTTTCATAAGTGATATGTAATTCTTCTCGAATTTTGGGGTCAACTTCTGGAAATGTATCTAGTCCTTTGGTGATTGCATCAACATACAGTCCTGATCCTCCGACAAGAATGACAAAATCATTTTTTTGAAATAACCTATCTATTGTGTCTAGGGCTTCTTTTTCAAAATCTCCTACACTGTAGGGCTCTGTAATACTTTTGTGTTGTATAAAATGATGAGGTGCCTGGGCTAATTCTTCTTTTGATGGAGCCGCAGTACCAATATACATTTCCTTAAAAAACTGCCTGCTATCTGCAGAAACAATTTCGCAATCCAAATGATTGGCTAGCGCAATACTAAGACTGGTTTTTCCAATCGCGGTAGGTCCTATAACAACAATCAGGTTTTTACTCATTTCAGTAGATCTTCACCGCATTTATGACAAAACTTGGCATCATCTCTATGGTTACTTTCGTTACAGTTATTGCAGGATTGTGTGTTGAGATGAACTTTTTTGGTTTGGTGCGTATATTCTGCACTCACAATACCTGTTGGTACGGCAATGATACCATAACCCATGATCATTATGATAGCTGCCAAAAATTGGCCTAAAGGCGTAACCGGTGCAATATCTCCGTATCCTACCGTAGTAAGCGTAACGATACACCAATACACACTTATAGGAATGCTTTTGAAACCACTTTCTTCACCCTCTACGATATACATAACCGTTCCCATGATGATACATAATACCAAAACGGCGAATAGAAATACCAATATTTTGGCACGACTATCTTTGATCGCTTTTACTAATTTGTTGGATTCTCCAATGTACCTAGAGATTTTTAAAATCCTAAATATTCTTAATAACCGTAAGGCACGAACAGTAAGTAATGCACTGGATCCTGCAAAGAAAAAGGATAGGTATAATGGAATGGTAGATAAAAGATCTATGATGCCATAAAAACTAAAAATATACGAGGTGGGTTTCTTGATCGAAATAATCCGAGCGATATATTCAAAAGTAAAAAATATAGTAATGACCCATTCCGCGTAGTACAGGAACTCATAAATATCAATAGGAAGTCCTTTTACACTCTCCAGCATTACGAATACAATACTCAATACAATAAGGATTAATAAGGTAACATCAAATACCTTACCCATAGGAGTATCTGCTTCATAAATTATCTCATGTAATTTGTTTTTCCAGGTGTTATGATCTGCGTCTTTTGTCAAACTAAAATGTTTTACTTAAAATACAAACTTTAAGATTGTGTCTTCGGAAAAGGTACAATCTTTAATTTTTTATGCTGGCGAATGTAACTCTGAATAATATGTTGCGCATCTCTATTATGCTGCATAGGGGTAATGATCGTACGTAGTATTTCGATATTGTTGATTTGATGATTCAAATTGAAGTATCCAAACCCTTTAAATTTGCCATCTTCAACCAAAATAACTCCTTGTTCGTCAACATCTCGACCCCGATCAATGATGATCATATTCTGAGCTTCAAACGAGTTTTTATGAATTAATTTCTTCACTCGTTCATTGTACTCGTCCTTACTTTCGCTGCCAATACAAGCTCCTTCGCATTGTTTTATTGTATAATTAAAACAATTGCCTTTCCCATTAACCAGTCCCATTAATCGTTGGCAGAGGTTAAATTCTTCTGTCCAACGATGCATATAGCTTTTGGCCTGTTGTCTATTGGTAAAAGTGGTAATGCTCTTTTGTCGACCATTGGCTTTGCTTACTTTTAGATTGATGTATCCATCTTCGTCGACGAATTGATATAAGGCCTGGTCAAATTTTGTTTTTCGTAAGGCCCGGTTGTATTTTGGCTTGTTTACTTTTATCTCTTCACTTTCTTTTAGCAAGGCAAGTAATTCGCTACCTGTAATTTCATACGATACCGATACTACTTCTTCTTGTATACGTCTGGACTTTCTATTGTCATTTGTGAAATGTTGGTTGAGACGCTTTTTGATGTTCTTACTTTTGCCAATGTAAATGATATCTCCATTTTCATTATGCATATAATACACCCCCGTAGCAATGGGGGCTTGCTCAATCAATCGGAGTAATTTATCATCGATCTGACGCTTGGGGTCAGCTCGTACAGTATCGGTAATTATGCTTTTTTCAGAATCTTTAGTGAGGAGTAACTTAAAAAGCTTTACCGTTGCAAGGGCGTCACCATTTGCACGATGCCTATCTGATAAGGGAATACCTAGTCCTCTTACCAATTTCCCTAGGCTGTATGATTTTTGATCTGGAATCAGTTTTTTTGAAAGCTCTACTGTGCATAAAGAATGTCTTTCAAAGTCAAACCCTAGTCTTGAGAATTCAGTTCGTAGTATTCGGTAGTCAAAGCTTGCGTTATGAGCAACTACCACACAATCTTCTGTAATTTCTACGATTCTTTTGGCTACCTCATAAAACTTAGGCGCATTGCGAAGCATATCATTGTTAATACCAGTAAGATTTGCAACAAAGGGCTGTATAGGACGTTCTGGATTAACTAGACTTATAAACTGATCAACAACCTGTAAACCATCAAATTTGTAAATAGCAATTTCAGTAATACCTTCTTCATTATATTTTCCTCCTGTTGTTTCTATATCTAAAATTGCATACATAGTTTACTGTATAGGCATTTGTTTTACTGTTAAGATGTTTTGTGCTTTGAGTTTTCCTTTGTATTACTACCTAAAAGTAGTTTTGAAAATACTAAATTAACCCTTTTATTGATAGATCAAAATTAAAAGGGAGTATTGCTATTATACCTTTTGATATTAATGGTAATTTCTTGCACCAAAGATTGAACTTCCAATTCTTACCATGGTACTACCAGAGGCAATAGCGATTGCGTGATCTGCACTCATTCCAATAGATAGTGTTGTCAAGTTTGGATATTCCGGTTGTAATTGGTCAAAAAGACGCTTGATACCTCCGAATTCTGATTTTATTTGCTGTTCGTTATTGGTGAAAGTAGCCATTCCCATCAATCCTTTAATTTGTACATGAGTTAAGGATTTTACTTCTTCAGAGGCTAACAGAGCAATGGCATCTTCACTACTAAGACCAAATTTGCTGTCTTCTTCTGCAATTTTGATTTGGATAAGACAGGAGATTATTCTATCATGTTTTTTTGCCTGTTTGTCAATTTCCTTGAGTAACTTCAAACTATCTACGGCATGAATCAAATCCACAAACTCTGCCATATACTTTACCTTATTCGTTTGTACATGACCGATCATATGCCATTGAATATCTTTTGGCATTTGTTCCCATTTTTCGGTCATTTCCTGAATTTTATTTTCTCCAAAAACACGTTGCCCTGCATTATAGGCCTGCATTAATTCTTCAACGGGTTTGGTTTTTGAAACCGCAACAAGGGTGACTTCTTCCGGGATTTCTGTTCGAATTCGTTCGAGATTATGTTGGATATCGCTCATAGGCTGCAAATATATCTAAAATCGACGAGGTAAAAGGTGCCATCCTTGCACTTAGAAGTGTGTTGGATATCAAAATTCGTAGATGGTAATACCGCTTCTCAATTTGGGTTCGATATAGGTGCTTTTTGGAGGCATTTTTAGCCCTTCATCAGCTATTTTTTTCATCTGCGAGACCGAGGCAGGGAATAAAACAAAACCTACTTGAAATTCTTGATTGTCAATTCTACTTTTTACAGGAATAATATCGTTTTTACCGTGAGAATATTCAATTCTAGTATCAGTACGTAAATCTTCGATTCCAAGAATCGGTTTCAAAACGGTTTTATACAATATTTGAGCATCTAATTCTTCTAGTGCGTTATCGAACTGATAGCTGGTTTTTCTAAGGTAAAGCGAATAGAATTCTCCATCCAGATACATGCTAAAATGATGAGGTTTGGAAGGTTTGTAAGCTTCTATTCCTCTGTTCTCTATACGAAACCATTCGTCTAGCTTGATTAAAAACTCTTCTTTGGTCAATCCATTAAGATCTTTGATCAACCGATTGAACTCGTATATCCTCAGGT
Organism: Aquimarina sp. KJ22-3; assembly: GCF_055808215.1. Taxonomy (NCBI): domain Bacteria; kingdom Pseudomonadati; phylum Bacteroidota; class Flavobacteriia; order Flavobacteriales; family Flavobacteriaceae; genus Aquimarina; species Aquimarina sp. KJ22-3. The sequence goes on along the minus strand of NZ_CM147859.1, from coordinate 3,623,527 downwards.
CGGACTCCGGAATCAAGTAACTCATAAAAAAGTTATAAGGCTCTTCTCCAGAATGATCGGGATTGTTGGCTTTGAGGTCTTGAGCAAGCAGGTGAGAAGATGCAGAACGATGATGACCGTCTGCAATATAAATAGTATCAATAGAAGCAAAAGCATCTTTTAGGACTTCTATGGATTTGGAATCTTCGACCTTCCAGAGATAGTGTGTGTCTCTATAAGTGGTTGTAAATTCGAACTCTGCTCTTTCCTGAATTTTTTTTGAAATCACATCTGATATCACATCATTGTCAGGGTAGGTAAGGAGTACAGGCTCGGCATTAAACCCTACTGTTTTTAGATACTCCTTAAACGTGTTTTCTCTATGTTGAAGCGTATCTTCATGTATTTTGATGACATTATTTTCGTAATCAGTAGTACTGGCAGCTGCCACAATACCAGAAAAAGATTCTTGTTCCCGATTTACAATTTTATAGACATAATAAGATGGTGTCTCATCCTGAACAAAAATTTCATCTTCTTTGAATTCCAGATATCTATTCCGAACCAGTTTGTAGCGTTCTTCTCCAGAGATTTCTTTTTGATATTTATATCCCGGATTAACAATATGAAGAAAAGAGTAAGGGTTGTATTCCATTCTTGAATCTCGTTGAAATGCGGTATAACTTTCATAAGATCTTGAAGCCACAAGACTTACTTTGTCTCTGGTTGGGCGAATTGCTTTAAACGGGTGGATTTTTGCCATTTCTTGATTTCGTATAACTTGGTATTCTTCGAGTTATTGAAGTATGTTTAATAATAAACACATTTTCAATATTAAATAAAAAAGTTGGACCTAGTGCAGATCCAACTTGTAAATATATAATTTCTGTATTCTGAAAGCTAGTCTTTATGCAAATTGCTTGGCAACTTTTTCTGCTTTTCTACTTTCCGAATAATCGTAAAATCCTTCTCCGCTTTTTACACCTAATTTACCAGCCATTACCATGTTAACCAATAGTGGGCAAGGCGCATACTTTGGGTTTTTGAAGCCTTCGTACATTACGTTAAGGATAGAAAGGCATACATCAAGACCAATAAAATCAGCTAATTGTAAGGGACCCATTGGGTGCGCCATTCCTAATTTCATTACCGTATCGATTTCAGTTACTCCGGCAACTCCATTGTATAACGTTTCGATAGATTCGTTGATCATTGGCATCAGGATTCTATTGGCTACAAATCCAGGGTAGTCATTTACCTCTACTGGGATTTTACCTAACTGCTTAGATACTTCCATGATGGTTTGTGTCACCTCGTCAGAAGTGTTATATCCTCTAATGATTTCTACCAATTTCATGATAGGTACAGGATTCATAAAATGCATCCCAATCACCATTTCTGGGCGATTAGTAACCGCTGCGATTTGTGTAATCGAGATAGAAGAAGTGTTGGTTGCCAAAATCGTGTCATCAGGACAAGCGTCGCTCAAATCTTTGAAAATCTTAAGTTTTAGATCTACGTTTTCAGTAGCGGCCTCTACTACCAATCCTGCGTATTCTACACCTTCTTTTATGTTGGTATAAGTAGAGATATTTCCTAAAGTAGCTTCTTTATCAGCTTCGGTGATTTTCTCTTTAGCGATCATACGATCCAAATTTTTGGTGATCGTTGCCAAACCTCTATCCAAAGCTTGTTGTGAGATGTCAATAAGTTGTACTTTAAAACCTTTTTGTGCAAAAGTATGTGCAATACCGTTGCCCATAGTTCCTGCACCAATTACTGCTATGTTTTTCATGTGTTTAGTCTATTTTTTATGACCATATAGAACTTGCCAAATTTCATTTTCGATGGTTTGTCAAAAACGTTGTTATGGCTTGTTTCATATGAGTTATTTGAGTGTATTGAAAGTTTAATTGTTTAGTGTTTGAAGCAATCGATAATTTTTAAAGCGACTTCCAAAGCTTTTTTACCTTGCTCTAGCGATACGATAGGAGTAGTGTCATTATTAATGGCATCTGCAAAAGTATCTAGCTCATCAAGGATTGCATTGTTTGATGGTATCGATGGGTTGTCAAAATAAATTTGCTTTCGCACTCCTTCGGCATTCTGCAAAATCATAGCAAAATCATCAGGTTGCTCGGGCGCGTCTTTCATTTTTACGACCTCACATTTCTTTTCAAAGAAATCAACAGAGATGTAGGCGTCCTTTTGGAAGAACCTTGATTTACGCATGTTTTTTAATGAAATACGGCTGGCAGTCAGATTAGCAACACAACCATTTTCAAACTCGATTCTGGCGTTGGCAATATCAGGAGTCTCACTGATCACAGATACTCCGCTTGCACTGATCTGTTTAACTTCAGAATGTACCACGCTCAAAATAGCATCGATATCATGAATCATCAAGTCCAGTACAACAGGTACATCAGTTCCTCTTGGGTTGAACTCAGCTAATCGATGCGCTTCAATAAACATGGGATTATCGATCTTTTGAGCTACAGCAGTATATGCAGGATTAAATCGTTCTACATGTCCTACTTGTCCTTTGACATTGTTTTGATTGGCCAGTCGTATCAATTCTTCTGCTTCTGCAACGGTATTGGTAATAGGCTTTTCAATAAAAACATGTTTGCCAGCCTCGATGGCTTGTTTGGCAACGTCAAAATGAGCAAAAGTAGGAGTGACTATATCCACTACATCAACGGCTTCAATTAATTCCTCGATAGAATTAAAAAGATGATATCCGAATTCTTTAGCAATTGCATTGGCTTGTGAAGAACTGGTATCGTAAAAACCAGTAAGTTCATAATTCTCGGATTGTTCAAGAAGACGTAAATGGATTTTACCAAGGTGTCCCGCACCGAGTACTCCGGCTTTGAGCATATTTCAATATTTTACACAAAAATAGTATTATTTATAAATTTTAAACCTTAAAAATATCTAAAAAGCAAAATTTAAGAATGGATTAGAAAACTGTGTAAGAACTGCTCTGTTTTTGATAAAAAGGTAATTGCTAGAATACTGCGATTTTTTTTAATAGTTTTTTGAAATAAAATATATTCCAACGAAATGTTTGTGTAATTTTATCGGGCTAAATAACCCCTAGATAATAGTGAAAGATACCCTTAGACATGCAGGAAAAAGAAAACAACTTGTTGATGTTTTGATTCGCAAAGGCATCAAGAACAAGGCTGTTTTGGCTGCTATTAATAAAATACCACGACATCTCTTTATGGATTCCGGCTTCGAAGATCATGCCTATCAGGATAAGGCCTTCCCGATTGCGGCAGATCAAACTATTTCGCAGCCTTACACCGTAGCTTTTCAATCTGAGTTATTAGAGGTTGGGAGCGGAGATAGGGTACTAGAGATAGGAACAGGGTCGGGTTATCAAACCGCTGTACTTTGCGAATTGGGAGCAAAGGTATATAGTATCGAACGCCAAAAGGAATTATTTAAAAAGACCAAGCTCTTTTTGTCCAAATTAGGATATCGCCCAAAGCACTTGTCTTTTGGAGATGGATATAAAGGATTAGAAGAGTACGCTCCGTACAAAGGAATTATCGTAACTGCAGGAGCTCCTTATGTGCCCAAACCCTTGTTAAGTCAGTTGGCTATCAATGGTCGATTGGTAATACCGGTTGGAGAAGATGTACAGATTATGACTCTTTTTATTCGTAAGACTGAAACTCAATTCGAAAAACACGAGTTTGGAGAGTTCAGATTTGTGCCTTTACTAGAGGATAAGAATTAACTATTTGTAATTCTTTTTAATCCGATCTAAGGCTCTTTTGTTATCTCGATCTTTGATCGTTTCTCTTTTGTCGTACATTTTCTTACCTCTGGCTAAAACAATGTCGAGTTTAGCCAATCCTCTATCGTTAATGAACAAACGGGTAGGGATAATCGTTAATCCAGTATTTCTTACTTCTTTTTCAAGTTTTCGTAGTTCCTTTTTGTTGAGCAATAGTTTGCGTTCGCTCTTAGGATTATGATTGAAGTAAGTGGCATGAGAGTATTCATCAATATGCATATTGATGACAAAGAGTTCTCCATTATTGAATTCGCAAAAACTCTCTGCAATACCTGCTTTTCCTTCTCGAATGGCTTTTATTTCGGTACCGGCAAGTTTGATACCCGCAGTATACTTATCGAGAAATTCATACTCGAACTTTGCTTTTCGATTTAATATGTTGATTTTATTCTGATTCATTGTTTCAAATACAGGCCTACAAAAGTACAAAGCTTTCTGAAAAGAAAGCTTTGTTCATCAAAAAATGAATATTTAAAATTTTTTAAGGTTCTTGAAATTGGATGGTAGCTATTTTGTTATCGGCACTTAACTGAAGCTCCATGACCAAACTCATTTTTTCGAATTCTGCTTTATAACTATTAATGCCTTCTGCGGTCTCTATAAAGGTTAGTTTTTTTAAAGAACCGAATTGCTCATAACAACCGTTGACAAAACGAGAGACTCCTTCTTTGGTCATTGCTTCCTGCATTTCGGTGGTGTATAGATTAAAAATGTTATCTACGTTTTGAGTATTAAAATTTTCCTGAAAGCTTTTGGTGACTTCTTGATAATTCGTGTTATCCTGAGCCAAAAGAGTAGATGAGCAAAGGAATACTAAAAGTAGTAAAGCGTATTTCATAGCGATGATATTTGGGTTTAATGCATACGCAAAATAAATATCTTTTTTAAAAGAAGGAAACATACGTTCAAAAAAACTTGGGTTTTGGATGGAGCGCAGTTTAACAAAAATGTCACAATTATTGGTTTTTTAAAGTTTAATTTAGCCGTCCAAAATGCTATAGAAATGAAAAAATATTTGATTGTTGTATTGGTAGTAACGCTTTCTTCTTTTACAATGTATAATCAGTTACAGGTTCAGGAAATTGTAGATAAAGCAATAGAAAATGCAGGAGGATCGAGATATGATCATGCGGTTATCCATTTTACTTTCCGCGGAAAACAATATAGTAGTAAACGTGATGGGGGAACATATCAGCTGGAACGCTTCGTAGAAGGGCCAGAGGGTGTGATCCATGATGTTGTAAGTAATAGTGGATTAGAAAGAACTATTGAAAATTGTAAAGTAAAGGTTGCCGATTCGTTGATCACCAAAATAAGCGACGGGGTAAACTCTGTACATTATTTTGCAGGACTTCCTTTTGGCTTGAATGCGGGTGCAGTGAATAAAGAATTGGTTGGAGAATCAACTGTTCTTGGAAAACGGTACTACAAAATAAAAGTGACTTTTGATCAAGAGGGTGGAGGAACAGATTTTGAAGATGAATTTCTGTATTGGATTCATAAAGACAACTTTACTATCGATTATTTAGCATACAAATATGCAGTGAATGAAGGTGGTATTCGATTCAGAGAGGCATACAATCCAAGGGTTGTAAATGGTATTCGTTTTGTGGATTACAACAATTACAAAACGGACGATTTAAAAACTCCTTTATCAGATTTGGATCAATTGTTTGAGAACAAAAAGTTGAAACTACTTTCTAAAATAGCTTTAGAAGATATTTATGTGTATATCGATAAGGTTGCTGCTAATTGATAGTTAGCATGTGATCGACAATCTCACCGTTTTTTAACGTTACTATAAATAGCTTTCCGTATACTTTTTCGTCTATTTTATCGTACTTTTTTGTACCGAGAATGGTATTAACAAAGATAGGAGTAGAGTTGCTGTGTCCTACAATAACACTGGTTTTCCCTTTTGTTTTTTTCTGAAACTCGGGTTCGTTTAGTTTTTTGTGATCATAAATCAATAAAGGAGCATTTTGCGCTTTTACGATAGGTTCGGCAGTATGTCTTGTCCTTATAAAGTCTGAAGAAAATACGAAATCAATTTTTACATCAGCTAGCACTTTTGCCCAATTTTGAGCACGTTCTTTACCTTCTTTTGTAAGTTTTGGGTCTCTGTTATTTGGATCGCTAAGCTCTTTTTCGGCATGACGAATGAAATAATAGGTAGTAGTTTCTGCAGTGTCAGATTTTTGTGCAATAGCAGAAAAAGACAATAGAAACACTAATAGACTTAGAGTAAATCTCATGGCTAGCTTGTTTTTTTGATAAATATAAATAATTAATCCAACATCCCCATTTTCCAGATAACAACGATCATAGAAAGAATAGCAATGATGAAGAATCCTATATATATGTAGTAACTTCTCTTTTTGTGAGAAGAGCCAAGATCTCCGGATGATTTCATATGGCCAGGCTTTAGGTGATTGTATGTGCTTATAAGACTGCCAAAAACCATAAGTGTTACACTTTTTGTGGTTTTAACTGTAAAATTCTTTCTTCAAAGTTCTTTACCGGTAATGGCATCACCACATTTTGGAATAATTCGGACAGTTCAGGTTGGTGATTCCATCTTTTTTGTTTCAATAGATTGAAGTGTACGAAGGTGCTCCACATCACAGCCTTAAGTTCTGTCTTTTCATTATTCCACATTCTGATTTCTACATGAAGCTGGTTCTCTGTAAAATGAATTAATTGAGAGTCAATAACTACTTCTTCCATCACAAGAGCAGGTTTCAGATATGCGATTTGATTACTGCCTACTACCCAGCTTATTCCTTGATTTTTGGCAAGTTTAAAGATATCAAGGTTGTAGTGTTTTTCGATTTGATCTTCTCGGGCATTGATCATGTAGTTGATGTAAGCCGCATTGTTAAGATGGTTAAAAGGATCGCAATCTTGAAATCTGATTTTTGCTTTGCTTTCTAATACTTTTAGTAGTTCCATAGTCTTGTTTATTATAATATACCAATCGGTATATTTTTGGTTAAAAAAATTATTTTTTTAGTTCAATTCGGATCATATTATCGATTTGATCCATAGTGTCTAACATATATTCGTTATCATCCATGGTATGGGTCATAAAAATAGCTCCGGTAATCATGCTATATAGTCGTTTGGAATATCTCATGGCGTTTACCGTTTCTTTTATTTCGCCTGCTGCTTTTCCTTTTTCTATGAGCTTAGCCAGGTTGTTTTGAATTTTATTAATTGAAAATCGAGCAGATTCAAAAAGGATATCATTTTGATATTTTGAATCTATAGACATGTTGATCACCGGGCATCCTCCAATCTCCTGGGTGTAATTGTAATAGTTTCTATAAAAATCGGTAACCAGGTATAATTGTTCCAAAGGAGATTCGCTCAGGGATTGATGCTCTGCGATTCGTTTTAGCATCTTTTTTTCAGTCATTCTAAATGCCGCAATAGCCAACTCTTCCTTGTTTTTGAAGTTGCCATAAATAGCACCTTTGGTCAAGCCAGTAGCTTTGGTAATATCACTCAAACTTGTTGCAGCATACCCATTTTTATTAAAGATGGGAGCCACAGTTTCAATGATAAATTCTGCTGTTTGTTCGGCTTTGGTTAACATTAGGATTTTAAATTAATAATTCAAAGATATAAAAAATATACCAATTGGTATATTTTGAGGTGTTTTTTATTCTTAATTAAAAGTTTTAAGGTTTAATTGATTCCTGCGCTACTGTAAATAAGGTTGTGAATTTCGCTGTCTTTGATGCTTCTCGGAAGGTCGCAAGCATCAGCTACATGTTGTTCTTGATATCCTACAAGAATGTCAAATTTCTCCAGTGCTTCTTGTGCTTGTTCGCAACCAATATTTTTATTACGAACATGCTGCGTCTTTCTTTGAGGAGAATTACTGCGATTTTCGAAGTCTTTAAACTGGCATTTGATCACTTCTCTATCTTTAAAATAGAAACGTTCTTCCAGCGTTAACGTCACGTTTACTAGTTTGCGTTTGCCACTTTTTGTTTTTTCGTAGTCCTTATACCAAATGTTATGTATGGCATATTGAAAAAACAGTTGGTTATCCCATACATAAAATTCATCTCTAAACTGGACATGTCCTTCTTTATAGATATGGACGATATGTTTCAATTCGGTACCATTATAGTAGAAGGTTAATGTACCTTCTTCAGCGGTTTCTTCACAAGAATAATTGGTATGATGTTGTCGTAAAGCATTAGAATCTACCAATTCACGAATTAACTGATACTTATTTCGGATATCAGATAGCGGACCCTTTCGGCTTTGGCCAAAACAGAGACTAGAGGTGAGAAGAAGTAACAAAAAAGTTGGTTTCATTGCAGTTGCAATGTAGCTAAAAGCATCTTTTTTTCAAGATTTAGTTATCAACCGTGTAGGAATAAATTTGTTAATATCTACGGTAAAACCGTAATTTAGTGAGGTTTGTAAGAATATTCAACCTGTTCATTTTTTTCAAAATGGAAAAATAAAACAGTCTATAACTGAGTGTTATAGACTGTTTTATGCTGTTTTTAACAGTTTTTTATGTTAACTAACCAGGTTTTCTTGGTTCCTAAAAACCAGATTATCGTCAAATTCATCCAGTAAAATGATACTATCTGTTGAAACTTTACCGGCCAAAATCTCTTTTGATAACTTATTCAGCACCTCTTTTTGAATGGTTCTTTTGATAGGTCTTGCTCCAAATTCTGGTTGAAACCCTCTTTCTGAAAGATAAACGATAGCTTCCTCGGTAGCATCCAAAGTTATGCTTTGTTGTTTCAACATTTCAGAAACATTTTCAAGCTGAAGTTTTACAATCTCTTTGATATTGGATTTGGTCAATGGTGAAAACATTACTATATCATCTATTCTATTCAAAAACTCTGGGCGAACCGTTTGTTTTAATAGACCTAAAACTTCCACCTTGGCGGCTTCCATCGCGGTATCCATATCTTTGATTCCTTCTAGCTTATCCTGAATAATATGGCTACCCATATTACTAGTCATGATGATAATCGTATTTCTGAAATCAGCCGTTCTACCTTTATTATCCGTAAGTCTACCTTCGTCAAGAACTTGCAACAGAATATTAAAGGTATCTGGATGCGCTTTTTCTATCTCATCGAGTAGAACCACAGAATACGGTTTTCTTCTCACTGCTTCTGTAAGCTGCCCACCTTCATCATATCCCACATATCCAGGAGGCGCTCCTACCAATCTGCTAACCGAATGACGTTCTTGATACTCACTCATATCTATTCGGGTCATGGCACTTTCGTCGTTAAATAAAAATTCAGCAAGCGCTTTGGCTAATTCGGTTTTACCAACTCCGGTAGTACCCAAGAATAGGAAGGAACCAATTGGTTTTTTTGATCCTGTAATCCAGCTCTGCTTCTTCGTACAGCATCACTCACAGCTTGTATCGCTTCTTCTTGCCCTACAACACGTTTTTGAAGCTCTTCTTCAAGAACAAGTAACTTTTCTCTTTCGCTTTGTAACATTCTCGTAACAGGGATGCCTGTCCATTTGGCCACCACTTCGGCAATATCATCATTGGTTACCTCTTCCTTAATTAAAGAAGTACTGCTTTGTTGTTGTTCTAGTTGTTTTTGAAGTTGCTCAAGCTCTTGTTGCGCTTCCTTAATTTTTCCGTATCGTATTTCGGCCACTTTACCGTAATCTCCATTTCGTTCCGCACGCTCAGCTTCCAGTTTATATTCTTCAATATCTTTTTTGGTATTCTGAATGCTATCTACAACTTCTTTCTCGCTTTGCCACTTCGCAAAGATTTCATTTCGCTCTTCTTTTAGATTTGCCAAATCACTGTTTAAAGCACCTAATTTGGCTGCATCATTTTCTCTTTTGATGGCTTCAATCTCTATTTCTAGTTGCATCACCTTGCGGTCTAGCACATCCAGTTCTTCAGGTTTAGAATTGATTTCCATTCTAAGCTTAGAAGCGGCTTCATCCATTAAATCAATGGCCTTATCCGGTAAAAATCTATTGGTAATATAACGCTGAGAAAGCTCTACCGCAGCAATGATTGCCTCATCTTTGATTCGAACTTTGTGATGCGTCTCGTATTTTTCTTTGATTCCTCTTAAAATTGAGATCGCACTTTCGGTATCGGGCTCGTCTACGGTTACTTTTTGAAATCTTCTTTCTAGTGCTTTGTCCTTTTCAAAATACTTTTGGTATTCGTCCAAGGTAGTAGCCCCGATAGCTCTCAGTTCTCCTCTGGCTAGTGCAGGTTTCAAGATGTTGGCTGCATCCATGGCTCCCTGCCCACCTCCGGCACCTACCAAGGTGTGGATTTCGTCTATGAACAATACGATATCTCCATCGCTAGAGGTCACCTCTTTTACTACCGCTTTTAATCGCTCTTCAAATTCTCCTTTAAACTTTGCTCCGGCGATAAGAGCTCCCATATCTAGAGAGAAAATTCTCTTATCTTTCAAATTTTCAGGGATATCTCCCGCAATGATTCGATGTGCTAGTCCTTCTGCAATTGCCGTTTTACCTACCCCGGGTTCTCCAATCAACATAGGGTTGTTTTTGGTTCTTCTGGAGAGGATCTGCAGTATTCTTCGGATTTCTTCATCTCGACCAATTACAGGATCCAATTTTCCGCTTTCTGCCAGTTCATTTAGGTTTTTGGCGTATTTGTTTAGGGATTGATAAGTGTCTTCTGCACTTTGTGAGGTTACGCGTTCTCCTTGTCTGATCTCATTGATTGCTTCGTTCAAATCTTTTTGAGTTACTCCCTGATCTTTGAGAATCTGAGCAATTTTACTCTTCGATTTAAAAATAGCAATTACCAAATGTTCTATAGAAACATATTCATCATTCATTTTTTTGGCAACGATGCTGGCTTCATTTAGCGATGTGCCTGCTTCTCGAGATAGTTGTATATCTCCTCCTGTCACTTTAGGAAAACTTTCTAATGTGCTATCCAATACTTTTTGAAGTAAAGCAATATTTACATTCAATTTCTTAAGCAAGAATGGAAGTACATTTTCATCTACCGTAAGGATAGCCTTGAAAATATGTTCATTCTCAATTTGCTGATGTCCGAAACTTTGGGCAAGCTGTTGCGCCTGCTGTATCGCTTCTTGTGATTTTATAGTGAAATTATTAAAATTCATTGTTGTTTATTTTGAGTTCGTCTCCATAGAATCAAATTGTATTCCTATTTAGTTTTAATGTCAAAATGTCTTGTAAGCTATTGGTTTTGCTGACTTTTTGACGTTTTGTAATATTTTGTATTGTGTAGCGACCAAAAGGAATACCCTATTTAAAGATAGGAATCATTTGCGTAAGTTTGTAACAAATTAAAACAAAGAAATGGGATTATTCGGAAAACTATTTGGATCTGGAGAAAAAGAAGGTAAGGAAGAAAAAGAAGCGTTGCCATGGCAGCAGATCACCAGACTGGATCAATTGGATGTTATCGCTAAAAGATCAAAAACGAAAACTCAGGTGATATTCAAACATTCTACACGATGTGGAATTAGTAGAATGGTAATTCGAAATTTTGAGAGTAGTTTTGATTTGTCTGCGGATCAAATTGATCTGTATTATTTGGACTTATTGAACTTTAGAGATATTTCTGCCGAGATAGCAGCAAAGTTTCAGGTATTTCATGAATCACCTCAAATGATCGTGATAAGAAATGGAGTTGCAGTGCATCATTCTTCTCATAGTATGATTACCCCACAGGTGATACATCAATTTGTATAGTATAAAATAAAAAAGGGAGGTTGAACACCCCCCTTTTTTATTTTGATTTATTGAAATCTATAACTCGTAATAATATTTTTCAATTTATTTTTCAGATCCTCACCAGAATCATAGACCATTTGTTCATTCGATGGAAATCTTACAGCTTGTAATCCTAAGAATCTGACTAAATCATCATCCAAGGCTCTTTTGTCACCGTTGTAATTGGCATAGATATGTTCAAAAACATATTCGCTTGCCAGTGGGAACGCTTCCAGAAGCTGTCTTGTTCTTAGGTTCTTGTATTGCACATTACCCGTAACTCTGGCAGATTTGAATTGAGTAAACTCATAGTATTCGCAAAATACTTTTACCATCTTATCTACCTTAACCTTGTTTCCTTCTTCATCTTTAACCACTTCGCCATTTTCATCCAAAAGGTATTCCCAACCGTCTTTGATCAACTTTTCTTTTTGTAATTGTCGTTCTCTAACCTGCTCTGGAGAAATTTGAATATCTCTGAAAGTTACTTCCATTGCATAATCATAATTTACCTTGTTTTGAGGTTGACTATGATATACGGTCCATAGATCATTTAGTCCGTAGGTCCCAAAATTAAGTAGGTCCTCTTCTAATCTTTTTGGTATGATTACATTGGTGCTATTTTTCATATTCACTTTTACAAAATCAATACCCTTATAATGTGCTTCCTCGATTAGATTCAGCGTATTCTTATAGTTCGGATTGATTTTATCTAGATATACCAAATCGTCATAGACTGCGCGATAGTCCGCTTTCTGTCTTGCATTAGACAGCAGGTTTTTTGCATTGTTATATAAGTAATCAGACAGTTTTTCTTTGGTAGATATGATTTTTTGATCATAATTTTCCATTAAGAAGTTGGCATTACGACCTTGTTCTATAACATAAAGAGGTAATAATGGTTTTATCCTTTCCTGTCTTTTTCTCATGGACTCTAGGGTAGTATAAATTCGTTCCAGATTTGCTGGATTCCCTTCTTTTTCCATGTAGCTCACAGCATTCTTATCCCGATCCACGACCTTTGCATAGGCCTGTTCTAACATTAAGATATAAGGTTGCTTACCTTTCTTTTCTTTATTTGTTCGGAGCTTGTTTAAAGCAATGTTAATTGCCTGGTCATAGTTTCCGGTATTCAGTGCCTTTTCTGTTTCTTTGACACTACTACAAGAAGATACTATAACGAGCAAAGAGAATAAAAGTAGTAGTTTTTTCATGTCGTTTGTTTTTTAGATTTGGGATACAAAATCAATTTTGATGCCACAAAATAACAAAAAACCTCGAAACCTTTGTTTTCGAGGTTTAAAAGATGTTTTTTGAGTTCTTATTTTTTGAAGATAGGCAGTAGTTTGGAGGATACTTCTCCAAATCCAATACGAACTCCTGATTTCTCACAATATCCTCTCATGATTACGGTGTCATTATCTTCGATAAACTTTCGACTTCCACCGCTTTTAAGCTGTACTGGTTTTTCTCCTCGCCAACTTAATTCCAGCATCGATCCATAAGAATTAGGTGTTGGTCCAGATAATGTACCACTTCCCATCATGTCTCCAGAGTTCACGGGACATCCATTAATGGTATGGTGTGCTAGCTGTTGAGACATATTCCAGTACATATACTTGAAATTACTCTCGCATACGATAGTTTCTTCTTCATTTTCTGGTTGGATCGCCACTTCCAGATTGATATCAAAACTTTTCTTCCCTGTAGATTGAAGATAAGGTAAAGGTTCTTTTAACGGCTTAGGACCATCAGTTCTATAAGGCTCTAATGCATCCAAAGTAACAATCCATGGAGAAATAGAAGAGGCAAAGTTTTTACCTAAGAAAGGACCTAGCGGCACATACTCCCATTTTTGAATATCTCTGGCACTCCAATCGTTAAATAATACCAAACCAAAAATGTAATCTTCAGCTTCTTCGATAGGAATAGGTTCTCCAAGTGCATTGGCATCGGTGGTGATAAACGCCATTTCAAGTTCAAAGTCTACTAAACGTGAAGGTCCAAAAATAGGCTCTGTAGCTCCATTGGTTAGTTTTTGTCCTTGCGGTCGATGGATCGGAATTCCAGAAGGAATAATAGAGCTACTACGACCATGATATCCTACCGGAAGATGCAACCAGTTTGGCATTAATGCATTTTCCTTTCCTCTAAACATGGTACCTACATTAGTAGCGTGTTCTATACTGCTGTAAAAATCGGTATAATCTCCTACACTAACCGGCAATTGCATTTCAATTTCATCCAAAGAAAAAAGAACTGCCTTTTTATGATCTTCATTATTTTTTAACGCATCATTTTTTGCATCAAAGATTTCTGCAATTCTATTTCTTACTAGTCTCCATGTTTTTTTACCATCAGAAATAAAATCATTTAGTGAATCCTGAAGAAAAATATCATCGGTTAAGGGGATTCCATCAAAGTATCCCAATTGATGTAGAGCACCAAGATCTATTGCTGTATCACCAATTCTTGTTCCTATAGTAATGATATCATCTCTTGTCAGAAACACTCCAAACGGTATGTTTTGTATAGGAAAGTCAGTATTTACTGTAGTTTCAATCCAGGTCTTTCTATCCGGATTATTTGCAGTTATTGGCATCGTTGTTTTTTTATGTTATTGCTAATTCGAATAATCAAATATATAATTTTAGAACGTTTCTTGGTTTTTAATTCTGTGAAAAATAATTAAAAGATTCTTAAGGAATGATAACCCTCAAAATTATGGAGTTTTTTCGATAAACGATCTATGATTTTACTGCTGAAAATTGCATTTTAGATTGGGCTATTTCTTAAAGAAGAAAGAATCTTGAACTGTGAACAAATTGTTCATATTTATTAAGGATTGTTTAGGTAATTGTAAAGAAAGGATTCCCTATTTTTGCTTTTTTATTAACAAACTAGGAATACATGCAACGCGACGAACAAATTTTTGATTTGATTCAAGACGAAAAAGAACGTCAGATCAACGGATTAGAGCTTATAGCTTCTGAAAACTTTGTGAGTGAACAAGTAATGGAGGCTGCCGGATCAGTATTAACCAATAAGTACGCCGAAGGATACCCCGGTAAAAGATATTACGGTGGGTGTGCTGTGGTAGATGTTGTTGAGCAAATTGCCATCGATCGTGCCAAAGAATTATTCGGTGCGGCCTATGCTAATGTTCAACCTCATTCTGGATCTCAAGCCAATACAGCAGTATATCATGCTTGTTTGAAACCTGGAGATAAAATACTAGGTTTTGATCTTTCTCATGGTGGACATTTAACCCATGGTTCTCCTGTGAATTTTTCAGGAAAATTATACAATCCTGTTTTTTATGGAGTGGAGAAAGAAACCGGACGTTTAAATTATGACAAGATCCAGGAGATTGCTGAAGCAGAGCAACCACAATTGATCATTGCAGGTGCTTCTGCATATTCCAGAGAAATTGATTACAAAAGATTCAGAGAAATAGCAGATAGCGTAGGTGCTATTCTTATGGCTGATATTGCACACCCAGCAGGTTTGATCGCTAAAGGAGTAATATCAGACCCTGTTCCTTATTGCCATGTAGTAACTACAACTACCCATAAAACACTTCGTGGACCAAGAGGAGGGTTGATCCTAATGGGAGAAGATTTTGAAAACCCATTTGGAATTACTTTGAAAAGTGGTAAAAAACGAATGATGTCTTCGATGTTTGATAGTGCTGTTTTCCCTGGTAACCAGGGAGGTCCACTAGAACATATCATTGCGGCAAAAGCAATCGCATTTGGAGAAGCATTAACCGATGAGTTCTTACACTATATTGTACAGGTGAAGAAAAATGCTGCTGTGATGGCAGAGGCATTCGTGAAAAAAGGATATGAGGTAATTTCTGGAGGTACAGACAATCATATGATGTTGATTGACCTAAGAAATAAAAACGTGACCGGAAAACAAGCTGAAGAAGCTTTGGGTGTTGCGGAAATTACCGTGAACAAAAACATGGTTCCGTTTGATGATAAATCACCATTTGTTACTTCAGGGATTCGTATAGGAGTTTCTGCAGTTACCACCAGAGGTCTAAAAGAAGACGATATGCTTCAGATTGTAGAATTAATCGATAAAGTAATCGTTAACGTAGAAAACGAAGAAGAATTACACAAGATAGCTGACGAAGTTAATGCAATGATGGCTGATAAGCCATTGTTTGTAAGCTAATCAGTAAGATTACAAATTTTGAGAACCAGTATCGAAGTATCGGTACTGGTTTTTTTATTTTAAAAAATTACGCAAAACAATTTTTAAGAATGTTCCCAGTTATCTGGATCTGCACTGTCGTTAGGGGATAAACCAATGATATCACCTTCAGTGTTTACGCCAAGACCTACCACTGTTCGGTTTACATAATTAAAATAGCTAACCACCTGGTTGATTTCCAGAATCTCCCCATCCGTCAAATTTTGATCTCGTAGCGCATGAATATCTGATTCGGTAATAGTGTGATGCGCTAGCGTAAGCTTTTTAGCGTATGCTAATCCAGCAAGGAATTGATATTTAAAATGTGCTTCTACATCGTCATTGAGAAGACAAGTTTTAATCTCCTGAAATTTATGGTCGTCTTGTAATAATCGTTTCAAACCTTCGGCATGATGATCCACACAGTAACTACATCGATTCAGCGAACTTACATATACACCTAGCGTTTCCAAATACCATTTGGGCAGCGTATTGTTAGAATTATGGAGTACGTTTTTATACAGTCCCATATGGCCTATTAAAGAGTGAGGTCTTAAGCTATGTATTGATAATACATTATCGATGTTGTTATTCGGGCCTTTTACACGATCATATATCTTTTTTAATTGCCCGGTGGCTTGATCGTATGGAATTTCTTTTATCCAACTCATGCTTTTTACTTTTTAAATAAGATTTCGTCTTTGTTTACCAAAACACTGAACAATACCAGAATAGAACCAACCATAATCGAAACATCTGCAAGATTGAAAATTTCGGTTTTGATAAGCCCGAGATCCAGAATTAGGAAATCGGTAACAGAGTTATGTACAATACGGTCAAATAGATTCCCAATACCACCACCTATAATAAAGGCAAAACCTACAACGGTTTCTTTTTTGTATTTGGTTTGTATCAGTATATGGCGAAGTAAAAAGACCAAAACCAAAGTCGGAATGATTTGTAAGAAAATGACTTTCAATATAGGAGATAAATCAGATCCAACACTCCATGCCGCACCTTCGTTTTCGACTTTGGTCAATACAAAACTATCTTTTATTACGTGAATTCTTTCTTCCTTTGCTATCGTTTGTCGCACTACGTTTTTTGAAACCTGATCACAACTTACGTTGAGTAGCACTAAAGCTAATATGAAAGTAATTCTTAGTTTTTTAGCAATTTTTATGGACATATTAAAAGGATGATTTATATTAAAATTAGTCAAGAGTAGCTTTATTTACTGTTTCCAATAGTCTTTGAAATCTGTAATAGGAAAAGCTTCTTCATATTTTTCGCTGTTGATGGTTCTGTTCTCGTTCGAGTCGTAATCCAGGGTGATTTTCCAATTTTTGCCTTCTAATTTTAATAAAAGATGAAATTGTCCATAAGATGTTTTTTCTTCATTGTTTTTATTGGTGTAATACACACGATAAATACCTCGGTCAGAAATCAGCGAATCCGATAGGATTCTTTCAAAAAGTCTGAAGCTGATTTTTGCAGGTTTTCTATTGGGTTCGCTCCATCTTTTTTGATATCCTTCCAAATATTGAGAAACTGTTTTTATCTCTCCACCATTTCCTGAAATTCGTATCATTTCTTTGCTGTGTATAGATGCAAAAAGGTCATAATCCAATGTTTCAAAAGCTTTGGAAAAGTTCTCATAAATATCTGCATTGATTTTGTCGTGTATGGTTGCTTTTTGGGCAATACTTTGTTGCATTCCGCAGATCACAATTGAAAGCAATATAAAGTTCGGAATATATTTAGATAGCATGAGAATTAAGATTTTGACTTTTTATACAATACACAAGATAACAATTCTGGATAGTTCTCCAGTTTAGGATGCAAAAAGGTTTCTATTCTTTCCATTCCTATTTTTTTCATTATGAGTTCGGATTTTACATTAATTTCTGGCGCGACAGAATATATGGTATCCAAACCAATTTGATGATAACCATAATCCAGGCACGCTTTAGCGCCTTCTGTAGCATACCCTTGATTCCAGATACTTTTTTTAAGCGCCATCCGATATCTACAAAGGTTCCAAGTTTTGTTAAGTAGGTTTGTTCGGATAGCCCTATAAACCCTATGAACTCCTGATTTTCCAAGATGTCTACAGCAAAATAACAAAACCCTTGTTCCTTATACATGCTTTGCATTCTTCTAATAAAATCCTCGGTATCCTCTTTTGAGGGTTTAAAAGGGAAAAATTCCATAACGTTATCATCATTATTGATTTGATATAAAGCTTCAAGATCATCCGTTGACCATTCCCGAAAACTAAGGCGTTGCGATGAGAAAATGTAAGTGTTCATAAGGTTGTTGCTAAAGAGAAGACTAAAATATGTTTTTCTTTCAAAAATGCTTTCTTTGTATACCAAACATTATATGTATTTTGTGATATGCACCCATTACAGCAACACTTATCCAAAGAAGTTGATCTTACCAGCGCTGAATTTGAGAAGGTTTTAGGCTATTTCGAACCCATCTCTTTTCAAAAGAAAGATCAAGTGATGCATTCTGGGCAATACATCAATCATCAATACTACGTGATAAGTGGATGTTTGCGGACGTATTTATTGGATCGAGATGCAAAGGAACATACTTTGCAGTTTGCCGTTGAAAATTGGTGGTCTAGTGATTATATAGCTTATTACACTGGAGCTAAATCTATCTTGAATATAGAATGTATCGAAGATACAGAGCTACTACGCGTCAATAAAAAAGATATTTTATTGCTGTTTGAAGAGGTTCCTAAATTAGAACGTTTCTTCCGTAGACAACTTGAAAATGCTTTTGTTGCCTTTCAAAAAAGAATACTTTCCAATTTAAATAACACTGCCGAAGAGCGTTATGATGCTTTTTTACAAAGTTATCCAAATATCGAGCAACGCGTAAAAAATTATCAGATCGCCTCTTATCTTGGAATTACTCCGGAAAGCTTAAGCAGGATTCGAAAACAAGTCAAAAAGAACTCTTAAGTTAGTACATCCCTTTCTTATCATATATCAATTTTTAGCAGACACGTTGGTTATACTTTTGAAATCAAATAGTACCTCAGAATTAGAGATGTACTTTAAAATGTTTGATTTTAAAATTTATGATTATGAAACAAAATATGATATGGATGGGCATTATGGTGTTATTATTTGTTAATGTACGTGCTCAAAAGGCGGAAAAGATTTGGGAGGTTAACGGTTTGGAAGCGCCAGAATCTGTTGTTTTTGATAAGGAAAACAAGGTGTATTATGTGTCGAATGTGGCTGGGCAACCTTCCGAGAAAAACGGATTGGGATATATTTCCATAGTAACCACTGATGGTGACATCAAAACAAAAAAATGGATTGCAGGGTTGAATGCACCAAAAGGCCTTGGGTTGTATAATAACCATTTATATATCGCCGATATCGATGTGGTAGTAATAGTAGATATCAGTACCGGGAAAGTTCTAGACCGACTCATAGCAGAAAAAGCTACTTTTCTAAACGATATTGAAATAGATGCTAATGGCACCGTGTATGTTACGGATACCTTTGGCGGGAAAGCGATTTATAGCATCAAGGATAAGAAAATTGAACTTTGGTTAAAAGATGAAAAATTGGACTATCCCAATGGACTCAAAATTGTAGATAATAAACTATATGTGGCAAGCTGGGGAGTGGTCACTAACCCAAAAACTTTTGAAACTGAAGTCCCGGGAAAATTAATGTCAATAGATCTGTCGACCAAGCAAATCAAGGATATCACTGGACCCAAAGGGAATTATGATGGTTTGATAACATATGATTCCCAATTTCTGATCTCAGATTGGATAGCAGGAGGGGTGTATGCGATTGATCAAAAAGGAGAGGTGTCTGAAGTTTTGGATTCAAATCCGGGTGCTGCGGATATTTTCTTAAATAAAGAAGAGAAGCTGTTACTCGTACCGCAGATGCTAGATGGAAAGATGACAGCGTATCAATTATCAGAATAGAAATAAGATGATCGTGTAATAAAAAAGCGCTTTCAATTTGTCGAAAGCGCTTTTTTATACATTGTATTTCATAGTTAATTTCCATCCTCAAAAACGGTACTTTCGTACGCACCAATATCCGGGGCCGTAGGATTTCGTGTTGTACCCAGAATATCGGTTCCCGAAGTAGGAGTACTGGCTCTGCCATTGGCAGCAGAATTGTCACCAATATTCAACATGTTATTAAATGGTGCTTTGAAGTCGGGATCTTCATTAAAGATGATGTTCTCAAAAAGAGATGTATTATCAAAATCATATAACGGATCATCTACAAACCGATCATTAAAGTCATTAAATCGAATCAAACTATTTTGGAAATTATAATTAAAAGCAGTTCCATCTACACGACTAAATAAAAGTTCTAAATCCTGATTACCGTAAATAATACAATTCGTAAAATTAGCAGCCAATAAATCCGCGACTACAACTTCGGTATCGCTGATTTGCAGATTATTATCAATCAAAACAGATGGCAGTTGTCTAAATCCAGTTCCTATGCTCGAGTAATTCGTAAAAGTACAATGATTAAAATTGTAGGTGCCTCCTAAGGAACAATTTAAAGCAACCTGTCCAGCATTATTGATGACAATATTCTCTCCGAGAATGTTGGCCGTTCTGGCCAATAAACCAACGTTTGAAGAATTATATATCTGCGTATTCGTTATGGTGAGAGTAGGGTCAGGACCTCCATCATTAGAATCCATCAATATACCTGCTGTAGCATTCTTTATGGTTGCATGATTAATGGTATGCCCTGTACTTCCAGCTGTTAACCAAATGGTGCCCCATTGTCCCGGGATATCACTAAAACCGGGTTCTAATCGATCTCCTTCAAAAATGACTTCATTTTCCATACGTTCGGGATCTGTACTCAACTCTCCATTAACTTGTAATGTGGCATTATTGGCTACAATCAATCCAGAATTAGCATGAAAATGGATTCTTGCACCAGGATCTATAACCAGGGTTTGTCCACTAGGTACCGCAGCATATCCATAAATTACGTAAGGCTTTTCGTTGGTGAAATTGAGTTGATCATTGTCCAGAAAGAACCCTTCTATACGGATCTCATTATTTTCATTGTCGACTCCTAATAATAAGGTCTCGACTTCTCCGGTCATCGCATCCCGAGAAGGGAATAGAAAAATGGCATCTTTGACCAAGGTAACCAAATCTACATCCTGTGGAATTCCTCCTGCATCAAAAATAATACGATCGGTGTATAAAAACTCCAGATCATTAGTTTGTGAGGTAATATCCGTAGTGGTTTCTACAAAGATGAAAATACTGTCTTTTGCCAAAACTTGAATATCTTCAAAGGATTTTCCAGGGATACCATCTACATTAAGTCTGTAATTAGAACTCTCTCCACGTTCTAGGGCTATGGTTGGAATGGTAAAGTCATCATTTGTTCTATTATATACTCTAAAACTATAAGTACTCGAGCTGATGTTTGTAAAAACGGTATCCAGAAAAAGAGTATCTACCGAAAATTCTAGATTCCCTATACTTGGTCCTGATTCGAAATCCTTACGACAGGAACTCCAGAAAATAATCACTATAAGTAAGAAAAGTGCTGATAAATAGCGCATTATGTTTTGGTTTTTTAGAGAAGAGATATCTCTTTGCAAATCAAGTCATACTTTGATCGAAATATCAATATCTAATTTGAGTTAAATGTATAACTTTTTATGTAGTCTTAATATTGCTTTTTGGCAAAAATTTCAGAATCCCTGTACTTCTGTAAGAAATAAAACATTCGTACATTTGTTGTTCACTATTAATACGACAACATAATAATCTATTATGAGTACATATGATGTAGCCGTGATTGGCTCTGGACCTGGTGGATATGTAGCCGCTATTCGATGCGCACAACTAGGTATGAAAACTGCAATAATCGAAAAATATTCAACACTTGGTGGAACTTGTCTTAACGTAGGGTGTATCCCCAGTAAGGCATTGCTAGATTCTTCTCATCACTATGAGCATGCAGTAAAGCATTTTGCTGATCATGGAATTGAAATTCCTGGAGAAGTAAAAATCAATCTCGAAAAAATGATCGCTCGTAAGCAAGCAGTAGTAGATCAAACTACAGGAGGAGTGGATTTCTTGATGAAGAAAAATAATATCGAGGTGTATGAAGGTGTTGGTGCTTTTAAAGATGCTACTCATATCGACATTACAAAGGCAGACGGAACAACAGAAACCATCGAAGCGAAAAATACAATCATCGCCACAGGTTCAAAACCTTCAACATTACCTTTTATCAAAATAGATAAAAAGAGAGTGATTACTTCTACAGAAGCGTTAAAGTTAAAAGAAGTACCAAAACACATGGTGATTATAGGTGGTGGTGTTATAGGATTGGAGCTAGGACAAGTATATCGCCGTTTGGGAGCCGAGGTTTCTGTGGTAGAATATATGGATAGAATTATTCCAGGAATGGACAAAGCTTTATCCAGAGAATTACAGAAAGTATTGAAAAAGCAAGGAGTGAAATTCTACACTTCTCATAAGGTTACCGAAGTAAAAGCTACAGCGAAACAAGTAACTGTAACTGCAGATGACAAAAAAGGAAATCCGGTACAATTCAAAGGTGATTATTGTTTGGTGTCTGTAGGGCGTCGTCCTTATACCGATGGATTAAATGCTGAAGCTGCCGGAGTAAAAATTAATGAAAGAGGACAGGTTGAGGTAAACGATCATTTGCAAACCAATGTGCCTAATATTTATGCTATTGGAGATGTGGTAAAAGGAGCGATGTTAGCCCATAAGGCCGAAGAAGAAGGAGTTTTTGTGGCAGAAACATTAGCAGGGCAAAAGCCGCATATCGACTATAACCTGATACCTGGAGTGGTTTATACCTGGCCAGAAGTTGCTGCAGTTGGTAAAACCGAAGAAGAATTAAAAGAAGCCGGTGTAGCCTACAAATCAGGTCAGTTTTCGTTTAGAGCGTTAGGAAGATCTAGAGCGAGTGCTGATTTAGATGGATTTGTTAAGATTTTGGCTGATGAAAAAACTGATGAGGTACTAGGGGTACACATGATCGGAGCACGTTGTGCAGATATCATAGCCGAAGCAGTAACCGCTATGGAGTTTAGAGCATCTGCCGAAGATATTTCACGTATGTCGCATGCACACCCTACTTTTACAGAAGCAGTAAAAGAAGCGGCCTTGGCAGCTACAGATAATAGACCTTTGCATATGTAAAGGAATAAGAATATAAATATAAAAAAGGCGAGCTTAAGAAGTTCGCCTTTTTTATTTGATGAAGTTATAGCTGTTCGAGTGTTTTTAGAACCCCGGTCTTATAGTTCCTGCTGATAGGGAGTGATTTGTTGCCTACTACAACTTCTTCATTAGAAAAAGAATCTATTTTGGATATAGCCACAACAAAAGAACGGTGGATACGAATAAAGTCTTGCGTAGGGAGTTTGGACTGCATATTACTAATAGTCTCTCGGGTTGTGATCACTCCAGAAGTACAATGTATTTTTAAGTAATCACTATAGCTTTCGATATATAAAATATCAGAAAAATCTATTCGTTTCATACGTCGGTCCGACCGTACAAAAATGTAATCTGTATGCAATGAATTCTCTTGAATATCTTTAGTAGGTTTTTGATACACTTCAAAGTAATTGTTCAATGATTTCAATAAGCGTTCAAAAGAGATTGGTTTTAATAAATAATCTACAGCATGCAAGTCAAAACCATCGATAGCATATTCTCTGTAGGCAGTAGTAAAAATGATTTTAATGTTTTTATTAATGGATCGGGCAAATGAAATGCCAGAAATACCAGGCATGTGTATATCCAAAAAAATCAAATCCACAGCTTTTTCATTAATACAGCTAAAGGCATCCATAGCATTGGCGCAAATTGCAATAATTTCGATTCGATCTATTTTACTTAAATGATCTTTGATGATATCCCGTGCCGTAGGTTCATCGTCTACTATGATGCAGGAAACTTTAGTATTCATTAACCGAAGATTTTGAAATGTTTAATTGTAATTTGGAGGTGTACCACTCACAGTCTTTATGCGTTTCTAATTGATAGTTATTTTTGAATAGAAGTTCAAGGCGTTTTTGGACATTGCTTAAGCCAATTCCTGGCGAATGTTCAGCTTCGTCATTTTGAATCGAATTTTTGATGTGAAAATACAATTCGTCACCAGTAAGTGTAAGTTTGATATAGATATATAATTTATCATTTCGTATTTGTCCGTGTTTGAAACTGTTCTCTACAAAAGGGATAAGTAACATAGGAGGGATTTCTATGGTGCTATTTACTACAGGTAGGTCTACTTCAATAGCCAAGCTATCTCTAAAACGCATTTTTTCCAGAGCGACATAATCTTTGATGTGCTCTATTTCCTCTTGTAAAGGAACCATAGGTTTATCACTTTGATACAGCAAGTAATCCAGAAGATTTGAGAGTTTTAGAATAAGTTCAGGAGTTTCTTCAGATTTTTTGATGGCAAATCCATACATCGTATTTAATGTATTAAAAAGAAAATGAGGATGAATCTGCATTTTTAAGTACTGAAGTTCTTGTTCTTTCAACTTTAATTGTGTCTCCAGAATTTTATGAGTTAGCTGTTGATTCGCCGTAATGGATTTGTAGTTGCGATAAGCAAGGTTTAAAGCACTGGCGATAAAAACCACAAAGTATACCGCGATAAAAAGGAATAGGGGACTTCTTGTCATGGGAGCCATATCGGCAACTTTTGTTTCAGTAAGAAATATCAGCCCATAAAAAAAGGAAATCACAATAAAATAAGCAGAAACTATAATGGTGTATATACAGTATAAGACAAAGAGCAAATACTTCTGCTGAAACAGATATTTAGGAATCAACAGTTCGATCACCGTATATGTTGTTCCCATGGTTACTGGCATCAAAAACAAAGAGAACGAAAACACATAATGAATGTCATTAGTATTGTATCCAAAGAAATAGGTATAACAAAACAACACAATCGTCCAAAAGGCAGCGTGTAATATTATTTGCGCGATTTTTTTGAAAATAAATTCTTTTGAGATCATCACATTATGGATACGCTTCTAATATCCGTATATTTTTTAAAACAGCATGATTAATGAGGTGAATAACTGAATTGCTCCCTCTTTTGACATTTTGAACAACATTTGTAACTGGACCTGCTATATGCAATGCTAATTTGGTCATTGATCGAAATTAAAAATGTTGAGGTCTCTTTGATCTTAATTTTGTTCCGAATCAATATCAAAATCATTCTTCAATGCGAATTTTAGAGATTACTTTTTTACTAAGTGTTATAGCTTTTTTTATCAGCATTTTTCTTAAGAACTCATCAATCAAGAAATGGATATTGTACAGCGCGAAACTATTTCTGGTACTACACTTACTGATTGAGCAAAGCAGATGGCAAATGTATTTGGGATATGTTTCATTTGTGATTGGAATACTCTTTTATGTTCGTCCCAGGATCAACCGATGGATAAGAGGAATAGGATCCGGTTTGGGGATGTTGTTATCTATTGTAGCATTTGTTTTAGGTATGGTCATGCCAGTAATCAAGTTTCCAAAGCCAACCGGGGATTATACCGTAGGAGTAGATACTTTGTATTTTGAAGATCAATCCAGACCCGAATTGATTACAGAGGTTGATGATGATAGAAGAAAACTGACGGTTCATATCTGGTATCCTTCTTCAAAAAAGATTACCGAGCCTGAACGATATCTGGATGATGGATATGCCGAAGTGTTTGCACAAAGTAAAGGTATGCCTACGTTTATGGCCTCTCATTTTAACCTTACCAAAACGCATACACAACGACTTTTACCCATAATCAAAAACAAGCGCTTACCCGTAGTGGTATTGTCTCATGGCTTAACATGGAGCGCTAAAATGTATACTACACTTGTTGAAGAAATGGTAAGCAAAGGATATATGGTTGTGGGTATTGATCATATGTATGAATCATTTTTAACAGAGTATGAAGGAGAACGAATCCGATGGAGTGAAGAGAACATCAAAAAAATGAATGAGGATGTTGATTTTAAGTTTGTAAATGAAACCAATGAACTTTTTAAACAAGAAAAAGATACCACTAGAAAATATGAATTGTTGAGTAAGGTGATCCAACATCTGCCATATTTTGAAAGTTTGGATCGATGGTCGGACGATATTTCTTTTGTACTGGATCAAATCGAACTGCTGAATAATAATCCGGATAGTGTGTTTTTTCAAAAATTTGATGTAAACAACATTGGTCTTATGGGACATTCCTGGGGTGGAGCTGCGGTCGTTCAAAATGCTGCTGTAGACTCAAGAGTTAAAGGAGTGATTAATTTAGACGGAGCGCAGTGGGGAAGAGCAATCGATACAACTCTGAAGGTGTCATTGCTGGTCATGCATGCCGATAGAAATTATAAAGAATTCTTTACCCCCAATTTTTACATCTACGATCGTATTACCAGAGGGGATTACTACCTAGCTACTATTGCATCCAGTACGCATACCAATTTTGGAGATCTTTCGTATTGGACCAAAATTAATGCCTTAACAGAAACAGGAACTATTGCACCCAAACGAATGAGCGACATTACCAATCAATTGGTTTTAGCGTTTTTTGATAAACATCTTCGAAGTAAGTCTATTGCACTTTATAAAGAATTTTCTTCAGAACAGTATCCTGAAATAGAAATGATCAAGAAAAAATAACCTTCGAGCATTATCGCTCACATATTATTTATAAATTAAACACCAGTTATTATGATATCACTATTTTTTATTCAATCTCAAGATCAATCTGCATCATTCCCTGTCTTTCAACTCTTACATGAAGGAGGTCCATTTTTTATGGTACCAATTTTGATGGTTCTTTTAGTAATACTGTTTTTGGTCATAAAGAGTATATGGGTATTCTATCGAGAAAAACGTTGGTCTTCAAAATACATAAAACTGATTAACTCCTTAGGACTGCTAATCTTGGTTTGGGGTATTTTGGGGCAGCTTATTGGGCTTATAGAAGCGTTCGATCGTATAGAAATGTTAGGAGATATTTCTACCAGCATGCTGGCTGGAGGATTAAAAGTATCAGCATTACCTACCTTATTCGGCTGTTTTGTATTTGTGGTTTCCAGAGCAGCGACAACAGTATTCACCTGGGTGCAAAAAGAAGAATAAAAGACAAATATCATGCAAAAATCAATCACGATGCTGTTACTATTTGTTGCTGTAACTATACAGGCACAAATGGTCAATACACAAAAGTTAGACAGTTTTCTTACTCATTTATCGCAAAAAAATAAGGCAATGGGAAGTTTGTCCATTCACAAGGCAGGTAATGAAGTATATGCTCGGTCTATAGGTTATGCCGATGTAGCTGAAAAATTGTTAGCCAATAGTGAAACAAAATACAGAATAGGCTCTATCACCAAAACATTTACAGCTACGCTAATCATGCAATTGATAGACGAAGGTAAGTTAACTCTCGATACTCCGCTTAGTACGTATTTTCCGCAAATGCCGAATGCCGACAAAATTACTATCGAGCACCTCTTAAGGCATCGTAGTGGTCTTTTTAATATAACAGGAGATAAAGATTTTAGACAGTGGATGCTAAGACCTAATACCAGAACCGAGATGTTGGACCGAATGGTAGAAAAAGAAATACAATTCAAACCCAACAAAAAAGCAAAATACTCGAACACGAACTATCTACTACTGGGTTATATTCTGGAGGATATTGAAAACAAGAGTTATGCAGAGATTTTGAAATCACGAATAGTGATGCCTTGTGACTTGAAAAATACAAGCTACGGTGCCAAAATTGATATAGCTAATAACGAAGCGAATTCCTATATGCTACATGCCAATTGGGTGGCACAGCCAGAAACAGATATGAGTGTTCCGGCAGCAGCAGGTGCTATTATATCTACACCAAAAGATGTAGCCATTTTTTATAATAGTTTATTCAAAGGGAAACTAGTCTCTGATAAATCATTGGATGAGATGAAACGATTGGTAGATCGATTTGGTTTGGGCTTAATGGAATTTCCATATACAGATGGAGAAAATTACGGGCATTCTGGAGGAATAGATGGTTTTCAATCCATTGCGATTTACATTCCTGAAAACGAACTGATCATTACATATTTGTCCAATGGAGTTGTCCTAGGGTTAACCGATATATTAATGGGAGTAGCCAAAATATACTTCGGAGCTCCATATGAGTTCCCTGAGTTCAAACCTCCTTTAGCCTTGAGAACCGAAGAGTTAGATTCGTATTTGGGCGTGTATAAGGCAAACAAGTTTCCACATCAAATAAAAATCACCAAAGAAGATACATTACTGATTGTTAATGCGAAGAATGGACCCACATTTCCGGTAGAATCTTACGAAAAAGATGTGTTTAAATCTGATCAAACGGGAGTGCAAATTCAATTTTTTCCAGAGCAGGATAAAATGGTATTACACCTGGGCGCCAAAACCACAGAATTAATAAGAGAATAATATAAGATATGAAGTTCTAATTGAAGGAAATAAATTAGAGCTTCATAATTTTAGTTTTTGTGAGACCCATCGCAATAAGGAGGGTTTTTGGTTTGTTTACAGGTACATAAATATGCTTCTTTAGATGCTTCAACCTTAAAAATTACTGGATCGGTACCGTCTTCTTTTTTATGGTTTCCGTTGCAAAAAGGTTGGTCAGAACTAAAACCACAACTACACCAGGCATAATTTTTATCTGCTTCTAATTGACAGGGAATAGGAGCATCACCCGCTTTTTTTACATTTTTCATAGCTAAACGATTTTTTGTGTATTTAAATGTATTAAAATGAGCGTTAAGACTGGTTCTAAATACGATCATTTTTCAATAGAAAAAGGAGTCATCCAATTATGAGGAGCGTTCTTTATTTTATTAGAGTAACATCAGGAAAAGCTGCTTTATAACCAAACCAAAACGCATTGTGTGTAGGAACTCTTTTTAAAACCTCTTGCGTTTTCGTATTGATTAATTCTTCTTCTTCCAACTGCCAGGAGTTGCCTTTACTATCGGTTGCTTTAGACTGCCCATCATAAGCTGCAAATTCAATGGTTTTGTTGAAATATACCCGATGTGCTCCGCTTTTATCCGTAAATACAATAAAGCTTTTTTGATGGATTACACCGGTATGTATTGGATTCTTTCGTAGATATTTGGAAGAAATGGCAATGTTTTCTTCAGTCTCTCCGGGTAGTCGTATGGCCAGAATTTCTTGTTTGTTTTTTAATCTTTTATCGTTTTTAGGAATATTAAACATTAACTCATCTGTAGAAAAGTAGTCTTTGTAGGCAATCCCTTCGTCATAATTACGATCATGTCCAGTTTTAAGAGACAATACTTTAGTTTCCGGATGCCTCTTTTTCCATTCGCCCCAAGTGGTGGTGACCACACTAAGGTATTCGAGTTCAATCCCTTTATCAACCAAAGGGCCAATAACTGGCTTTCCCCATAAGGTGTTCCATAAAGATTGTGTCTTTTTATCATACATTAATTTGTTAGAACGATATAAAAAACCACTGGTACCCATTTGGTATTGCACGCCATTTTGTTCAGTTTTATAGAGAATAACAGTACCACAAAGTGTGCAATACACCCCAGCTACCGGAACTCCTCCAACCTGATCGGTAAACATTTCGTGCCAAGCCAAAATTCGTTTGGGATAAGCTCGTGTATCTCCATTAATCGATATCCCAAATACGATATGATCATCTTCCAAATAGGAGGCCTGATTGGCGTTGATCATATTGGGATTTCGCAATGGAGGAATCCCATCCTGGATAACACCACCCCAACGTACTTCATCTAATCGGATTTTAGATTGACCTTGGCGACTCAAAAAATACTTAGCAAATCTGGAATCTATCGCTCTATGTAAAGCGGCTTTAAAAAAGTAATATCCCTCATTATACGTAGCATCTTTGTTCCAAAGATACTCGTACCATTGATTGAAATCGTAGGTGTAATTTTTACCGGTTTTTTTTGCAAGATATTCAAAAGCTTACTTGAGGTAGAGGGGCTTTTTAAAAAATACAAGCTCTCTATAGCCAAAGCTTCAAAATCTTCAGACCAGTTATCATCAATGTATATTAACGCTTTTTGATGTGTATTACGATCTCTGGTGGCAAAAAAATCTAGAAAATAATCGTAATCCTGTTTGGGAAAATGAGTATTGTTTTGAGCTTCCAAGGTTCCTAATTGCAGACACGCCAAAAGGATAAACACAATCTTTTTCATAGACTTACTTTTTAGGTAAGTCGTTATGGATAGTGGATATCAACAGATTTTAAGGAAACTTTAGAGAATTAAATTCGAGCCTGGTAGGTATACAGGTCAAAATACCTGCCCTCGGCTTTAATTAATTCATCATGGGTACCACGCTCCGCAATGTTTCCAGATTCGATAACAAGTATCTGATCTGCTTTTTTTATGGTGCTTAATCTGTGGGCAATCACAAATGTGGTACGTCCTTTCATGAGTTCGGCAAGACTTTTCTGTATCAAGGCTTCGCTTTCGGTATCCAGATTCGATGTGGCTTCGTCTAGAATAATAATTTTTGGATCGGCCAATATAGCTCTGGCTATCGCGATACGCTGACGTTGTCCTCCGGATAATTTCACCCCTCGTTCTCCGATTAAAGTGTCTAATCCATCTTCAAAGCGATCTGTAAATTCATTTACGTAAGCCGCCTTTACTGCAGATTGTAATTGTGCCTCGGTGGCATCAGGACGAGGGAAAAGAATGTTTTCCCGAATAGTACCTTCAAACAAAAATTCATCCTGGAGTACCACTCCCAGATTCTTACGGTAACTCTTGAGTTTTACTTTAGAGATATCATGGCTATCTATGGTAATGATCCCGGATTTTGGATTGAGAAAAGTAGCTGCCAATCCTGCAATGGTAGATTTTCCAGAACCTGAGCTTCCTACCAAAGCAGTTACCGAACCAGACTGAGCCCTAAAGCTTATGTTGTGCAATACTTCTTTTCCTTCTTCATAGGCAAAACTCACATTGTCGAAAATAATATCACCATCGATTTGGTCCAAAACAATATTTCGGTCCTCAATCTCTTCTTCGGGAGTCATGTTCATCAATTCTTCAGTCCTGTCCAAACCAGCTAGGGCTTCGGTTAATTGACTTCCAATATTGCTCATTTGTACAATAGGGGCGATCATAAAGGCAAGCACCATAGTAAAAAACAGAAAATCACCTGTGGTCATACTGTCTTGCATCATAAAATAACCACCGATCCCCATGATTCCTGTAGAGGCAATACCTGCCAAAAGGAAAGTAGAAGAACTTGTCATTAACGCAGTGGCGGTCAAACTCTTTTTTACATTTTGAAACAATCGATCAACTCCTCTTTCAAAAATCTTATTTTCTTGTTTTTCGGCATTAAATCCTTTAATGACTCTTACACCTGCTAGCGTTTCAGTAAGTCGACCTTTTACTTCGGCATTAATTTCACCTCGAGCTCTAAAAATAGGTCGAATATATTTGAAGGCTTTAAGAGCGATGATGCCAAATAAAGTAACAGGAACAAGCACAAATAAGGTCATCCAGGGATTGATGTAAATTAAAAGAATCAAAGAAACAATGGCTGTAAACGTACCGCCAACCAGTTGTACTAATCCTGTACCGATCAAATTTCGCACTCCTTCAACATCACTCATAATTCGTGATACAAGAGAGCCGGACTTGGTGTTGTCAAAAAAACTAATAGGTAAGGAAAGCACCTTTTTTTGCACTTGGGCACGTAATTCTGAGATGAGGTATTGCGCCTGCACACTCAAAATTCGAGTTAAAAGAAATGACGTGGTCGCTTGAATCAATATGGCCAACCCTACTATGATCAATAGTTCGTATAATTCACCCATATCTTTACTAGGGATTACTTCATCCAGTAAAGCTTTACTTTTCCAGGGTAAGATTAAACCAGCGATTCTATTAAAAATAATTAAAACCAATCCAATAAAGACCAAATTGCGTCTTGGCCAAATAATAGTTTTAAATGCGGTGATCATGCTCACCTTAGGTTTCTTTTTGCTCTTTGTTTTATCTTTTGTATTCATTGGTTTTCGTTAGTTTGAAATAAGGAAATAGTATAATCCAGTAATGTGCTATCTCCATGCACTCCATGACCTGGGATTACAATGGCAACTTCAGGATAAGCCTTTTTGATGTTTTGCACGGTAAAGGGCCATGCAATGACATTGGCATCGGCTAGATTTCCTTTTCTTGCCTCAAGACTTTTGATCATACACCCTCCGAAAATGATCTTCTCTTCTGGGAAATACGAAATGATGTTATCAGCTGTATGCGCTTCTCCAAAAAATCTATTAATGATAGTCTTATTTCCAAGTGTGAGCTCTAGGCTATTTTCGAAGATGCGATCCACGGATCCTGAATTTTCTTGTTGCATAAAAAATGCGGTTTTTTGCGAAGCAATAGATGGGATATTGTATTGTTTAAAGACATCCATTCCTTCGATACAATCATTATGATGATGATTAAAAACTACTCCTCTTATAGTTAGCTTTTGATCATCCTGAAGCCATTGGATCAGCTCTTTGGTTGCAGTATCATTTGCAGGAGTATCAAAAACATAGGCTTGTCCCTCATTTTTGTATACAAAACCATTACAAGGAAATAGGGCTCCATTTTGTAAAGTAATATTAGAAATATGGATATAAGCGTTATCGGTGATTTTGAGTAGTTTTAAATCCTCTGAAACAATAATTGTTTCAACATCTTTATGAGTTTGGCAAGAAATGAATTGAGCACACAGAAATACAAATAAGAGTGCTTTACTCATTGGATTGATCCTCATATGGTCGGGTGGTTTTTCTTCTTTTTGATTAATCGTACAACTAAGATATAAATCCCAACGGGAATTCCGATCCAAATAAGTTCACTTAACAATACTTTAATGCCCCAAATTCCAAAAAAGTTACTGGCTCCAATAGGCGATACCATGATTGGGCGCCAAGGAAAGAAATATCGGGTATCATCAAATGGTGAGAAAAAAGCAATCCCTAATCCACCTCTAGTCATAGCATCCAGAACTCCATGAGAAGCTGTGCATAGCGTAAAGTATAGGATTAAAAGTAACCCGGTACGTGAGAAAAAGTGTCTTCGATAAAAAATGATGGTAACCAGAAATCCTAGCAAGACTGCAAAAACCAGTGAATGCGAAAATCCGCGATGTCCCCAAAAATCTTCATAAGCAATACCAAATTTAAACCCAGCCACATCGGCATCTGGTAACATAGCACATAAGATACCAAGGATCCAGAATTTTGTGTTGATCATGGATTTGGGAAAGGTCTTTCCAATACCATATGCCAAGAAACCATGTGTAAATATAGAAGCCATAAATAGCAATTGTTTCTAAGCGTTTAATATCTTGAATTATCGCTTCTTTCGTTTTTTATTCTTTTGATTAAACGTCTTATCCCCACGAGTTTTGGGTTTTTTGTACTTCTTTTTGATCTCTCGTTTATACTTTCCACCCAGATTTACTTTTTTGTTTTTTTCCTTTTTTTCATGAAAGGCTGCACCAGCTTCATCATCGTTAGGACGTTTATGGGGGTTATAGATTTCCTTGATTTTGGGTTGCTCTTCTGGAGTAAGTTCTTCAGAAATTTCTACAGCTTCCGGAAAAGAAAGCTGTTCTATCTTCATTTCCATTAGTGCTTCAATGGCTTCGAGAGATTCTTCCTCTTGCGAAGTCACCATGATGATGGCGTTTCCTTTCTTTTGCGCTCTACCCGTTCTACCGATACGGTGCATATAATTCTCTGGGTATGCAGGAGTATCCACATTGATTACATGAGAGATATCGTCGATATCCAATCCTCTAGCCATAACATCCGTAGCGATCAAAATACGATGTTCCCCACTTTCGAACTGTTCAATACTTCGAAGGCGATAGTTTTGAGTTTTGTTAGAATGAATAACAGCGCATTGGTCTGGGAATGTTCTTTCGAATCGCTCAAACAAACGATCTGCCATACGCTTGTTAGCTACAAAAAGCAAGGTTTTTTGAAACACTTCGTTATCTTCTAGAAGATATTCTAGTAGATTTACTTTGGTATAAAAGTTTGCTGTACTGTATGCATATTGTTTGATATTCTCTAACGGTGTTCCACTTTTGGCAATTGATATTTTTTTAGGATTGATAAAAATATCTTTTATGATTTCTTCAACCTGTTCGGTCATCGTTGCCGAGAACATAATATTTTGCCGCTGCTGTGGTAGGATGTCAAAAATGTTCATCAGCTGATGCCTAAATCCTAGGTCCATCATCACATCTACCTCGTCGATTACTAATTTTTGTATGGATTTTAATTGCAGTGCTCTACTTACTGCAAGATCATACAAACGACCTGGGGTTGCTACAATAATATCTAACCCCTGAGCAACAACTTGTTTTTGTGTGTTGATATTAGTCCCCCCGTATACACCAGCAATGCGAACGTTGATATAAGTGGATAACTTTTCAATTTCATCTACTACTTGTACTACCAGTTCGCGGGTAGGAACGAGCACTAAAACTCTTGGGTTTTGTTGAACCGAATATTTAAGCATTCGCAAAATAGGAAGCATGTAGGCATAGGTTTTACCCGTACCGGTTTGTGCTATCCCCACCACATCTTTACCAGACATGACTACTGGAAATGCTTTTTCCTGAATTGGAGTAGGAGTGGTAAACCCTAAATCGTCTAGAGCGTTTAAAAGTTGAGTACTTAAATTAAGATCTTGAAAAGTCAATGGTTTCGATTTTGATGGTACAAAGGTAGCCTTATTTTGTGACTGTATGCATTTTGGTTAATTTTGAAATCAAAATCACACAAATATGAAAAAGATTCTTGCTTTTGCCGGGTCTAACAGCAGCACATCGATCAATCACAAATTAGTAAAGTATGTAGCCTCAGAGATTAAGGAACATGAGATTATGGTCTTGAATTTGAATAGTTATACTATGCCCATGTATAGCGAAGATGAAGAGAAAAAAGGGTTTCCTGCCATGGCTATGGGTTTGAAAAAGGAAATTTCGGAAGCCGATGCTTTAATCATTTCGGTTAATGAACACAACGGAAGTTTTGGTGCTTTTTTCAAAAATATTGTGGATTGGTTGTCTCGACTGGATCGTAATTTTTTGGAGGGCAAAAAAATATTATTGATGAGTACTTCTCCAGGAAAAAGAGGAGGATTAAGCTCCTTAGAATACGCTAAAGGTATTTTCCCGCGTTTTGGAGGTGAGATTATCGAGAGTTTCAGTTTTCCTTCTTTTTATGATAATTTTTCTATGGAATCTGATACTGTATCAGACGAGACACTTTTGTTGGGATTAAAACAAGTTATAAGTACTTTTGCACATCAAATTAAATGATGCCGTGCGAAGTACCCAAAAATATGCTTTAACAGATCCCGCTTCTTTCAAAAATCAAATGTTACAATGGGCGCAGACATTTGATGAAGCTATTTTGTTGGATTCTAATTCGTATCAGCAACTGTATTCTAGTTATGATGCTGTTTTGGCGGTTGAGGCCTTTACTACAATAAAAACAGATCACGTAAACGCTTTTGCAGAGTTAAAAGAATACCAGGAGAAAACGGCCGATTGGATTTTTGGATATCTATCTTATGATTTGAAGAATGATGTGGAGCATTTAATTTCACAAAACAAAGATGGCCTGCTATTTCCTGATCTGTATTTTTTTCAACCCAAGAAATTGTTGTTGCTGAAAGGTAACGAATTAGAGATGCACTATTTGCGTATGGTGGATGATGAGATGGATGATGATTTTCAGGAAATCCAGGAGTTACCGGATACGATTCAATTGCTGGAAAAAGAAGATAGTGATTGTGGTAAAGTGAAAATTAGCCTTGGGATGACCAAAGATGTGTATAAGAAAAAGGTCGGGCTGATGTTGGATCATATACATCGGGGAGATATTTATGAAGCCAATTTTTGCCAGGAGTTTTTTGCCAAAGACAGTTGTATAGATCCTTTACAAACCTATCACCATCTCAATGCTATTTCGCAACCACCTTTTGCTACATTTTTGAAGTTCGACAATCAATATTTGTTGTCAGCATCTCCAGAACGATATATTCGAAAAGAAGGGAAGAAGATCATTTCGCAGCCTATAAAAGGAACTGCCAAACGAGCCGAAGATAAGACAGAGGATGAAAAGTTTGCAACGCAATTAAAAGCAGATTTAAAAGAGCGTTCAGAGAATATTATGATCGTGGATCTGGTACGTAACGATTTGTCCAGAACTGCGGTCAAAGGTTCGGTGAAGGTAGAAGAACTTTGTGGAGTATATAGCTTCAAACAAGTGCATCAAATGATTTCGACGGTTGTCTCTGAGGTGAAGGAAACAACCTCTCCGGTAGAAGTAATCAAGACTACATTCCCCATGGGAAGTATGACCGGAGCACCTAAAATTTCTGCTATGCAGATTATTGAAAACCTGGAAGAATCTAAACGCGGATTGTACAGTGGTGCGGTGGGATATTTTACTCCCAAGGGAGACTTCGACTTTAATGTAGTGATACGTAGTATTTTGTATAATGCTGAAGAGAACTATATATCCTATACCGTTGGGGGAGCAATCACAGCCAAATCCGATCCCGATAAGGAATACGAAGAATGTTTGCTAAAAGCTAAAGCAATGCGCGAAGTGCTTGAAGGTGTTTAATTGATTTTTGGAATATTGTTTTAGTTAAATAAGATTTTTCCTGAAACTCTTTCTAACATTAATAATAGTTTCCTTTACATCATTCGCGGTGATTTCCATGATGGTAGCAATTTCGTCAAAATTAAGTTTACCAAACACGAATAAATCAATGATTTTGGAAGTTTTCATCGGTAACCAACTGTAGAATTTACCTAAGAGTTTCTGTTTCCTAAAATCTGTAGAGGGCTCGGCGTCAATGATACGAAGGATTTCAGAATCCAGATCATCATAGATGAAGTTTTGTTTGTTTTCAGAAGATTGATGGTAGCATATGTCATTCAGATCTTCTTTCATGATTAGTTCGTTACCTTCTGTAGTATACACTTCTTCTAGTTTCTCCAATTCGTTTTTTAGGAAATGGTTCGTACTAATACTTCGCTGATGCCAACCTTCTCTTAGATACAATTCATCAATAAGTTCGTCGGCAATTTTGAAAAGTTGTAATTCCAGGGATAAGGTATCCATATGGATATCAAATTTATCCTGGTGTAGTTTTACAATAGCATCGTCTATTATACCGTTAGAACAATACATGTTTTGCGGCAAAATACCAACACTTTCAGCAATGTATAATCGGTGTTTTACATATGGATGTAAGTGAGGAACAATAGAAAGTAATTTTTTACTAAATTCCCTTTGATCATCAGCCCTATAAAATTTCTGCAATTCATCTGTCCTTGTCATTGGTCCTTGATTTAAGAGTTGTTGTTTTAAAAATAACGAAAACAAACCAATTTTGATGTTAAAAACTTGAAAATCAATGGATAAATCAATGTTTTGAGTGTAATGTTATTGGTAAATCAAAATTGTATATTTGAAAAACCGTAAAAAAAGACAAATATCTTGTTAGCACAGGAATTTAAAGAGCATATTTCTACACAACTCCCTTTTTTGCTGGGGAGCAGAATATTGATTGCCTGTAGCGGAGGATTGGATAGTATGGTGCTTGTAAAATTATGTATTGAGACCTCTTTTGAAACAGGAGTTGCACATTGTAATTTTAAGCTTCGAAATGAAGAGAGTGACGGGGATGAAGCTTTTGTAAAAGCGTATGCTCAGCAATTACATATTCCTTGTTTTACAACTTCATTTGATACCGAAAAGTATGCAGCAGCTCATAATTTGTCAATACAAATGGCAGCTCGAGAGTTGAGATATCGTTGGTTTGATGAAATGGCCGAACTCCATCAATACGATTATATCCTAACCGCGCATCATACCGATGACAATCTCGAAACCTTTTTGATCAATTTGTCAAGAGGAACGGGAATAGAAGGACTTGCCGGTATTCCAGAAGTAAATGGAAAATATATCAGGCCTTTACTTAATTTTTCGAGGGAAGATTTGCTAAAGTTTGCTAAGAAGCGAAAGTTGCAATGGAGAGAGGATAGTAGTAATAAGAGTACCAAATACCTTAGAAATAAATTGAGGCATGATGTGATCCCAGAGTTGAAGATGATTAATCCAAGCCTACTTAAAAACTTTCAAACTACTGTAGCCAATATACAAGCTAGTACTAACTTTATCAAGTCACAAGTTCTCTTGCTAAAAAAAGAGCTGTTCCTCTTGGGGGAGAATGGTGTTATAAAAATTCCGATTAATCGATTACAGAGTTATGGTAATTCAAAGAGTAGCTTATTTTTCCTATTAAAAGATTATGGGTTTACAGCTTGGAGCGATATCGAACAAATGGTAACGGCGCAATCCGGGAAACAGATTTTTTCTGCAACCCATCGTTTGGTAAAGGATCGAGAACATTTATTATTAAGCCCAATAATCGAAGAATTACCGGATCATGTGTATTCAATTCCTGAAGAAGAAACCATGTTAATGTTTCCTTCGGGAACGATGCGTTTTAAGGAGGTTGACGAGATGGATAATCCAAATTTGAAGACGATTTTTGTAGATAAAGAAAAGTTAAAGTACCCTTTGAGTGTAAGAAAATGGAAAGAAGGCGACTACTTTTATCCACTGGGAATGAAAGGGAAAAAGAAATTAAGTAAATATTTTAAAGACGAAAAATTATCTTTGTTAGCCAAAGAACGAGTATGGTTGTTGTGTTCTGGAAAAGAAATCGTTTGGATCATCAATTACAGAGCAGACAGTCGATATAAAATTATGCCCCAAACTAATCAAATACTAAAAATAACTATAACCTAATGCGCTATCTACTACTATTTATAACCCTATTGTCTACATCTGTTTTTTCTCAAACCCTCGACCCAATAGAATGGAACGCAGGAATTGAAAAAGAAACAGAAGATACGTATATCTTAAAATTTACCGCCAAACTGGATAAAGGATGGCATCTATATTCAATACATGAGGTAGAAACCGATGAAATAGCTCCGGTACCCACAGAGTTTACCTTCTATCCAACACCAGATACCTACGAGTTAATTGGAGAGACTATAGAGCCTAAGGGAATTGAAAAGTTTGATAAGATTTTTGAGATGGATATAAAGTACTTTGAAGAGAAAGTCACTTTTACTCAAAAAATAAAACGCATTAATCCTAATTTAAAAAGCGTTAAGGCAGAGGTATATTTCTCTATATGTGATGATGAGCGTTGTTTGGCTCCGGAAATGGTAGAGTTTGATATTAGTTTTTCGGGTGCAGCTTCAGAGAACAAAGGAGATGCTTCTGCAATAACTGATAATGATCGTAATAGGTCTGATGCGTTACATATTGATATACAAGGGAAAGAAAAATTCCCATCAGAAGAAGTAGAAAAGAAAAGTGTTTTCAACATCTTTATTTTAGGTTTTTTAGGCGGTTTGATTGCACTGCTTACACCTTGTGTATTTCCTATGATACCGCTCACAGTATCGTTTTTTACCAAAAGTGCCAATAACAAGAAAAAAGGAATGTTTAATGCTATTTTGTATGGCTTTTTCATTTTTGCGATATATGTATTACTAAGTTTACCATTCCATTTATTGGATTCTGTAGACCCAGAGATTTTAAATAATATCTCTACCAATGTGACGCTCAATATCTTGTTTTTTATCATATTTATTGTTTTCGCAATTTCCTTTTTCGGGTATTTTGAGATTACTTTACCTGCCTCTTGGAGCAATAAGCTAGATAGTAAGGCAACCAGTATAGGAGGAATTGTAGGTGTGTTTTTTATGGCACTTACGTTAGCTTTGGTTTCCTTTTCTTGTACAGGACCGATTTTAGGATCGTTGTTAGGAGGATCTCTAAGTACCGATGGTGGAGCGATGCAGTTAAGCTTTGGTATGGGAGGTTTTGGATTGGCTTTGGCATTGCCATTTGGACTATTTGCCTTGTTTCCAAATTGGTTAAACTCTCTACCAAAAAGTGGAGGGTGGTTGAATACGGTTAAAGTGGTACTTGGGTTCATTGAGCTAGCCTTAGCTTTCAAATTCTTGTCTAATGCTGATCTTGTAGAGCATTGGGGACTATTGAAACGAGAAATATTTATCGGTATCTGGATTGTTATCGGAATAGGGATGGTTCTCTATTTGTTTGGGAAAATTCGTTTTCCGCACGATGGCCCGTTACAAAAATTGAGTACAGCAAGAAAAACGCTGGGAGTAGTAACCTTAGCCTTTGTAATTTATTTATTACCTGGCCTTACCAATACAGCTTATGCAAATCTAAAATTATTAAGTGGTTTCCCGCCTCCGTTATTTTATAGTGTTTATGAAAAAGAAGCGCATGGCCCTCTAGGATTAAATGCATATACTGATTTTGAAGAAGGGGTGAAAGCGGCCAAAGCTCAAAACAAACCGATTATGTTAGATTTTACGGGATGGGCGTGTGTAAATTGCAGAAAGATGGAAGAGCAGGTTTGGAGCCATCCAGAAATTATTGAAATATTAAAAGATAAATATACATTGATTTCATTGTATGTAGATGATCGCGAAAAACTATCGGACAATGAGCGATTTAAATTTCTGAAACCTGATGGAAGAGTAAAAAATATAAAGACTATTGGGGACAAATGGGCA
Source organism: Aquimarina sp. KJ22-3 (assembly GCF_055808215.1). Classification (NCBI taxonomy): domain Bacteria; kingdom Pseudomonadati; phylum Bacteroidota; class Flavobacteriia; order Flavobacteriales; family Flavobacteriaceae; genus Aquimarina; species Aquimarina sp. KJ22-3. The sequence continues at coordinate 3,582,997 of NZ_CM147859.1, read as the reverse complement.
ACTTTCCAGACCCTTAATTTTCAGAATAATTCTCAGCCGTATTATGTTCTTTTGGATAGTGATATGAATATGCTAAACCGTACTACAGCTTACACTCCTGATGTCAAAGAATACCTAAAATGGTTAAAGACCGGATTGAAGAATTATAGTTCAAAATAATAGTTTTTAATGTTATTATAAATTTTTATTATAGTTATCGTGTAAGTACGTTTGTTTTTTTCGACTTACTTAGTGTTCAAACCCTAATACAATGAAGAATGCTAAGTGAAAAATTAGAACTTTCCAGATGTTTTCCGTTTATCGAAAAAGAGCTTGAAGATGAAATGCTTTCTTTTGGGCAATTAAAAAGTATTCCTAAAGGAGAGTATGTCGTAAAACAAGGTAGTTACCTTAACTTTCTTCCCATCATATTAGACGGTTTGATTAAAATGTATGCTGAAGAGGAGGAAGTAGAATTTTTGCTATACTACATTCATCCAGGACAATGCTGTATTTTGAGTTTTAATCATTTGTTTGGACAAGAACCTGTTCGTTTCTCAGCAGTTACAGAAAAAGAAACAAAGGTGTTATGCCTACCCATTAAAAATGTAAAAGAATGGTTTTTTAAATATCCATCATTCACGCAAATTATATTAAAAGACTTTCAACGTAATTACGAGGATCTATTGAATACTACAAAACAAGTAGTGTGTTATAAAATAGAAGATAGATTGGTGAATTACCTAACCGAAAAAGCGAAGCTTCAAAATTGCAATATGATACAAATGTCTCATCAGCAAATAGCTTCAGATTTAGGAACTTCAAGAGAAGTAGTCTCAAGACTTACCAAAAAATTACAAGCTACGGATTTACTGATTCAGCATAAAAGACATATCGAACTAAAACAATTGCAAGTAAGCTAAAATAATAGTTTTTCTACCCTTTGCTTTTAGGTGCCAAATTGGTGCCTAAAAGCGCATGTATTTTTGCGTGTAATCATTTGATTATTAATTAATTAAATAACAAATTTTTAACAATTTACGGTGACTTTTGTCACCGTTTTTTGGTTTTGATTGCGATTAATTTTGTCTCAAGTAAAATGAACAAATAAAAGTATATATCATGAAAAAAATTAATCTTTACTTTTTTATTGCTTTAATAGCATTCGCATCGTGTAGTGATGACGACGATGTAGTGACACCTCCGGATAATCCGGATCCTGTCGAAAATAATGTTGTAATCAACGAAATTAGATTTCTAGGTACCGACTTGGTAGAAATTTTTAACCGAGGAGACCAGGAAGCAGACCTTAGCGATTACTGGTTATGTTTAGGGCCTGGTACCTACCAAAGAATTGGAGAAATCACTCCAGAAAGTGGAAGTGTTGTAATTCCTGCAGGGGGATATTTGGTATTACCTTATAATTTACCTGATACGGATGCAGGTTTAGGATTGTATTCTTCAAATGAATTTACCAATGCCGATGCACTTGTAGATTTCGTACAGTATGGATCTGGCGGTAGTGCTAGAGAAGATGTAGCTGTAGCTGCTGGTTTATGGGCAGCAGGAGAGTTTGTTCCTGCCACAACAGATGCAGACAACAGTATTATCTTTGATGGAGAAGGTAATGGTGCTGCAAATTGGGCAGAAACTACTACTGTGACATTTGGAGCAGAAAACGTATTAACAATGCCTGTTAATGATGTACGTTCTATCGTGTTTAACGAGGTAAATTATGGGGAAGACAAATTAATCGAGTTATGGAACAACGGTACGGTATCAGTAGACTTGGCACCATACTGGTTATGTCTTGGTCCTGGTCAATATTTACAGATTGAAAACGCAACCGTAGTAAGCGGTAATAGAGAGCTTGCACCAGGTGAATTTTTGGTGGTAAACTGGGATATGTTAAGTAATAATGAAGGATTAGGGTTGTATTCTACCAATACCTTTGCTAGTGCTGATGCCATCGTAGATTTTGTTCAGTGGGGATCTGGTGGTAATCCTAGAGAAAATGTTGCGGTTGAAGCTGGAATCTGGACTACTGGAGACTTTATCCCAGAGGTAAGATTACCAAGTTTCAGTATCGCGTACGATGGAGAAGGAGATGCTTCTACAGATTGGGAAGAGAGAGTTAATCCAACTTTTGGACAAGGTAATGCTACTGCGGTAACTAATAGAACATTTGCTGTTACCATCAGAAATACTGTAAATTACTTATACGCAGCTCCATTTGCAGAAAACGCACCCGTAGGAGCTTTGAATGGAACATTAACCAAAACTTTTAAAGCTGTTCCTGGAGCAAAATTAAATTTTGCAACTATGTCTGCGGCAACAAATGATTGGTTTTTTGGACCAAGAGGAGTGGGGATAGATTTATTTAACGGACAAACAGCGGTAACCGGAGATATTACAGATCAAGTTTTACTTTGGGATCTAGGTACAGAAGAAGAAGAAGCGGCCTTTATCGCTACCGTACAATCGGGACCAAACATGGGGAATCCAGATGATGACAATACCGTTAGAATCATACAAGAAGATGTAAGTGCTGATATTCGAGTAGAACTAGCATATGATGAGCCAAATAGAGAATTTACATTAACCATTACTAACTTACAAGGTGCAGGAAATGGAATCGTTATTACTCCAGGATTAGTTGTACTACATGCTCAAAATAACCCTTTATTTACTCTAGGGCAGCCTGATAGAGGAGTAGGTCTTGAAGCTATTGCGGAAGACGGTCTTCCTGCCGAATTAAATGATTGGTTCAATGAATTAGGAACGCAAGGAACACCACTTAGATTATCTTCTTCATTAACACCTTTATCTCCTTCATTTATCTACGCTTTTAACACAGACAGAGATCCATGGTTTACACAAGGAGAAGCAGCAAAAGCATCTAGCGGATTAGAAGAAATTGCAGAAGATGGTGATAGAAGCGTGGCATACAATTACCTAAAAGATTTTGGTATCCCAACAGCTTTACCAACCGAGGCAGGACCAATTATGCCTGGAGGTGTACATACCTTCACAATAGAGGTTCCAGAAGGACAAGATTATAAATTAGGTTTCGGTACTATGTTCGTTCAATCCAACGACTGGTTTATTAGTACAAACAATGTTGGATTGGTATTGTTTAACCCAGATGGATCTGCTTTCTCTGGAGTGAGTGAAAGTTCAAATACATACTTATATGATGCCGGTACAGAAGATGATGAGCCAGTAGGTTTTGGACCAAATCAGGTAATGAGACAAACTGCGCTTAATACAGGACCGGCGGATGCGGATACTTCTGTAAGAAGAGTTTCATCTCTAGAAGATGTTCAATTCGGAAAAGGAGTGATCAATAGTGGACCTGGAGTAACATGGTTTGGAGATCCAAGAGGAGGATATAACCTTATTGAAGTTGAAATCACGCCACAATAGTGCTTACCCCAAAGCCAAAATATCTATATAAGGGGATATAGATATAATAATAGATCGTGGGAAAAACCTTTGGCATATTAGCCAAAGGTTTTTATTTATGATAATATCTCAGAGATAACTAGATAATAATATCGCTGAACCTGTGTTAAAATCTCCTTAAAGGTATCTTTATGGCTACACCATTTTTTTATCTTCAGCGACAAACTAAATTAACATCAATGCAAGTCTTAAAAATTAACTATTTTACTTTATTCGTACTATTTGTTTCCTTTATAGGGTTTTCTCAACAGGATAATGCATACGAAGTAAAAGATCACTACACAAAGAAAGAGGTTGATATCGTAATGCGAGATGGTACCAAGTTACATACAACCATTTATTCTCCAAAAGATACTTCAAAAAAGTATCCTATTTTAATGCAACGTACTCCATATAGCTCTAGACCATATGGAGAGGGACAATTTAGATCTCAGATTGGTCCCAATAAATATATGATGCAAGAAGGAAATATTATTGTTTATCAGGATGTGAGAGGTCGTTGGATGAGTGAAGGAGTTTATGATAATATGCGGGCTTATATCCCTAATAAAAAAGGAAAACAGTTCGACGAAGCCAGTGATACTTACGATACTATTGATTGGCTGGTAAAAAATGTGGCTAATAACAATGGAAATGTTGGTGTATGGGGGATTTCGTACCCAGGGTTTTATGCCACGTATTCCTTGTTAGATTCACACCCAGCGTTAAAGGCAGTTTCGCCTCAGGCGTGTATTGGGGATTTCTTTTTTGATGATTTTCATCACAACGGAGCTTATTTGCTAAGCTATTGGCGAGTTACTGCACTATTTGGTTATGAAAAAACAAAACCCGTATCAAAACCTTGGTATGAGTTTACCAAATTACCAAGCAAAGATCAATATCAGTTTTTCTTAGATGCAGGTCCATTAAGTAATCTGGACCAGTATTATAAAGAAGATAACGTGTTTTGGACCCAACTAAAAGAACATCCTAATTATGACGAATTCTGGCAAAAAAGAGGAATCATCCAACATCTTGAAAATATTAAGCCTGCTGTAATGGTAGTAGGGGGACTTTTTGATGCTGAAGATTTGTATGGTCCGTTCGAGACCTATGAGAACATAGAAAAAAGAAGTGATAATTATAATATTATGGTTTTTGGTCCTTGGAGTCATGGAGATTGGGCTAGAAGTAAGGACCGTCAGGCTATAGGAAATGTATATTTTGGAGATAAAATTTCTGAAAACTACCAAAAGAATGTGGAGACCCGATTCTTTAACCGTTTCCTGAAAAATGATACCAAAGAAGAAGCTTTACCAGAAATACAAATCTTTGATACGGGAGCCAAAAAATGGGACTCTTTTGAAACCTGGCCACCAAAAAATGTTGAAAAGAAAACATTTTATCTGGCAGATGGTCTTACCGAAGCAAAAGGGGATGGAGTTTCAGAATTTATAAGTGATCCTAAAAAACCAGTTCCGTATTCAGAGGATGTGAAGATGGTATTTACACCAAGAAAGTATATGACCGACGATCAAAGATTTGCTGCTCGTCGTCCAGATGTTTTAGTGTTCGAAACCCCGGTTTTGACGGAGGACGTAACTTTATCTGGAGAAATATTAGCCAAATTAAAAGTGGCTACTACAGGTACAGATGCAGACTGGGCAGTAAAATTGGTGGATGTATTTCCTAATGACGCCGAAGATACTCAGGAAACCCAGAAATATTTAAAAATGGGGAACTATCATATGATGGTTCGTAGCGAGGTAATGAGAGGTCGTTTTAGAAACGATTTCGGTAAACCAGAACCTTTTACTGCTAACGAAAAAACAGCTGTGAATATTAAATTACAGGATGTTCATCATACCTTTAAGAAAGGGCATAAAATTCAGATTCAGGTACAGAGTACATGGTTTCCATTAATTGATTTGAACCCGCAGACTTTTGTGCCAAATATATTTAAAGCAAAAGCATCAGACTTCAAAAAACAGACGCATAAGGTATTTCATGATTCTGCTATCGAAGTTTCAATTTTAAAATAAACCATCACCCTAAATACATGTGTAACATGCAAAATTTTTTAAGAATAAGTACTCTTGTAATGTTTGCAACATTTGCTTTTACAAGTTGTAAACAGGAAAATAAAGAGACCGCTACCGAAGTTTCGAGTGCTGAAAGTATAGAAGAGCATTCCAAAAATTTGAATGATTGGTTTGAAGCTCAATTTCAGGAAGAGGTAAAATTATCTCCAATGACTCAAACCTACTTAGGAGTTAAAACTGAAGATTATGGTAAATGGGATGACATTTCATCAAAGAGAGAAGCAGAAGACTTAGAACGAGTAAAACGACGCTTAGCATATCTTAATGATTCTGTATATGTGTCCTTGCTTAATGATGCTACCCAGTTGAGCTATACTTTGATGAAACAAGATCTTGAAGATGAAATTGAAGATTTTCAATATCGCTTCTATGATTATCCGGTAAATCAAATGCATGGTATGCAAGCCGAAATACCTGCGTTTATGATCAACATGCACCGAATTTCAGCAAAGAGTGATGCAGAAGCTTATATTTCCAGATTGAACGGAATAGATGTGTTGTTTACGCAACTTGTAGAAAATATGAAGATCCGTGAGAAGAATGGAATTTTACCTCCAAAATTTGTGTTCACCAAGGTTTTGGATGACAGTAAGAACATTATCACAGGTCAACCCTTTGATGAATCCAAGGAAGAGAGTACATTATTGGCTGATTTTAAAGGGAAAATAGCTTCGCTAGAATTATCGGAAGAAGAAAATCAGGAACTCATAGCAAATGCAAAAAAAGCATTGCTAGAAGGTGTAAAACCAGGGTATGAAAAACTGATTACTTTGTTAGAAAAACAACAACAAAGAGCAACTACAGACGATGGAGCCTGGAAATTTCCAAAAGGAGATAAGTTCTATAATATGGCGTTAAAAAGAACGACAACTACTGATATGACAGCAGACCAAATTCATGATTTGGGTCTAAAAGAAGTGGAGCGTATACATAGTGAGATGCGAGATATTATGAAGCAGGTAAAATACGAAGGCACGTTGCAAGATTTCTTTAAGTATATGAAAGAGGATAAGAAGTTCTATTATCCTAATACAGAAGAAGGAAAAGCGGCCTATCTAAAAAAGGCTGTAGGACTAATCGATAACCTGAAATCAAGATTGGATGAGTTGTTCATCACAAAACCCAAAGCGGATATCATCGTAAAAGCTGTAGAGCCTTTTAGAGAAAAAAGCGCTGGTAAAGCATTTTATCAGCGGGGTACACCTGATGGATCTCGACCAGGAACCTATTATGCAAATCTTTATGATATGGAAGCCATGCCTATATATCAAATGGAAGCTTTGGCATATCATGAAGGAATCCCAGGACATCATATGCAAATATCGATAGCGCAAGAGTTACAGGATATACCAAAATTTAGAAAGTTTGGTGGATATACTGCCTACATAGAAGGTTGGGGGCTTTACAATGAGCTCTTACCAAAAGAAATAGGACTTTACAGTGATCCGTATTCGGATTTTGGTCGTTTGGCAATGGAACTTTGGAGAGCATGTAGATTAGTTGTAGATACCGGGATTCACGCTAAAAAATGGACGAGAGAAGAAGGGATAAAGTACTATGCTACAAATACTCCTAACGCAGAAAGCGATGCTATCAAAATGGTAGAAAGGCATATTGTAATGCCTAGCCAGGCTACTGCATATAAAATAGGAATGAATAAAATTCTGGAATTGAGAGAAAATGCAAAGAAGGAATTAGGAGAGCAATTTGATATTCGGGAGTTTCACGATGTTGTGCTCACAAATGGAGCAGTTCCGCTTAATGTGCTAGATAATTTGGTAGATGAATGGGTAAAGAGTAAAGAAACAAAATAAGAATACACACAAGAGTGAAATGCTTTGTTGAGAAAGTAGATTGTTTATCAAAACAATCTACTTTTTTTATGCGTAGTTTTTTTGAAACCAAACGTAAAGTAATTTTAATAACAATACTTATGATTGATCTACGATATGTAGTGGTAAAATGTTTCCTATAATTCAACTATAATTGTGAAAGCCTTGTCTTGGTTTTTAAAAAATAAACAATTGAAAATTAGTAATTTATTTTTTTGTCTATTCATTGTCTGTCTCTTTTAAAGACTAGTTGCTACAGGTCTACTTAATGTATACTTCTATTTTGGGATGTGTATCCATGTGCTCTTTATATTTATAAAAACAATATATACCAATGGATAAATTAACTCAATTTTTAAACGAATTATCGACCAATACAGAACAATTGGATCGTTTTAATTCAGGCTCGGATAAGACCGAAATCGCTAGTAATCGACAGCGTATGTTGGACGCAGCAGGAGTGCAACACACAGAAGAAATAATAGGCATGAACCCCGAGGGTTTGCAAAATTTAATGAACAAAAAACTTGCTCAAAAAACTGACGACAATTTAGAAACAACAATTTGTGGTTTGATCGTAAAGCAAATGCTCAAGTATCCAGAACGAATTGCAATTATTGATAGAGAGACAAAAATCAGTTATAAGGAGCTAATGATACGGGCTGGTGAGGTTTCCGGAGAACTCATTAACCGAAAGGTAGCACCAGGATCGCTGGTGGGTGTGTGTATGGACCGGACTTGGGAACTGGTTGCTGCTCTGATTGGAGTAATGCAGGCTGGATGTGCATATGTACCTTTGGATCCGGCATATCCTCAGGATCGCGTTAAATACATGTTGGAGCATTCTCGTGCCGTGGCAACTATTGTAGATAATGAGGTTTCTGCCGAACTATGTAGTAGTGTGCAAGAACAATTGCGAATCAATAAATTAGCCGGACATATCGATCATTCGGTAAGAGCCTCAGGAAACGATTTGGCTTATGTAATTTATACTTCAGGTTCAACAGGGAAACCAAAGGGTGTAGCGGTAGAACATAAAGGTTTTGTTTGTCTTCGTCAATCTATGCGAGAACTATTTAGTGATGAAGAGTTGAAAGGTGTTTTTGCAGGGGCTTCAGTTTGTTTTGATACCTCGGTAATGGAAATTATGGGGACCTTATCCCTGGGGGGAACCATTATTTTAGCCAAAAATGCATTAGAGTTGACCAAACTTCCTGCTGTAGATGAGATCAGAGTTTGCGTAATGGTTGCCTCGGCAATGCAGGCTTTACTAACAACAGAAAAATTACCTAAGGGGTTGAAATGTTTGGTTTTTGGAGGAGAGGCACTCAAGCCTTCACTAGTCGCACAAGTACATCAGCAAAAACCAGATGTACGTGTTTTGAATGCATATGGACCTACCGAGGATACAGTCTATTCTACTATCGCTGAAGTTTCTCCTGGGACTGAAGTAGTCACTATTGGCAAGTCTGTACCTAACTCACGTGCTTACATTCTGGATGAAGCTTTGCAACCTGTTACCACTGGAGTAGCAGGAGAATTGTACCTGGCGGGAACCAAGCTTGCACGCGGTTACCTGTATGATGAAGCGATGACCAAAAAACGATTTATTGACATGGCGCCAAATGATCTGATTTCAGATAATCGCTTATACAAAACGGGAGATTTGTGTCGCTGGACAGAAAATGAAGAGATCGAATTTCTAGGAAGAGTAGATCAACAAGTAAAGATTAGGGGATATAGAATTGAATTGGAAGAAATCGAATCCACACTCGAGTCTATGGAAGGTATTGATGCCGCCGCAGCAGCAGCCGTGGATGGAGGTTTCGGTCAGAAAATACTAGTAGCCTATATAGTAAGCAACGATAAGATAGTAACCGAGGCGGAAGTTAAATCATATGCATCAAAGCGACTTCCAAAGTATATGGTTCCTCAAGTCATAAAATACTTAAAGGCTTTACCACTTTTACCAAATGATAAGCTAGATCGCAAAAAACTAATGAACTTAGAGGAGAAAACTAGTTCCAAAAAAGACTCCACAAATCAAAGCGTTGTTCAAAATTTGATGGATTCAAACAATGAACAAGAAAGGACGATATTGTCAATTGTTCAGAATGAGGTAGCGTCTCTACTGAATTTGGGCGATCCGACACAAGTATCACCGAATGATGCATTTGATAACCTGGGACTCGATTCCTTAACCACATTAGAGTTTAGTAGTAGACTCTCTAATTTACTAGGCCGAGAGTTGTCGGCTACTGCAATTTTTGAGCATTCCACTCCAAATACATTAGTGAATTATATTACTACTATGATGGGAAGTGGTGATGCAAATAGTTCTACAAATGGGTCAAAAACTGTATTTACGGATACATTAGCTAGTTTTCAAACACATATTCGGTCAAGTCACCCTACATTTCAAGCTGCGAAAGCATCGGCTTGGGACGCGACAGATAAAAGTAAGCTGGTTCAAGAAGTCTTACATATGGTCAATAATGATCGCAGAAATCCGTATAGTAAAGTATTACGAACAGGAAGTGCTACCAAAGGTATTGTGGGTGATGCTTATAATGATGAAGAGCAAGAAGCTATTATATGGACAACGAACCTGTATCTCGGCTTGAATCGCGATCAAAAAGTTATGGAGGAAGCTTCTGATGCATTAGCGCGTTTTGGTACCGGAATGGGAACCTCTGCTGCGGCTTCAGGGATGACGAATCAACACTTGGAGTTCGAAACTGAGTTTGCCGATTTGGTTGGCAAACCTAGTGCATGTTTGTTTCCAACAGGGTATACCGCTAATGTTGGAGCAATAGCAGGATTATTAGGAAGAAATGATGTCGTTATTATCGATCAACTCTGTCACGCATCTATTGTAGATGGCGCACGTCTTTGTGGAGCTACGGTTCGAACCTTTCAACATAATAGTGCGTCTGATTTAGAGGAAGTCCTTAAATCTGAAATGTCTCCATATCGTACAATTTTAGTCGTATTAGAAGGTGTATATAGTATGGGAGAAGGGGCCGCACCAGTTGCAGAGATCGTTCGAACAGCAAAGAAATATAATGCACTTGTTCTGGTGGATGAAGCGCATTCTTTTGGTTTTTATGGTGAAAATGGAGCAGGCATTTGTGCAGCTCAAGGTGTTACCGAAGAGGTAGATTTTATTATGACAACACTCAGTAAAGCCTTGGGGAGTCTCGGAGGAGTAGTCGCTGCCAGTCAGGAACACGTTGATCTTTTGAAGTCGTCTTCTAGAGCTTACATCTTTCAGGCCTCAATTAGTCCGGCTGATATGGCTGCTGCCCTTACTGCATTAAGACGTCTTCGTTCTGATGATGCTTTACGAGAACGATTATGGGATACGACCCGTTACATGCGTAAACAATTTGAAGATGCTGGGTATGATTTGGGAACTGGAGACGGACCTATCGTTACTCCGCACTTTAGTGACAAAGATAAACTGTATGCCATCGTACAAAACTTATATCAGCAAGGTGTTCAAACTTCAGCAGTAACGTATCCGATTGTCGAAAGCGGACGTGGCCGTTTGAGACTCATCTGCTCGGCAGCCCATACTCGTGAAGATGTGGATAGAACCCTGGCAGCTCTTATTGAGTCAGAACGCGAAGTAGATGAACAACTTACCATTAAGCAAAATGAAACAAAAGATTCGAACATATCAATGTCTGATATCGAAGCTTGGGCCAATGGATTTTCCTTGTATCTAAAACGATCCACGGCCGTTGTTGCTGCCCCGACGCCAAACCTGACTATATCTGTTAAGACTTCTGAAGCATCTGAGCCAGTTGCAATCTTAATTAAAGATGGACAGATTACAATAAATACAGATGAGGGTTGTGATTTGCCTTCTTGCTCATTGGTTATCACTGATAATGATGCAGTTTTGGTATTACAATCGTCTGATGTACAGGGATTACTTCATTGTATTTGCAAAGGAACCTGTGTTTTGAAGGGACAAGTCGAACCATTTATTTGGTTTATAGGACGAATGGTAGATCATAGAAATAGTACGCAGAACTAGATCAATTAAAAGATTAGTGGTGTTAAATATTTATAAGTGGGTTAAAGGCCTTTCTCTTTGAAAGAAAGGCTTTTAACCAAATTAAAATCTTGTTTTTATGGTAAAACCTCAAAAAAATGAAAGAATAATACTACAAAATTATAAATAATTGTAAAATTTGTGTATTTTGTGGACTAAATATGCTTTTTGTCATATTTAACCCCCAAAATGAACACAATGAAGAAGATAACTTATCTACCAATCTTGTTATGCCTTGCATGCCTATCTGGTTTCGCCCAAAACCAGTGGTCTGCGGTAAACCTTTCCGAAATAGGGAGCGTAAAAGATTCCGTACTCTACGACACAGCCGTCAATAACTTGCAAGAGTTTGTAACTCAAGACCAATTGGATAGAGCACAGCCTCTGGCAGATCAGCTGATTCAGTTAGGTTTTGATATCGACTATAAAAGAGGACTCGCTATGGTGTATCGACAAAAAGGACTGATTAGCGATAAATTATATAGAACTACAGAATCCGAAACTAACTTCGAAAAAGCGTCTAAATACTTTAAAGACATCAATGACCTTAACGGCTTAGCCTCGGTTCGTAATGATAGATTTATTATTGAACAGAGTAAGGGAAACCTAGAGAAGGCTGCTGATTATCTAATGGAAGCGAAGTTATGTAGAGAACAACTTAAAGATAGTATTGGTTTATCTAGTATTTACAACAACTTGGCTATTGTATATAAGGATCTGAAAGATGTCGCTTCTTCGGAAGAGTACTACTTAAAATCTATAGCACTTAGGAAAAAATTAGGATTAGGAGGCCTAGGCTTGGTACTGAACAATTTGGCGTTATTATATACTGAAAATGGTAAGCTTTCTGAAGCTAAAAAATTACTTTCAGAATCGCTTCAAATTAATAAAAAAGAAAAAGACCTTAAACATGAGGCGCAATCCTATAGTATTATGGCTAAAGCTGCTATGTATAGTAAGGAATATGCAACAGCAAAAAAGTACTATGATACAACACTATGTGTGGGAACCCGAGCCAACTATAAGTTGATCGTAACTAATGCGAAGCAGCAATTGGGTATTATTGCTTTGGAGCAGGGAGATTTTGCGAAATCAGAAGCTCTTTTGCAAGAAGCAAGGGGCAAATTTGAAAAAGCTAATATTACAGCGTTAATCTTAAAAAACTATAAATATTCATTCAAACTGGATTCTACCAAAGGTAATCTGTTGGGTGCTTTAGGATGGCAAAAGAAATATCTGGAACTTTCGGATAAGAGAATGTATGACATTGCTGCAAAAAAGATTGAAAAAACAAAGGCACACTATAAAGCTGAACTAGAACAGCTTAAACTAATTGAAGAACAGGAAAAAAGAGAACGAGAAACTGCAGCACAATTGTTTCAATTTCGTTTGATTGCTTATATCGCTAGTGCGGTTGTGTTGGTGGTTCTTATCTTTTTAATTATGATCATAAGAACAAGAAATGAGAGAAAAAGATTAATAGCCAAGCTGGATAATTCCAATCAGGTAAAAAATAAACTGTTTTCAATTATTTCTCACGATCTTAAGAATGAGATTAGTGGCCTGGAAGGTACTTTAAATCTTTTGAAGGAAAATTCGATCAGTGATAAAGAATTTAAAGAGGTGGTTCCGCTTTTGGCAAGTGGTGCTCATCAAACATCTATTTTATTACATAATCTGCTGAATTGGTCAAAGTCTCAATTAAAGGAATTAAACGCTAATCCTACTACTTTTGATATTTCAGAAGTGATTTCGGATAAGTTTACGTTTTTTGAACAAAAAGCCAAGCAAAAGAATATTCAGTTGATCAATAACTTGAATCCAACAAAGATTTATGCCGATCGGGATATGTTTGGTATTGTCGCCCAAAATCTTATTGCTAATGCTATCAAGTTCTGTAACCCGGGAGATTCGATTTCCTTACTTTCGGAAGATAAAGACAATCATTACGAGATTCGATTTAAGGATACTGGGATTGGTATTAATCCACAATTTATTGATAAATTATTTGCTGAAGACACTTTTACCACTCCTGGTACACAAAATGAAACTGGTACAGGTCTGGGATTACGTATTTGTAAGGAATTAATAGAGCTAAATCGAGGTAAAATTGATGTAACCAGCGCTCCGGGAGCAGGGAGTACATTTCTTATTTCGTTACCTAAAGCTGCATAACTATTGCGTGGGAGAAATTATTTATCCATTAAGTTTCTGAATTGATAGAAAAAGCGTTCTATCAATCTTAGATCCTCGGTAACAATTTCTACAACACCTCTCATTTCTTGCCTAAAAGGAATCTCCTTATCATAAGTAGTAATGAGTTTGTCTGGAAGCGCAACGTCAATAAGATATAAGCCATCCTTGTCAGGCAATAGTGAAATATAACTCACTTCACCTTTTAAGGTTCCAAATTCGTCGTCTGGGAAGTTTTCTAATCGAATATTGGCTGTTTGTCCGATTTTGATTTTTCCAGAGTTTTGGGAAGGAGCTTTGATTCTTGCCAGATACGATGATTCTTCTATAGGAACGACTACAAAAACGACATCCCCGGCGGTTACGGTTTGGTTGGGATTACGGTAATTTAGGAATGAAACACGACCATCCATATCCGATTTCAGGACATATTGCAATTCCCAATCTCTTATACTTGTTTTTAATTGATCAAAAGATTGAAGTACTTTCTTAAATAAATTAATTTCTTCCTTTTGTTTGTTGATCTCTGTTCCTCTTGAGTTTTTGGTGGCATTACTAATGTTCTCAGTAATTTGTGATATTTGAACGTCATTGTTTTCATAATCACGTTTTGCTCTCAAATAATCCAGCTCTTTATTTTCATAGGTTTGCTGAGAAATGACTCCTTTTTCATACAATTCTTTTTGTCGCTCTACGTCTTTCTTCTTAAAATCAAGTTCTGCGCCACCTATTTTCTTTTGTGCTTTTAGGCTTTCTAATCTTCTATAAGATTCGGATAAAGCAGCCTCATTGGCAATTACTTCGTAATTAAAAGGTTGATACTGCTTATTTAATTGATATTCAGAATAACTATTTTCAAACAAGGCAAAATTGGTCTCTATATCTCCCAAAAAAAGGAATCGTAATTTATCTATAGGGAAGTAGAAGGATTGATTGTCTAATTTTGTGGTATCAATAATAGATTTTAGGTAAAAAACATCCTTGTAATTGGCTGTACTACGCAATATAGCCAGAGGAGTATCTTTTGGAACAATTTGATTATCCTCTACCAATATGGTTTCTATTTTTCCGTTGATCTTAGCATACTCTTTTTGAGGTGGGATTTGAGTGGTTACAATGGCTTCTGCAGGAATAACATCGGGATATTTGATCAACCAGGATAAAAACAACAAAAGTATCACTAATCCCAGTATAAGCAGATTCCCCCATCGTATCATCCAATGAGGAACCCGAGTTAAAATCTCTTGTACTTCTTCGCTTCTTAATTGTATGTCGTCTAAGTCTTCTGGCATCTTACTTTCCGAGTTCTAATTGATTTTTAACTAAATGATAATAGTTTCCTTTGTTTTTGATCAGTTCTTCATGGTTTCCAACTTCTACTATTTGTCCTTTATCCAGAACCACAATTTGGTGCGCATTCTTTACGGTGCTCAATCGATGGGCAATGACCATTACAGTTTTGTTTTCGAAAAAGGCATCGAGGTTTTCCATAATTACCTTTTCATTATTGGCATCTAGGGCAGAGGTAGCTTCGTCAAAGAATAAAAATTTAGGGTTTTTGTACACGGCACGAGCAATAAATAAACGCTGCTTTTGCCCAGTACTTAATCCAACACCTTCCATACCGATTTTGGTGTTATATGATAGGGGAAGGGATTCTATAAATTCTTGAATATTTGCCACTTTTACCGCATGAGCAAGTTTTTTCTTATCTACATAATCTTCTCCTACAGCAATATTATTGGCGATAGTATCATTAAATACATACCCTTCTTGCATTACCACACCAAAATGATCTCTCCAGGATTTTTGTGAAACTTGTTTTAAATCATAGGGCCCTATAAAAATTTGTCCTTCATCGGGTTCATAGAATTTAAGCAACAGCTTCATCAAAGTCGTTTTTCCGCTACCACTAACTCCAACTACAGCTGTAATCTTGTTGGCCGGGACAGAGAGACTGAGTTTTTCCAAAACAGGTTTATCAGATCCAACATATCTAAAGTCAACTCCCTTTACATTAAAGCTAGAGTTCTCTGGAATTTCTCTAATCTTTTCATCACCTACTTGCTCTTCATCTTCCTTGTTATGGATTTCTCCCAAACGTTCCAAAGAGATCTGAGCATCCTGCAATTCTCTTAAAAAGTTAATCAATTGTGCAATGGGAGCATTTAGCTGACCAACAATTGCAGTGATGGCTAACATCATACCCAGTGTAATTTCTCCATCGATTACAAGTTTGGCCGAAAATACGGTAATAATGATGTTTTTAAGTTCATTAATGAATGATGATCCAACACTTTGGTATTGCTCAAGGGCTAGGTTTTCTATGGATATTTTAAATAACTTGGCCTGAACAAACTCCCAGTTCCATCGTTTTCTCTTTTCAGCATTATGCAGTTTTATTTCCTGCATTCCATTAACGAGTTCAATCACTTTACTTTGCTCTTCACTGATTTGCGAAAATCGCTTGTAATCTAGCTTTTTTCGTTTTTTGAAAAAGATCAGTATCCAGGCAAAGTAAAAAACACTTCCAATTGCAAAAATTCCAAAAATGGATAAACTGTAGTAGATGAGTACAATACTGAACACAATTAGATTTACCATCGAAAACAGCACGTTTAACGAAGACATGGTCAGTATTTGTTCTATTCTTTTGTGATCGTTGATACGCTGCAACAAATCTCCGGTCATTTTTACATCAAAATAGGAGATAGGTAGATTCATCAATTTGATAAAAAAATCAGAAATCAATGAAATATTAATACGAGTACTTAAATGTAATAAGATCCAACTTCGTAGTACTTCGATTAATGTTCTACCAACAAAAAGCGATAACATTGCAATCAATACGAGATATACAAAGTTAAGGTCTTGATTTTTGATACCGACATCAACAATACTTTGTGTTAAGAACGGAGTGATCAGTTGTAATAAACTTCCAGCAGTCAATCCTAAAGCCAACTGAAACAGAAAAGCTTTATATTTGAAAATGTATTTGGATATAAACTTAAAACCGAATTTCTCATCATTTTCATCAACATTATCACTGTAAAAGTTTGGCGTAGGCTCAACGAGTAGGGCTACACCTTCTTCAGTGGTTTCGTCTGCATTGTTTCCAATCCAGGCTCGAATAAATTCTTCCTTTGTGTAAGTAATCAAACCATGAGCAGGATCGGATACGTAAATCGTCATTCCTCCATTTCTATGGTTTTTGATTTTATAAACAACTACGTAGTGCACTTTGTTCCAATGGACAATACAGGGTAGTGGGACTTCATCTAATTTGATTAAAGATAACTTTACGCCAAGAGATCGAAACCCAATCGCTTCTACTGCTTCACTAAGCCCTAGTAAGGAACTTCCTTCTCGAGTGGTTTCGCTTAAGGTTCTTAGTTTTTCGGTATTAAGAATTCTTCCATAATGCTTAGCAATTATCTTAATACAAGTGGGTCCGCAGTCTTTGGATTCGGCTTGTTTGTAAAAGGGAAATTTAGGCATTAAGTATTTTTAAATTAAATTGATTTTGTGTGATTAGCCATCTACAAAGTAAAGTAAATCTTTTTGATTTTACTATCTTAAAGAGAATAGTGGGACAAAAGATAAAAATAATGAAGAATATACTTTCTGAAAAATGAAAAAAGAGCGCTAAAAAAGCGCCCTTTAAACATTATAGTATTAGCTAACTATTAAAAAAAGAATCTAAGTATTATTCTTTGGTAATTGACCATACAGAATAACTTCCAGGAGGTGCACTCAAAGTAGCATTTCCTTGAGCATCTGCAGTAGGCGTAGCTCTAGAGTTATCGGTATAATCAACTAATTGTTTACCAGCCCAATTGGTCTGTACGGTGCGTTGTTTTGTTTGTCCACTGATATTCATATAAAGAATCAAACCAGGATTATCTCCGCTTCCGCTTCTTTTCATAATGTACTCATCTTTGCTGGCTTCAATAACTTCTACATCACCAACAGCTAATGAGTTATAAATTTGAATTAAAGTATTGAGTTGACCTTTGAATGCCTGGTAATCCAGGTAGAAAACAGTAGGATAACCGTCATGAGTAAGAATATAAGAATACGCTAATAGTTTCTTACCATAACTAATTCTGTTGTCCGGATTTGGATCTTTCTCTGTATCATGATTTGCAGTAAAAGTTACAGCATTACCAGGATCCAATTTTCTCAACATATTACCAACATCGCCTAAAGCAGTAAGATCATTGGCTCTATCTAGGGTTTCATCTAATCTGTAAAAGCAAGCAAAATCAAATGCGGCAGATCCTGAAGCATCAACCCAGTCTTTTAAGACCTGTTGGTTACCATCAAAGTTTTCTCCTACCGAGAACCCTCCAACTTTGTCGTTCCATGCCGTTACCCATTTAGGAGCAAAACTCTTTACATAGTCAAAACGCCATCCGTCAAAACCAAGAGATCTATAGAATTCTGCTACAGAATCGTCTCTACCCCATAACCATTCTTGTACATAAGGTACTGCGTGACTCAGATCTGTTTCTGGGAAAAATAAAGCTTCTTCATCAGCATCAACAACTCCATTAGGGTGGAAATGATCAAAAGTTCTGTTGAATTTACCCGAGGCATTTCCATTTTCTTCATTGAATAATGTAAATACTTCTGCACCTCCTCTAAATGGATTTGCTTGTAATCCTCCACCAGAATTATGTCCCATAACCACATCAGCAACAACCTCAATGTCATTCGCATGTGCTTTTTGGATTAAGTCTTCTAATTCTTGTCTTGATCCGAAACGAGTTTCTACATTTTCAGAACCTCTTTGGCTGAATTCTCCTACATCAAAGTAGTCCATTGGGTCATATCCCATAGAAAATTCACCTGAAGCACCTTTACTTGGAGAAGGTAACCAAATTCTATTTACACCGGCATCAGCCCATTCTTCAATTTCTGAAGCAACTTGATCATACCATCCTCCAATAGGTTCTACATCCCAATAGAAAGCTTGCATAAATACTCCTGCATCTTCCTTTTGTAGTTCAGTAAGATCCATTTTTAAGGATTGACTGGTAATAATTGGTTCTCCTGTATTGGGGTTATCATCATCTTCACTACAAGCTGTGAAACCAAGAACCATTCCCCCAATAAGGAGGATGGTTTTGGCTGATATATTTTTAATGTTTTTCATTTCAACGGTTTAAATTTCTAAAATTTAATTTCTAGGAACAAAGATGTAACGTCCATCTAAGTCATTGAACCAGATGTCATAAGTTCCTGCAATAACTGGAGTATCAGGAGGGTTTCCTTCTGTAGTTGCCTGTCCTGTAAGTGGAGTAGAACCACCCCAGTTTCCTGGCCAGTCATTACTGTGTCTAAACTTAAGAGCTCCATCAAAAAGAGTCACATTTTCAGCATACCAAATATGAGGATTAAAAGGAGACTGAATCAAGTCTGTGTCATCTCCACCCCATCCGGTATCATCACCTGTTCTTGCAGAACCAATGAAACCAATAGTAGTATATTCTGTAGCTCCGGTAATATCGATAGCGTTCAATTCGTGAGTAAGCTCATCGATATTAACGATTAACTCATAATATCCAGAAGATCCAATAGTAAATGCTCCTGGATCACCACCAAGGATATCGCTACTCGTAAATCCACCACCATCAAGACCCCATTGTGGCTGCCAGAAACCTTTGTTTTCTAACAATTTGAACTCGTTCTCACCGTCATTAAATTCAAAGAAACCTCTGAAATAGAAGATATTTGAGTTGTCCGGGTCTCTAAATAAGTAAGTGTTAGTAGCTCCATTGTTCCAGTCATCGTTGTTTGCTACACCATCTTTGTTCGTATCTACCGTGTTACCTACAAAGAATAGATTCTTTGTAACAATAATTGTAGAATATGGTGTAACAGTTAAAGCAATTGGGTTAGAGATAATTGATGCTCCTCCATTAGTTCCTAATGAAGAAACAACTCTTAACTCAAAAGAAGCTTCATTATCTGCCTCTAATCCTAGAAGAATAGCCAAGCTGTTTAGCTCACCTATAGTCCAAGAATAAAAACGATCAGTAGTTACTGCTACTTCAAGAGGAGTTGCAAAATCGGTTCCTGCTGCAGCTGCTTCGATGGAGTAGCTAATAGGTGTATTTACATTATACTGAGCATCTTCCCATACCAAAGTAAATCCTTGTAGGTCCTCATTCTCTTTACTAAGAGCAATCGTAGAGTTGGCAGAAACTATTAATGGTCCTTCGGTTTGTTCTTGTTGAAGAACAAATGTTGGGTCTTCATCTTCGATACATGCATTGAAGCATAGTGCAGCTACAAATGCAAAGAGTAAAATTGATATCTTTTTCATGACTGTATAATTTGAATTTTTCATAGTTTAATTTTAGAATCCAGGGTTTTGCCCTAAGTTTGGATTTGCTGACCTGCTCGATTCCGGAACAGGGAATAATTGAAAGTTTTCTGAGATAGATGAACCATTTTGTGGTCCACCTTTGTATGACCAGTTATAGGTTCCACCTGTGTAAAGACCAAATCGGATAAGATCTTGTCTTCTGTGTCCTTCCCAGTGTAGCTCTCTTGCACGCTCGTCAATAAGGAAATCTAACGTTAGATCTGCGTCAACGATATTTCCTGAAGCATCTCCAAAAGCTCTTTCTCTTAGTTGATTTACGAATCCTAAAGCAGTAGTACGATCACCGCCACCACCTCTTAATTGTGCTTCTGCATACATTAAGAATACATCTGCCAATCTAAATAGTGGGAAATCAGTATCTACGAAGGTTGCATCTTTTCCAGGCTCTCCTGCAGAAGTAATGTTAGAAAACTTAGCTAACAAATATCCGCCAGAAGTATCAGCGATATCTGCGATTTCGATAGGACGTTCTTCATCGGTAACCACATTTCCATCATCATCCAGTTCGATGTCTCTAGAAACTACAGTATTTCGAGTATCGTTGGCAAAAAGAGCATCATTAACGAATAATTCTCCAAACTGTCTTCTAATACGATATAAGTTTCCAAATCCACCAACACCCAGAGATTCTGGAGTAGGTTGGAAACCTGCTCTTGCATTTTGTTGACCCTGGATAAGAATACCAGCTCCTCCAAAGTTTCTAACCGATGTACCATCAGCGATTACAGGAAAGATAACTTCGTTTTGAGCTCCGTTGGTATCGTTATCTGCGTTAAAGTTGTTCAGATAAACCGGATTTAAAGAGTATCCACTATTGATAATTTCTTGACAAACAGTCAAACAATCTGCAAAACGTTGATTTTCTGCACCGAGATAAACTCCTGCATTTAGGTATAATTTTGCAAGAATCATTTTCGCCACTCCTTTGTTAACTCTTCCGTATTGAGAAGAATTCCCTGGAGCAACATCTAATAAATCAGCATCAACTGCTAACAATTCAGATTCGATATAGTTGAACAATTCTTGTCCAGCTATTTCTGGTACTCTTGTAAATCCAACTGCATCGTCTTCTGTAGCAAAAGGTGCCCTTCTGAAAAGGTCTAATAAATGATAGTTCGCCAAAGCTCTTAATACACGTGCTTCTGCACGGTAAGCTCTGATTTCATTTCTTAACTCACCAGATACACCTCTTTCATCAAGTTTACCATCTGTAGTTTGACGTAAAAACTCATTAGCTAAAGAAATCTGGAATGTTGCTCTGGCCCAAAAACCAAGAACTACAACGTTATTAGCATCCCAGCTGTTTCTTTGTACCTGACGAATTCCTGGATCGTTTTCGAAAGTCCAAATCGTTTCGTCGGTAGATAAGTTTTGAAGGTTAAATAAACCTCTTATATATTGCCCGGTTCCTGCATCGATTCCTGCGATATTAGATTGTCCAGGACCATCTAAACCTACTACAGAAAGGTTTGCATAAACACCGGCGATAGCACGATCATAAGCATCAGGAGAACTAAATACATCCTCTGCTAGTAAATCATCATCATCTTCTAATTCGATATTCAAATCGTCTTCACAAGAAGCGAACATACCGATGAAAAGAAATGCGTATAAAAATATCTTATAAAATTTCATTTCCTTAATTTTTTAGTATTTATAGTTAATTCCTAACAAGTACGTACGTCCTCTAGGGAAGATCGTATTATCCACACCGTTGTTTTGTATTTCTGGGTCTAGACCAGAGTAGTCTGTGATTACAAATGCGTTTTGTACACCTGCCCAAAAACGAAGACTAGAAACACCTTTCATCACATCTCTAAGTGTATATCCCAAAGTGATGTTATCCATTCTTAAGAAAGAAGCATCTTCTACATAAAAATCTGATAGGATTACATCTGATGTGTTTTGGAAATTAGTGTCTAATACGCTTACTGGAGTATTGTTGAATACATTTCTAAATACATTTCCTAGTTGTGCGTTTGAGGAAGCTACGTTATTGTAAATTTCGTTTCCTAAACTCGCTCTCATATTGAAACTAAAGTCGAAGTTTTTGTAATTGATACTAGACTGTAGTCCCATAGTAACATCTGCTACCGCATTTCCTGAAACGTAACGGTCATTATTGTTAATTACACCGTCCCCATTCAAGTCTGCATAAGCACCTTCGATCGGTCTTCCGTTTTCATCATAAACTTGTGCAAACGTAAAGAAAGAGAAAGGATCCTCACCTTGTCTCTGGATCTGGATGGTGTTTCCAGTTCCTCCGCTAATACCAGTAGTTAAAATATCCTGACCAAATGCCAATTCTTCAATTTCTCGGTCAATGTAAGTAGCGTTAAAACTTACATTCCAGTTGAAATCATTTTTTCTGATCACATCTGCATTGATCGCAAATTCAATACCTTCTGTAACGAATTTACCAATGTTTTGGAACCCTTGGTTGGTAAAGTTAGCAGCATCTGGTACCGGCGCTTGAGAAAGTAAGTCGTCTGATTCTTTTCTAAATACGTCTACAGAACCACTAATACGATCGTTGAAAAAACCATAATCTAGTCCAATGTTATATTCTGAAATTTTTTCCCATTCGATATCTTCATTTCGAAACTGGGCTTGAACGATGTTTACTACTTCTCCGTTAAGAATATATTGAGTGTTTGGACTACTACCTCTATATCTTTCTAAGAATTCGAAAGCCGAAGGAATATCTTGCTGTCCAGTAATACCATAACCTAAACGAAGTCTTAAGTTACTTAATACATTAGAGTTTTTTAGGAAATTTTCTTCGCTAATCTGCCATCCAAAAGAAGCAGAAGGGAAGTAACCAAATCTGTTGTCTTCACTAAACCTTGAAGTACCATCACGACGAATAGATCCAGTAATAAAATATCTATCGTTGATTTTGATATTAGTTCTTAAGAAGTATGCTAATAAAACAACATCAGGACTGATAGTTTCTTCTGGTTGAATATTTGGATCTCTTTGATCACCTGTAGTAAAGATTTCTGTTTCGAATTTTTGGTAAGAATAACCTCCTGTAGCTTCGATATCAAAAGCACCTACTTTTTTGTTGTATACCAAATAAGCATCTAATAATCTGTTTTCTGTAAGAAAATCAGTATCCGATTTAAAACCGTTGAATTCTCCTTGCGCAGAGTTAAAAGTGTTTGCACTTTCGGTAGAACGTTCTTCAAACCTGTCCGTTTCACTAGAATCGAAACCTAAGTTTAATACAGCACGTAGATCAGGAAAGAAATGCAATTGATAATCGAATTTTGCATTACCATAAAACCTTCTTACGTTGGCAATATCTCTTGTTTGTAACAACTGTGCTACAGGGTTTCTTTGTACGTTTGCTTGTGCAAAACCTTCGTTATTCAGATATTCAAAAAACCCTCCATAAGGTGAAGTAGCATCAAAAACAGGTTGTGTAGGATCAAAAGTAATCGCTGAACCTTCAACACCAGGAGCAAATCTGTTTTTCTCAAAACTCAAATTTGCATTCACATCCACTTTTAAATGATTGTTGAATAGTCTTGGGTTTAATGCAAGTGACATTGCTGTTCTTTCAAACTTTGACGTTCTTCTTAAACCTTCTTGATCAGATCTACCTAATGTAAAACGAGTAGGTAATACCTGCATAATAGATCCACCCACAGATAAGTTATGATTGGAAGAGAATGCATCTCTATAAATCTCATCTTGCCAATCGGTGCTTGCTGATCCAAGATCAGCTAATCTATCCGGAAAATTTTCTGCAATAAACGTTCGGTACTCATCAGCAGAAAATACATCAACTACTTCATTTGCCGTAGTAATGTTTGTTTGTGAGTCCAAGCTAATTTGTAAATTCTTTTTTCCCTTTTTGGTAGTAATGATAATTACCCCGTTTGCTCCTCGGTTACCATAAATGGCCGCTGCAGAAGCATCTTTAAGAATCGAAAATGATTCGATGTCATTTGGATTAATTGCAGATAATACAGATCGTGAACCATTATTCGTGTCTCTCGGGTCGTTTAATGGTAAACCATCTACTACAATAAGTGGATCGTTTGATGCGTTTAAAGAGGCACCTCCTCTAATTCTGATTTGTGAGTTTCCGGCAGGACCTCCATTGGTGTTGATATTAACACCGGCTACCCGACCGTTAAATAAATTTTCTGCAGTTACGTTGTTACCAGTATTAAAATTCTCTGATGTAACAAGAGCAACTGATCCCGTAAGATCCTTTTTTCTTGCAGCACCATAACCGATAAGAACAACCTGTTCTAATTCTGCAGCATCCTCTTCTAAAACCATGTCTATGGTAGCTTGACCTGTATACGTCACTTCCTGAGGTATAAAACCTACATAGGAGAATACGATAACATCCCCATTGTTAACATCGCTCAAAGAATAAAGACCATCAAAATCGGAAGAAGTTCCGTTTGTGGTCTCTTTGACAATGATATTTACACCCGGAATGGGTTGACCACTTCCCGCGTCAGTAACTGTTCCCGAGACAGTCGACTGGGCAAAAAAGCTCATTGGTATCAACCACAATAAAAACAATGCGCTTTTAGTAAATGTTTTCATAAAATTAAATTAGTTTTTGATTGTTTTAAGTCTTATATTTTCACTTTCTGCATCCAAAGTATGTAAATTTTACGTTAAATCTTCAAAGCCAGTGTAGTCGAAACCTTACGAAAACGTTTGCGTGTGGAAAACTTTTAAAATTCCCTTAAAATTTTAAGTTTTATTGTGTTCATATAGCATAATTTCGCGCCAAAATTTAAGGAGTAAACAAAAAAAGGAAGAAGGGATCATAAATATCAAAACGTCTTGATGCTTTTGATATCTTTAATATACAAATCAATGGGGATGATTTTAAAGGGGATAATAAACGCTAACAAATAACAAAAAGGATGAAACAAAAAGTTACACTAAAACAAATTGCAAAAGAACTGGATGTTTCCATTTCTACAGTGTCCAAAGCCCTAAAAGACAGTGTGGAGATTAGTTTGGACACTCGTCAAAAGGTAAAAGCTTTCGCTAAGCTGTATAACTACAAACCAAACAACATTGCATTAAGTCTAAAGAACAGAAAAACTAAAACCATAGGAGTTATTATTCCTGAAATTGTACATCACTTTTTTACAACAGTAATAGGAGGTGTAGAAAAAGTAGCCAACGAAAAAGGATACAATGTAATTATATGTTCTTCTAATAATTCTTTTGATAAGGAGGTGATCAATATGGAAATGTTGGCAAGTGGGAGTGCAGATGGCTTTATCCTATCAGTAGCCAAAGAAACCCAACTCAAAAAAGATTATCACCATATAGAAGAAACGATGAGTCAAGGGATGCCAGTGGTACTCTTTGATAGAATTATTGATGAAGTGGTATGTGATAAAGTAATTATAGACGATGCCAAAGGAGCACAAACAGCAACAAATCATCTGCTCTCACTAGGGTGCAAGAAAATTGCTATCCTAACTACAGTCGACTATATAAGTGTTGGTAAACTAAGAACAAATGGATACCTAAGAGCGCTTAGAGCCTACGATATTGAAGAAAATGAAGAGCTTGTATTGAAAATAGAGGATATTGATAATTGTGAATCTGAAATCCATGATTTTCTCGAAGGGAAAGATGTGGATGCTGTATTCGCGGTAAATGAATTATTTGCAGTTTCGGCAATTAAGGTCCTTCATGCACAAGGAAAGGATGTGCCAAATGATGTAGCTGTAATCGGATTTACAGATGGGATTCTTTCAAAACATTTCATCCCAAGTCTAACAACCATTAGTCAACATGGAGAAGATATGGGTGTGCGAGCGGCCAAGCTCTTAATAGATAAGTTAGAGGGGGATGAGACTATGACAGAGGAGTATCGAACGGTAATAATAGATACGAGTTTGGTTCAGAGAAAATCCACAAAAAAAGTAAAGACTAACGATTCATAATTAAAAAAATGTAATATCTTTGGAGCCTATCAGAACTTATATTTTCACTTTCTACATTTAAATAAGTTTTGATAAGTCTTGCGCTTATCAGTGTAATAATTAAATATTCACTTAATGAACAAGCGTAAATTAAGTTTCTGGGAAATCTGGAACATGAGTTTCGGTTTCCTAGGGATACAAATGGGTTTTGCTCTTCAAAATGCAAACGCCAGTAGAATTTTACAGATTTTTGGTGCAGATGTACATGAGCTGTCCTGGTTTTGGATTGTTGCTCCCCTGACGGGATTAATCGTTCAACCTATAATAGGATATTACAGCGATAAGACATGGACCAGATTAGGTCGAAGAAGACCTTACTTTCTTACTGGAGCTGTCCTGGCGTCTTTAGGACTGTTACTCATGCCTAATGCCGACATGTTTACAGCCTTTATGCCAGCCTTATGGGTAGGAGCAGGAATGCTAATGATCATGGACGCTTCGTTCAATGTGGCTATGGAACCTTTTAGAGCCTTGGTCGCAGATAATTTGCCATCGGATCAAAGAACACTTGGGTTCAGCGTTCAGACGGCACTTATCGGTTTTGGAGCTGTAATTGGGTCTTGGTTACCCTATGCATTTGTGAATTGGTTCGGAATTTCGAATGTTGCCGAAGAGGGAAAAGTACCTCTGCATTTGTTGCTATCCTTTATTATAGGAGCAATTGTTTTGATCGGGAGTATTTTGTTAACTGTTTTTACTACCAAAGAATATACTCCAGAAGAACTCAAAGCTTTTGAAGAAGAATCTGATGATGAGGAGTCGGAAGAAACGTCTTCCTTACTAAATATCTTTTCGGATTTCAGGAAAATGCCTTTAACTATGAAACAATTGAGTTGGGTGCAATTCTTTTCCTGGTTCGCATTATTTGGGATGTGGGTTTTTTCTACTCCTGCGATAGCACACCATGTATATGGATTACCTATAGAAGATCATAGCAGTAAAGCTTATCAAGATGCCGGAGACTGGGTAGGTTTCTTATTTGGTGTATACAATGCAGTTTCTGCAATTTTCGCTTTTTTCTTACCAGCAATAGCCTTAAAAATAGGAAGGAAGCTTACACATTCTGTATGCTTAGTCATAGGAGGTGTCAGCTTCATATCCATGTATTTCATTTCTAACGAAATGCTATTGATCATTCCTATGATCGGAATTGGATTTGCCTGGGCCAGTATTTTGGCAATGCCTTATGCTATTTTGGCGGGAGCGATCCCAGCGAGAAAAATGGGAGTGTATATGGGGATATTTAATTTCTTCATTGTGTTACCTCAAATAGTAAATGCATTAATAGGAGGTCCATTAGTGAAGTACTTTTATAATGGTAATGCTATGTACGCCTTAGTAATAAGTGGAGTGTCCTTTATTATAGCAGCCTTATTGGTGACTAGAGTAAAAGATGTAGATGATAAAGTAATTTTAAATAAAAGCTAAGATAAAAGAAACATGAAGAAAGCATTTATTTTTGATTTGGATGGTGTTATTGTTGATACAGCAAAATATCATTTTTTAGCCTGGCAAAATCTAGCCAATAGCCTAAGTATTTCTTTTTCTGAAGAACAAAATGAACAACTAAAAGGAGTTAGCCGAGTACGATCTTTAGAAAAAATTTTAGAATGGGGTAATAAGACCATTTCAGAAGAAGAATTTACAAGATTAATGGCAGAAAAGAATGAGGAGTACCTAGCCTATATTTCCAAGATGGATACCTCAGAAATTTTACCAGATGTCCCAAGAATACTTAATTATTTGATTTCAAAAAATCAAGCAATTGCTTTAGGTTCGGCAAGTAAAAATGCACGAATAATTTTAGACAAAGTAGAACTAACCAATAAATTTAATACTATCGTAGATGGTACAAATGTATCCAAAGCTAAACCTGATCCAGAGGTGTTTTTGATCGGTGCAAAAGCTTTAGACATTGCTCCAGAGGATTGTGTGGTTTTCGAAGATTCTGTTGCAGGTGTGCAGGCTGCAAATATTGCCAATATGATCAGCATCGGAATCGGAGACGCCAAAGTGCTTCATGAAGCAGATTATGTTTTTAAAGACTTCACCGAAATCAAAGAAGAGTTTTTGGATGCATTACTAACTACCGAAAAAGTTTAACAATTTTAGAAGAAGATGAATCAGGATTATATAAAACCAGATAACTGGTCGATTATTGAAGAAGGATTTGATGTAGAACGAGTTAAATCCTCAGAAAGCCTTTTTAGTATCGGTAATGGTGCTATGGGACAACGAGCAAATTTTGAAGAAACTTATACAGGTCCCACTTTCCAAGGAAGCTATATTGCTGGGGTATATTATCCAGACAAAACCCGAGTAGGATGGTGGAAGAATGGGTACCCAGAGTATTTTGCAAAAGTACTTAATGCACCCAACTGGATCGGTATAGATGTCGAGGTGAATGGAGAAAAACTGGACCTACATCAATGTAAGTCTGTTACCAATTTCAGGAGAGAACTTAATATGAAAGAAGGATGGTACCAACGTACATTTACAGCGGTACTTGCTAATGGCACGGAAATAGAAGTAAAAGCAACACGATTTCTTAGTCTGGATCTAGATGAGGTAGGTGCTATTCGTTATGAAGTAACTCCAATTAATAAGGAAGCTAAAGTGGTATTTACACCATATTTGGATGCCGGGATTACAAATGAAGATACCAACTGGGACGATAAGTTTTGGGATACCTATGATTTGTCTCATAATGGCAATACTGCTTATATCCTATCCAAGACGATGAAGACAGAGTTTCATGTGTGTACCGGAATGTTAAATCAGTTGTTTGTTGCCAACGAACAAGTAGATGCTAGTCCGAAAGCCGAGACCAGCGGTACTTCTGTAAGATTGTCTTATGAGGCTCAGGTAGCCAAGGGGCAAAGCACGCATCTGGTTAAATTTGGAGGGTATACGGTATCCTTAAATCATAAAAACGAAGATCTGGTTTCTGCCAGCGCAACGGTGCTGAAGCAAGCGTCAGAATCTGGTTTTGATGCTTTGTTAGACCTGCAAAAGAAAGCCTGGTCCAAGATTTGGGAAATGGCAGATATCGTTATCGAAGGAGATGTAAAAGCACAGCAAGGGATTCGTTTTAATATCTTTCAATTGAACCAAACCTATTTAGGAAAAGATCCTAGATTGAATATTGGTCCAAAAGGATTTACAGGCGAAAAATATGGAGGAAGTACCTATTGGGATACTGAAGCATACTGTCTTCCATTTTATATGGCTACCAAAGATCAGATGGTGGCAAGAAATTTGCTTACCTATCGTTACCATCATTTGAATAAAGCAATAGAAAATGCAGAAAAACTTGGGTTTACCAATGGCGCAGCATTGTACCCGATGGTGACCATGAATGGAGAAGAGTGCCATAACGAATGGGAAATTACGTTTGAAGAAATCCATAGAAATGGGGCAATGACCTTTGCTATTTACAATTATGTGCGATACACAGGAGACTACAGCTACATTCCAGAAAAAGGATTGGAAGTAATGATTGGTGTAGCACGTTTTTGGCATCAGAGAGCAACGTTTTCTGAAGAGAAGGAGAAATATGTTATTTTGGGAGTAACTGGTCCAAACGAGTACGAAAATAACATCAACAATAACTGGTATACAAACTATTTAGCCAAATGGTGTATCGAGTATTGTGTAGAAAGTCTCGATAAGGTAAAAGAAGAATATGCTGCAGACTACAAAAGGATTATAGAGGCTACGAATTTGCATCAGGAAGAAATTGATGGAATGTTGAAGGTAGCAGAGCATATGTATTTCCCTTACTCAGAAAAGCATCAGGTATTTTTACAGCAAGATGGGTTCTTGGATAAGGAACTGATCACAGTATCCAATCTAGATGCTTCTCAACGACCAATCAATCAATATTGGAGTTGGGATAGAATCCTGCGTTCTCCTTATATCAAGCAAGCGGATACCTTGCAAGGGATGTATATGTTTGAGGATAAGTTTACTAAAGAAGAAATGGCAAAACACTTTGATTTTTATGAACCATATACGGTTCATGAATCTTCTTTGTCTCCTTGTGTTCATAGTATTATAGCAGCTTATCTAGGTAGAATGGATCAAGCGTACACATTTTACTTGCGTACATCCAGACTAGACCTTGATGATTACAATAAAGAAGTAGAAGAAGGACTGCATATTACCAGTATGGCAGGAACCTGGATGAGTATTGTAGAAGGTTTTGGAGGATTAAGAATTAAGGAGGATAAGCTTTCTTTTACTCCAAGAATTCCTAAAGAGTGGAAAGGGTATACTTTTAATGTGAACTTCAGAAATCAAATCTTAAAAGTGAGTGTTTCTCAAGAAGGGACATCTTTTACTTTAGAAGGAAATCAGGAATTGACCATTTGTGTGGATGGTAAAGAATTTACCATTTCTCCAGATAGTTTAATAACGGTGTAATCAATACCTATTGATTGAATATAAAAACACCTCAAGAGCTTTGGTTTTTGGGGTGTTTGTTTCTAACCAATTACCATTAATCATTTTAAAAACTTAAAACAATGAAGAATATAGTACTAGTTCTATGCTCTTGTTTATTGTTTTCAATCACTTACGGACAAATAGACAAAATAGAACCTCCTTTTTGGTGGAGTGGAATGCATCTTGACCAACTGCAGTTGATGTGCTACGGGAAAGACATTTCTAAATACGATATACAGATAGAAGGGCTTACCATAACAGAGGTGAAAAAAACCGAAAACCCAAATTATGTGTTTGTTACTGTAGATACAAAAGGAATACAACCTGCTACTTTTTCTATAGATTTTAAAGAAAACAATAACATTGTGTTTTCTCAACCCTATGAATTGAAACAAAGAAGAGAAAACTCCAAAGATCGCAAAGGTTTCGATAGCAGTGATGTCATGTATTTGATCATGCCGGATCGATTTGCTAATGGTGATTCCAAAAATGACTCTCATCCAGATACTGTGGAGAAGGCCGATCGATCAAATCCAGGTGGACGCCATGGAGGAGATTTACAGGGGGTAATTGACCATTTGGATTATCTCAAAGATCTCGGAGCAACGGCCTTGTGGAGTACTCCTTTGTTGGAGGACAACGAACCAGTGTACTCATATCATACTTATGCACAAAGTGATCTATACAAAATCGATCCAAGATACGGTACGAATGAAGATTATAAACGCTTGGCTTCAGAAATGCACAAGCTGGATATGAAACTAATTATGGATTATGTTACCAATCATTGGGGGTCCAAACACTGGATGATTCAAGATTTGCCAACCAAAGATTGGATTCACCAATGGCCAGAAGGTTTCAGAAGAAGTAATTATCGAATGACTACGCAGTTTGATAACAATGCAGCTCAAGTTGATGCCAAAGGCTGCATGGATGGCTGGTTTGATACCACAATGCCAGATATGAATCAAAGCAATCCTTTATTGCTTAATTACATTACACAAAATGCTATTTGGTGGATAGAGTATGCAGATCTCGGCGGGTTTAGAGTAGATACCTATTCCTATAATGATAAGGATGGTATCGCACAATGGACCAAGGCAATTATGGCGGAGTATCCTAATTTTAATATTGTAGGTGAGGTTTGGATGCATAATCAGGCTCAGATTGCGTATTGGCAAAAAGACAGTAAAATTGGAGCAATTAATGGCTTTAATTCACATTTACCTTCGGTAATGGATTTCACCCTTCATGATGCATTAATGGTAGTTTTTGATGAAGATGAAGGCGCATGGGACAAAGGTATGATCAGAGCTTATGAAAATTTCACAAATGACTTTTTATATCCAGATATTAATAACATTCTGTTGTTTGCTGGTAATCACGATACCAATAGAATAAATGAGATCTATCAAGGAGATATTGATAAGTACAAAATGGCCATGACCTTGGTATTTACCACACGAGGTATTCCGCAGATCTATTATGGAGATGAAATCGGAATGCTAGGAAATCGTGACAAAAAAGGAGATGGTGATATACGCAGAGATTTTCCAGGAGGCTGGCAAGGTGATCAACAAAATGCCTTCTTGCCAACGGATCAAAATAAGGGAAGAACCAAAGATCAGGAAGCCTTTCATGCATTTACCAAAAAAGTATTGAACTGGCGTAAAAATGCTTCATCCATTCATGATGGAAAATTACTTCAGTTTATCCCATTCGATAATGTATATGTGTATTTCAGATACAATAAGGAGCAAACTGTGATGGTCATCATAAATAATAGTACCAAGGATCAAAATATCGATGTAAACAGATTTAAAGAAGGAATACAAGCTTTCAAAACGGGGACCGATATTATTACTGATAACAATATTGATATTACCGAGGATTTTAATATTCAGGCTAAAAAATCCATGATACTAGAGTTGAAATAAAAGAATAAACCTAATAGAATTAAAGAGATAATGAAAAAACTAGCAATAAGTTTAGTCACCCTGGGAGTATTGTTTTCCTGTGGAAAAGAAAAAAGGAAACCGTAGCGGCCAAAACCGAAGTAAAAGAAGAAGTAAAGCAAGAACTTCCTCCTGTAGATAATGCAATGATGGAGAACGCTGTTATATACGAAGCTAATATTCGTCAGTATTCTGAAGAAGGATCGTTTAAAGCATTTACCAAAGATATCCCGGTGTTGAAACAATTAGGAGTAAAAGTGCTTTGGGTAATGCCGATTTATCCTATTTCTACTACCAAAAGCAAAGGGCCTTTAGGAAGTTATTATGCGATTTCTGATTATACCAAAGTAAATCCAGAATTTGGAACCTTAGAAGATTTTAGAGATTTGGTAAAAACAGCACATGATAATGGTATTTATGTGATTTTAGATTGGGTAGCAAATCATACAGGATGGGATCACGTATGGTTAAAAGAGCACCCGGATTATTATACCAAAGATAAAGAAGGGAATATTACACATACGGTAGATACGGACTGGACAGATGTTGCTGACCTCAATTACGATAATCAGGAGATGCGTGAACAGATGAGAAAGGATATGATGTATTGGGTAAAAGAGGAAGGCGTAGATGGCTTCCGATGTGACGTAGCTGGAATGGTGCCTGTAGATTTTTGGGAAAAAACAGTAACTGAGCTAAAGAAAATCAAACCTGTATTTATGTTGGCAGAAGGTTGGGAACCTGAATTGCTGGACAATGCCTTTGACATGGGATACGGATGGGATACGCACCATAAAATGAATGATATCGCGCAAGGAAAAGCAGATGCTAAAGAATGGGATAAAAGAATGGCGCAAATTGACTCTTTGTATGAAGAGGATGATATTTTGATGAACTTTACTTCCAACCATGATGAAAATTCCTGGAATGGTACTGTAGATGAAAGAATGGGAGATGCCAAAGAACTGTTTGCTGCACTTTCGTATGTTGCACCGGGTATGCCTTTGATCTATTCAGGTCAGGAATATGATATGGATAAAAGGTTACTCTTTTTTGAAAAGGATACTATCATTAAAAAGAAAGGGAAATTCTTTCCATTATATGAAAAACTAGGAAAGCTTAAAAATACCAATCCTGCTTTGCATGGGGGAAAAGAGGCAGCGTCCTATACCAGAATTACTACTTCTGATGATAAAAAGGTGTTGGCCTTTGCAAGAGAAAAAGATGGTAACAAAGTTGTGTTTGTAGCCAATATGACCAAAGAACCAGTTGCATTTACATCGGATTATACAGGTAAATTCAAAGACTACTTCTCTGGAGAATCTATGGAAGCAACAGCAGACCAAAAATATGAACTGGATGCTTGGCAATATTTAATTTTGATTCAAGAGTAATCAAAAAACGAAGTGTTAATTTATCAAACGGTCTGTTTTTACAGACCGTTTTTTGTTATTTATACATTTTTAAACAAAAGTTGAGGTCTATAGATCAAAATAATAGTAAAAAACGATCCGCTTTGATATATTACTTTAATCTTAACGATATTCCTGAAAATGTGTTAAAATATCCTCTTTATTGTCGGTAAATACTGAATTTATTAACCGAAAACGTTTTAGTTTTTTAGCAAATTAGGTTATTATGGTCATTAACGATAGTTTTGGCTGTAATGACAAAAAAGGTTAAAAATATCGCAGTATTAACTTCGGGAGGAGACGCTCCTGGAATGAATGCAGCCATTCGCGCAGTGGTCCGTTCTTGTAGCTTTTATCAGATCAATTGTTTTGGTATCTATAAAGGATATGAGGGGTTAATTCATAATGAAATTGAAGAGCTGAATGCACGTTCGGTACGAAACATTATTAATAAAGGAGGAACTTTCCTGAAATCAGCACGGTCTGCAGCATTTAGAACCGTAGAGGGCAGACAAAAAGCGTATGACAATCTGGTAAAAAATAATATAGATGCTCTTGTAGTAATTGGTGGAGACGGAAGTTTTACTGGAGCGCTTAAATTGTCTGAAGAGTTTAACTTTCCTGTAGTAGGTATTCCTGGAACTATCGATAATGATATCAACGGTACTGATTATACGATTGGATATGATACAGCACTGAATACCGTAGTAGAAGCCATAGATAAAATTCGTGATACGGCAAGTTCTCATAATCGCTTATTTCTTATTGAAGTGATGGGAAGAGATGCCGGAGATATCGCTCTTAATGCAGGTATAGGTGCAGGTGCAGAAGAAATTCTTATTCCCGAGGAAGATATGGGGGTAGATCGATTAATCGAGTCCCTCAAGAAAAGTAAAAAGACTGGTAAAACCTCTAGTATTATTGTTGTAGCAGAAGGAGATAAATCAGGGAAAAATATTTTCGAACTGGGGGAGTATGTAGAAGAACACCTTCAAGATTACGAAGTAAGAGTTTCGGTATTGGGACATATTCAAAGAGGAGGAGCACCAAGTTGTTACGACAGGGTATTGGCCAGTAAACTGGGAGTAGGAGCAGTAGAGGCTTTGTTAGAAGGTAAAAGTGAAGTCATGATAGGAATTGTACATAAGCAAGTGACCATTGTTCCGTTGACTACGGCATTGGATAAAAGGATTCATAAGCATGATGGGCTAATTAAAGTAGCAGATATCACTTCGGTGTAACTATATAACCACATTTAAATCAAAATTAAAACAACTAAATTATTAGATATGAGTACGTTAAAAATTGGAATTAACGGTTTCGGAAGAATTGGAAGGATTGCTTTTAGAATAGCTTCAAAGCGAGATAACGTAGAGATTGTAGCCATAAATGATTTACTAGACGTAGACCATTTGGCTTACTTATTAGAATATGACTCTGTTCACGGTAAATTTGATGGAACAATTGAGGTGAAAAATGGGAACCTTGTTGTAAATGGAAAAGAAATCCGTGTAACCGCAGAACGCAATCCAGAAGATTTGAAATGGGATGCAGTTGGAGTTGATGTAGTTATGGATTGTACTGGAATATTTACTACACTGGGAACGGCAGATGCTCACCTTAAAGCAGGAGCGAAGAAAGTTGTGATTTCAGCACCTTCAAAAGATGCTCCTATGTTTGTAATGGGAGTAAATCATAACGACGTAAAAGATTCTGATACTATTGTATCTAATGCTTCTTGTACTACCAATTGTTTAGCACCATTAGCCAAAGTTATTGACGATAATTTCGGAATTGAAGAAGGATTAATGACTACAGTTCACGCTTCTACGGCGACACAGTCTACAGTAGATACTCCTTCAAGAAAGAATTACAGATTAGGTCGTAGTGCCTTAAATAACATCATTCCTTCTACCACAGGAGCTGCAGTTGCCGTAACCAAAGTAATTCCAGCGCTTCAAGGAAAATTAACCGGAATGGCATTTAGAGTGCCAACTGCAGATGTTTCCGTAGTGGATCTTACGGTAAAAACTAAAAAGGCTGTGTCTTACGAGGAATTGAAAGCTGTAGTAAAAAAGGCTTCAGAAAATGAACTAAAAGGTATTTTAGGATATACAGACGAAGATGTTGTTTCTCAAGATTTTGTTGGAGAATCACAAACGTCTGTTTTTGACGCTAATGCAGGAATTGCACTTAATGATAATTTCTTCAAATTGGTGTCTTGGTATGACAACGAATATGGTTATTCTACAAAATTAGTAGACTTGTCTACTCACGTAGGTAACTTATAGGACATAATATTTTCATGCCCCAAACCAATTTTTGGGGCATTATTTTCTTGCTAACAACAAATAAATTTTCAAAATGATTTTATTAGCCGACGGAGGTTCTACTAAATGCGATTGGATTCTGCTAGATGGATCCGGAGAAATTGTTTTTAAAACCCGAACAGAAGGGTTGAATCCAGCTGTATTCGAAAAATCTCTACTCGAGAAAAGAATTCGAAGTAATAAAGAACTTTCTTCTAATAAAGAAAAAATTGATACGGTACATTTTTATGGAGCCGGTTGCGGTACTGTAAAACCAGCGGCTATGCTTAAAAAAGTATTTGAAGAATTTTTTGTTAATGCAGAAGTTGTTGTTAAAGAAGATATGGTGGCTGCGGTCTATGCAGCTACTACAGAACCAGGTATTGTTTGTATTTTGGGTACGGGTTCTAATAGTTGTTATTATGATGGGGATGATATCCATATGTCTGTGGATTCTTTAGGATATATCCTTATGGATGAGGCTAGTGGTAATTATTTTGGAAAAAAGTTGATCAGGGATTACTATTACAAAAGAATGCCTCCAGAAGTTGCTGCAGAGTTTGAGAA
Source organism: Aquimarina sp. KJ22-3 (assembly GCF_055808215.1). Taxonomy (NCBI): domain Bacteria; kingdom Pseudomonadati; phylum Bacteroidota; class Flavobacteriia; order Flavobacteriales; family Flavobacteriaceae; genus Aquimarina; species Aquimarina sp. KJ22-3. The sequence continues at coordinate 3,546,320 of NZ_CM147859.1, read as the reverse complement.
ACGTTTTGACTTGTCTTCTGATGCGATCAAAGAGAACTTATATAAAAGAGAAAATCCAAATACCTATTTGGCGTCTTTTGCAGAGTTTATTTTTACCAGCGAACGTAATGGATACTTTTATAAGGTGCTTACCGAAGGTATTCAGGAATTTGTAGAGAATAGAGTATTATGTTTCCCTGAAGCTCAAAACGTACCTATTCATTTTATTGGCTCTATCGCGCATTTTAGTGAAGATATTATTCGTGCTGCAGTATGGCCTTACCATCTTACCGTAGGTAATATCGTAAGAAGACCAATTGATGGGATTATCGATTATTATCGCAACGAAGTGATCAAAACCAAAACAGATAAAGTATAGAAGATTATTACTTTTCCATTATAATGAAATAGGGTAGTTGAGGGTAACTCTGGTTCCTTGACCTGGGATAGAGTTTAAGAAAATGCGACCATTGATATAATTCATGCGCTCTTTCATAAAAAATAGGCCCATACCACCTTCAGCGTTGTTCACTGGTTTTGTGGGCACTTTACTAATGTCAAACCCTTTTCCATTATCATCAATGGTAATACTCAATAGGGTTTCAGAATGATTGAGATTAATCATTACAAATTCAGAGTTAGCATACTTAATAGCATTGTTTACTGCTTCTTGGGTAACCCTATATAGATTGGTTTCTACTAAGGTGTCAAATCGTTGGTCAAAGTTAGAGGGGTTTTCAAAAATAATATTCTTACCCGTAAGTTTGGAAAGCTCTTTTGCCATTTTTTGTAGGGCAGTAGGGATGCCATAATCCTTTAACTCAGGTGGAGTAAGGTTAAAAGTAGCCATTCTGATTCCCTGAATCAGATCATTTGATAATTGTTTTAGTCCTTCAATTTTTTGCTCAGATTTTTCAATATTAGATAGATTGATAGACTCAATATTCAGTTTAAGAGCGGTTAGCATTTGCCCGATGCTGTCATGGATTTCTTTTGCAATTCTTTTTCGTTCTTCTTCTTGTGCCTCTACGATTTGACTGGCATTCGATTTTTGAAGCTCCTCTTTTTCTTTATAGCGGGAGGCATTAAGCCGTTCAATTTCAATTTGAGCTTCTTTTCTTTTTGAAATATCAGAGCACAATACCAACCGTTCAGAATTACCAGACTCTTTAAAAACGGTAAGAATAGAAACATCTAACCAGATTTTTTGTTGGTTATGTGTTTCAAATTCAAATTCTTCATTGAAGACACCTCCTTTATTTTGAGCAATAAGCCGTAACAACCTGTTTTTTTGTACTTCGTTAAGTCCAATAAGATCTGCAAGATTTTTCTGCGAACTATCTTGTTCGACGCGCAAAAGTTTAGCAAAGCGATCCCCTATATTTTTTACAATCCCTGATTCATCTGTACGAGCATAGAGTAAGGTTTGATCAATGGCTTTGGTAAGCGAAATTAACTCTTGTACATTTTTCTCTTGATTTTTTCGCAATTCCTCTGCTCTGGATGCCATCTCTTCAGATTTTTTTTGAGATTGCAAAAGTTTTGAAATGGTGTTTTTTATGCTAAATGTGGTGGGTCTAAATAGCAGGAAAAATTCTGAGATAAGGATAAGAATAATGAAACCGAATAAGATGTATTCAATTCTTTTAAGACTAGATACTTTTTGTTGTGCTTCTTTTTCGTATTTAAAAACTATAGCATCCATTTGTTCCAAAAAGAGAGGCTCGTTAGTAACGATAGCATTGAGGTGATTTGTGAATTGATCGGGTTGTATAGAATCTTTTCTAGCAAGATCAATGGCTTGTATGCTATTGATATAAATGGTCTCAAACGAAGGTTGCAAACGAGCAAACATTCTTTCGATTTCTGTACTGTCGGTATTTTTTTTGGTCACAGATGCATTATACTGTGTCAGTATTTCATGAGATTGTCGCCAGAGTTCAAGAGTAGATTCTAGATTCTTGATATGTTCTCTTCTGGTGTTGGACACTTCTACATTAGAGAGTATCAACGCCTCTTTGGTCAACTTCTGACTCAACATTCGTTGTCTTCCTGAGATATTTATGATTCTTGAATCATCGATCTGCGCGTTGAGATACTGTTGAATAAAAAATTGCCCTCCAATTGTAAACAAAGCTATCGCCCCCAGAGCAATAATGTAGATTTTACTTAGGCGATTAAAAGTTTGATGATCTAAAGAATCTCGTTTCAACGGTAAATTAGGCTATAGCTTGTTTAACCAAAGCTAAGGCTTTTTCAGAATATGATAGTTTTAATGCGGCTTCATGTCCTTTGACAGACATCTTTCGCCACGTTTTTTGTAAAATATCGATCACTTTTTCATCAGAGTGCTTTACCATAAAATCCTCATAATAGTAGGATAAGAATACCAGGCAAATCACATCTTCCAGGGTTTGAGTACCTTCATCTTTCTTGAGCTTTTTCTTTTGAAGTAAGAAAGAAACTCTTTCTATGACTTCTTCATCATAACCTACTTTGGTCAAAATTTGAGAAGCCTTTTCTGCATGAAATTTCTTAAGTTCCTCTCTCCATTTCAAATATCCAACACGATCCATAGGGTAGCTGTTTCTGGGAATTTCCCATCTGCAGATGTGTTGTGCTCTAGCTGCTAATTGTAGCGCTTCAGAAGCACTAGGATCAAAGCTATCCAAGGTGGTAGACATACGTTGTCCATAGATTAATTCTTTGGCAACCCATTGTCCATTTACCTCTTCCTGGTTAGGGTCTTTGGCATTGGCTTCATCAAACAGAGAAAGTGCTTCGGTTAATTTATTGGTCGGCATAAAAGTGATGTGTTATACTACAAACAAATTTATGTTTTTTCTTAATTAAACAAGCATTGTTACCGAATATCTTTATTCTGAAAAGCCAATATAAACAAAGCCATCTTCTATTTTTACCGGGTATGTAGCAATAGGTTCCAAATCTCCATTTAGATTTTCACCACTTTTCAAAGAAAATGTCTTTTTATGCATGGGGCAAGCTACTTTGGGAACGCCACCTTGATCCCCAATCATTCCTCTGCTCAATACCATTTCCATTTTGTGTGGGCAAACATTTTGGCAAGCGTACCATTCTTGCTTTCTTTCAAAATTGAATACGGCTATTTGTTTGTTGTTGTATTTGATACATGCACCTCCGTTTTTAGGAAAATCGCTTACTTTGGCTGCTTTGAACCAAACCGCTACTTCGTTGACGGTAGTGGTTTTATAGATTTCTAAAATTTCTTCCATGATACTTTTCTTTTATTTCCAGGGCTCAGGCATTTTTTGATCTCTTAAAGGAACAAAAACCAGATTGTCATCGGTTTCTTCGCTATTTACAAAGTGATTGAAGCGTTTCATAATTTCTTCATCTTGTATGGCTTGTGTCCATTCACATTGAAAAGAACCTACCAATCCACTCATTTCTTTTTCCAGGTCTTCTGCTAAGCCCAGAGAGTCCTCAATAACTACTTGTTTTAGATATTCAATACCTCCTTCTAACTTATCCAACCATTTTGCGGTTCGTTGTAATGGTGCTGCCGTTCGGATATAGAACATTAAAAAACGATCCAAGTATTTGATCACGGTTTCGTTATCGATTTGTTCCGCCAATAATTCGGCATGCTTTGGATTGGCACCACCATTACCGCATACGTATAGATTCCATCCTCCTTCTACAGCAATCACTCCAAAATCTTTACAACGGGCCTCTGCACATTCTCGAATACAACCCGAAACTCCGCCTTTTAATTTGTGTGGCGATCTAAGGCCTTTATAACGCTCTTCTAATTCGATAGCAAAGCTTACGCTTTCATCCATTCCGTATCGACACCAGGTAGATCCTACACAACTTTTTACAGTTCTCAATGATTTCCCGTAGGCGTGTCCGCTTTCGAAACCATGATCGATAAGATCTTTCCATATTTTAGGCAATTGATCCAAACGCGCACCAAAAAAGTCAACGCGTTGTCCTCCTGTAATTTTGGTGTATAGATCATATTTCTTCCCGACTTCTCCCAGTACGATTAGTTTTTCGGGAGTGATTTCTCCTCCCGGAATCCTTGGCACTACAGAATATGTACCGTTTCTTTGGATATTTGCTAAAAATCGATCGTTAGAATCTTGAATAGGAGCTTCTTCGTTGGCGGTGTCTGCATAAATACTGGCCATAATAGAAGCAATTACAGGTTTACATGTTTCACATCCATCACCTTTTCCAATATGATCGAGTACTTCGTCGTATTTTCTGTATCCTTTTAGTTTAATGATGTCATACAGTTCTTGTCGGTTATATTCAAAATGTTCGCAGATGGTATCTTTTACTTCTTTACCAAGAGACTTTAATGTAGCGTCTACTAGGTCTTTTACCATAGGTTTACATCCACCACATCCGGTTCCTGCTTTTGTACAAGAAATAACATCTCCTAGATCATTACAGCTTCCATCTTGTATAGCTCCGCAGATAACTCCTTTGCTTACACTTTCGCACGAGCAAATTTGCGCATCATCTGGTAAATCCATAACATCTCCTAGCAAAGAATCTCCATCTCCGCCACGACTACCTAGAATCAAATCCTCCGGGTTTTCAGGAAGGGCCATTGCCGTATTGTATATCTGAAATAAAGCATTGTAATCTGAAGAATCTCCGACCAGAATACCTCCCAACAGTTGAGTGCCATCTTGAGATACATTTATTCTTTTGTAGATTCCTTTGCGTTTGTTTTCGTAGACAATAGTATCAATATCTTCATTTTCGGATAAGGCATCACCAAAACTTGCTACTTCGGTCCCAATCAATTTTAACTGAGTAGACATATCGATATGATCGGCCATATATTTCTTTGTATCCGAAGTGATATGAGATACTGCTACATCTGCCATGTCGTATCCAGGAGCTACCAGTCCGTATATCATATTATTGTATAAAGCTACTTCTCCAATGGCAAAAATATTATCATCGGAAGTTTTCATGGTGTTATCGACAATCACACCCCCTCTGATACCCGTCTCGAGTTGACATTCTTTGGCTAGCTCATCTCTTGGACGAATTCCTGCAGAAATGACTAACATGTCTACATTGAGTTCGGTGCCATCGATATATTTTAGACCTTCAATGGCCTTTTCTCCTTTAATATATTCGGTTTGTTTGCTTAGATGCACTTCCAACCCAAGCTCTTCAATTTTGGTTTGCAACATATCACTTCCTCCCTGATCAAGTTGTCTAGGCATCAATCTAGGAGCAAACTCTACCACATGTGCGTCCAAACCGAGTTCTTTTACAGCATTTGCAGCTTCTAAACCTAATAAACCACCGCCAAGAACTGCGGCTTGTGTTTTTCCTTCTGATTTAAGTTTTTTGGTATATGCAGCAATAGCTTCAAGGTCTTCGATAGTACGATATACAAATACTCCTTCTTTTTCTACTCCTGGTATTGGAGGTACAAAAGCTGAAGAACCTGTGGCTAAAACCAAATAATCATAAGCGTATTTTTCTCCTCTATGATTGGCAACCGTTTTTTCTTCCCGGTTGATTTCGGTGATCATTTCAGAAATATGAAGATCAATACGATGTTCTTTATACCAGGTAGCAGAAGACATGCTGAGATCTTCTTCAGTTTTTCCAGCATAATACTCGCTTAAGTGTACACGATCATAAGCTCTTCTGGGTTCTTCCCCAAAAACGGTTAGTTGAAAATCACTGTAATTTTCAGAGGCTACAAATTTTTCGCAAAACTTATAACCAACCATTCCATTACCTATAACTACTACCTTCTTCATAAATTACGTATTTAAAAACCAAAATTAAGTATTAATACGTATTTTATTGATAAGAATTACGTAATTATCCGTAGGTAAATTTGAAAATTCCAAAAAAATAAACACCAATCCCTGCCAAAAATATTTTTTGACAGGGATTGGAAACTGTAACAAACTTGAAAATTTATAAGTTTTCGGGAGCGGGTTTAGGGCTCCACTTTAATAAGTTCGGTTTTACAACTAGCATTGCCCATGCCCAGTTTTGTGTACTTGCTGGGTCAGCTACGCCTTTTAGGATTTCCATAGAATCTGAAGCAAACATATGAGAGTATCCTATCTTCAAAGTAGCAAAAGGAAGTACTTTTTGAGTGTATACCAGATCTACTTCTGTTCCTAAATAGTCATCAATTCCTTCACCCAAGCTTTCTGCAGCTGCAAAATAGTGGGCTTTGATCAAAAGACTTGATTTTTCTCCGGTTTTGATCACTGTTTTCCCGTAGAGATCATTCAATCCTACATTATTGGCATGGTTCCCTACAAAAAAGTAATCCATATATCCATTGAACTTGTGATTGGTACCAAAAATTGGGAAGAAAGATTCTATTTTCCCATCGGTTCCTCCATTTTCATCTCCGCTTAAAGTCTCAAATCCAAGCCCAAATAATGTTTTCCCTGGCTTATAGGTAAGTTCTAATAATGCATTGTAAGCAGATAGCTCGATATCCTCGGTAAAGTCCCCTGTTTGCCCATAGATATTGGCTGCAATTGAAAATCCTTTTGCAGGTTTGGCTACCAAATGGGTACCAAAGGTTTGTCTGCGTACGGTACCATCTACAGGTGTTTGTCCATCATTAGGATCTAGATTTTGGTAAGAGTTATTAGCAATTAACAAACTTCCAGAGAATTTCTCCCAGTCTTTATGCAACCAGGCATAGATCATTCCTTTATAATCGAATACTGCTCTTACATTTCCTCCATTATTAGGATCAAATAGTGTGGTTTGTGTTCTCACACCATTTTGGTTAAACGCAAGACCTATATCTAGTTTTAACCCTTTGTCATTGGCGTATTTTAGTAAGGCCGCATCGTGGAATCGACCTTGCATTGCCCAATCCAATCCTCCAAAGATTCGTTGATCATCATAGGACAAGGCTTGTCTTCCTAGTTTGGTAGACCATCCTTTTCCGAATTTGAAATCAATCCAGGCTTGCGCCAATGAGAAGCTATCATTCCCATCGACTGGTGCAATTTGTGGAGTATCTCCCCAGATACTTACATCTTGCACGCTTATAAAGGCAGAGAATTTTTCTTGTTTGTATCCTAGTTTTAATCTAGAACGTTGCTGTACAAATGTTCCGGCATCCAAACCATCAGGAATTAGCGTGCCAAAACCATTTAAATATTCCAATCGAGGTCTGATATCTGCGTCGATACTGAATTCTTGTGCTTTCCCCTTTGTTGCCAAAATGAATAATAATAAGGCAAAGTATAATTTGTTTTTCATTTGAATAGTTTTTGTTGGCATACTATATAAGATATGCAATTGTTGTTCTGTTAGTTCTATTAACGGATTATGTTATCATTAAAAATATGATGTAAAACTAAGTATTAATACTTAATTTTTAAGTTTTTATTAGATAAAAATACGTACTTTTAATTTTCATTTTTCTAATTTTTTGTATCAACTTTTGAAATATTCATATATTTGATTTTGCGTTTATTGAGGTAAACGCGTAAAAGAAATAAGTCAAAGTTTATGGTTAAAATAGTTTTAGTAGACGACCATTTTATGGTAAGAGATGGGATTCGTGCCATCCTTGAAGAAGAGGATTTATACGAAGTGGTTGGCGAAGCCGCCAATGGTTCCGAAGCTCTTACTCTAATTAACTCCTTACAGCCGGATATTGCCATCTGTGATATCCGAATGCCAGAAATGTCGGGTATTGATATGGTGCAACAAATGGTGTCGAAGGAATTGCCTACCAAAACTATTATGTTATCTATGCACGACTCAGATGAATACATTTTGCAATCTATTAATGCCGGAGCAGATGGATATTTGTTGAAAGGTGCCAGTAAAGAAGAGTTCCTTAAGGCGCTTACCGTGGTTAGCAATGGTGAAAAGTACTTTAGCGGTGATGTTTCTTCTATTCTTGTTAAAAAGATCAAATCCGAAGGTATTGTGGGTACTACTCAAGCTGTAGAAAGTGAAACGCCCTCGAATATGTCTGACAAAGCGGATAATAATCCTTTTGATCTTACCAAAAGAGAGCGCCAGATTCTGCAGTTGGCGATATCTGGTAAAACAAATAAAGATATTGCAGAAGAGCTTAATATTAGTAAACGTACTATAGAAGTGCATCGATTTAATTTAATGAAAAAAATGGGTGTCAAAAATGTGCTTGAGTTAAGTAATAAGGCCAGGTCTTATGGTCTGATTTCTTAGAAACTCCATATTTATTTTCCCGCTATTACTTCATAAGTTCCTGTAATTTTATTGAAACTTTTGGTTAGGTCGTTAGTAGTGTTGTATACCTCTTCAAGAGGAAATCCACCATCCAGAAAAGATCGTTTATTTAATTGAAATTTTTCCCAAACAGACATTACTAATCCCAATTCTTCTTCAATTTCAGAATTATTATAACTACTAATTAACAAATCTCCTATTACACTATCGAATTCATCAAATACAGAAGTCAATGTTCTTCTGAATTCTGTCTTTTTATCAACAAACATGGTGAGTCCTGTATAATACAAGCATAATCGTTGCGAAAGCATACGTTGTTTACCAGATACATTAATAGTATTTGTTAACTCTTGACTCTTGTTTTTGAAAAATTGATTACTATAATTTGAACTCGCTTCTATACTAAGTACTAGATCATGACAAGCTTTCAATAATCTAGTGTTAAGATTCATAATCTGCAAAGAAGTGGCAGTACTAGGAGCAGACTCAATAAGTGGTTTAAACTCTGTCCAGATCTTTTGAACATTCTTAATAGATAATTTTACAGCCGATCCGGTAGCATTTTGATTGAGAATGGAAAGCTGTTTTTCAAATATAAATTTACTTGAGTTCAATTCCTTTTTAATGCTTTCGTTAACAATGCCTTTTGAAATAAGTAAATACGCTTTGGACATCTTCTGGGAAAGCATTCGTTGTTTACCAGAGACATTAATGGCCTTGTTGTAGGTGATTGATCCAAAGTTTTGAGATTGAGAAAAAAGAAACAATGGGGATATCAATGTCATTAATAGAACAATACATAAAATTTTCGTTTTCATAAGCAGTAATTTAATTTAAGGGTTATAGCTTTTTTAAGTAGTAGTACTTATTTTTTATAAGGTAAGTAAAGACTGATGTCTTTGTCAGAATTTGGAGGCAAATTAGGAATTTATCTTCAGATATCTTGATGTGATAACCGCAGTATTTTTACGCAAATAGCTTATTTGTAATGTTTTATAAATTAGCTCTACTTCTGTTTTTAAAGATGTATAATTTTTCAAAGTTAAAATTATTGAATCTGCAATTAATGATATTGATAATTTATATATACGTAATAATTTGTTAAATACTTATTTTTTAAAATTAAATTTACTTTTAAATAAGTAATAATACTTAGTTTTGACATGTTCTATTAGCGAATTTCACAAAACACAGAGTTATGAAAAAATTACATGTCAATATTATGATGCTTGCTGTAGCCATGTTTATGGTAGCATGCGGAGGTAAAAAAGAAAAAAGTATTGCAGCTAGTGATACTAGTGAAAAGGAAACTTCTTCCGAATTACTTATAGAGAAACCTCAATTAACATTTGGATTCATTAAACTAACGGATATGGCACCATTGGCCATCGCCAAAGAAAAAGGGTTCTTTGAAGACGAGGGACTTTTTGTATCGGTAGAGGCACAATCTAACTGGAAAAATGTTTTGGATCGTGTAATAGATGGACAATTAGATGGGTCGCATATGCTTGCTGGTCAACCTATTGCTGCTGGAGCTGGATTTGGAAGACAGGCAGAATTGGTAACTCCGTTTTCTATGGATTTAAATGGAAACGGGATTACGGTATCTAATGATGTTTGGTCAAAAATGAAACCTAACGTACCCGCGGATGAAGACGGGAAACCAATTCACCCTATTTCTGCAAAGGCGTTAAAACCTGTAATCGATGGGTATAAGAATGATGGAAAACCATTTAAAATGGGAATGGTATTTCCAGTATCTACACACAACTACGAGATCCGTTATTGGTTGGCGGCTGCAGGGATTCACCCGGGGATGTATTCAAAAGATAATATACAAGGACAGATAGATGCGGATGTATTACTTTCTGTTACTCCACCACCGCAAATGCCAGCAACTCTTGAAGCTGGAACTATTTATGGATATTGTGTAGGAGAGCCTTGGAACCAACAAGCGGTTTTCAAAGGTATTGGAGTGCCAGTAACTACAAACTATGATATCTGGAAGAATAACCCGGAAAAGGTATTTGTAATGACTAAGAAGTTTATTGAGAAATATCCTAATACAGCTGTAGCTGTAACTAAGGCATTAATTAGAGCAGGTAAGTGGTTAGACGCTCCTGGAAATCGCAAAGAAGCAGTTAAAATTCTGTCCATGCCTGAGTATGTAGGAGCAGACGAAGTGGTACTTGCAAATTCTATGACAGGAACTTTTGAGTTCGAAAAAGGAGATAAAAGACAAATGCCTGATTTTAATGTGTTCTACAGATATGATGCTACCTATCCTTTTTACTCTGATGGCATCTGGTTCTTAACACAAATGAGACGTTGGGGTCAAATACCGGAAAGTAAGCCTGCAGAGTGGTATCACGAAAAAATCAAAGAAATCTACAGACCAGATATTTGGACCAAAGCGGCAAATCTATTGGTAGAGGAAGGGCATTTGGAAGCTTCAGAATTACCAAAAACAGATGGGTATAAGCCAGCTACTGCCGATTTTATAGATGGGAAAACGTATGATGCCAAAGATCCGGTAGGATACATCAACAGCTTTTCAATAGGAAATAAAGAAAACAGCAAAGGAGTAACAAGTGTCCAATAATAAAAAGGAGCTTCGGCTCTTTTTATTTTCCTTCAGAAGAAAACATTAAAAATAAGACGGATGAAAGATAAATCGATTCATATACTGAATTTTGTAGGACTAGGATTTTTTGAACCTGCAATACGTTTGGCTGCTGGAGAAGAGGTCAAGAAAAATATAATTGCACTGCTTAAAAAGGTTTTATTACCTGTAGTGTCTGTTGGGTTATTTCTTATTCTTTGGCACTCTGGAGCAACGTATTTGTATAATGTTGAGAAAGATGCCCGAATCGAGAAAGCTTTGGCAGATAGAGGAGAAGCAGCTGCTTTGGAAATGGAAACTTGTATAGATTCTGGTGATATCAGTTGTCAACCAAATACATTACCGTCTCCTGCCCAAGTTTGGACTGCCTATAAGTCTTTATTGGTAGATCATAGAGTGATTTCAGAGAAAAAAGATGCTTTTTCTGAAAAAGTTGCGGCCACCAATGCTAAGAGAAAAGCTCAGGGATTGGCACCGATCAAATATACGGGTAGACCTTCTTTTGTGGATCAGATTTTTACCAGTTTAAAAACCGTGTTTGCTGGTTTCTTGTTAGCGTTTTTGATAGCAGTACCTATTGGTATCATGTTAGGATTAAGTGCTACATTGCGATCCTCAGTAAACTGGCTGATACAGATTTTTAAACCAGTATCTCCTGTAGTATGGTTGTTGTTGGTCTTTATGATCGTTAAAACACTGACAAAGAATTCGGATTCTGATAGTTCTTTCATTATTTCATTTATAAGTGTAGGCTTGTGTTCTATGTGGGCAACTCTGGTCAATACAAGTATGGGAGTGTCATCTGTAGATAAAGACTATATCAATGTAGCCAAAGTGTTACAGTTAAGTGTTGGGCAAAAAGTTTTTAAAATCATACTACCATCATCTTTTCCGTTGATTTTTACAGGACTACGTATCACGCTTTCTGTAGCTTGGATGGTACTTATCGCAATCGAGTTATTAGCACAGAGTCCTGGATTAGGATCTTTCGTTTGGGAAGAGTTTCAGAATGGAGCCAATGACTCTAATTCAAAGATTATCGTAGCTATGTTTGTTATCGGGATCATTGGATTCTTGTTGGATCGCCTAATGTTGACGATTCAGAAGTTTGTGACATTTACAGAAGAAACCGCATAATCTTATTGTTATGGCGTATATAGAATTAAGAAATGTATCCAAATCATTTGGTACAGGTAAAGATAGAACAGAAGTCCTGTCTAATATCAATCTTGAAATAGAAGAAGGAGAGTTTGTAGCCATTGTTGGGTTTACCGGAAGTGGAAAGACAACTTTAATCAATTTGATTTCAGGATTAATGATGCCAGACGAAGGGCAAGTGTTATTCAAAGGAGAACCAGTTACAGGTCCTAGCCACGAACGTGGAGTAATCTTTCAGAATTATTCGTTACTTCCTTGGTTAAATGTGAGGAATAATGTTGGGATGGCGGTAAAAGAAGCGTTTAAGAAGATGACCAAAAAAGATCGCTCCAAAAGGGTAGAGGATTATGTAGAGATGGTAAATCTTTCTCCTGCGATCAATAAGCTTCCAAAGGAGCTATCAGGAGGAATGCGGCAACGAGTTTCGGTAACTAGAGCTTTATCAATGAGCCCGGATGTGATTCTTATGGATGAGCCGCTAAGTGCTTTGGATGCTTTAACAAGAGGGAATCTACAACAGGAAATTCTAAAAATTTGGAATCAGGATAAAAAAACCGCGCTACTTATCACCAACGATGTAGACGAAGGTATTTTGATGGCGGATCGTATCATTCCGTTAAAACCTGGTCCAAAAGCAACCTTAGGTCCAGAATACAAAATCAATCTGGAACGTCCTAGAGATAAGACCGCTTTAAATCACAATGAAGAATATAAAAAACTTCGAAATGGTATCATGGAGTATCTGATCCAAATAGGAGAGCAAAGAGCTTCGAAAAAAGAGAATACTTACACATTACCAGATATCAGTCCAAAAATTAGATTTAAGCCTTTTAGTAAAATTAGTTTTAGCTAAACAAAAGAATGTAGCATGGAAACACTAGAGAAAAATAGCATAAGACGAACAGATAATGGGCTGTTTGAAGACAAATATATGTTGGATATATCAAAGCTTACAAAGATTTATCCAACTCCAAAAGGAGACTATGTGGTATTGGATGATCTGGATCTTAAAATTAAACATGAGGAGTTCATTTCCATCATAGGTCATTCTGGTTGTGGAAAATCTACGTTGCTTACCATGATCGCTGGTTTAAATCCAATTTCTAGAGGTACTATAGTAGTTAATAACCAAACTGTTCGTGGTCCTGGTCCTGACCGAGGAGTGATCTTTCAGTCACCAAGCCTTTTGCCATGGATGACTGCATACGAAAATGTAATGCTAGGAGTAAAACAAGTTTTTGCCCACGGGACCAAAAAAGATCGGGATGATATTGTTAAATATTATCTGGCAAAGGTGGGACTTGAGGATGCCATGCACAAAAAGGCAAAGGAATTATCTCAGGGAATGCAACAACGTGTCGGAATCGCTCGAGCATTTGCTATCAAACCCAAAGTATTGTTACTGGATGAACCTTTTGGTATGCTAGATTCTTTAACAAGAGGAGAGCTACAAGATGTGCTTATAGAAGTGTGGAATCAGGAAAAGATTACAGCTATTATGATTACTCATGATGTTGATGAATCTATATTTTTGGCAGATCGGGTAATTATGATGACCAGTGGGCCAAGAGCCAAGGTGGGAGATATTCTTGAAATTGATTTTGAAAGACCTCGCTTACGAAAAGATGTTTTGGATCATCCAGATTACTATAAGTATCGCGAGCATTTGATTAACTTTTTGGAACACTAGCATTGATCAGCTAATAAATTTCTTTACTTATTTTTTTACTAAAATTTTCCCCCTTTCTTATACTATTTAAGTATTATTGGTATATTTAGAATAGAATTGGGGGAATATTTGTATTTAGAGCCGTACACATTTATATTTTTGGATATAAATAGTCTCTTGCACCTAAATATCAAATCTACCCTAGATAGCATTAAATAGACAATAATAACGATACTATTTTTTACCTGATAACATAAAAATATTTCAAAATTTAGTGTTGAAACCTTAAAGAACAAAGTAGCTTTAAGTGTTTCTTGTGTTGCCGGTTACAATTTTATTGTAACCGGTTTTTTGTGTCTTTTGATAAGATAAGGGAGTAGGGATATGGTAACGAATACTATTAATATCACAAAAATCCAATTGGGTATAGGAAAGGCATCTCCTTTGGCATACGAATGCAGGCCAGATAGGTAATAATTTACCCCAAAAAATGTCATTAGTATAGATGCTATTGAAAATAGCGAACAAACATTATAGATGTAGATATAGTTTTTTGGAAATATAATTCTGATGTGTAACACAAAAGAATAAATGATAATGCTTATTAAGGCCCAGGTTTCCTTAGGATCCCATCCCCAATACCTGCCCCAGGATTCGTTTGCCCAGATACCACCCAAAAAAGTTCCGATGGTTAACATAAAAAGACCAATGGTAGAGGTAATTTGATTGATGTCTGTAAGTCTTTGGATTGAAGCATTTATGGCATCCTTTCGTATTGAGGGAATAGAAGCCAATGAAAGTAGTGTCAGCGTTATAAATGAAAGTAACGAACTTAATCCCAAAAAACCATAGCTTCCTGTAATTACTGCTACATGAATAAGCAGCCAATAGGATTTTAGAACGGGCACAAGGTTGGTGATTTCAGGATTCATTAGGCTTCCATGTGCGATACCTAGTAAACAAGTTGCTATAATACAAGATACCGCTGCTGTAAATAGATCTGCTTTAGAAAAAAACAAACCTGCAAGAAGTGTAATCCATGATATAAAAATTGAAGCTTCGTAACCATTGGTCCAAGGAGCATGACCAGAAATATACCACCTCAAAATTAACCCGAAGCCTTGGTAGCAAAATAGTATAAATAGGAATATTAATAAAGTGTTATTGATCCATTGCAAGTGTTTGGTTTTTTCTTGAATGAAAATGTCAACGAAGGCAAATACCAAAAGTATTACACCTAAAAGGGAGTAACCAATAAGACAAAAAAGGAAAAGTGGATGATCATTATACCAGATTTCCCAATTTACTTTTGAAATGGAGATCAAATGACTTTTTGCCTTTTGTTGCTGAAACCCCTTCACTAACTGAATCGTTTCATTGGCATCGAACCAATTTTGTTGTTCGATACTTTCTTGAAGTTGATTAAAATATTTTTTTGAAAAATTGAGAAAAAGAATAGCATCTTCTTGTTCAAAAAGTACCTCTTTATTAGCGGGAGAGTACCATCTGTTGTCAGGGTCATTGTTTTTGGGGAAAATCCTCAGGAAATGACCGCCAAAAATCCCTAGAGAAATGTTGATGCGTTCGTCGATTTTGATGATTTCTTTATCAAATGTAGTTCTCTTTCCGGGAGCTTTGCTGTACGCATGATCAACAAATGACTTTATTTTGTAATTTCCGGAAAAGTCAAAAAATTGAGAAGGAGAAGTATATCCGTTTTGATTTATTTTTAGTTCTTTTTCTAAGGTGTGTATGACTTTTTTGTTGATTTTAATGTATTCGAGAAGCTGCCAGGAGTCTGGTTTAAACTGCATCCCCAAAAACACTTGAACAGGAGATAGTTTTTGTTTTTCATTGTTATCGTTGCTATAGCTAAAACTGCTTTTTCCATGTGTTTTTCTCAAAAGTTCTAATGCTAATGTGTGGATAGGCTTAATTCTGCCCTGAAAATCTTGAACTTGAAGGGTTGAGAACAATTTTGCGTGATCTGGATCTATGTGTTGTCTCTCTATTAATTCCAGAGGGGTTAAACTATGCAGTTGTTGTGCCACTCCAACAGTACTAGAGATCAAAAATGATAAGAAAATATATGTAAAAACTAATGCTCTCAATTTTTCTGTTTTATGGTGGTGAGTATAGTGCCAAAGTGAGTGCTTTTCCATAATAGAGAACATAGCATTCCGGCACCTAGCATTGCGTATCCGATATAAGTAATCAAGGTTCCCCAGTAATCGTGATTTACCGACAGAATAGTTCCTAATTCGTCTGGAGTATATGCAGATTGAAAAAACCGATACCCTTTATGATTGAGCACATTATTCATAAAGATGGTATACTCAAAAGAAGAGGTGTTGTCTTTGATCTCCAGGTTGCTATAAAAAGCAGAGGGGCTATCTGATCCAGGATATCGCTCCAGAGTAAAATCTGAAAGATAAAGCGAAAACGGAAGCTTAATTATTTTTGATCCATATCTGAGGCGTAAGTGAATCCCATTAATATAGGTGCTTAATGGTGAATTTACGTAACCTGGACCTCCAATAAGTGTGATTTCTTTTGTTTTGTTTTCTGAAGAAAGCTCCAAAACAACTGCAGACTCTTCATTTTTTTTATCGCTATTCCGTTCAGTAGAAATTAGTTTTTTCTCTGTGTTCTCAACGATTTCATTGAATACAAAAGAAGTTCCGTTGCTATTATTTAGTACCTTAAATTGTAAAGGAATCAAACTATCGATAGGATACGTGCCTGATTTGTTTGCGATCATGTCAAAATAATCAGTTGTTTTTGGGTATTTAATATGCCATTGGTTGCTTTCTTTTTTGATTACAATATCATCTGCCAATGTGTTTTCGGAGTCGAAAGAAATAGGGATACCATGGATCGTTTCCCGAGTTCCCTGAGTCACATAGAAATCCTTTCTTTCTTGGTCTTTTGAGATGACGAGATGTAGATGTATCTTTCCCGATTGTACATTTTCTAGCACGTACTTTGCTCTTGGAATGAACTTCTTTAATTGTATCTTGATTTGTGAATTGCCAATGTCTATATTTTCATTCAATTTATTGGTGCCAAGCTCGCTCATCAGTAAGGGATTACTGATAAAATTTTTGGTAGTGATTCCATCACTCGCCTGGACCTGTAGATAATTGTCTACAGAAATCATCTCGTCATTGGTTTCGCCTTCTCTGATGTTTATCAAGGCTTCATATCCTCTATACCTGGTTACACCTGCTCCAAGTATGATAATGATAAACGCAAAGTGAAATAAAAAAATAGGTGCTTTTTGCCAGCTCAAGAGGTTGTATTTGTAAATATTTCCAACAAAATTGGCTCCTAGTAATAAAATCAAAATTTCAAACCATTTTGCATTATAGATTAAAGCCTTGGCTGTTTCTGTGTTGTAGTCATTTTCTATAAACGTGGCTACTGCCATAGCTATGGCTAAAACAAGTAATAAAACGCCAGTTACTTTATTTGAAAACAATAGGTTAAGGAATCGCTTTGCAACATTCATTGTATCTATTTCTTCATTCCTGTTGCGACCCATTTTTTGATCAATTCGATATCGCAGCTATCGATTTTTACTCCCTTTCGGTAGGGCATTGCAATGTATCCCTCTTGGTGAGCGATAGAACCTACCAACTGTCCGCTTGTTCCCATTGCCTTTAAGCTTTCGTAAGAGAAAATTTTAACTCTTGATGCCTTCTCTTTATAGACATCTTCTGCATGACATAGATAACACTGGGTTTCTATTAGAGATGCGATTTGTGAGGTGTAAGTTATTTGATCAGGGATTGGGCAAGAAGGAGTATTGTTGCAACCAATCGTGAGTGAGAGTGTGCCTATGAGCAGATAGCGAAGTGATTTTTCTTTTTTCATACAAAAATGTTGTTACTTGATATCTATATATTTCTTCTTTAATGCTAACCACTGTTCTTCAGATAAAGGCTGGTGGGTCTTTTTATCAGAAAATGGATCAATGCCTCCTTGCAAATAATTTCGGATTTTTTCGAGGGGAATAGTGTCCTTCATTTTGATAGCAACCTGATATACGTGGTTACCATGAAAGTCATGACATTGAAGACAAGTACTCCATTGTTTTTGGGCAACTAATACATCATGAGGGACGTCTATAGGGTCATTTTTTACCTCCAGATCATAGTGACAGTTCATGCAAAAATTAGCATTTTGTAACACTACTCGGGTGTCATTGTGTTCTCTATGGCAAGTCTCGCATTGGGTAGCGTTAATGTTTGAAATGGCTTCTTTGAATCTAGGTTCTAAAAAACGATGAGTAGGGTGCCTATCGTTGGGGCGATCATGACATTCTAGACATTTTTTGTTATCCACATTTTCTGTTCCGAAATCTGCTTGAGAGTTTCGTATACCAAAGGTGTAGGCGATGTTTGATTGAAATTGTTGCCATAAATTTCCTTTGGCATCAGTATGACAAGTTTCACAGGATAAGCCTTCGTGACCTGTATTAAGAGGGCCTAGGCTTAAAAAGGTTTCAGATTGTTTTAAAGGAAGTATGATGTAGATTACCATTCCGATGCTAATTCCGATTAATGAACCGATATATTGTCTTTTTCGTAAAGGGTTTTTTGAAAACATAGAAATTAATCGTTCATAAAACTTATTCCAACATTCTGTGATCTGGGAAAGCTAATGCAAGTGAGTACTTGGCCTTCTGCTACTTCTTCTTCGGATAAAAGATGTCCATCAATCATTTTGATGTCCCCAGTTACACATTTTGCTTTGCAACTGCTGCACATTCCCGACCGGCAGGAGTAAGGGAGTAGGATGTTATTGGACAATGCCGCTTGAAGTATGGTTTTATCTCCGGGCACCTCAAGACTGTGTTTTTTGTTGTCAAAGTACAAAGTGACATTGCTTACCAAATCTTTGACATTACTTGAAGTGACAAAATCAAATCTAAACGCTTCCAGTTTAATCTTATCCCGAGAAATACCATTATTACCTAATATTTTTTTTGCTTGATCCATAAATCCTTGTGGTCCGCACATCATATACTTTCCTTCAGGAAAACTTAATTCATGCTTTGCTAGCAGCTCTTTGGTGAGTTCTTCATTAAGTAAGTCTTGATGATAATTATGGATTTCTATTTCATTTTTTTCAAGAACATGTTCTACAGCAAAATTGTTTGGGTATAGTTGACTTAAATCTTCCAGATGCTTTTTGAAAATAATCGATCGTTCATCTCTATTGGCATAGATCAATAAGATTGAAGATAAAGGTTCTTTTTCTAGGACGGTTTTAATGATAGAAAAAATAGGGGTGATTCCACTTCCTGCAGCAAATAGAATGTATTTATGCGAAGCACTTTTGTCTGGCTCTACATAAAAGCTACCAGCAGGTTTTTCAATTTCGATTTTTTGACCAGCTTTCAAGGAATTACATATGTAATTAGAAACCAATCCTTCTCTAACCTTTTTTACCGTTATTTTTAAAAACTTATCGGTTACCGGACTACTGCTGAAGGAGTATGCTCTTTTTTCAATTTTGTCTTTTATGGGGATTTTTACCGTTAGAAACTGACCTGCTTTGTATTTGATCTTGTTAAAAAAACTATGATTTTTAAGTACTACGCTTACAGCGTCTTCGGTTTCTGGAATAATCTCTTTGACAGTTAACATCATAATATTCAAATTTTATTCATAGTAAAACACCATACCAATGTGAAACATCGTAATGAATGTGATCACTATTGATAGAGCAACATGGGTAATCATCCAGGATTGGAAAATCCAGTTTTTTTGGCTTTTGATCACATCTAAGTTTATGGTTCCTAAAATCATATTAGTAAAAAAGATATACGATAGAAGAGCGAGATATCCATATCCAAATTCTAAAGCATGTAGATAGAAAAAGATGGGGGAAATTACGCCAATCCATTTGTGTAATTGGGTGTATTTTAAAGAATGAATTCTTAGTTTTTTCGAAACTCTCACTACAGTCAATACCCATTGGAAAGCAATTAGAATTGTGATCAATAGTCCCGACCATCTTTTATAACTTTCGCTTAGTTGTACTGTGTAAAGCCACTCCCATTTTAGATCTAATGCATATTGTAAGATGTACAGAATGAAAAGTAGGATACCTGTATAAAGAAGACTTTGCGTCCTATTTGTCATTCGTTTACTTAATTTAAGTTAGCTGCTATTTTGACATCTTTTTCTGATAACAAAAGCTCAAGAGTTTTGTAAGAGGTTAACTTTCTAACACTGTCTATAAAAACTTCTGCTGTGGGTAGGTAAAAACCTTCTGATGGCCATTTCGTACCAATTTCCGGTTTTGTGCTATCTACCTTGAATTTTGAAATTTCAGCCAGATAAGCGTTGTAGATTGCTTTTGTTCCATTTCTATATGCTTTGACTACGGCAATAGTTTCTTTTAACGAAAGCGAATCAGAAGGGTATTGCCAGGTGGTAGCCCCCATTACATCACCTAGTTTCCAATCTGTTTTGGTGGTGTTTTTATGATCGTTATGACAATTTACGCAGGGAGCAGCAACCGCCAAATCTGCAAACATCGAAGTGTATAGTTTTTGATCTTCTTCGTAGAAATGTTGTGGTTGTTGATCCTTTTTAATTTTCTCAAATAAAGAAGCCTGTTTTCCCTGAAATTTGTTCGATGCGTTAATAGGAAAATCAGAACCCAAATATAATCCAAGTGGGACAGGACTTTTTCTGATGTCGGAAGAAATTCCTCGTAAAAATAACGCCGGTAAAGGTCCAGCCTCTACATCTTCGTCCTGCCAATCCTCGTCAAATTTCAAACCTTGTTTTTTACCTGCTCCTACTATACCTTTAGTGTATAAGGTTCGGGTGACATCGTTTTCTTCGGCAATCATAGTGAGTACTTCCTCTACCTTAAATATTTTATTGGATGTTAAGGAGGATGAAGGCTCTTCAGGAACACCCCCACAGGATGTCAATACTATTGATAAAAATAGAGTTAACTTTGATAGAAGACTTGTTTTTTTTAGAAGATTCATTGTGTGATTGTTTTTGTAGTTAGCTATTTTTCAAATGATGAGCAAGCTGTTTTATGAAACAGTGTCATAGGCTGCACTTTTCATTACGGTAGCCATTGTTGTATAAACATCAACCCAAGCTTGTTTTACTTCCGGAGTGAAGTTTTCTTTTAGGCCAATCTCTAATGTGTCTAATAATGCTGTGCCTACTGTATCGTAATGAGAAGGTTCAACCTTATATTCTACATGTCTTTTTCCTAAGCCTTCAAGAATCGGGACTAGTTTGTCCAATGCTTTTAAACCTGCAACTGCAGAGGCGAGCATGGTCATCAATTTATTTCCTTGTCCCTTCATGGCTTCTTTATTGTCAGAAGGGAATAAATCTTTCAGTGCTGGATCAAGTTCGAAAAGACGGTTGTAGAAAATTTCTGCAGCGGTGTCTGCAATAGGGGCAACTTTACTAAATGAGCTTTGTACTAATTCAATGGTTTCTTTCTTCATGACTATTATGTGTTTTAATTTTATAAGTATAAATACTTAATTGTTGATTAAAAGTATAGAAAGAAAACAATTGAAGCAAATATGATATTTTTAATAAAATGTGTTTTATGGTATGTGAATTAGGTAAAAATGCGTTTAAATTGTTATTTTTGTTTGATTTTTAACTTTTTTATTAAATATTGTCTAATATTGATATTTTGATTTTGAGGCCTTTGTAAAAGTAAGTATTAGTGCTTATTTTTTTATTTTTACGGAAGTGTAAAAAATTAGAGGTGTTTTTTGAGAATTTTTCATGGAGTTATGAAATTGTAAATGTGTGAAGCTTCCAAGTTTTGTTTAATCAATAGTTAGAAAACTGTTTGATTTTTAATTAATAAAGAAGCTTATTTTTTTAGGTATTTATTTTATTTTATCAAACTTTTACCAATTTGATAATTCTATTTTAATTCAGGGTGGTTGTTTGCTGAAAGTTGATTTTTTTTAAGTAATAATACTTAGTTTTGTGGTGATCTATTAGTTTAAGAGACTTATATGGCGTATAAAACTTACAAAACAACCTGTTCTTATTGTGGGGTGGGTTGTGGTATCATTGCAAAAAAAGATCCTAAGGGAGTAATAACAGTTGAGGGAGATAAAGATCATCCCGTTAATCGTGGTATGTTGTGTACCAAAGGGATGAATTTGCATCATGTGGTTCAGGATAAAAGTGATCGAATTTTATATCCTGAGATGAGATGGAGTAAAGGACATGAACGTCAAAAAGTGTCTTGGGACCAGGCAATGGATAGAGCTGCTGCTGTGTTCAGAACGATGATCGATAAATACGGTCCGGATAGTGTTGGTTTTTATGTGTCTGGACAGTGTCTTACCGAAGAATATTATCTGGTAAACAAATTGGCAAAGGGTTTTATAGGAACTAACAATGTAGATACGAATTCGAGATTATGCATGAGTTCTGCCGTAGTTGGTTACAAACAGGCATTAGGAGAAGATAGTGTGCCAATTTCATATCAGGATATTGAGCTTGCGGATTGTTTTATGATTGCTGGAGCAAATCCAGCATGGTGTCATCCTATTCTGTTCAGGAGAATCGAAGCGCACAAAGAAAAAAATCCGGATACCAAAATTATTGTTGTTGATCCGAGAAGAACCCAATCTTGTGATATTGCTGATCTTCATTTGCAGATTCTTCCTGGGACCGACGTGGTATTGTATAATGCTATTGCAAAACGATTGATCGATAAAAGGAAGATTGATAAAAGCTTTATAGCTAACCATACTGATAATTTTGAAGCGCTCAAGGTGTCACTTCAGGATACTAGTCTAAGTGAGGCAGCCAAAATCTGTGGAATTTCAGTAGTAGATATCAAAAAAGCGGCATCTCTTATTAGTAATGCAAAAGGATTTATTACACTTTGGGCGATGGGACTGAATCAAAGTTCTATAGGGGTGAATAAGAACAACGCGCTGCTTAATCTGTCCTTGTTAACCGGGCATATCGGGAAACCAGGCTCAGGTCCTTTTTCCCTTACAGGTCAGCCCAATGCAATGGGAGGAAGAGAAGTAGGAGGTATGGCTAATCTATTAGCAGCTCACAAAGATTTGGCTAATGAAACGCATAGAACCGAGGTGGCAAATTTTTGGGGAGGAAAAGAAATATCTCCTAAACCTGGATTAACCGCTACCGAAATGTTTGATGCTTTGGAAAGTGGTAAATTAAAAGCAGTTTGGATAATTTGTACCAATCCATTGGTGAGTTTGCCTAATGCGAATAAAGTAGAAAAGGCTTTAAAAAATGCAAAGTTTGTGATTGTACAAGATATATCCTATCGATCAGAAACAACAGAATATGCGGATCTTCTCTTACCAGCTGCAGGTTGGGCAGAAAAAGAAGGTACAATGACCAATAGTGAGCGAAGAATTACGTATTTAAATAAGGTAATTGATCCCCCGGGAGATGCACTAGCTGATGCCGAAATTCTTTGGAACTTTGCACGAAAGATGGGGTATCATGGATTTGATTACAACTCCGTTGAAGAGGTGTATAAAGAACATTGTGCGCTAACCAAAGGGACCAATATTGATATTTCTGGATTGAGTTATAGTCGTTTGAAGGGAGAAGGGAGTTTTCAGTGGCCGGTGCCTACAAATAACCATCCAGGAACATCACGTTTGTTTTTGGATAAAAAATTCTACACCGATACGGGGAATGCCAAGTTTGTGGTGCCTCGATTTACAAAACCTACATCAGAGTTGCTTACCGAAAAGCACCCTTTAATTTTAACTACTGGTCGTGTAAGGGATCAGTGGCATACCAGAACCAAGACGGGTAAAGTAAATAGATTACTTACACATATTCCTGATCCTTACCTGGAAATGAATCAGGTAGATGCTTTTTTACGTGAGCTTAAAGATGGGGATGTTGCCGTTGTAGAAAGTAAAAGAGGGAAGGTGCAGGTAAAAATAAAAGTCAGTGATAGTATCAATAGAGGTGTTGTTTTTCTTCCGATGCATTGGGGAAAAGTACTAGGGAATGACTTTGGTAGGGCGAATAATCTTACTACAAGTATTGTAGATCCAATATCCAAAGAGCCTGATTTCAAATTTTCGGCTGTGCAGGTTTCTAAATATATCAAACCAAGACAAAAAATATGTGTTATAGGAGCTGGTACAGCTGCATACCGCTTTATACAAACCTATAGAGAGCATAATAAGGAAGATGAAATCGTGGTGTTTTCAAAAGAGCCTTATCCTTTTTATAATAGAGTGTTGTTGCCAGAGTATGTGAGTGAGGAGTTGAAATGGGAACAACTTCAGAAAATGAGAGAAGGAAGTATGGAGTCTTTGAATGTAACCTTACTTACGGGTAATCCTATCGAAGAAATTAATCGGGAGGAGAAATATATTGTAGATGGTAATGGAGAAAAACATACTTATGATGTGGTGTTGATGGCTACAGGAAGCAGAGCGTTTGTTCCCAAAGAAGTGCCGATTCATCTTCCAGGTAGGTTTACGATGAGAAATAGAGGAGATGCTGATCAATTGAAGAATTATTTGGACGAAACTGGCTTACCAGAAAATCAACAGCATGTTACCATAGTAGGAGGAGGGCTTTTGGGATTAGAATTAGCTGCTGCTCTTCGGAAAAAAGACATTAAGATTACCATTGTGCAACGAGGAAACCGTTTGATGGAGCGTCAATTAGACATTGTAGCGAGTAGGTTATTGGCTGAAGATGTCATAGAAAAAGGGATCCAAATTCATTTTGATAATGAAGTTGATACCGTGTTTAATCTCGAAAAAGGAGATTTGCAGGTCAACTTAAAATCTGGAAAATCATTTAATTGCAATGCAGTAGTGTATTCAATTGGGACTATCCCTAATATTGATTTGGCCAAAAAGATAGGTGTAGATTGCAGACGTGGTATTCTGGTAAATCAGTATTTACAATCTAGCGATCCAAGCATTTTTGCGATTGGAGAAATCGCAGAATTTGAAGGTAATCTGTATGGTATAACTGCTGCCGCTGAGCAACAGGCAGATATTGTCGCCAAATATTTGTTGGGAGATTATGCTGCTATTTACAAAGGTTCCGTGTTTATGAATATTCTGAAGTTTGAGGACCTTGATTTATGTAGTATCGGTAATATCGATATGCCAAAAAATGATCCTCAATATGAAGAGGTAGTTTTTATGGATGTTAGAAAGCGGTTTTACAAAAAGTGTATTGTAAAAGATGATCGACTTCTTGGTGCCATTTTGATGGGAGATAAAAACGAGTTTGCAGATTTTAAGCGTTTGATTGAAGAAAAAATAGAACTCTCTGAAAAGAGAGAAGAACTGCTTCGTTCTGCGCATTCTGGAGAGCCTGTAATCGGTAAGTTGATTTGTTCTTGTAGTCAGGTGGGAGAAGGTAATCTGGAGCAAGTTATAGCTTCTGGATGCTCTAGTTTTGCGGATCTTTGTAATCAAACAGGAGCTGGGTTAGGATGTGGAAGCTGTAAGCCCGAAGTAAAACAGGTGTTGAATGGTATGTTGCAAAATGCATAATTATGGGAGAAAAGGTGTTATTACATAGAATTGATGTAAAAGGTGGTGTATTGTCACCAGTAGAGTTGCAACATATTATAGAATATGCAGAAGAGCTGGGTTTGGATATGTTTCATTTTGGGTCAAGACAGGATATTATTTTCCCATTAAAAGATAAGCAAGGAAATTTAATCAGTGCCCATGCTTCTTTTGATGCTGCTTTTTTTGCGTCAGAGAAGCAACAGAATATCAGTTCTTCATACGTGTCAATGGATGTGCTGAATGCCACAGTTTGGTTAAGAGGGACTACTTATCTGTATATCCTTGAGGAATTCAGGTATACTCCAGGATTAAAGATCAATATTGTTGATCCAAAACAACAAATGGTTCCTTTATTTACAGGGGATTTGAATTTTATAGCCTCAGAACACGAGGATTATTGGTATTTGTTTTTGAAGCTTCCAGGGTGGGAAGAAGTATACTATCCTGCACTTATTTATACCTGGGATATTGCTAAGATTGCAAAAGAAATAGAACGTGTTTATGAAGAGGTGGGTGAAGTAGACGCTCTTTTTCAACAGCTTAATAGTACTGTAAATACCAATAATAGAATCATAGAGAAACCTTTACAAGTACAATTTAGTCCCTTTCCGTATTATGAAGGAATGAATAAAATGGGGATCAGTCAATATTGGTTAGGCTTGTATTGGAGGAATAATCAATACGATCTTAAATTTCTAAAGGCGCTTTGTGAGTTCTGTGTAGAACATAAGATTGGTAAAATATGTCTTACTCCCTGGAAATCCTTTATAATAAAAGGAATACCGCGAGAAAGTAAGCTGACCTTAGAAAAATTATTGGGGCAATTTGGGATCAATGTTCGTCACTCTGCTTTGGAGTTAAATTGGCATTTACCTGTGGATAATACAAAGGCCTTTGATCTTAAGAAGTTTTTAGTTATGAATTTTGATCAAAATGACATTAGTACTTATGGGTTAACTTTTGGCATTACTGCTGATAGAAATCAAAGTCATTATTTTACTTCCATTATGATAGAAGAAAATAAAACATCGCAAAATTTGACAGACTTTGTAGTGAGGCCTACCTATAATGTATTGCATGCCAAAAACTTTGATCCAAATACCAGGAAATATATTGCATATGCCCAGGGTATTGACCAAATGGACTTGCCTGGATTGTTGTTAGAACTTACAAAAACTTATTTCCGAAACCTGGGAGTTCCTTCTTCAGAACAATCTTCAAGTTCTGATGCTAATAAAGAGGTGTTAGAAATAGAAGTATATCAATGTAGTAATTGCCATACGATTTATGATCCATCTGTGGGAGATGTGGTTCAGGAAATCGACGCGGGAGTAGCGTTTGATGATTTGCCTGATGAGTATTGTTGTTCGGTTTGCGAATCCCCGATAACGTATTTTAAAAGCATGATACTGGCGATAAATGCCTAAGGGTGGGTGCTGTTGTTTGTTTTTGGGAAAAAGAATAGTTTTTGCTTTTCTAATTGTTTCTATCTCCAATTTTTAATCGCTATTTGTTTGAAAAAAATGAAATTTCTGCATTTGCAAATTAGTAAATGCATAATTTAGGCTATTTATTTTTTTCAAAATGTAATAATTTGATTCACACCCTATATTTTTTAGGGTATTTTTTATAAATAACCTTTAAATATATAAATTTGCTATGTAAATAATGGGGGTATAACTAATAAAAGTTTAATTTTTTAATAACAACCCCTAAAATTTATAAGACGTGTTTTTTTTGAATAAAGTATGGTTTCAATAAAAAACATAGTAATCAAATACAAATTAGTAACCAAATTTTATGCTTATGAATTTAGAAGAAGTTATTATGGCATCAATCGCAGAGTTTTTAGATGTAGAAGTTCATAGAGATACTGAAACATTGGATTTATCTTCCAAAATAGAAATTGTGCAGAAACGAATGGTCGATAAAATAAAAAATAACCCCAATTTACCTTTTGTCGGGACTACTACCTCAAATTATGAATATGAGATGTTTTTTAGCAGTAACCCAAATGATATGATTAAAATCGATGGTTGGATACCTATCGAAACAGACAAAATTGGTAAAGCCGATAAGATATCAGAATATATCGAAATAGGGTTATTACGAAAAATAGAAGTAAGTTATAGCTAACAAACATTAGTTATACCGGTTTCTGAAAGGCATGCAGTTTTACATTATATCAACCACAATAAATATTAAATTGCATAATTAGTTTTTAAGTTTTAGGTCATAGTGAACACTATGACCTTTTTTTATTACCAATGAAAATCTCTGTTTTTTACAGTGATATTTTCGGGAACAAAAGTATCTACAAAAGTACTAGTGGTAGAAAACTGTTTATGTCTAAATTGAATTTTTAACGTATCCTCTTCTAATTGTAAAATCTTAAAGTATTTGTAGTTTTTATCAATCTTTAGGAGTTCAGGAAACTGCTCACTCGTTTGTTTGATATACGAAATCCCTTCTTTGTTTTGAATGAATTCCCACTGTCCACTCAAAGTTGGACCACAATTTTCTTGTTTGCCATTGTTATCTTCAAAGGTTTTGTTGGATTGGTAAGTAATGCGATAGGTTAAAAAACAACCAGTCATATTCATTCGTATCCCATCGTTATAGCGCCAGGCAAGTTTCCAGGTCTTTTGAGTTTCTCCAGAAAGCGCTTGCGATGCATTATCAGGCAAGATAAAAGGTTTCTGCTTTGAGCAGGAAATAAGACTTAAACTCACAGCAAGTAATAGGAGGAATCTATATACAAAAGGATTTTTTTTCATAAAGGACAACTAGATTACGTTATGTAATGATCAGATAGGTGTTTTGATATACGAATTGTTAATACTTCTGTGTAAAAGTATTCTTCATTTACCAAAAATCAAATCGGTAATACTTTATTTTAGCAATGAAAAAATGATCTCATATGACAGAATATGTGCTTTTGACCGAGGATCAAAATTATTTTGTAGAATATTTAATCGGAGAATTAGTACTATCTAGCAGTATTAGTGAAGCTATGAAATTTGACGATGAACATCTAGCCTTACGCTTTAAGCAAATGTTACATTCGTCTTGTGAATTGGTAACCAGTGTAAATACCTATATTGGGTAAATCATCCTTTTCAATATCCTCTTACCAAGCGACAGATATAGTCCAAAATACGATCTTTGCCTTCTATAAGGTCTTCCAAAGTAACACCGACATATTTATCCGGTGGTGTGCCAGAACCTTTAGGAACGGTTTTATCGATTACATAATTATCGATTTTTTCCATAAAGAGCATAAAACTGATTTTAGAATTAGGAAGCTCATAGTATACCGGAAATTCTCCGTTATGTGAATAGTAACCACCTCCCATTTCTTCTCCTATTACGGTAATATCTGGGTCGTTTTTTGCATTTAGCGCAAATGCGGCTGCACTAGAAAAGGTGCTCCCGCTGGTGGTTACATATACTTTTCCTTTAAAGCGATTTTCGCTAGGAACCATAATGGTTTCTAAATCGTCAAAATCAATTTTCCAGCCGTCATAAATAGGATGATTTTTGAATTTGTAGGTTAGAAACGGCTTTTCATCCAAAAACCTTCTACTTACGTATTCCTTCTCTGGAATAGTGATCGAAGTAACATATTCACTAGTAATTTGTTTGAAAGGCTTATCCGTAATAAAAGAAAATAGATGAATCGCATTCGGCCTGAAACCTCCTTCATTTTGACGGATATCGATCACTAAATGTTTAATTTTTTTCTTGTTGATTTCTTTAAATATTGCAGTAAGATCTGATTTGAATTTTTGAATTTCTCTTCCAAAGGAATTAACTACCAATACAGCCAATTGTAGGTCATCTTTGTAATACACAAAAGGAGCTTTGCTGCCAATGTATTGATCAAAAAAGTCAAACCCGTTTTCTCTATTATGGTAGTTGGCAAAATACGATTGACGTTTAGTATTCCTTAATTTTACTTTTACAAAAGACTCTGCATCTACCGTTTTTGTATGATGAGCCCCATTGGGTTCGATATATTCAATTTCAAATTTTCGGGTAATTCCATATTCATAGATATAATACAACCCAAATTTTAATTCGATATCTCTGTATTTTTTGGTGAGATTAAATCCATCTGTAGCAGGGTACTTTTTAAAATCTTCGAGAATTCTGGTGATGTTTTGATTGTTTATTGCAATGATTTTTGATCCAACCGGAATATCAAAATCATCAGTATCGATATAGAACTCGGTGTTTATAATTTTAAGAATTAAGGGGAAGTAGTATTGGTCACTCTTCAATGTATTAGGAGGGAAAAGAAAGAGGTGTCCATCTTTAATTCTATCGGTTATCCCCAACATGTTCTTGAACAAGTCAATATCTGTAATCGAGTCCCCAAGATGCTCCTTAGTATCCTCAAACACAACTTGTAAAGAATCTTCAGAAACGTAATCATAAAGGCTAGGGTGTCCTTTTTTCAAAATTCTTTCAAAGATATTGAGATCTTCTTTTACATGAGCAGGGTCCAGTTGTTTCTGAGCAAATAAGGTATGCGCAGAGATCCAAAAAAATACAATAAACCATGTCTTTGGCATCATTAAATTCTGAAATCGAAAATGTATTCTCGTACTAATGACTAATTCTAAATAAATATTGTTGCAATACCTTTGTTTTCCCTAAAGTAAAAGTAGCAAAATTACAACGTTCATCAGTAAATGAATATTATAAATTATCGCATAAAAAAAGAATGCACATCGTGCATTCTTTTTCATTATTCTATAAAAAGATGTATTAGTTTAGTTTTCTAAGTTGTTTCTGAATTTTCTTGATCGCCGATTCTATTGATTTTTCGGGTTCTATTACATTGTATTCTCCCCAAAACCTTGGGTCAGAAAATCCAGAAGCCTCATCATTAATTACCACTGATGATTTTAATCGATCTTTCACTCGTATAGTTTCATTATTGTTGTTCTTCTTCCAGTCTGTAATGGCCATCTCAACATTCAATTTATAAACTGAGTTAAACAGTTTCTTTTTCCAGTTGATTTTGATAGCAAGATCAATTCGACCGTATCCATAGTACCACTTTCCATCTTTTTCTCGATAGTCTATGTTATACGAAGCCTCTGTAGGTTGTACCCTAGCATTTCTTGGCTTCTTTCGTACAAACATTCTACGTACTTCTTCTTTATTATCCATATTAAGACTGAAAACAGCTTTGGTCATCGCTAGAGTCTCGGCATCGATATATAATTTTCCACGATAAAGCGGCTCCACAATGTGAGGTCGTTGCTTGAATTTTAGGACATAAATATATTTGTCATTAATCTTGGTCGATTTGTCGAAACTAAACTCATAAGTTTCGATCATATTATCTGTAAAAAGAATTTCAGGATTCTTCATGACATCGATATACAATGTACTGGTTGGGCCTCCTTGCAGTTTTACAGTAAGTGTATCCAGTTTCTTATAGTCTGCACTTTTTCTCGCTTTATACAATTTTATAGCATCTGTTCTGGCAGATTTATAAGGGTTTTTGTACACATCTACAACAGCTTCAGAAAGAGAGACATAAGTTCTTCTTTTTTGATGGTTTCCCGATAAAAGGCAGTCATTATGGTGTTGTCACTTAGGTAATTGGTGCCTTTCTTTTTCATCACGGCCCGTATCAAAGCCTCTGGATCTCTGGGATCAATGTTAACTTCAGATAACTCGGTAATGGTTGGGTCCAATTCGATGGTTAGCAATTGACCATTAAAGGCTGATAATTGAACACTTTGGTCATTATATCCCAAATGAGAAATGGTGATTTTACCATCAGCTTTGTCTTTAGGTACTTTTAAAAGAAAATCTCCTTCGTCATTGGTAATTGTCGAAATGTTGGTGCCTTGCAAAGATATCGTTGCAGAAGAAATGGGTTTGTTGGTATTTTTGTCAACAACCAATCCTTCGTACTCATTGTAATTTGCTTGATCAACTTGATAGGCTTGTATATTTGTTGAATATCCAATAATCAAAAATATAAACAAGGAAAAGGTCAGGTAATTTTTACGTATAAGCATACTTTTTTTGTTCATAGCTCCAGTTTTTAGGTTCTACATACTCGATCATGATTGAGATGACTCTCCAAGATACGCATTTTTGAGGACCTAAAGTTTTATAAAATAGTTAAAAAATACCTTAAAAGGAATGCTATTACTGGGATTAATGGATGTTATGGTGATTGCCAAACCAGTTTTTTAGCTTGATATTCAGAATTTCGGTGGTAAAAGGCTTGGTAATATAATCATCCAACCCTTTTGCTATAAACCGCTCGGCATCACCAGGAAGTGCATTGGAGGTAAGTGCAATGATCGGAGGGACTTTTTTGTAATTTTTTCGAAGCTGCTCGCAAGTTTGTACCCCATCCAAATCGGGTAGGTTGATATCCATCAGAATTAAGTCGTATTCATCCTCTTCAAACATTTCTACTGCCTTTTTTCCACTTTTGGCAACATCTGCGGTACACCCTAAATACTTCAATATCTGGTTGGAGACCAAAATACTGGTTTCAGAATCTTCTACTAATAATACATGAAGATCATATTTTTGATCCTCGTTATTTATGGAGGTCTTGTTAAGCTTCTCGGGGTCAACATCAGAAATTTTGGTTTTGAAAGTGAACCAAAAATTACTTCCTTTGCCGAGCTCACTTTTTACGCCTAACTTGCCATCCATAAGGCTCACCAATTTTTTGCTAATAGTAAGACCAAGACCGCTTCCTTCACCTGCCAAAATAGCCTCATCATGAAATTGACTAAATCGATTAAACAAAGCTTCCTGATCTTTTTTACTAATTCCAATACCAGAGTCAATGACCTCTATCTTAACATGAATTTCTTTTCCCTTTTTTGCGTGTAAAGAGGAAACTATTTGGATAGTGCCTTCGTCGGTAAATTTAATAGCATTGCCTATTAGGTTAGATATAATTTGAGTCAATCGGTTACCGTCGGCAATAATGTGTTGTGGTAACTTTTCAGAATAATCCTGAACGATTTGAATCCCTTTTGCTCTGGATGTGGCAAGAAACAGATCAGAGTTTTGTTGGATAAGTTGTTGTAGGTCGATATCCTTTGGAAGTAATTTAAGTTTACCTTCTTCTATTTTGGATAAATCTAAAATTTGGTTAAGAATTTCAAGTAGATTTAAAGAAGATTGGTGTATGGTATTTACGTATTCCTTTTGCAAATTATCCAATTGGGTGTTTTTAAATAGAAGATCGATCATTCCAACAACGCCAACCATAGGAGTTCTGATTTCATGACTCATATTGGCTAGAAAATCCTGTTTGAATTTTGAAGCTTTTAAAATTTGATTATTCTTTTCTTTTAGTCTATCAAGATTTCTCCCTCCAAACATGGCAAACAAACCGAGGAAAAAGGGAGCAGTATCAATGATGTAATGAATTGGGTAATTTTTTTGAACAAAGACTGCAGATTCCCAAGAAAATTCTAAGCCTAATTTCACAATATCAAGACAAGTGGCTAGTACCGGGAATAGACATCCAAAGAATATCCCGTATAATGTATATTTAGTGGTTTCAGTTTTCAACCAAGAGGTTTGCATAGTACAACTTTTTGGTTTAGTTCTTTACTTTAATGACTCTAAAAGTAATACAGGTGTCAGGGGGTATCAATAGAGGATTATGGGCTAAATATAAGTTTTTTTTTGAAACCTGATCGTTTGTCTCATTTTGAGAACCTTTTGAGCGAGAGGAAAGAACAAGAAAAATCCGTGGTAACGCATTACCACGGACTTGTATTACCTTACTTTTAATGATTGTGTTATCCTTTGAAAACGTATTTTTTAAGTTTGTATCCCTCCACTTTGATTAAATAAGTTTTAGGATCTACCAAGTAGTGAATGTAATCATCTACCTGACCCTTATCAAGAAGTCTTCCATCCAAAGTATATAGAGAATATTTCAAACCCTGAGGTACCTCTATAATGTGTCTGAACGTTTTTTGATCTGTACTTTGTTGACAAGTATTGTCAGCCAAAAATCTGTTGATAAAAGTTATTCTTCCTTCTTCGTTTCCTTCGAGGGTAACTGTAGCAGAACTGTCTACATCAATAACTCCATTACCGGTTAGGTCTCCAAGAATTATCAAACAAGCATTTCTAATTTTAATTCGTGCTCCATCTTCAATATGTAGACTCTCTGTGATGAAAATTACACCTTCGTCAGTGTTTTCATCCAAACCATCAATTACAGTGTTTTCTGTAACAGACATCAACTTGTAGGAGATGTCAATTTTTGTATTCGCGAATACAACGCTTGTTAAGAACAAGGCAATTAGGGGTAAAAGTGTTTTCATAAAGTTTTGTTTTAGGGTTAAACCACTTTTTTAAGTAAGTAAAAACTTACAAATAATGATTTTTTTTCGTTGTAAAACACAAAATCAACGACAATATACAACATTTTGTGTTAAAAACATACTTTTGGGCATATTAAAATTGAGTTTTTTAAAGGTGCTTGAGATGTGACTACGGGAAAACCGCATTGCTACTAGGGTTCTCGAAGGTGTAATTTTTTTATTTTTTTTAACTTTTTTTTAATGTTTAAACCTTATTTGGTTGATTTATAAGTGCTAAAGTGCGTTGGAAGACTTTTTCTGGAAAAATGTAAAAAAGTGCATTTTTTTTGCACATTTTTTTTAAAATACTGGTTATGAGAACCAAGACAACATGAGTCAAATCTTATTTTTTCGTTAAAACTTTGAGTGATTCCGTGTACGGTATGGCATTTTGTATAAATTACGCGCCGTAAAAACGTAACGAATTCGCAATTGTTACGTCATATTTTAGATAACTAATCTTAATTTACTAATAGAATGAGTGTAAAAATGAAAAATGTTTATGTTTTGGTAGCTCTTGCCCTTGCTTTTGCGAGTTGTAAAAATGATGCAAAGCAAGAAGAAGAAGTTGCCAAAGTAGAAAAAATCCCAGGTATCGTACTTGAAAATATGGATACCGCCGTAAACCCCAAAGATGATTTCTACAACTATGTAAACGGAAACTGGATGAAAAATACCGAAATCCCTGAAGACAGAACTCGTTGGGGAGGTTTTGGTGTACTTCGTAAAAAGACAGATGATGATGTTTTAGGTATCATTAAAGAAGCTAAAGAAAGTGGAAAATATGCAGCCGGAACAGATCAAAACAAAGCGATCCTGATTTTTGAAGCCATAATGGATACAGTAGCTAGAGATAAAGCGGGTGTAGAACCGTTAAAGCCTGTTTTAGCAAAAATTGATGCAATCAAGAATGTAGCAGAGCTGATTGATGTGCTAACAAGTGAACCAGCAGCTTCTTCTCCTTATGTAGGATTTACTTCTTTTCCTGATTTAAATAATAGTGAGATCAATGCACCTTATGTAGCTACAGGTGGGTTAGGGTTGCCAGACCGTGATTACTATTTGGATCAGGACGATAAGTCCAAAGAAATAAGAGGACAATACGTAGATCATATCACACGTATGTTGCAATATTTAGGGGATTCTGAGGAAGATGCTCGTAAAGCTGCAGAAACTGTACTAGCTATTGAAACTAAGTTGGCAGAACCAAGATTGGACAAGGTACAGAGTCGTGACGCAAGAAACTTTAACAACCCAAGAAGTATTGCTCAACTTACCGAAATGACTCCTGCCGTAGATTGGAACAAATTTATAAAGGATCTAGGGGTTACTAAACAGTTAGATACCGTTATGGTATTACAGCCTAAGTATATGACAGCATTGCAAGAAGTGCTTACCGGAACTGATATTGAAGACCTAAAAACAGTAATGAGATGGTCTACTCTTAACAGTGCTGCAGGAGCGCTTTCTACAGAATTGGAAAAGGCAAATTGGGATTTCTACAGTAAAACCCTGAGAGGAGCTTTGAAGCAAAGACCACTTAACGAACGTGCCTTGGCTAGAGTAAATGGTTCTGTTGGAGAAGCAATAGGACAGCTTTATGTAGATGCTAAATTTCCGCCAGAAGCAAAAGCTAAAGCTGAAAAAATGATTGCAAACGTAATCAAAGCATACCAGAAGAGAATTGAAAAATTAGACTGGATGAGCGATAGCACCAAATTGAAAGCTATCGAGAAACTAGATAAATTTACGGTTAAGATTGGATACCCTGATGAGTGGGAAGACTATTCAAAATTAGATATCAAAGAAGGAAATTCGAATTTTGATAATATGATCGCCGTAAACAACTGGAATTTCAAAAAGAGCATGGAAGAGATCGGAGAGCCAGTTGATAAAACAGAGTGGGGAATGTCTCCACAAACGGTAAATGCATATTTCAACCCATTATTTAACGAAATTGTATTCCCTGCAGCAATTCTTCAACCTCCATTCTATAATTATACTGCCGACGAAGCTGTGAACTACGGTGGTATTGGAGCAGTAATTGGTCATGAAATTTCTCACGCTTTTGATGATTCTGGAGCTCGTTTTGATGCAGAAGGAAATCTTAAGAACTGGTGGTCTGATGAAGATTTAAAAGCTTTTACCGAAAGAGGAAATGCACTTGCAGAACAATATGATAATATTGAAGTATTAGATAGTGTATTCATCAACGGAAAATTCACTTTAGGAGAAAACATAGGTGATCTAGGTGGAGTTCTGGGAGCATATGATGGACTTCAGTTGCATTTTGCAGAAAATGGAAAGCCAGAGCCAATAGATGGATTTACTGCAGAACAACGTTTCTTCATGTCGTGGACAACAGTATGGAGAACTAAGATACGTGAAGATGCATTAAGAACGCAGATTAAAACAGATCCACATTCTCCAGGAGATGTAAGAGCGATCCAACCTTTATTAAATGTACAGGCATTTTACGATGCATTTGAGATTAAAGAAGGAGATCAAATGTATCTTGCGCCAGAGAAAAGAGTTAGTATCTGGTAATAAAGAACAGCAGAAATATATACAAAACCCCGTCATTTTGACGGGGTTTTTTAGTTTTCTTTAATTTCATTCATGAGTAAGAAGGCCTTGTTTACATAATCCTTCTCCAGGAAAAGTGTAAAGTAATTTGAAGTCGAGATGACTTCGAATACAGGAATGCCTTCATAAGCCAATAGTTTGAATAAGTAAAAATAGAGTCCTATCACTTTGGAGTTGTCCTCGGGTAGCGCAATTGACATCGAAGACAAATTATCGGCAATAGAAATACAGGTTTCTTTTTTAAAATGTTTTTCTACAGTCTCTTTCAAAGAAGAGGAAACTAGAATATTGCTTTCTTGAAAATTACTTGAATAGGTAAAATATGCTTTGGTTTCATCTTTTACACTATTTAGTAGATTAGATTGACTGGTTAAAATGGTATTCGAATTTAGAAAAGTATATTCGGTAATTCCGGATCTTACGACAATATCTCCTAGATTCCTCAAGTTGTCAATATGTTTGATACGCCTTGGGTGATAACGGCGTAAAGCCATTACTATCGATCCCGGTTTTACAGGTTTTCTCATTATTTTTTCTACTTGAGGAAGAAGATCAACCGCAAGAGAACTGAAGTTGATGATATCCCTTGATAACGCATCCTCCAAAAAAGGTTGATGTCGTAGTATGTTATGAACGCAATCTGTAATAGTCTTCATTGTTATATATTTAACATAATGTACAAATTTATGTTTTTTCTTTTAAATTATTTACACTCTGTGCGGAATTAACTAACTATGCACTGTTAAATAATTCGCAAAAAGAATAGTCGATGAAAATTTTAAAGTTTGGCGGAACTTCTGTAGGATCTGTTGAAAATTTACATAAGATCAAAAACATCCTTACTTCAGATGAAGATGAAAAAATTGTGGTATGCTCTGCAATGTCTGGTGTAACCGATCATTTGGTACGCCTGGTAGAAAGCGTGAAGTTGAAGGATACTGAAGCGATCACCAGAAGTTTGCACCGACTTGAAAGTAAACATAGCGATGTTATTGATGAGTTGATCCAAAACCAAGAGGTTAAAGATCAATTAAAAGAAGGTTTATCTTCTATGATCACTGAACTTTTTGAAATCGCTAATCAGGATTATTCTGAAATTGTGAACTCTCAGATCATTACCTACGGAGAAACAATACTTACGTTTATATTTTCTGGTTTTTTAAACGAAATTGGAGTTTCCAACGTGCTGTTAGATGCAAAGCAATTTATGCAAGTAGGTGCCGTAGAGAATCCTGATATAGCTGTAGTAAGCAAGAAAATTAACAAAGTGCTGGCAGATAATCTTCAGTCCACGATTTATATTACCCAAGGATTCGTTTGTATCAACGAAGAAGGTAACCTAAGTCACCTGAAAAGAGGAGGTAGTGACTATACGGCGACTATTATAGGAGCTGCCATAAATGCTTCAGAAGTTCAGATCTGGACGGATATTGATGGATTACACAACAATGATCCTAGGTATGTTGACGAAACACATCCGATATCTCATCTTACGTATAACGAAGCTGCAGAGCTGGCTTATTTTGGGGCTAAAATTTTGCATCCACAAACGGTTTCTCCTGTCGTGAATAAGGATATTCCGGTTTTACTAAAAAATACTTTTGATCCTGAAGCTCCTGGAACTATTATTTCTAATAAAACATATAGAAAAGGACTGAAAGCCATATCTGCAAAAGATGGTATTACTGCCATCAAAATTAAATCTAACAGAATGCTAATGGCTCATGGGTATTTAAGAAGGATTTTTGAGGTTTTTGATAACTATAAGACTTCTATAGATATGATTACTACCTCTGAAATTGCAATTTCTTTAACGATCGATGATACCACTAATCTAGATAAAATTGTAAAGGAAATTGAGAGTTATGCAGAAATAACGGTAGAACAAAATCATAGTATTATATGTATTGTTGGAGAGTCGGTAATTAATGATAAGAATTCCTATAAACTATTCGAAATATTAAACTATATACCTGTTCGTATGGTTTCTTATGGAGGTAGTAATAACAATATTTCAATTTTGGTAGATACCAAGGACAAAATACCAACCTTAAGATTTTTGAACGAAAAACTATTTCAGGTTCAACATGAAATAGTTGTATAATTGTTTGTTATGTAATTTGTATAAAAGCAAGGCAAAGGTTTTGATATCCATACGTAATATAAAACTCAAAACTTGACCCTTGCTTTTTTATGCTTTCCTTTTTTATTGTACGATTACCATATTTTATAGCTTGACAACAAAGGTGAATATTTATAAATCTGTACTACCTTTTGTTGTATCTTCTCCCAAACAGCACTTCCTTTGTTATCGAATGTAGTACTCTATTGTTTACCCAAAAGTATTTAGTGTATTGAAAAGACAAAGCGCTTTTTTTGATTTTCTTAAGAAAATTGTAGGCAACCTTTTTCATTTATAGGGTCTTAAGGGTAATAAAAGCGTTAAAACCAACTCTAGATTACAAATTTTACTTGTTAAGGTTATGTTATTTTAATGTAGGGGAGGTTTTAATAAAACTTTATTAAACTATATTTAAAATTCAAATAGTCAGGGAACAACCATAGTCATAACATTTCATTCTTCTTACATCCATGCAAAGAGGATGCTTAGTGATGAATCATGTTTGACTACACCAAATCAATTATATGTGCGTGAATAATACTTACTCTTTTCTTATCGGGCTACTTTTTTTCATTTTTAACTCCTGGGCTTACCACTTTGCAAGCACAGACAGATTCAGAAAAAAGTCTTATTACAAATGGTTTGATAATTCTGTCGGAAATCAAAACACAGATCTGTACAACGGTACTGTTTTTATTAATAGATATCGTACCAATGGAGAGAAACATAGATTTTTTGAAGTTGAGGACTTTTTAGAAGGAAGTGTTACTTATGATGGAAACAATTACTACGATTTACAGATGCAGTATGACGTGTATCAAGACCAACTTATCGTAAAGTTAAAACAAGGATACGCAGATATTGCCTTACAATTAATAAAGGATAAAGTAGATGCTTTTGAAATCGGTAAAACTCCGTTTGTTCGAGTTGCTAACGATAGTATGAAACAGATTGGATCAGATGGGTTTTACGAAGTGTTATTGCAAGATCCTAAAATTGCCTTATTAAAAAAACATAGTAAAGGTCGACAAAAGCGGGTAAGAAATGGACAATCTTATTACGATTTTGTAAGTAAAGTAAATTATGTGGTTTACTACAAAGAGAAGTACTATCCTGCAAAAAGCAAAAGTGATGTTTTGGATGTTTTTCCTGAACTCAAGGAAGATATAAATGATTATTATTCTTCTTCAAGAAAACTTCTTAAAACAAATCCAGATGCCTTTAGATCGGCATTATTCAAAAAATTGATAAGTCTAATTTCCAACACAAATAATTCTTAATTTATGAGAAAGTTACTATACACTTTAATTCTTCTTTCATTTCAAGTAACCTTCTCACAAAATCAAACTACAATTTCGGTAAACTTTACCGATGCTAGTATAGGAGAGGTGATTCAACAGATTGAAGCCAATAGCGATTATCATTTTTACTTCGTAGATGAATGGCTTGGAGATAAAAGAGTAACCGGAAACTATAATAACGTATCTGTACAGGAAGTGTTAGATGCCGTTTTCAAGGATACTGTACTCAATTATTATCTTCTGGAAAACAATGAGATTGTACTGATTAGAAACAATGTCATTTATGATGAATTGCCGGAAAACTTTTTTGGCAGAGAAAGAGTAGTAGAGAATACAGTTACCACAAGAAAAAAGAATATCAATCCATCGTTTTATGTAGAGCAAAAATCTTCAACCAGAACAGAGACTTTTAGAATAGGTAAGGAAGATATCAATAGCACAAGAGAACGATATTCATTAAGTGGATATGTTACCAATTTTAGAACAGGTAGACCTATTGGTAATTTGGCAATAGTTGTTTCTGGTACAAGTATCGGTACACAAACAGATAAGAATGGTTTTTACCAGATTGATTTGCCTCCGGGACAAAGTATTTTAGAAACGAGTTCTGTGGGTATACAAGACTCCAGAAAACGTGTCATTATCTATAATGATGGGGAACTGGATTTCGAACTGGATGAAAGCTTAGAACAATTGGATGAGGTTATTCTTGAAGGAAAGGTAAGCAAGAATGTTACCGAAACTATTACAGGAGCAGAAAAAATAGACGTCGAGGAGTCCAAAAATATCCCTTTAGTTTTGGGAGAGCGAGATGTATTCAAGGTTGCTACAGCATTACCTGGAATTACGACAGCAGGAGAAGGCTCTGCTGGATTTAATGTACGAGGAGGTAAGTCTGATCAAAACTTGATTTTGGTAGATGATGCTGTAATTTATAGTCCACAACACTTTTTTGGGATTTTCTCTGCACTTAATCCTTTTTCTATTGAGGATGTAACGGTGTATAAAGGAAGTATTCCAGCTGAGTATGGAGGGCGATTGTCTTCGGTTTTTGATATTAAATTAAAAGATGGAGATACCAAAAAGTTTGGGGGAGAAGCATCTGTAGGACCTGTTACGGGAAATGTGGTTCTTGATATTCCTGTGATTAAAGATAAGTCTGCGTTACAAATCGGAGGTAGAGGAGCATATGCAAATTATATTCTGAGATCCCTGGATGATGAATCGTTAAAAGATAGTGAAGCGTCTTTCTACGATGCAAACGTTAAATAT
The DNA here is from genome assembly GCF_055808215.1 of Aquimarina sp. KJ22-3. NCBI lineage: Bacteria > Pseudomonadati > Bacteroidota > Flavobacteriia > Flavobacteriales > Flavobacteriaceae > Aquimarina > Aquimarina sp. KJ22-3. Next base: position 3,505,437 of record NZ_CM147859.1, on the reverse strand, counting down.
ACCCATCGATTTAATGATAATAATAAAGTAAGTGCTACAGGATACATCAGTAGAGATGATTTCAGTATTACTTCAGATTCATTGTATATCTATAATAATAGATTACTATCATTGAAATGGGATCATACTTTTAATGATAATAATAAAGGAAGCCTAATTCTGTACAATAGCCAATACAAGTTCAATATAGAATTTGATGGAGGCGCGAATAACAATTTCGATTTAGGGTTCTCTGTAGAAGAAACAGAAGCCAAACTCAAAATGAATCACGCCTTTAATGACAAGTATAGCTTGGATTACGGTGTTTCTAGTAAATTATATGCTATCGAACCAGGAAGAATAGATCCTTTTGATGAACAATCGATTGTTACTCCATTGGCCATTCCCGAAGAACGCGCGCTAGAATCTGCAGCATTTATTTCTGGTAAGTTAGATTTCTCTGAAAAGTTTTCAGTAGATGCTGGATTCCGATTCTCTGTCTTTAACGCGCTGGGAGAAGGAGTGCAACGTATATATGAAGATGGCAGGCCTAGAAGTGAAGCCACTTTGTTAGAAACGCAGGAGTTTGATAAAAATGAAGTTATTGAGACCTATACCGGACCCGAAGCCAGATTGTCTTTGCGGTATTTGTTACGACCAGACTTGTCAATAAAAGCTAGTTTTAACAATACGTATCAATACATACACCGTTTGTCCAACAACACAACTGTATCTCCTATAGACACCTGGAAGCTTTCAGATCTCAATATAGAACCGCAACAAGCAAATCAGTATTCTTTAGGACTCTACAAGAATTTTAAAGACGATCTATACGAGTTAAGTGTCGAAGGGTTTTATAAAGAGTCAGAAAACATTCTGGACTTCAAAACAGGAGCACAAATCTTGCTTAACGAGACCATAGAAGCAGAAGTATTGCAAGGAGAAGGAGAAGCATATGGGGTAGAGTTCCTGTTGAAAAAAACTAAAGGAAAATTAAATGGTTGGTTAGGGTACACCTATTCTCGTTCGTTTATCAAGTTGGATAGCCCATTCCCAGAAGAAAGGGTGAATAATGGAGAATTTTTTCCTTCTAATTTTGATAAGCCTCATGACTTTAGTATGGTGGCCAATTATAAGTTTACCAAACGATTTAGTCTTTCTGCCAATTTTGTATATCAAACGGGAAGACCGGTTACATTTCCAGTAGGAAATTTCTTTTTTAATGGATCAGAAACCGTAGTGTTTAGTGATCGTAACCGATTCAGAATACCGGATTTTTATCGTTTGGATTTAGGATTTAATATTGAAGGAAATCATAAAAAGAAAAAATTAGCGCATAGTTTCTGGACCATATCGATTTATAATGTGCTAGGGCGTAACAATCCATTCTCGGTATTTTTTGTAACCGAAGATGGAGAAGTAAAATCCCTACAAAGTTCAATATTCTCGATACCGGTACCATCGATAACCTACAACTTCAAATTCTGATATTTTTTTGATATGATGGTTAAAAAAATATATCGATTGCTATTGCTGTCCGGGCTTGCCTTGGTATGCAATAACTGTGTCGAAGAATTTGATTTTGGAACACAAAACTTTGAGGATATCTTGGTGGTTGATGCCAGGATAACTGATGAGTTGAAGTTCCAGGAGGTTACTCTCTCCAGAACTTTTCGATTGGAGAATGAGGGGCCTGCACCCGAGATCGGCGCTTCGGTTAGTGTTACCGATGATCAGCAAAACGTGTTTCAATTCTCCGAAACAACAGAGGGGCAATATGTTTCAAATGTAGCTTTTGCGGCCGAACCAGGAGTGAGTTATCAACTTCAAATTACGACGCAAGGCGGTAAATCGTATGCGTCTCGATCTGTTATTTTGCCTCAGGCTACACCGATCGATGATTTGTATGCAGAGCGTATCATCAATGATGATGGAGAAGAAGGTATAGGTTTTTTTGTAGATAGCTTTGATCCTACGGGGAATGCATTCTTTTATCGATACGAATATGAAGAAACCTATCAAACTATTCCACCGCATTGGTTTGACCTGGATATAAAGGTGATTTCTAGAAATCCTCCTCAAATAGAGTTGGTAGCTAGAGAAAGAGAAGAAAGAGTTTGTTACAAAGCTGAACGTTCTAATCAGTTTATACTTAATACAACAAGTGATTTGATGGAGAACAGAGTTGAACGTTTTATGGTACATTTTTTAACACCGTCAGATGTCAAAGTAAGAGATCGGTATAGTATTCTGGTACGGCAGTTTGTTCAAACACCAGAGGCGCATGAGTTTTTTGATACATTAAGTAATTTTTCGGATTTAGAAAGCTTGTTTTCTCAACTGCAACCGGGTTTTGTAACCGGTAATATTCTGGCAGTGGAAGATCCTAATGAGAACGTTTTAGGTTTTTTTGAAGCCACTCCAATTTCAGAAAAAAGAATATTTGTCAATAGGTTGGATTTGTTTCCAGAATCATTACGTCCAGAGTTTCCGGCTACGTGTTCCTTTTTTCAGGAGTCAGACAGGGATGTAGCAAGAGTCATTGATGCTGTTGAGCGGAGGGGACTAAAGCTAATCGCAGTTATGGGATCGTTTAGTTCTGATTCATATGAATTTACTAACAAAATATGCAGTGATTGTAATGTTTTAGGAAGTAATATTAGACCAGATTTTTGGGTGGATTAATGTTTTATGTTTTAAAGTGATATCGAAACAATTTACATATCGTTTATTAATTCTTACTGTAATTATGCAAGTGAGCTATAGTTGCGTAGAAGAATTTGAATTCGGTACCCAGAATTTTGAAGATATTTTGGTGGTGGATTCCAGAATCACAGACGAGCTAAAACCTCAAGAAGTAGGTCTTTCTCGTACCTTCCGATTAGAAAATGAAGGTCCTAAACCCGAGATAGGAGCTACAGTAAGTATTTTGGATGATCAACAAAATGTCTATTCCTTTTCAGAAACAGAAGCAGGAAACTATGTGTCTGATGTTGCGTTTAGAGCAATGTCTGGTATAAATTATCAGCTTCAAATCACTACAGAAGGAGGAGAGTCTTATACTTCTAAAGAAGTTAGTCTCCCACAAGTAGCACAAATTGATGATTTGTATGCCGAGCGCATTATTAATGATGATGGAGAAGAAGGAATAGGAATTTTTGTAGATAGCTTTGATGATTCAGGTAATGCGGATTTTTATCGGTACGAATATGAAGAAACTTTTCAAATCATAGCTCCATTTTGGAATGACCAAGACATTAGAGTGATTTCCAGAACCCCTCCGGTATTCGAAGTTGTGCAACGGGAGAGAGAAGAACGAGTATGCTATAAAACAGAATTTTCGAAAAGAATTGTTTTAAACGAAACTACAGGATTAAATGAAAATAGTGTAGAGCGTTTTATGGTGAATTTTGTAGCGCCATCCGATTTTAAAGTTAGAGAAAGGTATAGTATTTTAGTGAAGCAGTTTGTACAGTCTCAGGAAGCATATGAATTCTTTGAATTATTAAGTGATTTTTCAGATTTAGAAAGTTTGCTATCGCAAATTCAGCCTGGTTTCGTGACGGGAAATGTAACTTCAGTAAACAACCCAGATGATAAAGTATTAGGCTTTTTTGAAGTGACCTCTGTTTCAGAAAAAGAATCTTTATCAATCGAAGAGATTTGTTTCCAAGAACGGATCGTCCTGCGTTTCCGGCAAATTGTACGCTTACACGAATAGATAATGATAATGTTCAACGCATTGTAGATGCTGTGGCCCTTAGGGGATTGAAATTGGTTCAGATAGGAACAAGTGGTGTTGTATTGGTTTTTAAAAGCTGTAGTGATTGTACCGCTTTGGGGAGTAATATAAGACCCGATTTTTGGGAAGATTAAATGTTTTGTCTTTAAAAGTGATATTAAAAAAATATACATATCGATTATTGGTTCTTACTGGGATTGCTCAAGTGAGCAATGGCTGTGTGGAGGAGTTTGAGTTCGGTACACAAAATTTTGAAGACATTTTGGTGGTAGAATCCACGATTACAAACGAATTGAAATTACAAGAAGTGTCAATTTCCAGAACCTTTCGTTTAGAAAATGAAGGTCCAGCACCAGAACAAAACGCCACTGTACTTATCCTGGACGATCAGGGGACCACATTTTCATTTGTAGAGGAGAGTCCAGGGTTGTATTTGTCTTCGAGCACTTTTGCGGCAGAACCGGGGAGATCCTACCAATTGCAAATTACTACCCAAGACGGGAAATCCTATGCATCAAGTTCTGTTATTCTGCCACAAGTAACACAAATAGATGATATCAAGGCAGAGCGTATTATCAATGATCAGGGAATTGCAGGAGTAGGAATCCTGGTAGATAGTTTTGATCCAACAGGCAATGCAAATTTCTATCGTTATGAGTTTGAGGAAACGTATCAAATTATACCTCCTTTCTTTTCCTGTATACAATTGGCAATTATATCAAACGATCCTCCAGTGATTGATGTAGCACCTCGAACAAGACAGGAGCGTGTTTGCTACAGGACTGATATTTCCAATTCCATTATTTTGAATACAACAGGTGCTCTAGCAGAGAGTAATGTGAAGGATTTTGTGGTTCGTTTTATACCTCCAGATGATGCAGTGCTTCGTAACCGATATAGTATTTTGGTAAAACAGTTCGTACAATCTGCAGAGGCGTATGAGTTTTATGAAACTTTGAGCAATTTTTCGGATTCTGAAAGTTTATTTACTCAAATTCAACCCGGTTTTATCGAAGGTAATTTGCAATCCGTGGATAATCCAGATGATAGTGTGTTAGGTTTTTTTGAAGCCGCTTCGGTATCTACAGCAAGAGTTTTTGTGAATCTCAAAGATGTATTACCGGGAGTGTTTCGTCCGGATTTTCAGGTAAGATGTACTTTATTAAATCAACGAGGGGTAACAGATAACGAAATAAGAGAAATAATTAGATTGGTCGAAGGAGGATTTAGGTTGTTCACTTTTGATGCTACGACAAACGTATATTCTTTAACGACACCTATATGTACAGATTGTAATGTATTAGGTACAAATATTCGTCCCGATTTTTGGGAGGATTAATTTTATGTAGACGATAATGATATTAAAAAGAAAAATAACTTGGTTTTTGATCGTCATAAGTTTTGGTCTTATGATTGGTAGTTGTGTTGAAGAGTTTGAATTTGGGACTCAGAATTTTGAAGATATCTTGGTGATCGAGTCGACGATCACTAACGAACTCAAAGCTCAAGAAGTGTTCTTGTCCAGAACTTTTCGCTTAGAAAATAATGAACCAGTTCCAGAACAAAATGCTACGGTAACCGTGACCGATGATCAACAGACTACCTATTCTTTTGTAGAGACCAGTCCAGGAAGATATGTGTCTTCTACAACATTTGCAGCAACGGCAGGTCGTAGCTACCAACTGCAAATCACCACAGCAGACGGAAGATCCTATGCTTCTCGTTCTGCTACTTTGCCACAAACCTCGCAAATTGATAATTTGTTTGCAGAACGTGTGGTTAATGACCAAGGAGTAGAAGGGATAGGGATTCTTGTAGATAGTTTTGATCCTACCGGGAATGCCAATTTTTATCGTTATGAATTCGAAGAGACGTATCAGACAGTACCTCCATTCTGGTCAGAGATAGAGTTAGATATTATTTCTTCAAATCCTCCAGAAGCAGAACTGGTGCCTAGATCAAGAGAAGAACGTGTTTGTTATCGCACACAATTTTCTAATAATATTATTTTAACCACAACAAGTACATTGGCCGAAAATAGAGTAAGCGGTTTTAGAGTACATTTTATAGAGCCCGATAATACAGTATTAAGAGATCGATACAGTATTTTGGTGAGGCAATTTGTGCAGTCTGCAGAGGCGAATCAATTTTTTAATACGCTTAAGGAGTTTTCGGATTCCGAAAGTTTGTTTTCTCAGGTGCAGCCTGGCTTTGTTAGTGGTAATATACTTTCAGTAAACGATCCCGATGAGAATGTACTTGGCTTTTTTGATGTAGCATCGGTGTCATCGGCAAGGATATTTGTCGAGTTGAAAGATTTTTTTCCGGATGCATTTCGCCCGGATTTTCCAATAGAGTGTATTTCAAATACTGAAACTGATTTAGGAGAGGTTATTCGTAGAGTAGAAGGCGGGTTTAGAGTTTTTGCTTTTGATCCTAATTCAGGTGAATACTTTTTGACTACACAGATTTGTACAGATTGTAATGTTTTAGGAACCAACGTTCGTCCAGATTTTTGGGTGGATTAAAAATTATATTAAATGACTAGAGTTATTGTTTTATTAATTTTCATGGCGTCTTTGTTTGTTCAGCAAACAATGTATAGCCAATCTTCGGATAATGCTTATCAATCGATCCCAGAAGAACGAGTGTTTGTCCATCATAATACAGCATTTCTTTTTACTGGAGAGTATTTGTATTACAAGGTGTATTGCCTGGATTCGAAATCCAAAAAACTGAGTAGCCTAAGTAAGATGGGATATGTTGAATTGGTAAATGAAAAGAAAGAGGTCATTTTTAGACATAAAATCAAACTAGAAAAAGGACAAGGGCAAGGAGATTTCTTTATTCCAGTTTCTTTGCCATCTGGTAACTATAAGTTGATTGGATATACACAATGGATGAAAAACTTTGGAGTGAGTGTATTCTATCAAGGGGATATAGCTATCGTTAATCCGTATCAAGGGGATCAAAAGGCAGTTTTGGCAGATTCTATTTCTGGTTCTGGAATGTCATTAAACAAAGAAGCTTTGGTGTCCAAAAATACTTCGGGTTTAGACCTTATCACCAATAAAGAAGAGTTTGATAAAAGGGAGCAAGTAAGTTTACTGATAAAAAGAAAAAATGGAATGTTATCTAGTGGTAGCTACTCACTTTCTGTTAGAAAACTGGATACGATTGCCATTCCAAAAAAGAATACGGCTTTGGATACTTATCAAGGGTTGTCCAAGAGTGTACCCTTTAAGGAAAACGCAGATGCAGTTGTTCTTCCTGAGCTAAGAGGGGAATTAATATGTGGTAATATTACATCAAAAGAAGCGAATCACACTGTAGAAAATCAAAAAATAGGGTTTTCTGTTCCTGGACAGGATTATGATGTCAAGGTAACTACAACAGATAAAGATGGAAATTTTTGTTTCAATTTGGATAAACAATATGCAGAGGATAACGGGTACATCCAGGTGTTGGGGAACGAAAATCAGTATGATATTACACTGCAACCTGCTACTTCTTTGGATTATAAGGATTTGAAGTTTGATCGTTTTCAAATCACCAAAGCGATGAAAGATATGATTGTAAAACGTAGCGTTTATAATCAAATCCGAAATAGATATTTCAGTGTGAAACCTGATACATTATACCCTGCCAAAGAAATTGCTCCATTTTATGGTAGTGATGTAGATATTTATGATCTTGACGCCTACACCCGTTTCCCAACGATCAGAGAAACATTTGTTGAAGTTGTAGAAAATGTATGGATAAAGAAGGTTAATGATGAGAAGTATGTATTTCAGGTGAGATACAAACACCCTCCATATAACGAACCAGAACACTTGCCTTTGGTAATTATGGATGGAATGTTAATACAGGATCATACAGATTTAGTAGAGTTAGATGCTAGAAGAGTGAAAAGAATTTCTGTTTCAAGGGATAAGCACTATCTAGGATCATTACTTTTTCAAGGAATTGTAGATATAGAAACCGAGAAGGGGGATTATTATCAATCCATGGCCAAAAGTTATATACAAGAGGTACCTCTTTTTAAACCGTTACAAAAGAAAAAATACTTTCAGCAAGCCTATAAAAATGGTGTTCAGGATAGTCGTACTCGTATTCCGGATTTTAGGAATCAACTCTTATGGCATCCAGAAATAGCACTCCAGGAAGAAGAAACTAAGATTGATTTCTTTACTTCCAACAATACCGGGACTTTCGAAATTGTTTTAGAAGGGTATTCTGATCAGGGGACGCCAGTTTCTGTTAGAGAACGATTTACGGTTAAATAACGGTAACGGATTTCTCAGTTCCATTTTTTGAAACTGTTGCATACTAGCTTTGCTGAAAAGCAAACTGGGTATATATGTTGATTAAAGTTTTTGGAAGCGCCGTTTTTGGGGTAGAAGCTACTACGGTTACCGTTGAGGTAAATATTGATAAAGGTATTGGCTATCATTTGGTGGGGTTACCGGATAATGCCATTCGAGAAAGTAGTTATCGTATTGCTGCAGCACTTCAGAATACAGGTTTTAAACTTCCAGGTAAAAAAATCACCATCAATATGGCTCCGGCAGACCTTAGAAAAGAAGGATCTGCTTATGATTTAACTTTAGCCATAGGGATTTTAGCTGCAAGTGATCAGATCAAAGGTAGTCGTGTTGCGGATTACATGATTATGGGGGAGCTCTCGTTAGATGGAAATTTGCAACCCATCAAAGGCGCTTTGCCCATCGCTATCAAAGCTAGAGAAGAAGGTTTTAAAGGCTTTATTTTACCTAAACAAAACGCAAAGGAAGCGGCCGTAGTAGATAATTTAATGGTCTACGGTGTAAAAAACATAAAGGATGTTATCCGTTTTTTTAATGAAGAAGAAGAATTAGAGCCAACTCAACTCGATACAAGAGATGAGTTTTATGCTGCTTTAGACAATCCAGAATACGATTTTGCCGATGTAAAAGGCCAGGAGAGTATCAAACGATGTATGGAAATTGCTGCGGCAGGGGGGCATAATATTATTTTGGTAGGTCCTCCGGGAAGTGGAAAAACTATGCTGAGTAAACGATTGCCCAGTATTTTACCTCCAATGTCATTACAAGAAGCACTCGAAACTACCAAAATCCATAGTGTAGCGGGCCGTATAAAAGATAATATCGGATTAATGGCGCAACGACCATTTAGGAGTCCTCATCACACTATTTCTGACGTTGCACTGGTAGGGGGTGGAGCTTACCCGCAACCTGGTGAAATTTCGCTGTCTCATAATGGTGTTCTTTTTCTCGACGAACTCCCTGAGTTTAAAAGAAGCGTGTTAGAGGTCATGCGCCAACCTTTAGAAGATCGTGAAGTAACTATATCCAGAGCAAAATTTACGGTTACTTATCCGTCCAGTTTTATGTTGGTCGCTAGTATGAATCCGAGTCCAGGAGGGTATTTTAATGACCCTGATTCTCCAGTGACTTCTTCTCCTGCAGAAATGCAACGTTATCTTAGTAAGATTTCTGGTCCGTTATTGGATCGAATAGATATACATATAGAAGTAACTCCTGTTCCTTTTGATAAATTAAGCGAAGATAGAAGGGGAGAGCGCAGTATAGAGATACGGAAAAGAGTTATTGTTGCTCGAGAAATGCAAAGTCAGCGATTTTCCGAGATGAAAGGAATCCATTACAATGCGCAAATGGGAGTACAACAAATTAGAGCGTTTTGCAAGTTAAATGCTTCTTCGAAAGACTTGCTGAAAACTGCTATGGAGAAACTAAATCTTTCAGCCAGAGCCTATGATCGAATCTTAAAAGTATCCAGAACCATTGCAGATTTAGAAACTGCCAAGGACATCCAGGAGCATCATATTTCTGAAGCTATCCAATATAGGAGCCTGGACCGCGATGGTTGGTTAGGATAGATTTTATGAACTATTTAGGGTTGTTATTAACAATCTGATTCGTAACCTTTTCAAAAATGATATTTTTAGAAATAAATGTTCTCCTATGTTACGAATTTCAAAATGGTATCCAATGCTTTTTGTCATTTTAATACTTGCGTCTACGAGTTGCAAAAATGAAAACACACCAAACAATGAATCATCCGATAAAACAGAAGCTATTCCAAAAGAAGATGTAAATCCAATTCAAGCACCATTAGAGCTTACCTTGGATCAAGCAAATACCCTGGCCAATTTGCCACTGGATTGCATACAGGTAGAGTATCCAAATAAACTAAATCAAACCCTGGGTGGTAAAGAAAATTTAGGCGAGCCTAAAGCATTACATCCAGCTTTCTATGGTTGTTTCGATTGGCATTCTTCGGTTCATGGACATTGGTCTTTGGTGAAATTACTGAAAAAATTTCCTGACCTGGAAAAAAGAGAAGAAGCCATTGCAAAATTGCAACACAATATTTCGAAAGAAAATATTGCTGCGGAAATAACTTATTTCATGGATAAGCATAGCAAATCCTATGAGCGAACATATGGTTGGGCCTGGTTGCTCAAACTAGCAGAAGAATTACACAATTGGGACGATCCTATTGCCAGAGAACTGGAAGCGAATTTACAACCGTTGTCTGATCTTATCGTTCAAAAATATATCGATTTTTTACCAAAGTTAAGATACCCAATACGAGTAGGGGAACACACGAACACTGCATTTGGATTGTCTTTTGCCTGGGATTATGCAAATACTATTAATCACCAAGCACTTAAAAATAGTATAGAAAAGAAAGCTCGTGAGTTTTATTCAAACGATCAGGAATGTCCGATTACCTGGGAACCCAGTGGATATGATTTTTTGTCTCCGTGTTTTGAGGAGATTGATATCATGAGGAGAGTGCTTGGAGTTGAAGAATTTGAACAGTGGATTTCAAGCTTTATGCCTCAGTTAAAGGAAAAAAACTTCAATATTGAAGTGGGACAGGTTTCGGATCGGACAGATGGAAAACTAGTCCATTTGGACGGCCTTAACTTCAGCCGAGCATGGGTGTTGTATGGTTTGGCAAAACAGTATAAAGAATATGAGCATTTGTACTATGTAGCAAACACACACATCAACTATTCGTTACCTAACTTGGTTGGAGATTCGTATGAAGGAGGGCATTGGTTAGGGTCATTTGCTATTTATGCGCTCGATATTAATTCGAACTAAATGAAGAAGTTATTTTCTTTTATTGGACCAGGGACTCTGGTTACGGCTGCTTTTATTGGACCAGGAACCGTTACCGTCTGTACACTGGCAGGAGTACAATTTGGATTTACCTTATTATGGGCACTTGCCCTTTCTGTAATTGCATGTGTGATACTTCAGGAAATGGCGGCTCGACTTGGGGTGGTAACACAGCAAGGATTGAGCGAAGTGGTAAAAAATCAGTTTGAAGGTGCTCCCATCATTAAATGGGTTTTTATCTCTATTATTATTGCCGCTATTTTTGTTGGAAATGCAGCTTACGAAGCTGGGAACATCAGTGGAGGAGTGCTGGGGTTGTCTACCATAATAGAAGAGCCTACGATACAACTGGGAGGCTATGCTTTTAATTACCTCAGTCTTGTGATAGGATTGCTGGCTTTTGTATTGCTGTTTTTAGGGAATTATAAAGTGCTCGAACGTAGTCTAATCGTTTTGGTGTTGTTCATGAGTTTGGCATTTATTATTACTGCTATTGCTACCAAACCTAGCCTATCTTCTATTTTTAAAGGGTTTGTTCCTGATTTTTCTTCAGAAAAATTATTGATGATTATTGGTTTAATCGGTACTACAGTAGTGCCCTATAACCTGTTTTTGCATGCTTCTTTGGTAAAAGAAAAGTGGAAAAGTGCAGATCAGCTTCCAATAGCTAGAAAAGATACCATTACGGCAATCGTTTTGGGAGGGGTTATGTCTATGGCTATAGTGATCTCTGGGGCAGCAATACAAAACACAGAAGTGCAAAGTGCAGCAGACCTTGCCAGAGGATTGGAACCAGTTTTTGGATCGGCTGCAAAATATATTTTATCTCTTGGGCTGTTTGCAGCTGGAATTACTTCGGCTATCACTGCACCATTAGCAGCGGCTTACGTAGTAAAAGGGTGTTTAGGGTGGAAAGATGGAGTGAAAAGTACACGGTTTAGATTGGTATGGATGTTTATCTTGTTTCTGGGAGTGTTGTTTTCGTCTTTAGGGATCAAATCCATCGAAGTTATTCGTTTTGCACAAGTAACAAATGGATTGTTGTTACCTGTGATCGCTATCTTCTTATTATGGGTAATGAACAAAAAGAATATACTGGGTAAATATGTAAATACCACTACCCAAAATTTGATAGGAATAGTTATTGTTATAGTAACCCTCTTTTTGGGAGTACGAAGTATCTGGAAAGTTTTTGAAAACTTGTAGGAAAAATTTATCATTTTGTAAGAATGAAACAAATTGTTTTTAATGCAGACGTTGGAGAAGGAGTGGGTAATGATCATCAAATCATGCCCTATATTTCCTGGTGTAATATTGCCTGTGGGGCACATGCGGGTGATGAGGATGAGATTGTGAAAACAATCCAATTAGCATTACGACATGATGTAAAAATAGGAGCACATCCTTCATATCCGGATCGTGAAAATTTTGGTAGAAAGAGTATGCAAATGGATTTTGAAGATTTGGTAGAATCGATAACCCAACAAATCCAGTTAGTAAAAAATTATGTGGAAGAATTAGGAGGGGAGCTTCATCATGTCAAACCACATGGCGCACTTTATAATGATGCTTTTGTAAAAAAGGAGGTGGGTGAAGCTATTTTAAAATCTGTAAAAAATGTCGATAAAGGTTTAAGTCTTATTACGTTAAAAGATTCTGTTTTGTCTTATCTTTGTAAAGATGATTTTAGAGTTTGTTTTGAAGCATTTGCAGATAGAAATTATAATGATGATATGACATTGGTTTCTCGTGCAGAAAAGAATGCGGTTTTAGAAGATAAATCAGATGTTTTTGAACACGTAAAACGAATGGTGATTAATAACAAAATAAAAACAAAATCTGGGAAGGAGCAGGCTGTTTTTTTTGATACAATTTGTGTGCATGGAGATCATCAAAATGCTGTGGAAATTATTCAGCATTTACACTCCGGTTTTGTAGCGTTGGGATACGATTTGAAGTAAAGTTTATGGAGTATAATTTGAGATACAGGCAATACTCAGAACGAGCAATTTTGATCGAATGGCCTCAAAAAATCGATCAAAATATGCTGCAAAACATACTTTTTTGCAAAAAATCCATAGAAGAACATAGGAATGAAGTAATTGTTGAGGTAATCTCATCATATAACTCGTTATTAATTTTTTATCTATCCACTATAGAAAATGTCTATGATGAGGTTTTGATGCTAAAGTCACTTTGTAGTGTCAATTTTGAATCATCAGAACAGAAACAACGCTTATGGAAAATACCGGTTTGTTACGATCCTGCTCTTGTTCCAGATTTGTTGTCTTTTTCAAAGAAAAAGAAACTGAGTATTGACGATGTAATTGACCTCCATACTACCCCATTATATCAAGTGTATTTTTTAGGGTTTTTGCCTGGCTTTTTTTACTTGGGTGGTTTGAATAAAAAATTGTGTTTGCCAAGAAAAGTAACTCCTTCTAGAAATGTTAAAAAGGGGTCTGTGGCTATTGGTGGAGAACAAACAGGAATCTATCCAAAAGATAGTCCAGGAGGGTGGCATGTGATAGGAGCTTGTCCTGTTGATTTTTTTGATGTAAACGAGATGGAACCGTCAAAGATTTTACCTGGTGATTTGATTCAGTTTATATCGGTATCGGTTTTACAGTATAACGAGATAAGTGCCAATGTGGTTTCTTCCAATTTTGAACTTAAACCTACTTTTTTATGAAAGGGTATGTTACAGTTTTGAAACCAGGATTGTATACAACAATTCAAGATCACGGTAGATTTGGTTTTGCTGAATATGGAGTTCCGCAAAGCGGGGCGATGGATCAGTTTTCTTTTGAGTTTGCAAATTTGTTATTGGGCAATGATAAGAATGATGCTTGTATAGAATGGGTGATTCAACCTCCAACTTTACAATTCAATTCTAATACAAGAATTTGTTTAACAGGTGCGGAAGTGGATGCATTCTTAAATGATCAGAAGGTAGAAATGTATCAACAAATTACGGTTAGTGAAAATGATTTATTGATCTTAAAAAATTGTAGGAATAAGCAATATGGTTATGTAGGAATTGGGAATGGTTTTTTAACTGATGTGATGATAGAAAGCCGATCCTTTTATGATGGAATTACCTCTAAGCAGAAGTTGATAAAGGGTGATAAATTAGAATACAATTCAAACATAAACTCTGTTATTTCTTATGCTCATTTGAGTATACCCAAGAATGAGAATTCAGATTCAAAAATAGAGGTGTTTAAGGGACCAGAATTTGATCAACTTTCAAATAGAGAAAAAGATCTTTTATTTAAGAGTTGGTTTACAATAACTGGGGCATCCAACCGTATGGCAATTCAATTTAAGGAATCTATCTCAAATTCACTTCCTCAAATGTTAACATCTCCTGTATTACCGGGCACAGTTCAACTAACTCCTTCTGGTAAATTAATGGTGTTGATGCGAGATTGCCAAACTACTGGAGGATATCCTAGAGTTTTACAACTTACGGAAACAGCGATCAATACACTAGCACAAACTAGGATTAATGAACAAATTCAATTTCAATTGGTTGATTTTTAGTGATATGCCTGGCAGGGGGTAACACCCCTTAGGTGGTAGGGGGAAAATCCCCTGGTCTATCTTTTTTTAAGATTTTTTAGTATATCTAATGTGCTTATTATCAGCTATGTGATGTTACGGTTTTCCCGTACTTACTTGTACGTTATGGTGCCGTGTACTTGCTTTGCATCTTGATTTTTGGATATATTAGCGATTATAACCTAAAATAATCTATTGTTATGGGAAAACCTAAAAAATGTATTAGTGTCGAAGAGGCCAGAGAATTACAAAAAGTCTGGTGTGATACCCGAACTCCAGAAATTGATAAGTGTCTTGGATTTGAAGACGCGAGAGAATTTTGGTGGAGTGTGGAAGATTTGATGGAGTATCTCAAATATGTAAAGAAAAAATCAAGAAAAATGGGTATTAATGATCCTGGAATTCGAATGTATTTTGGTGCTTATCCAGAAACCAAGTGTAAAATGCACAAAGGGTATGCGACTTTATTTTTAGCACCTACCGGCTCACCTGTAGGGGGGTTAGGTAAAGACGGTGATTCAGCACTTAATAATTATGAAATAGAGCCAATGAATTTTGGTCAAACAGGACGTCCTCCTTCTAATTATTAAATGAGATTCATAGATTACTTATTCCATTTTATGGAGCTTTTAGCTGCTATTTTCGGAACAATATATGTGTTAAAATACCGAGAGGATTATCCTACTCGGTATTTTGTTATGTTTTTATGGATAACAGTATTTGTTGAGGTCTTTGGGGCAATAACTGGTTATATAGATAGGTGGGAAAGCCTTTCTTTTCTCAGAGGTACATTTTTGGAAAAGAACGCATGGTTATATAATATATATTCAATTGTTAACTATTGTGTTTATTTTTTGTTTTTTAGATATAATATCTCTGGTCGTCGAAATCATCTTATGATCAATTTTATTATTGCTGTTTTTATTATTTCTAGTGTTTTCAATCTTATTTATTCCGAAATCTTTTTTGAAGTTCATTCATCTTTTACAATGATTTTGGGAACTCTATTGTTGTTTATAACAATAGTTATGTACTTTTATCAGCTATTACAAAGCGATAAAATTTTAAATATTGGTCATTCCATTGTATTTTACGTTGCGACTGGAGCTCTGATTATGCATTTGTGCATAACTCCGCTTATCATATTCATTCAATTTATGAACAAAAGCCCCGAGTTTGTTGAAGTTTTTACAATCATCATTCCATGTACTATCATTTTTACATATACGTGTTACTCTATTGGTTTTTTAATATGCTTATCACACAAGAAGTTATATCAAAAGAGCAGATCTTACTAATAATATACTTTATTGCTATTATTCTCTTCTTTGCTGCCTTTGGTATAATCTTTATGATTGCTTTCCAAAGACGAAAAAACAAACTGCTTTTAGAAAAGTTAAAAGCCGAACAACGTTTCGAGGATGAGATTTTTAAATCTCGAATAGAAATCCAAGAGCAAGCGCTTAAAAATGTAAGTTGGGAGCTACACGATAATATCGGTCAATTACTTTCCACAGCGGTTATGCAAATTAATATCTTGGGATCTTCACTTAATGAGAAAACTACCGAGTCTTTACAAGATGTTCGTAAATTAGTAGGGGATAGTTTGCAAGAGATCCGAAATCTTTCCAAAACCTTAAATCACGAAGTCATCCAAAATATTGGATTGATAAAATCCATCGAAGCCGAACTAAAAAGATTCGAAAAATTAAATTTCCTGGATACGCATTTTGATATCCAGGGAGAAGAGGTACACATCAACCCAAAAGACGAAATTATTTTATATCGGATCATTCAGGAATTTTTTCAAACACCATAAAACACGCCGAAGCATCCAATATGTACGTTACCCTAATTTATGCTCCTGAACTGCTCAAAATTACGATCAAAGATGATGGGGTAGGGTTTGATATGAATTCGGTAGAAGCCAACTCGGGATTGTTAAATATGAAAAGCCGAGCTGGATTGGTTAATGCAACATTTGAGTACGATTCTGCTCCAAATAAAGGAGTTTTGCTTACCTTGGCGTATCTAATCAAGCCAATGGATTGATTTAATGCACAGATCATATGAAAAAGAAGACTATAGTAATTGTTGATGACCATCTGTTATTTGCACAGTCTCTGGAGAGCTTAGTTTCTCAATTAGAAGATTACGAAGTATTAGCTATACTTAAAAACGGTAAAGAGCTTACTCAGTATTACCTACACAAAAGAAAAACACCAGATCTCATTTTATTAGATGTAAAGATGCCCGTTATGGATGGGATACAAACCATGCAATGGCTCAAAGAAAATAAACCGGATCAAAAAGTACTGGCCTTAACCATGGAAGATGATGAAGAAACCATTATCAAAATGTTGAGAGCTGGAGCCAAGGGTTATTTATTAAAAGACATTCACCCAGAGAATTTTGAATTTGCCATGAAAATGGTAATCGAACAAGGGTTTTATTATTCTGGTAAAATTGAAAGTGCTTTACGACACTCTGGGAATTATGAGGATAAGAACTTTCATGAGAAGCTTACCGAAAGAGAATGGGAGTTTTTGAAGTTAGCATGTTCTGAATTAACTTATAGGGATATCGCTAAGGAAATGAATCTGAGTCCAAAAACTATAGAAAATTACAGAGAAACGGTTTTCAAGAAATTGCAAGTAAAAACAAGAGTTGGACTGGTAATTTACTGTATGAAAAATAAACTTTTTAAAGTAGAGTAGTAAAACTGAAATTATTTTCTATATATTTGATCCTAGAAATGAACATAGTAACAAAAAATATCATTGTGGTCTCTATTATTGAAGGTATTATTACACTTCGATAAGGGATCTAATGTATATAACCATATAAATTCAAATCTCTTTTCTCAAGAAAAGGGATTTTTTTGTTTGTAACATGAAAAGATTAAACAATAGTATTATTAACGTCATTAGTATCGTTGTGGTGATTTACTCACCATAGGGGAGCACTATTGATGTATTTTGATAAAAAAACTCCCTTCTGGTACCGAAGGGAGTTTTTTTTGGATAATGAGTAATAAAAATAAAAAATTAACAAATAGTGGTTGTAAATGAAAAGTATTTAAAGTATTGAAAATCAAGGCATAAAGATGTTAAAACAACAATTGGATGTTGTAAGGATATTGAATAATGTGTAACAATTTTAGCGTAACGAAATAATTTTATACTAGACACTTTTTATTTGTTGAGAATCTGATAAATAAAAGGTTAAGTTTTTAAATAATTCGCAATAAAATAAGAACTCGGATATAATGAGTATTAATAAATATAGCAAACAAGTCACTCAAGATGACACTCAACCAGCAGCACAAGCGATGTTGCATGCCATTGGTTTAACAGATGAAGATTTTAGTAAACCTTTGGTGGGTATTGCCAGTACAGGTTACGAAGGAAACCCTTGTAATATGCACCTTAATGATCTTGCCAAATTGGTAAAGCAAGGTACGCGTGAAGAAGATGTAGTAGGATTGATATTTAATACGATCGGTGTAAGTGATGGGATTTCTATGGGAACCCCAGGGATGCGTTTTTCACTACCATCCAGAGATGTGATTGCAGATTCGATGGAAACGGTAGTGCAGGCCATGTCGTATGATGGTATGGTAACTGTAGTTGGGTGTGATAAAAATATGCCGGGTGCACTTATGGCGATGCTACGATTAAATCGTCCCGCAATACTGGTGTACGGTGGTACTATTGCTTCTGGATGTCATGAAGGAAAGAAATTGGATGTGGTGTCGGCATTTGAGGCTTGGGGAGAGAAAGTAGCCGGTACGATTACCCAAACCGAATACAAAAATGTTATTGAAAAAGCTTGCCCTGGCGCGGGAGCCTGTGGAGGGATGTATACCGCAAATACCATGGCATCTGCCATAGAAGCTCTTGGGATGTCCTTACCTTATAATTCTTCTAACCCAGCCATAAGTGATGAGAAGAAACAAGAAAGTATTGCCGCAGGACAAGCGATGCGATTGCTTCTGGAAAAAGATATCAAACCAAAAGATATTGTAAACAAGAAAGCATTAGAAAATGCAATTCGTCTCGTTACTGTTCTCGGTGGATCTACCAATGCTGTACTGCACTTTTTGGCCATTGCTCGAGCTGCGGATGTAGAGTTTACACTGGCTGATTTTCAAAGGATCAGTGATGAAACGCCATTCCTGGCGGATTTAAAACCAAGTGGAAAATATTTGATGGAAGATGTGCATGAAGTAGGAGGTATTCCTGCTGTTCTTAAATATCTTCTGAAAAAAGGATTACTGCATGGAGATTGCATGACAGTAACCGGGAAAACATTAGCAGAAAACTTATTAGATGTACCTGATCTTACCGAAGGACAAGATGTGATAAAGCCATTAGAAAGCCCGATTAAGGCTACGGGACATTTACGAATTATGTTTGGTAATCTTGCCGAAGAAGGTTGTGTTGCCAAAATAACCGGAAAAGAAGGATTAAAGTTTACAGGAAAAGCCAAAGTATTTGACAGTGAGTATGATGCAAATGATGGGATCAAAGCTGGAAAAGTAAAATCTGGCGAAGTCGTCGTTATTCGGTATGAAGGGCCGAAAGGAGGACCAGGTATGCCAGAAATGCTAAAGCCAACAGCAGCGATAATGGGTGCAGGTCTAGGAAAAGAGGTAGCCTTGATTACCGATGGCAGATTCTCAGGAGGGACCCATGGTTTTGTTGTGGGACATATAACGCCTGAGGCCCAGGAAGGAGGAATGATTGCTTTGGTAGAAGATGGAGATATTATCACTATCGATGCCGAAACAAACACTATCGAAGTAGCTATAGATGAAAATGAACTAGAGAAAAGAAAAGCTGCTTGGAAACAACCTCCATTGAAGTTTAAGAGAGGAGTATTATACAAATATGCAAATACGGTTTCGTCTGCATCCAGAGGATGCGTTACAGACGAATTTTAAACAATACAAGCGTATGGAAACACAAACGCAAACCAGAACCAAAAAAACCGAAACGGTTACAAAAAGAATGACAGGTGCCGAAGCTGTAATCCGTTGTCTCTTGGCAGAAGACGTAGATCTAATCTATGGATATCCGGGAGGAGCTATTATGCCGGTTTATGATGAATTATACAAATTTCAAGATCAATTGCATCATGTGCTTACTAGACATGAACAGGGAGCAACACATGCAGCTCAAGGATATGCCAGAACCAGTGGTAAGGTAGGGGTGGCCATAGCTACTTCTGGTCCGGGAGCAACTAATTTTGTAACAGGAATTGCCGATGCTCAAATTGATTCGACACCAATGGTATGTATCACCGGACAAGTGGGATCTCATCTTTTGGGGTCAGATGCTTTTCAAGAGACTGATATTATTGGAATTTCTACACCAATCACCAAATGGAACCATCAAGTTACCAAAGCGGAAGATATCCCTACGGTGTTAGCCAAGGCTTTCTATATCGCAAGATCTGGTCGACCTGGACCGGTACTAATCGATATTACCAAGGATGCACAATTTGGAGAGTTGGATTTTGCTTATGAAAAGTGCAAGGGTATACGTAGTTATATGCCAGTTCCCCAGACAGATCCTAAAAGTCTTGAAGAAGCTGCCAAATTGATTAATGAGGCCAAAAAACCAATGGTGGTTTTTGGACAGGGTGTGATTCTGGGAGAAGCCGAAGAAGAGTTAAAGAATTTCATAGAAAAATCCGGTATACCCTCTGCCTGGACTATTTTAGGGTTGTCGGCATTACCGACTGCTCACCCTTTGAATGTTGGGATGGTAGGAATGCATGGAAATTATGGTCCTAATAGATTAACCAACGAATGCGATCTTTTGATTGCCATCGGAATGCGTTTTGATGATCGAGTTACCGGAAATCTGGAGACTTATGCGAAACAAGCAAAAATTATCCATTTTGAAATTGATCCGGCAGAAGTAAATAAAAATGTATTGGTTGATGTTGCCGTAATGGGTGATGTAAAATATACTTTGGATCAAATAGAATCTTTGATTAACCCTAATACCCATGAATCTTGGTTGCAGGAGTTCAAAGACCACGATGCTGTAGAATTTGAAAAAGTCATTAAAGAAGAATTGTACCCGACCAAAGATGGTTTGTCTATGGGAGAGGTATTACGAAGAATTAATAACGAAACCAAAGGGGATGCGGTGATTGTGTCTGACGTAGGACAACACCAGATGATTGCTTGTAGATATGCAGAATTTGCGAAATCAAAGAGTAATATCACTTCTGGTGGATTAGGAACTATGGGATTTGCGCTTCCGGCAGCAATCGGAGCTAAAATGGGTGCACCAGAAAGAGAAGTAGTAGCAATCATTGGAGATGGAGGGTATCAAATGACGATACAAGAGTTAGGTACCATTTTTCAGACCAGAGTACCCGTTAAGATCGTGGTGCTTAATAATGACTTTTTAGGGATGGTACGTCAATGGCAGCAGCTATTTTTTGATAAGCGTTACGCATCTACAGAAATGGTGAATCCTGATTTTGTAAAAATTGCAGAAGGATATCATATCCAATCCAAAAGAGTTACCAAAAGAGAGGATTTACAAGAAGCAATTGCCGAAATGATTGCGAGTAAAGATCCATACTTCTTAGAAGTGTGTGTAGAAAAAGAAAATAACGTGTTCCCGATGATTCCAACAGGAGCTTCGGTTTCAGATATAAGATTAGAGTAGTTATGGAGAAGGAGAATTTTACAATTTCGGTATATACCGAAAACAATATCGGTTTATTAAATAGGATATCTGCGATTTTTTTAAAGCGTCATATCAATTTGGACAGTATGACGGCTTCACAGTCTGAGATCAAAGATGTGTTTCGCTTTACGATTGCTGTAAAGGTTACCGAAGAGCAGGTAAAAAAGATCGTAGGACAAATCGAAAAGCAGATCGAAGTCATCAAAGCCTTTTATCACAAAGAGGAACAGATTATTTATCAGGAAACTGCACTTTTCAAGGTGTCTTCAAAATTACTCTTTGAAGAACGTTCGATTCAGAACGTCATCAAGAATAGCAATGCAAATATCGTCACGGTAACTCCCGAGTTTTTTGTTATCGAAAAGACAGGAAGAAGAAGAGAGGTAGAAGCATTATATAGAAAACTAGAACCGTATGGGTTAATGCAGTTCACGAGATCTGGCAGAATAGCGGTTACCAAAGAGAAGATGCATATATCGTCTATTTTGGAAAGCTTTGCTACGGAAGAGACGGTGTCGGTATAGTATAAACAAGAATCAAAATCAAATCAAAATTTCCGAAAGGAACATACAACTAATTACGAAGTAAAATGGCAAATTATTTTAATACGCTATCATTAAGAGATCAACTAACACAGTTAGGAAAATGCAGATTTATGGACGCCTCAGAGTTTGAGGATGGAGTAGCTGCATTAGAAGGAAAAAAAGTGGTCATTGTAGGCTGCGGGGCTCAGGGACTGAATCAGGGGCTAAACATGAGAGATTCCGGATTGGATATCTCATATGCTTTAAGAGCGTCTGCGATAGAGCAGCAAAGACAGTCCTATAAAAATGCTACAGAGAATAATTTTGCTGTAGGAACCTATGAGGAGTTGATTCCTCAAGCGGATATGGTAATCAATCTGACTCCAGACAAACAACATACCCAGGTAGTAAATACTGTAATGCCCTTAATGAAAAAAGGAGCAACATTATCGTATTCTCATGGTTTCAATATTGTAGAAGAAGGGATGAAGGTGCGTGATGACTTAACGGTGATCATGGTAGCGCCAAAATGCCCGGGTTCTGAAGTACGAGAAGAATACAAAAGAGGGTTTGGAGTTCCTACTTTGATAGCAGTACATCCAGAAAATGATCCTCAAGCTCATGGTTTTGAGCAGGCAAAGGCTTATGCTGCTGCTACAGGAGGACATAGAGCAGGAGTTTTGGAATCTTCATTTGTAGCCGAAGTAAAGTCCGATTTAATGGGAGAGCAAACCATTCTTTGTGGGTTGTTACAAACAGGGTCCATTCTGTGCTTCGATAAGATGGTAGAAAAAGGAATTGATCCTGGTTATGCTTCAAAATTGATTCAATACGGTTGGGAAACCATTACCGAAGGAATGAAATACGGGGGTATTACTAATATGATGGATCGATTACCAAATATTTCAAAGCTTAAAGCCTTTGATCTTTCAGAAGAATTAAAAACCATCATGCGTCCACTTTTCCGTAAGCATATGGATGACATCATCACAGGGCATTTCTCCAAAACAATGATGGAAGACTGGGCAAATGATGATCACAATCTATTGTCATGGAGAGCCGCTACAGGAGAAACTGCTTTCGAAAAAACACCAGCGGGAGATGTAGAGATTACAGAGCAGGAGTTTTATGATCATGGGGTGTTAATGGTTGCTTTTGTAAGAGCTGGAGTAGAACTAGCTTTCGAAGCGATGACAGAATCTGGAATTATTGAAGAATCTGCATACTATGAGTCTTTACATGAAACACCGCTGATTGCAAACACGATTGCCAGAAAAAAATTATTCGAAATGAACCGTGTGATTTCGGATACAGCAGAATACGGGTGCTATCTTTTTGACCATGCATGTAAACCATTATTAGCTGATTTTATGAAAAACATCGATACCGATGTAATTGGTAAAGCATATCATGCAGGAAAGGTGAATGGAGTACATAACTCCAAATTAGTAGAAGTAAATGCTACACTAAGAAATCACCCCATAGAGATTGTAGGAGCTAGATTAAGAGCCTCTATGACTGCTATGAAACCAATAGTGGAAACCAACTAAAACTATAACCAACCATTTTTTTGTACGGCCGGATCTGTTGAGGTATTTTGAGATGTGTATTGTGTGACCTTTGATAGGTCCTGGCTGACAAAATGTTTAAGAACGTACAAAAGGAATTATGAGTACAATAACCACCACATATTTTCCTGAATTAGAAGATATTCAAAAAGCAGCGACAGTTATTAAAGAAGTGGCTATGGTCACACCTTTAATGAATAGTATACGCTATTCTAAAAGATATGATGCTAATATTCTACTGAAACGAGAAGATCTTCAGCGTGTACGTTCCTATAAAATTAGAGGGGCTTTCAATAAAATCAGCTCACTTTCTAAAGAAGAGTTAGATAGAGGAGTAGTTTGCGCAAGTGCAGGCAATCATGCTCAAGGAGTCGCTTTTGCTTGCAACCATTTGGGAATAAATGGTACTATTTACATGCCTGCGGTTACTCCAAAACAAAAAGTAGAGCAAACACAAATGTTTGGTGGCGAACATGTAAAAATTGTACTGGAAGGAGATACCTTTGATGATTCTTCCAAAGCCGCAAAAGCCATTTGTAAATCCGAGGGTAAAACATTTGTTCACCCCTTTGAGGATCCTAAAACTATCGAAGGACAAGGAACTATAGGACTCGAGATTTTTAAACAAAGTGATGTGCCTATAGATTATATTTTTGTTGCGATAGGAGGGGGAGGGCTCGCATCAGGATTATGTGGTGCCATGAAATCCTTATCTCCAAAAACAAAAATCATAGGAGTAGAACCACAAGGAGCTCCTTCGATGTTAACTTCGATACGGAATAATAAAAATACCGAGATTTTTGATATCGATAAATTTATCGATGGAGCTGCGGTTCAAAAAGTAGGTGATCTTAATTTTAATATTTGCAAAGAATACCTTTCAGATATGTACACCGTGCACGAAGGCCAGGTATGTCAAACAATCTTAGATTTATATAATAGAGATGCTATCGTAGTAGAACCTGCGGGCGCATTAACGTTGGCGGCGCTAGAGGCATACAAAGAACAAATCAAAGGTAAAAATGTGGTTTGTATTGTGAGTGGTAGTAACAACGATATCACAAGAACGGCCGAAATCAAAGAAAGAGCATTGCTATATGCAGATTTGAAGCATTACTTCATTATTCGTTTTCCACAAAGAGCAGGGGCATTAAAACAATTTTTGGGAGAAGTTTTGGGACCAAATGATGATATTACCCATTTTGAATACTCTAAAAAATCGAGTAGAGAGAATGGTCCAGCTGTAGTAGGGATCGAACTAAAGAACAAGGAAGATCTACAACCCTTAATTTCCAGAATGAAACAATATAACTTCTTTGGAGACTATCTAAATGATAAACCCCATTTGTTTCAATTTTTAGTTTGAAAAGTACAATTTAGGCTTCTGCAATAGGAATAGTAGATACAAAATTTCCCTATAATTAGTACATCTAATAGTAACCAAATCAATTGATTTGGGTTCGGTATTTTATCAAATGAAATGAAAAAACTTTCAAAATAATTTGTTAAAATCAACTTTTTATCGATATATTGTGCACTTAAACGATAAAAACCTAAATCTATTATGAAAAAAACTCTATTATTTATTGCAGTAGCATTACTTGGATTTACAGCTACAAACGCACAAGTTAAACTTGGTTTTGGTGTTGGTTACGCAGTACCGTCTGGAGATGTTGCAGATTTTACCGATGGAGGTATAGCCGCTCACTTTGAATTAGGATATGGCATTACAGAGAATATCGACGTTTCTTTCCTATATGCCGGAGACTTCTTAGTTGGAGCGGATATCGTAGCTGTAGCGGGACAAACAGCGGCAGAAATTGGAAATGTAGCCGTTGGAAGTTACTTGCTTAATGGTCGTTACTATTTTACCGACACTGCTTTCAAACCTTATGGAGGTCTTGGTATAGGTCTAGCTACTATTGGTGCTATCGAAGTTGATGGAACCTCGGCAGAATTAGCAGCTAGTACTTCTAACTTTGCGATTCGTCCAGCTTTGGGATTCAAGTATGGAGTACTTAATGTGCACGCTGCTTATTTGAGTGCAGGTAAAACAGGAGATGCTTCAGTAGGAGATATTTCTTTTAACCTAGGACTGTTATTTACTTTCGGAGGAAACTAAAATTCCATATATAAAAAATAAGTTTACAAAGTACGATCTTCTGGGTCGTACTTTTTTTATGTTTTCAGGTTTTCTAAAAAGAAAAACCCTTGCACTAACTGTACAAGGGTATTGACAAGCGAAAATTAAGATGTCAATCATAATCTAATTCATGCTTTAAACTTACATAACTACACAACATTAGATTTATCTTTGATTTATGGATGCTTTTGTTTTCTGAATAATAGAAATAGATGTTTTGGTGAGTTCTGTTATTTTTTGATAGTCAAAAGAAGCATCTTTATTTTTTACAATCAATTTGGATCCCATTCCTACACAAAATACACCTGATTGAAACCATTCACTTAGGTTTTTTTCGTCAGGAGCAACTCCACCACTGGCCATAATGCTGGTCCATGGGCATGGAGCTTTCACGCTTTTTACAAACCCAGGTCCACCAACTTGACTAGCTGGAAATATTTTTACAATTTCTGCTCCAAGTTCTTCGGCATAATTGATTTCAGATAAAGTAGCACAACCAGGTAACCAGGATACCTTTTGT
This sequence comes from Aquimarina sp. KJ22-3, assembly GCF_055808215.1. NCBI lineage: Bacteria > Pseudomonadati > Bacteroidota > Flavobacteriia > Flavobacteriales > Flavobacteriaceae > Aquimarina > Aquimarina sp. KJ22-3. The sequence goes on along the minus strand of NZ_CM147859.1, from coordinate 3,479,530 downwards.
CGGTTACATGTTTTTGCAATTTCTGGGTTTAAAATAGGGGAAACGATAAAGTTCGCACCTTTTAAAATATACAGAGATGCTGTGGCCGGATCTACAATAGAACCAATTCCTAATATCATCTCTGGTAATTCTTTTTTTATCCAGGAGGATATCTCAGAAAAAACTTCATAGGCTGCTTCTCCTCTGTTGGTAAATTCGAACACTCTGGCACCGCCATCGTAGCAGGCCTGTATTACCTGTTTTACAGTACCTATGTCCTCATGATAAAATAGAGGAACCAGTCCTGTATTTTCTATGGTTTGTACAACTTCTATTCGGGTATATCTAGCCATTTACCTTAATATTCTTCCGTTTACGTTACCTTTTACTATGTTTTTTATTTCTGTTTCTGAAACTAAATTAGCATCTCCTTCTATAGTATGTTTCAAAGCACAAGCAGCATTTGCAAATTCAAGGGCTTCATAATCATCATAATGAAGCAGTCCATGGATTAGGCCTGCGGCAAAAGCATCTCCTGTACCTATTCGATCCACTACATGGGTGATTTCTAACTCTCTCGTTTCTGCAAATTCTACTCCATTCCATGTTCTGGCTTTTATTTTATGCCAATTCACATTTCGAGAAGATCTTGTTTTGTCAAAAACTTTCTGTAATCCTTTATGACGATCCATTACCGTAGAACTCGCTTCTATAAACTGCTCTATTTCATTAGAATAAGAGGTGTCTAATAGCTCATTAATTTCATTTGGACCTCCGATAAAAATATTGGACAATCCTACTAACTCATTAAGTGTTGCTTTGGCATCTCTACCGTACTTCCATAAATTACTTCGATATGCTGGATCTGCAGATACTGTAATACCTAGTTCATTGGCAACTAGTAGTGCATCCTTTAGTGCTTGATAAGCATTTTCTGATAGGGCAGGAGTGATTCCTGTCCAATGAAACCAATTTGAATTTTCCAGAATAGCGTACCAATCAATAATTTTTGGATCTATATTACAAAAGGCAGAATGTGCGCGATTATAACTTATGGTAGTAGATCTCATTACAGCTCCGGTTTCCATAAAGTATACGCCGAGAGGATGAGAAGAATCCTGAATAGCTGAGGTATTTACTCCATTTTGTTGCAAGTAACCTTTGACAGCTTCTCCCAAAAAATCATTCGATACTGCACCAACGTGTTGTGTACTATTTCCCAATTGCGCAAGAGAAATGGCTACGTTGGCTTCTGTTCCACCAAAGTAATATTCTAATTGGTTAGACTGTTTTAATTTTTTATTTCCCAAAGGAGCAATTCTCATTAAAACTTCTCCAAAGGTTACTATTGTGTTCATTATACTATTATTTCAGCTATAATTTAATCTTTATTTTTAAATTCCTAGTGCTTGCCCTCCACCAATTTGAATAGTTTCTGCAGTGATAAACGCAGAGTCATCACTCGCTAGAAAAGAAACCACTGAAGCAACATCTTCTGGTTGTCCTAGTCTGCCTAATAAAATATTGTTTTTCCATGAGGCAAAAACTTCAGGTTTTGTAGATTTAATTTGTGAGTGAAAAGGAGTGTCAATCGTTCCAGGAGATACTGCATTTACTCGAATTCCGTACTCTGCCAAGTCTTTTGCTAACGCTCTGGTAATAGCATGAACAGCTGCTTTAGAAGTTCCGTAAATTCCCGCGCCAGGTCCACCTGCGGTCCATCCTGCATTAGAAGAATAATTAATAATAGACGCACCTTCAGCTTTCTTTAGGTAAGGAATAGCAGCTCTTGAAGCAAAAAAGGTTGAATCTAGATTCAATGCCATTACGCCTCTATAGAATTCTGTTGTCATTTCTTCAAATCTGGATCTTCCTCCTAATCCACCTGCATTATTTACCAGGACATTAATTTTACCATACTTTTCACCAATGGCTTTAATATTTGTATTTACAGCCTCCTCATCGGTTACATCAAAACCAAAGTATTCTGCAGTGATCCCTTCAGCTTTAAGCTCGGCAACTCTTTCTGCTCCTTTATCATCTTCGATACCGTTTAGAATAACAGTAAATCCATCTTTACCTAGTCTTTTTGCTACGCCGAAACCGATACCACCGGTAGCTCCGGTTACGATAGCAACTTTTCCGTTTAAGTTCATTTTTATAGTTTTATTTTAGTTGTTTTATTTTTCTTCTTTTAAGGGTTTTATCTCTTTGATTAGCACAAAAATTGATAAAACAGATAGTGGTGCTAAAACTGCCAGAATGATAAATGCAGGCGTATATGACACCGTTGTTATTTTGGGAATTACAAAATTCATGATGGCTACCGAAATGGCTCCGATAGTACCAGCAAGTCCTGCAAGCGCTCCTACAGACTTACTCTTTAAAAGATCACTGGATAAGGTTTGAATATTACTAATCGAAAATTGGAAACCGAATAACACAATAAATACAAAAGACACAAACTTGATGGGTGTATCTGCAAATAAAATAGCTCCTAGTATGGCTAAGAATATAATTGCACCTCCTAATGCGATTACTCGTTTTCTTGCCTTGTCTAGACTTAGTGATTTCATAAGTCGTTGAACATACCATCCTCCTGCAATACTGCCTATGGCGGCACCTACGTAAGGGAACCATGCGTAAAGACCAATTTCTTTTACATTGAAACCATATTCCTTATTAAGATAAATAGGCATCCAGAATACAAACAACCACCAAATGGGTTCGATAAAAAAACGGGAAGCCAATATACCCCATGCTTCTTTGAAGCTTAGTATTTTTAATAGCGGTAACCCTTTTTCTTGTTTACCATCTTCTTTAGTTGTTTCCTGATCAGATAGGATATATTCTTTTTCCTGATCAGTAATCCAAGGATGTTTTTTTGGTTGTTTCTTGTTGAAAATTAACCATGGAATGATCCATATAAAACCGATAACTCCTATAATGATAAATGTCCATCTCCACCCATAAGCGCCAAACAACTCAGCAATCGTTGGGGCAGCTACTATCGAACCAATAGCAGCACCGGCATTAAAAATACCTTGAGCTACAGCTCGCTCTTTGATAGGGAACCATTCTGCATTGTTTTTTACTGCTCCGGGCCAATTTCCAGCTTCAGAGACCCCTAGAATTCCTCGATATAAACCTAAAGAGGCTAGACCCCTGGCAAAGAAATGAAGTAAGGAAGCCAATGACCAGAAAAAGATAGATAATACAAATCCGATTTTAGTTCCTACTTTATCATAAACCCAACCAGAAATAAACTTACCTACAGCATAGGTGATCGTAAAAATGTTGATGATCCAGGCATAGTCTTCTTCAGTTAACCCCAGATCTTTTTTCATTTCGGGCCACATGATACCTAATGCAGATCGATCTATATAATTGATAATTGTGGCTAGGCAAACAAGGCCAATAATCCACCATCGTAATCCTTTAATTTTCATAGTCTATTTTGGTTCTATATAGGGTGAAAGAAGCTCTTAATGATACTCCGATTACCGTAACAGTTTGTAAAACCATTGTTGATATTGAATATTTGGTTGTAGTAACCAACACATTCGGTTGAATGATTTTAAGAGTGTTATGTTTGTTAATTAGTGCTTTACGTTTTTATTGATTATAGCAGTATTGATATAAAATTTTAAAATGTGCTTTCATCTTTTCTTTCGCCAGCTTAGGGTCCTGAGAGCGAATAGCTGCATAAATATCCGTGTGCTCCTGTATACCTAAAAATGCTTGGTTTTTATCACAGACGTGATACTTCTCAAAATTGGTGATGATTCCTGGGGTTATAATAAGCATGAACGTATTCATCGAACTGTTTCTACTGGCTTTTGCAATAGCAAGATGAAATAGTAAATCTTCTTGTACGGCATCTTCACCATTGATTACCTTTTCAGAATAGGCATCCAGAGCTTCCTTAATCGCTTGTAGATCTTCATCAGTTCTTCGTATGGCTGCTAATTGGGCCGTTTTTAGTTCTAAAAGAATTCTGGTTTCTACCAAAGATTTAAAATCAGGTTCTTCTAGCCGCAGAATATCTTCTATCATTCCATTAAGTGCTGTAATACCAATATTGGCTACAAATGTGCCACTTTGTGGAATGGATTCCAGAAGTCCATAAAACTCCAATTTTTGAATCGCTTCACGAATGTTTCCTCTACTTACTTCAAACTTTTCAGATAAAGTTCTTTCTGAAGGAAGTTTATCACCAGGCTCTAAATTTTTGTGGTTAATCAAATCGCGAATTGCAGAAATGATCTTTTTCTGAATGTCGTGATTTTCATTATTTAAAATTTCTAATTTCATAGTTCAAATGAGTGTTGAGCAAACTGGTTAACCAGATTGGTTATCCAAATTTATAAAATTATCAAATACTACAAAAGCATATCTATCATCAATATTATTTTTTTCTGAAATAACTTTCCGGGCTTATTATCCAGGGGTAGTACTGGGTAATAAACCCGGTGTTATGGCTATCTCAAAAAACTGTTCTCATACGGTTGTGGTTTCTAGTTGGTTTACTGGTTAATGAGAAACTTCTAGGTCATAAAATTTAACTTTTGCAAAAGCTTTTGGAGTTTTGGTGGCTAGATAATTTCCTGCCTTGAAATAATTTTCAAAAACTCCCCATCTTTTCATATCGTACCCTCTATACACTTTGCGGTATTTGTCATTAAGGATTACCTCCATCTTACCTTCGGAGGCTATGATTTCGACGGTAAATTTTTCGAAACCAACCTTCTTTGGGAAATTATACCCTTCATCATCTCCCCAGGCATCTTTACGCAGTACTTCCTTATCTGTAGCATCAGGATTTTTTAAGAATTTTGATTTTAATCTAATTCTACCATTATTCCAGTATACTTTCATAATAGGAGGGGCGTCATTATCTTTTTTTCCGATTAATTCTTTCTGTTCATTAGATAATCTGCCGTGAATCTGTAGCACAATTACTTTATCGTGCTTCCCTTTTTTGTTTTTCGAAATCTCATCGATTGCAATAGTAGCTTTCATTCTACCCCCATCCTTAAAACTCCAATTCACATTGTTTTTACCAGGAACAAGCTGTTCTCTGAGTTCACATCGAGAATATTTGGTGTTTGTAGTGGTTGCACCTGGTGTTGCATAAAACACCAGGGAACCATCTTTGGGGTCATCATACATATACTTTTGTAAAGTAGGATGATTTGCATAATCCAAAATTTCTGGCGGAGAAACGTTAATTGGTTTTGGGCTACCTATTGGTAACGTAACTTTCCAATGACTCAAATCTATTTTACCAGATTGTGCTGCCTCATTATTTCCTTCTGATTCTTCTATAGTACTAGCCTCTGCAACGCTGCCATTTTGCGCTTGGCAGGCAGCGCTTACAGATAAACATAGTATTATCAAAAATGAGAATATGTTATTTTGAATGATTTTCATTTTCTCAATTAGTTATTAATTGCTGTAATGGTTACAGAATCTAAACGCACTTCTTCATCACCGCTAGAGTAACCGTATAGAGCAAAGTCAGCAGGGTCTTCCGGACCAGAGTTACCAATACCTCTTATAAATAGTGCTACGCTATCATTGGCTCCTGAGTTAAAGAAGAACGTAAATAAACGATACTCTGAAGTATTAGGGTTATCTACAGTTTCCAATAATAAGTTGTTACCTGCTTCTTCGATTTGAGCAATAGAAGTATAACCAAAACCGTCCTGTGGGATCTCTACGGTATCTGCATAAGTTGCAGGAGTATATCCATCTACATATCCTTCTCCAGCAAGTACTCTTACTTCTAGTTGAGTAGGTAGATCTCCAGTTTGATCAGATTCGAAACGTATAGGGATTTCGATTCTATAATCTGCGTTTGGAGTTACTGCAAATTCTTGATACGCATGATCTGGCTCTGCATTATCTAATTTGATCACGTCAGATCCATTACCACTACTAGACTCACCTTGCTCCCCAACACTTCTGTTAATCCATCCAGAACAGGTACAATCCGATCCTGAAGATTTTGGAAGTCGATCAAACTCTGGGTTAAGTAATACAGGGTCTGGTACATCTGGCACATCTGGCTCGATTAACTCTATAGTTTCAGAATAGGTTGAGGTTTGACCCAGTGCGTCAGAAACCGTTAACGTAACTGTAAAAGAGCCTTCTCCTGGGTAAACATTTACAGGGTCTACCTCTGTAGAGGTATTTCCATCGCCCAAATCCCAACTATAAGAGGTAGCATTATCAGATTGATTGGCAAAAGCTACTCGTGTAAAAGTTTCAATTTCAACCCCATTCGTAAATGTGAAAAACGCCGTTGGTGGTGTCTCATCTGCGATAGAGTTTTCTTCAGGTAATTCGTCTATAAACTCACAAGAGGCAAATACCGTTGCAAAAACCAGAAGCAGTGCTATGCTGGCTTTTGAAAGTATTTGATTGTTTAAAATTATTTTTTTCATAACGTTATGTTTTAACTTTAGTATCCTGGGTTTTGTGTTAGCAATCCTTGACTGATAGAAATCTCTGCTCCAGGGATAGGCAGTAGTAGATCTGTAGCTTGAAATTCAAAACTGTTTGCTGCAGAAAAAGCAGACAACACATCTTGCGCCACTCCAAAACGTTTCAAATCCAGAAAACGGTGGTTCTCGAAAGCTAACTCTACACGTCTTTCATCCATTAATGCTTGCTTGGTGATATTGGTTACAGGATCCATGATACCGGCTCTTTGTCGTACTGCCTGGAAAGAAGCAATTGCTGCAGGAGCACTAGTTTCTAGACCACCAGCCATAATCGCTTCAACATGAAGTAATAATACATCTGCATAACGTGTTACAATCCAGTCATTACCTGCAATTCTTGGGTTAGCTGGTGCCGTAGTAACACCTACAGTTTCATCTACAATAGGAAGGAATTTTACGGTTTGAAACAACCCTGGATTTCCTGGGTCTTCTCTAAATGTAAATTGTCCTCTATTTCCTCCAAAATTATTGAAAGCTTCGACTAACTCGGCGGTTGCGTAATTAGAACCTGTACCACGCCCTACAGCATCCAAAAACTCCGCAGAAAACCCTTGGCTATCATTTACAATGGTATCATCAAAACCAATAGAGAATACGGTTTCATCATTAGCTTCGTTATAAAATATATCTAAGAAATTAGGTTCTAGACTATAGTCGCCACTAGCAATCACGTCTTCTAACAAACGTTGCGCTTCCAGATAATTGGTTCCTAGAGTTAGGTATACTTTTGCAAGAAAAGTTTGTGCTGCAGCTTTAGACGCTCTAGTTCTGAAGCTATTATCCAAATCACTAGCAACCGCAAACTGAAGATCACTTACAATTAATTCGTAAACTAAACTTTCGTCCACTCGAGTGAAAGCAATTTCAGTCTCCTGTGGACCAATTACTCTATCCACTAGAGGAACATCTCCATAAAAGCGAACCAGATTAAAGTATGCATATGCTCTAAGAAAACGAGCTTCTGCTTCAAATCTATTTGCATTTTCTTCAGACGCATTTGCCAGGTTTTCTAGTACTAGATTCGCTCTAAAGATGATATTATACATGCTTCGGTAATAGGTGATTACAGCAGCAGTTTCTGGAGTTACGGTAAAAGTTTCGAAGTCGAAACCTTGAGGAGATCCACTTTTAGTTCTAGAATTGTCACTTAGCGTTTCTGCCATTTGATATTCTATCTGTATTGCCAAATGCGGATTGTTAAAACCACCATCACCTTCTAATGGATTACTACCTTGTAAACCATCGTATATATTGATGATTCCTGCCGTTATTTCATCATCATCATTAAAGAAATTATCAACGGTAGTCGCCGATTCTGGCACGGTGTCTAAATCACATGACCATAAACAAGCGGCCAGGCAAAACAATGAATATATTTTTATTAGTTTCATAAGTCTTGTTTTAGAGATGTTAAAATTCAACATTTACACCTAGTGTTATAGTTTGTTGTATTGGCGTACCACCTCTTTGATAACCAAAGGTAAGTGGTGTTAGTTCTCGAACATGTTCCGGATTCCAACCTGTATAATCATCAGCTGTGATGAATAGTAAGTTTTGACCAGTAGCATATAGTCTAAGACTAGATAAGTTCAAGTTATCCAGTACTTGATCTGGAAAATTGAATCCTAAACTTACGGTACGTAAAGCCACATAACCTGCATTTTGTACTAATTGACTAGTGAATATACGTTGTACCAAAAATTCTTGATCTGGTGTGATAGATCGATCAAAATCTACTGTATTACTATTGAAGAAATCAAATATGTATTGATCTCCCAGGTTATACGTTTTTGCTCCGTGGCTACCTTGGAAAAGGAAGCTGAAATCTACATTTCCAATTTGAATATCGTTACCAAAACTCCAAATCAGATCTGGATACGGGTCACCCAAAATGGTTTTATCATCTTCATCGATTAGACCATCGCCGTTCAAATCTTTTGCGTAAGCAAATTGTGTTCTATTCCCCACTTGTCTAAATGGATCATTCAAGAATTCGAAAGGAATGTCTCTATCAAATACATATCCATAGAATGAAGAAATCGGCTGACCTTCAAGGTTGATCCATTCTACCAAACGGCTACCATCATTGGTGTTCACTACCTGCCCGTTTGAATCTCCAAAATCTACTAAAGTATTCTTGTTAAAAGATCCGATTAAAGATGCAGACCATTTGAATTTTTCTCTATTGATAAATCGAGTTCGTAGTTCAACTTCTACACCTTCATTTTCTACTGTTCCCAGGTTAACTAGAGCAGAGGTAAAACCTGTGGTTCCAGAAACCGGGTTATCCAGTAGTAACTCATCACTAGTTCTTTTATAGTAATCTACAGAACCAGAAATAGCATTATTAAAGAAACCAAAGTCAACCCCTGGGTTAATTTCTTCAGATCGTTCCCATTGTAGTAATGCGTTAGGGATGTTAACTGGATTAAAGCCATTGGTTATTGAACCATCAATTACTGCACTGGAAGGCTCTAATAATGCAAGAGAAGGGTAGTTCTCGGTTAAGAAATCTCCATTAAGATCGTTGGTACCTGTAACTCCATAACTTACTCTGAATTTAAGTTGGTTGATCCAATCCACATTTTCCATAAATGCTTCATTAGATACTACCCAACCGGCAGATACTGCAGGGAAGTTACCGTATTTAGTATCTTGTCCAAAAATTGAACTTCCATCGCGACGAATACTTGCATTAAATAAATATTTATCATCATAAGAGTAAATCACACGACCTAAAAAGGCGTTCAAAAAGTTTTCATATTCAAATGCAGTGGCATCGTTAATAATAGATCCTCCACCAACATTTGGAATTAAATCTGAAGTGAATCCACTAGCTTCAATCTGTGATTCTTCAAAAAATCTATTTTCCAAAGAAATACCAGCAATAGCACTAATCTTATGCTTTCCTATAGTTTTATTAAAGCTTAAAATGTTATCCGAAATTAAAGCATATCGACTACGTGTGTCATAAGATGCTGTTGCAGCTGCCGCTCCATTTCTGGTATTGTTTACACCGCGATAATCGGTGTTGATTCTATTCTCATAAGTGGCAGTAAATGTAGATTTAAAGCTTAAATAGTCGGTGAATTTGTAATCCGCATATAAGTTTCCGAAGAAATTATATCGGTTTTCAAAACGCTGACGCTCTAATAGCTTCGCTAAAGGGTTGATATTACTCGTATTACTAATATCTACACCACTAGTTACAGGAACTCCCTGAAAGTTCCCAGCTCCATCAAAAATACTGGTTGCTCCAGCTGGATATTCGAAATCGTCAAACATTCTTTGCAAAACGTAATCTCCAATTTGTGCATCAGCAAATCGACCACCATCACGTACTCTGTTTACAAAGTTAATGTTGGTTTCATCTAGTCGAGAAGGAACCCATGACGGTTGTCTCACTACATCATAAAGTCCGGTGGCACTAAATCTTCTTCGTTTTGAGTAAGAAGGAGAAAAACTAGCTCCTATTTTAAAGTCGTCAGTAACCTTCGTACTCACCTTAAGTTGTGCCTGATATCTCTCGAAACTATCGGTAAGTAATACTCCATCATCCGAAACATAACTCAAGTTTACGTTGTATTTGGTTTTCTTACTACCACCTCTTACACTAAAACTGTGACTTTGAATAACACCTCCGTCTAGGATAATGTCTTGCCAGTCGTTATCGGCGTTGATCAGTTGTCTAAATTGACTTCCTAAAGAAAGTCCGCCTGTAATTCGACGTTCTCTATCCAACTCAGCCTGAAAATCGATATCATAGGCATCACTTCTTCTACCTTCTTTAATCCCGGTAAACGTATTATAGGTAAAGCGTGCTTTACCTTCTTTACCTTGTTTTGTGGTAATCTGAATAACTCCATTAGATCCTCTCGAACCAAATATCGAAGCAGAAGCAGCATCTTTCAGTACCTCAAAAGATTCTACGTTATTCATGTCGATATTGGTCAAAAAATCTGAATCCACCACGGCACCGTCTACTACAACCAGTGGTCCGTTGTTTGATGTGATCGATCCCACACCGCGAATTCTAATGGTAGGAGCAGAACCTGCTTCTCCTTCAGAGTTTCTAATATTTACCCCGGATACTTGACCGATTAATGCTTCGTCGACCCTGGATACTGCAATTTGATCCAGATCTTCATTAACAACTTTGGAAATAGCTCCGGTAAGTAATGATTTCTTTTGTGTTCCATATCCGATTACTACAACCTGTTCGAGTTCTGCCGCATCTTCCTGTAGTACGATATTTAGTGTAGTTTGATCAGAAATGATTACTGTTTGAGTTATATATCCGATATACGAAAATTGTAGTACGTCTTTTTCTTTGACCTGTATCTGATAATTACCATCAAAATCTGTAGAGGCACCCGTATTGGTATTTGTGATGATCACATTTACTCCTGGTACAGGTAATCCCTTTTCATCGCTGACTCTACCAGATAATAAATAGCTCTCCTGGGCCAAGAGTGGTATTTGTGATAAGACCAGGACAATAAAAATTAGTTTGATTTTAAAATTCATTTTAAATATGTTATGTTTCTACAATGAGAGGGATATCGGTAAGGATATCCTAATGAAGAATAATAAAGAAGATGTATTTCCTAATTCCCCTTTGTACTAATCACATAGCCCAAACATAATTGTTAAAATTTTTGTACTTTTGTAGGACATGTGATGACAAGATCATGTGTTTAACTATTACTTCCCTCCAAAAGAAGTAATTGAAGAAAGGATAGGCGCGCACCTGTCCTTTTTTGTTTTAAGTATTTCTGACTGACTTCATAAAATGTATTGAGTTTTTTTCTAGTGATTATTTGATTGTTTTTTTGTGGTAAACCAAACTGGATAACCAATTTGGTTTACCAAATATATGTTATTTTAATGTTAAAAAAAATTATATTGATTTTTATCGTTAAAAAATTGAGTGTTTCTCAATTTGAGATAGGGTGGAGCACATATATTCGCAATACGAGAAAGGATTGCACTATGTTTAGTACAGCTATGAGGGCCCTATTACTCCATAAAATCTTCTCGTATTGGACTGAAAGTGTCTATAAGAAAACCTGACTCCAGACAAATTGCTCCATGCATTACATTTGGAGGAATGTAAAATGAGTCTCCTGCAGTTAATACCTTTTTTTCTTCACCAATAGTTACTTCAAACTTACCGCTCATTACGTAAGTCACTTGAGAATGATAATGTTGATGCATAACACCGATTCCTCCTTTGTCGAATTTTACATTTACCAACATTAATTTATCATCGTATCCCATGATTTGACGATGTACACCTTCTCCTACTTTTTCCCATTCAATTTCCTTTCCTAATACAAATTCTTTACTTGAACCAAAACTTTTCATTATTAAGCTGTTTTAAATTAGTTTGTCTTTTTATATACATATGGGCCTTTCCATTTTATGGTCTTTCCCATAAATTTTACGGTATGTAAAACCTCTTTTTTGTTATTGGTTAGGCATAACAAAAAAGTGTGTTTTCGATCTGTGGTTGTGGTAATTGTCCATCCGATGTAATTTTTATCGAGAAGGTCAATTTTTTCAACACTTTTGATCGTACTAGAAGCATTTTTGGCAAGTTCGGTAACAGGGCTGTAGGATCCGTGAGCTTCAATAATAGAAATGAAAGTATCGGATTGAGAATTTACTTTTCTATGGATAAGTGCGGGATCTTTTCTAAGGTTAAATTTGGGGTCATTGGCTCCAATACGAGTAAACAATAGTTGATCTTCAGCATTAGAGAGCATAGATATCGTGTAAAACTGGCGATTTGATAACCAGGTAAATTGAGCAGTTTTTGTAGATAATGCATCACTTTTTCCTTCTAGCCATAGATGTTGATATCCAAAATCATCACCCAGGGGTTCTAGTTTTTCTGGTTTTTTATACTCAAAATTGGTGGCTATTATTTGTCCGTTATAGTAAAAAGGAAGATCAAATTGATGAGGTAGATCTGATTCGTAATGCATAACATCAATGAGTAGGGGAGCTTTGAAATCTTCGTCCTCTAGCAAGATCATAGTTCTATGCAAAGAGGTATTGGGGTAAGCATTTTTTTCTTGTGCACTTACCCATTGAATTTTAGGGTTTGAAATATCGAATAGGTAAGGTTTAGAATGATGTGTACTTCCGATCTCATATTTTCCACCAAAATGAGATACCTGATCTTGAATGATCGTATTATGAGCAATAGTTTGTTTGGCCCAGGTTTTATTTTCTTTCAAATAACCTCCACCGTTTTTCTGTTCGATATTTACAAATCGAGCTAAACCATAATCTTGTAGAACTTCTTTTCCATCGTTATAAAAGGAATAGGATAATTTGTCATAATGACCGTGGCTTAATCCCTGAGATGTATATTTCATGACCAACTCAAATGGTTGTTCCAATGATCTTAATATGCCAATACCTCCTTGCTCTCCGTTAGCACCATCTTTTAATTCGATTGAGTTTTTAGGAAAAGCTTTTGCTTTATTTTCTTTGATTCGTAAAGCTACATGTAATCCAGCTTCGTCAAGCTGAACTTTATTCTGTTCCTTTGCGATACTTAGTAAAGCGGGATCTTTTTGCCCAAAATAATAGGCAATGTCAACTGCAGAAACCAATTCGTTGGATAGATAAGACATTCCTTTTTGAGCGTCGTTTAACGGAAAAAACTCACCATCGCTATCGGTTAAATTGAGTAAAGCATAGACCGATTTGATCAATACCTGATCTTTGTATTCAAAAATGTTTAACTCAGGTTTTTTGTTTTGTAAAGCCTGGGCGAATATCATAAATGGATACATGGCATATCTTTGGTAATACGGGCCTTCGGTATAATATCCATCAGGAGAAAATGGCGCATCAAGATTAGCAAGAAACCCAGTTTTTTGTCCATCAATCGATATAAAACCTCCATCATTATCTTTAAGGTTTGGATTGGCTTTTACATCCTGTAAACCCTGTAGTGCTCTTTGCACTAGTTCTTCATTATCCATTACTAGTCCAATCATCCCTACAGCGACATTTCCCCAGGTACTGTGATTATGAATTCGATTGAAAAATTGGGGAGTTTCTTTGGATAAAAAATCTGCGTAAGGAATAAAAAGTTGTTGCTCTAGAAACTTTCTATCCTCTTTTGATAAAAAATCATAAATGCAATCATAAGCTTGACTAACATATACCAGCCAGTTAGCATCATTCAAACATTGCCAGAAAATTTTCCCACGCGCATATGATCTTTCTTGAGGGTGAAGTGGCAAAGTAGGATACATTTTGGCATATGCTTTTAATACTTCATGAACGTATAATGCATATTTGTCATCTTGTAATATCTGGTATAATACCCCTGCTTTTTGAAGCGTTTTCCAGTTTTTCTTATGCTGATCATGCGTATATCCTCCAGCCATATCCTTTGGAATTGGTACAAGGACACCTTTTTCCATTTCGATATCAATTTCGGCTTTAACGTTGGCTAGTGTTTGATCAAAAATAGGGACTTGACCAAGATGTTTTCTGATTTCTTGTACTCCTTTTTTTGTTAGGATCAGATTGGGGTGATCTTGAGCATATATAAAGGATATCCCCACAAATAAAATAGGTAGTACGAAGTAATGCCTAATCTTAGTCAAAAATGTTTGTGTGTTCATTTATACGTCCTTTATACCTTATTTAATAAGTCCAAGATGAAGTCCGTCGTCTCCCTTATTTTGCAATTCAGAATCTTCCTGTAGTGCATAACTGGTTTTGTTCAAAAATTTGGGATCCAAAGACCATAATGTATTTACTTCATAGTCCTGATCTCCGGTTACGATCACTTTTTCAGAATCAAAGAAATTGTTATGATGTACTTTGGCAATAGGACCACCTACCACCAAATGCATTTGTATTCCCTTGCTGTTGTTGAATATGCTATTTTTAATCTCTGCATTTTGCACACCTACCATGGTTATGGATTTTTTGTTTTTATTTCTTTTTCCATTTCCAACATTATCCAACACATTATGGTCAAAAGTTAGAAATGGACCAAAAGTACTCTCATCACGACCGTCACGTACCAGATTTAAAACAGCTCCCTGGATGTCTGAAAACACATTGTTTTTAAGAATTACAAATTCTGCATTGAATATCCCATTCTCTCCAATCTCCTTATCCAAAGCCAGTATATCACCAGTAATGTTTTTGAAGGTAGAATTGGTAATACTAATAGTGTCTGCAACTGTATTCTTGTATACCTTGATTGCATTGTAGGAATGATTGATATTCAGGTTTTTGAATTCGCAGGCATTGATCAGCAAGGTGTAGTTCTTGTTCATAGAATATTTGCTGGTTCTGATTACCGAATTTCCAGAGTAATCAGGGGCTTCTTTACCATCAAAAATTAACTTATTAAGTTTAAGATTCCCGCCGTTTTGAATGTCAAAAAGCGAATTTTTCTCAAAAACAATTGTCGATTTTTCAAGAAATGAGGTGATAGTAATCGGATGATTGATATTGATGGTTTTGGTGACCAGATATCCATGAGGGGAGGTGAGTTGTATGATGTCTCCAGGCGCTGAATTTTTTACCGCATCATAAAGTGTATTATTCCCAGGGGCTACTTGAATAGTTTTACCAGCATCAAATTTGATTTTCTTATTGGTTTTAGGGTACCATGAAGGACCTGTGGTTTCTTTGGTAGGTACATTTTCTGCAATAGAGGCTCCAGCTTGGCTGCTTTGAGTAGAAATCAGCAATCCTTGGGCATTTTTCTGAAGAGCTAGTTTTTTGGATACAAATCCCTTTTCTGTGATTGGTTTTGTATTAGGACTGATAATATTATTCTGAAAATCAATACCACTGATATCATCGTATACAGTGAAGGTATCATCTTTTGATTCGTTGTAAAAAATGTTGTTTTGCATTTCAGAATTGATAGGAGTGGCACTGCGCTCACTATCACTTCCTGCGCATAACTGTATATAGTTGCAATTGATAAAAGTGTTATTATTTATTTTGGCATCTTCTACCTGAAAATATCGGTTAAGTGGTGAATTAGGAACTCCATTCATTACCACCAGAGCTCCGCCAAAACGATATCCGGTGAGTCCAATTCCGTAGTTGTTTTCAACAGTTTGTTTCCCGTTGATCACACGGATACCTCCTGTACTAGGTATTCCATTACCTATAAATACATTGTTTTTTACCATGGTTTCATTACCATGTCTCATGGTAAGTGTTCCTCTGCATTCATAAAACACATTGTTACGGAAGGTGTTTTGACAAGATTTGTTGGAAATGATTTCAAGCTCTCCACCACAACGATCAAAATAGTTGTTTTCTACAATGGTGTTTGAATTACTTAACGAATGATGACTTGTTCCTATACGTAAGGTTTCGCCACCGTTAGAACCAAGGGTTTGTCTTGGACCAAAATAATTATGATCGATTTGGTGATGATTTTCTATAAATTTTTTCGAATTTAAACGAACTGCCATGGTTACCCCCAAATTTCCTTTGCCTTCAAAATGGTTGTGGTCGATGCGATTGTTTTTTCCGTAGATACCAATCCAATAATCTTGTTCTCTTCGCTCTGGATTGCTATAGTTGTCAATCACACATTCGGTTAGACGTGAATGAGAAGCGAAGGTATTTTTGTCTTTTTTAAAAGAGATCACTTCTGAAGTAGGAGTGAAGCCATTTTTAAAAACCAGACCGCTCACTACAAGATGTTCGCCCGCTATTCTAAGATTGGAGTTTCCTTCTAATGTAGTTTTCCCTTTTTCTTCGACAGTTAAGGTAATAGGATTGTCTTTTTCCCCTTTGGCTTCAAATAGTAACTCGGTATCTTGCCATACACCAGAAGCTAGGATGATGGAGTCACCAGGTTTTGCTTGTTGAACAGCGTCATTAAAAGCCTGTAAAGTTGCAATGGTACTGTTCTCCTTTGTAGTATTCGAAGATTGACAAGAGGCTAAAAGTAGTACTAAAAGTACTGCGGGATATGTTACTATTTTTGTCATATGAAATCTGGTTAACCAAATTGGTTAACCAAAAATAGTAATATAAATCAATTATCAAAGAAGAAAATTTATTTTTTTATTAAAAAATTAATGAATTCCTTATGTATTGTATAAATAATGAGTGTTATTTCTAATCATTTCTCATTGAGAA
Organism: Aquimarina sp. KJ22-3; assembly: GCF_055808215.1. NCBI lineage: Bacteria > Pseudomonadati > Bacteroidota > Flavobacteriia > Flavobacteriales > Flavobacteriaceae > Aquimarina > Aquimarina sp. KJ22-3. The sequence continues at coordinate 3,462,887 of NZ_CM147859.1, read as the reverse complement.
TTATCATAGTAATAGAGTAGTTTATTGCTCACAATATTTATAAAGTTCTTTAAAATGATCTTTCAAATGTTGTACAGCTTCTTCTGGTTTTTGCTCTTGAATAGCATCCACTATGGCCTGATGCTCTTTAACTAATAAGTAGCTCTCTTCTTTATTACACACTTTATTTGTAATAAAATGAGTAATAATTTCTGGTGTAATAATAAGCATTAAAGAGTTGATCACACTGTTATTGCTTGCTTCAGCAATTTTGATATGAAACATCAAATCCTCTTCAATTGCAGCAATACCTTTCATAGCTTTTTCGCTGTATGCTTTATGCGCCTTTTGGATTTCTTCCATTTGCTGTGCTGTTCTTCGCTTTGCGGCCAGTTGCACAGCATTGGTTTCCAAAATAATCCTGGTTTCAACAAAAGACTTGAAATCAGGTTTTTGTAGTTGTAGAATATCCGACATCATTCCATTTAATGCAGTAACACCAATGTTGGATACCCGTGTTCCGGATTGAGGAAACTTTTGTACAAGACCATAAAACTCAAGTTTTTGGAGTGCCTGTCGAAGCTGATTTCTAGTCACTCCAAATTTCTCAGAAAGTTCGCGTTCGGCAGGAAGTCGATCCCCAGGTTCCAGTTGTTTGGAAAGAATGAGTTCTCTTATTTTGGAAATAATAACTTCTTCTTTGCTTTCTTTTTTGTTTTCTGATTTTTTGGTTTTATCGATCGTGTTTATTTTCATAAGGTTTTGGTACTTGACAATTGGGTAATTCCATTTTGGTTTACCACAAAATATTCTTAAAATTATTAATATAATTTTAAAAAACTTTAAATTTTCTAATAAAAATACGGCTATCCCATAAAAAGAGGAATAGCCGTGTTTTCTTAGATTAATTTATTTCCTTTGTGTCAAGTGTTTAATGAAATACTTCGAGTTTGTCAATACCTACTCTTCCGTAATCCGAACTCTTGTAACTTTTTCCTTTCATTGATTGTAAATAGTTTCCTGCTTTAAAGTAGTTTTCTTTGGCAGCAACCGATTTTGAGGTATATATAGTACGTACTCTATTACCGCTATTATCTAATTCATAAAGTTTTACAATGCTGTTCTTGTAAGTGAGTTCAAGATACATTTCTTCTCCCAAATTAAAGTTCCCTACTGTTTTCCCTCCACCTTCGAGTACTTCAGTAACGTAACCGTTAATTCTCATTTTTACAGATCCACTGGTTTGATTAGCGCTTCCTTGACATTGCACTCGAATTACATCATCAAATTTGTCGGTTTTATCATGAATTTGACCAAAACAAACTTTTCCAGAACTAGGTAATCGATCTACTCGTACTCTCCATTTCATACGGTGTTCTGTATTTGTTGTACCATCCCAGAATATGTTGCTATTTCCATTGGCCGTTAATTCTCTCAATTCCATTCTAGGGTTTCCGGAACCTGAAGAAGTATCACTTCCTGCCCAAACCTGGAATATTGCCCAATTGTTTTGAACAAAGAACCAATCCTCATTCGTATAATTCGATAGGTTAGGAATAGCATCAACATATTGGTTGTTTGATGGAGTTCCGCTCAGACCGTTAAGTTTCCAATTCTGTAAACCAAGAAGAGCATACGGAGTATTGCTAGAAGGTGGTGGAGGTGGCGGATTTACTGATCCATCTTCTCCATAGATTTCTACTTCGGTAACACTATTCCAATCATTGCTGGAGTTTCCAAAACTGGAAATACGAACATATCTTGCAGTGGTTTCCGAGAAATCATACGTTTCTAATTGACGGGTATTCCCACTACTTCCTTCATTCTTCTTATCTATCACTGTTGATAAACTCGAAGTAGAATTACCTACTCGTACTTTAAAAAATGCTTTACGTTGATCTCCTTTGTACCATGCGATTTTAATCCTGGAGATCTTTTTTGAAGAACCTAAATCAAAGGTGATGTATTTTCCTGTTCTTCCAAAAGAAGACCACCTTGTGTTTAAGTTGCCATCCAAAGTGTTGGAAGGAACGTTACCGTCATCCCCGTTAGCAGAAACTGAGGCAACAGATAATTCTACCAAAGATTGTTTCAAATTATCATTTTCTTCGGTGAGGGATACATCATCCGCAAATTCAATATCCGTGGTGCAATTCGTAAATGTAATTAGAGCTAATGCTACACAAGCATAGTAAGCAGCTTTTCTTAAGTTTTTCATGATCGTTTGTTTGTGTTAAATCAATATAATTCTCTGAATTGGTCGACCAATTTATATTAATTTGTTGATTTTCACAAATTAAAAATTGATAATTAACAAAATTATTGTTAAAAAAATAGAGAATTGATATTTTCAATTATGATTTTTGTTTAGTTAGTATTTATTAAAAATGGTGGTTATTCACCATTAATTTTTGCCATACTAATAAACGAAGAAGGGGGAATGTTTTTTTTGAAAATTGAGATGTTAGAACTACAGTGTACAGAAATAAACGGTGCGCATGGTATTGATGTGAGTCCTATATAAACAGATGCTTTTAAGAAGCTGAATATCCTTTGATTTTTTTGTTTGTTTTGATAAAGTCATTGATTTTGTAATACGTAATTATTTTCGAAACCTATTTTTGGGTAACCAATACATAAACTATAGAACACCTTTTTTATTGTTGTCCATTTATCAAAATCATTCATTGCGTACTATTTAATTTTTAATACTTTTTTTTGCCATATTCGTATTAATGCTAATTTTTACATAATAATTCACTGTGGTACAAAGTTTTTACTTAATATTGCAGTATTAGTTAACGAAAGGGGCTACGGCCGACGATTTAGAGTTACTATTATGAAAACGGCAACATTTATTTATTCGGAAGTTAAAGTTCAATCTTTGAACACATTAGGTAATATTTCAATTACTCCTGTACGCCGTTTCCGTCGCCCCTTGGGGGTTTAATTTTCTTCTGAAGTAGGTGCGCCCTACTTCCCCGAGAGACATCCAACTTGATTTTAGAACTGTAACAAAGGCTATATGCAATTATTAGTTTTTTGCACTTTTCTTTATCACTTCCTGGATACCAAAAATAAAATCAAAACTAATTATCAAACTTTTGATAAACGCAGCTTACGTTTATGCAAGAAGTACACATTACAATAGCAGACGAAAGTCATTTTCTATACGCTGAAGAAATTTGCAGTGTAATATCGGATTCCGCCAAGGTAAGAGGAACGGGTATCGCTAAGCGAACACCAGAGTATGTGCAAACCAAAATGAAAAATGGCGATGCAATCATTGCATTATGCGATGATCGTTTTGCCGGTTTTTGTTACATAGAAAGTTGGGGCCATGGCGAGTATGTTGCACATTCAGGTTTAATTGTGCATCCGGACTTTAGAAACCGCGGATTGGCAAAAAAGATTAAAGAATTTACGTTTAATCATTCCTTAAAAAAATACCCAACAGCCAAAGTATTCGGAATCACTACAGGTTTGGCAGTGATGAAAATTAATTCTGAATTGGGATATAAGCCGGTAACGTTCTCAGAATTAACGGATGATCCAAAGTTTTGGTCGGGTTGTAAGACATGTACAAACTATGAGATTTTGACTTCAAAGGATCATAAAATGTGTTTATGTACCGGAATGCTGTACGATCCGCTTCGAAAAAAGAAAAAGAAAGAGAAGTGGTTCAATCAAAAAGTATTAAAAAGATTAAAAAAGATCAAGCAAACCATGCTTGCAAATAATAAACCATTGTTATTATGGAAAAAGTAGTATTGGCATATAGTGGGGGACTAGATACCTCTTATTGTGTAAAATATTTAATTCATGAGAAAAATCTTGAAGTGCATACCATTTTGGTAAATACTGGAGGATTTTCGGAAACAGAATTAGAAGAAACCGGAAAAAGAGCTTACGAACTTGGAAGTTCATCTCATATCAATAAGACCATTGTTGAAGAATTTTACCAAAAAGCAATCAAATATTTGATTTATGGTAATGTCCTAAAAAACAATACCTATCCTTTGTCTGTAAGTGCAGAAAGAATCTTCCAGGCGATAGAGGTGATCAATTATGCAAAGCAAATTGGTGCAAAATATATAGCTCATGGAAGTACAGGAGCAGGGAATGACCAGATAAGATTTGATGTGATTTTTCAAACCCTGGCACCAGAAATTGAAATCATAACACCGATTAGAGATCTTAAACTTTCAAGACAAGAAGAGGTCGCTTACCTTCAAAGTCATGGAGTGCAGTACAGTTGGGAAAAGGCCCAATATTCCATCAATAAAGGGATTTGGGGAACTAGTGTAGGAGGTAAAGAAACGCTAACTTCTCAAAACCCGTTACCAGATGAAGCGTTCCCAAGCCAACTCCAAAAAGACAAAGAAGAAACCATTACGCTCAATTTTGAGAAAGGAGAACTCGTTGGTTTGGATGGCATAAAAGATACTCCAGTAAATAATATACTAAAGCTTGAAGAGCTGGCAAGCGCCTTTGCTATTGGTAGAGATATTCATGTAGGAGATACCATTATCGGAATAAAAGGAAGAGTTGGATTTGAAGCAGCGGCACCCATTGTGATTATAAAAGCACATCATCTGTTAGAAAAACATGTACTGACCAAATGGCAACAGTATTGGAAAGAACAATTGGCCAATTGGTATGGCATGCTATTACATGAAGGGAATTACCTGGATCCGGTAATGCGAAATATAGAGGTGTTTTTGGAAGATTCACAAAAATCAGTTACAGGAGAAGTAAAGGTGAAATTAAAACCGTATCACTTTATGTTAGAAGGAGTAGAATCAGATTTTGATATGATGAAATCCGATTTCGGACAGTATGGAGAGATGAATAATTCCTGGACTGCAGATGACGCCAAAGGTTTTATTAAGATTTATGGCAATGCCAATAAAATATATCACAACGTAAACCCAGATCAATCATGATAAAAGTTGGAATAATAGGAGGGTCAGGATATACTGCCGGAGAATTACTTAGGCTTTTGATACATCATCCAAAAGTGCAACTGGATTTTGTGTACAGTACTACCAATGCTGGAGTTTCAATACATAAGCAACACCCTGATCTGGTCGGAGAAATTGATTTAGAATTTACTGATACCGTAAACCCAAATGTGGATGTAGTGTTTTTGTGTTTAGGTCATGGGCGATCTCAAGCTTTTCTGAATGAACATAGTTTTTCTGAAACGACCAAAGTGATTGATCTTGGAAATGATTTCAGGTTGAACAAAGATAAAAGCTACCAAAACAGGGATTTTGTATATGGATTGCCTGAATTGCAAAAGGAAAAAATAGTAAAAGCAACAAACATTGCTAATCCGGGTTGTTTTGCTACAGCTATCCAATTGGCATTGTTACCATTGGCATCCATTGATCAATTGAATAGTGCTGTACATATCAACGCAACCACTGGAAGCACAGGAGCTGGTGTAATACCCGGTAGTACTACTCATTTTAGTTGGAGAGATAATAATTTTTCCAGTTATAAGGTATTTACCCATCAGCATCTAGACGAGATCCAGGAAAGTTTGGTGCAGTTACAACCCAATTTTGATAGTCCGTTGTTCTTTATTCCTAATCGAGGAAATTTCAGCAAGGGAATATACGTAACTCTTTATACCGAATTTGCTGGAAGTGAGGAAGAAGCCGTTCAACTGTATAAGGATTTTTATAAAGAAGCTCAGTTTACCGTAGTTTCAGATCAGGAAATTCACTTAAAACAAGTGGTCAATACCAACAAATGCATCCTTCATATTAGCAAGAAGAAAGGGATGTTACTCATTACATCTGTAATAGATAATTTGATCAAAGGAGCATCTGGGCAAGCTATTCATAACATGAATTTAATGTTTGGAATTGAAGAGAAAACAGGTTTAGAATTAAAAGCAAGTGCATTTTAGACATGAATAAGATAACCATTATAGGAGGAGGAAACTTAGGGAAATCCATTATTTCAGGATTGGCCAATAGCGACCTTTTTGAAGCAAAACATATTACGGTAGTCGATAAGTCAGAACATAATTTGACTGAAGTAAAAGAGAAATTGGGAGTGTCAACCTCTCAAAATATTGCAGAGGCTATTTCTGACGTGAAATGGGTGATCTTGTGTGTGCAACCCAGACAGTTGGATGCAGTTCTGGAAGAAATAAAAGAAGAACTCACCACCGATCAGATATTGATCTCGACCGTCACGGGAACGTCAATTGAAGAGATCAATGAAGTGGTTCCTCAAAACAAGGTGATTCGTGTAATGCCAAATACTGGAGCGTCAAAAAAATTATCGATGACCTGTATTTCTGCAAACGAGGACGTAAAAGAAGAGTTAACCTTTGTTCAAAAGATGTTTGATACTATCGGAAAAACGTTGATCATCGAAGAGCGACTTATGCAGGCAGCTACCGTATTAGGGGCAAGTGGGATTGCATTCTTTTTGAGGTTTCTTAGAGCAATGATTCAAGGAGGAATACAAATGGGATTTCACCCTCATGAGGCACAGATTATTGCAGTGCAAACAGCTATGGGGGCTGCAACTTTGGTTGCAAAAAATGGAACACATCCAGAACGTGAAATTGATAAGGTAACGACACCTCAGGGATGTACTATCGAAGGTCTAAATGAGATGGAACATCAAGGTCTTAGTTCTTCGGTCATAAAAGGGGTGATGGCCTCTTATGAAAAGATAAATACAATAAAATAAGGAGCACTAAAAAGAATATGAGTATGAAATTGTTTGATGTATATCCACTATATAATGTAGAACCAGTAAAGGCATTCAATAGCACCGTTATTGATAAAAATGGAGTAGAATATTTAGATTTGTACGGAGGTCACGGAGTAATTTCCATAGGGCATTCGCATCCTCACTATACCAAAAAAATAAAAGAGCAGATTGATAACATAGGATTTTATTCCAATGCGGTACAGAACAGTATGCAAACCGAATTGGCACAAAAGCTGGGAGCATTATCAGGATATGATACCTATCAATTGTTTTTGTGTAATTCTGGCGCAGAAGCCAATGAAAATGCGCTGAAACTAGCCTCTTTTCATACCGGTAAATCTCGTGTGATTGCTTTTGATAATGCATTTCATGGTAGAACGTCGGCAGCAGTTGCAGTAACAGATAATGCCAAAATTAACGCTCCGCTCAATAAGCAGCAAGAAGTAACTTTTCTGCCTTTGAATGATATTGATGCTGTGACCCAAGAATTAGAGAAAGGAGATGTATGCGCTGTAATCATTGAACCCATTCAAGGAGTAGGAGGTCTTGATCAACCGACCACTGGATTTTTTCAGGAATTACAATTGCTTTGCAAACAGAATAATGTGGTATTGATTGCCGACGAAATTCAATCTGGATATGGAAGAAGTGGAAAGTTCTTTGCGCATCAGCATCATGGCATTACCCCTGATATTATTTCTGTTGCCAAAGGGATGGGGAATGGTTTTCCTATCGGAGGTATACTAATAGCTCCACATATTCAACCTAGTTATGGATTGCTAGGAACTACGTTTGGAGGTAATCATTTAGCTTGTGCAGCAGCTCTTGCAGTACTTGAGGTAATTGAGACCGAAAATTTGGTAGATAATGCAGCGTCAATTGGGGAGTATTTCTTAACTAAAATTAAAGAACTACCAGGAATTAAAAAATGTAAAGGTAGAGGGCTCATGGTTGGTTTAGAATTTGACTACGAAGTAGGAGAATTACGTAAAAAGTTGATTTATGATGCGCATATTTTTACTGGTGGATCTATGAATAAAAAACTGTTAAGAATACTACCACCTCTTACAATCGATAAAAAAGAAATAGATCAGTTTGTAATGGCATTACAAAATATCTTAATCGCAGAAAAAGTGTAGCTATGGAAGCAGTACTGAACATAGAACAACGAAATGCAGTTTTGCTAAAGATGGCGGAGTTGATTGCTAAAAATAAGGAAACTTTGATCACGGCCAATCAAAAGGATCTGAACAGTTACTCTGGAGAGGATAAAGCAATGTACGACCGATTGAAGGTTGATAAGGCTAAAGTACAGGGGATGATTGATGCATTAGAACAATTGGCAAATCTAGAGGATCCTTTAGGAGTAGAACGTTTTCAATTTGAACACGAAAATGGAATGCATGTTTTTAATAAAACAGCTCCTTTTGGTACGGTACTTATCATCTACGAATCAAGACCAGATGTGACCGTCGAGGCTGCTGGAATTGCGTTCAAATCTGGAAATAAAATTTTACTAAAAGGAGGTAAGGAATCTCTAAACTCTAATCTGGAAATAGTGAAGTTATGGCATGAGGCACTAGCAAGTGTTGAAGCTACTATAGATTGGATTGCCTACTTGAATTATGATCGAGAGAAAACCCAGGAGTTTTTGGAACATCCAACGCAAAGAGTAGATCTTATTGTCCCTAGAGGAGGAGAAAAACTGATCGCATTTGTAAAGCAACATGCTACCTGCCCAGTGATCGTTAGTGGTCGAGGAAACAATTTTGTATATGTTCATGATGAAGCGGATAGCGCTCTGGCGCTGGATAATATCATCAACGGTAAAACCGATAAAATCTCTGCGTGTAATGCGGTTGATAAGGTTTTGATTGATAAAAACTTACCCAATAAAGAGGATTTTGTAAGAAACCTGATTACAGCACTCAAAGATTATGATGTAGAAATTATTGGAGATTCGTCTTTGGCTAAATATGAGGAGGTAAAGACCATCGAGAATGATAAGATCTGGTTTGAAGAGTTTTTGGATTACAAAATTGTAATTGGTGAAACCACGAATAACAAAGAAGCAATTGATAAGATTAATGAATATAGTGGAGGACATTCTGCGGCAATCATTACTAGAAATCAGCAGATTGCAGATCAGTTTATGATGTCGGTTGATTGTGCAGCAGTATATCATAATGCTTCCACTCGATTTACAGATGGGTTTCAGTTGGGATTAGGAGGAGAGCTGGCAATCAGTACAGATAAATTACATCAAAGAGGACCAATTGGTTTACAACATTTGGTAACCAACAAATGGTATATACATGGAGAAGGGCAGATCAGATAAGAAAAGAATTGTACTCAAAATAGGATCCAATACCTTGACCAAAGAAACGGATCAGATTTCGAGAGGAAAAATCGAAGATATCGGTAGGCAGATTGTAGCTCTACAGGATGGCTATGAGTTTGTGATTGTAAGCTCTGGTGCTATAGCTGTAGCCAAACAATTTGTGAATTTGGAGAGTAATGGTAAGGAAATCAATGTAAAACAAGCATTGGCATCCATTGGCCAGCCACACTTAATGCGAATTTTTCAAGAGAGTTTTAGAGATCTTGGTTTGTTGACATCTCAGTGTTTGTTGTCTTATTCGGATTTTGAAAGAGAGGAATCAAAACAAAATATTGTGAATACTATTAATGTGTTGGTTGCTAATAACTATATCCCGATCATCAATGAAAATGACACTGTGGCTACAGACGAAATCCAATTTGGAGATAATGATAAGTTAGCGGGGTTAACAGCAGTGTTGTTAGATGCAGATTTACTTGTCGTTGCTACCAATACCAATGGAATTTGTACAAAAGCATCCATTCAAAATAAGACCTACCAAACGATTACCGATGTAGTAGATGTAGAAGAGTTGGAACAAGAGATCGTGAGTGCAGTGTCTTCTCATGGTACTGGTGGGATGCGTTCAAAAATTGAAGCAGCAAAAATTGCCCAGGCTGCTGAGATAGAAACATGGATTGTAAATGGGCTTAACGATAATTTTATTACCGATGTAATTGAGGACAAGGTCCCTTTTACAAGAATAACAAAAGCAGTATATAATGAATAATTACTTTTCAATAGCAGATATAGATAATGTTGAAGATTGGGTGGATCAAGCTATAGCGTTAAAAAAGGAACCACTACAGGATAAAAAACTGGGAGAGGACAAAACCATAGGGTTGTTGTTTTTTAATCCCAGTCTACGTACTCGATTAAGCACACAAAAGGCTGCACTTAATCTGGGGATGAATGTGATGGTGATGAATTTTACAGGAGAAGGCTGGTCTTTAGAATATGGTGACGGTACCATCATGGATCAGGGAAATTCTGAACATGTTAAGGAAGCAGCACAAGTGGTTTCACAATATTGTGATATACTGGCCATTCGAGCATTTGCACATTTAAAAGATAAAGAAGAGGATTACAGCGAAAAGGTGTTAAAAAGCTTTATGGAATACGCGACCATTCCAGTAGTGAATATGGAAAGCGCTACAGGTCATCCATTACAAGCACTTACAGATGCAATTACTATTACCGAACATAAAAAAGAAGAAACCAAAGGTTGTATTATCATGGGCACCGCATCCAAAAGCTTTGCCCCAGGCTGTTGCCAACTCTTTTGTAGAGATGATGCAACGAATGGACGCGCATTTTGTAATTACCCATCCAAAGGGATATGAGTTAGCCAGTCAGATTACTAAAGAGGTGCCCATTGATTACAACCAGGAGAATGCGTTTAAAGATGCAGATTTTATTTACGTCAAAAACTGGAGTGCTTACCAGGACTACGGAAAAGTGCTATCAACCGATACTACTTGGAAAATTACTGAAGATAAAAATGAAGCTGACCAACCAGGCCAAATTTATGCATTGTTTACCAGTAAGACGAAATGTAGTCGTAGATGATGCAGTGATTGAAAGTAAAGATGCAATTGTAATTCAGCAGGCCAACAATAGAACCTATGCAGCACAATTGGTATTGAAAAAAATATTGAAAGGATTGAAGGGATCATGAAGCAGTTATTAGTAGCAAAAATAGGAGGCAATATTATTGAAGACAAAGATGCGCTAAATCAATTTTTGATGGACTTTTCAAAAATAGAAGGGCCTAAAATTTTGATTCATGGAGGCGGAAAGTCAGCAACACAGCTTTCAAAAAAACTTGGGATCAAAACCGAAATGATCGACGGCAGAAGAATAACCTCGGCAGCAAATTTGGATGTTGTTGTGATGACTTATGCTGGGTTAATCAATAAAAATATTGTTGCTGGGCTGCAAAAACATGGTAGTCCGGCACTAGGATTAACCGGTGCAGATGCAAATACAATTATGGCAACCAAAAGACCTGCACAATTTGTGAATTACGGTTTTGTAGGCGATGTAGAGAAGGTAAATGATAAGATGATAAAAGGGGTATTGGATATGGGGATCATTCCTGTGTTTTGTGCAATCACTCATGATGGAAATGGGCAATTGTTAAATACCAATGCCGATACGATAGCCTCAGAGATTGCCTCTGCAATGAGCGCTCATTTTGAAGTGTCCCTGTTCTACTGTTTTGAACTGAAAGGTGTTTTGGAAGATATCAATAATAAGGATTCTGTTATAGAACATATTAATTTAGAAAAATATGCAAAGCTTAGAGATGATGAGGTAATAGCCGATGGAATGCTCCCAAAATTACAGAATTGTTTTGATGCATTGCAAAAGAATGTAGCTAGCGTACATATTGCAAACACCGAATTTATAAAAGATAAAACCATAAAACATACTACCTTGAGTTTATAAATCAAGATAGATAAAAAAACATTCAATCATAAAATGAGTACTAGTCTACATAAAGAAGGGTTTACGGGTTTCGAGATTTCGACGCTTACAGATAATGCCATTGAGTTATTAAAAAAACTAATAGAAACCCCTTCTTTTTCTTCAGAAGAAGAGAACACTGCTTTGTTAATTGAAGAGTGGTTCGATACGCGTAAAATTCCTTTTGAAAGAGAGAATAACAATATATGGGCGTACAACATGCACTTTGATGCTGCAAAACCCACTATTCTTCTGAATTCTCATCACGATACTGTAAAACCAAATGGAAATTACACCAATGATCCTTTTCAAGCATTTGTTGAAGATGGAAAATTATTTGGTCTAGGAAGTAATGATGCTGGAGGTTGTCTGGTTTCGTTGCTGGCAACATTTACGTATTTCTATCATAAAGAAAACCTGGCCTACAATTTGGTAGTAGTTGCATCTGCCGAAGAAGAAAGTAGTGGTCCATTGGGTCTGAAAAGTGTGCTGAAACACCTTAAGAATGTTGAGTTTGCTGTGGTAGGAGAACCTACGCTCCTGCAATTGGCAGTAGCCGAAAAAGGATTGTTAGTTCTGGATGTTTCTGTGCAGGGAACATCAAGTCACGCTGCGCATCCCAATGATGATAATTCCATTTATAAGACCTTAGAAGTATTGCAATGGTTTAAAGATTTTACCTTCGAAAAAGAGTCAGAAACTCTAGGTAAAGTTAAAATGACTGTTACCCAAGTAAGTGCAGGGAACCAGCATAATGTGGTTCCTTCTCATTGTGATCTGGTAGTAGACATCCGGGTCAATGATAAATATAAGAACGAAGAAATTTTAGCAATGGTAAAAGAAAACATGCCACCTCATGTTACGGTAACACCAAGATCATTACACCTGGGATCTTCTTCCATACCCATGGATCATCCTATTGTAAAATCTGGGATTGCTCTGGGAAGAACAACTTATGGATCACCAACGCTATCTGATCAATCGGTATTGAGCTGTCCCTCGTTAAAGCTGGGCCCAGGCGATTCTACGCGATCGCATTCGGCAAATGAGTTTATTTATGTGGATGAGATAAAAGAAGGCGTAGCCTTGTATGTGAAAATTTTAGAGGGAATAATTTAAAGAAAAGAGAGAGATGAAATAAGCCATAACAAAAAAGTGAGATGCTCATTGATATGATGATATGGCTATTCCATCTGACAATTAAAAAACAATAAGTATAAACAGATGAAACTTTGGGACAAGGGATTACCCACAGACGAAAAAATAGATAGATTTACCGTAGGTAATGACAGGCAATTGGATTTAGTTATTGCCAAATATGATATACGTGCAACGTTGGCTCATGGTAAAATGTTACACAAGATCGGATTACTTTCAGAAACAGAAATTTCAAGTATAGAAAACGTATTGAATGAACTCAACAAACAAATAGATGAAGGATCCTTTACTATCGAAAATCAGTTTGAAGATGTGCATTCAAAAATAGAATACGAATTAACGCATCAGATAGGAGAAGCAGGTAAAAAAATACATACTGCACGATCTAGAAATGATCAGGTTTTGGTAGCTATGCATTTATACCTTAAAGATGAGTTACAACAAATAAAAAGTCAGGTCAAAGAACTTTCAAAAGTACTACTATCCAGAGCAAATGAGTTCAAGAATGTATTGCTTCCAGGATATACGCATTTACAGATTGCAATGCCTTCTTCTTTTGGATTGTGGTTCTCTGCCTATGCAGAGAGTTTTGTAGATGATTTGTTTTTTGTGAATGCTGCGTTACAAGTGGTGGATCAAAATCCGTTAGGGAGTGCTGCAGGTTATGGGAGCTCATTTCCGATCGATAGGGAGTTTACAACACAAGAGCTAGATTTTGCAAGCTTGAAATACAATGTAGTAGCTGCTCAAATGAGTAGAGGAAAATCAGAAAAGTCCGTTTCTTTTGCGATTAGTAGTGTAGCGGCAACATTGTCAAAGTTAGCGATGGATGTGTGTCTGTATATGAGTCAGAACTTTGATTTTATGAGCATCCCTTCAGAGTTAACTACGGGATCCAGTATTATGCCTCATAAAAAGAATCCGGATGTTTTTGAGTTGATTAGAGGGAAGTGTAATAAGATACAGGGACTTCCGTATGAGCTCACGTTACTAACGGCAAACCTTCCAAGTGGTTATCATAGAGATCTTCAATTACTAAAAGAGGGAATAGTTCCTGCTATTCAGGATCTAAAAGCTTCGCTGGAGATGTCTGTATATGCATTACAACAAGTAACGGTAAACGAAGGTATTTTGAAAGATCCAAAATATGATTACCTCTTTAGTGTAGATACCTTAAATGCATTGGTTATGCAGGGTATGACCTTTAGAGAGGCTTATGTGAAAATCGGAAAGGATATAGAAGAAGGGAATTATCATCCCGAAAAAAATACCACACATACTCATGTGGGTAGTATTAATAATTTATGTTTAAACCAAATAGAAGAGAAACTGGAGCGTGTTTAATTGAGTGTAAGTTGAGTTAGTTTAATTTTTTAGCTTCAGTCTAGACCCCCAAGGAGTTGTTAACCTATGGGGGTTGTTTTTTTGGTATACCAGTCTAAAAAAATTACCTTTAGAAAAGAAAATTCACACAAGTTTTCCTGATATGAGTAAGTTATTTTTTTGGTCTCTTACTGCGGCATTGGCTGGTTTTTTATTTGGATTTGATACGGTAGTGATTTCTGGGGCGGATCAAAGCTTACAGGAGTTATGGAGTACATCAGATGCATTTCATGGTTCTGTGGTAATGGCTATGGCTTTATGGGGAACGGTAATAGGAGCTATTTTTGGTGGGATCCCTACCAATCAATTGGGAAGAAAAAAGACCTTACTTTGGATAGGAGTATTTTATTTGATATCGGCAACAGGATCGGCATTGGTAAATGATCCTTGGACTTTTGCATTGTTTAGATTTTTGGGAGGGTTAGGTGTTGGAGCATCAACAATTGCTGGTCCAGCATACATTTCAGAAATGGCCCCAGCAAAAGATAGAGGTCGATTAGTAGCCTTATATCAGTTCAATATTGTAATGGGTATACTATTGGCTTTTGCCTCCAATTATTTTTTAAGTGCTATAGAAGAATCTGCCTGGCGTTGGATGTTGGGAGTAGAGGCAATACCAGCTTTGCTATACACACTTTTGGCATTTAAAATTCCTAAAAGCCCAAGATGGTTGATTTCAAAGGGAAAGATCAATGAAGCTCAGGAAACACTTCGCATTATTGACCCAGAAACCGATATAACATCCTTGATGGATGAATTGCAAATGAGTACTAAGCAAGTAATCTCTGAAGAACATATTTTTTGAAGAAATATCGTTTTCCGCTGCTATTGGCTTTTTTGATCGCGTTTTTTAATCAGTTTTCGGGGATTAATGCCTTTTTGTACTATGCTCCCAGGATTTTTGAAGAAGCAGGATTAGGAAAAAGTACAGCGTTATTGAGTAGCATTGGTATCGGGGTAACTAATTTGATTTTTACCCTTATCGGTGTGGTTCTTATTGATCGTTTGGGTAGAAAATCACTGATGTATATAGGATCTGCAGGATACATTATATCGTTGAGTTTGGTATCTATGGCCTTTTTCCTCGATTGGGGAGGGATGGCAGTTCCAATATTTTTGTTTGTTTTTATCGCATCGCATGCCATTGGGCAGGGAGCAGTTATTTGGGTATTTATTGCCGAAATTTTTCCAAATCATTTAAGAGCTTCAGGCCAGGCATTTGGCAGCTCTGTGCATTGGATACTAGCAGCAATTATTCCCTCATTAGTACCACTGCTATTTTCTACGATAGGTTCAGGGATGGTGTTTATGATTTTTGCTGTTATGATGATATTTCAGCTGCTGTTTGTGATCTTTTTAATGCCGGAAACTAAAGGAATTTCATTAGAAAATGTGAGTCAACAACTAATCAAAGAAAACTAATTACTTATGAAAATAACCTGTTTTGGAGAAGTATTATGGGATATATTTCCTACCCATCGAAAAATAGGTGGCGCTCCACTTAATGTAGCTTTACGATTGCATACTATGGGAATCAACACTTCCTTAATCACCAGAATAGGAAATGATGATTTGGGAAGCGATATCGTAGCGTATGTAGAAAAACAAGGTATGCGTAACAATATCTTTCAAGAAGATATTAAACATATTACTGGCGAAGTGCTAGTTACTTTGGATAGTGGTGGTACAGCATCTTACGAGATTAGTAAACCTGTAGCCTGGGATTTTATTGAATATACTCATGAGATGGAACAATTAGTAGTAAGTTCAGACGCCTTTGTGTTTGGTAGTCTTGCTAGTAGAAGTGAAGAAAGTAGAAATACCCTTCTGAAATTGTTGGAAAGAGCGCAGTACAAAGTGTTGGATGTGAATCTTAGACCTCCTCATTATGATGCTTCCCTATTGTCACAACTAATGAACCAAGCTGATTTTATCAAGTTAAACGATGAAGAATTGGAAAAAATTTGTGAACACCTAAACATCCAGGAGAGTACGTTAGAAAACCAAGTGAAAGCACTCGCTAAAGAAACAAAAACTGATCAAATTTGTATTACAAAAGGTGGAAAAGGAGCAGCTCTGTTTTTTGATAATGAGTTTTATAACAACTCTGGATATAAAATAAAGGTCGTGGATACCGTAGGAGCGGGAGATTCTTTTTTGGCGATGCTGATTTCCAAATTATTGACAAAATCCCAGCCACAAGAAGCCATCGATCGTGCTTGTGCAGTAGGTGCAATGGTTGCAGGTAGCAAGGGGGCAAATCCTGTATTTAGTAAAGAAGAAATCGAAATATTTATGCATGAAAATGCTAAGTAGTTGTATATACCTGTATCATTAAAATAATTCTGAAAATGAGTAAGTCAAAAGTAAGTCGAAGACAAGTGATAAAAAACATATCACTAGGAATTGGAGCAGCAGGTATGGGTATGCCGCTTATAGTGGGTGAACCAGAAAAAAATTGGGTAACACCAAGTCGACTCAATCAAAGCTGAATAGGAATATTAACCATTCGGCTTGTAGATGGTGTTATCAGAATATTCCTTTAGAAGAATTCGCAGAAAAGGGGAAGGATTTAGGATTAGTAGGAATTGATCTTTTAAAACCTGATGAATGGAAAGTGGTTAAGGATAAGGGAGTTAGTTGCTCGTTGGCAACAGACTCTTTTGCAAACATTATTCATGGATTCAACAATCCTAAAAATCATAAAGCATTACAGCAACAATATATGGAGTTGATTTCTAAGGCGGCGAATGCTGGGATACAACAAGTTATTGTCTTTTCTGGGAACCGTCATGGAATATCCAACGAATTGGGGTTAGAAAATTGCGCTCAAGGCTTAGATACATTAGTAAAACATGCAGAAAAGAATAATGTTACTTTGGTTATGGAATTGCTTAATAGTAAAGTAGATCATGCAGATTATCAATGTGATCACACCCCTTGGGGAATTCGTTTGGTAGATAAGATAGGATCTGATAATTTTAAATTGTTGTACGATATCTACCATATGCAAATTATGGAAGGTGATATTATCGCTACTATTACGAAGTATCATAAGTATATCAATCATTATCATACAGGAGGCGTTCCTGGAAGAAATGAAATTAATGACAAACAAGAACTGAATTACCCTGCAATAATGCGGGCTATTTTGAGTACAGGTTATAACGGATATGTTGCCCAGGAGTTTATTCCTACCTACGAAGATAAATTGCAAGCGTTGAAGGAAGCAATTTTAATATGTGATATATAATGATTAAGGTAATATCGTTTTTAAATCCTTCAGAACGTCGATATTATGCCTTAAACTAGCATACAATACGAACAAGATAAAAACAGCCACTGCAAAGCCAAATAAGGTTCCATTTTTACTAGTAGACATTTTTTTGGAAGTGTCTAGATAAACCTTAGAAAATTTCTTGGTGTATTTGGTAACCAACGCAAAAGTTGGAGCGAAAATAAGTACAACGATAGCCATATCGATAAGTACCAATAGATACCCTTGTTGATCCACATGTTTTTTTACATACTTAATGATGTGTTCATTGATTAACGCAGCACACAAAACAGCAACGGCGTATATAGCATATTTGGTTAGGTTTTTGTTTTTCATGGGGCATTTGTTGTTTGAGGGAGAAAAGCTACTAAATCTATCGTATTAAATCAAAATTTAATAAAGAGAAACTACAGATTTACAGTTTTAGTATGTTTTTAATGTTGGTGATTACTTATTGTTTTAAGATTTAAATTGAGATTTTGATATGAAATCGAGAGGTATTTTGTGATTTTATTGCTAAATTAATATATTTATGCTAAATAAATATATATGAAAATTGAATCCTGTCCTAATTGTGGTTCTGAAGACTATATCAAGAGTGGAGTAGTTAATGATCGTCAACGGTTTAAATGTAAATCTTGTGGCTACTTTTTCTCCGTAAATAAGATAGGTAAGAAAATAGATGATTACTATGTCAATAAGGCTTTACAGTTGTATTTGGAGGGGCTCACCTATCGAGAAATTGAGCGTATTTTAGGGATTTCACACGTAAGTATTATGAACTGGGTTAAAAAATACAATATCAAGCGACCTTACAATTCTAATTATCATCCTACTTACAAAATTCTAAATGCTTCAGAGCTTGCTATTTATTTTAATGATGTACAAAATTTATCAGGAGCGGGGGTAGTAGTAACCGAACTTGGTGATAAGTTTATGTTGATTAAATGGGAACGTTTTAGAGATTAACTATATTAAATTAACGAATAACTATATTAGTTTTTTCTTAACTGATGGTTTTTTGGAGATTAGTATCGCGCACAAAATCAATTTATTACTAATCTAATCTTTAAAACTCTATGAGAAAACAGCTAATCATATTGGTAGGTATGCTTCTTCTTACTTGCCACTATACATACTCTCAGGGATCGCCGGATTATACAGGCGGACTTAAGGTGAAATTAAACGAGGACGGTTCAAAATATTTCAGGATTATATCCTGGGCACAATTCTGGGCAAGATACCAGGATGAGGTTCCCGACGACGTAAGTAATACAAGCATGAGTATTCGAAGAGCTCGTATTCTTACTTATTCGCAGATAAACAAAGACTTTTTGATTCTTACACATTTTGGTCTTAATAGTTTGAATGCAAATAATCAAAGTCCCTTGGGCCGAGGGGAAGAATCTCAACTCTTTTTTCATGACGTATGGGGACAATATAACTTAAATGCCAACCATGCTATTGGAGCCGGTTTGCACTATTGGAATGGAATCTCCCGACTCAATAATCAAAGTACCCTTAACATCATGACGTTAGATAATAACCGACAGTCCTGGGCAACGATAGGGCTATCCGATCAGTTTGCCAGACATATTGGGATTTATGCCAAAGGTAATTTTGGTAAGCTTCAATATCGGGTATCCATCAATGAATCGGGGACCAACAATCTTCAGGAAGGAACAGATCCTGTTGCAGATGGTCCTGCAGTATATGCAGGGAGAAGGTTACTAGGGTCCAAAGATGCGGGAAAGAACTTTGCAGGATATTTTGATTTCAATTTTTTTGATCA
The DNA here is from genome assembly GCF_055808215.1 of Aquimarina sp. KJ22-3. NCBI lineage: Bacteria > Pseudomonadati > Bacteroidota > Flavobacteriia > Flavobacteriales > Flavobacteriaceae > Aquimarina > Aquimarina sp. KJ22-3. Next base: position 3,443,708 of record NZ_CM147859.1, on the reverse strand, counting down.
GGAATCTAATTTTCTTCCTTACAAAGTAGGAACTTATCTGGGAGGTAAGAAAGTATTTAATGTTGGAGCAGGGTTTTTCTTTCACCCCAAAGGTAGTGTGGTTGCAAATACAGCAGGAGATCTTGAAGGTGAAGATGTGGCCATTTTCGCTGTAGATGCTTTCTATGATGCACCAATAGGAGAAAATGGTTCTGCAATTACAGCCTATGCCACTTATCAGAATAATGATTACGGAGAAAACTTTACCTTAGGGCAAACTTATGAAACAGGTTCGATGATCTATGGTCATGTTGGATATGTTATTCCTAACGATAACAAGAAAACCAAGTTTCAGCCTTATGCTTCTTTTAATACAAGATCGATAGATGCGATAGATGATAATGCCACAACTTTTGGAGTAGGAGCTAATGCGTATTTCAGCGGGCATCATTCTAAAATAACTTTAGAATATTTAAATACAAAATATGGGGATAACGATGCGCAAAGCTTTGTTACCCTGCAAGCAATGATATATTTATAAAAATCTATAATTATGACAGATAAAGAAAAAGCGGTGGCTTACTGGAAACAGAACCTAAAGTATTTGGTTATTCTTCTCATTATTTGGTTTCTGGTTTCTTATGGAGCAGGAATTCTTTTCAAAGACGCACTCAACAATATACGGCTAGGAGGATTCAAACTAGGATTTTGGTTTGCACAACAGGGGTCGATTTACACCTTTGTGATTCTGATTTTCGTATATGTTCGATTGATGAATAAACTAGATAAAAAATATGGTTACGACGAGTAATCTTAATACTAACCAAAAAAATATAGCATTATGAGCGTTCAAGTATGGACATGGATTTTAGTAGGGATTACTTTTACCCTTTATTTTGGGATCGCTATTTGGGCCAGAGCAGGCTCTACCAAAGATTTTTACGTAGCCGGAGGAGGAGTTTCACCATTGGCTAATGGGATGGCTACAGCTGCCGATTGGATGAGCGCAGCCTCATTTATTTCTATGGCAGGATTAATCTCTTTCATGGGATATGATGGTTCTGTTTTCCTTATGGGATGGACCGGTGGTTATGTGTTGTTAGCACTTTTGCTAGCACCGTATCTACGGAAATTTGGAAAGTTTACTGTCCCAGATTTTATAGGAGATCGATATTATTCGAATACCGCAAGAACCGTTGCTGTTATTTGTGCTTTGATTGTTTCTTTCACTTACGTAGCAGGACAAATGCGAGGAGTTGGGATTGTGTTTTCTCAATTCTTGCAAGTAGATATTAATTTAGGAGTTATTATCGGGATGGCAGTAGTTCTGGTATTTGCTTTTCTTGGTGGAATGAAAGGAATCACCTATACACAGGTCGCGCAATACTGTGTTTTGATTTTCGCATTTATGGTTCCTGCATTTTTTATCTCGATGCAAATGACAGGAAATATCATCCCACAAATAGGAATGGGAGGTACTGTAGAAGATGGAACATACCTCTTAGAAAAACTGGATACCTTACATACGCAATTAGGTTTTAATGAATATACAGATGGTTCAAAATCTACCTGGGATGTATTTGCGATTACTTTGGCACTTATGGTAGGTACCGCCGGATTACCTCACGTAATCGTACGCTTTTTTACCGTTCCTAAGGTAAAAGATGCACGTAAATCAGCAGGGTTAGCATTGTTGTTTATAGCTATTTTATATACCACTGCACCTGCAATTGCGGTTTTTGCAAGAACCAATTTGATTGAAACTGTAAGTGATAATTCCTATAAAGAAGTGCCAGAATGGTTTAAAAATTGGGAAAATACTGGGCTAATTGCCTGGTCTGATAAAAATGGAGATGGAAAAATACAATATGTAAACGGGAGTGCTACTGAAGGAAAACCAAAGTATACCGGAGAACGTGGAGTAAATGGAGAACGATTGGTGGCTAATGCAAGTAGTGCAGAGAATGAACTATATGTGGATAGAGATATTATGGTGTTGGCCAATCCAGAGATTGCCAAATTACCAAACTGGGTAGTTGCATTGGTAGCGGCAGGAGGATTGGCTGCGGCATTATCAACTGCAGCAGGATTACTTTTGGTGATATCCACTTCTATTTCTCATGATCTAATCAAAAAGCAAATTAAGCCCGATATTTCCGAAAAAGGAGAGTTATGGGCGGCCCGTATTAGTATTTTGTTTGCTATTATCGTTGCAGGGTTGTTTGGGATTTACCCACCAGGATTTGTCGCCGCCGTCGTCGCACTTGCATTTGGTCTGGCCGCCGCCTCGTTCTTTCCGGCGATTATCCTTGGGATTTTTGACAAACGGATGAACAGGCAAGGGGCAGTGGCCGGCATGATTGTCGGGATTACCTTGATGCTAGTATATATGATCGTTTACAAAACCGGGCTTATAGGAGTAATGGAACCGCGACCAAAAGAAGAGTGGTGGTTTGGGACATCTCCAGAAGGTTTTGGTACGATTGCTATGATCGTAAATGTTGTTGTATCTGTTATTGTCTCCAGAATGACTTCGGCACCACCAAGTGAAGTTCAAGATATCGTAGAAGATATCAGAATCCCCAGTGGAGCAGGAGAAGCTACTGGACATTAATTTTTAATTTAGTTGAATACGGTACTATAGTTGGCGATATAGTGCCGTTTTTTCTAAATTTATAGGATGAGTTCAAAAATGAAAAAAAGACATCAGCAAAAACTTATAGTACTATCATTTGTGCTGTTTTTACTATGGAATGTTCCTTTGGTATTGATTTTTGATCAGTCTGGCGAAATTTTTGGTTTCCCGATGATCTATTTCTTTATTTTCCTGATATGGATACTGGCAATTTTCATTTCATATATCATTTTGCATAGACACTATGAATAATTATCTATTGATATCTATCATTATTGTCTATTTGACCTTTTTGTTTTTGGTAGCCTTTTGGGCCGAAAAAATTCAAAAAGCAAATGGGTGAATAACCCATATATCTATGTGTTGTCGTTGGCAGTGTACTGTTCGGCCTGGACCTATTACGGAAGTGTTGGAATTGCCTCCCAATCAGGGATAAGTTTTCTTACGATCTATTTGGGACCAGTAATCTCGATTCCTCTGTGGATATTGGTAATGCGAAGAATTATCCGAATATCCAAACAGCATAAAGTATCGAGTATTGCAGACTTTATATCGTTGCGATATGGTAACAATCGTTTTTTGGGAGCTTTGGTTACCATTATCTGTGTGTTTGCTATCGTTCCTTATATTTCTTTACAGCTAAAGGCAATTTCGGAGACTTTTGAGATCATTACAGATGAAACAAGTTATAACTCTACATTGATTGTAGATGATTCTACATTTTATATAGCTGTATTACTCGCAGTTTTTGTTGCTTTTTTTGGAACTCAAGCTGCAGATGCTTCTCAACATCGTAAAGGAATAATGACCACAGTAGCTGTAGAATCCATTCTAAAACTGGCCTTTTTCCTGGTGATAGGAATATACGTCACTTTTTTTATGTTTGATGGAACGGGTGACATTTACCAACAGGCTTCTATGCTTGAAAATTTCAAAAAAATAACCTCCTTCAATGGGTTAGAATCTGGTTTTAATTGGATGTTTACCATCATGCTTTCCTTTTTTGCCATTTTTCTATTACCTCGACAGTTTCATGTGGCAGTCGTAGAAAATGATCGAGAACGCTATTTGAAAAAAGCCATTTGGATGTTCCCACTATACCTTTTGTTATTCAATCTCTTTGTGATTTTTATTGCTTGGGCAGGAAACCTAAAGGTTTTAGGAGATGTAAACCATGACTATTACACCTTATTGCTTCCCTTACAAGAAGGCAACATCTTCCTCGCTCTATTGGTTTTTCTTGGGGGATTTTCAGCAGTAATCTCAATGGTGGTGGTTTCAACCTTAGCACTTTCCACAATGGTGAGTAATAACTTGATTATTCCATATGGATTTTTGGACAAGTTTATTAAAGGAAACCCCGAAAAGAATGCCAAGTATATCAAAAACATAAGACGCATTTCCATTTTTACGTTGATTATTGCAGCATATTTTTTCTATATCAACTTTTCTTATGAGTTATCCCTGTTTTCTATTGGTTTAATTTCATTTGCAGTTATCGCCCAATTGGCTCCTTCCTTTTTTATTGGCCTTTTCTGGAATCGAGGTTCTGCCAAAGCAGTAAAAGTAGGAATGATCGTTGGAGTTTCGGTAGTGATTTACACATTGATTTTGCCTCTTATTGTTAATGTGCTTACCGGTAATAATTTGTTTGTAGAAAAAGGATTATTCGGGATAGCATTATTAAAACCGTATGCACTGTTTGGATTGGACTTTTTGGGACCAGAAGCACACTCATTCTTCTGGAGTATGTTTTTTAATACGCTAAGTTTTTTGATCATTTCGTTACTTTCTAAAGGAAATTATCGAGAGCGTAATTATGCCGAAATGTTTGTGAATAGCAGTAATTATGCAAATCTGCAGGATGGAGCATTTGTATGGAAAGGAGAAGCCTTTATTTCTGATATTAGAGAGGTGTTAAACCGATTCCTAGGAGAGGAGCGAACAGAAAAAGCGCTGAATACGTTTCATTTGAAATATGGAATTTCTAAGGAGGAGCAAATGGCTGATGCCAGGTTAATCAAGTTTTCCGAAAAATTACTTACAGGGAGCATAGGTACGGCTTCTGCTAGAATACTGATCAGTAGTGTAGCAAAAGAGGAACCAGTAAGTCTTCTTGAAGTTTTGAAGATATTAGAAGAATCCAAAGAAACCATAGCGGTCAATAAAGCCTTGCAAGAAAAATCCCAAGAACTTACTCAGCTAACAGAGAAACTGAAAACTGCAAATACAGAATTACTAGAGCAAGATCGATTAAAGGATGAATTTTTGGACACCATTGCGCATGAACTTAAGACACCTGTGACCTCTATACGAGCCGCTTCAGAAGTGCTAACAGATGAAGACGATATGCCGGAGGATTTAAAAAGAAAGTTCTTGGAGAATATTGTAATGGATTCCAATCGATTAACACGATTAATTCATAATATTCTGGATCTAGAAAAGCTTTCCATGGGTCAGGAACATTTGGAAATGGAGCATAGAGAAATAGGCCAAACTATTGATAAAGCAATTCATGGTATAGAACAAATAGCTAAGAATAAAGGGGTTCAATTAGTTCATGAAAATGATTATCAAATAAAGGCGAATTATGACGAAGATCGAATCATCCAGGTGCTCACCAATCTATTGTCAAATGCACTGAAGTTTTCTAGTGAAAACACCGGAAAAATCAAAGTACAGGTTCGACAAAAAAGGCAAATGGTAGAAATTCTTGTAGAGGATAACGGAAAAGGTATCCCAAAAGAGGAAATGAGCTATATTTTTGATAAATTTTACCAATCAAAAAACCAGAACACCAAAAAACCAATAGGTAGTGGATTAGGTTTGGCGATTAGTAAAAAGATTGTAGAAAGTCATAATGGGAAGATCTGGGTGGATAAAAAATATAAAGAAGGAGCACGTTTTCTGTTTACTATCCCCAAATAAGATAACCTCGAGTCAATGCTAAAAACGTATGAAGAAAATATTAATTGTAGATGATGAACCTAATATTGTAATGTCGTTAGAATATACCTTCAAAAAGAAAAATTTTGAAGTATATATTGCTAGAGATGGTAGCGAAGCATTGCAGATAGCAAAAGAAAAGATTCCTGATCTGGTGCTTTTAGATATTATGATGCCTAATGTTGATGGATACGAAACACTGAAAGAAATAAAAAATGATAAAAGCCTTGAGCATACTAAAGTAGTATTTCTTTCGGCTAAAAATAAAGCCACAGACATCGAAAAAGGATTGAAGCTAGGAGCAGATAAATACTTAACTAAACCTTTTTCTGTGAAAAAGCTAGTGGCAGAAATTAATGAATTATTGAATTAACTTTTGATGTTGTGCGCAAACAACGATAGTGTAATTTATAAATAGATAACCATGAAATTATCTTTAAAACCTTTAATATCAGATATCTTTATTGGGGTATATGTTATCGCCTCTTTATATCTGAGGTTTTTATTCGAAACACAAATGCAGATAAGTGCTATAAATTCTATAGTTATCGGATTGTGTTTTGTCGTGATCCTTTGGGTTTTGATAAAATTGAAATTCCTTAATCCAAATTGGTTTGGGCTTTTTAAACCAAAAAAACAAAATAAATAAGAATATAAAATAGACCAACAATGAGTAATTATCACATAAAACATCTTGAAGAATATTATCAGGTATACCGAAAATCGGTGAGAGACCCAGAAACCTTTTGGGCAGAAGTGGCAGAAGAACACTTTATGTGGCGAGAGAAATGGAAAAATGTATTGAGCTGGGATTTTACAAAACCAGAGGTTACCTGGTTTGAAGGAGCAAAACTAAATATTACAGAGAATTGTATTGATAGACACCTTCGTCATCGCGGACATAAAACAGCTATTCTTTTTGAGCCCAATGATCCGAATGAAGATGCACAGCACATAACATATAAACAATTACATGAACGAGTGTGTAAGTTTGCAAATGTGCTGAAGAAAAAAGGAATTCAAAAAGGAGATCGTGTTTGTATCTATCTCCCTATGATTCCTGAGTTGGCTATTTCAGTTTTGGCTTGTGCACGAATAGGAGCAGTACATTCGGTGGTATTTGCAGGTTTTTCTGCAACAGCATTATCTACCAGGATTAATGATTGCGATGCAAAAATGGTGATCACTTCTGATGGATCTTTCCGAGGAGCCAAAACGATAGACCTTAAAGGAATTGTAGACGATGCATTAGACAGTTGTCCTGGAGTGGAAACTGTTTTGGTAGCTAAACGCATCGATTCTGATATTGAAATGAAAGCCGATCGTGATTATTGGTTACAACCCTTGTTAGAAGAAGCGGATAAAGAATGTGTTCCTGAAGTTATGGATGCCGAAGATCCTCTTTTTATTTTATATACTTCGGGATCGACTGGGATGCCAAAGGGAATGCTGCACACTACTGCGGGATATATGGTGTATACTGCGTATACATTTAAAAATGTATTTCAATACAAAGAGGATGATATTTATTGGTGTACTGCTGATATAGGGTGGATCACAGGTCATTCTTATATTGTATATGGTCCATTGGCAAATGGTGCAACTACAGTTATGTTTGAAGGGGTGCCTTCGTATCCGGACTTTGGTAGATTTTGGGATATTGTCCAAAAACACAAAATAACGCAGTTTTATACCGCGCCAACTGCCATACGTGCTTTGGCAAAAGAAAACTTGGATTATGTTACCCAGAGAGATCTATCTAGTATTAAGGTTTTGGGAACAGTAGGAGAACCTATTAATGAAGAAGCCTGGCATTGGTATAACGATCATGTAGGGCAGAAGAAAAGCCCTATTGTAGATACTTGGTGGCAGACAGAAACAGGAGGTATTATGATTTCCCCAATTCCATTTTCGACACCTACAAAACCCACTTACGCGACCTTACCATTACCGGGTATACAACCTACATTGATGGATGAGAATAGTCAGGAAATTAAAGGAAATCAGGTGGATGGTCGATTGTGTATTAAATTTCCATGGCCATCTATGGCTAGAACGATTTGGGGTAATCATCAACGATATAAAGAAACTTATTTTTCTGCTTTTGAAAACAAATACTTTACAGGAGATGGGGCCTTTAGAGATGAGGTTGGATACTATCGAATTACTGGAAGGGTAGATGATGTTATTATTGTTTCTGGACACAATTTGGGTACTGCGCCTATCGAAGATGCTATCAATGAGCACCCGGCAGTAGCAGAATCTGCCATTGTAGGGTTTCCACATGATATCAAAGGAAATGCATTATACGGGTATATCATTTTGAAAGAAACGGGAGAAACCAGAGATCGAAATAACCTGAGTAAAGAAGTAAATCAACAAATCACGGAACGCATCGGGCCTATTGCCAAATTGGATAAAATACAATTTGTTCCAGGATTGCCAAAAACCAGAAGTGGTAAGATTATGAGACGTATCTTACGTAAAATAGCATCAAAAGACACTAGTAATCTTGGAGATACAAGTACACTGTTAAATCCTGAAGTTGTTGAAGAAATCATGGAAAAAGCCCTGTGATGGATTGTTGTTTTATGTTGAACCCTCTTATTTTTAAAGGAAATAGCTTTTGAAAGAAGAATCTGTTACGTTAAGGCCTTTGGTATCGGCTGATGTTAAGCATTTGACCGCATTGGCGAACAATAAAAAAGTATGGGATAACCTTCGGGATTATTTTCCATATCCTTATACAGAAAAGGATGCAATAGCATTTATAGATATGGTGTCTAAGAAGGAACCAATCGGAAGTTTTGGTATCATTTATAATTCAGAGTTATGCGGAGTGATCAGCTTAATCTTTCAAGATGATGTGTATACGAATTCTGCTGAAATTGGATATTGGATAGGAGAACCATTTTGGGGTAAGGGTATTGCAACAAAGGCTATTGCCTTAATCACTAAGTACGGGTTTGAAAACTTAGGTTTAAGACGAATATTTGCCGGGGTTTTTGAATTCAATGTAGTTTCCATGAAGGTTTTGGAGAAGAACGGATATCAAAAAGAGGGGATCTTCAAAAAATCAGTTATAAAAAATGACCGTATTTGGGATGAACATCGGTATTACAGAGTACACCCAGATATAGCATAAAAAATAAGTAATAATCTTAATAAACCTATATCGCTTTCCCAAGCAATATAGGTTTGTCGTTTTAGGGTAATTAAAATACTGTTGTATTTTGATTACTGTTAGGAAAATAAAACGTTCTCTGAGCCTTGTGCTGCTTTTGATTTGATGTAATCATCCACTTGATCATGTGGTATTTCTTTTACATCCACAACAAAATTACCGTTTGATGCAGAAATCACAACTTTGGGTAGATACTCTCCTTCAAAAGAGTGTTTAACTTTATATGGAGTTGTGCCTTTTCCCAGTGGTCCGGTCCAACCCATAACATCAATTTTTAAACCACCAACAAAGTGCGCATCACGTACCAGGCTAAATCCGGTGGAATAATTGGGTGCGTCTCCTTCAACAGATACGATAAATATACCTGGAGTTCTTAACCCTGTCCACAAATAGATGACACTACACTTTTCTGGTGTTACTGGTTCTTTTCCGTAAAATCCCATAATATTCAAGTTTTGATTCCTACTCTATTATGATAGGCTTTTCAGATACCGCCTTTAATAAATTGTATACTTCAAAATTAGTGGTATGGTGGTTCTGATAGAAGAGTAGAATTACCGCTTTTTAGGAAATCAGTACAATTACTGATTCAAGTTATTATCCCTGAAAACTAATGTAAATGTATAAGCACTTTGTTGAGAACGTTAAACAAAACAGCACATAAAATCTCACAAAATCATGAAAATTGAAAAACAATATGTACGGTCAAGTATTCTGTAGGAATTTTTTTGACTTGTTTTAAATGAAAAATAAGGGTAATAGTGCTGATTTTATGACTCATACGTTAACATTTGGCCATTTAAAGGTGTTAATTTTGTTAAAATAAAGTTAATTAACAGTCAAAATATGTTAATCGCTCACTTAAATTTTTCATGATTATTTCTATGCATTTTAACAGTATGTTATTTCTTGTTTAACTCTTTGAAATTCAGTAATGCAACACTTTTGCATTACTGAATGTTGAGCGATTTTTTTTACAACTTAGAAACAAGTAAACCAAATTTAACCTTTATTCTACTACGTTTTTGCCGTATTTGTGTGTAAGAATTAATCTCTACTTTTAATCCGCTAATTATGAGATCTCAACTATTTCAACTTTAATTAATTATTTAACACAAATCAAAAATCAATGAAAACTCAACTTAGAATTTTAGGTGTACTTACAGCTTTTTCTTTTCTTTTTTACAGTTGTGAAAAGGATGCTGAAGTTACAGATTTAGAAACGGGAATTGAAACCGACTCTTTCGAAAATATAGGTGCAGATCAAGCAGTACCTAATCAATATATTGTAGTATACAAGGGAGATCAATCTTTGAATGGCGAAAAAGCCCAAATACAAGCGAAATCTCAACAAACATTATCAAAATACTCAATTTCAGAAAGCAATTTAAAGCAGGTTTACAGTACTGCACTTCAGGGTTTTACAGTATCTAATATTTCTGCAAAACAAGCAGAATTACTTAGCAATGATCCTGCTGTAGCATTTGTAGAGCCAGATTATATCCATAAACTAGATATGGATATGGGTAAACCTGTGAGTTCACTTCCTGCAACTGCAGACGAAAAAGGAGCTACTAAAGATGTTGGACTTCCAAATGGAGAATTTTTACCATGGGGTGTACAACTAGTGGGAAGAGCTAATGGTAGCGGGAGAACTTGCTGGATTATCGATAGTGGTATTGCACCACATAGTGACTTAAATATCAACACTAGCAGAAGTAGAAGTTTTGTTGGTGGATCTTGGCAAGATCAAAACGGACATGGGACTCACGTAGCCGGGACTGTTGCAGCAAGAAACAATGGTTCAGGAGTTATTGGTGTTGCCTATGGAGCTACTGTAGTTTCTGTTAGAGTATTAAATGCTCAAGGTAGTGGTGCTACTTCAGGGATTCTTTCTGGTGTAGATTATGTAGCTAATAATGCAGGAAACGGAGACACTTGGAATTACAGTGTTGGTTTCCGTAACAGAGCTACTTCTCAGGCTATCGATAATGCTTTCAGAAACCTTGAAAACAGAGCAATTGGAGCAATGGCAGCAGGAAATAGTAACGATGATACACAATTTTACTCACCACAAAGATTACGTACAAGTAACTCTTGGAATGTGGGTAACATGACTCGTTCAAGAACTGCAGCTGGTACTTCAAACTTTGGAAGAAGTGTAGATCGTTGGGCTCCTGGTACGGCGGTATGGTCTACTTGGTTAAACGGTCAATTTAATAGAATTTCTGGTACTTCAATGGCATCGCCGCACGTAGCAGGAATCTTATTAATGAGAGGTAACCGTACAGGTACAAACGGATCTGTAAGAAAAGGAGGATACACTGCTCCTGTGGCTACCTTAAACTAAGAAAAAAGAGAACATCTCATAAAATTTGCAATAAAGAGGTTGGAGTATTCTAGCCTCTTTTTTGGTTAACAACAAAATGAGCGTTATTTTGATGTTAGGGAATGAAAAGAGAGAATTATCTAATGTAAATTTTGTACATTCAGGATCACTAATTGACCTGACATAAATGAAAATAGTAGACCTCTCAAAACCTATTCAGTACAATAAGAATGATCCCTGGTTTATGCGCGTAAAGATTAAGCATAAACCTCATAAAAAAGCAAAATGGCTGATTCGAATTTTTGGCCTTCCTTTCAAATTATTTCCAAAGGGATTTGTGGGTTGGGCAGATGATACCATTCAAAAGATGGGTGTTCATGCTACTACACATATAGATGCTCCATGGCATTATTCGCCAACTACCAATGGAGAGAAATCAAAAACCATAGATGAAATTCCACTGGATTGGTGTTATGGAGATGGACTAGTTATCGATATGAAACATAAAGAAGATTTTGATGCGATCACAGTCTCTGATATCGAATCTTTTTTGAAAGCAAACAACCTAGCATTACAACCTAACATGATCGTCTTGATTAAAACAGGGCGTGATAAATTTAATGGCACCAAGGATTTCCATAAAGTAGGGACCGGAATGAGCGCTGAAGCTACATCCTGGCTTATTGATCAGGGTATAAAGGTAATGGGTATAGATTCTTGGGGTTGGGATCTTCCGCTTCCGTATTTGGTTAAAAAAGCTAAAGAAACAAATGACCCAGAATTGTTTTGGGAAGCTCATTTGGTGGGACGGGATAAAGAGTACTGTCATATGGAACAATTGGTAAATTTGGATGCGCTTCCATATACCGGTTTTAAGATAGCCGTGTTTCCATTAAAAATTGTCGGGGCATCGGCTGCTCCGGCTAGAGTAGTTGCAATGCTCGAAGAATAATTGTGTTAGGGATTTTCAAAAACATGTACAATATATGAATGCACCAAAAGTAAGGCTAACCTTAGACCGATTTGACATTATTATAGAAATACTCGGTGTTTTAGCAGTTGTATTATTGATCGCACTGCCTATTTTACATTATAATGATTTACCAGAATCTATTCCCCGTCATTATGGAGTTGATGGTGAACCCGATGGCTTCGGTCAAAAAAATGTAATTTGGACCTTACCTCTTGTGGGGATAGCTTTATATATAGGATTGAGTATTTTAACCCGACATCCTCATTTGTTCAACTACCCAAATGATATCACCGAAGAAAACAAAGTAAGACAATATACAATAGGTGCCAAAATGGTACGAATGCTAAAAACCATTATCATTGGTAGTTTTGCGTATATCATTTACATCACCATTCAAAATGCTTTGTACGGCAAACAAGGATTAGGGAATTATTTTTTAATCATATTTCTTGGATTAATTTTTGGGGCAATAGGTTATTTTATTTTTCAATCCATAAAGAAACAATAGACAAGATGAAAACGGCACATCATCTAGCCAGACATTTTAAAGAGGGATTTTATGGCCCAAATATGACAGGTAGTAACCTTTATCAACAACTCGAAGGGATGACCTGGCAACAAGCGACTACCCAATTATATGATTTAAATACTATTGCTGTATTAGTATATCATATTGGATATTATGTAGGAGGAGTGCTTGAAGTGTTGAAAGGAGGAGAGCTTACGATACGTGATAAGTATAGTTTTGATTGCCCTGTCATCGACTCTGAAGAAAGCTGGCAATCCTTATTAGAAAAAACTTGGAGAGAAGTAGATGAATTTACAGCGCTTTTACAGGAATTATCCGAAGCACAGTTACAGGAAAGTTTTGTGGATGAAAAGTATGGGAGTTATCATCGTAACATGCTTGGTATTATAGAACATACCCATTATCATCTTGGACAAATTGCACTGATAAAGAAAATAGTATTAAAAGAAGAATCGAAATGAAAGAATCCATAACCTCTACCCAGGTTTCTATGATGATTCGGAAACCTGTTGCTGAAGTATTTGAAGCCTTTATTGATCCGGCGACTACCACAAAATTCTGGTTTACCCGAAGTTCTGGAAAACTGGAAGAAGGTAAAAAACTGATATGGGGCTGGGATATGTACAATGTAGAGGCACCGGTATTGGTTAGAAAAATTTTACCTAATAAAGCCATAGAAATCGAATGGGGAGAAGGACAAGACCATTCTCTGGTGACTTGGGATTTTGATGCAATTACCGAAAAAACACTTATGTGACCATTACTAATGCTGAATTGAAGGGCCAAGGAGATGAGCTGATTCACCTATTGATCGATACAACGGGAGGATTCACGATGGTATTAGCTGGTCTAAAAACCTGGTTGGAGCATGGGATACAACTTCATCTGGTAGGAGACAGGTTTCCTAAAGAACTTAGAGATAGACAAAACTAAAAATTACTCAGTATATAGATTTTGTATGACGTTTGATATCAATAAATCAATAGAAATTTTAGAAAGAACGCCTCTAGTGTTGGAAGTGTTATTAGATGGATTATCGGATGAGTGGACAAAGAACAACGAAGGATCAGAAAGTTGGAGTCCATATGATATCGTAGGCCATTTGATTCATGGTGAAAAGACAGATTGGGTAACAAGAGCAAAGGTGATTTTGTCTGAAAGTGAAAACAAAACATTTACACCTTTTGATCGATTTGCACAACTACAAACCAATCAACAAACTCCTCTTAAAGATTTATTGAAAGCATTCAAGGAATTAAGAGACCAAAACCTGGATGAACTCAAAGCGATGCAAATTGATGCCTCCAAATTAAGGATGAAAGGAGTGCATCCAGAGCTAGGAGAGGCCAATTTAAAAGAGCTATTGTCTACCTGGGTGGTGCATGATTTAGGCCATATTTCTCAGATTACCAGAGTCATGGCCAAACAGTATAAAAGCGAGGTAGGCCCCTGGGAAGCATATTTAGGAATACTTAAAAAGTAAAATCGTATATGAGAAGTAATACATTACATAGAACATGGAGATCCTTTTTGTGGATTGCAATGGTTTTCTTCACCTTCAATCTAGGGTATAGTCAATCGGTAAGTGAAGAGAAAATGGGAAATCTAAGTTTTATGATAGGAGAGTGGATTGGTACATCCAGTATTTTTCAAAAGGATAGTATTATAAAAGTACCTGCATTTGAAAAGGTAGCGTACAAACTGGATAAAAATATCATTACCATTGACTTGAAATCACAGTCACTACAATTACATACCGTAATTCATTATGATGAAAAGGAAGCATCTTACTACTATACACCCTATTCCAAAGGAAGAGGAGGTAAGAAATACAAAGGGGTTTATCAGGATGAAAAATTCATTGTTGCTTTTAGCGAAAGTAGAAGAATCGTTTTTGGATTAACTGAAGAGGGACATTTTATAGAATACGGAGAACAACTCAAAAATGGGGAGTGGCAAAAATATTTTGAAGACATATTGCAAAAAGCACCTTAGCCGTTGTATCTGTTGAACATTGCTAGTATTATAAGTTACAAAAGGATAAGCATTCTAATATGCTTATGCTTTTTTGTATGGTAATCATGGATTAATACATCAATTTTTTCTGTTTCGCCTTGAGTAGTTTATGATTTGTTTTTATAATGCTGTTGATTCCAAAAAGGAGGATCAAGATAATCCCCACGAATATTGGGCCCTTGGGTACGTTAATTATTCCTTCGCTACCTAAAAAGAACTTGTAGGAAATAAAGGTTGTTATCAATCCAAGAATGGAGCAAGCGATAAGTACACTTTTGAAAGATCCTAAAAAGGATGCTTTTTTGAGTTCCCTTTCGGTATCAATACGATGCATCAAATGGTTTAAAAAATCATCAGAGGTTGCTACCGTACTTTTACTGATGATTTTTTTTAGTTCTTCTTCTTTCATAATAAATGTTTTAAATCAGACCCTAATAATTGTTTTAACTCAAATAACATATTTTCTCTACCACGGTGTAAGTCTACTTTAATTTTGGAAGTCTTAAGCCCCGTGATTTTTTCAATTTCTTTGATTTTTAATTCACTTAAATAAAACAAACGCAATAGCAAAGACTCATCTGGTCGTAGTCGTTCTAAAGCAAGGTTAATGTACTTTTTTTGATCTGCTTCGTCAATACTACTTTTATCGACTATTGGTATTTCTGCGGTTCGTTCATCCAGTGTAAAAGTGCTTTTCCGCTTTTTTAATTCGTTATAGCTTGTGTTTACCACAATTCTATATAACCAGGTAGTAAAGGAAGATTTAAATTTAAAGGTATGTATTTTATGATACACCTTTACAAATACGTCTTGTAAGACGTCCTCTGCCAAATTGTGATCTTTCAGAATTGAAATAGCAAGAGATAGTGATACATCTTTATGCAAATAAACAAGTTGTCTAAATGCCGATGCATCACCATCATTAATTTTACGGATTAACTCGTAATCTCTTTGTATTGGGCTATTTTTCAAGTCGCTTTCTGATAAAATGTGCCAATACCAATCCACCTGCTGCGAATACCAAAATAGTACCCCATACCAATAAATCCATAGTGTCTTCGGTGATCTTCATCGTGGTAAAGATAGACGAGGTAAGTAGTCCAATGCCAAGTCCAAATACAATACAACCAATATCAAGGTATTTGAATTTACTATTTTGTTGTTCTTGATAGATACCATGCTCCATCATAGTTTTTTTGATAAGGTATGTATATCGGGCTATGATAAATATTACAAGGATAAGAGCTACTACGATCGATAGGATAGCCAAAAGTTCATTTAAACTGTTCATATTTTTGATTTTTTAGTTTTTAAAAGTGTTCTCCTAATAGTTGTTCTATACTTTCTAATAGAGGGAATAAATTATTAGAATTCCCAAAGATTACAAAACCATATTCTTGTTTTGGTATGAACATGGCATATGCTTGAAAATCCTGATTATTCCCTGTATGCAAATGCATCAATCCGTTTGGAGTTGGTTTTTGCGCAAACCCAAGACCCCAACCCGTTTGTCCGGTTTCTTTTAATAATTTGTTATCCGCTTTAAAATGATTGTGCTCCTTCAGCATTTCGTCTCGGGTAGATGTTTGGATGTGTTTAGGATTCATCATTTCGATTAGAAATAAGGCGTAATCATGTGCAGTTGAGTGTAGGCTAAACCCTGGACCTACTTTTTTGAATCTATTGATCTCTGGATTGACTTTGCCGTCAATGTGTCCAATAGCCATATCTTTTTCGTAAATGGTGTCCCAAGTGTACAAGCTATGTAGCATTCCGATAGGTTTTGCGGCTTCCTTGATGAAAAGGCTATCCAGTTTTTTACCCCATCCAAGTCCTAATTTGGTACCAAAAGCAGCTCCCAGGTGTTGATACGCCTCACCAGAGTATGAAAACCCAGTTCCAGGTTCAAATGCAATTTTGATGGGTTTACCCTTTACCCAATTAGGGATTCCTGTTCCGTGAGATAGCACAATGCGCGGCGTTAGTTTTGCATAAGCTTCCATAGACTCGGGTGCAACAACACCTTCAGGAAAAATTGCTTTTAGGTATGGGTAAAAGGGTTCGTCTAGATCTAATCGTTCTGTTTCTGTCATTTGCATCAAAAAATAAGCAAATAGAGGTTTAGACAAAGAAGCTGCTTCAAATACGGTGTTTTTGGTTACGGGCACCTTCGTTTTCAAGCTAGTAACTCCAAATGCTTTGTTGTATACAATTTGATTTTGATTCACAATCGCGATAGAAATACCAGGTATTCCAATAGAATCCATAGCTTTCTGTAGTTGCTGATCTAATTGTTGTGCTTCGATTTTTCTTCCGTCCGGTACCTTAAATGAAGTCCATTCTGATTGCCCAAAAGAGGAGCAATAATAGAGTACAAAGAGCACTAGCGTATATATTTTAAAAATATTCATGATGTCAAATTTTAATGTGATTGAAAAGTTCTTTGTGAATTCACGATCATTGGACAAAACGGAGTTAAAAAAGGTTACAAAATAATTATTTACAATAAGGTTTTCGAGGGTAATTTATTGTTTTTCAATGGATAAGGTGTTGATGGGAAATATAATGGATCAGGTTTTAGTAGGATGTTCTGTTTTATATATTTCGATTTTAATTACCTTTATAACACAAGGGAATTCGGTACTACCGAAATTCAACAACCGAAACCATCAATTGTGATCCAACAATCATATGAACAGGGATTTTATTCATATCAATGATTTTGTCATTTTAGTAGAAGAAGCGAGATCTAAGGTCACTACCGTAGATGCGTGTTATTTTGATGAACCTATAATTGCAGTGGCGTTTTATGGATCGGGTAATGTTGATCTATCGGTTACTTTTAAAGAAAACCAAAAGGATTTTGTGTATACCAAAGGGTTGGCACTTTCTTTCTATGCGGATAAATTCGTAGAATTTAAACATACGGTTTCGGCGAACAAAAATTTAGAATGCATCGTGGTTGCCACAGCATTACGTCATCTTGAAAATTTACCAAATCAAGAAGGTGAAATTTTTACCGAGCTTCTTCAGGAATTGGTTCAACCCAAAGATCATTATGTCGAAGGACCAAGTTTCTTTATGACTCCAGAAATGGAACGTATCGTAGATGCTTTTTTTACGAATACCTATACGGGTAAAACAAAAATGATGTTTTATCGAAGTCAGATCACCGCTTTACTTTCTCATTTTTTTGGTCAGCTGGCTTTACTAAAGGATAAAGAAGCAAAACCCAATCATCGGGATAAATTAAATCAGGTAAGAGATATTTTACGTTCTGACCTAGAGAATCCACCTACACTTACCGAATTATCTAAGCAAATTGGGATCAATACTACCAAACTCAAAAAAGAGTTCAAAGCTGTCTTTGGGGTTCCAGTCTTTAAATATCTTCAAAATGAACGATTAGATGCTGCTCACAAATTAATCAATGATAAAAAAGCTACGGTACAAGAAGCCGCTTGGCAGGTGGGATATGATAGCTTAAGTTCTTTCTCTAATGCTTTTGCTAAAAAATTTGGGTATCGCCCGAGTCAAATCAAGTAATTCACTTTTGGAACAAATCTTACTTCTTTTGGGATAAATAATCCCAGCACTTTCTTCAGAATTTTGCTTCATCGAATCACAAAAACTGTAAACGATGATAGCCGTACTCAAATATTTTCTAGGAACCATCACCTTACTCATGCCTTCTTTAGTTGAGGTTGAAGGCAACGCAACCGTTCAATCTTTTAGTCAGGGTAATTTACAAGTTATTACTATTTCCAAAGTGGAAGGAATGTTTAGGTCAATTCCCGGAGAATACTTGACCGTAATCAAGTATAAAAACATCTAATTCAACAACAGCAAAATCTATTCTTATGGACATCACATTCAAATCTATAGTAGTACTCTTAAGTATTTTAGGTGTTGGATTAACGGCGGGTCTTTGTTTTACCTGGTCCAATGCAATAACTCCGGGTATTGGTCGATTGGATAATCTTTCATTTTTACAATCCTTTCAAGCCATAAACAGAGCCATTATCAACCCAAGTTTTTTATTGGTCTTTTTTGCTCCTTCGTTACTCCTTTTTCTGAATGTCTATCTCCATAGAGACATGAATTCAAACACATTTTGGTCTTTTCTTATGGCAGCCTTATTGTTTTTTGCAGGAGTAGGCTTGGTTACCATATTTAAGAACGTACCCCTAAACGAAATGCTTGACAAAACTATTTTACATCAAGCTTCAACAAATCAATTAACAGATTTACGAACTGCTTTCGAAAAACCATGGAATCGATGGCATATGATTCGTACTGTGAGCTCATTTACGGCATTCGCCCTATTGCTCACAGGTATTTTATTTCATAAACAGTAATAATTAAAAACAAAAAAAATGAAAACAGAAAACATTTTAGTTATCGGAGGAACCGGAAAAACAGGAAGAAGAATAGTAAGCCTGTTAGAAAAGTTAGGTCACAATGTACGCATTGGTTCTCGGTCGGCAAATCCTTCTTTTGATTGGCATCAACCTGATAATTGGGCACAGGCATTACAAGGAATTGAAAAGGTGTATATCACTTATCAGCCTGATTTGGCCGTGCCTGGAGCATTAAAAGCGATAGAACAATTGGTTATTGAAGCTAAAAAGGCATCCGTAAAAAAATTGGTGCTTTTGTCAGGTAAAGGAGAACGAGAGGCAGAGTTGTGTGAGCAAGTGGTTATCCATTCTGGATTAGATTATACCATTGTTAGAGCGAGCTGGTTCAATCAAAATTTTAGTGAGAATTTTATATTAGAGCCTATTTTAGACGGGTTTGTTGCACTACCACAAGCTGAAGTTAAAATTCCTTTTGTAGATGCAGATGATATCGCTGAGGTAGCCGTAAAAGCACTTTTGGATAATATTCATAATGGAAGTATTTATCAACTTACCGGATCTGAAACTCTTACTTTTAAAGAGGCGATTGCTATGATTTCCAAAACGATTAATCGCCCGATAACTTTTGTTCCGATTACCGTTCAGGAGTATGGTGATGGAATGCGTAAAGCCAATTTACCAGAAGACTTTGTTTGGTTGATCGAATATTTGTTTACCGAAGTATTAGGTAATCCAAAAAATGCTGAAATCACTAATGATGTTGAAAAAGTATTGGGAAGAAAACCAATACGTTTTGAAGAGTATGTGGCAAATGCTGCAGCTACAAATGTGTGGAGTGTAGGAGAACGTGTGGAATAGAACGGATACTAAAATCGGGGATAACTTGTACTAAAGCTATCCCCGATTTGATATGGTGATAAAGTTCTAAATAATCTTTATTTAATATTTATAGAATTACAAAGGAATATTCCCATGTTTTCTTTTGGGTTGATCTACCTCTTTGTTCTCAAGCATACTAAACGCTTTGATTAACTTTCTACGTGTATCTTTTGGTAGAATAACTTCGTCAATAAATCCACGTTGTGCTGCTCTGTAGGGATTGGCAAATTTATCTGCATATTCTGCTTCTTTTTCTGCCAATTTAGCCTCAGGATCATCTGCCGCCTGGATTTCTTTTCTGAAAATAATTTCACTGGCACCTTTGGCACCCATTACCGCAATCTCTGCGGTTGGCCAAGCAAAGTTAAGGTCAGCTCCAATATGCTTCGAGTTCATCACATCATAAGCACCACCATATGCTTTTCTGGTAATTACAGTAACTCTTGGAACTGTAGCTTCACTAAGTGCATATAGCAACTTGGCTCCGTGAACGATAATTCCATTCCATTCCTGATCTGTACCTGGCAAGAATCCAGGAACATCTTCCAATACCAAAAGAGGAATATTAAAACAGTCACAAAAACGAGTAAATCTAGCCGCTTTTTTCGAACTATTTACATCCAATACTCCTGCAAGGAATAAGGGTTGGTTAGCTATAATCCCTATGCTTTTTCCACCGAGACGTGCAAAACCAACAATGATATTTTCAGCATAATCCTTGTGGATTTCATAAAATGAGTCTTCATCAATAATTCCTTGAATGACATCATGCATGTCATAAGGTTTGTTCGGGTTGTCAGGTACAATAGTACTCAACTCCTCGCGAATCTCTTCTCCCGGTGTAAAAGGTAGTGCTTCTGGAAACTCAGCATTACTCTGTGGGAGATAGCTTAAAAGCTTCTTCACATCTTCGAGACATTCGATGTCGTTGGCAGAAGTCACGTGCGCTACTCCAGATTTGGTGGAGTGTGTGCTTGCACCCCCAAGTTCTTCAGAAGTAACCTCTTCATTAGTAACTGTTTTTACGACGTTGGGTCCGGTTACAAACATATAACTGGTGTCTTCTACCATCATTGTAAAATCTGTCATGGCGGGAGAATAAACCGCTCCACCTGCGCAAGGTCCCATAATGGCAGAGATTTGAGGAATTACTCCAGACGCTTGTACATTGCGATAAAATATATCTGCATATCCACCCAGAGATCTTACTCCTTCTTGGATTCTTGCTCCACCAGAATCATTCAAACCTATCATAGGTGCTCCTACTTTTACAGCAAGATCCATGATTTTACATATTTTTTCAGCATGAGTTTCAGACAGAGCTCCACCAAAAACGGTAAAATCCTGTGCAAAAACATAAACCAATCTACCGTTTACCGTTCCGTATCCAGTCACCACACCGTCTCCATAATAGATTTCTTTTTCCATTCCGAAATCTGTGGTTCTATGGGTAACCAGAATGCCAATTTCTTCAAAAGATCCTTCATCTAGTAGATAGGCGATACGTTCTCGAGCGGTTAACTTTTTCTTTGCGTGTTGCTTATCGATACGTTGTTCGCCTCCACCTAGTTTTGCCAGAGCAACTTTTTCTTGTAATGTTTTAATCTTGTCGTCCATAAATTAATGCGTTGGGATACGTAACGTTTTTTGATCTTTAATATATTGTTTCATGGCTACGATAGCCGCAATTTTAGCTTCTTGTGCTGCCGCAGCTTCAATCTTATCCGCAGCATAGTATTTTTTTACAAAGTGGGTGTCGAAGTTACCAGAAGTAAAAGCTTCGTGTTGGCAAACAAACTTTCCAAAAGGAAGGGTAGTTTGTACACCTTCTACTTTGTATTCATCAATGGCTTTGATCATTAATTGTATGGCTTCTTCTCGGGTATTGCCATAGGTGATCAATTTTGCCAGCATAGGGTCGTAGTAAATAGGAATGTCCATGCCTTCTTCAAAACCGTTATCCACTCGGATACCTTCTCCCACAGGGATTTGATATACATCCAGATGTCCTACACTCGGTAAAAAGTCGTTTAGCGGATCTTCGGCGTATACTCTTAGCTCCAGTGCATGCCCTGTAATAGTTAGATCTTCTTGGGTGATAGGAAGCTGTTCTCCACGAGCAACTTTAATCTGTAGTTCTACCAGATCAACACCAGTGATCAACTCGGTTACCGGGTGCTCTACCTGAAGACGAGTATTCATTTCCAGGAAATAGAAGTTATGATTTTCATCTAGTAAAAACTCTACAGTTCCTGCTCCCAAATAATCACAAGCTTTGGCCACACGTACAGCTGCTTCTCCCATTTGAGTTCTTAACTCTGGACTAAGTACTGCAGATGGAGCTTCTTCTACCACCTTTTGGTGACGGCGCTGTACACTACATTCTCTTTCGAATAAGTGAATAACATTACCGTGGCTATCTGCCATTACTTGTATTTCTATATGTCGAGGAGATCCTACGTATTTTTCGATAAAAACTGAACCATCTCCAAATGCAGATGTCGCTTCACTAATAGCTCGCTCCATTTGCGATTCCAGATCTTCTTCTTTTTCTACAACGCGCATTCCTTTTCCTCCACCTCCGGCAGACGCTTTGATCAGGATTGGAAACCCAATATCTTTGGCGATAGCTTTTGCTTTTTCAACATCGGTTATGGCTTCTTCAATACCAGGTACCATTGGGATATCGTATGCTTTTACCGCTTCTTTGGCAGCAAGCTTACTTCCCATCACCTGTATGGCTTTGGATTTTGGTCCAATAAAGATCAGCCCATTCTTTTCAACTTCTTCGGCAAAATCTGCATTTTCACTCAAGAACCCATAACCTGGGTGTATGGCGTCTACATTAAGTTCTTTGGCAACTTCAATAATTTTAGATCCTAATAGGTACGATTGGTTAGACGGAGCTTCACCAACACATACCGCTTGATCTGCAAATCTCACATGAGGAGCATTTCTATCTACAGTAGAGTAAACAGCAACGGTTTTGATCCCCATTTTTTTTGCGGTTTTCATCACTCGTAAAGCGATTTCACCTCTATTTGCAACTAGTATTTTTTTCATAAGTTTATTCGAATTCAACTAATAATTGTCCTTTGTCTACAGCATCTCCTTTTTGAATAGCTATAGATTTGATAGTACCTTCTCTAGGAGAAAGAATCACGTTTTCCATTTTCATGGCTTCCAAAATTAAAAGAGGATCATCTTCTTTTACTTCTTGTCCAGGTTCAACATGGATATCCAGTAACAAGCCTGGCATTGGTGCTTTAATAGCATTTACCTGTTTTGAAGATCCTAATGAGAACCCCATTGCTGCTATTTGCATATCCAAAGCGTCTGCAATGTTTATCTGGTAATCGGTATGATTCACTCTAACCGTATATGTTTTACGATTAAAATCAGATCCAATAACTTCAGTATGATAAGAAGTGTGATTGTCAATTACATGAAATTTGTTTTCTGTAGAAGACAAGGCATCGGTTGCATCGATGTCTTTTTTGGTAAACTCGAACTCATGGGTTTGGTTCACCTTAACTTTATAAGTATCGCTCATATAAGGTTTCTTTTTCGGCGTTAAATATAGGTATTTAAAAGAACCATTTCTTAGAACGAATGCAAAATTATTCTCAATTTATTAGGGATATCATAATAAACCCTTTCGATTAGACCTAAAGAATAGGTCTTTGATAAAAAAATGCCTTTTTCGCATCAAATGAGATACGATTTTTAAAAATAGGATTCCGGTAATATAAGCATCTCCTGCAGCGGTATGTCTATCCTGTTTTTTAATATTAAAAATGGCACTCAATTCGTCGAGCGAATAATGTTTGTTTCTATCTGAACATATTGTAGTTTTTTTGAATAAATCACCTGTGTCCAATACTTTGTTTTTTAACTTGGGTAAATCTAGTCTTTTCAAGCAGGTATTAATCATACTGATGTCAAAAGCCGCATGATGAGCAACCAAAATAGCGTCTTCAATAAACTCTAAAAAAAGCACTATGGCTTGTTTCTCTTCCACCTTTATCATATTTCCTTCTTTTAGAATCCCATGAATTTCTGCTGTTTTTGAATTGTAAACATCTTGTTTTACATATAGTTCGAGGGTGTCACCAACATTCATGATTTGCGAAGTAACACCAATTGCTCCAATAGATAAAATGCGATCATTTTTGATGTGCAGTCCTGTTGTTTCGGTATCAAAAATTACAAATCGTGTAGTCTGCAAATGAAGTTTCTTTTTCGTGCGAAAATGATTGGCATAGTTCATCCAAAAATCGGGTAAAGATTTTTTCTTGGTCCAAGAAAACATGATTATAATATTTGAGATAGATTAAATCGCACTTGTATGAGTTGTTGTATTTCTTTTATGGCCGTAAAACATCGTTTTAGTTTTAGCTTATCTTCTTTTGTGATAGATTTCAAATCAATAAATCGTCCAGAAGTATTTTGTTGAAGACCATGAAGAGTTCTAAATTTTGTCAATACTTGAAAAGCAGTAATACAAGATAGATACAAAGTCTTATTTTGAGGCTCTATTTGCGCAAGCTTTTGGTACCTGAGTACGGTATTGTTATGCTCTTTAAAATTATGGGATAAGACCAATAATCGAGCAGCATCCACCAATGGCATGATTGCTCTGGATTTAATGTCAAATTGATCCTTGTGCTCTCCGCTGGACTCCACCAGAAATTGTCTAAAAAAACTTAGTGGAGGAGGGTTTTTTAATGCATCTAATCCGAGGAAATTCAGAAAGATATTATAGTTTTTGATAGATTCGAAAATACTTTCAGAAAGTTCATCGATCAATTGATGATCTCCATACACAAAATCATAATCAAAAAAATCGTGCATAACATAATTTGATCCTTGTCGGGAGTTGTAATCCAATTGTGAAATTGTTGTTTCCATTGAGATACCGATAAACACCATTTCGGATTATTAGCCATCATTTCTGCTGGACAATACTCAAAACCTATCGTATTTAATTTGTGGTTTATTTTAAAAGCAAGAGTGATGAAATAGTTTTTGGTTTCGGTATACTTTTCTTCGGGAACGTCCTTAAAAATTAATGCGTTGTCCTGATCGGTAAGAAGTAGTTGCTCATTTCTACCTTGACTTCCCAATGCTAGGAATGTAAATTCGACTGGAGGGGAGAATGCATTTCTGCTAAAGAAAGTAAAACTGCTTTTTCTATAATAGCTTTGTTTAGCACAGCAATGATTTTTAAAATGAAGGGAATAGGAATCTGTTGTTGCATGTATCCAAGAAGTAATTCTTGTATACCTTGGCGGATGTACTTTAGTTCTTGATCGGTACTACTGCGTTCTATCGCTTTGATGAGTACGGTAGGAGTATTACTTTGTAAAACCACGATATCATGCTCTGATAAGATACCAAGAAGCTTAGAATTAGCCGTACCATCTTCTGTGATGCATAAATGCGAAATTTTGTGCTGTAACATTGCGATTTGAGCTTCTGCTACGGTGATGTCTTTAGCAAATGCAATGACCGGCGAAGACATAATTTGATCAACATTGTCATCTATAGAAAAAGCCCCTGTAGCAACCTTAGTTCGTAAATCTTTATCCGTTACAATACCTAAAGGTTTTTCAGCATCAGTTATAATAATAGAACCAATCTTTTTTGAGCTCATCACCTGAGCCGCTAATTTTATGGTCACATTTGGCAAACACGTTACGGGATCTTTGGAATATGACACAGAATGAAGTTCGGTAAAATGTGTTTTGCTCTGCTGAATGTTCTCTACCTGATTTTCCAGAAAATCACTGTTCTCATGAGCATAAGGATTCCGAATATTGGAGACAAAGCTTGCTAACAAATATTTATTGGCCTTTGCATTGATGGTGATGTTATTTTCGAGAAGTTCTGAAGAAATACAATATATAATGCTTTCTTCTATTGCCTCTGCATTCAATATATAATTCCCCTTTCGTATGAGTGCACGAAGTCCAAAAATATCACCTTCATCACATTGATCTACCAAGGCCTTATCTTGATCCCTAAAAATACCAATAGCGCCATCTTTTACTACATAAAAATGATCGTGGACTTGCTCGTCGGCGGTAAAAACATTTTCATTCTTTGGGATATATCGTATGGTTATATTTCTAGATATAATTTCCAAATCTCTGCTTTCAAGACAATCAAAAGGTGGAAAATCCTTTAAAAAATCGAAAACTCTTTCAGCTATTGTGTTTTTCATGTCATGAATGTATCCAAAATACAAGTGTCTTTTTATGAGGATTATCATGTTTTGAAGGATAGTTGATCTTACTTCTAATTTCTTGACTCACTGAATTTTGAAAAAGAAAGACTTTAATATTTATATTTACAGATTGTAAATTGTGATTTTATAACTCATGTCAATTCTAGAAGGTTACGTAATCGGTTTGGGAATGGTGATCTTTATAGGTCCTGTTTTCTTTTTGTTACTGAATAGTAGTCTTCAGTCGGGAATGAAAGCAGGCGTGGCAGTTGCCTTGGGGATCATAGTAAGTGATATCATCTGCGTTGCATTGTGTTATTATGGCCTTTCTTCGGTTATTACTATTGAAAAGAATCAATTCTGGATAGGAGTTGTAGGAAGTATCATTATTCTAATTTTGGGGATAAGCTATTTGCTGAAGAAGGCAGAGATTACTTCTGAAATGACGGCTAGCTCAATGAATCTTAGAGCTTTTTTCTTAAAAGGATTTAGTGTTAATTTCTTCAATCCTTTCGTTTTTGTGGTTTGGATTAGCGCTTTTAATTATGGGAAACACAAATATCCAGAGCACTATTCTTTACTATTGTTTATGACTTTTATTTTGTTGGGGATTTTAACTACTGATTTATTAAAAGTTTTTTTATCCAAAAAAGTAAAGCGATTTATTTCGCTCAAAAGACTCACTATCTTTTTTAGAGTCACTGGTGTTATTCTTATTTTGTTCTCTATCAGATTGCTATACCTGGTTTGGTAAATGGGTACAAATTAGATTTACTTATATTTGAGTAACAACATTTAATACTAATCAATATGGAATTTAATTTTCTGATTACCGCTTTGGCGGCTCTGATCCCCATGATTTTAGGATTTATATGGTATAATCCCAAAGTATTCG
Organism: Aquimarina sp. KJ22-3; assembly: GCF_055808215.1. NCBI lineage: Bacteria > Pseudomonadati > Bacteroidota > Flavobacteriia > Flavobacteriales > Flavobacteriaceae > Aquimarina > Aquimarina sp. KJ22-3. The sequence goes on along the minus strand of NZ_CM147859.1, from coordinate 3,416,753 downwards.
GAACAGCATGGATGAATGCATGCGGATTTACCGAAGAAGATTTGAAAGGAGGAAATATGGCTCTTATTTTTATCCTTAGTTATGTATTTAGTTTTTTCCTGGCGTCAATACTTTCAGGAATGGTAATACATCAATATAGTTTTTTCTCTAGTCTAATGGCAGATCCTACATGGAATGAAGCAGGTTCCGAAACTTATAAGTTTTCACAAACTTATATGGAAAACTACGGACAAAATCACAGGAGTTTTGGCCATGGAGTATTGCATGGTGTAATTGTAGGACTGTTCTTTGTATTACCAGTTTTAGGAACCAATGCGATGTTTGAAAGAAAAGGTTTTAAATACATAGCAGTGAACGTCGGCTATTGGACAGTATGTTTGGCTATTATGGGTGGCGTTATTTGCCAGTTTGCTTAAAATACATCCAACATAAAAATATAAGCCTGAATTTTCAGGCTTTTTTTATGATTTGTTTCCAAGGACTCTATCCCATAGTTTACTTAATAATGGAGAGGCTTCTTCAACTTCCCGAGCTCGTTCTTTTGCTTGCAAGTTACCTTCTTCATCATAATAGAGTTCGTAACTAAAAACAAAACGCTCGGCCTGATCACCAATACCCAAGGTTCCAAATCGCAGATCGTTGAAGTAGGTTTTGTCATCTTTCTTTTCAATAGTATACCAACCTTCAGAAAGTTTAATCAATCTTGGGATAAGAGGATCGTTTTTCATTTCACCAAGTAGATGATGGTTCTTTGGGAATTCTGAAAAGTCAATAATATCATCTTCATCCAATAGTGAATGATAGCCTATCAAAAACGAATCCTGAGTTTCAATATTAGCCGTCCATAAAATGGTGTTGAGTGGGGTAGGACGTGTCTGAATTTCGTTATACTGAATATGTTGATTTTGAAGACTATTCGAAAAATTGGCCCTTGCATTTTGCTGAAGCACAAGCGTAGTGAGCATATAGAAACTACTGAGGTACAGTCCCAAATTATTATACCTTTTTCGTTTGGGATGTGTTCTTTTGTAGAACATCGCTATGATCACACAGATTAAAAAAGGGACAGTATATAAGGGATCAGCAACAAAGATATTGTTGAAGGCTACTTTATAATCAAAAGGCCAAAAGAGTTGTGTGCCCCAGGTGGTAAACGCATCTAGGATAGGGTGGGTAAGCAATCCCCAGAACATGAGTTTACTCCAATCTTTCCAATCGGCTTCTTTGTTTTTGTATAGTTTAGCAATGATCCACCCAAAAATAGGGGCCATTAGGATACTGAAAAGAATAGAATGCGAGAATCCACGGTGTAATTCATTAGCAGTCACATTATCCACAAAAAAGTTGGCGATCACATCCAAATCTGGAATGGTTCCCGCAACCGCTCCCCAAAACATGGCTTTGTTCCCTACTTTTTTACCCAGTGTTGCTTCACCAACAGCTGCGCCCAATACAATTTGAGTTAAAGAATCCATAGTTGGGTTAATCTAATAGAAGTTGTTTAAAAGGATTACGGATTTCGTACTCACTAGGAGAAATTAACTCTACCAAAGGTTTTAGCAATGTGTTAGAAATGGAGTTTCCATGTCTTACATATAATTTCATCTCCACCGGCTTTGCGCCAACACAACTTTTGATGATTTCTGCTGTTCTTCCTAATCGAAGTTCCTTTGCCTTGTTCTTTATTGCCAAATCCACATAATCATATAACATTTTTTGATAGATGTCGTACTCTTTGTTGTATGTATAGTCAATACCTATATGATTAGCATCAAGGACATTTCCAAGTACAAAGGAAGAGGTGAATCCAACTAATTTTTCATTCAGAAAATACCCTCTAAAAATAAATGCATCTTTTAAATTCTGCTTTAGTTGCTTAAAGGTAGATGCGTTTAATTTTCCAATCTTAAAATCTGCCTTTTCGATTACCGATAAATAGAGGCGGTCGATTTCTTTTTGAAACTGTTCAATATCTTCACTACCAAAATCCCGAATAACAATGTTCTCAGATTTTTTGAACACCTTTTTTGCCCGGGTTCTGAATTTGGTGCGCATACTGGATAGATAATCGTCAAATGTATTCCAACTATCTTCTATATGAACTACCATGTTCACATCGATTTTGAATTCCCTAAAATCATGTTCTTTGATATAATCACTTTCGGCAAAGGATTGTGGCCAAAACTCTTTAAGCAAAATAAACGAAGGCTTTTCTGTGTTTTCAGACTTTCTTATTTCTCTTAATGCATTCGATAAGCTTTCAAAAGCTTGTTTTGCTGTAACCTTGTTGGAGTCGTATAGAAAACCATGCTCTCCGCAAGAAAAAAGATTACCACAGACTAACACCTTTACCTCCAAATTTTTGAATAAAGTGTTTTTAATGGCTTCATTAATCTTACATGGGAATTCTTGAAACTTCAATTCGGCAGAGTTAAATTTTATCAACTGCACTGCAGCTATTCCCACGGCTGTAGGACCTTCGTAAAATAAGATATATCTAAACTTTATATTTTCTAATAGTGTGTCTTCAAGTGTTTGAAGATATGCTAAGGATAAAAAGGTATTGTTTTTTTTGTTAACCGAATTCCAATCTTCAATAGGTACATCTTCAATACGATCATAGTAATCATATTTTAACACATTGACCTCACATATATTTTTCAACTTTTCTATCATATATCCCTTACAAAAATTCTCTAGTAAGAATCTCGTTTATTTCAAAATTACGTTTATTTTCCTATTACCTTCTGTTAAAGGTTTATCAAAATGAGACGATTATGTCATTATTTTGTTACTGTGTTAATAGCTTTAATTTTGCAAAGTATAATTTCTTCTTGTTCATTTAATCGTAAAAATCAATGGTTTAGACGAAAACTATCTCATAAAATTTAGTTTTATGATGGAAAATTGGAATAAGTTTTTTTCCTTTGAGCGTAATTGGAAAGTTTTATGGGTAAATCTGTTAATTGCGTTTTGTTAGTAGACGATGATAAAGCTACTAATTTTTTTAACGAGCGAGTAGTTACCAGACACAATGGTTTTGATCAAGTAAACACAGTTCAAAGTGGTTTGGCTGCTCTAGAATATTTATCTGCCGTCGAAAAGGATGAGGCTACAAAACCAGATCTTATTTTTCTAGATATCAATATGCCCGCCATGAACGGATGGGAGTTTTTGGTAGAATTTGAAAAGTTAGATCATAGCTTCACCAAAGGGATCAAGGTAATTCTTTTGTCTACTTCCTCTAATCCTGATGACGTGTTGGCATCTGCCAAAAATCACAATGTAGAAGACTTCATAAATAAGCCTTTATCTCCAGATTTATTAGATAGCGTATTGAGAAATCATTTTTGATGATGGGAAAATTGAAACAAGTTCTTCTGGTCGATGACAGTAAGGCAACCAATTTTTTTAATAAAACAATTATTGAAAAGTTGAATTACGCTGAAGAAGTGGTTACGGTTCAAAATGGAGAAGAAGCGTTGAAATGGATACAGTCCAGCTCAATACATCCTGAACTTATTTTTTTAGATATTAATATGCCCGTTATGGATGGTTGGGAGTTTCTTTCCGAATATCAGAAATTGGAAGATAAGGATGAAAAAACGGTCATCGTTTTGATGATCGGAGCTGCTTTGAGTAAGGAAGAATTAATAAAAGCCAACAGCATCTCTGAAATCAAAGAGTTTAGCGAGAAGATGCTTTCCAAGATTACTGTAGGCAAAATAATCAACCAATATTTTGACGATATAGATATCGAATCCAATTCTTCAGAAAATAACAGAGTTTTATAAATACGTGGGTTGATATTCTCAAAAATATTTGCAATTTTTATCTTCATGTATTAGTTTTATTTACCCCTAACACGCAAATTATCAAATTCGAAATCAATAAATATTCAAACTTCATTGTTTTTAATTCTAATCCTATGTTAAAGAAAAGATATTCGCTATATCTTTTGGTGTTTTTGGTGTGTTTTGGGTTAGGTGAAATACATGCTCAATCAAGAGCAGTTATATCCGGTAATGTCTCAGATCAGTTTGGTAATTTACCCGGAGCGAGAATTACGATCGAAGGAACCGAAAAGAGTATCACCACCGATGTAAATGGTAATTATTCATTTAATGTAGAAGAAGGAGAATATGTAGTTAGCGCAGGTTTTGTGATGTATACGACAATATCCAAGTCTGTAGTGGTGAAGGTAGGAGATACTGCAGTAGTTGATTTTGTATTAGAAACTGGATTTTCTATGGATCAACCTATTTCTTTAGGGTCTCGGGCCAAACCAACTTCTCTATTACAAAATACAGCTGCCGTTGATATTATTTCTCCTCAACAATTGAGCAATTCGTCGCAAATAGAATTAAGTCATATTTTACATTATTTAATTCCGTCTTTTCATTCTACGCACCAAACGATTGCCGATGGAACAGATCATATTGATCCTGCTACTTTGAGAGGGCTGGGACCAGATCAGGTACTTGTTTTGGTCAATGGAAAAAGAAGACATAGTAGTTCTTTGTTGAATGTAAATGGAACTATCGGAAGAGGTTCTGTAGGAACTGATTTTAATGCAATCCCTATTGCTTCTATAGAACGAATAGAAGTACTGAGAGATGGAGCCACCTCGCAATATGGGTCAGATGCTATTGCCGGGGTGATCAATATTATTCTGAAAAAACAAACCGAAATTATTCAGGTGGATAATAGAGCCGGAATCACCACCGAAGGAGATGGGCTAAGTGTATATTCTTCCGCAAATTTTGGATTGAAAATAGGAGATGAAGGTTATATTAATGTGACTGCAGAGTATCGAGATCGAGAATCGGTAAATAGAGCAGGAGACTACACGGGGACTGTGTATAATGATGATCCCGCTATTGATAATGTATTGATTGAACAAAATAACTTTTTCGGACAAACAGGATATTCTGGAAGAAGAGTGATGGAAATTGGTAGTGCAGAGACTCAAAATCTAACGCTATCCTTTAATGGGGAGATCAAAATGTCGGATAAGGCTACCTTCTATATGCATGGAGGTAGAAACTATCGCGAAGGGCGATCCAAAGGTTTTTACCGTTTTCCCAAAGATCAGGAAAGAGTAGTTCTAGAATTATTTCCCAACGGTTTCTCTCCGGAAATTTTAACAGATATTCAAGATGATGCGGTTACAGGTGGTATCCGAGGGGTAAAAAATGAATGGGATGTCGATTTCAGTCATTCTATAGGAATCAATAGATTAGATTATACCGTAAATAACTCTAATAATGCATCCTTAGGAATTGCTTCTCCCAGAACTTTTTACGCGGGTGGTTTTATCTATAAGCAAAACACGACAAACTTAGACATTTCCCGAACTTTTGATTGGTTAAGTGGTGTAAACATAGCTTTTGGAGCGGAGTTACGGGTAGAAAACTACCAAATAGTTGCCGGAGAAGAAGCTTCTTATATCGATGGGGGGAGTACTTTCTTTAATGATTTAGGGGAAGAAGTACCCAGAGTAGCAGGAGCACAGGTCTTTCCAGGGTTTCCTCCAGAAAGCGAGTTAAACAGATTTAGAACCAATACCTCTGGATATTTGGATGTCGAAGCGAATCTTACAGATCAATTATTGGTACGAGGTGCATTGCGCTATGAATCCTATAATGATTTTGGAGAGCAGTTGATCGGGAAGTTATCTGGTAGATACAGAATCAATGATGATATTAGTGTTAGGGCAGGATTTTCTACGGGATTTAGAGCTCCATCATTACATCAAGTGTATTTCCAGAATATAAGTACGCAATTTATTAACGGGGAAAGCCTTCAGGTAGGAACGTTTAATAATGAAAGTGCAATTGTTACTGAGGCATTTCAAATAGGAAATCTAAAACCAGAATTATCAAGTCATTTCAGTGCGGGTATCAGTGGTAAGTTTAGCGATGATTTTACATTTAGTGTAGATTACTATCAGATAGATATTGATGATAGAATTGTACTCTCTGGTAGATTTGCTGAAGGTTATGAAGCGATTTTAGAACCATTTGATGTAGGTGCCGCCCAGTTTTTTACCAATGCAATAGATTCTAAAACAACAGGGGCAGATGCGGTGTTGTTTTATAAAACACCATTGGCAGAAGGGGAGTTTAATGCATCTTTGGGAGCCAATATTACTAGAACACAGGTCAAAGGACCTATCAAAGTTTCACCAGCATTAGTGGGACAAGAAGAGGTGCTTTTTAATAGAGAAGAGATAGCTCGGGTAGAGTATGGGCAACCTAGATACAAATTAAATTCGCTACTATCTTATGAAATAGATAAATTTCGATTTCAATTAGTGAATACATTGTTTGGAGAAGTGAAGTTTATACACCCCAATGATGGAGACCAGGCCAATTGGGTGTTAAATGAGTTTACTGGAAATATAGAAACCAGAGATCAAACTTTTTCTCCAAAATTAGTGACTGATGCCACGATTTCCTATCAAATAAATGATTATGTTCGATGTACTATTGGGGGAAATAATATCTTTAATGTTTTTCCTGATAAGCATACGCATTCTGCAAATACAGATGATGGAAATTTTATTTATAGTAGAAGAGTACAACAATTTGGGGTGAATGGAGCTAATTATTTTGCTAGAGTTTTATTAAGGCTATGATGCAAATATCACTTAGAAGTAGAGAAAGTATAGGGAGTCTTTTGATTGGGCTCTGCTTATGCTTTTTTTCCTTTTCAAAATCTGCGGCTCAGGAGTTAGGTAACGAAGAAGTGAAGCGTCTGCAGCGCGCTATTTTTGTGTTCAATTTTGCACAGCAGGTGGGTTGGCCGAATCTTGAAGATCAAGATAGCTTTAAGATTGGTGTTCTTGGCCCGGATAGAACGACCATTGATTTGAGTGCACTAGCGCAGAAACGTAAGATTTTTAATAAACCTGTCGAAATTATTCGATTTCAGCAGGTAAAGGATATTAAAGGGATCCATCTACTTTATGTAAATAACAAATACAACTACGAGATCTATTATATCCTAAGCAAGATTAGAGATAAGAATATACTTTTGGTTACCGAAGATTATAACTTCAATGCTTCTATGATCAATATGGTCAATGTGGGAGATTCGTTTGAGTATGAAATTAACCTAAGTAGAATCCAAAATGAAGGTTTTACGGTTGCACCCAGTCTACGACGATATGCCATTACCTCTTCAGAAAAATGGAAACGTCTCTATAAGAAAACCGAAAAATCACTGACCGAAGTTCAAGAAGAAAATAAAGAAAAAGAATCTCAATTAGAGGATAAAGATCGTGAAATACAAAGCCAAAAAGATAAGATTAACAATCAACTTGATGAATTAGATACTAAAAAACGTGAAATAAGTACTCAAAACAGGGCGATTAGGGATTTGTATACCGAAAGTCAAATACAGCAAAAGAAATTCGAAGAAAAGGTATTGATAGAAGAAGAACTGGAAAAAAATATTCAGGATCAAATTGATTACATTCAGAATCAGGAAAAACAAATCAATAACAGCCATCAAGAGATTCTAGAGCAAAATAAAGTACTCGAAGAACAAAAAAGACAAATAGAGGATCAGAATAAGATCTTAGAAGAGCAAACTTCTGAGATCGATACCCAAAAGAAAATCAACATACTTTTAATAAGTCTGGTTGCGCTTTTTGTAGTAGCTGGTTTAATTATTTACAGAGGATACCTGGCCAAGAAACGATTCAATAAAGAATTACAGGCCAAAAACCTTGCTATTTACGAACAGTCCCTGGAGTTGGAAGCCAAAAATAAAGAACTGGAACAGTTTGCTTATATCGCTAGTCATGATTTACAGGAACCCTTAAATACTATCTCGAGCTTTATAGGTCTTATTGCCGAAGATTATGGAGAAAGTTTTGATGATGTTGGGAAAGAAAGTTTATTCTTCATCAAAGATGCAAGTATACGCATGAAGAAACTGATCGATGCGCTGTTAGAGTATTCACGCTTAGGCAGAAATAGGGATTATGTTGAAATAGATTGTAATAAAGTTCTGGAAGAGCTAAAAGAGGACCTGGGAACTAGAATTAAAACATCCGGAGCTAAAATTATTGCGGATAAACTACCTGTTTTAAAAGGTTCTGAGATTGAATTTAGATTATTATTACAAAACTTAATAAGCAATGGTATTAAGTTTAGGGGTAAGGATACAACTCCCGAAATAAAGATAGAATGTACCAAGATTACAGATCTTAGTGAAGGACAAAAGGACTTATGGAAGTTTTCTGTACAAGACAATGGGATAGGGATACCCGAAGAACACAAAGAACGGATTTTTGCTATTTTCCAACGATTACACTCTCGAGAAGAGTACCAAGGTACAGGAATTGGTTTAGCCCATTGTAAGAAGATAGTAGAATCTCACGGAGGTAAGATTTGGCTAAATTCTGAAGTAGGTAAGGGGAGTACATTTTACTTTACCCTACCAGCTTAGCGTGCCTTCTTTTCAAAAACCATATAAGCCATAAAAAATAGGTGTTTTTTCAAATTAAAAAAACACCTATTTTTTATTACCGAACAAGATTAGTAGTCTATTCTAATAGATATAGTGTTACTTGTATAAGGGTTATTAATCACACTTATTTCTCCTTCAAAATAAGAACGATCATTATCTGAACTAAAAAAGAAATCATCTCCTTTGTTTGTAGGGATGTTAATTACAAATTCAGTGCCCGCATCATTAAGGGTAATTAGATTTTCATCTTCGATTCCAGCAAATATGGCACCAGAACCTCCTCCATCATCAAAAAGGACACCTCCAGAAAGTGAAAAATATCGAAGTAGAAAAGGAGAAGCATCGATATTGCTAAAATCCGGAACATAGCTAAAATTTTTTCCTGTGATAATCATTTGTTCTCCACCCATAAAACTATTTTTATTGATCGAGGTTATTTCCGGAAGTTGTTCCTTAAGTATAATAATATCTTTTTCAAAATAGGTATTGATCAAGTTGTTATACTGTACAGAAAGATAATAGATTCCTTGAGGTACAGAATTAGGAATGGTAAATTGTACTTTACCAGTATTTTGTTGAAGATCAAAGCCTATATCAATGGTTTCAAAAGTAGTTTTGTTTTCCAATCTAACCGAAGAGATCCCCGTATTATTTATTGTATTTTCAATAGTGTTTACTATGTTAGGATAATAGAAATAATCTTGCGTACGTTCTGTTTCATTGATAAGGTTGTACTGTGATATATAGTCGTAATTTATCGTGTTAAAGGTGCCACTCTTAACCAAGAAAATATCTTTATAAGTTTGATTCGTAGTTTTATTTTTAATAGTTAAAGTGTAAGTGCCTTCTCCAAAAGGGGGTAAATTTAAAGTTACCCTTTGTATAAATAATTCTTCCGGAATTGTGATGCCATAAGGAGTATCAACAATACTTCTGATAGAAACAGGGATATCTTGATTGTCTTGATTTTGAAGTGAAACCTCCCAATTGTCTATGTTTGGATCAAATTTACCAGCCAAGAAAGTAAAACTTCGATCGTTTACTGCAGGTAAGATGACATCTTTTTCAAATTCTAGAAATTCAAATTGAGGGGAAATCCCAGGTCCATCATCCTCGGAACAAGAAACTGTAAGAATTAATGATAGGAATAGGGCGAAAAGGAAATTTATTTTCATAATAGATAGTTAGGGTAATTTTTAAAAGTGGCAAATATAATGTTTTTAACATAAAGTTAAAATTTTCTTAAAAACACATTATTCGCTAACAAAATCTATCTAATGAAGATATGGTTTACTTAAAAAACGTTTGTTAACTTAGAAGGACAAAAACAGAGTCAATTATACTCTAAGTCAAATGTGATGGTAGTAGGGATAAATGTATATTACAACTCTCTTATCCAAATATTACGATATTGAACAGGATTACTATGATCTTGTAGTTTGATAGGGCCTTTACCATGAGCCGGATTTTTGGGAGGACCGATGTACTCAGTAGTACCTAAAATCTCTACGTGATCCTGTACCAATACTCCGTTGTGGATAATGGTAAATGTGCCGGATTTTGTTTTTTTACCTTGGTCGTCAAACTCAGGAGCATGAAAAATAATATCATAGGTCTGCCATTGATCTGGAGCTTTGGTAGCATTTACCAGAGGAATATGTTGTTTATAGACCGATGTTGCTTGTCCGTTGCTGTAGGTTCGGTTTTGATAACTATCCAAAATTTGAACTTCGTATTTGCTTTGAAAAAAACACCACTATTTCCTCTTCCTTGCCCTTCGCCTTCGATAACATCTGGAGCACTCCATTCCAAATGTAATTGTACACTCCCAAACGATTGTTTGGTTTGTATATCTCCGGTACCAGGTTTTACAGTCATAGTTTTGTCTGCATTAATAGTCCAACCAGCCTTAGAAACAGAGTCTTTTGCAGAAACCCATTGTTCTAGATTGTTGCCGTCAAACAACACGATGGCGTCAGAAGGCACATTGTTTTCATTAAACGATACCACTTTTGGTTCTGGCTCCCATATTTCAGTAGCTTTTGGATCCGTAATTTCTTGTTCAGGGACTTCAGGTTTGGTCTCTTCTTCCTGTTTGATTTCCTCGACCTGTTCGGTAACAGTAGTTTTTTCTTTGCATGAGTAGATAAGCCCTATTAGAGACAAAAGTAGAATCGCTTTTTTCATTGTAGTACCGTTGTTTATAGGTTTATAATCCTAATATTTTTTTCAGATGTTCTTTATCAATATCTGCTCCGGCAAAATCATCAAATGCCTTTTGAGTAGCTTCTATGATATGACTTTGGATAAAAGGAGCTCCCTCTTTTGCTCCTTGCTCAGGAGATTTGATACAGCATTCCCACTCCATTACTGCCCAAACATCACATCCGTATTGAGTAAGTTTTGAAAATATGGTTTTAAAATCAACCTGACCATCACCAGGTGAACGATATCGACCCGCTCTGTCAATCCAATCACTATAACCGCCAAAAGCACCTTTTTTACCATTTGGGTTAAACTCAGAGTCTTTTACATGGAAGGCTTTGATAAATTCGTGATAATGATCTATATATTCAATATAATCCAATTGCTGCAATACAAAATGACTAGGGTCATACAGTATGTTTACTCTTTTATGATTTCCTGTAGCTTCTAGAAAGCGTTCAAAAGTAACCCCATCATGAAGATCTTCTCCAGGGTGAATCTCGTAACAAACATCTACACCTTCGTCTTCAAAATGATTAAGTATAGGAAGCCATCGATCTGCAAGTTCTTTAAACCCCATTTCTACCAAACCAGCTGGGCGTTGCGGCCAGGGGTGCATCGTATGCCAAAGTAAAGCACCAGAAAAAGTAGCATGGACATTAAGTCCTAATCTTCTACTTGCTGTAGCGGCATTTTTTACCTGTTGTACGGCCCATTTGGTTCGCTCCTTAGGATTGTTTTTATATGAGTCGGGAGCAAAGTTATCAAACATAATATCATAAGCGGGATGCACTGCCATCAACTGACCTTGTAAATGGGTAGAAAGCTCGGTAATCTCTAATCCATATGATGCTATTTTACCTTTTAGCTCATCGCAATAGGTTTGACTTTGTGCGGCTTGTTCCAAATCGATTAATCGGGTTTCCCAGGTAGGGATTTGTATGCCTTTATATCCTAGTTCTGAAGCCCATTTGCATAACCCATTAAGGGAATTAAACGGAGCAGAATCATCCATAAATTGGGCAAGAAATATAGCAGGTCCTTTGATCGTTTTCATGTGATTAGATTTTTGTCCAAGAAGCATTATTGTTACTACTCTCTACAGCTGCGTAGATAAATTTCATTCCACGTACGCCGTCCTTTACGGTAGGAAAATCTGGAGAAGCTGATTGCGATTGGTTATTTTTTACGTTGAGTAACTCTTGCGCAAAGCTTCTGTACATTGTGGCAAAACCTTCTAGATATCCTTCTGGATGTCCTGCTGGTATGCGCACATAATCCGAGGATTCAGGATACCCTCCATTACCTCCCGGAGTGAATACTTGTTTGGTATTTTCTAACCAACGCACAGTAAGTTCATTTGGATTTTCCTGGGACCATTCGATACTTCCTTTGGTACCATATACTTTTACTCCTAAATTATTTTCTTCACCAGTAGCGATTTGAGAAAAGGTCATTATTCCTTTAGCGCCATTATCAAATCGTAATAAGATATTACCATCATCATCTAGTGTTCTGCCTTCTCCAAATGCAGAGAGATCGGCGGCTAATTCTTCAATTTGTAGTCCTGTAATATATTCAACTAGATTTTCAGCATGTGTACCAATATCACCCAGAGCGCCTCCAATTCCAGATCTTTTGGGATCCACTCTCCAGGCCGCTTGTTTCTGACCTGTTTTTTCTACAGAGGTAGCTAACCAGCCCTGTAGGTATTGTGCACAAACTTTACGGATATCACCAAGATCTCCTTTGGCAATCATCGCTTTGGCCTGCTTTACCATCGGATAGCCGGTATAGTTATGTGTAAGTGCAAAAACTTTTCCTGAAGAATGAACTATTTTCTCTAGTTCCAAAGCTTCCTCCAAAGTTAGTGTCATTGGTTTATCACAAATCACATGGAAACCATGTTCTAGTGCCATTTTTGCAGGTGGAAAATGCATATGGTTTGGAGTTACAATAGAGACAAAATCCATTCGTTCTTCCTCCGGAAGTTTGGCTTCTTCAAGAATCATCTCTTCAAAACTACCGTAAGCACGTTCTTTTGGGATTCCCAAAGCCTCGGCAGAAGCTAGGCTTTTTTCAGTACTACTAGAAAAAGCTCCGCACACAAGATTGATCATTCCATCAATACTAGCAGCTTTACGATGCACATCTCCTATAAATGAACCAATGCCACCGCCTACCATTCCCATTTTGAGTCGGGTCATATTACTACTCTTTATATTCTATTTTTTCATTTTTAAAAAATACGGCAAATAATACCAATACTACGGCTGCAAATATTGCAGGGAATGTCCAAATACTACTCCAGTCATGTTGGCCATCACCGATAACATTGGCATCGGTTATTTTTCCTGCTACATAAAAACCTACCAGCATTCCTACTCCGTATGTAGCCAGGGTTATTAGTCCTTGCGCAGCACTTTTTACTTTCTCGCCGGCTTTACTATCCGTATAGATTTGTCCAGAAACAAAGAAAAAATCATAACAAATACCGTGCATTGCGATTCCTATAATCAACATAAAAGCCAATTCTCCTGAATTACCATATGCAAATAATAAATATCGAATACCCCAAGCGAGCATTCCTACCAAAAGTGTCTTTTTAAAACCAAACCGCTTAAAGAAAAAAGGTAGTAATAACATAAATAATACCTCTGATGCCTGTCCAATGGTCATTTTACCTGTTGGATTCGGCACTTTGATCTCACTTAAAAACTGATTAGTATGTTGGTAATAAAATGCCAAAGGAATACAAATCAGAACAGATGATAGGAAAAAGATTAGGAAATTGCGATCCTTGAGTAGTTTAAGTGCGTCTAGTCCTAAAATTTCGGATAGAGTTACTTTTTGATCCTTACTTACTTTTGGTGGAGTTTTAGGTAAAGTAAAACTAAAAACGCCCAAGAAAGCTGAGGCTATTGCGGTCATCAAAAACGTATTTTTGAGCATACCACTAGCGATTCCCTCTTCAGAATCCCAATGAAAAGCGTAGCTTATCAATAGACCAGCCACAATCCATCCAATCGTACCAAACACACGAACTAATGAGAATTGTTTTGCAGGGTCATTCATTTGATGAAAGGATACCGAATTTACCAGGGCTAATGTTGGCATATAAGCGATCATATACCCTAATACATAAGGGTAAAAAACACCAAAATCGGTGGCATTGGCCATTTGATACATCAAAAATGCTCCTATCAAATGAAGTACTCCTAATATTTTTTCGGCATTAAAAAAGCGGTCTGCTACCAATCCTATTATAAAAGGAGCAATGATTGCGCCCCAGGATTGAGTAGAATAGGCCATACCCGTTTCTATGTCTGAAGTTTTGAGTGTATTGGGTAAATAACTTCCCAGAGTAACGAACCAACCACCCCAAATGAAGAATTCTAAAAACATCATCAGGGAAAGCTGAAATTGTGTGCTTTTTTTCATGAACTTAGTTTAGCTTAGTTGAAAGATCAGTGAGTAAATCTCTTGTGGCTATAATTCCTTTTTCTTCACTCAATCGGTCTCCTTCATATTCTACTCCGATATACCCATCATATCCAGATTTTTTAATGATCTGAAGCATTTTCTTATAATCAATCGTCGTTTCGGCTCCGTTATCATCAAAATCATAGGATTTTGCGCTTACTGCCTTGGCAAAAGGCATCATTTCTTCTACACCTTGATATTTTGGGTACTCTTTTACACATTTAGTTCCCCAGCGTTCGCCTCCTTCACGTTCTAAGCAAAAATTCCCAAAATCAGGAAGGGTTCCGCAATTGGGCATATTCACCTTTTTCATTACTTGAACCAAAAGTTCGGCATTTGAGGATAGGTAACCATGATTTTCTACGATAACATTAACATTTTTTGTCGCTGCATACTGTGATAATTTGGTCAATCCATCGACTGCTGCAGTCAACCATTTTTCGGTATCGTTGGTACCGAATAAGTTAACACGAATAGAGTGGCATCCTAAAAACTGAGCTGCATCTACCCATTTTTTATGATTTTCAACGGCTTTATCTCTATCAGCCTCGCTAACCACTGCCAAATCGCCTTCATGATCCACCATGATCATCAAATTTTGCATACCATGCTCATCACTTTTTGCTTTAAGCGCTTCGATAAGATTTTGCAAGGCCTTTTCAGGTTCTGGATCTTTTTTGAGTTCTTCTGTATACAGCTGACTTACATATTCCAAACCTTCGAAACCAAGGTTTTTGGCTTTCTCTGCAAAATCCATAGGACTTAATTCTCCGGATTTAATGGCCTTATGAAGGGACCATTGCGCAAGAGATAGTTTGAAAAACGGTTTTGCTTCTTCTTTCATTTCAACTACAGGTTCTTTTTCTTCTTGAGTTGCTACTTTGTCATTCGTTTTTTCCTTACAGGAATATGAAATCACCAAAAGTGAAAATAAGCCTATTCTAAAAATTGATTTGAACATTGTATATCTATTAGGTTTTGTTTTTAGTTATAGTGACCAGGCACGTCCTTGTGTCAATTTATCCAGATCATCACATCCAACTTGCTCTCCTGGAACTGGCATATAAGCCAATACATCTTTTCCAATTTTTTCGCTGGTTTTAAATCCCCAAATAGATAAACCACGAACCCAGGATAGATAGGTGAAAATAAGAGCGTCTTCAGAAACTTTATCCAGATCTTCAGGGCTTGTCATATTTTCCAACTCTTTTTGGTAAGCTTCCTGTTGGTCTTTGGAAGCTCTAAGATATTTAGAGAGTAAAGCGTCATACGTTTCTACTTTGATCTTCTTCACTGGATTTTCTTCACTTACTCCTAAGGTATTATTGACGATCCCTGCTATTTTCTTAAACAGCATGGCTTCTTCTTCCTCCGAAGCATTGTTCACATACCGATCTACAAACATTGGAACATTAAGCGCTTTGGCTCCGGGCATATTCTCCGTTTCCGGAATGATGAGATCTACGAGTTGATCCAACACTTTTGCTTCGTCTTCCGAAAGTAATTCGGGAGTCCAGGTGAGTTGGATCTCTCTGGTACAGCTTTGTAGGATACTTAGCATTGTTGGCGTGGCCACCAATACTCCGGCCGATATCCCTATATTTTTTATGGCTTCTCTTCTTTTCATAATGGTAGAATTAAGCGTTTTTCAAGATTTGTTTTGCAGCATGATCTGCGGCTCTGGCTGTAAATGCCATATAGGTCAAAGACGGGTTTACACAACTAGCAGAGGTCATGAAAGAACCATCGGTAACATATACGTTAGGTACAGCATGAATTTGATTGTGTTTGTTAAGAACAGAGGTCTTTGGATCGTGTCCCATTCTGGCAGTACCCATTTCGTGAATTCCTAATCCTATTCCTCCGATATCGTCACGCGGTTCGATGTCTTTAAATCCTGCTTTCTTAAGCATATCCATCGCTTGCTTTATCATATCTTTTCTCATTTCGATTTCATTCTCTTTAAATTCAGCATCAAACGTAACTGTAGGTAATCCCCATTCATCTAGCTTTTCATAATCCAAAGTCATTTTGTTCTCATGATAAGGGAGACATTCTCCAAAACCGTTTAATCCCATTCTCCATTTCCCAGGTTTAAGAATTTCCTCTTTTAATTCTTTTCCATATCCTAATTCGGCCACCATATCTTCCCAATCATGTCTACTGGCACCTCCCTGAAAACCATATCCACGTTTAAAGGTTTCCTGATCGGTCTCTCCGCCAATATTTCTGAAACGAGGAATGTAAATTCCATTGGGTCTGCGTCCTTTATAATATTTGTCTTCAAAACCGTCAAAGGTTCCATAAGCACCAGCTTTAAAATGGTGATCCATGATATTATGTCCTAGCTCTCCAGAGTCATTTCCCATTCCGTTTGGAAATCTTTCAGACTTAGACTGAAGTAAAATACTGGCCGATGCAATTGCCGAAGCACACAAAAAGATGACCTTGGCAGTATATTCAAACTTTTCTTTGGTTTCTGCGTCGATTACTCTAACTCCCGTAGCTTTACCTGTTTTATCATCATACATTACTTCGTGAACGATAGAATGTGGTCTAAGGGTAAGATTACCGGTTCTTTCCGCTGCCGGTAGAGTGGAAGAGTTACTGCTGAAATAGGCTCCAAAAGGACACCCTCTCATACATCGATCTCGGAACTGACAGTTCATTCGACCTTCAAAAGTTTTGGTACCTGTGATATGAGCAGACCTACCGATAGTCATCACTCGATCCTCATAATTATCGGCAATATTTGATTTCAGATGTTCTTCAACACAATTTAATTCCATTGGAGGGAGGAATTGGCCATCCGGTAATTGTTCTAACCCTAATTTCTCTCCACTTACGCCTATGTATTCTTCAACTTTATCATACCAGGGAGCAATATCTTTGTAACGAACCGGCCAATCTACTGCAATACCTTCTTTTTTGTTCGCTTCAAAATCGATATCACTCAATCGATAACTTTGTCTTCCCCACATTAATGATCTACCGCCTACATGATAGCCACGTATCCAGTCAAAACGTTTGGTTTCGTTATAAGGATGTTTTTTATCGTTTACAAAGAAATGTCGATGCGCTTTTGCAGTAACATATCCTGTTCTATGCTGTTTTTCTTGTTCTTTAATTTCTTCACGGGACGGTTGCCCTTTATAGTCGTAGTCCCACGGATCATCGTTCATGGTGGGGTAATCTTCGATATGACGTACCATTCGTCCTCGTTCTAAGACAAGAGTTTTCAGTCCTTTTTCGCAAAGTTCTTTTGCTGCCCAACCTCCAGTGATTCCTGTCCCTACTACGATTGCATCATATTGTGGTTCTGTTTGCATAGTAAAAGATGATTTTGAGATTAATTAATTTTTTATTTCAAGGTTCTAAACCATTCTGCCATTGCTCTGGCTTCTTCTTCTGGGATATTTTGATTGATCATGAGTGTATTATTGTATTCCTTCAGAAGTGCTTTCGCAACCGGGTCTTTTTTTAGCATTTCATCAGGATTCATGATCATGTTCATTACCCATTCTGGACTTCTTTTTTCATAAATACCAGCCATAGGTGGGCCGATAAATTTTTGAGAAGCTTTATGGCAAGCAACACATTTTGATTTGAATAATGATTCTCCTTTTGTAGCGAGTTCTTGATTAATGTCTTTTTCGAAAGTGATAGATTCAATTGGTCCAACTCCTTTATTATCTAACATTACGGGAGTTTTTTCGACTTCTTTTTTTACTTCGGTCTTTATATTGTTGTTTTTGGTACCAATGGTAATCGTTTGTTTTTCTTTTTTAGTTTCAGAACAGCTTGTAGCGATCAATAGGAATGCTATTCCTAGACTTCGATAAAATAATTTCATAGTAATTCTTGTTTTCTTTTTACCCCTCTAGCTTATTAGAGAAGGGGATCGATGAAACATAGACAGAATAATTTCTAGATATTTTAGCAATCTTTAGGTTAATGTTGGGTATGTCTGGAGTATTATCAAATTTATTGTGAAAACTTTACAGTATTTTTAACTTGTTGTGCATTTTTTTGCATTAAATTGTCTTCGATTTTGTTCTTTCAGATAATTTAAGAGTATGAGAAAAGCTGCTTTTGAAAAGGTTGTTCCCCCAAAGGACTCCTCGTTTAAAGTATTCCATTGTAAAGCCTCTTTTGCTTCTTTTGAAGGGCGTTGGCATTTTCATCCTGAATACGAAATTGTATATCTACCCTCGGGAAGAGGAAAACGCTTTATAGGCACAAGGATCAGTAGATTCGAAGATGGAGATCTGATTTTATTGGGGCCAAATATTCCTCATAATTGCTTTAATGTAGGGTTTGAATCTGAGGAGTATGAAGAGTACGTCATCCAATTCAATGGAGCAGACATCAAAGAAATGAGCAAGTACTTTAAAGAGTTTGGAGATATAGAGCACTTGTTGATTCAAGCAAATACCGGATTGACGGTTAATTCTGATAAAAAGCATGAAATAGGCACTTTGATCAAAGAAATGATCGATCTTTCTCCTATAGAAAAATTATTACGATTATTTCGTGTATTACATCAATTCGCTCAAGTAACTCATCAAAGTTTGGATGCAAGACAATACTTGGCGCTATCTGTTACTACTACCGAAAGAGTAAAGGATATCTACAAAATCATTCAGGAACAGTATCAAACTAATATATCAACGAGACAAGTTGCCAATGAAATAGGAATGACAGAGAGTTCTTTTTGTAGGTTTTTTCTCAAAAATACAGGTAAAACTTTTAAGCAAGCCCTAACCGAAGTTAGAGTTCAGAATGCATGTAACTTGTTGGTTAATACAGATAATACTATATCTAATATTGCTTTTGATTGTGGTTTTAATAGTCTTTCCCTGTTTAATAGATTGTTTAAAAGAGTTGTTGATGATACACCAAATAGTTATCGTCAAAAATATGTCAATCACCTTCAGGTTTCTATTCCTAAAATAGCTTAGGTTCGTTTATAGATTCCTTTACTTTATTATTTTTTGTAATTTTGTACCATACATGAAGAGTTTTATTCAAAAAATATCGGCTGTTACTTTGGCATTAGTAGTGTTGTGCTCTACAATGTCATTTACGGTGAATATGCATTATTGCGGTAAAACTCTGGTCGATGTATCCTTGTATAAAGAAGCCAAAACTTGTGAGATGGATATGATGGAAATGTCGAACCATGAAACAAGTTTGATGAAGAAAATGGGGTGTTGTACTGACAAAAAACTGCAAGTAGAAGGTCAGGATGAGCTCAAAACTTCTTTTGATACATTTACATTGGATCAGCAATTATTTATTATTGCTTATTTCGAATCTTACTTAGATCTTTTTGAAGGTTTAGAAGAGCATATCATTCCGTTTAAAGAATATCCGCCACCATTTCTGGTCAGGGATCTTCAGTTATTAAACGAAACTTTCCTTATTTGATGATTAAATAAATGTTCATAATGCTCTACAGTAAAAACTGTTAGAGCTTAAAGTGCTTTGCACCAATGTTCAATTTGTTTAATTTTCAATTCATGCTAAATAAAAGCATCAAATTTTTTATAGAAAACAAGCTCGTTGCAGTATTGCTAGTGCTCATCTGTTTGGGAGCCGGACTGATATACTCGCCATTTGATTGGAAGATAAATGGGATTCTACATGATCCGGTAGCCGTAGATGCTATCCCTGATCTTGGCGAAAATCAGCAACTTGTTTTTACCCAATGGGATGGTCGTTCTCCTCAGGATATTGAGGATCAGATTACCTATCCCTTAACCACGACTCTGCTAGGTGTGCCTGGGGTGAAAACCATTCGTAGTTCCTCTATGTTTGGGTTCTCTACTATTTATATTATTTTCGAAGAAGATGTAGAATTCTATTGGTCACGAAGTCGTGTTCTGGAAAAACTTAATACGCTTCCTTCTGGACTATTGCCAAGTGGGGTAAATCCATCTCTTGGACCGGATGCCACAGGTCTCGGCCAGATTTTTTGGTATACCTTAGAAGGAAGAGATCCAGAAGGCAAGGTGACCGGTGGTTGGGATCTACATGAACTGCGAAGTATTCAGGATTATTATATCAAAAATGCCTTGTCTTCGGCTGGAGGAGTTTCAGAAGTTGCTTCAATAGGAGGATATGTTCAGGAATATCAAATCGATATCAATCCTGAACTAATGAGGCAATACAACATCAGTTTGCACCATATCGTAAAAGCGGTCAAACAATCCAATCGAGATATTGGAGCACAAACTTTAGAGATTAATCAGGCAGAATATTTGGTTCGAGGCTTGGGATATGTAAAATCCATTGCGGATATCGAGAATGCTGTGGTTGATGCAGCAAACTATACTTCGATACGAGTGAAAGATGTAGCTAAAGTACACTTGGGACCTGCTACCCGTCGTGGTATTCTTGATAAAGAAGGCGCAGAAGTTGTTGGGGGAGTGGTAGTAGCCAGGTACGGCGCTAATCCGTTGGAGGTCATCAATAATGTAAAAGACCAAATAGCGGAACTCTCTTCGGGTTTGCCAACAAAAGTACTAGCAGACGGAAGAACATCACAACTTACTATAGTTCCATTTTATGATCGAACCGAATTGATTCATGAAACATTGGATACTTTACATGATGCCTTAACCATGGAGATCCTCATTACCATATTGGTAATAGTAATGATGGTTTTTAATTTACGTGCGTCTATTTTGATTTCTGGACTATTGCCCATAGCTGTTTTGCTGGTGTTTGTGGCCATGAAATTATTTGAGGTTGATGCCAATATTGTTGCTCTTTCTGGTATAGCTATAGCCATAGGAACTATGGTTGATGTAGGAGTGATTCTCTCAGAAAATATCATCAGACATCTGGATGAAAATCAGCAAAAAGCCCCCGATAAAAAACAAACGATCAATACTGTAGTCTATACTGCTACAGCAGAGGTGTCGGGAGCTATCCTTACAGCGGTTTTGACTACAATCATTAGCTTTATTCCGGTATTTACGATGATTGGCGCAGAAGGCAAATTGTTCCGTCCACTGGCATTCACAAAAACAATGGCCCTAACGTTTTCTATCATCGTAGCCCTGTTTTTCATTCCTCCCTTTGCGGCGTATATATTTAAAAAACGAAATCTAAAGGTATGGTATAAATACTTGATTAATGCAATTTGCATTGTATTTGGAACTCTAGCTATCATTTATGGGTATTGGCTGGGATTGGTGATAATAGGGTTTGGCGTTTTATCCATAGTATTGCTGAGAGGTGTACTTTCTAAAAAGCAATATAACTTTGGTGCCATCTGTATATCAGCAATCACTATTGTCTTTTTGTTAGCAACATACTGGAGACCTTTAGGATATACTCACAACCTATTTGTCAACTTAATTTTTGTGGTAGCAATTTGCTCAGGTGTTCTGGGAGCGTTTTGGTTATTTAGAAAATACTATGTGCTGATGCTTAGATGGACTTTAGAGCACAAGTTTTTATTTCTGTTGATTCCTGCGGTAATCGTAGGTTGCGGATTTCTTATCATGAAAAATTCGGGGAAAGAATTTATGCCTTCTCTGGATGAAGGTTCATTCTTATTGATGCCTACTTCGTTACCGCATGCGGGTATAGCAGAGAACAAACGCGTATTGCAACAATTAGATATGGCGGTAGCCAGTATCCCTGAAATTGAAACAGTGGTTGGTAAAGCAGGCCGCACCACTTCTGCATTGGATCCTGCTCCCTTGTCGATGTATGAAAATTTAATACGATATCGATCAGAGTTTGAACAGGATAAAAACGGAAATCCACAGCGCTTTAAAATTGATAAAAACGGCCATTTTGAATTGAAAAATGGAAAAGTAGCTATAAATCCTAATTCGGTAAAGGAGTCCAATCAAATCTCGAATGCGGTTTCCAACCCATTAGAGATTGACAGAAATCAATTGATAATAGATGAAGACGGAGCATACTTTCGCAATTGGCGACCCCATATAAAATCCTCAGATGGTATTTGGAATGAAATTGTAAGCGTGACCCAATTACCAGGAGTGACATCAGCACCAAAATTACAGCCTATAGAAACCCGATTGATCATGTTGCAAACGGGAATGCGAGCACCCATGGGAATCAAAATTAAAGGTCAAAATTTGCAAGAAATAGAAGCTTTTGGATTGCAATTAGAAAACATTCTAAAAACCGTTGAAGGGGTTAAAAAAGAAGCAGTTTTTGCAGAACGGATTGTCGGTAAACCTTATCTGTTATTGGATATTGATCGTCAGAAATTAGCACGATACGGAGTTACTGTCGATGATGTGCAAAGTGTAATTTCAATCGCCATTGGAGGAAAGGCGCTAACACAAACTGTAGAAGGAAGAGAACGGTACGGGATTCGGGTTCGATATCCCAGAGAGTTGCGAAAAAATCCAGAGGATGTAAAAAACATTTATGTGCCGGTATCTAATGGGAGTTCTGTGCCTTTAAGTGAACTGGTCACCATTCGTTACGAACAAGGTCCGCAAGGAATAAAAAGTGAAGATACTTTCTTAGTAGGATATGTATTATTTGACAAGTTAAACAGTTTTGCCGAAATGGATGTGATAGAAAGTGCTCAAAAGGTCATCCAAGCGAAGGTAGATAGTGGAGAACTTGTGATTCCTAACGGCATTAGTTATGCGTTTACCGGAACCTATGAAAATCAATTACGCGCTGAAAAAACACTATCGTTTATAGTACCGCTAACACTTGTCATTATCTTTCTGATTTTGTACTTCCAATTTAAAAGTGTATCTACCACATTAATGGTTTTTACAGCTATTGCCGTAGCTTTTGCAGGTGGGTTCATCATGATTTGGCTTTATGGTCAGGATTGGTTTTTCAATTTTAGTTTGTTTGGAGAAAATTGGCGTGACCTTTTTCAGATCCATCAGGTGAATCTGAGTGTTGCTGTATGGGTAGGTTTTATTGCCCTCTTTGGAATAGCTACAGATGATGGAGTCGTTATGGCTACCTATCTCACGCAAACTTTTGATAGAAATAAACCAGAAACTCTTAGTGAAATCCGTGATGCTGTGGTCGAGGCAGGGGAGAAACGTATTCGACCATGTTTAATGACCACGGCTACAACGCTATTGGCATTGCTTCCTATATTAACTTCTAACGGACGTGGAAGCGATATTATGATTCCTATGGCGATACCAGCTTTTGGAGGAATGTTGGTAGCATTGATATCACTTTTTGTAGTTCCAGTTTTGTTTGGATGGAAAAGAGAAATTAAACTTAAAAAAGAGATGAAATGAGAAATTGGATATGGTATATAGGGTTTATTTTTACTTGTTGTTCTTTACAAGCACAACAGTTACAGGATTTCATACAAGAAGCAGAAGCAAATCACCCAGAAATAGCCGCCTATCAATTACGATATGAAATCGCACAGGAAAAAGTCGAAGGCTCAAAATGGTTACCTAATACCCAGTTTAGCGCTGGATATTTTGTGAGTGAACCAGAAACGAGAACGGGGCCACAACGCGCTAGATTTTCGGTGAGACAGATGTTACCTTGGTTTGGGACGATATCGGCCCGAGAAACATACCAAAATGCCCTAGCCGATACAGAATTTGTAAATATTGCTATTGTCAAAAGGAAACTAGGTTTGTCTGTTGCGCATTCGTATTATGAACTTTATAGTATTGTCGCTAGAAAAGATGCCTTTAAAGAAAACATAGAACTATTAAAAGTTTATGAGCAATTGGCCTTGTCCTCTTTAGAGGTAGGTAATGCTTCAGCGGTAGATGTGCTGCGTTTGCAAATGAGAATTAACGAATTGAATGAGAAGTATGAAGTCTTGAATGAGATGCTGGTTTCAGAAAAAAAGGCATTTGTAAAACTACTAAATAGAACATCTGATAACGATGCAATAGAGGTAATACCACTTCAAATTCCAGAACAGGATGTAGTGTTTGAAGACATAGATTTTGATTTGCATCCCGAATTGGTAAAATACGATAAACTGTACACTTCAATTGTACAGTCAGAGGAGCTCAATCTAAAAGAAAGTGCTCCACAGTGGGGTATAGGAGTGGATTATATTCCCGTTTCAGAAAGAACAGATCTTAGTTTTAGTGATAACGGAAAGGACGTGTTTATACCTTCTATTTCTTTATCTATCCCTGTTTTTACCAAAAAATACAAATCCAAAACCAGAGAAAACGAATTGAAGCAGCAAGAAATAGAGAAACATAAAGAAGATCGGATTAATGTTTTGGAAACAAGTTATATACGGGCTGTTTCAAAACGTAGGCAAGCCAGAATACGATATGAAACGATGAGTACGAATTTAGAACAAACCCAAAATGCAAAAGATATTTTGATAAAAAGTTATGAGACAGGAACCATTGATTTTGTGGATATTTTGGATGTTCAGGAATTGGAATTGAAATTTAGGATACAACAAATACAAGCGGTCAAGGACTATTTTAAACAGTCTGCGAACATCAATTATTTAAGTAATTCATATAATAAGCCACAACAATAAAATAAAAAGATGAAATCTATATATAATATATCAGGAATGACCTGCAATGGATGCAGAAGCGGGGTTGAAGAGAAATTAAGTCAGTTAGACGAAGTCACCGAAGTGGTCGTTGATTTAGAAAAAGCAGAAGCAGTTATTACTTCAGATACATCAATCCCTTTGGTGAAGTTACAAGGAGCATTACCTTCCAAATATCAGATCAATACGAAAAAAGGAGAAGATCCATTTGTGTTGGCTCCTCAGCCTTCAAAACTAAAGCAATTACAACCTCTTTTGATCATTTTTGGATACATCATTATAGCCAGCGTACTGCTTAACTATAAAGCATGGAAAACTAGTGAAGCAATGTTAGATTTTATGGGGTTATTTTATATCGTATTTAGTTTCTTCAAAATCTTGGATTTAAAAGGTTTCCCTAAGTCTTTTGCCATGTATGACCCTCTGGCCAAAAGCATACCTGCGTATGGTTGGATATATCCTTTTATAGAAGCAGGTTTGGGATTGTTGTTTTTGATGCGATTGTATATTCCTGTAGCATTGGTGATCACTTTGGTTATTCTCCCATTGACCACATTTGGAGTGCTTAAAGTATTATTGGATAAGAAGTCTATCCAATGCGCTTGTCTAGGGACCGCTATCAAATTACCTATGACTGAGGCTACTTTGATTGAAAATGTAATCATGATTGTCATGGCAATCCTAATGTTAATCCAAATAGTGTAATCATGAAGAAAAATAGTATTTATATTATCATATCAGTAGTCATTGGATTGTTACTAGGGTATTTAATTTTTGGTAAGGAATCCTCCTCACATCAGCATAATCATGCTACAACTTCGGAAGAAGTCTGGACCTGTTCGATGCATCCTCAAATAAGACAATCAGAACCTGGTGAATGCCCGATCTGTGGAATGGACTTAATTCCGGCAGGATCCATATCCGATGGATTGTCTCCAGAACAGTTCAAAATGACACCTAATGCGCTAGCTTTGGCGAATGTACAAACAACGATTGTTAATGGGGATACTGAAAGTGATGACCATGTGATTTCATTATCAGGTAAGATCACTTCAAATGAAGAAGGAATCGCCGTGCAGACTAGCTATTTTGAAGGAAGAGTTGAGCAATTACATATCAACTATGATGGGCAACAGGTTCAAAAAGGGCAATTATTGGCTACAATCTATGCTCCCGAACTGGTAGCTGCACAACAGGAACTTTTGACTGCAATCAGCTTAAAAGAGTCTCAACCAAAATTATATCAGGCGGTTCGTAACAAGCTAAAATTGTGGAAACTGTCAGACAAACAAATTAATAGTATTGAAGATTCTGGTAAGGTAAGAGAAAACTTCCCGATATATGCTACGGTTTCTGGGACAGTTTTAGAATTGATGAGTGCCGAGGGAGATTATTTGAAAGAAGGACAACCCATTGCAAAAGTGAGCAGTTTAAAAACCGTTTGGGCAGAATTTGATGTGTATGAAAGTCAATTGTCACAATTCAAAAAAGGACAATCCATTGATATTACTACCAATGCTTATCCCGATAAAACCTTTAAAAGCCAAATTGTTTTTATTGATCCTATTTTAAATGAGGCCACGCGAACAGTCAACATAAGAGCAACCTTGGACAACAAAAACAAGTTGTTTAAACCAGGTATGTTTGTTTCTGGAAAGATAACACCAATAGACGATTCGAATATAGCATCAAAACTATTAGTGCCGTCTTCTGCGGTAATGTGGACCGGGGAACGTTCTTTGGTTTATGTAAAGGTTAATGCAGACGAACCCGTATTCGAAATGCGCGAGGTGAATTTGGGCAAAAGAGTAGGAGCACAAATTGAAATTCGTTCGGGACTTGATTCTGGAGAAGAAATTGTAACCCATGGAACGTTTACCGTAGATGCAGCGGCACAGTTACAAGGTAAAAAAAGTATGATGAATCGAATAAGTACGATAAAAGCAGAGGTTGATTCTAGCAAAAAGTACTTACCTGTAGCTTTTCAAAAAACATTTTTAGAAGGGTTGACTACATACTTTGAAATGAAAGATGCTTTGGTGAACTCAAATCATGAGCAAGTAATTTACTTTACCAATCAGCTGCTAGAATTATTTAATAAGGCAGATGTTTCCTTGTTAAATGATGAACAAAAACAACTTTTTACAGATAGTAGAACGATGATTGAGCAGATCGGAAGTAGCAGCACTATAGACATGCAAAGAAAGTACTTTATAGCGCTCAACAATTCGATGGTGGATTTGACTTTACAATTACAAAAAGTAGCGAAACCTATTTATGTTCAAAAATGTCCTATGGCTAATGAAAATAACGGAGCAATTTGGTTGAGTCTTCAGCAAGAAGTTAAAAATCCGTATTATGGGAGTATGATGCTAAAATGTGGATCAGTAATCGATGTTATTGAGTAATTTGTTGGGAGTATAAAAGACTAAGCAACAGCTTCTTTTGATTTGGTGAGACTCTTGGCCCAGGCAATTGCTTCACCAAGATCTTTAAAGTTTTTGAGTTTGTTTCGCATAAAGAGCTTTTCCAGCATGGTATTTAATATTCCCTTTTGGTTATAGCTTACAATAGCATATCCTTTAAGCATATATTGAAATTTGTAGAAGTTTAGCCAATCACTGGGTACTACGGAGTATGGGTTAATTCTATTGGTAATATAGACCAAGTCCTTTCCGTTTTGATCATACAAGTTGGTAAGTTCTTCTACTACAATTTTACCATGATTCTCCCAGGTATACACAACATCTTTATGGACTTCTCCTACAACAAAAGTTTCAAAAAGAAAATAATCTCCAAACGGAAAATTAATTTCCTGAATGGCATCATGATAAAAAGGAGTATCTTTTATACTTTTCATACTACAAAAGTGAACAATTAATAATTCATTAAGCTATAGAATCGCCTGAAATTAAGTTCAAAATCGATTAATAGAATTAATGATCGACTAATGGTGGGGGATTTGTCTGAAAAGAAGATTTGAAACCTAAATATACAGATAATATTCTTAATATTTGATAAGGAAAGAAGTAGAATCTCGACATAGACTATAACGAATATGACCTATAAAGAACAATTTAACCTTTTTTATGATTAAAAAAGTTTATCAAATGCCGAATAGCATTATCTTTGTAGCCCCTAAAAAAGTAAGCTGTGATTAAGGAATTTATTATTGCCATGCTATGGAGTATTTCTCCGTTTGGAGAGGCCAAGGTAGGAATACCTTATGGCCTTATCAATGGTTTGAACATATACTGGGTATTTGTTTTGTGCTTCCTGGCCAATGTTTTGGTATTTCCGATTATGATCTTTTTTCTGGAGAAAATAAACAACTATTTATTACGATGGAATTTCTACAAAAAAGCAGCCATTTTTGTTGCCAGAAGAGCAAAAACAGGTTCTGGTGATAAAATAGAAAAATACGGTTTTTGGGGATTGTTATTTTTTGTAATGCTGCCGATTCCTGGAACAGGAGTATATGCAGGAAGTATTGCCACTTATTTGTTTAAAATTAAGAAACGTAAGGCGTTTGTAGCAAATAGCGTAGGTATATTCTTGTCTTCAGTTATTGTATGGTCTACTACCTTATTGACTATGCAAGGTGTATCATAATCTTTAATTTTTTATCCTTATTGCTTTTGATAGGACAAAGGTATTCTGTATAAAAGGTAAAAAAGTATACTTTTTACAGGATAACGTATACATTTTACAGATTCGATGCTAAAACATTGATTTTTAATGTTTAGTAGTGTTTTTTGTGTAGTGTTTTAAGTTGGTATGGTTTTTGGAAAACGACCAATGGAGTATCAAAATGTTAATAAATGAAGATACAACACTTTGAAAACCGATCGTGAAATTATAACTTTGAATTATGAATAGTTACCCCCTTCTACAAATGACAACAAAAATTAAAAAATTAGTATTTATTGTAGCTGCGTTCTGTTTCTTTTCGCAGGCCCATGCTCAAAATGAGCATATCGCATTAGAACGTATTAATGCTGAAGAGTTTCGTGTGCGAAGCACTAATGGTATTCCTTTTACCGTAGTTTTGGAAAACAGCAATAATAATGGTCAATATCAGTTGGCTAGTAACACTGAACTAACGTTTAAGTTTGATGATGTTACCAGGCAAAGTATGATCAAAATTGTTTTTGATCGTGCGGCATATCAGACTATGGAGGATAAAATCATTCTTCAGTATAGATCCGATGTGGAGTGGATTAAGTCGCAATTAGATATTACAGATGATCAGTCGAAGTTATTCCCTACACGTCCTATTTTTGACGATAGATCTTTAGAAGCGTTGAAATCAAAAGTATTTCAGTATACCACCACGTCTACCAAGGAGAATGCATTTAATAAATGGATAGAAAGAGTCAATTATTCCTATGGAGCGGTATTGTTCCTTAGAGAGTTATATGCAGCTTCTAATGGAGAAAATAATCCACAAAGTCGTAACTTCGAATCCATTAATGTGTACGAAGCGCTACGCATGTAGAAAAGAATAATAAAGATTAATATATCTTATTTGTAGTAAGAGTAATCACGATTTGTTGATTACTCTTTTTTTGTATGCTTTTTTCTAAAGGACTTATTATTTCTTTTACGAATAGATATACCCTTCTTTTTTATTCATTCGGGTTTGACGTTTTTAGACAACCAAGGTTTACAATTTAGTAGTATCTTTAAAGGACAATTCACACAATCCTCTGAATATGAATAGAAAAGTCCTTTATTCTTTGGCTTTTGTTTTTTTGGTTGCGGGTATTCTTTTTGCTTCACACTTCGATGCAAATCCCTCCTCATATGTTCTTATTATACCTGAAGAGCCTATTTCCAATACAAACAAAGAAAATTTTGATAAAATGATGTCAGTTTTAATGCACCAGAGGTGCGTAAATTGTCATCCCAATGATAATATTCCTAAGCAAGGTGATGATCGACATCCGCATTATTTTGGAATGTCTCGAGGAGCATCGAATCACGGTTACGAAGCTACCAAATGTGCTACTTGCCATCAAGATGAAAACAACAATTACTCCGGGGTACCTGGTGCTCCCGAATGGAGTTTAGCTCCAGAAAAAATGAAATGGGAAGGACTCACCAGTGTAGAGATAGCAGAATCAATGCTTGACCCAGAAAGAAATGGCGGAAGAAATCACGAAGAAGTAATGCATCATCTTACCGAACACGAATTGGTATTATGGGCCTGGGACCCAGGTGTTGATGCCAATGGTGTACCTAGAGAAAAACCTCCAGTACCGTTGGATGAATATATAAAAGTCGTCAAAGAGTGGTTTGAAGATGGCGCGGTCATTCCTTCAGAATAATCCAGAACACTTTCAGTGTATCCCTTTTAACTTAAAAAATATTACCTAATGATTATATCTTTCACTGTAAATAATCAACCCCAAAAAGTAGAAATTGAGGATCCTAACACCCCTTTATTATGGGTGGTTAGAGATATTTTGGATTTAAAAGGCACTAAGTTTGGTTGCGGAAAAGCAGCTTGTGGTGCATGCACATTGCTGGTAGACGGACAGGCCATTAGGTCTTGTTCTTATGCTGTAAAGTTTGCAGAAGGAAAGCAAGTGACCACAATTGAAGGATTGGGAACTCCAGAAAACCCTCATCCAGTACAACAAGCATGGATAGAAGAAGTTGTGCCTCAATGTGGATATTGTCAACCTGGTTTTATGATGGCTACAGCTGCTCTTTTAAACGAAAACCCTAAACCCACAGATGAGGATATAGATCAAAACATCATCAATATATGCCGTTGTGGTACGTATTATCGAATGCGTAAAGCCATTCATCGGGCAGCCGAACTAATAGGAGATACTAATGAGTCAACACCTAAACTATAATTATCATGGCAAAAAAGATATCACGTCGTAAGTTTATCGTAAGAGGAGGTTTGGGTACTGTTGGTGTGTTGGCAATTGGAACCTACGTGTTTAGAAATCCATTACGAAGAGCAATGTTAGG
This sequence comes from Aquimarina sp. KJ22-3, assembly GCF_055808215.1. Classification (NCBI taxonomy): domain Bacteria; kingdom Pseudomonadati; phylum Bacteroidota; class Flavobacteriia; order Flavobacteriales; family Flavobacteriaceae; genus Aquimarina; species Aquimarina sp. KJ22-3. The sequence continues at coordinate 3,386,074 of NZ_CM147859.1, read as the reverse complement.
GATGGCAGAATCATTAGTCCCTCCGTATTCAGGAACGGGCACAGAACCGAACCTATGGTTCGAGATTACCAAAGAAAATAGGGTAAGAGTGCATTCTCCTAAGGTAGAAATGGGACAGGGTACCTTTACAAGTATTGCTCAAATGGTTGCCGATGAATTTGAAGTGCGTATGGATCAAGTTGAAGTAGTAGGAGCAGCTACAGAAACGGGGATTATCGACGGGATGAGTACAGGAGGAAGTTTGTCTGTTGCTCAACTTTGGCAACCTTTGCGAGAAATGGCCGCTACAATGAGAGAGATGCTAAAAATTGAAGCTGCCAAAAAATTGAATACCGACTTGTCAAATCTTACGATGAAAGAAGGGGTAATAAGTGGTAATGGTCAATCACTCAACCTATCAGAAGTCGTAAAAGATGTGACCAAATGGGAAGTGCCAGATACTCCGGATTTAAAACCACTTAAAGACTATAAGTATATTGGGAAACCGATTTCACGGGTAGACCTCGATGCAAAAGTATACGGAGACCCAATTTTTGGAATGGATGCCGCAATGCCGGATATGTTACATGCTGTAATAGTGAGGCCAGAACATGTTGGTGCTATTTTTAAAAGTGCTAACATTGGAGATACCGAAAAAAGACCAGGTGTGGTAAAGGTGGTACAAAAAGATAATTGGATTGGTATTGTTGCCAATTCTTATCCCGAAGCCTTAGCTGCCAAGTTTGAATTAGAAGTAGATTGGGACATACCAAAAAAGTGGACAGAAGAAGAGATAAGAGAGATCATTACTGTCGGTAATGGTAATGAAATGATGGTACAAAAAGAAGGGAGCGCATTGTCTGATGACCATAATGAGGTAGTTGTTCTCGAGTTTAAAAGTCCCATAGGAGCACATGCCCAAATAGAACCAAATGGAGCAGTGGCACATGTTGCAGATGGAAAAGCTACCGTAATTCTGTCTACACAGGTAGTTGGTGTTACCCAAAAACAAGTGGCAGAAGCATTAGGTTTTGAGTTAGAGAATGTCAATATAATCCCGACCTATTTGGGTGGTGGATTTGGACGTAGGTTAAATACCAGTCATGCTGTAGAAGCAGCACTCTTATCCCAGGAAGTAGGTAAGCCTGTGAAGTACTTTTTTACCCGTAAAGAAGAATTTCAGCATGATATGTTTAGACCTCCTACACATCATATCATGAAAGGGAAACTTGGAGCGAATGGACTGTTAGAAGGAGTGGAGCATCATTTTGCCAGTGGTAATGTCGCCATTGGATCTGTAATCATGCCCGATATGATTCATGGAGTACTCAATGCAGATATTGGAGCTATACGAGGTGGAAGTATTCAGTATCGTAAGGTGCCTAACTTTAGAGCTGTACAATGGCATAACCCTTTACCTTTTGCGACCAGTTGGTGGCGAAGTCTTGGTTTGTTGGCAAATACCTTTGCTATCGAAAGTTTTATGGATGAGATGGCGATTAAAGCAAAAAAGAATCCTGTTCAGTTTAGATTAGATCAGATAGAGGATGATGAAGCAGGTCAACGATTAAAAGCTGTAATTAAAAAAGCAGCGGATATGTCTTCTTATGCAGATCAGGTAACAAATGGTCGCGCCATGGGATTTGCAGCGTCTACAGATGCTGGGGCGCCTTGTGCTCATGTAGTAGAAGTGAGTGTTGAAAATAATGAAATCAAAATTCACAAAGTAACCTGCGTTTTGGACTGTGGAATCGCAGTAAATCCGGATCAGGTCAAGGCCCAGTGCGAAGGATCTATTATTATGGGAATAAGTGCATCCTTACATGAAAAAATGACACTGAAAGACGGACAACTATATCCTACGATTTATGGGCCCTATAATATGGCGCTTATGAAACATGCACCTAGAGAAATTGAAGTACATTTAATACAAGGGGCAGAAGTTCCGTTACCTGTGGGAGAACCACCGTTGGGGCCTATAGGAGCTGCAATTGCAAACGCTGTAAAAAGGCTTACAAACAAACGATTAACAGAATTACCATTACGACTTAGCTGAATGTTTTATGTATAGAGCGTAGTAACTCAATCTATTTCAAAGTATATTTAGGACTCTTGAAAGCAGTTCTTATAGAATACTGAAGGTGGTATATCAAATTTTTTCTTAAACGTCCTGCTGAAATGAGATAAGTCTTCAAAACCACATTGAAGAAATACTTCTGAAGGCTTTACATGATCATGCTCCATTAGATGTTTTGCATGCTCCAGGCGTTTGTTTAGGATCCATTTATGAGGAGTCTCATTAAAAATTACTTTGAAATCTCGATTAAAAGTCGATAAGCTTCTTCCAGATTGTTCTGCCAGAACCTTTAAGGGCAGATTATAGAGGTAATTGTTAAGAATAAGTTCTTCTAGGTCTGCTTTCTCATTTTGGGAAAACTCTTTAAAAATGATGCCAATATCCTTGTTAGCAAGTATAAGCGCTTGTAACGCCTTTTGAGTTTGCTGTTCTACATAAGAAGTATTCAAATTTTCACCATTATCAATATGCTGGATTAAAGAATCCATTATTTCCTGTAATTGATCAGTGTTAGGAACGTCTAGAAAGCATAGGTTGGTATTAGAGATAGATTTAGGTAATTCTATATGATCAATGACTTTTTTGATAAAATCATTGGTAAGAACAAAACCATAGGTTTTTGCAAATTTCTCTTCGGTACTCCAGGTTTTACGCAATTCAACAGTGTGATGTTTCCGAATTAACCCGAAATTATTTTTAGGGATAAGAAACTCCTCGTTACCAATTTTCAAATGAAGTGTTCCCAGTTGTGTAAAAAACAATATGGTACTAGGAAGATATGTACTCATCACATCCCCAACACGATCTTCACAAGAAGCAGCAATTTGTAGTTCATTACAGTAAATAAATTTGATATAATGATTTCCCATAGCTTAAAACTATGACTTTTTTGTAATAAACACTTGTCTAAAAATGTCATTTTATATTGTAGCAAGATGAAGTAACATAGATAAGAGTGCGATCATTCATATTAGCATTGCTCTAAAAATCATTCATTGTTATGATCAATGCTGCTTAGTTTGAAGAACGCTTTTTTTAGTAAGGTAAGAAGTGAAAAAAGTAAGAGCAAGAATGCGATTCCAAATCCAAGTAAACCGATATTAATACCTAAAAGTGTTTTTTCACTTCCGTCTAAGTATTTCATTGATCCGCCATAAGTGTCTTTTATAAAAAATGCAATTAGAAACCCTCCGGTAATCAGCATACTTAAAATGGTAGGAAGTAAGATTTCACTTTTCTTCCATACCAACCATAAACACAAAATCCCAATTCCAGAATTGGTAAGTAGTTGCCAAACTTCATGAATTCTGACATGTGGAGTCCAATCCGGATTAAAAACATGGGTATCGTTTATTTCAAGATAGGGGACGGCAAAAGCATATAAGATAACACTAAAGGTAATGGCGAATTTTTGCATGAGTTTCGTTTTGTTTAAGATAACTAAAAAATTAATTATCAGTGTTTTCAGTATTTCCGGAGGTATACTATTGACATACTTTTTACTGTATTCTTAAGATCGGTTTTTAACTTATTAGTATGATATCGATAGAAAAAATCACAAAAAAGAATGGCGATTTATCTTCTTGAAAATTTCTAAAATGTAGAAAAACCAATAAATGAAACTATGTACTTTAATTAAGTTCTAAAACACTATGTATTTAATATTGATGTAACTGTAAAATCAACTTATGATAACAAAGAAAATACTCCCTTAGCGGCTAAATGTTTTACTTTCACACCTAGTAACTAGATCACTAATCAACAACCAAAATACCCCAATACGTGCTTACTCTAAAAAGTAAACCCTTGCTTTTTTTACTGTTTTGTATGTCATTTTTTGTAGCAAAAAGTCATACCAAACTCAATCACACAGATTCCTTATTAGTAAAAAGTAATCGGCAAAAAGAACACCAAAAAGATAACAGTTTTAATAGTTATTTAGATCAAACCTCCAAAGAACTTCTTGAAAATTCTAATACCGAAAGCGCAAAGGTAGAAGCCAGAATAGTATTTGAAAAAATTGAAGATTCTGAAAATTGGATTTCTACATTTTCAGGAGCTAATGAAGAAATTCTTCTTCCTGCTGGGATCAAAGAAGTAGTCGACGAAGTAGAGTATCAAATTGCATTTGCCGAGGCGCAATTCGGTGTACAAACTTTTTTTAAGGTGTTTGTAAAAGTTGTTCTTCCACAAACCGATGTAAACGGATTACCGATCGAATTATTTTTCGGAGCAGATAATGTGCAGTTATCCAAGCAAGGTGGTCTTATTGGTAATGGAGGAACTATTGGAAGTGCTAATTTGGTGCTGTTAGGAAATACCCAGATTCCTTTTCATTCTTCCAACTGGTTATTGTCCTTAAATGGGACTGCAAATTATAGTAATGCTACCACCCAAAACACTTCGCATGTATCTATTGATTGTAATGGAGTTACAGGGATGAGTATTGATGGGGAGGTATCTATCTCCAGAAACGTATTGGTTCCTATACAGTCCAACGGAGAACCTATACAGAATAGTACCGATCGTGTCACCGGAACCTTTACTGCAACCGCTGCTTCCTGGAACGATTTAATAGTGGATGTGCAGTTACCACCATTTGCACTTACCAATCAGGAAAACAAGTTTACGTTTACAAGTAATCAGGCGGTATTTGATTTTAGTGATAGTAGAAATCCAGATACTATTGTATTCCCTCAACAGTATCATGAGCAAGGAGTTCTATTACCAAACGAGAATACCTGGAGAGGAATTTATATTTCATCAGCTCACATTGGCTTACCCAAAGTATTTAAAACCAAAGAAAGCATAGCCGCAGACGATCGAGTGTATATTGAAGGTGCTGACTTGATTATAGATCAAAATGGTCTTTCGGGGAGGATCTATAAAGAAGACGTTATTTCGATACAAGATGGGGTCACTTCAGCACCTATAGGTTGGCCGATGTCTGTATCATCCATCAGTTTGGAGTTGCTCAATAATAGCATCCTTGAATCAGAATTCTCGGGAGGTATGCGCCTTCCTATTTTTGAGGATATAAAAAATGGTACGGATGGAGTGGTTACTTCTTCATATAATGATACTAACGGTATTTTACCCGATGATACAGATACCTCTCTTTTGGAGTTCGAAGGAGTAATTTCAGATGAGGAATATAGCACCAAAGTTACAACACTCAATGAGATCGATGTGCCCATATTTCTGGCTTCCATAAAGCTACGAGCAGGTTCGTATATAAAAATGCCTGTAGAGAATGACAACTTTAGACCAGAAACCAATCTTAATGGGATAATGACGACGATCATCTCTTCAAAAAAACAACGAGAGGCCGCAGAGAACGCTACACAGTCTTATACTACTGATCAAGGGGTTACTGAAGATGAAACGGATATGGTGCGTTTCAAAGGACTCACTTTTGAAGGTTTAAAAATGAAGACTGTAGGGGCTACTCTGGATATTGATTATTTGGGCTACACCGAAGGCTTATCTATGGGTAATGGCAGTAATACCAAAGAAAGACATGCAACCGCAAAAGATAGTACAGGTAGAGATGAACAAACTGGACGATTGTCTCCAAAAGAAAAATCCAGGATTAATGTTTCTTTGGATGCCATCACCTACAAAAAATATCCCGAGAAAAATGAAAAAGCTTTGGGGTTTGATGTAAGCATGGATTTTACAGGAGGGGACGAAAAGAAATTTATAAGAGGAAGTACCAGTATTGATCTGATTGCGGAAGATGAAGTAGTAGATGGTGTTTCCAGTATGAAGTACAAGGATACCCGTTGGGCAAAAATTGCGGTAAAAGGACGCTGGACCTTTATCAAGTTAAAGGCATTTGTAAAAAGAACTTATGGAGATTCTATCTATGGAAATGCCTATGCAGGGGATGGAGAAGTCAAAATTGATTTTACAGATTCGCAACGAAAGAAATCCGAACAAAATTATGAAGAGGATAACAGTAATACGAATCTCAGAATAAAATCGAAGGTCTTATTTGCAGAAGATGCATCGTTCTGGTATGTTGATTTCTCGGCAGAATTTCCTCAAAAATTGTTTAGCAAGTCGACAGCTACACTTCCCACAGGAGCTTTTAAAATCAATGGATTTGGTGGGGGAGTATATAATAATATGAGACGTAGAATGGATCCCAGTAATGCCAGCGCCAAGGTATCGCCTTCAGGCTTTTCATATGAACCCGCTATGGGACATTTTGGAATCAAATTTATCGTATTCTGGCATCATGGGGGTGATAATTTGATGCGATGTGGAGCAGGAGCAGAGCTGAATATCAATAAAAATGGAGGAATCAACAGTTTATCCTTTATCGGGCAAGCTCGAGGGTTCAATAAGCTTGACAATCCACAAATGTTTATGAAAAATAAGCTGTCCAAACAATTGCAAGCTTATGAAGTGGCCAGGGATAAAAAAGGGAAGCCTATAGAAATGGAATATGCCAATGGAGATAAGGGAAAGTTATACAAATTGGATAAAGATGGTAACAAAATAATGGGGCCTGCCAAAGATGATAAAGGGAGAGATGAAAGAGGAACATACGATCATGCTACCAACAATGAAATAAGAGATACACGATCGCTATCAGAAAAAGTTTCAGAAGAGGAAGCAGGTATAGATGTCACCGAAATACAATCTATGCCAGATGTAGATGGAGTAGATGCTTATTTATTTGGGCAATTGGATTTCGAAAACAAGGCGTTTTATACGTATTTGGATGTCTATACGGATATCGGAGATGGTTTGATTATCGGTAAAGGAAGGGCCAAAAAAGCTGTAGAAGGGATTATACAGATCAATCAGGAAAGATGGTATGCCCATTTTGGAACCCCCTGAATAGAATGGGGCTTTCTTCGGGATTTGGGGATTTCAGAATAGATTATTCAGGCTATGTTATGATTGGACAAAACTTACCTAAAGCTATCCCTCCTCCGTATCGGGTATTAAATATTTTGGGAGATAAACTTCGCGTACTAGAAGATCAGCAGAGTAGATATAGAGATCAGTTGGCCGCAGGAACCGGTGCAGCATTTGGTTTGGCGTATGAGTTCGATACCGGTAATATGGTTTTTGGTCCGCTTTACGCTCGATTTACCGCTGGACTTGGGATTGATGTTTTGATGAAAAAATATCACAACCAGATGAGCTGTAATGGAATATCGCCTATTGGTAATGATGGGTTTTATGCCACAGGACAGGCTTATGCTTTTATGCAAGGAGAACTAGGAATTGGTGTAGAGATATTTGGAGATTATAGAAGATTCCCGATTATAGAAGGTGGTGGTGCTTTTTTAGGGAGATTTGGTGGTCCTAATCCAACGTGGTTTCAGGCTAGATTTGCAGCCAATTATAGTGTTTTAGGAGGCTTGATTAAAGGGAGAATCAATGAAGACATTACTATAGGAACTGTTTGTGACCCTGTTCCGGATAATGCGTTAGGGGTAGAGTTGATCTCAAGTGTGTCACCCGCAGAGAACGAATCGGGCGTAGATGTATTTACCTCTCCGCAACTAGCATTAGCTATGGAGGCCAATGCACCAATAGAAATTCTGGATGTTAATGAGCAAACCAAAACTTATAAAATAAAAGTCAAAACGTTTACATTAAAAGATGCTAACGATACCAATATCCCCGGGCGATTAGAATGGAATACAGCGAATACCCATCTTACCTTTGAATCCTTTGATATTTTACCGCCAAATCAGGAATTAACAGCTCAGGTAGAGGTTACATTACAAGAAAAAATAGATGGGGTTTTCAGAACTTATAAAGTTAATGGTGAAGAGTATCTAGAAACTAGAACGGTGAAATTTACCACAGGCGATGCGCCTACCTATATTCCGTTAACAAACGTACAATACTCTTATCCAGTGGTGAATCAAAAACTGTTTTATAGAAATGAGCATCCCACCGGATATGTAAAGCTTAAAAAGGGACAAGACTACTTATTCGAAAACTCCCATTGGAGCACCAAAGTAAAATACATTGAGGTGACCACCAATGTCACAGAGGAAACTTCAATTCAATATAACAGTACAAGCAATGAGTTGTCGTACGCTATTCCTCCAGTAGAGAAAGAAACAGCCTATACCATCAAAATGGTGAGTACTTCGGTAGGAGGATCAACCAAAACATCAGAGGCTTCTAATGATATCGCCAGCAATGAGAATACGGATGGAAGTACTTACACCATTAGGAATAATCAAGCAGAAAATGTGGTAAGAACAGATGCTGAAATCGATAGATTAACGTACAATTTTACTTCTAGCCACTACAATACTTTCAGAAATAAAATGCAGGCGATAAAAACCGATAAGAATTTTATTGGGAAGGTGTATATAGATGCCATTTATCTGGCATCAACCATCGAACAACATGATGAAGGTTTTGATTTAGTAGAACTCGAAGGAAGTCAATACTCAGAAGGCAAACCTCTGGTTGTTGCCAATTCGACCTTGGAGGATGACTACTTTAAGCAAGATATTGCACCTATATTGTACAACAATTATCCTATTGCAGGAAAATACAACTTCACTCGGGATACTCAAATTCTGGGCATAGCACCTTCAAAGTCAATTTCGGTAAGAGCAAATTATGTAGCCAGCATTAATAACAATACTGATACAGAGTGGCGTTCCAAAAACTTTCCATACAAGTACATGTTACCAAGAACGTATAGAGATGATTTTGAAGATATCATGGTTCGGATAAGTGATGATTATCATAACGGAATCTTGAGTGATACCGATAGTGCACTTCAATTCCTTGACAACCGATTTGGTTTTATGAGAGAAGGGAAGTACCGAACACGCTTTAACTATATCCTACCAGGAGGAATTAGAAAGTCTTATGCAGTATATGATTTTGTGTATTAATTGATTTTGAATGAAAAAAACTACCCTATATATCATCTTCGCTTGTTTTTTAGGAATTCCTGTAGTCATACATGCTCAAGAAGAAGAGCGTACACCTCAAATAAAAGTACTAGCGCTTAACAAAAAGACAAAGGTACATCTACGATGGGCTCCTAGCACTCCAGCAAGCTGGTTGAAACTGAACAAGCAAGGTTATTTGATCGAACGTGTTACCGTAAAAAAAGACGGAAAATTAATGCCTCCCTCTTTTGGTAAAACAATTCTGGATACCGTTAAGCCAAAACCATTGGAAGCATGGAGAACTATTGCCAACAAGAATGATTATGCGGCAATGGCAGCACAATTGCTTTATGGTAAAAGAAGTAGTAAGCCTATTGCCAATCCGATAGCCGCTATGTTTACCGTAAAGAAAGATTTAGACAATAGATTTTCATTTGTCTTACTAGCTTCTGATATGAATTTTGAAGCCGCGAATTTGGCAGGTTTAGGATATACAGATACTAATACTGAACCTAATACCGTATATCTATATCGAATTAAAAGTGCAGATCCCAAACTTAAGGTAGAAACAGGGTTGAAATTGGTAGATACAGAAAAGGAAGAAACACTACCTCCTCCAATTGATCTTTTTACTTCGTCAGAAGATCATAAAATTACACTCTCTTGGGATAAGGATATATATAAATCTATATACACCGCCTATGATATCGAAAAATCTGAAGATAGCTTGAACTTTGCAAAGGTAAATGAAGGGTTGCCTTTTATCAATTTTAGTCAGGAGGGTCAGGAAAATTCACAAATGTTTTTTACCGATAGCGTAGCCGAAAATTACAAATCGTATTACTATCGAGTGAGTGGTATTTCAGCCTTTGGTGAAAAAAGTCCTCCGTCAAAAGTTATTGTGGCAAGAGGTATTGAAAAACTAACGGCCGTCCCGAAGATCATTTCAAATAGCATAGAACCCTCTGGAGACGTAATTTTGAATTGGACATTTGATGAGCAAGCCGAAAAGCAAATCAAGAGCTTCTCTATTGATTGGGCTCCAAAAACAGAAGGTCCCTATACAACAATAAAAAAGGATATTCCGAGAGATCAACGATCAGTTACAGTTCAAAAAGTAGAAGCTTCGAATTATTACAAAATAAATGCAATCGGGATAAGTCATCAAAAAACCGCTTCACTGATGCATTTTGTGCAAACGTTGGATTCTATCCCTCCGGCAGCACCGGTGGGTCTAAAGGGTACTATAGATTCTTTGGGAATAGTACAACTATCCTGGCAGGCCAATACCGAAAATGATATTAGAGGGTATATCGTTCGAAAGGCAAATCTTAAAGAAGAACAAACAATTCCCGTTTCAACAGAGTTAATTACTTCGACCACTTTTATCGATACTACCCAAGTAACATCTTTAAATCCTAGTGTTTTTTACCAGGTAGTTGCTTTAGATAATCGATATAATATATCCGAGTTTTCTGAAAAGTTAGAAGTGAAGAAACCGGATGTTATTCCTCCTGTTCCACCGATTTTTGAGGACTACAAAGTAACAAAACAGGGTATTTCTTTACAGTGGATCAATAGTAGTAGTTACGATATAGTTTCACATCGTTTGTATCGAAAAGAACTAGCTACAAATCAAAGCGATTGGCAATTGATTTTTGAAACTGATACGATTTCTCGCTATATCGATAATAATATCAGAGCTGGAAGGCAATACCGATATGCCATTTTTGCTATTGATCGGAATGAGTTAAAATCAGAACCCTCTACACCGCTTACTATAACTGCTAACCTGATAGGTGGTGGTTCAATGATTAAAGGGTTTAATGCAACCGCAGATCGAGAAGAAAAGAATATAACCCTATCCTGGAGAAAAATGCCGGATCAAGTGGCAGAGATATTGGTATATCGCTCCAAGAATGAAGATCCTCCTATGTTGTGGAGACAGATCCCCGCTCATGTAAATGAGTTGGTGGATACCAGAATAAATCCAGACAATACCTATACCTACACCTTAAAAACGGTATTGAATCGCGGCATGTTACCTCAATCCAAATCCATAGAAGTTACCTATTAGCAAATCGTATCGTTATGAAAAAAATCATCTTCTTACTAGTATGCATCACATCTGCAAATTCTATGCTATGGGGTCAGGAAGGAATCACGCTCACTCAAGGTAATAAGGCATTCTATAGGCTTACTGTTTCTGGAGATCGATCCTATTCTGATGGGCCATGGTTTTTTGGAACCACTATTTGTGACAGAGGGATGCAAGAGATCCGTTTTCTAGATAAAAATAATGGTAGGATTACAACGGTAGATACCGGAGGAAAAACGGGAAGATTTCGATACGACACTGGAAATCATGAATTCACAAAGGATCAGTTTCCGATAAAAGTTCATATCGATAATAAGTTCGAGGATAGACTGTTGTGTAAAGGATTTGCTATTTATGATTTTCCGCAAAGCTGGTATACCGATGTGTTTAGAGATAGGGGAATGAATGTGATCAAAGTAGATTACAATGGGGCTTGTTATTCTAGGGGATATAGTGGGTTTTGGGAACCCGATGATCGTTATTATGGCGATATATTTTATTATCATGCTGCCTATGTGTATATGCGAGATTTGGAGGTGAGATCCGATCCTATCGTAGAGGTCAATGTACCAAGTGGACCTTTGTACCTGGCCAGCGAAGAGTATCTTACTATAGGAATCCCCGATAATTTAATAAATGGTTACAGCTATAATTGGAAGTACAAAATAGGTAGTGATCGTAACTACAGATACATTTCTAATCGGTATGTAACTGTTCAAAATGGGCAAAAAGTATTGCGTATCAAAGGAGAAGATTTTTTACCTCAATCGGCGTATGGTAAGAGAATTCGATTAGAATTGGATACGGGTTGTAGAAGTTCTAACCCTATATCTTTTACCTATTATCCATCGGCTCCTAGAGTAACGAATATCGCAAAAGTTGACCCTGTCTGTTTTGAAGGCGATGGATCGGTTACGATCTCCTTTGGTAGAAACTTGAACAATGCACTGCAAGAAAAATTGACGATTAATTTAAAGGACGATTTGGGAGTAAGATATACCAGTGGCATCCTTTCTACTTTTGATAGCGAGAGTGATGGTAGCTTTAGTTATACATTTGATGCGGTAAAAGCGGGTCAATATCAAATAGAGTTTGCCGGAGGGAATTTGACGATCAATGGCGTTCGGTTGAGTACCATTGTAAGAGATCCCGTAGATCCCGTAATTTTGGTAGATCCATCACAAATTGTTTTTGACGTAACCATCAAAGATTCCAGTTGTAATGATGGCGATACTGATGTTTTTAATAACAATGATGGGGTGATCACGATCTCCGCTCAAGGCGGAAGGCCAGGTACTTTTGAATATGCCATAAACCCTGTTAGCGAAATAGCACCTATAGAATGGAAGGATTTTGAAGCTACCGATCAACATATCGAAGAAAATCTGAGACCTAATAATTATGAGATACAGGTAAGAAAAAAGATTGGTTCAACATACTGCACAGGGTATTTTATCAATGATTTATCCATAACCAAGAGAATAGAGTCTATCGTTCAGCCTGATATGACACTCAATGTAGCTCAGGTTTTTGAAAAAGAACCTACCGCCAATGGTTTTACCGATGGAAAAATTAGATATGTAATAACCGGAGGTACGCCTTTGGATGATGGCTCATACAATTATGAGTTCCAGAACTCTGAAGGAACCATACTCAATACAGTGCACACCGAAGTTTTAGATAACGACGAGGGGTATGTAATCACATTACATTCGATAGGTGCGGGTATCTATACGCTGCGAGTAACCGACAAAAACTATGACGAAGCTACCTACAAGACAGGGTGTTTTGAAGAGAATATTAGCTATAATCTGCAACAACCAGACCCGATACAAGTGGTTTTTGAAGTTACAAATACAGTCTCCTGTAATATTAATAACGCTTTTGACGATGGGCGGGATTTTGAAGCTCCATTTAATCTGGCAGATCAATTCCAGGATGGGCAAATTGTAGCTCATGTAACTGGTGGAGTGATTTATGAATCTAATGCACAAACAGTACCATTTGATAATGTGCCTAGTAATGAAGAAAGGAAGCCTCTACCATACTATTACAATTGGAAAAAGAAGATTAATAATGTTTGGACAGATATCAATGTGAATGATAGTATTATCAAACACCAAAGTGTAGGGGATTATGCATTGAATATCGTAGATAAAAACGGAATTGTATTAGGGAACTATACCTCCTTTATCAATAGCAATGGCGAAATAGAGTACACACTATCTAATGCAATAGACAGTACATTTTACTTAGCGCAACCCGAGGTGTTATCAATCTCATTCGAGAAAACCGACATCAGTTGTTTTAGTGGATCTGATGCTACCGCAACAGCAACTGTACAAGGAGGAATTCCTCCATACGAATATTTTTGGAGTAATGGAGCTACAACGGCAATAGCAACCAATCTTAGAGCGGGTAAGCATTTGATCTATGTTACGGATAGTAAAGGGTGTGTTATCGAAGGTAGTGTTACCATCGAGCAACCCAATGGTTTAGAAATTAATCCAATAGCCGAGGTAGCACCAACTTGTTATCAAGGTAATGATGGATTTATAGAAGTTACCGTACAAGGAGGCCAACCCCCGTATACTTATTTGTGGAATACAGGATCTGCTAACACAAATATTAGTGGATTAACTGAAGGAACATATCTTTTGGAAGTTATGGATCAAATGGGTTGTAAAACTTTTTATGAAACAATACTTAATGATCCCCCTTTGGTGCAGGTTGATTTACCCGAAAGGCATGCACTATGCCAGGGACAGACTTTGGTGTTGGATGTACTTATCGAAGATCCGGGGGCTACCTATAATTGGTCTGGAGATAATGGTTTTACAAGTACAGACAGTTCGGTACTGATTGATCGGGCAGGAGTATATACTGCAACAGTGATTAATGGGGTGGGATGTACCAATGAAGATACTGTAGAAGTCGTATTTTTTGACGAAGCCATCGATGCACACTATCTGATTGCTACGCAAGCCTATGTAGGGCAAGAGGTGACACTCATTAATATCAGTTCTCCTATTGGAGAAAAAGTAGAGTGGAGTGTCCCTGAGAATGTGGCAGTTATTAATGAGACAAAAGAAGAGCTGACCTTACTCTTTGATGAAGAAGGGGTTTACGACATTAATTTACGTTCGCATGTAGCGGATTGTTATATGGATTTCAATAAAACAATTATCGTACAACCTGCGATTAACACCTATAAACCTTCAGATACAGATAGTTTTGTCAAAGAGTTTGTTTTGTTTCCAAACCCAAGTACGGGGTCCTTCAAAACAAAAATAGCACTCAAAAAAGCCTCAGATATTTCAGTAAAAATTATCCATCTCACCTCAGGAGCTGTTTTGGATGAAAAGGAGGGGAAAGAGAATATAGAATTCCTATTTGATAATACTATTACGCTTTCCTCAGGGATGTATTTGGTGATCCTGGAAACCCCACAAGGTACCGCAAGAAGAAAACTAGTTATAGAGTAAGTATATGAAGAAAATTGCATACATACTACTAGCGTTGCTATTTTGGTCTTGTCTTAAAGAAGAAGCCATACCCGTAGTCGTTGACTTCGAATACGAGGTCATCGATAATGATTTTTCGATTCCGGTGAGTATTGTGTTTTTCAACAGAACCGAAGGAGCAGATCAATACGAATGGCGCTTTGAAGGAGCAAATCTTAACCGATCTGTAGATAGAAACCCGGGAATAATAAAATTCGACACTCAAGGAACACATGCCATAACGCTTACCGCTACCAATATTGATGGTTCTGAGGATTCAAAAACTTTAGAAATTAAAATCGATGATCCGGTAGTTATTGATTTCAAAGCCACTAATCTGGTCAGTACTTTTCCTCCTGCCACCTATAAGATTGAAAATCGATCCACTGGGGCGAATACCTACAAATGGATATTCGAAGGAGGAGTACCTGCTACTTCTAGCGATCAAGATCCTGGAGAAATTGTTTTTGACGAACCAGGGGAGCATCAAATTCATTTAGAAATAAGTAACGGAAGAGAAACCTATACTAGGAGTACTGTGGTTGAGGTGGCTCCAAGCCTAACTTCAGACTTTGATTTTGAAATCAATTTTGATGATGATGATTTTCAAATACCCGCCAAAGTAAAGTTTACCAACAAATCCATCAGTGCTACAGAGTACACCTGGACACTGCAAGGTGCTAATATTACTTCTTCTAACGAACAAGACATAGAAGTCATTTTTAATAGACTAGGTGAGCAAGAAATTACATTAACCACGGGTAATGGGAAGGATGTCAAAACAAGCACACAAAGCATCACTTTCTTTAGAAATACCAACCTTAGAGAATTTAAAGATGTTAAACTGGGGATCAATACCGCTCATCAAAATAATAGTGTAGGTAGTTTTTTTAGTACCGTTACCAGAGAGGTATACACACAGGAAGAACTTAGTGCTGAGGTAGAAGAAAATATCGACCTTGTCTTTTATGGATTGAATAGCACTTTTGTACGCAATCAATTTATAAGCCCGGATCAGCTATCCAATACCCCGTTTAATGTGTTTCAAAACCCAAAGAGCACCGTCTTTATCAATACGCAAGAGTTATGTGCCTGCCCTATAGCAGTACCCGCACAGCAGTTTGATGATATGGTAGATGATACCTTATTGAGGACCCTTTCGATTGATGCTGATGATGATTTGTTTTTTGATAATACAGTACTACCTAGAATTGTACTTTTTAAGACCGAGGAAGGTAAAAAAGGAGCCATAAAGATTAAAAATTTTGTTGAAGCAGGGGATGACTCCTATATCGTAGTTGATATCAAAGTACAGAAAGAAAAAGATAATCATGAAAGAAAAAATTACACCGCATTTGATCGTATTTTTATTTTCTATATCATTCGTACAGGCACAGATACTACCTGTGCAATCTACCGTACAGTTGATCCCTCCTTATAGTTTGAGGTTGTCGGATTATAGCACTTCAGCTTTGGACAGGATATTTTTGAATGTTTTACTTATTGATGTGGTCGAGCCAACGATTCAGGTTCGGTTAAAGATGCATATAGAAAATAGTGCAGGGCTAGCTATCCAGAATAAGGATCTGGTTGCCGGAGCTACTCCCATAACGCTAGAGGGAGGTATTCCTACCAGATTGGGAAATACGGATCTACGACCTTATTTTGAGCTAAACAATTTGATAGGAATTACCCCGCAACAATATAATGCTTCATTACCAGAAGGACTCTATCGTTTTTGTTTTGAAGTGTTTGATATCACATCGGGTAGAAAGTTATCCAGAAAAGATTGTACCACGGTATTTTTAGTACTTAATGATCCTCCATTATTAAATCTACCTTCAAGAGGAGAGCAGATTGTGTCTAGAAACCCCCAAAACCTATTTTTTACATGGACTCCAAGGCATCTCAATGCGACCAATGTAGAGTACCAATTTGAGCTTAAAGAATTATGGGATCGCAATACAGATCCACAAACCGATTTCTTAAAGAGTCCTCCATTATTCGAAACGACTACAAGAGCTACGGCATTATTATACGGTCCTGGCGAAACACAATTACTCCCCAATAAGAAGTATGGTTGGCGTGTAAGGGCTGTGGTAAACGATGGGATTAGTGAAGCTTCAATATTCAAAAATGATGGATATAGCGAAATCTATTATTTTACGTATACCGATACCTGCGATGAGCCGAAGTACATATTAGCAGAGTCCCAGGGAGTCACCAAAGAAAACATTACCTGGCAAATTGCCGGTCATGAGCAGTATCAATTACAGTATCGAAAAAAGGGATCACCAAACGATTGGTTTAAAGGAAATACAAGAAACGGTGCTATTACCATTTATGACCTGGAACCGGGCACAACTTATGAGTATAGGGTAGGAGGGCAATGTATTGTAGATGGCCCCTTTGTATTTTCGGCGGTCTCAGAATTTACAACCACTATTGCAGCCTTGGATAACACAGTTTCGAGTTACAATTGTGGGATACAACCAGATATCGATATTACTAACCAGGAGCTATTATCCTCTCTAGATGTGAATAAAGGCTTTACAGCTGGAGACTTTGATGTAACGCTACAAGAAGTTAGTGGAGGTAATGGCATTTTTAGTGGCAAAGGATATATCACCGTACCGTACATGAGAGATGCAAAGATTAAGGTAGACTTTAGTAATGTAAAAATAAACACCGAGTATCAATTGATTGAAGGTGTTGTGAATACAACGATCCAGTAATCACTATCAAGAAGATCATGTTACCCCATTATTGTTCTTATAAAGAATGCGATTACAACAACAAAAATTAGTAAAGATTTGAAAAAGATACTCCTGTTTTTGTTGGTGCCGTTATTTTCATTCTCCCAGAGTATAGATAATCAATCCGTTACCAGGGTGATCAAAAGCAAACCCTTTAAAGTCAATGGTCAGATTTCGGCAAACAGTGTGTATTATAATGCTAACCAAAATGTAAATCGAGAACCGTTTACCTATTTTTTGCAAGGAATGCTTAACGTAAGCGTTTTTAGTTTTTCGATGCCTATAGAATATAGCTTTTCTAATCAAGGACAAAATCTGGATTATGAGCTTCCGTTTAATTACAATACCCTAAGCTTGCATCCATCTTATAAAGGGATCACGGCGCATATTGGTACCGTCAATATGAGTTTTTCTCCCTATACCATGAATGGACATCAATTTACTGGAGGAGGACTAGATCTTGTGCTTTCCAAATCATTAACGGTAAACGCAATGGGAGGTGAACTTTTAAAAGCCATTAACGATGATGGCAATCCAAGAACCACTCCTTCATTTAGCCGGATGGGGTATGGACTAAAAACATTGCTCAAGAAAAACAAATACAGCTTGGGATTTACTGGTTTTTATGCCAGAGATGATCAAAATTCTATAGATTCGATCCCAGAAGCTAGAAATATATTACCCAAAGAGAATCTGGTGTTAAGCGTTCAGGGAGAAGCAAAAATTGGGAAAAATTATAGGATACAGGCCGAGTATGCCTCTACAGCTATTACCCAGGATACAAGAGCAAATACATCAAGTCCAACAAAAACATCTCTGGCTGGACTATTTTTTAATAATCGTACTTCTACCGAGTATCATAATGCCATCAAAGCCCGATTTGGATATACGTTAAAATCCATAAATCTGGGATTGGGTTACGAGCGTATTGATCCAGGTTATGAAACATTGGGAGCTTATTTTTTTAATAACGATTTTGAAAATATAACGCTTGATCTTGCGAATACTTTTTTCAGAAACAGAGTATCATTAGCTTTAAACATAGGATATCAAAGAGATAATCTCAATAATGCAAAAACCAATAGCACCAACCGTACGGTAGGATCTATCAATGTGCAAGCTACACTTTCAGACAAACTTACTCTTGTTGGATCATTTTCAAACTTTACGACATTTACCAACACCAGACCCAACCAGTTTGATGATGTAAATGATGCCGATCTATTAGACGAACAACTAGAGGAGTTGAACTACCGTCAATTGTCAAGAAATGCAATGGTGTCTATGAACTATTTGCTGTCTAGTAAAAAAACACTGATCCAAAATCTATCGATAAACTATGCGCTCAACGATGTTGCCAACGAACAAGATGGGAATGTACGAATAGGAGATGTTTCAAGCTTTCATAATGCTAGCTGTGCGCATACGATTAATTTTACAGAAAGTAACTTTTCTATTTCTACAGCTATTAATGCTACTTATAATACGGTTGGAAGAGAAGAATCGACCACCTGGGGGCCTACTATAAGTTTTGGGAAACGCTTTTTGAATAAAACCCTAAACACTCGATTTGGAGCATCTTACAACCAATCCAGTGGGCTATCCGGAAACTCCAAAGTAGCAAATGTGAGATTGAATTTGGGGTATGTATTACTGGAACATCATAACTTCAATCTGAATGCCATTCAGTTATTTAAAACGGTAGAAGAAAGAGACAATCTTGCAGAGTTTACCGCAACATTTGGGTATAATTATGCATTTGGTTTGAAAAAGCCGAAGTTTAATTTTAACAGGAGAGAAAGAATACAGAGCGATTCGATCAAGGTGCGGTATCGAAAATACTATTTTGAAGGACTGCCCAAAGAAATTACACCAAGGCTTGTTGTGATTCCTGAAGAAGAAGGATTTGAGCATTTGGTTGCGAACCGAGACGGAAATCTGACTGATTTGGAGCAACAACTTTTAGAAACTCAGGAAAAGGACAAAAAGGTATACAAAGAAATCGCTTTGTCGTATCTAAAAGAAATGGATAGTTATTTTGACTTTATTGATTTCTATAATGAAAAACTCTATAAGTCTTATATAAAACTGATTACCGAAGCAAGACAAATTGATCGACAAATTAGAGATGAATACATGGTGTTGAGCGCAAAAATCAATACTGCTGAACAAAAGGATCCCAAGGATTTGAAACGTCAAAAAATATTGGAAAAACGTTATACATCCCATACCCAATTATTAAATGCTTTACTGAAATGGAATTTACAACCAGAAGATATCGAAAATCCGGAAGGAGACATAAAAATACTTAAAAAACAAAATGCTTCAAAAGTATTTTCGATGTATCAAAATAACCAGTCAGAGAAGCGCATCATCAATTTTATTGAGATCCAATTGGCGGATTTATATCATAAAGTGTTGCGTAAAGGATAGAAGTTTATCAATACGCTTATCATACGTCTTGATTCATATTCTCAATTACATAGGAAAATAATCAGAACCTATTGGAACCATAGGATTCTTAAATTTTAAATATGTATTACCTGTAAATCGAAACAACCATTATCATTTTAGATCAGATATAATGATAAAGGATCATGTTATTTTAGCTATATTTAGGTATTATTAATCAACTTTATTATGGATTCTTTTGAAGACCTGTTTTCAATACCGGAAGAGAAAAAATCAAGTATTGTTCTGAAAAAAGCCAAAGGCTTAACTGATGAAGAATTGGTGGAGAGAATTAAAGAATCAAAAAACCAACTTCTATTTGGAGTTTTATACGAAAGATTTAGTAAAAAAGTCTATAATAAATGCTATGGATTTGTAAAGAATGAAGATGAAGCAGAAGATCTTTCTCAGGATATTTTTGTAAAATTATATACTAAAATTGAAGGATTTGAAGGAAGAGCAAAATTTTCTACCTGGCTTTATGCTTTTACCTATAATTTCTGCGTGAATTTCATGAATAGAGATAAGTGTAAAAAGTTAACCAGCTTTTCGGAAAAATTAAAGAATAAAGAGTACGAGATAGCATCCGAAGAATTGGAATTAGATGAAGATTTTTTTGAAATCAAGTTATCAAAACTAGAGAAAGCATTGGAAATGATTGCCCCAGAAGATAAGGCCCTTCTTCTGCTTAAATACCAGGATAATATACCATTAAAAGAATTGCAAACTTTATTTAATATTAATGAAAGTGCTTTGAAAATGAGATTAAAACGTGCACGAATTAAAGCAGTAAAAGCACACGATCAATTATCTTAGTACAAGTTTTTATTCACTATACATGCTTATTTTCCTGCATTCAAAATTTCCATGATTTTTACTGAAGGCTTAACTTGCTAAGTACTTATTTAAAAAGAAATGTAAATAATGTAAGATTCCTAAATGGAACATTTTTATTTGATTTGGAAAATCAAAAAATCCGAACACGATCTGAGATAATTATAATTCTGGAAGAATTAAAATCGGCAATGGACTGTTAAAACTAATTTTATCAACCACATCTTCTTCCACAAGTTTGGAGAAGAAATTTTGCTTATGGTGGATAAGCGCAATCAAATCACATTCAGTTTGCATAGCAAAATCTTTTAAAGCTTCAGTTTCCGAAGTTTCTACATCGATCTTGCAAAACATGTAGTCTATATTTTGAAACAACTTCTTTAGTGTTTCTTTGTTGCTATTTTGTTTGTCTGTAAGGTACTCTTCTTCCATTATTCGAGCAATGTTAATTTTTGCTGCCTTTGATAACACGATTTCAACAAGAGGAGCTAATTCATTTTGGTTAAATGACCGCTTAAAATTAGTTGAAAAAGCAATTGAAGAAGGAATTTGCGGGGAATAACCTTGGGGTACTACGATAATAGGACATTTATTTGTTCCATTAATTACTTTTACTGTATTGCTCCCCAAAAATATTTCTTTAGCGCCCTTAGCCCCTTTGGTTCCCATAACGATATAATCTATTTCTTTTGCAGCGGAAACACTGTTAATTGCCTTCAAAAGGGTGTCGGGGACAGAAATAGCCTTGAATTCATGATTAGAATGGTCGTTATCCTTAATAAGTTTCTTCAAAAGAGCTTCTAATTCATGTTCTGATTCATCCGACATTTCACCTAAAATCGCATCATTATATTCTTCACTTAACATAACCGAACGATTACTAACATATACGTTCAACAAGAAAAAAGTACATTCTTCATTATTAAAAAGTACACGAGCATATGCTAATGCGTTTAAAGCATTATCCGAGAAGTCAATTGGAACTAATATTTTTTTCATTTTAAAACATTAATTATAAGCTTGTTAAAGATACAAAATTCAATTCTTGAAATAATGGTAAAAAACTTATAATCCTTATGACACAAAGAAATGTGTAAGGTCACCTTTATATACAAATCTTAAAAAGCATTTCTACGTAAAACTACTTTTTAGAAAATGAATACCAATAAGTTACGTTAATTTTTATTCAAAAATGTGACCTAAGAAATATTAATGTGTCAAATGATAAAAGTTGAAATAAGTTGAACCCATTAATAACCCCAAATGTTTATGAAAAAAATAAAAGATGATGTAAGACGCATGAAAGGAAAAAGTACCAACTCCTTTAAACCACACTTAGAGGTAACTCCAATTAATGAGGTAAAAAAACCATTTGATCTTTTTGATAAAATTATATTTAGTATCGATTTATTTTATCTTAACATCATGTGTAAATTAAAAAAGTATTCTGATACAATTTGGTCTATCATTATCTTATTGTTTGTCGGTTATCTTATCATTTGGTTAATCAAAAATTTTTAAAAACACCTGTGCCGAGCTATCAAAAAGCTCGGTTTTTTTATTTCTGAATTTCATTATTGTAATTCAAAAAAGGCTACATTTAATGGTGATAAAACAAACCATTCCTTGATGCTGTTAATTTCTTCTTTAGATCCTATTATAACACTTGTGGCCATACTTGCTGTATTAGTAATTGCAGTAAGTGTGATCCTTAGAAAGTTTAACCAAACTTACATAATAGGATATATTCTAGTCGGTGTAATTCTTGGGGAACATGGTTTAAATGCTATACAAGATGCAGCTTCAATTCATCTCCTGGGAGAATTAGGCGTAATACTATTGTTGTTTTTTATTGGTATGGAAATCAACCTTATTGATTTCTTAAAACGATGGAAACTTGCAGTTATAGGAACACTCTCTCAAATTGCTATTAGTGTTGTTTTGGTATTATGTATAGGACATTATTATGATTGGAATTTTGCACGTTCTGTAGTTATTGGTTTTGTGATAGCCTTAAGCAGCTCGGCTGTAGTCATTAAACTATTACAAGATAAGAGTCTTATAGATACCAAAGTGGGTAAGAATGTTTTAAGTATTTTATTGGCTCAGGATGTTGCTTTAGTACCGCTTTTAATCATTATTTCCCAATTAGGAGGAAAATCAGAATCAACAGAAAACATTATACTAATGCTCGTTGGAGCGATTTTAATTGTAGTCATTTTGGTGTATATCTATATAAAGGGAACTATTGTGTTACCTTTTTCAAAAAAAATATACCGGGATCATGAGTTACAGGTGTTTATGGCTATATTTTTATGTTTCGGATGTGCCTTGGCCACATCTCTTTTTGGGATATCAGCAGCTTTGGGAGCCTTTGTTGGGGGGATGATCATTAATGCTGCTCGGGCAACACATTGGATTCACGATACGTTGCATTCTTTTAGGATATTGTTCGTCTCTTTCTTTTTTATTAGTGTGGGTTTACAAATTGATCTATCATTTATCTATCAAAATTTGCTTACAATTTCTATTACAATTATTGTGGTTTACATTACTAATCATTTATTAAACTCCTTAATTCTTCGAGTATTTTCGTGTAATTGGAAAGAAGCCATTTTAGGAGGTGCCTTACTGGCTCAAATTGGGGAGTTGAGTTTTCTGTTAAGTTCGACCGCCTTTAGCTTAGGAATTATCGAAAATTTTGGATATAACTTTACGATCAGTTTGATTTCGTTGACCCTTGTGGTTAGCCCTTTCTGGATTGGAATAACAGAAAAACTTATCAAAAAATAATAAGACTCAAACTAAAAATTTCTTGGAGTCCAATGACCATATTTGATAATAAAAAAATTATAGAATTAATGTGACGTCTGGTAAAATTAGGTGTCTTAGGTTATTGTTTTGAACGCCTAATTTTTTAACATTTAAAAATTAACAAAAAAAACTTGTTTTATTCATTTTTTCACTATGTTTGTTTTAATAATGAGTTCATAAATAGAACGCATTGCCTATACAAAATGAAAACTTTTTTCAGATTCGGGCTTAGGAGGATAATGAGGTCTACTCCAAAAGCTGCCCTAGGGATAGGGAACCGAATTCTCAGGCTGACTTCTAAAAAATACACAATTGCACTTCAGTTTTTAGAACGAATCTCCTTCGTTCCTCATACTGTTACTATTATACGTATATGAGAATAGATTGATACGAATGACTTATTGTCATTTGCCGTACCAATTTATAATTTTTTCCAATCGCATTTCAGAATGATCCGTAGAATGTTAGGGCTGTTTACGTCTGTGTGTTTCTATTGTGAACTTCTTTATGCAATACAAAATCAAATAAATGAAAACTAAATATATCGATCTTATCGATCAAACCTTTTATTTTCCTCAGGAAGAATTCGATCTGGAAAACAACCAGTTACAATTTCATGGTATCAATTTAATGGCTTTAATAGCTCAATACGGTGCTCCTTTAAAATTTACATACCTCCCCAAAATATCAGAAAATATAAACAGAGCTAAGAATTGGTTTAATAATGCCATTCAAACGAATAATTATGCGGGTACATATAACTACTGTTACTGTACCAAAAGCTCTCATTTTGAACATGTATTGAATGAGGCACTAAAAAATGATATTCATATAGAAACTTCTTCTGCTTTTGATATTGATATTGTAGAAAATCTAAAAGCTCAAGGTAAAATCAATGATCATACCTATGTGATTTGTAATGGTTTTAAGCGAGATCAGTACATTCAAAATATTGCGAGATTGATTAATAATGGACATCAAAACTGTATTCCTATTATAGATAATTACGAGGAATTGTCATTATTAAGCGATACGATTGAAGGTAAATTTCAGGTAGGAATTCGTATTGCATCAGAAGAAGAACCGAAATTTGAATTTTATACTTCTCGATTAGGGATTGGATATCGCAATATTGTTCCATTTTATAACGATCAGATAAAAGGAAATCCTAACGTGGAGTTAAAGATGTTACACTTCTTTATCAATACAGGTATCCGCGATACGGCGTACTATTGGAATGAATTGCTAAAATGCCTGAAAGTATATATTAAACTCAAAAAGATATGCCCATCTCTTGATAGTTTAAATATTGGAGGTGGTTTTCCTATAAAGAACTCTTTGGCATTCAATTATGATTATGAGTATATGATCAATGAGATTGTAAATCAGATTCAAATTGCTTGTGAAGAGGCTAGAGTAGATGTGCCTAATATTTTTACCGAATTTGGAAGCTTTACCGTTGGCGAGAGTGGAGGTGCTATTTATGAAGTATTGTATCAAAAACAACAAAACGACCGGGAAAAATGGAATATGATTAACTCTTCATTTATAACCACATTACCGGATACATGGGCTATTAATAAACGCTTTGTTATGCTTGCTGTTAACCGTTGGGACGACGAATATGAACGTGTTTTATTGGGAGGATTAACATGTGATAGCGATGACTATTATAATTCTGAACAACATATGAATGCTATCTATTTGCCAAAATATGACAAAGAAAAACCTTTGTATATAGGGTTTTTTAATACCGGTGCTTATCAGGAAACCATAGGAGGGTTTGGAGGATTACAACATTGTTTGATCCCTCAACCAAAACATATACTCATAGATAGAGATCAAGAAGGTAGGTTGGTAACTTCTGTTTTTTCAGAACAACAAACTTCTGACCAATTGTTATCAATACTGGGGTATCAAAACGCAAAGGATAAGAACTTATCAAAAAATAATAAACGAGAATTAACCACCATTTTTTAAAACCATATTTAATTATTTTCAAAAATGAAAACGAGTAACACATATGCCGGTATTCCTGAAGAATATGCAGGCTATGACAAATCACAAATAGTAGTAATTCCTGTTCCTTATGATGGAACAAGTACCTGGGGTAAGGGAGCCGACAAAGGCCCTGAAGCTTTTTTGCACGCTTCAGAGAATATGGAACTATATGATATTGAAACCGATAGTGAAGTGTATACAAAAGGAATACATTTAATTGATCCTATTACGGTTAATGATACTCCAGAAGCTATGGTAGAGGCGGTGTATAACACCACCAAAAATCATATCAAGAGAAACAAGTTTGTCACATTATTTGGTGGCGAACATTCTATTTCTATAGGAGCAATAAGAGCTTTTGACGAGTGTTTTAATAATCTTACCGTTTTGCAGATTGATGCGCATGCCGATCTTAGAAAAGAATATAATGGATCTAAGTATAACCATGCCTGTGCGATGCACGAGGCTAATGAAAATACCAATTTAATTCAAGTAGGTATTCGTTCTATGGATGCTTCAGAAAATTTAGTAATGAATGAAGATCAAGTATTCTTTGCTCACGAAATGGCAAATGACGATTACTGGATGGATAATGTGATCGATCTCATGACCGATAATGTGTATATTACATTTGATCTAGACGCTTTAGATCCTTCGATATTACCAGCAACAGGAACTCCTGAGCCTGGTGGTCTGCTATGGTATGAAACGCTAGAATTCTTAAGAAAAGTATTTACTGAGAAGAATGTCGTAGGATTTGACATTGTTGAATTATGTCCAAGCCCAACAAGTAAGGCATCGGATTTTGCTGCTGCCAAGTTATTCTATAAAATGCTCAGCTATAAGTTTGAGGATAGTGAAGAAACCTTGGATGATGAAGATGATATCCAAGAAAATGAAACCTTAAAAAAGTTTAAATCTAATTATGAAGAATACGATGAAAGGTAAAGGCGAAATTTCAAAATTTATAGAAAAGTATTTTCTTCATTTTAATGCGGCTACATTGGTAGACGCCGCAAAAGGATACGAATCTCAATTAGCTAATGGCGGTAAAATGTTGGTTTCTCTTGCTGGTGCAATGAGTACTGCAGAGTTGGGAAAAATCTTTGCCGAGATGATCCGTCAGGATAAAGTACATATCATTTCTTGCACAGGGGCGAACCTGGAGGAAGATATTATGAATCTGGTAGCACATAGTCATTATGAAAGAGTACCTAATTATAGGGACCTGACTCCACAACAGGAATGGGAATTACTCGAAAAAGGATTAAATCGTGTTACCGATACATGTATCCCGGAAGAAGAGGCTTTTAGGAGACTACAAAAACATATTTTCAAAATTTGGAAGGACGCTGAAGAAGCTGGAGAACGTTATTTTCCACACGAATTTATGTATAAGTTATTGCTCTCTGGAGTACTTGAAGAATACTATGAAATAGACATCAAGGATTCCTGGATGTATGCAGCGGCCAAGGCCAATTTACCTATGGTTGTACCAGGTTGGGAAGACAGTACGATGGGGAATATTTTTGCCAGTTATGTAATGAAAGGCGCACTGCAAGCCAGTACCATGAAATCAGGGATTGAGTATATGACCTTTCTGGCGGATTGGTATACTGACAATTCGGAGACTGGGATTGGATTCTTTCAGATCGGTGGTGGTATTGCAGGGGATTTCCCTATTTGTGTAGTACCTATGTTGTATCAGGATTTAGAAAGAACGGATACCCCTTTTTGGAATTATTTCTGCCAAATAAGTGACTCTACTACCAGTTATGGGTCGTATTCTGGCGCAGTACCTAATGAGAAGATTACCTGGGGGAAATTAGATATTGATACCCCAAAGTTTGTTATAGAAAGTGATGCAACCATTGTAGCTCCGTTAATATTTGGCTACTTATTAGATATGTGAAAATGAAAACATCAAGAAACGCACATTTGAAACGAGTTATCGTAGATTATAAAAAGCTAAACAATGACATATTAGACTTGTTAGTGACCAAATATCCCGATGGATATAATGATGAAGATATTATCACTTTTAGAAATGCACAAAACGAAATAGTTGAATGTGTAGAGGTGAAAACCGAAGATACCTTATACTTGGTAAAGGTAAGTAAGCGTCTTGTTATTGCGATGGAAGATCATGATGAAGATGATGAGAGCAATAATCAAAAAGAGCAAGATATACCTGACAAATCTGAAATGGAAGAGGAATAAAACAAAAGAGATATGAAAAATGCCGAATTTCATCTGGCTCTTCCTTGCGGAGACCTGGAAAAAACAAAAGATTTTTATACCAATACACTTGGAGCTAAATTAGGAAGGGATACCGATAATTGGGTTGATATCAACTTACATGGAAATCAAATCACTTTTACTAAGGCAGGAGAGTTTAGCTTTGATTTCAAAAATTATCGCCTGGGAGATCAGATATTACCTTCTTTTCACTTCGGAGTGATTATTGATGTGGAGACATGGGGGAAATTATATTCACGTCTGTTCTCTATGGATTTGGAGGTGACCACCGAGGTAACTTTTTTGAAAACAAAGTAGGAGAACATCTTTCCTTTTTTGTTAAGGATCCTAACGGTTACATGGTAGAGTTTAAAAGTTTTAAAGACCATAGAGAGATATTTACTACATAAAGAAATGACAAATGAAGCGTATGCGATACAAATTGCGGATGCAATTTCTATAAGAGAGTGTAGGAGAAATTTTGAAGCAGAACTATTATTTCACGATACCGATGAACTTTTTTATGAACAATTTCAAGGACAGTTTATCTATGTTTTTAAATATGGTGTGATTTGTTTTTACAATATAAGTAAAGAAAAAGCAAAACAAATCTGTAATGAAATATTATCGTATGCCAAGAATAGCGCTAAGGAATATATTTCAGAAAGTATTAATATCGCCATTGGGGGAACAGCCAATACAGTGTCTTTTGGAACTGTTACTTTGAAGAAATTCGATGAAGAACCCCTTAGACTTATTATGCTTAATGTTTCTCAATCGGTAGCATTAAATAATTACGCCAATATTTCAGAGCAGACATTAGAAGATACCAGATTACATACCTCTTATCTTGAAGAAAACGGAAGACTAGATATTAATGGTAAAAAGCTCAAAAAGTATATCGGTCGAGTATTAAATATTAAAAATAAAATCTCTGAAAATCTATACATTTTCGATTCGCCTGATGTAACCTGGGATGATGAAACTTTAAATAAGTTGGATCAGGACCTAAAGCGAGTATTCGATTTAAAAGATAGATATCGAAGTATATATGATCGATTAGAGATGATTAAAGAAAATCTAGAGCTCTTTAAGGACATTATGTTTCATAGAGAAAGTAGTAAGTTGGAGTGGATTATCATCATCCTAATCCTGGTAGAAGTGATTGACCTTTTTATTCAAAAATTAACATGATAAGTAACTAGTTAAGTGACAGAAACAATATCAAATAACGAACTAAAGGTAATTGGAAGCGAAGAGTGGTGCGTCTTCAATGAATTTGGCATTCCTGCAATCAAGGCAAGAACAGATTCTGGAGCTAAAACCTCATCTATTCAAGCTAATAATATCAAACTGATTCATAAAGGAACTGAAGAATGGGTGCGTTTTGAGGTAAACCCTATTCAGGATAACAGAAGTATTGTAATTAGATGTGAAACCAAACTTCATGATAAAAGGGTGGTAAAAAGTTCTTCTGGAATTGCAGAAGAACGTTTTGTGATCAAAACACCACTAACTTTAGGAGAAAACACTTTCAATATAGAACTTACACTAGCTAATCGTGATGCGATGGAATATCGTATGCTATTAGGACGAGAAGCATTGATAGGTCGATACATGGTAAATCCATCAATAAGTTTTGCCCAACAAGTTTTTACACATGAAGAAATTCAAATAAAGTATAAACCTTTCCTTAAAGAGAAATCTGGGTTAAAAATTGCATTACTAGCCAGTAACCCAAATTTATATAGCAACAAGCGTATTCTGGAAGCTGGTATTGCCCGAGGTCACGAAATGGTATTTCTTAATGTAGAGCAGGCGTATATGAAGTTGGATGCTGCGGAACCCGAAATACGTTACCGAGGAGGGAATATCATTGACGAATTTGATGCCATTATTCCTAGGATAAAACCTTCGGTTACATTCTATGCTTGTTCACTAATTAGACAGTTTGATTCGATGGGCGCTTATTGTTTGAATTCTGCCGAAGCAATTACGCAATCCAGGGATAAGCTATTAGCGACCCAGCTTTTTGCGAAACATGATATTCATATCCCAATTACGGGATTTGCAAAATCTCCTTTAGACACCAAAGATCTGATCAAAATGGTAAATGGTGCCCCTTTGATCATCAAGCTACTTGAAAGTACTCAAGGAAAAGGAGTGGTATTGGCAGAAACTAATAAAGCGGCAGAAAGTGTAATTAATGCTTTTAAAAGTGTGCAAACCAACATTTTGGTACAGGAATTTATTAAAGAAGCGAATGGCCAGGATATCCGATGCTTTGTGGTTAACGGTAAAGTCGTGGCATCGATGCAGCGGCAAGCAGCCAAAGGAGAATTTAGAGCGAATATTCATCAAGGAGGTTCTGCGTCTAAAATTAAAATCACTGCAGAAGAGCGAAAACTGGCAATCAAAGCAGCCAAAATATTGAATTTACCTGTTGCGGGTGTAGATATCATTAGGTCAAACAAAGGTCCACTTTTGCTAGAAGTAAATTCATCTCCAGGTCTTGAAGGTATTGAAAATGCTACTGGATTGGATATCGCCAACATTATGATTGAAGCTATTGAGAAAAAATTGAAGTTTAAGAGATAAAATGATAAAAACTATGTAGCAACGTATTACTCAACTAATACTTAATTGATGAAAATTAAAAAGCATAAACAGAAATCAAGACTGATAGTTTATCAAGGTGATGAACTACTAGTATTTCAAAAAATAAGTAATAAACTTAAATATGGATTAGTTGGTGGGTTTTTAAAAAAAGAAGAAACTCCAGAAGATGCGCTTATTAGAGAAGCTTTTGAAGAGACGGGGGTACAATTTTTAAAAGAAGATCTGGATTATTACAGCTCTTTTACTGTGGACTGGGGGAATAATCAAAAGTTATCCAAACACTATTTTGTTTGTAAAGATCCGAATAAACCATTTTCTCTTAAAGAACCCGATAAGTTTCGAAAAATTGAATGGGTATACTGGAAAGACACCATGGAATATTTAGGTAAATCCGACCGGAAGGTGATCAAATCTCTTTTCAAACCATGTAAGATTAATTATTAAAATCAGTGCATATGAAAGGTGTAACTATTAATGAAAATGTTGAATATGGAATATTTAAGAAGTATTATGATGGATATTATCAATTCATAATGGATAATGGTGATACCATCGTTTTTGAATCGATATCTCGTTTAGCAGCCAGGAAATTTGACCTTAAATCGGATACGTTTAAAGGTAAATATTTTGAAATTACCTACTCTGAATATGTTGAAGAGGACGATGAAGATTTTATATCCTTCAAAATTGAAAAATTAGAACTGGCTTAAATTCAAAAAATACAAATAGTAGATGTGACTCTCTAAACAAAAATGTGTCATAACTAAAGAAAAAAACAATCAACCCATCACGTGTAAGTATCTAAGAGATGATTTACTAAAAGCGCCAGACTTGATGTGATAACAATCTGGTTTTTTTAAAACAAAGTAAAACTTAAATCTTACATATCATGAAAAATTCAAAAAACGTACTGTTCGTCCTAATAGCATTATTTTATTGCACGCTAACCGTAAAAGCACAGACATCGGATGAAGAAACAGAAAGCATCACGGGAGTATTCGAGGGTTTTGACGGAGAACATTTTAATTTCAATTATACTACAGAAGATGATGAAGAGGATGTAATGTTATTTGCCAAAGCTAATTCCGAAGTTCTTGAGAAGTTTAACCTAAATAGTGAAAAATTTATAGGAAAAACTTTTAACATCACGTTCATTACTGAAACCGAAACAGAAATCGATGAAGATGGTGATGAGCAAGAATATGATGTTAGAACTATTGTTGATTTGGAGTTGTCCAACTGATTATTAGTAATCCCTGATTCAAAGAAAAAGTACCAGTAGCAAGAGAGTAACTGGTACTTTTTTGTTGATTAAAACAAAAAATGAAAATCTATCCGACTGAGAGATTTCTTCAGGATATAATTGTTATTAAAACATTATTTGTTGGTATTATTAAAAATGCTTTTTTAGTCCTTTAAAATAATGCCATCATTGTCTTTTTTGATTGCTATAACAATTTCAGGATAGCATCTTTAATTGTCGGACTTCATAAAGCTTTCGTAGTTTATCAATTATAGTATTATATTGTAGAAAGAAATTAGAAATCATCTTTAATATATAGTATACAATGAGTAAAGCACCCTTTATAAAAGAATTAACCTTGCCTGCTGTAGCGGCCCCTATGTTTTTGATATCTGGACCTCAATTGGTTATCGAGTGTTGTAAAAATGGAATTGTAGGGACTTTTCCGGCGTTAAACCAACGAACTTCTGAAGGATTCGAAGAATGGTTGATTGAGATCAAAGAAGCACTTTCGGATTTTGAAAAGGAAACAGGTAAAAAAGCAGCACCATTTGGTGTAAATCTCATTGTTCATCATTCAAATCCAAGATTAAAAGCTGATCTCGCTTTATGTGTTAAGCACCAGGTTCCATTAATCATCACCTCCTTGGGAGCGGTTTCAGAATTGGTAGATACAGTACATAGCTATGGGGGATTGGTATTTCATGATGTCATCAAAAAACGACATGCCGAAAAAGCTAGCGAAGCAGGAGTAGACGGATTAATTTTGGTAGCAGCAGGAGCAGGGGGGCATGCGGGCACCTTAAATCCTATGCCATTTATTACCGAAATTAAACAGTTCTTCAAGAAAACCATATTACTTTCTGGATGTATTAGTACAGGAAGAGATGTCGCCTCTGCTATGCAGATGGGGGCAGATTTGGCATATATGGGGACTCGTTTTATTAATACCGAAGAAAGCAAAGCTCCAAAAGAATATAGAGAGATGATCATTAACTGTGGGGCAAGTGATATTGTATATACTGCCGCTATTTCTGGGGTTGCTGCAAATTTTTTAGGTCCAAGTTTACAGGCCATGGGGATTACCGAAGAAATGTTGACCCGAAAGACTAAAGTAGATTTTGGTGAAGAACTAACGGTGGATGAGAATGAAGCAAAGGCATGGGCTACTATCTGGTCGGCAGGTCAAGGAGTGGCAGCCATTCATGATGCACCTAGCGTAAAAGATTTAATTTCAAGCCTAAAAACAGAATTTAAGAATGCTATCCAGGAGCAAAACCAGTTATTGGAAACCTATAAATAATAGAGATAGGTGTTTTTTACAGTAATGGGATAATTACTTCCCGATACAATAAGTAACAAAGTTATAGTAATACTGGGTACTGGGGTACAAAGATAGAGGTGTGCTTTTGGCTTTTTTTTATTACGTTTAATGTGTGATGCGTTTGCACTCCAAAAGAGGCACATGCAATATACATAGTGGTATAAACTTTTTAAATTTCATTTTCAAACATTTTATTCAACCGCCATTCAGCTACTTTTTGAATCCTTAGAACTCTATTGGCCAATTCCGGTTCATATGAACACCTTTCTTTGTTAAAACCGATCCAATCAGGAAAGTGAATTTTTGCAAGTTTGAACATTAGTTTGTTAAAGTATTTTGGTCCGTAACTTACTATTTTACCTTTATCTCCAACGATCAAGCAAGTCCTATAATGGATTACATATACAAAGGCACGAGTCAAATTAAATGACGGAGTTGGTAGACCTTCATCCTCCCAAAAAATTGCCCATGACATACCTTCAGTCTCCATTTTAGGATTTGAAACTCTAGTTTCCTTTGGTAATGAATTCTTATTGTAAATCATTGCTGCCCAAAATCGAAAGAAAAGGTATATGTGGATTATATATTCGATATGCTTTATTGTTTAATATGTTCTATATAGTCTGATAAATGATGTCCATCACTATCACCATAAAAATTACTGCTATATTCATAGAGAGTATCCTTAACTTCTACCTCTAGTAAAAGGTCATGTGAGCCACCTCCTTCAAACGAAGTTTTGTATCCCTTTAATACGGTGCCACCCCAACCACCGCAATGTGCCCAAGTGAGTAAAAGTACTTGTATTTGTTTTTCATCACTACCCAAGTATTTATACGCCTTTTGAATGATTGGTAGTTTGAATGCGTTATTAATGGTATCATATAGTAGTACTCCCTCAATCAATAAGTACTCCAGGTCAGATTGGAAGGACACTCGGTTTTTGTAATCCAGTACATTTATTTGCTCATGCACAGATTTTTTAGATGTTTCATCTAAGTCCAAATAACAAATTATTATTTGCCTGGCAAATTCTGCGGATATTTGAACATTCAAAGAAAAATTCTCTCCTTGTGCTATTTGATTAATTGTACGTATAAAATCATTTTTAATCTCTGGAAACTTTTCATAAAAATACTTTATATGTTTTGGTATTTTTAGATTCAATCTATTCTCAGCCTTTTCAAATAGTGTATTTTTCTTTAAAGAGATGCCTTTTTCTTTATCCGATATTATTCTATTTTTTATGAGCTCTTCGATATAATTAAATTCTTTATTACTGCGATAATTTCCACTGAGCTTTAAAAGCTTTCTAGGTAGGATATAACCGTTGTTGTCAGATTTTAGGGACTTAATAATGGTTTCGGCCTCTTCAGTTGAAATACCTAAGTATGTAGATTCATTACATTCCTTTTTTAAATCTATTATTGGGATACATTGATCAAAAATATCAAATAGCAATTGAGTAATATAGTCGCTAAAGTTGTTACAAAGCATTATAGCTTCGGCACCAAATAGGTTAAACTCCTCTAGAAATTCAAGTATATAAGGTGACATATCATACTCTCCTATGCTTTTCTTCTGATAAGAAATGATTTTATGATTTTGAACTGAACTATCAGACCAATCTGTAATCCTGGCACACGTAATAATCACATCCAGGTAAGATGGACCGTTACTTATTAAAAGAATATATTTCATATAATGTATCTGCTTTTTTGATCCAGAGCTTTTAAAACTGTTGGAATTCTATATTTTCCGTGCATTGAATGGACCTTTTGAGCTGCAAAATCAAGATCTATACCTTTTGCCGAAACAAACAAAGCTTTTTTACTATTTCCTCTGTATACTTCTCTTTTCTTTATCTTCAGTTTTGAATAGTCATTTTTGGCTACTCCAATAATTGGGATCTGTTCATTGAGGTGTTCAAACAAAAAACCACCTAAACCTAATTTACCATTATCATCTAGAACTACATACCCATCAATAATTATTAAATCCAACTTATTATTCAAATTCATTTTATCAATAATATTTATGATACAGGGTAATTCTCTTTTATAGAATGCTCCACTTTGGTATTCTTTGACCCCAGTAGTTATTTCGTTTTTTTCAAATAGGATAGTGTCAGAGTCCCAATAAGAGAAACCTAAACATGCAGTGTTTGCTTTTTTTCCAAAATAATAGGTGTCAAAACAGTAAATCATGTATAATATTTAATTTCAAGTTTGTACGATAATACGAAATGATTTGAAATAAAGTCAATTCTTTCATATTCCAAATCGTCTTTATTTTGAGAATGTTGTTAACCTTACGTGTATGAATCGTTGTGACGCAGCCACTAGGATTTATGCACCTTGTTAGCTACTTTTTTTATTTGATTTAGATGATGTTCCAAATGATTGACATAATCATTTATTAGAAACCTCAAGTCAGAGATATTCCCATTATCTAATTCAATTTCACAATTCAGTGTTTTATCGGTCTGCAGTTTGATCAAATTTTTAATTCGATTATTGATTGAAATCCAAAACTCCACAATTTCTTCAATTTCGGAATTTTGATAGTCATTGGCTCTTACTAATTCATCTTGATTGTATTTTCTAATTTTATAGGGTTTATTCTCAAATTGAATTTCAGTAAATCTTTGAAGGTTATTTATTCCTGAATCAATTAAATGTCCTAAAATTTCTTTTTTCGACCACTTTTCAGGAGATATTTTTTTACTCATTTCCATTTCAGAAGATTGAGATAAATATTCCAATCCGCTATTAAGTAATTGTTCAAGTTTATTAGTTGTTTTTTTCATTCCAAAATTGTAGCTGCGTTTAATATATGTGTCGAAGAAGAGTAAAATGTTTCCCCAATTTCGACAAAAACCGCGCATTGTTTGCAAATTTTTATTTTTTGCAAGCATTACGCCTTACCAAAAATGCAACAACCATTCGATTGATTACTTAGTTGCTATGACATCATATGTCGTGTTGTAGGTAGTTATTGTTTTGAATTAATCACAGTATCCGTTATATCATCATAACAGGCATAATAAGCTCGATTTCCAAATTTAGTAAATGACCATTGAGCAATTTCGGATTCAGTTTTTAGTTCTTTCGGGATTAAGTGAGGAAAAGCTTGTCCGATTGCATGAGTTTTAATCAAGAAATGAACATCGTTTATGGCTTCGTCTTTTGATAAATAATTGTCAAACAGGATTTCGGATATTGTTAATTTGTCAGAACTAATAAGGTATTTGGCTTTATAGACTAATTGTCCATCCCAACTTCTGGAAAAAAGTAAATAACTGTCATAAGCGTATATGTCCCATTTACAGTCCATAGAATCGGACTTAAATGCTATACCTTCTAATTTATCACCATTATGCGGATATTGAAGATAGGTAGATGTTTTATCGAAATCAGAGGTGTCAAATTCAATTAATTCCTTTCCTAATGATGTTCTTAATTCATTATACTTTTCCGCAACAGTTTTTTCCTTAGTAAAAGCCATTGTTGTTCTTGTGTAAGAACTTATATCTAACACTTTTTTGTTAAAAGGATTATCGCTATCATCTAATTCAAACCAGCGAAAAGAATATTCTTGAGAATTTGTTTTGAGAAATTCAGATTCTCCTTTTCGCTTATTTTTTTAAACCAGTTAAACATAAAGTATTTTTTGATTACCTACAACGGTTAATATATGTGTCGTAGCAGAGCAAAATGTTACCTTGCTTTTCGAATTTTCTGCGTATTGGGTGCTAGCTTTTACCTTCTGCAAGCATTGAGCCTAACCAAAAATACAACAACCATTTGATTGATCACTTAGCTGCTATGACATCAATAGTGTGCCTGTTGCACAAGTTAACAAAAATGTAAGATAGATTTGTTATTGATTTTGGATTGGTATGTTATCTTTAGTTATGCAAGGCAAGAAAATATACCAAGAAAAGCTCTTCAATCAATTTCAGCTTAGTGATCGTGTTCCATTACATAATTTTTACAGACGTCTCAAGGATTTTTTGGATCTTCAGTTTTTATACGGATTAACTCAAGAGTATTATGGATCTAGCGGTCAAAAAAGTATTGATCCCGTTGTATTCTTTAAACTATGTTTAGTGGGGTATTTAGAAAATATCATCAGTGATCGTAAACTTATGGATCATTGTAGTATGCGATTGGATATTTTATATTTTATCGGCTATGATATAGATGAAGAGCTTCCTTGGCATTCTACTATTAGCCGAACACGACAACTATTTCCGGAATCAGTTTTTGAACAGGTATTTACTCATATTTTCGAGATGTGTGTTAGTAAAGGTATGGTAAAAGGCAATACTCAAGCCATTGACTCAGCTCCGATAAAGGCAAATGCAAGCATGGATACTTTGGAGTTAAAAGTTCCAGAGCAGGATCTAACAGCTCATCTAGCGGATATTCGTCATATTAGCAACCGTGATAAAGATACTTTTCGCAAAGCCAAAGAAAACAAAGCGAGTAAGGAACAGCGGGGTATTACTGCCAGCGATAAAGAGCTTAAAGAGATAGAGAGCCGCACTGGCAACTGGAGTACGCATCAAAATCATCGGCCTGGAGCTGGTAATAAAGGTAGTCGTTACACCAGTAACAAAACACATTATAGTCCGACCGATCCTGATGCGCGTATAAGCGTAAAACCTGGTAAGGCTAGAAAACTTAATTACTGTAGCCAACTAAGTGTAGATACGGCTAACCATGTGATCACTGACATCAAGGCTTATCATGCCGATGGGAAAGACAATCAATATCTACAGGATATAGTAGATCGTTTACAACAGCGGTTATGGGGGTCTGGTTTTCAATTGGAAAACGTACTTGCCGACACAGGCTATAGTAGTGGAGAGAACTACGCTTATCTAGAACAAAAAGGGATTATAGGTTATATACCAACACACGGGACCTATAAAGGAGGCCCAGACGGGTTTACTTATGTAGAAGCTAAAGATCATTATATCTGTCCTAACGGATCAGTAGTACCCTTCAAGAAAGTATTTTTGGATCATCGTACCAAGACCAAGAAGAAAGAATACCGTATATCTAGCAAGATATGTAGAGAATGTCCATTATCATCAAGCTGTTTGGGTAAAAGTGCTAAAGAGAAGAAATTTAGTGTTACGTATTACAGAGAGGAATATGAGCGTATTAAGGAGCGATTACAAACCAAAAAAGGCAAACGTATGAAATCCAAACGACAGAGTACTGTTGAGCCAGTGTTTGGAACACTTACCCAATTTATGGGCTTACGGAAAATCAATACGATCGGGATTAGGCAGGCTAATAAAGTGATGCACCTATCAGCAACTGCCTACAATTTGAAGAAGTACCTGAAATTTGTAGAAAAACAGTTAAAAAGTGGAGCAGGAGCTGCACGCTGCTTTTTGAGAATCAAAAACATCTTTCCTTGCTTTATAAAACTGTATATAAGCCATTATAATTTTATTCCTTATAAGATAACAACAAAATAAAAACGCTCTTAAAAGAGCGCATTTAGGGTCAATTATTTGAAAAATATTGGCTTGTGCAACGGTTACCATTGTTAGGTGCTGTTGGTTCTTACCTTATTTTTCGATACTCTCGTTTATTATTGATTATGAGCGTTACATTATTACTTTCTTGATTGAAAGCAAACTTATATTCACTTAATGTAGATGTGTCAATGAATATACTGTCAGAAATTTGAGTTAAATAGGAAAAGTTCCCATTCCAATGTCTATTCATTAATAACAGACTGTCACTTGGTTTTAATGAGATGATATATTTGCTTTCTGCATATTGATATTGACCTTCAAAATAGTTTATAAGGTTATCATTGTCTATATCTTGCGTAAATTCGACTATTTCTTTCGCAAAAGGATATCTCCAATCATAGTGACTTGCGATTGATCTCAAAATTTCCTGGATTAAATATCTGCTTGCATATGAATTTGTCATTACCATTGCTCCATTGCAATTGTCATTTTCTGTAAATCCAATAAATTCGCAACGATACCCTTTGTTTGTTCCACGAAAGGAAAATACCGTTGGATTTTCCTTGTCATCAACAAAAAAGCCTAAGTCTAACATTATCTTAGCACTTTCATCAGTTAGATAGCTATTCGGTTTCTCATTTAGAGAGTCACCAATTGCCTTAATAAATTTTAATATATCAGAAGGATTCGTCCATAAGCCTGCCGCAGCTAGTTCTGGATAAAACCTCCACCCATTATCAACCTTACTTTTGTCATAATTATATCCGACAGCTACATTTTTGCTTTTGTCCTCAAAAGCTGGATTGAAAAAGCTTGAATTCATTTTTAAGGGTTTCAATACTAATGAGTCCATTACATCGGGATATCCTTTACCCGAAACATCTTCGATGAGTTTTTGAATAACGACGTATCCACCCCCAGAATAAGACCAATCTGTACCAGGTTCAAATTTTAACTTGACCATATCATTATTTGCTGGATTAGTTCCGTTCAAAATACTTATTAAATCAGGAAGACTATCATGGTTTTTGTACCCTTGAAATCCACCTACTGTTAGTCCAGATTTATGCGATAGTAGTTGACGTAAAGTTACTTTAGTAGAATCCTTGTAATTTGAATAGTCTATTTTCCAATCTCTTAGGTACATATTTACATCTGAATCTAAGGCTATCAAATTAGCCTCTACCATTTTTAATATCGCGAGACAAGTTAATGGCTTGCTTACAGATGCAGCTTGAAACATAGTATTGGAATCAATAGAATCTTTTAGTTCAACATTTCGAACTCCATATCCTTTTTTTATTCGGACCGTGTCTTTTTCTATCACTGCAATGCTAACGCCAGGAACGCCATAGTATTCCATTCGTTCATAGATGCTGAACTCACCATTTTTGTTATTTACTGTAGCAGTTGTAATTAAACCATTTTCAATTTTCCCTATATCCAAATCCAATTTGGAATCGGGAAGTTCTTTGCATCCTAAGATTATTAATCCTAATGAAAGTACGGTTAATTTGATTGATGCTTTCATGTTCAGAATAGTATTGTATATAATAGCAAACGTGAAATTTGTCAATAGATTATTATAATGCCAGGGTTGTTAAATAATAAATGACATGTTGAATTTATTGGCTAATTGCACCTAACGTATGTGTATAGTTACCTCAATGAGGTGATATTTCAGAATATAAAAACAATAATCTCCAACAAAAAAGCGATAGCTCGTAAAAATAGAGTTAGTGAAATAGAAAAACAAAAGTGGGGTTTAGTACAAGACCGGACGGTAAAAACGGCCCATATCTACCAGAATAGGGACAAACAGATCACCATAGGGGACTGCTAGATTCCCATTGTCCCCAAATCACTATATAACATCCCGTTTTTAACGAGGTTGAGCACCAATTATTGGTTATTTCTATTGTATGGTTCTATTTTGTTATGAAATAATAATCAAAAGTTCATAATAAAAACCTTCCAACATGAAAAAGCAAATACAATTTATACTGTCTACCATCTTTATGGTATCAATAGGCTTTACTGGCTATGGACAGCAACCGCAAATAGATGACTATTTTTATACAGACAACGGTATCGGATATGCAATAACTAGCACTAGCCCTAAGGAGGTAAAGATTTTTGGGCACCCTAAAGGTTTCCCAGCAGGTTCTTTTGTTAGAAAACTAGACATACCTCCAACCGTAACCTGCCCCAATAATGCCTTTAGGCCAACAAACAACGGAACGATAAGGATTGATTGTCCTCAGGGAGAATATAAAGTTACCGGTATTAATAGTGAAGCTTTCGGTTATGAGTATTGGTTGAGTGAGGTCACCATACCGAACACTGTAAGATTTATTGAGCAGCAAGCTTTTGCAGGAAACGAGCACGACCCTGACCTCCACGACAAATTGAGAATTGCGTTGGTCATTCCCAATAGTGTGGAAAGGATTGATCTAAGGGCTTTTGGATATAGCGGCTTGACTGGCGTGACCATTAGTCAAAGCATTACCAGTATTGAGAATTCGGTTTTCCAGGGCAATAACTTGGAGAGCGTGGTTATTCCCGATAGAGTGACCACAATTGGTCTTTGGGCCTTTGCACTTAACGAATTGACCAGTGTGACCATTGGTCAAGGCGTTACCCATATTAGGGCTTCTGCTTTTGGCTTTAACAAGTTGACCCATGTAGCCATTCCCGATAATGTGACCACTATTGAGGCTGGAGCTTTTAGGAATAACCCAATTACCACAGTGGTATCAGAGCGCACAGATCCCCCATCAATCCAGACAAACACCTTTACAAACCGTAACCAAATAGATGTTATTGTCCCCAAGGGCGCATATAATAATTATGTACGAGCTTGGACAGGTTTTGGCTTTAAATCTATCAGAGAAAAAGTAGACGTTGGCGACACCTTTACGGCTAAAGGTATCGAATATCAAGTAACGGCGCTCGGTACCCCCAACGAGGTAATGATTATAGGTTACGTGTCTGCAGTTAACAGAGTAGAGATCCCCGAAACTGTAAGCAATGGGGGGAATGACTTTACAGTTACCAGTATTGGAGAAAGTGCTTTTCAGTTCAATAACTTGAAGAGTGTGAACATACCTAACAGTGTGACTAGTATTGAGTTTGGTGCTTTTGCTGGCAACGCCTTGGAAAGTGTGGACATACCTGGTAGTGTGACCAGTATTGGTAGTGGTGCTTTTAATAACAATGCCTTGACCCTTGTGAACATACAGGATGGTGTGAGAATTATTGAGGGTAATGCTTTTTCCGAAAATCCAGACCTTGCCGCAGTGGTGTCAATTGGCACAGATCCTCCATCGATTGAAGTAAGTACCTTTATAAACCGTAACCTAATAAACTTGATAGTGCCTGTAGGCACGAGAAATGATTATGAAAATGCAGGGTGGATGGGCTTTAGATCCATCTCAGAAGGGATTGGGGTTTCAATAGAAGCGCCGGCGAGAATAGCTGATGTATCACCCTTTACGATCACCTTTCGGTTTGATTTGGAAGTGACAGATTTTACGATAGATGACATTAATTTGGACAATGCTACCGCAAACAATTTTACAGGTAGCGGTACTGAATATACCGTAGAGATCACACCAACACTTTGCAATGGTCTCATTACCATTCATGTCCCTGAAAATGCAGCTGTAGCTGGACATCTAAGCAATGTCACCAATTTGCCAGCAAGCGTAGAGGTAAAGGTTAATGCCGTATTCGAACCCGAGGTAAGTAGTTCACTGGTCGAATATTGTGAAGGTGATAACGCCGTTGCATTGATGGCAACCGGAACAAATTTATTATGGTATACTGAGCCAACAAGAGGTACGGGAAGTACCACGGCACCGGTACCAAATACGGGAAGTGCTGGGGACACATCCTATTATGTAAGTCAAACAAACAACGACAACAATTGCGAGAGCGAACGCGTAGAGATAGTAGTTCGTGTCAAACCCCAGCTAGTAGCTCCAATAATAAGTTCAAATACCCCGGTATGTTCTGGTGAAAATGCCATATTTACCATTACAGGAACCCCAGGTGATATGGTAACCTATAGCGGGGCCCTAAGTGGAATGGTAATTATAGAAGCTGGTGGAACGGTAAACGTAGCAGTAAACGGGGCAGACTCGGACACGACCCTGGAACTAACAGAAGTAACCAATGGGGGCTGTAGTATGCCGTTATCGGGAACAGCCACGGTAATCGTTCAGGGTGATCGATTAATAACTATTGCCCAGGATATTACCGTACAATTGGATGTCAGTGAACAGGCGTCCATTACCCCAGCACAAGTAAACAATGGTTCAAGGGGTGGTTGTAACAACTCCGATTCTATCTTCTTAAGTCTGGACAAGACTACTTTTACCTGTGACGATGTGGGGACTCCAGTGATGGTGACCCTTACCGCAGTACAAGGAAGGCAAACGGCTGTGGCAACGGCTTTGATAACAGTAGAAGCGCATGTAAATAACCTTGTGGCAATGGCCCGGGACATGACCGTACAGTTAGATGCCAATGGAGAGGCGACCATCTTGCCAGAGGATATAGACAATGGCTCTACTTATGGCTGCGGCAACACCCCAGAATTGAGCCTGGACATAGATACCTTTACCTGTAATGACATAAATACTCCGCTGATGGTTACCCTTACCGCTACACAGGGTGCCCAAACGTCTACCGCCACTGCTATAGTAACCGTAGAAGCGATTGGCAATTGTGGGACTGGTGAGCCCCTTGCGGATTTCAATAGAGGGTTTTCCCCCAACGGTGATGGCATTGCCGATAATTTGGTGATTCAAGGCCTTGAAAAATATGAGAACAACGTGGTCAAGATATACAACCTGAGTCAGCGCTTGTTATTCAGCGCTCATTATGGGGGACCCAACGATGCCTGGGATGGCACTTATAAAGGCAGTAGGGTACCTGTAGGTTCTTATGTATGTGTAATCGACTACAACGAACCTGGGTTGGACCACGAAGCAAAAATGATCTATGTTAATTATTGATGTTTTTGTTTCTGTAGTGGTTGGGGCTATAACAGGCTCAGTATGAAACGTCAGCCTTCGACTCCGCTCAGGCTTCGGAAAGATAAGCGATCACTGAGCGGAGTCGAAGTGAAAGCGGGCTTCGAGAGCCTCAACCCTCTGTAATGTCGAACCCTGCGGACCCTGAGGTCCTCGAAGGGTCGAAGTGTGTTCTTCGGTATACTCAGAAACCAGATCATCGAGTCGAAGTACCATTTCCATAA
This sequence comes from Aquimarina sp. KJ22-3, assembly GCF_055808215.1. Lineage (NCBI taxonomy): Bacteria > Pseudomonadati > Bacteroidota > Flavobacteriia > Flavobacteriales > Flavobacteriaceae > Aquimarina > Aquimarina sp. KJ22-3. The sequence goes on along the minus strand of NZ_CM147859.1, from coordinate 3,342,484 downwards.
AATAATCCCCACATCCAATATCAAGTATAAACCATAAATATATAACACGTATGTCCAAACAGAATTTTGAAACGAAATTAACCGAATTAGAAAACATGCCACAAGAATTAGTTAAAGCACCATCACAACCGGTAGATGTCACTACACAAGAAGCCGAAGACCTATTTGTTTGGGCGCAAGAAGATAAACAAGTACTAGTTAGTATAGGATTAGATTGGAGCAAATATGTAATCGATCTACCAATACGTACCGGAGCGTGCCGATATGCACAAGCCATTTGGAACAAAGAGCGTTATAGCCAGGAGGAAGCAGCCAAGGCCTGGAGAGAAGAATCGCCCAAAGCCTATGAGTTTAGAAACGATCTATTGGCAGATATGCGTTTTGCGTTTAGAAAACGCCCAGATCTATTAGGACGGGTACGCACTATTGCAGGAGGAGATGGCAATGCCGATATGATCCAGGATTTGATGGATATTAGTGTGCTAGGAAGAGGAAATACCACCGAATTTGAAGCAATTAAGTATGACGTATCCCGCTTTGATGTTGCTGAACAAAAGTCGGACGACCTGGCCGAGCTATTAGCCAAAGCTAATGGTACAACTTTAGACAATTCCAAAGCCAAGAACATTCGTGACCGTGCGTTTACCCACCTTAAAGAAGCTATGGATGAGATTAGAGATACGGGTAAATACGCCTTTAGAAAAGATCCAGAACGCTATAAAGGTTATATAAGCCGCTATCGACGTAGGTGAGACTGTTCATAGTTGATGGTTGTCCGAATTGAATATTTTTTTTAAGTACTCATATTTTTTAAAAGCTTACTACCACTGGCCCGCGCACTGGGTTGGGCTCTCCGCGTCACGCGGACGCCTCGCCTTAATGTGCGGGCTTCTTTTTACCCTGTGCGGACGTGTCACCTCATACCGCTGGTCGATACATCTAGTGCGCGGGAGGGTCACCTACCTATACGGAGTAGCTACCGAGTGCCGTTGGTCGATACAACAGTGTAGGGGAGGGTTACCGACTTGTGCGGGTGAGGTTTGGCGCGATGTTGGTCTATGAGAATTTGTGTTATGGATTAAGAAATCTTTTGGGATTAAGGTTTCTGCAATATTTCCTATTTATAAAGTTGTATTTTGAATTTTTACAAACTCATAAAGTTCCAAACTAAGTTTCTAATTTTTTAAAAAACTTATTAAATGTGACCTAACAATTCGCTTAAACATAAACAACCGAATATTCTAATACAGCAAGTGACAATTCTATTGTTTATAGGGAGTTAGAGAATTTGAGAGACAAACAAGTGACAAATAAAATCTAAATAAAAGAAAAAAAGGAAAATCTAAACCTATTCAATCCTCTGAGCTCATAACAGGGAGGATGAAGCCATTAAATAGATATCGCGAGGTAGAGCAGTAGGCAGCTCCTCGCACTTATAACCCGAAGGTTGCAGGTTCGAGTCCTGCTTCCGCTACTTTTCAAAAGTTAAAGCATTGCTCTTCATTTCTTTAGTTTTTTTGTTCTCTTCAATTTTTATAATGTTTTTGCCTAATTTAAATTACTAATAATATACCCTCCTTTTAAAAGGATGAACAATTTAACATATGATTTGGAGATAACGCTTAAATTAAAGGTATCTTTGCAATGATAAAATTCGTAAAGCTTCAATTTAATTTTGTTTTTTCAAATTCAACATTCTTTTCTTGCTCTCTTTTTTCTCGGCAATAGTGCAAAAAACAATTTTAAGTTAAATATTAAGGATAACAACATAGGTTTGAATGTTGTTTTCAGCGTAGAACAAGTCTTCACAATTGAATATTCCTGTTCGTTTCTCCATTAATATTACGTTTATACGTTGTCTCCGAATTATAGGAGGACAGGCTTAAAACAAAAGTTGATAGTATCAAAAATCTAAAATTTTCAAAAAGAACAAACTCTGAGTTTTCAAAAACATTGAGAAACAGGGTGAATAATTATTTCAAAACAAATAAAATCGACAAGCATGCAAACAAAAGCATGATCTTTAAAACTATCGTAATGCTTACGGTATTTTTTGCACCCTTATTATTAATTAATATTGGTATTGTTTCCAAACCGTGGCTACTTTTTACCTTCTATATAATTAGTGGAGTAGGGATGGCAGGCATAGGTATGGGTATTATGCACGATGCCATTCATGGTTCCTATTCCAAAAACAAAAGAGTTAACAAATACCTAGGGTACACTATGAATCTAATCGGCGCCAATGCTACAGTATGGAAGATACAACATAATATACTGCACCATACTTATACCAATATAGAAGGGATGGATGACGATATAAACGTACCTTTTTTTCTTCGTTTTTCACCGCACGCAAAAAAAATAGACTTCACCGATTTCAACATTTATATGTATGGTTCTTTTATGGATTGTCTACAATTTCGTGGGTTACCCTCAAAGATTTTATTAGACTTTCCCGTTATAGAAAGATGGGGTTCTTGAACAAAAAGAATGAATTTAGAAACGAAATAATTAAGGTTGTCGGCTGGAAGCTGCTATACTATTCGTATGCTTTAATTATACCATTGTTAATGATATCATTGGCTCCTTGGATGATTGTCTTAGCCTTTCTTAGTATGCATTTTGTTACAGGTTTGCTTATCAGTATCATATTTCAGGTGGCACATATTATGCCTAGTACTCAATTTCCCCTTCCAAACAATGATGGGGTGGTCGAAGGTGATGGTTTTACACATCAATTGGTCACAACTACTAATTTTGCACCCAAAAGTAGATTTTTCTCATGGTTAATAGGAGGGCTGAACTATCAAATAGAACATCACCTGCTGCCTAATATTTGTCATGTTCATTATAAAAAAATATCTGGTATTGTTGCCGATACAGCTAATGAATATGGAATACCCTATCATACAAAAAGAACATTTTTTTTAGCCATTATGGATCATATTAGAATTTTGCGAAAATTGGGAAAAATGCAAGTCATACCTATAGAATCAGGATGCAATTTTAAGACAATAAATTAAAGAACAATGAATATTATAAAACAAACATTAAATAGAATAATAAATAATAAATACAAAGTAATGAAAGAAGGAACAGTAAAATTTTTCAATAGTGCCAAAGGATTTGGCTTTATTAAACTCAAAGATTCCGATGAGGATATTTTTGTACACCAAAGCGGTATTATAGATGAAATTCGTGAGAACGATAACGTAAAATTTACGATGGAAAGAGGTGAAAAGGGAATGAACGCAGTCAATGTTGAATTGATTAAATAACAAGTTCTGTCGCTCTAAAAGTGTTGAAAAGCCATCTGTTGAAGATGGTTTTTTATGTCTGACCTCCAGACTGGTATGGATGGAAGTGCCCGAAATTGAAAAAAGGGTTAGTTAATATTGAAATAACAAACTAAAGTCAGATAAGATGAAATATGACCATAGAAGTTTCTATCACGGCAGCAAAATTCAGTATGAAGTCCTATCGAGTGGTGTAAAAAGAACACGACATGCTTTCTAAAGTGACGACCATTAATTGAGCATTTTAAACGAGTTTGATGCATGGTAGAATCGTAGTGCCAAATCATACACGTACTTTACTTATGTGGTCAAAGTTCACATTCGCTTAGCTGTAAATAAAAATAGAGTATGTATATAAAACCTGTTTACTCCTTAAAAATAGTACTCCTATGGACGAGAAAATATATTTATTTTTTTCTTAATGTCCATTGTACCGGTGATACTGTATGATGTTGTTGGGTTAAAATGGTTATATCTGCCTTGGCTTCCCATTGGACTTATAGGCACATCTCTCGCATTCATAACCGGATTTAAAAACAATGCTTCTTACGAAAGACTTTGGGAAGCCCGAAAGATATATGGAGGTATTGTAAATACTTCAAGATTATTAGCTACTATGGTCAATGACTTCATTACCAATGAATTTGTCAGAGTAGAGAGAACCGATAAAGAATTTTTTAATATAAAGAAGGTTATTATCATGCGCCATATAGCTTGGATGACTTCTCTTAGGTATGCTCTTAGAATCAAAAAGCCTTGGGAAACCCTTGTAGGTAGTAAGTCAGGTAAAGAGCACATGAAAACGATAGAAGTAAAAGAACACGAGCTGACGCTACAAGAAGAACTTCATGGATATTTAAATGAAGATGAAAAAGAATTTGTGTTGAGCATGACAAATAAACAAGCAGCCTGCCTCAATATGCAATCTAAGCATTTTAAAGAATTAAAATTAGAAGGATTGATTGATGACTTCCGACACATGGAGTTCAACAATATCATTGGTGAACTATTTACCTTACAAGGCAAGGTCGAAAGAATTAAAAACTTTCCATATCCAAGGCAATTTGCGACGCTAAACTTGTTTTTTATATGGATTTTCATGATTCTCCTACCGTTTGGAATGATGCATGAATTTCATGAAATTGGCCTCAATTTAGGCAATCATGAAAATAGATGTTTTATGAATCGCCTCATTGTTGAAAATTTTGTTTGGATGACCGTTCCGATCAGTGTTGTTATATCATGGGTGTTCATGCTTATGGAAAAGGTAGGCGATGTGTCGGAAAACCCTTTTGAAGGAACCAGAAATGACGTCCCGATTACTACAATTTCAAGGGGAATAGAAATTGATATCCGAGAAATAATTGGGGATGATAAAAATGTAATACCAAAACCCCATCCAAATTATGGTGATACTGAAATGTAAAGAGGATATTAACAGTCAACCAGGTGTATAATTAACCGCTTTTGATCAACAACGCCCTGGGCATATAAAATTAAGGTATTGTTCTATCCCATAAAACGAACAGTTAAACTACCTTTTAAAGACATTAAGATAATGATACGTACAATGCTATTCTTTATATCTCTTATCTCATTGGCCATATTCCCTTCCCAAGGAACAAGCCAAATAAAAAAAATAGAAGGGGTCTTTCTTGGGCGTGTTGAGAATGGTTATTCGTTTTGTTGTAAAACCGTATCTGGATTTGATGAGATATTGGTTTTTAATGAAGTGCTGTCTGTTATACTTGAGAAATATCCATTACATACGGATAAACATATTGGAGAAAATTTTATCATCTCGTTTACTAAGGATATAATTATTGAGAAAAAAAGAGTAGAGAAGTGTTAACCATATTACGTTTACAAAAGCTTGTACCGGGACAACATCTTCGAGAATGATATAAAACCCTAATTCCTAACGTATAAATAAATACCTTACATATAAACGTTTATAAATATGAGTACAAAACTATTCATAAAATACATGGTTAGTTTACGATGCAAACTGATGGTCAAAGAAGAGTTAAAAAAACTTGGATTGCATTATGTTGTTTTAGAATTGGGAGTTGTTGAACTCTTGGAAGATATAACCAAAGACCAACGCCTCGAACTGAAGAAAAATCTAAGTAAATCTGGCTTAGAATTGATGGAAAGTAAAAAGAGTATTCTAATTGAAAAAATCAGAAATGTTATTATCGAAATGATTCATTACACAGATGAATTGCCCAAAGTCAATTATTCCGATTATATAAGTGAAAAAGTTGGTTATAATTATACATATTTAGCAAATATATTTTCAGAAGTGAAAGGAATTACCATTCAACAATTCATTATTATCCATAAAATTGAAAGAGTTAAAGAATTGCTTATTTATGATGAACTAAATCTTACCGAGATCTCTTATAAACTACACTATAGCAGTACGGCACACTTATCTAATCAATTTAAAAAAATCACAGGTTTAACGCCTACTTTTTATAAAAAACTGAAAGAAAAACGTAAACAAAATCTGGAAGATTTATAACCAATTATATCCTGTTAACCAGATCTTAAGCATATAAACCAATCTTTTATACAAACTTACAGGATACCACTTTTTCAATTTTGCATCATTTAGATAAACGGATATATTGTTTTGATACTTACATATCACAAAATCCCCTGCATTAAGCTCAATGATAGCTGTTTTACCAGTCACATTTCTTATCCTAATAGGTAAACCCATAGATAAAATTATTTTTTTATTCATAACCATAAAGGTGACCTATTTTTGCTAGAAATATGCATGTTGAAAGTTATTTTTATACTAAATAATCTTTTGCTGTATTGATATTTGAGAATGTGCGATATATGTAATATGTACTTAGTGTAGTATAACACAAAGTATATTCAATTATCCCATTTTTGTAGTAAAATAAAAGCAAAATGGATGATCAAGATATAAACAACATAACAGAGACATTGAAAAATAGTAAATGGAGGAGATTGCTCATTGTAGTAGTAATACTCATTGTATTGATAGTATTTAAACCGTGGGCTCAGGTGGGGGCAGGTGAAAGAGGAATTGTTCAGAATTTTGGTGCAGTTCAAGATGTAGTACTAGGAGAAGGGATTCATTTTAAAATACCTATAGCACAAACAGTTACTTTGATAGATGTAAAGATCCAAAAAGCGATGACTGATGCTGCTTCTTCTTCCTCTGATCTTCAAGATGTAGATTTATCAGTGGCCTTGAATTATCATATTATACCAGAGAAAGCAAATTTAGTTTACCAAACCATTGGAGTAGAATTTAAAGAGCGTATTATTGATCCAGCCATTCAAGAGGTAATGAAAGCTGTTTCAGCAAGATATACTGCAGAAGAATTAATTACCAAAAGACCGGCGGTCAGTACCGAAATGCAACAGGCGCTCACATCAAGATTGCTTGCGTCAAATATATCGGTTGATGCTTTCTCTATTATCTCTTTCAGCTTTTCTCAAACTTTTACTGATGCTATTGAAGCTAAACAAACTGCAGAACAAAATGCATTAAAGGCAAAGCGAGATTTGGATCGCATAAAAGTAGAAGCAGAACAAACAATCACCGCTGCGAAAGCAGAAGCAGAGGCATTGCGTTTACAAAAAATGAATATTTCACCCGACCTAATCGAACTGAGAAAAATAGAAGCAAACCTTAAAGCCATAGAAAAATGGAATGGAATCTTACCAAAGGTAACAGGTGCTGGCGCTATACCTTTCATCGGAGTAAGTGATGTAGCGAAAAAGTTAAAATAATTATATGATGATATAGAGCCTTTGATATTAATCAATCCATAAAAAAGGTTTGATAAAGAAGGTGGTGAAATTCCAAATCTTTAGCGAACAATCTGTTTTATAAAAAACCTTTAAATGTGTGATATATGTAATGTAGGCCTAAACGAGTGTAATACATTAAAGTATTAATTAACTGATTTTTGTATCCATATCAAACTCCTTTTTATACGTGAAGGGGTATTAATAATCTAAAAACAGAAAATCATGTCAAAAGGAAAAGAAGGTAAATCGAAATCGGGTAAAAAAGCCCCGGCAAAAAGTTTGAAAGAAAAGAGAGCTGCAAAAGCTGCAAAAAGAAAAGAGAAAAGGAGTGAGGAATAAATAGTACTATCAAAATGTAGCTAATGTATTCTAGTTTAACATTAATCTTCTATAATATCATTTATGAAAAATCAAGAATTAGAAAAATCCTTTAAGCATAAATTGGTGGATACTATTGATTATGTGCCTGGATCTGTGGTGATGAAAGCAATTCTAAAGAAAAAAACAGGAATCGTAGCCATATCATCATTTGATAGTGGAGAAGCATTGACTTCTAAAACTTCTCCTTTTGACAATCTTATACAAATTATAGATGGAGAAGCTGAGATTATTATTAATGAACAGTCAAATATCATTGAAACAGGTCACGCAATCATTATCCCTGCTCATACAAGAAATATAGTAATGGCAAATAAACGATTTAAAATGATATCGATTATCATTAAAAGTGGTTATGAAGACGTAAGTATCTAAAATTTGAAAACAAAGTATATGGAAAGGCAAGAAAGTAAATTCAAACCAGGCGATACTGTTTATGCCAAAGTAAACCCTGAAGTTAAATTGATTGTACGATTATATTACCGGAGGATATACTATTGCAAATTTGCCGAAGATCCAGAGAAAAAAGAGGTTGTGTTTTTTGAAAGAGAGCTTTTATAATCATATTTATTAAGACAAAAGTTGAACACTAAACAAGACACCTACTAAATGACACAACGATTAGATATAACAAAAACTCAAAATCTTCATTTTAGTATTTTAGAAAGAAGACCAAAAATTGCTTATTTTATTAAGGTTCATAGTTGCCCTCAACAGTTTAAGAGATTGTTTAAAGCTATTTATCATCCCGAAAATCATTACTTAATTCATATCAATCAAAAAACTGACAGCAATATAAAAGAAGATATTATTTTTTTTGGCAGATTATTCCAACTCTTATTTACTGAAAAGTACAATTATAGAGATAAGAAAATATAATATTGTTCAATCTCAACTTAATGGGATGAAATATCTCCTGAACCGTTGTCTGAAATGGGATTTTTTTATTAATCTAAGCGAACAGGATTTTCCTTTGAAATCCCAAGATGCTATTCTTGATTTCTTACACAGGAATAGAGGGAAAAACTTCATAAAAATGGTTAGTCAAGTTAGAGGCGGGACTGATACGATGAACCGTATAGAAAATTATTTTCAAGGCATTGATATTGGTTTCCTGAGCATACCCTTTAAAAAATCTTTCATGAAAAACGTGATTCCATATGTTGGGGAACAATGGATGATCCTGTCCAGAACATGTTGTGAATTTATCTGTCATAGCCCCGAAGTTAAAAAATTTGAAGATTTCTATTATAACATACTAAATGCCGACAAATCATTTTTTCAGACCGTACTGATGAATACGTCATTTAAAGAAATAGTTGTAAACAATGATAAAAGAGCTGTTATATGGATAGCTGATGGAGATGTAAAGTTGAAACCAAAAACCTTAACAGAATCTGATTTTGACTTTTTAATGCAAGAAGAAAATTTATTTGCCCGAAAATTTGACACAAAAGTAGATGAATCTATATTACACCTTTTGGAAGAAGCTTTGAAAGCAGATCAAGTAACAAATAATACCAATGGTATAGATTTTAATCTTGTTTCAACAACTGATATTGAGGTAAGGAAAACAAATAAGACTTTAGATCGGGAGACATTTATAAATTCGCCAGCTCAACTACATAGACGACCACTTAACGGAAGTAAATAATTAATAAAGATGATAGGTAAATTTAAAATACAACCGCTTAGAGATTGGGTCTTGATAAAGGAGGATGTAGCACAGGAAAAACCTGAGGCAGGGATTGTCATCTCTGATACAATTAATAGCAATCAAAAATCTCAAAAAGGAATCATACTGGCAACTGGAAAAGGTAAAAAAGATAAGCCTTTGATTGTAAAGGTTGGGGATCTTGTGTTATTTGAAAGGGAGTCCGGAACAGAAGTCTCTATGGAAGGTGTTAAAATGTTTATTATCAAAGAATCAAACATCTTTGGTATTATTCGACCAACCAATTTGGAAGTCATATAAAAAGATTTAACAGGCTTAGTTTTTAACTACAATGATGAGCCATCCGAGAATTTGAAGATTAATAGATAAACCTAAAGATAAAAAAGTGTTTTATCGAGATGTTGAAAAACAGTTGATTGTATATTCGGTGCTTCTAAAATACCAAAATGAGCGTATTCTTTATTTTTTTCAACAGCCCAGGCAATATTGCCATAGTCAAAATGCCAATACTCTTTATGGTCACATACAAAGTCCTCATCTTCGAAAAGTTTCATAAGAAGCTTTCGATTTTTCTTTGCTTTTTTACTTATATCTGGATGTTTAGGATAACATTTTTCATTTAAATCAATGTGTAATCCATCATTGGTTCCAAAATCAAGCACGTATTCCCCACGCAAATCATAAATCAGAGCATCAACAGCTCCTCCGGTTGCATGGGTAGATTGCATTCTTGGTGCAATGAAGTTTGACACTATTTCATTAATTTCTTCTTTGGTTTTTTCCGGATGTTTCTTTTTAATGAAATGGGTCTTTTGATCTGATAGTTTTTGTTGGTGTTCAAATGATCTCCACGCGGATCTAATAATTAGTTTTTTACCCTGATCGTACAGAAGCTTACTAATTCGCCCTATTTTTTTATATACTTCCTTTCTAACCAAATAGCGATAGTTTTTTTGCGGGGACTTTTCGAATATTAGATTAAAGTCAGAATCCTGAAGACTTATCAATGGCGAATTATCCTCCTTGACAGCCATCATCAAGGTTTTCTTTTTGTGCAACCTATCTTTTTCTTCGACTATAAGACAATACTCTCTTGCGCTTATTGGAGTAATGACATTTTTGAAAATATAGGATGAATTCATAGCAGTAGCTAGTGCACCATACTTTAATGTAAATGAAACATTGCTGCCAATTTTTAATTTTTCTTTTTTGGCATTGATAATAATGTGATCTCCACCAGCTCCCAGAATTTCAATATCTAATTTAGGAGTTAACCCTGTCACCATTACATCTTGGACGCCCATGGCTAGTATAGCTCGCGTTATCATACCCTGATCTTTAAATTTTGGCTTGTTACCAAAGGCATCCAAACCGATTTCACCGTTTGGTACTGATCCTTTGTTTTTTAATTCGATGACTTCAGCTACCAACATAAAAGCGTCTTGGTAAAGTTTCGGAATTGGCTTTCCGGTTAAAGGTTCATAGCCTAAAAATATGGACTCTCCAAGTCTCAAATTATTAATCTTACCTACATCATTTGTAGTAGTAAACCAATTATAATTAGCTGAGTTCCCCCCTGAGATGATAGATAACTTTATGTTAAACTTTTTCTCAATATTAATAGCAATTGCAGATAATGTGTCCATTTTTTCTGCAGTAGGCTTAACTCCTGAAAAACAAGCAAGATTTGTACCTATACCTTCGAGTTTAATACCTTTTAAGGTCAATACTTTTTTGATAGTATTTTCTAACTGCGATGGTAATATACCTTCACGTAAATCCCCTAATTCTACCATAAGTATGATTTTATGGATCTTACGGTGTAGGATAGCAAATTCTGAAAGTTTTTTTATTACAGATAACTCAGAATTTAGACTGATATCAGTATATAATACTACTGATTCTGTTTGACTGATCATTGGGGTTCTAATCAACAAGAAATTTGCTTTAACTCCAGCAATACGCATTTTTTTGATATTTGATATTCTTGAATCGGCAAGAATTTTAACTCCACTCTTCACCAAAATATTAGCAATATGATGATCTGCGCAAACTCCTTTAGTAACAGCAATTATGTCTATACCTTTTGACTGAAAAATAGAGGTTAAAATCTTAGCATTATGAGCAATTTTACTAAGATTAATATCTATTCTTGGGATTGACATAGTAGTGGGTTGACACGAATTAAATCAGGAAATATTTCTTGAAGTTTTTCTACCAGCTTACTGCAGTCGTTTTTCAGGACATCAGTAACAGGTAATTGATATTTTTCTTCATAAGCCTTTGTTACATTTTCAACTTCTTGGTCATTCATATCTTCATGATTGATTGTTATTGCAATAACCTTGGATCCAGAGAAGGTTTCTAACATTTTTATTTCACTCTCAAGTGTGGGCATTGGAATTTCCGGAAAATCACACCTGGTGCGTCTTTTTGGTGGATGCTGAAGGATAATAGCCTTTGGCATAGCACCTCGGAGGATTGCACTTGAAGAGGTAAATGCGGGATGACTAAGGGCTCCTTGCCCCTCTACTACGATTATATCAGGTTGTTCTTTAATTGCTTCTAGAATAGCATTTTCTACTTCTCCTGTAGCAAAGCCAGAACTTAGAACATCTATGGCAATACCATATTTTGAACCTTGAAGTATTCCTGTTTGGCCTGTAGTTATAAAGATGGCGTTCAAACCTCCATTTTTCAGCGCTTCTACCAATTTAAGTGCAGTGGTTCGCTTGCCAACTGCGCAATCTGTTCCGGATATCTTTATTATTGGTGTTTGAACATTTCTTATTTTGCCTGTAAAGAGGTGAAGATTTTCTTTAGGGGGTGGTTTTCTTACATCAAAAATAGATACATTATATTTTTTTGAGAGACGAATACAAACTTCATTATCTGATAGAAACTCAGGAAGTCCACTTACAATATGCATCCCAGCTTTAATAGCAGTGTAAATAATTTTTCTCTCTTCATCACTAAGTAAGGGCTGGAGAGGAGCAATTCCGTAGATAAAATATTCTGGAATACTATCCAACATTTCGATAGCTTGATTGAAATTCTGGAATATTGGTATTTCATTTTTGATTCCATCTAAATATTCTCCTGCATCAAGACCTGATTTTGTGCTATCAATTATACCAGCAATTTTATACTTGTCTGAATGTCGGACAAGACCGTTTGCTACTTTGCCATCCAATTTGCCAAGTTCATTTTCGCAGTAGACAATTGCTGATGTTTTCATAATTTGTGTGATTTAATATAAAAAATGGATTTCAGGAAGAGTTTAACTTCCTATCAATGCTCTGGCGGTCAAACCTAATTCCCATCTATCGGGGTCATTTTGAAATCCGCAGTAATAAACCCCACCAATATATCTCCGAACGATTAGGGAAATATTGGGATTTATTTTAGTGAATACTGTATCTCCTATTTTATATTTACCGATTACCTTATTATCAAGTTTCATATTTACTATACTATAATTTTTTAATACTTCATTTAATAAGATTTGATCCTTACTAGTCTTATCCTTAGAATTGTTAAGTTTCTTTAAATTCCGGAGATTACATAAGCACAGAAATAATCGCCGGAACCTAAAGTTTTATTAGTGAATTACTAATAAAAAGAAACAGAAAAATGATTCAAGAGTATTTTCTTGTACAATACCTAATTTACCCCTAAGAATTATTTTTTACTTTTTTTCGAGTTATAGTCTTTTCGTTGAAAAGGAACTGTATAACAAATCTCTATATAAATTCTTTATCGTTTGAATTTTGAAACAATAAAGTAAATTGTTGAGATAAAGGTCTTTATAATTAACGGATAAGAGGTTGTATAATAAGAGTTGAATGTTACATAAATCACAGGTTTTAGATTTTTAATATGGCTATCCATTATCTTTTATTAAGAACGATGCTGCAAGAGCTGAATAAAATTGTTTTACTAATGATGCAATCCCTAACATGATAATCAAATCGAATCTCGTAAGGATTCTAGGACTCCGGATAAATATAATTTATCGCTTTCTAACTGTAGAACAAAAACGACCAGCGATTATATTGTTTTGTAAGGTATTGTAAAGAATCGTATCGAGAACGCTATAGGCTTTGATGAAACTGAACTTATTAATGATAGTAGCAATGATGTAACTTCTTCAGACGCAAATCATCAACTAAACAAAAGGTGTTTTGAATTTAAAATTAGGAGAGCAGAGGTTTTAGAAGGTTAGCTTTTTATTAGTTTTGTGACCCTTTTCTTACTTAACAATACAGTAAGTAACAAAGTTATATTTCATAGGGAATTACAGAGATTCAGGCCTGCTTTTGATGTGCTAAAACATCTAGAAAACGTAAAAAACATATCGGACCCTTATGAAAGTGACAAAAAGGTTCTTCCAATTATTCACTTTCTTCCATTATGCTTAGAAATCAGCCTTTGATTAATACTTTTATTTTGGTGTGACATAAAACCACAATGAATTATAGCCATTGTGCCTGTTGCACAAGTTAACAAAAATGTAAGATAGATTTGTTATTGATTTTGGATTGGTATGTTATCTTTAGTTATGCAAGGCAAGAAAATATACCAAGAAAAGCTCTTCAATCAATTTCAGCTTAGTGATCGTGTTCCATTACATAATTTTTACAGACGTCTCAAGGATTTTTTGGATCTTCAGTTTTTATACGGATTAACTCAAGAGTATTATGGATCTAGCGGTCAAAAAAGTATTGATCCCGTTGTATTCTTTAAACTATGTTTAGTGGGGTATTTAGAAAATATCATCAGTGATCGTAAACTTATGGATCATTGTAGTATGCGATTGGATATTTTATATTTTATCGGCTATGATATAGATGAAGAGCTTCCTTGGCATTCTACTATTAGCCGAACACGACAACTATTTCCGGAATCAGTTTTTGAACAGGTATTTACTCATATTTTCGAGATGTGTGTTAGTAAAGGTATGGTAAAAGGCAATACTCAAGCCATTGACTCAGCTCCGATAAAGGCAAATGCAAGCATGGATACTTTGGAGTTAAAAGTTCCAGAGCAGGATCTAACAGCTCATCTAGCGGATATTCGTCATATTAGCAACCGTGATAAAGATACTTTTCGCAAAGCCAAAGAAAACAAAGCGAGTAAGGAACAGCGGGGTATTACTGCCAGCGATAAAGAGCTTAAAGAGATAGAGAGCCGCACTGGCAACTGGAGTACGCATCAAAATCATCGGCCTGGAGCTGGTAATAAAGGTAGTCGTTACACCAGTAACAAAACACATTATAGTCCGACCGATCCTGATGCGCGTATAAGCGTAAAACCTGGTAAGGCTAGAAAACTTAATTACTGTAGCCAACTAAGTGTAGATACGGCTAACCATGTGATCACTGACATCAAGGCTTATCATGCCGATGGGAAAGACAATCAATATCTACAGGATATAGTAGATCGTTTACAACAGCGGTTATGGGGGTCTGGTTTTCAATTGGAAAACGTACTTGCCGACACAGGCTATAGTAGTGGAGAGAACTACGCTTATCTAGAACAAAAAGGGATTATAGGTTATATACCAACACACGGGACCTATAAAGGAGGCCCAGACGGGTTTACTTATGTAGAAGCTAAAGATCATTATATCTGTCCTAACGGATCAGTAGTACCCTTCAAGAAAGTATTTTTGGATCATCGTACCAAGACCAAGAAGAAAGAATACCGTATATCTAGCAAGATATGTAGAGAATGTCCATTATCATCAAGCTGTTTGGGTAAAAGTGCTAAAGAGAAGAAATTTAGTGTTACGTATTACAGAGAGGAATATGAGCGTATTAAGGAGCGATTACAAACCAAAAAAGGCAAACGTATGAAATCCAAACGACAGAGTACTGTTGAGCCAGTGTTTGGAACACTTACCCAATTTATGGGCTTACGGAAAATCAATACGATCGGGATTAGGCAGGCTAATAAAGTGATGCACCTATCAGCAACTGCCTACAATTTGAAGAAGTACCTGAAATTTGTAGAAAAACAGTTAAAAAGTGGAGCAGGAGCTGCACGCTGCTTTTTGAGAATCAAAAACATCTTTCCTTGCTTTATAAAACTGTATATAAGCCATTATAATTTTATTCCTTATAAGATAACAACAAAATAAAAACGCTCTTAAAAGAGCGCATTTAGGGTCAATTATTTGAAAAATATTGGCTTGTGCAACGGTTACCATTGTTAGCTACGGTTTTTTTATTTCTTATTTATCTCATACACCATTTCAACCATTCCATCTTTAAAGGCAGTTACATCCTTTAAATGCAACGGAATTTCCTTTCCAATGTAGTCGAAGAAAAGTTTTCCATCACCCAAAAGTGTTGGGATTATCGTGATATTTATTTCATCCGCTAATCCAAGTCGTAGAAATTCTTTCGTGAGCATAGTTCCACCAACCATCCAAATGTTTTTGTACTGGTTTTTTAGTTGATCATTTACTATTTTGCTTAAGTGACCTGAAATAAATTGTACATTTTTTTTATCCGATTCAAGTTGTCGTTCGGTTAGAACAAAAACTGGAACTTCTCCATAAGGCCAACCCAATTCAACAGCGTGTTCATAAGTACGAGACCCCATAACATAACAGTCAATAGACTTAAGGAATTCCGAAATATACTCTTTCGTCAGTTCGACACCTTCTTCGTAATTATCTTTTGAGTGCATCCAAGATACACTTCCATCCTTTTTGGCTATAAAACCATCAAGACTGGAAACCATATGGATCGTAATTTTCGAATTTTTGTCTTGCATTTCTCAAATTGTGGGTAATGGTCTAGTGTATGGGCAGTAACGGATTATACGTTTCTGCTTTTCAGACATATAAGATACTATATTTAATGTAAAAACGTTCAAGTTTGCACTTAAACCTCTATTGCTTATACACCGTGTTGTGCTTAGTCCTTATTTGATTTTTTCTTTTTCTTATAGTTTTTTATCATTTTACCAAAATCTTTGTCTTTTCTGCGTTTTTCGACTATGGTTGATTCATAATGTTCTTTTTCTCGTTCCATTTTCAAATAGTTCTCAAAATACGATTTCTCTATCTGATCATTATCTATCGCTAATTGAACCGCACAACCACTTTCAGAGGTGTGAGTACAATCTGAAAATCTACAACTTTGTGCCAAGTCGCATATTTTTTCAAATGTACTTTCTATTCCTACTGAACTATCAGTAATACCGACTTCTCGCATTCCTGGATTGTCAATGAGTATTGCTCCATTTATCATAGGAATTAATTCACGATGTGTTGTAATGTGCTTACCTCTATCAATGCTTTCACTAATAGCGGCTGTTTTCATTCGATTTCCTCCAATCAAGCTGTTAATCAGGGAAGACTTTCCCACACCTGATGAACCGAGAAGACAATATGTCTTTCCTTTATAGAGAAGTTTTTTCAATTTATCTATTCCAACCTTTGTTTCATTACTTACGTGGATCAGAGGAACACTTTCAACTCTGGCTTTTATTTTGCTGAGCAAATCATTCAAGTTCTGTTGGTCCGATAAGTCTGTTTTAGTTATAACAATTATGGGTTCAATCTTGGAAGTGTAGCAAAGGGTTAAATATCGTTCTAATCTGTTAATGTTGAAATCTCTATTTACGGATTGCACAATTAAGCCATAATCGATATTGCTAGCAATTATTTGCAGCTCACCAAATTTGTTAACAGCTTGTCTCGATAGAGTTGAAAACCTAGGTAGAATACTATGAATAATTGCAAAATTGGATTCATGATTCATCAAAGAAACCCAATCACCAACAGCAGGAAAATCTTCACGGCTTTTTGCAGAAAACCTTAAATTCCCTGTGATCTCTGCTTCAAATTCACCTTTTTCATTCTTTACAATATACCTTTCCTTGTGTTCGGCTATTACACGACCAATTTCAAAATCCTCAAGATTATTCTTGAGTCTTAATTTTTGGAAGTAGTCATTATATCCTAAATCTTGAAGTGACACAGTTTCTTTATATTTTTGATAAGATTACGCTAGTTTAACTTAAATACTTTGGTTGTGCTCTTTACCAAAGATTCAAACCGATTCAATTCTTCTACGTTTTTGATTTCATAGTGCATAGGGATAGTAATTTTGGGTCTAATTTTATTTACCATCTTAGCAGCCTCCTTCTCATTCATTGTTAGGTTATCTCCTCCAATGGGAACTAAAGCGATATCAATACTGATTAGTTCTTTCATTTTAGGAAAATAGTCCGTATCGCCTGCATGATAAATTTTTAAACCATTTTTAAATATAATCATATAGCCTACATTTTCTTTCGATTTAGGGTGCGCTTTGATCCATAAAAAAACTGATTTTGTATTGTATGCAAAAGTTGTCTCAATACTAAAGTCGTCAAATTCTAATTGTTGATGAGGCTTTACGACTTTGATTTTATTTTTGATACCTATCAGCTTTTTTGAAACTCCTTTAGAACAAATAATCTTTGTTTCAACCTTTAGAAGCTTTTTAATATCCTTCAAAGAGAAATGGTCTGGATGAGCATGAGTTATCAAAATATAATCTGCTTGCTCTGCATTCTCAATTCCTACGGGGTCGATGTAGATAACCTTGTCATCAACCTTCATTTGAAAGCTTGAAGGAAAAAAGTGTGACTTGTTTACTTTGATTGCTCCCCAAGTTGTTAGAGTCATATTTTCTCCAATAGTTACTTTTTGAGGTATTGGATTTCTTTTTTCGCTTATTGTTACCTTTACCATTGTGCATGCTTGATTAACTATTAACACTATACAAAGCATCAAAACGTATAATCTATTAAATCCCATTTGAAGCCTATCTTTTGGGCAAAAATAGAGAGCCTGAATATCAAATTTTAGACGCTACCGTCTATTTGGATTGTTTAAAAAGGAATACCATTTGCCGAATATTCGCAAAATATGCCTTTAGCCACGATTCGTTCAGAGTTTCCTCTGTGATCTGAAGATAAAAATTTTCCAAGCTAAGATGTAAAACCATTTGTGCTAAAGCACCATTCTCCGATAAGGAAATGATGTTTTTCCAAACTGGAAGTAACCCATGAACAGAAAATTGAAGAATGTGATTGAGATATTCTTTAAATTCAGGGTGGTTTCTATGAATTCTTAGTTGACGATTAAATAATAAATCGATTTTGTGTTCAAGAATAATCGCTATTAATTCCTTCTCGTTCTTTGCGGCTGACTCTAGTTTTGAAATGGCTTTTGCCTTTCTTAAGTGAAATTTTAATAGTCTTTCTGTAAAAACTTCTAAGTCAGCAAAGAAATGATAGAAGGAAGATTTATTTTTTCCTACTTCTTTGGCAAGTCTTTCTATCTTAAGTCCTTTAGGACCTTCAAAAGCAAAATACTTATAGCCTTTTTCTAGCCATATTTTTTCTGCCTCTTTCATTTATAAACAAAGAAATACTTTAGCTGATTAATATTCATTGTGTGAGGTTGTATTAAGCACAACGTATGTATATAGTTACTAAAGGTAACTATATTTCTTATATATGATGTTGTAATTTTTTGCAACTAATTGTAAGTATTTATAAACGCTTAAATGTTACCCTAAAAACTCAAAAACGATCGACAATTTAATTTAACTACGCATCATCATCTTAATGCAGTGGGAGTAATCAATATTGCTTCAGAGAAAATTAATAATTCGGTTCTAAAAAGGATAGAAGTTGATGATTCATTGATGTTCTATGTTATGTTTTGTTGTTCCCTTACACAAGGATGTTTTTAAAATTTGAATGAGGTGTAGGTCTTTAGGGATCTGAATCTAAACCCAGTATATTTCCCAGTTTTTGGAATTTAGGTATTTCTACTTACAAACAATACAAAACATGTTGATAAATTTAATGTCCCCTACAGTCACAATGAATTAATAGTTAACAATTTAATTAATTTTTTTAAACACAATCATCATGGAAGAAAAAGAGCAAAACACAATTGACTTACCTGTAAAAAGTAAGAAAAAAAGGATCGATAATCGATTAATTAAAGAAAGTAAAAAAACTTCTAGTAATATTTTGTCGAATGGAGAAAGAAGTATAGAAGAAGAGCCAGAACCAACAAATTTTACGGCCGTCCTTTATGATGGGATAGTGAATGCGGTCGGGAACAATAATCCCTACCAAATGTTTTCCTTAAACTGGCCAGCAACAGTACTCGATGAAGGAGCATTAAATTGGGATGCAAAGGCAACGGATTATGTAATGCCTGCAGATGTTAGAGCATTGACCTCTCAATTGTTAGACACCTATATCCCACCATCTCCTATTAGCCAAACAGATGGAAGCCGTGTATCTGATCGATATATGAATGCAATAAATGGTCTTGGTCCTATTCCAAATTCTGAACTCATTAACTTGCAAAAGATCATTCGAGATAAGCTACAACAGACCATTGTAATTAATGAAAATGGAGAACAGCTAGAAATTACCGTAACTCAATGGTTTGATAAATTATATTCAAAATACTTGTCGGCCAAGAAATCATGGGACAAAGCACAAACCGAAGAACGCGCACGTATAACATCTCAATATCCTAATCAACCGGATAAGCAAAATAATGCTTATCTGGAGTGGTACAATATCAACGCACGAAGTTTTTTGAATGCAATCAATGAAGCACATCAAAATCTTTTGGCAGAATTTCCTTTACGTGAATGGGAGGCTGCTATTTCTATTCTGGATACCAGTAGCGATCAGGATCTGATGCGGGCAAAAAATCAAATTAGAGATTTTCGTATTCCTATTCCTATAGAATATGGAGGAGGAGAATATGCGCCATCAACTGCTGTACCGTTAACCTGGTCAACAGATTTAAAAACTACCGTCGGGAAGTTAGATATGCTTTCTACTCCAGCAGCGCGTTTTCAGGATATATCAACCAGTATTAGAGCTTTACAATCCGAAGTCCAGGCCTGGTCTGCAATCATGCCAGATATTACAGATGAAGAAACAAAAACACGCCTTGCAGAGTTTAGAGCAGCTTTAGAAACATTTTCTCAAGAACGTACAACATTAACTCAAAATTGGGGGGAATCGGTATATGTAGTTGTAGAAGCAGTAGCAGCTTATACAACTTCCTTTTCAACAACTACAGAAAAGTTTGTTTCTGCGATGACAAAAACTGCCCAGGGAGATCAAGATTTGACTCAGAACCTTGCTAATGCGATTCATAGCGCATATGGATTAGGTGCAGGAGAAGCTACTTATGCTCGAGTTACTGAGTTGACAGAAAAAATTGTAAACCAACAAAATGGTGTTTGGGCCCAGCAGGAAAAAACGTTGAATGCAGGATCAACACTTGCCGGAGCGGCTACTACTTGGCTTGAATCCCAAGGTAGACAAACAAACATGCAATGGATATTTGGCTACATAGAACAGCTTAAAACCAGACTCGATAACCTTCGTCAAGTACAAGCACAACTGTTACAATCATCTATGGTGATGTGGAAAAAAATGTATGTTCCGGATTATGTGCCAAACGAAGATAATCCTAACGAAACGGTAGCTGCTTATGTTCCGCTAACCAATACTCCGATACCTGAAGAGAATGGAGGAGCTATAACACCACGTAGTGATTATGATAAACTGAATACTCCCGATGCCTATGCTTCTAATAATCCAGATACCTGGACAGAAATTTTGATGACCTTAAAAAAGAGTCAAATGGAGTCAACAGAAAGAATGACGACAACATTTACCAGGAGAGAATGGGGCACAAATTTTTTCTTTGGTTCCTACGGAAGTCAAAAGCAATCACAAACTTCAAATTTTGCCAATGAGTTTATGTCAGAGAAATCCGAAATCCAAATAGGAATGCTCGTTAAAAAAGTAAATATTAGACGTAACTGGATGGATCCGAATATTTTACGAAAAAGCTCTGATTATTTCAGATCTGGTAGCACACTTTTTATGGCTAATAGTAATATCACAACAGAAGAAATTCTTAACGATGAAGATATTCAGGCTCAATTGCAATCCACAATATTACCTTGTTATCCTGTTTCTTTTTTGATTGCTAAAGATGTCTCTATTAAAATGAACTTTGATTTTTCGCATACTGAGCGTATCAAACAATTTGCTAGCTCTACGGCTAGCGCAGGAGGTGGTTTTTTTCTTTTCAATTCTTCATCTGCCAGCAGTTCTAGTGATTCTTCAGAATCTGTTTCTGTTAATGCGGAAGCTGGAGAACTTGTTATTAAATTCAAGTCTCCACAAATCATCGGGTATTATTTAGCACTTTCTCCTCCCGACGAATCGCAGGAGTTAACTCAGCCTTTGGCCGAAGAAATTGCCAACGCAATAAGTTTTCTAAATGCGGTAAAAGAGGTTCATAATGAATAGATCTGGTAAAATGAGACGCAAAAAAGAAGTTTAAAACGTCAGACTATTCGCAGTAAAAAAGGCTTGCTATCTTTTAGGTAGCAGGCTTTTTTTATGATTTTTCAATAGTAATCCCAATGTTCTTTAAAACACATAACAACAAAAATAAAAATGGACAGTATCGTAGCCGTTGCTTATCAGAAGAAAACTCTATTAATTCCTACGCGACCCTCCGAAAAAAATGTCTAATACGAACTGAGCTATTTTATTACAACGTTTAGTATCAGAAACATTGCCATCCTGAAGGGGGATGTTTTTTATACATTGTGCCTGTTGCACAAGTTAACAAAAATGTAAGATAGATTTGTTATTGATTTTGGATTGGTATGTTATCTTTAGTTATGCAAGGCAAGAAAATATACCAAGAAAAGCTCTTCAATCAATTTCAGCTTAGTGATCGTGTTCCATTACATAATTTTTACAGACGTCTCAAGGATTTTTTGGATCTTCAGTTTTTATACGGATTAACTCAAGAGTATTATGGATCTAGCGGTCAAAAAAGTATTGATCCCGTTGTATTCTTTAAACTATGTTTAGTGGGGTATTTAGAAAATATCATCAGTGATCGTAAACTTATGGATCATTGTAGTATGCGATTGGATATTTTATATTTTATCGGCTATGATATAGATGAAGAGCTTCCTTGGCATTCTACTATTAGCCGAACACGACAACTATTTCCGGAATCAGTTTTTGAACAGGTATTTACTCATATTTTCGAGATGTGTGTTAGTAAAGGTATGGTAAAAGGCAATACTCAAGCCATTGACTCAGCTCCGATAAAGGCAAATGCAAGCATGGATACTTTGGAGTTAAAAGTTCCAGAGCAGGATCTAACAGCTCATCTAGCGGATATTCGTCATATTAGCAACCGTGATAAAGATACTTTTCGCAAAGCCAAAGAAAACAAAGCGAGTAAGGAACAGCGGGGTATTACTGCCAGCGATAAAGAGCTTAAAGAGATAGAGAGCCGCACTGGCAACTGGAGTACGCATCAAAATCATCGGCCTGGAGCTGGTAATAAAGGTAGTCGTTACACCAGTAACAAAACACATTATAGTCCGACCGATCCTGATGCGCGTATAAGCGTAAAACCTGGTAAGGCTAGAAAACTTAATTACTGTAGCCAACTAAGTGTAGATACGGCTAACCATGTGATCACTGACATCAAGGCTTATCATGCCGATGGGAAAGACAATCAATATCTACAGGATATAGTAGATCGTTTACAACAGCGGTTATGGGGGTCTGGTTTTCAATTGGAAAACGTACTTGCCGACACAGGCTATAGTAGTGGAGAGAACTACGCTTATCTAGAACAAAAAGGGATTATAGGTTATATACCAACACACGGGACCTATAAAGGAGGCCCAGACGGGTTTACTTATGTAGAAGCTAAAGATCATTATATCTGTCCTAACGGATCAGTAGTACCCTTCAAGAAAGTATTTTTGGATCATCGTACCAAGACCAAGAAGAAAGAATACCGTATATCTAGCAAGATATGTAGAGAATGTCCATTATCATCAAGCTGTTTGGGTAAAAGTGCTAAAGAGAAGAAATTTAGTGTTACGTATTACAGAGAGGAATATGAGCGTATTAAGGAGCGATTACAAACCAAAAAAGGCAAACGTATGAAATCCAAACGACAGAGTACTGTTGAGCCAGTGTTTGGAACACTTACCCAATTTATGGGCTTACGGAAAATCAATACGATCGGGATTAGGCAGGCTAATAAAGTGATGCACCTATCAGCAACTGCCTACAATTTGAAGAAGTACCTGAAATTTGTAGAAAAACAGTTAAAAAGTGGAGCAGGAGCTGCACGCTGCTTTTTGAGAATCAAAAACATCTTTCCTTGCTTTATAAAACTGTATATAAGCCATTATAATTTTATTCCTTATAAGATAACAACAAAATAAAAACGCTCTTAAAAGAGCGCATTTAGGGTCAATTATTTGAAAAATATTGGCTTGTGCAACGGTTACCATTGTTGTACGCAGGTTTATTGGATTAATTTACTTGAATACTCATCTAATTTGTTCATAATTCCAAAATAAGCATCAAATCCTTCTTGATTTTGAATATTCGTATTTACAAATAAAATTCGCCCTATCTTATTTTTTTGATTAAAGAACATTAAAGAAGAAACTCCAGGATCTCCGCCAGTATGACCTATATTATTAAAGGAGGAAAACCCCATAAAAATACCTGAATTATATTCATCATCGTATGGGTTTGTTTTGCCTCTTTCCTCAGTGAAATTTTTACTAGTCAATTGTATTTCAAAAAGTTGCTTGTAATTTTCTTTAGTTAAGATTGTTCCGTTTCCCGAATAGCCTTTAATCAATTCGGTCAAATATTTTCCTAAATCGTTGATGTTGGTTATAAACCCACCGTCTGGATATGTGATTAATGAATAATACGGTAGTTTGGTTTCTGTATTGGAATACAGGGTTGAAACGTTTTCAAAGTTAACAGTTCCATAGCTCCAGCCTGAACTATCCATTTCTAAAGGTTTCAAAATATGTTCGGTCGTGAAATCTGAATATGATTTATTTGATACAATTTCAACAATATAGGCTGCTAGCGTTGCACCAACATTTGTATATTCAAAAAATTGACTTGGTTTGTTTGCTGTAAAAGCATTTTTATCATACCATTTTCCATTTGTGGATAAGTAGTTTTCTAGAAATTCAGATAGAGCAATGTTAGTGTGTTTTGGATTGAAACTTTGAGGAATATTTTCTGATTTTATTAATGTGCTATCTATTTCATCTTTTAGCACATAGGATTTATCCATATAATTTTCAGTATCAATTATCGATGAAGTATGTGTTGCTAATTGTCTTATGGTTATATCCGTATCTGGGAAATTTGGATTTCGAACTTCAAATGGAAGGTATTTGTTTACAGGGTCATCTAAATTCAAAAGACCTTTTTCTTGAGCCTTCATTAAAGCTAATCCAATAAATGTCTTTGAAATAGAAGCTATAGGTTGTAGCGTATTCTCAGTATAAGGTTTTTTGGATTTTACATCTGCAAATCCAAATCCTTTTTTGTACAAAAAACCTGAAGAATCAACAATAGCGACCCCTAATCCATTAAAATAATTTTTATTCAACTTATTTATTTCAATCGCTAGACTGTCCTTTATTGGTTCGTTGTCTGTAATCTCTTTTGCAGTATTTGATTTTTGTTTACAGGAAATAATTAATAAAATTCCTAAAAGTGATAAAAGTATTTTGTTCATTATTTTAAAATCGGATTTTATAGATATTACAGATTTATCTTCTGCTTACGTACAACGTCTCTTTTATGTTGCGTTTGCATCCCGAAGGGTGTATATGCATTATACAAATTGTTATGTTCTTTTTGCTTTTTTAATTTTTTCTTGATCAGTCAAATACTCTTCAGAATTGACATAGTCCAGTTTTTCTTTTAATATCTTTTGATCCAAAGAGTCCTTTGAATGAAGTTTAGCCACTTTTAAAGCGTTGATAATTTTTGTTTCCAAGTCAGACCTTTGGGTGATTAACTTTTTATCTAGATATACTCTTCCAGGAATGCTTAGGGATTCATATAAAACCCAAGAGACATTCTGTACAAATTCTATTTCAAATTCTTGATTTAGATTATTTCTACATTTTAATGTGATTGAACCTCCGTCCATCCAAGCAAGTAATTCTTCAATTTCTATTTTTGATTCAAAATCAATCATTAGACATTATTCGTTTTTCGTTGCTTTTATAAGCTTATTTAATTCGTTAATTACGTTAAGCTTTGAAGTCTTTGGTAGATTAACATATCCCACTCCTCCAAAAATAACTTCCCAATAGCCACCTTCATCAATAACCATTTGTCCAACAACTCTCATTTCAGTTTCATTCAAAGCTGATGGCAATCCTATAACTTCAAGAGTATAATCAGATTCGGCATAAACTCCCTTAAAGACATATGTATCTTCATCTTTTTTTCTGGTAGAACTTCTATTATGGTCCCATAAGTCAAAATTTCACTAAAAGGGTCGTTATTAGTTAATTTATATGTGTATTCCGAAACTTTTATTACCTCATACGTACCCGTAGAAGCTTCTTCAGGAACATACATTTTTATATCAATTATTTTTTCTTCGTCCATTTTTGTTAATTGAACATAACGTATGTGTATAGTTACTAAAGGTAACTATATATTCAAATATTAAGAAATATAGTTATCTCAATGAAGTGATATTTCAGAATATAAAAATAGTAATCTCCAGTAAAAAAGCGAGGCCTAACAAAATAGAGTTAGCAAAATAGAAAAACAAAGGTGAGGTTTAGTACAAGACCGGACGATAAAAACTGCCCATATCTACCAGAACTGGGACAAACAGATCTATAAGGGGGTGTTGGATTCCCATTATCCCCAAAATAACGTATAACATCCCATTTTTATAGTGGTTGAGCACTAATTGTTGGATAGCTCCTTCAGATGGTTCTTTTTTGTTTGAATTTATATTCAAAAGTCAATGAAAATACTAATTCAAATGAAAAAACAATTACAGTCACTAATATATCATCTGTTTATGATGTTGACAACCTTTGCCGTTTATAGTCAAAATATAACGGCATTAATTTTAAAAAAATAAGAATGAAAACTTTGGGAATACTTTTTTTGACTGCATTTATTTCGTTGTCTTGTAATAGTGATGATGTGCCAGATCAACTTTTGACACGTGCTATGGTGGCATTAGAGACTGCCCAACTTAGTCAATTTGATGTAAACACGGATTTAGAAATTTCTATAGAGACTATAAATGGTTTTACTGTTGATCAGATAAATGTTCTTAGAAATAATGAAATAGTTGCTAATGCTATCATATCTGGTAATTCGGCTACGTTTAGCAGCTCAAGCCTAATTCCTTTCCAATCCACAATAAATCTGGATCTCGAATATACTGTTTCAAATGGAAACACTTTCAAAATACTTCAGGAAGAGGTGGATATTTTAGATCCTTTTTTCTTCACTCAAGAAATACCAACATTAAGCTTTAGAGATTCATCCGCTATTGAATATGGAAGTTTTACTGTCGGTGCAACTATTGATAATGTAGATGTAGAATGGAAAGTAGGTAAGAAGGGTGCTTTTGTAAATGCTACTCGTGTTTTTGATACTGATTCTGATGCTTTTCCTTTAAGTGCTGACACTTATATAAATCAGTTTGGAGCAAAAAAAGGGGACACTCTATTCGTAAGATTAAATGCAACTAGTGGATCGGTAACAAAAGAAATTGAAACATCAGTAGTTTTGGTTCCACAGAGTTTTGGTGTGGATCTCGAGTCGAAAATTGGCTCGATGGCAAGCATTAACGAAACCAATTTGTTTGATCCCAACGTATTTTCTGATGGAGATGATACTGCAGATTTAGTTTTTACAGATCCTCAAGGTATTTCTGTTAATGAAGGTACGAACATAAGTTTTGTTCGAATTCATACTACGGAAGAGCCGGAAGATTTTTATGCAGCATATAATGATGTTGAAGTTGCTAAATCAGATTTCGATGCCGGAACTCCTCAAACCTCCCTGCAAGTAAATGTAGGTGATATATACGTTTACAGAGCGATTAGGGACTTAAAAATTGATAGCGATATAGTTGAGAACACAGAAAACTACGGAATAATCCTTATTACCGAAATAACGGAAACCGTAGAAGATCTTGAAATTGATTTTCTTGTCAAAGAAAACACTATTATCGAATAAATTACTTCCCGATACAGAAGTTCGCAAAAATATTACCTAGTAAGTCATCACTGGAGATTTCTCCAGTGATTTCTCCAAAGTGATATAAGGCCTGACGAATATCAATGGCCATAAGATCACCCGATAATCCAGAATCTAGTCCGTATTGTACTTTTTGGATCTCCTCCAGAGCTTTTAATAACGCATCATAATGCCTGGTATTGGTCACAATGGTTTCATTGTTACGAAGTGCACCGGTATTCACAAAATCCAAAAGTTTGTTTTGTAAATCTTCGACTCCTAAACCAGATTTTGCAGATAACAAATGGATATTCTCAATTTCTGAAACCAAGTGATCAATTTGATCTTGTTTCAGTTTGTCTACTTTGTTGGCCACAATAACCAGGGGTTTTTGCGGGTATTTGTTTTTGATTTTACCGATTTCTGTTTTTAGTTCAATCAAACTCTCGGGAGTGAGTAGGGAACTGTCGATCAAATAAATGACTACCTGGGCCTGATCAATCTTTTCAAAAGTCTTTTGTATACCAATACTTTCTACCACATCTTTGGTATCTCGTATTCCTGCAGTATCAATAAATCGAAATCCAATACCACCAATATTGATTTCGTCTTCGATGGTATCTCTGGTGGTACCTGCAATATCAGATACAATGGCTCTTTCTTCATTAAGCAGAGCATTTAATAGGGTGGACTTACCAACATTAGGTTCTCCTACGATGGCTACAGGGATTCCATTTTTGATCACATTACCTACTGCAAAAGAATCTATTAAGCGCTTCAACACTTTTGTGATGCGTTCAATCAAATCTTTAAATTGTGTGCGGTCTGCAAACTCTACATCTTCTTCAGCAAAATCCAGTTCTAGTTCGATTAGTGAAGCAAAATTGAGGAGCTCATCACGTAGTTTTTTGATCTCATTAGAGAATCCTCCTCGCATCTGTTGCATTGCAATTTGGTGGGAGGCTTCAGAATCTGATGCGATCAGATCTGCTACCGCTTCCGCTTGTGATAAATCCAGTTTCCCATTGATAAAGGCACGCAGGGTAAACTCACCTGCATCGGCCATACGGCATCCTTTACGAAGTAATAGCTGGATAATTTCCTGTTGGATGTATGTTGAGCCATGACAAGAAATTTCTATGGTGGGTTCGCCAGTATACGAATTCGTTCCTTTAAAGATAGATACCAAAACTTCGTCAAGAACTCGTTCCTGATCTACAATATGTCCTAAATGAATCGTATGGCTTTTCTGTTTGCTCAGTTCTTTTCCACTTATGGATCTAAACAAAGGAGAGCAAATCGATATCGCATCTTTTCCCGAAACTCGGATTATGGCTATAGCACCGCTTCCCGAAGGAGTAGCGAGTGCCACTATAGTATCTTGTGAAATCATAGCAATGTACTGAAAGCGCAAAAATAGCCATTAATCTACTCACTTTAAACACGCATTGTTAAACTTTTTTTGAAGAGTTGTTTTTCTTTTCTATCTTGTAGGTCACTGAAAATGATGGTATTGATTGTGTACCTTTTGTAATCAGTGTTCGGGATAAAAAGTAGTAAAAATATCGAGTAGTTATTGTTGTGATAACGAATAGTAATTGGAAGACAAATGGATTAACCATCCATAAACCTAACAACTAAATTTAATGTCTAACCAATTAATAAATAATTCTTATTCGTATGAATTTACACAACACAAACTCAACTCACGCTACGAAGAAGTATTCCTTATCCACACTAGGAATATGGATTTGCACAGTATTTATGTTAATGCCCCTTATCGATTGGGGACAAACCGACCCTCTACCGACCAGATATCAAGATGTTAATGTTTCTTTATGGTCTACAAATTCAATAGGAAAAAGTAATACCGAAATTTTAACAAAGACCATAGCCGAACCAGGTGCTACTTGGTTGCGATTATTCTTCAAAGATGTAAATCTTGGACAAAATAGTACGCTTACGATTACATCGGCACTTGATGGAGCTTCTCAAACCTTAACCTCAGCCACAATTGGAGATTGGAAAAACACCAGTGCCTATTTTAATGGAGATAAAATTACATTAGAATTGTCGGTGGCTCCGGGAGAGAAATCGATAGGGCTTAGTATCAATGAGCTTGGGATAGGGATTCAAGATCCAAACACCAAGTCTCAATGTGGATCTAATGATGATCGTATCGACTCTACAGACGATGCTATTGGTAGGATAGTTCCTATTGGATGTACAGGATGGATCATTACTAATGGTCGTTTGGTAACTGCAGGACATTGTGTAGGGAGCAGAGCACAAATTATTGAATTTAATGTTCCAAAATCAAATCCAGATAGAACGATTGTTCACCCTGGGCCAGAAGACCAATATCCTATCGGAAACTTTGTTTCACCATATCCTAATAGTCCAAGTCAGGCGAATGACTGGGCTGTTTTTACTGCAAGTGCTAATACACAAACAGGACTTACACCAATCCAGGCACAAGGAAAATCATTCAATGTGGTTCAGTCAGCTCCTGGAAACACGATTAGAATCACTGGTTTCGGAACCGATACAGGTATCGATAATCAAACACAGCAAACCCATTCCGGACCACTTTCTTCGGTTACTAATACTTTTGTACGTTATCGAGCTGATACTACAGGTGGAAACTCCGGTAGTCCAATTATAGATGAAGCTACAGGTAACGCGGTAGGAGTACACGCTTATGGAGGTTGTTCAGGATCTGGAGGGTCTAACTCTGGAGAAAGAGCTACGATTCCTGCATTTTGGGATGCGATGGGGCTTGGTAGCACGCCACCTCCGCCACCAAATGAAGATTGTACTGGTGACGTTAGCTCGTTTCCGTTTGCAGAAAGTTTTGAATCTAGCTTAGGGCAATGGTCTCAAGCGACTTCCGGAGATGATTTGAACTGGAGTAGAAATTCTGGAGGAACACCTTCTAACGGTACTGGGCCTGGTAGCGCAGCAGATGGTAGTTTCTATCTATATGTCGAGGCTTCTGGTAATGGTACAGGATATCCAAACAAACGAGCCATCCTTAACTCTCCATGTTTAAACTTTGGATCTTTATCAGAGCCAACACTTACTTTCCAATATCATATGTTAGGTACTGCCATTAATAGTTTAACTGTAGAGGCGCGTACCAATAATTCTGGAAGCTGGTCAAGTGTATTTAGCAGATCTGGAGAACAAGGGTCAAACTGGAACAGCGCCAATGTAGATCTATCAGCTTATGCAGGACAGAGTAGTGTACAATTGCGATTTAATGTAGTTACTGGTTCTGGAGGTAGCGGATGGCAAAGTGATATTGCTATAGATGACGTAAGTATTCAAAATGGTTCGGGGACTCCACCGCCAACGTGTACTGCTTTAGATTTCAACGATTTTAGCATTACTTCTTTCTCTAACCAGGATGCTGCAGGTAATTCTTCAGTAGGAAATGGAGGAGCTTCTTTAACGCTAACCAACAATACCTGGAAATACATAGCATTCAATTACACGGTAACTCCAAATACAGTGATCGAATTTCAATTCAGTAGTTCTGGACAAGGTGAAATTCATGCAGTAGGTTTTGAAGACGACAATGACTTAACGTCTACAAGATATTTCAAAGTACATGGTACACAAAACTATGGAGTGACTAACTATGATAATTACTCTGGTGGAACAACCAACTATGTGATCCCTGTAGGTAATTTCTACACAGGTAGTATGGATCGATTGGTATTTATTAATGACAACGATGGAGGATCTGGAAATAACTCTACTTTCTCTAATGTGAGAATTTATGAAGGATCTTGCGGGCAGTCTGCAAATGCAGAACGTGTAGCGACTTTAGAAAATGTAACTCCTATTTTAGGTACTGAAGACGAAGGAAGTTTGATAGGACTTCGTATTTCTCCAAACCCGGTAAAAGATGTATTTTCTATTTATCTGAACGGTTTTGCGAAAGGGACAACAAAGGCTTTTGTGTATGATATCCTAGGAAGACAACAGGCACAAATTACTTTACAACCAGGAGAGAACAGAATTTCAACACGAAGCTTGTCTCTGGGTCATGGTATCTACATGATTAAACTGGATGTAAACAATGAATCGATAATCCAAAAAATTATTATAAACTAGGCAATTAAGTAGGGCATTAAATTTCGGAAGAAGCATCTCAATTAATTTTGAGATGCTTTTTTGTTTTTTTAGTGTTTTCAGTGTAACAAATTGCAAATAAAATCGTCATATAAGTAAAGTTGCTAATATTATTAGCAAAATTATTCATCAATCAATCAAAAAAGTAAAATCATGAGACAAGACAAATCATTATTAGTGATCACACACCTATCACAATTGTTAGATGTTATTACAGGATTCGGTGGTTTTTTGGTACCATTAATTTTATGGTTAACTCAAAGAGAACGAGTTTTGGCAATGGATGAGCACGGAAAATCCATTATGAACTTCCAGATAAGTATGTTTATCTATGCGATTATTTGTATTCCGCTTATTTTCTTATTTGGGTTGGGGATATTGGGATTAATCCTAATAGCAGTGTTGTATTTGGTATTTCCGATCATTAATGCGATAAAAGCGAGCAATGGAGAGGCACCATCTTATCCTTTGTCAATGCAAATCATTAAATAACAAAAGGGCAGTGTTAAACTGCCCTTTCTTATATAGAAACACCTTTACGGTTAGTGTTTGGTTACTCTATATGAATGAATTTACTCTCCATATGCACTGATACCATGCTCGTGCATATCAAGACCATCAATTTCTTCTTTTTCAGAAACTCGTAAACCAATTGTTTTCTTCAGTATAAATAATACTACGAAACTAGCTAATACAGCCCATCCGATCATAGAAAGAGAACCTAGAGCTTGTACACCTAGTTGTTTGAAGCCTCCACCGTATAATAAACCTCCGGCAAAATCTTCTCCTGGTACAGCAAATACTCCAACAAGTACAGTTCCTAAGAAACCACATACACCATGTACAGAAATTGCTCCTACAGGATCATCGATACGTAATTTTTTGTCAATAAATTCAATGGATAATACTACTACGAGTCCAGAGATAATTCCGATAGCAGCAGCTCCAACAGCGCTTACGTTTCCGCAACCTGCAGTAATACCTACTAATCCTGCCAAACATCCGTTTAATGTCATAGAGATATCTGGCTTACCATATTTTAACCAGGTAAAGAATAATGCGGTAATAGCACCAAGGGCAGCGGCAAGGTTGGTGTTAATGATCACACTACCTACAGCGATAGAATCACTTCCTCCAAATGCCAATTGAGATCCACCGTTAAATCCGAACCATCCTAACCAAAGGATAAAAACTCCGATAGCACCCAATACCATATTGTGTCCTGGGATTACATTAATTTTTCCATTGTCGTATTTTCCAATTCTAGGACCGATTAGTTTTGCCGCTACAAGACCTGCAAAACCACCTACAGCATGCACGATAGTAGATCCTGCAAAATCGATGAACCCTAAGTTGTTTAACCATGCTTTGTCATCAAATGGCCATAACCAGCTTCCTGATATCGGATAAATTATAGTGGTTAGTATTGCAGAGAAAATAAGGTACGTAGAGAATTTTGTTCTTCCTGCTACGGCTCCAGATACAATGGTAGCTGCAGTTGCGCAGAATACGGTCTGAAAGAATAAATTGTGCCAGTCGTCTGCGCTAAAGAAAGCAAGATCAAAAGGATCTCTCATAAAACCACCTAGTACAGTGTCTCCACCATACATGATAGAATATCCAATTACCCAAAACATTAAAGACCCAACACTTAGATCCATAAAGTTCTTCATTACGATGTTACCGGCATTTTTTGATCGAGTAAATCCAGTTTCCACCAATGTGAATCCTGCCTGCATAAAAAACACCAATATTGCTGCAATAAGAATCCACAATATACCAAGGTCGTTATTTATCCCCTCTACAGCAGCGTCTACTGCTGTCTGTATCTCCTGTTGTTGTATATTGTTCATAAATATGTATTTTAATTTTAAGTTTTAGTTGATTTTAGTTGTTAACAAAGGTTTATCTCAGTGTGTCTCCTCCTTTTTCCCCAGTGCGGATTCGGTAAGCATCCTGTACATCTGATACAAATATTTTTCCATCACCAACTTCTCCCGTTTTGGCAGCTTCGAGAATCGCAGAAATTGTGGCTTCTTCAAAATCATCGTTAACAACAATTGATAAATGTCTTCTTTGTATATCTGTAGTACTATATGAAATACCTCTGTACACACTTCCTTTTTGTTCGTGACCCACCCCGGTTACGTCCCAGTATGAGAAAAACATAACACCTTTATCATGTAGTGCTTCTCTAACCACACGGTATTTTGATCTCCTAATGATTGCTTCTATTTTCTTCATAAAGAATAAAAGTTAAAATTAATGTTAAATTCAGCTCAAAAATATGGTAATTTGTTTTTTGTGTCCAAATTTTGTGGGGTAAACACGTAATTTTTGTCATTTTAAAATAAATACCCCCTAAAAAATTAGGGGTCTTTATTTTTTGTTAATAAAAATGATAATTCTGCACTTTAAAAAATCAAAAATTTTACGAAAACGTTTTCATTGAAGATTATTGATAATCAATAGGTGAGAATTTTGCGAAAACCCTTGAAATAATTGGGGTTTTATTGAAAAAACTGCATTATCAAATTCGCAAATTGAGGACCATATTTTGTGATTATTTTATTCTAAAAGGCCTTTTTTTGGAGAGCCCAGAAAAGTGAAGTTGATTGTAGGGGTTTTCTTTTTCGTTCCTTAACGATTTGTTAATTTCATGAACTTGAAACACGTTTAAGTCGGAAACATTATGAAGAAACAAGGAATGTATCTACCCGAATTCGAACACGACGCATGTGGTGCCGGATTTATATGTAGCCTAGAAGGAAAAAAATCGAATGACATCATTCATAAAGCACTTGAGATTCTCGAAAAGTTAGAACATCGAGGAGCTGTAAGTGCCGATGGAAAGACAGGAGATGGTGCAGGAATTTTGATCGATATTCCTCATGACTTTTTTGTAGAACATTGTGATTTTGATTTACCGGAGGCTGGAGAGTATGCCGTAAGTAATGTCTTTTTACCTCAGAAAGAAAACCAAAGACAATTTTGTATAGATACTTTTGAGGAAAATATAAAGAATCAAGGACTTACCTTATTAGGATGGAGAGATGTTCCTGTAGATCCCATTCATCTGGGGGAGATCGCAGCCAGCACAGAACCTTTTATAAAGCAAATATTTATAGGTAAAGAAAAAGCGGATCAAAGTTATTTCGACTTCAATCTGAAATTATTCACTGCCAGAAAAATTACAGAACATACCATATATGGTTCTAAACTGTCTGAGAGTAAGTTTTTCTATCTGCCAAGTTTGTCTACAAAGACATTAATATTTAAAGGATTATTAATGCCTGAAGATATTAAACTATATTATATAGACTTATTAGATCCAAAACTAGTAACAAGATTAGCTTTGGTGCACCAACGTTTTTCAACCAATACATTTCCGACCTGGGATTTGGCACAACCATTTAGATATATGTGTCATAATGGAGAGATCAATACCTTAAGAGGTAATGTTACCAGAATGCGATCCAGAGAAGAATTGTTGAAGAGTGATTGGTTTGGTGAAGATATTAAAAAGGTATTGCCTGTTGTGTTACCCGGTAAATCAGATTCTGCTTCTATGGATATGGTGGTAGAGTTGTTATTAATGACAGGGAGATCACTACCAGAGGTGATGATGATGATGGTGCCTGAAGCCTGGGAGAAAAACCCTGACATGTCTGAAGCGAAGAAAGCATTTTATGAATATAATTCTTGTGCAATGGAGCCTTGGGATGGTCCGGCTTCCATTCCATTTACCGATGGAAACTATATCGGAGCAGTTTTGGATAGAAATGGATTACGCCCGTCTCGATATACGGTAACCAAGAATGGATATGTGATCATGTCTTCAGAAACTGGTGTGGTAGATATCAAACCAGATAATATTGAATATCACGGTAGATTAGAACCAGGAAAGATGTTTCTGGTAAATATGGAAGAAGGTAGAATCGTAAATGATGAAGAAGTAAAAGAAGAAATCGCTGCCAAGCATCCTTATAGAGAATGGTTGGATAGTAATTTGGTACATTTAAAGGATATACCCTATAATGACTGTCCTTTATTCTTAGGAGAAGAAACGATTGCTAAGCGTAAAGAAGTATTTGGATATACTCAAGAAGATATTGATACCATTATTGCTCCCATGGGGCAGTTGGGTAAAGAACCTATTGGATCTATGGGGTCTGATACTCCTATAGCGGTTCTTTCAGAAAGACCACAGTTAATTTATAACTATTTCAAGCAGCTATTTGCTCAGGTAACTAACCCTCCTTTGGACGGTATCCGGGAAGAGTTGATTTGTGATATTAGCCTTACTCTTGGAGCTGATCATAACATCTTTGATATCAATGATAAACACTGTAACAAGCTTAAGATTCAGAATCCAGTAATATCCAAAGAGGATCTGGATAAGATCAAAACGTATACGGATAAAGGGTTTAAGGCAACTTCAGTTCCTATATTGTATAATATAAACAGAGGACTTAATGGTTTAGAAGATGCATTAGACCAGTTGCTAGACAACGTTTCAGAAGCTATCGAGGAAGGAACCAATATCATCATACTGTCTGATAGAAATGTAAGTAAACACAGAGCTCCAATCCCAGCATTGTTGGCGTGTTCTTATGTCAATAGCGGGTTGCAAAAGCTAGGGCAACGTTCTAAAGTAAGTATTATTATCGAATCTGCAGAACCAAGAGAAGTACATCATTTTGCATTGTTATTTGGTTATGGTGCTAGTGCGATTAATCCATATATGGTGAATGAAATCATAGGAGAGCAAATCGAAGAGCGAAATATTTCTGATCTCAGCTTTGAAGAAGCCATCAACAATTATAACAAAGCGGTAGGAAAAGGAGTGCTGAAGGTGATGAACAAAATTGGTATTTCTACATTGAATTCGTACCGTAGTTCTCAGTTGTTTGAGTGTATTGGGATCAATACTAAGGTGGTAGATCAATACTTCCCGAATACAGCTACTAGAATCCAGGGAATTGGATTGTATGAAATTGAAAAAGAAATTGCAAAACGACATAAGAGAGCCTACGTAGAGCGGGAAATTGGGGCTAACTTGGATCTTGAAATAGGAGGGCAGTACCGTTGGAGACGTAATGGAGAAAAGCATCAGTTTAATCCACTTTCTGTAGCCAAACTGCAGAAATCTGTTCGCGATAATGATCCAAAAACATATAAAGAGTATGCAGAGCTGATCAATAAACAGTCCAAAGACCTAATGACGATAAGAGGGTTGTTGGAATTTTCAAATTTTGATCCGATTCCGATTGATGAAGTAGAGCCTTGGACAGAAATTGTAAAGCGTTTCAAAACAGGAGCCATGTCTTATGGTTCGATTAGTAAGGAAGCTCACGAAAACTTGGCGATTGCCATGAACCGAATTGGAGGAAAAAGTAATTCGGGAGAAGGAGGAGAAAATCCCGAGCGTTTCTACAAAAATGTAGGAGGTGACTGGAAAAATAGTGCGATCAAACAGGTGGCCTCTGGACGATTTGGAGTTTCGTCAAACTATCTTACCAATGCTGCCGAAATCCAAATCAAAATGGCGCAGGGAGCAAAACCAGGAGAAGGAGGACAATTACCAGGGCCAAAGGTAAATCCAGAGATTGCCAAAACGAGAAATTCTACACCTTATGTAGGACTGATCTCACCACCTCCGCACCACGATATCTATTCTATCGAAGATTTATCTCAGTTAATATACGATCTGAAATCCGCCAATAGAGAAGCAAGAATTAATGTAAAACTTGTTTCTGAAGTGGGTGTGGGTACTGTAGCCGCTGGTGTAGCCAAAGCAAAAGCCGATGTGATTCTAATCTCAGGATTTGATGGAGGTACTGGAGCATCACCGCTTACATCATTAAAACATGCCGGATTACCTTGGGAACTAGGAATTGCCGAAGCGCAACAAACTTTAGTAGGAAATAATCTAAGAAGCCGTGTAGTCGTGGAGTGCGACGGTCAGTTAAAAACCGGACGTGACGTAGCTATTGCATGTCTGTTAGGTGCAGAAGAATTTGGTTTCGCAACAGCACCGCTGGTAGCATCAGGATGTATTATGATGCGTGTATGTCATTTAAATACGTGTCCGGTGGGGATTGCAACTCAGAACCCAGAATTACGCAAGAAATTTAAAGGAAAGCCAGAACATGTAGTGAACTATATGTATTTCATTGCACAGGAATTGAGAGAGATCATGGCACAACTTGGTTTCAGAACTGTAGATGAAATGGTAGGGCAAGTAAGTAAATTAGATCATAAAAAAGCTGTAGAACATTATAAGGCTGCAGGGATCGATCTTAGTCCGATTTTACACCAGGTAGATGCACCAGAAGGAGTTGAGGTATATAATACAGAAATTCAGGATCATGGATTAGGAAAGTCGATAGATTTTGACATTATAGAGCAAGCACACCCTGCTTTGTTCCGTAAAGAGAAAACGACTTTAGACTTTGATATTAGTAATACCGATCGCGCTGTTGGAGCGATATTGAGTAACGAGATTTCTAAAATCTACGGAGCTCAAGGACTACCAGATAATACGTTGAAATTGAATTTTACAGGTTCTGCCGGGCAAAGTTTTGGAGCTTTTGCTACCAAAGGATTGACCATGGTAGTCAACGGAAATACTAATGATTATCTGGGGAAAGGATTATCAGGAGCAAAACTGATCATCAAAGTACCGGATGAGGCTACAATTGTTCCTCAAGAAAATATCATCACTGGTAATGTTACTTTGTATGGAGCAACTGGTGGTGAGGTGTATATCAATGGAAAGGCAGGAGAGCGTTTCTGTGTGCGTAACTCTGGTGCCAAAGCCGTTGTAGAAGGAATCGGAGATCACGGTTGTGAATACATGACTGGTGGAGTTGCTGTAATTCTGGGAGAAGTTGGAAGAAACTTTGGGGCAGGAATGTCTGGAGGAATAGCTTATATCTATGATGATAAGAAAACCTTCGAAAAGAATTGTAATAAAGAAGCGTTGAATCTTGATCCTGTAGTAGAAGCTAAGGATAAGGAAGAGTTAAGAACCTTGATCGAAAACCACTATAACGCGACTTTAAGTCCATTAGCACAAAGTATACTCGAAAATTGGGAGAGTGAATTGCCAAAATTCATCAAAATATTCCCGGAAGAGTACAAACAGGCGTTAAAACGATTAGAAGAAGAAAAATTAGCACAAGCATAAACGATAGTAGACATGGGAAAGACCACTGGATTTTTAGAATTTGAAAGAGAGATTGAGCAGTATCAACCTGTAGAAGATCGTATTAAAAACTATAAGGAGTTTACTGTGGCCATGCCAGAAAGTAAACTTAAAGACCAAGGAGCTAGATGTATGGATTGCGGTATCCCGTTCTGTCATAGTGGATGTCCGTTGGGTAACCTTATACCGGATTTTAATGATGCCGTATATCGAGGTAAATGGGAGAAAGCAGCCAATATCCTGCAATCGACAAATAATTTTCCAGAGTTTACAGGAAGGTTATGCCCAGCACCTTGTGAGGAGGCTTGTGTTTTGGGGATTAATGAAGATCCAGTAACGATCGAAAATATCGAAAAGAATATTACTGAAGAAGCTTTCAAAAATGGGTGGATAAAAGCAAATCCACCAAAAGATAGAACTGGAAAGACAATTGCTGTAGTAGGATCTGGCCCTGCAGGATTAGCAGCGGCACAACAATTAAATAGAGCAGGACACTTAGTAACTGTTTTTGAAAGAGATGAAAAAATAGGCGGATTGCTACGCTATGGAATTCCTGATTTTAAGATGGAAAAGCACATCATCGATCGCAGAGTTGCAATTCTTGAAGAAGAAGGAATTGTTTTTAAAACCAATACTGCAATCGGGAAAGATATTTTGGCTTCGCAACTCAAAGAAGATTTTGATGCAGTCGTATTATGTACTGGCGCTACAGTACGTCGTAATTTACCAATCAAAGGAGCGGACTTGAAAGGAGTGGTGCAGGCGATGGACTTTCTTCCTCAAAACAATAAGAGAGTAGATGGCATAAAGGACTTGGGCGAAGAAATATTAGCAACTGGTAAAGATGTGATCGTAATCGGTGGAGGAGATACGGGATCTGATTGTATCGGTACTTCGGTTCGCCATGGAGCCACTTCAGTGACCAATTTTGAAATTATGGGTAAAGGCACAACGGATCGTCCTGCCGATCAGCCATGGCCTTTTTGGCCTATGCGATTACGTACTAGTTCTTCGCACCAAGAAGGGGTGGATAGACATTGGAGTATCTCGACCAAAGAGTTTTTGGGAGATGAAAATGGAAATCTAAAAGGTCTGATAACTACCGAAGTAGAATGGGTAAAACAAAACGGACGTTTTACGCTGAAAGAAGTATTAGGAACAGAAAAAGAATGGAAGTGCGAGTTAGCATTATTGGCATTAGGATTTACAGGATCTGAGCCTACGGTTGCAGAACAACTTGGAGTAGATCTAGATGCTCGTACTAATCTTAAGGCTACAGAAAAAGACTATGCTACCAATGTAAAAGGAGTTTTTGCAGCTGGAGATAGTAGACGAGGACAATCTTTGATTGTTTGGGCGATTTCTGAAGGGAGACAGGCCGCACATTATGTAGATAAATACTTAATGGGGATTTCTAATCTACCACTCAAAGGGGATGGAGATCTACCAAGAATATAACATGATTAATTATTCAATATACGTGTTAATCAAAAGGCCGCTAAAAAATGGGATTAGCGGCCTTCGTTTTTTGATTGATGAACAAATTTTGACTAAAAGTGGATTTTAATTCTTATCGCTTGATCCAGAGAAATACTAGGATCTTCTTTCTTTAAGGATTGAACAAATTCTGGAGTCACATTATGAATTTTTAAGGATTGAATTTGATCAGCTGAAAGGTTTTTATATCCTATATCCTCAAAAGATTTAATAAACTCTGGCGTAATACGGTGAATTTTGAAAGACATGATGTCGTCCAATGGTAAATCTCCAAAACGAGATTGTTTAAATTCTTTGATATACTCTGGAGTGACGTTATGAATCTTAAGGGATATCAGGTCATCCATGGATAAGTTGTTGTACCCAATTTTCTTGTATTCTGAAGCAGAATCTGGAGAAACATTATGGATTTTGAGTGCCATAGCTTTGTCCAAAGAAATGTTAGAATACCCTGCCTTTTTGAAGGTTTCTATAAACTCTGGTGTTACTCCATGAATTTTTAACCCAACTACGTCATCCAAAGGAATGTTTTTGTATCCCGCTTTATGATAACCTTTAATAAAATCTGGGGTTACATTATGAATCTTAAGCGAAATAATTTGATCCACAGTAATGTCTTCATACCCTAAGGCCTTGAACTGCTTGATGTAATCCCCTGGTGTATTTTGTAGATCTTGACTACTACCGTAACTGTTGGTTGAACTGGATTCAGAATCTCCATCAGAAGAATAGTTTTTGGCCACTTTTACTTGTCCGGGCGTTACATTGTGTATCTTTAGCTTAACTACTTCTTGTAAACTTAGGTTGCTCTGACCGGATTTCTTGTACGCCAAAATAAGATCTGGTGTTACATTATGGATTTTTAATTTTTTTGCTTCTCCTAAAGTAATATTAGAATACCCTAGCTTTTTCAAGTCATTGATGTACTCCAAAGTCACATTATGGATTTTCATTTCTTTAGCTTCTTTTAAAGACACGTTTTTGTATCCCGCATTTTTGAAGGAAGAAACGTATTTGGGGGTCACGTTATGGATCTTAAGATTCCTGGCATCTTTTACAGAAATATCTCCATATCCAGCTTTTTTGAAAGAGGTAATAAAATCCGGAGTTACATTGTGGATTTTTAATTTCATATAATCGTCCAGAGACATTTTTCCGTATCCCGCCGATGCATACGATTTTACAAACTCTGGTGTAAGACTGTGAATTTTGGCTTTGGTAATTTTCTTTAGAGAGACTTTACTACCGTTGAGATTGTTTACGAATTTGATATAATTGGCATCTACATCAAAAAGATTAAGTTTCGCAATTTCTTCCATGCTATATTGACTATATCCAAGTTGTGTCAAATCTTTACGATACGACTTTAATTTGTCAAGTGGTAGCGCTTTATGAATGATATCTTCGAAATCATCCTGGTCGAGATTTAAATTCTCTGCCTTTAGATACGCCAGGTACTTGTTATCAAATCCTGTAAGAAAACAGTGCATTAGATCTCGATTTTCAGCCTGTAATCCGTAAGATGTTAGCGTTTTTTTGAATCCTTCATTGGGTTCAAAAACATATCTTCCGTCACCTAATTTATTGTCAAACTGACCTATGTATGTTAGGGTTCCGGCATCTGCTGTTACTTTTAGTTCTTGTCGATCTCCTGCCGGGAAATTAGCAAAGTATGAAGGATCATAACAACGGGTAATGGACCAATAATTGCGTTTTAGTGGTTCAGCGCTTCGGTACATTACACACAACTTGCCTCCACCCACTTCGGCATCCCATACACCTCTGGTGTAGTCATTTTTTGCTAAAGTAGTGATATTGGTTTCTGTTGTTGGAGGCATATCGTTTTCATCGATATGAGTAATGCTAGAAGCATTGGGTTGTACCGGATTAAAAGAAAATACGGTTAGCGCCAGTAATGGAATAATGATTAGGTATTTCCATCCTGATTTTGCAGTTGATTTTTTTGAATTCATCATAAGTATTCGTTTTTTGAGAAATGATTGATTGTAACTTGTTGCCAAACCTGTAGGCATATTTGGGGTAGAAACTTTTAAAAGATTCATCTGATAGGTCTCCTTGTCTTCACCGATATTCAACATACTGTCATCGGTAAGATATTCCAGATTGTTATCTATAGCTTTGCGATATAACCATGCAAAAGGATTGAACCATTGCAAGGTGACTAATAACTCCACCAGTAACATATCAAAACTATGTCTTCCTTTAATGTGCAATTGCTCATGTTTTAAGATTTGCAAATAGGTGTCGGGTTGATATTGACTGGGATTCATAAATATCCGATTCCAAAAGGAGTAGGGAGCATGTTTTTTATTGGTTTCGATGATTTTGTAATCATCTACTTCGATAGTGGGGTATCTTAAAATTCGGTATAACAAAACTCCTAATTGAATTATGAAATGGACACCAAATACCATTATACCAAGGATGTAGATATACACCAAAATCGATTTCCAGTCAATAAAGGTTTCCGAAGCTGTTAATGAAGTCCCATCTTCCGTTATAATCTGTGTTTCTTGGATATTAATTCCTGAAGTAGAAGGAGCAGTAGGGGTAGAGCTTTGAGCGTATTCTGTAGGTAGCGACACACTAATTTCTTGATCAACAGCTTTTTTGAAAGAAAGGCTTTGAGGTACGCTTATTAACGGTAAGGTAAAAGATAGTACGATCAATGAAAGTAGCACCCATCTGTTTAATCCGTAAAAAGTTTCTTTGGATAGAAAAAAACGATAGATAATGTAAGACAAGCTTATCAAAGCTGAACTATGAATAATATAATCGATTTCCATTATTTTTTCTTTTTGATCAGTTGTATGATTTCTTCTAATTCTTGTGAGTTGATTTTTTCTTCTTTGGCAAAGAATTTTACCAGTGCCAGTGGAGAGTTGTCAAAATAATTGTTAACTACATCGCCTACGACTTCTTTTTGATAATCGTCTTTGCTGATCAACGGATAATACTGAAAGCTATTCCCGAAAGCAACATGACTGATAAAGCCTTTTTCTTCAAGAATTTTTACAATGGTCGCGGTAGTATTATAGTGAGGTTTGGGATTAGGTAACTCAGCTATAATTTCCTTGATGAAAGCCTTTTCAAGTTTCCAAAGGCTTTGCATAATTTGCTCTTCTCTTTTGGCTAATTTCTGCATAATTCTAATTGTATAGCACAAACATACTACTAATCGATTAGTTTTACAACTAATTGATTAGTAGTTCTACTAAAAAATTAGGAGATGCTTCTGTAAACTGCTTAAAATAGAGGAGTTTTGAGAAATGTTAAAAAAAATATAAAAGCTTAAAGCAATGGCTGATAGACTTCTTATTGTCTAAAAAGGGAGGTGATTTAAATCCACATTACCACCAGATAGTACAATACCTATCTTTCTATTTTGGAAACGTTCTTTATCCTTAAGCAAAGCTGTAAAAGGTACCGCGCAAGAAGGTTCTATAATTATTTTCATACGCTCCCAGATCAATTTCATGGCATGGATAATTTCTTGTTCTTCTACTCGTATAATCTCAGAAACATGCTTTTGTATGATTGGGAAATTAATATCTCCTAACTGGGTTTTAAGTCCGTCTGCTATGGTGTTGGTACTGGTGTTTGTTTCAATTTTGCCACTTTGCAACGATCGATAGGCGTCATCTACTTCAAAAGGTTCTCCACCGATCACTTTACAATTAGTTCCAAAAAAGTGAGCTGCAAGAGCGGTACCTGCAATAAGTCCACCACCACCAACAGGGGTAAAGATATATTCCAAATCCTGTTGGTCTTCTAATAGTTCCAGAGCAGCTGTACCTTGCCCCAAAATAACATCCAGGTCATTAGAAGGGTGTAAAAAAGTAGCTCCTTTTTCTTTTTGGATTTGCATCGAAGTATTTTCTCGATCTTGTAGGGTAGGAGGGCATTCTATGATTTCACCTCCATATCCTTTTACAGCATCTTTTTTGACTTGTGGGGCAGTAGAAGGCATTACGATGTAAGCTTTTACCCCCAAACTTTTGGCCGCAAGTGATAAAGCTTGTGCAAAGTTCCCAGAAGAATGGGTAACTACTCCTTTGGATTGTTGTGCTTTGGTAAGCTGAAGAATAGCATTGGCAGCACCTCTCATTTTGAAAGCTCCCATACGCTGAAAATTCTCACATTTAAAGAAAATAGAAGTTCCAGAAATTTCGTTAAGCAATCGAGAAGTAAGAACAGGAGTTCTATGAATATAAGGAGTGATTCTGGTATGACAGTCTTTTAGGTCTTGTTTCGTCATTAACAATGCAATATTTACGTATTTATTTTCCTAGATAGCATCAAACCAATGCAGTGTTTCTTTCCAGAGGGTATCTTTAAATTTCCTGCTGAAAAAACCAAAATGACCAATTTTATTGGTAGGTACATCCTTTAGTTGAATTACCTTTAATTGTTTATCGGCTTGTACAAAAGAATCATGAATTCTTCGGATAGCCGTTTCGGTGCCAATAGGATCATC
The DNA here is from genome assembly GCF_055808215.1 of Aquimarina sp. KJ22-3. Classification (NCBI taxonomy): domain Bacteria; kingdom Pseudomonadati; phylum Bacteroidota; class Flavobacteriia; order Flavobacteriales; family Flavobacteriaceae; genus Aquimarina; species Aquimarina sp. KJ22-3. Next base: position 3,297,833 of record NZ_CM147859.1, on the reverse strand, counting down.
TTCTACTCCCAAAGTTAGCAATTTATTGGGATAAGCATCATAGAAAAATTGGATTCCGTTTGCTTCGAGCTGCTCTTTCATATCTTCTTGCAAACGTCTTTGATGCCATTGGTCAATAACCCCTTTGGGCACATCTTCTAGCATTCCTAATTTCTTACCCGGAAAATAACCAACTACTTTAGTAATTAGTGGTAACACCCCATGCCAAAGAAAATAAATCTTTCGTCTCTGTTTTTTATCCCAGTCCTTGTAATAAGCAGTTTGAGCTCCTATGTTGATGATACCACTTATTTTTTTACAATGTTCTGTCATACCAATTATGGTTCCACCGATACTATGACCAAAAACAAAAAGTTGTTGATCAGGGAACTCTTGTAATGCAAAATCAACTACTCCAGAAAAATCGTATTGCCCCCATTCTAAAAACGAAGTTGTAAACCCTCTTAGCTTTTTGGGTCTGGAAGCTGCAATTCCTCTATAATCATAGGTGATAACGTTATACCCTTTTTCTGACATGTATACCGAATAATGATGATACAATTTCTTATCCACCGCCGTTGCAGAATTCATGACCAGGACTTTGTTTTTTGAAACGTCCTTATTTGATCTGTAAATTTGGGCAGAGAGTGGATAACTATCGGTGGCAGGAATGAGTTTCATAGGGATAATGCGCTAGGGTTTGGAGATGTACTTTTGAGATACAAACCAGTCAATTGTATTACGTATAGCTTGTTCTAGAGTAGTTTGTGGAGTGTATCCGAGCTCTTCTTTGGCTTTGTTTCCGTTTAGGAATTGCCCGGCAGACATCACAGCTATAGCAGTTTCGTCCAGAAGAGGCAGTTCTCCTCCAAAAAGTTTGTATTTGGTAATCTTAATTTTTGAAATTAGTTTCGCCAGGCCCAGTGATACTGATTTTGGCATTTGATCAATATTTTCTAATCTGATAATGGTTTCAATAAGCGTTTTCATGGAGACATTTTCTCCGGTAATAAGGTAACGATGTCCTATTTTTCCTTTGAAACAAGCCAGTAACAATCCACGAGCAGCATCTCCGGCATACACTACATTTCTATCTCCTTGCACGTATCCGGGTAAGGTTTGGTTTACAGTATTGGTAATAATACGTCCGGTTGAAGGGCCATAATCGTATTCGCCAAAAGTCATCGAAGGGATACCAATCACAATAGGTGTTCCATTTGCACCGGCTTCTCTTGCGATTTTATCCATTATCCATTTTACCTGTACATAGGCGGATTTGTTTTTTGGACTTTGAGTATAAATTTCATCTTCGTTGGCGATTCCGGTTTTGGATTTGGGGATTGCTATAGCACCTCCCAAATACAATGCTTTCTTGACACTGCTCTCTTTGATAGCAGCAACAAAGTTGTTGATTTGCTTTTTAGCAATATTCAACTCTTCTTTCAAGGGCCTAGGGATAGTAGGGTAGTACGCTCCGCAATTCAATACATAATCCAATCCTTCGAAAGCCGTAATTAAACTATCCTTGTCGTTGAGATCCGCTATTCTTGCCTGAAATGTAAGATCTGAAATAGTAGAGAGATTAGAATTTTTTCGATGGATTACAAAGAGTTCGAGGTCTGGATCAGATTGAACTAGTTTTGCAACATGGTGCCCCAGCATACCAGTAGCCCCTATAACTCCAATTTTTTGCATATGATTTGTCTCTATACAAATATAGCATCTCAAGAAGATGCTATATGAATTTTTAATTGACCATGACTAAAATTATTTTCTGATCAATGAAATGTGAGGCAATACTTTATTGAGAGGCTCCACAATTTCCATTTGGACCAGCAAACAACTCCAAGGTTTTAATTTTATCATTTACCGATGAAGCAAAGTTTTGTTTTTGATCATGCAACAGACCTATTACAGTTGCTTCTACAGTTTTTTGATCGCTATTGGTAATAATCTTTATAACGTGCTTTCCACTTTTCAAGTTCTTTTTAAAGGGAGTTTGCATACCTCTTAAAACAACTTCTTTAGACTCGGTATGACCCGCTGGAGTAGTTTCAATTTTGACATCAAAACTTTCTACTTTTCCAGAAAGTGAGTTCACTTCTAAAGCATATGAGTATCCTTCAACATCTTCTTTGGGACTAAATCCGGTGGCAATTACTCCTACCAAGAGTGCCATTAGTACTATTTTAATTTTCATAGTAGGTGTTTTTATAATATTAGGGTTATTGGGTATTATTTTCTACATCACAGCCCACCATCCAGTGGATACCATATTGGTCTGTGAAGGTTCCAAAAAAGAACCCCAAAATGTCTTCTCCAGAGGCATAGTAATATTTCCTCCTTCAGAAAGAGCATTAAAGATTCTTGTAGTTTCTTCTATGGTGTCTACGCTTATTGAAATTGAAAAATTACTTCCTTGATTAACAGGACCTCCAAATGCTTCAGAGGTATCACTTCCCATTAGAATAGTTTCTTTACTAATTGGAAGGGAAATGTGCATGATCTTTTCCAAATCGGCTTCATCCACAGCGTAATCAGGATTCTTTGGCATTTCATTAAATCTTCCTACATAACGAAAATCACCTCCGAAAACGGATTTGTAAAATAGAAAAGCTTCTTCGCAATTTCCGTTAAACGTAATATATGGATTTATCGTAGCCAATTTCACTTAAGTTTACTTGATAAACTTACTATAAAAAGAGAAGGATTCCAAAGAAAATTATAAACCAAAACATCCAACCCTGGCTATAGGATTGGATGTACAATGGTATTTTTAATGATTTTATGTTCTAGTTGTTAAGCATTACTGGCATCACTAGCATGGTCACATATTCTCCTTCATCTAGTCCATCTACAGGAGTAAGAATACCAGCTCGATTAGGTAATGACATCTCCAGTTGCACATCGTCGGCATTGAGATTATTAAGCATTTCGCTCAAAAAACGAGAGTTGAATCCGATTTGCATATCATCTCCCTGATAGTCACAAGTAAGTCTTTCTTCTGCTTTGTTGGAGTAATCGATATCTTCAGCAGAGATATTCAACTCGGCACCAGCAATTTTCAAACGAATTTGATGTGTAGTTTTATTCGAGAATATAGATACACGTCTCACCGAATTTAAAAACTGCGTTCTGGCAATAGTAAGCTTGTTTGGATTCTCTTTTGGAATTACTGCCTCATAATTTGGATATTTCCCATCGATTAGACGGCAAATTAATTGTGTTTCGTCAAAAGTGAATTTTGCATTAGATTCGTTATACTCAATCATAACTTCACTATCGCTTCCTGCCAAAATACCTTTAAGCAAATTCAACGGCTTTTTAGGCATGATAAATTCTGCAGATTGAGAAGCCTGTACATCTTCTCTAGTGTATTTCACCAATTTATGAGCATCGGTAGCCACAAAGGTCAATCCTTCTGTAGAAAATTGAAAGAACACTCCACTCATCACAGGTCTCAAATCGTCATTACCAGTAGCAAAAATTGTTTTGCTAATAGCGGTAGCCAGAATATCTCCTAGGATAGTAGTCGAACTCGGATCTTCAAGTTCTACAGCTTTTGGAAATTCTTCTCCATCAGCATACGCCAAAGCATACTTACCGTGATTTGAGCTAATTTCAATAGTATTATTATTTCCAACTACAAAGGTCAAAGGTTGCTCAGGAAATGTTTTTAAGGTTTCTAACAACAATTTTGCAGGAACAGCCACTGTGCCTTGATCCGAAGATTCTACTTCTAATTTGGCAGACATTGTGGTTTCCAGATCCGAAGCTGAAACCGTTAAAGCGTTACCATCTAATTCGAACAAAAAGTTATCTAAAATGGGTAAGGTGTTACTATTATTGATAACTCCTCCTAATACTTGAAGTTGTTTTAATAAATATGAACTGGATACTATAAATTTCATTTGTATGTGTGACTAGTTTTGTACAGTTTTACGCAAATATAATTGTAATCCCTAAGGATTAGGTCATGCAGAAAACCATAGTTATTAACAAACCGAAAGGAGTTATTGACTATTTCAGGAATTCAATTTCTTAGCCTTTGTTATCTTTCATCAATTTATCGGTATAATGTGCCTTGTGTTTTGGTACGGAGAACCTTTTTTGATTGTATTCGGAGGACTTTCCTTTGGGGATAGAAAGGCTTTGCCACTGCGAGCCTGAGATCATTTTTCCCAGAAAAACAATCTGACCTACATGATACGAATAATGCGCTAATTGTCGGTTGATCGCTTCGGTAATGGAGTGTTCGATGTTTCTGATATAAACAGGTTGGTCAAAATTATCCTCGGTAATACTATCCAGTGCATTAAAGAGGCAAGTCCAACCTTCGTTCCATTTGTCCAGAATTTGCTCTTTGGTAGCGAGATCATCTTCAAATTCTGCATCTCTGGCCCTCCATTCTTTTTCGCCATCGGTGGTTAGAAAATCTGTCCATCGAGACCTCATATTTCCCCAAAGATGTTTTACAATAATACTAATGCTATTACTGTCTTCATTGTATTGCCAAAAGAGTTGTTCGGCGGGTAATTGATCAATGGTTTTTTCTCCTAAAGATTTATAGTATTGAAATTGCTTTTGTATTCCTTCTAGATATTCTGTAGCATTCATATCCAATGATTTGATCTTAAAGATAGTTGATTTTGTATACCAAAAGAAATAAAAGAAAGTTAACTTTTAGAATAACATTTTGCGTTTTCTAACCAATAACCAAATCACCACCGGAGCACCAATAAGAGAAGTAATGGCATTAATCGGTAACGTATATTCACTTGATGGTAATTGGGCAATACTATCACAAACCAGCATGATAATACTACCGATGAGTAATACTGCGGGTATTAGCGTTTTATGATCCGAAGTATGGAACAATTGTCGGGTGAGATGTGGTACAGCCAAACCAATAAAAGCAATTGGGCCAGCAAAAGCGGTAATTCCTCCCGCCAAAATACCTGTAGAAAGAATAATAAGGAAACGACTTGTTTTAATATTTAATCCCAAACTACGGGCATAATTCTCACCGAGTAATAAGGTGTTTAATGGTTTTATGGAGAAAATGGTAAGGAGAATTCCAATAGCAAAAATCCCGAAGAAGATCAAAACATCGTTCCAAGTTAAATTCCCCAAACTTCCGAAGCCCCAAAAAATATATTGTTGTAACTGATCGGCAGGAGCAAAGTAAGATAGAACGCTTACTACAGCTGCAGTAATACTACCAAACATTAAACCAATAATCAAAATCGCCATAGTATCTCGTACTCGAATAGAAACTAGCATCACTGCAAAAAGGACCAAAACACTTCCTAAACTGGCAGCCAAAACCAGACTCCATTTGGATACAATAAAGAAAGATACCGCTGCTCCCGCAAACGAACTACTTAGAATTAAGATGGCTACTCCAAGAGTAGCTCCAGAGCTGATACCCAGAACAAAAGGACCAGCCAAAGGATTTCTAAAAAGTGTTTGCATCAATAATCCAGAGATGCCTAATCCACTACCTACAATAACAGCAGTAATCGCCTTGGGTAATCTGTAGTTGATAATGATATGTCTCCAGGATTCTTTTTCGACATTGCCCCCAAATAGACTACTTAATGTGTCTAACCAGGGAATAAATACAGATCCCAGACTGATATTAGCAACAAAACAGATTAGGAGCAATAGGCTGATACCAATAAAAACTTTTTTATATGATTTGTTTGGGGTCAATTAGTTCAGTTTTTCAAAAAAATAAGGTTCATAATCGGTTAGCAGTTCTGGATGCGCAATATGAATGATATCTTTTAAAATCAAATCTGGACGCATGGGGCCTAATTCATAATAAATTAATCCCCCTTTGGGGCCCATCTTTAATGTTGAAGAATATACGGTTTTATTTTTAAATGCGTCAAATAAGGCATACTGATGATTCTTTTCTTGCAATGCTTGTAAAGAGGTTGAGTTACCCGAACCTATCCACAAATCAGCATTTTGCCCCTTCTCCAGAACACTTTCAAAACTAAGCGCAAGACTACCATTTTTTTTAGTGTCTTTCCATAGATAATCTGTACCCGCATCTTTTAAAAACTGCGCGATATAGCTATTACCACCAGGAACATGCCATACATCTTTAAACATACTACCAGAGATCACGGTAGGTGATGATTCCACATTTTTTGCCAGAGTGGAAGACTGTGTATAATCTTCTTTTATGTTCTGAAAAATTTCCTCAGCATCAGATTCTTTACCAAAGAAGGCAGCCACAAATTTGATCCATTCTGCTCTTCCCAAAGGGTGTTCTTCCATCCAGGAACCATTAATCACCACAGGGATTCCTGTTTTTTGAATAAGATCGTAGGCTTTGGTATCTCCTGTTGCCGAAAACCCAATGATTAAATCAGGAGAAAGATCCAATACCATTTCTGTATTTAGATTGTACTCTTTTCCTAGTTCTTTTACTTTTCCAGAATCAATGAGTGCACGCGTTTTTTCTGAAGAGACATAATCCGTATGTGGGAAACCTACTAGTTTTTCCTCCAAATTCAAATATTCCAACATGGGAATATCTGTGGTAGAGGTAACAACAACTCTCTCTGAAGGAACTTCAATAAAAATCGCTTCATTCGATTTGAATGGTTTTTCGGTTCCTTTGGGGTGTAAGATATAGGTAAGTTCATTTTTTGCATCCGGCCAGGGAGTAGTCACCTTAATTTCCTTATACGTTTTGTGATGCGTTACCGAAAACCCTTTGGCATACACAATATTTTGAGGTGCCAAATACATGACAGTTAGCGGTTCTGTTTGTTCCTTGTTTTGTTTACATCCTGATACATAGAAAGATAACAGAAGTAGTAAAAAAAGATGACGCATGATGATGTTTTTTGTAAAAATAGTAAATCAAAGAAAGGGAATTCTAACTAATTTTGGTTCGAAAATAGTAATCTCATTGGTAACCATGCAAACAAAAACATTTTTATGCTCTTGGAGTGGGGGAAAGGATAGTTGTTATGCCTTTCATAAAGCCGCAAACAGTGGATTTAAACCTACTGTTTTATTTAATGTATTGAATGAACATGGTGATCGTTCTCGTTCGCATGGTATTCCCAAAGAAATTTTGGAAGCGCAAGGAGAAGCTTTAGGATTACCCATTCATTTTTTTGAAAGCACCTGGGATGATTATGAACGATTGTATATCGAAAATTTAAAATCACTACGACAATCTTATGGCTTTGGGCATTCTGTTTTTGGTGATATTGATATTGAATCACATAGAACCTGGGAGGAAAAAGTATCCAAGGCAGCAGGAGTATCTGCTATTTTACCATTATGGCAAGAAGCCAGAACACCACTAGTAGTCGAAATGATTCAAAATGGTATTGAGGCTATTATCACTTCGTGTAATCAGGTATTAGGTCCTGATTTTTTAGGAAGAAAAATAGATACTCAATTACTCAAAGAATTAGAAGAAATAGGAGTAGATCCATGTGGAGAAAATGGAGAGTATCATACGTTGGTTATCAACGCTCCCTTGTTTCGTAAGCCATTGGATATTAAAGTAACGGGTAAAGAAAAATCAACAAATTACAATTTTGCTACGCTAGAACTGGTTTAGATACGAAAAACCTCAGAATAGGCAATTTTAATATCAAAAGAATCTTTAAGTGGGATATTTTGTAAATGTGCTAACAATGCTCTTATGGGTCCTGCATGGCTTATGACCGCGATCTTCTCATCAGATTGGAAGTCTAACGAATGATAAAAGTCCAAAACACGGGTTTGAAGCATGGTATAGGATTCTCCAAAAGGAACTTGAACATGAACAAAATCCTTCATCCAAGGAGTTAACTGTTCTGAAGGGATAGCGTCCCAGGATTTTAATTCCCAGTCTCCAAAATTGAGTTCTTTTAACCTCTTGTCTAAGATGATTTCTTTTGAAAATGTTTTAGCTAATAGTCTACAGCGCTGCAAAGGGCTACTATACACCTTAGTAATAGCACCTAGCGGTATTTGTTTATGTATTTCTTTAACTTCTTCGGGAAAAGTATCGGTAACTCCAATATCGCTCTGCCCATAGCAGATGCCTTTTTCTATATTAGGAGTGGTATGTCTTACCAGATATAATTCCATATTGCGATTGCTGAAAGATAAAATATAACTTCACTAAGCTGTTGTACAGCCCCTGCACAGTCACCAGTTTGGCCTCCGATCCATTTTTTGAACTTGGCTCCCAAAAACATTTTGGAGATATACATGGGGATTAAGGTAAGAAACAACCATGGATTCATAAAAAATAATAACGGTAAAATACCAAAAATGGCACTTACTAAAACCATTGTAAAGCTAATGTTTTTTGCTGCTGGCTTTGCTTTACTGTCATCATTTTCTCTTACATAGGGATGTGTATATAACAGGGTTACAGCAATAAAACGACTTAGACTATGCCCCGCAATTAGAGCAATAGGGATATATTCGATGGGTAGCTCTGATAGTGCTACAAATTTTATGGCCAATAGCATGAGGATTCCAATCGTGCCATAAGTTCCAAGGCGAGAATCTTTCATGATAAGAAGAATCTTTTCTTTGGTCCAACCTCCACCAAAGCCATCACATACATCGGCAAAACCATCTTCATGAAAAGCACCTGTTGCATAGATCGTAGAAAACATAGAGAGTAATAAGGCTATTTCTTTAGAAAAAAGGAAAGAAGTTCCGTAAAAAACAGCTGCTCCAATACCACCAACAATAATACCAACCAAAGAAAAATACTTGGCGCTTAGTCGTAAATACTGAGGATCATGATTTACCCATTTCGGACAAGGAATACGAGTAAAGAACATCAAAGCAGTAAAGAAAATATGAATCTCTTTTTTCATAGGTTATGCGTTAGATACTCCGGCACTTTCAAAACTAGCCATACTATTTAAAAATGCTATGGATGATGCTATAATAGGATAAGCTACGGCAACACCAGTACCTTCTCCCAGACGCATTCCTAGATTAAGTAAAGGTTGTTGTCCTAAAAACTCCAGCATTTTTTGGTGTCCTTGCTCGTTAGAATTGTGTGCAAAAATACAATAGTCTATTACCTCCGGATGCAATGCCTGGGCTACAAGCAACGCTGCTGTAACGATAAAACCATCTACGACAATCGTCATTTTTAGTTCGGCAGCTTTAAGCATAGCACCTGTAATCATCGCAATTTCGAAACCACCGAAGGTTGCTAATGCTTCCATTGGAGATGTCACCGAGTGTTTTTCGAAAACCTCATTTAGGATACGTTTCTTCGTGGCTACAATTTCGGATCCGCTACCTGCGCCATTTCCAACACATTCTGCAACCGGAATTTTGGTAAAATAAGACATCAATAACGATGCTGCAGAGGTGTTACCAATTCCCATTTCACCAAAGCCGATGATATTACTTCCGCTGTCAAAAACCGCTTTTACAATATCTGCTCCCTTACGAATAGCTGTTGAACACTGGTCTGTAGTCATGGCAGCTTCGTGCTGATAATTTTTTGTACCATGTACAATCTTGGCATCCACCAAACCAGGGATACTTTCAAAATCATGATTTACTCCGGCATCTACAATGGTGAGTTGTATTTGATGTTGATTACAAAATACATTGATAGCAGCTCCTTGGTTTAGAAAGTTATAGACCATTTGGGCGGTGACTTCTTGCGGATAAGGATTGACTTCTCCTTGTTTGGCAATACCGTGATCTCCTGCAAAAACTACAATTGTAGGTTCTTTTAAAACGGGGTTTTCGGTATTTTGAATCATACCCACTTGCAGTGCTATTTGTTCTAATGTTCCCAAAGCACCTATGGGTTTTGTTTTGTTGTCAATTTTGGATTGAAGGTTTGTTTTTAAATCTTCGTTAGAGAGCGGCTGTATGTTAAACTCCATAAAATAGAATTAATTTGTGCTTTTGATTTCTACAGGTATCCCGGATACCATTAAGGTGGCTTTATCGGCATGTTTAGCAATATGCTGATTCATCCAACCTTGAAGTTCAGTAAATTTTCTACCTACTTCGGTAGCGGCATGAACCCCCATTCCGATTTCGTTCGAAATGATGATGATGGTAGCATCGATATCCAGTAATTTATTAAACTCTTCTTTGGCTAAGCGCAATGATTCTTCAATATCATTTTTGGTGTCGATAAAGTAATTGGTAAGCCATAGTGTTACACAGTCTATTACAATAGTACCTCCTTTGGGAATCACTGTAGAGATTTCTTTTTCCTCCTCTATAGAAGTCCAACGCTCATCGCGATCTGCAATGTGCCGATCGATACGTTTGCGATGATCTCCGTCCCAAATTCTTGATGTGGCCAGGTAATAAGGGGTGTCGGATAACTGTAGTGCCAGGTTTTGCGCATAGCTGCTCTTGCCAGAACGTTCTCCCCCTGTAATGTAATACAACATTTTTTTGGTTTTAAAGAGAGCAAAGGTAGTTCTATAAATTATTTATTTGTTAAACTGATCACAAATTCCATAAAATATAATACATTCGCGCAGAATTTTGGTTCTGAGGCACTTTTCGAAGTGTTGAGGATTAAAAGGGAATCAGGTGAAAAATTTATGTTGACAATCACTATTAAATTTAGGAATCCTGAGCTGTTCCCGCAACTGTAAGCTAAGCCGATGATCTAGATCGGTGCTTGTTATTACTACTGCAATAGAACCACTGTCGTTTACCAAGGTAACGATGGGAAGGTAAATAACAAGACGCAAGCCAGGAGACCTGCCAATATTCAACAGTATCAAACTTTCGGGATAAAGGTTTGGGTATGGGTAAACTACATACTTTTTTCCCTTAATTTTTTAAAATTAAGATAGTTAAGCAATGAACACAAGAATGTTTTTTGGGGCAGCATTTTTACTGCTGGGTTCTTCTATGGCGATAAGTCAGGAAAGTCAGGAAGACCAAAATGTAAACGAATTAGAGGAAGTCGTGATTTCTGACTCTAAGTTCGGATTAAAAAGAGAGCAAAGTGGTAAAGTAATTACGAAGATTACCACAGAACAATTGGAGCAAAGCAAAGGACAATCGGTAGCAACTGTATTGAACCGTGTTGCGGGTATCGAGATTAATGGAAATACCAGTGCTCCTGGTCAAAGTCTTGGATATTTTATCCGAGGTGGGCGTAATCGACAAGTAGTAATACGAGTAGATGGAGTAACCGTAAGCGATCCTTCTACGATTACTGGTGAGTTTGACTTACGATTGTTATCTGTAAATCAAATTAAAGAGATTGAGATCCTGAAAGGAGCTTCTAGTACATTATATGGATCTGGAGCGTCTACGGCTGTGGTGAATATTATTACAAAAACCGGGAGTAAAGAAAAGATATCTGCAAACTTTCAATCGAGTTTAGGAACCAATCAATCTCAAGACGATCAGGATTATGATATTAATGAGTTTGTAAATCTAGCTTCTATTAATGGAACTGTTGGTAAGGTAACTTACCTGGCAAGTTTTAGCAATCACTTTGCAGAAGGCTTATCTGCAGCAGAAAAATTACCAGATGATACTTCGGACATTACTTTTGAAGATGATGCCTATTCGAAGTTTAATGTGAATGCAAGAGTAGGGTATGAGGTAAACGAACGATTAAAAATTGATCTTTTTGGAAGCTTGGATCAATATAATAATGAGTTTGATGCAGGGGCAGGAGCTGATGCTAATAATGATGCTTTTAGCAGACAGCTACGAGCAGGTGCGGCTGCAGAATATAAGTACAATAAAGGGAGTTTGGTGTTTACCAACAGTTACTCTTTGTTAGATCGTGACTTTTTTGCCAATACGTTTGCTACCAAAAACGAGAGTAGGTTTTATTCTTACGATTTGTATAACAAGTACAACTTCAATAATATGTTTTATACGGTTATAGGGGTGAACGGATCTAACAATGATTATAATGGGTTTAGTGCATCTGCAAGAGGGCAAGAATTTGTGCAAACTATTAATGATGAGGTAGCAGATTTTGATATTATTGACCCTTATGTAAATGTAGTGTATGTATCTGATTTTGGATTAAACGTGAATGCCGGAGCAAGATTAAATATTCATAGTGAGTACGGTACACACCTGGTTTATAGTGTAAACCCGTCGTATACATATAAATTTGATGAGAGTTATATCAAAGCTTTAGCGTCATACTCTACCGCTTACATCACTCCATCCTTATTCCAACTGTACTCGACTAATTTTGGTAACCAGGAGTTAGATCCTGAAGAGAATACTACTCTAGAGGCTGGTTTGGAGTTTTCTTCAAACAAGAAACTACGTATTAGTGCAGTGTATTTTAAGCGTGATGAAGAAAATTTTGTAGACTTTGTAGATACAGGAGGTTTTGTATTTCAATACCAAAATATTGATGCAGACTTTAGCACAAGTGGTTTAGAATTTGAGATTAGCTCTAGATTACTGGAGGATAAATTATCATTGGCAGGTAACTTTACCTATACCGATGTAGATGAAGATCTTTCTCAAATTAGAATCCCTGAGATTAAGGTAAATGCGAATGTTGGATATCAATTTAGCAAAAATACAAGCACGGCTATTAATTTTCAGTACAATGATGAGAGAGACGATAGCTTCTTTAATCTGGCTACTTTTGCTTCAGAACCGATTACTTTGGATTCGTATGTATTAGTTGATTTATCGATCAACCACAGAGTGTCTAAGCATGTAAGTCTGTTTGCAGCTTTAGAAAATATTACCAACGAAGACTATCAGGAAATTTTTGGATTTAGTACTCGTGGTAGAAATGCCAGATTTGGATTGAATTTGGATTTCTAAGGAATAAAAATAACCACAATAAAAAAACGCCATTCTGATCACGAATGGCGTTTTTTGTATTCTATAAGGATTCCTTATTCTTTAGTAGTTGTTCTAGAAAATGGACTTTCATCAAAATTCAGGAACATTTGTTGATAACCAGGAAGCTCTGATTCTGGTTCCCACAAGATATCATTATTAATGAATCCTGTTTTGTTGGTGTCTTCATTCGCAACCGTAGCACCAGTAATTAGATCTAATGCCGTTTTTAAATGAGGTTCATCTACGTCTCCAAGTACTCCAATATCCTCTCCGGCTAATACTCTATTGATTTCAAAATAATTAACATCTGGAAATAAACCAGCAGCATAATCGGTAACATCATTTGCGTTAGCATTTTGTGAAACCAATGGCTGTATAGCATACGTATGATCTGGGTTTAAGTTAGCTCCGCTTCTGAAGAAGTTATCAGTATCATAAAATGTAAGAGATGCTTGATATTTTCCAGAAGTAGTCTGACCAACCTGAATTACGTCTATATAAGGATCTAAGCCATTGATAACTAATTCGCTGGCAGATGCACTAGTACTAGATGTTAAAACATAAACTCTTGTTAAACCTAATGTATTAAGAGGAGTTCCGTCTAAGGTTACATTAGTAAAATTATCAACCAAAAGATTCGGAGCATCCACTTGAAACTGTGCTTGCAATTCTGGGTTCCAGTTCGTCTTGTTAAAAACTTGTCCGTTAAATTGTCCTGTAATTAAACTAGATAATATTACTGCACTAGATACTCGACCACCACGGTTGTATCGCAAATCCAATACTAAATCGGTAATACCATCTGTTTGAAACTGACCAAAAGCATCATTTAGTTGCTCATCAAAAGGTGCACGGAAAGAATTATACATCATATACCCAATTTTTTCTCCATTGTAATCTAAAGTGGCTGAGACAAGAATTGGATTCTCTGTTATTTCTGCTTTTGTTAACGAAATAGTTTGTCCAGTAGAAGTTGCACTGGTACCATTATAGGTAACAATATCAATACTATAAGTAGCAGGACTAAAAACAGCGCCAAAATCACTTGCTGTGGTTAAGTTTACACCATCAACAGCACTAAAATACATTCCTCTAGTCACTCCTTTGGCAGCTGCATCACTTCCTGGAACTATGTAACGCACATATCCTAACACATTATTGGTGTTTGGAATGGCGATAAGACCAAAACTCATACCATTACTGGTTACAATACCTTGATTTTGGTTTTCCCAAACCACATAATCTGGAATGATGAAACTAAAGGGATCTTCATCAAAGACCTGACCATTTGCAGTTATGGTTCTTGTTGATTTTAAAGCATCATAGGTTTCTTCCGGAGAACCAAACCCGTTTAAAAACTGAAATAGCTCTTGCTCATTTGCAAATCGGTCATTGGCTAGATCATTAACGCTTGTTTTGTATAAATACCAAGTATTCATAGCGCGCCATATAAATTCATCCAGATCTTGATCTGGGTTATTAATGACTACTGGTTCTGGTTCAGGGGTCGGATCTCCATCATCACTTGAACAGGAAAAGATCAACAGCAATGAAAATAGATAAAGGGGTAATAATTTGAATTTGATTGTATTCATAGCTTTATGTTAAATTTTTGTAAAAATATGGTTTTATCCAATACAACGCAATACTAACAACTGTTAATTAGTGTGTTAATGCTGAGGATTCGTTAATCATACATTAACTCGTAAACAGGAGAAAACATATTGCTATCTCCTACAATTTTGAGCTGAACAGTCTGATATTTTGCAGCAATTCTTGTGCCAGATATTGCGTCAAGAGCAGCGCTCAAAAGAGGTTCATTGGGATCTCCAAGTACGCCTAGGTTTGCAAAATCTTCTGCGATCTCAACTTCTGGAGCAAAGCCATCAAAATAATCTGTAAACCCTACAGAATTAATGGATCGCAGTACCAAGGGTTGCATGGCATAAGTGTGTCCTAAATTGGCGCCTTGTCTCCCAAAATCTGGAGAATCATAAACAGTAATAGAAGCTTGAAATTTTCCCCTTGTACTTTCTCCCACCTGGATGACTTCTATATACGGGTCCAAGCCATTAATCACCAATTCGCTTGCAGAAGCTGATCTCCCGGTGGTTAAAATATATACTCTGGATAGGTTTAGATTGTTAATAGCTTCTCCGGTTCTTATTTCTTGGTTAAAGCGGTTAATATCTGCAAATCGATCTTGTAATTCGGCATTCCATTCTTCTACAGTAAATACTTCGCCATTAAATTGACCTGTGATCATACTCCCCAAATCTACCGCAGATTCTACAGATCCTCCACCATTATATCTTAGATCTAATACCAAATCTGTAATCCCTGCAGATTTTAAAGCTCCTATTGCTGCATTCAACTCATCGTCAAAGTCTGCCGTAAAGGCATTGTACATGATATATCCAACTAGGTTTCCTCCCACATCAATGGTTTTGGAAATAAAAACGGGATTTTCAATATATTGAGTTTTGGTTAATGATATTGATGTCCCTGTTGGAGTAATATTGGTCCCATCAAATGTTGCCAAACCAATGGTATACGAATCCAGATTGATCAAGGCTCTAAAATTATCCTGAGTAAGTTGTGTGTCATTGATGGTATTAAAAATATGACCCCGTTCTACACCCTTGGATGCTGCATCTGTGTTAGGTAATACGTAACGTACGTATCCAAAAACATTAGAGGAACCATCAGGGTATCTCACCAGACCAAACTCCATCCCATTGTTCATGGTTAATCCGTCAAAAGCCTGTTCTAAGGCAATATAATCTGAAACCAAAAAGCTAAATTCATCTACGCTCGACTGTAAGGCATCGAATATGGCTTCAGGCGTGTCAAAACTGTTTAGGAAATTATTGTATTCTTCTTCTGAAGAAAATCGATTGTTGGCCAAATCAGGAACATCAGCTTTATAGAGATAGAAGGTATTCATCCCTTTCCAAATAAAATCCTTGATTTCTGCAGCACTAGCCACAGGGATAACATCATCATTATCCTCAAAACATCCAGTAGCTATACTTCCGAGAAGAAATACAACCACAAAATATTTGAAGTACTTCATAGTATCTTTTTTATATATAGCGTTAAAAATAGGGACTTTAGTATAAATTAAAAAAAGATTGTAACAAATTAGAGTGATGGTCGTCTCCCTTATATAAAGCTACCAAAAACTGATAGAACAGTACGGAGTTTTACATCAACCAATCAAAAAATGAAAGAAAAGGCATTTATAACGCTTACCAATGGTTTTAAAGATAAGCTATTCCGTTTAGCTAAGCGGTTGCTGGTGAGTAATGAGGAGGCAGAAGATGCTACGCAAGAGGTTTTGCTGAAGTTATGGAAGAACAAAGGTAAGATGTCTGAATATAAAAATGTAGAAGCTTTTGCGATGACGATGACCAAAAATTACTGTTACGATAAGTTGAAAGCCAAAGAAACAGGCAACCTAAAAATTGTACATAGTAATTATAAGGATGAACGACCATCGTTACAAAGACAAGTTGAAGCAAAAGATAGTTTGGATTGGGTAGGTAAAATCTTAAATGGTTTGCCGGAACAACAGCGAATGATTATCCAGCTTAGAGATATAGAACAATATGATAATGCAGAAATCGCAGAGATGTTAGGGATTAATGAAACAGCAGTGAGAGTAGCGTTATCAAGAGGAAGAAAAAAATTAGAGAAGAATTATTAAAAAAACACAATTATGGAGTTGTCTAATATTGAAAAACTACTGGAAAAGTACTTTGAAGGCGAAACGACCATTTCTGAAGAAAAAGAATTAAAGGTTTATTTTACCGGAGAAACTGTGCCGTCGCATTTGGAGAGATACAAAGATTTATTTCAGTTTTTTTCAGCAGAGAGCCATATAACCGCTACCAGGGATATTGATATTCCGGTTCAGAAAACCAATTGGTACAAGTGGGTGGGGGTAGCAGCATCTGTTGCAATTATTGCAGGGCTGTTTTTTACCAAGACACCAACCCAACCAGAGGAGTTAGGAACCTATGAAGATCCTGAAATAGCATTACAAGAAACCAAAAAAATCCTCAATATGGTTTCGCAATTAATGAATGAGGGTAAAAAGGACCTGGTGTACCTTAATGAATTTGAGACTGCCAAACAAAATTTGGTATACCTCAATGAATTTGAAAACACCAAGAACAAATTAATAAAGTAAAATACAAAAATCCATACTCCGGATCAATAACA
This sequence comes from Aquimarina sp. KJ22-3, assembly GCF_055808215.1. NCBI lineage: Bacteria > Pseudomonadati > Bacteroidota > Flavobacteriia > Flavobacteriales > Flavobacteriaceae > Aquimarina > Aquimarina sp. KJ22-3. The sequence continues at coordinate 3,280,808 of NZ_CM147859.1, read as the reverse complement.
CACAACCGGAATTAAATGTTAGTAATTATGAAAAAGTTAGTAATAGTTTTAGTTTTTGCCATAGCACCCTACATAACAAACGCGCAAGGGGCATTTGATAAGTACGAAAATATGAAAGACGTATCGTCTGTAATCGTAACCAGTAAAATGTTTAAGCTATTAAGCAAAATCGATATAGAGAGTAACGATGCAGAGGTTCAAGAATATATGAACCTTGTAGAAAACATTAAGAATATCAAAGTATTTGCTACTGATAATGATGAAATTGGGAAGAAGATGAGAGCAGATGTTTCTAAATATTTGAAAGGATCTACTCTAGATGAGTTGATGAGAGTGAATTCTGATGGTAAAAATGTGAAATTCTATTCAAAACCTGGTAAGGATGAAGATCACGTAAGCGAATTATTTATGTTCCTTGATGGTATAGAAGAGAATGGTGATGGGCCTGATACAGTGGTGTTAACCATCACAGGAGATATTGACTTGAAACAAGTTTCTAAGATCGCCGATCACTTAAATGTACCTGGTGGAGAAGAACTTAAAAACGTAAAAAAGAATAAGTAATAGGTATTTATATATCCGTTGTCCTTTTGAGTGGTGTTGAATCATTGGTTTGATACCACTCATTATGGCAACATCATCATCAATCAAAAACAATCAACTACTCCGAGTAATCGGAACCAAAAAAATGAAAATCATGATACAATTAATCAGAATCGCTTGCCTTGCAGCCGCAACACTTCTAGTATTTGCTAGCTGTAGCAGCGAAACATCATTACAACAATATTTTGTAGATCACCAGAATGATCAGGATTTTATCGCGGTAGACATTCCTTCTAGTCTATTAGATAAAGATGAGGTAGAACTTTCTGCAGATGAAAAAGAAACTTTAGAAAGTATAAAAAAGGTAAACTTCCTGGCATTAAAACTTACAGATGAGCTACAAGGAAGATATGAAGAAGAAAGTGCTAATATCAACAAGATATTAAGCAATGAAAAATATGAAACGCTGATGCGTATGGGCTCTAACGGTACTAAAGCTACCATTAAGTTTCTAGGGAGTGAAGAAGAAATCGATGAAGTGATCGTATTTGCTACCAATTCTGAAAAAGGATTGGCTCTTGTGCGAGTATTGGGCGATAATATGAAACCTGAAAATATTGCCAAATTAGCAAAGTCCATGGATAAAATGGATCTAAGTGCATTCAAAAAGATAGCAGAGAACTTCGATTAGTGGTCAACTGCCATTCATCACATCAAAAAACAAGAAAAGCTTTGTCATCACCGACAAAGCTTTTTTATTTCGTACACTTCGACTCCGTTTGTCGTACACTGAGCGTAGCCGAAGTGTACATTGTTCATTAAATTGATAATCATCTTGTGGTACACTGAGCACGGCCGAAACGCACTTTTATTTGATAAATGTTACTATACAATATGATAATTGCGGCGGTACACTGAGTGTAGTCGAAACCCATATTTGATTGGTTAATCCTGTATGCAATATGATCATTGCGGCGGTCGCTGAGCGTAGCCGAAACCCTTGTTTGATTGGTGAATCCTGTATGCAATATTATAATTGGGGCGGTCGCTGAGCGTAGCCGAAGCGACTATATCCCCGTATAATTTGCAGGGGTCACCTGTTTCAATTCAGATTTTATGGCGTCAGAAACCTCTAAAGTATCAATAAAACTAGCGATAGAGTTTTGATTGATCGCTTCATTGGTTCTGGTTAGTCCTTTTAAGGCCTCGTATGGATTTGGATACCCTTCTCTACGCAAAATAGTCTGGATAGCCTCAGCTACAACCGCCCAGTTGTTCTCCAGGTCCTCAGCAAACTTTTCTTCATTCAGTAGTAATTTGTTCAATCCCTTTAGCGTGGCTTGAAAAGCAATAATTGTATGCCCAAAAGGAACCCCTACGTTTCTCAGTACTGTGCTATCGGTAAGATCACGTTGCAATCTGCTCACCGGTAGTTTGGCAGAAAGGTGCTCAAACAGGGCATTGGCAATACCCAGGTTTCCTTCACTGTTTTCAAAATCAATAGGATTAACTTTGTGTGGCATAGCCGAAGAACCTACTTCTCCTTTTTTGATCTTTTGTTTGAAATAATCCATAGATACATAGGTCCAAACATCTCGATCCAGATCCAAAAGGATGGTATTAATTCGTTTTAGTCCGTCAAATAAAGCAGCCATATGATCGTAGTGCTCAATTTGTGTGGTAGGGAAAGAGTGATGTAATCCTAATTTCTCTTGCACAAAGTCGGTTCCAAACGCTTTCCAGTCAATATCAGGATAGGCAACTTTATGTGCGTTGTAATTTCCTGTAGCACCACCAAATTTTGCAGCACTTGGGATATCTTTTAGAAGATCAAACTGCGCTTCTAATCGTGTAACGTATACCTGAAACTCTTTTCCTAAACGAGTAGGAGAGGCAGGTTGTCCGTGAGTACGAGCCAACATAGGTACAGCAGCCCACTCATTCATCAACGATTTTAATTTTTCGAGCACCTCAAAATATTGAGGAATATATACATTGCTCATCGCTTCCTTAATACTTAAAGGAATTGCAGTATTATTTACATCTTGTGAGGTTAATCCAAAATGGATAAATTCCTTATACTCCTGTAAACCTAAGGCATCGAATTGCTCTTTGATAAAATACTCTACCGCTTTTACATCGTGATTGGTTACTTTTTCGATGTCTTTGATAGCTAACGCATCTTCACTAGAAAAAGTGGTGTATATTTCTCGTAATTTGTCAAATAGGGTAGTGTCTACATCTTTAAGTTGAGGTAATGGTAGTTCGCATAAAGCAATGAAATATTCGATTTCTACCAATACGCGATACTTGATTAATGCTTCTTCGCTAAAAAATGCACTCAAGGCATTGGTTTTTGATGCATAGCGTCCATCGATAGGAGAGATAGCTTGCAAAGGAAATGTAGACATAATGTTGTGTTTTTTTGAAAGGTGCAAAGATAAAATATAAGATTTGATTTACAGTTGATGACAGAAAAAGAATTTAAAGACTTCTTTGTCAGTTATCTGAGTTTTTTAAGAATCATTCTCGATCGAGCCTTATAAGCAGCACTTCCCGAATTATAATTGTTTTCCAGCGTTGTTTTTAGTTCGGGGTGTACCCAATCAAACTCGGTGCCCAAAAGATAAAGAGAGGTCATAGAATAGGCTTGTGGAGCCACTTTTTGGTCCGTAATCATCCAATCAAAACAAGTTTCGGTTATTTTTTCACGATGATTTTGGGTAAGATGCTGTCTAACCTCAGGTTTTTTGGCTTTGTAATAGGCAAGAATGAGGTACTCATAAATCTTGGCCATAGGTCGCACTGCAGGATGTTTGTAGACTTTTGGGACCAAATCTACCAGTTGATCCAAATGGGGGAGAATGGCAGTCAAATTCTTTTTGCACAAAAACTCCAAACCCCAGGAGGCTCTGCACGAAATCTCTTCGTGTACCTGGGCGCAGATTTGCAACAACTCCGGTAATAACTCTGTGTTGTCCAGGATGAGATGAGCAAAATCGTTTCGTTGTTCTCGTGAGTGGTTGATGGATTGTATATGTTCTTCTAGAGATATCATAATTACCTATATTATAGGATAAGGATTGCAGCAAGAAAAATAGGAAAAAATGAATTGAAAAAGGAGTAGAATAGGAGATAGTTCTTTCAAAAAACATACATTCTAATAATAATTACTTGTTAAAAGCGTTATTGTTGCTGTAACCGAAGACCATCAAATATAGCAATCATGCTCAAGAACTTTTTTATCTTACTACTGCTAGCCCTTGTGATTTCGCAGTTTTTGAGACCCGATAAAAATGAATCGAGTTATGATAGTATTACGGCTTTTGAAGAACAGGTAGCGGTCACTCCAGAAGTTCAAACGATTTTAGAAAGTCAATGTTATGATTGCCATAGCAATGTGACACGTTATCCATGGTATATGGAGGTAAGTCCAGTTTCTCATTGGATGGCATATCAAATTGAAGAAGGAAAAGAACATTTCAATGTTTCTGAATGGGAATCCTATACCGAGAATCAAAAAGATCATAAACTCGAGGAGTTCATCGAAGAGATTGAGAAAAAAGAAATGCCGTTAAAGCCATATACCTGGATTCATGGTGAATTGTCCAATACTGACGCCGAACGGTTAATCAGTTGGGCGAAACAACGTAGAGAAAAGCCCATAATTCCAGAAGAAGATACTACAAATGTTAAAGAAATAGATTCATTACAAGTAGAAACATCCAACACCCTAACCACTAAATAAACAGATACAACAATTTGCTTATTTTGAAAGCGCCTGTCATTCTTAGCCTGCAATAATGCAGGCTTCGAGTGACATTATTTTTATAAGAACAACTCTTTTGATTAATCTTTTAAAAGTTGTTCAATTACTTTGGGTACTCCAGTAGAAGCTTTTTCTGCAATTACCGTCAGTTTCTCTGATGGAGATACCGCCGGGTTAGGATCGATAAAATATACAGGAGTTTGATAGGGAGCATATTGCAATAGGCCAGCAGCAGGATAAACCTGCATCGAGGTCCCAATAATAAGCAATACATCGGCTCTTTCGGTAATGGTGATGGCTTTATCCATCATCGGCACATCTTCGCCAAACCACACGATGTGAGGCCTCAGTTGGGATTGATGTTCGCATAGATCACCTAGGTTAAGGTCTTCTTTCCAATCTAGTACAAGGTTTTCATCAAACTGACTTCTTACTTTTAATAATTCCCCATGCAAATGAACGACTTGTGAACTCCCAGCTTGCTCATGAAGATTGTCAACATTTTGGGTAATGATGGTAACATCATGGGTTTCTTCTAGAGTCACCAAGGCTTTATGGCCTGCATTGGGCGCTACGGTAAGCAATTGCTGCCGTCTTTTGTTATAAAAGTCAAGTACCAATTCGGGATTATTGCGCCAGCCGATAGGGGAGGCGACTTCCATAATGTCGTGTCCTTCCCAAAGACCATTGGCATCTCTAAAGGTGCTAATACCGCTTTCGGCACTAATTCCTGCTCCTGTAAGTACTACTATTTTTTTCTTCATATATAATAGGTATCTGTATAGATAGGATAAAGCTATTTAAAATGTTTTAGAAACCCCGGAAAACCAAGATCATTTTTTAAGACAATTTAATGAGCTATTTGGGGACTTAAAATTGTAAAAAACTAGCTGCATTTGGTATCAGAAAAACGTTGAAAAGGGCAATACTTGTGTTAAAAAACTATAAAATCATACCCTTCGTCTATGATTTTTGCTGCCTCAACCCTTATTTTTGCGTCTTTTTTGAAAATAACATACTTAAACCCTGTTTTTTCCGTTTGAATACCGGTTATTTTTCATCGATAAAAAGCTAATATAACCCGACAAAATACAATTTGTAACTAATTGATTTCAAATGGTTTCCGTATTAATATTACGGTAAAACCGTATCATAAAAAATTCGAAAAATCCTATCTTGTAAGTAGAATAATGCAGTGCTTATTTACCAACGCCAATTTACTAATCTCATACCCTATGAAATATCCCTATGTAATCATTGATAATGATCAAAACGTCGTGGACACTATCCAGATCGCCCTAGAAGAAAAACCGGATTATATTTGCACCGGAATTGCAAAAAATGAGCAAGAAGCACTAGACTTAATTTTGGAAAGAAGACCTCGCTTAGTCTTTCTGGAGCCAGAGGTTCCTGGAGATAATTGCGAGAAGACAAAATATGCTTTAACCACAGAATTGTCTAAGTATATGTCTAGTATGCCGGAGTTTATCGTGGTAACCAAAACGTCTGACTATGCGATCGAGGGAATACGTAATCGTATATTGGATTATATCTTAAAACCATTAAGCAAAAGCCAGATTACCAAAACCTTGATGCGTTTCGAAAAAGATTTCGATCATCGCACAGATACTACTTTATGTTTCAAATCGTATGGGGATTATCGTTTTGTAGACGTAGAAGAGGTGTTGTATTTGAAGGCAGATAACAATACAACGGACTTTATTATGAGTAATGGGAGTAAGGTAGAAGCATTTAAAACATTGAAACATTTTCAGGAATTATTACCTGATCATTTTGTAAGAATTCACAACAGTTATATCATTAATACACGTTATGTTTCTCGTATCCATTTCGGGAAAGCAAAATGTGCGATAAAGAATACAAATGATATGATTCCATTTTCAAAATCCTACAAAAATACGGTAGAAGGGATCAAGGATAATTTGGCAAAGAATAGCTTGGTACAAGTTTGATATTAACATAGCTTTATTATAACATTAACCGATAGATAACTACTTCTATCGGTTTTTTTTGTTAAAACCACTTTTGCTAAAATCTTTTAACAATTGTAGGAAAATACGTATATATTTTCTAATTTTTCAAAATCTGTTCATCTACCCGTATAATCGGTCCATCCACTTCTAACTTCCGTCCATCCACTAAACGTACCTATTTATTCTGGGCGCGCGCGGGATTTTGGCCTACATTTGTAGTGTACAATCAAGGTTATCAAGTAGTTACAATTTTAATTACTATTAATCATAAATTATTTATCACGTGCACAGTGAGCCCCAGAATAAAAATGATTTTTTTAAAATCACCCCCGAAAGCTTAAACAACTTTCGTTTTAAAATACAAGTATTAAACTATAAAAAGACAACAACTATGAAAACTATAAAGACTTTATTCGCAATATTATTTTTAAGTACATTTTTTATCGCATGTGAGGCTGATTCTGTAAATGAGGAAGTTGGAATTGATAATCTAGAAGTATTTGGATCGGAAGATGCGAATGATCAACCATTAGACCCAACGGCTTAATCAATAAAATAAAATTCTCCTAAAAATATAAAAGACTACAATTATGAAAACTATAAAAGCTTTATTCGCGATATTATTTTTAAGTACAATGTTCCTTTCTTGTGAAGCAGAATCCATAAATGATGAAGTAGGTATTGAGTTCAATGAGGAAACCTACAGTAATGAAGATGCTAATGATAATCCGTTACCTCCAACCAAGTAAAAGAAGTAATTTACTATATTATTGTTTGAATGATTTTTAAACAAAAAACTAAAAGATCTAATCAGTTGATTAGATCTTTTAGTTTTTTGTTTAATTTTATATTGTAAATTGAATTCCTTTGTTTAATGAGAAATTGTCTTCAGAAATATTTCTTGATTTTAATATCGATATTGTTATCTGGATCTTGTGTGAAAAATAATGAAAAAATTATTTCCCAAGATGAAACGAATAAGATGACTGAAATGATTTCTAATTATATTATTGAGGCTAAAGAAGAATCTAATTCTAAAGAAGAGAGGATCTCTGCAGCTAAGAATGCTTTTTTCTGGTCATCCAAGTTGCCTGACAATATTCAAAAAAGAGAAAAACAATCTGAAATTGGATTTATATTTTATGGACTCAGGGAGTATGAGCAATATAAAAAGGCGAATCTAGATATACTAGCACTATCCAAAAAGATTAATGATTCTTTTGGGATTGCTAAAAGTTATAGTAATCTGGGTTCTTACTACGATGTAAAAAGTGCCAAAGATAGCGCTTTTTACAATTATGTTAATGCTGATAATATTTATTCTAATTTTAGTAGAAAGTTCCCTGAAGATCACGGTCTTCCTTTGTTTAATATGGCAATTATCCAGAGAAGTTTTAAAGATTATGTGGGAAGCGAATCGAGCATGATTAAAGCTTTAAGGAAATTTGAAGAGGCAAAAAACAATGCTTACATATATTTTGCATATAATTATTTAGGAATAATTTCGAAAGATCTTGGTAGATATCCTGATGCAATTAAATATTACCAGAATGCTTTAGAGTATGCAAAAAAAATGGAAAATGGAAAATATAGGGAAATTCAGGCGTTGAATAATATTGGAGTAGTTTTTAAGAATCAAAAGGATTATGATCAGGCTATTGAAAATTACGAAGAAGCTCTGAGCTACACGGAAATTTTAGATAAGAATAAAAAGTTTTATGCTTTACTTTTAGATAATATTGCTTATGCTAGATTACTGGCTGGTGAAAAGGAGAATGTCTTAGGTTCATTTGAAAAAGCTATGTCTATTAGAGATAGTTTAAATGATAAACAAGGGTTGTTGACAAACAACCTGCATTTAGCTGAGTATTATAGCCTGCAAAATAAAGATACCATAGCTAGGAAATATGCTTTAGATGCAAAAGAAATTGCTAATTCTATTAATTCAAAAAAAGATGTATTAAAATCCTTACTGTTATTAAGTACCGTATCAATGGATACCGAAGCTTTGGGGTATGCTAATACTTACATTAAATTGAATGATAGTTTACAAAACCAAGAAAGATTAAGTAGGGATAAATTTGCTAGAATCCAATTCGAAACAGATCAAATAGAAGAAAAAAACCTAAAAATCAGTAGAGAAAATGAAATCCTTATCATCGCCATTTTAGGATTAACGGCTCTGTTCTTATTAGGATATATCATATTTAGACAGCAGCAAAGTAATAAAGAGCTATTGTTTGCACAAACCCAGCAAGAAGCTAATCAGGAGATCTATCGATTACTGCTCAATCAACAAATCAAACTAGAAGAAGGGCGGCAACTGGAGCAACAACGTATGTCTGAAGAATTACATGATGGAGTATTGGGTCGATTGTTTGGGGTACGTCTTAGTCTGGATGGTATCAACCAGCGGGCCAACGATGGCTTTACCGAAGCTAGAAACAAATATATAGAAGAGCTCAAATCCATAGAAAAGGAGATTCGTTTGATCTCTCATGATTTAGGTACAGAATCTTTACCATCTGATGTGGCCTATATCGATGCCGTGGAAAGTTTGATTAGTGATCTGTGTGATGTGAACAAAATTAATTTCGAATTTAATAATGACGAAAATATCGATTGGGAACATATCGATGATCAGAAAAAGGTCAACTTATTCAGGATTTTACAGGAATCTTTGCAGAATATTTTTAAACATGCACAAGCAGAAAGTATAAAAATTAATTTCGATTATATAGAAGATAAAATAAATCTTACTATCTTGGATGATGGAATAGGATTCAAGAGTGCCAAGGTCAAAAAAGGAATTGGTCTAAAGAATATCACCTCAAGGGTCAGTCAAATGAGTGGAGTAGTTCAGTTTTTAAGCAATACCAATGCAGGAACAACAGTGTCAGTTAGTGTTCCAGTTTAAAAATGTCGAACAACAATTCTTTATGAACCGTTATACTATTTAATTTCTTTTGTAGTTAAATTAGGATAACCTTCGTTTTGAAGACTAATAAACATAAATTTTTGAAATGAAAAAAAAGCTAAAAGTTCTTATGATTGATGATCACCCTATGATCATCGAAGGGTATAAGAATACCTTGTTAGGAGAAAATCAAAAAGAGTATCAAATCAAAATCGATATTGCATCCAACTGTGATGATGCATACGATAGAATTGTAAAGGCCGCAGAAGGTACTCCTTATGATATGCTTTTTGTAGATATTAAATTACCCCCCTCAGAAGATGGACGTATCACTTCTGGAGAAGATCTAGCTAAGCATGCCAAGGAGTTATTGCCAAAAGCCAAGATTATCATATTAACAATGCATCGAGAGGATCATAGAATTCACAATATCCTAAAGAATATTAATCCAGCTGGATTCTTAATTAAGAGTGATCTTACTTCTAGCGAGCTATTGTTAGCCTTTAATAATATTGTAAAGGGAAAAGCGTATTATAGCGCTACAGTGAATGATCATTTCAGAAAAATGATGACCAACAAGTTCTCTTTAGATGAAAAGAACTTAAAAATATTGTATCACTTATCACGTGGGGTAAAAACCAAAAACTTACCTAATTATGTAAGCTTATCTTTAAGTGCTATAGAGAAAAGAAAGAATCAAATCAAAGAGATGTTTTCTATTGCCAAGGCCGATGATCAAAAGTTGTTGGAAGAAGCAAGAAAAAGAGGATTTATATAAATCTGATCTCTCAAAATATAGGAAAAGGCTATCATTTATTGATAGCCTTTTTTGTTTGTTAAGATGTGTTGTTTTTCAATGGTTATACTTCGAAGGGAATTGGCTTAGTTATTAGGATCACCAATAATTTCTTAGTGGATTTCAACCTAATTTTATAGCTTATTTCGTACTTCGTTATGTAAGAAAAAACTGGTTTTGTCAGGGTAACTACGTTAAAACCGTATTTTAAGTAGAACTTTTTTTGCGAATTTCGTAATTATCTATACTTTTACCTCCATAATTAAAACCTAAAACACACATTTTATCAAACTCAATTAAACGCTTATAGAAAAAAATACGCTTGCAACTACAACTTGATTTTCTCCCCCACTCATTACAGATAGTGCATACCCAGTTTATGTCGTTGTAGTCCTTTTCTATGTTTCATGTAAGTTTCCGATAAAATTTTTTAGGTAAAGAAGTTTGAGTACAATGTATTGCTCCCCAAAGATATATTGTATATGTAGCAGATTTTTCCAGTTATTCCTGGAATAGCTGTGATTAAAATGAGTAAGTATTAAATATCATACATAGTAAGGACGTATCAGTACAACTGTATTTGTTGTTATTCTTGGTCATTACTCAAAAAAGATAAAAGACTGCTTTACCAAGTTCAAAGATTGTTGAAGTGATAAAGTAGTTCAATTGAATAGGGAAACAATAATTAAATAGAGCACATTGTCAAAAGGAATTTAAATTTATGGGGGAAATTTACATGACTAAAAATCGACTAGTATTGGTAGTCGCAATACTTTGGGGGGTTACAATGAGTTATGGTCAGACAACCGATACCGATGGGGATACGGTATTGGATACTGTAGACCGAGATGATGATAACGACGGGATTTTGGATACTGCCGAGTGTCCAGCTCAATACGCTACTTACGATAGTTCGGTAATCTCTGGGACTACTGGTCCTGTAGAAACCATTACAGGTATAGATTTACCATCGCTAAATACTTCGGCAACCTTAACTGTTACCGAAGATGGAGGAGATCTTATTGACTTGGCCATTGGATCTCCACCCATTGGAGTGTTTAATGGTGTAGAGCATACACCTATGCCCAATACTACTGTAGAAAGTATATCCATTCGGGCTGATAATCAAAATACAGCAGGCAACGATGTAGATTTTGTATTGACCTTTGATCGGCCGATTTTCGAAATCATATTTCAATTTCGAAGTGTAGAACGATCCAATTATCAATTCACAGGAACCCAACATACCGAAGAATTGGTATCTTCAAATGGATTAATGACCTATGTGGCGGGAACAAGAACACTAGATAACACGAACAACCCTGTACCACCAGAATTTGGAGGTAGTGGAAGTCTCAGAATTACCGCTACAAGTCCCACTGGGATGACACAAATTGAATGGTCTTTTGTAGATAATCCTATCAATCCAAATACAGCAGATATCAGTTTAATAACTTTTTCGGCAGAATGTGATTTTGATGGAGATAATATTGTGAACCGTTTGGATCTGGATAGTGATAATGATGGGATATATGATGTAGTAGAAGCAGGCGGAGTAGATGCCGATAACAATGGAACTCATGATGACAATGACGATAATGCAAATAATACAGCCACCAACGGAATACCTTCTGATGCTAATTTTGGTACAGGGATCAACAATCCTATAGATACGCTAGCCGATGGTAGTGATGACTTTGTGAATTTGGATAGTGATAATGATGGATGTAGCGATGCCAATGAAGCTTATGATAGTGCTACAGCAGATGGGGGAGATACCGGAGTATTTGGAGTAGATCCCGCTAGTGCAACCACCATAGTCAATGCCAGCGGAGTTGTTACTGCAGCACTACCATATGCAGCGCCTGCAGATAGTGATACGAATACAACTTTAGATTTTAGAGAAGATGGTCCCGATAGTGATAGCGATGGAATAGTGGATGCTTGTGATCTGTTTTTGAATGATGTAGATGGCGATGGAGTAGGAGATAGTGTGGATAGAGATGATGATAACGATGGGATTCTGGATGTAACCGAAAATAGCTTATCTATAGATCCGTTAACCGATGCTGATGGTGATGGCGTTCCTGTATATCTGGATGATGACGACTCTGTAGCCACTGGAGCAGGAATTGGAAATGCCAACGGAATTGTAGAACCCGCTTTTGATGCAGATGGAGACAATGTACCGAATCATTTTGATTTGGATTCTGATAACGATGGAATTCCAGATAACGTAGAAGCACAAAGTACCGGAGGCTATATGGCACCTACAGCAACTACACCTGCAGAATTTGTTACCAATAACGGTATCAACAATGCATATGTAGTGGGGCCTGGACTTACTCCGGTAAACTCTGATGATCCAGCAGATATCACACCAGATTATTTGGATACCGATAGTGATAATGATACCGTTCTGGATATTGTTGAAAATGGAGATACAGACAATAGTATTGTTGTCTTTGCCGATGCCGATGGTGATGGGATTGATGATCTTTTCGACACGGTAGATAATAGTGTCGTTTGGGATGTAAATGATGCTGTAACCACAGGAACAATTGCAGATTTACAAACCGTATACGGAGATTTTGATAATGATGCAGCACCAACTCCTGTCGTATTAACAAGTGATCTTTCTTTTAGAGATAATTGTCAGATTAACGCTGGAGTAATTGCGACAGATCAGACCATTTGCGAAGGAGATGATCCTGTGGCTTTTACTGAAACTACAGCAGCGAGCATTGATTTTGGAGCAATAAGTTACCAATGGCAGAGTAGTACTACAAATGCTACCACTGGTTTTACAAATATCGCAGGAGCAAATGGTAACACATTCGATAGTCCTGTCTTAACTCAGGATACCTGGTTCAAACGAATAGATACAAATACCTTAAATGGTGTTTCTTGTGCTGTAGAAACCAATGTAATAGCAGTTACTGTGAATAATATTACAGCTGGTGTTATTGCAGCCGATCAGACCCTTTGTGAAGGAGATGATCCGGTGGCATTTACAGAAACTACAGGTACTATAGCTGATGGTGGTATTAGCTACCAGTGGCAAAGCAGTACCACAGGTGCTACAGGGCCATTTGCCAATATTGCCGGAGCAATCAATCCAGTGTATGATAGCCCAGTGTTGACTCAAGATACCTGGTTCCGAAGAGTGGATACCTCACTTCTAAATACAGTTAGTTGTACGGCCATTACCAATGTAATTGCCGTTACGGTAAATAATTTTACGATAGGGACGATCGCAGGAGATCAAACACTGTGCGAAGGGGATGATCCAGTTGCTTTTACCGAAACTGCAGCTTCTGTAGTCGATGGAACCTTAACCTTTCAGTGGCAGAGCAGTACAACCAATGCTACTACCGGTTTTACAGACATAGCAGGAGCGACAAGCAATACTTACGATAGTCCTGCATTGACACAAGACACTTGGTTTAGACGAGTAGATACTAATACTTTAAATGGAATACCTTGTGTAACAGAAACCAATGTAGTTGCTGTTACGATCAATAACATTATAGCTGGCACAATAGCTGCTGATCAAACCTTTTGTGTAGGTGGAGATCCGGCTGCATTTACGGAGACTAGTGGTGCTGTAGCAGATGGGAGTATTACGTATCAATGGCAAAGCAGTACAGCAGGACCAACCGGGCCTTTTACAGATATTGCTGGAGCTACGGGAGCTACTTATGATAGCCCGGCCTTGACTGAAGATACCTGGTTTCAAAGAGTAGATACATCCACATTTAACACCGTAGCATGTAGTATGGAAACCAATGTGATCGAAGTTCAAATTAATACCATCGTTGCAGGTGTAATAGCAGCGGATCAAAGCGTTATTGCAGGAGGTGATCCTGAGGCATTTACCGAGACAACCCCTACGATTGCGGATGGTGTGTTAACTTATCAATGGCAAGTAAGTACCGTTAGTGCTACTGGTCCTTTTACTGATATCCCTGGTGCAACAAATGCTATATACGACAGTCCCGTATTAACAGTAGATTCATGGTTTAGAAGAATAGATACCAGTACACTTAATGGAGTGGTTTGTACAGAAATCACAAACGTACTTCGTATCATTATTGATAGTGATGGAGATGACGTGCCTGATGCGGTAGATATGGATGACGATAATGATGGAATTACGGATATTGAAGAACAAAATGGAGATCCCGCTTTGGATACTGATAATGATGGTTTGGTAGACCGAGTGGATATCGATGCTGATGGGGATGGTGTAAATGATGTAGCTGAAGCTGGTCATGGACAAATTGATATGGATGGAGACGGAAGATTAGAAGGACCATTTGGAAACGATGGTGTTCCAGATGTGGTGCAGGATGATCCGGATTCGGGATTGGTAAATTATACACTTCAAGATACAGATAATGATACCACTGATGATTTCCAAGATATCGATGATGATGGAGATAACGTAGCTACTATCAATGAGAATCCTAATCCAGATGGAGATGGTAATCCAGATACCGGAGAAACTCAGGATACAGATTTGGATGGTATTTACGATTATTTGGATATCGATGATGATGGGGATGGAATCTATACTGTTTTTGAAGATTACGATAATGATAATAATCCGCTAAATGAAGATACAGACAGAGATGGCGTTCCCGATTTTATAGATGTAGATGATGATGGAGATGGGGTATTTACACAGTTTGAAGGAGTAAATGCAGATGGGGATGGAAATCCGAATACGGGAGAGCTCATGGATACCGATTGTGAGATCGATAACAATTGTGATAATACTCCTGATTATCTGGATAATGATGACGATGGAGATGGTTTGTTAACCAAGGATGAAGATCCAGATCTGAATGGAGATGGAGACCCTGAAGATGCTGTAGATACTGATGGAAATGGTACTCCGGATTATTTACAACCAAATGATAATACGGTTCCTGAAGGTGAAGATGGTATCACGGTATTTACAGGAATGTCGCCCAATGGAGACGGACTTAATGACGTATTTATTATCCAAGGAATTCAAGGTTTGCAAAACAGAGTAGAAATCTTTAATCGTTGGGGAGGAAAAGTGTTTGAATCGGATAACTACGGTAGAAATGATAATTTCTTTAGAGGTATGGCTTCTTCAGGAATAACGGTTAAAGAAAACGATCAATTACCAGTTGGAACCTATTTTTATGTGTTAGAATATGTTCTGGAAACTGGAGAACAAAAAAGCAGAGCAGGATATTTATATATTAATAGATAAGCAATAAAATCACAGCCCTATAATCGAAAAATAGAATATGTGTATGAAAAAAATACTAACTTTAGCTGTACTCCTTTTGACAATTTTTATTGAACAAGTTCAAGGGCAGCAGGATGCACAGTATACGCAGTATATGTACAATACGATTAGTGTAAATCCGGCTTATGCTGGTAGTCGAGGCGTTTTGAGTATTATGGGTCTTCACCGCAGCCAATGGGTTGGATTGGATGGAGCTCCCCGTACTCAGACTCTAACCTTGAATACTCCTATTGGTGATTCAGAACGTTTGGGATTGGGACTCTCGATTGTCAACGACGAGATAGGTCCTACTGATGAGACCTTTATAGGAGTTGATTTTTCATATACGATTCCTACTTCTGAGTATGGAAAGTTGAGTTTTGGATTGAAAGGAGGTGCTCATTTGTTGAATGTTGATTTTCAGGAATTGACTCAGTTCAATCAAAACGATGCTTTGTTTGAGAATAATATTGATAATAAATTTAGTCCTCAGGTAGGAATTGGGGTGTATTATCACACCGATAAGTTTTATCTGGGACTTAGTGCTCCTAATTTGTTAGAGACAGATCATTTTGATGAGAGTACTACAAGTAGCTCTAGTGAAGCGGTTAGTTTTTTGGCCGAGGAGCGTATCAATTACTATTTGATAGCGGGCCATGTTTTCAATATTACGGATGACCTCAAATTTAAACCAGCATTATTGAGTAAATTAGTTTTTGGAGCACCGTTACAGGTTGATGTTTCAGCGAACTTTTTGTTATATGAGCGTTTAACTTTGGGAGTTGCTTATCGCTGGAGTGCTGCAGTGACGGGTCAGGTTGCTTTCCAGATTTCGGATTCGATGATGATTGGTTTTGCTTATGATAGAGAGACCACCGAGTTGGGGCAATCGCAGTTTAATGATGGGAGTTATGAGGTGATGTTACGCTTTGAGTTGTTTAAGAAATACAATAGAATGCTGACTCCAAGATTCTTTTAATAGTAGAGATATTATAACCTAACCATTGATATGAAGAGAGATTTACTTTCAGTTGTTTTAGTTTCCTTAGTTATGCTATCGGTTTCTTTTGGTCAAGAGAAGAAACTAGCCAAGGCGCAGGGTCAATATGATCGATATGAGTATATCGATGCCCAAGAGACCTATCTAAAGATCATAAAGAAAGGCTACAAGGATGCCGATTTGTTAAAGAAGTTGGCCAATAGTTATTATTTCAACAGTGAATATGCAGAGGCACAGAAATGGTATAAGGAGCTAATTGATGATTACAGTAGTGAGGCAGAGGCGGAGTATTATTTTCGATATGCTCAGACCTTAAAAGCTGCTGAGCAATATGATCAGGCCGATGTATACATGAAGAAGTTTACCGAACTGGCAAATGATGATAATCGGGTTAAACTATTTGGAGATCAACCTAATTACTTAGAAAGGATCGATTTTCAATCGGGTAGATTTGATATAGAGAACTCTTCTATCAATTCTTCGTTTACGGATTTTGGTACTGCCTTTTATGATCGTTTTGTAGTTTTTGCTTCCTCCAGAGATACGCTGATATTTAAAAAGACAGTACATCAATGGAATAATGAGGCCTTTTTGGATTTGTTTCAGGCCGAATATGATCCTACCAATGGAGAGTTATCCGAGATCAAGAAGTTTAACGGTACGATCAATTCAGAGTTTCATGAGTCTACCCCGATCTTTACCAAAGATGGGAGTACAGTATATTTTACCAGAAACAACTACGTAAAACGCAAGTACGGTAAGGATAAGAAAGGAACCAATAAGTTAAAGATCTACCGATCGTATAAGAACAGTCAGGGAGGATGGACTACTCCACAGAGTTTATCCTTTAACAGTGATGAATACTCTACAGCCCACCCGGCTTTGAGTATAGATGAACAGACCTTGTATTTTTCATCCGATATGCCAGGAGGTAAAGGATTGTCGGATATCTATAGTGTTGCCATCAATGGAGATGGTAGTTTTGGAGAGCCGAAGAACTTAGGAGATACGATCAATACCGAAGGAAAGGAGACCTTCCCATTCATCAGTAAGAACAATGATCTTTATTTTGCATCAAATGGACATTTAGGATTAGGAGGGTTAGATGTTTTTGTAACTCGTTTAAACCCACAAACCGAAGAAGAAGCTTTGGTGGTTAATATCGGTAAGCCGGTCAATAGTCCCAAGGATGATTTCGCTTTTATTGTAGATGATGAATCCAAGCGAGGTTATTTTTCTTCCAACCGAGCAGGAGGAATAGGTAGTGATGATATCTATAGTTTTTTACAGTTAGAAGACCTGCGTAAGTTTTGTAAGATTGTTATAGCCGGATTAGTGACAGATAAAGATACCAACGAGCCACTTACAGGAGTAAAGGTATCGGTTTATGATAGTGCCAACAACTTGATCGAAAGTATAGAAGTAGGAGAGGGCGGAAAGTACACTACCGATGAGTTAGAATGCAGTACCAAATACTTTGTAAGAGCCGAGAAAGAAGAATATACCACCACAGAAAAGCTGGTTACTACCCCAGATACCAAACAAACCCTTGATGTTCCTTTAGCCTTAGAGAAGAAGATCAAATCAGCAGGAGTTGGGGATGATCTGGCTAAAGTATTATCCTTAAAACCGATCTATTTTGATTTTGATCAATCTTACATCAGAGAAGATGCTAAGATAGAATTGGCCAAAGTGATCGAGGTGATGGCTCAATATCCACAAATGAAGATAGAGGTACGCTCACATACGGATAGTCATGGTAATGATGATTACAACTTGTACTTATCCGAGAAGAGAGCCAAGTCTACGGTTGATTATATGATTGGTAAAGGTATTTCTGCAGATCGTTTGAGTGGCAAAGGATATGGAGAAACCCAACCGGTTAATGACTGCGGCAATGATAGCAACTGTACCAAAGATCAATATCAACTCAACAGAAGAAGTGAATTTATCATTTTGAAATAGCCTCAGCGATAGTATTAATATTGATAATTCAGAATGCACCTATAGGGAATTAAGTAAATGTGGTTTTTCCGTAGAATAGCATAGTACAATAAATAATTTGTACTATATCCCTCTTTTATTTTTGCTTTTTTGTCTGTTAATCAGTTTCTTAAATGTTTTGTTATGGTATAACCGTAATTATTTTGATGCTTAGTAATGTCTATGTTTGAAGTTTTATATATACATTTATATTGTTAAAAAAATGTCATCTAATATTCAATTAATTGCAGTAGTAGATATATCCTCAACATACTTGTTAAAAATATAAGCACCCCTTTGTTTTAGTAAGTAGTTTATTACTGTTAGTATAGTTGTTTTTACATCGTCCAAATGCAGGATCTTAGTGTTTACTTTGATCTTATAGTTTTATATGATTAAGTGATCTTGATTAATATAGGAGGATATGCTGTAGGTGATGTTTGTTTCCTTCCTCAATTTTAGGGTTGATTTACAAATCCTTTAATCAATACTACTTATCGTGTATATAGTACATGCTAATTAACAAATGAATTTTAATTATTAAAAAACAACCTTGTTCATTGCATAATTTTGGCGAGTCTGCAAGCAAGGGTCTGAATAACTATTAGTTCAAACCAAATCAACCATTATGAAGGAAATAGTATCTGCTACAAAACGAAAATCTTATTCTTTTCTCTCTGTAGATGTTTTTGAAATATGTTTTAATAGCAAGATTCTTAAAACCAACTGTAGTAAGTATGTATATAGAAATTTTATCATGCTAACTAGTTTTTTGATATTGCTATTCATATATCTTGGTTTGGCATTTTCTTTTTTACAAGGTTGAAGCAAACCTTGAGATGGATATAAAGGATAGAAATAATTGATATCAGCTATCAAATTGTTCGGCAATACAAAATGAAACAATCCAATCATTATTTTCTTTAATTATTAAATGCTGGACGTGAATTTCACACTTAAAAAAATCGATTTAAACATTTTTTTGAAGGATAAATAACGTTTTTTTAGTTTTTTATATGTGAAATATAAGTATTTTCTTACTTTTTTTGTTAAAGTTTGCTCTATTTATAATAAGACTATTGTTGATTTTTGGTTGTAACCACCTGATTTATATTTGTTTATAAAAAATTTAAGGTTTACCCGTAATTTTTTTGATGTTTTAAAATGCTTATAATCAGTCTTTTATGTATAATTTTATTCCAAGGAAAAAGTACAGATAGTATTTAAAATACGAAGGAAAAATTGGTACCAATAACAATAAAATGATCTTAGTAGATTAAGCATTGTTTTTTTCAAAGATGTACTTAATAAATTGATAATAATGATTTTTTACTGAAATAAAGTTTTGGCGAGCCGGCTTTAGTAAAAAATGTGAATAACGATAGATATAAAGAAGTTAACCAGTATGAAATAAAACTTTCCTAAAATCTGAATGTTTGCTATCACATGTATAGAGAATAAACTTCAGATTGTAATTTAAAATTTTGTTTTTGCGTTGGTAAGCGCACTGTATATTCCAGGAAGTTTTAAAATATAGTTTACTCCTTATTTCACATTTTCACCATCGTTATTCTTGATTATTAATAATTCCATTAGACATATGTCTTGAGTGTCTTTAACTGTTCAAGAATAAACCATTTTAAAAAAATTAAATCATGAAAGAATTATTGAATCTTGAGGGAGTAAAAACTTTAAATCGTAATGCGCAGAAAAATGTTCGCGGAGGTGATTATGTAATGGACAGTTGTTTTGATTTTTGTCCAGGTACAGTTCAAGGAAACATTTTTACTGGACAATGTACATGCATTACAGGATCTTAAAAATATTTGGTATTTAATTGAAAGACCTTTCCTAATTTAGGAAAGGTTTTTAATTTTTGTGCTTTTAGGATTAATCCCAAAAGCATATGTTCTCAATTCTTAAGATGATATCATTTATATAGTACTCTTTTCGATAACAAACCTAGTTTAATTGCTTGGTTGTTAGCTTTTTCGGTTTTTGTATGGTTTTGCCTTATTAATTTTGAGGTTTAAGTTTTGTGATTAAATGAGTATTATACATAAATTTAGGAAAGAAAAGAAATCTTGTTTTTTACAAGTGTTTAAAATTATCGTGCAGTACAAAATATTGTTTTACAGATCTATGTTAGTCCCCTATATAGATTACTTCTTTAACAATTAGAAATATAAATCGCTGCTGGAATATTTTTTAGATAAATGCTACGTCAAAATGTTACCAAATCATGTCGGAGACATGTTTTGGGTTGATAACTATTGATAATCATTGTCTAAAATGTCTTTTATGTTTACTTCAACTTATTACTCATTAAAAAGATGTAAATGGAATTCCATTTACAAGAATCTACTATTGTATGAACATATCGTTATTCAATCAATATCATGTTCTGTCTTCCATAGAACTAGAATAAAGAACATCATGTGATCAATTTGTTAACGTGCTTTAATGATAATTAGTAGTGCGGTGACAACATCTTTTCCCCTATACAGGATTTTACATTGAGAACAAAATTCAAAATATATGCATCGTTTAAATATTTCCTTCTTACTAGTACTTTGTTTCTTTAAATCTTTTGTTTTCGTAGCGCAAAACGATCGTACTAACTTGACCTTAGAACTCTACGAAAATTTTCATCTCCAAGATCAGTTATTTAGCACTAACGGTAATGAATTGTTTTTAAAAAACGTTGATCAAGAACGACAAATATTACCTTCCTTTAGTCTTGCCAAAAGCACATTTAGCACAAAATCACCTTTAGATCCTCCTACATTAGATCTGGATGAAATTACACCAGGCGATGATTACGAATTCTTCTTAGAACCTACAACTGGCAATGTTTTTCGAACTACAAGAGGTAATGTAGCAATCACCTCAGATACAGGGACTATATCAAGTGCAACAATAACTGTTACAGGTAATATTGATGCTAACGAGCTTTTTGCAATTCCTGCAGATGCAGGAGGATTCGATATCTATTTTTTTACAGCAAGTAATACCAATACATATAATCGAGCAGGAGGGTTGGTTATTCAAGTCGCTCAAACAGGAACTAGTTTTACTATTACAGAAACTTCAAATACACCAATACCCAATGCAATTTTAGAAGATTTTTTAGAAATAATTCTCTATGGAGATTTGAATTCTCCATATACAGAGGGGTTGAGAACATTAGATTTTACCCTTAATGATACTACCGGTGGTTCTACAACATCACAAACACTTATTCATGTTGTTGTAGCTCCTGATGCCGTGGATGATGCAAATAGTGTTAATGCAAACTCGGTGACTCCTATTACTGGTAATGTATTGACTAATGATACTGACAATACAACAGGAGGAGATGTGTTAGCAGTATCCGAAATAAACGTTTTTCCTTCTGCTGTAGGGACAACATATAATACACTATATGGTTCTATAACTGTACAATCTGATGGATCATATTCATACTTGGTAGATACAAGTAGTCCAGCAGTAGCGGGATTGACAAGCAGCACATCGCTGGATG
Source organism: Aquimarina sp. KJ22-3 (assembly GCF_055808215.1). NCBI lineage: Bacteria > Pseudomonadati > Bacteroidota > Flavobacteriia > Flavobacteriales > Flavobacteriaceae > Aquimarina > Aquimarina sp. KJ22-3. Next base: position 3,259,017 of record NZ_CM147859.1, on the reverse strand, counting down.
ATATTATAGCGTATACTGTAGAAGATAGTAGCGGTGCTTTTGATTACGGGATTCTGACCATTACGATTAATGGAGTAGATGATCCCCCTGTTGCTGTAGATGATAACAATAGTGTAAGTGTGGGAGTAGTAAATACAGCTACAGGAAATGTAATTGATGGAGATGGATCAAGTGGACAAGATTTGTTGGATAGACCCTTATCAAGACTTATATGGGAGAACGAATTTACAAATGGAGCTGCTGTAGGAGGGCAAACCAGGACTATAGGCGGAGTAAATATAGATTTCACCTCATTGGATCCAAGTGGGGCGGGAAATGCATTTAATCAAACTTCTCAAAACACCTTAACCAATGGAGGGCATACCGGGTATTTGTTATTCAATATAGATCCAGCAACCAATCCAGTCTCAGATACTCAGCTGATTATAGATTTTGATCAAGAGGTTTTTAATGTCGGGTTTTTAATAACAGATATTGATTATTCTCAAGGTACAATTTGGCAAGATCAGGTTACAATTCAGGGATTCTCTGGTGGCTCGCCAACACCAGTAAATTACAATTTTATTAGAACTGGTGGAATTGTAGAAGCAGGATCAGATACTTTTTATGGAACAGGGACTGCTGTAGAGGAGGATGCAACGGGAAATATTAATGTCGCATTTCAAGCACCGATAGATCAATTAGTAATCTCATATAATTATGGGCCTAATGTTACTGATGCCGATCCTGGAGGGCAAATAGCTGGAGTATCCGATATTTTTTGGCAAGGAGATAATGTAGTATCAATTTTTGCAGTTAATGGGAATCCTTTAAATGTAGGAAATTCTATAGCTACAATGTACGGTTTTCTTACTCTAAATTCAGATGGATCTTATACCTATGTGTTAGATCAAAACAATCTTGCAGTAATTGGGCTTGCCGCAGGAGCTACATTAATAGATACTATACCTTATACATTAAGAGATGCAGCCTTAAATACAGATTCGGCAAACCTAATCATAACCATTGTAGGTACTCTGGATACAGATGGAGATGATATCCCTGACGAAGTAGACCTGGATGATGATAATGACGGGATAACCGATACATTAGAAAACGACATAGGAGTCGACCCTTCGGCAGATGCAGATAATGATGGGATCTTAAATTTTGAAGATGCTGATAACAATGGGAGCGGTGGAGCTCCTACCTGTACCGATGGAAATACCGACGGAATATGTGATGATTTAGATACTGTTTTTGACCGAGATCAAGATGGAGTTCCTAACCATTTGGATTTGGATAGCGATAACGATGGAATTTATGATGCCGTTGAAGCTGGGCATAACCAAACACAAGTAAATGGTGTGGTTTCGGGAGCTGTTGGAACTGATGGTATTCCTGATGCGGTTCAGGGCGTGGGAAATGAAAATAGCGGAACAATTAACTATACATTGACCGACAGTGATACAGATAATGATGATAACTTCTTAGAACTGGATAGTGATAATGATGGCTGTAATGATGTAATTGAAGCAGGGTTTACCGATAATGATAATAATGGATTCTTAGGAAATGGGACTTTTGGTTCAGGTTTGACAGTAGATAGTAATGGAGTTGTTACCTCTGGAAGTGATGGATATACTGGGACAAATTCAGATGTGGTCACTCCAGGAACTGCTCCGTCAATAACTACTCAACCTACCAACTCAGCTATATGTCCTAATACCAATACAACATTTAGTGTTGTTGCAGCTAATGCGGATACATATCAATGGCAGTTATTTAATGGATCAACTTGGGATGATTTAACTAATTCAGGGATTCATAGTACGGTTACGACCACAACATTAACCATAACGAATGCTCCAGTTGCAGCTGATGGAAACCGTTATCGCCTTATTGCTTCCAGTTCTACATATTTGTGTACTGTAGCAACCTCAAATGAGGTGGAACTTACTGTTGAAGATGTTACAGATCCAACAGCGAGCAATCCATCACCGATCACAGCACAATGTGCCGCACCTACACCAGATATCACCGTCGTAACAGATGAGGCAGATAACTGTGGTACGCCAACGGTTGCTTTTGTAAGTGATGTCAGTGATGGGAACAGCAACCCGGAAGTCATCACCAGAACCTATAGTGTTACGGATGCCGCTGGGAATAGCATCAATGTGACTCAGACAATCACGATTAATGATACTACCGATCCAACGGCAAGTAATCCATCACCGATCAGTGCCCAATGTGCCGCACCAACACCGGATGTTACTGTCGTTACTGATGAAGCGGATAACTGTGGTACGCCAACGGTTGCTTTTGTAAGTGACGTAAGTGATGGGAACAGCAACCCGGAAGTCATCACCAGAACCTATAGTGTTACGGATGCCGCTGGGAATAGCATCAATGTGACTCAGACGATCACGATTAATGATACTACCGATCCAACGGCAAGTAATCCATCACCGATCAGTGCACAATGTGCTGCACCTACACCAGATATCACCGTCGTAACAGACGAGGCAGATAATTGTGGTACACCTACGGTGGCTTTTGTAAGCGATGTCAGTGATGGGAACAGCAATCCCGAAGTCATCACCAGAACCTATAGTGTGACGGATGCCGCTGGGAATAGCATCAATGTGACTCAGACGATCACGATTAACGATACTACCGATCCAACGGCAAGTAATCCATCACCGATCACAGCACAATGTGCTGCACCAACACCGGATATTACCGTCGTTACTGATGAAGCGGATAATTGTGGTACGCCTACGGTGGCATTTGTAAGCGATGTAAGTGATGGCAACAGCAACCCGGAAGTCATCACTAGAACCTATAGTGTTACGGATGCCGCTGGGAATAGCATCAATGTGACTCAGACGATCACGATTAATGATACTACCGATCCAACGGCAAGTAATCCATCACCGATCACAGCACAATGTGCTGCACCTACACCAGATATTACGGTCGTTACTGATGAAGCGGATAACTGTGGTACTCCAACAGTTGCTTTTGTAAGTGACGTAAGTGATGGCAATAGCAACCCAGAAGTCATCACCAGAACCTATAGTGTTACGGATGCCGCTGGGAATAGCATCAATGTGACTCAGACGATCACGATTAACGATACTACCGATCCAACGGCAAGTAATCCATCACCGATCACAGCACAATGTGCTGCACCAACACCGGATATTACCGTCGTTACTGATGAAGCGGATAATTGTGGTACGCCTACGGTGGCATTTGTAAGCGATGTCAGTGATGGCAACAGCAACCCGGAAGTCATCACTAGAACCTATAGTGTTACGGATGCCGCTGGGAATAGCATCAATGTGACGCAGACAATCACGATTAATGATACTACCGATCCAACGGCAAGTAATCCATCACCGATCACAGCACAATGTGCCGCACCTACACCAGATATCACCGTCGTAACAGATGAGGCAGATAACTGTGGTACGCCTACGGTGGCTTTTGTAAGCGATGTCAGTGATGGGAACAGCAATCCCGAAGTCATCACCAGAACCTATAGTGTGACGGATGCCGCTGGGAATAGCATCAATGTGACTCAGACGATCACGATTAACGATACTACCGATCCAACAGCAAGTAATCCATCACCGATCACAGCACAATGTGCTGCACCTACACCGGATATTACCGTCGTTACTGATGAAGCGGACAATTGTGGTACGCCTACGGTGGCATTTGTAAGCGATGTAAGTGATGGCAACAGCAACCCGGAAGTCATCACTAGAACCTATAGTGTTACGGATGCCGCTGGGAATAGCATCAATGTGACTCAGACGATCACGATTAATGATACTACCGATCCAACGGCAAGTAATCCATCACCGATCACAGCACAATGTGCCGCACCTACACCAGATATCACCGTCGTAACAGATGAGGCAGATAACTGTGGTACGCCAACGGTTGCTTTTGTAAGTGATGTCAGTGATGGGAACAGCAACCCGGAAGTCATCACTAGAACCTATAGTGTTACGGATGCTGCAGGGAATAGCATCAATGTGACTCAGACGATCACGATTAATGATACTACCGATCCAACGGCAAGTAATCCATCACCGATCACAGCACAATGTGCCGCACCTACACCAGATATCACCGTCGTAACAGATGAGGCAGATAACTGTGGTACGCCTACGGTGGCTTTTGTAAGCGATGTCAGTGATGGGAACAGCAATCCCGAAGTCATCACCAGAACCTATAGTGTGACGGATGCCGCTGGGAATAGCATCAATGTGACTCAGACGATCACGATTAACGATACTACCGATCCAACGGCAAGTAATCCATCACCGATCACAGCACAATGTGCTGCACCAACACCGGATATTACCGTCGTTACTGATGAAGCGGATAATTGTGGTACGCCTACGGTGGCATTTGTAAGCGATGTAAGTGATGGCAACAGCAACCCGGAAGTCATCACTAGAACCTATAGTGTTACGGATGCCGCTGGGAATAGCATCAATGTGACTCAGACGATCACGATTAATGATACTACCGATCCAACGGCAAGTAATCCATCACCGATCACAGCACAATGTGCTGCACCTACACCAGATATTACGGTCGTTACTGATGAAGCGGATAACTGTGGTACTCCAACAGTTGCTTTTGTAAGTGACGTAAGTGATGGCAATAGCAACCCAGAAGTCATCACCAGAACCTATAGTGTTACGGATGCCGCTGGGAATAGCATCAATGTGACTCAGACGATCACGATTAACGATACTACCGATCCAACGGCAAGTAATCCATCACCGATCACAGCACAATGTGCTGCACCAACACCGGATATTACCGTCGTTACTGATGAAGCGGATAATTGTGGTACGCCTACGGTGGCATTTGTAAGCGATGTCAGTGATGGCAACAGCAACCCGGAAGTCATCACTAGAACCTATAGTGTTACGGATGCCGCTGGGAATAGCATCAATGTGACTCAGACGATCACGATTAATGATACTACCGATCCAACGGCAAGTAATCCATCACCGATCACAGCACAATGTGCCGCACCTACACCAGATATCACCGTCGTAACAGATGAGGCAGATAACTGTGGTACGCCTACGGTGGCTTTTGTAAGCGATGTCAGTGATGGGAACAGCAATCCCGAAGTCATCACCAGAACCTATAGTGTGACGGATGCCGCTGGGAATAGCATCAATGTGACTCAGACGATCACGATTAACGATACTACCGATCCAACAGCAAGTAATCCATCACCGATCACAGCACAATGTGCTGCACCTACACCGGATATTACCGTCGTTACTGATGAAGCGGACAATTGTGGTACGCCTACGGTGGCATTTGTAAGCGATGTAAGTGATGGCAACAGCAACCCGGAAGTCATCACTAGAACCTATAGTGTTACGGATGCCGCTGGGAATAGCATCAATGTGACTCAGACGATCACGATTAATGATACTACCGATCCAACGGCAAGTAATCCATCACCGATCACAGCACAATGTGCCGCACCTACACCAGATATCACCGTCGTAACAGATGAGGCAGATAACTGTGGTACGCCAACGGTTGCTTTTGTAAGTGATGTCAGTGATGGGAACAGCAACCCGGAAGTCATCACTAGAACCTATAGTGTTACGGATGCCGCTGGGAATAGCATCAATGTGACTCAGACGATCACGATTAATGATACTACCGATCCAACGGCAAGTAATCCATCACCGATCACAGCACAATGTGCCGCACCTACACCAGATATCACCGTCGTAACAGATGAGGCAGATAACTGTGGTACGCCTACGGTGGCTTTTGTAAGCGATGTCAGTGATGGGAACAGCAATCCCGAAGTCATCACCAGAACCTATAGTGTGACGGATGCCGCTGGGAATAGCATCAATGTGACTCAGACGATCACGATTAACGATACTACCGATCCAACAGCAAGTAATCCATCACCGATCACAGCACAATGTGCTGCACCTACACCGGATATTACCGTCGTTACTGATGAAGCGGACAATTGTGGTACGCCTACGGTGGCATTTGTAAGCGATGTAAGTGATGGCAACAGCAACCCGGAAGTCATCACTAGAACCTATAGTGTTACGGATGCCGCTGGGAATAGCATCAATGTGACTCAGACGATCACGATTAATGATACTACCGATCCAACGGCAAGTAATCCATCACCGATCACAGCACAATGTGCCGCACCTACACCAGATATCACCGTCGTAACAGATGAGGCAGATAACTGTGGTACGCCAACGGTTGCTTTTGTAAGTGATGTCAGTGATGGGAACAGCAACCCGGAAGTCATCACCAGAACCTATAGTGTTACGGATGCCGCTGGGAATAGCATCAATGTGACTCAGACAATCACGATTAATGATACTACCGATCCAACGGCAAGTAATCCATCACCGATCAGTGCCCAATGTGCCGCACCAACACCGGATGTTACTGTCGTTACTGATGAAGCGGATAACTGTGGTACGCCAACGGTTGCTTTTGTAAGTGACGTAAGTGATGGGAACAGCAACCCGGAAGTCATCACCAGAACCTATAGTGTTACGGATGCCGCTGGGAATAGCATCAATGTGACTCAGACGATCACGATTAATGATACTACCGATCCAACGGCAAGTAATCCATCACCGATCAGTGCACAATGTGCTGCACCTACACCAGATATCACCGTCGTAACAGACGAGGCAGATAATTGTGGTACACCTACGGTGGCTTTTGTAAGCGATGTCAGTGATGGCAACAGCAATCCCGAAGTCATCACCAGAACCTATAGTGTGACGGATGCCGCTGGGAATAGCATCAATGTGACTCAGACGATCACGATTAACGATACTACCGATCCAACGGCAAGTAATCCATCACCGATCACAGCACAATGTGCTGCACCAACACCGGATATTACCGTCGTTACTGATGAAGCGGATAATTGTGGTACGCCTACGGTGGCATTTGTAAGCGATGTAAGTGATGGCAACAGCAACCCGGAAGTCATCACTAGAACCTATAGTGTTACGGATGCCGCTGGGAATAGCATCAATGTGACTCAGACGATCACGATTAATGATACTACCGATCCAACGGCAAGTAATCCATCACCGATCACAGCACAATGTGCTGCACCTACACCAGATATTACGGTCGTTACTGATGAAGCGGATAACTGTGGTACTCCAACAGTTGCTTTTGTAAGTGACGTAAGTGATGGCAATAGCAACCCAGAAGTCATCACCAGAACCTATAGTGTGACGGATGCCGCTGGGAATAGCATCAATGTGACTCAGACGATCACGATTAACGATACTACCGATCCAACGGCAAGTAATCCATCACCGATCACAGCACAATGTGCTGCACCAACACCGGATATTACCGTCGTTACTGATGAAGCGGATAATTGTGGTACGCCTACGGTGGCATTTGTAAGCGATGTAAGTGATGGCAACAGCAACCCGGAAGTCATCACTAGAACCTATAGTGTTACGGATGCCGCTGGGAATAGCATCAATGTGACTCAGACGATCACGATTAATGATACTACCGATCCAACGGCAAGTAATCCATCACCGATCACAGCACAATGTGCCGCACCTACACCAGATATCACCGTCGTAACAGATGAGGCAGATAACTGTGGTACGCCTACGGTGGCTTTTGTAAGCGATGTCAGTGATGGGAACAGCAATCCCGAAGTCATCACCAGAACCTATAGTGTGACGGATGCCGCTGGGAATAGCATCAATGTGACTCAGACGATCACGATTAACGATACTACCGATCCAACAGCAAGTAATCCATCACCGATCACAGCACAATGTGCTGCACCTACACCGGATATTACCGTCGTTACTGATGAAGCGGACAATTGTGGTACGCCTACGGTGGCATTTGTAAGCGATGTAAGTGATGGCAACAGCAACCCGGAAGTCATCACTAGAACCTATAGTGTTACGGATGCCGCTGGGAATAGCATCAATGTGACTCAGACGATCACGATTAATGATACTACCGATCCAACGGCAAGTAATCCATCACCGATCACAGCACAATGTGCCGCACCTACACCAGATATCACCGTCGTAACAGATGAGGCAGATAATTGTGGTACACCTACGGTGGCTTTTGTAAGCGATGTCAGTGATGGCAACAGCAATCCCGAAGTGATCACTAGAACCTATAGTGTTACCGATGCTGCTGGCAATAGCATCAATGTGACTCAGACAATCACCATTAACGATACTACCGATCCAACAGCAAGTAACCCAGCGCCTATTACAGCACAATGTGCTGCACCAACACCAGATATTACTGTAGTTACCGATGAAGCAGACAACTGTGGTACGCCTACTGTGGCATTTGTAAGTGATGTCAGTGATGGGAATAGCAACCCAGAAGTCATCACCAGAACTTATAGTGTGACGGATGCTGCAGGAAACAGCATCAATGTGACGCAGACAATCACGATTAATGATACTACTGATCCAACGGCGAGCAATCCAGCACCAATCAGTGCCCAATGTGCTGCACCTACACCGGATATTACTGTGGTTACAGATGAAGCGGACAATTGTGGTACACCTACGGTGGCTTTTGTTAGCGATGTCAGCGATGGAAATAGCAATCCCGAAGTGATCACCAGAACTTATAGTGTGACGGATGCTGCAGGGAATAGCATCAATGTGACGCAGACAATCACGATTAACGATACTACCGATCCAACAGCAAGTAACCCAGCGCCTATTACAGCACAATGTGCTGCACCTACACCGGATGTTACTGTAGTTACTGATGAAGCGGATAATTGTGGTACACCAACCGTTGCTTTTGTAAGCGATGTCAGTGATGGTAACAGCAATCCCGAAGTGATCACTAGAACCTATAGTGTTACGGATGCCGCTGGAAACAGTATTAATGTGACTCAGACGATTACGATTAACGATACGACAGATCCAACAGCGAGTAATCCAGCACCGATCAGTGCACAATGTGCTGCACCAACACCGGATATTACCGTCGTAACAGACGAGGCAGATAACTGTGGAACTCCTACGGTGGCTTTTGTTAGTGATGTCAGCGATGGAAATAGCAATCCCGAAGTGATCACCAGAACTTATAGTGTGACGGATGCCGCAGGCAACAGCATCAATGTGACGCAGACAATCACCATTAATGATACAACAGATCCAACAGCAAGTAACCCAGCACCGATCAGTGCACAATGTGCTGCACCAACACCGGATATTACCGTAGTTACTGATGAAGCGGACAATTGTGGTACTCCAACAGTTGCTTTTGTAAGTGACGTAAGTGATGGCAACAGCAATCCCGAAGTGATCACCAGAACTTATAGTGTTACGGATGCTGCAGGAAACAGCATTAATGTAACTCAGACGATTACCATTAACGATACGACAGATCCAACGGCAAGTAACCCAGCACCGATTACAGCACAATGTGCTGCACCCACGCCGGATATTACTGTGGTTACTGATGAAGCGGATAATTGTGGTACACCTACGGTGGCTTTTGTAAGCGATGTCAGTGATGGCAACAGCAATCCCGAAGTGATCACCAGAACCTATAGTGTTACTGATGCCGCTGGGAATAGCATCAATGTGACGCAGACGATCACCATTAACGATACTACCGATCCAACAGCGAGTAATCCAGCACCGATCAGTGCACAATGTGCTGCACCTACACCAGATATTACGGTCGTTACTGATGAAGCGGATAACTGTGGTACTCCAACAGTTGCTTTTGTAAGTGACGTAAGTGATGGCAATAGCAACCCAGAAGTGATCACCAGAACTTATAGTGTGACGGATGCTGCAGGGAACAGCATCAATGTGACTCAGACGATTACGATTAACGATACTACCGATCCAACAGCAAGTAACCCAGCGCCTATTACAGCACAATGTGCTGCACCAACACCGGATATTACCGTCGTTACTGATGAAGCGGATAATTGTGGTACGCCTACGGTGGCATTTGTAAGCGATGTAAGTGATGGCAACAGCAACCCGGAAGTCATCACTAGAACCTATAGTGTTACGGATGCCGCTGGGAATAGCATCAATGTGACTCAGACGATCACGATTAATGATACTACCGATCCAACGGCAAGTAATCCATCACCGATCACAGCACAATGTGCCGCACCTACACCAGATATCACCGTCGTAACAGATGAGGCAGATAACTGTGGTACGCCTACGGTGGCTTTTGTAAGCGATGTCAGTGATGGGAACAGCAATCCCGAAGTCATCACCAGAACCTATAGTGTGACGGATGCCGCTGGGAATAGCATCAATGTGACTCAGACGATCACGATTAACGATACTACCGATCCAACAGCAAGTAACCCAGCGCCTATTACAGCACAATGTGCTGCACCTACACCGGATGTTACTGTAGTTACTGATGAAGCGGATAATTGTGGTACACCAACCGTTGCTTTTGTAAGCGATGTCAGTGATGGTAACAGCAATCCCGAAGTGATCACTAGAACCTATAGTGTTACGGATGCCGCTGGAAACAGTATTAATGTGACTCAGACGATTACGATTAACGATACGACAGATCCAACAGCGAGTAATCCAGCACCGATCAGTGCACAATGTGCTGCACCAACACCGGATATTACCGTCGTAACAGACGAGGCAGATAACTGTGGAACTCCTACGGTGGCTTTTGTTAGTGATGTCAGCGATGGAAATAGCAATCCCGAAGTGATCACCAGAACTTATAGTGTGACGGATGCCGCAGGCAACAGCATCAATGTGACGCAGACAATCACCATTAATGATACAACAGATCCAACAGCAAGTAACCCAGCACCGATCAGTGCACAATGTGCTGCACCAACACCGGATATTACCGTAGTTACTGATGAAGCGGACAATTGTGGTACTCCAACAGTTGCTTTTGTAAGTGACGTAAGTGATGGCAACAGCAATCCCGAAGTGATCACCAGAACTTATAGTGTTACGGATGCTGCAGGAAACAGCATTAATGTAACTCAGACGATTACCATTAACGATACGACAGATCCAACGGCAAGTAACCCAGCACCGATTACAGCACAATGTGCTGCACCCACGCCGGATATTACTGTGGTTACTGATGAAGCGGATAATTGTGGTACACCTACGGTGGCTTTTGTAAGCGATGTCAGTGATGGCAACAGCAATCCCGAAGTGATCACCAGAACCTATAGTGTTACTGATGCCGCTGGGAATAGCATCAATGTGACGCAGACGATCACCATTAACGATACTACCGATCCAACAGCGAGTAATCCAGCACCGATCAGTGCACAATGTGCTGCACCTACACCAGATATTACGGTCGTTACTGATGAAGCGGATAACTGTGGTACTCCAACAGTTGCTTTTGTAAGTGACGTAAGTGATGGCAACAGCAATCCCGAAGTGATCACCAGAACCTATAGTGTTACTGATGCCGCTGGGAATAGCATCAATGTGACGCAGACGATCACCATTAACGATACTACCGATCCAACAGCGAGTAATCCAGCACCGATCAGTGCACAATGTGCTGCACCTACACCAGATATTACGGTCGTTACTGATGAAGCGGATAACTGTGGTACTCCAACAGTTGCTTTTGTAAGTGACGTAAGTGATGGCAATAGCAACCCAGAAGTGATCACCAGAACTTATAGTGTGACGGATGCTGCAGGGAACAGCATCAATGTGACTCAGACGATTACGATTAACGATACTACCGATCCAACAGCAAGTAACCCAGCGCCTATTACAGCACAATGTGCTGCACCTACACCAGATATCACCGTCGTAACGGATGAAGCGGATAATTGTGGTACACCAACCGTTGCTTTTGTAAGTGATGTCAGTGATGGGAACAGCAATCCCGAAGTGATCACTAGAACCTATAGTGTTACGGATGCCGCTGGAAACAGTATTAATGTGACTCAGACGATTACGATTAACGATACGACAGATCCAACAGCGAGTAATCCAGCACCGATCAGTGCACAATGTGCTGCACCCACGCCAGATGTTACTGTAGTTACTGATGAAGCGGATAATTGTGGTACACCTACTGTGGCTTTTGTAAGCGATGTCAGTGATGGTAACAGCAATCCCGAAGTGATCACTAGAACTTATAGTGTGACGGATGCTGCAGGGAATAGCATCAATGTGACTCAGACGATTACGATTAACGATACTACCGATCCAACGGCGAGCAATCCAGCACCAATCACAGCCCAATGTGCTGCACCTACACCGGATATTACCGTCGTTACTGATGAAGCGGATAATTGTGGAACTCCTACTGTGGCTTTTGTTAGTGATGTTAGTGATGGCAACAGCAATCCAGAAGTGATCACTAGAACCTATAGTGTTACGGATGCTGCAGGGAATAGCATCAATGTGACTCAGACGATTACGATTAACGATACTACCGATCCAACGGCGAGCAATCCAGCACCAATCACAGCCCAATGTGCTGCACCTACGCCGGATATTACTGTGGTTACTGATGAAGCGGATAATTGTGGTACACCTACGGTGGCTTTTGTAAGCGATGTCAGTGATGGGAACAGCAATCCAGAAGTGATCACTAGAACCTATAGTGTTACTGATGCCGCAGGCAACAGCATCAATGTGACTCAGACAATCACGATCAACGATACTACAGATCCAACGGCGAGCAATCCAGCACCGATCAGTGCTCAATGTGCTGCACCTACACCGGATATTACCGTCGTAACTGATGAAGCGGATAATTGTGGTACACCTACGGTGGCATTTGTAAGCGATGTCAGTGATGGCAACAGCAATCCAGAAGTCATCACTAGAACCTATAGTGTGACCGATGCCGCTGGCAATAGCATCAATGTGACTCAGACGATCACCATTAACGATACGACAGATCCAACAGCGAGTAATCCATCACCGATCAGTGCACAATGTGCTGCACCTACACCGGATATTACGGTCGTTACTGACGAGGCAGATAACTGTGGAACTCCTACGGTGGCATTTGTAAGCGATGTTAGTGATGGCAACAGCAACCCGGAAGTAATTACTAGAACCTATAGTGTGACGGACGCTGCAGGTAACAGCATCAATGTGACGCAGACGATCACCATTAACGATACAACAGATCCAACAGCGAGTAATCCAGCACCGATCAGTGCCCAATGTGCTGCACCTACGCCAGATATTACCGTCGTTACTGATGAAGCGGATAACTGTGGTACACCTACTGTGGCTTTTGTTAGTGATGTTAGTGATGGCAACAGCAATCCCGAAGTGATCACTAGAACCTATAGTGTTACTGATGCCGCAGGCAACAGCATCAATGTGACTCAAACGATCACCATTAATGATACTACCGATCCAACAGCAAGTAATCCATCACCGATCAGTGCCCAATGTGCTGCACCTACACCAGATATTACCGTCGTTACCGATGAAGCAGATAACTGTGGTACACCAACGGTGGCTTTTGTTAGTGATGTGAGTGATGGCAATAGCAATCCCGAAGTGATCACCAGAACCTATAGTGTTACTGATGCCGCTGGGAATAGCATCAATGTGACGCAGACGATCACCATTAACGATACAACCGATCCAACAGCAAGCAACCCATCACCGATCAGTGCACAATGTGCTGCACCTACGCCGGATATTACCGTCGTTACGGATGAAGCGGACAACTGTGGTACACCTACTGTGGCATTTGTAAGTGATGTCAGTGATGGGAACAGTAATCCAGAAGTGATCACTAGAACCTATAGTGTGACGGATGCCGCAGGAAACAGTATTAACGTGACGCAGACAATTACCATTAACGATACTACCGATCCTACAGCAAGTAACCCTGCACCGATCACAACACAATGTGCTGCACCTACGCCAGATATTACTGTGGTTACCGATGAAGCAGACAACTGTGGTACACCTACGGTGGCATTTGTCAGTGATGTAAGTGATGGGAACAGCAATCCCGAAATGATCACCAGAACTTATAGTGTGACGGATGCTGCAGGAAACAGCATTAATGTCACTCAAACGATCACGATTAATGATACTACCGATCCAACGGCGAGTAATCCAGCACCGATCAGTGCCCAATGTGCTGCACCTACACCAGATATCACTGTCGTTACTGATGAAGCGGACAATTGTGGTACGCCTACTGTGGCTTTTGTAAGTGATGTAAATACCAGTGTTGGAATAATTACTCGAACTTATAGTGTGACGGATGCTGCAGGGAATAGTATCAATGTCACTCAAACGATTACCATTAATGATACGACAGATCCTACAGCGAGTAATCCAGCGCCGATTACAGAACAATGTGCTGCACCCGCACCGGATATTACCGTCATTACTGATGAAGCAGATAATTGTGGTACACCAACCGTGGCATTTGTAAATGATGTTAGTGATGGCAACAGCAATCCGGAAGTGATCACCAGAACTTATAGTGTGACAGATGCAGCAGGAAACAGCATCAATGTAACTCAAACGATTACCATTAACGATACCATCGACCCGGCTATTGCTTGTCCTTCAGATATTACTCAGCAAGTAGATATGGGGTCATCATCTGCAGTCGTTAACTTTTCTCCTCCGGTAGGAACGGATAATTGTTCAGGAGTATCTACAACTCAAGTAAGCGGGTTGCCATCTGGATCAGCTTTTCCTGTTGGAGTAACTACGAATACATTTGAAGTAACGGATGGAGCAGGGAATACTGCTATTTGTAGTTTTGATGTTATTATTTCGGCAGAAATTATAGCTAATGATGATGAAGTACTCATAGATGGAGATTTAGGAGGGAATTCTATAAACGTTGTGGATAGCAACGACCTTTTAAATAATAATGGAGCTATGCTCGGAGTCAATGTGTCTATTACCAACATTGTGGACCCTGATCCTTCAGATGGTGTAAGTTTGGATCCATTAACTGGAGAGATATTAGTATTACCAGGAACGCCTTCCGGAGAATATAATATTACCTATACTTTATGTAACACAATCGCACCTATTGTATGCGATGATGCTGTAGTTAGTATTACAGTTACCAATAGTTCCAATGCAAATTTATCACTCACAAAAACGGGTAGTTATATTGATAGTAATGGAGACAATACATTGAATGCAGGAGATGAAATACACTATGCTTTTACAGTTGAAAATAATGGAAATGTCGATGTAAATGATATTCTTCTAATGGATGAGTTAGCAGGTATAACAGTGGTGGGAGGACCAGTGGATTTAGCAGCAGGCGAAATTGATGTAAACAGTTTTAGCGCAATATACGTATTGACTGAAGAAGATGTTTTAGCCGGAAATGTTTCTAATCAGGCAACTGTTGCCGGAATTACACCCAGCGGACAAGAGGTGGTAGATGTTTCAGATGACCCTTTGAACAATACCAATATAGATATAGATGGAGATGGAGATTTTGAAGATGTTACCATTACTTCGATTGGATTTGATGAAGATGTTACTATATATACAGGATTTTCTCCAAATGGTGATGGTGTGAATGATGTATTAGTGATTAATGGAATTGAGCAGCTAGAAAACAAACTGGAAATTTTTAATAGATGGGGTATTATAGTTTATGAAGCTGAAGGGTACGGAAGAGATGGCAATTTCTTTGAAGGAATCTCAAATGGAAGAACTACAATTAAAGGAGGAGACCAACTACCAGTAGGGACCTATTACTATGTGCTCGAATATGTGCTAGAAACGGGAGAACAAAAACGGAAAGTAGGCTTTTTATACATTAATAGATAATTAGGGAGGTTATGCATATTTCTCTGTATTGCTATTCTGAATATTAAATTGAATTGAATGAAAAATATACAATTAATTAGTATTGCCGTTTTGAGTTTGGTATTTCATATTACTTATGCCCAACAAGATGCACAGTATACACAATATATGTACAATACAATAAGTGTAAACCCTGCCTATGCTGGAAGCCGAGGAGTAATGAGTGTCATGGGATTACATAGAAGTCAATGGGTAGGCCTGGATGGAGCTCCAAGAACCCAAACGCTAACCCTGAATTCTCCAATAGGAGAGAACGAACGTCTTGGAATCGGACTTTCTGTGGTCAATGACGAAATAGGACCGACGAATGAGACATATATAGGAGTCGATTTTTCGTATACTATTCCTACTTCAGAGATAGGTAAGCTAAGTTTTGGGATTAAAGGAGGCGCACACTTACTGAATGTTGATTTTCAGGAATTGGTACAGTTTAATCAAAATGACGCGCTGTTTGAGAATAATATTGACAATAAGTTTAGCCCTCAGGTAGGAGTAGGGGTCTACTATCACACTAATAAGTTTTATTTGGGGTTAAGTGCTCCAAATTTATTGGAGACAGATCATTTTGACGAAAGCTCTACCAGTAGTGATAGTGATGCAGTTAGTTTTTTGGCTGAAGAACGCATCAACTATTATTTAATCGCAGGTAATGTTTTTGATATTACAGATGATCTGAAGTTTAAACCCGCATTGTTAACCAAATTGGTTTTTGGTACTCCGTTACAAGTAGATGTGTCTGCTAATTTCTTAATGTACGAACGCTTGACTTTAGGAGTTGCCTATCGATGGAGTGCAGCCGTAACTGGACAAGTTGCGTTCCAAATATCAGATGCTATGATGATCGGATTTGCATATGATAGAGAAACCACAGAATTAGGTCAATCACAATTTAATGATGGAAGTTATGAAGTAATGTTACGATTTGAATTGTTTAAGAAATACAACAGAATGCTAACTCCTCGTTTCTTTTGATGTATAACTTGAAAATAGAGAGTATAGCAATAAGCCTTGATGATAAAGCAAATCAGTGAATTTATTCTGATTAAATAAAAATAAGATAGCATATGGATATATTAGTACAAGATAAAAACCGCATTTTTCATGAGTATTTCCCTGTTGATGAGGGGTAAACTTTAAATAAAATTAAATTTTACGGTTTTAACGTAACAATTGTGAGGTTCAAAATTATTTAAGTTTAGTAAAATGTACTTATCTTTAAAAAGTATTATGTTATTGGGAACAGAAAGTAATATCAAAGGGAAAGGAAAGTTTATTTTTTGCGCCACCTTGAGCTTTCTTAAATTCAATTATTTTTAGTGCGTAAGTGTACAAAAGATAATGTTCTTCTTAAGAAACGATTTTAGGAAGAAGGAAGTAAGAGGAATACGAAAACATATATTGTGAAATGAGTCAAAAACAGTTTCTTTTTTCGATACTGTTATAATGAATGATATGTTGTAAACTTTAGATTTCTGATTAAGTGTTTAGCATAAGCAGTTAATTAGAAAACTAAAAAACAACCCCGCTATTTGTAAAACTTTGGCGAGCCAACAAAAGCAGGGTGTGAATAACGATTAATAGTAAATTAACCATTATGAGAGAATTATTACTTCTTGTGTTTACCAATTTCTTGGTACTTCTTCATAAAAAAATATTCCTCATTGCAGAGAAATGTAAGTGCTTTCAGCATTTTCTAATGTGTTCGAAAGATAGGAATTCTGTAGGTTTTTTACGGAGTATCCGTAATATTTTTAAGATTTTCTTAACAAGATTCTTTTATATATCGCCTTCTTTATTGTTTGGTCGTTTTGATAAGGCTAAATCCAACGAATTGATGGTGAATACAATATCCTTATTGACACATATAATAGTACATAAAGTTCCATTTTCTAAAAACAGATTAACAATGGATACGAATTGATAGTAGGACAAAATATAAGTTCTGTATGAGAATGCAGAACTATAACGATGCATTTTGACGATGTGTTTACTTTAAACCCCCCGGCTTTAGGGGTAATTCTGGGGGTTTTACTTTGAAAAAAATAAACCACAAACATATTTAACTTTTAGTGTTTTAGTAAATTAAATGTAGATTTTAGGAGACTCGCCCGACATAATGATCGGGCGAGTCTATTTATAAAAGTATTTATCATTCAATTTTATATTTTAGCATTTATGATAGATACCGATCTTCTCACATATTTAGAATCTTTTCTTACACCCAGACGACTTGGGTTGTACGATAGTGTATTGAGTAAAAGAACTAACCATTTTACAGTAGCGATAGAAGATGTGTACCAATTGCATAATACGAGTGCTGTAATACGGAGTTGTGATGTTTTTGGGGTGCAAAATGTTCATGTCATTGAAGAGGTAAACCAAAAAAGAATTGATAGAGAGATCGCAATGGGAGCTCAAAAGTGGGTAGATGTTAATCAATATGCTACTACAAAAGATTGTATACAATCTCTCAAAAAACAGGGTTATCAAATCGTAGCCACAACTCCTCATGAGGATTCCAAAGTTTTGGAAGACTTTGATATTGCAAAACCTTCGGTTTTCTTTTTTGGTAGAGAACAATTTGGGCTTAGCGATCTTGTTCTGGAAGCTGCAGATACCAATCTACACATTCCTATGGTTGGCTTTACAGAAAGTCTCAATATTTCGGTATCAGCAGCAATCATATTGCAACATGTGACTAACAAGTTAAGACAATCGGATATCGTTTGGCAATTGTCTGAAGAAGAAAAGCTCGAGAAACGAATGGAGTGGGCCAAGAAAGCAATCAAAAGTCATGAAAAAATTATTGAACGTTACTACAAAGGTCAAGAATCATAGAAAGCTTTGAGATATTACTTTGCAACCTATTTTTAGAGAATACACATAATTAGTACTAACATTCACATATTTTTTTGAATACCCTATAAAATGTAAAGTATATTGTAGTTGCTAACATCTAAAATCGTACAAAATGATAAACTGGTTCGAAATTCCTGTAGCAAATATGCAACGCGCAAAAACGTTCTATGAAATCGTTTTTGACCTGAAAATTACCGTTCATAAAATGGGAGACCTTGAAATGGGTTGGTTTCCTAACAAAAGTGCTTCAGGGATGGCTACAGGTACCTTGATTCGTGCTGGTGATCATTATAAACCAGGCAAGGATGGGGTGTTGATCTATTTCTCATGCGAGGATGTAGCTAATGAAATTGGTAGAGTCGCAGAAGCAGGAGGACAAGTCATTGCTGAAAAAAAACAAATTTCAGAAAGCAATGGATACATGGCTTATTTTATCGATTCTGAAGGTAATAGAATAGCCTTGCATTCTATGCAATAAACCTTTTGGGCGTTAAAATAATTGGGACTATTTTCTGTCTAATATTTTATACTCTTCATAGCATTCGCTAATAGCATCCAGAATTTGAAGGTCATTTGCAAATTTTATGAAGTCGGCAGAGTAATTACAGTTTCTCAGGATTTCATCAATATCCAGGCGCTCTATTTGCAATAGAGCCATCAAGGTAGCTCTGTCAAACTTATTTTCAAGAAGATTTCGTATCTCGTCGTCCTTTTTCATTTTGCGCAATTTTCGCAACTCTTTAGAACGTTTACTGAATATATTATAGAGAAAATCGGCAGGATTAAATATAGCACCCAAAACTTTATTTACAGCTCCCGGTTGTCTGCTACCCCCTCATAACCAGAGTTAAGTCCAGAAATACTGTATCGATAATTGTTATAAACCGGAATACGTTTGGCATCGATCTCCAAATATCCTGTTAGTTGAACATCGGCCACCACGACCTCTTCCAAAGCAATACCAAGCTCTGTCATTTTGATCTTTACATCTCCAAATTTAATCCAGTCGTTGGTTACTCTTACCTTCAAAGGTTTGTATCCGATATAAGAAAAGTATAAGGTGTCGTTTACTTTTGCAGGAATGGTAAAATCCCCTTCGCTATTGGTAATGGTCCCGATAACCTGGCTTAAGTTTACGATATGCACATTTTCCAGCACTTGATCATTGGCCGCATTCAATACCTTACCAGATACCTCTCCAGTGGTTTCCTGACCATAAGAAATGATACCAACTATAAGTGTAATATAAAATATTAGTTTCTTCATATATTATATATGACGTTCATTGTACATGAAGATAACATAAAAATCGGGCCAAAATTCATATAAGGTTGTTAATTAACCTCAAATTTACCTTCGATCTCTGCGTTTTCTTCGATCTCTTCTTGAGGAATCATTATTACTACGTCCCTCATTTTTACTGAATTTATTTCTTCCTTTAGGTTTGAACCCTTCGCTTCTTCTTTTACCCTTGAAGCCGCCTCCATCTCTTTTTCGTTTCCCGCCTTTTCGACCTCCTGGAGCTTTTGAGATTTCTACATTTACCTTGCGACCTTCCATTTTGAAGTCTTCAAAAACAGCCAAAACCCGATCCTGATATTCTGAAACCGTATTAAAGAAAGAGAAATTTTCTTTTACATCGACACGGCTTAGAGAATTACTGTCTAATTCTAACACTTCTTTCAAGAAGTCCTTTAATGTCATCCAGTCAAATCCATCTTTTTCTCCTACATTGATAAAGTATCGTGTAGTTCCATTTGCACTATGACCATGATCACCATCACCACCAGCGGCATTAAGATCTCTAGTGTTTTTATAATAATTATGGAAACGCGTAAACTCTACAGAAAAGAATTTCTTAATTAATTCTTCTTTTGAAAAACCTTCCAGAACCTCATGAATTGAAGGTAAATAAGGGTCAATTTCATGATTGATTTCAGCTTTTCCTATATCACTAGCCAAGTGAAATAGCTGTACCTGACAGATTTCTTCTCCACTTGGAATTTCTTTCTTCTCAAAACTCTTTTTGATGATACGCTCAATCGACTTGATCTTTCTGAGTTCACTTTTGGATACGATCACCATAGAAACACCACTCTTTCCCGCACGTCCGGTTCGACCACTACGGTGGGTGTAGGTTTCTATTTCGTCTGGCAATTGATAGTTGATTACGTGCGTTACATCGTCTACATCAATCCCACGAGCAGCAACATCAGTGGCAACCAGCATTTGGATTTGCCTATTTCTAAAACTCTTCATCACCAAATCTCTTTGATTCTGACTTAGATCACCATGTAATGCTGCAGCATTATATCCATCTCCGATAAGATTTTCTGCAACTTTTTGAGTATCTCTTTTGGTTCTACAAAAAATAACAGAAAAGATATCAGGGTTCGCATCTGCCAAACGTTTTAAAGCAGCATAACGATCTCTGGAATTCACCACGTAATATTCGTGAGATACATTTTTAGACCCGGTATTTTTATGACCAACAGTTATTTCTATTGGTGCGGTCATAAAGCGTTTGGCAATAGAAGCTACCTCTTTGGGCATTGTCGCCGAAAACAACCATGTATTTTTATCTTCTGGCGTATGGGATAATATCGCATTGATATCTTCAAAGAATCCCATGTTTAGCATTTCGTCAGCTTCGTCTAGCACACAATATTCTACATTAGAAATGTCAACCATTTTTCGATTGATCATATCCTGCATACGACCTGGAGTGGCTACCACGATTTGTGCACCTCTCTTGATCTGTTTTGCTTGTTCAGAAATGCTTGCTCCTCCATATATTGCTACAGTATGAAGCTCAGGGATATATTTAGAATAATTCTTCAGTTCGTTTGTAATTTGCAAGCAAAGCTCACGTGTAGGAGATAAGATCAATCCTTGTGTAATTCTACTCTTGTGATCGATTTTTTCGATTAGCGGAAATCCAAAAGCCGCAGTTTTACCGGTTCCGGTTTGCGCAAGAGCAACGATATCCGTATCGTCATTCAGTAAAATAGGAATTGCCTTTTCCTGAACCTCACTTGGGGTTTCAAATCCCATATCATTCACCGCCTTTATAATATCTTCACCGAGGCCTAAAGCTTGAAATTTATTCATGTTTATAAAAATAAGCCGCAAAGGTACGGTTTATTATTGGTCTATAACAATAACGGGATACTTATTATAGTGTTGCAATATATTTTTATATCACTAGAAGATTATTAACTCGATATGTATATTTTTATCGTTTAGGAAATATGTGCGAAATTTACTTAATGATCTCAATTTCAAAAAGTTTGTCCCAGTTTTTCCCCGTAACAAACAACTGTTTGGTGTCTGCTTTGTAAGCAATACCATTCAATACATCCAAATCCTCGTGTTGCGTAACTTTACTTCTAAGATCTCTAAGATCCACCACAGCTTCGATGGCTCCATTCTTTGGGTTGATAATGGTAATACTTGTTTTTAGATTAGATTTATTCGAAGATCCTTGTCGCGGCCAAGTATTCGCATAGATTTTTCCATCAACCCATTCCAATTCGTTAAACTTGGTTTTTATTCCTTTATTGGTCACCACCTGGATGTGTTCTTTTTCTGCTAGCGTCTCAGGGTCAAGAATCCAAATCTTTTCTGTACCATCGCTTTTATAAATTTGTTTTCCGTCGTTACACAATCCCCAACCTTCTTTGCTCTCATTGTAGGCAAAGTTTCCGGTTTTACTCATGGTATTGAGATCATATATGAATCCTTCTTTGGCTAACCAGGTTAGTTGAAAGATTTTATTATTTAATATCGTAATTCCTTCAGCAAAATATTGATCAGGTACTTCTTTTTTTACCAGTACTTTCCCAGTAGTAAGATCAACTTTGCGCAATGAAGATTTTCCTTTTTTACCTGTACTTTCATATAAGGTGTCTCCAACAAATTCTAATCCTTGAGTAAACGCTTCTTGATCATGAGGATATTCTGCAATGATTCTATACTTATATAATTTTGGAGAAGTATTGGTAAGCAATGTTACTTTTTTGGTGATGGTATCTACATTCCCATTATAGAAGACTTGTGCCTTTAGAAGATGAGTCCCTAACTTTTCGTCGTCAATTTTTTCTGAAAAAGAATACCCAGCGGATGCAGGAGTTTTTTGATCACCAAAAAGATAGGTTACCGAATCAATAGGGATATTTTGATCATTTTTTAGGCTAGCTTTTAAGGTTTCACCGATCTTAAAAATAGCCTGATCGTTCTCTGTAGTGATCGAAAAATAGTTTTTTTCTTGTCTTGATTGCTACCGCAAGAAAAAACTATAGTGCTTAATGCAATGGCGACGAAGTAGTTACAGATTTTCATGATTGTGATTCTTATTTGAGGCAAGATATTTATTTTAATTGGGTTTAAAAAATGGTTGTTTTATCTATTAAAGATCGTATCTTTGCAGCGGCAAGTCCTACACAACCAGCTCCTGTTGAATCCTCCAGGGCGGGAACGCAGCAAAGGTATACGGTCGTAGCGGTGTGATGTAGGTAGCTTGCCTTTTTTTGTGCCTTTTTGTGAAATCTCACACTTTATATTTCCTCTTTTTTTATGCACAATTCGTTAAGCAGAATTGTATATTTGCGATCATGAATTCAGATCAAAAAACTACTGTTGTTCTTATCACTGGAGGCTCTTCGGGGATAGGGAAATCTATCGGAACCTTCTTGACCGAAAAAGGATTTGTGGTTTACGGTACAAGTCGTAACCCTTCTAAATTTCAAGATTTCAAGCCTTTTTCCTTATTGCAATTAGATGTGGCAGACAAACAAAGTATACAAGGTGCTGTTGCTGAAATTGAAAAACGTCATGGTAAATTGGACATTTTGATTAATAATGCAGGTGCAGGAATTACAGGTCCGATAGAAGAAATTCCGGAAGAAGAAATCCTAAATAATTTTACGACCAATTATTTTGGAGTGATTAATGTAACCAAAGCGGTATTACCACTGATGCGAAAGCAAGGGAAAGGATTGGTAATTAATGTTACTTCTATTGCTGGATATATGGGATTGCCTTATAGAGGAGTGTATAGTGCATCAAAAGCGGCTTTAGAAATCACTACCGAAGCCTGGAGAATGGAATTGAAACAGTTCAATATAGAAATGACAAACATTGCGCCGGGAGATTTTGCTACTAATATTGCAGCAGGAAGATACCATACTCCTTTATTAGAAGATTCTCCTTATCATCAAGCGTATGGCAAGTCATTGTCTTTGATGGACGAACATGTTGATGCTGGTAGTGATCCTATGGATATGGCAAAAGCAGTATATAATGTTATTGGTGCTAGTAAACCCAAGGTGCACTACAAAGTAGGAGCTTTTATGCAAAAGTTTTCTATTGTGTTGAAGCGAATATTACCAGATAAAGTCTACGAGAAATTATTAATGAATCATTACAAATTGTAGTACTTCTTTTTGAGAAATAAATAGCTGGATAATAGGAGTTAATTTCAATTTTGAATATTTATCTTCGCAACCAGAAAGAAATACAATAACTAAACACAACAAATTAAATATCACATTATGAAATTTTTTATTGATACTGCAAACTTAGACCAGATTAAAGAGGCAGAGGATCTTGGAGTTTTGGATGGAGTAACAACCAATCCATCTCTTATGGCAAAAGAAGGTATCACGGGTAAAGAAAACATTATCAATCATTATAAAAAGATATGTGAGATCGTTACCGGAGATGTAAGTGCAGAGGTAATCTCTACAGATTTTGAAGGAATGATCAAAGAAGGTGAGGAGCTTGCTGCATTGCATGATCAAATCGTGGTAAAAGTACCAATGATCAAAGAAGGTATAAAGGCGATTAAGTATTTTAGTGATAAAGGAATCAAAACAAACTGTACATTGGTATTCTCACCAGGACAGGCGTTATTGGCAGCCAAAGCCGGTGCAACTTATGTATCTCCATTTATCGGTAGATTGGATGATATCTCTACAGATGGATTGAATCTTATTGCAGAAATTAGAGCAATTTATGATAACTATGGTTTCGATACGCAAATTTTGGCAGCTTCTGTAAGACACACGATGCATGTAATCGACTGTGCTAAGATTGGTGCAGATGTAATGACTGGACCACTTTCTTCAATAGAGGGATTATTGAAACACCCTTTGACAGATATTGGGTTAGCAAAATTCCTTGCAGATTATCAAAAAGGAAACTAAAACAGCATTACTATAAAAATGAAGAGAGCCACTTTCGAGTGGCTTTTTTTATTACTCCAAACTGGCTAATCTTGTGTATTGCATCAACTGCTTTTCGAATACCGAAGAAAATAGATTGGCTTTGGCATTGATAATTCTGCCTTCCTGGTCTACCAGGATTACCTTGTTGGTAGAATGAATTACCAATTCTTCTGAAGAACATTTAGGATATTTGAACTCGTATTCTTTACCTAAATTATAATGGTGTCTTTTGATCGTCTTTAACCAATTTTTGGTTTGTTCGTCATCCGTATTGATGGCGATAAAATCGATTTCAGGATATAAGGCACTAAGGTATTCTGCTTTTTTGTGTGCTCTAACATAGTGATCTTTACTTTCCATAGACCAGAAATAGAGCGCAGTAATCGACTTGTTGAAAAGAGAAGAGAGCTTTATTTGTTCTCCATTGGAAGTAATCAGATCTTGATCGGGGATCATATTACTGGGTTGCAATCGGCCGATAGCTCTTGCCAATTTCTTTAATTCTCGCTGTGATTTCTTATTTGAGCTTACTGATAAGTAATGTTTTAATACCTTTTTGGAATCGTAATCCTTTTTACTGTACAATAAAAAATTGGTGGTAACTCTTCTCAAAAGGTTGTTTTTGATATATGGGTGATCAATGACGCTATCGATAAGATCTAATTTGTAAATCACACTACCAACACGTCCCTTATATTTAGAATGTTGATTACTATATTTCGATAATGAAGCATTAGTAAAGTAGTAATTCAAAAAACGATTGTATGAATATAGCTTCTTAAGGTCGTTATCGTTGTAATTGATTTCGTTGCGATAGTCAAAAAATGAATCGGGTAGATCTTTGGCCATATCCATGCCTCCGATACCATATCTACTATGAAAATACAATTCGTGTCGAGTATAGTAGTCAAAAACAAAACTAGCTTGTGTCAGCTTCTTCGCCAAAGGACTTAATTCGTACTTGTCTGTAAATCGTTTGTAGCTATTTAGCTTGATACGTAATAAGGAGTCTTGATTTTTTCTGAAATAATTAGGAGAAAGTTGTAGTCCAGATCTTTTTAACCGTTCTCTTTCTACTTCATTCTGAAGATAGATATCAACCAAAAAATTGTTTTTTCTGGCACCGTCACCAGTAAAAACAAGAGACTCATCAAATTCTAAGGTATTCAAACGAATAAGAAGACTATCTCCCTTTTCTAATAAAACCAATTGATTTTCCGGTTTATGTCTAAACGCATACACTCCTTCTTCCAGATCCTCTATTTTATGAAAAAACCTATTGTTTTTATCAAGATATAAGGTGTCACCCGGCTCGTCACCCTTGGATAAGATAACATAGTTGATGTTCGGGTTTACAATTTCCCCACCAAAATAGGTGTAGTTTCTAGGCTTTTTCTTTGAAGAATCACAGCCGCAAAACGCTACAGACAATACCGCAGTATATATCAAATATTGTAAAGGAAAGAGCTTCATTTTGGGTGTCTAAATTATCGAACTATTTCGCCAAAAATAGTGGGAAACCGTATCTACGTTTGTTAAGGATACGTTAATTCTTTACTAATTAGGATATTATTAGAAGTTTAGCGCTCGATATCCTTCTTTTTTGAAACATTAATTATTTCTGGAACCTACTTTTTTGTATCTCGTAAAAGCTGATAATTTAATGGTAGATTGTTTCTAGATCTGAAAGCATTTTTCTACTTTTGCGGCGAATTCGAACTTACAATTTATTATATCATGTTATCAGTTTCTAATCTTTCGGTTCAATTTGGTAAACGCGTGCTTTTTGACGAGGTAAACGTATCATTTACGCAAGGTAATTGCTACGGTATTATTGGAGCAAACGGAGCCGGGAAATCTACATTTCTAAAAATCCTTTCTGGGGTGTCTGAGCCTACTTCGGGTCATGTACATCTCGAACCAGGAAAAAGAATGTCTGTTTTAGAGCAGAACCATTATGCATATGATGAGTTTTCTGTACTAGAAACGGTAATTATGGGTAATAAACCTTTGTACAAGATCAAAAAGGAAATAGATGCCTTGTATGCAGATTATACCGATGAGAATGCTGAGAAGATAGGAGAGTTACAGGTAGAGTTTGAAGAAATGAACGGTTGGAATGCGGATAGCGATGCAGCTGCTTTGCTTTCAAATCTGGGAATCAAAGAGGATTTGCACTACACACAAATGTCTGATCTGGATACCAAACAAAGAGTACGTGTCTTATTGGCACAATGTCTTTTTGGAAACCCTGATGTATTGATAATGGATGAGCCTACCAATGATCTGGATTATGAAACAATCAATTGGTTAGAGAACTTTTTGGCGAATTATGACAATACGGTGATTGTAGTATCTCACGACCGTCACTTCTTGGATGCAGTTTGTACACATATATCTGATATTGATTTTGGAAAGATCAATCACTATAGTGGTAACTATACATTTTGGTATGAATCTTCTCAATTAGCAGCAAGACAAAGAGCACAGCAAAACAAGAAAGCTGAAGAAAAGAAAAAGGAATTGCAGGAGTTTATCGCCCGTTTTAGTGCCAATGTGGCAAAATCTAAGCAAGCGACTTCTCGTAAGAAAATGATAGAAAAACTAAATATTGAGGATATCAAACCATCAAGTCGTCGTTATCCTGCGATTATTTTTGAAAGAGACAGAGAAGCCGGAGATCAGATTCTGAACGTAGAAGGATTAGCAGCTAGTATTGAAGGAGAGTTGTTGTTTAAAGATATTGACATTAATCTGGCTAAAGGAGATAAAGTAGTAATATTCTCAAGAGATTCTAGAGCTACAACAGCATTTTATCAAATACTTAATGATAAGCAAAAAGCTGATGCAGGAACATATTCCTGGGGAATCACAACAGCACAGTCTTATTTACCAGCAGACAATAGTGAATACTTCAGTAATGACTTAACACTTGTCGATTGGCTACGCCAATGGGCAACTACAGAAGAGGAGAGAGAAGAAGTGTTTATTCGTGGATTCTTGGGTAAAATGATTTTTAGTGGAGAAGAAGCTTTGAAAAAATCAAATGTCCTGTCCGGAGGAGAAAAAGTACGTTGTATGTTATCAAAAATGATGATGACTAGAGCCAATGTGATTATGTTGGATGAACCTACAAACCACTTGGACTTAGAGTCTATTACGGCGTTTAACAATTCTTTGAAAAAATTTAAGGGAACGGTACTGTTTACCACCCATGATCATGAGTTTTCGCAAACCGTTGGTAATAGAGTGATAGAACTTACACCCAACGGTGTAATTGATCGTTATACTACTTTTGATGAGTACATGAGCGATGCCAAAATAAAGGAATTAAGAGATAAGATGTATGCGGTAAATGTATAGACCATCTCTTTATAGAAGAAAGAAAAAGCCTGCATTTGCAGGCTTTTTTTATATCATTAATCCTTCAAACTTGAGATACATATAATCTTTTATGGTGGATTCTAAAGTGTCTTTACTTTGTGTAAAAAACTGATCGTCCGTAATGAGTTGCATAATAAAGTATTCGTCTAATTTAACCAAAAGATCTACAGAAACAGGCTTAAACATATCGCTCTGTATACCCAAAAGATAAAATTGTTTAAAATCCTGAAGCAGGCTGTGCAAGAAATCCTCAATGATTTTCCATGCAGTAGGATAGTGCTGTTTTAATTGCCTCAGATAATGGGCAGAAATGTCTTTGGCACCTTCAGCCAGAATACCGGCTAGCTTACCATATTTATAATTGGGCTCGATAATTTCTTGGGTAATCTCATTTTTATAGTTGTACAATCGGTCTATACGAACTTGAGTGATATACTCAAAAATTTCTTCCTTAGTAATAAAGTATTGATAAATGGTAGATTTGCTTTTATTCATTAATACGGCAAGATCGTCCATAGTCAAATTACCTAAGTCGGCCTGTTTAAGTTTAGGGAGTATGGCTTGGGTCCATTGTTCGACCTTTTTGTTTTTGTCCTTTCTGTCTTTGGATAGCGATTTCCTTCCCATTTTTGCTATTTTGATAAAATCGAACTATATTTATCAAATAGTTCGAAAAAATATTTTCGTTTCTCAAACATAATCAATTAGTTTATGAACAATCAAGCGGTATGGCAAAAATATTCGGGAAAAGTAGCTTGGCCTACGATATTTTTGTTTGTTGGACTTTTGATAGGATATGTCATGCTCACCTATTTTTATGTAAATGGATTATCAGGAGTTTGGACATCAGTAATAGGAGCATTGTTGGCTTATGGGATGTTTACCATTGCACACGAGGCAAGTCATAATAATATATCCGGGGGTGTAAAGTCTTATGTATTTTTAGAGAGTATGCTTGGATGGATCTCTAGCGCTTTGCTCTTGTTTCCTTTCAGTGCATTTAAAGTAATTCATCTTCGACATCATGCGCATACCAATGATCCTGCAAAAGATCCAGATCATTACGTTAACGGGAAAAATGCATTTTCAATTTTCTTTAGATGCCTTACATTAATAGGACATTACTTTGGTTTGACCCTAGGAGAAGATAGCAAAGCCGATCCTGCTATGCGATCAATTCGTAAGCAGTCCATAGTTTTTATTACATTCCTTAGCGTCACTTTAATTGGATTAATTGCTATAGGAGCAGGGTTAACCTTGTTATACGTTTTTATATTGAGTGCACTAATTGCTGCGCCTATTCTGGCATTTTCATTCGATTGGATACCTCATTACCCACATAATAATCTGGATAAGTATCATAATACCAGGGTGATTACTATTCCTGGGTTAGAATTTATTTCCTTGTATCAAAGTTATCATTTGATGCATCACTTGTATCCCAGAGTTCCCTTTTATAATTACAAAAATTGCTTCTTGGATTATGAAAAGAAACTATTGAAAGAACAATCAACAATTGAGGGATTCAGAACTCAGGATTCTGGATTGATGAAAAGAAAAAATACCTATGTAGACCTAATTAAAGGAAGTACATGGAGTTACATTCTTGAGGTCGAAAATGTATTTCAGGAAACACACGATGCGATCAAAATAACGTTCAAGAATTTGGATCAAATTCCATTTAAGTTTAAACCAGGGCAATATGTTGTGATTTCAGATTATGTAGATGACGTATTGGTAAGTAGATGCTATTCTATCTGCGAAAACCCAAATACCGGGAAACTGTCGATTGCCGTAAAAGGTGTACCGGGGGTAAACTATCCAACCATTTGCTGACTAATGTACGGGAGCATTCCAAATTAAAAGTATCAGGTCCTTTTGGCAATTTTACATTACCAGAAACAGTAAAGCAACCTGTTGTTTTGGTCGCAGGAGGAAGTGGTATTACACCAATGTTGTCTATTTTAAAAACATTTCTAGATAGTAACAATCACCATATCACCTTGCTTTATGGATGCAGGAGCGCAGAGGATGTGATTTTTAAAGAAGAATTAGAACAATTGGCAGAAGTCTTCGAAAGCAGATTTAGTTATATTTTAAGTTTTGATATGCTTGACAGCAATCGACAATATGAATTACTGAAATTTATCCCGTCGGACTCATTGTGCTATATCTGCGGGCCAAAACCTATGATGGATGCTTCAAAAGAGGCGTTGGCAAAACTGGGAATTGGAAATGACCATATTAATACGGAAGAATTCGCTATAGAAACACCAACGCTTTCAGGGATTACAAAGGAGGTGTCTTTTATCATGTACCAAGAGGAGATTTCATTTTCTGTAGATACTGAGGAAACCATTTTAGAAGGGGCAATTACATCACAAAAAGAGATTCCGTATGCTTGCGGGATGGGGCAATGTGGGACTTGCAAAACCAAACTCATCGAAGGAGAAGTACATTGGAAGAAAACCAAGGATATTGCTCTTTTGGAACATGAAAAAGAGCAGGGATATATTTTACCTTGTATTTGCAGTCCTAAAACCACTATAAAGCTAAATGTATGAAAGAGGAAAACTATGATTATATCATTATCGGAAGCGGGTTTGGAGGATCAGTAAGTGCACTACGCCTCTCCGAAAAAGGGTACAAGGTATTGGTAATCGAAAAAGGGAAGTGGTATGAACCTCAAGATTTTCCAAAATCTAACTGGAACCTAAAAAAATGGTTGTGGATGCCTTTTTTTAGATGGTTTGGTATCATGAAAATGTCTTTTTTTAAACATGTAGTTGTGATTTCTGGTACTGGTGTTGGAGGAGGTTCTTTGGTCTATGCGAATACTTTGCCAGTTCCAAAACAAAAGTTTTTTACTTCAGGAAGTTGGGGGGCACTAGCAGATTGGCAAAAGGAACTGGCTCCTTTTTATAAAACAGCTTTGCATATGCTGGGCGCGCAGAAAAATCCTGTTTTTTTTGATGGAGATAAAACGTTGAAGGAGATTGCAAGTAATATGAATATCGAAGATAAATTTGAAGCGACTGATGTAGCTGTATTCTTTGGAAAACCGAATGTAACTGTACCAGACCCTTATTTTGATGGTAAAGGCCCTGATAGAACGGGATGTAATTATTGTGGAGGGTGTATGACAGGATGTCGAATAGGAGCAAAAAATACTTTAGACAAAAACTATTTGTACTTGGCGCAACAGCTGGGAGCAGAAATATTGGCAGAACAAGAAGTGTATAATGTGATCCCAAATACCAATGGATACGAAGTGAAATGCAAATCATCGACACGATTTTTTAAATCCAAAAAATCAATACAAGCCAAAGGAGTTATCTTTTCAGGAGGAGTTTTAGGGACAGTGAAACTCCTTTTAAAACTGAAACAAGGTTCTTTGCCTAAAATTTCAGATCGATTGGGGTATGATATTCGTACTAATAATGAAAGTTTGATCAGTGTGACCAATTTAGACGGTAAAAAAGACATGTCCAAAGGAGTGGCTATTGGTTCCATTTTAAATACTGATGAAAATAGTCATTTGGAGATTGTAAGATATGCTAAGGGATCCGGTTTTTGGCGCTTATCACATTTGCCGCTGACTCATGGTAAAAATACCATTGTTAGACTGGCTAAGATGATTACTAGTTTTATCAAACACCCGCTGTCTTATATCAAACTGTATACAGTTCGGGACTGGGCAAAAAGTACCACAGTACTATTGTTCATGCAAACCTTGGATAGTACCTTAAAATTTAAGCGAAATCGCTTAGGAATTATGAACACTAAGGTAGCCGAAGGAAAAAAACCATCTGCTTTTATTCCAGAATCCTTACAATTAGCCAAGACTTATGCCAGGGCAGCTATGGGAAAAGAAACCGTATTTGGTTTAGAACCTTTGGCAGGGATACCCTCTACAGCACATATTTTGGGTGGTGCCGTGATGGGCGAAGATAAAACCAAAGGGGTAATCGATAGGGATAACAAAGTGTTTGGATACGAAAACATGTACGTGTGTGATGGCTCTATGATTTCTGCAAATCCAGGAGTAAATCCCTCGCTATCTATTACCGCAATTTCAGAAAGGGCGATGCATCAAATTCCTTCAAAAAGTTAATCTTGGGGAGGTTGTTGAAAATGCCTAAAGATCAAATAAGCTCCAAAAATGATAAAGATAATAATAGTAATGGATCTAAAATTCCATTCTCCTTCTTGTTGAATATGATTGTACAATCGCAAGCTACCCAACAACACCAAAGAGATACCGATCATAAGGTTCCAGGTGCGACGAGGAGTTTTGTTGTTCTCTTCTTCCATACAGAGTTAGGATAGGCTCTTTTCAATAATAGGAAGGGCTTCTTCTATATCTACTTTCTTTACAAAAAGCTGGATGTGATCCGGGATTCCACCACCGAAACCAGCCATCATACCTGATTTCATATCGTCTCTTGTGATCGAGTTAATTCCGCGATCTTGTAAAACAGTTTGTAGAAATTGTACATTGATCAAACTACCAGTATAGACTCTTTCGTATTCGCTTTTGGGGAACATAGGATGAATTTATGCGTTAAAATATTTACTATTCCATATAGCGGTGTTGAAGTTTTTACCTAATGCAAAACCATAAAACAAAACAACCGCCGCTACGGATTTAAACATAAAGAAAAAAATCATAATAAAGGTAGAAGTGTCACTAGTTTTGCTAAACAGTCCATTAGGAACCATAAGGGTAAGTAATACGCTTACCAAAAAGGTAAGAATTAGTAAGTTTTCGAAGCTTTTAAAGAACCACATCATTACTTTGCGCAACGGATGTAGATCATTCCCCCATTTATGTATCAAATAGAAATACCCATTGCCCATAGGAGCGAAGAGTAGGGGGTCGTCTGCATTTTCCAGCTTAAATAATTTTGAAGGTGCTATGATTTTAAACCCTTTGAGCTCTATATCATGTTTTTTTTCTAATTCTTTGATTGCTGAAACCGCTGAATTGGGAAGCTTTCCTTTAAAATATTTTGAATCCAAAAACCGTAGGCGATAATCAATACAGATCTTTTTAATTTGATCAATATGGTAGATGCGATTCGTTTCTAGCTGATCAAAATCAAAATCGTTTTGTATTTCTGGAACATCGGCATCCAGATTTTCCAGAATTCTCTCTTCATGCTGAGCATCTTCGAGAAGTACTTGTTGCACTTGTGCCCTCCAGCTATCTGCATCAAAAGCTTTATCTCTTACTTTACTCAGTTGTTTTTGAATATTTGTTCTTGGCAATAGCATAATCCTTTCTTTTTCTTAAGCCCTACTAAATTAAGGATTTACCAAAAGTTTTAAAAATATTGAAACGGCAATGTTTTGAAAAAGAGAAGTTTTAACGGTTGTTGAAGGTCAAAATAAAAAAACCAACTACAAAAAAGTAGCTGGTTTTATCCAGTATTTTAATTTTATGTTTATCTAAATTCTATAAAAATATAGACCTATTTTGATTTTTTCTTAGTGGTCGTTACTGGAATTTCTCCATAGCTTAGGCTTATACTTTCAATAGGTTCACCATCACCATTTGTGCCACCATATATTGTTTTTGTATTCTGAATTCTAAAAGTTGCAAATTTTTCTAACATGTTTTTTGTTTTAAGATTAAATGATAAAGATAATAAATTTGCTCCGCAAGGTTTGTGTACTTTGCAGAGCAGATTCACTGTTTTTTAATTCGCTCCGTAATTATAGATGTTCTTTTTAAGGACTTTGTCGTTATGATCCGTTACATACTCAAGACGTCCAAAATCATCATAATAAAAATTGGTTTCCTGCATTCTTTCATCTATAGAAGTAATTATTCTTCCATTGGAATCAAACAGGTTTAAGTTTATCATTGAGTTTGGTAGTCTATCATAAAGTTTTAATAATTCTGTTTTAAGTTGGATGTTATTTAGGTTCTGTAATTGGCTATAACTAACATCTAAAGAGTTGATAACATCTTGATAGGTAGCATTAGAAATTGAAGCAACCTTATTGAATCCACTATTCCCATACAGCATTGCATTAAAAATACCATTTGAATTGTTGATTTCTAAAATATTTCCTTTACTATCAAAAGCTGACATTTTATTGTCGGCACGTAATTTTTGTGCATTAGGCCCTGAAATATTCTCAGCTAGATTTATTTTGCCGTTATCTTCGGACCAAACAGCACGACTTACAGATTCTTCATTTCCATCAATTATGTTTTTTGTTTCATAAGGATAACTAATCATGTTTTTGTCCTTCATGAAGTTGTATTGTTCATACCCCAATTTTATCGTTGATTTTTCTAATAAACCTTCACTGTTGGTTTTTTGAGTAGAAGTTAATATACCAATGTTGTTGTAAGAATTGGAGGTGGTATTTTTAATCAATTTATTGCCAGAAAAACGTAACTCTTCGTATTGTTGAGTTATTCTTGAATAGTATCCAGTTCCTACTATTTTACTGGCGGAATTTATATGGTTTTTAAAATATTTCTTCCAGGTGGAACTTGATTTTTTTACCAAGGTAGAAACTCCTTTGAAAGTTTCAGTTCTTAAAGGGAAACCTCCTAAAGTAATATCATTTTTTCCATTGTTAAAGTAGCTAACAGTTTTGCCTAAAGTCGAAGAGCCTAAGCCCTTATTGGTCATCGTTACCTTGCCATAAAAAACAGTTTTGTCATCAGGAAGAGCATTGAAATCATCATAAGTATATTGGGTTTTTCTCACTTGCCCTCTATCATCATTTATTTGAATTTCTGATACGACTATGTCATAGATATTTTGACCTATTTGATTATCAATAATTCTATTAAATTTTTGGTTGTTATCAAGGAAGGTGTTTCTTCCAAAGTAAGGACGGTTTCCTCCAAAATTGACAGTTCCCCAATTTTGAATTCCTTGATGGTAAGTATCTAGATTTTCCTGACCAAGTAAGATTGATTTTAAAGCTCCATCCTTTTTATCAATATAAAACATTGAAGCGCGATAAAAATCACCATTTCTACTTTCTTTGAATTCTGCATATACGTAATCATATCCTCCAGAAGCAGCTTTTGTAGTATATTGATATGGATTGTAATCGCCAATATAACTGATTCCAGTATTTGTTCTTCTGTAGATTGCTTGACCTGAAATAAACAGATCGTTGGCCATAGCATATGCAGTAGGTTGTTCTATATTACTATATGTTGAGTTCAAAGGAGTTTGTGTCCATTTATTGGAAGAGGAATTTGGATTATAAGTGGATAGTACATGAGTATATGATGCCCCATTGACTGATTCTCTAGAAAGAACTGCGTTTTCAGAGATAGCAAGCAATGATCTGGCATTTAAGTTTTGAATATCCCAAGAAACACCATTAAATCTTACAGCTTTTATAGGTGTTAATGGACCACTATCCCATTTTCTGTGTAAAACAAATAGTCCTCCTCCTGCACTAGTAAGAGGAAACCGATCTTCAACAGTTCCTAATACATTACTTTCTACGGCTACTACATTAAAGTTTTCATCCCATCTAATAAAAAACTCAGGGTTGTGATCAGCTACAAAACCAGTCATCGAATTGGATGGATAGAAAAAACTAGCTTTTGATATTTGACCAATATAGGGATCTAAACTAGAGGACCAAGATTTAGTATTCCATTTTCTTTCTGCATCCAAATAGTGTACATAATAATTGTCGGTATGGGATCTACCAGTTAAATAATCCGTCCCCCCATCTTCATCTAGGATAAGAATAAAATTATTATTCGCACCATAAAAGTACTGTCTATTTCCAAGGTTCAAAGTGCTTGTATCCCATCTATTACCATTCCATAAATATTTGTACACTCTTCCGGTTCTGCTAGTGCCCAATGCAACAAAATCTTCTCCAGACATTAAAGCAGGTTCTTCATCTCCATCATTAGCCTCTAGAAGAAGGTTTGAATATGAATTTTCACTCCATGTAATACCATCTTGATTTAGATGAAAAAGATATAAACTACCTCTGTCTGTTCCTTTATCATAAACTAACATCGCATAATAATCCTCCCCAAAAGCGAATTTTACATTGTTCATATAAAAATCATTAAAAAAACCGTTAGTTCTAAATTGAACTTTTCTTGGTATTTTGTATTCTGTTCTTTTCCATCGAGAGCCTGTCCAGAAGTCTCTAACTAATCGAACGTTTTTATCTCCATTTAATGGATAATCATTCGGGAAACTATAATTACCTTGTACTTCTAGTTTTAAAGAGTAATTATCGCCAACATATCGTGCTATAGTTGTATAAATTCCTGTTAGAGATCCAGCTATCCAATAATCATTATTATTTTGAAATAACAATTTTTTAGAATAGTTGTAAGTTGTTGATCCACCCATAGGAGAGATTACTTTTTTTAGCCCTCCTTTAAAATCTCCTGATAAATAATATTCAAATTCTTGCGAAGGTAATCTAGTTCCAGAAGGACTTATTTCTGTAATACTCGTAAGATATCTTTTTTTATTGTTTACCGAACTTTCATTACTAATCAAATAACCGAGATCATGAGTTAATTGCAAATTGTTTTTACGGTCGTATATTCTAATGTTTTGTAAAAATCTCTTCTCATATCTTTCTTGATAGGCATCTGGTTCACTTTGTTCTTTGTGAGGTTCATAATATTCAAATGATTGTTTGTTATCATAGGCAAATACAACGTTTTGGCCATTAGATGAAGACACCTTTTTAACATAAGAAGCTTCAGTATGTTTTAAACCAGAGGTGTTTACTCTTTGTTCCGTTTTTTCATAAGTGAACAATATTTGATTATTAAATTGATCACTTATTTTATTAATGTTCCATGCGATTGTGTGTTTTGAAGTTCCACTAGTTTCTTTCGAATCACCAATCCAGTTACCCCACGCGATAAGATTTTCTCTTGCATTATCGTTTTGCCCGTAAAAATGCTGTATTCCTTTTTCATCAGTTATTACCCAGTAGTCTAGAGTGGTTTCTACAAATCCGTCACCTGTTGGACCACCAAAGTTAAAATCAATATTACTTTTATAATATTTTATTTTATATGGAGCGTATTTTTCCATTTCAAACTCCCAAATTACATTTCCCCTAGTTAAAGCTGGAGGAACGGTTTTTTTTGTACAAATTAACTTGGTGTTATTTGTTCCATCTAACAAGTAAAAAGTATCGTCCTCTCTATTACCAGTTTGTTTAGTATCTGCAACAATTCTTGGCATTTGTAATGACCATCCTACACCTAAAATACCTGTAGGTTCATACTTGTTTTGTTTTTGTGCCTGATCAAATACATTTTCTCCATTATATGACAATGATATTGGAAATGAAACAGAATTAGCACTAATGTTCGCAATCGGAACAGAGGTTGATACTTTACCTGTAGAACTTGTTACAGAACTTTGAGCATCTTGCTCGATACCAGAACCAAATTTTGGTGTTGCAATATCATCTACGGTTGGATTTCCACTTTGAGATAAACCTAAAAGGGGAAGTGTTATGAATAGTATTATATTGAATATTTTCATTTTGTTTTTTATTCTTATGTTTAATAATAGAATTATTTAGGTTTAATATTCAGCTATAAATTCGTACTCAACCTCATTGCATTTGATTTTAAATTTAGAATTGATATTTTCTTCTAAAAAATCAAAATGATCAACTGGAAAAAAATCAAATACGATTAGCTGGTTTTCTTCAGAGATATATACATCTGAAGAACTAAAATTGTCTGATAATTTGTTTTCTATGAAAACAAATTCGGTTACTTCCTTAAAAATTAATCTGATAGTTTCGTATTTAAAGTTTTTCTTAACATTTGCACATGTTATAACTATTTCAATCTGTTTGTTTTGATTAATTTTTTCTTGTTTTATTGAAGTAATCCAAGAATCTGAAAAATTAGAATAAGTGTCGATTATATTTTGTATCATTTTTACCAAAATCTTAAAGGTATTTTTACGAAAGGTACATGATTTTGTGGTAGGTGTCCAGAAGAAATGTTTCCAGGGATACTATTAAAATGTCCATGAACAGCTCTCATGTTATGTGGTTTAAAGTTAATTTCGAATTCTACTTTGCCGCTATCATTATAAAAATGTCTTGAAATAGGTTTTCCATTTGGAGTTAGGTATTCATATACTGAATTAGGAGTTCCTGTACCTGAATTTGGTTTTACTGTTCCAGAAAATTCTCTATAAGATGGTCCTTGTAATCTGTCATAATTTAAAGAAATGTTACTCGCATCACCTCCGGCAATTCTATCCATCTCTCCCAGAGTTAAAGCTCTAGGTTTATTTTGCTCTGTTGTCGTTGGGTTATTTTGTGTTTGTGCTTGCTCAGCTCTTTGCGTTTTTATTTCCTCAATTTTTTGAGCACGTTGCTGTTTATTGATATACTTAGTAGTATTTTGATGTGCTGCAGTAAGAGCTCCAGTAGCTAGTCCTGTTGCAAAGCCTTGTAAACCTGAATCAAATGAGTCTTCCAAACTGTTACCCGTTGCCAGAGAGAAACCTGTACCCAAAACAAATCCCGTAGTAGCTTGTGCAGACATTTGAACGGTAAGATCTCTTAGTAGCTGATTTTTAATACCGCTAAATGCACCTGAGAACTGTGTCTGGATTACTCCTCCAAAATAGTTTCCAACGCCCGCGGTAAGTGCCCCAAATCCGGTGTCAAACAAGAGTTGGGTGGGATCAATTGTTCCTGTTTGATCATATTGACCATATGCAGAATTACCGGCTGCTAGAATTGCAGCAGTTCCCAAACCTCCTGTATAAGTAGCGGTAAGGCCAGCTCCAAATCCAATACCGAAATAGGCAAACCCATCACCCCAACTATCTATGTTTCCAGCGATAGCTTGTCCTACAACATTTCCAATACCAGTAACGAGTCCAACGATAACATCATCAATAACAAATATTTCACCATTAGGATCTATTCCTATAATCCAGTTGTTACCCATTGCCAGATATGGACTTCCAAATTGATTTTGTGGGTCGGTGTTCATCCATCGCCCTAAACCTGGATAGTACATTCTGGATCCAAAATCATAAATACCCAGATTGTGCTCATTTTGCATTTCTTTTCCTTGAAAAGAGTAACTATAGCTAGATGCAATTCCAGATAATAACTGACCTGAATGAATCATACCCAAGGGGTAGTATCCAGAATTAGATATGATTTCATTGGTGGTTATAGTATTATCACTGTTAGTGTCTGTATAACTTAATCTTACATTTCCTATATGATCAGTGAAGGTATATGCATACTTAAATGAATGATTGTTACTTGAAGATGTGTTATAGGCATAACCTTCGGAAATAGGAAAAAATTTGAGAGTATTGTTTTCATATTGAAACCCACTTAAATAATATGTACTTTTTGGAGAGCCCCCAGCAACATAAGTTTTTGCAAGTTTTTCACCAGCAGAATTATAGGTGAATAATAGTTGTTTTCCATCTGTAAAATCTATTCTGGAAACTAGATCAAGATGATTGTAGTGAATTTTGCTGATTTCTCTGTTTCCATCTTTGATTAGATTTCCGTTATCATCATATTCGTAATCTCCCAGAGCATTATTACGATCGGTAAACCCTGTAAAAGGTAATGCTGTATCCTGAATGTTGATAAGTCGGTTACCGTTATCATATTTATATTGTAGAGCATCAATAGTAGTAGGAGCAGAAGTATTTGGGTTTACACCTTTTCTAGAAAGTCCCAATATGTTTCCATTAGCATCATATCCGGAAATTGTTGTGCTATATAGCCCAAGGGATTCATTTAGATTATTACCTTGTACATATTCTGCAATTTTTAGACGATTCAAATTGTCATATGTATAAGAGTACGCCCTTTTGGAATTATCAAATTTTGATCTCCATATAGTTTGAGAGGCATTTCCATTGTAACGGGCTAAGGCAGAAGCCTGACCCTCGGCAGTTTGATCATATTTGATTTTGAAAGCGAAAAGATCATCACCTAGATTGTCGACATTGTTTATTTCTGTCAGCCACCCTCTGATATTATATTTGTAAGCTATGTTTTGAAGGGGATTGGTTGATGAAATTCCACCAACACCCTTGTTGTATAACATTCCTAGCTCATCATATTCATAACTAGCAATATGTTCTTCTTGTTGATCGTTTATTTTTTGATGTTGAGCAATAACTCGTTCACTATGATCATAATCAAAATTGTCAGTAACAGTTAGTAAATTCGAATTGGATGCTTTTTTATGCTCTGTAATATTTTCAATGGTTTTACCTCTAAAATCAAGCTTAGATGCTAAGGAGGTAAATCCACCTAAGTAATTTTTGGTATATGTTTTAATACTTCGTCCTTTTTGATCATAATAGATATACGACTTCGTCCAAGAGTTAGACCCCAGAGTTTTTATCCAATTAGCAGTGGGTAAACCTTTAGTTTTTGTAGTTACAGCTTGCCCTTCGATGTTAGTTGGGGTATTTGGCTTATTTGGGTCATTGAAATTATAATCATCAAAATAGTTAACTCCTAAAACTTCAGTAATCCCAGTTGTTGGAAATGCATTATTGGAATAATTTATAGACACCCCTCCAATGGAAACAGAAGAGCTCTGTCTTTTTTCTATGTTGGACTTATTTGAAGATGAAGAAAAGAAATTGTCTACATCTGTTTGTAGATCTTTTCTAGACTTTGTACTGCTATATTTTCCAGAGTAAACTACTCTACCAAACGCATCAAACTTTGTAAATAGCCATAGATTGTTCGCTCTTAAATTAGCATCTTGAGTAAGAATTGGTCTATCTAGTTGGTCATATATTACATACTCCCATTTTTTGCCTGGAACTTTTTGACCTATTTCTCTATTGTAGTCATCATATTCATATTGATAAGCTAAATCTAGAACTACTTCATTGTCAGTAGGGAATGAAATGTTGCCAACTGGTACTTCAAAAGAAAA
This sequence comes from Aquimarina sp. KJ22-3, assembly GCF_055808215.1. NCBI lineage: Bacteria > Pseudomonadati > Bacteroidota > Flavobacteriia > Flavobacteriales > Flavobacteriaceae > Aquimarina > Aquimarina sp. KJ22-3. Next base: position 3,217,726 of record NZ_CM147859.1, on the reverse strand, counting down.
GCCAAGTGTTGTAACTGATGTGGGGTATCCGTTTCGTTTGATACAAAAATATCCATCTTCGATATAAGCTAGATAATTGCTTGACGCCTGCACGCCAGGAATAATTAATCCAAGTTCGATGTTAGGAATTCCGGAATGTAGAAAAGCAATTCTTCCTTCTTTTAATGTAGAACTATTAAACCCGGCACTTGCACTTATTCTCAAAATATTATTTTGTATGGAAGCACTAGCGGATCCACCACCGCCACCAGGAAAATAATCAGGCAAAAGTTTTGTGTAATTCCAAGAGAAAGATCCAGAGGCATTTAATTCTCCAAACGCTCTTGCAGATGCTTTTGGGGGTAAAATAAATTTAAGCCTTCCAAGATCATCATAGATATAATTGGTAACTAATTTTTCGGCACTATTTCCTAGTGTGCTTCCATTATCTTCATAGATTACTTCAGCTATTATTCTGCCATTCTTATCGGTAAAAATTTCTTTAGTATTTAATTTTCCATCAGAAGGCTGCCAGTTTTCATTTTTAATAGTGTTTTTGGAAAGTTCATTTTCATCGTAGAAACCACTAGTTAAGGTACCATCGCTGTTTATTGAGTAAAAATTGACTTCTTTTTTGAATTGGTAGAATATGAAAGCTTTTTGGTATGATCCGTACTTAATGCTGGATTTAACTTCCATGACTCTCCAGGTTCTGCGATTTCTTCAACTCTATTGAGAGGTGATAATTCAAAACGTCTTTGCGCATATGGATTTGAGTCACCATATTTATCATCATAATATGTTGTTACAAGTCCAATTGGATTCTCAACAAAATTTCCTGAGTTTTGAGTTGTTGGAAATGGAAGATAGGATTTACTGCTTCTGCCTGCTTCATCATATTCATAGTGTTGAACAATATCCTTTCCGTTAGGTGTTTGACGTATTGCAACATCTTGAATAGGTCTTCCTAATCCATCATAATATGTGATGCTACTTAAAAAATCATCATCGACTAATGTTAGATTTTCAATTTTTAAGCTCACACTTCCTGTTAAATGAGCTCCAGGAGATAGTGTAATGGATTGATTGGCTGCAAAATTTTCATTACTCCTAGGAGTACTTATTGTTATGCTGGGTGTCGATGTTGCATTTCCAACAATAGCATCCAGTTGACTAGTGGTCATTGCTTCTTTGGGAACCACCGATGCCGTGAAGTTTTTGTCTAAGGATTGCGCATGTAGCGAAAGCGTTAGAATACTAAATATTAAAATTAGTTGATTTCTCATAGATAGATATTCTTCTTTTAGTTTTGATTATTTTTTAAAATTAAATGTTCGATTTTCTCTAATCTCTTCTCCAGATCATTGTTCCTTAATTCTAATTGTTTATTTACTTTTTCTTGATTTGTTAATTTTTTCTCCTGTTCAATAGTATACAAAGTCAATTCTTCAATTTTCTCCAGAAGTTTTTTGTTCATTTCCCCAAGCTCAATACCGTTTTCCTCTACTTCTTTTGCAGATGGGATATTTTGCAGATGTCCTTTTTCTTTGATATGGTTTTCAACTTCTAGTAGAGTAGGTAGGTTATACTCCTTATCAAAAACGTAATCGGCCCAATTGGTTTCAACTTTAATTTCTTTGGCCCTAATTTTACCGTTTACAGCTAGTTTCCAACCATTAGGATTGGTAGTACCAATTCCTAAATTTCCATTGGCAGTCATGGTCATCATCTTTGTGGTATAACTGGTCCATAAGAATAAAGGTCGATTTGCGATCGGGCCATTGGTCCTACGGGCATCAAAATTTACTACAGCATTCCCACCAACATCATTCCCTTCAGAAGTGGTACCCATAAATTGAATCGAGTATCTGTTGTCGGACTGATGATGTCCTTTAATAACCGGAATAAATTGATTAGGTGAGCCAGTCGAATTTGCAATTTGCAAATAATCATTGGGAGCATCGGCTATTCTATAGCGGGTTAAACTTTCGGTTTGACCACTTGTAGAAAGGATATCTAACCTAGCTGCGGGATTTGGTGCTCCCAATCCCAAATTTCCATTGTGTAATAATAATAAATCGTTTTCACCATAGTTTAATCGTCCAAATTGAGCACTAAGTAAAACTGATCCACCGCCATTGGGTAAGGTCCCATCAAATATATCTCCTCCTGTCCAAGCAGATTGATTGAGATATACTTTTAGCGCTGCAATGGCTACTTTAAAATTAATTTCTAAATAGGCCTTGGTGTCATCGTAAGTGATTCTTGCATCAGACCAATGACCTGCATCACTTACTGACGAAATATTCAGCCCGCCATAGGCCGACCAACCTTTCATCCATGAGATTTTGCTTACTCTGGGAGATGTGGCACCACCTTCGGTGTGTATAGTGATTTCGTTATAACCTCGGCCGTATGCGCCATCAAGTCGTGCTATACGTTTCCATCCAGGGCCATCGACTACTACGGTTTTTTTAATTTCAGTTTGTCCATGTATCAGGATCGAGGTTAAAAATAATGCTAGGTATAGTGCTCTTTTCATATCAGTTTTGTAATTGGTTTAGGATGCGATCGATTTTTTCTTCTAATAAATTGATTCTTTGTTTTTCTGATTTTAATTCAGCTTTTAAATGATTGTTTTGCTCTTCCTGTTCTTTTATTTTTGCTTCCTGAGCAATAGTGTAGAGGGTAAGTTCTTCGATCTTCTCCAGTAGTTTTAAGTTCATTTCCTTAAGATTCACACCTTCTTTTTCCATTTGCTTTGCAGAAGGAATATTCGGTAAGTGCCCTTTTTCTTGGATATGTTGAGAGACTTCATCTAGAGTTTTCAGATCATAATCATCTAAAAACACATAATCGGGAGCTACAGCTCCGGCTAAATCTACTTTTACTTCTTGTGTGTGTATTTTCCCTTTGACGGTGAGTTTTGAATCTGGAGTAGTAGTACCAATTCCTAAGTTTCCTCCATTAAAGTAACTGGTCCCGTTTGAAGTGATATAAAATTTGTGTTCAAAGCTAGAATTACGCCCCGCAATATATCCATGATTTTGACCATTTAGCGCGAGTAAATAGCTACCTCCTTTTTGTACCACAATAAATTCCTGTGCACCTATGTTACCATTTACATCAAGCTTTTTTGATGGAGTAGTGGTTCCAATACCTACATTTCCATTAGTTTTTAAGGTTATTTGATCTTTGCCATAACCTGCCATTAAACGAAGATCATGATTACTTTCTGTACCAAGTCGACCAACAACTCCATTCCAATTAGATCCATGAGAAAATATCCCAGTCTTTACTCCTGCGGTATTGCTGGTAGCTAAAATTTTAGAATGACTAGCTCCATGTACGTCTAATGCTCCATGCCAATTTTGAGCATTACTTGGACTTTTTGTTCCAACACCAACATTTCCTTTGTTGTTAATGCTAAACAGTGCTTTTGTAATTTGATTTCCGGAATTATGTGATAAACTAGATGTTAAAACATCATGGTTGTTAATGTTATCTCTTCTATAAACAACGAATGCATCCGATCCGCTATAAGGCCTTCCTGCAAACCATTCATTTTGTCCACTATTATCATACATGAACATTCCTAAACCTCTTTGGTTAATACTACTACTATATGCTTTTAAAACCAACCCTGCATTTATTGCTCCTGTATGATCTCCTGAAATGGTTAGTTCTGTTGAACCTGGAGATTTCAACTCCAGTAAACTACTGGGAGAGGTTGTGCCTATACCCACCTTACCTGTATTTGGAAATGTGTTTTGAGCAGAAACAATGGTTATAAACAATGCGAAAACTGCGAATAATATTTTTTTCATGAATCTTTGTGATTGACTATTATTGGATGAATTATTAGTTTTCTAATTTTTTTTCAAGGGCTTGGATTCGTTTTTCCTGGGCAATCGTGTAGAGGGTGAGTTCTTCGATTTTTTCAAGAAGAAGTTTGTTCATCTCACCCAATTCAATACCATTTTTTTCAACTTCTTTTGCAGAAGGAATATTTTTTAAATGCCCTTTTTCTTGGATGTGTTTTTCAACTTCTAGTAGAGTAGGTAGGTTATAGTTATCTTCAAAAACATAATCGGCCCAATTGGTTTCAACTTTAATTTCTTTGGCTCTTATTTTACCGTTTACAGCGAGTTTCCAACCATTAGGATTCGTAGTTCCGATTCCTAAAGAACCATTTATAAATTGAGTTCCTTCACTGTGCACAACCCTGGTCCAAATCCCGGTTCCATCTACTTTAGTACTTCTAAAGTACATTCTTGGATGTACAGAATTGTTTTTAATAACAATTTGCCCGTTATATCGATATTGAGAATTATTAGAACTATGGTTCATGTTAATTCCCCAAAACCATTGGTTGGGTTCAGGAGCGTTAGTTGCATTATAACTCTGATAAAAACCACTTTCCCATAGATTATTCCAATTATTGGTGTCATTAGGGTCTAACAGTAACAATTTCTGACCCTTTATGGTTCCTTGTACTTGTAGTTTTTCTGTTGGAGATACTGTACCTATACCAACATTGCCAATTTGGTTTATCATTATTCCTTCTGTCAGTCCCGATGTTGAAGTATTCGCTACACGAAATCTCCATCCGTACCCGTCTTTATAGAGTAATAAGGAACCATTATATTCAGCATTTAACCCTCGTCTTTGCATCTCGATAGTTGCTACTCCGTCCGTACCTCTATGGTTCATAAACCATGTAGATACGTGTTTGTTTCCAGAGGTCACTCCTTTTGAAGAAAGAATCAAATTAGCACCTTGATAATTACCTATTCCTGTTCCTTCTATATGAATGCTTGGATTAGCGCTTGAAGTTCGAATGTTACCATCAGGTTTGAAAAATACGCGATGAATATTATTAAAGGCAAACCCTATTCCTTCAGTTTTATGAATGTTAATTCCGTATCCTGTGTTATCAAGAGTTCCGATAATAGGATCATTTGCAGCAAAAGTATTTGCTAACCTTATTTCATTACTTACTCGTAGTACAGGAGTCACAATTTCCTTATTTGTAATAAGTTCAGTGTTGGTTTCAGTAAATTGTGCATGTACATTAGAAATATAAGTGAAAGCAAAGCTTACAATAAGTGCGACTGTTTTTTTCATTGATTTGTGATTGGATGTTGCTGAATGAGATTTGTTTTTAAAACAGGGATCTAATAGATAGTGTCTTCAAGAGTAGAATTGTTACTACGTGTTTTTTATTTTTTTTAACTTTCATTAAATGTGTTGAAAACCTGAGTTTTGAGATGTTAACTTTTTTAAAACACATTGAGAATTCTTCTGAAAAACAAAAAAGCAACTACCTTAAGTAGTTGCTTCTTTACAAACAGAAATTAGTATCTAAAAACTAGATAATCGTAGATTGTCCTACATGAATATTTTCAAAATTGATGTTCGAATCTTCTGGATTCAGGATATAATCGGCGATAAAATCACCTACTTTTTCAGTGGTCAACGGATTAACCTTATTTAGATCAGGTGTAGTCAAATTAAGCTCTAGTGCCTTTTCTACAGCATCTCTTATGGCATTGGCCTCACCTAATAAATCAAAATGTTCTAATAGCATAGCAGCTGATAAGATGGCAGCTATTGGATTTGCAATTCCTTTTCCTGTAGCTTGCGGATAAGATCCATGGATAGGCTCAAACATGCAACAAGTATCACCAACAGAAGCAGAGGCTAACAAACCGATAGAACCACCAATTACACTGGCTTCGTCAGAAATGATATCTCCAAACATGTTTTCGGTAAGGATAACATCAAACTGACTTGGATTTAGTATCATTTGCATGGCAGCATTATCGACGAATAAAAAGTCTAGCGCTACATCTGGATATGTTTTGGCAACCTCAGTCACTGCTTTTCTCCATAACCTGGACGATTCTAATACATTAGCTTTGTCAACAAGGGTTAACTTATTTCTTCTTTTTTGAGCAGCTTTAAAAGCCAGGTGAGCAATACGCTCAATTTCTTCTTTTGAGTATTCGCACAAATCAGAGGCAACGGTGCCCTCATCATTTAATTCTTTTTTTCCGAAATAAATTCCTCCAGTTAACTCCCTGTAGATTGAAATATCGGTACCTGTAATAATTTCAGGTTTCAGAGGAGATTTATCGATTAAGGTGTCGTATGCTTTCACGGGCCTGATATTAGCATACAGGCCTAGTTCTTTTCTTAGCTTTAGTAATCCTTGCTCTGGGCGAACAGGAGCACTTGGATTGTTGTCATACTTAGGATCTCCGATAGCTCCAAAAAGCACGGCATCTGTATCCACACATAGTTGTAAAGTTTCCTCGGGTAGGGGATTGCCGGTTTTGTCGATTGCTATGGCTCCCACCAAGGCGTCTTTGAATATAAACGTATGATCAAAACTATGCGCAACCGCCTCAAGCGCTTTGATGGCTTGAGCTGTTACTTCTGGTCCAATACCATCTCCCGATAATACAGCAATATCTAATTTCATCTTTTTCTGTTGTTTTGTCTTTTGGACAGGTGTACGATTTCTTTAAATTTATACTCTTGCAGCTTCAAAAGCTTCTATTTCTGATTTGTTGCTTATTAAAAAATCAATATCGTCATACCCATTCATCAGGCATGTTTTTCTGTAACTGTTAATATCAAAATTTGCAGAATTCCCTGAATCAAGTTCGGTAATCTTTTGTGCTTCAAGATCTACTTCAATTTGAGTTTCAGGATTTTTTTCAATGGCTTGCAATAAGGATTGTAAAAACTCTGGAGTAACCTGAACGGGCAATACTCCGTTATTTAACGCATTTCCTTTAAAAATATCTGCAAAAAAACTGGATACTACTACCTTGATTCCATAATCATGAATAGCCCATGCGGCATGCTCTCTACTAGAACCACAACCAAAATTATCTCCTGCCACCAGGATACTACCTTTGTATGTAGGGTTGTTAAGTACAAAATCTGTATTGGCACTACCATCTTTATGAAAACGCCAGTCTCTAAATAGATTTTCTCCAAATCCATCACGACTAGTAGCTTTCAAAAAACGAGCAGGTATTATTTGATCCGTATCTATATTTTCTATAGGTAATGGGATAGCCGCCGAAGTTAGTTTGGTAAACTTATCCATCTTAATTCAATTGTTTAGTAATATCAATAATCTTTCCTTCAATCGCGGTTGCTGCGGCTACCAGTGGACTAGCCAAAATAGTTCTGGCTCCTTGTCCTTGTCTTCCTTCAAAATTTCGGTTGGAAGTGGATACGCAGTATTCTCCTTCCGGAATTTTATCATCATTCATAGCCAAACAAGCCGAACATCCAGGTTGACGTAGTTTGAAACCAGCATCCTCAAAAATCTCATTCAGTCCTTCGTCTACAATTTGTTGTGCCACTTGTTGCGATCCAGGAACAAACCAGGCAGTTACATTATCTGCTTTTTGTTTTCCTTTGATATAACTGGCAGCTACTCTAAAATCTTCAATTCTACTGTTTGTGCAGCTTCCTATAAATACATAGTTCACTTTTTGATCCAATAGAGATTGTCCCTTTTCAAAATTCATATAATTTAATGATTTTTCGAAAGAAGCACTGTCTTGCACAGGGATAGTTTCTGATATTTTGATTCCCATTCCAGGATTGGTTCCGTAAGTCACCATAGGCTCAATATCTGCAGCATCAAAATGATATTCTTTATCAAATACAGCTCCTTCATCGGTAGGTAATGTTTTCCAATACGCTACTTTTTTATCAAACTCTTCTCCTTTTGGAGCAAATTCTTTTCCTTGGACATAATCAAATGTAGTTTGATCTGGTGCGATCATTCCACCACGAGCTCCCATTTCTATACTCATATTGCAAACGGTCATACGACCTTCCATAGACATTTCTTCGAAAACATTACCTGCATATTCACAAAAATATCCAGTACCTGCGTTGGTCCCTAATTTTGAAATGACATATAAAATCACATCTTTGGGAAGTACACCTGGTTTCAAAGTACCGTTTACATTTACTCGTAGGCTTTTTGGCTTTTGAAGTAATAAACACTGGCTAGCAAATACCTGAGCTACCTGACTAGTTCCTATACCAAAAGCAATGGTTCCAAAAGCACCATGTGTAGAGGTATGACTATCGCCACATACCATGGTCATACCGGGTTGGGTAATCCCAAGCTCAGGAGCCATAACATGTACGATACCATTGTACTTATGTCCTAAGCCATAAAGTGTAATATTGTTTTTCTCGCAGTTTTTAGAAAGTTGGGCCAATTGATTTCTGGATAACTCATCTTTGACTGGTAGATGTTGATCTACTGTTGGAGTATTGTGATCTGCAGTAGCTACAATCTGATCAGGTCTAAAAACTGGGATTTCACGTTGTTCCAGTTCTGAGAATGCCTGTGGACTGGTAACTTCATGAATAAGATGTTTATCGATATATAAGATTTGAGGTCCGTTCTCAATTTCTTTGACAACATGGGCGTCCCATACTTTGTCGAATAATGTTTTTTTCATCAATATTTTTTTATACAACTGCGGCTGCAGCAATATTCGAATTTTTCATGATCAAATGGATGTCATCATCCAATACTTCTTTTTTGTGGTCTGCAAAGTTTAAAAACTCTTTATATACATCATCCAGCTGAAGCTTCGTTAATTCGTATCCAACTTTTTTGGCTCGATACGCTAAAGCGGCTCTACCACTTCTGGCAGTGAGAACAATTGCTGATTCAGTGACTCCAACTTCAGCTGGATCTATAATTTCGTAAGTTTCTCTGTTTTTGATAACACCATCTTGATGAATACCAGAACTATGTGCAAAGGCATTGGCTCCAACAATAGCTTTGTTAGGTTGTACTACCATACCCATATGGTGAGATACCATCTGACTGCTTTCATACAACAGTTTTGTATTGATATCTGTATTCAACGATAAATAAGGGTGTTGTTTCATGATCATAACGACTTCTTCTAATGAAGTGTTCCCTGCACGCTCTCCAATACCATTAATGGTACATTCAATTTGTCTGGCTCCATTAATGGCTCCTGCAATCGAATTGGCAGTAGCTAACCCAAGGTCGTTATGACAATGGCATGAAATCACCACATTATCAATACCTTTTACATTTTCCTTAAGATATTTGATTTTGGCACCGTATTCTTCTGGCAAACAATAACCAGTAGTGTCTGGTATATTAAGAACGGTCGCACCAGCTTTGATCATAGCTTCACAAACTCGTGCTAAAAACTCATTATCGGTGCGACCAGCATCTTCTGCATAAAATTCTACATCTTCAACAAATGATTTGGCATATTTTACTGCCGCAACACCTCTTTCTATTACTTTATCTTGTGTAGAATTGAATTTGTATTTGATATGAGAATCAGAGGTTCCGATCCCCGTGTGAATTCTTGGTCTTACTGCATGTTTAAGGGCTTCGGCTGCAACTTTAATATCGTTTTCTACAGCTCGGGTAAGTCCGCATACTGTAGCGTTCTTGACTACTTTTGCAATCTCATTAACCGAAGTAAAGTCTCCAGGACTGGATACTGGAAATCCAGCTTCGATAATATCTACTCCGAGTAAATCTAGCTGTTCTGCAATGATAAGTTTTTGTTTTGTGTTTAACTTACATCCAGGGACCTGTTCTCCATCTCGAAGGGTAGTATCGAAAATTTGTACTTTGTTATTACTCATAAGAATTGCGCGAATTATAAATTATGTGCTTTGTTTTAAAAACAACATCATTTTAAAATATTCTTAAAAGATGTTTCTTTAATCTCTTACGAATTTATATTTTGGGAATTCAAAAGGGAAGTATTTGGATTGCAGTTTTACAATGGTAAAATGTTTTAATGAAAAGTTAACTTTCTTTTAATCAATTAATTACAATATATTTTCTTACAATGACTAATGATCAAAAAGATCCTTTGTTTGTTTTAATCAAGTCACTTTCCAAATCCGAAAAGCGACAGTTTAAAGTGTATGTAGGGCGTTTGGGAGTCAATACAGATTCAAAATTTTTAGCTTTATTTAATCATTTGGATAAAAGTGATATGCTCGACGAAGATTTGATCGTAAAGAAAGGAATTGTAAAAAAACAACAGCTTTCTAATCTCAAGGCTCATTTGTATAAGCAGATTTTAATTAGCCTTAGATTAAGTCCACTTCATCAAAATATACGATCTCAAATTAGAGAACAATTGGACTTTGCTTCCATACTATATCACAAAGGGTTGTATAAACAGAGTTTGAAAATTCTTGATAAAGCTAAAGCGCTTGCCAAAGAGAATGAGGAGCACAATATAGCTTATGAAATTGTAGAGCTGGAAAAGATTATAGAAACTCAATATATAACCCGAAGTATCAATAACCGAGCAGATGAGTTAACGGTAGAGGCAAAGATGTTGAGTATGAAAAATGTTTTGACCAGCCGATTGTCTAACCTTTCTCTCCAGTTGTATGGTTTGATGCTAAAAAGTGGCTATGTCCGCAATGATAAAGAGCACAATGTAATCACCAATTACTTTCATGGTAAATTGCCAAAGTACGAGTGGGGAATGTTAGGCTTTAGAGAAAAGCTGTGGTTGTATAAGGCACACCTTTGGTATAGTTTTATTGTTCAGGATTTTTTATCCTGTTATAAATACTCTAAGAAATGGGTGGATTTATTCTATGAGCATCCTAAGATGATTGGATTAAACCCGGTGTTTTTCTTACGTGGAAATCACTATTTATTAGAGTCATTATATCTAATCAAAGATAAAACACAATTAAAGTCGATGCTTACTGAGTTTGAAGAAGCAATAGCAAAAGACACTTTTCCTAGTGATGATAATATCGAAGTATTGTCATTCCAATTTATATACAACAATAAGCTGAATGTTCATTTCTTGGAAGGAACTTTTGAAGAAGGGGAGTACCTGGTCAAGGAAATTCTTCAAGGAGTCGAGAATTTTAAGAATAGGTTAGATGACCATCACATCATGGTGTTTTATTATAAAATTGGTTGTCTGTACTTTGGTATGGGGCAACATAAAAAATGTATTGAATACCTAGCCAAGATTATTAATAACAAATCCCTTAAAATGAGAGAGGACTTGATGTGCTTTTCCAGAGTACTGAGTCTTGTTGCTCATTACGAAGCAGGAATGGACTATCATTTAGAAAGTCAGCTAAAAGAAACGTATCGTTTCTTGATCAAAATGGATGACTTGCACGAGGTCCAAAAGGAAATGATTAAGTTTTTACGAAATTTAGGAGATATTTATCCGCATCAAATCAAAGATGAATTCAGGAAGCTTCATAAACGATTAAAGCAATACGAAAATCACCCATATGAAAAAAGAGCCTTCCTATACCTTGATATTTTGTCGTGGTTAGAAAGTAATATCGAAGGGAGACCTGTAGCTGATATTATCAAAGAGAAAGCAAAAGGTCTTGTCCGTTGACAGTATAGATATGTTAGTCAGTAATACGATATTAGTAAAGATTAAGTTATTTTAGCCGTATTAATAAATAAACTCTTCAAGTAAACTAATGAATCAAGATATTTGTAGCTACAGAATATGAAATACGGATATGTGTTGGTAAAAATATTACCTTTTCTTTTCATACTCTCTTTGGGTTCTGTAACAGCACAAATAAGGGTTGATGATAGTTCTTTTAGTGATCAACAACTTATTGAAGATGTTTTGATTGATAGTCCTTGTGCAAGAGTAGAAAATATAATATCATCTACAGGAACTTCAGTAGGAGTTAATGGAATTGGTTATTTTGAGGCCAATGGTTCAGGTTTTCAAATTGAAAGAGGTATTGTTTTGAGTACTGGTAACGCGGCAAGTGCAATGGGACCAAATGGGATAGAACCTTTAAGTGAAGGGGGAGAAACCTGGAGAGGAGATAATGATTTGGGTCGAATCACTAACACGAGTCCATTATTTAATGCGACCTATATTCAATTCGATTTTATCCCGAGTATCGATTTTATTACTTTCGATTTTCTATTTGCTTCGGAAGAATATGTAGGCATATTTCCTTGCATTTTTTCTGACGTTTTTGCCTTTATTCTTACAGACTCTTCAGGCAATTCTAGAAATTTAGCTGTAGTACCCGGAACAAATCCACCAACTGCAATTAAAGTTACAACAGTAAATGCTGGTGTGGACCTAAACAATGATGGAGATTTTGAGGATACGATAGAAGACCAGAATGAGTGTCCACCTAGAAATCAAGAATTTTTTGGTCGAGTAATTGCGCCGGGTACAGATGCGCCAATTGATTTTAATGGATATACGAAAGTATTAAAAGCTTCAGGGAGTGTGATTCCCAATGAACGATATACTATAAAAATGGTCATAGCCGATAATTTAGATCCAGGATTAGATTCTGCTGTTTTTTTGGCAGCAGGAAGCTTTAACATCGGCGGAGATCTAGGTGAGGATAGAACTATTGCCAATGGTAATCCGGGATGCGAGGGCACCCCTATAATACTTAATGCAACAGTTGGGAGTAGTTCAAGCTATTTTTGGTTTAAGGACGGAACTCCAGTCGGACCAGGAGACGGAACCACAATACTAGACGGAGGGGCGAGGCTTGAAGTGACTCAAGATGGATTTTATAGTGTGGATATTGATGTTTCTGGTCTTTGTTCATCTTCGGATTCCGTAGAAATTGAATTTGCTACTCCACCAGTGATTACTAGCTTACCCAATGATCTTGACTCTTGTGATCTGGATAATGATGGTATTTCTTCATTCGATTTGACTACGAATACAGCCTTGGTATTAGGAGGTCAAGATGCTACAATTTACGAAGTGTCGTATCACCTTACTCAAGAAGATGCAGAAAACTACACAGGGGTAAGTTCAACCAATACGATTACTAACCCGAGTGTCTTTATGAACACTTCGGCAATACAAACAATTTGGTTAAGGATTGCAGAATCGACACAAACATGCTATAAGGTAACCTCATTTACGATTGAAAGTATTCCTGTCGAACCTATAATTTTAGAAGAACGATATGTTAGGTGCCTGAATGCTGATGGAAGCCTTATAAATATATTTCCCCAAGATATAGAGGTAAACCTAGATACCGCTCAATACACTTTTCAGTGGTATATAGGGACTCAGGCAATAGCAGGTAACGAAATTATAGGTGAAACCAATGCTACTTTTTTTCCTGATGCCTCTGGCCAATATAGTGTAGAAGTTACTCATATAATTAATGGATGTTCTATTTCCAAAAGCATTAATTTTGAAGATTCATATCCACCCGAGGGAGTTAGGGCAGAGGCAATATCTGGAGCATTTTCTAATAATGTTACTGTCGAAGTTTTTGTAGAAGGAAATGGTAATTATGAATTCCAAATTGATGATAGTGACTGGCAAACGTCCTCTATTTTTAATGGTGTGACTATTGGAGAACATACAATTACGGTAAGGGATATCGAAAGATGTGGGGAAGAATCAACAATTATAAATGTAACATCCGGATATCCTGAATATTTTACTCCTAACGGAGATGGTTTTCATGATGTATGGAATATAGAAAGTACGCAAAATGTTACCATTAACCAGGTTTTGATTTTTGATAGGTTTGGGCGACTTTTAAAAACTCTTGGATCTCAAAGCAATTGGGATGGAACGTCTCAAGGGCGTCAGTTACCATCTAGTGAATACTGGTTTAAAGTATTATATACAGAACAAGGTGCCCTTAAAGAATTTAAATCTAGTTTTACATTATTAAGATAATTATAAAATTTGTCACAGAATAATCAACACTTCAAAAATATATTAGAGCTTAATCTTGCGATGCTTTTGATTAGTACTTCGGGAGCTTTGGGACGATATATAGAGATGCCTGTTCCGGTAATTATTGGTTTTAGAGCTATACTAGCAGGCATTTTGCTTTTTGTTTTTTGTAAATGGAAAGGAATCTCACTTAGTACTTCTAGCAAAGACCGTCCAACGATTATATTGAGCGGTATTTTGATGGGATTGCATTGGGTAACCTACTTCTATGCACTTAAACTCTCGAATGTAGCGGTAGGAATGTTGTCCATCTTTACTTATCCAGTGATCACGGCACTTTTGGAACCTGTTTTGTTAAAAACCAAATTTCAAAAAATACATCTTCTATTAGCGCTTTTGGTCTTGTTGGGAATTTATTTTTTAGTTCCCGATCTCAATTTTGAAAATTCATATACCAAAGCGGTATTTTTTGGGGTGTTATCCGCATTGTGCTATTCGTTGCGTAACCTGATTATGAAAACCAAAGTAGGGAGTTATAATGGATCTATGTTAATGTGGTACCAGTTGGTAGTGGTGAGTATTGCATTGTCTCCTTTCCTTTTCTTAATGGATAGTTCAGGAATCAAAGAACAATGGTTGCCTACCTTAACTTTGGCATTGTTAACCACAGCAATCGGACATACCCTGTTTTTGGGGAGTTTCAAACGGTTCTCGATCACTACAGCGAGTATCATCAGTAGTGTACAACCGGTGTATGGAATCATTATTGGTATGATTTTTTTAAAGGAAATTCCAGTATTATCCACTGTTATTGGGGGGCTTTTGATTTTAACCTCCGTGGTGATAGAAAGTGTTAGGACTTACAAGTAATAGTGTGGATGTTTACACAACACAATGATCCCAAATAGGATCTGAAGGGGGAGGAGCAAGAATGGTTAACGGTTCTTTTTTGACCGGATGTACGAAAGTAAGTTTTCTAGCATGCAAATGTATGCTGCCATCTTTATTACTTCTATCTGCTCCGTATTTTAAATCTCCTTTGATTACAGATCCGATAAAAGATAACTGAGATCTGATTTGGTGATGTCTTCCTGTATGCAAGAGTACTTCTAAAAGATAATAATTATCCAACGCTTTTAGTATTTGATATTCCAAAATAGCCTTTTTGCTATCAGGAACCTCTTTGATATGTGCATAGGATTTATTTTGCTTCGGATTGCGCTTTAGCCAATGTGTTAGCATTTCACCCTCCTTGGGTGGTTTGTTTTTTACCACTGCCCAATATGTCTTTTGCGCTTCTTTGTTAGCAAACAATTTATTTAATCTAGGAAGGGCCTTACTGGTTCTTGCAAAAACAACGATGCCACTAGTAGGTCTATCCAGACGATGTACCACTCCCAGGTACACATTACCAAGTTTGTTATATTTTTCGGCGATGTACTCTTTTACAACTTCACTTAATGGTTGGTCTCCTGTTTTATCTCCTTGTACGATGTCACCTGGCCGTTTATTGACGGCTATAATATGGTTGTCTTCATACAAGACCTGAAGGTTGTTCTTTGTAGAGATCGTTTTAGACAAAATTTTCTTTTGAAATGTAATTAATTTGACCTTATAATGGCTTCAAGCGTACTACTATTAATAGCATTTGGGGCACCTACTTTTATAATTTCAGTATCCTTATATACCAAACTGATTTGATCTTCGCTTTTGTTGATTTTTAAAGATTGGATCGTATCTTTTAGTTCTCCAGAGGGTAGATCAAACTTTCTTTTGAAAGTAAAATTTTTATTCTCTATTTGAAGCACGAATCCAAGATAATCAAATATCCGGTTGATACCATTGATAAGCATTTTGATCCCAATATATCCAAAAACAGAAAGTACAATTCCGTTGATAGGAGATGAGAAACTCAGTAAAAAAATAATACCGAAAACTCCTAACACCGATAATATGGTTCCTAATACAATCGCGATAACATCAATCAAAATAGCCCTTCCTGAGCGCGTTATGGTATAATTACTTTGATCAATAGATGTAACATCAAAGCCTAAGTTTTTAATATAAACTAGGCTTTGAATATTTTCTTTTTCTTCGGAAATGTTTTTTGATAAATTAGAAATAAAGGAATGGATTTCCTGATTTTTTCTGGATTGTGTTTCTTTTAAGAGCTGTTCTTTGGCAACATGAGATAAAGAATCTAATAGTTGAAGAACTTCAATTAATTCCGAGTCACTAAAACTTGAATACTGAGTCATCTTTTCGAATACTAGTATTGCTCATTTTCGTTAGGAAAATCCACTGATTTTACATCACTCACATATTGTTTGAATGCATTGGTCATCTCGGTATACATGTCCAAATAGCGACGTAAAAAACGAGGGTTAAACTCGTGAGTCATACCTAACATATCGTGAGTTACCAGTACCTGACCATCGACACCATTTCCGGCTCCAATCCCAATAACAGGAATACTGATGCTTTCTGCCACTTCTTTTGCCAGTTTTGCAGGAACTTTTTCAAGTACAATAGCAAAACAACCTATTCTTTCCAGCATAAGCGCATCTTCCTTTAATTTTTCAGCTTCTTCTTCTTCTTTGGCTCTTACCGTGTAAGTTCCAAATTTGTAAATCGATTGTGGGGTCAATCCAAGATGCCCCATTACAGGAATTCCGGCATTTAGTGTTCTCTTGATAGATTCTTTCACTTCTTTACCACCTTCCATTTTTACGGCATGAGCTCCGGATTCTTTCATAATTCTAATAGCAGATCGCAAAGCTTCTTTTGGATCACTTTGATAACTACCAAAAGGAATGTCGACAACAATTAATGCTCGGGTAATAGCTCTTATTACTGAAGAAGCGTGATAGATCATTTGATCCAATGTAATAGGAAGTGTCGTCTCATGACCTGCCATTACATTAGATGCAGAGTCTCCAACTAGAATCACATCTACACCAGCACCATCAACAATTTTGGCCATGGTATAATCATATGCGGTAAGCATAGATATTTTTTCGTGGTTAGATTTCATCTCAACAAGAGATTTTACGGTAACTCTCTTGTAATCTTTCTTTGCTGTGGACATAGTTATGTGTGTTTAGTGCTGCAAAAGTAATCATTTAGGGATATCGCGGCAAATGTCTTGTTAAGACTGCCTTAATCTTTTACCCAACTACGAATAAAAGCTTACATTTACGAGAATCAAAAAATGATCATTATGAATAAATTTACGGTTTGTATTATTACAGCTTTACTCATTAGTATTCAATCCTTTGCCCAAGATAAAAAAGCTAAAGATTACAAAGAGGAGGTAAAGTCCACCATCTTAGAGTTTTTTGATGGTTTCCATAAAGGTGATACCGCAAAAATGAAGAAAACCATAGATCCTCAAATGGTTTTAAAAACCGTAGTAAAGGATAAAGAAGGAAATATCAAGACTGCTCAAACCAATATCGATAAATTTTTGGGTGCTATTCAAAACCGACCAGCAGAACAAAAATGGGATGAACGTTTACTTTCTTTTACAATTAAAGCCGATGGTAGTATTGCTAATGTCTGGACACCTTATGAATTTTATCTAAATGATAATTTTAGTCATTGTGGAGTCAATGTCTTTCAACTATATCACGATGGTTCCTCGTGGCGCATTATGGCTATTGCCGATACCAGAAAGCGAGAGGGGTGTAACTAGATGATACTAATAAGAAAAGGGATTAGATTTCTTAGTGCATGTAAGCCAATAGACCATGTAATACCGTTTTTTATTTTAAATATTCCATAGATAGAGCCTGAAAAAATACGAGGTATAGTGAGTAAGAGGATGACCAAATTAATCTCTGAAAGTGTGCCATAGTTCAAAGCATGCGATACCCCAAATAAGAGGGAAGAGACAATAAGTAATGTGATCATGACACCCTTTTTTTAAGAAATTTGGCGGTTTGCAATAGGAATTTCTTTTCAAACAGTTTTGATTTTAATAACAAGAATATACCAATCATCAAAATTCCAATACCTGAATACGTATAATACCAGGTAAATTGTGAACCTAATGTGAGAACTAATATCAACCCAATAACTCCACATGGAAATAGTAACAGATCTGATTTGTTAGGTTTGATAAGTGTTCGAAATACAAGTTCTTCAAGAATAGGCATAACTAGTACAAGAGAGAAAAACAGTTCGATCGGATTTTTTTGAAAAGCATTTTGTTGTTGTTTGCTTTCGTATATCGTGAAATCAATACTTGCTACATTCTCATTCAGTATCTTTTGAAAAATCACCCAGGACATAGTAAAAACAAATAGTACAATGCTATAAAGAATAAGTTGTTTGACTTTAAGTCCAAGGGCTTTATTGGATGGATTTAACTCTTTTTGAGCGGATTTTCTAGTTGTTGTTCTTGTTTTTGTCTTTTTGGGAGTTGTCTTTTTAAGAACTACCTTTTTTGCAGTTGTCTTTTCGGGAATTGCCTTTTTTGCGGTTGTTTTTTTAGGATCAACCTTTTTAGCAGATGTTTTTTCAGAAACAGACTTTTTAAAAGTTGTTTTTTTAGGAGCTACCTTTTTAGTGGTTGCCTTTTCGGGAGCTACGTTTTTAGCGGTTGATTTCTCAAGAGTAGCCTTTTTAACTGCTGTTTTTTCAAGAGTTTCTTTTTTAGGATTTGTCCTTTTGGGAGTTACCTTTTTAGCAGTTGTTTTTTCAGGAGTTACTTTTTTAGGTTTGGTGTTTTTGGGGCTGGTTTTTGGGGCTGGTTTTTTCATATGTGTCAGCAATAGCTTAAACGTACTTTTACAATTGTGATCTCTTTTTTGGTTTGTATAATTTCTTCTAATTTAGGTCTTTAAAATTAGAATATCCAAAACCAGAGTAAGAAATACGTTAAAATAGTTTGGCTAAAACACTTGAAGACAAAAAACAACTAGTTATTTAATATATAAAAGATTATAGAATAAGAAAGCTGTGAACGAAATATATTAACAGTCACTCAAACTTACTTTGACCGCCAATCCTCCTTCACTAGTTTCTTTGTATTTGGTATGCATATCCTGAGCTGTTTCCCACATGGTTTCAATCACTTTATCCAAGGGTACTTTGGCATTCGCGGCATCGGTATCCAATGCCATTTCGCAGGCATTAATGGCTTTTACTGCACCCATTGCGTTTCTTTCGATGCACGGGACTTGTACTAATCCGGCGATTGGATCGCAGGTAAGTCCTAGATGATGCTCCATAGCAATTTCGCTAGCCATCAAGACTTGCTCGGGAGTACCTCCCATAAGTTCTGTTAGTGCACCAGCAGCCATTGCCGAAGAAACTCCGATTTCTGCCTGGCATCCTCCCATCGCTGCAGAGATGGTTGCTCCTTTTTGAATAAGCTCCCAATCTCACCTGCAACTAGCATAAATTGTTTTACATCATCAAAATTGGCATCGTGATTTTCGATCACCATATAGTACATCATCACTGCCGGAATTACTCCAGCACTTCCATTAGTGGGTGCGGTTACCACACGACCCAGAGAAGCGTTGACTTCGTTTACTGCCAAAGCAAAACAAGAAACCCATTTTAATATCTGACGAAATTTAACTTCGGTATCTCGAATAGCTTCAATCCATTCTTGAGGAGAGGTATACTTAGTATCCCCGATAAGCTTTTTATGAGTGTCAAAAGCTCTACGTCTGACATTAAGTCCTCCAGGGAGTGTGCCTTCAGTGTGACAACCGGTATACATCGATTCTAGCATTACATCCCACACTGCTTGTATTCTTTGATCGATTTCTTCCTCAGTTCGCAACGATCGCTCATTTTCTAATACAATCTCGGACACTTTTTTGCCCTTTTCATGACAATAACCCAAAAGATCGGTTGCTTTTTGAATAGGTAATGGGAAGCCCTGGAACTCTTCCATTTTCTTTTCTTTTCTTTTCCGTTCTTCCTTGATTACAAAGCCACCACCAATTGAATAAAAAGAAGAGGATATTTTTTGACCATCAGTAAGGTGGGCATGAAAAGTAATAGCATTGGGGTGAAATTCTTTAAACTCTTTATTGAACACGATTTGCGTTTCAGGATCGAATGTCACCCAAAGCTCGGTATTGAAATGAATTTTTTTCTCAGTATTAATGTTGTTGATAATGGATGATATCGAAGATACATCTATAGTCTGTGGATCGTATCCGCAAAGTCCAAGCATTACCGCAATATCGGTAGCATGACCTTTACCTGTAAGCGATAGAGATCCAAAAAGATCAACAGTGATGGCTGTCACATTTTCGAAATGGCCATCTTTTTTTAATTCTGCAATCCATCGACGACCAGCACGCCATGGGCCTAGGGTATGAGAACTAGAGGGGCCAACTCCTATTTTCAACATGTCGAAAATACTGATGCATTCCATAATTCGTAATTATTGAAATATTAACAGGGGTAAATATAGGTTTTTGATAAAGAAAATACTTGTTTTTTGAAGAATAGTTAATGCCGTTTTTCGAATCCTTAAAAAAACCTTTTGGCGGATCAATGTATAGGTTTAGTGACAACCTGTCATATAAATCGTAATGGCACAAAGATTGACCTTACAGGTTTGAATTATTACGAACAACAGTATAACAATTTAGTATAAAGATGAGTAAAATAATAGGAATAGACTTAGGGACAACCAACTCTTGTGTTTCTGTAATGGAAGGTAATGAGCCTGTAGTAATCCCTAATGCTGAAGGTAAAAGAACAACACCTTCTGTAATTGCTTTTGTAGAAGGAGGAGAAATTAAAGTAGGTGATCCTGCAAAACGTCAGGCAGTTACTAACCCAACAAAAACAATCTCTTCTATCAAAAGATTTATGGGTAATAAGTTCTCTGAGTCTTCTAAAGAAGCGCAAAGAGCGGCGTATAAAGTGGTTAAAGGTGATAACGATACTCCTAGAGTAGATATCGACGGACGTTTGTATACTCCACAAGAGTTATCGGCGATGACTCTTCAGAAAATGAAGAAAACTGCAGAGGATTACTTAGGACAAGATGTGTCTAGAGCGGTAATTACTGTACCAGCATATTTTAATGATGCGCAACGTCAGGCAACAAAAGAAGCAGGAGAGATTGCAGGTCTTAAAGTAGAAAGAATTATCAACGAGCCTACGGCTGCGGCATTGGCTTACGGTTTGGATAAAAAAGGTACTGATCAAAAAATCGTTGTATTCGATTTTGGTGGAGGTACACATGATGTTTCTATCCTTGAATTAGGTGATGGAGTATTCGAAGTACTTTCTACAGATGGAGATACACACTTAGGAGGAGACGATGTAGATCAAAAAATAATCGATTGGTTAGCTGAAGAGTTTAAAGGAGAAGAGAACATGGATCTTCGTGAAGACCCAATGGCACTTCAACGTTTAAAAGAAGCTGCAGAAAAAGCTAAGATTGAATTATCTTCTTCTTCGCAGACAGAAATCAACCTTCCATATATTACAGCAACAGCAAGTGGACCTAAACACTTGGTACGTTCGCTTACAAAATCAAAGTTTGATCAATTAATAGATGATTTAGTAAAGAGAACGATTGAGCCTTGTCGTACGGCACTTAAAAATGCAGATTTATCGACTAGTGATATCGACGAAATTATATTAGTAGGTGGATCTACACGTATTCCAGCAGTACAGGAAGCAGTAGAAAAATTCTTCGGAAAAGCGCCTAGTAAAGGAGTAAATCCAGATGAGGTAGTTGCTATTGGAGCGGCTATTCAGGGAGGAGTTTTAACTGGAGATGTTAAAGATGTATTATTACTAGACGTAACTCCATTATCTCTTGGTATTGAGACTATGGGTAACGTAATGACAAAGTTAATTGATGCCAATACAACTATCCCTACCAAGAAATCACAAGTGTTCTCTACGGCAGCAGACAATCAGCCGTCTGTAGAAATCCATGTGTTACAAGGTGAGCGTCCTATGGCAGCAGATAATAAAACTATCGGTCGTTTCCACCTAGATGGAATTCCACCATCACCTAGAGGTGTACCTCAGATTGAAGTTACTTTTGATATCGATGCCAATGGTATCATCAAAGTGTCTGCTACTGATAAAGCGACTAATAAATCTCAGGATATTCGTATTGAAGCTTCTTCAGGATTAACAGAAGAAGAAATCGAAAGAATGAAGAAGGAAGCAGAAGCAAATGCTGAAGCGGATAAAGAAGCTAAAGAAAAAGCAGATAAGCTTAACGAAGCTGATGGAATGATCTTCCAAACTGAAAAGCAATTGAGTGAATTTGGTGATAAATTATCTGATGATAAGAAAAAGCCAATCGAAGATGCTTTAGAAGAGTTGAAGAAAGCGTATGAGTCTAAAGATATCGCAGTAATCCAACCTGCTCTTGATACAATCAATGAAGCTTGGAAAGTAGCTAGCGAAGAAATGTACAAAGCACAAGCAGAAGCACAACAAGGGCAACCTGGTCCTGATGCTGGTGCAGGAGGAGATTCTTCTGGAGGTGGATCTGAAGGAAGTGATGTAGAAGATGTAGACTTCGAAGAAGTAAAGTAAGAATAGTTAGCCTATTCATATATTAAAAAAGAGAGCCGATTCCGGCTCTCTTTTTTTGTTTCATTAGGAATTCATTAACAAAAGAATATTCTTTTTTTAACAGCACTACCCAATACTCCAACATGTGATCTTTTTTACTTTTGATATTACTTAATCATATAAATTATCGAAAATGAAAAAAGTTTTTTTAGTATTGTTTTTAATGGGGGCATTAACAACAATGAATGCTCAAGAAGTTGTTTTTGGAGTAAAAGCCGGGGTTAACTTTTCTAAGTTTGGAAAGGATGCAGATGCAGACGGTAGAACAAGCTTATTTATAGGTGGTCTTGCCGATTTTACCATCAACGAACAATTTCATATCCAACCAGAGCTTTTGTATTCTTCAGAAGGTTCTGAGGATATCGAAGCGAATTTTATTAGAGTATTAGGGATTGGAAAGTATTACCCTGTTGAAGGTTTTAGTTTGGAAGCTGGTCCACAGTTTGGTATTCGCGTTTCTGCGGATAATGCAATTGAAGATACAACCAAATCGTTTGATTTTGGATTGTCTTTTGGAGCTGGTTATGAGCTAACAGATATCGGTTTGTTGTTCAACCTACGATATAATGCCGGTATTGCTAATCTTTCTGATGTAGATGGTTTTGATACCAACTTAGGAACATTTCAGTTAGGAGTAGGGTATAAGTTCTATTAATAGAAATATCCATATAAAATAAAAAAGCATGGTTTCGGCCGTGTTTTTTTATGCCTGTATTCTTCTTAGTGCTTCTTTTGTAGAAAGTGGTTTTAATACGGTTTTGGATACAAAATCCTGAACTGCCGTAGGATTCACTTTTGAATATTCTCGCAATGCCCAACCAATCGCCTTTTTGATAAAAAACTCATTCGAAGATTTATGGGCCTCGCACAAGGAAAATAGTAATGCTTTATCCGTTTGTTCTTTATACCCAAGTTGAAAAAGAATAGCACTTCGATTGAGCCACATATGTTCTGATCTGGAGAATGCTGGGATCACAGTAGTTATTTCATCAGGAAATTGAAGCAGATAATTCCCCAAAATATGTTTGGCGATAAAATCCACAGTATCCCACCAAGAATGTGTCGTAATTAGCTTCTCGATAAGTACGATATCTTCTTTTCGATATTTTTTCTTTAGCGTTTGATCGACGAGTTCTATGGCGCAAAGATGTAATTCTCTTTCTTCCATAGCATATAAATGGAGCACCAACTCTGAACAATTTTCTGGGGTTATCGATCCTTTAAAACCGATAAGCGTTTCTTTCAATATAGCCTTTCTTATAGGAGCTTTTACACCATAAAACGGAAAGCGGTTTTTCATATAGGCTTTCATGGCAATAGCATTATCTGGATCAGATTGCTCTTGTAGTTTAGATTGTAATGTGCACAAAAAATCCATGATAACAAGATACACATTCTATAGTATAGAAGAATCAAGTCAATATAGAAATTATGATAGTAAATTTAATCGGTTTGTATGCTCCATTTTTTTCCAAATTCAAAACTTTACCGGATAGCGCATGACCAGTTATCGTAATTATTGTACCCACTCCATAGGATAAGGCACCATATCCAAGGATTGCTGTATTTCCTACTAACAATGCTATGGTTCCTATACATACGGCACCAACTCCTCCAATCATTGCAGTATAACCAATGACAGTAATTATGGTAGGAATCGTTCTTTTTTCCTTCAGTAACTTAATCTTTTTGATGTCCTTAGCAGGTATTTGTATGGGAGTTTGTTCTTTGGATACGATTGTTAAATGCCCGTTCTCAAATTTTTTAAAGACACCTTTACTACTTTTACTATTGTTTGTCCAGAATTTGAAGGTGTTTCCTGTCAATAGTACTACTTCCTTGTCCGAACCATTCTTTTTAATGACTAAGCTATCCGAGTTGAAATTATATATAGGATTATATTCAGAATTTTTAGAAAAACCACGAACGTAAACACTGGATAGTAAAATGATATATACTATTGGAATAATCTTTTTCATAAATAAAAAGGAGATAGGTATACTTTTTATCTATAGATACTCCCAAAAGCAAAAGGTTGCTTAAAACCCTACTGCCGTGTCGTCACCTCTTTTATCGGCTCCGCCCTCCAAACTTCCATCGGGTAATGCCAGGATGCCATCAACCTTACCAATGATTCGAGATTCCTCTTCATTGATTTCATATCCTTTAGCATTTAAGTTTTTTAGTATAGCTGGATCAAAGGAATTAGGTTCAAAGACCACTACATCTGGTAACCATTGATGATGAAAACGAGGAGCATTAACTGCATCTTGCATGGTCATACCAAATTCTTTTACATTTAGAATAGTTTGCAATACCGAAGTAATAATAGTAGATCCTCCAGGAGTACCAACGGTCATCCAGAATTTTCCATCTTTCTCCACAATGGTAGGTGTCATAGAACTTAGCATTCTCTTTTCGGGAGCAATAGCATTAGCTTCAGCACCGATAAGTCCAAACATATTAGGGGCACCAGGTTTAGCACTAAAATCGTCCATCTCGTTATTGAGGAAGAAACCTAAATCATCCACATATAATTTAGAACCATAGGCCCCATTTAGAGTAGTAGTTACAGAAATTGCATTTCCAAAAGTGTCTACAATCGAGTAATGGGTGGTTTCGCTACTTTCATAACCAGGGATTGCTCCGTGACTTATGGCTGTCGATGAGGTCGCTCGATCAAAACTAAAATCACTCATTCTATTTTTTAGATATTCTGGACCTAAAAGAGTGTCAACCGGTATATCTACAAAATCTGGATCACCCAAATAGAAACTACGATCTGCATAGGCTCTTCGCTCAGCTTCGGTAATTACCTGTATTGCTTTTAGACTGTTATGGCCATAGTCTCCTAAATCATATGGAGCTATCATTTTCATGATTTGAGCCAGACATATACCACCACTAGAAGGAGGTGACATCGATATGATATCTAGATCTTTGTATTTAAATTGAATAGGATCTCGCCATTTGGCTTCATATTTATTTAGATCTTCAATGGTCATAATACCTCCGTAAGATTGTATAAAATCAACCAATTTCTGACCTGTTTCTCCATTATAAAATTCATCTCTACCATTCTCGATAATACGCTGTAGGGTATTTGCCAAAGCAGGATTCTTTAAGGTGTCGTTAGCATGATATCCTTTTAGAATAGGTATGGTATCTTTATTGGCCTTCAAGAATAGCTCTTTGTAATGTTGAAATCGTTTTTCTTGTTTTTCTGTCACTACAAATCCTTGATTAGCCAGTTCTACTACAGGAGTCAAAATATCCTTTATGGGCAGTGTCCCAAACTTTTGATGTACTTCAAAAATCCCTGCGATGGTACCAGGAACTCCAACAGCTAATGCTCCTAGCTGGCTTTTTTCGGGAATATGATCTCCATTCTCGTCAAGATACATGTCTTTTGTAGAAGTTAAAGGAGCTTTTTCTCTGTAATCCAAAGCACCAGTGTCTCCATTGGCCATGCGATACACCATAAAACCTCCACCTCCTAGATTTCCAGCATAAGGGTAGGATACAGCCAATGCCATTTCTGTAGCGACCATGGCATCAAAGGCATTACCTCCTCTTTGCATAATAGCGGTTCCGATTTTTGAAGCTTCTTCTCTTGCCGATACTACCATTGCTTTTTGAGTAATTACACCTCTTACAGGTGTTTTAACTATAGGTTTTGGTGTTTCTTTGCAAGAAAAGCACACTGTCAAAAGGCAAAAGGATAAGAGTAGTCTCATAAGGTTTTCATTTCGTTTTTGGTGAAAAGCTCTAATTCTTTAAAAAAAGCTTGAAATTCTTGATCAAAATCAGCATAATAGGCCTCGAGTTCAACGACTGCAAGGTTCATCTTAGAACGATTTTTTGTCCTGCGATTCATACCCGAAAGCACACTGCCAATGCCTGATATACTAGCATAACTTAATAACCAGTTATCACCAATCATATAGGGTAAGAAGTTTTGTACTTTCTTCGGTAGTATGTCATAGTTGTCTTGTAGTAGTTCGTAAAATTGAAGCGTGTATGTTTCCAAAGGAATTTCAGAATATTCCTCCCAACGTGCTGCTAGAAAATGATCATAAAAAATGTCAACAATAACAGGGCTATAACGTCCGTATTTTGGGTATAACCGTTGAGCACTCTGCTTCACAATAGGATGAGTATCGGTATAAGAATCGATTTTGCGATGTAAGATGATACCTTTGCTGATTTGCTTAGGATATTCTAAATATTTTTTGCCTTTGACGGAGTCAGCGATAAAATTACCAATTTTAAGTTCGGGGTCTTCTCCAGAAAGATAAATATGAGCTAAGAAATTCATTATCGAAATTTACAATTTTTTAGAAATGTAGTGTTGTTTTTTTGTAAACTTTAATAGTATAGTTGTAGTAATGTTTCTTAGGATGTACATTTGCCCTCAAATACAGAATTAATATAATATTATGACATTAATCAAATCAATTTCAGGAATACGTGGTACCATAGGAGGAGGAGTAGGTGATAATCTTACCCCAATCGATGCTGTAAAATTTGCTTCGGCATATGGGAGTTGGTTAAAAAAGGAAACCAACAAAGAGCACCCAATAGTGGTAGTAGGAAGAGATGCGCGTATTTCGGGATCGATGATTCAACAACTGGTAATGAATAGTTTGGTTGGGCTTGGGATTCATGTAGTTGATTTAGGGCTTTCAACCACTCCTACTGTTGAGGTTGCTGTACCTATCGAGAAGGCAGATGGAGGAATCATTTTGACAGCTAGTCATAATCCTAAACAATGGAATGCGTTAAAGCTTTTGAATGGGAAGGGAGAATTTTTAAATGCCGAAAATGGAAAGAAAATACTCGAGATTGCAGAAAACGATGACTATACATTTGCAGAGGTTGATGATCTTGGAAGCATTACGGTAAATGATACCTACATAGACAAACATATTGATGAGGTGTTAAACCTTTCTTTGGTGGATGCAGATAAAGTTAAAGCTTCTGGATTCAAAGTAGTAGTAGATGCAGTAAACTCTACAGGAGGGATTGCAGTGCCTAGGCTTTTAAGAAAAATGGGAGTAGATGTAATCGAATTGTACTGCGAACCCAATGGACATTTTCCGCATAATCCAGAACCTTTGAAAGAGCATTTAACCGATCTGTCTGCTTTGGTAGTAAAAGAAAAAGCTGATTTTGGATTGACCGTAGATCCAGACGTAGATCGTTTGGCTTTTATGAGTGAAGATGGAGAAATGTTTGGAGAAGAATATACACTGGTAGCTTGTGCAGACTTTGTATTAGGTAAAACACCGGGGAATACGGTTTCGAATTTATCTTCAAGTCGTGCTTTAAGAGATGTTACAGAACAACATAATGGTTCGTATGAAGCTAGTGCAGTAGGGGAAGTAAATGTGGTTGAGAAAATGAAAGCCAATAATGCCGTTATCGGAGGAGAAGGAAATGGTGGAATTATCTATCCAGAGCTACACTACGGAAGAGATTCTCTAGTAGGTATTGCCTTGTTTTTAACTCACTTGGCAGAAAAGAAATGCAGCGTTAGTGAATTGAAGAAAAGTTATCCGTCTTATTTTATGAGTAAAAATAAGATTCAGCTTACTCCAGACTTGGATGTAGATGGTATTTTGAAAGGATTTCATAAAAAACATGAAGCTGAAGAAGTGTCTACTGTAGATGGTGTAAAAGTTGATTTTGCTGACTGCTGGGTACATTTAAGAAAAAGTAATACAGAGCCAATCATTAGAATCTATACCGAAGCTAAAAGTCAGGACGAGGCTGATCAATTAGCCGAAGATACTATAAAGACATTAAAGGAAATTGCAGGAATCTAGAAAGATTCCCCCAAGTAAAAATAAAAAAAGCGAGATTTTCATCTCGCTTTTTTTGTTAATCTATAGTGGCTCCTTTTGGAGGTTTAGTATTTCTATGCTTCCAACGCTTATGGGTCCATAGATAGTATTGTGGTTGTTCTTTGATTTGCTCTTCGAGCATTTTGAGATAGGTTTTTACTACAAAATAGTCATCACACTTAGAGGCGTCCTCGGTAATGGGAACGAATTTGGCCTGATAATAACCTCTCTTTACTTTTTCTACTTTCAAAAACATTACCGGCATTTCTAATCTTTTGGCCAATACTTCTCCTCCCATAAATGCAGGTACTTTGATTCCCATAAAATCTGTCCAATATGTGGCATTGTATATTTTTGGTGATTGATCAGAAACCAAACCGTAGGCGCAAACTCTACCTTTTTCTATGTCTTTGGTGATCTCTTTCATAGCTCTACTACTGGTGATTAATTTCGCATCAAACCTGTTTCTCATTCGATGTACCAATCGATCAAAATATTTGTTTTTGATCTTTTTATACACTCCAGCAATTGGGAGGTTTAATGTAAAATAAGCTGCAATAGACCATTCGTAACTTGCATAGTGACCAAATAACACCATAATACTTCGTCCTCGTTTTTCAAACTCTTGAACGGTATTAGGATCTATAATTTTAAAGCGCTTTACCAATTCTTCTTCGGAAATAGATAAGGTTTTGATCATTTCAAGAAACATATCGCACATGTGCTTATAAAACTGTTTCTCAATTTTTTGAATTTCCTGATTTGTTTTTTCAGGAAAAACCAAAGTCAAATTCTCACGAACTGTCTTTCTTCTATAACGTACAACATAATATACCAAAAGATAAATAAATGTGGATAAGGTATAAAATAGCCTCCATGGTAACTTTGAAATTATCCATAAAAAAGGGTAGGCGATACTATAGACTACTAACTGCATAGAATTAATTCATAAAGCCCACAAAGATATGATTATTGCAATAAATTATCATAAACTTTTGTCAATTAGCATATGTGCGATCACTTTTAAAAAAGAGGGTAAAATATATGTATATTTGAACAAAATTCGAATTGAATGGGGCAACTAGATATTGTAGTAATAGTAATAATTGCTGTAAATGTATTAATGTCATTAAAAGGTTTTAATGACTTTTCTTTTTTCGAACGATACAAGTTTAATATTGGAGGGATACGTCGTGGAGAACAGATAAGAATGCTCACCTCGGGGTTTTTGCACGTGGATATGACGCATTTGTTTTTCAATATGTTCACGCTGTATTTCTTCGCTCCGGTTGTGGTTGGTTTTTTGGGGAATGTGAAGTTCTTGATCGTATATTTTGGAAGCCTTATTTTTGGTAATTTATTTTCTTTGTTTTTCCATAAAAACGAATATCACTATAGTGCCGTTGGGGCTAGTGGTGCAGTTTCTGGGATTATTTATGCGGGAATACTGTTTAGACCCGATATGAGTTTATACCTGATGTTTATCCCCATACCTATACCAGCCTATATTTTTGGTATCGGGTATTTGTTATATTCGATATTTGGAATGAAAAACAGAATCGGTAATATTGGGCATGACGCTCATTTTGGAGGAGCCGTTGGAGGATATGTCATCACTTTAATATTAGCTCCTTGGATATTATATGATAATACGTTGATGGTAGGACTTTTAGCAATTCCGATTATTATATTGTTTGTTTTACAGCGTTTAGGTAAAATTTGAAACATACATAAACAAAAAAACGATCTCATTTGAGATCGTTTTTTTGTTTATAATCTTTTTAGCACTATAGAGCTTTTTCTCCTAATAGTTCTGATATCTTTTGTTCTAAAGCAGGACCTCTTAAATTTTTAGCAATTACCTGTCCTTGTTCGTCTATAATAAACGTAGCAGGTATAGATCGCACTCCATATGCTCTTGCTATAGGATCTTGCCAGAATTTAAGGTTAGATACGTGGTTCCAATCCAGATTGTCATCAGCAATAGCCTTCGTCCATGATTCTTGTTTCTTATCCAAGGAAACTCCAATAATATTTAATCCTTTGTCATGATACTTATTATAAACACGAACTACATTAGGGTTCTCTAGTCTACAAGGCTTACACCAGGATGCCCAAAAATCGATAATGGTAATTTTACCCATAGACTCTTTTAGAGAAAGTGTTTTTCCTTCTGGATTCGGAGCAGAAAAATCATCTACCATAGTACCGATATCTATTCTTTTTTGCATGGATACAGCAACAGCATTATTAATAAGTCGATCTAAGTTTTTACCTAGTCGTGAAGTTTTTAACGTATCTGGTAAATTGGTGAATTTGGCTTTAGCATCTTTGGCAGATAGTGATTTAAGGTTCAATAAATCTGTAAGCGCCATTACACCAATTAGTGAGTTCGGATTATTGTCTGCAAAATCCTGACGGAACTGAATTTCTTTTTCTTTCAACTCTTCCTGTTTTGTGGCGAGTCTTAACGCTTTATCAGCTTCTTTCAGTTTTGAAGCTATTTGATATTGTGTATTGAGATTAACACGTTCTTCTCCAAACTTCTTAATATTGTTGATATATTTGAATAATAATTCATTCTCCGGACCTCCTTTGATGATAGAAGATCGTAAACTATCCTTATAAATAGTCATATGAAAAGGATGGTTCTCGGCAATATATAAAACATTACTTCTCAAATTTTGGAAAGTCAAATAGTTGAAGTCATTAGCTTCAGGAGCGGGTAAGTCGATTTTAAATTGTCCTTTTTGAATAGTTGCGGTATCGATCACAAGTGGTCTTCCGGATTGACTAATAGAATTGATGTACACCTCGGTGCCATCTTCAAAACCCTGTGTTTCAGCAGTTATTGAATATCCTTTTTCTTTAGTTTGACAAGCTACAAGTAGGAGTATAGCAGCAAATAGAGCGATTCTTTTCATTACGTGTTAATTTACAGGTGATAAAAATAAAGAATACTACCTATAAACACCAAAAATTAACTTTTTGATATAAAAACATATAGTGTTTTTTACCTTTTTTTGGCAAAAAAATGGGGTTTTGGTGTAACAAAATGGCTACTAAACGAGTCTAATGGGTAACCCCATTATAATTTTGAACTATAATCAACAATAAATTAAAATCTGGAAATTGAGTCCAAGTTTTACAACTATGATCGTCTTAATAAAAATTGGAAACGTTTAAATATACCCGAAAATAGGTATTATTAGGGTGTTTTTGTTTTTTGGTGTTTGATATAGTAAAGAAGCATAACTTTAAGGATAGAATAATTTTAATTAATTGTTAATATCTGTTTAGTGAGCTAAGTTTGTAGTATTTTTGTTAAAAATATCGTAATTGATGAATTATGAGGGTGTTAGAGCAGGATTTTCCTTTAGACATATGGATTAGCTTTTCGAAATTTTTTGAACAATACCGAAATTTTTTGAATAGCGACAGCGTACTCCTTAGGGAGAGGGCTTCTCATATCCTGAAGTTAGCAGAAGCGTATCCTGAATTAGATGAGGGGATTAAGGAAGAAGAAAAGGTGTTGGAACTGCTTCCGCAGATCGATATGATCCTTGAGGATTCGTTTGCGCAGGTGCTTCAACAAAATGAAATCAAAATCGCAACTATTCCTTTTCATAATACCGTGCTTAAATCTACTAAGCGCTTTCAAAATATTATAGCAACTGCAGGAGAAGATTTTGAACCTCAAATTAAGAATTTGGATGAGGATCACTATTACATCATGGGATGTAGCATTATTCTTAACAATTATTACGGATATAAAATCGATTTCAGAAGACCGTTCTTTTATGATATTCCTGATGCGTTAGGCATCATGAGACATTATAGAATCATGTATAACGGGGATTTTATTGAAATCATCAAAACTGATAAAGCCAAAGAAATCACCGATGCCGATGTGGCCGAATTGTTGGATAACTTCGATAATATCGAAATTTGGAAAGAGAAGTTTCCACCAAGTAGTTGGGTTTTTAAAGGAATCGTAATTGCGAACATGTTTGATGTTACCACCGATGTTTCTTTATCTGATTTCAAAACGAGCTTAATCAAATACGATAAAACTCAGGGTGATTTTGTTGGAAGTTTTCAGGATATTTTCAGATCTATCTTTAACCTGAAAGAAATCAAAGTTGGTTTTTCTAATTATAATCATGAGGACGAAGTTTTTGAACGTGTACCTTTCAAAAATATAGATAGTTATGTGTTGTACGATAAGTTTTCGGACAGTTGTCAGTCGGCTTTATGCAAAGGTACCTATTACTATATGTTCGAAAAGTCTACCTATTTCGCCATTTCGGATGTAAAGAAATTTCAGCAGTCTACTCCCAAAGAGAAGATGTATAAGAATCTGGTAGCACAAGGAATTAATAGTGCTATTATTGCTCCGATCAAAAGCGAAGGCAAATTACTAGGGATTTTGGAAATCGTATCTCCAAACGTACACGAGCTAAATAGTATCAACGCCAATAAATTACAGGATGTGATGCCATATCTGGTAGATTCTGTATTGAGATCAAAATCGAAAGCTGAGAATGAATTGGAGTTGGTGATTCAGCAAGAATGTACGTCGATCCATCCTAGTGTACACTGGAAATTTAGACAAGAAGCAAAACGTTTTATGCGTGCGATTGTAGAAGAAAATCCAGTTTCATTTAGAGAGGTAGTCTTTGAAGATGTGTATCCTTTGTATGGTCAAATTGATATCAAAGGTTCTTCTGATGCTCGTAATCATGCAATACAAAAGGATTTAGTATTGCAATTAAGAGGAATCTCCAAAGTAATCAATAGGGTAATAGAAATGGATCCGTTACCTATCTATGAGCAGTTAAAATATAGAGCAAATAGCTATATCAGTGTTGTTCAAGAACAGTTACAGGTAGACAGTGAACAAACTATTATCAACTTTATTAAGAAAGAAATAACTCCGTTATTCAAGCATTTGAAAAAGAAAAATACGGATTTATCGGATCTTATAGATGAGTATGATAATCTGTTGGATAGAAGCTTAAAAACGGTATACAAACATCGTAAAGCTTATGATGAATCTGTGATGTTGATCAACAAAAAGATGGCATCCTTGTTAGATCAGAAGCAAGATGAAGCTCAAGGAATGTATCCTCATTATTTTGAACGATTTAAATCGGATGGGGTAGAGCATAATATGTATATTGGTGAGTCTATCACCAAACAAAAGAGTTTTAATAAGATCTATCTCTATAATTTAAGACTTTGGCAGTTGCAGGTAATGTGCGAAATGGAAAATGCTTATTATCAAATGCAAAAAGATCTTCCGGTTGCGCTAGATGTAGCTTCTATGGTTCTTGTCTTTAATACGTCTTTATCTGTAAGATTTAGAATGGATGAAAAACGATTTGATGTAGATGGCACCTACAATGCGCGTTATGAAGTGGTGAAAAAACGAGTGGATAAATCCAAAATCAAAGGGACAGATCGACGTGTTACCGAAAAAGGGAAGCTAGTTGTTATCTATTCGCAAAAAACAGACGAGAGGGAATATATTAAATACATCAACTTTTTACAATCTAAAAACTATCTGGAAGATGAGATTGAAATTGTAGAGTTAGACGATCTTCAAGGAGTTACAGGTTTAAAAGCATTGCGAGTTAATATTCTATATCATAAAAAAGAAAATGATAAAGAGTATTACACCTACGAAGATTTAATGAAGGAAATCAGCAAATAAAAAATCTTTTCGTTTTACTGAAGGGTGTTGAATGCGATAAAGAAGCTCAATACCGAGGTTACGATTCCTATGATAAATACGGTATACGTTACCCGAAGTATTTTGTATTTTCGGTGTAATACTTTACCTAAAAAGTACAAATCCTTGATCATGGTGTCATAGATGTAGTCCTTATCTTCCATAAGTTGATGCATTGCGTTTTTGTAATCGGTCAATGGCATCTTATGGAAATTACCAAAGAATAACAGGTTCACTTTCTTTTCCTCAATTTCTTTTTGAGTAAACTCTCCGCTAGTAATATTAGGTCGTGTAGCAAGAACAGAAAGAACAATCGAAACGATACTAAAAAACAAGAAAATTAAGGTTGGGTAAATCAGATATTGATTAGAAGGGTTGTCTAATTTTGGAATAAGGTTAGATAACGCCAACGATATGATAATAGCGTTCACCGAAAGCAGAATATTGGCCTTGGTATCTGCAATATCACTAAGTTTAAGATGGTTTCTAAGCGTTACCCTGAATGCGGTCTGTATCCCTTTTTCCGGGCTTTCTTCTTTAAGAAGCTTCTTTAGTTTGTCTTTTTCTTTTTTTCTGCTTTCTTAGGCGTTCCTGTTCTGTTAGCATTTTAGCTAGATTAGCCTCTTTTCTGGGTTTCCAGTGTTCTTTGGCATAGTCTGTATAATAATGATGTTTGTTTTGAAATAGCTCAATATTGGCTTTTAACCATTCCGAAGAACTAAGGTTTTTTACATTATTTAACTTAAATTCTCTACGTAACAACTCACTGGTTTCTCCGTAATAGTCTTTAGCAAAATGGGAAGCATCTGCGTCTCTTATGATTTCCTCCATAAAATTAGTAGGATGATGTTCCATTTTTGTAGCCAAAATTTGCTCAGATACTTTTTGGATAATGTCTTGAGATACATTTTGTTGACTTAAAAAAGACTTGGCAATGGTAACACTGTGTTCTTCATGATTATCTGTGCTTTTAGAATATCCGGTATCATGCAACAAAGCAGTTAATAACAAAACTTCTTGATCTTCCTTCGGTAAATTGGTGTTATCAAGGATTTCTTTTGTACTTTTAAATACTCTTTTGGTATGATCATAATTATGATATATGCAAGAATTCGGAAGTTCTTTTTCAAAAAGTTCCAAAACGAATTTATCTGTTTTTTCTAAAAGAGAAGACATATATGTAGATTTTCGATCACCAAAATAATTAAAAAAAAGAGATTGTACTCCAAACAATGAATAAATATACTAAGATTCTCATTATTTATACCGTTGCGTTATTTAGTTCTTGTGCAACATATTCTCCTCAGTATAAAGTCGAAAATTTTTCAAAAAAATACCTCAAAAATCTCTGGAAAAGAGATTTTACCTTATAGGCGATGCGGGGAATGCTCAATTGGGTGAAACTACTCAGGGTTTAGCCCTTCTCGAAAAAGTATTGGATACTACGGAAACCAAGGATGATTTCTTACTCTTTCTGGGTGACAATATTTACCAAAAAGGAATGCCCAAAAAGGGAGAAGAGGATAGAGAAGAGGCGGAACATAAGATGAATGTGCAAATAGATGTGGTCAAAGAATTTCAAGGCAAGTCTATTATCATACCAGGAAATCACGATTGGTATAATAAAGGAGTAGAAGGATTAAGAAGGCAAGAAAAATATGTGATTGATCAACTCAACAATGATAAAACTTTCTTGCCAAATCAAGGCTGTCCTCTAGAAAGCATAAAGATTAGTGATGATGTACATCTTCTAATTATAGATACGCAATGGTACTTGGCAAATTGGGATAAAAACCCAACCATCAACGACGATTGTGAAATTAAAACCAGAGAGAAGTTTTTTACAGAACTAGAAGGGGAATTTAAAAAGCACAACGAAAAGACAATTGTAGTTGCCATGCATCATCCTATGTACACCAATGGACCGCACGGAGGGAAATTTAGTTTTGATAAGCATATTTTTCCTTCCAAAAAGAAAATACCTCTGCCAGGTCTGGCGTCTTTGGTCGCAATGATGAGATCACAAGGAGGAGTT
Organism: Aquimarina sp. KJ22-3; assembly: GCF_055808215.1. Classification (NCBI taxonomy): domain Bacteria; kingdom Pseudomonadati; phylum Bacteroidota; class Flavobacteriia; order Flavobacteriales; family Flavobacteriaceae; genus Aquimarina; species Aquimarina sp. KJ22-3. The sequence continues at coordinate 3,181,804 of NZ_CM147859.1, read as the reverse complement.
TCTCCACAAGATGCTTCAAACGAATTGTACAATAAATTTATGCGTAGATTGGCTACAATGGCCAAAGGATTAGATAAAGTAGTTTTTGTTTCTGGACATGAACATTCACTACAGTATTTAGAAGGGGAGGGCTTAAAGCAAATTGTATCAGGTTCTGGCTCCAAAGTGTCAGCAGCTGCGCTAGGAAAAGATGGTTTGTTTTCTTACCCAGGTCAAGGATTCGCAATTTTGGATGTTTTTACAGATGGTTCCTCTAATGTTCGTTTCTATGGCGGAGAAAAAGAAAAACCAGAATTGGTGTTTCAAACTGATGTATTTGAAAAAGACCAAGAATATGATACTAGTGATTTGAATACTTCTTTTCCTCAAGAAAAGACCGCTTCGATATATAATAAGGAAGAAGTAAAGAAATCAAAATTCTATAAATCATTTTGGGGAGATCACTATCGTTATGTGTTTGGTACTGATATAAAAGTTCCTGTAGCAACTTTAGATACATTAATGGGAGGTTTCCGTATCGACCGACAAGGAGGAGGACAGCAAACTAGATCTCTTAGATTAATAGATAAAGAAGGTAAGCAATATAGCTTAAGAGCACTGCGAAAAAGTGTGACTCAGTTTTTACAAAAAGGAGCTTTTAGAAACACTTACCTAGACGATGGTTTTGAAGACACATATACCGTAGATGTACTGGCCGACTTTTTTACTTCAAGTTATCCGTATGCCTTTTTGGCGGTAGATGATTTGGCAGAGGCTGTAGGAGTTTATCATACAAATCCAGAAGTATATTATATTCCTAAACACCCTGCTTTGGGTAAGTATAATGAAAGTTTTGGCGATGAATTGTACTTTTTGGAAGAGCGTCCAGGAAAAGAGTTTAAAGATGTAGCTTCCTTTGGAAATCCAGATGATATCGAGAGTACTGATGATATGTTGAAGAAACTCAGAAAAGATGAAAAGTACACTTTGGATGAAGAAAGTTATATCAGAGCCCGACTTTTTGATATGATTTTGGGAGATTGGGATAGGCATCCCGATCAATGGAGATGGGCCGAGTTTGACACTGAAAACGGAAAGATATACAGACCGATACCTAGAGATAGAGATCAGGTGTTCTGTAATTATGATGGCCTCATTTTAGGATTGGTCAAATTTGTGTCACCATTATCAAGAAAATTTCAATCTTATGACGAGGAACTTAAAAAGGTAAGATGGATCAATTTATCTGGCTTGCGATTAGACCGAGCGTTAATTCAAAAGTCAGATGAGAAGATTTGGATCGATCAGGCAAATCATATCAAAACCATGCTTACCGATGAAGCCATCGAAAAAGCATTTGAAGATATTCCTTCAGAATTACAAGATGAAACGATTCAAAACATAAAACGATTTTTAAAGAGTCGTAGAGATAGTATAGAAGATATTGCTACTCGCTATCATGAGTATCTTACTAAGCATGCAATTATTACTGGAACAGATAAAGACGATTATTTCGAAATTACAAGAAAAAATAAGGCGACTACCATAAAGGTTTCAAGAATCAAAAAGGGTGAAATTGAACCTCCGTATTTAGAGAATACATTCAGTTCTAAAGAAACCAAAGAAATCTGGATTTATGGATTAGATGATGATGATCAGTTTGTGGTCAATGGAAAAGGGAGTAACCCTATAAAAATTAGAATTGTTGGAGGGCAAAATAATGATCAATATACTATAGAGAATGGCAGAAAGATCAAAGTGTATGATCATCGATCAAAACCAAATACCGTTAATAAAAAAGGCGGAGCTCGAATACGATTGACGGATATTTATAATTACAACATTTACGATTACAATAAGGTGCGTAATGCCAACAATACAATAACACCTCTTGTTGGATTTAACCCAGATGATGGATTGAGCGTAAGTATTTCGGACATATATACCGTTAATGGTTTTAAAAATAATCCGTACCATAGTAAACATCGTTTACATGCAGGGTATTATTTTGCTACTGAAGGTTATGATATTACCTATTCTGGAGAGTTTATGAACGCCATTGGGAATTGGAATATTTTGATCAATGGAGTATATACCAGCGAAAATTTTGCACAGAACTTTTTTGGCTTCGGAAACAATACTCCCAACTTTGATGATGATCTTGGTTTGGATTTTAATCGTGTCAAGACTAGTATATGGTCCTTTGGTTTAGGAATGTCTAGACGAAATAATTACGGAAGTCGTTTTGCGATTAATGCGAACTACACGGGGATAGAAGTGCAGGATACTCCGGGAAGATTTATTACTTCAGGATTAGGATTTATCATTGGAGATCCAGACTTTTTTGAACGTAAGTTTTTTGCAAATCTTGATCTTCATTATACCTATGAGAGTTATGATAATAAAGTTAATCCTACCCGAGGGATGAAGTTTGATCTACAAACTGGAACAACTACCAATGTAGAAGATACCGATCTTACTTTTGGATATATAAATACCAATCTCGGTTTTTATAGTGCCATCTCTCGAAATAGAAAATTGGTGCTTAAAACAGATGTGCTCGCACAGGTCAATATCGGAGATGATTTTGAGTTTTATCAAGGGGCAACTTTGGGAGGAACCAAAGGGTTACGAGGGTTTCGAGAAGAACGTTTTACAGGAGAAAGCGCACTGGCATTTAGTGGAGATCTACGATACAGTTTTGATCGCTTTAAAACAGGGCTATTGCCATTACAGATTGGAATTTTCGGAGGATATGATATCGGAAGAGTCTGGTTAGATGGTGAGGATTCTGACCGATGGCATGATTCTTTTGGTGGAGGATTTTGGGTGAATGCCGTAGATGCAGTAGGAGGGCAGCTGGGATTGTTCAACAGTGATGATGGACTCCGATTTACTTTTGGTTTCGGATTAGATTTTTAAGACACTACTGGCTTAAAAGGTATTCGTAAAGCGAGGCTTTGTGATGCTTGGTTTTTTCGTTGGTGATATAGAGTGTAGAATCATTTTTAAAACACACCCCTTCCTTTTGGGAATAGTGATTTAATTTTATCTTTTGAATCGATCCTCCAAACAAGTCATCTCCCTTAAAGTCTGAAAGTACAAACAGTTTATTGTAGGTGAGTAAAACAATGGTATCTCCACTTCGGTTTACAGTAGCTCCTGTAACAAAACAATCGGCATTGTCTTTACACGTGCGGTAAGTACCTATAAGTTTAGCTACATGTTTTCCTGGCGATGCAGGAAGCTTATATAATTTGGTAGTTCCTTCAAATTTAGAACTTCTATTTTTTGTAAAAAGATAAAGGTGATTGTTGAGATGAATAAAAGCCTCAATGTCATAATTGAAATTCTTCTTTTTGGGAGGGAATTTCTTTTGATCTTCCAGAGAGAACCAAATTTTTTCAACAGAAATGTTCTTATCTAATACACCTGCAACCCGATAGATTACAAGGTCTTTACGATTGTTGTTATTGTTGCCAAAATCTCCTATGTAGATATTATTTTGGGTATCGTAGGCAAGATCTTCCCAGTCTACATTTTGGGTGTCAGGAAGTTTAATTTTATCCAAAATAGTTCCTTTTTCGTCTAATCGATATAAGATGTTTTTGTTACCAGAATCATTGATAACATAAAGATGATCCTTGCCCAAACTGGTAATACCCGAAACTTCATGAACAGTATTGGATAGGGTATTGATTTTTATTAAATCCGTAGATGTATTGTTCTGGCAACTCATGGTGCAAGTTGCCAGAACAATAAGATAAAATGCGAATAGTATTTTAGTTTCTTTGATTCCAGGCATTGAGCATCCAACTTGATTTTTCAAGGTCTCCGATATAGGTTCCGGTAATGTCCAACGTTCCGTCATCTTTACTGTTTTCTGCAGCAGCAGTTACTTCTTTAAGTTGTTGTAACAATACTTGATAATCTGCCAATACAGCTGATACCATTTCCTGGTCAACAAGATTTGTATTTGACTCCTTAATGTTTGAGGTGTCAAGGTAGTCGGTAAAGTTGCTTATAGGCTTACCTCGTAGGGTTAAAATTCGTTCTGCAATCTCATCAATTTTCAGTTTAGCATCTTCATAAAGTTCTTCAAATTTTTGGTGAAGTTCAAAGAAATGAGGGCCTGTGATATTCCAATGAAAGTTTCTCAGTTTTTGATAATGCATATGATAATCGGCTAGTAGCTTGTTGAGCGCACTAATTGTATTTGAATTTTCCATAGTTTTTGTCTATTAATTTTTTAAAATCAATACAAAATTATTATAGTTTAACTGCTTATCTCAAATTTATAATAGTTAATAGTGATAATAAGATTATCCAATTCGATTTGTGATTTCTTTAAGAATTAAGTCCAGATACTCAGAATCGTGCGGTACGTATCCTTGATTTTGTAATGGTCTTTTTCTGATTTCTTCAAATTCCTCAATTCCTAATAATTGTATGTCCGAAACTTCTTCTTTTTGTAATGTAAGTTGAGTAATAGGTGTTTTCAATTCAGATACATAAATATGATGAAATTCATTATCAATAATTCCAGGAGCGGGTCTCTTTTGAGAGGGGTAGATTTTCAAAAAATCCAATTCGTGATCCATGATTGATAACCCTATTTCTTCCTGTATTTCACGAATAGCAGATGTTTTTGGATCTTCTCCAGCGCTAATATGCCCAGCCACAGAAATATCCCAAAGACCGGGATAGGTGTCTTTATTTCCCGCTCGTTTTTGAAACAACAATTCTTTGTGTTGCGTGTAAAACCAAATATGGACACTCGCATGATATAGACCTAATCGATGTGCTTCAGATTTAAGCCGTACATCTTCTGTAGCTTCACCATGCTCATTTAATATGTCGATCAGTTCGTCAGCCATTATATTTGCATTAAAACAAAAAAGGGCATTTGCAGTCAAACACCCTTTTATCTTTAGGTTATATGCTTATTATTTTCCAAAATAACTAAAGGTTTCTCCTGCTTTTATATTCAAAAGACTTTCATAGATCAACTTTATTACATTTTCTACATCATTTTTATGTACCATCTCTACCGTAGTATGCATATATCGCAATGGCAAGGAAATTAACGCTGAAGCTACACCTCCGTTACTATACGCAAAAGCATCTGTGTCTGTTCCAGTCATTCTACTAGAAGCCATTCGTTGAAATGGGATTTTTTTGTCTTCAGCGGTTTGGATTAATAATTCTCTAAGTCGGTTTTGTACCGCTGGAGCATACGAGATTACAGGACCATCACCAATTTTGGTTTCCCCTTGAGTCTTTTTCTCAATCATTGGGGTAGTGGTGTCATGACAAACATCGGTCACAATAGCTACATCTGGTTGTATAGTATGAGTAATCATTTCTGCACCGCGCAATCCAATTTCTTCCTGCACCGAGTTAGTGATATAAAGTCCAAAAGGAAGTTTCTTTTTGTTTTCTTTTAAGAGTCGAGCTACTTCAGCAATCATAAAACCTCCCATGCGATTGTCTAGTGCACGACAAACAAATTTGTCTTTATTAAGGATAAAAAACTCGTCGGGATAGGTGATTACACATCCAACATGTACTCCCAATTTTAGTACTTCTTCTTTTGTAGAGCAACCGACATCAATGCAAATATTGTCTAATTTTGGTGGTTCTTCTTTTGCTCTGTTTCTTGTGTGTATCGCCGGCCATCCAAATACACCTTTTACAATCCCTTTTTTGGTGTGTATGTTAACTCTTTTTGAAGTAGCAATTTGATGATCACTTCCTCCATTTCTAATGACATAGATTAATCCGTTGTCGGTAATGTAATTCACATACCATGAAATCTCGTCAGCATGACCTTCGATGACTACTTTGTATTTTGCTTTCGGATTGATAACACCTACAGCAGTTCCATAAGTATCCGTGATGAAATCATCTACATAAGGTTTTAGATAGTCCATCCATATCTTTTGTCCTTCCCATTCATATCCCGTCGGAGCAGGATTGTTCAGGTATTTTTCAAGAAAAGTCAATGACTTTTTGTTTAATATGCTGCTTTTTTTAGCCATAGTAATGTATAATCTAATTTAGTTTTCACGAATTTAATAATATTCACATATATTTTACGCTATAGAATATGTTAATTACTAATTTTGGAATAATTTTGGAAGACCTAAATTTACTATGTTAAGACATTTGTGCGTTATATGGATGGTTTGTACCACTAGTATGCTCTTTTCTCAGGAGAAGGGAAAGACGCCTATTGATTCTACCAAAATTGATTCTACCCGATACGTACAGTACTATATTATTGAAGGTGATACCATTCCTCATGAAGCTATAGATCTGGATGAAGTAGTAATTCTTGGCCGGTTAAAGTTTAAAGATAATCTGTCCAGAAGAAAGTATTTGATTTTACGACGTAAAACCAGAAAAGTATATCCGTATGCAAAGTTGGCGGCAGATCGACTAACAACACTCAATGAGCGATTAGAATCAATTGATTCCAAAAGAGCGCGTAAAAAATATGTAAAAAGACTTCAGAAATATATGGAGGAGGAGTTTACCAAAGAATTAAAAAAACTCACGCGTACAGAAGGTCAGATTTTGGTAAAGTTGGTTAATCGACAAACAGGTAAGACTATGTTTGAGTTGATCAAAGAATACCGAAGTGGTTGGAGAGCCTTTTGGTATAATAATACAGCCCGCCTTTTTGATATATCCCTCAAAGAAGTCTATGACCCTATAAATGTGGAAGAAGACTATTGGATCGAGGATATTTTACAGCGAAGTTTTCAAGCTAATGTACTAAAGGAGCAAAAAACAGCGCTGGATTTTAGTTTTTATGATTTGAGGAATAAATGGTCTGATCCCGGCGATAGTAAGACTGCAAAACAATAATCTAAGAAAGTAGTTTACAATTCTTACACTTTGAGTTTTTAAGAAGTTTGAAAATTCTAAAAAAATACATCTCCGTTTTCATAAATTTTATTATCTTCGCTTTCTATCTTTTTTAAAATCAGCCTTTTCGAAATTTCTTTAAAAAAATCTTCAAAAAATTCATTGTTGATTAAGAAAGTATGCTTAGGTTTGCAGCCGCTAAACGGGGAAGAGATTTGGGATAGTGATTGTGTTTAGTTTAGTTCATTGACAGCTTCGAAAAAAAACTTTTTAAAAATATTTCAAAAAAGTTTTGGTGGATAAAAAAGGGGTTGTATATTTGCACCCGCTTTGAGAGAGAGAAGCGAAGTTCATAAGAGAAATTACAATGGTTTAGGGTTGGTTTTGGCTAGCTAAAAATAGGGTTCGATTCCCTTAGTAATGACGAAGTTTTAGGATGCTATTAATAGTGGCATTTGAATCTAAAGAAGTTCATAGACATATTGATTGACAGCGCGTACGATTTTTGGTTTTATTACTGAGAATCGAAGCAAATAAATTAAATCGAAAGACTAGAATCATCTATTGAGATAAGAACCGATTAATTCTGTGTTGTATTGTTTTTAGATAGATAATATTTAAGAATAAACGATGAAGAGTTTGATCCTGGCTCAGGATGAACGCTAGCGGCAGGCTTAACACATGCAAGTCGAGGGGTAACAGGAGATTGCTTGCAATCTTGCTGACGACCGGCGCACGGGTGCGTAACGCGTATAGAACCTACCTTATATTGGGGGATAGCCCAGAGAAATTTGGATTAATACCCCATAGTATGCTGAATTGGCATCAGTTTAGTATTAAAGATTTATCGATATAAGATGGCTATGCGTTCTATTAGCTAGTTGGTAAGGTAACGGCTCACCAAGGCGACGATAGATAGGGGTCCTGAGAGGGAGATCCCCCACACTGGTACTGAGACACGGACCAGACTCCTACGGGAGGCAGCAGTGAGGAATATTGGACAATGGAGGCAACTCTGATCCAGCCATGCCGCGTGCAGGAAGACTGCCCTATGGGTTGTAAACTGCTTTTATAGAGGAAGAAACCGCTCTACGTGTAGAGCTCTGACGGTACTCTACGAATAAGGATCGGCTAACTCCGTGCCAGCAGCCGCGGTAATACGGAGGATCCAAGCGTTATCCGGAATCATTGGGTTTAAAGGGTCCGTAGGCGGGCTTATAAGTCAGTGGTGAAAGTTTGCGGCTCAACCGTAAAATTGCCATTGATACTGTAGGTCTTGAATCATTGTGAAGTGGTTAGAATGTGTAGTGTAGCGGTGAAATGCATAGATATTACACAGAATACCGATTGCGAAGGCAGATCACTAACAATTGATTGACGCTCAGGGACGAAAGCGTGGGTAGCGAACAGGATTAGATACCCTGGTAGTCCACGCCGTAAACGATGGTTACTAGCTGTTTGGACTTCGGTCTGAGTGGCTAAGCGAAAGTGATAAGTAACCCACCTGGGGAGTACGTTCGCAAGAATGAAACTCAAAGGAATTGACGGGGGCCCGCACAAGCGGTGGAGCATGTGGTTTAATTCGATGATACGCGAGGAACCTTACCAGGGCTTAAATGTAGTCTGACAGCTTTAGAGATAGAGTTTTCTTCGGACAGATTACAAGGTGCTGCATGGTTGTCGTCAGCTCGTGCCGTGAGGTGTCAGGTTAAGTCCTATAACGAGCGCAACCCCTGTTGTTAGTTGCCAGCGAGTAATGTCGGGAACTCTAGCAAGACTGCCGGTGCAAACCGCGAGGAAGGTGGGGATGACGTCAAATCATCACGGCCCTTACGTCCTGGGCCACACACGTGCTACAATGGCCGGTACAGAGAGCAGCCACTTAGTGATAAGGAGCGAATCTATAAAGCCGGTCACAGTTCGGATCGGAGTCTGCAACTCGACTCCGTGAAGCTGGAATCGCTAGTAATCGCATATCAGCCATGATGCGGTGAATACGTTCCCGGGCCTTGTACACACCGCCCGTCAAGCCATGGAAGCTGGGGGTACCTGAAGTCCGTCACCGCAAGGAGCGGCCTAGGGTAAAACTAGTAACTGGGGCTAAGTCGTAACAAGGTAGCCGTACCGGAAGGTGCGGCTGGAACACCTCCTTTCTAGAGAATTTAGAAATGGTACGACTCAGAAGGTTTTTATTCAAGGAGTTGATTTTAGTTTTTCGGCTGTCAATTAAATATTAAGGGATCGATTGTTTTATTAGGCAATTGATTTTTACTAACGAAGTCTCATAGCTCAGCTGGTTAGAGCGCTACACTGATAATGTAGAGGTCGGCAGTTCGAGTCTGCCTGAGACTACGAAATAAGTTCATTTTATATTGAATAAGGAAATTTTAGAAGTTGTGCTACTGTCAACTAATATTTGGCTACGGTCAACTTTATAAGACGGGGAATTAGC
>NZ_CM147859.1:0-3167500 GCF_055808215.1 Aquimarina sp. KJ22-3 | reverse complement strand
CTTCGTTTGCTTCATGGATTTTAAATGGAATACTGAAATAGAAAGTAGCTCCTTCTCCAGGAATACTTTCTACCTTAATATCACCTCCATGTAATTCTACCAATTTTCTCACGATATTTAATCCTAAACCTGTTCCGGTAGTATGATCAGAAGAGTTGGCTTGAGAGAATTTTTCAAATATAAGTTCTTGCTTATCCAACGGAATACCTCTTCCGTCATCTTTTACTTCAAAGGTAATTTCAACCGTATCGTTTTCTATTTTTGGGTTTTTAAAATTTAACCAAATGTTTCCTTCTCTGGTAAACTTGTTTGCATTACTAATAAGATTGATGAAAATCTGTGATAATCGCACAGAATCACCAATTAGTAAATTCGGAATAGTAGGATCAAGGTTAAGGTGTAATGTATTCCCATTTTTATCAGCCTGATATTCAAACGAGTTTTTAATATCATTTGCCAAATTCTTTATATTATAAACAGATTCGTCTAGTTGAATTTCATAGGATTCCATTTTTGTAACCTGAAGAACATCGTTGATCAAGTTCAGTAAATGATCAGCAGAAAACTTCATTAACTTGATGAAGTTATGATTTTCTTCATCCTTAATGCGTTCCATTAATATAGAGGATAACCCTATTACTCCGTAAAGAGGTGTTCTTAATTCGTGACTAACAGTAGAAATAAACTTGGTTTTAACCGCAGCCAAACGATCCGATTTTTCCTTAGCTATCTTTAATTCTTTATTTTTTAAAGCAAGAGACTCTCCCAGCACTTTAGTTTTTTTATGATTATAGACAAAGAAGCAAAACAACGTCAAACACAGAAGGAGCAGGGATAAGGTAAAAATAGATACTGTTTTGGATTGCTGTGCCTTTTGGGTTTCTATAGTTTTTTTTGCCTCACTTACTGTAAGTTGCTTTTTATATCTATCTGCTTCTAGTTTTTCGCTTTCAAGTGCAGTTTGATGGTGTTTGGTATATTTTTTAAGAATAACATATGCTTTTTCCTTGTTCCCCATTTTAATCAGTAAGCTTTCATGCTTCTGATAAATGATCATTGCTTCTCGGTAAAGCTCGCTTTTTTCAGCAATAGATGAAGCTAATTCAAAATTTTGTATTGCTTTTTTGTACTGCCTTATATATGAGTAATATTCGGCAATGCTGGTATAGGTCATTACTAATTTTGGGGTGTATTCTGTGTTAGTTTTAAAGAAGCTAAGACACTTCTGTAATAATCTTTTGGACTTATTATATCGTTTCGTCTTTAAATAAATATTCGCAAGATTCAATTGAAGAAGATGTTTGGTATATTCATCTAAATCTGAAAAATTTTTATTGATGTAGTTGATTCTTTTAAGTGCTCGTCCTGGTTTGTTAAACCCTTCCAGATAGACCAGAGCAATATTGTTATTGATGTCTATAGCCACTTCATCAAAACCACTGAGTTCCTTTGCGAAAAGGTCTGCAATTTTAAAATTTTCAAGGGCTTCTTTATAATCTCTTGAAGAAAGGGATATTTTACCTAGTAGATTATAAGCACTTGCTTTAAGATAGTATTGTTGTTTGGTACTGAATTTTTCGGCAATGTCTATAATAGTCTCTGAAATCAGTATGCTATTAGCTCTTCCTACTGTGTTTAACTGTTTTTCAGTATGAGATAGGGTGTTTTTGAGCTCTGAGAAAGACATATCCTCATATTCTCCGGCATGAGTATCTATGAAGAATAGGCAAGTCAATAAAAGGCATATAAAATATCTAAATATTTTAAGGCTATTCATTATTTCAGTTTTGGGGCGCTCAAATATATTAAAAAAAATTACGTAATGGTTAAAAAGCTTAAATAATGTGTTGAAAAACCGTAATTAAAGGTTTTTACTGTTGAAATTGTAGGAATAAAGCTTCTTTTTTGAATAGAAATTCTTGAAAAGCGATCTGTCTTCTCAATATACAGTTAAGTTTCTGAAAATAAAGTAGATATCATCTTTATGCATTTGCTGATACCAATAATGGCTATTGCTTTAAAACAATAGCCATTATTAATTTATTTTTTTACAGTTGGGGTTATCCTCTGCAACCTCTTATTACTCCAAATACATAATCATCTGCCGCTTCATTAAATTCATCACCGCAATTTCTATCACTGGCGCCTCCACTTGCATTGTTTACATTGCTACATTGATCATGATCCATACAGTCCTTTGTCCAGGCACTAGGAATCCACCATCTACCGCAATCTGCACCGCATCTTCCCATGCACCCGTAGTTGGTTCTTGGCTTGCTGCCTACTCGTACCCGATCTCTTTGATTTCCACGGGCATCATCATATTCAGCGTTTACATAAGTATTTCTTCTAATACAGGTAATACCTTCATTTCTACTTTTAAGATTTGTGGTATTTACTTCGGTAACTACATTCCTTTTTGTGTATACATAATCGTTGGGAGACTTACCCCAGTATTCTGTTAAGGTTAATAGCGTATATTCTGCCATAGAAATATCTCCTTCTTTGGTAGCTAGTATGTAATCTGAAATTAGACTACCCATTTTCAATAAAGCTTCTTTTTGGAATTCCTTAAATACATGGTTATGTCCGTCAATGGCAATACTTTCATCATTGTAGTTTACAATAGCATTGATACTTTTATTATCGATAGCGATACGAACATCAAAAATGAGATCTGCTGTTGCGGTTACTGCATATTTTAGAGCAACATTATCAACAGTTACTATTCCTTTAAAATGATTTTCATCTTGTGCTTCTAAGCCAATTTCTTGTGCTTGTGGTGTCGTTTCTTCTTGGGTACATTGAAAGCAAATAGCAATCAACAGCACCAATGCTGAGCATTTTAATTTGTTTTTCATAATAGTGAGTTTATGTTATAGCTCAATGTACAAAAAACAATTCAAATTATGATTTTGGTAGTTTATCAGGTGTTTTTTTAAGGAATACTCAAATTATATTCTAATCTTTTATAAAATCTTTATATTCTATAAAAAATGCCTCTAAAAGATCCATTTGGGTATACAAGAACTCCATGGTTTGCTGCCAGGAGTTTTTGCTATGAATGCTAACTTCATGGAGTTGGCAATAGACTCTGGAAATTATTTTTCCATTATCCAATTCGTATGTAGGGTCATAAATGATGTCAGCAATGTAATCTGTAGTTAGTAAGTTTTTTAAACTTACTAATTTATCGTAGTAGTATTCTCGAATCAAATCATCCCATGGCTCAATGTCTATGGAGACTTCTGCTTTTTTGGTAGTAAATGTGAATTTAAGGGATACATCTTTGATTTTGGTATTATATAATAGCCATTTACGTGGATATGCTTTTCCAAAAGAGGTCCAAAATTCTTGTCGTATACGTTTTGATTCTTCTTTACTAAACATGTTAAATCAAAAATGCTGTCACTGTTGCCAATAGAATAATCATCAACTTTGTGATGTTGAACTTATGACCTTCGCTACTTTCAAAAAGAATTGTAGTAGATACATGAAGGAATATCCCAATCACCAAGGCTGTGATTTCTTTATAGTATCCTTGAACGATCTCTAAGTGTTCACTCAAAAAAGTACCAAGTGGAGTCATTAAGGCAAAGACAAAAAGAGTAATCCCGATAGTTACTGGTTTGATTTTAGTATGTAGTAAGAATGTAGTCAAAATCATCGCTACAGGTATCTTATGAACAATAATACCCAATAAAATTCCTTCTGCCTGATGAATAGGGAAACCTTCTAACAATGCATGGATACCTAAACTTATAAATAACAATTTAGGTAATTGTTTGGTGTCTTTGTCCAGATGTATATGACCGTGTTCTGCTCCTTTGGAAAAGTATTCCAGTATTTTTTGCAATAAAATACCGACCATAATCCAGATCCCTGTTTGTTTCCCGAAGTGATTGTCTTCAAAGACTTCTGGTAGCAAATCAAACACTGTGATAGCTAATAAAAAAGCCCCACTAAATGCTAGGAGCAATTTTAGATTCTTTTGATTAGAAGGTCTGAATATGAAAACAATAAGACTTCCTACAAAAATGGCAGCTATAGTTAATAAGTAATGCTTCACTATTTAAAAATTAAGATAAGTCTCGGTGAAGTTTCTTTATAAAACTTTCGAAGTTGATAGTCGCCAAAGACATCAAGAAGATGTACTTCGGCCTGATCAAAATAATCTTTAAAGTCTTCCAGACTAATTGCTTTTACCCGTTCTGTAAAAAAGAAATCTTCTCCCTGATCTTTAAAACGAATTTCTTTGACGATATGCCCATTCTCTACATACCTTTGGATATGAAAGTTGATTTCCTCAACCTGTTTTTCTTCTTCGGGTACCAGGTGTTTAATTACATAATCGGTATTCAAAAAATCAATAACACCAAACCCAGAAGCATTCAAATTGGATTTAATAGCCTTTATAGTGCTTAGATTATCTTCCTCTTTGTCAAAATAACCGAAACTAGTAAATAGATTAAAAACTCCTGAAAATTGCTCGGGATAAGGTTTGCACATATCATGTACTCGGAATTTCAAAGTCTCATTTTCAAACTGAGAAGCATAAGCGATACTGTTTTTGGATAAATCCACTCCAGTAACATCAAACCCTAAAGAGTTCAAATAGATACTATGGCGGCCTTTACCACAAGCCAGATCCAAAATTTTTTCTCCCTTTTCCAAACTGAGATAACGGGTTAGGTTATCCATAAAGTCTTTGGCTTCAGTTTGATCTCTATCTTTATATAAAATATGATAGTATGGTGTATCAAACCATGATGCATACCACATTGTAGAATCTTTTAGCATAGGGCGCAAAATTAGTGTATTTTTGCCTTTTAATTATAAGAGAATACGAAGATAGTGAGCAATTCATTCAAAATGGTAGCCAAAACCCTTTTTGGCTTCGAAGAAATTCTGGCGAAAGAATTAAGAGACCTTGGTGCGCAAAAGGTAGTTGTTGGTAACAGGATGGTTAGTTTTTATGGGGATACAGGGTTTATGTATAAGGCCAATCTCTGCCTTCGGACTGCCATAAAAATATTAAAACCTGTAATATCTCGAAAAATTAAAAATGAAAATGAACTTTATGATTTTATACAGAGTATCCGTTGGAATGATTATATGACGGTAGATGATACTTTTGCGGTGTATGCAACGGTAAATTCTGATCTGTTTAATCATTCCAAATTTATAGCTCTCAAAACCAAGGATGCTATTGTCGATCGGTTCCGTAAAGAAAAAGGGAGAAGGCCTAATGTGGATTTGAGTTTTCCTGACCTTTCTGTAGATGTTCATATACAGAGAGACTTGTGCACAGTATCTTTGGATAGCTCTGGTGGTTCGTTGCATTTACGTGGATATCGGACAAATACTAATATCGCTCCAATCAATGAAGTATTGGCTGCCGGATTGTTATTGCTTTCCGGATGGGATGGGCAATCTGACTTTTTAGATCCTATGTGCGGTAGTGGTACCATTCCTATAGAAGCGGCAATGATCGCTTGTAATATCCCAGCAAATTTAAATAGGAAAGAATTTGCTTTTGAACGATGGCTGGACTGGGATATGGATCTTTTTGAAAAAATAGAAGAGGCATGCTTGAATAAAACACGAAATTTTAGTCATTCCATTATCGGAATGGATAAGGCTCCTTCTGTAGTACGAAAAGCCAATACGAATATAGAAAATGCTAACCTTTCGGATTTCATTAAAGTAAAAGAGCAAGATTTTTTTGAAAGTGAGAAGGAAACCGAAGGACCGCTTCATATTCTATTTAACCCCCTTATGATGAACGACTTGAGATTAATGTCCCTGAATTTTATGGAAGTATAGGGGATACTTTGAAACGTGGATATCCGGGTACAAATGCCTGGTTTGTAACTGGTAATCTTGAAGCTTTAAAACATGTAGGACTTCGGCCGTCTAGAAAAATTAAAGTTTTCAATGGTAAATTAGAGTCTCGTCTATTAAAGTATGAAATGTACGCAGGTAGCAAAAAGGCAAAGTATCAGCGTGAAGAATAGCAATTAAGGGCTAATTTTTCTAAGAGTTTTCGAATAGTTTTATGTTTTTGTTAAGAGATAATTATCGAAATAGCGATAATTTTCTGGAATCAATTAAACTATTAACTAATCACCGTAATTGATATGTATCGAAAATTCACACATTTCATTATTAGCTTTCTTTTATTGGTTTCCTTTGGTTCTGTGATGGGACAACGATCCAAGAATACCAATACTCAAAATTCAGTACTTACAGATTCCATTTTTACCGGACTCAAATTTCGTAATATAGGACCTGCATTTATGTCTGGTCGAATCGCGGACATAGCCATCCATCCGGAGAATGAAAGTATCTGGTATGTAGCGGTTGGTTCTGGTGGGGTTTGGAAAACGGTTAACGCCGGAACCACCTGGAATCCTATTTTTGACAAACAAACATCTTATTCTATTGGTTGTGTAACTATTGATCCTACCAATCACAATATCATTTGGGTTGGAACCGGGGAAAATGTAGGAGGACGACACGTAGGTTTTGGAGATGGAATTTACAGAAGTAAAGATGGAGGAGCCACATGGGAAAACATGGGGCTGAAAAACTCGGAGCACATTTCTAAAATTATCATCCATCCAGAAAACAACAATATTATCTGGGTAGCTGTTCAAGGTCCACTTTGGAAAAAAGGAGGAGAACGAGGATTGTATAAATCTACTGATGGAGGAAAAACATGGAAGAAAACTCTTGGCGATAGTGAGTGGGTAGGAGTTACGGATCTACAAATAGACCCCAGGAATCCGGATCGTTTGTATGCCGCTACTTGGCAAAGACATCGCACAGTTGCTGCCTATATGGGTGGGGGACCAGGATCTGGAATTCATAGAAGTAACGATGGAGGAGAAACCTGGGAGGAATTAAAGAATGGATTACCAAAATCGTGGATGGGTAAGATAGGATTGGCAATCTCTCCGCAACAACCGGATATCTTGTATGCAGCTATCGAGCTAGACCGAAGAACTGGTGGCGTATACCGATCATCAGATAGAGGAACCACCTGGACCAAACAATCTAATGCCGTTTCAGGAGCAACAGGACCTCATTATTATCAAGAGTTATACGCTTCACCACATCATTTTGAACGATTGTATTTGGTCGATGTACGTATGCAGATATCAGAAGACGGAGGAAAGACATTCAAAAGAATGAAGGAGGAGCACAAACATTCGGATAACCATGCTATAGCGTTCAAAAAGAACGATCCTAATTATCTGTTAGTAGGTACAGATGGAGGTTTATACGAATCTTTTGATCTTACTAATAATTGGAAATTTGTAGATAACCTACCAGTAACGCAATACTACAAGTTAGCGGTAGATGATGCGCAACCATTTTATAATATTTATGGTGGAACACAGGATAACAGCACACAAGGAGGTCCTTCCAGGACGGATAATGTACATGGTATTCAAAATTCGGATTGGAAAATTGTCTTGAATTGGGACGGTCACCAACCTGCTACAGAACCTGGGAACCCTAATATCATGTATGCCGAAAGACAGGAAGGGAATTTATCGAGAGTTGACCTAACGACAGGAGAAGTGATCGATATACAACCACAACCTGGGGCTAATGAGAATTTTGAAAGATTCAATTGGGACGCTCCAATTTTGGTTAGTGCTCACGATCCGAAAAGAATTTATTTTGCCTCGCAACGTTTATGGAGATCCGACAATAGAGGAGATAAGTGGACGGCAATATCTGGAGATTTGACCAAGAATCAAGAACGAATTGAATTACCAATTATGGGTAAAAAGCAATCTTGGGATGCTCCGTGGGACTTTTTGGCAATGTCGAACTACAATACGATTACTTCGATTGCCGAGTCACCAAAAAAAGATGGCGTATTGTATATAGGGACAGATGATGGAATTATTCAAGCCACTGAAAATGGAGGTAGTAATTGGAGGCGTATCAATGTAAATGCGTTACCAGGTGTTCCTGCCACTGCATTTGTAAACGACATCAGAGCTGATCTTTTTGATGCAGGGACGGTATATGTAGCTTTAGATAACCATAAGTATGGTGACTTTAGTCCTTATTTACTAAAGAGTACAGATAATGGGAGAACGTGGAAATCGATAAAAGGGAATTTACCAAGTAAGACATTGGTATGGCGATTGGTACAAGATCATGTAGATCCAAATTTATTGTTTATTGCTACAGAATTTGGTATTTATTTCAGTAATAATGGAGGAAATAGATGGGTACAGTTAAAAGGAAATGTACCAACTATATCATTTAGAGATATCACGATTCAACGCCGAGAAAATGATTTGGTGGCTGCTTCTTTTGGTAGAGGATTCTTTGTTTTTGATGATTACTCGGCATTGCGAAACATTTCAGCAGCAAAATTAAACCAGGAAGCGACATTATTCCCTGCCAGAGATGCCTGGTGGTATATTGCTAAGCCAGATATTGATTTTGATGATGAAAAAGGAAGCTTAGGAGCGTCTCATTATGTGGCACCTAATCCGGATTTTGGAGCTGTTTTTACCTATTATTTAAAAGACGGTTACCAATCAGCTACAGAAGCTAGAAAAAAATCAGAGAAAAAAATAAAGGAAAAGATATTGCATTCCCAGGTTGGGACAAAGTGGATGAAGAAAGTATTGCATCCAAACCAGCTGTGGTGATCACAATAACTAACGATCAAGGGAAAGCAGTACGACGTATTTATGGTCCTGTTACTCCAGGGTTTCATCGTATATCCTGGGATTTAAAATACCCTGCACCTGATGCAGTTTCTTTGGAGACACAACAGTATCCGTTTGGAGCGCCAGAAGGATTTATGGCAGCACCAGGAAGGTATACAGCGACTTTGTCTAAAATAATAGATGGAACGGTGACATCACTTTCTGAGCCTATTACTTTTGAAGTAAAACAGTTAAGAAAAGGTGCTTTGGAAGGAGCTTCTATCAATGAAGTAACTTCTTTTTGGAGAGATTACGAAAATACCATTAGAGAAGTTTCTGCTACACAGTTAAAGCTAAGCAAGGCAAACAAAAAGATAATGGCTATGCATACTGCCCTGAAAAGAGCAACTGCTGCACCAAGTGATTTGGATTCTAGAATTGCTACTCTAAGAAAGAACTTGTTAGGCATTCAAAAGAAATTTAGTGGTAGCCCATCAAAAGGGCAAGTAGGAGAGAAAAGTAAGCCTACGATTCAGTCTCGTATGTTTGCTATTTTTAAGGGAGTACAGTGTTCTACCTACGGACCTACAGCTACTCATATAGAAACCATGAGTATTATTAAGAATCAATTAGCTGCAATTACTACGCAATTCAATGGAGTTCAAAATGAAATGAATTCAGTATTAAAGGCAATGAAAGATGCTGGAGCACCTTATGTAGCTGACTAAAAGAATGAAATGTAATTTTTAAACTAACTACGTTAATATTAATCATCATGAAATACTTTGTATTATTATTTTGCTCATTACTAATCTTGAGTTGTAAACAAAACCAATCAGAAAAAGAAACCACTGCAGAGGAGAAACAAACAGAAACCGTGGTGGAGAAACCGATTAAAGTTAAAGGAGAACAGGTAAACTATACTTCTGATAGTTTAAATATGAAAGGATATGTTGCTTTTAACGAAAACTCTGAAGAAAAACGACCTGGAATTATTGTGGTTCACGAATGGTGGGGGCATAATGATTATGTTCGTCAAAGAGCCGACATGCTTGCAGAGTTGGGTTATGTAGCAATGGCTGTGGATATGTATGGAGATGGTAAACTTGCAGCTCACCCAGATGATGCCGGTAAGTTTGCGATGAGTGTAATGGGAAATATAGATTCGGCAACCAATAGATTTAAGGCAGCTTTAGAAATGCTGAAAGCACATCCATCTGTAGATCCAAATAAGATTGCAGCAATAGGATATTGTTTTGGAGGCAGTGTGGCGCTTACTATGGCCAATGCTGGTTTAGATCTTGATGCAGTAGCTGCATTTCACAGCGGGGTTCAATTACCAGTAATGCCTAGTGATAAATTAAAAGCTAAGGTTTTGGTATGTAATGGTGCAGAGGATCCGTTTATTCCGGCTGAGAGTGTAGAAAACTATAAAAAAGCTATGGATAGTCTAAAGGCAGATTATAAGTATATTGCTTATGAAAATGCGACACATTCTTTTACCAGCAAAGCGGCAGATTCTATTGGAAAGCAATTCAATTTGCCATTAGCTTATCAAAAAGAGGCAGACGAGAAGTCCTGGCAAGAATTACAACAATTACTGAACCGAGCGTTTGAGTAACCAAAAAGATTGAAAAGTCATCATATAACAGCCTTGTGAATGAACATTTGCAGGGCTGTTTATCTTTTTATCTTTTCTTCTTGAAAAGCGGTAGCAAGTAACTAATAGAATAATTGTATCCCACTCCTATGTCGCTAAAATCATTTGTTCTTCCAAATCCAGGAATGTAAAGATTGTCAAAACGATCAGGAGTTTCTTCACTTACCAAATTTCGTAAAGAGATACTCGCACCCAGATAGAAATTATGAATAAGCTCTACTTCGAGTCCTAAAACAAGTTCTACCCAACTGGCAGTTAACCCATCTTCACTTATAGGTTCTGTAATGGTAGTTTCTCCAAAGAAATTAGTTCCTGTAAAGATGTTGTATTCGTTTAGAGTTTGATCAAACGTAGAGAATCCATATCGTACTCCTACGTAGATACTATTTTGCATTCCATACCAATTGTCATAGATGTTATAATCTATTCCAGCTCTTATATAGCTACCAGATCCTTCTACATTTACATTTTCTTCGTCTCTGATCAACGATTCGTTACCTATCTCTCCAGCAATGTATAGTTTACGATAAACTCGGTAATCGGCTTCTATTTCAAAACCTGAATAGTTGTCATCTACAGAAGTTCTAAGTATTCGAGCAAGATCTACACCTGCTCTTAATCCATATTTTTCGCCAGGAGGTAAGGTATCTCTAGCCGAGATTTTTTTAGGCTCTTCATCCTGTGCAAAAATGCAACTGGTAAAAATAATACTAATGAAAAATAAATATGTGCGCAGTTGTTTCATCTGTTACGTTCAATCGTTCTACGTTAATATTTTGTATCCAAGTACCATCATCACCAGCTTCTACAGGTGAGTTCGAAAGCCCCTGAAAGGTCACTCTAAAACCACAAGCACTACTTACGTACTCTTCTTCGGGAGTATATTGAATACTAATGGTATCGGTATTAGGAACTACTTCGTCGTTGGTGGTATCAGAATTGATGGTTAATTGATATTCGGTAATAGACTCATTGGTTCTCAGAGGAATCATGATAGAGTCGGTTACCGTTCCAAAATTAAATGGACTTTCTACACCAACCGCCCGTACTTCTAGCTCTACCGGGTTCTTAATTTCTGAAGAATTATCAAAATCTAGGAACTTAATAATAAGCATCGGAGTAGTAGGGGTCCCTTCGGCACAAATATCATCTCTCTCACAACCCCAAAAAGAAAGGCTTATACCAGCCAGTAGGAATAGGAATAAAGGAAATCTGTTTATTCTCATGTGTTATCTTTTTTCTAATAGTACAACGTTCTCTACATGATAAGTTTGTGGGAACATATCTACCGGCTGTACTTTGGTTACTTTGTAATCCCTATCTAATAACGCCAGATCTCTAGCTTGTGTTGCACTATTACAGCTTACATAAACAATTTTTTCAGGCGAAATATGTAACAGTTGAGCTACAACGTCTTTATGCATTCCGTCTCTCGGCGGATCGGTGATTACCACTTCTGGTTGACCGTGTTGATCGATAAAGTCTGAGGTAAATACTTTTTTCATATCACCTACATAGAACTCAGCGTTATCAATCTTGTTTCTTTGCGCGTTCTCTTTGGCATCCTCAATAGCTTCCGGCACAGCTTCTACACCGATTACTTTTTTTGCATTTTTGGCAACAAATTGAGCTATGGTTCCCGTACCTGTATATAAATCATACACCAATTCTTCACCTGTCAAACCTGCAAATTCTCTGGTGATTTTGTACAATTCGTAAGCTTGTTTCGAATTGGTTTGATAGAAAGATTTGGCATTGACTCTAAATCGTAAACCTTCCATTTCTTCTTCTATATATGCCTTTCCTTTGTAACAAACTACCTCTTGATCATAGATGGTATCGTTTCCTTTGGGGTTAATCACATATTGTAAAGAAGTAACTTCAGGAAATTGATCAGCAATAAAATCCATGAGAAGTGTTCTTTTTTCTTCATCATCATAAAAGAACTGAACAAGCACCATGATCTCACCAGTAGAAGCAATACGAATCATTAGAGTTCTTAGCAAACCTTCTTGCTTTCTGGCATTGTAAAAAGGAATCTGATGTTTGGTAGCAAATACCTTTACTTCATTTCGAATCGCATTGCTAGGATCTTCCTGAAGATGGCAATGCTCAATATCTAAAATTTTATCCCACATCCCAGGCATATGAAACCCAAGCGCGTTTCTATTGTCAATCTCCTGATTGTTTTGGATTTCTTCTAAAGTAAGCCATCGACTATCGCTAAAAGAAAATTCCATTTTGTTCCTGTAGAAGTATTGATCTTTTGAACCTAAAATAGGAGTAATTTCTGGTAATTCTATTTTACCCAATCTTGTTAGGTTGTTTACCACTTCATTTTGTTTGTAAGCAAGTTGATGCTGATAATCCATAAACTGCCACTTACAGCCACCACAAGTTCCAAAATGCTTACATTTTGGTGTGGTACGTTTATCAGAATAGGTATGAAATTGGGTAGCGATACCCTCATAATACGCCTTGCGCTTTTTGGTGGTTTGTATATTTACTACATCTCCTGGTACTGCATTAGTAAGAAAAACTACTTTTCCATCGGGTGCCTTGGCGATACTTTTTCCTTTGGCCCCGGCATCAATAACCTCAATATGCTCAAAAATCTGTCTTCTGTTCTTTCTTGCCATAGCGCAAAAATAAGAATAGAAAGCATATACTTATTAAATATTCAGGATATCTTACAAAAGAAATGAACCTAATTACTTTTTCTTCGTCTATTCTATAGAGATGAGTTCAAAACAAACACATAAAATCTTTGATGCCTTATTGGTGTTGCAATATCAATCCGGAAATGATAAAGCGGCAACACTGTTAATCAAAAGATGGAACTCAAGATTATATCGACACGCTTGCTGGTATACCAAGAATGAAGAAATTTCTAAGGATATCGTTCAGGAAAGTTGGACAAAAATTCTTCAGAAAATCAAAGAACTGAAGAATCCAAATACTTTTGGGAGTTGGGCTTTGACCATAGTTACCCGTAAGGCGATTGATTGGCAAAGAAAACATAAAAAAACGTCTGACTTTAAAAAGGAATTTCAACATCAACAAAATAATGAGAAAATCACTGTTGGAATTACAAATAGGGAAGAGACAATAGTTCTTATAAGAAAAGCAATAAAAGAACTACCAGAAAAGCAACAAATCGTTCTTCGACTTTTTTATGTAGAAGAATACAGTGTAAAAGAAATAAGCGATATCATCCAGGTTTCTGTTGGAACTGTAAAATCAAGGCTATTTACGGCTAGAGAACAATTAAAATTAATTTTAAAAAATAAGAATTATGAAAAATGAGATGAAAGATATTGATAGGTTAATCAAAGAAACGTTGAATGAAGAAGAAGCAAAGTTCTACGACGAGTTAGACGAGCAAAATATTTTTGAAATGATTGGTGGACTGTATACTACCAAAAACCGATGGATCATGATTATGATGAGTATTGTGAATGTAATCGTATTTGGTCTTTTTGTTTACTGTATCATCCAGTTGTTCAATACTGATGATACCAATGAGTTGATCAGATGGGTTGGAGCAAGTTTTTTCTGCGCAATGATCACATCAATGTTGAAGCTGTATTCATGGATGCAAATCGATAAAAATATGTTGCTAAGAGAGTTGAAAAGATTAGAACTTCAAGTGTCTTCTTTGGCTAGTAAAGTATCCTCATAATGCGGTATTCGCAAAATTTAGGCATCTCTATTTAGATTTAAAAAAAACAAGCGCGTTATCGGGGTTAAAATTAATAATTCGATAAAGATTTAGTATTTTGCGACACTTTTAGGGATGATTTCTCTCCCACGCTGAATTTTCGATTCTTTTCGAAAGGATAAAGGTACAGAAGGAATGGTTATTTTATCAATTTAAATTATTAAAAATGGCTGTTTTAGAAAATTTAACTTCGCAACAAGCAATTGATTTAGAGAACAAGTATGGAGCTCATAATTACCATCCACTACCAGTGGTTTTGAGTAAGGGAGAAGGAGTGTATGTTTGGGACGTAGAAGGAAACAAATACTATGATTTTCTTAGTGCGTATTCTGCGGTAAACCAAGGACATTGTCATCCAAAGATTGTGGATGCAATGACAAGTCAGGCTAAGACCTTAACGCTTACCTCTAGAGCATTTTACAATGATAAACTTGGTGAATACGAGAAATTTGCCACAGATTACTTTGGATTTGACAAACTGCTACCTATGAATACTGGAGCAGAAGCTGTAGAAACGGCGCTTAAGGTATGTAGAAGATGGGCGTATCAAGAAAAAGGTATTGCTGAAAATGATGCCCAGATTATCGTTTGTGAAAACAATTTTCATGGAAGAACTACAACCATCATATCATTTTCTAATGATCCTGTAGCTAGAAAGAACTTTGGGCCATACACCCAAGGTTTTATTAAAATAGAATATGATAATCTTACTGCATTAGAAGATGCGTTGTCTAACAACAAAAATGTAGCAGGATTTTTGGTAGAGCCTATACAAGGTGAAGCAGGAGTTTATGTGCCATCTGAAGATTATCTGGAAAAAGCAAAGGCATTATGTGAGAAACACAATGTGTTATTTATCGCCGATGAAGTCCAAACTGGTATTGCCAGAACGGGAAGATTGTTGGCTACTTGTGGAAACTGTTCTTGTCAGGATAAAAATTGTTCAGGAACTCCTCAGGTAAAACCTGATATTCTGATCTTAGGTAAGGCATTAAGTGGTGGAGCATATCCAGTATCTGCTGTTTTGGCTAATGATGATATCATGAAAGTGATCACTCCAGGAAGTCATGGTAGTACTTTTGGTGGAAATCCAATCGCTGCTGCAGTGGCTATGGCTGCTTTAGAAGTAGTAAGAGATGAAGAACTTGCAGAGAATGCATTTCAATTAGGAGCTTTATTTCGAGAAGAAATGAACAAATACATTGAGAATTCTAATATTGTAAGACTTGTTCGTGGAAAAGGATTGTTGAATGCTATCGTAATTAATGATTCTGAAGATAGCGATACCGCCTGGAATATTTGTGTGGCTTTAAAAGAGAATGGTCTTTTGGCAAAACCTACCCATGGTAATATCATTCGTTTTGCACCACCATTGGTAATGAACAAAGAGCAATTATTAGAGTGTGTAGCGATAATCACAAAAACTTTGAAGGCGTTCGAATAAACTACTGTTTATTAAGTCTGTTCATTACCCAAACATGAGGAAAGGTAATAGCTGCTATTAGAGTAAAGAATATAGACAGAAATAGCTTGTCTTCATTTCTTAGTATCCAATATAATAATAGCAAACCTACAATGGTTACCAACCAGTATATAAAAGAGGATTTCAGGTATTTCATGAAATCCTTTTTTTATGCGTTCCATACAAAAAAACTACTTGATCGGCTAAAGAAGGAATACTATGCCAAAAAATGAAGTATATAGCAAAAGCCCATAGTAAAGAAGCAGTATGAAAGACAATGTAAAAGACTAAAAAATAAAACACTTCCCGCACAATCTCTATTTTCAGGTTTTTTTTGAAAAACAAAAGGGTCCCTAAACCAATAAAAGAACTGGTACAAAAAACAAGAATATATAGAAACAGATTTTTACCTATAACTACTCCTGTTATATTTTGAATTATGGGAGCGACTTCTTGATAGTTGGTAAAAAACAAAAGAAAGAAGATGGTTAGTCCATAGAAGGTATAAAATAGATTTGAAGTCAGAGTGACTTCTGTCAACTTAACATACCAGTGTTGTTCTCCAAAATGATATGCACTACACAAAATAAATATAAGTAATAGAGGAAACGGTAAGAAATAGAAAAGGGCAATTCCAACAAGAACAAAGCCGATATATAGGATGAGAACATTAAAGAATGTTCCGAACCCCCTAGTACTATTCGCTTTTTGAATTAGCTTAATGTCATTTGTTCCATGCAAAATACCCAATGATAGGATCAATGTATAGGCTAAAACGTCTTCAATATCATTTTCGAAATATGTAGCTATCCAAAGTGAGAAAAACGTAGCAATCAAGGCGAAATTTTGCAAATAATTGATTGTGTGAGCGTTATTTTTCATTTTTGTTTAATAAATTTTTCTTAAAGTTAAACAAAATTTGTTTAATGTTTATTAATTTTAGTTAAACAAAATAATAACTATGAAAAATTTACAATTATTACTTTCGATGACCCCTGAAATATCCAACACCGATTACGTTGGATTTACGTTTTTTGTAGGTTGCATGGCTATGATGGCCGCTTCCGTGTTTTTTTCTTCTCGATGAATAGTTATGACAGGAAATGGAGAACCTCCATTTTGATTTCTGGATTAATCACATTTATTGCCGCAGTTCACTATTGGTATATGAGAGACTACTGGTACGATAATGGATCATCACCAACATTTTTTAGATATGTAGATTGGATTCTCACGGTACCGTTGATGTGTGTAGAATTCTACTTAATTCTAAAAGTAGCGGGAGCTAAGAAGTCTTTAATGTGGCGTTTGATCATATTATCTGTAGTGATGTTAGTCACTGGGTACTTTGGAGAAGCTGTCTACAGAGATCAAGCTTGGCTTTGGGGACTTATATCCGGTATAGCTTATTTCATAATTGTATATGACATTTGGCTAGGAAAAGCCAAAAAACTTGCACAAGAAGCTGGCGGAGCAGTGCTTTCTGCACACAAAACGCTATGTTGGTTTGTACTGGTCGGATGGGCAATTTATCCTATAGGTTATATGGCAGGTACTCCTGGTTGGTATGATGGAATTTTTGGAGGATTAGCAATGGACGTAATATACAACATTGGTGATGCAATCAATAAAATTGGATTCGGTTTGGTAGTGTATAATCTGGCTGTAACAGCTTCTACAACTACAGCAGAGGCTTAAGTATAAGCCTGTTTTAACTAACTAATCAATCAACAATAAAACAAAATCCCGCATCAAGCGGGATTTTTTTATGAGAGTACGTGAGATTAATCCGTTTGATTAACCACCGTAGTTTTTCATGATTTCTTCTTGCATTTCTAGAATACCGTCGTATCCTACTGTAGCAAACATAAAAATTACATACGCTAGGTAAAGAGCACTAACGATTAAACCAATGATCGCTAAAATCTTACCAGTTTTTACATTTTGATAACCCGTATACAATTCTGGATTTTCATTATATAAAGCAGTTGCTTTTTTCGCCATAATGATTGCGATAATAGCAAAAATAATTCCGAATCCGTAACAACAGCATCCCACTATAGATAGAATACCAAATACTAAAATCAGGGTGGAATTGGGTAACGTCTGTTTTTCCATAATATTGATTAATTGATTAGTTAAAAAATAATTTTCATTTTGATTACATAACTTATAATCATGGTAAGTATGGTAGTAATCATGAGACCGGCTTTGATAACCTGATCATATCTAAACTTAACAAATAAGTTAAATCCTAAAAAAATAAGTAATAATAAAAGAGGATAAATAGCAGGATACATCTGAAACGCTGCTGCAAACTCACCTTTGAATAAAAGAGCTATGGATCTTTGCATGCCACAGCCCATACAATCAACCCCAAAAATCTTTTTATTAAGGCAAGGAAGCATGTATTTTTCCAATAGAAAAGGTTTTATTGTTTACTGCAATATACATAATTATGTTATTTGTCCTATAAACCTTTACAAAAATCTATTATTTGATATTTTTGCAGTATGATTACAGCTAAGTTGAAAAGAGTTTTAAGTTTGTTGCTTATTCTTATGGGAGCGATTGCGCTTATAAGTGAAATTGCCTCTACGCAAAAGAACTACTATATACAAAGTATTGGAGTTGTTTTGTTAATGTTAGGATTGTTTATGGTGAATACAAAATTGTCATCAAAATCCGAGGTGGAACAAGAAGAATATTTGGAGGAAGAATGATAAAAATTGGGGATATCGTATCTGTTTTGGATGAGCCTATTACTGGTAAGGTTATAGGAATAAATGCTTCAGAAGTTACTATTGCTTCTGAAGACGGTTTTGATATGACTTTTTTGATAAGCGAAGTGGTTAAGATTGAATCTCAAGAAATGATCATTCCTTCATATGAAGAAGTGCATGAGAATCTTCAGGATAAAGAAATCTTTAAAAAGAAACCAAAAAGAAAGAGTAGTATCAAACCTAAAGAAAGACATTTACCTCCGATGGAAGTCGATCTGCATATCGATAAGCTCATAAAATCTACAAAAGGAATGACCAACCATGATATGGTTACGTTACAATTGGATACCGCAAAGAGACAGTTGGATTTTGCAATTCAGAAACGGATTCCTAAAGTTGTGTTTATTCACGGAGTAGGGCAAGGAGTTTTAAAAGAGGAATTAAAATACCTTTTTGGAAGATATGATAATGTGAGGATCTCAGACGCGAATTATCGAAAATATGGTCTGGGAGCCATGGAAGTATATATTCTTCAAAATCCTAAATCATCTACTTGGGAATAGTAATTTCATCGGAACCAAAATTGATTCGTTCCTGTCTTACCTCGATATCCGCGCCACCTAAAGTAATATTTTCAAGAAGAATGGAGCGTGTATAGGTAATATCTGTATCTGTCTGGCTTAGCTCTGTATAGGTAAAAGTAGCCGTACCATTTGAACTTATTAATTCTTGAGTTACTTGTATATTTGCCGGAGGAACGCTACTGCAAAAATACGTATCTCCATCGATGCTGGTGTCAAACTGCCTGTATACCAATGTATTGGTTGTGCTGTTTAAGGTTACTGAGAAAGTGAGATCTGTAGGGACGGTATTCAATTCAAAAGTAGTGCTGGTAAAACTTAAAGATAAGGCTTGATTGATGGAAGGATCTACCTTAAAAAAAACAAAGTCATCTCCATTAGAACAGTTTTCTACGGCTGCAGTAAAATCGAAATTGTCTTCGATCACATCTCCTTCACTACATCCTACTATAAAAGTGATAGCTGTTAATATGCAATAAATTCTAAACTTCATATACTTGTTTTACAATTCTGTGGTAATAGAAATGGTTGTTTCTCTAGATCCAAATGAGAAATTATCATCTTGAAAATTCCCGTTATTACCATCAAACTGTATTCCGGTTATGTTTACAGTAGTGGTAAATGTGGTTTGAATAGTGTTGTCTTTTGAAGGAGCAACAATTACTTCGGCGTTGGTAGATGCTGGATCCAAATAAAAGGGTAAATCTCCAGGTGCAGCACGATCATCTCTAGGGTTACCATTTTGATTTGCATCCTCATTTCGAGTTAAGATTCCATCGTTATCATCATCTTCTTCCAGATAATCTGGGATTCCATCTTCATCCGTATCCCTGGGATCATCATTATCTGGAATACTGTTTGCCAATTCCTCACTGGTTAAAATATTATCATTGTCATCATCCTGATCCAGATAATTTGGGATTCCGTCTCCATCGGTATCGTCATCGTCGAAGTTCCCGTTTCCATTTAAGTCTTCATCTTCAGCAGCTATTCCATCATTATCATCTTGCAAGGTTATCAGAGTTTCAATTGCTGCAGTTCCGGCAATACCAATCATTTCTTCGGTAACAATAACATCACCAGGAGGAATGTTGGAACAATAATAATCAGCAGTAATAGCAATATTAAACTGTCTATAGATCAAACTACTGTTTCCGTCATTCAAATTGATCAAAATAGGCATGGCAGTCTCTTCGGTTTCAGAAAAATCGGCACTTACGAAATTGAAAGATATCGCTTCGTTAACCCCCTGATTGATTTTAAAGAAAACAAACTCATTGTCCGCAGCTCCACTACATAATTGAAGGTCAACATCGTCAAATTCGAAACTTGTAATGATGATATCACCATCATCACAAGACCATAATAGGGTTATAAAAAGAAGAAAAACAAATCTTTTCATAGGTATATACACTAGTGATATTAACTTTTAAAACATTTACACAACTAAAGACGATTAAAAAAAGTAAATATTCACGGTTATTTTAGTTATGATTTTTGACAAAAGTAAAGGAATTGAAAGATTATAACGTGTCTTGCTGAAAATAATTTTATTTGAGTAGTTTTGTAGTGCTAAAAATTGTGAATTTCTTAAAATGTCAGAGGAATTTTTATAGTTTTTTTCAGTATCCTAGAATAAACAACTAATCAATTGATTTTCATGCAAAAAGTTTATTTTGATAGTGCCGCAACCACACAAGTAAGACCAGAAGTTATACAGAAGATGATATCAGTACTAGAGGAAGATTTTGGAAATCCTTCTTCTACTCATGGATTTGGACGTTCTGCCAAGAATCATATCGAGCAGGCTCGTAAAAATATTGCAGGGTATTTGGGAGTTAAGGCTTCTGAAATCATTTTCACCTCTGGAGGTACAGAGGCTGATAATCTCGCGCTTAACAGTGCAGTTCGTGATTTGGGAGTACAACATATCATTACTTCAAAGATAGAACATCATGCAGTGTTGCATACCGTTCAGGAAATCGAATCCAGAAGTGGTATTAGAGTGAGCTATGTGGAGATTAAAGAAGATGGAAGTATTGACTACGATCATCTAACGTCTCTTTTGCAAGATGCCACAGAAAAAACTTTGGTTAGTTTGATGCACGTTAATAATGAGGTAGGAACTATTTTGGATATTCAAAGAGTGGGGGAGTTATGCAAAGAGCACAATGCTCTTTTTCATAGTGATATGGTACAATCCATTGGTCATTTGGAAGTAAATTTGGCTGAGCTTCATGTAGACTTTACAGCGGTGAGTGCGCATAAATTTCATGGCCCAAAAGGAGTAGGGTTTGCCTATATCAGAAAGAATTCTGGTTTGAAGCCACTAATTTTTGGAGGAGAGCAGGAGCGTGGTTACAGAGCAGGTACCGAAAGTGTTCATAATATTGCCGGTATGGATGAAGCGCTGAAATTAGCTTTTGAACATCTTACCGAGGAAAAAACATATATCCAGGATCTGAAACAATACTTTGTAGATACTCTAAAGCAAGAAATAGAAGGTGTAAAGTTTAATGCAAAGTGTTGTCAACCGGATCATAGTACCTATACGCTAATTAATGTATGCTTACCTGTTCCTGTAGAAAAAGCAGGGATTCTGTTATTTCATTTGGATATCAATGGTATCGCCTGTTCTAAGGGAAGTGCTTGTCAAAGTGGAAGTAGCAAAGGGTCTCATGTACTTTCAGAAATATTGACTGATGAAGATCTACAAAAGCCTTCTGTTCGTTTTTCATTTTCAAAATACAACACAAAAGAAGAAGTGGATTATGTAGTAGATGTGCTAAAGAAATTTATAGAAGACTAGAATTTCATTCCCATTCTTACATTAAATACTCGCGGCGTTAAGAAATTAGGAACTGCAAACTGTCGTTGGCTAGAAGCATCTCTTACAAAGGTATTGGTAATCGAGTTTTGATTATCAAAAATATTATAGATCTCCACACCAAGACTTAGTTCTCTGAATGTGTTGAAGAAGTTCCCTTCTTTTAAACGCTTATTAGCATCAACCACGACATAGGATACTCCCAGATCAGCTCGGCGATAATCTCGAAGTCTTGATTGAAATTCGTATGGGTCTGCAAAACTTGGTGATCCACCAGGTACACCAGTCTGGTACACAAGGTTGAGATACCCTTTCAAACTTGGTATCGAAGGTACATAATCCTGCAATAGAATTCCTACTTTAAGGCGTTGATCTGTAGGTCTGGAGATGTACCCCCGATTATCAATGTTTTCTTCGGTTTTTAAATATCCAATACTTACCCAGCTTTCTGTACCGGGAACAAATTCTCCGTTTAAACGAACATCTGCTCCAGCGGCATAAGCTTCAGCATTGTTTCTTGCTCGATAACGAATTCTTACATTTTCTATGGTGTATGGATTTACATCAGTCAGCTTTTTGTAAAATACTTCCGATGTTAATTTGAATGGACGATTCCATAGCTTAAAACTATAATCATTACCCAACACTACATGGATGGATTGTTGTGCTTTTACTTCTGGTCGTACCACTCCAAGAGAATCTCTTAGTTCCCTGTAGAATGGTGGTTGATGATAGAACCCACCTGAAAGCCTAAAAAGCATATCTGCTTCCCAATTGGGTTTGATGGCGAATTGTGCTCTTGGGCTAACGACAATTTGTGAGTCTGAACTACTAACTGTCGCTCCAGAGATATTCCAGTTATGTGTGCGAACACCAATATTTGCCCAAATTTCATTGTCTTTGATCGTGGAGCGAATGCTATATTGAGCATATCCCGAAATTCTATCTATTTTGGTTTCATTAATTGCTCTTACACTGGTAAAAGGTACAATAGGACTTGCAAAAGGAGTAAAAGGCTGATCGTTGACAAAGTCATTAAACGGTGGTCTGATGGCAAAACCAGCAGAGTCCACAATTTCAAATTCTTGTAAACGATCTTTGATATCTTCGTGCGTATATTTTATCCCCCAATCAAATTGATGTTGATCTTTTTTATAAGTTCCCCGATGCTCTGCATTAAATATGAGTGCATCAAGATCGTTTCGCGCATGAGTGAGCTGCGAACCAATACCTTCGGCAAATTCTATTTCTCCCAAATCTTCACTTCCGATATCAGTATTAACCGTTCCCAGGGCGTAAGATGCCAAAATATCAAAATGTTCTTGCTCTTGTGTTTGATATGCAGATCCTATAAATCTTAATGTTAGGTTTTCGTTGGGTTTGTAAGTTCCTTTTAAAGCTCCAAAATAAGTGTCATAACGATCTTCTTCCTGACCTTGATAATTTACTCTTAAGGCTTGAACGGTTTGTAGGGTCCCAAAGTTAATTTGTTCGGTTATGGGCTCGTAATCGTATTTGTTAATAGCTAAGTTACCTAAGAATCCCAGCTCGAAGGTGTTTGAAATGTTGTATGATAAATACGTTTGTATATCTGCAAATAATGGCTGAAAATTAGTCTCGGTATTTCGGGCATCTACCAATAGTCGATTGTCTCTATATCGTACACCCACCATACCTGATAGTTTTTTGTTTTTTGAAATAGCTCCTGCAGCAACGCTTCCTCCAAGTAGACTCAAGTTAGCAGTAGCATTCGCCCGGGTGGGTCTTTTGTAAGTGATATCCAGAACGGAAGAGAGTTTATCTCCATATTTTGCCTGGAATCCCCCTGCAGAAAAATCTACATTACGCACCAAATCACTATTCACAAAACTTAGACCTTCCTGTTGTCCGGATCGGATTAGGAAAGGACGGTATACTTCAATTTCATTGATATAGACTAAGTTTTCATCAAAATTACCTCCTCGTACTGCATATTGTGTACTTAGTTCATTATTTGAACTCACTCCAGGAAGACTTTTTAGTAAGGCTTCTACACCGGCGTTAGCTGATGGTGTCGTACGAATGGTTTCTGGATCTAGCGTGGTAATTCCCTCTACCGTTTTTCGTTCTCGACCCGATATGACTACGGTGCTTATTTGTTCTACATTAGTCTTTAGAACAGGGTTCAATTCATACTCTTGATTTTCTTCAAGATTAATGGTGAATTCTAAACTTTTAAGTGCAATATGAGAGACTTTAATAGTAACCTCTTTATTAGCGGGAATGCTTAGCTCATATACTCCGTTTTGATCGGATTGTGTACCAGAATTTTCAAAACTGATATTTGCTCCTTGTACTGGTGTGTTATTTTCGTCGAGTATGATACCTTTCAACAGTGCCTTTTGTGCAACCGTACTACTGCTTATGAAAAGAGTAAAAAAGGTGAAGAGAAAGAGTAAGCGATTTTTCAAAAAAGTGAGTTGGTTTTAAGGTTTTCTATAAAATGTGGTTTCAAATGTAGCTCGATTGCCTACATTATCTAACACTACAAGTTTAAAATTATTTTCTGAATCTGTAACAATTTTGTCGTTAAAATCATAAATCAGCATTCCGGTTTTGTAATCGTATTCCATCAAAATAAACTTCCCATTTAATGTGCCACGATAGCTTTTTACCCCTGATCCAGAGTCATTGATTTTAATTTTTAGATGGGTAGCACTAGAGATCCACTTTTTACTGGACACATTGATTGGAACAATGACCGGCTTTTGTGTATCCGAAAAAAGTGAATAGGTACCAAATGTTCTTGTACGTGTAGAAAAACGTTTTCCTTTCTTATAGGTTCTGGAGTACGAGGATTTTTTATCGCTGATAACTCTTCCGATATACATTTTCTTTAGGTCCTCATCCTTGTATCTCGACACATCAAATGCCAAAGTCATATTTTTGTGTAACGGAGTCTGATCATTATGAATTTTGGCAGTTTCTCCACTAACCGATATATCGAGATAAGTATCTTCATACAGACTTCCTTTAGGAATTAAAAGATCAAATAAACCCGAATTGTAGGTGAAGTTTTCATTAGCCAATGCAAGATCAGGGGTTTCAATGGTTTCTTTTATTTTGATCTGATCTACTTTTTTACCTTGTATAGGTACCTCGATGGTAGTGCTATTGTTTTTGAAATCTTTAATTTCAATCAAATAACTATAAGATAGGCTATCTTTTACGGTCAAAATACCGTTGTTTTCTTTCTTTTTGTAAACGGATAATGGATTATTGGGTTCGACATACAATTTACTGATCCTTGATCGGTACTTCTTATAGTATTCATAATCGATTAGCCGATTCACATAACGAGTTTCAGAAAATGAAAATCGATTCATTTGAAATTTAAGATTTTCCTGACCATTGATGGCGGTAGTAATCTCAAAAACACCATTTCTATTAGGTGCTAGATCCAGTTTATCTATGGTAGAAACTCCAAACCCAATTTCTCCTAAAGCAGTAATAGGTTCTGCTTTATAGTTTCCATTCTCTTGTGGAGTAAGTGTAAGTCTGTAGGGGAGTTGCGCTCCATTTACATGTGATTCTTTCTCCAAACTATAGGCCCAAAGGCTATTGATAATTGGTCTTTTGGTGTCTTGTGCTTCTATTCCAAATAGCATAGGATTCATTGGTCTGGATCTGTTATCTCTTATTTCAAAATGTAAATGAGGTCCCGAGCTTCCTCCAGTATTACCACTATAGGCAATGGTATCTCCTTTTTTTACCGTTAAGGTGCCGGATTTTGGAAAGAGTTCTATTTCATAAGATTCCTTGTCGTATTGTCTTTTCTTTACATAGGCTTCAATTTCGGGAGCAAACTTTTGAAGATGAGCATATACTGAAGTATATCCATTGGGATGAGCAATATAAAGTGCTTTTCCATATCCTCCATGAGAAACCTTTATTCTACTTACCCTTCCAGATGCGCTGGCGTATACATTCAGCCCTTCTTCACCATTGGTTTTAAGATCTAATCCCGAATGGAAGTGATTCGATCGGAGTTCCCCAAAGGTACCCGAAACAACAGATTCAATATCAAGAGGGTGGGCAAAATATCCTGTTTTGAGATCATCTTGACCGTGACAAAAGAAAATACTACATATGAATATCAAAAGACTTAAACGCATAGACGAAATAGAATAGGTGTTTACGGATTATAAAACTACTTATTTTTTTAGAGTTACATTTGTTTTAAGGAGGCATTTACAGCATCTTTAAGATATCCACCACTAATTATTTTTGTTCTGGCTTTATCAACATTGGCTTTCATGGTTAAATACTCCTCTTGAGTTAGCCTTGCTAGTGTATCACTCAAATCGGCAAGGTTGCTAATCGCAATACCAAGTCCATTTTCCAAAACAAAAGTACTTATGGCTGCTTTATCCCAAACAACAATAGGAAGACCACATAGCAAATACAAGGATGTTTTGTGTGGATTGTTAAACATTAAATATCGTCCATATTGTCCACTACATTCTTCGGTAGAAATACCATCCCAAACCAAACCAAACGATCCTTCAATATGATAGGCTACCACGTCTGAAGGGAAAGCTCCTTGATACGATAAAACCGATGTTTCTTTAGGGGCTTTTAGTTTTTCATAATCAAAACCAATGCCATAGAGCTTCATTTTGAAATCATTCTTTTCTAAAGTATCTAAATCATAGATGTACGAATTTTTTCCTTCACCAAAACCTCCAGCATATACGATTTCGTAAGGTTTTGTTCCTTTGTTTTCATTATTTTGAGTAGGTAATCCTTTTTGAAGTATATAATCAAAGATTCCTAGCACAACCACTGGGATGTTTATGTTTTGTTCCAAAAACCACTTTTTCATGGCTTCATTATGAACAATGATGACGTCGGATCCTTTGATTTTTTTTAAATCCTTATCTACATTACCTGTTCGACCTTTCAAAAATCGCACATCATGAACAATAGTGATGATTTTACACCCTTTTAGTTTTGCCATAAACATGACATAATTTCTAAACTTATTTAAGGGATATTGCGTGCATAATGTACTTTTGAAAGGAAGTCTTAACAAGGCGATAGAAATACCAAAAAAGTTTTTGATGGTTCCGATCGCAGAATTGGGGATAGATGATTGTTTGAAACCAAGATTTTTAAAACCCATATCCTTCAATATCCACTCGCAATCTGTTTTTGCTTTGCCAGCAGCATTAAAAAGGGATTTATAATTTCTTGATATATAATAGCTCCTCATAGTGTTCTAATTTCAGGAAGGAAAGATACATACATTTTGTTTTTTTGTGCTACAATGGAATGATATTTTATTCGTTCAACTTTTGAGAGGAAATATGTAAAATTAAGTCACCATAAAAGCTTAGCTTTGGCAAATATTGATCTCTCAGTATATAGAGATTTTAAAAACAGAACTAGTGAAAGAAAAGAAATATGATTATTTAATTGTTGGGGCAGGACTTTTTGGGAGTGTTTTTGCTCATGAGATGACCAAGAGAGATAAAAAATGCTTGGTTATCGACAAGCGAGATCATTTAGGAGGAAATGTATATTGTGAGGAAAAGGAAGGGATTAATGTTCATAAATATGGGGCTCATATTTTTCATACCAATGACAAAAGAATTTGGGATTATGTAAATCAGTTTGCCACCTTTAATAATTATGTCAATTCGCCGGTATCTCTATCCAAAGGAAAATTGTACAATTTACCTTTTAATATGAATACTTTTTATCAGCTATGGGGGACCAAAACTCCGGAAGAGGCTAAAGCGGTAATCGATAAACAAATTGAAGAGTACGGTTCAAAATCTCCCAAAAACTTGGAGGAGCAGGCCTTGTCTTTGGTAGGGAAGGATATTTATGAAACTTTAATCAAAGAATATACCGAGAAACAATGGGGTAAAAAAGCAACAGAATTACCTGCATTTATTATAAAAAGACTACCAGTACGTTATACGTATAATAACAATTACTTTAATGATAAGTATCAAGGAATTCCTGAGGGAGGATATAACAAGATCATCGAAGGATTGTTAGAAGGTGTCGAAACCAAAACCGGTGTTGACTTTTTTCAGGATAAAGAACAATTACTATCATTAGCAGATAAGATAGTGTATACCGGAAAGATAGATGAGTTCTATGAGTACAAATACGGACAATTAGAGTATCGTTCCTTACGTTTCGAACATGAATTGCATGATATGCCCAATTATCAAGGAAATGCAGTGGTAAACTATAATGATAGCGAATATGCGTTTACCAGAATAATCGAGCACAAGCATTTTGAGTTTGGAAATCAGGAAAAAACGATAGTTACCAAAGAGTATCCAGAACAATGGGATCGCACCAAAGAAGCGTATTATCCTATCAATAATGACCAAAATCAAGAGGTATTTAGACAATACAAAAAAGAAGCCGAGAAAGAGGATAGTGTCATTTTTGGCGGACGGTTAGCAGAATATCGATATTATGATATGCACCAAATCATAGCATCTTCTCTAAACAAAGTACAAGAAGTTCTTAAGTTAGAAGCGAATACATAAAGCCTACAAAATTAGTTGAAAAACTATTGGGTTTTTTCAATTGGTATGTTAACTTTGTGTAACGAAGTATTGTGTAAAATTTATAATGAGTGATTTAATTGATATTGTTGATTCTCTTGAGAATAGGATAAGCAAACTGCTTCATAAGTATGAATTAATGAAAAGGCAGAATGTAGATCTCAAGAAGAAAATTCAGGAATTAGAGGCTAATTCCTCACTTCAACAAGATGAATTAAAGCATTGGGAAGAAAAGTTCAGTGCACTCAAAAATGCCAATGCAATACTGGGCAGTGACGAATATAAAAGGGAGACCAAGCTCAAAATAAACGCCTTGATAAGAGAGATAGATATGTGTATTGCACAACTCTCAGAATAATATATGTATGGCAGAAAAGCTTAAAATCAAACTATCAATAGCAGATCGGGTATATCCACTTACGATCAATCCTGAACAGGAAGAAGGATTACGTAAAGCTGCAAAAAAGATAGATGCTATGATAAAGCAATTTGAGCAGAGCTATGCGGTAAGAGATAAGCAAGACGTGTTAGCAATGTGTGCATTGCAATTTGCGGCTCAGGTCGAACAAAAAAGTATAGATAAAAACGACGATATGGTTAATGTAGCAAGCCGATTAAGTGCGCTTAATGAATTGCTGTATGATCATCTGTCATAACGTTCTTTAAAATAAATAAGGTTACTGCCTGCACTAGTTGTATTTTGATAAACTCAACAAGAATTAATTAAAAAGGGTGAGTTTAAGTTGTAAAAGCGCGCCGCCTTGAGCGGATTCTTGAGCAATTTGTTAGCCCTAAACCTGTTTTTACAGAGTTTATACGAAACCTTTACTAGTGCAGGCTTTTTTTATATATAAACATCAACAACAATTATGGATAACACTATATTTTTGATTGTAGCTTCGGTAGTGGGGTTAGTGGTAGGTTTTATTATCGCTAAGGTACTGGAGCGCAGTAAAGCATCAGAAATTATTAAAAATGCTAAGAAAACATCGGCAAGTATTGTTAGAGAAGCTAAAAGCGAAGGAGAAACAATAAAGAAAGATAAGATATTACAGGCCAAAGAAAAATTTATAGAACTGAAGTCTGAACATGAGAAAGTAATTCTCTCTCGTGATAAAAAGATGGCCGAGGCTGAAAAAAGAACTAGAGATAAAGAATCTCAGGTGTCTAACGAGCTGTCTAAAAACAAAAAATTAAATGTAGAGCTAGAAGATAAGATAAAGACGTACAATCAGCGTAATGAGTATCTAGACAAAAAACAGACTGAACTTAAAAAGCTACATAAGAGTCAAGTGCAGCAACTTGAGGTAATTTCTGGTTTGTCTGCAGAGGAGGCTAAAGAACAGCTGGTAGAGTCTTTAAAAGAACAAGCCAAAACGGATTCGATGGCTTTGATTCAGGATACCATTGAAGAAGCAAAGCTTACTGCTCAACAAGAAGCGAAGAAGGTAATTATCAATACGATCCAAAGAATCGGGACCGAAGAGGCTATAGATAATTGTGTTTCTGTATTTAATATTGAGAGCGATGATGTAAAAGGTAGGATTATTGGTAGAGAAGGACGAAACATTCGAGCAATAGAAGCAGCAACAGGAGTAGAAATTATTGTAGATGACACCCCAGAGGCAATTATTTTATCTTGTTTTGATTCTGTACGTCGTGAGGTTGCTAGGTTATCACTTCATAAACTAGTAACTGATGGTAGAATTCACCCAGCACGTATTGAAGAGATTGTAAAGAAGACCAAAAAACAGATTGAAGAAGAAATTATAGAAGTAGGTAAACGAACAGTAATCGACCTAGGAATTCATGGTTTACATCCCGAGTTGATTAAAACCGTAGGGAGAATGAAATACAGGTCTTCTTATGGTCAGAACCTGTTGCAACACTCCAGAGAAGTAGCTAAACTTTGTGGAGTAATGGCGGCAGAACTAGGGTTGAATCCTAAATTAGCCAAAAGAGCAGGATTGTTGCATGACATCGGTAAGGTGCCAGAAACAGAAACAGAGGTGCCTCATGCAATTCTGGGAATGCAATGGGCAGAAAAATACGGAGAGAAAGCAGAGGTTTGTAATGCTATTGGAGCTCACCACGACGAGGTAGAAATGACCTCTTTGATATCACCAATTATTCAGGTTTGTGATGCCATTAGTGGAGCAAGACCAGGAGCAAGACGTCAGGTGTTGGATTCTTATATTCAAAGATTAAAAGACTTGGAAGAAATAGCGTTTGCATTCGACGGAGTAAAAAAGGCCTATGCGATACAAGCAGGACGTGAACTTCGTGTAATTGTAGAGAGTGAAAAAGTAAATGATGAAAGAGCATCAAGCCTTTCTTTTGAAATTTCACAAAAGATTCAAACAGATATGACGTATCCAGGACAGGTAAAAGTGACCGTGATCAGAGAAACAAGGGCCGTAAATATTGCAAAATAAACGGGTCTGTATAATATGCATTTGGAAAGTGAAGTCGTTTGGCTTCACTTTTTTTGTGGCTAGTCGTGATGTTTTTTTAGGATTTCTTCTTTCCAGTCAATAGCTTCTTCTAAAGTTTCGAACAACCTAAAATCCTTTTTGAAAAACATCTTTTCCATTTCAAATTGTTGTTTTTGCTGTGGGTCTGGAGATACTACAGCGAATCCCATTAGATTCGGTATTTTGGAAGACTCTGCATGAATGATTGGGTTAATAGAAAAAGAATGTACCCGATGCGATATGTATACAAAAGGTTTGTTTTTGTAGTGGATGTCGATCAGCTTAGCAAATATTTTGAGGTTCTCTGGGGTAGTTGTTACACCCTCATGTATTCTTGAAATTACATAATTTTCATAAACATCTAGGTCGCAAAAGTCTAGATTATAGGATGTAATCATTTGTGCCATAGATGAGTAAGCTGGAATTTTAATTTACGATACGAATAATTTTCGTGAGTTTTGGACCTAACCTTCTATATTTTAAACACAAAAGGATAAAATATCTTAAATAGCTATGATGTACATAGAAGTTAGAAGACTTCAACAATACTCTTAGTACTCTCCCTTTCTATCAAGTTGGTTTTAATCACTTTGGTGGTGTAAGTTGTTGGAGTGTCTGTTTGTTCTATTCTATCAATTAGCATTTTGGCAGCAATTTCACCCAAATAGGTACTATGCTGACTTATTGTTGTAATAGAAGGACTTACATAGCGAGGTAATATCCCATTGGTGAAACCAATGATAGAAATATCTTCAGGAACCCGGTATCCTCTGGATTTCACCAGTTTTAAGGTGTTGACTGCTGCGTCTTCTTCAAGACAAAGGATGGCATCTACTTTTTTAGAATCTAGCATGATCTTCAATAAAGTATTGATGTCATTAAATTCGTCTACTTTCAAAATTAAGGCATCATCAATAGGTAGGTTCGCTTCCATAAGCGCTTGTTTGTATCCTTCTAATCTTAATTTACCTACGCTTAAACGATGAATATTGGATACAATAGCAATGTTTTGACATCCTGTATTTATAAAATGTTTGGTGGCGTTATAGGCTCCTTCTTTATCATTTACAACAACCTTATCACAATCGATAGCATCCGTGATACGATCGATCATCATCATTGGGATACCTTGATTAATGGTATTTTGAAAATGTCTAAAATCTCTTCTAACCTGGGTTTCTTCAGCAATGGATAAAATAAATCCATCCAAATACGAATTTTTTAAGAGTTCAATTGCTCCAGCTTCCTTTTCCAGAGATTCGTTAGAGATGCAGGTGATAAGATTGTATCCTTTTTCGGTAGCTATTTTTTCGATACCAACAAAAACTTTAGTAAAAAATTGATTCAACATATTTGGGATAATGACTCCAATGGTTTTGGTGTTTTTTTGTAACTCTACCCTTGGATCTATCATGAATGATTTATAGTTATGAGCTTCGGCGTATGCTCTAATTTTTGTTTTGGTTCCTATACTAATTTCATAACTGTCACTAAGTGCTTTGGATACCGTAGCGATAGATACATTGAACTCTTTCGCTATTGCTTTTTGAGTGATTCTATTCTTTTTCATACCGGACAAATTTCTAATATGAGTTTCAATACTTATTGCTATTACTTTTAATCAAGACCTTTTCATGATTAAAAGTTTTTAGTAGTTCTTATTGAAATTTAAATCATTTTTTCACCAATTAATTAGCATTATCTCATTAATTAATGTTTAAATTTTAAAATACAACATGATTTATAGGAGTTGCTTCAAATGTGATATTAAATAGAAGCGTCAATTTGAAATTCAGCGCATAAAAACTATATAAATCGTTTTATTATGAAACAGTATCATTATCAAAATAGCAATTGACTTTTTAGAATATTCATAATTAAAGAAAGACTACTCATATCATTTTAATAATTTCATAAGTTTTGATGCATCATGATTTATAGGATTTGCTT
The DNA here is from genome assembly GCF_055808215.1 of Aquimarina sp. KJ22-3. NCBI lineage: Bacteria > Pseudomonadati > Bacteroidota > Flavobacteriia > Flavobacteriales > Flavobacteriaceae > Aquimarina > Aquimarina sp. KJ22-3. The sequence continues at coordinate 3,134,846 of NZ_CM147859.1, read as the reverse complement.
CAAATGTGTTATGCTGTTGCACGTTCATATAATAGTTTTGGTTTTTGTTAAGATTTTAAGTTAAAAAGAGAGTATTTGTTAGTAAATGTTTTTTCATTTTATGAAAAGTATATTCTCGTGTAATAAAAACAACAGTAATCATAGGATATGGAATCAGTCTTAGGACAATTAGATTGGGTGGTGCTAGGCACCTATTTTTTAGCATTAATTGGAGTAGCGGTATGGGTAATATTGCAAAAAAATAAAGATACAGCAGATTATTTTCTTGCAGGAAGAAATGTAGGATGGTTCGTAATCGGGGCCTCTATTTTTGCTTCCAATATTGGATCGGAGCATGTTGTAGGTTTGGCAGGAACGGGAGCAGAATCCGGAATGCCAATGGCACATTACGAACTGCATGCGTGGATAGTATTACTTTTGGGATGGTTGTTTCTCCCTTTTTATATGCGTAGTAAAGTATTTACCATGCCCGAGTTTTTAGAAAAACGTTTCGATAGCCGTTCAAGATGGTTTTTGTCTGTGTTTTCGTTAGCTGGATATGTAATTACCAAGGTTTCTGTGACTATTTATGCAGGAGGAATTGTAGTTTCAGAATTGCTGGGTATTCCTTTTTGGTATGGAGCTATTGGGATTGTTGTTTTCACCGGAGCATATACCATTATTGGAGGAATGAAAGCTGTAATCTATACCGAAACCTTACAAACAGTTGTGTTGATAGCCGGATCGATTATTATTACCTATCTAGGACTTCAAGAAGTTGGAGGATGGGAAAATCTAAGAGCAACAGCGGGTTCAGATCATTTTAATATGTGGAGACCAATGTCTGATCCAGATTTTCCTTGGACCGGTTTATTAATAGGAGGAACTATAGTAGGGGTATGGTATTGGTGTACTGATCAATATATAGTACAGCGAACTTTGGCAGCTAATAATATTAAGATTGGTAGGAGAGGTGCCATTTTTGGTGCTTATCTCAAGATACTTCCGATCTTTATTTTCCTGATCCCTGGGATTATAGCTTTCGCCCTAGCAAAACAGGGAGTTCTAGAATATGAAAGAGCAGATGAAGTATTTCCAGTACTGGTAAAAACATTGTTGCCAACAGGAATCAAAGGTTTGGTAGCTGGTGGTTTGATGGCTGCATTGATGAGCTCTTTGGCCTCAGTATTTAACTCTTGCTCTACGATATTCACCATAGATATTTATAAAAAATTGAAGCCAGAAACCCCTGAGAAGAAATTATTAAATATCGGACGGGTAGCTACCGCTTTGGTAGTGATTTTGGGAATTATTTGGATTCCGATTATGAATAAAATAGGAGGCGGAGTATTGTATCAATATTTGCAAAGTGTTCAATCCTATATTGCTCCTCCTATCACCGCAGTTTTTGTACTAGGCATCATTTGGAAGAGAGTAAATTCAAAAGCAGCAATTGTTACGTTGTTTTCCGGATTATTGATTGCCGGTCTACGTATTACTGCAGAGATTAGTAAGGACGATTTATCTGGAGTACTATATAAGTTTGCCACCATCAACTTTGCGCATATGGCTATTTTTATGTTTATTTTTTCCGTTTTGGTTTGTATTAGTACTAGTCTGGTAACCGCACCACCAAATTATCATGCGATTAAAGGATTGGCATTTGGAACACTTTCTCAATCTCAAAAAGAAGAGGCCAAAGCGAGCTTTACATGGTTGGATGTGGTGTTGTCTATTTTGTTAGTAGTCGTTGTAATTTCTGTATTGACTTATTTTACAGGATAATTGAATGGAGGTTATCGTCAGAAATAGCTTTTTGTTGAGTCACTCTTTAGGTAAAGTTGGATGGTAAAAAAGACAATAAAATATAAATACAGAAAAAGATAGTAACTTTATTTTTTGTAATACCCCTCGTTTATGTACATCAATAGGACCATATTTTCAATTTTCTCTTTCCTGTTATTGATGACTCATCTTTGGGGACAGGAGCCTTCTACAGATTTCAATTTTGTGTCCACAAAAGATGGAATTTCAAAAACAGCGGTGTCTACCATTATACAGGATCACTATGGTTTTATTTGGATAGGAACCAACGGAGCTGGGATTCATAGATATGATGGTATCGAATATATCTCATATCCAGATACCTCCAAAGATTCAGTATCCATAAATAGTAGTATGATCTTTTGTACGTATTTGGATAAGAACAATAGGTTGTGGGTAGGAACGGAAAGTGGTTTAAGTTTGTACGATAGAGGTCAGGATCGATTTAAAAATATAAGCCTAACCAAGGATGCAGATAATGGTTTTAATAACCATATGGCAGTGAGTAGCATTACCGAAGATCATGAGGGGAATCTATTTGTCAGTGTTTTTGAAAAAGGATTATTTAAGCTCGATACGGAAGATTTTGAAGTACATCATATTCCTAATATTGGTTTTAGTACAACCTCAAAAACCGGGATTTTGAATATTTATACCCTGAAAACAGATAGAAAGGGTAAAGTATATGCAGGTACTAATGTTGGTCTCAAAGAGTTTGATCCCGATACGCAAACGCTCAGACCTTCGTTGTTTTTGTCTAATCATGATTCTCAAACCATTCAAGAACCTATTCAATCCTTATTCATTAGTGAAGAAAATAACATCTGGATTGGGAGTTTATCTTCAGGGTTGTATAAAGTGAATAGACAAGAAGAGGATATAGAAATATTGCATTTACCCATAACTTCAAAGAGAATATTATCATTAGCGGTAGCATCCGATGGAACTATTTTGTGTGGAACAGAGAATGACGGGCTTTTTCATATTGACAAAGCAGGGAACGTAATCAAAAACTACTTGTTTGATAAAAAAGATGATAGCAGTATTCGTTCTAATTCTATATGGTCATTGTTCCTGGATAAAAATGATAGAATCTGGATGGGGTATTACAACAGTGGTATCGGAGTATATGACAAGTTGTACGATAAGTTTGAACAAATAGAAAGCCTGCCAAGTATTGCTAATTCTTTGGAAGCAAGTGCGGTTACGGGGATTGTACAGGATCAGAAGAACAGGTTTTGGATGAGTATGGATGGAGGAGGAATAGATATCTATGATCCGCAAACCTCAAAGTTTAAACATATCCATACAAAAAGCACGGATTTTTCAGGTTTAACTAGTAATGATATTCAAGCTATTTATTTTGATAGTAAAGAAAACCTATGGGTTGGTAGTTGGAACAGTGGCATATTTCTTTTGAAAAAAGGGTCACAACAATTTATCAACTTTAATCCAATAAATACCAATGGAGCACTAACTACTAATAGTATTTTGAGCTTTTCAGAAGACTCCAATGGTAAAATTTGGATAGGTACCTTTTATGGTGGATTATTATCTTATGATTATGATAGTAATGAGATTACACATCATAATAGTAAGACATTCATGCAGCAAAATATACACACAAGTTCTATTCGAAGAGTTCTTGTAGATCATAATGATCATATTTGGGTTGGAGCAACCACAGGTTTGTTTAAGGTAGTTCCAGAAGAACAAAATACCTATTCAATTGTCTCTATTCGGCAAAAGATGTCTCCAAAAAACCAAAACTCTCTGAATGCGAATCATATTTTATCTATTTACGAAAGTTCGGATCATATAATTTGGATTGGAACCCGAGGACAGGGATTGTGTAGGTATGATGAAAATCAAAATGCTTTTACATGGTATAATCAACAGAATGGTTTGCAGGAAGAAAATGTTTCTGCTATTATTGAAGATCAGGATGGTCATATTTGGGTGAGTGGAAATCAGGGAATTCATAAGTTGAATGTTCAAACCAATAAAGTTTCAGGATATAATGTAAACGACGGTTTATTATCTAATGATTATAACTTCAATGCGGTACATCGAGACGAATCCGGTAATCTGTATTTTGGGAATTATAAGGGAATCGATTACTTCAATCCTAGAAGTATCAAAATCAATACGAGTACGCCTAATCTATACCTCACCGGTTTTAAGTTATTTAATAAAAATGTAATTCCGAGCGAAACAGACTCACCGTTAAAACAGGTGATTTCTGAAACAGATAGCATTTCACTAACGCATACACAATCTGTTTTTACTATAGAATATGCAGGAGTAAACTATACGAGACCAGAAAAGAATCAATACGCGTATTATTTGAAAGGTTTGGAAGAATCCTGGAATTATGTAGGCAACATGAGAAGTGCTACCTATACCAATTTGGATTATGGAAATTATACGTTTAAAGTAAAGGTGGCCAACAACGATGGTGTTTGGAATGAAACCCCATTAGAATTAAAAATTACCATATTACCTCCCTGGTGGAAAACAAACTGGGCAATTGCTGCTTATGCGTTACTGTTTTTACTTGGAGTTTATTTGCTGAATACTCTAACTCAAAATAGGATAAAAGAAAAACAGCTCATTGAAAACGAAAGGGAGAAAAGAATAAAAGAGGAAGAGTTAAACAATAAAAAATTACAATTCTTCACCAATATCTCGCATGAGTTTAGAACACCTCTAACTTTAATCATCAATCCAATTATTGACATTATCAATAGTAAGAAATATCAATTTCCTGATGAAATAAGAGAAAAGCATCTTGTTATTCATAAAAATACAGATCGACTTTCCAGGTTGATCAATGAGCTCATGGATTTCCGAAAATTGGAAATGAATAAGTTAAGAGTGAAAGCGCAGCGTTTGGATATCATTGATTTTGTAGTCGAGGTGGTGAGTTATTTTAAACAAGAAGCATATCATAAAAATATAAGTTTAGGTGTAGAGCATAACGTGGATACCTTAGAAGGGTGGGTAGATAAAAGCATGATGGAGAAAATCATTTTTAATCTTTTGTCCAATGCATTTAAGGTTACTCCCGAAGGAGGAAATATTTTAATAGAAATCTATAGTAACACGCTCGAATCTGAAGAGAATACTGGCCAGCAGAATACTTTTGAAATTTGTATTTCTGACACAGGACCAGGACTCAAAAAGGGACAATTGGATAAGATTTTTGAGCGATTTTACCAGGTAAATAATCTTAACAAGTGGTATTACGGAGGTACAGGGATAGGGCTAGAGGTGGTGAGAGGATTAGTAGAATTACACAAAGGAAACATCCTGGTGGATAGCGAAGTGGGTAAAGGGACCACTTTCAAAGTAGTTTTACCTTTGGGGAATTCCCATTTTCAGCAGGATGAAATCATCCTTAGTAAGTCAGTAGAGGACAAACCTAAGATTGAAAATATAGTTTTGTCTGCTCCAAAGGAACTAGAGGAAGAGAAAAAACAAGAACCCAAAGAACATAGACTTCTTATAGTCGAGGATAATACCGAACTACGTAATTATCTCAAAAGAGAATTGATCGATCGATATAAAATTTTTACGGCTTCCAACGGTGCAGAAGGTTTGGAAAAAGCCAAAAATGAAATCCCAGATATAATTATTACCGATGTGATTATGCCAGAAATGGATGGTTTTGATTTTTGTGCCGCAATAAAGAATGATATTCAAACCAGTCATATTCCTTTGTTAATGTTGACTGCCAAAACCATGCATGAAGATCGTTTAAAAGGTATAGAATCTGGGGCGGATGCTTACTTGAGCAAACCATTTGATCTTAGAGTGCTAAAGTCACGTTTATCTCAATTATTGACCAGTAGACAACTGCTGTTTAATAAATACTTTAGTGCTATTGTTGATAATGATATCGAAACCAACACTACTTCTTTGGATAAAGATTTTATAGAGAAGGTGTTGAACTATATCAATGAGAATATTAATGATCCCAATCTTGGTGTAGAATCATTGGCCTATCAATTAAACCTAAGCAGAAGCCAATTTTATCGAAAAATCAAAACCCTGACTGGGCAAACAGCCAATCAATTTTTAAGAAATATCCGTTTGCAAAGAGCCAAGCAAATTCTTGAAAAAGGACATAATAATATTAGTGATGTTTGCTACCAGGTTGGATTTTCTTCACCATCATACTTTACAAAGTGTTTTAGAAATCATTTTGGTATCCTGCCGACAGAAGTAGAAACGGAACAATCCTAATCCTATATTTTCTTAACAAAGCCGAAAATTGAAATGTCGTTCAATTGGAAATTCTCAAGAATAAATAATAAGATACTCTCCATCCGTACTATAATCGTAACAATCGCTTACTATAATACCAATCATTGAAATAACAACAAAGGTGATCGGTACCATGTTTTACGGTTTCAAAATAAAGTCTTTGCCAAAGTGAACTAATCACCAATGCTCCTTTAGCAATAGCATTTATGTAGCCTTGTATTCTCATTCTGAAGCATCCCTTTGTTTACCTGGGGTTATGCAACAAATTTTGCAGTTAATGCTCTTTTTGTAGCATTATTTTTTCATATCCGTTTCTAAATTGTTAAAAAATTCAGGACTAAACAATAGCATGAAGAAAAAATATTCGAAGCTAAAGATTTTTATGGAGATTATGTTGATAGGAATCGTGTTTGGACTTCTTGTTTTGCTTTTGAGTTTTATGTCATGAAATCTTAAACAACAATAAAATAGGAAACAACAACCAATGAAAAAACTCTTGAAGCTTTGTAACGTAATTCTCCTAGCATTGCTATTGCAATTGGATATGGGATGTATGGCAAAAAAGGAATATGAATACAAATTTCAAAATCCAAAATTAGACATCACAGAACGAGTAAATGATTTAATAGATCAGATGACCCTTGCAGAAAAAGTCTCTCAGATGCGTTATGATGCTCCTGCGATTGATCGCTTGGGTATCCCTGCATATAATTGGTGGAATGAATGTTTGCATGGAGTAGCAAGAGCAGGAGAAGCCACAGTTTTTCCTCAGGCCATTGGGATGGGCGCTACATTTGATAAATCATTGATGTTTGAAATAGGTACGGTAATTTCTGATGAGGCTCGGGCAAAACATCATCGCTTTGTTAAGGAGAATAAACGAGGGATATATCAGGGGCTTACATTTTGGACTCCTAATATTAATATTTTCAGAGATCCCAGATGGGGGCGTGGACAAGAAACCTATGGAGAAGATCCATATCTCACTGGTAGAATGGGAGTGAACTTCATAAAAGGTTTACAAGGAGACGATCCCAAATACTTTAAGGTAATTGCTACTGCAAAACATTTTGCCGTACATAGTGGACCAGAAAAATCCAGACACGAAGACAATTACCATACTTCAGACAAAGACCTCAAAGAAACCTATCTACCTGCTTTTGAAGCAGCAATCAAAGAAGCCAATGTACAATCTGTAATGTGCGCTTACAATAGATATAGAGATGAAGCATGTTGTGGGAGTAACTTACTATTGAATGACATTCTTAGAAAAGAATGGGGCTTTGATGGGTATGTGGTTTCAGATTGTTGGGCGCTCAATGATTTTTGGGAGCCTAATAAACATGGATTATCCAAAGATGCTGTAGAGGCTTCTGCCTTGGCAGTCGATAGAGGAACAGACCTAAACTGTGGAAATGTCTTTGATCCCAATCTTACAGATGCTGTTTTAAAAGGAATCGTAGATGAAGCCAAAGTTGATCGAGCATTAGCCAGATTGATGGAAGCCAGGTTTAAATTAGGAATGTTTGATCCTGATCATATGGTGCCTTGGTCTGATCTTTCTTATGAAGTTGTAGGCAGTGAAAAGCACTATGCCTTGTCAGAGAAAACGGCAAAAGAATCCATAGTGCTTTTGAAAAATGAAAAACAAACATTACCGCTGGATAAGAATATTTCCTCGATAGCAGTTATAGGACCCAATGCAAACTCAAAACAAGTGTTATTGGGGAATTACCATGGTACTCCTCATAACCGAATTACCCCTTTAAAAGCAATTCAAGAGAAGCTGCCTAATGCACAGGTGCATTATGCCAAAGGAAGTAATATCGCAGAAGGATGGCCTTTACTGGAACCGATCCCGTCGAATGCCCTTAAAAATGGAAGTAACCGTGGGTTAAAAGGAGAATATTTTGACAATCAAAAATGGGAAGGAACTCCAAAATTCACTAGAAACGATAGTGTAATAGATTTTATATGGATGCCCAAAAAACCAATTGATGGTTTGGTTTCGGATGAGTTCTCTGTAAAATGGACAGGACAATTGGTAGCCCCAAAAACGGGTAAGTATCGAATTGCATTACGAGCCAGCAGTGGAGGGAAATTTTATGTCAATGACACTTTAAAGTTTGAGTTCAGTGATGACCATGAACCTAAAACTAGATATTTTGATGCTGATTTGACCCAAGGGGAAGCCAAAGATATAAGAATAGAGTTTTTTAATTATCATACAGATCCACAGGCGCAATTAGTGTGGGCGCACATGGATGAAGATTTGCTATCAACAGCTATAGAACTGGCTAAAAAGTCTGAAGTAATAGTACTATGCTTAGGGCTCTCGCCTGATATTGAGGGAGAAGAAATGCCAGTGGTACTAGAAGGATTTGATAAGGGGGATCGATCAGAGATTTCTTTACCAAAATCACAACTAAGGCTTATGAAAGAGGTAGCCGCTCTTGATAAGCCTATAGTTTTGGTTTTAATGAATGGAAGTGCATTGGCTGTAAATTGGGCTGATGAGCATATACCAGCAATTGTAGAATCTTGGTACCCAGGAGAATTTGGAGGAAAAGCCATTGTAGATGTGTTATTTGGGGATTACAACCCGGCGGGTCGCTTACCGGTTACCTTTTATAAGTCTACAGAAGACCTTCCGGATTTTAAGTCCTATGATATGACCAACCGTACCTATAAGTACTTCAAAGGAGAGCCTCTGTATCCTTTTGGGCATGGATTATCCTATACCAATTTTACCTATGATCACCTGGAAATCCCTGATGAGGTCAAACTTAATGAAGATATTCCAATTACTGTTGAGGTTACCAATACAGGGAAGAGAGAAGGAGACGAAGTGCTACAGCTTTATATATCTCATAACGTCCAGGATGAGAATGCTCCGGTACATTCGTTAGTGGGTTTCGAACGGATTAATCTGAGTGTAGGTGAAACCAAAAAAGTAAGCTTCAAAATTACCCCAAAGCAATATGCTCGTATTACTTCAGAAGGAAAAATTGATATCACTCCCGGATCAATTCAATTTCATGTAGGAGGAAAACAACCTAACCTAAAAACCACTCCCAAGGGAGCAGAGTCAATACAGGTACTTACAAAAACAACCACCCTTAAATAAGCAGAAATATGAAAACAAAAATTGCTATACAACAGTTTATTAATAATCAAAAATCACACTTATGATCAAACTCAAACTTGCAATTATTGCAATACTCATAATTGGAATACAACCCGTTTTATCGCAAGGAGATCGTATAACTGGTATGGTAACAGATCAGAACAACTCGCCATTGCCAGGAGTTACTGTGTTGGTAAAAGGAACCAGCAACGGTACAACTACAGATTTTGACGGGAACTACGAGTTAAATGGAGTTTCAAAAGGAAACACTATACAATTCTCATACCTGGGAATGGAAACCGTAGAAAGAACCTACACCGATTCAAAACGCATCAACATCGTCATGACTCAGGATGCCACCGATTTGGATGAAGTCGTATTAATAGGATACGGAGAAAGTAGTAAAAAAGACTTAACCTCTGCAATTTCTACCATCAGTGCAGAAACGCTAGCAAAGCAAACTATCCCCAATATTGATCAGGGAATTCAGGGGTTAGTTTCCGGTGTTACCGTTACCCGAAGTTCTGGACAACCTGGAGGAGCAGTTTCTATACGGGTTAGGGGGATCACATCGGTTACAGGAACCAACGAACCTCTTTATATCATTGATGGAGTAAACGTAACCAATGCTTCTACGCAATCTTTCAATTTTTCTCGTTTTGGAGGTACAGGAGGGCAAACAGCGGTAAGTCCACTTTCTGCGTTAAATCCAAATGATATAGAATCTATAACAGTACTAAAAGATGCATCCGCGGCTGCCATTTATGGAGCTCAAGCATCGAATGGAGTAGTACTGATTACCACAAAACGAGGAAAGGTAGGAAAAGCCAAAATTAGTTACGAAACCTACGGAGGAGTACAGTTTGCTCCAACTTTGATTGATATAATGAACCTTAGAGAGTATGCTGAGTATACTAATGAGGCCAGACAAACACCATCGGTAAATCTTCCGCCGCTTCCTCAATTCGAGGATCCTAGTATTTTGGGAGAAGGGACAGATTGGCAACGAGCTATTTTTCGAGCAGCACCTATCACAAATCATCAACTGTCATTATCAGGAGGTAAAGAAAATGCAAAGTTTTATGCTTCGATCAATTATTTTGATCAGGAAGGAATTGTCATCAATTCTGGGTTACGAAGATTTGGAGCTCGATTAAATTTGGATTACAAGGTAAATGACTGGTTGAAATTTGGACATAATATTAATTTGAGTAATTCTCTTGAAGAGGTGGGGTTAAACGATTCTCGAAATGGTACCATTACTACAGCTCTACGACAAACCCCCGATATACCCATTAGAAATCCAGACGGAACCTTCGGATCTCCAGATAATGTGCTGGGTAATACTGCTGCATTAAACCCGGTAGCATCTGCAGAAATTAGGAGTAGTACGCTAGAACGATATAAAATTAATGGGAACCTATTTTTAGATTTTCAACTAGCAAATAATTTAAGTTTTAGAACAGATCTGGGGTACGATTACAATACAGCAAAGACCGAAAGTTTTTTCCAACCTTTGATTTTGGATCTATTAAAAATGATACCAATACAGCATTTAAGTCAGCAAATGAGGGTTTTTATTATCTGTTTAAAAACTACTTGACCTATTCACCACAATTTGGAGATCATAGATTTAGATTGTTATTAGGGGCCGAGGCGCAGAAGAGCCAATTTCAAGGCTTGTCAGGACAACGATCAAATTTCCCAAGTAATGAGGTGGATGGTTTAAATACAGGTGACGCCGAAGAATCATTGGTAGAATCTTTCGAAGGGTCTAGCACTATTGCGTCTTACTTTGGTAGAATCAATTACAATTATTTAGACAAGTATTTGCTATCCGCTTCTGTACGATATGATGGATCTTCAAAATTTGGTCCTAATAATCGTTGGGGAGTTTTTCCATCGGCTTCTGCAGCATGGGTAGTGAGCGAAGAACCTTTTATGGAAAGCGTTTCCAACGTATGGGATTACTTCAAGATAAGAGTAGGATACGGTACCAGTGGAAATCAGCAAATCAATGATAACCTTTTTAGAACCTTGCTTAGAAATGTAAATACAGCTTTTGGGAGTGGATTTAGTGCAGCAAACTTCCCAAATGCAGATGTAGCCTGGGAATCGTTGATTTCACCTAACCTGGGAGTAGAACTAGGTTTTTTTAATAGTAAAATCCGATTGGATGTAGATGTATATAGAAAGACATCAAAAGACTTTTTAGCTATTCAACCCTTACCAGGCTTTTTAGGAAGTTTGAACTCCTTGTCTTTTATCGGTATTCAACCTCCGGTGTTGAATTTCGGAGAAATGATCAACGATGGTATTGATGTGAATTTATCCACAAAGAACATTAACAAAGAACATTTTAGTTGGGATTCTAACATTGTCTTTTCCTTATATCGAAATGAAATCAGAGAACTATCCAATGATGATGATGCCATTATAGGAACGATACAAGACGAAGATGTTATTGCTGATTTAACAAGATCACAAGTAGGACAACCCATCGGAATGTTCTTTGGTTTTGTAACCGATGGTTTGTTTAGATCGCAGGAAGAATTAACCAATGGCCCTATTCCTGCAGAAAGCTCTATTAGTGAGGCCAACGGAACGTGGCTAGGAGATATTCGATTCAAAGACCTGAATGATGACGGTGTAATTGATGCCAATGATAGAACATTCATCGGGAATCCACATCCGGACTTTACTTTCAGTATTACCAATAACTTTAGATACAGAATGTTTGACCTGTCTATCTTTCTTCAGGGATCATATGGGAACGATATTTACAATTATACCAGAGTTTTTACAGAGGGAATCAATCGTTTCAATTCTAATCAAGCAGCTACTGTTATTGATCGATATAGTGCCGCAAACCCTAACGGAAGCTTACCAAGGTATTCTGATGGTGATAGAAATGGAAACACAAGAGTGTCTGATCGTTTTATCGAAGATGGTTCTTATCTCAGGATACAGAGTGTAACATTGGGGTGCACATTGCCAAAAGACACATTTGGTAAAAACAACTTTTTTGATCGGGTACGAGTATATACAATTTTACAAAACATATATACACTAACGAATTATTCCGGTTATGACCCAGAAGTAGGTTCTTTAAATCAAAGTGCATTACTGAAGGGAATTGATTTTGGTAGATATCCAGTTCCAAGAACTATTACTCTTGGACTTAATGTTCAATTTTAATTATGAAAAAGGAAAATAATATGATGGGTATGAAAAATAGTTATAAAGTTTTTACACACGTTTTGATGTTGATCTTTCTCGCTTCTTGTGGAGACGATTTTTTAGAAGTACCGGTAGTAGATACGATTACCGAGGATAATTTTTATATGACCGATGATCAATTACTAGCTGGTGCAAATACACTATATGGTCAGGCCTTTTTTACCACCAATGACAAGTTTATGTATTCTTTGGATATGTTGGCGGGTAATTCTATAGGGTTCGAAGCTGATGCGCCTTATAAACTGTTTGCGGTGGGAGTCAATAACAGAACACTTTTAGAAGGCTGGGAAGGTTTTTACAAAGGAATAGCAGATGCCAATCAACTATTAAAGATTATTGACCAAGGCTTAAGTCCTGATATTTCTGAAGAGGTTAAAAATCAGGTAGAAGGAGAAGCTCGATTTGTAAGAGCTTTTGCATACTTCTATTTGGTCAGGTTGTGGGGAGAGATTCCTGTGATTGATCAAATTACAGCAGATACCTCTACAAGGTACCGTTTAAATACAGTACCTAGTATCTACGCCTTTATCGAAAGCGATTTGAAAAAAGCTGCAGATCTATTACCGCTTAATCCTTCGGATCAACGTCGAGTAGGGAAAACAGCTCCCTGGGCATTTCTTGCAGAAATGTATCTGACCTTAAAAGACTATGAAAACGCCAGAGCATATGCAAAAATGGTTATCGATAGTGGATTACATAGTCTGCAGACTAATTATCAGGATCAATTTATAAACCCATCGCTAAGTGTAAACCGAGAAGGGATTTATAGATGGGTTTGGACTTCGATCAATGGATTGTGGGGGATTCAAAATACCAATCAGGCGTACTTGATCGATGATGATGATTTGGTAGGGAACAACGGAGCTTTTGGTTCTGTAGCTCCAAGTATAGATTTGTTTTTGGCGTTTGACAAGGTAGCAGATCCCGGAGAAGAGGATTTACGTCGTAAATGGATCATTATGGAACCCGGGCGACAGTATGATGAGTTAAAAACTGTGGATGGAGGGTATACTTTTCCTGAAAATGGAGATAACTCGGCCACCAAAATTCGATATCGAAAATATGTGGTGGGCTCTCTAAATGAACATCCTAACGTATTTTTTATGAGAACTGAAATGAGTACTCAACTGATGAGGTATGCAGATATCTTATTGATATACGCCGAAGCTATTTTAGGAAACGGAGCGTCTACTGGAGATGCACAAGCCATAGAGGCGTTTAATCAGGTGAGAAGAAGAGCTGGTCTTGCAGAAAAAATGATGATCAGCAAAGAGGATCTCATGAATGAGAGAAGAATAGAATTGGCCTTGGAAGCTGGTAAATTCTGGCTGGATTTGCTGCGAATGGATAGAGCCATGGCAAGAGATATTATCAGAGTACAGAACAGAGGTACGGCAAATAGCCTAGTGCCATTAGATACCGATCCTGTGTTTGTAACCGATATAGATAACGCTAATTTTCTTTTCCCTATTCCAGCGGCGGAGTTATCATTTATTGACACAACAAGTCCAGCGGTAGATTATGTAATTAATGATTAATACGATACATCATGATAAGAAATAATAAATCAAGATTTTCTATCTATAACTTACTGGTTTTATGTTTACCATTATTGGGATTCATAGTATTATCCTCTTGTGAGAATGATAGTAAAGAAGAAACCTTTGGAGATCCTGTAATCTCAAATATATTATCGTTGGGAGATGACCCAAGGATCAATTCGGGTTTCCCAGACGTTCTAGTAAGAGTAGAAGGTAGTGGTCTAAGCAATATGAAAGAGATCATTTTTGATGATAAAATTAATGTAGGCTTTAATACTACTTTGAATTCTGATGTGGCACTTTTTTTTAATGTTCCCTTTGATGTAGATCTGGGAAGTCGTTTTGGAAATCAAAATGTAACCTTTAAAAATCAGTTTGGAACTACGGTGTCTACAGAATTTGAAATCATTCAACCAGAACCTACTTTAACTGTTCAGGATACTTTTGCTCCGGATAAAGCCGAAGCTGGTGTTGAAATTCGAGTATTTGGAGATTGGTTTTTTAATGTTGAAGATGTTTTGATCGATGGAGAATCGGTGGGAGGATTTACCGTGGTTTCTCCGCAAGAACTCACCTTTATATTCCCAGAAGGAAAAACCGAAACTACAGAATTTACTCTGGTTACTGCTGCCGGATCCGTCTCAAAAGATTTACCAATTCTTGGAGGTATTGTTGAAATTTTGATCACAGATTTTGAAGGAAACGGAATTCCTAGTATCAATGATGATTATCCTTCGGATTGGTTTAGCTATGGAGACAACATGTTCCGTATTTCAGCTGGAATTGGAGCGGACGGAAGTACAGGAGCCGAAATTGTATGGGATGATACGGGTACTGATCCTTTTACGGGAAGCTCACACCAAAGCATTGCGTCGGTGACAACTTCTACAGATGCCGAGAATGCATTTTTGATCATTGATATTAACGGAGATGGTTTTCCAGGAACAGTGATGGAATTTGTTCTGGAAGATGATCGAAGTAATTGGCTATTCAAAGTTCCATTGGAAGGTACAGGATGGCAAACCTTACGATTAAGAATGTCTGATTTTGGTTTCAGTTTTGATCCTGGTAATCAGAGTAATGGTGATGTAAATCCATCTACGATTATAGCGGTAAAAATGCAGATCAGCCACGAAGGAGGAGCAGGAGTAGTTCCGTCTGGATACAAATATGATAATATCAAATTCGAAGTTTTAGAACTGGAATAAATAAGTAGTAGATTAATAAAGACAGTAATACAAACAGGGAGAAAGGAATTCAACTTTTGTTGTAAGACCTTCTCCTTGTAAATCTCAAAAAAATATGTTACGAATAAAAGAATTAAGTAGAATACCTTTCCTGGCAGTGGTATGTTTTGCCATGATATTTTTTGTCTCATGCTCTGGTGATGATCATGATCAGGGGCAGGGGACAGTATCATCGCCAGTTGCAACGGCAGCCTCAGAAATAGCTTTTACCAGTTTTAGAGCAAATTGGGATCCGGTATTTAGAGCAGGAGAGTACCAATTGGATGTCTCAGATAATGCAGGTTTTTCTTCATTTTTGCAGGGGTATGAAAACAGATCAGTGAATCAATTGTTTGAAACCGTGTCAGGACTAGCTCAAAACACCCAATATTATTATAGAGTACGAGCTGTTGTGGATGGAGGAATCTCGGGAAATTCGAATATTATCAATGTAAGTACCGATACCGAAATTGCTGCTGATGTCACATTGAAGCAAGCAGCAGAAAATAATTTTCTAGTTGGCGTAGCCGTTTCTGCCGCTAGGACTCAAATAGTTGCCTATGATGAGGTGTATAAAAGAGAGTTCAATAGCATTACTGCCGAGAATGATATGAAAATGGCTTCTGTATTTACGGGCATTGATGGGTCAGGTAATATCATTTATGATTGGAGTAAAGTAGATGCATTGATCAACTATGCTGAAACGAATGGTATGAATGTGCATGGTCATACTTTGATTTGGCATCGTAGCGTACCGGAAGCATTAGAAAATTTTGCAGGAACAGATCAGGAATTTGAAGATTTGATCGAGCAATATATTAATGCGGTGTTTACCAGATATAAAGGTAAAATCAACTCTTGGGATGTAGTAAATGAAGCTATTGACGATGATCCAGGCGTACAATGGAGAAATACCTTGTTTTTGCAAAGAATGGGGGAGAACTATGTTCAAAAGTGTTTTGAATTTGCAAGAGCCGCTGATCCAGATGTAAAACTGTTTTATAATGATTACAATATGACTTTTGATGCTACCAAAAGAGGTAAAGTGTTGGCGATGGTAGATAATTTGAAGGCTAGCAATTTAATTGACGGAGTAGGATATCAAATGCATATAGATTATAATTTTCCAAGTAGACAAGAAATACAGGATGCTACCGACGAGTTGGTTGCAAAAGATGTACTTATACATTTTGCAGAACTTGATGTAAAAGTAAACGCTGCTGATGATTTAACTGAATTCACTGTAGAGCGATCTATGGCCCAGGCAGCAAGGGTAGCGGAGATAGTAGAGATATTTGATGGTATTCCACAAGCTCAAAAGTATGCGATTACGCTTTGGGGACTTAAAGATGATGATACATGGTTGATTC
The DNA here is from genome assembly GCF_055808215.1 of Aquimarina sp. KJ22-3. Lineage (NCBI taxonomy): Bacteria > Pseudomonadati > Bacteroidota > Flavobacteriia > Flavobacteriales > Flavobacteriaceae > Aquimarina > Aquimarina sp. KJ22-3. The sequence goes on along the minus strand of NZ_CM147859.1, from coordinate 3,118,270 downwards.
CAGAAAATAATGGCAGACCAGAATGGCCACTTTTATTCGATGCCTCTTTCGAGAAAAAAGAAGCTTATTTTAGTTTTATAAGAGTATTGTTAGACTGATGCTGCTTTTTTAAGCAATGCATCTTTCCATCGTAGAGCTTCAATCATAGAAGAAAAGTACTTTAAGTCTTTTTTGTAGAAAGAACCCTCTAGTTCAGAAAGCAATTTTTGTCTGGGGTTCTTTGATACTACAGCGATACCAAGCATGTTATCGATCTTTTTGGTTTCGTGGTATACGGTGGGATTCACTGCGTATGAGTGTATTCGATTAGAGATGTACACAAAGTTTCTGTTGTTAAAATGGGTATTTACAAATTCTAATAGAATCTTGTTATGCTCGGGTAAAACCAAAAAACCAGAAGAAATAGTATTGGTGAGGTAATTTTGATGAACTTCGACCGTAGTAAAACCTAAATCATAGTATTTTATCATTTTCAATAATGAATTACTATATCTAAGTATGGCTAATGTGCCTTTAATTTACAATAAAACTAGATTAAACAAAAGTTAAAATATTAATCCTTAGGTGTATAAAGTGTTTCTGTTACCCTTTTTTTAGAAGTTTGTTTTTCCATTTCAAGGCATCTTCCATAGTTTCAAAGTGCTTAAATTCTTTGTCGAAAAATGTTTTCTCGTAGGTGGTTTGTGTTTTTTGAACGGGGTCTTTAGAAACCACCGCAAATCCTTTTAACTGTTCGATCTGGGCTGTTCTTATATACACTATAGGATCAACAGAATAGGAGTGAATCCTATGTGTAATATATACAAAAGGGGTATCAAAATGACTTTCCGCTATTTCTATCAAGACAGCATTGTTCTGTTTGTCGACAGTAATGCCTTCATTCATTACTGCAAGTACATAATCATCATGAATTTCCAGGGTACAGAAATCAAGGGTATAAGATTTAATCATGTATTGTTAGTTAGCTTAGCGCGATCAATGTAAAAGGAAAATCATAAATATCAAATTCTTTGAGATAAAAAAAACCGCCGTTTATCAACAGCGGTTTAAACATATTGCTTTTTTGGATGTTACGATTCGGTTGATTTTTCAGCTTTTTCGATGCTGATCGTCAATTCTCCAGAATCATCTATATCCATAAAGATACTATCTCCTTCTTGAAGCTTAGCATTAATAATCTCTTCTGCAAGAGCATCCTCAATATATTTTTGAATAGCTCTTTTCAAAGGTCTAGCTCCATATTGCTTGTCAAATCCTTTTTCAGTGATGTAGTCCTTCGCTTTTTCACTTAAAGAAAGATCATAACCAAGACCTTTGATTCTTCCATACAACTTATCAAGTTCGATATCGATGATCTTGTGAATATCTTCTCTTTCAAGCGCATTAAACACAATCACATCATCAACTCGATTCAGGAATTCTGGAGCAAATGCTTTTTTTAGCGCATTTTCGATCACTCCTTTGGCATAATCTTCGGCTTGAGACTTTTTGGCAGTCGTTCCAAAACCAACACCTTGTCCAAAATCTTTAAGTTTACGAGCACCGATATTAGAGGTCATTATGATAATGGTGTTTCTAAAGTCGATTTTACGACCTAAACTATCTGTAAGATAACCATCATCGAGTACCTGTAACATCATATTGAACACATCAGGATGCGCTTTTTCGATCTCGTCCAATAGAATCACAGAATAAGGCTTTCTTCTTACCTTTTCGGTAAGTTGACCTCCTTCTTCGTATCCTACATATCCCGGAGGTGCACCAATTAGTCTAGACACGGCGAATTTTTCCATGTATTCACTCATGTCGATACGGATCAATGTATCTTCACTATCAAACAGCTCTTTTGCTAATACTTTTGCTAATTGTGTTTTTCCAACACCTGTTTGCCCTAAGAAAATAAAGGAACCAATAGGTTTGTTAGGATCTTTCAACCCGGCACGATTACGTTGTATTGCTTTTACTACTTTATTTACAGCCTCATCCTGCCCAATCACTTTTCCTTTAATTAAATTAGGAAGTTCTGCAAGTTTGTTGCTTTCAGTTTGAGCGATACGATTCACAGGGATTCCTGTCATCATAGAAACTACATCTGCCACATTTTCTTCATCAACAGTTTCTTTATGAAGTTTGGATTCTTTTTCCCACTGTTCTTGGGCTACACTCAATTCTTTTTCCAGATTTTTTTCATCATCTCTCAGCTTTGCAGCTTCTTCATATTTCTGTTTTTTGACTACGCTGTTTTTTAATTCTCTAACCTCTTCCAATTTCTTTTCGAGATCAAGAACTTTCTTAGGTACGTCTATATTGGTGATGTGCACTCTAGAACCAGCTTCATCCAAAGCATCGATAGCTTTGTCTGGTAAAAAACGGTCGGTCATGTATCTATTTGTAAGCTTAACACAAGCTTCTATAGCATCCGGTGTGTAACTTACATTATGATGTTCTTCATACTTCTCCTTAATATTGTTAAGGATTTCTATCGTTTCTTCAATGTTTGTAGGTTCTACAATTACTTTTTGGAAACGACGTTCAAGTGCTCCGTCTTTTTCAATGTATTGACGATACTCGTCCAGCGTAGTAGCACCTATACATTGAATTTCTCCTCTTGCTAATGCCGGTTTGAACATATTAGAAGCATCAAGGCTTCCAGTAGCACCACCTGCACCTACAATCGTATGTATTTCATCAATAAAAAGGATGATATCATCATTTTTCTCTAGTTCATTCATTACCGCTTTCATTCGCTCTTCGAACTGTCCACGGTATTTTGTTCCGGCTACCAAACTAGCGAGATCCAGTGTAACTACTCGTTTATCAAAAAGAATACGAGAGACTTTTCGTTTCACTATGCGAAGTGCCAAACCTTCGGCGATAGCGGATTTACCAACACCAGGTTCACCAATTAGCAAAGGATTATTCTTTTTACGACGGCTCAAAATTTGAGATACACGTTCAATTTCTTTGGATCGACCTACTACAGGATCAAGCTTTCCTTCTTCTGCCATGGCGGTAAGATCACGACCAAAATTATCCAAAACAGGAGTTTTAGATTTCTTGCCGGCTTTACTACCAGAACCTGGAGAATTAAACGGATTTTCTTTTGAAGCATCTCCTGTTAAATCATCATCATCTTCAGAGAAGGATTCTGCTTTTGGGTTGTCTAGATATTCTTCTTCGTTTGCGATCATATATTTAAATTGGTCTTTAACATTATCATAATCTACTTTTAAACGATTTAAAAGTTTTGTGGTTGGGTCATTTTCGTTTCTCAAAATACATAACAATAAATGTGCGGTATTAATTGAGGAACTTTGAAATAATTTGGCTTCCAGAAAGGTTGTTTTTAAGGCTCTTTCTGCTTGCCTGGTTAAGTGCAAGTTCTTTTTTTCGTTTGAAGCAACTGCTACATTGGGGTTTGCAGGGCTTAGAATTTCAACTTTTCTTCTTAAGTTAGTTAAATCTATGTCTAACGCATCAAGGATACTAATTGCTTTTCCACTTCCATCACGCAATAACCCTAACATAAGATGTTCTGTACCTATAAAGTCGTGCCCTAATCTAAGAGCTTCTTCTTTACTATAGGCAATTACATCTTTTACTCTAGGTGAAAAATTATCATCCATATAATCTCTTTCTTTTTCTATATAACTAAAATAATAATTTTTGGAATTACTATGGCAAAAACTATTCCTTTTAATCGATGATTAACAAATATATTGTTACAAAAGGCTAATTTGTCATGTAGTTTTGCCCAATTTTCACTAAAATCGATGACCTGATCGATTCTCTTTTTTTGCATTTCTTGGTAAATAGACAAAAAAAGCTGTAATAATCAAAACCTATGTTTATAGACTTATTAACGATACCAAGTACTATTTTTGTTAATAAATTGCGTATATTACATAGGTAATTGGGTGTTAAAAACGTCTTAATTTACTTAAATTAGCGCGTTTAATAATTCAATTTCAGAAAAAAGTTTTTATGGCAGAAGGAGAAAAACTTATACCTATTAATATTGAGGATGAGATGAAATCTGCTTACATCGATTATTCGATGTCAGTTATTGTATCTCGTGCACTTCCAGATGTTAGAGACGGTTTAAAGCCAGTACATCGACGTGTATTATATGGTATGTATGAATTGGGAGTAAGAGCTAGTAGCGCCCACAAAAAATCAGCTAGAATTGTAGGGGAAGTTCTAGGTAAATATCACCCACACGGGGATACTTCGGTATACGACACTATGGTTCGTATGGCCCAGGAATGGAGTTTGAGATATATGTTGGTTGATGGCCAGGGTAACTTTGGGTCTGTAGATGGGGACAGTCCGGCAGCAATGCGTTATACCGAGGCAAGAATGAGAAAGATATCCGAAGACATGCTTGCGGATATAGAAAAAGATACAGTAGATCATACCTTCAATTTTGACGATACACTACAAGAACCAACGGTACTTCCTACAAGAGTTCCGGGATTATTGATTAATGGTGCTTCAGGTATTGCGGTAGGTATGGCAACCAATATGCCACCACATAACTTAAGCGAAGTTGTGGATGGTACTATCGCTTATATCGATAACAATGATATCGAGATTGACGAGTTAATGACTCATATCAAAGCTCCTGATTTTCCGACGGGAGGAATCATTTATGGATATGACGGCGTAAGAGAAGCATTCAAAACAGGTCGTGGTAGAATCGTAATGCGAGGTAAAGCCAGTTTTGAAGAGGTAAATGGTAGAGAGTGTATTATCGTTACCGAAATACCTTATCAGGTCAATAAGGCAGACATGATTAAGAAGACTGCCGATTTGGTGAATGATAAAAAGATAGATGGTATTTCTTCGATTCGAGATGAATCCGATCGTAAAGGAATGCGTATCGTTTATGTCTTGAAAAGAGATGCAATACCTAATATTGTATTGAACCTTTTATATAAGTACACTGCGCTTCAATCTTCTTTTAGTGTAAATAATATTGCACTAGTAAAAGGAAGACCGCAGTTGTTGAATGTAAAAGAAATGATTCATCATTTTGTAGAGCACAGACACGATGTGGTCGTGCGCCGTACAAAATATGAATTAAGAAAAGCAGAAGAAAGAGCACACATATTAGAAGGATTAATCATAGCTTCAGATAATATTGACGAAGTGATTGCATTGATTCGTGCCTCTGCTAATGCAGAAGAGGCTCGTGAGAAGTTGATTGAGCGTTTCAAATTATCTGAGATACAAGCCAAGGCAATTGTAGAAATGCGATTGAGACAGCTTACAGGACTGGAGCAAGATAAACTTCGCGCTGAGTACGAGGAGTTAATGAAAACCATTGAAGATTTAAAAGACATTCTTGATAAAAAAGAACGTCGAATGGATATCATCAAAGAAGAGCTGATCGAAGTACAGGAAAAATACGGAGATGAGCGTCGTTCTCAAATAGAATATGCAGGTGGTGATCTTAGTATAGAGGATATGATCCCTGATGAAAAGGTGGTGATTACCATTTCTCATGCAGGGTATATCAAAAGAACATCGCTAAACGAGTATAAGAAACAAAATAGAGGAGGAGTTGGACAAAAAGGAAGTACTACTCGTAATGAAGACTTCTTAGAACATCTGTTTGTGGGTACTAACCACCAATATATGTTGTTCTTTACTCAAAAAGGAAAGTGTTTCTGGATGCGGGTATACGAAATACCAGAAGGAAGTAAAACTTCAAAAGGTAGAGCGATCCAGAATTTGATCAATATCAGTCAGGATGACAAAGTGAAAGCATTTATATGTACTCAGGATCTAAAAGACGAAGAGTATATCAATTCGCACTATGTCATAATGGCAACGAAAAAAGGTCAGGTCAAAAAGACATCTTTGGAACAATATTCCAGACCAAGAACGAATGGAATCAATGCCATTACTATTAAGGACGAAGATGAGTTACTAGAAGCTAAACTTACCGACGGTAAAAGTCAGGTAATGCTCGCTGTAAAATCTGGAAAAGCGATACGCTTTGAAGAGGAGAAAACTCGACCTATGGGTAGAGGAGCATCTGGAGTTAGAGGAATCAGATTGGCAGATGAAAAAGACGAAGTAATTGGTATGGTTGCCGTAAATGACATGGAAAGTAATATCTTAGTGGTGTCAGAAAACGGATACGGAAAACGTTCAAAACTAGAAGATTATAGAATTACCAATAGAGGAGGTAAGGGTGTTAAAACCATTTCTGTAACTGATAAGACAGGAAACTTAGTAGCGATAAAGAATGTAACTGATTTGGATGATTTGATGATCATCAATAAATCCGGTATTGCGATTAGACTTTCGGTCGAAGATTTAAGGGTAATGGGTCGTGCCACTCAGGGGGTTCGATTGATTAACTTAAAAGGTAAAGATTCTATTGCTGCGGTAGCAAAAGTAATGCACGATGAAGATGATTTGGAGAACGCAGAAAATGCTGACGAAATCGCCGAAGCAAATATAGATACTGAAGATGCCGGAGATGGCACGAATATTGATAAGAAAACTGAAGAATAATTAAATCCCATTAAAAAAAAGACGAGTAATGAAGACTAAATTTATCTTAGTATTATTCCTAGCGATTAGTACTATTGGATTTTCTCAAAAAGAAGCAGCAAAAGCTTTAAAAGCGGCCAACAAAAATGTAAAGTCGGGTAATTTGGATGCAGCTGCTGATGCATTGAATGCAGCAGAATCACAAATCGATGGAGCTGAGGCTAAATTAAAAGCACAGTTTTACTATTTAAAAGCTCAAGTACTTTCTGGTACTGCTGGAGAATCAGTAGAAAAAATGGAAGGAGCTGCCAATGCTTATGTAAAAGCAATGGAAATAGAGAAAGAAGCTGGAAGTTCGAAGTATACGGCTGATGCTTCTCAAAAATTACAAACTTTACGTCAAGCTTTGGTAGAAGGAGCTATCAAAGATCAGAATGCTAAGAATTATAAAGACGCTTCTGAAAAGTTGTATGTAAGTTATAAAACAAACAAGCAAGATACTATCTATCTTTATTATGCAGCAGGAAATGCTGTGAATGGTAAGGATTATGATACTGCTCTTAAATACTACAACGAATTAAAAACAATTGGGTTTAGTGGTGTTGCCACAGAATTTGTAGCGACCAACAAAGAAACTGGCGAAGTAGAGCCATTCGACTCTAAGCAAACCAGAGATCTTATCGTGAAGTCAGGAACTCACATCAAGCCAGAAGAGCGTGTTACTGATTCTAAAAAAGGAGAAATTGCTAAGAATATTGCTTTGATCTATATCACTCAAGGTAAAGATGAAGAAGCAATGAAAGCAATTGAAGATGCTAAAGTAGAAAATCCTAATGATACTTCTTTATTACAAGCTGAAGCAGACGTATTCTATAAATTAGGTAATCTCGAAAAGTATAAGGAAATTATGGAGCAGATCGTTGCAAACGATCCTGAAAACCCAGACTTATTATATAACCTTGGGGTTAGTGCTTCTCGTCTTGGTGATAATGATCAGGCACTAGATTACTATAAGAAAACTTTAGAGTTAAAGCCAGACTATACTGCAGCACAAATCAACGTTGCAGCATTGATCCTTGGAAAAGAAAAGGCTATCGTTGATGAGATGAATAATCTTGGTACTTCTAGTAAAGATTACAAGCGTTATGATGTATTGAAACAGAAAAGAGAAGACGTTTATAGAAGTGCTGTTCCTTATTTGGAAGGAGCTTTAAAAAGCAATCCTGATAACGTAGAAGCTGTTCGTACTTTAATGAATATCTTTTATCAGTTAGACGATCCTAAAGCTGACGAAATGAAAAATAAGCTTAAGGCTTTAGAAGGAGGCAACTAAAAAACCTTCAAAACAGTATATAAAAAACCGAAAGCATAGCTTTCGGTTTTTTTATTGTCTAATTGTATGCTAATCTACATCGTACGGAATATAATTATTCCATTTCCAAGGGGTAAAGGTGTCGCCTAAAGCAACTTCTAAAAGTTCTTTAAAAATGGTATTTCCATTATCGCTATTGGTCATGATCATAATACCTTTTCCGGATGAAGGAAATACAATAGAATAATGCTGAAACCCGTCATCGCTATGCCCTCCCTTAAAAGCTCCGATGCCATACGGTGTAGTAAATAGATTCCACCCTAAACCTGAACTTAAATGAATAGCATCATAGGTATCGGTTGTTCTAGAAGAATATGGACCAAAATGTCTTTCTGATCGTATTCTAATCTGAGGCGTAAAGATCTTCTTCCATGAATCCTGGCTAATGATTTTTTGTTGTAATACTGCTTCTAAGAACAGACTATAATCTATAGCAGATGTTTCTAGCGTACCACCACCTCTTGGTTCGTTATCAATATCTTTTGGTCTTGTTTCACCAGAAGAGGAATGTCCATAAGCAAAATCTTTTTCAAATTTGGTATTCCATTGATAGCTAGAATTATTCATGGCTAATGGAATGAAGATTTTTTCCTGAGCTAGATCTTCTAAACTTCTGTTTAAGATTTTTTCAAGAACTACCTGTAAGTAGATATACCCTTCTCCCGAATATCCATATTTGCTCCCTGGTTCAAAATTCACTCTTAATTTCTGATCTTCCTCAAACCAGCGATAGTTATTAAAACCAGTGGTGTGATTAAGGCACATTCGGGCTGTGATTTTGTGATATAAAGAGTCGTTTTTTAAATCTGAAAAATCATCATGCCATCTTGTAAGGGGTTTGTATTCGTGGATTTTTTTGGAAGATAGGATTCCAAAGGGGTGTCCAAATCAATTACGTTTTCTTCTACCAATTTCATGACAAGTACAGCAAAAACGGATTTGCTAAAAGAAGCTCCATATATATTTGATGAATCGGTTAAAAACTCTTTTTTCTCATAGTTTTTGTATCCAAAAACCTTTTGATAACTGATTTTATTGTCATTTAGTACTGTTATAGCAGCACCATGCACATTCGCTTTTTGTAAAAGTTGATTAATTTTTATTGTTAAAGAATCCTTGGTTATCGTAGACCCATCCAACCTGGTTACGCTATCAGTAATGGGGCTTTTGCCATTACATCCTATCAATAGAAATGTGGTAAGAACCAACAGAATCCCTAAATTCTTTAAATTGTTGGTTTTCCTTCTTAGAAATGGGATAGATGGTGGATAGTAGCATTTTTGTGAATTTATTGCCGATATCAAATTGATAATCATAACGATTAGGGTGTAGGGTATAACAGCAATGAATAGGAGAAACCCAATTCTCTGTATTGTTACCAGTGCGATGAATGATAAGGCAAACAAAATAGTCATGGTGATCTGAAAATTTACAATAGCTCTCCCATGTTGATCGTACACTTTATTGTCTTCACGTTTATGAATCCATAAGAATAGAGGAATGAGGATATTGCAAAGAGGAATGACCATTCCCAAAATAGGAACACCATGCATTAATAAAAGCCATTTTTTTTGAATGTCTTCTTCTTTTGGGTTTTCTAAGACCAGAAGATCTTCAACTTCTATTTCCAAAGCGTTGGCTAGGAGCTTAATGGTTTGTAAGTGAGGTCGAACTTCACCTTTTTCAATGCGTTGTATGGTTCGTATGGTGACTGTAGTTTTTGCCGAGAGTTCTTCTTGAGTATATCCTTTTTTCTTTCGTTGATAAATTAAATTTTTCGCTATTGATTGATCATTCATGATTTTTAATTTTTAGTTGAAACAAAGCTATCAATAGCGCCTCGTTTTTGTTACGACATTTAGGTGTCACCTATCTGTCATTTTAAGGAATAATAGGGACTAAGGGGTAAATTTAATGGTATGATAAACAAAAAAAGTCCTGATTCAAAATTAAATCAGGACTTTTAAAAGCGTTTATAAATAGAATATTTATCTCAATTCTGCTCCAAGTTTGTTTTCAAAATTACCTTGAAGCTTTTTCATTACTTTATCTACTTGTTTATCCGTAAGCGTTTTTTTCTCATCCTGAAAAATAAAACTAACCGCATATGACTTTTTACCATTAGGAAGATTTTTTCCCTGATAAACATCAAACAAATTGATTTCCTTTAGTAATTGTTTTTCTGTTTGTTTGGCAATGGTTTGAATCTCTTCAAAAGAAACTGTATTGTCTAATAGCAACGCAAAGTCTCTTCTTACTTCTGGGAATTTTGGAATTTCCTTAAACTTAATTTTGGTATGCTTTGCGTACTCCAGAACATTATCCCAATTAAAATCAGCATATAATACTTCTTGAGAAATAGAGAAATGTTTTAAAACTGATCTTTTTACAATACCAAAATCTACCAATTTTGCTTTTCCAAGGCTGATTGAAATCCCCTCGGCAAACTGATCATTTTTTACAGCAGTAGTTTTAAGTCTGGTTAATCCCAATCGTTCTAAAATCGATAGGATAACTCCTTTCAAATAAAAGAAATCAGTGGGTTGCTGACTGTTTTTCCAACTTTCTACAGTTCTGTTTCCAGTAACAATAAGACTCAAATGTTTGTTTTCTACGCGAGAATCATCATAATTGTGGTACGTCTTACCAAACTCAAAGAGCTTAAGGTCAGCTCTTTTCCTGTTGATATTATACGATACCGCTTCTAATCCTGAATATAACATCGACTGACGTAATACCGCAAGATCATTGCTCAATGGATTCAGCATTTCCACATTATGTGATTCATTAAGCTGCTCACTAAGTTGAATATATTCTGGAGAGGTCAATGAATTGGCCATCATTTCATTAAATCCTTGTCCAATTAATTGATTAGATATCGTGTTTTGTACAGTGTGATCTGCAAACTTATCTATGTTAGCTATAGAAGCATTTAACTTTTGAGTGAATCCAATATTGTTGTATCCATATACTCGTAAGATTTCTTCAATCACATCTGCTTCTCTTTGTACATCATTTCTGTACGCAGGAATGGTGAGTCCAGTGCCTGATTCAGATACACTATTGATTTTGATATCCAAAGAAGACAAAATACTTTTGATGGTATCCTGTGGAATCTCTTCACCAATCAATTTTGTTGCATTTTCGTAAGACAAAAAGACTTGGAAATCTTCAATTTTCTTTGGGTACAGATCAGTAATTTCACTAGAGATCGTACCTCCAGCCAATTCTTTAATAAGTAAAGCGGCTCTTTTTAGCGCGTATTCTGTAATATTTGGATCGATACCTCTTTCAAATCTGAATGAAGCATCTGTATTTAATCCATGTCGTTTTGCTGTTTTTCTAACACTTACCGGATTAAAATATGCACTTTCTAGAAATACGGTAGTCGTTTTTTCGGTTACTCCAGAATTGATTCCTCCAAAAACACCTGCAATACACAGTGGTTTTTTGGCATCACAAATCATCAAGTCTTCTTCATGAAGTTCTCGTTCAACTTCATCAAGAGTAGTAAACTTAGTTCCAGCAGGCAAAGTTTTTACTTCGATTTTATTTCCTTCAATATATTGTGCATCAAAAGCGTGTAATGGTTGTCCCAATTCATGTAGTACATAATTGGTAATATCCACCACATTATTTTTTGGGGTAATTCCAATGGCTTTTAATCGATGTTGTAACCATGTCGGAGATTCTTTCACCTCGATATCCGAAATCGTAACACCACAATATCTCGGTGCTAGGTCAGCATCAGCTACTTCAATATCAATTTTATGTAATCGATTTTCTACAGTAAAATTGCTAACCGAAGGAGTAATAAGTTCTAGATTGATGTCTTTTTGTAAAAGTCCAGCTTTAAGATCACGCGCAGTACCCCAATGACTCATAGCATCCGCACGGTTTGGAGTAAGTCCGATTTCAAAAATATGATCATTTTCAATATCAAAAACTTCAGAAGCTTTCGTACCCACAGAAATATCTGCATCCAACACCATAATTCCATCATGACTGCTTCCAAGACCAAGTTCGTCTTCGGCACAAATCATTCCGTGACTTTCTTCTCCGCGAATTTTCCCTTTCTTAATGGTCCATTTTTCTCCCTTGTCGTCATATAGATTTGTACCAATAGTCGCTACAGGAACTTTTTGACCCGCAGCCACATTGGGAGCACCACATACGATTTGAACTGGTTCTCCGTTCCCCAAATCTACTTTTGTAACTTTAAGTTTATCCGCATTTGGGTGCTTTTCGCAACTCAAAACCTGGCCTACTACTACACCTTCTAATCCTCCTTTTACACTCTGATAGGTGTCAATACCTTCTACTTCAAGACCTAAATCGGTTAGTAACTCTCCGGTTTTCTCTGCGTCCCAATCTATATGAATAAACTGTTTTAACCAGTTATAAGAAATTTTCATTGATGATTATTCTGATTTTAGTCGGTAAAGATAATATATTGCCTAGAGGTAGCAAATACGAAAGCTCCTAATGAGATAAAAAAGTTTTATATTTAATAAATATTAAATCTAACTTTAAATCATAATGAAAACATTTATCAAAGTTCTTACAATCGTGCTTTTTGTTGGTTTTGTCTCTTGTACCGATAAAAAGAAAGAAGAAGCAGAAACCAAAGCGGCAATAGAAAAAATAGAAGCTGTTGAAGAGGAGATGGATCAAATTTCTGAAGAAGTTGAAACTCAAGAAGAAGAATTAGAGGAATCTCTTAAAGATCTAGACAGTATATAGCTGTAAGATTTTATAATAAACCTTTATAAACATACCCTGCCATAATCAATAATTGAAAAAAATAATATCATGAAACTTGTTAAAATTTTAATCGTATTAACTTTAATGCTAGTTGCTGGTAATCATACTATGATTGCTCAGGGAAAATCTCAACAAGCTAAAGAAAAGGTAGCAGAAAAAAAGGGGAAAGCAAAAGAAAAAGCAAATAAAGGAAAAGAAAAAGCAAAAGAAGCCAAAGAAAAGGCTCAAGAGGCAAAGGAAGATGCTGAAGAAAGAGTAGAAGAGGCCAAAGAAAAGGCTCAAGGGGCAAAGGAAGATGCCAAAGAGAAAGCCGAAAAAGCTAGAGAAAAAGCAAAAGAAAGAGCTGAACTAGCTAAAGAAAAAGTCGAGAAAGCTAAGGAAAAGGCTGAAAAAGCAAAAGGAAATGCTTACGGGAAAAATAAAGATGGTTTAACGGGTAGAGAATTTGGGAAAGCCAGAGCAGAAGAAGCAAAGAATAAGGTAAAGGAACAATCAGAGTCTTTGAGTAAAAGTGAATCAAAGATAGGAAGAGCCAAGGAGAAAATTGCAGCTGCCAAAGAACGTTTGGCTAAGGCTAAAGAAAAGACAGGAGATGACGCTTTAACCCCCGAAGAAATTGCTGAAAAAGAAGCCAAAATAGCCAAGGCAGAAGAAAAATTAAATGCGTTAGCAGAATCCGTAAAAAAAGGGAAACAAAAAATGAAAGAGGGCAAAGAAAAACTAGATAAAGTCTATGAGAACGAATAATAATAGATTTATCATAAATCATAAAAACACCTCGGTTACGAGGTGTTTTTTGTTAGTATATATGTCAGTAATCCAATAGAATCCACCATTTGATTTAAAAATCGTACTTTTGGTAAGTTAAGATGATACAGCCCTAAATACTAAAATATGAAAGGAATAAAACTAATGGTATTGCTATTCAGCTTTGTGCTTTTTGCAGGTCATAATGGATTTGCCCAAAGGAAGGTAGATAGTAAGAAGAAAGAAGAAACTACGACTAAAGTCAGGAAAAAGACCGGGAAAGAAGAAGGGGCTGGAATGAAAGAAGCAGTCGCTAAGAGAAAAAGAACTTCTAGAAAGGAAGCAAAAAGAGATCGTGCGAGACGTATAAGAGCCATTGCAGAGAAAGATAGAAGACGAAAACAGTCTTCAGAATCGAAAAAAAGAAGAAACTCAGGAGATAATTAATACATAATGCTCCTCATAAATAAATTAAAATGTCTGGAAGATTTTTTTCTGGGCATTTTTTATTTGAATTCTTGAAAAAAAGAAGTTTTATTTACAATTGGATAAATGACAAGTGTTCTGGAGCAATACTTAAAATATAGAATCATAAGAATATGAAAACACGAATAATAACTGGGGCATTACTTACTATTTTTTTAGTGAGTTGTAAGAAAGAGGATAAAAAACAACCTATAGATTTTTTAGAAGGACCATGGAGAGCTTCTCTTACTGTTCAGGATAACGAGGAACTTCCGTTTCTTTTTGAGGTAATGGAAGATGAAACGCTAAAAATATTTAATGCAGAAGAAGTTATAGATGTTGATGAAGTAGAAATTTATGGAGATTCTATAAAGATAAAATTCCCGGTTTTTGAAGGGTATGTTGCTGCCAAATTTGAAGATTCTCTTACGATCTCTGGAAGTTTTATAAAAGAAAGTTTGGACCGGGTTGTTCCTTTCAAAGCTACTTTTGGAGAACAAGATCGATTTGATATTGCTACTCCTCCTTCTGCAAATATCACAGGAAATTGGGAAACAGTTTTTAGTCAGGATAACGAAGAAGATCGGTATATAGCAAAAGGTATTTTTAATCAGAACGGAAATATAGTTTCGGGTACGTTTAGAACTACTACCGGAGATTATAGGTATCTGGAGGGTGTTGTAAATGGTGATCAATTACAGCTCTCTACCTTTGATGGAGCGCATGCGTTTTTGTTTACGGGTAAAGTTACGGATAGTACCCTAAGTGGAAATTTCTATTCTGGAAACCATTGGAAAGAACCATTCGTTGCCAAAAGAAATGAGGAGTATGAATTACCTTCAGAAGATAGCTTGACTTTTATTAAAGAAGGTTATGATGGTTTAGAATTTAGTTTTCCGAATACCGAAGGTGCTATGGTTTCGTTAGACGATGATCGATTTAAAGACAAGGCCGTAATTGTACAGATCATGGGAACCTGGTGCCCTAATTGTATGGATGAAACCAAGTATTACGTAGATTTTTATAATAAGAATAAAGAAAAAGATGTCGCTTTTGTAGCACTTGCTTTTGAATATGCAAAAACAAAGGAAAGAGCGGTAGCGTCGATACATCGTTTACAAAAGAAATTAAATGTACCATATCCTATTTTATTAGCTCAGCACGGTACATCCGATAAGAAAAAGGCACAAGAGAAACTACCAATGTTAAACCATGTATTGTCCTATCCTACTACAATTTTTGTAGATAAAAAAGGAGAGGTTAGACGTATTCATACTGGATTCAACGGACCAGCTACGGGAAAAAAATATGAAGAGTTTACAGCAGAATTTGAGCGATTTGTAACAGAGCTCGCTTCTGAGTAGTAGGCTTTAACAATCTATTATGACTTTCATTTGGAGTTTAACACTTAGGTAACATCTGGATTCGTTTTAACAATTTAAATTGGTGACCTATAGTTTTAATTAAAATATTTATTTCAAAAATGTCAGTCATGAAATCACTTAAACAATTTTCTATATGTCTGTTTGGGGCATTAATGTTAATGGGTACACAAGCGAATGCCCAACTTAATGTACCAGAAGGCAGTCAAAGAGGAAAAGTATCTCAACGTGTTGGGATTACAGATATCACTATCGATTATGGTAGACCAAGTGTAAAAGAACGAGAAATCTGGGGGAAATTGGTTCCTTATGGATATAACAACCTGGGGTTTGGTACTTCTACAGCTGCTCCCTGGAGAGCAGGAGCTAACAATAATACGATCATAGAGTTTTCCCACGATGTAAAGGTAGAAGGTAAAAACATTAGTGCAGGGAAATATGGATTACATATCGCAGTAAAAGAAGATGGTGGAGCAACTGTTATTTTTTCAAAAGATAATAATGCCTGGGGAAGCTATTTTTATGACGAAAAGAATGATGCCTTACGTGTAGATGTACAAACCAAAGAAGCTCCTCATACAGAAGTATTGACATTTTCATTTCCAGAATTTGAAGCCAACAGCGCTGTAGCTGCACTACGTTGGGAGAAAAAGGAAATCCCATTTAAGATCGAAGTAGATGTAGCAGATATTGTTATGAAAGGAATCGAAAGCGATCTAAGAAACTCTCCTGGGTTTACGCAAACAAACTGGGATAATGCAGCCAATTATGCGTTTAATGCAGGCAAATTAGATAAAGCATTAGAATGGGTAAATGCTTCTATTAGTGGTAATTTCTTTAGTAAGGAAACTTTTGGTAACCTATCACTTAAATCTAATATATTGGCAAAACAGGGTAAAACAGCTGAAGCGATGACTTTTGTTGATAAAGCAGCCAAATTAGGTAATGCAACCGAAGTTTTTAGATTAGGAACCGGACTCATTGGTCAAGGCCAAAAAGATAAAGCTTTAGCAATTCTTAAGGACAATGTAAAAAACTCTAACGGAGCATGGCCTTCTAATTATGGTTTAGCCAAAGGATACGCTGCAACCGGAGATTTTAAAAATGCAATCAAAGCGATTAATACTTCGATGACAAAAGCACCAGATAGATTTAAGCAACGTCTTACTGGAGAATTAGAAAAGCTGAAAAAAGGTGAAGATATCAACTAGGTGACACAACATATTATTTAGAATGTAAAAGGTTTAGAGTATTTCTAAACCTTTTTTTATGGATATCAAATTACTTTTGTTAATATTATGAAGGGAAAATATAAATGAGTTCATTCAGGTAGAACGAGATGTTAGATCTATAGTTTGAACTATCTTTGCACCAACCAAATTTATAACCATGAGTAAAGCTGTTTATATAGCAACCATCGAACCTAATAGTGGTAAATCTATTGTGGTTTTAGGTATGATGCGTATGCTATTAGGAAAGGTAGCCCGAGTAGGGTACTTCAGACCGATTATTGATGACCCTAAAGAAGGAGAAGTAGACAATCATATCAATACCGTAATTTCTCACTTCGAATTGGATATTAATTTCAAAAATGCCTATGCCTTTACAAGAAGCGAAGTGCTTCAGAAATACAATAAAGGAAAATCAGGAGAGATAATAGACGAGATCATCCGAAAGTATAAGAATCTGGAAGAACGATTCGATTTCATTCTGGTAGAAGGAACTGATTTTTCAGACGAAGGAAGTATCATCGAGTTTGATATTAATGTAATCATCGCCAAAAACCTTGGAATTCCTGCAGTAATTGTTGCTAGTGGTGTAGATAAGAAAAATGAAGAAATCGTTGGTAATCTCAAACTGGCATTTGATACGTTCAATAGCAAAGATGTTGAAGTGTTGGCTATGGTAGCCAACAAAGTAACTCCAGGTTGTGAAGATGAATTGCAGTCTGCCTTCAACAAGAATTTTGGTAATGGAGTAG
Source organism: Aquimarina sp. KJ22-3 (assembly GCF_055808215.1). Taxonomy (NCBI): domain Bacteria; kingdom Pseudomonadati; phylum Bacteroidota; class Flavobacteriia; order Flavobacteriales; family Flavobacteriaceae; genus Aquimarina; species Aquimarina sp. KJ22-3. Next base: position 3,101,052 of record NZ_CM147859.1, on the reverse strand, counting down.
ATAATATAGTAATACCGAAAATAGATGCCCTTATTAATCCTACAGTAAAAGAAATTGTAAATGAACTGGAAGGAACTGTGTTATTTGGTAAGGAATACTTAAATAATCAAGCGGGTAATTATGGAGTAGGAGCGATGCAGTTACGTAATTACCTAACACATATCAAAGACAATAGCTTGGTAATTACGCCAGGGGATCGCGCTGATATTATACTGGGAGTTTTACAAGCGAATATTTCAGATAATTATCCAAAAATATCGGGGATTATTCTTACGGGCGGTATTGTTCCTGAAAAACCTATTTTAGACCTTATAGAAGGAGTTTCAATATCCTTCCCGATTGTATCGGTACCCAGCGGCACCTTCTCGATTACCAATAAAATAGGAGCGATTAGATCCAGAATTTATTTGGATAATCTACAGAAAATAAATACTTCGATCAGTACATTTGAAAAATATGTGAATGAAGACCGTTTGGCAGAAAAACTAGTTACCTTTAAATCTGAAGGTTTAACCCCGAGAATGTTTCAATACAACCTTTTGAAACGTGCTTTAAAACATAAGAAACATATCGTTCTTCCTGAAGGCTCGGATGAAAGAATCCTTAGGGCTACATCAAGATTATTAGCTTCGGATGTTGTAGATATCACCTTGATCGGTAACGAAAAGAAACTAAGAGCCAAAGCGACCAAACTTGATATTCCAATCGATTTTGATAAGGTAAATGTTGTCTTTCCTACAGAATCCCCAAACTACGAGGACTATGTGCAGACATTTTATGAATTGAGAAAACATAAAAATGTGAATCTGGATATGGCCAGGGATATGATGGCAGATGTTTCTTATTTTGGAACAATGATGATTTATAAAGGTCATGCAGACGGAATGGTTTCTGGAGCAGTGCATACCACCCAACACACTATACGTCCTGCATTACAGTTTATTAAAACAAGGCCAGGGGTAAAGGTCGTGTCATCTGTGTTTTTTATGTGTTTGGAGGATAGAGTATCTGTATTTGGAGATTGTGCGATTAATCCAAACCCGAATGCAGAACAATTGGCAGAGATTGCAATATCTTCTTCAGAATCTGCGGCTGCATTTGGAATTGAACCTAAAGTAGCCATGTTGTCTTACTCTTCTGGAACTTCTGGAAAGGGTGAGGATGTAGAAACGGTTCGAGCGGCTACAGCAATTGTTAAAGAAAGAAAGCCTGATCTTAAGATAGAGGGGCCAATTCAGTATGATGCCGCTGTAGATATGAGAGTGGGGCAAAGTAAACTACCGAACTCAGAAGTAGCGGGACAAGCCAGCGTATTAATTTTCCCTGACTTAAATACCGGAAACAATACGTATAAAGCGGTACAAAGAGAAACAGGAGCGTTAGCTATTGGACCAATGTTACAAGGCTTAAATAAACCCGTAAATGATTTAAGTAGAGGGTGTACGGTAGATGATGTATACAACACCGTTATCATAACAGCTATTCAGGCACAAGGACTATAAAAAGAAAATCATGCAAATATTAGTACTCAATTCAGGAAGTTCTTCTATCAAATTTCAATTGTTTCATATGCCAGAAGCCAAAGTAATTTGTTCTGGATTGGTAGAGCGAATAGGATTACAGGATTCTAAAATAAGCTATAAGACCGATGCCGATAAAATAGAAAAAGTTTTAGATATCAAAGATCATAAAGAAGGACTGCAGTTGGTCGCCAATTATTTGATGGATCCCAAAGTAGGTGTGCTGAAATCTGCTTCAGAAATCAATGCTGTTGGACATAGGGTTGTGCATGGCGGGAGTACGTTTACTCAAACAGTAGCGATTACTGAAGAAGTAAAAAATAAGATTAAGAAGTTAGCAACTTTGGCACCTTTGCATAATCCTGCAAATTTACAAGGGATTTTGGTGGCAGAAGAAATATTCCATTCCGCTAAGCAAATTGCAGTTTTTGATACCGCCTACCATCAAACCATTCCCGTAGAAGCCTATAAATATGCAATTCCTAATTCATTTTTGGAAGAGCATAACATCAGGGTATATGGGTTTCATGGCACCAGTCATAAATACGTATCCGAGAAAGCCATTGATTTTTTAGGACAAGAAGAATCCAAAATTATCAGTATTCATTTGGGTAATGGATGTAGCATGACTGCTATAGAAAATGGTAAAAGTATTGACCATACTCTAGGGTTTGCACCAATGAATGGATTGATTATGGGTACTCGTTCTGGAGATATAGATCCAGCAGTTATTTTTCATATGGTAAATGCGTTAGGATATTCTTTGGATGAAGTAAATGCACTTCTACAGAAAGAAAGTGGTATGCTTGGATTAACTGGATATAGTGACCTTAGAGATATTGAGTCTGAAGCCGAAAAAGGAAATGTAGCATGTAGGTTAGCACTAAAGATGAGTGCTTATCGAATTAAAAAATTTATAGGTGCTTACGCCGCTATTATGAATGGACTGGACGCTATTGTATTTACAGCCGGGATTGGAGAAAACTCTGATACGGTAAGAGCTCTGGTTTGTGAGGATATGGACTTTTTAGGAATTCATTTGGATAAAGAGAAGAATAAAGAACGGTCCAAAATGGCAAGAGATATTTCAGCATCAACTTCTAAAGTGAAAATTCTGGTAGTACCTACTAATGAGGAATTAGAAATCGCTAAACAGTCATTTGAACTACTTTCATAATAGTAACAGACTTATATAAAACAAAAGAATGACGATAATAATCGTCATTCTTCTTATCACAAACCAAATTCATTTATTGTAAATCTTATATAAATCTTTTACTCACTCAAAGAAATTGAATTTTGGTTGTTAAGGATAGTGTATACCTTTTATTAATAAAGGATACACCCTCCCCATTGCAAACAGCGTCCTGGTTCGCAAAAGCTTCCTCCAGGAAAACTGATTCTACATTTATTATTTCCGCAACAAGAGATAAAGCTTCCTGCTCCTCTTAACTGACTTTGCGTTTCTTTACTTAATTCTTTTACTCCGTTTAATTTTAAGATGTTTTTCATATGAAAAGTTTTTTAGTTAATATTTATGCCCACATACAACTGCCGTTAGGTTGGCAATACCCATAGTCACAGAATACGAAACCATTAGGTGTGGTAACACAACATCTTCTTGGACCACCACAATATGGTCTACTGATACCTAAAGAACCGGAAATGTCCTGTTGCTCTTTTTTGTTTAATTGCTGAACCCCTTCTAGGTTTAAAATTTTTTTCATGGTTTATGTATTTTAAGAGTTAGTATGATGCTGAAATATAATCTGTCAAATTTCAACGTCATTAAAAATATTCGAAAGACTAAGGGATTACAAGATTATGTTCTTGATATTTATAAATTTCAAGAATTATACATGTGTAGTATTTTGACTTGTAGCTTTTTAATGATTTTTATTGGAATTGCAGATAGATATGAAGTACAGAAAATTCACATGCCAATTCCTTATAAAAAAACAGGCAAATTGAAAAAATTTGCCTGTGATAAGGTTTTATAAATATGATCTTTTTAATAGAAGATACATCCGCGGTAAGAACATCTTCCTGGTTCGCAGAAACTACCTCCAGCCCAAGAAACTCTGCATCTATTAGGACTACAGCAGCCAGAAAACATTGCTCCTTTTATCTGTCGTTGTTGCGCTTTGCTTAAGGCCTGAACTCCGGTTAATTCTAAGATTTTTTTCATGTTATGTAATATTTAAGTTAGGACTTAAATTTAATTTAAATAATTGAAAATCAAATATTTAAAACCCATACTCTTTTTGCGGTTTTTATATCAATAGCAGTATTTGAAGTATATTTCTTATAGCCATTGTGAGAAATAACTTATTAACAGTGCTGTTTTGCTTTAATATGTTGATTTTTAGATTTTTATGGTGTTTTTAATGTGTAAAATACAGGTTGTCAACATACTACATAATGATTTGGTAACATTTACTAATAGTAGATTCAACAAAATAATTTTAGTTTCGGCATTGATTAACAAACTAACTCTCAACACAATGAAAAAGACATTACTTTGGGTAATGTTGGCGATTTGCTCTATTGCAACTGGCCAAGTACCATCATACTATAATGATGTAAATCTTACTTTATCGGGCACAGCTTTACAAAATGAACTAGCTGCAAAAGTAACCAATACACATACCAACTTTTTGACCTATACTCCCGGAGTCTGGAATGCTTTACAACAAACAGATCTGGATCCTAATGATGCTTCCAGAGTATTTTTGATTTATGGGTATAATGATACCGATGGGAACTCGACTACGGATAGAACCAGAGGAGTAAATAATAACGGAGGAGGATCTACTGATTGGAATAGAGAACACGTATACCCAAGATCTTTGGGTCAGCCTAATTTGGGAAGCGAAGGACCAGGATCGGATGCACATCATCTTAGACCAGCAGATGTACAACGAAACTCATCCAGAGGGAATAGAAAATTTGCAAATGGTAGTGGTAATTCTGGAGCAACTGCACAAGGACATTGGTATCCTGGGGATGAATGGAAAGGAGATGTGGCTAGAATGATGATGTATATGTATATCAGATATGGAAGTCGTTGTTTGCCTACCAATGTAGGGGTGGGAACTGCAGCCAGCAGTGATGCAAATATGCTTCAGTTATTTTTGGAATGGAATGCCGAAGATCCGGTGTCTCAATTAGAATTACAACGAAACCCAATTTTAGAAAATATTCAAGGGAATAGAAATCCTTTTATAGATAATCCGGCATTCGCTACTCAAATTTGGGGAGGGCCACAAGCCGAAGACCGTTTTGGGAATAGTGGAGGCGGAGGAGAAGACACCGTCGCACCTTCAACACCTACAAGCTTGACTGCAAGTGGTATTACAACAACTTCAGTAAATCTATCCTGGAATGCTTCAACTGATAATGTAGGGGTAACGGGATACGATGTATATAGAAATAGCACACTTTTAGGAACATCAACTTCAAATAGCTATTCAGTTACAGGTTTATCTGCAAATACATCATATACTTTTTTTGTAAGAGCAAAAGATGCTGCTGGGAATATTTCTGGTAGTAGCAATACCGTTAATGTTACCACCGAGGATAATTCCTCAGGAGGAGGAAGCGCTACAGAACTTTTTATTTCTGAATATGTAGAAGGTTCTTCGAATAATAAAGCCATAGAAATAGCCAATTATACAGGTTCGTCGGTAAATCTGTCCGGATACGAACTAAGAAGACAAACCAATGGTTCTGGTTCCTGGTCTTCGGGAGTTGCACTATCGGGAACTCTTGCTAATAACGATGTATTTGTAGTGGCGAACAGTTCGGCAAGTACTGCGGTATTAAATGTTGCAGATCTTACTACGGGAGATTCTAGCATGACGTTTAATGGAAATGATCCAGTTGGATTATTCAAAAACGGAACGTTGATTGATATTGTAGGTACGTTTAATGGAGGTTCTTCGAATTTTGCTAAAGACACTACTTTGAGAAGAAAATCGAATATTTCTTCTCCTTCTACATCATATACGGTATCAGAATGGGATTCTTTTTCGCAGAATACCTTTGATGATTTGGGAAATCATAGTTTTAATGGAGGAGGAGGTTCTGGTCCAGATACCCAGGCTCCAACAACTCCTACAGGAGTAAGTGCGAGCAATATTACTCAAACTACCCTGGATTTAAGCTGGAATGCGTCTACCGACAATGTTGGTGTTACTCAATATGAAGTGATCCAAAACGGAGTAGTTTTAGGGACCACCGCCACAACCAATTATGCCGTTTCGGGATTATCGGCTTCGACAACCTATACTTTTGAAGTGATTGCTTACGATGCAGCCAATAACACTTCAAATAGTGCATCGATCAACGCTACCACTATTGGTGAAGTGTTGGTATACTGTGCCTCAAGAGGAAATAATGTAAATTATGAGTTTATTGATTATGTTGGGATTGGCGGCATTGCCAATACTACGGCTGGAAATGGTGGATATGGAGACTTTACCAGTCAGACAGGAAACCTACCTTACGGTTCGAATACGATTGTATTAAGTATTGGATTTAGAAGTGCATCATATACAGAGCATTGGGGAGTGTGGATCGATTTTAATAAGAATGGTTCTTTCGAGTCTTCGGAGAAAGTGGTTACTGGATCAACTTCTAACTCAGGAAACTTATCCTATACATTCACAGTTCCTTCTTCTGCACTAGCAGGTTCCACAAGAATGAGAGTTGCTATGAAATGGAATGGAGCACCAACACCATGCGAGACTTTTGGTTATGGAGAAGTAGAAGATTATACGGTAAATATAGGAACGTCCTCGACTCGTGCTTCGGAAGTTGCAAAAACTGATGGTGTTTTGCAGGAAGAAGGAAAAGTATTCGCTGCGAAAATAACGCCTAATCCTACATCCAATTTTATGCAAATTAAGGTTGCAGATCAAAGAGAGGCTACTTTTACTTTGGTTACCGTTCAAGGAAAAATCATAAAAAAAGGAGAGGTAACCAATAATAGGATAAATCTAGATGGTGTGGCACCTGGTTTATATTTGGTCAACGTTAATGATGGAAATCGAACAATTTCCAGAAAAGTGATCGTGAAGTAGATACTAACAATCATCATAATAATATTAAAAAACGCCTTTGCATTTTGTAAAGGCTTTTTTGTGGTTTACCTAGAAGGAAAAGATATCCTTTTTTAATAAAAAAATGTAGGTAATATCTTGCAATCTGACTTTTTAAGAGGCAGAACATGCGCTTTATACTATTTTAATAATTAAATATTTGTTTTTATTTACTAGTATATTACGATGAAATACACTTTTTTAGAAGTAATATGTAGGTTTTTTGAAGTTTTTCGAGTCATCTTGTAGTTTTTTTCCTATCAAATTGTCAGTTTTTTCTCGGGTTTTGAAAGGTTTTATTCATTCGGCTTAAATATTTTGCGGAAAAACCACGTCTAGAGTTTTCTTTTAAATCGTAAATTTAGAATAGATCTATATTTGATCTTTGTTCGTATAAAACCTACTTAAAAGAAAGCTATGAATAAAAATTATTTTTACTGAGTCTTGTTGGATCATCCCCCAATGATCTATACTCATTTCTAAGTATCTCATAAGGCCTTCCCCGAAGCCTAATTTTCTCACAAGTCAGTCCGGGTTTTTAGTTACGTATACTTAATGTATATGCCGTTTGGTATAATTCATTGATCTAATTGCAATGCTGATCAAATGAATAACAATTTTTGTGTAATTGGAAATATAATTGAAGAATGAACATATCTACTAATTTTAATGTGTTTTGTGATCGCTTACAAGTTTCTGAAAAGAAAAAATCGATCATTACACTCCGTTATAACGCTATCTGTAAAAAATTGAATAATGACTTTTGGGATTTAAATACCGACGATGGTGGTATCTACGTTGGTAGTTACGGTAGAGGAACGGCAAGTGGAAACATCGATACGGTAGAAATGATATTTGAAATGCCATCTCAATTGCTTTCTGAATACACTAATGAAAAGGGCAAAGCGCAATTTAAGTTTTTAGAATCTGTTCGTAAATCTATTGCAGCTGTATATCCTAATACAACAATTGAGAATGGAGATTTTGGCATTAGAGTTCGCTTTTTTGACGGGATGTACTTTTTTATTGCTCCAGTATTTTATAAAGACAATACCCATCATCTTTACGCAGATTTATGCAAAGGAGGGAGCTGGAAGGAAAAGAATTTTCGAAAGGAGAAAGAAATCATTAAAATTGATGAAGAAGAAGTTTACCATAATTTTACACAGTTGTGTAAAATGGCAAAAGCATGGAAATGGCATTGTGAAATTCCAATTGAAGATGCTCTAATAGACACCTTAGTTTGTAACTTTTTGAATTCCTGGTCCTATAAGAAAGAGTCGTATTCTTATTACGATATTATGTGTAAGGATTTCTTCGAATTCCTAACTAATCAAAGGACATTCAAAAAGGAATGGAATCATATCGGAGGATTTCTTGTGATTCCAAATGCATTAAATTTCAGATACAAGGCAATCATGGCATATCATAAAGCAGAAAGCGCAATCATTTTTTCAAGAGGAAATGAACCTTGGTTGGCAGCGCAAAAATGGAAGGAGATTTTCGGGAACGATTTTCCAGATACCGTTGCTGTAAATAGACAACTTCAAGAATTAAAAAATAATGTGTCACAAGTTCATAAAGCGCAAAAGGCATGTATCAAAAAATTAGAAAGACAACGACTTATAGTCATTGTGGCTCAAATATTATCTGGGATAATGATACCAGGAGCTCTGGCAGCTTTGGAGTTGTTTGATAATTTCAATATTGGTTTTTTGCTGTTTATGTTGGCAACAACAGTGTTTATTATTACCCTCGCTTACAGAAAAACAAATCATATTACTACCATTTTAAGGCATAAAGTATCGGCTTCGTTTACCAGTACCATACAACAACAACTACAGGAGTTGATTAGAGATTTTAATGATCAGGATATTGATGTGGCTATTATCAAAGACAAGAAACAGAAAATTATCTCGAAGTTACGATCATTATGTATTGTAACTCCAACAAGTAGTAGCAAAAAATATGTGGAAGCGATTCATAGACTGCGAGAAAAAGCTTTCCTTAGAAACTATACTACTAATGCCGATGTCTCTGGATATTTTGTTCCCTCATGGAGCACACATCAGTTCCAAAAAGATGGATACATACAGCCTATTTTTAATTATCAAAACTAATCGCTTAAGTAGTTCTTTTTTCTCCCTTATCATCTTTAAATTTTATAGATGTAGTTTGATTTATTGGTAATTACCTATCTTGTAGGGAAATAACCAACTTTATCTTTGGGGATGATAGATTTCACACGTCTTAAACAACGGCTGTATAGTGATGGGCCAAAAGGTCTCTTTTTATTCATTGTTTTATTAGGGATTCTACCAGCAATAGAAGACTTTTCTCTTTTTGCTGTTTTTGGATTTTCGATAACCAAGTTTCATGTTCATGAAGAGTTCCGGTTGTTGTATTCGATACCTTTATACTTAATCCCAATTGCCCTGCTACTGGTAATGCATGGTAGAAGCTATTCTCGAATTTTGGGCTTGTTACCAGCTTTTTTTGCGGGATATGTGCATTTGATAGGTACTTCCGAAAATGTCTCTTTGGAACAGTATGAAGCGTTGATAGGGATTCTTCATTTTGCATGCTACAAAATTGCCTTTTTATACTTCATCAAAGAAGGAAAACTACGATCATTACCATTTGTATTGATTTTGATTGTTATTTGGATATTACTGGATATCCAGCACCTCATACTTTTTCTTACGTATACAATTCTTGTTCGCTTCTTATATCTAGCTTTAAAACAAAACATCTCAATTTTCAAGGAAACAGGAATGAAACGAACCTTGTTTCTTATGGCGAAATCCTTTCTGTATTGGTCTCCTTTATTGATTTTTATTATTCCCGGGGCAATTATCAGCTCAAAAGCGAATAAAGCAGCAATCGATCAAATTTATGATCACACTTTTATGGAATCTACGGATCAAAGTAGAAAGTACAAACGGGATCAATTTGAAAAAGATTTAGAGTATTCATTAGAAGCAGAAATGATATGCATGAAGGAAGCTGTAGAGAATGGAACAGGCAAAATATATACCATTGTCAAAAATAAAACCGAAAAACTGGATGAAGAAGTTGGGGACGTATATAAGGGAGTTTTTAAACCAAAACTTACGGATATAGCTCCTTTCTTTAAGGATGAAGATTGTGGGTTTTGGGGAAAACTCAATTTTCCGTGTCAAGCAAAGAACAGTGCAAAAGAAACGGTACGAGATACCTATTCAGAACAACGAAGATTGATGCTATCGGGACTCACCGAAATGGTGCGAAACTCTGCAAATAGTACAGAAGAAGAAGTCAAGCAATCTACAGAACAGATTAATGCTGCAATAAACCAAGAGATAGATGGGGCGATTGGGTACATGAAATTTACAGTACAATCTAGTTTTGACATGATTATTTTTATCAACCTGCTTTTGGATATTGCTTTTGGCTTTTTAATCCTAAAGAGTTTTATGTATGTGTTTTCGAGAGTTGCATTCTCTTCAGACGATGAAAACTATGTAACATTGTTAGAATCTAATGATATTCAGTCTAAAGGAAAGTTGATAAAACATGGTAACGAATTTCATATAGATCCAAAAACAGTAAATGAAGACTACTATTTATCCCGATCTTTTGAACCCAGTGGTAGGGCTCCTAAATTTTCTATTCCTCAATGGAAATCAGCGATTATAGGCAGAATTTTAACTCGAAACTATGCTATGAACAAGGTCATTCTAAAATCCAGGCCCGAAGAAGTCTATTTTAAAGCTATGGGAAGTCATGAGTTTGTAGAGTGGGATATACGAGAAGGGGAAGAAGTGGTGTTTCATTTCAAAAATTTTGTGGGAATGAGTGAAGGGATTACGATCTCTGCTCTAGTGAGTTTGCGTTTGACCTCCTTACTTTTTGGACGTATTATATTTACTACTGCAAAGGGACCAGGAAGATTAATTTTATTGACCAAAGGAGAACCGATTACCGCGGATCACGTTACTGCTAATGCCAGTGTAGCGACCAGTAGGATAATGGCCTGGCAGAAAAATACACGTTTTAATGTAGAATCTGAATTAAATCTGGTGGATGTTTTTATGAGTGGGATTTATCTTAAAAAGAAAGAGAACGATCTCATTCTTATCGATGCCGATGTAAAAGGCCCTTCAAAAAATGGAATCGTTCGTTTTATAAAGAATTTTATACTACCTGTGTAATACTTATTCCACCGGAATACAGAAGTCCACAATACACTTTTTTTCTGGATGCTCATTAAAGTTATTATGGTAGATTTCATAAGGATCTTGGGCTGCTTTTTTATACCCGTTTTCATTCATCCATACAAATAAGCCCGTCCATGCCTTTTCAAATTCCTCTACACCAATGGTGTAACTACCTATAATACATCTGCTATTGGGGATTTGTGTACGTCCCATTTCATTACCTAACTCCATTTTGTCATTAATAGCGATACAAGCGCTCATTCGTACTTTATCTGGAGCAGTGATTTTAAAACTATCATGATAAATAGTGATCACTTTTGTTTCAGGTGTTGCTAACAACCCTTTGGGAATTGCCCATTTCATCAAACTGTCATAAGCTTTTCCTAAGTTTTGAGCGCCTATAGCGGTTACATAGGCTAGTTCGGTTTGTGGCATTTCTTTTACTTCTATTTTTGCGTTCATGGTAACCCATTTTTTAAGATTAATAGTGTTACAAATGTATTCTTCAAACAGAAGCTCTTGTTGTCCATTCTTGCTTTTGACTTTCCTTATCTTGCTATATTTGCTAGGTGTTTGTTCTCTGAATTGAGAAGGGCTTATTCCATAAAATTTCTTGAATGTTTTCGAAAACGAAGAACTGCTACCAAAACCATATCGAGTATATATATCGGTAATTGAAATGTCTTTTCGACGAGAGAGCAAGGCTGCTGTTTTTTCGATTCGTTTTCGAGTGATGTACGCGTTCAGGGTTTCTCCGGTAATCAATTTAAATACTCTATGAAAATGAAAAGGAGAGTAGTGCGCAATAGTGGCTATAGATTCTAAAGAAAGGGGAGATTCTAAATGATTATCAATATAAACAAAAACATTATTTATTCTTTTAATATAATCATTTTGTGAGTCAATAGTATCCAAAGTTTTTCTTATTTGTATGATTGGTATGGAAGTCAACAATGTCCTCTAATATCAGGAATTGTATATAAAAAATCCAAGACCAAAATAAGAATTAAATATGGCTAAGAAGCATTTAGAATTCTCTTATCAATTTATTTTTAATTATTAGAGGCAAACAATAAGTGTGTTCCGTTTTTGTCTTTTGTGTCCAGTTTGATCGCCAATACTTTATTAGGAGACTGAAAAACATGGGTAGTAGCGTTTTCTTTTTTATCAGATTTGGACAGGGTATACATGGTCAAAAATTTGGATAATAACGTAAGTACATAATTATTATCGTTGGTGAGATACGCGACTTGTTTGGTTTTCTTATTGACGCGAACACCATAGAAATAGGGGCTTTCCTGATTCCATTGGTAAAAAACGTACTTTTCATTCGGTTCTTGTATTTCTAAGAAATTTCCTTGTTTTAAATGAGAGTTAAAAGCAGACATGTTTCCTGATGATGCAAAATCTGAAAGGGTAGACCAATCCTTTTCGTCAAGATGTTGTGCAAAATTAGAAGTAGAATATAAAAAGCAACCTAGTGTAAGAACAAATAAAAATCGCATACTAATTCATTTATATATAATAACGGAAGAGTAGGTGATTTATGATAGACTAGCTGATGTAGTTCCAGATATTCTTATGTTTTGCCATTTGCTGATAGGTGTAGAGCAGTACTTTGTTTTTGTCCAAGGCCAAAGAAGGATCTTCTTTTAACACTTTCATGGCGTAGTACCGAGCTGTTTTTAAAATCTCGTTGTCCTTTACGATATCTGCTATTTTCAGATTCAAAACACCGCTTTGCTGCGTCCCCATAATATCTCCAGGTCCTCTAAGTTTAAGATCAACTTCGGCAATATCAAATCCATCATTGGTTCTTACCATGGTTTCGAGCCTTGTCTTGCTATCTGATGATAATTTGTGACTGGTCATAAGGATACAATAACTTTGTTCTGCACCTCGTCCTACACGCCCCCGCAATTGATGCAATTGAGACAGCCCAAAACGCTCTGCGCTTTCGATAATCATAACACTGGCATTAGGCACATTCACCCCAACTTCAATTACCGTTGTTGCGACCATAATTTGGGTTTCACCTTTAACAAAACGTTCCATCTCATAGTCTTTGTCGGCAGGTTTCATTTTACCATGCACAATAGAAATCTGATAATTAGGCATAGGGAAGGAGCGGGCGATACTCTCATATCCATCCATCAGATCTTTATAATCCATGGCTTCAGACTCTTGTATCAAAGGATATACGATGTAGATCTGTCTTCCTTTTTGGATTTCATCAGCAATAAATTTAAACACCTTTAATCGGTTACTATCATATCGATGCACTGTTTTGATGGCTTTTCGACCTGGTGGTAATTCATCAATAACCGAAATGTCCAGATCTCCATACAAACTCATCGCCAACGTCCTGGGTATGGGTGTAGCGGTCATTACCAAAACATGGGGAGGATAATCATTTTTGTGCCATAATTTTGAACGTTGTGCTACCCCAAATCGATGCTGCTCATCGATAATGGCTAATCCTAAATTTTTGAATTGTACTTTATCTTCCAAAACAGCATGAGTGCCGATTAGTATGTGGAGTGAACCGTCTTCTAATTCCTGATGTATTATTTTTCGTTCTTTGGCAGTAGAACTCCCCATCAGCAGCTTTACATTGATATCCATGTCTTTGGTAAGTTCTGTAATCCCCTGATAGTGTTGGTTTGCCAAAATAGCAGTAGGAGCCATCAAACAGGCCTGAAAATTATTATCGATAGCCAACAACATGGCCATTAATCCTACAATCGTTTTCCCAGAACCTACATCTCCTTGTAGCAATCGATTCATTTGTGCACTACTACCAATATCATTTCGAATTTCTTTAATCACTCTTTTTTGAGCTTTCGTCAATTCGAAAGGTAAATGCTCTTTGTAAAAAGTATTGAAATAAGCACCCACTTCTGTAAAAGGATACCCTTTTATTTTCTGTTTGCGAATCAGTTTTTTGGTGATTAACTGGAGTTGAATATAAAATAGCTCTTCAAATTTAAGTCGATATTGAGCCTTGGACAGCAATTCCTGACTTTTTGGAAAATGCACATTAAAAATAGCCTCACTTTTTGAAATCAGTTTTAGCTCCTCCAGAATTTCTTTAGAAAGTGTATCATAAAAACGCACTTTGGTTTCTACAAACAATTGCTGCATCATTTTCATGATCACCCGATTGGTAATCCCTTTGTTCGATAATTTTTCTGTAGAAGGGTATACCGGTTGCATAACCGTTCTCAGGTTTTGCTCATGTTCTGCGAGCAGTTCCATTTCTGGATGAGGCATGCTATACCCGTTGTAATACTTTGTTTTACCAAAAATCACATAAGGTGTATTGAGTTTCAGGTTTTCTCGAATCCATTTGTGTCCTCTAAACCAAACCAATTCCATCTCTCCGGTATCATCAATAAATTTGGCAACAAGACGTTTTCCTCTTTTTTGCTCTACGGTTTTGATATGAACAATTTTACCCACTATTTGTACTTCTGCAGAAGTTCTTTGCAATTGATTGATCTTGTAATAATGAGTTTTGTCAATATATCGGTTCGGAAATAAATTGATCAAATCCTGATAGGTATGAATTCCTAATTCTGAACGCAAAAGATCCGCGCGAGAGGGTCCAACGCCTTTTAAGTAATCTATTGGTGTTTGTAAGATATTAGTATTCATTAGGACGAATATAGTACTTATTGGCATATTGTTCAATGCCAAAATTGTCACAATGCTGCGCTAAAATCGTTATTTTGGCAAAACATTTGATTTACCAATTTTATGAGGCTTTTTATATATACGTTGTGTACGATTTTTTCACTGTCCCTTTTTGCTCAAGAAACGGACACAAGTGTCAAAAGAATAAGTTCAAAAGCACAACCTTCTGTAGATTTTAGCAATGCAAAAGTTAGGATTTCCTTATTTCCAGAGCAGAAACAAATTGAAGGTATGGTAACATACGACTTTGAGGTAGTAAGTAATACACCGTCTTTTTGGATTGATGCTCAAAAGATGACGATTAAATCGGTTGCTTTAGACGACAAAGAAGTCAAATTTGATTATGATGATTCCAAAATCCTAGTTCAATCAGATTTTAAAGAAGGCAATACTCATAAAGTATCAGTAAGTTATACTGCTTCACCCACAAAAGCATTGTATTTTGTTAAGGATTATGCCGGAAATGATCAGATTTGGACACAAGGGCAAGGGAAATATTCTTCAAATTGGGTACCTAGTTTTGACGATATGAATGAAAAGGTGGAATTTGATCTTACTATCGATTTTAAAAAAGGTTTTGAGGTAATTGCAAATGGTAAGCTTGAAAAAATGGAAGCTATCAATGATTCGATTAATCGTTGGCAGTATGATATGCAAGCTCCGATGAGTAGTTATTTACTAGCGTTTGCAGCAGGAAAATATGAAAAGGTGGTGGAAACATCAGCCAGTGGTATCCCCTTGGAAATGTACTTTTATCCAGAGGCAAAAGACAAGTTTGAGTCTACGTATAAACACAGTAAGCGCATGTTTGATTTTTTGGAAGATGAAATAGGATATGCTTATCCATGGCAGAATTATAAACAAATACCTGTTAAGGATTTCCTATATGCAGGTATGGAAAATACGGGAGCCACCATTTTCTCTGATGCTTTTTTAGTGGATGAGATCGCATTTGTTGATAGAAACTATATCAATGTAAACGCTCACGAACTTGCTCACCAGTGGTTTGGTGATTTGATTACCGAAACCGAAGGAACACACCATTGGTTGCAGGAAGGCTTTGCTACCTATTATGCGCTTTTGGTAGAGAAGGATATTTTTGGAGAAGATTATTTTTTATACAAATTGTATGAAAGTGCAGAGCAGCTTACAGAATTATCAAAGTCAAAACAAGCTACTTCATTGTTAGACCCCAAAGCAAGTTCATTAACATTCTATCAACGAGGAGCTTGGGTCTTATATGCGCTTCGCGACCTTATAGGAGATACCAGTTTTAAGATTACAATACATAACTTCCTAGAAAAGTACAAGTTTAAGAATGTCGAGACGGAGAACTTTTTTGATATTGCAGAAGAAGTATCCGGTAAAGAATTAGACGATTTTGTGACCTTGTGGTTAGAAAACGTTGAGTTTCCATCGCAACAAGCTTTGGATATATTAACCAAATCAGCTTTTATCAAAAAGTACCTCGGTTTAGCCCAAGAGCGTACACAGCCTATAGCTGGTAAATGGGGGACGCTTGCAAAATCACTTGATTTTCCGGTTAATGATTATATCGGGCAGGAAGTAGTGTATCAACTGGCAGGAGATACCTCTCCAGAAGTAATCGCTCTATATGATCAGGCATTTGAAACGAACAATGTATTTGTTAGACAAGCTATAGCAAGTACCTTGAGTAAAATACCCAAAGGATTACAAGAACAATACGAGTCATTACTGAAAGATGATTCATATGCTACTATAGAACCTGCACTATATCATTTATGGGCTAATTTCCCAGAAAAGCGAAGTGAGTATTTGGAAAGTACCAAAGAGATTGTAGGGTTTAATGATAAAAATGTGAGGATTCTCTGGTTGGTTTTAGCATTAAGCACTCAAGAGTATCAAACGCAAAATCATCAAGGTTTTTTCCAAGAATTATCGGGTTACACTTCTTCCAAATATAATTTTAGTACAAGAGAAAATGCATTTGCCTATTTGGAGAGTTTACAGGCGTTCTCAGAACAGTCTATGATGGACCTGATAGATGGCGCTACGCATCACAATTGGCGTTTTAGAAATTCATGTCGAAAAATTTTAGATAAACTCTTGAAAGAAGAAAAATATCGAAAGAAATATGTAGATTTAAAGAATAGTTTACCAAAAAATCAACAGGATTTTTTACAAAAAAAATTAACCCCATAATGTAAAATATGCGAGCATTGGTAATTTCTGGCGGAGGAAGCAAAGGAGCCTTTGCCGGAGGAGTTGCACAGTACCTAATTAACGATTTAGGGAGGAAGTATGATCTTTTTATAGGTACTTCCACCGGTAGTTTGTTGGTATCTCATTTGGCACTCTCCAAGATTGAAGAGATCAAAAAGTTCTACACTTCAGTAAACCAATCTTCGATATTCAGAAACTGTCCTTTTATCGTTAAGAAGAAAAGAGGATATACCAATATTAGTATCAATCATTTTAATGTACTTCGTAATTTACTAAAGAAACGAAAGTCTTTTGGGGATAGCCGAAACTTAAGAGAACTCATAGAATCTGCCATTTCTGAACCCTTTTTTGAAACGTTAAAATCCAATTACCCAGAAGTGGTAGTCACGGTTACCAATCTTTCTACAAATAAAGTAGAGTATAAATCCGTTAAAGAATGTGAGTATGAAGATTTTTTGGATTGGATCTGGATTTCTTGCAATTACCCACCTTTTATGAGTTTGGTACGAAAAAATAATTGTGATTATGTGGATGGAGGATTGGGGTCGATGGTACCCATAGAAGAGGCTATCCGTAGAGGGGCAACAGAACTGGATGTAATTGTTTTGGAAACCGAAGTGAATTATCTCAATCGTATGCCTGCCAAAAACCCATTTTCTCTGATTACCAATATGGTAAATTTTATGATGGACCAAATCGAGCATCAAAATATTAGAATTGGCAAATTTCAGGCAAAAGAATACAATGTAGCTATGGATTTGTATTATACGCCTACAGTATTAACTACAAATTCGTTGATTTTTGATAAAGAAAAAATGACAGAGTGGTGGACAAGAGGCTACAAATTTGCGAAACAAAAGAATCTATCTAATAGACTGTAATATGAAAGCCCTAGTTATATCAGGAGGAGGAAGTAAAGGAGCCTACGCAGGAGGCGTTGCTCAATATTTGATTCAGGAACAAGGAAAGAAATACGATTTGTTCTTGGGAACTTCTACTGGGAGTTTATTAATTCCACAATTGGCGTTGGGCAATGTGGAAAAGGTCTATGATATCTACACTAACGTAAATCAACGAACGATTTTTAATGTAAATCCTTTTCGAGTTCGTAAAAAAGGAAATAGAGAATTCGTTTCTATTAATTTTTTGTCTTCGTTGTGGCAATTTATCAAGTTGAAAAGAACATTTGGAGAAAGTAAAAACCTACGCCGGGCCATACGAAGAAATTTTACAGAATTGGAATTTAAGATGGCACAGGAACGTGTAGAGGATGTAGTAGTAACCGTTTCTAATCTTACCAAAAGTAAAACGGAGTATAAATCGATCAATGATTTTTCTTATGAGGATTTTTGTGATTGGATCTGGATTTCTTGCAATTATATTCCTTTTATGAGCTTGGCTACCAAAAATGGTTGTGAGTATGCTGATGGAGGGTTTGGATGTATGGTTCCTATCAGAGAAGCTATAAAGAGAGGGGCAACAGAGGTAGATGCTATTATTCTCGAATCCGAGAATATGGAGCATAACAAAGTATTAGGTAAAAATCCTTTTTCCTTGATGGTCAACTTGTTTGGATATATGTTGGATCAGGTAGAAGGACATGATACCGTTTTGGGCAAACTCGCCGCAGTGAACAAAGATGTTCCTCTCAACTTATATTACACCCCTTCAAAACTTACCGAAAACTCTTTAGTCTTCAACAAAAAATTAATGCGTAGCTGGTGGCGTCAAGGGTTTGAATATGCCGAACAAAAGGCCAAGCAAGCCGAAGAAAATAAGCTTAAGGATATTGATATGGCTGGATAGCTATCAATTCCAGACTTTTATCGCTTTATGATTAAAACAATTCGGCAATTTCTGTTTTTATTCCACTTAGCGCTGCATCACTAGGAGATCCTTTTTCTATAATTTCGGTAAGAAGAATTTCTCTAAGCTTATCTGCAGAATCTACTTCTGGTTTCAATCCGACTTTTCGGATCATAGCGATTGTAGTATTTTTTGCCGTTTTAATCGTATTCCAGCATTCATCAGAAACATAAATTTGTTGCGTAAGATTATGTTCAAATTCTTGATCGATGGTATGCACTAATAACGATATATATTGCTCCTTTTCATCTCCTACAGGAGCCATTCGGGTTAACAGTTTTCCGGGGGAGATGCGTTCAAGAAATAGCGCCATACGTTCATAAGCTTGTAAACGTAGTGGTAATGCTTGTTTCTGATTTTCTCGATGTAATAAAAATCTACGACGTCTTTCTTCGTTGCTAGTATGCAGTTTGAAAAAATACAAGGCAATAATTGTAATAAGCGTAGCCGGTATAAGAGATATGAGTAATGGTATGATATCAAAATCCATTGGTAATAGAAATGTTTTTAAGTGTTATTCGTGAATCAGTTTTTTGTAATAGCCGCCAAGATACGTACATTCTTTTAAATCCTGCGCACAAGTATACGCGACAGGTGTTTTGGTATATCGAAACGATTCTTCCAGCGTTTTTGTGAGTTCTCCATCATCTACATTCAAATCAACATCTTGCATTGTAAACTGACATGGGTGTTCATAACCAGAAGCATGTGTGATTTCAATAAATTCTTTTCGAAATGTTTTAAAATATTGCGCAAGACGATCAGATTTTAAAGGAATGTCAATTCCTTTTTGCAGCCATTTACTTTGGGTAGCCACTCCGCTAGGACATTTGTTGGTATGACATATTTGGGCTTGGATACATCCAATACTTAGCATGGCTTCTCTGGCAACATTAATACAATCGACACCCATAGCAAATGCCATTGCAGCTTTTGCAGGAAATCCTAACTTACCACTGCCAATAAATACGATACGTTCGTCAAGCTTATGTTTTTGAAAAATCTTATAAATCGCCGTAAAACCATACACCCATGGTAAGGATACGTGATCTGCAAAACTTGGCGGTGCAGCTCCTGTTCCTCCTTCTCCACCATCAATAGTAATAAAGTCAGGACCTTTTCCACTTTCCACCATCAGTTGTGCTAGTAGTTCCCATTGCTCGGTTTTACCAATTGCAGCCTTAATTCCTACGGGTAGACCAGTTTCTTCTGCAATATCTTCAATGAATTGTAGAAGCTCTGGAACATCCGAAAAAGCAGTGTGAGTAGAAGGGGAGAGTACATCTTTGCCTTGTTCTACACCTCTGATTTTTGCAATTTCAGGAGTGATTTTAGCACCAGGCAGAACACCTCCTTTACCCGGTTTAGCTCCTTGAGAAAGTTTGATTTCGATAGCCCTTATAAAAGGATTCTTCTCTACCAATTCTTTCATCTTTTTCATAGAAAAATTCCCGTCCTTATCTCTAACACCAAAATATCCGGTTCCAAAATGAAAAACTACATCTGCACCATTACTATGATAAGGAGAAAGTCCGCCTTCACCGGTATTATGATACGCATTCGCTTTTTGAACACCAATGTTTAGGGATTCGACAGCTCTAGCCGATAAAGAACCAAAACTCATAGCAGAAACATTAATCACGGATCCTGGTCGATATGGTTTTCTACGCTTATTATGAAGTCCCATTACCTTTGCGCAAGGCAAAAAACTTTTATCTTTTGCATTTGGATGTTCTTTGTCTGCTTTAAAAGGAATCATACAGTTTTTTACAAATAGATGTTGGTGTAAGTAGATGTCTCTATCTGTACCAAAGCCTTCGTAGTTGTTTTCATTTTTTGAAGATGCATAAACCCAGCCTCTTTCTATACGATTGAAGGGTAGTTCCTCTCTATTGTTGGCAACAAAGTACTGTCTGATTTCTGGGCCAATACTTTCCAGTAAATATCGTAAATGACCAACGATGGGAAAGTTATGACTAATCGTATGTTTTTTGTTGAAAAATATATCTCTTATGGCGACAAGCAATAGTGCGATAATAATCCACACCCACCACGATATCGAACCTAAAAAATTAAGAATATTTTCCATAAGCAGTTCCGTTATTTATTGAGCGTTAAGATAATCTATAGTTAATTGCGACATTACTTTTACTCCAAGTACAAGTCCGCTTTCGTCGATATAGAAATCTGGAGTATGGTGTGCAGGAGCTTGATCTGTATCTGGACTCATACCTCCTAGGAAGAAATAAAAACCAGGTACCACTTCCTGGAAATAGGAGAAGTCCTCACCACCTGTCGTTGCCTTTGATAATAAGACATTTTCTTTACCTGCAACTTTCTGAATGGTAGGCAACATTTTTTTTACTAGATCCGGATCATTATAGGTAATAGAGGTATTATTTTGAAAGCTTATGGTAGCTTCACCTCCATAGGCTTTAGCAATCGCAGGGACCATTTCTTTCATTCTACGGATGATTAACGCCCTCATAGGAGGAGCTAATGTTCTTACCGTACCGATAAGCTCTGCACTTTCAGGGATAATATTAAAACGTACACCACTGGTGATTTTTCCAACGGTGATCACTGCTGCTTCATTTACTAATGGGGATTCTCTACTAATAATGGTTTGTAAACCATCTATGATTTTTGCTGAAATTAATATCGGGTCTACTCCGCTCCAGGGTGCCGAACCATGAGTTTGCTTTCCTTTTACATTGATTACAAAGCGTTCTACTGCAGCCATTGTTCCACCCGATTTGTAACGTATTTTACCTACAGGAGTACCTGAATTGATATGCAATCCAAAAATTGCATCGACATCAGGGTTTTTGAGTACTCCTTCTTTAATCATTAGCTTGGCACCTCCTTCTTCACCTGGAGGAGGGCCTTCTTCTGCAGGTTGAAAAATGAATTTTACTGTTCCATTTATTTTGTCCTTATGATTGGATAATATCTCTGCAACTCCCATTAATATCGCAGTATGAGTATCATGACCACAAGCATGACTTACCCCAACCTCTGTATCTAGAAAAGTAGTTTTTACAGTAGATTTAAAAGGAACATCCGCTCTTTCTGTAACGGGTAAAGCGTCAATATCAGCTCGTAGGGCTATAGTCTTACCTGGGTTGTCTCCTTTTAATAGACCAACAACTCCTGTTTTAGCTATGTTTTCTGATACTTCTAAACCTAAACTTTTTAGATGTTTTGCTATTTTTTTTGCCGTTTCGAATTCTCGATTAGACAATTCGGGGTTTTGATGAAAATCTCTCCGCCATTCGATTACCTTCGATTCTATCTTTTCTGCCATAGCCTCTATTTCGGCATCCATTTGTTGTGCTTGTAAAGAGCAGAACCCTAACAAAAGAGCAGTTAAAAATGAGAGTGTGTTTGTTTTCATTATAATTAGAAATTAATAAGTCTGTAGTTTTCGTTTTGTAATTGTACCAAAGCAGTCATGGCAGATAAAGCAAATTGTATTTCAGGAAGCACATCACTTCTGTCTATTCCTCGGTATGCGGCTGTTTGTCCGCAAAGTATAATTTGCACACCATTGTTATGAAGATCTGCAATCAATTTCGCATTCGGATTTTCGATGCCAAAACGGCTTTTGTATTTTTCGTTTGTAAGGATATCATTGGCAGCCGCTCCATGAATTACTAAGGCTACACTTAATTTGTCTTTAGATACTCCTGCATCGCCATGCATGTTTAAATACCTTGCAGCTGTATTGATCAGTGGATTTATTTTTGTACTGTCCTTAAAACTTCTTCCCACATCAAAAACGACTTTCAATTCATTGTTGAGATCTGTTTTGAAATCGGGGTTTACTACTTCAAAGGTTTTTCCAAAATCAGTGATAACCTGTCCTTTTTTTTGAGAAAATATCAGAAGTGGAAAAAGGAAAATTAAGAAAGTTGATAATCTGTTTTTCAAGTTTTGTGTTTTGATTTCTAAAGATATTCAAAAATCTATTAAAGCAAAGTTAAAATCCAATTTAGAATGTTTTTTAAATTGCAAAGTCCATTAACCAAAGGAGTTAATGGACTTGCCTTAAACAGGGTTTTGTTTATCTATTGTTTTATGAATTTTCCTATAGACTCATTATTAATTAATATAAAATAAAGACCTGATGTTAAATCGTTAAGATCCAAAATAGCATTGGGCTCAGATTGATACACAATTTGCCCTAAAACATCTACAATACGAAGATCAAAATCGTTTGCAGTTATTCCTTCAATATTGAATAACTGATCTGATTTAAGAGGGTTAGGGAAGAAAGAAAATTCTCTATTGTCTAAACTTAAATTAAGCTGTGATCTATCTACTGCAAACGAAGCAGAAACTACACTACATCCAGCTTCGTTGAATACCTCTACGGTGTACTCACCAACTTGTTGTGGCAAATATTCGGCCTGATCACTACTTTCCTGAGCTTCACCATCCAAATACCACTGATAGTTAGTATACTGGGCCGGTACGGATAGACGTTGTGCTTCATTAACGGTTATGGTTGGGGATTCAGGTAACGGTACTACTACAGCTCTAATTTCTGTTCGGGTTTCGGTATTACATTGACCAATAGAACCACCTACATAATAGGTTTGTGTAGCATCGAGTTCTGGAGTATTAAATTCGGCACCAAAACCAAGGGCTATTCCCCCCGTAGCTTCACTATACCAAGTGAAGTCACTATTTCCTGATACACTTAAAGTTACCGATTCTCCGGGGCAAATATTTAGATCATCTCCAGTAGGTAAATCTGGTATATTGATCTCTACAAAGTTATTTTTCTCATTGGTATTTGCTCCAACATCATTGGTAACGGTAAGAGTAACTGTGTAATTTCCTGCAGTTTCATAGGTATGTGATGGATTTTGTTCGTTTGAAGTATTTCCGTCTCCAAAATCCCATAAATACGAATTTACTTTATTGATGGATAGATTTTTGAATTCTACAAGAGAGCATCCCATTTTGGTTCCTTCAAAATTGGCTACAGGAGGTTGATTATTATCTCCAGGGATATAATTCCCAGTGATGTAATAACTCCCTAATGAAGAATAGTCAGAATATCCTTCCAAATTGTTTCCTTCTCCCACACCATCAATTTCTATAAAATAAGTTCCACCAGGTAAATTGGTGCTTATTGAGGCGCTTAGGCCAGAAGGGTCAGAAAAAGCAACTTGTTCTCCCAGTGCATTTAAAATTCTAGCCTGTATATTTAAATTAGGGTAATCAGGATCTGGCTCAAAATTAAACGATACATCTCCTGTTTCCATTACAAAAGAAAAAACGTCCTTATCTGTTCTTTGCCCTATAAATCCAAAATTTTGATCAGAGCTTACGGTACCATCTGTACCCACTTGAATCAAGGTAGCTTCAGTAATAATATCAGCATGATCATCATTTCTAAAACCAACACCATTTCTATTGTCCGCCATGATTGCAATATCATCTTGATCTTGAGTTGCATCTTCATATTCTCCTAAGCTCCAATGTCCTATTTGTCTATTTACACTCCATCCCATAATAGGGCTCCAAGTTCCATGACCTCTATAATATTCTGTACCTCCTTGTCCGTCGTGAGACAAACCTAGCGTATGACCCACTTCGTGAGATCCTGTTTCTCCTGCAGCTCTTACCGATCTTATGTTATATACCCAACAAGGATCGTCAAAAGTATTTGACGCAAAAGATCGTAGATACGCAACACCTCCTGCATCTGGAGATGCATCTTTGGTAGGAGTGAAGATAACCATCATCCTTCTGTTGATAGGAGATGCGTCAAATAAATCTCTTCGCGTGGTAACGTTAAGATTAAAAGGTCTGAAATCTTCGGCCATTAGCTTCCAGATATCAGTGATTTGTTGTTCGGTAAAATTTGCAGCTTCGGCATTGATCGTATCACCACCTACCCATCGAGTTCCTGTAACTACTTCACCATCAAAATCGAGGTAAATGATACCTTCGGCACCGGGCAGACTTTCTAATTGAAGATTCATTTTTAGTGGAGTACCTGTTGCTTTTTTCTCATCAACATCAACACTTTCAAAATCTACGCATAGTATATCATGAATATCAGTTTCAGTTAAAAATACTTTACCTTGATTATCGGTACTAAATTTGTAAGCTTTTTTAGAAGCATTTAGGATAAGTTCTCCA
This sequence comes from Aquimarina sp. KJ22-3, assembly GCF_055808215.1. Taxonomy (NCBI): domain Bacteria; kingdom Pseudomonadati; phylum Bacteroidota; class Flavobacteriia; order Flavobacteriales; family Flavobacteriaceae; genus Aquimarina; species Aquimarina sp. KJ22-3. Next base: position 3,076,305 of record NZ_CM147859.1, on the reverse strand, counting down.
GTAAGCTGATTATTCGTTTTTTCTAGAGAGAATGTCGACAAACGATCGTTATTCACAATCCCGATTAGCGATACATCATCTCCTTTTTGATTTTTGAGGTTCAATTTTAGGTCAAGAGATTGATTTTTAGAAATTTCTATTCGGATAGGAGCATTACTTTTTTGATTGATAATGCTGTTTACGAATATTTCTTTATTTTCAGAAATAAGAATTGGATCATTCGATTGTCCGTAAATAAAAAAGACATTGACGAGTAAGGTCAATGGCATTAGACGCTTTAGAAGATTCTTTTTCATAGGTTATTTAGTAAAAGGGGTATAGATTACTTTTTGTAACAAAACTAGATAATTAAAGTTTTAGTGTCCAAATATTCATTTATCTTTTAGTATTTGTATGATTTTAATTAGTAAAGACGTATTCTGCATGAGAATACGTCTTTATAGGTCACAAGATAATGGGGCTTTATGTTTTCATTGGCTGCATTTCTGATAGGACAGGAGTATATCATATCTAAGCTAAGAAATGCTAATGATTCTTTCCAAAGGAATAATAGTAGATTGCTTTAAGATAACTTCTTTATCTGTTATTCCCCAGATAGTAGTTTCTACTTTCTTGAATCCTTTGTCATCGACAAAAATGATTTTTACTTTTTGATGTTCTAAGTTACCTAAAGAAAGAGCTCTTTGCAGTTCAAGAAACCGATCAATTTGATCTTTTCTTTTGTTGAGCACATCTTCTTTTGGGAATCTCAAAAATTTAATTTGTTCTTTTTCAATAATCTGAACATTCATAGTTGGGGCCATAATATTAGGTTTAGATTAAGTTTGTGTTTACTTCTAAAAGTTCTTAAATATATAATTTTTATCTTAAAAAATTGCGTTTTATCTAATAAATCAATCCAAAACTTATTAATATGTAGGAAAAATATGTCTTTTTGCAAGTGTTTCTAACAAGATTTTACCCAATAAAAACAAAAAGAAAGTAGATTGATTTTTATAGAGATCATTTGGTTTGTCTATGATTATACCTAAAGTTATTGACTGTCTTTTGTTTACAAAAAAAGTGAGTTGTGCTTCGATAAACGTACCCATTTGATTAAATTTCGCTTTTAAAAAAATAGTTAAGATTGGAAGAGTATTTAGCGGAATTGAATGATGCCCAAAGGGCGCCGGTTCTTCAGAAAGAAGGACCTATGATTGTGATCGCAGGAGCTGGATCAGGAAAGACACGTGTACTTACTTATCGTATAGCATATTTGATGTATCAGGGAGTAGATTCCTTTAACATATTGTCTTTGACATTTACCAATAAGGCAGCGCGTGAAATGAAAAAGCGTATTGCCGATATTGTTGGAACGAGTGAAGCCAAAAACCTATGGATGGGAACTTTCCATTCGATCTTTGCCAAAATTTTACGATTCGAAGCTGATAAGTTAGGATATCCTTCAAACTTTACAATCTATGATACACAGGATTCACAACGATTGGTAGCTTCGATCATAAAAGAAATGGGATTAGATAAAGATATCTATAAATACAAACAGGTATATTCTAGAATCTCATCCTACAAAAACAGCCTGATTACCGTTAAAGCATATTTTCAGAATCCAGAATTGGTAGAGGCAGATGCAATGGCAAAAAGACCAAGAATGGGGGAGATCTATCAAAATTATGTAGAAAGATGTTTTAAGGCTGGTGCTATGGATTTTGATGATTTATTATTGAAGACTAATGAGTTGTTAAACCGATATCCAGATGTGTTGGCCAAATATCAAAATAGATTTAGATACATATTGGTAGATGAGTACCAGGATACGAACCACTCTCAATATCTTATTGTACGTGCCTTGTCGGATAAATTTCAAAATATTTGTGTGGTAGGAGATGATGCCCAGAGTATTTATGCGTTCCGTGGAGCCAATATTAATAATATCCTGAATTTTCAAAGAGATTATGACAATGTGCAGCAATATCGATTAGAACAAAATTATAGATCTTCTCGAAATATTGTAGAAGCAGCGAACTCAATCATTGATAAGAATAAAACCAAACTGGACAAGGTGGTTTGGACCGCCAACGAACCAGGACCCAAGATTATCGTAAATCGATTGTTAACGGATGGTGATGAGGGAAGGTATGTGGCTAGTTCTATTTTTGAAAATCAGATGCAGCATCAACTATCTAATGGTCAATTTGCAGTTTTATACAGAACCAATGCCCAGTCCAGAGCGATAGAAGATGCGCTTAGAAAACGAGATATCAAGTACCGTATTTATGGTGGTTTGTCGTTTTATCAACGTAAGGAGATCAAGGATGTATTGGCGTATTTACGTTTGGTAATTAATCCTAAAGACGAAGAGGCGCTAAAAAGGGTAATTAATTATCCAGCTAGAGGGATAGGAGCGACTACGGTCGATAAACTTGTGGTTGCTGCCAATCACTACGACCGTACTATTTTTGAAGTCATACAGAATCTGGATCGAATTAATCTTAAAATCAACAGTGGAACAAAAACACGATTAGAAAACTTTATGAACATGATCAAGAGTTTTCAAATCACCAATGAAACTGCTGATGCCTTTACCATTGCCGAGATGGTAGCCAAAAAAACCGGATTACTTCAAGAACTAAAAAAAGACGGGACTCCAGAAGGAATTGCCAGGATAGAGAATATTGAGGAGTTACTAAATGGTATTCGGGATTTTGTAGAAGGGCAAAGAGAGTTGGCTGATGCTACAGGTTCTCTTACCGAATTCCTTGAAGACGTAGCCCTGGCTACCGATTTGGATCAGGATAAGGGAGATGATGATCGAGTAGCATTAATGACGATCCATTTGGCCAAAGGATTAGAGTTTCCCTATGTATATATAGTAGGGATGGAGGAAGACTTGTTCCCTTCCGGAATGAGTATGAATACCAGAAGTGAGTTAGAAGAGGAGAGGCGATTGTTTTATGTAGCGCTAACCAGAGCAGAGAAGCAAGCCTATCTGACATACACTCAATCCAGATATCGATGGGGGAAATTGGTAGATGCAGAACCTAGTAGATTTATCGAAGAGATCGATGATCAATATTTAGATTATTTAACTCCGGTAGAGGGTTACCGATATAAGCCTTTGATCGATGCTGATATTTTTGGAGAGGTAGATAAAAGTAAACTGAGGTTAAAGAAACCCGTTTCGGGAACACCACCTTTGGCCCATAAACCCAATGAAGAGCAGTTAAGAAAACTGAGGAAACTGAAACCTATTTCGAATGGTGCTGATGAAGAGTCCAAGACCAATCTCTTTAATGAGGAGCTTATCCCAGGAGTTGCTGTAGAACATATGAGGTTTGGAAGAGGGAAAATACTGAAGATCGAAGGAGTTGGCCAAGACAAAAAGGCTGAAATTCATTTTGAAAAAGGCGGAATTAAGAAATTATTACTTCGCTTCGCGAAACTGAAAGTACTTTAACGCTTTTCTGCTCCGACTACAATGCTTTGGCAGTATTATTGCGTAACTTGCAGAAGACATCACTCTTTTTATGGCTGAATTTGTAAAACTATATAATGAAAATCCGAATCCACGAGAAATACAAAAGGTAGTGGATTGTTTGCGTAATGGAGGAATAATTATCTATCCAACAGATACGGTATATGGTTTAGGGTGTGATATTACCAATAATAGAGCGCTGGAAAAGGTTGCCAAAATTAAAGGAGTGAAACTCGAGAAGGCTAATTTTTCATTCATATGCAAAGATTTGAGTAATCTATCGGATTATGTTCGTCAAATTGATAATACTACTTTTAAACTTTTGAAACGTACTTTGCCCGGTCCCTATACTTTTATTTTACCAGGTAGTAATAATTTGCCTACCGTTTTTAAGAAAAAGAAAACTGTGGGAATAAGAATTCCCGATAACAATATCTGTACGACAATTGTAGAAGAATTAGGTAACCCGATCGTTTCTACTTCAATATATGATGAAGATGAAGTTATCGAATATACTACAGATCCAGAATTGATATTAGAAAAATGGGATCAATTGGTGGATATGGTTATCGATGGAGGGTATGGTGATAATATACCTTCAACGATCATTGATCTAACAGCAGACGAGCCTGTTTTGATACGAGAAGGTAAAGGAGTGATTGATATCATTTAAATTTACGAAATCACATACTTCAATTCGTTGCGATACATACTGGGAGTCTTACCAGAAAATTGCTTGAATAACTTACTGAAATGAGAAAAATTACTGAAACCACTTTCATAGCAGATATCTGTGATGCTAGTTTGTTTTTCGTGCAATAGTTTTGCGGCATGTACCAAGCGATACTCGTTAACAAATTGGGTGAATGTTTTTCCGGTTACTTTTTTGAAGTATCTGCAAAAGCCAGGAACACTCATGCTCACTTTGTCTGCAATTTCTTCTAAGGTAATGTGTCTACGGAATTCTTCTTGAACAAAATTGAAAATAAGGTTTATACGATTGTTATCCTGCAATTCAGTTTCTATCATAAAGCCTTCAGCATTGAGTATGGTATAATCATCTGTTTTTTCCATTTCCCGTAATACCTGAAGAAATCCAATCAATTTCTCGAAAGGCGCAAGATGTTTTAATCCTTCTATTTGATTTCCTATTCTCCGTTTGGTATCTCCATGAAAAATAACCCCTTTTTTTGCCTGCTCCAAAAGTTTTCCAATAGCATTCATTTCTGGTACTTCAAAAAAGGAGTTTCCCAAAAAATCCGGGAGCATTTGTATGATAGTTTCGCTACGATTACCAGTCATTCCATCAGTAAAACCACAATGGGGGAGATTAGCACCTATAAGCATAAGAGCACCGTTTCTATAGTAGGACATATGACTTCCTATTTGCATTTTTCCGGTTCCGCCGTTTACATATACTACTTCAATTTCCGGATGGTAGTGCCATACAGGAGCTTTATTCTTGTTTTTTTCAGAGAAAGTCTGGTAGTATAAAGAGCTACCAAATTCTGGAACTATTTTTTCTAAAGACGGTTTTACATTTTTGGCTAACATCAGCGTATTATTTTAGGGACAATAGTTTTGCAACTCAGATTTTAAACGAATATGATATTTTTTTTGTTAAAGTATTGCAAAGTTACCATAAAAAATATGTTAAATTAACTCGGTTACGGTTTATCAGTACTGCATATGGTTAAAATAACATATATATATGCAAATATAGTTGTGTTTCAGAAGAAATCCTCACCATACATTTGTACCAGAAATTATTAACAACTATAAACTAGAAAGTTATGAAAAGAGTAATTAACGTATGCCTGCTTGTAAGTGCTATTTTTTTCAGCACTTCTGTAAAAGCTTCAGATGTTTTATCTGTAAAAATTGAGAACTCTTCTACGATCAATGTATCGTTAGCGAATATAAGTAAAGGACAGAAACTATATCTTAAAGATTATTCTGGAACCATACTTTTTAATGTAACCTTGGATGCAATGCCAACATACAGAAAGTACTTTAACCTTGGCGCTGTAGAAAATGGAATCTACTTTGTAGAAACAGAAACAGAATACGATGTAAAAGTAACGCCTGTGGTTAAGAACCAAAAAGGAATTGCTTTGATCCACAACTCTGCGGTAACGGTTTTTAAACCAAAGGTTCAGGTAGAAAATGCTATTGCAAAGGTATTGCTTACCAAAACAGATAAGTCTCCGCTTCAGGTAACTATTTATGATAACGAAGGGGTGATGTTGATGGAAGAAAATGTAGATGAGAATGTAAGTATCTTCCAAAGAGCTTACAACTTTGCAGGTGTGCCTGCAGGGAAATATGTGATCTACTTTTCACTTAAAGACAGAGCATTTGTAAAAGAAATTAGTATTTGATTGTTTTATAACCACAAAAAGAGGCGCTGCAGTATTGTAGCGCCTTTTTTATTTTATAATATTTCGCAATAAATAAAGAGTAGAATATACTCTTTGTTTAGCTCTTTTTTCTTCTTGGCCAAGTAATTATTTATCCGTGCATTTTGATCAGGTCCTTCTGGTGTAGCCTCTAATATTGCTGCCAAATCCAGTGCTATTTGATCCTTATGTACTTTTAAACTACCAATATTAGTGTTACTAAGAAGCATGATGCTGCAGTGTTCGACAAAATTAGGATTATAAATTTCTTGTATTTCCAGAGGAGTTGTTTGGAGTCTCTCAAATTGAGTGTTCTCAATAATATGAAGACGATATGCTTCCAAATATTCTAATGTTTCGAGAATTGAAATTGATCTAATTTTGTTGATAGATATCTTGCTAGCTAATTGATCAGAAGAAAAATCTATATCCAGTACTTCCTTTACTTTTACGACTTTAATTTCTGAATAGATCGTAATGGTATCATGAGCAAAGGCTCTTTCGGCGTATTGAATGAATTCTTCTTGATCTGGGTTGTAGTTTTTAGATCCAAAAATGATAGAAGGGTAGATGTAACCATTAAGCGTTTCGTCATCTTCTGTTTCTATTAGAACTTTGAATCGCCAAAGGTTTTCTGGACTAGCAAAAGTTTTTACAGTAAAGCAAAAAAAGATCACTAAAGATAGAAGGAATTTATTCATGGTAGGATTAACACAATAGAAAACAATACTAACAAAAAAAGACCATCCAGCGGATGATCTTTTTGTATTTATTAGGAATTAACTTTTTAATTTCCTCCTTGTGTTGCTTTTTTCATTCCATCTTCGATCATGTTGTAGAACTGATCAAGTTTTGGAAGTACTACAATTCTAGTACGTCTGTTTCTCGCTCTGTTCGCTTCAGAAGAGTTGTCCGAAACAGGAACATAGTAACTACGTCCAGCAGCAGTCATACGCTTTGGATCAACTTTGAAATCCTTTTGTAATACTCTTACTACAGATGTAGCACGTTTTACACTAAGATCCCAGTTGTCAAGAAGTACTTTGTTCTTGATTGGCACATTATCGGTGTGTCCTTCTACTAAGAACTCGATGTCTGGCTTGTCGTTAACAACCTTTGCCACTTTACCTAATACTTCACGAGCTCTGCTAGATACATTGTAGCTTCCGCTTTTGAATAAAAGTTTATCAGAAATAGAAACGTATACCACTCCTTTTTCAACATTAACTTCGATATCCTCGTCTGCTAAGTTACCTAGTGCTCCTTTAAGGCTAGTTACCAATGCTAATGTTACCGAATCTTTTTTAGTGATCGCATCACGCATTGTTTTTATCTGAAGATCTTTTTCTTTGATACTTTCTAAAGACTTCTCAAGGTTTTCAGCCTCTTTTGTAGAAAGCGTAGCCAAGTTTCCAACGTTATTTAATAATGCAGAATTTTGGTTCTTTAGGTTGGATACTTGATCTTGAAGTACTTTAAGCTGAGAAGATGAACTCGCTTTTTCTTCAAGACAACTATTTAACTTAACAGTTGCTGTATTTAATAGGTCTTCAGTTTCTTTTTGTTTGGCTTCTAAATCAGCAAATTTCTTTTGTGATACACAAGAAGATAATAATACTGCCATAGAGGCGCCAATAATCATTACTTTTTTCATTAGAAAATCTGTTTTTAGTCTTGTTCTTGGTTATATAAACTCAAAATTATTAAAATTGTGACGTATTACGAGATCGTTAACAATAATTTATTATATAACCTTATAATTGGTCGAAATGTTTACGTTTTAAAATAAAATACTGCCATACAACGGAAAAAATTGAATAATATTTCCCCGTTTTGGAAAGTTTTTTGCCTTTTTTAATAAAAGTGTTAAAATTCAGGTAGAAGCTGATATGCGCCTTCAAAATGGAAACCAAATGTGATGGTTTTCCTTCCATAAGAAACTTCAATGCTGCTAATCCATCCAATATCAGTCTAATAAGTAAAATACCCAGCAATCTTTTTGTACTCACATTCTTCAAAAGCATGTACAAATTGTTTCTAAAGTTTAAATACGTTTTCTTTGGATTCATGGTATCCAAAGTTGCTCCTCCCAAATGGTAAATTGTTGAATCTGCGATATATCGGATACGATATCCCATATTTTGTATTCTCCAACAAAGATCAATTTCTTCCTGATGGGCAAAAAAGTCTTCATCCAGCTTACCGGCTTCTTCAAAAACGGTCTTTCGAATAAATAAACAGGCTCCACTGGCCCAAAAAATATCTACATCTTGATCGTACTGGCCTTCATCTTTCTCGATGGTATCAAATATTCGACCTCGACAATATGGGTACCCTAACTTATCTATATATCCTCCTGCAGCACCCGCATATTCAAAATGAGTTTTGTTCTTACAATCTAAAATTTTGGGTTGTATGGCAGCGATATCTTCAAATTGTTCAAAAGCACTAATAACAGGAGTCAACCAGTTTTCAGTAACTTCTACATCACTGTTTAGCAAACAATATACATCAGCATCAATTTTGGTAAGTGCATCATTATACCCTTTTGCATATCCTCCATTTTCGGTGTTCTGAACTATTTTTACTTCTGGATATGCTTTAGAAACAAAGTCTATCGAATCATCACTAGAAGCATTATCAGCTACATATACGGTCGCTTCTTTAGAATTTGCTACTACCGAAGGTAAGAAGCGTTCTAGCAAAGATCTTCCATTCCAATTTAATATGACTACTGCTATATTCACGGATGCAAATTAATAGGTTTTATTTTTAATAATCCGGAATATCTTTTAGAAAAGTGTATCGCTCATTTTCATAATCCATTTGGCAATAGTAATGATGAATCCCGTTCGTGATGATTAAGTATTGGGCGTTGAGTGCCAAATTATATCTTGCGATTTGATCAAAGACCTCTTGGGTAATTTTTACCGTATTGGATTTACATTCGACAATTAATAGAATAGAACCATCTGGATTGTAGATGATGATGTCATATCGTTTGTTGAGATCATGTATTTTGATCAACTTTTCGACATTCATTAAACTTTCTGGATATTTCTTGTCTTCAATCAGATAATGTACCGTATGTTGTCTTACCCATTCTTCAGGGGTGAGTACAATAAATTTTTTACGAATTCGGTCAAAAATAGAAACTTTATTTTCGCTACTTTTGAATCGAAATTGATACGCCGGAAAATTTAATTTTGGCATTTGCATGATGCAAATTTGATGATTTTTTCTGAATGGACGAAGTAAAACAAATTGTAACTGATATAAAGAACGGGAATATAAAACCGATCTACTTTTTGATGGGTGAAGAATCCTATTATATTGACAAGATATCAGAGTTTATCGAAAAAAATGTATTGGCCGAAGAAGAGAAGGGATTCAATCAAATGGTACTGTATGGTAGAGATGTAAGTATCGACGATATCGTTTCGAATGCCAAGCGTTTTCCAATGATGGCCGAGAGACAAGTGGTTATTGTTAAAGAAGCTCAGGATCTCTCTCGTACGATAGAAAAATTGGTAAATTATGTAGAACAACCGCAACCTTCTACAGTTTTGGTGATGTGCTACAAATACAAAACCATCGATAAGCGAAAGAAATTATACAAAGCCATTCAGAAAAATGGATTGCTCTTCGAGAGTAAAAAGTTATACGAAAATCAAGTAGCAGATTGGATCCGAAGAGTATTATCAGGTTCTAAATACGCTATAGAACCCAAAGCAGCCCAAATGTTGGTAGAGTTTCTGGGGACAGATTTAGGGAAGATCAACAACGAGCTCGAAAAACTAAAGCTGATCATTCCTAAAGGGCAACAAATTACTGCTGATCAAATTGAAGAAAATATTGGGATTAGTAAAGACTTTAATAATTTTGAATTGCGCAAAGCCATTGGATCTCGCAATGTGGTAAAGGCGCATAGAATCATCAATTATTTTGCTCAAAACCCTAAGGATAATCCTCTTGTAGTTACCATATCCTTGTTGTATAGTTTTTTCTCTCAGGTATTACAGTATCATGGTCTGTCGGATAAGTCTCAACGTAATGTGGCCAGCGCACTTCGAATCAATCCGTATTTTGTAAAAGACTATTCTGAAGCCGCTCATAATTATCCTATGAAAAGGGTGAGTGCCATTATCGCAACACTCAGAGATGCAGATGTAAAAGGAAAGGGAGTAGGTGCAGCCAATTTATCCCAGGGAGATATCTTAAAAGAGTTGTTGGTAAAGATCATGGGCTGATACAATTATTAGCGTCGGCTTAACATCTTTTTTCAGAAATGATGCTATCTTTATATGGTGCGTTTCAGCTTTCTCAATAGAACCATTTTTCCCATTCTTCTGGTCAACTTTATAGGAGTACTTGGATATAGTATCGTAATTCCTATTCTGATTTTTATTGTTGTTGATTTTGGAGGTAACGGTTTCATCTATGGAATTCTGGGGGCCATGTATCCCTTATTTCAGTTTATAGGAGCTCCGATACTAGGAAGGTTGTCAGACAAAATAGGAAGAAAGAAAGTGCTAATTATTAGTCAAGCAGGTACTTTTATAGCCTGGTCATTGTTTTTGTTGGCGTTTATATTGCCTAAAATGAATCTATGGGTGGCAGATTCGGAAATTACCGGGAACTATGCAATGACCTTACCTTTACTATTGCTTTTTGTGGCGAGGATTTTTGATGGATTTACTGGGGGGAATGTTTCGGTGGCAAATGCGTATTTATCAGATATTTCTACCGACGAGAACCGGGATAAAAATTTCGGTATGATGGGGGCTTCAACTAGCTTGGGTTTTGTACTCGGTCCAGCAGTAGCAGGTATTTTGGCATCTACGGTATTAGAAGAAGCCCTGCCAATTATATTGGCTAGTTTGATATCTTTGATTGCTATTTTTGTAATTGCTATTCGTTTGCCAGAGAGTAATCCTTGCGTGGTAGACACGGGTTCTGTTTCTTTGCGATCGTTTCGACGGTTTTTTCAGGTAGAGCATAAGGAGTGTTATACCACTTCAGGAGGAAAAGAGGATACGTCAGCTTCAACATCATTTTGGACCATACTGAAAATAGAAAAGATTCCTTTGCTGTATGCGGTATACTTTCTAACTTTTTTGGCATTTAGTTTCTTTTATGCTGGCTTACCTATATATGCTTCTTCCATTTTGGAGTGGTCGTCCATACAACTTGGGATATTTTTGGCCTATTCCAGTATGATTATGATTTTGGTGCAAGGACCATTGCTTTCCTTTTTATCCGGTAAAGTTTCAGGTATAAGTTGTATCCTAATAGGGACCTTGTTATTGGGATCTAGTTTTTATTTGTTGACCTATCAAAATATCATCCTATTATACGTAGGCATCACCTTACTTTCTTTAGGAAATGGGTTAATGTGGCCCAATTTTTTATCCATATTGGCAAAAACTGGTAACAATCAGCTACAAGGAGTGATACAAGGCTATGGCAATAGCATGGGGAGTTTGGCAAGTATTTTTGGACTAGTGCTAGGAGGCACACTATTTGAGAGTATTCAAACTGCCGTATTCAGGATAGGGACTGTTATATTTTTACTCATTTTTGTTTTGGTGCTTTTTCATTACCTAAAAACAAAACCCCAAACTTCTCCAAAAGTATTGATCAAAGAATCCTAAAGGTTATACTTTAGGATTTGTAGCAAATACAGTCGCCTCAGTAATAAAGCCACGATCATCCATTTCCAAAAGACTGGAAATGGTATGCGCTATTTCCTCTCCTCTTAATTTGGTATTTTGTTCGGCTTCGGTATATTTCTTTTCGGTAGGATTGTTGTCTACCCGATTGTCTGCAAAACTAGTCATCACTTCACTAGGATTAACCTGCATCACTCGAATATTATAAGGGCGCAGTTCATTCCTCCAACTCTCGGTCATTCCTCTTAGGGCAAATTTGGTAGCTACATAAGGTGAAGCGGTAGGCGAACCTTTTAACGAAGAGGTAGATCCAATATTAATGATGTTACCGTATTGCTGATCTACAAAATGTTTTGCCGACGCTTTTGCACAAAGTGCAGCTCCCAGGATATTAGTTTTAAACTGATCGGTAAATTTATCCGCTTCAATATCTACAAGTTTGGCAATATAACCGTATCCAGCATTATTGACTAATACATTCAAACCGTCCATTTTTTCTTTTGCTTGCTCAACCATATTTGTCACTTCGTTTTCTTGAGTGACATCGGCTTTGATATACTCCACACCAAGTTCTTGTGCAACTTGCTGTAGGGTGTTTTCATTTCTTCCGGAGATCACGACTTGGGCTCCTTTCTCTTTCAATAATTTGGCGGTAGCTTTACCAATACCTGAATTACCTCCTGTGATCAATACTTTGGCTGTGTTAAGATTCATTGTGGTGCAATTTTGTTTAGAACTCAAAGGTATCATTTGAGTTCTAAATCTTTTGTTAAGTCTACTCTAATTTTTATGGAATAGGAAGATAAGAGAAGTCTTTAACTTCTGTCATTACAAAAGAACTCTGTACTTTAGAAATGTTTTCTAGTGAGGCCAGTTTGTTAGAAAGAAAATCCTGGTAGGATTCCATGTCTTCAGCATAGATCTTGATCAGATAATCAAACATACCCGCAACGTGATAGCATTCTACTACTTCTGGAAACTGTTGAATGTCCTTTTCGAATTTCTTTATAAAATCTTTTTGATGCTGGTTGAGTGTGATATTACAAAACGCCATTAGTTGTAGTCCGATTTTCTTTCGGTTCAAAATAGCTTTATATGATTTAATGTGCCCTTCACGCTCTAGTTTTTTTACTCGTTCAAAAATAGGAGTAGTGGTGAGGTGTAATCGTTCTGCAATTTGTTTAATGGTAATTTTTCCATCTTTTTGCAATAACAGCAGTATAGATCGATCTATGGCATCCATAATATTTTTCTTTTTGAGGTATTCTGAAAAGTCAAAATTAGAATAAAATTCTTTAATATTTAATTTTATAATTATTTATTCTAAAATAGTTCCATTATTTAGTTTTTAATTCTTTTGAATGTACTTTTAATGCATGAAAGAACACGATTTTAACCCAGAGAGTTTAATGATGACTTACGGTTATAAACCAGAGTTGTCTGAAGGAGCCATAAAATGTCCAATTTTTCAAACGTCTACTTTTGTGTTTAAAACCGCAGAAGAGGGAAAAGCCTTTTTTGAATTGGCTTACGGTTTACGTGAGAAATCTCCAAAAGAAGAATTAGGACTGATTTATAGTAGAATCAATAATCCTAATCTAGAGATTCTTGAAAATAGACTTTGCCTTTGGGATAAAGCTGATGATTGTGCAGTTTTTGAAAGTGGTATGTCTGCGATTAGCACAGTATTACTGGAATTTCTAAAGCCAGGTGACTTGCTAGTCTACAGTAATCCATTATACGGAGGTACGGATCATTTTATTCAGCACTTTTTGGATAAAATTGGAGTGCATACCATAGGAGTGCTACCTAATCAAACTATAGAGGAGGTACAACAAATGATTGAGGATTCTGGAAAATCCGATAGATTATCAATGATTTATCTGGAAACTCCGGCCAATCCCACTAACGATATTGTAGATATCGAAAAGTTCAGTCAATTGGCTAAACAATACAATACCGAGGATAAAGAAGTATTGGTTGCCGTAGATAATACATATATGGGGCCGCTTTGGCAACACCCACTACAATGTGGTGCAGATTTGGTACTATATTCTGCAACGAAATATATAGGTGGACATAGTGATTTGATTGCCGGAGCCGTATTAGGAAATGCCGAATTGATGCTACGTGTAAAAACGCTACGTACATTCTTAGGAAATATGGTAAGCCCACATACTGCATGGCTAATGCTTAGAAGTTTGGAGACCTTAAAAGTAAGAATGGATCAACAGACTAAGAATGCTCAAATGGTAGCAGAATATCTTAATAGTCATGAGAAAGTAAAAAAGGTATATTATTTAGGATTGTTAGAAGAAGGTACAGCAGCATTTGCTACTTACAAAAAACAATGTTCTGCACCGGGAGCGATGGTTTCTTTTGATATCGTAGGAGGGGAGAAAGAAGCTTTTGAGTTTTTGAACAATTTAAAGCTAATGAAACTAGCTGTTAGTTTAGGAAGTACAGAAAGTTTGGCAGAGCATCCAAAAACAATGACACATGCTGGAGTTGATGATGACCAAAGAAAAGAAATGAACATTACAGATCAATTGGTAAGATTATCTATAGGAGTAGAAAGTGCCAAAGATTTGATTTGGGATTTGGATCAAGCTCTGGAAAAGGTAAATAGTCCTAATGAAATTGCATTAGAAAAAGCATAGATTAGGTAAAATAAGAATAATTGGAAAGCACGGTGAAAAACCGTGTTTTTTTATTTTTCCTGTATTTACAGGTGTTTCGAGAGGGTTTGGGTATTTGCTAGGGGAAATTCCCCCTACTAAAAATACGTGTTTTTACCCATTGTGCGGTATGTAGATGGAGCATACTTTTGTATCAGAAATTTTAACCAATCATTCTTATTAATTAAAACACACTTAGAAATCATGAATTTATTCAACATTAACTTCGACTTTGTTTTAAATTTTTTAAAAGAATTACCAAAAGCTAGTAGCCACGCTATCCACAGATAGTCGTTTGATCCCAAATCAAATATACGTATCTACACGTATTTCAACAGATTAGATCATATTGTACTTTTACAGTATCAATTTATAACAATATAATATAGAACATTATTACACTAGAACTTATGACACTCTTTAAAATCAATTTTAAGTTTATCCAAGATTTTTTGCAAGAATTACCAAAAGCTTGCAGCCACGCTATTCATAGATAAGAAAAGAATTAGTGAAGAATTTGTGAAGATTTTGTTGGGGGACAAAAATTTTGCAAGGGGAACACTGAATTAGTAAGGAAAATAGAAAAACCGCATTGAGCTACAATGCGGTTTTTTGATTTTTTTATAGTTTTGGATTGTAGTTGTTATTTCAAACTACCTACCATATCTTCTGGTTTTACCCATTCTTCAAATTCTTCTTCAGTAACATATCCAAGCGCTACAGCTTCTTGTCTCAGCGTAGTACCGTTTTTGTGTGCTGTGTTTGCTATTTCTGCAGCTTTGTAATACCCTATTTTGGTATTTAAAGCGGTTACCAGCATCAAAGAATTGTTAAGTAACTCAGTAATCCTCGCTTGGTTTGGAGCAATACCTTGCGCACAGTGTACGTCAAAAGAAACACATGCATCGCCTAGAAGTTGTGCACTTTGTAATAAGTTTGCTGCCATAACTGGTTTGAATACATTCAATTCAAAATGACCTTGCATTCCACCAACATTGATAGCCACATCATTCCCCAATACCTGTGCACATACCATAGTTAGTGCTTCACACTGGGTAGGATTTACCTTTCCTGGCATGATAGAGCTTCCTGGCTCGTTTGCAGGTATAATCAATTCTCCAATACCACTTCTTGGACCAGAGGCCAACATTCTGATATCGTTTCCTATTTTATTTAAAGAAACAGCAAGTTGCTTTAATGCTCCATGAGTCTCTACAAAAGCATCGTGAGCGGCTAGTGCTTCAAATTTGTTTTCGGCAGTGATAAAAGGTAGTCCAGTAAACTGAGCGATGAACTCAGAAACTCTTTTGGCGTATCCTTTTGGTGTATTTAAACCTGTTCCTACTGCAGTTCCTCCCAATGCTAATTCTGCAAGGTGAGGTAAGGTGTTTTCTAATGCTTTAAGTCCGTGATCCAACTGAGAAACATAACCAGATAATTCCTGACCGATAGTTAGTGGGGTAGCATCCATAAAATGGGTACGACCTATTTTCACTACATCTCTGAACTCTTCAGATTTTTTCTTTAAGGTATCTCTTAGTTGAGTAATCCCCGGAATAGTCACCTCCAAAATCTTCTTGTATGCAGCAATATGCATTCCTGTTGGGAATGTATCGTTTGAAGATTGAGATTTATTAACATCGTCATTAGGTTGCAACGTTTTATCACCTTCTCCAATTGTTTTTCCTGCTATTTGATGTGCACGATTGGCAATTACTTCGTTTACGTTCATGTTACTTTGCGTACCAGAACCTGTTTGCCATATTACCAGTGGAAATTGATCATCGTGTTTTCCTTCTAAAATTTCATCACATACTTGAGCGATCAAGTCTCTTTTTTCTATAGGAAGCGCTCCTAATTCACAATTGGTATATGCTGCCGCTTTTTTAAGGTAAGCAAAACCGTATACGATTTCTAAAGGCATGGATGCCGGAGCACCTATTTTGAAGTTATTTCTTGATCTTTCGGTTTGAGCTCCCCAAAGTTTATCCGAAGGAACTTTTACCTCTCCCATTGTATCTTTTTCTATTCTATATTCCATAGGTACGATGATTTGTTTTTTTTAAGAGTGCAAATTTAAGCATTTGCCTCACTTTTTCTGAATAAAGGGGCTATTTTTTGGTGACCTGCAGATGATAAAAATAGTTTTTAAAATAAATCGTATTTCTGCTATGACAAATAAATAAGAGTTATTATCTTTGGCACAAATTTGAAAATTAGATTATTGTTATGTTTGAATTCGACCAGTACCTTGGATTTTTAGCTTTCTTAACCATTCTTACTATAGGATTTTGGTTAATGATCTTTTTATTAACTTTCGTAATTCCTTACTGGATTATCGGAGCTAATATCGAGAACTTCAAGTTGAGAAGAGAAGCTAAGCGTCAAGCAAAAGAAGCATAACGTATTACGATATTAACAAAAAGGAAGCCAATTGGCTTCCTTTTTTTATGCTTTATAATCACAGAGCTTAGGCTATCCTCCAAATTCTTCATCATCAGAATTAAAATCTCTTCTGGATCGTTGTCTTTTCTTCTTTTGATTAAATCGATACGTAAAAGCAAAATTGAAGCTTCGCTCTCTCCATTGAAATTCACTATCTGAAATAAAGGTAGGCGTGATAGAGCTACTGATGCGTTTTCTGGAATTGAATAGATCACTTACATTAAAAGTCATTGATGCTTTCTCCTTAAAAAGATCTTTGCTGAAGGCTAAGTTTACACTTAATATTCCTTCACTTTTGGTTTGTGCATTTTCTGTAGGTCCTCTATAGAACATACTCGTTTGCCAATCAATTTTTGAAGGCAATGTTATTTTGTTGTTGATACGTGCAAACCAACTAAAGTTTTCCGCATCAAGACTTTCTCCACTTGGATCAGTACCACGTACAGTATTTTGAAATGCATTAAAGTTCCCATTAACTCTCCATTTTTTGCTAGGGTTATAAATCAAAGTAAACTCAAAACCATATCGATCAGAACTTGCTAGATTAATAGGAGTTCGTCGTATTACAGGGACCTCGGTTCCTTGCGGATTATCGTCACTTATACCTATAACAACCGTATTTCCTGTGTCTTCTGAAATAAAAGTGAAATTTTGAGTAGAATGATTGTAGTATATGGAGCTGTTTATAGTTAGTTTTCCAATACGATTGAGATACCCTAAGTCGAACGCATTGGTATAGCTTGGATCCAAATCTGGGTTTCCCTGAAATAAATTGGTAGCACTAGACCTGGAAGGGAAGGGGTTGATAAATCGTGAACGAGGACGTCTGATTCTTCGATTATAACCTAAAGTAATATTTTGCTTTTTGGAAATTTCATAGGCCAAATTCACCGTGGGAAAAAGATCAGTATAATTTTTTCTATCAAAGTCCCCACTGGTTTGTTGATCAATGATAATTCTAGTGTCCTCCATTCTAAGTCCAAGTAGAAAAGAGAATTTATCTATTTTACTCCCATATTGTGAGTACGCGGCATTGATTCTTTCTGTAAAAATCAAATTGTTGGATAGATCTGTGTCTGTTACCACTAGACCATTGTCATCGTTTTGTACCAAAAATTCGGTATTAAGTTCATTAAAGTTTCCTCGATACCCAAGTTCAAATTGGCTGTTTTTACCTATTGGTAAAACATAATCTGCCTGTAATAATATACGTTCTTGAGCTTCGTCTGTATTTACTAATTCGATTCTTGTAGAATTATCTTGAGTAATTCGAGAGTTTTCTGTTTCTGTACTATTTTCTATCTGAAAATCTGCAGTTAGTTTATGACCGCTATCATTAAAGTCCTTGCTAAAGTTTATCGAGTATTGCTTAGTTTGATCGTCTTCTATTTCCGGATCAAAACGAATATTTCGACTTATAATAGTACCGTTAAGATCAGGTTCGGTAATGATATTAGTGGTATTACTTTCATTATCACCTGATCTGTATAAATACGAAGCGGTAACCGATGAAGTTTTGTTGATATACCATTCTACTCCTACATTTGTATTTATTCCTTTTCTGATTCTATCAAAATCACGATCCTCTACAAGGAAGGTGTCATCTAGAGAAATTACTTCATCTTCTCCAAAAAATCTGGTCTCATTTAACGAATTTCCTGGAACCTCTCTATATCGATATCCTGATGTGGTGAAAAAGTTAAGATCCCCAACCCTGTAATTCAAATTACCAGAGATCCCTGCTTGCCAGGGGTAACCGGCATTGATAGTAATGGCACCATTCATGCCTTGCAACTTACTTCTACGCAGGATAATGTTTAAAATTCCGGCAGTACCTTCTGCATCATAACGCGCAGAAGGGGAGGTAATCACCTCAACTCTTTCAATAGATTCTGCAGGAAGCTGCCTCAATGCATCGGTACTATTGAGTCCTACCAATCCAGAAGGTTTGCCATTGATTAGAATTTGTACATTGTCATTTCCTCTCAAAGCCACATTACCTTCAACATCAACAGATACAGAAGGAACATTGTCGAGGACATCACTCACTGTACCTCCGCTTACTGTTAGATCCTTACCAACATTATAGATTTTTTTATCAAGCTTGATTTCTACAGTTGTTTTTTCTGCTATAACTACGACATCATCCAGGGTTTCAGTATCAAGTCCAAGCGGAATGACCCCTAGATCCGTATTTTTGAATACCTTTTTTTGAGAGATTGTTTTGGTTTGAAATGAGATATATTCCACATTTATAGTGTATACTCCTCGCTTGACCTCTATAGAAAAGGCTCCCTTTTGATTCGTTATTCCACCTGTTACAATTTTTTTAAGCTTGGGACTATAAAAAGAAACCGTTGCATATTCTAGAGGCTGATTGGTGTCCTGATCAACTACAATACCAGAAACGGTGATTGGTGCATTAGAAAAATCTCCTCGTTGTTGAGCAAAAATGTGTGTAGAGAATATTAATAAGTATATCCAAAGGTTTTTTAACATGAATCGTTTTTTAAATGCGCCTCAAAAGTATCAAAGCAACTTAGTAAAACGGTTAATGATTTGTTAATTGTAAATATGTTAAGATTCGTTACCCCTTATGTGCAAAGGGCTTAAGAGAATTAAGACTTCCGAAAAATAAAAAGGTTTAATCAGAAATTGTTAAAAAAAGATTAAAGTATTTCGATTACTTTTTCAGGTGGCCTCCCAATAACAGCTTTACCATTTTTTATAACAATAGGTCGCTCTATTAACTTTGGATGTTCAATAAGAATATCAACAACTTCTTGATCGCTTAATTCTTTACCTTTAAAATTTTCTTTCCAAATAGCTTCATTTTTTCTAACGAGCTCAATAGGTGATATCCCAAGCATAGCAAGGATTTCTGTAAGTTCCTTCTTGCTCGGAGGAGTTTCAAGATACTTTACAGTCTCAATTTCTTCTTGCTTTTCCTCAAGAATCGCAAGTGTTTCTCGGGATTTTCTGCATCTAGGATTATGATAAATTATTGTTTTCATTCGTTTTTGTTTAATCGTCGTTTCTTTGTCCCATCATCATCAGGTATGCCTTTAGGAATTTATCGATATTCCCATCCATAACTGCATCTACATTTCCGGTTTCTTCTGCAGTTCTAACATCTTTTACCAATTTGTAAGGATGCATCACATAATTCCTGATTTGAGAGCCCCATTCGATTTTCATTTTGGAGGCTTCAATTTCATCGCGTTGGGCTTGTTGCTTTTTTAGTTCAATCTCAAATAACTGAGATTTCAGCATTTGCAACGCTTTCTCTCGATTATCATGCTGCGATCTTGAATCAGAACAAGAGATTTGTATCCCGGTAGGGAAGTGCGTTAATTGTACCTTGGTTTCTACCTTATTTACATTTTGCCCACCAGCACCACTAGATCTCGAAGTGATAATTTCATAGTCTGAAGGATTGATTTCAATTTCGATACTATCATCTGCAAGTGGGTATACATAGATAGAAGCAAAAGAAGTGTGCCTTTTGGCATTGCTGTCAAAAGGGGAGATACGTACCAATCGATGTACTCCGTTTTCTCCTTTCAACCAACCAAATGCGAACTC
Organism: Aquimarina sp. KJ22-3; assembly: GCF_055808215.1. NCBI lineage: Bacteria > Pseudomonadati > Bacteroidota > Flavobacteriia > Flavobacteriales > Flavobacteriaceae > Aquimarina > Aquimarina sp. KJ22-3. Next base: position 3,056,054 of record NZ_CM147859.1, on the reverse strand, counting down.
TCCATCAATTTCTAAAGTCACGGTTTTAATACCAGCAACATCACCTTCCTGATAGTTGAGTTCTTTTATTTTATAGCCTCTTTTTTCGGCCCACATCAAATACATACGCATCAACATGCTCGCCCAATCACAGCTTTCTGTACCACCAGCACCAGCAGTGATTTGTAAAACAGCACTCATGCTATCCCCTTCGTCACTAAGCATATTTTTGAATTCGAGATCTTCAATAAGATCCAGAGCTTCTATATGTTTTTGGCTAACCTCATCTTCACTGGCGTCACCCTCTTTGAAGAATTCGAATAATACATCCAGATCATCTACCAAAGCTTCGCTTTTTTCATAATCAGACACCCATTTTTTTTGAGCATTGAGCGCTTTCATATGTTTTTCGGCTTCTTGGGCATTGTTCCAAAAATCAGGAGCGAAAGTTTTCTCCTCTTCGTTTGCTATTTCAATAAGTTTGGCATCAACGTCAAAGATACCTCCTTAACGCAACCAGGCGTTTTCTAAGATCCTGTAAAGTCTCCGTATTAATCATTACTTTTTCTAATTTTAGACAAAAATAGGATTTAACACTTCAGTAAGAAATATTTTTTCGATTATTTTATAGCTTTAAAAATTTGACAGAACCTTTCACACAAAACTCATTTCATGAAGTCATTTTTCTTGTTTCTTACCTTATGTTTTAGTTGCTCTATTACAGCACAATTTTTGGAAAAGCACAAAAACCTCAAAAATTACAATGGTTATTTTGATTTCCACTATAATGAAGATAAGGATGAAATTTACCTGGAAGTTGATCAATTGGATAAGGAATTTTTGTATGTGCACTCCCTAACTACGGGATTAGGTTCTAATGATATCGGTTTGGATAGAGGACAAATTGGTAATGGGGTTGTGGTAAAGTTTGTAAAAGCAGGGAATAAGTTATTGTTGGTACAACCTAATCAGCAATATAGGGCAATAACTGATAATGTTTTGGAGAAAAAAAGTGTACAGCAAGCTTTTGCCAAATCGGTATTGTTTGGTTTTCCGATCAAAGCATCAAAAGAAGGAAAATTTATCATCGATGTTACTCCTTTCTTGATGCAAGACACTCATGGCGTGATCAATAGACTTAAGGCTCAAAAAGAAGGGAATTATAGTGTTGATAAAAGTAGAAGCGCTTTAAGTTTAGAAAGAACGAAAGCGTTTCCTAGAAATGTTGAATTCGAAGCTCTACTCACCTACAAAGGTGCACCAACTGGGCAGCATTTGCAAACTGTGGCGCCTAACACACAGTTTCTCACCGTTACTCAACATCATTCGTTTGTAGAACTACCAGATGATGGTTATAGAAAAAGAGCATTTGATCCCAGAAGCGGAGCCCTGTTTATTTCGTATCAGGATTATGCTACTCCCATTCAAGAATCGATTACAAAACGATATATACGACGTCATCGTTTAGAAAAGAAAAATCCAGATCAAGCAATTAGTGAGGCCAAAGAACCTATCGTTTACTATTTGGATCCTGGGACCCCGGAGCCCGTGCGTTCAGCATTATTAGATGGAGCTCGATGGTGGGATCAAGCTTTTGAAGCTATTGGGTTTAAAAATGCATTCCAGGTAAAAATGTTACCGGCAGACGCGGACCCGATGGATTTGAGGTATAACGTAATACAATGGGTGCACCGATCCACCCGGGGTTGGAGTTATGGAGCTAGTGTTATCGATCCCAGAACAGGAGAAATATTAAAAGGGCATGTAAGTTTAGGAAGTTTAAGGATAAGACAAGACTTTTTGATTGCTCAGGCGTTACTTAATCAACCATTTGCAAATAGAGATGATAATTACCAACCCATGTTGGAGATAGCCTTAGCGCGAATCCGACAATTGTCTGCTCATGAAGTGGGACATACTATTGGGTTTGCTCATAATTTTGCGGCTAGTACAAATGGCAGGGCTTCTGTAATGGATTATCCTCATCCTACGGTGAGCTTAAAAAATGGGAAAATTGATCTTTCTAATGCCTATGATACCAAAATTGGAGATTGGGATAAGGTAACCGTAGCCTACAGTTATAGCGAAATTGGAGATGATAAGGATGAAAAGAAAGCCTTGGACAAGATATTGGATAACGCTTATGCATCTGGATTGCGGTTTATTTCTGATAGCGATGCACGACCACAAGGAGGAGCACATGAATTAGCTCACTTGTGGGATAATGGGAAAAGTGCTGTAGAAGAGTTGGATAATGTTCTTAACGTAAGAAGAGTGGCAATCAAAAACTTTTCTAAGGACAATATAAAAAGTGGAGAACCCTATTCGGTTTTGGAGGATGTATTTGTACCCATCTATTTCTTTCATCGTTATCAAACGGAAGCCGCTGTTAAGCTTGTAGGAGGATTAAACTATAATTATGCCACCAAGGATGATGGGCAAGTAATAGTCGAAGCTGTTACTCCTGACAAACAGCGAGAAGCTATGAAACAAGTGCTGCTCACGATATCTCCAGAACATTTGGCAATACCAAAAGATAAGTTACAACTGTTTCCACCTAGAGCATTTGGATATTGGAGAACTCGGGAATCATTTAAAGGAAAAACAGGGGTAGGTTTTGATGCTATTAGTGTGGCAACCACGGCAAGTGATATGACTTTAGGGTTATTATTGCATCCAGAAAGAGCCTCTAGGCTAATACAACAAAAGAGTTTGGATAATACACAATTGGGCTTTGAAGAAGTTTTGGATCAATTAATCAATCTTACTTTCAAACAGAAAATAAACGATAGCTATCAGAAAGAGATCATGCAAGCGGTTAAAGCTAATGTATTGAAACATTTGATGAATTTGAGTAAAAATGAAAACACTTATCAACAGGTAAATGCTATTGCTCAGCATAAGCTTGTTGAATTAGCAGCTTTTCTGAAAACGCAAAAAGGAGATGAGTTGATTACATCCTATAATGCTTATCAGGTAAATAGTATAAACCAATTTTTGAATAAGCCTGAGAGTTTTAAAGCGTTACCATCTCCTAAAATCCCGGACGGATCCCCAATAGGAAGTTTTCAGTGTAGTTTTTGATCTTTGTTTTCATTTTTGAAGGACCTCTGGAATAGACTATTGGCTGTTATATAATAAAAATGAAGTAAAACTTTTACCACAGGCAGTACAAAGTCAAAAAAATGAATACGATGAAGAAATCGAAGGATACATTTGATTTGTTATCAATACTATTATATAGTGTGGTAATACTTCTTACCATTGGTTGTAATAAAGAATTAAAAGAACATCAACCTACGCTTTTTGAACCTGGGAATATTTCGACAGCTTCTATAGAGTATGGGCTTACTTTTTCTTCTTCGGGATCTGAAATCTACTTTTCTAAAAGTAATGACCAATAGGGGAAGGGAGATGTTGTCAGTTATATCTACTACTCAGTTTACAAAAACGGAACGTGGTCTAAACCGAAGTTAGCTTCTTTCTCAGGAAAATATGATGACAGTGCTCCTTACATAACAAACCATGGAAAAACCTTATACTTTATTTCCAAAAGACCTTCTCAAGGGATTGAAGAAGTTTCTATGGATATTTGGAAAGTTGAAAGAAGTGATAGTGGGGAATGGGGAGCGCCTATGCGTTTGGACGAACCCATTAATTCATCAGCTAATGAGTATTGTTTACGAACAGATACTTATGGAAACTTGTATTTTGCATCCGACCGTAAAGGCGGGTATGGGCAAGGGGATTTGTATATAGTGAAGAAAATAAATGATTTGTACGCTCCACCAATAAATTTGGGTAATTCTTTGAATAGCGAATATGGTGAATGGAATTTAGAGGTCAACACAGAAGGTGATCTTATCCTTTTTGAAGCATCTCAACGGAAAGAAAACTTGTCCTCTTATGGAGATCTTTATATAAGTTTTAAAGAAAATGACAAATGGTCTGTACCGCAGAATATCAAAGAAATTAACACTACAGGAAGTGATCTTTATCCAGAATTAATAGAAGACACGAATACACTTTATTATTCGAGTAGTGATAGTCTTGAGAGTACGCAAACCAATATTTACTTCATAGATTTTAAAAATTTGTATACCAAGTATAGAAAAAATGCTGTTTTTCCTGAATAGAAATGTAAAGTAAATTAATTTATCGGCTTGATTTTTAACGAGAGATTAATCTTTTAGAACTCACATAAAAAAACCATTCAAACATTTTGAATGGTTTATTATTTGCTGTTACTAACAAATTATACCAGCTTTTAAGCTAGCCGTACCATCAGTGTCATTCCCTCCCTTAATAGTATTCATTTTTTTAAGGGTAGCTAATTGAATTTTTTTAACGGTAACTTCTTGGTGTTGATCTTTTTTCTCTTCATGATTCGATTTTTAGAGTAAAATCTAATGTACTGGTTTTATAGAAAATATCAAAATTCCCGAATTTCGATCGAAATTCGGGAATATTAAATATGAGTTTTTGCGTACTACATAGTATCGCTATTATGTTTGTTTTCATAATGTTTAACAAAGACAAATTACATCATGAAAAACAAGAAGAAACTAAATCTAAAAAAAATGAGCGTGGCTCAATTGGGTAGTGTTAAAGGAGGATTTAATGTTACTGTAACTGGAATTACGGTGCTTTGTGGTCTCGATACAAGAGGAATAATCTGTCAATACTCAAGAACTCCCGGGAGTTGTCAAGTTTGTGTTGAAAAATAGATAAATCAATTTTAGGTTTTAAAAATGAGTATTGCACAACTGGATAGTACAAAGGGAGGAAATCAGAATTGGACATATCCTACAACAGGAACTGGAATGCTAACAGCAGATCCAACTGGATGTGGGAACGGTACTCAGGGACTGGCATGTCAATACTCTCAGGCTCCGACGAGTTGCATATATTGTGTAGTTATGGAAAGATAAATAGTAATCTAATTACCATAATTAAGTAGACATCGTCCAATAATGTAGTTTATTGGACGATTTTTTATGCCTTTGTTAATCGATTTTCAGGAATAACGCTCGAAATTCCAGAATACAGGAATGCAATTGTTGCATTGCTTATACCACGGCCATTATGTTTGCTCCAACTAAAAGTTCATCTAATAACAGGTATACTAAAAACAAACATTATGAAAAACAAAAAGAAATTAGATTTCAAAAAAATGAGTGTAGCTCAATTGGCAAGTATAAAAGGAGGAAATCCTTATGGAGGGTATATGCAAACGGCAAATCCAGATGGTTGTGGAATGGGGACACATTTTACTTCATGCCTATATTCTCAAACTCCTATGAGTTGCCAAAGATGTGTAGCAGTGCAATAATGAATTTAAAGATTCTCTATATCTAATTTACCCACTTTTTTAGCTGATTTGTGTGTAGATAATTATAATGAGAATGTGAGTGAAGTCGCCCAGGTATTTATATCTGGGCGATTTGTTTTTGAAAATATTGGCTCTCCTTTTTTGTAGAAATTTATGCCTAAATCTTAAATGATAACACCTCTTTACCAACAGTATGATTTCAGGAATCATCAGTTGTTAATTTTTCTCTTTTTGCAATACTCGAAATTCTGGAAAAACACTCGAAATTCTGGAATACCTCATACAACTGTTTGTATTCCCTGGTTTACGGATCTATGTTTGTCCTGCTAGCATTTCGATTTATTTCTTTTCAGGAGGTAACCGAAAATCCTTTAAAAGAGTAGGTGTAATAATTAAAACATTTTAATCATGAAAAATTTAGAATTGGAGAAAATGGAAAATATTGAAGGGGGATGTTTTACCCTGGGATTTGCTTCTGTTTTTGCCATAGGAGCTTCTTTAACTCCTCTAGGAGCAGCATTAGTAATAGGAGCAGGTGCATTGTTTTGTTCGTCTGATGCACACTAAATAATAATAACTACAAATAAAAATCAATAACATGAAAACTTTAGAATCAAATCAATTAGAATCAATTAGTGGAGGAGACTTTGGTGATTTTGCCGGTGGAGTATCTTGTGGAGTCTTGACGCTATCGCTTTTTACAGGAAATCTATTAGGCATATTTGCTGGAGGAACAGGCTGTCTAAATTACTTCATAGAGTAGTTTGTTTGACATATATCTCCTAAAGGAATTCTCTAGGAGATATATGTTCCTCTCACTGCAGAATAGTTTACAATCCAATTAAATTCACAAATTATGCTTAATAAAATCCCCTTTATAGTACTCTCTATTTTGTCTGTTCTTCTCTTACTGGTAACTAACTATGTATTACAAACTGAAGAATTAATGATGAATAGTTTATCCGAACAGCTTACCAGAGATCAAATAGAAGAATTCATGACCCTTAATGCTAAATGGAAATGGGTAGGATATTTATCTATTCCGTTGATTTTACTACTAAAAGTGGGGTCAATAAGTGTTGTTCTATTTATGGGAACCTTTTTGTTTGACAAAAAAATAGCATACAAAAAACTATTCCGGATAGTAACCACCGCCGAATTCATTTTCATTGTAGTTGGTGTCATTAAGTTAATATGGTTTGCATTCAGTAGTGATTATACTATTGAAGACGTTCAAAGTTTCTACCCATTATCTGCATTAAGTATTATTGGGTACGAAGGGCTATCTCCTGGTTTGTCTATCCTTTTCAGACCCTAAATGTTTTTGAATTACTGTATTGGATAATTCTTGCCTATTTATTGGGGAAAGAAATTCATACATCGACCGATAAAGCTTTAAAAATAGTAGTAAGCAGTTACGGCTCTGTATTATTGATTTGGGTAGTAATGATCATGTTTATAACCCTCAATATGAATTAGAAATACACATAAAACAACAACCTAAATAAAAAGAAATGAAAACAATACTAAAATATTCAATTGCCATTCTTGTAGTTTTATTGTTAGGCTTTATGGGATATCGGGTATTTGATAAAATTCAATATAAAACAGAAGTAGAACATGCGATTAGGACCATCCCTGAATTTTCTTTTGAAACCATAGATGGAGAAACATTTTCAAATACATCACTCGTAAATAATTCTAATACTGTGTTTATTTATTTTAATTCAGAATGCGAGTATTGCAAAAATGAAGCATTAGCTATTCAACAAAATGTTGAAAAATTTAAGAACACACAATTGGTTTTTATTTCCTCGGAAACCAAAGAAAATATAAAAAAATTTGCAGAATATTATAAACTAAACCATTATGATTACGTTCATTTCCTATTTGATTTACAAGATGATTTCTCTATCCGTTTCGATGTTACCTCTATTCCTTATGTTCTAATTTATAACAACGACCAACAACTAATTAAAAGACATAAGGGGCAGTTAAAAGTAGAAACAATTCTTCAGTTATTAGAAACCAATATAGCGCAATTGTAAAAGTATACAGAAAGCGTTTTTCCTTCAATTAATCATTTAGAAAATATGAAGAATACATTTGATGTATCAGAAAAAAGAATAAAAAAAGCTTAGTGCTTCAGCAAGATCAAAATGATTGTGGAGTTGCATGCCTTTTGTCTGTAATGAAGTATTACAAGGGAAATCACTCACTGGAAGCTCTTAGAGAATTAAGTGGAACCAGCACTCAGGGAACATCTTTGCTAGGGTTATTTCAGGCAGCAAATCAAATTGGTTTTACTGCCAAAGGATGTGAGTCTGATATGCAATCGTTAATAGATCATAAAGAACCGGTAATTCTGCACGTTCTTATCGAAAATAGATTACAGCATTATGTGGTTTGTTATGGTTTTTTTGGTAATCAATTCTTAATTGGTGATCCTGCAAAAGGAATATACTCTTGTAGTAAAAATGAATTGGACGATATATGGAAGTCAAAAACTTGCTTAGTACTAACCCCCAATGATAGCTTTGTACAAGAAAAAACAGTACAAAAAGCAAAAAAAGAGTGGTTTTTACGACTCCTCAAAGAAGATTATCAGCTTTTGTCCTTTAGTGTTGTTCTTGGTTTGTGTATCGCCGTATTGGGTATGGCAATGGCTGTTTTTTCTCAGAAATTGATTGACGATATTCTGCCTTCAAAAGATTTCAATAAATTAATCACAGGCATTGCTCTTGTTACATTTTTATTAGTCATTAGGGTAGTGTTCGAGGTTTTACGTTCTTATTTTTTGATACGACAAAGTAAAGACTTCAATAATCGTATCATTGATTCGTTTTATGCGGCTTTACTACATCTTCCAAAGCCATTTTTTGATACCCGAAAAATAGGAGAATTAGTATCCAGATTGAATGATACACAGCGGATACAGGAAGTTATACGACAAGTGGCAAACACTTTTGTAGTGAACCTTTTAATATCTATGGTCTCACTTAGTTTCCTTTTTTATTATTCCTGGCACGCCGGTAGTATAGCGTTGGTAAGCTTACCTTTTTATTTCGTGTTGATATATCAATTTAATAATAGGATAATCAAAGCTCAAAAAGAGGTGATGCAATCTAGAGCTTATAGTCAAAGTAATTACATCGCTACGATGGATGGTATTGCTACAATAAAGAACAATAATAAGCAGCCTTTATTCAAAAGGATAAATAAAAGTATTTATGCCAACTATCAAGATAAAGTATTTGATCTAGGAAAAATAGATATACGATTATCTCTTTTTTCTGGGGTGTTCAGCGTATTGTTTTTAACTATTCTTTTAGCTTTTGTATCCTTTCAGGTGTATTATGAAATTCTGAAATTAGGTGAGCTAATGGCTATTATTGGTATTGCTGGATCTTTACTTCCCTCTGTGGCCAGTTTAGCTTTGATTACAATTCCAATTAATGAAGCGAAAATTGCATTCAATAGAATGTTTGATTTTGCTGCTATGGAAACAGAAAAACAAGGTAACATTAACCTAGAAACATTTAAATCACTTTCTGTGCAAAACCTGGGTTTTCGATTTGCCGGAAGAAGTAGAGTATTAAAAGATGTTTCACTTCAAGTAGATAAAGGTGAATGTGTAGCGGTTGTAGGAGAAAGCGGTTGCGGGAAAAGCACTCTTGGTCAAATAATCCAAAAGTTTTATGAACCAGAAAGCGGTAAAGTTATTATTAATGAGGAACATATGTTACAAGATGTATCGATGCTTTCTTGGAGAGATCAAATTGGAGTTATAGAACAGGATATTAAAATATTTAATCATACAGTTTTAGGAAATATATCCATGAGTGATGATGATCAACCCGAAGCTGTCGTGAATTTCTGTAAAAAATACGGGTTGGATAAGTATATATCTCAATTTCCACAAGGTTATGCAACCATTTTGGGAGAATCGGGAATTAACCTTTCTGGAGGACAAAAACAGATTATTGCATTGGCAAGAGCATTATACAAAAAACCTAAATTACTGGTTTTGGATGAGTACACTTCTGCCATGGATCGCAATACAGAGCAGTTTTCATTACAGTTACTACAAAAACTAAAGAAGGATATGGGAATCATTTTTATTTCTCACAGATTACATTCCTTACCGCAAATTGCGGATAGGGTATACGTCATCGAGAATGGAATAACCACCGTTTCTGGGACCCATTGTGAATTAATTAAAACCTCCAATTTTTACAGTGACTTTTGGATAGATCATAATACAAGTTATCAGGATGTAATATCAGTTCCCTAATAACTTAAAATATACCTTCAGAAGGTAGTCAATACTACTACTATTACAAAAATTCATAATACCTAATCTCTCAAGATTAAATATTGTAAAAAAACAATATAAATAGGCCATGTTTGGAATTGGCAAGGATCCCTCATTCTATGAGATAAATTTATGATATCTAAGAAAAAGAGATATGGTGTTGTTGTTTTAAGGAAGAGAGACTTCCGACTCTACCACGGTAGAATACTATTACTTTAAATTATAAATATTATGAAAGAATTAAATCTTGAAACTATCAGCGAAATCCATGGAGGAAATGATGGAACCGCATGTGGTGGGTCTGTTGCGTTGCTGATGATTTTTCCAAATTTATTAACGCTTGGATTAACTGCTGCTCTTTGTCTTACGGGTAGCTCACAACAAAAGTAGATACCAGAAAACTCTTTATTAAAATCAAATTAATTTAAATCTATGATTATCAAAGAACTAAAATTAGAACAAATGGAAACTGTTGAAGGTAACGGTTTTTGGGATGGATTTTGTACAGTAGGAACTTTTATTGCAATAGCAAACGGTGGAGCTAATCCTGTGGCTAATGGAATTGCAGCAACTTGTTACCTAGTGTCTGTAATTAAGTAAACAAAAAAAACAGCCTTACTTTATCAAAAAGTAAGGCTGTTTTGGTTTGTATTTATAATGAATAATATTTTGTATTATCAATCTTCTTCATTTAGGTGGCAAGAAATACAACTATCGGTTTGACAGAAGTAAAAAGAAAGTGTTCCGCCATGGCCAATTCCTCCATTGATTTGGTTAAGGCTATTTAGTGTTGAAATAGAAAGTTTCTTTAGCGGAATTTTATTAAAATTTGATGGTTTTTTTTCATGACTGAATATTTTAATTAGAACTATTAAATGAGTAGAATGAATTTCCTAGAATTGTTGCATACTGCATTTATTTAATTTGATCTGGGGGACATGTTACCCAAAAACTTTGATCATGGCATTCTAATACCCCAGAATGAGTACCTTCTTGACCACCACCATTAATGTTTTTTAAGTGATTTATTTTTGAGATTTGAATTTTGTATAAATCAAATTTTTTTGAGTTGAGTGATTTTTTTTCATGATGTGTTTACTTGTTATAATAATGTTCGAATCCCAAAGTAAACAAAAACTATGAGTTAAGTTGATGATTTAATGCGGTTTCTAAACGAAATTCCAGAATTTCGTGCTACAAAATGAAGTATGATTAATGGTATATATCGGGTTATTCTTGTTTGTTTAAGCTTTTGACATAGTAAGAAGGTTTTATTTTTACCTGTTTATAAAAAGCATTCGAAAAGGTTTCTGCACTATTGTATCCCATCTCGTTTGCAATCGCCTTTATCGTAAACTTTCTTAACGTAGCATTGGTTTTAAGTTCTTCAACTGCGTATGAGATTCTTAGTTCATTAAGGTAGTTGGTGAAACTCTTATTTTTGTAGTGATTAATTACCCTGGACAAATATTTTACATTAGTATCTATGTCGTTTGCCAAAATTTGCGAACTAATCCCTAAGGTTAAATATTTTTTCTCTTTTTCAAAATCTTCTAATTTGCTTAAAATGTAAGTAACATGTTTTTGAGGAACTTTAAGTTCTTTTTCAGAAGATTCAATGTTTGTTGTTTGCGGTTCTATATTTGTAATAGTAGAATGATCATTTGCAATTAAACTTTCAAATCGTTTTCTATAGATTTGTTTTTTTCTGAATTGATACCATAATAGAGCAACCAAACTTAATAATATAACAATCAAAAGTGTTATACTCGATACGTAGGTGTTTGTGTTTTTATTCAGTTTATCTCGCAATTCATTCTGCTCTTCTAGCAGTAGCGCAATGTCATAATCTTCTTTAACCTTTTTGCTGATATGAATCTGATCATTCAAATAGTTACTAAGTACGCTATTTAATTTATTCAAATACTTATTTTGATTTTCTAAATCATTAGTGTTTTTGTAATAATTTTTGAGGTATTCGTAAGTCTTTACATGTTTGTATTGAGGGATAGAATTTAGAGTTTCGAGAACAGAATCTGTTTTTTTGAAGTATGGTAGTGCTTTTTCTTCCATATTCAAATCATAATAACTCTTTCCTAAATAATAATAACTATCCAAAATATTAGAAATATCATTATTAGAGATAATGGTAGGTAACACCTTTTGTATACTATCTATAGCTCCTTGATATTGACCTTTTGAATAATTATTTATTCCCTCACATAACGTAAAATAAACCTTATGCCTTCTTAAGTAAATATTTTCTTGCTTTACAGATTCAGCATATCCTAACTCGTTGTAAAATGATGAGGAATCATATTTTTCTAAAGCGATATAGGTTTCAGCAATGGCATGTAGGGTATTCAAATATCTTGATATATAGACATCTTCACTTTTTGTTTCATAGAACCGCTCACTTTTCTTATAAATTTCTAGGGCTTCTTCTTTTTCATTCAAATGCTCACTTTTTATAATCCCTATCATATAGTCAATACGATAGATAAGAGGAATATTGTTGTTCTTATTAGCATATTTTCTAGCTTCATTCAGACTGTTAACTGTGTTTTCAACATCTCTTTTTTGATATAAGAAATATTGAGCTTTATGAAGAAAGGCCTGAGCAGGGAATTCTTCATTTTGTACAGAGGTAGTATTATTAATAATGCTGTCAATATAAAGTTGTCTTGTATCTATATCTCTAGAATTATAAAAAAGAAGATGATATCCCTTAGCCATTTTGAGCGTGTCATTTTCTGATTTTGCCCTTTCCAAATAATAAGTAGCTAGATTATTCGCTTTAATTGAATCCCTTCTATGGCTAGAGAAAAGAGCTCTTATCTCGTCGTAGGTTTTATTTGCCAAAGTATCTTTAGAACTTTGCGTATGACCAGTAAAAAAAACAAAAAACTAGCAATAAAAATAAGGTGGTTTAAAATTTTTTGCATGATTTTATGGACGAAGGAATTATTTAAGATTTACTAAGATATGTTTTACAAAAATAGCATTATTTTTATTGGCCTAATTTGAGACCTAATATACCTTACAAGATAGAAGTATGAAAATAGACCTAAGAAGTGATACAGTGACCAAACCAACTCTTGGTATGCTGGACGCAATGATGAATGCAGAAGTAGGAGATGATGTATATAAAGAAGATCCGACAGTTAATCAACTTGAAGAAAAAATAGCGAAGATGTTTGGTAAGGAAAAAGCGTTGTTTTTTCCTTCGGGAAGCATGGCCAATCAAGCGGCGATTAAACTGCATACACAACCTGGAGAACAACTGATTGCCGACAAATACGCTCATGTTTATAATTATGAAGGAGGTGGAGTATCATTCAATAGTGGAGTATCTTGTAAACTTATTGATGGACATAGAGGAATGATTACCGCAGATCAAGTACAGGCATCGATTAACCCTCCAGACTTTTATCATAGTCCATTAACGAGTTTGGTTTGTATTGAAAACACAACCAATAAAGGAGGAGGAGCCTGTTACAATTTCGAAGAAATTAAAAAGATTAAAGAAGTATGTGTAGAGAATAATCTTGGATACCATTTGGATGGGGCACGATTATGGAATGCGTTGATTGCAAAAAAAGAATCTCCACTTCAATATGGCGAGGTCTTTGAAACTATTTCAGTATGTCTAAGTAAAGGTTTGGGTGCTCCTGTGGGATCCGTTTTGGTTGGAGATGCCAAGTATATGGATAATGCGATACGGGTGAGAAAGATTCTTGGAGGGGGAATGCGACAGTTGGGATATCTGGCAGCAGCAGGGATCTATGCACTAGATAATCATCTGGATCGTCTAGCAGAAGATCATAGGAAAGCTAAAGAAATAGGAGAGTTGCTTCAAGGGCTTCCTTTTGTAAAACAAGTAGAGCCTATTGATACCAACATTATCATTTTTACTATTGATGGTGATGAAAACGAATTTGTTTCTGAAATGGAAACCAAAGGCGTGTACTTCTACGGTATGGGACAAGGAAAACTAAGATTTGTGACACATCTGGATTATACACAAGAGCAACATGAGTATTTTTTGGAATTACTTTCAAATCATCATATAAAAAAAGCTGTTCATTAATGAACAGCTTTATCTAATGAATTGTTATTTAAAAAACACTTAAAAAATTATGCTTCCTTTGTGTCGGCTCCGGGAGCATTTTCTTTTACAGAATTAATTCCATTTTCCATTCCAGATTCCGAAGAATACATTTGGCTACTTCCGATCACCTGACCATTTCCTGCTTTAAGATTGAAAAAGAATCTTCCATCCTTTGCAGTTTTACGCTCATAACGACCGTCATCAGATGCATTTTTCTTTACTGAAGCGATTCCGTTTTCGGCGGCAGCCTTACTATTATAAACTTCACTACTTAAGATAACTTGCCCATTCTTAGCTTTTAAGGTAAAATGATATGAAGCCCCTTCCTTATTTTTGAGTTCAAACATACTGTCAGTTTTTTTAGTTAATTTTTAAGCTTTCGTTAAAATTATATAATAAAATGGAGAAAGAAAAATATAAAATTAAGGAAGCAGGGATTTTTAATTAACATTTTATCGATAAAAAATACAACTTGTCGAAATCCTTGATTTTAATAAAAGATCAGAAAAGGATAAAGCTAGACTCTGGATTTAAGTTTGTTAAAGTTTTTAACTAAAAAATTAAAATGAAACAAATTTAAATTCCATCAACTATGAGAAAAATTATTTTAGGGGTATGCTTTATTTTTTCAGTGAGTTTAGTACAAGCTCAACAAGATTTACCTCAAAACCCAGAACCGGGTAAATGTTATGTACGCTGTACTACTCCAGATGTGTACGAAAATCAAACAGTAAAAGTTCAGATAACACCCGAGTACAAAAAACTAAAAACTTTTCCTGCTACTTACGAAACGGTAACAGAAAAAGTAGTGATCAAAGAGGCATCCAAGAAACTGACTGTGGTTCCTGCAAAGTACGAAACAAGAACAGTAACTTTTGTAAAGAAACAAGGAGCCAATACGCTAAAAATTATTCCTGCAAAATTAGGAAATGATTCGGAAACCGTTGAAATCAAACCTGCCTATGCCCAATGGGAGTTAGGAGCTCCAGCACCTGATTGTGCGTCTAGCAATCCAGATGATTGTCGTTACTGGTGTTATAAAGGATATCCTGCAGAATACACTACAATTCCTACTAAAACATTAGCTTCTGACGCAAGTACTACGAGCTCTGCTATTGCAGAACAGAGCGGTACTTATACCAAAAGAGTTTTGGTAGAGCCTGCAAGAGTTGTAGAAGTAGAGATTCCTGCGGAGTATGGAACTATCAAGAAGACAGTATTGGTTAAAGATGCTTATACAGAAGAAGTCATTGTTCCTGCTACTTATGAAGAAGTAACCAAAGAAGTTTTAACTCAAAAAGGAGGTTTGACTACCTGGAGAGAAGTAGAATGTTCTTTGGTAGAGTACTCTGCGTTACCAATTAATTGGAATCTAGGAAGTGCTACGTTAACCACTCAGGCAAAAAATATCATTGATACGCGTTTAATGCCTGTTCTAGCTAATAATCCTGGTGCAAAAATGGAAATCGCATCACATACAGATGCTAGAGGCTCAAAATCCAGTAACCGCGAACTTTCAGAAAGAAGAGCACAGTCTGTAGTTACATATTTAATTGCAAAAGGAGTAAACGCAAGTCGTTTGGTTGCTAACGGATATGGAGAAACAAGATTAAAAAACAGATGTGCAGATGGGGTTAGCTGTACAGAAAGAGAACATGCTGCGAATAGAAGAACCGAATTTAGATTGATTCAGTAAATCTAAGGGGGCAGTATGCTAATAAAAAAGCCTGGCTAACAAACCAGGCTTTTTCTATTTATACTTTTCTAATAATTCGAAATGATATATCGGATCACGTAAAGAACTATATCCGGAAAGTTCTTCAAGTACTTTTCCTCTTGTGTTTAAAACAGTAACCAAAGGAAAAGTTTTTCCTTTATTATATGCTTCCAAAAGCTTGTAGTTTTCTTCTTTTTGTTCTGCTGTTAATAGATTTCGATTTCTCGGAATGTCAACATATAAAAACACAAAAGCCTTTTTATACTTTGTAAACTTATAGTTTCCAAAGAAATCTTCTTGTAACATCATACAAGGTCTACACCAATCACTTCCTCCAAAGTACAAAATAATCTTTTTGTTTTCCGTTTTTGAAATTTCTTTCGCTTCTTCAAGATTGTAAACCCAAAACGAATCTGCTTTATCGGTCTGTGCATACGATAATAATATGCCCAAAAAAAGCACACCAATAAGCTTTTTGATCTCATATTAATTTTATTTTTTCTTACTAAGCAACAACAATTATTCCATAAAGATTTACAGCCCTGGAATATCTGGCATACCTTCTCTGGCAGCAGCACCCAGTTCGCTCTCATTTACCTCTGTCGCCTTTTGTATAGCTTTATTTAAGGTAAGAATAAGATAATCCTCTAGTTGTTCTTTGTCCTTTAATAATTCGTCTGCAATGGTAATGCTTTTGAACTCTCTATTAGCAGTAAGTGTAACTTTTAGTAAATTATCAGAACTGCTTTCGTCAACCATTACAGTGTCTAAGCGTTTTTTGGTTTCTTCAATTTTTTTGAGCTTCTTTTAACTTGCCCATCATTCCCATCATATCTCCAAACATATCGTAACGTTTTAAAAATTATAAAAACAAAATTAGTACTTTGGCAATTAATAAACCAAGAGATAATGACCAAATGATTAATTCTACATCTAGTTGTCAAATTTGGGATGATCTCCATTATAAATATAATAAATAGATGAAAAGTCTGAGTGTTATCTGCTTACTTTCGATTATTTTTGCAACTTCATGTAAAAAAATACAAATAACGTATTGGAAACAAAGACGCAATATCCAACAGCGGAAAAAATAGAAACTCATCTCGAAAAGCACGGAGATGTAAGAATCGATAATTATTTTTGGTTAAATGAAAGAGAAAACCCAGAAGTTATTGATTATTTGGAGCGGGAAAATGATTATAATGATAAAATGACGGCACATACCAAGGATTTTCAAAAGGATCTTTTTGTCGAAATGAAAGGACGTATTAAAGAAGATGATGCCTCTGTTCCCTATAAGCTCAATGGATATTGGTATATCACTAGATATGAAAAAGGAAAGGATTACCCAATATATTCAAGAAAGAAGGATTCGTTAGAAGCACCAGAAGAGATTCTGTTTGATTGCAATAAAGAAGCCGAGGGGCATCCCTATTTCAAAATGAGTGGTCTTAACGTGAGTCCTGATAATAAATTGATAGCGTTTGGTGTAGATACTATAAGTCGAAGAAAGTACAGTATTAGAATCAAAAACCTGGAAACAGGAGAAGTGTACCCAGAAGTTATAGAAACAACCACCGGTGGTAGTACCTGGGCTGCAGATAGTAAAACCTTGTTTTACACCAAGAAGGATGACGAAACCTTGAGGTCTGACAAAATCTACAGACATATTTTGGGAACTCCAGTGTCTGAAGATGTGGAAGTATATCACGAAGAAGACGATACTTTTTACACTTTCGTGTACAAGACAAAATCAAAAAAGTATTTGGTCATAGGTTCCAGTAGTACGTTAACCTCAGAGTATCGAATTCTAAAGGCAGATAATCCTTTGGGTGAATTTAAAGTATTTCAGCCTAGGATAAGAGGGTTAGAATATGGAATAGCTCATTACGATGATCACTTCTATGTATTAACCAATGCAGACAATGCGAAGAACTTCAAATTAATGAAGGTCAAAGAAGGGAATACCGAAAAAGACCATTGGGAAGAGGTAATACCACATAGAGAAGATGTGTTACTGGAAGATATTGAGATTTTCAAAGATTACTATGTAATCAGTGAACGTAATAATGGCTTGAATAAAATTAATATCAAACGCTGGGATGGGAACTTAGATTATTACCTCCCTTTTGATAACGAAACCTATACTGCGTATGTAAGTACAAATCCAGATTTTGATACTCAAATACTTCGCTATTCTTATAATTCTTTGACTACTCCTAATTCTGTTATCGATTTTGATATGGAGACCAAGAAGAAAGATATTAAGAAAGAACAAGAAGTACTGGGGGGTAAATTTGATAAAAATAATTACGTTTCAGAAAGAGTATGGGCTACAGCATCAGATGGAACTAAGGTGCCTATCTCTATGGTGTATAGAAAAGGTATTCAAAAAGATGGTAGCAATCCTTTATTGCTATATGCTTATGGTTCTTACGGTTCTACCGTGGATCCTTATTTTTCTACCGTTCGATTAAGTCTGCTGGATAGAGGATTTATTTTTGCCATTGCTCATGTACGAGGAGGAGAATATTTGGGGCGCAATTGGTATGAAGATGGAAAGTTATTTGAGAAAAAGAACACCTTTACGGATTTTATAGATTGTTCTAAATTTTTAATAAAGGATGGTTACACTTCAAAAGACCATCTTTACGCCATGGGAGGATCAGCTGGTGGATTGTTAATGGGAGCGGTAGTAAATATGGCGCCGCATCTATATAATGGAGTAGTAGCAGCTGTACCTTTTGTTGATGTAGTAACGACGATGCTTGACGAGAGTATTCCACTTACCACAGGAGAATATGATGAATGGGGTAACCCTAATGAGAAAAAATACTATCTCTACATGAAATCCTATTCGCCATATGATAATGTGATAGCACAGGAGTATCCAAACATGCTAGTCACAACTGGACTACATGACTCCCAGGTGCAATATTGGGAACCTGCAAAATGGGTGGCAAAACTTAGAGAATTAAAAACCGATAATAATTTATTGTTACTGCATACGAATATGGAAGCTGGTCATGGTGGTGCTTCGGGTAGATTTGAAGCGCTAAAAGAAGTAGCTGAAGAATATGCATTTTTATTAGATTTAGAAGGTATAAAAGATTAATTGAAAAATTTAATGTACCTTCGTACCGTTTTTATAACAGTACATGGAACCCCATTTCCATTACCCTGTTAAATACAACTATATGAGAGAAAAGATACAGGCTTACAATAATGTTTTAGAACTTATAGGTAAAACCCCTCTTGTAAAACTGAATAAAATCATGCAAGGATATCCGGGTAATTTCTATGCCAAAATAGAATCATTTAATCCGGGACACTCTACTAAAGATAGAATTGCATTATATATCATAGAAGAAGCGGAAAGAAAAGGTATACTTAAACCTGGAGATACTATCATCGAGACCACCAGTGGAAACACTGGGTTTAGTCTGGCCATGGTAAGTATTGTGAAAGGGTACGATTGTATTCTGGCAGTAAGCTCTAAATCTTCTAAAGATAAAATTGCAATGCTTAAAAACATGGGGGCCAAGGTATATGTATGTCCTGCCCATGTAAGTGCTGATGATCCAAGATCTTATTATCAGGTAGCCAAGAGATTACACGAAGAAATTAAAGGTTCGGTATATATCAATCAATATTTCAATGAGTCAAATATTGATGCACATTATAACTCCACAGGTCCAGAGATTTGGGAACAAACCAGCGGACAGTTAACACATTTTGTAGCATGCTGTGGTACAGGAGGAACTATTTCTGGTACAGCAAGATATTTAAAAGAACAAAACAAAGACGTTCGTGTTTTGGGAATTGATGCCTATGGTTCGGTATTGAAGAAGTATCATGAAACTAAGGAATTTGATCAGAATGAGATTTACCCATATCGAATCGAAGGATTAGGGAAAAACTTAATTCCTACAGCTACAGATTTTGAAGCTATAGATAAGTTCGAAAAGGTAAATGATGAAGATAGCGCCCATACTGCAAGAGAATTGGCTAGAAAAGAAGGGATGTTTCTTGGGTATACCAGTGGAGCAGCTATTCAAGGGTTGAAACAATTGGCAGAGCAGGGTGAGTTTGATGAAAACAGCAATGTTATCGTTATCCTTCCTGATCACGGTTCAAGATATATGAGTAAGGTGTTTAGTGATGATTGGATGACAGAACAAGGCTTTTTTGATAGCAAGAATGAAGCGGATGCGATCCAAGTGCAATTCGTTAAATAGTACAATAAAAAATAATACAAATGGCATCTAATCCTAGAGTTGGATGCCTTTTTTATGCAATTTACTCTAGTTACATATGAAGTTAACTAATGCGTTATTTTTTATATTGTAGGAAAAATTAGGTTAAAATTCGCTGAAAAACAGTTATTTTAGACCACTAGATTGAGAGAAATTGAGAAAATAGCATATTGTGTAAGGGAATTGGAATATTATTATGTCATAAAATCAATTTTCCGTATTTTCGCAGACTTAAAAGAAACAAATTTTTGATAGATGAGAGATTTATTTGATAAGATTTATAAAGACAAAGGGCCATTAGGAAAATGGGCGGATCAGGCAGAGGGATATTTTGTTTTTCCAAAGTTAGAAGGTCCTATATCAAATAGAATGAAGTTTCAGGGAAGAGAAGTAATTACTTGGAGTATTAATGATTATTTGGGGCTTGCCAATAGAGAAGAAATACGCAAAGTAGATGCAGAGGCTGCTGCCATGTACGGTTCTGCTTATCCTATGGGAGCTAGAATGATGAGTGGTCATACCGATCTTCACGAACAGCTGCAAGATGAGTTGGCAGAATTTGTGGGCAAAGAGGGGGCTTATTTATTAAATTTCGGATATCAGGGTATGGTGTCTACAGTAGATGCCCTTGTCAATAAAGATGATATTATCGTTTATGATGTTGATGCGCATGCATGTATCATCGATGGAGTTCGTTTACATCAGGGAAAAAGATATACCTACCGTCATAATGATATAGAAAGTATTGAGAAAAACTTGATGCGTGCCACCAAAATGGCCGAAAAAACTGGAGGAGGTATCTTGTTGATTTCTGAAGGTGTTTTTGGAATGCGTGGAGAGCAAGGTAAATTGAGAGAGATTGTAGCGCTAAAGGAAAAGTATAATTTCAGACTTTTTGTTGATGATGCGCACGGATTTGGAACATTAGGAGCTACCGGAGCTGGAACAGGTGAGGAGCAAGGTGTTCAAGATCAAATCGACGTGTACTTTGCAACTTTTGCAAAATCAATGGCAAGTACCGGAGCTTTTATCGCTGCGGATCAGGAAATTATTGATTACCTAAAATACAATTTAAGATCTCAAATGTTTGCCAAATCACTACAGATGCAATTGGTGATTGGTGCATTAAAGCGTTTGGATATGCTTAGAACCATGCCTGAGCTTAAAGCTAAATTATGGGAGAATGTAAACGCACTTCAAAATGGATTGAAAGCTCGAGGTTTTGATCTGGGAACTACCCAAAGTTGTGTAACTCCAGTATACTTAAAAGGTAGTATTCCTGAAGCGATGGCTTTGGTTAAGGATCTAAGAGAAACCTATGGAATTTTCTGTTCGATAGTAGTATATCCGGTGATACCTAAAGGATTAATTTTATTGAGATTGATTCCTACCGCTTCACATACTATGGAAGATATTGAAGAAACGTTAAATGCATTTTCTGCAATTAGAGAGCAACTAGAAAATGGAACTTATAAAAGAGTATCTGCTGAGGTAGCTGCGGCTATGGGAGAGTAGTAGATCCTAAAATATATATAAATAAAAAATCCACTTATAAAAAGTGGATTTTTTTATGAGGATAATCTTGTATTTATAATGCTTTTCTAAATGTTCTTCTCATTTTGTGTTGTTCGTGCTCATAACCATTCCATAAGGCTTGAACCGCTTTGTTTTCTTCTAGCTCAGGGTTAGTTTCTACGGTTTCTATTCCGTTGCGGATAAAGGTTTCATTCATCTCTTTAAAAATCAAAGCGGTAACCCCTTTGTTTTGATATTCTGGATCAACTCCAATTAAATAAAAAGCAGCGGTGT
This sequence comes from Aquimarina sp. KJ22-3, assembly GCF_055808215.1. NCBI lineage: Bacteria > Pseudomonadati > Bacteroidota > Flavobacteriia > Flavobacteriales > Flavobacteriaceae > Aquimarina > Aquimarina sp. KJ22-3. Next base: position 3,034,535 of record NZ_CM147859.1, on the reverse strand, counting down.
CATTTCTACGTTGAGCTCTTAGAATATGTAAAAATCGTAAAGGATATATTTTACCGTTCATCTTTTTCAAGGCCTTAGAAAAAGAAGGCATCACAATAGCAAAAGCAATAAGTTTTCCGGTTTTATCTGCTATACAGGTGATGTAGTCAGGATTCAAATAGGGGAGGTACTTTTTCTTATACATATCTATTTGATACTGCTGTATGGGGACAAAAGTTTGTAGACTACTGTATGTTTTATTCAATAGATCAAACATATCATCTGCGTAGGCTAATATTTCTTTGCTTTTATTGAATTTTAGAAGTTTGAGTTGGTAGCGTTTTTTGATAACTTCGGCAAATTTCACTACCTTTTCTTTAGTCTCTTTTGGTACTTTAATTTTGTACTCTACCCAGGTAGCTGCTTGTTCAAAACCAAGCTCAGTCATATGGTCGGCATAATATGGATAATTGTACCAGGTAATCATCGTATTTAATTCTTCATATCCTTTTATCAGAATTCCGGCTTTGTCCATATTGGAGAAGCCAACAGGCCCTTCCATATATTCAAGAGAGTGCTGTGCTCCAAACTCTTTTACCTTATCTATCAAGGCTTTGGTCACTTCGATATCATCGATAACATCAAACCACCCAAAACGCACCTTAGGTTTTTTTTGTTCGTTAACCTCGATCCAGTTAATGATCGCTGCAATTCTACCTACTATTTTATCTCCTTTAAAGGCAAGAAAATACTTGGCGTCTGCATTCTTAAAAACAGGGTTTTTCTTGGGGTTCATTACATCCAATTCCTCCTTGATGATGGAGGGAACGTAGTAGGGGGAATCTTTATATAATCCAAAAGGAAACTTAACAAAGGTTGTTAAATCTCCTTTTGAGGTAGCTTCTTTAATGGTAATCATAGATCATATGTCATCTCAAATTCTTCGCAAATATATAACCCTTTTATCAAATATCATGAATACATGATAAAGTTGGTATGGAGTATTTTTCAGTTTCTAGCTTTAGGCTAGACAAGCATAGAATATTCTCTTAGTACAGAAGAGTCTATGTTACTCTTCGGGATCATCGTTATTTTCGTCTTTTTTGTTCTTTTCTTCTTCTTTTTTACGCTTCTTTTCTTCTTTCTGTCTGCGTTTTTCCTCTTTTTTTCTTCGTTTTTCTTCTTCTTTTCGAGCTTTTTCCTGTTCCCGCTGATACTTTTCGTATTCAGCATCTACATCAATATCATCTTCTACCTCCTCTTTTTTAGGCTTCTTAGGTTTAGCTTCTTCTTTTTGTTCTTTCTTATCTTCTTCTTCGAGCTCTTTTTCCATTTTCTCCAGTTCCTGGAGTTGTTTTTCTATGTCATCAAGCTCATCATCGACGCCCTGTTCTTGTTCCATTTTATCCAATTCTGCATCAATGTCGTCGATCATTTTTTGCTTCTCTTTTTCGGCTTTGATTGCCGCTTTCTCAGCTTCTCGAGCAGCTTTAGCTTCGCGTTTTAAACGACGAGCTTCTTCTTTTCTGAGCTTTTTACCTTCTTTTTTGGCAATTTTTTCGTTTTCAATACGCTCACGTTCTAGTCGCTCTTCCGTTCTGCGTTCGTCTAAGTCTTTTTCAATAGCTTCTCTAAAGCTGTCATCTTCAAAATCATTGATAAATGGAGTTCTATCAAGTTTCAAACTATCGTTTTCTACACCTTCGATTTCTTCAAGATCTCCATCTTGTCCTTCTTCGTCTTCAGATTCTTCATCCTCTTCATCCTCGTTTTCTTTAACTCCTTTTTCTAGTCCAGGTTGTTCAATGATTTCATCCTTATTATGCCAGTCAAATCGGTAAGATGCCCCAAAACTGCAGGTAAAAACAGAAGGAGTGTCTTTAAAATTAAAGGCAATATTGGCGTCAAACTGTAAATCCTGATCAAATAAATAAGCACCTCCTAAGCGCAAGAGGTTATCGCTATAAAAATCACTTTTCTGACCTTGATATTCTATAAAACCAGCCCATTTATTGTTGACTGTATGTGTTGCAGTAAAAATCCATCCAATAGTTGGACTTTCTGTAGTAATTTTATCGATAATCAAATTGGTAACAAATGCCCAATCACCCCCGTAGGTTGTGGTCCAATTATTTTGAGTAGCTACTACAAACTTAGGACTGATAGAAGCATCTCCCGGAAAAGTAAAAGGATTGTCTTTGGCTATAAAGTTTGCACCTGCATAGGCAGAAACTGCCGGGATTAACGTTTTCCATTTAAAACGATATCGTTCTTTCCAACTTTTTAAACTATCATAATTGGCAGGAACTGTATCTTTTTTACCTAGTTTTGGTTTATATGGGTCATAAATTAGATACTTGGCCCCAATGGTATTGATTTCAAAATTGCTTTGATTTATTTTTTGACGATTCGCACCCACGGTTTGAGTAATTCCATCAGATCGGTAGGTACCATTTAATCTTATCTCTAATTGTTCTATAAGTAAACCATACCTTGCGGAGTAATCAAATCTGAAAATATTTGATTTTGTATCCAGAATTTCATGCTTTTCCTTTCCAAAACCAAAACCACCTTCAAACTGTAGTACATTATTACCAACAGAAAAAGCACCTTGAGAAGTACCAGGACGGTTGGAGTTAATCTTGTCTGTATATTGGGCAGAAGCCGTTAGCCCATACAGCAAGAGGGTAAAGAATAACAGAATAGATCTAGGGCTCATATTCATTAGATTTGCTTCAAATATAGCAGATTTTATCATTTTTTTAGGATTGAAGGACTGTATTTGTATAGAGAGTTCCCTATTTTTGAAAAAAATGATATGCAGCAAGCGTCATTAGTAGGGGTATTAAAGGTTATCCTCATTATTTTACTTATATATTATGGCCTAAAGGTATTAACGCGAATATTTGGTCCTCTATTGCTTAGATATGTAACAAAGAAAGCTGGAGAAAAATTTCAGCAACAATTTAATCAATATCAACACGCACAACAATCTGCAGAAGGAGAGGTTACTATAGATAAAAAGCCCAAAACAAAATCTTCAAACAAAGATGTTGGAGAATACATCGATTATGAGGAAATTGATTAATTTGGCGCTTCATTTAGTAAACAAACACAAATCATGTCTTTAGTAAAAAGATTCTTACCTCATATTTTTGTAATCCTTGGTTTTGTAGTTATTTCCTTATTGTATTTCAGCCCTGCAATGAGTGGTAAGGTTTTGTATCAAAATGATATTAAACTTTATGAGAGTATGGCCAAACAACAAAATGACCATAGAGTCAAAACGGGCAAAGAAACCTATTGGACGAACTCTGCCTATGGAGGAATGCCGACCTATCAGATGGGGGCAAAGTTTCCTCATGATTACATGGATAAGTTGGATCGATTAATTCGTTTTTTACCAAGACCTGCTGATTACCTTTTTCTATATCTATTGAGTTTCTATGTATTAATGCTGGTGATGAGAATCCCATGGAAACTTGCAATTGTTGGAGCTTTGGCCTTTGGCTTTTCGACATATCTAATTATTATCATAGGAGTAGGACATAATTCTAAAGCACATGCCATTGCCTATTTTCCATTAGTGTTGGCCGGAATATTATTGGTATTTCAAAAACGATATTTATGGGGAGCTATACTCACTGCTTTGGCAATGGGATTAGAAATACAAGCGAATCATTATCAAATGACTTATTACCTCGGCTTGTTAGTAGGAGTCTTAGGAGTGGCGTATTTGATTGACGCTTTTAAAAAGAAGGAATTACCACATTTTTTTAAGTCGATTGGTGTTTTGGTACTGGCAGTGGCACTTGGTCTCGCAACCAATGCAACCACCTTATTGTCAACTTCAGAATATGCAAAGACGAGTATACGCGGAAAGAACTTATTGGCAGATCCAACCGTAGCCAATGGATCTCAAAATGATGGACTTGATTTTGAATATATTACTGAATATAGTTACGGAAAACTAGAATCCCTGAATTTATTTGTACCAAAGCTTATGGGATTAGGTACTGCAGCGGATCTGGGATCTGATTCTGCATTTTATCAAAAGTTGATATCCCTGGGGCAGCCCAGAGATCAAGCAAATTATTATGCTAGCGGCACTCGTTTATATTGGGGAGATCAACCTTTTGTAGAAGCTCCTCCGTATCTTGGAGTAACTGTTGTTTTTCTGGCGCTGTTGGGTATTTTGATGGTTAAAGGAAGATTGAGATGGTGGCTATTAGGAGGTATGATTTTATCGTTGGCACTAAGTTGGGGTAAGAATTTGGAGTTTGTTACTCGTTTTTTTGTAGAGTATGTTCCTCTGTATAACAAATTTAGAGCAGTATCCAGTATACAAGTGATCTTAGAATTATTGATTCCTATTGCAGCCGTGTTTGGGTTACATAGATGGTTTAATGATAAAGTTACCATAGAAGAAAAACAAAAAAAGTTCTTAATCTCCCTTGGTTTTTTAGGAGGTTTGTGTTTGATTTTCTGGTTGTTTGGAGGGAGTTTGTTTAATTTCAAATCGGCTTCAGAAACACGTTTTGCTATAGAGCAACCCGATATCTTTGATGCTATTGTCGAGGATCGAATCAGTTTATTGAAAAGTGATAGTTTACGCTCACTAATCTTTATACTACTAACTGCGGGAGTACTTTGGTTGTTGTTGAAAAAGAAATTTTCAGAAAATATAGCTTTAGTAGGAATTGCTGTGTTGATCCTTGTTGATTTGGTATCTGTAGATCGACGAAGCCTAAACGAAGATAATTTTATTTCAAAGAGGGAGTACAAATCCTTTTTTCAGGCTACAGATGTGGATCAACAGATTCTGAAAGATGATTCCTATTATCGTGTGTTAGATCAGGCAAGAGGATTTAACAATTCACATACCAATTACTTTTTTAATACCATCAACGGATATTCTGCGGTAAGACCCAGAAAAATGGATGACATCTACTACGGACAATTGGCAAAAGGTAATTTGGAGATCCTAAACATGCTGAATGTAAAGTATATCATACAAAATGGTGAAAAAGGTTTGGATGCTCAGCAAAACCCTTCAATCAATGGACCTGCCTGGTTTGTCGAAGAGTTAAAGTTTGTTGATGGATATAAGGCAGAGTTCGAATCATTGGGATCGATTGATACCAAAAAAGTGGCTGTGATCAGAAATGATTTTAAGTCAGATTTCGAAGGATTTACTCCGGTAAAAGATAGTGTTTCTACGGTTTCTATTTCCAAAACCGAGCCCGATCATCTGGCGTATAATATGTATGCAGCAAACCCTGGTTTTATGGTATTCTCTGAGGCGTATTATGAAAAAGGATGGAACGCCTATATCGATGATGAATTGCAACCTATTTACCCAGTGGATTATATGCTAAGAGGACTTAAAGTTCCTGCAGGTAAACATAAAATCGAATTCAAATTCGAACCGCAGGTTGTACAAACCGGGAGTACAATTACATTAACAAGTACGATTATTTTTATACTGTTGATTCTTGGAGGTTTGTTTTATCAATATAAGAAAAGCGGTAGTTTATTATCTTTAAACACAGAAGATAAGTAATCCTGATTTTGAAAGTTCTGATCATAACATATTATTGGCCACCAGCCGGAGGACCCGGAGTACAACGCTGGCTGAAGTTTGTCAAATATTTCAGAGATTTTGGAATCGAACCTATAGTGTATACACCAAGTAATCCTACTTATCCTTTACTAGATGAAACATTGATTTCAGAAATACCAGAGGATATTACTGTGTTACGACGCCCGATTTTTGAACCCTATCGTTTTGCACAGTTATTTTCAAAAAAAGACACAAAAACGATTAGTCGCGGGATCATTTCGGGAGCAAAAAAACAAACTTTCATTCAACGATTATTGCTGTATATACGTGGAAACTTTTTTATCCCTGATGCCCGGAAATATTGGGTACGTCCTTCTGTAAGTTATCTTAGTGGTTATCTGAAAGAATATGAAATCGACACGATTATTACCACAGGACCACCGCATAGTGTGCATTTGATAGGAAAAACACTCAAAGAACGGTTGAATGTACATTGGATAGCAGATTTTAGGGATCCATGGACAACCATTGGGTATCATGATAAATTGAAACTTTCAAAGAAATCCATTCAGAAGCATAAAGTGCTTGAAAAAGAAGTACTAACTACAGCGGATCAAATTACGGTAACTAGTTTTACGACTAGAGATGAATTTTCTGGCATTACGCAAAAACCAATTGCTGTAGTAACCAATGGTTATGATGAAGAAAAAGTGGAGGAGGGATCATTGGATACTAAATTTACCATCTCCCATATAGGATCACTATTGTCGGGTAGAAATCCATTACTTTTATGGAAAGCATTGAAGGAGTTAATTGAGGAAGATCAAGAATTTGCCAAGCAATTTGAGTTGCGTTTGATAGGAGCAGTAAGTGATGATGTTCTTTCTGCTATTAAAGATGCTGGGTTATCACTTTACTTACATGTAATGGGATATGTTTCACATAGTGAGGCGGTTCGTTTACAACGGCAATCGCAAGTTTTATTGCTTATTGAAATTGATAGTGAGGATACAAGGTGTATCATACCTGGCAAATTGTTTGAGTATATGATTTCTAAGCGACCTATAGTGGCTATCGGCCCAAAGGGAGCAGATATTGCAAAGATCATCAATGACACACAAGCAGGGCATTTTTTTGAGTATGACGAGTATGCCGATATCAAGTCTACAATTTCTTCCTATTTTAAAGCATATCAGAATGGAACTTTAGTGGCTCAGCCCGAAGATCTCGAAAAATATAGTAGAAAAGCGTTAACCCAGGAGATGGCAAAGCTGATCAAAAGAAAAAAATAAGCAATAACTAGTCAATAGCTGATTGCTAAACCCTAAATTTAAGTACGATACAAATACATGGGAGTAGTAGTAAATCAATCCATAAAAAATGTAATCATCACATGCCTTGGTTTTGGTATCGGTGCTGTAAACACGTTGTTTTTGTTTACCAATTTTATGGAAGACACTTACTATGGTTTGGTTTCCTATCTCATTTCAGTATCCAATTTGATATGGCCGTTAATGGCTTTTGGTACCCACAATACGCTGGTCAAGTTTTTTCCTCCTATAGCAATCAAAAAGAACAAGATCGTTTTTTGAGCATCATATTGGTAATACCACTGGCGATTGCTGTAGTGCTAGGGGGGATAGGAGTACTGTTTTATGATTTGTTATTAGGATACTTCTCTGAAGGAAATGCCATTGTGCAACCCTATATCTGGACGATTTTTGCTTTAGCCTATGCTTTGGCGTATTTCGAAGTCTTTTTTGCATGGTCCAAAGTCAAATTGAAAAGTGTTTTTGGAAATGGGATGAAAGAACTCTTTTTGCGAATTTGTATTTGTTTGTTGTTGGTATTAGTGTATTACGAAATACTTTCTGTACAACAATTTATATATGCGCTGGTAGCAGTATATATTCTTAGAACAGGAATTATGATGATTTATGCATTCCGATTGCATCCTATAAAATTTACAATATCCTTACCTGCAAATTACAAAAGTGTTTTTAAATACTCATTTTTGATTTTGATTGCAGGATCGGTGGCTACTTTATTGATCGATCTAGACAAAACGATGATTGAGCGGTATTTGCCAATCGAGAATGTTGCCAAATATGGGATTTGTGCCTACATCGCTAGTGTGATTATTATCCCATCCAGGGCGATGCATCAAATTACGTATCCATTAACCGCAAAACTGATTAATGAGAAAGCAATGGATCTACTACAAGTTTTATATAAAAAGAGTTCACTAAATCTCTTAATCGCAAGTGGATTACTTTTGATATTGATCATCTGTAATGTGCATGAGCTTTTTGAGATGATACCCGATCAATACGAGCTGTTCATATGGATAGTGATCCTTATAGGAAGTGTGAAGTTGTTTGATAACCTTTTAGGGAACAATAATTCTATACTTTACAACTCTGATTACTATCGATTGGTATTGTATATTGGGGTAGGAATGGCGATACTTTCTTTTGGTTTTAACCTATGGTTGATCCCAATTTACAAAGTTACCGGAGCTGCGATGGCTACGTTTTCTGCGGTGTTTTGCTATAATGTAGCAAAGCTATGGGTGGTATATCAAAAATTTGGAATGCATCCATTTTCTAAAAATACACTCACAGCATTAGTACTGATTTTGGTATTTGTGTTTGGGTTTTATTTCTGGAACTTTTCGTTTCACCCAGTTTTGAATATTGTGCTCAAAAGTGTATTGATAGGAGTAGGGTATGGGCTAGTAGTTTTAGGATTAAAAATATCACCAGACATTAACGACTTGATAAAGAAAATCCCTCGAGGTGCCTAGGCATTCATCTCAGAGGGATTTTCCAACTAACCAACCAAAAAAATAAAATTCATTTATGTTTTTCTAGCTTCTACTTCTAGCTGATCTTGATCTTGGTGCTGAGTTTCCTCTTGATCTGCTATTCGTATTGCTTTTACTTGTTTTTGTGTTTGATCTCGACGTTGTCGCTCTACTCTTATATTGACTGTTTTGAGATCTTTTTGTTACATTACCAGAGCGATTTCTTGAATAACTCTTTGGTTTCTGCGTTTGTGTCGTTCTCGTAGATCTATTGTACTTTGGTTTACTGCTATATGATCTACCTGCTACAGCTTTTCTAGTTCTATCCGCAGTTTGAACTCTGTTTCTAGAAGGCGTACTGTTACCAGATCTTGCTCTAGTTGCATTTTGTGTATTTCTAGTCACTGTACGTGATCTAGTTACATTTTTTGAACCATTATCATATGATCTGCTTCTGGTTACACTTCTAGAGTTATTGTCATAAGATCTACTTTTTGTCACATTTCTAGAGTTGTTGTCATAAGACCTACTTCTGGTTACATTTCTGTTTCCATTATTTACTGCTCTAGATCTACTTCTATTCGTATAGTTACGATCGTTTCTCTTGTACATTGCCGTTCTACTATCTCTAGATCTGTATCCTACATTTCTTGCATTAGATACTCTATATCCTCTGTTATAGCTTCTTACTCTGCTATTTGGTCTGTAATAGTTACGACTTCTATAAGGTCTGCTATAGTATCCGTTATAATAGTTATTTCTATATACGGTGTATGAATACCTGTAAGGAGAATAAAATCTTCTATAAGGGCGATCCCAAACTATACATCTGTTTACTACAGGCACCGTAAAGTACGCATGGAAAGGTCTGTATACATAGTGTCTGTTAAAACGGTTGATAAAACCAGTACAGTTTAAGAAGTTACCATAGCTATTGTAGTGTACATATAATCCACCTACTCTTGCTACACGACCCCAACGGTTATAGTTGATAAAGATATCACCGGCCTGTACGATTCTACCATAGTGATCATAAAAGATCGGAATATCTTCAATCTGTACAACAGCTCCATAATCATCATACTGTACAAACGGGTCATAATTATATCCAGCATTAAAACTTATGTTTACTCCAGGGGCATTTACGCCAACGTTTACTCCGCCTCTTCGACCATTAAGGAAAAAGTCGAATTGCCCATCTGCATATACTGAGAACTCAACGCCACCTTCTGTAAAGATGAACGACTTCCCGTAGTTATAATAACGTGCGGATGCATTAGTATTCGTTTCTGATGCGCTAGTGGTAAATGTGGCTAGCAAAAGACCTGTAAAAAGTAAAACAAATTTTTTCATAATGTTTGATTTTAAAGGAGTATCAAAGATTTGTGTTTTTGACGCTCACTTTTATAGTATCAAGCAGCGTGCCAAAAAATTAAAATGCTTAAAATTAACATGTTATCTTTTTTGAGGCTTTGAGTTGAATAAAAAAGATCGCTCAGACTATACATCTGAGCGATCTTAGCATTTTGATATTTGTTTTTTCACTTGTTAGGAAGTCCGAGTTGCAAACTCGAACTAACGCCACATACTATAAACAAGCAAGGGGTAAGATTAGTTTTAAATAAAAATAGCTTGGATTTTTAGATCCAAGCTATCTGACTTCTCATTTTTGATCATTGCTCGAAGTCCGGAAACATTCGTGCAGCATCTCGTTTTTATTTAATTGCTCTTTGCTGAGCCCGAGTAGTTATTCCCAGTTATTCCATTTCATCTCTGTTTCATTCCTCCATAGACCTTTACCTACATCTAAATTAAGAACAGGAAGAATTGTGTTATCTATACCCAAAAGTGTTCCAATGGGAACAATTCTAATATCCTTTTTCTCTACATCAGGACCTGGTCCTGAGAACATTTCCCATTCATCTTCTTCCCATCGCATTACCTCTGTTATAGGCTCTCCAAATAAAGCATTTAAATTTGTTACAACAGTAATATCTTTTGATACATTATAATCCCATTTCCGCTCTAACCATTGCCATACAGGTTCTTTTGAAGTATTAAATTTGTTAGATAGTTTGGGTATATCTAAAGTATAATGATCTTTATCAGGTAATATTTGTACTGCCGGTATTTCAATTTTATCGTAAAAATCAAATGCTCCTAACATTAATAATTGAGACCAAGAATTATCAACTTGTGAAAGTGAGAATACTCCTAAAGAATCTATTTCTAGTTTTAATTCTTGCCAATTTGATTTCTCTTTAAGTTTATCAACGACATTGACTATTATCTTATTTACTTGATCATTATTATAAAATATTCCTCCAGCAAAAATAATTTCAAAGCGAAATTCCGGGGATAAACCAATTGTATATGTGAACCTTGGGGATAATCCATCTGTAACCGTAGTTATGTGGTAACCATAGTTTTTTACATTGGATTTAATATTTTTTAAAATTTTTTCTCTTTTTATCATTTTCTACGTTTTCTTTTTACTATGGACCTCTTTATGGCAATTATCACATAATATAGCAGTATTTTCTTTAGTTGTAGGGCCTCCATCGGCATGTCTCTTTATATGATGTCCCTTGGCTTCATCAATACTAATGTTTTTATCACAACCTTCACATTTCCCTCCATTTTCCTCTAACATTTCCTTTTTCTCCTTTTTTGTCATAACCCTTTTAGGATCACGCTTATTTGGAGGGACAGTACCTTTACCGGTTCGTGTTTTTGGAATTACTTTTTTAGTGTCCTGTATTACTTCTTTAACTTTATCAGTGTTTTTGACAACACCATTAATTAAGTCACCTGCTTTCTCTATTTTTCCTGGTAATAAGGTAACAGCCCTTTCCAATATAGATAGCTTTTCTCCCGTAAAAATATTTTCACCAAGGATAGTTTCAGTTACATCTCTTACCTGACTAAGAACTGGTACAAAACCAGTTACCACATCTCCAGTTTTTGTAACAGCACCATCAGTTAAAGCATCTCCAACAGCTACTAGTATATTTGCCCAGCTATTTAACTCCAAGCCTTCCAACTCAACACCCATACCCATTTTATTTTCCTGAAATGCGTAAGTGGCATTGTACATATAGTCTTCAGCCAGGGGGTCAATTTGCCAAAACCTACCAATACTACGATCACTCATTCTATATCTCCATTCATGAGTATTTAATCCTAGTTCTTCGGTTAGCTCCTGTCCTTGATACGTTTTTAAGTTGTTTTTGGCATGTCGAATTGTTGGATTAATGCCTTCCCATTGCATTCCAAATGGATAATAGTTTTGTTCTCTACGTATTTCAGTAGTTTGTACGGTACCATCATGGTTATCATCGGCATAAGTAATTCTGGTATTCTTCCAGATATCTCTGTGCTCATAGATATAAGTAAAAGAACCATTACTTTCCTGTTCAACATATCCTTCAGGATGTGTTATGGATTTCAAAGAACTATTCTTATAAACAAAGTTACCATTATATTCGATAGTGGTAACATTTCCGTTATCTATTGCTGTCTTTTTTAGCTTAACCCCATTTGCATCATAAGTGTACTGTATATTTCCATTATGCTCAGAACTAGTAACATTAACCTGAGTAGGGAAGTTATGATGATTATAACTTACACTTGTAACGCCTTTATTTTTGTCAAACAAAAGATTTCCGTTGGTGTCATAAGAATAATCGTTTCCAGATGTATTTCCATCCTTAAAACCATAAGTTGTGTTTCCATTATCAGTGATCCGTAATAGTTTGTTTCCATTATCATAATTGTAATTTAAAATATCAAGATTGGCATAAGTTGATGAATTTTGCCATCCGTTTCTGGTTAATTTTTTCAAATTACCCATCTTGTCATAACTAATATTAGTTACATCATATTTATGATTATGGTTAGTAGCACTTAAAATACGTTCAAAAGCATCATATTCGTATGCATACCACCTTTTAATATTATCATTCGCTGTTTTCCATTCTACTTCGGCTAAATTATATTTGTATTGAGGGATTGCACCATATTGAGGATTGTTATACCTGATTTTAAAAGTAAACAGGTCATCTCCTATATTATCTACATCATTAATCCCTGTAAGCCATCCACGAATGTTATAGGTGTAGTCTACCATTTGTAATCCACCACCAACTTCTTTATTTTCTAACTGCCCCAGCTCATCATAGGTATTACTTACGATTTGCTCTTCTGCTTGGTTGTTGATGGTTTGGTTTTGTGTAAGTAGCCTTCCCATATGGTCGTAGCTAAAAGTGTCAACCGTCACTATAGCAGCATTACTATCTTTGGTATGCGTGGTTTTGGTTTCCAGTATCTTACCGGCGAAATCCAATTTGGTCTCTATGATATCTACCGTATTGAGGTAGGTGTTGGTACTATGGACATAGATTGGCCTCCCTTTCGCATCATAATAGGTTACCGTTGTAATCCAATCATTGGTTCCTAATACCCGTACTTTGGTACCAGTAGCTAATCCTTCTACATCTATATTTACTGTTTGTCCCATAACGGTACCAGGATTAGATACATTATGATCAAAAGTGTAATCGTCGTAATAGTTGATGGTATAGATCAACTTGGTATCCGGATATGCATTATCCGAATAATAAATGGTTGTACCTGCAATACTTGAAGCCGAGCTTTGTTTGGTTTCATATTGTGCCAGATTACTGCCGTTAAAAGCGTTTTGTTGCAATCCAGCTCTGGTGGTCACAAAGGAATGCTCATGTAATCCAGTATACGCCACTCTTCCAAAGGCGTCATATTTGGTAAAGAGCCATTCTTTTTTAGGACGTTGTATCCCATCCTGAGTCATTACGGGTTGATCCAGTTTGTTATAGATCACATATTCCCGATCCTTGCCCGGAATCTTTTTTTCTACCATTCGATTACGGTAGTCGTAGATATATTGGTAACACAGTTCAGAAAGCTCTGTAGCCGATACGCCATCGGTAGCACTTAGTGTTACTTTTGGTGGAATAACATAAGTCAGATTTCCAAAATCATCATATACATAATAGGTGTCATGAGCAACATTGTTGTTATAAGTCCTTTTTAGGATCACACGTCCCAGTTTGTCCTTGTACTCTTTGGTGGTATGATCATTGGGATGTTGTTGGTTGGGTTGCCAGTTTTCATCTTTGGTAGTGGTTACCAAAAGTTCATTAGCCCCATAGTACCCATCTTTAACCAGAATCGGTACCTCGGTATTATCCATATGGAAATTCACCCAAAAGTAGAATACCTCATTAGCGATGTTGGTTTGCCAATCAAATTTAATAGTATGATCAGCGTCACTATTTGGGTTGGCTTTCCAGTCTTTTCCTGGTGCTCCTTGTTCTAAGACACGACTTAAAGGCGAATCTTCAAAGATGCTTTCAGAATAAGCATTTACATTTGCCGTAGATACTCCTGTAAAATCTTCAGAATACTTGTTTTTATAAAAACTATTGATATTAGTATTGATGTCTACAGAGGTATAATCTCCTGCATTGCCAATGGATTCAAAAGGTAAATACTGTCTAGCTTGCCTTCCATAATCGTCATAAACAATATGGGTCACTAGGTCACCTTTATCTGGAGTGGCTTTGATCCCGATTTGTTGTTTGGGCCTTCCCAATCCATCAAAATAAGTGATGCTTTCAATCACATCGCTATTATTGCTGATGCCAGCACTGGATAACATGGCTCTTTGGTAGGCTCTTGTAAACACATAATTTTCATTATTATCAAAAGCAACATCGTTATAAGCGTCTGCAGATACTATTGCCGAAAAAGTACTTCCTGGTTTGATCCAGCTATTGGGTTTTAAGGTAATACTTTGAGTAGCAGTCAGAGTTTCGCTACCTGTCACGGTATAGTTTCCATCTTTTACAATGTTGGTTTGTGCTTGCCCTTGTAGTGTGACAACTACAAAAAGCAATGCAACTAGTATATATTTAGAAATATGTTGTATCATTTTTATTAATTTTTGTAGTTATACTTATTTTCTGAAACCAGATTTCCTTGCTGATCTTTAACAAACTCCAATCGGTTAGCATCATCATAGTGATAGGTGGTGGTATACCCTCTATGATCTGTCATAGATTTTATACCAATAAGAGGCTCGTAGGTATAGGTGGTAATGAGCGCATTTGTCAAACCATTTCTCAAGGTATTTTCTTGAGAGGTACTCAGTCCGGATGCGCCTGTATGGAAATTGGCCCCAAAACCTGATAAGGCTTCGACCTGTGCTCTGGTAGCATTTTCGATCTTGGCTACAGGATATTGTTTGTCATACCCCCAGATATAGGTGGTTCTAATTCCATCAGTTAGTTTTTTCTGCAATACATTACCATAATCATCGTATAGTTCAAAAACGGTTCTTTCATCTACTGGATGTGATGCTTTACCCACAGCAATTTTGTGGACCAATGTGGTACCTCCCGTATTTCCGTTGTTGGCATATTCATAAAGTACAGTCCCTAGTTTTCTGCTATTTTTATAGCTTTCACTTTGGATGACCGTAGCTACCCGATTTTCCTGACGTAGTAAGTTCATGTTTGCATTATTGTAGACTTCGTTATCATATGGGTAAAAGAGCTTGGTAATTTGTTCTTTTTGTTGATCCAAAATCGACTTTTGCTCTTTTACATGATGAGTGTCTTCGTTGTAAGTGTTGATTTGTTGTGTTACCAACTCTTTACCATCAAATATTTTGTAGTTTGTTGAATTGAGTAGTCTTGAGACCTGCCCGTGATGGATAGGGAACAAGTAAGGAAAATAGGTATGATGGTTTGCACCCCATGGGCCTTCATCCCATGTGTCATATACCTGAGAAGTTACTCCTCCTTGATTAGTAGAACCTAATACTCTAAGCCCTACACTCAAGAAACTTGCAAAATGTTGATTGGGTACATTACCACTTAGGTATTGATAGGTGTTTTCTGTTTTTTCGATTAGCGTCTCATCTTTGGCAAAAATCCGCTCCTCTAGTACATTACCATTGGCATGGGCAAAACTGAGTCGTAAGGGTAATCCTAGTAATACGGTATTTGCAATTTCTGCATACCCTTTACTAGAAGTTAGTTTCGTGGTTCCGGAACAGTTATTTCCAAAGGTAACACCGCTACAAAACCATTGTAATTGAATACCCAATACGTTAATATAAGGATCGCCATTACCAATTCTACTATCATAAGAATAAGGAAGGTTAAAACTATCCGTAAAATATTCATTTTTTTGATTGTGATATTTACGTTCAATCCATCCCAAGGTATTTCCTGTTTCGTCAACATTATACTCTCTTACCAAAGAGTATCCGATATGCGATCCTTGAGCACTGGTATTGCCTCCGACCATATTGGTTTCGGTGAGATTAAAATCGCTATATTCTCTTGGGTTATACGAGTGGAACCCCGAAGCTTTTGAATGGAAAATCAAATCATCCATTAATACTCCTGAAGAAGCAAGGCCATCTAATTCGTTTGGACGGTTATAGTCATATGCCGTTGCCTTCAGGAAGCTGTTATCTGAATCTTTATGGATGATTTTTTTTACTCTGAGTCCACCAATTTCAAAAGCTTCAATAAAATCAGATACATCTTGATCCGAAAGGCTTTCATACGTATTCAAAATCATACTGGTACTTTGATATTCTACAGCGGGAATAGGGGGTAGTCGTTATAGTTTCCTCCTGATGGTATTGAAGCTGATCTTCTGGCAACTTTATATTTCCCGGGAGATAAGTTCAAAACTTTAGAAACATTATTTACTGCAGAAGAGTTTCCATAACTATTAGGTGCATTTGCATAGGTAAATACCACTCTCTCTTGACCAGTATCTACATTTTCTACTACCAAAATAGGTTGATTAGCATAATAGCTTAAACCATCCCATCCTGTATGAGTTTTCATGTAACCTTCTATATTAATTACTGAAGGAAAATCAACATCAAAAACTGCTCCTATGGATACGTCGATTTGAATAGCATCTCCTTGAATAACTGGAGCTTCTTTTTCAAAATAATTGTACCTAGAGTCTTTAGCATACTTTAAATATTGATAAGTGAGTTTGAATTTGGATTCATCTCGCATATCTGTCCATCTTAACCTATTTTGATTAGGGGCGGGAAAATAATCGGTTACAGTAAAAGGAGCAGGCGCCTCCATTACGACTTCATGAGGTTCATACTCGAAAGTAGTTTTTCCTTTGGTAGGAAAGATTACTTCGGTTAATGCTCCTCGTTTTCCAAATGCAAAATTACTTTTACGTATAGCTCCATTATATTTCACAAAGGATTGTCCAATCTCCACTTTGTTCCCTGGCATGTTTATTCTAGAAGTAATGAAACGACCAATACGTGGAATTTTGGTGTCGTTGGTAAATACACCATTGTCATATCCCCAGAAATCAACACCATTACTATCTTTTGGAGCAAGACTGTTTTCTTGTAAATAATTAAATTCATACGTGCGATCATTGACAGTGATTCCGTCTAGTTTGAGACGTAAATACCTTTCTTTTACAGCATCTGTGCTTTTGTCACTATTGAAATAACTTTGATGAAACTGCGCATCTATAACTTTTTTTCCATTAGAGTTTACTACTTCAATACTGTTCAGCTTTTTAGGTAGGAGAGAGGTGCTCGTCCCACAGGAGTTTGATGCTCCATGGCAAGAACGTATTTGGCTTTGAGAAGTATACAATACATAACTTCCAAAAGAGTTGTTAGAAAGTGTATTGATAGTACTACCCGTACTAAGATCTTGTCTAGCTCCTAAATCAAAATTCACCTCTCCAAAGTCCCCCTGTATAGAAGTCAAATAGTTGTTTTCGATAACAGTGGTCGTAACACTATGGATTTTCTTATAGATCGAAGTTTCATACTGTTCTTGAGGCCAGTTTAACCTACCTTCTTTATCCCGCCCGTCTGCGATGATAGAATAGGAAGGAAAAGTGAAATGTAATCCTTTTTGATACTCAAAATTTAGTTCTCTTCCTCTTGGAGAAACCACCCGATCCAACGACCAATTGGTAATTAGTGCAGTATCAATTCTATTGGTTAGTGCAAAAATGTTACTAATGGCGCTTTGATAAGAGCTGGAATTGTTAGGGTTACTACCTTGTATGGTGTTGAAAGTCGTATTGATTTCTTTGGTATTGAAATAATACGTAAACCCATGTTCGTCTAATAAGGTAAATGTCTTAGCCGTAAGATTGAAAGTGATTCTTACATTCTTATTGTTAAAAACGATCGCATCTATAAACTCATGAGACGCTTTTTTGTTCAACATGAATTTATAATTCTGGCCAAATAGATTAACAGTAAAAATATCCGGTTGTGTATCGAGATAACGAGATGCACGACCTTCGTTAGTTTGTAAACCAAAACTATGATGCGCATTAAGAATTTCATTATGATCTAGGAAAGGTCTTGCTGTACCTTCTTGCCATTCCAAATCCAAATTATTAAAAATATATCCGCTTTTTGGAGCTCCGGTATAGTCTCCAGCGATCTTTTCACTAAAGTCGTCTTGTCCATATACTCTTCGATGAATACCGAATGAAGTAGAAAGACTCCAGTTGAGTCCAACCCAACTTGCTTCCGAAGCTACTTTTACACCTCCTGTATCATAATTAATTTGAATGGGGATTTGCAGTCCTTCCCAATCTATGGTATAAATAGGCACATTAACATTGGCGGTTCCATTATAAGGGCTAGCCGTATAGTTTCCATACTCTCCCAGGTTCCCTGTTTCAGGACTAGATGGGATGTGCTCGCTTACATAAAATGGATCATAGTCTTTAACCTCTTGGGATCGCATAATGAAAGCGATCAAAAATAGCCCCAGGAGGAGTATTGTTTTTTTGATGTTATTATTTTTCTTGTCCATGTGCGTCGTTGGTATTTATGTTTTCTAATAGTGTTTCGATTTTAGCTAGTCTTTGTGCTAACTTTTGGTTTTGATCTTCAACCATTTTTAATCGATCTATTTCTTTTTGTTGGGAAATGGTATAAAGGGTGAGTTCTTCTATTTTTTCCAGAAGTTTTGCATTCATTTCTCCCAGTTGAATCCCATTTTTAACTACTTCTGCTTCGGAAGGAATATTGATAAGATGTCCTTTGGTTTTGATATGATCTTCTACCTGTTGAAGTGTTGGTAACTGGTAATCTGCTTTAAACACATAATCTGCCCAACCTACAAGATCTACTTTTACCTCTTTGGTATGTATTCTCCCATTTACTGCTAGTTTGGCATCTGGAGTAGAGGTCCCAATACCTATATTACCATTAGCGATTAAATTACCGTTTACATAGGCTCCACCATTGTTTACAACTAAGTTATATCCTTCATCTTTTAAATATCCACCATATTGACCTATGACAATTCTTGCTTCAGATGTTGGCATATGAATATAAGTGCTAAATTTACCCGATTCATCTTCAGATCTATTAAGCTTAAAGAAATGAGTTCCTTTGTGGTCATCAAGATCTATCCATGTTAATTTCTTTTGAGATACAAAATCGTGTCTTAAATTCCCTGATTGATCTGTGATTGCAAATGCAGTATGACCAGAACCTGTATCGGTAGGAGCCACTACAAATTCAAAAGTTCTTCGATTTGCAGCAAACTCTCGTCCGATAGAAACAGGAATCCATCCATTACCACCTAAGCTACTAGAATCGAAAATCCCTTTTAGTCCATTTATGGTATTTCCGGTAAAACTTCCTGCTATTTCAAAGTTTCCTAAAGTATTTAATCCAGCAATTGGAGTAGCACCTTTTACTCCCCAAGTCCAACCTCTTCCTGCAGCATTATTCATATTCATCTTAATGCTATAATCGGTTACCGGACCAAATTTGTATTCGGAAGCATTACCCATATGTATTTTGTAGTAATCATTATTCCAGAAGCGTAAACCGTTCCCATTTCCGGGAGAGACATTGTATTGTGTTTGCTGCGAAAAACTAAAGTGAGTTATTAAAATAACCAGAATAAGAAGTGTTTGATTTTTCATTTTAATTGTTGATTTGTTGTTGTACTATTTTTAATGTTTCCTCTAATTTTTGAATTTTTGAGTTTTGTTGTTCCAACGTGTTGATCTTTTGGCGTAAGACTTTAATTTCCTTCTCCTGATCTATAGTGTATAGGGTCAGTTCTTCAATTTTTTCCAGTAGAAGCTTATTCATCTCTCCGAGCTTCACTCCGTTTTTTTCCACCTCTTTGGCAGATGGGATATTTTGTAAATGTCCATTTTCTTTAATGTGTTTTTCAACTTGGGATAGGGTAGGAAGTTGATAACTGTCTTCGAATACATAATCAGGCCATCCAACTAAATCTACTTTTACTTCTTTGGTGTGAATATTCCCGTTCACGGCTAGTTTGGCATCAGGATTGGTGGTGCCTACACCCACATATCCATTGCTTTTCAGATACATATGTGTTTCATCATATTCTCCATTGGCTGAGAAAGCGATTCCACCACTAGCTGGGTGTTTGATGGCAGCATTGCTATGACCTGCTCTGTGAAATGATAATACTACTTCTCCTTGATCACTATTTTGTAGCTCTAGAGTATGGCTACCAGTTTGCCAGTGATTTGAAGTTGGAACACCAATATCAGCAGTGATCGTGGTGGTTCCGTTTACATGAAGAGTTTCATCTGGTGATGTTGTTCTTATCCCTACTTTTCCAGCGGTGTTTACGACAAATCGATTCCCTGAAGGTCCTACTTGTAGCGTTCCATCGGTTCGCATGGCGCCTGTATTGTGATAAAAGTTCTTGTTTCCGTAGGTTCGAATCCATGAATTATCGGTCATGACAAAACCTCCTCCAAAATCTTGAAAGAAGATTCCTTTTGATCCTTTTACTCGTAACCATCCTCCATCAACATAGGTTTCTCCTTTTATATGTAGCTTACCCGCAGGTGCAGAAGTACCGATACCCACATTTCCGCCATTTAGGTTCAAAAAGGTATTTCCTTTACTGTAGTGGTTTAAGTAGGTGGCGTTACCATCCTTTGAATCCAAATGCAGGTTTCCATTGGTAGCTACCACAGAGGCTTTCGAAGTACCTCGACCGTTACCGCCAACCTTCAGATATTCTCCCCATGTTGTGTTTGGGCCATACAGGTGATAACCATCTCCCGTGATTGGTATAGATTGAGCATGCCCAAAAGATGTAGCAAGAAGTGCGAAAAAGATAAATGCTGTTTTTTTCATAATAATACTATTGATATTGAAGAGTGAATTGTTATTTACTTTTAGTAGCGTTCCTCAATTTTGAAAATAGTACCATCATTCTTCCAACTTTTTTTAATTTGTAGAGAAATTGATTTTGAGATACATGTTTGAGTAATCGGATTATTGAGAGGGGCTTTTAACTTCTCAAACCCTAATTGGTGAGCGTCAAAACAAATTCTAGGTATAAAAAAAGCTCTGCAATCTGCAGAGCTTTTGTTTTATGAAGTGGATGACTGTTTTTTATTTTGGAAACAAGCTTTTATCGATATTCGGAATAACTTTTAGTGCATTTTTGTAGTACAGTTTTTTTAATACTTCATCATCCAGATCCAGACCATACATTTTCCAAAAAGCATGATATCTTTTATAATAAGGGAAATACTCATCACTTGATTCAAGCACTCTAAAATAGGTGTGATATTCCTCTGGATTCCAGGAGTCTTTACCAAACATTATACGATCTTGATATTTGGTTAAGAATGCCTTAGCATTTCTAGGTTGTCTGCCTAACTCTGCGATTACCGCTCCAATTTCAGAATACATATTGGGCATCTCATCCATCAATTCTCCTAATTTTGCAAGATCATTACCGTACCAACCCAAATGCGCATTGATAAACTTAGTGTTTTTATGTTTTCTGAAAATATTATGTTGTTCATTGATTATAGTTTGCCACGAACCTGTAACCTTAGCATCTCTTTTTCTTCTAGAACGTAGTTTAAGTTCTAACCATCGTTCGTTCTTATTATCATGTGCGTCCCAAAAAGGCTTTGGATCTGCTGCATGGATCAAAACAGGAATGCCCAATTCTCCACACTTCTCCCAAACAGGACCAATTCGAGGATCATCAATTTTAATACGATTACCCTTACTATCTTTATTGTCCATCCCCTGGCTTTTGTAGATTTTAAGACCATTAGCTCCCAAGGCAACATCTTTTTCGAGTTGGGTTACTGCTTTTTCGGTCCATCCTGGTTCATCGATACCGGTAAGACTAATATTGGTAAAAACAATAAAACGATTAGGGTAATTTGTTTTTACATTTTCTAATGATTTGATTAAATGCTCATCAGAACCTCTACCTCTTCCAGACAGGTTAACCATTACCTTCATGTTTAATTTATCCATTTCGTCCACCAAATCTTTTAGGTTTTGAGACGGCATCCTAAATTGATGATTATGTACATCTATAAAAGGAAATTTTGCTTTTGTAATAATTGTTTCGGGAACGACAAGGGTAGAAGGAGGGTCATAATCTTCAAAATCCATGTTCTGACCAAAAATGGATAAACTACTAAAAATCAATAGTAACATAATGACTTTTGATGTTTTCATGATATTTATAAAATTGAAAGTGATCTCATAAATATAAAATAAAAGGTATTCTAAGGGGCTCCTATTAACAACACTTTATCAATAGAAAATCCCATTACCTGAAGAATATGGTAACGGGATTTTCAACAACTAACCAACAACTAATCTATATTTTAATCATCATCGTCATCATCATATCTTTTTTTACGTTTTCTGTTTTTATAGATATGATCATCATTATAATGTTTATTTGTTCTATTTTGCTCGAAGTACGGAGATTGAGGAGCAGCACAATTCGTGTAGTGTACACTTCCATCAAAATATTTAATTCTACCATGTTTGGTATAGAAAATATGTAGTCCTCCTACCTGATGTAACAGACCTCTTCTGTTATATCTCATTTGTACCGTTCCTACACTACGCACTCGATTATATCGATCATAGAAAATGTGGTTTGAACCAACTCTTTTTAGTCTACCGTAATAATCGTATCGTACAGGTCTTCTATACGTGTTGTGGTATCTTTGTGAACCAGGAGTACTGTGAACGTTACTGTTCCATCCCCAATTCGCCTGACGAGTTCTGTTTCTATTCCTTAAGATTTTGAATTCGATTTCTCCCTCAGGATAGACAAAGAACTTTACACCACCTTCAACAAAGGTGATAGGTTGTGCGCGGTTATAGCGTTTTGCAACCCCATTCCCATGGTGATCCGACAGTTGGTTATCAGTCGCTTCAGCAGTTGTTCCTACTAGTAACAAAGCTGCCATAAAAAGTACCATTTTTTTCATAACTTAAATTGTTTTGGGTTTATGCCTACTCATTAGCATTTCGGCTTCCGCTATTTGTTTAGTTGTATTTCAAATGGCGTGCCAAAAAAAGTTACGTTATGAAAAATAAGGTCTAATTAGTTGTTTTTCAAAAAGTTAATTATTTCTTCTGGATCAGCTCTTTCTTTATAATCTTCTTTAATAAAATCATAAATGATGCTTCCATCCTGATCAATCACATAGGTTGCAGATATTGGTAGCTGTTGATTTGTATTTCCATTGCTTTTGACCAAATCGATACCAAAACCGTTGTAGACATCGATAAGATCTTCGGGAAGGGTAAAGACTAAATTGAATTTTTTGGCAATTTCATTGTCTGTATCAGATAAGACTTCAAAACTCAAATTGTTTTTTTCTGAAGTCGTCAAAGAATTATCAGGAGTTTCTGGGCTAATCGCTACAAGGGTAGCACCATATTTTTCAAATTCTGAAAGGGACTGTTGCAATGCTTGAAGTTCTAGGTTGCAATAAGGGCACCAACCTCCGCGATAGAAAGAAAGCACCACTTTTTTGTTCAATAATACTTCTTGCACCGAAACATTTTTGTTGGCTGCATTAGGTAATGTGATTTCCGGTATTTTATCTCCGGTTTTTAAAGCACTGTCTACTAGATTAGCATCTCTTAGGATCTGGATGCCATTATTCATAATAGTATGTGTAGTTTCTGGATATTTTTGTGCCGATTGATCTGCACGTTCTTTGAGTTGTGTGGTAAGTGACATAAATTTTTGTTTATCAGTTTAAAATCACTTAGCCGAAATTTTCAGTAGGACATTACAAGAAATGAAGGACTATTTAGACAATTTTTTAGAAAGATAAATTCGTTGATGACCTTCAGGAAAATTTGCTAATCTCCCAAATTCCTGATATCCATTTTTGAGGTAAAATTGTTCTGCTTGAAAATCAAAAGTATCAAGAGTGGATATTGTAGCTCCTTGTGTGATTGCTTCTTGTTCTGCCTTCTGCAATAACTTTGTTCCTAGCCCTTGTTGTCTGTAATCCTCATGTACCCATAAAATTTTGATTTCTAAACCTGCCCAGTATCCAATACCAGCCAAAATCCCTCCGATTACCTGATCTTCTGCATTTTTTACAACATACTCTATTGGAATCCAATATTCCTTTAGAACTGCTGGAACATGATTAAGGTTATATTGATTAATGCCATCAACAATCTGCCGTGCTTCATCACGGGTACATACGGTTATTTTCATCAAGTGTATTTTGCTTACAGTTTTTCTTTGAGATACGTAGCGGTGTACGAGTTTTTATCTTTTGCCACTTCTTCAGGTGTACCTTGCGCGATTATGGTTCCTCCATTTTTACCACCATCCAGACCTAAGTCTATGACATGATCCGCACATTTTACTAAGTCCAAATTATGTTCTATAACCAATATTGAATGCCCTTTTGCGATAAGCTCATTAAAAGACTTTAATAATTTTTTGATATCGTGAAAGTGCAAACCTGTAGTAGGCTCATCAAAAATAAAGAGTGCTTTATCTTTTGTATTTCCTTTTACCAGAAAAGAGGCCAGTTTAATACGTTGTGCTTCCCCACCAGAAAGGGTAGAAGAGCTTTGTCCTAGTTGTACATATCCCAATCCTACATCTTGTAGAGGTTGTAGTTTTCTTTGTATTTTGGTTTGGTTGTGTTCTTTAAAGAAATCGATCGCATTGTCTATAGTCATCGATAAGATATCATGGATGTTTTTATCGTGAAAAGTAACTTCCAAAACATCTTTTTTAAATCGTTTTCCGCCGCAGGTTTCGCATTCTAGATGAACATCCGCCATAAACTGCATTTCGATGGTTACTACGCCTTCACCTTTACAAGTCTCACAACGACCACCATCTACATTAAATGAAAAGTGCTTCGATTTGTAATTTCTAATTTTGGATAACTTTTGATCGGCAAATAAAGCTCTAATATCATCGTATGCTTTGATATAAGTTACCGGGTTAGAACGAGATGATCTTCCTATTGGGTTTTGATCAACAAATTCTACATGTTTAATGTTGCTGAAATTACCTTTGATCTCGGTAAACTGTCCGGCTTTTTCTCCATAACCTCCTAGCTGCTTTAATACAGAAGGATAGATGATCTTTTTGACCAATGTACTTTTTCCACTTCCAGATACTCCCGTAATTGCTGTAAATACTCCCAGTGGTACTTTAACATCAATGTTCTTCAAATTGTTTTCTCTGGCTCCAACAATCTCTACGTAGTATTTTGATGTTCTTCTTTCCTCGGGAACTTCAATTGCTAAACCACCATTAAGGTATTTTGCAGTTAGTGAATCTGCTTTCAAAATCTGATCATAAGTACCCGTGGCCACCACATTTCCTCCAAAAGTTCCTGCCTCAGGACCGATATCAATGATTTCATCAGCGGCCTTCATGATATCTTCATCATGTTCTACTACGATAACAGTATTCCCTAAATCTCGTAGGGATTGCAATACCTTGATTAGTTTTTCGGTATCTTTTGGATGTAGTCCGATACTTGGTTCATCCAAGATATACATTGACCCTACCAAGCTACTACCCAAAGAGGTTGCCAAATTAATACGTTGAGATTCCCCACCAGAGAGGGTATTGGATTTACGGTTTAGAGTAAGGTATTCAAGCCCTACATTCTGCAGGAAAGACAAGCGACTATTAATCTCTTTTAATAATCGTTTTGCAATTTTTGAATCGTATTCATTTAGTGTCAGGCTCTTAAAAAAATCGGCAAGTTCGTTGAGTGGCATTTCTACCAAATCGGTGATGGTAATTCCTCCTACTTTTACATAGTTCGCTTCTTTACGCAAACGCCTACCTTTACAGGAGTTACATTTGGTTTTACCGCGGTATCTAGATAGCATTACACGGTTTTGAATTTTGTAAGCTTTAGACTCTAATTCACTAAAAAAACTATGAATACCTTCAAAATATTCATTACCATTCCATAGTAATTCTTTTTGTTCCTGAGATAGTTCGAAATAAGGTTTATGAATTGGAAAATCGAATTTATAAGCACTATTGACCAACTGATCTTTATACCAACTCATGCTATCGCCTTTCCATGGAAATACAGCTCCCTCATATACACTTAATGCCGTATTAGGAATAACCAAGTCTTCGTCGATCCCAATCACATCTCCATAACCTTCGCAATCCGGGCAAGCTCCATAAGGATTGTTGAAGCTAAAAAGATGTACGTTTGGCTCCAAGAAAGTCATTCCGTCCAATTCGAACTTATTGCTAAACTGGCGTTGTTGGTTATCGGCTAATCTTTCGATATAACAGGTGCCTTTGCCTTCAAAAAAGGCGGAGTCTACCGCATCAGCCAGACGATTAAAAAAATCTTCTTCCTCTCTTTTTACGATTCGGTCTACTACCAAATAGATAGTATCAGCATCTTTAACAGAGGCTTCATCTATTCGAAGTACTTCATCATTTACTTTGATACGAGCATACCCTTGTTGTTGCAGTACTTTAAGTTTACCTTCTAATGTCCTTCCATTTTCTACTGCGATAGGTGCGAGGAGTAATAACTTTTCGCCTTCTTCAAACGACTTTACGTATTCTATGACATCGGTAACATTGTCCTTTTTAACCTCATTTCCAGAAATAGGAGAGAAGGTCTTACCGATTCTTGCAAAAAGCAACTTGAGATAATCATAAATCTCAGTAGTAGTACCTACCGTCGATCTTGGATTGGTTGAGTTCACCTTTTGCTCAATAGCTATAGCAGGAGCGATACCTTTTATATATTCTACTTTGGGTTTGTTTAATCGCCCTAAGAACTGTCTTGCATACGAAGATAAACTTTCGACATAACGTCTTTGTCCTTCGGCATAGAGGGTATCAAAAGCGAGACTAGATTTACCAGAACCTGATAGCCCAGTAATCACCACCAACTTGTTTCTAGGGATGATCGCATCTAAATCTTTTAGGTTGTGGAGCTTAGCCCCTTTAATGATAATATTCTCTTTAGGATCTAAGGTTGTAATGTCTTGAATCATAGCAAATATGCGGTAAGAGCGCAAAGATAATGATTACTTAAGAAGTACAATAACCAATTGATAATGAAAGTTTAGTTAAAAAAATTAACAGAAAATAGTTTGATTTTCGCTGAGAGTTATTATCTTAGCCCTCGTAATAACACCTAATTTAAAACAAAACTGCCTATAGCAAACCTTTACTTTTTAAGTTTAACATAGCCCGAGCCCCAAGCTTGTTGGTACTAAAATAAAGTAAACGGTATGAAGGATTACACCCTGACAGACGCAGTTTTGGTGAACAACTACATCAAAGGTGATGAAAGCGCTCTCTCGATTCTAATCGAACGTCATAAGCAAAGAATTTATAGTTTTATCTATTCTAAGGTATTTGATAGAGATGTTTCTGAAGATATTTTTCAGGATACCTTTATTAAAGTAATACGTACCTTAAAAAATGGAAAATATAATGAGGAAGGAAAATTTCTTCCTTGGGTAATGCGTATTGCTCACAATTTGGTGATTGATCACTTTAGAAAAGGAAATCGAATGCCAAAATTTGAAGATAATGGTGAGTTTAGCATTTTTTCTGTGATTAGTGATGGAGATTTAAATGCTGAAAGAAGAATCATAAAAGATCAAGTAGAAGAAGACTTACGTAACTTGATCCAGGAATTACCAGATGATCAAAAAGAAGTATTGATCATGCGCATGTACCGGGATATGAGTTTTAAAGAAATATCTGATAAAACTGGTGTGAGTATCAATACTGCCTTGGGAAGAATGAGATACGCACTGATTAACCTAAGAAAGGTAATCGAGAAAAATAACATAGTTTTAACAAATTAGTAACTCTTTCATATAATAAAGCATAAGTTACGCCGTTATAGTTTTAAATAACCCTAATTTAAGATTATAAAATATGGCGAAATTTTACTTTAAGTCTTCACACAAAGAGGAAAAACATTTAGTACCATCAAGAAGAACAATAGATTTTCTTCTGAATTACTCGAAATCATTGAAAGTTGTAGAGTATAACAACTTCAAATTTGAAACGATTTTAAATTAAAACAAGAGAAGCCTGTCATTTGACAGGCTTTTTGCTTTTATGGTATTCTTGTAAAACAGTTTTTCGACCGATAGTCTTGGTGATAATATCTTTTTCCAGATCCCAACCTCTTGCCGGGGAGTATTCACGACCGTACCATATGATTTGTAGATGAAGATCATTCCACAATTCTTTTGGGAATAACCTTTTTGCGTCCTTTTCCGTTTGCACCACATTTTTACCATTGGTAAATCCCCATCGATACATCAAACGATGAATATGGGTATCTACAGGAAAAGCGGGAACTCCAAATGCTTGTGACATGACCACACTGGCCGTTTTGTGCCCAACAGCAGGAAGTTCTTCCAGAGCTTCAAAACTTTCAGGGACCTCTCCGTTGTATTTGTCAATCAAAATCTGGGATAAACCGTGGATTCCTTTTGATTTCATAGGACTAAGCCCAACGGGTTTGATGATTTCACGAATTTCATCCACAGAAAGACGAACCATAGCAAATGGATTGTCTGCCCGATCAAAAAGTAAGGGTGTGATTTGATTAACCCGCACATCTGTACTTTGTGCACTCATTAGAACTGCGATTAACAAAGTATAAGGGTCCTTATGATCTAAAGGAATAGGTATTTTAGGATATAACTCTTGTAATGTCTTGATGGTAAAATCTACCTTTTCCTGTTTTGTCATTATCTCATAATTTTGAAGCTAAAATATTAAATTATAAAAGGAGTTATACGGTTCTCTTGAATTAAAGTTTTGATAAAAACATAGAAAAAAGTCATTTTTGTTATATTTTTACTCAGAAAGTTTAAACAAAATACAAATCATAAGATATCATCTACTATGACAACACTTAAAGCAGGGGATAAGGCCCCAAATTTTTCGGCTCTAGATCAAGATGGGAATACCATCTCTTTGGGAGATTATAAAGGGAAAAAATTGGTAGTTTTTTTCTATCCAAAGGCTAGTACTCCAGGTTGTACTGCAGAGGCTTGTAACCTTAAAGATAATTACCAGACTTTCCAGGCTCAAGGCTATGATATTTTGGGAGTAAGTGCTGATAGTGCTAAACGTCAGCAGAACTTTAAAAATAAGTATGAACTTCCTTATCCACTCCTTGCAGACGAGGATAAGCAGGTCATCGAAGCTTTTGAAGTTTGGGGACCTAAGAAATTTATGGGTAAAGAGTATGATGGGATTCATCGTACTACTTTTGTTATTGATGAGAACGGTGTCATATCAGAAGTTATCCAGAAAGTAAAAACAAAGGATCAC
This sequence comes from Aquimarina sp. KJ22-3, assembly GCF_055808215.1. NCBI lineage: Bacteria > Pseudomonadati > Bacteroidota > Flavobacteriia > Flavobacteriales > Flavobacteriaceae > Aquimarina > Aquimarina sp. KJ22-3. The sequence continues at coordinate 3,005,482 of NZ_CM147859.1, read as the reverse complement.
GCAGCGCAAATCCTTTAAACAAAAAAGCACCATTTTGATGGTGCTTTTCTTTTATTGTTTCTTCGGCATTACTCTATGGTTTCTTCAATATTTTTATAACCAAAGAAGTTATTTGCTTTGATCATTTCAGGAATTAGATCTGGTAATTGATCTTCCCAACCCGTTTCTCCATCTTGTATTTTTTGCAATACTTCTCTAGAGAAAATATCCATAATATCCGGATCGTAATCCGTAATATCTTGTAGCTTACCATTATATTTAAAGAACTTGTATAGTTCTTTCATTCTAGGATGCACTTTTAGATTATCACTAGTGGTGAAATCATCAGTCTTTTGATTATGCAATGGATACAGGTACACTTTAAGATCCTTAAAGAATAGTTTACCAAAGGCTTCCAAAATCCCTCCACTAAGATGGCGATAATATTTCTCGTCAAAGATATCTACAAGGTTGTTTACTCCCATAGCAAGCGCCATACGCTCTTTGGTATAGTTAGAGAAATATTCAACTACTTTGTAATATTCTTTGAAATTAGAGATCATTACCGTTTGTCCCAGAGAACAAAGCAATCTCGCTCTAGCCATAAAGTCTTCTTCATCTATTTCTCCTTCGGCTCTTAAGTTAGAGAGTGTTATTTCAAAAATAACAACCGTCTTGTCCTTATTTACCTTGTTTTCATTCAGAAACATATTTAATGACGTCTTGTAAATATCCATATTTACTTTGGTCACAGGTCTAAAACTTCCTCGAAGCGCAAGAATGTTTTTCTTGTATAGAATAGCTGCTGGTAGTACATTGTTACCATCAGGTCCAAACATTACGGCTTCGGTCATTCCGTTTTTAACCAGTTGAAGACTCATCAAGCGATTATCGACTTTGGTAAATCGTGGTCCCGAAAAATTGATAGTATCTATTTCTATTTGATCCTTATCTAAGTGATCATATAGGTATCGTAGTAATTTCTTTGGATTGTCATATTTGTAATAGGCGCCATAAATCAAATTTACACCAAGAATACCTAAAGTAATCTGCTGTAATCTAGCATCGTTTTCATGAAAACGAATGTGTAAGATGATCTCATTGTAATCTTCGTCTGGCTTAGTCTGATATCTAATACCAACCCATCCGTGGCCTTTATACTTTTTTGCAAAATCGATAGTGGCAACCGTATTGGCGTAACTAAAAAATAACTTATTAGGATGTTTTTCTCTGGAAATCCTTTGTTCTATAAGTTTTACCTCGTGCTTTAGCATTTTCTTTAGCCTGGCTTCGGTTACGTAGCGCTTGTCATTTTCAATACCGTAGATAGCATCACTAAAATCCTTGTCATAAGCACTCATAGCTTTGGCTATCGTACCAGACGCGCCACCAGCTCTAAAAAAATTTCTCACAGTTTCTTGTCCTGCACCAATTTCCGCAAAAGTACCATAGATATTCTGGTTCAAATTGATACGTAACGCTTTGCTCTTTATAGAGGGGACAGATTCAAACTCTTTGTCTCCCATTATCGTGATAGGCATAGTAAAAAGGGCTTTTTTTGTTTAATGTAAAGGTAACAATCCCTTCAATATTAAAAAAACTATAACCAAAATTTCTGCACTTTAGAGTTGGGTTGAAATATAATTAGCCAATTAGGCCCGTTTTTGACCAAAAAATATAATTACATTTGCTCTTATAATTGGCACTATGGAAATCACTTTTCTTGGTACGGGCACATCTCAAGGAATTCCGATAATAGGGAGTACACATCCTGTTTGTTTGAGTGAAGATCCAAAGGATAAGCGGCTTCGGGTCTCTGTTTTGATTTCATGGGATTCTTATACTTACGTAATTGATTGTGGCCCAGATTTTAGGCAACAAATGTTGACTAATAATGTTTCGCATATTGATGGTATTCTTTTTACCCACGAGCATGCGGATCATACCATGGGATTAGATGATATTCGACCTTTTTTCTTTCGACAAGGGGATATTCCTATTTATGCACATCAAAGAGTGATGTCCTCATTAAAAAAGCGTTTTGATTACATTTTTACTTCAGAAAATAAATATCCTGGAGCTCCAAGCGTTATTGAAAATGAGTTGGTAAATGAACCTTTTCACTTGAATAGCCTACAGGTGGTTCCTATTAATCTAATGCATAATCGTTTGCAGGTATTCGGGTTTAGATTCAAGGACTTTGCTTATCTCACCGATGTAAAAACTGTAGAACAAGAAGAACGTGAAAAATTAAAAGGGGTTAAGGTACTTGTAGTAAACGCGTTACGTATCGAGCCTCATCCTTCTCATTTTAACCTGGAAGAAGCTATAGCATTTATTGAAGATATACAGCCCGAAAAAGCGTATCTGACTCATATTAGTCATCTGTTGGGATTTCATGAAGAAGTGCAACAACAATTACCAGAAAATATATTTTTAGCCTACGATAATTTAAAAATTACCATTTGATATGAAGAGTAAAATATTTATGTATTTGTTCATTTTTACCGCTTTGTTTGTTCTCTTTCAGTTTATGAATGCCAAGAAAGCAAAAGAATCCTACGATGCAAAAATTGCAAATCTGGAAGAGCAGTTAAAAACACAGGAGACAGAGAAAACGGCGGTTATTGACTCTTTGGTAGATGCGAATCTGGATTTGACGTATTTCCGTTTGGATAGTGATGAGGAGGCAATTGCCTACTTTGAAGAGCAAGGATATGATGCAAAAAAATTAGAACTTACCATAATAGATCAAATTATAGGTCAGAACAAAGCCGATAAGGATAATCCAATAGTTCCTTTTGTAGGGATGGAAGGTAAAATGGCAATCAATAAAGTTCGATTACTAAACCACAAGTGGATCATCGCTGATTTTACAGATGGAGTATATTGGGGACAGTTGTTTATTATCTACGATGTTAGAGAAGATGGAGTAGTGGATTTTGAAGTACAAAAGTCTTTTCTATACCCAAGAAGCTAATAGGACTATCAGCTCATTTTTCTTTCGGGAATAATAAGTCTTAAGAAATTTTAAATCGAAAAAAATTACCATAGATCAATTTTTTTCGTTTGGTGCTGGTTTAATTTTGCAAATGATAATCAAAAGATAAAAAATCATGAAAAAATTAGCCTTAGTGCTTACCATAGTTGCATTTTCTTCCTGTGGAAATGAAAATGGAACCAAAAAAACAACAGATAAAGCCGAAGAAGCTACAGAAGAGAAGAATACTACTGAAGCTCCAAAGAAAATTCTATTTGTACTTACCAGCCACTCTGAACTTGGTGATACTGGTGTGAAAACTGGATTTTGGGTAGAAGAATTTGCGACTCCGTATTATATTTTAAAAGATAAAGGGTATGACATTACTCTTGCTTCTCCAAAAGGAGGACAACCTCCTATAGATCCTAAAAGTGAACTTCCGGATTTTCAAACGGCTTCTACAAAGCGTTTTAGTACTGATGAGGATGCCAAAAAACAATTGGCTAGTACATTGGTGTTAAGTGAAATGAACCAGAACGATTTCGATGCGATATTTTATCCTGGTGGTCATGGTCCTTTATGGGATCTGTCTGAAGACCAAAACTCGATCAAGTTGATCGAAGCGTTTTATGCTAATAACAAACCGGTTGCTGCGGTTTGTCATGCACCAGCCGTATTCAAAAATACAAAGAATGCAGAAGGAGAGCCTTTGGTGAAAGGAAAGAAAGTAACAGGTTTTACGAATACTGAAGAGGCAGCGGTAGAACTTACTGAAGTAGTTCCATTTTTGGTAGAAGATATGCTTAAAGAAAACGGAGGGATTTACTCTAAAGCAGCAGATTGGAGCCCATATGCTTTGGAAGATGGTTTGTTGATTACTGGTCAAAATCCTGCATCCGCAGAATTGGTTGCTGAGTTGTTGACCCAACAATTACAATAAAATAGATCAAAATAGAATAAGAAAAGCTGCCTTTCTAGGCAGCTTTTTGTGGTTAATTTGGTTTTAAGTATTGGTTAATTTATCTCTTTAATAATTTCTTTTTGAACAGATTACCATCTACCTCGATTATAGCTACATAAAACCCTCTGGATAATTCGGTACCATTTTCTGATCTTCCGTTCCAGATAAAATCTGAGTTTTCTTGACCATTTTGATGGTCGGCAACGGTTTTGACTAAGTTTCCGGATATATCATATACTTTGATAGTCACAGTACTATTTTCGTTAGCTACGTTTGCAAAAGTAACTTGTTTGTCAAAGGTATTTGGATATACCTTGATGGTGTTTTGAGTTATTGTATTAGGTCGAGAAGAACGCCAAGGTCTTCCCAGAGGTTGATCCAGCCATACTAATATAAACTCATTATCATCTGGTAATCCAGTCCCAACGTGGCGTCCTACACTAAATGGGTAATTATTATCATTAAGCACTCCAATCAGGAAAGGATTAAATACCACCACACTTTCTATAGTCACAAAAGGGAAGGCAAAATCTCTTCCGATACCTACGTCTCCTTCAAGACCAGGTAGTGATAATCTACGAATATCATTAATGTCTAATAGATCTACGTTAAGTCTTTTTTGTGCTAACTCTTCATCTTGATCAATTTGCACTTCATAAATGGCTTTATACCCATTAAGATCGCCTTGAGAACCGTCTCTTTCGATAATAAGCCCTCTATTGTTGCTAAACATAACGAAATCTCCAATAGCAGAAGCTCTTTCATCTAGTGGATACTGAAATTGTTTACCAGTATAAGTTTTACTACTTAAATCAAATTCATGGATTAATAAGTTGTTGTTTTCTGATCCAACAAGGGTTTTTTCTAATAAGGGTAATAACTTTTGACCATCCGTAGTTAAAGCCATTCCTTCAAAACCACCGCTTCCTTTTACTCGGATAGGATTAGTAAGCTGAGTGCTTCTGTACGGCCAGTATAGACCTGCTAGCCATGGAGTGTTTTGTCCATTTTGATCTTGTAAATTTGTCCCGTCTCCAGCAGTTCCCACTTTTGGGAAATCTCCAAGTAGACACACCGTACGTATTTCTGGATACAATTTGTGCACAATCAATAACGTTCTAAAATCAAAACTTTGGATATCTGCACGATCGGTAAGATTGTTGGCTACGATCACATCGGCAACGGCTTTAGTGAACGTTTCAGGATCCACTGTTCTTTCGGCAAATACATCACCGCGATCATCAGTATCGGTTCTTGGATTAATTTTGGTTTCTATATTAAAACGAACCTTAGAGGCATTCTTCCAACGTTGCTCTGCTTCGGAATCTGATGCTCCGGGTCCGTTCTTATAGTATTCGATATAAAACTCAACAAAATCAAACATTTGTTGAAGAGAAGGCATGATATATGGATCGATAAAACCGTTTTGATCCGCAAATGCAACCGATACAGGAGAAAGTGCAAGATCATTAGTTTGCGCTGGTCTTCCTGATAGAATTTTATCAGCGATAAAGGTGGTCTGGATTTCATTTAAGGTAAGGTCTTTTACCAATACTTCGTCTTCAAATTGATAAGGAGTTCCATCTGCTTTTCTGGTTTTTGCGGCTTCAATATGCGGATCGTGATCCAGGACAGGCACACCGTCTAATGTGATCCCGCAATCTGTTTCTAAAGTTGGCATCAAATAGTCCAGTGCAGCTTCCATTGATGGGATCGTGTTTTCTGGCCTTAGGTTTCTCGCACCTCTATGACCTTGTGCGTCGAATAGAGTTACGTCGATGAGCCCATCTTCATCCATAAAATCGGCTTTTCCGTCATTGTCTTTATCAAAGCTTTGTACAGCTTCTAATAGTAAATCAGGTCGATCAGAGATGATTCCCTGTACGCCCAATTCCAAAAGTAGATTCATGTTCTCCAAATCATTTACGGTATAGACTACTACATCATGACCGGCTCCGTTTAAAGAAGAAACATTGAATAATTCGCTAGAGGCCTGTTGTAATCCTGAAGGAGGATTTGCTCTGCTTCCTACTACAGTGTTCGTATTTTGATCATCAAGCATAACAAACCATGGTGACATTACTGGCGCTTTGCTTCCATTGGCAAATGCATGCGCTCGCATAGCATTCATCACTCTAAGGGCGCTAAACTCTTCATTAAACGGAGTCTGTGGTGCACGAAGTTCTTTTCCTGGATTTTCAAAATCTGGAAGGGCAAAAGGAGAGTCTAATAATACCCCGTTGCGATCAAAGTGAAGTAGGAAAGGACCAAACTCGTCGCCAATCCAATAGTCACCATTAGCGGTTCTCTGAATGGATTCGATATCAAAATCTGCTCCGGTAAGTACTCTGGTGTCAGAGAAATGATTGACAATGGCAAAAGGAATAAGACCATTAGGATCCTTCAGTTCAATAAAGTCTACAATATCTATGGTGCCTTCTCCGCCTCCTACAAAAGCCTTGAAGTTGGGTTGAATTCTGTAAAGACGAAGGTTATAGTCTGCAGAGTTCTCAATACTTCCAAATCCATTATCGGATAACGCTGTGAAAGTACCATCGTAGTTGTTTAAGACAGAAGAGAAACCTTGAATGGGTTGTTTATTCAAAAAAGGAACTGGTTGTTGATTGATTAATCCTGAACCGATGTACTGTCCTGAGGTGGGGCCTTCAGATAAACTAGCAGCTGGTAGTACAGCCCTGGCTACCAAAATGTCTCCAAAGTTGAAAAAGGACCTACCAGTTCCTTTTGGGTAAATTTTCTTACTATAAAATTTATCTAGAGGGATATTAAAAGTTGATTTCTCTTTCTGTTCTGGAGAGGAGATAGGGGTCTGCTCTTGGGCCACTAATGATTGAGTGCATCCCAGGCATATAGTACTCGCAAGTACCATACGTTTGGCGGTAACGATGATTTGGTAATAACGTTTCATGATGTGTAATACGTTTTAGTTATATTGGTTAAAAACATTCTAAAATTACACGGATCGTATTACCGAAATGTTTTAGGTATTTAAAGAAATGTTTAGGAGAAGGTTAGCAATTTTACCATTTCGTAAGACCTACATTTTGCTATAAATTCTTACGCAAACGTTGTAGTGATCTTTTGTGATTTTTTAAGCGTTATCAAAAAAAGACTGAAGATTCAATAAATTTCTGCCCTTATAGTTAAGAGAAGTTTGATTATAGCTGGATTCGTTTATATTTGATTTCTATTCGATTCAAGAAATATATCTATAATGAAGCTTACGTATTTTTCTCTACTATTCGCACTATCTTTTGGTGTAGTACTAACCTCTTGTAAAAAGACATATGATGGTCCTTATCAAGGTTTTAAAGATAAAGGGACCTATATCGAGGTGTATAAAGATAATGGCAAATACATTATTACTCCATATTCTGATAAGATTGTAGAGACTTCTTTTATCCCAGAAGGAGAGACGATTAATAAAGAGTCTCATGCAGTAGTGTTAACTCCCAATACCAAAGCAAGTATTAAGGAAACCAAGGAGAATATTACTTATGCTACGCCTGGTATAGTGGTCGAAATTACTAAAGAACCTTTTGGAATTTCATATTTATACAAAGGAAAACCACTAATCGCAGAGGGAGAAGGATATATCAAAACGGATTCTACAGAAATACTTGATTTTACATTGGATAAAGATGAAGTGATTTATGGCGCTGGATCCAGAGCTGTGGGTATGAATAGAAGAGGTAAGCGTTTGCAGTTATACAATAGGGCACATTACGGATATGAAAATTATTCGGAGTTAATGAATTATACCATGCCTTTGGTGTTGTCCTCGAAAGTATATGCGGTGCACTTTGATAATGCACCTATTGGATTTTTGGATATTGACAGTAAGAAAAACAATACGTTACAGTACGAAACTATAAGTGGTAGAAAGACATACCAAGTAATCGCAGGTGAAGATTGGAAAGATATGATGGATGCGTATACGGATTTGACAGGTAAGCAGCCACTACCACCAAGATGGGCTTTTGGTAATTTTGCGAGTCGTTTTGGATACCACTCCGAAAAAGAAACGATTACCACAGTGGATAGATTTAAAAAGGATAGTATTCCTTTGGATGCGGTCATTTTGGATATTTATTGGTTTGGAAAAGAGATCAAAGGGCATATGGGGAATTTGGAATTTTTAAAAGATTCATTCCCAAATCCTAAACAAATGATTAATGATTTTAGATCAAAAGGAGTGAAAACTGTTTTGATCACAGAACCTTTTATATTATCGACCTCAAAAAAGTGGGAAGAAGCTGTAAAAGAAGGAGTTTTGGGGAAAGATTCTATAGGGAATCCTTATCGATATGATTTTTACTTCGGAAATACGGGAATCGTGGATATCTATGATCCAAAAGGAAAAGAATGGTTTTGGAACATCTACAAAAAATATACTGAAGAATATGGTGTAGCCGGATGGTGGGGAGATCTAGGTGAACCCGAAGTACATCCTTCGGACCTGCAACATGCTGCAGGAAGCGCTGATGAAGTACATAATATCTATGGTCACGATTGGGCGCGTTTGATACAGGAAGGGTATCAAAAGGATTTTGCTGATCAAAGACCATTTATTTTAATGCGAGCCGGGTACTCGGGATCTCAACGTTTTGGGATGATTCCTTGGTCTGGAGATGTAAACCGAAGCTGGGGAGGATTGCAACCGCAAACCGAAATAGCCTTGTCGATGGGTATGCAAGGGTTAGGTTACATGCATTCCGACCTGGGAGGATTTGCAGGAGGAGAAGTCTTCGATCCAGAATTATATACACGTTGGTTACAGTATGGCGTGTTTCAGCCTATTTTTAGACCACATGCGCAGGAGCATATTGCACCCGAGCCTGTTTTTCATGATGAGAAAACCAAGGCTTTGGCAAAAAAGAGTGTAGAACTACGCTATAGTTTACTACCTTATAACTATACAATAGCTTTTGATAATAATCAAACCGGAATCCCATTGATGCGGCCTTTGTTTTTTGAGGATGATAACAAAGAGTTTAGTGAATTGAGTTTTACCTATATGTGGGGAGATAACTTTTTGGTTTCCCCGGTAATCAAACCTGGTATTGCAGCGATGGATGTCCCTTTTCCTAAGGGAACCAACTGGTATGATTTTTTTACAGGAAAAAAGTATGAAGGAGGTAGCTATAAAACAGCAGAAGTGACAGAAGATCATATTCCTGTTTTTGTAAAGGCCGGTGCATTTATTCCTATGATTAAGCCCGTGCAAACTACAAAGCTATACAGCACCAAAAATCTAATTTTGCATTATTATCATGATGATTCGGTGAGCACCGCAAAAGGAAAACTCTATGACGATGATGGAGTGACTCCTGGTGCTTTTGAAAAGGGCATGTATGAGCTTTTAAAATTCGAAAGTTCCTATTCTGGAGATAACCTTAGTATTGATTTCAAAACAGAAAAAGGAACTGGATATACGTCAAGTGAAAGAAATATTCATGTGATACTTCATAATATAGCTTCGAATCCAAAATCCATCACTTTGGATGGTACTTCATTAACGGGTGAATGGAATAGTGAGGATAATACATTGAGTGTTGATGTACAATGGGATTCTTCAACCTCTAAAAGTTTGAAAATTCAGTTTTAAGGTTTTCAAATCAGCTTTAGATATTTGATAAAAATATTCTCAGGTAAAAAACACCTACATTTTGTTTATATTAGTTAGATCACTAATAGCGCAAAAATTATGAAATTTATATTCGGTTTACTCAGTGTCATTTGTTTGGTCGTATCGAGTTGTAAACAAGATATTGCCATTGCTGAGGAAGAAAAATCAGATGAAAAAGGAAATAAGGATACCGTTCGCACGATAGTTGATCTTACCCATGTCTTTTCTAAAGAGACAATATATTGGGTTACAGCCAAAGAATTTGAGTTGGATACTGTTTTTGCAGGAAATACAGAGAAAGGCTATTATTACTCCGCTAATAATTTTGCAACAGCAGAACATGGAGGAACACATATTGATGCTCCTGTTCATTTTTATAAAACCGGACAAACGGTTGATGAGATTCCTCTGGAAAGATTAGTGGGTCCAGCTATTAAAATTGACGTTTCAGAAAAAGCGCTTAGGGACTCGAATTATTTAATACAAACCGAAGACTTTTTGAATTGGGAAAAAAAGCATAACACAAACATTCCTGATAACAGTATTGTTTTGTTGCAGACTGGTTTTTCTACATTGTACCCAGATAAGAAAAAATACTTAGGTACCGAAGATAGAGGAGAAGAGGCTATCAAGGAATTACATTTTCCAGGATTATCACCAGAAGCTGTAGAATGGCTAATAGATAATCGGAAAATTAATGCCATAGGGATCGATACCCCTAGTATAGATTACGGACAGTCTCAAGATTTCAAAAGTCATGTGCTTTTATTTTCCAAAAATATTCCTGCTTTTGAGAATCTTACTAATTTGGATCAATTACCAGAATCAGGTTTTGAAATCATCGCTTTACCAATGAAAATAAAAGGTGGTACTGGTGCTCCGTTACGTATCATAGCCTTGACCAATAAGTAATTTTGAAGTTATGGAAAAAAATAAATCAGTAGAGGAATTTATCTCAAAAAAAGTTCCCTGGAAAAAAGAACTGGAACTACTGAGATCTATCATCTTAACCACAGAGTTAGAAGAAACTGTAAAATGGGGGATGCCCGTGTATACCTTAAACAACAAAAATGTAGTGGGAATAGGAGCTTTTAAATCATACGTGGGGATTTGGTTCTACAATGGAGTTTTTTTGCAAGATGATCAAAAGAAATTAATAAATGCTCAAGAAGGGAAAACAAAGGGTCTACGACAATGGAGGTTTAGCACTATTGAAGAAATTGACCGTGAATTGATATTGCAATATGTAAAGGAAGCGGTACAAAATCAAAGGGATGGGAAAGAGGTAAAACCTGGTAAGGTAAAAGATATACCTATGCCAGAAGATCTGGAAGAGGCTTTTATTTCAAATGAAACACTTAAAAAAGCGTTTGATAACCTACCTCCATATAAACAAAAAGAATATATAGAGCATATAGCTACTGCCAAACGAGAAGCCACTCGTATCTCGCGTTTAGAAAAAATAACCCCAATGATACTTCAAGGAGTTGGATTAAGTGATAAATATCGATAAGATACCTGTTGATTTGATGTTCTACTAATCTTTAGGATCTAAAATTTTTAATACTTCATTGATCAGTGTCCCTAATTTGGACTTTCTTATTTGTTAACAAAAATTTAATAGGAGACGTGGTATTTTATCAATTTCGTAATGGACTAAAAAAGTACCGATAAAAACGAGAGTTTTAGCAACAAAATTGATACGCGTAAACCATATTTTTGATGTTGTTTTTAAATTTAAATATCTGTTTTTTAGTGATTTAAATCTGTTTTAGTATAGAAAGTTAAGGAGGTATTAAACTTTTGAATTCTCTTTTTTTGAACGGCAAAACTCATAATTTTGTAGCGTGATATAGTTGTAGGATTTTTTTAACAATTGTGAAAAACTACTTCATCCAAAACCCCAAAATATGACAAAGTTAGAGCACCACCGCATTAAAGAAATTGAAAAGGACTCCCTACTAGAAGGCCGATTTTATGCACTTTTCAGATCCTCAATTAGTGACCAGGTATCCCTAGATGATTTTAGAAAATTGTTTTCGAAATGTTCGAAAATGGATTTGTATTTCATGAAGAAAAACAATTTGGATATAGGGGTAGCGTATTTTATGTATTGCAAGAATCCAGAAAATAAAAAAGATATATACATGCGTCTGGGATTTGGGATCATAAAAGAGGAGCGCATGAGTTCTTATTTTCCTAAAGGGTTAATCATGAAGACTATGATTCGTGCAAAGCTCTTGAATATATGGAAGAATGTATATATGGTCGGTATAACGATGAATCCTATTGTATATTCGGCTACCTGTAAGTATTGGAAATACTCATATCCTAGTCCGGAAATGGAAAATACAGAGGCCATTACTGCGGTGAAAAGAAGAATTATAGAAAGGTTTCATTTAAATGAAGTAAGCACTGATGTTATTGGTGTTCCTTTTACCATTACTGAAGTAGAAGAGATCAAACAAAAACCTGAAATCCTAAACAGTGAGAATGTATTTATCAAATATTTCAATGCTAAGATAAAACATAACGAATCTAACAAAGGACTACTAAGCATTGTACCTATTGATTTTAAGAATTTGGCAATTGTTTTTATCCGAAAAACAAAAATGGATGTGATGAGATCTTTGTATTTGACACTTGAGCAGAAGATATTACCAGCGCTTAAGGAATATAGTCCGGCACGATAATAATTACGAAATCATACAAAACACTCTTATTAAAAAAGACCTTTTACTAATGTAGGAGGTCTTTGTATTTTTTACAAGTGTTTGATCAGCCAATCTTTAAACTGATAGAAGTTCTGGGGGGCAACACCATGTCCAACAGGAAACTCGTTTAGTGATGTCTCTATCCCCAATTCTGCCAGGAAAGATGGAGCGCGTTGTGCCCATACTAAAGGAATAACTTGGTCTACACTACCATGGGAACAGTAAATGTTAAGACCAGAAAAATCATTCTTTTCATAGCCTTCTTTTAAAATGTCTTCATTAAGATACCCGCTTAACGCAATCACATTTTTAATCTTGTCCGGATAGGAGAGTGCTACCGAATAGCTTAGTATGGTACCTTGACTAAAACCTAAAATGGTAACGTTTTCTTCATCCAAATCATAAGCGGCGATAGCCTCGTCTATAAATGATGCAATTTTATCTCTGGATAGAATCGCTTGTTGGTCGTCGCTAAATTTCCCTTGGTTATCATCAAAATAGATCGCATACCATGCATTTCCATAGGGTTGTAATTGATAAGGGGCTCTTACCGAAATAATAAAAAGTTCTTCTGGTAATTCTGATGAGAAAGAAAAAAGATCGTTTTCATCACTACCGTAACCATGAAACATAAATAGCACCGGAGTTTTGTCTTTTTTAACTGTAGGCACCTTAATTATATGGTGAAGGGAAAGTGTTTTTGTTGTCATCCTTTAAAATGTAAGGGTCAAAAATAATTTTTTTAAAATTGTTAAAGAAGCTTTTTGAAGTTTGTTTGACCAATAAGTGTGAATATTTTAAATTTTTGTTAATGTTTTTAAGGTTCCCTAGTAAACAGGTAGGTTAATGTATTGATATGTAGGTAATTAAATTAATATCACAATTGTTAATTTATTGTTAAAAAACAGTAATTTTTTTGTGGTTTAACCGTAATATTAATTACATTGAAAAAGACACTATGGTATTTTTTTGCAATTTACTACCCAATCTGAAGCATAAAAATGTCAATTAAATAAGTAACTAAACCCAATTTCTTATGAAGAAAACTACCTACTTAATTGTACTGTTATTTTCTATGCAATTTGTTTTGGCACAATCAGATAGTGACTACCAAAATGCCATTGCAATAGTTTCTGATGGATACAATTCTAACAATGCTCAAAAAATCTTTGATGCATTCTCAGCGGATTTACAATCGTCATTTACCTTGGACAAGGTAAAAACTTTTATTTCGAAAAATCAATCTACAAAAGGGACAATGGGGGAGTCCTCTTTTCTACTAGATGATAATGGATGTAAGCGGTATTTAACTGAGTTTGAGAATGCATCATCTATTTTGGTCATTAAACTTACCGCTGATAATAAAATCAACCAGCTGGCGCTGGAGGAATATTAAGAAACTATTACCCAATTAACCTTTTATTTATACCCTATGAAAAACTATAATTTTACTTATAAGTTAAGAGCGTTCATACTCTTAATTGTGATACTAGTCACTACTAATGATATAAAATCCCAGAGTAGTAAATCTTTCGGAATGTTAACCTTTAATAAAGCCGTGAACATTTCTGGAAAACAAAGAATGTTAGGACAAAAAATTGCCAAGGCCTATCTTTATGCTTTAGAAAATCCAAGTGATACTAAGGCCAAAAGAGACCTACTTACCAGTAAATTGATATTTGAAAAGCAAAATAATATACTACTGCAAAATTCAGATTACAAAATAACCAAAGATCGACTTGCAAAGGTTGAAGAGTTATGGGCAGCATATAAGAAAATGGTAGATGGAAAACCCAATTATGATAATGCCAAAAAGATTATTGAAGCTAATACAGATCTGCTAAAAGCGTCAAACAGTGTAGTTTTGGCGGTAATCACAGAATCTAAAGGTGCTAACAATAGTAATGATTCTTTATTAGAAGATGAAGGTTTAGGAGAAGAAGACGGTGAATTGAAAAAAATCATTAACCTTTCAGGAAGACAAAGGATGTTAGCGCAACGATTAGCATTATACTACTTCGCCAATAGTTCTACACTAAAAGATAAGAATAATGAGCAGATGCTAAAAAATGTATATAACGAATTAGACGGTGCTATAAGCATGTTATTGATATCAGAATTTAACAACTCTCGAATTGATGAGAAATTAGGAGTGGCCATGTCTAAGTGGGACCAGGTAAAATCGAATAAAGAGAAATTATTCAATCATACCATCAAATCTGCGGATATGTATAAATTAAGTAATGAACTTACAAAGGCCTTTAACGATGTAACGACACTTTACGAAAAAGTGAAATTATAATTTGAGGTTAATTAAGGAGAATGCGTATTAATTGTTTCTAACGTTAATACGTATTTTTTTGTCCCATTTGTTAAATTTTGATTATGAAAAATAAACTACTTATAGCGTTGTTAATAGTAGCGATGCCTACTATTACAAACGCACAAGAATTCAGTATCGACGCAGATATCAGACCTCGATTGGAATATTTAAATGGTTTTGGTACGCTAATTCCTGATGGTGTAGATGCCGGAACATTTGTACAACAACGTTCCAGATTAAAACTAGGATACAAACAAGAAAAATTCTCTGCCTTTATAAGCGTGCAAGATGTAAGTATCTGGGGAGATACTCCACAAATTGCACCAGTCGATGGGAATGATAGCTTCTCATTGGCACAAGCATGGATTGATTTCAAATTCGGAAAAGGATGGTCTACCAAACTAGGAAGACAAGCCTTGTCCTATGATGATCAACGAATCTTTGGAGGATTGGATTGGGCAATGCAAGGTCGATTCCACGATGCGGCCTTACTAAAATACGCCAATGACAAAGGGTTGAAACTTGATATAGGTCTTGCGTTTAACCAAAATGGTGTGAGAACACAAACCACACTATTTGATCCTAACAATGGAGGAAATGTAAGAGCAGTATTTGATTACAAAGGAATGATCTATGCCTGGTTGCATAAAGACTGGGAGAAATTCTCTGGAAGTTTGTTAATTGCTAATAACTCTTACCAAAATCTAGATCCTAATGATGGACAAACACCTGTAGATGGTACCGTACGCAGACAAACCTTTGGTACCCATTTGGTAGCCAAACCTGCAAAAGGATTTTCTATTGCAGCCAATATCTATGGGCAAACAGGAGACTTTACCGAGGATATCGAGCTATCTGCTTACAATGCATTGTTAGAGCTTACCTATAAGCCTGGTAAAACATTATTCGGACTTGGATTTGAGACTTTAAGTGGAGATGAAAATGGAGGAATCGATGGAAAAATAGAATCTTTCTTCCCAATTTTTGGTACCAATCACAAGTTCAATGGATATATGGATTACTTTTTTGTAGGGAACCATGCCAATAATGTAGGATTGAATGACCTCTATGGAAAAACAGTGATCAAAACCGGAGAAAAATCAAGTCTTTTGATCAAAGCTCACTATTTTGCAGCTGCAGAAAGCCTGGGTGAAGGAATAGATGACTATCTGGGAACAGAAGTAGATCTGGTATACACTCAAAAAGTACTTCCTTTTGCTACTTTGAAGATAGGATACTCTCATATGTTTGCTTCGGACTCAATGGAAATCTTAAAAGGTGTTGCGGATCCAGCAAGCACGCAAAACTGGGCATGGGCAATGCTAGTTGTAAAACCGAACTTATTAAAGTGGAGCTCTAAACATGATTAAAGGAGAAAC
This sequence comes from Aquimarina sp. KJ22-3, assembly GCF_055808215.1. Lineage (NCBI taxonomy): Bacteria > Pseudomonadati > Bacteroidota > Flavobacteriia > Flavobacteriales > Flavobacteriaceae > Aquimarina > Aquimarina sp. KJ22-3. The sequence goes on along the minus strand of NZ_CM147859.1, from coordinate 2,989,496 downwards.
AAACATAAAAAAATGCGATCCATCTAGATCGCATTTTTATGTTATTTTATGAAGACAAACCAATCTTGAAAGAAAGATCCAAGTAATGGCACTGGTTTTTGTTCTTCCCTAATGGCTGTGATTAAACCGAAAAACCAAAGTACAGCTATGAAAACATAAAAAGCTGCATAAATTATCAATGAATTAAATATGTTAGCTAAGGCCCCCAATATATAAAAGCTAATATTGACACCTAATGCTTGTCGAATATGAAAGCTGGCAAATTGATTCTTGTCATCATTATTCATGAAAAAGGCAATAATAGTACCAATGATGGTAATGTAAGCCACGATGGCTGCAGTTTTTCCTTGTTTGGCATAGTCTGATTCCATAATGATGTTTTTCGTAATTGTTTTCTAAAGATATGTATTATTGAGAAAGACTTAAAATTATATTTATTTCAATACTAGTTGCTTGTTTGCAAGTACTCCGTATACATTACCCTTTACGGATTTACCTATAAAAGCACTGTTAGCAGAAGTAGATAAAATGTGGTCAGTTTCAAAAGTTGTTTCACCCTCGGGATTAAAAAGCGATAGATCTGCAATACTCCCTTCTTCCAAAGGTTGATTTTCTAGTTTAAAAATATCTTTTCCTTTGGTGAGTAACGTAATGGTTTGATCCAGCTCAAAATGATGATTAAGAGCAACGAATGCACTTTCCAAACCTATGGTGCCGTATTTGGCATTATCAAACTCCACATTTTTATTTTCGATATCCATAGGTTGGTGATCGCTGGTCACCATATCTATAGTTCCTTCTTGGATTCCTTGTTTTAGCGCATCGATATCCTTTTGTGTTCTAAGAGGAGGCTGTACCTTATATGATGTCTCAAAAGTTTGCAATTCCTGATCGGTTAGGGTAAGGTGGTGCACCGTTGTACTACAACTTACCTGTAATCCTTTTGCTTTCGCCTCTTTAATCAAAACTACTGATTTTGCCGTAGAAATGGTTGGAATATGCAGTTTACCACCTGTATACTCCAGCAAAAATAAATCCCTGGAAATTTGTAATTCTTCAGCCAAAGAGGGAATACCTTTTAGTCCGAGTAATGTACTTTGTTCTTCTTCATTTACCACTCCTTTTCCTGCAATGTTATTGTCTTGCGGAAAAGATAGGATCAAGCCATCAAAGTTTTGCGCATACAACAGCGCAATTTTCAACAAGTTTGGATTTTGAATGGCTTTTTTATAATCTCCAAAGGCGATCGCACCAGCTTGTTGCATATCGTATAGCTCAGCAAGATCTTTCCCTTCAGATTTTGTAGTTAATGACCCAATAGGGTAGAGACGTACAGCATGATTTTTTGCCTTACTATCAAGAAAACCTACAGAAGCACTGGTATCAGTTATTGGTGAAGTGTTTGGATTGAGTGCTATACTGGTAAAACCACTTTTTGCGGCTACATCCAAACCATTGGCTATGGTTTCTCTTTCTTCATATCCGGGTTCACCAAAACATACACTGCTATCAAACCAACCTCGCGATACATGAAGATTGGGAAGGGTAATTTCGTCTATATGATCTTCTTTAGAAATATTCGAACCTATTTTACTAATTGTCCCATCTTCGATTAGAATATCTACGGTTTTTTTATGAAAAGATGAAGATGGATCAATGATGGTAGCGTCCTTTAGTAATACGTTCATTTCAGATATTTTAATAATAATATTTCGATCAACAGGAATATCAGCGCAAAAATAACAAACCATTTCCAAAGTTCATTCACACTCGTTTCTTCTTTTATCTGTAAAAAAGTTCGGACAACGAATTTTTGACAACATAATTTTCTGTTGTACCCAATGGGTAGTACTGCAAATCGCTCTCAGAACTGTCGTAATTATAACTTACATGTTGAATAACATTATCTTTATCCTGAAGACTATAGATCCCGGATTTTGTTGGGACTTCGTCTGTAGTGATGCGAACTTTTGTAGAAAAACTTTGCTGTAGCGGAATGATTTGCTCTTGTGCGGATACCAAAGATAAAATACCATCCTGTCCTAGAGATACCGGAACATCATACGAATTATTTTGTCCTATAGTATAGGATATGTCTGTAAGCTGTAAACTCTGTTTCCCGATATTATATAACGTTGGTACAATTAACGGAGAATTCTTGAAATTAGAATTTTCTGTGTTGAGAGCTGCTGTAAAAATATATGCGTTATTCGTTTTGTATAAAAAGGGCGTATTATCTTCAAAAGAAAGAATAGCATTAGGAGCTTGAGTTTGATAAAAACTATTCACTTTTGGATATTGAAAATTCGTTACTTCCTTATCAAAAACTCCCAAATACAGCGGATGCGAAAAGTGAATTTTTGTGATTCTTTTTTCTTGATTCACCGAATTGGATAATGCTTGAGAAGAAAAGGAACCGATATATTGTTGATATGAAGTGATATCACCATTTTGAGCTGGGATAAAACAGACCGTTCCTCCTTCATCTACAAAAGGTTTGAGTGCATTAATCAGGGAGATAGGAATTTGAGAAATTTCATTAAGAATTACCAAATTGGCGTTAGCAATATCATTATAATTGAGCTCTTGTGTTGAGTTACTCACCAGCTCAAACTCGTCTGGAGTAAAAATATTTTTGATAAAGCTATCGTCGGCTTCATTAACCGCTACTACTTTGATTTTTTCTGGAGTGTTGATGGTAAAATATCGGGAATTATCAAAAGTGATGGCGGGATCCTCGAGCGTTACTCTACCATTGATTTTGGTATTTTCTGGTAAGCGAAATTCGGTACTTGTTTTACCGTTTTTGGGAATCGAAACCGAAGTCTTAGCGATTAGTTTTTCATCATTATATAATGCTATTGATGTGTTTTCTGCATTGCTATCGGTATTACTTACTTCCACTTTAAGTAAGAGCTCATTATTTGTATTTCGTTGAAGATAAAGACTATCTACAGCAATATTTTGTCGAGTAACCGGTTGCATTTGTACAAGATGGGTTCTGGTACTTGCATCTGTTGGTAATTCAAAAGCACCCTCTTTTTGCTGAAAATCAGATACCAATACGATTCTATTTATAGTTTCTTCAGAATTTCCTAATAATTGTTTGGCTTTTAGGTAAGCGGCACGATAGGGTAGTTGATTCGAACTGTATTCTAGCTGCAAGAGATCATTTTGAATATCTTTTTTGGTCACCTTGATAAAAGTCTCCGTATTGGTAAACAAAGAAAAAGTTTCTTCTTCAGAAAACTCGCTTAGTACTTCCTGTACAGATCGTTTTAGAAGAGGTCCCTTAGCACCTTTTGCCTGCATACTAAAAGAGTTATCGAGATATATTACGGTATCACTTTTTTTACCAACCGTATCTTCTGAAGCCAAAAAAGGCTGCGCAAAAGCTATACAAATACACCCCAAAATGAATAGCCTGGTAAGTAAGGTGAGCCATTTTTTGAGTTGCGAACTTTTACGGGTTTGTATGGTTACTGCTTTTAGAAACTGTACGTTGGTAAATGCTACTTTTTGAAAACGTCTTAATTGAAATAAATGCACCAGAATGGGAATGATAAGGGCAAAAAGAGCATAAAGAAATTCTGGGTGTTTAAACTGCATTCGTTTTTAGTGTTTTTCAAATATACTATAACATTTATGAATTACGATTTGGCATTTAGGAATTTTTAAGGATCTAAAACTATAATATGAATGTTTAGCAAAATCTTGGATACAAAAAAACGGGAAGAGTACCTTCCCGCTTTTTTATCATTATTGTATATCTTTTGATTAAAAGATGTAATATCCAACAGAAACCTGGAAATTAGAGTTCTTAGCTTCAGCATCTTCTACAACATCGGTTAAACCAAAGTTGTAACGAATTTGTCCGAAGAATCCACCAAACTCTACACCAGCACCAACAGCTCCACTCAAGTCAAAGCTTTCTGGCTCACCCACTTCAAAACCGTCGTTTACTACAAAACCGAATTGTGGACCTGCTTCAACACTTGCAATACCAGCGAATTTCAATTTAAATAGCACAGGAAGATTTAAATAATCGATATCCAAATCATCAAGACCCTGAGCAGAATAGATAAGTTCAGGTTGAAGTGCAATAGTCTCTAACAGGCTTATTTGAGCCACAGCTCCAATATGATAACCTGTTCTTCCATCTAATGCATCATCAACATCATCTCCATTTAAAGTGGCAAAGTTAACCCCTCCCTTAAAACCAAATTTGATGTCTTGTGCATTGGTAGTAAATGTGAAACCGATTACGGCAATCGCTAATAAAAATAGCTTTTTCATAATTGTAAATTTAAGGTTTGTTTCAACCAAATATAGGAACTAATACCTTAACAAAAGGTTAAACTATCAAAAAGTTTAGGTGAGCTATTGTTTTACCAATCTATCCAATAAACCTAAAAATAGACTATTTTATCGACAAAAATGATCTAAAGTTTATCGTATCTTCGTCAAAATGTTTTAACTAAGCGTATCCATTGCAACACGAATTTAGCATACAAGTTTCTCCCGAAACCGCGTCGAATCCAGAACTTCTAAAACGATCTGTTTCCAAGAAAAATGGTATCCCGTTTCATGAAATTAGCCATATCAGGATTTTGAAAAGATCTATAGATGCCAGGCAACGCCAGATAAAGGTCAATTTAAAACTCCAGGTATATGTACAGGAAGAATACACCGATGTTCCTATACCATTACCAGAATATCCGGATGTTACCAATGCCCCAGAGATAGTAATTATTGGAGCAGGGCCTGCGGGATTGTTCGCCGCATTGCGATGTATAGAATTAGGTTGTAAACCTATAGTGTTGGAAAGAGGTATGGATGTAAGAACGCGAAGAAGAGATCTCAAAGCAATTAACAGGGATCATATCGTTAATGAAGATTCTAATTATTGCTTTGGAGAAGGAGGTGCTGGTACCTACAGCGATGGTAAATTATATACAAGATCCCGTAAACGAGGAGATGTACAACGGATATTGAAACTTTTGGTAGGCTTTGGTGCTACTGACCAGATACTGGTTGAGGCTCATCCCCACATAGGGACCAATAAATTGCCGGGTATTATTGCTGCAATGCGAGAAAAGATTATCGAGAGAAGTGGAGTGATACGTTTTAATTCCAGAGTGGTGGATCTAAGAGTCAAAAATTCACAAATCGAAGGGGTAGAGCTCAAAGATGGAACTGTTATCGATACCCGTAAAGTGATTTTGGCCACAGGACACTCCGCCCGAGATATTTTTGAATTGCTCTACAGAAAGAAAATTACCATAGAAGCCAAACCTTTTGCCCTTGGGGTTAGGGTAGAGCATTCGCAACAATTGATAGATCAAATACAATATTCTTGTGAAGTACGGAGTCCATATTTACCACCTTCTCCATACAGTATCGTAAAACAGGTTGATGGCAGAGGGATGTATTCTTTTTGTATGTGCCCAGGAGGTGTAATTGCTCCTTGTGCCACCAGTCCGGGAGAAGTAGTAACCAACGGATGGTCTCCTTCCAAACGAGATCAACCAACTGCTAATAGTGGTATCGTTGTAGAATTAAGACTTGAGGATTTTAAAGCGTACGAGAAGTTTGGGCCATTGTCTGGAATGTATTTTCAAAAGGAAATAGAGCAAAAAGCATGGATGCTGGCAGGGGAGACCCAAAGAGTTCCTGCTCAGCGCTTGCAGGATTTGGTTCAGGGAAAAGTATCATCTGATTTGCCTGATACTTCGTACAAACCTGGATTGACTGCCGTGGATATGAAAGCGGTATTTCCCGAGTTTATCCATCAAACCTTACAAAAAGGGTTCAGTATGTTTAATAAGAGCATGCCAGGATATTTAACCAATGAAGCTGTTGCACATGCGCCTGAATCCAGAACTTCCTCACCTGTGAGAATACCGAGAGATCGTGTATCTTTAGAACATATTCAGATCAAAGGTTTATATCCTTGCGGTGAAGGAGCTGGTTATGCCGGAGGGATTATTTCTGCAGCGATCGATGGAGAAAAGTGTGCAGAAGCCTGTATAAAAACAATAAAGAAGATAATGGATTAAAGCTTCTTTTTGACACAAAAATTGAAGGTAGTTTCTACTTTTTCTTTGGAGTTTACGCTGATGGATCCACCTAAATTTTCAACTATTTTTTTTACCGTGGACAGCCCAATGCCATTACCTTTATTACCACTACGATCTGCCATCCCTGCGGTGGTGAAAAGATCAAAAATAGTTTCTATTTGATTTTCTGGAATGCCCATTCCATTATCAGTAATACTAAAATAATAAAAGTTAGCATCTTCACTTTGATCGATAGTGATCTCAATCTGTTCTTTATCGTTATACTTTATACTATTTCCGATTAGATTGAAGAATATCTGTTTCAGAGCGGAGCGATTAGATTCTAATACCGGGTCATTCTCCGGAAAATTAAGCGAAATATCAGGTTTTATGCTTAGTAATTCAATAATCTCTTTGAGTAGTTCATTCAAACTGAACTTTTCTGGTTTATTATGAATCAAACTTTCACTTTCATAGTGATCTAATACATCACTAATGTATCCACTCATAGAGAAAGAAGACGTTTTGATATAATCAAAATACTGCAAGCTTTCTTTGTCTAGCTTTTTATCTAGTAATAACTTCAAAAGATCTGTAGTGGTAATGATATTAGCCAATGGCATTTTAAGATCGTGAGAAATTACTCTTGCAAAATCTTTTAGCGCCTCATTCTTCTTCTTTAACTTTCGTTGAATTTTTTGAAGATCGTTATTCTTTTTGTTTAACTCAAAAAGGATTACTACTTGTTTGGCTAGAGAGTTCAGAGATTCTAGTTGTTTTTCTGAAAGCTCCCTCGGTTTACTATCCATAACACACAAGGTGCCTAGTGCAAAACCATCCTTATTTACCAATGGAATACCTGCATAAAAAACCACAACTTTGTCTTCTAATTGAATAGTTTCTTTATTAAATCGTTCATCTTCTCTAGTATCTTTGACGAGTAGAGGTGTTTCTGGATTTAAAATCGCATGTGAGCACAAGGAGTTATCTCTTGGCGTTTCGCAAATGGAAACCCCATTTTTGGATTTAAACCACATTCTACTTTTATCTACAAGAGAAATGAGTGCTACCTCGGTATCACAAATAAAGTTAGCCAATGCCGTAATCTCATCAAATTCTTTTTCCGTTTCGGTATCAAGAACTTCCAATGCTTTTAGGGCCTCGAGTCTAAAATTTTCATTAATCGGTACAGCAGGTAATATCATTGCAATTTTAGAATTGAATTAAATTAGAACAATTCTTAATAAAATTAACAAAAAATACCCAGATAAAAGGTCTAATTTGATTGAATATGCTCTTTTTATGTAATAGCCGTAAAAAAGGTGTTGTAAGAAGGTATTTAAAAAGTGATAACGCTAAATTTGTTAGGATAGTATTAACGTTATCACTTATCTAATTAAGAGTAAAGAACTATAGGAGTTCTAGTTTGTTGTTGAAGCCAACTTTTCTGTTTTGGTTTCGGCATATGAATCGTCTTGATCCTCCAAAGATTCCATAAAAGCGATCAAATCTTTAATTTCTTGAGGGTTGAGATTTAGTGGATCAGGAGGTAGTGTTTGGTATTCCTGATCGATACCGATTCCGGCTCCTCCGCCACGGTTGTAAAAATCAACAACTTCTTCCAAAGAGTTATATACACCGTTGTGCATATACGGCGCAGTTTTACTCACATTTCGTACCGTAGAGGTTTTGAAAAAATGTTTTCTCTCTGGGGTCTTGTATACGTAATACCTCCCCAAATCAGGACTAATTGTTGCATTAATGGTATCGTTTTGTTCTGGTACAGCAATGAGTTCTATCTCCGATTCTTTATAATCTGGAGGTACAGTGCCATTAAAAAGAGGAGCAAAGTGACAAGTGGCACATTTTGCTTTACCATGAAACAGGTTAAACCCATTGATCTCGCTTTGTGTCAATGAATTTTCCAAATTATTGATATTACGATCAAATTTGGAGTTAAACGGATTCAAGCTTCTGATGTAGCTCGCAATTGCATTTCTAATATGTGCGTCAGTGATGTCATTTCTATGAAATACCTCTTTAAAGGCATTTGCATAAATACTATCATTGCTCACTACATTTTTAAGAGTTGCTAAATCGGTATGAAATTCATTTTCATTTTCTACAACAGATACAATTTGCCCTTCCAAGCTTCCGGCTCTTTTGTCATAGAAGAAATCCTGTTGCAATCCAGCATACAAAAGAGTAGGGGTGTTACGGGTAACTCCTTTCCCAATTTTTAGACCATCGGTAAATGCTTTATCCGGATGATGGCATGTAGCACAACTTATTTGATTTGCAGACGATAAACTAGTATCGTAAAACAGTTTTTCTCCTAAGGCTATTTTTTCCGGCGTTGTTGGTCCAGAGTTTTGATCTGAGAAGAACGTAAGATTAAAAGTAGCATCCGAAAACAAAGAATTAGCTTCATTCTTGATGGCCAATTCAAAAGGGAAAGTTGCACCCCAATCTTCAACCATTTTATTCCACAATACTAATTGTTTATGCGTATGGTTTTTTATAAAGTGGTATCGATCAAAGGCATTAAAATCACCAGATAAATCCTTCGTCGTTGCATCAATTTCCTTGTTCCATTCGTCAAAAAGCGTTTGATCTTTGAATTGATCTCGATAATACGATAAAGAGGTTTGTAAGCTCTGATACACAATTTTGGACTCTTCAAGAGAGTTTTCCAATACTGGAGAATCAAATCCCGTTGTTCCTGTGATCCCAATTCTTACAATAGCTTTTCGGAACAACCATAAAAAGTGATAAGGCTTTACATGCGTAAAACTAATATTTTCTTTCACTAATTTTAAACGATTGGAAACAAGAGAAAGGTGTTTTTGTATAACCTCTGTGTTCATTTCATCTGCATAAACTTCTTCTTCTAGTACCTGATAACCACTGGCTTTTTTAACTTTAATATCGGTATAGTCATCTTCTTCAACTTTCAGAATATTAGGTTGATTCAAAAAACCATAGTTTTCGATATCTAAAGCAGCCAATACAGGTTCAATTTTTTTGAAATATCTTCTTGAAGCAGTTAAATGTTGTTTTAGTTTACTTTGATCTGTAGCAGCACTATCCAAAAATAGAATAGCCATAGAAATATCCTGATCAAACTGATTTTTAAGCTGTTCCTTATGAGATATGTTTTCAGTTTTCGGCTTTTCTTTGGTGCAAGAACAAAAGCTTAATATGCCAAAGAGGCTTATCATAAAATAAGCCCCTTTGTTTATGTTTAGAAAATTCTTGATAATCATAGGTTATCTTTCTAATCCTCTAACCACATACAACATACTTCCTTCTTTACGGCTATTCGCCAAATCAGGATTTGCAGTAGGATCAGTAAATGGAACTCCATCTTCTCTTTCCCATCCGTGGTTTTGGGTAATTAATAAAAAGGTTTCATCTACACCGATAGTTTCAGAAATATCGATCATACCAGTGATTTCCCAAGTTCTTGTTGATGGTCCGTATCCTAGAGACTCTGCCATGATTTGATCACATTCTAAAACAGTTTTTAAAGCTCCTGTGTTTAAGTCATACTGGTATAATCTAGCAAAGTGATCTGCAGCTGGCTTAGAGATTCCGTTTGGATCTTCCTGGATATATGCATAGTTTTCTGTTACCAAAATGTTATCTGGACTATGGAAAGCTTCAGCTTTTCCTCCTTCAACGTCTCCGTCAAGCACACAAACGATTTTTCCTGGACCTGCAGGATCTCTTGGATTAAGGATTACCTTGTAGATTCTTCCTGCGATAGTACCTCTTCCTACTAATCCTGGCTTTTCTCTTCCTGTTACTGCAAAGTAAAGCTCCTGGTTGTTTTTTCTGTTTCCTCTTCTCCAGTCAAGATCTTCCAATCTAGAGAATCCCATTACACCTTTTTCTTTAGCTTCGGCATCTAACAAATCGATATCTCTTTCTTGTAATTCTACGAATTCCATATCGTATTCAACACCTTCTTTCATGTCTACTTCATAAGTAACATCTGGAGCAGTAACTTTAAGACCGTATAATTTACCACCTTCTAAGTCTCCAATTCTACCTACGTACATTCCTAATTGTCCAGAAGGTATTTCGTTATCACTGTTATCATCTCCAATAAATACAACAGTTTTTCCTGGATAAGCACGCATATTAAGCGCTACAGCATTTTCTGTAGACCATTGTCCCATTGCTGGTAACATTCTTGGTACAGATGCGGCCTCTGCCATTCTAAATGGATCCGTAGCAAAAACCCCTTTAGAGTTTCCTCCCCACTCACCACCAGATAGGTAAAGTGGTCCAAATCCGTGCTCTCTTGGTGTAATCATAGAACCAGAACACTGAGCAGTGTTAGCCGTTGCAACAGCATTCAAAATGTGCTCTCCTTTTACAGGCTTAAAAGTTTCGTCTAGTGTAATTCTAGCAACAGAGTAATCAGCCTCGATGTTGTTGATTAATGTATAAGTACCGTTTTTACTTCTTAAAAGTCCAGCACCATCGGCCATAGAACCATATACAAAATCAGGAACATAAGTATCTTCAGAAGAAAGGATGTTGTAGATCTCAACATCAGAAAATTCCGAAGTAGTTTTCAATAAAACAGGAGAAATAGAGTGGTTAGCAAATTCGATTTGTCCTGTTGGTGGTTTAGGGTTGCCCGAAAAGTCATCAACATCACAAGAAGTAACAAGTAATGCCGACGCTAGAGCAGCAATTATAAAATGATTTTTCATGGTTGTGTGAGTTTTTTTGTTTAGACAAATGTAACTCAAGCCCCAGCTGAACAACTTTATGAAGATGTTTTATGTTTATTAAAGAAATGTGATCCTAATGTTTAGTTTGTAAAGGAATTATTATTCTTTAGAACCAATCTAAACAAATTAAAAGGAAAAGATTTAAATGGTAGGATGATGTAAATTGATGTAAGTAAAAGATTTACAGTATTTTAAATCGGGTTTTATTGTTTGGATAGCGTAAAATTGAATTCACTTCCTTTGTTTATTTCAGAGTTTACCTGAATGCATCCGCCAAGGTTTGACACCACTTTTTTTACGGTTGCCAGACCAATTCCGCTTCCCATATTACCGTTTCTGTCTTCTTTTCCTAAAGTAGTAAAAAGGTCAAATATCTTGGATCTATGTTCTTCAGAAATACCATCACCATTATCTTTTACAGAAAAGGCATATCGGTCACCTTGTTCCTCGAAGGTAATTCCTATTTCTACATTTTCTTTAGAGTTATATTTGATGGCATTGGTGATCAAATTGACAAAAACTTGTTCTAAACCTGATTTATTAACGTAAATACTTCTTGGATTTTGGGGATACTCAAAATGTATGTCACCTCCCGTAGCGGTAAGTTCTTTGATGTTCTCGAAGAAAGGCACTAAATCGACTGTTTCTCTTTTTTCTATAGAATGATCACTTCTGTAAAACTGTAACAAACCATCGATGTAATCTCTAAGGGATAAAGAAGAGCTTCTTAAATGATGAAGATATTCTACAGAATCCGGATTAAGGGTGTTTTTATTTTCTTCTGCCAAAAGATCTGTAAGCATTACAATATTTGCCAATGGAGATTTAAGATCGTGAGACACCACACTTGCAAATTTTCTTAGGTTCTCATTTCTTTCTTGAAGATGTTCTTGTGCTTTCTTTAACTGAATATTATTGTAATTCTGTTCAAACAAACTCACCACCTGTTTTGATAAATCTATCAAGGTGTTGATTTGTTTTTCATCCAGTTTTCTTGGCTTATGGTCATATACACAAAGGGTTCCCAGTTTATATCCTTCGCTATTTACTAAAGGAACACCGGCATAAAAAATAGCTTTATAATCATCAACAAGGGGATTTCCTTGAAATCGTTCATCTTTACGGGAATCTTCTACAATCATGATAGGGCCTTCTGCATTGATAGCATGACCGCAAAAAGAGATCTCCCTAGGGGATTCGTTAAAAGGAATACCATGATGGGACTTCAGGAAATTACGTTCCTTATCTAATAAGGTGATTAATGCAATAGGAACATCGCAAATATAACTTATTAGTTTTGTGATGTTATCAAAACTTTCTTCAGGTAGAGAATCTAAAAGACCGTATTTTTCAACCTCCCGTTGTCTTTTTAATTCATTATGTGGAAAAGCTGGGGCTATCATTTTCGTATTCCAAATTTTACGTTGTTAAGGTAAATGATCTCTTGTGTTCATAAGATCAATCTTCATAGTATTCTCTTATACTTAAACTAGAAAATCCTATAATTATTGAGGTTTAGACGATTATCAACTCAAAAACTAACATAAAATTAGGTCATTAGGCAGGATATCTAAGGACAATTAAGATGAATTTAAGTTTTAGAACTTTTCAAAAACTCCTAGTCCAAACAACGCATAATCGTATTTAACAGGATCTAAAGCGTCCAAAGAACGTAGTTTTTTATCTAGTTCAAGTAGGGCCTTTCCATCATTTTGTTTCCGTTTAAGCAAACCTAGTTTTCTGGCCACATTGCCAGAGTGTACATCCAGTGGACAAGAGAGTTGAGCAGGGGATAGGGTATTCCAGATCCCAAGGTCTACACCAGCTTTCGGACTACGGATCATCCATCGTAAAAACATGTTGATACGTTTAGCTGCAGAATTTTTTGCCGGATCACTGATATGCTTTTGAGTTCTGGCGGGGTGTTCTAAAGAGAAAAATTCTTTTTTAAAATTATGAATCGCATTTTGAAGATGAGCCTCACTCGCATATTGTGCGTAAAAAGCCTCCATGTCCTCGTATTTGGTATAGATATGTTGCAAAGCGGTTAAAAAATAACGAAGATCTATACAGTTAAAAGTGCGATGTACAAATTCATCCAAACTATCCAGGTGATCCTGATCGTGATTCATTATAAAATCATAGGGGCTGTTCCCTAAAAGGTGCATTAGCTTGTGCGCATTGGTAAGAATACTTTTTCTATTCCCCCACGAAATAGTTGCAGTCAAAAAACCTGCAATTTCAATATCTTCTTTTTGGGTAAATAAATGTGGAATCTGTACCGGATCTGTTTCGATGAATTTGGGTTGCTCATACAAAGCGGCTTTTTCATCCAGAAAATCTTTAAGTTCTAGAAAAGAGAAGGTGTTCAATTGTGGATTATTTTTATAAAAACAAATTAATTTAGATCATTTTACTGATCTAATTGTTAAAACTACAGTATTTAACAATTTATACAATTTTAGTGTCAAAATAAGATTTTTTTGAATTTTGTGTGTGGATTAGATATTTTTAAAAATTATGTTAATTATTTAATGATTATTAAAAAAAACATGATGGAAATTAAGGAAGCTCTCTATCTAATAATAGGCTTACAAACGTTAGTTATTGTAGTTATACTATTCTCTTATAAATCAAAGAAGAACCGAATAAATAGATATTTGAGCTATTTTTTTATGACTATTTGTGTTGAAATATTCATGTATTTTTTACTTAAATATCAACCCAACTCAATACTTTATTACTTACCCGTGAGGTTTGATTTTCTTACACTTAATTTCTTGTATTTTTACGTTACAGAAACTGCAGGTATAAAAATACATTCAAAATTCAAATTTTACATTCCCGCAATAATTGAGTTCACTATTTTGTCCATTGTTTTAATTTTTCTGGTGTATGATCCAGGCTATAAGGATTATTTGGACGAATATAATTTTGAATTGTATTTTAGGATTCTTTCTTCATTATATATTGTTGTTTTTAGTTTGTTGATCATTAGAATAATTAACCGTCATCAAAAGTTACTAAATGTTCATTTTTCCAATGTGAAGTATAAGTCGCTTTATTGGCTGACTGCATTTTGCGTAGGATGTATTATTCTTAATGTTCTTAGACATACTTATTATACATTTAATATAACTTCAACATTTGTAAGTCTGGCATACTGTGGTCTGTCTTTATTTCTTCTATATTATTTAACAATTGCTAGTTTAATACAAATCAATATTGATAATGTTATTCCTTCAAAATCTGATGCCGAAGAGGAACATAAACAATTGGAAAAGATTATCTATCAGGTAAAAAACTATCTTTTAGAAAACAAAACTTACCTTGATCCGAATATTAACTTGAAGGGTTTTGCAAAAGGTATTGGAATTTCTGAAAGGGATGTTTCAAAAGCAATTAATAGAATAAATAACAAAAATTTTAGCAATTATATTAATTATTTCAGAGTTGAAGAGTTCAAACAACGATTAGCTTCTGAGGATTATAAAAAATATAGCATTTATGCTATAGCTAATGAGGTGGGTTTTAGCTCCCGAGCTTCTTTTTATAAAAATTTTAAGGAAATAGAAGGAGTTTCTCCCTCTGTTTATCTAAAGAATGTGATGCAATAATAGATCAATTTCTTGGTGTTGATTACATGATTTAGGATATCTTATATCATGTTATAAGACATATATTGATTGATCATTTTGTTTTTTTATTCAATTTAGCATCAACAAACTAACACAAACTCAACCCAATGTTATTATTACAATCCACAAGATTATCGGCAGTATTTATTCTTAGAATCACTGCTATTTAATTTCAAGTTAGATATTTTTTACCAACTAACTATTCGTACTTGGTTCGTGTCATTCAACGCTTAATCCTCGGTTAATCGACTTAATTATACAAAGAGTAATAAGTACAAAAGAAATGAATATTCTTGTGGATTTTCTTCCAATAGCTGCCGCTGAGCTTACTTAACATTGAATATTAATTTTAACTACACAAATAATCATGAAAAAAATCAAAATTTTGACGTTCATCGTCTTGACAATGGTGCTGTTTTCTTGCCAGAAAGAAAGTACCGATGAAATTAACGATCCCTTAAATCGACAACTATCAAAAGCTGAATTAACTAAGTTAACGGAGTTAGGAATTAGTAATACGGAAACCTCGATTAAAACTATTACGGATTTTGATGGAAAAGCTACTGATTACGTCCTTAACAATACTGATTTAGCTATTCCCCTTAATGAATTGATGCAAATGGAAGGTTTAGGTGATTCTGAAAACGGTTTGAAGCAATACAGAACTAATAATTTGGTTAGTGGAGCTAACCGAACTATTGATGTCTTGGGATATACAGGAGGCGGTGGTTTTGGATTGGACGCTACAAACCGAAGTGCTTTGCAACGTGCGGTTAATAATTATAACCGAATTAACAGTTCACTCAATCTAAGATTATCTTTTGGAACGAACTATCAAGCTGCAGACCTGGTTGTATATGTAAGAAGCGATCTTGGTGCTGGAGGTCTTGCAGGTTTTCCTTCAGGAGGTAGACCATATAAGTGGGCACGTATTGGTCCTAATGTTTCTAGTAGAGGATATAATTATGCTACACATGTAATTACTCATGAAATGGGGCATTGTATCGGGCTTCGTCATACAGATTGGTTCAGAAGATATTGTGACGGAAGTAATGAGGGACAAAGTGGTGGAGCCATCCATATTCCGGGAACACCAACTGGAATAGATGTAAGCTCAACGATGATGTCTTGTCCAACAGGATATGAAGATGGTAATTTCAATGCTAATGATATAAGGGCAATAGAATATTTATATTAAAAATTTCCTCATCTTATTTTGAAGGCCATTCATTCTTTGAATGGTCTTTCTTGTTGAAATAATTAATTAGCTAATTATTTTACCGTCAACCATTACCAATTTGCGATCCGCCATGTCCGCCAACTCCTGATTATGAGTAACAATAACAAAGGTTTGTCCAAACTCATCCCTAAGTTTAAAAAACAATTGATGTAGTTTTTCGGCAGCCTCACTATCCAGATTTCCAGAAGGTTCGTCGGCAAAAATTACGTTGGGATTATTGATCAAAGCTCTGGCTACAGCCACCCGTTGTTGTTCTCCACCAGAAAGTTCACTGGGCTTATGATCGTAACGATGAGAGAGTCCCAAAAAATCTAGCAACTCTTTGCCTCGCTTTTCTGCGTCGGCTTTTGGAGTTTTTTTGATCAAAGCAGGAATGCACACATTTTCTAGTGCAGTAAATTCGGGTAATAGCTGATGAAACTGAAAAATAAACCCTAATTGTTCATTTCTAAACTTAGACAGTAATTTTTGGGATAATCCATTAATGTTGGTGCTATTGATACTAAGATCACTGTTTTTTATCTCATTAGCACGGTCCAATGTACCTAAAATTTGTAGTAGGGTAGTTTTTCCTGCTCCAGAGGCTCCTACAATCGAAACTATTTCCCCTTTTTTGATATGTAGATCTACACCTTTTAGTACATGTAGATCCCCATAATTTTTATGAATGTTACTTGCTTTGATCATGTATTTTCAAGTTACGAGCAGTGAAAGTAAACAATATCCATACAATCCCCAACATTATCCCTTGGAAGAACGCTTTAAGTTATTCACATCGATAAAATATACCACTCTTAGCGATAATGTGTGTTGTATGGGTTGATCAAATAGGTTATTCAAACTATCAGTATAATTGAGAGTTGAGAAATTATCCTGATTAAAAATTTGATTTCTATAGAGTAGGGTAGCTTCACTACCAGGAGCAAACCTCCAGTTAAAGCTTAAATCCAGATTCCAGATGTTAAAATTGGTATTCGGATCGTTTTCGGAAGTATCATAATCCGTTAGATCTCTAGTTCCATCATCATTTAATAAGAAGAAAGTGTTCTCTGTATAATCTGCTGCACTCCAAAAGTTTCTAAACCTTAGATTAATGGCTTTATACGAATCAAAATTATAACTGGCACTTAGACTATTTTCTATAGTGGTGATATCTCTTTGCCCAAGAAAAACATTATCATCTTCAAGATCGATGAATCCAAAATCTCGTTTTCTTACCGAATAATCGGTAGTCCATATCACTAAAAAATTATCTGAGAAACGATATCGGGGGGATATATTGATACCATACCTTTCTTGTGGATCGGCAAACCAGTTGCGATAAAATGCTCTGACGTCATAAGCGAATTTTTTACGATAGTCAGAAGACACCCACATGTTGCCCCCAAGGTTTTCACTAAAGGTAACAAACCTTCCAGGAACACGAGGTTCGAAATAATCATCATTATCAGAATTATAGCTGGAAAAACCTCCAAAAGCAAACCGCTCTCTGGTCACAAAGAACCAATCTATTCCAGCACTGTTTCTGGTCTGTACGCTAGGATCGTATAGCCTACGGTGCCTTATAAAAGTGCTAATCCGGTAGTTGTTAAAGATTCCTTTGGGTTCAAAAATTTGGTAAGATGCACTTATTCTGAAATTATTAAAGTTATTTCTGAAATTCACTCCCAAATCATTAATGTCATAGGTTTTATTGGCCAAGTCATGACCAAAACCAAAGCGGAAATTTCCTTTGATACGATCAAAATCTATTTCTGAAGCAAATCCACCAATATTATCCCCTGGTAAATTGATTTGACTCACGATAGTCCTTCCTGTAAAACGATAGGAATTAGCCTTATTGGCTAGATTCCAGGCTAGACCCGTTACGTTGGCGTCTCTAAAACCACTTCCATTACGAATCACACTGGTATTAATTAATGAAATCGAAGAGTTTTGATTAAATTGTTGATCCAATACCAAAATATTATAATTGGCTAAAGGTTCTACCACTTGCTTTCTAATGTTGCCGGTAATCGTATCTGTAATTCGTACTTCAGTCTTTTCGGTAATCGCATTAAATACTCCAATTCCTAAATTATCTTTGGTTCTTCCCGAAATTTTTAAGGCATTCAGAAGGTTCACTTTTGAAGGGTTATCTTCAGCAACTTCATTTTCCTGAAGATCATCGTCCGTTACAGAACTACTAGGACCATTACCTACCCGTCTGGAAAAGAAAATATTCCCCTTATTAAACAGTTCTGTCCCTTCGGTAAAAAACTGTCGATTCTCTCCAAAGGTCTGTTCAAAAGGACCTAAGTTTAATCGAACTTCGTCAAAAGCTGCCTGTCCAAAATCAGGAATTAACGTTGCGTCGAGCGTAAAACTATCGCTCAGACCGTATTTAACATCCATACCTGCACTAAAATCTGTTTCGGTTTCTCCATCAACGGTAGAAACCAATCCTTGTAAAAACGGGAAAAAGGTCAAACGTACCGGTGGATTTATTCCTTTTACGCCTGTAACCAATCCATTGTATTGGGTTCGTTGTCCTATTTCATTATTGATAAAATTCCAGCTATGGGATTGATTGCGTTGTTGTAAACGTCTGTAAAAGTTTATACTCCAATCTTGCACATCAACCTCTGGAAAACGCAATGCGTTATATGGGATTTTAAATTCTGCATACCAACCTTTTTCATCAAAAGAAGCTTTAGCGTCAAACACTACATTATAACTGAAGTCTTCATTAAACTGATCAGCTCTGGAGTCTCCGATGGTACCTGCGCTAGTAATATAGAAACGAGTTTCATTAATACCGTCATTATAAGTATTGATGCTAACGGCAAAGAAATCGGTTTGTACAAAAACATTATCTCGTTGACTGAATTGTCGTAATATTTTGTCAGGCTCATTATCATATAAATAGGCAGCAAAATACACAGCCTTATCATCGTAGGCCATTTTGATTTCAGTTTGTAGGTTTTCTGGAATGATACCTTCATTACCGGGCTGCCACATATGAAAATTACCGCTAGCAGGGATATCCTGCCATACCTCGTCAGAAAGGACGCCATCTATCTTTGGGGGATTGGATATTCTTTTGGCATGTATTTCTTTCTTTTCCTGAGCCATCATTAGCATGGTGCTCAAAAAGAAAAAGACACTAAATTTGAAGCATAGTGATATATTCATAAATTGTACTAAAATCCTTACTTTTTGATCTTTTGCAAATCTAGGATTGTTGAAACGCATGGCGTACTAACGAAAAGTTAAAAAGTAAAAGTGATTTTCGGGATCACCGTATTTTAGCTTAAAAACTAATTGATTTTACAAAATGGATAAAGAAATGAATACAGATATTGCAGTTGTTGCAGGAGGTTGTTTTTGGTGTACAGAGGCCGTTTTTCAGTGTTTGGAAGGAGTGATCAGCGTTACTTCTGGTTACACCGGCGGTACCATCAAAAACCCCGCATATCGAGAAGTAACCACGGGTAGAACCGGGCATACCGAAGCCATCAAAATTGAGTATAATCCTACTATTATTACCTACAAAGAGTTGTTAGAAGTGTTCTTTGCTACACACGATCCTACTACACTTAATAGACAAGGAGCGGACAAAGGAACACAATATAGAAGTGGTATCTACTATAATGACGAAGAACAAAAGCAGATAGCCGAAGGGATTATTGAAGAATTAACAACTCAAAATGTTTTTGATGCACCTATTGTAACAGAGGTAATGGCATTAGGGCCTTTCTACAATGCAGAGGGATATCACCAGGATTACTACAATCAAAACAGTGAACAGGGCTATTGCCAATTTGTGATAAATCCAAAACTTAATAAATTATACACTACCTTTAGAAGCAAATTGAAAAAAGAAATACAGAATTAGTAACAATGCCATATAAGAATTTTGAAGAGTATAATATTGAGGTTACAGAAGAAGTAAAAGGAAAGTTCAAATCAATCATTGAGGATATCGGTGAGGATACTGAGCGTGACGGAATCCTAAAAACTCCAGAAAGAGCAGCCAAAGCGATGCTTTTTTTAACCCAAGGATATCATCAGGATCCTGAAGAAATATTAAAAGGAGCCATGTTTAAGGAGGATTATGATGATATGGTAATTGTTAAGGATATCGAGCTGTATTCGCTTTGTGAACATCATATGCTCCCGTTTTTTGGTAAAGCTCATATTGCCTATATCCCAAACGGACATATTGTCGGGTTGAGTAAATTGCCTCGAATTGTTGACGTTTTTGCTAGGAGACTACAAGTACAAGAACGATTAACTCATGATATTTTGGAATGTATCAATGACACTTTAAAACCTAAGGGAGTAGCCGTGGTTATTGAAGCTTCGCATATGTGCATGATGATGCGTGGAGTTCAAAAACAGAACTCTGTTACGACAACTTCTGGATTTAGAGGGCAATTCGAAAAAATAGAAACTCGCACAGAATTCCTAAGATTAATTACCTCAGATTTGACTTAATTTTTTTGGAATACAATTTGCTAATTAATTAGTAATAACCTAATTATAAGTTTATGGCAAAAGAAAAATATAAAAAATTAGCACTAAGTCTTCTATTTGACGCAATGGGAATGGTAACCTTCGTGATTCCTATGATAGGGGAATTTGGAGATGTGGTGTGGGCCCCATTGGCTGCTTATCTTATGACAAGAATGTATAAAGGAAATGTAGGTAAAGCAGCAGGTTTTGTCACATTTGTAGAAGAGGCTTTGCCAGGATTTGATGTGATCCCAACATTTACTATCATGTGGTTGTACACCTACGTATTCAAAAAAGAAAAAGTAAAGGATATTATCGATGCAGAAATATCTTAATTCTTTAAAAAACGAGCAAATCCCATTCTAGAAAGCATTTTCTTTTCAAAATTCCAGAAGAATTTGAACTGCCCAAATAACCATCCTACAATCAATAATATAATTTGATATACAGGGAAAATCAAGAATATGCGTAACGGCCAGTAAATCCAACCACTAGTGGTTTCTTTGCTAAGTCCTATTAATGAGATGATAGGATCAGATATTCGTGCTGCAGTAGATCCTGTGATGGCAAAAGCAATAAAAATAGCGATCAATTCCCATCGGTAGGTGACTTCCCATTTTTTTCTAGTACACTAAAAAGTTTAAGCGTAATCCAAAGAAGAACTGCAGCAAATAAAATACTTAGCGAAGATAAAATACCCAGATAAGCCACATCATTAGATTGCAACTCAAAAAGACTGATGATTCTTTTACCAATAAGATATCCAGAAAGTACAAGGCTTGTCAAGCCCAAAAACGGAAACAGTAATTGCCAGTTAGACGTTATTTGCCAGCGATCCTTAAATTTTTGCATGGAGCAAAAATACAACTAAAAAATCTGTTAATCAAAACGTTTGTCCACGAGCAAAGGTAAAACGTTGTCGATATTGTTGTTGAAAGAATAAGAAATAATTATACAGTAAATAATTTACCTCATAACCATATGCAATTCCCGATTCATAGTTAATGGGTTGCATGTACAAATTGGGATCAAAACGCAGCGGTTGTTGTACCCTTTGATTGTATTCTATTACAAAAAGGTTATTACGTGTTTCTAAGAAATTTTCTGAATAATACCCTCTTGGGCGTTGGGTGAGTAACCAGGCATTAAATCCAGGTTCTATGATAATGATTTCATACTCCAGACTGTCATTGGCTATTCTGAGCGTATCAGACATTTGACTATCATTGGTCGCCAAGAGGTTTCTGTCCTTAGTCGTTGAACAACTATAGATAAAAACTCCCAAAACAATGATATACATTATATTTTTCCACATACTACGCTTAAAATACAAAAAAGCCGAAGATTTCTCTTCGGCTTTAACCATTATTTATGATCTGTTTTTATTTTCCAAATAATCCACCTAGCAGTCCACCAAGTCCGCCTTTCTTGCTTCCGCTACCGCTTAACAACATACCTGCTACATCATCAAGAATACTTCCGTCTCCATCTGCATCAAGAAAAGACTCTATTAATGATTGTTGTTTAGATCCAGCACCACCGCCAGACATATTACCTAACATGCCTAATAATCCGTTGGCATCGCTTACATTACTTTGAGAAGCTTGCTTACCAAGCACTCCCATCAAAATTGGAGCGGCAACCTTCAGAATTTGTGCAACGGAACCCGCATCCATTCCAGATTTCTGGCTCAATGCATTTTCAACTGCTGGTTGTTTACCTCCAAGGATATGTCCTAATATTCCCGCACCATCATCAGAAACGCTTTGATCAACACCACCTTCAAATAAACCTCCTAGGTTGTCCAAAATTCCTCCAGTGTGCTTTCCTGATAAAGCATTAAGTAAACCAGAAGCTCCCTCCGGAGTAGAAGCGTTGCGTTGCATTGCACCCATAAGTACTGGCATAGCCATACTTAACAAATCTCCTGTTTTATTAGCAGGTTGCCCGGTTTGAGAACTTACACCGTTAATGATTTGTCTGCCCATTGGGCTATCTAAAAGATCTAGAATTCCTGACATAGTAGTTTAGTTTTTATTAATGATAACTAAAATTACATCTTTTCTAGGTAGAATTAAAAATATGCTACTACTTTATTTTGTCGACAATTCGACGAATGACATATTTCAAGGATGAAAGAATAAAAAACGCCATTCCCGTAAAGAAATGGCGTTTTTGATATTACTTTTTATCTGGTTATTTCAGTATGGAAATAATCTGATCGGCAAGTTCTACTCCGATGCGATCTTGAGCTTCACCAGTGGCTGCTCCAATATGAGGAGTTAAAGAGATTTTGCTGTTCATTAGTACCTTGATGGCAGGGCTAGGCTCATTTTCGAATACATCAAGTCCTGCAAAGCCTAATTTTCCTTTTTCTAAAGCTTCAACCAATGCAACTTCATCTACAACACCGCCTCGGGCAGCGTTTACAAGTCCAGCACCATCCTTCATTTGCGCGATTTCAGCTTTTCCGATCACATATTCCTTTTGTGCAGGTACGTGAAGGGTAAAGAAATCGGCATTTTTAAGCACTTCTTCTTTGGATACGGTTTTGATCTTAAAGTTTGCCGATTGTCCATCAAAGAATTCCAATGGGATATCTACTTCTTCAATAAATGGATCAAAGGCTATTACGTTCATTCCAACACCAATGGCAATTTTGGCAGTAGCTTGTCCGATTCGTCCAATTCCGATGATACCAAGAGTTTTTCCTCTAAGTTCAATTCCTCCACCATAAGATTTCTTAAGATTTTTGAATTTGCTATCACCTTCTAAAGGCATATTTCTATTGGAGTCATGTAAAAAACGAACTCCACCATACAAGTGTGCAAAAACCAATTCTGCAACCGAACCAGAAGAGGCTGCTGGAGTGTTAATTACATGTAATCCTTTTTCTCTAGCATAGGCAACATCAATATTATCCATACCAACACCACCACGTCCAATGATTTTTAGCGAAGGACAGTTGTCTATAATATCGGTTCTTACTTTGGTGGCACTTCTTACTAATAAAACAGAAATCTCGTTGTCATTAATATAATCCACCAACTGGTCTTGAGCGACGGTCGTAGTTAATACTTCGAACCCTACTTTTTCGAGGGCGTTAATACCACTTTGTGATACTCCGTCGTTTGCTAATACTTTCATTATTAATTTTTAAGTTTTAAATGTTGGTTTTATGCTTTTCTTTCTAAATCGCCCATTACGTCTACCAATGCGGCTACACTTTCTATAGTCATCGCATTGTACATACTAGCGCGATATCCGCCTACACTACGGTGTCCATTAACACCGTTAATTCCAGCTTCTTTCCACATGGCATCAAATGTTTCTTTTAAGTCTTCATTCACCAGTGTAAAAGTGGCATTCATTACAGAGCGATCTTCTTTGGCAGCAAATCCTTTAAATAATGGATTTACATCTATTTCAGAATAAATAAGGTTGGCTTTTTTCTCATTTAGCTCTTCTATAGTTGCCAATCCTCCTAGGTTTTTTAGCCATCTCAAGGTGAGCATAGAAGTATACACCGCAAAAACAGGAGGGGTGTTAAACATACTTGCTTTGCCCAGGTGTACTTGATAATCAAGCATCGACGGGATTTGTCTGTTGATTTTTCCTAAGATATCTTCTTTAACTACTACCAAAGTAGTTCCTGCAGGTCCCATATTCTTTTGAGCTCCAGCGTATATCAATGAGAACTGAGAAAAGTCCATTTGTCTTGAGAAGATGTCACTACTCATGTCACAAATTAAAGGTGCATTCGATTTTGGAAAATCCTTTATTTGTGTTCCAAAAATAGTGTTGTTACTTGTACAGTGTACATAATCCAAATCCTCAGGCACTTCATAACCTTTTGGGATATAGTTAAAATTAGCATCTTTCGAAGAAGCAAGTTCTACGACATCTCCAAAAAGCTTTGCTTCTTTGATCGCTTTATCGCTCCAACTACCTGTGTTGATATACCCTGCTTTATTTTGCAATAAATTATAGGCTACCATTAGGAATTGAGTACTCGCTCCTCCTTGTAAGAAAAGTGCTTTATATCCTTTTCCTTCAAGGCCCAGTAATTCTAAAGCCAGGCTACGAGCTTCTTCCATTATATCAACAAAATCTTTGCTACGATGAGAAATCTCGATTACCGAAAGGCCGGAGTTATTGTAATCTAAAATGGCTTGTGACGCTTCTTTAAAAACTTCTTCGGGTAAGATACATGGTCCTGCGCTAAAATTATGCTTCTTCATCGTAATTTTTGTTATGATTTATTATTCCAAATTTCGTCTTGAGTTTTGTTTCAAATAAGATTGAAAAAAACACCACAAAGGTGCTAATAATCTTATACAAATGCATTATTAAAATGATAAATTATTTAGTTAATTTTTGTCAAAAATTCAATAATGTCAACACCATCGGCATAATCTGCGAGACCAGGGCTTTGAGTTTGTCCAAAATCAACAGTTTTTTGGGTTTTGTTTGCGCCTACAATGCATTGTATTTTATCATTATCTTCTTCTAGAATTTGTGAGATTTCTTCATCCGATCCGTACTTTTGATAAAACAGTGTTGCAATAGGAGAGGAGTAACTAGGATCTTCTTTCATCATCAAAAATCCATTATCAAACAATTTGTAATTACTCATTAGGTAAACCGCTTTGTTGTAATCGTAGTTATTGGCGTACTTCTGACTGTCAATAATTGCATGATATCCGTACAAAGCATTAAAAAGTGCATCAAAATTATAATCTTCGGGGACATATACTTTTGAAACGTTACGGCATCCTAAACCGTAGTAGGTAAAAATATCTTTTCCTAAGGCTTCCAGCTGTTCTTTGGTTTCTTCACCAGTAAGAACGGCTACAGAATTTCTGTTTTTTCGAATGATGTGGGGTACCTTACCAAAATAATGTTCAAAATACCTCGATGTATTATTACTTCCGGTAGCGATAATAGCATCATAATCAGAAAACTGTTCTGTAGTGAAGGAAATATATTCTTTGAATCGCGGTTCTATTTCAATCAAATAAGAAGTAAGAAACGGAAGCAACTGATTGTCATTTGTAGATTGCTTAATCAATATTTTATGACCAGAAATCAAAACACAAAGAAAATCATGAAATCCAACCAAAGGGATATTTCCTGCCATAATTACTCCGATAGTTTTTGGAGTCATATTCGATAGCTCGTAAGCAGATAACCACTGCTTTAGATTTGTTTCGGTTAATGCTTTGCTCCATTCATCAACTGCAAAAAGGACGTTTTCCTTGGTAAACCACCCATTGTAATGCTTTGCGCTTTCAATTTTTTGGATCATTTCATCAAAAAACGAATCATCAGCGTGACCGGTATTAACTTTCTCATAACCAGTGGATTTAAATTGACTTAGAAACTCTCCGAGTTTTACAAAAGCGTTGATTCGATCATTTAATACCATGTCTTATTTGTTTATCACTAGTTTAGGAGTTATTTTTGTGTTGCAAATTTAGAATAAAAAAGAGCTATGGCAATTATAATAACAGATGAATGTATAAACTGTGGTGCATGTGAGCCAGAGTGTCCAAATACAGCAATATATGAAGGCGCAGACGATTGGAGATATTCTGATGGAACCGATCTAAACGGCGATGTAGTTTTGCCTGGTGGGAAAGCGGTGAATGCCGATGAAGCCCAGGAACCAGTTAGCGATGAGATCTACTATATAGTACCTGATAAATGTACAGAATGTAAAGGTTTCCATGAGGAACCACAGTGTGCGGCGGTATGTCCAGTGGATTGTTGTGTGCCAGATGAGGATGTGGTAGAAACAGAAGAATTCTTATTACAGAAACAAGCATTTATGCATAAAGAATAATACTTCAATACGATGTATACCCTATAACCTGTCTCTTAAAGGCAGGTTTTTTTATGGCTGTTCTTTAAATTTTAGTATTTTCGTCGCTAAGTACAACCTCAAGTCAAAACCATAGTTATGAAAAAAATCGTTTTCTTTTTATTAGTGTTAGGATGCACTACCTCTTTTTATGGACAATATCGCTGGGAAGTATCCGGTGGAGCCACTTTTTCTAAATTAAACCTAGATAATATCGATAGCAGCACGGGTACAGGGTTCTTTTTGAATGCTGGATACGGGTATGTTATGGGAGTAAGAGCTAGAACTAGTATTGTTTTTTCTTTGGAAATTTTACAGAGAAGTAGTGAGTTAGATCTTACTTCTGGGAGTTTTCCTGGTGTAAGTATTCCTGGTAGCAATGCAAGTGTAGATGTAAAAGCTTTGCAAATCGGATTTAATCCAAAATTTCGATACCTCACTGGAGAGGGTAAAGATCGTTTTAGAGGATTTGTTAATGTAGGTCCGTCTTTTAGAGTAAATACTAATTTTGAAATAGGAGGAGAAGAGTTGGAAGATGATGCCTACGAAAAACTAGTCATTGGTGGGGTATACGGTATTGGATTCTCACAAATGGTAGGTGAAATGTTTGATATCATGGCAGAAGTAGGGGCGATGAATGACTTTGTAGACAATATTACAGATACCGATAGTAAGTTTTTTGATTTCTATGCACGAGTAGGGGTTCGTTTCAGAATCTACGATGCTAGACGATAAAGAATGATAACGACATCTTAAAAATTATTTAGAATCCCGCTTCGGCGGGATTTTTCTTACCCTTTTTTGTTTAAAATTTTGTAAATTAGGTCATTACAAAAGTTTTTTGGAATGCCAAATTGGGGATACATATTACTCGCTCTTGTTGTGATCTATATCATTATTAGTGTTGCACTATATTATCTACAAGAGTATTTCATTTTCAAGCCAGAAAAATTAGACAAAGATTTTGAGTTTTATTACAACAACCAAACGGTAGAAGAATATAACCTGAAGACAAGAGATGGAGCCATCATTAATGGGTTGCATTTCAAGGTAGAAAAACCCAAAGGTGTGGTGCTATACCTTAAAGGAAATTCTAAAAGTATTAAGGGGTGGGGGAAATTTGCCGTAGATTTTACCAGACACGGTTATGAAGTAGTGATGTTGGATTATAGAGGGTTTGGAAAAGTACCGGAAGACGCTCTTTTAAAGCTTTAAAACGCGATCTTCAATTTGTCTACAATAAGATTAAGGAAAAAGTAAACGAAAAGTATATCATTCTATACGGTCGTTCGATGGGATCTGGATTTGCGGCCAAGCTAGCTTCTATTAACAATCCTAAAATGCTAATTCTGGATGCTCCGTATTATAGTTTGACCAAAGTGGCCGCCAAATTTATTCCTTTTATGCCTGTATCTTTGATCATGAGGTACCCCATACCAACGTATAAGTGGCTGAAATATGTAAATTGTCCCATACACATCATTCATGGTACGCATGATAAGTTAATTCCTTTTAAATCCAGCGTAAAATTATCCAAGATCCGTCCTAAACTTACCAGATTGTATACCGTAATAGGGGGAGGGCACAAAAATTTGAATAATTTTGAATCATACCATAGAATGCTGGGTGAAATCATTAACTCCAGAATGAAAAGAATTAATTTCTCTGAAACTAGTATTGGGGTTAATCATTCTTCAAAACAAGTTAATGCGTAGACTGAAAACCATATTTTATTGGCTGGTAGGTTTCTATGCTGTCTTGGTATTGCTGCTCTATCTTTTTCAGGAAAAAATTCTATTTCATCCAGAAGTATTAGCCAAAGATTTTGTTTTTGAATTTGATGATGTATTTGAAGAGGTTTATCTACCTTCTGAAGATGGAGCAGAACTTCATGGAATTCATTTTAAAAACCAGGACCCAAAAGGTGTCATTCTATATTTTCATGGTAATAGCGGAAGCTTGCGACGCTGGGGAGAAATCACTACTTTTTTTGTAGAAAAAAATTATGATGTAGTAATTATGGATTATCGCGGGTATGGTAAGAGTACTGGTACTTTAACTGAACAGCGATTGTATGACGATGCACAACTATTTTATGAGTATGTCCTAAAACAGTTTTCGGAAAATGAAATCATTGTATACGGGAGGTCGCTGGGGACAGGGATAGCGATTAAAGTAGCTGCAGATAATGAACCTGAACAACTTGTATTAGAAACTCCATATTACAGCATACAAGAGATAGCCGAGACAAAGTTCCCATTCATTCCTACTGCGAGCATTCTAAAATATAGAATTCCATCTCATGAGATGATTCAAGATGTACGTTGTGCAATTACGATTTACCATGGAACTAATGATCAGGTAGTGCCTTTTACATCCGGAAAGCGATTATTTGAAAGCATACCCAACAAAAATAAAAAGTTTATTGTGGTACCCGACGGATCCCACAATAATCTAATTTTATATCAAGAATACTTATCTACTATCGATAGTGCATTAGGAAACTAAGAGATAGGTCCTAAAAGTTATTCAACGCATCTCTGTATTCTCTCAAATCAGAGATGTTCATTTTGTTATTTAAACTTTTGGTAAGCGATACAAGATATTTTAGACTTTCTACAGGATCAGATCCAGTTGTACTCTCATTAGCAGCTTCTTCATCTTCTATAGGTTCGTCATCTGGGATGGGAACCAGAAAAGAATTATGCTCCTCGATATGTTCGTAGGTGTATCTAAGTACTTTTACAACTAACGGAACTTCTTCCTGTAACGCATACTCTCTAAGTGATTTTAGATCTTCAATAAGAGCATCTGAATTGATTCCGGTGTTATCAAGATCTGCAACAATCTTGTCTACTAATTTGATGGCTTTTTTATTTTCCAATGATATTAATTATATGATGGTTAATTAAATTATCACTGCAAATTTAATTTTTTCCTGAACTTTTGAAACCACTAAACGGGTATTTTATTCAAACATTACAATTATTTTTCTGTTTACGATAATTTAACAATAAACCGGGTTTTTGTGTATATTGTTGATTATCAGTTATTTGAACTGTTTTGTCTTAACAAATACTAGTATTCCTGCTAAAGTTTGAGGTAAAACCGTAACCGTTTATACCCCAAACCTCTTTATCTTTGAAAAGTATTCCAATTACAATTTTTCCCTTACTTTTTTTGTTTTCCCCAACACTTACCTCCTTAGTCCTAAGGAGGTAAGTTCTTCTTTATACCTATCGGTTTTAAAAAAGTTTTACGATTTGACCTTTATCTTCGGCCTTGATAGTGACCAAAAGTTTTCTAAATCCAAGTGAATTAACCCTGTATACTTTGGTACCTGTTGTCCAGTTTTCTTTTCTTACCGAGCCTGGCATCATTGGGAAACCGTACCCGAACTTGGAACCATCAGGTTTTGGCCCAATGACAAAAAAGTTATTTCTAGAGAATGAGTTATTCTTAATTTTGAAATTGATGTATTGGATAGACGCATCTTTCTTAATACTAGATTTTGCGATCATTCGTTTACTATCTCCTTTCAAGATTTTTGGGGTATTGGTTACGATTAACTTGGCATTGTCATTTAGATCAGAATCCAGGCTGTTCATCACATTTACCTTGGCACTTCCCCAACTCCAAATTTGGATAATAGCGTTTTGTGCGATAAGACCTGATGCATCAACAGTTCCTACTTCGTTTCCGATGCGTAGCTCTTGAGTTTTACCCTCGACTATTATTTTACCTACTAATGCCATTAAACGTATCTCTTGAGTATTCAGGTTGATGATTTTGGTGGTATCATGGGTTCCTTGCTCTACAGCTTTTAGTCCAGGAGCACCAATAATAATTTTGGCTTTCTTTGTGGGTTGAATCCATTCTAGTTGTCCAATAGACAAAACACCACCTACGACTTCTTTGTCGATCTTTTGGAATAAGTTATTATCTGTAGTAATAGTTAATGATTCTTCTTGGGCTGCATCGATCAATACATCTGCATAAAAGTTGATCTTTATGGTATGTATATTGTCAATGTCAAATTTTTTAGTTTCAATGATTCCGTTACCCTTTATTTGAGCGTATCCAACGCATCCCATAAGGAAAAATAAAAATGTTAGTGTTCTCATGATATTTTGATTTTGAATTATTGTTTTTTTAGATGAAATGAATATGAGTAGATACTTTAGTCTTGTTTCGGAACCATTGCCGAGAGAGTAGATAGTCCAGACCGAACCTGCCAGAACCTAGTACAAGATGATACATAGAAAGCCATAAGAATCCCATGGCGGGAAGCATTCCCCAAAGACCATCGTCCCATTTTTGAAAGAATATGGCAACCAGCATGGTGCACATGATAAAAAATGACGCAACTCTGGTTTTTAAACCAAGAGCAAGAAATACTCCACCTATAGCTTCGCTAGCAGCACCCATCCATGCAAAGAACACTGGGAACAGAGCAAAAATACCTCCATATGCCGCGATATCCTCAGGAAACCAATCTACTACTTCGAATAAGCCTAGTTCTGGAGACCCTTCAGGACTCCAGGGAACTCCAAATTTACTACCACCAAAATTGATGGCAAGGGCAAGCCCACAGATTACTCTTGGAATGGCGAAGGCCAAATCTATTGACCAATGTTTCATTAAGGTAGGCGTGACTATCGTTTTAAGTACTTTTTTCATTTGTTTTAGATTTTGATGATTGAACAGTTCAAAAGTCCAAAACCTCAATGATACCCACGCCTCATAACAAAATAAGACGGCTCAAATCATAATTTGAGCCGTCTTATTCTTTTGAGACTTCGTCTATAAAGCCTTATTTTTTCTGGGCTAAGAGGACAATGTTTTCATCAGTGCTTAGTGTCACTTTACCATCGGCAACTTTTGCTTCTATTCCTGAATAATGATCGATTACCGTAGTTCCTTCAGCAAAAAGGGTGTTGGTCATTACTGTTTTTTCCCCTTTTGGAAGTTCTAGACCTACAACAACCGCATCCGAAATGCCATTTTGTTTATACGTTCTCGAAAACACATACGGAGCATTTGAGATCATTTTGTGTTTCCCAGCACCTACTGCGGGATGCTCTTTTCTGAACGTTCCCAGTTTTTGCCAGTGAGTTAATAAAGATTTTGTTGCTTCATCTTCCATGGCATCCCAGTTCATATTAGAGCGTAGGGTGGCATCTCCTTCGGTTTCTTCTATGATTAACGATCTTGCCGTTTCATCTCCATAATATATTTGAGAGATTCCTGGAGTAAGCAAGAGTTTGGTTGCCGATTCATAGGTTTTGCTTCTTTCCTTATCAAATGGATCACCATCGTCATGAGAACTGATATAGTTCATGACCCCTTTCCCGATCAGGCTAGTGCTTAATATTGTACTATACTTGCTGAAAAGTGTTTCATAATCCAATTGTTTGGCATCATACTTAAACTGAAAATTAATCATGTTATCAAAACCATGAGCGAAATAATCTACTTTCTTATCTCCAAAATCATAATATCGTTTGCTATCAATTCCATAGCCGTACAATTCTCCAAGGATATAAAATTCATTATCGTCCAATACTTCATCAGGGTGCTTTGATTTCCATTCGGCAAACGCGACTTTGGCTTGTTCTTCCAGCACCTTCCATGCATCTTCTTCAACATGTTTTACGGTGTCTACACGATATCCATCAATTCCTAACTCACGCACGTAATCCGTAAGCCATTTAATGATATAGTTTTTAGGAGATCGTTTTAACCCGGTTTTGGTAAAAAAGATATCCAACTCAGCTAATTCTATCTCTAACCTGCCTTCAGATGTCCATTTATCAATCAGTGCTTGTGGCAATTCTACTTCCTCATTACTTTCCGTTTTTACATCTGGTAAGTTCTTTACTAGTGTGCATACCGTAGCACTATTATAATCTTTATAAGTACATTGAGGTTCCGTACGTACCCAGTTGTCTGGCCATACAGGATCTTTATCAGTTACTGGCCCAGTGTGGTTCAAAACGACATCCATCAAAATTCGAATGCCATTATTATGTGCTACCTTGACCAGTTGTTTTAAATCATTATAAGTACCATAATTGGGATCGATTTTGGTCCAGTCTTTGGCCCAATACCCATGAAAAGCATAAGTGTTCCCAGTACCTTCGTCTACACTATCATGTATTTGTTCTACAACTGGTGTAAACCAAATGGCGTTGATGCCTAAGTCTTTGAAATATCCTTCTTCTATTTTTTGAATGATCCCTTTAATGTCTCCTCCCTGGAACCCTCTTAGTTTTCCGGTTTCTTTGGTTCTTTCTAATACAACATCGTTTTCTGTATCTCCATTATTAAAACGATCGGTAAGGAGAAAGTAGACGTTTGCACCTTCCCAAATGAAAGGTTCTGATTTCTTTTTAGTAGTAGATGCCGTATCCGAAACATCTTCTTGTTTCGTTTTTTCTTTTTCGGAGTCGCTTTTGCAAGCAAAAAGAACGCACATCAGCGCAGACAAAGTGATTCTTGCGAAATTATTCATAAGTTCTAGGTGGTTTAAAACGCTAATCTATAAAAACTCTTACAAAAATCGGTAGAAGATGAATTGCGATATTGATAAAAATGAATATAGTAATTATTGATGCTGCATAGCATACTCTGAGGGAGAGGAATTGGTCAATTTTTTGAATACCCGGTTAAATGTTGCTTTGCTATTAAAACCGCATTCATGGGCAATTCCTAATAAGGAGAGTTGTTTTTGTTTTCCTTCCTTAAGCATATCCTGTACTGCTTTTACTCTATATCCGTTGATAAAATCGTTGAAGTTTTTTTGAAAACCACTGTTTATAGTTTCAGAAAGAACGGGAACACTTATTTTTAGCATTTTAGATAGTTCCTTCAAATTCAAATCTGGATTCAAAAATGGTTTTTCATCATTCATAAATTGCTCGAGTTTGGTTTTATTCTCTAGAATACTATTGTCCTTGGTAGCATCGATAGTTTTTTTCTCGGAAGATGGAATGACCTCAAAATTCAGATTCTCTAGCGTATTGGTATCCGTAAAATATCCTTTTATACCAATATAAATAATCGCCAAAGCCGAGAAGAACTGATACCACCATCGTTGGGTCCAATGCAAGTCAACAATCAAATCTCCAATCACACCTTCAAAAATGCTGTACAGAAAGAGAAAAGAGTAGATGAACAAAAAGTTACGTATCCAATTGAGTTCTATTGCATAGGTATTTGAAAAGAAATGTTGAATCTTCTTTTTGTAGGCGTAGTATAACTGCAGTGTAAAGGTCAAGTACAAAAGCATTTGCAAACTTTCTACAATCCCAACTAATGGTTGAACGTACTTTTCATCCAGATGTATTTTTAAGTATCCATTTTGAGTTTCATCAAAACCTGGTAAGGAGGCATCGTAAATAAAAATCGAAATTTTATAAATCACGAAAAGGCTAACCGGGACAAAATGATAAAAGTCCTTTTTCTTAAATCTGAAATTTGAAGTGGTAATCGACTTTACATAAAAGTACAACAATGGCCCTACTGCCAGACTAAGCGCAATCAACCAGTAATTGATTTTGGTATTTCGATAGGTGTCGTACCACTCCATAAAACCAATAGTATAGGTAGTTCTATGATATCCAGTTATGAAAATAAGTAGCGCTAAGAGTAAAGCAGGAAGGTACTTTTGATTAAAATATCGCATCAAAAGTAATACTGCAAAGACATACGCTTGTAACACTAATAGCAAAAGTGGTGTGCTGTACAGATTAAAAGAAGGAAATTCAAGAAATAGGATCTGCTGCATACTGCTAATTTAAAGAATTGAAAATTTAATTTTTGTTTTTTTTAAACGAAAATGATGTTCCTTTGACATCTAAATGATTACCATGAGCAAACTAAAAGCCTGGATTTCGGCAGCTAGACTTAGAACACTTCCTTTATCCGTTTCAGGAATTATTGCCGGATCGGCTATGTTTAATAATGTTGTGTTGAATTCTTATGATGTTGATAAAGAGGTAATCGGTAATCTGGAAGGAGCGGCTCCTTTTTATGCTACGCTTATATTTTGGTTGGCTATTGCCACCACATTAGGTCTACAAATCTTATCAAATTTTGCCAATGATTATGGTGATGGAGTAAAAGGAACAGATAATAAAGATCGGATAGGGCCAGAAAGAGCCATCCAAAGTGGAGCAATTACCAAAAAAGCAATGTTCACAGGTATTGTTTGTACAGCTATCATCACCTTTTGTATGGCGATTACTCTAATTTATGTGTCTTTTGGAAAAGAAAACTTCTTTTACTCCTTATTCTTTTTTGTATTAGGTATTGGTGCCATCGTTGCGGCTATAAAATATACTGTTGGTAATTCTGCTTACGGCTATAGAGGTTTAGGAGATGTATTTGTTTTTATTTTCTTTGGATTGGTAAGTGTAGTAGGATGCTACTTCTTATTTACCAAACAATTGAATGGTCTGGTATTTTTACCTGCGATCACTATTGGTTTGTTGAGTACTGCAGTACTGAACCTAAATAATATGCGTGATTTTCAAAATGATCAAAAAGTAGGGAAGAATACCTTGGTCGTTAAGCTGGGAATCACCAAAGCCAGGCGATATCATTTCACAATTATAGGTATTGCTATGTGTGCGATGCTCCTATTCTTATGGAAAACCTATCAGAATCTGAATGATGCGTTATTTCTTGTTGCTTTTGTACCTTTAATTATTCATTTGATAAAGGTGTACAAGACAGCTAATACCGAATTATTGGATCCTGAGTTAAAAAAAGTGGCATTATCTACTTTTTTGCTGGCACTGCTATTTAGTCTGGGACAGATTTTATAATTTCAGCAACACAAATCATCAAAAATGCATACTCATGAAAATTACCTTTTACGGTCATAATACACTATTGATAGAAGTTGAAGATATCAATGTCTTGGTAGATCCTTTTATTACTGGTAATCCTTTGACAAAAGATGAGATTGATATCACCACAATCAAGGCAGATTATATTTTACTCACACACGCACATCAAGATCATGTTTTGGACGCCGAAGCAATAGCTAGGCAAAATGAAGCAACTATTGTTTCTAATTACGAGATTGCGATGTACTATCAAGCAAAAGGAATTGAAGTACATCCTATGAATCATGGCGGCAGCTGGAGTTTTGATTTTGGTAAAGTAAAGTACGTAAACGCTATACACACCAGCAGTTTTGCTGATGGCACTTATGGAGGACAACCAGGAGGTTTCATTATAGAAGGAGAGCATAAAACCATTTATATTGCCGGAGATACGGCATTAACCATGGATATGAAGTTGATCCCAATGTCTCATACCCTGGATCTAGCGATTTTACCTATTGGCGATAATTTTACAATGGGAGTAGAGGATGCCATTCTTGCTAGTGAGTTTGTTGAATGTGATAAGGTCTTGGGGGTGCACTATGATACCTTTGGATATATTGAGATCGATCATGAAGAAGCGAAACGCAAGTTTTTTGATAAAAACAAGGACCTAATGTTGTTGGAGATAGGAGCTAGTATTGATTTATAAATGAAAGCAACGTATCACAAATATATTTTAGACTTTAAGAGACCTAGTGGTACTTCTCGAGGAGTCTTAAAGCAAAAAGAAACCTGGTTTATTATCCTTTCTGATAACAATAAAAAGGGAATAGGAGAGTGTGGTATCCTTAGAACATTAAGTATTGATGATCGTCCAGACTATGAGGACAAATTGAAATGGGTTTGCGATAACATCCACTTGGGATTAGATCAATTACTAGAAGAGATACGCGAGTTTCCGAGTATACAATTTGGGTTGGAAATAGCATTCGCATCTTTAGAAAGTGAACACCCATTTTTATTGTTTCCTTCGGATTTTACAGAGGGAAGACAAAATATTCCAATCAATGGTTTGATCTGGATGGGCGATAAAGAGTTTATGGAAACTCAAATTAATGAAAAACTGCATACAGGTTTTGATTGCATTAAGATGAAAATCGGGGCCATAGATTTTGAAACAGAGTTGGAGTTGTTATCTTTTATAAGATCGAAATACACTCCAGATGTTATTGAATTGCGTGTAGATGCCAACGGAGCCTTCTCTCCAGAGGAAGCTATGAATAAATTAGAACGTCTTTCCGCATTAGAATTACACAGTATCGAACAGCCTATCCGACAGGGCCAATATGAGGAAATGAAGCGGTTATGTAAAACCACTCCTTTACCCATAGCTCTGGATGAAGAATTAATCGGAGTTTTTGATGTAACGGAAAAGCAAAAATTACTACAAACTATACAACCACAATATATTATTCTAAAACCAAGTTTAATAGGTGGGTTTAAAGGAACGAATGAGTGGATCCAAATAGCAGAAAGTTTAGGGATAGGTTGGTGGATCACAAGTGCTTTGGAGAGTAATATTGGTCTCAATGCTATTGCACAGTATACCTTTACTTTGAAGAGTACAATGCCTCAAGGACTAGGAACCGGAAGTTTGTTTACTAATAATTTTGAAGCTCCACTGCGGGTAGCAGATGGAGAATTGAAATACGAAAAGAATATCGAATGGGTAGTAGAATACCTAAATGAGAATCATTAAATATGTATATAGAACAAGGAAAAAAAGGAAATTTGGGGATGTGGAAATATCTCCCTCTGCCGCTAGGTTTTTTCGGACTTATGGGGCTTAATTATTTGGTCACTCTATTGATGGATATTGACTCGGATACAGTGATTAAACAGCAAATTGAGATGGTAGGGAAAACAGGGTTGTTTCTTCAGTTAATGATTCCTTTTGTGATCTTTTTGGTTGGGTTATTACTTTGGGTCAAGTTTGTGCATCAACAGTCCATTCTATCACTTACTACATCCAGAAAAAAAGTGGATTGGAAAAGAATATTTTTTGTATTCGGTTTGATGGCCTCTTTTATTATCATTTCAACAGGAGCTGATTATTATTTTTCTCCAGAAGATTATCAACTAAATTTTGAAGCAACATCCTTCATTAAATTATTGATATTGGCAATAATCTTGGTTCCTATTCAGACTAGTTTTGAAGAGTATATGTTTAGAGGATATTTGATGCAAGGTGTTGGTTTGGCTTCAAAAAAGAGATGGGTTGCCTTAGTCTTCACTTCAATTACTTTTGGATTGTTGCACGCCGCTAACCCCGAAGTAGGAACTTTAGGCCCTATCATTATGGTATACTATATAGGTACGGGATTGTTTTTAGGGATCATCACCTTAATGGACGAAGGAATGGAGTTGGCATTAGGATTTCATGCTGCGAATAATTTGATAACGGTTTTGTTGGTCACAGCAGATTGGACAGCGTTACAAACAGACTCTATTTTGATTGATATCTCTGATCCCGGGACAGGATACCAAATATTAATTCCTGTTTTTGTAATTTTCCCATTGTTTCTGTTGATACTTTCTAAAAAGTATAAATGGACCGATTGGAAAGGTAAACTTCTTGGAGAGGTAGATGTAACCCCTATTGCGCAAGAGGTAACAAAAGATTAATCTACTCTTTACGTACACATAACCTTTGGATATGGCAGAAAATTGAAATTTGACTATGGAATCAAGGAATACATTTTCTACCCCCCAAATACACGAAAAGTTTTCGATCAATAAACGCAACCCGGATAGGGATGAGTTGATGCGACTTGCGTATGCCTTCATAAAAGAAGGAGAAGTTTATGAACAGGAGGCAGGTAGTTTTTTGTTGGATTGGTTAAATGAAAAAGATCATATTGTTGTACAAACATCTGGGTCTACGGGAAAACCTAAAAAAATTAAGGTCCTAAAACAACATATGATCAATAGCGCTAAAGCAACGGGTAAATTTTTTAAGGTAGAAGAAGGAAGTACAGCACTACTTTGTTTATCTGCAAACTATATAGCCGGCAAAATGATGTTGGTACGTGCTATGGTATTAGGATGGAAAATTGATTTGGTACCTCCAAAAACAAATCCTTTGGATACCGTTTACAAGCAGTATGATTTTTGTGCCATGGTTCCTTTGCAACTCGATAACTCCTTAAATAGATTGCATCTTATTAAAAAACTCATTGTAGGTGGTGGTCCGGTTTCAGAAAACTTGAAAGAACTTACCCAAGGAGTCAAGACCAAAATTTACGAAACCTACGGGATGACAGAAACCGTATCCCATATTGCTGCCAGAAGGATCAATCCGAAGAAAAAAGATAAAAAAGAGGCAAATTACTTCAAGGCTTTACCCAACATTACCTTAAATCTTGATGATCGTAATTGTTTGGTTATTAAAGCTCCTCAATTATATAGTGAGACTCTAGTAACCAACGATGTAGTAGATCTTAAAACCTACAAGAAATTTGTTTGGAAAGGACGCTATGATAATGTGATTAATAGTGGAGGCGTAAAACTCTATCCCGAAGAGATCGAGACCAAACTTCAACTTTTGATCGGGCATCGTTTTTTTATTGCAGGAATGCCGGATGATGTACTTGGGGATAAATTGGTACTCATTATAGAAAGAGATTTTGAGGAAATAGCCTACCTAAGTATTCAAGAAGCTATCAATGATTTGGATACCCTTAGCAAATACGAACACCCTAAAGATATCTATTTCTTCCCTCAGTTTATCGAAACCGAAAATGGAAAAGTACAACGTACCCAGACACTAGAATTGGTGATGAGTTCCAGCTCGTAACCTCTAGACTCGTTATTTCCCTCATTCAAAATTAGGTTTCCCTCATTGTTGATTGTCTTCAATCCTAACAACCTATAATTTCAGGTCATAATCTAAAAGGATCAACTATGAAATTATTAGGGTTTTTTATGTGTTTTATTTTAAGTATTGGATATACTCAAGCACAACAACTGAATGTAACAGGAACAGTTACTGACAACCAAAATGTACCGTTGCCTGCTGCAAGTGTCATTATCAAAGGGACAACCAAAGGAATACATACAGATTTTGATGGGGTGTATAATATCTTAGTGAATAAAGGAGATACATTAGTGTTTTCTTATGTAGGATATGTGACCAAAGAAATACAGGTAATTACTTCAGGTACGCTTGATGTGACTCTTGAAGTATCAGCTAGCGAGTTAGAAGAGGTAGTGGTCACAGGATATGCAGCAAAAAGACAAAAACACGTTTTAGGGTATAGCGTTTCTACTATAACTGCTTCTTCAATAAGAAAATCCAAACGTAGAAGAAAGACAAGAGCTTTACAAGGTAGAGCAGCTGGAGTAGTGGTTTCGAGGAGAAATCAGAAATCACGAGGAAACGGTAATGTTATCATAAGAGGAACAAGTAGTGTTGATAGTAATGAACAACCATTATTTGTTGTAGATGGAGTAGTGATGAGTAAAAAAGATATGGTTGGTATTCAAGCAATGGATCCTTCCAAAATAAAGAGTATCAATGTTCTTAAAGGTAAGAGTGCTTCATCGATTTATGGTGCAAAGGCTAATAACGGCGTAGTTGTAGTAACAACGCATACTGGAAAGTTTAAAATAGAAGATAATGAATCCTATACAGAAATTGAAGAAAATACTTTTAAGCATGTACAAACATCACCGCTATCCACTTTTTCAATAGATGTAGATAAGGCTTCGTATAGTAATATACGTAGAATGATAAATAACGGAACTCAAGTTCCTCAAGATGCTGTAAAAGTCGAAGAAATGATTAATTACTTTGATTACGATTATGCCCAGCCTACCGGAGAGCATCCAATGGCGATACATACCGAATACGGACAAACTCCTTGGAATCACAATACTCAACTTGTAAAGATTGGTTTAAAAGGAAAGGAAGTGCCTAAAAGTGAAATACCTGCATCTAATTTGGTTTTCTTGATCGATGTATCGGGTTCGATGGGTAGTGAAAATAAGTTACCACTACTTAAAAAGGCATTTTCACTATTGGTAAAAGAATTAAGAGAAAAGGATAAAGTCTCAATTGTGGTATATGCAGGTGCTGCAGGACTCGTTTTGGAACCTACGTCTGGAGCCCATAAAACCAAAATCACTAATGCTCTTGATCGTCTGGAATCGGGAGGAGCAACCGCTGGAGGAGAAGGGATAGCTTTGGCCTACAAAATTGCTCAAAAGAATTTTATTAAAGAAGGTAATAATAGAGTAATACTTGCTACAGATGG
This sequence comes from Aquimarina sp. KJ22-3, assembly GCF_055808215.1. Classification (NCBI taxonomy): domain Bacteria; kingdom Pseudomonadati; phylum Bacteroidota; class Flavobacteriia; order Flavobacteriales; family Flavobacteriaceae; genus Aquimarina; species Aquimarina sp. KJ22-3. Next base: position 2,949,299 of record NZ_CM147859.1, on the reverse strand, counting down.
GGATTTTAATGTAGGGATGAGTTCTGATAAGGATATGAAAAGATTGATCGAAGAAAAACGTAAATCAGGAGTGTTCTTAACATGTCTAGGTTTTGGAATGGGGAATTATAAAGACAGTAAACTGGAAACATTGGCCGATAAAGGTAATGGAAATCATGCATACATTGACACTATGCAAGAAGCGCAAAGAGTTTTGGTCAAGGAATTTGGAGGTACACTATATACTATTGCAAAAGACGTCAAGATTCAGGTAGAATTTAATCCTTCTAAAGTAAAAGCGTATCGTCTTATTGGTTATGAGAATCGATTGTTAAATGACGAAGATTTTGTGGATGATACCAAGGATGCAGGAGAGCTAGGGAGTGGGCATACGGTTACTGCATTATACGAAATCATACCTGTTGGAGTGAAAAGTGAGTTTATTGTGGATATTCCAAATTTAAAATACACTAGAACTAATGTGAAAACTGGTTTTGGAAACGAATTGTTAACGGTAAAATTTAGGTATAAAAAACCTAGCAAAAATAAGAGCATAGAAATGGTACATGTAGTGGACACAGAAAACCATGAAGTAACTCATGATTTCAACTTTGCAGCTTCCGTAGCCTGGTTTGGAATGAAGCTTAGAAATTCTAAATACATTAAAAATCAAAAAGTTGAAGATATTATTTCTCTTGCAAAAAGTAATAAAAATGAGGATAAAGAAGGATACCGATCAGAATTTGTTCGTTTAATGTCGAGTTATGTTGATTTATAAAACTAGGAGTTAGTGTTGGCTAATTCATAAGGAGGCACTTTGCTTTGTTGCAGGTGTCTCTTTTTTGTAATACATTCGTTCTACTAATTAAACCCTATTTTCCTCTTCTCACTTATGAAAAAGATTCTTCTCACTGGCTTACTTATTATTTCCACAGCAATGCAGGCGCAAATTCTTCCTCAACGGGAGCGAGCTGCAGTTATTGATATGATCTTGGAAACCAGATTTAATGATTTGTTACCTAAATTAATGGATCGAACTGGACTGGATATGTGGATTCTGATTTCCAGAGAATATAACGAAGATCCAGTGCTTAAAACGATGTTGCCGTCAACCTGGTTGAATGCAAGACGGAGAACAATTTTGGTTTTCTACAGAGATCAATCTAAAAATACTATCGAAAAACTGGCGGTTGCCCGATATAATGTTGGTAAAAATATAGACTCTGCCTGGGACAAAGAACGGCAACCTGATCAATGGAAAGCGCTCGTAGATATTATTTCCAAAAGAAACCCGAAATCCATCGGAATTAATTATTCAAAAGATTTTGGAATCGCAGACGGAATAGTAAAAACAGACTATGAAGAGTTTATGCAAGTACTTCCAGAGGAGTTTAAATCCAAAATTACTTCCGCAGAGAAGTTGGCTATTGCTTGGATTGAGACCAGAACACCGCAAGAGATGGAAATTTATAAAGAGCTAGTAAAAATCACTCATGATATCATCGGTGAAGCATTTAGCACTTCAGTAATCAAACCTGGAGAAACCACAACAGATGATGTGGTGTGGTGGTTACGTCAAAAAGCAACGGATCTCGGTTTGCAAACTTGGTTTCATCCTACGGTAGATATTCAACGAACAGGAGAGGACCTACAGAGTCATATCGTATCATTTTCGGATCGACCCAAAGACAAAATAATCCGAATGGGAGATTTGATTCATTGTGACTTTGGAATTACCTATTTACGCCTCAATACCGACTGCCAGCAACATGCGTACATTTTGAAGAATGACGAAACATCTCCTCCTGATTTTCTAAATAAAGCATTTGCAGATGGCAATCGAGTACAAGATATTTTGACCTCTAATTTTAAGACCGGAAAAACCGGAAATGAAATTTTATTACAATCCTTAGAACAGGGGAGAGCAGAAGGGTTGAAACCCTCTATTTATACGCACCCTTTAGGGCTTTATGGACATTCTTCTGGACCAACTATTGGCATGTGGGATTCGCAAGGAGGAGTTCCAGGTACAGGGGATTATCCATTGTATGAAGACACTGTTTATGCTATAGAACTGAATACAACAGTTACTATTCCAGAATGGAAAAAGGATATTAGAATCATGCTAGAAGAAGCTGGATTCTGGGGTAAGGATGGTTTTAGATATGTAAATGAAAGACAAACAGAGTTGATTACGATTCCAAAAAGAACGAAATAATCATTATCCCACATATTTAAAAACGGTAGTTGAAAAGAACTACCGTTTTTTTATCAAATTATACTTGATCGTGATATTACATATGCAGTGCTAAAGCATATATTTAAAAAGCACAAACCCCTGAAACAAAAATATTATTGATAGTTATCCCACAAGGACCCCCACATGGGCAATCGCTATCGGATCTGCACTCAAAAAGACTGGGTTGACACCCAAAAAAGCCACCATTAATAGATTTTTGAGATCCTTTTTTTAGAACGGTCACACCGTTAAGATTTAAGATGTTTTTAATCATTATGATACATTTTTAAGAGTTATTTTTTTGTCTGAAAATAGGCTGATTTAACCTTGACAACCTGAAGGAAGATATTGGTATACGTCGTCCCCCGAAGTGTTACAAGTCCAGTCGGTATGAGTATGCCCTCCTTTGATATACAGTTGTTCTGATTTGGTAATCGATTTAAAATTTAAAAGATGAAGATTGTTTTTCATGATTCATATTGCTTTTTATTTGTAGATTAACTGAAAACCTTAATAAAGACCCATAGAAAAGAGATTTAATATGGGCCTTTGTTTCCATATTGATATGATAATCGATTTTAATTTAAAATGTTGCCCGGGTTGCTATTACATTGATCGGGGAAATCGAAACTAAGATTGTTATAAACCGCTTGTCCGGATACAACATTTCTCGCTCCTAAATTCCTTTCAACACCAAATTGTGGTCCTAGATACATAAAGGTAAAATTGGTTGAAGTTTGATTGGTATCATGTGGATAAAGTTTTACCCTGAAGGTATCTGTATCATTGAAATCAACACCTAAAACGTAAAAATTAAAATTTTCCCCGTTTCTTACGGTTCTCTGTAATACTTGATAGCAAGAACCGGCTCCGTTAGGACAATTTTCTAATATAAAGGTTCCCGTAGGCGCACCAGGAATACTTGTGAAAAAGTCGATAGCAAGCCTAAAATCAACACGCCCTTTAAAACTATTGCAATAAGTCAACCATTTCCCATTGACTTCTTGATCAAGATCCTCTTTTATGATTTGTTGCGGTTGCTCCAAATTTTCTGGTTGCTCTTGTTCACAGGAAATGAATACAGCGGTAAGAATAATAACTAATGTGATTGATATTTTTTTCATTTTTTGAGTTTTAAAATTTATTATGTTCTGCCTTTGAGTGGATAGAAGAGAGTACCTTCAAATTTGAGGAAGATACTTTCTTATAGATTCTTTTTGGTATTGAATTTTCAGGGATCTATACAGCCTGCTCCGTTGCAGCCATCATTGGGATCAGAGCTTCCAGGTCTTGTTACTGTTCTGCCATCTGCCCAGGTTCTAGCTTCTGGATTGACTACCCATATTCTAAGACCTCTACTGGCAAATTCAGACCTTTCAAAAGAGGTTCGTAACCGAATAGACATGGTGTCATCTCCATTTGGAGAAATGTTTATTTGCCGATCTGCCCCTCTATAAGTACCGATAATTGTTTCTCCTGTGGTTGTTCGGATATCTATGTAAGCATTGGGCTCAAAATTTTCACCAACAATCCAAATGCAATAATTATCATTGCATCCTGCTCCTGCTCTAAATATTCGTGGAGTGCGGTTTTCTTTTTCAATAATAGCAGTATTGGGAGTAAAACCTGGACCTTGAGATGGGCAATATGGTCTATAAACCAGGTCGATAACTCTATATCCGACTGGAATTCCATAAGCTATACAGATTTCTTCTCTATTACCGTTTTTAGCCGAAATTTTGTGTTGATCTGTGTTTGATTTCACTTCCTGGAATTGAGTAAAATCATCTTCTTTTTGACAACTTATTAATGCGATAGCACAAATAAACAAAATGATTCCTTTAGTAAGATTCATGTGGTTTTGGTTTAATGAGTTAATAATTTAGATGTTCTTTTAGCTAAAGTTACTTGAGTAAAACTATGTGTAAAACATTGGTTTTTAAAGAAATGTGTTGTCAATTTTATAAAATTGACACAACTGTATATGACACAAAAAAACCTCAAAACAGCCTATTTAAAGACTGAATTGAGGTGATTTCCCTTAGATTAGAATTAGGAATTGATTATAACCTCTAATTCCAAATTACTTTTATTGTTTATGTACTAATTCGATTTTTATAAAAACTGTTTGACCAACATAATTATTCCTAGGATACCAAAAATAGGACCCCAATATTGCATTTTGATCCAAAACAAACTATGGTTGGGCTTAATCACTATTTCTTGTCCACTTTCTTTGTCTACCATTGTTTTTTGATTGGATTCATTCCATTTCTTTCCTATGATCCAACTAAAAATTGCAGCAATAAACAGACTAATAGCAAATGATAAATTGCTTTGTTCTTTGGGTAATATGTTACTTAATCCAAAAAGTACTACGGCTAGTACTAAAACCGAGAGAAACCCTCTTCCTGACCAAACTATCATAATAAATTGTTGTTATAGATTATATGTTATTTTTCTGAATTGAGATGTATGTTTTATTGAATCCCTGTCAACTCGTGATATCCAATAAGTTTTCCTTTTTTGTTGTACGATTCAGACTTGACAACCATCGCATCGTTATAATACCACTCCACACCAGTTCCTTTTACATTAATAATTCCAAATTTGGAAGTGAAATCAAAAGTCACTTTTTTACACTTGTAGGTTCCTGCTGGAGTCGTAATGGTTTCTTCTCCAACAATTTCTCGGTTAAACACGTCAAAAGTCATTGTGACCAGGGTAAAAGCTTCGCTATTCACTTTTATTGAAATATTTCCGTCGTTAAGATCATCTCCGGGTTGCATCCCAACAGGAAATTCTAAAACATCGCCGTCGATTTTAATACTGAGATTATTTTTATTATGCTCAGAAAGTTTATCAAAATTGAAAAACCTTAGCATATCCAAACTGAATAGTCCATTGTCGCAGTTGGCTTTATACTCGGTATCAAACGTTTTGTTGTCTTTCTCATCACTGACTGTCGCTTTGATAATAGCAGAAACTGTATTGCCATCTCCAGTAATTGAAATAGTTTCATGACTGGTAGTACTTTCTTTTTTCCCTCTTTTGTTATAATTGGTATAGGTGAGTATAGCTCCTTTTTTCATAAAAGGCACCGCATTACACTCTTGTCCAAAGGACATGATGATTCCTCCCAAGAATACCAAAACATAAAGAAATACCTTGTTTTTTTGTAATCTGATCATTGGTACTACATTTTTGAAGTTATGAAGATTCCATTGTTTTCTTGAGCCAAGGTTCTCATGAAGTTATGGTCAGCATCTTCTCCAAAGGCTATGGTATGAATGATGATGTTATTGGTGTTGACTTTTCTGATTTCTTCAAGAACAGCTTCTGGACCACCATTTGGAAGACCGTCGCTCATCAATACAATTTCCTGTACCCCAGGAGTAGAAATTGCTTCTACCAAACCTCCTGCAGTATTGGTACCACCACCGGCTTTGAGATTCTCCACAAAAATATTAGCAGAAGTTCTAGACATATTGCTAGCTAAGCGAAGTTCTACGGATTGTTTGGTTACATCATTGTTGTAAGCAAATACGGCAAACTTTTTACCATCAGGAAGTCCTTTGATTGCTGGGATTAGTTTACGTTTTACCGCTCCTAATTTGGTAGCTTGTTTGGTTACCTGTTTTCCCAAAATACTTCCTATTTTTCCTCCAATGGCGTTGCTTACGGCACTCCCAGCTTTATTCCCAGCTTCTCGCATTACCTGATCTTTGATTGATCCTTCATCTATACCTTCCATACTTCCTGATATATCGATAAGGTATAAGGTGTTTTTAGTAGAAGTTTCAATACCAAAAAATTGGTCTGACTTCTTTACTACATAGCAAGATTGAAATGTACTGATGACCAAAAACACAGAAAGTATCCTAATTACTTTTTTCATATTACTTTTTTATTAATTGATTTTGTGTGATTTGTTATTATTCAGCTAGGTTTTCAAAAGCATCAAGATCCATCTCCCCAACAGCTTCTCTTAATTGTTTTATAGAAGCATCACCTTCTAGAGAAATTAAGAAGCGATTACCCACCATGAGGTCTATTTTTGAAGTTTCTCGGTTGTCATAGGGATCTTTTTCTACTTCTTCAACAGCTTTGTACCCTTTTATTGTGGTTGATTTGCGATACCCTCTGTCCGTTTGTTCTTCAAAATCTCTGGCAAACCCAAGTCTGGCCAAAGTCACCATCGCACTTCCTGTTTCTCCAGCTCCGTCTATTATGGAAAGTGAAATAAATGCTCCGTTCTCACTTTCATATTCGGCTTCTCCCATAGATACATCTGGCATAAATTGATTACCTACCGAAAATTTGGTTCTTGGATATCCCAAAATAGTCTCCGGAAGATTTTTCTTCATGCTTTCATTAGAAATAGGCGTAGCAGCTATGAGCTGATCATTTTCTTCTTCAATTTTTTCTGCTTCTTTCGCTATTTGATTTAGGTCAGAAACCCCTTCAATCACATCTAGTAAACCTGGTTCTTCTTTTTCCTTATTTTTTCCGCAAGAAATCAGAAAAAAATAGAGAGTGCGGTGATGATAATTCGTGTCATTGCTGTAGAATTGTTATTTATACATTAGTTCGTAAGAACTAAGGTACACTATGATGACACACAAAAGTTGTACAATGAGAATTTGCCCTTAGTATTTTAGAAATAGCAGTAGAAACGTGAGAATTTTACAAATGCCCTTTGATATAATCCAACAAATACTTCTTTCTGCTTTGTGCAACTGGGATCGTATGGGCTTGTTGTAAAACCACTTCTTCGTTTCTTTTATTAAATGCGGAAACATAACTCAAATTAATAAGGAAGCTTTGATGCACTCTGAAAAAGTTGTAGGGAGTTAGTTTTTGGTCAAATGACTTTAAAGGTTTAGAAACCAAGATTTCCTTTCCTGTTTTAAGTTTGAAAGTCGTGTAGTTATTATCAGACTTCGCATATAGAATATCCTCGGTATGCACCACGTTGATGGTATCCGCGTTTTTGAGTACAATTTTTTGAGGAGGTTTGTTATCCGAAAAATTCTGCAACAAGGTCTTCAGTTGAAGTTCGTAATTTTTGGAATGCATGTCTTGTTTTACCTTTTCTAACGCCCTCATCAGATCATTTTCTTCATAGGGTTTCAACAAATAGTCCAGTGCACTGAATTTGAAGGCTTCAACCGCATATTTGGCAAAAGAGGTGGTAAAAATGATCTTAAAATTGATGGTTTCAAACAAGGCCAAGAACTCAAAGGCATTACCATCACTCAAAAACACATCAAGAATCAAAAAATCCGGTTGCAGTTCTTTTACCCATTTTGCAGCTTCCTCGATTGTATCCGAATTTCCGAGTATTTCTATTTCTTCATGTTTTCGTATAATGGAGGTAGCGTACTCAAGAGCCTGTGGATCATCTTCTACAATAAAACAGCTGATATTTTGATTCATACCCTAAATATACAATAGATTATTAAGCTGCAGTAAAAGTTAAAATTACTTCTGTCCCAGAAGACGAAGAATTAATGGTAAGGTCCCCGTTAAAATTTTTGGAAGCTTTGTTCAAATTTTTGAGTTGTTCTTTGATAATCTCTGAACTCATTGACTTGTGTAATTTTTTTGAGGCCTCTTTTTTAGAAGATATTCCTTTTCCATTGTCCGCAATTACGACATGCAATTGATCATTTTCTTTATAATATTTTATGGACACTTTGCCATCAGGAACATCTTTGATACCGTGTAAAATGGCATTTTCTACAAAAGGTTGTGTGATCAAAGAGGGGACTTGATCAAAATCCTCTTCAACACTTTCTTCTATTTCTATCTGATAGGTAAAAGACTCGTTGTGTGTAAGTTGTTGGAGCTTGAGGTAGGATTCTAGGGCTAACTTATCATCAGCTACGCTGGTAAAATTATCTTCAGAATTCTCCAAGACAAGCCGTATCAATTTGGAATAACTTGATAAATACGAACCGGATTTATCTTTATCATTTTGGTAGACAAAATTTTGAATACTTTGTAGTGCATTAAACAAAAAGTGAGGATTTAATTGAGTTTTTCTCAACTTTTGTTGCAGTAACACCGTGTCCAGCTGTTGTTTAGTCTTGTAGTTCTTGAATCCAAAATACCCTAGGATTAGAATCAATAGAGCTATAACCCCAAATACAATGAGCATTCCTCTTTGCTGTCTGATCGTTAAGGCCTGAAGCTCATTTTTGGTATCCAAAATATCAATCTGCTGTTGCTTTTTTTCAGACTCAAACTGTTCGGTTAGCTCTGCAACCTTTTCTCTTTGTTGGGCACTGGTGATCGAATCCTTAATTTCGTCCTTTAAGTCAGCATATCTAATGGCAGATTTAAAATCATTTAATCCCGTATACGCTTCTTTAAGGTTGTTCAAAACATAGGATTTTAGCACGCCTTTGGCAGTGGGTAATGCGCTATCCAAATAGCGAATAGCTAGACGATACTCTCCTTTTTTAAGGTAGGCATCTCCCATGTTGTTGTAGTTGATGCTTAGATCGGTAGCTTTATTGATCGCTTTCTTTAAAGCAAGACTCTTTTTGCCGTAAAAAATTGCTTTTTCAAAATCAGGCACATCATCGCTGTAATACGTGGTGAGGTTATTATAGATAACAGACAGAATGCTTTGTGCGTTATATTCTTTTGCAAGGCCTTCGGCTTCAAATGCAGTGCTTTCGAATTTTGAATGTAAGCCTTGTTCTCTATAGATATTATTTAGGTTCACCAAAATTTGCAATCTCAATATCTGATTAAAATCACTTAACGGCAATGCACGTTCGAGATATACCTGAGCATTTTTGTAATTTTTGAGATGTGCATTTATGGACCCAATATTGGAGTAGGTGTTAACCAATAGTTTATTACTCTTGGCATTTTCTAATACTTTGGCAGCTTTTAGATAAATATCCAAAGCGTTTTGAAAGTCTTGTTGATAAAACTGGATGGTACCCAGATTATGCAGGGTTTGACCTGCTATATGTTCTGGTAGTTTTTTGGCCAAATTACGTTGTAATAGCGAATCTGCTTCACTAAACTTTCGTTTCAGAATAAGTACGCTACTTTTCTGCAAATTCGATTTTGCCAATAGGGTGTCATTAGCTATGTTTTTGGCCAATTCTAGTGCTTGGTCCGAATAGTATAGAGAACTATCAATATTCTTTTGACTCAATTCTTTGGAACGACTAAGATGGTTCTCAATTTCCTGAACTAACCCTTCATCCGACTGGGCTTCTATTTGATTAAAACTATATAAAGCTAAAAATAGAACTACAATTTTTATTTTCATTATGCTACTTAAACCTGGATCACCCCTAAGTTAAACTTCTTTTCGATAGGGGCGTGGTTGGCAGCTTCTATACCTATAGAAATCCAATTTCTGGTTTCTAATGGATCAATAATAGCATCTGTCCATATACGGGCTGCTGCATAATATGGGGAGGTTTGTTTGTCATAACGTTCTTTAATTTTGTTAAATAGTGCTTTTTCATCGGCTTCAGAAAGTGCTTCACCTTTGCTCTTTAACGAAGCAGTTTCAATTTGCAGTAACACTTTGGCTGCCTGAGCACCACCCATCACGGCTAATTCTGCACTTGGCCAGGCACAAATCAACCTTGGATCATAGGCTTTTCCGCACATTGCGTAATTACCGGCTCCATAAGAGTTCCCCACAACTACGGTGAATTTGGGAACCACACTATTACTTACGGCATTTACCATTTTGGCCCCATCTTTTATAATTCCTCCGTGTTCACTTTTGCTACCTACCATAAATCCGGTAACATCCTGTAAAAATACTAGTGGGATTTTCTTTTGGTTACAATTCGCAATAAAACGAGTGGCTTTATCAGCAGAATCCGAGTAGATGACTCCACCAAATTGCATTTCGCCTTTTTTGTTTTTTACTATTTTTCTTTGATTGGCCACAATACCAACAGCCCAACCATCAATTCTGGCATATCCGGTAATGATTGTTTGTCCGTATCCCGCTTTATATTCTTCAAAATCAGAATCATCAACCAAACGATTAATGATTTCCATCATATCGTATTGCTCATTTCTAGCCTTCGGAAGGATACCGTAAATATCTTCTTGATTTTCTTTTGGAGCTATTGCTTCAGTACGATTAAAACCTGCTTTTTCGAAGTCTCCAATTTTAGACATCACATTACGTATGGTGTCCAAAGCATCTTTATCATCTTTGGCTTTATAGTCGGTTACTCCAGAGATTTCGCAATGCGTGGTGGCACCACCCAACGTTTCATTATCAATACTTTCTCCTATAGCGGCTTTCACCAAATAACTACCAGCAAGAAATATACTTCCTGTTTTGTCGACGATTAGAGCTTCATCACTCATGATAGGCAAATAAGCTCCCCCGGCAACACAACTTCCCATCACAGCAGAGATCTGAGTAATCCCCATACTGCTCATTACGGCATTATTGCGAAAGATTCTTCCAAAGTGTTCTTTATCCGGAAAAATTTCATCTTGCATCGGCAAATACACCCCAGCACTGTCTACCAGATAGATAATCGGTAATTTGTTTTCTATAGAAAGCTCTTGCGCCCTTAAGTTTTTCTTTCCTGTTATCGGAAACCAGGCTCCAGCTTTTACCGTAGCATCGTTGGCTACAACGATACACTGTTTGCCGGCGACATAGCCTATTTTTACCACTACACCACCACTAGGACAACCTCCGTGTTCCTGGTACATATCATCTCCTGCAAAAGCACCAATCTCGATACATTTAGCATCTTTATCCAAAAGATAATCGATGCGTTCTCGAGCGGTCATTTTGCCCTTGTCATGTAATTTTTTGATGCGTTTTTCACCACCTCCTAATTTCACCTTAACTAGTCTTTGGCGTAATTCTGAAACCAGTAACTTATTGTGATCTTCGTTCTTATTGAAGTTTAAATCCATTTGTGTGTATTGTTTGCACGAAAATACAAAAAACACCAATTTAATAAAGGATCCCTGCTTAATTTAGAAATGTTTAACCAGTAGATGTAGTAATCTGCTCATAAATATTGATAAGCTGTTGATAAAAATAACATTTGTTTCTATCTGGTTAACAATCTCATAACGTGCTTAGAATTAATTTGATGTATTCATAAACCAAAATATAACTTTCAGTTATGAGACATTTACACATTCATTCTATTATTTTCAGTTTACTCGTATTATTTGTTGTTGGTTGTAACACGGATGATGAAGCTATCTACGAACCAATAGAGTCCATCCCTTTGGTGATCAATGGGCAATTAAAAGCCGAGACTCACTTTTATGATAATATTGGTCCACACGAACATAATTTCACTGGTAAAAGAGCTTCGGGTTTTACAGAAACTTACGAATCTGGCTCCAAGGGGAGCTATGCCGGGGGTAGCGTTAACCTTTCTTCGTCTGGAAACTGGTATTTTAATGATGCACTCATCGGGACCTTATCTAATGACAGGAAATTTGGTTCTAAGTCGGTTCGCATCCGTAATGGAGGATATATAACAATGTCTTTCAATATGGATAATGGCGCACAGACGATTAGGGTACGTCATGCGAAGTACGGAAACGATGGTAATTCTTCCTGGAGACTAATCGCTTCTTATGACAATGGATCCTCTTGGTTTTATGCGGGTTCTACGGTCAATACGACATCCACAACATTAAATACTGTGACTTTTACAGTAAATGACACCGAATCTGTTCGATACGGAATTTACAAAACTGGTGGTGGTTCTAACAGAATCAATATCGATAATGTGGAAATTGTTACCGGATCTACCGGAGGAGGTGATAATGGAGGAGGGGGAACACCTTCAAGAGATAGTAATCTTACCTTTGGTAACCCATCTAATGCGGGATCATCTGCAAACAACTACTATCTATCAAAACCAGATTTTATACTTTCTTATAACAATAGTAAAGGAACTCCAAACTGGGTAAGTTGGCATTTGAGTAACGCCTGGACCGGTAATACCCCGAGATGTAATTGTTTTAAACAAGACCGAACGTTGCCTAGTAATTTTTTCAGGGCAACCACCAGCGATTATACTGGATCAGGATTTGATAGAGGTCATATATGTCCATCTGCGGATAGGAATGGGAGTGCTGATTCTAATGAGAATACTTATTTTATGACCAATATAGCTCCGCAGGCTCCTGATAATAACCGAAGAACCTGGGTCAATTTCGAAAATTACCTGAGAACCTTGATTAATGCTGGAAATGAGATCCATATTGTTTCGGGAGTGATTGGCAGTGGTGGAACCGGGAGTAATGGTTTTGCTTCTACAATAGATAATGGAAATATTACTGTGCCAGATTCTTTTTGGAAGGTTGCATTAGTTTTGCCTAATGGTACTAATGATATTAATAGAGTAACGACATCTACTCGAATCATTGCCATTAATCTACCCAACGATCAAGGAATTAGCAGTGACTGGACACGTTTTAGAACATCGGTAAAGACTATAGAAAGTCTTACAGGATATGATCTGTTCGAAAATATTCCAAACGCTATAGAATCCGTGTTAGAATCCAGAGTGGATAATCAATCGATCTAGTTTAAATTTGTTTTGATAGCAAACGAGTATGATTGCCAAATTGTACTCGTTTTTTATGTAAAAGTTAATCGTTAATAGATTGTAAAACAGATGATAATTGTTTTTAATATCTTAACTGAACCCTAAAAAACTATTTTTTGTAGAGAAAATACCGATATTTGCTATTCGATTATTAATAAATACACAACGTATTGTACTAAATAACATTTTATGGGAATGAATAAAAACACCGTGCTTGCATGGGCAACTTTTATAATGATCATAGTTGGGCTATCACTAATAGCACTGGGAGCTTTCAGATATAGAGATGTGTCAGGATATGGATTTGCAGCTGTTGGTGTTGGTTTTTTTGCAATTGCATGGGTGTTTAATGCACTAAAAGGAAGAGTGTAATCTTTCAGAACTCAAATCATCTAATCAAACTAATTTAAAGACATATGTCAGACGACAAAAAGGTTATTTTCTCCATGTCTGGGGTAACCAAAACGTTTAAAACAGCGAATACTCCAGTACTTAAAAACATCTATCTCAGCTTTTTCTACGGAGCCAAAATTGGTATTCTGGGACTTAACGGTTCTGGTAAATCTACTTTATTAAAGATTATTGCTGGTGTAGACAAAAACTATCAGGGAGACGTAGTATTTGCTCCTGGATATACCGTAGGATTACTAGAACAAGAACCGCAACTAGATCCTGAAAAGACCGTACTTGAGGTAGTAAAAGAAGGTGTGGCCGAGACGGTAGCTGTACTGGATGAGTACAACAAGATCAACGATATGTTTGCCTTACCAGAGGTATATGAAGATGCAGACAAGATGCAGGAGTTGATGGATAAACAGGCAAAGTTGCAAGATCAGATCGATGCCAGTAATGCCTGGGAGCTAGACACCAAGTTAGAGATAGCGATGGATGCGCTACGTACTCCAGATTCTGACAAAAAGATCAGCGTATTATCAGGAGGGGAACGAAGAAGGGTAGCCTTATGTCGATTATTACTGAAAGAACCAGACGTATTATTACTCGATGAGCCTACCAACCACTTGGATGCAGAGTCTGTACATTGGTTAGAACATCATTTACAACAGTATAAAGGTACGGTAATAGCAGTAACGCACGACCGTTACTTTTTGGATAATGTTGCAGGTTGGATCTTAGAATTGGATAGAGGAGAAGGAATCCCTTGGAAAGGAAATTACTCTTCATGGTTGGATCAAAAGGCTAAGCGCTTAGCACAAGAACAAAAACAAGCGTCTAAACGTCAAAAAACTTTAGAACGAGAGTTAGAATGGGTACGCATGGCTCCAAAAGGACGACAAGCAAAACAAAAGGCCCGTCTTAGCAATTACGATAAGTTAATGAGCCAGGATCAAAAACAGGTCGACGAAAAGTTAGAGATATATATCCCAAATGGTCCACGATTAGGAACCAATGTTATTGAAGCTAACGGAGTAAGCAAAGCCTTTGGAGATAAACTGTTATACGAAGACCTTAACTTCAATTTACCGCAAGCTGGTATTGTTGGAATAATCGGTCCAAATGGTGCAGGAAAGACAACGATCTTTAAAATGATCATGAACGAAGAGCAGGCAGACAAAGGAACCTTTACCGTTGGAGATACTGCAAAAATAGCTTATGTGGATCAATCGCATAGCAATATCGATCCCGAAAAAACCATCTGGCAAAACTTCAGTGATGAGCAGGAATTGGTGATGATGGGAGGGCGACAAGTAAATTCTCGTGCGTATTTAAGTAGGTTCAATTTTAGTGGAAGCGAGCAAAACAAGAAAGTATCTGCCTTATCAGGTGGAGAACGTAACCGTCTGCATTTGGCAATGACCTTAAAAGAAGAAGGTAATGTGTTGCTTCTAGATGAGCCTACCAATGATCTTGATGTGAATACATTACGTGCTTTGGAAGAAGGTTTGGAGAACTTTGCAGGATGCGCCGTAGTGATCTCTCACGATAGATGGTTCTTAGACAGAATTTGTACACATATTTTAGCTTTTGAAGGTGATTCTCAAGTGTATTTCTTTGAAGGTAGTTTCTCTGACTACGAAGAAAATAAGAAAAAACGACTAGGAGGAGATTTGATGCCAAAACGAATCAAGTACAAAAAGCTAGTACGATAATAGAGGAAAAAATGTCATTACATAACATAAAAGTAATTGCTTTTGATGCTGATGATACCCTTTGGGTGAATGAGACTTTTTTCAGACGTGCAGAAGAGGAGTTTTGTGATCTTTTAGAGGCTTATTTACCACGAAAAGAAGCGCATAAACTACTTTTTGAGGTAGAAATGCAAAACCTTCCGTTGTATGGTTATGGGATCAAGCCTTTTACGCTATCCCTTATAGAAGCTGCGATAAAAATAACAGATGGTAATCTGCATACGGATTTGTTGGAAGCTTTGATTAACAAAGGGAAAAAAATGCTTCAGGAGCCTGTAGAACTAATCGATGGTATTGATCGAACTTTGGAGGAGTTGTCGAAAAAATATAAGTTGGTCATGGCTACCAAAGGAGATTTACTGGATCAGGAACGCAAGCTGATTAAATCGGGCCTAGAAAAGCATTTCCACCATATTGAAATTGTATCTGATAAGACAGAAAAACAGTATCGTAAATTGGTAAAACAGCTGGATATAAAGGAAGAGGAGTTTTTGATGGTAGGAAATTCTTTAAAATCGGATATTTTACCAGTACTCAATATTGGAGCGCATGCTTTTCACATCCCTTTTCACACCACTTGGGTGCATGAAATGGTAGATGAAGAAGTAAAACACCCTAATTTTAGAAGTTTTGTAAGAGCCACAGAGCTATTAGAAATATTGTAGTGGTAACGTTTGTTTCTTAAGTAGTATCCGCTGAAATAACGTACAATGAATTCCTTTGAAAACCAATACAACCAATGAAAAAGGTAATCGATCTTGACCAATGGAACCGAAAAGAACATTTTGAATTCTTTAATAGTTTTGATGAGCCATTTTTCGGAATTACAACAACAGTTGACTTTACTAAAGGATATCAAAAGATCAAGGATTTTGGATATCCTTATTTTTTATTCTATTTACATAAATCATTGCAGGCTGCAAATGCCATCGAACCTTTTCGATATCGAATAGAAGAAAATCAAGCGGTAGTTTATGATGTCATACATGCGTCTCCTACAATTGGACGAGAGGATCATACGTTTGGGTTCTCATTTTTGGAGTATACTAAAGATTTTGATCGTTTTGTGGAAATGGCAAAACTAGAGATTGCCGAAGTACAGAATAGTAAAGGGTTACGGCATATAGATTCTACCAAGAGAATGGATACAATTCATTATTCCTCTATACCCTGGTATAATTTTACCGGATTGACGCATGCCCGACATTTTCAATATAAGGATAGTGTTCCAAAAATTTCATTTGGAAAGTATACCAAGAAGCATGGCGAGATGATTTTACCTATAGGAGTAAATGTACATCACGGATTAATGGATGGATATCATCTAGGGGAATATCTGGAAGAGTTTCAACGTCTATTAAACGATTAAAAGTTAATTACCCATGAGTGGAGAGGCGGGAGCAGGAGCATCATCTACCTATTTCAGGATTTTTTATTCTTCCGGGATGACCGTAAGCATTGCGATGCCCCCAAACCCTGAAGAAGACCCACACTATATTGCCAACTATTTTAAAGAAGCAGATAAGCCTTTTGAGCAGAAATTAGAGGAAGTACTCCCAAAATTAGAAGGGGTGATGTTACATCTCATCGAGGAGCTAAATTTTCCAATTACAGTTTTTGATCCGGATGCTGATCATTTTCCTGGAATAATTCTAGAGGATACAGATGAATTCAAACCTAATCCCATTGAAGAAGGCAAAGCGTCAAACCGATTTCAGAATACGAATTCCTGTGTTGGTTGGATTAGCTTCAATTTTATGACGCCTTTGTTTACCAAAATCACTTTATCTCTTACGGTAAACAAACAAATCAGAAGGTCCCAGTTAAATGTGATTAAAGCGCATTTTCGGGAGTGTTTTTGTTAGTTTTTATACTCTATTGAATTATTACATCAAAACAACAATGTTTCTACAGGCTGGTTTATTCGTTCTTACTGTTTGAACAGCCTTAATAACCATCTTTTAGAATGCAATATACTTGTATTTTACATCAATAAACTCCTTTTGTATTCAGCTAGTCAATTTTATAAAATTGCGAAAGTAAGGGTTTGATAGCATTTGAAATCCATATACTTTTATCCATATGTTTCTGTCGACGGGAATTTTAAATTATTTATTTAACAATGAAATTTTAAAAATTATGAATCAAATTGAAAAATTAAAAAAGTTTAAAATTCTGAATAAAGAACAAGTTATGGATATCAATGCTATCAAAAAGATAAGCGGAGGGGATAGCGAGTGTGCAGATCCTTTGGCTAGCAATCACTGGCCACATTGCTTTAAGCTACGATAGTTTTGATGACCACGTTGCTTCTTAATTTTTAAGGAGCGATGTGGTTTATGTATTCAAACACTAGAGGGGAGATGTTGCATTGGTTTCACTTCGCCCACGTCCATGTCTTCCAGATAAATATTTCCAATTCGAGTTCGCACCAGTCGTAGCGTAGGAAACCCAACAGCCGACGTCATTTTTCGTACTTGTCTAAATTTTCCTTCAGTAAGGGTAATGCTTACCCAACTCGTTGGTCCATGTCTATCATCTCTTATTTTTTTTGAACGTTCTGGGAAATTTGGGATATCCAATATTTTAAAAGCTTTGCAGGGTTTTGTAATGTACTTTTTGCCATTGAAACCTATTTCCACACCTTTTTGTAATTGTTGGATTGCTTCAGCAGTAATATCTCCATTGACTTGGGCATAGTACTCCTTTTCAATACTTCCACTACAGATGTCGTTGGATACTTTACCATCTGTAGTTAGTAATAGTAAACCCTCAGATTTTTCGTCAAGTCTACCTATGGCCATGGTGCCAATTGGGAAATCATGTAACTCTCCTAATAGTTTTTTACTGTTTTGTTTTTGACCGTTATTTACAAACTGACTTAGATATCCAAAAGGTTTGTATATCGCAAAATGGGAGTGTTGTTCTATTCTGGAATTGATATCCATTGATTGTTTTTGTTACTAGTAGTCCTCATATAAATAGAGAGAAGAACTTTGTGCAAAGAAAATCATTCTTGCCAAATAGACAATTTTATATTTAATCCTGCCCAGGATACCAATCCAATTGCACAATCTCTATTTCAGGATTTTGGGACACTATAGCGACAAACTTATTAACATCACTAAAACCGTTTGAACCACGATAGTGATAGGGGTACACCTCTTTTGGTTTAAATTCTAAAACCGCATCGGCAGCACTTTCTACGGTCATGGTATAGGGTAGGTTCATGCAAACAAAAGCTTTGTCGATATATTTCAAAGCTCTCATCTCTGGTATATCTTCGGTATCACCAGAAAAATACACACGTTCTTTACCCAACGTAATGATATATCCGTTGCCTCTTCCTTTGGGGTGGAACTTTAAGGCTTCTTGTCTTAAATTATACATAGGGATGGCTTCTATGGGAATTCCCTGTACCTCTTTGGTTTCTCCATTGTTGAGTATGATCAATCGGTCGGTGTATTCGGCAGGGAGACGTTCACCAACAGCTTGCGGAACGACCATTTCAGTTGTAGAAAGATCAAGGCTATCCAGGGTATCAATATTCATATGATCTTCATGTATATCAGTAATCAACACAATATCCGCTGTCTTTTTTCCTTCAAAAGCTTTGGGTCCTCCATTAGGATCGATGTAGATAGTCTTGCCTTTCCATTCCAAAATAGCAGTGGCATGTCCAATAGGATCTACTTTGATGTCACTCTCTTTTTTTACAGGTTCTTTAGGAGGGGCTTCCTGAAAATCACTGTCATTTACAACTTCAGCATCTTCATTCTTTTGAGATTTACAACTTATTATTACAAGGCAAATAATTATGCATTGACATAAAGTTTTCATTTTAAGACGATTTTGTGTATTGCGAGTATAAGATACGTATAAAGAGTGCTAAAACAAAGAAACTCCTTCTTGTTAGACAAGGTAAAAGGGAGAACTATATAGACAACAAGAGCTATAAAAAATGAAATAGCGTAGGATCTAGCTGTCTATCCAAAGCTTTATAGCCATGGCAATTACCATAATGATCAAAAATACTTTAACCAGTCCATCACCTTTGTTTACTGCCCATCTACTTGCAACCCAACCGCCTATTGCATTGCCAATAGCCAAAATAAACCCGTATAGAAAATCAATTTGTTGGTTATAAATGAATATAGCCAAAGCTCCAATGGTGTATATAGAAACGACCAGTACCTTAATGGCATTCGATTTAACGAGACTTAGATGATTGATTGAACTCAATGCCAATAAAATAAATATACCAACTCCGGCTTGTATAAATCCTCCATAGATCCCAATAAAAAAGAAAGCTAAAACCGAAAGCCATAAATGCTTACCTTGGATTCTATCTATAAGGTCTTCAGTTTTTACTTTGGGTTTAAAAACCATAAAAATAACTACAAAGACCATCACAACCGCTAGAATCTTATTAAACACATCACCTTTAATGTCTATAGCGATTTGTGCTCCAATAATAGAACCGATCAATGCAGAAAAACCTAGATATACTCCAAAAAGAGAAGGTTTAATGCCCTTGCTTTTAAATCCAGCCATCGAAGTTATACATTGAATAAATATCCCAATACGATTGGTCCCATTGGCAACAGCAGGAGGAAGCCCCATAAAGATTAACATAGGTAGGGTTAGTAAAGACCCTCCACCAGCAATGGTATTGATCACTCCGGCAACAAAACCAATTCCTGCTAATAGAAAAAGTAAAAGTGTGTCATTCATAAGGAAATGAAGAATGTTTGATGTATTAGATATTTCCAAAAATAGGTATTTCAAAAAAATGCAAGAACCAAAAGAAAATCTTTGTGATAAATTCTTAACTGTTGTAGATTTACAATATCAATAAACACGTACTACAGTTAAAGCTTTACACAAAATAATTCCATTTCTTCAAACCTTTAAGAACGGGCAATACAAATCTGCAGTTTTTCGATCTGATGCTATTGCGGGAATAACGGTAGGCGTAGTGCTGATTCCTCAGGCAATTGCTTATGCATTGTTGATGGGGGTGCCACCAATCTATGGGTTGTATGCCTGTTTGGTGCCGTTAATCATCTATGCGTTATTAGGAACTTCTAAACAGTTAAGTATTGGCCCTGTTGCAGTTACTGCAATTTTGGTAATGAGTGGAGTGAGTGAGCTGGCAGAGCCTTTTTCTGAACATTTTGTAAGTCTAGTTCTTTTTCTAGGGCTTTTAATCGGGATTACGCAGATACTGATGAGTCTACTGAGAATGGGGTTTTTAGTTAACTTGATTTCCCAACCTGTGATTTCTGGCTTTATCTCGGCTGCAGCCATAATAATTATCGTATCACAGTTAGAAGAAAGTCTTGGAATGTCTATTCCTGATGTAAAACATACGTATCAAACCGTAAGTTATGCTTTAGTACACCTTGGAGAAATTGAGTGGATCACCTTTGGAATGTGCTTGTTTTCGATTCTGGCGATTATGTTACTTAAAAAATGGAAAAGATCTTTTCCAGGAGCTTTATTGATGCTTTTGATTACTACTTTGGCAACCTACTTTTTTGGATTGCATGACAAGGGAGTTTCAGTAATCAAAGAGGTCCCCAGTGGATTGCCTTCTTTTCAAATTCCTCCTATGAGTTATGAAGATATGATGGCGTTAATTCCTAGTGTGTTGACTGTCACTTTTATTGGTTATGTAGGGAGTATAGGGATTGCCAAATCTATGGAGATGAAGAATAGAGATCATGTAGTGCGACCCAATCAAGAACTTTTTGCTTTGGGAATGGCAAAGGTGATCGGTGCTTTTTTTCTTGCGGTGCCTTCTTCTGGGAGTTATAGTAGAACTGCCATTAATGACGAAGCCGGTGCCAAAACCACGATATCTTCTATGATTGCAGCATTGATGGTAGTGCTTTCCCTATTGTTTCTTACGCAATTCTTTTACTACATCCCAAAATCCGTATTGGCCGCCATTATTTTGGTTTCGGTTTTTGGTTTGATTAATGTTAGCGAAGCTAAGTATTTATACCAGGTCAAGAGGAGAGACTTTTTTGTAATGATGATCACTTTTGTGGGTACTTTGGTATTTGGTGTAGAAAACGGGATTTTTATAGGAGTGATCCTTTCTTTTGTTTTTTTGCAGTATTACAGCTCTAGACCTCATATAGCAGAGTTGGTAAATATCCCTGGGACCACTTATTATCGCAACGTAAATCGATTCCCTGAGGCAAAAAGATCACAAGAATATATGATCATACGATTTGACAATCAACTATATTTTGGAAATGCTGGGTTTTTTAAAGATGCAATTCAGTCTTATGTTTCCAAAAGGGATGTTATACCCAAGTTTTTGATTCTGGACAATACCAATATGCATGATATGGATAGTACGGGTTTGCATGTGTTTGAGGACATTCATGAATATCTAGAAGGGCAGGGGATTCAATTGTTAATTGCAGGAACAATCGGTCCTGTACGGGACTTTTTAAAGAGATCTGGATTCACCGATAAATTGGGTAAGAATCATCATTACTTAAATATATCTGATGCTGTAGCTCATGCAGAACATAGAACATTACAGGAAAAGAGTAGAGAAGTAGCGGTGCAATTTAATGAGAAAAGAAGATCGTTTCTAGACTAGCTTCAATTTATACTACTCATCTTCGTAGAGATGTAATTTAAGCCCCATTCCATAATTCATATCATTGTTTTTGATCAAATTATTATTGGCACTATACTTTTCGTCAAATCGTTGCCAGGTACGGTTTTTATAAAATACCCTTCTGGTAAACGTTTTATATCCTTCAATTTTGTCGGTAAACGGAAGTAACGGTCTAAACGTGGTAGAAACCTTAACCATTCCCTTACGCGTCTCTACCTCATGATATTTCTTGGTTTGTTGCAGTATGCCTTCTTTGTCGGTATATCCTAAAACTTGAATTGAGATGAAGATACCGTCCTTAGGGATATAAATTTTATATTCTGAAATGTTCAGTTCAAAATTAGGTTTATCTTGGTCAGTTACCCTGAAAATAATGTCTTCATAGGTAAGGTGTTTGCCGGGTACACCATTATCATTGGCATAAAACTGCATTTTGAACAAGGTTGAAAAACGTTGATTTCTGGTTGCATTTTTATTCGAGGACTCTACTTTAACAGGCAGGTATACTGAAGCTATCTTTGTGGGTTTTTCTGGATTTCTTGGGAAAAACACAGCAATTTCTGATTCTACGGTAGGGAGCCAACATCTAAAATAGTCTTTATGCACCTCGGCACTGATCTTTTTGGTTTTGTATTTTCTTTTTCTTTCAGCAACCACAACAACTTCCTTCAACTCAGACACATCTTGTGTCAGAAATATCTTTTTGGGCATGTTGTCGGTAGAAAGCGCTAGTTCTTTATATCCCATGGCAGAAATGTATAAAGAATCGATATCTGGATACCATTTTTTAGAAAACATGAAATTACCATTCGCATCCGCAAAAGTACCGTTACCATTTCCAAAAGAGATCGTGGCATACGAAATAGGAGAGCTCTGCTCCGAATCCAAAACTTTATGGATTTGGGAATAGGTGAGAATAGGAGTCAAAAAAAGCAGCAGAATAACAATCAGCTTTTTCATAATAGTGATTCGGGGGATTATAGTAGCGAAGGTAATAAATATTATGATAACCGTTAAATGTTGTTTGTTTATATGCTGTTTTGGTCATAATTATAATTTATCCAACACAATGATAAGCAATGTGCTATGCTTTATTACCTAAAGTATTTTGATAAGTGGTTTATTTGCATTTGTTACCATATGATTACAATATTTCATTTAAATTAATTTTTTAAAGTATATTTTGGTATACATTAATAATTTAATATTAATTTAAAATATATTTAGTTATACTTTGTTATATTTGTATTGAACTTTTATTTAAAGTATATTTTTTTATACTTTAAAATATAAAGTTGATTGTATTGTATATTATACTATATTTTATTGAGTTGTTATGAATATGAATAATTTATCAGATGAGCAGGTATTAATAGAGCTTACTCAACGTATAAAACAGAAACGATTAAATCTTAATATCACGCAGGATGAGCTTTCAAAAAGAGCGGGTGTTCATGTGCAGACCATCAAAAATTTTGAATCTGGAAAGACTACCACGCTACTTACTTTCGTTCAAATATTGCGTGCCTTTGGAGATTTGGAAGCCTTAAATAAGTTACTCCCCGTTCCCGGTGTTAGCCCAATTGAGTTGTTAAAACTAAAAGGCAAAGAACGAGAAAGAGCTTCTCGAAGTAGTAAACCTAAAAATGACGATACATCATGGTA
The DNA here is from genome assembly GCF_055808215.1 of Aquimarina sp. KJ22-3. Taxonomy (NCBI): domain Bacteria; kingdom Pseudomonadati; phylum Bacteroidota; class Flavobacteriia; order Flavobacteriales; family Flavobacteriaceae; genus Aquimarina; species Aquimarina sp. KJ22-3. The sequence continues at coordinate 2,926,031 of NZ_CM147859.1, read as the reverse complement.
GATGTTATTAAGATCACCTTATGGGGAAATGAGTTAGGCGCATTAAGCTGGGATAAAACCAGAAACTTTGGATCTTTTGAGTTTTTTCCTTCGTTTTTGGCAAAAAACCTCGATGTTTCGCCCATACATATGCCTTTGCAAAACTCTACAAATAGAATATACAGTTTCCCCAATCTCAATCAGGAAACCTATCGCGGTTTGCCGGGAATGTTATCTGATGTATTACCAGACGACTTCGGAAATCGATTAATTGACCAATGGTTGGCATTGAATAATATTCCAAAATCAGAGTTTACTCCTTTGGATCGTTTGTGCTATATCGGTACCAGAGGAATGGGAGCTTTGGAGTTTCAACCTGCAAAAAACATAGGCAAAGCCAAAACTACCGTACTTGAAGTAGATAAATTAACGGGTCTTGCAGAAAAAATATTAAATACAAGAGAAAAGCTACAGCTTAATCTAGCAGAAACCGAACATCTTAATGAGTTGATCAAAGTAGGTACATCTGCCGGAGGACAACGGGCCAAGGCGATTATTGCTTTTAACGATAAAACCAATGAAATACGATCGGGGCAAACCAAAGCACCAGATGGTTTTGAGCATTACATATTTAAGTTTGATGGAGTAAATGATGCTGCCTTGGGAGATCCCCAAGGATATGGTAGAATAGAGTATGCATACTACTTGATGGCACTAGATTGCGGTATAGAGATGGAAAAATCTCTACTTTTTGAAGAAAACGATCGTGCTCACTTTATGACCAGACGATTTGATCGTGTAGGGAATGATCAAAAAATGCATATGCAGACCTTATGCTCTTTGGCGCATTTTGATTATAAGTCTCCTGGGGCGTATTCTTACGAAAATGCCTTTGAGATCATGCGACAATTGCGATTACCCCATACTGATGCTATTCAACTGTATAAAAGAATGTTGTTTAATGTTATTGCCCGTAATCAGGATGATCATACCAAAAACATTTCCTTTCTAATGGATCAGGAAGGTACGTGGCGACTCTCGCCAGCTTATGATATTACGTATTCTTATAATCCTGTTGGGATCTGGACAAGCATGCACCAAATGTCCATTAATGGTAAAAGAGATGATTTTGTTTTGGAAGATCTTATCGCTGTAGGGGATAAGATAAGCTATAAAGGAAGTAGAGAAGCGATTGCACAAATAAAAGAGGTGATATCTCGATGGAATGAATATGCCGAAAAAGCTGGGATTCCTGAGAACCAGGCAAATAGATTGAAAAAGGTATTTAGGCTTGATTTGTAAACCATAAAATCTACCCAAAAAGCAGGTATAATCTTTTTTGAAGGTGTATTTTTACTTCCCGTATGAAGAAAGCTATCTATTTTATGCTCCTCAGCGCTGTGTCTTTTACAGTAATGAATCTGTTCGTAAAATACTTAGCACACTACGGTAGTGGACAGCTAGTGTTATTTAGGGCCTTTGGGTCCCTCTTTTTTACGATGAGCTATCTACTGTGGCATAAAATACCCATTCTGGGAAATCAAAAGGTATTATTGATATCACGAGGACTTGCAGGGGTTACTTCTATGGGATTGTTTTTTATGTCGATAAATTACTTGCCTATCGGTTCTGCAGTGTCTTTACGGTACTTATCGCCCATCTTTGCTACAATATTAGCCGTTATTTTCTTAAAAGAGCATGTAAAGCATGTACAATGGCTATTTTTCTTAATGGCGTTTTCAGGAGTATTAATGATCAAGGGCTTTGATCCTAATATCGATTCTTTCGGGTTCGTATTAATTATGATTTCAGCCTTTTTTAGTGGAATTGTATATGTGCTGATCAGTAAAATAGGGCAAAGGGATCACCCTGTGGTTATTGTCAATTACTTTATGTGGATCTCGGTCTTGGTAGGAGGAGTATTATCCATTTTTGATTGGACAACACCACAAGGCATAGAATGGGTATTACTGTTAAGCTTAGGGGTTTTTGGGTACTTCGGACAGTTGTTTATGACAAAGGCATTCCAGTCCCAGGCGACCAATAAGGTGGTATCTCTAAAGTATGTAGAGGTACTTTTTACCATGGTAGCCGGAGTTTTTTGGTTTGGGGACCAATATCCGGTTCTAAGTCTGGTTGGAACCCTATTGGTGGTTACCGGACTTATACTTAATATTTGGTACAGGAAAAAGAGCTAAGGGTTAAGAGAAGTCTTCTCTTAAGTAAAATAGCATCTTGGACTTATCACTAAAGCTCTTTATAGTCATAATCTCTCCATTAAGCTTGTTATAAATAACTTCAGCAAATAAGAGGTCTACATAAAAAATACTATAATAAAAGTCGCGATTGCGATCGTTGATCGTGAATAGATGGATTCCTCTATCCCAAATGTCTTTGTATTTAACGTCTAAATGTCGAGCATTGAACTGTTGCTCAAGAGTAATTTTTTGCATAAGCAGGTATATTTTGATTTAAGGGATGATGAAATTACGGAAAAACCGTAAAAATTCCAAATCAATTTTATAGAATTCTTAACAATATTTTATTGAATAAAAGCCACTTAGCTTGTGAAAACTTAACATAGAAACCTTGTAATAAGTTTGCTTAAGGGAGGATTATTCGTTAGATTTATGTAGTTCTAAAGGCTTAGAGAAGTCAAAAAATCTATGTGGAGAAAGGTAAAATATAAAATTGCCGTGTGGATCAGTTGATCCATTCCCAGTATTGGAAAGAAAATCCTGGGTTTTTCACTGTATTTTGCTGCTAATTTACTAGTAAAAAAATCAGTAATGCCATGGAGTACTCCATTGACTAATGTGTAGAGAATCGCTGTTTTGATGTCGAAGATCCAGATGCAGAAAAAAGAAGAACAGCAGTATACACCAGAGTATGAATAGAGAGCCATTTTAGGTGCTGACTTTTACCCATAGCCATTTTTGAGGACTGAAATACATAATCCCCCATCCAATGAGCCACTAATAATAGACCAAAATTCATAATCAAAAGATACCAATATCGGATCTGATAACCTAATCAATGCTAAAATAATTAGGGATTATGATTACATAAAACATAAATGACGGTTTACTATGTTTCGGACCTTTAGACATCGTTTGTTATTTTGGTTTCTGGTTTTTATCACCTTTAGTTTGCTGATAATAACGTTGTCATTTACGTATATCAACAAAAGAGAACAAATCCTTTCGCGTACCAAAGAAATTGAACGCTCCTATGCGCTATTGCTCAAAAGTGTGAAGGCACAACAGGATTTTTTAGTTATGAAACCAAAAGCCAAAGGTTTTTTAGGACGGGGGATAGTGAATACCTGAATTATTATTTGAAACTACTAGACAGCACTCGATATGGTTTAGAACAAATTGACTTTTCAAAAGAGCATGAATTAAATCAGGTAATCGGTGAGATAAAATCAGATATCACTCGGATAGATTCTATTTTCTTGGATCTTATTGTTCAGATTCAAGCCAGGGGGTATAAGGACCATAACCTAGAGGGTTCTATGCGAAGAGATGCACATTGGCTCGAGCGCGCGCCAGAAATTCCCACCAAAGATGTACTCTATCTTAGACGACATGAAAAGGATTATATCATCAGAAATGAAAAAAGTTATGTATCCAGATTCAGAAGAAGGATAAAAGATATTCGAACACGAATCTCCCAACGCCCGATTTCTAGGAAGCGAAAAGAAGAAATTCTGTTTTATTTGGATAGTTACCAGCGCAAGTTCTTGCAATTAGTAGATCTGGACGAACGTATAGGGATCAGGGATAATTCCGGACTTAAGGAGCTGTTGGATAATGAAATAAATGTAGCAGAAATTAACTTTAACTATATTGTTGACCTTACTAAACAATGGGAGCAAAACGAGTTTAGGCGCCTCACCTGGTATTTTATCATTATCACCTTAGTGTTGGTAGGAGGTAGTGTTTTCATTAGTACCTACATTTCGAAAAAGATAACCCGACCACTCACTGAGCTTACCAATCATATCACTCGGTTTGTAGATAGTAAGTTTACACTCGAGTCTGAACATCCAATGGTGCGTACAGAAGACGAAATCGGTAAATTAACCCGTAACTTCTCTTTTTTGAAGGATGAAGTCATCTCTCGATTGAGGTTTTTAAGCAAAAAGTAGACGAACGTACCGAAGAACTGGCCAATGCTAATAAAAGATTGTTACGATTAAGTGAAGCCAATAGTCGTTTTGTACCCCAGGAGTTCCTGAATAACTTAGGTAGAAAGAGTATAGAAGAAGTCATGTTGGGAGACCAGGTGGAACGGGAAATGACCATTGTTTTTTCAGATATTCGTGAGTTTACCAAAATTTCAGAAAGCCTAAGTCCGCAAGAGAATTTTGACTTTATCAATGCCTATCTTAATGGAGTAGTGCCCATCATCAGATCCAATGGTGGTTTTATTGATAAGTTTATTGGGGACTCGGTAATGGCCTTATTTCCCAAAAATCCAGACAACGCTATCAAAACGGTATTCGAATTTGATGCTTTCCTCAAGGATTTCAATCTCAAATTGAAAAAAGAAAACAAACCCGCTATCCAGATTGGTACCGGTATACATACGGGGAACTTGATTTTGGGAACAATAGGACATGATCACCGTTTGGAAACGACCGTTATTTCGGATGCTGTAAATACGGCTTCTCGGGTAGAAGGGTTAACCAAATTCTATCATGCAAAAACTATTGGTACCGAAGCTACCATTTGGAAGCTAAAAAACCCTGAAGCATTTCGGTATCGATTTTTGGATAAAGTACGGGTAAAAGGAAAAACCAAAACTTTGTCGGTTTATGAGTTTTTGTCTCCTTCTGAAACCAAAAAAATAGCCTATTTGGAGGAGTACAATGAAGCAGTACAGTTGATCGAACAAAGTAAAATAAAGGAAGCCACAGTCTTGTTTGCAAAGATATTGGAACAAAATCCGGATGATGGAGCAGCCAAAATCTTCTATGAGAAATGCAATAATTACATCAATAGAGACACTCCCTCTTGGGATGATATTACGAATATGATTACCAAATAAATCGGATATGAAAAAGTTTGACCTTATTGTTATCGGTTCTGGGCCTGCCGGAGAAAAAGCAGCTGCCAAAGCAGCCTATTTTGGATACAAAGTAGTCCTAATCGAAAAAGAAATAAAATACGGAGGAGCAGGCGTACAAACAGGAACCTTGCCCTCAAAAACTTTGAAAGAAACTGCGCTCTACCTTTCTGGGATTTATCAAAAAGGGGTTTTTGGTGTGGATAAAGAAGTAGGTCGAGAAACTGGGGTTCATGACTTTTTGTATCGTAAAAATGTGGTGACCAATCATATGCACAAAACGGTAGGGCACAATTTGGAAAAGCATGGGATACAGGTGTTTGAAGGGTACGGAAGTTTTCAGGATCAAAATCATATTAAAATATCGGGAGCTATAGAAGAAATCATCTACGGAAAGTTTATTCTAGTAGCCACTGGATCCTATCCCTATCATCCAGAAAATATTCCATTTGATAACAAGCGTATCTTGGATTCGGATACGGTATTAAACATTAAGCATTTCCCAAAGTCTATCTGTGTATTGGGAGCAGGGGTAATAGGTTGCGAATATGCTACCATCTTTGGAGCTATGGGAGTCAAAACCTTTATCGTTAATGATAGAAATAAAATCCTGGGATTCCTGGATGCCGAAGTTTCAGAATCACTAGTGGATCAGATGCGGAAAAATGATATCAAGATCTTATTTAACAATTCAATTGTAGATTATGAAATCCCAGATGATGATGAAAAACCCTTACGCTTAACCTTGAAATCTGGCGAGATTCTGAATGTAGATATGTTTCTATTTGCTGCAGGAAGAAGCGGGCGTATAAAAGGGTTGAATTGCGATCGAATTGGTCTTAAAACAGGGAAAAGAGAAACCATTTTGGTGAATGATAAATTTCAGACCAACATCCCCAATATCTATGCGGTTGGAGATGTTATTGGCTTTCCTGCATTGGCCAGTACCAGTATGGAGCAGGGTAGAATAGCAATCACCCATATGTTTGATACTGCAGATTTACCTTCATTAACCGATGTATTTCCTTACGGTATATATACCGTCCCCGAAGTTTCTATGGTAGGTATTACCGAAGAACAAGCGATTGCACAAAAAATAGAATACAGTGTAGGTTATAGTTTTTTTAGGGATACAGCCAGAGGAATGATTATGGGAGATACCGATAACGGGTATCTTAAGCTGATTTTTGATCGAAATACCAAAGTTATCCTCGGCGTACACATTATTGGTTATATCGCAACCGAGCTCATTCACTATGGAATGGAGTTGGTGCGAGAAAAGAAGACGTTGGATAATATCATCAGTACGGTATTTAATTACCCCACACTACATAATCTGTATAAGTATGCCAGTTATGATGGTCTAGGAAATCTGGCAGGCAAGAAAATCAAAAAAGCAGGAGAATTGATTAAAGAATAAATCACGGGTCATTTAGCATTAAAAAGTGAACTGGAACTACACAGCTAAAAGCTCTTCCGTACAAAAGAAAGGACAAACGTCATTGCAATCTCGATAAAACTAAAGTTCACTGCATCTAACAGGATGTCGAGATATTGATATTTTTTAGGATACCAATATCGTAGTTGAGCAAAAAAGTTTAATTACCTGCTGGTATTCATATACTTTGGTGTTTATCAATACTAACGATAAACAAAACTGTATGAAAATGATATCCTTACTTGCATTGTTACTATCTGTGTTTTCAATACATGCTGAAGAAAACCTACAAGAGCGATATTTCCGAAACTTACGCTACAATCACGTTTCTCCTCATGTAGATATCAAAGGAATTCATGAAATAGACGCCAAAGAAGCTGCGCATAGTGCACATTATGTTTTTAAGTATACTGCAGACAATCAATTGGCAGAAATCATTAATCATAATTATCATAGAATCAAGAGGCATCCATTGGCTACTATTGGAGCATATAGAACAGTTTTTAGCTACGATACCAATTCAGAAACACGTATGTTTTTTGATATCAAAGGAAACCGAATGACCAATGATCGCGGAGTGTATAAGGAGGTTTACACCTATGATAAAAAAGGATTTAAGTACGCTTTGGATTTTTATGATGAAAATGATCAACCTATGAACTCTAATTGGAATATTACTAAGTATAGATGGAGTAAAAATAAGAAGCTGGTCATAGAAAAACGATATGATATTGGGAATACCCTTATGGATATTTCGCCCTACTTCGAATTCGGGATTACAGGAATTCTCTACAGAAAAGATGGATCTCCTAAATGCAATTACAATCTAAATGAACAATTAAGGATTACGGCGAACAGTGTGGGAGTAGCCTCCTATAGTGATGTGTATGATCAAAATGGGAATCACGTTGAGTTTTCTTATCAGGATGAAAAGGGAAAATTAACGAACAACCAATGGAAATATGCCAAAGCGGTGCAGCAATTTAATGATAAAGGAGAACTAGTACATATTCAACGATACGATAAAGATGGAAAACTCTTGGGAGATGTCAATTTTCCCGCTCCTAGTGCAATCAAAATAGCACCTTCGGTTTCAAAAAAAGATAGTTTGGAGATCAAAGAAAAGGCATTGGGATATTTGATAGCCTTGCAGGAGTTAAAACCAGAGCTGATGAGTAGCGTATTTCATCCTGATTTAGCAAAAAGGACGTTCCGTAATGATTGGAAAACCAAGAAAGATAGTATTCATGAGACTACTTATAAGGAAATGGTATCCTTTGCAGAATCCTGGAACAAATCAGGGACCAAGTTTCCTTCAAAACCTTCTAACCAAGCCATTATTTTAGATGTCTATCATCGTATTGCTACGGTTAAACTCGTTTCAGATAATTGGGTAGAATATTTGCATTTGGTTAAAACCAACCAGCAATGGAGCATCATCAATTTATTATGGCAGTACAAGAACATTAATCGATATCCGAAGACAAAATAAGATCAATCAAAATGAGAACAATTATCATATTGCTATTAGCTAGTGCGTATTTTTTACCTACCTATGGCCAACTTACGGATCATACTAAAGATTCATTACAAACGAAGCTTAAAGTCCTTTTTATGAAAGATCAATTCTTTCGGAAAATGTACAAAGATGTAGAAGAACAGTACGGTTCAACTTCTGATGAAACTGAATACTTCTGGGAAGTTGTAGAGAAACAAGATCAAATCTTACAAAAAGAACTTATCATTATTATCGAACAATACGGTTGGTTAGGAATAACAGAGGTAGGCCGTTTAGCCAATACAGCACAATGGGCAATTTTGCAGCATGCCTCTGTTGCGACAAAGCAAAAATACGCTGGGTTATTAAAAGCCTCGGTATTAGAAAAGGAATCTCAGCCGCAACACTATGCCAGGCTTATCGATCGGATGCTCATCAATCAAGGAAAAGCGCAGCGGTATGGAACTCAAATAACAACAGATGATAGCGGAAATAAAATCTTTTATCCAATTCAGGAACCAGGATCCATCAATCAACGTAGAGCAGCAATAGGACTTTCTAGCATACAAGATTTTGCCAAAAAGATGGGAGTCGAGTGGAAGGAGAATTAACAGAAAAAGCTAGACTAGGATCTCCAACCTTTGTCACCTGTATTGTATATTTTTTGGAGTGCTTTTTCTCTATAGCTTCTCCCAACGGGGATCTTATGGTGTTCAATTTCCAAAGTATTCCCTTCGATAGCGTTTACATAATGAAAATTGATAATGTATGATTTATGGATTTGCACAAATTGATTAGATGGTAGTATTTCCAAAATACCAGATAGGGTTTGGTAGGTAACAAATGATCTATTGGTAAGTACTACTTTAATATAATCTTTAAGGCTCTCAATAAACAAGATATCAGTGTATTTTACTTTTACCTTCTTGTTATCCACCTTAAAAAATGCAGCTTCCGGAAGATCTACGGTACTGGATTCGGTAACGGTGTATTGCTTCTTTACCTTTTCTACAGCTTGTACAAAGCGATAAAAAGGAATAGGCTTGATTAGGTAATCTATGGCATTCAATTCAAAACCTTCTACAGCATAGTTTCTATGTGCTGTGGTAAAAATCACATGGGGAGTGTAGGATAGGGTCTTCAAAAAATTAATACCGTTAAGCATTGGCATCTGGATATCCAAGAAAATGATATCTACCTGATCATCCTTTAGGTATTCCATAGCGGATAGTGCATCATCAAACTTTCCTACCTCAGTAAGGAATTCCAATTTTGCAATATACCCCGATATGACATCTTGTGCCAGGGGTTCGTCGTCTACTATAATGCATCGTATCGAATTCATGCGTTGTTCAAATCAATGCACAGCTCTGTATAGAACTTTTGTGCTTTTTCTTCTAATTTAAAGGTATGTTTTTGGGGATAAATAATCTGTAATCTCTTGGATAAGTTTTGAACACCAATCCCATTTTTATGGTCTTCTTTGGGAATATTAGCTACCGGATTAATGGTGTTGATCTGCAATTGGTTTTGAGTTACTGCAATTTTAAGGTATATGTCTACAATTCCTCTTTCATTCAGCGCACAATGCTTGAATGCATTCTCTGCTAGGGGAATGATGATCAGTGGTGTAATCATCACCTTACTAAAATCTCCCTCCATCTCCAATTGTAAATTTAAGCGATCTCCAAAACGCAACTTTTCCAGTTCAATATAATCGTTTAGGTGTTGTATTTCTTTTTCCAAGGAGATCTGATCCTCACTAGCGTCATATAGGGTATAGGATAACAGGTTGGACAATTGTAATAAAGCCTGTGGTGTTTTCTTAGAACTTTTGAGCGAAAGCGAATATAAGTTATTCAAAGTGTTGAACAGAAAATGAGGATTCATTTGCGATTTCAGAAAATTCAACTCACTGATTTTCTTCTCCTTTTCCAAACGTTCTATATTGATCTTATTCGTAAAATGATCTTGTAATATTTTGATGGCAGTAGGAGGCCCGAACCATAATAGTATAGATCTAGCTAGTCCAAGAATTCTTGGCAAGGCAAAAAAGTCTTTAGGAGGATTAGTCAATTCTAACAGATATGGAAAGACCAAATAATATCGTAGCAACAACACCAACCAGGAATTCAAGATCAAAAGTGGGATAAAAATGATAAAATAAGTAGCGTATTTCTTCCTGGAAATGAACTTCGGCCATAGATAATACATATGAATGTAATAGAAGGGGATTTCTATAATACATCCTAGATAGTTGTATGTGGCTCTTTCAAAAGAAAATCCATACAAGACATCCAGTAAGATCCAGATCAATAGATAAACGATCCAAAATAGGGTGTGTTTAAGGATTCTATTTTTAAGAAGAACGTTGATTGTCATTTTGGGTTCCCTGTCTAGTGTGGTTGTAAAAACTGTGGTAATATCGTCAAATTATACCAAGATCAATATAATTTTCTCTCAACAACTCTAATCTCTCGATGAAAAATTTAAGAATTAGGGGTGTTTCCCCGTTTTATATGATTTGATTTCTTGTTATTTTTATCAGCAATACTCCACATTTATAATCGTCATATGCACTCTTTCCGGCAAGGATAGGGTAGAGTTTGTTGTTTATAACACTTAATAACCATGTATATGACACCGTCAAAAGCTTCAAAAAGGCTACCGATGTTTCTGGCAGCCGCACTTCTGTTTTTATGTTTTTCATGCTATTCGGTAAAAATAGTAGGGGTAAATAGCGTACCCAATCCAGATCCGAATAATGATAGCGATGATGGATATCGCAACCAGCGGGTGATTGTTCTGGATACCATCGTTAAGTCTGGAGTAATTACCGATGGAATAGGCCTCAAAACACAAAGAGAAGGTTGTGTTTCTGGGGAGTTACACTCTGTAGAGTACAAAAACACTTTTGGAGGGTCCTTATTATACTTGATCACTTTTGGAAGTAAGCGTAAAGTAAGGATCAAATATGTATGTGCAAAAACCGAAAACTAAATCCACCATGGCTACAACAAAAGATTTTCAAAAAACACAATGGGATACATTACACCGCAATGGCCCATTTCCACTCAAATTATTACAAGTTACAGAACTAGAGGGCAAAGCGAATATGCCTTCTTCTCTAGATCGATATAATGATGCTGCCAAAGAAATTCAGCGATTAATCACTGAAGCTCACAATAATGGTCACGGTTTTAGACCCTATGGATCACGTTGGTCCATGTCCAGCATTGCACATCAAAAAGATCGGATGCATTTTAATAGTCATATGAATATCGACTTGCCCGTGCAACCAGGAGAGGTACATTCGAGCAGTCCATATCATCCTAGTAATTTGTTCTTTTTTCAGTGTGGAAACACCATCAAAGAAATATCAAAAGCGCTAGGGGCACATGGTAAATCCTTAAAGACTAGTGGGGCGAGTAACGGGCAAACTATTGCCGGTTGTATAGCAACAGGTGTTCACGGTTCGGCTTTGGACGTGGGATCCATACAAGATTATGTAGTAGGGTTGAACTTGATTGTAGGGCCAAAGGATACCGATATCGTATATCTGGAAAGAAAAACAAAGCCCGCACTTAAGGATAGTTTTGCTCAAAAAATCAAGGCTCGAGTGATTCGTGATGATGCCTTGTTTAATGCTGCCGTTGTAGGGTTAGGTTCATTTGGTTTTATACATGGCGTATTGATAGAAGCCGAAAATCGTTTTCTACTGAAGCGTTATGTACGTAAAATTGATAAAAAGACTGCATTGAAGCTGTCGGATACCATGGATTTTAAAAACTCAACGTTTAAGATTGATGGAGAAGTAGATCAGGCAGGCAAACCACTTCGTCCGTATCATTACAAGGTTTTTATCAACCCCTATGTAAATGATAATCAATATGTGGTAGAAGCAATGTATAAAAAGCCGTATCGAACACCATATCCAGACCCTTTTACCGCCATAGAAAAATCGATTTATAGGGATTTGATCTATCTGTTGATACGAATCAGCGAACGATTCCCAAAGGCTATTCCCTGGTTTATTAAACGACTCGAAAATGCCATTTTACCCGACGTAAACGAAGAAACCACAGGGACGTTGTATGAAACCTTTTGGGATGCACCCTATCAAGGTCCCGCTTTTGCCTGTTCTTTTGGAGTAGATCATAAACATTCTTCCAAAGCATTAAAAATCCTAACGGATTTGACCAAAAACGAAGGGCCAATACCTGGAATCTTTGCGATGCGATTCGTAAAAAAATCGGAGGCAACGTTGGCGTTTACCAAGTTTCCTATTACCTGTGTGATAGAGATCGATGGCGTGCTATGGAAAAAAAGTAATAAGTTAATGAGCTTAAAAGAGTTCTCTGCCCGAATGATACAGGTGTTGAAGCAGAACAATATTCCGTTTACCATCCATTGGGGTAAGAACGCGGCCTGGACATTTCCTGGGCTAGTGGATCATATGTTTGGTAGCAAAGCCAAAGAATGGGAACAACAACGTGCTCGGTTGTTATCACCAGAGATGGCAGTGCTATTTTCTAATAAATTTTTAAAGGACATCGGTTTATCAAAAACACCACCTCCTACAGGTGGTGGTCCTGCACCTATTGTATAATAGTAAGGATACTGTTGATCGTTATTATTTTCTGACTTTTAGCTTAGGTATGGCCTTTTTTAATTCGTCAAGTTGATTTTGATCAAAATTAGAGTTAACATATAATGATAAATACTCATGACTACCATTTAGTGAAGAAACGTCTTCTACATTGGTATTTACGATATTAAGTTGTCTTAAGGTCTTTTTGTTAGCTAAAGGGGAAATGTCACTTACACCTGTGTTTTTTAGGATCAGACCTCTTAGTACCGGAGCCTTTGCCAAAGATGCTACCGAAGTGACTTTGGTATTTGATAAGTCGATAAAATCTAATTTAGTCAAATCTGTTAACGGAGTTAAGTCCTCTACAGCGGTTTGATCCAAACGTAAACTTTCCAGATTAGTCACACTTTGTAGTGGAGTAATGTCTACAAGATTAGTATTATCGCGTAAGTTTATTTTTTTAAGTTTTGTCTTTTCTTTAAGTCCTTTGATATCGGTAAGTTTATGACATGCTTTAATGGTTACAGAGGTTAAATTTGCATTACCACTAAGAAAATCTAAAGAAGTTAATTCACTTATGCCAAACATACTCATTTCTTCTAATGAACTGATAGAACTTATAGATTGTAAAGAATTGGCATTCGCGTTAGCATTTTGAGAAATGTCTAAAGTAACAAGGCCTTGTAGGCTATCAATTGGTGAATAATCCATTAATCTTTTATTGCCACCAGAAATAAAAAGCTTTTTAAGGTTTGACATACCTTTTAAAAACGCTATTTGTTCTAAATCTAAAGAGCTTAGGCTCAAAAATTCGATGTTATTGTAAGAAGTCAAACTTTCGATGTTCGTAAATGCTGAACCTGAAAGCTTAAGCTTTTTTAGATGTTGTGCATTAGACAAAAGTTTCATATCGAAAGATACCCGATCCGAATTATTGTATCTTCTATTGGTTATAGAGATTTCTTCTAAAGCGGTTAAATTAGAAATGCTCTTAAAACTAGTAATGTTTGATAGATAAGGTATATCGAGTTTTTTGACCCATTTTAAGTTCTTGCATAACTTATCGAAATCTTCTTGAGATATATCTTTCTTTAGTGATATAGATCTTTCTGCTCTATTTTCAATTTTATTAATAGAGTCAATAACTTCTCCCGAAACTGCAGAGATATTTATATAGGTTCTGCGAACTGTAATTGCATCTTTTATAGCTGATTTTCCAGTATTTTGACTATAAACAGCAGATTGTATACACAGACAACAGATTAGAGGTAAAAGAAATTTCATAGCGATGGTTTTAGATGAATTATGTTCTAAAGCTATAAAATTTATTCTACTTACTTACAACTGAGCTGTTATTTGGTATAACGACTAGGGAATACTATTGATCTCGATAATACGATGAGTGGCACTGGTATCTCCATAAGAATCCCCATTGGTAGCAATAAAAATTCTTCCACCGGGTGATATGGCGATATCTCGTAGCCTTCCAAAGGTTCCTGTAAAAAAGGATTCCTCTTCTGTGATCGTATTGCCATCATCGCTTAGTGTAAGAGCAACAATTTTTTGGTCTTTCAACACAGTCATCAAAAACTTGTTGGTCCATTGTGGGATTGCAGTTCCTGTGTAAAACGCTAAATCTGATGGTGCTATGGTTGGTGTCCAGTTAAAAATAGACTCGGTCACCGTGGTGCTTGCCGCAAAGGCTTCTTCGGCTGGAGTATTAATAACACCCATCACCTCTGGCCAGCCATAGTTGGCTCCGGCAACAATTCTATTGATTTCATCATCATTTTGTGGACCGTGTTCTGAGCTATAGATATTTCCGTTAGGATGTCGTACTAAGCCTTGAGGGTTTCTATGTCCTAGACTGTATACATAACTGTTGGTAAAAGGATTATCGGTTGGGATACTTCCGTCTAGGCTAATTCTTAGAATCTTACCGGCTAGAGAGTTTAAGTTTTGAGATAAACTGGTATTCCCGGCATCTCCTGTGGTCATCAAAAGATGTAGATCATTGGTGATCATCAATCGTGATCCGTTATGAATACCTGCGGCAGGGATATTATCCAAAAGTGTAGTTTCATCAGACAATGTATTATTGGCATAGGTAAAACGTACCAAACGTTCTAACAAATTATTACCACTTTGATAGGTGTATACTGCATATACAAAAGGATTCGAATCAAAGTTGGGATGTAATACCATACCTAGCAATCCGCTTTCCTGCACTTGTTCTACTGCTGCAATACGAATGAGTTCTAGTTGCTCACCAGTATCGGGATTGATTCTACTGATGCGTCCGTTACGCTCGGTTACCCAAAGAAAATTATCGGGCCCCCATAGGATTTCCCAAGGTACACTTAGGGTACTAATCAAGGTTGTGGTAGCATCGGTTGGATTTGGATCGGGATCTGGGTTTGGGGTAGCGTTGTCGTCACTAGAACAGTACAATAACATGGAAGTGATAAGAACAATACCTAAAAAAGTGAATAGCTTATTCATAGTTTCTTAGATTTGGTTGTGAACTCCTATATATTGATAACCAATTCTTTCAAGATTTATTTTATGAGAAGGGAAGAAAGATCAGAGAAAAGGGCGCTAATCTCTTTTAAAATCTTTAAAAAACGTGTTTTGATCTCCGATTTGAAGACCTAGACGATCAAAAATGGCATATACTTTGGGTTTGTTTTTGGTTTCAAAAAAGATAAAATAAAACTGATCATCATACAGATGTACAATCCCCATTTCTGCACCATGTGGAGCCAGCAGTGTATTTATTTCAGAAAATATCCGGCTATCAATGGGATACCCTTTGGTGAATTTGGCCCAAAAATCATCTTTTATTTTTGGATACAATCCACCTAAACAATGTTCTATGTTATATATAAAATCTCCTGCATTAAAATTATGATCCACCGAGGGCAGAAAACACTGTTTTGCTCTTACGTTAATAAGCGCAATGATATCGTGATACATATAGATACGTCGTTCTTCTTCACTAATAGTAATGTGTTTGTCTACATAACCACCAGTCTCATAGGATGTAACGATTTGCTCTTTTGCAGGGAGTTTCATGGTACGTATCGAATCAATAAGTGCAGTCTTATCAATTGTATGGTGTGTCAAATCAATAAGATCAATAAAGGCCTGTTGAGCTGCCAAATCTTCTTTAGAAAAAGAACTCTTGTTTTGCGAACAGGAAGAAAAAAACAAACGGTACAGATTAAAATAAAAGTAAACCATTTTTGGTTGTGGTGTTTTTGCATCATTGATCAACTATTGTTTGGTTCTATAGTACAAAGAAACAGATTATTACTGAAAAATTAAGTTAGAGAAATGGGGCTTTTTCCTTGGTTTTAGAAAGAATTAATCAGTAATTTTGAAGCCAATTAATTCTTCTCTGTAGTTCAAAGGCTTTGAACCATGTTTTGAATGATATAATGATTGTACTATGGGATTTGTAAAAGACTCTTCTTTTTATCACGACGCTATACAAATATTAGAATACCCCTGGGGGGATTATTACATGTTTAGCACTTATATTGTTTCCGAAATCAAAGAAGGAGTGGTTTACACCTGGGACGACCATGCTGCTCCCGTGGTGAAGGAACTAAGCGAGTTGTATGATCAAAAAGGGGAGAACCTGGTGCTTATTGCCAATCGCGTACATTCGTATTCGGTAAAACCCAGTGACTGGATTAAATTCTTCAAAAGTGATTATAAATTAAAAGGATACGCCATCGTTACTTATTCTCGAAAAGGCTTTATCACTTCGTTGATCGAAAAACTCTTTATGCGTAGTACCTTCCAAAGTTTCGATAATTTGGAAGAGGCGATTGCCTGGGCCAAAGAAATCACCAATACTTCCGAAAGCAAATCTAATGGTAAAAGCGCATAACTGAGTGTTTTTAGGAGATTATAGATTGCTTTTAATATCGCTAGATTCATTAATCTAAGCCTTCTTACCATTTAACTATCCGAGAAAACCATTCGTCGAAAAACTACAAAAACAACTGTATTCTGGTGGTACCTTTACTACAAGGAAACAAAAAAAGATGTAGTTATGAGAAACTTTCACAATATATTCGGAATAAGTATTTTAAGTATAGTTCGTTTGATAATTCAAACACCAGATGCCCCAGATTATACCTTCAATAAATAATACAGTCAGTGCAAATAATTATTAATTTAAAGTAAACCGTCATGAGAAATTTTTACAATATTTTCGGAATTAGTATGTCTAACATTTTCAATTTCATAAGTGAGTTACCTGGCGCTTCCAGATATGCCATGCGCAAATAGGAAAAGAATAAAGTTTATAAAGTAGTAACCCCTAAAAGATGGGCTACATACCCCAGTAGTCATCAACATACAACGCAACGTTAAAGTAACATAGGTCATGGTGCAATGCCAGAAAGAGGAGATAATTATTATGATTATCTCTTTTTTTATGTGGGAAATGTACACTTCGACTCCCACTTCGGCAAGCTCAGTGTGCAGCTCAGTGTACGGTTGAGTGTACGAATAGGGAATGTGCACTTCGGCTCCCACTTCGGCAAGCTCAGTATACGGCTTGGTGTATGAGTAGAGAAAATGTACACTTCGGCTCCGCTCAGCGTACGAGTATGAAACGGACACTGAGCGGAGTCGAAGTGGAAGTGGAAGTGTCCCCAAAAAGTGGGGAAATTACACCTAATGTGTGTAAAATATCAACACTTTTGAAAAGGGCATAATTCATAATCCCTTGTTTTTCAAGGATGCGGTAAAATGGTATCAATATTGGTCTTGCTGAGGAGGAAATAACCAAAACACACATCATGGGATCAAAACCAAATCCAACTAGATTAACCAACCGTATCATTAAATTTGTTTCAACTGCTTCTCCGAACTTCCTACTGCTAGGTACTTTTGTATTACTCTTTGGAGCCGTTTCTTTATTTTATTTCTTAAATCCATATTTTGAAGCCATTCGCCTGGAAAGAATGAATACCCCATCAGGTATTGCTTTAATGATCCTTGGATTAACACTACTTACTCTCAAAGTTGCTTTCTTGATCTTTATTTTCAGATTATACCTTCGATACAGACCCATGAACTCAGTATCTGATGAAGAGCTGCCTTCTTGTACGGTAATCGTCCCAGCCTATAACGAAGGAGAATTGGTATATAAAACCCTAAAGAGCTTGGTAGCCAGCGACTACCCGGTAGAAAAACTACAAATCATCTCTATCGATGATGGTAGTAAGGATGATACCTGGCAATGGATGTGCAAAGCCAAAGACGAGTTAGGCGATCGAGTGGCGATCTACCAACAACCCAAAAACATGGGGAAAAGACATGCCCTATATCGTGGATTTAAGTTAGGTACTGGTGATGTATTTGTTACGGTAGATAGTGATTCTATAGTAGATGAGGATACGCTACGAGTAATGACCACACCTTTTGTAAAAAATAAAAAGTGCGGTGCCGTAGCAGGAAACGTACGTGTATTAAACAAAGAAAAAGCCCTCATCCCACGTATGTTGAATGTGAGTTTTGCCTTTAGTTTTGAGTTTATCCGTTCTGCACAAAGTACCATAGGTTCTGTGTTATGTACTCCAGGAGCCCTTTCTGCTTATCGTAGAGAAGCTGTTTTTAATTGTTTAGAACAATGGATCACCCAGACCTTTTTGGGACAAGTTTCTAAAATAGGTGAGGACCGTGCGATGACCAACATGATACTAAAACAAGGGTATAAGGTATTCTTTCAACGCAATGCTCTGGTGTATACCAATACTCCCGAAAAATATAAGAACCTGTACAAGATGTTTATACGATGGGAGCGAAGTAATATTCGCGAGAACATCGCTATGAGTCGTTTTGCGTTTACCGATTTTAGAGAAGGATCAAAATTAGGAGCCCGAATCTTATTGTTGAATCAGTGGTTAAAAATGGTCATGGCATACCCTGCTTTATTATTGATGTTCTTTTTTATACTCACCTATCCTTTATTATTCTTTACGTCTACATTTGCCAGTATATTAATATTCTCAAGTATCCAGGCGTTGTTTTATGCCAAGAAACACAATGCCGCAGAATCCCTTTGGGCATACCCATATAGTTTGTTCTTTGCATTCACACTATTTTGGATAACACCATATGCCATCGCCACCGCAGGAAGAAGCGGTTGGTTAACAAGGGAACTCCCAAAAGAATCTATAAAAGAAACCAATCCACAACCTCAACCACAGGTAGTGGCTGTTGCTGCGGGGTCTTGATATCTCGAACCCTGAGCGGAGTCGAAGGGTGAATTTAGAACTTGAATGTTGATTTGAATTAGTATCCATCCGGGTTTCAAGATATGTGCTGAGCTTGCCGGGCTTCGAGAGCCTCAGCCCTCGAGAAACCGTACCCTGAGGCTCTCGAAGGGTAATGTTGCCCTCGAAGGGTCGAATTACCACCCCCAAAACATAAAACCCACACTTCACATCATATCGATATTAAACAAACCATCAAACGGATGGGGTACTAGATTCCCATTGTCCCCAAAACACTATATAACATCCCGTTTTTAACAGGGTTGGACACCAATTATTGGATATTTCTATTGTATGGTTCTCTTTTGTTATGAAATAATATTCAAAAGTTCATAATAAAAACCCTTCTAACATGAAAAATCAAGCACAATTAATAATATCCACCATTATTATGGTATGGATGAGCCTGGCTGGATATGGCCAAAATGTAGGGGATCAATTTACGGTTGATGCTATTAAATACGAAATTACTTCAATCACTACACCCGAAGTTAGGATCGTGGTTTATGAGGGTTCGGCCACAGAGGTGGATATCCCCGAAACGGTCCTTCATAATGGTGAAACCTACGCAGTGACCCTCATTGGTGAGGATACAGATACTTTTCAGGGTGGTGTTATTCGACCTTTTATAGGAAAAGGGCTGACCCATGTCACCATTCCCAACACAGTGACCACTATTGGACTTGGAGCTTTTACCAACAATAAATTGACCGAGGTAGACATACCGAACAGTGTCACCCATATCAGGAGGTGGGGCTTTTCCGGTAACAACGGTTTAGAAGAGCTGACCATACCAGCCAATGTGGAATATATTGGGCCCGGGGCTTTTTTTGGGAACGGAGACCTCATTGTGAGATCCCAAGGCAATCCACCACCAGAAATTGATGAAACAGCCTTTAATACTCCACAGGGCCCTACCCGAAAAATGGCCCTTGTGGTTCCCTTTGTTAGTATCCAAGCTTATGAAGATGCAGGCTGGAAGGACTTAGGTTTTATGAGCATCACCTCTGGAGCCATTATCTTGGATGGCGTTATATACGGAATTATTGACACTCCAAACGAAGTAACAGTGATTGGCAATATTGGCGTAGGCTTTAATATGACCATTCCTCCAACGGTGGAGATTGATGGGGGTACCTATCCGGTGACCGCTATAGGTGATGATGCTTTTCTAGATCCAAATTTGTTAACGGTTGTGATACCGGGGACTGTGAAAAGTATTGGGTCCCGTGCCTTTTATACACGGCATATTAATCGAGTGACAGTGACGGCCCATGAACCACCGACGCTCGATGCAGATGCCTTTCAGTATCCACAACGTCACGACAAAATAAAGGTGATCGTGCCCAAGGGTAGGGTGCAAGCTTATAAAGATGCAGGGTGGACAGGTTTTAATGACATCTTTTCGCTTATTGGACAAGAACACAATAATAGTGGCTTTATATGGGAAGTCACATCGACATCCCCCAATGAAGTAAAGCTCAAAAATTATATAGGCCTTAGCGGAGTTCCTACCGGAGGTCATGTAGAAATCCCCTCAGAAGTCCATTACCTCCCAAACAGTGAGAATGACAATATATATACGGTCACGGCTATAGGGGATAATGCTATGCGGAATACAGATTCAAGGAGTTTTACGGATGAACCGGAACCAGTTGACAGAACATTAAACACCGTACAAATTCCCGAAAGTGTTACCAAGATCGGAGAAGGTGCTTTTGCAGACAACCAATTGACCCATGTTGATATACCTGATGGTGTGACCTATATAGGAGAGTCTGCTTTTGCATATAATCAATTAACCGAGGTAGACATACCAGGCAATGTTAAAAGTATTGGGAAAGATGCATTTTGGCAAAACCAATTGAGCAGTGTTGAGATTTCAGAAAGTGTGACCAGTATCGGGCAACGGGCATTTGGACATAACGAATTGACGGAGGTCATCATACCCGATGGTGTGACCAGGATTGAACAGTGGATCTTTTCCCGAAATAAACTAACAAAGATTACTATACCGGCAAATGTGGAACATATTGGTTACCAAGCCTTTTTCGACAACCAATTGACAGAGGTGACCATATCGGGTAGTCTGAAAAGCATTGATCTATATGCTTTTCAGAATAATCCAGACCTTCACTTGATGACGGTGGAGGCTAACGATCCTCCATCGCTCCATGAGAATGCCTTTACAAATCCAAATCGTGACCAAATAGACCTTGTCATACCCGCTGGCAAGAAACAGGAGTATTTAGATAATGGGTGGCACGGATTCAGATCTATCAGCAACGAAATCTTTACCGTTGATAACATCAAATACGGAATTACTTCTCGAACCGAAGTCATGGTGGTGGACTATATTGGCATGGCCAAAGACGTGAGCATTCCTGAAACAGTGGATCATAGTGAAGAGCCTTATATAGTGACCGCAATCAAAGAAAATGCTTTTCAAAATAAAGAACTAGCCAACATTGAGATTCCATCCAGTGTCACCAGTATTGGGGAACGAGCATTTAGTAACAACCAATTGACAGCGATTACCATACCGAACAGTGTAGAACGTATAGATAGCCATGCCTTTTATAATAACCCCGATCTTGTCTTGGTGAACGTAGAGGCCAATGATCCGCCAGTGCTCCATGCAACTGCTTTTGCCAATGCAAACCGTCACCAAATTGAACTTGTAGTGCCTACAGGTAGGATGCAAGTTTATGAAGATAATGGGTGGGGCGGATTCAAATCTACTTTAGATGGCAGCGCTCCTTTTCAGCCAACCATTGATGCACCACAAAGTATTGATCATTTAAATCCCTTTACAGTAAGCATTACGTTTGATGGTGACGTTACAGATTTTGAGGTGAACGATATTCAAATTACCAATGCCAAGGTAAGTGCCCTTACCGGTAGTGGATCGACATATACTGCTACCATTGTAGCTACATCACTTTGTGATGGTGATATTATAATAGATGTGCCGTCTAATATAGCTATGGGTATAAACAGTTTACCCAACATGGCGGCACAACAGGTAAGCGTAGGTACGGTGACCTTCTCAGAGCGATGCGGGTCTGATGCTCTGGTAGGTTTCAATAGAGGGTTTTCCCCCAACGGTGATGGCATTGCTGATAACTTGATAATCAAGGGCCTTGAAGACTATAAGAACAACGTGGTCAAGATATACGATCTAAGCCAACGCTTGTTATTCAGTGCCCATTATGGCGGGCCCAACGATGCCTGGGATGGCACCCATAAAGGCAGTCTGGTCCCTGTGGGCTCTTATGTATGTGTGATCGACTATAACGAACCTGGGTTGGACCACGAAGCAAAAATGATCTATGTTAATTATTGATTTTGTTGTTTCTGTAGTAGCCGGGTTTCGACTCCGTGGCTACTGAGCTCCGTCGAAGTACAGCCCTCGTATCCGAACCCTGCGGACCCTGAGGTCCTCGAAGGGTCGAAGGGTAAGTAGTACTAAGCATTATCTGGGCTTCGACTCCGCTCAGCCCGCTTTTTCGAACCCTGAGCGGAGTCGAAGGGAGAGTTACTCGCTATTTCCAAAAAAGCCACCTCACAACCAATATCAAGTATAAACCATAAATATATAATACGTATGTCCAAACAGAATTTTGAAAAGAAACTAACCGAATTAGAAAACATACCACAAGAATTAGTTAAAGCACCATCACAACCCGTAGATATCACTACACAAGAAGCCGAAGACCTATTTGTTTGGGCGCAAGAAGATAAACAAGTACTAGTTAGTATAGGGTTAGATTGGAGCAAATATATAATCGATCTACCAATACGTACCGGAGCGTGCCGATATGCACAAGCCATTTGGAACAAAGAACGTTATAGCCAGGAAGAAGCTGCCAAGGCCTGGAGAGAAGAGTCACCCAAAGCCTATGAATTTAGAAACGATCTATTGGCCGATATGCGTTTTGCGTTTAGAAAACGCCTGGATCTATTAGGGCGGGTACGCACTATTGCAGGAGGCGATGGTAATGCCGATATGATCCAGGATTTGATGGATATTAGCGTGCTGGGAAAAGGAAGTCTTACCGAATTTGAAGCAATTAAGTATGACCTATCGCGCTTTGATGTCGCTGAGCAAAAGTCAGACAGCCTGGCCGAATTATTAGCCAAAGCGAATGGTACAACTTTGGACAATTCTAAAGCCAAGAACATTCGTGACCGTGCGTTTACCCACCTTAAAGAAGCCATGGATGAGATTAGAGATACGGGTAAATATGCCTTTAGAAAAGATCCAGAGCGTTACAAAGGCTATATAAACCGATACCGACGTAGGTGAGACTTGTTCATAGTTGATGGTTGATGGTTGATGGTTGATGGTTGATGGTTGATGGTTGATGGTTGATGGTTGATGGTTGATGGTTGATGGTTGATGGTTGATGGTTGATGGTTGATGGTTGATGGTTGATGGTTGATGGTTGATGGTTGATGGTTGATGGTTGATGGTTGTCCGAATTGAAAACTTTTTAAGTTCTCATATTTTTTAAAAGCTTACTACCACTGGCCCGCGCACTGGGTTGGGCTCTCCGCGTCACGCGGACGCCTCGCCTTAATGTGCGGGCTTCTTTTTACCCTGTGCGGACGTGTCACCTCATACCGCTGGTCGATACATCTAGTGCGCGGGAGGGTCACCTACCTATACGGAGTAGCTACCGAGTGCCGTTGGTCGATAAAAATGTGTGGGGGAGGGTTGTTGGGGTGTACTGTTGGTCGAGGGGAGTTTGTATGGAATGGAATTTTTTTGGATGTGGATTTCCGTAAATACAAATTAAAAATATCCCTTAGGTTAGTGTTTTCAAACATGAATAAGTTTTAAAGAACAAAAATCTTGTGCCAAAATCTTAAATACGGCAAATAAAGAAATGTAACTGTTAAATGGATATAGCCTATGAAAAGATTTAAAAGAGAAGATATTGATCTAGCATACAGAAAATTAAAGAGCTATGTTTACTATGATAATTTTTCTTTACTATTAAGACAACAACTTGCGGAGTTTGAATCAAGCAACGACTTTGATCTTAGACTCGAAAACCTAGTGAAGTTTTTAAATGCCCCAAAAACTAAAGAAAGCTATTTTAAAAGACTTTTAAATGATATTACATACTTCATAGCGCCAAAAAGCTTTTGTAGAGAACAATTTGGTTATGGTGATAATATTATAAGCAATAATTTCTCTGAAAAAAACTATCCTCTTAAAAAAGTAAATTATTTTTTTGTTGGGCCAATAGAATTGCATTTGATATCAATGCTTTGGATTATAAAAGAAGGTTATGTATTACATAAAGATTACAGTAAAGATAATTACGCCTATTTCTTAGAATTAAATTCAGAAAATGGAAATGTTGTTGACGGTTTAAGACTTTTCAAACCATATTTTGATCAATACCAAAAATGGAGGGATAAAGGTGTCGATCTAGCTCAAAACATTGTTGCAAATGATACCGACGTTGTAATACTCTCTTTAGATATTAAAGAATATTATTATAATATTAAGTTTGATCCCAGACTCCAAGAAACACTTCATAATAGAATTACTAATGGTCTAGGAACAGATAGGTTGTTGTTTACCCCAATGATTTTTAGAATTAATGAGGCATATCAAAAAAAGTACCCGAAAGACTCTAAAACGGTAATGCCAATAGGCATATTATCATCAGGGATTTTAGCTAATTGGTACTTAAAGGATTTTGATAGTAAAATTAAAGAAGAGTTATCTCCAGCTTACTACGGTAGGTACGTGGATGATATTCTGATTGTTTTGAGTAATACTAAAATAAAAAAAGACTTTAACAAAAATGAGTTTGAATCACCATTAGAGGCGTTTCTAAATAAGTTTTTTGTCGAAAGAGGGATATTTGGATTTAAAAAAGAAGAAGGTCGTAATGAATGTGAAAAATCGAAAATTAGTTATCATTTTAAAAATAATGAGCGAATAAAAATTCAAAAAGACAAAATCACCATTTATTCTTTTGAGAGTAGAGAATCCCAAGCTGTTCTTGATATGTTTAAAAAGCGTATAGAGCAGAATTCAAGTGCGTTTTGGTTTCTACCAAACGAAACTGATATCAATGATGATTTTGATGAAAACGTATATGAATTAACTTATACTGATACTATTAATAAGTTGCGCAGTGTTACAGATATTAAACAGAGCAAATACGGAGCTTCAATTTTTTTAGCTAAAAGAATTAAGGTTAGTTTGCTTTCAGATCATAAAAAAGATGATAAAACTACAGTTCAAATACTTACTTTTTTTAAGGGAGTAGTTAATTTAGAGTTCTCAAACCTTTGGGAAAAAGTGCTAACTTATTTTGTAATTATTAATGACAAAGATGCATTTTGGAAGTTTTTTAAGGAAACTGTAACTTCTATTGATACTATAGTTCCAAAGAATCCTGGAGTTCTGGACAAAAGAACTATTTCAGGTGTAAAAAACTATCTAGGCAAATATTTAATGAATTGTTGCGCTCTTGCTACTTCACTCAATCCTTCTTTTGTCGATCAAAATTGGTGGGAAGATAGGTGTAAGAATTTTAGATTTGATTGGTTGAATCAGAGTTTTCATCAAAAAGTTTTTACTTTAAAAAATGAGTATATTATCTCAAACTTATTGAGGAACAGTTTTGTTGTTGTTCCCTTATTAAATTATTTAAATCTTACAAATAGTAAAAAAATCAACCTTATTAAATACGATTATTTAAGAAGTACTTTGATAACCCTTAAGGAAAATGATTTTGAATTTGATAAAAAAAATTAAAGTATGCTCCGAGGTTTATATATCTGTTTGAGTTCAACAGTATCGATCTTCTTCGGAACCTTATTCTTAAATCTAAGGATCCAAATACAAGATTTTTCGAAGACTTTGATCAATCAATATATGATACGAGCTTCAACACTTTTTTCAATGTTAATTATACACAAAGAAATGGATTTTATAATTCAAAAAGCGAGGAACAAACACAAACACATTGTAGTAACCTAAAAAATTATTATTTTCAAATAGAAGAGGGCTTTAGAAATGAGTCAAATGAATTAGGCTACAACAAATTAATTATTCCTAAATCAAAAAAAATCCTAAATAAATTAAGAATTGCAGTGGCTAATATAAAGGTAGAAGAAGCCAATATAGCAAGCTCATTATTTGGTCAACCAAATACAAGTAAGGAAAGAAGAAAACAGTTTATCGATTTATTAAACCACACAGAGAAGGTAAAAGCTGATATGCTAATTCTACCTGAGGTAAGCGTTCCTTACAGATGGTTACCCTTATTAGCAGACCAAGCACGTAGAAAGCAAAGAGCAATAATAGCTGGTTTAGAGCATATTCGAATAAATGATGTTTGTTACAATTTACTGGCAACAATATTGCCTTTAGAGCATAACGGCATAAAGGATGTCGTCATTAATTTAAGATTGAAAAATCATTATTCGCCTCATGAATCGCAAACTATAATTAATAAAGGGAAAAAAGTTCCTTTGTTAGAAAAATCATTGTATAACTTATTCGTCTGGGGAAATGTACATTTTAGTAATTACAATTGTTATGAACTAGCGGATATTAATCATCGAGCTCTGTTTAAATCAAAAGTAGATATCTTGTTTGCTTCAGAATATAATCAAGATGTTAACTATTTTTCAAATATTGTTGAAACAGTTTCAAGAGACGTTCATTGTTATTTTGTTCAGGCGAATAGCTCTGATTTTGGAGATTCAAGAATAACCAAGCCATCTAAGACAGCATCAAAAGATATTCTTAGACTAAAAGGAGGAGAAAATAGTGTTGTTTTATTAGGAATTATAGATATTGATGAGTTAAGAGAATTTCAGAAAACTAGAGTGCCGGGACAGGATACATCGATTTTCAAAAATACTCCTCCAGACTTTGATCATTATTACGTAGAAAATATAAGAAATTATGATAAGTAAAAATAGGAACCGGAATTTTCATAGATGATCAAATTTGGTCTTGGTTTTATGTGTTCCTCTTACTCATCCCATATATATTATTCAATATAAAAGAAAGAGGAGAAGTGGCATAGTGATAGGTATTTGAAGGTGTTGCGTTCTTGAAGATATGATACAGATATAAGTCTTTGCTTCGAGACGCGTGCAGAACCTGCCTGACTTCGGGAGCCTGAACCCTCGTTTACAAACCCTGAGACTCTCGAAGGGTGTTCTTTAGCAGGCTCAGAAACCGGGTAGCCGGATTGTATATATGTAATAACACCCCCCAACAGTCATAAACAACTGTTGGAGGTATTTTTTATGCTAAAATTTAGTTTTGCGTTTTTGAAGTTTCCTTATGTGTTTCGAAACCACATATGGTTCTTCCATAAACATATTTGGCTTTTCTCAGGTTAATTGGGACAACAGTATCATTACATTTTGTCAATGCCTTACAATCCTTTGAATAATGATACTTTTTACTCGTTGTACTATTGCAGATGTATACTTTTTGTTCCTTTTTTTGTTGGTCTGAAGTATTATTTTGACCATAAACAGAAAAAGAGGAAGAGGACAAGGTTATTAAAAATAGTAGTATTATTTTCATTTTGACGTATTTTTGGTATCATATAATTACTGTAGTGTTTTTTTATTTTTTGTTGTTTTTCTTTTTCTGTATAACCATGGCTCAATTAGTTTCTCCTGTGACCACATTCCTTTTTTCTGAAGCTTTGCTTGTTCTTCAAGAATTGTATAGGAGGAATCTTTTGAGTATTTTTTAAAGTGTAACCCATACCCATTACTAACTAATTCTTTGTTTAACGATTTACCTTTATATTCTATAGTGGCAATAAGTCGTCTATACCGATCATACTTTCCTTTATTAATCACTTTTACTTTCTTAGCAAAACAAAAGTCTGACGTAAATTGTTTAGCCTTCTGACCAAATGGTTGTTTTTTTTCTGGGCAATCGATATGCTCTAATCTAATGATAATGTGGTCTTTCTTAAATAAAACTTCTATAGTATCTCCGTCTTTTACCCCTATAACTTTGGCGAAGAATTCGTTGGGGAGTTTATCGCTAGAGGTAAAGGAGAAACATGCAACTAGAATTAATAAGTAGACAAAGTAGTTTTTGGTCATATCATTAGTTTTCTGATACTTAAAGGTATTGATTTTAAGTAATTAATTACACATGCTTCTGGCTACATAGGTTTTATTACCATTAGAATTTATATAATAACAACCACCACGAGGACCTCGATGGTAGGTTCTTGTAGATTTAGATTTATACTGTTTATTGCTTTGCTTCTCTATTGATCTTGTATAACTACCATTGTTGTATGTAGCACTTTTGGTTAAGTATTGAACCGTATGTGTAGATGCCGGCTTATTACCCAGCTTTTTATCAATAGCATCAATTCGAACTTGTAGTTGTTGTGCCTTTTTTAATAGATCATCTCTTTGTTTTACTAATTCTTCTCTTAGGTAAAGACTTGCCTCTACACTTTGGGAGTTACATTGGTAAGATGCAATGATTAGTAAGAATAGGGGTATTAGTTTTTTCATAGGAATACATTTTATTCTTGTTCGTAATAATCTATAGTTTGTAATAATTGTTTCTCATACTCATAAATATCGTCTATTGACTGAATTTGCTCACGTTGCGTGTTTTTGTTTTGATCAAAAAGACTTATATATTTTTTAGAGCCATCTAGGTGCAATCTGCAAATAGGCTTGCGATTATTGTCATCGAGTAAAATCCCAAAGTAAGATTGAGTATCTCTATGCACAATTCTATGCTTAGCTATTTTACGTCGAAGTATAGCAACAACTACTCGAAATGCTTCTAACTCTTCTTCTGTAGTGACTATTTTACTGATTTCTTCTACTTCTTCGGATTCTTCTTCTTGCTGTTTTTCTGCCTCTTTGTTGAGGGCTGCATTTAGTCTGTCATTTATGGTTTCATTGACCGTTTGATTTAGTGCTTTATGAACGATATCATTAAAATCTTCCATTACTCTTTCTGTTAAACGACCAGAATAAACTTGAGAAGCAAATAACCTAACAAAGTCATGTGATGGTTCATGTAATTCATCACCAATCAGTTTTTTTATTTCCTTCAAATACTTAAGGTTACTAGCATTATCAAAGATTTTATTAACGTCAAAATTGGATTTATGAAACTTTGCAATTTCCTGGATAGTACTATCTTTAACTTTAGTAATATCGAATTCAAGAAAAGGTTTTTCGTCCATGATATTGGTTTCATCTAGATCTGTATAGAATTTATATTCTATACCATTGGTAAGCAGAGCAAAGGAAGTTTCGGTAACATGAAAATATCTTGCCAACTGTGAGTTATGCACCTTTAGATCTTCTTTCCAATTTTTACATTCGATGATCATCACCGGTTCTCTATTCTGAAATATAGCATAGTCAACTTTTTCTCCTTTTTTTAGTCCCAAGTCTGCAGTAAATTCTGGTACAACTTCAGTAGGATTAAAGCTATCATATCCAAGCAAATTAATAAAAGGTAATACAAATGCATGTTTGGTAGATTCTTCGGTTTCTATTTGATCTTTAAGCTGCTCGATCTTATCGGCTAATGCTTTGAGTTGGGTTTGTAAGTCCATTTTGTTATCAGTTTAATATTTTGGAAATGTCCATCCATACTCTAATCCTTCTATTCCAATAGAGTCTAAGATTGCCATATCTAGTTTAAGTTGATTTGCAAGCTCTATTTTGTATTTTTCAATCAATTTTTCATTTAAATCTATATTTTTTCTGCTATTTGATTTAATGGTTTTTGGATCATCTAATGGGTATGTTTTATCTGCATCTTTTTGCGCCCTGTATTCAGATTTAATCATTAAACCCCAAATTTCTTTACGTTTATTTTCTGCAAGACCATATTTTATAGTGGGTTTTGAGTTTACATATTTTAATTGGGCTTCATTAATATTTATACGAGGACTATCTTCTGTATAACTTTTGCTTAGCATCCCTAACCATTGGGCCATTCCTGATTCTGCCTTTTCTTTTGATAGATAGACGTAGATGCCAATGGTTATTGGGAGATCAATTTCCTTAGATTTTTTATTATAAATTGAATACAGAAGATTTTTAACCATTTTATCATTAACTAGTTCTATTTTTTTATTTGTATCATGGATGATAAGATTTATTATTACTTTTTTTGAAGAAGCAGTATTATCCATAATTTTTTCATTCAATATTTTGTAATCAAGTGATATACTTGTTGATTCTTCTTTCTTTTTAGGAGTTGAACAATTTGAAGTCAGAATTGCGATTAGTATTATCAATGTTTTTTTCATTTATAAATTATTTGGTCATATTGTTAAATAAATTCTAGCTCTTTTTTCTTCTAATTGAGCAAGCCTTAAATGAGCATTTTTTAAGGTCTTTCTGCGATTACTTTCTTTTGAGAAAGTGAGTATCCCCTCAAAAAGTAAATATGACCTTGTTAACGGCCATGTACAAGTGAGGATATCGGCTACATTAGCTAGAATTGTGTTCGTTAGTGATCTTTGCTTTCCTCTCCCATAGTTTCCCATCCAGATCAGATTTAATCCAACATATTTTAAGAAGCCTATTTGTTCTATTCGATCTGCTTCTTCTATATGTTCAAGTTTTCTATATTGACAACCCTTAGCAGATAGTTGAAGTGCTTCTTTAAAAAGTGTATTTGTTTTTTCTACAATTTTGGTAAGCTGATTAATCTCTTTATGAAAAGAGTCTTCATCAATTTCTAAAAGATCACAAATGTCATCAACCTTTTTGTTGAATCTATCGATCATTTCAAAAAGTAAATCACTCTCATTCGTATCTAGATAGCCGTCAGATAAATACTGATTCGTTTCATTTTTGATAATTGTGTATACTCCGGAAATTTTGGCAATTAATGTGCTAGGTCTATGCCCGGTTTGGAAATCAATAGCCTTGTCAAATTCAGTTTTAAATCTTGTGGAGTTATTAGCTGCATTTGTCTTGTTAATTACTCTTCTGTATGGGCTTGCATGATTATCATTAAATATAGAGTTACTAACTACTTTTCCTAGATCTCTTCCAACTTGATTAATAGCGCTTTTTAGAAGACTCATACTTTTTCTATTTAACTTGTATGACATCTATATGAACAAGTATAACATCCATTTGCAGAATGATACTTCTCTTTTGCTTTTCTTACAGCTGATTCACAAGTGTTATGATATCCTAAATTCGTTTTACTAATTATTAACGGGAGATAAGGGCAGTTTTCATCATGGACTTCATGATCTCCATTAGCTTGTTGATTATCGTTAACATAGTATCTTTTCATTTAATTAAGTTTTAACATTAATAGAATTCAAACTTACCATGATCCAAAACCAATCCCTTGTGGGTTTCCACAGACCATAATTATTTTATAAAACAAAAGACCTGCTAGATTCTTAAAACCTGACAGGTCTGGATAAAAGCCCGTTACCCCATAACAAGCTTTATACGAATTCCAAATAGTTTTTAAGTAAGATCTTCTATTTCCGCTTTTGGAGCATTTTCTTTTACAGATTCGATTCCGTTTTCACAATTTTGTTTGGAAGTATACATTTCACTAGACGCAATAACTTGACCATTACCAGCATGTAGATTGAAATAAAACTGATCATTACTACTTTTATGAATTTTAAATTTTGGATCTGCCATTATTTTTTGATTTAAGATTAATAATACCTCAAAATTACCTCGATCAAAAAAGAATCCCCTGTGGAAAATCACAAAGGCAGAGTGTTAAATTAAAAACATTGGTAGATCAATCAATTAACCCTAACTGATTCACCAAATAGACTAATTGTATATTCGTTTTGGCATTGAAGTCTTCTCGTAGTTTTCGTATTTTATCTTCTACGGAGCGCCTACTATTTGGAGTGATGTTGTTTTCAACAAAATGAAGGCTTATTTCATCTTGCTTATATCCCTGTGTCAGTAGTTTTAATAATTGTACCTCGTATTGATTAAGTTGTAGTACATTTTTTTGGTGTAAGGCATCTTTAGAAACAGGGCAAGTATAAGTATTGCCATCGTTTACCGATGTTATTGCTTTGGATAGTTCTTGTAGACCATACAGTCCTTTGCAAACATATCCGTCGATCTTTTGATTAGTAAAAAAAGATTTAATAACAGCAGGCTTCTTTTCGCCAGTAAACACAATGATCTTAATTTCAGGTTGTATTTTTTTTACTTCTTTGATAAGCTCTTTACCTGTAGTTATTTTGTGGCTTCTATAGTCTAAAGCAAAAGAAAGATCGCTGATGAGTAACTGATATGGAGTGTTATTTCGTAGAGCTTCCTTTATTTTGAGCAAGGTTTTATCGCAAAATTGTGCGGTGTCAATTTGTGCTTGGGTGAAATCTTTTATAGCAGAAACAATACCTAAGTTATCGCTGTCTTCATCTTCTGCAATCAAAATTTTTGTAAACATAGGTTCTTCAAATTAGGGGCTAAAAACAATTGTTGCTTTAAAACCTTCTTCCGGTTTTGAATCAAAAGTAATAGTTCCTCCAATGTCTTTCATGCGGGTTTCCACATTAACCAGACCGTTTTTTGAAGCGGATTTACTGAAATTTATACCGATACCATCATCAATATAATTTACTTTTATTTTTCTCTTCTCTTTGGCAAAAGTGATGGCAACTATGTTGGCTTGACTATGCCGTTTCATATTGGTAAGTAGTTCCTTAAGAACCCAATACAGTTCTTCTTTTTTTATCGGAGCTATTTCATTCCAAAAGCTAGGCTCCAATTCACTAGTAATTACTTTGGTTTTGTTATCTCCATACGAATCTAATAATGCTAATAGCTCATCTCCATACTCTTCTCCAGTTTCTATTTTATGATCTCTTGAGAAATCTCTTACTTTATGATATACCTGATCAAATCCTTTAAGGATCTGAAGATTTTCCTGATTATTTTTAAATCCAGATACCTTTTCTAATTGTAACAAAAGGTAATAGAGATCATTGCCCACTTCGTCGTGAAGTTTTTTCGAAAGTCTTTTATTGGTATGATGACGTTCTTTAATACGAGCAAGTTTTATCCGTTGTTGCCAGTTGAACACAATAAACCCAATTGTAATTAATAGGAGAGAAGACAAGAGTATAAAAATGTTTCTTCTTGATTTTTCTTCAATTAGTTGTAAACCTTTCTCTTTAATTTGTGTTTCAGAAACCAAAGCTTTTTCTCTCTCCTTGTTTGAATCATACCGAATAGCTGCATATTTATTTTGGGATATTGCTCCGGCTTTATTAATACTATCGTAGAGTTTATCATAAATTTTGTCATAAGCAATATATTCTGAAGAAGGAGAAAGTTTTTTAAGAAAAGACAAGGCTTCAAGTCTATCTTCAATGTTGTTTTGTTCTACCGTTAATTTATATAAAGATTTTGCATGCAACAAGGATTTAACTTTATCCTTTTTTTCATAGTATTTCA
The DNA here is from genome assembly GCF_055808215.1 of Aquimarina sp. KJ22-3. Classification (NCBI taxonomy): domain Bacteria; kingdom Pseudomonadati; phylum Bacteroidota; class Flavobacteriia; order Flavobacteriales; family Flavobacteriaceae; genus Aquimarina; species Aquimarina sp. KJ22-3. The sequence goes on along the minus strand of NZ_CM147859.1, from coordinate 2,892,690 downwards.
TTAAATGAGCATGACTTGCAATTAAACCTTGAATAAATCCATGATCATTTCGGATTTTGAAGGCTTCTAACAGTTCTTTTTCTAGATTTTTGTTGTTGTCGGATAACCAAATTGTAAAATTTTTATTATCCCATGTTCTTATGTATTCTTGTAGACTTTCTTTTCGATCAATCTTGTCAAGCAAGTCGTTATATACATCAATTGCTCCTAAGTAATTTTTGGAATTCTTTAATGTTACCCCCTTTGAGTTTAGAAATATAATTATATCATCCTCTTTTTTTGCATACTGTAATGATCTATCATGATATTCGAGTGCTTTGATAAATAGATTTTGTTCTCTTAAGCTTAAAGCAATAGTATTTAAAGCTCTGGAATAGTATAGGCTATCTTTATTTTCAAGAAACGGTAATGCTTCAGTTGTTAACCGCTCTCCTTCATAATAGTCATCATCATCAACAAGAATTCTGGCTAAACTATAAAGTCTTCTACCAATTTGTACACTATCATTTTTTAATAAATACATTTCTTTAGATTTATTAAAGTAATAGTAAGCACTATCAAACATATATTGTGATTTATGATAAATAGCTAGTTTGTTATATGCCTTGCCTTGTTTTATAGTGTCATATTCTGCCATAGCGGTTTCCAGCATTTTTCTTGCATAAATAAGGCTACTATCGTTTAATTTTATACTGTAAAAAATGGAATTCTTTAGAGAATAAATATCTATTAGATTAGTGGTTGCTTTATGTTTTAAGGCTAGTGTTTGAGACTTGTTAAGATAGAATAGTCTCTTATCCGTAGATTTTGTTTTGTCTTTTGCCTTTGAGTAGTAAGAAAAAATACTGTCTTGTATAATTGATATTTCCTCTTTAGCATTTTTATTAATGTTATTAGAAGTACAACTCAGTAATAAGAAGGTAGAAACTAATAAGAATAAAGTTGGTTTAATAAATATCATACTCTAAAATAAAAAAAGCCGTACAAACTTGCACGGCTTTTACGATTATAATATTTATCTAATCATCATTTTCCTCTGCTGGATCTCCATCCTCACCTTCGGTAGCTGATTCTTCGATACCGATTTCTTCGGCAAGGTTTGAGGTTGTACATGAAATTATTGATAAACTGAAAGCGGCTATTGCTAGCACTATATATGATTTTCTCATTTTAAATTCTTTAAAAAAATTATACAATAGCGCCACTCTCTGGTTTTGAATCCAGAAGATTATTGCCAGATTATGGCGCGTTAAATGAGAAAAGGCCTTTTCTTTTTTTGAGAAGTATGGTTTGGAAAGACAAAGACAGAAAAAGCTTGTTGTACTTCTCGGATCAACTTACCGATCCTATCTCGTATTTCCGGTTTTGAATTGGTTTTGTACAGTTATCCTAGTTGTACGGAAAAGGATGATTACCAATTCGATACCGCAATTTTCAAAAATAATTTCAGTAATAATTGGAAATAGAATGGAAGTCTTATGGAATTTTAATTGAAACCAGTAATAGTAAAGCTTTCAATGTGTTTTTCCACAATAAGATTTCCATGAAATTTCCTACTTTTATAGGTATACATCAACAATTCATGGAGGAATTCAAGAAAATTGTAGCTTTAGCATTTATACAAGCATATGAGAAAAATCCATTAGCTAATTCTAAGAATGCTCTAGCAAAGTTCATATCAGAAGAGATAAATGAAAATGAAAATGGAAGACCAATTGATGAGCATAGATACTCTAGAACACTTATAAACTATTACAATTATTATTTTAATCAAGGAAAAAAACAAATCCCCTCGGATTCATTAATAAATAAACTTCTAAATTATTTGGGGTATGATTCACAAAAGCATTTCAAAAAGAATCAACCAAGTGATTTAAGCTATTTAGAAAGAGTTCCTTTTGTTGATTATGTTATAGTAAAAGGACCTATTGGTTATCCTCCACCAGATTTTAAACCAATTTGGGATCGAATTAAGATAGCTATCACAATTAGCATAACGATTACATCTTCGATATTACTTTATTTCAGCGTCAATTGGCAACAAAAAGATTGTATGATTTGGAAAGAAAATCATTACGAAGCTGTAGTTTGTGATGAAGCTTCAAATCTTAAATATCAAATAAGAAATGATGAAACAATTAATAATTTCAGAAAAATTGAAGTGGATACAAATTATCATTTCTTTGACGATAATAGCAAAGCTAGAGTATGGTACGATAAGACAGGAGGACATATAGAGTTCTTTAATATGTCCGGAAATCATCCAACTAATGGTAAAAAGCTAAAACCGGTTACCCAAACTATTGTTCGAAAATATGTATTTGGAGAAGAATAAAGAAAACTTAAATTTTAAAATTCACCGGTTAAATATCACATTCATTAAATATGTGATCGCCAATTAGGATATATGTATTTTGCTCAACATAATGTAAATATACAATCAGTCACAAATGCACTTTTTTGTAGAAAAAAATTCTAATCTATTTACAGACCCTCACATACCAAGCCCACCACATAAACAACGGATGAATGACAAGCAATCGTAACCACGCTACCCATTCAGGAACGCATAAACCATTGGGTATGCAACTACCAATTGCTATAAAATAAACGTGAGATGGGATAAAGGCAATTAATAACCCTATTATCAAATACGCAGTGGTTTTTCGGGTATTAGTAAATAGTAGTCCAATGCTTAACAATACTTCAACCAGACCGCTACTGTAGTTAATAAATTCTGGATAGTCCAAATACCTAGGAATCAATGGCAGATAGAAGTCAGGATTGATAAAGTGATTGATGCCTGCTATGAAAAAGAAACCTGAGAGTGTGTATAACAAAAGACGTTTTATACCCATTTTATTTTTTTCTGCTGATGGGTTTTTCTTAGAATCAAAAAGAACGGAATCCACCAAATAAAGTCATTGGTAATAAGGGTGTAGAAAAACTCCAGAGGGACTTTCTCCATAGCATAATTAAACAGAAAACCTAAAGGACCAAATAGTTTACCCAAAAACCCAACCATTACAATAGGCCAATGGGTAGTAGGGTCCTGAGCAGCCCACCAATAGCCTAAACCATATACGCCAATCACCATCCCCATACCTTGCCAAATCATAGGGTGTGTAGGGGGTTCCATACCGACCAATTCAAAAAAATGGTTAGGAAACAATACCACCCAAGCTCCCCATAGTAGATTATAAATCGCGGCGACTCTCAAAACGGTAGACATTTGTTGATTACTCATATAGGATGATTATATAATATTTTGAACCAAGGTATATAAAATGTGTTGTGCTGCGGATTAATCAAATTATAATTTTTCTTTAAAATCGAGTGGGAGAGTTACTTATAGTTATGCGAATCACCATCTTTTTTTGAAAACGTGGATACGTATTCAGCATCATAAAAATTGGTGTTTTTTAAAGCAAAATTGCTCAAAAACCCTAAAAACCCACTTCGATTCCTACCCAGGGGTACTTCTATAAGTGGGTAGCTCAAGTGAAAACTGTCGCTGGGGGTACTTATCAAAGTGGGTCGATTTGTGTTATAACTCCTTTAGGGGTACTACAAACACAGGATAGGGATACTTCAAACAGAGGAACAACGATGTCCAAGCAGAAGTGACACTTGTGTTCAACACAGGAAGCACTTCTGTTGTATACAAGACAGACCTATTTCCGAACAGGGGGAGGGGTACTTCGGAAGTACCTTTTTTCTATTCGAACCCTGAGCCGTCGCACTGAGCCCGTCGAAGTGGAAGTCGAAGGGTAAAGCGTGAGAAGTATTATCCGGGTTTCGACTCCGCTCAACCCTCGGTAGCGTTTCGAACCCTGAGCCGTCGCACTGAGCGTAGTTGAAGTGGGAGCCGAAGGGTGAATTCCGGGCTTCGAGAGCCTCAGCCCTCGTATCCGGACCCTGAGGCCACTCGAAGGGTCAAATACCCTCCACAAAACTTGCAAACACCTCCTTATGGCGTTCAAGGTTCATATTAGGAGAAAGGGCTACACGGGCAATATAATCTTTGTCGCCTTCTTTGGTCGTTCCCTGGGTTGATGTAGCGGGGATCGTCCAGTAACATCCCTTTAGCTGTCCATAGCTCACACAGTACTTACTTTCGTTAGGGATTTCGGTAATCATTAAATTGATTAGTTTATGATTAAGTGCTCTTTTATACGTTTCCTTTTCTTCGTCAGTAGCTCCTTTGGTCGGAAGGTCTAATGAAAAAACAGATGGTGTAAAACCTTGACTAGCCAATGCTTCCGAAACAAAATTGATTTTTGCCTCTGGTAGGGTTTCATGAATAAAGTTTACAAATTCACGAGTATTTTTGTACGCATCACGAATGCGTTGATTCATGGAAGGCAATTGTTTTGCCAATATTTCATATTGAAGAGGTGTAGCCTCATTATCACAAAGCCCTAGATGCATTTCTATCTTATGCATCAAAGCGTCTGTTTTTGTATTTCCTACACAATAGCCGGCGGTACATAGTCCACCACTTGGAAATTTTGACCCACTAGAAAAAGAAACGGTCCTAACGGTTGAGAGTATTTTATCTTCACCTAAAAATTGGACATTAGGACAAAAGGTTTGATCCAGGAGAAAAACCGGATCTACAGCAGTAGTGCCGCTTGCCGTTTTACGAACAGCACTTAATACCTCTTTTAATTTTAGAAGATCAGGGACTTCAACTCTTGGATTGGTTGGGATTTCTGCAATGATATAAGGGACAGCATCTTGACGGGCAATTGTTGTTAAAACTGTATCGATACTTTCCACCATATCATTACCACTATCTACAGGTAAATCCACAATTTCCACATTATCAATACAGGCAGCAACACGTCTTGCCTGGTCATTTGTTCCACCATAACAATTAGGAGGCACTATAATTTTAATATCCTTTCCAGTATGGTGTTCCAGGGCATAGTCCACGAGTCCCATCAAAATGGCATATTGAATCGATAGTCCACTAGAACCCACCAATGCCTTTGTATTTGTGCCCGTAACCGTCGCAATTGCATCCAAAACCTTTGTTTTATTGGTGTCAAGATTGTTTTTAGGGGGTTCAGCATACGACTTGTCTATCAAAAGCTTTAAGGCGGTAAAACAATTGGCAGGCGTCATAGCAACAGTCTCTCTTCTTCGAACATGCTGAATCTCTGAAATATAGCTTTCATTTTGCTTGCCATTTACCAATATAAGACTTCCTAAGCCCTCATAAGTATTGATATAAAAGTCAATATTTGGGTTGAGATCTATGGTGCCAATTTCATCTTGCTGTGAAACAAAAATCGTACTTCCGTCGAAGGCCGCAACGGAAGATGCTTCTTCAATAGGTTTCAGTTCAAATGTATATCCATAAACATTTCTTAGCATTTCAACATCAAAAGATTCTGGTAGTTTATTGGTATAAACGATCTGAGTGTTTTTATGATCTAATGAATTCTTTCGTAACACTGCCAAGATAGGAACCGTTTTCGATCCAAAACTGATCACATTATCCGGTGGTAGATGGTTTGAATGAGCAATTACCCATTCTAGTACGCAAGATAATGGATGTCCTAATCGAATATAGTCAAAAGCCGTAGGTAATTCACTTAGTGCCGATGACTCAGTAGTATTGTTATTAAACAAGTTTTCAAACTGCTCCAAGAATTGAACTTTCGCCAATTTTTCATCATAAATATCTAGACGATGGGTAGTTAGATTCAACCAGTCATTGGGCATATTTTCTAATACCTTGTCAATATACTTGAGCATTTTATTGTCTTCCATTGCTGTTATCTTTTGATAGGGCGCTAGTATACATCAATTAGATGTATTTTAAAAATGTTACCAGATGTTTTTAGAAATTCTTAAGAAAGGTTTGGCATTGGATTTTTATCGAATTCTGAACGTCGGGCTTCGAGATGTGTGCTGAGCTTGCCGGGCTTCGAGAGCCTCAGCCCTCGGTTACGTCGAACCCTACGGACCCTGAGGTTACTAGAAGGGTCGAAGGGTGTATTCCGGGTTTCGACTCCGCTCAACCCTCGGTAGCGTTTCGAACCCTAAGCCTGCCGGGCTTCGAGATGTGTGCTGAGCTCGCCGAAGTACAGCCCTCGGTAGCATTTCTAACCCTGAGCCGCACACTGAGACGCTGCACTGAGCCTGCCGAAGTGGAAGTCGAAGGGTAAAACAAAAAAACACCTCATGCCCATTCACGAGGTGTTTTCATTAAGCAACACAATAATGCAACCTAAACTAACTAACTATTTTTACTAATCTTATTATTGCATTAACTTTTGAGATAATTCCTGAATTTCCTCACTCTTCTTTAGCATATAAGCGTTTAGCTTTTCTGCATCAGAAGCCGAGATACTACTTGATAATTCTTGGGCTTTGGTTCCTAGTTCTTGTCCTTTTTGACCTAATGTTGCAAAAGCAGTCATGTCTTTGCTCTCTACCGCTTTTCTATAGTCTGCGATATAGGCTTCATAAGCATCTACATACTCTTGTACTTTGGCATCTCCAAAAGATGGAGTACCGCTATCAGATGTAGCTTCTGCTTTTGTTTCTTCTTTTTTCGGTTCTTCTTTGGTGGTTGTTTCTTCAGTAGCGGTTTCTTCTGCTTTTGCAGCGTTGTTATCCTTACAAGAGAAAGTGAATCCTATTAATAAGATAAGTGCGAAATGTAAAATAGATCTTTTCATGATATGATTTTTAGCGATTAGTTGTTTTTATAATTATTAACTGATACAAAGATGTAGCATTCCTTCAGGCGAGAGAACACTATATTCCGTGAAAAAAACATACCCTGTTTTCGGGGGTCTCCTTCGCCAAGCTCAAGAACCCCCTTCAGGCAAGACCAGGATTCGCCGGTGGACTGCCCTTCAGTTTATTCAGGAGCCGCGGAGTCGAACTCCAGATAATATGAGTATATAGTTCACCCTTCGACTCCGCTCAGGGTTCGAGGGCGTAGGCTGAGCGGAGTCGAAGCCAAGTTCCAAAAAATAAAACTCCTACCACCTAATATTGCAAAAACGAATACACCATGGGATACCTATATATTTTAGAATGTAGTGATGGAAGCTATTATACTGGAAGTACCAAAAACCTAAAGAGACGATTAACCCAACACCAAAACGGAGAAGGAGCTAACCATACCAAAAAACGATTACCTGTCAAGTTATTGTATTACGAAAAGTACTCTCGCATCGATACCGCTTTCTATAGAGAAAAACAGATACAGAGGTGGAGCAGAGCCAAAAAAGAAGCATTAATGAAAGGGGATTTGGGGGAGTTACATCAACTTTCTGAATGCAAGAATGAATCGCACTGTTTGCAAAGATATTCAGTCTTCGATTCATGTTCCTAACTATACCAGACTTCGACTCCGCTCAGCCCTCCGTCGCATTTCGAACCCTGAGCGGAGTCGAAGGGTGAATTCCGGGTTTCGACTCCATGGCTCCTTAGCTTCGCCGAAGGGCAGCCCACGGTGAGTTCGTGCCCTGAGGTGTCATGCAGAGCTTGTCGAAGTGCTCTCGAAGGGGGCGAAGGAAGGTTCCTGAGCCTGTCGAAGGACTACCTCCCATACTCCCTAGCAATCGTATTCTGTGCAGGTTTAAATCTCGGGGAGAAATTAAGACTGTTTTTGGCATCGGATGGATCGGTGCGGGTGTTCCATTGCCAGATGTACATGCCGGCAAACCAATCTTCTTTCCATAGTTGATCAAATAGGGCTTGGTAGGCCAGTTGTTGAGTGCGATCCGATTTCTTTTGATAAAAGATACTGAGATATGATCCCCATTCCCAGGGTTTGATGGCTGCAGCGGCTTCGCTTTTATAGCCTACTTCCGTAAATAAAATAGGTTTATTATGCTGTTGCGATAAGGATTTAAGCATAGGGATATGTTGCTTCCAACCTTTTTGTAGTGTAGCTAAATCGGGATTGGTTTTTTGAGTAAGTGGGAAATAAGCTTGCAAACCAATATAATCCAATTGATCCCAAAAATCAATAAGTTCATATTCTCCATCCCAATTGGCAGCATAGGTTAGTTTACCGTTATAGATTGTTTTTATTTCTTTTACGAGTTCTTTCCAGCGGTCTGGTTGATGCTTTAAAGAGGTACGCAATTCTGTACCGATACACAGTAATTCTACTCCGGTTTGTTGGGCCATAGTAGCATAATGCAACATGTTCTTGCGATAACTATCAAACCATAAATCCCAATCCTTATCTGATTGTTGATTGATATTGGATCGCCAACCGTCTCTGGTCCATAAATGGGGTTTAAGCTGTATGTGCAATCCTTTATCGTGCAGTTCTGTTATGGTAGATAGAAATACCGAATCTCTACGAGACCATTGGCCAATAGCTTCTGGAGTACGCATCGCTACCGTGCGTTCATCTTTTTGATATAAGAAAGGAATGACAGCAATCCATTCGATATTGTTTTGGATCAAAGGGGTGATTCTACCTTCATTATTTTGAGTCCAACCAAATACACTCATTCCACGATGTTTTCCATCCGTTTGGTAGTGGTTTGTAGCAATACCAGTAGTATTTTCAACGGTGTGATCCCAGGTATAATCAAAGTCCTCATTTCCGTTGATATAAATAATGGTTTTTAAAACTCCTATGATCAGTACAACAGGAAGAATAACACCCAATATCAATCGCTTGCCCATATATTGTACACCTCGAGAACGATAGATTCGGATAAAGTAACGTACCAAAAGAAAGCACAAATACACCAATACAAAGAGTATTTGCATGGCCACCAAAAAGGGAGCATCGGTAAGAAGTTCTGCTAACGAATCTTTGGTCTCTTGAACAGATGAGAATCGCAATAGGTACATGGATAAAAACCCTATAACGAATACCCAAAGGAGGATGTAGATCCGAAATACAATAATGAGTTCCCTTTTTTTGAACATGTGCTGGTGTTTGTGTATTAGAAGAAGTAAAGCAAAAAATGTTACATTGATATTGATCAAAATAAACTGTATATTTATACAAATCAATCTCTTATTCTTATTGTTATGGCTGAAAGTGAAATTAGAAAAGAATATAGCAATGGTGAAATTACCGTTGTTTGGAAACCTGGGAAATGTATTCATGCTGGAGTATGTGTAAAGACTTTACCAGAAGTGTATGATCCCAAAGCAAAACCATGGATCACTCCAGAAAACGCAAGTAGTGAAGCATTAATGAACCAAATTGATCAGTGTCCGTCTGGAGCATTGAGTTATTATAAAAACTAATACACATGAAACATCAACAAAAGGGTTTAAAAGGATTTGAGCAGTTTGCGCTCAAATCTATAGCCGCTAGAAAAGTTACCGGAGGTCAGACGGTAGAAGCCGATCTAGAACAACGGAGAAAGAATATAGAAGACGGGATAATCGACCGTAGATAGCATAAAAAAAGAGGACTTAAAAAGGCCCTCTTTTTTTGTATGTGTTGTATTGCTTACTCTTCTTCGTCAAAAGCTACCGGTACAAATTCAGTTTCTTCTTCTTGGATAAATGAAGTCTCTTTTGATTCGATGGCTTCGTCTGTTCCTTCTTGAGATTCTTCTGCTACCAGCTCTTTAGTTGTTACTTTATTAACTTCTTCAACAACTTCTTCTTCAACTTCAGGAACAGAGTTTTTGATCGCGTTAAATCGTTCGATCTTCCCTAGGTCTTCTTCTTCACCAGAAAAATAAGGGAATACATCCATAATAGGCGACTCTGCAATGGCCGGGATGGTATAATCACCCATGGTGTTCTTCATTGCTACATTGGTATTGTCAAAAGCTTCTTTTACATCATTCGCCTGGATCAGCAGGTAGATGTTTGATTTACGCTCTTTACCGCTCTCTTCATCATAAGCGATTAACGATACTTTGGATTTAAACCAACGATCCGAATTTTCAAAAGGATGTATCTCTGCAAAGTTGGCTACTTTAATATTAGTGATTTTAAATTCATCACTGATGTAAGCCGACATTTCTTCATTGATTCTCGATTCGGCCTCTGTATAGGAGATAGCATCTACCAAATAAGGTTCTGTTGTCATTTTTTGGGCTCCAGACTCATCTATTTTTCTATACTTTATCTTGCATTCGTACCAGGTTGCACTCATTTCTTTTCGTATTTGTTAGGGCGGCAAATATACTGGATATCAACTATCGGAAATACGATTTATAGCAATAGATATTCACATTTTTGATAGGGTAGTAGTATCGGATTAAGAATCAGTGTTTTAATAGAAAGGACGGTCGATTATCCTACCTTATTGATGGTATGAATTTTTACTTCTTCCTGTTTTCCTTTTAGGAGCACACTTCCTAAAAACTCTGTAGTGAGATGTGTTTTGATTTTTAAATCTTGTAGTAATTTTTCTGAAATTAAGAACCGCACTTTGTGTTTATTACATTGGGCTTGTATACGAGCAGAAGTATTGATCACATCCCCATGGTAGGCAATTTCCTTTTTGATGACTCCAACTTCGGTAACCATAAGTTTACCGCCATGCAGTCCCGCTTTAAATTCAGGAACCACACCATATTTATCCATATAATATTGAGATTTGCTCTGCTTTTTCTGCTGAAACACAAAAAACAGATCCACACAGTTGTTATTGGCTAACCCCTTTTTGTATGACCAGCTCAATACCGCTTCATCACCAACATATTGATAAATTTCAGCGTCATGCTTCGGCACAACTTCATTTAAATCATAAAAACAATCCTGGATAAATTGACTGTATTTAAAATGCCCCAGATTTTCTGCAATCGTAGTAGAGTCCTTCAAATCCAGAAACATAAAGATGCGTTTTTCTTCTTGTGGGGTTCTGTATTTTCCCATCAACATCTTTAGGAACACACCTTTTCCAAACTTCTCTTTGGCAATGTTGATAAATGTAAATACAAAAGATACCAAAACCATGTAGAGAATTGTAGCCCAAAATGATTTGTTATGTTGCCACCAACCAGGCTGTGTATCTAGATTGAGGCCATACAATTCAGAAAAAATATTCATGATGATTGTAAACACGATCACACTGGTGATAAAATACAAGAAGGTTCTGCAAATTACATCATAAAATAGCAGTATTCGATTGGCTACATACTTGTCAAACACAAAATCGATAGTGGCATATAGAATTCCTAACAATGCACCTATAGCTCCAAACCCCATAAGTGCTCTTATGGTGCCTTGGGTGCCACTATATTCCCTGATCACCGTAAAACCTTCTTCCTCGTCGATACCGTAATACCTAAAAATCGAATACATGGCCATAGCTACAGACCAAAACAATACAGATTGACAAAGCAGTTTTAGGTATTGTTGTATACTACGTTTCATAATCGGTAACTAGTGGTTGTTGCCTACAAATGTAGTAGTTTTTCTACTTTATAATAAGGAATGCACTCCGTTTTCTAATTGGTATAAGGCATTGATTTCTTTATCTGTAAGCGTTCTGTTGTAAATGGATAATTCATCCATACGACCAATATATCCCAATCCTAAATAAATGTTGGATAAGGGTAAATCCCAGGTAAAAGGCGTAGCAATATCAGAGCGTGTTCCTTTGTGTTCTCCATTCAGGTACAGACTAGCTTTACCATTTGGAGTATTCAGGTTGGAGAAATTAATCAAAATATGCGTCCATTGTTCACTAGAGAAAGGAGGATTTTTTACTCCGGTCAGTTTCTCCATAAATATGGGATTTTCATTATCCGGACCTTCGGGATTAGGATTCCAAACCGCTCTATCACCTATAACACCTAAGCGGAAATCTCTCGGGTTTTCTTTAGTGAAATCTACCCAGATCGAGGCGTCGTTATAGCTTACATCAGTAATTTGTATCGGATCGCAATACCCTGGCTCCAAATCTTTGTTAGGGTCTAACTTCATCCAGAATGATATAGCACCGCTCCAATCCTTGGTATTATAAGCGATATTCTTTTCACTAGGGTAGTAGATGTATCCTTTGCTTCTTTCGGTAAAGAATAAACCGTCTCCAAAACGACCATTTCCTTTGTCTACTTTGATGTCAGGTTTGTGTAATCCCGCCTTTGCAGAGTCTCTGGCTTGGCGAGAGGGAACGGTATACAATTGCTTATCACCCAGAGCAAAATCAGCATCGGTTCCTTGATCAAACGAAGCATAAAAGGTAAGTGCGGCTTTTAGATCCTGTTGTGTGGTATCTGTTGCACAAGAGCTGAAACCTAAAGCGATGATAGTGATTACTGTAAAAAATGCGTAAAATCTATGATGTTGTGACATGATTTGTGTTTGTAGTTATTGGTGTTAAATATACAGTTATATGGATTGGTGTAGCCTATGATTTACTTAATTTTAAGATTTTTTGAAAGGATATGACTTTGCAACATTCAAAAGAAATATTGTATACTTGTTTGCCTATTGAATAAAAAATCACTGTAACCCGTTTTATGAAATACCGATTATACTTCTTATTACTTTTTGTAATATGCTCATCTGCAATAACAGCGCAAGATTATATAGACCTTGTAAAAGTAAGTTATGGATCCATTCTGGATGCAGGATTTGAGAATAATGATGCCACGACTAATGTACCTCAGTTGGATGTGAGTCTGACGTATCCCATAAAACTGAATGAAAAGATCGCCATTATAACGGGTGTGGATTATGTACAGCATCAATTGGATTTGGTACCTAACGGAGATCAAGTTTCTTTGAATAACCTTACACTAAAAGCTGGTTTGAATATCAAACACAACGAGAAATGGTCTGGAACCTATGTGCTATTACCCAAAATTGCGAGTCAGGATTTACATACCGATGGAGATCACTTCTTCTTCGGTGGCTTGGCCTTGCTGAAATATCAAAAAACAGAACGCTTGCAATATCGTTTTGGAGTCTATGCCAGTAGCGAAGGCTTTGGTACCTTTTTTACTCCCATTCTTGGATTGTATTATCAAAGCGAAGATCAAAAATGGGAAGTATCGGCGACCTTGCCGATCAATGCAGATATCAACCGAAGTTTAGGAGGGCAGTTTAAAGCAGGATTGGCGTTTCAGGCGTTTGTAAGAACCTTCAGTCTGGAGCGACAAGACAATGCACCAGAGTTATACACGCAAATGGCAAATATTGAAATAGGCCCATATCTACAGTATGCGCTTTTGGATGAAAGTCTGTTGATGAAACTACAAACTGGATATTCTACAGCATCGTACGAAGTTTTTGAAGAAGGGGATACCTTACCTTTTCGCCTTTCAGCATTCGAATTTGGGGACGGACGTACATTACTGAATCCCGAAATGACCGGAAACATCTTTGTAAAATTAGGACTGACCTATCGATTTCATTTGAATAAGTCCTAGTCATTATAATTAAAGTATAGGATAACGATCAAAAAAGCATCTTGTGATTGTAGTGCAAGATGCTTTTTAGATTGGCTAAAATTAACTCTAAATTTTATGGAAAGTGTTACAAAGATATGTGATGGTAACATTTTGAAAAAGAGTGTAATAACCAATTCTATACAGGTAAAATCCCCTTTTTGAGTCAATTGCATAAATATTTATAGCACCATCGTGCATTGGTGATATTTTGTTAAAAACTCGTCTTTTCATTTTCAAAAATTTGTGATTTATTTGCGGCTGGGAAAAATACAATCATTGGAACAGCAAGTAGAACAAGAGCAAAAGAAGTCGTATACACGGTATAATTTCTTTAATAGAACGTATTGCGTTTTTAGAGGAGCGACACTGCGTGAGATTACAAGAAGAAAACCGAATTACCGTAGCGAATCAGGAAGTACATACTATTATACCAAGCATGGAGTATACCGCATGTCTAATCATTGGGGAAGGATCGCCAAGTGCCAATGGCGTTTGGTGTCTGATTTTCCTGCAGAGATCGATGATTTGCGATTAGGGTATGCAGATTGGGCAGATTTCAGAGAGAATCTAGATCCTGAGGTGGATGCTTATTACATTTCTGTGGATTTCGAAATCAAAAAGGTAAGCTATAAGCACAAAGATAACCCTGATTATGATGAAGTAGCAGTGCTACGTTCTGCAGATGCTACCCGAAAGTTGATCAAACAAATCAAAAACCTTTTGGAAACCCACAAATGGGCAAAGTATTATGACTATGACGATCTGGATGAGTTCCGCGAAGAAGTAGTGACTCGATTGATCAATAGCAATATTTCTCTCAACGAGTTGAGAAGAGAATTATAGGCGTTATTTAAACTTAGGCTCTGGCATCACCACATATGAGTCATCTCCAGGAACTTTGGGGAATGATTTGTTTCTCCACCGCTCCTTGGCAGCCTCGATCTTTTCTTTACTTGCGGAAACGAAGTTCCAAAAGATATGGCGTTCTTCAGGAAAAGGTTCCCCACCAAACAACAGTACATGGGTGTTGGGGTGTAAGGAGATGGTACAGCTATCTTCAGTTTTTGAAATTAACATGTTTCCCGCTTCAATAGTGTCATCACATGCAGTGATACTACCTTTTAAGATACAAATCCCTATTTCCCCTTGTAGTTCTCCTTTGATAGCAAGTTCGTAGGAATCTGTAGTTTTTACCTCTACCATAAACAAATCAGAATGCACAGGTAATGGTGATGATTTACCATATCCTTGCCCCGCTACAAGTCTAAATTCGGTAGCGCCGTCTTTCCAAAAAGGAAGTTCGTTGCCATCGATATGATGAAACTCTGGAGTAATCTCTTCTTGGTCTGCAGGCAGTGCTACCCAAATCTGGTAACCATGTGCGGTAAAATTAGTCCCGCGCAGATCATCTGGAGTACGCTCGGTATGGGTAACTCCGCTACCCGCTACCATCCAGTTTACAGAGCCTGGAGAAATACGTTGCTCGGTACCTATACTATCCTTGTGCATCAACTCGCCTTCTAGCATATAAGTAAGGGTAGATAAACCAATATGCGGATGCTGATCAACATCCATATAATGCCCTTCTTTGAGTTCTGTAGGGCCCATATGATCAATAAATATAAAAGGACCTACCATTCGCTTTTTTCTAAACGGAATAAGTCTACCTACCAAAAAGTCACCAATATCTCTACTTCTTTCAGGAATAATTAAGGATTCGTTGGACATGTTACTTTGTTTTTTTGTCGATATCCTAAAAATATAGCTTTTAAAATAACAATCCGTTAAATAAATATTAAGGTCAAAAAAGATGTTTGATGCTAGGTTTTAGTAAGATACAGAGAAAGCTATAGAGATCGGTTTTACTTAAAATAATTTACTATCTTTTCAATCGTTTAAACAAACTAACAACAACCTAAAACCTGCGCATGGAAATTTTTTCTTCATACAATGTTATCATAGAGATTTCTCTGATTATTATTTTGTCTTTCATTTTTAATGAAGTGGCCAAACGCACTAATATCCCAGCGGTATTAATGCTTATTGTATTGGGAATTATTATACAATATAGTTTGAAAGCAGTAGGAGGAGATATGTTTAATTTCCTTCCGTTGCTTGAAATATTGGGGATTGTGGGGTTGATTATGATTGTACTTGAAGCGGCACTAGAGTTAGAGCTGAAACGAGATAAGCTGATACCCATATTGAAATCCCTGGCCATAGCACTGATAGGATTAGTTGCCTCGACCTTTATTGCGGCAGTAATTCTAAAAGCATTAGTAAAGGATATGAGTATGCAATCAGCCTGGTTGTACGCTACCCCTTTGTCTATACTGTCGAGTGCGATTATCATACCTAGTGTTTCAGGTTTGTCTGAAGCTAAAAAGGAATTTCATATTTATGAGAGTACCTTCTCTGATATCTTGGGAATCATGTTGTTCTATTTTCTGGCAGGTACGTTAAACCCAGCAGAAAGTGGAGGAGTAGGAGGATTCTTTTTGAATCTGATCTTAACCATTGTGATTTCAATAGTAGCGAGTTATGCGATCATTCTGATTTTTCAGAAGATCAAAAGTCAGGTTAAACTATTTCTTTTGATAGCGGTATTGCTGTTACTGTATGCGATTGGTAAGAAATTGCATATGTCTTCGTTGATCATTATCCTAATTTTTGGATTGGTGATCACTAATATGAAGTTATTCTTTCAAGGCCCCCTTAAAGAGTATTTGGATGTTGAAAAAGCCAAGCATATCTATCACGAATTGCATGTAATCACTGCCGAAACTGCTTTTGTGGTTCGTACCTTATTCTTTGTCATTTTTGGGATCACTATTGTACTATCGTCTTTATTGAGTTTGAAGGTAACCTTGATTAGTATCTTGATTTTGGTATCGATATACGCCATTCGATATGGATTGTTACGACTTTTCTTGGGAAAAGATATATTTCCACAGTTGTTTATTGCGCCAAGAGGGTTAATTACCGTACTCTTGTTTTATGCAATACCTGCTGAAGCGATGGTAGAGGGCTTTGAACCAGGAGTATTATTATTTGTAATTATAGGTACTAGTCTAATCATGACATGGGGAATGATACGAGATAAAAAACAGAATCCACAACTTGTAGCAGAAGAAGATGAACAATTAGAAGAAGCTACCGGAGAAGCTGAATTTTTTATCAATAATGCAACCGACCTCAGCGATATTGATGGTGGTAGTACCGCTAATCCAGAAAATACAGGGGAATAATGAAACGTTTGCATCGGCTTACGGCAATATTAGTAAAACTACAATCCAAGAAGATCGTTCAGGCATCAGAACTTGCAGATAAGTTCGAAGTAAGCCTTAGAACTATTTATAGAGATATGCAGGCACTCACAGATGCCGGTGTACCTATAGGAGCAGAGGCGGGGACAGGCTATTTTTTGGTAGATGGATATTCTTTACCTCCGGTAATGTTTACCGAAAAGGAAGCTAATGCCTTATTAACGGCTTCAAAGATTATCAAAACCAATAATGATCAATCTTTGATCGATGCATATCACGAAGCTATCGATAAAGTAATTGCGGTACTCAAAACCTCGCAAAAGCAAAAATTGGAGTTGTTGGACCAAAGGGTGTTTACCTATAACAGAAGAGCTGCGCATCCAAGTAATACGCTATCCGTGATACAGCAAGCCATTACGGATTTTAGAGTGTTGGAGATTAGCTACACCAATATGAATAAAGAAGCTAGTAAACGGCGTATAGAACCGCTAGGGGTGTATTTTACCAATAATACATGGATCGTAATTGCCTATTGTAAATTGCGAAAAGATTATAGAGAATTTAGAACCGATAGAATCGAGAGTTTGGTCGAGTGCCATGAGATTTTCACTTCGCAGCGTTTTACTCTTGAAGACTACTATAATCGGCGTTTACAGCAATATCGAACAAATAATTCTTCTTCTTAAAATTCTACTGACATAGGGTTGTCATTATCCTGATTTAGTTTTGGTAAAAGTATTCATATGAACAAGTTAATTCTTATCATCATGGTAAATCTATTATTTAATTGTACCACTAAACCTAATTCAAGATCTATGCAAACCCTCCAAGAACCTAATGTAGTAGAAGTCGTTTTATTTGAAACGAATCCAGGATATAGTCCACAAGATGTCGAAAAAGCACTATCATCGCTTAATGATGTAGTGAAACTATACTACGGATTTGTAAAACGTACTACAGCATATAACGGAGACGGAAAGTATGTAGATATTGTGTATTGGACAGATATGAAATCGGCCAAAGATGCTGCTGCCGATGTGATGCAAAACCAAAAAGCAGCCAAAGCCTTTGAAGTGATCAAACCAGAATCGGTACAAATGTATCACTTTGATGCTTTTAATGAATTCGAGGAGTAAATTCCTAATCAACTTCATGAAAAGGAAGATGCTATCAACCAAATGCGATGATAGCATCTTTTTTTTATAGTTAACTCTTAATCAATAATTTGTTTCCTGAAAAATGGCAATATCGGTCATGCACGGGTAAGGTTGGTTTTAAGATGGAAAAGCCAGATCATTGAGGATATTTACGCGTATTTTTAAGTTTCAATGACAAAAAGGCATTTTTTGAGTTAAATTTTTATTATTTAATTATTAATCCCGCTTCTTTTTATGATAATTACAACACGTTTTTACATGGTTTTTCATAGCTTTAATCGATTTTAAAAATCGCTTTTCATGCAACATTAATACGCTTAATTTTAATGCATATTACTCACATAAGTTTCGAATGTTATCCTATTGCAAAAGCTGGAGGCTTAGCCGATGTTGTAGGAGCTTTACCCAAATATCAACAAAACCTAGATCATACTGTTGATGCCATAGTCCCATATTACAGCAACAGTTTTACTGATGATGCCGAACTTGAAACCATCCATAAAGGATCAATACGCTTTGGTAATGAGGATAAGGAGTACGAAGTACGAAAGGTAGTTACTCCAGATCTTGGGTTTACTGTATTTCTGATCTATATAGAACATCTTTTAGATCGCAAAGAAATATATGATCACCCAGACAATGAAGAACGGTTTTTGAGTTTTCAGTTAGCGGCTATTCATTGGATAAATACCTTGGAGCAGTTACCCGATGTAGTACACTGTCATGATCATCATACTGGATTAATTCCTTTTATGATGCAGTATGCCTTTGACTATCATCGATTAAATAGGGTTCCAACCATATTTACGATCCATAATGCACAGTATCAAGGACAGATCCCATATGATAAATTGCATTATTTACCTGATTTTGATAAAAATCATATCGGATTGTTGGATTGGGGCAGTCAAATCAATCCATTGGCCACAGGGATTAAGTGTGCCTGGAGAGTGACCACGGTTTCGCCAAGTTATATGGAGGAGTTGCAAGAGCAGGCTAGTGGACTAGAAGGATTGTTACGACACGAAAAGGCCAAATGTTTTGGAGTGCTCAATGGTATCGATACCGAAACCTGGAATCCGGAGACGGACCCCATGCTTCTTAAAAATTATAAAGTAAGCAATGTTGTTTCGGGTCGAAAAGAACATAAAAATTGGTTGTGTACAGAGTTTAATCTGGATAAAGACTTACCGCTATTCAGTTTTATCGGTAGGTTGGTTGGAGAAAAAGGTGCCGATCTGTTGCCCAGCATCATTCGAGATACCTTGCAGCATATGGATGTGAATATATTGATATTAGGATCAGGGCATGATGAGGTAGAATACCAACTCAATGCACTAAAAGAAGAATTCGCTGGTAGGTATAATGCGTATATTGGGTATAGTGAGAAACTATCTCATATCATCTATGCAGGAACTGATTTTTTGCTGATGCCATCTCGGGTAGAACCTTGTGGATTGAATCAGATGTATGCGTTACGCTATGGAGCGATACCTATTGTACGTAGAACTGGTGGACTAAAGGACACCGTTATTGATATAGGAGAAGACGGGTTCGGAATTTGCCATAATCAAGCCATTGTATGGGATGTGTGCTACTCAATAGAAAGAGGAGCGAAGCTATATAAAGATCAGGAACGATACCGTGATATACAAAAACGGATAATGAAGATTGACCACTCGTGGACGCAGTCTGCAACAGAATATATTACTATTTATAAAACCCTAATTACACAAAAATGATCAACAAAAAAGTCTTAGCAATTATATTGGGAGGAGGGCAAGGTACTCGTCTGTTTCCACTAACCGAAAAACGTTCTAAACCCGCAGTTTCTATCGCTGGTAAATATCGATTGGTGGATATCCCTATTTCTAATTGCATCCATTGCGATATTAAAAGAATGTTTGTATTAACGCAGTTTAATTCTGCTTCTTTAAATCGACATATCAAAAACACCTATCGATTTAGTTCTTTTAGTGATGCATTTGTTGATATTTTGGCTGCAGAGCAGACTCCTGATAACAAAACCTGGTTTCAGGGAACTGCAGATGCGGTGCGACAGTCTATTCATCATTTACTGAATCATGAGTTTGAGTATGCGTTGATTCTCTCTGGAGATCAATTGTATCGAATGGATTTTGATGATATGCTCAATGATCATATTACTAAGGGTGCAGAGATTTCTATCGCTACTTTACCAGTAAAAGCCAAAGAAGCTACAGAGTTTGGGATTCTAAAGACGGATGAGCAAAAATTTATTTCATCTTTTATAGAGAAACCTAGTGCTGATAAGTTACCAGGATTAGAATCTGAGGTAAGTGATGAAATGAAAAATGAAGGCAGACATTACCTAGCTTCAATGGGGATTTATATATTCAACAAACAATTATTGATCGATCTTTTGTTATCTAACCCAGATGCTATTGATTTCGGAAAGGAAATTATTCCACAATCTATCGACAAGCATAAGGTATTGGCCTATCAGTATGAAGGATATTGGACGGATATCGGAAATGTAGGAGCCTTTTTTGAAGCCAACATTAACCTGACGGATGAGGTGCCAGAATTTGATCTTTTTAGTAGTACAGACAATGTGTTGACACGTCCTAGAATTCTTCCGCCATCAAAAATATCAGGGACAGCATTAAACCGTTCTATGATTGCTGAAGGTTGTATCATCAATGCCAAAGAAATAGAACGATCCGTAATAGGAATTCGATCCAGAATCGGAAAAGATACAGTGATCAAAAGCACCTATATGATTGGGAGTAATTCCTACCAGGATATTGCAGAATTAACCAAAAATAAAGATGAGGGTATTCCTGCGATTGGTGTAGGAGACGGTTGTTTTATCTCCAACACAATTATCGATAAGGATGCCCGAATTGGAAACAATGTACATATCGAAGGTGGTGAACATCTTGAAAATAGAGAAGAAGAGACCTATGTGATCAAAGAAGGAGTAGTCGTGATCAAAAGCAGATCGGTGATTCCTGATGGATTTGTAATCAAGTAACAACTCCACCTAGAACCGAATAAAACCATACAAGAACAACACTAACCATATTAATGAATAAAGTAATTGTACATAGCCTCTTCACAGATTTTGATATTGACCTTTTTAAATCCGGTAAACATTATCGACTTTACGAAAAATTTGGTTCCCATATCCTCACATTAGATGGAGTAGAAGGAACCTACTTTGCCGTTTGGGCACCTTCTGCAAAATCGGTGTCGGTGATAGGCGATTTTAATTATTGGACAGAAGGGGAACATCAATTGAATGTTCGATGGGATGCTTCCGGAATTTGGGAAGGTTTTATTCCCGGAGCGGGAAAAGGAAGCGTGTACAAATACATAATACACTCTCACAACAATGGTATCGTAACCGAAAAGGCAGATCCGTATGCTAGACGTTGTGAGCACCCACCAAAAACAGCTTCGGTAGTATGGGATAATACCTATATCTGGAAAGACGAAGAGTGGATGCAGAAACGCAAAAAGCATAATGCGATCAATGCTCCTTTTTCGGTGTACGAAGTGCATCTAGGTTCCTGGAGGCGAAAAGATCAGGAAAACAGATCCCTTTCGTATACCGAAATGGCAGACGAATTGGTAGCCTATGTCAAAGAAATGCAATTTACCCATGTAGAGTTGATGCCAGTAATGGAATATCCTTATGATCCATCATGGGGGTATCAAATCACCGGGTATTTTGCACCAACTTCCCGTTTTGGATATCCGGAAGAGTTCAAACTCTTGGTCGATAAATTACATCAAAATGATATTGGAATTATCCTGGATTGGGTGCCTTCGCATTTCCCAGAAGATGGACATGGGTTAGGCTTTTTTGATGGATCTCATCTGTATGAACATCCCGACAGAAGAAAAGGATATCACCCAGACTGGAAAAGTCTGATTTTTAATTACGGAAGAAACGAAGTGCGTAGCTTCTTGATTAGTAACGCTATCTTTTGGTTGGATCAATATCATGCAGATGGTTTACGGGTTGATGCGGTAGCGTCCATGTTATTTCTTGATTACTCTCGCGAAGACGGAGAGTGGGAACCTAATATTTATGGAGGAAGAGAAAATCTGGATGCTATTTCGTTCATGAAAGATCTGAATCAAGAGATTTATGCCAGTTTTCCTGATGTACAGACAATCGCAGAAGAATCTACTTCTTTCCCAATGGTATCTGAACCGACTTATGTGGGAGGATTAGGCTTTGGAATGAAATGGATGATGGGTTGGATGCACGATACGCTACAGTATATAGCTAAGGAACCTATTTATCGCAAACACCATCAGAATGACCTTACGTTTAGTATGACCTATGCTTTTACCGAAAACTTTATGCTTCCGCTATCACATGATGAGGTGGTTTACGGTAAACGAAGTATCATTGGTAGAATGCCTGGTGATGAGTGGCAGCAGTTTGCTAATCTCAGATTGCTCTATAGTTATATGTTTACGCATCCGGGTACCAACTTACTGTTTATGGGTGCCGAGTTTGGGCAACATGCAGAATGGAACTTTCAGGAAAGCCTGGACTGGTATATTCTGGAATATGATTTCCATAAAGGGATCAAGCAAGTTGTGACCGATCTTAATGGTCTATATAGAAACTATCCTGCACTATATGATCGACAGTTTGACATATCCGGATTTGAATGGATCACCTACGATGATCACGAAAATTCTGTGATAGCCTATATCCGAAAAGGAAATAGGGAAGAAGACCTACTCATTACGGTTTGCAACTTTACACCCATCCCTAGGACAAATTATAGAATAGGACTACCCAAAAAAGGGAAGCTAAAAGAACTGTTTAATAGTGATTCAAGAAGCTATGGAGGAGGAGGAGTTTCTAATACCAAAGAAATCAAAATTGAAAACAAACAATGGCACTATCGTGAACACTCTGCAGAAATCACAATTCCACCATTGGGAGCAGTGATTTTTGAGATTATTACATAGAAAATAATTGTAGTTGATATCCCAAAAAGTACAATTTGGAACCGTTAGTATTTTAAACAAGTGTTAATAATTTTCGTTTCAAACGTTTTCGTAAAATTTTCTTAATAAATAGTGGTGAAAATGATTCCGAATTTGATTTAGATATCGTTTTTTTATAATCCCAAGTCCAATACAAAAGAGATACATATGATCACCAATACTGAATTAGAGCATAAAGGAAATTTGTTTCCTGGCAAGATAGTTTCCTTCTCTCAAAATGTTGACAAATTAAACTTCACTACCGAAAATGGCGTTATTTTACAACTCACCATTATTAGGGGGAGTGTTATTCGTTTTCGATATGCCACGGATAATAATTTCGAAAATGATTTTTCATATGCTATTAGCGAAGATGGAGCGAGAGGATACAGCAAATTAGAAGTAGAAGAGAAAGATACACATTATGAGGTCATCACAGCTAGAATTCAATTGCATATCAACAAGAATGATCTAAAGACTACCATTTTTGATTTAGAAGGTAATGTAATTTGTAAAGATGATTGGGGATTTCATTGGGAGCAAAGCTATGAATATGGTGGAAACATTGTAAAAATGAGCAAAGCTGCTCCTCAGGGAGAGTGCTACTACGGTTTAGGTGATAAGCCAATGCACTTAAATCTAAAAGGAAAACGCATTGAAAATTGGGCTACTGATCAGTATGCCTTTGGTAAAGACCAGGATCCATTATATAAGAGTGTTCCTTTCTATATCGGTATGTATGAAGAAAGAGCGTATGGGATCTTTTTTGATAACACCTTCAGAACATTTTTTGATTTTTGCAATGAGCGCAGAAATGTAACCAGTTTTTGGGCGCAAGGAGGAGAAATGAACTATTATTTCTTCTATGGTCCAAATATGCAGAATGTGATTACCAGATATACGGATCTTACCGGTAAACCTGAATTACCACCCCTATGGGCATTAGGATATCACCAATGTAAATGGAGTTACTATCCAGAGAGTAAAGTAAAAGAGGTGACGAACAAGTTTAGAGAATTGCAAATCCCTTGTGATGCTATTTATTTGGATATCGATTATATGGAAGGATTCCGTTGTTTTACCTGGAGCAAAGAATATTTTCCGGAACCAAAACGTATGGTCGAAGAGTTGGCCGAAGATGGTTTTAAAACGGTGGTGATTATTGACCCAGGGATAAAGATCGACGATGATTATTGGGTGTATCAAGAGGCTATGGAAAAGGATTATTTCTGTAAACGTGCCGATGGACCCTATATGAGAGGAAAAGTATGGCCAGGAGAATGCTTTTTCCCGGATTTTACGAATCCAAAGGTAAGAGAATGGTGGTCAGAATTGTTTAAAGAAATTATCGCAGAAATAGGAGTAAAAGGAGTTTGGAATGATATGAATGAGCCTGCCGTGATGGAAGTGCCAGGAAAAACATTCCCAAATGATGTACGTCATAATTACGATGGTAACCCTTGTAGTCATAGAAAAGCCCATAATATCTACGGAACTCAAATGGCACGAGCTACCTACGAGGGAGTTAAGAAGTTTGCCTATCCAAAACGACCATTTATCATTACCAGATCTGCTTATTCTGGAGCGCAACGCTATACATCTTCCTGGACAGGGGATAATGTAGCTACCTGGGAGCATTTATGGATCGCTAATATTCAAGCACAACGGATGAGTATGAGCGGGATGTCATTTACAGGAAGTGATATCGGTGGTTTTGCAGAACATCCAACCGGAGAATTGTACGCCCGATGGATACAGTTAGGTGTTTTTCATCCTTTCTGTCGTACGCACTCTTCTGGAGATCACGGTAATCAAGAACCTTGGACTTTTGGAGATGAGGTAGTAGATGTAACTCGAAAGTTTGTTGAGCTGCGCTATCAATTATTGCCGTATTTGTATACTATGTTTTGGGAGTATGCAGAAGAAGGTATCCCGATGCTGAAACCATTGGTGCTATACGATCAAAATGATCCACAAACACATTATAGAACGGACGAGTTTATTTTTGGAAACCAAATTTTGGTTTGCCCAGTACAGGAACCTAATTCTAAAGGGAGACGTATGTATATTCCTAGAGGGAATTGGTATAATTACTGGACCAGAGAGTATGTAAAAGGAGGAATGGAACAGTGGGTAGATGCGGAGTTGGATATTATTCCATTATTCGTAAAAGAAGGCGCTATTATTCCTAAATACCCAATACAACAGTATGTTGGCGAAAAGAAAATCGATCAGCTGAAGTTAGAAGTGTATTACAAATTGGGTAATAAAGAAGAATCCAAAGTCTATGAAGACGCCCAAGACGGTTATGATTATGCAAAAGGTCGATTTAGCCTGAGAAGCTTCTCATTTACCGGAAAAGAAAACGAAGCCATTATACAGCATCATAAAACCGGTAGTTTTATTACCGAATATGAAACCATCAAAATTGAGTTTGTGGGACTTCCTTTCAAAATCAAGGAAGTAGAAATAGACAATGTTAAAGTATCTCTAGATAGTATTCAGTATAACGCCAAGGAAAACACCTTAGTGGTTCCTAGTGATTATGCCGAGTTACATATTGTAGGATAGTTATATATTATCTTCCACTTCTTTTCATCGCCTGGATAATTTGATCCACTCGATTTCTGACTTTGTCACGCGCTCTTTTGGTGCCACCAATACGATAACCGATGTTTCCAGCTTTGTCTAACATTCTTTGATAGGATAAACCGGATACTGAAAAACTTAGGTATCGCGATCTTTGGTTGTGCAGAAATACCGCTTTGGAAGCTACTTCAGGTTCTTGGAATAGGTATTCCCATTCCTGGTATTTGGATAGATCAGCAACCTTATCGGCATTCCCGTGGATCCTCCAATTCATTTTCACATTGTTGATTCTTGGATTAGTCCCTCGATAGTTCAATACATAATTGATGATCCGTTTGTATGCGGGACGCCAGGTGGTTTGGATTAATCCTAAACCAGAGAATTTATATACATCGCATTGGCATAAAAACTCAACTTCGGCATCGTTAAGACGAATTTTTGGGAAGGTACTTCCTCTCCAATTAAATTTTCTTAGGTAGCTCAATCGTACTCCAGGAGTTTTATGTGCTCGTACAAAATCAGGGTCATGAATCAACTGATGTATTGATTTTGCACTTTTGGAATCATTATAACTTTTCTTTTTACCTCCGTTGGTCCCGTATGCGTATTTCAATCTCCCTAATAAAGAAACCCAATTGGATTCTCGAATAGGTTTAAATTTACCTCCGGTTTCATTAATCATAGCTGAAACCAATCCAAGGAACTGAAATAGATTAATACTTTGCTCCCCGTATAGCACAGGAATTTGATTAAATATGTTGTTAAAATTCTTTTTGTAGGTGACTCCAGAAGGAATTTTTCTTTTTTTCCAATAGGGATTTCGTCCTCCTACTTTACTTCTGAAGAAATCCACAAAATCCTGTCCCGTAGTTTGTTGAAAGAAGATGTTGATGTCATTAGAATTTCTGAAACGAACGTTCCTCATCACATCAAGAGTAAGTTTTACTTTGGTTCCAGGATTTGTTGGAGTAGTAGGTCGATTGTTGGTTGGAGTGGTTGTTCCACCGCCACCGCCTGTGCTACTGCCACCGATTTCCTTCATAAAGAATTCATATATAGCTCTTTTGGTGTTTTTTCCTAAGATTCCATCCACTCCAGCATTACCAATATTAAAACCGGCTTGTCTCAAATAGGTTTGGATCTCTTTGATTTCGTTTTTGGAGTTTAACTCAGCGATATCTGAATACCCTGGTCGTAAATTGGGATAATATGTGTAAATGGTTTTCATTTTCTTGAGTTTATAAAACTTTTCCTTTACTAGCTTCTAATAGGGTATAGGTAAACCATGTTCCTTTACCATATCTACGCTCCGCCTTTTTACAAAGAGCGATGAGCTCGTCAAAATCCGAGGACTTTTTAAATACCTGGCATCCTGCCGACCAACTATTTACATCTATAGAGTTTCTGCCAGCTTTGTGAATGTTGATGCCAAAATACCCGGTGTATTCTTTTCCACCATGAAAATCCAATTTATGATCCTGATTTTTATCTCTGAATACCGTTACTTTTCCGCCTCGTTGTACCAAAGCAGTATATTTTCCTCGATGTAATCCTAATTTATAGGTATTGAGATATTGTCCTACTTTCAGAATTGCTGTACCATTTTTATTGATCATACGTTTACCCAAAAAAGCACTTCCTGGATCTGTAGTGATAGGATAGGTTTTGGCGTGATACTTTCCATTTTCTTTCCAGATCACATACATCGTATCATTAAAAAGGTTGGCTGTAGAATCCAGGTTTCTAACTCCGATGATATTGGGTTTTAGCTCGTCTTTGTAAAAAGTATATCCTTTCTTCCTAAAGATCTCACTAAACGTTTGAACGATTTGTGGAGCATTAACTCCTGGGGATGGAGTAGAAGGAGAGGTCGGATTAGAAGCGCCAAAATGAGACCTAAAATAATCATATATGGCCTTTTTTGTTTTCGACCCTAAGTCCCCATCTACTCCCCAATGTCCCAGATCATAGCCCTTTTTTAATAAAAAGGCCTGAATTTCCTTTACCTGATGAGAGGTATTTAACTCGGCATACTCATGATGCCCGTTATTATACCAATTTCTGTTTGCGTAATATCTTGGTGTTCTCATGCTGTATTTTCTTTTTGGCTAGATCCAGCAGTAACTTTTTTTCATTAATTACCCCGTGTCCTGATTTGTTCTTTACCGTGGTATCTTCTGTTCGATACGGATTACAAAACTTCAGCAAGTAATGCC
This sequence comes from Aquimarina sp. KJ22-3, assembly GCF_055808215.1. Classification (NCBI taxonomy): domain Bacteria; kingdom Pseudomonadati; phylum Bacteroidota; class Flavobacteriia; order Flavobacteriales; family Flavobacteriaceae; genus Aquimarina; species Aquimarina sp. KJ22-3. The sequence continues at coordinate 2,865,100 of NZ_CM147859.1, read as the reverse complement.
GTAATGTATAGATATTGATCTTGGGATACTGCTCAAGGATTTTGGCGACCAACGAGGCCACAAAGGGAGCAGCCATACTCGATCCACTCTTTTTGGTAAGCATCCCAGAGGCGTAGCTTTCAAATTTTGATGCCGATCGTGCCGCCGGGATTTTGGATCCTGGAGCTACGATTTCGGGTTTGGTTCTATGGTCTAATGTTGGTCCAGCACTACTAAAAGACATCAATTCCTTTTCTTGGGTAGCTTGATTATAAGCGCCTACAGTAATGGTGAGCGGAGCATTACAAATAGATCCTATTGTATGATTGGTGTTGACATCAGATTCGTGAAAATGCGATTGCCCACGATCATCTCGTTCTATATAGGCATGATATCTACCGTTCTTGATTTTGGATCCGATGATCTTTACCACCAATCGTTTGGATGCTGGACTGCCTGCCAGGATGATATTGATATGGTTTTTACCTGTATTGGGTTCACTTTTACGATGAAAAATAATTCCGTTTTTAGAACCGTCAAAATTTAAGGTAGCGTCTTCAAAAGCTTCTGTTCCACCAATGTACTCGTCATCATCGTTATAGATTTCAACTGCAAATTCGTCTCCTGCCTCATACCATATTTCCATTTCATTTGGCGTACGATCTCTTTTCTTGAAAATCCATTCGATTTCATTCTCATCATCTTGTAATAGTTTACCAGAATGGTGGCATTTGGATTTGAAGTAATTGCCTGTACTCTGTACAATGGCAAATCCGGCGCGTTCTCTTAACGCATTATTAAGTGCTAATTCTACCAGGGTCTGTCCTGTATGTGCATCTCCGTGGCCTCCCAGACTCATATTGATCACGCAAGGACGATCTCCTGCTTGCTCTAATATAAAGTCAATTCCTTCGATCAGCTTTACTGAATCTCCCAGGGACAAATCAGAACCGTTTACGTAATTAGAGCCCATATCTACCGCTACTATTGGACTGTTGCCTGCATGTCCTTTCTTACCTACATTTCCTGTGGCTGCCGCAATCCCCAAAACGTGAGTTCCGTGCATTCCTCTGCCTAATAAATCTCCACGCCCAGGATGGTAGCCTAACGTCCTAAAGGGGGTAGCAGTATCTAATGCATGATCGATTTGCTTTTGCGTAAATACTTGACCATATCCATATTTGTTGGGGGTTTTATTCTTGAGGGGTTGTGCCCATATTTTTTCAAAACGAGTGTTGCCCAGGGGATCAAAGAAATCTGGATGTGTAAAATCAAAACCAAAGTCTATGATCCCAAAAACAACGTTGCTTTTCCTTTTGGAAATTACTCTAGGTTTACCAGCAAAGTTAGAATACTCGCTGGCGTCATTTATATCTGAACTATAATTGTTTAATGGAATTACCTGTGGTGCCTTAAGACTTCGGGTAGCCACATGATCATACACTACCATTAGGTATTTTCGTAAAATCCTGCAGCTTATGATATCACCAAATTGAGAGATAAGTTTGATATGAGGCGGGATAACATTTTTATCCTTAAGCCTCATTAACAAATGCAACTCTTCGTTGGGATTTCCTTTTACTATAAGTTTAAGACGTGGATCCATTTTTATGTAGTTACTTTAGTTTTACTGGTTTTACTAGCCTTTGTAGCTCTAGGAGTAGTTACTTTTGGAGCAACTTCGGTTTCGGTTTCAGGAAAATCAAAATATTTGATATCTCTTACCAAGTCTAGTAAAGGTGAAATCACATTAGATATAAAAATTCTTATATCCTGCATGCTTAGATCAGAAGTGCTCTCAAAAGTTTCCTTAAGTTTCTTTAGAAAATCTATGTCGAAGAATACAGAAAACTTGGCCACTCTGGTTTTAATCGGTTTAACCAATTCTGCATTACTTTTGGTAATTTTCTCGAGATTAGTTTTAAACTTCTCACTTTTGATCTCCTCTATCACATCATTAATGTAATCCACATACATCGAATTTCTAAACTCCTTTACATCAATACCCTTTGCGTTGAACACTGCAGCAATCTCCTGGTTTTCAAAAGCATCTTTTGGTTTTGTGATATACCCTTTTAATTCAGTTACCTCTGTTTGTACCGTTTTTATGGGTTCTACATGACCTCTAATCTCAGAGAACTTCTTATTGATAGAGGAATTAATAGTATCCAACTTGGCAACGACGGTCTTCTTTACATCTTCATTGGTCGTATCATCTCCAGCTATAGGTTGATCATCCTTTGGCTGATCGTCCTTGGGCTCATCCTCCTTAGGTTTATCTTCAGATGGATCTGGAGTTTCATCCTTTGGTGGATCTGCAGGAACGTCTATCGTTGGATTGGTGACTACAAGCGTAGGCTCCTCTTTTTTGGTCTCTGCATTTTTTGCAGTAAGCAACTGAAACATCATAGAGAAACTCTTATTATCACTCATCTTGTCAATCAAAAAAGAAGTGATGATAAAATTATTTTGATCCTCCAAATTGTAGTTCTCAGCGATTATTTTAGGAAAGAGAAACCCTGTCAATAAACTATTTTCCATTGTTATAAGTTTTTAAAAAGGGACTTGGTTATAGAATTACTTAAAGCAAGTCCCTTATACGTTAGAAATTATTTGTTCATTGTCATGAGCATTACCAAAGGCAAAAGACTGTCATCACTGCTGTCTCCGTCTTTTTGGCTCATTAATAGTACTAAGGGTAACATCATATCGCTACTTGATGATTTACCAGTGCTAGAATCTCCCATTGTAGTCATCATTGGTAATAACAAACTCATTGTTTGATCAAACTTTACGGTTTTGTTATCTGATTTTTCTACAATAGTATCAGGTCCGGTTTCATTGGATCTGATTTCCAGATTCGATTCGTCAAACTTTGGTTTGTTTAGTAAAGAACCTAACATACTCATAGTTTGCATGTTCTTTAAAACTTTGGTTTGGTTTTTATCTTTTCTGGATAAGTTGCTTACTACATCAGTATATTTACCATCAAGTGATTTGATTGCTTTACCATTAATCAAAGAACTTTTCTTTAAAGAATTCACGTCTTTAGAAATGGCATCTAACGATTTTTTGAATTCGCTTTTGGAGACCACACTGCTATTAGATCGTGGTGATCTCACGCTTTTTCCGTAGTTAGATCTACGCTTTGTTCTTCTAGGGTGTCTAGGTCGAATTCTTCTTCTTCTTCCTCTAAACCCTCGTCGACCTCGTCTTCCTCTACGTCCTCGTCTACGTCGCTCGTCAAAGTCTTCGTCAAAATCCTCTCCCAAGAGGTCGTAATCGTCCTCTAACAGATCGTCATCTAACAGGTCATCTTCAAGAAGATCTTCATCATAATAATCATCCTCGAGTAAATCGTCATCAAGGAGATCTTCTATTAAGATATTATCTTCTAGGTCATAATAATCTTCTATTGTGTACATAATTTTAAAAATTTGAGTTATTAATTTCTAATTCGGTAATGCTTACTGAATTTTTTGTTAGCTGGTGCTACAAATCGGTTGTATTGCGTAAAGTCTGGTACAAAAAATCCTGGTAACCCTTCTCCTTTACAATAGGTGCACATATCATCTTCGCCAAAACATTCTGGGCATGCACCCAAAGCCTCTGCAAGATCTTCGGTGAGCTCTTGCTCGTCTTCTAGTTCTGCTTTTAGATCTTCGATCATATGGAGCAGCTTGTTTTGCGTTTTTTTGAGTTTGATGATCTTGTTTTTGTATGCCTTATGTGTGTTTTTGGAGATGGTGGTTTCAGAAAGTGTATCTTCATCATCTTCATCGATATCAGAATGCTCTGCATTCATCATTTCTATCATGTTCAAATACTCTTCCCATTCAGGCTTTTGTTTTTTTAGAAAAGCAATCATTGGATTCATTTTCCCAGGGATTTATGGTTAACGATTAGGCACTATATTCCTCGATTAGTGCTTCGATTCTTTCTTCTCGCTCTTCTGGGTGATTGATTACCAGTTCTCCATAATCATCAACAAGATATTCGTCATCCTCTAACAAATCATTTTCATAGTATTCAGCAATGATACCTTCTGTTAGATAGTTGATTGCCTCAACAGCTTCTAGAAAATCATAATCGCTTTCTGTGATATTTTCTGTTGGAATGTTACCATTGGATCTTCCAAATAACAAGGCTTGAAAACCAGGGCTATTGACTACATTTGATAGTGCTGCTGGAGTATTGTCTTCAAACGATTCTATATCTTCTCTGTACCTTGGTCTAACAGGGTTTTGAGCGGCGTATCGGTTTGCAGCTCTAAGCGCATGTCTTCCGGCTCTTCCTAGGGTTCTTCTAGTATGTCTCCATGCATTTCTCAATTCTGGATTTCTTCTTGATCTTCTTCGGTAAGAACTTCTGTTTCTACGAGGAGATGTTCTTCTTCGTCTACGGCGGGTTTTAAAATCAGGAATTCGGTCTAGTGCCTTAGATCCTGCACCTGCAAGATTTCCGGCTAGTCCACCAATCATTCCTCCCAATTGTGGCACACCATAAGCTGCACCTACCGCAGTACCTACGGGTTGAGCAACCTTGGAGACAACTTTTAATGCACCTGATCCTACTTTTTTGGCAAAGTTTCCGATTTTCTTCCAGAAACTTTCCGCCTGCTCAGGAGTCATTTCACTTACTGTTTCAATCAAAAAATCATCGATCTCTTCTGTAGTAGATTCTCCTATTTCTGGTTGAAAAATGTAGCGGACTGCATCATAAAAGTCTTCTTCGCTAAAAGACTCTCCATGATATACTTCTTGATATAAACTCATAATACAATTCATTAAATGTTAATACTGAAATTCTGTTGTACCCCAAATTGTGCACCATTTGGATACTTCAAATTTCTATAAGATGGACCGATATTTTGGGAGTCAAAAAGCGGTTTTTGAGATGTGTAAATCACGGAAAGTTAAAGGAGTAAAACACTTGAAAAATTTCAAGTAAACAACTGTAAATAAATGAGTTAATACACTTTTGTTAAACCGTATTTTAACGGATTTTGATTGTGGTAAAACCTTAGCGGAGTTGTATAAAAGAGATATTTTGTTTTGAGTGGAAAATGCAAAAAACAGGCTGTATGCTCGTCAAAAAGTGTATCTCAACGATAGATTAATACTTTTATCGAAGGAATGGCATAAAAATATATGGATATGTAAAGTGAAGAGTAGAGATTTTCGTAATTTTATCTTTCAAAATTGTACAAATCATGAATACTAGAAAATCTATAGTTTTTTTAGGCACAATACTGTTGTTTTTGTCTTGTGCGACAAACCCTTTTACCGGTAAGAAGACACTTGCCTTGGTGCCAAATTCGCAAATATTGCCCATGGCTTTTCAACAATACAATCAGTTTTTGGGCGAAAATAAGGTGGTAACAGGTACTTCTGATGCAGAAATGATTAAGCGAGTAGGACAAAGAATAGCAAAAGCTTCAGAACGATGGTTAAATGCCAATGGTTATGCGGGGTATTTAAAAGATTATCAATGGGAATATAACCTGGTAGATGATAAAACCGTTAATGCTTGGTGTATGCCGGGAGGGAAAATAGTGTTTTATACAGGAATTCTTCCTATTGCCAAGAATGAAACTGGTATTGCAGCCATAATGGGCCACGAAGTAGCTCATGCATTGGCTAATCATGGACAGCAACGTATGAGTGCAGGGCAGTTACAGCAAGTAGCAGGCGCGGCTACAGCGGTAGCTGTAAGTGGAAAGGACGAACAAACGCAACAAATCGTGGGTACAGCCTTTGGGTTAGGTAGTCAGTTTGGTGTGATGCTTCCTTTCAGTAGAAGTCATGAGACAGAAGCAGATCGCATAGGAATACAATTGATGGCCATTGCCGGATATAACCCAGATGAAGCCGCAAATCTTTGGAGACGTATGAAAGCCAATAGTGGAGGACAAGCACCACCAGAATTTATGAGTACGCACCCTTCTAGTGATACTCGTATTGCGAACCTTACTGCATGGGCACCTGAGGCTAGAGCGGAAGCTAAGAAATTTGGGGTAACCACGTTTAAATAATTGTTAAGTACACCAACTTACAAAGATTATACTTATTTTAGGAGCTGTTCTGAACCTTTTCAGAACAGTTTTTTTATATCATATGAGCAAATCACTACCCAAAGGACACAAGAAATTACTCAATGCCTGGGCTTTTTATGACTGGGCAAATTCAGTTTACAACCTTACGATATCTTCAGCCATCTTTCCCATCTTTTGGGGAGCATTAACGATTGTACGAGATGATGAAGACAACATCATTAGTGATACTGTGCGCTTCTTGGGGATTGATTTTAATAATGATTCTCTGATAAGCTATGTAACGGCATTAGCCTTTCTTACAGTATCATTGATCAGTCCACTCTTATCTGGTATTGCCGATTATGTTGGGAATAAAAAGAACTTTTTGAAATTCTTTTGCTACCTGGGAGCATTATCTTGTATTGGCTTGTATTGGTTTTCTTTAGAAGATCTATGGTTTGGATTATTGTGCTATTATTTGGCGCTGATAGGTTTTTGGGCAAGTTTGGTATTTTACAATTCGTATTTACCAGATATTGCTTATCCCGAGCAGCAGGATGCCATAAGTGCAAAAGGATATTCTTTGGGATATATAGGTAGTGTACTATTATTGATCATTAATTTGATCATGATTTTGAAATATGAGTGGTTCGGTTTTGAAGATGAAGGTTTCCCAACACGACTATCCTTTGTTATGGTAGGAGTATGGTGGATCGTTTTTAGCCAGTACACCTACTATTATTTACCGAAAGGAAACAAGAAAGCTGAACTTACCAAATCGGTGGTTTTTAATGGTTTTAAAGAACTAAAAATGATCTGGAATGCTCTTAAGAGTGATTTGAGACTTAGAAGATATCTCACCGCCTTTTTTGTGTACAGTATGGCTGTACAAACGATCATGCTGATCGCAACCTATTTTGGTATTGAAGAATTAGACTGGGGAGAGCAAAATGCAACAACCGGACTTATCATAAGTATTCTACTCATTCAATTGGTAGCGGTCTTGGGAGCGTTTTTAACTTCTAAAGCTTCGGCTAAGTTTGGAAATATAAAGACCATTATAGTGATTAATTTTATCTGGATCGCGATCTGTATTTATGCGTATACGATTACTACTCCTATGCAATTTTACATTGCAGCAGCCATTGTTGGTATGGTGATGGGAGGGATACAAGCACTTTCTAGATCTACCTATTCTAAGTTCTTGCCAAAAGATGCTGTAGATACCACTTCTTATTTTAGTTTTTATGACGTTTCAGAAAAGATTGGGATCGTAATCGGTATGTTTTCGTATGGATTGATTGCTCAATTAACAGGTAGTATCCGATATTCTATCTTGTTTTTGATTCTGTTTTTTGCCGTTGGACTTATCTTATTATTTAGAGTTCCAAAGCAAGAGATATAAAGGAAAAGTTAAATATTTTATAAAGGGATAAAGTAGTGCTACGTTTATCCTTTTTTTGTGTCCTTTGTCTAAATTATAGTATTAAATGGTATAAGAAGAGCCCATGTCATTTTGAAATATAATAATATTGGAAACGTTATCGTTTATAGCTACTTTTATATTAATAAAATCTAACATAATGAAAAAACTTATCTTATTGGTGGCAGTAGTAATTTTTGCGTCTTGTAGCCCAACGCAAAAAACCGTTATCTCTGCTAAAAAAACTCTTAAAGGAGAATGGTCATTGGATAAAATCTCTTACGATAGAGATGGAATCTTTGATGTTACCCTTTATAACGATGCCTCTGCAGAATGTTTTACCGGAAGTACCTGGAAATTTATTCCAAATAATAATACAGGTAAGTATGAGGTGAATCAAAGTAGTTGTACTTCTACAGGAGCAAGAAACTTTAGGTTTACGATTCCAAAACCTGAGGCAGATGGTACGTATTATTTCTTATTCAAGCCCATTAACGAGAAAAAGAAAAGTACCAACAACAATGCTGGATATAGAATGGCATTACAGCATCTGGATGATGCAACTATGACTTGGGCCATGACAGTAAGTCTAGAAGGGAAGCCTTTTGTAATTACGATGAACTTTAATAAACTTCAATAACTCAAATCATTAAATGATGAAGACAAATCTTAAAAAAATAGGTGTTATTCTAACTGCAGCAACGATGCTAGTAAGTTGTGAAGCTGTACAAAATGCAAATAACACACAAAAAGGGGCAGTTATCGGTACTGCTGCGGGAGCAGTGATTGGTGGAATCATTGGTAACAATGTGAAGAAGAAAAACTCTGCACTAGGAGCTGTAATCGGTGGTGTAGTCGGAGGTGTAGCCGGTGGTGTGATCGGTAAGCAAATGGATAAGCAAGCACAGAAAATCGAATCGGAAATTCCTGGTGCTGAAGTAACTAGAGTTGGAGAGGGTATTGATGTAGTATTCGACGAAAATAGTGGTGTTTATTTTGCTACAAACAAGTATGACTTAAATGCCAAGTCCAAAACAAACCTAAACAAGTTAGCTGGAATCTTTAAAGAATATCCGGATACTAATATTATTGTTGAAGGTCATACCGATAGTACTGGGAATGATAGCTATAACATGACACTGTCTAAAAACAGAGCTGATGCGGTAACTAACTATCTGATTGCTCAAGGAATTAGCGCTAGTCGTTTAACTACCTATGCGCACGGAGAAACCTTGCCAAAGTATGACAATGCTACTGCAGAAGGTAGAGCAAAGAACAGAAGAGTAGAGTTGGGTATTGTGGCTAATGAGAAGATGAAGAGGGATGCTCAACAACAAGTAAAACAATAAACAATATTGTAATAAAATCACAATCACCTCGACTATCAAGTCGGGGTTTTTTTATGCTTAAATTTTATGTATCTTGATGTGATGAATAAGCATTCACACGTACTTATTATAGGGGGAGGATTAGCAGGACTGGTTAGTGCTATTCATCTTGCACAACAAAAAGTGCAAGTGCTTTTAATAGAGAAAGATACCTATCCCAGACATAAAGTATGCGGGGAATACATCTCCAACGAAGTTGTTCCTTATTTTAAAGAGTTAGACCTCGAATTAGCTCATTTGCATCCCGTAGATATTTCGAAATTTGTCATTTCTACCCAAAAAGGGAACCTTATCCGTAGTCAATTACCACTAGGTGGTTTTGGGATTAGCCGATATGCTTTGGATCATTATTTATGGCAAAAAGCGGAACAGTTAGGAGTTACTTTGGTTACCGATATCGTGACAAATGTAGAATTTACAGAGCATCAGTTTGAAGTGTCTACCCAAAGTGGAGCAGTGTTTACATCCGATTTTGTTATTGGAGCCTATGGAAAACGCTCATCACTGGACGGTACATTGGATAGAAAATGGAACACCAATGAATCTTCTTGGCTAGCTGTCAAAATGCATTACAAAGCTTCGTTTGATCCGCAAACCGTCGCTTTGCATAATTTTGATGGAGGCTATTGTGGGCTATCTATGGTAGAAAATGAAACAGTTAATGCATGTTATTTGGCATCCTATCAAAGTTTTAAAAAATATCGGGATGTGGAAACCTTTCAGGAAAAAGTGCTAAATAAAAATCCTTATTTACGAGCCTTTTTTGCAGAGGCAACACCTATGTTTAAAAAGCCTATTACGATAGCTCAAGTTAATTTTGCCAAGAAAAAACCTGTAGAGCAACATATTTTTATGGCAGGAGATGCTGCGGGCCTTATTCACCCGTTGTGTGGTAACGGGATGGCAATGGCCATACAAAGCGCACGAATATTATCAGAGTTATTGGTCAAAAGCGATCAGAAACTCTCTGATAATACCCGATTATTACTAGAAAAACAATACGAGCAACAATGGCAATCTCTATTTTCTCGAAGATTGTATATGGGTAGAATGCTACAGCGGGTGTTACTCAATTCGAGTTTACAGAAAGTTTCTTATGGAATAGCATCTGCAATTCCTTCTATCGTGCCTCGAATCATCAAACAAACTCATGGATCTCCGATAATATGCTAGTGGACTTAACACATAGAAGCAAGGAAGAAGAATTGATGGATCAACCTGATGTTAAGGAAACAGATCTACAAGTAGCTTTGGCAGATATAGCGAGGGTAAATCGTTGGTTAGGAGGAAATGAGATCACCATAAAAGGGGTTAGAAAACTGCTGAAAGATCGAGATAAAGAACAGGAGTATACCATTTTGGATTTGGGTTGTGGTAATGGGGATATGCTGCGACAACTTGCAGATGATTTCAGAAAAAAAGGATGGAAAGGAAAGTTTATTGGTGTAGATCTCAATGAAATGGGCTTGGACCAAGCCAAAGCATTAAGTACAGCGTATCCTGAAATACAATTTGCTAAAAAGGACATTATCACTTTGGATGCCGCTGATTTTTCGTGTGATATTGTGATTTGTACTCTTACATTGCACCATCTTTCTTGTGATGAGATCGTAAAATGTATGGAGAATAGTACCGCGTTAGCTGCTATTGGTGTTGTGATCAATGATCTGCATCGAAGTGCATTGGCGTATTACCTTTTTAAGGTATTTAGTTTTTTCTTTATCAAAGGTCATATTGCCAAAAATGATGGATTGGTATCCATAAAAAGAGGATTTACCAAACTAGAATTAAATGAGTATGCGCAACAACTATCGACATCTAACAGTGATATCGGTTGGAAATGGGCATTTCGATATAAATGGATAGTAAACACCCAAAATAATAATTAAAATTAAGGAAAGTTGAGTGTAAGGATTACAACAGTTACCAAGCAATTGCCACAGTTTATGAGAGAGACCAAGGATATTGTTCCCTTTGTCTCCCAATGGTTATCAGGGCAAGAAGATCGTTTCAGACGTAAAGTGATTAAAATCTTCGAGAATGCTGCCGTGGATAGACGCTATGGTATTATGAGTATCGACGAAGTGTTTCAAGCCACTTCTTTTGAAGAGAAAAACAACATCTATGTTCGAGAAGTAAAGAAGTTGGGGAAAGAAGTATTGCAAAAGGCGTTGACTCAAGCTGGATGGGATCCTACCTCTTTGGATTATATCATTACGGTGAGTTGCACCGGGATTATGATTCCGTCTCTGGATGCCTATATTATTAATGACCTGAAGCTACGCCAGGACATCATTCGTTTGCCAGTTACCGAAATGGGATGTGCTGCCGGGGTATCAGGAATTATCTATGCCAGAAACTTTTTGAGAGCCAATCCAGGGAAACGAGCAGCGGTAATCGCTATCGAATCGCCTACGGCTACCTTTCAATTAGATGATTTTAGTATGACTAATATGGTGAGTGCTGCCATTTTTGGAGATGGTGCTGCTTGTGCTTTACTTTCTTCAGAAGATGATGCAAACGGACCAAAAATCGTTGGGGATGAGATGTATCATTTTTATTATGCTTCTAAGATGATGGGATTTAAACTAACTAATGGTGGACTGCAAATGGTTTTGGATCCAGAGGTACCTGCAAAAATTGCTACGCATTTCCCAGATATCATTCACCCTTTCTTAAAAAAGCATAACACTACAATAGAAGAAGTAGATCATTTAATTTTTCACCCAGGCGGAAAGAAGATCGTACAAACGGTAGAAGAACTTTTTGGGCACTTGGGTAAAAATATAGACGATACGAAACATGTTCTCAAGGAATACGGAAATATGAGTAGCGCCACAGTGTTATATGTGTTGGAGCGTTTTATGGAGAGAAATCCAAAACAAGGAGAGACAGGACTAATGCTCAGTTTTGGCCCTGGATTTTCGGCACAGCGTATTTTATTAGAATGGTAATAGCAGTTAATATAACTCCAAAGATTACACATGCATAAAGATTTTGAAGATAAAGGATATTGGGCGCTTATTTTGGGCGGAAGTACAGGGCTTGGGTTAGCTACAGCACAAAAACTAGCCCGGCATGGGATGAATATTATTATCGTGCATCGTAATAGTCGAAGCGAACAACAGCAAATTCAGTCAGGTTTTGATACGATTCTGAAAGAAAATGTACAGTTTGAGTCCTTTAATGTGGATCTGTTGAAGCCAGAAAAGCGGGAAGTAGTCATCGTTGAAATCAAAGAACGTATCCGAAATGGCAAAATAAAAACACTAATTCATAGCATTGCCAAAGGAAACCTAAAACCTATGAATGCCGCTGAGCATACCTTACAGAATGATGATTTCAGATTAACGATCAACGCAATGGGCATCAGTCTTTATGATTGGGTGAAAGCTTGTTTTGATGCCAATGTTTTTGCAGAGGATACTCGAATTATTTCCTTTACCAGTGAGGGGAATACCAAAGCCTGGAAGAATTATGCGGCTGTTTCTGCGGCCAAAGTAACACTAGAAGCGATTACACGAAGTATCGCACTAGAATTTGCTCCTTATGGGATTAGGGCCAACTGTCTGCAACCCGGAGCGGTAGATACCAAATCCTTACGTATGATACCTGGACATGAAGATATTATTTCGCACAGTATACAACGTAATCCCTTTGATCGATTAACACAGCCTGAGGATGTAGCCAATGCGGTGTATTTACTATGTCGTGATGAGGCATCCTGGATTAATGGATGTATAATTCCCGTTAATGGGGGAGAACATCTATCCTAAGTGGTAAAGACTAAAAATAAGTTAAATAGCAACGCTAGCGCTACAAAAACTAGTACTTTAAATCACTAATATGATTTTGGACTATGGGACTAAAAATCACACTTATGAAAAAGATATTCATTTTAGGATTTCCTTTATTGATCTATTTGATGGCGTGCAATGATGATAACGAAGCTGCACAAACTGATAATCCAGGTATAGATGAGAATGCTTTGGCAGAGATTGTAAGCGTTGCTGTGAATGGACAAGAAAATCAATATACTTTTAGTGTAGGGATCAAGAGTCCAGATACGGGTTGTAATCAATATGCAGATTGGTGGGAGGTGATTTCGGAAGATGAAACCTTGATATATCGTAGAGTTTTGGCGCATAGTCATGTTAATGAACAACCTTTTGTACGATCTGGAGGTGCAGTGAATATTGGTAAGGATCAATCTGTTTATATACGAGCACATATGAATACTAGTGGTTATGGTACTGTAGTGTACAAAGGAACGGTTACCAATGGTTTTGAAAAAGCCAGTTTGGATAAAGAATTTGCTAGTGCTGTAGAAAATCAAGAGCCGTTGCCAACAGAATGCGCATTTTAAAAGAAAGTTAGTGATTAGAGAAGATATTATTAAAGAATTACCTTATGACAAACCTTTTTTGTTTGTCGACGAGATTTTAGAGCTCGATGATGATCACATCAAAGGGGCGTATACCTTTAAGGAGGATGAGTATTTCTACGAAGGCCATTTTAAAGACAATCCCGTTACTCCGGGAGTAATTCTTACCGAATGCATGGCACAAATTGGGATGGCCTGTTTCGGGATTCATTTGTTAGGAGAGCATTGGAGCAAAGATCAAATAGCAGTAGCTATGACCAGTAATGAAATGAATTTCTATAAACCTGTCTTTCCGGGAGAAAAAGTGATTGTAGTTTCAGAAAAGGTGTATTTCCGTTTTCAAAAGCTAAAATGCAATGTCGCTATGTATAATTTGGATAATCAGGTGATAGCTAAAGGGGTGATTTCGGGAGTTTCATTCAAAAAAGATAGTGTATGAGTTTAGGATATCGATTGGTAAAATTATTCTTAAAACTAACAGGGGAAAAGAAATCCTGGTCCAAAGACCCCATAGATTACATCGCAAAACGCAAAAAAGATATTCATGCACCTGGTAAATTACTACTGTCGGGTTCTTCTGTTGAAAGTAAACAAATCGATAAAAGCAAAGTTACCGTACTCCATCCTAAGAAAAAGAACTCTGGGGTTTTATTGATCTATTGTCATGGGGGAGCCTTTGTTTATGGACCAACTCGGGAAAACTGGGTGTTTTTGAATAAACTCGCCAAAAAAACGAATTCTGAAGCCTGGATGATTGATTATCCCAAAGCACCAGAACATACCATTGATTCGATTACAGAAAATGTATATCAAGTCTATCTAGAAGCTACTAAGCGCTACGATCCTTCCAAAATCATTCTTTTAGGAGATTCTGCAGGAGGGAGTTTGGTCATTACCTTGGCGCAGCGTCTACTAAAAGAAAGTAAACCTTTGCCTAATCGAATCATACCGATTACTCCAGTCGTAGATGCAAGCGTCACTAATCCTGATATTGTAAAGATCGATCTTATAGATCCTATTTTGAGCATTAATGGTGTACGATCGGCTAATGAAATGTGTGTAGGACACTTGTCGCTTAAAGATCCTCTAATTTCACCTTTATATGGAGAACTGTCTGATTTACCGCCGATACATGTATTTAGTGCTACCGATGATATATTGACACCGGATCAGTTGATATTTATCCAAAAAGTAAAAGAAACGAATACCCAAATAGAAGTGATTGAAGGAAAAGGGATGCCACATGTATGGCCGATATTACCTGTAATGCCTGAAGCAAAACAAGGAATACAAAAAATCGTTTCCATAATCCAAGGAGCCCATGTCGAATAAAAAACGTGTTGTAATTACCGGATTAGGAGTTGTTGCTCCTAATGGAATGAGCGTTTCAGAATTTGATACTGCCATACAAAATGGCACAAGTGGTATTGCATATTATGATGAATTAAATCAATTAAAGTTTTCATGTCAAATTGCTGGTAAACCGAATTATAGAAATGATTATTTAAATAATTACTTTAGTCAATTACAACAAAAAGGATTAGAAGCTTCTGGTATGGAATATGGAGTGATTGCTGGTTTGGATGCTTGGAACGATGCCCAATTATCCTTACCCGATGCTGATGATTCTCCCAGGTGGAATATGGGAGTGATTTTTGGAACAGGAATCCTAGGCGTAGATAAATTTCGAGATGCTATTTATAAGGTTGATGAGGGTAAAGTAAGACGACTAGGAAGTACTACGGTGATACAAACCATGGCGAGTGGGATAAGTGCATGGCTAGGAGGGATGTTAGGTTGCGGTAATGTGGTAACTACCAATTCTTCGGCTTGTAGTACAGGAACGGAGGCTATTTTGATGGCTTATGATCGAATAATGATGGGCAAAGCCGATATCATTCTTGCCGGGAGTACCAGCGATAGTGGCCCTTATGTATGGGGCGGTTTTGATGCGATGCGAATTTTACCTTATAAATACAATGATAATCCAACCGAAGCCTCACGACCAATGAGCGCTACTGCAAGTGGTTTTGTACCAGGAAGTGGAGCAGGAGCATTGGTGATAGAAAGTTTGGAGAGTGCCCAAAAAAGAGGCGCTAAGATTTATGCTGAGATATTGGGAGGTCACGTTAATAGTGGCGGACAACGCAAGGAGGGAAGTATGACTGCACCCAATAGTGAAGCTGTACAACATTGTATTGTGAAAGCTTTAGAACAATCTGGGGTAACTCCGGGAGAAATAGATGCTATTAATGGTCATCTCACGGCTACGACCAAAGATGTTACCGAAATCTATAATTGGACACAGGCTTTGGATAGATCTGGAAAGAACTTTCCCTATATTAATTCCTTAAAAAGTATGGTAGGACATTGTCTAGCCGCATCAGGAAGCATAGAAAGTGTAGCTACGGTCCTTCAATTACACAATGGATATGTTTTTGGAAATGTAAATTGTGAAGATTTGCATCCGGAGATTGCTGAGCTTATTAATCATCAATCTGTTCCTACTGAAACCCTCAAAATATCACCAAGTATTGTTGCCAAAGCCAGTTTTGGATTTGGAGATGTCAATGCATGTGTTATCTTTAAAAAAATATAGTACTTAAATGGGATCATTACCCAAAACTAATTTTATGACAAAAGAAGAATTATTAGCTAAACTGAAGACCATTATTACCCCGTACGTTCAAAATCAGGAAGGTTTGGAAGCGTTGCATGAGGATACCGATTTTATTAAAGATTTAGAGATCAATTCGGCGAATCTGGTGGATGTAGTGTTGGATGTGGAAGATGAATTTGATATCGAAATAGATAATGAAGCTATGGAGAAAATGATTACGGTAAAAGACTCTATTGCGGTAATAGAAAGTAAACTAGCCAGTAAATGATAGGAAACGATATTGTTGATCTCCACTTGGCCAAAACACAAAGCAATTGGCAACGTAAAGGATGGTTAGAAAAGCTATTCACCCAGGATGAGCAATATCATATTTTAGGTACTGAAGACCCGGAACTGGAAGTTTGGAAATTATGGAGTAAAAAAGAAGCTGCATATAAAGCACATCAAAGACGCTTCTCGTTAGCTCCAAAATTTAATCCTAGGTCGTATCAATGTCAGGGAGAAACCGTTGAAATTGATGGGTATATATACTATACAAATACCACTGTATATCAAGATAAAGTGTACTCTATAGCTACCACAGATCAGCAAGCTTACTTTACTCAAATCGTGAATCAAGGTGTTTCGGTGAAGGAGGAATTAAAAAGCTATATGTCTCAAAAATACGCTGAGGAATCTGATGATATTAAAATTGTCAAACATGATAATGGGGTTCCTTATATCACCATTTTAGATCGATTGATCGATATTCCTATTTCGTTTACCCATCATGGGGATTTTTCTGCCTTTATGATTGGATTAGACGAGAATTAAAATAAGTTTTTACCGTTCTATCGGAAAGTGAAATTGAATATTCAATTTGTTCTTTTCTCTTTCATCATGAATGTTTACTCCATAATCACTGGTGTAAAGAGAAGCAGTACCTGATAGTTTCTCGTCATCTAGTTTGAAGGTAATGATCAATTCTTTGGTAACTCCTTTGATGGTTACATTTCCGATTACTTTAAAGGTATTTCCTTCAAAATCTACAACTTGAGAGCTTTTGAAAGCGATAGTAGGGTATTTGCGCTTGTGAAAAAACTTCTCCCACATCAAATGTCCGTCTCTTAAGAAATTTCCTGTGCTCAAGGTACTCACTTTTGCAGTACCGCTAAAAGAAGCATTATCAGTATCGTTGGGATTAAAGTTGATTTTAAAATCTAAGCCTCCAATAGTACCCGAGGTATCTTCGGAGATAAAATCAAAAGTGATTTTAGCATTCTTTTGATCAAACACCAAATTCTTATAATCATTGATCAAGGTATAATCCGTACCACGATCTGTGATAGGAATATCATTGATATTCGGAACTTGACAAACTGCGCTTATCGCAAATACAAACAAGAATAGGGGTAATGTGATTTTCATTTTTTAGATATTAAAATCAATTAATATATAGCATTCGATGATTTTACCAATCATCGTTGATAGCTCATTTCAGAACAAAAATAAACAATAATCATTCCAAGAGAATAGTGAGACTTTAAAAAATTGATAAGTTTCCAAATAACATTTGGGAATCATACACTTGGGGATAAAAGTGTATATCGTACTAAAACTACCAAGTATACCATGGAACAATTTTATCATAAAATAAACATAAAGTGTTACCAACTAGTATTTTATAATTAAAAAAAGTAATAACTTAGTTAGAGAAATTCTATCAAATGAATTTATAATACAAAACTTAGAGTTATGAGCGAAAAGAAAAAATCTTCCAAAAAAAGACGCTTCGCTGACTTTCAAACCAAGTACCGCAGATCGTTGAATTTTGGATATGGATCCAAAAGAGATCGTTTTGCCATTGCCGGAAACGGTGATTTGCAAATGCCAGAGAACGATGATAATGAAGAGCGTGAGAGCTAAAAGTACATTCTTGGTCAAAAGCAGTTGATACCCCTTTATGAACGGTAGTCTCGAAAATTATTCGAGAACTGCACGGTTTTTGTATTGTATGATATGAACAAAAAGAAGTAGGAAAATGAGAGTTATAATCATCTTAGTAAGTAGTGTCTTGTTATTGAGCTGTGCGAGTGCGGACAAGGTCATTGCACCAACTGCAGAGAGCATGGCAGTAGAGGAGTGGGTGAACCAAAAGAACTTCCAGGTAGATGTAGAATGGGCCTATCCTTTAACCACCCCAGCATTGAATAGCTTTGCCAATAGTGGATTTTTTCCTCCGGGGAGCTCTGTGGGAAGTGTCAATCTGATCAATAACCCAAGCTTTGTACGAATGAAAGGCGATGAAGTAGAAATGTATTTACCATACTACGGAGAACGTCAGTTGGCAGGGGAATATAATGCGAACAAAGGTGGAATTGAATTTAAAGGAGTACCTACACGTTTTAAAATCGTAAAAAACGAGAAGAAACAACGCCATGTAATGACTTTTTATATCGATAACAACAAAGAATCGAATAAGGTAGTCTTGACTTTCTTTCCGAATCAGGTGGTAAGTATCAATGTCAATAGTAGTCACAGAACTCCCATTAGTTATCGCGGTACCATAGAAGCCTTAAAAGAGAACAACGTAACAGGCGTGGAGTAACAATTTTGTCACGGCAACATTCGCAGGCAGTCTTTTTGAGGTACTCTCTTAATCAAAAGCCATGCATTTCAACACGACCACTCATCCAATTTTTATTATTATTTCTGTAGTAATGCTGCATACGCATATGCATGCACAACAAGAACGTCCTACAGATTCATTAGGCCCTAGAGTAACTACTAGTGGGGCCAAATATACAGATGACTTTTTTAGTCGTGAATTTCACGGTAATTTTGAGGTGAATTATCGAGTGAATTCTAATCTCTTTTTTCAAATACGAGGATATCGTAACAAATATATCGCTCAAGATGTGTTTGGGGGCTCTTTTTTTGCTAAACAATATGTAACTAAACGATTCTATTTGTATTCTGGAGTTAGTGCAGAGCTTACCGGTGGTTTTGCTCCAGAAGGGGCAACATCTATCATATTGTCTCAATTCAATATGGCAAACGGTATGGGATATGATTTGAATAAGAATTTTACGATAGAGGTAGAAAATTTGATCAATCTAAAGCAAAATTTTGGTGGCTTTAGTAACCAAAATGACTTTTCGGTACGAGGGAAATTTAAATTCTAAGTTGGATCAAATTTTTGGTACCTTTAAAGGATAAAAGTAAACACCTTGATTGCAGAAGCCTTAGACACTTATTTCCCCAAATTAGCCCAGATGCCGGGGCTTAGAGAAGAATTACTTGCCGTTTGTAGTTTACAAACTTTCGAAACTGGAACGATCATTTTAAATGAAGGTTCTTATGTGAAAGCGATTCCATTGATCGTATCCGGGCTTGCCAAAGTCTTTAAAACCGAACCTATACAAGGTAATGAAGTGTTGTTGTATTATATCAAACCCGGGGAAAGTTGTGTGATGTCGGTTACTACCTTGATACGTAATCAAACCAGTAGGGTAAAGGCGATCATAGAGGAGGAGGCAGAGGTGGTGATTATCCCTGCAGATAAGATGATGAATATTGCCAAATCTTATCCACGATGGAATGAGTTTGTCTACGATCTGTTTAATCTTAAGTTTGATGAACTGTTGAATGTAATTGAGATTTTGACTTTTTCTAAAAAAGAAACCCGTTTGATGGAGTATTTAAAGAAAGAGGCAGAGTTGAAGAAAAGTAATACACTACATACCACACACAAAGATATTGCTTACGATCTGGGTTCATCTCGAGAAGTAATCTCTCGATTGCTAAAAAAATTGGAGCATGATGGCGTGCTGAAACTACAACAAGGTATTGTGGAACTGCTATAACCGCTTATTTTCATACAATTTATATAAATCTGATGTAACAATTGTCACAGCTTTTGGTAGTTGAGATGAATAATTTTGTGTAAAAGCAACAGGATTATTCATGAAAAATAACAAAGCGTTGAAATTACTGCTGGTTTGTGTTTTATGTATAAGCCTGGTGGCTATGATTGTTCAACTTATTCAATTTGCTATTTAAAATACAATACTATGAAAAAGAATATGGGTCAACTAGATCGTTTAGTGAGATTTGCTATTGCCATTTTGGTGGGAGTTCTGTTTTATACCGAGACCATTAGCGGAACGCTGGGATATGTACTCATCGCATTATCTGCGGTGTTTTTGATTACCAGTTTTATCAGTTTTTGTCCGCTGTATACTTTGGTAGGCCTTAAGACGTGTAAGGTTAAGTAATTAAAACCGAACTAATTGATATCTCTCAATCAAATTGGTTAAAGGTAGTTTTAGAATATAGCTGAAAGTGCTACCTTGCACAAGATATCTAGTTATCGATTCGGGAACCAATCGTTTGGGGTACTGAATGATTAGATATACACACGTCAATTTGCGAAAACAGCCTGTCGATAGGTAGGCTGTTTTTTTGTACCCAAAACTGAATACAGAGTAGTTGTTGAAATATTCTATTTTACATAATATAAATTATAGAACATTTGCGTAGTAATTCGCGGATAACGGCTCATGCCGTTATTTAATATAATATCAGATATAATTTCGCCTAAGCGAATTATATCGGTAGATATTATGTTAAAGCTGAATTACGATGTCTGAATCTGCCGGATCAATTTATTTACTCTTTGCATAAAGTCAATTTGCGACACGCCCACCACATCAGTAACGCTAACATCATTTCACAACACACTCTCAGTAAAGCAAAACATTGATTAATGTAATTCACACCTTATAATCCCCATATTCGATACAACAACGTCCGCAAAAATCTCAGATACGCTATTTATAACCACTGCTTATAAATCCAATATTCTGTGTCATCCTTAAGAAATTTTTAAATACGCGATTTATGAGTGATCGATTAGTGAAATAAAATTTTGATGCTAAGATATGCTATGTAACATGAGGTGTTATAATACTATAACCATATTAGAACTCATTAGAATTGATCTTTAGGGCTCTACGAAAAAACATGTGCTGAGTTTGCCAAATAATCAAGGTTGCATAAAACTTTGGAAACAATGTACGGTGCAGTCGCTATATTTTAGAAAACATTGTAACTCATCAGATTGGTTTGAACTAGAATCAATATGTATAGCTTTGACTTAAACCTTGTACTAAACCTCTAAAATATGGACGCTCCTTTACCGTTTATTCATACCAAAGATTTTCTGAAGCCCAAGTAATAATACTATTCTTCTTTAAAAGAATTAAGCTCTTTGACAAGTTTATAAACTCTTGTAACTGGATTTGAATTAGCTCGTGACTTACCAAAATGTATTTTTTCTAAATTTTCAGCTCTTTGAATTGCTAAATCTTCCCTGCTTTTTTTAATGATTGTAATAAATGATATATCTCTGGATCATTTTTAAGGTATTCTTTATTCAAATGTTTGCTTAAAAGTTTAGAATAGTCTTTTCGACTTATGGCATTTTGATAGTCTTCAAAATGTAACAAATACCATAATTCAAATGCTTCATTTGAATATGCACAATTATATCCATAAGCATTAGCTTTGTTTATAGCGTTTTCAAAATTGCTATCAGGAAATGAATCTTTATCAAAAATAATCCATACTTCAAATTTAATTGTTGAATTAATCTTTTGATACCTCGGCATCATTTTGATTGCATGATTAACTAATGAGAGTGTGTTTTTGCCACCGCTTGGGTCTATATCTATTTGAACTAAATTTATTGGTAAAACTTTTTTGAAAGACAAAAAATAATTGGGTTCAGTTCTTTCACCTTCACAGAATAAGATGTAATATTTCCTAAGAGGTTTAGATTCGATTTTTCGCGCTTCTCTATCAGCCTTTTGTTGTATTCGTTTTAGAATTGCATTATCTATTTTTTTAACTCTTGCCATTCAAAGCTTGTTTAGGTTTTTTCTTTCTAAATTTCATTAAGCTTTCAAAGTCACCAATAAATGGAATACCACCATATTTACCAGCAATATAATTTTTTTCATAGGCCTCGTCATTACGAGGTTTGGTTTTATATTCTATCAAAGAATATAAATGAGACTCACCATATTGATCTTTTTCAGTGAAATAAATTTGATCTCTTCTGAAGATTTGTCTATCTAATAAATTAGTATCATGAGTAGTAAAAATTAACTGTGCATTATTTGGATTTCCTTTTTTTGAATTGAAAATCTCAATAATTTTTCTTGTTAATAAAGGATGGAGTCTAGTATTAAATTCATCTATAACTAAAATTTCACCATTAAGTAAAACTTCTACAATTGCACCAATAATATTGAAGAATTTATTTGTGCCTTGTGATTCTTGTCTTGTTAACGAAAATTCCGCTTCACCTATTATGTTCTTGTTATCGTCATATTTATTGTGATACGTAAGAATATCTGTTACTTTCTCAGATTTCATTTTCTCAATTGCCTCTTTCAAATCCCTTCTACCTTTCTTTGAAAGCATATTAATATCAAAATCAGAGAAACTATTTTCTAATTCCTTTAATTTCATTTTATTAATGCCTAAATCTGCAAGTTTTATAAAATCTAATATAATCTTAGAGGTCCTTTTGTCTTCTAACATTTCAACAGTTAAACCATAATATAAATCATCTTTTATTCCATGTACCATGTTAAAATTCCTATACCAGTTTAATATCTTATTCGAGATTTCACCATTAAATTGTGCAACAACTGATAGAAATAATGCATTTGGTCTTGTCTTGTCTTCTAACCTATCACCTTCAGAAAATTTGTCAACCATTTCGATATAGTTTTTATCACGAACAAATAATGCATTTTCTTTAATTTTAATTGTTTCAAATAACCACTCTGAAACAATACGTTTATCAGTTGCCTCAAAACCATATCGATACTTAATTCCATCAACAATGAAAATCATTTCAAATAAAGTTGGTTTATTAGATGACTTAGCATCTAATAAATATGGAGTAATACCAAGTGGATCACTTGCTTGAGATTCGGTTGCAGACGTTAGTACTAACCAACGCATTTGCCCCATAGAATTAAGTAAATTCGATTTACCACTTGCATTTGCTCCATAAATTGCTGCACTTTTTAATAGATTAACTCTTTCAAGACTAATTATTGCCTCATCATCTAAATCTTTGATTGATGTTGCAACCATGCTTAATTTATTATTACTCTTAAAAGATTTATTGTTCGAAGTGTTAAATTCTACTAACATGAGAAATATTCTTAAATACTTACTATTTGTGAGGGTAATTATATGTAAAAATACGCAATTATACGATTATTTCTCAAAATAACTATTTTATTAACTATTTATTATAATTAATACCCTATTCCATTACACATTTTGCCTCTTCTAAACTGTCCTTTGACTGTATAGATATCTATTTTAAACTAACGATTATAACTTAACCATCATGTTGATACAATATATCTTATATTTGTCATAAATCGTTTTGCTTAATGAGAATAAGAACAGATAAATCCAATGATTATATCACCCAAAAGGATCATCAAATTGCAACCATAGCCAATGCATTGGCGCATCCTTTGCGTGTAGCTTTGGTAAGATATCTAAGCACCAAAAACGATGGTAAGGGTATCGATAATGTAACCTGCAATAAGGATTTGGTGCAAATGTTTACCTATTCTCAATCCACCATTTCTCAGCATGTAAAAATCTTAAAGGAAAGCGGTCTGTTTCTAACAGAAAACAAGGATAAATTCGTCTTCTACACCCTAAACAAAGAGCTACTAAAAGAGTTCACTACCCTACTCTAAAATTATTTTAACATTGCTTTACTACTTTCATATTCAAAAAGATGTATTTTTAAATCGTTTATAAGCGATATACGTTTAAATCAATCTAACTATTCAAAACCAAAAGTTATGATCCAAAAAAAGTACCTCTTGTTATTAGCTATTAGTATTGTTCATTTGTATAGTGCAGCTCAAACCTTGCATCCCCTCGAGCAAGTCAAAAACCACTATGCCTCTTTACAGCAATTAGATAGCAAACCCAATGCAACAAGGGCGGATCTGGACCAAATCGTTTTTCCTGCGTCCAAGTATAGTAGCGGGACATTGATTTATACCATGATTACCCCACATTATTTAACCAACGAACAAGTCCAACAGTTAAAACAGAGTATTCATTTTCCTGCCAATAGTTCGGACCAAACCAAAGCAGAACTAGAGTATTTATTAGCTTGGCAGGCAAAACGTACTCAGGCAGAATCCAATCGAGCATCCCAGGTACTCGCTCCTATAGGCTATTGGCCACATGCAGATATCTTACCTACACATAATCGATACGAGCAGAATTTGGAATACCTACTCTACGAAGGTAAAGCGGTTATGGGGGATCAGGTTACCTATCAAAATTACCCGGCTACTACTAAATTACTACGAGGCATCACCAAAGACATGCGTTTGATGGAATTTACGGTAAAATACCATTTGTTAAGAGCCCGCCCCTATCATCTCGAACCTAAATTGGAACCTCTTGCCAGAATATCTTCTCCCTCTTTTGCCAGCGGTCATACCCTTTGGGCTTATATCCAAGCCTTTGCCTGGAGTGAATTGATACCAACCAAAAGAAAAGAGTTTTTGGAAGTAGCCTACGAAGTTGGAGAATCACGAGAAATTATGGGGATTCATTATCCCAGTGACGAAGAAGCAGCAAGAGTATTGGCACACAAAATGTTACTAGCGATGACCAAAAACCCAGAATTTATAAAAGACCTGGAAGAAGCAAAAAAAGAGTGGAAATAAATTATTAGGCTATGCAATTCAAAATCAAAGTTTTCGTCGCGCTCCTTCCCTTCCTGTCTATACTAGCTTGCAAACAGACGGTTAACGAGGACACCATCAAAAAAGAAAGTATACCAACTGGCATATTCGAACCAATAACTACCGGAAGAATAGCAACAGATGGCAATTTATCCCGCGGAGTGGCCTGGGGCGATTACGATCAGGATGGTGATCCGGATCTGTATGTTGCCAATTCTAATGGCCAATGGAATTTTTTATACCGAAATAATGGAAACGGTACCTTTAAAAAAATGACCAGTGATGCTGCGGGAGCAGACGTGTATTCTGAAGTCGTGAAACACAGTGGGAATTCGCAAGGCGTAAACTGGGTAGATTATGATAATGATGGAGATCTGGATTTATATGTGGTGAGCAGAGGTCAAGAAGGGAACTTTCTCTTTGAAAATATCGAAAATATGGGCTTCAAAAGAATTGTTGATCATCCTTTAACGGCTGATGATATTGCAGCTTCTATGGCCTGTTGGGTGGATATCGAAAATGATGGGGATTTGGATGTGTTTATAGTCGCTTCAGGAAGTGGAACCAATCTGGTATTCAAAAATCAAGGGCATGGAGTGTTTGAAAGGATGAATGACAGCCCGCTAACCAGTGGTAATGGCAGAGGTCGTGCTTGTGGATGTGGAGATCTAAATAATGATGGTCTCCCCGATTTTTATGTAGCCAATGCCCGAAAACCCAATCTCTATTTTAAAAACTTAGGAAATTGGGAATTTGAAAAAGTGAATACCGGACATGTGGTTGAAGATATAGGGTACTCCTACGGAGTATCTATGGCGGATTATGATGGAGATGGGGATTTGGATCTATTTCTGGCAAATTTTGACAAACAGAATTTTTTATATAATAATGATGGTCAAGGGAATTTAACCGTTGTCAAAGAAAGTATATTAACCCAGCAACAAGGAGGAGCTTCTAAAGGGCATACCTGGGGAGATTATGATAATGATAGTGATATTGATCTTTTTATCGCAAATGGCACCTATAGACCTGATATGCATAATTTTTTATACCTCAATAAAGGGGATGGTACATTTATTCAAGATTTAACCGATCAAATTACAAAACATGCCGACACCTCTGCGGGCACTGCTCATGCGGATTTTGATCGGGATGGAGATCTGGATATTTTTGTGGCCAACTGGGGAAGTAATGATCAAATCAATAGGTTTTATAAAAATAATACCACAGACAACAATTGGATAACCATAAGACTCCGCGGTGTACAATCTAATCGCAATGGTATAGGTACTCAAGCTATCCTTGATTTCACTATGGATCAAAAAGAAAAACGTATCCATAGGTGGATGTATCCTGTAACCGGATATGGAAGCCAGGATGATTATGAAATGCATTTTGGTTTGGGTCATTCGACCCAAATTAAGAGCATTATTTTACAATGGCCGTCAGGTATTGTGGATACGCTTAATAACATCGCAGTAAATAAACACTATTTGGTAGAAGAACAAGGAGAACGATCTGAAATTGAATAGGTTTTGAGAAGTGGGCGCGTCTTATAGCGAATCAGTAACTATTATATAGTTACTGATTTCTGGATGTACTATTATAGTATCCTAAGATCATTATCGTTTCACACTCATTATGCTTCCCTCCTATGTCGTACAATGAACGATCACTGCTTATATCAATTCAGATAGTGATTTCTCTTTTTTACGTTTTTAAGGTTTTAACACTGCAGGTAATATATAATCTATCATCATTTTATCAACATTGGCGTGAGTACCTGATTTACCATAAGCCGAAGCAGTGATAACAACCACAAAAGGAATGTCTTTAAAAATAAAAATTTTGTTGCCCCCGTTGCCAGTGGCAAAAGATACTTCATAATCCTTACCATCGATTGTATATACTTTATTCCAGAAAAGATAACCATAATGCAAGCCTTCTACTCCTCCATAATCTTGCGATACTTGCTTGGCTAAACTCTTTTCTACCCAAGATTTAGTGAGAATTTGTTTGCCATTCCAAAGACCTTTATTTTTGTATAACTGTCCATATTTAGCAAAATCCAAAGCACGTAGTTGTATACCTCCACCAGTATATGCAATGTTTTGAGGGGTATAAAACCATTTGTAATTAGTAATGCCTAATGGAGCAAATAATTTTTCATCGGCATAAGAAACCAGCCCGTTTGGAACTGATTTATGTATAATATCCCCAAGTAAATTAGAACCAGCAGTAAAGTAATTATAGTCTTGGCCTATGATTTTGTCTTTATGCATGGGTAAATCTAAAGTGAATTTCACCCAATTATTAGTAGATTGCATTTTGTATTCAGTCCCTGGACTGTCATCGTCATTATCATCACCAAGAAACCCGGAACTCATTGTTAAAAGTGATTTTAGTGTTACAGCATCTTTTTTTGGACTATAATTTTTATATGATTTTAAATCGTAAAAATCTTTTAACAAAGCATTTTCGTCTTTTATGAATTTTTCTTTAATGGCAATTCCTAGTATTGTAGAGGCAAATGACTTTCCTACCGACATAGGGTTGTGTAAACTATCTCTTGTTGCATCGTTAAAATATTCCTCTATTAAAAGTTTGCCATCTTTTATCACCACAATTCCATTAATATCCTCAAATCTACCTTCTGCTATTTTTCTATTGAGTGCTTCTATTTTGTGTTTATCAAAATTAGTTTTAGAAATTTTCCAACCACTATTAGGCTGTATTTTTTGAACAGGAATTAAATTTTCATCTATAATTACTTCCACAGCAATACTTCCTTTTGCCAAAAGAGGGCCTACTTTTAACGTACCATCTCTTAAATAAGGCTTGATTTCTATGCTTAAGGTATGATTTCCTTCTGTAAACGCATCCAGTCCACCATTAAATTTCATAAATCTTTGCCACATAAACCAGCCCCAAAAACCTATTCGTTCCGGTGCTACTAATGGTACTACTTGTCTAAGTTTCTCTGTTTTTCGGGTTTTAGTCCCTGCTCCAGTGTTTAAGTTCTCTACATAGATTATTTTTCCATCTACCAAATATGAAAATTGAAAATTCCCTTTACTTAATAGTTCATCTTCAGATAAGGTTGGAGCTAACTCTTTAAGACTATGTATTAGTGGTTTGTCTAAGTTGAAAACAATACTTAGGTAAGCATCGTTATGTAAACTAAAGTTTTTTGAATATCCTTCTGAGGAAATTTTAGCTTTTGTAAAGTCGACTTTTGAAAAATATAAGTTTTCTGTTTCGTTAGACTGCGTATCATTTGATGTTGATTGACTATTGTTTTTACATGATAGTAATAAACAAATAATGAGGATGAATAAATAATTAGATTCCATAGTGGTACATTGATTTTTGGTAAAGAAAACTTTTTTTATCATCAAGTGTAACTATTGTAGTTATTAGATGTCCTAAACTATAGTATCAGACTATTTTTTAATATTATTCATAAACAAAGAACAAATTCTAACAAAGTAAAATGTTCATCTTTTACAATGATAAAAGATATTCAACCTATTTTTAGGTACGATTAAAACGCAACCATGTTTGAACTTAAAAACTAAAAAATATCAAGTGGATGAGTATATCGCTGTATGAGCTTTTTTTGATATTGATTATTGGTCAGTGTATTTTTTTAATTTTTGCCATTCAGTATATCCCCAAAAAGCATACGGGAGCAAACAGGATTATACAGTACTTATTAGCTATATACAGCGTTTTTTTGTTGGAAAGAGCAATAGGCGATGAATTAGAGAGAGACTTTTTACGGCGATACAACTCTTTTATTAATACTCTTTATCTTTTAATTGGCCCTTTAGTTTACATCTATATTAGACGATTACTTTTTTATAAAAACGGAAACTATCGACTAGCGTACTATCACTACTTGCCGGCACTATTGTATTTAGCATACTGTTTTTTTCATATTTATACTTATGATTCAATAAAAGATTTTAATAGCTATTTTACGACTTTATTGTTTTGGAACGACGTCATTTTTTTTGTTTCCATTTCGGCTTATTTATTCAAATCACATAGACTATTGAATTACTATAAGAAGAATGAAGAACAAGAACTTTCTTTTAATCAAACCATTATAAAGTATATAGAGATTATGCTCATTTGTCTGTGGTTTTATATGATTTTTTGGTGGTTAGGTATTATTGAACGCTTTGTTGTTAAATTACCGATTGATATTAGAATGATCTGGGATATATCATGTTTAATTTTTGGAATACAAATTTATATAGTAGGTTTTTATAGTTTAAAACATCCAGAAATATTTAAAATTCGTTTTCCATTACATATTGAAAGTGAATCCAAAAGAAAGCATAGGCTAAGCGAAAAAGAAATATATGCGATCCAAAATTTGATTGATAGTTTTTTCAAAAAAGAGAAAGGATATCTCAGACCAGAATTAAGTTTATCAATTTTGGCTAATGAAATTAATACTACTACTAATAAGCTGTCATGGGTTATTAATAATAGCTATCAAAAAACTTTTTACGAACTGGTTAATGAATATAGAGTTGAGGATTTTTTGCAAAGAATCAAAGAAAATAAACATAAAGAATTTACAGTTGTATCTATAGCTTTTGATGTTGGGTTTAATTCTAAATCTACTTTTTATAAGGCATTCAAAGAAATAACAAATTTTACTCCTACAGAATATATTAAAAAGGTTGAGAACTCGTAAAGACAATGAGTAATCAATAAAACCATAACGCAAGCACATTAAAATGTAATTTGTACAGTGGTTCTTGTTTAGCGGTAAATGACGCTATTTTTATTTTTAAATCTGATGTAATAGATCACCTAATTCGCCTGTTTTTTCAGTCAGTACTTTGTGTTTTTCTTTTGCCTCGTCTAATGGAGAACCTGGGCCATAACGATCGATTTCGTTCAGTAAACCAGTCAACAGTAAATTACAGGAATGTATACGTTTTTCTACATTCTTGTTCCTTTCTATTGTCTTTCTTTTTACGATTTGTAAGGCTGCCAATAGATAAAGTACAATGGCAATCACGATACAGCTTGGGATGATAATTAATGCAGCTGCAATCGCAATAAAAAAATTAGTAACACGATTATCAAAGATCTCCCCAGAGTCATTATAGTATGCCTCGAGACAATGATTTGGACCATCTACCGGATAAAAGGTGGTATCAATTATTTTCATAAACCATAACCAATACCAGGGCACGGTCTGAGGGCTATGTTTATAAAAATTATAATACCCAACTCTTGCTGATATGGTATTATCCGGATTTCCACCTGCAATGACATTTCCTAACTGATCAATAGAAACAAAGAAGTTAGAGATGTATTTCCACAATTTTGAATTCTTAGTAATCATGATTTGTTTATTTTTTGGTTGAACTTTATGGCTAAAGGCTTTAGGCCTTATTATTTATGATTAGGTTAAAGATCACAGCTTGAATAAGTCATAACCAATACCTACTCCTAACCAAGGTTTACCGTCGTATACCCAGGCTTCAGCTACACGACCCACCCCTTTGTCGATACCTCCAAATACTCCCACACTAATTTTGTTCCAGCTTCTTACATAGCCAATTCCAAAACTTACCGTCCCGAAGGTCCCTTCTCTATCTCCCTGGGGTTGACTTAACGTAATGTCAGTATTAGTTGCCTTCAATTCAACGGCAGAAGGACCCACAAAAAGACCAATGGTGTTTTTAGTGGTAAAAATCCTGTTTCCAATCTTTTTACGATGGGTAAATTTTGTTTTTCCCCATGTGTAACCTCCAAAAAAAGCAACATTTACCGAGGTACTGAATTCTTCGCTTTCAATTGAAATTTGCGTAGGGTTTTCTTCGTCGGATGCATCGATAGCAGCTCTATCTGTTCTAAATCTATATTTCAAAGGAATCGTGATCGCCGTCATAGTATACTCAGTAAACTTAAATTTGGCAGTATGATCATCAGGTATTTTGTAAAAGAGTACTTCTCTTGTATCCTTTGTTACATTCAAGTCATTGTCGTCTGAAATTACGTTTTTTTTATCATCTCTGTCAGAATAAGCTGTAACCGTTAATTTAATTCCCTCCTGTGCTTGATGATCATCATCATCTACATTAGATTTTTCTTTAAATGGCCATAAATTCACGTACAGTTTATCCTCTTTAAAAAGGAGACCAGCTTTATAGGTTTTTTCATTTGTTTTTGATTCACCGAATGTTCCTGCCCTTAGGGTTTCTTTGATACCAATCAATTTTTTTGTTGCAGGATTACTTGCGTTGGATTTATCGATGCGATAGACATTTCCTGCGCAATCTTTTAATTCAATGCTTGGTATTACGCCAGTAGCTACAAGATTAAACTTGGCATCTATTTTTTCCTTGTTTTCTGCTGTTAGTTCGTCATAAGATGAACATTTCTCTTTTAGCAAAAATTTTACTTTTGATTTTTCTTTTTCAGTGAGATTAGTAAAATCATATTGACGTTTCCCTTCTTTTAGAAAGTCAATAAAATTGGTAACCTCATAGCTTTTATAAAGGGTTTCTTGTCCAAAGGAACCAAAGGATATTCCTAATAAAAAAAGTAACAATAAGTTTCTCATAATCTTTGCTTTACGTGTAATAGTTAACATTGTTGTTTATATATGATTTTTAATAAGAATCGATTTAAAATCTTTAACAATACAAGTATACACTGCAATAGTGATAAAGTAAATACCCAATACAGGGTATAACCTTAGAGGTATTCAAGAAATAGAATTGGGAAAATGAGAATAACAATTACCTTTTGAGTTTAGGGGTGAGTCATCTTCAAAAAGAGAACAAAGCAATTGTTATAGAATTATATATAAAAATAAGCGGTTTTGCAACACCTTTTTTATGGGAAACCATACTTGAGAAGAAAATTTTACTTAGGCCACCCTTATTTAAGTTACTGTATTATAATACTATAACCAGCACATCCCTTAGTAGTATGCCTATAGTGGTCCGAAGGTTTAATCCTAAAATTCATAATTATATAACCTTAGCGGAGTGTAGTTATTTTGGTGATATCGGATATATTAAAACAAGCTAAATCTCTTCTACACAAAATGATCGAATGACAACTCCTCAATGAGTTTGTCAATCATCACTACCCCTTTATCTAGTTGTTCTTTGGCTATAAATTCGTTAGCTCTATGTGCTTGGGCGATAGATCCTGGTCCGCAAATAATCGATTGAAATCCTTCATCCGCAAATTGACCAGCTTCCGAGGCATACGCCACGGTGTTCAATTCGGATCTGCCACAGATCTTTTTTACCAAATGCACGACATCTGCATCATCTTTGGTATCCAAATGCGGTACCGCGGGATGATTTTCAATCGTTTTTATAGAAAAATCAGGGAACACCTTTTGCAACTCCCCTACTCGTTCTTTGCAATACCCTTCAAACTCAGCGATAATGGTGTTGACATCATCCATTGGGATAGTACGTAAGTCCCAGTAAAAATGAGCCTTATCGGCAATGATATTAGGCGCAATTCCTCCATTGACTAACCCAATATGGATGGTTGAATGCGGCGGATGAAAACGATCGTCAAATTGTTTACTCTCTATTAATTGATTCATTTTATTCTCTAGCCAAAGAATAAGACGCATGGATTCGTGTATAGCACTCACCTCCTGTTTGATACGACTGCTGTGCCCTTCAGAACCAGTGACATAAGTTTCTAGAATGTAAATTCCTTTTTGCCCTACGATAGGTTCCATCAAAGAAGGTTCCCCTATAATCGCATATTTAGGAGTTTCTGTATAAAAACTGTTAATTGCACGTGCTAACTCAGGTCCTGTCAAGCATCCTATTTCTTCATCATAAGAAAAGGCAAAATAAATAGGCTTTTTCAACTCTGCTTTGGCCATTTGCGGCAACACTGCTAGACAACAAGCGATAAACCCTTTCATATCGCATGAACCTCTTCCGTATAGCTTTCCATCTCCTTTGTCGGTCAATACAAACGGATCGGTATCCCATTTTTGCCCTTTTACCGGGACTACATCGGTATGACCAGAAAGGATCACCCCTCCATCCACAGCAGGACCTATTCTACAATGTAAAGAAGCTTTGTTTCCTTCTGGATTAGGGACTAACTGTACTTCAATATCATAGGATTCAATATATTCTTTGATCCAATGAATAATACTTAAATTACTTTCGCCCCCCAGGACTGGAAATGATACGAGTTTTGAGAGAATTTCTGCTGCATTCATAATTAGCTATAATTTGTTGCTACTGCTATAATTAAGGTTAAAAAGGCAATACTTATTAAACTGAGTAATACTGGAAATATAAAACGAATCCATCGATCAATGGGCACGCGACACATGCTCAACATGGCAATTAATCCACCTAAGGTAGGGTTAATTAAGTTAGATAACCCATCCCCCATCTGAAAAGCCAAAATAGTCACTTGTTTGGTAAGACCAAGGGATTCTCCCAAAGGAAGCATAACTGGTAGTGTCGCCAAGGCCTGTCCACTTCCTGAAGGGATAAAAAAGTTAATCACCGATTGCGAAATGGTCATACAAATAGCGGCTACGTGTAGTGGTAAACCTTGCAAAATACTGGAGAGTTCATAAGAAATCGTATCTCCAATATTCCCCATTTCCATCAATACCTTTATAGAGGTAGCAAAACCAACCATAAAGGCTCCGGGAGCGGCAATACTTACTGATTTTAATACGGTTTCACTCATCTGTGTGGCGCCCATTTTGGATACCAATCCGCAAAGAAGTGCAATCATTAGAAAAACGGCCGATAGCTCGTTGATGTACCAATTGAAATTGAAGACTCCGTATAGAATGACCAAAAGTCCAATCGTAAAAATGGCAATCACCATGATGTTGTTACCGCTTAAACGGTATTCACTAATGGGTTTTGAAAGAGATAATTCACTAAGATCAAGGTTCTTTCCTAGGCTTTTGTCTGGATTTGCGGTAATCCTTTTAAAATAGCGAACATTATAAAAGGCCATAAAACTTAGGGCTACAAAACATAACACGCTGCGTAATAAAGCTCCTGAGAACATAGGGAGTTCTGCAAGTTTATGTCCAGTTCCAACAGTATAGGCATTGATAGGAGACAAACCAAATCCTATGGTCATGGCTCCTACAGAAATCCCAGCTGCCAAAATTAAATCCCCACCAAGGGCAAGACTTAATACAGCTGCAATGGGCACCATGGCAATATTATTTTCATAGCCTATAGCCACGCCTAACATACCATAGATAAATGTCATGATAATGATGATCAATACTTTGTTTTTTTGCCCCAATTTTCTAACCAAGGTTCCTACTCCATTTTCTACCGCTTTGGTTCTATCCATAAAGCCAAACGTAATCCCTCCAGCTAGTACGATAAAAATGATCTCAGAAGCTGCTTTAAATCCCAAAGGAATTGCCTTAAACATATCCAATAACCCTATAGGTGTAGACGTGATCACCTTGTATGAGTTAGGAACAACGGCGCTTCTACCATTGACTTGTATGCGCTCATACATTCCTGCAGGAAGTACATAGGTTAAAAGGGCAACAAAGATGATGATGCCAAACAACATGGTTATAGCATGAGGAATACGTTTAAAAAAGGAACGTGGAAACTTAGGTTGAGTAGTCATTTATGTGATTAAAGGACATAAAAATAACTAAAATAGGTTAAAAACCTATCAACACTATAATTGAACAACTAGATCTACAAAGTCAACAAAAAAATCGGTTTGATAATTAAACCCTTCATGGTCTGCGCATCTAATGGCTACTATGTTTTTTTCTGGAACAATGACTAAGTAATTTCCTCGGTATCCATCAGCATAATAGGCTACGATCGCGTCACTATATATGCTTTTGCTCCATCTTAAATCCGAACCCAAATTTTGATTCATAGTTGTACTCCATTGTTCTCCCAATAGCTGTCTTAAATCATCAAAAAACTCATGTTTACTAGTATAACGTTTGTTTTTTAAGGGTTTCATTTTCTGAAGAAAGGATGGACTAACATTAGCATCTTTCCATGTTTTCCAAATGCTTTCATCAATAATTCTTCTTTCAAAAGCCGGTTTTCGCCACCATAACAAACCAAATCTTTGGTCGAATTCTTGTCCTTGTTTGAAGGATTCTTTGATCCAGGATTCGCTAATTATTCTTTGGCCGTTATAAAGTCCTTTGTTTAAAAGCAATATTCCAAATTTTATCAAATCATCCGGTTGTATAACAAAGGCTCCATGAGTCGTTGGGTTTCCTGATTCATCTTGAATCCAATCATAATTTGCAATGCTCATCGGTTTGTAGAATTCATCGATAAAAAAATGATCAAAACGTTTTCCTGATGCCTTTTCAACAATCCCTCCTAATAAGGCAACAGCTTTGTTGTTATAGTCAAATTTTTCTCCCGGAATGTCTGAAAGTTCGGCAGCAAGGGCCAGATTAATGATATTTTTAACCTTATAATTAGGCGCTGGTTCTAATTCGACACTTGCATTTTGATAGTTTTGAATTCCAGAAGTATGATTTAGTAGCATCCGTATGGTGATATCTTTTTTCTTGCCTTGTTTCCATTCTGGGAATAAAGTATATACTGGTTGATCTAAGGAATCCAACTGTTTACTGTCGATAAGCTTTCCTATGGCAAGGTTTACCAATGATTTCCCTGCAGAAGCAATGTAGATAGGTTTATTTTCTTTATTAAAGTAGTCCTTGTATATGGTTTTGCCATCTTTGATGATGATAACCGCATCAGAATGTGTTTGTTTTGCTTTTGCTTTAATTTCATTTAAAATGTTTTGATCAACATGTTGAGCAAAAACAGTTTCAGCATATATGACTAGCAGTAAACTTATGATAAGAAAGCGCATAGATTTTATGATTTAAGTTGTTCACAAATCTAGCAACACTCCTTAGCAATAAACGTTTTTAAACATTACAGAGGATACAATGCAATGTATTTAGTCGTTTTTTAAGTTTCTTAAATACTCTTTGGGTGATTTTTTTGTACTCTTTTAAAAATTCTGTAAAACGAGGTGTAATTTTTAAAGCCACATTCACTAACAATATAATCTAATGAATAGTTTTTGTAAGCACCATTGTTCAATTGCTCAATAACTGCTTCCAAGCGGTACTCATTAATGTAATCATAGAAATTCTTTTCAAAACCTTTATTGATAACCATCGAAAGTTGAGTTCGATTCCAATGCATCAAATTAGCTAATGTAGGTAAGTTCAAATCTTGATTCAGATAGGGTTTATATTTCGTCATAAAAACTACTAACTCGGCTTTTGCAGCTTCTACATTCTGTTGTTCAATGGTTTGTTTTGCTTTGCTTTGTAGATCCTCAAAGCTTTCAACTGGCTTTAAGTTAACTAGAGAAATCAGTATAAAATGTGGTACTGAGGAAAAGATAATGAACAATAATTTATCTATAACTCTAGAATTTGTATCTACATATTGAAGTAACAATGAAATGGGGATAGCACTAATGCATATACTTGCCAAAAACACCAATTTGTTAGCAAACAATTGCAACTCGATATGATTATTAGCAGATGTGTTTAACAAAAGAGTTTTGTGTTTTCGATTGGCAATAAACGTACGAACAGAATAATACATAGCAAATAGCAGATACAACAAGACTATCCATATGGGGTCGGTTATCCCTTCGCTATAGTACATATTCAACTTATCAGTATCACTCATCAGTATTGTCGGCATGAACACAAAGAGCATTACTGTTGGGAATATAAAGTGTAAATACCAATAGTTTGATTTACTGTTGAATCGATTTTGAAAAACGTAAACTAAAGGAAGAATCCAAAAGAATAAAGGACTGGTAATGAATAATAATTTGGGATAGTTGGCTTCTAAATCCGAAAATCTAATGATTCGTTCAAATAGTATCAAGATGACACATACCAAAAACACCTTGATCCATAATGCGTATTTAAACGCATAACGGTTACTATTTAACACCAAAAAGAAGATGGCGAAAATAGCATTAATAATACCGCTAAACAGAATTAAGGAAGACCAATCGAAGGAGATCATATTTAAATCATACTTGTGCCATCTAAAGTAAGCTTTTTGGAGGAATAACAACGGTATACCTTCTCCTCCACTTTTACCGTTTTAAATTCATTCTAAAATAGCTTACATTAGCAAAAAACCACACAAATCGATGAAAAAGAGTCCTATATTCTTGCTAATGTTTGGGATTATGCTCCATGGGCATAGTCAAGAACAAAAAGCTACCGTTTTGTATACTGATGCTACCCTAACCCACTTGCCATTTCAAGATCTGCAAGCCCTTTCTATGGATGCGGGAATTGCTGATCTGGACGGAGATGGAGATCCTGATATTTTGATCGCCAATGAGCATAAACCTAATATCTTACTCATCAATGATGGGAAAGGAAAGTTCACCAATGAAAGTAAACGTATTCCTCAAATTGCTCATGATAGCGAGGATATTGGTATTGCCGATTTTGACGGAGATGGAGATCCCGATATCATTGTGGTGAGTGAAGATGATAAAACCAACGAATTGTATCTCAATAATGGAGATGGTACCTTTACTGATGGTGGAGATCGAATTCCTGTAACTGGAACCTCAAACTCGGTGGTGGTTTATGATATAAACAATGACGGGGTTCCAGATATACTCATTGGTAACAATGGCCAGAACAATGTATTAATTAATGATGGTAAAGGGCATTTTAAAGATGAAACCCTAGAGCGTTTTGGTGCATTTACGGATTTAACCCAGGATCTTACGCTATGCGATATTGATATGGATGGGGATCAGGATATACTGGTGGCAAACGAAGATGCCAATCGCATATTGGTAAATGACGGCAAAGGTTTTTTTAAAGATCAATCTGCAGATCGGCTGCCCTATCGCAGCGAACCTGAAGAAACCAGAGAAGTGGTTACCGCGGATATTGATGGCGACGGAGATCTGGATATTTTATACGGAAATGTGCAGGCCTTTGTACCCAATGCCTTACGACAGAATCGATTGTTATTGAATGATGGAAAAGGATTTTTCTCAGACATTACCATTACTCACCTCCCCAAAGATGAACACCGTTGTTTTGGAGTCGCTTTTTTGGATATAGATCGTGATGGGGATGTTGATATCATGACGGGGAACACCAGTGGCGCTCGATTTGATGGGGATAGCCCATTTAGTGTATATATTAATGACGGCAAAGGATCATTTTCTGATGCTACAGGTACCTTTATGCCCGCATCTATCAAAGGAAGAGGATTTGATATCGACTTTGTGGATGTAAACGGTGATGGTATCCAAGATCTATTCTTGAGTAATCGAGGTTCTCAGGATTTTTTGCTTTTTGGGAAGAAAGGGTAATTACCAAGAAAAATTGGGAATTCTAGAGATTCACCCAAAGGGACTGTTTTTGTTGCTTTTTGTTTGTGTTGCAAGCCAATAAAAGTAGGATTCCCATAAGTGAGAATATGATGAAATACGGTTTTTTCATTGTTTATGTTATTCATTTATAAATGCTGGTAATACTCGCTCTGCGATGATTTGCATATAGTTGGTATCGTTATCATGAGCGGTATGTACTACCATCAAATCTAATTCGTCGATCAACACCACAAACTGACCATACCCTCCTTGTGCTGATCTGGCAAAATAACTTTTATCCCCGCATTGTAGGTTGGCACTCCACCAGAAATACCCATAGCCCTGTCGGGATACATCTTTACCACCGTAATGTAGTTCTTCATCACCGGTATACAAAATTCTACTTGTGGCTTTTTTGATATAGGCTTCCGGGATCAACTGTTCACCATTCCATTTTCCTTTGTTTTTGGCAAGGGTTCCAATTTTTACCATATCCCGAGCGGTGATACTGGCTCGGCTTCCGGATTGCGGTAGCCCATTATCTGCAGTGGGCCAACCATAATTGGTGATGCCCATTTTGTTTAGCAATTCCTTTTGAATAAAATCTTTGGCAGATCCAGGTACTACGGCATCGATCACTTGCATCACCAAGGCAGCGTCACCACTATATTTAAAAGTTTGGGCAGCAGAGGTAATTGGGGTACTATTGCTCAACCAGGTTCGTACTTGCTGCTGTCCTTTGAGCATATCTGGGTTTTTATCAAAAGTCTCTCGTTGCTCATCGGTTAAACGTATACCAGAACGCATGGTCAAGGCCTTATGTAAGGTGATTTTTTCTGCGCCCATCACTAATTTGGTGGAATCTACATCTTTCAGAAAACTGATCAAAGGTTTATGTAGGTCTTCCATGTTAAGATATCCCAACTGGATCGCACGACCCAGCGCTAAACTAGTATATCCTTTGGTGGCAGAGGCTTGTGGATGTGGTAAATTAATACGACCGCGGTTGTAATACGATTCAAAGATCAGTTTTCCTTTGTGAGCAATAAGAAAACTGTCGTATCTACCATGTAGACTATCGGCAATTTCTTTGGCAAGGGTTAGAATCATTTTTTGATTGCCCCCGTCCACTCCTAGTTTTCCTACAGGGATCTTGTCCTTTTTTGCCTTGGGTGTAGCATCGATAAAGGCATTTTCCAGATAAGGAATATCGCGAAACGAACCTTCGATCTGTGTTGCTATGGCCTCTGGGGCATGATCTTTTTGTTGGGCAAAACTGTTATGTATTACTATAGAAAGTAGTATGAGTAGTAATCCTATTTTGTTTTTCATGTTTGTAATGGTTTATCAATGTTTGACCGTGGTGTAGGTACTGGAAGAAATGAAAGTTAGTTTCATTTACTTTGTTGTAACTCCTCAAGTTTATGTCGGGTACCGTTGTTTTGAGGATTCAATTGCAGTGATTTGGTATAATTCAAAATAGCCAGATCAGTTTCACCTATTTTCGCACAGGCTTCTGCGTAACTATCATACACTCTGAAACTATCTGGATGGAGCATCATATTTACTTTGAAAACATCTTGTGATAATTTCATCCTATCGTCATGAAAAAAATCGTAGCCTAGATCATTTAAATAGTCTTCGGTAACGGTAAGATAGGTTGAGTCTTGTTCTTTTAAGGCCTTATAGGCATTAAGTGCGCTGTCGAAGTCGCCTTCTAGAAGGAATTCTATAGGTTCTTTTTTATCGGTATCTACTTTATCAAAAGCCAAAGCTATGGTTCCATCGTTTCTATTTATGTACTCTAAATTGAGCGTTTCGTTTTCAGAATTTGGTTTGAATTGTATCAGTCGACTAGAGTTTCTTCTCACAAAACTGCTATCTGAAACTTTGACGAGTTCTTCTGCCTCTACGTCAAGGATATTTTTATAGAATAGTTGATTATCCTTTTGAAAAACCCTAATAATCCTACCATTATTGATATATCTACCTATAATTTGATCTGCTAAGGACTGTTCAACTTCTATTTTTTTATGTACTGGAACCAATTTGTCCCAATCATAAGCCAGAGCTACAGCCCGAATCACTTCAGCATTAAATTCTGGGAACGTAGAATTAGTGAACACTACCACACCATAACCTTTGTCTCTATGGGCCATAATCTCCCCATAAAAACCTGTATTCCACCCGTGATGCCTTAAGTAGATCTCTTCGTTTCTATTAATGAGCTGAAAACCTAACCCCAATGTAAATGACCAACCAGGATTACTCACTCCATAGGGTGTTCCCATTAATGTTGTCAGATTTTTTGATAATCCTTTAGTAGGCTTTCCATTTAGGGTTTGCTGTACGTTGGTTATAAATTTAGCATAGTCTTCAGCAGTTGTCCATAATCCATCTGAAGCCATTGACGGATGAATTTTTCTTCCATCTTTTACCATAGTGCCATCTTGTAAATAACCTGTTGCTGCCTTCGTTAATTGTTCTGTGGTAAGCGATTGATTAAAAGTGCTATTGTTCATTTCTAAGGGTTGTAACACGAGTTCATGCATGATCTCAGGAAACGTTTTCTCCCCAACATCCAACATCATTTGTTGAATAGGTACATAGCTAGCATATGCAAAACGAACACTTTCGTCAGGTTCTTTATTTACGGTAAGAGGCTCGTTTTTGGCAGGGGAAGTTCCGTTTAAGATTTCTACAAGTGTTGGGATTTTGTCATTTATATGATATGACCCTGTCCCTCGAGGATGTATTCCGGCAGAATGATTCAAAAGATTTTTTATGGTGACTTTCTTTTCTTTGGTAAATTCATTTTCTGGGACTTTCCAGGATTTTAAATAGCTATTAATGTTTTGATCCAGATCTAATTTATTTCGTTCTACAAGACATAATGCTCCATAGGCAGTTACCGGCATACTGGTTGCTGCTGCCTGGAAAAGTGTTTGTGTGGTTACTGGGGTTTGACTTTCTTTATCCACAACACCGTACCCTTTTGTCCATACAATTTCACCATTATGTATGACCGCAATACTCATACCCGGAATACCATAGTGTTTCATGCGTTCTTCTATAGTCCATGTAGAATCTCCTTCTATATGTACCCGAGTTGTAAGACCAGTTTCTACCTTTTTGATCTTATCAAAGGAAGTATCCGTATTCGATTCTTGCACACATGATTGAAAAAGAATTAGGGTTAAAAGAATGGAGATGACATTTTTCATATTCTGATTTTTTTATTTAATGATTAATTACGGAGAGGCTTTGCTTTTTTAGTTGGATGTTGAATAAAAGTATAGCATAATTCACCTTTAACACTATAAACAGGATAAGTGCAACGATTAAATGATGACCGCATTTCGTCATTGATAACTGGTTTTTATAAAGAAATTATGGGGATTTGTAAGTGTATAGCATATACTAGATGAAAATTGCTTTCATTCACTTTTTTGTAACTCCTTAATTTTATGTCGGGTGTTGTTGTTTTGGGGATTCAATTCCAAGGATTTGGTATAATTTAAAATTGCCAAATCAATTTCTCCATTTTTTGCACAGGCCTCTGCATAACTTTCGTATACTTCGAAACTATCGGGATAGAGCACTATATTCACTTTGAAAACAGCTTGTGCTAATGTCATTCTATTCTCACGTAAAAAACGATGTCCTAGATCATTCAAATAATCTTCAGTAACAGTAAGATAGATTGAATCTTGTTTTTTTAAGGTTCTATATGCATGAAGTGCATTGTCAAAGTCCCCTTCAAGAAGGAATTCTACAGGTTCTTTTTTATTGGTATCTGCCTTATCAAAAGTTGATACTATAGTTCCATCATTACTGTTGATATAGAGTAAATTGAGGGTTTTATTTTCAGAATTTGGCTTGAATTGTATAATCCGACTAGAATTTCTTCTCGCAAAGCTATTATCTGAGACTTTGACTAGTTCTTCTGCCTTCGAGTCAACTATATTTTTATAAAACAGTTGATTGTCCTTTTGAAAAACCTGAACAATCCTACCATTGTTGCTATATCTTCCAGTAATTTGATCAGCTAAAGACTGTTCAATTTCCATTTTGTTATACACCGGGAAATAATTATCCCATTCATAAGCAAGTGCGACAGAACGAAACACTTCAAAAACAAAAGCAGGAAGCGGAGTATTGGTTAATACCACTACACCATAACCATTGTCTTTATGAGCAGTCATCCTACTATAAAACCCTGTACTCCATCCGTGGTGCTCAAAGTAGACGTCATCTTTCTTATCATAAAGTAAAAAGCCCAACCCATATTGTCCATAACGATTTTTTGAAGATGGGGTAAGCATTAATTCTGCCATATCTTTTGATAATCCTTTGTTACTCTCATCTTTCAAGGTTTGTTGTATGTTGATTACAAATTTTGCAAGATCCTCGGCAGTCGTCCATAATCCGTTTGAAGCTAATTCTGGGTAGATATGCCTTTTATCTTTTACCATAGAACCATCTCGTAAATAACCCGTTGCTGCTGTTTTTAATTGTGCTGCGTTAAGTGATTGATCAAACCTACTGTTGTTCATTTCTAAAGGTTGGAGCACTAATTCGTTCATTAGCTCTGGGAATTTTTTACCTTCAATATCCATCATCATTTGTTGAATGATCGTGTAGCCACCAGCTGAAATCCAAAGATTTTCATTAATTGCTTTATCTACAATAACAGGATTTGAATTGGCTGGGGAAGTTCCATTTAATATCTCTAAAAGTGTGGGGACAGGCTCATCTGTACCATATCCTTGGAAAGCGTGCACATTTATTCCGGCAGAATGGCTCAAAAGGTTTTTTAGGGTCACTTTCTTTTCTTTGGTAAATTCACTATCCGGCAATTTCCAGGATTTTAAATAACTGTTGATGTCTTTACTTAAGGTCACTTTATTTTGGTCGACAAGACGTAATGCAGCATAAGCCGTTAAAGACATGCCAATGGTTGATACTTGAAAAAGTGTTTTGTCGGTCACAGGAGCTTTACTTTCTTTATCTAGTACACCGTATCCTTTTGCCCATGCAACTTTACCATCATGTATAACCGCAATGCTTACACCTGGGATACCATAGTGTTTCATACGTTCTTCTATAGACCAGGTGGAATCTCCGGCTATGTGCACTTGATTTGTGAGTCCAGTTTCTACCCTTTTGATCATATCAATGGTGGTATCTGTATTCGATTCTTGAGCAGATGATTGAAAAAGAATGAGGAGGAGGAAGATTGTGGCACTTTTTTTCATTACTAATACCTTTTTAAAAAATTCTTCTTTTGATTTCATTTATGTTCAGTCATTAAGGAGTTTGATGCTTCTGTAGATATTTTTCGTATTTGAGGTGCTCAAAAACCTGAGCGCTCACCCAGTAGATCTTTGATGAGTACATCCAGATTTTAATTTTTGAGTCGTTCTAACAAACGTTTAGCCAATGAATAATCAGGATCTATCGTTAGTGCCTTTTTGAATAAAGTCTTAGCCTTTTCAATTTCCCCTTGATCCCTACGTACTACCCCCATACCTATGTAAGATTCTTTTCCTTCAGGATACACTTGTAAAGCATATTGGAAGATT
Source organism: Aquimarina sp. KJ22-3 (assembly GCF_055808215.1). Taxonomy (NCBI): domain Bacteria; kingdom Pseudomonadati; phylum Bacteroidota; class Flavobacteriia; order Flavobacteriales; family Flavobacteriaceae; genus Aquimarina; species Aquimarina sp. KJ22-3. The sequence continues at coordinate 2,821,506 of NZ_CM147859.1, read as the reverse complement.
TTTTCTGCAACCGTTACCTTCTTACTTCGTATTGCATCGATCCCTAGATTCATTATTATAGATATTGGCGGATGTATTTTGTACCCGTATCGAGTTGATAATTGATCAAAATGTTGCGTTAATTTATCCAAAGTAGCCAAATTTTCATAGGGGTTAAAGTCGGGGTATAACGCAAGAAGATACATGGTGAAATCTATGGCTGGTACATGACCTTGATTTATCAATTCATCTACTTTATAGGTGAAATTTTCAGGTTTGTCTTCTTTTAAAACACTGGAGAATTCAGCAATAGTCGTTGTGGTATCTTCACGATCATCATCGCTGTAAATAATGTGTAGGAATCTGTTTTCTGCTAGTGTTTTTAACGGGCCAGTTTTTATTTTTTGTTGAAGCACTATTGGTATGTGCATAAGAGATGGACTGCTTGCGAAGTAGCCATTAAACAGATGGGGCTTATTGAGCAGCGCATAAACAGTGAAAAAACCACTGTTGGAGGCACCATAAAGCACTCTAAACGGGGCTGTACGGTATGTATCGTCAACATACGGTATTAGCTCGGTCTCAAAGAAGTTGATATAACCATCCGGAATTGTTGTATCTTGATTTTTCCTTGTTGGCAACAAAATACTATTTCCTTCGGGTAAATCTACTCCGATGAGTATCATCTCAGGAATTTGTCCCTCACCCATGTAGTCTAGTGTAGAAGCTAACATAGCAAACCGTGCTCGGTAGTCTGAACCCAACATATACAGCACGGGATAGGTTTTCTTGGAACTATCATAGTTCTCAGGTAAATGGATTGATAGTGGAATAGTTTTGTTTAAGACTTTTGAATGAAGTGAAGATATTTCGCCTAAGATAACTACTGGTTTATCAGGATCCTTTTCTGCCTTTTCTTGAGCAAAGACAGTATTTAACACTATAATACATATTAAAGTTAATAATTTAGTGATTTTCATATTTACTCTATTTTTATTACTTGCGATACTAAATTATCGTATAACTTATGTTAAACCATATAAACAGGATAAACACAGCGATTAAGTGATGACCTCATTTCATCATTGATATATGGCTTTTGTAAGAAATTATAGCAACTGCTGCGTATAGATAAGTATCTTTATACCCTTTCAATAAAAACACATATGTTCAACAGGTCCATAAAGAACACCATACTCCTTAATGCAGGCGCCTTTTTGCTGGTGGGTATCCTTGAAATATTAAGTATCTGGGCATCCCGGGATAATTTTGAAACCGCCTATTCTTTTTATATGCATGGGTTTAACTATACCTTGTATATTATGGTGATTATCTGGATCAACCATTTTATTTTTATCCCTTTTCTATTAGATAAGCGACGTTATGTGTTATATGTTATTCTAGTAATTGGGATCATATTTGTAGGTGCGTATATACGAGGGCATGCATACAGCTGGCATACTGTTAATAAGATGTTTTTCTTTTTGATTTATACTACGGGAACGGGTATGGCGGCTTTCTTTTTAAGAAGAAGTATTATCATTCAAAAAGAGAAAAGTGAAAAGGAAAAACTACAAAGGGACATAGAACTCAATTATTTAAAACAGCAGGTCAATCCCCATTTTTTGTTTAATTCCTTAAACAGTATTTATGCGTTATCTCGTCAACAATCCCCCGAAACGCCTGATGTGGTGATGCAGCTATCGGAATTGATGCGATATCAGTTAGAGAGTGCTAAAAAGGATACAGTTTCACTAAAAGAAGAACTAGAATTTATAGAAAACTACTTGTTACTGGAAGAAAAGCGATTGAGTACCCGTTGTAAGATAGAGTTTGTTATCGAGGGACAAGTGTCGGACTTTACCATAGCCCCAATGTTATTGATTCCTTTTGTAGAAAACGCAGTCAAACATGGTGCCCAAAGCACAAACGACCAGAGCACTATAGATATTACTACTACGATCAAGGGTACCGTATTAAATTTTTGTGTGGTCAATTCAAAACCTACTACAGTTACGGCATCCAAAAGAGAAGGAACTGGACTTGAGAATGTAAAACGGCGTTTACAGCTATTGTATCCTGATCACGTATTAGAGATTGAGGATCAGGAAAAAAAATATCGTGTAAATTTAGCTATCGATTTAAAAGCTCCCCAAGCAAAAACTGCTTTATGATGAAAATAGGTATCATAGATGACGAAATACTAGCGCGCAAAGTGTTGGAAGAGTATTGTTCTAAAATTGACGATTTTGAAATTGTACTCAGCACTGGTAATCCCTTGGAGTTTATCAACTTTGCCCAGCATAATGAAGTAGATCTTATTTTTTTGGATATTGAAATGCCGGAGTTGAATGGGATAGAAATTTTGAATGCCATGGTACGTCCGCCTAAGGTGATCTTAACGACAGCTTATTCTGAATATGCGCTGGAAAGTTATAATTATGGTGTAGTAGATTATTTATTAAAACCTATAAAGATCGAACGTTTTTTGAAAGCCATTAACAAGGTCACAGTGTCAACCATTTCGGCACCGAAACAACATAGCGCAAAGGAAGAGTTACAGATCAAACATGATGGAATGCCTGTAAATATTCCCTTTACTTCTATTCTCTATATCCAAAGTTTTGGAAATTACTTGAAGATCTTTACGGATACCAGAATGTACCTGATTTCAGAAACCTTAATCAATATCACTACCTTATTATCAGAGAATTTTCAGCGTACCCATAAATCCTATATTGCCAATTTGGAACGGGTAATCAAAGCCACCCGTACCCATTTGTTGATTGAAGACACCAAAGTTCCCGTGAGCGCAATGTATAAAGTTATTGTTTCCGAAAAATTGGAGGATTTGGCGAAGTTGTGAGCAATTTAAGTTATACTCATTGCTCCTATATCATTTGGCATGCTTGAAATAAAAACACTTCTCAAGAAGTCTTAATACTATAACCCTATTATTTGAAAGGCACCCCAGTACTTTTGAGTTTCAGATTTTTTTGGCAAGCTTTTTTTAACTTTAAGTTGAGCTTTTTTAAATGACTCTCTAAAACTAAGTTCATCTTCAATTAAATAAGTATAAAAGTAACTCATAAATTCAAACGCAATTTTATCGTCGAGTGGCCAACTACTTAAAATTATAATATCTGCACCTGCTACAAAAAATGCCCTTTGTAAATCATAAACACCTTCATAACGTTTAATAGTTTGGTTTTCGGTGCCACATGTAGATAATACGATTACAGACTCTTTTGGTAATGACATTGTAGATATGTCATAGCCAGTTAAGTAACCATCATATATATTGCTATAAGAATGATTCTGCGATAATACGATGGAGCTTCTTATATACTGATTCGGTTGTTCAAAATACGTTTCATATGTAGTCTTTTCGTGGGTGTCATTTACATCCTCCAAATTATCCGTGTGACAAGCAAAATGAATCAAATTAGAAGTGTACATTCCCTTAAAAAAATTACTTTCGGTTGCGTTTTTACCTGATAAGACTATAGGAGAAAGCATGTGTTTTTTCTTATAGATAGCTAAGATTGTATCAATTTCGGGTTGCGCATATTTTAAATCTTCAAAACCGACGTTTTCGCCTTTTCTATTGGTATGTACAGAAGCTCCAATTAACCCTAAACTATAGGTGTATTCCTTGTTGAAACCTTTGGGTGAAGGTTTTTTCATCAGTTGTTTTATTGAAAATATTTTCCGAATGTCTATTTCTTCAAAGAGATATTTATTAGTCCTAACATTTTTTAAAACATCGAGATTAATCAAATTATAAACACCTCCAGAACTAAAATATACGGTCTTAATATTTTTTAGTTTAGCCTTTAATGGAGTCCAATAAATATCATAAGATTTTATGTCTTCTTCCGAGAATTGTATCTTGTTAGAATAGTTTTTGAATGCTTTTGTATCTAATAGTAAGCCATCTTCAATAAGTATTACTTCTGGAGTAATACTATCACTTTTGAGTATTAAAAACAGATACTTAATTTTATTTTTGTCAAAATAATCTTTGAACTTTATTACTTCTACAACTGCTTCTTTTTTTCCAAATTTCCTTTTATGACAGTCCAATCTGTCTTGATCCAATTTTTAAATCTTATTTCTCTGTCTATCATTTTTTCATAACCTGAGATTCTACTTTGGATAGAAGCTGGATATAATTTCAGTTTAGATTTGTACACTTCTTTCGAAAGTCGTCTTTTGGCATGGCGTAGTTCAATTAATGTTCTATTTAAATCTCTCTTTTGTGTTTTTGTAAGTAATCTCCCATTAAATTTTTGCTCTTGAGAGATCATGTATGATTTCAAAATCAAATGACTTTTGAATAAATCTATTGTAATCTTTTTATCCCCTTCGTTAAATAATTTGACACCTAACGAACAATAAATATCAGATGATTTCAGGAAACTTTCCCAATATAATTGCGCACTTCTTGTATCCATTTCTGATGGAATAAGTTTATCATAAATAGAAAGTTGAGATATTGCCGAATTAAACTCATTAAAGGAATTTCTATAGTCCCCTTGATCTAGGTACTTTTTTCCATTAGTTAATTTTGTTATTGCTCCAAACATGCCTTGTGCATCTATATGAGTACACGTAAAAAAGAATACAACCAGGATAGTTGCTTTTAAATGCAGATATCTTTTTATTTTCATCTTAACCTTATTTTTTCTCATAAATAGAGCTTCCAAGACGTATTTTTTCTGAGGTAATTCTAATCCCGGTTTTTGTAACAAAAGAAATTCTCAATATGAATAAACCAATATCGTTTGGAGGATACTTTTTCTCATTTTTTTGAAAGAAAGCTCGTATTTGAACCGTGTCCGATTCCCCAGAATCAAATCGTAACGGATAATGTGATTCATATTGAATCGTCATCTTGTTATTAGGAAGACTTAAATTCCAGAAAACTGTTGGTTTCAATTCTTTAAGATCTTTTCCACCTCTATTTGTTCCGTTAGAAAAAAATCTATTAATTCTATTTCTAACTCAGCAATGAAAATTTCTTGTGGTAATTTATTATGTAAAGTGAAATTTAATAATGGGAAATGATTTTTATCATATTCTTTAGAGTAATGTACAATGTCAATCTTGGAGGCTTTTGTTCTTTTTTTACTTCTTTTTGATTGACCAAGGCAAAGATTTAAAGCAAAAAAAGAAAAAAGAATATAAAAACATATCTCATTTTATGGTGTCTTTTGGTATTAGGTCTTTATATTTTTGTTCTTCTTCTTGATCTGTATTGTTATCATTTGTGGTATTATTTGATTCTATTGTTTCTTCAAAAAACAAAGGCCGCAGAATGTCCTGATATAAACCACCTAGAGTAACTATAATAACAACAATTGCCCACCACTGAAATCTATGTTTTGAGCAATACAAAAACTTGCAATTGTTTTTACATCTCCTAAGGTTTTTAGTTCTTCCAAAACATCTCATGGTATTAAAATCAATTGTTATTGATACTCATGTCAATATTAGTAATCGACAAAACAGATCAAGTAAAGATTTTCTTAAGGAATTCTTTACTTTAGATAATAAATAATAAAGGGGGTACTAACGATTGTAATTATGAGGTATGTAAATATAAATAATTATGTGAAATATTTTAAACTATTATGGATCAAACTTCTCAATTAGTGTAAGTTATATATTCTTATCGGTTTCTTTCTAAAAACAATCCAAAACCGCCTTTTTGAGCCGTACACTTATAGGAATATGATACTTTCCAATACAAATTTGGTTATCTACAATTTTGTCTACCTTGTATTTGGATACAATAAATGATTTATGTGTTTGTATAAAGGTTTCTTCAGGGAGTAGTTCTTTAAACGCCTTTAAAGACATATTAGTAATTATAGTCTCTCCCACTATTATGACTTTGATGTAGTTTTGCATGGCTTCTACAAATAGAATGTCTGCTAGGGCAATCTTTTTCAGCTGTTTGTCACTTTTTACAAAAAGCACATGATCCATAGAGGTATCTCCGAGATAGTGATATACCTTGTTTACTGCCTGCAAAAATCGTTCGAAAGAAATAGGCTTTACCAGATAGTCCAAGACATTATATGAGAAACTTTCTAGCGCATATTCTTCATATGCAGTAGTCATGATGACTGAAGGAGAATTTTGTAAACCTTTTAACCAATCCATACCTGAAACCAAAGGCATATTGATATCCAGAAATATTACATCAATTTGATGTTGTTCCAGGAAGTGATTGGCTTGCAATACATTCTTACATAGTGCAATCACATGTACCGATTCAATCTGATTACAATACTCGGCAATGCCTTCTCTGGCAATGGGTTCATCATCTATAATCAAACAGTTAAGTGGCTTCATTGAGTATATTATAATCGAATAGAAAGATTAACCATATGTTGAGCATTCTCTTTTTGGATACTTAAATGATATTGATCCGGATAGACTAAAGATAAACGTTTTTGCACATTTTGTAACCCTATGCCTCCTACTCCATTTTTAACTATAGATATATCATCATAACTATTGATCACCTTCATACTAAGCTGCTTTGCCTGCTCTTTAATTTGAATATCAATAGTATTACGGTTACTATCGATATGATTGCTGCAATGTTTAAAAGCGTTTTCAATAAAAGGGATTAATAATAGAGGTGCAATTTTTAGTTCAGCGTTTTCGAATTGAATATCATAAATTAAGTTGATGTCTCCGCCTTTACGAGTCTCTTCTATTTTGATATACTTCTGTATATAATCTAGTTCTTTTTCTAACGGAATATGTGCATTACTTTCGTACAATTGATACCGCAATAAACCCGAAAATTGAAGCAAGGTTTCTTTTGCCAAGGTATCATCTTTACCTATCAGATGGTACACACTATTGATACCATTAAATAAAAAATGAGGATTTAACTGTGCTTTTAGATATTTTAATTCTGACTTGTAGGTCTCCTCGATCAACTTTTGCTTGACCTTTTCTGATTTTCTGTATTCAAATTTTATGATGTAGTAAAAACCAGCTGCACTGTATAAAACATGTATAATAAAATTGGTGGTCAAACTTCCTGAAATTAATTCACCGGTAATGTGATACAGGTCATAGACCCAAAAATCCAAGTATGTTTCAATTACCGTAACTAAAACAATGATAACAAGGTTTACCAGGTAAAATCTTATTTTTTGGTTACGTTTATAGATGCTGAGAAATAAAAAAGCTTGAGCATAAAACAATAACGCATTAAAGAAAAGTCCATAGGCGTATGCGTAAGCTAAGCTACCATCACTATAGCTAAAACCATTCCAGTTGAATGCTGATCCAAAAATAACAAACCAATAATTGAGTGACCAGAATGCAATATGTCCGATATATAGTCCTATTCTTGAAGCATTCATTGTATTGTTTTCAACAAAGAACGACAAAATTTATTTGTTGAATTGAGGATCTCAACGTTGATCATCGAATATGCGACGATGATCAAATACCTATTTTTTAATGTCATTTTTTCAATTGCTTTGCTTTCAAAAAGTAGTGTGTTTTGATCTGCAAAAGAACTGTATAGGTACAAGGATCTTTCTCTACACGCATTCAACCTTTAATTTATGAATAAAAGAATCGTCTTTTTTATTGTTACGTTTTCTATCTCCACTGTTTTCTCTCAGGAAGAAAATAATACTTCAAAAAATACACTAGAACTCACTACAGGATATACTCTTGGGTACCTAAAAAATCTGGCCTTTGCCCCAGTTCAACGTTATGAATATAATGCTTTGAATTATCAACTTAAATATACCCGTATTACCAAAAAGGAAAAGCTGTTTGAGGTACAACTCGGTTATTTAAATTCTGAATTAGAAACGAATATCATTCCAGAGGCAAATCCGCAATATGCTAAACTAGTGTTGAATATAAGTACGTTGAAACAAGTTTATAAAAATGAGAAGTTTAAAGCACATGTGGGGCTACAAACACAAACCAATGTATCTTCTTATTTCGACTGGCGGCAATATGATGTTCAACAAAAATTAGGTGTTGCAGGACGATTTGCCTATCAGATAAATGAGAACCAGTCCATTTCATCCAAAATAGTGATCCCAGTTATCCTTTGGAGAACTTCTACATTCGAGGAACGCTTTTATTCATTAAACAAGTATCAAAGCGCCCTATGGACCACCGAATATAAATACAGGCTCTCTACTCATTTTGATCTGAAAGCCAGCTATACTTTTAATTACGATAGGCTTCAGGTTTTTAATGCCTATCGAGAACTGCAACATCAAATTAACCTTGGTATTCACTTTAAATTTTAGTTCATCATGAAATTTTTGAAGTTACTTACGTATACTTTATGTATTATTCTGGTCGTATCACCTATATCTTGTGCTGATACTCTAATCGGAAATGAAGGAGATCTGGACGAAGATATCTATCTCAACTATCAAACCCTTACAACATTAGAATTGCCTTTTGAAGAAGAATGGTTTGCGGTCAATGCCGGAAGAACGCATGGTGATGGAGCCCATCATTTTGTTTCACGTAGTGAACGGTATGCTTATGATCTATTGATTGTACAAAATCGTAGAAGCTATTCGGGAAATGGTAGTAAAAATGAAGATTATTTTTGTTTTGGAAAGCGTTTGAACGCTCCGGGAGATGGCAAGGTAGTAGCGATTGAAAACGCTGTTGAAGACAATCAACCTGGTACTGTAAATCGTACTCAGGTTGGGAATTACGTTATTATCGATCATCTAAACGGAGAAACTTCGATACTTGCACATTTAAAAAAAGGGTCAGTTATCGTCGCTGTAGGTGATATGGTGACTAGAGGGCAAGAAATTGGGCAAGTAGGAAATAGCGGAGCCTCTACCGAGCCACATTTACATTATCACTTGCAACAAACTTCAGAACCTTTACGTGAAGGATTGGGGCTTCCTGCTCAATTTTTGAATTACTATGAAGATGATGTATTTGTAGAACGTTCTGAACCGGTAAGAGGTCAAAGAGTTAGAAAAAATTAAACTTCTTGGAAGTCAAAAGTATCATGTAATATCCAGAACACACATTAAACTGTTCTGGATATTACGGTAGAAAGTGCCTCTACAGACTATTTCAATTCAAAAAACACTATGGTTTAGGTCTTAGTTTTTCGATAATCTGAGCATCTACCCAGAAGATGTCAATATTATCATATTTGTCAGTTGCTTTCACTTTACCCACATTTCGATTAAAGAACAAATATTTACCATCTGGGGTTACACTAGCCGCCGCTTCCCAAGCTTCAGTGTTGATAGTTTCACCCAGGTTAATTGCTTCTCCCCATGAACCATCGGGTTGTTTAAAACTTACATAGATGTCAGAATTACCAAAACCACTTTCTCTTCTGCCATCCCAAAGGATATAGGATTCATCTGGAGCGATAAATGGGTGTGCATTCATCTTACCGGTATTGATCTGTTTTCCAAATGGTTTTGGAGCTTCACGTTTTCCATCAATTAATCGGGAATATCTGATAATCCCATTTCCGCCTGGCATTCCTACCTCATCAAAAACATAAGTGCCTTTTAAGGATGCTGTGAGCCGCATGATTCTAATCTCTTCAAATGGAGATCCCAGTTTTTTGATCTCAGACCATTCACCAGTTTGGGTACGCTCTTTATATCTTCTTCCCAAATGCATGGTCTTACCATCTGGGGTAATAAAAGGTTGCCCAACTCTGGGAGATATTACAGCCTCTTTCCATTGATTGTTTTTATATTGAAACACCACAAATTCTATTTTTTTCCTCTTCTTTCTCTCCTACTTCCCGTAAAAAATAAAACTCCTTCATATCGGGAGTAAAGGTTCCTCCATACTCCCAATTCAATTTAGCAACGATTCCTGGAGCAAAACGTTCTGGAGTTGTACCAGGTGGTTTTTGACCTAGATAAGCATTTTCCAAAGTAGATACTTCATTATTTTTTGAATACTGACCCCAGATGTTGCTAACGTTCAGGATGAATACCCCTATAAGTATAGGTATGAAATAGGCTTTTTTGTTTGTTTTCAATTTTATAATCATATCATCAAATTTTGGATATTACAATCAATATTCAATTTCAACACAAATTGATTGCTTTCTTTTTGTTATTGTTTTTGGGAGTTAGCTTTAATGGGAATTGTTATTTATCTGAAGCTACCCGAAACCCAAAGTATTCATATACTTCACCATTGAAAGCGCTGCCATATCGATATGCTACACTACAAAAAGAAGCACCAAGATGCCATCCTCCACCACGTATTACTCTGGCATCTCCTTTGTTTTCGCCTTTAGGATCATTTTTAGGACTATTGGCATAATAATCGCCTCCGTACCTATCCATACACCATTCCCAAACATTACCACTCATGTCATATAGTCCTAATTCGTTAGGCTGTTTACTAGCAACTTTTTGGGTTGTTTTATTAGAATTATCACCATACCAGCTTACTTTTTGGATGTTATCTCCACCGCTATATTTATAACTTTTGGATCGGTTGCCTCCTCGTGCTGCATATTCCCATTCTGCTTCATATGGGAGTCGTATTGTTTTATTCAATTGATCAGATAGCCATTTGGTATAGTTTGTAGCATCGTGCCAGCTCACATTTACAATGGGGTGATTGTCTTGCCACCCCCAACTAGGCTCTTTGGGCATTTTTGTTCCTGTAGCATTGCAATATTCACGGTATTGCGCTACAGTAATCTCGGTTTGACTGATGTTAAAACTCTTTAGTGTAACTTGGTGAACAGGACGTTGATCTTTATTGCTGATCCCCCACTCGTCACCCATTTTGAAGCTTCCACCAGGCACATGTACAAATTTTGGTAGGTTTTGTCCAAAGTTTATGCTTGTGATGAAAAGAATAATTATACAGAGTAATGGTGTTGTTTTGTTCATAGTCTTTGTTATAGTTTGAAAGGAGCAAGTGCAATGCTCTGTTTTTTGACAAACATATTGAATGAAATACTTCAAAAAATAAGGAATAGACGAAGAGTGATTTTATCTGGATATAGGCTTGTTATCAACAGAAAACTGATTTTATCCTTTAGAAATGATTTTTGGACCGTAGATGATCAAGATTCATCTTTTTTAAAGAAATGCTCAAGTCTTATTTTATATATTTATCAACTATGATCAAAAGAAAGCACTTGATCGATTGGATCATTCAAAATAGAGTCGTTTCTCATCTTATATTTTGGTTTTTATTATTTATTAGCTTGCCGATATTGGCGGCATTAAACGATGGAAGCGTTAAGAAGACAGTGATTAGTGGTTTTAGTTTTTTACCTGCACAGTTAATCGCCAGTTATTTATTGATCTATTATCAGGTTCCTAAATTGCTGTTTAAAAGGAAATACTTCCTGTTTGGATTGTCTTTTTTGGTGTCGGTATATATGCTTTTGATATTATCGAAGGTTCTTAGCATGCACCTGACGAAAATTTTTACTCCTCAATATTATGAATATACTAGTTTGTTGGATATCGCTACCGCTCCGTTTCATTTGGCAGTAGTATATTTTCCTTCAGTCTATGTCTTTGTGTTTTTAATGCTAATGACAAAGGCCTTTAAAGATCGTTTTGAAGAGCGACATCAATTTGAAGTATTACAAAAGGAAAAAGCGAATACTGAACTTAAATTTCTGAAAGCACAAACCAATCCGCACTTTTTGTTCAATACCTTGAACAATTTGTATTCACTAACCCTGGAAAAATCTGAAAAAGCGCCAGAAGTTGTTCTCAAGCTATCAGATATACTTGATTATATGCTGTACCAATGTAAAGATCCTGAAGTTCTGGTACTCAACGAAATTTCCTTGATACAGGATTATATAGATCTGGAGTCCTTGCGTTATGGAGATAAGTTAAGTTTGGATTTTACCTATCATTTGCATGATCCCAATGTGATGATCGCTCCTTTGATCCTGATATCCTTTGTAGAAAATGCATTTAAACATGGAGCGAGTACTACCTTGAAAGATTCAATTATCAAAATTGAACTGACCACCAACAAAGATCAACTTTGCTTTACCGTTTTTAATACATTATCTTATAACGAACAAAATATGGTCACCGATCAATCACGGCAGGGAATTGGATTTTTGAATTCGGAAAGGCAGTTAGAGCTTAATTATAAAAATAACTACGATTTGAAAAGCACCAAAACAGATCATGATTTCCAAGTAGAACTAAAGATTAATTTGCAATAGTATGGTTATAAAATGTATGGTTGTAGATGATGAGCCGTTAGCCATTAAGGTACTAGAAAATCACATCCAAAAAGTACCCGATCTTGAGCTAGTTGCTACCTTTGATAACCCCATAGATGCAGGGCATTTTCTGCAAAGTAATAGTGTAGATCTTTTGTTTTTGGATATACAAATGCCTGTGGTAACAGGAATTGATTTTATAAAAAATACAGTTATACAACCCAAAGTCGTATTAACAACAGCCTACAGACAATATGCTTTGGAAGGTTATGAATTAGATATCATTGATTATTTATTAAAGCCTATATCCTTTATTCGATTTTATAAAACGATCAATAAATACAGGGCTTTGCAAGCAAATATGCTACCTTCATCCAATTCCTCTTCAGAAACCATAGTAGACCACATCTTTGTAAACTCGAATAAAAAAATGATAAGAATCGAGTTTGCTACTATTTTGTTTGTCGACAGCATAAAAGATTATGTACGTATACATACTACTAATGATATTATTACCACCAAAGATAAAATAAGCGCTTTTGTGTTGCGACTACCTAATCATTTTTTGAGAGTACATAGATCGTACATCATTAATACCAAGAAGATAGCTGCATTAACCTCAAAAGATGTAATCTTATTAGGAGGTATGGAGATTCCTATTGGCAATTCATATAAAGACATTATTAAGTTGCTTAAGAATTAATAATGTCTTTATATGGATTACTGCTTCTTCTAGAATGACCTTAGGTATATTAGCCGACTTCGGTTTAGTTTCTATTTTGATACCCTCTACCCGGTGTATATGGCGCTCCAGAATTAATTAGTTTTTGTTCTAATGCCTTGATTTCTTCATTGTAAATCTGCTGCATTTTTTTGTAGAAAACCATGATTTCCTCTTTGGCTATTGCATAACTATCACGATGAGTTTGGGTGGGTGTTGCTGTCGAATATTTTTGCTCAAAGCCAATACTCCTTAATCGATTTGCAGGAGGCAAAGGTTGGTCAATATCTAATCGACGTTTTACAGGATCGCCATACATTCCCAATTGTACTTCATCCAGCTGTTGTTCTACATCCATAACCGCTGCGTACAAGGTTTCAAAAGGTTGCTCTGCACGTTTTATAGAAGCTTTAATGTGTTTTACTTTATTTCGAGACTCTGCCAATAGTTTTTCGGTAACGCCCATATCAGCTTGTAGTTTGGCAATCTCCTTTTGGAAAGCGACTTTCTCCAAACGGTCTTCTGCAGGGAGTTCAACATTATTTAATGCTTTTACTTCAAAAGTAACAGGACCAGTCAATGATTGCAATTCGCCATTTTTCAATAATCCCATTTCTACGGTATAGCTTCCCGGAGCTACCAAAGTACCTTCATCCTTTCCTGCAAATGGGTTATAAAATGACGGTTTGCTAAGGTTTATCGGATTTTGAGTAGTGTATCTTAAATTCCAATGGAAACGCTGTACTCCTTTTTTGGCAGGTTTAAATTCTTTTTTTACCACTTTTCCGTTTGCGTCTTTAATAGAGAACACTAATTCCTCTTTCTTTTCGTCTACTTCTGCTTTTAAGGCATCATAATTAGGATAAGGAGTGTTGGCACCAGCAGTAATAAGTTCTTTTTCTTTTTTCTGACGTTGGTCCTTGAGCGATTTATAATCGGAGTTGTAATAATAGGTAATCATTGCCTCTGGACCCAGATTAGGAGCGGTATAAAAGTTATCTCCTTGAAAAGATTTACCTGGTAAACCTAAAGGGCTACTCTGTTCCCAAACCAATGCAGTTCTTATAGGATAGAGTTTTGCTTGATCTGTTGGTTCTGAATTTTCGATACTTCTTAATGCGCTATAATCATCCATTACATAAAAACCTCGACCAAAAGTACCAAGTATTAAATCATTTTCACGTTCCTGAATAGCGATGTCTCTAACTGCTTACTCCTTTATTTGTAGATTTAAAAATATAAGGTTTAAAATCACCGTATTTATGGTGATTAAAGGCTACATAAATTACGTTTTCATCATGTTTTGATAAAAAGATGTTATTGACATACGACTGATTTGGAGCCTTTGGAATACTTGAAATCTTCTTCCAGTTTTGTCCACCATCTTCTGAAATATGGATTAATCCATCATCCGTTCCTGCAGCCAGTAAATTTTTATTTCGTGGTGATTCAGAAAAGGCTACTACACTACCGTAAAGTGATGTCGAACCATTTTTGGCAACGGCGTCTATACTTACTACACGGTCATATACTTTTAAAGTGTTTCTATCAATTTGTCTTGAAAGATCCTCACTAATTACCTCCCAGCTATTACCATAATCGTCTGATTTAAAAACCTTGTTTGCAGCAAAATATAGTCTTCCTGTGACATGTCTACTTACTACCAAAGGAGCATCCCAATTGAATCGATAGGCATTTTCTCCTTTTCTGGCTTTCGGTTTAATCCCTACTTTTTCACCACTTTTTTTATCATAACGCACTAATCCTCCATACTGAGATTGGGCGTAAACGATGTTAGGATTATTGGGATCTATTTGGGATTCAAACCCGTCACCGCCATTGGTGATAAACCATTCAGAATTTCGGATACCATGTTCGGTCAATACCCTAGAAGGCCCACCCAAACTAAAGTTATCTTGGGTCCCTCCAAAAATATTATAAAATGGAGCATCATTATCTACCGCAACTTTATAAAACTGAGTTATGGGGAGGTTCTTTTTAAAATCCCACGTTTTTGCAGCATCGAATGTTTCGTAAATCCCTCCATCGCAACCTACTACCCAATGCTTGTTGTTTTTTGGATTTATCCACATAGCATGATTGTCTACATGCTTTGTATCCTCTCCTACTAATTCGAAACTTTTACCACCATTATGAGTCACAGACATCCAGGTATCCATAGAATACACGGTATGCTCATCAACTGGATCTGCAATAATTTCCTGATAGTAATTACCACTGGTAACATGTGAACCTCGTTTTTCCCAACTCGCTCCTCTATTGGTTGATGCAAAAAAACCACCTTTCCCATTGGCTGCTTCAACAATAGCATAGATAATTTCTGGATTAGCTGGTGAAATGGCCATTCCAATACGACCTAATTCTTCCTCTGGTAATCCTTTAGTTATTTTTGACCAATTAGTACCTCCATCAACACTTTTATGTATGGCCGACCCTGGTCCTCCACCTACGTAGGTATAGACATGACGTCTTCTTTGAAAAGTAGAAGCATATAGAACATCAGGATCCCTAGGGTCCATCACAACATCATTTACCCCGGTATGCTCATCAACTGTAAGTACTGCGTTCCAGGTTTTCCCTCCGTCTTCAGTTTTATAGAGTCCTCTTTCACCACCTTTATTCCATAATGGACCTATTGCAGCAACATAAACCACATCTGAATTTTCTGGATGTACTATAATCTTTCCGATGTGTTCAGAATTTTTAAGGCCTACATTTTTCCATGATTTTCCTCCATCCTCTGACTTATAAACACCATCACCATAAGATACAGAACGCTGATTGTTATTTTCTCCTGTACCTACCCAAATCACATTAGAATTATTGGGATCCATAGTCACACACCCAATAGAGTATGATCCTTGTGCATCAAAAACTGGAGTGTAAGTAACTCCAGAATTTATAGTTTTCCATACACCTCCAGCAGCGGTAGCGACAAAGTATTCATAAGGATTGTTAGGATTAAAGGCAAAATCCGAAATACGTCCCGAGGTTAAGGCAGGACCAACATTTCGCCATGTAAGACCAGAAATGTTGATAGACTCTAAAGGAGTTTTTTCGTCTGTATTCTTTTTGAGTTTTTTTGAGCTTCACAAACTTGGCTAAAACAAAGAAATAGACCAAGTATCAGAAAAAATGATTTTTTCATTCGTAATAATTTGATGACTTGTTAGTCGCCAAACATACAAAACATTAAATTCTTTTTGTAAGACATTATAATTATTATAACATGATAGAAGATTTGTTTTGATGGTACTTATAGTTTTAGTCCAACAATGTTTTTATACCATTTTTTAATCTGAACACAGTTTGTACTTCTTCTGCATGTAGTGATTTATCAAAAATGGCAAGTTCATCCATCAAGCCAATATACCCCAACCCTAACATGATTTTTCCTTTTTCGGGTTCCCAGGTAAACGGATCGTTAATATCTCTTATGACTCCTTCAAATTTACCATTGATATAGAGCTTAAACTCAGAGGCAGTTGTATTTACTTTTGAAAAAGTAATAGCCACATGTGTCCATTTTTTGCTTAAAAAGGGAGGTTGGTTGATTGTAACTGTACGTTTGTTCCACTCTATCTCATTGTTTTCATTGTTTGGATTCCAAACATCTAGGTCTCCCATAGCTCCTAATCTGAACTTCCTTGGATCATGATCTGTAAAATCTACCCATAAGGCTGCATCGTTATATCTCACATCTGTAATGCATATAGGATCACAATAACCAGGTGCTAAATCTTTGTTAGGATCCAATCGCAACCAAAAAGATACCGTACCACTCCATGAGGTAGTACTGTACTCCACATTTTTATAGGCTTTATAAAAAACAGCAGATGTTTTGGCTTGTTTAAAGTGTAAAGCATCACCAAAAAGCCCTTCGTTTTTGGCTAAAACAACATTGGAGTCATTCAGCCCAGATGTAGCATTCGTGGCGTCTTTATAGTTTTTAGCAGTATAGATCATTGCATCTCCTGAGGATATATCAGCGGCAGGTTTTTCATCAAAAGAACTATAAAAAAGCAGATGGTTTTTTAACGGTTGGTTTTGAGAAAAGGTAATACCTGTATAGAGCATAAAGAATACTCCTGATATAGATAAGAGAGAAGTTGTTTTCATAATCTAGCTATTGGTTTTGGCTAATCTAAAGCCAAATATGGAGTTTAAATAATCTTGAAATTGAGATAAATAAAAGTAGGATTGAAATAATTTCAATTACAGCTACTTTCTTATTTATGAATCATTATACCTTTTGCAATTACCTTGGATCTACAGTGACAATCATCATCGCTAAAAAACAATGTACTCATCGTGTTGATGTAGTACGTAAAGGCTTTTATAAAAATGTGATTCACTTTTGATCTTTTGTGCACTTGTATCTCGCAATTGTATTCTAGTTTACATGCTTCCATAATAATAGTTTTAATGAGTGTTTATTGCCATTGATATGGCTTTGTCTACGTGAATGGCTCCGGTATCATAGGTAGGTACAGCTACATCGGTATCTTTAATCAGCATGGGCAGTTCTGTACACCCTAGTATCACACCTTCTACCCCCTGCTTCAGTGCTTTATTAATAATTTCTAGAATTGTTTTTTTTGAGGCTTCCGTAAACTGCCCCTTTAATAATTCTTTATAAATGATGGCATGAATCTCAGCTCTTTCTCTTGCTGCTGGGACAATAATTTCTAATCCATAATCATTTTCTAATGTTTTGGTATAAAAGTCTTCTTCCATGGTATACTTGGTACCCAATAGCAGTATTTTTTTAGCTTTATGTTCCTGTATGAGTTGACCAGTAGCATCCGCTATGTGTAGAAATGGTACAGAGATATTTTCGACAATAGCATCACTTACAATATGAATTAGGTTGGTGCACAGTAGAACCATATCTGCTCCTGCCTGTTCTAATTGTTTTGCGCTGTTCTTCACAATTTGCCCAATCCCTTCCCAATGATGAGCACGGGTTAGTTTTTCAATTTCATCAAAATCTACTGAAACCATAATGATTTTAGCAGAATGCGACCCACCCAAAACTTCATTTACTTTTTTATTCAAACGTTCATAGTAGAGTTTAGAAGACTCCCATCCCATTCCACCAATAAGTCCAATTGTTTTCATTTTCTCAGGTTTAAATTATATCTAGTTGTTCCTTTTGATGTCAAAATTATGGTTAGAATAACTGTTCGTAAAAGAATTAGATTGAAGGCTCATGAGGTCTAGTTGAAATTTTTTCAACCACAAGCAGGCATAAAGTATCGTATCTTTGACGATATGGAGTTAAAATATTTCAGACTGATCAAAACCATTGAAGAAGAAGGCAATCTCGCAAATTCTTCCGAGCGCTTGTTTTTGACGCAATCTGCACTAAGTCATCAATTAAGAGATCTTGAAGAACAGCTGGGGTTTAAGGTTTTTCATAGAACCAGAAATAAATGGGAATTGACCCAAGAAGGTACTGAACTCTATAAATTGGCAAACAAAATATTCAGTACTATTGATGAAGGTTTTACAGCCATAAAACATATTAAAGAAGGTTCTAAAGGCACGATCAAATTGAGCGCCGAATGTCAATCATTTTTTCATGCGATTCCTTCATTTATTCAAAAAATGGGCATACTCTATCCCGAAATTGATATAGATATCGAGCTTGGAGCCACCCATCAGACCATATCACAAGTACTATCTAATGATATTGATATTGCTATTGTAACTTCAAAACCAGAATCTGATGAACTTTCGAGTATTCCTGTTTTTAAAGATGAGATTTTCGCCATTATGCATAGAGAGCATGCCCTATGTGATTTAGAATATTTGGATGCAGGTCACTTTAGTGATGTTCATTTGTTAATTAATTCTTTTCCCATTGAAGGTGTAGCCGTGTATGAACTTTTTTTAAAACCGAATAAAATACATCCCATCAAAATTTCTGCCATTCCGTTTACTGAAATTACTTTGTCGATGATACAGGCGAATATGGGAATTATGTGTGCTCCAAAATGGCAATTAGCACCTTTTAAATTATCTAAAGAATTGGTGTTTAAGCGTATCAGCAAAAATGGGTTACGACGCACGCATTATTTGGTGGTCAGAAAGGAACAACGCAATAAAAAGTATATATCCGACTTTATTTCCAGCTTTGAAGAAGATTTTCTAGAGATATAATTACCCTGTCTGAAGATATTTTACAGTTCATCTTTTAAAACCTACAATTCGGTAACATTCTTTATTTGAATACGGTTATCGTTGCGATATTTGAATCATCAATAGTAACGAACAACTAACCATGATTCAAGTACAAAACTTATCCAAATCCTTTCAAAATATACAGGCAGTAAATGATATTAGTTTTACGATTAATAAAGGAGAAATCTTTGGGTTTTTAGGGCCTAATGGTGCTGGAAAATCTACAACTCTGCATATGATGAGTACCATTGTAAAAAGTGATGAAGGAAGCATTCATATCGATGGGATAGCTACAAATGATCATCCTTCGACTTGTAAACAGTTGATTGGTGTGGTACCCCAGGAAATATCATTGTACGAAGAGCTTTCTGCATACCAAAACCTAATGTTTTGGGGTAACCTATATGGTATTCAAAAAGATGTATTAAAAGAAAGGATTCATACTACTTTAGAATTGATTGGATTATCAGACCGAAAGAAAGATTTGATCAAAACCTATTCTGGAGGGATGAAACGAAGAATCAATATTGCTGCTGCTCTCTTACATCAACCGAAAGTGTTGTTTATGGACGAACCCACAGTAGGGATTGATCCACAAAGTAGAAACCACATTTTTGAAGTTATAGAAACCTTGAACGAACAAGGGATGACCATTGTCTATACTACTCACTATATGGAAGAAGTAGAACGTTTATGCGATCGAATTGCGATTATAGATTCTGGAAAAATCATTGCACAAGGTACACAAACCGAGCTTAAAGAATTGGTACCCACTAGGGAAAGTATTCAGTTAGAATATAGTTTGCTTTCAGAAAACAGTTTACAGGAATTCCAAAAGCTGCTTCCCTACTCCATAACCACTGATAAAAATAAGATACGCATAGAGGGCTCAGTGCAAGAACTTTCTAACGTGATTACGGTGAGTAACGAATTACAATTATCAATCAAAGATATACAGCTGAACAAAGTAAACCTGGAAGCTATCTTTTTACACTTAACCGGAAAACAACTAAGAGATTAACCGCTACTGCATCCATCAACTATAAAATCCACAATTATGATCCTTACGCTTCTCAAAAAAGACTTACGACTATACTTTTCAGACAAAAAAGGAATTCTGATTACTTTTCTACTCCCCATTATTATGATTACACTTTTTGCTTTCGCATTTGGTGGAGTTGCCAAAAAGAAGAGCGCACCAAAGCCTTTGGGTGTTTTGGTAGTAGATAAAGATAGTACTACTACTTCTCAAGAATTGATCACAAAGCTTGATGCTATGCCTACTATTCGTTTAATCCCTTCACAAGAAGAGGAAGCTTTGGATTTGGTAAAGAAAGGAAAGAATGTAGGTGCTTTATTTTTTGAAAAAGGATTTTCTCAAGCAGTTACCGAAGGTAAAAGTCTACCTGTAGAATTGAAGTATGACGCAGCCAGAGATTTACAGATGAGAATTGTACTTTCCGTTTTGACAGAAGGATTAAAATATCATCTGGGTAAAGTAGATCCAACCCATACTGTACGACTTAAAACGACCTCCTTGATCAAAGAGAGTACTACCAAGGCCCATCCAGGCCTTGTTCAAGCTGTGGGAGGAACAGCAATTATGATGTTGTTGTTTAGTATCGCGGCAATCGGTGGTGGAATGCTAGATGAAAAAGAAGCAGGAACCTTAAACCGTTTGTTGATCGCTCCAGTAAAACCACTTCATATTCTATTGTCAAAGATGGGTACAGCAATGGTGGTTTCCATATTGCAATTAACCACCATGTTTGTCTTCGCTTGGCTAGCCTTTGGACTTCCAATATTTATGGATACGCTCTCATTGCTATTATTGATTCTATGTATCTCGTTTGCGGTTTCTAGTTTTGGAGTTTTATTAGTTTCTACCGTAAAAACACGACAACAATTACAAGGCATGAGTACGATTATTATCATCCTGATGTCAGCCATCGGAGGCAGTATGATTCCTATAACTATGATGCCATCATTTATGCAGAAAGTAGCGGTAATTAGCGTGAATTATTGGGGTATGGAAGGATTCTTTGATATTTTTTGGAGACAATTACCACTTCTCAGTATTCTTCCAAAAATGGGTGTTTTGTTAGCCATAGGACTGGGGATGACATTGGGATCCACGGTGTTATTCAAGAAAAATATCATTGCTATTGGATAATATAATGGAGTTCCTCACTCCTTTGATAACTACCAATGGCCAGTTCCCGGGTCTCCTTTAAATGGGCCTACCAAATCTGGAGTAATCCATCCTGCATAAAATGAGCTCGATTGAGGTTTAACCCGTTGTGCATCGACATAACATTCTAAATGCTGGGGGTAGAAAGCGATATGATCTTTTAATGCAGAGAATTCAGTAAAGGGATTAGGATAGGACCATGCTATGGGTTCATTATTGGATTTTAAAGAGTAATAAGTTGCACTACCCTTCCATTCGCACAAGGAGTTTTTATTAGGCATTTCGGCAAGCATATGCATGTTAACATCAATCTTTGGGATATAGTATGTTGGAGGACTTGCTGTCTCCAAAACAGCTAAAGCGTTATTGGTATTGGCAATTTTGATATCATCATGATGAATCAATATGGACTTATTTACTTTTTCAATTATCGGAGGTCGCGGAAAATCCCAAACAGAACGTTGCCCTTTTTTTGGTGCTATCGCAAATGGAGGTCTTTTGGTACCGGTATAGTCCCATTTTTCACGTGCTTTTTGTAGCCAATCTGGTTTCATATTCTTCATACCGTACAATTTACATCATTTAACCCTTGTTATTTGGTACAACAAGGGTTAAATATTATCTAATATTTATTCAAGGACTTAGATATTATTTAAATTTCAGAAAACAAAAAGATGATTAATGGATCACGAACTTAATGTTTTGGGAACACCCTTAGAACCTTGTTGTTATGCACCAATGACGGGATATTTTAGAGATGGATTTTGTAGAACAATACAAGAAGATACTGGAACTCATGTGGTTTGCGCAATAGTTAATGAAGATTTTTTGGAATATACGAAGTCCAAAGGAAATGATCTTTCTACACCACTTCCCTACTGGAATTTTCCGGGACTATCTCCTGGGGATAAGTGGTGTCTATGCGTTTCAAGATGGTTAGAGGCAGAAAGAGTTGGTAAAGCGCCTAATATACTTCTAGAAGCTACTCACGAGAAAGCGCTCCAATATGTAAGTTTAGAGATTTTGAGAAAGTATGAATTTGTTACGCCGAAATAGGTTTCTTATTTAACATTGAACAAAGAATATCCGTCCATAACCCACTTTTTAATCGTAAATTGGCATTATGGAAACACAAGGAATTCACTCGAATACTTTTCATAAAAAGTTGGCTCATCTCTTCTATGCTGTAGCTATGGCAGATAGGAAAATGGTGATTGAAGAAAAGCGACAAATAGTAGCGTATGTAGAAAAATATTGGTCACATTCGTTTGACAAAAACGATGGTAAAGAAGTGATATATGAGACTATGCGTGAGCTCATCCAAAAACAAGAAACATCAGATAATGCTTTTTCCGTTTTTACGACATACTATCAGTCTCAATCAGAGGGTTTTTCAAAAGATTTATGCCTTAAAATAATGGAAGCTGCAGATGGTATTGCTACCTCTTTTTCAAAAAGAAATAAATCAGAATTAATCTTACTCACAAAACTTCATCAGTTATTATTTAAGTCAGTCGATTAGTAACTTAGTTTCATATAATGTTCCAAAGAACGTATCCTTTCCTATTTGCCGTATTACTTAGTTGGTCTATTGTTGCGCAAAACCACACCTACGATATCATATCTAAAAAAGATACGTTAGGTGTACTCCAGGTATCAAAATCGAAGCAAGGAGAACATTTGGTATACTATTATCATGTAGATATGAAAGTAAAATTGTTGATGAATGTTCATATGAAATATACTATCAAAGCAACTTATGATAATAGTCGATTATTATCTGCCAATGTCGACAATATTATCAATGAAAGGTCTCATCATTCCTCTCAAATGAAATGGCAGAATTCTTCTTATATATTGACGATCAAAAACAAAAAGCCACAAAAATTAGAAGAAGAGATAACTTATAGTGGAATACGGCTTTTCTTTGACGAACCTTTAGGAGTTAAAAAAGTGTTTTCAGAATACACTATAAAAAATGGACAGCTAACCAAAATTGATAACGGCATTTACGAACTTACCTTACATAATGGCAAGAAAAATAGGTATTTCTACAAAAATGAAGAGTTGGTAAAAGCAACGATTAATAATTCGCTAATCAAGTTTGATCTTATTTTAAGAGAATAAGAATATGTGCCTAATTTGATATCTAGTTTCTGGCATAATGTTCTCTGAAAAAACGTTCTGCATTTTTATAAATAAAACCATCAATAATCTCATCTTCAGTTTTTTGATTATTTGGTTTTAACGAATTATAACGCCCTTGTAGGATGTATTGTTGAACATTTAGTCTGATGTAATGAAGCATATTATCGAACTGGTTATGGGTCCAAAATCCATCAAGAGGATCTACAATCCCATCAAAGTCAGATCCAATACATTGAAAATCCCATATTCTGCCTTCAAAACCAGGGTCTTGGTCTAGTAATTCAGCAAAATGACTAATTTGTTTCCAGATATAATAGGCTCTTTTATAGCGTTTTTTCTTAAAACGTTGACCGGTAACTCTTTTCCATTCTTTTCTAAAAGCCCTATTGCGATCAAATTTAGGAGGTTCTGACTCTGTGGGTAGATCTTTTACATATTTTAGGCGTCTGGCATCTAGTTGCACTCCAAAAACCCCACCAGATTTTGCAATTTTTATGAGCTCATCATTATAAAAGTTGATCTCTGTATCATGAGTATCACTATTTCTAAAAGTCAAAGCACCATGACTTACCACAATA
Source organism: Aquimarina sp. KJ22-3 (assembly GCF_055808215.1). Classification (NCBI taxonomy): domain Bacteria; kingdom Pseudomonadati; phylum Bacteroidota; class Flavobacteriia; order Flavobacteriales; family Flavobacteriaceae; genus Aquimarina; species Aquimarina sp. KJ22-3. The sequence goes on along the minus strand of NZ_CM147859.1, from coordinate 2,797,456 downwards.
GGTACCTGTAGTTCATCAGCAATTTCATAATACTTATTACGAGCTTTAAGGTTCATATGTTTCACATCTATTAGTATCCTTCTTGAATTCCCAGATTGCTCAAGAAGTTTACGTGCTACCTCTTCTCCCAGGTTCGTAAGCCCCAAAGCAGGGTCCAAATACTGTTTATATGCCAATTCTGGAAAGAACCCTTTAAAACTTTGCGCTTGGCCACATAATCCGTTTCTAAAGTGATGTGCTAGGGATATCCAACAAGGAGGAGCCTCCCAAGTTTTGATGTCTTCTACCCGATCCATAACTCCAGGAAGATTGGTGTTAAATACATGTCCTCCTTCGATACTGTAGATGATATGTAGCGTATCTTCATCCAAATCCCCTTCAGGCATTTCGGTAAGGATCTTGTATTTTTTAGAATTTAACACATCATTGTTTAGTTGTTCCATATACCTTTTGGTTTTCAAAAGGTCACTGTAATAATCGTCTTTGAGATCATTGGTGAGAAAAGCAATACGCGGTAAACCGATCCCAATGATGAAGTTTTTTAATATCCGACCTAAAAAGGTTTGTGGTTTTCTTCTTTTGCTAAGAATTAATTCTTTTTCCATAGGATCTATGGAAACTATAATAAGTCCTACATCTCCGTCATAGGAAGTAGTAAAATCAGCCTGCGTAAATTTAGTAACCGATAGTATAGAGTTTGCAACTTTGTCTAGGAAGTTAGGTTTTTTTTGATGCCAAATGCTGTGTGCTCTTTTTGTATTTGTGGAGTTCTGACCTCCCTGGCTACTTACTTTAAAGCTTTTACTATATGGTTTTAAGCAGGAATGACAATGTAAATCAATGTATTTTTTCATACGGATGCGTAAAGAAGGGTTAGTTGGTTAGTGTATTGATATAGTGTCGTAACAAAGGATTCACATATGAAAGTTTGTTTACATAAAGCTAATAAATAAAGTTTGTACTTGATAAGTTATTTCATGTTTAGACTTTATTGTTCTTCAAAGTCCAAGCAAAACCAAGGATAAAAAGTATAGGACCCGAAATAAGTAAATAATAAATACCAGGCCAATGCAGTATCTTAAAGAGAACCCCAAAAAAGAACAGCATTATTCCTAGAATCATGAATAGGATGGATAAAACCTTCATCTTTTATTTTTATTAGGACGCACATTACTTTTAATCCCCCACATTTCTTCATTTCGATTCGCTTCTGAGGTATCTAGTACTATACTGTTGGAATAGCTGGCAATATATCGAACTCGTTCTTCGGTAAGATTATTATGACTTGCAATAGCTCTTGTAGATCTCCATTTTTGATTTGTTTTGGAATTTGGGGCTGTATTTTCTGTTAACCAGTGTACTACTTTTTTGGTATCTCTGTTCCTTACAACCCATATTTTGATTTCATTTAATACCCAAAGAAAAGCACCAGCTATAGCACCACCAACGGCACCTATGATAATCCCTTCTATTATCGAAATTTGATTCATTTTTCTATCGAAAGTTAATATCTCTCAAAATCCATATACAGTGGAATATAAAATTTTAAAAACACATATCATATTTATTTTTAATGATTTACTGTCTCATTGCCCCTGTTCCTCTTTCTCAAAATACTCTGGTTTCCATATCAAATTCCCAAAAATGATCTTTAGTTTATCTTTTAGAGTTTTGCAACGTTTTACTTCTTTCCAGATGTTTTTATATTCGATAAAATTGATGGTAATAGGATTATTGGTTTCTATATTTTTGGTTAAACCGTAGACTACCTTCTCTTCTTCTCGCTGATAAGTACCAAACAGCTTGTCCCAAACGATCAAAAAACCACCATAATTTTTGTCCAGATACTTGTTATTGGATCCATGATGTACACGATGTACAGAAGGCGTGTTAAAAACTTCATCCAACCACCCCAGTTTACCAATCTTTTCGGTATGAATCCAGGTTTGAAACTGAGCTACCAATACAAGCCCAATGATTGCTTGAAACGGAGAAAACCCAACCAATACCATAGGGATCAAAAACATCCACTCAAACAATCCTTCTACAATACTCAATCGCATAGAAATAGTAAGATTGTAATCCTGTGAAGAGTGATGCACGCTATGACTAGCCCACAAAATTCTATGTTCGTGTTCTAACCGATGCATCCAATAATAAGTGAAATCTGCTACAAAAAAAGCGACTATCCAGGTATATATATTTAAAGGTATTTGATAGATTGACAACATCGAGATTGGTATCAAAAAGATCATCCCTAATGATCCCAGGATGGTCTTTTCTAGAAGTTGGTTCATCACAAAAATTGAAATATTGGCTAGTGTGTCGTTCCATCGTCTTTTTTTGGCAGTGATCAAGTCCCAAATGATTTCAGAAGTAATTAGTACAAGATTAAACAAGAAAAAATAACCGATAAAAGTCATGATACCCGTTTCTTCAAATAATGATATTAATTTTGCAAAACTCATAAAGTCCAGATTTTTGTATTGATGATTTGTGCAAAATTACTTTGCGAGATCAGTTATAGTGTTGCTCCCGATAAATCTGGACAAAGTTTTTCTGCTTTTTTTATGTGGATGATTTATACAAAAGCATGAAAAGAAATACTTTTGTTTTTGTAGGATAACAATACCTCAAACTCATGAATCTTTTAGATATATCACCATTGTTAAGCTTCATCTTAGGTTTGCTTTTGGGGATTTTTATCCTATCCCGTAAATCGGGTTTGGGTAGCGACAAACGCATACGGTATATTTTGGGTGTTTTGGTGTTTCTATATGTGTATACGTCTTTTGATTATTATTTGATACTGAAAATCGGTATTGATAACATGTATACAGGAGGCGCTTATATGTTGTATCATCTTACTGGTCCGCTATTCTATGTTTTTATTTTACTATTGACCAAATCGTTTTTCCCTATAAAAAAGATGGTCCTTTTTGTATTGGGATACAGCCTGATTCGATGGGCACTCTTCCTCCCTACTCTAGAATATACTTCGGTAAATGATATCATTACTAATAGTAGTACATATTGTATTTGGTTTTGGATTCAAATTGAATATGTAATTGCTACTGCGGTTAATATTGTCTTATTGGTTCTAGCGTATATTCGACTTCATCATACCCCAATTTTTGTAGATTTAAAGAAGTCTGAAGAACTCAATTACAAATGGGTGAAATTGTTGATCTGGTTATGTGTTCTTCTACAAATTATAAGCGCAATAAATACTTTACTACAAACTGAAACTCTGGATACTCTTGAGTTTTATGTGAAGACCGAAACATTGTTGTTGGCAATTTTCTTTTTCGTTTTGGCGTATTCTATCATGCATTTCCCTGTTTTTGTATTTACAGGAGCATTTAATGATCTAACCGAGGGAGTAAAGAAAAAATACGCTAAATCTTCGTTAACTGATTCTTCTGTACTTTTTCAGAAAATCGAAACCTTGGTTAGCAGTGAAGAACTATACCTTGATTATGATATCAAGCTCAATACCTTGGCGGCTCGATTGGATACATCGATACACCATATCTCACAGGCGATTAATGAGAATGCTAATTCTGGATTTTCTGATTACATCAATGATTATCGTATCGAAGCCGCTAAACCTATGTTGCTTGTCCCTAAACCCAATACCATTTTTGCTATTGCTTTGGATGTAGGATTCAACAGTAAAGCAGCATTCTATACTGCTTTTCGAAAAAACACCAGCATGACTCCTACCGAATTTAAAAAGAAGCATGGAGTTGGATAGTTCTTTTTTATTGGTAATTTTTCGGAACTATTTTTAAATTATAATAAACAAAAAGTAATAGTTTATTGAGGTTTTAGAAACATTAACTCCTGAAGTCCTTGTATATTTACCCTCCTTATTTAATCTCTTAATTTTTATGAAGAAGAAACTCCTTTTTGTTAGTTTGTTTTTGATTACTGGATATATCACATCAGCACAAGATATGGTACAATCCGGACCTATGGTGGGCTATTCTACAATGCGTGAAGTATTACTTTGGATTCAAACCACCAAAGCAGCTGAAGTACATTTTGAATATTTTGAAAAAGAAAATCCAAATCAGCGTTTCAAAACTGAAAAACACATCACTGAAGTGCAAAATGGCTTTGTAGCAAAGTTAATTGCGAATCAGGTATTACCAGGTAAAAAATATACTTATGAAGTATTTGTTGATGGGACCAAAATTGAAAGGGACTACCCTATGGAATTCGAGTCGCAAACCCTATGGCAATGGAGAACCGATCCGCCAGAAGTAAGTTTTGCTATAGGAAGCTGTAATTATGTAAATGAAGAGCAGTTTGATCGTCCTGGAAAACCTTATGGAAGTGATTTTGATATTTTTAAATCCATTCATGAAAAGAGACCTGATTTTATGCTTTGGTTAGGTGATAATACTTATCTGAGAGAAGTAGATTGGAATTCTCGTACAGGTTTTTTACACCGATATACTCATACTCGTTCTTTACCAGAACTACAACCATTATTGGCTTCGACACATCACTATGCTATTTGGGATGATCATGATTATGGGCCTAACAATGCGGATAGTGGTTTTTGGGGCAAGGAAACAGCTTCAGAAATATTTAAACTCTTTTGGGGGAATCCTAATTATGATGTTATCAATAAAGGAGGAATTACGGGTACTTTCCAATGGGCAGATTTGCAGTTTTTCTTACTGGATAATCGTTATTTCAGAACATCAAACAATAATTTTACCGGGAAACGAGAAATGTTAGGTAAAACACAAATTGATTGGCTAATCAATGCCCTGGCATCCAGTAATGCTCCGTTTAAGTTTGTTGCTGTTGGCGGACAGGTACTAAACTCGGAGGCGATGTATGAGAACTATTCAATTTTTCCGGAAGAAAAACAATACTTCTTAGACAAAATCAGAGAAGCCAAAATTGAAGGGGTTATCTTTTTGGATGGAGATAGACATCATACAGCATTAAGTCGCTTGCAAGAAAGTACTTCAGTATATCCTTTATATGATCTTACCTGTTCTTCCTTAACCGCAGGGTCTAATAACAATAGAGAAAAACTGAATGTATATAAGCTGGAAGAGACTATTGTGGGGCAACATAATTTTGGAATATTGAACGTAAGTGGACCTAGAAAAGATAGAGTACTTAACATCAAAATATTTGATAAAAACGGAAAAGAACTGTGGAGCAAGGACATAAAAGCAACAGATCTAACCTATAAATAGAGAAGAACTCAGCATTTGATATATATCCAAATATGAAAAGGGCGATCAAATCGCCCTTTTTTTATATAATAAATTTATAATAGACTTAATAACCAGCGGCTTGTCCGTCTTTTCGACTTTCTGAAGCTCCATGATAAACCTTGTTTTCGTCATCCCAAAGAATTGCTTGGTAACCCCCATAAATTCCTCTGGCAGTTCCAATTCTGTGCCCTTTGTCCATAAGTCCTCTAATGGTTGTATATGGAATTCCAGACTCTGTTCGTATAGTACCCGAATTTACTGTAGTAGCTCCCATAGGGCTTGCTCCACCAGTATGATCCCATCTAGGAGCATCACCTGCTTCCTGAATGTTCATTCCAAAATCAACAAGATTCATCACAATTTGAGTATGTCCCATAGGTTGAAAATCTCCTCCCATCACTCCAAAGCTCAAAAATGGTTTCCCATCTTTAGTCATAAATGCGGGAATTATGGTATGAAATGGTCGTTTTCCAGGTTCGTAGGTATTGGCCTGTCCAGGTGTTAAACTAAACAGCTCTCCCCTATCTTGTAACATAAAACCTAGTTTTGGAGGTGCCATACCAGAACCCATACCTCTATAATTACTTTGAATTAATGAGATCATCGTTCCATCTTTATCAGCAACGGTCATATAGATCGTTTCACCAGCAGAAATCTCTCCAGCATTATAGGTGCCAGCGCGTTTGCCAATTTGTGATCTCCTTTCTTTGGCATATCCATCGGATAGTAATTCTGTAACAGGAACATCAAAAAAGTCCATATCGGCATAGTATTTTGCACGATCTTCAAAAGCGAGTTTCTTGGCTTCTGTAAACAGATGAAGATGCTCTGCACTACCAAATTCAATATTAGAAAAATCATAACCTTCCAAAATCTTTAGCATTTGAAGCGCAGCAATCCCTTGTCCGTTTGGTGGCAATTCCCAAACATCATATCCTCTATAATTAATAGAAACAGGTTCTACCCATTGTGATTTGTGTGCTGCCAGATCCTGGGTAGAAAGAAATCCGCCTTGTTCTTTGATAAACGTTCCAATAGTCTTGGCAATGTCTCCTTTGTAGAACGCATCTCGCCCACCTTCAGCAATCTTTTTATATGTATTTGCCAAATAATGGTTTTTATAAATTTCACCTTCGTTAGGAAGTTTACCTCCGTTTTGTGCGATATAGGTATCTTCGATATTAGGGAATCCTTTGGACTGAAAGAAAGGAATACTACGTTGCATATACCATGCGATAAGCTCGGTTAAGGGAAATCCTTTTTCAGCATAGTCTATCGCCGGAGCCAAAATCGTGGTCATAGGTTTGGATCCAAATTTTGTGTGGAGTTCAAACCATCCATCTACAGCACCAGGAACACTTATGGGTAAGGCACCATGGGATGGGATTTTCTCCATGTTTTGTTTCTTAAAATAATCCAATGTCAGTTTTTTGGGAGAACGACCACTGGCATTTAGTCCATATAGTTTTTTTGTTTTCCCATCCCAAACAATGGCAAATAGATCTCCTCCGATACCGCAACCCGTAGGCTCCATAAGACCAAGAGCTGCATTGGCAGCAATAGCAGCATCAATGGCATTCCCTCCATCTTTTAGGATGTCAAGACCAATTTGTGTTGCTAAAGGATGGCTTGTAGCGACCATTCCATTTTGACCTAGTACTACCGATCGAGTAGCAAAAGATTCTCCGGTAATTCGATCTTGTGCTTTAGAAAATTGTATGAATAAAAATAGGCAAAGTGTGAGTTTAACAAGATGTTGCATGAGTGTGTGTGTTTGATCGTTCTAAAGTACAAAAATTGCAATATAAAAATAGTTCTTTCCAGATCTTCTCCAATACTCAAAATTATGGACTGTTAATCTGGCTAGAAAACAGTCTTGCTATATTTTGAAGTTGGTTTTAAAATCTAATTTGGTTGAGCATATAATTAGTTGGTGTCAAATCATAAAGATAGTTGTGTTTGGATTAATTAAAACTACATTACCCTTTTTTAATGTTTTAAATCCTTTTAGCTATATGTGTTCATCTAATTGTATACTTAAGTTAAAAAGAACGATTTAAAAACAAATTTAATTTGCCTTTACGGTATGTGAACATACAATTTCCAATAAAACTATTTGAAAGAAACTACCGTTTTACATATACATGAATGATGGAAATCTAAAAACATTTTGTGATTTATTAAACTAGTTGTTAGCTGATGTTCTTTTGGCTTGTATATGAAAAGAATTGCCATGAATTTTTACAGGCTTTCAATAAGTATATAGACATTAAAAAGACGCAAACCATTGTGATTTGCGCCTGCTTAGTTTATTTCAAATATGTTAGTTGATAAGCGATTTGTATCATTTAGTTTGTAGTAAATGACGCAGTACTTGTTCCCCCATTAGTTATTTCATTATCTGCATATTTAGCATAGGGTCTGAAATAGTATTGGGTGTTAGATGTCAAGGGTTCTGCGACAGCAGAGTAACTTGTAACTACGATATTACCTTGATTGTGTACACCATCAAAATTGTTAACTTTATTTGTACTACTATTGCTAAAGTTACTGTTAACACTATATTCAACACCTATTTCTACCGGCATTTCTTTTACAACGTCACTAATATTAAGGGTAACCGTGATAAAATCCTGCTGAATCAAAAAGGCTTCAGATTCTATTTCTAAAACCATACTTCTACTTGAACTAGCATCTACATTAGTACTTGCTTGTATTTCATTTCCGTAAAAATATGAGCCATCGCTCATTTCAAAATAACCTCTTATAAAATAGGTTAGCCCACTTGTCAAATTTTCAATATATCCAGTAGCCGAAGAATTTGTTCCACCTACATTGGCGGTGCTATTCGCACTAACTACGGGATTAGGAATAGTTCCATAAACAAATCCTCTACTTGCTACTGTGCCAAAATTACCATCGTCCTGAAATGAGCCTGTAACTATTAAGTTTACAGTACCATCAGCGTTAATAAAAAAATCAGTAGCTGCATTTGTCGTAAAATCCCTATTGTCAGTAGGGTTTATAGAATCATCATCGCTAGAACAGCTATAGGATAATATAATAATAAATAGACAAATAATTACTCTTAAAACATTCATTCCTTTCGTTTTTTTGTTTATTAAATTTTTTGCGAAAGTAGATAGAGTTCATTCCTTTGGATAAGAAATGAGCATATTAAGAGTTCTAAAATCTGATTTCCGTACTGTTTTATTTAGTGAACGTTAATGAAGCGATTGGATTATCCCTTTAGCTGTTTGAATTAGACAAAAAAGAGAATTCTTAGTTTTGAATCTTAAAATTATGTGGGGTAAGTCCAGTTTCTTTTTTAAATGCGCTATAAAAAACACTTTTGCTTTTAAATCCTACTTCCAAACCAATTCCGTCAATACTATAGTCTTCGTTAGCATTGTCTTTAAGCAATCGTTTTGCTTCTGCTATTCTGTGACTGTTGATATACGATTTAAAATTCTTTTTGGTGACAATGTTAATGGCATGAGAAACACGTTTGGGGTGCTGACCTAAGTGATTTGAAACATCAGCGATAGTCAAGTCGGGGTTTAAATATTCTTTTTGATCTATAAGATATTGTTCTACTTTTTCTACTAACTCTATATCGTCATCTGTCTTTTGTTTTATCAGTATATCGGTATTTTCAAGCAGCTTTTCTTTTGCATTTGTTCCTGCTTTCGGAACCAAGGATTTAACATTTACCTGACGAATACCACGTATAGAGACCCAATACAAGAAACTTACATTGACTATAGCTTCAAACAATTCTAAGTAAAAATTTTTGACTATTAGACGAATATGCATTACCAGTACAAAGATGATTCCGCATAAAACAAATAACTTTGCCCACTTCAATTCTTTATTTATAGTAGAAGAATATTGATTTTCAGTTTCAGCAGAATGTTTGTTTATGAATAGAATTGTTTTTATAGCCATGAATATATTAAAGATAGTACTTCCATGATAGTATAACCAATTAAACCAAGTAGAATTCCATAGGTTTTCAATACCACTTACAGCTTTAAAATGAGTGAGAGTGTTAACTACAAACGTAATGAAGCCCGGAATGAGGTAGAAGTACGGACTTTTTGATTTTGGTAATATGGAAACTTGACTTACATAGAGATAAAATAGCGGAAACAGCAACCACCTAAAATCAAATGGCAAACTGCTTAATACGGTATAATTATCGGTAAAATTTAAAAGTTTAGAAATTGGATGTAAGTAATCTATTGAATATGCAAGAACAAATATACCTAAAAATATAGTTGAGCGATTTGTTTTTCGATTTAGATATATTAGCAGAACGCCAGAGATTATTCCTTGGATCAGACCAAGGATAAAAATTATAGGAATGATATTATTTATAATGTCCATATAATATATCACTAAACGTGTTCTATTTTGTTTATATATAGAACTCTTAGATCGTGCTCTTCTTCTGGTAAAAATTGTTTCAGTTCGCTACGAGTAACTTCATCATCGACCAAGCCAATCCCAAATTTCTTTTGGTATTTTCTAGCGGTCCTGGCTGTAAAACCTCCCTGACTAATATGTTCCCAAGGAGTAGCCACCAATAGTTGGCTTCTATGCGCGTATAACCACCCGATATGTCGATAGATAAGACGTTGTTTGATCTTATGAATTTCTTCTTTTGTCAGCTGGTTATCTGTAAAAAAATTGGATATAAAACCGTCAACCATCATTCCCCAGGTACGACTATCATTTACAATGCCTCCCCATATCTTTCGGGCTTCCCACATACGATCATAGGCCTGATTGTTTTTAAAACCTACATAAAAAGCAACTGCAGTACCTATTACAGATACCGGTAACCAGGGAATGCTGAATGTAATAATCTCAAAATAATATAAGGCAGCAATCGATCCCATAAACAAGGTTAACCAAATAATGTGGTGTGCTGTCCACTTCAATAATTTAAATACACTAATTCCTTTGGTAACGATCATATTTGTACAGTTGTGGTTATATTTTCAGCTCTAATATAAGCTAATTTGCACTTCTTTGATTTTCTAAATATATCAAGGACAAAAATACTATATCCTCAATCTTAACGTATTACTTTTACGGATACACGAATTAGTAAAAAAATAATCCAAAAAACATGCTTATTCATTAGTAAAGCATGTAACTTTAAAGAAGAATTCAAGAAAAAAGGGTCGATTGGAATACAACGTATAGATCTTTAATGATAATTATAAATCATCGTATGAATTCTTTATCACTACTCAAGAAACAAGTAGATGAACGTTGTCAAAAAGTAGAAAATTGTCCCGAAGGGAGACTGAGCTTACGAAAAGCTTTTTATGAAAAATATGGATTTTCCAAACTCGCTAAGTATGGATATGGTCAATCCGAAATTGATTTTATCGAGTGGGAAATCAAGCGAGGTGTCCTCAATACCATAGATGATGCCAATAGCCAAGGTAGCACCTGGTGGCGTAATATGAATATGCAACTTATTTACGATAGTGAGTTTGCCCGTGTCCTCACAGAATCAAGGGCTTACCGATCTCCTTGTTGTAATTCTGTAAAAAAATGGCTCAATTACATACAACACCCTAGCCCACAAACCTGGTATCAAGCCCATAATGGAAGCGTAATAGCTGCCTGCATAAAATTCAGTAAAGAAGTAGAAATCGAATCTGTTTACGAAAAGAAATTCATCAAAGATGTATTGATACGTGTACTCTTTGCACAAGCAATGGTTGAAGGTAAGGAATTTGCTTTTGGTAAAATGGGGAAATTATTAGCAAATCCAATTTTTCCTGCGGTCAAAATTATTACAGGTAGACCAAAATTGTATCCCAAAAACTATCCTTTGGAACAGGAAACTCAAGCAAAGGCAAACGGTTTTTTTATTGAGAGTTATTTAAAAAATATGGTGCATAAATATGTATTGGATAAAAACGAAAAAGAACTCTTTCAATTTGCCTCAGAGGCCATTGGTCATGAAGAGATAGAAAAAATTTACCAACTAATCAATCACATTAATTAATCGTCAATAAACGTTTTATTTCAACGTATTATGAAAAAGAAAATAGGCATTTTAGGAGGAGGTATTGCAGGACTAACCACTGCTTTTGAATTGACACGAGAAGAAAACTGGAAAGACAAATATGATATTACCATTTATCAAATGGGTTGGCGATGTGGCGGAAAGGCAGCAACCGGTGTTGGCAAACATGGTCGTATTGAAGAAGTAGGAGTCCATATTTTTCAGGGTTGGTATCACAATGCTTTTCGGATGGTTAAAGAAGTTTATGAAGAGATTCAGGAATACAATTTAGCGCCAGATAGCCCTTACACTTCCTGGAAAGATGCTTTTATTCCTAATCCTTACACCTTCAATACCGAATATAATCCTCAAAATGAGTCCTGGGATAATTGGACCATGGTTTTTCCTAATAATGAGTATACTCCGGGTACAAAGACCGAGACCGATTTCTTAACCTTACTGGTTGAAGGGCTTGGGATTTTACTACAGACTTTATTGGGTTCTCCATATCAAGAAAAAAAGAATGGTAAGAAAAAACTACGGTACCAACTATTACAGAAACTGTTCTTTAGTACTACCATATCAAAAGAAGATACTACAGATGACAATAAAAAGAATAATCGGTTAATGCATCGTTTCTTTACGAAAATGATCCAAATCCTGGAAGGTATCATCACCAAAATGGTAAGCTACAAGAAACGAAAACCTTCTTCGGTATCTGTGGGTCTATTGGTGGGCATGTTTCGTTCAATAAAGAAATATGTGCAACGAACCTCAAAACGTTGTGAAGGTAAAAGAAAGCGTTTACGACGGGTTTTGATGATGATAGAATTGGGTATGGTTTGTATTGAAGGAATATATCGTGATGTATATGATCCCAAAACAAAATTGTATACCTGGGATGCAATCAATGAATATGATTTTAGAGAATGGTTGACAAGACACGGAGCATCAAAAGATTTGCTGGAGTTCTCTGTGGTACGTTTTATTTATTATGGAACCTTTGGTAATGTTTATGGCGGTAATGGAACGGTAGAGCAAGGGAAAATAGGTGCCGATATCGGTATTAAAATGATTACTAGAATCCAAAGTTACAAAGGATGTTTTGTGTGGTATCTTGCCGCTGGAACTGGTGGTACATTTTTGGCTCCATTGGCACTGGTACTACAACACCGAGGAGTGCGATTTGAGTATTTCCATCAGGTAAGAGATATTGCTTATTCTGAAAACGAAAACATTCAAAAAATAAAAATCGATGTACAGGTGGATTTAAAGGAAGGTATTGATCAATACAATCCTTTTGTGATTCAAAAAGGAGTACACCAATGGACAGCTATTCCAGACTTTGAACAGATCGACCCTATACAAGCAGAACAAATAAAGAAACAACATATCAATCTAGAATCCAGCACCCATAATTGGAAACCCGTAGGGACCAAAACCTTATCGCTTGGTGCAGATTTTGACATTGTTATCTTGGCTACCTCTATACAACCTATCAAGTACATTGCAAAAGATATTGTTGCCAAAAAAGAGCGATGGAATCAAATGGTTACAAACATCGCCACTACGCCTACGCTTAATGTTCAGTTTTGGTTGAATCAAAACGACACAGAATTGGGGTTTGATCACGGACAATGGGGTATGGAAAAAGGACAATATGCGAATACCGTGATCTATGAAGATTATTTATACAGCTGGACATCGATGTCCTATCTCGACAAGATGGAAAATTGGAAAGATCACGCACCTAAACAAATCTCATATTGGTGTGGTGTATGGCCAGAAAACTTGTCAAAATTATCAAAAACTGAAACTATAGAAGGTTTAAAAACCCATACAGATGAATGGATGGACAAACATATGGAATGGTTCTGGCCTAATGCTGTACAAGAGGGTTCCTTTAATTTTGATCTGCTTTGTTCTGATGCCAAAACACCACAACAAAAGTTTGAAGATCAGTTTTTTCAGGTTAATGATGATCCCGATAAACAATATGTATTAGGGCGTCCAGGTACTAATAAGTATAGAATCAAGACTGATGAAACCGAATATGATAATCTCTTCTTTGCGGGGGATTGGACAGACTTTGGATTAAATGTTGGATATATGGAAGGCACCGTACAATCCGGGATTTTATGTGCCAACGGGATCAAAAAACGATACTATCGGGATATGTTTACACCTAGAAATATCTTATAGTAGTAATCATTTTTTTATATACCTCTCCCCTTTTTGTATACGCTATTTTGAAGATGCAAACATTACTATATAAATAGTTTAATTACTATAATTATAGTTTTATGACTACAAATATAGTTATATTGAAAAATAATTCTATATTTGTCCCATGAATGAACTAACAAAAGCCGAAGAACAGGTGATGAAATACGTATGGAAACTTGAAAAAGTATTCCTAAAAGATATTGTAGATCAGTTTCCTGAACCAAAACCTGCATATACTACTATATCCACTGTGGTAAGAGTTTTAGTAAAAAAAGGATTTCTAAAATTTGATACTTATGGTAAGATACGACAGTACTACCCTGCTATTTCCAAGGAGGTGTATTTCAGAAAGCATATGAAAGGATTGGTGGGAAACTTTTTTAGTGGATCTGCTAGTAAGTTTACCTCTTTTTTTGCTTCGGATGAGGATCTTAACCTTACTGAATTAGAAAAGATGAAAAAAATGATAGAGGAAAAAATAGAACAACTAAAGGACAAGAATGAATAGTTTGATCTTATATATATTACAAGTAACCGCAGTATTTTCTGTATTATACCTATGTTATCTTCTTATCTTAAGAAAACTGACTTTTTATGCACTGAATCGGGCTATACTATTAGGGATGATTCCTATCTCCTTTCTGTTACCGTTGATCAACGATGCAGTTCCTTCTATTACAAAATCATTAATAGAAATTCCTGTCTTTGAAGAGGTACATCACTACATACCTCAGGATGTTACAGTTATCGAACCTTCTTCAACAACACCATCCGTCAATTATATGTTGATTGTAGGTTTCTTATACGGTTTAGGACTTCTAGCGTGTTTGCTAAGGGTGTATATAAGTATACGAAAGTTAGTGGTACTAAAAAGAACATCCATAAAGCAGCAAAAAACAGGATATGAACTAGTAGTAGGAAATGTATCCCAGGTATTTTCTTTTTTTAATACAATTTACCTACCCAAAAATAGTTGTGACCCCTTGATTATTGCTCATGAAAAAGCTCATATCCATTTTAGACATTCTGTTGACTTGATCTTTCTTGAATTGTTTATTGCGATATTTTGGTTTAATCCTTTATCCTATTTGTTTAGAAAGTCTTTAAAAGCCATTCATGAATATCAGGCCGACGAAAAGGTGATTCATCAACAAGGAAAACCATCTGAGTATCTGGAGCTATTGTTGCGTACAATTGACATTTCGAATCCAAATCACACTTATAATTATTTCAAACATCCAATCTTAAAACAACGAATAGATATGATTACAAAAACCAAATCAAGCCCTTTTACCAAACTAAAATATGTTTTCTTAGTACTGGTATGCGTATTTTTAGTTTCCGCATTTTCGAAACCTATTGTAAACGAGGTGCCTATTACCAAAACAATGGTTGTAGAATTAAGTGATGATATTCCTCCTTCCCTATTTCCAGTACAAAACGGGACTGAAAAAGATATTACCTCCCACTATGGTCATAAACGAAATAATCTCAAAATTGGTGAAGGCATCATTCATAGAGGGATAGACATAAGAGGTAGTGTTGGAACACCTGTTTTGGCTACTGCAGATGGAGTGGTTGCCAAAGCATCATTAGAAGGTAATTGGGGAAATCTAATTGTCATCCAACATGCGGATGGGTATGAAACCTGGTATGCGCATCTTGACGGCTTTAATACCGAAGAAAAACAAACCGTTAAAAAAGGTGATGTGATCGGATATTTAGGAAATACCGGAAAATCCACTGGCCCTCATTTGCATTATGAAGTACGACATGAAGGAAAATACCTGGATCCAATAGATTACTTAAAATAGCAGTCGTTATCTTTGAAATGACTACAACTAAAAAAATCAAAAGCCTTGTTTAGACTTTTGATTTTTTTGGTTTTGTCTTTAGTTGGTTTTAAAAAATTAGGGTTTTTCAAAAAGGGATTTGTCCACATCAATACCAAATTGAATATTGGTCCAATTTGTAATGTAATACGCTTTTCCTTTTACGTTACCATCCCAATCTGCTTCAATATATTTTCTTTTTGTAGGGATTTTGATTCCGTCGATAGTTTCGTAATTAAAAGTCATCAAATACGGATCTGAGATACCAAACCCAACCACAGTAAATAAGAACTGATCAATTAACTTTGTTTCTTTATTTACATATATGATGTAGGTGTCTTGAGCATCTCCCACCTGATCGCCAAAGGTAATTTTAATACGCTTGTAGTCTTTCCCGTCTACCTTTTGATCACTTAGTAACTCATGATTTACTCCATTATCTGCCAATTTAAAGAACATAGCAAACCAATAGTAATTTGTTTTTCTTAAAAATCGGGCTACGCCATTAGCTTGTTGATCATCAGATACTTTTCCATCAAAAGTTACCCATGCATCTGTTCCGTTATATCCTTCTACTACTTTTCCGTTTGCTCCTGTAAGACTGTGTGTTGTATAAGTAGCGTAAGAACGTTCGCCATCAAACATATACGTTTCTTTTCCTACCAAGGTAATTGCATTTTCTCCTTTTGGAGCACGATATTCGTAGTCGTAGGATACAGTTCCTTTGTTGTAGAAGTTTTTGGCTCCGCCAATAGCCTCTACAGATTGCGCAATAATTTCTTTTGCGGTTTGTGCAGTAGCTAATGTTGAAGCTACTACAAATACTAGTGTTACAATTATTCTTCTCATCGTTTTAATAGTTTTGATTATGATTGTTATCTGTTATTTTACTTCCATTTAATACTACATCCCATACTGGGTTTCTGATCCAATACCATTTCGGTATGGTTTACTAGTGAGGTTAGTGCACTCACTAATTCGTTACCTGTTGCTTTTCCCATTCCTGGGCGGGTTCCGTCAAATCGCCCTCTATATGCAAGGTTTAAATCTCCATCAAACACGAAGAAATCCGGTGTGCATTCTGCCTGGTATGCTTTTGCGACATCTTGTGTTTCATCATATAGATACGGAAAGGAATAGCCTTCTTTTGCTGCCACTTGTTTCATGATTTCTGGGCCATCTTGTGGATAATACTGTACATCATTACTACTAATTGCTATAAACTGCACTCCTTTGGC
Organism: Aquimarina sp. KJ22-3; assembly: GCF_055808215.1. Classification (NCBI taxonomy): domain Bacteria; kingdom Pseudomonadati; phylum Bacteroidota; class Flavobacteriia; order Flavobacteriales; family Flavobacteriaceae; genus Aquimarina; species Aquimarina sp. KJ22-3. The sequence continues at coordinate 2,780,883 of NZ_CM147859.1, read as the reverse complement.
TTGAAATTCGTTAGCTATTTCTACCAATTTGTGATTGATATGATGTACAAAGGGACAATGGTTACATATGAATACTACAACTGTAGCGATATCCGATTTTATGTCTGACAAGGAAATTGTTTTCCCTGATATGGTGTCTGGTAATGTAAATAATGGGGCTTTTGTGCCCAACTCCATCATATTTGATTGTACTAGTGCCATTTTTTTGCATATTATGAGGGTAAGAATAACTTATATGAAATTAGACATCCCACAAGTTATTCTTACACCGTTTGTTGTTACTATACCATTAATTTTTCCCAGGCATTTGGCTCAAATGCTGAGTCTACCTTGGTTTGTGCTACGTAATTGATGTAATTGGTCATTACTTTTAAGCTCACAATGGTAATTACTTCTAATACATTTTCTTGCGTAAATCCAGCTTCAAGAAATGCATTGATATCTTCTTGAGAAACACGACCTCTACTGATCGTAGTAGCTTTTACATATTGACTAAGAGCTTCTAGACGTGCATCCGGAATTGGAGTTCCAGTACGCAAGGCATCCAGAATAGATTGATCAATCTTATGCATCTGACCAATAGAAGTATGGGCTGCCATACAATAGTGACAGTTGTTCTCATAACTGGCTGCAAGGTATGCTACCTGTTGTTCTTTAGCACTTAGAGTACTGTTTTCACCAAGATTGGCACTTCCCTCCCAATAGTTTTTTAATAAAGCCGGATGATTAGCCATGGTTCCTAATAAGTTGGGAACAAAACCGTAGGCTTTTTTAGCTTGCTCTAGCACCTCTTTAGAAGTTGCAGATGCGTTTTCAATAGTCTTTACATCGTAGTTTAAATTTTCAATTGTTGTCATTTGTATACGTTTTTATTTATGTTATTTAATTTCGAAAATCAAAAAATAATAGACCGTTCGTTTATTTTAATGATAAAAAAAATAGCAAACCTAATTTGCCGTAATTTTATCCTTATTCTTTATTAATGTCATATTAATATCCAAAAAGTGATTTAGCGGTTCTCTACTTCGTTCTACCTTCATTCTACCTAAAGCACCGTTAAAGCTATCAAAAAGATAATTAGCCAAATCCAAAGCTTCAATATGTTTAATAATCTCTCCTTCTTCTTGTCCTTTCGCAATAAAACCTGCTAATCCTCTGCTCCATCGCTCATACACTGCAGATATTGTATTAGACACGGGATCTATGGTTCCAGCTACTTCTGTACTTAGATTTCCTAATAAACAACCCACCTTGAAGTCCTTTTCTGTATACCAGTCAATATGAATATTGAAGTGATTTCTAATTCGATCATAATAGGATAAGGATTCGTCTGATAGGTTTTTTTGAAAGTCTTTACCTATGATCTCTTCAAAATGCAAAATGGCCTTTACCACAAAATCCTCTTTACTCTCGAAAGAATGATAGAATGAACCCTTTGGCATATCACATGCTTTAAGAATATCTCGTATTCCCGTATTGTGATATCCATTGAGGCGAAATAACTCTATCCCCTTCTCTAAAATATTATTGATATCGTGTTTTGCCATGATTAGACCGTTCGTTTACTTTGCAAATATATAATAATAGACCGATCGTTTCAAAATGAATTTCGTTAAACTTTTATTAAAGTGATTTTATCGGTTCATCCAGTCCTTAAAATCCTGAGTGCGTTGTCTGCTTACTACAAACTCCTGTTCCTCAGCTTTGGTAACGGTAAGTTTTACACGATGATTAAAATAAGGATCTATGCGCTCTATAGCATTTTTGACCACTAATTGCCCGCGATTAATCTTAAAAAACATTTCTGGATCCAAGGTTTCATACAATTGATCAATGGTTTCGTCTACAATATATTGTTTTGTAGCAGTTACTCCAAAAGTGATGCTATTTTCAGAATAAAAAAACAATACATCCTTTACTTTAAGTTGCACAAAACTTTTACCGTCTTTAACCAATATCCCTTCCCTACCACTACCTTGTTGCATATTTTGCAACAGTTGCTGTACTATAGATGGATCAATAGTGTTTGAAGTATTTGAACTCGTGAACTTATCTAATGCCTGAGTGAGGTCATTTTTCTGAATTGGTTTAAGTAAATAATCGATACTGTTAACCTTAAAAGCTTGAATCGCATACTGATCAAAAGCAGTGGTAAAAATAATTGGAGCTTCAACCCTTACCTGTTGAAATATTTCAAAACTCAAGCCATCTGCCAATTGTATATCCATAAATACTAAATCTGGGATGATTTGTTTTTGAAACCACAACACAGCTTCTTCTACACTATCAATGACCTCTAGCAACTGATATTGAAAATTGCATGCTTGCAATAATGACTGCAATTGCCTTGCCGCTCTAGGTTCATCTTCAATGATTAGTACTTGCATGATTACTTTTTTTGTTCTGCAGAAGATAGTAATGGTAAACTTACTTTAAATTTTCCATTTGATTGATCTACAGTCAGGGATTGTTCAGAAATAAGCCCATATCTTTTTTCTATGTTTTTTAGCCCTAATTTAGTAGATGCTAACTTTGTAGATCTTGTTTGGATAGTATTTGACACCACTAAATGATTATGATCAGCTTTAACAGTAATTTCTAGGGGTTTTGCTTTGGATATTACATTGTGTTTGATAGCGTTTTCTAATAATAGTTGTAAACTCATCGGTATGATCATCGTATTTTTTACAGTATCGGGAACATCCCAATGCACTTGCAAATTAGTGCCAAAACGTTCTTTTTGAATATGAATATACGCCTCTGCAAATTTTAACTCATCATGTAGGGTAACCAGATTAACCGACCCCGATTCTAAAATAAAGCGATAGATATCCGCAAGTTTATCCACAAAGTCTTTTGCTTCTTCTTTAGAATTTTGGTCGATGATATCGCGTAGCGTATTCAAACTATTAAATAAGAAGTGTGGCTGTGCTTGATTTCTTAGTGTATCCAGTTGCGCTTGCACTGCAATCTGTTTGGCTTGCTCTTCTTCACGAATCGATTTCTTAAGTCGAATCAAAAAATAAACAGCCTCGTAGATCGCCATGGTCATGGTACTAATCAAAATTACCGGTAAGATAATTTTTGATCGCCCCATTGGGTTATAATGTACTCCAAATATCCAAGAGAGTAGAATTCCTCCCAAGGTGTCCAATACAATTACTGTAGTTACGATACCTATGAAAAAGATAAGAATGCGTTTCAAATTATCTTTTAACGAAGGATATGTTTTTCTTAAAAAGATCAACAACTTACGCATGATAATCCAATCAAAAGTGGAGAAAAACAAGGATACTCCCCAATTAATGATCGCCTGCGGTAAAGGATACCTACTAAACGAATTACTAAACAAATAATCCGTAATAAAACTAAGTACGAAAATACCGATAATCATAAACCAGCGATCATCAAAACCTAGAATTTCTATGCGCTCTTTTTTGGTATTGGGCATTATTGATATCTATAATTTAAGTAATGGAATAGCCTGCGATGCCTGATAAAAAGTAAACCCTATCCAACTGGCATACAATACTCCAAAAACAAGTACTGCAAGGAATTGTTTATTAAGACGTAGTTTCTTTTTGGAAGCCACCCATACTGCGAATAACGGAATTATTTGTATACCATGCAATCCGAAGAAATGTGCTACACGAAGATCACCTCCCACTGTACTCCAATTTACTAGTGGTAGACCTGTTCCTCCATCAGGTACTCCTACATTATGAGACAATTGCCCAATCATCTGCCCTCCTACCCAACTACCGGCAATCACGACAATCCATCCCATCAAGATAGCCCATTGTACAGGTCGATCCACCTTCATTTTTAAACGTAACGTATCGATGACATACATAAACATAATCAGCACGTTTATGGCTATTAATATTCCCATGGCAGCAAATAATAATCCATCAAGCAAAGAGCTTTGGTTGTAATGAGATTGTACTCCTCTAGCGGCTTGCATCACGATAATACCGATTTCTATGGCTAATGTCCAGGAAACGATATTATTAATGATATTTTTTCTTCTGGTTGAATACGGATATAGTGTATTCAGATAACCAACGGTGAATATATAGATCCCTCCAGAGAGACAGAACTTCAAGGGCTTGATCCATATGTTGACTCCAACAAGGGTACGATCATCGACAATAAGTCCAATGATACATCCTATAGCCATAAGGAGATGTAGCATGACAATACCGTACAAAATAGGGCTGCTTGCCTTTACTTCTCGTAATATATTCTTAAACCTGTTCATTTTTTTGATTTTTGATTGATTTGATGATGGTAAAAAGTAAAAAGCCTACAGGGCCTAACATAAAGGTGGCAAATAGACATGGTGCCATAAGTATAGGATGAATTTTCAGTTTACGATTTTGTTGGATCATCCACATTCCGATTAATAGATCAAAAGCTAAATAGTGTACCCAACCCGCAATTACTGCGTTTTTTACCATAAAAAGCTGCATTACTGATCCTAGGCTCCCAAAATCTAATCCACCACCTCCTTGGATAGAAAGAAATATGTAGATAACATAAACTACTGAGAGTAGTAAAGGAATTACTTTGTAGTCAACTAAAAATCGGGTTGCTTTCCAGGTAGGTAAAATGATCATTAGGATCCACATGGGCATGGCCATCATATTGGCGATTGAAAATACTTGTTCTGGACTCATACTATTCTGATTTGATTATACTTAGATTGCTTTTATAGTTTCAAATCTAGATAGGATATGAGAAAAAAGAAATGAAATTCTGTTCAATCGTCGTAAAATGACTTTGAACCATCAGAATGGTAATTAGCAATATTCAATTTTGAAAGGGATATACTTAAAAGGACAATACGAATATGTATTTACCTTTCTTTTATTTAATGAAGACTGAGGCATCTACAATTTGAAGTTCTGGTGTGTTTTTCATTAATTGTTCCAACACCCATTTGTGATTAGAGCCCACAAAAAGGATTACTTTGTCCCCTGGATCTGATTGTCGAAGCACGTGCATCATCATTCGAATATTTCTTTGATACCATCGTCCTAACCAATCTGCACCAATCCAATTGTGATCCACTCCTACTCTAACTTCTATGGCATGCATTCTTGCAATATCATACTGAGCGGCTTCTGTACTATTTAATGATTTAATATTATTGTATAGCCCTAGAGAATTTCGTACGCTATCATTATAGGTGTATATTTCTGAGATTTGCTGATGATGTTTTTTATTGAATTGGGTATCCACAGAATCCGCATATTTTGCAAAAGAACTAAAACTAAAATCTTCTAGGGACCCTATAAAATCAGGTTTGTTATCAAAAAGATAAATAGCATCATGCCGTAATCTTTTTGCCATTTTGAATCCTAATTGATAAATCTCATTTCTCAGAGAGTCAATAGACTCTTCTGATGTTAAGTACTCCTGATATCTTACGTTATAAACAGAATCATAAAGAGGAGATTTTTCTATGAATACCTTTGTGGCACCAAACTTTTCTAAGTCAGTTAGTAACCGATCTATTTCAAGTTGATTTTTTTCAGACAATTCATCATAATTCGTTTCCTGATCAAAATGAAAAGTGCCAATGATCAATACCTCTATTTGATCTTTAAAATGTAATGCTTTGTACACAGAGTTTTCTTTTTCAATGGTTTCAGTTTTTGTGCAACTCATAAGGCATAATGCGATTACAAAGCAATATAGGGTATTCATCTTGATAAAGGATCTCATCATATTGGTCATACGTTAATTTTTGATTGGAACCAAAGTAGCTCATTTTTTTATTGGGTATTTGTTCAAAAAGGTCCCAAAACTAATAATGGGACAACTTTTGAATGCGATTAATGGTGAGTTATGGCTGAATGGATCTTACTATTGTATTTTATATATTTAAGAACGGTTCTAGTAATAAATATCACAGTTATATGGAGTTATTTTTTGACGGAATGTTGTGCTTTTTAGGCATTCAATTGATAGGTGTTTCTATGTTACACTTTTACGAAAGATCAAATCAGAACACGATTTATCTGGCTAGTATTTGTGCAATTTTTGGCCTTTGGTATTGCTACTTCATATTTCACCAAACTTGGAGACAACATTTCTTACTGGGAATTTTGTTAGGACCAGATAAGATGCTTTTCATTCCGGCTCTTCTATTGTTTTATTTTAAAAGCATTATGGAAGATTTGAAAACAAATTACATCGTCAAGCACTTGACTATCCCTTCAATTGTCTACCTAGCTTCACTGGTAATGCGACATTTTTTTCCAGAGTACTGGCCGTCATTCGACAAACAACAAGTCCCCATGTTTTTCATCGCTGGGATAGCTATTTTCTGGTATTACTTCTTTTTAACCCGAAAAGCATTAAAACTTAACCTTAAATCATATCTTCAACCAAAGGTCTATAGGCGTTTTCTGTTTTTATTCTATTCGTTATACTCTTTTATGCTGCTTACACCAGCATTTGACATGTTGAAATCTTTCTGGGATGCACTCTATACTATCAATGATTCAACAACAACCTTATATGCATTGATTCTGGAATACACAGAAGATATTGTATACTTACATTTCTTTTTTATTACCTACGTTTTTTCTTTGTATGCGCTTACCGAGCTGCGCTTTATTCGCAGGTTATTGTTTCCTAATGATCCTTTGTTAAGTAAAAACCTATTAACGAACACAGAAGAAATAAGCTACTTACTTAATCATAAGTTGATCGATCAAAAACTATATCAAGACCCTACTATAACTGTAGTTTCTTTTGCCAAACGTTTTAACCTTCAGAAAAAAGATATCGTAGATTATTTAAGAGTAACAAACAAAGGTTCTTTTATTGAGTATATCAATCAGTTAAGAATAGAAGAATTTAAAAGGTTGCTGAAAGATGAAAAACATAAAAATTATGATCTGGTTGGATTGGCTCTAGAATGTGGGTTTGCTTCTAAGTCTACCTTTTTTAGAGTTTTTAAAAAACAAGAAGAGATGACTCCCAATGAGCATAAGAAACAACTTTGATTAAAAAAGCCCAGACGTTTGTTTTACATCCAGGCCTTTTATTCTTAGCAGTAATTTATCATTTTATTTACTCATCACATATCTACATGCTGAAGGTAAATTAATTATAAGATCTCTCAACTTCTGAATATCTACAATCAGAATTCCAAAAAATAACTTTCTCATATCCTAATTTTTTAACTGTTAAACCATCAATTTTGAACACCTTTGATTTGTTTATTTTAGATTAGGAGCATATATCTAAATATAGCAATAATTCCCCTTTTTTCCTATGGTTTTAACAGCTTTTAACGATGCTTTCAGTACATTTTCGGCATACAAACTTTACTTTGATCAACAAAGAGAAAAGACTATTTACCGGGGGGATAAATAGCCTTTTCATTGCATCTAAATCAATAAACAAATCACTCTCTAATTATATTTACGTTTCTATAGGGTTTTCTTATATGCTTTGACGTATACTTATACTTTGTCACTATAATTTCAAATTATCCCAGGAGCGAGACCTTTTAATCTTTTATCTATTTTTTCTTCTTTATAGTCACTAATTTCATGATATCCATTAGTTTTGGGTCCTTCGTTTTTTTGTAGATTTCATTGATTTTGAGCACCAGAGATTTTGCTTCTCGTGAAGCTAAAACTCTATTACTGGTTGTCATCCTAGCCATACTCCTTTTTTCAAATTCTATTGCTTTTTGTAATAATATCATGATCGTAGTTTTTATTTATATTAATCTTCTGTATCAATAAGAAATGGTGTTTTACCATCGGTAAGTATAATTTTACTGTTTGGTGATTCAGAAAGCTTATTAAAAGCTTCTATACTTCGTATTTTGATGATTTCCTGGGTTAGTCCTTCAGATAATATTTTCTGGGCATCTCTTTCTCCCTTTGCATTTATAATCTTTCTATCCGCTTCTAACTTGGCTTGTTCGATTACAAATTTCATACGCATAGCATCCTGTTCTGCCTGTAGTTTGCGTTCTATAGATCTCGCTAATCCCGAAGGCAGTTGAATACTCTTCATCAATACGGCAATGAGCTCAATTCCATCTGCTTGTTTTTCCAGATTCTCTTTCATTTTTGCTTTGATTTCTTCCTCGATAGTTGCTCTCATTCCTGAGTGCATATCTTTGGCATAAAACTTAGCGCAAACGTCTGAGGATGCGGATCTAAAAACACTGGTAATAATAGATTCGTAATCTTGTCCCAGGTTTTCTAATACACTCGGAATTTTGTGCTGCTCTAATCGATATAGAATAGAAATCTCTGAATTGACGCTCAGTCCTTCTTTACTAGGGAGACTCAAAATCAACTTAATATTATTTGTTTGTGTTGATTCTTTGATTACTTTGCTAGTAAAAGGATTATAAAATACTGTACCCTGGGTAGCTACCTTATCAGAAAACTTCCCAAGAGTTTGCTTTACTCCTGCTTCACCCGGGCGAATCACTGCACAATTAGTACATATTAATAAGGATATTGATAACAACAAAAAACATCTATTCATCTTCATAATTTCTATGTGAGTTATTAGAATTATACTCTAAAGTTAGGAAACAAAATTCATAAGTTATCATTTATATTTATTATAATTAATATAAGTTTTATTTATGAAATTCAAATTTTATGATTGATTTAACATGTTGAAAAACAAAGTGATAAGATGTTTTTTGAAAGTATTACTATCGAAACCCTCTTCCCTACTGGTGTGAGCGAAAATAACGAAGTAAAGATGTCCATATTATGAATAGGAATGGCTTATGATTTAACAAAGTCTTAGCTTATGTATAAAATATATTTATGTTTTAAATTAAAAATATAAATAAAAATATATGGTAAAGAATGTAGAATTTTGCATCAGAAAAATAGGTCATTTACATAAGGAAATGATCAAAAGGATAAGCCTAAAACCTATACATATGAGAAATAAATCCAACTTACTCGTTACTTTTTTAATTTCAGTCGTTTTTACCCTCGGATCTTGTAAAAAAGAGAAATCTGCACTCCTAGCAGATCACCTTTTGGAAATCAAAGAAAAGAAACAATTAGAAGCCAAAGCAACACAAACACTTGTCAACAATACCGTTAATTCTGATAATAAAGCTTTAGAAAACAAGGTAACCACAAAGTCCTATTATAAAAAAGAAGATAATTACGTTATCGATTACCGATATCCGGTCTTGGATACGAAACAAAACCCATCCTATAAAGTTTTTAATGATTTTATCACTGATCAATACTTGGATTACAAGCTTTCTGTGAAAGATATCATTAATAAACAAAAACTTTCTTGCCAGATTGGATACGATAATACAGAGCGATTTAAACGCTTGGTTGATTATAAAGTATATGCCAACAATCCCAAAGTACTAAGCGTACTTTTGTATAAAGCAAATCACTATACCAAGGAGAATCAATATTCGTACTTATTCAAAACACTCAATTTTGATCCTGCAAAGGGAGCTTTTATATCTTTTGAATCCATGTTTCGTGTGGGTGCAGAAAAAGAGGTTTTTAAACTGGTTAGTAAAGCCCTGAAAGAAAAGATAGAAAATGATGATCATTACCAGCAATGTCAGGAATTGAAGTATGATACTTTTTTAACGTATAAAGATAATTTCGTTATTGATAAAAGTACGATTAAGTTTTACTTTGATGATTGTGTCATCTGCCCTGTATATTCTGGAAATTATTTTGTCGAAATTCCTCGTTCATCTATTTTAGATGTTCTCAATACAGATTTTTAGTTTGAATTCTAGTCTACACTGTTAAGACAGGTTCAAACTTTTATGCTTGAACCTGTTTTTTTCATCTTTAAACCATCACTTATGTTTAAATCATTAATATCTGAGTATATACAAATTTTTATAGGGATCTTACTCGCTAGTATTGGATTAAAAGCGTTTCTTCTCCCCAATGGTTTTTTAGATGGTGGAGTTACTGGTATCGCTATTCTCATTAACTCTAATTTTGACATCAACATTTCCTGGGTATTGATTGCCTTAAGTATTCCCTTTTTGGTTTTGGCATTTTTCTCTATATCAAAAACTATGGTGATAAAGTCCATTATAGCTATTGTTACTCTGGCTATTATGATAGAATTTGAAACCTTTGAAACCATCACTGATGATAAACTTTTGATTTCCATATTTGGTGGGTTATTTTTAGGGCTGGGTATAGGAATAACGGTAAAAAATGGAGCAGTTCTAGATGGAACCGAAATTTTAGCCATTTATATTAACAATAGATTTGGGATCAGTATCGGAAGAGTGATCTTACTCTTCAATTTTGTGCTGTTTTCTATTACTGCAATTATTGCTTCAAAAGAAGTAGCCATGTATTCTATTTTGACCTTTCTGGTAACTGCAAAGATTACGGATCTTACTATTGAAGGTTTTGAAGATTTTATAGGTGTGATGATTGTATCTGGTAAGAGTACTATGATCAAACAAGAAATTGTAGAGCAAATAGGAGCTGGTATGACCATTTATAAAGGAGTCAATGGATTTGGAAATAGTGGGAAAATTGAAGATTTTGAAGTCATCCACACGGTAATCAACCGCATGGAAATCAGTAAAATCAATCGGCTCATTAATCATATTGACCCCAATGCATTTATTATGGAATATGATGTAAATCGAATCAAAGGCGGTATTTTAAAACGATACCTAGGCCCCAAAACAGATTCTAATTAAATTCTGAAGTAAACTCCTCTACGATCAAACCTTTTTCCAAAGTATCGATTATTCCCATAGCTGCTCTTTCGCCTGAGATCATTGCCGCATTCAGAGATCCATTGAGTTGCTGATCTCCTGCCAAAAAGACTCTTGAGTTTAGTTTGGTTTCAGAAGGTAGCATCTCGTATTGTACATTACTTAAGTCAGGCAGTGCCTGTTTAATTTGATACCTTTTCAAGAAACGGGTTGTTTCTATATTACAAAACTTCTTCAATTCAGTTTTTACCTGGGTAATCAATTCTTCTTCCCGGAGATGATGTTCTTTTACTACGGTCACAGACAGTACTGATTTGCTATCGGTATTACTTTGATAATGAATATTATTGATTAAACTCTCTGCATCTGCGATTAGCCCGATTAGGGATTTGTTGATTACTTTGTTATCAGTTTCAAAATATAAGGTATCACAACTCTTCCATACTGTATTTTGGTTTCTGAGATTTTTTACTATAGGACTAGGATTCGTAGCGATAATGGTAAAATGACTTTCCAAGTCATCACCATCCGTCAAATAAATTTTACCTTCTTCTACCTGTTTTACAGAAGTATTGTACATGAAAGAAGTTGCTCTTAATTGCACTACAAGCTGCTTTGCGATATCTTCTATTCCATTTTTAGGAATTGCAGCATTTCCTTCTCCAAACATCTTATAGATGAACTTAAACATTCTGGACGATGTTTGTAAATCCGGCTCTAAAAAGATTCCACTGAAAAAAGGTCTAAAAAATTGCTCAATCATTACCTTAGAGAATCCAAATTCTACTAAAAAATTATAGGTGGATTGTTCTTCTTCTTCAAACAAATCACTGATAGCAGTTCTCTTTAATATCCGATTTAGTCGTAATACCTTCAGTTTATCTGAAAAGGTACCAACGGAAGAAGTTATTGTAGGTAAAAGTAGCGAGATCTCTCTTCCAGGGTCTCCAATAATCGTAGTTTTTCCGTTATTAAAAATTTGTGCACCTGGTAGAAAGGATTCCAGCCCTAAACTATCAATATTTAAATATTTTTGAACTGCGGGGTAAGCTGTAAGCAACACCTGGAAACCATGATCTAATCGATGTTGCCCGACTTGATCCGTTTTTACCCTGCCTCCTGCCCTGTCCGAAGCTTCAATAATGACAGGGTGATACCCGTGATTTTCTAAAACTTTTGCTGCAATAAGACCGCTAATGCCAGCACCGACAATATGTATTTTGTAATTCTCTTTGTTCATCAAGCATATTAAAGTGTGGGAAATCAATTTAGTCTTAGGTTGAATGCAAGTATTTGTCTGACTTCCTTTTTATGTGGTTTTGGACAATTTTTTAATATTCTACGCTTAATGATATTGTCAATTTCCCCAGGTTTTACCCACTCCATTAACCCATAATTAAGGATACTTTCATCATAACTGTGCTGTATTCTACCATTTTTAAAAAAAGTGTATTTGTCTTCAAGGCGATCTCTACCCACACTAATGGTACAAAGTTCATTCATAATCCTTTACTTTTTTGTTTAACTATTATAGAATATTGTTAAACAAATCTACAATATTAAAGCTTTAATTAAAAGAGAAGATTAATAATAAATCGATAATATTTTGTTAATTATCTTATTCTAAGAGCTTGTAAATTAGGTGTATTTCTGCCTTAATTGCTTTCAGTAAACGCTTTTGTTTTCTATGGTTACCCAAGAAATTGAGCAGACAAATATCTTCTTGAGTACGATACAATAAGGACTGGCAATATTCTAGTCGTTCTGATAAACTTTGATGCAGGATAATATCCCGATACAAGGGATCCAGACCACATAGTGTATATTTTTTCACCAGTCCTTTCATTGATTTTAAGTAGTATTGTATGCTGTGTCAAAAGCTCTGAATCAGATACATGTAAATGGGCATTCCCAATGTAATATTGAACGGAAATGTAATCGCCAATGCCATAGGTAAATATAAACTTGGGTTGGCTTTTGGCGCCGCAATACGCATAGCTGCTGGTACTGCTATGTAGGATGCACTTGCTGCTAGAATCGCTAACAAGAAACGATCTCCTACATTTTCTAAAAACAATCCAGATACTTTGGCTACCAATATTCCGTTGATTAACGGAATTACGATAGAAAACAGGAACGCAAACCACCCTTTTTTAAGCAGTGCTCCTATTTGTCGTCCACTGGTGATCCCCATATCTAATAGGAAAACAGCCAGGAATCCTTTAAAAATATCTGTAGTAAAAGGTTTAATCCCTTCTGCCTGAGCGTCGCTAGCAATAAATCCAATGACCAAACTACCCAGTATTAATAGTACACTACCATTAGTAACCGCATGTTTTACTAATCCTAATAGTTCCTTGGTGGATTTTTTACCATTTGAGTATATACGCAGAAGAAATACTCCAATAATGATCGAGGGAGCTTCCATTAAAGCCATTACCGCAACCATGTGCCCTCCAAAATCAATTTGCTCCATTTCCAAAAAACTAACTGCAGTCACAAAAGTCACTGCACTTACAGATCCGTACGCTGCTGCAATAGCTCCCGCATTATCGGCAGTAAATTTCAGTCTTAAAATAAAGAATGTATACAGAGGTACTAGTAATGCCATCAACATTCCAGCGATGATAGCATACGTAATATCCACGCTGTACTCACTGTGGGCTAACTCTTGCCCGCCTTTAAAACCAATGGAGAGCAAGAGATATAATGAAATAAATTTAGAGGAATTTTGTGGAATTTTGAGGTCACTCTTAACTTGAGATGCCATAATTCCTAACACGAAAAATAATAAGGCCGGATTCGTTAAATTATCGACCAAAAGATGTAAGTTCATTGAAATTCAATGCTTTGTGTTTATTAATCGATAACTTCTATTTCTAGTATACCGCTAATTTTTACTCTTTTGCCAGCGATTAAGGCTTCTTTATGAATCGTTTTAAAATCTTCTTTTTCCTGAAGCAATTCTTGTACCCTACTGTCATCGTACTGAGTGTCACTATTGATATTACCCTCGCACAAAGAAAGTCTGTGTAACTTGTGGAAATTGATTTTTTCTCTGATCAAACTATTGATCACATCTGCAGCTTCTGAAGGAGTAAATACTCCATCTACCAATTGTACCTTGTGTAAAACTTCTGTTTTTACCATAATTATTTAGTTTTTGATTTAAATTGATTTTTAGGATGAAAAGCTATAAAAGCAATAAGACAAAGGATAACTCCTACTATCAAAAGTTCACCAGTGAGCTCACTTTGGGACGTATAACTTGCAAAAATTGCTGTAGCGTAAATCAAGGAGAATGCGATCAAACTCAAATTCTTTACCCGTTCGTATAGCCTTACCTTATTGACTTTTAAGGTGAATATGGATTTTTCATTTTGTACCTGTATCGCTTTTGAAGCTAATTTGATATCGGTTTCCATAATGTTTGTTTTGATAATTGATTTTATTTTTCGGTGTAAAATTATGGAGTATAAATCATATATTTTTATTTATATTTGTAATAAAAATCATAAGGTTTATTTATGAATTATACTTTGCACCAACTCCAAATTTTCCTGGAAATCGTTGAAAAAGGTAGTATTACCAAGGCTTCAGAATCGTTGTTCTTAACACAACCTGCAGTGTCCATTCAGCTCAAAAAGTTTCAAGATCAATTCCCTTTACCGCTCACAGAAATTATCGGTCGTAAGCTATATGTTACCGATTTTGGGAAAGAAATTGCCGAAGCTGCACAAAAAATACTGGAAGAAGTATCCACTATAGATCATAAAATCAATCAATTCCAGGGAAAGTTAGCCGGTAAACTATCGATATCGGTAGTTTCGACAGGAAAATACGTGATGCCTTATTATCTATCCGATTTTGTAAATGCGCATCCGGGAATTGATTTTAAAATGGATGTGACTAATAAGTTAAAAGTGGTTGAAGATCTGGAGGAGAATAAGGTTGATTTTGCTTTGGTATCAGTCTTACCAGAACATCTCGATTTGGTAAAACTTCCACTGGTAGTCAATAGTTTATATTTGGTTGGTGGTGCAGAACGAGAAAAATTGAGGACGGGAAAAAAGGAACTCATTTTTACCGAGCAACCCCTATTGTACAGAGAACGAGGATCCGCAACACGTAAAGCAATGGAAGCTTTTATAGAAGGAAAAAATTTACCAGTAAAAAAGAAAATAGAACTCACATCTAACGAAGCTCTAAAACAATCTGTAATTGCTGGACTTGGTTATTCTATAATGCCAATGATTGGTATCAAAAATTCATTAAATAATGGAGACATTACCATAATTCCGTTTAAAGGATTACCCATACGCACACAATGGAACTTGGTATGGCTGAAAAGAAAAAACTATCTCCTGTGGCGCAGGCCTATATAGACTTTTTAGAGTCAGAAAAAGAAAATATTACTGCCAAGTACTTTGATTGGATTAAATAAAAAATCATTAGTCCATTATTGTTGACTAATGATTTGACACACTATAAAGCTGTATTGGTGGTTTTAATTTCCCAATACGACATATCAGAAAAATCCGTGCACTTCCGGGCCTTTTGTTGATTTTTCCAACGATCTATTTCGTTTCTTAGTTTTTTGGAGGTTTTGGTTTCTAATGCTATTCCGTTTTTGTAAGACATGGTGTTGCTTATTATTTTTGGCGATCTATTATTTGATTTTGTACTGTTCTTCGTTTTAGTTTTCTTAAAAAGCTTTTGCTTCCGAAATACTTCTTCTGCAATCCTGGCCTTTGTATTTTATTGTTCTTTTTCATTGGATAACTGTTTTAAAGGGTTAGAAATAAGACTACGGTGATAACATACAGGATCATCGAAGCCGCTACCATAATACCAATGGATTCAAACAATCTGTTTTTGAAATTTTTCATAATGTTTTGTATTTAGGTTTTAGGAAATAGTTTGTTTAATGAAATATTGAGGTCGCGTAATCGACCCCAATATTGTTATACTGTTTATAGAATTTGATAAGCCTCTACAGAAATTTTTTCTTTTTGACCATTGCTAAATGTAAGTTGATAGACTCCTTTTTGATCTATTAGTTGTTTGTTTTCTAATTGATTAGGGGTTATTCGATCTATTTTTTCAATTGTAGTATTTCTATGTTGTAAAGAAACTTCAAGTCCTTTTGCAGTAAATTGAAAATCGTAGAAATTGTTCTCTGGGCGATCATAATTCAGTGTAATTATTTGATCATATTGTTTATCCTGGTCGTTATCCAACATGACCACTTTGGTCACCTTTTCTTCGGCGTACACTTGATCCATTTTATTAGAGCTACGATTGTCGTTAGTTAATATCAGTGGTTGCATGGCAGACTCTACTTCAAATTGTTTATAAATAAATTCGTCACCATCCTTGACCACCATCTCCTTTTTTTCTCAGTTTCCAACGAAGTGCTTGTATGTTGGGCCTGTAAAAAGCTAAGAGGAATTGATAGTACTGTAATTAATATATAAGTGAATATTGTGTTCTTATAATCTATATTAAATTTCATTTGTTGTTGTTTTTATAATGTTATTATTGAATACGGTTTTCGTATTACTTTCAGTTTGTAACGAATGCTTCCAATTGGTTTAAGTTTTTTACAGAGTGCTGCGGACTAAAATGTAATGTCCTAATTGGAAAAGGAATAGTAATTCCCGCTGCATCATAAGCTTTCTTAAGTTCAATAATCGCCTTGCTTTTTGCCTTCAATCGATCTAATCCACTTGTACCTTCAATCCAAAACCTACAGAGGTAATTGATAGAACTGTCCTCAAATCCTGTATAATAGAATTCTATCTGTTTATCAATAGACTTCTGATCAAAAAACGTATGAATCGTTTTTGTTGTGAGCTTTTGTACCTCTTCTAGATCGGATTCGTAACCAACACCACATATAATCGATATTCTCATTTTGGTAGTTAGGGAATAATTCTTGAAAGGGTTTTCAAGTATTTGTTTATTAGGAATTACCACTACATTATTATCCGCTTCCTTTAATACAAAGTAGTTGAGATTAATGTCAATTACTTCTCCAGCAAACCCATTAGTTTCTATCCAATTCCCTACTTGTATATTATTTCTAAACGACAATACTATTCCTGATATCGTATTTGATAAAGTTCCTTGTAGTGCTAGACCAACTACTAATCCCGATACTCCAGCACCCGCCAAAATACTGGTCAATGCTTTTCCTAAGTTCAGTGCAGACAACGCTAGTACTAAACCTCCCAATACCACAAATACCGCAGTGCATCGAGCAACTAATTTTGAAATTGACGTTTGTTTTATTCTTTTGTGAGTAAGTTTCAAGGTTACTCGATAAACAAACCTGGATATAATATAGGATAGCAATAGTACAATAATGGCTACCAAAATGTTTGGAAGATTATTAATAAAACTATCTGCCCATGTTTGTAGTTTGTTGGTTACAATTCCTACTGAGGAATTTATTTCTGAATTCATAAGTATTGGTTTTGGTATTTGGATTATTATTAGGATTGTATCATGCTGGTATCCAAGTGTTCTTTGGGCTCTTTATTCCAGGCAGATAACATCCAACTATATTTTTCTAGTTCTCGAATATATCCTCCCATCATGTCCAAAGTACCTTCGTCTCCGGCGTTCTGCGCATGAGAAATTACAACTCGCATTTGGGTTAATATTTTGGAATGGTCTTTTATCAGTTCGCTTACCATTTCCTGATCCGTTTTTAAGGGAGATACCTCTTTTACGGTTGCTATTTGCAAGTAATCACTATACTTAGAGATGGGATGATATCGTAAAGTCAAAACACGCTCAGCAATTTCATCTATTTTGGCTCTGGCGTCTATGTATAACTCTTCAAATTTTTGGTGTAATTCAAAAAAGTTCTTTCCTAAAATATTCCAGTGAAAGTTTCTTAATTTTTGATAATACATATGGTAATCTGCCAACAAGGTGTTTAATTCCATGACAACAGGTAATAGTTTTTCATCATTCATTTTCAAATAATTCATTTGCTATGATTTTAAAGATTAGTAAAAAGATGTATTGAATCTCAACAGTTAAAAACTAATTGCAGGTACGCAATAGAAAAGAAATTGTTTTTTTAAAAGAATTCTGTTGTTCTAACATCAATACACTCTCAATATAAAGGCATAGGGAATTTTGTCAAGGCATTTAACGGGCTTTAACCTCGATTAAGAATCTTTAACATAAGAACTGTTAAACATCGGGGGTAAATGTTAAATATAGCATAATGGCCAATATTCAAAACAAGGTGATTTTACCCAAAAAACACTTAAAAACAAGTTGTTTTGTTGTAAAAAAGCACATTTTTCACCAAAAATGAGTGATTTTTTGTTTTTTCTAAAATGACCAAATTTCATAAAATAGATGTCAATAATGTTCATAATGTTACAGATATTTTAGGAGTACAACAAGTCTTAATAAAGATTTAAAAACGAAAAAATAGCTAACGAATTGATCCATTTTTTGTATACTAAGGTCAACTTATAATCAACAAAACATCCATGAATTCTTTATCCTTGCGACCTATTCGTTTTTTATTGACTTTACTCCTTTGTTACGCTTGTGTAAAACAAAATCCCAATAAAGTAGTTGAACAAGGAATATTGAAAGAAAATAAATTACCTCCTTCAGATGATGGTTTTTCATACCCTGTCCGGAAAGAGGTTTATGTTCCTATCTATTCTGACATATATAATAAGACAAAGGATTTTAGGTTTCAACTGACTGCAACTTTAAGTATTAGAAATACCAGCACCAAAGATTCATTATTTATCAAAAATGTAGATTATTACAATACTTCAGGGCATTTTGTCCGTTCATATATTCAATCTCCTATCTACTTGAAACCTCTTGAGTCTATAGAATATGTTATAGAAGAAGAAGACACTTCTGGGGGAAGCGGTGCTAATTTTTTGATAACCTGGGGAGCACAAAAAAACTTGAAACCTATTTTTCAAGGAGTAATGGTTGGAGTTTCTGGTCAACAAGGTTTTGCATTTACTACCGAAGGAAAAGTAATCTCAGAATAAAGTTCTATTTTTAGGATAAATATGAACTTGAAATGATTTTAAATAAAAGAATTCCTCTTAGCTATACTTTAAAAAAGATTAAATGGGACGTTGTTATAACTGCATTATTTGCTACCATCATTCATTTTTTTCAGTTCATATCATACCTCTTAACTTACCGATAGCTTTAGGTGCTTTTTTGGGAACATCTATTACACTTTTGTTATCGTTCAAATTAGCACAATCCTATGATCGTTGGTGGGAAGCAAGAAAAATATGGGGTAGTATTGTCAATGACTCCAGAACCCTAATCATACAAATACTCAATTTCTCGAAGGCAGATCATAATATACACCGAAAAATAGGCTTGAGGCAGATCGCTTGGTGTTATAGTCTTGGCCAATCTTTAAGAAAACAAGATCCTGCAGAAAATTTAGAACCTTTTATTTCAGAAGACGAATTGTTGCAAGTGAAAGCGTTAAAAAATGTTCCTCTTCATTTGATCAACCTACATGCAATGGATGTCAAATTTTTACTGGATCAAAATTACATCAATAGCTACCAGCAAATACAAATTGATCAAACCATAAGCCATTTAACTGCTGCTATGGGCATGGCAGAAAGGATTAAAAATACCGTTTTTCCTAAATCTTATCGATTGACACTGAAGTTTTTCATTTATCTGTTCTTGGTGCTTTTATCTTTGTCATTAACAGACTTGGCAGGATTTATAGAGGTTCCCCTCCTAGTAGCCATATCGCTTCCATTTTTCATGTTGGAGAAAATTGCTTTCAATATGCAAGACCCTTTTGAAAACAAGCCTACAGATACTGCTATGACCTCAATAGGAAGAACCATCGAAATTAATCTAAAAGAATTATTACGCGAACAGGAAATTCCTGAGCCCTTGACGACTAAAAAATACTACATTCTTTAGTAACAATATTATGTTTCTTCTTCGATGATAATCGGTTTTTTCCCTAATATTTCAATTCCCTTTTGCATCACCAAAGAGTTAGGAATGGTTACATTCTTGCCATCATCAGTTTTTAGGAAAAGATAAAAACCTGTAATATCAATAAGTTCTCCGGTCCAATCAAAATCCTTGTCCAAAATACGTATGCGATCTCCTATGCGTACTGGATGACTAAAAAATAGAATAACGCTGGCCGTTAGACTTGACAAGATAGACCATTGGGCAAAAAAACCAACTCCCAGCACAGCCAAAACTGATGAGATAAAAACAGCAAATTGCTTGTGATCTACCCCCCAAATAATAGCCAGTACCGAAATACTAATGATGTAGATCACCAGGTAACTCAAATTAAAGATCACCTTTCTACGATTAATCTCTATAGCTTTGATAAAACCAAATCGCCTAATCGCCCTTTTGGTTAGAAAAAGAACAATAGCCATGATGGCAACTAAAATAATACTGTAGAATATCTCTAACTTATATGCTAACATATAGAATAAGGTTTATAAATAGGCAAAGGTACTATTCAAATCTTACTACAACCACTTCTTTCGTTTAAAATAGAAAACTAAGCCAAAGAAAATAACAAACATGACCACCCACAAAATGTAATATCCATATTCATAATGAAGTTCTGGGATATTCTCGAAATTCATCCCATAAATACCCGCAATAAAAGTAAGTGGAATAAAAATAGTAGCAATAATAGTAAGCACTTTCATGACTTCATTCATTTTATTGCTAATCGTAGTCATATACATATCCATTAACCCCCAAATCATATCCCGATAAATTTCCACATTTTCATGCACCTGTATAATATGATCATATAAATCTCTTAAATATATCCTGGTCTTTTTATTAATCATTTTATGCTCACTTTTATCAAGCTTATTAACGACTTCTCGTAAAGGAAATATAGCACGACGTATTTTTAGGATTTCCTTTTTTAAACGTTGGATTTCGTGAGTAATATCGTCGTTAGAATGTTCTTCGAACAAATCGTCTTCTAACTCTTCGATTTTATCGCCCATCACCTCTATAATATTGAAATAATTATCCACCACGGCATCCATTAATACATATAACAAATAATCGGCCCCCATAGACCGTATTCTTCCTTTACTGTAGCGAATACGATTACGGATGGATTCAAAAACATCTCCATCCGCTTCTTGAAATGAAATAACGTATCCATCCCCTAGTACAAAACTAATATGCTCAATAAATAATTTATTGTTGTCATCGAAATATAACATTTTGAGTACTACAAAAAGGTAATCCTGATATTCATCAAGCTTAGGTCGCTGCTGTGTATTTGCAATATCTTCCAGGATGAGTGGATGTAGATTACAATGATTCCCCAACTTTTCTATAGCTTCGGTATGGTTTAATCCATTAATATTGATCCAGGTGATAGGTTTAGAATCTATATAGGAATAGGCTTCTTCTATTTGATTTAGTTCTTTTTCTTCAAAGAAATTTAAATCATAATCAAAAACGTCTACATATAAATTTCCGTGGTGTTTTTTACCCACATAGACCACAGATCCAGGAACCATGCCTAAGGTGTTTTGAAATGAGGGTGATTTATTTTCTTCCATTGTAAATTTTACCGTTTAAAAGTACAGACAAAGTATTAATTTTTTTGATCCCTGCAAAGTTCTTAAATCTGTAGTAAGGTTAGAATTTTAACCGAATCATAAAACTATTCAAACAATAGTTAATTTTTGTTTAATGTTCATTGTGATTAATTAAACAAGATGTATATTTATGGTATGAAATTTGAATTAAGATAATTGTTGATTTCAATTTTTTCTGAAACAACAATATTTTTAAAATTTTTTCTAACAATTATAAAAACATTACGAATGGAATTGATACAAGATGCATTGGAATTTGAAAATCGTAAGATGTCAAATATGTCAACCAGCGACAGAGTAGCCGCTTCCAGAGAAGCAAAGTCGCTCATATTAAGTATAAATGAGATTTATAAGAAAACAAAGGATGCAGATCTTATGGATTTGATGAAACGTCTTACAGAAAAAAAGCGAAAAATTGAAAAACGTTTAAAAGGATTGCCTGTGTAACCCAGCAGATATTTATTGTGTTTAGTGATTTTATCAATACCAGCAATGAGGAATGATGAATGCGTTTAGATGTTGGTTTGAATCGAGGAATACCCTGTCTTTTATGATTCTTAACAGGGTATTCTTTTTTAAAATAAAATAGTTATGATTTTAGAAACTACCTATAGCAGCAAGGAGAACAAAAAGATCATCAATGATTTGGTGGGGAAACCCTTTTCATTGATTCAATCATTTAAAATGAATGGTATCGGGTCTAAACGCATGATTATTGATGATGTGAGCCCAAATCTTAGTAAGTATCTAAATTCGGTATCAGATTTGAGTTATGGCAGCATTGAATTGAGACCCAACGGTATTTTACTAGCCATCAACAAAGGATTACGAAACTTTACCTGGATTATTCCTTACTATCAGTTTTATATGTATAAAACCAACGGAGTAAGTATACATGCGCAGGGTAAATTTGTACACTTCAAGAATAATAGAACACATAAAGAAAATAAGTCCTTTTTTGATAAACTTACTCATCTTAAAGCAGACTACGATATTAGATTTCCGCATGTAGATTCTATCTAATACTACAAACTAATTAACCTCTAAGTTATTTAAACTTAAAGGTTAATTAAATAATTATAAATATTTTTGAATCAGTGTTTTATGTTTTTAAATATTGCTTCATAATTCTTTTTCTAATTTGATCCAAAGTATCATCCACTTTTAGTTCTCCGTTGATAAAAACGGTTTGCAATACACCTTCTTTTTCTTCCTCTTTTGAAACTTGATCTTTAAAGTTTATGCTTCCGTTTTGTTGGTACAACTGGATCAAACCTTTTGCAGATTTTTTGGTACCATCATCGGTTACAGGATCTTTGAAGATTTCTCGTCCTTCTCCGTTTACTTCTACATAAGTAGCTTTCATAGCAAATCCAAAAGTATCTCTGGTATTGTATTGATACGTAAAGCTTCCGATACCTAATACCACATTGGTAGATGCAAATCCTTTTTGCTTAAGGCGTTCACAAATTTGAGTTGCTCTTTCTATAGTGATACTATCTCCATATATAGCACCTATTTTTGGATTTAGCACCTTATAACCTTGATCATTGATGGTTCCTCCAAATTCATCCCAAAGTAGTTCTATTACACCTTTGGCAACAATTGGGTTTTCGTGTTCACATCCGCAGATGATATCTACTGGGTCTCCAGAATCGGGACGAATCACTAGTTTCCCTTCGCGATCCAGTACTTCTTGCTTTAGTTCTGGAAGATATTCAGTCAATACTTTCCACAAATCCCAGGTATCCGACACTACTGACAATATCCCTGTTGGATAGGTTTCTAACAATCTTCTAAAGGTTCCAATCTCGTCATCCTTACTACCTGCACACATCACACTGTGTTCTGTTGCATTTACACTACCAATTACCAGTTCTTTGGTTACGTCGGTATTGTAATACGTTTCATATGCCTTAGCAACGGGTAAGGTATCACTACCCGAAAAAGCCAAAGCGTGCCCCATCCCACTCAAAATAGCCGATTCTGTACCCGACATACCACGCATCGAAAAGTCGTGACCTTGCCAAGTAACAAATTCTAAGTTATCCTTGTCGGTATCCAAAGCATATTGATTCAATATTTTTCGGTATTGTTTAGCAATCGTAGCCGAGGTACAAGGCTGCCAAATGATACTAGATAATAAGGTTTCCAGATAGTTTGTTAACCAGAAAAACTCAGGTTTGGTGTTTACCAAAGTAAACATAGGTACTCGAATAGGTACTTCTGTACCCTCAGGTATGGCTTTTATCTCTATAGGTAGATATCCCAGATCGTGTAAGGATTCAACATGCTGGATATCATAATCCACACCCAAGTAGTGATCTACATATTTTTTATATTCTGAAACTACTGCTTGTTTTGGTTGATTAAAGAAGTCTTCATTAAACCTCTTGATCAAATACTCCTTAATGAAGTATTGCAATCCGAAAAACACCACATTATTTACGCCTTCTACTCTACTCTTTCTTGGCGTCCAATTAGAATATACAAGGGTCGTTCCTTGTGGATATTGTTCTCTGTGGCCTAGTTTATATCCGTCTGTCAAAAGTAGTGGGTTCATAATTTATTATTTTGCGTTATATATACGCAAATATAAAACAGAAGTTTAATTCCCGCAAGTATTTTACTACTTTTCTCTCAAAATTATTTCTGAGGTGAGTGAGTGATTAGTTTCTACCCCGTTCTGTTGGATACAAAGTAAATACTGGATCACTCTGCCAAAACTCCTTGGTGTCTACATCAACTATACTCAGTTTACCTTTAAACGCAGCTCCTGTATCGATATTCCATACATTATACGCATTTAGCGGTTTAGTTTTACCATAATTCGTTGTAGGTGTATGGCCAATAAAGATTTCGTTGTAATGCGCAAAACGTTTTGGAGGGCTTTTAATCAGTTCATCAGCATCTACCTTGTCTGCCAATATTGCAGTTTCCCAAAGGGTTCTATCCCAATAATAATTAGAATCATATTCTTCATGCCCTACTCCTTTCATTGATGTGAAGCCTGCATGTACAAATAGTCTATTTTGCGCATCTAAATAATAATCTTGTAATCGATCAAAAAATGTCTTGTGGGCTTCGTCTAAAACGTGCCCGGATCGTATGTAGCTACTCATCGTTTCCTTTCCTCCATGCGCTAGCCAAATAGGATTGGTAGCTCCTTTTTCTAGCCATAATCCACACCACACATCATGATTACCTCTTATAAAAACACAGGTATTCGTTTGGGATAATTCTATTAGTTTTTGAACGGTTTCTGAAGATTCATTCCAACCATCTATATAATCTCCCAAAAAAATTAATGTATCTTTTGGAGTTACTCCTGCTCTATCTAAAACTTGTAACAGCGCTTTGCAACCGCCATGTATGTCACCTATGACTAAAGTTCTCATAATTCAAAATCAATATATTTTACAGGAACATGATCTGTTAACCATACCTGATTGTCCGATTGAAAAAATGGAATACCGTCACTATACATCTCACCAGCTCTCACTGTTAAAATAATAGGTTTGCCTCTACGAGCACCTACAGTTGAAGCCGTATCTAACTCTTCGCTAAGATGCACATGATGTCTATTCATTTTAAGCAATCCTTTTTCTTTGATAGCCCCTATAAATTTGTCCACTGTACCATGATACAACAATTCTGGTGGTTGTTTTGGTGCATAGTTTAAATCGATAGTAACAGAATGCCCTTGACTGGCTCTTATTTTTGTATGATTCTCATTAAAAGCAAATCGTTGCTTATCATTGGATGACACTATTTCTTGCAAAAGATTGAGATCCAGGCCAGAAAACTGCTTCTGTAATTTAGTTAACAAGGTTTGCACATCTGCCCAACCCTGATTATCCAATACTAATCCGATTTTTCCTGGATCATGCCTTAGAATCAAACTTAAAAATTTACTGATCTGTTTATGGTTTGGTTTCATTTCAATTGAAATCATATACATAAACATCTAACTCTTTTTGAATTAGTGTTTCTTGTATTATCGGTTCTATTTTTTCCCATTTACCTCCAGCAAGTCCGCACCCTATCCTTGGCATGTGAATGCTGGCAGAAAGCAGTTGAGCTTCTTTTGAAATCTTTTCTAAACATTCTCTCACCGCTTCATATCGTATAGGCACACCATTACTTCCTGTTTTTATTCCTTGTTGCGCTATCATATTCCCTACATAAATATAATCTGCAACCTGAATTACCTGAATAGCTCCTAATTCAAAATCGTTTTTTGCGCTATTTTGATGCCATTCTCTATACGATTTTTCAGGCTCTGACCATCTTTTGGAAATCGCAAGAACAAATCCTTTTCCCCAACCTCCAATATTGTTACATATATGCACAATGATCTTTGTTCCCTTAGCCTGTGGAACGGTAGCATCTCCTTTTAAATAAGTAATCTCTTTCATTTCAAATTATACTAGTTCATCCCTAACTTCCATCAAAGCAAATCCTAACAAATTCTGTCCTCTCCATAAATTAGGGTTTTCTGCCTTTTCATTATTTTGACTCATTCCTATTCCCCAAATGCGATCTCTTGGGCTAGCTTCCACCAATATTCGATTTTTTGTATTTGTTAGGAACTGTTTTAAATCTTCGTGTTGTGAAAATTTATAAAAGTTCCCTTGTTTCACAATTTCATATTTATGCTGATTCCAGATTTCGGGATCAAAATCTTTTACCTTTCTTCCTAATTTTTTGGCTTCCATAGGATGATTACAAACCAATATTTCTTTCAAAACAGTATTATCTTTAAATAATCTAGCTTTTTCTGCCATCATCCAATGCTCTGCAGTTTTATAAGTAAGGCCTTCAACCTGAAAAGGCGATTCCCACCACTGACTAAAACAGCTTTTACCTATGCTACCATCTTTATTGGGAGTGTGTCCCCAGAAGAATAGATACTTTATACTTTTGTCGGAATTAAATTCTTCTTGTATTTTCTGTAATGAATATTTCATTTCTTTCTCTTTTTAATCTCTTCAATCAATTCTTCTAATCGATCTACCTGTTGTACCCCATACCGTTTGCAAACGATATCTACATTTCCTTTTCTCCAAAAACCCTCTGGACAACATACGATTAGTTTCCCACTTTTGGCAAATAATCCCAATTCTAGTAATGAAATTGGAGACTTCGTCCCTTTATCAAAATACATAACTATCAGATCACATTGCTCCAAAGCATCCAATTCCCAGGTGACTTGCTCGTTAAACTGTGGATTTGTAATTTCTTGCTTCCAGCTAGTGTCCCAATTCAACCTTCGTGGATTAAGCAAGGTAACCTGATCTCCTTCTAACGCTTGAATCACTTTATCCTGCCATTTTTGGGCTGTATCCCCTTCGATACTGCCGGCCAGAAAAACAGAATAATCTTTGATATTTGTTACATCCTCTGGCGCTGTAATGACACGCACTTTATTTTGTATTCCCATAGTGTATTCCTGTATACTTTATATTCAAAAACCAAACTTTTTTTGTAGCTTCCTATCTAGTGTTACCAGATAATCTCTACCATACTTGCCATTTTCTAGCTCATCGTATAAAAAGGATGGTAAATCATTGACTACTCCCTTTTTTACACTCAAAATAGCCATAGACATTTCGGCAACGGTATCCGTATCGCCTCCATAATCTATTCCTTTTTGCAAACATGATCGCATACTAGTCGCTTCAATTACCCATGGAATCACAGCATTGGTAGTAGGATATGAATGCATGTCGATAGGACTAACAATTTGATAATTTCCTTTTTCTTGTATGGTTTCATCCAAAAACTCGATCAAAGAACCTTCATTTACATATAAATAGTAATGAACTGCCAAAGCAATGCGTAATGCCCCGGTAATTCCTTCTTGTGTATTGTGAGAGGTTTTAGCTTGAATTTCAACAAAAGCTTTCAATTGATCAATATCCCGAATATATCCCAAGGTATACGCTCGCATCGCAGCTCCGTTACCAGAACTCTGATCATTGATAGTTTTTAAAAAATCCTTTCCTGTTTTGCTGCTGTAAAGGGCATCATATACACGATTAGAATATCCTCTACGTATATCACGATGAAATACTTCTACAAACTTATCCGCTACCTTTTCTTGAGTCCAATCATCTTCTTCTACTAATAACTCTGCAATGGCAATAGCCATTTGTGTATCATCGGTATACTTTTTATAAATCTCGGTATATAAACCATGAGAATGATATGCGGTGAGTGTATTATTTGTTTTTATAAACGCATCTTTTCGGAACTCAAAACCCGCTCCATATGCGTCTCCTATTGCTGCTTCTATGATCATAATCCTAGTTTTTTAAAGTGGAAATTGATACAGTTTGTCATCATCAAAATCCTTGAATGAATTCGTGGTAAACACATAATCAAATTGCTCTGTCAACACCTCTACTCCTTTACTAAAAATCCCATGACTTACCACCAGACTTAATGCCCCAGCATTCTTTGCTTTAAGTTCCTCGGCAAGGCCTAAAAAAGTTCCTCCTCCGTCGCAAATGTCATCGACTATCATACAGTGCTTTCCTTTTAAATCATCTTCATACACTCTAAAACCGAATAATTGCCCTGTTTTTACATCTCTTTTTTTAGAACACTCAATAACTTCTACTCCACCCAGGTATTCCGAAACTTTATAGATTTTCTTCAACGCTCCTCCATCTGGAGAAATCAATACAACTTCTTCATTGATCTTCTCTATACATGTCTTCACAAATTCATAATTATAAATCACCTTTACATTATTCAATAATGCGGGTGTTACTTCAGAATGTGGATCAAATACGGTTACTTGATTGTATTTTTGCGCATTCATCATATCTGCATATACTTTTACACTCAAGGACTCTCCTGTTACCATCACTCTATCCTGTCTAGCTGCCGGGAAATAAGGAATAAAAGCATTGATATACCTTACTCCCATTCTACGAAGCGCATCTGTAGCAATGAGCAACAATCCCATATCGTTAAACGAAGAAATACGATGCGTAATAGTAACTGTATCCCCAATTTGTTGTTCTTTTATTTTGATATGAGGTTCTCCTCCATTGAAAACAAAAGCATCAAATTCGATAGAATTTTCATAAGGTGTGAACGAAGGGTCTAGATGTAAATACTTCATTATTGTGTTGTTTTTACGCAAATTTAAAACACCATAACGAATCCACCAAATATTTTGCGTAAAAATTACATTAAAAAGCTTTTGAAGTATTGAATAGTTATTTAATATCGAAGAGGAACCCTTCTTTTTGATGTTTGAAGTACTGTTTTTTGTTGAATTGAAATAAGTTAGCTGGTCTACCTCTACCTTCGGATACTTTCTCGTCCAATTCTTCCAAAATATCAAAACTCAGTATTTTCTTTCTGAAGTTACGTCGATCGATTTGTTTCTCGAGTATCGTCATATATAACTTTTCCAGGTCCGAAAACAAGAATTTATCATCCAACAAGTCAAATCCAATGGGTTCGTAGGTGAGTTTGTTCTGCAAGCGTTGTTTAGCTTTTTCCAGAATATGTTGATGATCAAATGCCAAATCTGGCAGCTTCTGGATATCAAACCAAGCCACATCCTGGGCATCTGTATCTGCTTTGATCTCATGATGTTCTGGTTTTACCAAGGCAAAATAAGTAATGCTTACTACCCTATTTCTAGGATCTCTACCAGGTGTACCAAACGAATATAGTTGCTCGAGATAATCTACTTTTACGTTGGTTTCTTCTTTGAGCTCCCGTTCTACTGCTTGCTCTAAACTTTCATTTTCTAACACCAATCCTCCCGGTAAAGCCCAGGAATCCTTAAAAGGAGCTATATCTCTTTTGATCAATAACACATTAAGCGTTTTGTCTTTGTATCCAAAGACCACCGCATCTACAGCTACTTTTATATTTTGGCGTATCATATACGCAAATTTATAAAATTAGAAGGTGTAAGACAATCAATTTATGCTCTTTTACAAAAAAAGCGCTAATCCCCTTGGATCAACGCTTTTCAAAAAAATTACTTATTCACAGAAAATATATCCTTCAATTGCTTGATCATACCTCCGTCTCCAGAGACACTAATCTCACCAATCTTGTCGGCGATCTTCTCTACATACTCCATTTCTTTAAGTTTGTAAAGCATCTCGTTTTCTTCCATAAGTTTTGCAGTGTTTAGCAAGCTACGTGTAGAAGCTGTTTCCTCACGACGTGTAATGATATTAGCTTGAGCTTTCTTTTGTGCAACCAATACTTGGTTCATGATCTCTTTCATATCTCCAGGAAGGATAATATCCCGGATTCCACAATTCAATACTCGCACACCTAGTTTAACTGCCTGGTTTTTTACGCTTTCCAGTACTGAGCTAGCCATACTTTCCTTACGCTCCAACAGTTCATCCAGGGTGTAGTTTCCTACGAAAGTTCTCAATGCTAATTGCATTGCGATATACAATTGCTTTTCGTAATCCTTGTTTTCCAAAAGCGCTTTTTCAATATCAATAACCTTATACTGCGTATAAAAGTTAATACGAACAGCCGCTTTATCTTTGGTCAACAATTCCTGACCAGCAATTTCTAATTGCAACTGACGCAAATCTGCTTTTGCAATCTTAATTGAGGTGTCATTTCTCCAGAAACGATAGGTACCGCTTTCCAAAGTTTTAGCATATACATCATCCACAATCAAGACGGCTTTTTCGTATGCAGCCACTTCAAAAGCTCTAATGTATTTGGTCAATGCATAGTGGTTGAACAATGACTTATCGATTTTTTCGGTAATGTAGATCTTACTTAGATCTGCTTTCTTAAATTCGTAATCCATCAATCCTTTCCAAAAAACGTATCGACCGGCTGCCAATATGTTTTTGAAATTACCATTTTCATACATCAATATGATCTCGTTATCTTTTACTTCAATCACATGTAGCATGGCCTCCAACGCTTTATCTTCTAGCAAGAGTTCTAGCGCTACAGGTGCGGCAAAAGGCTTGGTAAGATCATATTGAAGTGCTCTTTCGTTAAATCCTAACCAATGGATTCCCTTAGTGATTACACGTTGATAATCTCCCTTTTTGAAAACCAAACCTACTTTGCCCGCGTTGATTCTTACTCTTTTCATTTCTTCATTTTTTAATTAGACATTTATTAGATGACAATTCCTGTAACGGAGACCTTGTCTACTTCAATCCAGAGCTACGGGTATGGCGCTATCTCGAAGTATATTTTGGGCGTATCCCTTTGGGTCGGGCTATTCGTTTTATCTTTTTACATACTAGCCTTCGAGAGTCTCAGGCTTCTATATAAAAAGGATGCCACTGCTATCCCTTACGCAATTTTTAATTTCTAAGAAAAACAGTGAGAGCAAATCGTCTTTCCGGTACGGAAATATTGGTGTATTAGATCATCCAACAACCAGTTTTGTGAAAAGAGATCAAAGAAAAATCATCATAAAAGATCATTTGTTTCTAAAACCTGAATCCAAAAAAGTAGCTATTTCAAATACTAACAATTCCAATAGTTCAAAGTACGTTCCAGACTGTTGTTTTGGTATGAATACTTTAACAACTGATTTGCCATCACCATTTTTGTCCTATTTAACAGCAAGACAGCTGGGGCCATTTTTAAAAGTTAGCCTAGCTTTATAACCTACATTATGAGTGTAGTGCTCTAGCCACTGAGCTACGAAACCTAAAAAAGTGGTCTCGACAGGAATCGAACCTGTGCAAATAAAAGAGGCATTAAAGTGCCTGTTTCGCTAGATTTTCAGTCTAGTGCGTTTACCAATTCCGCCATATCCATAAAGGATAGTGGGACTCGAACCCACAGAAACGATCTATTGCTCTAACCAACTGAGCTACAATAGCCACTGAAGATTTACTTCAAGCTAAAGACGGGAATCGAACCCGCGACCCATAGAATGGTGGACTATTTTTGGTGATAGTCGAACCTTCAAGTCAAGTTGCATATGAAGTGATCATACAAATCATGCAATACTTCATACAATGGTGCTATACAGAAACACACAACAAGACCAGCTTGATATTTTTAAATAATTCAATACTTTCTTTTTTCGTTGCGTAATAATTAAATATAGTGCTATGCATATGTTCTGATTTTGATACTTCAATAAATTGAATTGCTGTATTTAAATCATCTAATATTCTATTTGAATCAAAAGATTCAATGATTTCTTTAATAGCTTCTTTAGAGAAATCATATGCGTCTATACCACAACATTCTGCTACACATTCTGTTTCTAATGCCGACCAGAACTCTCTATTGTTTTCCAAAAACTTATCTAGATTATTATCTTCAAGTAATGAATTTGTCATAATTTTTCATTTTAATAATTAAAAGGTAACCATCAGCGCTGAGTCTTGAGCTAAAGAGGCGCTTTGTCCTAGCCCAACTACCTACTCCAAAATGGTAGTAGGGCGATTACAGTAAACTTCTAACGCTTCCCTTAACATTTGTTTTTCCGTTTACATTGATAGGACAAAAATGTACTGATACTACGCAATTATTTTGCGTAGATAATAAAAGTGCTGTTACAACCTTTGTTTTTGGGTGTACCCCGGGACTCGAACCCTGTTCTTCCCATTCACAGTGGGATGCTTTACCAGATAAGCTAGAGATACCATTTGATGACCTGAAAGGATTTGAACCTTTACACCAAAAGTCAAAGTCTTGGATGCTACCATTACATCACAGGTCAATGTACAAGGAGAGAGATTCGAACTCTCAAAATCCTGATTCTAAATCAGGCGCGTATTCCGGTTCCGCCATCCTTGCGTTTGATATTTTGAAGTATTTACAGTACTTCATCTAGCACTCTGTAGGGGAATCGAACCCCTATTTCCTGATAGAAAGTCAGGTGTACTAAACCATTATACGAACAGAGCAATTTGTCTGGGGAACAGGACTCGAACCTATAACCTCCCGCGTCCAAGGCGGGTAAACTACCATTGTTATACCCCCAGATAAGTATCGCATTACCGACGAGATTTCCTTCGATCTAAATTGTCCAAACTTGTTAAGGAACTCAGGATAAACTTCTCATCCCATCGTTATGCTTTGCAGTACCGACGGGATTCGAACCCGCGACCTTCCGAGAGACAGTCGGGTGCACTAGCCGTTGTGCTACGGTACTATATTTCCCAATGGGGAAATCTTTTAAATCGTGGAAGCAGTAGGACTCGAACCTACACGCTCCGAAGAGACCGAATTTACAGTCCGGGGAGCCAACCAATTGCTCAATACTTCCTTTTGAAATAAATGTGATACTATTGATCATTGAGACAAGGATGAAATTGCTACGCTTTCTCATCAAGTCATAAAGTGGATTATCTTAGTACACAAACAAGTTTGATACTATTCTAGTCATTGAGACAAGGATGAGATTCGAACTCATAAATAACAGAGTTGCAGTCTGTAACCTTAACCTTTCAGCCACCTTGTCTTTGCGATACTGGTAGGACTCGAACCTACATCTTGAGAGTTAACAGCTCATCGGCGATAACCATTAAGCTACAGTATCTTTATTTCGGAGGGCAAAGGAATCGAACCTTCATAACGTAATAAACGAAATCCCGCTTAGCAGGCGAGCGTAACAAACCAGTATTTACCTACCCTCCATAATGAGCGGAAGGAGTGGGAATCGAACCCACACGAGTCATTATCTCCTAACAGTTTTCAAGACTGCGGCCACCACCTATTGGCTTGCCCTTCCATTAATGTTGACGTAGTAGGACTTGAACCTACATCACCTCGGTTAAAAGCCGAGTGCTTTCTCCAATTAAGCTACACGTCAATGTGTTTGGTTTTCAATATGTCAATGAACGATATGCATAAAAAAAGGCGCCTTATTTGGGCGCCTCTTTTATATATAAATGTTTTAATAAGCTATATCCTTATTATCATCTTTTCTATAAAATAGACACCTATTCTGTTTGCATCAGAACAATACTCTCTTTTCTCAACAAAGAGTGGATTTAAAATATGTTGCGAACTACTCGGTATCATTTTCTTGTTTTTTAAAATTGTTTTATTGTTAAGCAATCTTACTACTTATTTCTTGTTTTGATTGCGATGCAAAGATGAGAACTTTTTTTATATCTCCAAATATTTTTTAGATTTATTTTATTGATTATCAATTACTTATACTTAAAACAAGGTGTAGAAATCCCTGTCCGTTTTTCAACGGATTTTGGATATTTTTGCAATAGTCTGTCTCCCTGATGCTTACTTTCCAAAGGCTAATTTTTATGTGCTAATTAACTTTTATTCATTTTGCTAAAAAAATTCATAAAAAAAGCGCCCAATTTCTTGGACGCCTGTAGTTATATCTAGTTTTTACTTTAAATCACTTCATAAAAATGGTCAAAATTGGCTACATAACGTCCTGTTTCGAATGGATAATTCATTAATCCTTCGATAATCACACTGACTAAACAGTGATTTCGGTGCGATATGTATGTTATTTTGTGTCATTTTGTGGTGCAAAGAAATGTTTTTTATGGGGTATATTCCAAATTTATTTTCAAACTCCCAACTAAATACAGTCTCTTTCCATCTGAAAAAAATACATGATTCTCCTTATTCAACGTTCTCTTTTCTATAGGCAGAAGGTGTCACACCTTCGAATTTTTTAAAAGCAGCATTAAATGAAGACAAACTACTAAACCCTACATCAAAGGCAATAGAAGCTATTTTAAACAGTTGATTCTTATCCTTTTTCAACAAGCTTTTAGC
This sequence comes from Aquimarina sp. KJ22-3, assembly GCF_055808215.1. NCBI lineage: Bacteria > Pseudomonadati > Bacteroidota > Flavobacteriia > Flavobacteriales > Flavobacteriaceae > Aquimarina > Aquimarina sp. KJ22-3. Next base: position 2,746,761 of record NZ_CM147859.1, on the reverse strand, counting down.
TTCTTGTACACGATAATAATTAATAAAATCATTAAAATTCTGATTCCCATATTGGTTAATGATTTCTGAAGTTTTCTGAGTGCTCTTCCCTATCGATTTACTTAAAACGGATAATGAAAAATCTGGTTCGAGATACCTTTTTTCTTTCACTACAAATTGTGATAGTTGATCAAATAACTGAATATCCTTGTTTTCTTTAAACACATTTCCGTCTACATCGGTTGTTTTTAACTGAAAAGCTTTATAACTTAAAAAATAGATCACCAAAGAATACATAATAGGTCCAACAATATAAGGAACTGTATTCTCTATGATATTTAAGACATAAGAAATCCAAATAATAACAAAACCAACAATCAATAAAGATAACCATTGAAGTATTGATTTTTGAAATTTAGTGAGTAAAGTATGCTGATGTCTTTTCTTCATTTGCCTTATCAATATAGCCGAAGCAATAATATAAAATGCAAAGTGCAGATAGATACTTATAAGCACACTTCCAAATACGATAACTGCAGTTCTGTTATTTTCATCAAACCAACTATTGGTGACCATAAAGCTAGAAACAAACACCAATACAAACGGAATCAGTTCTAGAAAATAGGCTTTGGGAAGCAAAAAATTGGGACGAGTCATTGCAATTACATACCAACGCAACAAAGGACCTATTAGTAATAAGAAAGCCAGACCGATAAAAATAAATATGGGTTCCAGATCATCTCCAAAATGGAGCAGCACTGATTTTCCGATCCTAAACGCCATAAAAACCAACAACAGCCCAAGTAATAGATTGGCTGTTGTCTTCTTTTTTTGAAAAAGGATAAGTATACGGCAAAGGACAGACCGTGTAAAAGTCCTGCACTGCTAATGATGATAAGGAGAATATCTAAGAAATCCAATAGATCGTTTTTATCAAATGTACTTATATTTTGTTAGTTTTTGCTTCACATTTTTTAGCATACGATACCAAATTCAATAGGTTATAAAAATTCCCTACCTCTCCTTTCATAGCTGCCAAAATGCTATGCTTAGCAATCAAAACTCGATTTACAGGCTTCTGTTTTGACACTATAAGCGTGTTTATTTTTTCCTTAGCCTTTTGTTTTCCATTTGTATGATAAGCTAATAATACCTGGACCGCATATTCTTCATCTGTAATTTGTCTGTACTTTGGGGTATATCCCATTTGTTGAATCATAGTTTCTGCAAGTGTCCAGGTAGACCATGGATTCTGTCCTGTAATCAAATTACCTGAATGACTAACGTTATCCAAATACATAACTCCTTCTTCAAAATTTGCTCCTTGTTCCTCAATTTTATCTTGTAGAAGAAATGGAAAAATAGTTTTTGCATCAGAAATCAATAGTAATTCTTCATCGTTGGTAAACCCACTTACCTCTTTACCTTTCAATAAGGATTCACCATTATCCAGGGTAACATTTACCAATGCTGCTGGTCCGTGGCACACGGCTCCAACCACTTTGTCTGATTGATAATATTCACTAACTATAGATTGGATATAGGGATTATCAGGAAAATCATACATAGCCCCCTTTCCTCCTGCAAAAAAGATGGCTTCATAATCTTCTGGCACCACCCTTTCTATAGGGATCGTATTACTTGTTTTGTACTGTGCGATAGAATCGTTTAGAAAAGCATAATCATATGCTCCCATATCTTCATCGTCTATAATTACCGGAGGTTTCCCTCCTAATGTACTAGCAATGTCCACTTCAAAACCATTCGCAGTAAATACATAATAAGCTCTGGAAAGTTCGCTTAATTCGTATCCAGTTTCTTTTTCAGTAGTTCCCATTTTGTCTATACTGGTAACCACTGCCAAAATCTTCCCTCTTTTTGGGATTACATTTTCTGAAAGGTATGCTAAATCACTAACATTGGTGGTTTTCAAATTTTGATCTCTGGGTGGAATTAGTCCTTTGAACCAGAAACCAAAACTAACCAAAATAATAACTAGACCTAGGATAGTAACTCCTACCCACTTTAATATTTTATACACTTTTTTCATCGTACTTCGTTTTATGATTATTGAGCGAAATACGTTAAAAACTAAGGCAATTAATGTCGAAATGATCATTCCGTCAGACTAAAAAATCAAACGGTATCCTGAAAATGATATAAAATAATTAAGTAATTACAATCTGTTTAAATACTCATTTATTTTGGTAGTTCCTTTTCAATTTTAATTGTATTTTTAAGTACATCTAAAAACCTATCCATGGAACAACCCAACCTTTCTGAAATCCAAAAATTATCTGGTGGTGATCCAGTCTTTGAAGAAAAAATTTTCAGTGTTATCAAAAGAGAATTCCCCGTAGAAAAAGAACAATATTTTCTCAACTTAGCAGCAGGAAACACTACAAAAGCTGCAGAAGATGTGCATAAATTGAAGCATAAAATTGGTTTCTTGGGTTTAGAAAAAGGGTACAACATAGCAACTGATTACGAAAATCATTTAAAGGAAAACAGTTATGAACTACAAGATGACTTTGAAAATATCTTGAAAGTGATCACAGAGTATCTAAAAACTATATAACTTTATTTGTTAGGTAGCGGGAATGATGACCGTTTTTGTTTTAAAATTATAGTAATATGCTATTTGAGCTAATTGCCCAACAATCTTAACAGAATCTTTCATAGATAATTTTGATCCATCCGCATGTATCCATCTTTTTAAAGGTTGCTCGCAGATATATGAAATCGCTTTGTCCTTACCATAGTACTTTCTCATCTTCATAAAGATTTCTACATCAAAAAGCCATTTGGTGATAAATTTTTCCCTAAACATTTCGCTTACGATTTCCCGCTCCATAATCTTGGCTCCACATTGGGTGTCATTAAAAGACATCCCCAAGATATTTCGAATGATCAAATTAATGGTCTTGCTTATGATTTTTCTAGCCGATTCTTTGGTTATATTGGCTCCCATTCTACTCATCCGAGATCCGCTAACAATTTTAAAATCTGAAGTCTCTATCGTTTTTACCAGATCATCAAAATCCTGAAAATCAGTAGATAAATCGGCATCCAAATATCCTATATAATCTAATTGCGTGTCTTGAGAAAGGTGCAATACGCCTTGTCGTACAGCTTCTCCTTTACCCCCATTCTTTTCACAGTTATATACACTGATATGATCCTCTCTACCTTTTGCCAAATTTTGAAGTACTTCTAGGGTATTATCTGTACTTCCATCGTTCACAAAACAAAGGTGATATCCTAAATTACTATGTACAAAGTCGGTAAACTCCTTACTCAAAATACGAGTTTCTTCGTTATAACAAGGAATTACCACACCAACGCATCTTCTTTGTAACATTTTCCCTTTAGCATGTGATTCTGATTTTTTCTGAAGTTTTATACCAAGGATTCTCGAAATTCTAGCCGACATTTCGTTGAGAGATAATGGTTTTTTCATGTAATCATCAATACCTAAATCAAATCCATCTATAATCGTATCTTCATTGGTATTACCAGAAAGTACTAGTACTTTAACATCTGAGTTTTTATCGTGCCTTATATTTTTGATCACCTCCAAACCAGACATTCCATCCATATTAATGTCTACAATGACCATATCAGGGTCGAAAGTATCAAAAATTTGTAAGCCTTCTTCACCACTGCTTGCGCACTGAATGCTAAAACCTAAATCGGTCAAATGTTTCTCAAGGGATAATAAAATAAGTTGCTGATCGTCAATAGCTAAAATCTTCTTCATATATAAGTAGGTTTAAAAACTTTAAAAAACTTAATTGGGGTAATTTTAAGCTTGACGATATGAAGTTTGAACTCAAAATGAGGGGCTTAAGATTCACTTATATTGTTCAATATGTACTAAAAATAGTAAATTATTAATAAATCTGGCATAATTATACCTAAAAACCTCTAGATCAATTTTACAACTCCCAATAACTTTTTCGTTTTTTTAAAGGAATAATTATGAGGATTTTGGCAATAATGCAATGTTAATTATGATGAGTTTAAGAAAGTTTATTGTACTTTATATCAACAATTTAACACATGTTTCAGCACATCAAAATATCATTCCTTTTTTGCTTTCTTAGTTTGTTTCTTCTACATAGATGTATTCGAGATATGAATACAGCTGATACAGAACCAGTTTTGGTTACTATTCCTGCAAAAACTGAGACTATCGAGACCAACAACGGTTCTTTCGAAGAGTGTTCAGAAGTCACTCGTAAGGTTTTAATTACCTTTTGTGGTAGTTGTCATCAAAGTTCACTCGAAACTCATAAACCAGCAGCAATTGCTATTTTTGATCTAGACAAAGGGGAAGATTGGCATAAAACATTAGTTAAGCATCACATAAAAGGGATTGAGAATAGAATACAAAACAAGAACCCAATAACAGAAGAGCAACAAAAAGCTATTATTGCATTTCTTGAATTAAAAGAATCTCAATTATAACTACACTTTTCTATCATTTTGATATTTTTCCATTCTACACCTATTTGTTAACCGTAAATAGTTGGCTATTACACTATAAACTAATATATTACAATGCGTAAACACAACGTCTCATTTTTATTAATTCACACACCAAGAGCTATGAAAAAAATTAATGGAGACGTTTTAAAAATCATTACTACCGTAATTTTCGTTTTGTTTTTTATCGCCCTGTATCTTTTAGAAGAAATGGGTTGAAACCAAATCGAATGATTTTAGTAAAATAAATGGATGAAGAGGTAACTCATACGTTTTCATCCATTTTATTTGCGCTCTTTAGAAATATAGCAGACATCTTCTCGTAGCTATATAATAAGAATAGCTTAAGAATAAAACAATATTCGTACATTTAACACCAATGACTATACAAGATCTTATTAATTGGTTTTCTGATAATCCCAACTTAGTATTGGGTTATTTTATCACTCTTATTGCACTTTCTCTTATTGGTTCACTTTTTGTAAATCGACAAAACTTTAAACCTCCTGTGAATTACATCTATGGAGGACTTGTATATCTAGTAACCATACCAGGACTTTTATCTCTTGTCTTATTATTGTATAGCTTTTTCTTTTTAAGAACGAATGTACTCCAATTAGACTTGGTTTCGTATTTCGTACCGTTAATAGGGATGATTCTTACGCTAGTTATTATTCATAAAACGGTCCCTATGTCCTCAATACCTGGATTTGGTCGACTCTCCGGGCTTTTTATTATCATTGTTATCACTTTTGTGATCACCTATATATTACAAAGGATGTTTTTTGGTGTTTTCTTTGTGGGGAAATTCCAATATTTAATCATGTTTTTCCTGGTCTTACTCATAGGGTTAAAGATTGCATGGGATAAAATTGTCAAATAGATGGTGTGTAACGTTTTTATACCATAAGACACATATAATATAAAAGGTGTTAAGGTTTAATTTCACCTTACTATGAGATACAATACTTATTTTTTTAAATTTGTTCAAATTCACTAACCATGCTAAAAAATCTGAAGTCTTTATTTATAGTTGAAGATACCGAAGAGGGGAAACCAAAAGAGGTAGAATCAAAACAAGAAAAGGGCACAAAAACAAATAGTGCTAGTTCTGCGGATACTCCTCCTCCACTTCCAAAAAAACCAACCAATGCAGAAGGCGTTGTAGATTCTAAAATCATTGAGAAATTACTAGAGGCCATTGAAAAAAACAACCTTGAAGGTTTTGACTATTTAGAGTATAAAAAATCCTTAAAGGCACTTGAGAAAATGCCAATGGATGAAGCGACCAAGTATAGATCTGCTTTTGCTACAGCTTCTACTTTGGGAGTTACTCTAGATAAACTCATGCAAACCACTAATTTTTATATTGGTGTTCTGGATAAAGAGAATGAGCAGTTTTTGGGAGCTTTTAAATCTCAATTTGATGATAAAGTTTCCGGAAGAGAAAGAGAGATCGCTCAGTTTGAAACTATCATCAAGGAAAAATCTGCTGAAATAAAGAAACTTACCGATGAGATTACCAAACATCAAAATCAAATTGCAGATCTAAAAGGTAAAATAGAAGAAAGTAATGCTAAGATTAGCAAGACTCAAAATGATTTTAAAATATCCTATACACATTTAAAAAATCAGTTTGAGGAAGATAAAGTAAAAATGGAAAAATATTTAAAATAGATGGAGAACTCGATAAAACCAAAATCTTTCTGGAAAAAACCCGAAGGTAAAACCGGGATGCTATTTATGGGCCTTCTGGGTGCTGGTGGGCTATATGGCTTATATAAAGTCCTTCCGTTTTTGATTACTATAGTAGAAAATACATTATATCTAGGGGTATTATTAGCTGTATTAGGTGCTTTGATCTATATCGTTTTGGACCCAAAGATGCGAAACCTGATTTTCTATATGTATAAGTCTTTTATGCGTTGGCTTACCGGGTTATTCATTCAAATAGATCCTATTGGGATTCTTAAAAGTTATATCGATGACTTAAAAGATAATCTCAAAAAAATGAATAAGCAGATTGCTGTACTTAAAGGTCAAATGAAACGCTTACAACAAATTATGTATGATAACAAGAAGAGTATCAACAATAATTTGAAGTTGGCCAGTGCTGCAAAAGAAAAAGATAAGAAGGGAATTATGATTCTGAAGTCTCGAAAAGCTGGAAGACTTAAGGAATCCAATATGAAACTCGATGAACTCTACAAAAAAATGGAAATTTTGTATCGAGTTCTGGTAAAAATGTATGAGAACTCTGAAATATTGTTAGAGGATATTGAAGATCAGGTAATGGTCAAAGAGCAGGAAAGAAAAGCGGTTCGAGCGGGTCACTCAGCAATGAAATCGGCGATGAATATTATTGCTGGTAACAACGATAAAAAAGAAATGTTTGATCGCGCATTAGAAGCTATCGCTGATGATGTGAGCATGAAAATTGGAGAAATGGAACGCTTTATGGAAATGTCTACCAACTTCATGGATTCTATCGATCTTCAAAATGGAATTTTTGAAGAAGAAGGCCTTGAATTACTCGAAAAATGGGAAAATGAAGGTGTTTCCTTAATATTAGGAAATCAAAAAGATTTATTGGTACATGATCAGCATAGTGTAGATCTTGATGCTCCTATTGCAAAATCAAAACCACACAACAATCAATACTCAGATTTATTCAATTTTGAGGACTAAAAAATAAAACCAATCAATTATTATGGCAAAGAGAAGATTAACACCGTTTTCAAAAATTCTAATTGTAGTAGTCATCATCGGTGGGCTATACTTTTTATTAAATAAACTTAGAGATCCTGCTGTAAAGGACAAGATTGAAGAGGTTACAGCGACCGACAAAACTAAAGATGGGTATAAGGATGTGATTAATGTTGGTGTGGTTACCTGGGGTGGATACGCTGGAGGACAGTATTTTAATGAAGGTTTTAAAGCGAATACTGAGTCGAGATTCTACAAAGACTATGGATTTAAAGTAAATTTTGAAGTGATCGACGATTTTGATGCTTCCAGAGATGCTTTTAAAAATGGTTCAATTGACCTAATGTGGGCTACTATTGATGCATTCCCAACAGAGGTTGAAGGTTTATCGCAATACCAACCACAAGTTGTATTTCAGGCCGACTGGAGCCGTGGTGGAGATGCAATAGTGGCACGAAGAGGAATTAATAAAGTAAGTGATCTAAGAGGAAAGAAAATCGCTGTCGCTCCTATGACACCTTCTCACTCTTTCTTGATCTGGTTATTAGAAGCTGGAGATATGAGTACAAAAGATGTACAAATTGTAGAAGTTCCCAGTGCAATAGATGCAGCAGATGCTTTCAAAAGTAATACAGTAGACGCAGCGGTTGTATGGAGTCCAGACGATGCAGATTGTGTGAGCAAAGTAGCTGGATCCAAAGTATTGGAAAGTACCAAAAATGCAACACATATCATTGCAGATGTTTTTGTGGCTAAAAAAGAATTTATCGAAACTCATAAAGATCAGCTTAAAGATCTATATGAAGGATGGATGATTGGAGCTTCAGAATTAAATAACTCTGACAGTAACAAAAGAAAAGCTGCAAAAATTTTGGCAGAAGGATTGGCACAACCAGAAGATTTCTGTTATGATGCGATCAATAATGTAAGATTAGCTACACATGGTGATAATATGAACTTCTTTGGATTGAATTCAGCTTATAATGGAGTTACTGGAGAAGACCTATACAACAAGATGAAGGTAAAATACAATGATCTTGGTTATAGTACAGCTGGAGCAAAAGCTGGAGATTACTATCTACCAAAGACTTAGTATCAAAAACATCATTATCCGGTCCTAGTCATATCGCCGAAAAACAAAAAGAATTTACAGCTGTAGATGAAAGCTTAGCTCAGAAGGAGTCGTTATCTTCAAAGAAAGTAAGTATTAGTTTCAGAACTGGAGAGTTTAAATTGGGTGAGAATGCGAAGCAATTAATTGATATTCAATTTACACCTATTGCAAAAGCTTTTGCTAATGCTCGTATCAGAATTGAAGGAAATACGGATAATGTAGGGAATCGAAATTCAAATATTACACTTTCGCAAAAAAGAGCGCAATCAGTAGCAGATTATCTGATTCAGGAACACAATATGCCAACCAATAGATTTATTATTTTAGGTAATGGTCCAGATAAGCCTGTTCCTGGGTGTGAAAGAAATCAAAATGCCGATTGTAAATCCAAAAACAGAAGAACTGACTTTGAATTAGTAGTTGACTAATGGTAGGGATACAAAAGCTATTTGAATTAAGAGGAAACCTTGAATCCAAAGATAAGGTTGTACTAACCGTTGTTGGAGCGATCATAGTAATTGGGCTATGGTTTCTTCTTGCTGAATTTTTATCCAAATCAGTGATTACTCAGGACGAATCTGTTAACCTTACTTCGCTCCCACAAGAGCAAAGGGTGTATTACGAAAGTGACTCTTTGTTAATTGCTAATTACGATAAGCTGGAACAATTAAGTATAGAAGAATTGCAATCCTTCGGATTGAAGAAAAACAAGGTGTTCCCACTTCTACCCTCACCGATCAAAGTGGTAAAAGCATTTCCTGATTTGAATCAACAGGATGATGTAATTGGTAATACCTTCTATTCTATTAAGCTCAATTTCCTAGGGTATATTTTAGCTATTTTAGTTTCTATTCCGATTGGGTTTATCCTTGGGCTTATTCCTCTGTTTAGAGGGCTTTTTAGTCAGATCATCAACTCCTATCGTTTTATACCGCTAACTGCTGTTACCGGAATTTTTATCATGTGGTTGGGCTTAGGCAGCGAAATGAAAGTTTCTTTTCTTGCTTTTGGTATCATTGTTTATCTCATACCTGTAGTTATCCAAAGGATTGATGAAGTGCAAAATGTATATCTCAATACAGTATTTACTTTGGGAGCAACTTCATGGCAAACGATACGAACGGTTTATATGCCTTATGTATTCTCAAAAATCATAGATGATATAAGAGTGTTAACCGCAATTTCCTGGACCTACATCACTATTGTTGAAATGCTTAACAAAGGTGGTGGTATAGGAGAATTGATTTGGACTGCAAAACGACAAAGCCGAATAGATAAAGCATTTGCTATACTTATTATCATTGTAGTGATAGGAATTTTGCAAGACCGACTTTTTGTAATGATCGATAGGATACTATATCCATATAAGCATATTAATAAAGGCAATAAACATTGATATGGTAGAATTTAGTGATAACACTAGTGCTGAGAATATAATAGAATTACGTGGTATATCTCAATCTTATGATGGAGGAAAAACCAATATTATTGAAAATCTGGATTTATTGATAGAAGATAAACCCATGCAAGGACAGTTTACTGTCATTTTAGGAATGTCTGGATGTGGTAAATCTACTTTATTAAGATATATTGCTGGATTACAATCGCCTACTTCAGGTACAGTGCTGGTTAAAGGACAACCGGTTAGTAAGGCCAATAGAGTGAGCATGGTATTTCAACAATATTCTTCTTTGCCTTGGATGACGGTATTAGATAATGTTGGACTTGGGCTCCGTTTTAAAGGTGTTTCCAAAAAGGAACGGGATGAAAAAGCCATGGAAATGATCCAATTGGTTGGGCTAGATGGGCATCAAAAAAAATATGCTCAATACCCTACGCTTTCTGGAGGCCAATTACAAAGAGTTGCTATAGCTAGAAGTTTGATGTCTAATCCTGAAATATTATTGATGGATGAGCCATTTGGAGCGTTGGATGTAAAGACTCGTTTACAAATGCAAGATTTATTAATCGGTATTTGGGAGAAATTTAGTCCCACGATCCTATTTGTAACCCACGATATCCAAGAGGCTGTATATCTCGCGGATGATATTTATATCATGAAACATGCGCCTTCGAAGTTCGTGAAACACATTAATATTGATCTTCCGTTTAATAGAACTCGAGAAACTAAGCGATTACCTCATTTTGATGAATTAGTACATGCTGTTGAGGATTCTATGATGGAAATTGATTCGGGAAGCTGAAATTTTCTAACGGATGGAATTAGACAAAGAAGGTTGTAAAAAAACACTGGTATCTATGATCATTTGGTTTTCCAGCGGTTTTGTTAACCTGATCATTTTCAGATTGTTCTCAGATGCTAATATCGTCTTGTTCAATTTCATTTATTTTTTTGCATCTCCTTTGGCACTCTTCGCAACCATGCACTGGATTGGGTTGGGGAATTCATTGCGAAATATCAAAAGTGATTTTAGAAATAAGCCTATTAGTGATAAAGAAATTGCCAAACGCCAAAAACGACATGGGCGATCCGCCATTTGGGTTTCAATAGCTATTTTTTTCTAGTCGGAGTAATTACTTCTTTTTGGTCAAAAAGTTATTCCACCCACCTTCTGTTTTGCATGTTTATTGGCTTGCTTTGGGGAATTTTATGGCGCTATTTAATACGAAAAGAATATTTTACCTCAGATAGTTTTGATGGAGAATATTGATGATATGCAAGCAAAAAATTTAGATCTTCTAAAAAATAAAAAGTACTAATGACGAATCGAAAATACGATAAAGCAGTAACACAGTTTTTTTCCAATTTAAAAAAAGAGGATGCCTCCTTTTTCTTTAAAGGGAAATTTATTAATCCACTGAAAATATTAACAGTATCTGCTGCTTTTCCATCTTTGCGAATCAAGGATGAAGATTTACTACTACTCTACTCTTCCTCAGAAACTTTAGAAAATCTTGATCTCGCCATTACCACAAAAAATGTACATACCAAGACAAGTAAAGTAGCGCTAGGTAAAGATATTTTCAAATCTGATGAATTTAAAACTATCAATGTGCAACACATTGAATTGCTAAACAATTTTGTTGATGATCTTACCTTGCTCAAAAAAGATGAAAAAAAGAGCTTAGAGGATTTTACGAATAAGTTCAAGGATTTTGTCAATCAAAAAGAAGACACAAAACAAGAATTTGACATCGATTATGAATTTCTGAAAATTCTTGAAAAGGAAGGTGATAAAGTATTAGGGTTGGCCGAGGACTTGAACCAAAACAAACAATTCTCAAATACGATTAATGCCATCGTTCACAAAACAGACGATGCGCTAGAGTTTAAAGCTGAACATGTGATTCTTCAGGATATCATCCATGTTTTTAACCTGATTTATCCTCTTAGTGATAAAGAAAACGACATTGCCGATTCAAAAATCAAATTTTTGTTGGCTTTTATGTTCGAGAAGCTTCAGGGCAATGATATTATAGCTTCTATATCTATAGAACGCATCAACACCTTTGTAAAATCTGAAAAATTCGAAGAAAATATAGAGGTCATCAAAACCGCTAGCCTTTTTGATCTGGGTGAAGCGTATAAAAAAGAGTTTTTATTACCTTCAATTTTAAAGCGTTTGGATAGTAAGCATTTTGTGAACTCTGGAGCATTTTTATACCGAATAGCTTCTTTAATTGCAAAGGCCGACGGGACGATTTCAGAACAAGAAAAAGAAATACTCAAAAAGATCAACGATAAATTGTCTAATCCCAAAGAAAAGCTGGAAGGTGTCAAACAAACCGAAATCGATGAAAACGAATCGTTGGATGACGTACTGGATGAATTAAATGAACTTATAGGGTTAACCAATATCAAGACCGCGGTACAGGAATTGTCTAACTTTCTTACCGTTCAAAAGATAAGAGAAGAAAAAGGGCTTAAAAACGTCAATAATTCATTACACTCCGTTTTTATGGGACCGCCTGGAACAGGAAAAACTACAGTAGCTCGTTTGGTTTCACGCATCTATAAACATCTGGGATATCTCGAAAAAGGACATTTGGTAGAGACTGATCGTACTGGTATGGTTGCAGGCTATGTAGGCCAAACTGCGATCAAGGTTGAAGAAGTCGTAAAAACTTCTATAGATGGTGTACTTTTTATTGATGAAGCCTATTCGTTAGCTAAGGATAATAAGAAAGACTTTGGTAACGAAGCCATAGAGGTATTACTAAAGAAAATGGAAGATCACCGCGATCAATTAGTAGTAATTGTAGCAGGTTATCCTGATGAGATGGAAGAATTTATAGAATCCAACCCTGGATTGCAATCCAGATTTAATAGATACTTTACTTTTGACCACTATAAACCCAAAGAACTAATCGCCATTTTTGAATTGTTCTGCAACAAAAATGATTTTGTACTAGCCGAAGATGCTAAAGAAAAAATGCAGTTCATCTTTGAGAAACTCTATGAAAAAAGGCATAAAAGCTTTGGTAATGCTCGCGTTGCACGAAATTTGTTTGAAAAAATCATCGAATACCAAGCAAATCGAATCGTATCGATTACTCCTCTTACCGAAGAACTTTTAAAAACTATCGTAGAAGAAGATATTCCTCCTGTTAACCAAACTGTAGAAGATTATTTGAGGTTTCAGGATGAAGAGGAACAAAACCAGTAACGACTATTTTGTTGTATGCATATAGAAAAAGTACTATCCTACTATCAAGATTGCTATAAGCAAGAATTCAGAGATAACGATATTCTCAATTTTTTAGGCAATAAAGTAGATAAACGGTTTTTCCTAAAAGAGATTGATGCCTTATACCGGGAAACGGATACTCCATTAATGACTACTGATTTTGGAGATGAACTGTACAAATACCTCGAAATTCATAAAAAAGAAAAGACATTTATTGCTTGTAGTTTTTTTGTGACTGGGAAACTTACGTTTTTGGGTAGAAAACGAACTATTTGCGCTCCACTGATGGTAACACCAGTCACTATTAATATCAACGATCAGGCATTGTATCATTTGGAGTATAATTTTTCGGAAAACAGAAGCAATGATGCTTTGCTTAATCTGTTCAAAAAGAATTTTGATCTCGACGATTCTTTTGTTTTAGAAATGAAAGCCCTGATTAATGATCAGGATTTTGCTTCTCAAGATGTATCTGCCATTTGTAAAAAGTTAAAAGCTCATATTGATATTGATGTCAAATCAATGAAGGGGCTATCAACATTAATGCCAGGGGATTTAATTAGAAGTCATGCAAATTCCGCAAAATTAAGACTGCTTCCTGTGATAGCTCTTGGAATTGTTGAAAAATCAAAGTCTAGCAGAGATGTATTACATGAAATTGACGTTATCAAAGAAGGGCACTTGTACAATGATACGCTTCAACATTTCTTTTCTAGAAGAAAGCCAGAGATCAAATCTGAAAAAGATACAACTCATGAAATTTATGTCCCTTCCAATTTAAGTCAGGCCCAACTAGACATTATATATGCAGCAAAATCTAATGACTTAAGTGTTGTGATTGGACCTCCTGGTACAGGTAAATCCTATACCATAGCTTCATTAGCTATTGATCAAATCTATCATAATAAAAGTGTTTTGATTTGTTCCAAATCTGATCAAGCGGTTGATGTACTGCAGCATAAGATCATTAATGACCTTGGCGTAAAAGGGCTCTCTATTAGAGCTGGATCTGGAAGAGGACACCGGGCAAAACTGAGAAAAAAATACAATCGATTACTCGTTTTAGAAAAGCAGGTGGTGATTACTATATCCCAAAAAAGCAAAAGGAAATAGACTATGCTCGAAGTAAAATCCAAGAAATAAACGAGGAGATTAAAGAACGGGAACGCAAGGAAATAAAAAACGCTGAACTCTTCCTTGATCATAACCCCTCATTTTTTAAACGGTTAAAGAGAAACTATGTATCCAGAAAAGTATTAAAAGAATATCCTTTCTGGGAACTGATAGACTTGCTTCAGCATTATATTCATCAAAAGAATAGGCTCATCAAAGAAATTATCTCTTTGCAGTATCAACATCGAGTCGCAGATTTATTAGCCAGGGATAGGACATTTCCAGAACTATTAAAATTAATTGCAACCAAGGATGCTGCAGAACGTGAGTCCTTATTTCAGTCCATAGATTTTTCTTCGGTATTACAGTGTTTACCCATTTGGATTACAAAATCTACAGATGTAAGTGATGTCTTTCCATTAGAGAATGACATTTTTGATATGGTAATTATAGATGAGGCTTCTCAATGTGATATTGCTACAATGATCCCTGTTTTGGCAAGGGCAAAAAAAGTAGTTGTGGTAGGAGACCCCAAGCAATTACGTCATGTCTCATTTTTGTCAAAACATATCATGGAAAAAACAGCCGAAACCCATGGTGTACTTCAGAATATAGATGTTTTTAACTATAGAGAAACGAGTTTTTTGGACTACGCTATGGAACGTTTGCCCAATCCTGGGAGTATTCATTTCCTGGATGAGCACTACCGAAGTGTTCCCGATATCATTCGATACAGTAATCAAAAATTTTATTTCGATAAGTTACTGGTAATGTCTGATTTACAAATACATCACAAATCCCCAGCGATACATTGGATTTTTTGTAAAGGAGAAAAGCAAAAAGATGGAGTGAATCAATTAGAAGCGCACAAAATTCTTGAAGACATCCTAAAAACAATCGAAAAAGAGGAATCAGTTGCTCCGGAAGCCTCCTCCTCTATTGGTATTCTATCTCCATTTCGGGATCAGGTAAATTATCTCAAAAATAAAATTCAGGAATTAGATCTATCTGCCATAAAAAAACATAAGATTGCCGTTGGAACTCCTTTTGAATTTCAGGGAGAAGAACGAGATCAAATGTTTATTACCTTTACTATCGATAATAATACAAGTCCATCAGTATTTCAGTATTTAGACAGAGAAGATGTTTTTAACGTCAGCATTACCCGAGCAAAACAAAAACAGTATTTGTACTATTCTTTTGAGGCTAAAAACTTCAAAAACAAACATTTGCTTATTGATTATCAGTCGGAGACAAAAATAAAGTATACCAAGAGTAGTGAATCTGATTATCAGGATAAATTTGCTAATGAAGTACATGAAGAATTGATCCAATTAGGGATTGCTGAAGAAGACATTCTGATCAATTATCAACTGGCAGGGTACATAAAGGATATTTTGCTTACTCATAATGGTAAAACCATTTGTATTGATCTTGTAGGATATCCGGGAACATTAGAAAAATCATTCTCTGTTGACCAATACAGGACTTTATTTAGAACCAACATTCCTATCATAACTATACCATATTCCTATTGGTTGTTTAATAAGGAAGCTTGTTTACATCAAATTGCCAAAAAAGTAAGAATAAAAAGATGATTACAGAAAAGGACATATCCAAATTAGTAGGACGTACTATCAAATCCCCAATTCGTGTAGGTAGTATTAAAGACTTAGGAATGAAAACTGGATCTTTCTTAAACTTTTTCCAGCCTTTTTTTGAAAACTTGCAGGATGATCAGTATCTGGTTCGCGAGAAACAAATAGGGTTTTTAAAGAAAACATTTCCTGAAGATTTGGAGGTGCTCAAAACACTACATAAGCGTTATTTTGAAGGTGCGATTACTATTGATCATCTAGACCAGTGGGTACAGCGATTATCCGAGGAACAGCAAACTACTTTTAAAGAATTGTCTACGATTACTCGTCAACGCAACATCTCAACATTTGAAGTAGAAATTTGGGATAATGAAATGTTTGTAGAAAGAATACATCAGCAAGGGTTTGAACAAAATGTTGATGATTTTAGGGTGTGGAAACGTGTTTTTGCTCAGGCAAAAAGTGAAGTTGTAGAAAACGAGTTGTTTTTTAGTCTTTTGAAAAAAATAACAGGCCTCGTTCAACGCATTCATCCAGAGATTAGAAAAGTACAAATCACCAGTCATTTTATGCGAACCATTGCCACAACACAAATTAAAGGCGAGAATGCTCCAGAAGGTGTACACGAAGATGGTGCTCAATATATCATGTCTGCCCTGGTAATCAATCGTAGTAATATTACGGGTGCCGAGAGCCAAATTTACGAAAAGACAGCTCAAAACGAATTGATTTACCAAAAGGAACTACAACCAGGAGAGTTTGTTTTTCAGGCAGATACGGGAGAAGAGTTTACCTTTGGTAATGACCTTTGGCACTATGTTACTCCTATACAAGCGATAGAAAAAACATCTCCAGGGATTCGAGATATTATAGGGTTTGATATTGATATTATGCACTAAGAAAGCACACAACTAATATCATCGAGAGAAGATCCATAATCAAAATAAAAATCGATATGCACCAAATCTCCTGCTTTTACCTCCTGCGTATTGGTAGTTTTTAATACGGTAGGAGGCATTAGACTATCCGTTCCGGTAAAATTAGACCCTTCAGTAATCTCTACATAAGATTCTAGATACAAAGCATTTACCGTTCCAGAAAATAGAACTGGTACAGAAAAACTTAATTTAACTCCTTGCTTCTTTTCTTTTAATAGTTCTATTTCATTAACCAGAAACTGCTGAGTTAAAAACATAGGCTGATGTCTTGTGAACATTACCGGATAATGATGTACATCCTCTTCAATTTCAGCTTCGCATAGTCGAGCAAAATTCACAATCCTATTCGGAAAAAGCTTCCCTCCTGGTTTCAAAAAATCTCTCATATGCTGAAAAATCTGTACCTGAAACTCATTGGCACAATAAATACTCATCAATTCTCCAACCACATAATCCACTTTTTCTGGTAATTCTACCGTCAATGCATCTGCATAGATCACTTCTACCTTATGCGCCCAAGGGTATTTTGCTATTTCGGCATCGATAAACGGAATTAAATCCGGATTGTTCTCTATCAAATACGCCTTCTTTACATGGGGCATGTATAACTTGGTAAGCGGCAGTGTACCCACCCCTATCTCACATACAACAGCATCTTTGAAGTTGTTATTTAATTGAAATGCCTTATGAAAAGCATCTACTCGTTGTTTGTCGGTCTCCATTATTTTGTAATAAATCTCAGGAAAACCAAAATGAGACTCATCAAAAGTCTGAGCATGTAACAACTTGTATTTTAACTCATCATAGTTATCAATAATTTCTTCGAATAATTTGTCGTGCATTGGTTAAAGTTTTTTCTAAATATACTAAATACTATTTGTGAATTTAGTCACTAATTCCTTTCCCTTTTTGATTGAGATGTAAAACGAAAATCGCATTAAACCCAAACGTTAAATTTCCATCATTGAAATTGAAGTTATTGGGGGTTTGAGTAATAAATGCTTCTTCAGAAAAGAACCAAGTATTGGTGAGTTTAAATTGTAACATCACATCACTTAATTCCCAGTTGACTCCCAGAGCAAAAGCATCATAAGTAGTGATGGATTCTAAAGGGTTGATCAAATAGTAATATTCTGAAACAATAGAAACATGTCCGCCTATTTTATATCGTCCTCCTACTCCAATCGCAAATTGATTATTTGGATCGTCTGCAAAAGCCGAAGAACTTCTATGGATATAAGTAGGTGATATTTGTGCAGAAAATTGAGGAGTAAATTTTCTGGCTAACAATAATTGTGTTGTAAAGCTTAGTTGGTCCTGAAAATCATCAAAACGATTGATATCAACAAGTGGTGGATTACGTTCACTTCTGTAAGCAATATTCTGAAACAAAGAGAGACTCACTGGTGCTCCTTTGCCATCACTGCGTTGTCTGATCAGTTTGTATTTCAAAAAACTATCAAAAATACCGTCCAACGTACTCCAACCACCACCAAAAGTCAGCTTATCCGAAATACCATACTCTACCCCTATTCGAGCCCCCATTTTGTCAGCTACAAAACTTTGACCGCTAGAGTTTGGGATATTCCAGTATCGTGTAAAAGCCTGCAGCTCTAGCACGCCCTTTTTTCTGGTTTCTACAGAATGTCCAATAGAAATACGACTCGCTTTAAACGTTGCCAATTGATATTGAGGAGTATTCGGATATTCCTGTTCTAGTTTATCCAATAAATCCTGTGCCTGGATAGATACATTCAAACAGAACAGTAAACATATATGGATGGAAAAAAGAACTTTATTTCTCATAATGTTGATATTCAAATTTGAATTTAATGGATATAACTTTTGCTATATTAGGTGCTAAGATTGGAGGAATTTTGATATCAAAATCCTTGACCGTAACTTCAAAATCCCCATTCAAAACAAACGAACCGTTAACTTGCTCGATAGTAGTTTTAATTTCTACCTCTTTAGTAATACCATGAATGGTTAATTTCCCTTTAACCATTCTCGTTTGTATATCAGTTGCAGAGGGATCAAAGTCTATGATATTTCCTTCAAAAGTAGCTTTAGGATACAAATCTGATTCGATATAGCTCTCGTTAAAATGTTCATGCATCAGTGATTTTTTAAATACGAATGCATTCATCAGCATACTAACTGCTATTTCATTTTTAGAAATATCAATTATACTCAGTACCTGGTTGTTCTTTGCTTCTATATCTTCTACGGAAGTATAGGAGAAAAAAGAAACCTGCCCCTGTCTTGTTATAAATTGATCAGACTTGGTGTCATCGTCTGTAAAGTTGATCAATAAGAATATCAGAATGATCAGTTTATTCATTGATTTGTTGTGTTAATCAGCATACAATTAAGTAAAATAGCATCTTTCAGAAATCCCTTGCAAACTCCCTTTATTTTTATTTTTTGCCCCTTTTTTAAATCTTTAATTTCATTTTCTTGATTCGGAAACATATCACAAATAACACTAGAATACTTATTGTCCCCGTACAAAAAAACTGTATTTCGATTATTTAGAAACGTAACATCTTTTACAATCCCCTCTACTTCTATTACTTTTCCTCTATACATTGAATTTGCCGAACGTTCATCAACCATGAAGGATGAAACTAATTCTTCTGAGCTTATCGTTATATCCGCAGAAACAGCATTCATCTCCATATAAGAGTCTTTCGAGTTTGCAAAAACCAGATACAATATCAGTAACAAGAGAAGTCCTGAAATAAAACCAATAATACTTAGCTTTCTATTCATCGAAGGATATAAGGTCGATTCTACCAGTAAAATTACGATAATGTACTACTAAAATATAATTTAGCAGCATATAAATTAAGGAAGGGTAACAAAGAGGTGTGGATTTCATACGATTAGCTTATAATTAAAAATTCTACTTTGAGTACAAAGGAACAATCCAGAACGTATGGTGGTGTTATAAACTTTTGTCAAGTAGAAAAAATCCTTTTAAAAAAGGAAAAAAGGTCATTAAGCCAAATACAATTATTTGACGTTTAGAAAAAACACCTGAAAAATTATACTATTTTAGTTACCTGAATAAAAAGCTAAACCGGACCGTCAGGATATTACCCCTGATTAGCAAACCTGACAGATGAGAAAAGATAAATTATATTTTTTAACCTTTGTATCGATATCGGTCATTTTCCTGATCATTGCTTCGTTAAGCATCAAATACTTTATAAAAGTAAGTGCAAATCAATTGATAGAAGTTCAATTAGAGTCCAGTAAACGGGAAGCAAACGAAATTTCAAAATTGATCAACTATCAACTTGCAGGTGGTATTGATCAAAATGTGGTGATCAACAATATTCAAAACACTATAGAAAACACTCATACCGAAGCTTCTTTTATATGTGTTTTTAATTGGTCTGGTAAAGAAGTATGTAATCCTGATAAAACCAGGGTTGGACAAAAAGTAAACTCGGATCAGTCACTTTTGAATTCATTGAATGAAGAAAATAGTTCTGATAAGCTATATGAGTTACTTACCAATATTAAAAACGACAATAAAGAAGCTGGGAATAGCTTTAATTCTGAAATCGTATATATTTCTCCGGTAAAAGATTCTGATTTAATAGTGGCGGCACATGTAAATCTTAACGAGATCTCTACGCAAATAAAAAAACTCAAAACCAGTTTCTATACCATATTTGCTATTATGGGGGGACTGATTATCTTATCTTCCTTCTTTGCTGTCCGTATGATTGGTAGTTATTATGAAAAGCAGTTGGAGGAGAAAAACACCAATTTAGAAAGTGAGTTGGTGAATCTTTCTAAGCTGAATAGTGATCTGGTAGCCTACCAACGTAAAATAGAAGAAACCGATGATGACACTCAGGAATCGCCTGATATCACATTGGAAACGGGTAAAAAGAGAATCCTAACCTATTTAAGAAATGAACTGATCCCGACAGCTATCAATGAAATCTCTTATATCTATACCGAAAATACCATTACCTATGTAATTTGCTTTGACGGGAAAAAATCTACCAGCAATACAAGTTTGGATGATATGTTTTCCAGCCTTGATGCTTCTTTATTTTTTAGAGCTAACCGACAATTTATTATCAGCATTGCTGCCATCGAAAAGATTATTAAATACGGTAATAGTCAACTCAAAATTTTGATCCGAGATGCAGATGTAGAAATTGTGATTAGCAAAAACAAAGCAGCAGAATTTAGACAATGGTTAAGTATCTAACCAAATTTCTTTTCGGGTTCTCTTTTTCTTTATTTCAATTTTAATCAATTCCCTTCATTTATTACAAAAAGGAAAAAACAGCATTTTATTCAACCTTTTTTTTCCTTTTTCAACGCCAAATTTTCCCTTTCGCATATATTATTTTGAATATAGGGCCAGTGTTTACGGTACTTTGCTGAACAAAATCTTTAAAACTCGAATAAAAATGAAAAATCGTATTTTAGTATTGTTCACTTCAATTTCTGTACTATTTAGTTGTACCAGTGATGACTCTGATGAGCAACCAAATCCACCTGCACAACAAAATGCAGTACGACTTGCAACCGATGCAACTTTTGGAAACATTCTTACCGATTCTGAAGGTATGTCATTATACTTCTTCTCCAGAGATGTAAAAGGAGATTCCAGATGTTTGGATGGTTGTTTGGCAGCATGGCCAATTTTTTATGCAGCGGATTTAACTCTTGATGATGGTCTGGAAGCTTCAGACTTTGGGGAAATCACCAGAGAAGATGGAGAAAAGCAAACTACGTTCAAAGGGTGGCCATTATACTATTTTGCAAATGATAATGCCGCCGGAGATACCAACGGAGATCAAGTAGGTAACAATTGGTATATCGCAAAACCTGATTATTCTCTGATGTACGCCGAAGCTCAATTGGTAGGAAGAGATAGTGATGGGAATTTGATCAACTTCACAAGTGACTATACTCCTGGTGATGGACTTACCTTTTACATGACCAATTTCACAGGAAGAACAATATATACATTTATGAATGACACCAATGGTGTTAATAATTTCACGGCCCAAGATTTTTCAAACAATGCTGTATGGCCGATCATTAACATCGACATTGATAGATTACCAAGTATTCTAAATGCTGACGATTTTGGAACCATAGATGTTCACGGTTCTCAGCAAATAACATATAAAGGATGGCCATTATACTACTTTGGGCAGGATGTGACCAGGGGGGATAATTTTGGAATCAATTTTCCTGCCCCAGGGGTATGGCCTATCGCAAACACGGATACTCCTACCGCACCAGCAAATTAAGAAGAGTTCATATTTAGTTTAGTAGTTAGTTAGTTGATTAGAAAGAGGAAGAACGAGTTTTTTTCTTCCTCTTTTTCTTAAATCTTAATCATGAAAAATTATTTACAAATAAATAGACTGCTATTGGCAGTACTCACTAGTCTTATTCTAGTTTCCTGTGATAATAATGTAGAAGAGGAAATTACAGAAACAATAGTTGAATGTAATCCAGATACATCATTTGCTACGCAGGTAAAACCAATAATAGATAACAACTGTATTGAATGCCATAACGGAAATCAATTTCCTGATCTACGCAACTTTGAAGGTATTAGAAATAATGCTTCACGAGTAAGAGCACAAGTAGTGAGCAGACGAATGCCCATCGGCGGTTCTTTAAGTAATGAGGAAATAGAAATTATTAGATGCTGGATTGATAGCGGTGCATTAAACAATTAAAAGAAATCAATATGATAAGTAAGGGAAAAGTTCTTTTAGGTGTAACTCTTTTTATAACCGCGATTGGAATTGTTGTCAGCATCTCTATGTTTTCCAAGCCTCACTTGGATATTAGTAATGTGGATGCACAAATTGTAATCGACTCTAATGATTTGTTCAAAGATTATTTGACCAATGAAACCGAAGCCAATACCAAATATTTGGAGCAAGTTATTCAGGTAACCGGTACTATAGAAGATATAAACATCGTAAAAGACAAAAGTATAATAGCACTAACCAGTGAAGATACTTTTGGTAGTGTCCTTTGTCATTTGGACGCTGATAAAGATCATAAAATTGCACAATTACAAAAAGGACAATCCATACAAATCAAAGGTGTTTGTACCGGATTTTTGATGGACGTCATTCTTGTCAAAAGTGTCATTATTAATTAAAACCAACATTCACAACAAATGAAATCAATTATAACAACCATAGCATGCCTTATCCTTTCAGTAATGAGTTACGGGCAAGAAAAGTTCCTTACAAAAAGTGGACATGTTTCTTTCTTCTCCCACTCTCCTATAGAAGATATCGAGGCAGAAAACGACCAGGTACTTAGTATTATAGACACCAATAATGGAGCAATCGCTATCTCCATACTAATGAAATCTTTCCTGTTCGAGAAGGCATTAATGCAAGAACACTTTAATGAAAACTATGTAGAATCTGATAGATATCCTAAAGCTACTTTCAAAGGAGAGATTCTAAATTTCAATGCTCTTGAAAATAGTACAGAAGTCACTATCAAAGGGAATTTAACCATTCATGGCGTGACCAAACCGATAGAAACCAAGGCGAAAATTAAAAGAACAGAAGGAAATATTTCTCTGGAGGGTGATTTTCCTGTAAAAGTAGCAGATTTCAATATTGAAATTCCATCGGTTGTAGTGAACAACATTGCAAAAACAATAAAAGTAAGCTTCAATCTAGATCATCAACCGTATACCAAATAATATGAAAAAACTAATTATATTTTTTACCATTCTAAGTATTGGTAATACGATGTATTCACAGGACCTCTTTGACATACTTGATGAAGAGACTCCGCAAACCAAAGAGTATGTTACCGCCACATTTAAAGGCACTAGAATACTTAACGGACATTCTGTTGAGAATAGAAAGAAAGGTGTTCTAGAATTCATCATATCTCACCGTTTTGGAAGAGTAAATTCAGGTTTTGATGAATTGTTTGGTTTGGATCAATCTAATATACGCTTTGGCTTTGAGTATGGTCTTACAGACGATTTAATGATAGGAGTTGGTAGAAGCAGTTTTGAAAAGGCTTATGATGCATTTTTCAAATACAAACTCCTTAAGCAAGGAATTGGTAAAAACGCTTTCCCGCTTTCGGTATCTGTATTTGGGAGTGTTGTATACAGAAGTGTAGACGATTTTGAACCAGGAAACGAACCTAGCGAGACTGATCGTTTGTTTTATACCTCTCAGCTTCTTTTTGCAAGAAAATTTAGTCCTGAATTTTCTTTACAAATTATGCCAAGCTTCATCTATAGAAACTCAGTAGCTATACAAGAAGATCCTCATGGTATTTTTGCAGTCGGAATTGGCGGACGTGTTAAGTTAACCAAAAGAATTTCTCTAAATGGTGAATATCACTATACTGTTAATCCTCTGGAGTCTATCGATGCCACTAATTCATTGGCATTTGGAATAGATATAGAGACTGGTGGACACGTATTTCAAATCATTCTCTCCAATTCTATTACTATGATCGAGAAAAGTTTTATTACCGAATCTACAGATGATTTTTTTGAGGGAGATGTGCATCTAGGTTTTAATATTTCCAGAGCTTTTCAGTTCGGAAAAAACAAGAAAAAGAAACTGAAAGCAATCCAAGAATCTAATGAGTAAAACCATCTATTATGATCAGAAAAAAATACAAAGTAACGGGAAAAGATGTAGACGATTTTATGATCATGCATGGTGGTGCTTATCAAGCTTATATATATGCTATTCTGGATAGCTTTCTATTCGAAAAAGGATATTCTAAAAGAAAACTAGATCATCTGAAAGTCAGACTTCAAAAATGTAAAGAAGAATTTACCTATCAAAAACATCTCATGTTTACTCAGGACTTTTTCTAAATATGGAATTTTTGAGTACTGCTGAAGATCTATCAAAAATTTATGTAAGGAGTCGCTTTTTTAATTCGAACAACGAACTATGTGCTGTATCGAATACAGAATTGTACTGGTTTGATTACCATCAAAAGATGGCTGTAGCTCCACCAAAAGATATATTTGGGAGATCCTAGAAGTAAGGGCTTGTTTGCCCCTTTACCTGTACGGATATGTGCTAGTGATCTTAAATATCCGTGCTGAACCATAAAGCCTCGACAATGTCGAGGCTTTATTTCGTTAATATTTTGAGGAGGATTCTATTGTATCTATGATTGAGAAAATTAATTCACCACAACACCAGAAGGATCAGTAAACTTACCGGTTACCAGCCAACCTCCAAAATCTTCGGAAACTGCCAGTAGAAGAATATTTTTTCCTTTTTTTAGGTTTAGATATACTGCATCAAAAAGACCAATAGTTCCTAGATATCGGTAATCTCTTGAACGCCATCTGTTGTTTCCTTTATAAATAGGTTGATCGTTGAGTATGACCACTGCCCTATCACTATATCCAAATTCGAATAGTTTGGTTTGCTCTTTATCTGAGTCGATCACCAGTTTTGCAAAAACTGTATTCTTTTTGGTCCCATCTCTCAGTAATACTTTTCTTGCGATGTTGGCAGCGGTACCCTCTTCAATTTGTACTTTTCCTAACCACTTTCGAGAAGTTATCAATCCCTTTATGTTAGCTAAATTGCGCAACTGTGTTTCTTCAAACTTATCCGAAATTTCCCATGCCGATACCAATCCATCTATAGGTTTTCTTTCATGTACTTTAAAATCCACTAGTTGAGTAGCGGTCTTGTCAATAGTAAAATTGGCATAATGCATAGGATTCGGCCCACCTCCACTGATAGCTATCCTTCCTTCTTTGGGTTCTCTGACCAAATTCCAGCATAAATGAGGTTTTTCTGAATAGTCAAAAAACACTTGTGCTCTTTTTCCATTAACTACCAATTTTACATGAGTCCAATCGTCATAATTATAATCGTAGGGTACAGAATAACTCGGACCAAAATACAATTGCCAGGGAGAAAGCCCATTTATTACAGGAGTTCCCTGATTAGCATCTGGTTTACCAGGTAGGTGCGCTCGTATATAAAAAGACTCCATATTATTGGCATCCACCGCTCGAAATCGAACTCCCGGAAAACCTTGACGTTCGTTGAGAAACACGTCAAATTCTATTGTACCATTCAAAAAAGTAACATCCTTCAGTGCAGCCATACCCCGTTGCATGTATAATGCATCTTTTCCTTTATAGCTTTCTAGCACATAAGATTGAGCATTAATTTCCCATTGTACAGTATCCAAAGGAAATTTCTGCTGTGCATATATGTTGAAAGAAAAGAAAGTACTTAAAATCAAAATTGAAATTGCTCGTATCATCATTTTTTGTTGTTTGTTGATCTCAAAATTCGAAGATTAGATGTAGACCACGAAAACAAGTTCATACAAGTTCATACAAGTTCGTTCAATGTTGTTCAAGTCATAAATTTTGATCAATTTTGTTAGTGTCTATGAATAGGTATCCAGAATATCATTTAGTACAGCAATGTCTGCTAGAGATTGAGAATCGTCTTGATTGGGGATCTTCAGATTCTTGGCATAATGATGTATTTATTGAATTGAGTGAGCATATTCAAAAAGAGACTCAGGTTAACCTTAGCACAACCACTTTAAAGCGGGTTTGGGGTAAAGTAAAGTACCAAAATGCTCCTAGTATTAGTACACTTAATACCTTATCTAAGTTTGCGGGTTATGAAAACTGGAGAGACTTTAAAAACAAGAAAGAGCCAAAGAAGAAATCCTCCTTGATAAAAGATAAGGTGTTTCAAAATATGGGAATTATTGTTGCAGCTGCAGGGATTATGACCTTTGCCTTCATTTCGTTCTTCTCCATGGTGAGTACCAAAAATGATAATATCCAACCATTAGACCTTTCAAAAATTCAATTCAAAAGCAGACCTATTTCCAAAGGGCTGCCTAATTCTGTGGTATTTGATCTGAATTTGGATAAAATCACATCGGATAGTATTTATATTCAACAGTTTTGGGATAGAACCAAAACTGTAAAAATAAAACCTAAACAAAAACAAGCCACAGGGATCTATTATTATCCAGGGTATTTTAGAGCGAAATTACTAGTCGATGGAAAAATTATTAAAGAACATGATTTGTTCATCGCTTCGGATGAATGGATGGGGACGATTGATTACGAACCCATTCCTAAATATATCAATGTTAACGATACAATGAATGGTCCTTTATCATTTTCAGATACTTTTATTAATGAAATAAGGGGAAATAAGGATCCAATCGTCTCTACCTTCCACCTGGTTAAAGATTTTAATATGTCAGGAGATGATATGACTATTGAAACTACAGTAAAAAATATTTACAACGAAAAGTGGGCCGTTTGTCAAACTCTTCGAATTGTAGTCTTAGGAAGTTCTGGCGCTATGATAATTCCTTTTTCAATACCTGGTTGTGTGTCTGATATTAATCTTATGCTCAACGATGTTTATGTAACAGGAAAAGAACATGATTTATCTTCGTTAGGAACAGATTTATCCGATTTCAAAAAACTAAAAATAAACGTTGAAAATAATAAGGTAACTGTATACATTGAAGATCAGGAAGTATATAGTAATAACTATCATCAGTCTATAGGGAAATTTGTGGGTATCCGATATCGTTTTTTAGGAGCGGGATCGATAAAAGGACTTACGATAACCGATCGAAAAACCAATCAAATCGTTTTAAAAGATCATTTTTCTAAAATATAAGTCATCTGATTTCTAAATTTTTATACTGTAAATCCACAAAAGATTGGCGGTTTCTACTCTTTTATTTTTCCTGTTAAAATCGTAAATTTGCAACATAAAATTTAGAACAAATGTATCCATTATTTCTTGATTCTATTTTGTTCCATCCTTTCTTCAGGGCATAGTTCCAAAGTGCCCATTTTTAGAAGGGTACGATCAAAATTCATTGCTATAAATTATCTAAAAAACCAATTGTTTTGTATGCTCTATAGTGAGCAAAAAAGTACGATTCACAAGTTGATATTAGATAAACCATTCAAAATTAAGAAATTAACAATTTACACCCCTAAATAAATTGTGATTTTCGGCACAAGATTTGCTCTAAAAAAAGGAATATTAATTTTTAAAAGTTTAATCATGTACAAACCAATCTTACATACTAAACTAGGTGATGATCCTGGGACGTTGGCAGTACATCAGTCATTGACTGTTTCAATTTACCGTACCGTCTGGCGAAGGATTATTAATACCCTTATGACAGAAAAGTTTACAGATTTGGTAAAGAGAAGTTTAATGACCATTGGTGGCCACGTAAGTTTGTATTTGAGTTGGTTTGCTTTATGTTCCGTCTCGCTCAGGACGTAAAACAGGAGTAATTAAGGCGAGCCAACCAAGTATTGTAAACAAGACTCAAATAGTATAGTATTCTTTTATAAAAGTAGTGCCAAAATCGGTTATTTTATAATACGAGAGTTGTTCTACCTTAGTTTTGGTAAGGATACCTAAGGCTTCCAATTCATGGATAACACGTACAACATTTTTTCTTCGTTCTATTTTAGAGCGTTCGTATACTTGTTTAATAGTTAATCCTAATTCTTCAGTATGCATTCTAAAAACAGAAATAACACTGGCTCTTACTAGTGCTGCTTGATATTCTTCTAATGAAGGAAGATTATCAACGATCGGAGAAGAAGAATCATTTGTAGGAAGTGACAATACTCTTTTTACTTCTTGAGTTACCTTTACAAAAAGTGCATCTCTTTGACCATCATCCATAGCAACCAAAGGTTCTGTTGGAGGATTAACGGTCTGAAATTTTGATATAGCATCTATATCAGAAAACATACAATGACTAATAATGATGGGAAATATATAAGCCCCCTCCTGCTCTGCTGCAGTCAGTAATGCAGGAAGCTCTTCATTATTTATAAAATCGGAAGCAATAAAATTAGCGCTTACCATAAGTATGGCTATTTTGGTATTGCTAAGTGCTTTGTATATTTCATCCCGCCAATCCGCACCAACTTCAATTTTGGAATCTTCCCAAATCGTAAATTGATACTCTCGTTCCAGATAACTAAGATGTACCCTAAGTAGGTCGAGCCATTTTGCATCTTTTTTGCTGTAACTAATAAAAACACCTTGCCTATTGCTCATTATGATTTTGTATGGTTAATAATTTGGACACTATACAGTATCCATAAATATTTAAAAGTTATTACAATGACTGACGATATGAGTAGTTAAAAGTAACTAGATTTCTGTTAAAATAAAACAAAACAAATCATCGATAATAACCTTATATTTATATTTTAATTTTTCTTAAAAACAAACCTCTTAAAACCTAGATATGAACCAAGAAGAATATATTGAACAACGAATTGATAATCAATTGCATTGGTATAGCGCAAAAAGCATGATCAATAAAAAAATGCATTTAGGAACTCGTGGATTGGTTATCATTTTTTCTGCATTTATTCCTTTTGCAGCAGGTTTTTCTGAAACGCATCCGGATCACCTGTATTTGAATTATCTGATTGGAGTATTAGGAATGTTGGTGGCTATTATTGCGGGAGTATCTGCTTTAATGAAATATCAGGAAAAGTGGGTCAAATACCGTTCTACAGCTGAAGCACTGAACCGCGAAAAATATATGTTTATGACCTTATCCGGAAATTATCGTGATGAGAAAGATCCTTTTCATCTATTGGTGACCAGAGTCGAAAACATAATTGCTTTGGAAAACACCATGTGGAGTGAATTTATGAACGAAGATGAAAAAATATAATTATCGAGCCAGTGTGATCCCAAAACTTATTGCATTGTTACGCCTAAATAATGGTTCTTCCTGACCATTAAAGTAGGTAACATTCAACCCTATATTCGGAGTTACATACACGTCAAATTTACTACTAAAATAGAAATACGTATCATCTTCTGAAGCCAGTAAATCATCAGCATATACGTGATTAAATTTAAAAGTACTGATCCAACTGATCCTTTTGTATTTTCGATCTTTTGGTGAAACTGCATTCCAAAAATTAGCCCTCAAAAATAAGGGTAAAGTTATCCTGCCATACTGTTCACTATCTACCTCTATTTGATTTCTAAATCCATTCGCATTGGTAACTCCAGCCAGGAAATTGATCAAAATAGCATCATTTAGAAATTCATATTTGACATATGCATTTAAGGAAAGATAATGCAAATTGTTTTTAAAGCTCTTGTCGGCTATCATTTCTGGCGCTCCTTCAAGATATAATGAAAACAAACCAATTGCAGTTTTTTTGAAATCATACACCAAACCTACCGGGATTCCCAAAGAAACATTATTTGGAGCACTAGAGATACCACTTCCGATATTTACATCTATAGAAGGTTTGATATAATATCCCCAGCCTTTTTCACCTAAAACTTCGTTTACAAAATAATACCCTCCTGCTCTTTCACTTTGACCAGGAATTCTATTTAGGTCTAGTGTTAAACTCACCGTAGTAGAATCATTAGACACAAAAGTTTTACCATACCCTAAGGAAAAAAGGCGTTCTTGTCCATAGGTGCTCGCAATACATCCAAGTGCAAACA
Source organism: Aquimarina sp. KJ22-3 (assembly GCF_055808215.1). NCBI lineage: Bacteria > Pseudomonadati > Bacteroidota > Flavobacteriia > Flavobacteriales > Flavobacteriaceae > Aquimarina > Aquimarina sp. KJ22-3. The sequence goes on along the minus strand of NZ_CM147859.1, from coordinate 2,716,632 downwards.
ATATCAAAATCGATTTTATGATTTTCATAATTAATTAGAGTATGCGTTAATTCTGGTTACTATATCCTGTATTCTTTTCAGAACAGTAAATAAATCATTGGTGAGTTCTGTAGTTTTTACTTGCGTAAACTTTCGTTTTAACTCTCTAGCTAAACGATCTGCCATAAATGAAGAAATAAACTTATCGATTGGATCCGTTAATTCTATCTCATCAAAAGCATATCGGCTATTTTGGGCAATAACTTCTTTTACTCCTTTCTCTACGATATCCATGGTTAATAAATAATATGTGTGAACTTATATTGATCATTTCTTAGTTACCTAAAAGTATCAATTCATTAATGCTTCAGCAAATTAATTAGCATAAAAAAAAGGAAAACAACGGGGAGTCATTTTCCTTAGAATATAGGTTAGTTCAGGGTATTAATTATATTGTTAGTTCCCAGCTAATAACACATAAGAATCGGTTACAGGTGAGATCGTATAGTCTTTTACCTTTCTTTCTTTTTTCAAATACTTATCAGCCTCTTCAAAAGCTGCTTCTAAAGCACTTATCTCAGAGTTTTCATCTACAGAAATCGTTTTCGAGATCACTCCTCCATTAGTATACTCAATACTTATTTTCCACTTTTTAACAGAGTGTGCATTTTTCTTTCTGTAGCTATCTTCTCCTTCATTCTTTTTACGTTCCGTCTTCTCTTTCTCATTTTCAGTATTTGATGCAAATACATTTCCAAAAGTCAAGCAAAATAGCGCAATAGTTAGTACAAGTTTCATAGTTGTGATGATTTGAATTTCTATGTTTCAAATATACAAATATTATTTGAATAATCAAATATTTTTTTAATAAAAATTTATTTGTATATTTGATTCCTTTTATCATATATAATAATGGCTAACAAAAAATTAAATAAACTGCTTAAAAGAAGTAAGGGTTCAAAAACTGTTTACGGAATTTCGAAGGCACTTGGTGTAAGTCCTCAAGCTGGAGACTATGTTGTAAAGCGAAAAGACCTAGCCAAAGATTTTGCTCGTCTTAAAAGAATTGCAGATTATATGGAGGTAGATATTAAAGACATTATAGATTTTAAAGAGCAATAGATCTCTTCGGTATTTCTTCTCTAATTTGATCTATATTTTACTGTACCGTACTCCTATTCATACAGTAACCTGTTGGTTTTAAGATATATTTAATACTACTGCAAAGCGTTTTTTGGTATTTCTTTAACTCTAGCCACAATTCATTTTATATACTTTTAGAGAAATTCGTCACTCTCTAATTACTATATCATGAAAACATTACTCGTCATTATTATCTCCTTATTACTTTCTATTACTTCTATTTTTGCAAATGAAACCTCTCCTTTAAAAGTTGGTTTCACAGCGGGAAATCCAGAAGTAACTTCTATCAATGCCATGACTTTTGGTCCTGAAGGAATTTTATTTATTGGAGATAGTAAATCTGCTCAGGTAGTCGCTATAGATCTTAGCGCACACGCAATGACAGATAATTCTAAAGTAAGAATAGACAAACTTGATAAGCAAATAGCAGACATGCTGGGTGCGGCTATAGATCAGGTACAAATCACCGATATGGTGGTTAATCCAGAAAACAACAACATTTACATTTCTGTAATGCATGGATCAGGAAACCCTCTACTTCTAAAAGTTGAAAACAATGAATTAAAAGCGGTTGCTTTGGACAATGTGTCTTTTACCAAATCTGAAATTACAGATCCTGTATCTAATGAAGCAAAAGATCGTCGCGGACGGCAACTTCGCAGATGGGCAGTAGCCGATATCAAGTATACCAACGGAAAAGTATTGTTATCCGGACTAAGCAACAAGGAATTTGCTTCTACGTTTCGCTCTATTGATTTTCCTTTTAACAAAAAGCAGAACTACGGTTCTTTAGAAATTTATCACGCAGCACATGGAAAGTATGAAACCCACGCTCCTATCAAAACATTTTTGACTGCTGATATTGCTGGAGTTCCACATATCGTTGCAGCTTACACTTGCACACCTCTTGTAGTTTTCCCTATGAGTGATGTTAAGCCAGGACAACACACCAAAGGAAGAACAATTGCCGAATTAGGTAGCGGAAACTCTCCTTTAGATATTGTTGAAGTAAAAAGTGATAATGCCCATTATCTATTGATCTCTAATTCGAATAGACCTTTAATGCGGTTAGATTTTGATGATTTAGAATCTTTTAAGGCTTCTTTGACAGAGCCAGTAACCATAAAAGGAGCTGCAGTAGGTGTAGATTATGTAAATATGCCGTTTGTTAATGTACAGCAATTAGATGCCTACGATAAGGGATTTGTTATGATTCAAAGAGAGTCTTCGGGCAACTTAGCGCTAAAACATGGGAGTCCTTGGTGGTTATCAAAATAAAAACGCCAATGAGAACTCATTTTAAAAAAGCATTACTTCTATTGTTATTTATAATCTGTTCTATTCCGGAGATGTTTTCTCAAGCATCTCCGGAATTTAGTTTTAGCAGAGATCATATTATCATAAAGGAAATTGATGAACCCAACAAAGTGCTAAAAGTATATCGCGGTCATCTTCTAGGAGATGAAATAACGAAGACCAGGACAACTATTTTGGGCAAAACTATCCAAGAAAAAGGTCAAATTCGCTTTACTCCTTTTGTGCCATTCAATTGGGAACAAGATTACACCCTTGTATATAATGGAATCTGTGCATATTTTCATCTGAAAATCCCGGATGACTATCAATTTCTATCTGTAAAAGGTGTTTATCCATCAGCCGATGAAGTACCTGCTAATCTTTTGAAATGGTACGTTCAGTTTTCAAAACCCATTAATGAAACCGCTATCTATGATCATATTCATTTTTTAAATAGATCTGGAGATACGATACCAAGAGCGGTATTAGGGTTTACCAATGCGTTGATAAGTGAAGATAGTAAACTTCTTACCGTTTGGATAGAGCCAGGCAGGCAAAAACGAGATCTAATCCCTAATCAAGAATTGGGTCCTGTCTTTGTAGAGGGCAAAACGTACACACTAGTCATTTCCGGAATAAAAGATCAAGCTGGAGTACAAATGAAAGATCATTTTACTAAACAATTTCAAGTTGTTAAAGCGGATCGCCAACAACCTGATATTCATAGCTGGAAAATTACTCCTCCAAAGCGCAACACGCGGTCGCAATTAATCATTGATTGTAAAGAATCTCTTGATTACCGAAGTACCATAGAAAGCATGCAAATTGTAGATAGCAACAATAATCAAATCGAAGGAAATTGGGAATTTTCAAACAAAGAATCCACATTATCTTTCAATCCTTTAAAAAATTGGAATAAAGAAAGTTACACTGTTTTATTCAATCCTAAACTAGAAGATCTTGCAGGAAATAATTTGGATCGATTATTTGATCGAAAAGTAGGAGAATTATCTTCTTCGGCAGTTAACGAATACTCGTTGAATTTTAAGGTTCAATAAAAAACGAGCTTTGAAGAATTATCAAAGCCCGTTTTCTACATGATTATATTGCTCGTTACATTTTAATAAATCGATTCGTCCATTTATTTTTTTCCTTATTGATTTCGATAACGTATAATCCATTAGGCAATGTGGATACGTCTATCTGTTTCACTTCCATCATTCGACCTTGTAGTACATTTTGCCCCACATAATTAAATATTTGATAATTCGCATCCTTTAACTGCTGTAAACCTCCAATATGTAGAGTATTACCATAGATTGGGTTTGGGTAAAGATTAACCTTATTTGATAAAGGTATTTGCGCGATGTCATTTTCTTTAGACACCACACCACCAATATTTACGGTGTAATCCTCTACTTCTCCATAAGTAAAGGTTTCGCATGGCCCTTGTGCTGAATTGTATTTCATAGACACACGCATCCTGGTATTACCCGATAATGCCGTTGTTGGTACTGAGAACGTATAGGTTTGATCAGCGCTGCTATTAGTAGATTCTGATACTACTTGTTCTGCAGCATCAAAGGTGCCATCTTTATTATAGTCAATCCAAACACTCCAAAACTCAGTGTAGGCAGTATTCACAAAATCAACACTCAAAGTAATTGAATTAGAACCATAGGGTACATCTGCTATTTGAGCAGTGAAATCCGCATATCCTCCATTTGCTCCCGTAGGATTATTAATTTGATTTAAGGCCACCAAATCTATATATTCATAGTTTACATTATTCCCTTGTGAGTTACAATATGTAATTCCACCATCGATCGTGGTCGCGTTAATGACATTACTCGAAGGAGAACTATTTCCTGCTCCATCTTTGGCAATAACAGAAAAGCTATAAGCAGTATTTGGGGTCAATCCACTGGCAATATGAACAAGACCATCCACGGTAGCGATTAAATTGGCTCCCTGATATACTTCGTAGGCGGTAACACCAATATTATCTGTAGCTGCCTCCCAAGATAAGGTAACACTATTGGAAGTGATATTGGAAGAAACTAGGTTTGTTGGTGCAGTTGGTGCTTCGGTATCCACTGTAGAAGATATAACACGAATATTATCGATAGCCATATCACTACGCCAACTTGATCCTGTTACTCCTTTAAACTGAACCTTTACCACAGATCCCGTATATGATGAAATATCTAATGAAGCCTGGTTCCATGAATTACCTAAATTTCCATTTTGGGACCATAATGAGGTATAATTTGCTCCGTCATCATTGCTAATCAATACTTCAAGACTTCCCATGGTCGCTCCATACATATGATATCCAAATTCTAAAGTCGCTCCCGATAAGCTGGATAAATCTATACAGGGGCTATTCAAAATTGCTGTTTTATTAGGGCTTCCTGGCGGAGATACATTGGTAGAGGCCTCCAGATACAAATAAAAACTACCATCCTGAGCAGAAGACGGTCCTGTGGTTTGAGAAGGTGTTCCTCCAGAATCTCTGGTCCAATTAATATCATCTCCAGTTGCATTGGTCCACACCCCTAGGTCGGTTTCAAAGCTTTCTGTATAAGGAAAAACACTAACCCCAGCACAGGTTGGAACATCGGTAGTAGTAAATGTAACAGAAGCACTGTAAGGTGAACTCACTCCTCCAGAACAATTACTTCGTACCTGAGCCTCATAATCTGTAATTGCATTCAAATTAGTTAAAGCCAAACTATTTGTAGCTGTAGCAACTGTAGTCCAGTTTGTGGTTCCTACTTCTCGATATCTTACATCGTAGGTAGCACCAGTGCTAGAATTCCAGTTTAAAGTTGCTGTAGAAGTTTGGATACTGGTTGCTTGTAAACCATCTGGAGCTTGCCCCGCAATAGGATTCAATTGTACATCTTGCACTACAGTTGCAAAATCGGCTATAGTAACCCCAGTAACGGTAAGAGGCTCATAACAATCTGCTTCGTATTTAATATCATAAGTCCCTGCTTTTATAGGTCGATAATAATCTCCTTCTGGCATTTCTGTAGGAACCCAAGATTCGAAACCTTCCTTTCCGATTACCGTCACCTTAGCATCTACAGGTTGGTTGGTAATCGCATCGGTGACTACTCCACGAATTCCGTAGGTAACCTGTTTTAAGTATGCAATAAGTGCGTCTTCATTATAATTCCAAAAGTTCACCAGTTGACTGGCTGGAGGGGTCTTGGCATTGGATAACTCGACCGTCACCTCTCTACCTTTTTTAAAATAAATTTGATAATCTTGTCGGCCTCCTTGCACCTCGTACCAATCATATCCATTGGTAATTCCATTATTTAGCGCATCAAAATATCCTGCAGGGCTATTTGCTTGGCATAAATCTCTATACTCTTCTGAAATATGCACAAAATAATCCTCATCTGGATGTGCTCCTGCAAAAGTATCCCAAGGATAATTTACCAGTTCTATTCCTCCATGAAAATTAGCGGACAAGACAAAATGCTTAGCGTCTGCTAAATTCATAAACGCCAAGGTTTCGACTTGATAGGCGTTCCCATCCGGATTCGGACCATCATCCGGATCTGGATAATTCCTATTAAGGTCTACATTATTTGCATTACCTCTGGTAGCATTGGCAACAGACGTATTGGTTGGACTATTACGAAATGTTCCATCTGGATTCGCCAAAGGATTGATCCATACTTCACTAGTATCCAAAAGGTTTTTGATCTCTGCGTGACGAGGATGAGAAGTATCCTTATATGCTGTTAATAATAAATCAATTAGATTAAGCATCATTGGATATCCTGCTATTTCGTCTCCATGCATTGAAGAGGTGTACATGACCCTGGGTTCTTGTTCATTACTATCTACATTATCCGATAATTTTACAAACAACAAAGATTTATCACCTTCGGTTGTGGCTCCTATATTTTCAACTTTACATAAGGTGGGATTGTTTGTTGCAAAATCGTTCATGATGCTCACATAATCTGCATATGTTGGATAGGCTGTTAACGGAAATGTTGCTGCCTTTACTGTGAGATCAGAAGTCATCGTTCTATACCCAATCACATTATCCTCTGGATTTACCGAGAAAGGGATTTTTTTAGCTAAAAAAGAAGCGAATTGATTAGCATCAGCCATTACTTTAACCGTTCTTGTAAGATCATCGTAATAAACAATTGCTAGTTCTTTGGTAATCGTATTGAGTTCTGATTTGTTGGAGATTACAAAATCAAAAATAACTTCTCCTTTAGTATTTAAATACGTTTCAGCGAGTTGTTGGTCATTTTGTTGCCCGAATAGTGTGCTACTTACGGTAATTACCACCATAAGCAACAGAATTACACTTTTTTTCATGGTTTTAAGAGTGAATTAAGTGAGTTAAAAATTGGTTTTAATTGTGTAAAAATATTGTTAATACTAAAGGTACTGTGAATTCTTCAGAATAAAAAATATGATTTAAACGATTGACTTTAAAACAAATACTACGAATAAGTGTAAACATCAAATCTCTGGCAAAAAAATATCCGATCAAAATAGTTATCTTAGAAGAGTCTAATTACCTCAGATTTTTGCATGTCTTATAGGGCGATGCTGATAACCAACTTTTGAAACACATATATTATGGCTTACGACGATATTTTTCTTATTGCAGTACAAGAACATTTACTATTTCATAAGATCATTGAAGACGATGAATCGGTAACAAACCGTAACTTAAAAAACCATATTATTGACTTTCAAGATAAGGCTGGTATTTATACCGATGGTATCATCGGCCCAGAAACGCTTTGGGAGCTTCAGTATCCTTATGTAACCAATACCAATAAATTAAATTGGGTTCGATGCGATGCTGATAAAATTGGAGGCATCGAAGGCTTTGATCATTTTATATTACGAGAAGATGCTGCAAGGCAATACGACTTACTAAGACGAGAAATTGTAGATCGTGGCGGTAAAATTACCAGTAGTGGGGGTAAAAGATCATTAACCGCAGGTGTAAGCAGCCATAGATCTGCCAAATCGATGCATTATCCGGGGCTAGCATTCGATTTATCTGTTAACTCTGGTTTTTTCTCTCCAAAGACAGACCCTTTTGTAATGGTAAAAAACAAAGGTGCTAATCCTGAAAGTTATTGGCAAGTATATTGTCGTGCCAGCGGAGGGGATCTTATTGAAATTGAAGCTACCTATTGGGATAGCTGGGGATCTGGTAAGGATAAAAAAGTTAAAATTAAGGATCGGTTTGTTGATTTTACGAGTACCGCAAAGAAATATGGTTTCTATCCAATCCCGCCTAGAAGAGGATACACCAGACCAAGCAACAAAAAATACCTAAGCTCAGAATGGTGGCATTTTCAGGCGAATCCTCTACTTATTCCTGGGTTTTCGCAGTTTGGTATAGAGTTATTAAAACTGGAAGACTACAGCGCTTCATTTATCAAAATGCAAAATCGTAGTATTTGGGAAAATCGAAAATCTATTTTTAGAAAAACCTGGTGGTAAAGAAATTTTTGTTGAATTATCGTATGTGACTCCCTGCATTGACATCGATGGTGGCGCCTGTAGCGTGATCCATTAAACCACTGCACATCAATCCTACCAAGGCGGTAAGATCTTCGGGTGTGGTGAGTTCATTCAATGAAATTTCATTTAATATTTTCTCTTCTCCATATATTTTTATAAAATCCTCCGCCATTCGTGTTTTTGTAAAACCAGGTGAGAGTACAAAAGACTTGATATTATCCTTTCCAAAAGATCGGGCCACGCTCCTGGCTAAAGAAACGAGTCCTCCTTTTGAAGCTGCATACCCCAAAAATTCTTCGGTTTCTCCCCTAAAGACTGCTCTACTCCCAATAAAAATAAACCTTCCCTCTCCGTTCTTTTTAAAATGATCAATCCCAAGCTTGGTCAATAATCCAACAGCATGTAAGTTAATATCTATCGTTTTTTTCCAGATACTCCACCACTCTTCTGTATCCAAATTGGTAGAATGTGCTTGAAATACGCCCGCATTCAGAATTACTACGTCAATGTTACCAAATGTGCTTTCTACGGTCTCAAAAAGGGATATCACCTCATTTTCATTTACCAAATCTGCTTGAAAAGCCTTAGAATTAGTGTTATAGCTACTTACCAAAGCTTCTGCAGCACTCCTATTCGTATTATAATGCACAGCTACAGTAGCTCCCATCTTCATCAAAAACCCTGCAATAGCCTTACCAATTCCATCTGATGCTCCCGTGACCAAAATTACCTTCTGATCGAGATCAATTTGTATCATAAAATATATTTCCTATAAATATACTAATGGAATAGCAAATTCCTTATAAAAACAAAGACCAGATTTTACTTTAAATCTGGTCTTCGCAATTCAATGGAAAGGTACTTGGTCTAATTCGCTTTTTCTTGAAATGCTTTTAAATTGTTTTGAAACAACTCTAATTGGTCATCATTGTTTTTGGCAGCTGTTTTTACAGCCTTTTGATAATTAATTAATGCTAAATCATTTTGGTTGTTTGTTGCTAATGCTTCTGCATAACTATCATAAACATTTGCTGAATCCGGAAATAATACGGTGTTTGCATTAAATATTGCAATAGCAGTATCTTTTTGACCTCTTAGCAAATATGAATATCCTAACCCATTGATTTCAAACTCATCCAGAATTCCTGAGGTGATTAAATATTCCAATTGTTTAATCAATTCTTTATTATCCTTTTCTAGTTTGGTAATAGCGTTCTCCAAAGGTTTGAAAAGTGTATTACTATACGTTATGGCATCTTGTTTGGCTAGTTCTTTAGCCTTCTTTAAGGCTTCATCTGCATTCATTTTTATATCAGGAGTCACTCCTGTTCCTTCCCAATTGGTTTTGGTAACCGTATTTACGGTTCTGGCAAAAGGAATACGTATTCCAAAATCTGTCCCGTCAATACCATGATATCTGGTAGGGTGTGCTCCACCACCGGTCACTTCACCAATAACGGTGGCTCTTTTTCTACTTTGCATAGTATAAGAAAAGTCTTCTGCCCCAGAAAAAGTATCTGCACTTGTTAGTATATAAACAGGAACGTTCGGCCGTTTTAGTCCTTTTGTATCCACTACCCACATTTCTTCAGAATGATTGTTGGCTCTAGAATATATCGTATTCAGTAATAATTTCTCATTAAAAAAATAGCTGGACAAATAGTTCACAGTTACTGGGCTTCCTCCTCCATTTCTTCTCATATCTATAATTATAGCATCGGCAATTTGCATTTCACTCATTACCTGATCTATCTTAGAAGTATGAAAAGGAGCTCCCCCGAAATAGGCCAAATCTATATATCCAATATTTCCTTTCATCAATTTAAAACCTCTTAACATAGGAGTCCTATACCGACTAAAATTATCTTTAAAAGAAAGCTCTTCTTTACGTGATTTACGTGGTTCTTTATTCCAGATAAAACGAAGATGTTTGTCTTTTGTTATACTTCTCATTTCTTGGGTAAGCAAGCTGGCAAAATCACTAGGTGTCTTTCCCTCAAAACTACCATTCTTCATTAATTTATCAAGATGGGCATTGGTTTCTTTTGCTTTATCCAAAAATATGTAGTTCGCTTCCAATAGCTCTTGAACTTTCTCTACTGTTTGGTGATATGATGTCTGTCCGTAATTGATTGATTGATATAAAAACGCTATTAAAAGTGAAGCTAGTTTTGCAAGCGCAAGAATTCTTTGCATAATATTGTTTTTTAGGTTAATACTATTGATTTGTTGTACAATTGGTAATGATTTTATCTAATATTTTTTCGACTTGATCAATTTCTTCTTCTGTTATTCCTTCCAGGGCAGTTGTCCGATTCTTTATAATAACAGGAGGCAACTTTTCTAATATTTTTTTCCTTTGTTAGTAATTTCGATGTTATATCTCCTCCTATCTTCACTATGGGTCGATCTAACTAAATATTGTTTCTTCACCATCAAGTCTATCATACGGGTCATAGAGGCATTATCTTTAAATACCAATGCAGCAATTTCTTTTTGCGATAGCTCTGGGTAATGTTTTAGAAATAGTAAGATCAAACCTTGATCTACCGTGATGTCACTTACTGTCTCTGATATTCTTTTCTGAGCATACTTCCTATACTCTTTTATAGCGCGTTCAATTTTATAAAAAACTACCTGAGTCGGAATTTCAATATTCATATACATCTATTTGATACAAATATATTTGATATATCAAATAAATAGATATACTCTAAGATTATTTTAACACTAAACCTATTAATATCCAGTTCATACATCAAATTACACAACCAAATTAAGACATAATATTAACAGCATTCCTAACTATAAATACCTTAAAAAAATGTATATTTAAGCATAGACCTTTTCTTGTCAGGAAGCATCACTTTTTTTGGCAAAACATACACACATATTACATTTCTTACTTCATCTTCAACTCTAAAATCAAAACTATGAGTATTTCTCAGGCATCCCCCAAAAGCAGGATAGAAAAGCCTAATTTTAAAGACCAATACGACAATTACATCAATGGTAAATGGACTGCGCCGGTAAAAGGACAATATTTTGACAATGTCTCTCCGGTCGACGGTACCAGTTTTACCAAAATTGCCAGATCCACTTCAGAAGATATCGAACTTGCTATTGATGCTGCATGGCAAGCGGCACCCAACTGGAACAACTCTTCGGCTACATTTAGAAGCAATTGTCTCTTAAAGATTGCTGATGTAATCGAAGAAAACCTAGAAACCCTTGCACGGGCAGAAACCTGGGACAACGGAAAAGCCGTGCGAGAAACCCTGGCTGCGGATATGCCACTAGCAGTTGATCACTTCAGGTATTTTGCTGGTGTAATTCGCGCAGAAGAAGGTTCTGCCAGCGAGTTAGATGATCAAACTGTATCTATTAATATTCCTGAACCTTTGGGTGTGGTTGGACAAATCATTCCATGGAATTTTCCAATCCTAATGGCCACCTGGAAAATTGCTCCTGCACTCGCAGCGGGTAACTGTATCGTTTTGAAACCTGCCGAACAAACTCCTGTGGGTATTATGATATTGATGGAACTCATAGAGGGTATCCTACCTGCTGGTGTATTGAACGTTGTAAATGGTTTTGGTCCAGAAGCAGGTAAGCCTCTTGCCTCTAGCCCTAGAATCAATAAAGTTGCTTTTACAGGAGAAACCACTACTGGGCAATTAATTATGCAATATGCATCTAAGAACATCACACCGGTTACCCTAGAATTGGGTGGAAAATCTCCGAACATTTTCTTTGAGAGCATTATGGATGCTGATGATGATTTCTTTGACAAAGCTATAGAAGGGGCCGTAATGTTTGCATTGAATCAAGGAGAAGTATGCACTTGTCCGTCCAGAATATTGATACAAGAAAATATTTATGATCAGTTTATTGAGCGCGTTATCGAGCGTACAGAAGCTATCAAACTTGGTCATCCACTAGATCCTCAGACCATGATGGGAGCTCAGGCGTCTAATGATCAATTCGAAAAAATACTCAACTACATCAATATTGGTAAAGACGAGGGGTGTGAAGTACTAACCGGAGGTGAGGAAGCATATATTGAAGGACTTGAAAAAGGATACTATGTAAAACCGACCTTACTTAAAGGAAACAATAAAATGCGTGTTTTCCAGGAAGAAATATTCGGTCCGGTAGCTTGTGTAACTACGTTTAAAAATGAAGCTGAAGCCATAGAAATCGCCAACGATACTTTATATGGACTTGGAGCAGGTGTTTGGACACGGGATATGCATCAGGCTTATCAAATATCCAGAGCGGTAAAAGCCGGTAGAGTTTGGGTAAATTGTTATCATAATTATCCAGCACATGCTCCTTTTGGAGGATATAAGAAATCTGGAATCGGGCGAGAGAATCATAAAATGATGCTCAGTCACTACCGTCAAACCAAGAATATGTTGATTTCTTATGATAAAAAAGCATTAGGCTTTTTCTAAACTATTAAAAAATGATAAAAAGGGTTCTTATTAGTGATGCTGCTATAGCCATAGTAGATACCCTGAAAAAACAATACGGGGAGTTGATGTTTCATCAAAGCGGAGGTTGCTGCGATGGCTCCTCCCCGATGTGTTTTGAAAAGGGTGAATTATTGATCAATGAAACCGACATTTGGCTGGGAACTATCCATGACTGTGATTTTTACATGTCTAGTGATCAGTTTGAATATTGGAAACACACACAACTTACTGTAGATGTTGCTCCCGGCCGAGGTGCTAGTTTCTCTCTGGAAATCCCCCTTGGTGTTCGTTTTGTGATTAAATCAAGAATATATGATGAAACAGAGATGAATCAGCTAAGCCCCATCAAAAAAGGAAATGAAGTGAATCAAGATATTAACATCCCCTAGGGATGGCATAGATGATCACATCAAATTCTATGGTGTCTGATATCACATCATCTCCTAGATTATCATAAAAACTTCCGGAACCGTATTTGATATTCCATCGTGTTCGATTAATCGATATTTTGGAAGTAAATACGGTTTGTCCTTTTATGACATTAAATTCTCCGGTAAATTCTATGGGTTGTGTAATTCCTTTTATGGTCAGCTCTGCTTCAATGTTAAATTTTGGGTGCAACGAATAATCAATCCGATTGATTTTCAATTTTGACAATGGGTATACCGAAGTCTCAAAGAAATCTTCATTTTTTAAATGATCTACGAGCATTTCATTATATTTTCCATCGGTATTGGTAATCGTTTCCATATCCATTAGGAACTCCCCTCCTGTGATCATTCCTTCGTGCATCACCCAATTTCCTTTTTGAATTTTACCGTACCAAAATGTTTATCCAGCTTTAATGCATAAAAGCCTGTCCATTTAATACTACTTTCCAGGGTATCAATAGGTATCACTTGACCTTTTTCAGGCAATATGGATTGTTTTTGTACAATATCGATCAACTCCACCTCATACACCAATGTTGAATCTGGGTGTGGAAAACGAACTTCACCAGTCCTTTTGCTTAAAGCTGGTGGTACTATAAGTTTACGTACCTCTCCTACTTTCATGCCTACTACGCCTTCATCAAGACCTTTTATTACCTGATTACCTCCTACCAAAATTTTTAAGGGTTCTCCATTATCCCTTGAGGAAAAGACTAACGAGTCATTCTGATATCTTGTGGATTCGTGGATCAAAATTTCTTGTCCAGAAGATACAGAAGCTCCCATACCTTGTTTCAGGATCATATATTGAAGACCAGATGTGGTAGTAATGTATGGATTAATAGTACTGCTTTTCTTACATGCAGATATCAATACCCCCATAATTATCGTATACAATGCTATTTTTAAATTCTTCATGTTTTCCGTGTTTAGTTTCATTTTTTATTATAATTTGATTGAGAATTTTGAACGCCTTTTCAATATAAAATTGGAAAGGTGTATACTTTTCAAATCAATTGTAAAAAAGTGTAACCAAATTGTAAAAACATATTCATTGACGCTCTATACATTTCATAAAAAACTAATTATCAATAGATTAATATTTATCCTGTTTTTTTTATCGGGAATATTGATCAATCATGCACAAGAAGAAACTCAGTATATCCCAGAGAAAATTAAAATTAGTTTACGCCAATTGGGTAATGAGTTGCTATTGTCTAATCAAGACTCGGTATCCAGAATACTACCAATTACAAAAATCAATGATCAGGAATATCGATTATCTTTTCAAGAAAACCTTTTTATAGATCCGGATGTATTAACCGAAAAGTCGAAAAATCTAATTTCAAATTCTGTCTTGTGGAAAGATCACATCATTGAGGTTATCGAATGCCGTTCTTCTGAAGTGGTATACAGTTATCAGATCAGTGGCGTGCGGGAACAGAATATAGTTCCGTGTATAGGTCGTAAAATACCTAAGAATTGTTATGAAATTCGGGTTATCTTTCCTAAAGCACAGCTAGTTTCTACGAATAATGCAGATGTTAATACTACGCCTGTATTATGGATACTAATTGGTATAGGGTTACTATTTGCCATACTATTAGGGATAAAGTATACGATTTTAGATAAAAAGAAGGATACTCAAAGAAAGCTTCAATTAGGTAACACTTCTTTTTTCTATGATCAACAATTACTCAAATACAATAATGAGGTTACCAAACTTACTACTAAAGAAGCGGAACTGCTTAAGATTTTTGCGGATACCCCTAATCAAATTATCAAAAGAGAACTACTGATCAAATTGGTGTGGGAAGATCAAGGGGTCATTGTTGGACGTAGTTTGGATATGTTTATTTCGAAACTAAGGAAAAAATTGAATGGAGATACTTCTGTCAAAATCACCAACATTCATGGTGTAGGTTATAAAATGGAAATATAAATAACACCATCTAACTATTCTGGTAATGTAGCGACAAGAATCCACATCTGTTTATCCTTTTCATTTTTCCAGTTCCCAAAATTGGCTATTTCTTCTGAAATCGCGAAGCCAGCTTCTTCTAGTTCAGCTTTTACATATTGTGATGATAAGGTATGCGCATCTGTTTGTTCGTCTCTAGACTTATCGCGCATATGTTTCTTCAATTTCTCAAGAATAAGAATATGTCCTCCTGGTTTCAGTGCTTTTTTTACATGTTTGAGGATGGTCATATAAGATTCCATTTCATGATAGGTATCCATAATGATTACGCTATCTAGTTGTCCCAATGGCAATTTTGGGTTGTCATAATCACCCAAAACCGTTTGAACGTTTGTCAATTTTCTGTCTTTAAGATGTTCATCTAATCGTTCCAATCGGTTCTGTCGAACATCTACTGCATATACTTTACCCAAATTTCCGACTTCGTTTGCAAGACGAATGGATAAATATCCTTCATGACATCCAATATCTGCTACAGCACTTCCTTGATCTATTTGAGCCAACTTCATCAATTCATTTACCTTCATCCAAGTATCTCTTTTTGCCCAATCAGACTCTTTATATTGAGCAAAACAGAAATTTCCTAAAGTCATAAAGAACAAAAGCAGTATTCCATATCTCCAATTTTTCATATACTTATTTTATAACAAAAGTTTTGCATTCTAAAATGTAACATTTAATCGTTTTGCTTGTATATACTTTATGAAAAGTTTGTGTTTATCATGCTAACTATGTTCGAATATATACAAAGGACAACACTTACTACAAACTTTTAAAAGCCTCTTACTCCCCTATTTTCGGGGAATTTCACCCAAAAATTGTTAATTAATGTTAAAATAGTACCTTTTTATGCATAGTACTGTAACAAAATCAAAGTTTCGTTGTCTTATAGGTAAACAACAATCATAAAACAGTACAACATGAGAACTTTAGACAACAATCAAATTAGTAAGAAATTATCAGGAACAAGAGGATACATCTGGAATACGAAAAGAAGATACAGATAATCATCATCAAAAATATTTATCAATCAAAAAACCATCATAACATGAGAACTTTAGACAGCAATCAAATCAGCAAGAAATTACCAGCAACAAAAGGATATATCTGGAATACGAAAAGAAGATACAGATAATCATCATCAAAAAAACAATCATTCATCAATCAATCAAAATATATACATCATGAGAACTTTAGACAACAATCAAATTAGTAAGAAATTACCAGCAACAAAAGGATATATCTGGAATACGAAAAGAAGATACAGATAATCATCATCAAAAAACAATTATTTATCAATCAATCAAAATATATACATCATGAGAACTTTAGATAACAATCAAATCAGCAAGAAATTACCAGCAACAAAAGGATACATCTGGAATGCTAAAAGAAGGTATAGGTAATTATTTCAACAACAACAATCAAAAAAATCTGCCATGAAGACATTAAGAAATATAAGAAAGAAAATAAGTATTGCGGTTAGAAATCCCAAGACTATTTTAGATCAGACATCGAATGAGTATGCATACGAATATGTGATGCAAAAACGAATCAAATTATATGTATAAAAGTAAGTTGAGTTTAGTTAGTTAGTTATTAAAAAAGCTGAATGCTATAAAAACATTCAGCTTTTTTTATGCTCGACAGTTAATACATTCAATATTACTCTGTTTTGTCTGATTCAAACTTTGCCCCTACTGGTGCTCTGTATCCTTCAAAAGGAAGTTTCAATAACTTTCCGATTTTGGCATTAGAATCTACATCAGGATACGTATCTACACCGTATACCAAGTCTTCATTCCGAATTTTAGCAAAAGTACCGAATACTCTATCCCAAATTGAGAAAATGTTCCCATAATTAGTATCTGTATACGGCAGTACGTAATGATGATGTACCTTATGCATATCTGGTGATACAATAATCCAACTTATTACATCATCTAATTTTTTGGGTAAGGATATATTGGCATGATTAAACTGAGACAACACTACCGATATGGATTGATACAACATAATAATCCCTACCGGTGCACCAACGATAAATACTCCTAAAGTGGTAAATATAAAACGGATCAGACTTTCACCCGGATGATGTCTATTTGCGGTGGTAGTATCTACATGATTATCGGTATGGTGTATCAAATGAAACATCCAAAGTGGTTTGATCATGTGTTGTACATAATGTGCCAACCACGCTCCTATCAAATCTAATAAGGCTACACCCAGCAAAATAGTTGCCCACAAGGGTAATTCTAACCATTGCAATATGCCAAATTGATTTTCTACAGTCCAATCACTGGTCTTTAATAAAATAAAAGCCAAGAAAAAATTGACCAAAATGGTGGTTAGCGTAAAGAAAATATTAGGCCAGGCATGTTTAAACTTTTTATAATTAAATTTAAACAATGGTGCTGCATATTCTATCAACCAAAAAAAGGCGATCCCTCCTACCAATATCAGGCTTCGGTGCGATGAGGGAATAGTTTCAAAGTAATTTATAATCTCTTTCATAGGCACAAAATATTCTATTTTTCCGGATTTGACAAAACTTTAATCAACATTATAGTTCTAAAATCATGTGTTTTAAGCAAAAAAGCAACCAGAAAGTTGCATTTCAATAAAATTGATTTATATTTGCAACTATATAGTTGCATTTTTAATTAAAATCAAATTACAATGAAAGATTTCATCATCAAAGAACACACTTTTACCCATACCATAGACAAGGTATGGAATGCTATTACCAAGGCCGAGGAAATATCCACTTGGTTCATTAAAGCAGATTTTAAAGCTGAGGAAGGATACCAATACACCTTCTACTCTTCTGGAGAAGACTGTACTCAAATCTCTGGTGTCGTGAAAGAGGCTGATCCTTATACCTTGGTATACACTTGGGTAGTGCAAGACACCGAAGTAGAAACCCTTGTAAAATGGCAATTAGAAACTACTGATAGCGGAACCAAATTATACCTCAAACACTCCGGAATATCTAATTATCCAGGAGATACCGCAGTAAAGATGTTTAGTAGTTTTGACGGTGGTTGGACGAACTGTGTTAACGAACTAGAAAAATATCTAATTCAAGAAGTACATGCAGGATAAGATCACTAAGATATTGAAAGCGGTTTCAGACCCTACTCGACGAGAAATTTTTCATGCGTTGGTAGTTGCTGCTACCGCATTACCGATTACACAAATTTCTAGCCAGTTTGATATGAGCAGACAAGGAGTTACAAAACATCTTAAAACTCTAGAAACAGCAGGGTTGGTACATATCGATACCCAAGGAAGAGAACGGTTTTGTTATGCAAATGCTAATCCGCTGAAAGAAATCAATCAATGGTTACATTTTTATGAACAGTTCTGGGATAATGCCATCACCGATCTTGGTAATTATCTGGACACCAAAAACGAGCAGTAAAAACAGATTCCATTTTTAAGAGAGTTGTTCTCTAATCCAGGCTTCTGCGGTAACAAGGTCATCAAATGTCATGATTCCATCTTCGAAGAACATATTTTCTATTCGAACACTGGATTCCTGAACTCGATTAAAAACCACAACAGCAAATGCTTCTAGATTAGGGAACACTTCTTTTATTTTGGTGTAATCTGTAGCTTCTATAGAATATGAATTGATTCTGTGCGATATATATCCAAAAGGACGACCCTCAAAATGTAGATTAGTTAGCCTAGAGAGTTCTTTGGCTTTTTGATAATCAAAAGAGACTCCTTCTGCCACCTCAATGATTAAGTAATTGTCATAAAAAGTCACTTTTCCAACTTCAAGATTGTATTCTTTAATCGCATTTTCTTTATTCATGCAGCGTGACTTTGTTTTCTAGAAACAAGATACGCAAAAAAGATAGAGTGTAACAACTATTAATCAACTTCACTTATTTCTTTGATCAAGTTTTCTGCCGCATTAATACTGCTGTTGTAAGATCTCATTACCCACTTTGCAAAGAAGATTACAAAAGCGATTGCTAATGGAATTGCTACTACGAATGGCCATACAGATTTGGAATCGGCTATCAGATCTTTGTTATTCAAAACTTTAGCACTTACGGGAAGAATGGCAAACATTAGAACAAAACTCAAATAATATCCCCATTTAGCCACAGTTTGAAATCTTTTCTTCGCTTTTGTATAAGACAAAAGAGTTTGTTGATAACTATTTTTTGCGATATCTATACGCTTCATTCTATGAATAGATCGTAAAGATAAAACGGGCAAGATTAAAAGAATCGCTATAGATATCAATCCAGATAACATGTTGTACCAATTATCCAGTCTACTGAAATTGGCTAATATCAACACAATAGTTCCATAACAAATTACTGTTCCCAAAATTTCCGGAATAGCAATCTTGTTGATTTTACTTCTATATTTTTCTTTAGTCATCATAATGATCATTTTATTGGTTAACTTTTTTTGCGTTTCCAACTGGTCGCTAAGTTCAGACCAAACAGCCTGCATTTCTTCTAGTTCCATACTTCTTTATTTTATGATCTGTGTTTTCAGTTTTTGTTTGATTCGGGAAATCCTAGTCCCTACATTGGTTGGCGACAATCCGGTAATTAATGCTATCTCCTCATATTTTTTACCTTCTAACAACAAAAGCATTAATCCTTTTTCTAGTTCATTAAGTCTTTTTATGTGTGAGTATACTAGTTGTAATCGTTCTTCAAATACTTCATCATAAGGTTCTGTTTTACGTTTGACCAGGGAATCCATTGGTATTTGAATACCACGTTTTTTCTTTTTTGAATCTGGTAATTGCTGTATTTAAGGCTACGCGATACATCCAGGTACTAATTTTGGCTTCTCCTCTGTAGCTATCATATGCTTTCCATAATTGATACACAATTTCCTGATATAAATCTTTCTTGTCCTCATGAGTATCGGTATATATGGAAGTAATCTTATAGATTACTCCTTCATGTTTTTTAACAACCTGAGTAAATTCACTCTCTTTTTGCATTTTGAGCTCGTATTTATACCATTAGTACAGCATCCTTCTATAAAATCACAAATACCATCAAAAAAATAATGAAAAGTTGAAAAAGAGGCATAAAAAAAGAGCATAATACTATGCTCTTTTCTTTTGATATTATTGATTTTATATCTTATTGATCTTTCACTACAATCAATGAAGCTTTTACACCAGTAGTAAGATTCCATTCATTACCAGTAATTAAATTACCCAATTCATCATACAACTGAAACTGAGCTGTATTAGGTCCTGATTCTCCCTGATTTAAAGCTTGTATGTCAATTTTATTAAACCCTTTGATTAAATTAATTTTAATCCCCTGAAAATTGGCCGTTAAAAATACTCGAGGAGCGATAACATCGTCATTTACAAAAATTCGAACAATGTCACCATCTACTTGCTCATGATCTCTATATACGAGACTTACAAATTTTCCATTGTTTCTGAAGTCTCCCAAATATTGATCACTTTTATACTCGTCCTTGATATCTTTATCTTTTCCAAACCATTTGGGAGTATCCTCTGCCTGAGGTGCTAGCAGATTATTATTGGTATTCATGCTAAAGGTTTGTTTTTTTTGCCTGATATCAGAACCGTCTTCTGGCTTTTTGGAGAGCGTGAATCTATTATTGGGATTTGCATTAGGTTTGGCAGTAGACAATCGATATTTGTCAGTATTTAAATCTCCTTGATCAATACGTAAACCTGAAGTCTTCTCTATCTGGGCATTTACATGAATGCCTATTCCTAGAAGCAAAAGAAAAAAGAATTTCATTTTCATATCCATAATGCATTAAAATCTTTTAAAGTAAATATACTTATTATAAACCTTAAGTCTGTTAATTCGTTGCAAAACCTACAATTTTCTTGCCATTTTATAAAAAACCCATTTCAAATTTGTAAGATAAACCTTATATAGCTTATTTTAGTTATACTAAACAAATAACAATGACTTACTACGTAATCGGTGGAATTCTGCTTGTTATCATCGCCTATTTACTGGTGCAATGTATTAAAGTAAAGAGAACTCTTGGGAATAAAAACAAAGAATTACTGCAGTTGCAAGAACAAACGCAAAAGCAGTATGAGGCGCAACAAAGTTACATTTCATTGCTAAGTCAGGAGTTAAGAGTCCCATTATATGGTATCATGGGGCTTACCCATCTTATAGAAGAGGAAAATCCCAAACTAAAGGACAATAAAAAAATAAAGTCTTTAAAATTTAGTAGTAACTATTTACTAATGCTGATTAATAACGTACTGCATATCAATTATATGGATGCAGAAGAAATTGAACTTCAGAATACCATTTTTGATGTAAAGGAAATCACGCAAAACTTGATTCATTCGTTTAGTTATGCTACAGAGAATAGTGATAATAAGTTAGAATATCATTTTGATCCTGAGATTCAGAATCAGGTAGTTGGCGACCCTACCGTGTTAACTCAAATACTTATGAATCTTTTAAGTAATGCGCTTCGCTTTACAGAAAATGGTAGTGTTCACTTTTCGGTAGATCTAATTAAAAATCAGGAAAACACCTATACCATATCGTTTAAAGTTCATCATAACGGGTTTGAAATTTCAAAAGAAGATCAAAAATCTATTTATAAGGAGTTTATGAACATCGATCAGGCCAAAACCTCTTATCTGGGCACTGGATTAAACTCTAGAATTGTAAATAAGTTGGCCAATTTACTGAACGGTGAAGTGATTAAAGAAAATAACGCGAAGACTGGTTCAGAATATGCTTTTGTAGTAAACCTACCTATACATCAGACTGAAAAGACCGCTGAACAGCCTGCTACTTCAAGTATGGCCTCTAAAGACGAAGAAACGTCAACTATACCAGAACAAGTAAGAGCTTTGGTGGTAGATGATAATAAACTGAATCTCCTGGTTGCAGACAAAATGCTTTCCAAAGAGAACTTTAATTGCACCACTATCGATAATGGTTTTGATGCCATCGAACTGGCAAAAAATAATACCTATGATGTAATCTTAATGGATATTAACATGCCGAAGCTTAATGGAATTGGCACTACAAAACGAATTAGAGAATTCGATCCCAAAACACCAATCATTGCGCTTACTGCCGTTGATGTTACCCAGTTGAATCGACAGATCTTACATGCTGGATTGAATGATTATATTCTGAAACCTTACAGTAAAGGACAGTTGTTAGAAATTATAGACAAACACTTGAAGGATACCAGCCCTTCATAACATACAACTTATTGCACCTCGCTGTTTACCAAAATAATTTGCTGTCCAATTTTAAGAACAGAATTACGCCTTATAGCATTCATTTTACAAATTTCTGAAAGTGGTAAGCCGTGCCTATTGGCTATGGCGTAGAGTGTATCTCCTTTTTTGACGGTATACACTTTCTTTTGGTCTTCTTTAAATTTGTCCAAACCTTCTAATGAAGTAATTAAGTCGATATTACTCTTTCTTGTGGATCTATGATATCGAGCTACTGCCCATTTACGTGTTATAAAAACGGTCTCGGCTCGTACCTTGGTGTCTGGAGAAAAATCAAAGACATATTCTGGGTGTATGGCTTTTCCTCGATATTTGACTTCCAAATGCAAATGACTTCCTCTAGAATTTCCTGTGATACCGCCAATACCAATGGCCTCACCTTTTTTAACTTCCTGATTCTCTTCTACCAAATATTTAGATAAATGCGCATATACTGTTTCTAATCCATTGTTGTGTCTTACTACCACAGTTTTTCCATGTCCCCCATGATATCCTATATAACGTATCTTACCATCAAGGATGGTATTTACACTATCCCCGACCACTAAGTCAATATCAATACCTCTATGAGGCCTTCCCCTACGCCAGCCATATCGAGAGGTTACTACCATTTTACGATTTACCGGGGCGGCAAAATTTTCATCCTTAAAATGAAGTTCTAATGGGAAGTCCAAAAGTTCATTACCATAAGGATTAAAACGAACATTGTCCCAATGATCTTCATATACATTATATGCAACGTCATCTTCAATATCATTTGAGATGCTATCTGCAGTGATCATTTTATGTTCTGGAACTATCGGTAAATAGATGATCTTACCGTTACTGGCTAGCGGTTTGTACTTTATACTATGAATTTCTTGCTGACTGTATAGACCCTGTAAGGATAACAGAGTTATGGACACGGTTAGAATATAATAAGATACTCGCCTATTATTAATTATAAACATTAATGTTACTTCTTTTTTCTAGTTTATAGGTAAATCTGGGCTATGAGGTATCTTTTACAACAAATGACCGTAAAAATAATACAACGTTGCAATATAAGGATAATTTAAAATAGAATTAAATTCTTTCATTTTTTCGTCATTCTTATTACTCTTTTGAAAATCAAAATTTTAAATAAATCCAAAAATACTCTGCAACCATAAAAGAATTACGGGACTACATTTTAAAGGGTATTTATTAACACTTTTTAAGAAATTGATGTGAAAAAATTAGTAATCGTAGGAGCAATAAATATGAGTTGAACCAGTTAAAAAAGCATAAAATATTAATTAAATAACCATGAAAAAATCATTCACATTAATCGTTTTCTCAGGAGCTTTATTATTAACCTCCTGCGTATCAAAGAAAAAGTATGTGGCTTTAGAACAAGAGTTACAAGACACCCGTAGCTCTTTGCAAAAGACTGTCGTGGAAAAAGAGGAATTGGAGGAAAAGTTTGCAAAAATCGAAGCCAGAGTAGCAGATTACAATTCCAAAATCAACTCGTTAAGAGAGTCTAACGATGAAAAAATGGTGATGGTAGATGATATTGCAATGATATCTAATGTTACCAAAGAAAAAATGAAGCAAACTTTAAGCAAAGTGGATGCTCAAAAACTTCAGGGAGCTACTTCCTTAAAAGATTCTATGAACTTGGCAGTTTCATACAATCTTAAAAATTCGCTTGATGATAATTTAAAAGAAGATGAAGATATTTCTATCGATATCGACAATACGGTAGTAATGATTTCTATCTCTGACAAAATGTTATTTAATAGCGGAAGTTTCAGAGTGAGTAACAAGGCAGACGGAATTTTACAAAAACTTGCAGACGTTATTAATTCTGAACCTAGCTTAGAGGTTATGGTTGAAGGACATACCGATCCTAGAACCATTAGCACTGCAGTACTTCAGGATAACTGGGATTTGAGTGTTAAAAGAGCAACTTCTATTGTAAGAAAATTACAGACCAGCTATGATGTAGATCCATCAAAATTAATTGCTTCAGGAAGAAGTAGTTACAAGCCTATCGTAGAAAATGATACTGAGGAAAATATGGCCATCAACCGACGTACCAGAATCGTTCTTTTACCGAATATGGATAAGTTCTTTGCATTATTATCTGCTAACTAGACACACACTAACTATTGACATATAAAAGGATAGCTAACCAATAGCTATCCTTTTTTATACCCAATTCGTAAAAAAACAAATCGAAATTAAACCTTTTTACCACATCATAGTCAAATACATGTTGAATCAAATAATTAGACTATGAAAAATGCAATTACAAAAAGTTCGGTTATAGCTACGCTACTGGTAATCCTATTTGTTGGTAGTAGTTTTACAACAAAAATAGTACGTTGGGAACACCTGGGATCAAGAACGGTAAATTATAGATTGGATAAAGATGTGATCAAGGTAACCGCAAGAGAGGGAGGATTTACCAAACTAAAAGTAAAAGTAACAGGAGGTTCTTTAAACATGCATAAAATGGTCGTTCAATACGGTAACGGTAAAAAAGACATCATTCCGCTACGATATAATTTTTCAAGAAAAAGCGCAACGCGACTTATCGATTTAGAAGGAGGAAAAAGAGTGATAAGAGATATTACATTTTTTTACGACACCAAAAATTTATCGAGAAAAAGAGCAAAAGTACACGTCTTTGGCAGACATTAAAATATCACTAAACTTTATGACAAACACCTGTATATGTTTAGCGTATCAGGTGTTTTTTTATTGTATTTGGTAGTAACCACATTTAAGATAAGCTCCTTCTGGAAAAGTAATTGGATGATCCACGTCATGAAATGTTTTCTCCAGTACTTTAAATGGTTTACCCGAGGCAGTAATTTGTTCTTCTGAAATCCTGAAAAAATCTACAGCCTTTACTCTTGAAGAACAAGAGGCTAATACCAAAATTCCATTACGGGCCACCAATTTGGCTCCCAAAGCAGCCAGTTTTGCATAACTTTTCTCTGCTCTTTTGATTTCGCTTTCTCTCTTGGCAAAAGAAGGAGGATCGATTACTACAATATCAAATTGCTGTCCCTGATTAATAAAATCTTGCAACCCTTCAAATGCATCCGCTACCACTATATTGTGCGTCCCGGTATGAGTATTTAAAGATGCATTTGCTTTAGCCATGTCCAAAGCGTGTTTACTGATATCCAAACTAGTAACACTTTTGGCGCCTTGACTCAAAGCATGAACCGAAAAACCACCAGCGTACGAAAAAACATCTAGCACAGTTTTTCCCTTTGAAAGCTCCCCTACTCGTTTTCTATTATGTCGATGGTCCAAAAAATATCCTGTTTTGTGCCCTTTGATCACGTTAGCAGAAAAAAGCACCCCATGTTCTCTAAATACGACCACCTCGTCTTCTAGATCCCCATAGATAACCTGACCATCATGTAAGTCATAAGTTTCTCCTTTGGATTGAATCAATCGATTGAATCGCATTACTGCTGTTTGAGCTCCAGAGACTTTAATTAACTCTGGAATGATCCAATTGAGATAAGGAAACCAAATATGGGAATATAATTTGATAACCAAAACCTGATCATAAACATCTGCAATAAACCCCGGTAACCCATCATTTTCACCAAAAAGTAATCGATAACTATTGGTATCGGTAGCCAATAATGGTTTACGCATATCAAAGGCAGCTCTTATTTTGTCTGAAAACCAAGCGCCATCGATCCGAGCAGATTTTTTAAACTGAATCAATTTTATACGAATAGGAGAATAAGGATCGTATAAACCACATGCCAAAAAGTTATTTTTTTTGTGATCATAAATAATCGCCAGATCACCAGGATCTCCAGCTACATTCTGCTTTACAATACTATCTTCAAAAACCCATGGATGTTCTTGCCTCACCTTTTTCTCTACAGCAGGTTTAAGTTTGATCGCTATCCTTTTGGTATCTAATTGTGGTGTAATATTCATACATTGACAAGAATAAGAATATTTTGGTAGCTATCATACAATAAAATTAAGTTTCTTATCCTATAAAGAGAAAGCACCTATCCCAAGAAATATCAGGATAGGCGCTCTGCAGATGTATCGTTAAAACTATCTAGGGTTTAGGTATATACTAACTTTAATAGCCTTTACTTACTAGACGAAACAATCCCGATTTCGTTACATCAAAAACTAAAAAAAAATAGGTTTAACATATTTATAAAATTAAATATGTATATTTGATTCATGGATAATGACAAAATATTGAATATCAACAAGGCACTATCTAACCCTACTCGATTGGATATTTTGAGATGGCTAAAAGATCCTGAAGCTAATTTTCCTCCACATCAGGAATTAGGACATTTTGATGATGGTGTTTGTGGACAGTACATTCAGGATAAGTCTGGTTTATCTCAGCCTACTATCTCTCATTATTTATCAGGTATGCATAAAGCTGGTTTGTTGATAACCACGAGGCATGGAAAATGGACCTACTTCAAAAGAAATGAGAAGATGATAGCTGAGTATTTGAATTCTCTACGAGAGTTATAAAAAATTTGAAACAACATATTTATAAAATTAAATATATAATTATGAAAATATTAGTGATCGGTGCCACGGGCACCATAGGAAAAGAAATTTATCATTCGCTAAAAAAACAATACAAAGAAGTATATGCAGCTCATCGCAAGAGCACTTCCCTCCAAGTTGATATAACCGATAGCCAATCCATTAAAACCCTATTTGAAAAACTTCCTAAATTAGATATCGTCATTAATGCAGCAGGAACCGCAACCTGGAAATCTTTTTCGGACCTTACAGAAGAGGATTATTATATCGGAATAAAAAGTAAATTAATGGGGCAAGTTAATTTGGTCCGTATAGCTCAGGATTATTTAAACAACAATGGAGCTATTACGCTAACCACAGGAATCCTTGCAGAGCACTATGAACCCAAAGCTACCGCATTGTCATTAGTAAACGGGGCTATTCATAGCTTTGTACAAGCTGCATCCAACGAGTTAAAAAATAATATTAGACTTAATGTTGTAGCTCCCGGTGCAATTGCTGGAGATTTTCCAGAAAACCAAAAATTTGCAGGCTACTACCCTGTAGACATACAGAAAGTCATCGAAGTATACAAACAAACCATAGAAACAAATAGCACAGGTCAAATCTTAAAAATTTACGAGTAATGAAAATTCCTATCTATCAAATCGACGCTTTTACCAAAACATTATTTGGTGGTAATCCAGCTGCAATTTGTCATTTACCAGAATGGTTAGATGATGAAACACTATTAAACGTTGCCAAAGAAAACAATTTGGCGGAGACCGGGTATTTTGTAAAAAAAGAAGATCATTTTGAAATACGCTGGTTTATGCCATACGAAGAAATTGACCTTTGTGGTCATGCAACTCTGGCAGCGGCATATGTTATCTTTAATCATATCGACACGCATCTCGATGAAGTTACTTTTTCATCAAAAAGTGGTATTCTGAAAGCAAAAAAAGAAGAAAACGGAAGTATAACTTTAGATTTCCCAGCTAACCCACCACAAGAAATTGATATCCCGAAAGAAGTGTATGACGCATTTGATATAACACCCTTGAAAGCTTTTGCAGGTAGAGATTTAATGATCACCGTTTCTTCTGAAGCCGAAATACAAAATGCAACTCCTGACCTTTTCAAACTGAAGGGACTCCCCTATTTGTGTACCATTATTACTGCAAAGGGAGAACAAGCAGATTTTGTTTCCAGAGTATTTGATGCTAATCCAGAGATCCCTTTGGAGGATCCAGTAACCGGTTCGGCACACACTATGCTTGTTCCTTATTGGGCAAACATATTAAACAAAACTGAGTTAAAAGCAACTCAATTATCCGACAGAAAAGGAGAATTACAATGTAGATTAGAAAACGACCGTGTATTCCTTACCGGATACGCTGTACCGTATTTAACAGGAGAAATTGAAGTGAATTCAAAATAACACACATGAAAACAATAGGCTTAATTGGAGGAATGAGCTGGGAGTCATCAGCTATGTACTACCAACTTATGAATACATACACAAAAAATATGCTTGGCGGTTTACACTCTTCCAAGAGTATATTACTAACCGTTGATTTTGCAGAGATCGAACAATTGCAACGTCAAGGAGACTGGGAAACTCTTAATCAATTAATGGTTGACGCTGCAAAACAATTAGAAAACGCTGGAGCTGATTTTATCATACTTTGTACCAACACCATGCATTTAACTAGTCCTGAGATTATCAGCAATGTTTCCATTCCATTTTTACATATTGCTACGACAACTGGTGAGAAAATAAAAGCTTCAGGATTACAAAAAATAGCGCTGCTTGGGACTAAGTTCACTATGGAAAAAGATTTTTATAAAAATACTTTGCAACAGGATTTTGGTCTGGACGTAATCATTCCTAACGAAACGAATAGAGAAATTGTTCATAACATCATATACAAAGAACTAGTACTAGGTAATATTCTTGATGAATCCAGAGAAACCTTAAAAAAGATCATCAAGACCTTAGAAAACCAAGGTGCGCAAGGTGTAATTCTAGGATGTACAGAGCTTCCTTTATTGATCAAACCAGATGATGTCGACATATCTGTATTTGATACCACAAAAATCCATGCTGAGCGTGCTGTAGAATTAGCACTAAACAACTAGATACAAGCACCTATGGCCTTACTAAAAAACCATCAATGGATCTATACCAAACGTCCGCAATCTATAGTTACTAACGAGCACTATACATTAAAAGAATCAACTATAGATACTTCAACCATTAAAGAAGGTGAAGCTCTGTTGCAATCAAAATATTGGAGTGTAGATCCCTATATGAGAATTCAGCAATCTCAGCATAATACCTGGGAGGCACCACACCCTTTAGACACCGTACAAGGAGGTGCTGTGGTAGGTCAAGTCCTTGCGTGTAATGATTCCAAATCCAATATAAAAGCTGGAGATTGGGTATTATCCTATACCGGTTGGCAGGAATATGCTATTGCTAAAACAAGTGAACTAAGGAAACTGGACCCCAACGAAGTTCCAGTAACCACTGCTCTAGGAATATTAGGAATGCCAGCACGCATTGCATACTTTGGATTGATCGAAGCCGGAATACCAAAGAAAGGAGAAACGGTAGTAGTATCTGGTGCCTCGGGAGCTGTGGGGCAAATTGTTATTCAAATTGCAAAAATCAAAGGATGCAAAGTGATTGGTATTGCTGGATCAGATGAAAAATTAGCGTATTTAAAAAACGTACTCGATGTGGATCAAGTGATCAATTACAAAAAACATCCATCTCATCAGAAAATCAAAGAAGCAATTAAAGAGGTATGTCCAGAAGGCATTGATATCTATTATGACAATGTAGGTGGTTTTATTACAGATGCCATCTTTGAATTAATTAACCACAAAGCAAGAATCATTATTTGCGGACAAATATCTCAGTATTCGGGAGGATTAGATACTCCTGAAATGGGACCACGATTTTTGCACCACATATTATACAAACGCGCGACTATTCAAGGTGTATTAGCTCGAGATTATACTGACAGAATGGATGAAATGCTAAAAGAGATGACACCTTGGGTTAAAGATGGACGCTTGAAATATCAAGAAACCATACTAGAGGGTTTTGAAAACCTACCCAATGCTTTGAATATGTTATTTCATGGAAAAAATAAAGGAAAACTTATGGTGAAGTCTACAACTTAATCATCCATAAATAGTTGATTGATCTTGGATCTTAGTTTCCGCTTATAATCATCTTCTAACCAATCCCTGTAGTTCTTGGTACTTTTACTAATACAATAAGAATATCTTCGTACCCTATATTCAATATCTGAAGCCAACAATTTACTGAGGATTCTTGCATCAAAAACATCCTCGCTATTCTCTACACACATACGAGCATGTTGTTCGATCGATTTTTCTAAAACCGTCAAGCTACGTAGATTGTATTTTTTTGTTTTGGAATATTCTTCTTCTATATCAAAGTCAAAATCTGTGGTATTTGCAAATTCTTTTCGGATATCATCGGGCATGACATATTTGAAATTTCTTTCAATTTCTTCATCGCCAATTAGATTATCGTAGTAAAAATCAGGAGATCTAAAGATTGATTGCCAGTCCACATCAGAATTCCATAATCCAAACCTCGCTGTATTATTTCCTAAATCAATGATCGAGAACTCAGGTTTTGTAGGGAGTATTCGAGATCCCCTACCAATCATTTGAAAATATAGCGTGAGTGATTTTGTTGCTCTATTTAGTATAACAGTTTCTACGGTAGGTTCATCAAAGCCGGTAGTCAGAATACTTACGGATGTTAGAATAGCGTCATTAGTTTCTTTAAACCATTTCAAGATATCTTCCCGTTCTTGCTTGCTATGCGTGTTATCCAGATGACGTACGGGGTAACCTGCTCTTTTAAAGGTATCATACACATAAATCGAAGTATTGATCCCGTTGTTAAAAACCAAGGTCTTTTTACCTTTACAGCGCTCCTCGTATGCTCTAAGCAGTTTATCCTGCATCAGCATATTGGTATACAATTCTTCAGAGGATTTTACGGTGTAATCTCCGTTCATCCCTATTTTTAAGGATCCCAAACCTACGTCATAGGTATACGTAACTGGCTTAGCCAAAAATCCATTTCCAATCAAAGAATTAATGGTATCCCCAACGATAAGTTCGTTATAATTATCTTTCATCGGTAGCTTCATATTGGAGCTTAAAGGCGTCGCCGTTACCCCAAGAATAAAGCAATTTTTGAAGAATCTAAATAGCTTTCTGAAGGAATTATAATGCGCCTCATCAATGATCACCATTCCGATATCATTCAGCTCTAATTGATCATCGTTTAAGCGATTGTTCAGTGTTTCGACCATGGCCACAAAACACATATACTCATCCTGATCATATAACTGCTTTACAGAACTATTAATGATCTTATTTTTTACCCTAAACTCGCTGAGCATTTTAGAGGTCTGACCACATAGCTCTATACGATGCGTGAGTACCACCACCTTTTTCTTGGTACTTTCAATGTATCGTCTTACGATTTCAGAAAAAATAACCGTCTTCCCTCCTCCTGTTGGTAGTTGGTACAAAAGATTATATTTCTCAGGAAATTCTTCTAAACGACTAAAGATTTTATCGATATCTCTTTTTTGATAATCGTATAAGACCTTTTTTCCTGTATTTTTTGTTTCGGTGGGGGAAAATCCCATGCAGCTTTGGTTAAAAATAAGCTACAAAATTAAGCACTTTATCAGGTTATACGAAACAAATCTTAAAATATATTTCTTCACGATTACTGCTATGAAATGTTAATTATTGATAATTCTTTCATTTAGAAGTATCTCATGTTTTAATTTTATTGCCCAAACAATATCTAAATAGCACGTGGAAAAAGATCTAATTCCTGTTCAGGCGTTACTCATACCAAAACCCATTCTATATACTGGCAAAATACTGAATTGGATTTCTCCTTTTCTAGCCTCCCGATTTGCAGCTCGCATTTTTCTCACTCCGTTCGGTTACGAAATGCCAGAACGAGAAAAAAGCATGTATGAGCAAAGCAAAAAAGAGTTAGTTCGAGTAAACTCCATCAATCGAGACATTATGGTGTATCATTATGGAGACGCTCCCAAAAAGATACTTTTGGTACACGGATGGTCTGGTAGTGGAACACAATTATCAAAAATTGCAGATCAATTATTAGCTAAGGGATATAGCACAGTGAGTTTTGATGCTCCCGCTCATGGAAAATCTCCAGGAAAAAGAACCCTTTTACCACATTTTATTGAAGCGATCCATTACCTCGAAGAGCAATATGGTCCTTTTGAAGCCGCAATTGGTCACTCTCTGGGTGGTATGTCTTTATTGCGAAGCACAAAACATGGACTCAACATTCAAAAACTAGTTATTGTAGGTACTGCCAATAGTATAACGGCAATCACCAAAAACTTTGCTAAAAATCTACAGTTAACAGAAAAAGTAGCTAAACTGCTTAAATCTTATTTTGATCATCGATATGGGGAGGATCTTAATAATTATTCTGGAGCTGTTTCGGCAAAAGGCATCAAAATTCCAACGCTTGTGGTTCATGACAAAAACGATGTGGATGTACATTATAGTTCGGCTCATGAGATTACCGATGCCTTAGAAAATGGAGAGCTATTGTTAACCGAGCAATTGGGGCATCGCAAAATTCTTGGAGACCAGAAAGTCATTTCCCAAATCGTAAAATTTATTTTGGAATAGTTGTTGATACGTTATTGAAAACGAATTTGTACGACTATTACTAAAACTTTATTTAATTTTAATTAAAAAATATGAAACGATTATTTGTATTATGTTTTGTAGCTTTAGTAGTAGGTTGCGCAGGTAACGCTCAAAAAAATGTCAAAAAGGAAAAGAAAGTATATGCTGTTTCTAAAACCAATGAGGAGTGGAAAGAGATTTTAACACCAGAACAGTACTATATTTTGAGACAAGCAGGAACAGAGCGACCCTATTCTAGTATATTGAACAAAGTATATGACGATGGGACCTTTCACTGCGCCGCTTGTGATACGCCTTTGTATGAAAGCAAGTATAAATTTGACAGCGGTACAGGTTGGCCAAGTTTTGACAGAGCAGTAAAAGGAAATATTGAAAAAGACGTTGACTATAAAATAGGATATGCAAGGGTAGAATTAAAATGTGGAACCTGTGGTGGTCATTTGGGACATGCGTTTAATGATGGTCCTCGAGAAACCACTGGATGGAGGCATTGCATCAATGGAGATGCCTTAGTATTTGTACCAGAAAAAACCAAATAATGAAAAAATACCCTGTAGAGAAAACCGAGCAAGAGTGGAAAGAACAACTTTCTGATGATGAATATGTTGTATTGCGTCAAAAAGGAACAGAAAGACCATTTACCGGTAAGTACAACATGCATTTCGAAAAAGGAACGTACACTTGTATGGCTTGTAGTGCTCCCCTATTTCATAGCAACACTAAATTCGACTCTGGGTGCGGATGGCCAAGTTTTGATGAGTCGATAGAAGGAAGTATCGAATATATAAGAGATACTTCGCATGGGATGATAAGAACCGAAATAGTATGCACAAATTGTGGAAGCCATCTGGGTCATGTCTTTGATGATGGGCCAACAGCAACCGGACAACGGTACTGTGTAAATTCGGTTAGTATCGATTTTGACAAAAAATAATTTACAACAAATAAACACTTAGAATTTATGAAAAAGATTATTGCATTACTTTGTTTCTCTACCTTATTAATTACTTCTTGTACCAGTGATGATGATACAGATTTTGATACTATTGGAAGTACTTTTGAAATTACCAGAAGTTTTAATCCTGCTAATAACTTCACCGTAGAGGCAGTTGTACCCGACAATGTAGATGTATTCGACGCTGATGTGGCACTTGTATATATATTAGATCCTACAAGATCTACTGCACAAGTAGATGTGTGGGAGCCACTACCAAGAACATTCTTCTTCTCACCGAGTGGTTTTGCTCAGTTTCAATTTAATTTCATATTCGATGCAGAGCAAAGTATCGCTAGTATAGAAATATTCTTAGAAAGCGACGACCTGGGAGCATTAGCAGCAGACATTACCGACAATCAGGTATTTAGAATTGTAGTTGTACCTTCTGCATTTGCAGAGAATCCTCCTGTAGATTTAAACAACCTAGAAGCGGTAAAAACAGCTTTAAAACTAGAGTTCTAAAGATTTGATATAAAACTAATATATCACAGAACACACGATAAATCGTACAAAAAATTAACACTATCCTTGGGATAGTGTTTTTTTTATGCTTAAATACATGAAAACCTTGTTTTAAGGAAAATCTAATTCCTTTTTAGAATCGCCGAATTATCCTTAAATTCGTGACTTCAAAAAAATCGACATTTATGAGCACATATGATATCATTGTTTTAGGTAGTGGTCCTGGAGGTTATCCTGCCGCGATTAGAGCTTCACAACTTGGGTTTAAAACCGCAATTATAGAAAAAGAAAGTTTAGGTGGTGTATGCCTAAATTGGGGATGTATTCCTACCAAAGCTTTATTAAAAAGTGCACAGGTTTTTGATTACTTAAAACATGCATCAGATTATGGGCTTACTGTAGAGAATTTTGACAAGGATTTTGGAGCGGTTGTAAAACGTAGCCGAGGAGTTGCTGAAGGAATGAGCAAAGGAGTTCAATTCCTAATGAAGAAAAACAAAATTGATGTAATTGAAGGTTTTGGTAAACTAAAATCAAGCAACACCATCACGGTTACAGATGCAGATGGTAAAGCAACAGATTATCAAGGAAAACACCTAATTATTGCTACAGGTGCAAGATCAAGAGAACTTCCAAACTTACCACAAGATGGTAAAAAGGTGATTGGTTATAGAGATGCGATGTCTTTACCAGAACAACCAAAGAAAATGATTGTAGTTGGATCTGGAGCTATTGGTGTTGAGTTTGCACATTTTTACAACGCAATGGGAACCGAAGTAACTATTGTAGAGTTCCTACCTAATCTTGTTCCTCTTGAAGACGAAGAAGTATCAAAGCAGTTCGAAAGAAGCTTTAAAAAATCTGGAATCAAGGTAATGACTAATTCTTCTGTAGAAAGCGTAGATACCAGTGGAGATGGCGTAAAAGCTACTGTAAAGACTAAAAAAGGAGAAGAAGTTCTGGAAGCAGATATCGTATTATCAGCTGTAGGAATTAAAAGTAATATCGAAAACATAGGTTTAGAAGAATTGGGTATTGCTACTGATAGAGATAAGATTGTAGTAAACGACTGGTACCAAACTAATATCCCTGGTGTATATGCTATTGGAGATGTGGTTCCTGGTCCTGCCCTAGCACACGTTGCTACCGCAGAAGCAATTACTTGTGTTGAGAAAATTTCTGGAATGCACGTAGAGCCTATCGATTACGGAAACGTTCCTGGTTGTACCTATGCTACTCCTGAAATCGCAAGTGTTGGAATGACAGAAAAGCAAGCCAAAGAAGCTGGTTATGAATTGAAGATCGGAAAATTCCCATTTTCTGCATCTGGAAAAGCAAGTGCTGCAGGTACTAAGGATGGATTTGTGAAAGTAATTTTCGACGCCAAATATGGAGAATGGTTAGGATGCCACATGATTGGTGCTGGAGTAACCGATATGATCGCTGAAGCGGTTTTAGGTAGAAAATTAGAAACTACAGGACACGAAGTGTTAAAAGCAATTCACCCTCACCCAACCATGAGTGAAGCAGTAATGGAAGCCGTTGCTGATGCTTACGACGAGGTGATTCATTTGTAATAGATTTTCAAATTATCATAAAAAAAACCTCAAAGTCTTTACTTTGAGGTTTTTTTATTTTTTAAAACTATTATTTAGGAATCAAATCACAATACCAAAAAGAGGTATCCCAATTCTTATCTGCATCATCTTTAAAACAGTCATCGTCATCTTGATCAGATGCGGGCTCATAGCCACGCAGTACCTTCTCTCCTATTTCAAAATCTATCGGTGATTTAAATATGGGACCATCATACACAAAAGTATGAAACTCTCCATTCTCTCCACAAGGATCTACTTCTGAAGGTAATTCTTCAATAAAACTGTGATCCAATACTCTACCACAAAAATGTTCATCCAGATATTTTGCATTTACACAAACGGTGATCGCCTTAAAGCCTAGGTCAATGAATTCTCGAAGTAGTTCTTTGGTATCTTGCTTCCATAATGGAAAAGAAGCCTGTATTCCTACTTCATTTAATTGTTCTTCACGATATTTCCTTAGATCTTCCAAGAAAATATCTCCAAAAACACAATGAGAATATCCTTGCTTTTTCAGCTGTTCTACCTCTCTTCTCATGGTGTCGGTGTAGATTTGCATAGACACTCGAGCAGGAAATTCAATTTTATGTAAAGGAATCCCTATACTTTCCACTTGTCGATCCAATAATTCTACACGCAAACCATGCATAGAAACTCTGTTATAATCTCTATTTACCGTAGTGATCAATTGTGAGATGTCAAATTCTTTGTTTTGAAGCACATGGTATAGTGCGAGGGAAGAATCCTTCCCACTGCTCCAATTAAAATACGTCTTATACATATGTTATTTTAAAAAGCTTTGTATGGCTAATTCATAACTCTGTAACCCAAAGCCTAAAATGACTCCTTTCGCATTTGGCGAAATATAAGATTGATGCCTAAACGCTTCTCTCCCAAAAGTATTGGATATATGTACTTCTACTACGGGAGTAGCAATGGCCTTAATCGCATCTCCAATCCCAATAGAAGTATGTGTATAGGCGCCGGCATTAAGAATTACACCATCAACAGTATCGTCGGCCTCCTGAATTTTATCGATCAATTCTCCTTCAATATTGGATTGGTAATATGACAAGTCAATCGAAGGGAACTGTTCTTGCAATTGCTTAAAGAAGCCTTCAAAAGTTTGGTCTCCGTAAATACCAGGCTCTCTTTTCCCTAGTAAATTTAAATTTGGTCCGTTGAGTATTAACAATTTCATTCTTGTACTGCTGGTTCTTGTCTTCTATTGTTTTTAGTCTTAAATAAATAGCCTACAGATAGCTGGACTAAAGAAGTATTGGTGGATACATCCAGCACATTGGTATCAATCACATCGCTAAGTCCTAGATTATAATGAGCTTGAAGAAACAATCCGCTTTCGAATTTATATCCTACACCTGCAATCCACCCAAAATCAAAATTATTAAAAGAATCAAAAAACTCTTCTGGAGTATCATCATCAGATTCTGTAGCATTAGCTAAAGTAGCAAAACGAGGACCTGTTTCTAAGCTAAAATGATTTCCGAAATAAAACTTTGAAATTAAAGGAAGGGTTAGGTAATTCAAGCTGATCTTGTTTTCTTCACCATTTTCTTCAATGGTATATCCTTGTGCAGAGTATAGTATTTCTGCTTGTATATAAATTTGCTGTGTAATCGGAAACTCGACTACAGCTCCAAGGTGCATTCGGATTCTAGCATCGGTATCCTCAATATCTCCACCGATATTGGCATAGTTAAGTCCGGCTTTAAAACCTGCTCTGGTATACAAAGGTTCCTCATCCTGTGCATAGGATGAAAAAGTAGCAAACAGTACAATTAGGGGCAAAAAGAATGTTTTCTTCATTTTTTTATTCTATAAAACGTACTCAAATGTAGTTTTATTTTTAGAACTATATACATCTATAAAAGAAAAAAGCTTCTCGTTGCTGTGTTTAAGAAGCTTTTTAATCTTTATTTTCTTACGTATTATAAGAACATATATCCCAGAGAAAACTGAAAAGTTCCGTTTTCGATATCAGAATTATTAAATTCTACTTTTGAAATATCAGTAACACCAAGATTGTATCTTGTATCTATAAAGACACCTATTTTCCATTGATACGCTAATCCAAAACTTAATCCAAAATCAACATCTGATAAGAATGATTTAATATCCTCATCCAATGTTTCTGTAATACCCCCAAAACTATCCACAGATTCTCTTCTGGCAGACAGTAAAAACCCTACTTGCGGCCCTGCTTGAAAATTAAAACTTTTGCCAAGATAAAGTTTAAGCATGACCGGAACATTAAGATAATTAAGCTTAAAGATTGCTTCAAAATCAGAGGTTACAGTTTCTCCTCCTTGAGAAGAATATACCAATTCTGGTTGAACTGATATCTTATTTAGTACTGGAATTTCGGTCAACACTCCTACGTGAAAACTTGTTCTATAATCAGTAGAGCCTCGAATCTCTGACAAATTAACCCCTGCTTTACCTCCAAAACGAATTTTTTCTTCTTGAGCCATAAGATGACATGAAATACCAAATAACCAGATTGCTAAAAAAACTTTTTTCATTATTATTTATTGATTTAGTTTAGAAAGCAAATCTACTTGCAAAATAGTACTACAAATAGTATCATTGTTTCATTATCGAGGAGATATGTTTCTCAAAATGAACTTCAAGGAACATATGTTAAAGGTATTAAAGAAAAAGGCGTTATGAATCACATAACGCCCTTTATACTAATCTTTTTCTAAGGATTAGAATTTATACCCTACAGAAACCTGGAATACTGAATTTTGAACATCAAATACAGATTCATCAAAAATATTGGATAATCCTAAGTTGTAACGACCTTCAAAAAACACTCCCATATCCAATTGATATCCAGCTCCAAAGTTAAGACCAAAATCTACCGATTTTAATTCATCTTTGATATCATTATCAAATGGTTGTCCCAAATCTGTACCTTCAGAATTTGCAGATAACAAGAACCCGATCTGTGGACCAGCCTGGATACTAAATCCTTTTGCTGCATAAAACTTAGCCATTAAAGGAATGTTTAAGTAATCTAATTTTGTTTTAGATTCAAAATCATCCTCATCTACCTGGGTTCCCTGAGAAGAATACAATAATTCTGGTTGAAACGCGAATTTTTCAGAGATTGGGATTTCAACAAGCCCACCAATATGGAAACCGGTACGATTATCTGTTCCTTCATTATCTCCTTTTACATTATTGAAGTTTACACCCGCTTTGGCTCCAAAACGAATTGACTCTTCTTGTGCGTTCATACTAACCCCGATAAATGCAATTGCGATAAATGCTAAAATTTTTTTCATAATTAATGTTTGTTTATTTAAAATTTACAGAACCTGATAAAACAAAGACCTTGCCATTTTTATTTTTACTCAGACAATTCACTTCAAATTTGTTAACTAAACAACTCGGATTTTAATCCCTTTCAGTTTGTGTAAAGATGCTTTTCTTTATTATTTTTATCCTAATGAAATGGGAACACGCCTTAAAGGATTATCAACACTATCTTCGAATAGAAAGAGGACTTTCAGAAAACTCAATAATCAATTACACACTGGATATCAGACGCTTATTATCCTTTCTTGAAAATTCTAAAATAGAAACCTCTCCACTATCCATAGATAAAAACATCTTACAACAGTTTGTTTTTGAAACCGCAAAATTGGTGAATGCAAGATCTCAAGCAAGAATCATCTCTGGGTTAAAAAGTTTTTTTAATTATTTAGTGTTTGAAGATTATCGGGAATCCAACCCAATGGAGTTGATCGAGTCTCCTAAAACAGGAAGAAAACTACCCGACACCCTATCTGTGGAGGAGATCGATTTGATCATTTCACAAATTGATTTAAGTACACCCGAAGGAGAACGCAATAGAGCCATTATAGAAACTTTATATGGTTGTGGACTTCGGGTTACCGAACTCATCGAATTGAAGTTATCTCACCTCTTTTTTGACGAAGGATATATAAGTGTAATAGGAAAAGGAGATAAACAACGATTTGTACCTATTGGTGAGACCACTCAAAAATTCATCAATATTTATCACAAGGAAATACGCAATCATATCAATATTCAGAAAGGCCATGAAGATACATTATTTCTAAATCGAAGAGGAAAACAACTAACCAGAGCCATGATTTTTACAATTATTAAGCGTTTGGTAGAAAAAGCTGGTATTCATAAAAAAGTGAGCCCTCACACCTTTAGGCATTCTTTTGCCACTCATTTATTAGAAAATGGAGCAGATTTAAGAGCCATACAGTTAATGTTAGGTCACGAAAGTATTACGACTACAGAAATATACATGCATGTTGATCGTAGTCATTTAAGCGAAGTAATGAATAATTTCCATCCCAGAAGATAATTTATGAAAGTGATTTGTTTAAGGTTTATAGCACTCTTTTTTATTCTCTTAAATCAATCGCTGTACGCTCAAAATCTAAATATTGATGGCGGAATCCTACTGCAGGCAGAGATTACACTCGGAAACCAGAATCAATGGTTAAAACTTGGTGTATTTGGATTTGGGACTATGAATTATGGTGATCTTTCTATAGAAAGCGGTGTCTCTTTTACAACCTATCAATTCATAAAAAGACACACCAAAAAAACTTCTGGATTGGCCTATTCTTATGAGTTTTTCAGTTTGGGAGGTATTGGTAAAAACACTAATTTATTAGGATCAGCGGTTTCTAACACAAATACTGCGATCATCTTCAATCCCGCAGGAAAAGGAGGTTTTAACGGATTAGGTTTTGGTTTCAGTAAAGATCATTTACCCAAAGAATTAAAATCCTATGGGTTAAAGAGAGGTGCACTACTAATGCGCTTCAGTAATGCTAATCATAATATTCATTTTGCATTTATGAATGATTTTAAAATCGGATGGTTTAATGGTGCAGGAACAGATTATGGAGTAACCGGTAGTTTAAACGTTGGATTTACCAAAATTGAAAATCCAAATACCATTTATCAGGTCGGTTTGGGTATAGATATATTTACTGCTCGTCCCGATTATAGCAGATCACCAAGAAATCCTGTGAACTCCGATGATGGACGTAAAAATGTTTGGTATACCTTACCTCCTTTCAAAGATTTATTTTATGGCAATCTATACGCATATGGAACGTATCAGGATGAATATTATAGTGTACACTCCAAACTAGGGATCAACAGTCAAAAAGCAGGTGCTTTTATTCAAAACACCTTACACGATGGTATAGGTTTGAATCCTCGTTTCCCATGGGCAGTGGATACCAAAGACAAAATTTATATAGAA
The DNA here is from genome assembly GCF_055808215.1 of Aquimarina sp. KJ22-3. NCBI lineage: Bacteria > Pseudomonadati > Bacteroidota > Flavobacteriia > Flavobacteriales > Flavobacteriaceae > Aquimarina > Aquimarina sp. KJ22-3. The sequence continues at coordinate 2,675,915 of NZ_CM147859.1, read as the reverse complement.
GTTTCAGGAAACGCTTTATACAAAAATGTAACGAATGATTAAAGTTAGGCATACATATCTTTTAGTTCTTGGGATATTATTCTTACTAAGTGGTTGTAATACCTACAAAAGCTTCTATAAGAAAACGCACTATTCCATTACTGAAAACAGTAAGCTAAAAAAGATCTATAGACTTGATTTAAGTGGTCAAAACTTAAGTGCATTACCCAAAGAAGTCCAGAAATTATCAAACCTAAGAATGTTGAACATCAGTAATAATCCAAATCTGGATCTTGAAGAAGTATTCAAAACAATCACTGAGAATAAAGAACTAAGCATTCTAATTATGGACAATATGGATATTGATCGATTACCCGAATCCTTAGGAAAGCTCACTAATCTATCTCAACTATCATTGGTAAACAATCCAGATCTTGATTGGAAGCAGTCCTTTAATGTATTGTCTACACTTCCATTAGATTTTCTCAATCTGAAACAAAATAATATCAAAACGCTACCAGATAACATAGTAGACCTTAAATCGATTAAAGATCTGAATTTATCATACAACCATTTGGAAGGAACTCAAAATTTTGAATTCTTAGCAAAACTTCCAAAACTATATTCGCTATGGTTAGATCATAATGAAATAAAAGAACTCCCAGAAACTATAGGGGAACTTGATCAAGTACGTTTCTTATATATTGATCATAATGAATTATATCAGCTACCTGCGGCCATGAAAGACATGAGAAAGGTATGGGTGATTCATGGAGGATACAATAAGTTCGAAGAGTTGCCTCCGGTTTTTACCGAAATCCCTGGATTGTTTATGGTACATATGAATAACAATCAAATAAGCATGATTCCTGAGGTTTATAGCACTGAAAAATATCCCTTAGCGGGATTACTACTGGACAACAATCCAATCTCTGGGAAGGAAAAAGAAAAAGCCCAAGAGTTATTCAAAGGCTTTTTCCTGTTATCATTTGAGCAAAAATAAATATTTATATTTTGATCATTTTTATTCTTGTGCCTGTTGCTGTGGCTGCCTAAACAACTCCAAATAAGCCTGACCAATATTGTTCACGATATCTCCAGCAATTAACGCTTCAAAGCCATTTTTTTGAGCGATCAGGTCTCCAGCACTACCATGTAAATAGGTACCTAACACCGCTGCGCGAATTGGATCATATCCTTGTGACAAAAGTCCAGTAAGCATTCCTGTTAGCACATCTCCACTACCAGCGGTAGCCATACCAGGATTCCCAGAATTATTAACATACATTTGATCTTCATATATAATAATAGAGTTAGCTCCTTTTATTATAAGAACACAACGATGCTTAGCAGAAAACTCCTGTGCTTTTCTTATTTTGTCAAAATCATCTTCCCACTTCCCTATAAGCCGTTCCAGCTCTTTAGGATGTGGTGTAATGATGGTTTGCAAAGGAAGATGTTCTAAAAGTTCAGGTCTTTTGGCCATACAATTGATAGCATCAGCATCAATAACCATAGGAGCTTTATTTTCCTTCAAAAACTCTTCAAACGCTTTAATCGTTTTCTCATCGGTTCCCAATCCCATTCCTATACCAACTGCAGATGGTTCAAAATCCAAATTGATCTCTTCCAACTCATCATCACTATCGGTAATCACCATGGCTTCTGGTACTGTAGTTTGTAATACGTCATATCCACACTCGGGTATATAAGCGGTAGCCAAACCTGCTCCCATTTTTAAAGCGGCTTTGGTGGCCAATACCATACTTCCTATCTTACCATAACTTCCCCCAATCAATACACAATGTCCAAAAGTACCTTTATGACTATATTTATGTCGAGAACGATATAAAGGAACTACCTCATTTTTGTTAATCAATTCTGCAATACCGGGTGTCTGATGCAAAAAATTTCGATCTAATCCGATATCAATCACCTCTATTTCCTTGGTATAACCTCCAGTTTGCGGTAAGAAAAAGACCAACTTAGGTAACTGAAAAGTGACTGTTACATCTGCAAAAATAACTCCTTCAGGATCATCAGGTTTTTTGTAATCATACAGACCAGAAGGAATATCAACAGAGAGCGTAAAACAACGTGCATTATTGATATGCTTAATAAGCTGGGTCACCCAAGGTACCAACGGTCTATTTAACCCAATCCCAAAGATAGCATCGATCACCATATCCTGATATTGAACAGTGGGAAAATCTTCTTCAGATTTAATCTGGAAAGGCCATTCTTTTGCTATTTCCTTTAATCGATCATAATTCACCAGAAAATCTTTGGATCGATTCTCACTAAAATTAACAATGTAGGTTTTTACATTATAACCATGTTCTACTAATAATCTTGAAATCACCAATCCATCTCCTCCATTATTTCCTATACCACAAAACACATGGATAGGTATTTGTGCTCCCTGTAATCGATGATGCAAAAGATTAAAAATTTGACCTGCAGCCCGTTCCATTAATTCTAAAGAAGTTATTTTCTCTGATTTTATGGTAACTTCGTCTGCCATACGCATTTGTGATGCTGAAAATATTTTCATGAGCTTGCTTTGCTTATTTTTTTTGAGAATTCTACAACGAAACTATACCTATATTATTGAATTAACAAAAGTTTAAGGATAGTTCTAATTTAATTTTCTCTAAAAGTAAAAAATTATACATTTGAACTTATAATATAAAGCAAACTAATGTTAAGTACCGTTTACATCTCGGCTTCATGGATTAGGTTAGAAATGATTACCCTTTCTGGGAGAACTTCTATCACGGGTACTATTATTACCCCTAGGGGTTAATACATTATATATCACCACAGAAAGAGTACGTAGTTTATTAAGATTAAGCTACCGAAAATTAAGCTTTATCACTTTTATTTCAATCTAAAAAACATATTATGAACGTTCTAAAATTTGGAGGTTCGTCTGTAGCCAATGCGGCTACCATAGAAAAGGTAATTCATATCATTGAAAACCAATCTTCTACCACACCTTTGTATGTGGTAGTATCTGCGATGGGAGGAATTACAGACCTATTATTACAGGCAGGAGAAGAAGCCTCAAACAATAATGAAGCATATAAACAAACGCTTGCTACTATCGAGCAAAGGCATTTTGATGCCATAAAAGAATTAATTCCTATCACTTCTCAAAGTGCTATTATCAGTAAAGTAAAATCTGAACTTAATGCGCTAGAATCTCTTTGTGAAGGAGTATTTCTATTAAGTGAATTGTCTGAAAAAACTGCTTCGGTAATTTCAAGTTTTGGTGAAATGCTATCTTCTTATATTATATCCGAAGCAGCTAAAGTAAAAGGACTTGATATTGTTTTGAAGGATTCGAGAGAGCTGATTGTCAAAACAGTAAACTCAAAAGTTTCTATAGATTATACAGAAACCAATCAAAGGATTCAAGATTTTGCTTCTGTTACAAAACATAAGGTATGCCTGTTTCCCGGATTTGTGGCTAGAACACAGGATGGAGAACCCACTACTCTAGGAAGAGGAGGATCCGATTTTACTGCTGCAATTCTGGCTGCTGCAATGGATGCCAATGAGTTACAAATCTGGACAGATGTAAGTGGGATGTACACCGCTAATCCAAAATTGGTAAAACAAGCCAAACCAGTAGCACATATTTCATATCATGAAGCTATGGAGCTCTCTCATTTTGGAGCGAAGGTGATTTATCCACCTACTATTCACCCGGTATTGGATAAAAATATCCCTATAGTTATCAAAAACACTTTCGAACCCGAAGTTAAAGGGACATTAATCACAAGAGAAGTCTCGGACCGGGAAAAACCAGTTACAGGGATTAGTCATATTGACAACATCTCCATTATCTCTTTGGAAGGTAGTGGTATGGTCGGCATTCCAGGTTTTTCAAAACGTTTGTTCGAAACGCTTTTCCTTAATAACATCAATGTGATTCTCATCACTCAGGCATCCTCAGAACATTCTATCTGTTTGGCGATAGAAGCATCTGAAGCTTCAAAAGCCAAAACAGTTTTGGATACTACTTTTGAGTTTGAGATCGCAAAAAAGAGATTAGATCCTGTAAAAATTGAAAACAAGGCAGCCATTGTCGCACTGGTTGGAGATAATATGTATTCTCATCAGGGATTGAGTGGTAAAATGTTTAGCACATTAGGTAAAAACAATGTCAACATTAGAGCCATTGCACAAGGAGCTTCAGAAAAAAATATTTCTGTGGTCATCGAAGAAAAAGATATCAAAAAAGCATTGAATACACTACATGAAAGATTCTTTGAGGTAAAAACAAAACAATTAAACTTGTTTGTTACTGGTGTCGGAAATGTAGGAAGTAAATTATTAGAACAGCTAGATCAGCAGAAAAAATATCTTAAAGATAAATTAAGACTAAAAATTAGAGTGGTCGGTATGTCGAATTCTCGAAAAATGATTTTTGATGAAGGAGGTATTGCTTTAGATCAATGGGAAGAAGCGCTTGCCAACGGAGAAAAGGCAGATGCTAAGGCATTTTTTGAAAAAGCAAAGGAAATGAACCTACGAAACTCTATATTCGTTGATAATACAGCTAACCCAGACATTGCAAAAATTTACAAATATTATCTGGCCGAAAGTATGGCGGTGGTGACCTGTAACAAAATTGCTTGTGCCGACGAGTATAACAACTACGAAGAGTTGAAAAACTTGTCCAGAAAATTCAATGCTTCGTTCCTATATGAAACCAACGTAGGTGCTGGTTTACCGATTATAGATACACTCAATAATCTTATTGCTTCAGGAGATAATATTCACAAAATACAGGCTGTTCTATCAGGAAGTCTCAATTTTGTTTTCAACAATTACAAAGAAGGTGTTACCTTTCATGATATAGTAAAACAAGCACAGCAAGAAGGATATACCGAACCTGATCCAAAAATTGATCTAAGTGGTGTTGATGTAGCTCGTAAAATTCTGATTCTAGCCAGAGAAAGTGGTAAAATCATGGAACTGGAGGATATTGAAAACGATTCTTTCTTACCTGCTGATAGTTTGGAAACCAAAAACGTGGAAGATTTTTTCACTTCCCTAACTGAAAATGAGTCTCATTTTAAATCTATTCTTGAAGAGGCAAATGAAAAAAATAGCCGATTAAAATACGTAGCACAATATGAAGATGGAACTGCAAAAGTAGGACTACAGTTCATTCCTGCCGATCATCCATTTTACAACCTTGAAGGTAGTGATAATATTGTTCTTTTTTATACAGACAGGTATCCTAAACAGCCTCTTATCGTTAAAGGAGCAGGTGCCGGAGCAGATGTAACTGCTTCGGGAATTTTTGCAGATATCATTAGAATTGGTAAAAAATAGTGAATATGAACAAACGTATTAAAATATTCGCTCCTGCTACTGTAGCCAACCTATCCTGTGGATTTGATGTGTTAGGATGTTGTTTGGATACTGTAGGTGACGAAATGGTGATTTCCCTGCATGAAGATCCAGGTGTAAAAATCACCAAAATCGAAGGTGCTGATCTCCCTATCGAGACACACAAAAATGTAGCAGGTGTTGCTGTCGAAGCTTTGCTTAAAAAGTACGGTCAATCCCTGGGAGTAGATATAGAGATTTATAAAAAAATAAAAGCAGGAAGTGGTATTGGGAGCAGTGCTGCCAGTAGTGCCGGAGCTGTTTGGGCGGTTAATCATTTGCTAAGCAATCCTTTTTCGCCTCAGGATCTTGTTGCCTTTGCTATGGAAGGAGAAAAATTGGCAAGCGGTAATGCACATGCAGATAATGTAGCCCCTGCCCTGTTAGGCGGCTTTACCCTAGTACGTAGTTATTCTCCTCTCGATGTGATTAAATTACATACTCCAGAAGATTTAATGATAACCGTAATTCATCCACAGATTGAAGTAAAAACTTCAGATTCTCGTTCTGTAATTAAATCTAATATCACCCTCAAAGATGGGATTCGGCAGTGGGGAAATGTTGGTGGGTTTGTAGCTGGATTGTATACTGAGGATTATGACCTTATTGGTCGTAGTCTGGAGGATGTTATCATCGAGCCATTGCGATCCATTCTGATACCTGAATTTAATGCAGTGAAAGAAGCTGCAATGAGTAAAGGAGCTCTTGGGTGTGGGATTTCAGGATCTGGACCTTCGATCTTTACGCTTAGCAAAGGAACTGAAACAGCTAATCATGTTGCTACTGCAATTCGAGAAGTGTATGATACCACGGGACTTGCGTTTGATATTCATGTTTCAAAAATCAATGATAAAGGCGTTAAAATAATCGATTCATAATGAAAGAAATAAAGAAAATAAGTACTGGAGCTCCCTGGGAAGATATTGTAGGATATTCAAGAGCTATTAAAATAGGAGATATTATTGAAATTTCTGGAACTACAGCCAGTGGAGCAAATGAATATGAGCAAACTGTAGGTATTATCAAAATTGCCGAACAAGCATTAAAGGATCTTGGAGCAGACCTTAATAATGTGGTACGCACTAGGATGTACTGTACCGATATTTCAAAATGGGAATTGATAGGAAAAGCACACGGAGAATTTTTTAAAGAAATACGACCTGTTGCTACTCTTGTAGAAGTAGCTAAACTCATTGATCCCGAAATTTTGGTCGAGATAGAGTTTTCGGCCGTACTCAACCATTAATCGACAAACAAATGTTATATTATAGTTTAAATCATAACGCACCAAAAGTTTCTTTTTCTGAAGCTGTTATCAAAGGTTTGGCGCCAGATAGGGGCTTGTATTTTCCAGAAAACATAACTCCCCTGCCCGATAGTTTTTTTGAAACTATTGATACGCTGGATAACATTGAAATTGCTTTTCGGGCGATCCAACAATTTGTAGGTGATGAAATTCCTGAAGAAGAACTCAAAGATATTTTAAAGGATGTTTTGAGTTTTGATTTCCCTGTTGTAGATATTCAGGACAACATAGGAACATTAGAATTGTTTCATGGGCCAACCATGGCATTCAAAGATGTGGGTGCTCGTTTTATGGCTAGGTGCCTGGGTTATTTTAATCAACATAATAAAAACAAGGTTACTGTTTTGGTGGCGACTTCCGGCGATACAGGAGGAGCCGTAGCAAAAGGATTCTTAGGAGTTGAGGGAGTCGAAGTTGTAATTCTCTATCCTAAAGGAAAAGTAAGTGACATTCAGGAAAGGCAGTTAACGACTCTTGGCCAAAACATTACTGCATTAGAAGTTGATGGCGTTTTTGACGATTGCCAGGATATGGTCAAAACTGCATTTCTAGACACTAGTATTACTGATAGTGTTCAACTAACTTCAGCAAATTCTATCAATGTAGCCAGATGGCTTCCACAATTGTTATACTTTTTGTTTGCCTACAAGCAGGTAAAACACAAAGGAAAAGAAATTACATTTTCGGTACCTAGTGGTAATTTTGGAAACATCTGTGCGGGTATTGTCGCCAAAAAATTAGGTCTTCCGGTAAAGCATTTTATAGCTTCTACCAATATCAATGATACCGTTGTTTCTTATTTACAAACAGAAAAGTACGAACCTAAACCTTCAAAAGCTACCATATCAAATGCTATGGATGTAGGTAACCCTAGTAATTTTATTAGAATTCAAGAGTTATTTGGCAACAACTTTGAAGTACTAAAGGATTCTTTCTCCGCCTATAGTTTTGATGATCTGCAAACCAAAGAGGCAATGAAAAGTGTATTTGACACTAGTGGATATATCACCGATCCACACGGTGCTGTTGGGTATTTAGGTTTAAAGGAACATCAATTAAATGGAACTGATTACGGTATTTTCCTAGAAACCGCTCATCCGGTAAAATTCCTTGATATAGTAGAAGATACCTTGGATGTTACTGTAGAAATTCCTGAGCAGATTCAGAGTGTACTAGACAAAGAGAAACAAAACATTCCTATAGATAGTTATCAAAAACTAAAAGAGTTCTTACTTAAGTAAGAACTCTTTCGTTATAAAATTTTCCGATCTTTCTTATTCCGTGGCTAATGCCTTCATTACATTATAGGTAATCTCTGTAGTTGACGCCAAATATTTAAAATTCACTGTCGTATACTTGTCCTCACTTTGTCTAACAAAAGGAGAATTATCTGCGTTTTTCAATTCTGCGGTAAGGGTAACGGTTTCGTAACCGAAGTTAGAAAAGAATCTACTTTCCGGAGTAGCTACTTCACGCTTATACACCGGAACCGGAGATTCGATACGATATAAGGATTCTAAGCTAATGTTAGACGCCAACAATTCAATCGCACGATCTTCATCATTATCCCATCCCATATAATCCGCTCTGTGCATAGAGTGTATATTATATCCATCGGTTTGTAATTTTTTGGTAAACATTCTTGTACCAATCATATTGCTTTTCCAATGATCGAAGAATACTACCATAAAATTTTTGTTTCTAGTCTCCAGCTCAGCTATTTTTTTGGCAACATAGTAAGCTATAGCTACGCCAGTAGCATTATGAACCGCACCAGGGCTATTTTCTACCGTATCGTAGTGCGCACAAATTAACACCCATTCGTCACTACCATTCGTTGCAGGAATTTCAGCATAAACATTGTTTCCGTTATATTGATTTCCCTTTTTATCCTGAACGTTATAATTTTCTTTCACTGGCTTTAAACCAGCTTCTTTTAAAGAATTTAGTAAATAGTCGGCCGTAGCTTTTCTCTCGGCATTCGTAAATCTACTGCTTAGCTTCTTTTTACCCTTGATAGGTTCGTGACCAGTAAGTTTGGCTACGATATCCCTCTGGATATTAATGATCTCGGCTTCTCTTCTATCTTGTTCAGTTTGAGCTGGGGCTACCTGAACTACGAAAAAGAGCAATAGTAAAAATGTTTTATAATAATTCATTTTGTAGGTTTTGTATTCCATTTGCTTTAACACAAATTTATGAAAATTCTATAATAATACAATTTAGTACTTTTAGCACTAAAATAATACTTCAAAAATGAAATTGACAAAAACCATACCTTTTTTTATATTTTTTTTATTATTCTTACAATGTAGCCCAGAAAAATCTGTCAAAAACAAGCTTTCTGCACCTGATGGTTGGAGAAGTGAAATCCTTCAACTTCCCTTAGATTTTGCACCTTCATTAGCATATACCGGTGTAGAATATGTACAATTTGCTCCCGGATGGGGAACCAAAGGAGCAAAAGACTATTTTTCTTATGTTTTTTTGTGGGAAATTGATCAAGATCCAACGTTATCTGCCAAAAAAATAGAAAAAGAACTTGAAATCTATTACGATGGCCTCATGAATATCGTTGCAAAATCGGATGTCAATGAGAATCAAATTCCTAAATCAAAGGCCTTTTTTGAAAAAATTAGCACAACTACGTTTGTAGGCAAAGTTTTGACCTACGATGCTTTTATCACAAAACAACCCGTTGAACTTTTCATCATCGTGAATCACACACCTTGTCAAAAGGAAAACAAACACTTGGTTCGTTTTGATATTTCACCACAACCTACAAATCATCCGGTATGGAAAAAATTAAATAACGTAGGTGTTAATATCAAGTGTGAATAATAGTTTCAACATAGAAGAAACTTTATTTTAAGATTTTTCTTGATTTTCTAATAAAAAACGTAAATTTTTACATTCAAAAATCATCTGCAATGAATGTTTGCTTTTTAATGTATCCATGGGAAGAAATAGATCCAGAAAAAGACACTTCCCTAACGCTTATTCATGAATGTGCGAAACGTGGTCATGGTGTTGCCCTTGCCACTCCTTATAACTTAACAATCCGAGATAGTGTAACCTATTCGTTTTGTAAAGTGATCAATAGGACCGAAAAGATTTCTTCTTCGATGAAATCCTTTCATGCCAAAACCACTTTTAGAGATGAAATGCTACCGCTGGCAGGATTTGATGTCATCATTTTACGTAGTAATCCTCCTCTGGATATGATCATGCTTAACTTTTTGGATTCGGTAAAAGATGATGTTTTTATCATGAATGATATCGACGGTATCCGTAGATCCAACAACAAGCTATATACTGCAGCGTTTGATGATTTGGAAACTCATTTTATTCCTAAAACTCACGTTACCAAAAATAAAGAGTACCTTATCAAGATGATTAAAGAAGCTCCAAACGATAAAATGATATTGAAACCATTGAATGGTTTTGGTGGTTCTGGAGTGATCCTGATCGAAAAAGGAGCAATGAGTAGTATCAGATCTTTGTTGGATTTCTATATCGATAACAAAGATGGATCCAGTAATTATGTGATTCTTCAGGATTACATAGAAGGTGCAGATCAAGGTGATGTACGTATATTGATCCTCAACGGGAAACCTATTGGGGCTATGCGCAGAATTCCAGGGGAAGATGATCACCGATCTAATGTAACCGCTGGAGGTTCTGTAGTAAAACACTCATTAACGAAGACAGAAAAAGAACTTTGTAGAAAGATTGGTCCCAAATTAGTTAAAGATGGATTGTATTTTGTAGGGATCGATGTCATTAATGGAATGTTGGTTGAAGTAAATGTGATGAGCCCGGGAGGAATTACTTATATCAATAAAAAATATAAAGTACGACTACAAGAAAAAGTAGTTGATTTTATCGAAGATAAGGTAGTGCAACGCGTAAACAGATTCGATCGCAAAGCGAAACTCAGAAAAACTGTAGATGATGCTTAAACTATCCATCGAGGATATTATTGAAAAAATACATCGGGAAGAACCTTTCCATGCTGTTGCCAACGACTATTCTTTTACTTTGAAAATTGAGGCTTATGACTATTATGTTTGTGCCGCTGTGCATGATGGGCATCAATTTCGAAAAGAGCTTTGGGAATACTGCTTACATTCTGAATACGATCGTTGGTATGAAGAGGATCCTGCTACCCGACAAATGGTGCAAAGTCACCCTATTGTTATTGCTGGATGTGACTCAAGATTTGAATATGACCTAAACAGATCTCCTGAAATTGCGGTTTATGAGGATGCATGGAGCAAAAAACTTTGGAAAACCCCATTACCTGCAGAGTTAAAACGCAGATCTCTTGAAAAGCATCATAATTTTTACAAAGTTGTTCAGGCTTTGATTTCAAAAATCGAGTCAAAACACGGAGCTGCAATCGTTTATGATATGCACTCCTACAACTGGCAGCGATGGGATCGAGAAGTACCTATTATCAACTTGGGAACCAAAAATATTGATCACACCAAATACGATGCCTTTGCACAATCCTGGTGTACTGCATTGTCTAACATTAAACTACCGCATATTGAGAAAACATCCGCAGCCATAAATGACACTTTTCAAGGAAATGGTTATTTTCTAAAATACATCACGGCAAACTTCGAAAACACCCTGGTGTTGGCTACAGAATTTTCGAAAATATATTGCGATGAACTGAATTATGTCCTATATCCTGAAGTAGTTCACGCTATAGAAACACAGTTAAAAACCATACTCCCCGATCACGCAAAATCATTTTTTGACCGATTCATTGATTAAATGCTAACCTATTTGTTAATCTGCATTTTTTGCAGTTAGTTTGTGATTCTCGAATCCTTAAAGAATCAACGACAAGATAATGATTGAAGATGTTGTAGCTACCTATAGTGATCTTTTTAAGATCGATCAAAATTTGGATCGTCTGGTCAAGAATATTGAATTACTCAATTTTCTTAATCCTCTGAATATTGAGCAGGAAAAAAAACTGTTTTTTACCAGCAAATACCGAAAAAATCCAACTTTTAAGTATCGCAAGATCAAGTTTAATCCTTACAAATTACAGCGCTTATTTTTTGATCAAAAATTAGAGCGTATCGAGGATAAACAGATCAGAAAGTTATATCAGGATATTATTTATGAATATTCTGGCCTTATACAATGCATAGAAACTATTGGGAGTGGAAAGAATTTTTACTACAATTCCTTAAAAGTGTTTGGAACACCTAAGGAACGTGATGTAGAAAATGCCCGCTTTATTCTTCATTTTGAAGACGAACCCATGCCCGAAAGTATGATCAAGAAGTACTCTGTTGACGAAGCTGAAAGTTATTTTAATGAATTTTCTAAGCGGTATGATTTTGATTTTAATATCAAAAAATCTACTCATATCTCGGCTTCTGCTATGGTACTAAACGCATCAGAAACATTAGTATTAAAAAGGAATTACAAATTCAGTGAAAACGAGTTAAAGGTTTTGGCCAATCATGAAATTGGAGTACATATGGTCACTACTTTTAATGGAAAAAGTCAGCCGCTAAAAGTTTTCTCTAATGGTTTTGTAAACAATACGGAAACTCAAGAAGGACTAGCGGTGTTGAGCGAATATATGTCGGGTAGTTTGACTTTGAAGAGAATGAAAGAACTTGCCTATAGAGTTATTGCTGCTGATAGTCTAATCAAAGGATACGATTTTAAAGGTACTTTTGATTTGTTATATAGTCAATATAAATTAGATCGCGAAGCTGCCTGGCAGATCACACTCAGAGTGCATCGAGGAGGCGGATTTACCAAAGATTACTTATATCTTACCGGATTGAAGAAAGTATATGATTACTACCACTCTGAGCAGGATATGAATCTATTACTTACCGGTAAAGTGACCTTAGAAAATAAAGATAGTATCTTACGTTTACAGGAACTAGGGCTTGCCAATCGCAGTAAGCATGTTACTGACTCTTTTGCTCAAAACTTGAATACTAATAAAAAGCTGGATTTTATTCTAACCAATCTCAAATAGTATATCATCTATCTCCTAAGTTTTATGAAGCAAATACCATTGTAAAGCAATGACTGTTTTTGCATCATTGATGGTTCCTGACAATAAAAGTTCTTTGATTTCGGGGATACTGTATTTGTGCAGCTCAATATCTTCATCTTCATTTGTGTTTCCTCCTCCTTCACCAGTTTTATCATTTTGATCCACCTCTGCGTAATACAGAATCATACGTTCATTAGTAATTCCGGGTGAGGTATAACAAGTAACCATATACTCAAGATTTTTGGTTACGTATCCTGTTTCTTCATATACTTCTCGAATAGCACATTCTTTATGATCCTCTCCTTCTTCTATTCCTCCAGCTGGAATTTCCAGGACCCAACCATCACCATGATGAATGCTGGGATATCGAAATTGTTTAACGAGAATGATTTGTTTCGTATCTTTTTCAAATAGTAATACCGTTGCAAAATCTCCTTTATCCAAACATTCTCGATCGTAAGTAACACTGCTTGCTCCGTTAAAACGGTCGTGTTTGATCCAGGCTTTTTTTATTCTCAAAAAATCCTGGTAAACAGTCATCTCCTTTAGAATATGAAATTTCATATTTTAAAAGTACAGATTAATTCATCCAGAGATCTAAAAAAATCTTTGTTTTTTAAAAGCATATGGATAAAGCAATGCTTTAATCATCAAAATACTTTGATAATGAGTCCAATGTTTTTTACAAAACAATTGAACTCATTACAAAAGGCTAACACAAACTAAACAATTATATAATTCAGTTTATTAATTAAGGCTTAATTACAATGGATTTTGCCTTAATAGAGGGTTAGCATCCAATGCGCGTTGTGGAATAAGCCACTGCCATCTGTTATCTCCAGCAGGAACGTCGAAAACGACTGCCAGAGTTGTAGAATGGTTTGCACCATTTCTATTAAGCGCGGCATTTGTTCGTTTTAGGTCATAAAACCTAAAACCTTCTCCCCATAATTCCCAACGCCTATGTAGTAAAATTTCGTCAACCAAAGCTGTTCCTGTATTTGCTGATCTTATATACGCTGGGTCTCGCTCGGCACCAATCTCCAAGAGAACATCAGCAGCTGTAGGATCATTTAATCTAGCTTTTGCTTCAGCTTCGATCAAATACATTTCAGAAACTCGCATGTAAGGAACATCCATCCTACTATCCCCTACACCTTCAGCAATAAATTTTTGACTGGTAAATGGTCGTTTACGATGTCTTGAGGAAATTACGATTCCAGGAGGTAATACATCATGATCTCCTGTGGGATCAAATAAAGATTTTCGCACATCGGTATCCGACATGGTATCGTACAAAAGACTATTAATAGCCTTTGGATTACCTCGTATGTTAGAAGAACTGAAGTTTCTAGAAATAAAAGCCCCAAAATTACCAAAGGTGTCACTTTGATCTTCTACGATATGACTTCCCCACATCCACTCATCGCTTTCATAATCACTGAAATTATTAAAATAGTCGTCTCTTGACATCAACTGATACCCAGCTCTAGCCGTTTCGGCAAAATCTGCAGCAATCGAATAATTTCCTTGCACCAATGCCACTCTTGCCTTTAATCCCTGAGCTACACTCTGATCCAAATGAGATTTGTTTGGTCTGCCATACCCTTCCAGAAGTACAATAGCTTCATCCAGATCTTCATTGACTTGAGTATACACTTCTTCGACGGTAGAACGAGGCAGTGGTTCAAAAGCAGTAGTTAATACAATAGGAACTCCCATTTGATCATTTACCTGCCCTGCTTGATATCGAATTCCGTATAACTGAACAAGTTGAAAATGTGCCCAAGCTCTATAGACCAAGGCCTGTCCTTTGGCTGCATTTCTTTCTTCGTCAGGTCCTGTTGCATTATCAGCTCCATTGATTACCGTGTTTGCGTTCCTTATAATTCTGTAATAGGTTCTATACGGAAATAAATCATCTGCATCTGTAGCATTAGTATGATCATTCCATTGATACGCATTGATGAACCAACCATTGGCTCTTGAAGTCATTACAAAATCATCTCCGAGTACTTCATTTTGTAACATAAGCGCACCTACTCCTGTTCTTCCTTGCGAACCATACCTAATGTATAGCGATCGATGTATACCATTAACAATCGTAAATAAATTGGTAGTTGTCGCTGTGGCTTCTTCTATAGAAACCGATTCTGTGGGTGTTTCATCCAAGAAATCCTCTGAGCAAGAATTAAATACAAGACCGGATAAAACCATAATGAATATCAATAATCTTCTATATGTTTTCATGATTTCTTTTTTTAAAATGTTGCGTTGAATCCTAATGAAATTACTCTAGATGGAGTAAATCGGTTTGATGTAGTACCATTAAATCTTTGACCAGGTTCAAGGCCTTTGCGTTCGTTAATTACAAAAATATTTTCTCCGCTTACGTATATTCTGGCATTTGCTAATCCTAATTTGTTAACCAAATCCTTGTCAAAATTATATGCCATATTCACTTGTCGTAGTGCAAGAAAATCGGATTTGACCAACCATCTATCAGACGCCGCACCAAAAGCAGCAGTTTGATTTGCATCTAACCTAGGTACATCGGTAATATCTCCTGGTCGTTGCCAACGTCTCAAGATATCAGTACTTAACGCTACTCCAAACTCACCAGATTCCATAAGATTAGCGTAGTTGGTATCATAAGTTTGTCCTCCTATTTGGTAGGTAAACGTAAATCCAAGATCAAAATTCTTATATCTAAACGTATTGGTAAATGCTCCAAACAGATCTGGAATTGCAGTTCCTACAAAATCCCGTAACGCCTTATTTTGATTTGTGGTTACAATGGTTCCATCTGCAGCCGTTCGAACATCACCATCACCAACAGCACCAAGTTCTGGGTCTAACACAAACAAACCAGAACCATCATCAGGATCTACACCATACCAATCTCTAAGGAAAAACGCGAAAATATCACCACCTACGACTAATTTCTTAGTACCATTAATGATTTCTTCTTGTGGTAATTCTGTAATCTCATTGGCTATTGTAGCCGCATTTATGTTTAATTTCCAATCAAAATTTGCACTATTGATGATCCCAAAATTCAAATCAAACTCCCAACCATTATTGACCATGCTTCCGATATTATCCGGTTTAGTATCCAAACCTGAAGCAGTTGGAATAGGCACTAAAAACAATAAATCTTTTGATTCTCTTCTATAATATTCGATCGTTCCCGAAACTCTGTTGTTCAAAAACCCAAATTCTAATGCAGCATCAGATTGGATATTGGTTTCCCAGGTAATATCAGGATTACCAGTGGTAGCCGATAATATACCTCCTTCTAATTGATTATTAAATCCAAGATCAAATAATCCTTGACTAATATAAAAATCGCTTACTCCAGCTGCATCCAGTAGGTTATCGTTACCTACTTCTCCATATGAAGCTCTAAGCTTTAATAAATTAATCCAATCTACACTACTAACGAATGCTTCTTGATCCAGTCTCCAGGAAGCACCAATTGAAAAGAAATCCCCCCATCGGTTACCCTCATCAAATCTTGAAGAGGCATCTCTTCTGTACGAACCGGATAAATAATACGTATTCCGATAGTCGTAGTTAAAACTCCCGAAATATCCCTCTCGTGTTAATCTTCGAGTGTTGGAGTCTACATCTTGAGTGGTTGTAAAATTGATCAATTCTATATTACCATCTACTACCTGTCCTCGCCTATTTGCGGTAAAAAAGTTTCTTTCAGTATCAAAACTTTCATGTCCCAAAAGAACGCTTATCCCATGTTCTCCAATGGTTTTATTGTAGCGTAAAAGTTGATTATAATTGATGGTTGTGTTTGTAATTTCATCTTTTTCTGCTACTCCATCCGGAGCTCCATCACCTACTATTGGATTGTTAAACTGGATATTACTGAAAAAGCGTTTATCCATAGCGGCGTTAAAAGTAAATGTAAAATCATTCAGGAACTTAAACTCTGTGTATGCTCTGGCATTTACAGAGAATATTTTATCAGAATCCCTATTCAATATCGTTTCTTGAATTACATTTCTTCCCGCAGAACTTCCTACTCTACTGTTACTACTATCAAATTGTCTGTCTCCATTTTCGTCCAAAATAAATGCTCCTGTATCGGGATCATGTAAAAACACAGGGTAAATAGATGCAATCAGTCTGGTAGTACGGAACGGATTTACTAAACTCGTATTTCCGGCATCATTAGCATTATTAGATTCTGAAGAAGCTACAGATAAATTAATCCCAGTTTTAAAATTTTTATGTAACTGACTGTTGATATTAATTCTTCCTGTAATTCGTTCAAAATTCGAATTGATGATATATCCGTCCTCTTCCAAATAGCTTAAGGACGCAAAGTAATCTGTAGTTTCACTAGAACCGCTATATGAAAAATTCAAGTTTGAGCGATATCCTGTACGTACCAAAAGTTCTTGCCAATCCAGATCATCATACCGTAAACTTGCATTTGGATTGATATTACCATCTGGTAATACGATTTGATTGTTGGGCACATTAAATGGATTGATCCCCAATTCATCAAAAATCTCATCGGTAGCTTGTTGATTCGCTTCTGCTACAGGAGTAGTACCAGAAATAGACAGGCTATTTCGTAATGCTTCCCACATAGCTTCATAATATTGGGCAGGATCCAGCCTATCATATTCTCCGATACTTCTTGTACTTACACCTTGACTTATATCTATTGAAAAAGTGTCTTTACCTTTTTTACCTTTTTTGGTAGTAATAATTACCACCCCGTTAGCGGCTCTACTACCATACAATGATGTTGACGCAGCATCCTTAAGTATAGTAACGTTGGCTATATCATTTGGGTTAAGGCTGGAAAAATTACCAACGAATTCCACTCCATCTACGACGATCAATGGACTGTTGGACGCATTAATAGAACCAAAACCTCTTACTCGTATAGCAGGACTAGATCCGGGTTGCCCGTTTGCCGGAGTAATTTTTACACCAGCAGCTGCCCCATCTAATACCGTAAGCACATTGGTTACTGGTCTTCTTTCTATATCCTCTGATTCGATCTGAGTAATTGATCCTACTACCGAAGATTTACTTGCGGTACCGTATGCAACCACCACTACTTCATCCAATGTGCTAACATCTTCTTGAAGCGTTACATCTATCTTATTTTTATCTATACTAATTTCTTGAGTAACAAACCCTACGTAAGAGAACACCATAGTTTCACCAAAATTAGCATCCAGTTCGTAATTCCCATCAAAATCGGTTAACGCTCCTCTGTTCGTTCCCTTTATCGCCACATTAACACCAGGTAGAGGAACACCATCGGATCCTCTTACTGTCCCTCTAATTCGATTTTGAGCGAAGCTGAAATTAGTAGGGATTGCAGAACGTTGTATCGAATTTTCTGCATTCTTCTTGATGTAATCCAATACCTTTTTGAAGGTTTCTTCTGAAGTTTTTCCATCATGCGGAAAAAGCACTATTTGATTTTTATAGATGCTGAAATCAATATTTGTCCCTATAAATAAATCGTTTAGGATTCTTTTTACCTTTTCGTTATTCACCGTAAGTGATACCTTTTTGGAGATATCTATCAAACTGTTGTTATAAAAGAAACGAAATTCACTCTTTTCTTCAATTTCTTCGATAGCTACTTTTAACGTTGCTTCTTTTAACGAAATCGAAATATTCTGGGAATAAGTATTGAATGAAAATAACTTCGATAGGGTAATACAAATAAGTAGCGAGTAGATTTTCATAATTCTTATGAGATGTTTTCTCGACAAGAAAACTCCCGAATGGTTTTTTTCATAATTTTGTTTGATTTTAATTATTTCAATTCTGAGTTTAATTAAATGACCGATATGAAGAGGGTGCTGCAACACCCTCTTTTTTTCTTATTCTGAGTTTAGCATAATTTTATTGTTTTTACGTTTATAATCTATTGATGAAGAAAGTTTGATCAACTCCAGAACATCTTCTAAACTTAAGTTGTCAAACTCTCCGGTATATCGATAATGCAATAACGAATCTGATTCTATTACAAATTCAACATCATACTTTCGCTTTAGATCCAGTACCACCTGTTTTAGTGGAGTTTTATCAAACACTAATTTTCCTTGTTTCCAGGCAACTATTTTATTAGAGTCTACTTGATCTACTTTGATATCACTTTCTTCTTTATGAAATGTAGCTCTTTGAGAAGGAGTTAATACAACAAGTGCTTCAGTCTCTTCCTGAATCACCTCTACTTTACCAGAAACTAAAGTTGTTTCTATTTTATCATCCTTGGGATATGATTTTACATTAAAAGAAGTTCCTAGTACTCTTACTTTTAAGTGATCTGTTTGCACTATAAAAGGTTTTGTGACATCTCTTTCAATATCAAAATATGCTTCCCCTTTTAAGGTTACTTGTCGCAAGGTATCTGTAAAGTTTTCGGGATAAGAAATCGAACTTCCCGAATTTAATATTACTGTAGATCCATCTGGTAAGTTGATGGTTTTCTGTCCACCATAATTTGTGGCAATATTTTTTACCACAACAGTAGAAATTTTATCTTGATTAACGATCAGACCATCATTCTGAAAATAAGTATAAGATTGCCAAATCAACAAAGGGAGCAATACCGCTGCAACGGCTGTTTGATACAATACATTTTTCCTCTTATTTCTTTTGGAAGAAAATTTCTCATACCCCAACTCTACATCTTCGTCATCCAAACGATCAAGATTGGAAGCGACGTATTTGGCTTTAAGAATAGCATAACGTTTTTGGTGTTCTTTGTTTTCTCTAATCCATTTCAAGATTTCCTTTACTTCTTCTGGACTAGCTTCACCTTTTATATATTTTATGAGTTCCTTTTCCTGCATCTATATATGTGTTATATATATAAAGACGAGAAAAAAGTAGTACCCCCTATTCAAAGTTTAAAAAAAAGATAAAAATTCGCGAAGATGCAATCTCATATGCTTTAAAGCCTTCGACATATGGTTCTCTACAGTTTTGATAGATATCTCCAATTCTTCAGAGATTTGTTTGTTTTTCAACCCTTCAATTCGGCTTTTCACAAAAACTTTTTTGCACTTTTCTGGTAGCAAATCGATTCCTGCTTGTATTTGAAGTTCTAATTCTTTTTCGATGATCGTATTCGAATCGAGATCTGATAATGCCAGATGATTGATATAAGCCTCAATTTGTGAGGTATTATTAGCCAAAGCACTTAGCTTTCCTTTTTTGGATCTTAAATAATCTAAACATTTATTTTTGGTGATTTTGAAGAGGTATCCATTAATATTTGAAGAAATATTTTTTCTTTTTTTCCACGCTTTTACAAAAACATCTTGTACAATCTCCTCGGCATCTTCTTTGTTGGAAATATAGCTACTGGCCACGAATAACAATTTGGCATAATAAAGCTCAAAAAGCACTTTAAAAGCCTCTTTGTTTCCTTCATTAATACTTTTAATAAAGTAACTGTTTCTTATGTGTATTTCCCTTTCCAACGATACAATAATACATCATAAAGGTAAATATTTTTTTGTTTTCTTAACATTTTACCAACAATCATTTAATAAAAGATGTTCAATTTTCATGAATCCTATTATTATTTAATTTGATTTATGGGAAATCAGCAAAATTTTAAGCCAAAAAACGTTTTGGTTGTAAAATCAATGTAGAAATAATTTGCAAATATTATGTTTTTTGAAGGTATCTTGTATCCTAATCGACCCTTATATACTTAAATGCACATCCTTCAATACAAGGGTAATAAATAATTAGATTTAATGTAGTACGCTCAAAGGTAAGTGTGATCACGTCATCCACACAACCAATTTCCAAAGTATTGGTTTCAAACGAAAACGTACCAGTACTTGTCTCCGCAGATTCGGAAAAAATATTACAAAGTGATCCGTTTTCTGATACCACACTACCTGTTTCAAAAAAAGTGATGGTTTGATTACTTTCTACAGGTTGGAATGTTCCACTACCATCTCCAGGATCAACCAATGCTTCGACCAATTTCCATTTCCCTATAACTATTGCTTCAGGGTTCTGATTGTCATCGTCGTTTGAGCAGGAAACAAAGGCAACACTTAATAATAGAATGATGATATGCTTTTTCATGATATTGATCTTTTATAAAAGAGATGATCTATAAAGAAAAAGGTTGCTTATTGTTCCTTTGTTTTTACTTTCTGTCTTTTATTCGGTACATGAACTTTAATCCGCTCCAATCTTCATCTACAGCAGCTACTTTAACATCTACCAATCCAATATTCAAGAGGTACTCTCTAATAGGATCTCTTTTCAGATCCGTAGTAATTTTAGAACTACCTTTTGGCCAACTCACCCAAAGCATCCCATTTTTTTAAAGCAGATTTGTATTGAGGTATGACTTCTTTAAGTGTTTCTAAAGAGATACAAAAAACATGTATAAAATCAGCCACCTCTTCTGCAACAGCATCAAGTTCTGTCACATCTTCGGGAAAATCTGCGAAAAGCTTATAGTAGTATTTAGGAGCATTATACAACAATATAGTATTCCCCTTTTTAATACCAAGTTTCTTTGCGAGGGGTGTTCCAGAATATCCTGCTGTTGGCATGATCAAACAGTTTAAGGGTTAGATATGTTTTCTAAAGATATTAAAAGTTTGGTTAGGGTGGTTCAAAATACATAATCATTGAGATAGTTGTAAGAAAATTGCGAATATCATAAGTAGCAGTAAAAGCAGAGCACTTTAGTTAACAATTTATCAAGATTATAACAAAAAAGCATTGTGTAGCTACCCAAAGTTTTTTACATTCGGCCTTCAATTAAATAAGCTGCTAACAATGAAAAATACTGCATTAACAGAAACTCATATTGCTCTTGGCGCCAAAATGGTTCCTTTTGCAGGATATAATATGCCTGTATCCTATGAAGGTGTGAATATAGAACACGAAACTGTAAGAAATGGGGTTGGCGTTTTTGATGTTTCGCACATGGGAGAGTTTTTGATCACTGGACCCAATGCATTGGATCTTATACAAAAAGTAACCTCTAATGATGCATCAAAGCTAATTAATGGTAAAGCACAATATAGTTGTTTACCCAACGATCAAGGTGGTATTGTTGATGACTTAATCGTATATAAGATAGCAGACGAAAAATATTTATTGGTGGTTAACGCTTCCAATATCCAAAAGGATTGGGATTGGATCAGTAGTCATAATAGTATGGGAGCGGAAATGCGTGATTTGTCTGAGGATTACTCCTTATTGGCCATCCAAGGACCAAAAGCAGCTGCTGCCATGCAATCTCTAACCTCTGTGGATCTCGAAGCTTTGAAATTCTACACTTTTGAAGTAGCCGATTTTGCTGGTATCGAACATGTAATCATTTCGGCAACGGGATATACAGGAAGTGGAGGTTTTGAAATCTATTGCAAGAATACCGAAGTAAAACAAATCTGGGATAAAGTGCTAGAAGCCGGAGCTGATTTTGGAATCAAACCAATTGGATTAGCTGCTAGAGATACACTTCGTCTGGAAATGGGATACTGTCTTTATGGTAATGATATTGACGACACCACCTCTCCTATTGAAGCTGGTTTAGGGTGGATCACCAAGTTCTCCAAAGATTTTATCAATGCTGAAGAATTAGGAAAGCAGAAAGAACGAGGAGCTGAGAAAAAACTAGTAGGTTTTGAATTGGATGAAAGAGGAATCCCAAGACAAGGATATGATATTGTAGATGGCAATGGAAACGTTATCGGTAATGTAACCTCAGGTACAATGTCTCCTTCTTTGGGTAAAGGGATAGGACTAGGATATGTACCTACTATTTTTGCCAAACCTGATAGCAAAATTAATATTCAGGTTCGTAAAAAGGCAATTCCTGCTACGGTAGTTAAATTACCTTTTTACAAAGGATAATTATATAATAAAAGTAATAGGATTAAGTTTCAAGGTTACAGATATGTAATGTTTGAAACTTAATTTTTTTAGCATCATTTCATTTTGAAAAAAATTCTGATCATAGGAGCCAGTGGTTTTATAGGAAATGCTCTATACAAAGAGCTTAATTCCTATTATGATACCTATGGAACCTATTGTAAGGACAATACGTTCTTTGAAAAAAATCAGAAATTTTTCCAATATGATATGGAATTAGAGGATATTTCTATTCTCCTGGATAATTTAAAACCTGCGATTATTATTTCTGCGATTAGAGGAAATTTCAATTCGCAATTGGATGCTCATCAACGGATCATCAACTGGATCAAAACGCACCGTTCAAGATTAATTTTTATGTCGAGTGCTAATGTATTTGATTCTTTTAGTAATTATCCTTCTTACGAATTTGATAAAACGCTAAGTAATAGTGTGTTTGGTAGATTTAAAATTAAGATCGAAAATGCTTTGATGCGTCTTCCTACTTCCAAATATGTAATTGCCAGAGTGCCTATGATCTTTGGACCTGCTACTCCAAGAATTCAAGAGCTAAAAACTTTATACGATCTTAAAGCACCTATAGAAGTCTTTCCTAATGTGATTATTAATGCTACTACTATTTCTAAACTGACTCAGCAAATCCATTATATCATCAATAGAAATAAAAAAGGGATCTTTCATCTTGGGAGTAATGATTTATCATATCATTTTGATTTGATCAAAGAATTATGCGAGTCTATGGTTCTAGAAAACCCTGTTTTTAAACAGGTATACGATTCTAATAACGATAGATATCTTGCTGTACTGCCTAAAGACAACAAACTCCCAAAAAACCTTCAAATAACTACGCAAGAAGTTATTGAATCCGTTATTGTAAAATAATATATAACAAAATACTAAAGCGCAAAAGCTACTAAATTATTCGTCGTATCTTTGTATTATGATTGAAGAAGGGAAAAAGATTATTCTGTTCGACGGTGTCTGCAATTTGTGCAACGGAGCTATTAATTTTATCATCAAACGTGACAAACACAAAGTGTTTGTGTATGCTTCTTTGCAAAGTGAAATCGGTCAAAAACTAATTGCCGAAAGAAATATTAATACCCAGGAAATAGATTCTATCCTCTTGATTGATCCAGGAATAGCCTATTACCATAAATCTACCGCAGCACTACAAATCGCAAAACACCTAAGAGGTGGGTATCCACTTTTGTCGGTATTCTTTATATTACCCAAATTCTTAAGGGATTGGGTATATGATATTATTGCCCGAAATAGGTACAAATGGTTTGGTAAAAAGGATAGCTGTATGATTCCTACTCCTGAGCTTAAGGCACTGTTCATCGACCAATAAGAACAAGAGTAACCTATTCGTTGACTACTCTGTAAGAAGATGAGCATCTTCTTTCTGCTTCTCTATAGCAGCTTTCTCCTCGTTTATTTTGTTCATATTATCTATATGTATATAGGATAAACAAAAGATAGCAAAGCAAATTAATAATACCGGTAGTAGTAACCTTTTCATTCTATTTTGGGATTAAAACAATTTGGAACAAAAAAAGACCTTACTTTTTTTACGGTATAAAAGTAAAGCCAATATTTAATTCCCTTTTCGACTTTTAGTATTCGTAGAGAATGAATTAGAATTCGTCAATCTAGCTAAGTCTTTGTACTTGGATTTATAGTAAAATCATGTAAACTACTAAATACAAACAGGTTATACCTTAGCTAATATTAGTTAAATTTTTATTCATCCAGTATATATTAAATAACGTGATACTGGACGAATATAAAACGTTAATAAGCCCTACTCATTAATAAGAATGGTATCCTTATCTATTCATTTCGTTTCTGGAGTAGTGGTATTTAATTGTTCTGTTCCATTTTCAGAATTTATTTTCTTTCGCAACTCTTCAGATTGCGCATCAAGCTTATTTACATTGTCTATATGTACAATACTCAAACATATAACAGCAAATGCAATAAGCGCTAAAGGAAGTAACAGCCGTTTCATAATTATTTTTGTTTATTAGTGTGATAAAGTGATGTTTCAAAAGTATAGATTAGGTAAACACGATGTAAGGGGAGTTTAACTAAAATTGGGGAGGGAAAATCCCCCTACTCTATTCCATATTTTCTTGATCGTTTAAGCGATGATCATGTTTACTCAATAAAAATACTACTTCACTCATTTTACATTTCATACGGGTATAGATTAGGATACATTCGTATAGTAACCAAAAATTATACCACTATGAGAGCCATATTACTATCCATATTACTTTTGATTGCTAACCTTACGATGGCAAATACTGGAAAAAAGACGGCATCAACTATTGAAGAAGTCACCGTATATCTCACTGGTGCTCGAATAAAAAGAACCGCTGACGTTTCTTTAAAACCAGGGACTAACGAAATTTTACTCCATGATCTATCTCCTACAATTAATGAGAATAGTATTCAGATTTCAGGACTTAAAAACGTTTCTATATTGTCAATAAATTTTGGAATTGACTATTTGGAAAAAAGAAAAACTTCAGAAGAGTTAACTGCCCTTCAAACGCAATTAGAACAATTATTACTTGAAAAAAACAAGCTAGAAAATATCATAACTGGACTTGGTCAGGAAAAAAATTGTTGGAAAACAATCAGCGTATCGCTAGTACAACAGAATCTCTTTCTTTGGAAAAAGTAAAAGAAATATCTGCCTATTATAGAGATAGAGCAATTGAAATTCAGAATGAAACCTATACGCATACACAAAAAATAGATCGTCTATCTGATGATATATCCGCAATTACCCAACAAATTGACAAGTTGGATGACGATACCAAAGAACAACGGGGAGAGATCAAGGTGAAACTAGATGCTCCGGTAGCTACCACACTGAGTCTTGTGATACAATACAATGTTACCCAAGCGGGATGGTTTCCGTTATATGATATCAAATCCCAAAGCATAAAGGATCCTATCAAAATGGCCTACAAAGCCAATGTATATCAGCAAACAGGAACTCCTTGGAATAATGTAAACATTATACTATCCACAGGTGATCCAAACACTAATAATATCAAACCTAACGTTTCGCCAAAATACTTAAACTTTAGCTATGGTAGTAACCGACAACAAAATGCAATAAAACGATATGGTTATCAATACAATCCAACTGTAAAAACCATTACCGGAATCGTTTTGGATGATGGTGGATTACCTTTACCTAGGGTGAACATTGTAGAAAAAGGCACCTCTAACGGAACACAAACAGATTTTGATGGTCGTTACACCCTTGCTGTTACTGGAGGAAGGGAACTTTCTTTCTCGTATGTTGGTTTCTCTTCACAATCCCTTCCTATTTATTCTTCGGTTATGAATATTTCTCTTGAAGAAGATATCCAAGCTTTAGACGAAGTAGTAATTACAGGGTATTCCACTTCTGGGTCATCTGGTCGTTATTCTCCAAGATCTAGTTATACCAGAAAAAAAGAAAAAAGAATATTATAATGAAGTAGTCGAAGTGAAAGAAGAAGGAATTACCAACACTCGATTCAAAATCAAGAAAAAATACAGCATCCCATCTAATGCTGATATTACGATAATAGAAATCGATAATTTTGAAATCCGAACAGATTACAATCATTATGTTGCTCCAGAATTAAACGAAAATGTATTTCTAACTGCAAAACTTGCCAATTGGGAACAGTTCAATCTACTTGCTGGAGAAGCCAACATCTACTTTGAAGGCAGTTATGCAGGCAAAACAAATATAGATCCATTGAATACTACAGATACTTTGACTGTCTCTTTAGGTGTTGATCCTAATATTGTGGTAAAAAGAGAACAACTTAAAAACTTCAAAAGCAAAAACTTTACTGGTAATAGTAAAATTGTAAATCGAGCTTATAAAATCACCATCAAAAACAACAAAAAAAGCAACATAAATATCACGGTTGAAGATCGTATCCCTGTTTCCCAAAATAAAGATATCAAACTGGATGAAGTTCAAACAGATCAAGCGGTTTACGATTCAAAAAAGGGAATATTGACCTGGAAGCTGGATATGCAACCTAACCAAAAACTGGAAAAACAGTTTTCATACCAGGTAAAACATCCACGCAGCAGAAGAATTAGTCTTTAACGTTGAAATGTAAAACGAAAACCGTCTCTAAAAGTCTCATCTACGATAAATTGATTGCTGGTGAGTTCAAAATTACCGATGTTACGTCCATCAACCAGTATTTCTTGATTACCTCCTTGAGCAGTAATGATCGTATACGTATAGGTCCCTGAAGGGAAAGAATCCTCCAGCGTGGTATCAGTATTGTTATTGGTAATAGTGATGGTTTGGCTACTTTCTTCAAAATCCCAAGTAATTAACCCACTTTCGAAATCATGATCTGTACCCACAAAACCACCTGTAACATTTATCAAATTCCAGACTCCATCTATGCCTGTTAGTGGGATTATAACATTAGTATCATCATCCCCACTGCATCCTAATACAATGGCTAATATCGTTATATAGAGTGCCCTTTTCATTTGTAATAAGTTTTGGTTAATTCTTTCTATATAACTGTAGATGAAGACCTTTTAGTGTTCGTTGCGTTATTAAATGTTAAAAATTAGAGTGAATTAGATACTTTTTCTTTTACAAATGCGGTTCCGAGATGATGCACCTCTTCTATCAATGCTATCAAATCATCCTTGGTTGTTAATGGATTCATCATCGTTGTACGTAAGTATTTTTCTCCATTTATGGTAGTCTGTACTACATAAAATTTACCCGATTGAATAAGAGCCTGTCGTATGTTATTATTCAATGTATTTAAATCAATATTAACCTGTCCCGGAACATATCTGAAATTTACAATATTTGCTTGTGGATGATGAGCAAGTTCAAAACTTTCTTGTTTGTCTATCATTTCAGAAAATGTCTCTGCCAGATCATACAGTGTATTTACATTTTGAGTAAAAGCTTCTTCTCCGTATGCTTTCAAAATCGCATAAACTTTTATAGACATCATCAATTTGGTGCACTCAAAAGTTCGCTTCCCAGAATTATACCATTCTTGAGAATGCTGAGAATCCCATAAATATTGTGCTTTTTGTTCAAAAGTGCGATACGAGTCTCTTGAATTTTTAAATACCAGAGCAGTATTTAATGCAGGAGTCATCAACATCTTATGAAAATCCAAAACTACAGAATCTGCTTTTGCAATTCCTTTTACCAAATGCTTGTATTTTTCTGAAAAAATAACTCCGGCACCATGGGCTCCATCTACATGAAACCACAGGTTATGTGTATTCGCAAAATTTCCTAAAAATTCCAGATCATCATAAGATCCCGTTGCGGTAGAACATGCGCAACCGATAATAGCAATAACATGCAATCCTTTCGATTGAGCTTCTTCTAAACAATTGGCCACCTTTGAAGTATCGATACTATAATCACGGTTTACTGGCACCTTGATGATGCCTTCTTCTCCTAACCCTAAAATCCTTGCTGCTCGATCTATACAGTAGTGTGCTTCTTCTGATACCAGTATCGCTAACTTTTCCTGATGTCCTTTTTCCCATACTGAAGAAGGTGCTTTTGCTTTTCTAGCTGCTAGCAAAGCGGTAAGATTAGCTAAACTTCCTCCCGAAGTAAGCAATCCCGAGGCATTTTGATCGTATCCTATTCGCTGAGCTACCAAATCGGTTACAATTCGTTCTATAGCATTAGCCGCCATCCCCATCTCATAAACCCCTGTGCCATTGCTCATTACATCAGAAATTAATCCTGATAAACTTGAGATAAATGCAGGTACTGCTACCTGATGACCAATATATCTTGGGTGATGTACATTGATCGATTGAGACAAAATATTCCCAAACATATCCATAACTCCGGTATCCGAAGAGAAATCCTTTTTCCAATAATCTAGAACCACTTCAGGATCTTTATACGGTAGTACCGGGTGTTCTCTGTCACTTTGTACTTTTTCCAAATGATCTGCAAGCAAATCAATAAGCTCATGCCCTATTGTTCTAAAAACTGATGGGTCATACACATTCTCCAAAATATTTTTTTTCATAGCAAAAATCTTTCCCATTAGACATCTATTCGTTTTCAAAATTAATCATCATTATTTATAATAAAAAATACTTAATTTTGATAGAATAATAACAAAAATGCATTAATGAATATTCAAACTTTGCGAAATATTATCGTATTGGCAGAAAAATTAAACTTTACACGAGCTGCAGAGGAACTCAATATTGTTCAACCCGCTCTAAGTAGACAGATCAAGCTGTTAGAAGATGAAGTTGGAGCTATATTATTTAAAAGAGATAAACGTAATGTAGCGCTTACTCCGGCAGGAGAATACTTTGTAAAAGAATCGAAAAAGCTCATTGCCAATGCAGATAGGATGACTAAACAGGCTGCATACATTCATCATGGAGATGTGGGAGAGATTAGAATTGGTTTTACACACTCTATTATGCAAACCATATTACCTAACATATTGAAAACCATGAATGCTCAAATCCCTGGAATCAAAACCGTTTTACGAGAAATGAATAACCGGGATCAGTACTTAGCGTTGCAACAAAATGAATTGGATATAGGATTTGCTACCAATCCCCTGATCCCTTTTAATCTAACCAGTAAAGTATTACACATTGATAATTTTGCCGTGCTCTTGCCAGAAGATCATCCTGTAACGATATCCAACTATACTAATTTCTCTGTATTCTCTACTGATCAGTTTATTTTCCCATCAGTTGCCGATGGCCCCAACTATGTACATATTCTGGAATCTATATGTATAGATGCAGGTTTCAATCCTAAGGTAGTTCATGAAACAGATTCTGCTAGTTCCAGTTTTAGATTAGTTGAAGCTGGGTTAGGAATATCTTTAGAGCCTATATCCTCACTACATGACCACAATTTCCCAATAAAAAGTATTGAATTGGATAACATTACGCAAAAAGCCAAATTGACCATGATATGGAATCCTGAAAGAGAATCAGAATATCCTACCTTGTTTGAACTTTTAAAAAATTGGTCGGTAGATTAGTTACTTTCCTTTATTCTCCAGGATAATTATCATCCCAATCTTTAACATGCGGATCTCCTAGTTTACCAACCGACTTAGCTACAATCATAGATACGGTAGCATCTCCAGTTACATTGATAGTTGTACGAAGCATATCTAACGGTCGATCTACCGCAAAGATTAATGCTAATCCAATCGGTAATTTATCTGAAGGAAATCCAATAGCCTCCAAAACGATCACCAACATCACCATACCGGCTCCAGGTACTGCAGCTGATCCTATAGAAGCTAGTAAAGCAGTAAGTACAATAGTAATTTGATTGCTGAATGTTAACCCTTCTGGCCACAACACCTGCATAATAAAAACAGAGGCTACAGCTTGATATAAACTAGTACCATCCATATTAATAGTTGCTCCTACTGGCAATACAAAACTGGAAACTTCCTTATCCACTCCGATATGTTCTTCTACTCGTTCCATGGTAACAGGAAGCGTAGCAGCACTAGAACTGGTAGAGAACGCTAGTAATTGTGCTGGACTTATTTGTTTTAAAAACCAAAAAGGAGATTTTTTGGTAATAACAGCAACCAAAATACAGTAAAAAATAATCATTAAGGATAATCCAAATAATACGACTCCTGCATACTTCAATAACGCTAATAAGATATCCGGATCATCAGAGGTAACTACCACATTGGCCAACAAAGCAAACACTGCGTATGGTGCTGTAAGCATGATCAAGTCGACCATTTTTAGCACAACTTCATTCAAACTATCAAAAAACTTCTTTAGTGGCTCGGATTCTGACGGTTTTACCAACAACATACTTATCCCTAAGAAAATAGCGAAAAATATCACCTGAAGCATTAACTTGTTATTACTCATCGCAGCCACCGCATTTTGTGGTACCATATCCACTATAAATTGCAACGGACCACTTTCCTTCTGTCTACCAGCTTCAGCAATACGCTCAGAAATCTTTGAATTTCCTGCATACTCATTGGTTAACTTTTCGATAGTAGCTTCAGTAATTCCATCCCCGGGTTTTGCCACATTTACAATCAACAATCCTATCGTAATCGCTACCACAGTTGTTAGAATATAAATCACGATGGTTCTTCCACCTATCGCCTTGAATTTTGAAATATCTTTCAGATCAGAAATCCCTTTGATTAATGATGCTAAAATTAAAGGCACTGCAATCAATTTTAAAAGGTTCACAAAGATAGTTCCCAAGGGAGCTATCCAATCTCCTGTAAATCCTTTACCCCAAGAAACAGTTGTCATTATAAATCCGAATACTATCCCCAATAGCATTCCAATCATAATTTTCCAGTGCAGTGCTAGCTTTTTCATAAAAGTCATTTGTATAAAGTGGGTCGAATATATGAATTAAATACAAAAAAAGGTAACCCTATTGAGTTTACCGTAATTAATAATACTGTTATTTTGTATTTACTTTTTTATTGTGCGATTCATTAACCAATAATCTACCAATACCAAAGCGGCCATTGCTTCTACAATGGGCACCGCTCTAGGCACTACACAAGGGTCATGCCTTCCTTTTCCTTGCATGGTCAATGTATTTCCATCTTTATCAATAGTTTCCTGATCTTGCATAATGGTAGCTACAGGTTTAAATGCTACATTGAAATAGATATCCATCCCATTAGAAATCCCTCCTTGAATACCACCAGAGAGGTTAGTTTTTGTACTACCATCTGTATTGAACAAATCGTTGTGTTCACTTCCTTTTAAGGCAGCTCCATCAAATCCACTACCATACTCAAAACCTTTTACAGCATTGATCGAAAGCATAGCTTTACCCAATTCTGCATGTAACTTATCAAAAACAGGTTCTCCCAATCCAACAGATACTCCGGAGATCGCACAACTTACAATCCCACCAACCGTGTCTCCTTCTTTTCGTATCTGTTTGATGTATTGTTCCATTTCACCAGCCATTTCTGGATCGGGACAGCGAACAATATTACTTTCTGTTTGTGATAAATCTAATTCGGTATGACTTTTTTGTAATTTCAAAGTACCTACACCACTTACATATGCATTAATAGATACATCCGATAAGATTTGCTTTGCAATAGCTCCAGCTACTACTCTACTTGCGGTTTCTCTTGCCGAAGACCTTCCTCCTCCTCTGTAATCACGAATCCCATACTTTTGGTCATAGGTATAATCTGCATGCGAAGGACGATAAGAATCTTTGATATGAGAGTAATCCTTGGACTTTTGATTCGCATTTTTAATCACGAAGCCGATAGGTGTTCCTGTAGTAACACCTTCAAAAATACCAGAATAGAACTCCACGGTATCCGGTTCTTTCCGCTGTGTTACGATTGCAGATTGTCCTGGTTTTCTTCTGTCTAATTCTTGCTGAATTGCTTCTAAATCTAATGTAACACCTGATGGGCAACCATCAATAATACCTCCAATTGCAACCCCATGAGATTCACCGAAAGTAGTGAGCTTAAAAAGGTTTCCAAATGTATTTCCTGCCATGCATTTCTTATTTTCAACAAATGTAATTGTTAATCTCTAAAAACCCGCTAGTAATATGACAGAAAAAATGGGTAATGTCTATTCTAAATTAAATCAATTTCAATTTAGCTTTATTTTTTTTGAAAATCTGACATTAGATGAGTCTCAAAAGGGATTAGTATGCCGATACCTACACTAGTTTTTAGAACAAATACCAACAAATCATAGCAGTAAACAGTCCTGTTAAAGCAATCAAAGTGGTCATTACTGTCCAGGAACGGAAAGTTTGTTTTTCTGTGAGTCCCAAATACTGTCCTACTAACCAAAACCCACTATCATTTACATGCGACAAAATTGTAGACCCAGAAGCTACAGCAATTACTGTAAGTGCAATCTGAGCCGGACTGAAATCACCCGAAGCAATTACAGGTGACATAATTCCAGCACTGGCAATCATAGCCGTGGTTGCTGATCCTTGTAACACTCTGATTAATGAAGCAATGATAAATGCAAACAACAAAGGATGTATCGCTGCATCTTGTAAGGTAGACGCCAATAATTCTCCCACCTTGGTATCCACCAAAATTTGTTTGAATGCTCCTCCTGCTCCAGTTAATAGTATAATTGCCCCAGCCGGTTTAAAAGATTCCATAGAAAGTTTTAGGAGTGCATCTTTACCTACAGCTCTCCGAACTCCCAGTACATACCATGCCAATAAGTTAGCTATCAATAAAGCAGAAAAAGGATGTCCTAATAAAGACACTATATAAATTACTTGTTTGGGTAAAGACTCGTGATCAAACCAGTCTCCCAACAACAAAGTTTTTATGACTATCAAAAGAATAGGTAATACAATAATGCCAATTATAGTAAAAGGATTAGGAGATGTAACCTCCTCATCGGCTACCAAATTCATCTCTGGGGGTACTACTTCTATTCGTTTCGAAATATAATTTGCAAAGAGAGGCCCTCCAATTATCGCTGCTGGGATACCCACGATAAAACCAAATACAATAACCCATCCCAAATTTGCACCTAATATATCTGCCACTGCAATTGGGCCAGGTGTTGGAGGTATAAAACTATGGGTAATCGCTAATCCTGCTAACAAAGGGATCGCGTACAACAATAACGATTTCCCGGTCTTTTTTGCTATAGCATATACTAGAGGGATCAGAATAATGAATGCAACATCAAAAAAAACAGGAATAGCCACAATAAAACCTGTAACCATCAAAGCCCAGGAAGCATTTTTATCTCCAAACAATTTCAGGATATAGGTAGCTAATCCTCGTGCACCTCCAGAGTTTTCTAGCAATCCTCCAAAGAGTGCTCCCAAACCCACTACTGTCGCTACAAACCCTAACGTATTTCCCATCCCATTTTTGATACTCTCAAAAATCACATCTGGGGATAGTCCTGCACCAATCCCTACTATTATGCATACAATCAACAATGCAATAAAGGCCTGCATTCTTAATTTTAATATCATAAAAAGTAATGCAAAAACACCTATACCTACTGCAATCAATAAATTGTAATCCATGTGTTATATATTTTTCCAATCTGTATGAAAATAAACTCCCTCTTCATTATCCACCCGCTGATACGTATGAGCCCCAAAATAATCTCTCTGCGCTTGTAACATATTGGCAGACATGGTTTCCGATGTATAATTCAACAAATAATTAGCTGCAGCCGATAATACTGGCAAAGGGCATTTCATACCAATCCCTTTTGACACCACTGTTGTCAATGCATCTATACTTTTGTCAAGAGTTTCTACAACTTTTGGAAGCATCAATAGTGGAGTGTTGTTATTATCTTTAAAAAATAGTTTGAGGTTCTCCATCAGATCGCTTCTTATGATACATCCTCTAGTCCATATTCTGGCAATTTCTGAGAAGTTTAGCTCCCACTTATTTTCTTTAGCGGCTTGTTTCATCAAGTCAAAACCAATAGCGTGATTAACCAAACTAGCTGCATAATACGCCTGCTCCAACATCTCCACAATAGATGGATCAGTCTTTAATGTACTAAAAGATCTAGCATATACTTTTGATGCTTCAATACGTTCTTCTTTTTTTGCTGATAAACACCTAGTCATTACCGCTTCAGAAATCGTAGACACCGGAATACCATAGGTTAATGCTGCTTGCGTGGACCATCCTCCTGTACCCTTTTGCCCTGCCTTGTCCAAAATCTTATCGATCAAGAAATCTTCTCCTTCCTTTTTCTGAAGAATATCTGCTGTAATTTCTAAAAGATAGCTGTCTTTGTTATTGGATCTCCAGGACGTAAAAATTTCATGGATGGCATCAGGTGAATTGCCTAAATGAAATCGAAGAAAATGATAAATTTCGGCCAACAATTGCATCTCTGCATATTCGATCCCATTGTGCACCATCTTTACAAAATGACCGGCTCCATCCCGACTAATATAAGAACAACACGGATTTCCTTTTTCATCTTTGGCGGCAATGGCTTCCAGAAATTGACCACAATTCTCATATCCTTTTTCAGAACCGCCAGGCATAATCGACGGACCATAAAGCGCACCCTCTTCTCCTCCTGATATTCCGGCTCCAACATATAAAATTCCTTTTTTTCTGAGTTTTGCTTCTCTAGTCAAGGTGGCTTTGTAATGTGAGTTTCCCCCATCAATTACACAGTCATTTTCGTCTAACAGAGGTAACAACTGTTCTATCACCACATCAACCGCTGGTCCGGCATTGACCATCATTAAAATCGTTCTGGGTTGTGCTAATGACTCTACAAACATTGACAAATCATCAAACCCTTGTGGGATATTGGAATGCTCACTTACAAAGTTCTTGGCAATATCTTCTTCTTTCCCTGCCAGATGACGATTAAAAACAGACAAACGAAATCCCTTGGATAATATATTTGTTGCCAAACTCTTGCCCATCACGCCTAAGCCGATTACTCCTATTTCTGATTTTTGCATCTTAAGTTTTGATTCTATTTCCTCTACAATTTTTTGTATCTCCTGATCAATATCTACTGAAATTCCATCTTTCCAAACTTCTAAAGTATCAAACTGCGATTGCAGCATTTCTGAAGTAAAAAAATGATTTTTTCTGGATTGCATTCGCTCAAAAATCAGCTCATAACTCCCTTTCAAAAAAATCCATTTCACGGCTTCTGGAACAACAGAAGCTAATATGTTACGATAACTCACCTTGAGAGCAGAGCAAGCCAAAACCGCACCCTCATTAGTACTCCATTTTGAAATGTTATTTGCCAAACCCTGTAACCACGGAGCTCTATCATCATCATTAAGGGGAAAACCTTTGGCCATTTTTTGAATATTCCTTTCAGGATGGAAATCATCAGCATCATAAAATGGAACTTCCATTTTCTTTGCCAACGCTGACCCTATTGTTGTCTTTCCGCTTCCAGAAACTCCATAAACGATATACACTGGTTTTGTAATCATATCTCTATTTTCCCCTTGTCAAAAAGTTGAGTTACTTTCTAGATAAGAGTTCATTATTTGAGTTATATAGACGAATTATCTAAAATTAAATAGTATCCATCGAATGTTAAGAACTTTTTGATAATAATTTTTACGTAATGTTTACGTAATACGAGGTTTAAATCTTTAATTACTGGTAACAATCTCCTTATAATTGGTTAATTATACTTTAACTCAAGAATGTTTTATTTGCAGGAATAAGTCCTGTTTTATGAAAAAACGTGCTGTTGATCTTGTTGTTATTTCTGATGTTCACTTGGGCACCTATGGTTGTCACGCCAAAGAACTTCTTCATTATTTGAACAGTATCAAACCCAAAATATTGATTCTAAATGGGGATATCATCGATATCTGGCAATTTAGGAAACGTTATTTCCCTAAACCTCATCTCAAGGTGATTAAGAAGATCATTTCGTTTGCCTCAAAAGGAACTGAAGTGATCTACATTACAGGAAATCATGATGAAATGCTCCGAAAGTTTAGTAATACCGAGATGGGAAGCTTTAAATTAGTAGACAAATTGGTTTTGGAGCTTGATGGAAAACAAGCTTGGTTTTTTCATGGTGATATTTTTGATGCTTCTATCCAAAATGCAAAATGGTTGGCAAAATTAGGAGGATGGGGATATGACATGTTGATTCTTTTAAATCAATTGATCAACTGGTTTTTGGTAAAATTCGGAAAGGAGAAATTCTCATTATCAAAGAAAATCAAAAATAGTGTCAAAAAAGCAGTAAAATACATCAGTGATTTTGAAGATGTGGCCGCAGAATTGGCGGTAAAAAACAACTACGAATTTGTAGTTTGTGGGCATATTCATCAACCACAAATGAGAACATATACAGATAAAAACGGATCGTGTATATACTTAAATTCCGGAGATTGGATAGAGAATTTAACTTCTTTAGAATATCATGACCAAGAATGGAAGTTAATTCATTACCAACAAGAATTAATGGAATCCTATGAAGAGCCTCAAGAAGAGATTGAAAATATCGGATTGGACTTGGAAGGATTACAGCCCTCCTTTTTGATGAACTCAATTTTGAACAAAAAAATATAAGCTTTACAGATTTCTAATCACACAACGTCTTACTAATACATCTAAATCTTATGAAAACTCTAAAAACCTTGCTACCTGTTGTGGTGGCACTACTCTTGTATTCTTGTGACTACCTCGATGACTATACCGGAGGTCCAATATCTGTTCCACCCCAATTAGTCTTGGAAGAAAATACGCAATACGAATTACCTTTTGATGTGCTAACTACAACTACCGAAGGTGTCGAGATAAGAAATGGAGGATATGGATCTGGTGCTACCGCCCATCCGACAAAGAAGGGAGAATTTTATGCCATTACCGATCGTGGTCCCAATACCGATTTTCTTGATGGAAAAAAATTCCCTGTAGCCAGTTACACTCCAAGAATTGGGTTATTTGCTGTTACAGCTGAAGGCAATATCATCCTCAAAAAAGAAATCTTATTGAAAGACCCCAACGGAAACCCAATTTCAGGAATCCCTAATCCCGAAGGGAAAGGTGCAACCGGAGAAATCCCTTACGATATTGATGGAAATCAATTGCCATTTGATGATTTTGGGTTGGATGCCGAGGGTATTGTAGCCCTACACGACGGTACTTTTTGGATTTCTGATGAATACGGCCCGCATATCGTACATTATTCTCAGGATGGTGTTGAGCTGGAACGTATTTCCCCTATCGGTATTAATGAAGGGAATGGAGGACGGAAAATACCTGCAGTATTTGGTAAACGAAGACCAAATCGAGGAATGGAAGGTTTAGGAATCACTCCAGATGAATCTACATTAGTGGGTATCATGCAATCTACAATGTACAATCCTATACGAATCAGAACTGACCTTACTCGTATTTTGTTTTTTGACTTACAAACAGATGCAACCAAACAGTTTCTGTACAGACAAGAAGATGCTAATTTGTCCAATTCTGAAATTGTTGGCCTGTCCAATACAGAATTCTTGGTCATAGAAAGAGATGGGAAGTTTTCCGGAAGTGGACCAGCACAAAAGCATATCTATAAGATTGACGTTTCTAATGCCACCGATGTTAGTGCAGCAAATGATAGTGATGAGTTTGGGCTCCTAATTAACGAGAAAACTCTGGAAGAGTCAAGCTGGGAAGAACTGGAAGCCGCAGGAATTCAAACAGTTTCCAAGGTTCTGGTTGCGGATTTGGTGAATAAAACTGGATATCCTCACGATAAGCTTGAGGGCATTTGGTTAATCGATAAGCATACATTAGGATGCATTAATGATGATGATTTTGCCGTTACCGATGATGACGATAATGGCATTATCGAACAAAAAATACTTCCTGGTACTACACCTACCATAGACGCTAGTTCACTCTATATGATTAAAGTTAATTTTTAATCAGAGCATCATACAATATAGAGACGGGATGCAGTGCTTCGCGCTGTGTTCCGTCTTTTATTTGATGTCTACAACTTGTCCCGACAGCAGCAATAAGCGTATCTTTTGGAGCCTTTCTTACTGCTGGGAGTAAGGTTTGCTCCCCAACTTTCATACTGATTTCATAGTGCTCCTTTTGATAACCAAATGATCCTGCCATACCACAACATCCCGAAGGGATAATAGTTACTTTGAAGTTTTCTGGTAAATTCAAAGCTGTGAACGTATGATGTACTCCAGACAAGGCCTTTTGATGACAGTGTCCATGTAACTTTACGGTTTTATTTTCTGTTGAAAATTGATTTTGTTTTATATTTCTTAGTTCAATTTCCGAAGCTAAAAATTCATCGATCAAATACGTATTTGAAGCTAGCTGTTTTGCCTTGTTCTTATCTTTCGCTAATCTGGGATATTCATCTCTGAATGTAAGAATAGCAGAAGGCTCAATCCCAATCAATGGAGTGTCTTGGGATACAAAAGGAGCAAAAAGTTCTATATTTTGATTGGCAAACTTCTTGGCATGCTGTAATAACCCTTTTGAAATATATGATCGGCCACTCTCCTTATGATCTGCAATTTTGACCTCATAATTCA
This sequence comes from Aquimarina sp. KJ22-3, assembly GCF_055808215.1. Classification (NCBI taxonomy): domain Bacteria; kingdom Pseudomonadati; phylum Bacteroidota; class Flavobacteriia; order Flavobacteriales; family Flavobacteriaceae; genus Aquimarina; species Aquimarina sp. KJ22-3. The sequence continues at coordinate 2,637,185 of NZ_CM147859.1, read as the reverse complement.
GTTTTGTCAGTAATTTTATTGCATCAATTCCTATTTCCGTATCTAAATGATTCGTAAACTCATCTACAAAAAGGTATACAGATTTGATGGGATTTTCTGGTTGTAAACTTTTAAGGTTTTGATCACACCATTTCCGTAAAGACAACTTGCTCAGTACTGGGAGTTCCCGTTCTTTAGCAATTCCAAATGCAGATTTCAAAATTCCCGAAGTGAAACTATTAGTAAAAAAGAAATTAGTGATACCCGTACTTATTCGCCCTAATTCATTCAAACGATTATTGTGCGCAAATAGCTTTGTTCTTAGGGATGTTCCATTTTCTTTTTGGTATTGATATTCGAATTCTGCCTTTAGTGCAGCTACATCTACATTAGAAGGACATTCACTTGCACATCCTTTACAACTTAAACATAAATCGAATACTTCTTTTAATTCCTTGTGATCAAAGTTGTTCTCTTTGTTACCAGTAGTAAGAAACTCTCTTAGCGCATTGGCTCTTCCCCTAGTTGTATCTTTTTCATTTTTTGTAGCCCGATAACTTGGGCACATCGTCCCTCCAGCTTCTACCGATTTCCTACAATCTCCACTCCCATTACACTTTTCTGCGGCTCTTAGAATTCCTAAGGAATCTGAAAAGTCAAGCAATGTATCTATATCTGGTTCCTTTCGATCCACTTCGTAACGCAACTTTTCATCCATTGCATATGCATCAACAATCTTTCCCGGATTAAAAATAGCGTTAGGATCAAATAGTTTTTTGATTCGCTTTACGATTTCAAAATTATCATTACCAATCATATAAGGAATATAACTGGCTCTTACGATACCATCTCCATGTTCTCCACTCATCGATCCCTGGTATTTTTTCACCAAAGTAGCAACATCGTCGGTAATTTTCTTGAAGAGTGTTACATCTTCGCTTTTCTTCAAATCCAATATGGGGCGTAAATGCAATTCTCCTGCCCCAGCATGGGCATAATAAACCGCCTGCTGATCATAAGATTTCATCACTTCGGTAAACTCAGAAATATATGAAGCCAAATCAGGAATGGCTACTGCAGTATCCTCTATGCAGGCTACGGCTTTTTTATCACCAACAATATTACCCAACAACCCCAGACCTGCTTTTCGAAGTTCTAAGGCTTGGTCAATTTCTTTACCTCTCAATATAGGATTTGCATAGCTAAGCCCAGAATCTTGAATTTCAGCAAGCAGTTGTTTTTCCTGGATTTCCAGATCATCTTTGCTATTACTCCTCAACTCTAACATCAATATCGCTTGCGGATCACCATCGATAAAAAATCGGTTTTTCAATTGCTCGATGTTATTAAGTGTACAATCAAGAATCGTTTTATCCATCATCTCACAAGTAAATAACTTATGTTGCATAACAGGGCTAACCGCGTTCATACAATCCTCGATGCTATTAAAGTGTGCAGCGATCATAGAGGATTCTTCTGGCGGGAGCTCATCCAACTGTAATGTAATTTCTGTAGTAAAAGCCAGTGTTCCCTCACTACCCGATAACAGCTTACACATATTAAAGGGTTGGTTATTATCAGAGAAAACTTCAGATTCAATCAATTCATCGATTGCATATCCTGTATTACGACGGTGAATCTCGGCCTTTGGAAAATTGGCTTTGATTTGCTCTTGTATTGCTGTAGGAGAAAGTTCATCATAAATAGTCTGATAAATAGAACCTTCAAATGAAGACAATTGCCTTTTTGCATGAAACTCTTCCAAAGATATATTAGAAAAAGAAGCCTCACTACCATCTGACAATATGATCTTCATTTCTAGCACCTTATCACGAGTAACACCATATTGTATGGAGGTGGTGCCACTACTATTATTACCCACCATTCCTCCTATCATACACCTATTAGAGGTTGAAGTATTGGGACCAAAGAACAGTCCATATGGTTTTAGATATCTATTTAAATCATCTCGAATTACACCTGGTTGAACGGTAACTGTTTTGTTCGCTTCGTCTACCGCAACTATTTTGGTAAAATGCTTGGATACATCTACCACTATTCCTTCTCCAACACATTGACCGGCAAGAGAAGTTCCTGCTGTTCTGGGAATAATGCCTATTTTATGTTTTTCGGCAAAAGTGATTATCTTTTTTATGTCGGCTACCGTCTTTGGAAATGCTACGGCCATTGGTATTATTCTATATACTGAGGCGTCTGTAGCATATAACCGCTTGGAGAGTGAATCAAATCTAAACTCTCCCTCCAGTGTATTCTGAAATTGGTGAAGTAATGCCTTATTGATCATAAACATCTTTCTTCGTTAAAGCTTCTAACGATACGGGTCTTTTGAAATTGGTATCAAAACAAATAAAACTATCAGTTCCTGCTACTCCATCGATATGATGAACTTGCTCATATAGAATTTTTCTTAGGTGGTGGTTATCATATGCAAAAATAAGAATGAAAATAGCATAATTACCAGATACAAAATTACATTCTAAAATTTCTGGTATTTTTTTTAACCCTGCAACCACTTGTTCAGCATATCTGGCCTCTCTAAGACGTATACCCACATATGATTTTGTTCTGAAACCGATCTTTTTTTCATCCACGACAAATTCTGCCTTGGCAATGACTCCTTGTTCTTTTAGCTTTCGAATGCGCTGATGTACAAGCGAATTAGAAATTTTTAAGTCTTCTGCTATCTGAGAGAAAGGTTTTCTTGCATCCTCTCTGATCTGTAACAAAATTTGCTGATCGATATAATCAAAATGATGCATGACAGTATTGTTTTATAGATGAAATTATTCTAAACAGAGTCATTTTTAAATCGTTTACTGTTATTTTAACACAAAAATAAACCTAACAAGATTAAATAGACTACATATAACACTAATTAAAGTCAAAACTAATAATTTTACATCAAAAAACAAGACGTTATGGATACTACTGATTTTTTTAATGAATTATGGAAACAATATACTACCAAGACTCCCTCTGCCCAAAAGGTAAAATCACTATTAGAGCAGGAAGGGAATACCGTTTTTAATGATCATATTGCAATACGAACTTTCAACGATCCCAGAGTAAACATCGATGTACTCTCTAGTGTTTTTATACAAATGGGATATATCTCAAAAGGAGAATATCGTTTTGAAGCTAAAAAGTTATATGCAAAACATTTTGAACATCAAGAGCATCCAAATGCTCCAAAAATTTTTATCAGTCAATTGTTGTTGGAAGAATGCTCTTCTCAATTACAAAACACAGTTAAGGAACTACTAGATGAAGTAGATCAAGAAGTATTCTTGCAGGATGATCTGATTCTGAAAGGTAGGGTTTGGAAAACTCCTTCGTATGCTACCTATACTACATTGCTTGAAGAATCTGAATATGCCGCATGGATGTATGTTAATGGTTTTTGTTCAAATCACTTTACCGTAGACGTAAACAAATTGAGTTCTTTTCATACGCTAGAGCAGGTAAATCATTTCTTGAAAGACAATGGTTTCCAGATGAATACTTCGGGTGGAGAAATCAAAGGTTCTGCAGATCAACTTTTGGAACAATCCAGCATACTGGCGGATAAAATTGAATTCGAGTTTGAAGAAGGAAAGCAAAACATCACTTCATGTTATTATGAATTTGCTTATCGCTACCCAAAACAAGACGGAACGCTATTTACCGGATTTATAGCAAACTCCGCTGACAAAATCTTTGAAAGCACTGACATGCTACTACAAAAATCGTAATAAATGTCGACAAAATACATTAAAAGTAGATATGGAACGTTATATTTGATATCATAAATCTAAAAAACCTATTTAACTATGACAAAACGTATTTTATTTATTGTAGCTTTTATTGTAGCGTCGATAAGTACAGTTCAATCACAAGAAATTTCTAAGCATGCATTAGGTTTGAGGTTGGGAGATGATGATGGTTTTGGTGCAGAAATATCTTATCAATTAGGCTTAAGCGGAAACAATCGACTTGAGTTTGATTTGGGATGGAGAGATTTCGATTTTGGAGATGCTATCAAATTTACAGGGCTATACCAATGGGTATTTAATCTGGACAAAGGATTTAATTGGTATGTAGGTCCTGGTGGAGGATTTGTATATGTAGATCTGGATGATAATTTCCCTGGTGGAGATGATAGTGATACCTATCTATTTATCGCAGGTGACATCGGTATAGAATACAACTTCAATATCCCGATACTCATATCTCTTGATTTTAGACCAGAAATAGGTTTTGGAGACAATGATGATGATCTGGATTTTGACCTAGGGTTAGGAATCCGTTATCAGTTCTAATAGAAAAGAATATAACAAAACAATATAAATCGTTCCTAAGTCATTGCTAATGCACCTTCGTATAAAGCAATGTATTTAGGAACGATTTCGTTTACATCAAATGTTTTTGCTTCTTTGTATGCATTCTCCTTAAACTGTTCTAGTACATCGTCATCTTTAAGAATTTTAATCGCGTTTGCTGACATTTCTTCAACATCACCAACATTACTTAGGTACCCTGATACCCCATGACGATTTACTTCTGGAATTCCTCCAGCATTACTTGATATAACAGGCACTTTATTCACCATAGCTTCTAAGGCCGCTAAACCAAAGCTCTCTCGTTCTGAAGGTAGCAAGAATAGATCCGAAAAGCACAAGATCTTATCAATCTCATTGCTATTACCGAGAAAGATCACCTTATCCTTAATACCCAGCTCTTTACACTTCTGTTCTGCCGGTTTACGCTCTGGTCCTTCTCCAACCATCAACAATTTGGCTGGCATTTCTTTTTGAATATTATTAAAGATATCTATGATATCTGTAATTCTTTTTACTGGTCTAAAATTACTAATATGGGTCACAATACGTTCCTCTGGTGCTGCCATAACCTCTCTTTGGCAATCGGTAAAGCTAGTTTTTTGTTGGCTTACATCAATAAAGTTTGGAACTACCTTAATATCCTGTTTGATATTGAACAAACGCAAAGTATCGTCTTTCAAACTTTGCGAAACCGAGGTAACGATATCACTATTGTTAATACTGAAAGTAACTGCTGGTTTATAGTTTGGATGATTACCTACTAATGTTATATCGGTACCGTGAAGCGTGGTTAGCATCGGGATATAAATTCCTTCTTCCTCTAGCATCTTTTTGGCCATATACCCTGCATAAGCATGTGGTATTGCGTAATGTACATGTAGAACATCTATATTATGTTTCTTAATGATACCCACAAGCTTACTGGATAAAGCCAACTCATAGGGTTGATATAAAAATAGCGGATAGGTTGGAACATGAACCTCATGAAAATGAATGTTAGGATTTAACAAATCCAAGCGTACAGGCTGTTTATAGGTAATAAAATGAACTTCATGGTTCAATTTTGCCAAGGCAATACCTAACTCGGTAGCCACTACTCCACTACCTCCAAAAGTAGGGTAACAAACAATCGCAATTTTCATAGGGTCAATTTCTTTGCCGCACAAGGTACAAGAAATTTAGTATAGCCCATTGTTAAAGTAGTTGTAAAACTTATTTGACCTTGACACGGAGCATTTGTACGAATGAAACTAAGCTTTTGTGTGAGAAACATTATTTACAAAAACTAAAATAAAAAAGCAGATCATAAGCCGGATTCTGTCACCGTCAAAAGACGGGCCTTATCATTTATCTAGGCCAGTAATTACTTACTAGCTCCAACCGCCTACCCTCCAACATTGGGCGCGCAACCCTCAAAAGTTGGTTTACATGGCGTTGCACCGCATAGAGTTTACCTGATTTCACTACAGCATTACCTGTACATTCTTTCTGTTGCACTTGTCCTCGTCTTACAACGGACGGGCGTTACCCGCTATGCTGCGCTATGGTGTCCGGACTTTCCTCGACAGCGTCGCGATAAGGTGATCTGCTTGCTGCAAAAATATTATAAATTCAATAAGTACAACAGCTGTTAATAACTAAATATAAAAACCAAATCCTGAAATGTAATTTATGCTTGCAATTTTTAACTTTGTAACGATGGAACACTTTATAGTATCTGCACGGAAATATAGACCTCAAACCTTCAAGGATGTTGTAGGGCAGCAGGCTATTACCAATACTTTGCTGAATGCTATAGAAAACAACCATTTGGCGCAGGCTTTGCTATTTACTGGTCCAAGAGGAGTTGGTAAAACCTCATGTGCAAGAATATTGGCAAAAACAATCAATCAAGATGGAAACGAACATCCAGATGAAGATTTTGCATTCAATATTTTTGAGCTTGATGCCGCTTCCAACAACTCTGTAGACGATATTCGGAATCTTATTGATCAGGTACGTATTCCTCCACAAGTAGGAAAATACAAAGTCTATATCATCGATGAGGTTCATATGTTATCCCAAGCTGCTTTTAATGCGTTCCTAAAGACATTAGAAGAACCTCCAAAGCACGCTATTTTTATATTAGCTACCACAGAAAAGCATAAGATCATTCCAACGATTTTATCGAGATGTCAAATCTTTGATTTCAAAAGAATCACGGTAACTGATGCCAAAAATCATCTGATGCAGGTTGCAGCTCAAGAAGGAATTAATGCCGATGAAGATGCGTTGCAAATTATTGCGCAAAAGGCGGATGGGGCGATGCGAGATGCGTTGTCTATTTTTGATCGGGTTGTTAGTTTCAGTGGTAAAAACTTAACCAGACAAGCGGTAACCGAAAATTTGAACGTACTGGATTACGAGACCTATTTTAAGGCTACCGATTTGATTTTACAAAATAATATTCCTCAATTACTTATTGAGTTTAATCATATTCTAGCTCAAGGATTTGATGGGCACCATTTTATTGCAGGATTAGCCTCTCATTTCAGAGATCTTTTGGTCTGCAAAAATCAAGCTACCATTAATCTTTTGGAAGTAGGAGAACAAACCAAAACAAAATATCTGGAGCAATCTCAAAAAGCATCACACACCTTTCTTATAAAAGGAATTGAATTGGCCAATGATTGTGATCTGAAATATAAAACCAGTCGTAATCAAAGATTACTGGTTGAACTATGTTTGATGCAGCTTGCCTCTATCCTTACTCCGGATGGAGAAAAAAATGACAAACCCTACATAATTCCTCCTTCTTATTTCAAAGAAAAAGGTATCCAACCCATAAAAATTAATCAAGAGATTAAAGAGAAGGTTGAAACGAAGCCTGTTCCTAATACAGACCCGGTACCTGAACCCATTCCTGTTGCAGTAGAAACAACAGATAGTAATATTCAGGAAAAAGAAAATGTTCAAACCATAGATCGAGAAGTAAGTAGTACAGAAAGTGACATGGTTACTCAAACACCTGCCGCTGAAACTAAAAATAATCTTTCTATATCTTCTCCTCGTAAAAAGACTTCGGGATTATCCTTGAGTAGTATTCGTAAAAAGAAAGAACATCAGGAAAAGAAAGTAGACAGTATTGTAGATCCGAACTCTTTACCGCATGATGAGTTTACAGAATCTGAAATGAAAGATGCCTGGATCGAATATGGTAAATTGCAAGATAAGAAGGGAGAACGTATTATCGGTTCTATGTTTGCAATGAATGTACCAAGTATGAATAGTGAAGGTAAAATTCAGGTAGAGCTTCCAAATCAATCTATGAAAGTAGATTTGGAGAATGCGCTCCCTGGTTTATTTCAGTTCTTATACAGGAAATTAAACAACTATAGCATCGAACTTGTTATTCATGTTAATGAAGAAGCTTCCAAAAAATATGCTTTTACCCCTCAAGACAAATACGAGAAGTTAAAAGAGAAAAATCCACTTATTGATAAGCTACGATCTCTGTTTGACTTAGATCTTTAGATCTACAACTACTCCCTTTTTTTAAATCCACTTTTTTTAGAAGTTCTACAGGATAAGTATCTTTGCTAATACATTTATGGCCCCATATGTCCTGATGGCTAATTAAAAAATAAAAAGATGCTAGGTTTAAAACTTCCTACCGATCCAAGATGGGTAAACATTGTTGAAAAGAATATTGAAGAGATCTTAACGGATCATGCGTTTTGCGAGCAAAAAGCGGCTTCTACTGCAATTTCTTTAATTGTAAGTTTTCCTGAATATACTGACTTGGTTCAAGAAATGACCAAATTGGTAAAAGAAGAAATTAGTCATTTCAAAATGGTACATGATAAAATTATTGCTCGGGGATGGACTTTAGGTAGAGATAGAAAGGATGAGTATGTCAACAAATTACTGAAGTTTTTCCCTAAAGGAGGAAGTAGAGAAACTCACTTGGTACATCGCTTATTATATGCTGCGCTTATTGAAGCCAGAAGTTGTGAGCGATTCAAATTGCTTTCTGAAGAACTTGAAGATCAAGAGCTAGCCAAGTTCTATAGAGACCTTATGGTAAGCGAAGCCAATCATTATACGATGTTTCTGAATTTTGCCCGTAAGTACGGAAAACGAGAAGAAGTAGATAAAAAATGGCAAGATCTCCTCGAATTCGAAGCAGAAATCATGAAAGATCTCGGTACCAAAGAAACAATACATGGTTAAACAAAAAAGAGACTTGTTATTTATAAGTCTCTTTTTTGTTTATATCGTCTACAATTTATTATAATTTATATCCAAAGGAAAGTTGTATAACACTGTTATTCCCATCTGCTCCTCCGGTTACACCCTCATCATCGAAAACATTAGACAACCCAAAGTCATAACGAAGATCTGCAAAGAAATTCTCGGTAATGTTGACTCCGATTCCGGCAACCGCAGCAAAATCAAAAGTATTGAAGTTGGCATCTATACCAGCGTTGTCTTCCCATTCCCATATTTTAAGCCCTACCTGAGGCCCAATATGAACATTAAAAATGTTTGTAAAATTGTACTTGAAGAACAAGGGAAGTTTTAAATAATCCACACGAAGTGCTTCATCATCATTTCCTTGAGAAGAATACTGCAATTCTGGTTGAAAACTTATTCGATCCTTGATAGGATATTCGGCCAGAAAACCAACCACAAAACCGAATCGATTATCTTCCAGGTTTTCTGGAATATCATCAGAACTGATTGAACTAAGATTTGCTCCCAGACGAACTCCATACGTTTTTTCTTGTGCTAATACTCCTGAAAGAGTGAATAAAAAGATACCAACGTAAAGTAAAGTTTTTTTCATAGTAAATATGTGTTTAATTACAATATCAGGGGGAAATCTGGCAGTAAATATACAGATTTTATGGAATTATTTGTCTTTCAATTTTTCATTGTACAAGGATTTAATGATCCCATCCGATAATCCGATCTTTGGAACGTAAATATCTTTGGCTCCGCTCCATTTCATAGCGGACAGATAAATTCTTGCTGCGGGCACAATTACATCGGCTCTATCCTGATTCAAATTAAGCTCCCATATCCGTTCTTCGTAAGTCAACGAATTCAAAAGTTTGTAATACGAACTGAGATATAAGAATGATAAGGGTTTCCCCATGCTTTTTCCGCTATTCTTGAAAATATTATTGATATTCCCTCCAGAACCGATCAAAGATATCCGTTGATAATCTTGGGTAATGTCTTGTATCCAATTTTGGACTTCATTCCAGGTTTGATCCGGAACCAAATTGTTGAGCAATCTTACCGTCCCTAATTTGAAGGATCTTGAAGTCACTGTATTTCCGTTATGATATAGCGTAAACTCTGTACTCCCCCTCCTACATCAACATAGAGATAAGAAGCATCAGTATTGATCAATTGATGAAGATCTGTCATGGCAATAATTGCGGCTTCATCTTTTCCATCAATAATATCGATTTGAATTCCAGTTTGATCTTTTATCAATTGCACAAGTTCTTTCCCATTTTCTGCTTCACGCATTGCGGAGGTAGCACAAGCCTTGTATCGCACTACTTTGTGCGTTTTCATAAGCAATTGATACGCTTGCATGGTATCAAGCATTCGGGCAATATTTGCTTCAGAAACTCTTTTATCTTTAAATACATCAGCTCCTAATCGTATCGGAACACGAACTAAACTAGTTTTTTTGAATCTAGTGGCCTTTCCTTCTTCTTCGTGAACACTGCTTATTAATAATCTAATTGCATTCGAACCGATATCAATGGCTCCGTATTTCTCTATTGTCAACAAAATAATTAATTTCCTAGTTTCTGTAAATAGTAATCATAGGTAGCAACCTGTGATCTTATTTTTTCTTTTTCGTTTCGAATGTAAGCATTATCCTGATCTTTAGAAAGAATCCTGGCTTTTACATTATCGTTCCAGGAGATATCAAAAGTTTCCATAAGTTCTAATTTGATATCTTCGTCGTAGATAGGACATGAGATTTCGACTCTTCGATCTAGATTTCGAGTCATCCAGTCTGCAGATGAAATATACACTTTAGGATCCCCTCCATTCTCAAAAATGAGTAATCGTGGATGTTCCAAAAATTTATCTACTATACTGATAGCTCTTATATTCTCGCTCATTCCGGGGATACCTGGGATTAAGCAGCAAATTCCGCGAATAATTAAATCTATTTTTACCCCAGCTCTACTGGCTTCATATAACTTATCAATCATATCATAGTCACTAAGACTATTGAGTTTCAATCGTATTCTTGCTGGCAATCCATTTCCACTATTCGTGATTTCGTTATCAATCAATTTTACCAAAGAGGATCGCGTGTAATGTGGGGATAACAAAAGGTGTTTGTATCTATTGACTTTGTAATTGATTTCAAAAAACTTAAATACCCGATTGGTTTCCTTAAGAATTGCTTCATTTGTGGTAAACAAGGTATAATCTGTATATATCTTGGCTGTAGACTCATTAAAATTACCGGTACTTATAAAACCGTATCTCTTGGTTTTCCCTTTTTCTTCGCGTTCTATAACACAAGCTTTACAATGCACTTTAAGTCCGGTAACTCCAAAATTAAGATGTACGCCTTCTCGTTGCATCTGTTCTGCATATCTAATATTGGCCGCCTCATCAAACCTGGCTTGCAGTTCAATTTGTACCGTTACCTTTTTCCCATTTTTTACAGCATTAATCAAAGAACTGGCGATATGAGAAATACTAGCCAGTCGGTATATAGTAATTTTTATACTTTTTACTTTAGGATCAATAGCGGATTCTCTTAAAAACTTTACCGTGTAAGAAAACGTATGGTAAGGGGTGTATTGAAGAAAATCCTTTTTCGCAATTTTATCTAACAAACTACCTTGCAATGGTAGACCAGGAATGGTAAGAGGTTGCATGGTTTGATAAGTGAGTTCAGGATTTCCCAAATCAGGAAAGCGCATATAATCTCTTCGGTTGTGGTATCTACCTCCAGGGATAATACTATCGGTATTATCAATTTCCATTTTCTCCATCAGGAATTCTAACGTATCCTTTTCGATCTCTTTATCATAAACGAATCGAACAGGTTCTCCATCCCTTCTGGATTTTACACTACTAGATATTTTTTGGATAAAACTTTTACTAAGATCATTATCAAAATCTAACTGCGCATCTCTTGTGATTTTAATCATATGTGTAGATGCACTTACATAGTCAAAAATGCTGAAGTTAATGCGCATACAGTACCTAATCAAATCGTCAAGAATGATAATATACTGTTTCCCATCTTTTTCTGGTAAGACCACAAATCGGTCCATGTTTTTAGGGATTTCTATAAGTGCATATATCTTCTCTTTGGTCGTTTGTTGTAAAATCTTGGAAATCCTTCCTTCTTTGGGAATTCGTTCTTTCAATACAAGTTTTACTGCCAAATACGCAACACTATCCTTTAGATGGGGAAACTCTTCAAGGTCATTCAAAATATAGGTCACCAAAGCGGGACTTACTTTACTCACAAAGTAATTACGAATAAACTGATCTTGATCCTCATTCACTTGATCTTCGTTAATAATAAAGATATTACGAGATTCCAGCTTTTTGCCAATGGTATCAATGGTTTTTAAACTCTCTGCCTGTTGTTTAATTACGATCTTAGTGATTCTTTCCAACAGATTACTTGCCGTGGTTCCTTTCAAGACATTCTTACCATCTTTTCCAGCCAAATCGATCCTTTTGATCGTAGCATAGCGTACTTTAAAGAATTCATCTAAGTTATTAGAAAATATCCCGATAAAACGTAAACGTTCCACCAAGGGAACACTATCATCTGCAGCTTCTTGTAATACTCTTGCATTAAACTGCAACCAGCTTAACTCTCTATTAATATACTGATTGTTAAATAATTCCATATTTATCGTAAAGATTTAGGAAAAACCATAAGAACGATTTTTCCTACAGAAATTTGATCCCATTGCTCCTCTTCAAACTCAATACCAACAGCTCCAGCGGTAGGTAGGTTATCAATACTTTGATCCCCTAATAAATTTACTATCGAAGTGAATGCATGGTTGTGACCAAAAATAAGAAGCGTATTGATCTTATTCTTGCAGTTTTTAATTACTTCCAAAACTTTATTTCCACCAAAATCATAAAGATCTGGTTCTAAACGAAATACATCTTTATCGATCGACAGATTATCCAAAACAATTTGTGAAGTCTTATATGCCCGTTCCGCAGGGCTACTTAGTACCAAATCTATAGGTTTTACAAGGGTTTTCAGATGTTTCCCAATTAATTCGGCATCTCTAATCCCTCTATTACTTAATGGCCTTTGGTCATCAGGAACATCGTAATCCCAAGAAGATTTGGCATGTCTAATGATATATAAAGTTTTCATGATTTCTATACTATAAGTGGCAAAAATGAGTTATGTAATACAAGTTTACTAATTCGCATTCAATAATTGCTATAACCTAGAATAAAATAACCGTTAAATCAAAAAATTAATTTGATCTGTTTTATTGTGATATAACGATGAATTGCTGTTAAAAGACAAGAACAAGAAGTAATAAGGTGCGATAAACAAGTGAATATGAAGTCGATAGAGGGCTGGTTTTGATCGATAAAAATTGTATTTACATCGAAAACCTGTGTTTTTTCTTATTTATGTAAATGTTAAAATTTAAATTTACATACGGTTTTCCCTTAATTAGGAGTGCTTCCCCCAAGCAAAACTCGCACGAATTAAGTCAAAATGCAAGGGCTAAAAAACTAGAAAAGTGGAAAAAGAGATTATGAAGAAAGGAAATCTTTTTGGATTACGAAGCTTAAACCTACTAATGGTTGCTGCAATTTTTTGCGGTTCATCTATGTACGGACAAGTAGAGGTTCCTTTAGAAAAAAGGGCCGAATTTACTTTCAAGGGGGATTTTAAGTTTGTTTCCAATACAATATTAGGAAAAGTCAGTAATGACGATGGCACTGGGGTTTTTGATCCCAACAAAAGCTACAATGATGGTGGATTGAATAATCAATTCAGAATGGGATTTATCGATATCGATAATGACCCTTCCACTTTTAATTCCAGTAGTGCGGATCTTATTATTGACACAGAATGTAGCACCATAAGGCACGTTGGTCTTTATTGGACTGCTTCGTATGCCGACGAAAATCGAACTGAAGATATTACTTCTATAAAAATTAAGTATCCAGGTCAAAGTGAATACGCTACTATTACGGATGGTAAAATTATTCATGATTATTACAACGATTCTGAAGCATTGTTTAAGCAGTATTCTTGCTATAAGGATATAACAGAAGATGTACTAAACTTAAAGAATCCGCTAGGAACCTATACCTTAGCTAATATCCCTGCCACTACTTCTGAAGTAAATGACGATGCAACTCTTGGAAATGGATTAGCGGGAGGTTGGACTATGGTTGTAATTTACGAAGACCATGCCAAACCTAGAAAAAGATTTTATGTATATGATGGTTTCGTAAATATAGATTCTAAATCCAAACCCGTTGCTTTTTCATTCAACAACTTCCAAACAATACCTAATGGTGCAGTTCATGGAAAAATTGGTGTAATTGCTTACGAAGGAGATAAAGGAATTCGTGGAGATCGTTTTCAAGTAATGTCTAATGAGACGAACAAATACAAGAGTCTTGCAGATGGTACAAATCCTATGAATAATTTCTTTAATGCGAATATTACTGAGAATGGAAGAAATGTTAAAACTAGGGTTCCTGCTAGTCAGAATACGCTTGGTTATGATGCTGACTTATTCGATATTAAAAATGTAAGAAATAGTATTATAGGTAATAATCAAACGGAAGCTAAATTTAGATTAAAGACCGATAACGATGGATACTCTGTAATGGCAGTAGCTTTTAGTGTAGACATCTACGAGCCTGCTATACATATCATTAAAAGGTCTAAGTTTACCGATAATAACAGATATATTCATCCAGAGGATGTATTAGCGCCTAAGCAAGAGATAACATATCACCTTACTATTCATAACGAAGGTAATGATGATGCGAAGAACACTATTATTAAAGATGTTCTTCCCAAAAATGTTATTTTTTCTGAAAAGTCTTTAGAACTACCTAAACGTGTTAAGGCGAAATTCGATAAGAACACCAGAACTATTTTGTTCACTATCCCTAATAAAATGGTGAAAATAGATAGTGAGCCTTTCCATATATCTTACAATGTAACAGTAGATACTAGTTGCGAATCTATTGAAACCATAGACGACATTACCGTAGTTGACCAACCTGTTACTGCAGAGTTTAATGGATCATTGAATGAAACAATAAAGTACTCTAAAGGATATAATCACATTAACAAATGTGACTTGCCAGATTACTATCAGTTCAAATTGGCAATCGACATAAGTACACTAAATTGTCCTAACGCTAGCAGCCTTGTTGCTATACCAAAGAAGAAACTAGATCACGACATTGCTCAGGTTACTCCTGGGGATTTTGATAAAACAGACAAGTCTTCGAATACTAAAAGTGGAGGAATTACACCTGGTGATATCGTGCAAAGCTCTACTCCACCAAAAACAGATTTGGAAGCAAATTCAAAACTAGATAAGACCATAAATGATCTTATTAATTTGAATGAGATCTATTTCGAATTTGATAAATGGGATATTACTGAAAGAGCAGAACTAGAACTAAATAAAATTGTTGAATTGATGACCAAGGACTATCCAGATATGGTGATCAAGATCGAAACTCATTCAGATAGTAGAGGTAATCATGATTATAACCTTGATTTATCCCAAAAAAGAGCAGAGTCTATTTACAACTATTTAGTAAGTCAAAACGTTTCCAGAAATAGAATTTTATCTTATGTTGGATTTGGAGAAACGCGTCCAGTTAACGATTGTCTTGATGGTCAAGATTGTAACGAAGAAGAGTATCGTAAAAACAGAAGATCAAATTTTGTAATTATGGATTAAATCATGGAGAAAGTCTTTTGGTAATCCACTGGTCACTTTCTTTTTGATAACGTATGCGATCGTGTAAACGATTTGCTCTACCTTGCCAAAACTCGAATTCTGAAGGAATAATTTGATAACCACCCCAAAATGAGGGTTTAGGAATGTCTTTCCCTTCAAATTTGTTTTCCAATGATTGCAATTGGTTTTCTAGTACCGTTCTTGAATTGATGATTTCGCTTTGTTGTGAAGCCCAGGCCCCTAATTGACTGCCTCTTGGTCTTGATCTGAAATAGGATTCACTCTTTTCTTCGGATACTTTTTCTACCCTCCCCTTTATGATTACTTGTCGCTCCAGGTTAGGCCAAAAAAAGGAAATACATACTTTATTATTACTATCCATGGCCTTGGCTTTCTCAGACTCGTAGTTGGAGTAAAAAATAAAACCGGTATGATCAAATTCTTTTAATAAAACTACTCTTGCTTTTGGGAATCCATCTAGTCCCAATGTAGTTAAAGTCATTGCATTGGTCTCCTCAACTCCTCCACTTTCTTCTACCTCTTTAAACCAATCTGAAAACAACTGAAATGGTGAATCCTGAAGATTTTCTTCCTCCAGTGTATGTTTTTCATAAGACTTACGATAGTTGGTCAGATCCCGATTCATAGTAACAATTTATAAGCGCAAGTTACCTATTTTATAGAATCAGTACTAACAACAATTCTTATTATTTCTTTAAAATTCGAAGACTTTTCCGTCGTCAGCTACTTCTACATGATCAAAAACAGTATTTGCTTCATCTTTGAATATTTCGATATTTTCATATCGTGTAGAGTAATGACCTAATATCAAAGTGCCTACATTAGCTTTTTGAGCTATTGTAGCCGCTTCGATCGCAGAACTATGCCCGGTTTTGGCACATAAATGTTTATGACTTTCGAGAAATGTAGATTCATGATATAATACCGTTACCTCTTTGATTTGTTCAATTTTGGCTTCATCATAACGAGTGTCACTGCAAAAAGCATAGCTTTTTACTGGTCTTGGATCTAGAGTTAACTCTGAATTTGGTATTACTTCACCATTTTCCAGAACTACATCCTTTCCTTTCTTAATGGAACGGTAATATGCAATATCAATATCATAATTTTGAACCTTACTCAAAACCAACTGTCGTTCTCCTGGCTTTTCACGAAACAAAAACCCATTACAATATACACGATGCTGAAGTGGAATAGTTTGCACCGTTACTTTTTCGTCCTCGAATATTATTTCAGGACCGGTATGAGTCAATTCGTGAAAGTGCAACGGAAAATCAGTCCAGGAATTAGATAGTTTCAGCTGTAAAGTGATCGCTTCTTTAATTCCTTGTGGTCCATAGATATGCAAAGGAGTATCTCTACCTAACAATCTAAATGTAGAAACCAAACCGATGAGGCCAAAAAAATGATCCCCATGCAAATGAGAAATAAAAATGTGCTTGATTCTTGAAAACTTGACCTTGTTTCTTCGCAACGCCACCTGTGTTCCTTCTCCACAATCAATTAAAAAGATATGATTGTTTATTTCAAGTACCTGAGATGTAGGATTAGTAAATGTTCTTGGTGTTGCAGAGTAACACCCTAATATTGTAAGTTTCAAAATTTATTTCACTATTGTATTATCAAAGCGTGAATATAGCGCAATCTCTATTAGAAATCAATATTGATCAAAAGAATCAAAAGAGGTAAGTAATGAAATATAACCGTGTACATCCAAATCTCTTCTGTAACCTGTTGCTCCCAGTACAACACCTTCTTTATTAAGAATTAGAATGGCAGGAAAAACCATCTTCTTATTATATCGGCTGGCAAGCGCTTTATTCTTTTGCTTTTGTTCTTTAGATATTCTGTTTTTCTTTCTTCTAGGGAAATCTGCTTTTAACCAAACATATTTTTGTTGAGTGAAATCTGCAAATTCTTGAGTAGACAGGATTTTCTTTTCCAGTTTGATACAAGGAGGACACCAATCCGAACCTGTAAAAAACAAAACAATTTTTTGGTCTTTTTCTTTGGCTACTGCCAAAGCTTCATCCAGATCATATTTCCAGTCCTGGGCAATACCCTTGAAACTGAAACCTAAAAAAAATATAAATACGAAAAAAGGGGCTAGTTTATTCATATTAACTAAGACGCAATGCTAAACAAAACATTACAAAAAATATAAAAATTTCTTAAAACTCTAAATCTCGTTCAATTTCTTCCATCTCTACCAGATCATAAGCTTCCTGAAGCGTAGGCACAATGGTAATCTCTTCAGAAATATCATCATAAGACAATTTATCGGTAACAATAACGAATGAATGTTTTCCGGCCTTATGTTGATTAGATATTCTCAAGAACTCATTCACATCTGCCACAGAAAGATCCTTTAATGAAAATAAATTAATAATAAGATTATCGTTTTTAAGCGTTTCATACTTATCTTCAAGACCCTTGACAAATTCGATTATGGTAGTCTTTTCTTGTGTGATTATGGTTGTAGAACCATCTTTATTAAAAATCATAAGTTATCGTTTAATTTTAGAAGCTAACAGATAAATCACTGCCATTCTCACTGCTACTCCATTCTGAACCTGATCCAAAATAATGGCTTGATCCGAATCAGCAACATCACTCGTGATTTCTACGCCACGATTGATGGGTCCTGGATGCATTATTACAATTTCTTTATTAAGACTATCAAGTAATTTTTTATTCACCCCAAATTGTTGGGTATACTCTCGAGTAGAAGGGAAATAACTAATTTCCATTCTTTCATTCTGTACTCTAAGCATATTTGCGATATCACACCATTCTAGTGCTTTTCGCAAATTTGTTTCTACCTCTACCCCTAGTTTTTCAATATATTTAGGAATCAAGGTTTTAGGTCCGCAAACTTTTACTTCTGCTCCCTGTAATTTGAGCGCAAAAATATTAGAAAGTGCTACTCTGGAATGCAAAATGTCACCCACAATTACCACTTTTTTGCCTGCCACTTCTCCCAAACGCTCTCTTATAGAATACGAATCCAATAGGGCTTGTGTTGGATGTTCGTGTGCACCATCACCAGCATTAACAATACTCGCATCCACATGTTTTGACAAGAAAACACCGGCCCCAGGGTTAGGATGTCTCATCACTACCATATCTACCTTCATCGAAAGTATATTATTCACTGTATCGATAAGGGTTTCTCCCTTTTTACCGATGAAGAGGCCGCAGAGAAATTGATAACATCTGCAGAGAGTCTTTTTTCAGCAAGTTCAAAAGACAATCTTGTTCTGGTACTGTTTTCAAAGAACAAATTAGCAATGGTAATATCTCTTAATGAAGGGACTTTTTTGATGGGTCTATTGATCACTTCTTTAAAGTGATCTGCCGTCTCAAAAATAAGATCAATATCTTTCTTATTTAGGTATTTTATTCCCAGTAAGTGATTTACACTTAATTCGCTCATAGTATTTTATATTGCTATTCTAAAGTACTTTTGATATTTATTTACCAACCAGATAAACAGCATCTTCTCCTTCATTTTCTTTCCAATGCACCTTTACTTTTTCCTGATTGATCGCATCCACCTGTCTCCCTCTATAGTTAGGCTGAATAGGCAAATGCCTGCTAAATCGTCTATCGATTAGTGTTAATAGTTCTATTTCTGATGGTCTACCAAAGGATTGAACAGCAGTAAGCGCGGCACGAATACTTCTTCCGGTGTATAACACATCATCAATAAACACCACTCGCTTGTCTTCTACTACAAAATCAATATCCGTAGAGTTTGCTGCCAAAGGTTTTTCTCCTCGCCTAAAGTCATCTCTATAAAATGTAATATCCAAATACCCTAAATCTACGGTATCCAGATGATAATCATTTAATAGTATTTGTCTTATTCGGTCTGCTAAAAAAGTACCTCTAGGTTGCACACCAATAAGCACGGTGTCTTTGAAATGGGTATGATTTTCTATTAATTGACAAGCCAAACGGTGCAGTATGATATCTATTTCTTTTGCACTAAGTAGTAGTTTTTGACTCATATTCTCCAAAAGGATATTTGGAATACAAAAATAATGAAAATTTGCAATTAATCATGAGATAAGAACATAGTTTATGATAAATATATAACAAAGAAAAAAGGCTGCTCTAACGAACAGCCTTTTATGATTTAAAAAGTAAGAAAAATCTAGTTTCCTCCTTTTTCCATTTTAGCTTTAAGATCTGCTAAAGCATCAATATCACCAAGCGTAGTCTTTTCTGCCGCACTAGAGGCAGCTTTCTTAGCCGCTTGCTTAACAATCTTAGCTTCTTCTTCCTTGAATAAAGCAGTGTGAGAAGCAACTACTCTCTTGAATTCTTTACTGAATTCAATGATTTGGAATTCTGCTTCTTCTCCTTTTTTAAGCTTGCTTCCATCTTCTTTCTCTAAGTGACGAGAAGGAACAAATGCAACGATATCTTCGTTAAAATCGATAGTCGCTCCTTTGTCTACGATTTCAGCAATCTTAGCAGTGTGCTTAGTCCCTAAACCAAACTCAGTTTCGTACTTATCCCAAGGATTCTCTTCAGTTTGTTTGTGTCCTAAACTTAGTTTACGACCTTCAACATCCAATTCAAGAACGATTACATCAAGAGTATCACCAACATTAGTAAAGTCTGATGGGTGCTTGATTTTCTTAGTCCAAGAAAGGTCAGAGATATAAATCAACCCATCGATTCCTTCTTCTAACTCTACGAATACACCAAAGTTAGTAAAGTTACGTACGATACCAGAATGCTTAGATCCTACAGGGTACTTGGTAGTAATATCTGTCCATGGATCTGGAGTCAATTGTTTGATACCAAGAGACATCTTACGTTCTTCTCTATCCAAAGTAAGTACTACTGCTTCTACTTCATCTCCAACTTTTACGAAATCCTGAGCCGAACGCAAGTGAGTTGACCAAGACATTTCAGAAACGTGGATTAATCCTTCTACTCCTTCTTCTACTTCGATAAATGCACCGTAATCTGCGATTACTACTACTTTTCCTTTAACCTTATCTCCTACTTTAAGATCTTTGTCAAGAGCCTCCCATGGGTGTGGCTTCAATTGCTTAAGACCTAATTGAATACGAGTCTTAGCCTCATCAAAGTCTAAGATTACAACATTCAATTTCTGATCCAACTCAACGATCTCATTTGGATGGTTAATTCTTGACCAAGAAAGGTCAGTAATATGGATAAGTCCGTCAACTCCTCCAAGATCAACGAACACACCGTAAGAAGTAACATTCTTAACAGTACCTTCTAATACTTGACCTTTTTCTAATTGACCAATAATTTCTTTCTTCTGCTCTTCGATATCAGCTTCGATAAGAGCTTTGTGAGAAACAACAACGTTTTTGAATTCGTGGTTGATTTTTACCACTTTGAATTCCATTGTTTTTCCTACATATGCATCATAATCTCTAATTGGCTTCACATCAATTTGAGAACCTGGTAAGAACGCTTCGATTCCGAAAACGTCTACGATCATACCTCCTTTAGTTCTGCACTTTACGAAACCGTTTACGATTTCACCAGAGTCATGTGCTGCATTTACTCTATCCCATGCTTTGATTACACGAGCTTTACGGTGAGAAAGGATCAACTGACCAGTAGCGTCTTCACGTACATCAATTAATACTTCTACTTTGTCACCTACTTTTAAATCTGGGTTATAACGAAATTCATTTAACGAAATAACTCCTTCACTTTTGGCATTGATGTCGATAATAGCATCACGATCAGTAATGTTGATTACTGTTCCCATTACTACTTCGTCATTTAAAGTATCCACGAAATTTTCAGCAACCAATTTTTCAAACTCTTCTAATTTAGAGTCAGCAATAGGATCTATTCCTTCTTCGTAGTTGTGCCAGTTAAATTCTTTTAGAAATTGCTCAGGATTCGCTTGTTGCGGAGAAACTTCCTGAACGTCTGTGTTTTTTGTTTCTTCAGACATTGAAGATAAAATTTGTATTCTGTAAATATTTGAAAGTTAAAGCGAAAACTTCACAGAAGCGTTATCATTCGTTTTATAAAAACCCTTTTCTACTTTCTTACTCGCTAAAAAGGAGTGCAAAAGTACAATTTAATATATTATAAAACAACACACTAGAACAAAGATTATAAAAAAAGCCCGAATATCTCGGGCTATATGATGAATTAGAAAGCTAAATTTCTAGTTCATCAAATAGATCAATTAACTTTGGATTAGATGGTCTTGGCGCGTTGGCACTCACTATTTTTCCTTCAGGATCTACCAAAATAAATCTGGGAATACCTTTTATACCATAGTTCATTACAAAATCAGATTTCCAATCCTTATCGGCAATTAACTGAATACCTCCAAGTTCTTTCTCCTCGACCATTTGTTTCCAGGCATCGTAATCTTTTTTGCGATCGATAGAAATACTTACGAATTCTATATTTTTATCGTGATAGTTTTCTTCCAGCTTTTTCAAAAATGGAATTTCCTTTTTGCAAGGACCACACCAGGTTGCCCAAATATCCATATATACATACTTGCCTTTTAGATCTCCCAAAGCAGTAGATCCCCCTTTAAAGTTTTCATATTCAAAAGAAGGAGAAGGTTTTCCTTTGACCAGCGTTTTATAGATATTGTATTGTCTTTCAAACTCTTTTTGATGCTCATGGTTTGGAGTAGTCTTTAATACCGCGTACAATTCATCAAGTTTGTCTGAATACGCCATATAAAACGACATATTTTGTAAGAAAGCTTCTTTTATCTTACTATCAGCCGGCATCCCTCCTACTAATTCTTGTAATGCTTTTGGTGTATCATCATCATATTTTTTCTCTAAATCTGACAAGCTTCGTTGAAGATATCCTCTTACTAAATTTTTGTACTGAGGTAAGGTTTGATATTTATTTTCATCTGTAAAATCTATTTTCTTTGCTTCTTCAAAAAAATCATCCGGAAGTTCTAACTCCTCTTTTTTGGTATAGTATTTATGAGCACCTGTATAATCAAAAAGCCTTCCTACATGAGCATATGTATTGTTTAAGGTTTCTGATTGAACAAAATCAACATTCAACTGTTTCTTACTATCTAGTAAGTTTTGGATTTCGTTCTTAAGTGCTTTAGATTTTTCCTTGTATGCTTCAGGTTCTAAAGAAAAAAATGCTTTCATATCTGCAGTAACCTCTTCATTCTTCAAGTATTTCTCGGCCAAAAAGTTATTTTCACTCGATCCTACTCCTGTATAGGCAATTGATTCGTCGAATTGACTAGTATCGATGGTTAAGTTTAAATCAGCTCCTTTGGTAAGATATATAGCTGAATATTCTTTACCGATGTTATAATCGTAGTATCCTTCTACATCAATTTTTAAGGTATCAGAAAAAGTACCATCTTCTGCAATTGGAATTTTATGTTCAAAATCGTTACCGAAAATTCTAACCTCGTCAGCGTTTCCTGTTACTTTGCCAGAAAATAGAGCGTAATCCTTTTTTACTTCCTTTTGGCAAGCAACAAGAACCACACATACTAAAAGCATCCATAGTTTATTCATGAGAGTAAGTTTTTGTTTATTACCTATAAAAATACATTTATTGTTTTAATCTTATAGTTAATATGATTTAATATTTCACAATTTCAAACTCACTTCTTCTATTGGTTTGGTGCTCTTCTTCCGTACAAACCTTATCCTCGCAACTGATCAAAGGAACGGATTCCCCAAAACCAACAAATTGCATTCTTCTGGCGTTTACATAACCAATCAACGCCAAATAGTTACGTGTGGACTCTGCCCGTCTCTCTGATAATAGCTGGTTATATGATGCTGTACCACGACTATCGGTATGTGAACTAATTTTAATATATACGGTCTTATACTTTTCTAGTTTCTGCGCTAGTTTGTCCAGTACTTTTTTAGAATCTGATCGGATATTCCATTTATCGTAATCAAAATAAATTGGCGGCATTTCAAAATACAGTTTTCCATTTTTTTCAACTACAGGAGGACCTTCTCTATCATTTAATAACAGTTCTCTAAGTTTTTCTTTAGAAATCTCTTCTTCTTTGGTTCGGGTATTACTACTGGTCACCGTATTTTGATTTCTGATATTGATACTGTCTTTTACGTTTATCTGGTCGGTGTTCTCAGCAATTTTTTCTCGTTGCTTATCCCTATCCAGATAGACTACATAGGTTTCGTTCTGCTTTTCTTTTACCAAAACGGGCTTTGTTCGTGTTTTATAACCAAAAGCCGAAGCCTTGAAGTTATATTTCCCCGAAAAGAGTTTCATTTCAAAACCTGCTATAGAATCTAACTGACTTTCATACAATTTCTCATTATCTTCATCATATAAAATCACCTCTGCATTGGGAATATAACTCTCAGATGCATAATCCCTAACCTCGAAGCGAGCAATGTATTCTTTTGGAAATATTTCCCCTATTTGTGAAAATGCATAAATATCATCTCCTACTTTTTTTCTATTTGATGCAAAGAAACCATCAGTTTCGTTATAATATGCCATAGAAAAGTCATCATAACTAGAATTAATTGGCGCACCTAGATTGATAGGTTTGGTAAACTCCTCTTTTTTTAATTCTGAAACAAAATTATCCATCATTCCCAGTCCTAAATGACCATTTGACGAAAAGAATAAATGGCCTTTGTCTGAAATAAAAGGAAATTGTTCTCTGTTTTTCGTATTGATAACAGGGCCCAGATTCACTGGCTTTCCATAGGTTCCGTCAAGATCAACATCCACATAGTAAATATCAAAATCACCATAGCCACCAGGCATATTGGATGCAAAATACAATTTAGATCCATCTGGAGATAATGCTGGATGTTCTATAGAATAGTTTACATTATTGAATGCTAACTTTTCTGGGGTTGACCAGGCTCCATCTACCTTATTAGCCTTGTATAGGTGCACTGAGTTTTTCCGTAAGCTATCGAATTTTTTCTTCCCTTTTTCTGAATTACTTTTGGAGAGGTACATCGTATTCCCATCCTTGGTAAAGCAAAAATTACCTTCATGTAGCTTAGAGTTTACTTCTTTTGATAACGTCGTTGCTTCATGTGTTGGAATATTCTTTTCATTAACTGCAACCTGGTAGATATCTAAGAAAGGACGATGTGTCCATTTATAGTTTTTATCAAGTGCACTATGAGGGCTTCTATCCGTAACAAAATAGACAATACTATCCCTTTTGACTGCTCCAAAATCAGCAGCATCAGAATTAAAAGACACTGACTTCACCTTATAATCATCATCCTTCAACTTAAAATTCTCTATGGTTGAGATCACATCCTCTTTATCAACGGTATCATCGGAATTGCTGCTAGCATACAACTTCAGATAAGGAATGGACTTATCATATTCTCCTAAAGCAGACAATACCTGATACATCATAAAGTTGTACTTATTATCATAGGTTTTATCACGATCATAAAACTTTCCAGAAGTAAGCACCTTTAAATACCGATAGGCTTTTCTAAACTTAAAAGTACGATAATAGGATGTAGAGATATTATTTAATATATGCTTGGTATATCCTTCTTGATTAAGCTGTTGTTCGTATTGCAAGGCCGCATTTATATAATCACCTTGTTCAAAAAAACGATCTGCTCTACTTTTTTCTGAGAAAAAGCAAATTGAAACGTTACTAGTAGCAGTATAAATATCTTTGTCTTTGTCATCTAGAAAAATCTTGGTGAAGTATGTTGATTACCAAATCGTAGAAGGTCGAAATTATATAACAATACTATTTCATGACTCCCATCATTAAATCCGCTTAGCTCGCTTACACTAAAATCATAGGAGTACCCCACTTTGAGGTTCTGAGTAATATTGAATCCCGCAAGGGCTATAAATGAATCTGTATATCGATACGAAACCCCAAGCTCAAACTTATCATAAATCAAAGAGTTTAAGGATATATCAAATGTAAGTGGCGAATCAATAACCTGTTTTACTACAAAAGAAGGTTTTAGCTTTACTTCGTCTACAAAATCAAAAACATAACCTGCAATACCATAAATATGTGTTTTGGTTTGCGATACTCCTATTCCATCGATATCAATATCGCTCGGCAACAAATTAGGAGAAGAAACGCCAGCATAAAAATTACTAGTGAACAAGTAGACTCCAGCTCCAATATTCAATTGAGTCGTAGAGGTGTTATCTCTAAACGCGGGATCATCGGCCACATCAGACCCTGAAGGATCTATTCTGAAATTATTGATTCCTGCTTTAAGTCCGTAGGATAACTTTGCCTGGTCAGATATTCTGGTGATGTACGCAAAATCCAAATTGATATAATCATTCACTACCGGAATAGCATCTCCAATTTTATCATTTACATAATTGACACTTAATTCAATTTTTTCACTCAAAGGGATATTTCCAAAAACGTTGGTAGTCTCGGGACTTCCTTCGATCCCTGTCCACTGTCTGCGATATAGCAATCCCGTCGAGATCAAACCACTTTGATTGGTTACATACCCGGGGTTTACTGTACTCATATTGTACATGTACTGAGAATACTGAGGTTCCTGCTGTGCATACGCTACCGAGCAGAGAACCAAGGCCAAACTAAAAATTATTTTTTTCATTGATTATCTGCTTAGGTAGAAACTACCTTGTATTGGTAAATTGTTTTCAAAATTAGGTGTAAAAATATAGAAGTATGTTCCCGATGGAAGATCATCCCCTAATCGCACCGAAGTGTTACTTTCTCCTCGAAATTCTTCGGTATCCCGATTACCTTCGTATACCAAGCTTCCGTATCGGTTATAGATCTTGAGATCAAAATCCGGAAATGCTTCTGGGATGTTATACACATCTTCTATAAAAAGGTCAAAAGTGTCATTTTGATTATCTCCATTAGGAGAAACTCCATCCTGAAAATCTAGAGTACACAACTCTCCACTAGAAGAACGTTCACCTGTATTCAAGATATTAATATTGACCGCTACTCGTTCGGACTCACAATTGTCCACATCCACATTGGCGATATAGAGCAATTGGTTATCTAATAGGATTGGATTATCTATAATTGGAGTATCACTTTCTAACGAAGTATACCAATTAAAATTAAGTACATCTACCTCTATATCATCTAATCTGGCTGCATCCAGAATACAAAATTCCTGATCCGGAACATTGGGCTCTGGCAAATCGACAATTTGAACAGCAACGTTAAGCGACGATTCATCACAAGGAACTGCGTTGGTGACCACATATCTAAAGTTATAAATCTCGTTAGTCAACGTCTCGAATTCTAAAACTCCTTCTGGCGAAAGCGCTCCTGTACCATCTGTATCTTCAAAAACTCCAGTTCTTGGAGTATCTCTATCCAAAAGCGTAAACAAATTTACTCTACCATCAATTTTACAAAAGCTATCTGCCCTGTCATTTCCAATCGTTTGAGGCTCTACAACAATAATTCTTACAATCGCTGTATCTTCATCTGGACATCCAGGATTAGCAGGTACAGTATAGGTGTAATTTCCTGGCCCCAATATTGGCAAGGTCTCATCGTTGATATCAAAAGTTCCTAAATGATCGGTAGAAACATATCCAAAAGGACCTGTCCATGTACCGGTTGTATCTGGAGTACCTCCTAGTAAATCAAAAAGAGAAAGACTTAGATTATCAGAACAAACCCGAAACTCGTTATCCTCGCCAGCATCAGGCACAGCGTACACCGTAAATTCTAGATCAGCTTGCTCAACACATCCCGAACTGCTAGTCGTAGTATATGTAAAATTAAAAACCTGAGATACCGCTATATCTGGAAAAACAAAATCATTGTTAATAATAGCACCCGATCCATCGGTCCAAACTCCTGTATCCACCACAGTATCTGTACCATTGGTATTCAAAAGGCTAATAAGATCAACCTGTCCAAGAGAGGCACAAAGATCAATATCATCAGTATCTTCACCCGCATAATCAAAAGCCAATACCTCTATAACCACCTGTGTTGTTAAAATAGCACATGGGTTATTAGAGAAGGTCGGATCTAATGGATCTGTAATAAAAGGATCGCAAATTTGATCTGGAGAAGGACAATTAATATCTGGTGTTACTCCAAATTCGAAAGTGTATACTCCTGGCGGTGCTAATGACAAATTAACAGTCCCCAGGTAATAATCAATACTGGTATCGAAATCCATCAACGAATTCGGCTGTTCTACTAGATCTAAAGAAGATGGACCAGAAACCAATCTCCAGTTTACGTAAAAGCTGTTATCATAAGTGAAATCAAAACCTCCCTCGGTAGTAAATTCTAACAAATCAAATAGATTAAGACTTCCAGAAGTATTTCTACACAATCTTGGCGCAGCAGCTGGTTGATTAAATGACCTCAATTGCTCATAAAAGGTAAAAGACACTGAGGTATTTCTATCGGTACACACCCCTGATCGTTGATCTACATTATAAGTATAGTCTACAGTTTCGCAACCAAATCGTAGGTTGTTTCCTCCATCTACAATTTGCTCATATACCGCTCTAAGATTCACCATAGAGTCATTTTCATCTGCTATTTGTCCTGTTGGATCTGCAATACTCCAATATCCTTCTATATCCTCTCCTAATAAATACTGATCATCCCTTAAATCAATATCGGCATCATATACTCCTGCTAACACATCAGACTCGCAAATTTCTGTGATATCTGATCCCCCGGAATCTACCTGGCGTATCATTGAGATTCTTACTGTGGTCTCTTCAGAAGGATCGCAAGGTGTTAACCCCGGTACTCGATACGTAAACTCAAACACTTCTTGATCTACCAACGGAAGTCCTGGTTGATAAGGTATTCTAGCTGAGAACATAGAACCGCTAAGAGACAAAAAATTGGGGCTACTACCATTATAAATCCACTCTCCGTTAAGATGAGGAGGAGGATTAAGTGCATCTGAAGTAAGTGCATTAAACAAATCAAAAGTCTCATTATCACACGCCTCTACATTTACATTCAGTGTACCGAAAGGAGCCAAAGTAACTCCTGAGTATGGTCCCAAAAACAATCTTGCGGTGCGAATAGGTACATCTCCACAGGCTGCATTCCTTAGTTCGAAAAAATAGTTATTTGGTGTTGTTGCTGTTGTAGAAAATTGTAAATCCCAAGTAGACAGGTTACCAGTTACAGCATCAAAAGCCACACTAAACCTAGGACTTATAGACCAAGTACCATCAGTTGGTGTAGTACCGGTCTCATCATAAATATTAATAATTCCATCTGGATCACCATTCATGTCAAAATCGATAGTTTCCATATCGCATTTCTCTATGGTAATGAGGCCTGGATTGACACATTGGGAAAAAGAACGTTGGGCAAAAAACAACAGCCCAATTAAGAGTATTTTTACAATAGGTTTCCCAAAAACATACTGTAATTCACCTTTGTTATGTTTCAAAATTAGTTGGTTTAGGTCTACGAAATTATAACATTTTGTTAACAAAACAAGTTTTTGTCGGTAAATTTCGCTTTTAATCGATTGTTCAGGTCAAAATACTCAACTTCTTGATTGCAAAACATTTACTATATCATTTAATTTATATCCTTTGGCTTGTAGCAATATTAGATAGTGAAAGAGTAAATCTGCACTTTCGTTCAAAAACAATTCTTCATTATCATCTTTAGCTTCGATGACCACCTCTACTGCTTCCTCTCCTACTTTTTGAGCTACCTTATTAATTCCTTTTTTAAATAATGAGGCTACATACGATTTTTCATTATCCTGATTCTCCTTTCGATTTCGAATTACTTCTTCAAGTTCTGTTAAGAAACCATACTCCTGAACATTCTTATCGTTCCAGCAAGTATCTGTACCCGTATGACAAGTAGGACCTTCTGGTTTAACAGACACTAACAACGTATCCTTATCACAATCCACTTTTATATCGATTAGATGCAAAAAATTGCCACTCTCTTCTCCTTTGGTCCATAACCTATTTTTTGATCTACTGAAAAAAGTAACTTTTTTAAGTGCAATCGTTTTATCATAAGCCTCCTGATCCATATATCCCAACATTAAAACATTCTTGGTCATTGCATCTTGAATGATTGCTGGCACTAATCCATCACTATTTTTATTGAAGTCTATTTCCATGCTTTACTATTACTAGCTGCATATGCAGCATTTTTTCTAAATTTTTAATTTATTTTTTTGTGACAACACCTATTTTTCTCTTAAAAAGTCACTTGGTCAGATTCTAACCGGAATATCATTCTTTTTTAATTCCTGCTTTAAATCACTGATTTCTATTTCTTTAAAATGAAAAACACTTGCTGCCAAAGCTGCATCAGACTTTCCTTTATTAAAGGTGTCTACAAAGTGCAAAATGTTACCTGCTCCACCTGAAGCAATTATTGGAATATTCAATTCTTCAGATAATTTGGCCAAAGCTTCGTTGGCAAATCCATCTTTGGTACCATCGTGATCCATTGAGGTAAATAGAATCTCCCCCGCTCCTCTTTGTTCTACTTCTTTAGCCCATTCAAAGAGATTAAGTTCTGTAGGTACTTTTCCTCCTACCAAATGCACTTTCCATTCCCCATCAATCTTTTTTGCATCGATAGCCACTGTTATACATTGACTCCCAAATTTACCAGCCAATTCATTGATCAAATCAGGATTTTTTACTGCTGAAGAGTTCACAGAAACCTTATCTGCTCCATTCTGCAATAAAATATCTACATCCTCTACAGACGATATCCCTCCTCCTACTGTAAAAGGAATATTCACCTTCTCTGCTACTCGAAGTACCAAATCAGCCAGAGTTTTTCGTCTTTCTTCCGTAGCAGAGATGTCTAAAAACACCAGCTCATCCGCTCCAGCTTTTGAATATACATCTGCCAATTCTACAGGATCTCCAGCATCTCTTAGATCTACAAAATTTACTCCCTTTACTGTTCTTCCGTTTTTTATGTCTAAACAAGGAATTATTCTTTTAGTAAGCATCAGTCATTTTTGTTTTTAATATTCAAATCTATTCCATCATAAAATCCTAAATTGGATTTGTCTTTGAGTTGTTTTGTCCAAAACGCTATTTGTCCTGTATGGTACGAGTAATGTTCGGCAACATGAATGGCAATACCAATTCCTGAAAACGTAAATCCTTGCACCTCTCGCTCTCTAAGCAATTCTGATGTTGAAATGTTACGAAGTGTTTGTCTAGCCTTTTCAACAGTTTCTTGTAGCTTACTCCATAATTCGTCTTTGCTTACCCCTCCTTTGGAGGCAAACTCCTCATCTCGTGCTCTTTGGTCCTCAGTATTTCCCAAAGAAGAAATTGCATATTGGGTAATGTTACCACACAAATGAAGTATAAGGTTGCCCACACTATTTGAGTTTGATGTTGGTTTTTTCCAAATATCTTCTTCATCAAGTTGTTCAAAACTTAATCCGATCATTCTTGTACTTTCATCCCATCTATAGATGATCTGTTCTACGAATTCTTTTGCGACTTTCTCTTCCATATTTATGCTCTTGAAAGAATGAAATTTTCTAATTGAGTAAGACTAATCTTATTTTCATAAATCGCTTTACCAATGATAGTTCCCTCGCATCCCAGTTCAGCTAGCCTAGGGAGTTCTTCAAAATCAGAAATACCACCAGAAGCAATCAATTTCACTCCTTCGGTTTCACTTAAGATTTTTTGATAAAGATCAAAAGAAGGCCCTTGCAACATTCCGTCTTTACTAATATCCGTACAAATCACATAAGTAATTCCTTTTTCTCGATACTCTTTGATAAAAGGAATCAACTCCTTGTCGCTTTCTTCCAGCCATCCACTCACAGCTATTTTCTCATTTTGAGCATCGGCACCCAAAATAATGCGGTCTTCTCCGAAACGCTGTAACCAAGAGGTAAAGGTATCTGGATCTTTTACCGCAATACTTCCTCCTGTGATTTGATTTGCTCCACTCTCAAAAGCTATTCTAAGATCTTCGTCTGTTTTTAATCCTCCTCCAAAATCAATTTTTAGATTCGTTTTGGTTGCGATTTGCTCTAAGACTTTGTGGTTTACAATATGTTTTGATTTGGCACCATCGAGATCTACTAAGTGCAAATATTGTATTCCGTGATCTTCGAACATTTTTGCTACTTCAAGTGGATTTTCGTTATATATCTTTTTGGTTGCGTAATCGCCTTTGGAAAGACGAACACATTTACCCTCGATAATGTCTATAGCTGGTATGATTCTCATAATTCTAGGAAGTTCTTTAATATTTGTTCACCAACATCACTACTCTTTTCTGGGTGAAATTGGGTTCCATAAAAGTTATTTTTCTGCAATGCAGTACTGTAGGCTATTCCATAAGTGGATTGTGCTACCGTTTCTTCAGTAATAGGTGCATAATAGCTATGCACCAAATAGATGTATTCCTTTTCCGCAACATCTTTGAACAATGGTGATTTCAATTCTTCTATTTGATTCCAGCCAATCTGCGGTACTTTCACCCCGTGGTTAAATCGCAATACATTAGTGTCAAAAATCGCTAAACCTTTGGTATTGCCTTCCTCAGTATAGTTGCACATTAGCTGCATTCCCAGACAAATCCCTAAGACAGGTTGTTTTAATTTTGGTACTAAAGTATCTAATCCTGATTCTTTGAGCTTTTGCATAGCACTACTTGCTTCTCCTACCCCAGGAAAAATTACCTTATCGGCTTGTTGTATCTCTTCGGGATCATTGCTTAAAACAGCTTCATATCCCAATCGTTGAATTGCAAACTTTATAGATTGAATATTTCCAGCCCCGTAGTTTATAATTACTATTTTCATGTGTTTATCAAAAAGATTATACAGCTTGTTTTGTTTTACAACATTCCTTTTGTACTAGGCAAAATCATTTTTTCCGGATCTCTTTTTACCGCTACTTTAATGGCTTTGGCAAAAGCCTTAAAAATAGCCTCAATCTTATGATGTTCATTTACCCCTTCGGCTTTGATATTTAAATTTGCTTTTGCGCCGTCTGTAAAAGACTTAAAGAAATGGAAAAACATCTCTGTTGGCATTTTACCGATCATTTCTCTTTTGAAATCTGCTTCCCAAACTAACCAGTTGCGTCCTCCAAAATCAATAGCAACCTGTGCCAGGCAATCATCCATTGGCAAACAGAACCCATAACGTTCGATCCCTAATTTATCTGCAAGCGCTTTTGAGAAAACCTCTCCCAATGCAATAGCGGTATCTTCGATAGTATGATGCTCATCAACTTCCAGATCTCCCTTGACCTTGATTACCAAATCCATTTGCCCATGACGAGCAATCTGATCTAACATGTGATCAAAAAATTCTAATCCAGTAGAGATATCACTCTTACCAGTACCATCCAAATTCAACTGAATAAAAATATCCGTCTCATTCGTTTTTCTAGCAATTTCTGCAACGCGATCCTCTAATTTTAGAAACTCATAAATACGCTGCCAATCATTACTTTCTAAGGCAATATACTCGTCAAGCTCATCTGTATTGATGGTTATTTCTCCAGTTCCCAGGTTGGTATTATCATTTATAAATATCCCTTTGGCACCTAGGTTTTTAGCCAATTCCATATCGGTAAGGCGATCTCCTATCACGAAGGAATTTTTCAGATCGTAAGCATCCGAAAAATATTCTGTTAGCAACCCTGTACCTGGTTTTCTGGTATTGGCATTCTCGTGTGGAAATGTTCTATCCAAAAATACTTTATCGAATACTACTCCTTCGTTTTCAAAAGATTTCAAGATAAAATTATGTACTGGCCAAAAGGTATCTTCTGGAAAGACATCTGTTCCCAAACCATCTTGATTGGTAATCATTACCAGCTCATAATCCAGTTCTTTAGCAATTTTCCCCAAATATGTAAATGCTTTTGGATAAAAGATCATCTTTTCGAATGCATCTATTTGTTCGT
The DNA here is from genome assembly GCF_055808215.1 of Aquimarina sp. KJ22-3. Taxonomy (NCBI): domain Bacteria; kingdom Pseudomonadati; phylum Bacteroidota; class Flavobacteriia; order Flavobacteriales; family Flavobacteriaceae; genus Aquimarina; species Aquimarina sp. KJ22-3. The sequence continues at coordinate 2,603,977 of NZ_CM147859.1, read as the reverse complement.
CTGCTGTTTCTTTTATGATTGTTCCGTCTCTATCTATAAATAATACTTTCTTTTTCATGTCTAGATATAATGTAAAGCTTAAATCTGAAATATTACTTTACAAGTTTTGCAAGGTTTTAATTAATTTTTTATTTTCTGTTTCAGTACCTACTGTAAACCGTAGGGTATTTTCACATAAAGGTTGTGTGCTTCTATTTCTAACTACGATACCTTTTGCTAGTAATTGCGCATATCGTTTGTCAGCATCATCAACTTTTGCTAAAACAAAATTAGCATCGGTATCATATATAGTCTGTACAAAAGCTACAGCTGATAGCGCCCTAACCAGGCTTTCTCTTCCTTCTAGGATACTGCTAATCTCTGTTTTTACTTTTTCCTGATCCAATACGCGATCCAAAGCCCGTTGCTGAGTCAATTCATTGACATTGTAAGGCGGTTTTATTTTGTTTAAAATTTGGATAATCTCTTCAGAGGCATAACAAATCCCTAAACGTATCCCAGCAAGACCATAAGCCTTAGACAAAGTTTGTGTAACTATCAAATTGGGATACTTTATAAGATTTGACACCCAGCTTTCCTTTTTAGAAAAATCAATATAAGCTTCGTCAACTACTACCAAACCATTGAATGATTCTAGAATAGTTTCTATTTTTTTAGCATCAAAAGAGTTTCCTGTAGGATTATTGGGCGAACACAAAAAGATGATCTTCGAATTTTCATCCACAGCATCAAAAATTCCAGATAGGTCAGGTTGAAAATCTTTTGTTAGCAACACTCTTTTTTCTTCTATATCATTGGTATTTGCCAATACCTTGTACATCCCATATGTTGGTGGTAATGTGATGATATTATCTTTTTTGGGCTCACAAAATGCTCTAAAAATAAGATCCAGCACTTCATCACTGCCATTACCCAACAACATATGATTACTCGACACTCCTTTTTGAGCTGCCAAAGCATCTTTAAGACTGCGTTGCTGAGGGTCTGGATAACGATTCACTCCATTTTCATAAGGATTTTCGTTGGCATCCAAAAAAATCATATCTGACCCATCACTAACGTATTCATCTCTTGCTGATGAGTAAGGCTGTAAGCCTCTAACATTATCTCTTACAATTCTATTTATATCAAATTCTATTTTCTTCATTGTGGTATTTTACGATAACTTATTATAAATTAATGCTCCTAAAAACCCTAGTACAACTGAAACAAAACCAATCACAATTAAAAACCCAATACTCAATAAAATGAATTTTAAAAATTTAAATAGGATTCCTTTAATGGATAGTTCTGCTATTTTTTTGTAGCTAATCAAATAATAGGCAATGGTGATAATTGAACTATACATATATATAGATGGATGTATTGCTACCGAAGCTAAGAAAAACAAAGTCCCTACCAGTAACCCAAATGCTACCAGGTAGGCATTTGCCACCAAATGTTCTCCATAATTAAATGGTTTGCTACCAAACACCAAAAAAGCTAAAAGAGCATATACCGGTGTAAATAGAAATACCGAAATATTGAAATAACGTAATAATATGACATACATGTTTCTACTTGCTTCAATAGACGAATCCCTATATTCGGTATATTCTTGTTGATACTCTGCAGAGTTTTTATCCTTTCCCGGATTGATCATGGCAAATATTTCTTCATACATCGATTCATCTTGAGTGGCATCTATCCTGCTAATATATTCTTCTGAAAAAGTATTAAATACGAATGTTGAAATCGCGGCTACAATCGCCAAAAAAGCAAATGGATTAATGTATCGCTTTCTTGTACCAGTAACATAATCCAAAATCACCTGATACGGTGCTACTGCAAAAGTTCTTATGGTCCTTAAAAACAGATTATCCAATCCCAAAACATCATTAAAAAAATCGTTTCGTAATTGTTTCAAAGTAATCCTTTCACTAATCACCTTGGCTCCGCAATTATTACAGTACCCTAATCCTTCTTCTAGTTGATATCCACAATTTTTACAATTCATCCCAATAATTTTAATTTTCTGATAGGCTTTGTAGTCGCAACGTAACTGCATTTTTGTGTGCTTGAAGCCCTTCTGCTTCGGCCATCAACTCAATAGCATTCCCTATATTTTTTATTCCTTGTTCTGATATTTTCTGAAATGTCATGGATTTCATAAAGCTATCCAGGTTTACACCGCTATATTGCTTTGCATAGCCATTTGTAGGCAAGGTATGATTGGTTCCAGAAGCATAATCTCCTGCACTCTCTGGTGTATAATTACCAATAAAAACAGATCCTGCATTAACGATCTGATCTACATAGAAATCTTCATTTGCTACACAAACAATAAAGTGTTCTGGCCCATATTCATTAATTAGGTCCAAGGCTATTTGATCATTTTCTACATAAATCAATTTAGAGTTTTCTATAGCTGCCGTTGCAATCTCTTTTCTTGGTAACTTTTCTAATTGTCCTGCCACTTCTTTTTCTACCAATTCGATCATACTTTTTGAAGTAGATACCAAAATAACCTGACTATCCTTACCGTGCTCTGCTTGGCTCAATAAATCTGAAGCAACAAAAGCAGGATTTGCACTATCATCGGCTACCACTAATAATTCACTAGGGCCAGCGGGCATATCTATGGCTACACCAAATTTGGTTGCCAGTTGTTTGGCTACGGTGACGAACTGGTTACCCGGACCAAAAATTTTATAAACTTTAGGAATAGATTGGGTTCCAAAGGTCATCCCTGCTACAGCTTGAATTCCACCAGCTTTACAGACTGTTGTTACACCACACAAATCTGCAGTAAATAATATTGCAGGGTGGATTTTACCTTCAGCATTTGGTGGAGAGCACAACACAACCTCTTTACATCCCGCCAAGTTTGCCGGAACAGCGAGCATCAAAATCGTTGAAAATAAAGGGGCTGTTCCCCCAGGAATATAAAGCCCCACCTTTTGTATTGCTCTCTTTTCCTGCCAACAAGAAACTCCATCAGTAGTATCTACTGCTACTCGCTCTGTTTTTTGTGCCTTATGAAAAGCTTCAATATTGGATTTTGCTAATAATATAGCGGTTTTGAGCTCCTCATCGATCAGCATCTTTGCTTCTTCCACTTCGGCAGGAGTGACTAAGATGTCTTGGATAGCCACCCTGTCAAATTTTTGAGTATACGCATTAATAATTTCATCCCCTTCAGCTTTTACTTCATCAAAAATCTGCAAGACAGTGTCTTCAATATCTGCTATAGTTTGAGTAGGTCGTTTTAGTAGTTCTCCCCACTCTTTTATTTCTGGATTATATATTTTTTTCATTTGTTCTTTTCTATTAATTGATTGAATCTACAATTGTTTTTGATAGTGATAGGCTATCAATTTATAACCTTGATCCAACCAAAATTTCTGTCCAGAAGTATTATTTACATAACAGTTTAGTTCGGAAGCTACGCATCCTTTACTTCTGGCATAATCAAATATCCAATTCATCAATAACTTTCCTATTCCTTTACCTTGGTATTCTGGAAGAATATAAACATTATCTGGTTCTACATGTTTCCCCACATAATACTTGGTTAAGAACCACAAACCCGAAATACCTATTAATTTATTTTGATCGTAAACCCCTACACACTCATAATTAGATTGTAGCATATCGTCTAAACGAGCCTTTAGGGTTTGAAATTCCACTTTAGGATTCAACTCTTGCAAGAGTGCTAGTATGCTATCTATATTGCTATTTGGTATTAAGGAAATGGTGTACATGATGATCTAAATCTATTGTGATTATTAAAGCACCATTTTTTCTATTGGGCAAACCAATATTCCCTCAGCACCTTCAGATTTTAGTTCGTCAAGGATATCCCAGAACTTATTCTTTTCTACTACGGTATGTATAGAACTCCATCCTTTTTCTGCAAGCGGCAATACCGTAGGGCTTCGCATTCCAGGTAATATTTTAACGATATCTTCTATCTTGTCATTTGGAGCATTCAACAATACATATTTCGAGTTTCGCGCTTTTAGAACCGCCTGTATTCTGAATTGTAATTTTTCTAAGATCTTTTTAGACTCTTCAGAAATTTTTGGAGAAACTGCCAATACCGCCTCAGAGGTTAACATTACCTCTACCTCTTTTAGATTGTTTTTGAACAACGTACTACCGCTAGACACGATATCACAGATTGCATCTGCAAGACCAATATTAGGTGCAATTTCTACAGATCCAGATATCTGGTGAAGCTCTGCAGTGATTCCTTTTTGTGCCAAGAATTGATTTACTGTATTGGGATAAGAAGTTGCAATTTTTTTACCATCCAAATCCTGAATAGAATTGTATTCGAACTCCTTTGGTACCGCCAGGGAAACTTTACATTTAGAAAAATTTAAACGTTCAGCAATAGAAATATCCTGTCCTTTTTCTATCAGCACATTTTCTCCTATGATAGCAATATCTACCACTCCATCTCTTAAATATTGAGGGATATCTCCGTTTCGAAGAAACATTACCTCCATAGGAAAATTGCGAGTCTGTGCTTTTAATTGATCTTTCCCATTATCAATTGAAATACCGCAATCTTTTAGAATTTTTACAGAGTCTTCATTAAGCCGACCGCTTTTCTGAATAGCAATTTTAATTTTTGACATTTTAATTTTTTGTTGTTGTGTTAGATCAAACCAAACGAGTTTATAGAAAACAAAAAACCCGTTTGAATTGCTCAAACGGGTTTTTATTTATTTGTTATATACACATACCAAACCTACCACGCCTGAGCGAATATGTTTGAATGGTGATGATGTATAAATATGTTTCTCATTGTTTTCTAATACTTCGCGAATTTATAAAAAAATATGTTTTCAAAATGCATTTCAACTTAATTTTTTGTTATTAATCTTTTTATCAGCATAAATCTTCAATAATTATTTGGCGTAATAGGTTGATTATAAACATTTTTATAACTTTAAAAGACAATACTAATCAACAACTTATGAAAAAAATCATTTCATTTCTTATCTTTTTGCTATTCGCATGGCTGGCAATGTGGTGGTATTATTCTTGCGATTGGTGTGCTCGGGAAACCGGACAAAACCTAAAAAACGAGGAAAAAATTAGACTCGAACGCGAAGCTGCTGCAAGGAAAGCTTACGAAGATAGCATTGCCGCTATCGAACAACAGAAACTCAAATTTGTTATCAAAGATGATGACGATCGAGACGCACTAACTCTCAAAGGTCAACTTCAAATCAATAACAAAAACGGTAATGTATTTATACCAGATGCCATTGCTGATATTGGCGATTTGGTTGCTGATTATCTCGGAAAAAATCAAAACAAAGAACTTTTGATTACCGGTTATGAAACCTCAGAGGAAAGCAGCACAGAAAATGAACTTGGATTGGCTCGGGCTAGTTTCATGAAAGACTTGTTCATAAAATCAGGGATTAATTCCGGTAGAATCAGTACCTCTAGCGAGGTAAAGGATTATGAATACGATGCCGATGGTAATCATACAGGAGGTATTTCATTACTTTTTAAAACATTAACCGAAGAACGTACTGTTGAAGTAGAGAAAAGTGTCGCTAACAGAACCTTATATTCCAATTTTGGTGAGAAGACATTTAAACCTGATGCCACGCTATCGAACTACGCTCTGGAATTGAAGAACTATCTCAACAAATATCCAGATAAAAGCGTACATGTGACCGGGCATACCGATGATGTTGGAGATGAGGAAGCAAATCTCTGGTTTGGACAACAGCGTGCGAATAATGTACGACAGTATTTAATATCTCAAGGAATCGACGCTGATAAGGTTAAGGCAACTTCAAAAGGAGAATCTAATCCTATTGTTCCTAATACCAGTGAAGAAAACAGAGCAAAAAACAGAAGAATAGAAATCATTGTAAATTAAATAACCACAACTATGTTAGAATTTTTAAACGAAGCCAATTGGTGGTGTCTGCTTTTACTACTATTCCTAGCATTTTTGTTAGGATGGCTATTATCCCGATGGGCACTAAAAAATAAATACAAAGCTGAACTCGAAGAATGTCAACGACAAAATTCGATATTGAAAAATGCCGAATACACTAAAGCCAAATCGACATTCTCGAACAAAGCTTCTTCAGAAAATGAAATTAAAGCGATCAAAACCAGAGACCATGGTGGTATTCCTATTTCGAGTGCACCAGCTCCTACAGGAGAGCAGCCTAAGTTGAACTTTGCTAGTTTTGGTGAAGCAGATGCTTCGCAAAAGGATGATTTGAAATTAATAAGTGGTATTGGTCCATTTATTGAAGAAAAATTAAATGGAATTGGTATTTACACGTTTGATCAAATTAGCCGATTTACTGCCGAAGATATTGAAACAGTTACACAACTTATTCAATTTTTCCCTGGTCGAATTGAGAGAGATCAGTGGACCAAACAAGCAGAAAAATTAAAGCAGAAATAGTAACACTAACCATTATCTATTTTGCTGGGCCTTCATGATAAATGAAGGCTTTTTTTGTTCCTCATTTCAGAAGACTAAATGAGTACAAAGAAAAAGCCTTGAATACTTGTATTCAAGGCTTTCCTACTATAATTAGTACACTATATGTTAGTTTTTAATAAATCGTTGAGTTTGTCCATTTATTACTATAGTATATAATCCATTTTGAAGTTGTGAAACATCAATTACATTTTCAGCATTTCCTTCGTCAACTAGTTGCCCTAGCGTGTTAAAGATACTGTATGCCTTAGTATTGCTGTTTGCACTTGCTATGAATAAGTTATTCTTAGCCGGGTTTGGATACAAGGTAATTGCTAATGACGTATCAAAATCATTAAGATCTACAAAAGTACCAGCTACCGCTGCTGTAGTCGAACCACAAGTACCTAAGTTAATCCAACCTGTGGTTGTTCTTTCGTACAACGATCCTCTAAATGTTACCTGGTCTCCAGCACTGTAAGCTCTTGAGCTGTCGTATTCTGCAACTCCTGCACAAATATCTGCTGGTGGCGTAGATGTTCCTCCTCCAGAAGAAAGAGACACATTGTCTATAGCTATATCTGCTTGCCACGTACCGCCTGTAATTCTATTAAATCGTACTTTAATACTTCCTCCAACGTAGGATCCCAAGTCAACACTTGCATTTAACCAAGAGTTTCCTTTGTTACCCGTCTCACTCCAAACGCTTGTCCATGAAGAACCATTGTCATCACTTACTTCTAATGCAATACTACCCATATCATTAGCTCCAAACATATGATAGCTGAATGAGAACGTAGCAGCACTAAGTCCAGATAAGTCAAAACAAGGAGAGGTAATTATTGCTTGTTTATTTGGGAAACCTGTTCCATTACCAGAAGCCTCAACAAAAATATAGAAGCTTCCTTGAGTAGCAGAAGATGGCCCTGTATCTCTAGATGGAGTTCCACTTGCGTCTACAGTCCAATTTAGGTCATCTGCTGTAGATTGGCTCCATGCTCCAATCGTGTTTTCAAATCCTTCGTTGTATGGGAATGAAGAAATTCCTGACACACAACCAGAACCTCCTGTTGATCCACCAGTTGTGGTAGCAGAAGCTGTATTACTGAAACCAGACTCATTACCAGCAGTATCTTTAGCTTTTACTCTGAATTGGTATGTAGTATTCGCTGTTAACCCGGTAATATTAGCAGTTGTTCCAGTAACTGATCCTAAAACAGAGTTTCCTTGATAGATATCGTACCCTACAACTCCTACGTTATCCGTAGCAGCATTCCAACTTAAAGTCAAAGTAGTTTCAGCGATATTTGAAGCTGATAAACCTGTTGGAGTACTTGGGGCTTGTGTATCTGCAACTGCGTTAGATGTAAATGATCCCGTAAACACTCCTCTACCGTAAGTAGATGCAATGATTACATTATCATTATCATTTCCATTTTTAGCCCAATAATCAAATGAAGTTACACTTGCGTCACTCATTCCATTATACGCCTGCTCCCAGTTTGGGTTAGCATCATTAAAGTTAGTTGTTACCCAAACACCTAATTGTGTAGCTAGGATGACTTCATTTCTATCTAATGGGTTTTGAAGGATATCTCTAACTGGAATATCTGGTAAGTTACCTTCCTTGTTCAACCAATTTGCCCCTCCGTCATTAGAGAACCAAACACTGGTTACACCATAGTTATGGATAGATACCATGATATCATTTGCAGTAGCTCCTAATCTTACCGAAGAAACCGAACCTACAAATGGAGTAGTAATCTCTGTCCAAGAAGCTGTACCCAAACCAACATTAGTAAGTCTGAATAATTTTCCATCTGCAGCTCCTACATACCAAGTATTATTAGCAAAAGGAGAAGCAATAAATGCAGTTGGTTTTGCCGTTAAGACAGCATTGGTAATATTATTATTACGATTACCAGCAACATCGATCGTTTTGATCGAAAATGAACCACCTGAAGACGCATTCGATAATAAGAAATTAGCATCACTATCGTATCCCATTTGGTTTACGAAATCTCCTGTTGTTCTTTCATTAAGAATAGTAGTCGCTCCACCTTGTCTTCTTCCTCTACCATCCCAAGGTAAGTTATATCTATAGATTACGTTATTTGTAAAAGTTGCAGTCATGTACTGCCCATCTTTATCTACAAACGTATAGAATCCATCACCATCAGATAATTCTTCCGAACCATTAATTCCAGCTGAAGCATTTCTAAACGCCTGAGAACCATTATCCTGCGCACCTGCAGTAAAAATACCAGTAACATCATTTGTCCCGTTTGGACCGATACCTGCTTTTACATATTGCGTAACATTAAAGTTACTATTTCTAGCTCCAAAAACATTCGAACTAGAACCACGAGATAAATCAGATGCATAATATATTCCACCATCATTACCAAAAATCGCTTGATTAGAATTTCCTGGTCTGAAGGTCATCGCATGTTGATCAGCATGTACAAGCGATACACTAAGACTTGCTAATCCAGAATTGTTAGACCATTTAGAAATTTGACTCCAAGAATTACCACTATTGGTAGATCTAAATAAATCAATACCTCCTACATAAACAATATCATCGTTATTAGGATCAGCTTCAATCATTAAATCATAAAATGCCTGTCCTCTGGTAAAATCGTTTGCCGGGATACCACCATCTGCATCATTAGGCAATGCAGTTTCAGTAACCGAAGCAAATTTATTTGTTGTTCTATAAATATGTACCGGATCTGTAGATCCTTGTGTAAGCGCATACAATTTGTTAGCATCTGTTGCAGAAACCTCAATTTCTACACGATTTGAATCTGCTAAAGGAGAGGCAGCTGCTTCGGTCCAAGTACCACCATTGGTAGAACTGAAGACTCTTCCTCCACCTCCACCTCCAATACCTGGAGTTGTGATGGTTCCCATCCATAATGTATTATCTGCTCCTACTTCAAAGTCATTAGGAATCATATAATAGTTCGTTCCCTGGAAATCAAACGCTAAGTTTGAAGACTCAATACGATTCCAAGTAGAACCTCCATCCACAGATCTATATAAACCTGCAGTTTGTAAACCTAGCCAATTTGAAGGGTTACTAGCATCTCCATATACATGAGCACCAACTCCAACAAATAATTCTGTGCGGTTTTGTGATGTGTTATTCCAAGCCACAACGTCATTTACATAAAACAACCCTGAAAGGAATAAGTTATTTGCATTAAAACTAAAAGTAGCAGCTCCGGCAGCAGGAATACTAAGTGCTTGCCAGCTATTACCACCGTCTGTAGATCGATAAACACCGTTACCTACCACATCTCCAGCGGTATATTGCTCTCCCGTACCTACATACCAGATATTCGAATTTCTTGGATCTACAGTAATCGAAGTAACTGATAGATTTCCTGGTACATTTTGTACTCTACTCCATTGAGACGTAGAAGAGGTAATATTATCATTTACCCAAAGACCTCCACTTACACCACCGGCAAATACTCGGCGGTTGGATGAATCATTAGGGTCAAACATGATAGCACGAGTTCTACCTCCTATATCATTAGGACCTCTTTCTATCCATGGATTGTTAGGATCATCTCCTGGAGCTCTTTTCGCAAATTTCGCTTTTAACTGTTCTTGAAGAGAGAAAATGTTCTCTGGGTGAGTACGACCACTTTTTGGGTTCATCGTTAACTCCCACATTTGCTCAAAATACCTGTTTGGAGGTAAGCCTTGAGCTTTACGTTCTTTTTTGATAATTGTAAGGTGTTTTTGAAAGGACTGTTAGCCAAATGCTCTGCATGTTGTGCTCTCAAATTTACAATGTCATCATTCTGATTTTGGGATTTTTCTGTTTTTGGGGCGGTTAGTGTATAAACGAGAAGTGTAACCACCAAGCCTAGGCCCAGTGCAATGGGGCGAAATAATTTTCTATTCATATTAATAAGTTGAGTTTATGGCTTAAAAGTAAAAGAATTACGGTAATTAACCAAATATTAACACCTTAAACCCCATTTCTTAACATATGAATTGCGAATTTAATAAAATAAGCGAATTAAAATCAGATATATTGAAAATAACAAAATTCAGTTATCAAATTGACAACTGAATTTTGTGTACTATATACCTACTGATTCCCCAAAATCAAAGGCATTCCGTCTTTTCCGGACCCTACCACTACTACCTTTGCATTAGGTGATTTGGAAAGTTCTAAAGTAGCCTGAATTCCTTTTTCTCTTAGAATTTTATCGGTAAGTGATTCATTCAAAATTCTGTTGGCTGTTGCTTTACCTTCAGCATCAATTTTTTGTCTTTCAGCCTCTTTTCTGGCTTTTTCTAGTCTAAACTCATACTCCAATGCTTCTTGCTCTTGCTTTAACTTTCTTTCTATCGCTTCTTTTATCGTAGGAGGTAAGGTTACATCACGAACCAAAACTTCATTAAGCTGTATGAATTGATTGCCTACAATCTTTTTGGTCTCCTCAAAAATTTCTTTTTGAATAGCATCTCTCTTGCTAGAATACAATTGTTCTGGAGTATATCTACCTACAACACTACGAGCAGCAGATCTAATTGTTGGTAACAGCACTCTATTTACATAATTCTCTCCCTTTTGCTGGTGTAATAGTCCCAATTTCTCATAATCAGGTTGGAACCACGCCGAAGCATCTAATTTAATCTCTAATCCATTAGATGATAATACTTGCATTTTCTCAAATACTTCTTGCTGTCTTACTTCATAAACAATCACTTTGTTCCATGGAGCTACCAAATGAAATCCTTCTCCTAATGGCGGCTTTTCTGTTACAACACCTCCTCCAAAAGTCTTATATAATACTCCAGCCTCTCCAGAACCAATAGTCACGGTAGACTTAGAAATAAAAACGATACTTAACACAATAAGGATTAAAATTGGCAATCCTATTTTTGGTAATTTTTCCATAATAATTTTGAGTTTTTAATTTTAAATGAGTCCGTTATACTTACGTGCAAACCATTCTATCCCTAGTAACAGGATGATAATGACCAAAAGATATTTCCAGTCAATTAAAGATACCACATTTTCTTTGCTTTTTTGAATAGGTTGATAACGTTGATCTTGAATTAAATCCTGAATTAATTTTTCGTTTTGCCCTATAAAGTATGACTTTCCATTAGTATTAGTAGCTACCTGCTTCAACTTTGTTACATCAGCATTCAAAAATTGTTGTTCTACATTATATTCTAACACTGTAAAACTTCCTGATCGCGAAATATTTTCTCCGGAAACAGCTACCGTAAAATCATAATTTCCAGCTTTCAGGTTACTCAAATCTACCTCGTACAAATTATTTTTTAGTAGCATCGGAATGGTTTGAGTCTCCTCGGTATCCTTATTTTTTAAACTTATTTGTAAGCTTCCTCTATTATCAAACTCGTAGTTCTTCGTAAAGTATTCTGCTTTGATCTTAATATTTGCATTACCATAGTAGAAGGATTCTGAAATGGTATTCAATCTACTTTTTGGTTTGTTTGTAGCCAAATATTGAATCAGCTTGGAAAAGAAATCGTCGAAACTCTCAAAGTCTTTGGTATCCAGAAAATTCTGAGCTCTCCATCTCCAAAAACCTTCTCCAAGAAGTATTGCTTCTCTAATACCATCTTCTTCTATAGTAGCCAGTAAAGGTTCCTCGGTTTGTATGCTCCCAATGGTACGATACAATAGTACATCGTGATTTGAAGAAATTCTAATCTCTCCAAAGTTACCAATCAACGGTGGATACCCTTCATAACCGATATCATCAAATAAAAAAGTACTATAATTAGGATTAAACCTCGGGATATAGTATTCTGTCTGCCGGGTGATCTCCTGATAGTACTTATTTTGTGTTTTGTTCAAAAATACCCAATCTGTTTTAGACCCTACAATAGTCAAATAATTCTTTCGAGCAGTACTTATTTTTTCGTAAACCCCTCTGAATCTACTATTGGGTTGATATAGAATAATTAACTGATAATCATCTATGTTTTTTACTTCAGATGTTCGCTGGATCGTAATGCTTCGTCTTTCATTACTTTCAACACTTTTTTTGATTGCGCCCAAATCAGGATGTACCATATCACTGATAAGCAATACATTGGTTTTTTGATCAATTACTTCAACCGCAAAGGCTTTGGCATTATTTACTTTGTTCTTTTCATTTTCTAAAGGAATCAATCTGGCATTGTATTGCACTACTCCAACTTGAGTAGCTGGCAAGGTAAAATTAAGAACTTTGGAGTTTTCTTCTTCTGTAAATGTGATATTTTGACTAAATACTACTGCATTCCCTAAAGATACTTGAAATCTGGAGGTCACGTCTTGATTTCCTGAATAGGTTAGTATAGCTTCTACCGGAAATTTATTTTTCAAATACGCATATCGATTGACATTTAACTGTGCAACTTTGGTATCTGTTACTATAATAGTATCCCCAACAATAACAGGATATACTTGTTGCTTATATCTAGAACTACTGTATTGATAATCTTTACCATACGTTTGATTTCCATCCGTTAGCAATATCGTTGGCGCAGTCGAACTTTTATAAATCTGACTTAAATCCTCCAGAGTTCTGGAAATATTCGTTTGTTTTCGATCAAAACTTAGCTGTAGAGAGTCTTTTAAATTATCAGAAAAAGAATAGTAATTAATATCAAAACGATCATTAATTTCCTTACTGTTTTTTATACGCTCTACAAAGGAGACGACCTGTTGTTCTTGTTTGAGATAAGCTATAGACGATGAATTATCTATAGCAACAACCAATTTTGGCTTTTCTGTAAAAAAGGTTTTTTTTCTGAAAGACGGATTGATCAACAACAATAAAATTGCAAACACACTTAAAAAACGTAAAAAAGCAAAGAATACACTCTTTTTGGTTGTACTCTTTGCTTTATATAAATACTGATATAACGATACAATCAAAGAGATTATAAAGGCCGCTATGATCAATAAAATTGTTTCTGTTTGCATTGAAAGACATTACAGTTCTTATCTTACCCTACTAATTTTTAGGTAAGCATTCCTCCATCCACATTTAACACCTGCCCTGTAACATAAGCACTTAGATCACTTGCTAAGTACAAGCATGTATTAGCAATATCCTCTGGAGTACCTCCTCTTTTTAAAGGAATAGCATTTCTCCATCCTTCTACTACCTTCTCATCCAGCTTTTGTGTCATTTCAGTTTCTATAAAACCAGGTGCCACCACATTACTTCTTATGTTTCTCGAACCTAACTCGAGTGCAACTGACTTAGAAAAGCCTATAATCCCGGCTTTTGAAGCCGCATAGTTTGCCTGTCCAGCATTTCCTTTTACACCAACAACCGAACTCATATTGATAATACTTCCTTTTCTTTGTTTAAGCATAGTACGCTGTACAGCTTTGGTCATATTAAAAACACTTTTCAGGTTTACTTCGATCACTTTATCAAAGTCTTCTTCTCCCATTCTCATCAATAAATTATCTTTGGTAATACCAGCATTATTGACAAGAACATCAATACTTCCAAAAGTTTCTAATACATCCTTTACCAACTCTTGCGCTTGCTCAAAATCAGCAGCATTACTTTGATATCCTTTTGCCTTAACTCCTAAATCGTTTAGTTCTTTTTCTAATATTTTGGCCGCTTCTACAGAAGAACTGTAGGTGAAAGCCACGTTTGCTCCATTTTGAGCAAAAACTTCAGCTATTCCTTTTCCTATACCACGAGTAGCCCCTGTAATAATTGCTGTTTTACCTTGTAAGAGATTCATTAGCGCTATAAAATTTTGTTGTTTATATATTGTGATATCAAATATAAGAATTACAAACTGCTGACCAAGAATAAACCCCGCGTTTTATCACGGGGTTTACAATATATAATGCAATGATATTATAATTTAATATCTTCTTTTTTCTTCTCGTAATTAAATAAGAAATCAACATCCATTTCCTGAACTTTTCCAAGTTTTGAAAGCGCTTTCATATCTACATCTTTCTTATTACCAATCACTAACACATTATATGTCTCCCCGCTAATGTTTTCATTAAAGAATTTTTTCAGATCTTCAAGAGTCATATTTTTGATGGTGTTATACATCTCCTCACGATTATCGTTATCAATACCTCTTTTCTTAAGACCTTCATAACTCCAGAAAATATTAGATTTTGTAATTCTCTCTGCAGCAATTTTCTTTAGTGTTGCTTCTTTTGCAGCATTAAATTGCTTTTCTGCTTCTGGCATATTGGTCATTAAATCCATCATTGCATCCACGGCCTCAGGCATTTTATTCGCTTGTGTACCGATGTACGCATAGATATAGTTAGATTTATCTTTCTCTGATGCGTTGGAATAGGCAGAGAACGCTGAATATGCTAATGATTTGGATTCTCTAATCTCCTGGAAAACAATAGAAGACAAACCACTACCAAAATAGGAATTGAAAAGTCTGGAAGCAGCTAGTTTTGATGGGTCAAATTGTGATCCTTTGGCTAAGAATACCATTTCACTTTGCACCATATCATAATCTACAAAGTATACATTTCCTCCCGTTTCTTTTTCCAGATAGGTTGTTTCTTCTGGGTAATCTGCAAGATCTCCATTCAAAACATGGTTTTTATTCAATGAAGCAATTGCCGCATCGATATCTTTACCATAATAGAAAATACGATGTTTAAACCCTTTGAGTTCTTTTACCTTTGTTACTAATTCATTTGGATCTATTTCTTGTAGTTCTGCGATGGTATAAATATTACGTAAAGCAGAGTTATCTCCATAAATACCGTAGTTCATCAAACCATTCCACAAGATATTTCCTTTTTGAGTTTTATTATCATCGCGAGACTTCGCTATTTTATCAACATATTTATTATATGTTTCCTGATCTGCGACTGCATTACCCCATAGGTGCTCAAGAAGTGCTAAACCAGCATCTAGATTCTCTTTAAGTCCAGACAATCCTACATAAGTGATATCAGAACCAGCACTTACATAATAATTAATCCCCAACTTATAAAACTCTTTCTTAAGCTCATCTGGAGAATATTTATCAGTACCTAAATAATCCAGGTACCCAGCAGCAAGAGAGGCTTTTCGGTCATTATCTTTACCCATATCAAAAATGATATTTAAACTAAACAAATCATTGTTTGGGTTTTCGATATACGAAACGTCTAAACCATTCTCTGTATTCGATTGCTTGATCGCTGTTTTATAATCAATAAACTTTGGCTGTAATGGAGATGTTTTAATCTCGTAGAAATCAGAAACAAACTTAGATTGTTTATCTCTGTTCAGCTCAACCGGAGTGATTCCAGGGTTTTCAACCTTCGTAACATTTTTATCCTCTCCTTTGCGCTTATAAGTCACTACGTAGTTATCCTTATAAAATTTATTTGCAAAATCTACTAATTCTTGCTTAGTAATTTTTTTAAGATCATCAAGGAACTTTACTCTATCTTCCCAATTTTGATGGTGAATAAAGGCATTATAATACGCACTTGCCAGAGCTGTATTATTCTCGTACTCTTGTGTTTGCGATAGTTTTAAGTCATTAATCACAGCAGACATCATCCAATCCTCGAACTCTCCTTTCTTTAGCTTTTCTATTTCTCCTAGAATCAAATCCTTTACTTCATCCAAAGTTTGTCCATTTTTTGGTGTACCACTAAACCTATGGAAACCATAATCATTTTGAAACAATGGAGAACAACCTGCATTTTGCACCATTTGCTTTTGATTCAAATTTAAATCTATAAGTCCTGCTTTTCCATTGGTTAAAATCATATCTGCCATAGTAAGCAGTTTTTCTTCTTCAGAACCAATCCCTTCAGATCTATATGCAATAGCAACATTTTCTGAGGTTGGTCCAAACACTTCTTTAACGACAGGGCTTGTAATCGGTTGTTCTTTTGGCAAGACAGGATGCGCTACCTCTTTTTTCTCATAGGCTCCAAAAGCATCATTTACTTTTTTAATAGTTTCATCAAAATCTATATCACCCACCAATACTACTGCCATATTATTAGGCACATAATATTTATTGAAGTAATCATGGATAGCAACCATAGAAGGGTTCTTCAAGTGATCAGAAGTCCCGATGGTTCTTTGTTGTCCATAAGGGTGATTAGGAAACAACCCTTCCAGAGTGGCATAATATGATTTTCTAAAGTCGTTATCCTGTGTTCTATTAAATTCTTCATAAACCGCTTCAAGTTCTGTATGGAACAAACGTAATACCAATTGGCTGAAACGCTCACTCTCTACTTTAAGCCATTTATCCAATTCATTTACCGGAATTTTATTTTTATATACGGTTTCTTCAAACCAAGTATGCGCGTTAGTTCCCTGAGCTCCCAAAGAACTAATCATTTTATCATATTCGTTAGATATCGCAATTTTTGAAGCTTCAAGAGAGACTTCATCAATTTTCTTATAAATCGCTTTCTTCTTTTCAGGATCAGATTCCTTTTTATGTTCTTCATACAAATCTGAAATCTGATCAAGCAGCACTTTTTCCTTTGCAAAATCCTGCGTTCCTATTTCATCAGTACCTTTAAAAACCATATGCTCCAAATAATGAGCAAGTCCTGTGGTCTCTTTAGGATCATAATTAGATCCAGCACGTACAGCAATGTAGGTCTGAATTTTTGGCTCTTCTTCGTTTTTTGCCAAATACACTTTCATCCCATTGTCCAAAGTATACAACCTTAGACCTGTTGGGTCGTTAGACACGGTTTCATAATTAAAACCAGCGTTATCAGTATGTTGTTCCGTCTTGATAACATCTGATGTATCCGTTTTTGTTGATGAATCTTTACAATTGCTCAGCAGTAAAACAAAGAGCAATAGTAGCATAGATTTAAAAATCTTCATAAATAATTATTTAGTTTGATTTGTAGTTAACTAAGAGACGTGAAATATACAAACACGTTACAGTTTTCTTAAATTATGTTCAATAAAAAACCTCTTGAACATAAATCCAAGAGGTTTTGTAATTATTTAACAGCTGCTTAGCCTAATACTTCAGCAACTTTTTTACCAATTTCCGCTGGTGAATCCACTACATGGATACCACACTCTCTCATGATTGCTTTCTTGGCTGCAGCAGTATCTTCACTACCTCCAACGATAGCTCCCGCATGTCCCATCGTACGTCCCGCTGGTGCAGTTTCTCCAGCAATAAATCCTACGATTGGTTTTTTAGTTCCACTTTCTTTAATCCATCTTGCAGCATCCGCTTCCAGCTGTCCACCTATTTCTCCAATCATTACAACACATGCTGTATCTGGATCATTAACTAGTAATTCTACCGCTTCTTTTGTAGTGGTACCAATAATTGGATCTCCTCCGATACCAATAGCAGTAGTAATTCCTAATCCCTGTTTTACTACCTGATCAGCAGCTTCATAGGTTAATGTACCTGACTTAGAAACGATACCAACATTTCCTTCCTTGAAAACAAAACCTGGCATAATTCCTACTTTGGCCTCACCTGGAGTAATCACTCCCGGACAGTTTGGACCAATCAATCTACAATCCTTATCTTTTATATAATTTGCAGCTGTTATCATATCAGCTACAGGAATACCTTCTGTAATAGTAATGATTACTTTTATCCCAGCATCTGCAGCTTCCATAATCGCATCTGCAGCAAATGCAGGTGGTACAAATATAATAGTAGTATCAGCTCCTACTTCTTTAACAGCTTCTTCTACTGTATTAAATACAGGTTTATCCAAGTGAGTTTGCCCTCCTTTTCCTGGAGTAACTCCTCCTACAATATTTGTTCCGTATTCAATCATTTGACCGGCGTGAAATGTACCTTCACTACCTGTAAATCCTTGAACAATAATCTTCGAATCTTTATTTACTAAAACACTCATTGCGTTATGATTTTTTTATTGCTTTTTAAAGTTCCAAAAGTAAGCTTTTGAACACTATCGTTAAAATGAAAATGAAATTATTTTGAAAGAAAAGATTTCATACTTTCGGGAGTATTATCCCCTTGTTGACTTATTTGATATCCTCGATACAACTTATCATCTTTGAGTTCCCAAATTGTAATAAAATGAGCTATAGCTTCTTCTTTGTCAGGGTCTTCTATAGTCTTTGCAAAATATGTATAGCGAATTGTCACCTTATCATCTTCTGCCAACAAATGGCTGATCTCACATCTGAAGGTCTCAAAAGATGCTGCCATCTCGCTAAACATCATCTTGATATCGTTAAAATTCTTCTTGTTAAAACCAAAACTACTGTTCCAAAATAGTTCAATTTCCGGGTGTAGAAATTCAGAAAAAACTTCTGAGCTATGTATTAAATCCGTTTCATAAAAAGACCTTACAATGTCTTTTGCCTTTGTATTCATTTAGTATTCAATTTTTCTATTAAATCAGGTACTTGTCGTATAGCAGCAATTTCTTTGTATTTTTTTCTGAAATCATCAGCTGGTGTACCAAAATAACTTTTCTTTCCTTCGAGTGATTTACTTACCCCAGATTGTGCAGAAATTATTGCTTTTGTACCTATGGTGATCCCACTGGTCACTCCTACTTGTCCCCACATCGTTACTTCATCTTCAACAACAACACAACCTGCAATCCCTACTTGTGAAGCAATTAAGCATTTTTTACCAATAACTGTATCATGTCCAATATGCACCTGATTATCAATTTTGGTTCCTTCTTTTATGGTAGTATCTCCGGTTACTCCTTTATCTATAGTACACAGAGCGCCTATATCTACATTATCCTCTACTACTACTCTACCCCCAGAGATCAATTTATCAAATCCTTCCGGACGATTTTTATAATAAAAAGCATCTCCTCCCAACACGGATCCTGCATGAATAGTAACATTATCACCTATAACTGTATGATCATACAAACTAACATTGCTATGAATCAAACAATTTTCTCCAATAACCACATGATTCCCTACAAAAGCTCCAGGTTGTACAATGCTTCCTTTTCCTATCTTGGCAGTTGGTGAAATCTGAGCACTTGCCTTTTCGAATGGTTTAAAATACTTAGTAAGAATATTGAAATCTCTAAACGGATCGTCTGATATTAATAATGCCTTTCCTTCGGGACACGCTACCTTTTTATTAATAAGCACTATAGTAGCTGCACTTTGCAAAGCTTTATCATAATACTTCGGATGATCTACAAAAACAATATCCCCTGGTGTAACCACATGGATCTCATTCATTCCCAGTACTGGAAACTCTGGATCACCAATAAATTCTGAAGATATAATAGTAGCTATCTGCTCTAGGGTATGGGCTTGAGGAAATTTCATTATTCAGATACGAATATTACTTACTCTTTAATTCTTTCTTTATAGGTACCCTTTTCGGTTTCAATCTTAATCTTATCACCTTCATTGATAAACAATGGCACCATTACTTCTGCTCCTGTTTCTACAGTTGCTGGTTTAGTAGCATTGGTAGCAGTATTTCCTTTTACTCCTGGCTCTGTAGCAGTTACTTCCAAAATGACACTAGCTGGCATTTCTACAGACAATGGCATTTGATCTTCAGAATTGATAATAACCGTCACTACTTCTCCTTCTTTCAATAATCCAGGAGCATCCAAGGTAGACTTTTCAAGCGTAATTTGGTTATAATCCTCTGTGTTCATAAAGTGATAAGTATCTCCTTCTGCATATAAATACTGAAACTTGTGAGTTTCAACTCTTACATCTTCAATCTTATGCCCCGCAGAAAATGTGTTGTCAATTACTTTTCCTGTAGTCACACTTTTTAGCTTAGTTCTTACAAATGCCGGACCTTTTCCTGGTTTAACATGTAAAAATTCGATGATTTTATAAATATCATTGTTATACTTTATACAAAGTCCATTTCTAATATCACTTGTACTTGCCATTATCTAGTATTCTTTAATTTTTGTATTACTAATTCGAGAAATATCCTTTCATGATTCCTCGCTGAGAATTCTTAACGAATTCTAATATTTCATCACGCTCTGACGTTGCTTCCATTTCCGCTTCTATAATAGCAACAGCCTGAGAGTTGTTGTAATTTCCTTGATATAAGATTCTATATATGTTCTGAATTTCTCTAATTTTTTCAGTACTGAAACCTCTTCGTCTCAAACCGATTGAGTTAATCCCAACGTAGGATAATGGTTCGCGAGCTGCTTTAACAAAAGGCGGCACATCTTTTCTTACCAAAGACCCTCCCGTTACAAAAGCATGGTTACCTATACTACAGAACTGCTGAACTGCTGCCATTCCTGCCAGCACTACATGATCCCCGACTGATATATGACCAGCCAAAGTACTATTGTTTGAAAAAATACAATTATCTCCAACAATACAATCATGAGCAATATGACAATAGGCCATAATCCAACAATTGTTTCCTATTTTGGTTTTCATTCTATCTGTAGTACCTCTATTAATGGTAACACATTCTCTTATCGTAGTATTATCACCAATCTCGGTAATGGTATCCTCATCATTAAACTTCTTATCCTGAGGGATAGCAGAAATTACAGCCCCAGGAAAAATACTACAGTTCTTTCCTATTCGTGCACCTTCCATAATGGTTACATTAGAACCTATCCAAGTCCCTTCTCCTATAACTACATTATTATGAATTGTAGTAAAAGGCTCAATTACCACATTTTTCGCAATCTTCGCTCCGGGATGAACATATGCTAAAGGTTGATTCATCAGTTTTGGTTTATTTTATATACATCAAATGTAATGTGTATTCAACTATTCTAGATCCACAAGATTACTAAACTTATGGATAATTCTCTTTTAAATTATTAATTATTTTGATTTTACGATTTGTGCCATCAACTCTGCCTCGGTAACTAACCTACCATTGGCATAAGCAAAACCTTGCATATGACAGATACCTCTTCGGATAGGAGTTATCAGCTCTAATTTAAAAATCAATGTATCGCCTGGCAATACCTGTTGTTTAAACTTTACCTTATCAATCTTCAT
The DNA here is from genome assembly GCF_055808215.1 of Aquimarina sp. KJ22-3. Classification (NCBI taxonomy): domain Bacteria; kingdom Pseudomonadati; phylum Bacteroidota; class Flavobacteriia; order Flavobacteriales; family Flavobacteriaceae; genus Aquimarina; species Aquimarina sp. KJ22-3. Next base: position 2,582,554 of record NZ_CM147859.1, on the reverse strand, counting down.
AAAGTAGGTAAGGTAGTTTTCGGGGTCAGGAACCGTGCTTAATGCCAAAATACCTCCGGTTTGCGCCATAGCTTCTACCTGTAATACCCCAGGCATTACCGGTGCTCCAGGAAAGTGCCCCACGAAGAAAGGTTCATTCATGGTTACATTCTTTAACCCTACTACATGTTTGTCCGACATTTCCAAAATACGATCTATCAACAAAAACGGAGGTCTATGCGGAAGCATATCCATAATTTTATTGATATCCATAAAAGGTTCTTTGGACAAATCAAATTGAGGTACTTTATTCCTTTTTTCAATCTTGATGATCTTGGAAAGCTTTTTGGCAAACTGCGTATTTACAAAATGTCCAGGTTTATTTGCGATTACTTTTCCGCGAATTCTAGTACCAATAAGCGCTAAATCTCCTATTACATCCAATAATTTGTGCCTTGCTGCCTCATTTGGATAGTGTAATGTAAGATTATCCAGAATGCCATTAGGCTTGATTGCAATCGAATCTTTACCAAAAGCTACTTTTAGCTTTTCCATGGTTTCTGGACTTAGTTCTTTATCTACATAAACAATAGCATTATTAAGATCTCCTCCTTTGATCAAACCATGCTCCAGTAACATTTCCAGTTCATGCAAGAAACTAAATGTTCTGGCATCAGCTATTTCCTTTTTAAAATCAGATAAATGCTTAAGAGATGCATTTTGTGTTCCTAATACCTTAGTCCCAAAATCCACCATTGTAGTCACCTGATACTCATCTGAAGGCATTACAATGATCTCACTTCCTGATTCTTCATCGGTATAAGAAATCACATCCTTAACGATATACTCTTCTCGTTCTGCCTCTTGTTCTACAATACCAGCCTTCTCTAGAGCTTCAATGAAAAACTTACTTGATCCGTCCATAATAGGAGGCTCAGAAGCGTCTAACTCAATTAAAAGGTTATCGATTTCGAGTCCAACACAAGCGGCCAAAACATGCTCTGAAGTTTGGATACTTACTCCGTTTTTTTCCAGATTAGTACCTCGTTGGGTATTTACCACATAGTTGGCATCAGCTTCGATCACAGGGCTGCCTTCGAGATCAATTCTGCAAAATGCGTATCCGTGATTTTCTGGTGCAGGTTTAAAAGTAAGGGTAACTTCTTTTCCTGTATGTAAACCTACTCCGGTAAGTTTAATTTCCTCTTTAATGGTTCTTTGCTTACTCACAACAATGTCACTCATTATCGTTTATCTTTTTCTCTAATTTGTATACTCTATCTACGATCTTTGGGAGATTCTTGAAATGTACATAAGACTTGTTATAGTCCGAATATCCTAAGGCAGGAGAACCTTGTATTGCTTCTCCATCTTTGATATTTCTACCTATTCCAGATTGTGCTTGTATTCGTACGCCATTACCAATATTAAGGTGACCAGCAATACCTACTTGTCCCCCAATAAGACAATTTTTTCCAATTTTTGTCGAACCTGCAATTCCTGTTTGTGCAGCTATTGCGGTATGTTCTCCTATCTCGACGTTATGTGCGATCTGAATTTGATTATCCAGCTTTACTCCTTTTCTTATAACAGTAGAACCTAAGGTGGCTCTATCTATGGTAGTTCCTGCACCTACGTCTACATTATCTTCAATAATCACATTTCCTGTTTGAGGCACCTTGCTATATTCTCCCTTTTCATTGGGCGTAAAACCAAATCCATCGGCTCCAACAATGGCGCCACTATGGATTACACAATTATTCCCAATAATCGTTTCAGAATAAATTTTGGCACCAGCAAATACGACAACATCATCTCCAATAGTCACATTATCTCCTATATACACATTAGGAAATATTTTGGCGTTCTTACCAATGGTTACGTTTTCTCCCAAATAAGAAAATGCTCCAAAGTAAATATTCTCTCCATATTTGGCAGTTTCTGAAATAAAACTAGGTTGCTCTATCCCAGTTTTATTCATCTTTACCATGTTGTAATATTCTAATAATTGAGAAAATGCTTTGTACGCATCATCTACGCGAATCAATGTTGTTTTGATGTCAGATTCAGCTTCAAAAGTCTTATCGACTATAGTGATGGAAGCATCTGTAGAATAAATAAACTGGGTGTATTTGGGGTTGGCTAAAAAGGTCAGAGACCCTTTAGTACCCTCTTCTATTTTAGCTAGTTTTGATACCTCAACAGATTCATCTCCTTCAATTTCTCCGTTTAAGATACCTGCAATTTGTGTGGCTGTAAAAATCATTCTAGCAAAAGTATAAAAAATGTGTTAATGTTTGTACTTCGGAGAGCACATAAAATATTTAGTTACAGGTTTAGATAGGGCTTCTAAGTTATACTCATCTGTAGCTTTCACAATATCAACTACTTTCCTTGATTTGTATAAAATATTAATATTTTGTTTGTTTTGATGATAGGCCTGATTCGTAATAGTTCCTCCAAAAACAAAATAACGTGCCTCGGCGTCAGAAATTTTATACGCTTGTTTGAATTTTTCGATTTGTTTTTCCTTTTTCTCATTATCAAAAGGCTTCTTTTTGATTTTAATTTTCAACAAATCCCTATTGATGATCATAGCGGATAATGTACGCAACACAAAATCTTCAGAAGACATCCACTCTTTCATTGCTGAAACTACATCATAATCATCTAGTCTAGCAAAAGTCTCTAATACATCTTCGGTAAAATTATCGGCAGTGATTTTATTCTGCAAAAAGAACTTCAACGCTTTACTCGCTTCAAGCTCTACTCCATCATCCACCAATTCCTTTGCTCTTTGCAATACTCTTATCAATACATTTTCGGCAACAATACTGGTCTTGTGCAAATACACCTGCCAATACATCAACCTACGAGCTAACAAAAACTTTTCTACGGAGTAAATTCCTTTTTCTTCGATCATCAATTCATCGTTAACCACGGTAAGCATAGTGATCAAACGTTCACTATTAATATTACCCTCGGCAACACCAGTATAAAAACTATCACGTTTCAGATAATCCAAACGATCCATATCCAACTGGCTAGATATCAATTGGTGTAAAAATTTACGATGATACTCTCCTTTAAAAATTTGAATCGCTAACGTTAAACTCCCGTTAAATTCTTCGTTGATTTTCTCCATAAACATCAACGAAATAGATTCGTGATTGATCTCATTTACGATACTATGCTCCATCGCATGCGAAAATGGGCCATGACCAATATCATGCAAAAGTATCGCCACATATAATCCCTCTTCTTCTTCTTCAGAAATGCTAACTCCCTTAAAACGAAGAACTCTTACCGCTTTTTGCATCAAATACATACAACCCAAAGCATGGTGAAAACGAGTATGGTGGGCACCAGGATATACCAAATACGATAAACCCATTTGAGAAATTCTGCGAAGTCGTTGGAAATATTTATGCTCTATAAGATCAAAAATTAGTTCATTCGGTATGGTAATAAAACCGTAAATTGGGTCGTTTAATATTTTGAGCTTATTTCTTTTTTTCAAGTTTATTTTACTTTTATGAAAGCAAATATACATATATGGCAATCATATAAAGCACTTCCTATAAATTTTAAGTAATAAGTTTATTCAAAAAAGGAACAAAAAAATTATATTAACAGATAATTAATCAAATAAATAATACGATTGATGAGTAAGATAAAGATATTGTGGGTGGATGATGAAATTGATTTACTAAAACCACATATACTATTTCTGGAGCAGAAAAATTATGAGGTTACAAAATGTCAAAGTGGTACCGAAGCATTAGATATATTAGATGACGATAATTTTGATATCATTTTTTTGGATGAAAATATGCCAGGATTATCAGGAATAGAAACGCTTTCTGAAATCAAAGAAAAGAAAGATAGTATTCCTGTAGTTATGATCACCAAGAGTGAAGAAGAATATATTATGGAAGAAGCAATCGGAAGTAAGATTGCTGATTATTTGATAAAGCCGGTTAATCCTAACCAGATTCTTTTAAGTTTAAAAAAGAACTTAGACAATTCCAGGTTAGTTTCTGAAAAAACAACGGCCAATTACCAACAAGAGTTTAGAAAAATAGCTATGGATATGGCCATGGTCAACTCTTTTGAAGAATGGTCAGATCTCTACCAAAGACTTTTATACTGGGAATTACAATTGGAAGACATTGAGGATACAGGAATGTTCGAAATTCTGGAATCACAGAAAACCGAGGCTAATTCTCAATTCTTCAAATTTATCGACAAAAATTATAGAGATTGGTTCAGCGGCCATGACGATGCACCTGTAATGTCACATACTTTGTTCAAAGAAATGGTTGTTCCTGAGATAAGCAAAAGTCAGCCTACTCTATTGGTTGTTATTGATAATCTAAGGTACGACCAATGGAAAGCGTTTGAGCCGATCATAAACAATTATTACAAAAAAGAGCAAGAGATATCCTATTTCAGTATCCTACCAACCGCTACGCAATATGCGCGAAATGCCATTTTCTCTGGATTAATGCCTTCAGAAATGAAAAAGAGACATCCTGACCTTTGGCTGGATGATACCGATGAAGGTGGAAAAAACATGAATGAAAATGAATTTTTGACCGCTCAGTTACAACGTTTGGGATTAGATATCAAACACGAATACTACAAGATTACCAACGAAAGATCCGGAAAGACTCTTGCTGCCAATTTTAAAGGTTTAAAGGACAACGATCTAACCGTGGTAGTATACAATTTTGTGGATATGCTCTCCCATAGTAAAACCGAGATGGAAGTTATCAAAGAATTAGCATCTAATGATAAATCGTATCGATCTCTCACTCAAAGTTGGTTTAAGAATTCTCCTTTACTGGAAATGATACAACAAGCACAACAACTTGGATTTAAACTTCTGATTACTACGGATCACGGTACAATTAATGTAAAGAATCCTTCAAAAGTAATCGGAGACAAAAACACCAGTTTAAATCTGCGATACAAGACAGGAAAAAGCTTAACTTATGAACAGAGGGAAGTTCTTGAAGCTACCAATCCAAAAGAAATCCATTTACCTTCTATAAATGTGAGTAGTTCTTTTATTTTTGCCAAAGGAGATTATTTCTTTGCGTACCCTAATAATTACAATCATTACGTAAGTTATTATCGCAATACGTACCAGCATGGTGGGGTATCGCTAGAAGAAATGATCATACCATTTGCTGTGTTAAATCCCAGATAAAACAAAAATGACCATCACATATTCCCTAGAAGAACTTTCAGATATTGCAGAACAGGTAATTGCCCATACGACCAACAAAATTATAAGCTTTGATGGTGATATGGGCGTCGGTAAAACCACTTTGATTAAACAAATTTGTAAACAACTGGGTGTACAAGACGGTATCACCAGTCCAACCTATTCTTTGGTCAATGAATATGAAGGAGATGAAGGGCCAATTTATCATTTCGATTTCTATAGAATCGAAGATGAAGAAGAAGCCTATCACATTGGTTTTGAAGAATATTTGGAATCAGGTGCCTGGGTATTTATTGAATGGCCTGATCGGGTAAAAAACATATTACCCTTTGATATTGCTACTGTAAAAATTGTTCTTGCCGAAGATGGAAAAAGGAGGATTACTGTTGCTTAATAGGCACTAAAACCGATGTTAATACTTCACCTTATTTGTTTTCTTGGCTTTTTTATTCGTAATTTGAGTTACAGAATTTCACGCAAATGAGTAAACCAACATCTCCTTTTACCAAAGAGCAACTACTGCCACAAGAAGAAACCATCGAAGTAGCACGAAAAAAAGGAAAGCTCTTTATAGGGATCCCAAAAGAGACTAGTTACCAAGAGAAGCGAGTATGTCTTACTCCAGATGCAGTTGCCGCATTAACGGCTCACGGACATAGAGTACTATTAGAAGCCAATGCTGGTATAGGCGCTAGTTTCACGGATAGAGATTACAGTGAAGCAGGTGCAGAAATCACCAATGACAAAGCAAAAGTTTTTGGATGTCCGATTATCCTAAAAGTAGAACCGCCTTCGTTAGAAGAATTGGAACATATCAACCCACAGTCAGTTTTAATCTCGGCATTACAACTAAAAACACAAACCAAAGATTATTTCCAGGCACTGGCAAAAAAGAGAATTACTGCTCTCGGTTTTGAATTTATTCGTGATTCTGACGGAGCCTATCCGGCGGTAAGAGCTTTAAGCGAAATAGCTGGTACTGCTGCAGTTTTAATTGCTTCAGAACTCATGAATAGCGTAAGCACTTCTGGATCAGGATTAATGATGGGAAATATTAGTGGCGTACCACCTGTAGAAGTAGTGATTCTTGGTGCAGGTACTGTTGGAGAATTTGCTGCTCGCTCTGCAGTTGGTCTTGGAGCCAATGTAAAGGTTTTTGACAATTCGATTACCAAATTACGCTGTATTCAAACCAACCTAGGTAGAACACTTTACACCTCCACTATTCAGCCAAAGAACTTATTAAAAGCGTTACGCCGTTGCGACGTGGTGATAGGCGCCGTTCGAGGTAAAAACAGAGCCCCGGTTATTGTGACCGAAACCATGGTAGAACGCATGAAACAAGGGGCAGTAGTTATCGATGTTAGTATTGATATGGGCGGATGTTTTGAAACTAGTGAAGTTACTTCTCACGATCATCCTACTTTTGAAAAGCACGGTGTTGTACACTATTGTGTTCCTAATATCCCATCGCGATACGCTCGTACCTCCTCATTATCGATCAGTAACATCTTTACCCCCTACCTATTACAAATCGGAGAAGAAGGCGGGATTGAAAGTGCGGTACGTTTTGATCGAGGATTAAAAAGTGGGCTCTATTTTTATCATGGTATCCTAACAAGCAAACCTATTGCAGATTGGTTTGACTTATCGTACCGAGATATTAATCTGTTGATAATTTAATATTCTTGGTTAAAAAGCGCTACTACTTTTTTGTGTAAAAAGTCGTTACTTTGCCGTCACAATTTTATAACTGATGAAATTAGCACAGCGTTTGTTTTATTACCTCGGAGGATTTACTATTGGTCTTATTCTGTTATTTTTCTTTTTAGGCGGAAAAAAGACTTCTTGCGACTATGGACCTAATGCTCGAGTACTCAAAAATATTAGAGTCAAAGATCGTGTATTTAAACAAGAGGTTTTAACCAAAATGCAGGCAAACAGCATTGATACAGCAGACATTTCAAAAGTCCTACAAACGGGAAGCGTAGATTTTTCAAAAAGTGACACCAAAAGAGACTCTTGTAATCTTTATTTTATTGAAGGTCAATTAGAGCAGAAAATTATAGAGCTACAGGTAAAAAACTGTGATTCTACAGCTAAGGTGGAAGCTTTGGATATAAAGAGTGAATTAGACTAATTTCTTACCCATTACCCAAAACTCAAACTTTTGTTCTCCTATGGTAAAGGGATGCTCTCCAACTATTTCATAATCATTTCTTTCATAAAACTTTACTGCGCCCACATTTTCTTTTAATGCCGACAGCCAAAGATAATGATTGTTATGCTCCACAGCCTTTTCAAAAACTAGTTGTTGTAAACGGCTACCAATACCTTTGGAAACATGACTCCCTAGAAAATAAATCTTCTGAAGTTTACAGACCTTTGTACTATCAATAAATTCGGAAGGAGCATCAAGTTGCAACTTAGCATACCCCACAGGAACACCATTTTCAGTAGCTAACCAATACACATTCTTTTCTTTTTGTAAACTGCGAAATATTTTTTCTTCAGCAAACGTATCTGTAAGGTATGAATTAAGATCATCCCGTTGAATAAACAAATGCCCAAAAGCTTCATCAAAGGTTGTTGCACCTAAATGAGAAATACTTTGTGTATCCTGTACTGTAGCTCGTCTGATATCAATCATTGTTACCTTTTTCTTGGTTCAATATCTCTAAAAATATTCAAAATTTCTTTAAACTTATCAAACACTACTGGTTTAAACACCTTTTTTTGACTTGCTGGATAGCGATCTACGCAGTTTCCGGTAAAGCAATTCGATGGTCTGGTAGGTCTTTTCTCGAATCCTCCCCCGCAATTTGGGCAAACATTATGAAATATATGATCCACACAATCCTTACAAAACGTACATTCAAAAGAACATATCATTGCCTGATCACTAGTATTGGGTAATGGTGCATCACAGTTTTCGCAACTGGGTCTTATTTGTAACATCGGTCTATTTATTTTGTTCTACAAAACGATTTACAGTATCAGGTATATTTATGCCTGGTTGTAGCAATTCATCAGAAATAGCATCGAAAGCTACTTGGCGAATTGGCACTACTCCGGCCCAAATTGAAGAATTATGATCTTCGGGTTCATCGTTTACTCCTTCTGCCCTAACCTTTGCCGAAGCGTGATCCATACTTATTTCAAGTACTAGTGTAGCATTAAATTCCTTTTCATTAGGTTGTCGAACATGATCCCAATGCCCATCTACCATATGATTCAAAATACAGGCAAGAGCAGCCATTTTTTCATTTGGGTCTTCTAGTTTCCGTACTTTGCCAAATACATTTACAGAACGATAATTTGCAGAATGATGAAATGCAGACCTAGCCAACACCAAACCATCCAGATGAGTTACCGAAACGCTGGCCTCTCCAGCTTCTAATAAACTCAACATCATTCGGTTTTTTAGTGAACCATGAATATAGAGCTTATCCTCTTTTCTTCCATAGGCAGTAGGAATAACAATAGCCTTATTATCCCATATATACCCCACATTACACAAAAAAGCATCATCCAAAATGGCGTTTATAGTTTGTACGTCATAATTCGCTCTTTTAGGTCCGCGAACTACTTTATTCAATGACGAAACCGAATATGTTCCCATAGCTTATTTATTTTGAAACTAAACTTAGCGGCTAATACACTCGCTCTAGCTTCTGATTTTTATTTGATACTCAAAAGTAGTAGCTTTATGGATGCTTATATGCATCCAGTTTTAATATATCTAATAGTCCGGTTATGTTTCCATACAAAAGTTCCATACTACTTGATCGCAAAGTACAACGCAATTTGTATCTACAATTATGCGATCAAATGATTAAACACATCAAATCCGGGAAATTACCTCCCGCTACCCGATTACCAGGGACCAGAACATTGGCAAACGACCTACAAATTCATCGCAAAACGGTAATTGCGGCCTACGACGAACTTATCGCACAAGGCTGGATCGAAACACTACCCTCTAGAGGGACCTATGTAAATAGTATGCTTCCTATTGTGAATCCTGCCGATTTTGATCGTGAAAACTCAAAACAAAAAACTACCACTATCAGCTCTTTTTCGTTTTCAAAAAGACCTAATTTAATGTACAGCTCTGTTACTTTTGATGATTTTTCCAAAATACAGATAGACGACGGATCTCCGGATCACCGACTAGCTCCGATTGAGGAATTATCCAAAACTTATAGAAATATTGCTAAAAAAAGCTACCACCAAAACCTCTTTGCCTACGGCTCTACTTATGGCAATCTTGATCTAAGGGAAAAGTTGGTGAAATACCTTAATCAGACGAGAGGATTAAACATCTCTTTGGATAACATCTTGATTACCCGAGGCAGTCAAATGGGGATTTACCTTGCGAGTCAACTCTTATTCAATAAAAGAGACACTGTTGTGGTTGGAAACACGAATTATCTAACTGCCAACTACACTTTTGAAGAAGCAGGAGCTACTATCGCTCATATCCCTGTTGATGATCAAGGAATTGACACAAATGCTATGGAAGCTTTATGTAAGAAAACCAAAGTGAAAGCTATTTATGTGACCTCTCATCATCACCATCCTACAACGGTAACCCTATCTGCAGAAAGAAGAATGCACTTATTGCAACTGGCAAAGCAATATGGTTTTGCCATTATTGAAGACGACTATGATTACGATTTTCATTACAGCAATGCTCCTATTCTTCCATTAGCGAGTAATGACAACTATGGCAATGTGATTTATATAGGAGGGTTTACCAAAATCATAGCGCCCGCCATGCGTATTGGTTACCTGATTGCCCCCAAGGATTTTATAGACGAAGCTTCCAATATGAGGAGGATCATTGATCGACAAGGAGACATGGTTCTAGAAAAAACTATGGCACAACTTATTAAAGCTGGAGATATACAAAGACATACTAATAAAGTTCTTAAAATCTACAAGAGCAGAAGAGATTTATTCTGCTCCTTACTCAAAGAAAGACTATCCAATTATTTCGAATTTGAAGTTCCAAAAGGAGGATTAGCCGTCTGGGTTACCTTAAACAATAAATACAATTGGGATGATGTTGTTGCTAGGTCCGGTTCTCTAAAACTGGAACTTAACCCAGAATGGCGGAGATACGATCCAAACAACTTAAAACACAACAGTATCCGTATGGGATTTGCCTCGCTGAATGAAGAAGAAATTCACAAAACTATTGACATCCTTGAAGAAGTATGCACTCAATTATAAGTGAAACTGTTATTCTTCTATATCCAAATTATATTTAGTCAACAATCCTTTTAATCCAGACATACTAAACTTAGCTTTTTTCACAGTATTCAATTCTGGATCGATCATAAAATTAAAAGCCGTTCTAAAATCAGTTTTTTCCAATTTTGTTTGATCAAAAATAGTCTGATTCAAATCACATTGATCAAAAACAGCACTGGACAAGTCTGCTTGAGAAAAATCAGTTTCCTTTGCACTACAAGAGGTAAATGGTGTATTTTTCATACTCAAACCATAGAATGATGCATAATCTAGGGTACTATTTTCAAAAGCTACAGAGAACAAGAATGAGTTACAACTACTAAAATCGACACCTAATAATTTACATGCTACAAATACTACAGTTTGTAGTGAAGTTTCCTTTAGCATTACAGACCCAAAATTACAATCTTCAAATCTGCATTCCAGAAAAGTAATCCCAGATAAATTAGCTTCAGTAAAGTCGCAGTGACTAAAAGTGCAGTTATCAAAAGTTCTAGCGGTTAACCGTTTCCCTTTAAAACTTTCTCGTAGAAAAGATTGATCCAGAACATGTTCATCCATAACAAAAGAGTATCTGTTAGTTTATTCTCCAGGGTGGGTTTTTCCGATTATCTCCTGCAAAATATAAAATAACTTTATTTCCATCCGGATCCCGTAATCGAGCCTCTCGCCATAACCAACTTTGATCTACTGGCAATTGATCAAATTGCACTCCTTCTTTACGTAAACGTGCTACTTCTTGATCCAAAGATTCGATTTCAAAATACACATACACTCCTTCTCCTTCTGGCAACTTATCTACCAAATGAACTGAAAATGTAGCATCTCCATCAGGGCATTCAAATCTCGCGTAATGAGGAAGTGCTTCAACGATAAGGTGTAACCCCAAGGTTTTATAAAACCTAATGGATCGTGCAATATCAATAGAAGGTACAGTAACCTGATTAAGATTCATTACAATTTTCTACGTTTTTTTCCTGAGATAACAAATTCAGCTCTCTACTGGTCTGTCCAGCGACAGAGGTATTTTCTTCAGCTCTACGGATCAAATAAGGCATTACATCTCTAACCGGACCAAAAGGAAGATACTTGGCCACATTATAGCCTTCATTTGCCATATTAAAACTAATATGGTCGCTCATCCCATATAATTGCCCAAACCAGACTCTAAAATCACTCTTATCTATACCCACTTCCTTCATCATTTCCATAGCCAAATAGCTACTTTCTTCATTGTGAGTTCCTATAAAAACAGAGATATCATCAATGTGTTTCAGGATATACTTCATGGTATCATTGAAGTTTTGATCAGTATGCGCTTTATCTTTACAGATAGGTGAAGGATAGTTTTTCTCGGCTGCTCTTTCATTTTCCTTCTCCATATATGCCCCTCTTACGATCTTCATTCCAATTTTGAAATTGTATACCCGAGCTTCTTCGTGTAAACGTTGCAAATACGCCATTCTATCGTGGCGGTATAACTGCAGCGTATTGTATACTATAGCTTTTTCCTTGTTATACTTACGCATCATTTTACCCACCAATTCATCCGCCGCATCCTGCATCCAACTTTCCTCTCCGTCAATTAACAAAGCTACATCACAATCATACGCTTTTTTACAAACGATGTCGAATCGCTCCTCTATACGCTTCCACTCTTCTTCTTCTTCAGCGGTAAGTGGTGTTCCTTCGGTTTTCTTTTGCCAAATCAAAAAACGTCCAAAACCTGTAGGTTTGAAAACCCCAAATGGCATTGCATCTTTATTATCTGCAAATTCTAAGATTTCCAGTGTTTTTTGCAACACAGCATCAAACTGGGCCTCTTCCTCTTTTCCTTCAACAGAATAGTCTAATACAGAGCTTACTCCTTTGGTATACATCTTATCTACTACAGGTAAGCAATCCTCTTCATTAACCCCTCCACAAAAATGATCGAACACTGTAGCTCGAATAAGTCCTTGTACTGGTAAATGCGCCTTTATGGCAAAGTTAGTTACTGCTGTTCCTATTCGAACCAAAGGCTCGTTAGAAATCATTTTAAACAAAAAGTACGCTCGCTCTAGTTCAGAATCACTTTTTAATGCGAAAGCCGTTTCAGTATTATCGAACAATTTATTTTGCCCCATCAAGAATTAATTTTAGGAATCAATAAGATTAAATATATTTTGATAAAAATATGATGAATTTTTATCTAAACCTGCTATCGTTTTTACGATATCTGCAAATATAGAACTTGCGAGTTTATTTTATTGCAAATTCTACTTAATTTCGCCCCAAATAATAACCCACGGTATGAAACCTATTATCTCTAAAGATTCTATTGTTTATTTTGGTGAAGAATGCTACTCTGCATTAAATACGTATCTAGAGAAAGCGAACCATTCTAAAATCTTTATTCTGGTTGATAGCAATACTCACGAATTCTGCCTTTCTCGATTGATGGGAGAGATTAAGGAGGTATATGATATCGAGGTTATTGAAATAGAGCCCGGAGAAATTCATAAAAATATTGAAACCTGTAGTGGTGTATGGAATGTACTTTCAGAACTGGGAGCAGATCGTAAAAGTTTGATGATTAACTTGGGCGGTGGTGTAGTTACTGATCTGGGTGGCTTTGTTGCCTGTACGTACAAAAGAGGAATTAACTATATCAACATCCCAACATCACTATTGGCTATGGTGGATGCTTCTGTAGGAGGAAAAACCGGTGTCGATCTGGGAAATCTCAAAAATATGGTAGGTGTGATTAGCGAATCTGAAATGGTTTTGGTTGACACGACCTATCTGGGTTCATTACCTGCAAATCAAATGCGTAGTGGGTTTGCAGAAATGCTAAAACATGGGTTGATTCAAGACAAAGATTATTGGAATCAGATCAGTGACCTATCCAAACTAGACCTTACGGATCTTGAAAAAATGATTTACGACTCGGTAGTGATCAAAAACAATATTGTATTTGAAGATCCTACTGAGCAAAATATTAGAAAGTATCTCAACTTTGGTCATACCTTAGGCCATGCCATCGAATCCTATTACCTGACACATCCCGAACGAGAAACTTTATTACACGGTGAGGCCATTGCAATTGGTATGATCATGGAAGCTTATATGTCTTCCGAATTATTATCTCTCTCCAAGGAAGATCTTGAATCTATCAGTAAGGTAATTCTACATACTTTTCCAAAGGTGACTATCCCGAGCGAGGATCATCAACCCATTATGGATTTACTGGTTCATGACAAGAAAAATGAACAAGGAAATATTTATTTCGTATTGCTAAATACACTGGGAGAAGCCAAATATAATTGTGTGGTGGATGATCAGCTTATCCTAAAGTCTTTTGATTACTACGACTCGTTTTGATGCTTTTTTATACCTTTAGAAGGTAAATTTAATGCACAAAATCCACCATCTTGAGAAAGAAACTTTTTAAGCTACTCAAAATACTTGTTTTAAGCAGTATTGCTTTGATTATCATCACAGCGGCAACACTGTATTTTTCATTACATCATAAGCTACCAGAAGGTAAGTCCGGACCTGAAGCAGACGAATTAGCTTTAAAAATACAAAAGGCTGTAAAGCATGATGCTTATCTGAATACGGATTTTATTCAGTGGTCCTTCAGAAACAAACACCACTATTTATGGAATAAATCCAACGGAACAGTAGAAGTACAATGGGGTGATCACAAGGTTTCACTGGATCTAACTCAACCTGATAACAGCGAAGTATATACAGAAGCAAAAGCAATTACTGACAATACCCAAAAACAAGAACTTATTGATAAAGCTTTAGCTTTTTTCAATAACGATTCTTTTTGGGTTGTGGCTCCACACAAATTGTTTGATCAAGGCGTTACCCGGGAAATGGTAAATTTAAACGATGGCTCTGAAGCACTATTAGTTACCTACCAATCTGGTGGAACTACACCAGGAGATTCATATCTCTGGAAAGTGGATGAGAATTACTTGCCGACCAGCTACCAAATGTGGGTCTCCATTTTACCCATAGGCGGGGTTGAAGCCACCTGGACCGGCTGGACAAATACAGAAAGTGGTGCATATCTATCCCAAAAACATAGATTAGCAGGTTTTGAAATACCTATTTCTAATCTACGTGCCTGGAATTCGAAATAATGAGCTTTAGAAAAGTATTATTTGCTTCTACTACCCACAAAATTTTGAGATTTATTCTTGAAAAGTACATTAAAAGTAGTCAAACTACCATACATACGTGTAATGTACTGTTGTAGATCAATTTTATCTTGTTCATCCAGATTAGAGCTATTGATTTTTTGCTCCATCACACGAATTCGATCTCGTACCATGACGATTTTATGAAAAAAAGTATCTATCGGCATTTCTTTGGCACTCAGGTTCGAGTCTCCAGGTTGTAAAATCAAGTTTCCTCCCTTCCACTTATCAGCGATAGGAACAACTTCAGAAATATCACTATAGCGTTTTAACAAATCTCTAAAGGTTTTTTCTACTTCATAAAAACTTACCGTATCCACTTCATCCTCAACACCTTCGATCACTTCAAATTCTTCATCTATCTCAATGGTTTCTAATCCGTTTTCAATAAAAGTAACCCAATACATTTTTGAAGTTACATTGGTTACCACTCCCATCCCATGCTCTGGATGTTTTATTCTTGAACCTATTCCAAGTATCATATTGTGTTTTTTGAGTAAAAATAAAAACTATTAATCAATACTAAAGAGAAATAAAGATAAACATAATACATGCTTGTTTTTCTTTTAAAATTTATAGTCTTTTAACAAAACTGAAACCAAACCTATTTTACAAAGAGCGAGCAAATAACTACATTTGCAATCTTGGTTAAAAATTTATGGTTGAATCTGAAGAAAATATCGAAGTATTAGGGGCTAGAGTTCACAATCTAAAAAACATAGATGTGACCATCCCAAGAGAAAAATTAGTAGTGATTACTGGTTTGTCGGGATCTGGTAAATCTTCTTTAGCTTTTGATACTATTTATGCCGAGGGACAACGCCGATATATAGAAACTTTTTCGGCCTACGCCCGGCAATTTTTAGGAGGACTAGAGCGTCCGGATGTTGATAAAATTGATGGACTATCTCCGGTAATCGCCATCGAACAAAAAACCACTAGTAAAAGTCCAAGAAGTACTGTTGGTACTATTACAGAAATATATGATTTCCTGAGACTCCTTTTTTCTAGAGCAAGTGATGCTTACAGTTACAATACAGGAGAAAAGATGGTGAGTTATAGTGATGATCAAATCAAAGATCTAATTCTCAAAGATTTCAACGGAAAAAAAATAAATATCCTTGCTCCTATTGTGCGATCTCGTAAGGGACATTATCGAGAATTGTTCGAGCAAATTGCCAAACAGGGGTTTGTAAAGGTACGGACCGATGGAGAAATTCGAGATTTAACCAAAGGGATGAAACTCGATCGATACAAGACTCATGATATCGAAATTGTGATTGATCGATTATTGGTTAACGAAGATCAGGAAAACTCCAAACGTTTGATGGAAACTATCAATACTGCGATGTATCATGGTGATGATGTATTGATGGTGATTGAACAGGGATCAGAGCACCCTCGCTATTTTAGTAGAAGTTTAATGTGTCCTACGAGTGGTATCTCCTATCCCAACCCAGAACCCAATAATTTTTCATTTAACTCTCCAAAAGGAGCCTGTCCAAAATGTAATGGAATCGGGAATCTGTATGAAGTAAATCTCAAAAAAATAATCCCAGATTATTCTAAGTCGATCAAAAATGGAGGTTTAGCTCCGCAAGGTCCGCAAAAGAACAACTGGATATTCAAGCAATTAGAGCTTATTGCACAACGCTTTGATTTTAAGTTGAGCGATCCCATCAAAAAAATACCTGAAGAAGCCATGCAAATCATATTGTATGGCGGAAAAGAAAAGTTTAGCGTAAACAGTAAAACTTTAGGAGTTACACGAGAGTACAAAATTGATTTTGAAGGTATTGCTACCTTTATAGAAAACACTTATAATAATAGTGATTCTACTTCACTAAAGCGTTGGGCCAAAGAGTATATGGATAATATCCAATGTCCAGAATGTGAAGGCTCACGTTTACGTAAAGAATCTCTTTACTTTAAGGTGAATAACAAAAATATCGCCGAGCTAGCGCAAATGGATATTTTGGAATTAGCTGATTGGTTTAAGGATCTCCCGAATCATTTGAGCGAAAAGCAAAAGCAAATTTCTTCTGAAATACTAAAGGAGATTAATGCTCGTATTCAGTTTTTGGTAGATGTAGGTCTTACCTATCTCTCGTTAAACCGAAGTAGTAAATCCTTATCTGGTGGAGAAGCACAGCGTATCCGATTAGCTACGCAAATTGGTTCTCAATTGGTAGGAGTATTGTACATTCTTGATGAACCTAGTATTGGTCTTCATCAGCGAGATAATGAAAAGTTGATCAATTCGCTTATTCAATTGCGGGATATTGGTAACTCGGTAATCGTCGTAGAACATGATAAAGATATGATTGAGCGTGCCGATCATGTGATTGATATTGGTCCGTTTGCTGGAAAACATGGTGGAGAGATCATTAGCGAAGGTACTCCGGAAGAACTACAAAAACACGATACCCTTACCGCGGATTACTTAAGCGGAAAGAAGCAAATTGAAATCCCTAAAAAAGAAGGAAAGGAAATGGCAAGACCATTTCTTTGAAGGGAGCCACAGGGAACAATCTGAAAAATGTTTCTATCGACATCCCTTTGGGAAAGATGGTAGCTATAACAGGGGTTTCTGGAAGTGGGAAATCTACTTTAATAAATGAGACCTTATACCCTATTCTGAATGCGCACTATTTTAATGGGGTAAAAAAACCAATGCCGTATAAGAGCATTTCGGGATTAGAACATGCAGACAAAGTGATCGATATCAACCAATCCCCTATTGGACGAACTCCAAGATCCAATCCTGCCACATACACTGGTGTGTTTTCTGAAATACGAAGTTTATTTGCCAAAACACCAGAAGCGATGATCAGAGGATATAAACCCGGGCGTTTTAGCTTCAACGTAGCTGGAGGAAGATGTGAGACCTGTAAAGGAGGAGGATTACGCGTGATAGAAATGAATTTTTTACCAGATGTGTATGTAGAATGTGAAACCTGCCAGGGAAAAAGATTCAATAGAGAGACCTTAGAAATTCGATATAAAGGAAAATCTATTTCTGATGTTTTGGAAATGACCATCAACGAAGCCTGTGTATTTTTTGAGCATATTCCAAAAATTGCACGTAAGCTAAAAACCATCCAAAGTGTGGGGCTGGGCTATATTACCCTTGGTCAACAATCTACCACCCTATCCGGAGGAGAAGCACAACGTATTAAATTAGCTACAGAGCTTTCTAAGAGAGATACCGGAAATACCTTCTACATCTTGGATGAACCTACTACTGGATTGCATTTTGAAGATATCAGAGTCCTGATGGAGGTATTGAATAAATTAGTAGACAAAGGTAACACGGTACTCATTATAGAGCACAATCTGGATGTGATCAAGATGGCGGATCATATTATTGATATAGGGTACGAAGGAGGTAAAAATGGAGGTCAAGTAGTTGCCAAAGGGACACCAGAAGCTATTATAAAAGATAAAAAGAGTTATACCGCTAAGTTCTTGAAGAAAGAACTAGGCATATTAAATTAAAATCACACAGATTTATGAGAAAAGAACAACATCATAAAGGATGGAACGAAATAAAAACTAACGATTCTTGGGCTATCTTTAAAATCATGGGAGAATTCGTAAACGGATTCGAAAAAATGAGTAAAATTGGCCCATGTGTTTCAATATTTGGATCCGCCCGTACAAAAACCGATGACAAGTATTACGAATTAGCAGTTAATGTAGCTAGAGAAATTGTGAATAATGGGTATGGAGTAATTACTGGTGGTGGTCCTGGGATCATGGAAGCAGGAAATAAAGGAGCACATCTGGGCGGAGGAACCTCTGTAGGTTTAAATATCGACCTCCCATTTGAGCAACATGACAATCCTTATATCGATAGTGATAAAAGTCTGGATTTTGATTATTTCTTTGTTCGTAAGGTAATGTTCGTTAAATACTCTCAAGGTTTTGTAGTAATGCCTGGTGGATTCGGGACTTTGGACGAACTATTTGAAGCGATGACCCTTATTCAAACTAAAAAGATCGCTAAATTTCCGATTATATTAGTAAGTACTGAGTTTTGGGGAGGACTAATCGATTGGATTAAAACAACATTACTAGAAAAATTCGGAAATATCAGTGAAGGTGATTTAGATCTTTTTCATGTGGTTGATACCCCCGAAGAGGTTTTAGAAATACTAGATAAGTTCTATGCAGAATACAATCTAAGTCCTAATTTCTAATATCATTCTCTAAAAAGTAATTATACATTAAAACAGGATTTGGTATTTTTTCTTTATTGAGGAAAAATCAAATTCTGTTATTTTTGGCCTATTAATTGATAATAAAAACTTTTAAGTTACACACAACATCTTGAACAGTACTAAGATTTCTCATATCATAATTGCATTTTTATCACTGCTTACTGCAACAGCTCAACATAGCACGTATATCAATGCAGAGTTAGATACCGAGAAAAAGGTACTTACTATCGAACAAGAAATCACTTATACTAATACTTCTGACAAAGGATTAAAAAAAATAGAGTTTCTTGACTGGGCAAATGCTTTTTCAAGCAAGACCACTCCATTGGGAGAACGTTTTTCTGAAGATTTTCTAAAGCGTTTTTATTTTGCAAAAGACCACGAAAGAGGACACACTACGGTACAACATATCCTTGATGCGAATTCGCAGTCATTAAGCTGGGGCAGACAAGATGGTGCTCCAGATATCATTTGGGTCGAATGCCCCAAAATACTGCTTCCAGGAGAACAACAAACTTTTGTTTTAAAATACAAAGTAAAGATTCCTAGTAGTAAATTCACTAGATATGGATACAAAGAAAATGGGAACTTCGACCTTAAATACTGGTACATCCTACCCGCTGTATTTGACGATGAATGGAAGACGTACAGCCATAAAAACCTGGATGACCTATATGCTCCCCTAATAGATTACAAAATTGATTTTACCGTTCCCGAATCGTACACTGTAGTCTCGGATCTTAAAAAAGAGGTTTTAGTCACCTCGCAAGAAAAAGACATCAAAAAGATACAGTTTACCGGAAACAATAGAACAGAAGTTAACCTATATATTAATCGTGGGGTAAGTACATTTTACAACTTTGATTTTAATGGAATCCAATTTGTAAGTGATATTGATGACAATAAATTGATGTCCAAAATGAAAATGGTAGCTACCAGTAGAGTTATCGATTTCTTACAAAAAAAATTAGGCTCCTACCCTTTTGACAAAATTTTGGTATCCGAAAGTGATTATAAAAACAATCCTGTTTATGGATTAAATCAGCTACCAGATATCGTGAGGCCATTTCCTGATGGGTTTCAGTTTGAAATCAAACAATTGAAGGCAATTACCGAAAATTATCTGGAGAACACCCTAATCATCGATCCAAGGCATGATGCTTGGCTCAAGGATGCCTTACATATCTATTTGATGATGGCTTATACCGAGCAGCACTACCCCGATATGAAAATTATCGGTAAGCTAAGTAAGGTCATCGGAGTTCGATGGTTTCATATTGCTGACTTAGAATTTAACGACCAGTATTTTCTTGCTTATAAAAATATGGCAAGATTGTTTCTGGATCAACCGCTCTCACTACCTCAGGATCAACTGGTAAAGTTCAATCAAAATATTGCTAATGCGTATAAAGCTGGTGTTGGATTCAAGTATCTCGAGGATTATTTAGAAGATGACAATATCGTAGCTGAAAGCATCAGTACTTTTTACAAACAAAACGTATTACAACCCACAAATTCTGAAATATATAGAGAGACGCTCACTTCAATGTCTCCAAAAAATGTAGACTGGTTTTTTGAAGATTACGTAAAGACCAATGCTAAATTGGATTTCAAAATAAAGTCTGTTAAGAAAAGGAAGGACTCGGTAGAGGTTACCATAAAGAATCGACAAAACAATTTAATGCCGATTTCCTTGTATGGGCTTCGTAAAAAAGATGTAGTTTCCAAAACCTGGGTCGAAGGATTTACTGGAACCAAAAAAGTAACCATTGCAAACGATGATCTTAGTAAAGTAGCTCTGGATTATGATCAAAATATCCCTGAAGTTAACCGAAGAAACAACATCAGAAATCTAAATTGGTTCATTAACAAACCTGTTCAATTCAGGTTACTGCAAGATGTAGAAGACCCAAGATATCATCAGATTTTCTTTATCCCAGAATTTGAATTTAATGTTTATGATGGATTTACGATTGCATCCAAATTCTATAATAAAACATTGATAAGAAGAAACTTTGAGTACAATATTTCTCCAGCTTATGGTTTAAAATCCAATAAATTGTTGGGGTCAGCCTCTTTCTTCTTTAGAAATCAAATTGCAGATCACGGATTATATCAAATTCGTTACGGAATAAATGGTAGCATGTTTAGCTATGCTCCTGATTTGTTGTTTAGAAGATTTTCTACTTCAGTAAACTTCTATTTCAGACCCGAAGATCTTCGATCCAATAAAAATGAAAGACTGTCTTTGCGAAATGTAAACGTATTTCGACAAAGGGATGAATTGAATCCTGTAGAAACACCAGATTATAACGTTTTTAATGCAAGATATCGATATTCTGATTTCAACTTAACTGATTTCTTAGGATATACTGTAGATTATCAGATTTCTAAAAATTTCAGTAAACTATCGACTACGGTAAACTATAGAAAGTTATTCCTAAACAACAGACAGCTAAACCTAAGATTTTTTGCCGGTACATTTTTATTCAATGACACAGAAAGGGACGGCGATTTCTTTAGCTTTGCCTTGGATCGACCCACTGATTATTTATTTGATTTTAATTATTTAGGCCGAAGCGAAGACACAGGATTTGTCAGTCAACAAATCATCATTGCAGAAGGAGGATTTAAATCTCAACTGGATGTTCCTTTTGCCAATCAATGGATTACTACGCTTAACGCTAATACCAATATTTGGAATTGGATCTACGCCTATGGAGATGTGGGACTGGTAAAAAACAGAGGTGCGTCTCCCGAGTTTGTTTTTGACAGCGGAGTGCGATTAAGTTTGGTTGCTGATTTCTTCGAAGTCTTCTTCCCTGTTGTTTCTAGTAAAGGTTGGGAAATTGCTCAACCTAACTACGATCAACAGATTCGGTTTATCATTACATTAAGTCCAGAAACACTTATCGGATTGTTCACTAGAGAGTGGTATTAACCCCCTTTTCATCTTTTCAAAATCACAAATGTGAAAATTTTACACATTTGTTAACCAATCCTTAAAAATACTCTCAAAAACAATAATTCATCAACAAAATATCAATTTAACTGAGATATACTCAAAAAATTTAAGAGTATCGGTCTTGCAAATGGTCAGCATTTTAACTAAATTTGCAAACCTTTAAACGTCGTTCGTATGCAATCTGAAACTGTTACTACATCAAATATTTCATTTGAAGAATATAGAAGTCAAATCCTTAGAGACTATAAAATCGCACTTATAAGTAGAGAGTGTAGTCTTCTTGGGCGACGAGAAGTATTAACAGGAAAATCAAAGTTTGGAATTTTTGGTGGTGGAAAAGAATTACCACAACTTGCCATGGCAAGGGTATTTAAAGATGGTGACTTCCGATCAGGATATTATCGTGACCAAACTTTTATGATGGCTATCGACAAATATTCGATAGAGCAATTCTTTGCTGGATTATACGCACACACCGATATAGAAAAAGAGCCTTTTGCTGCAGGTAGACAAATGGGTGGTCACTTTGCCACACATAGTTTGAACGAAGATGGTAGCTGGAAAAATCTTACTCAGCAAAAGAATTCAAGTTCTGACATCTCTCCTACTGCTGGACAAATGCCTAGACTTTTGGGATTAGCCCAAGCCTCGAAGGTATTTCGTAATGAAAAAAGCGTAGCTGATTTCAAAAACTTTTCCATCGATGGTAATGAAGTAGCATGGGGAACGATCGGAAACGCAAGTACAAGTGAAGGTCTTTTTTGGGAAACCATTAATGCCGCTGGAGTACTGCAAGTACCTATGGTGATTAGTATTTGGGATGATGAGTACGGAATCTCTGTACATGCAAAACACCAAACCACTAAAGAAGATATTTCTTTAATTTTAGAGGGCTTTAGACGCACCGAGGATTTAGCAGGATATGAAATCATCAAAGTAAAAGGTTGGGACTACCCTGCTCTTATGGATGCTTATGAAACTGCAGATGAGATCGCAAGAGAAAAGCATATCCCTGTAATTATACACGTAACCGAACTTACACAACCTCAAGGGCATTCTACTTCAGGATCTCATGAGCGCTACAAAAGTGAAGAACGCCTAAACTGGGAAAGAGAGCACGATTGTAACAAAAAGTTCAAAGAGTGGATCATAGACCACAATATTGCTACTGCAGAAGAAATGCTGGATCTTGAGAAAACGGCTAAAAAAGAAGTTCGTCAAGGAAAAACAGCAGCTTGGAATGCGTATATATCTGAAATCAAATCAGAACAACAAGAAGCATTACAACAACTGAAAGCTGTAGAAGCAAAAAGTGCTAACAAAAACTTTATCACTCCATTAGTAAATGCGCTTGCTTCAAAAGAAGAGCCAATACGTAAGGATATTCTTGAAGCTACTAGAAAAGCCTTAAGATATGTTGTAAAAGAAAACTTTGCAGAAAAAATGGCACTGCAACAATGGGTAAATACTTATATAGATAAAATCCAGCCTAAGTATAGCGATCACTTGTATAATGATTTTGAATCCAAAGTCACCAATATTGAAGAGGTACTACCAGAATATCAGGATAATACTGAAACAGTAGATGGAAGAGTGATTATACGTGATAACTTTGAGCAAATTTTTAATAGAGTTCCTGAAGCATTAATCTTTGGAGAAGATAGTGGTAAGATTGGTGATGTAAATCAGGGATTAGAAGGACTTCAGGAAAAATTCGGAGAAATACGAATCTCTGATGCTGGTATTCGAGAAGCCACAATTATTGGACAAGGAATCGGTATGGCAATGCGAGGCCTGCGTCCTATCGCAGAAATTCAATACCTGGATTATATTCTGTATTGTGTACAAGGATTAAGTGATGATCTTGCTACATTGCGTTACAGAACATTTGCAAAGCAAAAAGCTCCTTTGATTGTAAGAACCAGAGGACACCGATTAGAAGGTATATGGCATTCTGGATCACAAATGGGAGGATTAATCCATTTACTAAGAGGTATCCATATTTTGGTTCCTAGAAATATGACAAAAGCAGCTGGTTTCTACAACACTTTATTAGAGAGTGACGAACCTGCAGTAGTGGTTGAGTGTTTGAATGGATATCGATTAAAAGAAAAGATGCCTTCGAACCTATCCGAAATCAGAACGCCTATCGGAGTTGTTGAAACTGTGAAAGAAGGAACAGATATCACATTAGTATCATACGGATCTACACTAAGATTAGTTGAGCAAGCTGCAAAAGAATTGCTTACGGTAGGCATTAATGCCGAAGTAATAGATGTACAATCCTTACTTCCTTTCGATTTGAATCACGATATCGTAAAGAGTGTTGCCAAGACCAATCGACTATTAATCATAGACGAAGACGTACCTGGAGGTGCTACAGGGTATATATTGCACAAACTGATCGATGAGCAAAATATTTATGCCCATCTAGACAGTAAACCCCAAACGCTAAGTGCACAGCCACATCGACCTGCCTTTGGAACTGATGGAGATTATTTTAGTAAACCATCTACCGAAGATATTTTCGAAAAGGTATACGATATCATGAACGAGGTAGATCCTAATTCATATCCACAGCTTAGATAAAAAGAGTAAAAGTTTTACTGAAAGTCTTCTATTTTAATACGTTTACCATCTTTGTATGATATCACAAACACACGTTTGTCATACATACCGGATTGTATCAAGGTTTTTCTAAAATCCTGAGCCTCAGATAAGGTTTCAAAAATACCAAGACTTAACTTATACAACGAAGTATCACTGTATACCAAAGTATTTGTATATTTTTCTGAAATAGAAGCTATTTTACCATCTACTAAGGCCTTTACCTGTACAGAATACACCGTATCCTTATTGATCAAACTTCTATAGAGATACATATCTTTGATATCTTTTATCTCTTGTTTTTGTTTTTTCAATACGGCCAGTTCACTTTTTACAGCGTCCAATTCATTCTGAAGCAAGGATAACTCTTCACTCCTATTGATCTCGACCGCAGCTAATTCATTATTTTTATTTGAATAAAATGCGTTGGCAACTAGAAATATTGCTAGAAGTAGTAACACTAAAGAAAAAGAACCAAACATTCGATTAGAATATTTACTTTTCTTTAATTTTTCGGTCTCGGCGTCCAACAAGTCTTCAAGTTTCTTTTGCTTGATTTCTGCCTTTTCTATTTGATAATGTAATGACAAAAGATCTTCGTCTTTCATAACCTTCATGACTGGGGTAGTTTAATGGGGTTTCAACAAAATTGTATCGCACATATTTACACCACGCTTAAGGGAGTTTCTTCTGAGTAATACTGTAAACAACACCATTATTAGTTTCTAATACAAAAACTTGTTTCTTTTTTATAATTCTTTGAAACGCTTTTAATGGAAACCCATTAGAAATTTGATTGATATCATCAACCCGAACCCTTGCTTTATCGTCAAGTTCTAAAATTCTGGACTTAGAATTCTGGTTATTAATATAATAATTATTATATAAATAATACAACGTATCGCCATCTTTGTCGATATCATACTCCGCTTCACCGAATTCTTTAGCCTTCATTACCGCTTTTCTGCCTTCATAAAACTCTATAAAATCGGCTTCAATAAATTTAGCATCATTACTTTCATAAGCTTTTGTGATATAGCAGTATATTCTTTCAAACTTCAATGTACCTTCTTCTTGAATAGAATCTAATGCCTCCTGACCATTTGCCCCTTCACCATTGTTTTGATTTTGATACGCAGCAACATCCTCCTTTAATTTGTGAAGCGCTTTTTTAAGGGAATCGTTGGTGACTAGCAACTTTTGGATTTCTTCAGAATTATCTTCATTAAGTCCAGAAGCGAATATTTTATCCTTTTTGACCAGGTAAAACCCCGCCCCAGCCGTAATCAACAACAACAGAACAATTAGAACAAAATATAAATTCCGAACGGTTTTACTTTTGTCCAAATCCTTAGAAATAGACCCCAGTCGATCTTCTAATTGTTGTTGCTTGATATCAGTCTTCTCGATCTGATAATGCATCGATAATAATTCCTCTTCTTTTTTATCCATTTCCCCTAATCTTTATGTTTCAACCCCTACGATACCTTTTTATGGTATCCACTTTACATTTTTAAAGTCTGGTTTACGTTTTTCCAGAAAAGCATTTCTACCCTCTTTTGCTTCTTCAGTCATATATGCTAATCGTGTTGCTTCTCCTGCAAAAACTTGTTGCCCTACCATACCATCATCTGTAAGGTTCATCGCAAATTT
This sequence comes from Aquimarina sp. KJ22-3, assembly GCF_055808215.1. NCBI lineage: Bacteria > Pseudomonadati > Bacteroidota > Flavobacteriia > Flavobacteriales > Flavobacteriaceae > Aquimarina > Aquimarina sp. KJ22-3. The sequence continues at coordinate 2,556,442 of NZ_CM147859.1, read as the reverse complement.
CAGCATTTTTATAGAAGTAGGTGATTTCTCCAGTATCTCTTGTGCCCATTGATAGGCTGTATCCTCAAGTTCATCATGAGGAATCACAGCATTTACCATTCCCATTTCATAAGCATCTTGAGCAGTGTAATTTCTTCCTAGAAAGAAAATTTCTCTAGCTTTCTTTTGCCCAACCATTTTGGCAAGGTAAGCAGAGCCATACCCACCATCAAAACTAGTTACATCCGCATCCGTTTGTTTAAAAATCGCATGTTCTTTACTGGCTAATGTAAGATCACATACTACGTGCAAACTATGTCCTCCTCCTACTGCCCAACCCGGCACTACCGCTATAACAACCTTTGGCATAAAACGAATCAATCGCTGTACTTCCAGAATATTCAATCGGTGCATCCCATCTTCACCCACATATCCCTGATGACCTCTAGCCTTTTGATCTCCTCCACTACAAAATGAATATACACCATCTTTGGTAGAAGGACCTTCTGCAGAAAGTAATACCACTCCTATCGAAGTGTCTTCTTGTGCGTCGTAAAATGCATCATACAATTCACTTGTAGTATTAGGTCTGAAAGCATTACGCACATTAGGTCTGTTAAAAGCAATGCGAGCAACACCATCACATTTTTTATAGGTTATATCTTTATATTCTTTTGCGGTTTTCCAGTCTATTGAACTCATTAATTTATTTTTTATCTTTCAAAAATAATACAATAAAGCTTATTCATCTCTATTATTTATCAGCTAAATCAATCAAAAAAATGATAAAAACACGGATTCTATCTAGAATTTAGCATAGTTTTTGATGATCTTTTATAGAATAGCATATATATTTACAACATGAAGACTTTGATGATATTATTATTTGGAGGTATTGGATGCCTATCTTTTGGACAAGAAATTGAGATTAAAACTATTTCTTTTGAGAGACTTAGTGAACCCATTTCCTTAATACAAAAGGAAGACCCATCTCAAAAATATCAATTAATGGAAGTCAATCTCACTGTAGATGTACGACAACAGGCGTTACGCAAAAGCGCTCCTATACTAGAACTGCCAAAGGAGCAGTTCATCGCGCCTTTGTATAACGTTTCTATTCCCCAACCCAGAGCATTTTCTTTACGAGTTTCGGGTAGCGGATTCAACAACACCCAAAACAATGGCGGTGTAAAAAATATAGCCTACAAGGATGCAGGCTTTTATAGTGGTGCTTTCTGCCCTATTACAGGTTTAGCATACTAAGAAATTATCTCGATTTCCCGTTGGTATACTCATATGCTTTACCAATCAAAGGGACTTCTTTACGTTCCTGATCATATAAATGGGTTAGTACACTTAGTTCTTCTTTTATTCCGTCTACCTTATCAATCAGCAAATGAATTTCGTCCTTTAAATTGGTACCGTCCTCTTTGTTTTTGCGTTTCACTTTTGCTTTTAATTCAGTTTCTGCCTTCATCTCATCCATACCGTTCATTATCACACCAATAAATAGATTCAAGACAATCATGGTTCCTATAAGTACAAAAGAAACAAAGAACATGGCTGCCAAAATAGGCGATCCACTTGGATTGGTACACAAAGCTTCGTTTCCTCCATATCCATAGTTATCACACCCGTACATATTGATATACATGATATCTGTCCAATCCTCCAGAGTGATTACCCGAAACAAAGACAAGATGGCCATTTGTAAATTCTCGAAGTGAATAGGGTCATTCGCCCCAAACAAAAACACTGCCATTGCTCCATAGATATAGAACAGCAACCCCAATAACAAACTTATATACGCCATAGAAGGAATACTACGCAACAATGCCCCAACTATGAGTTGCAATTCTGGAAGTGCAGTAACGAGTTTAAAAACCCTAAGTATTCTAATTAATCGTAATACAGGAAGGAATTCTGCACTGTCTCCCAAAAATGGACCTGCATAACAAGCTACAACAATGAAGAAGTCGAATAAATTCCAGGCATCTTTAAAATAGTTCTGAGGTTGATTTCCTTCGGCGGTAATCTTTATAACTACTTCTATCGTAAAAATAATGAGGATTAACCAATCGAGTGCATCAATAATTGGTGTCCACTGCATCACTTTATCGCCGTAGGTTTGTATACCAACTAAAACTCCGGCAAGAATAATTACTGTAATAATGAATTGTTGAAACCACCTGGAATCGGCGATTCGTTTGCAAAATGCAACCATGGGTATAAAAGGTTAAGTTAGTGACTATATATTTGAGGATATAAATTTAATAAAATAATTGACTTTAAGCCGATTACCCACAATTGCATACCACTCTTAAAACAAACTTAACTTTACGATATTTAAATTTCAGGTCATTCTACAATCCGTATCCCATCTTTTTCGATGGTTATTTTCCTAGCTTTATAAAGAGCCCCTATTGCTTTTTTGAAACTTTTCTTGCTCAATTGAAAAACTTCTTTAATATCCTCCGGAGCAGACTTATCATTGATATCAATAAACCCTCCACTAGCTCTTAACTCCTTTAGGATTTGTTCGGCATTTGGCTCTATGCTACGATAACCATGTCTTTGAAGGGTAAGATCAATTTTACCGTCGGGACGCACTTTTTTTACAAAGCCTTTCATCTGGTCTCCTACGGTCATCTTTTGAAAAATCTCATCTTCATACACCAACCCTAGATGTTTTTGATTTACAATCATATTCCAACCTTGTGGAGAAGGGTGAGACGCAATTAAATCCACCTCATCATAAGAAGATAATAACACAAGAGAGTTATCCAAGTATTTTTTGGTCTTGCTAGAACCCACTAATCGATTGGTTTCTTCATCCAAATAGATATACACCAGGTACCAACCTCCTGCTTTCATTTTGAATGCTTGTTCTTTAAAAGGAACAAAAAGATCTTTCTCTAATCCCCAATCTAAAAAGGCACCAATATCGGATACACTTGTGCACTTCAGATATGCAAAGGTATTGAGTGTACCATAGGGCTCTAGAGTAGTCGAAACAATACGCTCGGAGCTATCCAAATACACAAAAACTTTAATCTCATCTCCTATTTCAAATTCTTCCGGAACATATTTATTCGGAAGTAATACTTCATTCCCATCATCGTCACCAAGAAATAATCCCGGCTCACGATCTCTCAAAATTTTAAGCGTATTATATACTCCTAAGTTTAGCATTGTATTCTATATTTTGTGCAAAGATAATTTTTAAAAGCGCTTTTTCGCTATTAAAACAAAACAATAAGGGTGAATCGTTACTCGACCCACCCTTATCTCTAAAGCAAAGTATTAATTTTTAGTTGTAGATTGCTTCTTTACCAAAATGCTTGGTTAAAAGATAGTATACTACAGCTCTGTATTTATTGCGGTTTGATTTACCGTACTGCTCAATCACTGAAGCAATAGCTTCATCTAATTTAGGTCCATCAGCAAGACCTAATTTTTTGATCAAAAAGTTCTTCTTTACAGTATCTAACTCACTTTGATCACTTCCTGATACTGTAGCAGCATCAGCATTATAGATAGATGGCCCACATCCGATAGTAACTTTGGTTAATAAATCCATATCTGGTGTTTGACCAATTTTGTCTTTAATGTCCGCAGCATACTTAGCGATTAATTCGTCTCTTTTACTCATAAGATGATAATGTTTTAGGTTTTTAGTTATTTTAATTTGTTTCTCAAATATAGATGAATATTAAATGAATAAATATTCTTTAAAGTATATTAAAGGCCAAATATTAGACAAAACACCTAAAATAATCGATTAACGTACTATCATTTTCTTTTCTAGGTGTAAAAATCTCGAGTAGCTGGGGTTTGCTGTCGTTTTCATATAGCTGTTGAATACTTGCAATGGTATCATTTAATGTATCCGCCTTGTGATATTCAAATCCAAACATGGCACACAAGTGTTCTGCAGATAGACCATGAGTAGTCTCAAAGTATGTACTAAAGTTAACACTTTCTTCTTTACCAGGCAAGATCCTAAAAATCCCTCCTCCATCATTATTAATCAAAATAATTTTGAAGTTTGCCGGGATGTGATCGTTCCACAATGCATTACTATCGTAAAAAAACTGAGATCTCCAGAAATCAAAGTCGTTGGAGTGTTAGTTACTGCAGCCGCTCCAATAGCGGTAGAAGTGCTCCCATCTATCCCACTAGTCCCTCTATTACAAAATACCTGATATGAAGGTTTTAAAGAGAATAATTGTGCATAGCGTACTGTAGAACTATTGCTTAGCTGCACCATTTGACCTTCGGGAATATGATCAAAAATCACTTCGAACGCTTTAAGATCAGTAAATTTTATTTGTTCCAGATATGCTTGATGTCGCTCTCTTCTTTGATCCCGAATGGCTATCCAGGATTGCTTATAATCTCCATTTACATTTTTTGTTTCTGTCAAAAAGGTTTCAAAAAAGTTATTAGGAGTTAGTTTTATATGTTCTGCCAAACAGAAATAAGTGTCAAAAGCTTTTTTCTCATCAATATGCCAATGTGCCTTAGGTTGATATTCCCTTAAAAAAGCCTTGATTCTTTTGGACACTACCATTCCTCCTACCGTCAACAATATATCGGGATGCAATTGCTCAAACTCCTCTTCAGACAAAGAGGTGATCAACTGATCAATACAATTTACATGGGAGTCATGATGTATGTTGGATGTGGTTTCGGTTAACACGAGCACCGAAGGATCATTAGCAAAATGTTCGATCCACTGTTGTTCTATGACTCCAGGAGAGTTTACTCCTATAAGAATCATTTTTCTTTTGGAAGTATTCCATAATTCGAGCATCTCATCCTGAAGGGTTTCTGAAATATGATGCTGCGGAAATTCTACAGGTATATTTTTTGGTATAACTATTGGTTCCTCTAATCGATCATACAAAGGCTCATAAAAAGGAACGTTAATATGTACCGGACCTTTTTTCTCTATAGCTTTGTTTAAAGCCAGATTAATTTCTCTTTCGTTATGCTTTTGGGCTTCCCGCTGTTTCTGTCGTACTTTAGAATCTTTAATTTCGGTTTCTGCAACCACTTCAGAATATAAATTAGCAGAATATAAAATATGATTCTCAAAAACATTTTTTTGACGAATGGTCTGCCCGTCTCCAATATCTATTCGTTCGATAGGGCGATCCGCACTTAGCACTACTAGCGGGATATCACTATAAAAAGCTTCTGAAATTGCAGGATAGTAATTTAACAATGCACTTCCAGAGGTACACACAAGTGCTACCGGCTTTTTTATCTGCTGTGCAATCCCCAAAGCAAAGAAAGCAGCACAACGTTCATCCACAATGCTATAGCACTTCATAGTTGGGTTTTCGGTAAAACCAATAATTAATGGAGCATTACGAGATCCTGGAGAAATTACAATATGATGAACACCTTTGGCTTCGCATAGCGCCACAACACTTTGCGCTAAAGGAATTTTTGAATAAAAACGTCTTTTCATTTGATGAGCTAAAATACAACATCAAACCAATCTAACCCAACCTTTTGATACGAATTTAAAACAGCACCTTTTTCATGGTTTCGGTTTTGCGCACCGTCTCCTCCCATTCTTTTTCCGGATCAGAATCTTTGGTTACTCCTCCTCCAACATACAAGTCAACCTCGTTACCATTAAGTTGCATACAACGTAGATTTACATACATATCAGATATCACCTTCCCTTTGCTATCCTTCATATGTAGCTCTCCAAGAAATCCGGTATAATATTCTCTACTATACCCTTCATTTTGTAAAATAAACTCTTTCGCATCATTTTTGGGTAAACCACAAACTGCTGGTGTAGGATGTAATATAGACAACACATCCTTTAGCCCTGATTTTTCCGGAATTAAATCTCCTTTTATATCTGTTCTAAGGTGCAATAAAGTTCCTGCTTTGTGCGTATAGGTTTTTGAAGAAATAATGTCATTTGCGATCCCGGATAATTGTTCTAGAATAAACGAAGTGACCATCTCTTGTTCTTCAAGCTCTTTATTCCCCCAGTTCACCTGCTCTGTAGATTGGTATGGCAGTGTTCCCGCCAATGCCATAGTAGAAAACTTATTTTCTTTACTATAGAGCAATGTCTCCGGGGTAGCTCCTAACCAAATGCCAACTTTCGGGTGGTACCACAAATACACAAATGCATCATCATAAGAATTGATTAGGCGTTTGAATAATAACAAAGGATTAAAAACTTCTTCACCTACAACAACCTCTTTTCTAGACAAAACCACTTTCTTAAAAGCACCTGTCTTAATTACATCAATTCCTTTTTGTACTAATTGCTTATGTTTATTTTTCTGTTCTTCAGACCAAGAAATTTTTATTTCCTGCTTTTTTGCATAGAATACATCTTCATCTACTACCGGTAACTCAGTAAGTGGTATAGTAATATGTTTACAAACATCCAGCGGAAGTAAAATTGCCTTTTTACTCTGATCAAAAGGAGAGAAAACAAATCCAGACTCCTGATAATTTGCCACCTCATAGATCGTATCATTTTCTTGAAGCAAAACGTTAAGATGCTTCGCTCCTTGTTTTTTATATAAAACCAAGGGCAGGTTTTGGCTCAAATGTTCTTCGATACCAGCAAATTCTGGATGCACATTCATATTACTTTGATTTTGGCAATGCGATAGTGGACAACTTTACAACAGAAATCAAATTTCCTTCCTCATCCCTTATTTTAATATCCCAGAGCTGGGTAGTTCTCCCCTTATGTACAATTTCGGCACGTCCAAACACATATCCTTCTTTTACACTTTTTACATGGTTTGCAGATATCTCAAGTCCTCGTATAAAAAAATCCTTTGCATTGAGAAAAATGTACGAAGCCGCACTACCCACGCTTTCTGCTAGCGCAACCATCGCTCCTCCATGTAATACTCCATCGGGTTGATGAACCTTTGAGGTAACCGGCATTTTAGCCACCAAATAATCCTCACCTACCTCGCAAAAGGAAATTTCCAGGGTTTCCATAAGGGTATTTTTGCACATTCTTGCGCATTGTTCGAGTATCTCTGATTCTGTGAATTTCATAAAAACGAAGTATTATACAGCAAAAATATGTAATGACTTTAAATTATTCTAACTATATTTGATTATTATTTTAACGAACGTTCAATAAAATGCCAAAAGTAAAAACATCCAAAGCTGAAGTTCTAAAAAAGGTCATTCCGGTACTTAGAGCACGTGGTGTACAAAATAGTAGCATGAGCGAATTGTCTAAAGCTTGCCAGATTCAGAAATCACATTTCTATTACTATTTCAGCAATAAAGACGAACTGATTAAAGAAGTACTAGCTACGGTACATAGTTACTTTCATCATAATTTGTTCAAAATCATAGACGATCCTTCTATGAGCATCGAAGAAAAAATTGTAAAAATGAAAACGCTGATGTTCAAAATCTTTCAAGTTTCGGATGGTGGGTGTATTATGGCGAATACTGCTTTAGAAACCATACACCTCGACCCTATTTACAAAAAAGAGATCCAATCTTTCTTTCAAGATTTTATTTCCGGGATTGAACGTTTACTACAACAATCTCAGTACGATGCTAATGAGGCCAAAGAACTCGCAGAACAAATGGTACAAGATATAGAAGGTGGGATTTTGCTGATGCAAGTCTACGATGATTCCAAATACCTAGATAAAGCCATACAAAGAATGGAGAAAATTATCCTTAAAAAATAATCTAATGGATTCTTACACACTACGATCTTTTGACAACTACCCTATATCCGTACATGAATTTGTTCCAGAAACTCCTAATAATATCACTATTGTTTTTGCTCCTGCAGTAGCTGTTCCTCAAAAATTCTATTTCAGCTTAGCAAAAGAACTGGCACAAAAAGGATGTAATGTATTCACTTTTGATTATCGCGGTATTGGCTTTTCTAAATCCAAAACATTACAATCCATAAAAAGTGACGGATATTTCTCCTGGGCAGGAGATTTCAAAGAAGTTTCAAAACACGCAAAAGAAGAATACCCTGAAAACAAACAATATCTAATCGGACATAGTTATGGAGGAAACAGCATTGGTTTTAGTGATGCTCATCAATATTATGATAAGTATTTAACCATTGCTTCTCAGTATGGATATTACAAGCACTTCAAGCTTAAAATGAGACTTTTGATACTTCTCAATTTTGGGCTTTTTGTACCCTTAACCACTTCTGTTTTGGGATATTATCCGTCAAAATGGTTTGGACTGGGAGAATCCTTAACCACACAAGTAGCAAAGGATTGGGCAAAGTTCTTGTTGCACCCTGATTCGATGTTACATTTTACCAAACAAAATAAAGTCACTCATTACGAACATATTAAAGATCAGATGCTATTGGTAAGTATAGAGGATGATCTTTTTGCTCCCAAAAAATCTGTAGATATTTTGGGAGATAAAGTATATCAAAATGCCTCGGTAACCCGCAAACATCTCATACCATCTCAATACAATTTGAGGGCTATCGGGCATTTTGATTTTTTTAGAAAGAAAAACCGGGATATCTTGTGGCCCATTGTATATGATTGGTTCGAATTACATTAAAAAACTTACTTTCTATCCTATGAATCCAGAAGAAAAATCAGCTGTTTACCAAACTACAAACTCTTACTCTACACTAAATCAATTTACTAGTACTACAAAAAATGTTTGGTTGGTTTTTCATGGGATTGGATATCTAAGTAGATATTTCATTAAATTATTCGAAAGCCTGGATAGTACCGAAAACTATATTATTGCACCGCAGGCACCTTCAAAATATTATAAAGGTAACACCTACAACAAAGTAGGTTCGAGTTGGCTTACCAAAGAAAATACCAAAGTCGAGACTATAAACGTATTAAACTATATAGATGCTGTAATGCAAGAGGAAGATATTCCAGAAAATGCTAACCTAATTGTTTTGGGATATTCTCAAGGCGTTAGTATCGCTAGCAGATGGATCGCAAGCAGAAAAATATCTTGTGCAGCTTTTGCAATAGTATCTGGTGGTTTTCCTAGAGAGCTAGGTCCAGATGATTTTGATTTTTTAACCCCTACCACTGAAATAGTGCACATTTTGGGAGAAAAAGATCCCTATTATGAAGAAGACAAGGTCCAAGTAGAAAAGAATAGATTAGAACGTATTTTTCCTGAAATTCAATTCCACATGCATAGCGGCGGGCATGAATTAGACCCTAATACCCTATCTCTAATACTATAAATCTAACTTTTTATTTCGTTTTCTTGATATCCTCTATAGCCTGACGACTGTGTACAGTATCATAAATGATCGTCAATTTTTCTATTTTATTTTCTGGCGATAATTCAATAATATCAACCACCTTAAATTGAACAGTTTCTCCATTGCTAATCTCCCAATAGTAATCAAAAAGCAGAGAAATACGATTGGTATCTTCTTCATAAAATAAACCATCGAACCTAAGTATAGAACGGTTGGTGTCATTTTTCAAAACCGTATAAAAGTCTCTCGCAGACTTTGTACCATATAAAGGTGAGACTACGGTACCATTATCGGTAAACAATTCAACGATCTGATCTATATCTCCATTTTGCAAAAAGTCGAGGTAATTATGGGCAACTTCTTCTTTGGTCATTTTAAAGGTATTTCTCGTTAATCACTTCCAAATGATGTCTTTGATGTCCCGCCAAAATATAACCCAATGCCCTTGCACTCATAGGGCTATCACTTGCTGTTCCTATAAATTGCAACATCTCTTCGGTAAAATTCTTATACATAGTAATAGAACTGTTACGTACTGCTTCATAATCTTCTATGATACCATTCTTTGTTATGTGCTTTGCATTAGAATTTGGTACATATACATCCTGATCAAAACCAGCCAAAGGCGTATTGTCTTTGCGAGCAAATCTTAATGCTCGATATGCAAATATTCTTTCAGAATCAATCAAATGTAGTAACACTTCGGCCACAGTCCACTTTCCTTCTGCATAGGCAAAAGCTAGTTTTTCATCAGGCAAAACGCTCACAAAATCAATAAATTCAGTTTTACCCGCTTTCAATCCCTCAACGATATCAGGAAATTCTGCTTTTTCAATGTACGCGCCATAGTAAGGGTGGTATTCTTCTTTACGGAGTTGGGATATCATAGTATGTAATTAAAATGAGGTAGAAATTTAATCATTCCTACCTCACTTCTAAAAAAACTTAACAGTTCTTTATTACATTATGCAGAGTTACGACTAGCATTAATATTTCCGAATAGTGAGCGTGTCACCATTTTTTCGTAAACTTCACGTAATTCAGTATCAGCATCTTCAGCACGATTCATGTCCTGAATTTTCTTCAGAGCATACTGCTGTATCGTAAGTAACGGAAGTACAATTTTCTCTCGCATATCAATAGAAGCTCTACCCGCTGGTTCGTTTTGCATCAATTCAGAATAGCCAGTCAATTTCATCAATAGCTTTTTTGTGAGTTCGAACTCATCATGGATAATATCCCAAAACTTCCCATACTCACTATCTTCTTTCATATAAGCTGTAAGCTCAAAAAATGACTTAGTCAAACTCATCATACTATTTGCTATCAACGCTCTAAAAAAAGCAGAATCCTTATACAAAGCAACTACTTTGTCAAACTCTCCACGATCTTCAAAAGATTTTAATGCGGTTCCTACCCCATAGAATCCCGGAACATTTTGTTTTAACTGGCTCCAGCTCCCTACAAAAGGAATTGCTCTCAAATCTCCAAAATCCAAGGTAGTACTTTTGCTTCGTTTAGAAGGTCGGCTACCAATATTAGCTTTTCCATAGTACTTTAAGGTACTCATATGCTCTAAATACGGAAGGAACTTTGGATGACTTTTAAAATCTACATAAGTCTGATAACTGATATCTGCCAATTCTTGCATGGTCTTCTTATTCTCTTCAGAAAAACGATTAGCATCATTGGTTGTTAATTGGTTTTCGACACCAGCTCCCAATAATTGCTCCAGGTTATATTGACAAGAATCTAATGTTCCAAAATTAGAACTAATGGTTTGTCCTTGCACCGTGATTTGTATTTGTTCATCTTCAATAGTTGGACCTAGAGAAGCATAAAACTGATTGGTATTACCACCTCCTCTTGCAGGAGGTCCTCCTCGACCATCAAAGAAGATCACATCTACGTCATACTTTCTGGAAACTTTGGTTAGTTCCTCTTTTGCTTTGAAAATACCCCAGTTAGCCATCAGATAACCTCCATCTTTAGTACCATCAGAGAACCCTAACATAATCGTTTGCTTCATTCCTCTGCGTTTTAGGTGATCCATATAAACAGGATTACTATACAGCGACTCCATTACAGTGTGCGCTACTTTAAGGTCTGGCACCGTTTCAAAAAGAGGAATCACATCTACCGTGGGCTGCTGCCAATCACATAAGCGAATCATAGCAAAGGTTTCCATCACATTTAACTCACCTCCATTGTTACTAATGATATATCGATTTGCAGCACGCTCTCCATTATCTTTCTGAATGGTTTGAATCGCATAAATCGACTCTATCGTAGCTCTGGTAATGTCCTCTTCAAAAATCGATGGATCTAATTTCCCCTTTACCTCAGAAAGGACTTTGATTTGCTCTTTTTCTGAAAGTGATTCATAATTCTCAGGAAAAATCCCTAAACCTGCTTCATTGGTCTTTTGAACAATATCTGTCAACACCTTATGATGTACTCTGGAATCCTGTCTTATATCTAAAGTTGCAAAATGAAATCCAAAAACTTTCACCTTGTTGATCATTGCTTGAAGGTCTTCCAAAAATAAAGATTGATGCTCTGCAATCAATTCTTCTTTGATCTCTAGTAAACCATTTAGCAACGTTTCTATAGATAATGGCTCTGCAGTTTTTGAATAATAAAAATTATCATATAACGCAGATTCTAACTTGATGATCTTTTCTTGTAGATTTCCAAAAGTGATACGCCTTTTTAATTCACGCATATCACGATAGTAATTGATCAATATCGTTTTGCGCAATCTTTTGGCTACTTTGAGTGTAGTTTCTGTAGTAACAAATGGATTCCCATCTCGATCCCCTCCTGGCCAAAAACCAAGATTAATCAAATCGTTATCCATCTCTTCTCCTTCAAAAATATTCTCCTGAATATAGTTATATATGGTACTGGCAGAATGATAAAATACATTCTCCAAATACCATATCAAACTTACAGCTTCATCAAAGGGTGTTGGCTTTTCTTTCTTGAAAAAAGCGGTCTTCCCCAATTGCGCCAGCAATTTTTTGATTTTTGCCAAATCATTTACGCGTATTGCACTATCCAAATCATGAATGATCCCAAGAACAGTTCCCGGGTAAAATTGAGTTGGGTGTGCCGTAAGCGTTGGACGAATTTTGAATCTTCTAAGATAATCTTTCAATTCTTCCAGTTGTCCTTTTGCTTGCGCTTCTTCTTTGATACTACGCAATGTTCCCCTACCGTCCATATTATTCACTACAGGAAAAGCCGCATCTTCAATTGCATCAAACAATACTACTTGTCGCTCTATGTATTGAATAAAACGGAACAAAAGATCATGTTTATCTTTTTCAGAAGGATTATCCTGATATTGTGCAAAAAACTTTTCTACAATTTCTGTAGGATTCTTATGAAGCTCGTAGCCCTTTTCGCAAACGTCCTTAAAAAGTGGTAGTAATACTCCGGTATTGGTAATCGTATCAAAAGGCAAGGTCATGAATATACTATTGTATATCTGATACTTTGCTAGAACGTTCTCATTAAAACGTTCGATTTTTGGTTTTCTAGCCATTGTTGTGGTGGTAAAATGGTTGTGGTTAACAAAAATTAAAAAGCCCTCTAAGATCTAGTCTCAAAGGGCTTATACTATTAAGAAAGAGAAACCCTTTACAATTCCTGAAAAATAGAATGCATTAAGCGTTTCTTATCATTGATGCTTTCTTCTAAAGAAATCATGGTCTCTGTACGATATACACCATCGATATCATCTAGTTTAAAAATAATTTCTTTCGCGTGGTTAGTGTCTTTTGCTCTTACTTTACAAAAGATGTTGAATTTTCCTGTAGTAATATGCGCTACAGTAACATATGGTATTTCGTTAATGCGCTCCAAAACAAATTTGGTTTGAGAAGTGTTTTGAAGATAAATACCTACATAAGCTATAAAAGAATATCCTAATTTTTTATAGTCTAATGTTAGAGAAGACCCCTCGATAATTCCAGCTTCTTCCATTTTTTTAACACGTACGTGAACGGTACCTGCGGATATCAACAATTTCTTTGCGATATCAGTAAATGGAGTACGTGTATTTTCAATCAACATATCCAGAATTTGGTGGTCAACTTCGTCTAATTTGAACTTTGCCATAGTAACAATTTAATATTTTTCCCGATTATTTACATTGCAAAAATAACAGAAAAATACAGTTTTCACACATTTTAATTCACCTTTTTGTCAATTCTATTGAGAATAATTCAGAATCTAGGTGAAATTTTAACATCTCAACCTCTGGAACTATCTCTACTGTAACGTTTTCGTGACGAATTACTCTCTTTTTACCCTCTATTTCGCGATGACCATAAAATTTTCGTAAATCATCAATTTTAACAATTTTAGGTACAAATTTGACAGTATTTTCCTCTAATTTTTCAGAGAATTGAATCGCTATATCTACATTTTTATCCTTTAAAAGGACATCTCGAATGATAATATCGTAAAAACATTTTCCATTTTCAGGAATTGAAAAATAGTCTTGATAATAAGCTCCAGTCACTGATGTACTAGCTAGATACTCTAAAGAACTGACTAATGCATAGAATATATATTTGCGAGTATGCTCGCGATCATAATCCTCTTTATAATGACCAGCTTCAAAAAGAATAGTTGGAATCCCTAGAGACTCTAAAGTATCTCCTATACAATTGATATTAAACCCATCATCATAACGCCCCACTTGGTCAGGAATATGCTGTTGAAGAATACCATTCATATGAGCGATGATCTCCATACCTATTTTTCGGCTAGCAGTAATGGTTCGCTCTGGATCACCTGCTGGGGATAAAAAAGACACTGTAGCTGTATGATTAGTTTCTCCTGCACTGAAGATAGTTCGTTGCCCATGTAGATTAAAAGCTACATCTGGTTGAATCTGGCTGATAATCTTATTTAATACAACACTTTCCTTTTGTGTTTTTGCTTGAGCATCCCTATTAAGATCTACTTGATTGTAGTTTAACCTCGTATATGCCTTAGCTCCATCCGGACTTAATATAGGAATAATATAGAGCGTACAGGATTCTAAGAGTTCCTTTACCGAAGGTTCTTTAGCATCATTTAGAAAGTTAAGGACATCAAACACCGCTTTTGTAGTCGTACTTTCATTGCCATGCATTTGAGACCAGTATAATAGTTTTTTGGGGCCAGTACCCAAAGTAATTAAATGAATAGGTGCATTGTTTTCAGATTCACCTATAACTTCAATTTTCATTTTAGAAGCGTGTCTATCTAAAATAGGGGCTATATGATCATAAGAAATATAACGTCCAAATAAGGAAGTTTCTTTGTGTTGTAAGAACCAATTTTCTAATCTATCAATGTTGCTCATATCTAATTATATGCCACGAAATTAGTATAGTTTATTGAAGATTCATAACAAAACAAATTATTATTTACATCTGTAAACCAACAACTAATTTACAATTGTAAATACCGTCAAGTTACATTTGTAAACATGTGAAATTATTTAGTTTGTTTACGATTGTAATCAATTATATTTGTACAGTTTCCAATTGTATTTTAGTTATTAACAATCAATGTTTTAAATATTTATATATTAAATTAAATTATTGTTAATCAGATAATTAAGAATAATAATCTAAATAATCACTTTATTATTCAATAATCACTGTTTACAAATGTAACTAGGAGAATTTCATTAAATTGTTTACCTTTGTAACACAATATTAACCTTCTATTCGTTTACAATGGTAAACAACAAAGATTTTGGTATAAGAATCCAAAAAATAATGGATCATTATGGTGTATCCGCCTCATCTTTTGCAGATTATATGGGTGTAGGACGTTCGTCTATATCACATATCCTTAGTGGACGAAATAAACCCAGTCTTGACTTTGTTATGAAAATAACTGAAGCGTATAGTGATGTGGATATGCAATGGTTATTATATGGAAAAGGGAGCTTTCCTAAATCAGAAGAAATTGTACAGGAAAAACAATTGGTAACAGCAACACCTCCTCAGGAAAAAATACAACCTACTCCACTTCCTATTGATAAAGAAGATCAGGATTTATTTTCGCAACACACACCTGCTCCCGTTCAAGAAAATGAAACCCCTACTCCTATACCTCAAACTTCTCAGGAAGCAATTCGTAAGATTACCTATGATGAGGAAAAAATTGAAAGAATTGTCATTTTCTACAATGATGGTTCCTTTAGATCATATACCACAAAAAAATCTTGATATTTTTTTAGTGCTTACTATTAACTTTCTGGAAATAAATTTATTTTCGCTTTTAGTTAAACCAAACTATGAAGTACTTTCTTTTTACACTTTTCTGCGGCTTACTCTTTACCGGGTGTTATCAACAAGAACGAAATTGTACAGAATTTCATACTGGGACATTTGAGTTCGAAACCCTTCTCGATGGAGAACTAGCAAAAACCACATTTGTTAGAAATGATTCTATCGAGATAGATTATTTCAGAGGGAAAAGTGATACGGCAACTATCCGATGGATTAATGACTGCGAGTACATCGTCAAAAAATTACATCCTAAGAGTATGTCTGAAGAAAAATCAATCCACATGAAAATATTATCTACAGATGGTGATATCTATACTTTTGAGTACGGATTAGTGGGTAGTGCCAACAAGCAAAAAGGAACTGCCAAAAAAATAAAATAAGATGTTTGAAATTTTCGCTTCTGCAGATGCATGGGTTGCATTACTAACACTTACCTTTTTAGAAATTGTATTAGGTATCGATAATATTATTTTTATTTCGTTAGCCTCAAGTAAGCTTCCAGATCAACAGCAAAAAAAAGCAACCAATATTGGTTTATTGTTGGCCATGATTATGCGAATCGTATTGCTATTCGGTATTTCACTTCTTGTAGCCATGGAAGCCCCATTCTGGCATATCAATTTGCCATGGGTCGAAGCAGGTATTAGCGGACAAGCATTAATATTGTTTGGGGGTGGTATTTTTCTCTTATACAAGAGTGTTCATGAAATTCATGAAAAAGTAGAAGAAAAAGGAGAAGAAGAAAAAGAAATCCAGGCCAAGAGTTCTTCTACGCTTTCAAAAGCAATTCTACAAATCACATTGATCAATATCGTTTTTTCTTTTGATTCTATTCTTACCGCAGTAGGAATGACAAATGGTTTAAGCGAAAATCCCAATGATGCATTAATTATTATGATTGTAGCCGTGGTGATTTCAGTTTTAATCATGATGCTCTTCGCCGCTCCTGTGGGAAGATTTGTAAACAAACACCCATCAATTCAAATCTTAGGGCTTTCTTTTCTAATACTTATTGGTTTTATGCTTATTGCAGAAGCTGCTCACCTAGCACATTTTAAAATATTTGATACCGAAGTGGGAACTATTCCTAAAGGGTATCTCTATTTCACCATTGCTTTTTCTTTGTTTGTAGAGTTCCTAAACTTTAAAATTAGAAAAAAGCAACGTGTCTAATCTTTTTAGAATACAACTATATTCTTATTAAGTACTAAACAATTCATTACCCAACAAAATAGGTTAAATAACTATACTTCACTCAATTATTAGTGATATTTGTACTTTATTACCTACGTAATTTTGTAATCTATTACACACATAACACGTGTTAATTTAAGTGTAAATTCCTACAAATTTTTTAAATCCTGCAATAAACTAGATGAAAGATTCGTTTTCTTCTTTAGTAAACATTTAATCTATCAAAAATGAATTTCAACGAAAAGTGAGTGATTGTTAAATGGATCAATTGTAGATTCTTCTTGTTAAAATTTACTTTAGATCCAATCACAAAACATTTTGGTTGAATTTTAAAATCACCCCGAAATATGAAAACTCACACACTATTTGCCATTTTATGGCTTACCACTATGGGCTTGCAAGCTCAAGAAAATCAACAAATTGCTACAACAAAACTCACTAATATTACCATTGAAGTACAACAATTTGAAGAAACACCCAAGGTCGAAAGAGACCAACCTACCTACCCCGTAGAGGAATATGAAGCGATGATCGCACGATGCAAAGAATTATCTCTCAAAATTATAGCATACGATAAGATGATTCAAGACGGCACTATGAAAAGGTCACAAAGAAAAGCTTGGAAAAGGGATCTTATGGAAGCAAAATTACTCAATTTCAGAATTGACGATTTTACAAATGCATATATTAAACGAAACTATTCCCTTATAGAGCATGTAGACAATAAATCTTTAAGTGACTACTACGATTTTTCGAAAGTCTTGGAGAATGCTAACAAATATGCTGGTTTTTAAACAAATACATTCTTCCTAGATATGATGAACACGGTTTGAAAGTTACAAACCGTGTTTTTTTTACCTATATTTATAAGATCATCTATTAAACCTAATCCCTATGAAATTTACATGTAGTGTAGTAATAGATGCCCCAATAGACCAAGTCATTCAGCTTTTTGATAATCCAGATCACCTAAAAGAATGGCAAGACGGTTTTATAAGTTTTGAACCGCTAAGTGGAACACCTGGAACCCCAGGAGCCAAATCCTTACTCACTTACAAACATGGAAAACGGGAAATGCAGCTCATAGAGACCATTACTGCAAAGAATCTTCCCAAAGAATTCAGCGGTACCTACGAACACAAGCACATGGATAATGCTGTTACCTGCAGTTTCAAGGCGCTTTCTCATAATTCTACAAGAATGGATTATCTAGTCCACTATACCAAATTTAAAGGGTTTGTACCCAAGTTAATAGCCTTCTTAATGCCCGGATTATCCAAAAAGTATATACAAAAGTGGCTGGATCAGTTTAAAGATTTTGTAGAACGAACTGTTAACCAATAAATTCTATATAAGCCATAAAATTATTTCTATTTTAGTGATCATAAATCTTATAAGTGATCTATGGAAAACAAACACATGGGGTGGATACGAGTCCTGTTATTAATCATCCCCTATTTCTTTATAGTTGGAGGTTTTCAGCTCTTAGGTTCTTTGATAGCAGGTATTAAAATAAGTGACTCAGATCCTATAACATCTTCAGAACAACAATTAATCACTTCTCTTTTTAATCTCCTGGGTAACTTCTTACTGTTATGGGTTTTTATGAGATTTGTAGACAAAGAAAAGTTTGTTACCCTTGGTTTTCAGATAAAAAATAGAGGTAAAGAATTTATTGTTGGAATTATAGCAGGTGCTGTTATTATGGGAGTAGCTTATATCACCTTATTACTTCTCAATGAAATTGAGTTCGTAAAATTGACGTTTTCAATTAGAGAGCTTTTTATTTCTATTTTGATTTTTTTGATTGTAGCAGTAGTTGAAGAAGTGCTATTACGGGGATATGTACTCAGAAATTTTATGGTTTCTTTCAACAAGTATGTTGCACTTATTCTATCTTCAGCCATTTTTGCTTTATTACATGGGTTTAACCCCAATATTAGCTGGTTCAGTCTTCTAGTTATATTTCTAGCTGGCATACTCCTGGGGATCTCATACATTCATACCAAAAACCTATGGTTTCCTATTGCATTACATTTTAGTTGGAACTTTTTTCAAACGCATTTTGGTTTTAATGTAAGCGGTTTAGACACATACTCTATAATCCAGACTCAAATCATTGAAAACAACTTGCTCAACGGAGGTGCTTTTGGGTTTGAAGGCTCAATATTTTCTGTAGCTACGGAAATTGTAGGTATTGTGGCTATTGGATATTATTATACTAAACAACAAACGATAACCTCTACTTCTACTACCAACATAGAATAAACCATCGGTCTGCTTTCTTTTATCCCCCAAAAAATCGCATTTTTGTAGGCATTAAAAAAAGAATTCTGCACGATATGAGTTTAGAGAGAACATTGCAAAAACGTAGTCAGCAAAAATGTGAATTATCTGGTGATACCGAAAATCTAATGGTATATCAAGTTCCTAAATCCCCTGGAAACGGAATAGAAAGTCATATTCTGATCTCTAAAACTTGTTTAGAACAGATAGAAAACCCAGAAAAGATAGATCCTAATCACTGGAGATGTCTAAACGAAAGTATGTGGAGTGAGGTCCCTGCAGTGCAAGTAGTTGCATGGAGAATGTTACATAGAATTAAAGCCGAAGGTTGGCCACAAGACTTACTGGACATGCTATATCTGGATGATGACACTTTGCAATGGGCAAAAGCAACTGGAGAAGGAGATGAAAATGAAGATGCTATAAAACATATCGATGCAAACGGAGCGCTGTTACAAGCAGGAGACAATGTAGTACTGATTAAAGATTTAAACGTTAAAGGCGCCAATTTTACAGCAAAACGAGGCACAGCAGTACGTAACATTACCCTGGTACACGACAACGAAGAACATCTAGAAGGCAAAGTAAACGGTCAAAACATTGTAATTCTTACCAAATATGTAAAGAAATTATAAAGTGTTGACAACTAGTATCTTTCTTTCAATCTGTTATTGAGTATTGGACATAAAGCCTACTCTTACCAAAATAAAAGCTTAGAATAAACTACCTTGTTCCCCTTCTTCAGGTTCTTCAGTATTTTTTGCCTCAGAATTGCTGGATGTAGTGTCTGCAGTCTGTCCTCCATTCTCGGGAGATACATTTTCTTCTTCAACAACCTCAATTTCTTCTGCAGGAAGTGGTTCTGGCTCTTCATAAGGTAACGAATCCAATAGATTTATTTGTCGTACTTTATGAGTAGTCAATTGATTACCAAGTGCTTTTATCCCTTTTATTGCAATAAACTCTTCTAGATTTACCTCTTCATTAGGACGTTGCTCTTTCCCTCTTATTTTGGTAAAAACAATTTCGGCCAAAGGTCTATAATCTGTAGATACTACTTCCAAAAATGATTTAGGATGATCTGTGATAAACGACTCTTCTTTTTCAGGGTTTTCAATCACAAATCGCTTCACATAGTAACGCTCTTTTTCTCCATCCCAATAGATTGCTGAAATTGGTTTTTTAGGTTTCCATTTTTCCAACACAATCATATCTGTATTAAAATGCAAGCTCATCTCAGGAATCAAAGTTTTTACTCCACCTTTTTGATCGATGATCAACAGGCGATCTTCTCCTTTAAACTCTCCCAGAAGCTCTCCTCTTCCATCAACATTCAATCGTTGCACCGTATCATCAAACCAAATCTTACGCGGCTTCAATGTTGATACTCCTGCTTCTTTTAGCTCTACTCGTTTAATATTATACTTGGTAACAATATTCCCCTTTACTCCTCTACCTTTTATTAGTAAATCAGAAAAATCCAGATCAAACTTTAGTTTTTTGATACTCCCAGCCTGACGTAGCAAAATAGTAATTACTTCGGCTTCGCCATTAGGGTTAGCAGAAAAATAAGTGACTTTTGAGCTCTTTTTCCCTTGGGTAAGATCGTACTCTTTATCACGTGTTACTGCCGTTACCGCAAATCGTTTTACAAACGAAGCTCCTCCTCTACCATCTTGATAAATCATATTGTAAATGGTACGTTTATCCTTCTTTTTGAATACGGCAACATGGATAATGTTTTTACCAATAAAGGTTTTAGAATCTACCTTGGTAACCATCATCTTACCTTCTGCAGTAAAACAGATAATATCATCAATATCCGAACAATCGGTTACATATTCATCTCGTCGTAATGACGTACCCACAAATCCTTCTTCACGATTTACATAAAGCTTGGTATTTCTGATTACTACCTTGGTAGCTTCTATATCATCAAAAATCTTAAGCTCTGTTTTACGCTCTTTACCTTTTCCGTAAGTGGATTTTAATCGTTTGAAGTAATCTATAGCATATTCGATAAGATGCTCCAAATTATGCTTTACACTGGCGATATCATCTTCTAGGGCCTCAATTTTTTGTTGTGCTTTATCAATATCGAACTTAGAAATACGCTTGATTCGTATTTCTGTTAATCGCACAATATCTTCCTCGGTTACAGCACGCTTTAGGTGTTTGATATGCGGTTTTAACCCTTTATCGATCGCCTCTATCACTCCTTCCCAGGTTTCTACCTCTTCAATATCCCGATAAATTCGATTTTCGATGAAAATTCTTTCTAGAGAAGCAAAATGCCATTGCTCCTGAAGCTCGTTTAACTGTATTTCGAGCTCTTTTTTTAGTAATTCTACCGTATTGTCGGTAGAACGGCGAAGCATCTCGGAAACACCAATGAAATTTGGTTTGTTCTCCTCGATCACACACCCAAGAGGAGAAATGGAAACCTCACAATTGGTAAATGCATATAGTGCATCAATAGTTTTATCAGGAGAAATACCCGAAGGAAGATGCACTAAGATCTCCACCTCTGCTGCAGTATTATCTTCTATTTTCTTGATCTTGATCTTTCCTTTTTCATTTGCTTTCAGGATAGAATCAATCAAACTTGTGGTGGTCGTTGAGAAAGGAATCTCAGAAATCACCAATGTATTTTTGTCTTGTTGCGCAATTTTTGCTCGTACTCTAACTTTACCGCCTCTATTACCATCATTATAATTCGTGCAATCGGCAATACCAGAGGTAGGAAAATCAGGCAGTATCGTAAATCGTTTTCCTTGCAGATGTTTTACCGAAGCATCGATAAGCTCGATAAAGTTATGAGGAAGTATCTTGGTACTTAATCCAACGGCAATACCTTCTGCTCCCTGCGCTAACAATAGTGGAAACTTAACCGGTAAATTAATGGGTTCCTTTTTTCTTCCATCATAAGATAACTGCCAATCGGTTACCTTGGGATTATACACTACATCCAAGGCAAACTTAGACAAACGCGCTTCGATATATCTCGAGGCTGCTGCTCTATCCCCAGTAAGGATATTACCCCAGTTTCCTTGCATATCGATCAATAGATCTTTTTGACCTATTTGCACCATGGCATCAGAGATACTGGCATCACCGTGAGGGTGATATTGCATGGTATGCCCTACGATGTTAGCGACCTTATTATATCGTCCATCATCCAAATCCTTCATAGAATGCAGGATACGGCGTTGTACCGGTTTTAAACCATCTTCTATAGCGGGTACCGCACGTTCCAGGATTACATACGAGGCATAATCCAAAAACCAGTCTTTATACATTCCTGTAACCTTAGTGATCACCTCTTGTGGTTGGTGATCTTCGGGAGTTGATTCGTGATGTAGTTCTTCGTTTTCGTTTTCCAAATCCATATTTATCCTAAGGGGCGCTTAAACTATTATAATTCTTCCTCTACTGCGTCTAATTCTACTTTCAAATTGTCGATAATGAACTCTTGTCTTTGCGGAGTGTTTTTCCCCATGTAAAATGACAATAGCTCTTCTATAGACTTCTCTTTATCCAGCATCACCGGATCCAAACGCATATCATCTCCTATAAAATGTTTGAATTCATCTGGAGAAATTTCACCAAGTCCCTTAAATCGTGTGATTTCAGGTTTTCCTGATAATTTATTAATTGCATCTCTTCGTTCTTGTTCAGAATAGCAATAGATGGTTTCTTTTTTATTTCTTACCCGAAATAGCGGTGTTTGTAAAATATAAAGGTGACCTTCTTTGATCACTTCGGGGAAAAATTGCAAAAAGAACGTGATCAATAGTAATCGAATGTGCATTCCATCGACATCGGCATCGGTTGCGATCACTATGTTGTTATATCGCAGATCTTCTAAAGACTCTTCTATATTTAAGGCAGCTTGTAAAAGATTGAATTCCTCATTTTCATACACAATCTTTTTGCTCATGTTATAGCTATTCAAAGGTTTCCCTCGTAAACTAAAAACTGCCTGCGTATTTACATCTCTGGATTTGGTAATCGATCCACTCGCCGAGTCTCCCTCGGTAATGAATAGCGTACTCTCCAAATTTCTCTCTTTCTTACTATCACTTAGGTGTACACGACAATCTCTGAGTTTTTTGTTGTGTAAACTTGCCTTTTTTGCTCTTTCACGAGCTAATTTTCGGATTCCAGAAAGGTCTTTTCTTTCCCGTTCTGCTTGTAAAATCTTACGTTGTAAACTCTCTGCAGTAGCCTGATTCTTATGTAAGAAATTATCCAGTTTATTCTTTACGAAATCATTAATGTATGTTCGTACGGTGGGCAAACCATCTCCCATCTCTGTAGATCCCAATTTTGTTTTGGTTTGACTCTCAAAAACGGGTTCCATTACTTTGATACTGATGGCAGCTACAAT
Source organism: Aquimarina sp. KJ22-3 (assembly GCF_055808215.1). NCBI lineage: Bacteria > Pseudomonadati > Bacteroidota > Flavobacteriia > Flavobacteriales > Flavobacteriaceae > Aquimarina > Aquimarina sp. KJ22-3. The sequence goes on along the minus strand of NZ_CM147859.1, from coordinate 2,533,041 downwards.
CGATTTACGAATATCGCTGGCCTCATAGTTTTTACCATAGAACTCTCTAACGGTCTTTACAACGGCTTCACGAAAAGCAGCTTGATGCGTTCCTCCTTGTGTGGTATGTTGACCGTTTACGAACGAATGATACTCCTCGCTATACTGCGTTTTACTATGCGTAATCGCCACTTCGATATCATCTCCTTTTAAGTGAACGATATCATATAAGCGATCTTCTTGATTGATATTGTCTGAAAGAAGGTCTTTTAACCCATTTTCAGAAATGAACTTTTCCCCATTGAAGATAATGGTTAAACCAGGATTAAGATACACATAGTTTTTAAGCATTTTGCTTACATACTCTGTACGATATTTGTAATGCTTAAAAATAGAATCATCTGGAACAAACGATACTTTGGTTCCTCGTCTTCTAGAAGTTTCTTCTAGCGTATCCTGATTGGTAAGATTTCCTTTCTCAAACTCTGCTGAAGCTGATTTCCCATCACGAGTAGATTCAACACGGAAATAAGTAGACAACGCATTTACTGCCTTGGTACCTACCCCATTTAATCCAACAGACTTTTTGAAGGCTCTGGAGTCATACTTACCCCCTGTATTCATTTTGGAAACCACATCCACTACTTTACCTAGAGGAATACCACGACCGTAATCTCTTACAATCACTTTATCTCCTTGTATCGAAATTTCAATGGTCTTACCAGCACCCATCACATATTCGTCAATCGAATTGTCGAGTACCTCTTTCAATAAAATATAAATTCCATCATCTGGAGATGATCCATCTCCCAGTTTCCCAATATACATCCCTGGTCGCATACGGATATGCTCTTTCCAATCGAGGGATCGTATATTATCTTCAGTATATTTGGTTTCCTTACTCATAAAATTTTGGGTAGAATGCCAGCTAATATAAGGTTTCACTTACAAAATTAAAATAGCCAACCTACAAAGTAATTAACAAATACATAGCTAAATTTGTTGATTATTTGGCTTACAAGCTATTAAAATACATTTCAACCAAAGTACACCTTCAATTTTGTCTAAATCTGACGGGAGAGCATCAAATTATATAAACGTAAAATGAGATTGGATTCTATTTTAAACAATAAGAGACATTCATATACTAAACGACCATTACTGAAAAAGTAATGGTCGTTCTAAATCTCATTAAACACTTGTTGTAATCTTTTGATTTTAAGAATGATAATATCTTTCCTCAATAATTTCCCCTGCATCATTCCATTTTGTTCGTACCACTTGTTCGAAAGTATGTTTTTGTCCGTCTGCAGTATCAAATTTCATTACCGCTTCATAGAATGAAGTATCCCCTTTTACTGCAGGACCACTTACAACTTCGTATCCATGAAATGCAGTAACCGTAGCTAGTAATTCTTCTTCTTGACGAATACAAAATTCCTTACCCACCTTAGGCTCGTTATTTCCTTCGCGCAGAATAACATCATCTGCCAAATACTCATTCATTGCATCCAGAAATTTACCTTCTGAAAGTAGATTTAATATGGCGCTTACATTTTCTTTGATTGTCTGTTCTTTTGTAGTTGAATTATTCATAATAGTTTTTAATTAAAAGTTTTGTTTATTGTGTACACCACAAAAGTATATCCTGAATAAGCATGGGTACATTATGATTCTTCCCATGCTGATGTCAATTCTTCCTTATGTTCAATAAAGCTCTCCAAAAATTAAATTTAGCTACTGACATACAGTTGTCAGTGACACCAGATACCTTTATCTTTAATCCTTTTGAAATCACAACATCCTTTCTAGTAAATAACAATTCATGAAAGATTTTAAACTGAACACCTCCCAAAACGTAAAAACCGTTTTTGATAATTATCCGGAGACTATTAAAGATAAAATGCTGAATCTTCGTGAGTTGATTTTGGAAACTGCTAAAGAAACTGAGGAAGTAATAGAATTAGAAGAAACTCTAAAATGGGGAGAACCAAGCTATATTACTAAACATGGAAGTACGCTTAGAATTGATTGGAAGAAAAAAACTCCAAATCAATACGCCATGTATTTTAACTGTTCAAGTCTATTAGTGGCTACTTTCAGAATCGTTTTTAAGCAAACTTTTGATTTTGAAGGAAATAGAGCCCTGGTGTTTCAAATTAACGAACCACTACCCGAAAATGAGCTAAAGCAATGCGTTAAAGCTGCTTTACGTTACCATAAAATTAAAAAACTTCAACTTCTTGGATTGTAATCATTGACTTACCTCCACTTCGAATCCAAAAATTAACCCACAATTAATTTGCGTAACCGAATGGTTACACATATATTTGTAACCAAACGGTAACATATTTATGAGAAGAGACGTTTTTCAAGCTATTGCCGATCCGGTACGACGTGATATCATTCAATTGTTATCACAAAAAACCTTATCAATCAACGAAATAGCTCATCAGTTTGATGTAAGTCGACCTGCGATATCTAAACATCTAAAGATTCTTAATGAGTGTGGTATTATTGACATCCAACAACAAGGGCGAGAACGCTATTGCCTAATTCGTCCTAAGAGTTTGATCCCAGCCTTCTTATGGGTTGAACAGTATCAAAGTTTATGGGAAGAAAAAATAGACTCTTTCGAAGCCTACTTAAAACAACTACAAGCAAAATCCAAAAACGATAATAAAAATGAGTGATCTTAACAACCGAACGTTAACCATTGAAAAAACTTTTGACGCTCCCATCGAATTGGTTTGGGAGGCCTGGACACAACCCGAGCATATTGCACAATGGTGGGGACCAAAAGGAATGAAAACCAGAATTATTGAGCATAATTTTGTAGAAGGTGGTGCCTGGGAATATGCAATGACCATGCCCGATGGAAAAGATTTTATTGCAGATGGTGTTTATATCGAAATCATTGAACTTCAAAAAATTCGAACTTCTGCCAATTTCAAACCGATGACCGAAGGTGTCGAACTGCAAGTGTTACTCAAGAAAATTGGTGACAAAACACAATTTACATTTCATGTCATTCATGAGACCGAAGAGTACTGCAAGCAACAAGAACAGATGGGCTTCTACAACGGTTGGGGTTCTACTTTTGAAAGATTAACTTCGTACTTACAGGAAAAAGTAAGCTAAAATCATCCCAAAAATATTTAGAAGCAGGCACATATCAAAATGTACCTGCTTTCTTTTTCCGAAAATACCTTCCAGACATTACATTGTTTATAAAGCGATTATCTTTTCAAATCCAGAAAAGGCAACACGGGGGTTGTACCAAAGCTTGCTTAATGCTATATTTACCATACAACTTCAACAAATCCTAATAAACATGTTCACCCTCGAGGAACTTAATCAAATAAAAAAACGAAAACAGCTTGTAGCACTTGCCCAGGAAAAGGATATTGATATCCAGAAAATAATGCGCAAGTTTCAATATGAAGAAGAACTACGGTTTTTACAAGCTGAATTGGTAAACCTTCAGCAATGGATCGCCAAGAAAAAAATGAGGGTAGCCATTATTTTTGAAGGAAGAGATGCTGCTGGAAAAGGAGGATCTATTAAACGGTTTACAGAACATCTCAACCCTCGTTCTATGCGAATCGTTGCATTATCCAAACCTACAGAAGAAGAACAAGGGCAATGGTATTTCCGCAGATATATAAAAGAATTACCAAACCCAGGAGAAATTGTTTTTTTTGATCGTAGCTGGTATAACCGTGCTGTAGTAGAGCCAGTAATGGGGTTTTGTACCAAAAAGCAATACAATAAGTTTATGGTGCAGGTTCCCGAATTTGAACATATGCTCTATGAAGATGGTGTTATTGTGATCAAATTCTGGTTTTCGATATCCAAAGAAGAACAACAAAAACGATTTGATGCGCGAATAGAAAATCCTTTGAAAGCCTGGAAATTTAGCCCTGTAGATATGAAAGGACAGCAATTATGGAGTAAATACACGCTCTATAAAGAACAAATGTTCTCTAAAACACATACTACCTTTAGCCCTTGGATCATCGTTAAAACCAATAGTAAAAAAACAGCTCGTCTGGAAAGTATGCGTTACGTGCTATCCAAATTTGAATACACTGGTAAGACCAGAGCCAAAACCAGGCTATTTCCCGATCCAAATGTGATATTGAGGTATCATCGATATGTTGAACAAATTGATATTTAATCCCCTATGAAAGAAGCAAAACAAACAGAAGCCTTATATCTTTCAGAAAGGGATATAGAACTCCTCAATTCTCCAATTGGATTGCGATATCTTCTTGCAGACAAAAAGACGGATGTAGAAAAGGCATTAAGAATGACCAAGTACGAGATTGAGCTTAAAGAATTACAAGCCGAGTTGGTTAAGTTACAAAGCTGGGTAATTGCTAATAACAAAAAGATCGTAATTCTATTCGAAGGTCGGGATGCTGCAGGTAAAGGTGGAGCCATCAGAAGAGTTACTGCTCATATTAATCCCAGACACTTCAAAATCGTTGCTCTGCCAAAACCAACCGAAGAAGAAGGAGGACAATGGTATTTTCAACGCTATGTTAACCAACTTCCCAAACCCGGGGAGATTGTCTTTTTTGATCGTAGTTGGTATAATAGAGCTGTAGTAGAGCCTGTTAATGGTTTTTGCACACAACAACAGTACGAGACTTTTATGGGGCAAGTCAATGAGTTTGAAAGAATGATCATGGAATCTGACACCTACCTCATCAAGTTCTATTTTTCGATCACTAAGGAAGAACAAGATTATCGTTTTAAAGATATCAAATCCAATCCATTGAAAAAATGGAAAATGACAAAGGTCGATGAACGAGCACAGGAACTTTGGGATGAGTACACCAAATACAAAGTCAAAATGTTTGAACATACTAATACCAAAGATTCTCCCTGGATCATTATAGAAGCAGATCGAAAAACCAAAGCTCGTCTTGAGGCCATACGATACATCTTAGATAAAATCCCTTATAAATCGGAGTAAAACCGTCTATATTTTAAACAGAAACAACTCTTATATATACCACATCGGTAACACATTAACTAAAGCACATTGATTTATGAAACGTTATCTAATTCTTGCAGCACTTCTAATTTCCTCATTTAGTTTTGCACAACAAGATGAATCAACAACAAAACCAACTAAAACCATAGACGGGAAACTAGTACACACTGTACTATTTTGGTTAAACAATCCAGATAATAAAGAGGAAAGGAAAACTTTTGAAAAAGGAGTAAAAGAACTTTTAAATGGTTGTGAATTTATTACCTCAAGTCACTTTGGAACACCCGCCAACACGGAAAAACGCCCTGTTGTTGATGCTTCCTTTACCTATTGTGTGGTAATCACTTTTGAATCCAAAGAAGCTCATGATAACTACCAGGTGGCTCCTATTCACAAAAAATTTATTGCAGAAAATAAAGATTTATGGAATAAGGTATTGGTATACGATTCTTCTTCTTTAAAATAAATAGTATGTAATTATCATAAAAAAAGCTGTAAAGCATATGCTTTACAGCTTTTTTTAGTTTATGTTATTACAAATTATCCTTTCAACCAGGCTTTACGAAGCGCCAATTGTTCTTCTGTAGGATTATCTGACGGAGACAGTGTTTCTCCTTGTGTATACGATTTAGCCACTTTGGTTTTGATTACAACCTCTTCTCCTGCTCTATCCAATTTTACCTCCAAATCATCTCCTTCTTTCCATTGAAAAGTACCTCCAAGTACATTATTCGCATTCTGTACAGTCAGCTTGGTACCATTAATTTCTACGATATTATCATTCGCTTTTACTCCATTTTCTGCCCAAAAACTATTATCTGCTACCAAATCAGTAAAGAAGATCGTTCCAGTGGCCTGATCACCTGCCACGATGAGCGCTCCCGAATTTTGGATATAATTCGTTTCTACTTTTTCTTTACTAATCGAAAGTCCAACTTTGTTAAAAAACTCTCTGTAGTTGATCGGAGTCTTCCCTACTACATGAGTATTCAAAAATTCACCTATAGAAGGGTACGTCATTTCTGTAATTTCGGCTATGATGTTATCATCTTCAAAAGGTTTATTTTTTCCATATTTCAAGGATAATTCTTTCATCAAGGACAAAATTCCTCTGTTCCCGTTACTCTCTTCTCTCATCAGAATATCAATACACATACCAATAAGCGCTCCTTTTTCGTATACATTTACATAATTAGAAGCATAAGGTTGATCCAAGATATTCTCACTCATTTCTGTAAAACTCATGGTATCATCAAAACCATTGGCACTTTGGATTTTACCCATCACCTTTTCATAAAACTCATCTTCACCAACGATATCCTGATTCACTTGAAATAAGGTAGCAAAATATTCGGTTACTCCTTCATACATCCATAAATGCTTAGAAAACGTAGGATCATTGTAATCGAAATAGTGTACATCTTCAGAATGCACCGAAAGCGGAGTTACAATATGAAAAAACTCATGAGAAACTACATCAATCATAGCACTTGCTAATGCTTCGTCTGGCATCTGTTCAGGTAATACTACTACAGTTGATGTGTGATGCTCCAGAGCTCCAAATCCTGTTGGTGATTCCTGAGTACCTTCGGCTAAATACAAATAGATATCGTACCTAGGTGTACTATTGATATCACCCAGATATGCCTTTTGTCCCTTCATCATCTTAAAAACAGTTTCCTTTATTTTTGAAGCTTTATGAACTCCATTTGGTGAATATACACTCAATACAATTTTGATATCCCCCACCATAAATTCTTCTACATCCAATTTCCCATACATCATAGGGTTATCAGTGATCTCAAAATAACGTGAGGCAAAATATTTATCAGTTACTACACTCCCATCTTCACTAGTTTCTTCTCCTACTTTTTGTAGCGCAGAAGTTCGTTTCATCTCTTTTGGGGCGATAACCTCTAGTGTATACTGATTGTTCTTGAGCACATCAAAATAACCGATAAAACCGTGAAGGTTCAACACGTAATTCTCTGGTTCGATATTGGTTCCTGAAGGGGAAAACGGTGTAGCCTCTCCAGAGTTTTCAATATCATAGGTATCATTGACTAGATATTGGATTTGGTCTAATTGTTTTGCATTAGGAATTACCCAGGTATTTGCATCTAATTTGTTCGTGATAATCTCATTTCCTTCATAATCCAACGCTTTGAAGTTATCCACAAATTTCCCAAAATCACTTACTGCATAGGTTCCTTGTACCACTTTGGGCAAGTAATAGGTTACCGTATCTTGCGCAAACCTCCCCGGATTAATAACTACGGGTACTTTGTCTTCTGCAGACTTTGTTAAATCTACAGACGATGCAATAGGCACACCTGTAGCGATATCGTTAGACGGTTTGGGAGTTCCACATCCCACTAGCATCACACCAATGAAGATTTTGGCAAAAATATTTTTCATCTGATCAAATTAATTATTTACTATTGCTAGACTAAGAAAAGTAATCTATGTTACAATTTTGAAGGCGTAAAATATGCATTTTGTATAGACTTTAGCTTATTTTTAGCACTTTTTACCATAAACCTATCAATTTGGATATTAAAATTAATCATCATCGTCTCAGATTCTCAGACAACCCTAACCTATTTAATACAGATCAACCCACTATTATCTTTCTTCATGATTCTCTGGGGTGCATTGAATTATGGAGAGATTTCCCTAACAAAGTAGCAGACCAGACAGAGTGTAATGTACTATCCTATGATCGTCAGGGCTACGGACAATCTGATCCTTTTTCTATTCAAAAAAGAGACAAAAACTACCTCCTAAATGAAGCAGAGGTATTGGTACAAATCATCGATCAACTACAACTTACCAAGGTTATTCTTTTTGGGCATAGTGATGGTGGAAGTATTTCGTTACTAGCAGCGGCACTATCTCCAGATATGATTTCTGGTGTTATCACAGAAGGTGCTCATGTTTTTGTCGAAAAAGAAACGATAGCTGGTATCAAAGAAGCGGTAATCGCTTACCAAGAGACCAATCTTCGGGATAAACTTATAAAATATCATGGAGACAAAACAGATGATGTGTTTAAAATGTGGACAGAGACTTGGTTATCCGAAGACTATCAATCCTGGAATATCGAGGAATTCCTACCCAAAATCAAATGCCCGTCTCTAATCATACAGGGAGAAAAGGACGAATACGGGTCCTTGGATCAGGTATACTCAATTGTAAATAACACGACTGGACCTTCGGAAGCATTGATTATTCCTGACATTGGTCATACTCCGCATAAGGAGAATTCGGAGGTGGTTTTAAAAAATGTACAGAGATTTATCGGTAATGTAATTAATACTACATCAAATTCTTCGCGATAATATCTTTGAGATCATCTTTATTTAGTGGTTTATTGATAATATCGTTCATCCCGGCCTCCAAACATTCAGACTTCACTTCACTTAATTCTGAAGCAGTAAGTGCTATGATAGGCGTCTGCGTATTAAATTCTCGTATCCGTTTAGTGGCTTCCATCCCATCGAGATAAGGCATATTCAGATCCATCAAAATAAGATCAAAGTCTTCTTTTTTAACCATTTGCAAGGCATTGAAGCCATTCTCCACAATGGTGCAACTATACCCTATAATATCCAATAGGTTTTTGGTTACGATTTGATTGATCTTGTTATCCTCTGCTACAAGAATCTTCTTAAATGTTTGTGCAGTATCTTCACCATTAAGATCGAGTTTCTCTGCTTGTTTTTCATCGACAATCTCAACATCTAAATCAAAATAAAACCGGGTTCCTCTCCCCTCTTTACTGTCCAAATGAATTTGGCTATCCATCATCTCAAGTAGATTTTTCACAATAGAGAGTCCAAGACCGGTACCTTCAGATTTATTAACTTCTCTCCCTAGCTGAGAAAACTTTTCGAAAACAAACTCTTGTTTATCTTTCGGAATACCCAATCCATTGTCTTCTACTTCGTACCTTATTTTAATTTGATCCTTATCTATAGATACGATTTTAATTCTCAACCAAATCGTTCCATTTTCTGTGAACTTTGTTGAATTCCCTATTAAATTAATTAATACTTCTGACAACTTTAGGGAATCAACACTTACGATTTTAGGCACTTCTTTCTGAATATCTAATACCAGTTTATTATTTTTATTTTTAGCTTGGTATTCAAAAGAATGCAATAAATTTTGAGACAATTGCGCTAAGTCAGTTGGAGTTTTGGTTAGTTTTTCTTTGTTGGATTCAATTTTACCAATCTTCAATACCTTATTGATCAAATCAAGTAGATAATCCCCAGAAAACTTTAAGGAATTAAGCAGTTTTTTATGCTTTTCTGGCATATCTTTTTCTTCTAGTAGCAAAGAGGTAATACCAACTACACCATATAACGGAGTTCTTAATTCATGACTTACCGTGGAGATAAACTGTGATTTTACTGTAGTTAATTTCTCAGCTTCAGTTTTTGCAACTTCTAGCTGTGTATTTTTCTCTCTTAATACATTATTCAGTTTTTTCTTAGAACGATACCCCATATAAAAGAAAAATGCAGTTCCCAATACAAAAATCAATCCTGCTATCGAAATAAAAGTTATTGTCTTGTTATTCTTTGCAATACTTGCTTGATAATCCTTTTCTTTATTAGCAATTTCCAATTCTCTTTTGTATTCATCAACGCTAAAACTTACTCTAGCAATCTCTATTTGCTTTAATTTCTCTTTGTCATAGAGTTTATTCGTAAATTCCTGATATTTCTTAATATCCTTATAAGCTTGATTGATATTTCCTCTTTTCTCATTCAACTCTGCTCTTCCTTCATATAGATAAGACAATTCAAGAATCATATCGTGCTTTTCTGCGATATCAATAGCTTCCTCAAAAAAGTCACCAGCTTCTACAAAATTCCCTTTATACATCGCATATTTACCTTTCAGATAAAACACCTCACAATACCCTTGTAATTCTCTATGCTCTACTACCAATTGATGTGCCTCTTCTATAAAGGGCAATGCTTCTTCAAATTGTTCAATATCAATATAGGTCCATGCTAAATTTATTACTGGGGTCATGTATTCGTAAGAGTCTTCAAGATTTTTCCCCAACTCTTTGGCTTTGTCATAAAAAATCAAAGAAGTTTTCAGGTCTTTATATCCATCAGAATAGACATTCCCCAAACCATTATTACTTCGTAAAATCAACAATGTATCTTTTGAAATCTCTCCAAAGTGTAATGATTTTCGGTAACAGGTTTCAGCATTTTTGAAGTCAACCAAAACTTCATAATTATAAGCCATTAAATAATAGGCCTGCCCTTTGTAGTAATTATTATTTAGTTCATGAGCATAATTTACAGCTTTAATCGCATAATCCAATGATTCTTTGATCTTGTACTCATAACTCAAATCGCTAGACTGATCAATTAATGACTGTAGGCTATCATTATGGGTTTCGGTCATGGTGTTTTGACCGTAAGACAGATAGCTAAGAGCTACCACAGAAAATATTAGCACATAAGTTCTCAAGGCTCACTAATTATTAATGCACGAGCAATTTATACAATGAATATTTTGTTTACGTTAAAGAGTCCCCATATAAGCAAAAACCTGCTTATCAATACGTTAATTTAATAAAAAAACCGTAAACACACAGTAACGAAGTGTCGATTTCATCTCTTTTTTAAAGAATGTTTATCCTTTTTATGGTAGGAAATTTTATAGTTATAAAAGATACCAGATTACCTATAAAGTATGATAATCACACTCATAACGGCAATTAAAAAAGCCTTCTAAAGAGCATCAGAAGGCTTTTTTCTATCTAAATATAATTGTACTAAACGTTAAACAGAAAATGCATTACGTCTCCATCATTTACAACATATGCCTTTCCTTCAACTCCTAGTTTACCTGCCTCTCTGGCTTTAGATTCACTGCCATAGTGTACGAAATCATCGTATTTTATTACCTCTGCACGGATAAACCCTTTTTCAAAATCGGTGTGAATTACTCCTGCAGCTTGTGGTGCAGTGGCTCCAACAGTTACTGTCCATGCTCGTACCTCTTTCTGACCTGCAGTAAAATAGGTTTGCTGATTTAACAGTTTATAGGCTGCACGAATAAGTACAGAAGCACCAGGCTCCTCTAATCCCATATCCTGTAAAAATAGTTGACGTTCTTCATAATCTTCTAATTCTGTGATATCTGCTTCGGTACCTACAGCAAGAACGATCACCTCTGCATTCTCTGAAGCAACAGTTTCTTTTACTTTATCTACATAATGATTTCCATTTACCGCAGATCCTTCGTCCACATTACAAACATATAATACTGGTTTATCTGTGATTAACTGTAATGGTTTCACATAAGCTTCACGATCATCTTCAGAAATAGCTATTGCTCTCACTGAAGTTCCGGCCTCAAGACCTTCCTTCAATTGCAATAAAATAGATTCTTCTTTCTGCGCTTCTTTATTTCCTGTCTTTGCAGCTCGCTTTACCTTATCCAGTTTTTTATCTATACTTTCAAGGTCCTTTAACTGCAATTCTATATCAATAGTTTCCTTATCACGTATAGGATCTACAGAACCATCAACGTGTACTACATTATCATTATCAAAACATCTAAGCACATGAATGATCGCATCGGTTTCTCTGATATTCCCCAAAAATTGGTTTCCTAACCCCTCTCCTTTACTTGCTCCTTTAACCAAACCAGCAATATCAACAATCTCTACCGTGGCTGGTATCACTTTCTCAGGATTAACTAATTCTTCTAATTTCTCTAATCTGGGATCAGGAACATTGACCACTCCGATATTGGGTTCTATAGTACAAAACGGAAAGTTTGCACTTTGCGCTTTGGCATTGGACAAACAGTTAAATAAAGTTGATTTTCCAACATTTGGTAATCCTACGATACCTGCTTTCATAATTCTATTGCGTTATTTTGAACAGAGATTTCTTATGTATTATCTCGTTTTTGAGAGTGCAAAGATACTATTATTCCTAGTTAGGAAACAAATCTGAAGAATTAGATTAACGAATCGCTACTTACGCTTCAGATTATGGCGATGAAAGTGCATATTTTATTGTTTTTAGCATTTTTTTTAATTTTGAATCCCAATTATAAACAAATGAATACTTTTAAAATTTTAACCTCAGTCATCCTTTTAGGATTTACAAGCATCGGTTTTTCTCAAACTACAGAAAAACCGAAAGAAAACTCTTCTCAAGAAACAGTAACCAAAATTATTAGAATTAAGGGAGCTAACGGTGAAGAGAAAGTGATTACGAAACAAGAAGTCATTACCAAAAAAAGTAAAATCAAATTAAACCCTGGTGATGAAGACAAAACCAATCAATCTGCAACCTATTCAGATCAGGAAGTTCAAGTTCAAAAATCAGAATCTTCTTCGGATATGGATGCATATACCAAAGTTACCGATGGAAAAGGTTTTGTAATTACTCTTTTGAACAAAACGGGCAATCAAGTATGCAAAGCAAGACCGCTTAGTAATGGATATTACATCATAAATGCCGGAGGAAAAGATAATACTGTTGGACATTTTGATAGTGACAAAAATCTTATTTTGGAATCTTATGACAATAACACAGACGAAGTCATTACCACCATCTATAAGTTGAAATAATATCAAAAATACAATTGATCGTATTGGCCGGAAGTAATTCCGGCCTTTTTTGTGTCTACTCTTTTTTAATCAAATCGAAGTAAAATATTTTAGATATATTTAAGGTAACAATCAACATAAATAAACATCACTTCATGAAAAAATTCACACTCATTTTATTGGGGGTATTCACTACGTACCTAAGTTATGGTCAGCAAATTGTATCAGGAACGGTAACCGACCCCGCAGGACTTCCTATCCCTTATGTTAACATTCTGGAAAAAGGCTCAGAAAAAGGGACCACCACCGATGAGCAAGGTAAATATACCATTGCTGTCGACGAAGGAGCCGTATTAGTTTTCAGCTTTATTGGCTATGAAACCAAAGAGGTAGAAGTTGGAAATCAAGAAATCATAGATGTTGTTCTACAAGAAGGAGAAGCCTTAAGTACCATTATTGTAGTTGGATCCAGAAGCCCAAAAAGAACAGCAACCGATACTCCTGTAGCTATCGATATTATTGATATGCAGGAGATTATTACCAAAAGTGGTAAAATTGAAATCAATGAACTACTTCAATATACAGCTCCTTCGTTCAACGCCAACAAACAATCAGGATCTGATGGAGCTGATCATATTGATCCTGCCTCTCTTCGTGGATTAGGGCCTGATCAGACTTTGGTTTTGATTAATGGTAAAAGAAGGCATTCTTCTTCTTTAATTAACATTTTTGGTACACGAGGAAGAGGAAATTCGGGTACAGATCTTAACGCGATTCCTGCCACCGCTATCAAAAGAATCGAAGTATTACGAGACGGTGCTGCCGCACAATACGGTTCTGATGCGATTGCAGGAGTTATCAATATTGTACTTAAGAACAATGTAAATACCATCTCTGGAAGTGTGAGCTACGGAGCTTACAACACCAATGCCAAAGGAGATTTTCCCGACGGTACTCCCAATACAGATGGAAATCGATTAGATACCGATAATGACGGAAATCGTATTGCTGATGACCAGGATTTTGATGGCGGATCCGTAAAGGTAACTGCCAATTATGGAGTAGAAATCGGCGATGGGGGTTATGCCAACTTTACCACTGAATTCTTGAGCAAAAATAAGACACTTCGTCCCGGGTTTGATTTCAGGAGAGGTTTTGGTGAAGCGGCTATCGATGGGTTTAATTTCTTCGTAAACGCGGCTGTACCTATTTCCAAAAAAACAGAAGCTTATGCCTTTGGAGGAAGAAACTACAGAGATACCGATGCTTTTGCTTTTACTCGTAATGACGGTGAAAGAGTAGTAACCGCAATATTCCCTAATGGTTTTACACCAAGAATTACTTCAAACATCATCGATAACTCAGTATCTGTTGGGGTTCGCACAGAGACCGAAAACGGTTGGAAAATTGACGTAAATAACACATGGGGTAAAAACAATTTTCATTATTTCATACAAGGTACGTTAAATGCTTCTTTGCAAGAGTCCTCTCCTACTGACTTTGATGCTGGTGGACACAGTTTAAGTCAGAATACCACAGGTCTTGATCTCTCTAAGTACTATCCAAACATTATGAAAGGATTAAATATCGCCTTTGGATCTGAGTACAGAACTGAAAACTTTATCATTTTTGCCGGAGAAGAAGGATCATATGCGACGTATGATGTAAATGGATTGCCCATTATTGATCCTGCTAATCAAACACAACCTACAGACCCTATTTCTGGAGAACTTCGCCCGGGAGGATCACAAGGTTTCCCGGGATATAGTCCTGCGAATGAAGTAGACAGATCCAGATCCAACTTCTCTTTGTACACAGATGCAGAATTAGATATAACCGATAGCTTTTTATTAGGTGTCGCAGCACGATTCGAGAACTATAGTGATTTTGGAAGTACTATAAATGGAAAATTAGCCTTTAGGGTGAAAGCATCAGAAAATATCAATGTTCGTGGATCTGTGAGTACTGGTTTTAGAGCACCTTCTTTGGCTCAGATATATTACAACCTACGATTCACCGATTTTCAAGGAGGTGTGGCTACAGAGACGCTTTTATCACCAAATAACAGCCCAGTGACTGCTTCTTTTGGTATCGAATCCCTTGAAGAAGAAACAGCAATAAATGCTGCGGTGGGAGCTACAGCTAGTTTTGGTGGGTTTACCGCTACCATAGATGGATATTACATCAATGTAAAAGACAGAATTGTATTAACTGGTACTTTTGCTGCTCCTCAAATTCCAAATGTAAATGAAGCACAATTCTTTGCTAATGGAGTGGATACCGAAACTGTAGGGCTTGATATAATCTTATCCTGGAAGGGTAATTTTGATTTTGGTAATATCTCTGCCACCCTTGCAGGAAATATCAATAACATGACTATCGAAGAAGTTAAAAATGGAAATTTGGACGAAAGTATATTCTTTGGGGAACGAGAAAAGGCTTTTCTTTTGGCTTCTGCTCCTGATAGTAAATTTGCTTTTAATGCTAACTACAGCAAAGATAAATTCAATGCTGGATTAGGATTGACTCATTTTAGCGAAATTGTATTGATTGATTTTGCAGATACCGAAGATGTGTATGGCGCAAAAATAACTGCAGATCTTAATGCAGGGTATCAACTAAGCGATAACCTAAAACTCACCTTAGGAGGAAACAACATTTTTAATGAATATCCAGACCAACAAAATGATGGAGAAACTGAAGCAGGTGGATACTGGGATGCAGTACAAATGGGATTCAGTGGTGCATATTATTATGCAAGACTAGATTTCAACTTCTAGATTACAAAAACACGTTATCAAAGCCGCCATATCACTGTATATGGCGGTTCTTGTTTTTATACGTTAAATTAATTCATAAATCCTTATAATAATTTTTTATTACTATCCGTATACCCTTAATTTTGCGCTCAAACTAGTATTCCTTTTCTATGGAAGATATTACCCGATACTTTTATCAGCTTTTTGTTTCCAAAGGCTTTTCAGAGAACACTTCAGAGTATTTAAATTTAGTTATTGGTCTTGCTATATTGATCGTTTCTTTATTCGTGATACACTTTATCATGAAAAAAGTCTTTATCACTATTTTTAAGAAATACGCATCAAGATCAAAAAACACCTTCGACGATTATTTGGTAAAGAACAATACCTTTGACTATCTGGCGCATATTGTACCGCTATCTATTACAGTCTGGATTGTACCTCAATTATTTGCGGCTTTTCCAACTACAGAAAAGTACCTTGAGATCCTTTTTGATATTATGGTAATCGTATTAGCGATTTGGATTTTGCGAAGTATACTTAGAACATTTAGGGATTTCCTGAAATCTTTGGACTCTTTTAAAGACAAGCCTATCGATAGTTACGTACAGGTTTTTATGATCTTTGTCTGGGTTATCGGGGGTATCTTTATATTCTCTTCGGCTACCGGAAAATCCATTTGGACATTCTTAACCGCGCTTGGAGCAATGTCTGCGGTAATTCTGTTGATTTTTAAGGATACCATTCTTGGATTTGTTGCCAGTATCCAGGTAGCTGTAAATGACACAGTACGTATCGGAGATTGGATTACTATGGAGAAATATGGTGCCGATGGCGATGTAATAGAAATCAATCTTTCTTCGGTTAAAGTTCAGAATTTTGACAAAACCATTACTACCATTCCTACCTACCACCTTACTTCAGAATCGTTTCGAAACTGGAGAGGGATGATGGATTCTGGTGGGAGAAGAATCAAAAGATCACTTTTGATCAAAACATCGAGTATTAGTTTCCTTTCTGAAGAAGACGTGCGTAAACTTCAAGAAATTGAAGTGATCAAAGCGTATCTTCAGAATATAAAAGTTGAAATCGACACCTTCAATAAAGAACACAGTATCGATAAAAGCATTATGATTAATGGAAGAAATCTTTCCAATATGGGAGTATTTAGGACCTATGTAGAGCTATATCTAGAAAACCACCCTTATATCAACAAAGATATGACGATCATGAGCAGACAACTAGCTCCTACAGCTCAAGGAACTCCACTGGAGATCTATGCTTTTAGTAATGATAAGGTTTGGAAAAACTATGAAAATATAATGGCAGATATCTTTGACCACTTACTATCTGCTATCCCTTATTTTAAACTTGAAGTTTTCGAGTTGGATTATAATATCAATACATAATTTATGATAAAAGGTTTTAGACTCATCAGTTATCTAGAAGGTATCTCATACCTGCTTATTTTATTTGTAACCATGCCTCTAAAGTATATGTTCGAATCACCAGAACCCAATAAAGTGATCGGTATGGCACATGGGTTGCTATTCTTGTTGTATATCGTATTTGCCATTGTTGTAAAGTTCGAAAAACAATGGAATAACAAAACCCTAGCTATCGTATTACTTTGTTCTATCATTCCTTTCGGAACGTTTTGGATGGATAAGAAATACCTGGCTAAAACACAATAGTACCATTAAAGTCACCATCATAAATACTATGAAGGTTAATCACACTATGTAGTCTGCCATTGACTTCTGGTTGTAGCGATATGCTTCCATTATGCAATGGGATTTCCTCCTGATTCATAGAAACAGCAACGATGCTGTTATTAGTTGTCCAACAATCACCACAATTGGCATCATAATAATGGTAGTTATAATCATTGGGATTAACCGTATGAATAACGAGTTCTAATACATCTCCAGAGTCTAAATAATATAGTATACGTTCTTCTTGGTTAGATACTGGTTGTAATCTTGCCCCTGTTACCTCATAAATATGTCTTCCGTAAGGCCCATTTTGATGATGAATCGAACCATAGTTATGGACTATTGGGCGTCTGTTTTGAGGTTGTGGACACCTTGTACCTCCTACAACCACAGCAATTTCTGGTAGTGGAAGATCAATATTTACTCCTATAGATATCCCACCTCCTATACGTAGTTGTGCATTAGAAACATTCGTAAACGGTAAACTAAGTAAAGCCAATAAAAAAAGATAATTCTTCATGCTGATTGTGTTTGAAACTTGCTAGGGTTACTGCATCAAACAATATGCCGTAAACCAGTAGCAACGAAAAAAACACAATTACTCCGGATATTCGATCCGCAAATGATAGATATTCGTAAGCTTGCGTTTAAAAACCTTCTTCACCTGTTGAATTTCCTTGAAGGTAATATTAGCATTTAGAAATTGCTCATCTTCCATTTGCTTATTGACTATCTTTTCTACGAAAGAATCAATCAGACTACTGGTAGGGTTTTTAAGACTCTTTGATGCGGCTTCTACACTATCACTCATCATCAAAATTGCAGTTTCTTTTGAAAATGGTTTGGGTCCAGGATATTGAAAATCTTCAATATTCACATTTTCATTACTTTCTTTTTCTTTGGTATAGAAATAATACACCGTACTTGTACCGTGGTGCGTTCTTATAAAATCGATTACCCGATCAGGAAGCTTATACTTTTTAGCGATTTCAATCCCTCTTATCACATGATTGATAATAATTCTTGCACTTTCTTTAGGAGATAGTACATCATGTGGATTTCCAGATGCCGATTGATTTTCGGTAAAATAGGTAGGATTTGCCATCTTACCTATATCATGATAGAGTGCTCCTACCCTAACCAACATGGCATTTGCACCGATTTCATTAGCTGCTGCTTCGGCAATGTTTGCTACATTTAAAGAATGGTGAAATGTACCAGGGGCTTTGTCTGACAATTCCTTCAACAATACAGAATTGGTATCACTAAGTTCTAACAAGGACACATCAGAAATAAGACCGAAAATCTTTTCGTAAGCATAGATCAACGGATGCACAATAAGCGTAGCAAATCCACTAATCACAAACAGAACAACAGTAGTCCAATCGATATTACTTACACTCCCCTCATGTATAATGTGAAAAGATATATAGGCAATGATATAGATGATAGTGATTTGACCCACTGAGATAAAAAGATTAGCTCTTTTAAAAGATTCTGAAATCGTCAAAATGGTAACAATACCAGCAATAATTTGTAAAAATGTGTACTCATAGCTGTTGGGTACTACAAAACCTAAGATTAACACCGTAATTACATGAGTGAACAAACCTAAACGCGAATCGAAGAAAGCTTTGAGCACCAAAGGCAATATACATAAGGGCACTACATAGATATATTCGGAGCGATATTTCACCACCAAAGTAGATACCAAAACAATGAACAAAATATTAAAGAAAATAAAGGTGACCTGAGTGTTATTTTCATAAATATCGTTCCTATATTTTCTGATAAATAATAAAAGCATCATTAACGCCAAGGATACCAAAAGACTATACCCCAAAACAATCCAGTAAAAGTTTTTGGCACTCCATACCTGAGATTCGTATTCTGCTTTTAATGAATTTAAGATCTGCAACTTACCCCCTTCTACAACCTCTCCTCTGGCGATGATCCTACTACCTCTAGACACTCCTCCTCTTGTCGTGAGCACCTTGGCTAACTCATTCTCAAGTGTACTTTGCGTTAATCTTTCGTTGAGTTTTACATTGGGTTTCACCAAATCATAGAACAAGGCGACAAAATCACTTTTAAACTTTGCATATTCACTCTTATCTATTCTGGAGTTAATGAGGTTAGTCACCTCATTAGAAGTTAAAATTTGCCCATAAGTGATGGCTTCGGCTTCGTTTCCTTTGTTTAAAAAAATCTGTCGCTGCTCATCATAAGGGCTCGTACTTTGTAAAACTCCGTATCGATAAATATCGTTAAGCAGGATTCGACCAAACAACTTTGCCTGATCCCTGGCACTAGTTTGATTGAAGACTTTTAAATAGTTATTAAACGATTCGTCATACGATTCTTTTGCTGTATTAGAAACAATGGTGTCGTATTCAAAATATGGGATAATATTGTCTGTAATCTCTTTCTTTTCATCTTCAATTTCCTGTTCTGTTTTGGCAATAGCAAAATCAAACGGAGCATATAAGTTTTCGTATTGCCAAGGTTTTCCTTTGGTAAACTCGTACTTAAATATCCCTCCTTTAGGAAACAAATAGACAATAAGTGCAGTAGTAGTTATAAAAAGAAAAATCCTGTAAATAAAAGATTGTCTTTTATAAAATTTATTCAAAAAGCGTCTCACAAATTACGTTCTATTGATTACTCAAAAGTAGTAAATCAAACTTAGATGTACGAAGTATCCATCTAGAATTAAGAATTATACTTGGATTACAGCTAACTCTTAACTTTTTACTTAGTTTTTATCCTACAAAAATCCTTAAATTCGCAGCAAACAATACACACAATTTAAATTACATATAATGAGTAAAGAAGTAGTAATTGTATCTGCAGCAAGAACACCAATTGGAAGTTTCTTAGGAAGTTTATCTACCGTGCCGGCAACCCAATTGGGTGCTATTGCCATAAAAGGAGCATTGGATAAAATCAACCTGGACCCTTCTCTTGTACAAGAAGTTTTTATGGGAAATGTAGTACAAGCAGGAAACGGACAAGCTCCAGCAAGACAAGCCGCACTTGGTGCTGGTATAGGTGATCATGTTCCTTGTACTACGGTAAATAAAGTTTGTGCAAGTGGTATGAAAGCTGTAATGCATGCTGCTCAAGCTATTGCTTTGGGAGATGCAGATATCATCGTTGCCGGAGGTATGGAAAACATGAGTTTAATTCCGCATTACGTTCGACTAAGAGCAGGACATAAATTTGGCCCTCAAACACTGGAAGATGGAATGCAGCGAGATGGTTTGGTAGATGTTTATGATGGAAATGCTATGGGAGTTTGTGCTGATTTATGTGCCAATGAGTATGAATTTAGTCGTGAAGATCAGGATGCTTTTGCTATCCAGTCTTACGAAAGATCTGCAAAAGCATGGGCAGATGGTAAATTTAATAATGAAGTAGTACCTGTACCTGTTCCACAACGTCGTGGAGAGCCTGTTATGGTTACTGAAGATGAAGAGTACAAAAACGTAAAAATGGAGAAAATTCCAGCTTTACGACCTGCATTTAGCAAAGATGGAACGGTAACCGCTGCTAATGCTTCTACTATTAATGATGGTGCCGGAGCTGTAGTAGTAATGAGTGCTGATAAAGCCAAAGAACTAGGATTACAACCTCTAGTTAAAATTAAAAGTTATGCAGATGCAGCTCACGAACCAAAATGGTTTACTACTGCTCCTGCAAAAGCGTTACCAAAAGCTATCGAGAAAGCAGGTATTAGTTTAGATGATGTTGATTTCTTCGAATTCAACGAAGCATTCTCTGTAGTAGGTTTAGCAAATCTTAAAATTCTTGGACTTAGTGATGAGAATACCAACGTAAATGGAGGAGCTGTTTCTTTGGGACATCCATTAGGATGCTCTGGGGTTCGTATTTTGATCACCTTGATGAATGTTCTGGATCAAAACAACGCTAAAATTGGAGCCGCAGCAATCTGTAATGGTGGTGGTGGTGCCTCTGCTATGGTAATAGAGCGTTTATAATTTTATTGATCAAGAGCGTAGCTCTATAACATTGCTAATCCCTAATTACCGATAATGCAATACGGCATTTGTAACCTAAGTATTGTTCCTTTACGTGCAGAACCCAGTGATCCAAGTGAAATGGTTACTCAGGTCTTGTATGGAGAACATTTTAAAGTACTCGAAAAACGCAAAAAGTGGAGTAAGATTCGTCTGGCCTATGATAAGTATGAAGGTTGGATCGATAATAAACAATATCTAGATATCACTGAAGAGCAGTATAAAAACTTTGATGACCAAGATATCTGCTTATCTGGTGATTTGGTAGAATTTGTGAATTGTGATCAAAATCAACTGATGCCCATTCCACTAGGCGCTTCTCTTGGAGCTTTAGATTTTTTTCAACATACGTTTGAAGGATATACCATTACACAAAAAAGTGAAAAAGAACACTTGATAGAAACTGCATTGATGTTTCTAAATACTCCATATTTATGGGGAGGTAAGACTAGTTTTGGGATAGACTGTAGTGGTTTTACCCAAATTGTGTACAAATTAAATGGATATCAACTACTTCGGGACGCCTCGCAACAAGCAACTCAGGGAGAAGCATTAAGTTTTATAGAAGAAAGTGAACCCGGCGATCTGGCTTTTTTTGACAACGAAGAAGGTAACATCATACATGTCGGTATCATGATGAAAGATAACTATATCATCCACGCGCATGGCAAAGTGCGTGTGGATCGTATAGATCATACGGGGATTTATAATGCCGAAAGAAGAACGCATACCCATAACCTACGCGTAATCAAAAGAATTATTTAGGCCTTATGGTGCCTCAAGATGTAGAAATAGTAAAAGTTACCCTAGAAGACAAAGAAAAACTATTAGAAATAGGTTATAATACCTTCTACGAAGCCTTTGGTCCTCCTGTAAATACCGAAGAAAATATCCAAAGCTATCTTGAGCAAAAGTTTACCCTGGATCAAATCACCAAAGAACTTCTGCACCCTCACTCCCAGTTTTATTTTGCGTGTATACAAAATACTGTGGTAGGATATATCAAGTTAAATACTCAGACCGCTCAAACCGAAGCCGTAGATCTTAATGCCCTGGAAATAGAACGTATCTATGTTGTAAAAGAACAACAAGGAAAAAGTATTGGTCAGGCATTACTGCATAAAGCCATATCAATTGCCAAAGAATTACAATCAAATTGTGTTTGGCTTGGGGTTTGGGACCAAAATACAAGAGCTATTCGTTTTTATGAACGTTGGGGATTTAAAGCTTTTACTACACATAAGTTTGTGCTAGGTACTGAGATTCAAACCGACGTAATGATGAAACTGGAGTTATAAACTTTATGATTTTCATAACAGTTCATAGTTTTTTTTATTTAATTTTGAAACGAACATTTCAATTAAAATGCCAAAAGTAGAAACCTTCGATAGAAAACAAGTATTGCAAAATGCAACTGAAGTATTCCATAAAAATGGATACAACGGGACCTCTATGCAAGATTTGGTAGATGCCACTTCGCTAAATAGATCTAGTATCTATAATTCTTTTGGAAGTAAATTGGGGATGTTTATGGAAGTGCTAAATCATTACAGATCTTGTGGTAAGGACAACATGAAAAAAGAGTTGATTCATACCCATAACGCCTCAGACTCTATTAAAGCAATTTTCAACATGTATGTTGAGGACATCCTAAATGATACCAACAAAAAAGGTTGTCTTTTGGTGAACTGTAAATCAGAAATGACCAATCAGGAACCAATGATCAAATCCTTTATGGAACAAAGTCAGGACCAAACCACAGCCATGTTAGAGGACATCGTGTACAAAGGTCAAATGGAAAAAATCTTTAATCAAGATCAAACTGCAGCTCAATATGCTTTATATCTATATTCAGCCATCCAAGGGTTACGCATGACAGGCATATTAAACAACAATAAAGAAGAACTAGACAATTTAGTAAACACCATACTAAAGGCATTATATTAATTTTTTTACTCTAATATGAAACGATCGTTTCAAATAAAACAAAAACAAAATGAAAACCTTATTAAGAATAGACAGTAGTCCAAGAAAATCAACCTCTATCAGTAGACAATTGGCAGATGTGTTGCAAAGCAAACTAGAAGCTGAAGCAAGCTATACTACCAAAAATAGAGACACCTATTATGACCAACTTATCCATTTGGGTAACGAAGACAGTGTAACTGCATACTTTACTCCGGAAAATGAACAAACTGCTGCCCAGAAAGAAGCCATTAAAGCTTCTAACATTCTGGCAACAGAGTTTGCAGAGGCTGATACTTATCTATTTGCGGTTCCTATGTACAATTTTAGCGTTTCAGCTGGTTTAAAAACGTATATCGATCTTATTTCCCGAGCGGGAATCAGCTTTCAATACACTGAAAACGGACCACAAGGATTACTAAAAAACAAAAAAGCCTATGTGATCATCACTACTGGCGGTACCAAGCTAGGTACCGAAGTTGATCACGTAACAGGGTACATGACCACTTTTCTCAATTTCTTAGGGATTACTGATATCGAATTTATTAATTCCGATTTAATCATGACCAATGCCGAAGAAATTCTGGAAGGAGCTAAAACTAAAATTCAAAACTTATCACTATAACATTAAAATAAAAAATGAAAAAATTAGAAAACAAAGTAGCCGTTATTACAGGAGCGAATAGCGGTATTGGATTAGCCACAGCAAAATTATACTTAGAAGAAGGTGCCAAGGTGGTAATTTCAGGAAGACGTCCGGAAGCACTAGAAGAAGTAGCTAACGAACTTGAAGGAGATTTTATAACCGTTACTGCAGATGTTTCAAAACCTGAAGACAATACAAAACTCATTCAGGAAGCGGTAGCAGCTTACGGAAAAATTGATGTACTTTTCCTGAATGCAGGAATCGCACCTCCTACTCCTGCTCATGAAGTAACCGAAGCACATTACGATTCACTATTCAACACTAATGTAAAAGGGCCTATTTTGGCAACAAAAGAAGCATTACCTCATATTAATGACGGGGGTACTATTTTATTCACTAATTCTATTGTTACACAAAAAGGATTTGATGGTTTTAGTGTATATTCTGCTACCAAAGGAGCTTTAAGAGCTTACCAAAGAGTATTAACTTCTGAAGTGAAATCACGCAAAATACGAGTAAACTCTATTGCTCCAGGACCAATTGCTACTCCTATCTACGACAAAATGGGATTACCACAAGAAACTATCGAAGAAATGGGATCAGGATTTGGAGAACAAGTACCACTAGGAAGATTCGGAACGTCTGAAGAGATTGCAAAAACTGCATTGTTTTTGGCTTCTGAAGACGCATCCTACATCAACGGTATTGAAATAGAAGTTGACGGTGGTTTAAGTCAAATCTAAATCAAAACAATAACAACTAAAAAAGGCCGCATTGTTTATGAGCAATGCGGCCTTTTTATATCTTATTCGATTACAGCCTATAATTCTTTGATCTGACGAATCATTTGATTGGTAAATCCCCATTCGTTGTCATACCAGATCATCAGTTTTACCAAATCTCCATCTACCACTCTGGTCATAGAAGCATCAACAGTTGCAGCATACGGACTTTGTTGAATATCAGAAGATACAATAGGCTCATAAGTAACATCCAATACTTTTGCATATCGATCTGTTTCTGATTCTTTTTGCAATATCTCATTGATTTCTTCAGGCGTTGTTGCTCTTTCTGATATGAAAGTTACATCACTTATAGAACCAACAGGAACAGGCGTTCTTACTGCCACCCCATCAAACTTACCTTGATATTGTGGTAAAGCTTTGGTTGTAGCAATCGCAGCTCCAGTTGTCGTTGGTGTTAGATTAACCGCACCAGCTCTTCCCATTCTTGGATTCTTTTTGGACGGAGCATCTACTAAAGTTTGTGAAGCGGTATACGCATGAATAGTATTCAAAATTGCTTTTTTAATACCTATAGTTCTTCCTAGTATTTCTACTACCGGACTTATGTTGTTTGTTGTACAACTTGCGCAAGAAAATATACTGGTTTTTCCATCTTCGGTATTTACTCCGTGCACTACAGTTGGAGTATCTACACTTTTTGTAGGACCAGATATCACCACATTTGTGGCTCCTGCTTTAATATGTTTTTCGGCATCTTCTCTATTCGTAAAAAAACCAGTACTCTCTATAACAATATCGATGTTGTTTTCTTTCCAGGGTAGTTGCTCTGGGTCACGCTGATTGAGATATATTACTTTTTGATCACCAATGATTAGGTGATTCCCATCCACACTCACCTCTTTATTATATACGCCATATACACTGTCGTATTTCAAAAGGTATTTTGCATTTTCAATGGTCATCAAATCATTAACGGCCACGACTTGCATATCTGGCTCTTCCATAATTACTTTCAATGCGGCTCTTCCTATCCGTCCGAACCCATTTATGGCTATTCTTTTCATATTTTTTTAAGTTAATGTTGGTAAAAAAGTTAAAGAGAAAACATCTGTTTTTCTCCACTATTTTTGTCGAAAAAAGATTATTAAAATTACTATTAAAAGCTTCAATCTTCTAATAAAGATACTCCATTCAAATCGGTGGTAAGCACATCACTCATATAATCAAAAAAAGGTCTTAACAACTCATAGTGATAGATGACTTTATCCAAAAAGTCATCGGCAAAAACTTCTTGATCTGTGAAGCTATGAGATACAAAAAAAGATTTGTTTTTGATGAGATCTATAGCAGGATGTTCTTTACTAAAACCCTTTGGAGCAGTCTTTACCTGAAACTCAGTATTAAACCCACCAAAAGCCTTATCAAAATCAGGAGCTGATAATATTTCTCTAATTTCCTGATCATCCATTTCAAACTCTTTGCGAATCCGCAATAAATCTGCTGGTTGAGGACCAAAAAAACCCCCAGCTACCAAAGAGTTACCTGGTTCTAAACGCAGGTAATATCCACCTCTTCTATGAGCCCCTGCTCTACTGAAACTTGCACTTCGATGTACATTATACGGGGTTTTATCTTTACTGAATCTAATATCTCTATTGATACGAAATACCTTTGTTTTCTCTATCTCATCATTTTCATTCAATCGTTCTACTATGGAAGCATAAAAAGCTTTTAATACCTTTTCTCCCGCTTGATATTCCTTTTTATTTTCGGTCATCCAATCCCGATGGTTATTCTTTTTTAGTTTTTTTAAAAATTCAAATGCTGATTTTGGTATGGTACTCATAAGTTTTTCTTTACCACTAAATTTATCTAAAATCTACCTCCCAGTTTTAAGTTTAACTAAAAATTATGCATTTATGCTATTTTTAGGTTGGAGTTGTTATATTTCCTTTAAAAATGTAATGATTTGTAACTTATTGTGACTTATGTATTCTTTATTCTATATATTTACTAGAGTTTTAAACGTAAGATGATGTCCAAAGAGCGAGATGCTATTATAGCAAGAATAGAAGAGCAAAAGAAAAATCCGAATTTACGCCTGCGTTTAAAAGAACGTACAGAGTATTTTACGAACTTGCTTTTTTATACCCTATTTGATTCAGATACCGAAGTAGCCAAAAATGTTGACCTTCTTGAAGAAACTTTTGAAGAGTTGATTGATTTGGCGTGTTGGGAAACTGAAAAGCCTTGCAGCAAACTTTGGCAATCTTATCTGGAAAAACTACCCGGTATTTTACAAAAATTGAATAGAGATGCCGAGGCTTTTATGAAAAGTGATCCAGCCGCAAATTCTATTGAAGAAGTGTATCTGGCCTATCCTGGTTTTTATGCTATAGCGATTTATAGACTCAGTCATGAACTACTGAAATTTGGATTACCTATGGTACCGCGATTAATGACTGAGTATTCTCATCGACTCACAGGTACAGATATCAATCCAGGAGCAGAAATAGGAGAATCCTTCTTTATTGATCACGCTACGGGAATAGTAATTGGAGAAACTGCCATCATCAAAGACAATGTGAAGATCTATCAAGGTGTTACATTAGGTGGTCTTTATGTGGATCGGAAACTACGAAACGTAAAGCGACATCCTACCGTAGAAGATAACGTTACTATTTACGCCAATGCCACAATTTTGGGTGGTAGTACAGTTATTGGTGCCAATAGCACCATTGGTGGTAATGCTTGGATTACTTCTTCGGTACCAGAAAACTCGATCATTTCAAATACTTCAGAAATCAAGATTAAAAAAGTTGTTTAATGTCTCATAGCATTTTAGACCTGATTGGTAACACGCCTTTGGTAAAGGCAAAATCCCTTGTTAAAAACCCGAATATCACACTATATTTAAAACTGGAAGGTCACAATCCCGGTGGCAGCGTTAAAGATCGTGCGGCATTTAATATGATCAAATCTGCACTTGATAGAGGAGATATAGATCAAAACACAAAATTGATTGAAGCAACTAGTGGTAATACCGGTATTGCCCTAGCTATGATTGCAGGAATTTTTGATCTCAATATTGAACTGGTCATGCCGGAGAACTCTACCAAAGAGCGGGTACAAACCATGAGAGCCTATGGAGCAAAAGTAACTTTAACCTCTGCAGATATTGGTATTGAAGGATCAAGAGACTACGCCGAAGCAAAAGTAAACAACGAAGGGTATGTAATGCTGAATCAGTTTGGAAATGATGACAATTGGAAAGCACATTATAAAACCACCGGTCCTGAAATATGGAGAGATACCAAAGGTAAAATCACCCATTTTGTTTCTTCTATGGGGACCACAGGTACAATTATGGGCACTTCCACTTTCTTAAAGGAACAGTCTCAAGATATCCAAATTGTGGGGGTACAGCCTACAGATGACTCTAGAATACCAGGTATTAGAAAATGGCCAAAAGAATACTTGCCCAAAATTTTTAATCCGCAAAAAGTAGATCAGGTCATTGAAGTAAGCCAGGAAGAAGCCACGGCAATGGCTAAAAGATTAGCCAAAGAAGAAGGGGTCTTTTCTGGAATGAGCAGCGGTGGATCTGTTACAGCTGCCTTAAAGCTTGCCGAAACTTTAGAGAGCGGTGTTCTTGTTGCTATTATTTGTGATCGCGGAGATCGATACCTAAGTTCTGATCTTTTTGAGTAGATTTAGGGTAAACTTTCTCTTATGAACTTACAGCAAAATAAAGATAATGCCATTGCCTTCTACAAAATGGCATATGAAGGCAATCCCAAAGAAGCGATAGAAAAATTTGTAGGTGCAGATTATATTCAACACAATCCTGACGTAAAAGACGGTAAATCTGGGTTTATAGCATATTTTGAACGTATGCAACGTGAATATCCAGAAAAAACCATAGAATTTGTGCGTTGCATCGCCGAGGGAGATTTGGTCTCCTTGCATACCCATCAAACATGGCCGGGAAATGATCAATACGTAACCATGGACTTTTTTCGTTTTGACGAACAAGGAAAAATTGTTGAACATTGGGATGCCATACAACAAATTCCTGAACATTCTGCAAATAAGAATACCATGTATTGATCTGTAATCAATACCTTAACTCTGGAATTGATCAAAAATAAACACAGTTTCAAAAAATAAAACTGAACACTTCTATTATTGTAATTTAATTTATTATACTACAGCTTTTACCGAATACAGTATTGCTAATACTATGCCTGAATCACAACTGATACTAAACACCCTTAAAGAGTATTTTGGATACGATAGTTTTCGTGATCTCCAAAAGGAAATTATACATGCTGTTTTTGAAGGAAAAGATAACCTGGTCATCATGCCTACCGGCGGAGGGAAATCAATTTGTTATCAACTACCTGCACTATTACTACCTGGTATCACTTTAGTCATTTCTCCACTGATTGCTTTAATGAAAGATCAGGTAGATGGGTTAAAGGCTAACGGAGTTAACGCTGCCTTTGTGAATAGTAGTCAAGACGAAGCAGAACAACAAGAAATATTTCAGGATATCGCTAATCAGGCTATTAAAATACTCTATGTTGCTCCGGAAAGCTTACACTTTTTGGAAGGGCTACTCAGCGAAATAGAAATTAGTCTAATCGCCATTGATGAAGCCCATTGTATTTCGGCCTGGGGCCACGATTTTAGACCTGCCTACACCCAACTCGGATATCTGAAAAAACAATTCCCCAAAACCCCAATAATCGCTCTAACTGCTACGGCGGATAAGGCTACCAGAAAAGATATCTGTGATCAATTAAATATCCCAAATGCCAAATTACATCTGGCATCTTTTGATCGTAAAAACCTGGCGCTAGAAGTACGACCGGGAAATAAGCGTATCGAGCAAATCTATACTTTCCTTTCTGATAAACCTTTTCAAAGTGGTATCATTTACTGCTTGAGTAGAAAAACTACAGAGGCGCTCGCAGAAAAATTAAACAACAAAGGTTTTAGTGCTGCCGCATATCATGCTGGGGTCGAACATCAAAAACGAGCCGAAGTACAAGAAAAGTTTATTAATGACAGTATACAAATAGTATGTGCTACTATCGCCTTTGGTATGGGGATCGACAAATCCAATGTACGATGGGTAATTCATTATAACTTACCCAAAAACATAGAAGGGTACTATCAAGAGATTGGTCGTGCCGGTCGTGACGGGCTTCCCTCTTCTACCCTATTGTTTCATAGTTATGCCGATGTTGTACAACTACAAAAGTTTGCAGATATGTCGGGTAATAAAGAAATCCAATTGGCAAAATTGGATAGAATGAAACAATACGCAGAATCCTTGAGTTGCAGACGCAAAATACTATTGAGCTATTTTGGAGAATTGATAGAAAAAGATTGCGGTAATTGCGATGTTTGCAATAATCCTCCTACTATAATCGATGGAACAATCCTGGCCCAAAAGGCTTTATCCTGTGTCACCAGAATTAAAGAACAGGAACCTATTGGAACGGTAATAGACGTTCTAAGAGGAGCACAAAATGCTATTATTGTTGATCAAGGATATCAAAACCTTAAAACCTACGGTATTGGTCGCGACATTGCCTGGAGAGATTGGCAACAATACATCATACAACTTATCAATCAAGGATATCTTGAAATTGCATTTCATCAAAATAACAAACTAAAGCTGACTACTTTATCCAAGAAAGTATTGTTTGAAGGCGAAAAGGTACGTCTTGCACATTTAAAAGAATTGGAGAAGGCAAAACAGCCCGTGATCAACACGAATCAGGCTGCGAGTAATGATTTATTTGAAAAGCTAAGATTATTACGCTTAGAACTTGCCAAAAAAGCAGGAATTCCTGCATATCAAATTTTCAATGATGCTACTTTACGGGAAATGGAAAAGCACAAACCTTTAACCGATGAAGAATTTATACAGATTAATGGTGTAGGACGCCAAAAGATGCAAAATTACGGCTATCAGTTCATCAAAGAAATTCAAGCTTTTGTAGACCCTCCAAAAAAGAAAAAGAAAACCACCAAAAAGGGAAAAACCCATGCAGAAACATTAACCCTTTTGAAAAATGGGCTTTCTTTGGAAGAAATTGCAGTCGAAAGAAAATTGACGGCTAGTACAATTTTTTCTCATATCTTCAAACTATACGAAGATGGTGAAGCCATAGATCTACATCAATTTATCGATAAGGAAAACATTACTGCTATTCAAAAAGCTAAAGAGCTATTGAACAGTCCCGAAACCCTCAAACCCTATTACGAACATTTTGAAGGAGCAATAGATTACAATACCATAAAAATTGGTTTGGCTATATTAGACAAAAAAGACTCTACTACTTAACTATAATTTTATGTCTTCACATATCGTTTTTGGTGCTGGATTGATCGGAGGTTTTCTAGGAGGTATACTTACTTCTTTGGGGCAGGATACTCGGTTGGTTTGTCGCCCACAAACCAAAAAAAATTGGCAAACGGGCTTCGATTGACTGACTATCATAAAAATGAAGTCAATATTCCTAAGTTATATTTTATCGATTCAGAAACACCTTCGGCAACCGACAATAATATGTTTTGTCGTTTTCTTTGGGTTACCGTAAAGTGCACTGCAATTCAAAAGGTAAGCAATGATATCAAACCATTTGTAGGTCCAAATACTATAATTTTATGTTGTCAAAACGGTTTGGGATCTGAGCAAATCATTAAAGAACAATTTCCAAACAATCAGGTTTTACGAGTCATGGTTCCTTTTAATGTGGCAGAACCTGGTCCTGGTCATTTGCATCGGGGATCAGAGGGGACTTTACATATCGAAACACCAGTAGAACAGTCTGAGGTGATTACCGAATTGGTCAAAACTTTGGATAATAAAATGTTACCAGTTAAAGCAACCAAAGCCATGCTGGAATTACAATGGGCTAAATTACAACTCAACCTAGGGAATAGTGTAAATGCATTGGCTGATATCCCGGTCAAGAATATGCTCCAGCAGCGAGGCTATCGTTTGGTGATTGCAGCATTGATGAAAGAGTTGTTTAAGGTTACTAATTCTTCGGAAATTCAATTACCTAAACTCACATCTTTACCTGCAAAGTATCTCCCTTTGGTACTAAGTTTACCCAATTTTCTTTTTAATCTGGTGGCCAACAAAATGCTAGCTATTGATCCAACAGTACGAACATCAATGTGGTGGGATCTTTCTCAAGGAAAAAAGACAGAAATCGATTATTTGAATGGTGCTATTATCAAAGCTGCTCAAAAACATGAAATAGCATGCCCTGCCAATACAAGAATCATTCAATTGATCAAAGAAAGTGAAATTGCAAATGTTTCTTCTCTTCCCAGAAAAGGGATAACTGCAAGGACTTTATTAAGAGAAATTACCAAGAAACTATAAAAGTACCTTTAGTCCTTCGGAAAATACTTTTTATCACCATCAGACACCAAAGGATCTTCAACTGCCTTCTTTAAAAGCTCAACGTGTTCTTCAGCGTTATAATGAAATAATAAAGTATTTAATTCTTTGATAGAGATCCCTTGAGTATTTTCTTTATCCAGAATGAACTCATCGCCTGCACTTACAGATCCAGGTTCGATTACTCTCACATAGACTCCAGACAACTTAGAATCGATAAATTGTTTGATAATCGCAGGATTTCCGAATCGTACACCTAACTTATAGCACGGTTGCCTGGGTCTCGAAATCTGCACCTTTGCAGTCCCTAGTTGATAAACAGACCCTATTTTAATCGCTTCTTCCTGAAAACCGGAAACCGTTAGATTTTCTCCAAACATTCCATAATTCCAGTCTAAATCAGGATATTTTTCTTTCCAAAATGGATAATGCTCTGCCGCATACAAATAGCAAGCCTTATCAACCCCACCATGATATCTTCTATCAATAACGTGATCTCCAGCTACATCTTCTTTGTCTAAAAATATAGGTTGGTCCACTGGGTATTTATAAATCCCTGTTTTCACTTCTTTTCCTCTCCAGAGTATGGTTGTAGGTTCACCTATATTTGTTGATAAAACTTTCATTATATTATGGTTTTAAGTCTACTTTATTCAGAATCAAGCCTGATCCTGGTACAATATGCTCTAATACAATTTCTTCTGCATCTGGGTTTAACGTCTGTTTTATAAAATGCAAATCCACTTTTCCTTTACCCAAATCCAACAAAACTCCCATCATTAAACGAATCTGATTTCTTTTAAACCCTTCTCCTTTTACTCGTAAAAGATAACTCTCTTCTGGAAAAAAATTAGCCGTGTAGACATCATTTTTTTCTATTCTGCAATAAAGTATTTCTCCTTCCAAAATCGTATGCTCAGAAGGACGATGGCAATACGATCTAAAGTTGTGTTTCCCGACAAACAATTGGGCCGCTTTTTTCATGATTTCTATATCGAGGTCTTCCAAAACATTGTACATAAATGGAGCACAAAACGGATGAAACTTTGAACCAAAAGAAAACAAGTATAAATATTCCTTGATTTTTGGAGATTGAATGATATTAAAATGCTCGTCGGTAACACTTATCTTCAAAGCTCTAATATCCTGTGGAAGATTTCTGTTGAAAATGGGCAAAAATTCTTCGACATCCAAAGCAGCATGATCTATGAACAATTCTACAAATGCATGATTAGCAGACACCTTTGCATCCGTTCTTCCCGCTGCCAACACCTTAAAATCTTTGTGCTCTAAAACATAGGCAACGGTGCGTTCTACCATTCTCTGTAATGTATTTACCGTAGGTTGTTTTTGCCAACCGTGATATCTAAACCCT
Organism: Aquimarina sp. KJ22-3; assembly: GCF_055808215.1. Taxonomy (NCBI): domain Bacteria; kingdom Pseudomonadati; phylum Bacteroidota; class Flavobacteriia; order Flavobacteriales; family Flavobacteriaceae; genus Aquimarina; species Aquimarina sp. KJ22-3. The sequence goes on along the minus strand of NZ_CM147859.1, from coordinate 2,499,776 downwards.
AAGTATTGTAATTCTAATAAATAATAGAAACGTTTTCTAAACATTGATTTTTATTATGTAGTTCCCGAATATAGATAAATTATGCATTTCACCGATAAAACACTCTTTTTTAATCCTAAAACTTTCAAAAAAATAGGTGAAGAATCACTATATTTGAGTAAATCTAATTAATAATTTAAAATCAACTTTGTTATGGTAAAAGCTAAGTATCAAGAAGTTTTGGATCTAGGACAACAATTAAATATCCAAGGCGGTGATGTCTCTGAAGAGAACGGAACTCTTAAAATAAAGGGAACGGCAAAGACTCAATACGAGAAAAATCTACTTTGGGACAAAATTAAAGAAATTGGTGGTGAATCTCCATCAGATATTATGGCTGACATCGACGTATCAGATAATTCTGTTTATCATAGACATACGGTAAAAAGTGGAGAATCATTAAGTAAAATTGCTAAACACTATTATGGTGACCCAATGAAATATAAAGAAATCTTTGAGGCGAATACTAACATTCTTAAAAATCCAGATGTGATCCATCCTGATCAGGAATTAGTAATCCCAAATCTCTAAGAAAGTATTTTCCATACTATAAAAAACAACAGAAAAGTCGCAATAATAATGCTATTGCGACTTTTTTTGAATAAAAACACCTCTAAAAAGTAGCTTTTTTATGTATTATATCGATTTTTTGCTCTTTTTACCCTGAAAAACAAGTAAATTCTGCCAATTACCCTAATTATTTTGTGGTTTTACCGTATTTTTATACTTTGAAACCAAAGCTCAACTTGTATGAACAGGATATTACTATTTATTGTACTATGCTATTCAATACCTACATGTGCCCAATCTCTGTCAAAAACAGACATAATTTACGAACGTAAAGATCAGGTGGTATTGAATACCGGAAAGTCTTATCAAATTGTCAACGAAAAGGCTTTTTATGAAGTGACGGATATCTCTATAAAAAGGTTCATCACTGTCCAGAATAATGATCTGATGCTAAATCGTGTATTGGTCATTCGTGGAGGTGATGAATATATAGAGATTATAGAATGGACCAAAAATACCCTAAGGTATTATGAATCCAGAAACATTATCAAGTACACCAATGAACACGATTATGTTTCGGATACCAATTAACTAAGAGTTCTTAATTTTTGTTTGTGCCAATACCAGTATCTGCTCAAACTGTTGATCAAGAGTAAGGTTGGAGTTATCTATTTTGATAGCATCGCTAGCTTTTCTCAACGGTGAATCTTTACGTGTACTATCGATATGATCACGGTTGACTACATTTTTTAGAACATCTTCGTAACTTACATCGTCCCCCCTTTCCTTTAGTTCTAAATAGCGTCGTTCTGCTCGATCCTTTGCCGTCGCTGTCATAAATAATTTCAATTCTGCATTAGGAAATACTACCGTTCCTATATCTCTACCATCCATGACAATACCTTTATCTTTCCCCATTTCTTGTTGTTGTTCGACCAATTTTTTACGAACAGCAGATACTGCAGCAATCTTACTTACATGTCTGGATACCGATAACCCTCGTATTTCTTTTTCAATATTTTCGTCATTCAAAATCACTTCTGCCAACCCGCTATTAGCGTTTCTTTCAAATCTAATACGTATCAAAGGTAATTCACTTTCCAAGGCTTCCGCATCAAAATGATCAACATCTATATACCCCTTCCGCATTGCGTATAGTGTAACTGCCCTGTACATAGCTCCAGTATCCACATATATATAGCGCAAAGCTTTTGCCAACTGTTTGGCTACTGTACTTTTTCCTGTAGATGAATGCCCATCTATTGCAATAATGATTTTATTATTTTCCAAGCTGTATTCCTGTTTTCAGAATTTAATTGTACATCAAAAATACCTTAAACAATCCAAACTAACTCATATTCGAGTAAAAAGTTAAAATCCTACCCCCTTATTTCAAGAACTCAAACCGCCCTCAACGACATTGGATGCATCCTAATACATCAGTTGCAGCTTTGTATACAATATTTAAGTAATTGTAAAGTTATTACATGAAACGCCCTTTTGCATGACAAGAAGTTACTTTTAAGACCTTAAATCGACATCTATTAACCTAAACACGCAAATATGGGCTTCTTTGATTTTCTTAATGAAAAGATCGCCATAGATCTTGGCACTTCAAATACTTTAATCACCTACAAAGGAAAAATAGTAATCAACCACCCTTCTATAGTTGCCATCAACAGATTAACTGGTAAAATTATCGGCGTTGGTAAGGAAGCTGGCATGATGAAGGGAAAGATCAACAAAAATATACAGACGTTGCACCCTTTCAAAAATGGAGTTATTTCTAATTTTGATGCCGGAGAAAAAATGCTGAAAGCATTTATCAAGCAACTATCTACGCTTAAATCTTCTTTATTTACTTCCTCTTACAATATGATTATATCCATACCCTGCGGAAGCACAGAAGTAGAAATGAGGGCAGTAAAGGAGTCGGCAAAAAGATTGAATGCAAAAAATGTTTTCCTCATACACGAGCCTATAGCTGCTGCAATTGGCGGCGGAATCAATGTATTGGAACCCAAAGGAAACATGGTTGTCGATATCGGAGGAGGAACTACAGAAATTGCAGTAATCTCTATAGGAAGTATCATTAGTGGGCAATCTGTAAAAATAGCAGGTAATGTTTTTAACGAAGACATTATGCAGTACGTAAGAGAACATCGTAATCTTCATATTGGAGAGTCTATGGCAGAAAAAGTAAAACTACAAATTGGTTCTGCAGTACCTGATTTAAAAAAACCACCACCCGACATGAAAATTGAAGGTAGAGATTTGCTTACCGGAAAGCCAAAACAAATTTCTTTGTCTTATAAAGAAATTGAAAGAAGTTTGGATAAATCTATATCTCAAATAGAAAATGCTATCATGGAAACATTGTCTGAAATCCCACCAGAAATCTCTGCCGACATTTATAATTCTGGTATTTATTTAACTGGAGGTGGATCTATGCTTAGGGGATTAGACCAACGTTTATCTTGGTCAACAGAACTACCTGTGCATCTTGGAGATCAACCTTTGAAAACCGTTGTAAAAGGAAGCGAAATTGTACTCAAAAATTTAGATCGCTATACCGGAGTATTGGTGAGAAAAAATAAAAAAAGCAGAACATTATGTTCTGCTTTTTTGTTTATAGTTTTTTAGGTTTTTTCACCTTGGTGTTTGTTATTGCTATTTTAAGAACATCATCCATATCCTTGATATAATGAAAAGTCAGTCCCTTTAGGTATTCTGCCTTTATCTCTTCGATATCTCTTCTATTGTCTTCACAAAGCAGGATCTCTTTGATGTGAGCACGTTTTGCCGCAAGGATTTTCTCTTTAATACCTCCTACTGGTAGTACTTTCCCTCTTAACGTTATTTCACCCGTCATAGCGAGGCTTTTCTTTACTTTACGTTGTGTAAATAAAGAAACCAAAGAGGTTAGCATGGTAACACCGGCGCTGGGTCCATCTTTGGGAGTTGCACCTTCTGGTACATGGATATGCACATTGTATTTATCAAAAATCTCAGGATTAATCCCTAGTACATCTGCATTAGCTTTGATATACTCCATGGCTATGGTGGCAGACTCTTTCATCACTTTACCTAAGTTTCCGGTAATCGTAAGATTTCCTTTTCCTTTGGATAAAATAGACTCTATAAATAAAATATCTCCTCCAACGCTGGTCCACGCCAAACCGGTAACCACTCCTGCTACTTCATTACTTTCGTATTTATCTCTCTCTAATCTAGGAGCTCCCAATACTTCAATAACATCCTCGTTGGTTACTTTTATATTATACTCCTCCTCCATCGCAATATTTTTTGCAGCATAGCGAACCATTTTTGCGATTTGTTTTTCCAGTCCTCTAACACCAGACTCACGAGTATACCCTTCTATGATTTTTTCTAACTGTACTTTTCCTATTTTAAGGTGGGTATTGGTTAACCCATGCTCTTCTAATTGTTTGGGAAGTAAATGTTGCTTAGCAATCTCCACTTTTTCCTCTATAGTATATCCAGTAACGTTAATGATTTCCATTCGATCTCGTAACGCAGGTTGGATTGTAGCCAGACTATTTGAGGTGGCGATAAACATTACCTTAGACAAATCGAATCCCATCTCCAGGAAGTTATCATGAAACTCCGAATTTTGCTCAGGATCCAATACTTCTAACAAGGCAGAAGACGGATCTCCCTGATTCCCTACAGAAAGTTTATCGATCTCATCTAATACAAAGACAGGATTGCTTGTTCCTGCTTTCTTAAGACTTTGAACGATCCTACCTGGCATTGCGCCGATATAGGTCTTTCTATGTCCCCGTATCTCGGCTTCATCTCTCAAACCACCCAAGGATATTCTCACATACTCTCTTCCCAAAGCTTCGGCTACAGACTTCCCTAATGAGGTTTTACCCACGCCTGGAGGTCCATAAAGACAAAGGATAGGAGATTTCATATCATTACGCAGTTTTAATACTGCTAAGTATTCTATGATTCTGCGTTTTACTTCGTCCAGACCATAATGGTCTTTATCCAATATTTTCTTTGCTCGTTTCAGGTCGAACTTATCTGTACTGTATTCATTCCAAGGCAAATCAAGAAACAGATCCAAATAGTTACGTTGTATCGAATACTCTGCCACTTGAGGATTCATACGTTGCATTTTTGAAAGTTCTTTTTCAAAATGCTTCGCTACCTTATCATCCCATTTCTTTTCTTTGCTTCGCATCCGCATATCCTCCAGCTCATCTTCATGCGAAACCCCTCCAAGTTCTTCTTGAATCGTTTTCATTTGTTGATGCAGAAAATATTCGCGTTGCTGCTGGCTCATATCATGCTGCACCTTACTTTGAATCACGTTTTTAAGTTCCAGTTTTTGGAACTCAACATTCATGAACTTCAATGTTGCCAATGCTCTCTCTTGCAGATCGTTGATCTCTAAAAGTTTTTGTTTTTCCTCTACAGGAAGATTCAAATTAGAAGAAACGAAATTGATCAAAAAAGAATTACTCTCTATATTCTTGATGGCAAAAGAGGCCTCAGAAGGAATATTAGGACTTTCCTTAATAATTTCTAGCGCAAGATCTTTAATAGACTCGATAATTGCACTAAACTCTTTATTTTCTTTTGTAGGTCTTGCTTCTGGTACTTCTTTTACCTTTGCTTTGATATAAGGATTTTCTGCGACTACATCTTCTATTTCAAATCTCTTCTTTCCTTGCAGAATCACTGTAGTATTACCATCAGGCATTTTCAAAACTCGAAGAATACGAGCTACCACTCCAATTTTGTTGATATCTTGTAAAGAAGGGTTTTCAACTCCTTCTTCTTTTTGAGAGACTACACCTATTGTTTTATTTCCGTTGTTTGCTTCGTTGAGCAATTTTATGGATTTGTCTCTTCCAGCGGTAATAGGAATTACCACCCCAGGAAACAATACCGTATTTCTAAGTGGTAAAATTGGTAAAATCTCAGGTAACGATTCCTTATTAATTTCTTCCTCATCTTCTGGAGTCAATAATGGTATCAACTCTGCTTCCTCATCTATCCCTTGAAATGACAAACTGTCAAGTGTTGTAAATTTGGTTTTCGCCATAAGTATATATAAAAGTCATTTTGTCATTAAGACAATTGACATATCTTTTAAAGTTACTATAATCAGATTAAAAAAATCAATAAAAACCCAATAAAATCAGATTCTTAGCCTGTAATGTTAGTTCTATATTTCAATTGTTATGCCACAAACTTTAAAAAAAATATTTAAAAACTGTAACAAACTCCATCATTCTATATCTTTAGGTTAAAGTAAACTAATTTTTTTGTCACTAACCGAACTAAATACAGAGCAATTAATTGCTAGATGTCGTAAACAAGATCAAGGTGCGCAACTTGAGATTTACAACCGCTATTGCAAAGCTATGTTCAATGCAGCGTTACGAATCGTAAAAGATTCTGTAGAAGCGGAAGACGTTATGCAAGAGGCCTTTTTAACGGCCTTTACAAAGCTGGAGATGTTAGAAGACAATAAAATGTTTGGTGCCTGGTTAAAGAAAATTGTTGTGAACTCAAGTATCACTGCCTTACGCAAAAAGAATACTCTTAATGAGGTTGCGTTAGAAACCGTTGAATATGGTTTGAGCGATACTGATGGGGTCGCAGAAGAAGATTTGACACAAATAAGGGCCAATACAGTTCTAAGTACGCTAAAACAACTAAAAGAGAGTTACAGTACTGCATTATCATTACACCTTATTGAAGGGTATGATTATGAAGAAATCTGTGAGATCATGAATATATCATATTCTAATTGTCGTACGCTTGTTTCGCGCGCAAAAGAAAGCTTACGAAAAAAATTACAGCCGGTATGAAAGAGGATAACATTGAAAAACTGTTTGAACGAATGAAAGGTCAGCTAGACATATTTGAACCTGCTGATGGCCATGAAACAAGATTTTTGGATAAACTACAACAACAGAATAAAGTTGTTAAACTATCAACCAAAAAGAAAAGTTGGTACAAACCATTGGCCATTGCCGCTTCTATCGCAGTCCTTTTGGGTGTTGCTACATTGTTTACACCTTTTGAGCCCAAAGAGAAAGCAGATCTGGCTAGTGTTTCACCTCAAATGGAAGAAACTCAGACATTTTTCACCTCTGCCATTCAGCAACAACTAGAAGAAATTGATCAAATTTCTTCGGCAGAAACCAATGCATTAGTAAAAGATGCAATGAACATGTTAGAACAACTTGAATCTGATTATGAAGATCTAAAAAAAGATCTAGTACACAGTGGAAATGATAAACGTGTAATTAGTGCAATGATTAGAAACTTTCAGAAAAGAGCAAGTTTACTTGAAGAGGTACTTCAAAAAATCAACCAAATAAATGAATTAAAATTATCCGAAAATGAAAACGCTATTCTATAAGATAACACTATTACTCTTGTTCCCGATTGCTGTAATAGCAAACAATGGCGAGCTAAAAGGAAAATATACCAAAGAGAAAACACTAAACAAAGAATTCTCTGTGAGTCCCAATGCCATGTTAAAAATCAGCAATGATTACGGAAACCTTGATGTCACTTCTTGGGATCAAAATCGCATAGTAATGCAAATCAGTATAAAAGTAAGTGGTAATAATGAAGAAAAAGTGATTAAAAAGCTGGAATCCATAGATGTAGATTTTGAATCTTCATCGCAAATGGTAAGTGCTAAAACAACGTTCAACAAAGGGGATCGTTCCTGGTGGGAAAAATGGACCAACAATATAAATAATAACTTAAAATTAGAAATTAACTACACCGTAAAAGTCCCTGTAACCAATAGTGTTGATCTTAACAATGACTACGGAAGTATTACCTTAGATAAGATTGAGGGAGATGCTAACATTAACTGTGACTACGGACAAATTATTTTGGGTGAATTACTGGGAAAGAACAATGATATTAACATTGATTATACCAATAATAGCACGATAAAGTACATGAAGACCGGTAAGATCAATGCAGATTACTCAAACTTTGAAGTGGGAAGCAGTGAAAAAATAAACCTGAACGCTGATTATACTCAATCGAAATTCAAATCTGTAAAAGCCATTAACTATAACTGTGATTATGGTGGAATAAGAATTCAAAATGCAGATAAGATTATAGGAAATTCTGACTACGTAGATACCAAAATAGGAAGTGTATCAAACACCCTAAATATAGAATCAGATTATGGTTCGATTGATGTTGAAACACTAAAATCATCTATAAGCACTGTAAGTATTGACACTGATTATACCGGAGTCGATATTGGATACGAAGCTGGGGGTAGCTTTAATTTTTACATCAAAACCTCTTATGGTGGTATTAAATTGGATGACAGTATCAACGTTCAGAAAAAGTACAGTAAAGACTCTAAAAAAGAGTATCAGGGATATGTAGGTGAGCCCAATAGCGGAAATACGATGAACATCTATTCTAGCTATGGAGGAATCAGAATCAGAAAAAATTAAAACACTAATCTAATATTTCAATCAAATGAGAACAGTAACAATCATTTTAAGTTTAGCTTTATGCAGTATCACTTCTGTAAATGCACAGTGGTGGGGAAATGGAAAGAAAATTGCCGGAAACGGTAATATGGTTTCCAAAAACAGAACCGTATCAGACTACGATGTAATCAAGGTAAAAGGATCTTTGGATGTATCTTTGGTAGCAGGATCTGAAGGTAAATTAACCATCGAAGGTGAAAGTAACCTAATCGAGTACGTAAATACCGAAGTAGATGGAGACGCACTAAAAATTTATGTAGAAAAAGGATATTATCTAAAAGTATCAAGAGGTAAAAAATTAGTGATCACTGTTCCTTTTGAAGATATCAGTAAAGTCACCTTATCAGGATCTGGAGATGTCTACAGCAAAGACCCAATCAAAGCAACAAATTTTAAAACCGGTGTTTCAGGATCTGGTGATGTAAAATTGATGTTGGATGCAGAAACCACAGAAGGTTATGTAACAGGTAGTGGAGATCTGGTGCTAAGCGGTTCTTCAAACAATTTTGATTGTAGCGTAACAGGTTCTGGTGATCTAAAAGCATATAGTCTGGATGCCAAAGAAGTTAGTGCTTCTGTAACTGGATCTGGAGATGTACAAGTAACTGCAACTGCTTCATTAAAAGCAAGAGTTACAGGATCTGGTGACATTATGTATAAAGGAGACCCAAAAATAGAAGACAAAAAGGTTTCTGGATCAGGAGACATTACAAGATATTAATAGACAGTTTTTTAACAACATCAGACTGCTTATGATCATAAGGAAATCATAAGCAGTTTTTTTTATGTATAATAATCTTTATTTTTACATCATGATTATCTTAATTTATTAAAAGATAAGCATAAAGGAAATATTGTTCACCCCCAAATACCTGCCGCATTGCTGTTTTTATCTAAAAAAGAGATTCCTTTTAAGGACATTGTTCCTGATGGCTATGTGGATATCCATTCGCATTTAATTCCAGGAATTGATGATGGTGTAAAAACCATGTATCAATCTGCCTATATATTAGAACAATTTCAAAAGCTTGGAGTAAAAAAAGTAATCACCACGCCACACGTGCTACAACAAATTTGGCCAAATTCTACGGAAACCATTCTACAAAAATATGAGGAAGTAAATGCTATACTGCCCACTCTAGGGATTGAAGATATTCAATTGAAGGTAAGTGCAGAATACATGTTGGATGATTTGTTTTTTCAAAGAATAAAGAAAAAAGACATTCTTCCTTTACACGACAAATATGTATTGGTAGAGATGTCTACTTTTAGTCCACCAATGAATTTGAATGAAATGCTGTTTGAAACCAAATTGGCTGGATATATTCCGATACTTGCTCATCCCGAGCGTTATACATTTTACCAAAAAGATATAAAGAAGTTTGATGAGCTTAAAGAAGCTGGTGTTCTGTTTCAACTTAATTTATTGTCTTTGTCCGGTTTTTATGGAGATCAGGTCAAAGAATTTGCCAAGAAAATGATCGATAGAGGTTATATAGACTTCACCGGATCTGACGTTCATAACTACCAGCAATTTATGGTACTGGAAAAAGGCTTCCAACCAAAAATAGCAGAGCAAATCAAAAACTTAATGAAAAAGAACTTTATATTCTCTTAGTTCTTTTTTCCGTATCCATAACCGTAGTTATACCCTGCCTGACTACCCGCTGCATTAAGAAGTACAGCAATATTCGGTAAACGTTTTTCTCTGTAGAAATTTTCAGGTACTTGCAGAATTCTCTTATCTGAGTAGTTCTCTCTTACGATATATATACTAAGATCAGAAAACTTACCGATCAACAAGGTATCTGCAACCAAGCTTACAGGTGCGGTATCCACAATTACGTAATCATAATTCTCTTCAAGATAATCGAACATCGTTTTTACCCTATCCTGCATCAATAACTCGGCAGGATTAGGAGGAATCGCTCCAGAAGGGATATAATCAAAAGAATCTTCATCTTTTTGACTGTAGATCACATCCGTGGTCTTCAATTCAGAATCCATGATGAAATTAGTAAGTCCTTTGGTATCTTTCCCTTGGGGCAACTCTAATATTTTATGAAACTTAGGATCTCTAAGGTCAGTCCCCAAATACACCACTTTTTTACCAGAAATGGACAGTGCTTTAGCCAAATTAGAAGATATCATGGTCTTACCTTCTCCCGAAATTGTGGAGGTAATAAAAATAACTTTTCCTTTATCCTTTTTGATTCCTGCGAGTAAGAAATCCAAATTGGTACGTAATATCCTAAACGCTTCTGCAATTCCTGATCTGTCATTTTGAGAGATCAAAATTTTGCTCTTTCCTTTTACCTTTGGAATAGAACCTATAATAGGCATAGAAAGCACTTTTTCGAGGTCCTCTCTAGAGTTGATTCTTACATTCAGCAAATCTGATAGGTAAATAATCATAAACGGAATCACTAACCCCAGGAACAACGCTCCTGCATAGATCATTTTTTTATTAGGAGATACCGGGAATGAACTTAAGGTTGTCGCTTTATCAATTACACGTGCATTAGACAAAGTAATATGACTTGTGATCTCTGCTTCTTCCCTTTTTTGTAATAAATAAAGGTAAAGTTGTTCTTTAATGGTTTGCTCACGCTCAATAACTCTCAGGTCTTTTTGACGTAAAGGCGCGCTATATAGCTTACCACTGAAATACTGATCTTGAGTTCTTAAGCTCTGCAATCTAATATTGATATTGCTTCGTAAACTATTTAAACTACCGATCAAAACCTGTCGTAACCCATCGATTTGTTGATCAATGTTGACAACCACAGGGTTTTGTGCACTAGAGGTTTTTAATAATCGCTTTCTTTGTAAAATCAAACCGTTGTACCTGGTAACGGTTGTTGTAATCGTACCGTCACTAAACCCAAGATTGGCAGGAATGAGATCATATCGTCCTTCCTGACTCAATACAAACCTTCTCATCGATTCGATCAGGTTCAGTTGTGTATTCAGCTGTGCTATTTCTTGTACGTTTCTAGAATCAATATCTGCAACACGTTGTGTTTGTGCCTCTACATCATTGGTCAAACCAAACTTAGATTTATACCCTGCTGCTTCGTCATCCACTTGAGATAAGTCTCCTGATATCAAATCCAGACGTTCATTGATAAAATCTGCTGTTCTGGCAGAGATTTGTTTTTTATTCTCGATGGTTGCCTTATTGTACTCTTCTACCAGATTATTCAAAATATCCTTTGCTTTTTCCTTAACAGGATCGTTAAGTGCCAAACGAACTATGGTAGAGTTTTTCATTGGCGATATGGCGATTCGATTTCTATACGACTCTGCCACTATTTTTACAGGAGCAATTTGGATTTTTATGATCTTACCAATATTCGCGTCGAGGTTATCTACACTTGGAGTGATCACAATATCACCAACAGTACTGCTTACGGTATTTCCAAAAGAATGGTCACTGATCTTATTCCCTTTCTCATCCAAAAATGAAAAGGCAGTAGACGAGTTTATTTTTACATGAAAAACTTTAGACTTTGTGTGTACAATAGAATCATCTGCCAAAAAGTTGATTTCTATCAAAGATTTAGGGTAGTTCTCTACTTCTAAGATGCGACCTTCAGAAAAATATCTAACGTTAAGTTTCAAATTATTAACCACGTTGGTAATCAAAGTTCTTGATCTAATAATCTGAATCTCGTTTTGAATACTATTTTGAGAAGACTCTATCAGTCCCAAATCCTTGAAAGCAGCAAGCTCTGATTCGCTTATACTTTCATCCTGAGAAATCATGATAGATGAAGACACATTATACTGCGGAATCGTATATCTAACCTTTAAAAAAGCTCCTGTTACAAAAATGGCTACACTCAAAGCGAACCAATACCATTTTTTGAGGTACTTAATTATTTGATCACGTAGATTGAAACCAAAACCATTATTGGCATCAAAAGTATTATTTTCGACGGGGGCATTATTAGTAATCATAGAATACCTACTATTATCTTATGATTAATGTTACTGCAGACAAGACTAGACCAACCACACTGATAATAATTCCTAAGGCATTATTATTAGTTTTAGAAGTTCTTACTCTAGAATCATTAGGCTCAATATACAACACATCATTTTGTGCTAAATAGTATACTGGAGATTCAAAAATTGATTTTGATGTAAGGTCCACACGATGATAGGTATTTTCACCTTCGTTTTCTCTAATCACCATCACATTTTCTCTCTTTCCTTTAATGGTCATATCACCAGCTAGACCTAGTGCTTCAATTATAGTTACTCTTTCATTTGGTATGGTATAAGAACCTGGTCTGGCAACCTCACCCAAAACGGTGATTTTGAAGTTCATAAGTCGTACACTTACTATAGGATCGTTGATATAAATTTTCAACTTCTCTTTGATCATATCTTTTACCTGAACTCTGGTAAGCCCAGCTATTTTTAGTTTTCCAAGAACTGGAAAATCGATATTTCCGTTTTCGTCGATTAAGTAATTAGGCTCTACTCCGCTTCCTCCGCCTGCTGCAGCTGCTCCAGCATCTCCTGCCGCACTAATGTTTGATCCCTGACCCAAATTAAAAGGTCTTGCGGCGTCCATATCAGCAGCAGAAATAAATATGCTAACAATGTCATCTACTTTAAATACCGGTGTAAATGAATTTGGAGAGCTTATTTTTTCCAAATTCGCAGAATCCTGAAAATATACTACGTCTTTTGGAGCTTTGCATGAAACAATTGAAATCAATAATAATAGAAGTAATAATAAAAATCTATATCGCATATTTACAACACTTTTAAGGTAAGCCTATCGTATAAGTCACAAAAATATAACTTTATTTAATTCGACAATAGAATTTTGTGTCATCTGTTTCCCTTAAAATTCCTTTTAATGACACAAACTCAATTATTGTCCTATGGCAAACCTTGTTTTCCCTAAATCCCTATGCCAAAATCTCTTCTTTTGCTCTATTAGATTCTTTATTGATTTTATCAATACTTTCGAAGGTAGAGTTATTAGAAATATATTCGGGCACAATTTCTTTTAATTTTCCAACAATTTGATGATCCTGATTTAATAAATTCATGATACACAAATCATCGATTTTATCTTTCACCAATGCACAATCATTATCATCATGCTTGCTGATCATAATTTTCTTGTGATAAGTAGGTAATGTATTTTCGGTATCCGCCAATAATTCTTCGTACAACTTCTCCCCTGGTCTTAGTCCAGTAATCTGGATATCAATATCGTTTGGATATTGTAATCCTGAAAGTCGAATCATCTTTTTGGCCAGATCAAATATCTTAACTGATTCCCCCATATCAAATATGAAGATCTCTCCTCCATTACCCATAGTACCTGCTTCAATCACTAATTGTGATGCTTCAGGAATAGTCATAAAGAAACGTGTTACATCTTTGTGAGTAACCGTTAACGGACCTCCTTTTTGGATTTGCTTTTTGAATAAAGGAATTACAGAACCATTAGAACCGAGTACATTACCAAATCTTGTTGTGATAAACTTAGTTTTACTAGTTCTATGAAGACACTTGATATACATTTCTGCAACTCTCTTGGTTGCCCCCATTACATTTGTTGGGTTCACCGCTTTATCGGTAGAAACAAATACGAATTTATCTACACCAAATTCTGAAGAGAGATCAGCTAATTTTCTAGTTCCTAAAACATTAATCTTAATTGCTTCGCAAGGATTAGATTCCATAAGCGGTACGTGCTTATACGCTGCCGCATGAAATACCATATTAGGTCTATATTTTTCGAATATAGTTTCTATTCTTTGGTGATCTCTAATATCAGCTATGATAGGAGTAAATTTAGTAACCCCTTTACTTAACAATTCTTGTTGTAAATCATACAAAGCAGATTCTGCCTGATCTACCAAAATCAAGTTTTTGTAGTTATAGTATGAAGCTTGTCTCACAATTTCACTACCAATAGAACCTGCAGCACCTGTAATCATAATTACCTTACCTTCAAGCTCTGCTTTAATATTTTGGTTATCCATATTGATAGGCGCTCTATCCAACAAGTCTTCGATCTGGATTTCTTTGATTTGTGAAACATTCAACTTACCATCGATCCAGTCATTAACCGCAGGAATAATTTTTACTTTAACCGATAGTTTCAATAACTCATCAGAAATCTCGGAAAGCCTTTTCTTGCTAATGTGAGGTATCGACACGACGATTTCCTGAATGTTATTCTTATTGATAAAACTCTGCGTTAAGCACTTTGAAGAGAACACCTTGATACCGTTGATGGTCTTTCCTATTTTTTGTGCATTATCATCTACAAAACCAACCACCGAAAGAGAGCGGCTAGAATCATTCGTAATTGCTGCCAAAGTGATTAAACCAGAATCTCCTGCACCGTAGATTAAAATTCTAGAAGTCTCTCCTAATTTTGATTTTATGTAGTAGAAACAATATTTAAATATCAAACGACTAGTAGTAAGCGTAATGATATTCAAAAGATAGTGAATACAAATAATCGATACTGGAATATTCAATAGCTCAGGGATCAATGACATTCTACTAGACACCATCAAAAAGCCAGTTAACGCAATTAATACGGTAACTGATAGGAATAAATTGTACGCATCTCTCATCCCAGTGTGCCTTACTACACCTTTGTAAGATCCGATGGTCAAAAAGCTTAACGTTGCCAATACCGCAACCACAGGGATTTGGTATAACAAACTTGATGTATCAAAATTTAGCGTAATACCAAAACGTATTACATAAGCTAAAAAGAAATTAAAAATCGTAATAGATACATCTATAGACAATACTAACCACTTGGAAGCATGTTTATGTGAATTATTTATTAGGTAATTTTTAATCATCGTAATACATTTTTAATTACTGAAACTACTCTTTGTAAATCGTCTTCTTCAAGATTTGATCCGCTTGGCAGACATAGTCCACGCTCAAACAGATCTTCTGAAACTCCATTTAAATACGCATCGCATTCTGCAAACACAGATTGGAGATGCATCGGTTTCCATAATGGTCTGGACTCAATATTCTCTTTGGCCAGGGCTCCTCTAATTGCTTCTCTTAGTTCGTACGAAGTGGTTTCGATACAACTAAGCCATCTATTTGATAACATTCCTTTAGGCTCATCCAAAAACTTTATTTCTGAAGAATCTGATAAATGTTCTTTATAAAATTCAAAATTTCTTCTTCTATAAGACACATGCTTATCCAATACTTGCATCTGTCCTCGACCGATTCCCGCTGTAATATTGCTCATACGATAGTTATACCCTATCTCTGAATGCTCATAATGTGGAGCATTATCCCTTGCTTGTGTCGATAAAAAGATAGCTCTCTTCTTTTGTTCTTCATTCTTGGTAACCAAAGCACCACCACCTGATGTAGTGATAATTTTGTTTCCATTAAAAGATAAGATGGCTAAATCCCCAAAAGTACCACACTTAATCCCGTGATACGTACTTCCCAGAGCCTCTGCACTATCCTCAAGAACAGGTATCTTATACTCTTTCGCTACTTGATGAACTGCTTCTACATTGTAAGGCATTCCATATAAATGAACCGCCACAATTGCTTTCGGCTTTTTCCCCTTGGCTATTCTGTCTTTAATTGCAATTTCTAATTGCTCTGGACAGAATGTTCCAGGTATCGCTTTCGCTATCAATAAATATTGGCTTTGCTCCCAGGTAAACAATTGGATTCGCTGAAGCCGCAAAGGTCATACTCTGGCATAATACCTCATCCCCATGAGATACCCCAAGCATGATCAAACCAAGGTGCAGCGCTCCTGTACCAGAACTTAGTGCTGCTACATTTGCATCATTTTCTAGGTAAGTTTCCAGGTCTTGTTCAAACCCATCAACATTTGGCCCCAGTGGAGCAACCCAGTTTGTACGAAAAGCTTCATTGACGAAATCTTGTTCCGTTCCACCCATATGCGGCGATGAAAGCCATATTCTTTTTGAGTCAATTATATTCATATTTTCCCATTAATAATGAACAAATAATCTCTGAGCGATTAAACGATACCGACTAAATTGTATCATCTATCCACTTCTTTTTCATGACAATCTAAAAAAACGCTGGAAGAGGGGGTAGAACTTCCTTATAATTTTATTTTCCGATAGCTAAAATAGTTCAGATAGATCAATTATCAATTCAAAAATCTATTTTTTAGACAGAATACTTAAAAAAAACGTTTAACGGTTAAAATTCCCTTACTTACTTACACCAAATACGTGTTTCCCGTAAGAAAAGTATGATGAAAACCAAGCTTTTACAAGTAATACTGTTCAAAGAACTTATGCTGCAATTACGCTAATGTCATTTTGATCAAGGATAAACAAAAAAATAATCAGGAGATGACATTATCAGCTAACCACTAATAAACACTGCAATAATAGGCATACTTTTTTTAAATATTACAGTGCAATACCTAAATATGGATGGGGTATTTTCCCCTTACCGCAGACTGTTTAGAACCTAACACTCAGGTTTACAGGTGCAATTCAAAAAAAACATAGATAAATTTTGATTTATTTAATTAATTATATAAAATTTACTCCTTCAAAGTAGTTATCTATTGTTATAAATATAACTATTACCCTCCCCAAGAATTTTATAATTATAAACCATCTAGATGTTATTTAATTCTATAGATTTTTTCATTTTTCTACCGATAGTTTTTGTTTCCTATTGGTTTCTTTTTCACAAAAAGAACAAGATTCAAAACACCTTTCTTCTAGTTGCTAGTTACATTTTTTATGGGCTTTGGGATTGGCGATTTTTATTCCTCATTCTAGCAAGCACCTTAGTAGATTTTTTTGTAGGTCAAGCGATACACAACTCTGATAATCAACCAAAAAGAAAAACCTGGCTATGGATTAGTGTAATCTTCAATATCAGCCTTTTAGGTTTTTTTAAATACTATAATTTCTTTGTGAATTCCTGGGTTGATTTTATATCCATCTTAGGCTATGATTTAAAAAGTACCTGGACGTTACAAATCATATTACCAGTAGGAATTTCCTTTTATACTTTCCAGACCATGTCATATTCATTGGACATCTATTATAAAAGACTATCTCCTACCAAAGACTTTATTGCTTTTGCCACTTTTGTAAGCTTCTTTCCGCAACTAGTTGCCGGACCTATTGAAAGGGCATCAAACCTACTATCACAAATCACTACCAAAAGGGTGTTTAACTACGTACAATGTACAGAAGGGTTAAAATTGATTCTTTGGGGACTGTTTAAAAAAGTGGTTATTGCAGATTCGATAGCGCCTATCGTAGATGATATCTTTGCCAATTACCATTCGTACCCCGCTTCAACATTGATCTTGGGAGTGTCTCTTTTTAGTTTTCAGGTGTATGGGGATTTTAGCGGATACTCTGATATCGCCATTGGTACCGCAAAACTATTTGGTATAGAACTGATGTCGAATTTTAAATTTCCTGTTTTTTCCAGAAATGTAGCAGAATACTGGCAACGTTGGCATGTATCACTCTCTACATGGTTTAGACATTATGTGTACATCCCACTTGGAGGAAGCAGAGTAAGCAAACTTAAATCCGTTAGAAATATCATCATCATATTTTTGGTCAGTGGCTTTTGGCATGGCGCTAATTGGACATTCATTGCCTGGGGGCATTACATGCGGTATTGTATATCCCTGTATTTTTGATGGGAAGAAACCGAATTTACATGAACAATGTAGTAGCAGAAAACAGCTGGTTTCCTTCTGTAAAAGAAATCATACAGATAATGATCACATTCTCTCTGGTTACTTTTTCTAGAGTGTTTTTTAGATCAGAATCCATTTCTGATGCTTTTGGTTTTATAAAACAGTGTTATACTAATTTTTCTTACGAAAGCTATCATCATCCTTTAGGATATAGAATGATCGATTATTATATTTTACTTGGTATTTTTGTATGGTATGAATTTAGGATACGTAGAGATGAAAGAGCTCCGTTTAAATTTAAATCCAAGTACGTTCGATTTTTGGTATATGCCCTCGTAATACTGGCTATGTTATTGTTCTACGACGATAATGTGGATCGATCTTTTATTTACTTTCAATTCTAAAACACGATGAAAAAACTTATTCTAAAAAGCGGTTTATACTTTTTTCTGATCCTAATTTTTCTGGAAGGTTTGGTACGTGTTTTTCATTTGGGAAAGGATACTCCTACTCGATTTCTTGATGAATATGAAGTTGAAAAATGGGTTCCGAATCAAAACGGTTTCTCTGTAACCGGAAATCGAAGGCAAAACTTTTCTGAATATAAAATTAATAACTCGGGATATAATTCTTATCGAGAATTTAACCCTACAGCAAATAAGACAGAACTGGCACTAGTGGGAGACTCTTTTATAGAGGGATTTCATCAAAACTACTACAATTCTATTGGTAAAAAAATAGAGCAGCAATTCGCAGATATTGAAGTATATGAATATGGTTATGCGGGGTATGATTTTGCAGATCAATTGCATCTTGTACACTCCTACAAAGAACAGTTTGATCATATTGATCAAGTGATATTGGGAATCAAGTTTTCTAATGATTTAACACGCTCCAAATATGAAGTAATGACAGGAAGACTGGCTCTAGAATCTCCTTTAAACAAATTACTCAAAAAGAGTAAATTATTGGTCTATACCAAGAGTATTGGACTTCTTGACCCTCCGCAAAAACTGATCTACAGGATGAGAAGTTTTCTAAAATCAAAGCAGGAACCCGATGCTGTTAGCGAAGAAGAAACTTTACGAATCCAAAAAGAGAAAGAACGACAATATTTAGCCAATTTTGAAAGCCTGGTTAATCTTTATGGTTTTGACAAAGAACGGTTTACGCTCTTACTAGATTCCAGAATCACCCCTCCTCTATTTTTAGAATACTTGGAAACGAATAACTTTGATTATCTGGATTTTGCCTCTTTATTTGAAGCGTCAAAAAAACCCACAACGTTAATTTATGATCGCCATTGGAACAACCATGGTAGAAGTTTGATTGCTAAAGTGATCACAGATCATTTGCAGCAAAACAAAGGCTGGAAATAAAGTCTACGAGAAATTACTGAAATCTTTAATCTGCAAAAATGATTTTTTGCATTTTGGAAACTCCACAAATGTAAAAACTATCCTTTTCTTCGGGTACTTGAATCACTTTTACCTGATCTACATGTTCGATACTAGTGTATAGAAAATCAAATACGTTTCTTCGTAGGTACAGATGTTCATCCTGATTGTAATCGATTTCTTGGTAGGTTTCGAATGTTTTTAATTCTTCTATTGCATGGGTCTCAAAAGACCTTTCCTGAATAGGATGTTCTTTTTTACGTTTTGCTTTAAAGTTTTTGTAGCGTACATAAGCTATTTTAAAAATAAACTCTTTTGCACTAGCTTTCAAGTATTCTGTAGTAGCCGTCAACCATCCCGAGAAGGATTTTTTGGGATATAATATTTGTTGTTCGAATTGATAGATATGATTGCACCATTCTCTTTTGTAGCTCAAATCTCCCATTCCCATTTCATAAGACAAGTGATCATTTGCTATACACCAATCCAATTTCTTAAATATCTCTACACTACCCAAGCTGAATTTTCCAAAATCAATATCAAAGGAAGATATCGCACTAAACAATCTTCCGTGAAAATGATGATTTAAGGAAACTACTATAGGCGTGTTTTTTTCATAAACTACAAACAGAGAAGCTTTCTTTTCATTGATCAAAGAAAAGTACATCTTTTTATAGCGATCCCACTGTTTTAAACTTTGGCTTACATCATTGCGTTGCTCAAATCTTCTAACCAACATTTTCTCCAGAGCATCTAGCAACGCATAATACTCTTCTCGCTGGATTTCTCCATAAAAGGTTTTGTAAGAGATATCAAAGCAAGTCTCTAGTCTTTTTACCCTTCGTCTTATCCCTTTGGCATTACTACGGAAACGAGCTTTTACATATGCATCTGCACTGGCAAAACCGTCTAACAAAATAGCATACCCTTTAAAAAATTGACTAATCGTCTTTGTATTCAGTTTTTCAGTATTGTAGACCGGCTTTAGGTAATCCGGAATAAAGAAAAATGAATACACCGTATCTGATCGATCCTCATACTCTGGATTTTGGATGGATTGATGCTCTCCATGGGTAGTAATCTCTGAAAATATTTGAGGTATATTTCCCTTTTCAAAAATTTCGAAAAAATAATCTACAATCTCTTTTTTCACCTGTTTTAGTTTTGGTTTATACCTCTTTTTAGGATTTCCATCGGTAAAACGGAAAAAAACAATTGTTCAACTCTTCTTCAGAAAATGTAGTATATTTTTGATTTGCAGACCTGCTTAAATCATCATAAACTTCTTGATTGATCACCTTTCTTCCTGTATAAAAAATCACATCTTCATCTTTTGGAAACAAAGATTTTTTATTTTTGTATAACCCGTCTCCATCTTTCATTCCTCCACCCAAAACATAGTGTTTCTTATCATTGGCAATAGCCCAATCGATAACTTTTACCCGTAGAAAATCATTAGGTCGATAACTGAAGTATTCTGCATTGGTCCCTCCCAAAAAGGCAAAAACGGTATCCTTATAGTTAATGATCAGCTCTACAGAAATAGGAATATCCTCGAAATATGCGACTGCTATTGAAAAGTTATCAATGTTCGAAAGGACAAGATCATCAAAATACGAACTAGAAAAGAAATAGATACTGGCGGCATTATTTCTACTCATCGTTTCTACATAAATATCATTAAATATTTTGATGACATCTTTAGTAATCTCCTGCTTGTCGAATATTTTAAAGCTCAAATCATAATTGACTGCTTTTCTGTAATTATTTCTCACTTTGGGTAGAAAAGCCGTCCATTGCGCTTCAAAATCTCCCAAAAGATTTCCTCTTACATTCGAAAGTGTTTGTATCAAATTACCAGAATAAGCCATATGATTGGCTGTTAAACTAAACCGAATAAACTCTGAGACAATATTGTTCTCTAGATACCAGGCATCTACTTGTCTCCAAAACTCAGATAGATCTTCTTCAGAAACATCAGGATTAAAAAGAGGACCATTATATCCATAAGGACTTATTACATCTCGATATTTACTTTTAACACCATTTACTTCAATTTCTCTTGACACAAAAGGCATTAATACACATGGGGTACCGTCTTTTTCTAACAAAAAGTAATTCAGCTTGTCAGAATCATTAGCAAAATAACGCAAATGCTCGATTGCATAATACACGTTATTATCCCATTTCTCCTGAAGAAGCGTTCTGTATTGAGATACATTTGCTTGATCATCGAGATGGTCGACAAGTAATCTGTAGTTTTGCTTCAATTGTACAACTATTAATTTAGGTTTATTATTTAGTTTCTTTATTCTACCGTATTCAGAAAATAACTACTGAATTTTTCAGACAGCACTTTGGACAACCATATGATTCGACCACAATGTTCTAAGTGCCAAACTGCCTTTCCATCAAAAATATTTCCAGCCAACAAAGGGCCCATGATGTGTAAATTCGGTAAGGCTTCCAAATCTTCATTCACCTCAAAACCGATATTAGAATCATTTGCCTTGGCATATCCTTTCTTTATCATATTCTGAAGTAATACAGGTATGTTCTCTTTTGACAGATTTGTACTTCCTACACAATTGATAATGATATGTACTGGATCCTGATCTATCAAATTGGTCTTGGTTTGGGTATCCAAGTATTCCAAAACATAATCTCCATTATCATTCTTCTTTAGATCCCTAAATCGCCCTGCAATATGATTGAATCTTCCTTCGGCTTTTAATGCATCTACGGTTTTGGAATAATGAAATCCCGCACAACGCTGTCTTCTCCCGATCTCATTACCATGAAAACAAGCAAACTTTCTAAGTTCGTCTGTATCTAACTTACCAAGCAACGCTCCAAATGCTTTGGAAACAATCTCAACAGTAGATGCTGCTCCCAAATTGATCTCATCAGCATGATCCAGGTCTTTATAGGTAGCATTCGCTATTTCTTGAGCAGTTAGACTTTCTTTATCTGCCAAGGCCTTTAAATGCTCAGGGACATATTCTTTTCTCTTTTCAGTATCAATAACAGAATCCGGCAACAATCCCTGAGTAGAAAGAAAAGAGAACTTATTTATCCTTGATTTTATATGAGCTATATCATTAAGCTTATACAACATTTCCAATCCACTGGCATTGGCTCCTACAATTAGTACATTAATCGGAGTATTGTTACCCAATCCTTCAGAAAAAGCATCAATCTTTTGCAAAGTTTGTGCTAACTCTGGTTTGTAAGGATCATTAGCGAAAAGAAGATTGTCTTCTTCAATAAGGTCCTCATCTTTCCAAAGATGGTTTACTGGCAATGACCCTACAGACAGTACTACTTTATGAGAAACAATAACTTGTTCATTTTTTAATGATAGGTGGTATCGTTCTGCTTCTTTTTCGATATCGATAACTTCACCGGTAACACAGCTTATTTCCAGTCTTCCCTCTTGTCTGAATTTATCTAAACGGCTGTTCACTTTTTCTTCGATATAGCATCCAAAAAACCTTCTGGGAATAAACAAATCTTCCCAATCATTGTTTTCTATTTTTTGAGCATGAGTTTGCATCCATTCAACGGACAAATCGCCTCCTTCTCTTTGCAAATTATCCAATAACCAACCTTTGTTCTCGTTAAGCCACTTGATAAACTTGCTCAACTCTGGTTCTGGTAAAAAGTTTTTCAAAGAAGTAATAAGGTGCACAGAATATCCTGATCTGGAACCATAGGGAATTCCCGTATGAAACTCGCTATACTTATCGATGATTGTGATGTGAATCTTTTCGGTTGCATCTGGAGTAGCTTCTAATTTATCTAGAAAATGTAAGATGGTAAAAGAAGAAGATATCCCTGAACCGATAAATGTTATATCTGATATTTTGGTTTTAATTTCGGCCTGCATGAATTAAGGTTGTTTGGTTTTAATAACTCTCCCTGGGTTACCTACAACGGTGGTATAATCAGGAACATCACGTATAATAACGGTACCGGCTCCTATAAGCGTATCTCTACCTATTTCTTTTACCCCCGTCATAGCAGTTACTCCCATACCAATATAGGCGTTTTCTCTTACATTGATCAAAGCTCCAATATTAACTCCAGATGACATAAAAACACCATCTTCAAGAGTTACATGATGTGCTATGGTACTATCCATATTGATCATGATGTAATTTCCTATCGTTGTATGCGGCATTACGATATTTCCTGCCAACATGTATACTGCTTCTCCAATGGTTACATCTGGTGCGATAGAAACAGTATGGTGCAAAAACCCCGGAATACCGTACCCTTCATTCTTTAATGTCGATAAATACTCTGCTCTTACTTTATTCACCCCGATAGGGCAATACACATCCTGTATTTTACTCTTAAATGTATTATCAAAAAGATCTTCGTATTTTCCCAAGACGGGAATACCGATCACATCTGTGCCTTGGAGATCGGGGTTATCATCGATAAAACCGATAATCTGCACTCCAGCTTCTTTCAAATAGGAAGCGTATACCTGCCCCTGGGTCCCTGCTCCTATAATAACTGCATTTTTCACTTTGTATCTAAAGTTTTTAGTGGTTGTTTTTTTGGTTAATTATTACCTGTAAAAGTAGGCATATTCAAATTTTGTCCGCTATTGATATCTTCTTTGAACAATACTTTCTTAATCGTTCGTATCAAAATCTTTATATCCGTTGTAAAACTAATATGTTCGGTATACCAAACATCCAATTTAAATTTTTCGTCCCAAGAGATCGTATTTCTACCATTTACCTGTGCCCAACCGGTGATTCCTGGTCGTACATCGTGTCTTCTTTTCTGAAAATCATTATACAACGGAAGATATTTTACTAATAAAGGCCTTGGTCCAATAAGGCTCATATCCCCTTTTAGCACATTAAACAACTGTGGAATTTCATCCAAAGAGTATTTTCTGATAAACTTACCCACTTTTGTGATGCGTTGCTCAAATGGTAAAAGCTCTCCGTTTCCATCCTTCTTGTCGTTCATACTCTTGAACTTCACAATTTTGAAAATTCTTTCATTTCTACCTGGACGCGCTTGAAAGAAAAAAGGCTTTCCATTGTTTGCTATGGCCAAAAACACAATCAGAAAAAGGATAATTGGGGATAACAATACTATCCCAAAAAAGGAAGCCAAAAAATCTAATAAGCGTTTCAAAAATGATTTATACATCTTTTTTTATTTAAAAAATTAAATCTTATCAAATACCTCCTCTACTTTAGAAAGAATACTAAACTAAGATTTAGAAATATATTTTTTTCCTTTTTTAATGGTTTCAATTTCCTTTCCAGGAACTCCATAAACTAATTTATAATCATCTACATCGTTCAGCACCAAAGCCCCTGCTCCAATAATACTGTGTCTACCTATAGTGACCCCTTGTATTATATTCGCTCCTAGTGATACTGCTGAGCAAAAATCGATCTTGACATTACCTCCAACGGTCACTCCTGGTGCAATACTAGAAAAATCATTAAGCACTCCATCATGTCCAAAACTTGCATTTGTGTTTACAATGCATCCATCACCTATCTCTGCTAGTGCGTTGATTGTAACCGATGCCATTATTACTGTCCCTTTTCCTATCCTAACGCTTTTACTTATTACAGCAGAAGGATGCACTACCGTGATAAATTCAAAATCTGGCTCAATCTCTTTAATTCTAGTATGCATTACATACCTTGTCCAATTATCTCCTATAGCTACAATACCTTTACAGACTCCCTGTTTCGCAAGGGCAGGAATGATATCCTCTGTTCCCAGAATTTCATAGCCTAATACTTTTTGTCCAATAGGTTTGAAAGAATCAATAAGTCCGTAAACTTTATACTTCCCAATACTTTCAATAGCCTCTATAATCACTTTGGCATGTCCTGATGCTCCTATTACTACTATTCTTTCCATGATTTTGCATTTGTACAATGATAATTGATAAAGGAATGAATCCCTTTTTCATTATACTATGACAAAAATCAGGAGAGTAATGATTTATATACCTAGCTCTGATTTAATGGTTTTCATCAAATCTCCTACATTGTTCATGTTCATCAAATCCATGAGTTTAAATTTGATTCCAAAAGTTTTTTCTACCTCGGTAATAATCATCATGTGGGTAACCGACTCCCAACCGTCTACATCATTGGCAGTGGTTTCGTCAGTAAGTTCAAAATTATCATGTTCTAATACCGCTACAAAGGCTTCTTTAACTTTGGATACTATTTCTTCTTGAGTCATTATTGATTAATTATTTGATATCAAAATACGTTCTAAGTTCTTTTCTATTGATTTTTCCGTTGATACTATGCGGAAACTCTTTTACAAATATAACATGCATAGGAATCATATAGTCAGGCATTTGAGTTTTCATATAATCAAACATAGCCTCTGTATCAAATTCTTCAGATTCTATCGCCAAGCCTAATTCTGCATTCCCTAAGCTATTGGTAATATCCAGAGCAACCATGTTCACCTTTTTCTCGGATTTGGCTTTAGCATGAAACTCAATTTCAGCAAGTTCTACTCTATATCCCCTTATTTTTACTTGAAAATCTGCTCTTCCTACGTAGAGAAAATCATCTTCTTCATCTTTAAAGCATAAATCTCCAGTTTTATAATAGCGTATCGATTCCCCTTCCTCTTCTCTTGTAAAAAAACTGACTGCATTTTTCTCTTCATTCTTCCAGTATCCGGGGGTTATTTGCGATCCTGCTAAACATAACTCTCCGGTAACTCCAACAGGAACTTCTTTATTTTCTTGATCTACCACCAGGTATCGTGTATCTTTTTGAGGAGTTCCTATGGCAATAATCCCATTATGATTCTTGGTATGTGTTTCCTTATGATATGGGTAAAAACCACTGTATACCGTAAACTCTGTTGGACCATAATAGTTAAATATCTTACAATTTGGCAAACAGTCACTCCACTCTTTGGCGATATCATAATGCAAAGCTCCTCCTCCAAAACTACAGTATCGAACATCCGGAGCATTGATTTCTGAAAAATAAGGTCGTAAGTAATTAATAATAGAAGGCACCATAGTAAGTACGGTTAGCTTTTCTTCTTTGATCAACTTGAATACATAAAAATATTTGATCGCCCCTTTAGGAATTGTATACATACAAGATCCTGCAAGCAGTGGAAACAAATAAGTAACCACCGAAAAATCGAAAGTAAGCTCAAACATTTGCAAACAACGATCAGAAGGCACCAAATTAAAATCTGGTTCTGCCTCTATTGCATTTACGAGTCCTTGAACATTATTGAATGTAATAGGAACTCCCTTAGGCAAGCCAGTGGTTCCTGATGTAAACAATATATACGCCAGATCCTCTCCATCCCCTGCTTTTGGAACAAGATTAGGTGCAGCATCTGGTAATGTATGTGTTTGTATTACAGAAAGTGAATTATATAACGATTCCTCTGAGGAATCCAACACATATTTGGTCTTTGTCATTTCAAAAACCTGTGTGTTTCGTTCTATCGGAGATAAAGGATTAACAGGCACATAAGCTTTTCCTTCAAACCAAAGCGCAACGATACTCGCATAAGTGTATAGATCATCATTGGTCACCAATCCTATCAACTTTTCAGAATCCTCAATCGTAGAAGCAATGGCTTGTCTTATTTTGGATATTTCGTTAGCAAAATCCTGATACGAATAAAACACTCCTTTGATGCATAACACATTGTGTTGTGCATGGCTTTGTATGGATTCCTGAAGTTGATGTATAAAATTCATAGTTGGTTAATCGTATTTTTGGTCTAATAAAAATGTCCGTCTCTATTCAATAATTCTATATGTTCAAGATTCAAATTGGTCTCATTATGCGCCAGTCCTTTCTTGATCACCTTATGGGTAAATATGGTCTTATACCTTTTGGTAATGGTATCAGAAAGCTGGGTGTCATCTGTAAAAATGAATCTTCTACCTGATTTTGCAAAATTATCAATAAGTGCATCTACACATAGTTCATAATGCGCTTCATCTTTTGCCAGAAAATATTTCACATTCAGCTCGTTAAAATTAATCACATAAGATATAAATCCAATAATCTCCTTATCCTTAATTACTTTTAAATTATGAATATGAATATTATTGCTTATACCCGTTTGTAAAGCCTTTCGCGGAAACTTTTTGGAAATCGGGGTTTGCAAGTACTGACCGGAATCAATTTGCCAATTGATATATTCTTTGGTTTTGTATATCAGGTCATTCTGGCAAAGTGGTTCGATAAATTTCCAGGTAGGTTCGTCTATTTGATTTATATAATCGTAGTGCAACGATTTTGTGTTTTTCTTGAACCTGAATCCATTGATCCACTTGAAGAAACTGTATATCACCGAATCCACCGCTTCCAAAAGAAATTGTACTGGTTTCAAAAATTTAAACCTTCCGATCAACATCGAGGGATCTAAACTGAAGAATATTGTATGTCTTAACCTGGAAGCGATTACCGTAAACGGTTGTTTCTCGTAGAAAGTATTCACATTTTCTGCATAGGACTTAATCAAAACTCGTTTCCCGGTTAGATTTACTGCTTCGTTATAGATATAGGTGCCCAAAACCGTATCCTTGTAAGTAGGATGTACCCACCACGAAATCATCCAGTATACCTTTTGCGGTTCTTGGTTATGAGAATTCGCAAGATCTGGAAACATAAAAATAAAGGAGATCATTTTTTGGTCTTCATAACCAATCACCCCGCAATAATCATCTTCAGCAATCCTAGAGTTAGCAACCAACCAATTCGCCTTAGCTCTTGGCATTGGAGCTAGCTTATCCTGCCAAAATGTATTTTGATCAATTGCTTCTCTCAGCATTTTTTTGGTGATCCCAATTACCTCAAGATTTTTGCTCATAGTACTGTTTCTAAACCCTAATTGTTTCCATTAAAATATTCTGACGTCAGTTCTTCGGATAGATTTACATCTTTTTTCTGAATCACTTTCTGTAATGTTAATCCAATGATTTTCAAATCGACCAGAAAGCTAAGATGCTCTACATACCAGACATCATACTCAAACTTTTTTTCCAGGTAATAGAATTTCTTCCATTAACCTGAGCCCAGCCTGTAATACCAGGCCTAACATTATGACGTTTTTTTTGTGTACTATTATAGATGGGGAGATACTCTATAATTAATGGTCTAGGACCAATTAGTGACATTTCACCTTTTAACACATTCAGCAATTGCGGAATCTCATCAAGCGAGGTTTTCCTAACAAATGCTCCTACTTTTGTGATTCTATCTTTATCCGGTAACAAGTTACCTTGGTCATCCTTCTTATCATTCATCGTTTTTAATTTAACGATGCTAAATATCTTTTCATTTTTCCCAGGCCTTCTTTGCACAAAGAAAGGTTTTCCCTGATTGGCAATAGCCAGAAAAATAATCAATATCAAAAACAGTGGAGAAATCAAAACCAACACTGTGAAGGAGATACAAAAATCAAGAACACGTTTGAAAAAAGATCTATACATTATCTAGCGGCTTAGCGTCAATCAATTGTTCATTTCATTAACCATCACTCTTCTTTTTCCAGATGCAAGTAACGGAATTTCATCAACATATTCTACAGTGATTTTGGCATCTTCGCCCAAATACCCTTTAAAGTCGTTAACAAACTCATTTTCTCGCAAAAAATCACCTTCGCTATTGATTTTAAAATGATACGTTCCTTTTGCTTTTGGATCAACTGACACTGTTTCAATTCTGGATAGTTGTTTACCAATAACACCAGGTTTGTAGAAATGTGCTCTCCTTTGGTATCATAAATCTGATCGATCTTTCTTCCATTTACCTCCAAAAGAATGGCTTTTCCATCTACGGTATCCTTTCTTCCAATATCACCAGTGTCATATCGAATCATCGGTACTGCATAATTAAACAGATCGGTAATCACTATTCTTCCCGACTCACCATCGGGTACTCTTTTGTTGGAGCCGATCTCCAGAATTTCTACCAGATAACTCGCCTCATTAATATCAAAGTGTTTTTTATTTCCGAGAGGTTGCTGTGCCAAAATTCCGTTCTCTACATTAGAATACCTGGAAACCACTTCGGTATCAAAATATTTAAGAACGCTTTGTTTGGTATAGTCATTCAATCGCTCAGACATGGCGATGATTGACTTGAGATTATTGGGCACAACTGAGTAATCATTCCTGTCTAAGTATTTACAAATCTCTTCGTAGGCAGAAGCATATCCCAGCCAGCTATCTGAAGATTTACTATTTGGCAAGTCATCAATTACCTGTTGTATTAGTTTTTCATCTCTAAACTCAAATACATCAATTGGCACTATATTTTGTAATACTCGTGTTGTAAAACTCTTTTTTTCAAAGGCATTCCACATTCTGAAATAAGTCAATCGGTTTCCTATTTTAAAACCTGCATTTTCAGAAAAAAATATGGTATCCGCCATGTTTCTGAGTCGCTTATTCTTATCCTGAAACGTTTTGAAAGGTGTACCTGTGGAACCACTAGTACTTACCGTAAATTTTGGTTGATCCTTAAAAGCTGTGGATTGAAAATCGTCAAAATTCTCTCGAATTACATTTTTATTGATCACCGGAAAATCTTCGATGGACCCATATCCATTTTGTTCCTGGTAAAAAGGTGAAGTAGCTACGGCGTGATCCAGCACTTTTTTTAAATGTTCTTCTTTGTATGCTATCGCCTTTTGATTCAAAGGATTTTCATTGACAAACTTGATCTCTTCGTAATGACGTTTTTTAGCCCCACCTTTTAATCCGTCTACGATCCAAAAAGCTTTATTTCTAGCTGTTTCAAAAAGTTTCATTCCCCGATTTATTGTTTTTTTTACTAAATGTTACTAATGATTTCCTGATACAATGGATGTTTACAAAACCCTCCAAACACCAGATCAGGACCTAACAAGGAGTTATTATCATTCCCTTCTATAATAACTGGTCCATTTTGGCTAACCGCAATATCCCACCCTATGATTCTATCTGGAATATGATTAACACATTGTTTTACCAGATCACAAGCTTCTTTGAAATAAGGAAGCTCATGGTTTAAGAAAACTGTTCCTGTATCTGGATGGCTTTTAAAACGTTTACCACCGTATTTCATCAATTGATAACTTTTTTCTACCAGCACTCCTTTCTCCATATCGATAGCTACCCAGAAACCACCACCACTGCTATTATCCAGAACACTACCTCCTCTACCAAATCTCATATACCCCGAAAGAATATGCACGTCTCCTTTGTTATCCAGATACGTATCAAACCGTATAGTGTTTACGCTATGTGGATACAGTACATTGATATTTTCGTGCTGAATGATCACTTCTTGATGAATACAATCGTTATTCATAATATATTCACCGTGTTCTTCTACCGTTTGATCGACATTATCTTTGGTAACCAAATAGGCCCCTACACCTCCCATTTCGGTAATCGCTTTTACAAAAATCTTGGTGATTTCTTCTTTTTCAAAAAGGGTATTAAAATATGTTGATAGGTCTTCTTTACTATGTACTAGGGTAAAATTAGAATTGTAAAAAAAACGATTCTTAAGATTGTAGGCAATCATCGGAGGAACAGGCAACTTGTTCTTCTCCATGAATAGAGCAAAAGCTAATTTGTTTCTAAGCAGTGTTGCATATTGCGGACGATGCAATTTTTTGGACAAAGTAATGT
The DNA here is from genome assembly GCF_055808215.1 of Aquimarina sp. KJ22-3. NCBI lineage: Bacteria > Pseudomonadati > Bacteroidota > Flavobacteriia > Flavobacteriales > Flavobacteriaceae > Aquimarina > Aquimarina sp. KJ22-3. The sequence continues at coordinate 2,468,936 of NZ_CM147859.1, read as the reverse complement.
TATCCACTTCTTTACTGCTCAAGTAATCTTTATAATTTTTTACATCTTTACGATATAAAAATTTACCAAAGTAGAAATAAGGAAATTCTTTTTTGGCCATCCAAAACCCAATAGCTTCTCTAAAAATTCGAAAAAAACTTTTCCGCTCGGGGTCCTTGAAAAAAACATCAAGTCTTTTTTTCAATAACTTAAACTTCCTTTTCATTGATTGTAGATTTGGTTAGTTCATCAAAGATCGGTATTCTTCTAATAAGCTCTCCCATACCACCTGACATTCGTATCGGGTAGTTATAGACGTTCTTGAGTTTGCCGCCAACGTATTTCTTACCTCGTCATTTTTTATGAGTTCTGATACCTTTTGATATAGGGCTTCTGTATTTTTAACGGGTATGATTAATCCGTTTTCCCCTTCAGTGATGATCTCATTACATCCATTAATATCAGTTACTACACTTGCGACTCCCATAGACGCGGCTTGCATCACCACATTTGGAAAACCTTCTCGATAACTAGGAAAAGCTAAAATATCAGAAATTGCAAAAAAGGGTCTTACATCATTCTGCCACCCAACAAAAATGATATTTGGATTTGTTTCAATCTCGCTTTCAATCTCTGGAGATAAAGGATCCAGATCTTTTTCATAGATACCCACCAAAAGTAATTTGGCTTCTGTATGATCTGTACTGATTCTTTTAAAAGCTTGGACCAATTCATTAATTCCTTTATCCTTTACCAACCTACCTACATAAATAATCACCTTATCAGACGATTTGATTTTCAATTCGTCTCTAAGCTTCTGATTATCTTCTGATGTATATAGAGCAGGATCAAAAAAGGAAGTGTCTATCCCATTAGAACTCCCATTGGCTATCACCTTTAGCTTTTTAGGCTTTGTGTATTTATTTTGAATAATAATATCCTTTAACCCAAAAGAGTTCGGGTATATCATTGTAGCACAGGCATAAGTAATCTTTTCTACTGTATCTAATAAAGTTCTTTTTGGCCCTGTAGCTTCAAGTAGTGGTAGTCCAGCAATAGTATGCAATCGATGTGGTACTCTGGCTAATTTGGCAGCTAGCATTGCCAATGTTCCTGCCTTTGGTGTATGGCTATGAACAATATCAGGTTTTTCTTTTCTGAAGATCCTATATAATGTATAAACCGCCTGAAGATCTTTTATAGGTGTGATCTTTCGAGTCATTTCTACCGGCACCACAGCAATGCCCTCTTCTTTTGCGACTCTATCCAGTCTCCCTTCCCCTTTACCTGAGATACCGATAACCTCATAGTATTGAGACATAAATTTTAGCTGGCCTTTGAGTAATCCTCCTAAGGACTTTGGTATGGTTGTAACACGGATAATTTTATTCATATTCCCCCTTTACATGAAAATTATAATCCTGGTTTATTTATTTCGAATGCAAATATAGATAATACTCTTTCTTTTACTGCAGAAATCATATTTTTCTCACACAGAAAATTTAAGAATTATGCGATTGCAAAAATAATTGCAAAAAAGTTAAGAAGTCTGGGGGAAAAGCCCCATTTTGCAACTTTGTTGTGCGGTGTTCCCGTAATAGTATTAAGCAATTGTTATAAAAATAGTTTTTTTGTGCAATTTTTAACATTTTTTATCGACGTGATGCACAATACTCTCGATGAAATTACGTTTATTTGTACTAAACCCTTAAATATATATATGGCGAAATAATTACTTAGAAACTAAATATTACATAACCAAATTTATTTTGCTATGAAAAGAATGACCCCCCACATTCTAGTTATTTGCCTAACTATTCTTTTTGTTGCATGTAGCAACGAATCATTTGAGGAAATCATACCCGATGGGGTAGAAAACCCTGATCCGGACCCAGATCCTGATCCCGACCCAGAACCAGATCCGGATTTAGTTACGGATCCATGTGATTTTGATATTTCTTCTATCAAAGCGAATACTACAACCGTAATTAATTGTCAATTAGACTTACAAGGAAAATCTGTTGATTTACCGGCCAATGTTAATTTTGACTTTGACGGAGGATTAATTATCAACGGAACATTAAATTTCTCTGGAGGATATATCGATGGAAGAATAATGAATTCTGATCTAGAGCTAAAAGGAGACGTTCAATTAAAAGATCCTATCTTTAAATTTATTCCTTCTAGATGGAAGAATATTGTTCAAGGAGAAGTTAATACTACTGTTGCCTTAGCCAACAATACAAATTTTGAAAACTTAATCAATCAAACCAAGGCCTTGGGTGCCACTACTTTTGAAGTAGATCAATTTGATGCCTTTTTTGAAGTAGCTACCGTGACCAGCACGACTACAAATCAAAATTTCTATCCATCTGTAGAATCTGTAAATATTCCTTCAGACTTTACTTTTAGAATGACTGATAGAACATATTTAAGAGTGCAACCAAACAGTAGAAAGAATTATGTGCTACTAGGTATTCGAGGTGAATCTAATGTAAGAGTAGAAGGTGGAAACTTAATCGGAGACCGAAAAAATCACGACGACAATTCACAGCCAGGACCGCATGCTTTTGGTATGGTACTTATGGTACACGGTTCTAATAACGTAGATATTGATGGTGTAACTATGGCCTTTGGAACAGGAGATGGTGGAAACGTTAACAGTCTTAACTTTACCTTCCAACCAAATTATCAGCCTTCTAACAACATCAGATTTACAAATTGTACGTTCGATAGTAATAGAAGAAATAACGTTTCTATTACAGACGGATTTAATATCACATTAGATGGATGTCATTTTAAAGATGCAGGTATTGATATGCCAGGCTCTCCAGGAATGGCTCCAGGAGTTGCTTTAGATGTAGAGGCATTCAGAGGGAAAGATGATGCAGGTAACTTTATTCTTTATGAAAAAGCGTACGATATTACGATAAGAAACTGTACTGAAATAGGAAGTAAGTTTGGTGCTTTTGTTGTAGCCATTGGTGAAGATGTAACTATAGAAAACAATACCACTGAAGATGGAATTGCGATTGGTGCAGGACATGGAGTGAAGATTATCGGTAACACTATCGTAGCTGCAGCCGACGATAATATAGGAGCTGGAATTACAACAGGACACCCTAATTCATCAGATACGTATAATAATGTAATTGCTAACAATAGAATTATTGGACATAATATTGGTATAGCAGCGTATCAAAGAGATATGGAAATTTATGGTAATGTTATTGAAGATTTTGGCGTAGGAATACAACCAAAGGATATTAGAAACTTTGATATCTATGACAATACATTAACCAGTGATAGAGATGCTAGTATTGCTATCTTTGGTAATCTTACTACTATGGACAATGTTACCTTTAGAAATAACAATGTTGTTCGAGTTGCTAGGGAAAGCGTTAAGATGGTAGCAGTAAATGAAAATGCTGGTCAGGAAAGTTTCAAAACTACCTTTAGAGATAATGATTTTACAGGATCTACCACGATAAGTAGAACTAGTGGTGTAGATTTCATGGAAAACAGAACCAAGAAAGGTATCATATTAGTAAATGCAAAAAATATTGATATTACAGGTAATACTATCGAATCTACCGGACAAGATGGAATTACCATCCAACAAGGATGTAGTAATCTGAATATTGGTAATAACAACATTACGGTAATCGGTACCAATTTAGACTGTATCGATCAGAAAGCGGCGGGTACTAATATCGTAATCGCTAACACGAATACGTGTACAAACTAAAAAACTAACAACTATCATATAAAAAATCCCGGGTAGTAAGTACCCGGGATTTTTATTTATTGAAAGATCGGCAAAAGCAGATCGGCCAATACTTCGTTTCCTTTCTCATTTAAATGGCCATTAGCCACAAAATAATTACTTAGTCCATCTGGGTAATCAACAACGTGATATCGTACTTGCTGAGTATTACTTTTATAATCGTGAATATTTTTAATATTAATTCTTCCCAGATTATTAATGACTACCATATCAATGGTGATCCCTAAATCTTGAGCTTCCAACTGATGGATAACCCAATCCAGGTTTTCTTTTTCAAAATCAACATCCTTGTTCTTTGTTTTGGCAGTACCATAATATTTGAAAACATTGAATAATTTAAACATCAATAAGCTTTTACTGAATCGTTTTACTTTACTGGTTAAAGAAAGGTGATTGCCAAAACTATTACTGCTAGCTGCATAGAATTCAATGTTATCTTCGTTTCTATAAGGATAACTCCTGTTAGGGTCATTTTTTGGATTCCTGTGCCCAATATTAACCACTTCTCCCGGAGTCATCACAAATATCACTTTATCAAACTTCAGGCCTTTCTCCTTCAACAGATGTTTTACTAAAACGATACCTTGCACAGGAGTCCAAACCCCTCCTGACCCAGCATTGTTTACTTTTGTTTTTAACTTCCCCTCCAATAGTTCAGAAAAACGATCCTGATTGTCCATTCCAAATCCTTCTACAAATGAATTACCTACCACCAGAGTTCCTCCCTGATCGAATTCATCATCCCGAAACCCAAAGGAATTGATTTCGTTAACCACTCCTCCCCAAGGATAGTTAATCATTTGTTTACTATTCTTTTGCCGGGTTACCCCATACAATTCGTTCATATCATAATACAACGGAGGATCATTAAAACCAGTCATCGGTAAAAAAGCATCTGATCCTTTGGTAATGACAGCATATCCCAGATTTAGAACTTCCAGAATAACGATAGCAACGATAATATTTTTAATATACTTCATCTCCTAAAATTGAAAATAAATAAACTCTGCTTGTATTTCTCTGTTGAGTGACCCTACGATAGCAATAGCCATAAGCACCCATAAAATAAAGTGTATTTTCTTCTTTTTGTATCGCATAAAATCCAAAACCAACAACACTAAGATCAATAATATGTCAGAATACATAATAAAACTAGTAGCATCCACCTTCAATGATTGTATGCCTCCCAAATATTGAAAGGCATCTCGTATAGAATCTGCTCTAAAAAAGACCCATGCTACGGTAACCACAAAAAAAGTATACAGTACTTGAGTTGTTGTTTTTACATATGTCAAAATATTTGTGGTGGCAACCTTATCTTCCAAGTGCCTTCGGTTAGTTCCTAATACGAAAGATGGAATAAAAAGTAGCGCATGAATCCCTCCCCAGACAATAAAAGTCCAGTTAGCTCCATGCCAAAACCCACTTACCAAAAAAATAGCAAACACATTTCTAATTCCTTTCCACTTCCCTACTTTGGAGCCTCCTAAGGGGATATATAAGTAGTCTCTAAACCACGTGGATAATGAAATGTGCCACTTTCTCCAAAACTCACCTATACTTCTTGAAAAATAAGGGAAATTGAAATTGGTCATCAGGTCAAAACCAAAGAGTCTGGCCGTACCAATCGCAATATCCGAATATCCACTAAAATCCCCATATATCTGGAAGGCAAAGAGCACTGCACCCATTATTAATGTACCTCCGGAGTAATCGGTATAATTCGCAAAAATATCATTCACAATAGGAGCAAACGAATCTGCAATCACCACCTTTTTAAACAATCCCCAAACTATTAACTCTATACCTTTTAATGCCTTGGTTTTGTCAAACTTTCTTTTTTCCAACATTTGTGGTAGTAGATTAGAAGCTCGTTCTATAGGTCCGGCCACCAGCTGCGGGAAAAAGGATACAAATGCCGCAAAAGCAACAAAATCTCTAGTAGGTTTCATTTGTTTTCTATAAATATCAATAGAATACGACATGGTTTGGAAGGTATAAAAGGATATTCCTACGGGCAATATTACCTTTAATGTCCATGTGCTTTCTACTGTATATCCAATAGAAGCTAACAAATCGATCCAAGAATCCACAAAGAAATTGTAGTACTTGAAAAATCCTAATAACCCTAAATTGAATAATGCGCTCAAGAACAATAACCGCTTACGGATCTTTTTGTTATCAGATTCATGAATACCGATACCAATAAAATAATCTACAACCGTACTTAGTGCTATCAATGATAAAAACCTGTAATCCCACCATCCGTAAAACACATAACTAGCTACAAGCACCAGAAAATTCTGAAGTTTCAAATTTTTATGTACTACGAACCAGTACAATAGAAAAACTACTGGTAAAAAGACAAAAAATTCTAAAGAGTTAAAAAGCATATCTGGTAATTCTAAAATTCATATCTAATTCAACTTCTATTTGTTTTCTTATCATCATTTGGAGTGTTGCAATTCTTTAATCTTATCTGCCACCAACTTGGTAAACAATTCTGCTCCATCATTATTGAGGTGCGATGTATCATGAAACAAATGGTATTGTTCCAAAAATGTTTCAGAATTAAAAAAATCCAGCAACAACACCTGTTCTTTCCTGGCAATTTCTTTTATTTTGGATAAAGACTCGTTGTTCGAATAGTCTGTAACCAACAGATTGGGCGAGGTCACAAAAACCAATGGCACTCCATTATCTTTCGCTTCTGCAATAAAACGCTCTAGCGCGATAACGAAATTGGGATCAATATCATCTCCCGCTTCCAGATTTTCAAACCTCTTTAAGTTTTTGGAAGGCTTCACTTTTCCATAAAGAGGTCTATATCCTTTTTGATCTAATTGAGGAGAAGCATAATAACGTAACGCATGTATCAAAGTTGAATTCGCCTGGAAGGATTTGAAAAACAATTTAAAATCGATTCCTGTAGACCCCATCTCCAAAATTGGTTTCAACACATCGCGATGATCCGAATAATAAGGATGCAAATCTGCCAATCGATCATATGCCTCTTTTGAACTATACAGAAAATCTTCGTCTATATTGAGAAGTAACAAATCCGGTTTTGACCTTTTTAATACCATTTGTTGTAGGGCTGTATGAAACAACAATTGTTGACCTTCTGCTCCCGCATTATAGCAAATAGTTTGTAATTCTTGTTCGAATACCTTGGGTACATAATGTCGATGTGCATGCGAACTACCAAATACCATGACTTTGGCTTCACTATCCTCGATTACATGGGTAGCACGTGCAAACTTTCCAGTTTCCTGACTAAAGAATATCTGTTTTGCAATCGTACCCAACAAAAAATCAATGATCAATAAAATGATGACAAACTTCATGATCTTTATGATTGACGATTTAAATTCTTTTTTCATCCGATTCTAAAACTGAAAATAAATAAATTGACTCTCTCCAAACACCCCAAAATACAATATCATAAATACGACAATAGCATATCCAACCAGTCGGATAAGCTCCAACCTATTTTTGGAAATTGTAAACAACGAATTAAAATATTCTTTTTTGATTTCTACCAAAACCAACATCGCAATAGTCAAAGTAGCATACAGCGAAGCTGCAATATCATCTCCACTACCTATATACAACCTCCCTGGATTGGTAAACATTTCACCGATCATAGATAAAGCATTGTTGATACTATTCGCTCTAAAAAAGACCCAGGATAAATTGATTAAGACAAAAGTCAACAACACGTTATGCAGTCCCTTACGACCTTTTTTAAACAGTAATGCTTCTGCGATCAAATACACCCCATTTAATGCTCCCCAAGCTACAAAGGTCCAGTTAGCGCCATGCCATAAACCGCTAATCAAGAACGTAATAAATAGATTATACAACCATCTTGGTTTTGAAACTCTGTTTCCTCCTAAAGGGATATACAAATAATCTCTAAACCAGGTAGACAAGGATATGTGCCAGCGGGTCCAAAACTCACTTACAGAAGCCGCAAAATAGGGTCTTCTAAAATTGGTCATCAAGTCAAAACCAAACAATTTGGCTGTACCAATAGCGATCAAAGAATACCCTGCAAAATCTCCATAGATCTGAAATGCAAAAAGTATGGTAGCTGCAATAAAACTCAGTCCATCATGGCTTTCAATATTGTTATATACCGCATTTACATATATGGCTGCTCTATCGGCTACAACTAACTTCAAAAAGAATCCCCAGATCATCAGCTTCCCTCCTTTTGAAAGGGCATCATAGGTAAACGTTCGTGATTTCAAAAACTGAGGAACCAGATTGGTGGCTCTTTCGATAGGTCCTGCTACCAATTGTGGAAAGAAACTAACGAACGCTGCAAAAGCAACAAAGTCTTTTGTAGGTTCTAGTTTCCCTCGATAAATATCGATGGAATACGACATGGTTTGAAACGTATAAAAAGAAATCCCTACAGGCAATACGATACTTAGCGTCCAAACATCTTGATAGGTGTACCCCAAAGATGCAAATAGCTCTATCCAGGAATCCACAAAAAAATTGAAGTATTTAAAAAAGCCCAACAACCCAATATTAAAAAGCACACTTACCCAAAGCCATCTCTTTTTTATTGTTTTATCATCAGATCTATACACCTTGAAGCCTACAAAATAATCAACAATCGTACTTAATGCTATCAGTGATAGAAAACGCCAATCCCACCAACCATAGAACACGTAACTAGCGATCAACAGCAACACATTCTGCCATTTGATACTTTTAGCTAACAACCAATAGCATACCAATACTATCGGTAGAAAGACAAAAAAATCAAAAGAGTTAAATAGCATAGTTATTCTGTTTATTATCCTTTTATAGCGCTTCTATACAATTCTAGATGTAAATTATACACTTCATTGATATCATACTGTTTCTTGACTAACGCATACAAAACCTCTGCTTTTTGTAAAGCTGCATCATAATTGGTCATTACCGAAATGGCTGCTTCATGAAAACCATCCAAATGAGTGAGGTAAGCGTTTTCAGCATTCAAAAAATCGGGAATACTTCCCACTGGTGTTGAAATTACTGGTAATCGTGATGCTCCTGCTTCTATAATAGAAACTGGCATTCCTTCCCATAAAGAAGTAATGATTAAACAATTGGCATCTTTAAGGTATTTTGGCACATCATTTTGGTGACCAAACAACTGTATGTAATCTGAAAAATGTTCTTTAGTTATCGCTTGTTCCAGTGCTTCTCTGTACCCCCCATCACCAACAACATGAATTACGAAATTCTCTTTCCCGGCGTTTTTTAATCTTTTAACCAATTCGATCAAAAACAAAGGGTTTTTGGGTTCGGTTAATCTTCCTAAAAACAGAAAAACAAAAGGGTTATTTAGTTTTTTTACTGAATCATCAAAGCGACTGGTATCCACTCCATTAGGTATAGCTACACTATTCTTTAAATACCATTTTTTGGAGTTTGAACTGAAAATAATATCCTTCTTTCTAAAGATTTTTGACACAAACAATAAAACCCTTCGATAGGACTGTTTTACTTTATTGGTATGTAGCGTAAAAACAATAGGTACATTTTTGAAGAAAAGCTTAAATAACAATCCAAAGGCAAAAGCATGAAACATATGACAATGAAAAACCAACTCCTTTTCTTTGGTACATATTTCTTTTAATTTCTTGAGTCCAGGTAATATCGATTTTGGAGAGGCTATATTTAAGAAATGACACTCAATACCTTTTTCTTCAAACTTGTGCTGTATTTGTTTTCTGTTAGACACAGAAACTGCAATCGTTTTGTCTGCAGTACCCACAGTTTGACCCGCAAGCTCCAAAACCATATGTTCGGCTCCACCACCACTTAAACCTGTTATTAAATGTAAAATTGTCAACGTATTGTATTGGTTTTAAAGTTGTAACTCAAAGTTTCTTTTTACTGCATCAAACTTACCATTAGGTCCCAAAGGAATATCGTCTACTACACAAATCTTATATTCAATTTGTTCTCCTAATCTATCCTTTAAATTCTTGAGCAATTGATCTTGTATTGATTCGTTATATTCCTTATCTGGCATTAGATTGATCACGATTTTATCCGGACTTTCCTGAACGATCTGACTTTTAACAATGCCATGCAATCCTTTGTATGCAGTATCCATTCTGCCTACATATCCCTTCTCTTCAGTCCACAAAATATCGTCTTCTCTACCAATGATCTTTTCTATGATGGGCATATTGCACACACACGGACATTCTTTATCTGCAGGAGACAATAATACCGTATCTCCTATATCGTACCGTATTAATGGTGTTTTGTAATTAATAAAACTAGTTACCACCAGCTTTGCAATTTCCCCAGGTTGTGCGGGTTCTCCTTTGGTGTTTATGAATTCAAAAACTCCTGAGTCCAAATTAAGATGCAAATTCCCTTCAACACATTCGGTTATAAAAGGGCTTCCTTCGCTAGAAGCGTATTGGTTAAATACATGACAACCAAACGCTTTTTGTATCTCTTCTCGCTGATAATCATACAAGGTCTCTGCGGTTACTGCTATTGCTTTTGGCGTAAACGTTAATTGAATCCCATTCTGGTTGATATATTTACTAATGATATAAATCGCAGAAGGATAGCCATCCAATAATTCTGGCTTGAACGAATTTAGTTTTTTGATGTAATGTCCTAAGTTAGCATCGGTAAGATGATAGGTAGACATCAACAGTTGTCTCTCGAAATAATTATATACCCAAAATGGAGGTTTTTTGGTGGTTGTATCCACGATTAATCGACCAGAAAACCGAACTTGTCTGCTTTTGGGTTGTATCCCAATCACATGATGAAATCGTTTCCATAGAGCAAAAGATATATTGATCGAATCTCGATCTATATAATCTATAGTAGGAGATCCAGAAGTACCACTCGTATGCCCCACCATTGCGGTTTCACGTTTTTTATTTACCAAACGTTCTACTTCATTCTTCCGTTCAGATTTTTTAAGTATCGGCATTTTGGACAACACTTCTTTGGGTGAATTTTGAATATCCTCTGCAGTAATATTCAACTTTTTCATGATATCGCCATACCATTCCGAATGCTCCAGGACTTCTGACAACAACATGGACAATCTTTTATCCTGAAAACGAGTTACCGTTTTTATATCCGCATCCCACAATTGGATGTGCTCTTTCAAATAGCCTTCAAACTCTTTATTATAGCGTTGTTTGCTATTTAAGTATCCTTTTATGTTCAACAATATAAACTTAAAAGGATATGGCATGTTATTGTATATTTTCTCTTTTATCCCTGCCATAGCTATATCGCTGATTGTTCTAAGTAAAATTTCTCCATCGCTAAGGTATTGGAAACAATATCATAATTTGCATCAACAATTTTATCAGTGTTTTGCCCCTTTTTTGAGGTATCTGTCTCCAGTATCGTTTTTGCCCATATATCGGCTTCTTTCTCTAGTTGTAAAAATGTAATCTCATCGGTAACATGTACTTCAGAAGTAATGGTATCGGATGCCACTACTTTTACACCTGCAGCCTGAGCTTCGATCAAGGTAACCGGAAGACCTTCATAAAACGATGGGAAAACAAATACATCAAACACCTGAAACAATTCTGGGATATCTTCTCTAACTCCCAAAAATAGTATCTTATCGTCTATTCCTAACGCTTTGGCTTTTTGTTCGATTCCAGCTCTTAGGGGTCCATCTCCTACTGAAATCAATACGCAGTTCTGATTTTTTTGAGTGTAGCTGCAAAAATATCAATCAAAAAAGCATGATTCTTTTGGCTAGCATAGCGTCCCACATGCCCCAATACCAATGTATCTTCTTTTATATGTAGTGTATTTCTATAAGTTCTAGCTATATCCTCGTTATAAGCGAACTTCTTACTATCAATCGCATTATTCATCAATTGAAATGACGTCTCTTTTCCAAAAAGCCACTTTCCCGCCTTCTCTCCACAAGAAAAAAGATGAGTGGTGTTATCCTTTACCTTCTGCTTTAATCGAAATTTGATCCATTTCTTTGCAGTCTCTTTTAGTCCTTCTTTACGAATATTGGATAGAGTTATGTCCGAAATTGCAATATGTGCGTGAGCAATCCTGCAAGGGATATTGAATTCTTTAGCTATTTTGAGTGGAAAATTACTAAAGGTATTGAGATGAGAGTGTACAATAGCGTAGTCACTATGCGCTTTAAAAAAACCTCTTAGCGCTTCATAGTATTTCCCTGGAGAAACAGGGTTGATAGGATCTAGTTTATAGATCTTACCTCCTAAACGTTCTATTTCATCATCAAACGCTGCTTTTTCTTTACGATGCACCAAAAAATCGAATTGTATTTGATCGCGATCAATATTTCGATAATAATTCATGATCATTGATTCTGCCCCACCACGATTCATGATAGTAAAAACCTGCAATACCCTGATTGGTGCCATTATATTCCTCCTCTGGTTTTAAAACGGATATACATGTTTAATGCTACTCCAAACGGGATTGCCAAAAGTGTGATTAATTTTCTTGGAGACTCGGCCAAAAAGGATCCATTCTTGGTAAACAATGCACAAGAAACATAGTGAATGGCATTTTTGAAACGCTCTTTAAAGCTTTCTCCTAATTTCATTCTGCTCTTTCTGGAAAAAGCAAAACCATTAGGGTGTCTACGGTATTGTTTTAGCATGTTCATACTCGACCCATCGGTTAAGTACTCTACAATACAAAACACCTCATTTACTGGCAGTAGTTTGTAATCCTGATCTATAAGTTGATATAGGTATCCAAGAGGCACAAAGCGTTCACCTTCAAAAATAGGATACGGTGGATATTTTTTAACCACTTCAGTTCTGAACACCAGTTTTTTATCTCCCAAAACACCATGCTTCTGGTATAAGTCATATAGCCTAGTTTCCGTAAGGTGATCAGGAATTTTGGTTCCAATAATATCTCCTTTGGTATTAGCATCAAGACCTACTAAACCTGCAAAATTGTCCTTCCCTTTAATCTTTTCCCAATTGGTAAGGATTTTTTCGATAGCATCATCCGGCATAAAGTCATCGCTATCGATACAAACGTTAAGTTCGGTTTCAATCAAACGATATGCTGCATTATGTCCGCCATGCATTCCCAGGTTTTCCTGAAAGTGATATTGTATTGCAATCTTATTTTCAGCAATCCAGGAATTCACTAATTCTTCGGTATTATCAGAAGATCCATCATCAATAATTAACCAAAGAAAATCTTGATTGGTCTGTCTTATCAAACTTTGATAACACTGATCCAAACAATAGGCCCGATTATAGGTTGGTGTGAATACTGTAATTGTTTTCATAGTTGTTAGTTAGTTTAAGAGTTATCCCCAAAAGAAGTAATACATAAAATAGGTAAATGCGAAATATACCAGTATTACCATCCCAAGTAAAAAATGTTGGTTTTTAAAAAATCGTTGTGTCAAAAATGGATAGGCAATTACGATTGCCATCATAAACCAAGACAGATAGGCAAACCTATTGGAATAGTTTGCATTAATCACCAAAATCCAAAAGCCATTGCAAATAAGGTAGGTGTTGAGTAATCTATTGTAAATCGGATCTTCAAAATTCTTTTTAAAGACAAAATACCATCCTGCAAAAACAGCAAAGGCACTATGAAAAAGAAAATCCCATCGAAATCCTGTACTAGAAAAGGTACCCTCTGCAGCTTCACTAGTTAAATACCCCGATAGCCGGTCATCGTCTCCAAATCCTAAACCGGCAAATAATGAAATCCAAAAACCACCCATCGCTAGCGACAAGGGTATACAAGCCAGCCAGCCTTTGAAATAGAATTTTGGATTGTTGTAGATGTAAGTCATCAAAAATGCCAAGATGGGCAATAAGGTGGTTTTATGAAAAAATGAAGCAACAAGGAATAAGAGCCCCATAGCTACCTTGTTGGTTTTATGGTAACTGAACCCCCAAAGGAAGATAGAGCAAGCTGCTCCATTACGCATCCCATTTACACCGTAAGTCCAAAAGGAAAACGAAACCACAAACATGATGAATGCATAGTACCAATAGTCCTTGAAATACACCTTGGAAATCTTATACATCGGAAAAATGTAAAAGAAAGCACAAAGGGTAAAAAAAGTATGAATAGAGGAAAAGCTCGCCATGGTCTTCATAAACACGTGCCATCCATAGTCATTGACCGTAAGAATTTCTCCTCCCGTACTGTAATGCTGAAAAGTCCTATAGTAATTGATCGTATCCCCAAACCTATGGCTGGCGGGTCTTTGACCAATGTGAAAAATTAAAAAAGCCAATAATACATATCCCGTTACATTGATAAAAGCCAAATTTTTAGGCTCGCTCATATTTAAAATTCGGGTATGCAATAGCGTAAAAAGTACTAAAAAGAAGCACAGATTAAGATACAACGGATAATACCAATCTATAGGAATAAAGGTATTCATATTAGTTTACGCTATGTTCAGCTACTCTTTTTCGTTTTTTTATACTATTCAAAATAGAATCTGATAAGACCTTTGTAAATTCTTTTCCCGAAAATTTATCTATATGATGTCCATCATAGGTCTTATATTTCATCTCCCCTACGTTAAAATCAAAATAAGATATCTCATTTGATTTTGCAACGTTTTCGATAACATTTCCAAATGTTGGAAAATATTGTTCTTCGTAACTCAAGAATTCTTTTGAAATTGGCATTCTCACCAAAAATACATGCCCGTGTTGCTTCAATTTGTTGATCAAATCTGATAAACTTTGAATTCTCACCTCGGACAATTTTGATTTTTTGGCATCCTTCAGGAACATCGCTATTTGGTTTTCTTTCCAATCCTCAAACACCTTCTCATCTGTTGGCAAATTGGTTTCTTCTAACCATCCATCCTTATGCACTTTTGACTTTTGGCGGAACATGGCCCTAAAATGAAAAAACGACAAGTTCTTTACCAAATACTCATAATTAGGATTCGTATTTACAAAATTCATATTATGAGGTGGTTGCCCTTCTTCTCTAAACTCTCCTGCAGCATTGTCATACCCTTCATGTACCGTTAACATCTCTGGAGTTACCGAAATGATAAATATACCATTATCTGCCGACTCATCTAATTTCTTATAAATACTTTCATTATACAAACGCCCGATGATCGCCTGGGCAATTGTAAAACTATAGTTCAGCATTGGAGCATTATATTCGGTATCTTTAAAATACTCATTAATTACAGCTGGTTGAATCCCTTGAAAACTTCTAGAATCCCCAACAATCATTGATTTTGTCTTTGGGGTAGTAAATTTCTCGTAGAAATAGTCAATATTCCCTCCATAGTTCATCAATACAAAAGTGACGATACCCAAACAAATGGTAGAAAATAAGCTAAGTTTTAAAATGAACTTTTTCATGATCGTCTAAAATTGAAAATATATGAATGTTTCTGCACTTTTACCGAAAAACAACAATAACACAAAGATAAATACATAAGAACTCCAACGTATCCATACCGGATATGTACTCAACTCAAAATCATGCTTTTTCCCTCTATGAATCCACTCTACGACTACAAAAAGTGAAATCAATACTAGTGTAATGAGTGAATTGCTACTCATTAAAATTGAAGGAAAATCAAACAAAGACCCTGAGAATATTTTCCCAAAATAATCAAAAGCCTCTACGACATTGTTTGCTCTAAAAAAAACATCAGTAAGCATAATCAGCAAAAACAACAAAATCATTTTGCCTAATTCCTTAAAAGAAGGTAGTACTTTACCCTCGGCTACAACTTCAGAAGCATTCATTTTTCCCGAATATACCAGCGGTATAAAATAAAGCCCGTGACACAGTCCATACACCACAAAGGTCCAATTGGCACCATGCCAAAAACCAACTAGAATAAAAGTAGCCACGATAGAGAGCATTAATCCTCTTTTTTGATGCCTCCTCAAAATAAAGGATAGCGGAGTAAACACATAATCCATCATCCAAGTGGTTAATGAAATATGCCATTTTCTCCAAAAATCAGCAATGTTTGTTGAAAAGAATGGCGTCGAAAAATTTCGCATTAATTGAATACCGAATAGTTTCCCTACCCCAATGGCCATGTTTGAATATCCAGAAAAATCTGCATATAACTGAATCGCATAGAAAAATGTCCCCAACAGCAATGTACTTCCTGACTGTGCTTGGTAATCATTAAAAATAGGATTCACTATAGCGGCACAATTTTCTGCAATAACTACTTTGGCAAAAAATCCCCATAAAATTTGACGCAATCCGTCTACCATTACTGGATAGGAGAAGGTTCTCTTCTCCTCTAGTTGTGGTAATAGTCCCGCTGCTCTTTCGATGGGTCCGGATAATATCTTAGGAAAAAATGTGACAAAAACAGAAAAACGCAATAGATCTTTACTAGGTTCTATCTCTTCATTGAATACATCGATAAGATATCCTAGAGTTTGAAAAGTAAAGAAACTAATACCTAGCGGTAGGATAATCTGCAAGGTATTATGACTTACACTGGATCCAAAGACTTGAAGTATGTCGTAAAATCCTTGATAGAAAAAGTTGGCATACTTAAAATACAATAACAAGCTTACGTTAAAGATCAATCCCAGGTACAGAAATACACTTCTTTTCTTATCCTCTTCTGTTTGTGCAATTTTAATTCCTAGCGCATAGTTAATCAACGTACTGGCAATCAACAATACCAAAAACCGCCAATCCGCCCATGCATAGAATACCAAACTGGAAACCAACAACAATATGTTTTGTGACACATCGGATTTCTTGAAAACCAGCCAGTACAGTAGTAATACCGGAATAATAAATGCCAGAAAATCAAAAGAATTGAATACCATGCTGAGTCGACTTATGCCTTACTTTGTACTAAGGAGACCAAAGCTCCCATGTTTTTAAGCTTGTTTAACTCTCTTAGTTTAAAACGAATACCAAATTCTTCTTCAATCTTGGTAATGATGATCATGTGGGATAATGAATCCCATCCATCTACATCTTTGGCCGTTAATTCGTCGTGCATTTCGAAGTTACTGTGTTCCAAAATAGAGGTCAACACATTACTTATTCTTTCTTTTATAGTACTAATTTCCATATGAACTCTGTTTTTTTAACTAAACATTTCTTTTAATTTCTTTCTATCTATTTTCCCGTTGGTGTTTAAAGGAAAGTTCTGTATAAATTTTATTTGCGTAGGTATCATATATGCCGGCAATTTACCTTTCATATAGGTTACCAAATCATTTGTATCCATAGCTTCGCCTTCTATCACCAACCCAATCTCTGTGTTGTGAATCTTATTGGTAAAAGCTATCGCTACGGCATTGGTCTTATCCAATCCTGCTTTGGCATGAAACTCAATTTCGGACAACTCTACTCTAAACCCTTGAATTTTAGCCTGAAAATCAACTCTTCCTAAATACAAAATATCACCTTCGTGATCCACATTACATAGATCTCCCGTTCTGTAAAACCTTATCTTTTCTCCATTGTATTCTTTATCGAAGAACACTTCTTTATTCTTTGTTTCGTTTTTCCAATACCCAGGGGTAAGTTGATCACCACTCAAACATAACTCTCCACTTTCACCAACAGTCACTTCATTATTCTCGTCATTTACAATAATGGTAGTTGTATTTTTCATATCCTTACCTATGGTCAATACCCCATTGTGGGTTTTGTTTGTACCGTTTCTAACATAGGTGTAATCTGTACAAAATATGGTACATTCGGTAGGGCCATATACATTAGCAATTGTGGCATTAGGAACACAATTGCTCCACTCCTCCGTTACATCCAACGGCAATGCTTCTCCGCAAAACAAACTGTACTTCATGGCCGGAGAATTGATTTCATCAAAATACGGACGTAAATAATGCAAAATGGAAGGAACCATGAGCATAAAAGTGAGCTCGTAATCCTCCATCAACTCAAAAATATAGCTGTATTTTATCTCATCCTTGGGTATGGTATATGTACAAGCACCTTTGAGCATGGGCGCCAGATAAGACATTACTGAAAGATCAAAGGTTAACTCAAACATTTGCAGGCATCGATCTTCTTTGGTAATGGGATAATCCAGTGCCCAAAATGCGTCCATAAAACTGGAAAGGTTACTAAAAGTAATCGGCACTCCCTTTGGTGTACCTGTAGTTCCCGAAGTAAAGAAAATATAGGCAAGATCAGTTGCTCCAACCACAACTGGTTTTAGATCTATATCCGTTGTATCCAAATGCCTGGTTAGAATTGTTTTGGTTTCGGCAAACACTTCTTTTTCTGAAGAGTCTAGAACCGTAACAATATCAGCCAAATCTACCACCATTTGGTTTCTACTCTCTGGAAACTCAGGATTTAACGGCACATATGCCTTCCCTTCCATCCAAAGTGCAATGATAGAAGCATAGGTTTGGATATCATCATTGGTGACCAAACCAATATTAGTCTCTTCCTTTTTTACCGATTGTCGAATAGCACTTCTTATGTCTGAAATGACCTGTGCAAACTGTTGGTAACTATAATACTGTTCTCTAATGCAAAAGGCATTGCGTTCATAGTTGGTTTCTATTGCCTTTTGTATATCTAATATCAAATTCATAATCCCCCAATTTAGAATTTAATTATACTTTATTTCCGTCTTTTTTAATGATTTTAGCAGGGTTTCCTACTACTACACAATTATCGGGAACATCCTTTACTACTACGGATCCAGCTCCTACAACACTGTTGTTCCCAATTTTTATATCTCCAATAATAATGGCTCCTGTATATACAGAAACATTATTTCCTATGGTTGGTCTTTTACCATCAACTTCACCAAGAGTTACCAGATGATTGACGTAAAAATTCTCTCCGATCTCCTCTGCATTCAAAATAGTGCTGTATGGATGTCCGGTAAGAATCCCTCCACCTAATTTGGTACTGATATCGATTCTGAAATATTTTTCTTTTCTACAATAGATATTCAATAAAGAAGCAAACATTCCTCTGTTTCTATGATAGAATACTGTTCTGAAATCAGGAGAAGTCGCCAAAAAACTTAATAATAAGGATCTTCGACTTCCTGTAAGTCCTTTGGCAGAAGCCCAGCGATCAATATCCATATCTATAGCTGATTTGTTTCTACTTCTGTAGTACAAAAGTACATGAGGAAACAAAAACAACTTATAGAAATTGATGATTAACGATCTCATGATTTATCAATTAATTGATTAAACATATTTTTCCACATCCCCATTACGGGCTCTAATTGATACTGTTGTGCATTATCTCTTGCATTTTTACCCATTTCTTTGATCTGATCTGAATCATTCATCAGTTGATATAATTGATTGGCAAAAATCTCATTATCATAAATAGGTATTAAAATCCCGTTTTCTTTATCTACAATATTTCTAGGACCATATGGACAATCAAATGATACAATAGGTAAGCCACAGGCTTGCGCTTCTAATAGTACCAAAGGAAAACATTCGTTATGCGAACTCATTACAAAAATAGAAGAATCCAACATCTCTCCTTGAATATTTGACGTAGATCCTTTGAGTTGTAAACTGTCTCCTAGTCCTTCTTTATCTATTTTATCTTGTAATTGTTTAGTATATCCTTTATCTCCATCTCCAAAGATATGAAGTTGCCAATCGGTCTTATTTTTCTGAACCAATTTCCAAATGTCAATTAGTATATCATATCCTTTTACGTGTGCTATTCTACCTGCTGTAATGATTCTTTTGGCAGTACCTTTGGAAACTTCATTGGGATAGAACGTCAACGGATTAGGAATAACCACGGTATTATTGCTCTTGTAATAGCTAGACTCATCATTATTTAAGATGACTAACTTATCATATTTTGACTCTACATAATCTGCAAACCTAAAAAACCATTTCTTGAAAACTCCGGGACGTTTACGCTTTCCTTCTTCAATAAATTTTGAATAATGAAACTCTTTTACTTTAGGAACGCGTTTTACCAAAAACGGAACAAAATAGGTGTCTGCACTATGGCTACAAACTACAACCACATCAGGTTGCAACTTTTTAATCGCCGATTTTGTTTTCCGAATATGACCCGGTAATTTCAACAGGTTTTTGGGATGAAAATAGGATTTATACCTATTGTAATTAATTCCTAAATCCTGAAACTTTATCCGTTCATCAAAAGAATAGCAAGGCTTGTTATTCTTTTGCTCACTGGTTATGATAAAAACCTCGTTGTCTTCTTGCTGCGCAAAATAGTTTGCCTTAATCGAAAGTACTCGTTCTATACCTCCATGCAAATACACCTGATCTATGATAAAAAGGATTTTCATGCAGGTACCGAATTGGTTAGACTTCTAAACAGAGTATCCCACTCCTCTCCTATTTTTTCTGGAAGGTATTTCTTTACAGCTTCTTTAGCATTCACCCCATAGGATTTTCTTTCCTCTTCATTTTCAATAAGTGTAAGAATAGCTTTGGCAAACCCATCTACATCTCCGTTCTCTACCAAAATTCCATTTTCCTGATGCGAAATAATATCTGAAGGACCATAAGGACAATCAAATGAAATACAGGGAACTCCATAGGCCATGGCTTCTGTTAGCACCATTCCGAATCCTTCATATCTCGAAGACATCGTATACAATGACGCCTGCTGGTATTTTTCGGCTATGTTTCTCACAGGTGGGTAAAAATTCACTGTATCCGCTACTCCCAACTCCTGAGCTAAATCATCCAGCTTTTGGTTCTTATCTATAGTACCATACACATCTAGCTCCCACAGGGGATGTCTATCTGAAACAGTCTTCCAACTCTTCAGTAAACGATCATATCCTTTTTGATAGCTTTGCTTACCAACGGCCAGCACTTTCTTGTTATCAAGTGTACTTTTTTCCTCTGGATAAAACGACAAGGGATTAGGAATTACCTTTAAGTTCTTAAAAGTCCATTCCTCTAGATTACCTTTGGTAAGTACTACAAAATGATCATAAGATCGCCCTCCAAAATTCATCATCGCCGATTTTACACGGTCAGATATTTTCGAAGTAAAGGATTTAGCCCCTTGCTTAATCACGGCATTTCTAGAAACATGCCGTTCATAAATCATCGGGCACGGCTTATTTAAAATTTTTGGTACCAGAAACCCTTTCAGTCCGTCATCACAAACTGCAATCACATCGGGTTTTATCTTTTTAATCACTTTTCTCAGTCCTTTGGCATATTTGTACGCATGAACCAAAGGATTGCCCGTTGCATTAATGTTATGATATTTAATTTTTGGGCTAAATTGATAAAAAAGTTCGTTGGTATTTTGGTTTAAGGTAACCACATGTATATCGTAATTGTAATGATCAGCAAGCCTGCTGGCCTTTATAGAAAGTACTCTTTCTAATCCGCCAGGGCCGTCGATTCTATTTACAATATAGACCAGTCTCATCACTATGCAGTTTCTAATTTAGTTTACTGGTTACTTTTTCTTTTAATGCATTGGCTAGATCATGGTGTTTCTCTAAATTTTTCACCATCGTATCCAGACCAATTTGACCCTCTAGAGGGAAATTAGCTGTAAACTCACCTGTTTTACTATTCACGTCTATTCGGTTAAAGAGTTCTAAGATCCCATCAAAACGACAAGAATCTACAAAACTGTCAAACCCATTTACAAATATCACAGGAGTACCTAGTGCTAAACAAGGTAAAGCACAATGAATTCTTGAAGTGATTACTAGTCTCGCTCTTGCGTATTTTTTGAGTAGATTCTCAGCCATATCAAACTTCTCCTCGTCGGTGTATTTATTTGAAGGTGGCTCCTGATTAATGAATTCTGCAGTTTCTAAAACCTCTTTACTGATAAAATTCTTAAGATGTTTGTTCTTTTTACCCAACTGGAATGCTGAACCATTCAGGATATTCCTTACCGTATTTTTTGTATTATAAAATACTTTTTCTGGTCTTGGGTAACTATATAATGGATCCACGATATAAATCTGATCTCCTCTTTCAGCATCGTCAACTTTGTATGAATCTAGAGTTAATGTAAGACAACCCGTAAAATAGGCGTCGATACCTTTTGCTTTCAACGTATCTGCTGTAAACTGATCTCTACACCCAATAGGTTCATGCTTTTTTAAATAAGCAATTCCTTTTTCACTAAGCATAAAAGGAGCCGCAGTATTGTTCATATGAAAAGATACAAATACCGGATCTATCGGTTCTGACGGTACCCAATTATGGGTATTGTGCGTAAACCAACCATTCATGATCAATTTGATAGGCTCTCCAGAATATTCTGCCAGCCTTTCGCGATTTAATAATTGATCTACTTTAGGCAAAAACTGCTTAGCCGCCAAACTCTGAATATTGTCTCCTACGTTAAAAAAACGTCTATTCTCATCGTATGTTAATAACCCGTATTTCATCTGTCTATTTTATTTTTCTGTATAATTTGATCAACCGTGGAAATTTATTTCTTAAAATAAATTTCATTCGGTGAATTCCTTTATGAGGATTATTTATTTTGTGTTCTAAAAGCCGATCAATTTTTCCCTTTCGAATATCATTCATCTGCAGAGTCTCAATTTCTTTATCTTTAAAAATAAAGAAATCATCAACCGACTTTGCTTTTTCCATTAATTCCCACCAAAAATATCGTACTCCTTTACTCGCACCACCGATATCAAGCACGGTGTAAAACTTCTCGTATATGCCTTCATCAACATTGAAACCATAATCATTGGGATCCTTCCCATTCAATATTAATCCCAAAATGGTTCTGAAACACTTTTCGCAACTGCTACAGTTAAATTCTGTTCGTCTTTCAGAATAGCATACCCGTAACCTGAATTTGGTGTTTGTATTTGAAGCAAAACCAGCAATGAGATCAACTTTGTCTTGACGCTTTAGTTCGTAACCATCATGAAACACTTTGATTCCACCTCCCCAGGTAATTTTTTCATCCATTTCTGGTGTAGAACCCCAGTCTATATCAATATTATCAGTGTAGGAAGAAGCGATATAAATCGATCCGTAGTTATATAAAAATGAAAGTGGCGCTAGAGCTCCTATTAGCGCTAAACCATGTTGTACTTTTCCCCACCATCCAATATCATTAAGCAATAACTCTACCTGATAGGTATAAAAATCCCTAAGATTGGTTTCTATATATTCTTTATGGTTGTTTTTTAACAACTCTTCATTTTCTATAAAGTCGGTAAACTCTGTCCACTGTTTTTGATCTTCTATCTCGATATCGGCTCCCAATAACGTGATCAAATCCGGTTTTTGCTCATATGCCCGGATGTAGGTAGCATAAGCATCTACGCCTCCGCTAAACAACATGGCAGCTTTATCACCTTTACAATTGTTCTTTATTAAAGTTTTTGCAGTTAATCCTCCTGAAAGTGTTCTGGAAGTATCTCTCTTTTCAAATTCTTTCTTAACGATCTCTTGAGAATCATAGAAATCCTCATCTACCTCATCTACTTCTATAGTAAACCCTGCAAACCAAGCTATCGGAAGTAAATTAGACAAAAAAGGAATCACCGATATACTATCGGGAACTGTACTTACATCCACCAAGTATTTGGAATACAAAGGTTTTTCCTGAACAAAGTACTTTTGCGCATTACCTTGAGCGGTATACGCATAGTTTATTTTTTGACCATTATCAGAATACGAAATATGTTGTAGCTTAACTGTATCCATTCTTATTTTCGTTTCAGCACTGATGCTATTGGTTTGATAAATAATTGTTTTTCATAGTCCAGCATTCCCAAAAAGTACATTAGCGGAATAAATACTGCGGTATAAGTAATTCCTTTTACCACAAAATTAAGCCAACCTTCTCCAGGAATATAGTTGATAAAATACCCTATGGAAATCACCAAAATTATTACAAGGGATGACTTATGTAACATTTCTCTGAAAAACCTAAAAATATTCAATCCAATGGTTTTATGATAGTAAAAATTCATTACGTTCTGCACAATCAACCATCCTCCTACAAGTCCAGCAATCATTCCTATAGCTCCATACTCATAAGCCAATAGCCATCCTGATAATGCGCCTAAAAACATAAAAACAAAATATAGTATTGCCTTGAAAGACAATTTATTCTTTGCTTCAAGAATAGAGTTTCCAAAAGCTTGTAACAATGGTAAAGTATATCCAACCATAATAGCAAGCGCGATAATATAGATTTCCCTACATTCACTTCGAGTATATCTTCCAGAGTTTTCAGCATCTCCTCCTCCAACCCATAAATTTATGAACTGCTCTCCGTACAATATAAAAGCTCCAAGCACATACATTAATATGATAAAAGACAACCTACCTAACTTAATCATCATGCTTGTCAATTCCTCGCCAGATGCATTATTTACAGACATTTGTGTTGCTCTAGGCAAGAAAACACTAGATATAGCAGTTGAAAAAGTTCCATAATATGATCCTAGAGCAATCCCAATACCGTAAATACCAAGTACTTTTGGCAAACTCATAGATCCCAACACCCAACTTCCGGATTTCCACTGTAACATTGCTACTAATGAAAATACAAAGATCCAACCAGAATACTTAAAAATATGGAGGATATATTGTTTAGAAAGTTGATGAAGTTTAAACCTTACTTTTAATTTTTTGAAAACATAATATCCAGTAACTGTAATGGTAAATAAATTAAACAATGAATCCACTATCACCAATGATATCGCCTTACCACCAAACAACAGAACTGCTACTATGGTTGCCGATCTAAGAAGGTACCTAATAATACCTACGGATTCAGGGAAAACAAAAGCTTCATACCCTTTGCAGATTCCTGTAAAAATCATACCAGGAAGATATATCGCCAGATTTATAATCAGAATTACAAACATGATCTTGGTGATTCTAATCTCCTCGGGATTGAACTTGGTAAAATAAGTATCTAGAAAGAAATAAAAAATAACACCCAGCAAGATAACCAGCATCGAGATAACAAAGTATATTAATCGTACTGTTGCCAGAAAATTCTCTTCACCTTTTCTATCCTTTTCTGCTCTGTATTTTGCAACGAAACGAACTACGGTGTTAGTTAAGCCAAAGTCCAAAAGAGCAATCGTACCTATTAGCGCCCCTACAGCATTAAATATACCATATTCATCCTTTCCAATATTGCTAACGATGAACGGCGTCATCATTATTCCTATAACATTGGTAAGCACAATTTTTAAGTACGTAAGTAACGCTCCTTTCTTTAGTTGGCTCAATTTAGATGTATTAGTTGTTTAGTTGCTAAAATTAAAAACTCGGTAATACTTATAACCTTCCTTGTACTTCTCCTTCCAGAATTCCTTTTACATCATAGAGAACCCCATTTGGCATTAGCAAAGTGTTAAGATCAACATCCAAATATTCTTTATGTGCTACAGTAAGAACAATGGCATCAAATTTTTGATTTGGAATATTCGTAGTCGTTTCCAGATTGTATTCATGCATTACCTCCTCTGGATTTGCCCAGGGATCATAAACGGTTACGTTGGTACCAAAATCTTTTAATTGATCAATTACATCAACGGCTCTGGTATTTCGAACATCAGGACAATTTTCCTTGAAGGTTACTCCCAATACCAGAACATTAGCTCCTTTGATATGAATATCATGTTTTACCATAAGTTTGATTACTTCGGAAGCTACATAATTCCCCATACTATCGTTTAATCTTCTACCTGCCAAAATAATCTCGGGGTGATACCCAAACTCCTGTGCTCTTTGTGCCAAGTAATATGGATCTACTCCTATACAATGTCCTCCTACCAAACCAGGCTTAAATGGTAAAAAATTCCACTTGGTTCCTGCAGCAGCTAGCACATCATGAGTATCGATATCCATTAAATTAAAGATTTTTGCCAACTCATTTACAAAAGCAATATTGATATCTCGTTGAGAATTTTCGATCACTTTAGCGGCTTCAGCTACCTTAATAGTTGGCGCAAGATGTGTTCCTGCTTCAATCACAGAAGCGTATAGCGCATCCACTTTCTTCCCTATTTCTGGTGTAGAACCTGCAGTAACTTTTAGAATCTTTTCTACGGTATGTTTCTTATCCCCTGGATTTATTCGTTCTGGAGAATATCCTGCATAAAAGTCTTTATTAAATGCCAATCCACTTACTCTTTCAAGAACAGGTATACATTCTTCTTCAGTTACCCCAGGATACACTGTAGATTCATAAATAACTATATCTCCCTTTTTCAACACAGATCCAACAGTCTCACTAGATTTATACAAAGGTGTCAAATCTGGACGGTTATTTTTATCAACGGGAGTGGGCACAGTAACTACATAGTAGTTACAATCCTTTATTTCTTCAATGTTATTAGTACAAAACAAACCATTTGATGTAAGATCATTATTCGTTTTTAATACCTCTTTCAACAAATCATCTTCTACTTCTAAGGTAGAATCCGTACCTGATTGCAATTCTGTAATTCTATTTTGATTAATATCAAATCCTACTACAGGAAATTTTGTCGCGAATAATCTAGCTAACGGAAGTCCAACATATCCCAATCCGATTACTGCTATCTTAGTATCTTGCATAATGGTTGTTTATTTTATTGCGCTCGTAGTGCATTTGGTTATAGGTTATCCCAATACCACTTTACAGCTTCTTTTAATCCTGATTTTATATCAAATTTGGGTTCGTAACCCAAAAGGTTTTTTGCTTTATCTATTGATGCCAGCGAATGTGGAACATCTCCTTTACGTTCCGGTCCATATTGCATCTCCACATCAGCAATATCTCCATCAAACTCTGAGAGATATTCTTTTAATAATACTGTTAATTCATTAAGAGACGTTCTTTCTCCAAATGCGGTATTGTATACATTGTTCAATGCCTCAGTATTATCTGTTGTGATTGCACAAATGTTCATCTGAATCACATTGTCGATATACGTAAAATCTCTAGAAAAACTACCATCACCATTAATTATAGGTGACTCGTGTTTCATCAATTGCATTACAAATTTAGGAATTACTGCCGCATAAGCCCCTTCTGGATCCTGCTTACGACCAAACACATTGAAATAACGCAATCCCACAGTATCTAAACCATAAGTTTTCTTAAAGTTATCCGCATACAATTCATTCACATATTTGGTAATTGCATATGGAGAAAGTGGTTTCCCGATATTTTCTTCAATTTTTGGTAACGACTTGGAATCCCCATACGTAGAAGAGCTTGCTGCATACACAAAACGTTTAACTCCTGCATCTCTGGCAGCTACTAACATGTTTAAAAAACCTCCAACATTTACGTCATTGCTGGTGATGGGATCATTTATCGATCGAGGAACGGACCCCAATGCTGCTTGATGGAGTATAAAATCTACTCCTTCGCAAACTTTATGACAAGCATCCAAATCTCTAATATCACCTTCTACAAAAGTGAAATTATCATGTTCTAGTAATGAGGATATATTTTTTTTGTGTCCGGTAGCAAAATTATCCATTCCTACCACTACGCTGCCCAGATCTAATAGTTTTTCGCAAAGATTAGACCCTATAAAACCCGCAGCACCAGTTACGAGTATCTTGGAAGAACGCAACTGTTCTATCTGTTTAGTGTTCATCTATTATGTTTTAACCCCCTGTTTTTTAGTCCCAAAACTATGATTTCCATAGCCAGCGCGAAATTAACATTTACTAAAAGAACATACAACATATGTTAAAGGGGATTTTACCCCTATTTAAATTTCAACGTTACCAGTTAACGAGAAAAAACAACCATTGAGCCAACGATAACCTTATAAATAACTAAAATTCAAATATTTAACTTCTTTTCGTTTTTTATTAACAATAACGTTTTCTTAATATAAAAAAGATAAAATCAGTACTTCAATAATTGAATCAACTCTTCTTCAAAAGTATTTTTTGCCAGGTACTGCTTTTCTAATCCAGAATCAAAAGGTATTGGCGTTTCTATACTTCCTACTCTTTTTACTGGAGCGTCCAAAAACTCAAAACATTCTTCCATAATGAGCGCTGCTATTTCTGAAGCAATTCCACCAAACGAAGTATCTTCTTGCAACACAATCACCTTTCCTGTTTTCTTGGCCGAAGCATAAATAGTGGCTGTGTCCAGAGGTTGTAATGTTCGTAAATCAATCACTTCTGCTGAAATATCTTCATGCTTACTCAGAGTCTCCAACACCCAATGCACTCCCGCTCCATAACTAATAATGGTAATATCGTTTCCTTCCTTCAGAACAGAGGCCTGCCCTATTGGTAGATTGTAATAATCTTCTGGTACTTCTTGTCGAATACTACGGTATAATGCCTTATGCTCAAAAAACAGTACTGGATTAGGATCTTCTATTGCACTAATCAATAAACCCTTTGCATCTTTTGGAAACGCTGGATATACTACTTTAAGTCCTGGAACTTTAGTAAACCACGCTTCATTGGTTTGGCTATGAAAAGGTCCGGCTCCAACTCCTGCTCCGCATGGCATACGAATCACCACATCTGCAGATTGCCCCCATCTGTAATTGGATTTTGCCAATAAATTGACAATTGGATTAAATCCCGAAGACACGAAATCTGCAAATTGCATCTCTATAACAGCCTTATGATCATTTACAGACAATCCATATCCTGTAGAAACAATAGCCGATTCACAGATTGGAGTATTTCTCACTCTTTGTTTACCGAATGCTTCAACAAAGCCTTCGGTTATTTTAAACACTCCTCCATACTCCGCAATATCTTGTCCCATTATTACAAGATCCTTATATTTTTCCATCGCTTGATACAAACCTTGTGAAATTGCATCTATTAACCTCAATTCTTTGGTGGTCTCCTTTGGATCAACTTTGTGAAAATCATGTGGAGCATACACATCATTCATCTCTTTTTCTATGTCTACAACAACATTCTCCTCCGCATTTGTTCGTTCCCAATGCTCATCTATTTCAAGCTTTATGGCAGCTTGTAAGGCTTCTTCATCAGCAGATGACAAAAGGCCTAGGCCCTGCAAATAACTTCTATAATTCTCTATGGGGTCTTTTGTTTGCCAAAAATCCATGAGCTCCTGAGGAACATATTTGGTTCCACTAGCTTCTTCATGCCCACGCATCCTGAACGTTTTAAATTCCAACAGTACAGGGCGAGGATTCTGCCGAATACTTTTGACCAACTCACTAACCTTAGTGTATACTTCTAAGACATTATTTCCTTCAATTACATAGGATTCCATTCCGTATCCATTTCCTCTATCTGCCAGATTTGTACAATTGTATTGTTCGCTGGTTGGGGTAGATAAACCGTAACCATTGTTTTCAATACAAAACAACACTGGCAAGCTCCACACAGAGGCTACATTCAGCGCTTCATGAAAATCACCTTCGCTAGTTCCTCCTTCTCCTGTAAATACAGCAGTAACTTTGTTATTTTTCCTTAAAACATTAGCCAAAGAAATGCCACATGCTATTCCCATTTGTGGTCCTAAATGAGAAATCATTCCCACAATTTTATATTCCTGAGTTCCAAAATGAAAAGAACGATCCCTACCCTTGGTAAACCCATTGGATTTACCCTGCCATTGAGAAAATAATCTGAATAATGGGATATTCCTTGAAGTAAACACGCCAAGATTTCTATGCATTGGCAAAATGTATTCATCCTGATCCAACGCAGCAGTGACCCCAACAGCAATTGCTTCCTGCCCGATACCACTAAACCATTTTGAGATCTTACCTTGTCGCAATAATACCAACATCTTTTCTTCAATCAACCTAGGCTTCAGCATCTTCTCATAAAGAGAAATTAGAGTCTCATTACTCAATTCTTTTCGATCAAACTGAAGGGATGATTTTTCATCAGAAATGTAGTCCATACATGAAAATTAAGAGAATAAATGTAATTATTTTTACTTCAGAAATCGCAGCAAAAAAGGAATATTATTAAGTAGTTGTTAATTTAATCCAAACAATCATACGAATTAATTAAATTTACCTTAGTTTCTTATTAATATTTCTAAAAATAATTAATTTGATCAGAAATTAAACTCGAAAACTTTTTGAAGACAATTCATGGTTTTTATATAAAATACACCTTATTTTAGTTCTTCAATAATTAAGCATATATCCAATGAATAATATACCTAGTGTCGATTTAGCAGATTTTTTGTCTGAAGATCCTGCTAAGAAGCAAAAATTTGTAAATGAAATAGGACGCGCCTATGAGGAAATAGGTTTTGTAGCCTTAAAGAATCATTTCCTAAG
Source organism: Aquimarina sp. KJ22-3 (assembly GCF_055808215.1). Lineage (NCBI taxonomy): Bacteria > Pseudomonadati > Bacteroidota > Flavobacteriia > Flavobacteriales > Flavobacteriaceae > Aquimarina > Aquimarina sp. KJ22-3. Next base: position 2,438,937 of record NZ_CM147859.1, on the reverse strand, counting down.
CGATCAGTTGGTAGAAAACCTATATAAGGAAGTAAAGAGTTTCTTTGCGCTACCTGTTACAACTAAAGAAAAATATGAAATTGAAGGCTTGGGAGGCCAGCGAGGATACACCTCTTTTGGGAAAGAACATGCTAAAGGGAAAAAAGAAGGTGATCTGAAAGAATTTTGGCATTTTGGACAAGAACCTGATAAAGATGCTAACCTAATAGAGGAATACCCAGAAAATGTTATGGTAGATGAACTTGAAAGTTTTAATACCACTGGGATGGAGGCCTATCGCATGCTAGAAAAAACAGGAATCTATGTATTAAGGGCATTAGCTATATACATAGGTCTGGATGAAAACTATTTTGACCATTGGGCCAGTAATGGAAATAGCATCCTAAGACCAATTCACTATCCTCCTATTACCGAAGAACCAAAAGGTGCTGTACGCGCAGGTGCACATGGAGATATTAATTTGATTACCCTGCTAATGGGTGCTTCAACCGGAGGATTACAAGTACAACGTAAAGATGGAGAATGGATAGATGCTATTCCTCAAGATGACGAACTGGTAATCAATGTTGGGGATATGCTGGAAAGACATACCAACAATAAGTTAAGATCCACTATACATAGGGTTGTAAATCCTCCCAAAGAACAATGGGGTAAACCAAGATATTCTATACCTTTCTTTATGCATCCGAGAAGTGATATGAAGTTGAATTGTTTGGAAGAATGTATTACCTCCGAAAATCCAAAACAATACGACGACATAACCGCTGGAGAGTTTCTGCATCAACGATTAGTAGAAATAGGATTGATAAAAAAATAGTCTTTTGATAATATGGATTTACAAGATCAATTGAAGAACCTCTTCCCGGATCACGAATTTGATGAAGAAGAAAACGTTGCAGACGCGCCAGAAGACAAAATATGGATGCAAGATGATCCTATAATTTGTAAGTATGAAAAGCGAAAGGGAAAACCTATTACAATTTTGGAAGGATATACTGGAGCAGATGAAGATTTTAAAAAATTAGCCAAAGAGCTAAAGACGCGTTTGAGCGTTGGCGGAAGCTTCAAAAATGATGCTATCATTATACAGGGAGATTACAGAGATCAGATTATGAACATCCTAAAGGAGAAAGGATTTAAAGTAAAACGCGTAGGAGGTTAACATAATTACCTGTATTTTATTTTGGCAACAGGAACATTACATATTACTAACGGAGATAGTCTAACGGATCGACTACAAGAGCAGCAACTTGTAGAAGGGGATTTTTTTACATGGCGCGAAATGTTATGTGAAGGTCCCACCTCTGTTAAAATTGAAAGTGAGGAAGGCATAAAAAAACGAAAAGATTTTTTAAAGAAGTACTACCGTATCCCGCCTAACGATTATGAAACTAAATTTGTTTCTCAGCTGCAACTACTAGACAATCTTCAAAACTATGATGAAATTATCTTGTGGTTCGAATATGATTTGTTTTGTCATATCAACATGATTGCTGCCATAAGCCTCCTCTTAAGAAAAGGAATACAAGAAATACCAATCTATCTTGTATGCAGTGGAAGAACGGAGAGCGATAAAAAATTAATGGGTTTATGCGAGTTATCTACGCCTCAATTAAAAACACATTATCAAAATAAAGTATTGCTTTCACTAGATGATTTAGAACTAGCAGATTATGTCTGGACATTATATTGCGAATCTAATCCTAAAAAGATCGCAGGCCAGATCAAAAAACAATCTTCTTTTGAATACCTATCCATTTGTTTAAGAGCTCATTTACAACGTTTCCCTAATATGCTTACTGGACTTAACATATTAGAACATAACATTCTCGAAATGATCGATAAACATCAAATAAAAAATGTTCGTCAACTTATGGGATATGCCTTAGAATATCAGGGATACTATGGGTATGGAGATATGCAAATGAAACGAGTAATTGCCAGACTATTTCAGTTTCTGGATCAAACGAAAGATCAACTTCATCTATCCGAAAGAGGTAAGTTAGCTTTAGATAGTAAGAAGAATTTTTACAATACCCAGAAATTGGATTGGTACTACGGGGGAGTAAAAAAGTATGATTACTTATACAACAACGAAACGCATACGTTATTAAAATTGTAATATGCCAATAGCAGAATCAGAACTTATTCTTAATCCAGACGGAAGCATCTATCACCTAAATTTAAAACCAGAGCATTTAGCCAGAACCGTTATTACCGTTGGAGATCCAGATCGTGTAGATGATGTTACCAAATATTTCGAATCTGTAGAGTTTGTAATTCGTAAACGAGAGTTCCATACGCAAACCGGTTACTATAACGGACATCGAATTACAGTAATTTCTACAGGAATTGGTACCGATAACATTGACATTGTTTTTAATGAGTTAGATGCGTTGGTCAATATTGATTTGAATACAAGAGAAATCAAACAAGAACTTACTTCTCTAAATATCATAAGAATAGGAACCTCTGGCTCTGTACAAAAAGAAATTGATGTTGATAGTTTTGTTATTTCTGAGATGGCTATCGGATTTGATAGTCTGCTTCATTTCTATCAGAACGAAACTATACTACAAAAAGAATTTTCAGAATCCTTGGTCAAGCATATGGATTGGAGTAAAAATCGATCACTCCCCTATACAGTTGGATATGATGAAAATTTAGGGAATCATATGCATAGTGAACGAACTAAAAAAGGAGTAACCGCGACCAATGTTGGTTTTTATGGACCCCAAGGAAGGATATTACGACTTGCAATTCCTGATGAAAAAATGAATGATAAAATTACCTCATTCGTTTACAACAACAAAAGAATAACTAATTTGGAGATGGAGACGGCAGGAATTTATGGCATGGCCAAACTCTTGGGACATAAAGCTGTTTCTATGAATGCTATCTTAGCCAATAGAATCAACGGAACATTTAGCAAACAACCTAAAGAAACTGTAGATCAGCTTATTCAGTATACGCTTTCTAAAATTGCAAGTTTCTGAATAACCAAGTGACCAACAAAAAAAGATGAGTAAAACTCATCTTTTAATCATTAAAATATTATGAAAATAATTAGGGCAATTTGGATTGTCTATTAACCAAACAATATTTTGAGACTTATCAGTAAATTTGTTAATAATAAAACCCCGATAAAAACTACAATTCCATTTTCAACAGGATTATTTTTTAACTTGGCAACTTTTACATAAGCGCTTTTGGTTTTAAGAAAATTCTTTTTCATAGCAATTGTTTTTATTTTGGGTTCTAAATTGTTATCAAATATACTTCTATATGGAAGAATAATAAGTCAAATATAGAAAAAATAATTTAATTTCATCGTTAAAAAACATAAATAATCGATGAAATACACATATTTATTAATTTATTACGCATGCACACCATAAAAATTGGAGGAGTTCCTGAACATTTTAACTTACCATGGCACTTAACCATTGAAGATAAGAGTTATGAAAAAGAAGGCATACAACTAGAATGGACAGATTACTATGGCGGTACTGGAGCTATGTGTGAAGCATTACGCAATTCGGAAATAGATATGGCGATCATTCTTACCGAAGGTATTATTAAGGATATCATAGGTGGTAACCCCTCAAAAATTGTACAAACCTATATTCAAACTCCACTAATTTGGGGGATACATGTGGCCTCAAACTCGCCATATACCAACTTATCACAATTAGAAAATACCAAAGTAGCTATAAGTCGATATGGATCTGGATCCGAATTAATGGCCTACATGAATGCGCAGTCTCAGAACTGGGATACATCTTCACTAAGCTTTGAAGTCACACAAAATTTAAATGGAGCCGTAAATGCACTTACTGCGGGAAAAGCCGACTATTTTATGTGGGAACATTTTACCACCAAACCTTTGGTAGACGATGGAACTTTTAGAAGAGTTGCAGATTACCCTACTCCATGGCCGTGTTTTGTTATTGCTGTAAGAGATGAAATTATAAAAACAAAGCATGATCAGATAGAAAAGATCTTAAGTATCATTAACACAACCACTGCCGACTTCAAAAGCATCCCTAGTATAGATCGAACGCTTTCTTTGAGGTATGACCAACGTTTAGAAGACATTCAAAAATGGCTTACCATTACTCAATGGAGTCAATCACTTATCGAGCAAAAAACACTTCTCTATATCCAACAACAATTATTTACATTGAATATCATTGATAAAACCATTCCTTCAGAAGATTTGATCTATAAATTTTAGTCAAAATATAGTTTTTAATCATTTTTCTTGAAAAATAAGGTAGGGTATTTTAAGCTTAAAACGTTTTACATTAAAGGAATGTTAAAAAATTAAGAGTAAAACTATAATTTAGATGAGAATGATAATCAAAACTTACCAAACCGTTAATAATTAATTATCTATAAGTCAAACATATACAGAAATAAAATATTTTTGTACATTTGCCAAGCCTACCCCAATGAACTAATTATTAACGCATAAGCAACCATTTTGTATTTAATGCATCTAATAATTAACTAACAAATCACTATGACTACTTTTTTATCAATACTACTAGGTCTTGTGGCCTTCAACTTTTTGCTGTTACGCTTTAGTATGCAATCTGTAGATGGTAACAAGAAGAACACCAAGGCTAAAGGAAAAATCAACCACATCAATACTGAAAAGACAAAAAGCTCAGAAATACAAACTGCAGCTTAGTTACCATTCAATTTTGGTTTGATTTGTTTGCGCTAAATAAGTGTTCGTTCTACTGAAATGCTTATTGCCAAACCAGTATCCCCTATTTGCACTTAATGGTGAAGGGTGTCCACTACTGAGTAAACAGTGTTTCTCTTTATCTATTTTTGCTCCTTTCTTTTTGGCAAAACCTCCCCATAATAAGAATACCACCTTTTCTTTCTTATCTGAAATGCATTTGATAACAGCATCCGTAAATTTTTCCCATCCCTTATTTTGATGCGATCCCGCCTGATGTGCCCTTACCGTTAAAGTTGCATTCAAAAGCAACACTCCTTGTTTTGCCCATCGTTCTAAATTACCTGTTGCCGGAAAAGGAATTTCGAGATCTGTTTCTATCTCTTTAAAAATATTGATCAATGATGGAGGCATTGCAATCCCATCACTCACCGAAAAACACAACCCATTGGCTTGCCCTACTCCATGATACGGATCTTGGCCGATAATCACGACTTTTACATCGTCAAAGCTACAATAGTCGAAAGCCGAAAAGATTCTAGAACCTGCAGGATAACAAGTGTTATTTCTATATTCGGTTTTTACGAAGTTAACCAACTCAGAAAAATAGGGTTTGTCAAATTCTTCTTTTAGCTGTTCTTTCCAACCAGATTCAATATTTACATCCATCTACACGATAAATTATTCTAATTATGTACTTTTGCTTCTCTTAAAAAACTTGAGAAATATAGGCCAAAAAAACGGCTTAAAAAAGTATGATTCGTATTTCTGAAAAAACCCTTAAGGACTTAGAATTAGATAAAGTTCTTGTGCATGTTGCTGAGTTATGTGTTACTGATTATGGTAAATCAAAAGCTTTGCAAATCACTCCGCACGAGAGCAAAGAACTTTTAATGACGTCCTTACAGCATGTTAATGAATATAAATCATCTTACCTAAACGATGCCCGTATCCCAAATCATGGATTTGATAGTATCAATAAAGAAATTCAACTCCTCAACATTGAAAATACGTTTTTGGAAGCGGCAAACTTGAAAAAATTAGTATCTATAAGTGTTACTTGTAATGACCTATTACATTTTTTCAAATCTAATAGAGAGCTTTACCCTTTTCTATATCAAACATCGACCGAAATACCATTTACCAAAGAAATTATTCTTTGTGTTGATGCTGTAATAGATAAGTTTGGAGAAGTAAAAGACAATGCTTCAGCTGTTTTATTGCAACTCAGAAAACGAATAAACATTATACAAGGAAAACTGAACGGAAGTTTTGGCAAGGATCTTACCCATTACAACAGCTTAGGATATTTGGATGAAATCAAGGAAAGCGTAGTTGATAATCGAAGAGTCTTAGCTGTAAAATCCATGTATCGTCGTAAAGTAAAAGGGGCGATTATGGGAAATTCTAAAACAGGAAGTATTGTATATATTGAACCAGAAGCTACCCTACAGTTTAGTCGAGAACTTAGCAATCTGAAATATGAGGAACGAGAAGAGGTAGTAAAAATCCTTAAGCAACTCACCAACAAACTACGTCCGTTTACAGCATTACTACAAGAGTATCAGGAATACTTGAGTGATATTGATATTGTAGCGGCAAAATCAAAATATGCCAACCAGTTAAATGCAGTGCTTCCAAAAATAACTGATAGTAGAGAACTATCCTTAAAAGATGCATACCATCCCCTTTTATATCTCAGTAACATCGAAAAAGGAGAAAAGACATTTCCGCAAACCATATCTCTCGACCAGAATAATAGAATAATAGTAATTTCTGGGCCTAATGCTGGAGGAAAAAGTATCACATTAAAGACTATTGGCTTATTGCAAGTAATGTTGCAAAGTGGTATTTTAATTCCGGTGCACGAATACAGTAGAATGTGCTTGTTTGATGTAATTCTAACAGATATTGGAGACAATCAATCCATAGAAAATCATTTGAGTACCTATAGTTATCGCCTGAAGAATATGAATTACTTTCTTCGGAAATGTAATGACAAAACCTTATTCCTGATTGATGAATTTGGTACCGGATCCGATCCAGAACTAGGAGGTGCCCTGGCTGAAGCTTTTCTCGAAGTATTCTACGAAAGAGAATCTTTTGGGATCATTACCACACATTACGCAAATCTAAAAATGTTGGCCAATGAGCTTCCAAACATGACCAATGCCAATATGCTTTTTGACTCAAGAACGCTATTGCCTCTTTTCAAATTACATCTAGGAGAAGCGGGTAGTTCATTTACCTTTGAAGTTGCTCAAAAAAATGGTATTCCATATAGTTTGATTAATAAGGCAAAGAAAAAGGTAGAGCGAGGTAAAATCAGATTTGATAAAAGTATCGCAAACCTGCAAAAGGAACGATCAAAGCTTCAAAAAACAACTTCTTCCTTAAAAACCAAAGAGCAAAAAGCAGAGGCTCAAAAAGAAAAATTAGAGAAAATCAACGATCGTATACAACGAAAACTTGAAAGCTATCAGGAACTTTATGATGCGAATCAACGTATGATATACCTTGGTCAAAAAGTAAATGATCTAAGCGAGAAGTATTTCAATAACAAAAGAAAACGCGAATTGATTAATGAATTTCTAAAAATCGTAGAAGTAGAAAATTCGAAACGAAAAAAGCAATCCGTCAAAGAACGCAAGATCAAGAAAACCAAGGAGCAAAAGGTTGTAAAAGAAGTTACCGAAAAAGTAAAAGTAATTCGGGAAAAGAAAAAAGAAGAAAAAAAGAAAGAAGAAAAAATAATACAAAACAAACCCAAAGTTACCCTAAAAGTCGGAGATCGGGTTCGCATGATCGATGGAAAATCAGTAGGAACGATTGATACTATCGAAAAGGAAAAAGCGATTGTAAACTATGGTATTTTTACTACAAATGTTACCCTGGATCAATTAGAGTTTGTAGAACGATCAAAGAAATAAAAGCCAACACCATATTGGTAACTATCCCTTGTTAAAGTATACTTAAACCACTTTTCTGCGCGTTTTATCTTTATATATTTGGTGCAATTACAATCAAAATTGCACTAAAGAATTATGCGAAAGTTACTCCTAATTATTGGTTTTAGTCTTTTAATTCCGATCAATAGTATTGCTCAAAAGCCAAATAAGCCAACCTCTGCAGAAATCCATGAAGCTATAAAAAAGTTAAACTTCCTTGGCTCTGTATTGTATGTAGCTGCTCATCCGGATGATGAGAATACTCGACTTATTTCTTACATGGCCAATAAGGTAAAAGCAAGAACGGCCTATCTTTCTTTAACCAGAGGTGATGGTGGACAAAATTTGATTGGACCAGAAATTCGAGAACTTCTCGGGGTAATTAGAACACAGGAATTATTAGCAGCAAGAAGAACCGATGGTGGTGAACAAATGTTTACAAGAGCTAACGATTTTGGCTTCTCAAAACATCCAAATGAGACCTTATCTATTTGGGACAAAGACCAGGTAATGAGTGATGTTGTTTGGGCCATCAGAAAATTTAAACCGGATGTAATTATCAATCGTTTTGACCATAGAACCCCGGGTACTACCCATGGTCATCATACCACTTCGGCAATGTTGAGTGAAGAAGCCTTTGATCTAACCGCAGATGCCTCGGTCTATCCAGATCAATTAAAATATGTATCTACCTGGCAACCAAAACGTTTATTTTTTAATACTTCTTGGTGGTTCTACGGGAGTAGAGAAAATTTCGAAAAAGCAGACAAATCAAAGCTAATGTCTTTTGATACGGGTGTTTTTTACCCTGAGATAGGCTTATCTAATACTGAAATTGCTTCGCTTAGTCGAAGTCAACATAAATCTCAAGGATTTGGGAGTACTGGTTCTAGAGGAAAACAAAAAGAATATGTCGAAATTATAAAAGGAGATCTTCCACAAGATAAAACTAATGTCTTTGATGGTATTGACACTTCCTGGAATAGAGTTAAAGGAGGAAAAGCTATTGGTGATATCTTATACCAAGTCGAAAAGGATTTTGATTTCAGAAACCCATCAGCTTGCGTACCTCAATTGGTCAAAGCATACGCTTTAATTCAGCAATTAGATGATGAGCATTGGAAAACTGTAAAGTCCAAAGAAATTAAAGATATTATTGCTGACGTTTCAGGTTTATATCTAGAGGCAGTTTCATCAGAATCCAATTCCTCTTTGGGTAATGATGTAAACATTAAGATTGAAGCCATCAACCGAAGTGCAAGTACAATTACTTTGAAATCAATCACACTTGATGCTATTGGAAGCACTCAAAATGTTGAAAAAGTATTGGCAAATAATGAAAAGCAGACTATTGATCTAAAAGGAAAAATACCAGCATCGTTTGAAGCAACAAATCCTTATTGGTTAAATGAAAAAGGAACCTTAGGAATGTACAAGGTAGACGATCGCAATCTTATTGGGAAACCAGAAACTGATCATAAAATAAAAGCTATTTTTAATCTTGACATCGAAGGCACTCCTATTTCCTTTACTAAAGATGTGGTTTATAAAACTAATGATCCGGTAAAAGGTGAAGTTTACAAACCCTTTGAAATCATCCCTGTGGTATCTGCAGGAATTGAAGATAAAGTAATTATTTACGCTAATGGGCCTTCAAAACAAGTACCAGTTACCATTAAGTCTGGTAAGGCTAATTTGAAAGGATCTATTACTTTAGACCATCCTCAAGGCTGGAGTATTGAACCATCAAACATAGATTTTCAGTTATCCCAAAAAGGAGAAGAAAAAACAGTTGTTTTTAAACTCATTGCTCCACAGCAACAGAGTGAGGGGTATATTTCTCCTAAAATAACTGTAGATGGAAAAACGTATTCCAAAGAATTAATCACTATAGATTATGATCATATTCCGTTTCAAACGGTAACATTACCTTCTCAAACTAAAGTGGTTCGTTTAGACATCAAGAAAAAAGGACAAAATATTGGGTATATAGAAGGTGCTGGAGATGTCGTTCCCGAAAGTCTAGAGCAAATAGGATACAAAGTAACGACTATACATCCCGAATCTATTTCACCAGAAACCTTATCTGCATACGATGCCATTGTTGTAGGTATTAGAGCTTATAATACTGTAGAAGAACTCAAATTCAAACAACAAATCTTATTGGATTATGTAAAAAATGGAGGGAATCTTGTGATACAATACAATACAAGTCATCGACTAAAGGTAAAAGACAACTTAGGGCCCTTCCCTATTCAGCTCTCCAGAGATCGAGTTACCGACGAAAATGCAGAAATTACATTTTTGGCCCCAGATCATCAGGTGCTCAATACTCCTAATAAAATCTCCTCTCAGGATTTTCAGGGTTGGGTGCAAGAAAGAGGTTTATATTTCCCTAAAGAATGGTCTAGCGAATACACACCTATTTTGGCCGCAAATGATAAAGGAGAATCTCTAAAAAAAGGGCCTTTGTTAGTAGCGCAATACGGAAAAGGATATTACGTGTATACTGGATTAAGTTTCTTTAGAGAATTTCCTGCTGGAGTATCTGGTGCTTACCGCTTATTTGCTAATATGTTATCTTTAGGAAAATAAAAGATCTAAAAGCATGAAGAACGAAGAGAAATTTGTTTGGAAAAAATGGTATTCGATGATACTCATTGCAAATGCAGTGTATATTCTTTTGTTCTATCTCATCACTGCAAAGTTTTCATAAATAGCTTTAGTTTAAAATTTTTCAACCCACCTAATCAAACACTATGCAAAGTATAGACTGGATAGTTCTCATCATCACTTTATTGTTTATTGTGCTTTATGGAGCCTGGAAAACCAAAGGAAGTAAAAATGTTCAAGAGTATATCCGTGGTGGTAACGAAGCAAAATGGTGGACAGTAGGTTTATCCGTAATGGCGACTCAAGCCAGTGCAATAACATTTTTATCTACTCCAGGACAAGCATTTCATAGCGGAATGGGATTCGTTCAGTTTTATTTTGGACTTCCAATCGCCATGGTGGTGATCTGCATGATATTCATTCCTTTATACCATAAACTTAATGTATATACAGCATACGAATATCTGGAAAGCAGGTTTGACCTTAAAACCAGAAGTTTAACAGCTATCCTATTTTTGGTACAACGAGGGTTATCTGCAGGAATTACCATTTTTGCTCCTGCTATTATTTTATCTGCTGTTCTGGGTTGGAATCTCACTACGCTCAATATTATTATTGGAGTTTTGGTAATTATCTATACAGTTACCGGAGGTACCAAAGCAGTAAGTGTGACTCAAAAACAACAAATGGCCATTATCTTTTCGGGGATGTTCATTGCTTTTTTCTTAATCATAAGTTATCTGCCAGAAGGAGTGACATTTAGCAAAGCATTAGAAATTGCAGGTGCCAGCGGTAAGATGGATATTTTGGATTTTTCTTTTGATATGGACAATCGTTATACGTTTTGGAGTGGAATTATAGGAGGAAGTTTCCTGGCCCTCTCCTACTTTGGAACAGATCAAAGTCAGGTGCAGCGTTATTTGTCGGGAAAATCGATTAAAGAGAGTCAATTAGGTTTGCTATTTAATGCTCTTCTAAAAGTACCTATGCAATTCTTTATTCTATTGGTTGGAGTTATGGTTTTTGTTTTTTATCAATTCAACCCTTCTCCACTCAATTTTAACCCAAAGGCCAAAGAAGTCATTGAAAGCTCAGAATACCAATCGGCATATCAAAGTTTAGAAGAAGAAAATCAGCAGGTATATACCGAAAAAAAGAAAGTACAAAGTGAATATGTACAACACCTAAACGAAGGGAATACCGACAATATAGAACGTACAACAGCTTTACAAAATCAGATTAAAACATTGAATGCTGAAGATATTGCTAATCGTGAAGCAGCCAAAACTCTAATCGAAAAAGCCGATGCTACTGTAGAGACCAATGATAAAGATTATGTATTTATTCATTTTATATTAAACAACTTACCAAGAGGATTAATTGGTTTGCTTTTGGCGGTAATTTTGTCTGCTGCGATGTCATCTACCGCTTCAGAATTAAACGCTCTGGCGTCTACTACGGCTATCGATCTATACAAACGTAATGTCAAAACCAATAAGACCGACAAGCATTTTGTTAATGCATCAAAGCTTTTTACCCTTTTATGGGGTATTCTAGCCATCTTGGTGGCTTGTTTTGCAAATTTATTCGACAACCTGATTCAGCTTGTCAATATCATAGGTTCTATTTTTTATGGAAACGTACTCGGTATTTTTCTTCTTGCTTTCTTTATAAAGTATGTAAAAAGTAATGCAACCTTTATCGCGGCTATTATCACTCAAGTAATTGTGATCATAGGATGGTACAATGACTGGATGCCCTATTTATGGCTCAACCTATTCGGCTGTGTCCTCGTTATGGGTATCGCCATTATGATACAATCGGTAATGGGATCAAATAATGATCCTTTGGAAGAAGAATTACAAAATGTAAGTTAATGGGTATTAATGATGAATAATCGCTTCAGAAAGGTAAGACGTGAGTGATTTTTGATACCCATGATATCGCTGCATTACCGCATCAATTTCATCTAGTATAGCTTTAGGAAACTTTGTTGTACTGTCTAATACTTTACTTATTTTTTCTATCGTATCCTGTAAGCTATGACCATCATGATTTAACCTTAAAAACTTATCATACATCTCCGAAGTACAAGGCTCACATTGGTAAGAATGTAATCGAGCCAGCATTCTGGTTAGTTCTCGATTCATCAAATTCAATCTCATAAAATGAGGTTGCCTAATGGACTTGTTTTCTAGAGTGGCTGATTTATTCATGGCAGTAAGGTTTTAAGGTGAGAATTACCTAAATATAAGGAATTTAACATAAACTCACAAAACTTAAGTAGTTTTAAATCTGATAATTACGAATATTTCAACAAAACAAACTCATGATGTCAATTCGATAATAAAAACAAAAAAGAACGGCTCTTTAGCTGTTTTTAAGAGAAGAAAACAAGCGCTTTTTTAGCTATTTTTGATAACACTATTAATGAAACACCTTCTATGTCTTCAAATCAATCTATACAATGGGGAATTATTGGCTGCGGTAAAATCGCTCATAAATTTGCAGAAGATTTACAATCGGTTCCAAATGCAACACTGCATGCAGTAGCAAGTAGAGATCAAGAAAAGGCAAAACGCTTTGGAGATGAATTCAAAAGTACAATGAGCTATGGTAGTTACGAAGCATTGGTTAAAGATCCTGATGTTGAAGTGATTTATATTGCAACACCTCATGTGTTTCATTATGAAAACACCATACTTTGCCTCAATCACAAAAAAGCAGTATTGTGCGAGAAGCCATTTGCGATGAATCTGAAGCAAGTAACCGAGATGATTGAAGTTGCCAAATCTAATAACGTATTTCTGATGGAGGCACTCTGGACATATTTCCTACCCCACTATCGATATGTTTTGGAATTGATCCAATCTAAGAAACTTGGTGAAATTAAAAACCTTGAAGCAGATTTTGGCTTTTCTGCACCATTTGATCCCAACGGAAGAATTTTCAACAAAAGCCTTGGTGGAGGAAGCATATTGGATGTAGGTATTTATCCACTTTTTGCTGCGTTAAGTCTTATAGGGTACCCAGATAGTGTCAAAGCAGAAGCAGAAATTGGAGATACCGGTGTTGATCATAAATGTAGAATGATACTGAAATATCAAAATGACGTGGAGGCTAATTTATTTAGTGCAATCACACAACAAACCCAAACAACGGTAAAGATCGAATTAAAATATGGTACGATTATGATCAATAGTCGTTTTCACGAACCTTCCTCGGTAACCATAAAAAAAGAAGGCAATACAGAATTGTTTGAATTTCCGGTAACCACAAATGGTTATAACTTTGAAGCCGAACATGTACAACAAATGCTACGGCAAAAGCGAACTGAAAGTGATATTATGACTTTTGAAAAAAGCCTACAGTTAATCAAGTTATTGGATACTGTAAGAAATGAAGTAGGTCTTCAGTATTAAAAAATACGAAAGAAAAAAGCGTTCCAGTTGGTTTGGAACGCTTTTTTGATTTGTGTGTGTGAAAAAGAGTGATTATTTAGCCCCCACTCTGCAAGGGAATCTTTATTCAATTTTACGTAATCGGCATTTCCAGCCTTCTCTGCTAATTCTAACGATGTTTTAGCAGCTTTTATTGCCCCATCCTTGTCTCCTTTTTTTGCATAAATCAAAGATTGTTGTCTGTGAAACCAGAACGCAGGCTCTTTTCTCATCGATATTGCTTTGTCAATATGTTCTGCAGCTTTATCAAAGTTTTCGATGTCTTTGTAGAAAACTGCAGCTTGATAATGATCTCCTGCAGATGGTCCAGCCATAACTTGCTCGATACTAGCTAACGCCTTTTTCTTACTTGGTACTTCAATTTTTACCGCTGCCTCAGTATTTGCCCAAATAATGTTCATTGTTGCACCACTCATGGTAAAATCACTAAACATAATCGTAAAAGTTTCTACATTCATAGGTAATGTATTTGCTTTTACAGTCGCAGTAGCAGCTACTTTAGAATCATCCCAATTTCTTGGAGTACCCCAGTTATTTGCATCGCTATAAAAAATTACTTCCCAGTTTTCTTTTCCTGGTTTAGTAAAAATCGCATAAGTACCTTTTTTAAGCTCTTTACCTTCTACTTTTACATCATCACCAAATGTGATTTGCGTATTTTTGTTTGCACCTGTTCTCCATAATTTATCATAAGGAACTAGGTTTCCAAAAATAGTTCTTCCTTTCATACTAGGTCGAGAATACTCTACAGCAACATCAGTCAATCCAATAACCTGCTCAATCTTAGAAGAAGGACTAGGTTGAGGAGTTTTTACTTGTGCTTCTATGCCAAATGACAAGAGCGCAGCAGAAAGAAATAAGACAATTTTTTTCATTGTGTGTTAATTTAGTTTGTGATTTGTTTCAATAATAACGGTAACGAAAATAAGGATTACACATACATAATGAGTTAACAAAAACTTAAAATAAGGAATAGTATATTTGTCTCGTTTTAATAAAAATTATGCGAACATACATTTCAGAAACCATTGGAACCTTTAGTTTGATATTTTGTGGTACTGGAGCCATGACCATTAACGAAGTTACAGGAGGCGATGTATCTCATGTAGGAATAGCCATAACCTGGGGACTTATTGTTATGGCCATGATCTATGCTTTTGGTGAAATATCTGGTGCTCATTTTAACCCTGCGGTTACCATAGCTTTTGCCTACGCAAAAAAATTTGAGTGGAAAGAGGTGCCCAAATATATTTTAGCACAATGCATTGGTGCCATCCTAGCCAGTTCGGTATTGCTTTTCCTATTCCCAGAGAGTGAATTTCTCGGAGGTACCATTCCTTCTATAGATCCTTATAAAGCTTTTGTTCTCGAAACACTACTCACCTATTTTCTAATGGTGGTTATCATCAATGTATCTACAGGGTCTAAAGAAACAGGAACGATGGCCGGTATTGCTATTGGAGGTGTTGTGCTGTTAGAAGCTATGTTTGCCGGTCCGGTAACCAAAGCATCAATGAATCCCGCAAGATCCCTTGGACCTGCATTATTATCTGGACACTGGGAGCATCAATGGCTATATTTTATCTCTCCGGTAATTGGAGCTTTGCTCGCTGTTTTAACCTGCAGAATTGTGAAACCAGATAATTGCTGTGACGATTGTTAAGATTTCTTAGCTTTTTCTAGCCCCTGTAATTTGCAAAACTCCTTATTTTTAACATATATTTATCATACAATTAACCTATTTCCCCCTTATGAAGCATTTTTCGAACGAATTTTGCCAGATGGAGTTACATGATCAATTTGTTATCCTCACTATTAACGAAAATGTAGATCTTACCCTTGATAGAGCATCTATTATAAGAGACAAGCTACGTGAGCATTATAAATCTCAGGATTTTTTGATGATCAGTTATAGAAAATTTAAACACAACGTAAGTACCGACATTTATAAACAAGGCCAATTATCTAACATGAAGGGCCTTGCTATAGTTTCTGAAGATGATGAAGTAAGAAACAAAGCCATTATGGAACAAGAGTTATATGGTAAATCTTTTGTGTTTTTTAGTTGTGTTGACGAAGCAATCTCCTGGGCAGAAGCTTACTTCTAATGTTAAAATTTATTTTTGTTTAACAATTTAACCTTTTTAGTTAAACAAAATGATTGTATTTTTACTTCAAATTATTGAAGTATGAAAATCTATACCATAAGAGCAAAACAAAACCTACCTATTTCTGTAGATCAAGCTTGGGAATTTCTTTCAGACCCAAAAAACTTAAAAACGATTACTCCTGATTATATGGGATTCGAAATCGTCTCTGGTGCAGACCGAGAAATGTATCCTGGTCAAATCATTCAATACATTGTGACTCCAATTGCGGGAATCAAAAACAAATGGGTTACCGAAATTACTAATGTTCAGGACAAATTATACTTCGTGGACGAACAAAGATTTGGTCCATACGCCCTTTGGCATCATAAACACTTTATTAAAGAAATCCCTGGCGGTGTAGAGATGGAAGATATCATTGATTATAAAGTTCCTTTTGGACTATTAGGACAAATGGTTCATCCTATATTGGTTAAACCCAAACTAACAGAGATTTTTAATTATAGAAAACATAAATTAGAAGAACTATTTGGTACTTTAGAGTCTAATAACAACTACCAAATCCTATTTACTTAATCCCTTGGGAATATGAAAAGAAAAAATATTTTATTGATCGGAGGAAGCCATGGTATTGGTTTCGAAATTGCTTTAAAACTATATAGCGAGCACAATATATACATCGCTTCCAGAACCTCAGAAAATTTGGGAAATCTAGAAGTAACCCATATTGCTTATGATGCTTCCAAAGATGAAATAGACCCTTCTGCCCTACCAGAAAGAATTGACGGCTTTGTTTACTGTCCGGGGAGTATTAACTTGAAACCTTTCAAAATGCTGGATCCCAAAGCCTTTGAAGAGGATATGCAAATCAACTTCATGTTTTTGGTAAAAATTATCCATACGATCTTACCAAAACTGAAAAACTCTGAACAAGCAAGTTTGATCTTTTTCAGTACCGTAGCCGTAAAAGTTGGAATGCCATTTCATACCAGTATCGCGGCCGCAAAAGGAGCGATAGAAGGTTTTGCAAAAGCACTGGCGGCAGAATATGCTCCTCAATTTAGAGTTAATGTTATTGCACCTTCCTTAACCGAGACTCCATTGGCTAAACGTCTATTAGGAAACGAAAAAAAGAAAGAGTTGATGAATAATCGACACCCAATGAAACGAGTAGGACAAGCAGAAGATATTGCCAATATTGCACGATTCCTACTCAGCGACGATAGTAGTTGGATCACCGGGCAAGTAATTGGTGTTGACGGAGGAATGTCTACCCTAAACGTAAATTAATAATGGGTAAAGCTATTTCTGTATTCTGGTTTAGAAGAGATCTACGATTAGATGATAATATTGGTTTATACAACGCATTACAATCAGAATATCCAGTACTACCGATCTTTATCTTTGATAAAAAGATTTTGGATCACCTACCAAAAAATGATGCAAGGGTTTCCTTTATTTATAACACCTTAGAAGGAATAAATCAAGAACTGTATCAAAAATATAAATCGTCTTTGGCCAGGTTTTATGGTACTCCTGAAGAAGTGTTCAATCAGTTAACTACAAATTTTGAGGTTAAAGAGGTATATACGAATCATGACTATGAACCCTATGCCCGAGAAAGAGATCAAAAAATAGCTAAATTTCTTACCCAAAAAAATATTCGATTTCAGACGTACAAAGATCAAGTCATTTTTGAAAAAGATGATATTCTAAAAAAAGATGGTAATCCTTATGTAGTTTATACACCATATAAAAATAAATGGAAAGAACTGTTCCATACAGACATGATACAGTCGGTAGCTACAGAACAATATCTTGGTAATACCGTAAAGGATATTAATTTTCCTGTAATTACCTTAGCCGAAATGGGATTCGAACCTTCAATAATCAAAGTTCCTGTATTTGACGTCTCCCCTACCTTAATTGACAATTATGAAGATACCAGGAACTTCCCAGCCAAAGAAAAAGGAACATCAAAACTAGGCCCTTATTTGCGCTTTGGAATAGTAAGTATTAGAAAAATTGTAAAAAAAGCAATTTCGCAAAACAATGAAGTCTTTTGGTCTGAGCTGATTTGGAGAGAGTTTTTTATGCAAATTCTATGGCATTATCCCAAAACCAAAGATCATGCATTCAAATCCAAATACGATCGCATAGAATGGCGAAACAACGAAGCAGATTTTGAAAAGTGGAAAAACGGAGAAACCGGATACCCTTTGGTAGACGCAGGAATGCGGGAATTAAATCAAACTGGGTACATGCACAATCGTGTACGCATGGTTGTAGCTAGTTTTCTTTGTAAACATTTACTGATCGACTGGAGATGGGGTGAAGCGTACTTTGCGGAAAAACTATTGGATTACGATCTTTCTGCCAATGTAGGCAACTGGCAATGGGCATCGGGTTCTGGTGTAGATGCGGCGCCTTATTTTAGAATATTTAACCCCACAACGCAGATTACCAAATTTGATAAAAATCTTGAGTACATTAAAACTTGGGTACAAGACCTCAATGAACTCACTTACCCTCATCCTATGGTAGAGCACAAGATGGCGAGAGAACGCTGTCTAAAAACCTACAAGGAAGCGCTGGATTAATCGATGAAAATATAACATTTTATTTAATATTTGGGATTGATGTTTTTCGTATTTTGAAGTACTTAAAACAATACGCATAATCAATAAATCCAAATTCTAATGACTACAGAACAAGTTGCCAACCGTTTAGTAGAACTTTGCCGCATGGGAGAAAACATGCAGGCTATCAGCGAACTTTATGATACCAAGGTTGTAAGCAAAGAAATGCCAGGATACCCTAACTCTGTAACCTCTGGTAAAGAAGCCGTGATCAAAAAAAGTGAAGACTGGTATGCTACCGTAGAAGAATATCACGGAGGCCAAATCTCTGACCCTCTTGTAGCCGATAATCATTTTAGTCTTACCATGAAAATGGATTGTACTTTTAAAGGGCAAGGTCGTATGCAAATAGAAGAGCTTTGTGTTTACGAAGTTAACGATGGTAAAATTACCGAAGAACAGTTTTTCTACACTATGCCTCCACAATAGCACAAGGTATTCCTTAAAAAGTAAAAAAGCCTGGTAATCATCAGGCTTTTAGTTCTTATATCTGTATGTTATTGTCTCCTAAAACTTGTATCCAAAAGAAACTTGAAACACTCCATTTCTAATGGAAGCTTCGTCTTCTAAGCCTTCTATATCATCGATATCAGCAATTCCGAAGTTATATCTGGCTTGAAAAAAGGTTCCAAACTCAAATTGATACCCTAATCCCAGATTCACACCAAAGTCGATTTCAGAAAAAGATTCTTTCAAATCTAAATCAGAAGTTTCTGTACCTCCATTAGCAGTATTTTTACGTTCAAGAATAGCAGAAGTTAAATATCCTACCTGAGGTCCTACTTCAATACTAAAACCCGGTGCAGTGTAAAATGGATAATATTTGATCGTTGGAGTAAGATAAATATAATCCAATTTTAAAGTCTCATCCTCAAAATTTGGTTCTGGGCTATCTGCTTTATATCCCTGGAAAGAATAATACAATTCTGGTTGTATAGCTAGGATCTCTATGATAGGTATTTCAGCAACCAATCCAAGGTGTACACTTGTTCGTACATCAAGATCATCGGTCCCATCACCAACTACATCTGCCACATTCAATCCAACTTTTAATCCCATTTGAAAAGATTCAACTTGGCTAGTCATTTTTTGGGATAAAAAACTAACAAGTAGAACAAGGAAAAATATTCGTTTATTCATAGTAATCTAATTTGGAGCAATTATTATTTGGTTGTTAGAATTTCTTCATTCTCAGTAATAAACGAAGAAACTACAATTTAATTACGTTTTCAAAAGTAAACAACCCGATCCAGAAATAAAAAAAATAATTATACTTGTACAAAACAATCAAACATCGATAATAGCTTTTATCTTTGACAGAGCTGGGTTACGATTGTCTCTTTTATAAATCACCGATAGCTCTGCCTTTTGAGGAATCTTTGGGATCTCAAGAAACTTAACTGCCAAATTAAAGCCATACTGAAGTGACGTAGGTACGATGGCCACTCCTAGACCACTTTCTACTAATTTAAAAATAGTTTGAGCATGTACAGATTTATGAGTCACTTTGGGAGTAAATCCTTTATCCTCACAGATACTCATAATTTTATTATAGTACAACGAGCTATAATCAGAAGAAAACAGAATGAAATTTTCCTCTGCCACCTGAGCAATGTTTTTAAATGTTTTCAAACTTAAATAATGTTCTTTGGGCAACACCAATGAAAACGAATCTGTATGTACAGTCTTCATTTTTAGCCCATCAGGAACCCTGGACAATCTAACGAAACCCAGATCCAACTGATCTTTCTGTATAGCTTCTACCTGCATATAATTAGACATCTCCTCTAAGCTAAATTGAATATTAGGGTATTCCCGATTAGCCTGTACCAAGATATCCGGTATCACCGTTTGAATGGCGGATCCCAAAAATCCTATCCTTACCTCTCCCGTACTTCCTTGATCAACTAATCGAGCTTGCTTTACGGTAAAGTCAATATGATTAAAAATATACTCCAATTCTTTTTTAGAAAAACCCCGGCTGCAGTAAGCGCTACATTTCTTTTATCTCTAACAAATAGTTTAGCTCCAATGATCTCTTCCATCTGCTTGATTTGTCTGCTCAATCCAGGTTGAGAAATAAACAACCTATCAGCAGCTTTCCTGAAATGTAATTCTTGGGCTACGGCAAGAAAATAATTAAAATGTCTAAGTTCTAACTGATAACTCATAGTTATTAATAATTGATATAAATGGTATTTCTAATTATTAAATATAACCATTAATTTAGTACTAACAAATCATACTACAATAAATGTCAACAACAGCGCACCATTTCTTATTTGGAGAAGACTTTTTAACCGCGGGGATTGCTTTGCAAATCGCTAGAGGTGAAAGAAAAGCATCGATTTCGGATACTGCCAGAGAGAAAATCCGACAAAGCGAGCGTACCGTTCAAAACATAGTAGAAAAAGGCGATCCCGTTTACGGAATTAATACAGGATTTGGCCCACTTTGTACTACCAAAATATCAAAAGAAGAAACCAATATATTACAAAGCAATATTTTACAAAGCCACAGTGTTGGTGTTGGGGATCCTATTGATACCGAAATTGCGAAGCTAATGCTCATTCTTAAAGCACAATCTTTGTCAAAAGGATATTCTGGAATCGCAGAAAAAACTTTGGATCGTATTCTTTGGCATATCGACAACGATGCTATTCCTGTTGTCCCTAGTCAAGGTTCTGTAGGTGCTTCTGGAGATTTAGCTCCTTTGTCCCATCTATTTTTACCCTTACTTGGATTAGGGAAAGTACACTATAAGGGTGACGTAATTGCCACTCAAGAATTATTTGACAGTCTAGGTCTGGCTCCTATTGCTTTAGGCCCCAAAGAAGGATTAGCCTTGATCAATGGCACACAATTTATAGCTGCACATGCTGTACAATTAGTGGCCAAATTACACAATTGTTTATCCCACTCTGATATTATCGGAGCGATGATGATCGAGGGATTACAAGGCTCGGTAAAACCTTTTTACAAGGAGCTTCATCAATTACGTCCTTTCAAAGGAAATATCCACGTGGCTTCAAAAGTAAAATCCTTATTGAAAGGTTCAGAAATTATGGAGGACCACATTGATTGTGATCGCGTACAGGATCCCTATTCTTTGCGTTGTATACCACAAGTACATGGATCTTCAAGAAATGCCTGGTTACATCTCAAAGAATTATTAGAAGTAGAGTTGAATTCAGTAACCGATAACCCAATTATTATTGACGAGGAATTAACCATAAGCGGTGGTAGTTTTCATGGTCAACCGTTAGCAATGGCGATTGATTATGCGTGTCTGGCTGCTTCAGAATTAGGAAACATCTCCGATCGTCGTATCTATTTGGCTTTGGAAGGAAATTCACCGGGAGTCCCCAAATTATTAATGGAGGATACAGGAATCAATTCGGGGTATATGATTCTTCAATACACCAGTGCGGCATTGGCAAGCGAGAACAAAGGGCTTTGTTTCCCCTCCAGTGCCGATAGTATTCCTACCTCTCTGGGGCAAGAAGATCATGTAAGTATGGGATCCATAGGAGGTAGAAAAGCATTAAGAGTTATTGATAACCTAGAAAAAATACTGGCAATAGAACTACTTACTGCTGCACAGGCATTCGAGTACCGAAAACCAATGAAATCTGGAATCATTCTGGACAAAATTCATCAGGAAATTCGAAAACACGTTCCTTTTGCTGAAAAAGACCGTGTATTTGCAGATGATATTGAAGAAGGAATAAAAATGATTAAAAACAAAACTATAACAACGATCGCCGATCAGGTATCAAAAAACAAAAATGTATCTCTTGAAACGCAATACTCTGAAGAATTCGAAGTCTATTAATCAATAATAGCAAACTAACAGGAAAACAATAAGTAACGCGTATGGAAAAGTATAAACTAATTGGTCCCATCACACAATTGATTGGTTTAGAGAAATTATCGCTCAAAGGACCAGTGAAAGACGAAAATTTGAACCTTATTGAAAATGCCGGAATACTCCTCCGAAACGATAAAATTGATACCATAGGGAGTTATACTGATCTAAAAGAAAAGGCAACTTCTTTGAATGCAAAGGTAGAAATGGTTGAACTTAAGGCCAATCATGTTTGTGTTCCCGGATTTATTGATGCCCATACTCACATTTGTTTTGCAGGAAGCAGAGCGCGGGATTATGCGATGAGAAATGCCGGAAAATCCTATCTTGAAATTGCTGAAGCTGGTGGAGGTATCTGGGATACCGTAATGCAGACCAGAAATGCCACCCAAGAAGAATTATCCCATAATGTGATCAAAAGAGCTAATATCTTATTGAAAAAAGGGATCACAACAATAGAGGTAAAAAGCGGATATGGATTATCTACTCCAGAAGAATTAAAAATGTTGAGGGCCATCAAAAATGCAAACCTCAATACCGAAGCTGATCTTATCGCTACTTGTTTGGCTGGACATATGCTCCCAAAAGATTATGAAGGAGATCATCAATCGTACTTAGAACATATCAGCAATACACTTTTTCCTATTCTTAAAGAAGAAAATTTAAGCAATAGAATTGACGCTTTTATAGAGAAAAGCGCTTTTATGCCGTCTGATATTTATCCGTATTTCAGAAAAGCAAAGGCAATGGAATTTGACATTACCGTACATGCCGATCAGTTTAGTACTGGAGGTAGCGAAGTAGCTGTAAATATTAATGCTATTAGTGCTGATCATCTAGAAGCCAGTACAGAAGATGAAATTGAAATGATTGCTGATAGTAATGTCGTTGCCGTAGCATTACCCGGAGCTTCTATCGGTTTGGGATGTAATTTTACTCCTGCCAGAAAAATTCTAGATGCTGGCGGAATAGTAGCCATTGCAAGTGACTGGAATCCAGGATCTGCGCCAATGGGAGATTTATTAACTCAAGCTACCATTCTGGGAACTTTCGAAAAATTAAGTAATGCCGAAATATTAGCTGGAATCACCTACAGAGCGGCGGCAGCATTAAATTTATCCGATCGTGGAAGATTGGCACCAGATATGCTTGCCGATTTCAACCTTTTTGAAACAGATCACTATAACGAAATCTTTTATCATCAGGGTAAACTTACACCTGCTCAGGTATGGAAAAAAGGAGAACTCATTTATTCAACTCACCGCTAAAAGCACTGCTATGACATTTAAAGAGCAAATACTTCAAGGGATTCCCAACGTATTACCACCAAAGAAAAAATATGACACGCAAATCAGTAGAGCCCCAAAAAGGAAACAAATTCTTTCTAACGAAGAAAAAAGTTAGCGCTCAAAAATGCTTTGCGGTATTTCCCAGAAACCTGGCATAAGGAACTTGCAGAAGAATTTTTGAGTGAATTGAATGAGTTTGGTCGCATTTATATGTATCGTTTTATGCCTGATTATGATATGTTTGCTCGTCCAATTAGTGAATACCCGTTTCTCACATCACAAGCGGGTGCAATAATGCTGATGATCCAAAACAATCTGGATCCGGCTGTAGCCCAACATCCTTACGAACTGATCACCTATGGTGGAAACGGTGCGGTTTTTCAGAATTGGGCACAATATCTACTCACGATGAAGTATTTGGCAACAATGACCGAAGAACAAACTTTGCATATGTATTCGGGACATCCTATGGGTCTTTTCCCTTCCTCAAAAGAAGCTCCCAGAGTAATCGTTACCAACGGAATGATGATCCCCAACTACTCTACTCCAAATGACTGGGAAAAATATAACGCTTTAGGAGTAACACAATACGGACAAATGACTGCCGGGAGTTATATGTATATTGGTCCACAAGGAATTGTTCATGGTACTACCATTACCGTAATGAATGCCTTCAGAAAAACACTTAAACCTAATGAAACATCAGCAGGTAAAATTTTCCTAACCGCTGGACTAGGCGGTATGAGTGGCGCTCAACCCAAAGCAGGAAATATAGCAGGTTGTATTACCGTTTGCGCAGAAGTCAACCCAGATGCAGCACAAAAAAGGCATTCACAAGGCTGGGTAGATGAAATTGTAGATCATATAGACACTTTAGTACTTCGTGTTCAAAAAGCAGTGCAACAAGAAGAAATCGTTTCTATAGCCTATCAAGGAAACATTGTAGATGTATGGGAGCGATTTTATGAAGAAGAAATCTATGTGGATTTAGGCTCTGATCAAACCTCCTTGCATAACCCATGGTCTGGCGGATATTATCCCGTAGGAGTAAGTTATAAAGACGCTAACAAAATGATTAGTAATGATCCCGAACTTTTTAAAACAAAAGTGCAAGAATCTCTACGAAGGCATGCAGCTGCGATCAACCTTCATACGGCTAGAGGGACTTACTTTTTTGATTATGGTAATGCGTTTCTTTTAGAAGCTTCGAGAGCTGGAGCGGATATTATGGCTGAGAATAAAATCGATTTTAAATATCCATCTTACGTACAGGATATTCTGGGACCAATGTGTTTTGATTTTGGATTTGGACCGTTTAGATGGGTGTGTACCTCAGGAAATCCTAGTGATTTGGAGAAAACGGATCAAATTGCCCTTGAAGTAATGAAAACTATTAAAAATGAAGCTCCAAAAGAAATTCAGCAGCAGATGCAGGATAATATTACCTGGATAGAAGAAGCCAAAGAAAATCAACTTGTGGTAGGTTCGCAAGCCAGGATACTATATGCCGATGCAGAAGGAAGAATTAAAATTGCTGAAGCATTTAATCAAGCTATAAAAAATAAAGAAATCATAGCTCCCATTGTACTGGGTAGAGATCACCATGACGTGAGTGGTACAGATTCTCCTTATCGTGAAACCAGTAACATCTACGATGGTAGTAAGTTTACGGCAGATATGGCGATTCATAATGTTATCGGAGATAGCTTTAGAGGAGCAACATGGGTGTCCATACACAATGGTGGAGGTGTAGGATGGGGAGAAGTGATGAATGGTGGTTTTGGTCTGGTGTTAGATGGTTCTGAGGATGCTTCGGAAAGGTTAAATAAGATGTTATTCTATGATGTAAACAACGGAATCTCCAGAAGAAGTTGGGCCAGAAATAAAGAAGCCATATTTGCTATCAAAAGAGAAATGGAACGCACTCCTTCGTTGCAAGTAACATTACCTAACTTGGTTGAAGAAGAGATTGTTGATCATCTAATTGACTAATATGAAACGATATATACAACCAGATGCTACCATTTGGAAAGGGCGGAATTCTGATCAGGAGTTGTATTTCCATGAGAAAATAAAGCTATTAGATCTAGACCATGAAATTTCTTTGCAAAAAGGCAAAAAACATTTTGGTTTGTTGGGATATGCTTGTGATGAAGGCGTACGAAGAAATCTAGGTCGAGTTGGTGCGGCTCAAGCACCAGATAGCATTCGGGCAAATTTAGCTTCGTTAGCAAATCATTTTGATAGTGGTACAGAAATTCTAGATACTGGTACAATAAGCTGCACCGACGGGGATTTAGAAAAAACGCATCAAATTACTACAAACTGCATTTCTCAATTACTACAGCATAACATATTTCCGATCGTTTTAGGAGGTGGACATGATCTTGCTTATCCTCATTTTAACGGCATTAAAACGAAATTTCAAGATGCTACTATTGGAATCATCAATTTGGATGCTCATTTTGATTTAAGACCTCTGATTGATCAAAGTACTTCTGGAACACCATTCTATCAAATTGCCAAAGAAAATAAGGAATTTAACTACCTGTGTTTAGGTATTCAAAAAGCTTCAAATCATAAGGGATTATTTGATACTGCAGCAGAACTTAATGTTTCGTATATCGAGAATACCGCTTTCCATATGAAACATCTTGAAAAGGTAGAAAAAACCGTACGACATTTTATTTCTTCTGTAGATTATATTTATCTCACGATCGATATTGATGGGTTTAGTTCGGCTTATGCGCCCGGAGTAAGTGCGCCCTCCCCTTTTGGATTTTCGGTGGATATTGCCCTGGAAACCATAACTCAGATTTGCAATTCAAAAAAATTAGTCAGTGTGGATCTGGTAGAACTTAACCCCAAATACGATATTGATCATTGTACCGCTAAACTGGCAGCAAGATTAATTTATCACATTATTCAAAACTTAACGTAAACCACTCCTTATTTCCGTGACCTCTTGATCAGCACATGGAAACATATGTTCTGATCTTTTTGTTAATAACTACATTTTAATCTTTGTACCACGGAACATCTTATAAAGGAATACCGAAAATGATTAGGTAATCTACTATCAATCACATTTTATCAAAAAAAAGACCCTTCAAATGTGCATAAGAAGGGTTATAGGGCAAATCAAAAAAGGGGGAAACACTTTCTAATAATTCTTGTAAACTCCTGTAAACAAGCTTATCACATATCGTACCCAAATATTATTGAAACTATTATTACTTACGAATCGCATAGCTTGAGGCTCCAGGAAGTTGTCTTAAAAAATTTACAATACTTGTAAAGTTTAGTCCTAATAGGGAGTAAAATGTATTCATGACTGTGTGATTTAAGATTATCTGTCACTAAATTAACATGTTATCAACAAATTACCAAATTTTATGTTGATTAAATGTTAATTATTTGTTGAAAACAATTTTTATATCGATTAAAAGATATTTTTAACAACATTAATTAAATAAATGTAAGTTATTTCTTATTTAAATTGTTGATAACTATGTTAATAACTCCAAATAACGATATCTATCACGAGCTCAAGCTGTTAATAACCTCAACTTAATTTCTCAGTTTTGTCATTTCTATCTCCATCACTGGACAATTTGAGGTTATTTATAGCATCAAACTGTAATTTTTGGATAAATTGCCACCATGAATACGGCGACTATTAAAGAAATCAAGACGGAGCTTACCCATCGTTCTCATCAAGAACTAATGGAACTTTGCTTACAACTCTCTAGGTTCAAAAAGGAGAATAAAGAGTTACTTACCTACATTTTATTCGAATCCAGTAATGAAGAAGCTTATATCCAAGCCATACAAAATCAGGTTGATGAAGAATTTGATGCTATCAACACCAAATCTTATCATTATATCAAGAAAAGTGTTCGGAAGATTTTACGAATGATAAAGAAATACATCAGGTATTCTAAAAATAAAGAAACCGAAGTTGAGCTCTTGCTCTATTTTTGTCAAAAATTGAAAGACTTTACCCCTTATATCAAAAAAAGCACGGTGCTTAAAAACATCATGCAGCGAGAGCTTTTGAGTATTAAAAAGAAGACGGTAAAACTTCACGAGGATCTACAATATGATTATCAACAACAACTCAATGATTTTATCGACTAATTTATAGCTGTTTATCGATCCATTTTAGTATGGTCTTTATTAGTTTTTCTTTTTCCAGGTCATTATGCAATTCATGGTACCCATCTTCAAATAATACCAGGTCTGCTAAATCACTTTTCTCAGAAAATTCTTGGGTAGCCGTATAATCAATCAGACGATCATCTGTTCCATGAAATACAAGGGTTGGTTTTTGTAGTAAGTTTCCATGATCCATTGCCCACTTTCCAGCTTTCATAATAGGGAAAGAAAAATTCGGACTTATTTTATCATGAACCAGAGGATCTTGTTCATACTTCTCGACTTCTTCAGATACTCTTGATATGGCTTTTGTATCTAATCCAGAAGGTAATGTTATCGACGGAGCTATATGCTGTAGCAATTTACCCATTGACATTTTCCAGGCTGGAGGTTGAAATGCTAGTCTAAAAAAAGGACTAGACAATATTACCCCATTTATTTTTGGATCTTGTTTTAAGACATAATTGATCACCAAATTACCACCCATACTATGACCGTACAAAAAAATCGGGGTATTAGGTAAAAGAGATTCAGTTTTAGAGATCATCATACCAATGAGTTCCATAAGTGCAGAATAATCTGGGCAATGCCCTCTTTTTCCGCTACTCTTACCATGGCCAAAATTATCGTAGGTAATTACTGCAATATGCTTTGCCAACAACTCTGGAATGACGTAATCTGTATACCGAGCAGAATGTTCTCCCATTCCATGCACTAAGAGTACAATAGCCTTACTTTCATTTGGAATCCAATACTGACTAAAGATTTGATGCTTATGATGGGCTACATAGAATTCTTGATGCTGCATGCCTTAAATATACGAGATTTTCTGATTTGTCAGGTTTTTCCGAATTTATTCGCAGAAAATAACGCATGGTGATGACTTAGCTTTCAAACATCAGGGATACAAACTCTGCTACGCAGGCAGGTTTTTCTATACCTTGAATTTCTATAGTGCAATCCCATGTGATTTTCAATCCTTTTTCTGCATAAGGTTCAATCTTTTGGATACTACTATGTAACCTAAGATTACAATCAACAGGAACTGGATGCGGAAATCGAACTTTATTTAATCCATAATTGACTCCCATTGCAAAACTTTCTATTACCATCAAATCCATCAGCATTTTTGACAATAAGGATATGGACATAAACCCATGCGCTATAGGTTTTTTAAATGGGGATTCTTTTTGCGCTCTTTCTACATCTACATGTATCCATTGATAATCGAGCGTAGCATCTGCAAAAGCGTTAATCATTTCTTGGGTAACCAAAACCCATTGTCCAACCGGAAGTGATTTTCCTTCGTAGGTTTTGAACTCTTCAAAATTCTTACAAACTAGTTGATCCATACTCATTTGGTGTTGATGTATAATTCATTGAGTGATTAGAGATAACTGCTATTCGCATATTATCTGGATATCCCTCCATCGATGGTCAAACAAATACCAGACACATACGAAGCTTCGTCAGAAGCCAAATACAAATATCCATAAGCTATATCCAAAGGAGTAGCTGCTTTCTGTAATGGAATCTGTTTCTTGATCCCATCAATATGTTCTTTAGGGATTTGATCGGTCATTTCGGTCAAGGTAAAACCGGGCGCAAGAGCATTGGCTGTAATCCCATATTTCCCTAATTCCAAAGTCCATGTTTTAGACATTGCGATTACACCTGCCTTGGTAGCTGCATAATTGGACTGCCCAAAATTACCTCGTAAACCCACATTGGATGCAGCAGAAACAATCCGCCCATACCCCTTTTCTTTCATATATTGTGAAACAACCTGTGTACAAAGGAATACACCTTTCAAGTTTACATTAACTACGGCATCCCATTCTTCTTCGCTCATTTTATGCAACGTTCGATCCTTGGTAATCCCTGCGTTATTAATCAGTATATCGATTTTTCCATAGTGTTTAAAAATCCTGTCTGCTTCCTTTTCAATAGCTTCTTTGTTGGTCACGGATATCTTCACAAACTCAGCCTGCCCTCCATTAGATTGGATTTGATCTGCTGTTTTAGCTCCATCGTCTAACAGATCCCAGATGATTACAGACGCTCCTTCTTTTGCAAAGAGTTCTGCTACCGCTTTACCAATTCCACGAGCTCCACCAGTCACGATGGCTACTTTTTCTTTTAGTCTCATTTTGTTATTATCTTAACTACATTCTATTACTACTTTCCCTCTCACCTCGCGATTCATCATAGCATGCAACGCATCTTTAGACTCGTCCAAAGGATATATCTTATGAATATGAGGCTTTAGCTTTCCTGCTCCATACCATTGCACTAATTCCATGGCATTTTCAAGGTTTTTTTGAGGTGTTTTCATGGCAAAACTTCCCCAGAACACTCCTACAATGGCGCACCCTTTCAACAGTGCTAGGTTTAATGGTATTTTAGGAATATCACCTGCAGCAAACCCAACAACCAGATAACGTCCTTCCCAGGCAGTTCCTCGCAAGGCTGGTTCTGCATAAGCTCCCCCTACAGGATCATAGACCACATCCACCCCTTTACCATTTGTAAGTTCTTTAATTCTATTTTTTAGATCCTCTTTGGAATAATTAATGGTTTCGTCTGCTCCATATTCCTTGCATAGATTCAGTTTTTCATCTGAAGATGCTGCGGCAATAACCTTTGCTCCCATCAGCTTTCCTAATTCTACTGCAGCCAGACCTACTCCTCCCGAAGCTCCTAATACTAATAGGGTTTCTCCTTCTTGCAGTTTTCCTCTATCTTTTAAAGCGTGATAAGATGTCCCATAAGCCATCATAAATGACGCAGCTACAGGGAAATCCATCATAGGTGGTTTTTTAAAACAAGCATTTCCTGGCATCACCACTTCTTCTGCATATCCACCATGCATCACAAAACCAAATACCTCATCACCGGGTTGAAGATGTGTTACCTTTTCTCCTACTTGCTTTACAATACCGGCAATATCACTACCAGGTGTAAACGGTAATTCAGGCTTAAATTGATACAACCCTTGAACAATAAGTGTATCCGGAAAGTTAACACTACACGCTTTTACTTGCACCAATACTTCCTTTTCTCCAGGAACCGGGCTTTGGACCTCTTCAATGACCAAACTAGATGGTGGACCAAATTCTTTACATACTACTGCTTTCATAGATCGTGATGTTAATCTTCTTTTACTTTTAGTACTAATTTCCCCATTTTTTCTCCAGAAAACAGTCGTAAAAAAGTTTCATGAAAATTCTCAATACCCTCATAAATATCTTCCTTGCTTTTCAGTTTTCCCTGCATTAACCAACCACCCATTTCCATAGCGGCTTTGCCATAGTCTTTTGCATAATCCATCACTACCATACCCTGCATAGTAGCTCTATTGACTAACAAAGACAAATAATTACTTGGTCCTTTGATCGCTACTTTATTATTGTATTGAGATATTGCGCCACAAATGACTATACGTGCATGCATTCTTAGTCTGGCTAAAGCAGCATCCAAAATTTCACCTCCTACATTATCAAAGTATACATCAATTCCTTTAGGACATTCTCGTTTTAATCCAGAATAGATGTTCTCAGATTTATAATCAATAGCACCATCAAAACCTAACTCTTCTTTTATGTATTTACACTTTTCTGCTCCCCCAGCAATACCGATCACAGTACATCCTTTTATTTTTGCTATTTGCCCAACTATACTACCTACAGCTCCCGCTGCTCCAGACACCAATACTACATCACCTTCTTTGATTTTACCCACTTCGGTTATACCAAAGTATGCAGTCATACCTGGCATTCCTAATGTACCAATATACATTGGCAAAGGAGCCAGCTTTGGATCTACCTGATACCAATTCGCACCATCAGAAACGGTATACTGTTGTACACCTCCCCATCCGGTAAGAAAATCGCCTTCTTTAAACTTAGGGTGATTGTTGCTCTTGATCACTTTACCCACTGATCCTGCTCGCATTACATCATCGATTTGTACAGGCTCTATATATGATTTCCCTTCATTCATCCAACCTCTCATTGCCGGATCCAAAGATATGTAGTGTTGTTCTATCAATATTTCGCCATCCTTAAGTTCTGGTACCGTATTGGTTTGTAACTCGAATGTATCTTGTTCTGGTAGTCCTATTGGTCGTTTTTTGAAAATCAGTTGTTTATTGTTCATTATCTTTTTATTTGTGTAAATTTTAAAAGTTGTCTTTTATAAAGAAGTTCCTCCATCCAGTGTGATGGTCTGGCCCGTAATGAATTTGGTTGTATCCGAAGCCAGCCATACCACAGCTTCTGCTATTTCTTCGGCTTTCCCGTATCTTTTCATAGGAATCACACTCTTCAAGCGCTGATCCATATCTGGTCTTACGGATAATAACTTATCTAACAATGCAGACTCTGTATAGCCAGGACAAACTGCATTAATTCTAATATTTTTTGTAGCATATTCCAAGGCTGCCGATTTGGTCATTCCAACGACTGCAAATTTGCTCGCACAATACGAAAGATTATTCAACGAAGCTTTTAAACCTGCCAAAGAAGCGATATTTACGATATTCCCTCCCCTTGTTTTACCATTTGCTGCAAGGCTACTTTCATGCAATAAAAAACTCCAGTTTGATTTACAGCGATTACACTATCCCAATCATCCAAGGTATACTCACCCGTCCTTGCCATGTTTCTTGGTCCAATACCTGCATTATTCACAATCACATCCAATTGCCCATACTTTTCTACAGTCTTTGCAACTAATTGTTCCACATCTTCAAATTTGGCCACATTCGCCGTAATTACCGTCGCTTCTCCTCCTTCACTTTTAATCTCATCGGCAATATTCTGGGCTTTTTCTTCCTTGATATCAGACACTATTACTTTGGCCTGATGTTTTGCAAAGTGCTTTGCTGTTGCTGCTCCTATACCAGATCCGGCACCTGTTACTATTACTATTTTATCTTTTACTTGCATATATTTCGTTTTAGGAGGTACATAAAATTAATCTAGAGTCTTCCAAGGCTCTTGTTCTAAGGTGACCAGGGTACCCTTCTTTAGTAATCATTCCCAAAAAGTCTTGTTTGCTGGCATATTCTACAATCAAAACCTTATCCCATTCTAAATGGTTCTCGGGACCAATAATATTAAACATGGGTTTCCCATTGAATACAATTTTTGCTTTAGAATCCTGAAAAAAAGGGGTCGCTGCTTTCATATATTCTAGATACCCTTCAGCACCAGAAGTCCCTGTTTCATTTACTTTTTCTTTAAATTTCAACAGATTCAACATCTGAAACGGACCTTCGATTTCAAAATCCATGAATTCTTTAAACTTTTCTGGTGTTACTTCGATATATGATTGACTCATCTTTTGTTATTTAAATTCTTATACTCTAACCATTATACTTTCAACATTTCCAACCCTTCAGAAACTTTCATAATATCAGGATAGTTCGTTTCCAAGGTTGCTATCATAAACTCGAAAGGAACATCATCAAAATGTCCATAATCCTCTACATACTCCATAAAAACGTTTCCAACACGGTCATACTCATGGAACATGGAATCTTGTTCTCCATCAAAATCCAAAGGAGCGACATTACATTTCTCGCATAATGCTTTGTTAAACGCCGGTGAAACCTTTAGCCACTTTCCTTCAAGGTATATATCCACCATACCATGTGGTGCCAATTCGTTCGTGCCAAATTTTTCGGTAAGTCGTTCTACCGCAATATGATTTTTTACCTTGGCCAGGTGTATTCTCGCAGGAATTCCCAAAGCTCTTAATCCAGCAATCAACAATATCGATTTATCTACACAATGTCCGCAATCTTGCTTTGCTACTTCACTAGCTCTATATTTTTCTTTGGAAAGATGAATGCTATATGGATCATATTTCCATTGATCTCTCACTTTATAGTACCATCCTATTGCTTTTTCTTTAGAAGATAAATCCTCAGTATCAAATTCTTCAATAAGCTTCTGAATCTCCTTGGATTTATAATCTAAATAATACGTATGTTCTAAATATTCCATATTACTTTTAATCTATTTTTTTCTTCTGAATGGCCTGTAATGAAAGGTTACATAACAATTCTGCTGCTTTATTCAATTGTGCAAAGCGAGGATCAGTGGTTAGCCCCTTACTGTATCGATAGTAGATTTGCTGAGCAATCACCGCAATTTTGAATAAACCGAATACATAATAGAAAACCAGATGATCAATTTGTCTACCGCTTTTCTGAGCATATAGTTCTACGATCTCACTTCTTCCTGGGTTTCCCTCCATTATGGTTGGTGAAGGAATTCCTTGCTGTACAAATGGATGGTCGCTAGCCATAGTCCAATATCCAAGCGACGTTCCCAGATCCATCATAGGATCTCCTAAGGTGGCCATTTCCCAATCCAATACCGCATTTACTTCTGTCCAACTATCATCCTTGAAGACGACATTATCGTATTTAAAATCGTTGTGCACCAAGCTATGTGCGTAGGTTTTGGGTTGATGTTCCTGCATCCATTTCATTACTTTTTCTGCAGCAGGGACATCATCGGTAGCTGCTTTAAGATATTGCTTCCCCCAGTTGGAAACCTGACGTTCTACATAGCCTTCAGGTTTTCCTAAATCCTCTAGTGAAGCTTCTTTATAATCTACATTATGCAATGCCACAAATGTATCTAACCAAGCATTGGCTATGGTTTTAAACTCATCGGCAGATACATTTCTTTTTTCGCCTCTTTTACGTTCAGAATAATACCATCAACCTTTTCCATTACATAAAAGGGACAACCAAGGATGGCCTCATCTTCTGTATACGCATACATATGAGGAACCTTTGGAAAAGCTTTTTGAATACCCGATTGTACCTTAAACTCTCGCCCCATATCATGACCTCTCTTTATTGCTCCAAATGGAGGTCTTCTTAGTACATATTCTTTATTTTCAATCTCAATTAAATACGTTAGATTAGAATACCCATGAGTAAACTGAGTCACTTTCCAATCACTAGTATTATCGTTGATCAATTCTTCTTTTTGCAGAAAAGCTTTTAACTCCTTTTCGTTAAGTTCTTCGCCTTTACGTACGTTTTGCATATTTTGGTGGGTTTATCGCTAAAATTTTAAACTGAAGTCTTTGCATACTTCTTAATGATACTCTTTCCTAACTGATACATATGCACCTCATCAGGGCCATCAGCCAGACGTAACATACGAGCCGCCACAAAGAAATGTGCTAAGGGAGTGTCAGGTCCTACTCCTTTACCCCCATGTATTTGCATCGCTCTATCAATTACATTGAGAGCCATATTAGGAGCTACGATCTTAATCATTGCTATCAAATCCTTTGAGGTTTTATTACCTTCTCGATCCATTTTGTCTGCCGCAGAAAGCGTAAGTAAACGTGACTGTTCTATTTCACATTGAGACAAGGCTATTTCTTGTCGAATACTGCTAAAATCCTTGAATGTTTTACCAAAAGCAATACGTTCAGCAGCACGCTCAGACATCAATTCCAAAGATCGTTGTGCCATCCCGATCAAACGCATACAATGATGAATACGACCTGGTCCCAAACGACCTTGTGCAATTTCAAAACCTCTTCCTTCTCCTAGTATCAGGTTTTCTTTGGGTACGCGTACATTGTCTAATACAATTTCGGCATGCCCTTCTGGAGAATCATAAAATCCAAAGACAGATAAGGGTCGTATCACTTTTAACCCTGGAGTATCCATAGGTACTAAAATCATACTTTGTTGTAGATGGCGCGCCGCATTTGGATCGGTTTTACCCATCACAATGGAGATCTTACAATGTGGATCCATCCCTCCTGACGACCACCATTTACGACCATTAATCACATAATGATCTCCATCTCTAGTGATCGAAGTTTCGATATTTGTAGCATCCGATGATGCCACCTGAGGTTCTGTCATCAAAAATGCAGAACGAATATCACCATTCATCAAAGGTTGCAGCCATTGTTTTTGCTGTTCTTTGGTTCCATATTTGGCCAGCACCTCCATATTACCGGTATCCGGTGCATTACAATTAAACACTTCTGAGGACCACAATACCCGCCCCATGATCTCTGCCAAAGGCGCATATTCCAAATTGGTTAGCCCTGGACTTAGTTCTTTGTAGCTTTTTGGCAAGAAAAGATTCCATAGACCAGCTTCCTTAGCTTTTTCTTTTAGTTGTTCCATTCCAGGCCAACGTTTCCAAAGATTTTTTGGATCATAATTAAAGGCGGTCACTTCCTTTTCTACAGGGAGTATATGTTCCTCAAAAAAGGCGTTTAACTTTTCTTGAAGGGCAATTATATTTTCTGAGTATTTAAAATTCATTAGTGAAATTATTTAAAAGAAGAGTCTTTGATAGTACACAAGCTTTTATCCTGCTATCATATACCCTCCATCTGCATTATACACCCCACCTGTCATATACGCTCCAGCATCTGAAGCTAACAAACAAGCTATCCCTGCCATCTCATCGGGCATTCCCATTCTTGAGGAAGGTAACGTCTTTTCTATCTTCTGAAGTAATTGTTCATTCTGCCAAAGAGCTGCACTAAATTTTGTTTTTATGAGCCCAGGACAAACCACATTGGCTCTCACACCGTATTTACCCCATTCTTTAGCCTGATTTTTGGTGAGCATCAGTAAAGCTGCTTTGCTTGTGCTGTATAGCCCAAGACCTGCTCCTGGATGAAGCGCCTCTACAGAGGCAATATTGATGATACTTCCTCCTCCTCGTTTTTGCATTGAGGAAAGTGCAAGGTTCGACAACATCCATGGTGCTTTTACATTGACATCCATGATTTTATCGAATACTCCTTCTTCTGCATCTTCAAGAGGACCATAAATCGGATTTATCGCTGCATTATTGACCAATATATCCACTCCTCCATATTGTTCTATTGTTTTTTGGACTAAATTCTCACGTTGATCTGCTTTTCCGATATGACAAGCAATTCCAGTGGCTTCCAAACCTTCTTTTTTGAATTCCTCTGCCACCTCATCTACCGCTTCCTGGTTCCTACTACTGATGATTACGCTTGCTCCATGTTCTGCCAATCCCTTGGCTATCGATTTTCCAATTCCTTTACTTGATCCCGTGATAATAGCGACCTTATTAGAAAGGTCAAATAAGGGTTGTATACTACTCATAAATTGATTAGTTATTTAAAATGTGTAGAGTTAATGTATTTTTTAGTGAAAAATTTCTTTCTCTCCTGTTATGGTAAGTGACTCTTTGTCCATCAAAATTTCTGCAAGACCATTCACTTTAGGCAACTCGTACTTAAAATAGAATTTCATGGCATGAATCTTACTTTCATAAAAGTCTTCACTATATGTTTTTTGTCCGGTTACCAATGTTTTCTTGGCATGAGTTCCTATATCCAACCAAAGCCAGCTCATAGTTATCGTACTCAAGAACTCCATAAAAGGTGTGGCATCGGCCAAAAAGCGTTCAAAATCACCTTTCTGAGCAAATCCCGTTAAAAACGTGATCACCTTTTGTGCCAATTGTAATTTTTCTCCGAGCTTTCCGGCATAAGGTCGTAACTCATCATAATTTGAAGCATTTTGAATAGTCTGCATTACTTCTGAAGTAAGGTATTCTAAAGCCTTACCATTTTCCATGATTAATTTTCGACCTAAGAGATCTAAGGACTGAATACCTGTTGTACCTTCGTATATAGGGAAAATTCGAATATCTCGATAATACTGCTGTAGTATAAAATCGGTACAGAACCCATATCCACCTAGTACTTGTAATCCATTGGAAACCGCATGCGCTCCCATATCCGAAGGATATGTTTTTACCATAGGAATGATCAACTCTAGCAAAAGACTATACTTCTCTTTTTCTTTAGGGTCTTTTACGGTTTCTTTTAAATCATAGTATTTTGACGCCAATAGCACTAAGCTTAAAGACCCTTCCGAAATTGTTTTCTGAAGCAATAGCATTCTGCGTACATCGGGGTGATTGATAATCAAGGTTTGTCCCTGATCCAAGTCTTTTTTACCCGCACTGGTGAGTTTACGTCCTTGTGGACGCTCTTTTGCATATTGAAGAGATGCATGATAAGCTGCAGTGGCTATAGCTGCTGCCCCTCTACCTACTGCTATTCTCGCTCCATTCATCATCAAAAACATATATTTTAATCCTTGATGGGCTTCTCCTACTAACCATCCTCTACAATCATCAGTATCCCCAAATCCAAGATGGGTGGTACAATATCCTCTTTGTCCCAGTTTTTGAAAATCAGCAACCGTAGTAACATCATTAGGTGTTAATCCACCATTACCATCCGGACGTTTTTTAGGCACTACGAATAACGAAATCCCTTTGGTTCCTGCAGGAGCTCCTTCGATCCGGGCTAACACCAAGTGCACAAAATTATCGGCATATTGGTGATCTCCTCCTGAAATAAAAATCTTTTGTCCAGAAATCTTATAATATCCTTCGTCGGTTGGTGTTGCCTTTGTTACAACATCAGATAATGAACTTCCGGCCTGCGGTTCGGTAAGACACATGGTACCTCCCCAATCTCCAGATAGCATCTTTGGTACATAGGTACTTTTAAGTTCCTCATTTGCGAAGTGTATAATCAATTCGGCAGAACCTAGGGTTAACCCTACATAGCCTGGTAGATGATTATTAGCAGCATCTTGGATAAATGCTGAAGCTGTATAGACCATCATTGGCATCTGCAATCCACCGTCGTCATAATCAAAGGTACCAGAGATCAATCCCATTTCTCCTCCTTTTTTCATCATCACTCCTACTTGTTCATGTACATGAACAGCGCCATCCTTATGATAAGCAGGTTTCTCATCCATTTCCTTGAAGTAAGGAAATAATTCTCTATCAGAAAATTCTTTTACAGATTCTAAAAAAAGATCTAATGATTCTTTATCATGATCGACAAAACGTTCTTGTTCCAGAACATCCTCTAATCCATGTAAATCGTATAAAAAATATTTTAGAGTTTCAAAATCAATATATTGTGCGGCCATGTCGTAATACTTTTAAACTGTCGGTTATTAACTACACAATAAATTTCGTGAATATTTGACAATTTCTTATTAAACCAGTTTAATAAATACGATATTTTAGAATTGTATTAACTTTTATTAAAAATAAGACATCCATTATAAAAGGTGATAGTTACCTATTTCTCACTTAATCTTTTACGAATTTTCGAAAGCCCAACAGGTGTTATCCCAAGGTAAGAAGCTATCAAGTATTGTGGAACTCTTTGAAAAAGCTCGGGACGTTTCTTTAGCAATTGCAGATATCGTTCTTGATTAGAAAGATTTCTAAGATCATTAATTCGTTGAAAATTGATAACAAATGTTCTTTGCATAGATAATCTACCGAAACGTTCTAATTGATGAGAGTGATCGAATACTTTTTGGACATCTACTTTGGTAATCGAATATACAGTTACATCTTCCAAAGCTTCCAAATAAGATCCAGATGGTATTTCTTGAATATAAGCGTATAGGTCCGTAAAAAAATAGCCTTCAGTATAAAATTCCATGACCTGGCTAGTTCCATTTTCTATAGTGTAATAGGAAACACAACCCTGCTTCATAAAATAAAAATGCTCGATATACTGTCCTGGTTTCAACAGAAAGTCGCCTTTTTTAAAGGTTCGTTTTTTGTAAAACCGAAGACCAAATTCCATATCCGAATCACTTACCTCAGAATACGATCGTATCGTTTTTTTTAAGTCCTCCAAAGTTTACCTGGTTTTTGACTAAAAAACGAAATATTTCTTAAAATGCAAAAAGAAGCTTTCTGAGTTTTGTCATATTAGAATTATTCTTCAAAGTAATACATAACAATTTGTAGAATACCTTAAAATATTGTGGTTATCCCGGAAAAAAAACTTAACTTTTGATTGTCTAATCCGTAAGACATCAAATTTTGTTAAGTGTAAACATGATCTAATGCATACCCCTATCCGTTTAAATGGATGGATTTTATGGACGCAATCAACTACCACCAAATATCAATTTTCTTATTTCAAGGTATAATAGTAGCCTCATTAATTCTACTGCTATTTAGACTACGTACAGTAATGGGGTTAGGATTACTATTCACCTCATTAGGACTTTTTCAGTTCATTCAGGTATTTCTTGCTAGCACCCTTTATTTTGAAATTTCTGAAACCTTGGTGATTTCTCCCGGATCCTCGGTACTATTTTCTGCCACATTGTTTGCAGTTCTCATGACCTATATCAAGGAAGATGCTATTACTACCAGAAGACTTATCTATGCGCTAGTAGTTGCTAACCTTCTTTTATGCTTTTTACTATTATCTTTTCGTTGGAATATAGAAGGAGCATATAGTTATAATCCTTTTGATATATCAACAGAGTTTTTCTATACCAATGTATTTGTGCTGTTTGTGGGAACAGCCATCCTATTTCTTGATTCAATTTTGATCATTTTCTTATTTGAATTCATATCCAAATACATATCATCCTTATTTTTGAGGATCTTTTTTACCATGACGTTGGTGTTGACTTTTGATGCTATTTTTTTCTCATTGGGCTCTTTTTGGTTTTTTGAAGATGTCATGAAGATTTTATATTCTGGCCTGGTATCTAAGGTCTTTATTGGTGTGTTTTATAGTATTCTTTTTTCTATATATCTTAAATATTTTGAAAAAGAAACCTATCAATCTAGTTATCTTAGTTTTAAAGACGTCTATCACTCGCTTACCTATAAGCAAAAATTTGAGGTAGCAGAAAAAGCAATACAACTCAGCGAAAACAGATACCACACCCTGACAAATCTTGTTCCTGTTGGTATTTTCATTACTAAAGCAGATGGAAAAACCTCTTTTGTAAATCCGAAATGGTGTTCTATTTCTGGATTATCACAAGAGGAAGCCTCATACGATGGATGGCTCAAAGCAGTGCATCCTGAAGATAGAAAGAAACTTAAAAAAGGTTGGTACGATGCCGCTGGCAAGGGAGAAAGTTCTCAGGCAGAATATCGATTTCTTAGCGAAGATGGTACTGTTACCTGGGTATTAGGACAAGCCATTCCAGAATATAATGATGAACAAGAGATCATCGGATATGTAGGAACGATCACTGATATTACCGAAATAAAGCTATACGAAATTGAGTTAAGCAGACTCAAAGAAAAAGCTGAAGAAAGCGATCGTCTTAAATCTGCATTTCTGGCAAATATGAGCCATGAAATACGAACACCTATGAATGGTATTATGGGACTGGCAGAATTACTAAAAGAACCTAAACTTACTGGGGATGAACAGCAGCTCTATCTGGATCTTATAAAAGAAAGTGGTGCAAGAATGCTGAACATCATTAAAGACATTATCGATATTTCCAAAATTGAAGCAGATCAGGTCAAGTTATACCACACACGAGTCAACATCAATGATCAAACAGAATATCTTTATCAATTTTTCACTCCCGAAACCGATAGTAAAAATATTAAGCTATCATTGAACAATGGACTAAGCGACGATGAAGCTATTATACATACGGATAAGGAAAAATTTAATGCGATATTAACCAATCTAGTCAAAAATGCCATTAAATACACTAATAAAGGAACTATAGATTTTGGATATAAGTTGAAAGATAATCATCTGGAATTCTATGTAAAGGACACGGGCATTGGAATATCCAAAGACAGGCAAAAAGCCATTTTTGATCGCTTTGTACAAGCAGATATTGAGGATCGATATGCATTAGAAGGTGCAGGAATAGGGTTGTCTATCGCCAAAGCATATGTAGAAATGCTGGATGGAGAAATTTGGGTGGAGAGCAAAAAAAATAAAGGGTCTACTTTTTACTTCACAATCCCTTATGCTACAGAGTAATGCTTTGCCTATATGCTAAGAACTGTCTTTTTTTAAATTCCGCGCATACTCATTATCTCCCTCAAAATAAAAGGTAGTTTAGAATATTTTTATACTTTTAATCTCGTCTTTAGGATACTCGTACTTTTGAAGTAATAAAAAAACCAGCTCTTAAAACCAGCTGTTGTCATTTGATGATGAACAAATTTGTTTTTCTTTTTCAAAATCAGATTATCTAGAAAATATCAAATCCATGACTCAAGAACAGCGTGATTTAATCACAAATTGGGTAGTAGATGCCCAAATTCTTCTAAAATGCCATCTATCCATGGCCGAATCGACTCGAAGAAAGCATAGAAATATTGGAATTTTATCTGCGGTATTATCTGCAATTGTGGGATCCAGTATTTTTGCTTCTCTCGGACAAGACAATAATGAAAAACTACTAGTGATTCTAACAGGATTGATAAGTCTTATTGCTACTATTTTGACCAGTGTTCTCGCTTTTTTAAAATTACCAGAAATTGCGAATCAGTATCATAATTCTGGTAATGAATACGCTGCAATTCGTAAAGAATTTGAGTTTTTACTCACTTTTGAATCCAAAGATCAAGAACACGTACAGAATGAAATCAAACGATTAAAAATAAAATGGGACGATATTCGAAAAAACTCCATTCCGATCTCCATTAAAACTATAAAAAAATATAACGGAGTTGAACATCATCTTGCGAAATGACGTACAAAAAATGCCATTACATTTGTAATGGCATTTTTTGTTTACTAATATATAAAAGTTAGGCTTGCACCCTAATGATCTTGGCTCCAATAGCTCGTAAACGTTCATCTATATTTTCGTATCCCCTATCTATCTGTTCAATATTATGAATCGTAGAGGTGCCTTTTGCACTAAGTGCTGCTATTAACAGAGAGATCCCAGCTCTAATATCTGGAGACACCATTGTAGTAGCCTTCAGAGTAGATTTAAAATCATGACCAATGATAGTCGCTCTATGAGGATCACACAATATAATCTTAGCCCCCATATCAATAAGTTTGTCTACAAAAAACAAACGGCTTTCAAACATTTTTTGGTGCACCATTACCTCTCCTCTGGCCTGAGTAGCGACCACCAAAACAATACTCAAAAGATCTGGTGTAAAGCCAGGCCACGGAGCATCTGCTATGGTCATAAAAGAACCATCGATATAACTTTCGATTTGATATCCATCTTTATGC
This sequence comes from Aquimarina sp. KJ22-3, assembly GCF_055808215.1. Taxonomy (NCBI): domain Bacteria; kingdom Pseudomonadati; phylum Bacteroidota; class Flavobacteriia; order Flavobacteriales; family Flavobacteriaceae; genus Aquimarina; species Aquimarina sp. KJ22-3. The sequence continues at coordinate 2,396,091 of NZ_CM147859.1, read as the reverse complement.
GCAGGAATATAAATATCATCCCCAGATTTCTCTACTGTAATCCCTAGCTTTCTGAATGTATTTGGGATAATCCCTAGGTTTTCCCAGCTTACATTTTTGATAGTAATTTCACTCTTGGTCATCGCTGCCAATCCAATCCATGATCCGATCTCGATCATATCTGGCAACACCCTATGCTCACATCCTCCTAGTGCGTCTACTCCTTCTATAGATAACAAATTAGATCCTATTCCGGAAATTTTTGCTCCCATTCTATTGAGCATCTTACACAATTGCTGCAAATAAGGCTCACAAGCAGCATTATATATTGTAGTTGTTCCTTTGGCCAGTACTGCCGCCATTACAATATTAGCAGTACCAGTAACCGAGGCCTCATCCAGCAACATATACGTACCAGTTAACCCTTCTGGCGCTTCTACACCATAAAAACGTTCTTCCTTATTATAGCGAAACTTTGCTCCAAGATTAATAAACCCTTCAAAGTGAGTGTCTAGTCGTCTTCTACCGATTTTATCACCACCAGGGCGAGGAATATATCCTTTTCCAAATCTTGCCAAAAGCGGACCAACAATCATGATGGATCCTCGAAGTCCACTCCCCTCCTTCTTAAACTGTTCACTTTCTAGATAATCCAGATTTAAATCATCACTTTTAAAGGTGTATGTACCTTTATCCAGTTTTTGAATTTTAACCCCTAGATTCCCAAGGATTTCGATCAGTTTATTCACATCTCGAATATCTGGTATATTGGATATTGTTACCTTATCTGGAGTTAGTAATACTGCACAAAGAATTTGCAGGGCTTCATTTTTAGCTCCTTGAGGTGTAATTTCTCCTTTAAGCTGATGCCCTCCTTCTATCTGAAAAGTCCCCATGTAGTTGTCGAAAATTAGTGGTTAGTATTGTAGTTGGGTTGTAAAAACTAGTATCTTTTCTTTCCTCGGCTGCGATAGTTCTTCTTACCTCCGCTAGAGTGTTTTTTCTTCTTCCCTCTCATTAAATTTGACGAGTCGGTAAGATCTTCACTACTTCCGATCAAATTGATCTTTCCGTTACTCAATTCAAATAAATGATCAAATATCACGCTATCTTCAACGGTATCTTTGTTCCAATTGAGATAACATTTTTTCATATGATTGGCTATCGTATACACCAGGGCAGTCTTAAGATCACCTTCTTCCCAGCTGTTTGCGACATCAATCATTCTTTTAATATTATTTCCGTAGAAACGATATTTAGGAAAATTTTGAGGATATTCTAAAGGTTCTGGACGTTCCTGAAGTTTTTCCTTTGTTAAAATTGGAAACGGTGCATCTACATCCAGTTTAAAATCACTCATGATGACCAATTGATCCCATAGCTTATGCTGAAATTCTGGCACATCACGTAAGTGCGGTTGAAGATTTCCCATAACCGCAATAATTGATTTTGCAACTTTATTCCTTTCGTCTCTATCTTCAATCGTTACTGCATGATTAATCATTTTCTGTAAATGACGCCCATACTCCGGAATAATGAGCTTTTCGCGCTCAGTATTATATTCTAAATTATTAATATCCATAAATTGTAAATAAACAGTGAAGTTATCCTCTTCCTATCGTGAAGCAAAAATAATTCGTTCCGCAAAATACTAAAATAAAATAAGTATGCTACTTTAAAAACGCAAAATAAAAGAGGATATTACTATCTTCTTGAACAAAAGATCTAATGATTTTTAGGTTATAAAGAAATGACTCCCTCTACCTTTTCAGCTACCTCTTTGTATTTAAGAATAACCTGATCTGGATTTTTCATCCTTACATTTATGGAAACACTTGTGTATTTACCATTCTTGGATTGTTTGGTACTAATCACTGCACCCAGATTATCAAAAATAGCTTCAATTTGCTGAATCTTATCATCTTCAGTAGGAACAATAAACTTATATAAATATGTAGTTGGCCATAATGCTGTATCGGCCAATTGCGCTTTTAATTTTTTATAAAATTCTTCAGAATCTTTCATATTCTTATCCTAAGCAAAATTTTGGCCAAAGATAAGGTTTAAGATTTATATTACCGAAGCACGGAAACTAATTATTTCCTTTAGGAAAATGTCTTGCTATCATTTCGTTATACTGTATCTTAGTATCTATATCTACACTTATAGCAGATGCATCAACAACAGCTAAAGCATCCTTGTATTTCTTTATAATCTTGCGTGCACCAAAATCTTTGTCCAACTCTTGCAATTCTTTAAAAATGTTGTTAGAAAAAATAGCTGGCACGCCGGATATCCCTTCGAAACCAGATGCTACGATTTTATGGTTCTGCTGCTCAAAAATTTGTATCAAGGATGTCAAATGTTTAGCATCTATTAAAGGTTGATCTGCTAACGAAATTAAAACACCATCACAAGATACATTTTCCTGTAAAATGACAGTAATCGCCTTGCTTATTGAAGACCCCATACCAGATTCCCAATCTAGATTACGAATAATAGAAATAGGTAAGTGACTTATTTTTTGATAGATCAAATCGTAATGAGCCCCCAAAACAACATAAGCTTTGTTATTGCTTACGGCTAATGATTGCGAAATAGCATGTTCAATAAGCGTGGAGGAACTCCAGGGTAATAGTTGTTTCGGCTCTCCCATTCTTGTAGAAGCTCCAGCAGCAAGAATGACATGAATAATGCCGTTCTCAGATTTAGATAGCATCTAGTTTTTTTCTTTTAGGATCATCATGTATGGCTCCTTTTTTGGCTTGCAAAGGTATAGGCTCTTGATTTCTGATTACCGAGAGAATTTCAGCTATGATCGAAATTGCAATTTCCTGTGGTGTCTCTGCTCCAAGATTTAATCCTGCTGGTCCATGAATGATTTCCATAAATTCATCATCAAGATCCGGAAAATATTCTATCAAAGCTGATAACAGTTTTTCTCTACGTCTCGCTGGTCCAAGTAAACCAATATAGGCTACCCGTATATCCTTTAACTTTTGCAAATACAACAAATCCTTGGCAAAATTGTGAGTCATTAATACTATCGCCGTCTGTAGATCAGAATGTGCTAATTCTAGCGAATCTGGTGCCAAAGCTTGTACTTTTGTTGCTCCCGGAAAATCAGACAACTCTTTTGGAGCATTGGGAGAACAAATCACCTCGACTTCCCACCCGGTTGCATTAGCAAGTGCACACAAGGCTTCAGCATCATGTTCTGCTCCTATAATAACTAACCGGAAACAAGGAAGCATTTCTCTTTCAAAACTCTCATATTCATCTTCCTGAAGAACAGGAACTACTTCTTCTGAAGATTTATAAAAACTAAACTTCTCACCATTATGAAAAGTAAGAATTGATCTCATAAAAGAACCTTGAGTAATCTCTTTTGAGAAAATAGAATTGATTTGAAACGGAATTCTGGAAAAAAGATGTTGTTCTATGGATTGCAATCCATTATCGTCAATATCAAAAGGCTCAATAAGAATATACAGTAATCCTTCACAACCCAAACGGTATTTACCGTCATAAGTCATTATTTTGGGAATATGCGTATCAAAAACAGATTGAGATTGTCTCAAAACCTCTTTCTCTACGCATCCTCCACTCACTGCTCCAACGGTTTTCCCGTTTTTCAGGATAAGCATTCCTACTCCAGGTCTACGATACGATGAACCTTCTACATCTACTACCGTAGCCATAACAGCAGGAATGCCTTTCTGTTTCGCAATTTGATATGACTGAATAATTTCTTTAAACTCGTGTGTCATAAATAGACTATCCTAGCGGCGCTTTTACATTCATATGTTTTACAAAAGGCTGCTTATACAAACGTATTCCTTTTGCGGCTTTTATGGCATTTGCCACTGCTGCTCCTGCAGGAGGTAACGCAGGTTCTCCTAAACCTGTAGGTGCAATATCGTTTTCAATAAAATGCGTTTCTACTACTGGAGTTTCATTCATACGTATTAAACGATATGCATTGAAGTTTTTGGCATCTGGTGCTCCATCCGTAAAAGAAAAATCTCCATACATGGCATGACCAATACCATCTAGCACTCCTCCTTCTATTTGATTTTTTGCTCCCAAAGGATTCACTACAATTCCACAGTCTACCACACAGGTTACTTTCTTGACAACGGGCACATCATTTTCTAATATTACATCTGCAACTTCTGCCACGTGAGTGTTATGACAATAATAGGCACTAAATCCCTGGTAAACTCCTTCTTGAGCTTTACCCCATCCAGATTTATCTACAGCTACTTTAATTACATTTTCGAGACGTTCTGGAGAGTATTGGATTCTATCATCTGTAGTCCCTTTTACATTTTGAAGTAAATCTAATCTAAGTTGAATTCGGTCTACCTCTAAAATTTCTGCTATTTCGTCAAAGAAGCTCTGCTCTGCAAATGATAAGAAATTGGTGTACGGTGCACGCCAAGCTCCTGTGGTTATCTTACTTTGATAATTGGCTACATCTACCTGATAATTATCAACAGCTCCTGCCGGGAAGAAATTAGGGATAAGACCATACATATTAGAGTTGACAGACGCTTCTTTAAGATGATATCCTGTGATCTTACCATCTTTGATAGAAGCACTAATTCTATATTTTATAGCCGGACGGTAAATACCTGCACTCATATCATCTTCTCTAGAATACACCACTTTTACAGGCTTTTGAGCGAGTTTAGAAATTTCGGCAGCTTCCAAGGCAAAGTCTCCATACAATCGCCTTCCAAAACCTCCACCCATACGAGTCATTTCTACCGAAACCTGCTCTGGATCTCTCTCCAACAATTCTGCAACTCTTCTAGCGGTACCCGCCGGAGTTTGTATCGGTCCCACCAAACGCACTTTATCTGCAGTTACATCTGCAAAGAAGTTCATCGGCTCCATACAGTTGTGTGGTAAGAAAGGAGACTCATAGGTTCTCTCTATTACCTGATCCGCTTCTGCAAATGCTTTTTTCACATCTCCATCAGCTCTCATGGTATTGAACTCCTTACCATTTAATAGATCTGTAAGGATTTTATCATGTCCTTCGGTGCTTTCTAACTTCGCATCAGATTCCCAATTGGCAGTTAATGCTTTTTTACCTTTCATCGCAGTCCAGGTATTGTTAGCCAACACCGCAATCTTATCTCCAAATTTGATCACATCCTGAACTCCAGGAATAGCTTTGGCTCCTGATGCATCAAAATCTTTTAATGTTTTTCCAAAAGAAGGAGGTCGCAATACCACAGCATACATCATACCCTCTTCTTTGTAATCCAATCCAAAGAGCGGTTTCCCGGTAATGATATTATCAATATCTACATTTTGAGCATCTTTCCCGATAATATTAAAATCTTTTGGATCTTTTAGGGTTACATTCTCAGGAACAGGAAGTGTTGCTGCTTGTTTTACTACTTCTCCATATCCTAGTTTATCCCCGTTAGCATTGGTGATCACTCCATTATCTGTGGTACATGTTGAAGGATCTACACCCCATTGTGCCGCAGCAGCATTGATCAACATTTGTCTGGCTGTTGCTCCTGTTTGTCGTAAAGGCTCCCAACCTAATCGTAAAGATTGGCTCCCTCCTGCTACCTGACGTGTAAAATTTTTGGTATCCAACGCTCCCTGGACTACATGTACGTTATCCCAGGCTACATCCAGCTCTTCTGCAATAAGCATTGGCATCGATGTTTTTACTCCTTGTCCTATTTCGGGATTAGGAGAAAAAATAGTTACCATACCATTATCGGCTATTTTGATAAACGCATTAAAGTCGTTAAAGTTCAATTGTGATACATCAACGGGCGGAGTAGCCTCAGGTTTACATGCTTGAAATAAGTTAAACCCAATTAACATTCCTCCTCCAGCTAATGCCGAGGTTTTTATAAATGATCTTCTGCTAAAAGAAGATGATACGATTTGTTTCATTGTTGTTGGTTTTATTGGATTAGCTCATTTTACTTGCAGCCTGCTCTACGGCTCTCTCGATTCTATTGTATGATGCGCATCTACAGATATTACCACTCATAGCATCTCTAATTTCCGATTTAGAAGGATTCTTATTTTCATTAAGAAAGGCTGTAGCAGACATAATTTGTCCTGCCTGACAATACCCACATTGTGGTACATCCACTTCTTTCCATGCCTGTTGTACAGGATGAGAACCGTCTTCAGAAATTCCTTCAATCGTAGTAATTTCCATTTCTTCAACATTAGATACCTGTAGTAGACAACTTCTTGTTGCGGATCCGTCAACGTGCACAGTGCAAGCACCACATTGACCAATACCACAACCAAACTTGGTTCCTACCATGTTTAAATGATCTCTAAGCACCCAAAGTAGAGGTGTATCCTGATCGGCCTCTACGGAATGAGACTTTCCATTAATTTTTAGATTGTAAACCGGCATGTGTTTTAATTTTAGTGTTAGTTTTTAACTAGTCTAAATAAGGCTATTTAGAGACAATAGCATTTGAAGGTAATAAAAAATAATCTTGAGAAATTCAACTTTAACAGACCTTTATAGTTCTGTTAATAGTATTTTCATATTCCTTTTATAATTCCGAAATTTGTATCAAAATCATTCCTTTGATAAAGAAAAGAATAGTTATTACAGGAGCGCCCGGTACAGGTAAAACCTCTATCATTTTAAAACTGGAAGCATCTCATTTTTTTTGTTTTCATGAAGTTATTCGAGCGATGACTCAAGAAGCTAAACTAACTAATGGATCAGATAGTATCGTTTCTAATCCCATTGTATCCGTTTCTGATCCTTACCAATTCAACACTACTATACTTAATGCCAGAATAAAGCAATTTGTTGATGCAGACGACAAGGAGGACAAGGTTTTATTTTATGACAGGGGTATCCCCGACGTTCTTGCTTATATGGATTATTTTGGGCAATCGTATGAGGATCATTTTATCAATGAAAGTAAAAAATATGTATACGACCATATATTTATACTGCCTCCGTGGAAAGAAATCTATGTGACCGACGAAGAGCGCTTCGAAAGTTTCGAACAAGCACAAGACATTCATCATCATTTAGTAAATACCTATACCAAATTAGGATACAATTGTATAGAAGTTCCTTTCGGAACAGTCGAGGAACGCAACAATTTTATTCTTAACACCATAAAATTAGATTGACAGCATCTCCGTTACAAATACTACAAAAATATTGGAATCACAATGGTTTTAGACCACTTCAGGAAGATATTGTTGATGCTATTCTCGAAGGTCAGGATACTTTTGTTCAACTCCCAACTGGTGGAGGCAAATCCATTTGTTTTCAAGTACCTGCGCTTATAAAAGAAGGTATTTGTGTGGTCATATCCCCCCTGGTAGCATTGATGCAAGATCAGGTCAAAGGGCTTCAAAGCAAAGGCATTAAGGCTTTAGCACTCCCTAGTGGAATCAAATATGCAGAACTAGATACGCTTCTGGATAATTGTATTTATGGTAACTACAAATTTCTCTATTTATCTCCAGAACGCTTACAGCAGGACATTGTAAAGGAGCGATTAAAACAAATGAATGTCAATCTTATTGCGATTGATGAAGCGCATTGTATTTCAGAATGGGGTAACGATTTTAGGCCTACCTATCGAAAAATTGCCGTATTAAGAACCCTGCACCCTACTGTTCCCATGGTTGCCTTAACCGCTTCTGCAACAGAACGTGTTCGGGAAGACATTATCAAAGAATTGGATCTTTTTCAGCCAAAAATTTTCAAACAGTCTTTTTACAGATCCAACCTGGCCTATCACGTTATTCATGTAAATGACAAAATATTTCGTTTAAAACAAATTTTGGATCAATATCCTGGTTCTTCCATTGTATATGTAAGAAATCGTAAATCTGCTGTTGAGTTGAGCGAATTGCTACATGGATCGGGTTATACCGCCTCTCATTATCACGGCGGTGTTTCGAATGAGCAAAAGACTAAGCGATTTGACCAATGGATGAAAGAAGATATTAGAGTTATGGTTGCTACCAATGCATTTGGGATGGGTATTGACAAATCAAATGTTCGCACGGTTATACATTATACACTTCCAGAGAGCATTGAAAGTTATTTCCAAGAAGGTGGAAGAGCGGGTAGAGATGGTGAACCTTCCTACGCTTTTGTTCTAAAAAGTGATAATGATGCTAATCGTCTATACAATCAATTCATCAAGGTACTTCCTAATACCGAAACTGTAAAAACAGTATATCGTAAACTATGCAACTATTTTCAGATCCCTTATGGAGAAGGTGAACAAAGTTCGCATCAATTCGAATTTAATACCTTCTGTAAAACGTATGATCTAAATACCTTAACCACCTACAACACGCTTCAACTACTGGATCGCTGTGGTGTGCTACGTTTTATGCAACGTTTTACAAAAAAAAGCACCCTGTTTATCACTACCACCGGAAATCATTTGCTGGATTATCTGGATAACCATCCAAACTGTGAACTGACTATGAAAGCAATACTGCGCACCTACGGTGGAATCTTTGACGAAGAAGTAGAAATCAATATTCCTTTTATTGCTTCAAAAATTGAAAAACCAGAGCAAGAGGTTGTTTCTGTACTACAAAAACTGAAGGAAGTAGAGTTATTAGAGTTCAATTACAAACGTTCTGATGCCGAAATCATTTTTTTAGTTCCAAGAGAGGATGAAAGAACCATACATCGAATACAACCTTATATTACTTCTCAAAATACTTCTAAGACAAAAAAAGTAGAAGCCATCATTCGATATACTGAAAACGAATCGACGTGCAAAAGCAATTTACTTTTACACTATTTTGGAGAAAAAACTTCTACCAATTGCGGAATTTGCAGTTATTGCACGGGGCTGAAGCAAGGACAAAAAAAATATGATCATCACAAAATACAGGAACAAATTATAAGGTTATTACAAGAAAAACAATTATCTTCAAGGGAATTGACCGCTACCCTTGAATATCCTGAACAGCTTCTTCTGAAGATATTAAAAGAAATGAATCAACATCAGATCATTAAGATCAATGATAATAACAAGTATCAACTAGTATAAAATAATGAGAGCATTACGAATCGTATTTATGGGGACTCCCGATTTTGCTGTCGAGACTCTAAAACAGATTATTGCCAACAATCACGAAGTGGTTGGTGTAATTACTGCACCTGATAGACCTGCAGGTAGAGGAAGGAAACTGAAAGCTTCTGCAGTAAAAGAATATGCCCAATCAAAACATCTAAAGGTATTACAACCTACCAACTTAAAAGACGAAACGTTTTTGGAAGAGTTAAAAGCACTAAATGCAAACCTCAACATTGTAGTAGCGTTTCGTATGTTACCAAAATTGGTATGGGATATGCCTGAATACGGTACTTTTAATCTGCATGCTTCTTTGCTACCCGATTATAGAGGTGCAGCACCAATCAATTGGGCTATTATTAATGGAGAGAAGAAAACCGGTATTACTACATTCTTTATCGATGAGAAAATAGATACTGGACAAATTATTTTGCAAGAAGAAGTAGCTATCGAAGAAAATGATACAGCTGGGACACTACATGACAAACTTATGGTACAAGGAGCCTTGTTGGTAGAAGAAACTATACAAGCAATTAAAAATGATAATGTACGTCTTGTATCGCAACCTAAAGAAGAACGATTTAAAACTGCTTACAAACTTAACCGTGAAAACACCAAGATCGATTGGCATCAAGATTTAAGCACTATACACAATCTTATTCGTGGTTTGTCTCCTTATCCATCTGCATGGTCTGAACTACAAAATAATGGAAAAACTGAAAATGTAAAGATATATGGAGTAAGTCCGGTAGTGGAGCCTAACAATTTTGACATTGGAAAAATCATAGTTGAAGACTCAAAAATTAAAGTAGCGGTTCGTGATGGATATATTTTAATTGACAAACTTCAACTACCGGGAAAGAAGGCTATGGACGCCAAAGCCCTTTTAAATGGGTATAACTTCTTTAGGGATGCCCGAATGTTATAAGGCTCACATAAAATTGGCAATAAAAAAACTACAAAAATTTAACGTGTTTATTAACAATCACCTTGAGTTATCAACAAATCCTTGTATTTACTGGGCTAATCCTTGCATGAATGATAAATCCGTATAAATTTGTAGAGCGTTTAACATAAAGATTGGTTTAACCAACAATTAATTTAAAAACAGAATTATGAACAAAACAGAATTAATCGATGCAATGGCAGCTGACGCCGGAATCTCTAAAGCAGCGGCTAAAAAAGCCTTAGAATCTTTCTTAGGAAGCGTAGAAAAAACTCTTAAAGGAGGAGAACGTGTTTCTTTAGTTGGTTTTGGATCTTGGTCAGTTTCTAAAAGAGCTGCAAGAGAAGGTAGAAATCCACAAACTGGAAAAACTATCAAAATCGCTGCTAAAAACGTTGTGAAGTTTAAGGCTGGTGCTGATTTATCAAAATCAGTAAACTAATCAGTTAGTTTCGATAAAATTAAAAAAGCTCCCTATTCCAGGGAGCTTTTTTTATGCTTTCCCATAAAAAGGCCCCACTCGGCTTTGATTATTAGAAATAATTATTTAGCTTTAAGTGATAAAGAAAGCCAGCGCATGATATCACTCCAACCATCAAAAGGACATCTTTTAGTTGCAGAGCCTTCTATAATCGGTGATGTTTCTTTCAATCGTTCTGTTGTTTTACTTGCTGATCATAGTGAACAAGGGTCGATTGGTTTTATAATGAATAAACCCCTTGAATATCTTCTTTCTGATTTGGTTCCAGAAATCGAATCTGATTTTAAAATTTACAATGGTGGACCCGTCGAACAAGACAATTTGTATTTCATTCATAAAATACCTGATCTAATTCCAAATAGTGTTGAAATCTCTGGTGGTATATACTGGGGAGGAGACTTTACAGTAGTTTCTCAACTAATTTCTGAAAACAGAATTACTCCGCAAGAAATACGGTTTTTCTTAGGATATTCAGGTTGGGGATCTCAACAACTTAATCAAGAACTTGAAGCCAACTCCTGGGTAATTGTTGAAAATGATTACAAAAAGAACATTTTCGGAAAATCCTATGACACCTTCTGGAAAGAAAAAATGATTGAGCTTGGTGGCGAGTATATGTTATGGTCTAACGCACCCGAGAATCCTACCTACAACTAGGCTCCTAATCTAATTCTAGAATTCAATATACCTAGTAATCGTTTACTGGTAGTAGTATCGTATTCTTTTTTCCTAAACTTGGTAATCGGTGTAATTCCTGAAATCACATTGGTGATAAACAACTCATTAGCTTTTTGTAGTTCAAATGGAGAAATAGAGCCTTCTTCTACTACATAATCCTCTAATTTTTCAAGGATTCGTAACAGTTGTGTTCTCAAAATCCCTTTCAAACAACCATCTTCTAAGGGTGGTGTCTTTATAGTATTTCCTTTCACCAGAAACAAATTCCCGTTAGTCGCTTCAATAACCATCTTATTAGAGTTGAGCAACAAACAATTGTCAAATTCATTCTCTTTGGCAAAAATACCAGCCAATACATTGGCGATTTTGTTGGTTGTTTTAAGCGTAGATAGCAGATCTGCCGCAATATAATGATCTTTGAAAAGAGTAACTTCGTTTTTTTCTTCAGAGAGTGTGTAAAAACTCGTTTCTAGTTTTGAAGTCGAAATGATATAATTCACCTCATTACTTGTCGGTGTATACAACCCTTCGGCATCTCTATATACCGTAATTTTAATCCGAGCCGAAACCTCGTTAAGACCATTAGCTTCGATCAAATCTTTAATTTCTTTTTCTAAAAACTCCGGAGTAAATTTCATAGGGATCTGCATACGTAAAATCCGCATAGCAGCCATTAACCTAAAATAATGGTCTTCCCAGAATAAAATATCCCCAGAATTAACTCTTATCGTTTCGAATAACGCATCACCGTAAGCAAATCCGCGATTTGCAATTGGTAAAAGAGCTTCATTATCTTTTACCAAATTTCCATTACTATTTACCATAAAGAAATCCCATAAATACTATCTTTTATGGGCACTGCAAATTTATATAAAAAAAGAAGTTTATGCCGATCCTAGCACATGTTTAAGGTTACTAATCATGTTATCCCAAAGCATCTTATTCTCGTCTAGTTCGTCACTGTCAGAATAATCAGTAACCATCAAAGATACATCTTTGGTAATTTCGTCTACTTGAATACGCAATTCAAAAAAATAATCGTTTCCTTCTTCCTCATCTTCTACCCATCTAAATTTAATTCTTTCACCACTTTTACGGCTTAAGAGCTTGGCTTCTTCTTCAGAATCATCCCAAATAAAAGTAAACAGTTCTCCTCTTGAGTTTACATTATCGGCAAACCATTCAGAAAGCCCAGAAGGAGTTGAAATATATTGATATAGTAATTGTGGCGAAGACTGTACCACAAATTCAAGTTCATATTTAGTTTTCTCAGACATAATCATTAATTGTTGATAAGCCAATATATAGATTAATTGTCGACTTTAAAAGTACAATGAAAAAAATTAAATATGCATTATTGTTTGCGTCAATGTATTTTGTTTTTATATTTGCACCCGCGTTTGAGTTGCTAGCGTGACTTTATAAAAAGATTGTTTATCAAACTCAAACCAAAATAGTAATCATGGCGAGGTAGCTCAGCTGGTTAGAGCGTCGGATTCATAACCCGGAGGTCGCGAGTTCAAGTCTCGCTCTCGCTACAAAAAAAGGTTGTCTTAAGACAACCTTTTTTCTTTTTCCTCTCTCCTTGATTCTTATTATTATTCTTTCAGTAATTTATGGAATATATCTGCTAATTGTATCTCCAAGAACTTAACAATTTGATCTTCAGAATCCTCGTTTTGATACATTTCAAACACAGTAGCTGCATTTTGTCTTTTCAACTGTTTGATATCACCCTCAGGGTTCTCGATATCTTCAGGTTTTAGCTTCCACCTTTCTAAAGATTTCAACAATTTTGTGTGTGCTTCGTACCGTTTTTCCAGTAAGCTTTGCATTTTTAAATCATCAGGGTCTTTTTCTTCTGCACTATTAATTTTGGCACTAATGATAATATATTCATCTCGTATTTCTCGATCAATTTCTCTAGCCTCTTTCAATAGCCTTAAATAAGAATCATAGATTTTTTCATTATAAAATTCAGCAAAATCGAGATAGGTATCCATTTCTTTCAGATAATTGATCGCAATCTCTTTGTAGATTTTCTTCTCTTTTTCTTGAGTTTCTACCAATTGTTCTGCCAGATTATTTATCCTTCCCTTTTTCTTTTTAATGATATGATCAAAACCTTCTTTCTCTGGAAGCTCCAACAATCTTGGAGTAATCTCGGTCGGCAGCCCCTCAAAACGATATTTACGATATTGGATTTTTATAGAATCGTTCTCTACTTTTGGCTTTCTTTCTCTCTTCTTGAAATTGAACTTTGGCTTTTTCAATCCAAAAACATAGTTATAGGCGAAAGTGGCCGTCAGTTCACTCAACAAATTATCATCTCCTCTATCTCTGAATAATTGTATGGCATTTAGATTAAAATTATGCCTTTCTTTAAGCGTATAGGTAGCGGATGCTCTAAGATTGATCACATTTACCGTCGAAGCCCTGCTATTCGAGCTATTATATCCAGTAGAAAATCGGGTATTTAATGTTTTTTGAAAAAACCGTTTCCCCAGGCTAACCGTCGGTCCCCAGGTAAAGGATTCTTCTCTCCCAATAGTGTTGTACGTTCCATTAAAAGCAGAAGTAATGGTAAAGCTAGTTTCAGAAAAATTAATCGTATGTCCTACATTCAAATTATGAAATGTGGATGCGTCACCCAAGCGTACAATTCCTCCCTGTTCGTTGGCTACATCATTCAAGGAATAATTTACATTCAAGTTTTGTTTGGATTTCTTTTTGTTGGATAGCACATAATTGACCGTTAAGGTAGAAGTTTGAGATAATTGTCTATAATCCAGGTTTTCAATTTGCTCGTCTATTAAATCCGCATCATTGATATCGTCGAACTGATTGGGTTTGATATTCGTAAATGTGGTAAAATTGGAATATGAACCTACAAGATTAAGTCTATCTGAAACTGCCAATGTAGCATTAGCAGATCCTACAAATCTATTAGTGTTATTTGCCTTAAGATTATCCAGATCATCTCTTTGGTACCCTATATTAATCGCCAAAGTCAATTTATCTCTAAAAAAGCTATTGGTTGCATCTAGTGTAATATTCTCGAAATCATTATTAAAGAAATAAGCTCCTAGCGTCTCGTATCCTGGATCTATACGCTCATACCCTATCCCCAACGATACTCTTCCTTGTGCATATCCCAAACGCGTTCTAAGAGCATTGTAATATTCTGTCGAAGCCCTATTATTAAACAATAGTCCTAAAGGAGAAATTCCTGGGTTATCAATCTCTTCGGCTCTGGTGTCTTTGGAAATGGCTGTAGAAGCATACTCTGCCTGTAAACTAAAACTTTGCCCTAGTTTTACCTCTCCTTCGACACTTAGTACCAAATTTTCTTGAGGTAATACTCCTTTGGCTTCAGGAATAGAATCTATAGAATTCTGATCATCTCTGGCATAAAAACCAATGATATCTAGTTTGTATTTTTCTTTTTCAATACGAGCTTTAATTCCATATCCCATTCTATTAAATGCGGGAATTGTCCTAGGATCCTCATCATCATTGGTAGCCCGCAGCAAGCGTCCCGACATTGCACTTATTTTGAATGAACCCGGAGGAGTTAAATCTACCCCACCCCCAGTAAACTGATGGCCATTTAAAGTGTACGGAGAAAAGGTCATACTTACTGTACCAATGTGACCTGTTATCCATTTATATTTTGGATGGATACTAATACGATTAAAATCAAAAGGTAGCTGATACCCTAATTCTTCTCCCTGATTTGAAAAACTGTAGGATATGGGTACCGAAAAGCTATAAATATTAATATTCAGTGCACCCTGTAGAAAGTATGTAAAAGGCTCCCGATTTGCGTTCTGATTAGAGTTGTAGTAAACGGTGCTGGCAGAAAATTGCCCGCTTACCTTTATAGGTTTACTACGGGTAATAGTTTCGTAGTCCAATGTTTGAGCATTGGATAGCATAGGAAAAAGTAGTAGTACTAGTAGTAATTTTCTCAAATAAAAAGTATTTGTTAATGATCACTAAAAGTCAAAATAAGCATCGTTTTTCTCGCCATATTTCTTTGAGTGCCCGAAAGTATTAAAAAAGCAAATTGTCGCAAAAAAACCACTTGAAGAAAGTGGTTTTTTTGCGTTTTTCTTTACCTAGAAAATTCTAATTTGATTTTTATTGTCTTGCAAACACAAGCTCCAAAACCACATTACCGGTACCAGGATCGGTATCGCGAATAGTCATAACATCTGCCGCAATAGCAAAGCTTAATTGCGATTCTGTAGGAACAATAACATTACCATCGGCATCCAAAAGCTCTATAAGGTTGCCATTGGTTCTGTATGTTGCCGTACTTTCCTCTACAGGTAAGCAATCGGTTCTATCTTGATTTGCTTCAAAACTTCTTGTGGTAAACATGTTTTCTGTAAACGTAAATGTTGTGTTTTCCTCACAATCCAGTAACATGATAGGGGTTCCATCACCTTCTGCAGCATTGGTTAATTTCCAAGTTCCTATGATGGAATTATTAATTCCTCCATCATCATCACTACCACATGATACCAGCATTAACGTTGTTAGCAAAAAACATACTAAAAATGATCTTTTCATTTGTTTTGGGTTTTAAGTTTAGTTTTAAGGTTGAATTTGTTATTTATCACCAAATAGAACGTGCATTTTTATAATAAATTACATTCGTCTTTGTTTTATTGTTATTCTATTATTCTACACATTTGGTTTATCTTTAAAAGTAATTCCGGGATATTCTCTAAGTTCATACCCTGTCATTTCTTCCTCTTTTAATGCAATTGCAAGTTTTTCGCTAATCAAGATCAAAGGGGTTAAATTCCAAAGACTTATTACATCATAACCAGGAAAATTATCTTTCACCACAATTTTTTTAACCCTTGCTCCCATCTCAAAGTTTAAAGAATCTTGTAATTGATGAAAAGCACTCACAGACACAATCGTTTTTTCTTCGACAATTTGAAAAGGCGTTTTGGTAAAGATTTCTACTGTGGATTGATTAAAATCAACGTAATCTAAAAGGCTATTTATAAAATGAAACCAATAATAATCCAACACCTTGGTATTATGTTGCACATTAACTGGATAAAAATTATGCGTAGGTAAATGATGTTGTTCTAAAATATTTTTAAAATTACTATCAACGGTAAATCCATAAAATCCAGATAAATTATGTAAATAATTAGTTGGAAGACCTTTATCTATTATATCAACCTCATAATTTGGAGTAAAATCCGGTAATTTATCCCAACTCACATTGTGATATGAATTATCGGCCATAGCCTTGTATCCTTTACTTCTCTGAACTTGCGGGTAAGCTCCTATTTGATTTAAATCATCACTAGCTCCAATAGTGTAATATTTCATTTAATTTATATTATATCGAGGATTAATTTCAAATTTGAAATAATCATTAAGATTCTTATATGTTGAATTTTTGGCTTTAAAAATTTCGTTTTTCAGTTCAGGTATTAAACTCTTTTGCACAAAATTGTTTGCAGACTCGGCTGTTACACTTCCTCGAGAAGAAAATTCGTTTAATCTGAATTCAATAAATTTATCATATGCTGGATGGTTTTGATGCAATCCAACTTCTAGGGCAGCATCATAATGTTCTAATCCTAAAATACTTTCTGGTAAATTGGGATGAAAACCTTCTCTAGCTGCTAATTGAATTATTGGATGTTCCGTTTTTCCTAATGAGATAATATGATGGGCATCAATCCCATCGGATGTTCCCAAAAAGTTCTTGATTTGCCTTCTTAAACTTTCTTTTGCTGCTTCTGAAAAGAAATCAATCTCTCCATCTACAATTTTCCATTTCAAGTACATTCGTTTCCCTCCTAGCTCAACCCTCCTAGAAATTTCTGTAGTTCCATCAAGTATCTCATTCGCAATGTTATATCTTCTTACTCCATCAACAATCCCTTCTGCTTTAGGAGCCGCAGCTGCAGCAGTAATAGGCAGCTCATTGACCTTTTTCATATAACTATTATGGTCAGCTGCCCGCCAGTTCTCTAAGAATTCATATTGATGTCCTCCTCCTGGGTAATTTTGTCCGGCATTAGGTCCGCTAAGTTCTTTTTGAGGGCCAATAGTACCACTACGAGTTTGTATGGGTTTTACAGCTTCATACTCTCGTAATACCAACCCTCCATTTTCAGCAGGATTTTTCCATCCTTCTAATACTGCTAGTTCTTGTCTTAACTCTTCAATTGTACTTATAGGTTTATTAGAGCCAAATCCACCTGGTACCTTCTGGTTATTTAAATATTCTACTACATAAAATTTCTCACCTACCTTTATAGTATAATCCTTAACATCGGTACCATTCATATAGGGTGGGCTATTACCACTACGTACATGAAGTTCATTAATTAAATCTCCACTTCTGGTAATTCCTTCTTCATACTTTGGCCTAAAGATTGGGCTACCTTTATAATCTTTGATAACGACTATGTCATCATAAACTTTACCTTTTACGGTAATTTTAACCGGAATCGGAGCTTCTAACCCTGGAATAGGTTTATAGTTATCAGCTTCAGAGTATATTTTTATATTCTTTAGGAAACCTTCCGGATCAATTTTACAGAACGTTTTTCCTTCAAACTTTAATACCAAAAGTTTATTAACGATCTCTGTCTGGATTCTATTTGGAAATTTATTGATTAATTGACCAGCCAAGGGAGCCTTATCAACATAAAACGCCAACGTCATATCTTTTGACGCCTTATATACATCTTTAATCTTTTTAGAAGCATTTGCCCCTAATCCTGCTATTTTAGTCCTTAGATTACTTTCTAAATCTGAAACTTTTTTAAATAGTTGCGCTCGAGCCGTAGGGTTATTTTTAAGCTCTTTAATAATATCCGGTAAAACAGTTATAAATTTTTTGACATCTACAGTAATCCCAGATAAGTTATCTCCGGCTTTAAAGGTCATTCCTTTTGCCAGATCATACCAGTTACCTGCTCCTTTTCTAAGTTTCACTAACCCTTTTGGCAAACTTGATAAAGCTGAAGGTAAATTGGCTAATCCCCATACCATATTGGCAATTTCAAGAGTATTTACGAAATCGGTACCCAAGGCTTCGCCCATCTCTTCCTTATAAATAGCAATCGCAGCATCGGTTCCGGCAAAAAAGATCTCGGCTATAGCTGCCATCACTACCGGCGTTAATGCTCCTCCTGATCCGGCAATAGCAATTGCAGAAGCTACAATCACAATCCCATCGAGGGTAACACGAGCGGCTACAGAGTTTTGCTGTGCTCCTATACTACCATCCATCCAGGCGATATAGAAGGCAGGAACACCAATAATATCTCCTTTGCTAAATTGTACCGAATTATTGATCTTGGTATCCTCGACAAATTCCACAAAAATGTACTCAAAAGGATCAAAAGAGCGATCCATCACCTTATGGTCTTCTATTTCCAGATGTATCTTAATATTGGCTTTAGAAAAATCAACTTCGGCATCGAGATCAAAATCATTACCATCCGTACCACCAAAGAAATTAGCTCTAGCCATAGGCAGGTAATTTCCTTTAATCTCATCTATTTTGTTTGGTTTGTCGGTCGTAAGGTACTGTTGCTTTTCATCCAGATATTTTTCGTAATTCTCTCGTTGCCAAGTCAATTCTTGTTGAGAAAGTTGTAAAACCCGAGCCAAGTTAACTACAAAATTGGCAAAACGCTCATTATCACTATCCACAGCAGCCCACCAATTTTTGGACTGAAGGATCTCCCAGATTTCTGTAAAGAGCTTATTATTGTTAGCTTTTAGCTCTTTTACAATAGTCTCAGCATCTCCCGGAGTAATATCCGTAAACATTGAAGAAATAACGTCCTCAGTATCCGAGAACCAGAACCAACTCCAGTCATCACCTTTTGAGATTGCATGTTTGATGATAGCAACACGGTCATTAACATCTCCAAAACCTTCCAAAATCAGGCTTATGTAATAGTTTAAAAACTCAATTTGGAGGTCATTCCCGCTTAAAACACCTTCTGCGGTTATTTTATTGATGTATTCGTAAGTTTTTTCTCCATTCCCTAGAATACCATCTTTGTAGGTAAGAAAATTGTAAATCGTTTGTCTGTCATCTCTGTCTTCGATGTTCTTGAACACATTAACAATCATATTTTCATGAACCCCATTAAATACAGAGTCATTATCTATCGCCCATTTTGCTAGAGCGATTCGAGTTGGGATGTCTTCTTGAGCATCCAAAATTTTGGTAAGTCCTTCGTAAAACACATCAGCGTACAATTCGTAATCCTGAGCCGAAGTTTCTTCGATGATGTTTTTTAAATTCTTTAAATCCTCTCCAGTAAGGTACGCATAGATTTCAGAGGAGTCTTCTGGAACATTCCCAAACATCCTAAGAATCAACTCCCCGATCCTAAGTCGACGCATAGGATCTACAAAAAAGTCTACTTTCTTATTATTAAAGGCTATCTCCAGGAGTTCGATATATACCTTTTGATTTTTTCGAGCTGCAAAAAACTCTCCCAAAGCATCACCAACTTGCCTTAAGTTTCTTTGATCTTGGGCAACAACATCCCAGGTTAAAAACTGCAACAGATTGAGTAGCTCTTCACATTCATTGTCTACCAGAAAACTCTCGAATGCAGCATCATCTGTATCTATATTAAAGCTTAGAACATCTGTAATTGCTTTAGCAATAGGAATTTTACTCCATTCAAAATCTCTTTGCGCCAACAAAAAGGTCTCTAATAAATACCCTCTTTCTTTCTTTAAGTATTCTCCTTGATTCTGGTTACCAATATAAAGTAAGGCTCCAATAAACGAAGTATAATTATCTCCATCGAATGGATTGATGGAGCGATCATCCATTTCCTGTAAAAGAGTGCGCAACAATTCGTTCTTACCGTCTGCCCCTCTAAAATCAGCAAATAGCTTTGCATAATCTTTGTTATCTATATTATGAAGAAGATAGAGTATAACTGCCTCTTGTTTCTCTTTGATCGTTTTTTTGGCGATTGTTTTGATCGCTTTAATGATAGTGGCATAATCAATATCTTCAAGTACATCTGAACACAGTTTTCTCGTTGCATCAACGATCTTATCTACATCTTCAGAATTAACCGCTTCTACAAACTTATTCTTTTGACTAGTTCCTTCATCTACACTTAATGTTGAACACTTGCTATTGTTGATCATTCCTTTTAAGAGCTCTTCCAGGAATTGAGATTCAGGCAGATCAGCGTCAGATAAGTAGTTGAACCAGGCATTAATCTTCTTGTAATTCTTATTTCCGCTAGTACTGGAAAGATTTGCGTAATGCGCTTTAAGTAAATCCTTATCTATTTTTTCTACATTGGATCCCAACAAATAGTTTGAAAATGACCACCAGGAGATATTTGCTTTACCTACTTGATCTCCCTTGTCACCTTTTACAATTGCAAAATAATAGCTTGACAAAGCGACTGCTCCTTCTCCACCGGCTTTAGTAAGGGTTTGTTGAATTAACGCTTTTTTACTTTGATCAGCCTCTCCGTCCTTTTTGAAAAAATCCTTAAGTGCATTATAGGTTTGTCCTGCCTCAGCACTATTATCTCCTTTCAAAGGACCATTAAAAGCTCTTTGATAAAAGTCCTTAAGCTCGGTTGTAGTTGCTGTGGATACTTTGTATCTATTTTCGAACGGAAAAAAGGAGCTGCAATAGCTTTTTTCTTGTTGGCAACACCAAAATATATTAGGGGAGCATTTTTTTCTCCTAATTTCCTATTGATTTCAACCAATTTTTGGTTCAATTCCTGAATGTTTACAGGAGTTTTGTCCAATCCGATATCACTCAAATCAAATTGATCTTCTACATAATCCGATACCATATTGGGATTGAAAGTATCATCTCCCACCACATAAACGTACCAATTGTTTTGGCTATTATTGTTTACTTTATTGGTCTTATTGAACTGAATTAAATATTCTAATTGATTGGCAATTCCAATATTTACTTCCTCTATGGTCTTAAATTTGGTTTTACTAACCGGTGAAATTTCATGAGCATAAATACCCAAAGATGAAACTATAGAAAATAAGAGTATCAAGAGATAGCTCTCTATTTTATTATAACAAGTTCCAGACATAAAATTCATTTTATTTTCAATTTCTTATAATCATTCTTAATATCTACCTCCCCATTTTACATGCTCAGTAAATACTCCTGTTTTGATATCCAAATACTGTAACTCAAAATACATTGCACCATCAGAGATTACAATTTCTGCATACTCTTTGCCTTCAATATGTTTCATTCCATTACACCCGTCGATATATCCCATCATCGGTTTTTCATCAATTACTTTACCCCAAAAATTTTTGACTTTCTCTTTATGAGGATGAATCACCCAAACTTCTCTTTCTGGAGTCGAGTACTCTTCGTTTTTAACACCATTAATCATCTGATCAGACTTAAAAAATGGTGCCTCAATACTGTATACCATTGTACCATCAGCATCCAATAAAGCAGCATTATTAGGATGTTTATGTTCGGTATCCTTGCCATAAACAATAAAGTTCAGCTCGCTATTTAGTGTATATTTTTGAGTTTGGTGCACTTGCATTATTGTCCGAAATACTTGTATTTGTAATTATCGATTAAACCTTTTAAAGCTTTTTCAATTCCTTCTATCAAGAGATCAATGATTCTATTTTCAGAGTCTCCACTATCCTGAGATTCTTTAAGAATTTTTGGTAGATCTACATCTGTTTCTAATGCTTTACTTACAAAAGACCGTATCCATTCTTTGTCTTCAACATTTTCTGCTATAGATTTTGAAAAGAAGTATAAATGAAACTTTTCCTGTACATCAAATATTTGAGTAAACTCTTCTGGAACTGTATTTACAGTAGTTTCGCCTTCAAACTCAAATTCAAACACTTCATCCAGGTCTGATTCATCTCCCTCGGAGGTGTCATCAGAAGAAAAACTATAAATAGCATCATAATCTGCAATAAGTTTTTCCTCCTGAGATCTATTCTGCGAATAGTACTTCTCGATTGCTTTTACTATCAAATCAACAATTTCCTCTTTGATTTGATCCAATTGGTCTGCAAAGTTTTGATTCAACTGATCAATCTGATTTTGAATCTCTTCTTTTTCTTCTTCGGTCTCTGCCTGCTCCAACTGTTCTTCTAACGCAGTAATTTGCTGATCTAACTCTTCCAACTCTCGAATTTCATCTTCAGGTAAGTCTCTTTCGATTCTTTCTAATAATGCCTCTCTATCCTCTCCTGTTAATTCTCCTTCTCGTAATCGATCGGCTATATCCTCTAGGATATCCAGTATTCCTCCCGTAGTCAAGTCTACGATAGCATCTATTTCATTACTAATGTCATCGACACCTCCCCAGTTTTCGTCATAATCAGTTTCTACAACCCCATCTATCAATTGGTAACCTGTGTTAATTCTAATACCACTAAAATCAACTTTAATTCTAGTATCTTCAAGATAAGGGACTACGATATACCCCCATCCTGTAAAAGAACCATTTTGGCCATCGACTTGTTTTACCGTTACCGGAAAATCTCCTGCCGTAAACACATCATTGATCACCATAGTTTCTAGAGGTTCCTGATTTGTAATAACAATTTCTGGTGTTATCCCACAATTATAAGTGTTAGTTTCTTCAGGAAGTACTATGGTCGTAAACTCATAAATCTGAGAATAGGTAAACGGTCCATTATCCAAACACTGTCCTCCTACTCTAAACTCGTAGGTAGTCCCTGGTTCCAGATTATAAATGGTTCCGTTTTCATTTACCGTTCCTGTATCAAACCAAACGGCATTCTCTGTATCTTTTTTTCTGTATTGAATATTATATCGTATGTGATCAACACCCTGCCAAAGAATTTTTTCGCTGGTTGTGCTCTTGGCTTCAGCTAGGATATATTCGGGTTCAGAACAAGCTCCAGAATACGTAAAATGATAAATCTCGCTATACCCATCATTTTTAAAAACTGATGTTTCACTGATTCCGTCACTTACCATAGCCCGAACTCGCCATGCATAGGTTTTATCAGGAAGTAAAGGAGTTTCCCCTGGGCCATATAACAAGGTAGTAGCAAAGGTATTGGTTTGATACAAAGGCGGACTTGATAAGAAAACGGCTTGTGGATTCATTTGATTATCCCAAATCTCTACCAATGTAAATTCATATTCAACATTGGTAGCATTAAGATGTCTCGGTGTCCATTGAAAAATAATATTTTGAGGATCACGCATCAACACTTGCTCTCCTCTATTCGGAACATTTAAAATTGGAGGATCATTCAATACAAGATACACCGCTGTGCAGCTTTTACGTGAAATTTGCTGACCGGATTGTGCATCATACACTTCGAAACAAAAACGGTAAAATCCTTCTGGTAAAGGAAGATTATATTGCTGCGGACTTATTCCTTGCAAATTCTCTAACTGAAAATAAGCTCTTAAATCCACATTACTCAACCGGAGCGGTATTCCACCTTCAAGAAAAATTGGCGGTGCTCCTATCACTACATCATTACTCTGTATGGATACCCCACCATTACTTTCTACAAAAAACTTGAGTCGTACTTGACGATTCGATTCATTAATATCGGTAAGCAATAAATTCACCAACAGTTTTTCAGAAACAGAGGTACCGTACTCCGATAATCGAAGACTATAGGGAGGTATGACTTGTGGATTTACATTAACAGGAAAAACCTGCGCATTGACGGAGGTCAAGCACAATGTAACGAGTATAATTAGAGTATGTAAAGCCTTTTTGTACATAAAATTATCGCTATGTGAACTACTTTCATTAGCAATCCTATCGGGTTGCTTTCTGAACCTTAATATCAACTATGATGTATGAATTTGATCCATCATCAATAAATTCTTTTACTTTAATAGCACCTTTCTTTCCTTCTTGGGTTTCAAAAAGTACAATTCTTGGCACCATGCTATTATCAAAATCCTGTAAACCTCCAGGTGTTTCGGTAATCGTCAATCCGTTTAACAACGTATCATCTTGCATATTATCAAATTCACTCACAGAAAGCGAAGCCGAACAATTGCATAATTCCTGGGAATTAATAAACTTGGTTTGCTTAGCATTTGCCAACGCATCAAAAGTGGTACTTGATAAATCGTCTGGACTTACAAATCGATTACGATTAAACGTGTTACTTAAACCAAAAAACACCAAGTCGATTTGATCAGCTATATCAGTGGTTATTTCTTCTGCGGAATACACTGTTCGATCCGCTATACTATAAAAACTTCCTCTTGTATTTGCATTATGGGCTGTATTGATTCCTAATACCACGTCATTAAGTTCTCTAAGATTTGTATTTCTAAAAAACTGAAATACTTTGGATATTGTCTGTGTTTCTTTACCGTTTGAAGCCGTTAAAGTAACCTTATGGTTCCCCTCACTCACAAAAGTAACATTAGGGTTTTGTTCTAAAGAGGTAGTGATTGAAGCTCCTTCAAACTGCCATTGGTACGATGTTGCACTTATCGAATTATCGGTAAACTGCATGATCACAGGGATTTGGAAATCATCATCATCAAATGCTACTTCTTCAGTAAAATCTGCAACCAGAAATGGTTCAACAGTGATTACCTCTTCCTGGGTAAATGTCTCACGGCCATTACTGATTTGCAAAGTAATTCTATGCTCTCCTGGTTCTGTAAAAACAACATTCCCCGGATTTTCCGATGTTGAACTTGCAGGTTGTCCACCTTCAAAAGTCCACACAAAACTATCTGCTCCTGTAGAGTTATTTTGAATCGAAAACGCTGCCGGAGAAAAATTATCATCTACATTGGTCACTTCAAAATCAATAATTACAGGGTCGTCGATTTGTATTTCAATGATTTTACTATCTCTAGATCCATCCTGGTTAGTAGCGATCAATTCTATCTCAAAATTTCCTTTGCTATCGTATTGTATAACACCAGGGTTGCGATTTACAGATCTTGAAGGAACTCCACCTTCAAAACGCCATTCATAATCCTCTGCACCCTCTGTACGATTAAAAAACACGATCTGTACCGGGATGGAAAAATCATCATTAAAAACTTCAAAATCGAAATCAACAATAACGGGAACAGCCTCTTCGCGAGCACAAGCTGCAAATACTAGAAGGGTTATTATTTTAATTATTCTGTTCATTTCAATTTGTATACTACCTTATTCGAATACCAATTTTCTAGTTTCTGATCCTTTTGGAGTTTCCAGCAATAACAAATACACTCCTGTTGGAAGACTTACATTATAATCCAAAAGAAAATCTCGATTATCCTTTTCTGCACGTTCATGCAAAGTTACTCCAGACATCAGACTAATAATTTTAAGCGAAATATTAGAATCTTCTTCCAAACTAATTTGCGTTCTAAAGGTCCCAGAATTAGGGTTTGGAAACACAATAAACTCTTGTATAAAGTCCTGTTGTGGACCCGCAGGATCTGGTGACTCTATAGCTGGTTGTACCAAAATGGTCTTCATAAAATCCTGATAACAATCTCTTTGATAAGATCGTAGATTAATTTCATAAGCACCTTCCTCTTCAAACACCAATATCAACTGCTCATTCGTCATCGATACCACTTCAACTCCATCGGGGATGGTCCAGTCTACACTTTCACCAATAGGATCACTCACGTTTACCAAAATCACTTCCTCGCCTGTAAAAGCTTGTGTAGTAATCAAAAAGTCTGAATCAATTGGGGTATCAAACACATCAATATTAATTTCACCAATACCAATACATCCTAAGCTTGTAGTAATCGTGGCAATATATCTCCCTGCTTGTGTTAGTTCTACACTACTCTCAGTGCTTGAAAATCCATTATCACTGCTCCAGGAATACACAGCTCCTGGGTCATTGATAGCAATGTCCAATAGTACCGATTGATCCTGGCAAAGTGATCTTTGGGGTTCCAGATTTACAAAAACTGGATCTGGGTCTACAAGATTTGATTGATAAAAAGCTTTACAACCTTTGCGATCGGTAACTTCTATACTATAACTTCCTTCAGTTAGACCACTTATGCTCGTTCCGGTACTTCCCGTACTCCACAAATAAGTATATGGAGGGTTACCTCCGGTAACATTGATATCTATTTGTCCATCATTCCCTTCAAAACAGGTTGGTGCACGTTCAATTACTGGCGTTATTTCTAATCCATTAGGTTGATCAATGAGTATACTACCTTCAATTTGACAGCCTTTTGCATCGGTAATAAACACCAAATATGTCCCTCCTATCAGGCCGGTAATGGTAGGTGTGGTTTCTCCATTACTCCATTCATACGTATAAGGACTTGTACCTCCTTGAACAAATACTGTTGCTTCTCCGTCATCTCCGTTGGCACAGGTAACTACAGTACGATCAAAAGAAAGTTCTAATCGATCTGGTTGTGGTAAAAATCTAGTTGAGTCTATGGCTTGGGTAAGTCTATACTCTTGTGATCCATCTGGTAAGTTATACGCTTCATACGTACCCAAAACAATTCCATTACTATCTTCTACATTGAGTGCATAATTACCAACACTCAAATTATTGATAATACTGTCGTTTACTGCAATATCCTGCCAAACTCCATTGACTTCTTTTTTCCAACGATAACAATATCTCCTCAAGTCAGATCTACATTGCCCTACTGCGCTCGCAAATTTATCAAAAGGCACACCTCCGGTAACCGTGGCAATTAAGGCTCCGTCTTGAAATTGATCTGGTATCCCCAATGGATCATTAAAATCTACCCCGTCGTTATATTCATTTTCGATATGACAAGAAATAGGATTGTAAATATCTATTTGCACCTGTAGTGGGTCTGGTTGCTCCAAGGTATAACTTGCATTAATAAAGAAACATCCATCCTTATCCGTGGCATTGTTAAAGTTGGTATCCCAAGCACTTAAGGTATATGTTCCTTCGCCTACAGAATGTAATATCACCTCGTATCCCTCATTCGCGGGTAACACATTGGTATTTACTGTGATTAACGTAGCTCCAGAGGCATCTCTCCATTCAAACACATAAGAACCATCACTTTCTGAAGTTCCTCCAAAAATTCTGGCTCTAATTCTACCATCTTCAAACCCGAATGCTCTGGGTTCATTGATTAACGAGAATTCAACGTCTAGTGCTTCACTAGGCTGATCTATAATTACCGTTTTTACAATGATATCTCCTAATCTTATCTCGCCTGCAACATTGATTTGTTCTTTGGCTTCACATTCGTTAGCATCTCTTATTCTTATTTCATAGGTATTTGTTGGAAGCCCTTGAATTGTATGCGTAAATCTTCCCGCAAAAGTCGTCCATTGTGTTTCATCCCATACTTCACCTTGTACACGGATTAGATATTCATATCCTTCAACACCACCTTGTGCTTCTAAATCAATGGTCCCATCACTACCTCCAAAACACCAAACATCTACATGATTAGTATCATTACCGGGCTCTCCCACAAACGCTACAGGAGTCGGACGATCAATCTCAAAAGTTGTCGTATGATTAGGTGCTTCTGTAAAATATTCTATCCCATTATAAAAGCCTAGTATATCTACTCTAAAGCCAAAACCTGGTGTACTAGCAGGTAATCCATCTATTGTAAAGGTATTACCAGGACCAAATGTATCGATGTTATTCACATTTTTTACGGGACTATTAGTTCTCAAGTCGATCACTGAGAAACTTACATTATCCAAAGCTGGATCTAAAGCTCGATCAAAAGTCAATGTGATCTCTCCATCACCATTTCCACTAGCATCAATAGAATCATAACAGGTTACATCTCTTGTACGTTGCCCAATAATATGAGGGGCAGATTTACGAACCACGTAAGAAACTACATTGGACGATTCCTGGTTACAAGCTCTTATTCTGAACAAAATTGTATTGCCAATCACAGCTTCGGTTAAGAAATCTTCCAAAGTAAACGTAGGATTTTGTGCATTTGGAATTGGTAATTCAAACCAATCTGTTCCATTAAATCCATATTGCCAGTTGTATACTGAGGTATTGTAACCTGGAGAGGAATTTATTGTTAGAGGGTCTTCAAACCCTACACGATCCGATGCTGTGGATCTTGATACCGCAGGTACAGGAACGGCATCTAGTGTAAAATTTACACTTTGGGATACATCATTACTATTAGAATGCACAATATTATAAAAAGCAGAAGAACAGGGATCCATTGGTGTATTTCTAGATTGTGTATCTTCCACATTTCTACCTCTTCTACAGGTGGTACCAATACCCTGATCTCTCGCATCTCTGGCAAACGCATATAATTCTACTCGCTCCACAATACCATTCAATCGATAAGTACCTCCGGTATAGTTTCTTGCATCATCATTAGACACATCTACAAATACCTCTTCTCCTCCACCTACATAAAAAGCAGTTACTGTAATTGTCTCCCCGCATCGTCTATCTCTAAAGCTCGAACTGTAATTATAATTAGTTATTTTCACCACCGTTTCCTGCGCCAGAACGACGCCAGAAAAACAAAGTAAAAATAAAGTGAATAGCTTTTTCATTAGTTTCTCTTTTTCATCATAAAATCAATTATGATCCATACATTATCTTGTTCTATCTTATTCTCAAATTTCATATCAAAAAACAACTTCTTTTGTTTCTACCTTAGAATGATTTCCTTGTTTTGTAATCACTTTAAGACTATACACATAGGTATTACCAGGTGATACGGCATTATCAACAATTCTATTCATCGTGTTTGGCATCTGTTTAAACAAAACAGGCTTACCTTCTTTTTTTGATTTATATACGGTTATCTCTGTAACCTCTTCTGGCATCTTACGCCAGGATATCATTACATTTTTGTTTGTTCTATCGGCAATTACAGAAAACCCTTTTATCAATTGTTCTTCTTTCACATCTTTCTTACTGGTTATAGTAACTGGTGTAGAAGGAGCTGATAATAAGCCACTTTCATCTTCTGCAAAGATAGCATACCGATATTTTATATTAGAACCCACATCGGTATCCAAATAGCTCGTAATCGTATCTGTTTGGAAAATCACCTGCCAACCTTTTTTGGCTTCATTTACCTTTTGCCGATACAACTTATGTTGAAAAACGTCTTGACTACTACTATTAATCCATTGCAAAAGAACTCCTTCTTCTTTTTGATTATAAGATTTAAAAACAGGTGAAGATGGTGGTACAACATCTGGCTTTTTAATACTTAGTTTTTCAGAATAATCAGACATATTGAACCGTTTATCCACCGCCACGATCTGATAAAACACTTTATCATTCAAGGATTTTACCTGTACGGTATCCACAAAGGTGTTTTTAGAAATTGGAGCTACAGTGATCTGTGATAATTCTTCGGCATCCAAATTGCCTCGGAAAACACGATATCCTAATAAATCTTTTTCTGTATTTGCTTCCCACTTTATATTCACAACTCCCAAAGAATCCACCACTCCTGTTAATCCTACTGGCACTTTTGGCGGAATTGAATCTATCGCCTGTACAAAAGAGGTCAAAGAAGTAGCCTTTTGATTATTTTTGCCCAGAGCCACTATCCTAAAGTAGTTTGAAGGTTCCGGATTCGTGAATGTTGTCGTTCTGCTCGAAGCAGGAATATTGGATTGCACCGTTCTATAAGGTCCTTTTTCTTGAGCAGCCCAATTGAGTTGGAAACCAGAAATTTCACTTTCGGATTCTTTTTTAAACTCCCAATTCAATACTACCCCACCAGATTTACTAAACTCATATCTGGAGATATGAGGAACAGATGTCAATTTTTTAGCTCCTTCGGCAGATACCACATCAGATGGAGTTCCTTCTTCTCCGAATGGAGAAATCCCTACGATTCGATAATAATATCGCTTATTGTTTTGCGGTAATGTATCCACATAAAACATTCTACGTGCCGGACTTCCAGGCTTATCATTCAAATTCACCAAAGGAGTGTCTCCTAATCTTGTAAAAGTATTCCCATTCTCTGATCGCTCTACGTGATAAGCATTATAGATAGGTTTAAACATGGCGTACTCCCAAGTTATCAAGATGCTTTTATCATCAGGAACAGCGATGACATCTATTGGTTTTGGTAAAGGTTCTGGTTCTTTAATTTTTACACTAACAATCCCTAGTTTCACTTTAAGAATCTCTTCAGGTATTTTCGGAATAATCTTGTACAAATATTCCTCGTTGGGGCTGATATCAGTATCCTCAAATCCCAAAGCTCCCATTTTAGCCACTTTAAAATCCAAATCTGCGGCAAAAAGTGCAAAAGAAAAGCGTTGTTCGATTTCCTTTGATTTACTAATAATTTGTGCCAGGCCACCTTGCATTTCTTCTACCTCAAAACTTTCACCATACAATGCTTGCGCCATGATAGCTGCGTTGTCATTTTGTTCTACTTCTTGTTCCCAATTCTCCAAAGGAAGCGGAAGTAAGGTTGTTCCTGTAAGGCTTTTACTCTCTGGCGGATCTACCAAAACTCCATTACGGGTAATTGTGTATCGTTCTATAACATATCCATATTTATTGGCCCGTAACCAGGATACAGGTGTAGTGGTTCCCCAACGCAAAAGCACTCTATCCTTTTGCACCCTAGCCATAACCATGACTTCTGGTACTTGCTCTGCTTGTTGAGCATGAGACACAGCAAAAACCATAAATAAGATAAACGCGATGCGTACATCTGATATGAAACTCGAATATGTTCTTTTAGGGTTGGTCAATTCTTTCTTTATTAAAATTTATGGTTTATTCTATTGCCTTGCGGTTATTGGGTTTTTATATCTATAATTGGCTGAGCTCCCCATTACTCCTCCAGGTAACACATACTGCAACTTCACGTTATATTTGCCATACAACATAAACTTATATTCTGAGGAAATTATACTAGCCTCAGGAGAGCCTGCGGATATCAATCCGTTTGTATAATCATTAATTACCCGATCTCGTATATCTACATAATCATTAAAATAAATTTCCGGAAGGTTATATCGATAAGGGAATCTTGTCGCTCTCCAATTGAGATCTACATTATTTTCAAGACTGGTCAAATAATTACTCAGTACAGGTAATGCCTTTTTAGGTACATATCCATATTCTGTAGCATCTCTGGTAATACTATATGTCGATCCTTGGATATACTTATCATACAAGATAGGATTGATATCCTTTAAAAAATAATTGTCTTTAAGGTCAGACTCTATAGTTACCAAGGCTTTATTTTCTGAATATTTATTTCCAATCAATTCTACAATATCAAAACCTTCAGTAAAATCAACTTTTGAAGTTAAATACAGTACTACCGAATTAATTTTCCCCCAGTTATCTTCATTGACATTGATACTATTAATCTTATCTGCAAAGGTTTTATACTGACTTGATTTAAACTCGTAAGAAAGTCTTTCTATTTCGCCATCTCTTAACACATTTTCTGCAGTATTCGTACTAATTTCAACAGTATTATCTTCACCAAAATCAACAGTTTCGGAGTTTATAGTACCTTCTGGTCCACTGGATGACTTGGTAGTACTCACTATACTTAAGAGATACTTTGTTTCCCTATCCATCTTTGGAAACGTATATCTTATCTGGTTACTAGAGGTATCATAATTAAAATCCACTTCTTTAATCGTACCTACCTCATCGATATATTTTACGGTACTCTTCCACTGAGAGCTATCAAACAAATAATCCTGACCTCTAGACAATTGGATATATCCGTCTTTATTTTCGTTGGTATAGAAAAGTTGTTGATCTACTACCGGATACGAATATTGAATATTATTTAAAGGAATATATTTTGGTGCTGTACCCGTAGTAAAATTTCGTTCTTCTATTTCTATTGCTTTTTGTCCATCTACAAAAATAGTTTGGAAACTACCATTCACTTTTTCCTGAAAACTTACTTCTACAGTTGCTTTTAGTTTGGTGTCCGGAGGAAGAATATCATCTGAAATAAACGTGGCTCTGTCATTCATCTGTCCCCATTCAATCGTTCCTTCTACTTCTTCTCCTGCTTCATTGGTAACCGTAAATTTTTCAAGAATTACCTTATAGGTATTATCCCCAGTATCTTCTGGAATAACAATAGGTTCGTTGACTCGCATAGCGAACGCGGCCTGTGGTGCAACAAAGACATCAATATCCGAGTCTCCATCTTTTGGAGTAAGGTCTGTAATCATCTTAATCCCTCCCATTGGAGCTGCATTGATCAACTCACATTCTCTTCCTATAGTCAATTTAAATCTGAAACTTCCTTTGATCATTCCGCCCAGAAGGTTATAGTATCCACCTACATATCCTCTAAACCAAAAAGGATTCGGACCTTTACCTTGCAACAGTACCGCTGCACCTCCTTTAATAATTGGGATTTTCTTTTTGATAAAGAATAACTTGATTCGTATTCCTAGCTCTCCTTGTAGATAGGCATAAGCCTGACCGTTGGCATACCAACCGTTGATTCCTATTTCATCACTACTTCCTTTACATCTGGCTTCTCCATAATCTTTAAGCATGATATCAAACCCTACACCTGCCTGAAAACGAGCATACAGGATTAGAAATCTGATATCTCCAGTATCTACCTTAAAATCTGAACCAAAAGCAAAACCTCTTCCTTCGCCAAGTGCATTAAGATCTCTCATATAATCCAACTCATCGGCATCTACCCCCAAAATCTCTGCTACTTCCGGAGGTGGTGGTGGACTTCCTGGTATTCGGTCTCCCATCATAAAATATCCACCTGTTTCCAGAGAAAACGGACCTACACCCATTTTGAGTCCTAATCGATCGGTAGGAGTTCCAAAATGGACATACCATTCTTCTTTGGAGATATGTACTACTCCCCATCCCGCTCTTCCTCGTGATGCACGACCACGAATAATTCCTCCGGCTACATTTACATAGAGATCGAAGGTAGCATGAAAAGAATCGTTAACAAAGTCAAACTCCATACCCATCTTTGCGCTAATAGCAGCTTCACCAACAATTTCTGGTTCGTATTCTAAATCAGCTTTATCGAGAAAAGTTTTTCCGGTTTGACTATCCATAGCCCCCTGGATCAACTCGTTATCTACCATTTTACTCAATTTCTCACTAAGCTTACCAGCAGGATTTGGGAAATTGAACGCTTTCATCATTTGGGCTTCTCCAAACAGTCCAAGTCTATTTACTCCTCCGCTGCGATTAAATTCAATCTCAAAACCAGCACCAACTGCAATTGCACTCTCATCACCGATTGCGGCAAATACCATTGCTTTTACCCCTAAACTTGAATCCTCATTAGGCACATACGAAAGTCCAGAAGGAGAAAAATCCGGACCTGCATTAGGTCTGCGTGACATACGATAAAAAGCACCTCCTGCAAAACCTGAAATTTGTAGAGGACCTACGTTTATTTTAAGACCACGAACTGCAGCATCTACATACCAATATCTAAAATCTGTCTTTCCAAAAATGGCTTTACAGGTGATCGGACCAAAACTTCCAAAGGTACCCTCGATATCTGCAGCAAATCCATCTCCATACTCAGGATCATCATCCATGAGTTCTAATCCTCCTCTGAGCTTTATAGCTCCCATATTGGCTTCCAGGTTGATCCTGGAAAGGTCAATACGATCATATTTCCAACGTTGTTTAAAGTTCTCTTCCTGGAATTTCCCAAAAATCCCAAGTCGGGCATCTGCGGCAAAACCTTTACTTTCTTTCCCCATGAGATTGATCATCAGATCAAACTCGATTCCTGCTTCAAATTCGTTCGAAGAAAACGCAATATTGGCTATAGAAACCGGGAAATTTGCCAATTTCACCTGATCTCGATATCCAAAGTAGGCCACTTGTATAACTGGAGAAGTAGTTTGTAATACTAAATCCTGAAATTCTATTCCCTTAAATTGTACGGTATGATTTTGCTGATTGGCACCTTCGCCCGTGGTATAAGTTTGGCCTTCGTTTGCCAAAGATTCTTTTTGACTGGCTGAAATAGCCATCCTTCCATTAAGTACAGCTTTGGGCCTGAAATTTCCTTCTACCACCTTCATCTCTACAGATGAATTTGGCAATAGTTCGGCTTTGGCCCTAAATACGTCAAAGCTTAATGTATCCAAGGTAGATACGACCAATCCATATTCATTTTCAGAGATAATACCTTGATATCCTAATCCCATTCTTCCGTCTTCACCATCTGCAGTAGTACCATTTCTATCTCCTTTATCAGAAATAGGAAGCAGTATTTGCCCTTCAAAATCTGCTCCAATAAGCCTACTGGCTGCAAGATTTATTCCTATCTTATCTACAGAATAGGCCCATGATTTTGTTTCTGAAGTTCTCCCTTTTTCTAGCGTAATTACATTTTCCGCAGAAAAATACCCTGATACTCCATATCCGTCAATCAAAAGGTTGGCTGCTTCAAAAGTAATTCTACTCTTTTGTGTGAGGGTTTCAGTAGATTTAAATTCTTGAGGTAATCCTACCTGAAGCGATTGGACATAAACTCCTCGCCAGGTATCCGGATTTGGTAACAACAACCCTTCATCGTGATAATATTGCGGAAAATTCACGTTTTCTGTACGCAGGTCGCTAAAATCGAACACTGCCTGATTTACAGAGAACATAAATTTATCAGGTTGACTAGCCAATACAAAAGGAGAAAGGCTAATCTCTACGATCATATCATTCCAATCCGATGCAACCGCTTTGAAGGCTCCTTTTACTCGATTAGGAATTTGAATAGGTTCTCGAACCGCTCCTATATAGGTAACAGTTTCTGGTAAAGCTTTACCTGTAGGATCTACAGGTAAGATCATATTTCGAGAAAACTGTACCTCTCCTTCGATCCCCATTTCTTTTACCCCATCACAATTAATGGTAACAAAGGTTCTATTTTGAGTTTCTCCCGTTCTGTAATCAAACCCTCCTTTGAGGATTAACAGCCAATTACCTGCATTGAATGGTATAAATACATCTCCTAAGAGTACCAAATTTGCATCCCCTACAATTCCACCCTGATGAGATAACTTGACATTATTGGCTCCAAAAAAGAGTTCTATAGGCAACCCATTTTCGTCTGATTGAGGTAATATTACTTTTGCAAATACAGTAAGTTCTGTATAATCCTTGGTAAAACGAGCCTTTACAAAGCCTAACTGGTATTCTACTTCATTTATTTTTTTCTTTATTCCAACGGGTAGTACCTGAATATCTTCATTCCTAAAAGAACCAATCCATCGACCTGTACTATCAATTTCATTAAACCCTTTTTGTGCCTCGGCTCTCGCCTGAATAACATCACTATTAGTAGTTGGAAACTCTTGTGCTATATTCTCAAACGTAAATTCTGGAGAAGTAATCGAAGCAAATACTTCTTGGATTGGGAATTTTTCTTCTAAATCTGGTAATTGTACAAATGAGGAAGGAAGCAGTTCGTCTTTGGAATTTACCTCATCTTTTACTGAAAGAGAATCGTTACCTGTATTGGCAAACCCAAAACAACATAAATTAAACAGAACCGTTACTAAAAGTAGTTTTAGTCTCATACAAAGTTTTAAGAGTAAGGTGTGTAATCATAATCCCCTTCCTCAAAAACTAAAACTCTACGAAAACATTTAGGGCATTATTTTCAACAATAGCTTTTTAACCTAACTATAACGTTAAATTTAACATTCTATTGTGATACAAAGATAAAAAAAAGAAAAGTCGAAACGCATCAAAATCATCACCCCAAAAATATGTAACCTATTGACTTTGAGACCTCCTAAAATACCATTTGTTTTCATGGTATTACTTACTTTTAAACTATAAAAGGACGTCTCTTAATTCTTCAAAACTCATTTCACTTTGAGTTCCCGAATGCATGTCTTTTACAGTATACGTTTCTTTCTCTATTTCTGAAGTTCCCACCAAGATGACATAAGGAATAGTTCTTTTGTTTGCGTACCCCATTTGCTTTTTCATTTTTGCGCTGTCGGGGTATAACTCTGCAACGATTCCTTCGCTTCTTAACTTAGCAATTGTTTTGGCACAATACAACGCTTCTTTATCCCCAAAATTAATGAACAACGCTTTGGTGGATAAGGCTACGGTTTCAGGAAAAAGTTCTAATTCTTCTAGCACCAAATAAATTCTATCCAAACCAAAAGATATCCCTACCCCACTCACATTTTTTAATCCAAAAATACCCGTAAGGTCGTCATATCTTCCACCACCACCAATGGATCCCATTTTCACCTCTTTTGGCGCGGCTACTTCAAAAATT
The DNA here is from genome assembly GCF_055808215.1 of Aquimarina sp. KJ22-3. NCBI lineage: Bacteria > Pseudomonadati > Bacteroidota > Flavobacteriia > Flavobacteriales > Flavobacteriaceae > Aquimarina > Aquimarina sp. KJ22-3. The sequence continues at coordinate 2,359,675 of NZ_CM147859.1, read as the reverse complement.
GCTCCTGTATAGTAGTTTAACCCTCTTGCCAAGGTTACATCCAAATCTAAACTTGCAGTTTGTAGTGATATTTCATTAATTGTATTGGTAATAAACTCAAGCTCCTCCACTCCTTTTATTCCTTCTTCAGAAGAAGCAAGCAAGGTCTTAAGCTTGGCTATTTTTTCAGTGGTACTTCCCCCAAAACTGAATAGCGGTTTCACCTTTTCGATAGCTTCATCAGAGATCCCTTTTTCTTTCATCTCCTTTTTTACACCATCTTCTCCAATTTTATCCAATTTATCTAAAGCCACTGTAAAATCGATGAGCTTATCGCTAGCACCAATCACTTCGGCGATACCAGAAAGAATCTTTCTATTATTGATTTTGATCGTAACCCCTTGTAGATTCAACTTAGTGAATACCTTATCATACAGTTGAATTAAATCTATCTCTTGCCAAAGCGATGTACTACCCACCACATCGGCATCACACTGATAAAACTCTCTAAATCTTCCTTTTTGAGGTCGATCTGCTCTCCATACCGGTTGAATCTGGTAACGTTTAAACGGAAAATCAATCTCATTTTGATGTTGTACCACATATCTTGCAAAAGGTACCGTAAGATCGTATCTCAAAGCTTTTTCACTAATCTTTGCAGTCATTTTTGTGCTATCCTTAGCCTGATATAAGGCTTCATCTACTTTCTTCAGATAATCACCACTGTTTAGGATTTTAAAAATAAGCCGATCTCCTTCTTCTCCGTATTTCCCCATCAAGGTTTCACTATTTTCAAAACTAGGAGTTTCAATAGGCTGAAAACCAAATAACTTAAATTGTTCTTTGATCGTATCCATGATATATCCTCTTTTTGCCACCTCTACTGGTGAAAAATCTCTTGTTCCCTTAGGTATAGAAGGTTTTTGTGCCATTTGCTTTGTTCAAATTCAAGACTATTGTATTCGTCTGTTTTAAGGTTGCAAATATCTAAAAAAGACTCAAAATTTGAAGACAAATATGTGTAAGACTTTCTACAAATCATAAATTTTGTTTTTTTGGAGTAACTTTAAAGAGGTTTTGTAGTCTTATAGAGCAAACCGGTTAATTGTATACTTATGTTTTCACTGTTTAGAGAGAATGTTAGAATCGCGATGGATTCCATTCGGGGTCAGGTACTGCGTACTGTCCTTACTATCCTAATTATTGCTATAGGGATTACTGCCCTTGTTGGTATTTTGACATTTTTGGGAGCTTTGGAAAAGACCATTACCGGAGATTTTGCCTCAATGGGTTCGAATACTTTTAATATACAGCGGTACGAATTTAATACCAGGAACAATCGGAATCGGGAAAAAGTTAATCCTATTATTAGTTATCGCAACGTAAAACAATTTGTCGATAAGTTTGAGTTCCCTTATACCAAAACATCTTTATATTTTACGGGTACACGAAATGCAGAAGTGCGTTTTGAAAGTGAAAAAACAGATCCGGAAGTGGCGGTATTAGGGGTCAATGAAAATTATTTGGAAAACTCTGGTACTGAAATAGACAAAGGAAGAAACTTTACCTTTTTTGATATCGAAAATAACAATCACGTTTGTTTGATTGGTTCTGATTTCAAAAAGAACTTGTTCAAAAATACAGATCCTATTGGTAAAACGATCAGTATTCGTGGTGCAAAATTTAAGATTATCGGTTTATTAGAAAGTAAAGGAGCTACTTTCAGAAACAATCAAGATCTACGTGTACTTATCCCTATTCAAACCGCAAGATCAATTTATACCTTGCCTAATATCAATTACAACATTAGTGTAAAAGTTGATGACAAACAATATTTGGAAGGTGCTCAAGATGAAGCTATCATCACTTTTAGAAATGTAAGAGGGTTGAATCCCATAGAAGAAAACAATTTTGGGCTCGAGCGTAGTGATGATTTAATTAATCGTATAGCGAGTATCACTTCGTATTTATATATAGCTGCATGGATCATCAGCATCATCACGATCTTTGGTTCTTCGATTGCATTAATGAACATCATGCTGGTTTCGGTAACCGAACGTACCAGAGAAATAGGAGTTAGAAAAGCATTAGGTGCCAAAAAACACACCATTTCTGGTCAGTTCTTTCTAGAAACAGTAATCATAGGTCAACTTGGAGGAGTAATCGGTATCGTACTTGGGATTCTGGTAGGAAGTCTTGCTGCAAATTTATCTAATTTTCAGTTTTCTGTACCTTGGCTTGCCATGTTTGCCGCAGTGGTGACTTCATTTTTAACTGCTGTTGTCTCTGGTTTATATCCTGCAATAAAAGCAGCCAAACAAGATCCTATAGAATCTTTGCGATATGAATAATGCGTAACCCCTAACTTATAGTTCTTTGGCGTTCACTAATTTTTCAAAATAATGATATAGTACCCCTCGGGTGATATTGGCTCCTTTCTGGATTAACTGAAACTTATCCAGGTTTCTATCTTCGCTATACCCTTTTGATGCATTGTAAAAAACTACATCATCGTTCATCAGATTGTCGCGAAGCCAACTATAGCCATCTTGAGTTGTAAGATCAACACTCTCGTTATTCACTTTTATCGCAATCAGATTCATTTCATCATCACCTAATTCGAACAGATGTATTTGATCTTTTGAAAAATGTTCTAAGTACTGTGCATTCCCTAACACTTTTTCCCATACGAGATCACTAAACACATCTATCTCCTCCTCTGCTACCTCAGGTTTGTTGGCTTTGATTTCACTCCATTCTTCTGCAGTTATCGATTGAGTCGCCAAGAAGTTAATAAACTCAACATGTAACTCTTCTAATTGTTCTTTGCTTAACCGTTGGTATTTCATTGTAGTCAACTTTTCTTTTCTCGTTTGAAATGGTTTGCAAAAGTAACTATAAATTGAGGATTTACATCAATAATATTCAAAGTGCATTTCAGCTTGATCTTCCGTAAAAAAAATGAAATACTTAGCAACTGATCCAAACAAAAAAAGGCGCCGGTTTAGGCGCCTTTTATCTGAAGTATATTATAATCCTAATTAAAAATATATCGTAATCCCACTTGTGCCTGCCATCTAGAATCCAAACTAAAATCGTTAGCAAAAGTTCTAGTTTGAGAAACATCAAATGAGTATAAAGGAGTACCTGTATTATCTACACTTACCCCTATAGGCTGATCGTTTACAGGAATTTCGATTACCCCCCAATCCGAATTCAATAAGTTACCAAAATTGAGGATATCCAAACTCAATTGAATAGTATTGGTTCTGTCTCCGACTTGAATATCATAATCCTGAAGTAATTTGATATCCCATCTTCCTCTCCAAGGGCTTAATATTGCATATTTCTCTGCATAGCTACCTCTTCGCTCGCGTAAATACTCATCTTGTTGTATATATGCTTCCAAAGCTACTCTTTGTGCTTCTCTCTCGTTAAAATCGGCTCCACTAAAGTTATAGGTCGCCAATTCGTCTGTAGTAGGAATATAAATCAAATCATTAAGCGGAGAACCATCTCCATTGATATCTCCAGAATAGGTATACGAGAACCTTCCTCCTTGCGCGTATTCGTAAAAAGCTCCAATAGATGTTCTCCATTGCTTATTTTTACCGTAACTGAACGTTTTGTTTAACTGTCCAACAATACGGTGTTTATCCCCATAACGAGCTGTAGTACTCACTGCCTGATTTACATTTCCCAATGCAGGATTTCTATCAAAGGCATCACTAGAGATTTCAGCATCCAGAGAACTTGCATCTTCTGCTTCAAGGAAATTATAGGCTATACTCGCGTACAATCCATTTTGAAAATTCTTCTGCAACTTAAAAGACCAGTTGAACGAGTGCCCCACATTGGTATTGGTGAAGACATAAGCATTGGTAATCCCTCCAAATTCGTTGACCGCTCTATCCGAAGGTAAATATATAGGTCGATTATCAACTCCGTTTAATGTACCGCTTGGCGTTCTTAATCCAAAGTTTCTTACCATCTGTGCATTTACATCTTCGGTATAAATGATATCTGTGGTAGCGATGATTCCATTTTTAAATCGGTAATCAATCCCTAAACTATTTCTCCAAACTTGAGGAAATCTAAAATCAGGAGACGATGTGGTATAGAAAAAGAAATTTGGATTTGCCACCTGGTTTCCAATCCAGACAAAAGGCAAACGTCCTGTAAAAATACCTGTTCCTCCTCGAATCTGGAAAGAGTTATCTCCTTTTACATCATAATTAAATCCAAATCTTGGAGACACCAACAACCTACGTGTTGGTAGATCCAAGCTATTTAACTGTGTTGGATTTCCATTCTCATCAAAATAGGTAATCCCGGGTTGATAGTTCCCATCGGGAAAAGTACCTCCTGCAGCTCTTTCAATATTCTCAGCAATTTTATCTTCAGTATCAAAATATAACGGCTGGTCGATTCTTAATCCGTAGGTCACCGTAAGTTTGTCGTTTATTTTCCATTTATCCTGGGCATACAGTGCAAACTGACCCACATTGGTTTCTGCCAAGGCCCAACTATCGTTAGCGTTGTTGGTAGCAAATACATTTTGTGCATTAGCCAGTGCTGCTCCAATAGTACCATTATTAATGGCTTCTTCAAAACTTGTTCCCGGGTTTAACGGATCTGTTCTCACACTCTGAAATGCATCAAAAAAGGTACTTACTGGTCCCTGACCAGCATCGGCATCTCCAGGAAAATCAAACACCCCAAGATTAAAGGAGTTATCGAACTCGAATCTTTCAAAAGTACCTCCGAAGGTTAAGGTATGGTCTCCTGTTACAATATTAAGGTTATTTGTTACCTGATACACTCGTTGTTCTAAACGGTTGTTGATAGAAAAAGGCTCATGTCCTGCAACAATATAGCGTACACCTTCTTCCTGAATATTGATCGGTGGTGCAGGAGCAGAAAATGGATCCCTGCTATCATCAAAAAATGTATATCCAGCCTGGAACTTATTAGAAATATTACCGTTGGAACCAAAATTCGAGTTCAACTCCACTAAGAACGAATTGATCTTATTATTGATTCTATATCCTGAGTTTCTAAACTGAAGTGTTGTCAAATCAGGACCTCTTCTACCAATTGCCTCTGGATTAGCAGGAAGATCTCTTGAAGCGTCTAAAAAGTTGTAAATAACTGCCAAACGGTGATTATTATTGATATTCCAATCCAATTTCAGGATACCCTTTGTAGATTCGGTGTCATGCGTATATCCTTCAAATGGGCCTGTTTCGTAACCCAAAGTAGCCAATTGCTGGGATACAAATTCCAGATCCTCAGCAGTTACACGGGATACATTTGCTCCTGATAATCCAGGTCTTGCTGCCAGGAAGTTTGACCCCAGATCTTCACGATCATCTTTTTCAAAATTTCCAAAAATGAATAATTTGTTCTTAATAATTGGTCCTCCTACACTCACCCCATATTGAGCTTGTGTAAGATCAGGTACTATAATATCATCATCCCCTACTTTATCTCCGGTCATATCCTGGTTACGATAGAATCCATAAACTGTACCTTTCCATTGATTGGTACCACTCTTGGTTACCGCATTTACCGAAGCTCCAGTAAAACCTGCCTGAGTGACATCATAAGGTGCGGTAGACACCTGAATCTGATCTATAGCATCCAGAGATATAGGTTGCGCATTGGTTTGACCTCCTGGAGTAGCAGCATCTAATCCAAAAGGGTTATTAAAGATAGAACCGTCTAAACTAAAGTTATTAAACTGATCATTTCTACCCCCAAAAGAACCATTACTAGACGCAGTGGGTTCTAAACGATAAAAATCTGCTGCGGATCGGGTAATGGTTGGGAGTGCTTTCAATTCTCTGTTCCCAATACTAGTCTCTGCGCCAGTACGCTCACTACTGAAGGTATTACTCTTATTAGATGTGATAACCACTTCTTCTAACTGGTTATCGTCTTCAACCAAAACAATCGAAGCATTATAGGTTTGACCTAATTGAAGAAAGACACCATCAATTAATTGCTTCTTAAAACCTACATAACTAATCGTAATTCGATAAGGTCCACCAACCCTAAGGTTGATCAGATCAAAACGTCCGTCAAAATTGGTAACGCCTCCATACGATGTACCTGTAGGACTATGAACGGCAGTTACATTTGCTCCTGGTAACAATTGATCATTATTATCGTATACCACTCCCGAAATATTAGAAGTAGTTACCTGCGAATGACCAATAAACCCAGCAATTGTAACAAAAAGGAGGAAAATAACTTTTTTCATAAAAACTTGCGTGAATTTAGGTAAGTATTAATCTATTACTAAATTTAAAACAAAAAGATCGCTCAAATGAGCGATCTTTTGCATATTTATACTAGAGTTATTAACTACTTAGCTTGTGGTATAACTTCAAAGTTAAGAGGAGCAATCACTGCTCTATGAAGACGAACAGAAGCTTCGTACTGACCAAGACGTTTAATGTTTCCTCCTGGTACAGAAATATATTTCTTCTCTAACTCTACACCTTCTTTAGCAAGTGCTTCAGATACATCTGCATTAGATACAGAACCGAATAACTTATCTCCAGTTCCTACTTTTGCAGCGATCTTAATTTCTAAATCTCCGATTTTCTTCGCTACTTTTTCAGCATCTTCGATTTCTTTCTTCTCTTTAAAAGCTCTTTGCTTTAATGTTTCAGCCAATACTTTCTTTGCAGAAGGAGTAGCCAATACAGCAAAACCTTGAGGTATTAGGAAGTTACGCCCATAACCATTCTTCACTTCTACGATATCGTCTGCAAATCCTAGATTCTCAACGTCTCTCTTTAATATAAGTTCCATAATGTTATGACGAATTTTATTTTAATAAATCTCCAACGTATGGCATTAATGCTAAGTGTCTAGCTCTTTTTACAGCAACACTTACTTTACGTTGATATTTTAGTGAAGTTCCTGTTAAACGACGTGGCAATAATTTTCCTTGCTCGTTTACAAATGCCATTAAGAAATCAGGATCTTTATAATCGATATATTTGATACCTGACTTTTTGAAACGACAGTACTTCTTATTTTTTGTAGTATCTATATTAAGTGGAGTAAGATATCTGATCTCTCCGTCTTTTTTTCCTTTAGCTTGTTGTTCTATAGATGACATAAATTAAGCTTTTTGTTTGTTTCTATTTCTTCTCTTCTCTGCCCAAGCGATTGCGTGTTTATCTAACTTCACAGTTAAATAACGCATTACTCGTTCATCTCTTCTAAACTCAACCTCTAAAGGGTTAATTGCTTCACCAGATACCTGGTACTCAAACAAATGATAAAAACCACTCTTTTTGTGTTGGATAGCATAGGCAAGCTTCTTAAGCCCCCAGTCCTCTTTTGATATCATCTTGGCACCGTTAGAAACAAGAATGTCTTCGTATTTCTTAACTGTTTCCTTTATCTGGTCTTCAGATAAAACGGGATTCAAGATGAAAACAGTTTCGTATTGATTCATAAAAATCTAAAATTAAATTAAAATTGGCTGCAAAAGTAATACTATTTTTTGGATTTTCAAACCCCTTTTACACTTCGATGAAACACCTTTTTTATCGATAAAAAGCGTAAAATGTTTGTGGAACTAATATATATTCATTAATATTGTATTGGAATATTTAACAGTATGCAAGTGGAACAATCTCAATTAAAATGTGCGGTCGTGGACGATTCCCGCCTCCAAAGGCTCGCCATAGTTAAGCTTATAGATGAACATTCTTCACTAGAATTAGTGGCTGAGTGGAACAATGCTATAGAAACTAAAAACGGTTTACTCGACACTCCGGTTGATCTTTTATTTCTGGATATCGAGATGCCAATACTCACTGGGTTTGATTTATTAGACGACCTAGAAAACAAACCACATATTATTTTTGTTACCGGGAAAACAAAATACGCTTTTAAAGCTTTTGATTATGATGCTGTTGATTATTTAAGAAAACCAATCAAAAAGGATCGGTTTAATGCTGCTGTAGAAAAAGCATTAAGTATGTCTCGTTTAGGTTCAGAACATGCTGCAGTAGAAGACGATGATTACATTTTTGTAAAGAGCAATTTGAAAAAGCGTAAAATCTTTTTGAATCAATTAAAATATGTAGAGGCTTTAGGAGACTATGTAAAACTGATTATGGAAGAAGGAGATCCTATAGTAGTTCTAGCAACTATGAAATCTTTTGAAGCACAATTGCCAAGCGATCGTTTTTTAAGAATTCATAAGTCTTATATCGTAAATCTAGACAAGGTAGAACGTTATAACAGCCGAAACATAGAAATCGCCGATGAAAAAATTCCTTTGAGCCGTCATAAAAAGCATTCTTTAATAGAAGCTCTCAACGGTTAATAATGGATAAAAATATTTAGAAGAATCCCACTGCATTGTGGGATTTTTTTATACCCTCCTATTGATTATCTACATTATAAATTACTCGAACTCCAGAAAAATCTTTGATACTGCTGAAAGTGGTATTTATTTTTTTAATCACCGCTTTGGTTTTAGACAATGACTGTCCTTGCGGGATTTTGATCAGGATATTTTTATGGTATTGATTGCGTATTCTAGCTATGGGCGGGAACTCTGGTCCCAACACATTGTCTTTAAAAACATTCCTTAGAGATTTAGCCAACCACCCGGCAGCATTATTTACTTTGTTATAATCTTTATGCTTTATGGTGATCTTAATCAATCTAAAAAACGGAGGATATTTGTATTGATGACGTTCTTCTATTTGATCCTTAAACATCCCTGAATAATCATTAACCGAAACCTGCTGAAGAATTTGATGAAAGGGATTATAGGTTTGTACTAATACTTTTCCTCTCTTTTCGGTTCTACCTGCTCGACCCGACACCTGTTGTATCAATTGAAAACTTCGTTCGTGAGCTCTAAAATCAGGGAAATTGAGCAAATTATCAGCATTCATAATACCCACTAGGGTTACATTTCTAAAGTCTAGGCCTTTGGAAAGCATCTGTGTACCCACCAAAATATGAACCTCTCCTTGCTCGAATCTATTGATGATCTTTTCGTATCCATGCTTTCCTCTGGTAGTATCCTGATCCATTCTGGCAATAACATGGTCCGGAAAAAGGTCCACTAGTTCTTTTTCTATTTGCTCTGTTCCAAAACCTTTGGTAGACAAGTCTGTACTAGAACAAGACATACACTGTTGCTGCATCGCCATATGATATCCACAGTAATGGCACCTTAGCTGGTTTTTATAATTATGATATGTCAAACTTACATCACAATTTGGACATTGCGGAGAGTGCCCACAAGTATTGCATTCTACTACAGGAGAATACCCTCTTCGGTTCTGAAACAATATCACTTGCTCTCCTTCTTTGAGCGCCTCCTGAATATTTTCTAACAGCACATCGCTAAAATGCCCTGTCATTTCCTTTCTTTTATATTTGGTTTTGAGATCTACCAAATTAATCTCTGGCATTAACACGTTTCCGTGCCTTCTGGTAAGCTTTACCAAGGCATATTTTCCCTGTTTAGCGTTGTAATAAGTCTCCAAAGCTGGTGTTGCAGATCCCAGTAATACTTTTGCTCCAAACATTTTTGCGATTACAATGGCAGTATCCCTGGCATGATATCTTGGTGCTGGATCATATTGTTTGAATGTACTTTCATGTTCTTCATCAACGATAATCAAGCCCAAATCCTGAAAAGGAAGAAAAATTGCCGATCTGGCTCCAATAATTATTTGTGCCTTTGACTTATTGTCTCGAATGTTATTCCAGGCCTCTACTCTTTCATTAACCGAATACTTTGAATGATACACCGTGAGTTGCTCTCCAAAGTACTGTTGCAATCTACTAATCAACTGGGTTGTTAAAGCAATCTCTGGCAGTAGATACAATACTTGCTTTCCTTGCTGTATAACTTTTTGAATCAGTTGTACATAAATTTCGGTTTTCCCAGAAGAAGTCACCCCATGCAACATACATACTTCTTTGTTGGTAAAAGAATGTTCAATTTCGTCTAAAGCTTTTTGCTGATAGGGATTCAATTGCTTGGCATCTTCTACACTATCCGAATGATATTGCACTCGATCGGTTTGCAATTGATACACCTCAAGCACTTGCTTATCTACCAATGCTTTGATCACAGCTGAAGAAGTATTTGAAGCTTTTACAAGTTCGTTTACCTTAACTGGATCTGCACTTTTAGCCTGTAGTGTAAATAAATGCATCACCACCGCTTTTTGCTTTGGAGCTCGGTTCATTTGATCCAGTAACACTCTCAAATTATCCTCATTTCTATATTGTTGATGCAATTGCACACAACGGACTAACTTGGGTTTGTATTGCTCATAAATCTCCTCCTGAACGGTAATTGCTCCTTTTTCTATCAAACTTTTGATGACAGGGAGTACATTTTTCTTTCCTAGGATATCAATAATTTCCTGTATCCTTAGTACACTTTGATAATGCAGTGCTTCGTACAACAAAAATTCATCATCTTTTAGATCAGATTCATCAATAATTAATTCCTTTTTATTGATGATCGTTTCGCTCTCTAACAAAAAAGCCCCAGGTAAGGCCGCACGCATTACTTCTCCTTTACTACATAAATAGTATTCTGCCATCCACGTCCAAAGTGCTAATTGCTTTTGAGTAACGATGGGGATCTCATCCAAAATATGTTCGATTTCTTTGGCTTCATATACTTCTGGAGGAGTTTGATGCACTTTGGTGACAATAGCTGCATATACTTTGGTTTTTCCAAATTGCACCGCCACTCGCATTCCTGGTTGAATAAAGTTTGCTTCGGTTTCTGAAATACGATACGTAAATTCCTTATGAAGCGGAATGGGTAATATTACATCTATGAAATAGGGCGTTGTCAAGAAATTAAAATACTGAAAAGTGAACTACTGTCACAAAAATACAAGTTTAAACGATAGTATGTCGATAAACTTATAGAATAAAAAAAGCCTGAAGCTTGGTCAATGCTTCAGGCTTTTATCCTGTTATATATAGAAATTCTTTATTTACTAATGCCTAACATTCCTCCTTTGATAATTTGACAAGCAGGTTCATGTCCCAGCCATATTTTGAATAAAGCATATTTAAAATCTCTTCCTTTGATGAATCCAAGTTCTTTACCGTTCTTAAACGTTTTGATTCCTTGTCCTTTTAAGTATACTAAGTCATAATAGTCATTGATTTCCATTGGAGAATCAAATAACTTTAAGAAATCTTCAATTCTTGCATCCAAGCTTTGCGTGTTTCCGTACATAGCATCATCAAATCCTTTTCTGAACACTTTGATCATTCTTTCGTTGGTTACCTTCTTAGAAGCAATATTCAAACGAATAGCCATGGTTTCATCAGAATCCAATACTTTTTTGTCTTCGTTATATTTTTGCTTGGTATATAACGCTCCAGAATATGTCTTGAATGAAAGTACTTTACGCATTGCTCCTCCGTTAAAAGTCAACTCTTCTTCTCCAAAAGTTAATTTCTCAGGAACAACGATATCATCAATTCTTATCTGCCCAAATGCTGTGACAGAAAGCATAAGTATAAAAACTAGGGTAATTGTTTTATTCATGGTCTTTGTTTTAAAGATTACCCCCGTTTAGTTACCTAAACTTCTAAAAACTAACACGAAAAATGTTAAAATTTTAAAAAAACCAACTTCGTGCAAAAAAACAATCGGGGAAATTTACACCTTAACCCATTGTTGAGTACGGTATAAAAATGCGATATACCCTCTTACATTGAGTACTTTAGGATTGTCTTTATCTACCCATATTTTGCATCGATACACTTTCCCGTTTTCGGGATCGAGGATAGTACCATCTTCATATTCATCTCCATCTTTCTCAAGATCTTTGATAATCACCATTCCTTCAATAGGTTTATTGTGATCACTACCTTTACACTCTTCGCAAAGATTTCCTCTATCGGCTTCGTTCAATATTTGTTGAATTTTACCGTAAATTTTATCTCCCTTTTTATAAATCTCAACAATCGATCTTGCTTCACCGGTGTTATCATCAATGGTTTTCCATTTCCCAATAATTTCTTCCTGTGCGTTTACTGTTGCTGACACCATCATCAATAGTGCAAAAAGTCTAAAAAAATCTTCATCTTGTTTATGTATTTTTATTTTGATAAATATGAAAACAAAACCATCTACTTAGGTAAGCAGATGGTTTTATATTTTTCAGCTTAGATTCGCATATGATTTATTGCAATCCAAGCATTCCTTTTTTCAAAGCTTCGCTTGCTGGTTCGTCTCCCAGCCAAATTTTAAATAAGGCATATTTAAAATCTCTTCCTTCGATCACTCCAAGTTCCTTATCATTTTTATAGGCTTTAACACCAACTCCTTTTATATATACAAGGTCGAAGATGTCATTTTTAACGATAGGCTCAGAAAAGAACTTAATAAATTTATTAATTCTCTCGTCGAGGGCTTTGGTATTACCAAAAGTAGCTTTCTGAAAACCGTCTCTAACGGCTTTGATCATTTTCTTTTGGGTAACAAAACCAGAAACAATGTTCAGTTTAATCGCCATAGTTTCGTCTGCATCCAGAATCTTTCTTGGATCCTTACTCGTACTTTGCAAGTATAGACCTCCTGCATACAAATCAATCCATAGCATTTCTCGCAAACCCGCTCCATTCAATTTCAATTCTGTTTCTGCAAAAGTCTGCTCATATGGTAATATCGCCTTGTTTCCAACACGAATTTGAGCACTTGCAGAAGCCATTGAAATCAATGCAACAAGCATTAAAAAAGTAACTTTTTTCATTATAAATTAAGGTTTATTTGGGGGTGGATTAATACTTAAGATTTGTTTTCTCGCCTTTCAAATATAATAATTATTATGCAAGCATAGCATTTATCTAAAAAAATGTTTACGTTGTCAAGTGTACAAAAATACGATTATATTCTTTTGATTAGTAGTCACCTAGCATTTCTTTTTTAAGACCTTTGTCCGCCGGATTTGATCCTAACCAGATATTAAATAATGCTTTTTTAAAGTCTAAACCTTCAACATATCCTTTTTCAACTCCGTCTTTATAGATCACACTACCTTTTCCTTTTTCGTAGACAATATCATAGATTTGTCCTTTTTCTATCTCTTCTTTGATGAAGCCAATAAATTTTTCGATTTTATCTTTTATTGGAGCAATATTCCCATCTGTTGATTTATCAAAACCATCTCTAAGCGCTCCTTCCATTTTACTTCTAGACATTAACCCAGAAACGATATGTAATTTTATAGCCATAGTCTCATCTGCCTGTGCTATAGTACTTGCCTTATCGCTTTTTTCTTGAGATACAGGCCTCCTGCATATATGTCGATAAAAAACTTCTCTCTTAATCCCCCACCATTAAACACTAGGCTTTCGCTATTAAAGGTTACTGTTTGTGGTAATGTAGCTGCTCCAATTTTAATTTGCGCTTGAGCAGATACAACAAGGATAAGGGCAAAAAATAATAAACTTAATCTTTTCATTTTGTTAATTTGAATGTTTGTGTTAGTTATAAATATTAATTTACGGTTCAAAATTCTTTCTAAGCTGAATCAATGATGCATTCAATTCGAAGCCCAATAATAGCAGGTTCGCATTGAGCCAGATATAAATCATCAAAATCAGCATTGCTCCTATGGAGCCGTACAACTGATTATAATTTGAAAAATTGTCGATGTATATTCCAAACAAATAAGTTGTTACTATAATTAAAAAAGTGGTCATAAAAGCTCCCGGTGAAAAGAACTTGTTTTGTTTCCCTTCTGAGGTGCCAAAATAAAATAATGTAGCAATGATTACAAATATCATGAAAACAAATAACGCATATCGCCCTACTGTAAGCCAAAAAACTGTATCATTTACCATCCCTATTTTATTAAGATTATCCACTAAATAGGTAAAATAAATCGTACCTATAACGGTAATTAACAATAACGATGCCACAATTATAGATACACCCAAGGCTACTACATATTGCCTTATAAAATTTCTATTGAGCGTTACGTGATACGAATATTCAAACCCAGAAAACACCGCGTTTATTCCGTTGGTCATCAAAAAAATAGATAACAAAAAAACGGTAGATAATAATCCTCCTCTTGGATTTGAGGCTATATCTTCAAAAATGGTTTTAAAAAACGCAGAGGATTGTTTGGGTAATGCTCCATTGATGAACTCAAAGAAGTTTTCCTGATTGATGGGTAAATATGGAATAAGGTTCAGAAGAAACAGCAAAAAAGGAAATAAAGACAGGAAGAAACTCCATGATATCGCTCCTGCTCTGGCTGAGAAAGTTCCTTTGATGATACCGGTAACATAAATTTCTACTAAATCATATACCGATAATCCCTGAAATCCAGGAAGAACTAGCTTCTTCCCTATTTTAACCAACAAATTAACAATAGGGATTTTATTAAGCTTATCTTCAATTTTCTTCGACATATATTACATTGCTTTCAGGCTTAGATCCAGATTATATACAGAGTGTGTTAACGCTCCACTACTTATATAATCTACCCCGCACTCGGCATATTTTCGTACCGTATTCTCATTAATCCCTCCACTAGACTCAGTCAAGCAAGTATCTCCAATAAGCTCAACTGCCTTTCTGGTATCTTCATAATTAAAGTTATCGATCAAGACCCTATACACTCCTGGTGTTTGTAGAATTTCTTTAATTTCATCCAGATCTCTGGCTTCTACAATGATTTTAAGATCAAGGTCTCGATCTTTTAAGTACTTCTTTGTCTTTTCTATGGCTTGAGTGATTCCACCAGCAAAATCAATATGATTATCTTTCAACATCACCATATCGTACAATGCAAATCTATGATTTTCTCCTCCTCCAATTTTTACCGCCCATTTCTCTAATGCACGTATCCCCGGAGTTGTTTTTCGGGTATCCAAAATTTTGGTTCCGGTACCTTCCAACAATTCAACGAAGTGATTGGTTTTGGTCGCAATAGCACTCATTCGTTGCATAGCATTCAACACTAACCGTTCTGCTTTTAAAATAGAAAGTGAACTTCCTGAAACATAAAAAGCTTCATCACCGTATTTCACTTTGGATCCATCCTCTATTTTTACATCAATTTCCATATTAGGGTCCACATGTTGAAATACCTGCTTTGCAAATTCAACACCAGCCAAAATACCTTCATCTTTAACCAAGAGTTTTGCTTTTCCCATTGTGGTTTCTGGGATACAAGCCAATGAACTATGATCTCCGTCCCCTACATCTTCTCTAATGGCATTTGCAATGATTAATTCTATTTCTTTTTTAAACTGCGCTTCGCTAATCATATTGAATGGTTATTTTTGCTAATGTAGCAAAGTAAACGCTAATTGTAAACTATGAATATAAAATTACTGGCGATTGGCAAAACCGACGACAAGCAACTGAATCAGCTTATCGACAACTATATCAAGCGGTTATCACATTATATCAAATTTGATTTTGAAATAATTCCTGATCTTAAAAATGCAAAAAACCTGAGTGAGTCCCTACAAAAGGAAAAAGAAGGCGAACTCATTCTGGGTAAACTAACTACTGCTGATGTGCTGATTGTTCTGGATGAAAATGGGAAACAATACGATTCTGTAGGCTTTTCAGAAGTTTTACAGAAGTATATGAATAGCGGCATCAAGCGATTGGTTTTTGTGATTGGAGGTCCCTATGGTTTTAGTCCGCAGGTATACCAGCGAGCACAAGCCAAACTATCCTTATCCAAAATGACGTTTTCTCATCAAATGATTCGACTATTTTTTATAGAACAGCTATATCGAGGGTATACTATTTTAAGAAACGAACCCTATCATCATAGATAAAAGCGTTCTTCTGTACCAGATCATACTAACTTAAGCACCATTTTTGATTGTATATTTCATGAATTCCAATTTTACAGATTATCTATTAGAAACCACGAGAACTACCTCATGCAAAGAAGTAGAAGTCATTCAAAGCCTGTGGAGTGGATACGGTAAGATATCCCGATATCAATTAAAGAATTCGTCGATTAAAACAGTGGTTGTAAAGTTTATCTCACCAGATTCGTCAGGAACGCATCCTCGAGGTTGGAATACCACAAACTCGCACGATAGAAAAGTACACTCTTACAAAGTAGAAACGAATTGGTATCAACAATGGAGCTCATTATGCAGTGAGAATTGTAAAATTCCTAGCTTGATAGGTTCTTATACTGAAGGAAATCAACAATGGATTGTTTTGGAAGATCTAAATACCGATTTCCCTTTGCGAAAAACACAGCTTTCCCTTTCTGAAGTAAAAGCATGCTTACAATGGTTGGCAAATTTTCATATCACTTTTCTAAATAAAGCTCCCAAAGGCTTATGGGAAATAGGTACCTATTGGCATTTACAGACTCGCCCTGATGAATTCGAAAAAATAGAACATCAAGAGTTAAAATCGAAAGCCCATCGTATTGACGAATTATTAAATCAATGTAAATACCAAACTATTGTACATGGTGATGCTAAGTTGGCTAACTTTTGTTTTTCAGAAAATGGAAAAAACGTAGCTGCAGTAGATTTTCAGTATGTGGGTGGAGGATGCGGAATAAAGGATGTCGCTTACTTTTTAGGAAGTTGTCTCTCGAGTTCAGAATGCGAGTTGTATCAGAATGAGCTACTGGACTTCTATTTTTCAGTATTGAAGACATCATTTGAAACCCGTGATTTTAGTTTTGATTTCAGCTCTTTGGAGCGTGAATGGAGAAAGATGTATCCTATTGCCTGTACAGATTTTGTTCGTTTCTTATTGGGCTGGATGCCAACACATCAAAAAATAAACAACTACAATCGCAACATCATGAGTTCTGTATTATCCAGTTTATAATCTCCCAGTCAAATCATCCCTAATGAAATCTATCAAATAAAAATGCTTTTAATTATTACATTTGCCAACAAATCAACCTGTCATTATGCTAAGCATCCTTAAAATTATAAAGTTTGACAATCTCCTGATCATTGCTATTGCCCAATTATGTATCCGTTATGGATTGTTTGAACCCTTTGGTATAGCGATTACACTTAATGGATTTGGCATTTTTCTGTTAATCCTGGCCACTCTTTCTATTGCTGCAGCAGGGAATGTGATTATCCATTTGAATGATGACGAGAAAACTAATGAAAAACTTGGAAATCGTTTATTCATCATTTTTAATGTGATCGGCGTTTTGCTTGGATTCTATCTTTCTAATTTAATTGGAAGACCTGGATTTGCTGCCTTATTTATTATCGTTTCGGGGATCTTTTATATGTATGCTACCTACCTAAAGGAGATTCTGGTTGTCAAAAATATAATTATTGGTGTGCTAGCCACTCTAAGTATTCTAGCCATAGGTATTTTTGACCTGTTACCTGCCATTACCGAGAAAAACAGAGAATCTCAAACGGTAATTTTCTCCATTATTTTTGATTATTCTGTATTTGCTTTTCTAATCATAGTACTACGAGAAATCCTAAAAGATTGCCTGAATGTTGATAAAGACCATAATATGGGGCTCAAAACCATTCCTATTGTCTTGGGAAAAGAGAGAACCATTAAACTAATCGGGATACTAGCGGTTTTACCAATTGCGGCTGTTATCTATTACATCTATACCTATTTGTTTTCGAATAGTCTGGCAGTAGTAGCTGTATTAGCTTTGATAGTTGCCCCGCTAATTTTCTTTATCATCAAAAGTTTTACTGCGGAAACCGATAAACAGCTTCGGCTTTTGAAACACCTATTACGAATTGTATTGTTGATTACTGCCATCTCTTTACTCATGTATCAGTATTTGCTAAAATAGAATATCATGCTCAACGAAATTCTTAAAGATTATCATGTGATTCTTGCTTCGGGTTCTCCCAGAAGACAACAGTTTTTTAAAGACCTGGGTCTGGATTTCTCCATTCAACTCAAAGAGATTGAAGAGGTATATCCTGATCATTTAAAAGCTGGAGAAATTTCGAATTATTTAGCACAATTAAAAGCTAGTGCTTTTACTGATTTACAACCCAATGATATTTTAATCACAAGTGACACGATCGTATGGCATAACCATAAGGCCCTGGGCAAACCCAAAGATTTGGATGAAGCTTGCAAAATGATCGCTTCCTTATCCAACGATACACACGAAGTCATCACTTCAGTTTGTTTTAGCACCACCACTCAAACAAAAACAGTATTTCAAAGCACCAAAGTCACCTTTAAAGCCCTTTCTAAAGAAGAAATTGAGTATTACGTAAAAACATATCAACCTCTGGACAAAGCAGGTGCATATGGGATCCAGGAATGGATTGGTTTTATAGGTATCACCAATCTAGAAGGAAGCTATTTTAACGTAATGGGGCTCCCTACCCACCTTGTTTATGAAACGTTAACACAGATGGCTACATCATAGCATTATCGTAATTTGCATAAAAATGCAAATAAGAAAACTATGAAAAAGTTCATTATACTCTCTGCTGTTCTTACCGTATTGGTATTTATAGCATGTAGCAATATGGTTGCAGACGAATCCGCCAAAGTTGCCACTGATGAAGTAATTCCTAATACCGACAAAAAAGGACTTTCTGAAGAATTTAAAAAATACTGGTATGCAGGGGAAGCCGAAATAACCTCTTATCAATTAGAACAAGCACGATATGGCGAAATCAGGCAAGGTAAAGCGGTATTGATTTACGTTACCGAAGATTTCTTACCAAAAGTACAAGTGAAGGCAGATTATCAAAACGCCGATAACATTCCGGTGCTTAAATTAAATGCTACCAAAAAATTCAATACCGGTATTTATCCCTACTCCATTATGCAAAGCACATTTTATCCGGTATCCAACGATCGCCACGCGATAAAAGTATCTAGTTCTATGCAAGAGTGGTGTGGTCATGTGTATGCACAGCTCAATAACCGAGAACAGTTTGAGATCATGTCGCATTCGTATTTTCAGGGTGAGGCCGATCAGGAATTAAAAGTAGACAAGGCAATTCTCGAAAATGAACTTTGGACCCAACTTAGAATTGCTCCGGATCAATTGCCGATAGGAAAAGTAGAAATCATCCCTTCATTTGAGTATACGCGATTACGACATAAAGAAGTAAAAGCCTATGCAGCGACCACCACTTTACTAAAAGAAGGTGATCAAAATGTATATACGATTACTTATCCAAAACTGAATAGAACAGTAAGCATTCGTTTTGATAGTGCTTTTCCTTATGAAATTGAAAGTTGGACAGAAACCTTTAAAAGTGGTTTTGGACCTAATGCCAAAGAACTGATAACCAAGGCCACCAAAATAAAGAGTATCAAATCTGCCTATTGGGGTAAAAACAGCAATAAGGATGAAGTCTTAAGAGAAGAATTAGGTCTTCAATAACTAAATAAAACATCAAATAACCTATAAGAATTCACTAATGAAAAAACTTTCAGAATCAGAAATAAAAGAAAAATTACAAGAGATTAATGGATGGGAGTATAATGAAAATGCTATTCATACTACTTTCGAATTTATCGATTTTAAAGATGCATTCTCGGTAATGACCAGAATTGCATTTGAAGCAGAAGCACAACAGCACCACCCCGATTGGTCTAATGTATATAACAAACTATACATTAGTCTATCTACCCATGATGCAGGAGGAGTAACCGAAAATGATTTTGCCCTTGCAAAAAGTATCGAATCTATCATTCAAGGAGAATAATTTTTAAATTCTCTTTGGACAATACATACTGGCAATAGATATGTAGAACAAACATTTGCCAAAAACTTGGTTTCTACTTATGTTTGTATTCTACACGATTAAATTTATACTATGGGAAGAGCTTTCGAATTTAGAAAAGCACGTAAAATGAAGCGTTGGTCTGCCATGGCCAAAACGTTTACAAGATTAGGAAAAGATATAGTAATGGCTGTAAAAGAAGGCGGCCCTGATCCTGATTCGAACTCTAAGTTAAGAGCAGTAATCCAAAATGCGAAAGCTGCTAATATGCCCAAAGATAATATTGAAAGAGCCATAAAAAGAGCTTCAGATAAAAATCAAGGGGATTATAAAGAAGTGCTTTTTGAAGGATATGCTCCACATGGTATTGCTATTTTGGTAGAAACAGCAACTGACAATAACAATAGAACGGTAGCCAATATCAGATCTTATTTTAATAAATGTGATGGAAACTTGGGGACTTCAGGTTCGGTAGAATTTATGTTTGATCATACCTGTAATTTCAGAATTAATGGCGAAGGTATTAATCCCGAAGAATTAGAGCTAGAATTTATTGATTTTGGTGCCGAAGAGGTGTTTCAAGATGATGATGGTATTTTAATTTACGCTCCTTTTGGAAGTTTTGGAACCATACAGAAGGAACTTGAAGGAAGAAATATAGAAATCCTTTCTTCTGGCTTTGAGCGCATCCCACAAGTGACTAAACAATTGACTCCAGAGCAGGTAGCAGATGTTGAGAAACTACTAGAAAAAATTGAAGAAGATGATGACGTGCAGAACGTCTATCACACCATGCAAGA
Source organism: Aquimarina sp. KJ22-3 (assembly GCF_055808215.1). Classification (NCBI taxonomy): domain Bacteria; kingdom Pseudomonadati; phylum Bacteroidota; class Flavobacteriia; order Flavobacteriales; family Flavobacteriaceae; genus Aquimarina; species Aquimarina sp. KJ22-3. The sequence continues at coordinate 2,339,159 of NZ_CM147859.1, read as the reverse complement.
GACTTCTGGAGAATAAAACGAATAATACTATTATTTTCATACAAAAAGGAGCTGTTCCCACAAACAGCTCCTTTTCTAGTTATCACAAAAATTAACCACTACTCATGAAAAATTACTATTGCAAATCTATTTTTTGTGAGCCTTTATTTTAGTTACAATTTCGTCGGTATCATATACATGACTCGCAATCATTTTAAAGTTGACTACCGAGGCTTCGTAAGCATTTAACCCAGGTAAAATAGCTCCTGCTGTTGCATCTTTAACCACCGCCACTCTAAAACCAGATTCTACCAAGTCTCTCATATGAGATTCTGTACAAAGGTTGGATGACATCCCTGCCAGGATTACATTATCAAAACCGTGCTTGCGCAACTGTAATGCCAAATCGTTGGATTCTGGGCCATATACTTTATGCGGGTTGGTAACTACTACATTATCTTCGTCAATATATTTTTTGTATCGGTCTAACCAATCGGCTCCAGAACCTTCAAATCCATCGGTTTTGAGAGTATGACTTCTATCAAACATGTTGATTTTGTGCATTAAAGCCTCAAGCGCTCCTTCTATTTTCCAATTATGATCATGTTTGTAATAGTAATGAGGAGAAACAAAGACCATCATTCCTTTTTCTTTGGCTACCTTAAATAGCTTTTCTAAATTCTCTACAGTATTATTGGCAGTAACGCTCTCTCCCACTACTCCCCATGTTACACCATCTGGACTTAAAAAATCATTTTGTGGATCTGTTATTACGATTGCCGTTCTGGCATCTACTTCAAAACCAGGATCTGGTAATTGTGCATAACCTGCAAATGTACTTATGACCATAATAGTCATCATCAATATTTTTTTCATAGTTCTATATTTTTAAATGTTTTTGATAATCATCTATTGATTACCTTACAAAGGTCTGAAGTAAAGCAGCGCAAGAGATAGACAACTATTCCCTAAGAGTTAGCAATTTTTCTCAGCATTTGGAATAGTATTCAAAAACCACGGTTTTCTATGCCATTGATGAGATTTTGAGGTCTTTTTTGTATTCTGAAGGAGAGGAACCTTGATGTTTTTTAAAGAATCTACTAAAGGTTTGCAGATCTTCGTACCCTAGTTCGAAAGCTATTTCTTTTACTGATTTGTTAGTATGCAGCAATTGGCGGCGTGCTTCTAACAAAATTCGTTCCTGTATATAGAATAGAGGGGATTTAAAGCCCGACCTCGAAAAAATGTTAGATAAGGTTTTTGGAGATTTATGTAATAAACTGGCATACTCTTTTACGGTATGCTTGCTTTTGAAATATTGTTCGATCAAAAAGTTATACTCGCGTATAAGGTTGATTTCTTTTTTTCTTTTGGGTACTTTTTTTCCTGAGTATATAATCGAACACACAAGATCAAAAAGCGTTTTAGCATCACCTGAAGAGATTCTTGTTGCAGTTTGTCTCGAGAATTAATTTCTAAAACAAACATTTCCCAAACGGTGTTAAACTTGTATAATTCTTCTGAAGAAACCGAAACAACAGGTAATTGTGCAGCGCCAAAAAACAATACTCCTTTGCAGCCCACATCGCTATCGTGGTCCAGTACACAATAAAAAGAACGGTTGAATCGAAGCACCCTAATCGTACCGATCTTGACAGGCTCTAGATGATGAAACTCTGTTAAGAAAACAATTTGATCCTTCTGAAAGATCACTTCTTCTCCATCGATCCTCAAAATGTTTTCATCAGATTTGAACCAAAGTACAGTGAGCGAACTTTTGACTTTTTGTTTCAGTACTTCGCATGAGGAATGATCTATAGTATCTAGATAAATAAACTCTTCTGTACTACCAGTGAATTTCATATCGTCTGATTCTTTTATTTGTTTTTGAGGTATGTACAAATACCTACTAAACAGATTTCGTTTTCCTGTAATTCATAAAAAAATTAATCCATATGTTTCTTGACAGTCGTATAATGATCGGTAATGAGATCACCATCACCGCAACAATAATGATATAGGTAGGGATAAGATCTAAACCAAAAACCAAATAGGAAAGCACAAAGGCAGTGGCGGCAAAAAGAATCCCCACAGGATAGCTTACATACATGGCACCGTAGAAAAACGAAGGCTCGATCTTGTATTTTGTGCCACAGGATTGGCAACGTTCGTTCATTTCGAACAGCTTAGAAACCACATATGGATTGGGTTCCTTATACATACTTTCATTTTGACAAACAGGACAACTTCCTCCTAAAATACTATGCAGTTTTGTTCCTTTCAAGAAATTCATCATCTTTTGTTTTTATTAGCATTCCAGATAGTGATCATATACACTTACCGGATATGTTGTTTTGTTTTTGAGCTTATAAAATTAGCATATGAAGCTTTCTTAAAATAACAGTATTATCCCAGTAATTTGTACTTTTAGGACATTATGGAAATAAACAAGACCGTCCCCATTCTAAAAATCGAGCAATTTGATCATAAGGTCTCTAGCCATGATTTTTACAGTAATACTTTTGAAAATCATATAAAAAGAAATGAAAGCATAATTAGTAAACCCCATAGCCATAACTTTTTTCTTTGTGTATTTTTTACAGAAGGCACTGGCATCCATGAGATAGACTTTAACACCTATACCATTCAACCCGGTAGTGTATTCTTTCTAAAACCTGGTCAAACTCATTTTTGGGATTTTAACTCTTCACCAAAAGGATACATATTCTTCCATACGCAAGGATTTTATGAGTTCAATTTTGTTAATGCAAGTTTGTCTCAGTTTCCTTTTTATTTCTCGATTGAAAATCCTTCGATACTGAACCTGAGCGATTCCATGATTACTCATTTCAAATATTTATTCCACCAAATTAACGAAGAACATCACGGAGACGAAGTTTATAAATATCAAAAACTAACCAGCCTAATCGATCAACTATATATTGATTTAACTCGGTATTACACCTCCTCCATCCCAGTAATTAGAAAAACTTCAAAAACGTACTTAAAAGCACTGGAAAACTTCCACGCTGCGGTAGAAAAGCACTTCCGAGTGGAGAAATCGGTTCAATTCTATGCAGATCAATTAAATATTACCCCAAAGCATTTGAACAGAATCACAAAAGCCACCATCAACAAAACCAGTTCTGATGTGATTAAAGAACGAGTGTTACTCGAAGCCAAACGAATGTTGGTACACAGTACGCATTCTTTAAGCTCTATTTCAGAAATTTTGGGATTTGAAGAGTATTCCTATTTCTCAAAGACTTTTAAAGCCAACACCGGTAGCACTCCTTTTGATTTTAGAAAAAAATACTAAGGATTTGAATATAGTTAAGACATTTTATGAATTTTGATACACACCTTTTAACGAGAACATCCAGAAACCAAATCAAAGTAATCAAATACTAGCTTTTCAGGCTTATCTGTTTTTCGATGCCTAACTTTTTCATCCTTGCAAAAAGCGTTTTATCTTTCATTCCAAGAATCGTTGCTGCACCTTTGGGTCCACTTACACGCCATTTGGTATGATTTAAAACATCAATTATATATGCTTTTTGCATTTCTTCAAAAGATTTGAAATCGGTAGAAGAAATTTCTCCGGTTGATTTTGGTATCCAGGAACCAGGGTTTAGAGTAGTTCCGCTTTCAATAATCACAGCCCGTTCGATTAAGTTCTCTAACTCTCGTATATTACCCGGGAAATTATAATTTAAAAGTGCCTCAATAGTTCTTTTAGATAATCGTTTAAAAGCTTTTCCTGCTTTTGCCGAATATTTATCGAGAAAATACTGCGCCAAAAGGGGAATGTCTTCTTTTCTAGCTCGAAGAGGAATGTTATCTATCGGAAAAACATTTAATCGATAGTAAAGATCCTCCCGAAACTCCCCTCCTCTTACCATTTCTTCTAAATCTCTATTTGTTGCTGCAACAATACGCACATCAACCTTTTGGGTTTTACTATCACCAAGCATATCAAATTCTCCTTCTTGAAGTACTCTAAGCAATTTGGGCTGTAAATCTATAGGTAGTTCTCCTATTTCATCCAAAAAAATAGTCCCTCCATCAGCTAAGGAAAACTTTCCAATTTTATCCTGAACAGCACCAGTAAAAGCACCTTTCTTATGACCAAAAAGTTCACTTTCGATAAGCTCATTAGGTAAAGTAGCGCAATTAATTTTAATAAGAGGTCTTTCCTTTCTTGTACTATTGTTATGAACAGCTCTTGCCAAAAGTTCTTTACCAGTACCTGATTCACCAGTAATTAAAACCGTTGTATCTGTTGATGCAACCTGATGAACCTGTTCTAAAACTTTTGAGTATGATTTACTCTTATGAACAATATTGTCTGCATTTATCTTACTACTAATCTCTTGCTGTAAATATTCATTTTCATTCTCAAGTCTGGTTTTTAGAGACTTAATCTCTTCCAATGCCTCAAAGAGCTTTAGGTCGCGCATTTTACGCTCAGTAATATCCCGAACTACCGCACAATTAATATCCTCACCTTCATACATCAAATGATTAGCTACGATATCTGCCGGGAATTTGGTTCCATCTTTTCTAGTTATCAACCACTCCATATGCATTGAGCCTTTCTCTTTTAATTCATCAAAATGATCATACCACCATTCTTTGGTAATATTGGCATCCAAATCATAGATTGAAAATTCATTTAGCTGATTTTTTGAAAAACCTAGTTGTCTAGAAACAGTGTCACTGTAATGAAGTAGCTTACCTTCTCGATTATATACATATACCAAATCCTGAGCATTATCAATAATCTCTTTAAAAAACTTTAACCTATTCTCTTTTTTATGTTGTTCGGTAACATCTTGGTATATCCCAATGATTTTAAACAACTTGTCTCCTTTTTTAATAGGTTTTGCAATGGCTCTAACAAATTTTGAAGGGTTTGTATTGGTCTCTAAAATCTCATCAAATTCTTGTTCATCCCTCCAAACATTTCTAAAAGTTCTTTTACCTTTTCTTCTTCTTTGAAAAATTTTACCGCATTACCTGGTAAAAAATCTTCTTTATTCTTGGTATCCAATATGCAGAAAGCTTCCTCGGTAACAATTATTGAATTATCCTGTAAATTAAATTTCCATCCTCCTACATTAGCAATTGATTCTGCATCCTTCAATAGATTCCTGTAAAAACTAGACTCAGTAATATCATTAATAATAGAACAAATCATTTTTTTCCATTATTTGAGAAAAACTGAGCAAAAACTTCCGCATCGTAAAATCTCCCAGATTTGGTTTTATGAATAGCTTTGAAATGCTGAACCTTTTCTTTTTTAAGAGTTTCCCAATGATTTTTCCAACTGTCCTTGGTAACGGTCACATTCAAATCATAAATAGAAAGCTTGATTAACTCTGACTTTTTATAACCTAAACGCTTACAAAACTTAGCATTAGCATAAATAATCTTACCAGCCTCATCGGCCCAAATTACTTCGTAAGGCAATGCATCAATCAACCATTCTTTGATAGATAATTCGTTGTGTAGTGTTACCATTTTATGAGGTGCTTTGCTATGTTAAAAATAACTAAAATTTTCTCAAATAACAGAATTTTCTGAAAAATAAGAAAAACAAACACGCTATTTAACATTTTAAACACTTGATTATCAAGGTTTTATTTTTTTGGCATATGATTAGCCTAATGTTTAGAAAATAAAATTCAACAAAATCAGATGAAACGGAAAGACTTTTTAAAAAAATCGGTTGCTGGAAGTGCTTTATCACTAGTAGGAATTTCAACCCTTGTAAGTGCAACCCATTCAAACAAAAATAAAGATGTAGACCCTGAAAAAGTTGGATATAATCATTTACCAAATAAAGAAAATAAAACAATGAATAACGTATTACACAAGGCAGATACAAGAGGAGATGCTAACCACGGATGGTTAAAATCTAAACACACCTTCAGTTTTGCAAATTATCATAATCCAGAAAGAATGCATTTTGGGGTATTAAGGGTGCTCAACGATGATATTGTTTCAGAAAGCATGGGTTTCGGTACTCACCCACATAACGATATGGAAATCATATCCATACCCCTTGAAGGCGATTTATTGCATAGAGATGATATGGGTAATACCGCAGTCATCAAATCTGGAGATATACAGGTAATGAGTGCAGGTACAGGAATCATGCATTCTGAATACAATAACAATCCCGACAAGCAGGTAAAGTTCTTACAGATTTGGGTCTTTCCGAATAAAAAAGGAGTAACACCAAGGTATGACCAAATCACACTGAATACCAATGACAGGAAAAACAAATTACAGCAAATCCTATCGCCAAATGCTGATGATGCAGGTGTATGGATCCATCAGGAAGCTTGGTTTCATATGGCTTCACTAGAAAAAGGAAAAGCCATAACCTATGATTTAAAGAACAATAAGAAAAATGGTGTTTATGCTTTTGTGATTGATGGTGCCACTACCATTAATGATCAAGCCCTTTCCAAACGAGATGGGTTTGGAATATGGGATGTAGCACAACTGGAAATCAAAGCAGATAGCAATACTGAATTACTTCTAATGGAAGTACCTATGAATTAAACTTTTAACACATAAAATTGAATAATAAACTGTCAACATTGACGAAAATCTAAAAACAATGAGAAAATTAAGTTTATCAATCGTAGCACTATTAATGGCAACGATATCCTTTGGACAATGGGCTATGTATAACCCTAACCCTAATAATGACCCAGCCAATGCAGCAAAACAATTGTTAAACCCAACTAATCATGTTGTATTGATGATTGACCATCAAAGTCAAATGGCTTTTGCAGTAGAATCACAGCCGATCGAAGAGTTAAGGAATAATGTAGGTTTACTTGCAGCGTCAACAAAACTTTATAATGTACCTACGATTATAACAACCGTTGCCGAAAAATCTTTTAGTGGTCCCGTTTTCCCAGAAATTCGAGAGCATTATCCTAATACCGAGGACTACATAGATCGATCTACTATGAATTCTTGGGAAGATAAACGTATTGTCGAAGCAGTACAAAAGACAGGTAAGAAAAAATTAGTTGTTGCCGGTCTTTGGACAGAAGTATGTACACTTTCTGCTTCTTTATCGGCTCTAGAAGATGGATATGAGGTATACGTTGTGGTAGATGCTAACGGAGGGACTTCTCAAGAGGCACATGACATGGCAATTACCCGTATGATTCAGGCAGGAGTTAAACCAATCACATCCCTTCAATACTTGTTAGAGATACACAGAGATTGGGCCAGAAGTGATAAGTACAATGATGTCGTCAAAATCTCCAAAAAATATGGTGGGGCTTATGGTTTAGGTATTGATTATATCAAAACAATGAGCAAATGGATGACCGGCAAAGAAGCTAGTGAGGCAGAAGGTCACAACAAGAAGTAAGTAGTTTATTAATGGCACTTTGTCATGGAAACAAGGTGCCTTAAAATCAATTGACGATGAGAAAGACATTGTTTTTTATAGGTATTCTACTATTAACTATCTCTTGTAAAAACGAGCAGACCCAAAAAATGGTAGAACAAAAAGATACCGCAGACTTAATTGTTACCAATGCAAAAGTAGCTGTAATGGATCAATCGCACACTATTACAGAAGCGATTGCCATAAAAGACGGAAAGGTATTCAAAACCGGGGCTTCCAAAGATATATTAACATTTCAAGGTGATGCAACAAAGGTAATTGATGCCAAAGGGCGAACGCTCATTCCCGGATTAAACGATTCTCACTTACATCTTACACGTGGCGGACGATTTTTTAACGCAGAAGTACGCTGGGATGGAGTAAAAACATTAAAACGAGCTCTTGAAATGTTGAAAGAACAAGCTGCGCGTACACCAAAAGGTCAATGGGTACGAGTGATCGGCGGTTGGAGTCCGTTTCAATTTGAAGAAAAACGATTATTTACCATGGACGAATTGAACGAGGCCACAGGAGATGTTCCTACCTATGTTCTTTTCTTGTATAGTCAAGGATATTTAAATCAAGCTGGACTTGATGCTTTGGGAATTGACGAGCATACAAAGGCACCAAAAGACTCTCAGTTTCAGAAGGGTCCCGATGGTAAATTAACTGGCGTGTTGATTGCAGATCCTAATCCAACTATTCTTTACGCCCGGATAGGAAGCCTGCCCCCTTTAACCCAAGCTGAAATGGAAAATGGTACAAGGCAATTTTACAGAGAATTAAACACTTTTGGGATTACGAGTGGAATTGATGCCGGAGGTGGTGGTCATAAATTCCCTAAAGATTATACAGGTACAAAAACACTAGCAGACGCCGGTGAAATGCCTATTCGTTTGTCTTATTACTTATTCCCTCAAAACAAAGGAGCAGAATACGAAGAGTTTACAGAATGGATGGAAACCAATGAAGTTGGTCATAATGGTGAAATTCACCTAGATCATGGTTATGAGTTAGAAGGTGGTGGCGAATTTTTGGCCTGGAGTGCCGGTGACTACGAAAATTTTTTGGCACCTCAACCATTACTTGATCGAGATCGCCCTACTTGGCGAAAAGACCTTAAACGGATTGTTAGACTTCATGTCGATAATGGATGGCCTTTCAGGATTCACGCAACTTATGGTGAGACGATATCACTAATGTTAGATGTTTTTGAGGAGGTAAATCAAGAAACAAATGGAAAATTAGCTTCAAAACGTTGGTTGTTTGACCATGCCGAAACGGTACAAATCAAGGATCTGAAACGTATTAAAGCGCTTAATGGTGGTATTGCCATTCAGGCACGTATGGCTTATGCTGGGGAATACTTTGTAGAGCGCTATGGTGCAGAAAAAGCTAAAGAAGCTCCTCCTGTAAAAAAAATGATAGAAATGGGAATCCCAGTAGGAGCGGGAACCGATGGTACTCGCGTAGCAAGTTATAACCCCTGGCCTGCGTTGTACTGGTTAATCACAGGTAAAACCGTTGGCGACTTCCAACTAGCGTCAGAAGAAAATAAATTAAGCCGTGAAGAAGCACTACATCTGTATACACAAGGTAGCGCCTGGGTATCCAACGAAGAGACGGTTAAGGGAACATTAGAAGATGGTATGTTTGCTGATTTTGCCATCCTATCCGACGATTACTTCACTATACCTGAAAAAGAAATTAACAGTTTAACATCTGTGCTTACTGTTGTTGGCGGTAACATTGTTTACGGAGCTGAAGAATACAGTACAATGAGCCCTTCAATACCAGAACCAATCCCTAATTGGTCTCCCGTAAAATATTTTGGAGGTTATCAATCAAATTAAAAATCATAAAAAGATAAAATAATGGAAACAGCTATCAAAACAAAATGGAATATTGACAACACACATTCAGAAATTGGGTTCAAGGTAAAACATATGATGATTTCTACTGTAAAAGGGCACTTTGAGGCCTATACTGCTTCAGTCGAAACCAGTGATGACAATTTTAGTGATGCAGTTTTTAACTTTTCGACAAAGATTGACTCTATCAACACTAAAAATAGTGACAGAGATACTCATCTAAAATCTGATGATTTTTTCAATGCCAAAGAATATCCTGAAATGACCTTCCATTCAAAATCGTTTGATGGAGACACAATAATCGGAGACCTTACTATTAGAGACATCACCAAAGAAGTAACATTAGACGTAGACTTTAATGGTGTAGCTATAGATCCTTACGGTCAAACCAAAGCTGGTTTTGAAATAAGAGGCAAAGTCAATCGTAAAGATTTCAACTTGACTTGGAATGCTGTAACAGAGGCTGGAAGTATTGTGGTCTCTGACACAGTAACTATTACCATAGATGCTCAATTTATCAAAGAAGCATAACTATCCTAAAAGGAGACCACAAAACCAGTGGTCTCCTACTAAACCTATGTAAAGATGAAAGAAAACAAAAACACCTCAAGAAGAGCTTTTCTTCAAAGAGCTGGGGTTACAACTCTTGGACTGGGGACTTTGCCACTAGTTTCAAATCTTATCATGAGCTGTGAGAACAACTCGAAAAACACAACATTAGCAAATCAAACGGTTAATTCTCCATCAGTGGTCACTAGAAAGAATATTGCAGATATTCCAGTAAATGATCCAGAAATTCAATTGTTTAAAGATGCAGTCAAAATTTTAAAAGATCGCTCAGAAATTTCACCTTTAGACCCTTTTGGGTGGACTGCTCATGGGATGCTTCACGCGACCTTTTGCGCCACAAGTATTTACTCAAATCAGGTGCATTATAATTGGTATGTATGGCCGTGGCACCGGTTGTATTTATGGTCAATGGAACAAAAACTTCAAAAAGCGGTCAATGAACCACAACTCGCCTTGCATTATTGGGATTGGACAAAATCCAATTATATCCCAGACCATTATTGGGGAGATGAAAGTAATCCTCTGTTTAATGTAACAAGATTAGTAGGTCCAAACGATGAAATCCCTAAAGACTTTATAAATGTTGGTGCTGCCTTCAGAGCGAATAAATACAAAACGTTTGGCGGATATCCAGCGATAAAAAAACGTGGGGATTCTCAACTAGACGGTATAGCCGAGCAATCTTTTCATAATAATATTCATAATTGGATTGGAGGACAAATGGCCACTTTTGCAGAATCCGGTTTCGAACCTATTTTTTATGGTCACCACGGTAACTGTGATCGCATTTGGGAGGCCTGGAGAGCTTATGATACCGAGAACAAACTACCAACCGACGAAGAATGGCTGGAGAAACGTTTATTTGCTACTGATGGCAACGGCAGACCTGTTGATTTTAAAATAAAAGAGCTCCTGAACACAGAAACGTTAGGATATCAATTTGCTGATCTAAATCTAAACCCCAATTACTGTAATCCCTTTCTTGATGCTGACAAACCCAAAAGGGAAGAAACCAAACGCGATTGTGTAGTTGCTTTAAACTTAGACACATCTGATACCGATACGATTTACAAAGAATTTATGGATAAGGAACGTACCCATGTTATCCTACATTTTGAAAGAGCACAACTCCCCTATCAGCCTTATTGTGCAAGAGTATTTTTTGAATATGATAAAAATGGTAGTAAGCAAAGTAAGTATACAGGAACCTTTACCATATTACCTATTCTGGATCTAGATTCTGTACTGCTTCAAAATGGTGTACACCTACAAATCGAAATAGAGAAAGAAATTGCTGAAGTTATAGATGCAAAAAAAGATATTCAGGTCATCTTTCAACCGGTCCCCCTTCCTAATCGTAATATTCCTGATGACATTTTAAAACTAGAAAACATCTCATTAGTCACCCATTATGAAAACAATTAAATATCTCATCATTGCACTAGGTATCATACTCATAAATAGTTGTAAGCAGAAAGAAACGCTTCCAGTTCTCGGTGAAAAGGTCTTAGATACGTACACAGGTGAATTTAATTCTTATACGACTCCTGATTTTACATTGATCAATCAATTGAACAAAGAGGTAAGCTCTAAGGAGTTCGAAGGCAAAATACAAGTAGTCGATTTTTTCTTTACTAGTTGTCCGACCATCTGTCCAAAGATGACCAATCATCTCAAATTTGTGGAAGAAGCATTTTTGAACAACGATAAGGTAAAGATCATTTCCATTAGTATCGATTCTAAAAATGATACACCAGAAAAACTATCAACATACTCTGACGCATACAATATCAAACCGAACAAATGGAATTTATTAACAGGTAACAGTGCTACTGTTTTGGAATTAGCCAAAGACTACAAGGTACGTGCATTTGATGATAGCTCTAAAAAAGAATTCAATCTTATTCATGACGGAACATTCGTTTTGGTAGATGGCAAACAACAAATCAGAGGCTATTACAACGGATTGGATAAAAACGACACGTTTAGGTTGATTAAAGACATTAAGATCTTATTAAAAGAATATCCCTATGAAAACAGGTCTTAGTAAAACCATATTCAACCCCTGGCATAAAGGATTGACACCTAATATTACATTATTACTATTCAGAGTACTCGTTTCAATATCAATGATAAACACGCATGGAATAAAAAAACTACTCGATTTTGAGAGTACGGTAAAACATATTCCAGACCCTATGGGTCTGGGAGGAGAAATTAGTACGTTTATTGCGATAATCGCAAATATCGTAGCTCCTGCCTTTATCATTATAGGCTTGGGAACTCGATTAGCTATCCTACTCATATTAAGTGTAACACTAACTGGTCTTTTGATAGTTCACATTGATGATCCCTGGACCGTAAAGGATATTCCGTTGATGTATACATTATGTTATTTACTCATCTTTTTTATGGGACCAGGCAAGTATTCTTTAGATCATAAATTCTTTAAAAACACCGTATAATGAAATCTCAACTCATTTTTATTCTGTTGGCCATTGTTGCAGGCGCTGTTCTACCTCTTCAGGCTGGTTTAAATGTGCAATTAGGAAAATCGGTTCATCAACCCATATTCGCTGCCTTTGCGTCCTTTCTTATAGGCACAGTCGGGTTATTTCTATATCTTTTTATCCTAAAGTTTGACTTTTCCTCAATATCACAGACCAAAAGCGTATCTCCTTTGGTGTGGTTCGCTGGAATCTTAGGGGCCTTTTACGTAGCTGTCGTAATCATTCTTGCTCCAAAATTAGGCACAGCACTCACATTTGTTTTGGTAGTAGCAGGTCAAATGACCATATCCTTAATATTAGATCATTATGGACTCTTGGGGTTACCTGTCAAGTCAATTAATTGGCAAAGACTATTGGGAGTTGCCTTCTTAATTGCTAGTGTATTACTTATTAGAAAATTTTAAAATGAAAACATGGAAAAACATAGTATTCCTTACACACCTAACTATCGCAAATGTTGGAGTAGCTCAATTAGAAAAAAGCACATTAGATCTCAACTTTAGTCTGCTACGGCAAAATGATCGGATAACCAGGGTTTCGGATAGCACACCAAATATTTATGAAAGTTTAAAACTTATTGATCCTGGAAAAAAAACATCTTTAAGCTTCGGAGGAAGTTATCGGTTTCAAACAGAAACTTTTATCAATGAACAATTTTCTTCAGAAGAAGATCAAAATGATGTGTGGTTTCTCAATAGAATTCTACTACACTCTCATCTAAAGATTGCAGACAAATTGGAAGTTTTTGCAGAGCTAAATTCCAGTCTGATTACTAGTAAAGAAAACTTAGTACCAGTTGATAAAGATGAATTAGGCTTCAACCAGGTATTCGCAAGGTATTATTTTAACCGCAAATGGGATGTCTTGGTCGGCCGTCAGAACATGCGTTTAGGTAGTGGTCGACTCGTAGATATAAGAGAAGGTCCTAATGTACGCTTATCATTTGACATGGTACAAATAGAATATAAAACTGATCATACCAATATTAAAGGATTTTATGCCGTTCCCGTGAGGCCCGAAGAAGGGATACTTGACAATGATGCACTAAATTTTGAGGAAGAAAGTTTAGCTGCTTTGTATTGGAGTCAAAACTGGACAGATCAAACAGGAACAGATGTCTACGTATTCTACAAAGAAGAAAAAAACAAAACTTGGAATTCAGGCATCGCTGATGACAACAGAGCATCTATAGGGTTGCGTTATTTTGGAAACTGGAAAAGCTTTACTTACAACAATGAGTTTGTCTATCAAATTGGAAGTTTTGGAGATCAATCTATTAGGGCATGGACAATTTCATTTAATATTGAGCACCCTTTAAATCTATTGGGTAAGAATGGTATCATTGGGATCAAAACAGAAGCAATAAGTGGCGATTCCAATAGTTCAGACAACAACTTGAATACATTTGATGGTTTGTATCCTAGAGGAGCTTATTTTGGTCGGGTTGCACGTTTTGGGCCTTCAAATTTAATTGATTTTCATCCTTATATAAACACCCAACTTGGAGACTTCTCTTTGTCCCTGGATTATGTCGCTTTTTGGCGTTTTTCACGAAATGATGGGGTATATAGTCCTCCATTAATTTTAGAATACCCAGCAATAAACAACAGACGATTTATTGGTCATCAAATTGGTACTATTACCGGATGGGAAATTAATAAATTCTTTAATTTAGAATTCGAAACTAATGTTATTTTCCCTGGTAATTTCCTCGAACAAAGTGGATTGAACAACACTCTGTTTCATGCTGTACTAACTGCAGAATTTAAATTTTAAAAACAATAATATGATGAAATACGAGACACTTTCAGAAGCGATTACTAATTTGCAAAAGCAAGGGTATACAGAAGACTTAAATCTCAAAAACGACTGTATCGAATGCAAAGCGTTAAACTATAATTTGTACGCTGATCAATTTGAAGTAGATCAGATGCATAGGTTCGAAGGCAACTCAAATCCTGATGATTCTTCTATTCTGTTTGCTATTTCAGCTCCAGAATTTAATATAAAGGGATTACTAGTTGATGCATATGGCGTTTACGCAGATCCATTAACCACAGATATGATTCAAAAATTAAAATATAAACCTCAATAAAATGGAAATAGAAATAAGAGAACGTGAAAACAAAGGCTTTGCGATTGCACGTGAAAATGAAAAAAAGCCGGATTAATGTCTTATTCAATCCCTGGTAGTGATTTTATCATTATCGATCATACCGAAGTAGACGATGCCTTCAAAGGGCAAAGTGTGGGTAAAAAATTGCTCTATAAGATTGTTGATATGGCACGTAAAAAAGATTTGAAAATTTTACCCTTGTGTCCTTTTGCAAATGCAATGTTCAAAAAACTGGATGACATACAGGATGTATTAAAACCATAACTATGAAAACAAATCGGCTTGAAGCATTCAGTGATGGAGTGTTGGCTATCATTATTACGATAATGGTATTAGAATTAAAAATCCCCGAAGGACACACTCTACAAAGCCTTGAACCTCTGCTACCTACGTTTACCACCTATATCTTAAGTTTTATTTACTTAGGGATTTATTGGAACAATCATCATCATCTGATGCACATTTCTGAAATGGTTAATGGCAAAATCTTATGGGCAAACTTACATTTGCTTTTTTGGTTATCACTGCTACCCTTCGCCACTGGTTTTATGGGAGAAAATCATTTTGAAAAAACACCTACGGCGATATACGGATTTGTATTGTTTATGTCCAGCATAGCTTGGGTGATACTCATTAGTACATTAAGCTCACATAACCGCGAAAAGACCAAACTGCAGAAAGCATATCATCGTACTCGTAAAACATATCTTTCTATTGTTTTATATGGATTAGGCATACCCCTAAGTTTCATAAACCCAGTATTAGCAATCATCATTTATGTATTGGTAGCAGCCCTTTGGTTCATCCCAGATAAAAAAGTAGAAAAATACTACACATAAGCCTATATTAATTTTTGAAACAAGTATTATAAAGAGCTTAAAGGGATTGCCCTCTTTTTTTGTTAAGTTTATAAGACTAAGACGACTATTCCTAAAACATACATCATGAAAAAGCTGTTTCTTACTCTATTATTTTTTATTGGAACTTTTTATTCCTTCTCTCAAAACATGGATAACAGCTTACTAGGAGAAATTCTAGAAAAAAATGCAGATACTTTGGGTGGTGTAACCGGAAACTGGAAACTTCTGTACAAAGAAATCCCTATGCTTTGCGTAACGGATCAAACCAACAACAGAATGCGCATCATTTCTCCAATAACAGAATCTTCTAATTTGGATAAAGATTTACTTCTGGATTCGATGACCGCCAATTTTCACTCTGCCTTGGATGTAAAGTACGCCATCTCTAATGGAATCCTATGGTCGGTATATATCCACCCCTTAAAAGAACTTACTACTGAACAGATAGAGAGTGCTATTTCTCAGGTATATTATGCAGCTACTACATTTGGGACCACCTTTACCAGTACCGAATTGATTTTTGGAGGTGGAGCCGCCAAAGAAAAATCTGAACCCAAAATTATCGAAGAAAAAACACGTAAATTTTAATCTACATTAAAACTATATTTAGCTACTTTCCCTTTTACCCCTCTAAAAAACTGATACATAAATTGAATATCCTTTTCAGTATCATCTGTAGGATAAAAAGGTTCAGAGATCACATTTTGTTTTTTTCCAAAGTCAAAAGTAACCATAAGGATAGGTACTCCTGCGGCTTTTGCAATATGATAAAACCCAGTTTTCCATTCGGTCACCCTTTTTCGAGTTCCTTCTGGAGCTATAGCTATTCGAAGTTCATCTCTTTTTTTAAAAAGCTCGGCTATGGCTTCTACTTTATTTTGACCTGGAGTTCGATCTAAAGGAATACCCCCAACTTTTTTCAAATACCATCCTTGCGGCCATTTAAAAAGTTCTTTTTTCCCTAAAAAACTAATTTTGAGATCTACTATTTGTCGTATTAGAAGACCAATATAAAAGTCATGCCAACTCGTATGAGGGACAACAACAACGATACACTTTTTGATCTTATCTCCCTTAAAATCCCCGATCATTTTCCACCCCAGGATTTTATGGTATATAAAAGAAGAAAGCCGTTTCATCTAGAATCATTTAAAAAGACAAAACTACAAAGAACGGTATAGATCCTTCAATTTATCCGCATTTATCTTTGATTTCCAATCTTTTCCTAGTGCATTTTCCCAAAGAGGTTCCAAACTCAAAGCAACAGAAGTCATTGTATTTAGTTGCTCTTCAGTTACATTGGCACAAACACCTTTTGGCAATTCTATATTGTGATAGGCCTTCATTTTCTTGAAAACCGCCACACCTTCTGGGTAGTATTCTTCCAATTTATCAAAAACAATACAATTACCGATTCCATGCTTTGTTCCCAAAACATAGGCCAATCCGTAACTCATCGCGTGCGCTACTCCCACCTGAGAATATGCAATACTCATACCTCCATGCCAAGAAGCCATCATTAATTTGGCATCGGCTTCTGCTTTGTCTAACGAATTTTCTAAAAATATCTCTTTACAAAGATCCAATGCTTTTTCACCATAGCTTTGGCTGAATGCATTGAGATATGTTCCATCCAGAGATTCTATACAGTGGATATAGCAATCCATACCGGTGTAGAACCATTGGTTTTTAGGTACGTCTTTAATTAATTCCGGATCAAGAACCACCTGATCAAAAGGAGTAAAGTCTGAATTGATTCCTAATTTACGCTCTGGCCCAGTCAATACTGTAGTTCTAGACACTTCAGCTCCTGTACCAGAAATTGTAGGTATCCCTACATGAAACACCGCTTTGTTTTTTACCAAATCCCATCCTTGATAATCGGCTGCGCTTCCCGGATTAGTCAACATTATTGCAACGGCTTTAGAAAGATCGAGAATAGATCCTCCTCCGATACCAATAATCCCACTAGGGATGAACTCATAATTATCTTTAATGGTAAATACTATTTGATCTACCTGAGAGGTCTTTGGTTCCTCTTTGGTAGACACATATATAATCTCATCTGTCGAAGAAAGTGGTATTCTATCTTCGATAAAAGAAGTATCGTTCTGAAATACATCATCAATCAAGTAGATAAACGGTGCAATACCTTTTCTTTCATTAGAAATAATATCTCCTAGCTGATTGAATGCCCCTTTTCCGAAAACCACTTTTGGAACCATCGGAAAGTTTTTATGAACCGCATGTTCTTTAGAAGTTGTGACAGTTTTTGTATTCAATGGATTCTGTTTGTTAATTAATTTCTTTGCTCTTTCTAAATCTTCCGGGGTATCAATTTCAACACCTTCGTGTCGTGTTTCGACCATTTTAATATTTTTACCATATTCCAGATATCGGATGCATTCAATTTTCTCTGATGCTTCCAATGCTCTCATTGGCAAATGATAAAAATCTAAAATCGCTTGTTTTCTAAACGCATAAACGCCTTTATGCTTATGGTAAGTGTAGTTTATTTCTTTGTCTCTAGGATACGGAATAGGTGCTCTGGAAAAATATAGCGCATAATTATTTTCATCAACAATTACCTTTACACTATTAGGATTCATAATATCATCCCAATCATCTATAGGGGTCATTAAGCTGGCAAGGTCTATTCGGTCTGAATCTTCTCCATAGAACACAGAAAGTACTTTTTCCAAACTTTCTCGTTCTGTAAAAGGTTCATCTCCTTGCACATTCACCACAATATCCACATCCATTTCCTCTACTGCTTCGGCGATTCGATCACTTCCACAACTGTGCTCCTTCTTACTCATAATAGCTTTCCCGCCATGAGTAGTAATTTCTTGAAAAATAATATCGCTATCTGTTACTACATAAACATCATCAAAAAGACCCGTTTCTATAGTAGCTTCGTAGGTTCGTCTAATCACTGTTTTACCACCAAGATCCTGCATTAGTTTTCCAGGAAAACGCGTAGCAGCGTATCTCGCAGGAATCATTGCGATGGTTTTTAGAGTATTTTTGTTCAAAGTTTTGTTGCTTTTTTGAAATTACAAAAGTAAGTTTTTTTATTAGTATATCTAAAAGTAACGATTTATATTTTTGGTATTAATGTATCACCAACAGGTTTTGTTACCCCTTTGTAAATAACTTTTTGTAAATTTTTCTAAATCCAACAACTAAAAGAATCAATAAAATAATGGCCAAAGGAGCCACAAATACAGAGGCTGTAGACATTACGGCTGCCGTTCCGGTTTCTACCGCTGCCACTGCTGGGTTTGCCACTCCTCCTGTTGTAGCTGTAGAGGTCAATCGAGTAGCTCCCATAGTACTTTTAACAGTAGCTGCGGTACCACCGCCTGCTATAATTGCAAGCACCCATGTGATTACAGGATTTAAATCCGCTACGGTAGATACCATAACTGCTGTACCTGCTACTGCTGCCAGAGGAATAGCCAAAGCATCTAAAATATTATCAAACCAGGGAATGAAATACCCAAAAATCTCAACCAAAGTTGCTATTACCAATACCCAGATGGAAAGCGTACTCCCTACCCACTCCCAGCTTTCGTTTAGTGGAATAACATTGTAATGGCCTGCCAAACTTAGCACCAACAACGGTAAAAAAACACGAAAACCAACAGCCGCTGCTAACCCTACTCCTAAACAAATGCTCAGTATAATTTCTTGCATATCTCCTTATCTATTATATTCTCTAATTGTACACAAAAGATACTAGTTTTCAATAAAAAAATCATCCTTAAACCCAATCAGATATATTTTTCTCTTGGCTCTGGTGATTGCAGTATACAACCATCGTAAATAATCTTGAGATATTCCGTCGGGTAAGTAGGGCTGTTCTACAAATACAATATCCCATTGTCCCCCTTGAGATTTATGACATGTAATAGCATAAGAGAATTTCACCTGAAGGCTGTTGAAAAACTTGTTGTTTTTTACGCCTAAAAACTTCTTATACTTAGATCGCTCTCCTTCAAAATCCTTTAACACCTCCTGATATAATTTGTTCGATTCTTCATAAGATAAAGAAGGAGTCTCAGAAGTTAAGGTATCTAACAGCAAGACAGTCTCAAAAGGCTTTTGATTGGGATAATCAATCATACTAATTTTAACCTCGGCAAACCGAAAACCGTACAATTCTTTTATAGCATAAATTTCTAACACTTTAATAATATCCCCATTTGCTATAAATCCAGCTTCTGCTTTATTATCCAACCAGAAATAATTGTTTTTTACAACCATCAAATGGTCACCTGTGGCCAACTCTTCTTCCTGAAATAGAATTCTGGATCGAATTTGTTGGTTGTACAAATTGGCTCTCTTATTTGATCTCAAAATGATTACGGACTCCTCGTGTCCAACATTGGTGTACGCCTCTTGTAGCGCATCCATAATCTCATGTCCATCTTGACACCTTATAATATCAGGATATCCAGAGACATCAAATTGAAAGGAATCATAAAACTCTTCGCGAAGTGTTTCCCGCAAAGCAGTTGCATTCATCAAAATACCACTATCTTCTGCTTGCCGTACTACTTCGTCTAATTCAATCTGTACCACTTCTTTATTAAAACCGATTTCCAAAGTATTGTAATCTAAGGCCGGACTTACTTCTAATTTTACTGGAGGAAGCTGTGCCGTATCCCCGATCAAAAGAATTTTACAATTATGTCCAGAATACACATACATCATCAGATCGTCTAACAGCGACCCATTCTCGAATAATTTACTATCACTTGGAGTATCGGGTATCATAGAAGCTTCATCAACGATAAAAATGGTATCCCGATGTTTATTCTGTTTTAACTGAAAAGCAACCCCACCAGCTTTATCTTTTTTAGGATAATAAATATTCTTATGGATAGTATGCGCTTGTCTTCCAGAATAATTACTAATTACCTTTGCTGCTCTACCGGTTGGTGCCAGTAGCACAGATTTCAGCTTTGCTTTCCATAAATTTTTTACCAGACTTCCAATCAATGTTGTCTTACCTGTACCTGCATATCCTTTTAAAAGAAATAAAGCGTCTTTATTGCTTTCCAGAACAAAAAAAGCCAATTTTTGAAGTACAACATCTTGTTTTAAAGTAGGTTCGAAGGGGAAATCCTTCCGTAACAACTCATAAAACTCTTTTTCCCTCATGCGGTAAATTCTCTGTTTTTCCTTATTTTGTTAAGAATCCAAAGATAGGGATGATTTTTTCGCAATAAACTTTTACGATTAAAAAAAATTGTAGATTTGCGTATACACTAATGTTTAAAGCTAAAATCATAAAATGAAAATTGTCATTCAATTAGTACTGTGGGTAGTTATAGGAGTGTTGGGATACATGGTATTCAACTCTATTAACGGTCCTGTGAAATTCAATAAGGTTAAACAAGCAAGATATGCTAAGGCAGTTGAAAATCTAAGGGATATACGTACAGCACAGTTAGCACATAGAACCATCACTGGAAGATTCGAAAAAAATCCTGAAAAACTAATCGCTTTTATTGATACTGCGAAATTTACGCTTACGCAAAGAAGAGATTCTAGTTTTATTCGTTTTAACAAAGTGCTTAAAATCGATGAGCCTAGAGACACTGTTGTGATCGACACACTTGGATACGCTTCTGTAAAGGATTCTTTATTTAAGACAGGAAGTCACAAAAACATGATGAAAGTACCTATTCAAGGAGTAGATTCTAAATTTGAATTGGATGCTGGATATATTAACAAAAACGATCTTAGAATCCCTGTATTTGAAGCTAAGGTTTCTAAGGAAGTGTTGTTACACGATCAAGATAAAGATCTTTTAGCTCAGGAAAAAGAAGTAGTTTCTGTGGATGGAGTTGATGGTCCATATTTATTAGTAGGATCAATGACAGATGTGAAAACTTCTGGTAACTGGCCTAGAACTTATGGCGCAAACGACCAATAACATAGAAGACAATACATTACATACATTGTCCATTCAAGTAAGCTTGAATGGACTTTCTTTTGTACACGGGACCAAGAAGATCATATCACTGCATTAGCTTGCGATCACTTTGGTATTCAATTAACTCCCGAGCAAGTCTTGGACAAGATCAAATATACATTTGATCATCACCAGGCGTTAAAAAAGAACTTTCACAATATTGAAGTCATTTACCAAAATGACTTATACACCACCGTTCCAAAAGCATTATTTGAAGAAGATGCTTTAAAAGACTATCTCAAATACAATATAAAGGTATTAGATAATGATTTCATTGCTTATGACGAATTAGAACAACATGATATGGTGGTGGTCTATATTCCCTATGCTAATATCAACAATTTCTTCTTTGAGACCTTTGGTTCTTTTACCTATAAACACGCTAGTACGATCTTAATTTCTTCATTATTAGCTCAAGAAAAGAATAGCGAGGATTTGAGGGTATATGCAAATATGCAAGACAAATTTTTTGATCTGGTGGTTATCCACAAAGGGAGATTACTACTTTCTAACACCTATATGCACACTTCAAAAGAAGACTTTTTATATTATTTACTGTTTGTTGCAGAGCAGCTAAAGCTTAATCCAGAAGAATTCAAACTTGTTTTCTTAGGGAAAATAGAACAAAACAGCCCTTATTTTGATATAGCACATAATTACGTTCGGAATATTTCCTTCGGAAAACATCAAAGAGCACCAAAACTATCCAGTGAAATCAACCCCGTCCCTGCCCATCAGCATTTCGTTTTATTAAGCCATTTCTAAATGAGAATTATTTCAGGAAAATATAAAGGAAAAAGACTGGTAGCTCCCAAAAAGTTACCTGTACGACCAACTACCGATATGGCCAAAGAGGGTTTATTTAATATATTAAATAACATCTATCATTTTACAGACCTTTCGGTAATAGATCTTTTTGCTGGTACCGGGAACATTAGTTATGAGTTTGCTTCGAGAGGAGCACAAGAGATTACAGCGGTTGATGCACATTATGCCTGTATGGGGTACATCAAAAGTATTGCTGAAGAACTTGACTTCCCCATAGAAACGATCAAAAGTGATGTATATAGCTACCTGGAAAAAACCTCCAGAAAAGCAGATATCATATTTGCAGACCCTCCTTATGATTTTGAACAAGAACAATTTTTAAAAATCGTTGAACTTGTATTTGAACGCCAACTCCTTGAAGAAGATGGTGTTTTGATTATCGAGCATTCAAAGCACACCTCATTAGAGAGTTCATCTTTTTTTGATAACTCTAGAAGGTATGGAGGTTCGGTTTTTAGCTTTTTTAAAAGCCACTAACCCATTAACTTCTCATTACAGAAGAACGTATCGAAAACTCATCGATACTGGTAAGATTACTTAAGGAATCGATTTGATCCGAAGCATCACTTATAATATCTTCATAAAAAGCCAATACTTTGCTATCAAAGCCAGGGGTATCCTCTGCGGTGATCTTAAAAAGATCCATTTGATAAATAAAGTTATTGAGAATATGATGACTAGAAGAAAGCATTGCTTTATAAATGTTTTGCTTTGCATTCTCCATTTTTACCTTTTTAACGCGTTGCCTGATATCATAAATAACGAAAACAGAGAAGATAACAAAAGGAATTACAATTCCTTCCAGCTTAAGCTCCTGTATGCTATTTAAAAGAGATACGACTTGTTGAAAAAGGTTGAGTTCTAAAAATGTGGAGGTGAAATAAATAAAAATAGACAATACCAATCCGATTAGTGTTAATCTATACTTGTTCATTAGTGTTAGGGTTAAAGTTAGGGGGAATGACTTGTGTGGATCTAAGCTTTTTTACGGTTCGAAAATGATTATTATTGTGTATTCGTTAAGAGTCTGACAGCTTAAATATAAGTAAAAAACCAATGAACACTACAATTTACAAGTATTTTAACATTAACAAAATCCAGAAAACCCATACTAAAACGAGGTTATTCACTCTTAATCAGGCAACTTCCTCTCCGTTTGAAGCTTCCCAAATCATGAACCATTCTTCATCCGTGATTTCTATTTGAAGTGCTTTTACAGCAGATGCAATCCTGTTTATTTTGGTAGACCCGATAATAGGTAATATGCCCGAAGGATGTTTAAGTATCCAAGCCGTTAGGATTTGATCCAGGGTAGCTTCATATTTTGCAGCCAACTGCTCCGCAACTTTGTTAATTCGAACTACCTGTTCCATTGGATTCTTAGCAAAAAAACTACCTCCGGCTAAAGTAGAATACCCCATTGGCTTTATTTGGTACGATAAACACTGATCCAAAGTACCATCCACAAATGGTTCGAGATGTAATGGCGAAATTTCAATTTGATTGGTCACCAAGGGAAAAAAGTATTCAGCATCTCAAATTGAGTATTGGTAAAATTAGAAACTCCAAAATGTTGCACTTTACCTTCTTCTCTTAATTCTGTAAAAGCCTTTGCTATTTCTTCAGGATGCATCAAAGGGCTTGGTCTATGAATTAACAATAAGTCTATATAGTCCGTAGACAAATTAACCAATGAATTTTCTACAGACTGCTTGATATAATCAGCTGTGGTATTATAGGACTTGATTTGATAATCTGGCCTGTTTGGTGTTACCAGTTTAATTCCGCATTTTGTAATCAGTTGTATATCCTGTCGTAAAGAAGGGTTGTTCTTGATCGCACTCCCAAACAAAGCCTCTGTTGTATAATGGCCATAAATATCGGCATGATCAAAAGTAGTTACGCCAATTTCCAAACAATCTTCAATCAATTGTTGTGCCTCGGCAACAGATAGTTTTGCTCCCCATTCTCCCCAATTCATACATCCTGCTACAATTCTTGAAAAAGAAAGCTCATTTTCAAGCAAATCAATTCTAGTATTCATAATTACGATTCTTAAAACGAAATAAATAGTTGATAATAAGACTAATAATCAATAGCCTCATAAATAAGTCTTTGTATTTCCGAACGGATATCGTTTGAAATCAATTTTCTATTGGCAGAGTCCGGATAAGTCCTATTACTCAAAAACACATAGACAATTTCTTCTTCGGGGTCTGCCCAGGTAAACGTCCCTGTAAACCCACTATGTCCAAAACTAGTTTTTGATATGCAACCACAGGTAGGTCCCACTTCTCCCAATTGAGGTTTATCAAACCCTACTCCCCTGCGCACATCCCTAGCACAATAGTAACAGGTATTGAATTCTTCAAAGGTTTGTTGTTTAAAATACTGTTTACCTCCATAATACCCTCCATTGAGGTACATCTGCATAATTTTGGCAACATCATTGGCATTCGCAAATAAACCAGCATGACCACCTATACCACCAAACATTGCTGCACCTTGATCATGGACGTAACCATGAACTACTTCTTTTCGAAAAGCCTGATCATTTTCGGTAGGAACAATCCTCTTTTTCTTGAATCTTAACAAAGGCAAATACGAAGTATTATTAGCTCCCAAAGGTTTATAAAAATGCTGTTGCGTAAGTGCATTCAAAGAATTACCGTAGTGCTTCTCAATATAGGACTTAAGTAAATAATAAGGAAGATCACTATACTTATAACTTAATCTTGTTCGTAACTCACTATCCTTTATGCGTAGCATGAGCGAATCTTTCATATCACTTCGCAGATATAAGTTATTCGTCACTTTAATTTTAAATTCATCTGAGGACGCTGTTCTGTAGTACTTTTTATCCGGACGGCCAGTCACACTATCCATAGTCTTCAAGTAGAAAGGAATCCAAGCCTTCAATTTTGCATAATGAGAAAGCATCGATCGAACAGTGATGTCTTTTTTGTTTGACTCCTTAAACGATGGCAGCAAATCTCCTACTTTAGAATCCAACGAAATAATCCCTTTATCCTTCAATTCAATCATTAATGGAAGTGTAGCCAATATTTTGGTTAACGAGGCTAAATCATAGATATCTGAACCCTTTACTTTTCTGGTTTTACTATACGTATGATACCCATAATTTTTATCAAAAATCACCTTTCCTTTTCTGGCTACAATTAATTGTAATCCAGGAGCCATATTTTCGTTCAGTGCGATGTTTACGATAGAATCTATTCGGTTGAGACGATACGAATTCATCCCTACACTTTCGGGAAGACCATATTGTAATCTTTTTAGGGAACGGGTTTCCAGGCCTGTTCCTTCTGGATATTCTTCTCCCAGGCTTACCGGAAGTTTTCCTTTGGCTTCAAAAGCACCAAAAAGGAGTTGAGCAGCTTTTTGCTGAGCCACAGTACTATTCTGATATGCCATCAATATACCTTCTAAGTTGGTAGTAGTCATCATATCCAACATGGCATATGGTCTGGCAAAAACAGAAAGAATCGTAGTATTTAACCTTGCAATCTCATACAACCAAACCAACTCTTTATCTTTAAACTTATAATCTTTCCATGGGTTGGCATTGGATTTATGAAAGCCTACAATGACATAGTTATATTGTTTAAGCTTCTCAATCATTTCACCCAATTGCGTAGCTTTTACCCAATCTACCTGGGTGTATTTATTTAGTTGCTCATAAAAAGCATCCCCAGAATCATCTCCTAGAGATACATAAGCTATTTTCTTTAGGTCCAGGTTTTTTACGGGTAGCGTTGCCCTTTTATTCTTGATAAGTGTCAATGAATTTTCTACCAGTTTATGATGCAAAACTTCATTACTCACGCTATTCAGCTCTTCATTCAAAAACAAAAAATCTACAGGCTTGTATTTATGAAGGCCAACTTTATATTTGGCCATGAGTATTTTTCGTACGGAATGTGCCAGGCGCTCTTCGGTAATCAATCCTGAATAATAAGCCGAAACAATCTTTTGGGTAGCTAAGGGAACATCTTCTGAAATCAGCAATACATCATTACCTGCCAGCAAGGCCGCAAGATCAATTTCTCCAGGACTTTTAAAATCTGAAGCTCCTTTCATATTCAAAGCATCTGTAAAAATCAGTCCGTTGAACCCTAGTTTTTCTTTAAGTAAACCGGTTACTACATTCTTTGAAATCGAAGAAGGATAATTTGATCTAGACTCTAAGCTAGGGATATTAAGATGTGCTACCATTACACTAGAGAGACCATCATTGATCAACTTGCGATAGGGATATAATTCTATACTATCGATACGTTCTGCTTCAAAATTAATAGTAGGCAGGGTTTTATGAGAGTCGCTATCCGTATCTCCGTGTCCGGGAAAATGCTTTGCACTGGCTAGTATGCCTTCTTTTTGCATTCCTTTCATAAAAGCTAAGGCTTTTTGGGTAACATCATCTCTATTTTCTCCAAAAGAACGATTCCCAATAATTGGATTTTTGGGATTGGTATTGATATCTACTACCGGTGCAAAATTGATATGTACTCCTAGTCGTTTACAATGCCTTGCTATTTGCCTTCCGGTTTCTTCAATGAGTTGATTATCCTTTATGGCTCCCAGTGTCATATTCCAAGGAAAAGCTTTGGTAGAATCCAAACGCATGGCTAGCCCCCACTCTGCATCCATTCCTATCATTAAAGGAATTTTGGAAAGCTCCTGGAACTCATTATTTATTTTGGCTTGTCTGTTGGGACCTCCTTTAGAAAAAATAATACCACCAATATGATATTCTTTGATAAGTTCTTTTATCTGATCTATATCTTTTTGGGGGTGAGAAGAAAAAACATCCACCATAAATAGCTGCCCGATTTTTTCCTTCAAGGTCATTGTATTGTACACGCTATCCACCCATCGTTGCTGGGCTTCAATATCCTCAACAATCAAGGGGTTGTACGGTTCTGCCACTTGCGCCGCACTAGAATCATTTTGCGTTTCATTTTCAACAATCTCAGATTCTAATTCTTGCGCACCAGCACCAAAACTCAATAAAAAAATAATTAATAAAAAAGAATGCTTATTAATTTTATGCCACACGTATATTTTAATTTAAAAAACGGTTATGCCAACTATCTTTTGCCGGCACTTCCCAATTGGTACGATACTCAGCGATGTTGGTCACCAGGTTATTGAAAACGATAGTATTTGGGGATACTGATCTATTTTTCGCCATTTTTTTGAAATCCGTCAGCGGTTTATACGCAACAAATTCGCCCTGTTTGAAAGAAACATTCATTTTATCCATCAGATCTACGCTGTACTCTTGCTCTAGTTCCTGAATAAAATGAACGGATGCATCAATAGAACAACCAGAAGCAGCATTGAGTCCCTGATCCAATCCAATGGTTATAAATCTCTTATATTTAATTTCATAGCCCGCTCTAAGGTTAGCACCATGTGCTGTCCACTGCGCTAAGAAACCATCTAATTTTTCCTTTATTTCCTCTAACTCTTCCTGAGTAAATGACCTATTTGCCTGATAAATCCACACTCGAGATGTCTCCGGAAGGTCCTTAAAATCTACCAACATCAGCTATTTTTTACTAAAATACTAAAAACTATTACTTTTTCCTGTTATAAAAAAGAGTTAATATGAACAAACATATTAACTCTATTAAAATTGTGTATAATTTCAAAAAAATTACAAATCTTGCGCATTTGCTATTAATTCTGCAACATCTAGTACCTCGATACTATCTTCTTTCTCTTTGTTTTTCACTCCATCAGTCATCATGGTATTACAAAATGGACATCCTGCAGCAATGATATCGGGTTTTGTTTCCAGAGCGTCTTCAGTTCTTTCGATATTTACATCTTTATTTCCTGGTTCTGGCTCCTTAAACATTTGCGCTCCTCCTGCACCACAACATAATCCATTACGTTTACATCGTTTCATTTCGATTAACTCTACCTCTAGTTTCTTCAATAAATCTCTAGGCGCTTCGTAAACACTATTTGCTCTACCCAGGTAGCAAGGGTCATGAAATGTTATTCTTTTTCCTTTAAACTTACCACCTTCTACAGTTAACCTTCCTTCATCCAACAAAGACTTCAAGAATTGCGTATGATGCATTACTTCATAGTTACCCCCTAAAGAAGGATACTCATTCTTTATGGTATTGAAACAATGCGGACAAGCAGTCACTACCTTCTTTATTTCATAAGCATTCATCACTTCGATATTCGTCACGGCTTGCATTTGAAATAAAAACTCATTCCCCGCTCTTTTTGCAGGATCTCCGGTACAACTTTCTTCAGTCCCTAATACAGCAAAGTCTACCTTGGCATTATGCAATAATTTCACAAAAGCCTTAGTTATCTTCTTGGCTCTATCATCAAAACTACCTGCACAGCCTACCCAAAACAAAACTTCTGGTTGTTTTCCTTCAGCCATATATTCTGCCATTGTTGGCACCTTTACTGTTTCACTCATATACTACTTCTTAAAATTCTTTACTTTACAATTCTTTTGTTACGTCTAGTCGTGTTTTCCGTCATCAAACACTTCAATAGTAACCACTCTTTCTACCAATTCGGTAAACTTTCCGGTATATCGGGTCGCTTTTACCAGGTGATTATCAATCCAATGATAGTTACCTCCTCTTGGTTTACCCATTAACAGGCTGTGATATTTAAAACCATGTTTTTTCAACCATGTTTCTGTAACTTCTCTATGATCCTCGGTACGAGAGGTAAAAAAACAAATCATATGACCATCGTCATACCATTTGTTTAACGTATCAAGTGCATCTGGAAATGGTTCACAAGTAACCATTCTTTCCGGCTCTTCATTAGGAACATCTTCAGTAATGGTTCCATCGATGTCGATAAGATAGTTTTTGATCCCTTCTGGTAATACAGGACTTACATGTTCTCCTTCTTCAATCTTATCATGCAATAATTTTTCTACTTCTTCCTTCTTCATAACTTCTTTTTTCTCTTAAATTAAAGGTTAATTGGTTAATTTTTATGGTTATTTTATTCGTTGCTCCAATTCAAACGGTCCATTTGGTTGAATGGCCATGGAGCTCCATTATTTTCTATATTAGACATCATATTATTTAAATCTGAAGGAGCGGCACTTTGCTCCATTACCAGATATCTACGCATATCGATAATAATTGATAACGGGCTAATTCCTACCGGACAAGCTTCTACACAAGCATTACAACTTGTACAAGCCCATAATTCTTCTGGAGTGATGTAATCGTTTAATAATTGCTTACCGTCATCCTGGAAACTTCCATTCTTATCGATATTAGCTCCTACCTCCTGTAAACGATCTCTGGTATCCATCATGATCTTACGTGGAGACAATTTCTTTCCTGTTTGGTTCGCAGGACATTCACTCGTACAACGACCACACTCTGTACAGGTATATGCATTAAGTAGTTGTGCCCAGTTTAAATCGGTAACATCAGAAGCACCAAACTTTGCAGGTTCTGCCTCTTCCTCGCCTTCAGCAGGTGCTGCAAAAGGATCTGCACTAGGGTCCATCATCAACATCACCTCATTGGTAACAGCTTCTAAGTTGTCTAACTCCCCTTTTGGGTTTAGGTCTGCATAGTATGTATTAGGGAACGCCAGCATAATATGTAAATGCTTAGAGAAGTATAGGTAATTCAAGAATACCAATATTCCTAAAATATGTAACCACCATGCTCCTCTTTCCAAAAAGATCAATGTCCCTTCGGAAAGTCCATCGAATAATGGAGCGATGTATTGACTAACCGGATACGCGCCAGCTTTGATATAATGATCAGCGCCTAATGCTTGTAACTGTAGGTCTGCTGCATTCATGGTCAAAAACAAAGTCATTAGCACCACCTCAAAATACAGAATGATATTACCGTCATTTTTTGGCCATCCTTTTAGGGTTTTAAACCTTCTTATATTACTTATATTCCGTCTTACCCAAAATATAACTACGCTCACCAGTACAAGGAATGCTAAAAATTCAAAGGAACCGATCAGGAAATCATAAAATCCACCTAGAAAAGCAAATATTCTGTGTGTACTAAAGATCCCATCTATTATGATCTCCAGTACTTCTATGTTGATAATGATAAATCCTAAGTAAACAATAATGTGTAGAATTCCAGCTATTGGTCTTCTCACCATTTTTGATTGTCCTATGGCTACCATTGCCATATTCTTAAAACGTTGTCCCTTATTATCTGATCGGTCAACATCTTTACCTAAACGAATATTTCGGATTACTTTGCGAATATTTTTGGTAAAATATCCAATTCCTGCTACCAGGGCAATGATAAATAAGATGTTAGGTATGTATTGCATGCTTGTATTAATTTACTGAGTCTGTTGGTTTTTTATAAGGCTTGTTCTTTTTTCCAAAAACGGATACATTGATATATCTGGTTGGATTTAACCTTAAATCTTGTAATAAAAGTTCTAATTCTTTACTGGTACGCTCCAGATTGGTGTACAACTTATCATCTTTAAGCAATTTACCTGCTGAACCTTTGCCAGCATTCAAATCGTTTGAGATCTTTTTAAAGTTTGCGAGTACCGATTCCAGTTCTGTTCCGATTTTCTTTACATTGATCTGTGCTAAAGAATCCGAAACTTTATTCAACTTTGTAGAAATCTGATCTGCATTTGTAAAAGCAGAGTTTAGTTTTTCTTCGTTTTGTGCAAGAAGATTATTCAATCGAATTGACGTTCCTTTAAATTGCTTAACGCTTATGCTCAAGTCCTTGAATATAGAATTCAAATTGTTTTGATTATCAACATTCAAAATACCATTTACCGAGGTCAGCAGTGTATCGGCATCAGTTATCGCTGATTCTAATTTTTCCTGTAATGGTGTTAATCGGTCATTTACCAATTCTAACAGACCAGCTTCGATTCTACCTGGAAGTGTATCACCGTCTTTTGCCTCTAATCCTTGTTCATATTTGGGTATAATAGCGAGAGATTTCCCTCCTATCAATCCTCCACCATACACTTTGGCTTCACTATTCTTTGAGAATGAAAAGTCACTATCTACGATAAACTCGACTAAAAGATTCCCTTTGGTGTCTACAAAATCGATAGAAACCACTTGTCCTACCACTAATCCATTTATAGTAACGGGAGAAGATGGTATAAGGCCTTCTACATTCTTATAAACCGCGTAAAAAGTTCTGTCGTTTTCGAGCAGATTCTGCCCCTTCAAAAAACTATATCCGAAAATCAGAAGTGCAATTGCACAAATTGCAAGTATTCCAGTCTTGACTTCTCTTGTAAATTTCAAAATAGATCAAATTTAGGACACAAATTTAGAATAAAAATACTTTTCTGTAGCTTATTTTTTGATGAATTATCAGTATTTATTAAGATTAGTTAGAAGAAGTGTTAGGTTTTAGCGCATCCGTTAAAGAAATCCGTTCATTATTACGAAAAGCAACTACAAAACTTGAATCAAATCCTTTGCCCAAAGCGATCTCTTTTAACTGCTGAATAAGAGTATAGTTAGAAGTGCTTCCGTAGAAATATTTATACAAATCTCCATCTTTACTTTTGGTCAATTGATCCAATCCTTTAAAATTAAACGGTTCTAATTCCATATCGGTAGACCCTGCCGCAATTTGCACCTTAAAAGTGATTCCTTCGTAAATTTTATCATCTTCACTGGCTATTGGAGTGCTATCTACTTCGGGAGTAACCACCGGATCCGGTACGTAATAAATCGCGTCCAAACTTTCCTTATAATCAATAATAGAAGTAGATATCGATTTTGCCATATCGTCTTGTCCTTTGGCAGAGTTTAAGTACTTCCCTTCTTTAGTATTGGTTAAAAACCCAAGTTCTATCAATACACTAGGCATATACGTTTGATGCAAGACCACAAAACCTGCTTGTTTTACTCCTCTGCTTTTTCTATCCAATGATTTTTTAAAACGATTTTGCACAAAACTTGCCAGAGTAAGACTTTGATCCAAATATTCTTCTTGCATTAAGGTAAGTCCAATAATCGATTCTGGAGAATTAGGGTCAAATCCATCATAATTAGCTTCGTAATTATCCTCTAAAAGAATTACCGAGTTCTCATTTTTGGCTACATTAAAGTTTTCATTATTGGCATGTAATCCAAGTACAAAAGTTTCTGTACCATAAGCTTGAGAACGATGGGAATTACAATGTATAGACACGAATAAATCGGCGTTGGCCTTGTTAGCGATCTTACCCCTTTCATGCAATTCTATAAATTCATCCGTTTTTCTGGTATATACCACCTTATAACGATTGTCTTTTTCAAGAATTTTACCTACAGCAAGAACTACTTTTAATGCAATCTCTTTTTCCTTATATCCGTTACCTCTATTTCCGGGGTCATGTCCTCCATGCCCGGCATCCAAAACCACAACAAACTGATCTTTCTCTTGCGCAAAAGCTTCAAAGTTAGTAACTGATACACCTCCCATCAATCCGTACAGTAAAATAATATGTACAATTCTTTTTTTCATCAATTTTGATAATTTGTCAATCTATATTGAAACATTCCCTTTATGTTCCCGTATTTAATGTATATCACAGAAAGATAAAGATTATGATTTATAAAAATAATTCTATATCCCTTTCGTTTAAATGGCTTTAGGAATGTACTTACAACATAATTTTTTATTTTTTTATCATTTACAAACGAGGCATAAAAAATATATGTAATTTTGGCACTTCAAAAACTAAGCCATAGTTTTACAAAAATAGGATTTAAACCATTGCAAACAACGGTACGACACATACTTTATTCACTGAGTTTTTCACTGTTTTGTATTTTTCAAATAGCTGCACAGGAGACAAACAAGACTACAGAGGTACCAATCCCGGCAGAGAGAGATTCTATTTCTGCCAGAGACACAATTACCAATAACAAAGAAAAAATTAAAGTAGATCCAGAACTCTTACTCAATGAAAGAGAGCAGGATACTACAGATCAGGATTCTATTGTTCCTGAACCGCAACTACTTACAGACAAGGTAGATTATAAGGCTACAGACTATATGCGGCTAAGTCGAAGAGAAAACAAAATGTATCTCTACAACGAGGCTGAGATTATCTATGGAGATATGCAAATCAATTCTGGATTGATTATCGTGGATAACGAAAAGAATGAGGTTTATGCTTATGGAATTAAGGATTCTTTGGGCGAGTATACTCAGACTCCTATATTTAAACAAGCTCAAAATGTTGTAGAACCAGATTCTATACGTTTTAATTTTGATACCGAAAAAGCACTGATCTACAATTCGAGAACGGAACAAAACGGATTTAAAATCAAAAATGAAGTATCCAAACGGGAAAACGACTCTGTCATCTATATGCGCAATGTAAAGTTTACCACTGCAGAGGATATCGAGAATCCAGAGTATTATTTCTATGCACGTAGGATCAAATTTGTACCTAAAAAGAAAATCGTTACCGGGCTGGTCAATATGTTTATTGCAGATGTACCTACTCCATTAGGATTGCCTTTTGGATATTTCCCGTTAACCGAAGATAGAACTTCAGGATTTATTATTCCTAATCCCGGAGAAGAGAACAGACGTGGTTATTTTCTACAAAATGGTGGGTATTATTTTGCCATTAGTGATTATGTAGATCTAACCTTACTGGGAGATTATTATACCAATGGTAGTTATACCTTTGCCGTCGAATCTGCTTATGCTAAACGGTACCGTTTTAGAGGAAACTTACGTTTTAGGTTTGAAAACAACTTACAAAGTGAACGTGGATTTCCAGATTTTTCTCGTACCACAACCTATAATATTCAGTGGACACATAGCCAGGATGCCAAAGCAAATCCAAACTCTCGCTTTTCGGCTTCGGTGAACTTTGGAAGTAGTGATTTCTTCCAACAGTCTACCAACCAGTTGAATACCGGAAACTTTCTGAACAACCAGATTAGTTCGAACATCTCGTATTCCAAAACTTTTCCTGGAGATCCACAAGTGAACATAAACGTAGCAGCTACCCACAACTCGAATACCAATACGGGTATTGTAAATATGTCTTTACCTAATGTAAACGCTAGCGTATCCAGGGTATTCCCTTTTGCACCAAAGGTGGGAGTTAAGAAGGGAATTATTCAAAACATCAATACACAATATAACTTTACAGGAGAAAATCGAATTGTTACTAATGATGATGATTTATTCTCTGCACGTATGTTTGAAAATGCGAGTACTGGGATGCGTCATTCGATTCCGCTGACTACTAACTTTAAGATTTTCAAATATTTAAGCGCCACAGCGGGTACTAATTACCAGGAAAGCTGGGTTTTTGAAACTATTGAGCAGCGTTTTGACGAAGATACACGTGAGGTAGTAGAAGATACCATATCAGGTTTTGATGCTTTTAGAACTTATAACTTTTCTGCAAGTTTAGGAACTACTATCTATGGTACCTTTAATTTTAAAGAAGGTAAGAAAATACAGGCGATTCGCCATACCATGCGTCCATCGGTAAGTTATAGTATCAACCCTGCTTTTGATCAATTCTATGATGAATTTACGATCACCGATGACCCTACAACTCCCGAAGACGAAACGGAAATTGTAGAATACTCCAGATTTGAAGGTGGTTTCTTTGGAGCTCCAAGTAATGTATTCTCAAGTAGTATCGGGTTTTCATTAAGCAATAATGTAGAGATGAAAGTCCGGAGTAAAGACACTACCTCAACCGAACCCAGAAAAATAACTTTGTTGAACAACCTCAATTTCAGCACAGCATATAATATTGCGGGAGATTCTTTAAAAATTAGCCCGTTATCGATTACCGGTAATATTCCTATTATTCAGAACAAATTGGATATCAACTTCAGTGCCGCTCTAGATCCTTATGCCCTGGATAACAACAACCGAAAGATCGATGTCTTTAATATTGAAAACGGAGGAAGTTTATTCCGATTAACACGTGCAAGTGCCAATTTTGGATATTCGTTCTCTAGCCAGGATTTTGAAAAAGGCAAGGTCAATGAAGACCCGCTCGAGAATCAAAATTTCAGAAATGAAGGACGACCGGATAACCTCTTTGGTGGAGTGACTGATTTTGGAGAAGATCGCTCCTTTGTTGAGGATAAAGACAAGAAAACAAATACAGATCAAAAGGATTACCATTATAAGATCCCTTGGAATCTCCGAGTCTCCTATAATGTAAATTACAATAACAGTGCCCGGCAAAATGAGATTTCCTCGCATTCGATCATGTTTTCTGGGGATGTAGAATTGGCTCCTCGATGGTCTGTAGGGGTCTCATCTGGTTATGATTTACGAAATCCCGGATTTACTTTTACCAATCTCAGATTTCAGAGAGATCTGGAAAGTTGGCGTATGAGTTTTAACTGGATTCCATTTAGTGAACGTACGTCATGGAATTTCTTTATCGGTATCAAATCTTCTGTACTTAGCGATATTAAATGGGATAAACGAAGAGAGCCAGATCGCCAGTTATAAGAGGAAAAAGAATAGCTTTACATCAAATAAAACAACTTATAACACTTCACATCATGAAAAAAATTGTTACCACTTCAAAAGCTCCAGCTCCAATAGGACCTTATAATCAGGCTATTTTAAACGGAAACACCCTTTATACTTCTGGACAAATTGCTATCAATCCAGAAACTGGAGAGTTAGTACTAGATGATATTAAAACCGAAGCAGAAATGGTAATACAAAATCTAAAAGCTATTCTTGATGAAGTAGGTATGACTTTCGAAAATGTGATCAAGACGACCATTTTTCTAAATGACATGAACAATTTTGCACAAGTGAATGAAGTATACGGAAGCTATTTTAACGAAGATACTGCTCCAGCGCGAGAAACCGTTGCCGTTGCTGCTCTACCAAAATTTGTAAATGTAGAAATTTCAGTAATTGCTGTTAAATAATATTTCTTCGATATATACAAAACCCGGTGTTAGGATTAACACCGGGTTTTTTGTTTTATTGGTTAGGTCGGGTGCTACTTTATAATGATTTTTCTAGTGGCCTTGGTCGCACCAGACTCGATCACGACAATGTAGTTTCCTTCTCTGATTTGGTTAGGATCAAAAGACAAATTGTAGATGCCTTTTTCTACATATTGATTCTGAAGTTCTGTGATCAGTTTTCCGTTCATATCGAACAATGAAACTTTGATTGTAGCATTTTTGTTTGCTACATAATGAATATTTCCTTCGTCTTGCATCGGGTTAGG
This sequence comes from Aquimarina sp. KJ22-3, assembly GCF_055808215.1. Taxonomy (NCBI): domain Bacteria; kingdom Pseudomonadati; phylum Bacteroidota; class Flavobacteriia; order Flavobacteriales; family Flavobacteriaceae; genus Aquimarina; species Aquimarina sp. KJ22-3. Next base: position 2,302,781 of record NZ_CM147859.1, on the reverse strand, counting down.
ATACACTCCGATCACTACAAAATCTTCATTAGTATCTTTTACGGTTGGTTGTTTGGTGAATACATCTTCTTGTGCATTACTTCTAGCTGAAGCTCGAGCCGGACTTGATGCTTCTCTTAAACGACAATCATTGGCATTTACATACCATCCTCTAGAGCGTTTTTCTCCAACTCTAGGTCGAGTAAGATCTTCGATATCGTACCAATCGGCCTGTGCTCTATTTTCATTTACATCCAGCACAAAGTACCCATGATTATCCAAATCCACATCTTTGATATGTCGATTTAACAAGCGGATGTAAAACTGGCCTATTCCAGAGGCAACTCCCCCAACAAGGTCCAAATTTTGAGAAGTAACACTAGGCACGACAAATTCACACATTTCACAATTTCTTCTATACCGTACTTCTCCGGCAAACGTACTATGAATATCTCCAGTAAGTACGACTACATTATTGATATCATTATCTCTTACGTATTGTAATAAGCGATCTCTCTCTTCGCTGTATCCATCCCAAGCGTCGTTTGATGGTACTCCATTCCAAGGCATCATCATGACCTGATTACCAATAACTCTCCATTTTGCCGTAGAAGCTGATAATTGATCGGTTAGCCAATCAAACTGCTCTGCTCCCAAAATTGAAGTATAGGTTGCTTTGTTATCTTTTGCATTGTTTGCTTCAGAATATACAGTCCCTTTTTTTAATAAGGTTTCCAACTCTTCTACAGATCCGTTTTTTGCATCAACCCTTTTGTTCTGCACAACGGCTTCTGCAAAGAGATCTACTGCTCTTTCAAATTCGGTTGTAGACAGCCCTTTTCCATTAGGTATTTTGGTATCTTCTATCTGAAGAACCATAGGTAATACCGTAGTCAAAATCTCTTTTACATCATTTACATTATTCAAGTCCTTTTTGGCAATGACCTGCTGTACATATTGCTTAAATTCTTTATTTGTTGCAGCAGCGCTTATTAGGTTTTTTGAAGTAGACACTTGCGTATCTCTTCCTTCAATTCTTGTATCCAGCATGATCAAATCCAGTAACTTTCCATAGGAAATCTTGCGATACAAACGATATTGCTCGATGGAATTGGCACGAACTGGCATCCACTCAAAATAAGCTTTGTGTGCATTGCTTTTCCTGGTTTCCCAATTTCCTTCGGTAGATGGAGTGTGGTTCTCTGCACCAAATTTATTAGCGTCATTGGCAAACTCGTGATCATCCCAAATATGAATAAAAGGATGTTGTTGGTGTACATTGCGAAGCATAGCGTCTAATCGATAATACGAATAGCGCACCCGGTAATCATCTAGAGTAATGGTTTCATTTTCTGGTAAATGCCCTCTTCCTATCTCATTGCTGTAGCCATACCCTCCTGATTCGTATTCATAGATATAATCCCCTAGATGAATCACGGCATCAATATCATTGCGATTAGCGATTTGGTTATACGCATTAAAATATCCATTTTGATAGTTGGAACAAGACACTACCGCAAATCTTAGGTTATCCACCAAATCGTCTTGTGCAGGAGCAGTTCTCGTTTTACCTACGATCGACTGTTTTCCTAAAGCTTCGAACTGATAATAGTAATTCGTAAATGGATTCAGGCCGGTAACATCAATTTTTACTGTGTAATCTTTACTTTGATTGGTAGTAAGCTGTCCTTGTCGTACTACCTGAGTCATTTGTGGATTAGTAGCCACTTTCCAGGATACCGGAACCGAAGTATCATTGGTAGTCACACGTGTCCAAATGATTACCGCATCTTCCAAAGGGTCTCCCGAAGCTAATCCATGATAAAAAGGTGCCAAACCTGGATCAAAATAAGTGTCGATTGATTTGTTGTTGGTTGCTCTTTCAATCCTGGTGAGCTGTCCTTTTTGCTGGGCATAAAAAAGTTGAGATACTAATAGCAGCCCAAAAACAAAAGATAATTGTGTTTTCATGTTAGATTCAATTTTTGTGTTAGTGTTGTTGAATTTTCCGCGAAAATATGTGAACCTCTCTACAAAAAACATCAGATAAATTGCATTTAATCAAAGCTTAAAATAGCTAACCATTTTTTCTGAAATCACACCTATGAAATAATCTGTAGTTTATCCATTTTTCGAAATGAATTAGTATCTTAAAGCAGTTACTTACAATATTAGAATTGTTCTTACAACATGAAGAATTACCATTTACTGGCAGAAGATTCTCTTACTCAACTCATCCTATCCAAAGGAATCAAAAATTGGTCTACCCTACTCGAATACGTTCGCCATATCCCCTATGGTCGTAATGCGAATCGCACAGATGTCTCTTTAGTCATAAAGGAACATCAAGGTACTTGTAGTTCTAAACATGCCTTATTAAAAACGGTGGCTGATCTTAATTCGATCCCAGTAACCTTGATTATGGGGATATATAAAATGAATGCGAACAATACTCCAAAAATTGGAAATGTTCTTGAAGAACATGATTTAGACTATATTCCTGAGGCGCATTGTTATTTAAGAATAGGAGATCAAACAATGGATGTAACCTCGGCAAGTTCGAGTTTTGATCGTATCCAAGATGCTGTATTACTAGAACAAGCAATTATCCCAGAGCAAGTGGGCGCTTATAAAGTTGATGTTCATAAGGCCTTTATCAAAGAATGGATTGTAGAAAACAACATCAGTTTATCTTTTGAAGAGGTTTGGAACCTACGAGAACAGTGTATCAAAAACTTATCATCTTGAATCAAAAACACAAGCAAAACAACCTAACTACAATAATATCAATTATTTACCGTTACAACATTACAAACCTACTAGCAATACTGGCGTTAAAAATTCTGCTAAATCGATCTTTTTGCTACCTGAGGAGATCGATTTTTTGATCCCCAATTTTACATTTTCTTCAAACTTTGAGATAAAGCTCTAAAATGCGTTTTGATTTCATCAAACTCTTGTGGTGATATTTCTTTTGAATCTATAATTCCCTGAAGCGCATAATAATTTTGATCATCAAATAGTAGGATCAATGCGTAGGTCTTTATTATTTGCTCTTTATCGTTTGGTTGCGAAAAATACAGTTCGTACCCTTCTAAACCATCTATGGTAATGGGATCGGCTGTGATATTTTTGCTTCGAATTTCTTTATATCCATAGTTAATTACAAATTCTTTTTTATCTTCTATTTCGTATCGTGTTGGAGCGTGAGTAATGGTATAAGAAAAAGCAGGGTCCGATAGTGGTTTTCCGGTTCCGTCTCCTGCAAAACTAACCGATCCTCCCCAAAATCCTCCCTGTTTTTTGAGTCCGTAAGTCTCTAAATCCAAGGTAATCCCAAGCTCATCTAAATGAGAAATTTTTCGCTCAGGATGATATACAATACTCAGCATTGCCTTTCTAATATCTTGATCCAAAATATCTTTTAGAGAACTCTGATATTTTGCGTTGATCACTGCTCCTTTACCCTGATCTATTTCTATATACAGTAAATGATTATGTGTATCAATACCTGGTGCATCGGTACTTTCGAAACTTACCCATATCGCTTCTTTGTCATTAAACAAGAAATGTTGGATCTTTGTGCCGGATATACCATAGGAATTAAACTTTTTCTCACTAACCGTGTTTTTAATGTCGGAAAACATGGATTTAGATAAGGTCATGGTCGTAATTTTGGCCACACCATGCTCCATCATCAACCCTTTGATGATCGCTTCCATCTTAAATCCTTGTGGAGGAATAATACTAAACTTAGTCCCAGGAATGATTTTATGCGCTGTAGTAACTTTGGAAATGGTATTTTGCAGTTCTTGCCCGTAACTAGAGCAAAACACCAAACACAATAGCAATACTTTATATATTTTCACAGGTTTACGTTTTAAAATTTCTCGGTAGCCAATACGTTACCTTCTTGATCAAAATACTCCCAGGTTCCTGATTTTTTATCCAATTCGTAAGTGCCTTTTTCAGCTATGGATCCATCTGGATAGTATTTTTCATAAGCGCCATGCCATAGCCCGGATTGACAGTTATAAACTTCTTTAAGTACGCCTTGATCACTGTACTCTTTCCACTCTCCATCTACTTTACCATTGTGAAAGAATCCCGTAACCGATAATTGACCATTGGGATAATACTCATCATGCTTACCATGCAATGTTCCATTTTGTATGGCAGTTTGTAGTTTTATTGTACCATCTGCAAAAAAATAGATCCGTTCTTTTTGAAGAACTCCTTTTTTGAATAGTTCTCTACCATGTACAGCGCCATCATGGTGATAAGACTCCCACACTCCTTCTTGTTGATCATTGACATACATCCCTTTTCTGGCCAAAGCACCTGTACGATTATCATAACCTCTGGCTTCCCCTTCTTTTATACCGTTCTTGTAGGGAATCGAATCGAAGATAATCGCCTCTTCGTCATAATATACCCATACGCCGATCTTTTTGGAACCGATTACCTTACCAATACCACTCACATTCCCATTATCATGATATTCTACTTTTTGTGTGCCTTTGGGTTCTTTATTACAAGCTAGTAGTAGACCTAACATCATGATCACTAGGATATATAACCTATGATTTTTTATCATGTATTTCTTATTTATTGGTGAAAATACAAAAAACAGTCAAGCCTATTTTGACTTGACTGCTGATTAATTATTTTCTACAATAGATTTTAGCTTGTTGATACTACGCGTCGACTACTCTGGTTTTGGACATGGTATCATGCCAACCAGGACCATCCCCCAGAAAAGAAAAAGCCTCAAAAGGAATATATCGGCACAAACTGCGAACTAATATGGCATTCGCATCTGGTTTGTTACCTTGCTCATCTACTACTTTGGTACCTGTAATTAATTTACCTATAGTTCTACCCGTGATCATTTCAAAAACGGAATAGTATATCATTCCTACGACAAAACCAAACACATAATCCAGCAAACGTCCTCCGTTTTCTATAGCTTCGAGCATTTCTGGCGAAATGAGCGCTAATACTACACCAATCATAAAACTAAACACCATGATAAAAATAAAATCGATGATGTAATTCGTAAAACGTTTACCTTGGCTTGCTAGTTTCCCAACAGATTCTCTGGTGATGGCCAGTTGTTCTTCTTTCTCTTTTAATACTGTATCTTCTACATAAGAAGTGCATTCTTCTTGAAAATCTGCTACTGCGTTGGTTAAACTACAGATAATCCCTTGTTGTAAATCAAATTTTTGATGTTGGCACACTTTACAAAATGCCAGTTGTTCTTGTCTATTCATTGTATTTTGTTTTGGGGTTTTAATATTACTAATTTTAAAAATATAGATATTCAGTTTCATTATTTGAAACTCTACATTTAAAAATTCACATCCCTATCCAGGTTGGTGAGTATCCTTACTTTTAACTTTCCATCTGTTATATCTTTAAATTTGGTTTCGTCTTTATGGCTATACATTCTACAAGAAAAAGTCCCTTCTATGGCAAAGCTATTAGGCTCTTCTCTTGTAACCTTGGTGATTTTGAAAGTACTATTCGAATTTTCTTCATTAGATCGATAAAAATCCTGTTCATTTTCTGGCACCCCAGGTACATCGGGTGGAAAAAAGAAGAAAGTGACTTGATTCAATCGATCATCTCCTACAGCCTCTGCAAAGGTAAAATCCTGATTAGTAAACGCATCCTCGAGCCCTAGTCTTTCGTTTTCTATAGAACATTGATCCAGATCGATATTTCTGATAAACAATTTTGCCGAAACAATATTAGCATCAGATCCAATAACCGGAAACAAACCAAATGCATAAGAGCCAGAGCAAAACTCTACTTCTTCCCCATTAATGTTACGTGGTCTTTTTCGAATCCCAAAGCCTCCAAAATCAAAGGTATAATCATCCATAGGTGATATGACTCCAGAAGCATATAGCTCTGATTTCATATTAAATTCTTCCTCTCCCAAAGTCCCTTGAAAGAAAAATTCCTGAATAGGCACCGGTTCTTCCTCTGGTCCTTCGTCTACCGTATTATCTGAGGAGCAAGAGAATAACAATAGAATTAGCATACTATACGCTATACTTAAATCACTAATTGTTGGGTTCTTCATAAATTAAATTTGTTGATATTAAAAAAACAGTCACTTATGAGTAGGTGACTGTTTTTAGTGTTTTATTACCTATTTTGAATGTTAAAGTTTGATGATATTTCGTTTTATTTTGTTGAAAATATTTTTACTTTATCACTCATAACGCACGGAAAGTAATTCCGCGATATCATTTCTCAAAAATACAACAAGCCAGTTTCATGTTTTGAAACCAGCTTGTTATATATTTTTCTTACTTATACTCCCCACTAGTCACAGACTAGCGGAAGCAGAGAAATAGCTGTTTTAAGTTATTATTAATATAAATAAGAAATATCTTAACTCAAACAATAATTAAGAATTGCTAAGGAGTCTTCATTACTTCAAACATACTTTTTTCATAATTCCAAAATATATTAATATCATCAGAAACTCCATTTCCTTTATCAAACAATGCTTGTAACGTAAAATCATCTTCTCCTACGACAACAATTTTGTACCCAAAAAAATCTTCAGATCTTATTTCAACATCTATTCCAGATTTATTCCTAAGGATATTTTTTCTAATAGAATAAATTGTATCCTTTTCTTTGATTACAAATAATTCATCATAAACATCCTTTTCCCCTTTAACTTTTTCTCCAAAAACAGTGCCTAAAAATAGTTCACTCTTCTCTTTTAATGTAAATAATGAATCTAATTGTTTTATGCTTCCACTAGTTATAGTTTTTTTTACTTTAAAATTTTTATTTAAAGTCGAATCATTAGTACCTTTTTGAAATGTTTCAATACCTAATTTTTGTTGATCATTTTTCTTGGATATACAAGAAAAAAGTAGAAAGACTACTAACAACAAAACAAATTTCTTCATAGTCGTATTTTAATTATTAATTAATTTCCAGTCTAGCTCTCTAAAATACTTTACTCCTCCTTTTTTCTTGGTGTAAGAATCTAAGTAATTAAGAGGCCTTATTTCCATTACTTTATTGCCTTGCGATGGATGTAACATTTGATTGTCATTTAATATAGTTGTAACGTGATCAATATTGCCATCAGAAGTGTAATCATAGAAAATAACACTTCCTCTTCCTTTTGAATTTGAAACTTTTGAAAAGTTTGTGAATAATCCATGTGCATTTGTGTCTTTAAAATCACCGTTAGCTACTTTTCTTATACCAAATATTGCTAATCCAGAGCAGTCAAAACAATCCGGCCCTTCTTTTCCCCACACATATGGTTTACCAGCTTGTTTTTCAACTATTCCTGCAAATTGCTCATTAAAACTCTTAGTATTAACTGAAAGTTCTCTAAAATCCCATACCTCTCCTGTTTCAAGATTACTTGCTAAACCATTAGTATGATAAAAAACATTTTCTTCAATAAAGTAATCCCCCGTTTTATAAACACCTCCACTTAGCAGATCACCTGTCCCTTTCAACCTATCTAAATCTTCCTGGCTTTGTACATTTTCATCATAAGCTAAATTACCATTTAAATCATAGTACCAATCAAATCCACCATCAGGATCTACTCTAATAATGGGGTTATTAGACATTGATAAGTATGGAGAACTATGTTGTTCATAGGGGTCAGCTGTAAACCATCTCCCCAAAGCCGGATCAAATTGACGTAATTCAAACTCATAAACATTAAAATCCAAATCCTGAGTTAACTCCATATTTTGATACCCATAATTATGATTTCTTCCTATGCTTGCTTCATTGTATCCTTTATGTACTAATCCGAAGGGATAATAATTTTTTTCTTGCAGGATTTCATTAGCTGAAATAGTACCATCTTGATTTATATCTTTATAAGACAATCTAATATTATCCAAATGGTCTTTATGTTGGTAGACATACTCAAAACCGCCGGTATTTGCTGGTTCTATATAACCTTCTGAATGATTCATAAATGCTAAACTACCATTTTCATAAATATAGTTATCGGCATACTCTGTATTTGTAACAGAAGATCCTATGGTTGTGATCTTTTTAAGTCTTATACCAACAGCGTCATAAATATACGCAATTGTTCCTGTACCAGAACTATTTGAGATCGAAACTGTAGTTGGTAAGTTTAAATGATTATATACGATGTTATTGATCCCCTTGTTACGATCAATAGTCATGTTCCCATTAGTATCATACTCATAATCGTCATTGGTATTGCTCCCGTCTTTAAATCCGTAACTATCATTACCTGTATCCGTAACTCCCAAAAGTTGATTTCCGCTATTGTAGGTATAGGACAAAATGTCCATATTACCAAAAGATGTGGCTGCACTATTCACATGCCCTTTTCTGCTTAGATTGATAATATTCCCTACCTTATCATAGGCTATACCAGATACATCATAATTACCACTGGTACTAGTTGCTTCTAATATTCTATTTAAAGCATCATAGGTATAGGTATAGTTTCTGGTCACATGATCATTTGCTGTTCTCCAGGATGTTTTGGCGATGTTACCATTGTATAAAGCATTAGTCCCACTATCATAATCTATAGCAAACCCAAATAAGTCTCCATTTGCTGTGGTTCCGTTATTTATGGATTTCATCCACCCTCTTATTGTATACGCATAATCCACTTGTTGCAGGGGTTCACTTTCGGTATTTCCTACCTTTTTACCTGTCATTCGACCCAATTCATCATAGGTATTGGCTACGATCAGTTCACCACCGGTTTCTTGTATTTTTGCTGAGTAACTTGTAGATGCACTAGCAATAGCATGAAAGCCTGGTAATAAGGTAATACTATTACCCGCTAAGGTATTGATATTACCAGATATGGCTTCAGACAGTACTATATTAGCCTCCAAACTAGGATCTGCTTGTCCACAATTGTTAGACAACGAATCATCTCCTATACATTGTTTTTGAGATATCAATCGATTTTGGTGATCATAGGTAAACGCATCTACAGTAACAATAGCAGTATTTGAACCTTTTTGATGTCTGGCTCTTGTTTTGATCACATTCCCTACAAAATCCAGCTGAGAGGAGATTTGATCTGTAGTCCCTAAATATTCATTTTTGGCAGCCACATAAATGGATCTGGCTTTTTGATCATAATAGGTAATCGTAGTGATCCAATTATTGGTTTCGAGAACCTTTACTTTAGTACCCGTAGGTAAGGATTGTGTATCGCTTGAAACGGACTCCCCAAATACTGTGGGTGGACTGGTTAATCCAACCGTATCGAAGACATAATTGTCGTAATAATTGATAGTATACACTTCATCAAAACTAGTAGGATAAGCATTTTTGGTGTAAAACACTGTAGTCCCAGCATAGGTATTACCCGTATCGGTTTTGGTTACATATTGATTGGACACAGCATCTGCTTCTGTTTGTAACTGTGCCCTAGATTTATTATTTCCATTATCTACTCCAGTATACGCTACTCTACCATAGGCATCATATAGTGTAAACAACCATTTGTTTTGCGCTTTTAAGTTTCCATCTTGCGTCATGATGGGCTCATTACGCTTGTTGTATACGATGTACTCTTTATCATCTTTACCTGGTATTTTCTTCTCAATCAAACGATTACGCTCATCATAAACATATTGATAGCATAGTTCATTTAATTCGTCAGACGACACCCCATCACTAAGATCAACTTTTGGAGGGACTACATAGGCCAGGTTTCCGTATTTATCATACACATAATAGGTATCATGAGACACTTGAGATTCTGGTATGTTATCCCCATCGATATCGGTATCGGCATAGGTACGTTTTAATACTACATTTCCCTCGATATTGGTAAACTCTTCTGTTGTATGGTTTTTGGTAGTCGTTCCTGGGTGGTTCTCATCTTTGACTACCGATTTCTGTAACTCTCCTGCAGCATAATAACTACTGGTATTAGCTACTAACTCTGGCGTCAACGGATCATCATTTGCAAAAATAGCTTCCAAACGTCGTACCTCGTTGGCTACATTGGTTTTATAATCAGATTCTATTTCATGACCATTACCCATTTTCCAAGATGTTCCTGGTGCTGCTTGCTTCAAGGTTCTGTTTAATGGTGAAGCTTCAAATTGAACTTGGCTAAACGGATTGGTTGTATTCTCATATTTTGGTGTGTTATAAAAACTTTGCAGTTCGGCAAGTGGGCTAGTTCTTATACTACCATTATTAGAAGATGTACTTGCATAAGGTAAGTTTTCTTTTTCCTGTCTCCCATAGGTATCATATTCAAAATGGGTAATGATATCCTGTTTTTGCCCTCCGGCTTTTACAACTACATTTTGCTTAGGTCTCCCCAAACCATCATAATATGCAATGGTTCTATTCGCCAAATCGTCATTTTTATTAAGAATTAAAGTTTCACTATCACTTATACTTGTTGGATATGGAGGCAACGCCTCGCTTGCGTAATAAATCAGATAATTGTTCTCTATTTTAGCTTTGTAAATTGATGGATTAGTGGGATCATTGGTATGATAAAAAGTCCCCAACTCCATATCTGGTAATGTATTGGTTGTAAGGTATCTAATATTTCCTGTTTTTAACTGACATGTCGGACTCCAGCTTCCAGCAACAGTTAGATATACATAACCACTCTCAATTCTTAGAGAGCTACTCCCTCCACCTCCACCAGAAGTACAGGTAAATGGACTTCCTAAGTTGGTATTATAATTCAAGTTATAATACTCACTAGTATTTGGCATGAGTCTTGTCATTGTTGTATTGACAGAAGTGATGAAGTAACGAGAATAGAAAACTAACTCTCCACCCTCTATCTTCATCTTATAGCCACTAGGTCCATTGGATGTCATTACATCACCCAACTCTAAATCAGGTAGTGCTGGGGTAGTATTCAAAGTGGCTATAACTCCAGATTTTAGAGCTGAAGTCGAAGGCCATGATGCATTAAAATCAATTCTCAGTACATTATCTTGAATCGTTATAGAACCACCACCTATACCATTACCTCCGCTTACAAAATCTGAGGCAGTAAGTGTATGTGAATAATCATTAAAATTACCTAAAGGTCCAAGATATTCTGATCTATACGCTGTAGTTTCGATATAATTTTCTGTATTCGTTTGCCCGAAGGAATACAATGAGCAAACAAAAACTAAGAGTATATATATTATTTTTTTCATAACTGTCTTTTAATTGTTTGATCTGTAGTGATACTTATTTTCGGTGACGATATTACCCTCTGCATCTTTGACCTCCTTCAGTCGGTTTCCTTCATCATAGGTGTAATATGAGGTATACCCTTTTGGATCTGTCATGCTTTCTAATCCCTTAAGCAGGGAATAAGTATAGGTAGTTACAAAAGCATTTTTCATCGTGCTATGGGATCTAATCTTATCCATTTCGACTCTGAGCTGAGCTGCAGAATGATTCTGTAAATAGCTTAGGTTATCTCCAGAAGTTCTACCCAAAGCGGTCATCACCTGTGCATAAGATGCATTTTCAATTTTAGCTATTGGATATTGATAATCGTACCCCCATAAGATCGTAGTAGAAATACCATCTCGTATATCATACTGTAACAGCTTACCGTTGCTGGTATATTTGGTATATGAAGTCTTGATACAAGTATCATCAAAATTATTAGGATACGAAGATTTTGCGCATTCCCAAGATTCATACATCAAAATTGCATTATTATGCTGTGGATACTTTTGATAATAGAAGTATTGATCTGAAGTAGTTGCCGAATTAGATGCATCGTATCTAAAGGTTTTAGAACTTCTTAATACACTCAAAAAGTTATTATCTCTCCCAAATGATGTAATATCGAAGTTGTAGGTTACACGAGTTCCATTTTCCTCTTGAATGTTTGGATCTTCCAAACGTTCTGAAGTTATATTGTTGTATACATCATATCCATAGGTCGTTTTTCTAGCTGCTATTTCAATCTCATCTTTATAGGTTCTTTCGATTTTGGATTGAAGATAAGTGGAATTGGTATAAATGGGATAAAATGTTAGTATACTGTATGGAATATAGTAATAGTAATATAAGCCATTATTCAAATACGACATTACATAAGTTTCAGCTGGATTAAATTTCACACCATAGTGAGTACCAGTGGTAGTTTTGGTTAAATAGGAATATTCTGAAAAAGAAACCATTTTGTTATCATTTGTAAATGCCTTCTCTGTTCGTAAACTTCCATTTTTGATAGCACCTTTTTGAGTTCCGTACATTGGGTTAAAATCTTTCCCTACGGTAATACCAAACGCTTGATTAGGAGTATTAACAAACTCTTTTACAACTCTTCCATTTTGATCTGAATTCTGAACGGTGACCTCATCATATCCAATATAATCTCCATCTACCAAGCCACTACTAGAATTAAAGCCGTCGATACCTATGGATACAACAGGAGTTCGAAATATTCGTCTTGAAGCAGCACCAAATACCCTAAAAACTCTTTCAGTAAACTCTCGAACAATGTTCTTTTTAGAAATTGCTTTACCCCCAGAGTAGCTAAATTGAGTAGTTTGTGCCAAATTGGTGGCATTAGTACGATCCAATCTTTTACTCACTCTTATTCCGTGACCACTGGTGACATTTGGCCCCGAATTAAAATAGGAATCAAAAGTATTTAATTCATATTCTAATGTAGATGAGCCTCCTGTAGGATAGGTGATTTTCTCAAGAGATTGTGCTTTGGTATAATCCAGATAGGCATTAAAATCATTTGATGCATTATCATTAAATTCTGGATAACCACATAATGCAAGAGATGGTATTAAAGAAGAATTGTTCTTACCGTTGTAGTACCCCCAATAATCTACTTTAAACGAATTTTTGGGAGGTAGCAAAGTTGAGTTATATTCAAACTCATATGCTCCTTTACCACTTTCTTGCACTTTGGTTAGGATTAATCTCTTTTTTAAGAAAGCACTTACACCACTAGAATTAGGACTATCGGTATAGGTATAATTTAAATCAAACTGATTAATCAAATTGTCTCTGTGATCATAAATCAGAACTCTGTCTAAACGTTTCATTCCACTATAATCTAGCCGATCTGAATATCCGAAAACTATTTTTTCTTTTGGCGTAGTGATTTGAGTCGCATAATTGAAATTCTGAGATGCCGTGTGCGAAGTTTCTAAAGTACCGTTGGTCCTGTCATCATTATGAAAATGGTTAGTTGTTGTCGCGTATCCGTCCTGCGAATTGTTTATTCCATCAAACAATTTTCTATCTGGAATTTCGGATGTGGATTCTATAGTCTGTGCTTTTTTCCTAAAATATTGTTGTCCAAGTTTACGACTTCCTAATACATTTGTTTCATTATAGGAGACAAGGATTTCATTTCCACTTCTGGTCACCATTTTACTGAGTTTAAAGATTTTAGAAGTAATCCTTTGATCACCGGACCCCAGAGGTGCTGCCAAATGACCTGAAACGGTAGAACTGGTAGTAATTACATCTATAATATCGAAAAAATGCTGAGTTGCAAAAGGATCGGTGATTTTGATTCCGGACACCCTTTCAACAGTATTCACTACTTCGGTTAACAACTCTACTTTATACTGCGGTTTATTATTAATAATTATCAAAGGATAAGGTATCGCAGCATCTTGTGGAGGTAATAATGAACGGTCTGTAGCCATGATCAGTTCATCTCCATTTATAGTTACCTTAAAAATATCAGGTTCAGAATCCATATGAAATCCAAAAGTCATTTCTTCGTACTGATTAGTATATTTATCCTCAAAAACTATAAAATCACGACTAGCTTTAAAATATAATGGTACTTCATTAATAGTGTTTGAACCCCCATAGGGCATCCCAACATAAGTAGTTTGACTTAAATTTGGCCAAGTAGCCCCAAGCGTTGGCATATTTGGACCCCCTACTATATCAGGTAAAGTTTGATGTGTTGTAGCGGTATCATAATCATCTTTATCATTAATGATTTGTACTACAGAAGGAATATTAAAATCCCATCCTAAACCTACCATACTGGCTTCTTGATCTACACGTATACCCCCAGTAGTGTAATTGAGCTGCAAAGGGAGTTGCGCATCATCAACCTGCAGGTTGTAAATAGGTACAGTTACTGTTGCTCTACCCGTATATTCATTCATGGGGATGTCCCCGTATTTTAAAAACTCGAAAGCCGCTGGAGCCGTAGGAGTAGAAAATGGTTGTCGATTCTCTACATCTTGCGCAAATGTGCTAAACGTACAGAAAAGCGCAACAACGAGAAGTTTTGCTAAATTCTTCATAAACATAAATTTGTGCTTTTATTCTTTGGTTAAGAAAGCTTCCAACTTGGCTAGTCTGTCTTCCAATTCCTGATTCTTTTTGTTTTGTTCTTGCAGTTGTTTTTCCTGGGCAATGGTATACAGAGTCAATTCTTCAATCTTTTCCAAGAGTTTCTTATTCATCTCTCCCAATTCAACACCATTCTCGGCAACTTCTTGAGCTGATGGAATGTTTTGCAGGTGTCCTTTTTCTTTGATATGTGCTTCCACCTGAGCTAATGTTGGTAATTGATACGTGTTTTCGAATACATAATCCGGCCAACCAACAAGATCTACTTTTACTTCTTTGGCATGGATATTACCATTAACTGAAAGTTTGGAGTCTGGTGTAGTGGTTCCTATACCTAGATTCCCATTATTGGTTAAACGCATGAACTCAGTGAGTAGATGCTGCCCATCAGAATCGTTATTGTTTCTATCCCTAAACAACCACCTAAATCCATAATTTGATCCTTCGAGTACTCCTTTTGATGTAAATTTGTTCCTCCCGTAATAGAGATCTTTTCCTTCATCATTATTTCTATACGCATTGAAACCGATGTATCCAGACCATTTATTAGCATTTCCTCCCCAATTCGTTTCATTAGTCCAATCCATACTCAATACTCCTTGTCTTCCAACACTAGTTCTACCTTCAACGAATAACTTAGAAAATGGGTTGGTACTACCAATCCCAACATTACCAACAGAATTAATCACAACATCACTATCATGATTATTAACTCTAAACGTCATCTGATTTGACGCATGATTGTATTGCATTCCTCCTACATAATCATCATCCTGGTCTGCAAATCCAAAATATCCGTATTTATTGTTTGGTGTTAAAATTGATATCATCCCTGCATCATCATTCTCTACAGTTAGATCTGAAAATCCGTGGGGAGTACCTCCTGTCGATCCATTGGAAACATGTAATTTTGAGCCAGGGGTTCGAGTTCCTATACCTACGTTGCCAGTTGCTCTAACAACACTTATACTATTCACATCGTTATTTACATCTGTACTATTCACATCATTAACACCAATATTCAAAACATTTGATGTGCCATCATAATTGATAAATGCACCTTGTAAATTTGCTTCTGTAAAACGTAAATATCTAGAAGTGTTATACCCAAAAACTTTAATATTTCCTTCATTTATTTCTAACTTTTCTGAAGGTGTAGTGGTCCCTATCCCAACGTTTCCAGTATTTTCTATTTTATTTTCTTGGGCTTGTATCCCAATATTTATTGATAGTAGTACGATAGATACAACTAGTTTTTTCATAATTCCTCTTTTATTGGTTTATCAATTTTGCTACAATTTCTTTTAAATCTTCTATTTCCTTTTGCTGTTGGATAGTATACAAAGTAAGCTCCTCTATCTTCTCCAACAACTTTTTATTCATCTCCCCTAATTCAATACCATTCTCGGCAACCTCTTGAGCTGATGGAATGTTTTGCAGGTGCCCTTTTTCTTTGATATGAGTTTCTACCTGATCTAGTGTCGGCAATTGGTAGGTATTTTCGAATACATAATCCGGCCAACCAACAAGGTCTATTTTTACTTCTTTGGCATGGATTTTACCGTTTACAGCTAGTTTGGAGTCAGGTGTAGTGGTTCCTATACCTACATTACCATTTGCTTTTATTCTCAAATATTCAGTTTCATTAGCATAAAATGCTAATCCCGATAAATTTGCCCAGGTACTCTCTTGTACAGAAGCAATACCTCCCCATTTCCAGGTTTCATTGTTATGAGAATGCTTAAGTTTTATTCCCACACCATAATTAGATACTGTTTCATTATTCCTTAAATTATTAGCTATAACCGGCCAAACAATTGCATCTGCATTCGCAGCCACATGAAATTTTTCTTGCGGAGCATTCACACCGACACCTACATTCCCTGCTGCATTAATGACCATATCACTATCATGATTATTTACTCTAAATGTCATCTGATTTGAAGCATGATTGTATTGCATTCCTCCTACATAGTCATCATCCTGATCTGAAAATCCAAAATATCCATATTTATTACTTGGCGTTAGTATAGAAATCATTCCGGAATCATCATCTTCAACCGTTAAGTCCGAAAATCCGTGAGGCAATGCCCCAGTAGTTCCATTTGATACATGTAATTTTGAGCTAGGTGAATTTGTACCAATACCAATATTTCCTCCATTCATAATGCGAAGTAAATTTTTATCTCCTACCCCTTGAAACATAAAACCATTTTCGGCACCAACTCCGTCTCCGCCAATCCTAATTCGTGCAATATTGTTTTGCCAGGATAGTATACTTACTGCCGAAGTGTTTTGAGGATTCTGCACAATCACGTTCCCCGAAGTAGTATTGTCTCCAGATGGATTCCACTGTTGCGCTATAACCACACTACCAGAAAGTAGTAGTACACCAAATACAATTATTTTTTTCATGTTTGTCTAGTTATTGTTGTAGTAGTTTTTCTAGTTTGTTTTCAAGATTTTTAATCCGTAGTTCTTGATCATTAAGTTCCTTTTCCTGAGCAATTGTATATAAAGTGAGCTCCTCAATTTTTTCCAATAGCTTTTTATTCATTTCACCCAATTCAATACCATTCTCGGCAACTTCTTGAGCTGATGGAACGTTTTGTAAGTGTCCTTTTTCTTTAATATGAGTTTCCACCTGATCTAGCGTTGGTAATTGGTACGTGTTTTCGAATACATAATCTGGCCAGCCTACCAAATCTATTTTTACTTCTTTGGCATGGATATTACCGTTTACCGCAAGTTTTGCATCAGGTGAAGTCGTTCCAATTCCTACATTTCCATTCCCTTTCACTATCATTAATGAATTTGCAGAATTGTTTGTTCGAAACTCTATGTTTTCGGTAATATTTCGAGTTTCCAGAAAAAGATTGGTTCCATAACTCCTTAATTTATTTCCGTTGGAGTCATAATCAAAATGCAAAAAGTTATTTGTATTGCCCAAACTATGAAACTGAACTCTACCTCTCACATCGAATTCGATTCCTGGATTTGAAGTACCTATCCCTACATTCCCATTAGTATTTACTTTAAAAAAAGTAGATCCAAAATCGTTTTTACCAAATTCAAAACCCTTAGCATCACTAATACGAAAACCATAGGTAGTTGCCTCCGTATTTGAACCTCCATGTTTGATAGCTAAAAAATCTCCTACACCAGATAACCATCCGGATTGTAGTATGGGTCAGTTATAACCTTTTTCTGTAAGTCTGAATACAAAATCTGTATCGATATCCATTATTCTTCCCGAAGACGGATTAAGTGTTACCTGTGCCGATGCAACTGAGCAACATAAAAACCCTAAGCATGCTATTAGTATTGATTTACCAACAATCTTTTTCTTCATCTGTATATTGTTTTATAAAAATTTATGCTTGTTTTCCTTTACTATCTATTAACTACTATTTATGTAACGGTTACTAACTTTGTTACCCTGTTTTTCGAGTTTTTTTAGTTTTCCTACAAAAAAATAAAAATCCCTGGTCAAAGTTTGATCGCATAAAGGTGTTGAACCACAACTACTTTCCTTCTATTTTGGGGTGTTCAAGAAGAAGCAGCAAATATAAAAAAGCTAAAGATGTTAAATCGAGAATATTGAAAACTGTTAATAATTTACTAATGAAGCCAAGCACATCCAAATGATACCCTGCTGAATATCAAACTCTTCAGATTAATCGTTTTATTTGGAGTGTAGATAACTTTATCGTATGATGGATTACTCCTACTTAAAAAGGAAGTTTTTAAACAAAAAGAAAAATCAAAGGGCTTACAGTCTATCATATCCGAGTTATTGAGTTTATCATTGCATAGACAAATATAGCTGTAATACTAAAACGCAAATTATTAAACGATTTTAACAGACCAAATCAGTTTGTTGGTTCCATAAAAACTGTACTTTTCGAAGTTACCCACTTCCCGGCTACAATTTACATTCTGTATTAAAAAATACCGCTTGTAGTTACACCATAGCTGTACAAAATAATTATAAAGATTCTTCTCAAAAGTAGCCCGTCTATTACATGCAAACGACCATTTATTACTTTACACTAGACAAAATCAGTATTTGATGATACTTTAGTGTTATCAAACGATGTATCCTATCACGAACAAATCAAAAAGGATATTTATTTCGTAACTCTTAAATACCAGTAAAACAAATTGTTAAATTTTAAATATTAAGCGTATGTCATCAATACAATTAACACCGCGAGAAGTAATTAATCCACAAATTAGAAACATTAACCAATGCCTAGACAGAATTCGTCCAGATTTACGAGCGAGACAAATTGCTGTCAATTTACAAAGAGATTTAATTGAAATTTACGACCATTTTAATGGCACACCACCTCCAGGGTTAGGTGGAGCAGCTCAACGGCCTGAAATCCGACTTGATAGAGTTTTGAATAGAGCTGCACAAGATTTAAATGATATCAATGTATTTCCTTCGCCGATCAATTTACTTAACGCAAGACGAGCCATAACACAGGCGCAGGGATTTAGGCAGAATCCACCAAATGTGCAAGATGCAGTGCATGCTATCGATACCATACAACAATTCTTAAATCAAATGCGAGCCATACAATTTCCGAATAGGGAGATTACTAATCTTCAGGCGGATGCCAATCGTCTCACTTTAGGACAGGCCCAAGCCCAGGCCTTACATCAAGAAAATCAAAGATTACAAGGAATAGAAGCAGGGCTCACTCCTAGAATACAAGCATTTGATCGCCAGGCTCAAGAGATACTAGCGCCACCGCTACCTCCAAGAGTTGTTGCTCAACCTAACCAGGGCGCAGCAGGTCAAGCAAATAATACGAATGTACCTGATCCTAATGCATTACAAGCATTAGCAGCAGCTCCGGCAAACATGCAACGTAATGTAGCGCAGCCACCTCCTCCGCCGCCTCGTGTGCGAAGACAGAATAATAGAAGAAACGGTAATCAAAACCATAGACTGTAGGTAAAAGTGTTTTTGTATAATATTAATACTTGTATATCCCTTAGATCAATGATTGTCTAAGGGATTTTCTTTGTTATTTTGAAATACGAAAGCATAAAGCTTTATTGGTCTTATAAAATTTACTATATAAAATGACATACCTATGGCGATGCATGAAAAATATGCTCTGGTTTGGAAGATTTATCTTTTTGAGTCTCTCCTCCTATTTTCAAAGTCTCTTAAGACTTTTAAATACATTTACGCCACATGTATAAATTATGTCACCTCTAATTTTTTAAGATTTTTTCAAAAAGTATATTTTGGAATGAAAATGAAATAAAACCATTGGTGACTGTGCATAATTTAACTTTACCCAAACATAAACAAATTGAACCAGAAAAGATAATATAGAAAAAGTCTTCTTAAAGAAAAACTTACAATCCTTTGAGTAATAACTCCGCAGTAGCAGGATTTGTAGCTAGTGGTACATTATACCCATCACACAGTCGCATCAACATAAAAATATCGGGTTCATGTGGATGTTTTGCTAATGGGTCCCTGAAGAAAATCACCATATCTACTTTTTTCTCTGCGACATCGGAAGCAATTTGCGCATCCCCTCCTAATGGTCCCGAAAGATAAGGAGACACCTCAAAACCAGCTCTTTTGGCTTTTTCGCCAGTGGTGCCGGTAGATACTAGTTTAATATTTTTGTCACTCAATATGCTTTGATGTTCGTTAAGAAACTGCACCATTTCTGCCTTTTTGCCATCGTGGGCTATAATTGCAATTGTCATCATAGGATATAGAATAAAAACAGAAAACTAGGTAGACAGAATATCCGAAATGCGCAGTAATTCCTTATTGATTTCATGTTCGCTGGAGAGTCCTTCGTCAAAACTGGTAGCAGTTACCTTATTATTAATAAGTCCTACCATTACATTTTTTTCACCATCCAATAGCAATTCTACTGCCTTTACACATAGTCGACTCGCCAAAGTACGGTCAAAACAACTTGGTGATCCTCCTCTTTGCATATGACCCAACACTGTAACTCGAACATCATAATCCGTTAAATTCTCGGTTACATAATCGGCGAGTTCATATACGTTTTTTCCGATCTTATCTCCTTCACTTACTACAACAATACTCGAGGATTTTCCAGAACGTTTACTTCTTTTCAAAGATTCCAACAATCGATCCAAACCTAGATCTTCCTCAGGAATTAAGATTTCTTCGGCTCCTGCTCCTACACCACTGTTTAAAGCAATAAAACCAGCATCACGCCCCATTACCTCAATAAAAAACAATCGATCGTGCGAACTGGCAGTATCCCGAATCTTATCAATAGCATCGATCACGGTATTTAAAGCTGTATCATACCCAATCGTATAATTTGTTCCTGAAATATCATTATCGATAGTCCCTGGTACTCCGATAACAGGAATATCATATTCTTCACTAAAAATCTGTCCTCCTCTGAAGGTTCCATCACCACCAATCAGCACCATAGCATCTATCCCAAGTTTCTTAAGGTGATCCATTGCTTTTTTTCTTCCTTCTTTGGTTCGAAATTCTTCAGACCTGGCCGACTTTAAGATGGTTCCTCCCTGGCTTATGATATTACGCACACTACGAGCGTTCATTTCGCAATAATCGCCCTCGATCATTCCTTGATACCCTCTATAAAACCCAATACATTTTACATTGTAATACGCACAAGCTCGTGCTACTGCACGGATCGCTGCATTCATTCCAGGAGCGTCCCCTCCAGAGGTCATCACCCCAATCGTTCTGATCTCTTTTGCCATTTAGTTTTGTTGTTTAGTTGGTTTTGTTTGTAATAAAAGTCGGAAAAATAATTTACTTATTTTTTTCAGTAAAGTTAATAAAATCCGGAGCTTCTATTTTGGTAGTATCCACTGGCTTTGCAATCGAGTCTTTTTGTTTCTTTTTTCCTTTGAATACCTTCTGCCATAGCTCTCCAAAATTATCAAAATCTACAGAATAGGACAATCCTAAACCTTGTTCATATCCTTGGTTTTGCGCCCCAATAAACTGTATATCATTTTGACGATTAAATACTTTTCCTCTTAACGACCCGTCTTCATTAAACAAATATTCGATTTCTACATCCCCTACCACGGTAGACTGATCCGTCCCTCCTATGGGAACCCCTACTCGACCATTAATCAAGATTTTATTATTGATTTGTGTCGAAAGGGTAAGACCAAATTGATCTGCATTTTCCTGATCCAAAGTTCGTACTCCTTGCACATAATTCACCCCCACCTGAAACTTATCTTCATCGTCAGACAAGAGATTATTAAACAAACTTGACGCCCTTTCTGCCACCAATCCTCCTGTTATCGTGTTCGGGTTAAGGGTTTCGTCACTATAAAACTGTCCTTGTGACACCAGAGATAACGCTTGTAGTTCTCTATTGGATTGATCGCTCAACTTATAATCTAATTCACTTTTTACCACAGAACTCAAATTCGGGAATTCGATATTAAAATTAAGATTAGGTTGTATCAACTCTCCTTGCAAATCCACTACCACTTCGACCGGGATTTTTCGATTTATCGAAGCATTTTCTAATAAAATAGCTGGATTGGCTTCAGTTTTATAGACTGCACTAAGATCCAACAATGCTCTGGTTGGACTACCATCCCAAACAATGGTTCCTCCATCCCGAACACTAAACAATTTTTCTACAAAAGCACCATATCTAAAATTATAGGTTCCTTCATACGCTACAAAATCCCCCCACATATTGAACTTACCGTTGGTATTGATCTCGATAAGTAAAGTACCCGCTCCTCTTCCTTTCAAAGAACTTCCATTTTCTTTATTGATCACAATTTCTACCTCAGCATTATTATTCACATCCAGATCAAAATTAAGTTCTAACCCTTTTACATCGTCCAATATAATTTCTTTTCCTTCTAGTCGTGCACGTTTTTCTTCGGGACTCAAAAAATGTATAAAAGAATTGTCTCCAATAGATTCACTCTCGTTTAATGGGATTTTGAAGACCGTACCTTCTTCGGTAGTAGCGTTCACATCGATTACCAAACGATCTGTGGGTCCTTGTATTTGAGCATCTCCACTGATAAAACCAGTTCCGTAATACAAAGACTCTTCGTCTTCTTCGGTATCCAACACTAATAATCGATCAGGTGCAAGCAAGTTCAATCCTATTTCCCATTTAGAGAATTGTCGATGCCCTATATATCCACTCAATACACCTTGGGTATAATACTTGGTATCAATGATATCAATATCATCAAAATTAAACCGTTGCTTCTCTAAAACAACTCTGGAATTCTCGGCAAAATCCAAATCAACATTCAAGTATGGCACTGTAAGCCCTGCTTGATTTAATTGGAGCGCTCCATCTATCGAAGGGTTTTTAAAACTTCCTGAGATCTTGGCATCTCCCGAAACATACCCTCTTATATTGGATACTACAATCCCTCCCAAAGCACTAAACTCTGCTATATTAAAACGATCCAGATCTACATCCACATCCATCTTTGATCCCTTTTCTGAAACATTAATGGTTCCCAAAGCAGATAGACTTTGGTGATTCCCATTATCGGTTAATTGTGTATTCAAACTATACTCTGTTAAATCATTATTTCCGGCAACATCGATACGTAAATGCCCCAAAAGCGTTTCGTTAATTGCAAGGTCGTCAATTGTTATAGTCGAATTGGGATAATACGATCCATTTTCTTGTAAAATGGCTAAACTTCCGTCAACTCTTCCCTCAAAACTGAGACTATCAATCCTTGGGGTTATTTTATGTAAATCTACATTCCTAAAAGATGCTTTTATGTCTTTATAATATTTCCCCTCCGCAGTACCATCTACCTTTATTTCTTCATCTTTATAATTAAAAACCAAGGATTGAATATCAAAATTTTGAAAGTCATTATCAAATATGATTTTATTATCATTTTTGCTTCTATCCTGATTTACATACCAGGTATGCCCTTTGTAGGTGAGATCAGATTTTCTGAACCCAATCACCGAGTTATTTTCCTGGTTGATGGTATGATAAAACTCCAGGTTGAAGTTATCTGCATTATTTTTGCCTCCCTTAAATTCGGAGTGCATGAATAGCGTATCCTTGAGGGTTACATTAATCAAACTAAACTCTGATAATCCATAGTTTCTGGAGGCTATACTATCGACCGCGACATAAGTATTGAATAATGGGTTCTTATTATCGATTTGGATGTCCACCTCTTCCATCAAATTACCAAATGCTCGGATAGCAGGGGATTTAAAAGTGAGTTTAAACTCGGATTCATTACTTTCTACTCGGCCTTTTATCACTGTATTAGGTGCGAACTGAATTTCTGGATAAAAAACATCCACAATCTTATTGTAGATATTGAAATCAAACTCCATAAACTCATCATCTGTAATCTCTGTAGCTTCAAAATTAGTATACAGACTTCCTAAAGAGTTTCTAAATAAATCATACACATTTTCAAACCTAAAAATTCCTTTTACACTCCCTTGAATTATATCTGGGCTATTGATGGTGATGGTACGTACATTTTGATCATCGAAACTTGAAGTAATGTCAAAATCTTCAAAGTAATAATTTGCGTCCTGATTAGCATACAAGGTTTTCGCAAACGAAATGGTACCAAAGGCATCATTGATATTGGTTCCTTTCATTTTCATGAATACATCTCCATTAAACACAGACACCTCATCTCGAGTAAAGATGTTCAGTTTATTCAAATCCACATGATCCACTTGAGCTACAAAATCATAATTATTGATTTCTTGAGATAAATCAGCAACCCCGTTAAAAGCAAATCTGATATTAGGATCTCTGGAATCTAGTTCCCCATCAAAAACACGGTCTTTTAGGTTTCCTATAGCTTTAAGCCTGGTATAGGTATAATTATTAATTTCAAGTTTATTGATATCCCCTTCTATCTTGGTATCCAAACTTTCCAGGGTAAAACCGCTACCATCAACATGAATATCAAATCCTGCATTCCCCACTGTTTTTAATCCTAACAATTGCCCAACATTGAAGTTACTCGAAATTACATTTCCATTATAGGTAGATGTCCGGATATCATCCAGATTTTCTAGTAAAACAAATGCATTTATTTTGCCGAGTTGAGATATCAAATCCATATCCATATCTACCGCTTTGGTAGTCACCGAAGCATTACCTATGGCTTTTACACTACCAAATTGATACAATTGTTTAGGAAGCGCTTCTCCCAAAACTTTAGGCATAAGATTGATAAGGTCGTAGTAATTGGTGGTAATATCATCAAAATCTCCCTCGAGCTCAAACTTTGTAGCGTCTGAAACCGCATTCTTAATTCTAATATTTCCTTTTACTATAGATCTGTCTAATCCGGTAATATTAGCATTAACGACTTTGAAATCGTTCAATACTCCACGCACCGAGGTGTTTTTTAATCTAAACTGTTGATTTCTTCCAAATCCACCATAAAAAGGAATTAGATCATTTGTGGATACACTGGCTTTATCAAAATCAGCTTTGATATTTACCTCATCTTCAAAATTACTGAGTCCACCAACCTTGTACGAAAACAATATTTCTCCTTGAATCTTAGAATCCGGAGTTTCTATGACCAACTCCTGAAAATTCATCTCTTCCGGTTTGATAGAAAAACATGTTTGTAACTTTGAAATATTAAGCCCTCTTTGATCTTTTAATCCCAGTGCATTGATATTCAAATATACATCAGGCCCGTCGACCATTAAATTTTCAGCATCCAGAGAAATATCTCGATAATCAATCACTTCTGGATTATTTAGATTCTCATCGGTGAAACTAAACCTTCCATTAGTAATAGTTATGGCTTGCGTAGTCAATAAAAATCGTTTACCAGAAGAAGGGTTATCACTTTCGAATTTGCGGATTAAAGTCATGAGGTTATCCGACTTTTCATCCTTATACATTTTCATTTTGAAAACAAGATCTTCTATGGATACATCTCCTATCTCTGGTTGGCCATTAGAAATATCATTAATATTCCCTACTGAAGTTTTAATTTCGCCGGCATACATCAATGTGTCATTATGATGATCCTTTACCAATACTTCTTTAAGACTCACTTTACCGGCATAGGTCAACCCTAATCTACCAATAGTAATATCTACGTTATTTTTTTCTTTAAGATTATTGGTGATTTTATCTCCAAAATAAGTTTGAACAGCAGGAACAGAAAATACAATCACTAAAAATGCAAATAGCGACAAAAGGGTAAGAAATACCCTAAGTAATATTTTCCGAAATTTTTTGATATGCTTTATTGTTTTAACTTTGCTGACAATATTAACAATTTCTATGCCCTTTTCCTCATAATGAATCCACAAAAAATATACATCCTGGGTATTGAGTCCTCATGCGATGATACCTCTGCTGCTATATTATGCAACGGAAAAGTTTTATCAAATGTTGTAGCCTCTCAAAAAATACACGAACAATACGGTGGCGTTGTGCCTGAATTGGCTTCTAGAGCACATCAACAAAATATCGTTCCCGTGATTGATCAGGCCATAAAACAAGCAGGAATTACCAAAGAAGATTTGAATGCCATTGCCTTTACCAGAGGCCCTGGACTAATGGGATCTTTGCTGGTAGGTACTTCTTTTGCCAAATCCCTGGCTCTGGCTCTGGATATCCCTTTGATTGATGTAAATCATATGCAAGCACACATCCTTGCTCATTTTATTGAAGAAGAAGGATATCAACAACCGGATTTTCCATTCCTGGCGATGACCATCAGTGGTGGACATACGCAAATTGTTCAAGTCAATGATCATTTTGATATGGATGTCATCGGAGAAACCATCGATGATGCCGTGGGAGAAGCTTTTGACAAAAGCGCAAAACTACTAGGCTTGCCTTATCCTGGTGGTCCCTTGGTTGATAAATATGCACAACAGGGAAATCCAAAAGCGTTTCAGTTTCCTAAACCCAAAGTGAGTGATTTGAACTTTAGTTTTAGCGGGCTCAAAACTGCAGTGCTTTACTTTATTCAGAAAAAGGTAAAGGAAAATCCAAACTTTATAGAAGAGAACTTGTACGACATCTGTGCTTCCTTGCAGTATACCATTATTGGAATCCTGGTGGATAAACTCAAGAAAGCTTCAAAACAAACAGGAATTAAAAGAATAGCTATCGGAGGTGGTGTATCAGCAAATTCTGGAATCAGAAATGCCATGAAAGAAGGTGAAGGTAAATTTGGTTGGGAAACGTTTATCCCAAAATTTGAATATACCACAGATAATGCAGCAATGATAGGGATTGTTGGATATTTGAAATACCTGAAAGGAGAATTTACAGATATGAGTGTAGTTGCCAAAGCCAGAATAAAAATCTAATGCAACTTTTCTATAACCATACTTTAGAAACCGCAAGTACAGAGATCCGTTTTACCAGGGAGGAGAGCAAGCATATAGCCAAAGTACTGCGTAAAAAAGAAGGAGATGTATTGCATATCACCAATGGTAAGGGAGAACTGTTTATTGCAGAAATTACGTTCTCTAACCCTTCGCAATGCATTGCAAAAATAAATTCAAGAGAAACACAAACAAAGCATCCTTATCGTTTGCATATGGCTGTTGCTCCAACCAAAATGAACGATCGATATGAATGGTTTTTGGAAAAAGCAACTGAAATTGGGATCGATGAAATCACACCCATTATTTGTGATCATAGTGAGCGAAAAGTGATAAAACCTGAGCGTTTTGAACGTATTTTGCAAAGTGCAATGAAGCAATCCTTACAATATCATTTGCCAAAATTACATCCGGCAGTTTCGTTTTCAGAGTTCGTGCAACAGCAATCTCAAGGACAATTGTTGATCGCACATTGCGAAGAGGGTCAAAAAGAACTACTAAAAAACATTGTAGAGCCCAAAACCAATACCACAATTTTGATCGGGCCCGAAGGGGACTTTTCAAATAAGGAAATTGAAATAGCACTAAAGGCAGGTTATACTCCAATCACCTTGGGTACAACTCGATTGCGAACCGAAACAGCAGCCATTTCTGCCGTGCATAGTATTGCATTCATTAATGCATAACTACTGGCATCTCGTTTTGAATCGATATCTTTATATTTTAAATCACATCGTTATGAAAAATGAGGGGCTATTTTTACTGGTACTATTCACTTTTTTATGCAGTTGTTCGTCCAACAACAATGATACAAATCCAGATGCTCCAGATACGGATACCAATACTATCAGTGGTTTGGAATTTATCGACGAATTTGTGATCCCAAGTCAAGATATTGAAGGTGCTCCTTTTGGTGGCTTATCTGGTATCGATTATCACAACAACAAATGGTACTTGCTAAGTGATGCTTCTACTCCGCCTATTCGATTTTACGAAGCTGTTATCACCTATTCGCAACAAGGATTTACTAATGTGGGGATATCTAAAATGACTGAAATCAAGAATGCAGATGGAATTTCCTTCGAAACAGGAATGGTAGATCCCGAAGCAATACGATTTGATACTACTACAAATACTATTTTATATACAAGTGAAGGTTCTATAGTCAATGGAATTGATCCTGCTCTCATAGAAATTACAACAACGGGAGAACAAGTCAAAAGCTTTGCACTGCCAGATAACTTTAGTGCAAACACCACGGATAACACTACTGGTCCAAGACATAATGGTGCTTTGGAAGGATTATCCATTAGTCATGATCAACAAGGGTATTGGATCGCTTTCGAATTGCCTTTGGTAGAAGACGGTCCCGAACCCGGTCTTACAGATACAGACTCTCCAGTTAGAATCACCTATGTCAATAAAACTACCGGTATGGCCGAAAGGCAATTTGCATACGAATTGGATCCTGTGGCACGACCACCGGCATTGGGTACCGATTTTACGGTAAACGGATTGGTAGAAATCCTGGAATATGATACTGATCTTTTTCTGGTACTCGAACGCTCTTTTTCTTCGGGATATCTGGATGGAGGAAATTCTGTTAAAATCTATAAAGTAGATGCTAGTGGAGCTTCTAATACATTGGATATTGCTTCGCTTTCTGGAGCGAATATTGTGAAAGCAGAAAAAACATTACTTTTTGATTTTGAGACCATCCGAAGTCAACTAACCAACACCATGGTCGACAATTTGGAAGGAATTACCTTTGGCTCTACTTTTGAAGACGGAAGTAGAGCCATATTAGTAGTATCTGATAATAATTTTAGTTCTTTTTTCCCGCAATTAAATCAACTTATTCTCTTTAAAGTTATCCCTTAACACTAAATTTCTATTCGTACAGCTCCTGTAGTTCGTAATCCACTATCCTGGGTATAAGCGATAACTGCTAATTGATCCGTATCTCCTACCCAATCTGGTATTGCGATAGATACTTCCCCAGTTTCTTCATTTTTTACCACTCTATTGGCAACAATAT
Organism: Aquimarina sp. KJ22-3; assembly: GCF_055808215.1. Classification (NCBI taxonomy): domain Bacteria; kingdom Pseudomonadati; phylum Bacteroidota; class Flavobacteriia; order Flavobacteriales; family Flavobacteriaceae; genus Aquimarina; species Aquimarina sp. KJ22-3. Next base: position 2,274,060 of record NZ_CM147859.1, on the reverse strand, counting down.
TGGTGTTTTTAAGGGTTCTATTCCTATTTTCTCCTCTGGAAACTTTAGTGATTCTTTCTGCCACTACCAACGCTAATGTTACTGTAGAAAATTCATCTCCTTTGGTTGTATATGAAAAACTCACCGTATTTCCCTTTTGGTTCACATCACTAATACTAATATTATTTGTTGTTGGTGCTTTAGCATATCTACGCAAGGCATCATCCGCTTTGTACTGATTTGATCCGGTAAAATGTTCGCTTCCGTTTACTACCAATTGAGGTGTGTAAATCGATCTACTTCTGAATTTAACCGCATAATCTCTTTGGTAGTCGCTATAGGCTTCGGTACTAAAAGGATCTCTCCAACCTAAACGGTTCCAATAGTCTACGTGATAGGATAACACATATACGTTATCATTTTCATACTTCTCCCTAATATCATCCAACAAGGCATCTGCTGGAGGACAGCTACTGCATCCTTGAGAGGTAAACAATTCTAAAACAATGGCAGAATTCTGATCTTGGGCATATACAAACGAAAACGCAACGAGCGTTAATAAAATTAAAAGGTGCTTCTTCATTTTATAATTTTAGTATTTTTAGACTTTATTTTAGACGAGATTTATGGGAAAGCTTACGGTTTTACTCCTTATTTTATTGACATCCTTTACGACCTATAGCCAGGAAATTGCTGTTTTGCAATACAAAGGAGGTGGTGACTGGTATAGTAATCCCACTGCGTTACCTAACCTCATCAGGTTTTGCAATCAAAATATTAATACTACCATTGCAGGGAAACCCAAAACGGTAAAACCAGAGAGCGTAGATATTTTTCAGTATCCCTATTTACATATGACTGGGCATGGTAATGTATTTTTCACACCAGAAGATGCTGAAAATCTAAGAAACTATCTATTGAGTGGTGGTTTTTTGCACATTGATGATAACTATGGCATGGAACCCTACGTTCGTAAGGAATTGGTAAAAATATTTCCTGATAAAGAATTGGTAGAACTCCCTGTTTCCCATCCTGTATTCTCTTCAAAATATAACTTCCCGCAAGGGCTACCCAAAATCCATGAACACGATGGGAAACGTCCACAAGCTCTTGGTATTATAGATAATAACAGATTGGTATTGCTATTTACTTTTGAAAGTGACCTGGGAGATGGTTGGGAGAATCCAGAAGTGCATAATGATCCCGAAGAGGTTCGTTTGAAAGCACTCAAAATGGGAGCGAATATTATTAAATACGCATTCGAAAATTAAATGGCCCATCAATTACATCACGATACCACTAAATTTGAACAAAAAAAATTTCCGGTAGTTCTTATTTGTGATCAGGTAAATTCTCCTGCCAATATTGGAAGTCTTTTTCGTATTGCGGACAGTTTTGGTATTTCTCAAATCTACTTTTGCGGTGAAGACATTACTGTAGTAAGTAAACGTATGTTGCGAACAGCCAGGTCAACGCATCATCATGTTGCGCATCAACATAAAGAAGAAGTTACAGAGGTCATTACAAGCCTAAAAGACGATGGGTATTCGATTGTTGCCCTCGAGATTACTGAAGATAGTATTGCTTGTTCGGACTATGATATAAATTCTGATCAAAAGATTGCACTGATCATTGGAGAAGAAAATTATGGTGTTTCTGAAGCAGCCCTCAAATTATCAGATCAAACCGTACATATCAATATGTATGGCAATAACAGTAGTATGAATGTTGCCGTAGCTACAGGAATTGCACTCTATGAGATTACAAATCAACTCCTCCCTAGTGCTAGATTGGATAGATAATCTTATTTTTAAACCAAACGAACTTAGAATTTTGATCCTTTTTTAAATTATGAACTCAAAAACAATTTCATACGGTATACTTAGAGCGGTTGGCGCCATTGTAGGAGTCTTAGGGTTGTTATGGTTTTTATTCCAAATTAGATCGGTACTTATCTATATTGCTTTTGCTGCTGTAATTTCTTTAATGGGTAGGCCTTTGGTTTCATTTTTAAAAAGAAAACTGAAATTTAACAACACCCTTGCTGTAGTGTTTACATTGTTTATTACCATTTTGGTATTTTTCGGGATCTCGATGTTATTCGTTCCTATCATTACAGAACAAGGACAGCTTATTGGCGAAATCGACATCAACAAAATTGGTGATGATCTGGATCAGCTCAATCAGGAGATCAGTGATTATTTTAATGTAGAAAAACTAAGCTTTATTGAGTTATTTAAGCAAACAGATTTGATGCAGTTTTTTGATCTTAAAGCGGTTCCTAATTTGATCAATTCCTTCTTAAGCGGATTTGGTGCTGTTTTGATTGGTTTGTTTTCTGTATTGTTTATTTCCTTTTTTCTACTAAAAGACAGTCAGTTATTAGAAAATAGCCTATTGGTTTTTGCAAAAAAAGAAGATGAGAATAAATTTATGAGAGCCTTTACAAAAATCAAAGATCTCTTATCCAGATATTTTGTAGGCTTGTTACTGCAAGTATGCATTTTATTTATACTGTACACCATATTGCTTTTGATTTTTGGAGTAAACAATGCTATCGCAGTAGCTTTAATAGCCGCAATTCTAAACCTTATCCCTTATATAGGACCTTTATTTGGTGGAGTGCTTGTTTTGTTTCTGGCTACTACCAGTAACCTTGGATACGATTTCCCAACAGTGATCTTACCAAAATTGACTTATATTCTAATAGGATATCTTATCATTCAGCTCATCGATAATTTCTTAAACCAACCTCTTATATTTGGTACAAGTGTAAAATCACATCCACTAGAGATATTTTTAGCCATTCTTATTTTTGGACTGCTATTTGGTATCGGAGGACTAATTGTTGCTGTTCCTTTCTATACAGCGATCAAAGTAATTGCAAAAGAGTTTTTGTCTGAGTATAAAATCGTTAAAACGCTGACCAAAGACCTCTAAATCTTATAGAAGCAAATATCATATCAAAACGATATTATTGAATACTCATATTTTACATACAGACATACAGGAATATATTATCCAAAATTCTGACCAGCCTATAGATGTAAGCAAACTGATTTTGGCAGGGAGTCCGTTTTCAAACGTCACTGTACAAGAATTAGCACAACAAATTATTGGGCGTTTTAAGGCAAAACAGAAATTACCAACTTGGTTTTCTTGTCCCAATATCTACTACCCTCCTGGTTTGAATCTAGAGCAAACTTCTTCTGAAATAACTGCTAGTTATAAAAGTCAGCAAATACAAGGACATACCTTAATTGATCTTACTGGTGGTTTTGGTATTGATGATTATTTCTTTGCCAAAGTATTCAAAGAGGTTATTCATTGCGAAATGAATAAAGAACTGAGCACTATCGCCTCTCATAACTTTGGAATGTTGAATACCAAAAATGTGAAATCATTATGTGGAGATGGTATACAAATATTGAACGATTATGATTCGATAGATTACATTTACATCGATCCTTCGAGAAGACATGAAAGTAAAGGAAAAGTATTTTTTCTAGAGGATTGTGTACCCAATGTTCCCGAACATCTTAATTTTTTGCTTTCCAAAAGCACTAATATCCTCATCAAAACATCTCCCTTGCTGGATATCAGCTCTGGAATTAAATCTTTAAAAAACATCAAAGAAATTCATGTGGTTGCGGTGGAAAATGAAGTAAAGGAGTTGCTTTGGTTCATCGAGAAAGGCTATGAAAAAGAGTTAAAAATTAAGACCATTAATTTACAGAAAAAAGGCAATCAAGAATTCGATTTTATATTTTCTGAAGAAAACCAGCTACCTCTTAACTTATCTGAACCAAAAAAATATTTGTACGAACCTAATGCCGCTATCATGAAAAGTGGTGGTTTTACAAGTGTTTCAAATCATCTTTCTATACCTAAGTTGCATCGTAACTCTCATGTATATACCTCTCATGAACTTATTACATTTCCGGGAAGACGATTCGAAATCATTGCTTCTTTTCCTTATCAAAAAAAGATCTTAGCCAAAGCTAACATCAATAAGGCAAATATTACTACCAGGAACTTTCAGGAAAGCGTATCTACTCTTCGTAAAAAGTTCAAAATCAAAGATGGTGGGCAAGACTTTCTATTCTTCACAACGGATTGTAATGATCAAAAAATTGTCTTGCAGTGTAAAAAGGTAGATTTATAATCAGGGATTAGTAAACACTTCTGAATGCGAGATGTACCCTTCTATGTATTCTTTTAGGTCCTTTCCTGTAATTTTATCAACATTTGCTGAGATAAAATCTCGATCTTCCTCTATATTTTTGTTATACCCTAAGATTTTTGGTGTATTGGATTGGATACTTAATCGTATCATTCGTAGTTCAATATTATCCGGCTCTTTTTGGATCGCTTTATCTATCAGCTTCTTTCCCTTATTAAAATAAAACATCTTAGAAAAAGGGTTCCACCCAAAAGAAGCTTGAAGTGCTAAAGCAGCCCCATGATACCCCTCATAAATAGCTTCTCCGTTCTCGGCAGCCTTTTTGGTCATTTCATAAAACTTTTCAGCATTTTCTTTTGACTGATTACAAACCTTGTATGCATCTCGAATGCTATTTAAACTAACAGCATCACCTGTATTAAAAAAGAGTAAAAAAACGAGGGATATTACTTTTACCATGTTTTAAAATTGAAAGTTTTCTCTTAGAAACGATTGGTTTTATAAGATATTACAAATATGAAAAAAGGAAGCAAAAAGCTTCCTTTTCTAGAATTTTAAATCATTATTTGATGAGTTTTGCAATACTCTTAAGATCAGAATCTTTTATGTTATAGGATCCATCTTCCTTTAAATAAATGATTTCTCCTGTGGTACTATGAATTACCGATACCATTTTCTTTTGATTAAATTGAGTATGCATCAAGTAATAGAAATCGTCACCGTTAAGGATTTTTTTATTCAAATCCTCGTTATCAATCACTTCATACTTATGTCCATATTTACCAAAAATATCTTCTTCTGTTCTTGTTTTACCCCAAGTAGCAGCTAATGCATTGTATTTTTTCAGAATCCATTTTGGAGCGTACAAGGTTTGATCCTTTAATTTTTTTAGTTCCTCTTTTTTCTCAATTCCATCTTCGATTACTAAGTTTTCTGAGTTAGAAAGCCTTCTATTAAGTTCTTGAAAATAGTTTTTGATATACCCCATATCAAAATTGTAAAACCCAGGTTCTTCTCCGTATTTTTCATTGATCTTATCCAAACTTCCTATTCTCATTTTTGAGCTAAAGTCCTGCCTATATCTGATATTTGGAGTAAAAAAGAGCTCCGCTACGTTCAAATAATCATACTTCAATTTTCCTTTTTTGTTCTTTTTGACATTCTCAAAATTAGACGCCATCATAAACTTAAAGACGATATATTCTGCAACGGTTCTCGTCCCTGGTCCCATAACTCCTCCTGTCTTTTGTTTTTGATATCCATTATCTACCAAGCGAATAATTGAATTACTTGGTGATATATATTTTTCTGAATTGTCATCATACGTTTTTTCGTCAATAAACGTGATTTCATTAAATGTCCAAACAGTCGAAATCATTGTTTTAAATTCTTCTGCGTCTAATGATGATGGTACTACAAAAACGGTATTGGTTTTTTTGATGTTTTCAAACACATCTTTTTTGTGTTTTGAAACATAAAGATTGATAGGAGACTTACTTTTCCCTACATTGACTTGCCCATACGAATGGCTAGTAATAACTATCAATAAAAGTAAAATGGTGTATTTTTTCATCGGTCTAGTTGTTATTTAATATTTGTACTTTACTCATGAGTGTCACAGCAGTACAAAACATTACCACTAGCTTTAGAACTTTTTTCTGAAAATAAAAATATACCTGTTAGAAGGGACTTCTATTTAGCAATTGATACCTTAAGCAATAAATTGTTCTTCTTTCCGTCGAAAGCTTCAAAAATCATATCCTTATTCGGTAAGGTGGCTGCTTTAGTCAATTCTATAACATCCAATCTGGAATTTCGAATATCACTTCCGGTCAAAATAGCTTCTTTGGAAACCTCTCCCGTAGCATCATCGATAATGTATGATGTCATATAAATAAATTCTTTTTTACCATCAAAATAACGAGTAGGAGCTTCTTCAAAAGAACGTTTCAGATTTGTAAAGTCATCGATGTAAAACAAATAATGTTTTCCATCATTTTTAAAATTGAGATAAGACATACTTCGTTTGCTTACTGTTCCCAATTGGTTTTTGGGTAGTTTATGTACCCATAACAGTTTGTTATCAGAAGACAGTTTAAACGCAACGATATCTCGATAGTAATATTTATAAGTTGTTCTCGATCCCGAGGAACTTGAAGTTGTAAACGACTCTACATAACGTTGTTCTCCAAAAATGGTAGTACTACCATCTGGATTAAAAACAACATCATTCACTCTTAAATTCTCTAAATCTTTTTTATCGTCTTCCTTTTGTGTTCCTTCATTTATTCTGGCCTCTCTCTCGAATATCCACTTTTGAAGTATCTCATCAGAGATGTTACTTTTTGAAATTGCGCCTATTGCTCCATCATCGGCTAGATTGGCAGTAAACACTCCTTTGACAACGGACTTATCCGTGTTATCCGCATAAAATCCAGTAACCTTTGCATTACCCTGGGGATCAAATTCGATCACTCCATCGGTGATAGAATATCCTGGAATTTTCAACTCTTGCTCTACTATTGGCCCACTATTTTCATTGATGCGATAAACCTCGGTTTTGTATGCCATAGTAAGTTTATCCTTATCATCATTTACTTCGCTAAAATAAGAAGCAGTCATATAAAAATTACCATAGTTATCGATTGCAAAATCTTCTCCCTGCATAATTTCTGAAGGATGAGGCATAGTTACTTTGCGTCTCCATAATAAATTAAGCCCATCGCTAAAGACCGTAACACCAACTTTATCTGGCTTATTATCCGGAGTTTTGATACGGAAGAGTACCAATAACTTTTTTCTATCAGGAGAAGCTTTAAAAACAAATTGATTAATTCTTCCACCTGCATCATATCCATAGGTACTTTTAAAACCAAAATTTCTGGCTATACCTTCTTTATCATTTATTAATTGTATCGGTTTTTCTACCACAATACCCGTAGGAGACACTTTCTGACCATAAGCTCTGTTTCCTTTGGTATAAAAAACTACTGCTTTGTCATTGAGCTGCATTACCGTTTGAAAATCTCCTTTATCCTCGACTACCTGTCTTTTCTTAAGATCTTCTTTAAGGTCTTTTAAAGAAAAACGCTGGATCGTCATATTCTTCCGTCCCTTTTTTATAGAAACCAATCGATCTCCAACAGCTATATTATAGGTATTGATACTTTTTATACGTTTGTATTTCTCTCCTGACTTAAACGTAAAATCTTTGAGAAGAACTGGTTTTTGGGCAAATGCAAAACTACTAGTCAATAAAGCAAAAACCAGAATGTATTTAAAATTCATATGGGTAGTATTTTTTGTTAGGCGTATCATAGCTAAAATAGGTCTATTGTTTACAAATATAAAAAAGCTTTTTTTGATCACACGATACAAAATGCAGACCATTTTTACTCTTAAGAAAAAACTGATTTTCAACTTTTTAAAAAGACCTACTCATTAAAACGAAAATAATGCAAAAAAAATGTTGCATTGTAGGGACATAAAAGTTACATTTGCATCCGCATTTGGGAATACAAATGCAGAGTTCTTAAAAAGACTTATCAGGAGAGGTGGCAGAGTGGTAATGCAGCAGATTGCTAATCTGTCAACGCGAAAGTGTTGCCGGGGTTCGAGTCCCCGTCTCTCCGCATTTTTCGGGGTGTAGCGTAGCCCGGTTATCGCGCCTGCTTTGGGAGCAGGAGGTCGCAGGTTCGAATCCTGCCACCCCGACCACCAAAATCCAATCACGAAAGTGGTTGGATTTTTTATTTGATGCAACTTCAAAACGTAGTTTTAGAAAGTGAAATCAAATAAAAAAGACAAATAGGCGATAGCAGGGATTGGGTTTTGTTGAGCAACACCCTTAAAACAGGATCATCAAGGATAATCCTGCCACCCCGACGAACCTCTTTCAAGAGGGAATAAAACACTGTTAATTGTATGATTATCAGTGTTTTTTATTTTTATTGCTTTCATTTAAATCCATTTGAAAGCAATAAATAGGTGAACAATTCGGTGAACACTTTTCTATACTAATTGTCTTAACTTTAAAGAGCTTTTAGGAACATTTTTTGATTTGTCTTATACAAATTCATTTGTTCAATTAAAGTTAGTTAAGATCATGAAAAGCAACACTTTTTCAATTATTTTCTTTCCAAGAAAATCTCGAACTAATTCGAGATTACTAAAAATTTATTGCCGAATTACAGTCAATGGAAAACGCTCTGAAATGAGTCTTCAACGAAGCATATCGGTGAACAATTGGGACATTTCTAAAGGAAAAGCACGTGGAACCACGACAAATGCCCGAATTTTAAACAATTATCTTGACAATATTTATGCAAAACTCCTTAATTGTCACAAACAACTTTTAGAAGAAGATAAGATCATTTCTGCCTCCGCAATCAAAGCAAGATATTTGGGTAAAGATGATAATCGTAAAACATTAGTCGAGCTTATTGAATATCACAATACGAATATGGCTTCAGTATTAAAGCCAGGAACTCTTAAGAACTACTACACTACAGACAAGTACTTAAAGGAGTTTCTGATAAAAAGAAGAAAAGTAGACAACATATATTTAAAGCAATTGAATTATAGATTTATCACTGACTTTGAACAATTTTTAAGGGCATATAGGGATTCCAAAGGAGAACTGAAGTTGTCTAATAATGGAGTAATGAAACATCTAGAACGATTCAAGAAAATGATCAATCTATCATTGAAATTAGAATGGATTGTCAAAAATCCATTTCAAAAGTTTCAGCTAAAGTTTACCAAGTATGATAGACAGTTTCTTACTGAAAGAGAGTTGCAATTAATAGAAGAAACTTATTTCAGACAAGAACGATTAGAAAGAGTCAAGGATATTTTTCTGTTTTCATGTTACACAGGTTTATCGTATATCGATGTAAAAGAATTGACTGCAAATCAAATAGTCTTAGGTATTGATAATAGATATTGGATTCATACCAAAAGAGAGAAGACAAATGAATTAGTCAAGGTCCCTATTTTACCAAAGGCACTTTTAATTATCGAAAAATATAAGAAGCTTTTAGAGATAACAAACTCTAAAACCATACTTCCACTCTATTCCAATCAAAAAACAAACTGTTATTTAAAAGAAATAGCTAAAGCATGTGGTATTCATAAAAACGTCACGTTTCATGTTGCCAGGCATACCTTCGCAACCACTATAATGCTTTCTAATGGAGTTCCTATAGAAACAGTATCAAAACTTTTAGGGCATACTAAATTATCCACTACTCAAATCTATGCAAGGGTTGTCGAATCAAAAATTAGTGAAGATATTGGTCATTTATTGGAACGATTTAAGGCTCAAGAGAAAACAAAGAAAGCGTTTTTAAAGTGATGGATTCAGAGGCTGGGTATAATTGGTACCTTTCTATTAATTCTAAGTTAGCGCGAGGAGAATCCATCACTTTGAAAATGAAACAAACGAGCTTTAAAGCGAGTGCGTTAGCCTTTTTCAAAACGCATCAAAACAATTCAAATTTTCATTTTTTAGTAAAAAATTTCTTGATTTTACTGGGCTGAGCGCATTTTTTATTAAAAAATGGAAAAGAAAGCTCTCAATTTTAGTACTAAAAATCCAAATTAGAGTAATTACCCACAAATAATATTAGGCATAAAAAATTTACTGTAAATTATTGCCTATTCATAGGGGCTGTAGACTGTTTTACAGTAAAAACCAATCAAGTAAAATTCAACGTTAATCAACTCAAAACAAATAGTAATAAACTCTATTAACAATCACTTTTTTCCGTGAAAAACTTCCTATATCTATTGAGCTCAGCGCATTTTTCCATGAAAAATGATTCTTTATAGGTTGTTTTAAAACATGCAAACAGCACTAATCCATAGGATTATGAAACAGTAACATCGCGCAGCGTGTTACCCTCTTGCTATTCCCCCTTAGTTTTACAATCACGCTTACATAGAGAGTTTTTTATGATAGTAAGTTCTTGTAATTGATAACTTTCTATCGGGGGAATACTCTCCGTAATTGTTAATTGTGACCAACTGATAAGGGCGAATTATAAGCTATTCAAAGCTTTGGGCTTATGCTTAATTTGATTAAAAAAAGAACTAAATGTAATTAAAAGAAAGTCTTTTAATAAATTAAAAAAACTCAAGAGGCATAATTATAATTTGTTGAGACAAATAAAAAGATTATAAATAGACTATCTATTATCATAATAGCGATAAGAATCTTTTATAGAAGTGTAATTTAAAATAAGATTAAATGGTATATTTAGATCAAGATGTCTGTTTAGTTACAAATTATTATAAGAATGAGCACGAAGTTATATATTAAAACAGGGAAGCCTTCATGAGGATGTGTGATAAATGTAACTCTCTTCCCTTTTTGTGTAATGAAAGAGATATATAGTAGATGTATCTTTATAATGTTGTGAAAATAAATTCACAATGTCAACTAAAAAAGATGGAAAATTCTCAAAAAAAAGATCGATGATACCTTCAAGATTACTGATAACTGAGCTAATCTGTGGAAAGAATTAAAAGGTAAGTTTTCACAACTTACGGATGAAGATTTGAAATTCGAAACCGGAAAAGAAAACGAACTGCTCAAAAGGATAGAAACCCGTTTGAATAAAAACCGAAAAGAAGTAATAATATCATCAAAAAAGGTCAACCAAAAAAAAATTAACCAAAGCTTGAAAATTAAACCTTCTAATGAACAAGACCTGACTAGACCTTGTCCATTTAAAAAAAATCATTCTAACGCTTAATGCACACAAATATGGAACCGATTTATATTTATATCATTATCCCTGTTGCCATTATATTGATAGCAGGTATTAGAATCGTAAGACCTACACACAAGGGGCTTATTGAGCGGCTTGGGAAATACAGGAAACTGGCTGAACCTGGGTTTCACTGGATAATACCTCTAATAGATAGGCTCTTCTTGGTGAACATCACTGAACAAATGGTAGATGCTGAACCACAGGAAATCATCACCAACGATAACTTGAATGCCAGTGTAGATGCTCAGGTTTACTTCAGAGTAAAGTCAGATGAGGATAGTGTAAAAGGTTCTACCTACGATGTAAACGACTACCAATACCAGATCGTAAACCTTGCCCGTACCACATTACGTAACATCATTGGAACGTTAACGCTTAAATCAGCAAATAGTGAAAGGGGCAAAATTAACATGGAACTGCATGAAACACTGCACAAAGAAACAAAGGACTGGGGAATCGAAATTATCCGAACTGAGTTAAAGCAAATTGATCCCCCTTCGGATGTACAGGAAACAATGAACAAGGTGGTGAAAGCGGAAAATGAAAAAATTGCTGCAATAGATTCAGCTACCGCAGCAGAAACGGTTGCGGATGGAATTAAACGGGCCAAGATCAAAGAAGCAGAAGGCTACAAACGCGCCAAAATTTTGCATGCTGAAGGTGAAGCGGAAGCCATAAAACTGGTAAACGAAGCAGCTGATAAATACTTTATCGGAAATGCACAACTGCTCAGGAAATTAGAAGCCATGGAAACTGCACTAGAAAACAATACCAAAATTATCGTACCAGATGGTTCTGATCTAGTCAATGTAGTGAGTGAAATGGCTAGTATCGTTCCATTGAAAAGAAAAGAAAACGGAATTGTAGTTGGCAAAAATAGTTTATAACTACTATGATTAACAATATCTAATTCAGTTTTGCAGGAAATATAACGTGTACTATATATACTGATTGTAAACAATGGCAACTAACCGAAAAGAAATAAAAGAATTGACTAATGAGATCCTTACAGTAACGATGGAAATAGGAGATAAATATCCTGAACTATACAATCTTTTGGATGAAACACCTTTCCAATTTTCGATTGATAAAAAAGGGATTCAACCAAACTGTTTAGAAGAATATCTTAATACAATAAGATCTCAACTGAAAGATTATAAAAAAGGTACAGAATTCAATAGTATTGTTGATTAGGGCACCCTAGATTTTTTAAAAAACTATGAAAAAAATATTAGTAGCTACAGACTTCTCGGATTACGCAAATTATGCTGTTAGTTCGGCCGCTTCAATTGCGCAGCAAACAGGAGCTCAATTGGTTCTTTTGCATGTTGTCGACAGACCATTGAATTCAGACGATGATGATTATGAAAATTATCATAACATGCCTGGTGGCGATAAAGTTATAAGTAACATTCAGCGTAAATTGGATACAATTGTAAGCTCATATAACATCAAAAATGCTAAGACTATTTATGAGTTGAGATATGATGTATATAAAACCATCCTTAAGCACGCGGATAGCCATCAGGTTGATTTAATATTAATGGGTGCTTATGGGGATAGCCGGTTGGGAGGCTCATTCATTGGCTCAAATACAGAAAGAGTCATGTTACTAGCTAAGATGCCAGTCTTAATTGTACAGGAACAATTCAAAGACTTTAATATAGAAAATATGGTTCTCGCCTCAGAGTTTTATGGTGAGATATATGAAATATTTCCGAGAATGAAAAAGATTATTGACTTATTTGATACTAATCTCCATTTGCTAAAGGTAAATACACCGAGCCGATTCCAAAGAACCCATGACAGCCTAAAATTAATGGCAGAATTTAGCAACGAATTTGATTTAAATCAAAGCACGCATAACATATATAATGACCTTACGATAGAGGATGGTATTATTAATTTCACCAGATCAATAGATGCAGATTTAATTGCTATTACACCGGATGGGCTTTGGAAACTGGCGGATGTTTTTAGAAAAAATATTACTGCCAAATTGATGAAAAAATCAATAAAAGTGATCCTGAGCATGAAGACCCGACAACCTATTCTCTCCCCTACAGAGATATTTTATGAGGAGGATTACAAACATCATCAAGTGAAGGATCAAGCTTAATAATTCTTTTTCTGACAGATACATTTCAACAGCGTTATGGAAAACAAGTATAAAGAAGGACAGGTAGTTCATGCTAAAGTTGATACGGCATTGAAATTGGTAATTAGCCGATACGTTGACTGGATATATTATTGCAAAGTTCAGAATGACCACATCTGTCGGATTAAGTAGTGGCTACTACAGCTAAATGCAATTTGGATCAGCATTTTTTGTTCCCAATAATCAGAATTTGACAAATAACGATAGCTACTCTATCTATTTGACAAACCATTATTTCGATTTAAGTGGAAATCTAATATCTAAATAAATGGTTGTCCAAATTCTTTATATTTACTCAAAAAATACAGAACTGCGTTTAGCAGCTCGTTACCCAACATTGTAAAAATTACTTTCCGAATTCAACTATATCTAGTTTTTATTTTTATAAAATTCAATTTCTCTTTTTCTTCTGGTTGATTATATACGTTACAATAATATACTTTTCTAGCAAAAATTCTAACTTTTAGAGGTTTTGTAGGATTAACTTTTGCACACACTATATCACCTGATTTAAATAAGTTACTCATTATATTTGATTTTGTTCTATGGCTCTAAATCGTCATAGCCACTTTTTAAAATAATTGAAAGCATCTTAAATCTTTCATTTGCTTCTATTGTATATAAAACATGACCAGGAATAATCATGGATTCATTCTTTTGTAAATATGTGGACATGTTGTCTACTACAATTTCTGCTTTTCCCTCAATTACATTTACAAAAGTTGAAAATGGTGTTTGTTTGGGCTTATACACTTTACCATAGTCCAATGCTAAAGCCATTATATTGCCTGTTCTTTCATTTAAAATATGTTTAACGATTATAGTATTCGAAACATATTTCAACTCATTGCCAATATTGAATGCCTTAAGGTTTTCAAATTCATGATTCTCCATAACACAAATTGTATTTACTCGTCCTTTTTCGTTCGTCTCTTTTCTGCTTTAGCCAGTTTCTTTTCCTTCGCTGTCCTAGTTGGTGCTGTCTTACTGCTTTTAGCTTTGTCGCTTTTTTCTCTAGACATAATTATAAATTTTTAAATGTTAAGTATTGTATAACAAGTTAAACTTTATGATTTTGATCAGGTTGTATAACTTTTGAAAAGAATTACAGATATTACGGTCTAGAACTAAATAATTAAAAATATTAAATCAGTTAAATGTATAAAAACTCAATATTGTCATGTAACATAAGGAAAGGAAATAGCCTCAACTTTGTTATATAAAAAACATATAGATTATGACACATTTACGCATTAACGACATTATAGATATAGAATTTGAAGTATCTAAAAAAAAGCAACTAAAAACTACAGTTGTCATTGAACCTTTTCTTAAGAACATAATTAATGGTTTAAAGGCTAAACCAGTGTATTTAAATATTGCTCAGAATGGAAGAAAACAAATAAAGTTTATTAGACGTTTGCAACCTATGAAATGGAACTAAAAAAGTTAATCGAGCGAATATATACGGATCGCTGTTGAATATTATTTTTATGAAAAAAAGCAGACTTGAGTCTGCTTTTTTAAGTCCGAATAAATAGTTTATCCTAACTTCCCTAATTGATTAATAGCCTTACAATGATAACGATGAGATAGTACATTAAGTTATACACTTTGTGCTATAGTTACATTAAAATAAAGCTAATAAAAAAGAACAGTTTAGTGAAAAACTGTTCTTAATATATAGATTTAACTTAATATTCTAGGAAGCATTTGCAATGCTTTTATAATTTGATTTCAAGATACCTACAACTTCATTTCTGTCTTTATCTAACCTGTTCTCTAGTCTTTTAATTAAATCTAATTCTTTACCACTTTCAAATTTCACATCTTCAGAAGTCAATTTTGGATATTTCACTTTCAATGCTTTTGATTGTTTATCCCAATCGCCACTAAATTTAAATAGTTCACTTGTCTTTTTCTCGCCTTCTTTGTTCTGGGTTTCCATAATTATGTATTTAAAGTAGTGCTTAATTGTACTACTATCACAAAGATGACGACTAATACCTCAAATTGTATTACACAACTATCATATATGATTACACATGTCACAGGTTCTCTAGATTTAGCTTTCTTTTTTGTCCTATTTTTTTATAAAAAGTAGGTGTATGTCCAGTAACCTTTTTGAATTGGTTAGACAAATGAGCAACACTACTGTAATTTAATTTATAGGCAATTTCAGTGAGATTAAGTTCGTTGTAAAGAATCAATTCTTTTGCCCTTTCTATTTTATGTTTAATTATAAAATGCTGAATAGTAATTCCCTTTACTTCTGAAAACAAATTTGATAAATACGTGTAATCATAATTCAATTTTTGTGCTATGTAATCTGAATAGTTAACATTTGGAAATTCATCAGAATAATGAATCATTTCTATAATCACGTTTTTAATTTTATCTATAAGAATACTTCTATTATCATCTATTAATTCTAGTCCTGACTTAGCTAAATTTGATTTGAATTCTTGTTTTTGAGATTCAGAAATATCTTCTTTTATTTCAATCATTCCAAGCTCAACACTTATATAGTGTAAACCCAGTTTTTCTAACTCATTTTTAACAAAAAGCTTACATCTTAAGCTTACCATATATTTAATATAAAGTTTCATCAATTTTTAGGAATTAAATATGTTTCTTATTTAGTTAAAGATAAACTATATTAAGTCATTACTTATAATAAGTTGACTGAAAGAAAAAACGCTGGGTAACACCGTATAAAATTAATTGATATGGAATTTCCTACTGGGAAGGCTAGCCAAAATCGCCTCGCTATTTTTTTTGACTTTAAGAAATGCTTTTAAACTTCTATTTTTAATGCAAAAAAATATAACTTATTCTACTTTTTTTATTCTAAATTGTATATTTGCCCACCGTAAAGACAAATATTATTTGTTTTTAAATAGTTCTTTTTAACTTTAGTGTATAAATAGGTGAACACATATAGTTAAAAGTGTTTAAACTACTAAAATATAGAGGGTTACAGAATTTTAATTAATCCTGCCACCCCGACATCAAAAACAAACCTTTGTATTCATGAATACAAAGGTTTTTGATTTTATATACTATCATCATTTACTGAAAAACCAAGATCGGTTGCATAATTTACTACATAAATCTAAGTTCATTACTCCTCATGAAACATGAGTTTTTGCATCGTCTCATCTTTTTTGTTTTTGCTTACCTGAAGCATTCTACCATCACTCATCTCTAAATACCCTCCGTCTGATCTTGAAATCTTTTTTACATGAGTTGGATTTATCAAATAGGACTTATGTATTCTAATGAAATCAAATTTCAAAAGTTTTCTTTCATAAATTTTAATGTACTGAGAGACTACAATTTTTTTGTTCTCTTCCAAAACAAACTCTGTATAACTTCCATCTGCGATACAGTATAGTATAGAGTCCGCAGCGATAATTTCGTAACCAGAAGAAGTAGGTAGAAAAACATTCTTCGGTCTCTTACTCTCTTGAGATAAAGACAAAGAACTAGTCATTTCATTAAAAATATCATTCCTGAAGATATTCTCATAAACTAGGTGCACACTTTTAATAAGCTCTGAAATATCTACAGGTTTTAGTAAATAATTTACAGCTCTATAACGAAAGGCTTCTAGAGCATGATTATAAGCTGAAACAAAAATAATTTCGAAATTAATCTCTACCAGATCTTCCAAAAAATTAAAAATTAGAGAATTATTAATTTGAACATCCAAAAAGACAAGATCTATTTCTTGCTTTTCTAAAAGGCCTTTTAAAACTTCAAAGTTAGGAGCCTTCCCTACTACAGTGACAACAGGGCAAAACTCCTGAAGTAATTTTTCCAAATTACGAATTCCACTTGGTTCATCATCTACTAATATTGTTCTTAGTTTTTTGCTCATTCTCTAAAAATTAGTCTTACACTTTTGTTTTAATTGAAATAAGGGAACCTAATACTCACTTTTGTTCCTGTTGGTGTTCCTCCTGCATATAAATCTTCAATCTGGTATACAAATTCTTTATTGAATTTTTTACTTAGTATTTCCATCCTCTCTTTAGTATTATAATTCGTTATTGATTTTCGAACCTCTAAAGTTTTTCTATTTCTTTTGATTTCCAAGGCCTTTATTCTCCCAACTCCATCATCCTCTATACTACAGATAATGTACCTGTTTTTTTCGTCTTTCTTTATCGTAAATATTACTTTCCCAGCGGTAGATTTATTAAATACTCCATGTACAATAGCATTCTCAACCAATGGTTGTAGGACCATAGCAGGTATTTCTATCCTCAAATCTTCTTCAGAAAGAAATATATGTTCTTCATACTCTAATTTGTCGGGAAACCTAACTTGCTGTAAGTCCACATATAACCTGATAATATTGAGTTCATCTTTGATTAATAGCGATGAATACTCCGAGTTTTCTAATATAAGTCTAATAGAATCAGAAAATTTAGACAAATATTTATAGGCTTCAAATTTATTAGACGACAGTATAAAGTCTTGCACACTATTAATCATATTGAATACAAAATGAGGGTTCATTTGTGAGCGCAACGCTTGTAATTTACCTTCTGCAATTTTTTGATTGTTCTGGGCTATAATGGTTTTATTTCTGAATAAAAAAACAAGAAAAACCAAAACCGAAAAAAACAAGATAGCGAGCACCAAAAGGATATATCCTCTATATTTTTTTCTTAAAACAGTCTCGGATATCAATTTCTCCTCTTTAACTTTTTTTATCTGATCTTCCTTCTCCAATACCGCATTATCAATCTCTACACTTTGTAGTTTCTGAAGACTTTCCTGCGTATAAATGCTATCTTTGAGTTCTGACATTTCCTGTAAATAGTCAAAGGCTTTTTCAGTTTTCCCAATTTCCCGATAAAAATCAGACAATACTGACAATCTACTTGCTATTTGGCTTGGATCTCCTATTTGTTTTGATAATTGTAAGGATTTGAGTAGTATTTTTTCAGCCTTGCTATACTCTTTTAATTCTATTAAGGCTAAACCATAATGACTATGAATCTCTGCACTATATATCGAAAATGAATCGTTTTTTTCTATAGCACTTAACGCTTCTTCTGACAGCTCCTTTGCTTCTCTATTTTTCCCTAAGAGGACACAAACCGATGCCAATTTATTTAATATAATTATCCTTGTATTCTCGTCCAAAGATCTTTCCTTTAGTAAGGTAGCATATAAATCATACGTTCTTTGATACTCATCCCTCTCCCGATAAATCAATCCTAGATTCAATAGAATTAATGGTTCATAATAGTCTTGCTCACTTTTATCAAGGGTATTTGATAAATCAAGGGCTTTTGCGTAATAGGTTTCTGAAATATCCCAATGTTCTAAATGCAAATAGACATTCCCGAAGTTAAAATACAACCTCAACTGTTCATAAACCTCAGGAGGATTAGTATCATATAGCCTTTCTGCTAACCTTAGGTTGAGTAATGAATTTTCATAATCAGTTTTTGATAGAAAAATAGAGCTTAATAATTGATAGGAAATCCCAACAGCCAAAGTATCTTTTGCGGTTTGATAATAATAAAGAGCAGAATCTGCAAATTTATGACTTACTTCTAATTCCCCTTTTTGAAAAAGAGACGCAGCCAATAAATAATAACCTTTACCTAATGAATCATTATTTTGTAACTGGAGACTATACCTAATAAATCTCTTCCTATATTTTATGGTAGAATCGGTATCTCTATTGAAATAATACTGTGCAAGAACGCCTGAATCATACTGTTTCTTTTTTAGTGCTTCATCATCAACTGATTGAACGCACAAAAGTCGATTAAATCTTATAGGTTTAGTAAACAAATTAATTGCATCATTACTCGCAAACAAACCCATTTGAAGTATCAAAAACCAAAAGAATTTCATAGCATATTTTTTACTAAAACCACAACGCGAATTTATTAAATCACACAACAAAAAACATGGGTACAAATACCCAAAATTTTCATGAATTATTGTATTCTGTAGCAACCTAAATGATACTGAATCCAAATAATGATCTTATGAATCGAATACTACTTTTTATGAATTTAGGATTGCTTTTTACCGTTTAATTATTTAAGTAATATGCAATAAAAACCTATAGTTCTTTTTTTACCATATCAAAAAGCCTTTTGAACTTATCAAAAGGCTTTTATTATATAAAGGTTATTTCAAAATAGTTGTATTCCTTAGAAAAGTAACATGTTTCTTTTAGTTACTTTCTCAAGGTATTTAATCATAATTAATTACCAAAGGCTTTATACGCTTCTAATGCATTAACTTTCCCATAACCAAACCAGTTACTTGTTCTTGCTGGAAAATCTGAAGCTGTTTTGAGAGCAAACACAACATCTGCTCTTGGTAAAGTCGGGTTTTTCCCCCATACTATCGCTGCTATTCCGGCCATTGTTGCAGTAGCTACAGAAGATCCCCCGATAGTAGATGGTTCATTACTATAGGTTGTTAATGCTAACGCCTGTGTTCCATTCATTTGCTCCATCACTACTGCAAAATCTACTATTGGGCCTTGTACACACTCTCCACAAGCTCCGTATTTGGTATTAATCCCAGTTACCGACATTACCACATCTCCATTATATTCTGTCATGTTTGATGGAAACGAAAGCCTAGTAAGCCCAGGATTACCTCCTGAAATTGAACTACCATTTGGAATGGTACCTGCGGCCGCAAATATTAGCTTTCCTCTTTTGTAAGCAAATATGATCGCATCAGCGATTTCAGAATAATAGATAGGACTCCCCATACTCATACTAATAATCCTAACATTACGCTCTAAGGCTTTAACTGTAAATGCTTGAGCAATTGCAGACACATCTTTACTCCCATTTATTACTACATCTCCATTGGCTTTTACTGCTTGCAAATTACAACCATATGCAATCCCAATTGTGTTTCCACGATCAGTTCTAGGTGCTGCAATTACACCTGCCAACGCTGTACCGTGTCCACAAATATCCCAAGGAGAAGAACCTTCGTAATAATCTACATAAGATGAAGATCTACCTGTTACTATACCCGAATTAAAAGCTGCCGAAAGTAAGTTTTGGTTAATGGAATTACCTGTATCAAAAATAGCTACTCCAATCCCTTTACCGACACCTTTTCCTAAGTAACCGCCATGTTCCCAAGTTTCTTTAATCTTATGATATTTAAAGTTCCATCCTATTTTTGACCCTGGACTTATGGTAAGGTAATCATAGTAGTTTCTTAACAATGCAGGTGAAGATGGACCACAACCAAAACCGTCCTTTGATAAAGATTCTCTTTTATAAAATGTATACGTAGATTCTATATAACGTATATTATCAGAAGCTCGTAAAGATCGTAATGTTTCCAGATTATCTACTTTAATAGTCATTGAGAGTAATTGATCATTCTCTCTTACCAGAACACCTTCTTTGGTTGCATCTTTATTTTTTTCAAGCTCTGTATCATAGATCTCGTCTATTATATCGTTTTTTACATCAAAAAGGTCACCGGATAAAGATTTATTGAGTGATCCGTTTTCGTACATATATTGTCTTGTATCCTCATCATTCCATTCCGCTTTTTTATAACCAATCATCAATTGGTGATCAGAATGTACCAAGGCACTCCATAATACATTTTCTGGAACCTCATTCCAATTAAATGAGTTATCGGTACCTTTAATACTACTTAAAATATATTTATTCAACTCTTCTCGTGAGAGTATATCGCCATAGGCCTCAGGAGCGATGGTGATATCCTCATTCTCTAATAAAATATCCTGTTCATCCTTTTCGCAGGACCAAATAAGGGCAGTTAAAAAAGTTACCAGTATAACCTTTAAAACAACCGGTAAACCATAAAAAGTATTTCGTTTCATTTTTAATTAGTTAAGATTAATAATTAGCACGAAATACTTGGTTTTTTAAACGATTGAAAACCTCTAATTCAACTGAAGGTTATTTAAGTTGATATAAGTACAAATTGAATTCATAAAAAAACTATTCCTTGACCTTATTTTCTTCTGACTTCCAAAAAATGGAGAAAATGGTTAGAACTTCTTTACCTTGAATTCTCAAAATTATTTAAGTTCAAGCACATAAATTTCAATTTTTATTAACCAATACCGGCAATACTAATACGGTCTTCACGCCTTTTATATTTCCAAAAGAATCTAACACATTGAACATCTCAAAAGCACTTTTTTTGAACCCTTTATCTACCAATACACCAATTCTCTTGTAAGTACTAATTATAGTACTACAAGAGCCAACTTCTTTTTTAGTTACTGGACTCATAAAAACTTTTGAATCTTCAAATCTCCCATCCTTAATAATACACTTCACATAGCCTTCTTTGCTATAAAGACGTAATTCTATCTTTCCCTTTTCTTCTTCATTCAATACACTACGATTAATCGAATTTTCTATAAGAGGTTGCAAAACCATCGATGGAATACCATATCTCTCAATGTTTTGTAGCTCCAATTCTTCTACATATTCTATTTTCTGCTCAAAACGTAATTGCTGCAAATCAATATACATTCTAACAAGTTCAATTTCTTTATTCAAAGACGCGAAAGTATGTTTGGAGTTTTCAAGAATTAAACGAATGAATTTGGCAAACTTCATTACATACGAATAGGCTTCAAACCTATTCGAATTAAGTATTAAACTTTGTAGGCTATTCAAGGTATTAAATATAAAATGAGGATTCATTTGTGAACGTAATGTCAAAAGTTCAGTTTCAATCTGATCATTCTTATTCCTTGAACTGACAATTTTATTACGTTGAATGATTAAGGTAAGTGATGTCATCAATATGATAAGAAAACTGCACACATAAAATATTTTGGACCAATAGTTCTTTTCAGTTACTTCTTGCTCTTTTTTGTTTTTCACTCGAAGTTGGTCCAAGTCTTTATTATTGATGATTTCAGTAATATTTTCTGATTTATTCTGATCACCAACAGGGGTATTTCTATCTAGAATAGTTGGACAAAAGCCAACCAAACCACCAATTTTATCCCGATACTTAATATACATGGTATATTGACTACTGTAAGAATAATTTACCTTGATCTTCTTTGTATTTATGGTCTTTGCTTTTGCAGTATAAATGAATATTTCGCTCTGTATTGGTGATACCGTTTTGAACAAAAAAACATTAGATATAAATAAATAATAAATTAAAATTGCCCTCACTAATTCATAGTTGTTTTCCCAATTAACTATAATAGCGACCGGTATTTATGCATAGGATTAGAGCTAACAAAAATCAAACTGTAATACCGGTCGCCTTACAAACAAAATTTGCAATTATGATGCTTATTAACTAAAAAGCAACGTTTCTTAGATTTAAGTATTCATTGCCATTTGGAGTAACTGAATTCACACATCTCCAGGAATTATACACTTTATTTCTCACATCATTTATAGCAGACTCTGCCTGAGTTTTGATCGTAGGATTAGAGTGATTATTAGCGACATATTGTAATTCTGCCCTGATCAAGTTCCACATTTCCATATCCCTAACACATTTGGATACCTCTTTAAAGTATTCCAGAGATTTAACCATATTGTTTGCCCCAACGGCATAGGTCAAATTTCTAAAAGGTTTGAACGTGATATGTACCGTAGCCATAAACTGGGGATTATCGTCCAAATAACTTTGAAACCTAGAAATCTCTTTGTTAAAATCAGAAACAGATTTTACAATTTCAGGCTTAAAACCAAAAACATTTGTATAAAGACCTTCTTTATTTAAGGCAGTGGTTATTTGATTTCTATCTGCAGATGTTAGTGCAATACCTGTCTGTTTATCAAACAATTCTGATATGTATGATTTTGCTTTTTGAGCGAATTCATTTTCTTCTTGTTCGCTAAAGTTTCCGGTTCTAAATGTGTAAAAATAATAGACGTCTCCTCCTCGTAGTTGTTCATCAACATACATTGGACCATAAGTAACTTTAAAATTTTCGTAGGTGTTTTGCGAATAAATTGCACTATCAAAATCATCAGATAGAAATGGCAAAGGTTCTACCCAATATTTTTCTCGTTGCACACTAATTCTTGCCGCCACCGTTATGGTTTGCTGACTTAATTCAGTTTCTCTGGTAAATTGCCAAGAATTTTGATAATCGAGTCCATCAATGTCAAGAGAATTTGAAAACTGGATGTTACCTGATTTATCAATAAAATCTCTTAATTCTCTATTCGTCTTGATAATTTTGATACTCGCATCCAAAGCTTTTGGTACCGTAGTACTGTAGTTAATTTCATTTTCATCGGCCAAAACAGATGCATAGTTTCGTTCTAACGTGGGATGGTATCCAAAACCAACATAAACTTCTTTCCATGTTCCATCACTTGCTTTTATGTAATTGCTTACTATATTGGGGTATCCATCTTCTTCTTTGGATAACAAACTAAAATCCTCAGTCGTATTATTTGCTTCCAACATTGTGTTATGCAACTCTTCTTTTTCGCAAGAACAAATAGAAAATCCCACTAACAGTAGTATTATTAAATTTCTCATACTAATTAATTTAATCATTGATATTAGAATCCGTAATCCCAAACAAATCCTTGTCCCAAGGCATAAACCCCAGTAAGTTCCTCATCTCTTTGTAGTCCTTCTGGATCATTGGTCACCCAAGTGTTATAATGACAGACAAAAACATGCTCAAATCCATCATTTTTTATCATGCCATCACCTTTGTATCGTGCGATTGGAAACATGATTTCGTTAACATTACATCCAGCTCCCGTTAGACTTGTATAAAAATGGGGATTGTTTTCAGGGAATGTATATCCGATTGGGGTATCATTTCTTTTCCAACGATGGCCAAAATTGGCATTATAATCTGTGGTTATAGTTACTCTTTCTTTTCTTCGGTCTCCTTCTCTCTCTATAAATTCCCAAATTGGAACTGTTCCTGGAAAAGGTTTGGCAAACCACCTCATAGATTCTTCGGTATAACCTTTTCCTCTGGATTCCAAAATAGGATCTCTACCTGCTCTGTAGTAAGAATTACCTCTTATTCCTACATGGTTCGTAGGGTCATACCTAAGAACAGTCACCAGTTCTCTGGCTACCTCTCTTCGAAACAATTCGGTATTATATGGATTCATGAAGGAATTCATTCTATCTATACCAGGTGGTATTGAATAATACAAGTGCCCATTCGGGTTTTGATATCTAGTAGCAATAAAATCTTCTGCATATTCGAGCTCTTCTCTTGCTCTATTTTTGATATTCGGTTGTCTGCTATTATAAAAAACAAACTTTGCGGCAACTCTAAGTTCTTCCCATTTTTCAAAGTCCTGATAGCGTTTCGCTTCTTTATTAAACTCATCTTTAAACTTTTCCTGCATTAGCACATCTACCTGAAATGTCTTTGACCATGGGAACAAGGTCATAGACAAAGTAGCTGCTTTTGTAGGGTTTTCGGTTAAATACGAGGTTATTCTGAGATCTTCTTGATAGGCGTCATCTTCTGAAGTAACTAGTTGAGGAGCAAAACCGTTTATATTAGACACCACGTCATAAGTTTCAACACTATTTTGAATCAACTGCTGATATTCTTGGGATACCGTTTGTCCCGTATTAATGCCAAAAATATTTTTTACATAAATAGAAGCGTTATTTTTGAAATTAGTTCTGGTTTGAACATCTAAAGAAGAAATATCGTAATTATAGATATAATAAACTTCTCCGCCCAAAATATGATCACTCACATATGCTGTTCCAAATTTTTTAAAAAAACGATCAAAATCTCTTTGATCTAACAATTGTGCTGCTCTGGGTTCCATGGGAGCAAAGCCTTCGGGAACTCCATAGCGATACATTGGTTTGTAGATTCTGGCAATTACAGTAATATGATTCTCATCCATTTTGATACGTTCTTCAATGGTTTTTTTACTACTTCTTCCAAAGCCAAAAATTTTAAAAAGAAAATTTACATTTGTACTTGTTGATTTTCGTAAAAAACGTTCCAATTCGTCATTAGTCTCTACAACTTCAACAGTTCTTTCAGCCAATGGAAGGTTACCATGATCTTGTTTG
Source organism: Aquimarina sp. KJ22-3 (assembly GCF_055808215.1). Lineage (NCBI taxonomy): Bacteria > Pseudomonadati > Bacteroidota > Flavobacteriia > Flavobacteriales > Flavobacteriaceae > Aquimarina > Aquimarina sp. KJ22-3. Next base: position 2,248,910 of record NZ_CM147859.1, on the reverse strand, counting down.
ACAAATAACTGATTAACTGCAGGACGATATTCTCTGCCAGTAACAGGACTATAACCGTTACCAGCATACACTGGTTTACCATTATGGATTAATACTTTCTGAAAACTTTCAGAAACATCAATACCTTCATCTTTTATTGTTTCTTCGGTTATTTCTTCATTAATGGCGTCTTGTTCATTTAAGTTTTCCTTTTCACAGCTTAAAAAAACCGATAGCACCAATGAAAAAAATAATCTATATCTATATATTTTGTTCATAACTCTACATTTAAATTTAGCTTTTTGATAAACTTTATCTATTATACTCCTAGGATATCCGCATAATCACTCTCTTGAGGAGTTGTTGAATTGTTACAATTGCTAGAATTTTTAATTTGATTGTCAATAAACTGTAATGCCTCTTTGGCTTTTGATTTTTGATCCATATCCTCACTAAAAATTGCTATATCTGCTATTTTACTTCTTAGTTGATACCACGCTTTGGTATCTGAGATACACTTTTTAACTTTTTCAAAATTTTGTTGTAGTGTAGGATTAGTAATAACCGTGTTATAAGAATCTATTGTTGTGGTTTGAGGTGTCAAAAAGTTTTTATCCCTATTATTAATTTCTATCTTTAGTTTATTAAACTCTTCTTCAAGGTCTTGGGGATTATTGATATTCCCCGGAGAATAGCTGTTTAAACTTGAAAAAATTTTAACTTCTTTTGATGTAGTTTTAATAAGGTTTTGCTGTTCTACCGTAATCTGCCCATCAATTTCATAATCGAATATATCACCGAATTTAATACTCAGAGCTTGCTCTAAAACGCTCTTCTGTAATTCGGAAATAGTTGTGGTGTCATATTTATAGATATATAATGCATTACCCCCTACTGACTGTTTTGATATAAATCCTGGACCATAATATGGTTGAAAATAAACCGCATCTTGATAATCCAAAACAACACTTGCAAATGCTTCTATTTCGAATAAATTATCTTCAGATAGTTCAAACTCGGTCTTAGTCAAAGCTATACTTGAAATTACATATATGCTATTTCCTTCAATAGTAATTTCTCGATTTAAGATCTCTCTAAATGAAAAGGTAGTAGAAAGTTCTTCTTCTGACTCATTATTTTTTTGTTCTTGATCAGTTTCTACTAAAAAACTCTCAATATCTTGATGCGTTTTTATGATTTTAAACTTTACCGCTCGTGGTAATTGAACATCTTTTTCTTCTTCCAAAATATTTAAAAATAATGGAGAGTGAATGGACTTTATCAAAGGATTATACCCATATCCTACATTAAGTGTATCTCCTCTATAGACAATGGATTTTTGTGAAAAGAGGTCTTCTTTGGTAACCATTTGATTGTGCTCAAGATCATTTTTTTGATCCTCTTCAGAACATGACCATATTCCTAGCGATAAAAGGACGATAAATGTTATTAGACTATAATTTTTCATATTTTTTGTAGTTAAAAAAGGTCTTCTTAGGTAAACACCTTAGAAGACCTTTATGTATTTATTTAAACACTTTTGATCAAAAGTTCGAACTACAGCACCATTGAAACAAAGAATTTTGAAATTGTTTGCCTCAGATACTATTATTTATAACTTTTGGTGATCTCCTTAATTCGTGTTTAACTTTTAATTATAACCAACTTGCATAATTCGCTCTATTGGGTGTATTAGATCCTGTACAATTATCTCTGGAGTTTGCGATATTCGCTCTGATTTCATTTAAAGCGTTTTGTGCAGCTTGCTTTTTGGCCTGATCTGTACTAAATTCTATAACTGATAATGCCGTTCCTTCTAGGGCTTTCCATGCGTCCCAATCTGCATAACATTTGATCTGTTTTTCATAAGCTTCTCTTAATAAGAAGTCTACCTTTTGAGCTTGTTGATCGGCAAAAGGATTTGTCCCTGGAGTAGCATTGAATATCTGGTACATATCGAGGAAATTTCCATAATCACCAGCGATAACGCTAAAAACACCTGCATGATTTGGATTTGCAGCAAGATGATTTACTAGACCAGTTTGTACTTGAAAAAGGTCTTCAACAGCAGTTTCTGGTTTAATATTTGGAGGAACATACTGACCAATATTCGTGTATACTTCAACCTTGGTGCTTTTCTTTCTCAATTCTTTTTTAGTGAATTCTATCACTTCCTGACCAAAAGAAAAATTGAACAACGCACCTATACCTAACTTAAGCTTTAATGCATATTCTTTTCTTTCTACATCAGTCATATTTTTAGAACTAAATTCCATTTTATATACTACTTCTCCTCCCTTAATTACGCCCGATGCAAATAATGGTCCATACAGATCAACAAAGTAAGGTATTGCTACTTCGGGACCATTTGGCGCGCTAAGCGCATAATTAAAAATTTGTTTTGCTGTTGGATCAATATTACCCGTGTCTGTTGGATCAAATGGATTTAATGGAGGTTTGATTTTGATACCTGGTAAAGAATATGATTGATCGTACACCTTTACGGTTGCTAATAAAGTAACTGTGGTATCATTTATTCTAAGATCTTTTAGCACTTTATTCCTAAATTGGATATCAAAAGAGAATAAATTAGATTGAATACCCGGTGCGTTCGCCGGAGGTGTTGGTGAACCCGGTTTAGCATTTGGTTTTGCCGGTGTTTGACCATTTTCATTTTTACCTTCAGGGATTGTTCCTTCAGTTTTTGTAGTTTTCGGTTTGGTTTTTTGTTCCTTTCCTGGTTTTGCTGCCGGAACTACTTGTTCAGCAATTGATAGCGATAAGGTATCTGTTCTAGAAAAGTAAGTTATTGCTCCATCATAGTTTTCAATGATATCTACCTTTCTAAAAGATACTCCTTGAGCAGGATAGGATAAAATATCTTCTGTACCTTTAAATACAGGAAAAGCAAATTGCGTTACCGTATTTCCGTTTACATCTTTTGCTAATGGATCAAATCCATATCCAGCATGATAAGTCAAAGCATTTGGTGTACCAGCCCCAACTGTAACACTTTTGCCATCTAATTGAGATTCGCGATCGGCTTTTAATTTGTCTAACTTCTCTTTAAGTTCGCTTTCTGTTAAATCGAGTTGAGTTAGTTGGTTTTCTCTTTCTGCAAATTCATCATTGTCTTTGTCACAAGCGAATAACAAACCGCAGAGTAATGTTAGAAGAATTAATCGATTTTTCATTTGATTTTAAGATTTAATATGTTAAAGTTTTGGAGCCAAACGAGGATTCATCTGGATGTTAAAGAAGTAAATTTTAGAAATAGGTTTACATCACAAACCCATAAATCAAGCTCAACTCCATCTTGTTGATTGATTAAAAATAGGTTTATGAACTTACCCATCCAGGTAACTATTCATCAAGTATGTTTTAGGATTCACGAAAGAAGGAATACAATTCAGAAAAGAAAATATAAGAAAAGAAAAATTTATATGCATCTTGAAGAAACCAGGTGAAGAAGATCTCTACAAAAAAGGGTACTTTGCTAAAAAGGTTCTTTTGTTTACAAAAAACAATAAAGATCTACCGTAGCAGGTCTTATTTCTCCTTTACGAAACCGTGTATGATTTGTTTAAAAAAGCTCTTCGGAATTTTTTCATCCCCAGGAAATCCAATAGTTACTGTACCACTATCTTCAGGAATATAGTTTGTTTTGAAGAGGTAATCCCAGATACTAAGGCTAATTCCGAAATTTACTCCAAAAGCTCCTTTGGGCAATTCATAAGCATGGTGATATAAGTGCATGACAGGATTGTTTAGAATATATTTCAAAGGCCCCCAGGTAACCTTAATATTCGCGTGATTAAAATGACCAATAGCTATCGCTATAAAATGGACAATAAAAGCCTGCTCAGGTTCAAAACCACCTATTAGCATTACTCCCAGCGTTTTTAAGGGTTTATACAATATGTTTTCCATCCAATGATAGCGTAGATGTGCAGCAAATCCCATCTCTTTTACCGAGTGATGTATTTTATGAAACCTCCACAACAAATGGAATTTATGCAACAATACATGAGTAAACCACTGTACAAAATCCAACAGAATAAAGAATATCAAAAGCTGAAGCCACATCGGGAAGGTCGAAATATCCAATAACGTAAGGCTCTTCGCTGAAATTCCAAGCTGTTCGAACCCAACTCCTAGTATCCCGTAAAACCCACTAATGGCAATAGCGAAAAGAAAAAATTGAAATACATATATATACCATCTAACCAAAAATCTTTTCTAAAAATCGATTGATGTTTACGCCACGGAAAAGCAATCTCTAATCCCCAAACTAATAAAGAGATCAAGGTAAGTCCCCAAAAGTAATTGAGATACCAAGGCACCTCGAACAAAATAGATTTCCAGGTCCATTGTATATTATTCATAAAAGCCTCTATAAATACGCTGCTGTATTTTTCTATAATCATAATTCTTTTCGCACTTTTAAAAACATATTCTTTAGATCGTATGATATAGGATTCCTTTACACTCTACTTCTAATTTTTTGCAAAATAATACCCTCGATTCATCAAATCGGATCTAATTCTTTATTAAAAGTACGATTTACCTAGGACTATTTTTGTAACAATGGTCACAAAACCATTTGTACAAAAAAATATAAGGCTGTGTTTTTACCTAATAAATAATTGAAAACAAAATAATTGAAGTACGATTGTTTCATAAAAACATCAATAAAGAAAAAGACCAAAAAAAATGTACTAAAAAAATCCCGTATAATCCTTGCAGAAATGGTGATCTGTTGTATATTTGCGTCGCTGAAATCGACAACCAATCATTAAGCAATATAAGTAGGTCTGGTCCTACTACTACATATACAAAATAATGGTCGCGTAGCTCAGCTGGATAGAGCATCTGCCTTCTAAGCAGACGGTCACAGGTTCGAATCCTGTCGCGATCACAAAACAACCTCTCGATTTTCAAGAGGTTGTTTTTGTTTTAGGTACTTCTCTCTTCTTTGAGTTTTATGAAAACGCACACTTTTCCAAAATTTAACATATTATCATAGATTTTAACAGCATTTGAGCTTATTTGTGTTACCAACTATAAAACTCAAAACCTATTTTTACTATTTCAACCTTCCTTAGATATTCAGAAAACTTCAACTTCTCTTTTTTATAAAAAGCTTTAGAAAATGCATCTGTAGAATTAAAACCTACAGTGTTGACTATAGCTTTCAATTTGTAGTTTCGAAAGCTTTTAACATACTGTGACCTATTGATCAAATGGTTAATTCTAAGTTCATTCACATATTAGTAAAGCTTTTCTGTTTGTAATTATTCACTACCTTAAAAAGGTACTTAGAATTGGTGTTAAATTTTTTAGCTAACGTGATCGTAGTAATTTTGTGCTTGAGGTATTCTTCATTTTTTCAACCTTGGCATGCCTGTTTATCCTATAAAAAAATAAAGATGCAAATTGGGAATACCAGATTAATGCAACCAATATTTTGGATATAGATTCCAGAGTCAACAATAGTGCTACAAATCTTTTCGTATCATTATCAAGAACTTTTACCCAACCTAGATTTATTTCTTTTAGGCTACGTTATTATTTATAATATACTTTACTTCAGTGTGTGGATTTATATCGTAAAGTATTGGGTAAAAGCTAAATCAAATTTTACGCTTCAATTAAATCAAGTGATTTTTTGGCTTTTAAATGAAGCTTAGCAAATAACTGAAACCCTTCAAGACTACCATTTTCTATTTCTTTATAGTTGTCGTTTAGATAAATAAGTAATTCGTTTTTGAAAGATGTCCAGTTTTTTGTTGCTGTTTTTAATGAAGTTTTTAAGAAATTAGAAGCGTTCCAGGAAACAAAGTTTTTATTCTTACCCAATTCATTAAAAATTATTCTATTCCCCATGGTAGATCCCCTCATTACATAATACATTCCTAAAGCATGGAAAGCAGACTGATAATCATATATTGTTGGAATTGTTGAAACTTTTATGTTTAAAATATCTAAATCTTCTAATAGAGCTGCGCCAATGGCCTCTTGTTTTGGTAGATCTTCTAATTTTAAGCCATCAATCTCATTAGCTAATTTCATTTGGTGAGATACCTCATTATAAAACAGGTAATGTGTAAGTAGAAACAATGCGTAGCTATCCTTGTTTGGATTGCTTATTAAGTCATTTCCGTTTGTTGTTAGTTCTACTTGTTTATGCGCATCTCTTGTCGCGTATCTTAGATGAGTTAAATAATCATTTTTCATATTCTAACACGGTTTTGATTTTTTCTAATTTTTCTTCGCTCAACGGTTTTGACATAAAATCCAATACAAAAGGATGATTTTTTGCTTTAAATTTATCTGTTGGATTTGCAGAAGTAGAAAGCATTACTATGATGTGTTGTTGTTGCAAATCTGGTTTTAATTGATTGTACTCTTCTAGGAATTCCCACCCATTCATAACCGGCATATTGATATCAAGAAAAATAATCTCCGGGTTCACTACAGATGAATCGGGATTTTTATACTGATTTAGAAAGTCCAAAGCCTCCTGACCATCTCGACAATCATATACGTACTTGGCAAATTGAAATCTTTCAATAATTTTACGATGTACAAAGTTGTCACATCTATTATCATCTATTAATAATACACTTTTAAACATTTTCTTTTACTTTTTTGTTAATTCATGATCTAATTGTTCGCTTTTTAAGGTGAACCAAAATGTGGTTCCAACTCCAATTTCGGAGGTTAGCCAGATTTTACCGTTCATGCTTTCTACGATTTTTCTGCAAGTGGGTAGTCCTATACCAGTTCCAGGAATGTCTTCATGATGATGTAGTCTTTGAAAAAGAGAAAATACTTTTTCAAAATCTTTCTTTTTAATTCCAATACCGTTATCCGTAATGGAAAACATCCAACTAGACCCATTTTTTTTAGCATGAATTTCGATTATTGGGGAGATATTTTCTTTACAGTATTTTAGACTATTTGAAATGAAGTTTTGAAAAAGCTTTTTAACATCTACGGGGTCGCAGTAAATGACAGGGAGATCGTTGAAGATAATTTTAGCACCAAGTTCATTAATTTTTAAACCAAAATCCTCAATAATTTCGTTGAGAACACTATTTAAATCTGTATTTTCTCTCATTTTTGAGCTTCCTACTTTTGAATAAACAAGCATTTGATCAATGAGTTTACTCATACGTTTCGCAGAATTTCGTGTTTTACCTAGATATTCGTCAAATGAGCCATTTTTGTCACTTAATTCTTCATCGATTAGCATCAAATAGTTATCTATAGTTCTAAGAGGTTCTTGTAAATCGTGAGAGGCTGTATAAGTGATTTGCTCTAATTCACGTTTGTAATTTTCAGATTGAAAAGGATTCCAATCTCGGTTTCGCTTGATTATAATGTCTTTTACCCGATGGATCATTTCAATAGTTACATTATCCCAGGGAGAACATTTAAAATTTACTGCATTTTTCCACTTTTCAAATGATTTTCTGGGGCTTAATTGAATATCACCATCTTCATCATAATCAACTTCATAAGGACGTCTCGGATCTCCAGCCCATTCATATAAGGTACGCTCTGATTTTTTAAACCAAAGAATCATACAATCGTCTAACTCTTTTAGTTGAATAATAGCTGCACCACCTATTTCTTCAGATAATCCTTTAAGATTTATTTGATCTTTAACAAGCTCACGGATATCCTTGGTTGTGCAAATATCATTTTCAAAAAAATCTGGATTCTTTTGAAGACAATTATATATTTTTAGTAATATATCTTCATCTGGAGTTAATTTTTGGCGATAAATTCCTAAAGAAGAAGTCACCAATGCTGCTCCATCAACTTGTAACAAATCTGGAAGATCAATTTTATCATTAATAAGCTGTAGTAGCACTTCCCAGGAAGAAACTAAGTATTTGTTGAAATCTTCTTCCTTCTTTCTTAATTCTTTCCTTTTCTTTTGCTCTTTAGCAAATTCAATTTCAGAAATACGTCTACATAAATTATCCACAATTAGCTCTCCGGTTTTTCTGGTTTCATAATTGACGAAGAAGGGAGAGTAATGGTGACATGCTACGAGCCCCCAAAGCTTATTGTCAATGATCAGCGCTAATGTATAAGTTGCTTCTACTCCCATATTTTTAAGATATTCGATATGGATAGGAGAAGTGCCTCTTAATTGAGTGTATGTTAAATCCAAATAATCATAAGGGTTCTTAGCTTTAGGATTAAAAATTACCCTGTTCGTTATGGAGCTGACGTTAGGTATAATTCTACTTTTATTTTTTAAAAACAAGTCTCTGGCGATTGGCGGGATATCCGTCGCGGGATAATGGAGACCTAAAAAAGGTTCAATTTCTTGTTTTTTACTTTCCCCTTCAACGGATCCGTGATAATCCTCGTCAAAACGATAAATCATCACACGATCATAGCCTGTAACCTGTCTATATTTTTCGGTGAATACTTTAAAAAGTTCCAGTAAATTGTCAACGTACTGTAGTGGCTCTGTTACCATTCTAATTTCATGAAAAGAAGATAATGTTCGACCTATTAAATTTTTATCGCGATATATTGGTTCCAGTTCAATGAAACGAGTTTTATTATGAATATGCCTAATAACATTCCAGGGTTTGTTATTGATGAGAACAGGGATGGGATCTATAGAGTTCCATGAAAAAGGGTCTTCCATTTCTTCGAAGGCTTCAGAAATGTCATTATCCATCCATTCTTCAGTGGGCAAATTAAAGTATGAATCTATGTCAGGATTTGAAAAAACATTTGAGACATTCTCACTCAAAAAGATCGGGGCATTGGGTTGTTCATTATCCCATGCGATTAATACTCCATGACTTTGAGTGACAATAGGTCGATGTATGGGTTCCTCACCACAATTATCAAGGGTTAATTTAAAAGTAAGGTAATTTTTTCTATAACTATCTCGTGTTATTGGCATAAATTAAAAATTAAAATTCATGCTCTTGACGATGTGAGGTACTAATAATTTTAGGGGCAGAAATAGTTTAAAATAGAGATCGAGGAAATAAAAAAACTACATTTTTCTTTTTTTTGTTTTACTGACCTTCGCTTTTTTTAAACACATGTTAAATAAAATTACAAAAAAATATTATGCAATAATAACTGATAAGAATATTTTAACATTTATTGAAATTGACAAGTGATTCGGTTCTAATATTATAGTAGAAAGGAAAACGTTGACGATTAGCCTCTCATCAAATTGAATATCTAATTGATCCATAGATACTATATATAATACCGATCTTAATAATTTTTATTACTCAAAAAGAAGATAATAGCTACGCCAAAAGTTACCGATTCATTTTTAGATTTGACGCTTCAACTTTTCACAGATAAAAAATAGTACTTGTTGACTTGAAGGGATTATTTTCGTTTTTCGAATTTTAAATATGTATTACCTGTAAATCGAAACAACCATTATCATCCGTATGACTATTTATAGCGCTAATAGTATTGTATTATTTTTTTGGCGAAGATTTAATAAAGCTGGCATCAGTATTAAGAAGTTTTATTCCTATTTTTATTCTTGTTCCTCTTATTACATCAATTTACTTATCATATTTGGATAATAAGTAGTTAATACACTTATAAAAGCAAAACAAATTAAAAATAAGTTATGAAATATTATGATACACTTATCGAGGCTATTAATGCCTTAAAATTAAAAGGTTTTACCCAAGATTTTAATGTAAAAGGAGATACGATTTATTGTCCAGTTCTTAAAATGAACTATAAGCCAAAAGAATTTGAAATAGTAGAAAAACATCGTTTTGAAGGTATGAGCAGTGTAGACGATAATTCTATTCTTTATGCCATAAGCACCAAATCTGGCGTAAAAGGATTACTAGTGGATTCTTATGGGATATACAGCAGTGTTTCAAAAGAAATGCTTGATAAATTGAAGTAAAATTTAATGTAATCCAAATTGAGCATAAATTGTAATATACTTGTATGGAGATAAAGGATATTCTAATACACATAAAATCATAGAGTCCTTTAAGTAAAAAATTCTATGATTTTATTTGTATTTATCTATTAAGAAACAAACTACAGAACTTCATAATAAATCAATAATCCAGCAACTATTATAAACCAAAATTAAGACCGAAAGATAATCCGCTATACTCGGCTAGCGTATAATCTAAATTCATACGGAAAAATCCTAATGTAAGCTTAGCTCCTAAAGTACCACGAACGCCAGAGATCTTACTTTCTACTGAAAAAGGATCTGTAATCTCTTCTTCTGAAATTACACCGGATTGCACCCTATATGTCCCAAGTAAATCAGTGGTTGAAGTTCCTGAAAGATACCCTATTCCACCATAAAAATTGAAAACGGGCATTTTTGTAGCTCCAATCACTTGAAATAACAAGGTATTGGTGTTATTTTCAAATCGCTGATTTTCTCCGTCTACAATGTTGGTATCTGTAAAATCATAACTACCATCCAAATGAGTATAAGCTATTAAGCTAGAAATAGCAACAGGAAAAACCTTATCTGCAGGTAACCAAGATGTAAACTCATGTTGTAGACCAAAACCGTAAAAACCTACTTTGGCGTCGCTGGTGTTTATTTTTGGGAAGAATCTTGCCTTTATCTCCGTTCCTTTTAAAGGAGCAAAACTAGCTTGTAAAAAAGCAGTAGGAACAAAATTAATATTTGATTCTCCTAAACCTGTTGGTAATTCAAATTCTGCATCCTGTGGTGGTATTAAAGGCACTGAGCTTTCCCCTTCAACAACCACGACGATTCCTTCTATGTCTCCAAAAGCAGTAGCAACTTCTTTTTGTAAGCTCCCGTCCCTAAATTGTAGATTTTCATATTGAGAAGTATCTAAAACAAAAGACTTGTTATCATCTCCCACAAAGGCAGCGTTGGCAACTATTGAAATCTCAAAGCCGAACTTCTTCTTAGACTTCGCATCATTAAACCAACCATGATTCATGCTATACATCAAACCATCTGATGCTGGCCTCAAATAATCTGATGCAAAACTTTGCGCATATCGTCTCGCATAATCTTAAATCACATTCTGGTAATTTTAGTATGTTACTAGATCTTTATCTACAAGAACATCCTGAATTAGAAAATGATGAAATTGTCAAATTGTTTAGATTGGCGTCTGATAACTTAACGGAAACCGTAAAACATCTTAATGAAGTGGTCTTGATGAATACTACTGTAACAGAAGGCCTAACTAGTATTAATCTTTGTAAAACCATTAATAAAGTTATACATGGCGTAAAACTAATTGCTCAAAAGGCTAACGTAAAGATTGAAAATGCTGTGGACCAGAGTGCAAAAATCATGGCCGTTTCTGCATACTTAGATAGTATATTACTCAACTTCATAACCAACAGTATCAAATACCGATCTCTTACAAGAGACAGTTATATTATTTTGAATGCCTATCATCAAGACAACTATCTTGTACTTTGTATTGAAGATAACGGCATAGGTATAGATTTGGATAGACATCATGCTAAGCTGTTTGGAATGTACAAGACCTTTCATGAACACAAAGAAGCAAGAGGTATTGGATTGTTTATTACTAAAAATCAAGTTGAAGCTATTGGAGGAAAAATTGATGTAGAAAGTACTGTAGACGTCGGTACTACTTTTAAAGTATATTTTAAGTATGAAGAAAATTGATATTGCTTGTATTATAGATGACGATCCGATATTTGTATTTGGAGTAAAAAAAGTAATGCAACTTGCGGATGTTTGCACCAATTTCTTAATTTATAGAAACGGCAAAGAGGCCTTGGATGCGTTAACTAAGCTAATTTCCGATGAGGAAAAACTACCCGATGTTATTCTTTTAGATCTAAATATGCCTATTTTGGATGGTTGGCAGTTCTTGGATGAATTTATAAAGGTTCCTGTGTCAAAAAAAATAACCGTATATATCGTCTCGTCTTCGGTTGATCCCAAAGATGTCCTTCGAGCAAAATCTTACAGTATAGTAAACAATTATATTGTAAAACCTATTACAATGAAAAAACTTGTAGAAGCTTTTAGTAAAGTACATACATAAAAAGTGAATGTAAACTCTACTAAAGATAGATAATTTCTCTAAAGTAAATTATTGATTAAAATGAAAAATAAGTTGGATTTATTAATGATCAGCTAATATTTCAAATTGTAAAATCCTTAAAATCCTCTTTTAAATCACATCTAATTTAATGTAACAGAACAACTAGTTAAAACTTCTAACTTAATCATATATATTATTATTTTAAAATGATTAAAAAAAGAATCGATAGCGACCAAAACACCTATTGCTTATTGCTATATTGGGCACACATCCTCAGAGAATGACTATAATCAATAAACTAAAGGGTTAATTATGGAAAGTCAGCTTATGGTATCCGGAACTTCTAGCTGTGCCTTTGAGGATTTTTTTAAAACATCATCTATTTCTGTATAAAATTATAATCCCTAGTAGTAAGGGAATAGATTTGCTGACCGAATACTTCAACCATAATTAATTACTTCTGAACAAATGATTCATCGAAATAATACACAAGTAAACGCAGTAATCAAACATCAAAGTATATGTTAACTTTGCCTTTCGGTTTTTCGAGCTAATAAAGCATAACCGAAAGTAATAACTCCTAATCTACCAATAAACATAATTACTATAAAAACAATTTTACCAAAAGTAGTAAGTTCGCTTGTAAGACCTACACTTAATCCTACTGTTCCTAAAGCCGATGCAACTTCGAATAAGATATTTTTAAAATCTCCTCTTTCGGTGAACGAAAGCAAAAAACATGAAAAAAATATGATCATTGTATAGAAAATAAATGTAGAAGTAGCTACATATAATCTTTCAAATGGAATTTTCCTTTTTAAAAATGTAATCTCTTTTTCTCCATACAATCTACTTTTTATAATAGCGAGCATCGCAGTAAGAGTAGTGATTTTCATGCCTCCTGCTGTTCCAGCAGGTGATGCTCCTATATACATCAAAAAAATAACCATCAACAATATTGGTAATGATAATTGAGCTGTATTGATTGTATTAAAGCCTACGGTTGTCATTGAAGTCATGGCTTGAAAAAAGACGCCAATATTTTTTCTTTACCTTGTAATTCTTGTATCAAAGGCTCAGAAAAATATGTAATTACCGTCCCAAATAACAAAAGAATTAAAAATCCAACCGATACCATTTTAGTGGTAAAAGAAATCTTTGTGGTCCGTCTGGAAATTTTATACCAAATATCTGTTACGACTATAAATCCAAGTGAACCACAAATAGCCAATACGGATATAATAATATTAATAAAGGTATTTCCAGTAAAATCCATAAAACTATTGTTACTCAATCCAAACCCAGCTGTACAAAACGCAGAAACACTATGAAAAATACTATTCCAAAGTGCTTGCCCTACATCAATTCCCTCTTTCCTGAATGCTATAAAAAAACAAATAGCTCCAATGATTTCCATAAATAGCGTGTAGATAATTACAGAGCGAAGAAAATCTTTGATTTTAAGCTCTTTGGGTACATCAAACTCTGTCTGGATAATTTTTCTATGCCAGTGAGTAATTCGTTTAGTAGTTGATAACAAATAAAATGTAGTAAAGGTCATATACCCTATACCTCCAATCTGAAACAATAACATAACAATAAACTGACCTAATAGATTATAACTATCATAAATACTTACGGTTACCAGTCCAGTGGTAGAGATTGCGGAGGTAGCTATGAAGAGATTATCAACCGTACTTACATAGGTTTTTTGTAGAAAAGGTAAAGATAATATTCCCCATCCAATTAATATATAGGTCAAAAACCCATAAACCAAATTAGCTTGGGGAGAGTTTTTCAATTTAAATCGATCGTATTTTGAGAAAACAGTACTAAGTAGTTTCATTTTTTAGTTTCAGAAATTACAACGCCCTCAGTAGTAAACGCAAAGCCTTGCTGACCAGATACTCCAACCATCACTCCTTGAAAAATCGGAGCCAATGTTGTATTTGCTCCCCAAGTGATTAAAAAATTTGCTCCACTCCCACCAGAAGTATCTTCCTCTTCAATTACATATTCAATAGATTCCAAAGGTTTTAAAAATATAGGTTGTTCTATATACCCTCGAACTAAGTTTCCTTCTGTATTATAGTAGTCCACATTTTTTATAAAAAGAGAATCTTTTCGACTCGTATTTCTTATGCTCAAAGTTGCCGTAAGTTGAAATCTAAAATCCTTGGTCTTATTATATATGTCTGAATAAATAGGAACATATACCTCTTTTTTAACAAGATAACTGAAACCGTCATCGGTTTTCGGTATTGTGTTTTCTCGTAAAATACCTTGTTCTATCTCTTTGTTAGGATTTTTTTGATACAAGAAGATAAACTTAAGAGTATCAATAAAATAAAAAATTGGTGCTTATAATTCATCCTATATTCTTTTTTATGCAATCTGAAATTACATTTATTTTTCGGGTTATATCCTAAGTTTTAACATTTTGTAAATAAAACAATTGTTTACCTCCATGTTTTCTTAAAAACATATTTGCTCAAACTTGTTGTTCGACAATATCTTATTATTCACAATTACCAAAAAAGTCACAAAAACTACGGTATGAGTTAACCTATTGTTTGATTTTATGGTTAATTGAAAATAAGCTCAAAAAACGTAAAGAATTAATTTAAAATAAACCATATAAACAAGGTAGATATGACTATGAAAACACAAAAAGCTTATAAAAAACTAGGATTTACCTATTTAGAAACTGCAGAAATTGTCGTAGCCTTAAATAAGCTACTGGCCAATTATATCGTTCATTATCATAAGCTAAGAACGTTCCACTGGAATGTAGAAGGTGCTGATTTTTTTGAACTACATGAACAATTTGAAATTGAGTACAACAAAGTAAAAGAACAAACGGATATTATTGCAGAGCGAATAAGAGTATTTGGGTTAAAACCTAAAAACACCTTGCAACAACATCTTAATATGGCAGATATTACAGAACAGGAAAAAGAAGTCACTCCTATGGAGATGGTACGAGAAATATTACATGATTTTGGGATACTCCACGACTCTCTTTTAGATGTTTTAAATGCTGCCCTAGCATCAGGAGACACAGTAAGCGAAGAAATCACAACACAGTTTATGAGAAGATTAGAAAAAAGACATTGGATGTTTACGGCCTTTTCCAAATCATAATAGTCTAGAACTCCCCATCAACTCATTAACTATTCATTAACATATTTAACAGATATTATGTAGTCTGGACTCCAGAAATAGTTAAATCCAGTTAAAAGGCTTGACATTTTTTGGATATAAGATATTATATAAGGGTATGAGTATTACATCAACATTCTCAAAAAACATTCAATCTTTTCTGATGCCGACTCGCATCCAGTTTTAGTTGTTGATGACCATACTTTTCTTTTGAGATTAAACATATAGTTTTTTATATGATTCAAGGATTCAGGCTCCCAAAAGGTGCTCCGTCTTTATATATCTAAAGGAATAATGAAGTACAATTAAAATCAATTGTTTTGAAAAATGATACTAAAAAGTCCTTAATTCTATTAACTATTATGTCGGTTTTTGCCTTCATTATAGCCCTAGCAGTAACCATAGTATAAGGATAAATGAATGAAAAGATTCTAAATTCTAAATTCTAAATAGAAGTTAATGTTTAAATGATCAACTCATCACTATCATGTTTACAGACCTTTTGAAAAGATTATTTTATTAAAAACTGATTTTAAAGGAAAAGACATCAAAAAAATCTAAGAAATGAAACCAAAAGTAAAATTCAAGAAAAAAATAATAAAATCATTAGTTTTTCTAGTGTCTGGTGCCGTATTAGTTTATGGATTAGCGCTATTGGCTATTATGATTATTTAAGATAGCAAATTATGTCTATCCAATAGCATTAGTCAAATCATAAGATTCTTATACAAAAAAACAATAATCAATTTATGAATAAAAAAAAGTACATAGAAAGAGCACTTAACTGGGTGAATAAAAGACCTACTACCGCGATCAAATCGATTGCTCCGGGCTTCGATGAACCTAAAACATTTCTGAGCAAATCTACTAATGAAAAAATTAAAGCTGATTTATCATTCATCACATATGGAGGAGCAAAGCATTTTTCAGACATCGCTTTGAAAAAGAAAAATGCAAAAAAATTAGTTATTAAATGGAAAGTTTTGAGCTATATGGCAGCTATGAAACGGGGGAAACTACATCTTTTAGCACCAAGTGGTCACAAAGCTTTTACCAAAAGGCTCGTAGAGCGTCATAATATTAATGCAGAAATACATTCAATCTAAATCAAACAATCAATAAAAATGTCTAACAAAAACGGAATAAGTAACAAAGATAAAACAGCCCAAGATTTGAGAACCGAAATAAATTATTGGAAAAATAAAAGAAACCAAAGAACATGCAAGCAATTTTCCAAAATGTCCTATTGGGAGGTAGTATCCACGAACTCTGCACTTTAAAATCAATAATAATATTATAAAAAATTTATGTCTTTTATTCAAATTAAGCGAAAAACCAAAACCGAAAACAGATATAGTCAAAAAATGGGAAGACTTATTACACAAGTAACGTATATCCAAAAATATTGCTTAGGACTTCCTGTTCAGACTATTCATAAATATAGAAAAACCTATTATGGTAAAGTAAAAAGTTGTTCAGATTGCATATTAGAAGCTTAATCTTTTAAAGCTTTTTTTCTAAGAACCGGCATCATAAATATTTAAATTTATGTGATACTAATACCGTTAATAAGTGAATACCAAATTAGAATATGATATGAGTTAATCAATATCTTTTTTCAGCACCAATATAACCTTTATTCAATGTAATTTTATGTAAGAATATTTACTTAAAAAATTATAAAGGTTATGAAATTAAAAGGAAAAAACATTGCAATCCTAGCCACGAATGGATTTGAAGCTTCTGAGTTATTTTCTCCACTCGATGCGGTAAAGAAAGAAGGTGCTGAAGTGCACATTATATCCGAATCTCTTGGAGAAATTAAAAGCTGGGAAGATGGGAATTGGGGTAAAACTATAAGTGTTGATAAAACATTACAAAACGCCAATGAGTCCGATTATCATACGTTAATCTTGCCTGGTGGAGTTATAAATCCAGATACACTTCGAGCAAATGATAAAGCCTTATCATTCATACAAGCATTTTTCAAAAGTGGTAAGCCAGTAGCAGCGATATGCCATGCTCCTTGGTTACTTATTAGTGCAGGTGTAATTGAAAATCGCGAGGTAACATCATACCATACGATCAAAGATGACGTGATTAACGCAGGTGCAAAATGGGTTGATCAAGAAGTAGTTGTTGATAGCGGCTTGACTACAAGCAGAAATCCAAACGATTTACCAGCTTTCATAGAAAAAGTGATAGAAGAATTATGTGAAGGGAAGCATGAAGACCAAGTAGTGAATGCATAATCAATTCAGTGCAAAACTTGTCATGAATTTCACACAATATATCTAACACTACACTTTTGAAATTCTTTAACTGCCAGAAGTCACATCAACATCTTGCGAAAAATAGTAACTAATTTTTTGTAAGTCGTGTTGGAAAAGAAAAATCCAATTCCGTATCAGTAATTTCTACTTTGATAATTCATGTTCGGATTTACCGATGGATAGTAAATATATTTTCTTGAAACATAGAAGGTTAATAAGGGCTTCTGGCAACAAGTTACTAAACTAATTAATAGAATATTATCTGAAACAAAATTAATGATTATGGGAAATAAAATTGCTAAAGAAAAAGTTACCAAATTTAATATTTTACCTATTCTCAAGAAACGCTATTCGCCTAGAGTCTTTGCAGACACTCCTCTTACCGAAGTTGAACTTAGAACATTATTTGAGGCAGGAAGATGGGCTCCAAGCTCCTACAACAGACAACCCTGGAGAATAATATGGGGAATAAGAGGAAGTAAGACTTATGACAGAATATTTGATTGTCTAAGTGACTTTAATAAATCATGGGCAGCCAACGCTCCAGTCCTTTGGTTAAATGCTTATAAAAAAACAACTGAAGAAGGAGAAGATAACTTTCATGCGCTTCATGACTTAGGTCTATTCATGGGTAATGTTACCGCTCAAGCTCAACACCTTGGGATTGCACTACACCAAATGGCAGGAGTTAATTACAAAACAGCGCTTACAGAATTTGGATTCCCTGAAGATTATCATGTCGCTACAGCAGTAGCTCTAGGCTATTATGGTGGGGATTTAAACAAGCTTCCAGAAGATTTACGAGAACAAGAAAATCCAGAAAACAGAAGTCGATTAATGCAAAGAGAATTTACCTTTAATGGTAATTATATGAATAACAACGATAAAAACTCTACAGAGCAAGTTAAAAAATCTGATAAAGAACAAATCATGAAAAAGATAAATGGCGAATAACATTAATTATGCAAATTTTACTTTTCCGGTTTGCCTGAAATTTAACAACAAATAATTTAAGAAAAGAGTTATGAAAAAAATTCTAACAACATTGGCAATACTTTCCTTTACCATTGTTACCGGCCAAAACCCTTTTACTCAAAAATCTGATAATCTAAAGATTAAAGAAGAAGCAAAAGAGTTGGCTAAGGAATACGATCAACAACTCGGAATGACAGAAGATCAATTATTACAATTCGAAATAAAAGTTGAGGAGTATATGATAAATGAAAAGAAAATAAGGGATAGTAACTTGAATATCAAAGAAAAGATAAAGGCGCTTGAAATCAACTTGAATAAAGAAACATCGGCTATGAGCAATATATTAACACGAATACAGTATGATCTTTATAAGAAGATCAAACCGCAATATCAATCTATTGATTCTGTCGTAGTCGGTGAAGTAAAAAATGTTAAAAACTAAACATTTCTCTACTTTAGAAAAAGAAAGTACTGAAAAAAGAAAAAACAACAGAGGAATCAAAAGCCATATGGCAAAAACAAAAACTGAACAAAAGTCAAATATTGATAATCGTGACCTTAGTATTCAAGAAAACGCACCAATGTCACACTCAGAAATTTTAAGAGAACAAATTTCTGAAGCACTAGATATTTATGACAAAACCAATTCGAGTATTTTTCTTAGTTCGTTTACCGCAGGGCTTGAAATTGGTTTTAGTTTTCTTCTTATTTGTGTCATGTCAGATTTTTTAATGGGTAGCATTACCCAAGAAGCCATCTGGAAAATAAATGCCTTGGTTTACCCTGTTGGTTTTATTTTAGTAGTATTGGGTAAATCAATACTTTTTACCGAACAAACCTCTCTTTTATTTCTACCAGTTTTAAACAAAAAATCTAACTTATCAGATCTTTTTAGACTCTGGAGTTTAGTCCTGGTAGGTAATATTTTGGGAGGAATGCTAATTAGTATAATTGCAGTTTGGATAGGCCCTAGACTTCACATTTTCAGCGCTGAAACAATAGAAAAAATTTCAATTCATGTTATTCATGACAACCTAGTAGTTATATGGGTTAGTGCAATTTTGGCAGGTTGGCTTATGGGACTTTTATCATGGTTACTTACTTCATCCGATAGTACAATAAGCAGAATTCTTATCATCTATATTATCACAGCGGTAATTGGAGCTATGGGATTACACCACAGCATTGTTGGTAATATCGAAGTCTTTTCTGGTCTTATAATTTCTAACGAAATTACTCTAAGAGATTATTTACTTTTTCAGACCATTGCTATTTTGGGAAATGCTCTAGGAGGGGTCGTTTTTGTAGCTCTTTTAAAGTACAAAGCCTTTGCTTTTGATGGTAATAATTAATATAAAATGTTATAAATAAAAATAAAAATGAAGACAATTTTTGAATATACAAACGTAAGTGCTAGTTCTCGATTAGAGAGTATAGCCATCGAGAAATTAAATAACCTAAAAACAAAATATTCCTTTATTCTCAGAGGGGATATTTTTTTTAAGAAAGAGAACACTACATCAGATGAAAAAGGACATCATTGTGGAATCAGATTGAGCGCTCCTGGCCCTAGGTTATATGCAGAATCTAGTGAAGTTAGTTTTGCAGAGGCAATCACGGAAACTATTAGAGACTTAGACGATCAACTGAGAAAAAGAAAAGAAAAAATGAAAACGTTTTAAAACGGTTCAATAACATTCTGTGATATTCTATAAATGAAATATTCCGAACAATATGATGATGTTTATGAAATGCTTCCAGAAAAGCTTGCAGAAAAATATCCAGAGCTATCTTTCGATAATCATTGTTATCTAAGAATAGCTTTGGATAACATGGCCAGCACAAAATGGGATACGGTTATTTTAAGGCCTGCATACAAGCATTTATCTTTAGAACAACGAAAGGAAATTATAAGACTTTTGAAAGCTTACTTCTATGACAAGTCACTATTATTAAGTCACAATCAACAATCGTTACAATATCGCAGAAAATAAGTACTATTATTATTCTAACCTATTTGTCAGCGATTTCCTTTACTTTTTATGGAATCAATTGTCTGGTAAAACCATAAAATCAGGAGACAGATAATCAAGTCATATAAATAAGTTAGAAACTGCATTTTAATGGCGACCAATACTTATTCAAAATTTCATCTTTCAATGCAGTGAAAAATGTAAGAGTTATTCTCTGAATCGCCTCCTTTTGGTTTGAATAGTTAATCCCAAAAAACACTGTTCTTTTAAGTATCTAAAGAATAATGTATTATTATCATTTTTTAGATTGATTTCTGAACACTTAACACGTTCTTGATTTTTTTTATCCGTACAACTTCGACTTATTTCCGTTTTTTAATGTTAAAAATTTGAGTGATTTCTGCTATTTGTAAAATAAAAAGTGATTGCTTTTGGGCAACCACTTTTTCATAATATATAGAATCTCAAGCAGATGTCGCTAGAGAGTAGACGCGAGATTTTTCTTGATAATACCGTGGGCTGCAATTGTACTTTTCTTTAAAGATTTTTGAGAAATAGCTGCGACTAGTAAAACCAATTGTATAAACAACTTCAGAGATATTAAGATCAGTAGTTTTTAATAAATTTTCTGCTTTTTCAATTCTAATATTTTTAATGTAGTCCGTTACCGTTCGGTTATACAATAATTTAAAACCTTCTTGCAATTTTGCTGCGGGTAACCCTGTTTGTTGAATCAAGTATTTTATCGAAAAGGGATAATCACAATTATTTTGAATTTCTTCAGCAATATCCTTGATGATTTTTTGCTCTTTTAAAGTTAATAACCCGTTTACATCGCTAATCGACGAAATATCTTTATGGTGATGTTGAATTCCCATTGCTAAGATTAATTGTATCACTCCTTCGACAAATAATTTCTTTACCACTCCATTTTTCTCAGTACTTGATATTTTTCCTATTTGATCTGATATTTTGAGATTAGAAGATCCATAATATGCAAACTTCTTATTTTCCAGTTTTTCTTCAAATATTCTGAAAATTTCAGAAACTACACTGGTGATCATTTCCTTCGGTTTTTCTACAGATATAATGGCAATTTTTACCGTTTCGCCTTTTTTCAAAATCAAATCCGCTGACTCCTTGTCTATTATAATAGCTGTTTGAAATTCATCAATAACAGTTTCCTTGCCATTCATTTGATGAATCCCTTGTCCTTTACAACAATAGATAAAGTGTATCAAATCCGTTTCTTTTGTAAGAAAAGGTAATTTTACATTTGAAAAACACTCTAAATTAATTTCTGTATACCATTTGTATTTACCAGATGGAATTACTTTAATGTGCCCTTCAGCAAGCTCATTACTGATAGGTAAAACATATTCTTCTGACACTGAAAAATTTTCGACCTTTAACTTTGATAAAAGCTGCTCATAAAAGCCACGGTCAAAAGACGGTTTAAATGTACTTTCTAATACTTTCATAATTTCTTAAATCATTAAATGTTAACGTGTTTTGCATCAATGAAGAACTATCTTCTAGAGGAACTACTTTTACTACCGTGATTCGTTTTTAAAGAAATATTGAAACCTACCAGCGATGTTTGGTTAGAACGGTTTTCTGAACCCCCTGGATAGTTTTTTAAATCGTTAAAGACTCTACCTATTCTGGCGTGATGTTTCGTTTTCATAATTCGTGTGTTTAACTTTTTAGTAAATTTCGTAAACAACGAAGTGAAACACATTACAGAATTTTCAGAAAACGTTATAGAATTTTCAGAGAAGGGATGGATTTATTATAGTTCGAGTATGGTTTATACTCTTAAGAGGAAATTTTCTCTACTAAGATTAGAGGTTTGATATTGCCAATTTATTTTTAAAACTCGTTTTATTACAGATTTTAACTGATTAAAATCGTTCGGTTTATTGATATAGACATTTGCCCCTTTTACAAAAGTATCCTCAATATCCTCGTCAGAAGAGGAAGTAGAATATATGGCTATTGATAAGTCCTTAAATCGTTCGTATTCCCTTAATTCTTCCAGGCATTCAACTCCATTTTTTATAGGCATATTCAAATCCAAAAAAACCAAATGGGGTAAAGATTGACCGGGAAGTGTTAAATAGTCCAAAAATTCCTGTCCATTTCCAAAAAGGGATAGATTGGTCTTTAGATCTACTTCTTCAATAGCATCTTTAAAAAACATTCTATCATCTTCATCATCATCTACTAAAACGACTTGCAGTCTATCTAAATTCATTGTTTAGGAAATTAGGATTTTTAGGGGTCTCTGTAAATTCAGAGCGCTTTGTTATAATTTTCTGAAAACTTGTGGGTGTAAGTCCAGTTACTTTTTTAAACTGTGCTGACAAATGCGCAGTACTGCTGTAACCTAACTCAAAAGCAATTTGTTTTAAAGTAAATTGATCTTGTATTAGCATCTGCTTAACCCTATCAATACGCTTTATGATTAAAAAATTTTCTATAGAAGTATAGGTGCTTTCAGAAAAAAGACTAGATAGGTACGTATATGAGTACCCTAATTTTTCGGGTAAATATGCTGATATCTTATGATTCTTTTCTGAAGAAGTATCTAAAACCATTTCAGAAACTGTATCTTTTATTCGCTGAACGACTTCAGTTTTATGATCATTAATTATTTGAATACCGTATACAGATAGCAATGTTGTAAGTTCTTTAATTTTATCTATACTTAAAGCATGCAAAAACTCCACTTCTCCCACTCCATTAATTTTATAATCGATCTTTAATTGATCCAATTGCTGTTCTAATGTCTTTTTGAAAATGACATTCATATCATATTTAAGGTAAACCTTCATTGACAAACTCCCAAAATTCATAATTCTATGTAAAGCAAAAATAGGTAATGATTTTTGTCCATTTGATGTAATATTTAACACTATCAGGGATTTCTTTAGCACTATTGGATCAAAATCTAATTTTGCGCCAGAAACAATTATATTTAAATACAATTTGTGTTTCGTTTGAAGTAAATCTTATAACTCTGAAATTTATTAAAACAATTATTTGAAGACGCAAAAACATCTTTAGTTTAATAACCCATTTTCAAATTAATCGCTATTGGCTTTCAGTAATAATATATCCTCTCATTTAGATTCTGCAGAATTCTTAAAATCGTTGATTGAACGCTCGGATAGTATAATAAGCTATTTTACTCCAATTTTTGAAACAAATCAAATTGTTGATTTCAATCTAGACTATATTACAGCTAATTTTGATAAGTATATAAATAATCATGTCGATACTATAACAAATAAACTAGCATCAACGGTATTCCCCATTATTTTTGAAAACGGAATTTTTGAAATTCTAGTAGCTTGTTACACAAAAGAAGATTTGGAAATATCTTATGAACGTGAGTTCGAGTTTGAAGGGAAGAAAATATGGTTTCAAAATAAGGCAATAAAACAGGAAAATGGTATTACTATTACATCAAAGGATATTACTCAATTAAAAGAAATTGAAAGTAAGCTTAGAGATTCTTTAAAGCGATCAGAATTTCAAAACACTATTTTAAAAGATTCTGAATACATATCAAAAACCGCAAGTTTCAGATGGAATATTAATAAAAATAACTGGACCTTTTCAGAGAACATAAAACATCTCTTCGAATATGATTCAGAGTCCCTCGCATTAAAGAAAAAAGGGCTATTTAAGTTTTTGAATGATGATGAAGGAAAAAAACTAAAAATAAGTATTGACAAATTAAAATATGAAGACGTCTTACCGCCATTTGATTTTTCAATGCGTTTGAGTAACGGAGAAACTCGTTATTTTTCGTTGACTGCAAATTTTGTCCCTTCCAAAGATGGACAAATGATGCTAGGAGTGGTAAGAGATATCACCGATATTACTGAATCTCAACAATTATTGAAACGAAAAAATGAAGAACTTCTAAAGATCAATGAGGAACTCGACTCTTTTAATCATATTGCTAGTCATGACCTTCAAGAACCCTTAAGAAAAATTAGAATGTTTATTTCGAGAATAAAAGCAGGGAACCATGAAGCTATTCCCAATAAAACACTAGAATATTTTGAAAAAATCAATCTATCTGCAGAAAGAATGCAGGAACTTATACTACATCTTCTCACCTATTCACAAATCGGAAAAAAACAGGTGGCTAAAGAAACGGTAAATCTAAACGATATTGCCCAAGAATCCTTAATAGAACTAGAAGAAGAGATTAAGAAAAAAATATACAAATACATCTTGATAAACTTCCTACTATAAAAGGTGTTCCTTTTTTAATCAAACAATTATTCGTTAACCTTATTTCTAATTCAATAAAGTATAAAAAAACGAATGTAACTCCTAAGTTAAACATCTACTCCAAGAGCACGTCTAGCAATAATTCTGTTAACGAAAATGTTCAATATTTGGAAATTATTTTTGAAGACAATGGAATCGGATTTGACCCAAAATATAAAGATTCTATTTTCAAACTTTTCTACAGGTTACACGACAAAACAGTGTATAAAGGTACGGGTATCGGACTATCGATTTGCAAGAAAATTATGGAAAGTCATAATGGGTCGATCGATGCAGATTCTAAGCCTCACGAAGGGGCTAAATTTAAGCTGCGTTTTCCTGTACACAAAACATTATATCGATCAAGTTAAAATCAAATTGATAGCAGATAGAATAGCGATAGAAAAAAATTATCTTTAACAATAATAACGAATTATGGAGAGTCCTTCAACCCTATATCCCAAAAATATCGACCTCACCAACTGTGATAAGGAACCTATTCATTTAGTAGGAAAAATTCAAAATTTTGGGATTTTGTTGGCTGCTAACTTAACGACTGATGAGATTACTTTCTACAGTGAAAATTGTCTGCATTTTTTCAATCAAACTAAAGAAAACATCAATAAGATCAACGATTTAATACCTGCCCCATATTTAAAGTTGATCAAGGAAAGGCTTGAGTTAGACATTCAAGAACCCATACCTGTTATTTTATCAAATCAAAATTATTTACTTATTCCTCATGTTAGTGACACTAACTTGGTATTAGAAATAGAGGAAAATAATAATCCAATACAACCGTTGTCGTATCAGGCACAATTGACCAGAATCATAACGGCTCTTAGTCAAATTGATACTCCTCTGGAGATGTGTGATACCGCAGCTCAACTAATAAAGGAAATTTTTGGATATGACAGAGTGATGATCTATAAATTTGATGCAGATTGGAATGGTGAAATTGTAGCAGAACAAAAAGAATCTCATCTCGAAAGTTGGCTGGGCCTACATTATCCTGCATCCGATATACCTCAACAGGCAAGAAAACTCTTTTGAAGCAAGGAGTGCGAATTATTGAAGATGTTTCTTCAGAACCAATTCCCATTTTACCGGTAAACAATAAAATGTCTGTTTCATTGGATCTTTCAAAATCTGAATTAAGAAGCGTTTCTCCAATTCACATAGAATATTTAATGAATATGGGAGTCAAGGCTACCCTTACAGCTGCCATTGTTTTTCAAGGGAATCTATGGGGACTAATTGCTTGTCATCATTATACTCCTAAATACACCAATTTTCATCTTAGACTATCGTGTAAATTTATCACTCAAGTTTTTTCCACACAATTGGGATTAAGAAGTACAAATCGATTATTAGAAAAAACGAACATTTCAAACGAAATTAGATCGATACTTATAGAACAAATGAGTAAAGACTGGAATATTGTTGAAGGACTCACAACTGGAAAACAAACATTATTGGATATTACAGAAGCTACTGGCGCAGCAGTTTGTATAGATGGAGAAATTACTACTTTAGGAATCACTCCAAAAGAAGGAGAAATTAAGGAAATTGTTGAAGCTTGTTTTTTGGAGAAAAAAGCAGGAGTCTATAGAACTAATAATTTTAGTTCAGAACATGTCCAATTTGATTCTATTAGACAATCGGCTTCGGGAGTCCTTTGCGTTTTTATTTCCTCTACAGAGCAAAATGCTTTATTATGGTTCAAACCCGAGGTCCTTGAAACAATATCTTGGGGAGGCAATCCAAATAAAGCAGTCATTCAAAACAAAGACAAACGTATTTCTCCGAGAAAATCTTTTGAAAAATGGTCTCAAGAGAAAAAAGGCTTTAGTTTAGCTTGGCAAGACTATGAAGTTGCTGCAGCTATGGCGTTAAAAGATCATATTGCTGAGATTATAGTTCAAAAATATGATGAAATGAAAATTTTAAATAACCAGTTGAAAAAAGCGTATGAAGAGCTGGAAACATTTAGTTATAGCGTTTCGCACGATTTGAGATCCCCACTTAGAGGTATTGATGGCTTTGCTCAAATCATTAAGGAAGATTATTTTGAGAGCCTAGATTCCTTTGGTAAACAAGCAGTTAACACTATTATATCTTCAACTCAGAAGATGAATATGTTAATCGATGATATATTGTCCTTCTCGGGCCTAGGTAAAAAAAATACGGAATTTAACCAGCTAGATATGAACACCTTAGTCAATGAGGTAATTATCTATCTACAAGTATCAAATTTGTTTAAACAAACTCAACTAAAAATACACGACCTACCAACTGTGAATGGGGATAGAACAATGCTTTTTCAATTATTGAGTAATTTGATAAGTAATGCTTTTAAATACTCGTCAAAGGCCAAAAATCCAATTGTTGAAATAGGATACCAATCACCTAACTTTTATGTAAAAGATAATGGGATAGGGTTTGATGTAAAACACAAAGAAAGAATTTTTGGTATTTTTAGCAGATTGGTGAACGATGAATATGAAGGATCTGGAATAGGTCTTGCTATATCAAAAAGGGTCATTGAAAAACACAACGGAGACATATGGGTAGAAAGTATACCTGGATTAGGTTCCACTTTTTATTTCGCAATTAATACTACAAAAAATGAATAATTCTTATATCGTATCCATCGAAGATAGCCGCACAGATATAGAACTGATGAAGCGTGTGGTAAAGAAAGAAATGAAAGACTGCGATGTGAAGTACATTGAAGACGGAGAATCTGCTATTCAATTTTTCGAATCTCAGCAATTTCGGGACCACCCACCAAAGTGCATTCTCATGGATATTAAATTACCCAAAATGAATGGTTTAGAAGTACTAAATTATTTGAGAAATAAAAAAAGTAAAAAACATACCCGTAGTTATGCTTAGTTCGTCAGATAGGCCAGAGGAAATCGAAGAAACCTATCACCTTGGAGGGAATAGTTATATTGAAAAACCTAAAAACTATGCAGAGCTTAAAGAAAAATTACCAAAGATTATTACTTATTGGTTGACATATAACAAATAATGAAATTAAATGAGTACGTCAATATTACAAGTACTGAAACAAGAAACTTCATTGCTACACAAAACTGCAGAAGAAAAAAACCTTGCCAAGTATATCATCGAAAATTCGATCACACTTGAGCAATATATTGCCCTTATCAAACAGAACTATACCTTGTACAAAACCTTGGAAGATCAGTTAATCTGTAACAAAGAACTTTTACCTGAACCTTATCAAAAGTTTGTATCTAACAAAAAAAGTGAAGCCTTAAAAAAAGATCTTTCAAACCTTAATGTTTTTTGGGAAGACACAAAATCACTTACAATAAGTTTTTCTGATAGCTTTGCTTCTGTCATAGGTATTATGTATGTCATTGAAGGATCTATGCTCGGCGGACAGGTCATTAAGCATCATATCCAGAAATGCCAATCCTTACAAGGTATTCCAGAGCAGTTTTTTTTCGGAGATGATTCCAAAGCTGTCCGGCTAAGGTGGAATCAATTTTGCGATACGCTCCTTAAAAGCTCATTTACCGAAAGTGAGGTTAGACAATCTGTTTTGTCGGCAAAAAAACCTTTGAATATTTTATTCGAGTTTTCTCTGAAACCGAAAAAAAAGTTTAGAGAGTTAGATAGATATGAGTGCTCGAAGCAATAACCAAACACATTATCATAAAAATAAATGCTGGGTATGATTTATACAATGCGTCTTTTACCCTAAAATGCATTATAATTGATCCTAACAGTAAAACTGCCAAACCTAAACTAGCTATTTCCTGTACTATAGGGAACCATATAGAGGCTATTAATAATACTGCTAACGATATTTTAAGAAATCCAACAAAAAAACAAAACCATGTTGGTAAGCCGTAGAGATGAAACTCCTCTACAATATTTGTAGCATTACCTCCTCTCCATTTTGTTGCCTTTTTCGGATTAATAACCCATACATTTAAGATACTTAAACCAACGATTAGCTTTAGCCCGATGAGAATATAATTCATACGCTTATTAATTATTTCGTAATGCGTTTATTAATTCTTTTTTATTCATTTTTGACCTTCCTTCTATTCCTATTTTTTTGGCTTGCTGATAAAGTTCTTCTTTGGTTCTCTCTTCATAATTCGATGCCTTGCCTCCTTTTACTCCGCTATTCGGAGTATTAGCAATTCGAGCAGTTTTTTCTTTACTATACCCTTTATCGCGAAGGGCTTCATACTGGTCCTCATTTTTTATTCTAGGTCGATCCCCCATAGTTCTTACAGGTTTATATATGTTCTCTTATTTGTTCTATTTTAAGAAACTCCAGTAGACTTATTCTCTTCTTTACGCAGATCATACAATTTGATCTCTCTTTGCGGGAAAGGAATAGAAATATTATTCTCCTCTAATCTCTTTTTTGCTTCTTCTATTGTATAAAAGTGAATCGCCCAAAAGTCCTCATTCGATGCCCAATAGCGTAATGAAAGTGTTACAGAGTTGTCTCCCAAAGTAGTTACTACTACCTCTGGCGGGTTATCTTGCAGCACCCCTTGCTGTTCATTGATCAGTTCTAGAAGTAAATCTTTGGCTTTTTTAATATTACTAGAATAGGAAATTCCTATATCAATTTTATTTCTTCTAATCCCTTCAGCGGTATAGTTAATTATATTATCATTAGATAATTTGCCATTAGGAATAATAGCCAATTGATTTCCAAATGTATTTAGTTTTGTAGTAAAAATAGAAATCTCTTTCACCGTACCGGATATGCCTTGGGCCTCTATAAAATCACCTATTTTAAATGGTTTAAAAAATAGAATAAGTACTCCTCCTGCAAAATTTGACAAAGATCCCTGAAGGGCAAGACCAACAGCCAGTCCAGCTGCACCCAAAATTGCCACTAGAGATGAAGTTTGAACACCCAACTGGGTAATCACAAGAACAACTAATAGAAGTTTTAGACCAATATTGAATAAATCATATAGAAAGCGTTCAAGCGTTTCATCATAATCCTTTTTCTGAAAGAATTTTTTCAGTCCTCGACTAAATATTCGTATCATCCACAGACCGAGTATAAAGATGATGATTGCAGATAGTACGCTTGGCGTAAAATCCCAAGCCCATTCTAAAAATTGTTCCCAGTTTTCTTTAGTAAGTCCTAGTTTTTCCATGTGTTTTATATTAATTATGTTTATTCTCAAACTAGGAATTTAATCAAAATATGCTTCAATTTCTTGTTTTATATTTTCCCACTGTTCTTTCTCTCCGTTAAAAGCTCTGAGCACTTCTTTGATTTTTGATAATCCAAAACCTTTGGCTTCTTCCCAACCTATTTTAGGAGGTAGGGATAACTCAGCATTGGTAACAATTGCATCTATTACAAAAGGTTTTGTTGCTCTTTTGGCCATTTCTATAGCCGGAACTATGTCTTTCGCATGAGTTACCTTAATTCCATCACCACCGCATAGTTTTGCATAATCTGAAAAACTAAAATTATCTACTTTAAGTGCTTCCAAATTTGGAGCTAGACCTGCTTCTTCCATTTCAATTTTCACAAATCCCAGTTGCGAATTATTAAATACAATAATTTTTATGGGAAGATTGTATTTCACCGCAGTAGAAAAATCCTGTAATGACATATTAAAAGCACCATCACCTATAAGTCCCCATACCTCGCGATCAGGATATTGTAACTGAGCGCCTATCGCTGCGGGCAGACCAACAGCCATAGAACCGTGGTTAAATGAACCGATCGCTCTCCTATCTGAATGAAAATTCATAAAGTTAGATGCCCAGATAGCCGCGGTTCCCGTATCAATAGCAAAAATTGCATCATCTGATGCAACATCACTGATCTTTTTTGCAAAAATATGCGGATGTAAGGGCTCCATATCGCGCGAAGGATCGGCTTTGGCGTCATTAGTTTTTTTCCATTTTTTAAACTCTTCTCTCAATTCACTTAAAAAGGAATCATCCTGCTTACTATCACAAATTAATCCTAACGAGGCCACAGTTGATTTGACATCCCCATGCAACCCTAAATCAATTGGACAACGATTTCCAATATTTTCTGGCGCTATATCTATTTGAATGATTTTGCTTTTTTCAGGAAGGAAATCTGTGTAGGGAAAATCAGTTCCCAGCATCAGAAGTAAATCGCTATCCATAACAGCTTTGTATCCAGAAGGGTTCCCGATTAATCCTGTGAGACCAACAACATTTTCTGTATCATGATCAAAAATATCTGAAGCTCTTAAAGTATGTGTAATGGGCGCTTTTATTAATCTCGATAAATCTAAAACTTCCTTTTTTGCATTTCTACAACCTGCCCCAGCCAAAATACCAATTTTGTTTGCCGTGTTTATCAACTTGGCAGCCTCACCTAGTTCCTTTTTTAAAGGAATAACTACGCTGTTTGATCGAAACACCGCATGAACAAATTGTTGGTTTTCCGCTTTCATTTTTGCAATATCAGCGGGAAGCTCTATTCTACAAACACATTTATGATTAATAGCTATTTTGATCGCTCTTAGGATGACTCTAGGAGCCTCTTCTGGAGAGCGGATGATCGCCTGATACTCACAAACATCATCAAATATCTTTTTTAAATCTGCTTCTTGATGATAGTTTGTCCCCAAATGTTCAATCGGTATTTGCCCTGTAATTGCAACAACGGGAGATTTCTCTTTTTTAGCATTATACAATCCATTGATTAGATGTAGAGCGCCTGGGCCTACAGTACTGGCACAAACTCCAAAGTTGTTACTTAGTTCGCCCTGCGCGAAAGCCGCATAAGAACCGTTACCTTCGTGGTTCACACCAACCCATTGTATTTTGTCTTGTTTAGCAATAGCGTCCACTAAGGGATTTAGGGCATCTCCAGCAACACCAAAGATGTGCCGAACACCTTCTTCTGTCAAAATACTTAATAATTGTTCCGAAACATTCATTCTTGTTTATTTTAATTATGCAGTAAACACCAATTGAGACTCAAAAGACTCCGACCATTTAGAAGCCCTATCAATCGCAGGGATAATAGTAGCAAAAACCTTGAATTGTCTAGAATATACAGAGGTATTATCTTGTAACTTCCCCAATTTTAAGGCCATAGGTGTTTTGATGGTAGTATTTTTTTCTGTACTTCTTCGGATCTTAAGAGAATAGTTTCTTTACATAAAAAATCATCTTTTCTCTTGTCACATTCGATTCTCAACATTTTAGAATCATCCCAATTTGACAAAAGTACCGGAACGTCTTTTGTACCATGAATATCGAACACAAAAAGATGTAATATATATTCCATATTTCCTGTTACATCCAAGGGATGAAATTCTATTTCCGTATTTACAATGATGTTATTTACCTTTTGGTCATCCACTTCAACATATTCTGGAATTCTATCTAAGGTTACTTGTTTTATTTTAGCCATTTGATTTTTTTTACATGATTAAACCTATACTCTGGATCTACTTATTTGATTAGACTATGAAAGGGGATAAAACAATATTCTTCATCCCCCTTCACGCATAATCAATCAAACTAATCTACTCACAACAAATCATTTTCTTATTACAATAGCTCCCCCAAAGGTTTTATCCTCCCTTACGTTTTCTGGGTTACCATATATTTCAATTGTTCCTCCGGCAGTAACATTAGCTTCTACAAATTCATCGCTATGTATAAAAGCTTCTCCTCCTGCAAATACAGTTACATCCGTTTGTTTCGTTTTGAGGTCCTCACCATAATATCGACCTCCAGTTCGTACCACTACGTCTTGATTTGGCACTGTTCCCGAAACATTTATTTTTCCTCCTGATACCGCTTTTACATCTAATTTTCTAGCTTTAACTTCTAACGCTATTTTTGCTCCCTCCTGAACTCGAATGCTGATATATTTTGAGTCAATAATATCCTCGGATGTTATGGTTGCATTTTCATTGGCATCAATTAAATTCAGCTTCTCAGAATGATAAATAGTAACCTTTGTGTCCTTACCATCTAACATATTATCGATTTCCATTCGAACTTTAAGTCTTCCATCTTTATTAACAATGGCTACCTGATCCACATCATCACCAGTTATCACCGCTTTATTTTGATTTGATCGAATCAAATTGACGCTAATAGCATCATAGACCTTAATTTCATTAAACGTTTCTAATTCTACGGTAGTTTTTTGCGCTATAATTGCTAATGGCGCCATTAGTAACATCCATATTATTTTCTGTATCATTTACTATTTTTTTTATTAATTCAAATTTATTTTTCTTTCCTGTAGGTTTTTATCTCAATACCTAGTTTTATTAATTCATATCGAATGCTCTAAAAAAACTCTAATAAAAATCCTGATGTGATCACTCCTATAATTAAGAGCACTAGCACTAATGCTATAAATTTTGCTCCTAGTTTTGTTTTTTTATTTTTTTGAAAAATATAATCTTGTCTTTCTTCGTCTTTCTCTTTAATAAATTTCATTCTATGTTTTTTTGATTCTACTTCTATTTAACATAAACAGTTTTCTCATTAACAAATGCCAATATCCCTTCTTTGGACAATTCTCTTCCAAATCCAGAATTTTTTGTACCTCCAAATGGTAATCTGGGATCAGATTTCACCATTTCGTTTATAAAAAAAGCACCATCTTCTACTTCTCCAATTCGTTTTCTAATTGCTTCAATGTCTTGTGTAAAAACCATGATACCCAAGCCAAAATTTGATGTTTTCGCTAATTCAAACGCATGATCCTGACCGTTTGCTTTTGTAACCGCTGCTACTGGTCCAAAAACCTCTTCGTCAAACACAGGCATTCCTGGTTGGACATCTATTAAAATGGTCGGTTCGAAAAAAGCTTTGTCGCGTCTATTACCAAGAAATATTTTTGCTCCCATATCAATAGATGCATCCACTTGGCGTTGCAGTTCTATCGCAAGATCTTCTCTTGCCATGGTACTTATTTCAGTCTTGGGATCAAGAGGTGCTCCGAACTTTAATCGTTTAATTTCTTCTTTAAATTTTTGAAGAAATTCATCATAAATCTCTTCTTCGACTATAAATCGTTTTGCAGCGATGCAGCTTTGACCAGTATTTTGCATTCTTGCCCTAACAATGGTTCTAATATGTGCCTCCAGATCAGCATCCTTGAGTATAATACAAGGATTGTTTCCTCCCAACTCTAGAATGACTTTCTTAAGATTTCTTCCTGCTATTTCAGCTACTTTTCGCCCTGCTTTTTCACTACCTGTAAGACTAACTGCCCTTACTATTTTACTTTCTATAATTTGTTCTATTTGTTGATGCGTGGCAATAATAGTTTGAAAACAACCTTTTGGATAGCCTGCCTCTTCGAATATGTTCTGTATCGCGAGAGCACAACCAGTTACGTTATTCGCATGTTTTAATAAAATCGTATTGCCTGCGGTCAATGTAGGAACAGCGAAGCGAAATACCTGCCAAAAAGGATAATTCCACGGCATGATCCCTAAAATAGTTCCCAATGGATCCTTACTAATAAAGCTTTCTTGTGCTTCCGTTTGTATTAACTCATCCGCTAAAAAATTAGCAGCATTTACTTTATAAAAATCTATTGCCCAAATACACTTTTCGATTTCTGCTATGCTTTCTTTATAGGGTTTCCCCATTTCTTGAGTAATAAGATTAGCATAATCCGTTTTATTTTCCTCCAAAAGAACGCTCAACCTTTCTAATAGCTGGGTACGATAAGATATAGGTTGGAATTTCCACTCTGCAAAGACCCTTCGGGAATGGTTTAAACAATCCTCTAACTTTTCTTTACTGTAAGTTGTAAATTCTTGTAAAACTTCTCCTGTAAAAGGATAGGTAATTATAATTGTATCAGACATGTTGTTTTTCTTTGATTACCCAAAATTATTTAAGTTCGATAATAAAGATTAACCCTTTTCGAATAAATAATAACGCGTTTGAAAAATTCATTTCCGTTAACTTCCCTATGATTTGAGTTAACGTACACCACTGTTTTTCAAGATCTTTGTAATAAATTAAGTTTAACATAAAAACTAAAACAATGAGTAATAATAGTAATACAGTATTAGGCGTTCTTGCGGGAACAGCTATTGGTGCAACGTTAGGTATCTTGTTCGCGCCAGACAAAGGATCAAATACCAGAAAAAAATAGTAGAAGAAGCATCTGCTACAAGAGATCGTATCGCAGATGAAGCTATTACTTTGAAAGATCAAATGGCCGCTACACTTTCAACAAAAAAAGAAACCTTAGATGACCAATTAGAAGCCATTGTTTCTGATGCTAGTCACCAAGCAGAGGACTTAATTACCTCTTTGGAAAAGAAATTGGATAGATTAAAAGCTCGTACTAAAAAACTGCAGAAAACATCATAATGAAAGTTTTAGAATCCATAAATGAAACTTCGAATAAAGCTTTAAGTTGGGGGAGAGCTATGTTAAGTTTTCACAAAAATATTATAAGCTTAAAGCTTTTCAGCAGTTAACAAAAGCATTTTCTTTTTTAAGCAAGCTTGCCATCATAGGTAGCTTGCTTTTCTTAGGATTGATATTTCTTACCGTTTCAGGAGCAATCTGGTTAAGTCAAATAATAGGTAGTGCTCCATTAGCTTGTTTACTTATGGCAACTGCATTATTTATCTGTACAGCTATAGGATACCTATTTAGAAAACAAATTGACAAAAACATCATTAGAAAAATGTCTAAAGAATTTTTTGACTAAATACATTATGGAAAAAACATATAACTCTTTTAAAGAAATAGAACAAGATCTTCGCAAACTGAATTTACAAAGAAAAATATCTTTTGAGCAAATGAAATTAGTGAAACACGAACTAAAAGAAGATCTACAACCCTATAATTGGGTGATTACCGTATTAAATTCGGTAAAAAAATACGGTATACTATATATAATCAGAAAAATTTTTAAGTAAATCAAGCTACCTCAGCTATTTCCTCTACTGGTAATGCTGCTCTATTTTTGAATTCGTTAGGACTGATGTCGTATTTTTCTTTAAATATCTTCGAAAAATAACTCCTACTGCTAAATCCAATAGTATAAACTACTTCAGAAATATTCATTTCTGTAGTTGCTATTAGGTCTCTTGCCGCTTCAAGGCGTACATGTCGAATGTACTCGGTTACTGTCTTCGCATATAATAACTTAAAACCTTCTTGCAGTTTTGCTTGGGCCAAACCGGTTTCCAGCTCTAATTGTTCCAGAGTATAATCCTTAGCAACATTTTTAATTATTTTCTTGGCTAGATTCCGTATAATTTTTAATTCTCGTTTTAGCAATGTAGTTGGTAAAACTTCCTCTTTTACAGCCCTATCATGTTGTTGAATGTGCATGGATAATATCTGATATACCATACCTTCAATTTGTAATATTCTAATCATTCCCTTTTGTTTTACCTTCCGTAAAGCAGAAATTTTGTCAGCCAATTTCAAATTAAATGTACCAAAGTATGCAAATGCATTTTCATGGTCCTCATCCATGAATACCTCATATAACTTTTGATTTAATTGAGATACATTATTTAACCGTTTTTTTAAATATTTCTTTCTGGCAATCTGAATTACATTTATCTCTAGCTTTATCTCTTTAGGAAGATATCCATAATTGTATCCACCGTCTTTGCTGGTAATAATTACTGATTGAAATTGCTCTAATGATCTAATCTCAGTTTGAAACCCAAAACGATGACCACAATGCCCCTCTAAGCAATATGCAAAATGTATGGGGTTGTATTCTGAAGCATCCATAACCAATACATAATCTTTATGAAATTTGATGTCATATTCCAGTAAGTTAACTCCCCAATCGAAAGTTATAAATTTGATAGAACCATGTGCATTAAGATTATTTACCGTTAAAACATATTCTCCCCATCTTTCTTGTATGGTTCCCCCTATTACTTCTTGAATCTGCCGTACCGTACCTTCTGTACTTTGGGCTGTTATTTTAATTTCTATTGCATTTGGTGCTTCTGAATACATGATGACGAAATTAATTGAAAAACAAAAATGTTATATCAGATTATAAAAATAATAAACAAATGTTAAATTACCATTGGAAAAATCGACAATTATATGTTAAAATACATCTACGTTTTGAAAATATCATATCTAAACTCTACCACCTAAAAAAGACTTCCGTATGGAAGTCTTTTTTAATTACTAGTATCTATGCAGAATTTTAAATAGTATCAAATTCATCAATAAAGAAAAAGTCTTTATCCTCATTATTTACAAAATATACTCCTTCTCCAAAAATATATTCTACATACCTATCATCTACCACTACTTTGAATCCTCTATCGGTAGGTTTCAATTCAAAACTATCTTCAGGTTCTTTTGAATATCTAAGAACAATATATTTGTCGTAGTCATCGTACATATCATTATCAACATAAATCAATTTAGTCACCTTTGCTGGAGTAATCTCTCTATCTTGATTTAACTCACCTTTATCTTTCTTGTCCAACTTTAAAGGTGTTGTACTTGTCTTAAAAACGGTTACTTTATAAGGAACTGTTTTACCATCTTTTTTATACTCATAACTTTTTACCGTAGTTGTTTTCATTTTTTGCGAATCGCTTTGAGCGAAAGTAAAGTTGACGGCTAATATTAAAATTGTACTTACTAAAAATTTTATTGTTTTCATTTTTGTGTTTTTTAATTATTACTATTACTTCTAATTAGGCTTTTTCTACCATACTTGTATCCAGTTGATCTGCGGTATTCTTATACCATGCATTCAACATCCAACTTAATTTTTCCAGTTCTCGAATATAAGCTCCAATCATGTCAATGGTCCCCTCGTCCCCTGCTTCTTCAGCATGCGTTAGTACTACTCGCATTTGGATTAATAATTTTTTGTGGTCTTCCAAAAGTTCTTTTACCATTTCGGTATCTTTTAGAAGCGGAGAAACCTCTTCTACAGTGGCTATTTTGATATATTCTTGAAACTGACTGACCGGGTGGTGCTGCAATGTTAAGATACGCTCCGCTATTTCATCAATTTTAACTTTGGCATCATTGTATAATTCTTCAAATTTTTCGTGAAGATCAAAGAAGTTTTTCCCTAAGATATTCCAGTGAAACCCTCTCAGTTTTTGATAATATAGATTGTAATCTGCAAGTAGAATATTTAATTCTAACACTACAGGTAAAAGCTTTTTCTCATTCATATTCAAATAATTCATAGCAATTTTTTAAGATTAATTTTTTATTGAAATCAAACATTAAAACGTATTTCTTAATGCTCAATACAAAGATATGATGAGCTGCGAGGTGTTCTTTGCTCATTTACTATTTATCTTAACTCTATTGTTAGTTGAAGAAAGAATAAGAGAAAGAAGACTTATTCTATTAACGGTTTCAAATCAATGTAGCTGTAATTTACTTCTCCTATGTGTTGGTATTCGGTTTCTCGATCATGTAGATCACCCCAACCAAAATTACGTTCTATGGTAGTTTCCTTGTATTCGGATAAAAGATCTTCAGAGAGTAAAATGTATTCTTCTATTGGGATTTTATTTTTAAGTAGTCTATGGGCAATAATTACATCCTCCCCCATTAATTTGATGTTTTTACCAATAGGAACAGCTGTTATTTGTTTACCATAATGAAGGACTATTTTTAACCCCAAAATATCAGGTATTTTTTCTCCTCCTGGTACTTTTCTATACTTGTGTTTTAGTTGTTTTAATTGTTTATAAAACTCGGTATAAAACAATCTACATTGATATACCAATTCGGTAAAAGTAGGTAGTAACCCTGTTCGATAAAACAATATCGCATCGCCTTCTATTTCTGATACACGAAGTTCTAATTTATTCGCATATATAACTTTGTTAAGTAAGGATGGGATGACCTTTGAACTTAATTCAATATCCGTTGAGCTCATAAACTGAGTAAAGCCGCTAATATCAGGTATACAAATCAAGGTAGGTTCTGCTTCCATGTTTTAAATTTTATAGAATTATTCTACCAACTCTAAGATACGTTTTAAATCTTTATGATTACCAATATTCGCTTTTAAATCACTTTGTAAAGCCTTTATTTCATCCGATATAGCAGTAATATAATCTGTACAAATATTTTTCGTGTTCCAAACATAAATCAAAGTAGACATAAGTTCGTAGGCAACAGCGCAATCCATTTTTGCATATTCTCGTATAGGCTGTACTATTATTCTCATCAACTCTCTTGCCGGAATGTTTTGATGAATTATTAGCATTTCAAGGTCAGAACGTTTTTCCAAGGTTTTTGGTTTAAGTGTAAGTGCTTTTGATAATAACTGCCCAATTTTTGAGATAGCGTTAATCGCTGTCCCTGGATCATTTATTCCCGGAGAAAGTGCTTTTACCACTACTTCTGTTAATTTAATCATTCCACTAATACTACTATCATCCTCATGAGGATTAGACAAAATATACAATGACAGTTGTAGCTCTTCTATCTCATCATTTGACAATTCCTCTCGAACCTTCATAATCGGATCATTTTTCCAAACATGTTGATCGGCATATGGAATGATTTCAATAATTTTTTCTTGCTGTTTAAATGAATCTCCCAGAAGAGAAACATCAAAAGATCTATAATATCCGCTTTTACCGCTTTGGATTACTTTCCAATCTTCTGTAGAATTCTCTGGACTTGGTATATCTGCAGATTCTTCCTGTCTTCTCTTTTCAGCATCTAGAAGTTTGTCACTCTTATAAAAAATTTTATCAATGATATTTTGTATTTGTATTGCTTGAGAAATACTATGAATAAAATAGACAAACAAACCAATGCAAAAAGCGCCTAAAATGGCGGATATCATAACAGAAAATCCAACAGCATTTTTGGAAGGT
The DNA here is from genome assembly GCF_055808215.1 of Aquimarina sp. KJ22-3. NCBI lineage: Bacteria > Pseudomonadati > Bacteroidota > Flavobacteriia > Flavobacteriales > Flavobacteriaceae > Aquimarina > Aquimarina sp. KJ22-3. The sequence continues at coordinate 2,209,338 of NZ_CM147859.1, read as the reverse complement.
CCATAAGCTCCAAGAGACATTAATACGATGATATTGAATAAAAGCGTACCAATATAAAATCCTAAAATAATTTGATGTCTTTTATTAGAGATAAGTCCAGGTAGTAAACGTGGAGAAAAATTAGTTGACGCCTGATTAAGCACTACCATTACCATAGTAAAACTAAAAACTGTTAGTGATAGAATACCTCCGAATAAAGTAGACAGGATAGTTCTAGCAGTTTCATGATCCTTTACAATTAAAAAAGGTATCTTCTTTTTAAAAGCATGAACAACTTCCAAATTTTCAACAAATAAAAGCGTAATGGCTAAGAAAAAAAGCTACGCTAATCAACACCGGGTAAAAAGCAATACTATGAAAAATAGTACTTTTTAATTTCTTCAAAAACTTTAGCGCAGCTTTCATATATTCAAGAACTATCTATATTCTGGATTCTCAAAATTCCATCGAGTTCCATCGTCCCAATCATTCCTTGAGTTCCCGTAGGAATTATACCCATTATTGGTTTTTAACATCTTTGCTAAATGAAGCATATTGTATGTCATAAAAGTGGTATTTCTATTAGTAAACTCATTATTTTTAGCTCCAGACTCTTTATCCAAGTAACTAGGCCCAGGTCCGGCTTCTCCTATCCATCCACAATCTGCTTGTGGAGGAATACTATAACCTAAGTGCTGTAAAGCGTATAAAATGCCCATGGCACAATGTTTTATACCATCCTCGTTTCCTGTCACCACACATCCACCAACTTTACCGTAATACACATACTGTCCCTTTTGATTGGTTTCTCCACTCATCCCATATAGACGTTCTATAAGCTTGGTGGCAATAGATGATTTCTCACCAAGCCAGATGGGGGTCCCAATAATTAAAATATCTGCGTCCATTACTTTTTGGTATATATCTGGCCATTGATCTTTATCTTTTCCCTGCTCTTTCATATCCGGCATAAGACCATAAGCTATATCATAATCTACCAGTCGTAAATATTCAACAGAAACGTTTTCTGATTTCATTATTTTTATTGATACTTCCATCAACCCTTCGGTATGACTTTGTTCCCCAGAATTTTTCAAAGTACAATTAATGTAAAGTGCTTTCAAATTGGAAAAGCTAGGTCTATTTATATTTTTCATATCAAGATGATTTTGCAGCTTTAAAACTCATCATTTACTACAAGAAAGTTGTGCTTAATTGCTTCGATTATTAACGCTATCCAAAGTTTTTGAGATCTCAAATGATCGATGTGAAATTTATTTGCAAAACAGTTAATCAAAATTGTAAATGCGCACAAAAAAAAGAGATTGCCCGTAGTTTTGATAAAACATTTTAATCAAGGGCTCCCGAAAAACGTAAAAACGAAATACATCATTAGGGCAAATGTAATGTGTAAATCAACTAGGTAGCCCTTGTCATTTTAACCTTAAACCATTTATTTATGAAAAATTTTATAGGAATAGCAATCATTATTATTTTATTAAGTAGTTGTGACGTACAACAAAAAAAGAGGCAAAGCTACCTGATGTAGATGTTGAGGTAGAGACCGAACCTGGTCAGTTACCAACCTTTGACGTGGATTGGGCGGATGTGAATGTTGGAACAAAAACTAAAACAGTTACAATCCCTAAAGTTGTCGTTGTGATGGAAGAAGAGGAAATAGAGGTTCCTTACATTGATGTAGATATGCCTAATTCTGGAGACAAAGAAGAACTTACTCTAAGAGTAGAAGCCGAAGTAGAAGATAAAGAACATACTATTGATATAAAGGAAATTATTGCCACTGGTAAAAATCTATATGTGATTTCGGAATTAGAAGAAAAAGAACAAAGTCTGGAAGACAAAAAATTAAGAATCTCAGATCAGGTTATTTTGAATGCTCCGGATCTTAATGTTAAACACATCATCATAGGAGAAAAACCTAATCGTGTTTTTAATGATGAATATAAATATGTAACCGACATAGCAGATTTTAAATCAAACCTTAAAAATTCAAAGGTGATTTTCACCAAATAATATATCCAGATTCCAGGATAGATATGGTTAGTTGCTAAAATAGCCTCTTAAGTATATTTAAGAGGCTATTTTTATCAAATCCTAAAACTTGAAACAATGAATATTTTTGAAGCATTAAGAGAAGATCATACACTACAACGAAATTTACTAAAAGAACTAATAGAAACCTCTGGTGATTCTAGCGAAAGAGTGCAGATTTTCAAAAAAATAAAAAAAGAACTTTCGGTTCATGCCGACGCAGAAGAAAGACATTTTTATGTTCCTCTTATCACTAGTGATCGGACTCAAGAAAAAGCCAGACATGGTATTGCAGAACATCATGAAATTGATGAGCTAATCGAAGAGCTAGAAAACACCGAATATTCCTCATCTGCTTGGCTCAAAATAGCAAAACAGCTCAAAGAAAAAGTCGAACACCATCTCGATGAAGAGGAACATGAAGTGTTTCAAATGGCAGGAAAAGTATTCACTCAAGAACAAAAAAATAATTTAGCAAAAGATTATTTGTCTTATCTCGATAATAACAGATAACCAAAAATTATTTGTGATGATGAATATGGAACGCACAAACCCTAAATTTTTAAAGCAGATCATTACTACACCTGAAACCGTAATTGATCAACTGGATTTGGTGTATGTAGATGAAAACCAATTAAAAATAATAAGACAAAAAAAGAGAATAACTTTTGTTACCTATTAGACAATAAGCTAATTAGTAATGAAAAAGACATTAAAAGAATCCAGAAATTAGTTATTCCCCCTGCATGGCAAAAAGTGAAAATCACTACTTTAGAAAATGGTCATCTACAAGCTGTAGGTAGAGATTTAAAAAATAGAAAACAATATCGATATCATTCTCTGTGGAAGACCATTCGTAATCAAACTAAATTCTATAAGATGATGGATTTTGGAAAACAACTCCCCAAAATACGTAAGAGAGTTGATCTTGACCTTGAACAGAGGGGTTGGCCAAAGTCAAAGGTTTTGGCATTGATAATTCGTTTAATGGAAGAGACACATATTCGAGTTGGAAACGAACAATATGCTAAACGAAACAAAACCTTTGGTCTCTCCACAATGCGCACACGGCATGTATCCTTAGAAAACAATAAAATGAAATTCGATTTCATTGGTAAAAGAGGGAAAAAACACTCGGTCACTTTGCGTAATAAAAAATTGATTCGTCTAGTCAACCAATGCGAGGAAATACCAGGATGGGAATTGTTTCAGTACTATGATATTAATGGGGATAAGCATAGTGTAGACAGTGGTATGATTAATCATTATATCCATCAAATATGTGGGGATTTATTTACCGCAAAGGACTTTAGAACTTGGGCCGCAACCTCTATTTTCTTCGAGACGCTAAAGGATCTAAAAATCGGTAATTCTGATCAAAAAAGACAAAAGAACGTACTACAAGCCTTTGATGCTGCAGCCAAAGGTCTTGGTAATACCAGAAATGTTTGTAGAAAATACTATGTACATCCAGCTATAGAAAGAGCATACTTAGACGGTTCTATTCAAAAAACTTTTGACAATATAGATAATTACATCTCGTCTTCTGCTTCCTATTTTTCGCCTTCAGAACAAGGTATTTTGGAATTAATCGGAAGTTATACCCCTGCATTTTTGGAAAACATTAAAAATTAAAATAAGTAAATTGTTTGAATAAGCCTCTAAAAATATCATGATACCTACAACCCTAAATATCCGTGGGGATATCATCTATTTTAAGAATTAAATAAATAAAAAGATAAAATAATGAAAGAACAATTGATTAATGCCTGGAATAAGATGATGGAGAAACTAGAGTCATGGCTAGACAGTATAGTGGTAAACTTACCAAATCTAATCATTGCGATTCTTGTTTTTATAATCGCTATTATCGCTTCAAAATATATAAGCAAACTTGTCCTTAAACTTTTGGAAAGAAGTCGTTTACAACGGGCAATGAAAAAGTTGATTTCTAAATTGGTATCAATATTAGTGATTTTGATAGGTCTATTTCTAATACTGGGAATATTAAATCTTAGCAAAGCATTAAATACCATCTTGGCGGGTGCCGGAGTAGCTGGTTTGGCAGTAGGTCTTGCATTACAAGGGGCACTTGCAAATACCTACTCAGGAATCATACTTTCGTATATCAAAAATTTAAAGTTTGGAGATTGGATAGAAACTAATGACTACGAAGGTGAAGTTGTTGATATCAGTCTTAGAGCACTCACATTGAAACAGGTCGATAATAACCTGGTGTATATTCCAAACAAGCTTGTCGTAGAGAATCCTATTAAAAATTACTCTACAACAGCACAATCAAGAGTTATACTAGAATGTGGAGTTGGGTATGAGTCAGATTTACGTTTTGTAAAAAAACTCACTATTCAAACCGTGGTAGAAAACTTTGAAGCAGTAGAAAAAAAGACGATGTATTATTTTTGTGGAGGGGATTTGGAGATAGTGCTATCAACTATGAATTGCGTTTCTGGATCAATTCAACTTCTGCTTTAGAAGTAGCCAAAGCCAAAAGTGAAACTATGATGTTGTTAAAGGAAGCTTATGATGATAATAATATCAATATCCCATTCCCTATTAGAACTCTTGATTTACCTGAAGAATTAAAATCGTTATTAGAAACTCATGAAAGAGCATCTGAAAAATAAAGAGCGATATCAAACAGATCTCATAATACTTGATCATGTTCCATTGGAAAATGTCGTTTTTTCTAACAACCAATTATATGCTTAAGCGGAATCAATAATTACAATAACCTCCACCCTACAAAAAGTATTTGCAGAGAGAAATTAAATATAACTTAGAATGAAAAATAATGAGAAGTTAATAAAAGAACTTGTGAGCTGCGCTATAGAAATTAGAAACTTTGGGTTTTTATGTCTTAAGGAACAAAACGTTGATAGATTTAAAAAGTGTATCGAAATTTCTGTATTAACTGCAGAAGTCTGTGAGTTTACCGCAAAAGTTTTGAGCACTCCAATTTCTGAAAAAGAAACAAATGACTTATTAAAACAATGTGAAGAACAACTTTTATCTTGTTTCGATGCATACAACCATCATCAACTGGACTATTGCAAAGAATGTTGTGTGATTTGTAAAAGAACTATAAGTACTTTATCTCAAAACATACAATAACCCATTCCTTAACAAATCTAACAACTCATACACTTTATTCCTTGCATAGTATATGCTTTTGAGCATAAGCGTTTATAACACGAAAGAATCCCGAATAATAATCGTGTCAATCAAATAGTTCTTTTATCAAATAAAACGAATAGATACCTTATCAATAGCTTTGAAGTCTAACAATTTTGGATTCTTTTATATTTATCTCCCTTTCTTTATTAAGTCTTTTGATCATCTCTGCACCTCTTACATGTTGAAAAATAAGAAACGTCATTACACGAGTTATTACTTCAGCGATTTCTATTGACAAGGAGGGTTTGTTCAAAAGCTCTGTAATCGTATCTATCAGTTCCCCATCAAAATTTAAACATTTAATCATTAAATGTATATATTTTTCTCTACCTAAGAGCGATGTTTCTTGATTCTCTGAACGTATGCCCTTTTCTATATACAACATAGTTGCAACCATGTTGTGTGAAGTTAAAACTTCAACAATTTCGTTAGCAAATTTATTTCTCTTCGAGCTTTGAAAATTCAAGAATCGTGTAAGTTCAACCAACTGAACTTCTTGTGCAGCTTCAAAGTATATTTTCTCCGCTTCAAAAATCATTTCAAGTAATTTTTGCATTTCTTTTTCAATTTCCATAGTTATTGTTATTTAGTTTTCTATTAATAGATATTGAGTCAGCATGTTTATATACTAGTCACTCCGACTGATTATTGGATGTTTCTAGAAAAACCTCATTATCGTTTTTGAGTACGTGTTTTCCATTTTTCAACCTAATATATAAAGCTTTTACGGCACGACTAAAGCGTGAAGCCTTACTTCTCTTTCTTATCGTTTTTTGTTGTTTATAAGCATATGTCTCCTCTACAATACCACTCCGAACTGTATTGTTTTCTTTCCATTTCACTTTATTACCTTTCCTTATCATTATTTTTAAATCTTTGATGAATTGATGCTACATCCGTTCTACTTCGCTTTCACTTTTTAAAGCATAATTACCGTCATCTAACTTTATGTATAAAGCCTTGTTATTGTTCTCCCCATTTCTGGTAACCTCGGTGCCTTTTATCGTTTTGGTAATTTTTTTGAATATGTTTCTTCTACTTTACCCGTAGCGTACCCATTTCCCCAATTCCATTTTACTTCTGTACCTTTTCTTATCATAATTATATTTTTTCAAAATATCTTAAACTATTCAATTTCACATTTGTCTAATCCGTTCAAATATTAACTCAAATCATCTATAGAACAATTACTTACTAAACAAAAAGTTAAATTCTAAATGAGTTAACAATTACATTTTTTGAGCAATCAATGCCTCAAACACCTAGCTATTTTTGGAGTATATCTTAAAATCATCATTTATGGGACTTCAGTTTTTACTCATATTTATAAGTGGAATAGCATCCGGTATTATCATCACTATCACCACAGGAAACTCTAAAAAACGGAAAAGAAATTAACCAACGTATAGCAAACCAAAAAGATATCTATACGACCTAATAGATAGATGTTAACCGATAAGCATCTCTAAATAATGTTATCGCTAATAATAAATAAATTGTTATTATGACAACGTATTCTGAAAAAGTAGGAGGTAAATTAAATGACCTTTTAGAAAAAACCTATGATGCAGAAAAAGGGTTTAAAAAAGCTGCAGACAATGTTAAACACAGTGGACTCAAAAATTATTTCAACCAAAAAGCGCAAGAACGCCATGATTTTGGATACGCTTTAAAAGCGGAAATTAAATCTTTTGGTCAGCCAGTGGACAATGGAGGAAGTATTACTGGAACAATGCATAGAGCATGGATGGATGTAAAGTCCGTTTTATCAAAAGATAACGAAGAATCTATGCTAGAAGAAGCCATAAGAGGAGAAGAAGCAACTGTCGAGGAATATAATGATGTACTTTCTGAGACGACATTGCCGCCAAGTACACAAACCATTCTTACCCAACAAAAGAACAAAATCATGAATGGATTATCTTCTATCAGAAGATTAGAAGACTTAAATTAAGAATTTCTATTAATTCTATTTTCAAGGGTCAAGATTATTTGATAGGTGTAACAGCCTCGAAAAGACTGTGATGAGTGTTTTAAGAAGTCTTTTAATCAAATGATCTTGATCATTTTTTATCCATTTCTTTTTGAACATTTTCGAAATTAATAGAATCATCTGTCACATTCTCAAAAGCCTTAATCCAGGCATTTTTAAAAATATTTAATATCGCATTCCAGCTACCTGTTTTTACGTTATTTAAATTCCCTTGTAAAGGGACCTTGGTCGCCAGGGAATCTTTCTTATGATTTTTTAGAAGAAATTTGAAAAATCCCACAAAACCCTCCCACAAAGTATCTAAAAAACCATCGTCATTACCGATTAACTTGGCATTTGTGAGTATTGGTTTGACGTATCCTTTTAAATAGCTATCTGCTATAACCACTTCACTATAAATACTTAGATCGCCTTCTTCAAAATCTAGTCCGGTATAATGATGAGTAAAATCATTTAACGACTTCATATTTGTTTTTTCTAGCGAAAACGAAATATCCATATCAGGAATTGTTTTTATCAGGTCAAGTTTTCCCTCTAATTGAACATTTCCCCGTCCTATTGAAACTGCATTGGCTTTTATCGTAGAGGGCAACTCTAAATTTTCCCGTGCCACGTTTTTTAAATTTTTTGCCTCCAAACTAATCTGATCAAAATAGAGGTCAATGGTAGGACTCGTGGATAGCTGGATAAAAGAAGCTTTTCCGTTAATAATTTCTAATCTATTAATATCAATAGGAACCAAATCTGTTAACGCTTTGGTCCAATCATTTAACACAGGTGATTCTGAATCACCAGTCCCTTGATCTTCAAAAACATAATTTAATTTTGGTTCAGTCATTACAATTTCACTTACGATCTTTCCTTTGAAGAGAGCAGCCCACTCTATTGAAATGTTAGTTTTTTTGAAGTCTAGAAATGGTACTTTAGAGTCGGCTTGTATTTTTTGTAATGACAAATATTCGATTTCATAAGCCCCCTGAAGTAAACAAATATTTATACCCTCAACCTGGCCGTGATATCCAGGAATATCGGCCAAGACTTCATTCACGTATTCTTTGACATAAAAAGGCAGTAAAAGTCTACCCACAATTAGAATTACCGCTATTATAACAGTTATAACCACTAGTTTTCTTTTCGTAAAAGCCTTTTTCTTACTTTTCATCATATTTTCAAAATAGAATAATTAATTCTTAAATCAAAAAAGAGATTGCTCTAAGAACAATCTCTTTACGGATATCTGCAGACAATACTAATTATTGGTCATTTTCTGTTAACAGGCAATCCTGAAACGAAATAATTTTATGATGTAATAGTGCCAACCCTTTATCCTTAGAATCATTAGGGTTAATTTTTACTTTTTCCCCATCAGGCAGATGTACTACATAAAAACCATCTTCAAAAGAAGAGAGTTTAATAAGTTCTCCATTAGCTTTTATTGCACTCCATGTTTTGTGAGAAGGGCTATAAACCAAATCCAATTTTTCTCCTTTTCGTATTCCCTCTACAATATGAATTTGTAGTCTATTTTTGGAAGCTGTCATTTTGTAAGTATTTCCATCTCGCTCTACAATTTGTGTTTCGCTTTCACCTTCATTCATTGCAAGAGGGTTTGACCCACTCCAAAATTCAATCACGTTAAAAATCAATGTATCTCCCAAAAAGAATAAACCATATACCGGTATGATATTTAACCCCCAAAAGACTAAGTTATTTACAAATCTACTATCGGTAAGATCTTGATTCCAATCTTTAAGTCCATTAAATGCACTAAATGATCCCAAGCAACTTGAGAAAAGAATAGATGTCGATAGTGCAATGCATATTGTTGTTTTTTTCATAATTTAAATTTTATTTACTATTTCAAAATTAACATCTACACTTGTTAAGATTGACTCAAAAGAAAATTTAACTAACTCAATACGTATTCTTAGAAACAAAAGAGCATTTTTGATTATATGTAGATAAAAAATTATTCTTGAGCCGATTCTTTAAGATACCTTAGGCATTTGATTTTATATTCTTTTGGACTATAATTATACCTCTTTTTAAAAATTTTGCAAAAATAGCTTCTACTGGTGAGCCCAACAGAGTAGGTAACTTCTGAAATGGTTAAATCGGTAGTGCGAATAAGTTTTTCTGCCTGTTCTAAGCGCACATTTCTAATAAAATCAGAAACTGTCCTATTAAACATAAATTTAAAACCCTCTTGTAATTTTGCGGGAGAAAGACCAGATCTAGCACACAATGTTTTTATAGTATGTTGATCCTCTGGTCGTGTTTTGATGTAGTCACTTGTAAAGGTTATCTCCTTCAATTCATTTTTCAATAAACCGCTAGTATTTTGATTATTACCTACCTCCTGACAAAATTTTTCTATGTGTCTAGCTAATACCAAATAGTATCTTCCTCTTTGCGACAACATTTCGGAAATTTCATTGGCATATTCTATACCGATAAGTAATTTTAATTGTTCTGCAATTTTCAAACTATGTCCTCCGGAATGATAATACCTTTTTCTGGTACCAATCTTCCTAAGAAGATCCTGAATTCTTCTTTCAAACTTGTTGGAATCCGCATCAAACTTGGCAAAATATTCCTTTTTATTGACTACCAATATGTTAAGCACTAAACGTTCCCCTGCCTTTACAAAAATTCGATTAACCAACCCTTGCTCAGTATGTATGACTGCAGTTTGAAATTGTTCTATCGTATGTACTTTATCCAAATCATCAAACTGATGTGAACAAGACCCTTCTAAACAATATAAAAATTGAAGAGAAGTAAACGTAATGCATTCAATTGGAATTTCTAAATCCTGAGATGGAGTTAAATCAAAATCAAACGATTGTAGCCCATATTGAAGATTAATAAATCTCACCTTTCCAGTCCCAACTTGTTTATTTGGTATAATACTATAAGTATCGTACTTTTTTTCAAGAACACCCTCTAACAACTCCTGGAATTGAAAAAATTCAGGAGGTATATCATTACGAAATGAGCTCATCGTCTTCACCATTACACCTTGAGCATATATAATATTAATTATCAGAAACTTACACCCAAATGTAACGTAATAAACTTGCTTTGTTTAACGTTTTTAGATTTTTCTATGACTCTATCGATTCACAAACTAAACATTCATTAAATTTATACGTTATATTTTATCATATGCGTTAGTAATTAAATGAAACAAGGTAATTTACGCTGTGTATTTTTATTTACTTGCGTACAGATATAAGTTGAATGTTAAAACAAGTTTCAAATATTGCCAATAGAGAACGTTTAGAAAATGAGATGGGCGTACCTTTCAAATACCCTAAACTTTATGTTCCGAATCCTGTAATTGACGGAAACTATGAATCTACTTTATCAGTTATTACCTTAGACAATCCCGACTATATTTCTTTTGCTATTTGGGGGATCTTGCCTTTTGATTATTATGATGATTGGAAGGATTTTCAAAAGGTACTGCAGACAATTACTGCTACTAAAGACAAACTAAGTTCTGATTACTTTTTTGAACAACCCTACCAACAAAGAAGATGTCTAGTTGTGGTAACAGGCTTTTTTATTTATCACCTTTACCAAGGGTCTTTACATCCTTACTATGTGTATTTAGAAAATCAACAACCTTTTTGTATGGGAGGTATATACAATACATTATCCGATGGCTTTATTACCAGTTCTATCCTATTAACAGAGTCTAAAGGAATAATCAGCAAAATTCAGAATTTAAATAACACTATGCCTCTTGTAATTCCAAAAGAATTTTATCAAACATGGCTGGATTCAAAAGCCCCTAGGGACAAGCTCGATAGCATACTAGATCATACATCAGTTCCAAAATTTAGGTCCCACCCTATTGCCAAAGAATTCTTCAAGAATGATATTGCATATACCTCTATGTTAGATCCGGTGTACTACAAAAACATCCCGATTCCCTAGTCATAAGTATCTTCTGTCTAAAATTGAAATTCTTTTTTAATTTGAGCCATATCAATTTTTAGCGTCATGGGTATAATCCCATATTTTGGACCGAGTCCGTTAATCATAAAGTTACCGATATATGCTCTCGCAAGATCTATATTTTCAAAAATATAGATAGCTCCCAAAGTTTTGGTTTCATCATTATAGTGACAATAAAAAGAGAATAGACCTTTAATCTCCCTAACCTTTTCTTTTCTATTTTCTACAATTTTTTTTAATTCTAATTCTGTTAATGTGGATTGAAATTTTAAATGTACAATTGTTCTCTCACCTTGCATCTAATATAGTAGGTTTTTAAGATTAGACTGTTACGTTTCATACTAAATAATGAGATATGAATCGAATTTATATTGGGGTAATAATAGGCATTTATTCAGACGACAGTACCATTGTGAATTTCTAATACTTTATTTTATTTTTTTGCGATATTCGGCAGGTAAAATCCCATATTTCTCAAAAAATATCTTAGAAAAATAGCTTCTACTTTTAAAGCCTATTTTATAGACAATTTCGGATATAGAATCATCCGTATTTTTGATATAATCTCTGGATATTTCTAGTTTTAACTGCCTAATATATTCATTTACAGATTTGGAATATAAGACCCTAAAACCAAGTTGTAATTTTTTTGTGCTAAGTCCTGCTCTGGTGGCCAAAATATCAACCGATAAAGGTTCGGAGATATTATCTATAATATACTCAGACAGTTTATGAATTTTTTTGATATCTGATTTGGATAGGGATTCTGGCAATACCATCCCACTTTCGTGATTGCTATGCTCTAACATTTGCATAGCCAAAATCAAATTAAGTTGACCTTCTATAGACAAAGTACGCACAATACCGCTCTCATAGCTTTCCTGTAACTGTCGTATCTGATCTGCAATTTTAAGATTAAAATTTCCAAAATGACTATATCGAGTTTCAGAATTCCCGTCTTGAAAAACATCAAGTAAGCTCTTGCTTAGAAAAGATAAATTATTATTTCTTTTCTTTGAATACTCCTTTCTCAACACGTAAATAAAATTTACTTTGATAGCTACTTTTTTTGGAAAAATGTAAGTTTCAATAGAATTTTTCCTGGAAGAAATAATAATATTCTGATAACGCTCAAAACTTCTTGGTCGAGGGTCAGAATCATTAGAATACTCTAGACTTCCCTCAGAAACAAAGATAAATTCTATAGGATTAGCATCAGCTATATTAAAAACAATCTTGATGTCTTCTGTAAAATTAACATCGTAATCAACCAGAGAAACACCCCAATCAAAGGCGATACTACGTATCATCCCCTTGCCCAATTCATTATCAAACTCCAAAACATATTCTCCCCATTGTTCTTTTAAACTACCCTGCAAATATATTTTGAGTTGTTCGAGGATTTCTGCTCCCTCTATACTTTTGATCTCGATTACGCGCATTCCTGTACTTCTAAGTCTTTTTTTGAATTGTACAAAGAAATCGGATTTACGTTAAACAGGTTAACAATTTTGAAACTTATAATAACACTATTGGTCTGTTAAGGCGGTAATTTTTTGTCAAAAATTTATTCAAAAAAGAGAGAACGGGAGTACTTCAGAAGATTAGTTTTATGCAGATCGAGAATCATCTTTCTGATTTCTAATCTGATCCAAATATTGCTTAGGACTAACACCATATTTTTTTTGAAAAGTTTTGAAAAATAGCTTCTAGAATTGATCCCAACTTTGTAAGTGATTTGAGTTATATTGAGATCAGACGACTCTAAAAATTCTTTAGCCTTTTCAATTCTATAATTTCTGATATACTCGTTAACCGAAGTTTTATATAATTGTTGAAATCCGTTCTGAAGTGTATTTTGGTTTAATCCAACGCGTTTTGCCAGATTTACAACGTTATCCATACTTTCTATTTCGTCTCTTATAATGGATGTTGCTTTTTGTATAGACTCTACTGTAGATTGCCTTAAAATCAAACGCTTATCAGGTTCATTTAAATCATCAAGATATTGTTTGAGTTGAAACGTTAAAATTTCATAAGCCTTCCCTTCAAGATACACCTGTCGCATAAAACCGGTAAGCTCACATTCTGTAAATTCAGAAATAAATTTTGATATTTCAAGACTGTAATAATTTTTGTAATAAAATTGTTTGATTCCATTTACATCCCTGAAAAGATCAATCAAATCGGTATTCATATTAGGAAGGAAAGACTCTATTTTTTCTTCAAACAATTTTCTGTTGATCTCTAAACTAAAAATGCATATTGGTACATTCGCAGGAATTTTAAAAATGTGGTTGTTGGTGGGAGTACTTGCTACCATCGTATTTTCCAATCTTCGAACCTCATGTAATTCTTTACCTTCTTCAAAACCATGAAAAAAACTTGATTCTCTATTGAAAATAACCTTTAGAGGATGAATCGTACCCTTTTCCAATTCGAATCTAAATTCCTTATTAAGTAAATAATCCGTTTCTACCACACCTACTCCAAAATCAAACTGAAAAGACCTAACATATCCAGAACCCATTTCATCGGGTAATCGAACACAGCATTCATGATGAGTTTGTTCATAATCTACTCCCAGGCTCGTCGCTAAATCAATTACGACCTTATGAACGCTATGGTCTTGTATACTTATTTTTTTCTCATTAAATAGGATTAGAAACTGAATATAGCTAAAGATACTGCATTTTAAAGTAAGAAGCATACTTTCAGAATCCCTATTTGCAATGGAGTTAACAATACTAGTGATACAGCAAAGCTTTTGTCTGATATCTCATGATCTTTGTTACACAAGTTCTTAAAGATCTTTTAAGTACTAAGACAATAATATTAACTAAAAAACACAATTATTATGTTACGTTGGACAGTCATTTTTATAATCCTAGCACTAGTAGCGGGAATATTTGGATTTGGAGGTATTGCTGCAGGTGCAGCTAGTATTGCCAAAGTTTTATTTTTCATTTTTATCGTATTATTTATAGTATCGTTAATTTTTGGAAAAAGATTTAAGGCATAATTAAATTTAAAATTAAACATATCATGAAAAAAGTTATAATAACCTTGTTTTCTTTTGTTTTTGTTGCAACTATATTAACAAGTTGTAGAGAAAAGAAAAGTACAGGAGAAAAAATAAAAGACGGAGTAGAAGAAGTTGGAGAAGGCATTGAAGAAGCAGCCGAAGAAGTAAAGGATGAAGTTGATGATGCAACTGATGGGAACTAAAAACGTATAGAAAAATTGTTGAGGATGAATAAACGGGTAATATCTGGGGTAGATTTTTTACCCGTTTATTATTATGTAAAATAAACAACCATGACATATGAAAAAAAACTCAGGCAAATACTTTCAAAACCTAAATCCTCAAAAAGTGGTAAAACTAGTTGTTCCACTATTTATAGCTTCTTTTATTGTAATGTGTATTTATTTCTTAATAATTTTTGAAACAGTTGTGGGCTAAACTATTTCATTTTATGAAAGCAAATCTTCCAAAAAACGAAAAATATTACATAAAAAAGTACGCCGATATAGGATACGCGACTAATTTTTATTTTGAGAAAAATAAAATAGTCAATAGTTTGACAAAATGCGCGCATAAGCCGAAGGATATTAGCATCGTAGCGCAACATCGCTTCGAGGGTATTAGAAATCCTGCCAACCTATCCATACTTTATATTATGGAAGATAGTGACGGTTACAAAGGCAGTTTTTTGGTTTCATATGGCGCCGCCGCTAATCAAGCTATAATTGAGTTTTTTAACCATGTCCCAGAACAAAACATTTCTAATAAAGCTTATATTATTTGATCCTATCTTATTAAATCAAAAGTTTTGAAAAAAAAGAGTCTATTTTTAACATTAGTGATTTCAGCAAAAAAATTATAAAATCCACTAGTATCGTCATCATTATGATATTGTGTACTTTTTTGATTCTTAAAGGTTTTAAAGTTTTATTGCTTATTTTGGCAGGTGTTTTATTTGCTACTTTTTTTCGAGGAATAGCCTCTGCAATAGAATCGAAACTCCCCTTCAACAGTGGTTTATCTTTATTCGCATCAGTACTATTAGTGGTAACAGTATTTTCATTAACCTTAGTTGGTATAGCACCTAGAGTTTCATCGCAAATGCAAATATTGGATAAAGAATTACCTCTAGCTGCTAAAGAAGCGCAGCAAAAAATAGAATCCAGCCCAGTGGGTTATTGGGTTATACAACAAATACGTATTTACAAAAAAAGTATGAACGAGATAACGAAAAACTCACACTATTTTTCAGTTCATTTTTTGGAGGATTAGCTGATATCTATATCATTTTCTTTCTTGGATTTTTCTTTATGATCCAACCAAAAATGTATAGTCGAGGAATTATCTTATTATTTCCTAAACCCAAAAGAGAAAGAGCCCACCAGGTAGTTTTGACCATGGGTTATACATTAAAGAAATGGTTGTTGGGAAAATTATTGTCTATGATAGTTGTAGGTGTTCTTACAGGTATAGGATTAGCAATACTTGGGGTGCCTCTGGCATTAACTTTAGCCATTTTTGCTGCACTTATCACTTTTATACCAAATTTTGGGCCAATTATAGCCCTAATTCCTGCATTTTTACTCGCATTTACGAAAGGGGTAGATCATGCTATTTACGTCTGTATTTTATATGCATTTATACAAGCCGTAGAGAGTAACATCATCACTCCTATCATTCAAAGGAAGATGATCTCATTCCCATTAGCTATGATTTTGATTGCCCAGGTTGTTCTAGGGATTTTTACAGGTGTATTGGGATTAATACTCGCAGTACCTGTAGTCGCCATCATTATGGTTGTAATAAAAATGGTATATATCGAAGACATACTAGGAGATTACTCCGTAGAAGTAAAAGGAGAAGAAAAATATATAAATAAAAAATTTGAACCTCAAAAACTAGAAGAATGAATAAAAAAAGTTTGAACAAAGAGAAAAAAGAAAAACTTTCCAGTCAGTTAGAAATGCCTCAAAAAAAGCTTCTTTTGAGGAAACCAAAGAAGCTATGCAAAAAGATCAAAAAACAAAAAAGTAAAAACTCTGAATTCATTTTTCCGGGTTTTTGGGTACTCCTGCACTATCTGGAGCCATAAATTTTAAAAAGTCCGCTGGGGTATGTAACAAATGAAATTCTGTATTTTGAATCAGAATAGAAAATTGAACTAAATGAGGATGGGTTTCTAATACTTTCAGCCAATCATGATCGTTGAGATGAATATCATCCGCATAGATTTCCGTAAAATCTGGGTGTTTTCTATTCACCAGTTTTTTAATTTCAACATTTAATTCGTCTGCGATTTCTACCCACTGCGTGGCCGTTACCTTTGTTTTTGCAGTATCGATACTTCTAACTTTCTTTTTGGATTCATTAATATATGCAAAGGTTTGTTTTCCTATAGAAGTATTAGAGTTATAAATTAATGTAAGTTGTTTGTTATCCGTTGAAAAAATTCCCATAATGATTTCGTATTTTTAGTAAAAATAGGATGTACTATAACAGGATCAAGATGCAATTCAACTAAATTTTAACGCATTTAATAAAAAAGATGTATGACTTTTTTAATTATCATATACGCAATCCTTACTCTGCTTGCTTTTTTCCATATTATTTTATTTGGTTCTAGACCTGTAAAGTCTCTAAGTTGGTTGCTTATTGTATTAATATTTCCTTTTATAGGTATACTACTATATATTGTATTTGGGATCAATAGAAGGAGAATAAAAATTTATAAACTCAAACAAACAGTTAGACGCCGACTTTATGATGACACGTTTCGTAATCATAAAACAAAAGAATCAGAACTAGAATTTGAGAATAAACAAGGTGAAAAATTAGCCAAACTCTTAAAAAATAGCTCCTATTTCGATGCTCAACCGGGAAATCATGTAAAGGTATTATACAATGGAAAAAAGACATTTGATACTATTTTTGGAGCTTTACAGAAAGCTGAAAAATTTATACATCTACAATACTACATTTTTGAAGAAGGAGATCTCCTTGATAGATTATATAAGTTATTCGAGGAAAAAATAAAGCAAGGTGTAGAAGTTCGCATTTTATACGATGCCATAGGTAGTTATGGTACTCGGAAAAAAATGAAAAAAAATTTAGAAGTATCGGAGCCAAGGTATACCCTATCTTACCTCTTCATTTTGGCAGTATTCTTTATACATTGAACTATAGGAATCACCGTAAAATTATTATTATCGATGGAACAGTAGGTTTTACCGGAGGGGTCAACATATCGGATAAATACATCAAACCAAATTCAGAACTTGGTATTTGGGACGACACTCACCTATATCTTAAGGGTCCCGTTATAGATAGCCTACATCGAGTTTTTATAAAGGATTATTATTTTGCTAGCAATGAAAAACTCCTATTGCAAGAAGAATATCTCCCGGAAATTAAAGAAGAAGGTACAATTACTGCACAAATTGTTGCTGGCGCTCCAGATGCAGATCATCCTGCTATTATGCAACAATACATAGCCATGATTAATCTTGCAGAAGATTATATTTACATATCGAATCCATATTTCATACCAAACAGTGCTATGCTAGAAGCCTTAAGAATTGCGGCTTTAAGTGGCGTGACTATAAAATTGCTTGTTCCTAGAAAATCAGATTCTTGGTTAGCAAAACACAGTATGTTGTCATTTTTTGAAGAGTTACTTTTTTTGGGAATAGAAATTTATCAACAAAAAGACGATTTCTTACACAGTAAAGTCATTGTAATGGATGGTAAAATTGCTTCTATTGGATCTGGTAACTTTGATCATAGAAGCTTTGAGCATAACTTCGAAACCAACGCCCTTATTTACGACCAAAATATAGCCGAAAATGTTTGCCAAAACTTCATCAAAGATTGTGAAGAAAGCGTTATTCTAAATTATGAAAGTTATAAAAAGAGGGCATTACACAGGAAATTATCCGAAGGTATAGCAAGATTCTTTAGTCCTCTTCTATAAGCAAGAGTAAATCCAAAACAAAAAAGCATATCTTCTTAATTTTTGTTAAACATTCTTTTGAGTTAAAGACTCTGTCATTTGAGTTCGTAAAGGGTACTTAATCTGGGTAATTTTGAAACCAGTAATAAATAAAAACTCAAAAAAAAATGAAAAAAATTACAGTACTATTAGCCTTCATGTTATGCACAACTTTAGCTAATGCCCAACAAGACACCGATAATAAAGTCCAATTTGGTGCTCGCGGAGGTGTTAACTTTTCTACGATTACTGGAAGTGATTTTGAAGACCCAAAATCGAGAACAAGTTTTTATGCGGGTCTTGTGGCAGAAGCTTTTATAGCAGAAAAATTTTCATTACAAGCTGAGGCTTTTTATTCGGGGCAAGGATTTGATATTGAAGAAACCTCTTTTGCCGGTGTCACCGTTACTCCATCAGCAGAATTTCAAGTCGATTATATTCAAGTTCCTCTTTTGGCAAAGATCTATCTTATTGAAGGATTAAACGTTCATGCGGGTCCACAATTTGGATTCAAAATAAACGAAGAAGTAGACACTGATCCTACCGGAGACGGTGGTGATTTTGACACTGATCAAATCAAAGATTTTGATTTCCAATTAGCGGCTGGAGCAGAATTTAAACTAACTTCTGGATTCTTTATCCAAGCTCGATACAGTTACGGTTTTTCTGAGGTAGTAGAAGATTCAGATGCCCATAATTCTGTATTTTCTGCGGGTATTGGATTTATGTTTTAAAAGCATATAAAGTAATGATGAACTAATTAAAAGCTTGTCTTTTTGAGGCAAGCTTTTTTGCGTTAATAACTATCTGTTTAGGGTTAAAAAATGTAGATGATAACGATTACTTTTCCAATCATAGATATCATAACTTACATCATGAAAAAGAAAATCTTTTTGTTCTTTCTAATTATCAATTCATTTAGTGTGATTTCACAAGATTATGATTACCTATTTGCATCCAGTCGAGTAGGCACTAAAGCCGGAGTCAATTTCACAAACATTGTGTCTTCATTAGAGGAGTTTGATAATACTCGGTTCAGAACAGGTTATTATATTGGTTTGGTATTTGAAGGAATGATAAACGAAAAGTTTGGGATCAATGTAGAGGCAATATACACTCGACAAGGATTTGAACTTAAAGAGAATGCTGCTCATCACAAATCGACAATAAAAATAGACTACATCCAGGTACCTATACTTACTAAAGCTTACTTGAGTAAAAGTTTCAATGTGCAAATAGGATTGCAAATGGGTTTTAAAATTGGAGATAAAATAAATAAAGAATTTTTTCCTGACTTAAATATGAGACCCATCAATAATTTTGACCTTCAATTAGTCTCTGGTTTAGAATATCTTTTAAAAACAGGTTTTTTTATTCAAGCTAGATACAGTTACGGTTTGTCTGAAATAATAGAAAGTTCAGATGCTCACAGTTCGGTATTTTCTACTGGTATAGGATTTATGTTTTAATCAATTATATAAATAAGTTTATTTAAAATAAAAAGCTTGTCTGTATTAGACAAGCTTTTTCAATTATTCCCTGTTTTGTTTTTTTACTATTAAATCTGGGTTCTTTTTATAACTAACATTTTTCTAATACTTCTAGTCTCTAATCATAATAGATTTCACATTAACGAACTCCTTAACCCCAAAACCACCATGTTCTCTCCCAAAACCTGAGTCTTTAACTCCTCCAAAGGGCATATTTGGCTCTGCCAATCCAAATGAATTAATAAATATCATTCCTGTATCAAAATTGTTTTCTGCTAATTTAATTGCTTTTTCAATATCCTCGGAAAATATTCCTCCCCCTAATCCGAACCTGCTGTCATTTGCGATGCGAAAGGCATCTTCATCATCTTTAGCTTTGATTAGTGATGCCACAGGTCCAAATAATTCATCATCATATGCAGGTTGACCGGGCTCTACCAATTCTAAAACAGTTGCAGGATAATAGAATCCAGCACCTTCAGGAATTTTTCCTCCACACAAGATTTCTGCTCCTTTTGATACACTTTCTACTACTTGATCATGCAGTTTATCCCGTAAATCTTCTCTAGCTATTGGTCCCATATCACTTTGATCAGAAAAGGGATCTCCAATTCGAATAGCTTTCATGGCAGCAACAAAGTTATCTTTAAAGGATTCATAAACTGAGTCTACTACTATAAACCGCTTTGCAGCGATGCAAGTTTCTCCGTTATTATAAATACGACCTTTAACACACATTTTTACCGCTAGATCTATATTCGCATCCTCAAGAACAAGATAGGCATCATTACTTCCTAATTCTAGTACTGTTTTTTTAACTGGACTCCAGCTTTTTTTCCTATTTCTTTACCTGCTATTGAACTTCCTGTCAATGTAACACCTTTCACTAGATTATTTTTTATTACATAATCTGATTGTTCATGGTCAATAATTAATAGTGTAAACAGACTTTTTGGAAGATCGGAATCGTTAAATACTTTTTCTAAAATTTTAGCAGATCCTGTCACGTTTGAAGCGTGCTTTAGTAATACACCATTTCCTGCCATAATGCTTGCAACTGCATATCTAATTACTTGATAAGAAGGATAATTCCACGGTTGTATTCCATAAATTACACCTAAAGGACTGTAGGTAACTATTCCTCTGCCGCCATTTAAAAGTTTTCTCTCTTGATTTTGAAGTGCACTAGGTCCGTTTTCTGCGGTATACTCACAAATTGCTATACACAAATCAATTTCTTGTTCGCTTTGTGATAACAGCTTACCCATTTCACTTGTCATCATCTTAGCAAGTTCGCTTTTATGAATCTTTAAGTTTTTACCGATGCTTAGTATAGCATTAGCTCTTTCTTCTAAAGAGGTATTTCTCCATTGTAAGAAAGCCTTATTACAATTTTCTATGCTGTCGGTCAATTGTTCGTCTGTGATATACTGATGACTTGCAAGTTCCTCTCCAGTAGCTGGATTTATAGTGGTGATAATATGTTCTTCAGTTGTAGTTTCCATTATTGTTTAATTACTTAATTATAAAAAATTAGTTTCTTTCTATTGTTGCTCACTAGGCATGATATAAACATCGTTTATATTAACTCTTTCAGGTTGGGTAATAGCATAGTAAATTGCATCCGCAATATCTTCTGCCTCTAATGTAGTCATCTCTTTCATAGCTGACATTTTCTCCAAAATTTCTTTATCGGTAATCGTGTCCAAAAGCTCTGTAGAAACTGCACCTGGCTCGATAGAAGTTACGTTTATTCCATATTTAGGAGCTAGCTCTTGTCGTAATCCTTCCGAAAACATTTTAACCGCTGCTTTTGTTGCGCAATAAACAGCTCCTCCAGGGAAGTATTTATAAGCTGCAGTAGAAGATATATTAACAATATGCCCTCCTTTATTTTTTATAAGTGTTGGTAGTATCGCTGCGACTCCATTAAGTACACCTTTAATATTAACTTCGACCATCGTTTCCCACTCATCGGTTTTCAAATTCTTAATGTACGATAATGGCATTAAACCGGCATTATTGATGATCCCATTAATAGTTTTATATTCTTCCAGAGTTTTAGACACAACCTTTTCGAAATCTTCTTTTTTGGTAACATCAGCTGTAACCACAAGTGCTTTCCCTCCGTTTCTCTCTATTTCGTCCTTCAGTTTTTCTAACTTTTCCTCTCTTCTAGCTGTTAAAACCACTCTAACATTATTTTTTGCAAGTTTTAAAGCTGTGGCTTTTCCTATACCGCTTGAAGCCCCTGTTATGATAAAAACACTATTATCTAATTTCATAATTATTAATTTAAGATTATTACATGTATTTACCCAAAGATGCATTATCATAAGGATAGTTCTTGTCGTGATCCAAACCATTATTAACCCATCTCAAAACAAAATGTAGTAAGTAAAAACAGCACAATTTCGTATGAGATAATTATTAAATGATTTGCATTACACATAATGGAAGAAAAAAAGAACTTTACCTCCTAAAAAAATTAATTATGGAACGCATACTTATAGCAGGAGCCAATGGAGCTGTTGGAAAAAAAATTGTGAAAATTTTAGAACACTCCCCACTTTATACTCCTGTAGCAATGATCAGAAAGAACGATCAAAAAGAACAATTTGAAGGTCGAAATATAACTACCGTACTAGCCGACCTGGAGGGTGATATTTCTGGGGTCACTGTAGGTATTGACAAAGTAATATTTGCTGCTGGTTCTGGCGGAAAAAAAGTGGTAGCTGTGGACCAAGAAGGGGCAAAAAAACTCATTGATCAATCTAGTGAAACGGGAGTCAAAAAATTTATCATGCTCAGTTCTATGGGGGCAGACTCACCTCAAGATGCAGATCGACTAAAAGAATATTTAATGGCAAAACATAATGCCGATGAACATTTAAAGAACAGTAATGTAAACTTTACTATCATAAGACCAGGGAGTTTAACTGATAAATCTGGTACAGGTAGGATTGTTTTAGACAAAAGGCTGAAAGAATCTGGAAAAATTAGTAGAGATGATGTAGCACAAGCATTGGTGGAGTCGCTACCTGACAATATCGCAAACAATGTCATTTTCGAAATCCTGGAGGGTGATCATTTAATTGCTTCAGAAATAGCTAAAACAAAAACGATGTAATACTGAAGAAATTTATTCTTCTCAAAATCATATTTTTAACTTTATCCCCCCTCTAAGGTAAAAACTATTTTGATCGTTTATTGTTAAAACATCTTCTCTATTTTCATTACGCAATCTAATATCATTAATCAATGTTACTCCTGTATAGGTATAGAATAAAAGATGCTTCGTAAAATAGTGTTCATATCCAACTCCAACCAATGCAGTTGTCATTGATATATTCGCGGCGTTTTTGACTTCCTGCTCCTGTTGATTGAAAAATACTTGATTATTCTGAAGGTTAGCGAAAAAACCGTCAAGGGTCACAAATCCTTGAAGTATATTGCTTTGATTAAAATAATATTTAACATTCGTTTTGGGAACTCCCAAGACAAAAGACCAAGAAGGATGAAATTGCCTAAAATAATTCACAAAAGGAAGCGGAAAAGGTCTACCAGCAGTAGTAGAATATCTTAACCCTAGAATTAAACGCCAAGGTTTCAAAAGATCATCTTTCATTTTATTTTTAACAAAATAAAATGAACCTGTAAACAAAAGATCATCTGTAATAAGTTTGTCTTGCTCAAAATTTGAAGCAGCAATCATACCTGCTCTTGTAGCAAATCTCCAATTGTTTTTTAATGTAAAGGTAATTCCTATATTCACCTCAAAAGAACTAAATCTTTCTAGATTATCAGTATTAAAAGTTGTTTGATCACGATATATAAAATTGATGTTTCTATACTCCAATCCGGGTACCAGATAACTTCCTTTATTATTTAGTTTTATGGGAAAATTAGCCAAAGCTCTAAATCTTCTAAAAGAGTTATCGCTGTCTTTTTGTGGAAAATACGTATATTCTATTCTGGCCAAATCACTAACCTGTGCCAAGATAGATACTTCACTTATGATTATAAATAATAGAATTAGTATACTACTTCTCATAGGCTTAGAACTTAAAAGCAAATGCAAATGAGAAACGTGCCCCATCTTCTCCAAAGAACAGGTTGAACGTACTATTGATGGCATCTGCGCTATTTACCCAAAAACCACCACCTACATCACTATGCCATTGATTTCGATCTTCGGTATCTACAAGCCATACTCTTCCTGTATCTACTCCTGTAAAAAGCCCTATTTGAAGCGGAAGCACTCTAGTTTTAAATTGATCAAAACTATATCTTATATCAGCGCTACCCGCGAGTGATGACTGTCCAGAAAAACGTTGATTACGATATCCCCTAAGCAAATTCTCTCCTCCTATTTGAGCAGACTGATAAAACTCGTACAATCGGCCTATATTAAATTGGCCTTGCGCCGCGGTTTTTAATACCCACTTTCGATTACGAGACAACGCGTTATAAAAACTTAAATGAGGTTTAATATATCCAAAGGTTCTTTCTGTATTTTCAACATTCATTCTACCCCCAACATTAACTTCGAATTTCATCCCTCTGGTAGGGTTTACATTTACATCATAACTTTCATATCGATAGGTTCCATCAAGACCTGCAAACCATTTTCTATCAAAAATTTCGGGATCATCAAAGTTAACTTCGGTAGTTATAAAACGATCTGGAGTATCGTCTACTTTTATCCCTTCAAAAGAAGCTGTATACTCGAAGTAACTTCCTAATCTACCATTTTTAACAGCTCCTATCAGAGTTCTGTAGGTGCTTAATTTCACCCTATTGTAATCGAAATCAAGATCATCTTGATTATTGTCTGTATCATTTCCAAATCCAAAAAAGTTTACAGCAAAATTGGGACTAGTGTATCTTCCTCCTATCAATAAATTGTAATCTCCCAAAACTCCAGAGAACTCTCCTTTATACTCTAAATCGAATCCTTGTGTAGCAAAATAATATCCTCCCGAAATTTTATGTGTTGCTGTAAAAGGATTTTGCTGGAATCCTTTTATAGAAACAATACCTGTAGGTCCGATTCGTAAACCGTCATCTGGGTTAAATCCAACAGCTGGTATTATCGAAGTGGCTTTTAAAACATCTTCATCTTTATTAAAATGGTTTATTCTATAATTATCGGTAAATTTAAATGCGGCTCCTCCTCTTTTTTCTACTGTATTGGGTTTACTTTTATGATCATATACTTTTACACGTCTTCCTTTTTTAATGTTATAAATATCATTGTTTTGCCCCCCAATAATTCTTAATTTAATAGGATTCTCCGGTTTTCCATGAACTTCGATACTATCATCATCATCCAAAGCATAAATCCAAATTTCTTTAGTATCTTTTTTATGGTAAACACGATCACTTACAATATCCGCTTTTTTCCCTTCTTAATCCTATAAATTGTGATTTTGGTCTTCCCATTTTCTTGTCGCTCTATATCTACGTAATCATCCTTATCCGTTCCTGTAACAATAACTAAATCTGATAAGTAATTATAATAACGATTAGCAATGTCTGTGATGTTGTTTCTTCTTTCTTTTAAACTATACTTTATATGTTGTAGATCTTCTCCCTTTGCTTCTGAAGGTATATTCTCGAATGCCTTATCGATAATTTCATCAGATAGGTTTTCTTTTATAAATCTTGCTTGCTCTAACCATTCTTCTCTACCACTATTTTTGATCAAGGTACGATCCAGGCGAGTAGCAGAAGTATTTAACCATTTTACATCCTTTAATTCTGCATCATAACGCTGGAATTGATTGGCAAAGCCAAATAATCCACGTAGCGCACCCATGAATCCACCATCAAAATTCGAAAAAGCCTGATCCCTGTCTCGCGGTATGGGTTTAAAGATATGATCTCCATTCTCTAATTCATACTCTGCCCAGCGCCATTGATCTTCATGCCTGTCCCAATCACCGATTAGCATATCAAACAATCTTGCTCGTATATAAGAGGATTCCTCAATCTTGTATTTTTCGTCCCTGCGTAATCGTTCGTAAACATCTGATGTACTCTCTATATCATCTGGTTTTCCAAAGGAAGATAGGTTTTTATGGTTTTCCTCTGGTCTTTCTACAATCATGTATAATTCATCTCCATGATCTATGTTGTATTTACCCAGGGCTTTCTGCTTGGGCACATAATATATCTTTGGATTCGTATGGAACACCCCAACAGCATCTGATAACATTGGTATTACGGTAAAAATATAGGGATGAGATGCTGTATAAAAGTCTTTTAATATATCCTCAGAAACTGTATTTTCTAATGATTCCTCGACATAATTATCCTTAAAAATAGTGGACTGTAAAAATTTAACTCCGCTTTTTTTAAGTGCTCTCATATTGTATTCTCGCCCATCTTTGGCCTTTAATCGTAGTGATCTAGTTTGATGCCCTCCTCCTTTCCGAACTACCTCTAATCCACCATAAAGTGTATCCAAAATAGCTACCCTGGCCTCGATTTTTGTTCCGTACAAATCTCTATAGTGATCCCCCCAGATACTTTCATAAAAATCAGTTTTTTCATTGGATTCTGGTTCATAGACCGAAGCTTGAATTGTTGCTGGATACTTAGGTGGTAGCATGTTTAAATCATACTCAACGTTAGGCCCATAAATTTCCTTACTGTAAAGAAGATATGGTTCGTTGTCTCGATTTCCATAATATGATACCCATGTTGACCCATTTTTATAGATGTCCAGTTTTGCAAAACCTTGTCCTCCATAGGCAAAAAGTCCGTCATTACTCAAGGTCGCATACGAGTTTTTTGCACCAGCACCAGAAACAATTTGTTTGATACCCTCGTGTTCAATGTATTGCAATGAGTGTTCATGTCCTGAAGCAAATATGATTCTTTCTGCTCCCTTTGCTAGAGTCTCTAGCCTTCTTACTAATGACTTATATTGTTTATTCTGATTATCCTGTGTTGAAATCCCACCTGCCGTACGTATTTGCATAGCAAGTGAACCTAAAATTGGTAATGGAATTTTCTTCTGTGAAGGAAATAAATGTTTGACCGGAGCGTACTGCCCTCCATGTACTCCATTGGTGTAAAGAGGATGGTGTAATGCAAAAAGAATAGTTTTATTTTGATTTTTCTTCAATTCACTTTCCACCTCCAAGAACATTGCTTCTCTAGTCTTTATCTCTGGACAATTATCATTAATGGTTGGGTGCTTATCCCAATCCTCGAGATACCACTGAGAGTCTAAAATAATTAATTGAATGTTTTCTGAGATTTCTATGCTCTCAAGGGCACATCCCGTTTTTGGTTTGAACAGCTTTTTATCGTCTAACCGATCCTCAAAATACTTTTCTTCTCGTTCTAATCCTTTCAAGCCCTCGTTATACCAGTCATGATTACCGGGTATAAAATACACTTGTCCACCAAAATCTTGTACTGCTTCTATTTGAACATCCAATCGGTGCTCTGCAATCTCACGATCCTTTGCATCTTTTTTGGGCATTCCATCTGGATATATGTTATCTCCCAAAAAAATGGTGTAGTTTCCTTTTTGGGGATGAACTGAAAGATATTTTTTTAAGATTGTTAAGGCAGGAGTACTTTTTTCGGCCTTAGCATAACCAGCATCTCCAATGAGGTAAAAGGTTTTCTCAATCTCGCCTTCATTAGGTGTGGCTTCATTGAATTCTTCTCTGTATTTAGGTTCATATAGTGCGCAACTAGATATAAGCAGAGCAACACATAAGAACATTACGTATTTATAATTCATTAAGATCTTTTTTTAGCTTGAAATAGTTTGTGAAATAAATGCTTCCCATTCTGAAAATTTTTCTTCAGACATGACTCGTTCCATTTTTACCTGCCCTCCTTTTTTCTTTTGCGCTCCGCTCCATTCTGCAAATAGCTCAACAGGAACTTTGGTAACTTTAACTCCCTTCAATGCTTTATTTCTGGCTACTTTGTAGTTTTTGTTTGCATCTTTAAGGCTTTTATCCAGTGTAATGGCCAAAGTTTCTTCATCAATTAGAGTGTCGGTACCCAAATACCAATGGTGATAAAACTCATTATTAATTCGAGTAGCAGCCAACGTAAATTCCGGGATTTCGGTATCAAATTTCTCTTCTATTTCTCTCAACGCTGCGTTCATTTTATTAACTGATAATTGAGATCCGACTACATTTAGAAAAAACTTAGTTCTACCGGTAATTTTAATTTCAGCTCTCTCGATATCTGTAAATTCTATGGTATCACCAATAATATATCTCCATGCACCAGACACCGTACTAATCAACAACACATAATCCTGACCCATCTCAACATCAGCCAAAGTGATAGATGGTGCATCTTGCTTCAGAGACCCGTCTTGGTTAATGTATTCCGGTTGAAAAGGCACAAACTCAAAATAAATCCCATTATCCGTTATAAGTTTCATTGCGTCGGTTTCGGGTCTTTCTTGATAAGCTATAAAACCTTCGGAGGCAAGATAGGTATCGATAACCGTGATAGGATGTGCTAAGAGCTTATTAAAACTTTTCTCGTAGGGAGCAAAAGCGACTCCTCCCGAAGTATATACTTGTAAATTGGGCCATATATCATGAATGGTATCCGCATTATGATAATCAATTACTTTTTGTAACATCAACTCCATCCAGGAAGGAATACCACTCAATGCTCCTATATCCCAATCTTTTGCTTTTTCTGCAATACGTAGTACTCTTTTGTCCCAGTCGTCAATTTGAGCAATTTGATTTCCTGGTTTATAATACCCTTCAAACCAAAATGGAATATTGCTAGCGCTAATACCACTAATTTCACCTTCTAAATGCCCATCTTTCTCTTTTAAATCTGTAGAACTACCTAACATCATGATTTCTTTTTCAAAAAATGAAGCTGGTAGATCAAAATTAGACAATGCCTCTACCTGTTTAATTCCAGCTTGTCTAATCGCTGTAATCATATCTTCAGTCACAGGTATCCGCTTACTTTTCTTACCAGTAGTTCCAGAACTGAGCGCAAAATAATCTGGATTTCCTGGCCAGGTTATGTTTTCTTCTCCTTCAATAACTCTACGCCACCATGAACTATGTAATTGATGATAATCAAAATAAGGAACTTCTCTTGCAAAATCTTCTTGAATTTCATCGGATTGAAGAATTAACTCGAAACTATATTTTTTACCAAATTCGGTATGTTTAGCCTTTTTCAGCAAATCGAGAAGAACTTTCTCCTGAGCTTCTATATGATTGGGTTCAGAGGAAAGCGCTCCTTTTAAATTAATTACTCCTTTTACTATTGATCCAATAATTTCCATATGATTTAGTTATTTTGTTATGATAGGTTCTACAACTTTTCCTGCAACATCAATTTCGGCAAACGCCAAGATAAAGGCTACTACAGAGAGAATGATCCCTGCGGTAAATACGATATATGTAATTTTAAGCAGGGTATATTTTTTCTTAAGCACAAGACCTAATAGATACAGATCTTTTGTAAGCATTTTATAAACATATGATTTGTCATTAATTACCTCGTCAATCGCTTCTTGATACCTCTCGTAGGACATCTTAAAAAAATTCCCGAAAAACAACAGATTAACTTTACGGTTCCTTACTTGTTCTTTGGTAAACTCACCTCCTGTAACTTTTGGTTGAGTAGACATTATGGAAAGTATAATTGCAGCCACACTGAATAGCACCAATATCAAACTAGGAATCATCAAGTGACGATTGGACGGAGCGTCCAATTTTGGAATTAAGTTCGCTAACGCCAAGGAGATAATAATCGCATTTACAGAGAGAAGAATATTCGCTTTGGTATCTGCGATATCACTCAACTTAATATGATTACGCAAGGTTACCCTATACAAGGTCTGTATTCCTCTTTCAGGACTTTCATGTTTGTATTTAGCTTTTAATTTTGCTTTTAAATCTTCTTTTTCTCTTTTTTTCTTCTCTTTTTCTTTTTTTTAAGAATGCCGAGTAGGTTTTTGTTTTTTTCTGGTTCCCAATGTTCAATAGCATACCTAGTATAATATTGATGCTCTTGGGTAAACAATTTTGTATTTTCTTCTCGCCATTCTTTGGCAGAGTATTCTCTCCCTTGCGCCAATAGTATCTCTTGGCGTAGCAATTGGCTTACTTCTTTAAAATAATTTTTGGCAAGATGAGAAGTATCAGCATCTTTAAGTATTTCTTCCAAAAAAGAATTTGGTTTTGTATCCAATTTAGTAGCTAGAATACAATTCTTAACTAGTGTAATTTTTTCCTTGTCTACTCCATTTTCAATACAAAAAGACTCAGCAATCTCTGCGCTTTTCAGTTCATGATCCTTTTCTCCATTGATATAACCTGTATCATGAAACCATGCGGACAATAAAACGATTTCTTGATTTTTCTCCTCAACTTCAGAGTTATCCATAATCTCTTTTGCCGAGTTTACAACTCTTTGCGTGTGCAAATAATTATGATAGAGGTACTTTTTCGGAAGCTTATTTTTAAAAAGTTCAAATATATATTTTTCAGATTTTTCTAGTATTGATTCCATTATGATTGATTTTTAGGTAGTTGCGAAATATGGATTACATATACAGCTACTAATTGCCCTCTAATTCCCTAGCAAGAGACAAAATTTCGTCAGGAGACAAGTATAATTTTCTTATACGATCTTTATATACCATAGGGAAATTACCATTATTCAGAATGAACCTTTTCGTTTCAACAATGTATTGTTGCATTTGATGCGTTATCGCATATACATCTGCTATTCTCTCGGCTTCCCTAATATGATTTTGAGAGAAAAAATAGCGTATACCAAACCAAATAAGATTAATGGTATTTCTATTTTTATAATCCATTATGTGACCTAATTCATGCCCTAACCAACCTATTAAAACGTTTTTTGGTATATCAGCTAATGGTAATTGCATACCATCGATTTTAAAAACTTTGCTGATCAAAATCACGTACTCTCTTTTCCCTTTGCTCTTGATAAGTGATGAAAATTTTGGTTGTGCCTTCATGAAAGATTTTTTTAATGAAGGTTTGAGCTTAAATTCGATTCTGGTTTCAGCCAGTTCTGGATAATATGAAAGTGCTGTACCTACCTCGTTAATAAGAGCTTCAGGTATAATTTTGTTTTTTAGATGTATGTTATTTGAAATTGCCATAATATAGTTGGAGGCTAAAATGCAAAAGCCTGTAAGTATTAGTTTTATTGAAATATAGATTCTGTACATTTTACTTAAGAAAGATAGTATTATGATAGCAGTATCTTTAATTCATATGATAGAAAGGGTAACTCTTTTGGTGGATTAAATATCGATAAGAAAGACAATAAGGCTCTTTTTTTAAAGTGTATCAAAATACTTATCCAAATACTGAAGTCGATTAAGTAACCAAGTTGTCATATAATCAAAATGGTCTTGTAAACTAATTCTGGATAACCATACCATTTGCTCTCTTTCATAAACTTTATTATCAAAGAAATAGTCATATTGTTCTTGGATCATTTCAAACAAATTGTCATTGCTAAGTTGTTGCCTACGAAGATTACTCCATCTTTCTTTGAGTCTTCTCCTAAAATTGTTAGGGTTAGTTTTCATCAAACGATCAAATAACCCGTTACTTAAAATATCGTCTGTAGTTGATATTCTTTTTCCATCCTGAATTGTTCCTAAAACACCATCTAAATCCCATGGAATATTAAAATAAGGGCTCTTTTTGTCGTATCTCGCTACATAAAAGTTTTTACCTAAATTATCTGTGGCGCGCAGCAGATTTACAAATAGAAAATAATCAATAGCATTATCCAGGTTGAATTTTTTAGAGACTTTCTTTTTGAAAACAAAATCCTTTGATTTAACAACAAATCTTGTGAATTTATAAATATTTTTCCATTGTACTTTGTAGTTTTTATATGGATATTCTATCTCGTATCCTGCCCAATGCGGAAAGATGTTCTTATATTTTGGAGCAACCCTGTAAGATGGAGCTCCATTGTAGCTTGATGCTTTAAACAGTTCTCCTTTTATCTTTTTCTTATTGTATTTTTTGAGCTGTAGTAGTTTTCTATCTACTTGTTCCATTAGCGCATAAATCCCAATATATTTTTCATTCAGAAACACTTCGGTAAAATGTAAATCGACTCCACTTTTGGCATCTTTTTCTTGATCCAAATAATGAGGTTGGTGAATCGACAACCATAATTTATTGGCTAAAAAAGAACGTAATCGCAATGGCTCATTATATAAACCATCTAATACCCAATCATCATCATTTCGCAAATCACCAAATTGAAGATCAACTGATTTTTGTTCTTGATCATCTTCCCAAAACTCTAGATCATAGGTCTTTTTTGGAAATTTTAAAGATATATTACCTCGATATTCTATTCCAGGTGATGCGCTTACAATAGTATCTCTATTCGCAAACGAAAATTTTGCAATAGTTTTAGGGTCATCCCTAATGGTATCTGTTGTTATCTTTATAATAGGTAATTGAGTTATATAAATCCTGAACTCGGTTTCGGCATTTTTTGCTTGAAGCCTTTCCTGGTAAGACAACTCTTTTAAAGAAAATATAAACTTCTGCCCTTTATTAAATTGTACTTGGACGTCCTTATTAGAAGAAAGAGAAGAAAAATCCGTAAGGTCTACATTCCAAACGATAAGATTATTCTCGTAATCTATCCCATAACTTTCAGTCTTTGGAATAACTTCATGATAATTTTGAGCCACAGTTTGTTGTGTACCTATAACAACAATAGATGTAATTAATAATAGCGTTATTTGCTGTAGGTACTTTCTCATGTTACAAAAATGCATTAGAAATAAAGCAAAGTATAACGCTATTCCGATATATCTTGACTGGATCCATAATCTCTTATTAAAGGGTTAGATGATTTTGTACAGGAGAATATAGATAAATTTAGACGCCTAGTATTCTTTTTTCTATACTTTTCTTCTATACTGAAGGTTGAGATTCTAGTTTAAACGATGAGTATTTTACGAAATATAAACTACTTGGAATCATAATGGTTGATCGAATGTATTATTATTGTCTCGATAAGTGCTACAAAAGTTTACGAATGTTGGATTTAAGACCGCAAAAAATATGGGTTCAATGGTAAACACTATCATTTCAATTTTATACTAATTACAACTGCTATATTTCTGGAACGTTGTGCAACATCACCTAAACCATGAATGCAAGAAAAAGTAATGATAAAATAATTAACATGTGTTTCATAAGAACCTAAGGCTATAGATGATATCATACTCTTGTGTTTTTATTGTTTGGATAGAAGTATCAATAAACAGGTTAAATTACGGTTCGAGTGATCCGTAGAAAGCAAATTGTTAGGTTACATTTAATAAGTTTTTTAAAAACTAGAAACTTAGTTTAGAAATTTGTGGGTTTGTAAAAATTCAAAATACAACTTTACAAATAGAAAATATTACGAAGACCTTGATCCTAAGAGATTTTTTAACCTATTACACAAACTCCCCCTCGACCAACATCGCGTCAAACCTAACCCACTAACCTCGATGGCCCTCCCCACAAATTTTTATCGACCAACGGCACTCGGTAGCTACTCCGCACAGATAGGTCACCCTCCCGAGCACTAGGTGTATCGATCAGTGGTATAGGGAGATGCTTCCGCGCAAGGTAAAAAGAAGCCCGCGTACCAAACCGGGGCGTCCGCATGGCGCGGAGACCCCAACCCAGTGCGCGGGCCAGTAATAGTAAGCTTTTAAAGAATATGAGAACTTAAAAAGTATCTAATTCTTACAACCATCAACCATCAACTATGAACAAGTCTCACCTACGTCGGTATCGGCTTATGTATCCTTTGTAACGCTCCGGATCTTTTCTAAAAGCATATTTACCCGTATCTCTAATCTCATCCATCGCTTCTTTAAGGTGGGTAAACGCACGGTCACGAATGTTCTTGGCTTTAGAATTGTCTAAAGTTGTACCATTAGCTTTGGCTAATAGCTCGGCCAGGTCGTCTGACTTTTGTTCAGCAACATCAAAGCGTGACAGGTCATACTTAATAGCTTCAAATTCGTTGGCATTTGCATTTCCCAGCACACTGATATCCATCAAATCCTGGATCATATCAGCATTACCATCGCCTCCTGCAATAGTGCGTACTCGCCCTAATAGATCTGGGCGTTTTCTAAACGCAAAACGCATATCAGCCAACAGATCGTTTCTAAACTCATAAGCTTTGGGTGACTCTTCTCTCCAGGCCTTGGCAGCTTCTTCCTGGCTATAACGTTCCTTGTTCCAAATGGCTTGTGCATATCGGCACGCTCCTGTTCGTATTGGTAGATCGATTACATATTTGCTCCAATCTAACCCTATACTAACTAGTACTTGTTTATCTTCTTGCGCCCAAACAAATAAGTCTTCGGCTTCTTGTGTAGTGACATCTACGGGTTGTGATGGTGCTTTAACTAATTCTTGGGGTATGTTTTCTAATTCGATTAATTTCTTTTCAAAATTTTGTTTGGACATTCGTATTATATATTTATGGTTTATACTTGATATAAGTTGTGAGGGGGCTTTTTTTGGAAATGGTACTTCGACTCGATGATCTGGTTTCTGAGCCTGACGAAGAACACCCTTCGACCCTTCGAGGACCTCAGGGTCCGCAGGGTTCGACATTACAGAGGGCTGAGGCTCTCGAAGCCCGACGAGCTCAGTAGCCACGGAGTCGAAGCCCGGCTACTACAGAAACAAAAACATCAATAATTAACATAGATCATTTTTGCTTCGTGGTCCAACCCAGGTTCGTTATAGTCGATCACACATACATAAGAGCCCACGGGTACCATGCTGCCATTATAAGTACCATCCCAGGCATCGCCGGGACCGCCATAATGGGCACTGAATAACAAGCGTTGGTTCAGGTCGTATATCTTGACCACGTTGTTCTTATATTTTTCAAGATCTTCGATCACCAAGGTATCTGCAATGCCATCGGCGTTGGGTGAAAACCCTCTATTAAAATTCTCAATAAGCTGGGAAAGGATACTTTCCGTTGATATTGATATAGATCTAAAGCCGCCCCAACCATTATCTTTATAAGCTTGTATTCTACCTGTGGGTACCACAAGGTCAATTTGGTGTCGATTTGCATTGGCGAAGGCAGTGGCATCAAGTGCTGGTGGATCATTGGCTTCTACCGTTACCAAGCTAAGGTCAGGATTGTTATAAAAAGCGTGGCTATCTATACGTTCCACACTGTTCGGTATAGCAATAGCTGTCAATTGGTTGTTACCGAACGCTAGTTCTCCGATACTGATTACAGCGGATGGAATCTCAATACTAGCCAGTTCTTTATTTTGAAAAGCATTTTCTTTGATAGCGGTCACTGTATAGGGTTCCCCACTATGATCCACTGTTTCAGGAATACTCACGTCTTTGGCCATGCCAATATAGTCCACCACCATAACTTCAGTTCGAGAGGTAATTCCGTATTTTATGTCATCAACGGTAAAGATTCCGTTGCTGATGGATCTGAACCCGTGCCACCCATTATCTAAATACTCCTGTTTCTTGCCAGTGGGTATAACAAGGTCTATTTGGTCACGATTTGGATTTGTAAATGTATCCTCATGGAGCGATGGAGGATCGTTAGCCTCCACTGTCATCAAGTGAAGGTCTGGGTTATTCTGAAAAGCATACAAATCAATGTTTTTCAGACTACCTGATATGGTTACCTCTGTCAATTGGTTGTCAAAAAAGGCCTGGTAACCAATATGTTCCACATTTGCCGGTATAGTAATCTTTGTTAGTTTATTTCGGGAAAAGATCCACTGTTCAATCCTGGTCACACCATTAGGTATGGTGACCTCCGTTAATTCGTTATGTCCAAATGCCCGTTGCCCGATACTAGTCACACTTTCTGAAATCTTAACACTGCTCAATTGGTTTTGCCAAAATGCATCTTTCCCAATACTTTTCACATTGCCTGGTATGTCAACCTCGGTCAATTGATTATATGCAAAAGCAGACTCTCCTATATAGGTCACACCTTCGGGTATGGTGATCTCTGTCAATTGGTTGTCTGCAAAAGCACCTTCCCCGATCCTGGTAACACTTTCTGGAATTTGTACAGTGTTTAATGTTCTGTCAACCCGTTCCGTTTCATCCGTAAAACTCCTTGAATCTGTATTCCGCATAGCATTATCCCCTATAGCCGTGACCGTATACATATTGTCATTCTCACTGTTTGGGAGGTAATGGACTTCTGAGGGGATTTCTACATGACCTCCGGTAGGAACTCCGCTAAGGCCTATATAATTTTTGAGCATTACTTCATTGGGGGATGTCGATGTGACTTCCCATATAAAGCCACTATTATTGTGTTCTTGGCCAATGAGCGAAAAGATGTCATTAAAACCTGTCCACCCTGCATCTTTATAAGCTTGCACCCTATCCTTGGGCACGATCACCTTTATTTTGTCGTGACGATATGGATACTGAAAGGCATCTGCATCGAGCGTCGGTGGTTCATGGGCCGTCACTGTCACTCGATTAATATGCCGTGTATAAAAGGCACGGGACCCAATACTTTTCACAGTCCCCGGTATCACAACCGTTAGCAAAGTTGGATTCAGAAAAGCATCATCACCTATAGCAGTCACCGGATAGGTACCCCCATCAATCTCCACCGTTGGAGGAATGGTCATATTAAAGCCTACGCCAATATTGCCAATCACTGTTACTTCGTTTGGAGTGTCAATAATTCCGTATATAACGCCATCCAAGATAATGGCTCCAGAGGTGATGCTCATAAAACCTAAGTCCTTCCAGCCTGCATCTTCATAAGCTTGGATACTAACAAAGGGAACCACAAGGGCCATTTTTCGGGTAGGGCCCTGTGGAGTATTAAAGGCTGTTTCATCAATTTCTGGTGGTGGATTGCCTTGGGATCTCACAATGAGGTCTCCGTTCCCAAAAAAAGCCCCGGGCCCAATATATTCCACATTGGCTGGTATGGTCAGCTCTTCTAAACCGTTGTTACCGGAAAAGCCCCACCTCCTGATATGGGTGACACTGTTCGGTATGTCTACCTCGGTCAATTTATTGTTAGTAAAAGCCCCAAGTCCAATAGTGGTCACTGTGTTGGGTATGGTGACATGGGTCAGCCCCTTTCCTATAAAAGGTCGAATAACACTCCCCTGAAAAGTATCGGTATCTTCACCAATGAGGGTCACTGTGTAGGTTTCACCATCATGAAGGACCGTTCCGGGGATGTCCACCTCTGTGGCCGAACCCTCATAAACCACAATCCTAATTTCGGGTGTAGTGATTGAAGTAATTTCGTATTTAATGGCATCAACCGTAAATTGATCCCCTACATTTTGGCCATATCCAGCCAGGCTCATCCATACCATAATAATGGTGGATATTATTAATTGTACTTGCTTTTTCATGTTGGAAAGTTTTTAGTATGAACTTTTGAATATTATTTTATAACAAAAAACCTTTACAAAAAGAAAGTACCCAACAATTAGTGCCCAACCTTGTTAAAAACGGGATGTTATATAGTGTTTTGGGGACAATGGGAATCTAGCAATCCCCTTTGGTGATCTAACATTAAGCCTTAGAAGCTAAAATTTAGGCAAGATGGTTCGAACTTTAGTCTATCAAAGTTTAAGCTTGAATCTTTTTGAGTTCTTAGGGTAACACTTTTGGGTTTACAAGCACTTACAATTAGTTACAAACAATTACAACTCCATATAGGAGAAATATAGTTACCTTTAATAACTATATACATACGTTGTGTGTCATTGTGTCATTGAATAAAATGAAATTGAAAGAATTAATCCCAAAGAATAAAAGTGATATAGAAACAGCCAATAGATTGAAAAACTATTCTTACCAAGAAATAAAATCTATTGTTCCAGAATTATTGGAATGGATTCAAGATTTGAACTGGCCTGTTGCTGAACCAGTAGCTGAATATTTAAAGTCAATTTCTGAATATCTAACTGAAGACATCATTAAAATTTTAAGAGGGAATGATGAAACTTGGAAGTATTGGTGTGTTTCTATTTTTGGAATTAATCCTACCAAGTCAGTTGATCCAGAATTAATGAAAGAATTTATGCGGATTGCAAACAATCCAACTGAAGAAGAAATTTCGGAAGAAGTATACGAACTAGCTCAGGAATTGATTAATAATAAATGAAAACGAAATTGAAGAAATTTAATCTGACTTTATCTCTTTTCGGAGTATTAGTAACAATATTTTTTATGTCTTGTAACAATGGAGATTATTTACAAGAGTACAAGAACTATGATGAATTCAGTGAGATTAAAAACCCAAGATTAATAGGTTGGTTTCCTATCGAGTTAATAAAGTCGGACGCTTTCAATATCAAAAATGTATCTTATCTGAGTACAAAATGTGTATTCGGAGTTTTTGATTATAAAAATGACAAATTGTATGATTCTATATTCAAAACGGAAAATTATATTGACAAAAAATATGATAGAATACTTCAATCTCAAATCGGATTAGTTAAAAATATCATTCCTGAATGGTTTCCAAAAGTGGACCATTGGAATGTTAAACAGAATGGAATTATTCTCTTTGATAATTGTTATGCTTATCGTGACTTGAATAAAAAACAGATATATTACTTTCATCCTGAAGAAGAAAGTACTTTAATCAACGGAAAAAGATATCCTGGAATAAGAAATACTATTAGATAAAACGAACACACAACAATTTGTATATTGCATATGCCGCCTTCGGCAGGCAAACGTAACATACAAGAGACGTTAGGTAATATTAGAACTTAAGAATGAAGAAAATCATATTAATTGTATTTATAGTTATACTTTCAACTCAAACTTTTGCTCAAAAAATATTTGGAGAAGGAGTTATCAATATTAGATTCAATGCTAATACAATTGTTGAATTTTATGACTCTATAGAAAGTGATTCTCCAACAAAAATTATGGAATTTTTTGACAATAAGTCAACTAAAAGTTGGGATATCAAAGATTTGGAAATGCATAGAAAATGGACTAATGCAATAATCCATCTCGATTATTCTATTTTCGAGTTCCAATACACACAAATTATTGATAACCGTATTGAAATTGTAGCAAACACAGAGACTGGAAAAAAATATTGGATAAAGAAAACTGATAATATAGAAATTAAACCCTGGTTTGAATACCTTTCTGGAATGTTTACAATTGGTTTGAAAAAAATTACCCACAAAAATTCCATTTAGAGCCCAAAAAGGGATCAAAAGAATTTAAAATTACAAAAGAGTATCAAAGATGTTATTTTGTAAAATCAATGAAAGGAGAATGGATTGAGATATCTACTCATGGAGATTGTGAAATTGATGATGTTTATGAAAGTAAAAGAAAAAAGATCCCCTCAGTATGGGTAAAATGGAGAGAAAATGACGAGATAATAATAGATTATTTCCATATAGCTTAAAACATTACCTAACAATTTGTATGATACATGTGTACCCTTCGGGATGCAAACATACCATACATTAAACGTTACCACACATCTGAGAAATCTAAAATTTGAAAATAGTTTTCAAAATATTAATTCTGACATCTCTCCTATTTGGTTGTTCAAATCCCAATCGAAATTTGATGGTATACGAAAATGACTATGAAGTTGATTTGACCGAATTGGACTCTGTTCGAAAAAATTTAAACGGATTTTGGATTCCAGAAAATGACCAAGAAGAACAAGAAATCCTATGGTTAAATTTTGAATCGAATAAGAATTTAACCAACTGGGAAACTATACCTTATACGGATGAAATAAAACGAACGGAAATATTACCATATAAATCTTGTTCTACAATTATTACTTTAATAAAAGTTAATAATGAAGTTCAAATACAATTCGTTTCGTTAGGTGGACAAGACACATCAAAAATTGACCAATTAACTAAAACGAAATTTAAAATTGACGGAATTACCTACCTGAAACACAAAGGTTATGAGTTCTTGAAATAATAAATGTGTGATAACACCATATATGTGATCATAGCAGCTAAATGATCAATCCAATGGTTATCGTATTTTTGCAAAGGTGCAATCCTTACAGAAAGGAAAAGCTAGCAACCAATGCACATAAAAGATCCAAAAGCAAGGTAATATTTTGCTCTGCTATTATACATATATTAAAGGTTGGCAATAATTTAGTAGAATGAATCAATTTAGAAAAATTCAAAGACCGATGCGGACAGAGTATCCAGAATATTCACAGCATTATTTTGATCTGATAAAAACGGATGACGATATTCTACAAGAGCTTCATGACAATTTTTTCAAACTAAAGGAACTGATCTTTTCTTTGCCAGAAGAGAAATTAGATTACAGATACGCCAAAGATAAATGGACCATCAAGGAAATATTGGTTCATAATATAGACGATGAAAGAATCTTCACCTATAGAGCTTTGCGGTATGCACGAAATGACAAGACTCCTTTGCATGGATTTGACCAAAATAATTATGCAAACTATTCAAAAGCTAATAAAAGAAGTTTAGAAAATATTTTCGATGAATACTGGAGCGTTAGACTATCAACATTATTATTATTTCAAAACTTACCTGAGGAATCTCTGATGCGGTCTGGAAGCGGAATCGATGATGATGGGGAAATTAAAAATGAAAGAACTGTTCGAGCTTTGATCTATCATATAGCTGGACATGAATTAAGACACATAAAAGTAATTAAAGAAAGATATATGGGAATGAAGGAAGAAAAATACCCTATTTAATAAAAATCTATTGCCAACAATGGCTATAATTTATTGTGGTTTTGTGCCACACCAAAATAAAAGTATAAATCAACAGCTGATTTCTAGACGGAATAATCTTGCGGATGATTCCACAACGAAATCATAGCCCGGAGCGTTATGTTCAATTACCAAAAATGGACGAAGAAAAAATAATTGATATAAAAATGTATGTTCCTGAAGAAGCTTCAACGGGTACATATGAGGTAATAAAAGTTTCGGAATACACATATAAATTAACTAATAACGACCCTTTTAGTGAAATTTTGACTTATGGGACCATAATAGAAGTTCTACCAGAAAAAAAGATGAAGATACATATGTCTTTAAGGGAGTTTATGCCGAATCTGATTATACTCTTGAAGTTATAGGATTGCCATCAGCTTTGAATGAAACTGAAATGAGAGTTGTTGGACAAATGGTTATTGATGAAGGTGGCTATTGGGAAGTTATTTTTGGAGGAATGGGATATGTTAATCTACCAAAGACTTCAAAGCTTAACGTAATTAACGAATTAAATAAGCTTATAAAAGCAAAGAAAAACGAATAAAGTCTAATGATTGATTTTGAATCAAAAATAGAAATTGAAGAATTACTTGCTTGGATGGACGGAGGTTCAATCACATTAAAATGTAGAAATAATCTAAATCAAGAATTTGAAATAGAATTTGTACAGAATGTCTCTTGGGTTTTATATGAGTCCCTAAGCATTCCTGGAAGAGTATATCTAGATAAAAAGTTAATCACCCAAAGGTCTGACTTGGAAACAAAAATTATCAACGCTTTAAAAGTGGCTAAACTTCATTCAAAGGACTCTTTGGATCAAAAGATATTGAAAGAAAAACTGGACTATGTCAATTCTGAAGAGTATTTGACTGATCAAGAAAAAATTAAAAAAGCAAAAAGAACATAACAATTTGTATAATGCATATACGCCCTTCGAGATGCAAACGCAACATACAAGAGACGTTGTGATTAATTACTAAAATGGAAGTCAAGATTAATAAATATTGGGGTTGGAAAGGATTTGTTGCGACTGAAATTATATCCACAAATGAATTTGGAAATGTAATCTTCAAAACGGACAAAAATCACTACTGGAGAATTTGTCCGGAAGAAATAAGTTGTGTAAAAATAGCAGAGAATGAATCTGATCTAAATACAATTCTGGTTGACCCTGAATTTATTGAAGATTGGAAAATGAACAATCTCGTGGAATTAGCAAAGTCCGAGCTTGGAGAATTAGAAAATAATGAAAAATACTGCCTAAAAATGGCAGCGGTAATCGGAGGTCAATATGAGAAAGACAACCTTGGTAAGATAGACTTTTCTCGACTCATAGCATTTAGTGGAGACTTAGGATATCAAATAAAAGATTTAAAAGACGGACAAAAAATAGAGCTAAAAATAGATAAAAAAACAAGTGAAGTTGATGAGTGAGGATTTTGAAATTGGAATGAAGCTCTCTTTGAATGGAGAAAATGGTGTTGTAGTGGAATCTGATTTAAAAGAATTTAATTCTTATGGAATAATAAGATGGGATACTGATAAAGAATCGGATTATGAAGATTGGAGAGGTCTCTTTGGCTCTTTTAAAGATCAAGGAGGAATAATTCTGGAAAACAATTATCAGTTTAAATTTATCAGTGATAATGGGAAACTCAAAAACAAAAACTGATCACAACACCATATATGATGTCATAGCAGCTAGGTGATCAATCTAATGGTTGTTGTATTTTTGGTAAGACACAATGCTAGCAAAAAGTAAAAGTTAACAATCGCTGCGTGGAGATATGCAAAAGCAGGGTAACATTTTGCCCTGCTGCGACACGTATGTTAAACGTTGGCAATAATTAGAACAAACTAAAATCCGAAACCGAATTTGATTAATATGACAAAAATCCCTTTAATGACTTTTGACAAATTATTTGACTTGATTGAGGATAATAGATTTGAAAACGATACTGATAAAAAGATTGCAGAAAAAATATTTGAAGCAGAAAGGGATTGGAAAATGACATCTCAGGAATCTTTAAATAATTTTATGACTGTACTTGAAAAAGAAACTGGAGAAACTGTTACTAAAACAAGTCTGAAGAAACTGTTGAAAAAATATAATCAAAACCTTTCAAAGTATGCCTGGGAAGTTGAAAGTATCTGTTCTTTACTTGAAATTTTTGAATTGACAGAAGAAAGCGAATTAAGAAATATTTTCTCAAACATTGCTAACAAAAATAAGACCGACTAATATGGAAATAATATTAATCATTCTTGTTCCGATTATTATTTGGATTGCAAGTATCTATATGCTTTCAGGTTGGGAGA
Organism: Aquimarina sp. KJ22-3; assembly: GCF_055808215.1. Classification (NCBI taxonomy): domain Bacteria; kingdom Pseudomonadati; phylum Bacteroidota; class Flavobacteriia; order Flavobacteriales; family Flavobacteriaceae; genus Aquimarina; species Aquimarina sp. KJ22-3. The sequence goes on along the minus strand of NZ_CM147859.1, from coordinate 2,166,526 downwards.
AATTCAATAAGTTTTTCATCGTAAACGGAATTTTAATAATTGCATATGTTGGGTTTTTAATTTATGGAAAATCATTTTGAGGTCATGACGAATATGGATTAGGATTTCTGTTTAGATTAGGATTATGTTTATTGACTCATGTGTTGATTGTATTTGTATTTGCAATCATAAAAAGTAGACAATTAAAAAAATAACTATTTCCAACAATATATGTGCTCATAGCAACTAAGTGATCAATCGAGAGGTTATTATATTTTTGGTAAGGCGCAGCAATCGCAATAAAGAAAAGTTAGCAACCCATGCACAAAAAGATCGAAAAACAGGGTAACCTTTTGCTCTGCTACGACACATATATTAAACGTTGTGTGTCATTAAAACAAAAATTATGGGAAGATGGATGAGAGCTTTAAATAAAAAAGAAGAAGTTGTTTCTGAGATGGCTCCTAATTTTCTAATTTATTGTTCTAGACATTTACCTAAAAACATAAGAGATGAGTTCCCAATACTCTTGAATTTAGACCTCAATTCAGACAAATGGATAGACGAATTACAAACGTATAAACAGGACAAAATATCTGAACTGAGAAACGAAATTGAAAGAGTCAGCAGAATACTGAATAAAGAAGAGTTTGTTCCTAAAGTCGACTCGGAAAAGATTTTAAAGTTTTGGACAACGGATGATTATGCTTTGAAGGACATAAATAATGATATAGATAATTTAAAATCTTTCTTTAAAGAGTCGATAGAGCAAGGTTTAGAAGTGAAAATTTATTTGTAAATCAATGGAATCAGGTTTCATAAAAATCATTGAGTGTTTTAATATTTCAAGAGTAGGTCTAATGACGGAACTACAACATTTTGAAAATGGTATTCCACCTGGCGCCCAAATTATTGATTTGAATACAGAGGAATCTTGGATTGTTAAAAAAAGAGTTCTTTCAGGAACTTTACTAGTTGCAAATGATTCTGAGAAATACTTTGACTGTGAAACTGAATATATGCACGTTAGTAGTGTATTTAAGACAATAGAAGATAGAGAAGTTGCGGTTCAAAAAGAATTGGAAAAACGAAAAAATGGAATCTATTGGTATTTACTTAAACCTGAAAACAAAAAACAGAAAGTAAAACCTGAAATTGGAATTGAATTAAAAATAAAAACTATTGCTAACACTATGTAAAAATGCATTAAAACACATTTTACATTAAACGTTGTGTGTAATTCCAATATCAGAATTCAATTAATCTGTTGAAACTAACCAAATATGAAATTGAGAAATTTTGTAAAAATATAATTACACTGTATATCAGAAACAAAATTTGATATTAGTCCAGATTAGAAACAGACTTAATTACAAAAACAATATGGGAGGAATGTATCATCCTACTAGTAAAGGAATAATTGACGGACGTATAAAGGGTTTAAACAACTCAGTTGATATCACTAGATTTATGGTAAACAATGGCTTAAAAGAGTTAAAAATGCCTGATTACTATACTTTACCTGGAACTGAGTATTATATCGGTTTTGGTACAGGTTATGAACTAGGTCAAAAATTGAGAGATTTATTGGAAAACGATACCACTAGTAAAATGCCTTTAGACGAAAAAATAGAATGTCTTTCGTTTCTACTAAAAAAGCAAGAAAGCTGTAGATTAATACTATCGACAGATTCTTTTCTTGATAATATTAAACATTGGAATGAATTTAACATCTCAAAAACCGTTATAAATGATATTCAAAGCCTTTTAAAAGAAAATAAAATACAAAGAGCTGTTAACAAAATTCTTATATACCTAAAAGATAGATTTTACTTAAAAACTTCAATGGAATTTTATCCGATATATGAAAAACTAATATACCTAAGACAAGAGAAAAAGAAAGATAAAGAATTTGTAATTACTGAAGAGCTAGAAAAAATAAAAATGGAAATCCAAAATTGGATTAGTTTGAAATAAGGAAAACTACACACAACAATTTGTATATTGCCTAGGCTCCCTTCGTGAAGCAAACGCAATATACAAGAGACGTTGTAACACATTTTAACAAAAGCATTGAAAAATATAATAGCACTACTCCACCCGATTGAAAAAACAAAATCAATTCAAATAGAATTTAAAACAGAATTGAGTGAAATCGATATTTTCAAAAAATTAATACTTGAAGATTACAAAGTTTATCAGTTCATCCAAAATGACTATCTGTATAATATGGAACCTAATGAACTGGACTCTAAAAACGTGAAATATGATGTTCTAAAACGTGAAAAGAAAACTTGGTTTGGATTATCTAAAAAAAATGTCTCTGATATTCTAATTCATCCTAAAAATGATTTTTACTATCCATATGGATATGGACATTACTTTTATTTATACACAAAGAATAAAATTAACCTTCCCGAATTTGAAAATTGGATGAAGTCATATTTTCCTAATCCATTTGGAGATTTTGATGACACTTGGGGAAGTGGGGTAAGCGAAAACTTCAAGCTGTTAAATAAAGATGATTATATCTTGATTACAAATCACGATGCTCAAAAGAACATTGGAATTACAGCAAATGAAATCATAACGAACAAACTCTTAAAAAAAATTGAAAGTTTCGAAAACATTAAAAAACTGATCTTTGAAAGAAAATAGTAGAGCGTGTTACAACACCATATATGTGATCATAGCAGCAAAGTGATCAATGGAATGCTTGTTGTATTTTTGGTTAGACACAATGCTAGCAAAAGGCAAAAGTTAGCAACCAATGCACAGAAAGATCGAAAAACAAGGTAACCTTTTGCTCTGCTACGACACATATGTTAAACGTTGTGCATAATTTAAATGAACAGATTTCTAACCATATTTTTATTTCTTTTTATTTCAGTCGGTTCATTCGGACAAAATAAAAATCAGAATTCGGAATTAATAAAAATGTCGGAAACAGATTCTTTGTACTTGACTTCAATTGAAAAATACATAGTTGAAATTGATTCGTTTTACAACAAATACTCACAAGTAAAGCAACCAAAAACAATTTTTATTGAGTATCAAGATTACCTATCTAAAATGCCTGATTCGATAAGCGGATATCGAATTCAAAAAATCGGATTAGGAAATAGAAAGAAAATATTTAATGAAAATAAAGGTGAATTAAGATATGTGAAGATTTTTCCTCTGACAATAAAAGATGGACAATTTAACATAACGCTGATTCCATATTTTGCGGAATTAAAAAGAAAAAATCACTTATTTTTAAGTTTGAGCGATTGGACACGAGTCATTTTTGAATTTCAAAATGGACGTCTGAATTACCAAAAAACTGAAAATGGTGGAATTTAAAAAATGGAGTAAACTTTTTGCTATTCATCTCTCCTTCCTACTCGTTTAATCTTCGTTTTATAAAAGTGGCTATAAAGCTCTTTTATCTTCTCCATCAAAAAAACAAGCACCTGAAAATCAACTCCCAAAACTAATTTTTTATCATTTTTAAATATTTAATTATTGTTTTTCAATAATTTTTTATAGATTAGCAATAACAAAATATTTTTACAATGGGTAGTATATCAAAAAAAAAGGATACAGGAATTCAGGCTTTTAACACCATATACATTATCGGAATTATCTTCGTTATTGGTAAACTAACCGATGATTTACAATGGACTTTTCAACTGATAAAAAAATGGAGCTTGCCCGAGGAACCTTTTTCTCTAAAGTCAATATAGTCAACAGTGACGTACAGATTTCGATAACCGCATATCTTATTTTTGCTATCGCCTATATTCTGGTTTTTGGGTTTATCATCTTGGGGCTCTATCAACTTAATAACACCACAAAACTTCTGGCAGAAAGAAAAATTTTTCAACAAGAAGTGGGCGCAGCATTTAAAAAGGCTGGAAAATCATTTCTCGCTTTTGCATTTGGAACATTACTTATTGATATCGCTTTTCTCGCCTGGGCAAAAACTTCAAGTAGAGTTGTTGACCTTTTATCAACAGAACTATTAGTGTTTTTGATTTTGGGGTATTTTATGTTCTTTTTGGCTGATGTATTTAAAAAGGGAATTTCACTACAAGAAGAAAACGAATTAACTATATAATTATGGCTATAATAGTTAACCTAGATGTGATGCTTGCAAAACGAAAAATGCAATCAAAAGAACTGGTAAAAATACTGGGAATCACACCTGCAAATCTTTCTATATTAAAAACGGGTAAGGCCAAAGCAATTCGATTTACGACACTAGAAGCTATTTGTAAAGCATTGGATTGCCAACCTGGGGACATTTTAGAATATGTAGAAGATTAAACCTACTCAATAAGTAAGATTGAAATCGTTGTAATTTCGCTACTTTAGTACTCATTTTGAAAGCACTATAACACCATTTAAAAAAGCAAAAACAAATACGCCTCACCAGGCCTAAACCAACGATAACAAAAGATTATTCTGAATGCAAGTAAACAAAGAGATCAAAATAGGAATTATTACAGTAAGTGACAGAGCCAGTGCAGGTGTGTACGAAGATCTAAGTGGTAAAGCAATCATACACACCCTTAATGAATACCTGATTTCTGATTGGACCGAAGTATATGAGATAATTCCTGATGAGCAAGAAGTAATTGAACAAACCATCATTGATATGGTTGATCAGCAAAATTGTTGTCTGGTGGTGACCACAGGAGGTACGGGACCTGCTAAAAGGGACGTTACCCCAGAAGCTACCGAAGCAGTGTGTGATCGTATGATGCCAGGATTTGGAGAATTGATGAGAGCTGAATCTTTAAAATATGTACCCACTGCTATTCTATCGCGACAAACGGCGGGTCTTAGAGGAGGAAGTTTAATCATCAATCTACCCGGAAAGCCAAAATCGATACGAGAATGTTTGGATGCCGTTTTTCCAGCCGTACCTTATTGCATAGATCTTATGGATGGACCTTTTCTGGAATGCGATGAAGAAGTTATACAACCTTTTAGACCAAAGAAAAAATAATTAATTTGTAGTTGTAACTATCAAACCTAAACAAATGCCTGCTTTTTCATTCAATCATATTGCGCTTTCGGTAAAAGATGTTGACGAATCTATTGATTTTTATAAAAAAGTACTACAGCTTGATGAAATTGAGAATACAGCATCCAACTCCAAAACCAGATGGTTATCCCTAGGAGAAGGCAAGCAATTGCACCTCATTCCTCGCCCGGATGCAGAGATAAAAACCAATAAAGCTGTTCATTTTGCACTGGCCACAGAAGATCTAAGTCCATTTATTAAACATCTGGAAGTATTAAACATTAACTACTCTGACTGGCGAGATACGCCAAATAAGGATTATGTTCGAAAAGATGGGGTCAAACAGATCTATTTTCAAGATCCTAATGGCTATTGGATCGAAATTAATGAAGATATATAGTTTTTTATTTTAACGGCCTAATAAAACAGGATACTTCAATACTATTTCATTACCTTAGAGATTCCCTATCAATAATCAAAAAGGCGTATGACCAAAGAAGCTGCAGAAAGGCAAATTCACAAAAACAAAGTAACTGGAGACATCATACTTACCCCCTATTCTATCGAATACTCACCTATATTGTTGTGCTTGTTTTTTGTTTTATAACGATATTCTCCATCTTTTGGATGGTCATCTTAATACAAAAAGAAGGCTTGCTATCTATTGGTGGTATTCCTGTAATTACTTTTTTTGCCGGATATGGTGCATATGTTGGTTTAGTCTTAATTCGATATATAGGCACGAAGATTAGCTATAATAAATATGGTTTTACAATCATCAAAAAAGGGAATAGTGTTAATTATCCTTGGTCTCAAGTTGCAAAAACCAAGTATTATGGCATTTTTAATGTTTTAAGATTATTTGACGCAGAGGGTAAAACTATGTATACCATTCAAGGCACAACCAAATCCAATAAAAAGTTTATTCAAAAGATCAGTAGTGCTGTTGGATATACAAGCGATGTATTTTAATCCCAGAAGAAATTAAACTAATACATACTTTCTTATGATACTTCTATACATTAGACAACGCTATGACATTTGATAACAAAACAAATGCCGTATAAAAGTCAATAAAAAACCGTTATCATACTTTGGGTGAATCACTACTTTTAGCACCAAATAAAACAAACAAGAAAATGAATTGGATTGCGAGCAAAATAAGTGAAATCAGAAAAAAGAAAGGACTTACACAAGAGGAATTAGCAGAACAAGCAAAAGTAAACTTAAGAACCATTCAACGAATCGAAAACTCAGAAAATGAACCAAGAGGTAAAACGCTTAGTTTGATTTGTGAGGTTTTGGAAATTGATCCAGTGGAGTTGATTTCGGAAGAAAAGAAAAATCAAGAAAAAAACATTGGAAAGAAAATAGTAAACCTCTTTTTTCTCATAGCACTTAATTTAATATTAATAGGAATCATCGGATTTCTGACACTAGATTCTAATGCAAATACAAATAGTATATTTGGAGGATTTCTAGTAAGCATTTTTCTTCCATTCTTTATCGTATTTCTAAGTCAAAAAATAAGTGGCACTACACGGATCTTAAAATTCGGATTGGGGTATATCATTTATTTCTTTTTGGTGGTTATACAGCACGGATTCCCAACTGGGTTTGTGAGTGAGTTATTTCCTTGTCTTTTGATTAGTTTGGCTGTATTATATTTTGGAAATGATTTTTTCAAAAATGTGGTATAAAAAGCTTTGTTTATATTCACTAACCTTCTGCTTATTCAAAGATTCCAAATATAAGTTTGAAGCAAAATAAAACATAAAATGATCCGACCATATACATCAGCTGATAAAGAAGAACTATTGAGGGTTTTCGCCTTGAATACTCCTCATTTTTTTGATAAAAAAGAAATCCAGGATTTTGAGGCATATTTACAAGAAAACGCTTCAACTTATTTGACTATTGAGGTTGACAATCGTGTTGTAGGTGGCACAGGATATTATGTAAATAAAAATGACAAATCTGGCCGAATCACCTGGATATTCTTTGATCCCGAATATGCAGGGCAAGGACTAGGAAAACAGGCTGTATACCATTGTCTAGAACTGTTAAACAACCATAGTAACGTAGAAAAATTTGTAGTAACCACCTCACAACATGCCTATCAGTTTTTTGAAATATTTGGATTTAACACCTATCGAATCGAAAAAAATTATTGGGGAGAAGGGCTTGATCTCTATGAAATGGAAAAACCAAAATAGTGCTATTCCGTAAATGTTATTGACGATTAACCCTAACTAATATCAAACCTATATTCAACATATGTACTATAACTATTCTTACAATGATTAACAGAAACCGACGTTCAATAAGTAATAGCTAAACAACAAATACGTATTACAATTTTTCGACCTCACCATTTTTCTGCCCGCAACACTCAGCTAAATACAAGATTAGTATTTATAGTAGTGTTTTTCTGTGTGTTTGGTTTAAATGCTCAGGTTAAATTAAAAGTAGAGCCGGGAGTGCTTCTCGAAAATGATTCTGAAAACTTAGGACTACTGCTCAATATTGAACCACATGTAAAGGCTTCAGAAAAAACTGCCATCGGGTTGAGATTTGGAATTGCAGTAAATCCTCAAAAAATAAACATCGACAACGATTCGTCTTTTTTTATCGATGAATTAGATGACAATGGTATCATTTCATTTGTACCCACATTTGATTATTATTTCAACATCAATCGCATTAAACCTTACCTGGGATTGGGTACTGGATACTACCTATTCAACAATATTGATGTTTCAAATAGAAACACTGCTTTAACAGTAGAAGGCAATGTTAAGAACCAGCTTGGATTTTTGATACGAGGAGGGCTCCAACTTGGGAACACAAGATTTGGATTGGAGTATAATTTTATACCAAAAGCTGATATTAAAATCCCCGATGATCAGATCGTCGGAACCATCGACAATAGCTATTTGGGAGTATCAATTGGGTTTATTCTTGTTGGGAAAGAAAAATTTGAAGAATGATTAATTGTACTCGTCAATTGCAAAAATCAATGTAATCGTACATCACTTAGAATTACCAGGATCCACTTTGCCTTTCAGGATATCAAATGCAAAAACCGAAAAAAATAGTGTTTATTTGTATTCTTCATTGTGAATAGAAAAAGTAAAACAAATTAACTATTGCGGTTCATGAAAATAAAGTTTCCCAAGACAGAAAGAATTCTAAGTCTTTCAGCAATGATTGTGAGTATCCTGACATTGATTATTTTTATTTATCAAACCAATATTATTAACCGACAAAGCAAGCTTTCGGTTAAACCTCGTCTTTCATTTGGAATTACACAAACTACAGGAGATTCTATCGTTTCATTTACCCAATGGGTAAAAAACAAAGGGCTTGGACCTGCCATTGTGCAAAAGGCGAATATTCTGTACAAAAAAGAGCAGTACAAACTAGACTTCGATGCTTTTGCGATTAAAAAATTTCCACAAATTGAAGAGTATGGCAATATTGCTGAAACCGCTTCTGTGGAAGATTATACTACCCTATCCTCTAACGAAACTCTAGTCATTTACAAATTTGATATCCCTATTGCCAAATTACCTCAACTTACCAAATATTTAGAGCTAGATCCCATCAGCCTTAATCCAAAATGGAAGTTTAAAATTCAATATACCTCGATGTATGAAGATGCTATATGGGAAATCAATAATACAGATAATGTGCCTGTGGAAGAATAATGTATTGTATTCTATTCAAATTCTAATAAATGTAAAATCGATTTGCCAGAAAGTATTATTATCTAAAAGTTATGAAATAAAAATTAGGGGTAACATTTTGCTCTCTTACAACATATATCATAACTAACATTTGTTAAAATACACTATACATGAAAAGCAAAGTTTTTTATTATTTTTTGATCCTTGCAACTTCAATTTCTACTTTCGGCCAGCAAACTACTGAATTTGTAAGTACTGGAGGTATACAGGATAACAACAATGAACTAAACAATGAATTGTCTAGAGCTATAGAAGCCGTCGGAGGAAATGGTACTATCACTATAAAAGGAGATATTATCGTAATGGACGATTTTGAAATTCCGTCAGGAATAGAACTCAATTTTTTTAAAGGAAACAAAATAATAGTTAGCCCAGGTGCTAAACTTAATGTAAATGGATATATTAAAGCCGGTATTTACCAAATCTTTGATGGTGATGGAGATGTAATAGGGACTCCAATTGTCAAAAAAATATACCCTCAGTGGTTTGGGGCAAAGGGAAATGGTACTACCAATGACTATTCTGCAATACAAACTGCAATAAATTTATTACCTAAAAGTACTGATCAATCATATTCTGGAGGGATATTATTCTTCCCAAAGGGCAAGTATAAAATTGATAAGTCACTAGTAATTGATGAATCTATAGATCATAGTTTAATTCAAGGAAACAATCAGGGAGGTCCTAGTAGAATTGTTAATACATCCAATACCAACCCATTATTTAAAGTAAAAGGTATAGGGGTAACTAACTACTTATTGGGCATTCAATTTAAACATTTAATTCTTCAGGGACATATCGGAATTGAGACTTTTTACACTGCAGATTTGATCGTAGATAAATGTACATTTTCTATTACAAATAATGATCCTGGAAGTACCGTTAAAGCGGCAGGAATATTAATGGCAGAATCTGAAAACCCCCAAGAAAATGGACAAGAAGTAAGGACTCGAATTGTTAACTGCAGATTTACTGGTAGTAAAGATAGCGCTAATAGTAATTTTGGAATACACTCTAAAAGTGTATCTCGAATAGCTGATATAGACATTAAAAACAATATTTTCATTAACCTCTCAGAATCAGCAATTGATTTAGGGTATTTGGATGGTGGCGTCATTGCAGAGAATAAGTTTTTTTCTGATATCACCTCTGGATCTGCTCATGGTATAGTACTAGGCAAACCTATTTGGGCAATAATTAGAAACAATCATATTTTTAACAACAGAGGAAACGGGATCTTACTTAAGGGGCCTCGTTGGTCCATTTGCAATGAGAACATGTTTGTGAATACAGGGAAAGATCGAAGAGCTGCTTTAAGAATACAATCTTTTGATGCAACGCAATTTGATCCCGATGATAAAATACATTTGGGAAGTAACAATCAGTTTAAAGGAAACATTTTCAAAAATTGTTTTACGTCCGCAATTAAATTTATTAGTCTTGAGACCAATCAAAAAATGTCCAACAACCTAATTCAAAATACGCAAATATATGGGTCAGGTTATACTGGGGTTACTGCTGTGGATGCCATTATTCTTGAAAACTGTGAAGATTTTCAATTCAAAGACACCTACGTAAATGGAATAGCTACGGAGATCATTGACAACGTCGAGGTAAATATTAAACGTACAAGATATTGGTTAAACACAAAAGAATGTAGTAATATTTCGTTTTCTGGTACACGATTTGAAAATACGCTGGAATTGGATTTATTTAGAAACGGTTATAATCAATTATTTTTTAACAATTCTACTAAAGCAAAAGTCATAAACAATAATTATAATGTACTATCAACCGATAAGATTATTATTGGTTCTGGCAACATAAATATTTTTCTACCTTCAGCAAGTGTTGGAATAAATCCCCTAACTATCAAATTGGTATCTGATGGGCAATTGAGTATCGTCCCAAAAACAAACCAAACAATTGATGGTCAAATCATTTTTTCACTAAAAACCAAAAATGATACCGTATCTATGATGAGCGATGGGGAAAAATGGTATATTATCAATAATGATGTAGAAAATCTCAACAATTAAAGTATAAAGAAAAAGAGGTTCTGACATTTTAAAAGCTATAAATTCTAATTCATAGTAATGGATCAAAGTACATCCGAATGGTATCTAGACATTAAAAAAGAACAGATAGAAAAGTATGGGGCTGTAATTCCACCATGGGTATTTTCACCAGATTCTCACCCACTAAGTATAGAATGGAGAATGGGATCAGGAGAAACACAAGTTATGGTGTTTAGCATTTGGTGGGACCAACAACAATTTTCTGAAGAAGATGCACTTCGTTATTTCAAAAAGTTCTCGCCACCACCAAGATGGATGATGTGGATGGCCGATGTATTATGGGATATAGAAATCTGGGACTCTGAGGTGTTTGAAGATTCTCCTTCATATCATAAGCTCTTGGAATTAGGATTTGAAGAGGTAAAAGATTTTAAATCTGATTTTGAGGATCCGAAATGGTTAAAATAATTCGATCAACATGACATGAAAGAATTTGAAATCATAAAAAACCATTACAAACCTATTCAACCTACAGTAAAAGCTGAAGACAAAGAAATTGTATATCAGGAAATTCGACCCAATCCTATTATCGAAAATTTCGTGTATTGTTTTTGGCAATTAAAAACACCTAAACCTCTTCACAAACCCTTTGTATACCGAGTGGTTTCTGATGGATGTATTGACATATTTTTTGATCACAATCAGCCTTCAGATAATTTTATAATGGGATTCTGTAGAAAGTATACCGAGTTCCCTATTGGTACTCACTTTGATTATATTGGGATTCGGTTTTTACCCGCTGCCTTTCCTCTTCTTTTTGGGATCAATGCCAAAACATTAAGCAATCAATCACCACCTTTGAATGTAGTATTGCCTGAACTTTCTGATTGGATTGTTTCAGAAATAAAGCGATCTGATTCATTTGCTCATATTACTACCATCTTGGGCGATAAGTTAGCCAATATTATCCAAAATCAGGAGTTGCGATACGATACTCGATTCCTGAATTCTTTAGAGCTTATTTTTCAGAAGAATGGTTTTCTAGACACTGAAAGAGAACTGGATACTGGTCTAAGTTCTCGACAACTACGTAGAATTTTTAATTTTTATATCGGTACCACCGCAAAATCCTTCAGTAATGTAGTACGGTTTCAGTATATTTTGAATGCAAAACCTTCTAGGCAAAGCCTAAAAGAGGACAAACTATATTTTGATGTCGGTTTTTTTGATCAAGCCCATTTCATCAAAAACTTCAAAACATTTTACGGGGTTACTCCATCTGAAGCCTTTGATTAGCCTTTGTCCGATTTTTACAATTCCTCTCTCCTATCCTGCGCTAAGTTTGTGTTATCAAAACATAAGAAATGAGAAATATAATAGTAATCGCAGTTGTACTTATTTCATTTGGATCGGTACACGCACAAACAACAAGCATCATGAATCTGAACGCAGGAATATTCACCAAAAAAATCAAAGAAAGCAAAGCCTTTTATACTAATAACCTGGGATTTGGAGTGGCTTTCGAAAATGAATTCTATCTTTTATTACACACTCCAAACAAACAAGCTTCGATCTCGTTTACACAATCCAACCACCACACCCAACAACCCTTTTTCCAAACAGAATACGCTGGTACTGGTATGTATTTTACTATCGAAGTTGAAAATGTAGATGCTGTATATCAAGAATTAAAGGAAAAGGGTATTGAAATCAAAATAGCACTTAGAGATGAACCCTGGGGAGATCGACATTTTGCTATAGAAGATCCCAATGGTATTGGTATTGATATCGTAACCTACACAAAAACAGAAAATTAAAACATACGCAGGATAACGTTTCCACAAAACTTTACCGTACCCCACCCGCAAAGTAATTCCCTAACTCGGTCAAATTCTCCTTGTCCTTTTGAAGGATAAAACCGATAGCGGAATTCTTTGCAATTTCATTACCTTGGTAATCCACAAAAAACTTATCATCTATATCACTTTACAACATGACCAATTCACATCAAAGCACTAGAAAAAGTATTGTAAGTCTTGTAGTAGTATGGATTACTTTTTGGTCGTATGGACAACAACTACCCAATAAAATCAGTGAAACTGAGTTTTCGATTGGTAAATCAATCAAAATTCAATCGGAAATACTGAACGAATCTCGTACTTTAAACATCTATTTACCTTTGAGCTATACTTCAGATACTGCAAAAACCTATCCGGTTATCTATCTGCTCGATGGTTCAAAGGATGAAGATTTTATTCATGTATCCGGTATTGTTCAGTTTGGCTCTTTTTCCTGGATAAATATGTTGCCAGAATCTATTGTGGTGGGTATTGCCAATGTAGATAGAAAGAGAGATTTTACCTATCCTACTCAAAACGAAAAGGATAAAAAAGAATTTCCCACAACGGGTAAATCAGGACACTTTATCAAATTCATCGAAAAGGAGTTGCAACCATTTGTAAAAGCTCATTTCAGAACCAACCAAACCAAGACGATTATTGGACAGTCTTTGGGGGGATTGCTGGCCTCAGAAATATTAATGAAAAAAACTGAACTTTTTGACAACTACATCATTGTAAGTCCAAGTTTATGGTAGGATGATGGATCTTTATTGAACTATACTCCTAAAGAAGCTGTAACCGAAAAATCCATATTCGTCGCCGTAGGAAAAGAAGGTGAAATTATGGAACAAGCTGCCGAAAAGCTGTACAAAAAACTAAGTCTTCTAAAGCAGAACAATGCTAAACTTCATTTTAAGTTCTTAGAAGATAAAGATCACGGAGATGCACTTCACGAAGCAGTATATCATGCATTTGAAGCACTATTCAAAACCGAAAAAAAGTAGAAAGGCTGTTGTAATTTCTACATGTCTGGTAAAAGTTCTGGCAAGAACGAATAAGTACTTCTAAATCAAATAAAACATGAAAGACCCTCATTGCATAATCGCGTCTTTCCTTTCACATACTAGCTTTTTTTGTTTTTGAATCTCAACTTCCCGGTTTCGATACCTATTGCGGTTTTTGCCAAAATGGTAAACACAAAAGCCCCTAATGCCCAGATTCCAAGGGTTACCCCTATTTCGATACCTGTAGGCATATATTCTGCTATTTTCCCGTAGGGTCCTGGTATAAAACCTGGTACAATTAACCCAAAACCTTTTTCGATCCAAATTGCAACAAAAAGCATAAAGCAGCATAAATACAACACCCTGAAGTTGTTTCTCAGCTTACTAATCGTTAACAGAATGGTGGCAATCACATTTAATGTTATTGCTGTCCATATCCAGGGAAGCAATGCCGTTTTACCTTCTAGTCCAAAGAACAGGTAGAAAGCACTTTCGCTATGATGAGTTGGGAAGTAAAACTCTTTAAACAACTCAGAGATGAGCATAATCAAATTGATCTGCGCTGCTACAGTGACTATAGTAGCAATTTTCTTGATGGTTTTATCTTCAATACTAAACTCAGTAAACTTACGGATGATGGCCAAAACCAAAATGATCAAGGCAGGTCCTGCCGCAAAAGCCGAAGCCAAAAATCGAGGTCCCAACAAAGCATTGTTCCAAAAAGGGCGAGCTTGTAATCCCTGATATAAAAATGCAGTAACCAAATGAATTCCCACTGCCCAAAAAACGGATAAAATAGCTCCTGGGACATACACTTTGGGGTTGGCATCTTTTCCTTGATAGTGCTTAAAAAGAATATAGAAAGGAATGGTAATATTAATAAACAAATACCCATTAAGTACAATCACATCCCAGGTAAGCATAGAATTCGGAAAATTAAAGACGCCAATGCCCGGGATCATATGCCAAAGCACCGATGGACCTCCCATATCTGCAACAACAAAAGCCAAACACATAATCAATGCTGCTACCGCTAATCCTTCTCCTATAAGTACCGCTTGCTTAAAATCAATATCGTGCAATACATAGGTTGGCATAACCAACATTACCGCAGCAGCAGCTACACCTACCAAAAAGGTGAAATTAGAAATATAAAGTCCCCAACTTACACGATCTGTCATACCGGTAACTATCAGGCCTTCTTCCAATTGTATAGAATAGCAATACATCCCGACAAGCATCACCAACGTCAAAAAGGCCATCCATAACAAATATTTAAATGATCCTTTGGTAGAAACATCCAGACTATCGATAACTAAGCTTCTAAAAACTCTAAGTGTTTTCATTGTTTTGTTTTTGGAACGGTTTTTAACTCATTAATCCATAAAATACCAGAATTTGGGCTCTGTTCCCAGATCTTCCTTCAGTCGGAAGACTTTTTTGTTCTCCAACACCCATCGTATCGTACTATCGGGATCTAACAGGTTTCCAAAAATTCTAGCTCCTGTTGGGCAAGCTTCTACACATGCTGGATCTCTACCGGCTCTGGATCGTTGTACACAAAAAGTACACTTTTCCATTACTCCTTTCTTTCTCACGCGATTCCCTAAATAATGTTGGTTCTTATTGATTTCATTTTCTGGAACTTCTGGAGTACTCCAGTTGAATCTTCGTCCATCATAGGGGCAGGCCGCCATACAATATCTACAACCCACACACCAATCATAATCGATTACAACCAGACCATCATCTTCTCTCCAGGTGGCTTGAACGGGGCACACCTCAACACAAGGTGGGTTATCGCAATGAAAACACTGTGTCCCCATATAAAAATGTCCTTCAGCGGGGACTTCGTGGTAATAATTATCATCTGCTTCATTAAACTGAAAACCTTTTCCTTCTTCAATTTCATGAATACGGATATACTGCATTTGTGAATTTCTATCCTGATTATTTTCCTCTACACATGCATTTACACAATCCATATATCCTTGACATTTGGAAATATTAAAGGCATACCCAAACAACACATCTTCTGAAGCATTTTGAGAAGACATATTGATATTCTTGCCTTTACGGAGTTGATATGATCGAACCAAACGATCTACCGTTGCCTTTTTTTCATCATCGGTCATCAACTTATAATTTCCTTTAAACTGCTCTTCCCAATCTATTTGTGCCTTTTCTTTTGATTCATCACTGGTGGTAAGACTACAGGAAGAACTTACCGCCCCAGCTCCTATCAATAAACTAGCAGTTAGTTTTCGAAAAGCAGTACGCCTATCCATTGTTACATCAAACACTTGATCAAAGCCATCTTTGGTGGTTTGATCCTCCTGAGCATGTGAGTTACACCCTCCAGAAGATTTCCCACAGCCACAAGCCGTTTGCTTAGGTGTTTCTACTCCCAGATCCAGTTTAAACCATTTTTTATCGCTATCCATACAATTGTTTTTGTAAGGTTATTATATGATGCTATTCTCTTTCTTTTACTTTTTGTGTATTAAACCTAGAAGGCCATCTCGACACAATTTTAGGCTGATGCGGATTATGGCAATTCACACAGGTCATCGCCACTCTTGGATTGGCCCAACCCCCAATGTTTTTTCCATGTGCTCCTCCTACCCAATCTTTGAACTGATCACTATGACACTGGGCGCATAACTTATAACTATGATTAAAATCTATTGAAGCAGCTGCCAGGCTTTGCAAATTATTCATGCTATTTCCATTATGACAAGTAGCACAATTCATCACCTCGGGATCTGCATGTACTACTTTGATATCCCAATGTGCTTTCTTTTTTCCTTCTTCCTTTAACTCTTGTAAAGGTTTGGTATGACACTCGTTACAGGGGAATGAGGTAATTTGCCCCTTTCTATCAGGAATCAAAAATGAATGGCTTTCTTGTATAACTTCTACTGTTGTAATATCACCAACATATTTTTCTGATGTAATGGGTACTCCTTTGAAATCTTTACTTTCTGCTTCAATCTTTTCTTTTAAGGAATGGTATCCTTCTTCGTGATGATTACAAGAAGTGCAGAGTACAATAACCAGTAAAGTGAGTGTAAAATGGAATATTGTGTTTTTCATTTCAATTACTTTTGGTTCTGGTAAAAATTTCAGTTTGCACCATCTCACTACTTGCAGGCACATGACATTGTCTACAGTTGATACGTTCTGGATGCGTTACTCTAATTTCTTTGGGTGCCGCTGGACCTGCATGACAAGACAAACAATTTTCTCTCATATCGATAGGGTGAGGCATTATTGGTGGACTACCTGGCAAGGCATTATTGTACCCTACTGTAGCCGCTTTCATTTTATAGAAATTGGTTTCTTTAAAATTGGTATTGGCCAACTGTGCAACATGGCATTGTCTACAGTTGATCATCTCTGGATGTGGAGTTACTGGTGCATAAGCGTTAAACTTTTCTGTAAAACCGCCATTAAGATGGCATTGTAAACAAGCCTTACCTCCCATACCGCGTTCTCCTTTTACCAAAGGATGAGGGATTGAAGGAGGAGCTCCTGGGTAAGCACGATTTGTATAATAGGTGCTTAACGAGCGCTGATGATTAGAATCCACCGGCATCTCGAGATACTTTAGTGCCAACTCAGAACGTTCAAACACCTTTTTTTCTGAAGAAATGGTAGGAATTGCTTGTTCTTTAATAATTGGGGTATACGCTTCCTTAAGTCCTTGCTTATAGCTATACCCCCAGTTGGCGACAAAACCAGCAAACAGAAGTGTGAATATGACGATAATACCTAACCTCTTTTTCATACTACTTATACTTTTTCAACTTTTACCGCACATTTCTTGTAGTCTGGTTCTTTTGAAATTGGACAAAACGAATCCAAGGTAAGTTCATTGATCAATTTACTTTCATCAAAAAAGGGCACAAACACCTGCATCGGTGCCGGAATCCCACGTTGATCTACGGCAGCTGGTAATATGATTTCTCCCCTACGTGTAGTAAGCTTGACTTTATCTCCATTTTTGATTTGCATTCTTTTGGCATCCTCTGGGTGTAATTCTACATAGGCCTTAGGCATGGCTTGATGCAACACAGGTATTCTACGAGTCATAGAGCCTGTATGCCAGTGTTCTACTACCCGACCGGTTCCTAACCAGAATGGATACTCGTCATCAGGCTCTTCTGCGGCGGGTTCGTAGGGACGTTGCCATATTACTGCTTTACCATCTGGTTTTCCATAAAAATGAAAGTCCTTACCATTTGAACATGCTGGATCATATTTTGCATTAAAACGCCATTTGGTAGACTTACCATCTACATAAGGCCATAGCACTCCCGGTTGTGCTTTTAGCACTTCTAATGGCGCCATATTGTGCTTTTTACCTTCATGATGCCTACGGTATTCCTTATATATTTCTTCGATATGAGTTTCTTCTTTGTAGTAAAATTGTTTTTCGAATCCCATACGTTTTGCTACCTCAATCAGCTGCATGGTATCGCTCATGGCTTCACCAGGTGGTTCCAACATTTGCTCAAAATATTGTGTACGTCTTTCAGAGTTACCGTACATTCCTTCTCTTTCTACCCACATCGCCGAAGGTAAAATGACATCTGCCACATCGGTAGTTGGTGTAGGATATACATCGGATACTACGATAAAACGTTCCTCTTTTTCCGCTCCATTTCTATATCTGTTGAGCTTGGGCATGCTAACAAAAGGATTAGTGACCTGTATCCACATAAAACGAATATCCCCGCGATCTAATGCTCTAAACATTTCTACCGTATGATAAGTTGGTTTAGGAGAAATATTCTCTACGGGCACGTCCCATATTTTTGCGGCAAATTCTCGATGTTTTTTATTAGCCACAACACCATGTGGCAATTTATGTGTAAGCGTTCCTACTTCACGCACCGTACCACAGGCACTAGGTTGCCCGGTTAAAGAAAATGGGCTATTACCTGGTTCTGAGATTTTACCAGTTAACAAATGAATATTGTATACCAAATTATTGATCCAGGTTCCTCTGGAATGTTGGTTCATCCCCATACACCAAAAAGACATGACTTTCTTATTGGGATCTCCAAAATAGGATGCTAAATATTTAACATCCCTAACCGAAACCCCGGAAATTTGTGCTGCTTTTTCGGGAGTATAATCGTTCAGAAACGTTTTGTAATCTTCGAAAGTAATTTTCTCTTCCTTATCGCTGAAGGCATAATTATCTTCTAATCCATACCCCATATTTGTCAATCCTTTACTGAAAGTACAGTGCTCTTCAACAAAAGCTTTATTCATCCATCCATTATGTATAATTTCATAACAAATGGCATTTGCCACTGCCAAATCTGTCTGTGGTTGAAACAATATGGATTTGTTGGCAGCCATACTGGTTCTTGTGGTACGGGTGGCAAAATCGATAATCTTTACTCCTCTTTTTAAGCGCTGATCCAACAATCTCGAAAACAACACCGGATGCATTTCTGCCATGTTATTGCCCCACAACACAAACACATCAGCATGATCGATATCTTCATAACAGCCCATCGGTTCGTCTAGTCCAAATGAGGATAAAAAACCGGTTACTGCGGTAGCCATACATAATCTTGCATTAGCCTCTACATTATTGGTGCCTATACATCCTTTGAAAAGCTTGGATGCAGCATAACCATCGGGGATGGTCCATTGTCCTGATCCATAAATAGCCACCGAATCTTTTCCGGTTTTATCAATAGTTTCTTTCATTTTGGAAGCCACCAAATCCAACGCTTCCTTCATAGAAGTTTCTACATAGGTTCCATTCTTTTTCACCAAAGGTTTTGTCAATCTATCCTTGCCATACAACGCCATGATAGAGTGATATCCTTTTACACAACACAGTCCTTTATTCACGGGAGATTTTGGATCTCCTTTTACCGCCACTGCTTTTCCATTTTCGGTACCGATCAATACTCCGCAACCTACACCACAAAATCTACACGGTGCTTTTTTCCAATCCAAATTCGCATCAGACGGGATTCCTTTTTCTTGTTCTTCTGCAAACATAATTCCCGGAAACATTGTAGCCGCAGCTGTCATTGCCGATAACAGTGCCATCTGTTTTACAAACTTCCTTCTGTTGATCTGTTCTAGATGATCCATAATATATTAGTTTGGAGAGTTAAAACCGGATACCATTGCCAATAACTTCAAGCTTGAAATACTTTCAATTTTTGCTTTTAAACGCTCGTCATCCTGCTTGGTGGCTGTATCTGTGATCAGGATAATTACATCTTTATTCTCTGCCGGAAGGATATCACACATTGATAGTTGAGAAAGTGCAACTATGAGCTCCTCCTTTTTTCCTGAGTGTGGATGGGCTAGGTAACTTTTGATTGGCATAATAAAATAGTTTATTAATGAATACTAAAGATGTAGTAATCATAGGCAACAAAAAATGATATTGATCATTGATTATTACATCTTGATGTTCTACTATCAAAACATAATGCTATCTCTTATCAACAAGAGATCATAATAGCGTATCCAAAGACTATTTTATTTCCAATACTTACTTGTCGAAGTCTTACTGTTTTTCCCAACCGCTTCGGTTATATACACTAGTAACAATTTTATCAAAACTTTCTTTGTGTATATCAAACTGCGCTTTGGACAAAATCTCTTGTACGTCTTTGTCCATTATACCAAGTATAATTTTAAATTTGGAGATAATTTGCTGTTCTGTAAGATCAGAATCTTTATCATTCAACCTGGCCATCTTATTACTATGATACCCAATAATCATGTAATAATCATCCTGTAAATCTTCAGTAAGATTCATTTTTTCTACCTGCTCAGCAACAAAGGATTGTAAATTGTCTTTTTCTGATGAAGTGAAGATTTCTACCTTATTATTTTGTCTTTGTTGTTGTTTTTCGTCGTTAGTTTGACCCATTGACAAATAAGAAGAAAAAAGTAAAAGCCCTAAAACAAACTTTTTCATGGAGTGATGGTTTGGTTGTGTGAAAATGCAACTACTTAAATTTACTAATTTTCTCAAAACCAAGTGTTTTCAAAACATAAAATCCTTAAAAAACAGAATCGTTCTAAATAAATTGAACTTCTATTTAAAGTAGTAGTTGTAGTAGTAATTAATATTCGTTATTGTTTAGGAAATTTTACTGTGCCTACTCGTCCTTCCCGAAGAATGGTGACTACAATGGTATCCCCTGTATTAATTTTCTTGACTTTTTCCTTTACCAAATACCCGGAGTTTTCATTCTCAAACTTAATTCCAGCAATATCCAAAATCACATCTCCCCCCAGCATTATTGATTCTCCATCGATAATGGCGGGTATGCGACCTCCCTTCAATCCTAATTTGCCTGCTGTACCTTGAGTAGAGGTATTCAAAATCAATAAGCCTGTTGTTTGTGGTATATTGAGTACTCTGGCCAAAGTTCCTGAAACCAATCTGGCCTCCATCCCTGTCCAGGTATCCGGGTCATCCATTAAGAGTTTGTGTGCTACATTAGAAGAAACAGCAAATCCAATACCGTCAAATCCTCCTGAAACTGTATAAATCCTACTAGCTATGCCTACCACTTCGCCTTTCATATTAAAAACAGGCCCTCCCGAATTACCAGGATTGATCGCAGCATCGGTTTGCAAAAATTCTACTTTCACAAAGTTGTTACTCATATTTTCAGGAATATGTCTACCACTTAAAATTCCTCTGGACAAAGATTGTTTAAAACCATGAGGAGCACCCAAAACGAATATGTCTTCTCCTATTTGCACACTATCAGAGTTTCCGATGGTGGCCACGTTCTTATCTTTTACCTGAAAATCTCCTTTAATTTTTAGTAGCGCAACATCAGCACTAGGGTTGGATGATAAAACCTCGGCCTCATATTTGTCTCCATCTACAAAAGAAACTGTGATCACTTCTGCTGCCTTAATTACATGCTCTGCGGTCCAAATCAAACCTTCTTTTGAGATCAAAAAACCAGAACCTTGTGAAGATTGTGTGGCTAACTTTCGATTAACCCCTTCACCTTGCGAGCCTATACTTACGACATCTATCACCACTACAGAAGAACTAATCTCCTTGTAGAGATCGGCAAGGTTCTGACTATATGTATTTCCTAATGTAAAAAGGAAAATAAGACAAAATAGTATTTGACTGTAAACATTTGAAAAACAATTTCTTTTCATTGGTCTTATCATTACATCTTTAAATTCATAAAACAGTATCTATTCATCCAGCTTTCGGGGAGAATGTCCGATATACTTCCCAACGACAATTGCGGTGACAATCACCAAATAAAACTGTCCGAGAAGCCCAATCAAAACTGAGGCTTTTTGAGCCAAGGAAGTAACAGGTATAATCTCACCATACCCTATAGTCATTAATGTGATATAACTATAATACATCAATCGTTCTGTAAACAATTCTATCTGATCAGTTGTGGCGGCCAATCCTTCAAAAGAGTTGGGATACGCCATTTCGATACCCAAACAAATAAAAAAGCCTATCAGTCCCAAAGATATGTAGCCACTTATCAATCCTATAATTACATTTTTATTGACCAACTTGGCCTCCAGAATCTGCAATATGATTTCAAAAGTTACCATACCATAGAACAAAAAATAGGTAATCATGTTGAGGAATCTCAAAAATACGCTATCCTGATCTTCTAATAAATCCGCACCAAAAACAATCCC
Source organism: Aquimarina sp. KJ22-3 (assembly GCF_055808215.1). Lineage (NCBI taxonomy): Bacteria > Pseudomonadati > Bacteroidota > Flavobacteriia > Flavobacteriales > Flavobacteriaceae > Aquimarina > Aquimarina sp. KJ22-3. The sequence continues at coordinate 2,144,230 of NZ_CM147859.1, read as the reverse complement.
AGATACTACCAGTAGTACAATAAATAACCACATTAATTTTCTTCTTCTGGAAATCAGTAAAACCCCTGCAGCCAGATTCACCAGAAATAATATTGGTGAGATGACAATTTCGAAAAAGGCTCCGGGGAATATTAACGACCCAAAAAGAATTGCTATCTGACTGAATAAAAATAATTCAAATCGATATGGATACAAGCTTTCGAGCATAGGTTTAGTCCAATAATTCTTCGTTGAAGGTGTAGTCTTTGTAATCGACTTTGTACAACACACTATAGAACGAAGGAATAAACAATAAAGTGATTACCGTTCCAAAAAGTAATCCTATCATAATGGTTACGGCCATAGGCTCCCACATTTCACCCCCTCCTAGATATAAAGGAATCAAACCTAAAACGGTAGTAAAGGTGGCTAGCAAAATAGGTCGAAAACGTTGAATACATGCACCTATAATGGCATCTTGAGGTATTCGTTTTAATTCATTTTCTTCAATTTCAATTCGATCAATCAGTACAATTGCATTATTAATCACGATTCCCGCAAGAGAGATGACTCCCAAAAACGCCATAAATCCAAACGGAACACCAAACAATAACAATCCTAGCACCATACCGATCACTCCAAGAGGAATGGTGGTAACCACCATGGTCATTTTTCTAAAGGAATTAAACTGAACAATAAGCAACATTACTATGATAAATGCCGAAAGAGGCAGATACTTTGCTACTGCTCCCATATTCTCTGCCGTATTTTCTGCATCTCCTCCCAGTTTATATGTATATCCATCTCCCCATTGGTTTTGCTGTTCCTTCAACCAAGGAGTGATTTCTGAAGTTATCGCAGAAGCATTCCCATCTTCGGTCAATTCACTGGATACATTAACTGTTCTGGTAAGATCCAATCTCTTAATTTTTGAATATTGCCATTGTGGAATAATACTGGCCACTTGTAGTAAAGGAACACTTTTTCCAGAATTTTGGCTATACACATTAAGCGTTTCTAAAGAAGCCAAAGTTTGTTGTTTTCCTTGATTACTAGTCATAATAATTGGAATGGACTTATCCCCTTCTCTGTATTCTCCAGCCTTAAAACCATCCAAAATTGTTTGTAATGATATTGCCACATCCTGATTGGTAATCCCAGCGGTTTGCGCTTTATTTTGATCAATATTAATCACAAATTTCTTTCCTTTTGGTCCCCAGTCATCCTTGATGTTTTTAGTTCCCGAAATACTAAAAAGTCTTGTTTTGATCGATTCAGAAATACTGGACAGTTTATCAGGATCATCTCCAGAAACTTTAATTTCTATCGGGGTTCCACTTCCTCCAGATCCTAATAACCCTACTTTAATATCAGCATTGGGAAAAGTGTCAAAACAATAGGCATCTATTCGCTTCACCATATCATTGTTGACTAAAAAAGTAGAAGTGTTCACCAAAATATGTGCGTAGTTCGAATTTGCTTCATCTGGGCTATATCCCAAATCATAAGAAGATGGACCTTCACCTATATACGACGACCAATCAACAATCCCATCTTTGCGATCTTCATTTACTTTAAGATCCTCTATAATAAATTGTTCTATGGCAGCTACTGTAGCTGTTGTACTTTCAATTTTGGTGCCCTCCGGTAAATTGATATCAATAGTAATCATATTTCGATCACTATCGGGGAAAAACACAAATGCTAATTTTGTAAACCCGTATAAGGACAAGAAGAACAGGACCACAATACTTATTAATACTGTCTTTTTCCAGGTTAATGCTACTAGAATTAAATCCTTGTACTTTGATTTTAACAGATTGATCATTCGATCCAGAAAACTAGTCTTTCCATCTTCTTGCTTTTTAATCTTCAGGAAAAACACACAAAACAAGGTAATAATGGTTAGTGAAATGATCCATGAGGATAACAAAGCTATGGTAATCACCACAAAAAGAGGTCCCATAATATCTCCCATTACGGATTCTGCCAGGAAGAAGGATAAAAACGCCGCAGAAGTGGTCAAAGTAGAAATCAAAAGAGGAGTAAATAATTCTTTACAAGAATCTATGGCAGCTGATTTTACATCGATTCCATTTTCCATTTTTACCATTATGGACTCGGCCACCACAATAGCGTTATCTACCATCATTCCCAATGCCATAATTAAAGCAGCCAGGGTAATTTGATTCAGTCCAACGTCGATAAGTCCCATAACCATCAAAGTGGTTATAGTTACAATAGGAATTAAACTCGCAATCACCAACCCTGTTCTCACCCCCAGAAAAAGAAGCATTACCGCCAATACAATAACGATGGATTGCATCAGGTTCCCCAAAAAATCATTGATTTTAAGATCAATATACTCATCTATAGAAGCTAATCTAGAGACTTCTAATCCTACTGGAAGTTTAGCCTGCCACTTTGCCAGCAGTACATCGATTTCCTCACCCAATTTGATAATATTACTTCCTTCAATCAAAGAAACATGTAGGGAAATAGCATCTTTTCCATTAATTCTCACAATTTGATTGGGAGGATCGATATATCCCTTTTCTATCGTAGTGATATCGCCCAAACTTACTACCTGACCACTTTGACCTATCGGGATGAGCATTTCTTTGATATCTTCAACAGTATCAAAATTACCGGTAGGTTCCAGAATAATTCGTTCTTCTTCAATATTTACTTCTCCTCCAGAATTTAGAATATTTGTAGTGGTGATGATATTTTGTAAGCTACTGGATGTAAGCCCATAAGCCTTTAACTTCGCATTATCAAACTTCACAAAAACCCGCTCTTCTTGTGCACCGTTAATTTCAACTTTTGCGGCATCCTCTAGCTTAATGAGATCATCTCTCAAATCATCTGCCTGGTCTTTCATTTCGGCATAAGAGAAACCATCACTGGTTATCCCCACTGCAATCCCAAAAACTTCACCAATCCCATCATCTTTTAATTGCGGATACACATTATTAGGTAATCCGCTGATATCATTTAACTTTCTTCGTAACCGATCCCAAACGGATTGTAATTTTTGAGGGGTAACTTCCATCTTCAATTCTACCTGTACTACTGATAATCCTGTTCTGGAGGTACTTGTTACTTTTTTAAGTTCGGGTAACTCCTGTGCTACTTTCTCAATCTTATCGGTTACCAGTTCTTCGACCCGTTCGGGACTTGCTCCTGGAAATGAAGAAACCACTGAGGCCACCCTTACTGTATAAGGAGGCATACTGTCTCTTGAAAGAGAGGCGTATAACACCATTCCCATAATGATAACAACCCCCAGAATACTCAAAGAAACTCGATTTTTTTCTATAGAAAACTGTGCTAAATTCATACTAGCGTCTTTTTCGGAATGATTATTTTAGTTTCACTTTTTGTCCATCCAAAAGCGTTTGAAGCCCTGCTGTAGCTATTTTTTGACCTTTGGAGAGACCACTTTTTATTTTGAATCCGCTAGTAGTCAATTCTCCTAACTCTATATGTTGTTTCTTTACAATCCCTGTGCTATCGGTATCAGCTTCGATTAAAAAAACAAATCTACCGGTTCCATCTTCGCCCACTGATTTTACAGGAATTACAAGTGAAGTATCAGTGACACTTTGTTCATCCCCAAAATTAAACGTCACATTGGCCGTCATCCCAGGTTTGATATCCTTGGTTACATTGGTAATATCAATTTTTACGGGATAGGTAGCTGTACCTTCTCCTACTATTGGTGATATTTCGATAACGTTTCCGGTAAACTTTTGATCCAACAATGCCGAAAAAGCAATGTCAGGATTCATTCCTAATTTTACTTTATTGATCACATTTTCAGGTAATCCCACTTCAATATTGGTATGATCTCCAGCATTGAGCACTGCAATTACCTGTCCGGCACTTACGTTCTCATTTAGTTCGCTATTCTTGGCCGCAATAATTCCAGTTTTAGGAGCTCTTATATATCCATAATTGATCTGGGATTGTTGTATACCTTTGTTCCTCTTGGCAGATTCATATTGGTCCAATGCCGTCTGATAAGAGTTCCGCGCATTTTCGTAGTCACTCAATGAGTTGCTTCCCTTTTCATACAAAGACTTTACCCGGTCCAGGCTAGATTTTGCAGTATTCATTGCAGATTTTGCACTATTGAGTGCAGAAACAGATTGCTCATAAGCCAGATTGGCTTGTACATTATCCAACTTGGCAATCAAATCTCCTTTATTCACCTTCTGCCCTACTTTAATATCGAGAGTGGTGATAATACCATTGCTTCTGAAACTCAATTCAATTTCATCTCCTGCTTTTGCGATACCACTAAAGGTTCTTACATTTTGTGCACTAGAATTTCCTACCTCCTGATATTCTACAGGTCGTAAAACTTCTTCCTTTTGTACTTCTTTGTCTTTGCAGGCGCCAAATGTGATACTAATGCATATCCATAGCGAAATGTGTCTTAACAATTTCATAGGTCGTTACTTAGTTTTTATTTAAAATGTATTGTGTTGCTCGTTGAATAAAATCTTGATTATCTGCCTCGGTATTCATCAAAAAGAAATACCCTATCGCTCGTTCTAACTGCATCGAAGTCAATAAATAATCATAGTTTGCTGTTGCCCTTGCCAATTGGGATTGCAGATAGTTCGTTTGTGCATCAATTAACTGAATAAGTGGAACTGCTCCCTGTGCGTAGGCATTCTGCGTAAGATCTAAACTTTCTCTAGCTGCTTCTTCTGATATTTTGGAAATCTCGATATTGGCAATTTGATTGATCATATCTAATAGAATATCGTTGACATTTCTTTCAATATTCAACTCTATGTTTTCTTTCTGTACAGAAAGTTGATCTTCCTGGATTTTTGCCGTCCGTTTATTGATATTTCTCTGATTTTGCTGAAAAATAGGTAACGAAAGGTTCACCCCTACATTGTAGCTTCCATCAGGGATATCAGGAAAACCAACGGGAACTGTAGATCCTTCCCCAGATCGAGAAAAGGTAAGATTATATTGCCCTTGCAAAGCAACGGTAGGTACAAATCGCCCTAAATCATTCAATCTATAATTACGTTGTGTTGCTTCTAGGTTAAAGCCTATATTTTTTAGTTCTGGGGCATTTTTTTTGGCTTCTTCTACCAAAAATTCTATTAATGCTGGTCGTAATTTCGGGTCATCCAAAATCTCCAAAAAATCCTGATACTGATAGTTTTCAAAAACACCTTCAGAAATTTTGGCATCTTCGATATCGATTTCGGTGGTGATCGGATTATTCATTAACTGATTAATCGTATTTAGCGCTTGTCTTTTCTGGTTTTCTGCATTAATTAAACTCTGTGTATTTTGAGCGAGCTGACTTCTGAAACGCAATACATCAGACTTACCTGATTGCCCGGCAGCAAAATTTTGATCTGCCAAATCCAAATTCTTTTTGGTTACCTGAAGGTTTTGATTCTGAATTTCAACATTAGTTTTCAAAATTAAGGCGTTAAAATAAGCTGTTGTTGCATCCAACAAAGCATCCAGTTCTGCCGCATTATAGGTTTCTTGCTGTGCCTTCTGCAAATTCTCATTGATTGTGATATTAGCCCCAGCACTTTCTGAATAAATCACCTGCTCCAAAATAATGCTTCCTGAGGTAGATAATTCGGGATTTGCTCCATTAGAGACTTCGGCTGTATCAGGATCCAAGTACGCCCCATTGGCACTCGCGGTGACATTGGGTAAATAATTACTTTTTGCAGTTTTTACGTCCTGACTGCTTAGGTCTATGTTTTTTCGTTCGGCATTAAGGGAAAGATTCTTTTCTACAACACCCTTCATGATATCCAAAATTGAATACGAAGTTCCTACCAGAACATCATTATCTCCAACAAAATCTGCATTTGCCAGCATGCTATAACGCAAAGGGAACCCTATTTGTCTAGCTGTACCAGAATTAATGGATAGTTCCTTTTTGTAATCTAAATACATGGGTAGTTCTGAAGGGTTGGTACCATTAATAATAGCTTCTACATTTAATGCTATACGTCTAAAAAATTGATCAATATTGGTCGATGGTTGATTGGCTGCCAAAATCCCTCTTTCTACATCTTCTCGACTAAAAGCAGAAAATGAAGGAAGTTTTTTGGAATTGATATCATTGATCAACTCCTCAAAATTTTGATCACTTAAATAAAACCCACCAGCCAAATACACGGCGTCAATATCATTTAAATCATCGGTTACCTTTCCTTCTTTGGGCAACGCGATGAGCTTATACGTAGCCTCATTTTTTGCAAAATATCCATCAAATAATGCTTTAACAGGCAAAACGCCTGGAACGAAATCATCTATGATGATTCCTACCTTTTTATAGTTATATAGCGTTTTGAAGGTATCAAGATCTGCTGTATACGAAAAAGGAGCAATGAGATACGTAATATTATTGATGCCGGATGTTTTTTGATTTTCAGGAAATTCGTAAAAATCACTATTGGCGCTACCAAATAAAATGACAGGTTTTGGATACTGTTCTTCTTTATCAATAATTAAATTATTGATGACTCCAAATGCCAAAATAATATCACTGTCAGAATTCAGTAGTTGTTGATAATTAGCCTTTGCTTTTTCGATGGTAAAGTCGTTATCCTGTACTTCCTTAAAGACTACAGTAGCATTTTGACCTACTACAGCCTTGACTTCGTTTTTTAATTTCTCCAATAGTGGTCTGGTCTCCGGAGTGGATTTATCTGCCAAGACACCAATATTCACAGTTTTGGTGGTTTGTGAATATCCCAATAAACAAACTAAGGATAATACGAGTAATCCTATTTTTTTCATATTTCAAAGATGATTGTGTGTACTATTTCTTCGCTAAATTATAGCTGATTTAATCTTTTGCTCACCGACCAATACAAACGTTCGTAGAATTTGGAAAACTCTTCATACCGCATTTCTGGTAAAATGGATTTAAGCTCTTGATCTTGTTTCTCAACCAACGTCTTAAAATGATCTAAGCGTTCTATTTTTGTAAGATCTGAGTCTTCACCAAGTTGCTTCATCTTCAAACTATAATATGAGGTGATGATACCAAATCGTCGCACAGTCTCCTCATCCATATTCGCATCATTTCTTATTTGATCGAACCAGTTTTGGATATACTGAATCTCTTCTTCTTGAAAAATTGCTGTAGTAGGTTTGGGAGCTGCCTTATTTTCTTTTGACTGACCACGAGCACTGAAGGACAACAATAACGTTAAGGAAATAAAAATACATTTCTTCAAGTACATGTTGGTCGGTTTTGTATCTGTATACAAGTTACTAATTTTTGAGAGTTAGTCATGTTTTTTCAAAAAAATTAGACGTAAAGAAAAATAAGACACTATTATTCAGCTTCTTAAATATCAAAAAAACTTCTACGAAAATCGGGAACTATAGTTGATACTCAAATATAACTAATTTGAGAGGATGCTATTTACAAATAAAAAAGCCTTGTTAGATACAAGGCTTTTGAGAATGAGTATTTCTGATTACGAAATTTCTTTTTTCTTTTTATAATGCACATTGTGTCTCCAATAAGACACAGCTCCTAAAATCAGGATAAAGACTATAGAATAATATACCGAGCTAGGAGTAATCACTTTATCCCCACTAGCATAAGAGTGTAATCCTTTCAAATAGAAATTCACTCCAAAATAGGTCATCAATACACTGTAAATAGCAATTACAGACAGTAAATTAAATGTCCATCTTCCTCTTAACCCTGGTACCAAACGCATATGGATTACAAAGGCATATACCATAATGCTGATCAATGCCCAGGTCTCTTTAGGGTCCCAACCCCAGTATCTACCCCAACTCTCATTGGCCCACATACCTCCTAAGAAATTACCGATCGTCAACATCACCAAACCGATAGTAAGCGCCATCTCATTGATAATTGTAATTTCTTTGATGTTGAGTTCCATTCTTTTCTTGTTGGACTCTGTGGTAAGAATCGTAAGTAACAATGCTAATATTCCTAAAATTGCCCCAACAAAGAAAGGTCCGTAACTACCCACAATAATAGAAACGTGAATAAGTACCCAGTAGGAATCCAATACCGGTTGCAAATTAGCAATGGCCGGGTCGGTCCAGTTTTGGTGAGCGAAAAACAATATTATTGCTGCCACAAAAGTAGTAGCTGCTATGGTTAAATTACTTCTTTTACCGAAAGCTAAACCAATAGCCAGCGTCATCCAAGCCACATATATCATAGATTCGTAGGCATCACTCCAGGGAGCATGGCCAGAAACATACCAACGTATAATCAATCCTGCGGTATGCAAAATAAACAATAAGATTACGATCCCGATGGTACCCGAAATAAGTCCTCTAATAACTTTAGAATCTTTAAAAATCCTGAAAATCACAAATATCATCAAGAACAGTCCTATCATCATATAGTAACGATATAGAGTTCTGAAGATGTCGTACTTATTTAAAGCGATCTCTGCCTTGATTTTCTTATCTGAAGGTAATACCTCACTTCCAAACTTTTTCTGGTAACTCTTAATACTCTCTACATATTGATCTGATTTACTGTAGTCTCCTGTAGCACGAGCTTCTTGCAAAGATTGTCTGTAAATCGGAATGATTTGACGGGTATATACCGAATCCATTCCAGAGAACTTATATTCGTTCAGTTCTGGCATCGAAACCCATTTGTTTCCTTCATCGCCTTGTACAGGGAAAATCCTAAGAATACCACCACCTAATGCTTGATTTAGCAAATAGAATTTCTCATGCGTTTTTAAGAAATCTTTCTCAAAACTACTTGGAGTATTAGTTTTACTAGCCTCTTCCAAATATGGATCCAACTTATAGGAGCCATCTGGTTCAAACAGATCGATAAGTGATACTCTTCGTTCAGTTTTTGGCACTCCTAAAATTCTCCGGAGGCTATCATTTTCTCGTTGTATTTCTATGATCGGAACACTATACCACACAAATGGATTCTCTACCATAGAAACAAAAACCTGATCCGCATTTAATCCTTCGTAGGTATCTTTCTTGCTTATTTTTCGTAATAATTCTGAAGAAAAGGTATTTACCGGTTTCATTCTTCCTCTTTCGTCCTGAATTACGATACTTCCAAACTTGGCTGCATGTTCTTTGGTTACTGCGTTGGTTTTGATCACAGAATCCAATTCTGCTTTTGTAGGGAAGGTTTGTACATGATCAGAATGTCCTGGTACTTCTTGCGAAAAAGAGGATATTGATATCCCTAATAAGAAAACAGTAACTAGATCCTTTTTCTTCGATTTCACCTTGCTTAGCATCGCTTCCAAGTCTTTAAAACGTGATCCTCTGGTAAACAGAATAAGCATTAATCCAAGATATAATAACATATAACCTGCATAGGTAATCCCTGTTCCCCAGCGATCATGATTTACAGATAGCACAGTTCCTTTTTCATCTGGGTCAAAAGAAGCTTGAAAAAATCGGTAGCCTCTATGATCCAGAATATGGTTCATATAAATATCGTATGGTCTAGAGTTATTATTCTCTACAATATCCACTTTACTCATATAGGATTTGTATACGTTCTCTGTACCTGGGTATTTTTCAGCAATAAAATCGTTCAATTTTAACGAAAACGGAAGTTCCATTTGCTTGGATCCATATTGGAAATACATCTCTAGTCCTCCCAGAGATACTTGTGTCATATCATTAAGATATCCTTTACCTCCTAGCAGTTTTACTTCTTTTGTTTCACCGTTTGAAGTTACATCAAAAATTAAAGCATCTTGTTGACCTTTGTCTTTAATCTCGATTGGTGTTACATCATAATTTCCTTTGATTACAGGATCTGGAATCACAAATTGCATCCCAGCCGTTTGATACAGAGATCTTAATTGTAGAGGCTGCAAACTATCTTTAAATACCAATCCCTGATGTTGATCCGCCATACGTAAATATGAACCATCAAAAGGAGAGTCTATAAAATACTCATCATTTTTGTAAGTAATATTGATAGCGCCTTTGGTAGGTGCATTAAAAGCCATCAATATATTGTGGATATTGGCTACTTCTCCTTCTTTTAGGAAATGATCATGTCGATTCCCTCCACTTGACTCTACAATTTTCAAATAGTTTTCACCATTTTCTGAAGGAACTAAGCCCATTTCAGCTCCCATAATATAGTCTTTGTAGACAATAGTAACAGGTTGTTTGTTATAATCGGTCTGAATGGTAAAATCATTACCAGTAGCTTCAGCAAGTTCTAGCGGTTCGTAAACAATACGACGGAGTGGCTCTCCATCAATTTCACCATCCATAAAAATGGTTAAGTATGTTTTTTCAGAAAGGAACTTTGATGTAGTTTCTCCTTCTCTTATCGGCATTACTCCTTCATAACTAACATATCTAGTAACAAATGCCCCAACGATAATCAAGATAAAAGATAAATGCAATAACAGCGTAGCCCATTTTTCTTTTTTGTACAAACGATAGCGTACTATATTTCCGCAAAAGTTGATTGCAAAAAAGACCATTATGGCTTCAAACCACCAGGTATTATATATCCAAATTCGTGCTGCTGTAGTACCATGGGCATCTTCCAAAAAAGTGCCTATTCCCATAGCAACCGCAAATACAATAAACAATATGGCCATTAATCGTGTGGAGAATAAAATACTTGCAAGTTTTTTCTGCATCGTTACTTTCATTTTTAGCTCGGCAAATTTAAGGTTTTTGTAAGGATAAAATATGATTATTAGCTTTTACTTTAAAGGTTTTAACAGAAGTATGCATCTTGTTGAATTTTTTGATCGAACTTCCTTATTTTTACCGCATGATAGAAGTATGTCTTTTGGGCGCCGGAAACGTAGCAACACACCTATACCAAGCATTGAATGGGACGGAAGATGTGAATATTATTCAGTGTTATAATCGCAAGGGAGTACTGCTTCATCCGGATCAAGAGCCTACTAAAGTGACAACCGATATAGCTGCCCTAAAAGATGCAGATGTATACATTGTTGCTGTTAGTGATGACGCTATCGCCCAAATTTCGGATCAATTACCTTTCCAAAATCGTTTGGTAGTGCATACCTCTGGAAGCGTGCCTATGAGTGCTATTGCTGGTAATAACCGCAAAGGAGTATTTTATCCTTTGCAAACTTTCAGTAAAGATAAATCGGTAGATTTCAGTATGATTCCTATCTGTATGGAAGCCGAGGAAACCCAAGATTTAAATACATTAAAAAAATTAGCTTCGCCCTTATCTGACAAAGTATATGAAATAACATCCGCTCAACGTAATGTGTTGCATGTATCGGCTGTTTTTGTAAATAACTTTACCAATCATTTGTATACTATTGGCACCGATATCTGTGAGGCTTATGATGTTCCTTTTGAGATTTTGCATCCGCTGATCCAGGAAACCGCAAAAAAGATCTTGGAAATCCCTGCAATAGAAGCGCAAACAGGACCCGCAATACGTAATGATCAACAAACAATAGCGCGGCATTTAAAAATAATGAATACCGACTCGCAAAAAGAAATATATACTATCCTTACCAAAGCTATACAATCAAAACATGGAAAAAAGCTATAAAGAATACTTACACCACATCACCACATTTATCTTTGATGTAGATGGTGTATTGACCGATGGAACCGTAATTATTAATACCGATGGAGAACTTCTAAGAACAATGAACATCAAAGATGGATATGCTCTTAAAACTGCTGTTCAGCAAGGGTTTAACGTTTGCATCATTTCTGGTGGTAAAAATGAAGGGGTCCGTAAACGTTTAAAAGGTTTGGGTATTACTGATATTTATTTGGGAGCTCATCATAAAGTAGATCAACTAGATGAATATATGGACATCTACGATATTAAACCCGAAAACGTACTCTATATGGGTGACGATATCCCCGATTTACCCGTAATGCAATTGGTTGGATTACCCACCTGTCCTCAAGATGCCGTGGCAGAAATTAAAGAAGTGTCAAAGTACGTTTCTTTCAAAAAAGGAGGAAAAGGATGCGTAAGAGATGTCATTGAACAGGTTTTAAAAGTTCAGGGAAAATGGATTTCGGATTTTGACGCCGAAGCATAGACACAAATGATAGGATCATTTTAAGTTCAACCATAAGAAAAGTCTAACTTATGAAACTTGTTTTTGCTACGCATAATCAAAACAAACTAAAAGAAGTGCAAAAACTTTTGCCTACGTCTATTCAGCTATTAAGCCTTACTGATATTGGATGTACAGAAGATATTCCTGAAACTTCATCAACTATTGAAGGAAATGCTATTCTTAAAGCAAAGCATGTCAAACAAAATTATGGCTATGATTGTTTTGCAGATGATACAGGACTTGAAGTAGATTCCCTAAATGGTGCCCCAGGAGTATATTCTGCTCGATATGCTGGTGACCAGAAAAACGATCATGCCAATATGGATAAGCTGCTAGATGCGTTAAACGGCAATTCAAATAGAAAGGCGCATTTTAAAACGGTTATCGCATTAGAATTAGAAGATACGCTTCATACCTTTACAGGGATTTGTGAAGGAAATATTACCACTGATAAAAAAGGAAATGAAGGCTTTGGTTATGATCCTATTTTTTTACCTTATGGATATGAACATACTTTTGCGCAATTATCGCTAGAAGAAAAAAACAAGATCAGTCATCGAGGAAAAGCGGTACAGCAATTGGTTGATTTTTTAAACGGTTAATTCACTCCAGGAAAAGCAAGCATCTCCCCCATACCTACGGTAAACAACCAGTTACCATAAATTGCATGTTCTACGGAGACCAAAGTCGTTGATTTTGTTTTCTGATAGGTATACGCAAAAAGTAATCCTCCCAAAAAAGTAAGCAACTGCACTAAAAAGCTTTTTAAAAAGATATGAGCCAAAGAGAACAAAATAGCATTGATAAAGATGAATAACCATTTGTTATTAATCAGAGATTCATATCGATCGTAGAAAAATGTTCTATAGATGATTTCCTGAGGCCAAACGGATAAAAATGTATAGATAAACAAGATCATTACCCACAACTCTGGTCTTTTAAGCATTACAAAAAATAATTTATCTGGCGCCACAAACAGCACGTACGGAACAGTTACGGTAATAATAATCCCAAGTTTCAGCAAAATTTCTCTCAAAAAGGATTTCCAATAGGCCTTGGGAGGAAATTTTAATTTTAAAAGACCTCCTCTTCGTAGCAATATCAGTATGTATATAAAGCATATAAGGGTAAGTCCAGCTTTTATATAAGCTGGATACGGAAATAAAAAACTAATGGGTAATAGTACAAAAAGAAATAGTAATTCAAAACCTTTATAAGCGGAATTATACATAGCAGAGTTTTTTACGAATTTCATTATAAAAAATGAAAGAACACAACATCTGGTTAATTTTGATAAAATTTTAAACAAATGTCCTTTCTCAACCTAAGGAAATACATAGCATATAAAAAGCCTCTATGGTGTAGAGGCCTTTTATTAGGGGTAATTAATTTTGGCTTAAGCCAAGTTGAGTTCAGTGGGGCTAATCAATATTTTAAAAATTTATGTCGGTTGTAATCCTTGTTGTATATGTGGTAATCCGTAATACATCTTACAAACAAAATTACATTATTATCAATATTGATCGTCAAAGTACGAATTTAATCGATAAAAAGCAAAAATAGTGTTAAAAATGTTAATTTTTTACGGAAATTCTCAAAAAGAAAAGCCTCTTGGGGGAAGAGGCTTTTTAACAAGTTTTGGGGTCAATAATTCGGGGGAATTATTTTTTCCAGGGACAAAAAAAGTCTAAAAACAATCAAACAAACAATTCAAATTTTTCTCTTTCTCTTACTTTTCTCATTTACACTTCAAAAGTAGTACAGTATTCGAGATTTTATATAAAAAGGGGAATTCAAAAATCATGTTTTATCGATAAAAAACACAAATAATCGATGAAAAGCGAAATCTTGTATAAAAAATCAAAAAAAGAGAGAGTTTTTAAATGATAAGTACCGACTTTATCTACTAATTAACTGATCCCATACGTTGCATAAATTTCATTAATATCGTAACATTACATCCGAAAATTTTGAAAATCACGTATGGAAAGTCAAGACATTACTCCTTCTACCCCAAAAAATGAAGAAATTATAGAAAACAAAGCCCTTAATATTTGGGAAGCACTCATACCTGTAGTGATTTTGGTAATTATGCTATTCTATAATGTATTTGTTTTTGGTGATGATGCGTTGAGTGGAAGTAATCAGTTTATTCTGTTGTTAGGAGCAGCCGTGGCTGCCATTGTAGGATTCTTCAACAAAGTATCTTACAAACAAATGATGGAAGAAGTAGCCAATAATGTAAAATCCACTACTGGAGCTTTACTCATTTTATTAATGGTAGGTTCTTTGGCTGGTACCTGGCTTATTAGCGGAATTATCCCTACGATGATTTATTATGGGCTTCAAATCTTAAATCCCACGATATTCCTTGCCGCCTGTGTAATTATCTGTGCAGTGATCTCTATTGCCACAGGTAGTTCCTGGACGACTTCGGCTACAGTGGGTATTGCACTTATAGGAATTGGTGATACTTTAGGAATCTCATTAGGGATGACAGCTGGAGCTGTAATTTCTGGAGCTTATTTTGGAGATAAAATGTCTCCCCTTTCGGATACTACCAACCTTGCTCCTGCTATGGCTGGTGGAGATTTGTTTTCTCATATCAAGTACATGACGTACACTACGATTCCAACCATTACTATTACACTTATTGTGTTTATTATTATTGGCTTTTCGATAGATACTTCTGGAACTCCACAAATAGGAGAACAATTAGCAGCGATAAAAGGAGCTTTTACCATTACGCCATGGTTGTTTATCGTTCCAATTCTAGTGATTGTTCTTATCGTAAAGAAGACACCTCCTTTGATTGCTTTGTTGGCCGGTACTTTATTAGGAGCTATCGCTGCAATAATCGCACAACCTGATATTGTTATGAATATTACAGAAAGTTCAGAACTGACTTTTACCTCCGCCTATCAAGGAGTAATGAAAGCGATGACCGTGGATACTGCAGTAGAAACTACAAATGCACAACTCAATGATTTATTTACCTCTGGAGGTATGGCAGGAATGCTAGGCACTATATGGTTGATCGTATGTGCCATGGTATTTGGTGGTATCATGGATGCTATTGGAGCTTTGGCTACTATCAGTAAAGCATTATTAAAAATGTTTGATTCTGTGTTTGGTCTATTTGCAAGTACTGCAGCTAGTTGTCTGATCTTGAATGCTACTGCTTCGGATCAATATCTGGCGATTGTGGTACCAGGACGCATGTATGCAAAAGCGTTTAAAGATAAAGGGTTAGCACCAGAAAACTTAAGTAGAACGCTTGAAGATACGGGTACAGTAACATCAGTACTTATTCCTTATAACACCTGTGGAGCATATCAAAGTGGTGTATTAGGTGTTCCTGTTGTAGATTATGCCTTCTATGCGATCTTTAATTGGTTAAGTTTCTTTATGACCTTGATCTTTGCTGCTTTCCGCATAAAAATTAAACAACTGAAGGAAAACTAAATTCGATAAAAAAATAAAAAGGAGATTCTTTTGAATCTCCTTTTTTTATGATTGAACATCAACAATCGGAATTGGTTTTTTATCATTACCAATGGCAACAAATTTGAAAGATCCTGTGACCGCAAGCTCTCTATTAAAACTATACATGTCCTCTTTGTAAATATCTACTTTTACCGTACAACTGGTCCTTCCTACTGCTGCTATTTTTGCAATTAACTCTACAATGGTGCCACCAGGAATTGGTTTTTCAAAATCAACTTTATCCGAAGAGATAGTAACTACCTTCTTTCGGCTAAAACGAGTTGCACAAATAAAAGATGCCTCATCCATCAATTGCAGCGCAGTACCTCCAAATAAGGTTTCGTAGTGATTTGTAGTATTGGGAAAAACGGCTTTAAAGATTCTGGTTTCAGATTTTTCGATCAATTCTTCAATAGTGTTCATATGATGATGATATAGTTTTTTCTTATATAGATTTGTACCAAAGGTAAATCATATCGCAGTATCTTTGCTATGTATTTAAAAAACTTCCAATGGATATTATAGAAAGTTTACGTTGGCGTTACGCCACCAAAAAATTTGATGCTGAAAAAATTCTTCCAAAAGAAAAGATTGATATACTTACAGAGGCCTTTAACCTAACTGCTACATCATATGGGCTTCAACCACTTAAACTTATTGTCATACAGGATAAAGAATTACAAAAAAAGCTAGTAGCACATTCCTGGAATCAAAATCAGGTAGTGCAAGCTTCGCACGTTTTGGTTTTTGTATCGAAACGCAAATTGGAGAAGCATATATTCGTGATTACTTCAACAATGTAAAAGAAATCAGAAATACGTCTGAGGAGATACTGAAACCGTTTAGAGAACAATTAGTGGAGTCTTTCAAAGAAAAGCCTACAGATGAAATTGCCGTTTGGGCTGCCAAACAGGCTTATTTAGCCATGGGTAACTTATTAACCGTATGTGCCTTAGAAAAAATAGACGCCTGCCCTATGGAAGGTTTTATCCCACAAAAATATGACGAAATTTTACAACTTGATGAGAAAGGTCTGACCTCTGTTTTGGTACTCCCCGTTGGGTATCGAGCAAAAGATGATATGTTCTCTGACTTTAAGAAAGTAAGGCGCTCTACCAAAGACACTATAATAAATATTTAGTTAAAAAAATATAAAATAGCAACAAGCATATAAGAACTCTTTTCGGTACTTTTGCCGAAAAGAGTTTTTAATATAATACCACAACTAGCTATGCCAGGATTTGAATTATTTGGTGAAGAAGAAAGGAAAGAAGTACAAGACGTTTTGGATAATGGAGTCTTAATGCGTTATGGTTTTGATCCTATGAGAAACGGTCACCATAAAGCCCTCGAACTTGAAAAAGATCTGGCAAAGCGAATGGAAACCAAATATGCTCAATTAGTTTCTAGTGGTACTGCAGCTCTTACTGTTGCCCTAGCTTGTGCAGAAATTGGTGCAGGAGACGAGGTAATCATGCCCACTTTTACTTTTGTGGCAAGCTTTGAAGCCATACTTTCTGTAGGCGCTGTTCCTGTACTATGTGATATAGATGATACGCTTACTTTGGATCCAAAAGCAGTACAAGCTGCCATCACTCCAAAAACAAAGGCAGTAATGCCTGTACACATGTGTGGATCTATGGCGGATCTGGCAGCGCTAAAAGCTATTTGTGATAAACATCAACTTATTTTGTTAGAAGATGCATGTCAGGCTATTGGGGGGACTTATGACGGAAAACCTCTGGGAAGCTATGGGGATTTAGGTTGTTTCTCTTTTGACTATGTAAAAACGGTTACCTGCGGTGAAGGTGGTGGTATTATTACTAATTCTGAACTGTTTGCGGATAGAGCTCACAAATATCACGATCACGGACATGATCATATCGGTAATGATAGAGGTGCAGAAACGCATCCGTTTTTGGGATACAACTATCGTATTTCTGAATTAAACGCAGCGGTTGGAATTGCGCAATTGAGAAAATTAGATCATACGCTTTCTGTACAAGAAAAGAATTATACCGTATTGCGAAATGCATTAACCGAAATCCCTGAAATTACTTTTAGACGTGTACCGGAAACCGGAGTTGAAAATTATTCCTTTTTAAATATATTTTTACCCAATGAAGATATCGCAAGAAAAGCGCATAAAGCATTGGGAGCACATGGTGTAGATGCCTGTTTTTATTGGTTTGACAACAACTGGCACTATTACAAAAAATGGGAGCACCTACTAGAACAAAAGTCTTTAGGCAAATTGTCTCCCGAAGTACAATCCGGATTACAAAAGAACAATCGGTCTTTCGATGCCAGCGATGCATGGATGGGAAGAACCATTTCTTGCTTGGTGAAACTGGGTTGGTCTGAAGAGGAAACCCGAGAAAGGGCTACAAACATGGTGGCTGCTATCAAAAGCGTATTATAACTATATAGTTCGAATTAAAAGATCATACATTCTCCATCATTTGGAATAAATACCTTATCTGATAACCCTATGTTATGCACTTCTTTTTTTAGTTGTGCTCTGGTTGTGGGACAATGATTCACAGATTCCATATGGTTGGCGATAACATGACCCGGTGCATCCTTTATAAATTGAAGAATATCCTCCATGGTCATTAATAAAGGTTTGAAAATATCAAATTGAGCAGAACCTGTTGCCAAAATATTAATATCCGGTTGATATTCTGCAAGCACTTTTTTTACGTCATTGGTATAAATCGTATCTGAACTGATATAGATTGAAGGTTGATCCTTAAATTGAATATAAAACCCCATGACATTACCAGCAGGTTTTGCTATAAAACCATAACCATGACGAGCAGGAATTCCTTCAATTTTACCGCCTAAAAAGTCTACTCTTTTCCAATAGTTAATCTCCTGAGAAATATTCAAGCCTTTTTTCTCCAAAGCGGATACATCTTTTACACTGCAAATAATGGGTATGTTTTTGGAACGTAGGAAATGCTCTGCCTTTTTATCCAAATGATCCGGATGCAAATGAGTAAGCAAACAATGTGTTGTCTTTGAGATAAGCTCCATTGCGGCAGTGGGTAAATCAACTGTAGGATTACGTTGTGGTTTGAAACGGAAAAAGGTAAACGGAGGTCCCGTTTCTCCTTTTTGCCCCAACATTGGATCTACCAGGATTACTTTATCTTCTATTTCTATGACCAGAGTAGCATTTCGAATATGATGAATTTTCATTTCCTATTAGATTTTTAAAAAAGTACGCTACAAAAATCTAAATATGAAATGAATAGAAGGATACCAAACGGCTACGAATAACTACCATTTTGATAAGACAAGCGATACTCTTTTGGAGTTAAGCCTGTTTGATTCTTGAAAAACCTAGATAGATGGTTCGACTCAGAAAAGTGAAATATGTCGGCTAACTCTTCGATTGTAGACATGGTAAACAACAATTTCATTTTGATTTCAAAAGCCAATCTGGACTTCAAAAATTCGGTGGTTGTTACATTAAAATGCTTACTGATCGCTTTATTTAAAGTAACCCTACTTACCTTTAATATATCAGTATAATCATCTATACGCTGTTTTTCGTAGATATGTTGTTCTACCAATTTTCGAAACTGATACGCTAGAATATCATTAGAAATAGTAGAAACAATATCATACTGTTCTGAATACAAGCGATTCAACTGAATTAAAAGATAATACAAAATAGAGCGAATAAGATGAACACTATCGCTTTTGGGATGTTGTAAATCGGTTTTTATTTCCTTAAGCTTTTCTAAATAATCATTCTTTATACGCTCAGAAACATTGAGATGTAATGGGAAATCTGTTTGGTAAAAATATAGCAAACGATATGTAAAATATTGATCGGCAAAAAAATCATTTAGGAAGTCTTCTTGAAAAACTAGAATGGTGGCATCAAATTTTTCTTGATCCACATCCCATTGATATCGTTGATTTTCTGTAATGAATACAATACTATTATCTTCAAGAGTAATCGTTTGATCATTTAATAGTAATGTACCATTAGCCTCTTTGATAAAAACAATTTGAAAAAAGTCTGTAGTATATACATCATCAGAGAAGACAATGCTACTTTCAAATTTGATCCGCAGCACATTAAGAAGAAGATCGACTCCGCATAAACTTTTATTGAACTTTACATGTTTCATTCACCATATGGCTAGTTCTTCTTCTATTTTTTAACAAAACCAAATAACATTCGGTTCTATTTGTATCGCACTAAGCGTAAAGATTAATTACGTACTAATAATTGACGTAATCTACGATTTCGAGTCCATAACCAATCATCCCTACTCTCTTTTGTTGTACCGTATTAGAGACTAATCGAATTTTATGGATGTTCAAATCATGAAGAATCTGAGCACCTATTCCAAAATCTTTGCTATCCATCATGATTTTTGGCGCTTTTACTACATCTTCTCCATTCTGAATTTCCTTTAACCCTTTTAAACGTCCTAAAAGGTTCAAAGATTGACTTTCCTGATTGATAAAAATAATAGCTCCTTTCCCTTCGGTATTAATCCTTTGGAACATAGCGTCCAAACGTTTATCTGCATTGTTGGTCAAGGTTCCTAAAATATCATTATTAAATAAGGTAGAGTTTACTCGAGTCAACACTGGCTCGTTGTCACTCCAGTTCCCTAAAGTAAGTGCTATATGGATTTGGTTGTTTGTAGTTTGTTTATAAGCTCTTAATCTATATTTTCCAAAACGTGTTACTAAATCAAAATCTTCTTTTTTCTCGATCAAGGAGTCATGTTGCATTCTATAGGCTACCAGATCTTCTATAGAGACTAATTTCAAGTCAAATTTTTTGGCAACTTCGACCAGTTGCGGTAAACGAGCCATTGAGCCATCCTCATTCATGATCTCTACAATAACTCCTGCTGGTTTTAGACCTGCTAATCGGGCAAAATCTATTGCGGCTTCAGTATGACCTGTACGTCTTAATACTCCCCCTCTTTTGCCTTAAGTGGAAAAATATGACCAGGTCGAGCCAATTCATGTGGTTTGGTATTTTGATCGGTAAGTGCCAATACGGTTTTTGCTCTATCGGCAGCAGAGATACCTGTCGTAACTCCATTCCCTTTTAAGTCCACAGAAATGGTAAAAGCCGTTTCCATCGGATCCGTATTATTGCCGACCATCATATTTAATCTCAGATCTTCACAGCGATTTTCGGTAAGCGGAGCACAAATAAGTCCTCTACCATGCGTAGCCATAAAATTGATCATCTCTGGAGTCACCTTTTCTGCCGCAGCCAAAAAATCTCCTTCATTTTCTCTGTCCTCATCGTCTACTACAATGATCACCTTTCCCTGTCGAATATCTTCAATAGCTTCCTGAATAGTATTCAACTTGATCTTGCTGGTAGTCTCCTTAATTTCTGACATAGTATTCCATATAATTTAGATGCAAAGATATTCAAAAAAGAAGACTATTTTTCTTCTTTTGAGAATCGTTTTGCAAAGAAATCTTTAACAGGCTGAACAAAGTTATCAAAGTTAAAAATACCTTGATCCGTTGTTGCTCTTCGAGTAAGAAAGATACTGAGTGGAAAAATAATAAAGGTAGAAAGCCATGAACCTATAAAAGGGGGTATCCCTCCTTCTTCTGCACTATTTTTTGCAAAAATACCGATAAAATGATAGGTCAAAAACAGCACTACACCGATTACAATCGGCAATCCCATCCCTCCTTTTCTGATAATTGCTCCTAGCGGTGCTCCTACAAAAAACAGAATAATACAAGCAACTCCCAAAGCGTATTTATCATGCAGTGACATTTCGTATTTATTCAAAGCTCTTTTCAGCGCTGTAGTTGTACTTTGGGTAGAGTTAATTTGTCTGATAACTCCATCAGCATTAGAAAAAGCCAATTTAAAAATCTGTACTTTTTGTTTGGTATCAAAGTAATCCTTCAGGTCTAAAGAATCTTCGATTGCTTTTGGAAGTGTATCTATTTTAATATTCTTATTTAGTTCTTTTAAGCCATTTCTTTTTTCGATATTGTCTATTACCGATTCGAAATCTTTATTTACCCGATCAGACAAGGTATCGATCTCATGTCTCAGTTCGTTCACATTCAACATATTGTAGCCTTTTCGATACTGCTGTGCATCCATATCTACATTATCCAAAGAAGATAGATCTATGTTAAGTAAGTATTTTTCAAAATGAGTTTTGGCAAATGGGATCTTTTTTCTTCGTTGTGGAGAACGCTGCTGGATTTCGTCATAATAATTCCCATCTTTAAGTATCAGCGTAATTAAGTCAGAATCTGTACTCCCTCTTAATTCTCCATCTACCGCTTTAATCACTGTAAAATTACCCGGTCTTGCTGCTTTTTTATGGATGATAATATCTCTTAGAAATTGATCATTATCTCCATACTTCTCGGCGACCTTAATATTGATATCTCCCAGATCATTAAATTGATTGGGAGCGATTACCATTGCGGGTTTGACCTTTACTATGTTTTTCCTGAGATTAATGAATCTTTTTTCTGAAGATGGAATTACAGTATTCGAAAAAAGAAAAGCTCCTATTCCTACAAAAAAGATAAAAACAGCTAGTGTTCTCATGGCACGCTGTAGCGAGATCCCTGACGATTTCATTGCAGCAAACTCATAATTTTCGGCAAAACTCCCGAAAATCATGATGGAAGTCAATAAAATTGTAAGCGGCAGTACCATAGGAATTAACCTTGGTGTCGCAAACGTCAAAAACTTAATGATTACAGAAAAGTCCAAATCTTTTCCCGCCAATTCAGATATAAACAACCAGATTGTTTGTAATAAAAGAATAAACATAATAATGAAGAACAGTGGAAAAAACGTCTTCAAAAAGGTTGATAAAATATATCTGTCAAGAATTTTCATTCACTTAAATTTCCTAATCAATATTTATATAAGGACACTATAAAATGCCATTCCAAAAACTATTAAAAGACAAAGAACGTGTATTTTTTAATACCCGTTCTTTTGTTTATCATAATTTTATGTAGATCAATCCAAACGATTGATATAATAGCTATCGTACTTAGACTCATCAAAAATGAATAAGGTCTCTGATAGCGGTTGATTCGTTTTAAAACTAGTTACTGTAAAGGTTACATTAGAACCATTGTTTTGTTTCTGAATCATTTTATAAATGTGCTTTGTTTGCTTATCGATTCCTAGCAATACTTCTTTCAGATCGCTTCTCGAATCGATCGGAATCAACTTTACAAATTGAATCTTACGACCTTGTACATTCTGAACAATATCCATTTTATAGGTATACCCTTCTTCGTAAAAAGTCAGCATTTTGGATGGAGTGATGCTGTTGTCATCATCTTCATCTTGGGATGAAATATTAATCTCCTCATCTTCCGGCACAATTACGTATAACTTTTTACCATCATACATCTGCTCTGTCCCCATCAAATTCAAAAGATATTTATTTCCTTTTAAGGTAACGTCTCCTCTGGTTTCCTGAGATACATTTTCTGCTGGATTATTGATAGCATATTTAAATCCTATCACAATATTACTGTAACTTTTTACCTTTTGGGAAACCTCATCCAATAACCCCTTCGCATCCTGAGCTTGCATTGCAGCGGCTCCCATAAAAAGTACTGCGAATACAATCTTTTTAATCATTCTATTTAATTTCTTTGTTTTTGTGTGTATCATTATAAATTGGGTGTTAAATTCTATGATCACTCATTATCTAATAACTGTTGAAGTGCCACCAAATCTGTAACCAACACTTGTCTTGCTTTACTACCTTCAAAAGGTCCTACAACTCCGGCAGCCTCTAACTGATCGATCAAACGACCTGCACGATTGTACCCTAACTTTAGTTTCCTTTGTAATAAAGACGCCGATCCTTGCTGTGCTGTTACAATAACTTCAGCTGCTTCTTTAAACAGTTTATCTCTATCGCTTTTATCTATATCAAGACTTGTGCCACTTTCTTCTCCCACATACTCTGGAAGCAAATGCGCATCGGGATATGCTTTTTGACTACCTATGTACTCTGTAATGCGTTCTACTTCTGGAGTATCTACAAAAGCACACTGAATACGAATGATATCATTTCCTTGCGTATATAGCATATCTCCTCTACCAATTAACTGATCGGCTCCTCCGGTATCCAAAATCGTTCGAGAATCAATTTTTGAGGTTACCCTAAATGCAATTCGCGCAGGGAAATTGGCTTTAATCATACCTGTAATTACATTTACCGAAGGTCTTTGTGTAGCGATGATCAAATGAATCCCAATAGCACGGGCCAATTGTGCTAATCTGGCAATCGGAGTTTCTACTTCCTTACCGGCAGTCATAATTAAATCTGCAAACTCATCGATTACTAAAACAATGTAAGGTAAAAATCGATGTCCGTTTTCTGGATTTAATTTTCTAGTCTTAAACTTAGCATTATACTCTTTGATATTACGCACCATAGCCTGTTTGAGCAGGTCATATCGAGCATCCATCTCTATACACAAGGAATTGAGTGTATTTATTACCTTGGTATTATCTGTTATAATTGCTTCTTCGGCATCCGGTAGTTTTGCTAAGTAATGTCTTTCGATTTTATTAAATAAGGTCAATTCTACCTTTTTAGGATCTACCAATACGAATTTAACTTCTGCTGGATGTTTTTTATACAATAGCGAAGTCAGTATCGCATTAAGACCTACCGATTTACCTTGTCCTGTAGCACCAGCCATCAACAAGTGAGGCATTTTGGCTAAATCTGCTACAAAGGTTTCATTAGAAATAGTTTTACCTAGAGATAATGGCAATTCCATTTCAGCATTCTGAAATTTTGGTGATGCTATAGCAGAACGCATTGAAACAATGGTTGCATTTTTATTTGGTACCTCTATACCAATTGTTCCCTTACCAGGTATCGGAGCGATAATACGAATACCCAAAGCAGCAAGAGAAAGAGCGATATCGTCCTCGAGATTCTTAATCTTTGAAATTCGAATACCAGCTTCGGGAACAATCTCATACAACGTAACCGTTGGTCCTACAGTAGCTTTTATTTGAGCAATTTCAATTTTATAGTTCTTTAGTGTCTCTACGATTCTATTTTTGTTTTCTTCAAGTTCTCCCTGATCAATAGTGATCCCACTACTATTTGCCGTATAATCCTTTAATAGATCGATAGTTGGAAATTTAAAGTTGCCCAGCTCTAAGGTAGGATCAAACTCCCCAAAATCTTTAACCAGTTTATTACTGATATTTTTGACTTGTTCTTCTTCGGCAGTGGTCTCTACCTCCATCGCAATATCTTCTGGATTATCTTCGGATTTAATAACGAGTTTGTCAGGAACATCATTATCTCTATTCTCGGGATTGCCATAAAACTGATTGATAGTAGGGTTCAGCGTAATTTCGTTATTATCAGTATTGGTTGCAACAACTTTTACTGGCTCTTCCTTTTTCTTTTCTACCTTTTCTCCATTCTTGGATCTGGCAATAATGGCATCAATTTTTTCTTTAATTCCAGAAGAAGAAGTCTCTGGTTCTTTTTCTATTGTTTCCTTTACTTCATTATTAACCGAAGTAGGTTTTGGTGAAGCTTCAAAATCATCTGCAATCACTTTTTGTGTCTTCTTGATAGAGGCAGTTAGTTTTTCTGGTGTATATCGCAAACGGATCACAATGTATATGATTGCAAAAAACGCTAGTATCAATACTGTACCAATAAAACCTACATAATCTTGTAAAAGGTCATTGATCTCATATCCTATTACACCGGCCAAAAGACCTCCTTCTTTTTGTACAAAACCAAAAACTACCGATACCCAAATCATAACCAAAACTCCCCAAAACCAGAATCCAGCCAACTTCTTTTTATTCAAATCGAAGAACAGGTAAACCCCTGTCAGTGAAGTAAGTACCGGAAGCACTAGTGCTGATATTCCGAAACCTTGAAAAATGAAAAAATGACTCACTTTTGCTCCAGATTTACTTAACCAGTTTTTTGCAGTAGAACTTCTATTATAAAATTCTGAAATTTCGCTTTGATCCATTTTCCAGTTGAAGAAAAATGAGATAAACGCGAAAAATAATCCTATTCCCAGAAAAAACAAGAAGCTACCCAAAACTACTTTCTGTTGCCTGGATAAAGTGAACCTTTCTTTTAAAGAGGTTTTTGTTTTTTTTGTGGTTTTCCTTTTTGTACTTACTTTTCTTTTAGCCATTATTTTAATGTCTTATCGCAAAAATACGAATATCTATATTGGAACGTAAAAATGCCTTAAAAATTTTCTTTTATCCTTATAACAGCCAAAAGTTAGAACCATAGAATTATAACATTTTTAAGACCGAATTTAATAATTACTTAACGATTTAATTTATTAATAATCAGTATCTTGAAGAGATTTCAAGAACTACTTGATTCTTGTGTCCATCAACTTACCTTCCAAAAAAGTAACGTTCACCAGGTAACTGTTCTACTATTGCTTTAGAACGGCTATACTGCGTTGTATTCACATTAAATCTAAATGCTTAAAAAAAATGTTATGAAAAATTTACTTTTATCCTTTGCTCTATTAATTTCTTCTTTAGGTTGGACTCAAAACACCAATGATGTCATTACTTTAAAAAACGGAAGTGTCATTATCGGTAAGATTACCGAGTTTAACTACAACAGTAACGTGTCCATACAAACTCAGGATGGTTACAATTTTACATTCAGGGCTAATGACCTAAAAAGTGTAAAAAAATTACCCGCAACCAACGAACCAACTAATACTCCAATTCCTAATCAGAATTACGCCAATAGTAATTCTAATCAAGGGATCACTTCTTCTACAAATCAATTTACCAATACGCAGCCAGCTGTAAATCAAGGCGTCCCTTCTGGAACTAACACTTGGGATCAGCGGTCTTATACTCCTAATATTCAAAACAATCTGCAAAACCAACAGCTTCCCAGCACAAATCAACAATTTGCAGCAAACACAAGTGCCAATACATATGGCCAAAATTATCCAAATACAAGTACCTATCAACAGCCTAAAACATACCCAAATACACAACATGCTCAGAATTTTCAAAATCCTCAGCCAACACAGAACTTTCAAGGACAAAACCAATATCAATCTGCAAACGCTTTACCGGTAAATCCTTCTCCACAAAACGTTAGTCCCCAATATGGTAATACCGGAAACAATTATGCGAATCCAAATTCATCAAATCGTTATGCAGCACCACAAGGGTATGCTCAAAATCAATTCGTCCCCGCACCAGTTCCTAGTCCTACTCCCACAACTGTTCCTGCTCCTGCTCCCAGAGCCGTTCAAAGCTCCGATATTTTCACTAATGTTGATAACTATGGAAGTATTACAAAAACAGCTCCTGTAGACTGCTCCAGAGGATTTGGAAATTATGGTTTTATCAATAAAACAGGAAGAGATATCATTGTGAGCCTTCAAAAGCAACAAAGTGATGGTGTCTACGGCGATTTTAAAGAAATTTCTATCATCGCAGGTTCCAGAGGGTATTTTAATAATATGAAAGCAGAAAGCTATCCCTTTTTTATTAAACAGAAAAGTCTAGTAGGTAATAACCGAAACGATTATGTCATCTTGGGTAGAGGAAAAATAAAGATAGAAAAATGTAAAACCACATTTATAGAGATTAAATAATCTCCTTTACCAAAATACAAAAGCCGCTTTATCTCATTATAAAGTGGCTTTTGTTTTATTTTAAAATATGTAAGGAATATAAATGATCAATCCAATGATTACTGCGGTTACTGCCGCAATAAAAACTGCCCCAGCTGCAACATCTTTTATAAATCCAATTTTATTATGAAAATCTGGATGAATAAAATCCGCTACCGCTTCTATCGTAGTATTTAAGCCTTCGATACTCATTACCAATCCTATGGCAAAAATTTGTAAAATCCATTCGGTAGAAGTGATATTAAAATAAAATCCCAAAAAGGTCATAACTACAGCAATACCCGCTTGTACCTGTATACTTGGTTCTGTTTTGAGCAATAACATTGCTCCGGTAAATGCATAACCACATCCTTTTAGTCTTCCTACGATAAACTTGGTGATCTTACTCATCTTTTTTAGGAGAGCGCATTAATTGCAGCTTCATAATTAGGTTCCTGTGCAATTTCTGGTACTTGTTCTGCATATGCAATTGTCCCATTTTCATCTACAACTACAACTGCTCTAGAGTGTAATCCTTGCATAGGTCCATCAACGATTTCAACTCCATAATCCTTTCCGAACTGTCCGGTCTTAAAATCTGATTGATTGATTACATTTTCAAGTCCTTCTGCACCACAAAAACGCCCCTGTGCAAATGGTAAATCTCTGGAAACACATAATACTTTTGTATTTGATAAATCGCTAGCCTCTTTATTAAAAGCTCTAACCGAAGCAGCACATATACCGGTATCGATAGATGGAAAGATATTTAGAACTACCTTTTGTCCCTTATAATCTGATAATTTTGAAGTAGACAGATCTGTATTTACCAATTCAAAATCAGGAGCTTTCTGCCCTACTTCAGGTAATGTTCCGATAGTATGTATTTCTGTTCCTTGTAAAGTTATTGTAGCCATAATATAAATGATTGTTTTTTGTGTGTTAAAATTAAAAAGATTATATCGTATTTTGGTAAAGTTTCTATAAAATAAAAAACCTCCCGATAGGAAGGTTTGCTTTTTCTTTTTCAGGTATCGATAGACCCCAAAACTCGCTGCATAAAATTGTTGAGCGCTTCTTTTTTGGGAGTACCTTGTTTGATCATTTTATCAACCTCTAAGGCACCATACATATTCGATATTAGTTCCCCTATTACATCAAGTTCTTCATCTTTTAACGAAGGAACCTCTGTTAAGGCTTCCAAAGTTTCTATGGTTTCAACGACAAAATCTTCATCGTTTTCTTCTATAAAACTTGTAAGGTGCTTAATTACTGGTAACTTCATTTACTAGGTCTTTTAAGATTTCAAATTTATTTGTTTGGACCTGATTCACAAAAGCTCCATTTTTGAAAGTAGCGAATGTAGGTAAGTTATCTACTGTAGCCATCTTTCTGGAGTTTGGATATTTTTCGGCATCTACAACGATAAATGTAGTATCGCTATTTTCTGTAGCCAATTTTTTAAATTTCGGTTTCATTATTCTGCAGTTACCACACCATGAAGCAGAATACTGAACCACTACTGTTTCAGAACCTTCAACGATTTGAGAAAGGTTATCTTCACTTAGTTCCTGAACCATATCTATATGATTTAAAAAACGCACTCTTGGATCATAGCATACCCATAGAGTGCGTTTGTTACTATTTTAGTTAGCCGCCAAGTATGACGCTACACCTTCTCTATTTGCATTCATTGCCTCTTTTCCTTCTTCCCAGTTTGCAGGACAAACCTCACCATTTTTTTGAACGTGAGCATAAGCATCAATTAATCTTAAAAACTCTGCAACGTTTCTTCCTACTGGCATATGATTTACTCCTTCATGAAATACCGTACCTTCTTCATCGATAAGGTAGGTCGCTCTGTAAGTTACGTTATCTCCTTCTACAGTCACCACTCCAGTTTCCTCGTTGTACGTTTCATTAGTAATATCAAGGATTCCTAGAGTACTAGCAAGATTACGGTTAGAGTCTGCAAGAATTGGGTATGTTACTCCTTCGATTCCTCCATCTTCTTTAGCGGTATTTAACCATGCAAAATGCACCTCTGGTGTATCACATGATGCCCCGATTACAATTGTATTTCTCTTTTCGAATTCTGCTAACGCTTCTTGAAAAGCGTGTAATTCTGTTGGACATACAAAAGTAAAATCTTTTGGATACCAGAAAAGCAATACTTTTTTGTTGTTATTTTTTGCTTCTTCCAAAACGTTAAGTTTAAAAGTATCTCCCATATCGTTCATTGCGTCAACGTTTAAACTCGGGAATTTTTTACCTACAAATGTCATATTGTATTTTTTAAATTGATAATTGATTAATTTTTTAAAACAGCGCAAAGATACATCTTGATAACAGACTAGAAATACCCCTTTATTTTAATTTTTTATGTATGAATAGTTTTTTCTAATTATCCATTACGGAAACCACAAAATGTATTAAATTCTTACAAAATAACACATTTCCTTACAAAAATTACGGATAAATAGCACTTTTTTTACGGTGAATTGCACTCTGTTTCATCAATTTTCGTATTTTGGTCCAAGGAAACGAGCCAAGAATAACAAGAAAGTTGAAAAAATATATTCACTATATAACCATCATAGTACTAATGGGTTTTACCCATATAGTGCAATCTCAACCTTCCATTATTTCGGATAGTATTCAGAGCTATATCGAAAAAGCCAAGCAACTACAAAAAGAATACGAATACACAAAGTCCCTGGAGATTGCCAAGATAGCATTGCAAACTGCACTTTATAATAATGATGATAAAAGTCTTGCTGATATTTATTTTATCATAGCCAAGAATTATGAAATTAATGAAGATGATAACAAGGCAAGAACAAATTACCATAAAGCACTAATACTTGCTAAAAGCTCAAAAAGTAGAGAGTTAGAAATCGACCTACGCAACAACTTAGGTAGGATTAATACCAAACACAATCTTACTAGAGCCAAAGGTGTAGAAGATTACAAACAATCTTATTCGTTAGCTTTCAAGATTAATGATACCATACGAATGATTACTCCTCTCCTTAATCTTGGAGAGTATTATATCACCAGAAACGATTTTGATAGTGCTTACGAATATTTAGCGCCAGCCAGAAAACTTATACATGAAAATTCTCATAATCTGTCAAAAACCAAGTTGACCGGATTGTTAGGAAAATACTATTTAAGTATTAGAAAGTATGAAGATGCAGAAGGCTTTATTAATGAAGCCATTAACTATGCAGTAGTAGAAACCACCAATAAAAAGAATAGTGACGAAGTGTTATCTACTTATCACGAAGAATTGGCTTCTGCATATCAAACCAAATCAGAACTATACAAATCTCAAGAAGACTATCTACAAGCCTATATTTTTCAGAAGAAACAATTTCAGAACATCCTAAAAGAGAAAGAATACAAGAAATTTAAGGAACTGCGACAGGCTATTACAGAATGGGAAGTAGATCAGCTGGAAGAAAGAGCAACCAAAGCCGAAAATGAGAAAAAGGAAAGTGAATCGGAAGTGATCAAATGGAGAATTAGTATCATCCTTGGTATTATTTTGATTCTAATCTCATTGGCGTTTTTAATAAGTTCTTACAAAAACAATATCCAGAAGAAACGATTGAACCATGTATTGATCGAAAAAAATAAAGAACTGGTTAGTGCCAAGGAAACCGCAGAGCAGGTTTCTACGCTAAAATCCCAGTTTATATCTACAGTAAGTCACGAACTTAGAACTCCACTATATGGAGTTATTGGTTTGACCTCACTGTTGATGGAAAATCCAGCCGAAAAGAAGAAAAACGAATATCTGGAATCCTTAAAATTCTCTGGAGATTATCTGTTGGCATTGATCAACGATGTATTACAGCTGAGTAAAATAGAAACTAACGAAGTTACTTTGGAAAAGGTATCTTTCGAAATCCGATCGCTAATCGAAGGAATTGTAAACTCTTTGCATACCAAACAAAAAAGCAACAACAACGCCGTTCATATAGATATTGACTCCAAAATCAACAGCACTTTATTGGGTGACTCCGTTCGATTATCTCAAATTCTAATCAATCTAATCGGTAATGCCCTGAAGTTTACCAAAGATGGTAATATCTGGATCTCTGTGAAATGTTTGCAACAGTATGACGATCGTTATTTATTACGCTTTTTGGTGAAAGACGATGGAATCGGTATCCCAAAGAGCAAGCAAAAATCGATTTTCGATAATTTTGCTCAGGTTAAGAATGAAAACCAGGAGTATGAAGGTACTGGTTTAGGTCTTGCCATTGTAAAGAAACTGATACAACTACACAAAAGTGAAATCAAAATAAATAGTCAGGAAGGTAAAGGATCTGAATTCTATTTTGATTTGATTTACGAAAAAGCAATCAAAGAGCAGGAAATTTCATTACAAACTGGAGAAACGCTGAGTATTGGTACGACCAACTTTAATGTGCTGATTGTAGATGACAATAAGATTAACCAGATTGTTACTCAAAACATCCTGAAGAAAAAAGGATATACCTGTAATATTGCCAGCAACGGTATGGCGGCCATCGAGATGTTGAAAGAAGAAAAATTTGACTTGGTATTGATGGATATCAACATGCCAGAAATGAATGGTCTTGAGGCAACCAAAGTGATCCGAACCTTCAATACCCATATGCCGATTATTGCGTTAACGGCTGTAGAAGAGGGAGAAATCAGAAATCAAGCTATGTCGGTAGGAATGAACGATGTAATTATCAAACCATATGATACGCAGCAATTCTTCCAGACTATTATGCGTAACATTTCCAAAGTGAAAATGGCCTAATCTCCAGCCCATTTATTTCTTCTTAATATTTCTTTCTAAACTGTTAAATCCTATTCGATTTCTTTTGAATATCTTAATTTAGATGCAAAATCAATTACAGCACTAAACGACTATGAGTTCAAAAGAAATAGGTTTTAATACCATTTGCACCCATTTGGGAGAAATTGAAGACCAACAATTTAAAGGAGCTATTTCTCCGATTTATTTATCCACCTCTTACGCTTTTGAAGATGTTGATGTAAAACGATACCCAAGATATTTTAATACCCCCAACCAGGAAGCTTTATGCAGAAAAATAGCTGCTCTGGAAAAAGGAGAAGCATCTTTAATTTTCGGTAGCGGTATGGCCGCGATTAGCACTGCTTTGTTTGCTTTCTTACAAAAAGGAGATCATATCGTATTACAACGAACCTTGTACGGAGGTACTGCGAACTTGGTTAATGAAGAGTTTGAAAAACACGGCATTGAATTTTCGTATGTAGATACCCAAACCGCAACTGGTTTTGAAGAAAAGATTCAGCCCAATACAAAAGTGATTTATATTGAAACTCCGTCTAATCCATTGCTAACGATAACCGATATTGAAGCCATTGCTACTATAGCAAAACGCCATGGTATTGTTAGTATGATTGACAACACCTTTGCTTCACCGGTAAATCAAAATCCCATCGAATTAGGAATTGATATTGTCATTCACTCCGCTACAAAATATTTAGGCGGCCATAGTGATATTTTGGCCGGAGCGGTAATTTCTACTGAAGAATATATGAATCGCATCTTTGAAGTTGCCAAAAACTTTGGAGGAAGCCTAAGTGATTTTACGGTTTGGATGCTCGAGAGAAGTATCAAAACTTTAGGCTTGCGGGTAAAACAACAAAACGAAAACGCAATGAAACTTGCGACCTGGTTAGACGAGCAAGAAGACATTGCTGCTGTGCATTATCCAGGCTTACCAACACACCCAGATTACCAAATTGCCAAAAAGCAAATGAAAGGATTTGGAGGAATGTTATCGTTTGAATTGCAATCACATTTGGATGCTACGCAATTTCAGAAAGCGTTGACATTGATTAAAAGTTCAATGAGCCTTGCCGGGGTAGAAAGCACCATCCTCTCTCCTACACTTACCTCGCATGCTCTACTTTCTGAAGAGGAAAGAAAGCGTCAAGGAATAAATGACGGTCTATTACGACTAAGTGTAGGTATTGAAGAAGAAAACGACTTAATACAAGACATTGAGCAAGCTTTAAACAAAGTAAAAACTTTAGCACTTCAAGATTAAATGACAAAATTAGATATTCTGGCCATAGGCGCACATCCAGACGACATCGAGTTAAGTTGTTCTGGTACTATAGCCAAAGAAGTTGACCGTGGAAAAAAAGTAGGCATACTAGACCTTACCAAAGGAGAGTTAGGCACTAGAGGAACACCTCAAATAAGAGCCGCAGAAGCGCAAAAAGCCGCAGAAGTACTAGGAGTAACAGTGAGAGAAAATCTAGGCTTTAGAGATGGTTTTTTTGTCAATGATGAAAAGCATCAACTGGAAATTATTAAAGTGATCCGCAAATATCAACCAGAGATTGTACTCTGTAATGCTATTGATGATCGTCATATCGACCATGCAAAAGGCAGCAAATTGGCTAGTGATTCTTGTTTTCTATCGGGTTTGCGTATGATCGAAACCCAGGTAGATGGTAAAACACAAGCTCCTTGGAGACCCAAACAGGTATACCATTACATCCAATGGAAAAACATTGAGCCAGACTTTGTGGTGGATGTAAGTGGTTACATAGATCAAAAAATGGATAGTGTACGGGCCTATGCTTCTCAGTTTTATGATGAGAACAGCAAAGAACCTTCTACCCCTATCTCAAGTAAGAACTTTATGGAGAGTATTAAGTACCGAGCTGCCGATTTAGGTAGAATTATTGGGGTAGCCTATGCCGAAGGCTTCACTGTAGAGCGCTCTGTAGCAGTAGATTCCATTTTTGACTTAATTTAATTCAAAAAAATGTTTGCATAAATACAGAAATACTTTATTTTTGCAAACCAAAATTAAATGGTGGTTGTAGCTCAGTTGGTTAGAGCGCCTGATTGTGGTTCAGGAGGTCGTCGGTTCGAGACCGATCTTCCACCCGCCTTTAAAAACCTCGCTTATAGCGGGGTTTTGTCGTTTATAGCTCTAATGCAACCCTCCATGTTACCCAAAAATTCAGGGGTAAATACTTAAATTTTACAAAAAATCTATGCAAATAGCTATATATAAAAGGAAAGCAAACTACGACTTGCAATAACGTCCAGGTTCTGGCATCGCATTTAGTGCAATGAAGTTTTTACAATCACCTGCACTGTGATTTTTAGTATCAGATAATGCTCCACCATTGATAATTATCTGTTCTTTTCGGGATAAAGGTCTGAATTGTGTGAGATCAAGCATACTAATTTATTTTGATATGCTTAAAGATACTAAAATCTGTTCTTAAATCTTTGAAGAGAAGAACTTGCCTATTGGCATAAAAAAAGGTGTAGTTAGGGCTACACCAATTATTCATACTGTGCTTACGTTAAGGGTTAATCCCCCAATTTCTGCATTTTGACAATGCAATATTACGGTTTTACCGTAGATATTCCAAATTTTCCATAACGATTTCATCAAAAAAATTCGTTCTAACTGAACATAGGGCATATAAAGTTTAACTTGTTATAATGACAAAAGAGGAGTTCAATTACATTGAACCCCTCTTTTAATTTTTAATCCTCCTTTTACATCATTGTCTTCGATGATCAAAGGATTTCACTTTTATAAATACTATACTTATTTCCCTTCTTTTTTATCAGCACCATCTACAATAAGACGTTCTGAGCGATTGGCTACTTCCCAGGCGGTATAGAACACCAACTGTGCACGTTTGGTCAACAAATCATAATTAATTTTATCTGGAGTATCGGTAGGTTGATGATAATCCTCATGCACCCCATTAAAATAAAAGATAATAGGAATGTTATGCTTTGCAAAATTGTAATGATCACTTCTGAAATAAAAACGATTAGGATCATTCTTGGCATTATAGGTATAATCCAAATCCAGTTGTATATACTTTTTGTTTACCTCCTCACTAATATTGTGTAGTTCTGTACTCAAACGATCACTACCTATCAAATACACATAATTATTCTTATCATCAGTATCATGTGCTTTATCTATTCTACCGATCATATCAATATTCAGATCAGTCACTGTATTTTCTAAAGGAAAAACTGGGTTTTCTGTATAAAACTTAGAGCCATACAACCCCTTTTCTTCTCCTGTTACATGTAAAAATAGAATAGAACGCTTTGGGCCTTTACCATCTTTTTTGGCTTGCATAAACGCCTGAGCTATTTCAAGTATACTCACAGTACCAGAACCATCATCATCGGCTCCATTGTATATATTTCCATCTAGATCTACACCTACATGGTCATAATGTGCAGATAGTACAACGATCTCTTCAGGTTTTTCTGTCCCCTCTATATAGGCCAATACATTTTCTGAAGCTTTGATATCTCCCCTGAAATAACTTTTAGGAATCTCCTGGAAATAATCATCTCCTCCCAAAGGAGAAGGAATTCCCATTTTTTTATACTGTTCTTTAAGATATTCTGCAGCCTTTTTCTGCCCTGGTTCTCCGGTATCCCGCCCTTCAAAATCGTCTCCTGCAAAAGTGTACAAATAAGTTTTAAGTTCTTCGGCTGTAATGGTCTTTGCGTATTTTGTAGCCGTTTCATTCTTACTTTCGAGCGTACTTTCTGAATTTTGATCTGTGGTAGAAGATTTTTGTGAAGTCCCACAACAACAAACAATAAGGGACCCCAGTAGAATTAATGTGTTTTTCATGCAATTATTTAATTTAGAGCGTACAAGATACTTAATTCATTGCATATCTTTTCAACAATAAGTTATGGAATGTAAAAACCTCTAAAATTATTTTAAAAATATTCTTTTTAGAATTAAAAAAGGTTTTATATTTGCACCCGCAATCAGGGAATACCTGATGAGACCAAACACTGGAGAAATGGCAGAGTGGTCGAATGCACCGGTCTTGAAAACCGGCGAGGGTCACACCTCCGGGGGTTCGAATCCCTCTTTCTCCGCAAAAAGAAACCCACAACGAGAGTTGTGGGTTTTGTGTTTTATGAAGGGGATTTAATTTGTCTTAATTAAAAAAAGGAATTACTACGGTTTTGAGTATCAAATAATCATCAAAAAACAACAAAATAAACCATTCAGAAA
The DNA here is from genome assembly GCF_055808215.1 of Aquimarina sp. KJ22-3. Classification (NCBI taxonomy): domain Bacteria; kingdom Pseudomonadati; phylum Bacteroidota; class Flavobacteriia; order Flavobacteriales; family Flavobacteriaceae; genus Aquimarina; species Aquimarina sp. KJ22-3. The sequence goes on along the minus strand of NZ_CM147859.1, from coordinate 2,107,929 downwards.
GATTATCGAAAAATCTCCGAGGTTTTAAACCTTCATATGTTATTTTTTAATGTTGCTTTTTATCCTTTTAATCATCTCTTCGGCATTTGCGTTTTCTGGATTTAGTTCCAACGATTTTTTATAGTTTAGCAAAGCCAGATCATATTGTTTATCTGTGTAGTAAGCTTCACCCAAACTATCATATGCGTTGGCATTGTTGGGAAATTCCGAAACAGCTAATTTAAATATTTCTATACTCTGGTTTATTTTTTCTAATGACAGTAAGTCATACCCAAGACTATTTAGTTCGTTTGGGTTTTCAAAACTGTAGATGTCATGATCACTTTCTTTTAAAGAATAATAATATTGGATCCCTTCATTGATATTCTCTAAACACTTTTTTCTAATTTCTCGATATATCGACTTTTTAGGTAAGATGAACGTCTTGTCTTTCATAATATTAAAAACAGAATGTCCTATTTCCCATACATGATTTTTATTGTTGGACATTAAAATAACATTGAGGTCATTCTCGAATTCACTAATAAAAACTGATCCAAACTGATAGGATTCACCTCCATGTTTATGTATAGTATATTCGTCATCCGTACCCCCTAGAATTGCCTTTCTGTTTTCAAAATATTGATTCCTCAAAAGAGTTTTTAATGATTCTCTTGAAATTAACTTGTTATGGTGTAAAGCTGTAATCCATATATTTAAATCTTCTATGTTTGTCCATAAAATACCTTTTATCATATAAACTTCAAGAGAATTTTGCTTATAGATATCAAAACTTCTAGTTCTATTCGGGTAGACAAATTCCGGATCAAAAACTGCTCCTTTCATTCCTAAAGGAATAATAATATTTTCTTTCACAAACTCTTGAAACGTTTTTTTTGTAACCTTTTCAATAACTTTTTGTTGAAGAAAAATACTATTAAGATTGTAATGGAAATCTGTACCTGGTTCAAATAGTAAACTCGTTACTCCTTGTAAATCTTCTAAAATATCTTTCTCATTCTTTACATTATCATAATCAATTTGAGGAAGTCCACCTACATAGTTTAAGAGATGCTTGATGGTTATCTTTTCTGACCAATTTGGTAAACCTAAATCAAATCGAGAAAGTGTATCATCCAAATGTAATTCCCCTTTCTCAATCAACATCATAATAGATACTGCAACAAATTCCTTTGCAATTGAACCAGGACAGAAGATAGATTTTTTTGTGAGTCCAGTAGTTGATGAACCGTCTGTATATCCAAATGAGTTTTGATACACAATAGAATCATTTCTTGTTACTAATACATTGCCATTAAAAATTCCTCTCTTATAACTAATCTGCATTAGCGAATCAATAGTTTTATTGTATTTCAAAAGAGGTTGAGTTTCTTGTTTTTTTGAGCTGTTACATCCCAAAAAGAATATTGAAAGGATGAAAATGATATATTTGATCATATGACTAATTTGGTTTGATGAGCTGATTTATTAAGAGCTATAAGAGCTCTTTTTAAACTTTATAGTTTTTTTATCTAAAAAACTACCGAGTAGTTGAATTCCAGATATCCAGATACATTTTCCAATCGGTATCCACTTTTTTCCAAACAATAACATATTTACCCGTCCAAGCAGAAATGCTACCGTCTTTGTGTTTGGTTTTCCCCTCATAATAACCATAATCATAAGCTGTATTACCTACAATAGTAATCTCTTCTTGCATAATCTTATGATATGGAGTCGATATCCCTTCTGGTAAAGTCCAATATTCTACAATAGTATCTCCAGATAGAATTTTGGATTTATTTGGAAAGATCTTAGCATCTGCGGTATAACTATTAGAAATCCCTTGATAGTCTGAAGCCATTACATAGGCAGAAAACTGAGTCGTGTTTTTAAGGATAACATCAATATCGTCTCTGTTACCGTTAAACTGTTGAGCGTAAGAGCTAATGGACGACAACATCAATATAACCAAAATTTTGCCGGTATAAATTATGTTTTTCATATCGTCCTTTATGATTGTACTAAATTCTTAACTGTATAACTTTTGTGAATGATTTTCCACGTACCTTGATATTTAAGCAACATAAAGTAATCAGTAACAACCCTACGGTTAGGCATAATGATTTCTACTTTGGCCGTTGCTACATTTTGATCATAATCTATAGCAACAATACGTCCTATTCTATTGCTTTTTTGTCCTTCTTTTATCCTGTTTATATAGTTTTTACCCTCCCAAACGCGTAAACTATCTTCTTGAGTAACAGAATAGAGATTAAACTTAGGATGGAAAGCTTTTTTTAACTTATTGGGTTCTCCATTAGCGGTACCATCTATATACAGCATAATGGTTTCTGAGATTTTTTGAATTTCGGATGGGCTCTGTTTCTGACTATTAGCTGCACCGAATGCAAAAAGTAAAATTGTTGTAAAAATTATTTTTTTCATTTGTAAGAGTGTTTATTTGTTTGTTAGAATGTTGACCACTTGTTGCGCCACAGATTTTGTAGCGGATGGATCTTGACCAGTAATAAAATTCTCATCTATTACGTAAAAGTTATCTTGTCGCTGATCTGAGTATAAAAAGTTCCCTTTATTTTCTTTGATTTTTTTCTCGATTGAAAAAGGGAATGTCTTGTAATATGTTGCTCCTTTATTTTCAAATAAGTCCGGATAACCACTAATTTTCCTATTTTGGTAGAGAGAATTACCATGTTTATCTTTGAGGTTGACAATTCCTGCTGTTCCATGACAGACCGCAGAAATGATCCCATTTTGATTATAAATCTGTTCTGCGATATTTTTTATTTCTATATTTTCTGCAACACCGAACATGGCAGCTCCACCACCGCTATAGTATATAGACACATAGTCGCTTGGATTAATATCACTTGGCTTTTTGGTGTTTTTTAGGACATTCATGAATTCACTGTTGTAGATATATTTCTTTTGGATCGAATCTGAAGTTGAAATATATCCTATCGGGATTGCCCCTCCTTTGGGGCTGATAACATCGACGGAAAAGTTGTTATTTACAAAAATGTCATAAGCCTCAACTATTTCTGCAAAATGATTTGAAGCATTAATTTCACTATTGCCATAGGTATGTTGATTTGAAGTCACGATCAGAATACGCCCATTATTTTCATGTTTTGAGCAGTTCGCTAATAGTAAAACAACTAAAAAATAGAGCAGGTTTTTTTTCATATTTCTCTTGTTTTGAGCAAATATGAAAAACGGAATCGAGTAATAGATATAGAATAATCAAAGAGTAGTTCGGATTTATAAAACCGAACTAAAACCAATGTTTTTTTGGTATTCCGAAGGTGTTTGTCCAGTATTTTTTTTGAAGGCGGTAAAGAAAGTTGATTTCGATTTAAAGCCACTTTCATAACCTATACCTTCTATGGTGAAGTTAGTTTTTTTGTGTAGTAACTCCTTTGCCTTTTCTACACGTAGCTCATTGATGAAAGTTGAAAAAGATTTTTCCAGTATTTCATTCAAATACTGTGATAAAATGTGTTTTGGTACGCCCAGCTCTCCTGCTATTTTTGCGAGAGTTATATGCTGGTCAAGAAATAGTTCGTTATCAACAATTTTTGATAAACCCGTCTCTATTTCTGCTAGCATTCTATCTTCGATATCTTTGTTTTTGTATTTTTCCTTTTCTTCAAAAAATGTAGGCTGTTTATTGCTTTTAAAAATAAGCAGCAGTACTATTAGGTACAAAACAAATGAAAATGATAACGCTCCAACTATATATGAGGTGTATGCACCAATGTTATATCCTAACCAAATAAAACCAATTCCAAAATAAATACTTAGTAGCCAAATATCAATGTTTTTTAGTTTGTCTTTGGTTTTTAGCTTTTGAATGATAGGCTTGATAAATTTATAGGATAGAATAATGTAGACCAACCATTGAAAATAGATACCTTTTACTATCCATTGACTCCAAATCTTTCGGTGTCCTACATAGGGGTAAAAAATACCTAGAATAGAAATTCCAATCAAAAATGGTATGACATGAATTGCCCAATTTATTCTTTCTTTCTCAGTATATTTTTTTAGATAAAGAAATAAAAAAGGACCTATCAAAATACAGGCCGATAACCCAATTTGAATGAAAACATTGGATAGTTCCCGATTAAAATAGAAAAAAACCGATTTGATGATTCTAATGCTTAACACCAAAAGCAAGAAAGCCAGAAAATAATTTGAGAATTTTTTGGTCTTTGCGGTAAATGCAAAGTATAAAGAAAGAATAAAGCCATTGAAAGCCCCTAAAGCGCTAAAGAAAAAGATAATTTGACTTTCAAAATTCATAAATACGAGTTTGTTTCAAGTTTCAATTACATTGTTTAATATATGTCTTGTTGCAGCGCAAAATGTTACCGTAACTTTCGGTTTTACTGTTCATCTTTGGATAGCATAGACAGTACTTCAATAGCTTTATGAGCATCTCTTTTGTCAACAAAGATATGATCGTGATAATACCCAGCAATGACATTACAACTTATGTTGTGTTTTGCCAATTCTGTCGAAAATATCGCTGCTAAACCGACAGCTTCAAGTGATGAATGCACCATAAGAGTGATCCAAGAGGCAACATATTCGTAATCCAAGTTCAACTCATCTGCCTTTCCTTTCTCTATCACTATGGTTGTTCCTTCTCGCTCATTAAACTTACAAATAGTATCGTTGAGATTAATTTTACTAATATCGTTTATTGACGAAAAGACATACTCTCCATCATTAAGTTTGGGTTTCATTCCTTTTATTAATTCAGATAATTCTTTTTCACCAGCCATTTCATATTCGCTTTGTATTTGTATAAAGAGCTACCACATATTCTCCATTCAAACAGAACAAGTCAAAATAGCTCGACATAAATTTAATAAACATATATTTTAATCGGGGCTATTGTCCTGGTACAAATCAATATTTTGTTCTTCTGAAAATTTTTCAGTCAAAAGATCCCATAACTCAGCATATCCGTTATCATAGCCTAAGGCCCAAATTCCTACACCACCCAATCGATTGTTCTTTACCCAATCATATTTGATCGAAAGTGATTTTTTATCCTCAAAAAAAGCTGATGAAATTCGTCGTCATTTTCTTTAACAACCAAATAGGTTGAAGAACTTATGGAATCAAATTGTACCGGAGTTTGTAATGAATCTATATAGAATTTCTTAATCCTTTTGTAGGGTGGATGGTCTATAAATTTTGATACCGTTGCCCCTGGGGACGATTTTTTGGTAGACCATTGTGCGCCATAATAAGGTAGGCCAACGATTAACTTATTGAGATGTACTCCCTTATTTTCATAATATTGAATAGAGTTTTTTAACCCTTTTCCAAATTTTTGACTTTGATTAAATGGGGTCACTGGTCCTGTGATTTTGCTAAACCTACCATAATAATCGTACCCCATTAACGTGTAAAAATCTACGTAGGGATCAATCGTTGGAATATCAAAAATAGCGTTCCAATCTTCAGCATACAGACAGAGAGAGATCATGTAGTTTGGATTCTTTTGTTTTAGTCCGTTTGAAATTGCAATAATAAACTTGGTAAAGCTCGTTTTATCTTTTTTGGATACACCTTCGAAATCGATGTTTATCCCATCTGCCGATCTTAACGCTAATAAATTTGAAACGCTATCAATAAGAGTTTTCTGAGCTTTAGGGTTTTTAAGAAAAATAGCATTATTCTCACTTCCAAAATTAGATATAGAAAGAAATACTTTACAATTAGACGCCTTAGCACTATCGATCAAAACAGTAGTTTTCCATTGATGGATAGTTTTATATCTTCCTGTTTCTGGTTGTATGCTATAAGAAAAATAAGAAATACCCCATAGCATAGAAAAATTATAATTTTTCCAGGAAGAACCATTGGAATAAATGTGCCAGCCGAATGTGCGTATATCTGGATGAATTTTTCCTTTTTTGAGCGATACTTTTTTTTGTGAAATAGTATTAAGGCTATCCCACTGCTGTTCCGTTTCGAAATCAAATCCTTCATATTTCTTTTCATGTAAATGTCGTTGACTAATAAAATCGACCTTATCTAACTCTGAATTTGTATTCTTATTTTCAGCTGTGCTATCATTACCACATCCTACTAGTAATAGAATTGAAATAATAGTAATTAAAAATATTTTCATCGAATGTTATCTAGCGTTGCGTATCTAAAAAGTAGCAGATTTAACTGAATAATTTTTCAATTTTAAACTAATACTGAATTTACAAAAACTACTTTTGATTTATCATGTAAACCGGTTTTTTTAACTAACAACACAATTACTAAATAGAACTAACAAATACCATGGTGGGAGAATGAATTGAACATTTTAGTTATTGTATCTTTATCATTTTTAATTGATACTATCTTTATAGTTTTTCTTATAACTCTTAATAAGATTAAACCGATTTATTTATCTTTAACGCTACGTAAATACTCCGTCACATTAATATTTTTTTATCCTTACCTGATTATTGTGAATGAAGAAAAACCTAATTACGAAGACTTAAAACATGAAAACGAGCTTCTAAAATCCAAATTAGAGGAGATTGAACAATCCCGTAAAAAGAAAATTACGGTCACAAAATGGATTGGAAAAAAAGGCCTCACATTTTTTTTAGGATCGGGACTAAATGCATCTATTAAAAAATGTATTCATGAGTTTAACTCTGAAAAGATAATCTCTACTGACTCAATTGCTGATCTAGCTACACATCTTGTTTGGAGATTGACAAGAATAGGAATCATTGGGTTAATTCTTGCCGTTTTACCCTCAATTTTTTTGATTATCCAGACGAATTATCTAGGCAAACAAAATGAAAAAATAGATAAACAAAATGAGCTAATTAATAATCAAAACAGCAAATTAGTTCAGCAGAATTATTTGGTAGAAGCACAAAGAAGGGCAACATTGCAATTTGAGCTTTCTGAGATTTTAAATCGAATTGATGAAGAACTTGAAATCAATAAAAATGGACAACTAAGCGGATCGTTAAAGAGTAGAGTTATTGCTCTTACTTTAGCGATGAAGCCCTATCGTAGTTATGAAAATGATACACTTAAAGCTCCATTCAATTTTGAAAAGGGGCAGCTTTTTACATATCTGGTAAATAGTGTAATCAACGAAATAGATCTTAACGAAATACTTAGCAATGGAGATTTTTCCTATATGAAACTTAAAAATATCACATTAGGTATCCGTAAAAGGCATAATTTTTTATCAAAGAACAAAAATGATAGTTATCCAGGATTGAAAATCTACGATTTTACCTTTAAGAATTCAATACTCGAAAATGTAAATTTTGACAGAATAAGATTTGACCAGGTAAAATTTGAAAAAACATTAATCAATAATCTTAACTGGCGATCTGCAAGGTCTAAAAAAATAATATTTATTGACTCCGAATTATCAGAAAGTAGGCTTTACTTCCGTGATAATACAGAAAAAAATAATTTGAATGAATCTCAGACCCATGTAACTGAGTTTTTCTTAAGAAATTCGAATATAACCAAAACAAGATTTCAAGGTAAAAGTTATCAGACTGAACAAATAGACGCAATAAAGATTTCATCTTTACTCAATTGGTCTAATAAAATAAACAAGTCCTTTTTTTTAAATGTAAAACTAATTTTAGGTGCAATGCAACGACATAATAACTTATCCATTACGGATATAGTTTATATGAATCATAAACAAAATAATAATATAGAAATTTCCCGGAGAGGTTACACGCCCAATTTAAATAGAATCTATTCCAATAACGAGATAAATTTTACAGGAAATACTATACCATTTATAGTTCCAAAAGAAACGTTTCTTGGCAAAATGTATCAGGAAAACAATTGGATTAAAAAGGATTATATAGATATGCATAAAAAATTTAATGATACAAATAGTGTGTATAAAAATGATTCAATTGTAAGCTATCCATCTAAGATTAAATATTATAATTACATCAAAGCAAAATTGTAATTTCATAAATCTCATTTTGACTTTAAGTTTTATTTCTCCTTTAAGGAACAATTAACCACTTGTAATATATGTTTTACCTGATCTTCATATTCCAAATAACAAAAAGCAAATTAATTAATAGAAAATAAAACAACTTTAGTTTTTGCTTCAATAACACATATATTCACTCTCCATGAACTTTGATTTGTTCTCCTAAGATTTTAATAATTTTACCCTACCTAAGCAATTTTCGGGTTGTACCCTTTTAGTCGTACCTCGATCTTTGCTAAAACTAAAAACCATGAACATCCACAACTGCGAACTATCTGATATCTCAGCAATTTTAGAATTATACGAAGCGGCAAGAAACACACAAATACAGCACAATGTGGTGGTATGGCCCTATTTTGAAGCTTCGTTTGTACAACAAGAAATAGAAGAAGGACGGCAATGGAAATTGATCGTAGACGAGCAAATCGTGTTCAACTGGGCGATTGCTTATACCGACAAAGAAATATGGGGAGATCGGGATCAAAATGATGCCATCTATATCCATAGAATTTGTAATCATCCCAGTTTTAGAGGAAATGGCTACATCCATACGTTGGTTACCTGGGCCAAAATGCACGCAAAGGAACATGGAAAGAAATACATTCGACTAGATACACTGGGTAACAACAAAAGCTTAATCAAACACTATACGTCTGCAGGGTTTGAATTTTTAGGAATTTTTGAGCTTACCAATACCGCCTCACTACCTCAACATTATCAAGAGGAACCCAATTGTTGTCTTTTTGAGATGAAATTATAAAGTGATTATTAATAATCAACTTATACTTTAAATGCAAAGATTTCATTTATAGGTATAAAAACGGAAAAATTATTATTCCAAAGATTGCCATACCACCTTATTGATCATCCACTTATCATTTTGTTTCACTAGTAGCAAGTAATCGATTCCCCAATAAAGTGTCAATTTCACATTAGCAATTTTGTCTTGGGCATCCAGAATTTCAATCTTCTTTACGGCATCTTTTGGAGCCGCCCATTTTGGGTTATTTGCTACATCAACCGCAAAACCAATGGCTTTATCATAGGTCATAATATGCTCTTTGGACCCATTGCTTTTACTACCATATCCCAATTTGGATAGATTTGGATGAATACTTCTTTTGATCTTAGTTGTATCTCCTTCATAAAAACCCTCAATATAGTCCAGCGCTGCTCTTTCTATTTGATCCTTATCCTGGCCATATGAGTCTAGATGAAAACAACATATGAGCAGAAAAATTAAAATTAATTTCTTCATGATTTATACCTCTTGTTAATTGATATTACTTGTGCATATCTATCCCTACTAATTCTCATCTTTATACGTTCCCTAACGGCTTCGTATAGATATCTTTAACTAATTAAATATACTCAAATTTCTAGTTTACAACTAACCCTACTAATCACCGTCTGGTTGCTCACCTGTACTGGGGTGAAACCAAAGAGTAACCAAACCAGCTCTAATTGCACTTATATATCGTTATTCGCTTGTTTTTTTACTCCTCGAATTACAAACCATAAGATGAATATTAACTCTCCAAAGGTCATTAACTCCAGAATTAAGTTAAGTTGATCAAAATCAGGGAAAATTAGTTTTAGGAAAGAGTTGATAAGATATCCAAAACCAGCAATAAATAAGAAAATTCCGATTAATTTGGGAAACCAGTCAAACTTATACGCTAACCAACCAAGAGGTAACAACCATAATCCCCAAAATATTATCGAAATATACATTCTCTGATTATAAAGGGTTAGCATTTCAATAATTTTATCAGGATCTTCTAAATGCCCTGCAATACTTAAGTTTATGGTTTCATTAACCATTGAGATAGGCACACTTACCAATGCCAAGATGAGCAATAAAGCCGATGTGGTCTTATCTAGATCTTTGAACAATTGATAAAAAAGAAAAGGGATAATGATAAAAAGCAGTTGCGTGATTAACCTCCCAGCAACTCCTAGTCTAAATAGTAACATATTTTCCTTAATATTTTCGGATGTTGCTATTGGATCGGCAAAATCAATTAAAACTGAAGGAACATACATGATGCTAAACATTCCAAAAAGCATCCAAATCGGGTAAAGAATTCTAAGGTTTCTAACAATACTTGTTTTGCTTTCCATAATTCAATTTTTAGAAACTAAGCAGTGGACAATTTTGAAACTTCTTAGCGGATTAAAAATATACGACGATTGTATGGGAAGTATGTTACTTAACATTTCCTGCTTTCAAAAAAATCCCTCAATAAAAAATACAACCGACTTAAAAAACAGGGATTGGTTAATGCCTATGAAAGTCTAAAGTCATTCATAAAACTAATCAAACAATTGAAGCTATTATGAAACAATGCAATTTTGCTTAAGGGTTTAAATTTATTATCTCAGATACCGAAATTCACAAAATAGAGCTAACTATATTTCATGAGGATTAAATACTTCCAGTTCATCTAATACTATTTGGTAACGGAAGTTTTTATTTGATGAATTTCTAAAATATGTATCTGCCAAAAGCCCTCGACTTGATCAAGGGCTTTTGTTTGTATAAAAAATAAGATTCTCAATACTTCTACATACCTACTTCACTCCTATCATTGTAGGCTTTCCAGAGCCGTAATTAATGGTATGTATTCCCTTTCTATACGTTCTACAACTATATTGATCTCCACTTTCGTCCTTAAAAAGATATTTTCCATTCTTGTGATTCGCAAACTTAACTTGATAGTCATATAACCATCCTTCTTCAGACCATACATAACCACCACAAATACCAATACTTATGGCTTCTTGTGAAGTAAAACTATCACCATCTGGTGTGTAATTAATTTTTTTATATCCGCCTTTTGCTGTAGCAACTTCACTGTCTGTTTCCGCTAGCTCAGACATTAGATTTTCTTTGGTATAACCTGCTGACTTAGGGTAACCCACTTCGTATTTTTTTCCTGCATCATTGGTCAATTCAATGATGATGTAATCTTCTGTTTCTTCCATGATATTTATTTTTAATGTTTATATTTCTGTATACAACTAGTTTGTTATTTCGTTTTAAAGAATCCTGCTGTACGAAATTATTGTATTAAGAATTTTGAAAACAGACCATTAATCCTTGTTTTATAAATCAAGGGTTTATACGTATTGCATATCAGGTTCTATGATTTCAGGGTTTGAAGCATCTGAAGCCCTGTTTTACGGCTTTCCCATAGAAATCCCTCCTTTACGGCAAACCTCAATTTAAATTCGAAATCATTTTGTAACTTTAAGAGAAATATACCCTGAACTATGCCTTTTAACATAGCACAATTAGAAGTTCTTGCAGAAAAAACGCAGCTTTTTCTCTTTATCTTTTCACAAGAAGGAAAGATCATTGCGTTCAATAAAAGATGTGAACTTTTGTTCCCTGAAGGTTGTGATGGAATAAAAGGAAAAAACATAACGGATTTTGTAATCGATGATGACGTGCAGGTATTTACCAACACGATTTCGAATCTAACCGTACAACAGCCAAAAACCAATGAGTCCTTCACTTTTCCCTCTGGCAAAATAGGCGTCTTATCTTTAAAGTTTGATTTTACGCTTTGTGATAATTTGGTGTACGCCGCTGGTATAGACACCACCGAGGAGTATAAAGAACATAGAGCACTTATTACCATTTCTAAACTCACCAAGACCGGAGCCTGGTATTTTAATCCAAAAAGCAAGGAGATGTATTGGTCTCAGGGATGCTATTTTGTTAAAGATCTGGATCCCAGTACACCGATGACTCGGGATTTGGGAGCTAGTTTTTATCCCGAAGAATCCAGAGCACGGGTAGAAAACTATCTGGACACCCTTCTAAGAACAAAAAGACCCTATGAGTATACCGAAAAGATCATCACAGCCAAAGGAGTAGAAAAATGGGTAAAAGTAGTGGCTCACCCGGTGATCTATAAAAACGAAGTGGTCTTTGTAAATGGAACTATTGCCGATATTACCGAACGCTATAATTACATCGAAAAACTAAAATATAACGAAGAGACTAAGCACCTGGCACTAAAAGGGATTCAATCTGGTCTTTTTGATCATATCATACCAGAAAATGAAGTCTACTACAGTGCCGAATTTAAACGAATGTTGGGGCTTCCTTCCAATCAAAACCAGGTATCTGAAGAGGCTTTCAGACAGATGATCCATCCCGAAGATGTTGAAAGTGCCATGCAACGACATTCTGAAAACCTAAATAAACCTGACAACTACTATTTTAATCATTACCGCCTAAAAGATAACTCTGGTGAGTATCGATATTATGAGGTCCATGGTTTCAGAAGAAAAAATGATAACGGTGAAACGATACGTATGATCGGAAATCTAATCGATGTGCACCAAAGAAAAGTACATGAAAAAACCATAGAAGAAAATAAAAAACGACTTCAGGCTATGGTAAACAATGGAATGGACTATGTAGTACTTTTGAATACCAAAGGAGAAATCCTAATGGCGGATGAGGATTCTGTAAAAATTATAAAACGGGATTTTAATGTAAATCCAAAAGAATCTACCTGCCAATTTATTGATGTTATCCCTATAAGTTTCAAAACTACTTTTGCCCATTTTTTTAATGAAGCTATCAAAGGAAAAATTGTAAAAGAGGAAATAGAACGGGTTACTCCAAAAGGAGTAAATCAATGGTTGGAAATTAAGTATATTCCCATTTTTGATGATCAACTAAAAACGGATTCGGTATTGATCACTTTTCATGACATTACCGAAGAAAAACTGGCTCGTATCGCTATTAGAGACGCGCATATCAAAGAACAGGAATTAAGTGATCTGAAATCGAATATCTTGTCTAATTTCAGTCATGAAATACGTACTCCGCTCAATGGAATCATAACCATTAGCAAGCTTTTACTAGACGATCATAGTAAAGAAGAAAAAGACCAACTCAAAGATTATCTTCAGGAAAGTCAAGACCGATTATTAGATACTTTGGATACTTTGGCTGGTTTTAGTGAGCTAGAAACCATACAGAAGAATCTGCAGTACACCAAACAAGACATCAATTATGTGGTAGAAACCTCACACCGGGATCATAAACATCTCGCAAAAGCCAAAGGCCTTGATTATTTTTTGGATTTGGACGAGTCAAGTCCAGAGGCCTTAATTGACGAAGGACTATTTAAAACTGCCATAGATCATATTATTAATAATGCCATTAAGTATACGAACACCGGAAGTGTAAGAGTAAAGATTAGCACCCAAGAGTCGAAAAAAATATTTATATTTATATCATTGATACCGGAATCGGAATCGGCAAAAAATTCTTGAATAAAATATTTGATCCCTTTATTCAGGAAAGTATTGGTTTGAGCCGAAAGTATGAAGGAACCGGTATTGGCCTTAGTTTATCAAAGCGATATATTGAAATCTTAGGAGGAGAAATAAATGTAAAAAGCAAGCTAAACAAGGGTACCGAGTTTACGATTATAATTCCGAAATGCCTATGAATATTCTCTACGTAGAAGACAACAAAATAAATGCAATGGTGATGGATAAGATGTTGTCTAAACATAATTCTAATGTTATTATTGCAGAAAATGGTAGCGAAGCGCTAAAATTAGTACGAGAGAAAAACCTTGATCTTATTTTGGTAGATATTAACTTAGGCTTAAATCAAATGGATGGTTGCGAGTTACTACAACGATTTAAAAGGTTAGAAATCCTTAAAAACATCCCCGTATTTGCAGTTACCGCTTATGCTATGCCTGGCGATGAGCAGCGATTTCTTGGATTAGGATTTGACAACTATTTCTCCAAGCCTGTAAATTTTGAAAAATTAATCTCCGCAATTTCTACGCTAGCGATCAACTAATTTTCTATCCGAATATTACCGTACTTGTCCGAATCTAATTCCGAGTTCTTTCTCTATAGACCGAATCATTTTTACCTCGGTTCTTGTCACCAAGGCTAGCGAAAGCCCTGTATTACCTGCTCTGGCTGTTCTACCACTTCTATGCGTATAGTATTCTATCTGATCCGGAAGTTGATAATGAACAACAAAAGCCAAATTTGCTACATCGATTCCTCGCGCTGCCACATCAGTAGATACCAAAAGCTGTAATTTTTTACTCCTAAAAGCCCGCATCACCTTATCTCTGTCTTTTTGAGTCATCTCCCCTTCTAGCAATCCAACTTCATAATTCTTGGCCTTCAGTTGTTTTGATAATGTTCTTGCTGCAACCTTAGTCTTTGTAAAAATAATACCTCTGTTGTCCTTTTGTGTCTTTAAGAAATACGTGAGTGTATCCAACTTTCCAGCGTCCTCTCCTATTACAAATTGATGATCTATTCCTTTATTAGCAGTATCTTTACGATCTACCGCTATTCGAACTGCATTTTTTGCTACATAGGTGTTGATAATCTCATTAAGACTATGTGGCATGGTGGCAGAAAACAACCAGATATTGCGATACCCTTTAGTTTTATTTAAAATAGTCGTTAGATCTTTTTTGAATCCCATGCTCAGCATCTCGTCAGCTTCATCCATAACGACTGTATGAACACGAGAGATATCTATCACTTTCTTATCCATCAAATCGATAAGTCTTCCTGGAGTAGCTACAATAATATGGGTTGGTCTCTTTAATCTGGTAATTTGGCGTTCAATCTTTTCCCCTCCATACACAGATTCTGTGAATATTTTATGGGTGTACTTGGTGAACTTAAAAAGTTGTTTGGCGATTTGTTGTCCTAATTCTCGGGTAGGCGCTAGAATTAATGCCTGCACCTGTTTTTTGTTAGGATCTATTTTGGAGAGTAACGGAATACCAAAAGCCGCAGTTTTTCCTGTTCCTGTTTGTGCTTTACCAATAAAATCAGTTTGCTGCTCAAGCAAGATAGGTATGGCCTGTTCCTGGATTTTGGTGGGTACCACAATACCCATTTCTTTTAATCCTTTATTAAAGTCTTTAGGTACTCCTAAATCTGAAAACGTCATAGTTCACGAGTTTAAAGTGCAAAAGTAATTGAATAATCATAATTATTCGCATACAATTCAAACTCATAAAAATGGTTTAGCAAGAAATTTTCACAAAGTATCTGAAAAGTTGTCTTCTGCTTTTGATATTTAATCCTCTTTTATGAAAGTGAGTATGATCCATACAAAAACCTCCAAGGCAATTTAGATCCTCTTCTTTTTCAGAAGACATAATATCTAATAAGGATACATCATTACGATGATTATGTTCTGCTTCTAACTCAAGGTTAGCCAATAAAACAATAATAGTATCCGCATCCAAATGTGTATTTATGGATACCTTTTCGTGGCTATGCTGATGGGCTATTTGGGAAGTAGGTGTCGACGATTGAGAAAATCCAAGGTTGGATAAAAATATAAAAACCAATAAGAAAGAATAGTGTAGAAGTTTAGTCATATAGCTCATTATTAGGGGATTGAGTTTTGTTTTTCACAATTCAAAGATAAATTCGTACAATTTAAATCGATAAATTCTTACAAAATTACTTTTAAATTCATCGGCAAAGTACACATATTATCGTTTAAATGCAAGTTTAAACTGATTTTTAACACTTTAACCTCGAAATTAGTAAGACAAACTGCTTATCCCTATATAAATACTATAATTTGCTACTCAAACAATCGCGGCTCATTAGACAAATGAGCAGGCAAATGCAATTGTAAATCCAGCTTTTCGTTTAGTTTTTTGATAAAATATCCAGACAATAATGGAGATTCTTTTTCTATATTCTGGTGTACAAAAAAATGAATATGATTGATTCCGTAACCCTTCCAGGCAACTAATCTTTCAATCCAATCATCTAGTCTAGAATAATCAGTATCGTGATTTGCACCTACATAACGTACAAAAGCTTCGTCGTTGGTAAGTCGCATATGTAATAGATCTCTACGCCCTGCACTATCTGTTATAATATTTGCAATCGAATGCCTTTCCAAAAGATCATACAACTCATTGGCTACTGTTTCATCATTAAACCAATCTGTATGTCTAAATTCTACCGCTAATCGAACTTCTTTGGGCCATTTCTGAATAAAATTAACAACTCGATCAAAATTTTTGGGAGCAAAGTTCCCATGCATTTGTAAAAAAATGGTACCTAACTTTTCCTTGAGATGTATAGCATTGGCCAGATACTCATCTACATAAGGATATACATCCTCATTTAATCTTTTGAGGTGAGAAATATTTTGCACTAGCTTTGGGAAAAACTTAAACCCATCTGGGGTCTTGTCATACCACTTCTTGAACTGATCTTCTGGAAATATTCTATAAAACGTGGCATTGAGCTCTATACTATTAAATTGCCTCGAGTAATACTCAAGTTCATCTTTGGTCCCTCTGGGGTAAAACCCTTTGAGATCCTGTCGATTCCATTTGGCACATCCTACATGTACCGATAGACTATTTGTACTTGTTTCTTTTAAAACTCTTGGAGTTTCAGAATGATCATCGGGTAAAGTAAAATCAATAATTTCAGGACGTTCTACACTGCCAAATTTCATAAGAGTATCAAAAATTAGTTGTCATTAACAAAAATAGGGTTTAATTAGTTACGCTATCTATTTTAAGAAGACAAACTATATGGACTCCTTTCTTAGCAATTCTCACCTCACCATAACCTTATTATTATGAATAACTTATAGTTCTCCTAACTTTTCAGAAACATTAAAGTCATAAGTTATCAACGCACACAAAACATCCTGTACAACCAAAATAAACATTGTTTATAAGTAGTTTAAAACTCTAAATATAGACTTGAATTTTGCGTAAAACATTTAAGTAACTTTAGTAAACCTTCTTTAATTATGGAAAACAGGGAATCTAATTTATTGGCAATGCGTCCGCAATTGCTGAATGCAAGAGTATCAGATAATATGTCTAATGACGAGAGGTTTCAGAACAAAACCATTAGGCCTATTATAAAATTACAAGGAGATTTATTAATCGTAGTATTTAAAAACTACATCAAAAAAAGGAAAAACACCTTCTACGAGCTAAAGCTCGAAAAAAGAATGGAATTTATTGAAAACGCCATTCAAAAGGACATGAAATTCAGAAATAGTTTAAAAGGAATGATCATAGGCCAGTTTACGGTAGAAGAATATCAGATTTATATCCAAAATTCTTCTGCCCTCAACAAGCGTATGATGAATATTGTAAAAGAACGCCTTCAAGACAATGTGCAATTGCTTGAGCATTCTTTGGCCTCTTAGACTTATACTGTAGTCGTCTTTAAATAAGACAGCACATTGTTCTCTATGCGTTGTCTTATTTGAGACACGTCTGCTTTTTCAAAAGAAGTAGCGGTAATGTTCTCGAACAGTTCTATGTATCGATCTGAAACAGATTGAATATATGTCTCTGTCATTTCAGGAACTTGCTGTCCTTCTTTACCTTGAAATCCATTGCTAATTAACCACTGACGCACAAATTCTTTGGACAGCTGTTTTTGAGGCTCTCCTTTTTGTTGCAATTCTTCATATCCATCTGCATAGAAGTATCGTGAAGAGTCTGGTGTATGAATCTCATCAATCAATACTATTTTGCCATCTTTGGTTTTCCCGAATTCATATTTGGTGTCTACCAAAATCAAACCACGTTGTGCTGCAATCTCTGTTCCTCTCTGAAAGAGTTTACGGGTATAGTCTTCCAATACCAAATAATCCTCTTCGGATACAATCCCTTGAGCCAAGATTTCTTCTCTCGAAATATCTTCATCATGCTCTCCGTTCTCCGCTTTTGTAGAAGGAGTAATAATAGGCTCTGGAAATTTATCATTTTCTTGCATTCCTTCTGGCATAGCGACCCCACAAAGCATTCTTTTGCCCGCTTTGTATTCTCTTGCCGCATGACCAGACAAATATCCTCTAATTACCATTTCTACTTTGAAAGGTTCACAAAGATGACCTACGGCAACATTGGGATCTGGTGTAGCGATCAACCAGTTTGGCACCAAATCTTCAGTAGCCTTCATCATTTGGGTTGCAATCTGGTTTAGAATTTGCCCTTTAAAAGGAATTCCTTTAGGCATTACCACATCAAAAGCCGATAAGCGATCGGTGGCAATCATTACCAAAAGTTCATCTCCTATATTATATACTTCTCTTACTTTTCCTTTATAAACCGATTTTTGATTAGGAAAGTTATAATTTGTACTTACAATTGTATTCATTGATCATTGATTAATGTTGAGTCTTTGTGTTTCTACTGAAACCAAGACTACATTATCCATTTCTATTTTCTATTTCTTTGTAGGCTGCAATTACCTTTTTCACCAATTTATGACGAATCACATCTTTGTCATCCAGGTGGATAATCCCTATACCCTCAATATTTTTTAACACAAGTAACGCCTCTTTAAGTCCTGAAGTAACTCTGCGTGGTAAATCGATTTGACCTGGATCTCCAGTAACGATAAACTTTGCATTTTTACCCATACGTGTCAAAAACATCTTCATCTGCGCATGTGTTGTATTTTGTGCTTCATCCAAAATTACAAATGCATTATCCAAGGTTCTTCCTCGCATAAATGCCATTGGCGCAATTTGGATAACCCCTTTTTCGATCAAACTGTTTAGTTTTTCACTAGGAACCATATCCCTTAAAGCATCATACAAAGGTTGCATATAGGGATCTAGCTTTTCTTTTAAGTCCCCTGGTAAGAAACCTAAATTTTCTCCAGCTTCTACTGCTGGTCGGGTAAGGATAATACGTTTTACCTGCTTTTCTTTAAGCGCTTTTACTGCCAAAGCGACTCCTGTATAAGTTTTTCCGGTACCTGCTGGTCCTATCGCAAAAACCATATCATTCTTGTAGGAGCACTCTACTAATTTCCGTTGGTTTGCGGTTTGGGCTTTGATCAATTTACCTCCTACCCCATGCACCAAGGTTTCTCCGCTATTCTTAGACGTTTCATAATCTGCCTTACTCTCACTGGTAAGTACACGTTCGATTATATTTTCGTCTAATTTATTGTATTTGCCAAAGTGCTCCAGTAACATGTTCAAACGAGTATCAAACTCTTCTAACATGTCCTCATCACCATACACCTTCATTTTGCTACCTCGTGCTACAATTTTAAGCTTTGGGAAATATTTTTTTAACAATTGAATATTGCTATTCTGAAGTCCGAAAAATTCTCTCGGGTTAATTTCTGTAAGTTCAATAATAAGTTCGTTCAAAAGCTATACGAATTTTAGTATGAATTGTTTTTAGGATTAACTAAGTTTGTTATTTCGAATTCAATCGGAAAAACAAGTTGGTTTTATTGGAAAAAATGAAATGATCAATGGTAATTTGTAAAGGAATGGTACACAACAATACCCTCTTCTAAAACGCTAATTTCTTTCATTTTATCTTTCTGATAAAACCTTTTTAAAGTTCGAAACAAATTTACATATTTTTAAGCGCTTACGATTAAAAGATATTAACAATTATTGTTCATGCCAATTATTACTTTAACTACAGATTTTGGAATCAAAGATCATTTTGTGTCTGCGGTTAAAGGGGCTATCTATTCAGAATTGCCAGAGGCCAATGTTGTTGATATATCTCATGAAATTTCTCCTTTTCATATTACGGAAGCCGCGTACATCATTCAAAATGCATACAAAAGCTTCCCAAAAGGGAGTATTCACATTGTAGGTATCGACAGTGAGATGCATGCAGAAAATAAACACGTCGCAGTCAAACTGGATGATCATTATTTTATTTGTGCCAATAATGGATTGATATGCTTGATCACCTCACAATTTAATCCTGAAAAGATTGTTGAAATCAATATTCATGATGCCATAGTTTCTAACTTTCCGGTTTTGGATGTATTTGTTACGGTTGCTTGCCATATTGCAAGGGGTGGAACACTAGAAGTTATTGGGAAACCTATTTCAGAAATTAAAACTATCAAAGGGATAACTCCAATTGTAAATGTGGGAGATAAACAGATCGTTGGAAGCATCATTTATATAGATAACTACGGCAATCTGGTTACCAATGTAACCCGCAAACTATTTGAAGATGTAGGTAAAGGAAGGAAATTCAAAATAACTGCACGAACTGCAGTTTTTCAAAAGGTATATAACCGTTACAGCGACGCCATAAATTTTGAGATTGAAAAAAGTAGACGTGAGGAAGACGGTAAAAAACTGGCGATTTTTAATTCATCAGGATATTTAGAGCTTGCCATCTATAAAAGTAACCCTAAGACGGTGGGAGGAGCGTCAAGTCTTTTTGGTTTGTATTACAGAGATACAGTGAGTATCACTTTTGAATAGTTTTTTAATGTTTATTAAAGAAAAACAGAATATAAAACTTTGTAGCTTTGCCCTTTGGGTTGAAATTTAAAACAATGATAATACGGATTGTAAAAATGGGATTTGTTCCCGATCAAATTGATGCTTTTCTTGAAAACTTTGAAAAGAATAAAGATAAAATCAGACATTTTGAAGGGTGTAGTCATCTGCAACTCTTAAGAGATATACACCATACGCATCAATTTTTCACCTATAGTCATTGGGAATCTGAAGAACATCTCAATAACTACAGAAACTCTGCGTTATTCAAAGAAGTTTGGGCAAATACAAAAAACAAATTCAACCAAAGACCAGAAGCCTGGAGTGTGGATGCCGTTTAATTATTATGTTCATCCTTTCAATTTATAAACCTGAGCACATATGCTACCATTAATACGAAAAGAAATAAGTACCTTTTTTTCTTCAGCTGCCGGATATTTGGTGGTTGGTATCTTTTTAATTTTAAATGGACTTTTTCTTTGGGTTTTTAAAGGGCAATACAACATTCTGGATAGTGGTTTTGCAGATCTGTCTCCTTTTTTCCAAATAGCTCCATGGATACTGCTTTTTTTGATCCCTGCCGTAACCATGCGAAGCATTGCCGAAGAAAAAAGGCAAGGTACACTCGAATTATTGATGACCAAGCCGCTACCTATATGGAAACTGGCAGTTGGTAAATATCTAGGTTGTTTTTTACTGATTCTTATCGCCTTTATTCCTAGTATCCTATATGTGATCAGTATTTATCAACTTGGTAACCCCACTGGTAATCTGGATATGGGAAGTACATTAGGATCTTACATTGCGTTATTACTTCTAGGGGCTGCATACACTGCTATCGGTGTATTCTCTTCCTCGATTACCAAAAATCAAATTATCGCATTTTTGATTGCGCTATTTTTGTGCTTTGTATCCTATTTTGGATTTAGTGAACTAGCACAATACGCTTTTTTGAATTCAGATTCTTTCAGTGCCGAAGAGTTAGGATTGGCCTTTCATTATGACAGGATTAGCAAAGGGGTTTTGGATACCAGAGATGTCTTCTATTTTTTAGGTATCATTGCCTTGTTTCTACTTTTTACTGTTATTGCGCTCCACAAAGGTGATTTTAAACAAAAAATCAAACCTATTGTCATTGGACTGGTAGCTATATTGGTCATAAATGTTTTTGGAAATTCCTTTTATAAGAGATTTGACCTTACCCAAGATCAACGCTTCACTTTATCTTCAGCTACAGAAGATTTAATCTATCAAGCAAAAACACCAGTAGTAATAGATGTATTATTAAAAGGAGATTTTCCTTCAGAATTTAGACGTTTACAACAAGAAACTGCACAGGTTTTAGAAGAATTCAATTCCTTGAATTCGAACATTCAATATATTTTCACCAATCCATTTGAAGAAGAAATTCTACGTTCTGAAACCCTTGAAGAACTACAACGTTTTGGGCTCACTCCAATGGAGGTTAGTGTAAAAGAAAGCGGAAAGACGGAGATCGAAACCGTTGTGCCTTGGGCGATACTCAGTTATCAAAATAGAAGTGTAAAGGTACCTTTGATTAAAAACACTATTGGAGCCACATCAGAAGAACGTGTTAATAACTCGATACAGCAATTAGAATATGCTTTTGCCGATGGATTATCGAAGTTATTAAATCCCAAAAAGCAAAAAATAGCCGTATTAAAAGGTAATGGCCAGTTACCCGATGTGCAAATTGCAGACTTTATAAAGACACTTCAGGATTACTATTTTGTTGGTGCTTTTACTTTAGATTCGGTAGCTAGTGATCCAGAAAAAACGCTACACGATCTAGAAAGGTTTGACATGATCATCAATGCAAAACCGACAGAAGCATTTTCTGAAAAAGAAAAGTATGTATTAGATCAATTCATAATGAAAGGTGGGAAATCTCTTTGGTTGCTGGAGTCTGTAACCATGGAGGTTGATAGTCTTATGAATCCTGAAGGTAGTGCGGTTGCCGTGATGCAAGATCTTAGACTTGGAGATGCATTATTTTCTTACGGAGTACGGGTAAATCCAGTTATAGTGAATGATTTGTATTCTGCTCCCCTAGTATTAGCTTCTGGACAAGGAAATGATACGCAATTTACTCCTTACCCATGGTTTTATGCTTCGCTGACCAAAAGCAATAACAATCATCCGATTGTAAAAAATACAGAATCTGTCAAATTCGATTTTGCCAATCAGATTGATACTCTTAAAAATGAGGTTAAAAAAACGATCTTACTCACCAGTTCTGATAAATCCAAGTTAGAAGGAGTTCCTAAAGAAATAAGACTAGATATCATCAGAAAAAAACCAGATATCGCCAGCTATAATCAAGGACCACAAGATTTGGCCGTATTGTTAGAAGGAAAGTTTAAATCTACCTATAAGGATCGTATTAAACCTATGAATCTGAGTGCTCACAATGACTATAGCGTCAGTACAAAAATGATTGTAATCGGTGATGGAGATGTTATTCGCAACAAAACCAGAAGAGGACAACCTATAGAATTGGGTTACGATCCGTATATGAACCTGAAATACGGTAACAAAGAGTTCTTGCTCAATTCGATTAACTATTTACTGGATGATTCTGGTCTGATAGAAGTACGTAGTAAGGAAATTGAAATTCCCTTCCTGGATGTAGAAAAGGTAGTAGCCAACAAAACACTATGGCAGGTAATTAACATTCTTTGCCCTCTATTAGTCCTTGGTATTTTTGGTTTTCTCTTTACCTGGATGCGTAAGAAACGCTACCAAAAATTGAGTTAAAAATCTATTTTCTATCTTTGGGATAACCACAACCCAAAAAATTTAACCTATCGACCCCGATAATCTTCATATCGTATTAAGAACGGAAGACCTTTCTATTGGTTATAAAACCAAAAACGAATTAAAGGTAGTTTCTGCAGATCTCAATTTGAAATTATATGAGGGAGAACTGGTGGGACTCGTAGGTGCAAATGGTATCGGTAAATCTACTTTATTAAGAACTTTATCCAAGGTACAACCTCCTTTACACGGAAAGGTAATCCTCTCAGAAAAAGAACTAAGTTCGTATAAATCGATCGAGTTAGCTGCTCAACTCAGTATTGTGCTTACTGAGCAAATTGCTTCCAAAAATCTCACTGTCCAAGAACTTGTTGCTCTTGGCAGACAGCCGTATACCAATTGGGTAGGTAAAATGACCGAAGAGGATATCGAAAAAGTAAAAAAAGCAATCGAAGTTACCCATATCAACGATCTGGTATCCAAACGTTGTTATGAACTGAGTGACGGTCAACTTCAAAAAGCATTAATAGCACGAGCAATTGCGCAAGACACTCCATTTATTATGCTCGATGAGCCCACAACACATTTGGACATTTACCATAAAGCGTATATCTTAAAACTACTGAAACGATTGGCCTTTGAGACCAAAAAAACCATATTATTTTCTACCCACGAAATTGATTTTGCCATCCAACTATGCGATAAAATGATCGTCATGAACAAAGACGGTTATGAATTTGGCAGGCCCAAGGAATTGGTACAGGCAAGAGCTTTTTCTGGATTATTCCCCGAAGACCTAATACTTTTCGACTCAAAATCCGGCAGGTATAAAGTCAGAAACTAAACTTAAAAAGCTATGAAAACATTTTACTATAAACTCTTCGCACTTCTGTTTATTGTTACACTAACATTTTCTTCTTGTTCTAGTGATGACTCTACAGAACCGGATGGGATGGAAACCCCTGATGAGAATGGACTAACGGATTATCAAAAAGACGTAGTCACCTACTTCAAAGAAGTAGCTTTGGGATTCGAGTTTGGAAACGCTAGCCGAATTACCCGAAAATGGAATACGGATATGAAGATTTTTGTAGGCGGTACCCCAAGTACAGCTTTGAGAGATGAACTAGATCGAATCATTGCAGAAATTAATGCACTTACAACCGATGGATTTATGATCGAAATCGTTCAGGATCAAAATGAATCTAATTATTTTATATTCTTTGGATCTGGAAACGATTATGCTGCGATTTACCCGGATCAATCTTCATTTGTTGTCAATAACTGGGGCCTTTTTAGTGTGTTCTGGAACGGGAATAACGAACTTAATGGCGGACATATGTATGTGGATATTGTAAGAGCAAATGAAGCTGCACAAAAACATTTATTACGAGAAGAACTTACACAATCTTTGGGGTTAGCCAGAGATTCTAGTAGATATCAGGATAGTATTTTTCAAGCGGCATGGACCACTACTAACGAATATGCTACTATCGATACAGATCTTATTCGATTACTATATCATCCAGAGATGGAAATCGGATTAGACGATACTGCAGTAGAAACCTTATTAATCGCTATTCTTACTGCTCCGTAAACACCTATTTGTTGTTAGCAATTTCCTTATCGCAAAAGCGACGTTTCTTAGTTCTAATCTTTATCTTTGAATACAATAAATTCAAAGATTAGATGACAGAATACACACCGATCATTATTGCTGTTGGGGCAATGGTTGCAGCCATTATTGTTGGGTTCTTTATAGGTAAGTATGTGGCTTCATTGAAGTACAAAACAGATAGTAGTACGGTTCAAGAGCGGGCCAATCAACTACAATACCAATATGATGAACTTAAAAAGACTTCGGAAAAGCAGTTGGCAGAGCTAACACAAGATCGGGAAGGTATCCGAAGAGAAAAAGATTTCTTGAATACCGAATTGACTCGCAGAAACACAGAGTTTGAGGCCTTACAAATAAAAAACAAGGAGCAAAAAGAAGAAGTTGAAAAGCTACAGGAGAAATTCACCAAAGAATTCGAAAATTTAGCCAACAAAATTCTTGATGAAAAGTCTAATAAATTTACAGAACAGAATAAGGAAAACATCAAAAACATCCTGAATCCACTTCAGGAGAAGATCAATACCTTCGAAAAGAAAGTTGAACAAACTCATAAAGAAAGTATTGACTATCATGCTGCGCTGCGACAGCAAATTCTAGGCCTTAAGGATCTTAATGAACAGATGAGTAAAGAGGCTACCAATTTGACCAAGGCACTGAAAGGAGATAGTAAAATGCAAGGAAATTGGGGAGAATTAGTGCTCGAAAGAGTCCTCGAGAAATCTGGTCTGGAAAAAGACAGAGAATATTTTGTGCAACAAAGCTTTACCAATGAAGAAGGGCAACGCGTAATGCCAGATGTCGTGATCTATCTCCCTGATAATAAAAAAATGATTATTGACTCTAAGGTAGCATTAACTGCCTATGAGCGTTTTACCAATGAAGAAGACGATACCCAAAAAGCTATCCATCTAAAAGAGCATATTGGTTCCTTAAAAAGACACGTGGATCAACTTTCAGAAAAAAATTATCAGGATCTCTATGATATCGATTCTCCAGATTTTATTTTGATGTTTGTTCCTATCGAACCTGCATTTGCCATAGCCATAAACGAAGATAACAAACTCTATAATCAGGCTTTTGAAAAGAATATTGTAATCGTAACGCCTTCTACCCTTCTGGCAACATTGCGCACCATAGATACCATGTGGAATAATGAAAAGCAACAACGTAACGCCATTGAGATCGCCAGACAAGCTGGGGCATTGTATGATAAGTTTGAAGGCTTGGTAAAAGATCTTACTGGTGTAGGTAAAAAAATTGATGATGCCAAAAAAGACTATTCAGCTGCAATGAATAAATTGGTAGAGGGACGAGGTAATCTTATTACCAGTGTCGAAAAACTAAAGAAAATGGGAGCCAAAGCCAAAAAAGCGTTACCAGAAGCTATCATCAAAAGAGCAACAGAAGATTCGGATTTATAAAACTTTTAGTATGGGACCTAGTATATCAGAAATTATCTATTACATTTTTTTAGGATTAGTTACTTCCTTGGGGCAATTATTTCTAGTAGTAATTTGCATGTATTATCTTTTTAAAAGAGGTCCAAAAGCGGATAGTCTTTTATTAGTAATTGGTAGTGGATTATCTATTTTAGGAACTATTACCAGTCGAGTTGGGATCGGTTATGCTACTACCTGGGGATCCGACAAATATTTAATTTTCTCTTATTTTTTACAAGGGCTCTTCTTTTTAAGCTCACTCCTATTTGCCGTTGGTTTTCTGCTTTTAGTTCGACGAATCACCAAAAAACAACTCTAATTTTATGATTCCAATCCATCTCACACAAATTTCTCGTATTTTCAATAGTATATTGCTTTTCTTTTTTATGTTCTCTGCTTGGGGACAACAACTGTATTTTCCTGAAAGAGGAGAATGGGAAGAAAAAACACCAGCAGCATTTAGCATCAACACCCAAAAGTTACAAGAGGCCATAGATTTTGCCAAGACTAACGAATATTCTGGTGCCAAAGATTTAAGACAAGCGATATTAAAAGGGTTCGAAAGAGAACCTTATCATAAAATCCTTGGTCCTACCAAAAAGAGAGGAAATCCAGCCGGTGTGATTCTAAAAAATGGATACATCATTGCACAGTGGGGTGATACTGAGCGAGTAGATATGACTTTTAGTGTTACTAAAAGTTACTTATCTACCATGGCAGGACTCGCTGTAGACGCCAACTTAATCTCTTCTGTAGATGATTTTACATATACGTATTTATGGGATCAAACCTTTGATGGCGCTCACAACAAAACGATTACCTGGCGTCATTTACTAACACAATCCTCAGATTGGTCAGGTCAATTATGGGGAGGGTATGACTGGGCAGATAGACCTCCCAGAGAAGGAGGAATAGACGACTGGAAATCTCGCAAGCTCAACACCCCAGGAACTGTCTTTGAGTATAACGATGTACGCGTAAATGTACTGGCATATTCCTTACTTAACGTTTGGCGTAAACCTTTACCTCAAGTACTAAAGGAAAAAATTATGGACCCCATTGGCGCATCCACTTCCTGGAGATGGTTTGGTTACGACAACTCTTGGGTTACTATAGATGGTTTAAAGATGCAATCGGTAAGCGGTGGTGGGCATTCTGGTGGTGGACTTTTTATCAACACCCTGGATCATGCCAGATTCGGACTCTTGTTTTTGAATAATGGTAAATGGAAGAACCAACAATTGCTATCGCCATCCTGGATAAAAGAGGCTATACAACCTTCGCAAGCTAATTCGAACTATGGATTTATGTGGTGGCTCAATCAAAAAGGAGCTCGCCATTGGGAAGGGCTCCCTGAGCATTTGTATTATGCAGCCGGTTTTGGAGGAAATTTTATTGTTATCGATCAAAAAGAGCAACTGGTTGTGGTAACCCGATGGTTAGAGCCTAATCAAATTGATGAATTTATGACCAAAGTGTATCAGGCGCTATGAAATGAGTATAAACAAAATTAATTTTTTGTTTACTCACTTAAATAATTAAATTTTTTATGCGAAAACGAAGTGGTTGATCTAAGCAGAAATTTTTTATTTGTTTAATCACCAGAAAATAAAAATTTTCAAATAGATGAAAAAAATACTAGCCATAATTATTGCCGTTATTTTGCTGCTGTTTGCGGGTTGGTATGCTACCGTATATTATACCACTTATAGTAAAGGAACACGCAGTGGCGAGCTTATTAAATTTAGCAACAAGGGTGTTGTTTTTAAAACCTGGGAAGGCGAAATCAGTCAGGGAATATCAGGAGCGCAAATTTTTAGTTTCTCTGTAGAAGATAGTGACAAGGAAGTGATCAAAAAACTTCAGAAATTTCAAGGGCGTTATGTAAAACTTACCTACAAAGAACGATTTGCAACCATCTCCTGGTTGGGTGATACCAAATATTTTATTGTAGACGTAGTAGAAGAAATCTCTCCACATTTCAGAAATAAATAACTTGCCATGAAAAAATATAAAACCAATAAAGATTCCAGAGTACTGATTTCTGAACTGATGCTCCCCTCCCATTCTAATTTTAGTGGAAAAATACATGGCGGCTATATTCTTTCGCTAATGGATCAAATCGCTTTTGCCTGTGCATCCAAACATTCTGAAACCTATTGTGTAACAGCTAGCGTGGATAAAGTAGATTTCCTGAAACCAGTAGAAGTAGGAGAACTAGTAACCTTAAAAGCTTCTGTAAATCATGTTGGAACGACTTCTATGGTGGTTGGAGTGCGGGTTGAAGCTGAAAATATACAAACCGGTAAAATCAAACACTGCAATTCTAGTTATTTTACGATGGTAGCCAAAGACAATGATGGAAAAAGTGTTGCGGTGCCTGGTTTAATATTAGAGAACAAAACCGCTGTAAGACGTTTTGTAAGAAGTATTATCAGAAAGGAAGATGCCAAAGTAAGACGAGGGCGTTTTAAAGCTTCAGAATTTGAATATGAATCTCATTTGGAATTATTGAAGGAATATAACGTTAAAATTGAACTATAATTTAGCTGTATATTTCTCGTTATATAGGTAATTCTTGAATCTTTCGTATATTTCAGAGAAAAACCCCACGCTATGAAAACTATATGTTCAAAATTTTTACTTTTCGCCTCGTTACTCGTACTTGCAAGTTGCGGTGGTAGTGATGATTCTGATCCTGATCCAGGGCCAGATCCGGATGTAAATCCTAATCCAAATAAAATAACTACCTATGAAGCCGATGTAAAGGCAATCATCGATGAACACTGTTTAGAATGTCATACCATTCCATTGGCGCAAGGAGCTCCTTTCCCTATGCGAAATTATGATGAAACCATTATTGGCGTGAACAGAGATTTG
The DNA here is from genome assembly GCF_055808215.1 of Aquimarina sp. KJ22-3. Taxonomy (NCBI): domain Bacteria; kingdom Pseudomonadati; phylum Bacteroidota; class Flavobacteriia; order Flavobacteriales; family Flavobacteriaceae; genus Aquimarina; species Aquimarina sp. KJ22-3. The sequence continues at coordinate 2,078,902 of NZ_CM147859.1, read as the reverse complement.
GTGTTAAGAATGGTTTCTAATAGTGTTAATAACGTAATGCCTCCTGCAGGAAGATTACCTCAAGAAATTATCGATGTTATCCTAGACTGGGAAGCCGACGGGTTTTTAGAAAGATAGAGCTATCTATTTGTTATTTATAGCATCCTGTCCTTTATAAAATCTGCCAATAGCAACATAATTACCAGTATACACTTCTACCAGATAGTGTCCTTTCCTAAGGCCAGACACGTCGATATCTCGTTCTAAGTGCAACTTTTTCTCTAGTCTAACTAGTCCTCCTTTGTCCATAATTTTGATCTGGAGAGGTCCTTTTACATCCAAATTGGTTTTGATTGTAATCAAACCTGATGAAATAGCGGGAGCAACTTCTACAGAAAACACTTCGTTGTTTACCTTTATAGGATTTGTGCTTTCAGGAAGGTTGGGGTATACCAAGGTCATACCTGCGAATAACAAAAAATAGAGTAATACTTTTTTCATGTGACTGCTTTTACTACAATTTACTAATAATCAGTAATATATGTCGTTAACAAACACATAAAACAACAGATCTTTTGAAATTTTGACAAAAGATTATGATTTGTTGAAAAGCTACACTCCGTTTTAATTTTTGGTTTTAACTTCTACAAATTGAAGGTAATCATTGTTCTTTGCCGATATGATATACTCAGTCTTTTTGTTAGAAATTAGCGCCATATCCTTTACATCTCCAGAAATAAACAATCCACTCTCTGAAGCTGAAATGGGATCAAAACCACCCATTCCGTTTCCTTTTAGGAATAAACCATAACCTGCGTCATTTCTAGGGGTTTCTACTTCAGAGGCATATAGGTTTCCTGCAACTACTGCATCCATATTTCCATCTTTATCAAAATCCTTTACCAAAACCTGATTAATTGAAGATAGCTGCGCTTCTACCGGTAGCTCATGTACTTTAAACTCTGCTCCATCTTTATTTTCAATATAAATACTTGCAAAAGATTTAACCTGGTAATGCAAAGAAGAGTCCAAGGACTTTTTGGTATATACCTCAACCAACGTTGCTTCAGAGAAACTTTTGTAGTCTTTGAACTTATATTCTATCCCTGGGATTTGCTCTGAAGAACATTGTCTCCCCCTAACAGGAAACTGCTTCCCGTCATTAAAATAACTCAATACGATATCTGAAGAATTATTTTTATCAAAATCATTCACATAAATATCAAAGGTTTCATCTTCGGTAGCCTGGTATTTATAATTGAGTCCATTATTCCCTAAAATATAGTCCATATCGCCATCATTATCAAAATCTCCCTCTGCTATACTCCACCACCAACCGGTAGTATCATCGCCCAACCCTAATTGTTCCGTCTGTTCTTCGAATCCTGCTTTCGTGTTCTTAAAAACCCGTACCGGCATCCATTCTCCCACAATAATCACGTCTGGCCAATCATCATTGTCGATATCTGTAACTACCGCACTGGTTGCCATCCCTAATCCAGTTAGTTCTTTGGCCATTTTTTGAGTAACATCTTCAAATTTTGGAACTCCATCGCTACTTACATTTCGCAACAAGTAGCTATTCGCAGGGCTTGGATAATGCCATGGCACCTGTCTACCCAGTACCAAAATATCTTCTTGTCCGTCTTTATCAAAATCCAAGTTATACACACGAGATCCACTGGTTAACATTTGAGGTAAGGTACCTTCTTCTGCTTTGGATAAATTTCCTTTACCATCATTGATATAAATCCGATCCTGTAATTGTGCGGCATCTGGAGCAAACTCATATCCACCACTTACCACATACAAATCTTTATCTCCATCCTGATCTATATCAAAAACAAGGGCTCCAGTATCTTCGCTTTTCTTATCCGCTTCAAAACTATCTGTCTCTAACTTTTTAAAACCCGTCTCTTCTTGCAAATACACACTTCCTGCAACTCCAGAAGCTCCTCCTACAAAATAGTCTTCTAATCCATCATTATTGAGATCTCCAACCGCTAATGCAGGACCAAAACGAGACATTCTATGTGGCAGTAGTACTTGTATTTTAAAATCATCATAGGAGTTTTCCTCGTGTTTGTGTGCCGGAAATGAGGTTTCTGCTAAAGAAGAGAACAATGTTTGTTTTTCACCTTCTGAAGAGTCATTTTGAACAGCATCTGTATATGCTAAAGTAAGTATCTGATTTGCAGAAACTCCTTTAAGATCTTGTGATTTACCGTCTGGCCATACCACTTTAACTTCTTCTATTGCAGTCTCTGAACCGATTCCAAAATGCATTTCGGGAGCTACTGAGGATTGAAATCCACGAGTAAGTGTCAATTCCTGCATTTGAGTTTGATCAGCTACAGTGACATAAACTCTGGCTCCCAATCCAAATGTATTATTTTGATCTCCTTTGAATCGAATGGTTAAGTAATTATGAAGCTGTGCGCTTTTGTTTTCAAAAACAGAAGCGTGATCGTCAATATTATTGGTCACAATTTCCAGATCTCCATCATTATCCAGATCTGCATAGACCACTCCATTTGAGAAACCTTCGTACTCAATACCCCATTCTTTATTAATCATTTCAAAATTGTAATCTCCTGTATTGCGATACATGAAATTATCTATTCTTTCTGAAGGTATTTTTAAGCTTTTCTGTAGCAAGCTATCACTATCGGCCGATAATCGGTCTATTTTCTTAAAATAGTCATTGTTATTTATTTCTCGTCTTGTTCCGTTAGAAACAAACAGGTCTTTGTAACCGTCGTTATTGAAATCTGCAAATAACGGCCCCCAGCTCCAATCTGTAGAAGAGGTTCCTGTTATTCTGGACACATTTGTAAATTGAGGAACACCATCTTTAATAATTCCGGTGTTTTGTTGTAGACAGTTATGCATGTATTGATAATGAAAACCAGAATTTACAGTACTCCAAAACAAACTAGGATTCATACTGGCCATGTTGGCCTTTTTACGTCTATTGGATTGCGCATCCATATCCACCTGAAAAATATCCAGATTTCCATCATTGTTGAAATCTGCGATATCTGCTCCCATACCAAAAAAGCGGTTTGCGAAGTCGCTTCTTTTACGACTTCTCTAAATGTACCGTCTTGATTGTTGATGTATAAATAGTCTGGCGTACTAAAATCGTTAGACACGTAAATATCTGGCCAGCTATCATTATTTAAATCTCCAATGGTTGCGCTAAGGGTTAACCCAAAACTCCTTACATTAGCTTCCTTGGTTACATCTACAAATTTATCTCCATCGTTACGGTACAAATGATCAGATTCATGATCTTTTAACGTTCGCATTTTGAATGCATAATAGAAATTAGGAGCATTAAAACTTGTCGGCGGATAATTGGCTACATATAGATCCAAATCTCCGTCCTTGTCGTAATCAAAAAACGTAGCCTGTACACTGTTCCCTATATCAGCAATACCATATTCTTCGGCTTTTTCTGAAAAGGTATTGTCCTTGTTATTGATAAATAATTGATTGTATTTTGGTTCAAACTTACCTCCTACAGAACAGTAGATATCTAGATAACCATCATTATTGACATCTACCATAGTCACTCCGGTATACCATCTGTCATCACCAGAAACTCCGGCAGTTGTCGTAATATCTTCAAAAGTAAGATCTCCTTTATTGAGATATAATGCGTTAGCCACCTGATTTCCTGTAAAGTATAAATCCTTCAATCCATCATTATTGATATCTCCAACAGCTACTCCTCCACCCATATACAAATAGGAGTAGGTAAAATAGTTTAGAGAATCAGTCTCCGTAAGGATGTTACTAAATTCAATACCTGTCGTTTTTGGGGTTAACCTTTCGAAAATTTTCTCATCAAAAGATGTTTTTTCTTTTGTACAACTCCCTAAAATCAGGCCTATAATCAGGATTTTCAAATATCTCAATGTCATTTTCTTTTATTTAAAGAAGCAAAAAAACAGTATGCATAACATACTGTTTTTTAGAAAACAATTCAAACTAAAAACAATTTAATATCCATCGTTTTGCATGATAACACCACCGCTCACATCAATTACACTTTGTGCAATTGGATATACAATACTTCTTCCGGGAAAAGTTACTCCACTAAGATGTGTACGCTTGGTGCCTTCAACAGCAAGGTAGGTATTAATTGTATTTACGGCTTCGCCGCGTCTTACTAAATCAAAGAATCTATGTCCTTCGAGTGCAGTTTCGATTCTGTACTCGTGTGCTACTGCTCGTATTGCTTGTGCCTGATCTGTAAAGGTTCCATAAGTACTAATTACATAATTAGCAGCTGGTGTCGCGGTTGGGTTCCCATCTACATCCAATGTTCTTACAAAATCTTCTGGATTTGCTGCACGCATTCTCACTCTATCCACTAGTGCTGCTCCAAGATCACCCTCACCATTAGCAGCCATGATCTCTGCTCTCCATAAAAGAATTTCAGCAAAACGAATAATATTTGTATTAATCGCACTTACAGCAGGAGCCCATGCACTTGGCGCATCAATAGAAGGATCGTTAAACTGGCTAGCTCTAAATACCGAAACTTTTTGTAAGTACGGTCCTCCATTGGCCGGGTTTCGAATCCAGGATTGTCCTGGCATAATTCCCCAACCATTAAAATCTATTCCTCTTCGACCTACTTTCCAATCTAATCTTGGGTCCAACTCACCAGTATATGGTGTAAAAGGGTCTTCTGCAGGAACTCCATCATCATTGGTTACATCAACATCGTTAAATGTATCCAATAATGGTAATCCAGAAGCATCGGTCTTATAGGCATTCACCAAATTTTGTGATGGTTGGAAGAAACCACAACAAGCTCCTCCTGTAGTACCTACTGGTGCTCCCTGAGGAAAATTAAGTGCTTGTCCCCAAGTACCATTATCATCATTTGCAGCTCCATCACTAACCGTATGTTGTACTGCAAATATAGATTCACTAGAGTTTTTTGTCGCTGCATTAAAATTATCCGAATATTTCATTGTCAGACTATACGGACCTCCATTAATAACATTATCCAATATTGGACTTGCCGCAGCATAATCTAACTGGTACATATGGGCCTTAGCCAAATAAGCAGTGGCTGTCCAGCTATTTGCTGCACCCACAAATCTTGACGTTTCAGGAAGGTTATCTATAGCATATTGAAAATCAGCTTCGATCAATGCCCAAGAATCTACATTTTCATTAGATTGTGATTCTGTAACTGTTTCATCGATGTAAGGAATTTTACCCCAAAGCTTCTTAGCTTCAAAATGATAGTGTGCTCTAAGGAATCTACCTTCTGCCTCAAACTGAGCAGCTTCAGCAGCAGTTAGATCTCCACGTTCTAAACCTGTTTGAGCTCCACGGATTGCTTCATTACTTCTTGCTACTCCTTCAAAAATAGCATTCCATAAAAACCCATAATAACTATTTTCTGTAGCTAAAGCTCTATATGCCTCAATATTATCAATAATAGGCTGATCCCCAGGGTCACTACCTTTATAGGCATTATCTGAAGACACCTCTCCATAAATCCAATGCGAAGGATCTGATCGCCATGGATCAGAAGTTGAAACATTAAGGTCCAACATTCCATAAGCTGCAGTTAATTGTGAACTTACCCAACTACTATCAAACACAATTACATCTTCACTTAACTGACCTTGCAACGGGATTTCTAACTCGTCTTTACAAGCCTGGAATATCGTACCAGCAAGTAACAAAACAGTCATTACTTTGATTGTTCTGATTTTCGAAAGTTTATATATCTTAATCATTGCTATTTTTTTTAAAATGAAACGTTTACTCCCAGGTTTACTGAACGTGAAACTGGGTATGCTCCTCTATCAACTCCGATTTCCAAGTTGGCTTGTTGTTGGTTGGTGTAGTTTGATAAATTGATCTCAGGATCTAAACCAGAATAATCAGTAATCGTAATCAGGTTCTTTCCTTGCAAGAAAAATCTAATCTTATCTAACTTCAATTTTTCACTAATCGCATCTCCCAAGGTATATCCGACAGCTATGTTTTTTAATCTTACATAAGATCCATCTTCGATATAGTAGGATGATCCTACAGACTCATCTGCACTAAGCGTAAATGCAGGTAAAGTACCTCCTGGATTTGTTGGAGACCATGAATTTCTAATATAGTCTAAACTTCTAGCTCCTTCAAAATTTGAGAAATCTGTCCAGAACCTTGTTAGATTATAAATATCATTTCCTTGAGATCCCTGGAAAAGCATTGATAAGTCGAAATTCTTATACGTAGCATCGAAATTAATTCCGTAAGTAAAATCAGGATGCGGGCTTCCGATAATATCTCTGGCATCTCCCGTAATAATAGCTCTACCCGTATTTGGGTCTATTCCTTCCCAAGTAAATCCAACAAAAGAAGAAATAGGCTCACCTGCTAATGTATTGGTTGTTTCGAATCTAGTTTGCGATCCTAAATTCGGATTTGCAATTACTTGATCCAAGTTGCTCTCATCCAAGAAATCCACTTCGTTCTTATAGTGAGATACATTAAGACCTATCGAATAAGAAAAAGCTCTTTCTGGATTACTAGAGTATGTAATTCCAAGATCAAATCCTCTATTCGTCATCTGACCAAAGTTTCTAAAGATAGAACCAATAGTATTACCAAACACGGTAGGATCTACTGGTACTGCCAATAACATATCTTCGGTTACTGCTTCGTACACGTCTAAATCAACACTTAATGCATTGTTGAACAAGGTAGCAGCAATACCAATGTTGGTTGTGGTTGTGGTCTCCCAGGTAAGATCTGGATCTCCTATATTGGATAAGAAAAATCCAGTATTCCCATTATAGTTATAAAAGTTCAGGTTCGAAGCAAAGGATGTGATTCCTCTAAACGCAGGAATCGAATTGTTTCCTACTTGTCCCCAGCTAAACTTTAATAATAAATTATCAACTATTGGAGAATCTTCAAGGAAACTCTCTCCAGATAATCTCCATCCTAAACTAAATGCAGGGAAAACAGCATCTTGATTACCTCCTTCAAAAAGTGAAGATTGATCTTGACGCACGGTAGCACTTACTAAGTATTTATCGTCATAGGCATAATCCACTTTTCCGAAGACAGAAAAACTAGAAGATTTTGACTGTCCACTACCTACGGTTTGCACACCTGTACCTGCACTAATGAAGGTGAAATCAGGATCATCCTGTAAGAAATTTGTTACTTGCGCGAAGAATTGTTCGAATCGGTTCTTTTTAAATTCCGTACCTACGAAGGCATCTACACTATGCACACCATTAAAGATCTTTTTATACTGTAAAATATTATACCAGTTTGTATTAAAAATATCTGTAGATGTCTCTCTTAACAGGTTTACCTGTCTTGCTGCAGAATTTTCGAAATCTACAGGTCTAAAGAATGAAAATTTAGAAGCTGTTAAATCCGCAGTAAATGTGGTTTTTAGTGATAATCCATCAAATATGTCTACTTCGGCATAGATAGAACCTAAGGCTCTAATGGTTTCTGTAGGATTCTCTGCATTTCTATCTGCTTGTCCAATCGGATTTGAAGCATTACCAACCCCTCCAATACCCGCGGTACCTGCATAATTTCCTTGAATATCAAAAACAGGAATTAAAGGGTTACTACGATATAAGGATGCGATTTGTCCTTCATTATTCTGGTTACTTGAACTCCCTACAGGGTCAATAATTCCGATTCTTTCTGAATATGATACGTTTACAGACTCTCCTAATCTAAGACGATCTGTGATATCAAATTCAGAGTTTACTCTTAGGTTATATCTTTCAAAACTAGTAGCACGCCCTACCCCTTCTTGATCTAATAAACCAAGTCCTACGTACAACTTCGAATTTTCTCCTCCTCCAGTAGCAGAAATATTATGTTGTTGTACAAAGGCAGTATCAAAAAATGCATCAAACCAATCGGTTCCTGCCTGATTTGCTCTAGTAATTCTATTGTTTGGAAAACTATACGTACTCTCATCCAGTGTTCCTACAAAACCTTCAGGAAGAATGTAATCCGGAAGTATTGGATTAGGTCCTGTACCGTATTGCGGATGAGAAAGTGCTAAACCATCATTTGATAGGGCTTGCCAGCGTGCATCTGCAATTTGTTGTGGTGTAGCGAATTCTGGAAATACAGATTCTGGAATAAAATCAACACCTGTTAGCGCACTATAGTTAAAAGAAACTTTATTGTTCTTGTTTCCGTTTTTTGTAGTAATTACGATAACCCCGTTTGCTGCACCAATACCATAAATAGAAGCTGCTGCCGCATCTTTAAGAACCTGAATCGATTTGATATCATTAGGGTTTAAATCATTTAAACCTTGCCCTGTTTGTACCCCGTCAATTACATATAATGGATCATTACCATTAATAGTACCATATCCACGAATCCTTACTGCCGAATTTCCTCCTGGTCCACCTTCAACACCAACAGTAACCCCAGCTGCTTGTCCTTGTAATGCTTGTTCTAAACTAGCAGGAGTAGTCGCCGCGATAGCCTCAGATTCTACTATAGTTACAGATCCAGTAATGCTTCTGGCACTTTGTGTGGTATATCCTGTTACAATAACTTCACTAAGTTCGCTAGCATCTTCTAGCAAGGTAATATCCATTGAAGATTGCCCTGCAAACGTTTGCTCTTTGGTTACAAATCCGATATATGAAAAGACTAAAATATCTCCGCTAGAAACCTCTAGCGTGTATTTTCCGTCAAAATCAGTTTGTGTACCTTTTGAAGTTCCTTTTACCAATACATTTACCCCTGGTAAGGGAGATCCGTCTGATGTACTTACCGTTCCAGAAATTGAAGTCTGAACAGTAAGTGCGTCTGAAAACGTTTTCGTAATTGGCTCAATTTTTTGCCTTGATATGACAATTTGCCGATCAATAACTTTGTATACCAAACCTGTTTGCGTTAATGCCTTATCCAGTATTTCGTTTACTGTAGATCTTTTTAGATTAAGCGTTACTTTATGATCCTTTTTTAATACGTCGTCTTTGTAGAAAAATATAAACTCACTTTGAGAATGAATCTGCTCGAACAGATCTTCCAAAGTTGCGTTTTCGACTTTAATAGTAAGCTTTGTTTGTGAGTAAGAGTTATATGCGTATGCACTCGATAGCCCCAGACACAAGAATAAAATAAAAACCCTCATAATGGTTAATAAAAAATTGTATGTCTTCTTTTTGGATAAAAAAGAGTGACAGTTAGCTTTTTTATTCATAATTTTGTTTTTTATGCGTTAAGTATTGCATTATGCAATACGAGATGACTCTGGTCAGAAAATGTTGCCGCATTTTCTGACTTTTTTATGAAGTAAATAAAATGGAGGTGGTGGTTCTGTTATTTCATATATTTTCTGTTTAGTTAATTACAATTTTACCGTTCTCTTTTTCATATTTTAAATCAGTGGTTTCCTTAATAATTTCGATCACTTTTTCGATACTATCTTTTAAATCCAAATGCCCAGAGAAAGTCTCATTCTTAAGATCTTCGTCATTGATAACAATCTGAACATTATAGAATCTAGATAGTTTCTTTACAATTCCTGAAAGTCGTTCTTTTTTGAAAATGAACTTCCCTTCTCTCCAGGACATATATTTTGCAACGTCTACGTTACTGCTTCTTATCGTCTTGTTCCTATGACTGTAAACAGCTAATGTTCCTGGCTTAATTTTTATTTTAGAGTTTCCAAAAATTGAATTCGAAGTGTATTTGATTTCTACGCTTCCGCGTTCTAGAGCAGTACTAGTATAGGAATCATCCTCGTAACTACTTACATTAAACACCGTTCCTAAAACCTTAATATCATAATCATTAGTCAATACATAAAATGGTTTTTTCTGATTATGTCTAACATCAAAAATCGCTTCTCCTGTTAAGTGCACTTCTCTTTTATTTCCAACAAATGCAACCGGATATGTAAGTTTAGATCCAGAGTTCAACCATACTTTGGTTCCATCTGATAAGGTAAGTTTTGTTCTTTTCCCATAAGGCACCAATATCGTATTGTAACTTTCTTTGGCTACTTGCGCTACCTTCTCAGAACTATTGATATTCACTTGATCCCCAGTACTCGAGTATTCAATATTAGATTCTTTTTCCTGTATATTGATTTCTTTATTGTCATGTAATACAAGTTTCACATCTCCTTCTTGAATCAAATTCACCTTATTGGCATCCACATAATTTTTGATTTTCGAAGTCTTTGTGAATTTATTCTGGTAGACTATCGACAGCAATAACACTGAAATTATTGCCGCCGCCATACCAAAAAAATAGGTAACCTTCCTCTTCTTCCTTTTGCGATTATGTTCAACAATGGAGGTATTTATCCTAGATTTTAAAAATTCCTTTTCTTTTTCCGTTAACATCTTTATGATATTATATAATTACAATATTTCTTTATCAACACGTTTTTTTATTCGACGCAACCCATCATTCTGATACATAACGAATTGATCTTCTACATACTAAAGCACTCATATCAAAAAACATAGACAAAAATCTAATATTATTTTTTTTGATTGGCTATACTTCTATTTCACTTCGGAGTTTTTTTACTGCTCTGTAGATAAGAGTTCTTACAGATTCGATAGAAATCCCAAGGATAGCAGCTATTTCTTCGTAAGACTTTTTTTCATCAAATTTGAGGGACAATCCTTCTCTTTGCCTACTAGATAGGGAGGTTAAGGCCAAAGAAAGTTTAGCACTGATTTCTGCAGATTTTTCAGATTGTATAATAGATTCTTCGACAGAACTATTCATAGATACTATTTCTTTTCTATTCTCGTCTGCCGAAAAAAGTTTGATTTTAGACTTAAACTTTTTATTAATCTTACGTTTTAAAGATTTAAAAAGGTAGAATTTCACATTATCAACATCAGATAATTTCTTTCTATACTTGTAGATATCCACAAACAAATCATGGATACAATCCATAACATGATCTTTGTCGTTGGTATGTTGGGTTCCAAATGCATACAACGTATCAATATATTTATCATAAAGTGAATTAAAGGCTTCTAAATCTCCTTGTTTAACTTTAGACCATAATATAGCATCAACATTTGTAACGACTTGCATTTGAACGAATTTGTGTAATTTATGAATTCCTTAAAAATATAACCTCATTAGCACCTTTTCAAGATTAATTTAACATTTTTTTTATATATAAATATAATCAAAAACGTTTATATCTCTTTTTCTAAAACAATTTTTTTGACCAAATTTCCTACAGAAATTTCAAACTCCCCACTTTCTGCGACCCACTGGTTATTTTCATCTACAAATTTGAGATCATCTACATCGATTGTAAACGAAACGGTCTTAACTTCTCCCGGTTGAAGTTCGATCTTACTGAACCTTTTCAGCGATTTTACTTCTGGAGTAATACTGGCATAAAGATCTGTGAGATACAACTGCACCACTTCTTTTCCTTTTTTCTCTCCAGTGTTTTGTACATCTACGCTCACTTTTACAGCATCTCCTTTTTTGAAGAAAACTTTATCAAAACTCAAATTTTTATATTCAAAAGTGGTGTAGGACAATCCAAAGCCAAACTCCCACTGTGGATTATAACTTCTTTGATAATCTGCATCATCATTTTGTTCACTATCTCCAAGACTTTCGGTATACTTACGATTGTACTTTTGCAAAGCACTGGTATATCGCGGGTAATTGTACGGTAACTTACCACTTGGATTTACATCTCCATAAACCACATCAACTAAAGCTTTTGCACCTTCATTTCCTGGAAGATAGCACTGTAGTACTCCGTCCATATCCTTTTCAAACTGACTGATTATTCTTGGTCTTCCTTCATTAAGTACCAAAATGATTGGTTTATTCAGTTTACTCAATGCTTCAGCCAATTTTACTTGTGGTTCTGTAATTACCAAATCATCAATATCTCCTGGAGTTTCCGTATAATTATGTTCACCCAAACACAACACGATATAATCTGCTTGTTTTGCCAGAGCAACGGATTTGGCAATATCTATTTCTTCAAAAATAGATACTCCCGGAGCATATAATACATTTTCTTCCCCTAGTTTCTTTTCAAAAGCTTGCTTAATATTCAGGTTATCTTTAGCGTATTGATCACTCTTCTCCCCTTGCCATGTATAAGACCAACCACCATTTAGATATTTCATACTATTTGCGGTTGGCCCTGTAACCAATACTTTCTTTTCTTTGGACAATGGCAAAACATTCTCCTTATTTTTTAATAGGGTAATAGACTCTGAAGCCGCAATGTATGCTAAGGCCGAAGAAGAGGCTGTACCAAAATCGGGATAATCTTCAGGATTGGTAACTGGCGTTCTAAATAAATCTAATTCGTATTTTACTCTTAATATTCTTCGTACGGCATCATCAATTCGAGCCATTGGTATTTCCCCATCACTAACCAAAGAGAATAACTCCTCATAAAATGTATAATCCTCAGGAACCATACTCATATCAATACCTGCCATTACAGATTTTTTTACAGCTTCTCTCATGGTTGCTGCTACTTTATGACGCGTATGTAAATAAATAATATCTTTCCAATCGGTAACTACAAATCCTTTGAAGTTAAGTTCCCCTTTTAAAATATCGGTAATAATTCTTTTACTAGCATGAACTGGTGTCCCGTTAATCTCCCCAGAACTGATCATTACGCTTTTTGCTCCGGCTTCTACACTCTTTTCGTAAATCGGTAAATCGTATTGCCTCAACACTCGTTCTGGTATGATACTCGGTGTTCTATCTTTACCTGTTGTTGGACTACCATATCCTATATAATGTTTAATACATGCTGCAACTTTGTTAGCATCCCCAATATCATCTCCTTGAAATCCTTTAACCATGGCTACTCCCATTTCAGAAGATAAATAAGAATCCTCTCCAAAAGATTCCCAAAGTCTTGACCACGCTGGGTTTCTAGGTAAATCCAAATCTGGAGAAAATACCCATGGGATCGAAGAAGCTCTTGTTTCATATGCAGAAACCGCCGTACATTTCTCAACCAATTCTGGATCCCATGTTGCTGCCATACCAATCTGCTGGGGAAACAAAATGGCACCAGCGGTATAACTGGCTCCGTGTATAGCATCAATGCCATATATCACAGGGATCTTATTATCGGTTTTATTCGTTTCTTCTAGAATTTCGTTCAATACTTCGTACCACCGTTGTGGTGTAGGTGCACCAGGGTTAGGTACATTTAATATAGAACCTATTTTATATTTATGAATAGCTTCTCTCAACTTCTCTTTATCCAAAACACCTGGAGATCCGCTCTTCTCTAAGGCAGTAACTGTGATTTGTGTCATCTGACCTATTTTCTCTTCTAAGGTCATTTTTGACATCAATTCTGCTACTTTTTTATCTATTGGATCTGAAATTTCTTCTTTTTCTTTGAAGGCACAAGAGGAAAATAATGCTATTCCATAAATCATAATTAGGAAAGTGACGGTTCTCATATCAATATAAAATTTATTTCTCAGATACTATTATACAGAGAACCCAATTTACGATGTATAGACAAAAAAATTAAGTTTTTTTTAAGGAGTCCAAAAAAATAACTTAAAATTTTACGTATTTAACAAAATAAGCCGGATCCTAACTAGTAGAATCCGGCTTATTTTTATGTGTCAAAATGCTTATTTACTTAGATACATCTTTCTACGTGAGTATAGATCATAGAACTGATCATCTTTAAGATCATCAATGAATAAAATGCTCTCTCCAGTACTTTTCATTTCTGGTCCTAACTTCTTATTTACGTTAGGGAATTTATTGAAAGAAAATACGGGTTGCTTGATCGCGTATCCATTTAGATGTGGCTTGAAATCAAAATCAGTCACTTTCTTTTCTCCAAGCATTACTTTGGTTGCATAATTTACATATGGCTCTCCGTAAGCTTTTGCAATAAACGGAACCGTTCTAGAAGCTCTTGGGTTAGCCTCGATGATATATACTTTATCATCTTTGATCGCAAACTGGATGTTAATCAATCCCACTGTATTCAACTCAAGTGCAATCTTTTTGGTATGATCCTTAATTTGTTGCATTACAAATTCTCCTAAATTGAAAGGAGGCAATGTAGCATTCGAATCTCCAGAGTGTATACCACAAGGCTCGATATGCTCCATGATACCAATAATATATACGTTCTCTCCATCACATATCGCATCAGCTTCGGCTTCGATAGCACCATCCAAATAATGATCTAACAGCAATTTGTTGTTTGGTATTTTACGTAACAAGTCCACTACATGCTCTTCTAACTCCTGTTTGTTGATCACAATTTTCATCCCTTGTCCTCCTAGTACATACGAAGGTCTTACCAGAATCGGGAAATTCAATCGATCCGCCACTGCTAGGGCTTCGTCTGCTGTTTCTGCCGTATCAAATTCTGGATAAGGAATTCCATTTTCTTTTAATAAGGTCGAGAAACTTCCTCTGTCTTCTGCCAGATCAAGCGATTGATAACTTGTACCAATAATCTTGATTCCGTAACGATCTAATTTTTCTGCAAGTTTAAGCGCTGTTTGCCCTCCTAACTGTACAATAACACCTTCTGGCTTTTCGTGTCTTATAATATCGTAGATATGCTCCCAGAAAACAGGTTCGAAATATAGTTTATCCGCTGTATCAAAATCTGTAGAAACCGTTTCTGGGTTACAGTTGATCATGATCGTCTCGTAACCACATTCTGCAGAGGCCAATACCCCATGTACACAACAGTAGTCAAACTCGATTCCTTGTCCAATTCGGTTAGGACCAGAACCTAATACTACGATTTTCTTTCTATCGGTTACTACACTCTCATTATGCACAGACACCACACCTTCTGGTGTTTCTATTTCTTCTTCAAAAGTAGAATAGAAATAAGGTGTTTCTGCTCTAAATTCTGCAGCACAGGTATCTACAAGCTTGTATACTCGTTTGATTCCTAGCTCTTCTCTTTTATTATACACTTCACTTTCGTAGCAACCTACCATGTGTGCAATTTGTCTATCTGCAAATCCTTTTTGTTTTGCTTCTAAAATCAAATCTTTGGTAAGCGACTGTATCGTATAGGTAGAAATCTCTTTTTCAAGATGGTGTAGTTCTTCGTATTGTTTCAAGAACCACATATCGATTTTGGTAATCTCATGAATTCTACTCAATGGGATTCCCATCTGGATAGCATCATAGATCACAAATACTCTATCCCAGCTGGCATAAGTAAGTTTTTCTATAATCTGATCGTAGTTCTTATATCCTTTCCCATCAGCTCCCAGACCATTTCGTTTGATCTCTAGTGACTGCGTAGCTTTGTGCAATGCTTCCTGGAAAGATCTTCCAATTGCCATTACCTCTCCTACAGCTTTCATCTGTAATCCTAGCGTTCTGTCTGATCCTTCGAATTTATCAAAGTTCCAACGTGGTATTTTGACGATTACATAATCCAAAGTAGGCTCAAACAATGCCGAAGTAGATTTTGTAATTTGATTATCCAACTCATCTAAGTTGTAACCGATCGCTAATTTGGCGGCTACTTTTGCAATAGGATATCCAGTAGCTTTTGATGCCAATGCAGAAGATCTGGATACACGTGGGTTAATTTCGATAGCAATGATTTCTTCCTGATCATCCGGACTTACAGCAAACTGCACGTTACATCCTCCTGCAAACTCACCGATGCTACGCATCATATGGATTGCCATATCACGCATCTTTTGGAAGGTCTTATCACTTAATGTCATTGCCGGTGCAACCGTAATCGAATCTCCGGTATGAATCCCCATTGGATCCATATTTTCTATCGTACAGATAATAACTACATTGTCATTGTTATCACGCAGTAATTCTAATTCGTATTCTTTCCATCCGATCAAGGCCTTATCGATCATCACCTCATGGATTGGAGAAGTTTCTAATCCTCTGGTCAACAACTCATCAAAATCCTCTTCTTTATATACAAAAGAAGCTCCTGCTCCTCCTAAGGTATAAGAAGCTCTAATTACTAATGGAAATCCAAACTCCTGAGCAATTTCTTTACCTTTCAAGTAAGAATTAGCGGTTGCTTGAGGTGCCATTCCGATGCCAATCTTCAGCATTAACTCTCTAAACTGCTCTCTATCCTCGGTAATGTTAATGGCGTCGATATCTACACCAATAATTTCAACATTGAAATCTTCCCATATCCCTTTCTCATCTGCTTCGATACATAGGTTAAGTGCAGTTTGTCCTCCCATCGTAGGCAATACCGCATCAATCTGAGGGTGTTCTTTTAAGATTTCAACAATCGATTTCGTATTCAAAGGTTTAAGGTATATGTGATCCGCCATAGATGGATCAGTCATAATCGTTGCAGGATTCGAATTGATCAAAATCGTTTCAATTCCATCTTCTCTTAATGAACGTAATGCTTGCGATCCTGAATAATCAAATTCACAAGCTTGCCCAATTACAATCGGTCCAGATCCGATAATCAATATACTCTTAAGGTCTTCTCTTTTTGGCATGTACTTAAAATTGTGTTGTATATATTATTTTTTTCTAGCAGATATAAAAAAAGGCGTTACCGATAAAGTAACACCTTTAATATTTTAAACTACGCATTCTCATTAATGCTTATGTCTTAATTCTGAAGAGACAGATAATTTCTTTCTTCCTTTGGCTCTTCTTCTAGCCAATACCTTTCTACCATTTACAGAAGCCATACGCTCTCTGAAACCGTGTTTGTTTTTTCTCTTTCTTTTCGATGGTTGAAACGTTCTTTTCATTACTATCTATCTTTATAAAATCTTCTTGAATACCTTATTTTGAATTTTTCGGATATCTCTACCCAAAACTGCGGGCAAATATACGAAGACTTTTTACTTTGACAAACCTAAATATCAAAATATTTTTATTTGTTTTTATTACCTTTGCCGCGACTTACAAAATAACACATTTTCAATGTTCAATAAAAATATAAAATTAGTAATAGCAGCTCTAATTATTGGTGCTGGCGTATGGCAAATCATAGAAGGATACACGGGTAATGGAATAATGCTAATTTTATTATCACTGGTTTTTGTGTTTTTATACTTTAAAAACGAAATGATTTTGCTTGCTTTTTTAAGACTGCGCAAGCAAGATTTTGATGGTGCAAAAAAATGGCTGGACAAAATAAAAAATCCAGAGGTTGCCCTTACTACAAAGCAACAAGGATACTATAATTATCTTTTGGGGATTATGTTATCTCAAACCAATATCACACAAGCCGAAAAATATTTAAAGAAAGCGGTTAAGCTTGGATTATCAATGAATCAAGATTTGGCCGTAGCAAAACTTAATCTTGCTGGTATCGCAATGACCAAAAGAAGAAAGAGAGAAGCACAAACCTTGCTTACTGAAGCCAAAAAATTGGATAAGCATGGTATGCTTAAAGATCAGATTGCGATGATGAAACAGCAAATGAAGAAAATTTAGGCACACTAATTGTTTACTATATTACGTTATGTAATAAGTCTTGTATAGCTTTATTGTTGAAAATCTTAAAGTAAGGAGCATTAGTTTTTATAACAAAAAAGCTTATTTTTAAGGACTTTATAGTACATTAGCTATTGTAATTATTTTAGAATGAGAAAATTATTAATTCTAGGAATACTCTTCTCTTTTTGTAGTCATCTATTTGCACAAGAAGAAGTAAGAATCCCCTTTTCTGTCGCTATTTCTGCTCATATCGTCAAGTATAATCAAAAGATGGATGAAGCTTACAGACAAAACGACTTAGAGCGGGCCACCTTTTTATTTGATTCTTTGGTTACCAATCACCTTAATGGAACCTATATGGACGATTTTACCTTTAACACCATTAAGGAAGAGCCCATTACTTTCAAAGAATACGAAAAACCCATTTTTTTAATTACATATGCCGCATGGTGTGTTCCTGGAATTGGAGAAATCCCTGCACTTAATGATCTAGCAGATAGATTTCATGATCAGATTGATTTTGTGGTATTGTTTTGGGATACCAAAGAAAACTTAAAAGACAAAAGCGACGACTATAGCAAGAACATCCAAATGGTTTATGTTGACGAAAAGACCAACCAGGACTCGTATATCGTAAATAAGCTTAAACACGCCCTAGGATTCCCGATGATGTATTTTTTGGATGAAGAGAAAAAATTATTAAATATTCAGAAAATAGAAACGCATCATTCTAGCGAAACCTTGAGTAATTCTTATAACATTCATTTCAATTCTCTGTCCAAGGGAGTATCTTTAATCATTGCTGACCTTGATCGAAAAGGTCTACTTAAGGATGATACAGATACTGAAGCTCTTAAAGAAAAAGAAGCCGAAGATGAAGAAGTTGGTGAAGATGGTAGAACTGCTGAAGAAAGAAGAATCGACGAAGAGTACGAAAAATACAAAAGAGAAAAAGATTCGTTGCGAAACCTATTAAGAGACAAAAACTAATATTGAGTTCGTTACTTTCCTAAAATCATTTTTAGAGCTACTAGTAAAAGTACACCTCCGAATATTTTTTTGAGCAAAACTTGATTGATAGATATTGCAAGTTTACTGCCGAGATATCCTCCTATAATGAAGGTAATGGCAATAATACCTGCATATTTCCAGTTTACGTGCCCTTCCTGATAATAGTTATAGGCCGCCAACAAGGTAACCGGTACAGCAAGTACAGCCAAACTTGTCCCCTGTGCTTCATGTTGGGAAAAATTTAACCACAGTAACATCAACGGAATCATCACTACGCTTCCGCCAATACCTAAAGTTCCACTAAAAAAACCAGCTAATAATCCGATTAGCACCAAAGAGATTAGCACACTTATATTCATAGTTGTAATATATAAGCAGCTAACTTACTTAAAAAACTTGTAAAACGGGAGATTAATTACTGTCCGGTACCCACATTATAATATCCGTCTCTAGGAATTTTTATAAAATATTCCTTACCAGTGGTATTATTCAAATGGGTTTCTCTTAACCAGGGATTATGCAATTTTAGAATCTTATAATTGATATCATGTATTTTGGCAAACTCGTTGAAATCAGTAATAGGCTCATCTACAAACACATTAAATGTCGGAATGTGTTTATACAAATCTTCATCATTGAAATTGAATCCATATTTCTTTGGATTGCTCAAAATCTCTTTTACTGCAACGATTCTAAACACATAACGTCCTGTTTCCTCACCTAGCAACAGATCATAGTAAGAACCGGCATCTTGTCTTTCCAACTGTCTATTGATTCCTGCACGACCTGCATTGTATGCTGCAGCTGCCAATGTCCAGGATCCAAACTTCTCCTTGGCACTTTTTAAATATTTACAAGCTACTTCTGTAGATTTTTCGATATGATAACGCTCATCTACATTTTGATTCACCTCTAAACCATATTCTTTTGCAGTTCCTTTCAGCAACTGCCAGAAGCCAGTTGCTCTAGCTGGCGATACCGCTTGTGTCAAACTACTCTCAATAACAGCAAGGTATTTGAAGTCTTCAGGCACACCATTTTCTTTCAAAATAGGTTCTATAACCGGGAAATACTTGTTGGCACGTTTAAAAAGTAACAACCCATTAGATTGCCAGTAGGTATTTACCAACAACTCTCTATCCATACGCTCTCGGATATCCGGGTTATCGATAGGCACCAATTCTCCAGCAAAATTCAGATTATCAGGCATTGGGATAGCGTAAACATTGTAGTCGTTTACCAAATTATCCTCAAGCTGTTCTTGTACAGGGGTCTTTTGAGGTTCTTCCTGCGTTGCGTTTACCAGAATGCTGAAAACAAACAGCACTCCTAAAAAAACTAATACTTTTTTTATCATCTTCATCTCTAAGTAGGTTTTATTTTATTGGGGAAATAAAATTTAGATTACAATATAACGTAAAAAGTTAGACTAATGCAAGTTATCCCCGATTATTTCAGGTAAATGTTTATTAAACCATCTCGCCCTATTTACAATCATTACATGCGTTCCCTGATCAACCGTAATACAATTTTTGATATTCGCTATTGGAAAAACAATATCCTTATCTCCATGGATATGAATCAGGTCCTCTGGAGCTTCTTCTTGATCCCAGCATACCATATTCTTGATCGCCCAGTCCAGATATCCTTTATCATTCACCGATAAATAGCGTTGGTACATCGCTGCTCGTTTCTTTGCAAAATCCCCAAAAGCCAGTTTTTCCCAATTATCAATTTTAGAAACCACAGCAGTTGGCAACAACTTGTACAGTCCGGTTTTACGAGCGATTTTCATTCGCTTTGGCAATTCGTCTTTACTCTTTACACTAGAAACGATAATAAGTTTCTTAAGTTGCAAATATTTACTCATCTCCTGAACAATCACCCCTCCAAACGAAACCCCAAGCAACACTGCATCCTTATGTTTAATTTCTTCGCACATCCGTTGTGCATAATCCGCTATAGATTCTTCCTTATTTGGTATTTTCCAAGGGATAGTGTAGGTCTTAAAATGCGCTTCTGGTAGACGTATATGTTCAAAAATCGAAACATCGGCAGCCATTCCTGGCACAAAATAAACATGGGTAACTTCCTGCGACATAGCTATTTTAACAGTACTATTAAAGTTTAAAGCTCTAATTTTCTTATCTTTGCAACTCAAAATTATAGTATTCCCCCTTTAGATAAAAGGAAATACATCAATAATTTTTTATTGAAACAGGGAATGTAAACTAACAAATCTTAGTTAGGCATCAACAAAATAATTACTGAACCTATCAAGTTTCGGATATGGTTTTGCGTGTTGCTTTCGGATGTTAGTCAGTTAATCAAGGGGGTTACCCCATAAGTAAAACTTATTTACCTCATAATTAAAAAACAATATGGAGAACTTGAGTGATGTTGGATTAGAAGTTATTGACAATGAATTTCTAAGACAATTTGAGACTACAATTGAAGGTCAGAAAGCGACCATCGAGTACGCCCAACAGGAAAGAAAAATTTTCCTGACAAAACTCATCATGAGCGAAGAACTAGTAAAGAAAGGATTTGAGGAAGATTTTATCGTTGCTGTTTTCAACATTATCGAAGATCGCAACATAAGATTGGTTCCAACAAGCCCTACGATTGCAAAATTTATGCGGAAAAATAGAAGGAAATACAAAGATTTATTACCCGTAGGAATAAACATATAGTCTTACAACGTATATAGCATAAAAAAACTGCAATTACTTGCAGTTTTTTTTGTTTATGCTTCTTGTATTTTTTCGGGTTCTGGCACAAAATCAAATCGCACCATCCCATCATCATCAATTTTTGTCAACACCACCCGGTGCAAGGAATTTACATAAGCCGGATTCCATGGCATTTTTACCTTGACATAGTTTTCAGTAAATCCATGGATATATCCTTCCTTATTTTCAGATTCAAACAATACTATTCTTTCTGTTCCTATCTGACTCTCATAAAACGCTCTTCTTTTCTTAACCGACAAACCACGCAACATTTTACTTCTCTTTTTACGAACATCCATAGGCACTACACCATCCAAATCAGCTGCAATTGTATTATCCCTTTCGGAATAGGTAAACACGTGTAAGTAAGAGATATCTAATTGCGATAAGAAATTATACGTATCCAGGAAATGATCATCAGTTTCTCCTGGAAATCCAACAATCACATCCACCCCAATACAGGCATGTGGCATTACTTCATTGATTTTTGTCACTCTATCCACATATAGATCACTCAAATACCTGCGACGCATCAATTTCAAAATCTCATCATTACCGGATTGTAAAGGGATATGAAAATGTGGCACAAAGGTTCTGGATTGGGATACAAAATCTATAGTTTCGTTTTTCAATAAATTAGGCTCGATTGAAGAAATACGTAATCGTTCTATACCTTCAACCTGATCCAGGGCTTGAACCAATTCAAAAAAGGTATGCTCGTGTTTTTTGTTCCCAAACTCTCCTTTACCGTAATCCCCAATATTCACACCCGTAAGTACGATTTCTTTGATTCCTTGTTCAGATATTTCTTTGGCGTTTTTCAACACATTAGACAAAGTATCACTACGGGATATCCCACGAGCCAGAGGAATCGTACAATAGGTGCACTTATAATCGCAACCATCTTGCACTTTCAAAAACGCGCGGGTTCTATCCCCGATCGAGTAACTCCCTACATAAAAATCTGCCTCTTCGATCTCACAAGAGTGCACTTGACCGAAATCGTTTTTAGACAGATCATTGATATAATCTGTGATCTTGAACTTTTCTGTTGCTCCCAGCACCAAATCCACTCCATCTACCGCAGCCAGTTCTTCCGGCTTTAATTGCGCATAACATCCTACAGCAGCCACAAACGCATCTGGGTTTACTTTTTGCGCTTGTTTTACGATAGTTTTAAATCGCTTATCCGCATTTTCGGTTACCGAACAGGTATTGATCACATAAATATCTGCATGCTCTGCAAAATCCACACGATCAAAACCTTCGTCTACAAAACTTCGGGCAATAGTCGATGTTTCTGAAAAATTCAGTTTACATCCCAATGTATAAAAAGCAACTTTTTTCTCATAAAACCAGCTGTCGTTTTCCTTGAAGGCAGAAATCTCTTTATCTTTATCCTTTACAATAAAATTTAAGGGTGCAAATATACCAACAATAATTCGTTTACTAAAATTGAAATTCAATTATCATTTCCACATAAATCACTATATAACAATATTTTATATAGCCCTAACACTTGTTTCTTGTAGTAATTCTGAAGAAAAAGATAGAGATCACCTTGTTTTTCGCTATAATCAATACGAGAATGTAAGTTCGCTAGATCCAGCTTTTGCCAGAGATGTAGCCAATATTTGGGCTACAAATCAATTGTTTAATGGATTGGTACAGTTGGATGATAGTTTGCATATCAAACCAGATATCGCCAAACGCTGGGAAATCTCTGAAGATGCTCTGCACTATACTTTTTACCTTAGGGATGATGTGAAATTTCATAAACACACTTCGTTTAACACCAAAGACAGCACCAGAAGAGTGGTTGCAAAGGATTTTGTCTACAGTTTTAACCGACTAAAAGATCCTAAAGTTGCTTCTCCTGGGAATTGGGTACTAAAAAATGTAAAGCATTATCATGCCGTTAATGATACCATTTTAAAAATAGACCTCAAGATGCCGTTCCCTGCCTTTTTGGGACTTTTGAGCATGCGATACTGTTCTGTAGTACCCAAAGAAGCGGTTTCGTATTATGGTGACGAATTTAGAGCTCATCCCATTGGTACAGGTCCTTTTAAATTTAAGCTATGGGAAGAAAACGTAAAATTGGTCTTTCGTAAAAATCAATTGTATTTTGAAAAAGATGACAACGGCAAGCAACTTCCCTATCTTGAAGCCGTAGCGGTTACCTTTTTACCTGATAAGCAAAGTGAGTTTTTGCAGTTTACCAAAGGAAAGATCGATTTATTAAACAGTTTGGATGCTTCGTATAAAGATGAACTTTTGACGCCCAGCGGCAAACTAAGAGACAAATACAAGGATAGAATCAATATCAGCAAAGGGCCTTACCTAAACTCTGAGTACCTGGGGTTTTATATGGATACCGAAAAAGAGGAAATCCAATCCCTTTTATTACGTAAAGCAGTAAATCATGGGTTTGATCGTAAAAAAATGATCACCTATCTTAAAAATGGTATTGGTATGCCTGCGGAAAATGGTTTTATTCCCAAAGGGATTCCCGGTTATGCCAACATCCCTGGATTTGAATACAATCCCGAAAAATCAAGAAAACTAGTCGAAGCCTATAAAAAAGAAACGGGAGATAACGAACCCACAGTTCGAATTGCCACCGATGCTAACTATCAAACCATCTGTGAATATATACAACGCGAACTCGAAAAAATAGGTATCAACATTATTGTAGACGTGATGCCCTCCTCAACCATACGACAAAAGAAATGGGCTGGGAAATTAGATACCTTCAGAGCGAGCTGGATTGCAGACTATCCCGATGCCGAAAACTTCTTATCTCCCTTCTACAGCAAAAACCATACACCCAACGGACCAAACTACACACATTTCAAAAATGAAACTTTTGATCGTTTGTATGAGGAAAGTTTTTTGATTACCGATGATCAAATACGAGAACAATATTATGCCAAGATGGATTCTATCATTGTAGCCCATGCGCCTATTGTCCCGTTATATTATGACGAGGTAGTACGTTTTACACAAAAAAATGTGAGAGGATTAACTAATAACCCTCAAAACTTTTTGATTCTAAAACGAGTTTGGAAAGAGAAACTCGACTAGAAGTTTTTTCTCCAGTCTTTAGTCGTCTCAAAAACATGTTCTAATATCTTTTTATCCTCTTCGGTGAACTCGACCTTACGCCTATCCATTACTACTTTGGCCACTTCGAAAGCCTTTTTGGTAAGATAAGTCTTAAAACCTGCGCTCCCTCCCCAGCTATAACTAGGAATAAAATTGCGCGGAAAACCACCACCAAAAATATTGGCGTTTACTCCTACTACAGTACCCGTATTAAACATGGTATTGATCCCACACTTGGAGTGATCTCCCATCATTAATCCGCAGAATTGCAGCCCTGTTTTGGCAAAACCTTCGGTTTCGTAACTCCAAAGGCGCACAGGAGCATAATTATTTTTTAAGTTCGAAGTATTTGTATCTGCACCCAGATTACACCACTCACCTAGTACGGTATTCCCAATAAATCCATCATGCCCTTTATTGCTATATCCAAAAATTACCGAGTTATTCACCTCTCCTCCTATTTTGGAGTGTGGCCCCACCGTGGTTCCTCCATAAATCTTGGCCCCCATTTTTACAGTAGCGTTATTACACAACACAAAAGGACCTCTTATGATGCTTCCTTCCATAATTTCGGCATCTTTACCAATATAGATAGGTCCTCCACTAGCATTCAATATGGTAAACTCTAGTTTTGCTCCTTCTTCGATAAATACGTTCTCTGGAGCAATCACACGATTGCTTTCGGGTATAGGTTGACTTTCTCTATCGGCGGTAACCAAGGCAAAATCTTGCACAATGGCTCGCTCATTTTTAGAAAATATATCCCAGGTATTTTTAACCGTAAGCAGTTCCTGCTCGTGATGCACAATGGTAAAGCTCTCAAAATCCACTTCCTGATCTTCTTTTACAAAAAAGGCAATTGGTTCTTCACCATCAAAAATGGCTTGATTTTCTTGTAACTCTTTGATTTTAGCCACCAAATCTGTCGTAGGTAAATACGAGGCATTGATCATAACATTATCCTCCAGCTCCACCATAGGGAATTTCTCACTCAAATACTCTTCAGTAACGGTAGAAGTGGTATACCCAAGATGTTGCTCCCATTTTCCACGAATCGTTAAGATCCCGATTCGTATATCTGCTACAGGTCGTGTATAAGTAAATGGTAATAAAGCATTGCGCGAAGGCCCATCAAAAAGAATGTAGTTCATGTGCTATGATCAAAAAGTTACTATTGGTTAACTGCGACAAAAATAAGCACGTTGGTCTTAAAAATAATGCGGTTGGGCTATTTTATTTGGAAATAAATGGTGGAGGGGTTTTGATTTTGGTTGTATGGTGTGTTGATAAGGGGCTGCACTTCGCACTTCGACTCCGCTCAGTGCTCAAGGTAACGTTGCGATACACACAAATAACGCTTACTTATACCGAGTAGAACCGTACTTCGCCCTTCGAGAGCCTCAGGGCTCGATAAGACGATAATTGAAATATGTATTGGTTATGTGTGCCGGGTGCAGCCGCACTTCGACTCCGCTCAGTGCTCGGTAGCGTTACAATACGCTCAGGTCTGCCTACGTACACTGAGCGGAGCCGAAGTGTACAAACAAAAAAGCCTTTCCTATTCGGAAAGGCTTTTTGTAAACGATGTCGCCAAATTACTTCTTGAATTTCGCGTATTTGTTTTTGAACTTGTCGATACGTCCTGCGGTATCGATAAGTTTTGATTTTCCAGTATAGAATGGATGAGAAGTTCTAGAGATTTCTAATTTCACTAGCGGATACTCAACACCATCAACATCGATAGTCTCTTTAGTATTCGCAGTAGACTTAGTAATAAAAACCTCGTCGTTAGACATATCTTTAAAAGCTACTAATCTATAATTTTCTGGGTGAATACCTTTTCTCATTTGGTTTATCTTTTCTTTTTTGCGAGGTGCAAATTTACAACTAATTTCTTAATTGCAAAATATTTTTGATAGAATAAAAAGAATTAATCGTTAGTATTATCTCCTTCATCAGAAACTCCATCTCTCTCTTTGCAAACCCCGACAAGATCAAAAATGAATTCTAACACACCACTTGATGTGGAGCATATTTGATCTGTTGAATCCTTTCCCTGAGCACCTAGATCTATTCTTAAATATTCATAAAGTTTAACTATTTCTTGTAATTCTTCTCTGGAAAGATTCAGGGCTTTTAACTCATAATACAATCTTAAAAATGTCGGACTTAGATCTCCTAAGAACTCATTAAATATAACCTCTACCTCAGCGTCACTTAGTTCTTGACCATTTTTTGTGTGTGATAATTTCCCTAAAAAATCATGGAATTTACCTGTCTTGATTGCACTGTTATTGAACTCGATAAGTGCTTGTTTGACTAATAATTCTTTCTCTGCTTGAGAAACCTCCTCTACATCATCCCTGGTACAAGATGAAATTCCTATAACCGAAACGGCTATTAAAAAAAGTAATAATTTTCTCATACGTGATTCTTTTTGTTAATATATTTTTATTCAATTTAAAAATTGGGGTATTCTGTTAAAAATTCATCTTTTTCACATTCCAATCAAAGAGAAAAACCCATATCACTCAAAAAATCAATCATTTACATCAAATCCCCCTATATTGAGTAAATCCCCTTATTTTTCCACTGTTCAGGCCTTAAATTACATGTGGTAAAACCGTAAACATTTGGCTAAAGATACGATAAAATTATGAATTATCCCGACAAAATGCTAATTTTATTACAATTGTAACATTTTTTTATATTTGTATACTGATATTAAAAAGCATATCAAAAGGAATTTAACGCTTATGAGTGAAACTACTATTTCTTTTAAAAAACACATTCTCGTATACGGCCTAATAATGGGGTCCCTATGGATCATTTTTAGTCTAATCAGATATCTTACTCATAATACAATGAACGAGCATTGGGGGTTTTCGGTTATTGAATTATCCATATATATATGTACAGTCTTATTTGGAATATATAAGTACAAAGCTTTATCAAAAGGTTTTTTAACATTAGGTCAAGGACTGAAAGTTGGAATGGGCATAATTATTATCGGATCTTTGGTACAAATATTATGGGATATAATTTTACTTAGAATAATTGCCACAGATATACTTGACCAACTGATCAGAATATCTGAAAGCACCTCATCAGAAAAAAATCATGTATCGAACAAAAGATTTGATTTTTTACTAACAATATCGTTAGGCACTTTAATTGGTAATACTTTGCTTACCTTTGTAGTTTCTTTGCTCGGCGGAGCCATCATGCAAAAAAATCCAGATCCTTTTGATTAACATAACAAACTATTGTTTCTAATCGTATGACAACAGCAATATTTTGAGGAAATAGGGAATAGCTTGTAACATCTTAGTAAAACACTATAAAAGCAACCTTAAACAGCTAAATTTACAATATGAAAGAAACGAGTATTTCTGTAAAAAAACATATTGTAAAATATGGGCTAATACTTGGGTTTCTTTGGGTTTTTTACATTTATATTCTCTATTTGACTGATAATTTAACAAACTTTCATTGGATATTTGGAGTGATCGAAATAGCTATCTATGGAAGTATACCTTTTTTGGGCATTTATTTCTACAAAATCTTTAACCGAGGGATTATCAAATTCATTCAAGCGATAAAGATTGGACTAAGTATTGTTTTAATAGGTACTTCTATGCAAATCATTTGGGATGTTATTTTGTTTACATTGATTACTCCCGACCTACTTCATCAAAAAATTGGATTTCCCGAAGATATATCAATTGTTGAAAAAACTGACGTTAGTGAAAAAATTGCTTTCTTTTTAATTATATCAATTGGTAACATAATCGGTAATCTATTTTTGGGTACTATAGTTTCTGCATTGGCCGGGGCTATTATGCACAAAAGATCTATGTAAGTTAATTTTGATTATTCAAATACCTTGTATATCAATATGAAAAAAGCTAAGATTTCTATTAAAAAGCATATTATAACTTATGGAATTGTTTTAGGGATTATATTCATATTTTACTTATACATGTATAAGTATAGCAGTTTTAATTGGAATAACTTTGGACTACTTGGTATAACTATGTCAGCTTTATTTGATCTATTTTTTTATATCAGTTTTCTTTCTTTTGCTATATATAAGTTTAAAATGCTAAATGATAAAATCTTATCATTAAAACAGGCTTTAATAATTGGTGTTGGCATCATGGCACTTGGAACTTCCATACAAATCACTGTGGATATCATTATAAGAACATTAATTGCCCCTCATTTATTAAATCAAAATATTGGATATCCCAATGATGTGAGCTTAACACCGGAAAAACACTTTTTGGGGCAAGCTTTGGATCATATTTCTTTCTGGTCACTATTTACTGTTACTGTCAATTTATTTTTTGGATTTGTTATTTCATTGGTTAGTGGAGCGATTATGCACAAAAGACCTATTCAATAATTTTTTAGAAACAACTCGCAATTATCTATTATTCTCTCTACACCTATTTATGTCGATATTATGAAATATCTCTTCTTATCCTTAAGTTTATCTAATGAAACAAGGAAACATTTCTATTAAAAAGCATACAATAACCTATGGAGTTATTCTAAGTATAATAGCAATTGTATACATGCTTAAAAATTTCTATACCCCTTATAATTATAATGGCTATGGTCCCATTGGTAAAAATGTATCAAGTTTACTCGAACTATTGTTTTATATCTGTTTTATCTCTTTTGCTATTTACAGATTCAAAAATTAAACAATAATACAGTCGTATTAAAACAAGCATTACTAATTGGTGTAGGCAGTATGCTTATTGGTGGTTTTTTCATCACTAGTGTTGCCCGTATAATTTTATATGCTATAGACTCCAATAAATTAAACCGATTGGTTGGATTTCCTGAAGATATTTCAACACTATCTGAAAAATCACATTTTGAAAGAGTATTTTACAAGTTGGCCGACCTATTTTTGACAGATGTGATTTTCCATCTAGTTTTGGGATTGATCATTTCCTTAATTGCTGGCGCTATTATGCATAAAAGGTCTATTTAAGATAATTTTGATTTTTCAAATACCATGTATAGTATTACGAAACAAGCTAACATTTCTATTAAAAAACATATTCTAACCTATGCCGTGATTTTGGGGATTATCAAGACGATGTATTTACTCGTTGGCAAGTATAGTAAGTATCATTGGAATCATTATAATGAAGTTGGAAGGATTGTATCAAGTGTACTGGAACTATTGTTTTATATCAGCTTTATCTCTTTTGCCATTTACAAATTCAAAAAATTAAACAATAATGTAATCGTATTAAAACAAGCATTACTAATTGGTGTGGGCAGTATGCTTATTGGTGCTTTTTTTATCACTAGTGTTTCCCGTATAATTTTGTATTCAATAGATACAGACTTATTAAATAAATTCATTGGATTTCCTGAAGATGTTTCAACATTATCAGAAAAATTATATTTCGAGAGAATATTTTACAAGCTTGCTGACCTATTTTTGGTAAATGCGTTATATTATCTAGTTCTAGGGTTGATCATTTCTTTAATTAGTGGGGTGATTATGTATAAAAGATCAATTTAGTATCATTATTGATTAGCAAAAACGTTTTAGAATTATGAAAGCAACCCAAATTTCTATTAAAAAGTATGTTATAACCTATGGTGTGATTTTAGGAATTATATTAATAATATATTTACTTGTAGGCGTATACACCAAGTATCACTGGAATCATTATGATCAAGTTGGTAAGAATGTATCAAGTTTATTGGAACTATTGTTTTATATCTGTTTTATTTCTTTTGCCATTTATCGATTTAAAAAATTAAGCAATAATATGATCATATTAAAACAAGCACTAATTATCGGCGTGAGTATTATGTTTATCGGTATTTCTATACAAATTATAACAGATAAAATTTTAATCACATTAATAGATCCAAATTTATTGAATAAATACATCGGATTCCCAGAGGATGTATCAAAAACACCAGAAAAATATATTCTAACAAAATCTTTCAATCACATTATTGAGCAGACTTTAATTTATTATGCTTTCTATTTGCCATTGGGAGCAATCATTTCTTTAATAGTTGGGGCGATTATGCACAAAAGACCTATTCAATAATTTTTTTAGAAACAACTCTCAATTACCTATTATTCTCTCTACACTCTATTCATGTTGATATTATGAAATATCTCTTCTTATCCCTAAGTTTACCTAATGAAACAAGGAAACACTTCTGTAAAAAGACATACAATAACCTACGGAGTTATTTTAGGGGGCATAAATATTATGTATTTCCTTACCCGTGCTTATACCGGTTATTATTGGAGTAATTATAGTAGTTTTGGTAAGAATGTATCAAGTTTACTAGAACTTATTTTTTATGCCAGCTTCGTAACTTTTACCATTTACAAATTCAAAATGTTAAACAATAAAATCATACTATTAAGACAGGCTTTACTAATAGGTGTAGGTTGTATGGTTATTGGCACTTTTATTGATCAAGTTGTATCTATTGTTTCTTATACAGTGGATCCCGTCAAATTAAATCGGATTGTTGGATTTCCCGAAGATGTTTCGATACTAACAGAAAAATCCTATTTAGGAAGAATACTATATGAGATCGGGGTTGGATTTTTATTAAACTTAATTACCTTTTCAGGTTTAGGATTAATCACCTCTTTAATAAGTGGAGCGATTATGCATAAAAGATCGATTTAAGTTAATTTTGATTATTCAAATACCTTGTATATCAATATGAAACAAGCTAACATTTCTATAAAAAAACATATCCTAACTTATGGAATTATCTTGAGCATGGTATTAATTACTTATATGCTTGTAATAACCTATACGACCTACAATTATACTGATTATAATCAAGTTGGCAAGAACATATCCATTGTACTCGAATTGTTTTTTTATATCGGTTTTATCACTTTTGTCGTCTACAGATTTAAAAAATTAAACAAAAATACGATCATATTAAGACAAGCATTACTAATTGGAGGAGGTAGTATGCTTCTTGGTGGCACCATTCGTAATATTTCCCGTATGATTTTATATGCTATTGACTCCAATAGCTTCAATCGATTGATTGGATTTCCTGAAGATGTTTCAACATTTTCAAAAAAGTACATTTTTAAAAAAGTGTTTTTTAGGTTAACCGAGCAATTTTTGGGGGATGTATTTTTTCATTTAGTTTTAGGATTGATCATTTCTTTAATAGCTGGGATCATTATGCATAAAAGATCGATTTAAGTTAATTTTGATTTTTCAAATACCATGTATAGCAATATGAAAAAAGCTAAGATTTCTATTAAAAGGCATATCATAACCTATGGAGTTATTTTAGGGATTATAAATAATATATATTTCCTTACCCTTCGTTATATGGGTTATCATTGGAGTAATTATAGTCGTGTTGGTAAAAATGTATCAAGTTTACTGGAAATTATTTTTTATACCAGCTTCGTCACTTTTGCCATTTACAAATTCAAAACGTTAAACAATAAAACCATACTATTAAAACAGGCTTTACTGATTGGTGTAAGCTGTATGGTTATTGGCACTTTAATCGATTGGGTTCGTCGTATTATTCGTTATATAATATATCCCGATTTATTAAATCTGATTGTTGGATTCCCTGATGATGTTTCGACATTAACTGAAAAATCACATTATGCAAGAGTACTATATGAGATTGGATCTCGGTTTTTAACACAATTAATATTCTACGCAAGTTGGGGGTTAGTTATTTCTTTAATAGCTGGAGCTATCATGCACAAAAGATCGCTTGAGAAATAATAAACTTTTTAGAACTGCAATACTTACAATTCTTACCCTACTTGTTTTAACTTATTGATAAATGAAGATGGGTATAATCCTGTTTTTTTATGAAATGCCTTAGAAAAAGACTCGCTATTATTAAACCCTATATCTTCAGAAATTCCTTTGATCGAATACAACCGAAACTGTGGATCATTACGTAAACGCTCAATAGCATATCCAACCCTAAGATCATGTAGGTAGTTAGAAAAATTCTTCCCCTTAGACACATTTATAATTTTGGACAAATAAGCCGAATTGGTATTCAATTCTTTAGCCAATACCCCTAGACTATATTTGTTATCCAAATATCGCTGGTCATTCTCAAACGCCTCCATACCGTTTAGCACCCGATCGATAACTTCTTTAGAAATTTTTAAATCATTAAGCTGTTTTTCTTTCTCTTCTTTAAGTTCTGGACTACTTTCTTCGGCAGTATTGTTATTCGAGACTATAGCTCTAAAACTCTTTTGGTAACGTTTACGGTCCTTAAACAAATAAATAATGACCGAAATTAAAATGATCCAAATCAACACCGAAAAGATAAAGACCAATTTCCAGTATCTTATTTCATCACGTACATCCGAATATTTGGCATCTTTATTGGTGATTATTTTATACACATAAAAATCCTCAATCTCTTGTCCCAGATCTTCCGTAAAATTTGACTGAGTAATACTATCGATTCTAGCCTTACGTTGAGTATACCATTCTGTAGTTTTGGTATCATTTCTTAAGGTATAATGGTCCTGTAAAACGGTATATGCATCCATCATTCGGGGTAGGATATCCTGTTGCAATTGCACTACAGAGTCCATCTTTTTCAAAAAGTAAATACCTTTTTCTTGTTGACTTATTTGCGTATAGGATTGCCCCAAATAGTAATACAAATCTACCAAATCCCCATGAGCTTGCTTATTTTCCCAATAATTCACCCCTTTAGTCAAACTATCTACAGCATTTTGATATTGTTCTTGATGATAATGTGTAATTCCTGATCCTAATAGGGTTTTATAATAGCCTTCTTCATTTTTGGTAGTGTTATACTCATCTAACCCTTTTTGAATATACTCTAGTGCCTTTTCAAAATTTTGTTCATCATTATAGGCTTTAATCAAAAAAAGTAAATCTTCATGTCGTAAATCGATATCATTTTTTACAGCATATCGATAGCAATCTCTCAAAATTTGCCGTGCTCTTTTGTATTTCCCTACCCTACTTTTAAATCGCCCTAGTTTTCTATTACAATGATATCGAATACTTGCATTTGGTCTAAGTACCGTAGACGAATTAGCCCGTTCAAAGTATTCAAAAGCTTCTGCAAAGTTGTTTTTAGCAAAATAATAATCCCCTTTTAGCAAATATCCTCTGGCGGGATACTCATTACTTCTTGATTTTTCGTCCAGATTAATAATGCTATCAGCATATTTTAAGTATGTATCCTGCCCCTCATAAAAACGAGAAACCAAAAAATAACCATGGGCAATGGTAATTTTCTTTTCTTCTTTTTTTCCTTTTTCCAAATAGGCCTCGGCATAAGTAAGTGCTTTTTCGGGTGATGTTTTGTAATGTTCAAAAAAGAGTTCATACAATTTGAAGTAGGATTTAGAAAGTAACGAATCCTGACGTTTTGAATGATCAATATCATTCTGTGCACATATCGAAAAGCTTATCAAAAAAAATACAAACACTACTCTTTTCATCTTCAATATATCGTGTTATGGATAGAAATTAAGACAATATTACAACTTAAAACTACCAAATACCACAGAAAGCAACTCTAAAAATCAAAAAACGACACAAACCACTGTATACCAAACAAATAACACCTTTAATTAACCCTAAAAAAACAGTCGATTTTTATAAAATCCGACATATTTTGCTTGTAAATCGGTAAGAATTTGACATACATTTGTTTCAACAATCAAACAAAACCTCACTAACAAAAAAGACAACGTAAATCATCATATTCATTTTATAAAAAAAGTAAAACCCTACAAAACATACCCCCTTGTAACATGTAATCACTAAGTAAAAAATGTCCTACCATGAATGAAGAGAAAAGTATAGAAGGAATTATTGAAGGGAATCCAATTGTTTTAAAATCTATGTATCGCCAGTATTTGCCCTATGTAAAAAGTTATGTATTAAAAAATGGAGGTTCGAGTCAGGATGCAGAAGACATTTTTCAGGATGCCATGGTCATCGCTTATCTTAAACTAAAAGAAAATAAGGGTATCGTAACCACCACTTTTGGAGCCTATTTTTGTGGAATTTGCAAAAACTTATGGAAGAATCAACGTCGAAAGGATCGCAAATGGGCAATGATGGATGTGATGACTCAGCCCATCCAGGATCATGAAATCCCTGTTGAAGAACAACTGTGGCAAAACGAGCGAAAAAGCCTTTTTTACAGTTACTTTTCAACACTGCAAGAATCCACCAAACAACTGTGGCAATTGTTTTTTGAAGACAAAAGCACAAAAGAAGTGGCAGCACAAACCGGTTTTTCTGAGAACTATGTTCGTAAAAAGAAATGCGAAACCAAAAAAGAACTCATGCATACTATTGCACAGGATCCTATGTACTATGAGCTAGCAGCAAAATAATCACTAAGCAATATCTAGTTATACTCCATAGTTTTATTAATTTTATTTCTTTTTTTATTACCTGATCAAAAAATAACCATCATCTCTAAATCAAAATACATAATAGGTCTATACGGTACGCTTCTAGGCATGATCTGGGTGTTATTGAATCATTTTATCAATCCGGTTCACAACTTTTGGGCTACTTCTTTTACTTTACTTCTTATACAATGTCTAGTTATTGTGTATGGCATATACCAAAAAAAACAATACAACCAAGGTTGGATCAAAATTGACACAAGTCTAAAAATCGGAATGGGCATTACCTTACTAGGAGCGTTATTAATTGCTGTCTATACACTCATACTCATGGTATGGATTGATGCCGAAATGATGTCAACAACTGCCCTATCCTATGAGAAATGGATTGTAGAAAGCAACCCTAATATGTCTCCCCAAGAAATGCATCAACAAATGGAAAGCTTCCAAAAATACAATTCACCCTATATCTTTATCGCTATTGGATTTGGTATACTGCTGTTTTTTGGGTTTCTATATACCATAGCCTGCGGAGCTATTCTTTATAAACGGCCAGAAGAATCAGCATGAAAAAATATACTATACATACAGCGTTTCAGATATGAAAAAACACATGATTACATATGGGCTAATTCTTGGCATTCTTACGACGACAAAAATTATATTTATAAAGTATATTGCCAAGCCAAGTGGTTTTGTTATTGGTCTTTTAGATTTAATTTTTATAGGTTCAACTATTTTTTATGGTTTATATCAATATAAAAGAAGTAATAATGGTATTCTAACCATAAAACAAGCATTATATATTACTTTGGGAATTTCATATTTTGGGGGATTGTTTACAATCCTGTGGTTTGCTTTAAAAAATAATATTATAGAACCCGACTATATCAATACATTAGTAGAGCGAAAAACGGAAAAGTTATTACAAGAAAACTTCGATGTCACTTATGAAGAGGTCGAACAACTTAAAAAAGACATCCCTTTTTATGCAGGCTCATTTTCTCAAGCAGGAGTATTCACCGTCCAAAACCTAATAATTGGGCCTTTTTTCGGATTAATTTCCTATGTTTTTTTACATAAAAGGCAAAAATTATAGAAGGAATACAATGTTTAAAACGAATCTTCTTTTTAAAAAACACATCCTCAAATACGGAATCATTTTAGGAATTCTTCATAATCTGTATAGAATCAGCATTTACCTAAGTGGGAACTTATACACTAAAAATGATTTAATATACTTGTTTGATTTTATCATTTTGTTTTTGATCATTGTTGGTAGCATAGTCTTTTACAAAAAACAGAATAGTAGTTTTATTAGCATAAAACAGTCGTTAACTATTGGATGTTGGGTTGGAATTATTGGAGGTATAATCAGTTATGTTTGGTATTTTCCATTTCTTAATTTTATAGAACCAAATTATATCAATGAAATTTTATCAAAAAAACGAGAATTATTTGTCAAACGAAATCCAAATATGTCCTTAAGAGAACTAGAACAAACTATGGCTTTGGTATATCGATGGAATACTTCATATGCAAATTCATTATTTGCAATTCTTTCAAATTTAACATTGGGATCCATCATTTCTCTAGTAATAGGATCTATTCTCTACAAAAGACCGGAAGCGTCAGCATCGAACGCAAATAACACGAGGTATTGAAATGAAAAAATACATAATTACATATGGACTAATTCTTGGTGTCCTTAGTACAACAAAAATTATATTTATGAAGTATATTGCACAGCCAAGTGGTTTTGTAATTGGACTTTTGGAATTAATTTTTTTAGGTTTTACTATTTTTTATGGTTTATATCAATATAAAAGAAGTAGCAATGGTATTCTTACCTTAAAAAAGGCATTATATATTACTTTGGGAATTTCATTTATTGGGGGATTGTTTACCATCCTGTGGTTTGCTTTAAGAAATAACGTAATAGAGCCCGACTATATCAATCGACGAATAGAGCAAGAAAAAGAAAAACTATTACAGGAAAACTTCGATATCACTTATGAAGAAATAGAACAAATTAATAACGACATCTCTTTTTATGCGGCCTCATATACTCAAGCAGGAGTCTATATATTTCAAAATCTAGTATTTGGCCCTTTTGTGGGATTAATAGTTTATGTCTTTTTATATAAAAGGCATAAATTGTAGAAGATATATTATGTGTAAAAAGAACACTTCGTTAAAAAAACATATTTTGATTTACGGTTTATGCTTAGGTTTTCTTTCTACCCTACAACGTTTTTTTTATCATTTATCAGATTATTTTAGTATCAATCAGGATATAATAGGCTTAGCAGATGGAGCAATTTTGACAATAGTGATTTCTTATGGTATATTAAGATATAAGAAGATAAATAATGGGGTTATCAACTTAAAAAAGATAATGACTATTGGTTTGGGGATATCTTTTATTGGTGGATTAATTACGCTTATTTGGCATTTTGCATTACGAAATGTTATCGAACCCAATTTCATTGATGAAATATTGGAAACAAAAAAGCAAGAGCTATTACTTAAAACCCCAGATATATCTCTCAAGAAAATAGAACAACGATTATCATGGTTGCGTATATATCATGCTTCTTATACCCAAATGATTATTAGTATTTTATCTAATTTAATTTTTGGATCAGTAATCGCTCTAGTTATTGGTAGTTTTATACACAAAAAACAGAAATTATAATTGTACTAAAGTCTTCTCTACCCTTTTACCAACAACAATCTTAAGACATCCTACTACTTAAGTATTGTGTAGGAATAACCAACCAAAAAAGTAGGATCCTTGTTGAAAGGATTGAACTACCATCTTCTAATTTGTAACATTTTGGTATATTTATATACTTATGGTTTATAATTAACCTTAACAATGTTCAACAATGGAAAATGAAAAACCTTCTTCAAAAAAGATAATTGTCAATTATGGAGTAATACTAGGAATCATCTCTGTATTACTTGGTGTGGTGATTTATGTAACCAATACATACACCGATCCACATTGGTCTTTTACCCTAATTGGAATTTTAATCCTTATTGCAGTAATTGTAATGGGAATCAAGGCCTATAAAAAATCAAACCACGGTTTTCTAGAACTTACCGACGCTTTAAAAATCGGTATTGGGATCGCCCTTATCGGTGGGATTATTGTTGTAATCTGGTCATTTGTTTTAACAACAGTAATCGAGCCAGAATACATGCAAAATGTACTGGATGCACAACGTGAAAAATTACTAGAAAATCCAGACATGACAGAAGCCATGGTGGAGCAAAGTATGTCTGTAATGGAAAAAATGAGTAGCCCAATGATTGGTGCTGCATTTTCTCTTATTGGTAACTTGTTTTTAGGTTTTATCTTTTCGTTATTTGCGGGACTCGCAATGAGACAAAAACAAGAACTCTATTAAGACAAAATATATAGATTTTACGATTTATAACGTAAAATCAACATATCGCATAAAAGGGCTGTAATCGTATTACAGCTCTTTTTTTATATTCCCTGGGTTGCCATCAAATAGTTTTAATTTGGTATTTTCGGTTTTTGCTTCAAACAAAAATGATGAACTCGCCAATATGTTAGTCAAAATGACTCCAATCAATAAACTCATTGTAAAACACGGCTTGATTTATGGAAGTATCTGGTTTCTTTATTATTCCATCTTTTACATATTTGACGCACTAGAGTATAAAAAATCAATTAGATTCATTTTTGGATGTTTATTTCAAGTATGGTGCTTTACCTACTCAGTATATATCTATAAAAAAATAAATCATAATATCTTAAAACTTAGAGAGGCAATAAAAATTGGTGTTGGGATAGGTCTTTTTGTTGCAATTTTTAATGCATTATGGTGGCCGATACTTTACCGATTTGTTTTAGAACCAAATTGGTTTGATGACATATTAAATAATGACATAATAAATAATCCAGAATTGACACCATCTGAGGTAAAAAAAGATCTTATTTCAATGTTTTTACTTGTCAACATTTCTGAGTTTTTTCTTCAAATTTTTGTAGGACTCTTAATTTCCTTAATTGCTGGAGCCATATTTTCCAGGAGAAAAAAATTATAATCAATCCCAATCATGACAACCAATAAATTTCCATTAGGTAAACATATACTCAAATACGGGTCTGCTTACGGTGGTATCTGGCTTTTAAAAACCACTGTTTCTTATCAAATTTTTAAAGCTCCAGATCCCTTGCTTTGGTCATCCATTGTAATAGAAATTTTCCTTTTTATTATTGGAATAACCTATGCAATATACATCTATAAAAAACTAAATAAAGGATTTTTAAAAGTTGCGCATGCCATAAAAATAGGCCTTGGCATGGAGCTTATTAAACTTATTATGATTACCGTACTAATATTTACCTACAACCATGTTACTAATGCTCACCTAGATGAAACCGTTTTGGACGAGCGAAGAGAAAAAATAATCGTAAATGAACCAAATATATCTCCAGAAAAAATGAAAACAGTAGTATTTCAACCAAAAAGGAATTCCGTTTTTTCCACTAACTACTCTGTTGGACTCTTAGGGAATCTTCTATTCAGTTTTATAATTGCTATTATCGTTGGGGCAATACTTGCGAAAAGAAAAAAATTATAACTACAAACTATCATGACAACCAACAAATTCCCATTAGGCAAACATATACTCAAATACGGGGTGATTTTTGGCATCATATGGCTTATTAGGCACTTTATATTCACAAAACTAGAATTAGACGAGCCATTTCCATTATGGACAGATGGAATATTAAATGTTTTGGCTATTATTCTGCCAATATATATTTATAAAAAGAAACATTTCGGGTATTTAAAATTTGTAGATGGCTTAAAGATTGGTAATGGTACGAGTTTCATAGTTTTTATTTTTTTACATGTCAGACTTGTGATCACCAGAATCAACGATCCAAATTTTGCCAATAATATAGTAGATAAGGAAAGAGAAGAAATGATTACAAATAATCCCTTATTCTCTCCTAATAGTGTCACAGAAAACATTCCAAATGCTCTACTTACACCAAAAGATATCTGGGTATCTTTAGCTTATTTTGTGGGCTGCTTTATACTCTCCGTGATAGTAACCGCAATATTATATAAAAGAAAAAAATATGATCAATCTCAAATCATGACAACCAACAAATTTTCATTAGGTACACATATACTCAAATACGGGGTGATTTTTGGCATTATATGGATTTTAAGAAATATCATCGTATACTTTATATATAATAAACTAGGGCCACTTGATTTATTACCAACATTAGCTGATCTTATCCTATATATTTCAGGAATAACCATAGGAATATGTACCTACAAAAAGAAAAACTTTGGATATTTAAAATACCTTGATGGTTTAAAGATTGGTAATGGCACAAATCTAATTGTTTATTTTTTTGCATCTTACAACTGTCACCTATCGGCTTTATCAT
The DNA here is from genome assembly GCF_055808215.1 of Aquimarina sp. KJ22-3. Lineage (NCBI taxonomy): Bacteria > Pseudomonadati > Bacteroidota > Flavobacteriia > Flavobacteriales > Flavobacteriaceae > Aquimarina > Aquimarina sp. KJ22-3. Next base: position 2,038,728 of record NZ_CM147859.1, on the reverse strand, counting down.
CCAAGTTTTATGGATAAAATTGCCACTAATCGAAGGGAGGAGATAATTACTAACAACCCAATCCTATCTCCGGATGAAATAAAAGAAACCCTCCCAAGTACTTTTTTTCGCCCGCTGAAGACATTCAGACTTTGTTAATTCATATGCTCTTCGGTTTAACGATCACTCTGGTAGTTACAATTATTCTTTATAAAAGAAAAAAATTATAATCAACCCCAATCATGAAAACCAACAAGTTTCCATTAGGCAAACATATACTCAAATATGGATTAATTTTTAGTGGCTTATGGCTTTTAAGATTTCTTATTATCTATATATTTAAAAAATTAGAGTTTGAAGTACCAAAGCCAATAATACTAATAGCAGAAGCTCTACTGTTTGTTTTCTGCGCCATCCTTGCAATTTACACCTACAAAAAGAAAAATTCTGGGTATTTAAAATTTATGGATGGCTTAAAAATTGGTAATGGCACTAATATCATAGTTGTTATTTCTTTACATATCAGACTTATGATTATCAGAATCAACGATCCAAATTTTGCCAATAATATAGTAGATAAGCAAAGAGAAGAAATGATTACAAATAATCCCTTATTCTCTCCTAACAATATCACAGAAACTATTCCAAATGCTTTGTTAACGCAAAAGGATATCCTGGGGTTTGCAGTTTATTTTGTATTTTTTTATACTCGCTTTGATTATTACTGCAATACTATATAGAAGAAAAAAACCAGATTCGGGTATTTAGATTCGGTAGCGTATAAAACCGTATATTCTATTTTTTTAGACCTGACCCCAAAACCTAGTTGTATTGGATCATACCAAAAACCTATACCAGCTCGTAACATTTTATTATCTTTGATTCATATTTGCGGTTTGCCTTGACAAAAAAACAAATGCAAGAGATAATCTCGGCAAATACAACTTATGTATTAATTTATGAATATATCTGTGGTCATACCACTGCTCAATGAGCAGGAATCACTTACCGAATTATACAATTGGATTGCAAAAGTTATGCAATCCAATTCTTTTTCTTACGAAATTATCTTTATTGATGATGGTAGTACCGATGGATCTTGGGATACCATCACCCAATTGTCACAACAAGACCCACAGGTAAAAGGGATTCGCTTTTTAAAAAACTTTGGAAAGTCCCAAGCCTTACACGCTGGCTTTGAACAAGCAAAAGGTAATGTGGTGATTACTATGGATGCAGATCTACAGGACAATCCAGAAGAAATCCCAGAATTGTATGACCTGATCGACAAAGACGGGTATGATCTGATCTCAGGCTGGAAAAAGAAACGCTACGACTCGGTAATTGCAAAAAATTTACCTTCTAAACTATTTAATGCAGCAGCGCGTAGCACCTCTGGAGTAAAATTGCATGATTTTAACTGCGGGCTCAAGGCCTATAAAAATATTGTAGTAAAAAACATCGATGTACATGGTGAGATGCACCGCTATATCCCAGTTTTGGCTAAAAATGCTGGTTTCAACAAAATTGGAGAAAAAGTAGTGTTGCATCAGGCCCGTAAATATGGTAAAACCAAGTTCGGGATGAGTCGTTTTATCAATGGCTTTCTGGATTTGGTCACTATTTGGTTCATGTCTCGTTTCGGTAAGCGACCTATGCACTTTTTTGGGTTAATCGGCACCTTATTATTTATCGTTGGATTTGGGTTTTCGTTATACCTGGGTATCGATAAACTTTTTATAGAAACCAAAGGTCGACTTATCGCCCAGCGCCCAGAGTTTTATATTGCTTTGACTGCCATGATTCTGGGAACACAGTTCTTTTTGGCTGGTTTTTTAGGCGAAATTATCCTCACTAGCAAAAGAAGCAAAGAGCGTTATAAGATTTCCGAAAAAATACACCTCTAAAAGTGTGATTTTCTGCGGTATTTTCATGCCCAAACTAGTATTAAATAGTATTTTTGTTATAAAATCATTTTCATGCAAGTAACAGATTCCGACATCAGCCAAAAAGTAAGCGAGTGGCTTACTCCTATCTTTGACACAGAAACACAACAACACATTAAAAACCTACAGGAAAACGCTCCCGAAGACCTAAAAGAAAGCTTTTATAAAGACTTAGAATTTGGTACCGGTGGGATGCGTGGTGTAATGGGTGTCGGAACCAATCGCATTAATAAATATACCCTGGGTAAAAGTACTCAAGGACTTAGTAATTACTTACTCAAACAATTTGAAGGCGAACAACCCAAAGCAGTAATCGCCTACGATTGCCGAAATAATAGTGATACCCTGGCGCAAGTAGTTGCCAATGTATTTTCGGCCAATGGAGTAAAGGTGTACCTATTTTCTAGCCTACGCCCTACTCCAGAGCTATCTTTTGCCGTAAAAGAGTTAGGATGCCACTGCGGGATTGTACTTACGGCTAGTCATAACCCACCAGAATATAACGGATATAAGGTATACTGGCAAGACGGTGGCCAATTGGTACCACCACAAGATGCTGAAATCATTGCAGAAATCAATGCATTACAATACGCAGATATTAATTTTGAAGCACAACCGGATCTTATTGAAAAAATAGATACAACTATTGATGAAACTTTTATCAATCAAAGTGTACAAAACGGGAGTATCTCAGCTACTAAAGAAGCCAAAGATAATCTTACAATCGTATTTACCTCCTTACATGGTACTTCTATCACTGCTGTGCCCGAAACCTTAAAACGTGCAGGGTTTAAAAACGTGCATATCGTAGAAGAGCAAGCAGAACCTGATGGTAATTTCCCAACAGTAAAATCTCCCAATCCGGAAGAACCAGAAGCACTAACCATGGCTATGGATTTGGCCAAAAAAGTAAATGCTGATATCGTGATCGGTACTGATCCAGATTGTGACCGTTTAGGAATCGCGGTACGTAATACGGATGGAGATTTACAATTGCTGAATGGGAATCAAACCATGGTGGTAATGACCTGGTTTTTGCTAGAGCAATATGCCAAAGAAAAAACATTTAAGGGTAACGAATTTATTGCCTCTACCATTGTATCCACCCCCATGATGCGTAGCATTGCCAATGGTTTTGGAGTGGAATATCTAGAAGTGCTTACCGGATTCAAATGGATTGCTAAACTGATCAAAGACTTTCCTGAAAAACATTTCATTGGTGGTGGTGAAGAGAGTTTCGGTTTTATGGTAGGTGATTTTGTGCGTGATAAAGATGCGGTGACTTCTACCCTATTGGCTTGCGAAATTGCAGCTTACACCAAAGCAAATGGCAGTTCATTCTACACTACTTTGTTAGAACTGTATACCAAATATGGTTTTTATAAAGAAAATTTGGTGTCGCTAGTTAAAAAGGGAATCGAAGGGGCGCAAGAGATCAAACAAACCATGATTGATCTTCGTAATACTCCACCACAACATTTGAATAACGAAAAAGTGGTCTTGATCGAAGATTACCAGAGCAGCGTTGCCAAAAACCTACAAGATCATACAGAAACAACCATCGATATCCCAAAATCGAATGTGTTGATTTTTTACACCGAAGGTGGTAGCAAAATTGCGGCTCGACCTAGCGGTACCGAACCAAAAATTAAGTTTTACATCAGCGTACAAGCGTCTTTGGATTCGGTAGCTGACTTTGATACCGCACAACAACAATTGGATAGCAAGATTGAAGCTATCAAAAAAGATTTACAATTAACTTAAATAACAGTGATAGCTGTTTTGAAATAATTAATGAAATACTTTAAACAAATTCTCCGCTTTGCGGCTCCTTATAGAATATATGCAATCTTAAATATCATCTCGAATATTTTTTATGCGCTCTTTGGTACATTGGCCATGGTGTCTTTATTTCCTATGCTTAATGTATTGTTTGACAAAACCAAAAAAGTATATGAAGAACCGCAGTGGGAAGGTTTCTTTAAGGTGCGCGATTATGCCGAGAGTTACCTGAGTTACTTTGTAACACAAAAAGAACAACAAGGAAGCGATGATGTATTGATTTTTATGGTGATTCTGGTGATCAGCATGTTCTTTTTGAAGAACATTTTTAGTTACCTGGCCATGTATTTTATCACCTTTTTACGAAATGGGGTATTAAAAGATATTCGTAATGAACTGTATCACAAAACCGTAGCATTACCCCTTTCTTATTTTTCTGAAAAACGAAAAGGAGATACGATGGCACGTATATCTACCGATGTTTTGGAGATTCAACATTCTTTTTTGTCGATTTTAGAATTGATTGTACGAGAACCGTTAATGATTCTATTCACTATTGTAGCGATGGTGTTGATCAGTGTAAAACTGACCATATTTGTATTCATTTTTATACCCGTATCTGGTTTCTTAATCTCTTTGATCGGAAAGCGTTTAAAAAAGGACTCAGACAAAGTACAGCAAGAACAAGGGTTTTTCCTCTCTATAGTTGAAGAAACGCTTGGTGGATTGAAGGTAATCAAAGGATTTAATGCCGAAAAGATCTTTGGGAACAAATTTGAAGCTTCCACAAAACGATTCTATGACTTCTCGAATACCTTATTAAATAGACAGAATTTAGCATCTCCTACTAGTGAGTTTCTAGGAATCTCAGTTATTGCTATCTTATTATGGTATGGTGGACAAATGGTTTTGGTAGACAAAACCCTGGATCCAGGGCTCTTTATTGTATATATGGGATTGGCATATAATATTCTGACTCCGGCAAAAGCGATATCCAAAGCCAGTTATGGTGTAAAAAGAGGAAATGCGGCTGCAGAACGTGTCTTAGAAATTTTGAACACGCCTTCTCCTTTACAAGACAAGCCTAATGCCCAGGAAAAGGAAGGGTTTGGTCAAAAAATTGGGATTAATAATATTTCCTTTAAGTATGAGGATGACTATGTATTAGATGATTTTTCTTTAGAGGTTCCAAAAGGTAGCTCCGTTGCCTTGGTGGGACAATCTGGTAGTGGTAAATCCACCATTGCTAACCTGGTCACTCGTTTTTATGATGTCAATAAAGGAAACATCAGCATCGATGGTGTTGATATAAGAGATTTAAGCAAACACTCTTTAAGAAATTTAATGGGATTGGTAACTCAGGATTCGATCCTATTTAATGATACCATCAAAAACAACCTATTAATAGGAAACGAAACAGCAACAGAAGAAGAGATTATAGATGCGTTGAAAGTGGCCAATGCCTGGGAGTTTGTAAAAGACTTACCCAAAGGTATCGATACCAATATTGGAGATAGCGGAAATAAACTAAGTGGTGGTCAAAAACAACGTCTATCGATCGCCAGAGCGGTATTAAAGAACCCACCTATCATGATTTTGGACGAGGCTACCTCTGCACTGGATACTGAAAGTGAACGACTTGTACAGTCTGCCTTAGAGAATATGATGAAAAATCGAACCAGTATTGTGATCGCTCATCGATTATCAACAATACAAAATTCAGATTTAATCGTTGTAATGCAAAAAGGTAAAATTGTTGAAAAAGGTACACACGAAGAATTAACTGCAAAAGATGGAGTGTATCAAAAATTAGTAACGATGCAGTCGTTTGAATAAAAATTAATTGACTTCCAAATAGTTATAAAAGAAAAAAGAGTGCTATCGCACTCTTTCTCTTCACACAAATCATCTTAATTTAGGGGCTTACTCTAAAATTAAAACTCACTCTTATTAATAAACTTTCACCTTGGGGGAAATGAAAGTAGTAATTCATTATTACAGTGTAAAGATACGACTAATTTTCAGTTTTCCAAATAAAAAATGCATTTTATCTAAAAAAATGTGTTTTTTAACGTTTTGATATATTAAATACATCATATTTTGTAGCCTTATTCCTACTTCACTCAAAAATATCAAAAAGCTATAAAAAGAAAAAGAGTGCTGTCGCACTCTTTCTCTTCACACAAATCATCTTAATTTAGGGGCTTACTCTAAAATTAAAACTCACTCTTATTAATAAACTTTCACCTTGGGGGAAATGAAAGTAGTAATTCATTATTACAGTGTAAAGATACGACTAATTTTCAATTCTCCAAATAAAAACTGCATTTTATCTATAAAAAATGCAAATAAACATCAAATTTAACATTTATTCCTACATTTTTCCTACATTTTTCCTACAAAATTAATCGGTTTACCTTTTTTTACAAGTTTATTAAACCTTTTTTGTGTACATTAGTCTAAGAGGTTAGAATAAACTATCACTAATCATATAAAAAGTCTACCATTGAATATTCAAGAAGAAGAAAGCTTACTTATTACCCTGCAATCTGATGAAGATATCAATGCAGCCTTTAGCAAGTTGGTTACCCTCTACAAGCAACGTTTGTATTGGCATATACGTAATATGGTCAAAAGCCATGACGACACCGATGATATTTTACAGAATGTCTTTATTAAGGTATATAAGAATATAGGTAAGTTTAAAGGAGAAAGTAAATTGTATTCCTGGTTATATCGTATTGCTACCAACGAATCGATTACCTTTCTCAATCAAAAAGCAAAAAAATATAATATTAGTAACGAAGAACTAAACTTGCAATTGGTACAGAATTTGGAAGCTGATGTATATTATAATGGTGATGAAATGCAATTGAAGTTACAAAAGGCCGTTGCCACTCTGCCTCAAAAGCAGCAACAAGTATTTAACATGAAGTATTTTCAGGAATTAAAATACAGAGAAATATCAGAAATCCTGGAAACCAGTGAGGGAGCCCTAAAAGCTTCTTATCACCTGGCAGTGAAAAAAATAGAAGAATTTTTAAAAGAAGGTTAAACCTTTATACATTTACACAGTCATATATATAGTGAAAAAAGATAAATTACATAAAGACAACGGAGGTTTTAAAATACCAGATGGATATTTTGAAACATTTGAGGACCGGTTACAAGAGGCCATCGCTTCTGAAACCGATACCTCTCTTACTCTGGATACAAAGATATCTTCAGGGTTTACTGCTCCCGATGGCTACTTTGATCATGTAGAGGAATCTATCACTAAAGCCATAACGTCTCAAGAAGAAGAGAAATCAATACTAGATCATAAAATCTCTTCTGGGTTTGGCACTCCTGAATCCTATTTTGAATCTTTGGAAGAAAAGGTATTGCAAAAAGCTACAAAAGAAACGCCTAAAGGAAAGGTAATCTCAATATTCTCTAAAAGGAATATACTTTACATCTCTGGTGTAGCGGCTTTGATTGCCATTATCATTTCTGTATCTATTACTAAAGGGAATACCGGCTTAACAGATATCAATACTCTGGAATTAGCAGATATCCAAGATTATTTTGCAGAAGGGAATGTAGAACTTAGTAATGAAGATATTGCTTCCTTATTGGATGAAGAGACTAACTATGCCGATGTATTTGAGGAAAAAGAAATTTCCGAAGAAGAACTATTAGAATATCTATCCGAAGAAGATCTCGAGGATGACATTATATTTACAGATTAACAAATGAACGAGTGTATAGCTCCAAATGAACGATTGAAAAATTAAATTTGATGAAAAAGATACTACTACTGATATGCTTCGCTTTTATTTCGCTACACGCTATGGCGCAAGGACCTGGTCCAGGTGGCGAAAAAATCAAAGCGTTTAAAGTTGCCTTTATCACAGAACAATTAAATCTAAGTAGCAAAGAAGCGCAACAGTTTTGGCCTATCTATAATGCTTATGATGAAACCGTGCACCAAATAAAGAAAAGTGAGCGTAAGGGTTTTAGAGCACTAAAAGAAGCTTACAATGGACCCGATGGATTAAGTGATCGCCAGGCAGGAACATTTTTGGACAATTATATGGATGGCGAAACTAAAAAAATGGAAGCTAGAAAAAAATTGATCAAAGATTTGCAAAGCGTGCTCCCAAATAAAAAGATCGTACGTCTGATTAAGGCTGAAAATGATTTCAATAAACGATTATTAGATCGAGTACGACAATGGCGAAATCGAAGAAATAATCAATAAATATAGGAAGAGGCTTAGATAAGCCTCTTTTTTATTTAAACGTAAGTTTGGCAATTCTTCCTTTACCCGCTGCAATAGCAGTACTATCTTTCAAAAAACGTAAGGTGTAAAATCCTTCTTTACTTAGTTCTTTCCAGGAAGCTCCCCTATCGTTGGAAATGCTAATCCCGGTAAAACCTACCACAACCATTTCTTCTCCTTTCCCATTAGGGATGTAGCGAACGCAACTTTTATAACCCGCTCCACTACCATCGGCAATCAAAGTCCATGTTTTCCCTCCATCTTTCGTAATGGCTTTGTTGGCCTTGTTGTCCTCAGGTTGGGTATAGTCTCCTCCATAAATCACTCCATTCATAGCATCAAAAAACGCCATCGAATATGCTCCCGTAGTTGGCTGTCCTTGTATAATAGGTGTATCTGTAACCGTCCAGGTTTTTCCTTTGTCTGGCGAGTAAAACACCCGAGATTTCATCCCTCCTGACACAATCCAGGTGTGCTCGTCTTGTATAGCGATATTGCCATTACTTGCCGCAAATGCAGCCTCTCCTTCTGCTGTTTCTGGTAGATCTTCGCAAGATACCTTTTGCCAGGAATTGCCTCCGTCTCTAGTGATGATAACAGATAAGCATCCATCTGTTGGATCCCCCATTGCGATTCCTTCTTTATCGTTCCAAAACGCAATGGCATCATAAAATGCTTTTTTATGATGTTCTTCGTAGACCAACTTTTCTTCTTTATTTTCAATATTCACCTTTCGCAACCTGGCTGGCGAACTGATTCCCAAACTGTAAAATGAATTGTCAACAAAAGTAACTGCTCGATGTTCTGTGATCCAATTCTTACTGCTATCTACCGTCTCATTAATTGTATACTCTTTCAATTCCACCGTATTGGTCTTCAAATCCAAAAAACCATACCCTTTGTTAAATCCAAAACCAACCAAAGAATCTCGATATATGTCAATAGCGCGTATGCTTATTGAGTCCTTATAGAGTATTTCTATACCCACTTCAGAAAAACTTGGCTTTACGATTTCCTCTTTAGTAGCACAGGATAATATGCTCAAAACGAAAATAAGGATCAAAACTACTCTCATATGCAACAATTTTGACCAAATATAATAGTATTTGATTACAAACGTCTACCTTTGCAAACCTTTAAAAAGTAGCAACATGCGTTTACATAGAAATCTTGTTTTTGCGGTAATTGACGGACTTAATGAAATCTTTAATGAAGATGGCTATGCCGACAAAGTAGTTCAAAAACTTTTGAAGCGGGACAAAAGATGGGGATCTCGGGATCGAAGCTTTGTAGCAGAAACGGTTTATGAAATTGTACGTTGGAAACGCCTGTATGCTGAAATCGCTGAAGTAAAAGAGCCTTTTTCAAGAGAAAATCTATGGCGAATTTTTGCGGTTTGGGCTACGCTACGAGGAATTACACTACCCGATTGGAAACAAATCGGCCCTACTCCTACTCGACGTATCAAAGGACGATTTGATGAATTAAGTAAAATCAGAAAGTTTAGAGAATCTATTCCTGATTGGATGGACGAAATCGGAGAACAAGAATTAGGGGCTAAATGGGAAAAAGAATTGAAAGCGCTCAACGAGCAGGCTCCAGTAGTGTTAAGAACCAATACCTTAAAAATTTCGAGAGATAAATTACGAAGTGCCTTAGAAGATGAAGATATCGATACCGAATTCATCAAAGGATATCCAGACGCTTTGCAGCTTACTGAGCGCAAAAATGTATTTACCTCAGATGCTTTCAAAAATGGTTTTTTCGAGGTACAGGATGCTTCATCGCAATTGGTGGCTAACTTTCTGGATGTACAACCAGGGCAACGTGTAGTCGATACTTGTGCCGGTGCTGGAGGCAAAACGTTACACCTTTCTGCATTGATGCAAAACAAAGGGCAAATCATTGCTATGGACATCTACGGCAATAAACTGAAAGAATTAAAAGAAGAGCAAAAAGAGCAGGTGCTCATAATATCGAACCTCGCACCATAGAAAGCACTAAGGATATCAAAAAGCTACATGGAAAAGCAGATCGGGTTTTGATTGATGCTCCGTGTAGTGGATTAGGGGTACTAAGTAGAAATCCTGATGCCAAATGGAAGCTTCAGCCTGAGTTTCTGGATTCGATCAGACAGACACAATCAGAAATTTTGGAGAGTTATTCAAAAATGGTAAAACCCGGAGGGAAACTGGTTTATGCTACGTGTTCCATCCTACCTTCAGAAAATCAAAACCAGGTAGAGGATTTTCTTACCACAGAAACCGGAAAAAATTTCAGTTTTATCAAAGACAAAAAAATATTATCTCATCAATCTGGTTATGATGGGTTTTATATGGCTTTACTAGAAAGAAAGTAAACTAGTCTTTTCTTACCTATTAATAATTGTAAATCATTTTCACTGAAAACAAGGTGTTTTGGTAAATGTCTTTGCAAGATATTTGCTTCATGTTTATAAGTACAACACTATAATTGTAATTCGTAAAATGAAGTGGATTAATTCTCAAATGGTGATCTGGTTGGTAATTCAATTACTGATGCTTCTAATTACCATGTCTTCTCAGGAGCAAGAAAGCCTCATTATCTTTTGGGTGACTCTTCCATTCGCAATATTAAATTGTATTGCCATCGCTATTATTTGGTTTGGAAAACCTAAAACCGGAAGTATTTTATTCTTTATAGGAAGTGTTTTATTTATACCCATTGGCATCATTGGAGCTATAGGAGCCAGAAAAAACCTAAATCAAATCAAAAAAGAGAAGTTCATTAATACAATATAAGTATGGAATTAATACAAGAATTTTCACTACGTAAACAATTAGCCAATCAAAACTTAATCATGGGAGGAATAATCGTACTCATTAGTATTATTATGTTTTTCCTAATTGGAAATCTCATGATGATTGGTCCAGGTATTTTATTATTGGTCATTGGTGGTTTAAATCAAAACTTAAAAGTAGTAAAAGTCTATCCTGAATATTTAGAGGTTAAACTTGGAGTTCTCGCGCCGAAAAAATTTATTCGCTACAATCAAATCACCCAATTCAAAGCTGTTAATAAAATCCTGGAAATACACTATAATACAGACGAAAGTAAATTCAAAAAAGTAAGAATTGCTAAAAGAGCTCTGGAACAAGAAGATATAATTGCCATTAATAATTTTTTATCAGAGCATACAGATTTGGATTCGAATAACAGTTGGATTAACGGGTAATTACAGGGGCTAGACGATACTTTGGGATCCAGCACTAAAATTATACACAATTGTATGTATTGCAAAAAGGTGGGGCGTTAATTATCAGAATGTATACCTAGTAGTCTTTATACTTTCTGGTTTTTAAAATTTGGTGAATAACTAAAGGATCCAATAGCTATTTTGTGCTTGATTTTACATTTAAAATAGTAAATTTGCAGCTTAATTAAAACAACACAAATAATCGAAGTATGATTCATTTCTTCGGAAACCCAAAAGAGAAAGTATTTGCCGTTCAAGCCAATACTGAAATTACCCCAGAAAGTATTAAAAAACTCACATGGTTATTTGGCAACCAACCTAAAATATCTACGGCGTCTGTTGACGCTTTTTTTGTTGGTCCACGTGCCGCAATGATCACTCCTTGGAGTACCAATGCAGTAGAGATCACCCAAAATATGGGTATCGAAGGAATCATACGAATTGAAGAGTTCAACTCGGTTCCAGAATCGCATACGGACTTTGATCCAATGCTTTCTCAAAAGTACGATGGATTGGATCAGGATATTTACACTATAGACATCCAACCAGAAGCGATTATGGCCATCGAAGATATTGCAGCCTATAACGAAAGTGAAGGATTAGCACTAAGTGAAGAAGAGATTGAATACCTGGAAGGAATAAGTCAAAAAATTGGTAGAAAACTCACAGATTCTGAAGTATTCGGTTTCTCACAAGTAAATTCAGAGCACTGTCGTCATAAAATCTTTAACGGTACTTTTGTTATTGATGGAGAGGAGCAACCCTCTTCTCTTTTTAAAATGATCAAGAAGACGTCAGAAACACATCCTAATCATATCGTTTCTGCATATAAGGATAATGTTGCCTTTATCGATGGACCTAAGGCTACGCAGTTTGCTCCTAAAACCGCAGACAAACCAGACTTTTATACCGAACAAGATTTTGAAAGTGTAATTTCTCTAAAAGCAGAAACACATAACTTCCCGACCACGGTAGAGCCTTTTAATGGTGCCGCTACAGGTTCTGGAGGGGAGATAAGAGACCGTCTCGCAGGAGGAAAAGGTTCTTTACCGCTAGCAGGAACTGCAGTATACATGACTTCATACTCAAGACTTGAAGAAAACAGACCTTGGGAGCAAGCCGTTGCAGAGCGCGATTGGTTGTATCAAACTCCAATGGACATTTTGATCAAAGCTTCTAATGGAGCTTCGGATTTTGGAAATAAGTTCGGGCAACCTTTGATCACTGGATCTGTACTTACTTTTGAACATGAAGAAGATGCTAGAAAGTTAGGATTCGATAAGGTAATCATGTTAGCTGGAGGTATTGGATATGGTAAAAAAGACCAAGCAATCAAAGCCAAACCGGAAACAGGTGATAAAATTGTAATTCTTGGTGGAGAAAACTATAGAATCGGCATGGGAGGTGCAGCTGTATCCTCTGCAGATACTGGGGAATTTAGTAGTGGTATCGAATTGAATGCCATCCAACGTTCTAACCCAGAAATGCAAAAAAGAGCAGCCAATGCGATTCGCGGTATGGTAGAAAGCGATCAAAATACGATTGTTTCTATTCATGATCACGGAGCTGGTGGGCATTTAAATTGCCTTTCAGAGTTAGTAGAAGAAACAGGAGGTAAAATCGATTTGGATAAGCTACCTGTGGGAGATCCTACCTTATCCGCAAAAGAAATCATAGGAAACGAATCACAAGAGAGAATGGGATTGGTGATCGGACCTGATAATATCGACACCCTACAACGTATCGCTGAGCGTGAACGCTCTCCTATGTATCAGGTTGGAGATGTAACCGGAGATCATCGTTTTACCTTTACTTCAGCAACTAAAGGAGACACCCCTATGGACATGGATCTGGACCATATGTTTGGAAGTTCTCCAAAAACCATCATGAACGATGTAAGTATTGATCGTAACTATAATGAGATCAATTACACTACAGATAAATTAAAAGATTACCTCGAGCAAGTGTTGCAATTGGAAGCTGTTGCCTGTAAAGACTGGTTGACTAACAAAGTAGACCGTTGTGTAGGAGGACGTGTAGCCAAGCAACAATGTGCAGGACCTTTGCAATTACCGTTAAATAATTGCGGAGTAATGGCGATAGATTATAAGTCCGGAGAGGGTATTGCTACTTCTATAGGGCACTCCCCTATTTCTGGGTTGATTGATCCCGAAGCGGGAAGTAAAAACTCTATAGCAGAATCACTTACCAATATTATTTGGGCTCCTTTGAACGAGGGATTATCTTCCATTTCATTATCTGCAAACTGGATGTGGCCTTGTAAAAATGAAGGAGAAGATGCAAGGCTATACAAAGCTGTTAAAGCTGTTTCTGACTTTGCCATAGATTTAGGGATCAACGTACCAACGGGTAAGGATTCTTTATCCATGAAACAAAAGTATCCTAATGAGGAAGTTATCGCGCCGGGTACAGTAATCATATCCGCTGCTGCACATTGTAATGATATTGCCGGAGTGGTTGAACCGGTATTAAAAACATATGGCGGAGATATCTTCTACATTAATATGTCCAATGATAAACATCAATTAGGTGGATCTTCATTTGCGCAGGTACACAATAAAATTGGTACAACAGCACCAAATGTAACCGATGCTAAAGCCTTCAAAACTACGTTTAATGTCATCCAGCAATTGATTAAGGATCGTAAAATTATCGCAGGGCATGATGTTGCCTCAGGAGGTTTAATCACTACATTATTAGAACTATGTTTTGCTGATGTAGATCTTGCTGCCAATATTGACCTTTCTGAAATTGGAGAGTTTGATTCTATCAAACTCTTATTTGCTGAGAATGCTGGAATTGTTTTCCAAAGTGCTCCTAATAGTGATGTAGCACAAATACTTGCTGAAAACGGAATTGAATTTTTCAAGATTGGTAAAGCTGTTGAAGGAAACACACTTCAAATCGTGAATCAGGACGATAGTTTTGATTTGAATATTGCAGAACTCCGAAATACTTGGTACAAGACCTCTTACCTTTTGGACCAAAAACAAACGGCAAATGGCCTTGCCAAAGATCGTTTCGAGAATTATGCAAAGCAACCTTTGAAATATGAGTTCCCTATTCATTTTATGGGAAGAAAACCGATCATTGATAGTAGTAAGCCTCGTCCAAAAGCAGCGATCATTAGAGAAAAAGGAAGTAACTCTGAGCGTGAAATGGCCAATGCTATGTACCTGGCTGGTTTTGATGTAAAGGATGTGCACATGACTGATCTTATTTCGGGACGTGAGACTCTTGAAGACATTCAGTTTATTGGTGCAGTTGGAGGATTCTCAAATAGCGATGTATTGGGATCTGCAAAAGGATGGGCTGGAGCATTTCTATATAATGAGAAAGCCAATACGGCGTTGAAAAAATTCTTTGATAGAGAAGACACACTCTCTGTAGGGATCTGTAACGGTTGTCAGTTATTTATGGAATTAGAAGTGATCAATCCAGATCATGAAACCCATGGAAAGTTAATTCACAATACTTCGCATAAGCACGAAAGTGCATTTACATCGGTAAAAGTTCAGGAAAACAATTCTGTAATGCTATCTACTTTGGCAGGAAGTACACTTGGGGTTTGGATTTCTCATGGAGAAGGGAAGTTTAACTTACCCCTATCTGAAGACAATTATCATATCGTAGCCAAATATGGTTACGATGCATATCCATCTAATCCAAATGGATCAGATTATAACGTAGCGATGATGGCGGATAAAACCGGTAGACACCTTGTAATGATGCCACATATCGAACGTTCGATTTTCCAGTGGAACTGGGCTAATTATCCAGATGGTAGAAAAGATGAAGTATCTCCATGGATCGAAGCTTTTGTAAATGCAAGAAAGTGGATAGAAAACCGATAATCATAAAGCGGTAGGATTAAAGATATCTTAAACTAGAATAGAGAATACTACCATATCCTCTTTAAAATTACGATATCAAGAATATCGCATCAAAAACAATAAAAAATTAAGGAGTTGATAAATTACAGCTCCTTTTTTTATATATTAGGGTTGTGTATTATCAGATTTTTTATAATTTGCGAAACTATGCACGCATAGTAATTTAACAAGATTCCTAGAAAGTAAAATGAAGCATTTGTTTTTGGTATATAATCCCTTGGATTTTACTATCTTATAAAGTTTTTATGCCATTCTTCTAGATAAGATTTGTTGAATTCTACAAAAAACATTTAAAACGACTTATGACGACAATTACTAGATTATTTGATTTTCCACATTATCAATTAGAGAAATTTAATTTAGACAAGGCTTTAATCACAAAGTATAATGGAGAGTGGATTGCTACTTCTACCCAAGAATACATTAATAAAGCTAACCAGATTAGTAGAGGTTTACTAAGACTGGGGGTAAAACCAAACGATAAAATCGCCATAATATCTTCAAATAATAGAACTGAATGGAATATTACAGATATTGGTGTGTTACAAATCGGAGCACAAGATGTTCCTATTTATCCTACAATTTCTCAGGAAGATTATGAATATGTATTAAATCACTCAGAGTCGGTATATTGTTTTGTTTCTGATGATGAAGTATTTCAAAAAGTAAAAAATATTCACGGAAATGTACCTTCATTAAAAGGAGTATATTCTTTTAATGATATAGACGGTTGTAAAAGCTGGAATGAAGTTTTAGAATTAGGTAAAGATGACAGCAACCAGGAAGAAGTAGAAAAGTTAATGGCAGGAGTACATGAAGATGATCTCGCTACCTTAATATATACCTCTGGTACTACAGGTCGTCCAAAAGGAGTAATGCTAAGTCATAAAAACGTGGTAAGCAATGCCTTGAGTGCTGCAACTCGATTCCCTATTCCTTCGGGAGAAGCGAAAGCATTAAGCTTTTTACCAGTATGTCATATCTATGAGCGTATGCTGATGTATTTATACCAATATTTGGGTGTAAGTATCTATTTTGCAGAGTCGCTAGAAACGATCAGTGATAACCTTAAAGAAGTGAAACCAGATGTAATGACAGCGGTACCTCGACTTCTCGAAAAGGTATATGATAAAATTATTGCAAAAGGAGCGGATTTAACAGGGTTAAAGAAAAAGCTCTTCTTCTGGGCAGTAGAACTTGGTTTAAAATACGAACCATACGGAGCCAACGGATGGTGGTATGAAAAGAAACTAGGGTTAGCCAGAAAATTAATATTCAGCAAATGGCAGGAAGCTCTTGGAGGTAACCTAAAAGTAATTGCTTCTGGAAGTGCGGCACTACAACCAAGATTGGCAAGAGTATTTAATGCTGCTGGAATGTCTGTGATGGAAGGATACGGTCTTACCGAAACCTCTCCCGTAGTATCCGTAAATGATGAAAGAGAGAAAGGTTTCAAAATTGGAACTGTGGGTAGAATGATCCCAAATACTGAAGTTAAAATTGCAGAAGACGGTGAGATTCTTGTAAAAGGACCACAAGTAATGCAAGGATATTACAAAGACCCAGAAAAAACTGCTGAGGTATTAAAAGATGGATACTTCCATACTGGTGATATCGGTGAGATTGATAGCGATGGGTTCTTAAGAATTACAGACCGCAAAAAAGAAATGTTCAAAACTTCTGGTGGAAAATATGTGGCTCCTCAATTGATCGAAAACGCCATGAAGCAATCCAGATTCATTGAACAAATTATGGTGATCGGTGAAGGAGAAAAAATGCCAGCTGCTTTCATTCAGCCTAACTTTGAATTCTTAAAAGATTGGGCAGAAAGAAAAGGACTGCAGATCGGCGGAACAATGGAAGAAATGATTAGCAATCCTACCGTAATAGAACGCTATCAAGAAGAGGTAGATGAGCATAACGAAAAATTTGGTAAGTGGGAACGCGTAAAGAAATTCGAATTGACTCCAGATGAGTGGAGTA
Organism: Aquimarina sp. KJ22-3; assembly: GCF_055808215.1. NCBI lineage: Bacteria > Pseudomonadati > Bacteroidota > Flavobacteriia > Flavobacteriales > Flavobacteriaceae > Aquimarina > Aquimarina sp. KJ22-3. Next base: position 2,021,625 of record NZ_CM147859.1, on the reverse strand, counting down.
TCGATGCGGGTCACCTTACCCCTACTATGAAACTAAAAAGAAGAGTTATCAAAGAAAAATATAGTGCGTTATACACTAAGATTTATGGCTAATTCAAACTACTGATTACAATTGTAATATATATACAAGCTTAACTGTTAATCAGTAAACTCCTCATTTTATGGGGAGTTTTTTTATTAATTCAATAGAAAAACGTAAATTACTTCAACATTTTCTAAATTTTTACATTATTTATTATGCATGCATAATAAATTTTTCTTACCTTTACCATCACAATAATAAACGAATGAGGGAAAAAACGATCGACTATGCCCTTCGGGCTACATGGATGGCGGTTGCCAAGATGTATAACGAAGAAGCAAGTAAAAAAGGCAGTACTATGGCTACTGGATTTGCACTCCTAAGTATTGATCCAGAAAGCGGCACTCCATCAACCTCTTTAGGACCCAAAATGGGCATGGAAGCTACAAGCCTGTCACGTACTTTGAAAACCATGGAAGAAAAAGGATTAATCTATAGAAAAAAGAACCCTCAGGATGGCCGAGGTGTTTTGATCTATTTAACCCCTTTTGGAGTAGAGATGAGAAATTTCTCTAAAGAAGTGGTTTTCACTTTTGACAACGCGGTAAAAAAACATATTCCAAAAGAAAAGCTTGATGTTTTTCTGGAAGTATTTCAGATCATCAACGATTTAATATCGTCAAAGAAAATTTATAAAAAACAGGAATCTATAAAACCTTAACAACCAGAAGTTCAACAATGAAAAGAATCATTAAAAAAGTTGCAGTCGTCGGCTCAGGAATTATGGGATCGGGAATTGCATGTCATTTTGCTAATATTGGTGCAGAAGTTCTATTATTAGATATCGTTCCTAGAGAACTAAACGATAAAGAAAAGGCAAAAGGCCTTACTTTAGAAGACAAAGTAGTAAGAAATCGATTAGTAAATGATTCGCTTACCGCTGCGCTTAAATCAAAGCCCTCTCCTATTTACCATCAAAAATTTGCAAACCGAATTACCACAGGTAATTTGGAAGATGATATTGCAAAAGTTGCAGATGTAGATTGGATTATCGAGGTTGTTGTTGAGAGACTTGATATCAAAAAACAAGTTTTCGAAAACTTAGAAAAATACAGAACACCAGGAACTTTAATTACTTCAAATACTTCTGGTATTCCTATCAAATTTATGAGTGAAGGTAGAAGCGAAGATTTCCAGAAACATTTCTGTGGAACACACTTCTTTAACCCTGCTCGTTACTTAAAGTTATTTGAGATTATCCCTGGTCCACAAACTTCTACAGAAGTATTGGATTTCTTAAACGGATACGGAGAGCAATTCTTAGGTAAAACTTCTGTTGTAGCCAAAGATACACCAGCATTTATCGGTAACAGAATTGGTATCTTCAGCATCATGAGTTTATTCCATATGGTAAAAGAAATGGGATTAACTATAGAAGAAGTGGACAAACTTACTGGTCCGGTAATCGGTCGTCCAAAATCAGCTACCTTCAGAACGGTAGATGTTGTTGGTCTGGATACTTTGGTTCATGTAGCTAATGGTATCGCCGAAAACTGTCCAGATGACGAACGTCATGAATTGTTTAAACTTCCTGATTTCATCAATACGATGATGGAAAACAAATGGTTAGGGAGCAAAACAAAACAAGGATTCTATAAAAAACACGTTTCTCCAGAAGGTAAAAAAGATATTCTTTCTTTAGATCTAGATACTTTGGAGTATAGAGAAAAGAAAAGAGCTTCTTTTGCTACATTAGAAATGACGAAGACTATCGATAAAGTAATCGATCGTTTTAAAGTACTAGTATCTGGAAAAGATAAAGCAGGAGAATTCTATCGTAAAAACCTTGCCGCTTTATTTGCATATGTTTCAAACCGAATCCCAGAAATCACTGACGATTTATACAAGATTGACGATGCGATGAAAGCTGGTTTTGGTTGGGAACATGGACCATTCCAAATCTGGGATGCTGTAGGTGTTGAAAAAGGAATAGAAATGATGAAAGCTGAAGGATATGAGCCGGCAGCTTGGGTAAACGAAATGTTATCTTCTGGAAGTTCTTCTTTCTACACGGTAAAAGAAGGTGCTACATATTTCTACGAAATTCCAACAAAACAACAAACTAAAGTCCCCGGACAAGATGCCTTTATCATTTTAGATAATATTAGAGAATCTTCTCAGGTATTCAAAAACAGTGGTGTTGTTGTTGAAGATCTTGGAGATGGAATCTTAAATGTAGAATTCCAAAGTAAGATGAACACTATTGGTGGTGATGTTCTTGCTGGTCTTAATAAAGCTATTGATCTTGCTGAAAAAGATTTCCAGGGATTGGTTGTTGGTAACCAGGGAGCAAATTTCTCTGTGGGTGCAAACATCGGTATGATCTTTATGATGGCCGTAGAGCAAGAGTATGACGAATTGAACATGGCAATCAAATACTTCCAGGATACCATGATGCGCATGCGCTACTCTTCTATCCCAACAGTTGTGGCTCCTCACGGAATGTCGCTTGGTGGTGGATGTGAGATCTCACTTCATGCAGACAAAGTTGTTGCAGCTGCAGAAACTTATATGGGATTAGTAGAATTTGGTGTTGGTGTGATCCCAGGTGGTGGTGGATCTAAAGAAATGGCATTGAGAGCTGCTGATTTATTCAAGAAAAATGATGTAGAGTTAAATATTCTACAAGAGCATTTCTTAACCATTGGTATGGCAAAAGTGTCTACTTCTGCTTACGAAGCCTTTGATACTAACCTACTACAAAAAGGTAAAGATATTGTTGTAGTTAACAAAGACCGCCAGATCGCTACCGCAAAAGCACATGCAAAATTAATGGCAGAGCAAGGATATACACAACCGCCTCGCCGTAAAGACATAAAAGTACTTGGAAAACAAGCACTGGGTATGTTCTTGGTAGGAACAGATTCTATGGAAGCAAGTAGATTTATCTCTGAACACGATCACAAAATAGCCAACAAACTAGGTTATGTAATGGCTGGAGGAGATCTTTCTGAACCTACCCTGGTTACAGAACAGTATTTACTTGATCTTGAAAGAGAAGCTTTCTTGTCTCTTTGTACAGAACGTAAAACTCTTGAGCGTATCGAACACATGCTTAAGAAAGGAAAACCTCTTAGAAACTAGAACCTTAGAAAAAGAAAAAAGATGAAAACAGCATATATAGTAAAAGCTTATAGAACAGCCGTGGGAAAAGCGCCCCGCGGATTGTTCAGATTTAAAAGAACTGATGAATTAGCTGCAGAAACTATCGAGCACATGATGAAAGAGCTTCCTCAATTGGATAAGTCTCGTATCGATGATGTGATCGTAGGAAATGCAATGCCAGAAGGTGCACAAGGATTAAACATGGCCCGTTTGATTTCATTAATGGGATTAGATTCTATCGATGTACCAGGTGTTACCGTAAACCGTTTCTGTTCTTCTGGACTTGAAACTATCGGAATCGCTACTGCAAAAATTCAAGCAGGAATGGCAGATTGTATCATTGCTGGTGGTGCAGAGAGCATGAGTGCAGTACCAATGACTGGTTTCAAAACAGATTTGAACTATGACCTGGCAAAAGATAACGCAAGTTATTACTGGGGAATGGGGAATACTGCAGAAGCCGTAGCAGATCAGTTTAAAGTATCTCGTGAAGATCAGGATGAGTTTGCTTACAATTCTCATATGAAAGCATTGAAAGCACAAGCTGAAAATCGTTTTCAGGATCAAATCGTGCCTATCAACGTAGAACAGACTTATATCGATGCTAGTGGTAAGAAAGCTACAAAATCATATACGGTAAACAAGGACGAAGGACCTCGTGCTGGTACTAGCAAAGAAGTTCTAGGTAAACTGAGACCAGTATTTGCTGCAGGTGGTAGCGTTACTGCGGGTAACTCTTCTCAAATGAGTGATGGTGCTGCTTTTGTATTGGTAATGAGCGAAGAGATGGTAAAAGAACTTAATTTGGAGCCTATCGCACGCATGGTAAACTACGCAGCTGCTGGAGTTGAACCAAGAATTATGGGTATCGGACCAGTAAAAGCAATTCCAAAGGCGTTGAAACAAGCTGGTTTAAAGCAAGATGATGTAGAGTTGATCGAACTTAACGAAGCTTTTGCTTCTCAATCGCTTGCTGTAATCCGTGAACTTGGATTAAATCCAGACATCATCAATGTAAACGGAGGTGCTATTGCACTAGGACACCCACTAGGTTGTACAGGAGCAAAGCTATCGGTACAGCTATTTGATGAGATGCGTAAACGTGAAATGAAAGGAAAATACGGTATGGTTACTATGTGTGTAGGAACAGGACAAGGAGCCGCTGGTATTTTTGAGTTTTTGAATTAAAATAAAAGAGTAAAAGAAGAAATATAATACGAAGAAGATGAGTACAGAAACTATAAATAAAGATATTTTACGAGGTGGACAATTCCTGGTAAAGGAAACAAAATGTGAAGATGTATTTACTCCAGAAGATTTTTCTGAAGAGCAAAAAATGATGCGTGATAGCGCGAGAGAATTTGTAGATCGCGAATTATGGGCGCATTGGGAAAGATTTGAGTCTAAAGACTACGATTACACCGAACAGTGTATGAAAAAAGCTGGTGAGCTTGGTCTTTTAGGTGTTGCTGTTCCTGAAGATTATGATGGACTAGGAATGGGATTTGTTTCTACAATGCTTGTATGTGATTATATTTCTGGAGCAACTGGGTCATTCAGTACAGCGTTTGGAGCACACACTGGTATCGGTACTATGCCAATCTCATTATACGGAAATGAAGAACAAAAGAAAAAATACGTTTCTAAATTAGCCACTGGTGAGTGGATGGGTGCATATTGTTTGACTGAGCCTGGAGCAGGATCTGATGCTAACTCAGGAAAAACCAAAGCTGTTCTTTCTGAAGATGGAAAATACTATTCGATCTCTGGTCAAAAAATGTGGATCTCAAATGCAGGATTTTGTAACCTAATGATTGTTTTTGCTCGTATTGAAGACGACAAAAACATTACAGGTTTTATTGTAGAATATGATCCAGCAAATCCTAATGGAATTTCTTTAGGAGATGAAGAGAAAAAATTAGGAATCCACTCCTCTTCTACTCGTCAGGTATTCTTTAGCGATACCAAAGTACCAGTAGAAAACATGTTATCTGAAAGAGGTAACGGTTTCAAAATTGCAATGAATGCTTTAAATGTTGGTCGTATCAAATTAGCAGCTGCTTGTTTGGACGCGCAACGTAGAGTAATCAATGAGGCTACAAAGTATGCTAACGAGCGTATCCAGTTTAAAACGCCTATCGTTAATTTTGGAGCTATAAAATCGAAGCTTGCTGAAATGGCTACCAACACCTATGCTGATGAGTCTGCAAGTTATAGAGCTGCAAAAAATATCGAGGATAGAATCGCTATTCGTCAAGCCGAAGGTAATACTCACCAGGAAGCCGAACTTAAAGGTGTAGAGGAATATGCTATCGAGTGTTCTATTCTTAAAGTAGCAGTTTCTGAAGATGTACAAAGTTGTACAGATGAAGGTATCCAAATCTTTGGAGGTATGGGATTCTCTGCTGATACTCCAATGGAATCTGCTTGGAGAGATGCTCGTATTTCTCGTATCTATGAAGGTACCAACGAGATCAACAGAATGTTGGCAGTGGGTATGCTAGTAAAAAAGGCAATGAAAGGTCATGTTGATCTGTTAGGGCCAGCTATGAAAGTTGCTGATGAGCTTACAGGAATTCCTTCATTCGATACTCCGGATTACTCAGTATTGTTTTCTGAAGAAAAAGAAATTATTGCCAAGTTGAAGAAAGTATTCTTAATGGTGGCTGGATCTGCTGTTCAGAAATTCGGACCAAAATTAGAAGAGCACCAACAGTTATTAATGGCTGCTGCTGATATCTTGATCGAGATCTACATGGCAGAATCTGGAATACTACGTACCGAGAAAAACGCTAAACGTTTTGGTGAAGAATCTCAGGATACTCAAATTGCAATGAGTCAATTATACTTGTACAATGCAGTAGACATCATCATCAAGAAAGGAAAAGAAGCTATCGTTTCTTTTGCTGAAGGAGATGAGCAAAGAATGATGTTAATGGGTCTTAAGCGTTTTACTAAATACGCAAACCAACCTAACGTTGTTGAATTAAGAACTAAAATTGCCAACAAAATATCTGAAGAAAACGGATACTACCTTGGATAATTAATAATACATATTGCCCCCCTAGGGCGTTAAACTAGGGAGTTGTTTAATTTTGATTTAAGAAACCGCCTTTTTAGTATTGGGTAAAAGGCGGTTTTTTTATGCGTATTATTTAACCTCTACATCCTCGTATTACTCCAAAAAGGTAATCATCTGCAGCTTGTCCATACTCATCGCCACAATTACTATCAAATGGATTGGTACTTCCTCCTAATACTCTACCGCACTGATCATGATCCAGACAGTCCTTTGTCCATGCACTAGCCAAAGTAAAAATTCCAGGACATCCAGAACCGCAACGCCCCAAACAACGATCACCGTTTACTAATTTTCGCTCTCTGAATTCTCTTCCTCCGGCATCGTCATAAACCGCGGTAACATAAGTATTTTTGCGAATACAGGTAATTCCTTCATTAGCCCCTTTTATTCCATTAAGCCTATTACTTCTTATGCTCAACTTATCATGAGCATAATGGTTAGGTGATTTGGCCCAATATTCTAGTAATCTCAATAATGTAAACTCTGCCAGCGTAAAATTATCTACAGAACCATCTTTAAACAAATACTCGGATAACTCTTGACCCAAATCCAAAAATGCTTCTTTTTGACTTTTACTTAAAACTGCTTTGCTTCCATCCAGATCTATATTTTCTGTAGCATAATCAATAGCGGCAGTAAGAGAATATTGGTCTATATTAATCGTAGCGATATAAAGCACATCACTCTTAGCGATCACCTTAAAGTGAATTTCGTGACCATTAATTCGTTTTTGCCCACTGAGTATATCTGTTTCCTGAATTTCTAATCCTACAGATTGTGCAGTTTGATTTTCTTCAGATTGCTCGCAAGAAACTGTTAACAGCAAACAAATCAAGGCAATACCTAATAATCTAAATCGATTTTTCATTGTATAATAAAATTTAAGTTAGTGTTCTAAAGATAGAAAGTGAAAAAAACACAATGAAAACCTAAATATTACCAAAACATTAAAATAATGGACGAAAGGTTAAAAGGGTAATAACTTTGTAAGATATTACTCAATAAATCAACAATTTATCAACACGAAAACGTTGTAGTACGGTTAGGACTCAAAGAAATTGAATATTTCGTAATAACTTAGTGAAAATTTAACACAAGAGACACTTTTACAAACAAAAATTTATTAATTATGAAATTAATTTCTCCAACTACGAAAATTGGAAATTTATTTGAGCTACTTATCATACATCAAAGAAGCCTCATTTTTTTTGATTAATGCTATAGTTTTTCAAATTCTGAAAACTCATCTTCAGGATATTTAAAGTACTTCTAGATTGTTTAGTTATCTGTTTTGATCTTCCTAACCTAACGAGTAAACCACAATACAGATAATTACACCAGAAAAACATAATCGGTTAGTCATTGATTTACAAGGTTTTTCAAATTTCAATCAAGTTGACATCCAAATACAACCACTCCTTAAGATTTAATGTATTCAACATAGCCATACTGTATTCTTATTGGCTTGTTTTATTAAAATTTTAAAACACTTATCACACTTAACTTAACTCAAAAAATTGAGAAATGAAACGAAAATTTTTTACCTCACTTTTAGTAACCTTACTTTTATGGATCCCCTTCATAGGGGTTCAGGCCCAAGATGAAGATGTTATGTTTCAGGCTTTTGACTGGAATGTACAAAACCAACCTGCCGGACAGACTTGGTATAACGTTGTAACTCAAAATCGAAACGCTATTAAAGATGCAGGCATCGATTTGATTTGGATGCCGCCACCAAGTAATTCTGCTGCTCCACAAGGATACTTACCTAGAGAATTGTATAACTTTGATAGTGCATATGGTACTGAAGCGCAACTACGTAACTTAATCAATCAATATCACGCTTTAGATATGCGTGTGATTAGTGATATCGTTATCAATCACAGAGTTGGTACCAATGATGCGGTTACATTTACAAATCCTGCATGGCCCACGTTTTATATCACTGCAGATGATGAAGGAAGAAATTTCGTAAACTTCCCAGTTAATTTCAGTATCAACAACGACTTCTTTCCTGGTAATGCTCTGAAAGCTGACGGATCTAATGGTGGATTTGCAGCGGCAAGAGATTTGGACCACGAAAACCCAGAGGTACGACAAGAAATCATCAGATGGATGAATTTCTTGAGAAACGATCTTGGTTTTGATGGATGGAGATATGATTTTGTACATGGGTACAATCCTATTTACAACAAAGAATATAACGATGCGACGAATCCATATTTTGCTGTTGGTGAATTGTTAGAAAGCAGCCGAGTACAAACCAATAATTTTGTAAACTGGACACAAGGTTCTTCGTCTGCATTTGATTTTAACACCAAGGTAAGTCTACAAAATGCGATTAGAGATAATAACCTATCCTACTTACGGGATTTTTCAGGAAACCCTTCGGGGATGATTGGGATTAACCCAACCAAATCAGTTACATTCTTAGACAATCATGACACAGGAGAAGCACAGCAATGTTGTGGATCTAATTTTGTATTTCCAGGTGGAGAAACCAACTTAAGAAAAGGATATGCTTACATTCTTACGCACCCGGGTAATCCAATGGTATTTTGGACACATTTCTTCAATGCTGGAACAGGAGTTCGTGATGCGATCAAAGATTTAATTGCGATCAGAAAAGATGTAAGAGTATTTTCAGGATCCAATATCAGTATTGCTGAAGCAAAAAATGACCTCTACGCCGCTTACATCGATGGTAGAAATGGTACTATTGCAATGAAATTAGGTAGCGGTAACTGGTCTCCTAATGGTAGTGGATGGACCTTAAGAACTTCAGGTAACGACTACGCTGTTTGGACACAAGGAGGAAGTAATACTGGAGGTGGAACCACAACGGTAGATCCATTTACCGTTAATTTCCAAAAACCAAGCGGATGGAGCAATAACGTTAATGTATATTTCTTTGATGCTTCTACAAATGCAACGTTACCAGGGACTGCAGGATGGCCAGGACAATCTATGAGTAACATCTCTGGGACACAATGGTATGCATATACCTTATCACCACAAGCTGGTACGTCTGCGGCGAATATTCGAGTAATTTTTAATGATGGTAGCGGCAATCAAACCGACGATCTCACTAGAAGTACAACAGGATGGTATACCAACAATACTTGGACAGATACGTGCCCAAGTGGTTGTAGTGGTGGATCAACTCCTTCTAATCAGGTAACCCTTAATTTCTTAAGACCTGGCGGCGGATGGGGCAATACTGCCAATATCTATCTGTACAACAAAGCCACCAATCAAACACTATCCGGCACACCTGGATGGCCAGGCCGATCTATGGATAATCTGAGTGGTACATCATGGAGTGAAAGTACATTTACAATCCCGAATGGTGTTTCTACTAATGATATTGGAGTTGTTTTCAATAATGGAAATGGGCAACAAACTGTAGATTTAACAAGAGGTACCAACGGATGGTTTAGAGTAACAGGTAGCAGCAATGGAAAAAGAACAGGAACCTGGACTGCAAATTGTACAACCGGATGTCCAAATAGAGCAGCTAACCTAACCGTTGCTATTGATGATGACAATGGAGTATTAGCCAAAAATGCAGTAACCATCTGGCCAAATCCTGTAAGAAGTAATGCTACCATTTCAGTAAATACGATCACTGATGGGATTCTGGAAATCACAGTATCCAATATTCTAGGTCAGACAAAAACTATTTACAGTCAAAAAACATTGGCAGGAAGCCAAAATATTCCTTTAGAAAACTCTCAAATAGGAGAAGGAATGCAGTTCTATACCGTAAAATTAAATGGAGAAAGACTTTCGGAACCAATACGGGTCGTAAAACAATAATCCGCTAAGTTTATTCAATTTTAACATTTTTTTTGTTATACTAATAAGCGATTGTGTCTTATATAAGATACAATCGCTTATTAATTTTTAGAATAAACTTTTATTAGCAATAGATATATGAACCGATTACTTATTTTACCAGCATTTACTTTTATCTTTCTTTATTCCTGTGCCAAAACTCAAAAACAGGACTCAGATAGCTCTGTCTCATCGGTAGCAGCAGTAGCACAGACATTGGCAAAACCAGAAAAAAAGGATCACCAAATCATTGAAGTCCAAAAAGCAGTCATCGTACCCGAAATTGATGGAAAAATGAATGATCCTATATGGAACGATTTAAAATGGTTACCTATGGACCAGGCCTGGATTGGTGAATATCCTACGGTAGATGATTTTTTTGGCAGATATAAAATTGCTTGGACTCCAGAAGCCTTATATATCCTTGTAGAGGTAAAAGACGATGTATTAATTGATCAATACAAAGACCCCCTTACACAATGGTGGGACGACGACTGTGTCGAAATTTTTATCGATGCAGACAACTCTGGAGGAGAACACCAGTTTAACAACAATGCTTTTGCTTATCATGTGGCATTGGATGGAAACGTTGTTGACCTTGATGCAAAAAAAGAACCCATTCTGTACAATAATCATGTAACCTCTAAGAGAACAACTACAAATGATGTTTCTGTTTGGGAGTTTGAAGTAATCGTTTATAACGACACTTATGAAGAAGGAAAAACCAATGATGCCAAGATCCTGCAAAAAGATCAGAAAATAGGTTTCGCCATTGCCTATAATGACAATGATACCAGTAAAGAACGCGAAAATTTTATGGGGTCTGTTTTTGTTCCAGGGGAAGATAAAAACCAAGGTTGGATCAATGCTGATATCTTTGGAACCATAGTGCTTCAAGAATAGGACAGGCTAGTTTTAAAAGATATTTATGAATTAAAAAATCTAGAAACCGATTTTAAATACATATATTTAGTCATAAATATCTAGTCCTCTGAAACCAAAGTTTTATATACTTCCTGTAATTATTTTGTCACAATTTTTTTGCACCTCTCTTTGGTTTGCAGGAAATGCGGTTATCGATGACTTAGCTACACAATTTAGTGTAGAATTTAATTTACTAGGGTACTTATTATCTTTTGTTCAGTTTGGATTTATCGTTGGGACCCTCACCTTTGCTTTGTTAACCCTGGCCGATCGCTATTCTCCTTCTAGAATATTTATGATTTGTGCCTTTTTGGGGGCAATATGTAATTTGTCATTGTTAATTCCCAACATTAGTATTTTCAACCTGCTCACCGCACGCTTTGGAACCGGTTTTTTTCTTGCAGGGATCTATCCTATCGGTATGAAGATCGCTTCAGATTATTACAAAGGAGGATTAGGTAGAGCCTTGGGATATTTGGTTGGTGCCTTGGTTCTGGGAACTTCTTTCCCTCATTTTATCAACGAATTCTCTTGGAGTAGTGATTATAAAGCGGTAATTATAAGTACGTCTATTTTGGCTAGTATTGGAGGCATTAGCATTTGGGGACTTGTACCCGATGGCCCATATCGAAGACCTGTGAGCAAATTGCAACTTGGTATAGTTACGCAACTTTTTAGTATCCAAAATTTTAGGAAAGCAGCTTTTGGTTATTTTGGACATATGTGGGAGCTTTATGCTTTTTGGGGATTCGTGCCGGTAATTTTAAAAACATATGCAAGATACAATGCTATCGAATTACCGATTTCCTTCTGGTCTTTTATTATTATAGGAATAGGAGCTGTTTCTTGCGTGTTGGGAGGATTAATCTCCCTGCGAACGGGAAGCAGAAAAGTGGCCTACAATTCTTTACTCGTTTCAGGAATATTTTGTGTGCTCTCTCCCTTGTTATTTAAGCTATCTCCTCAACTATTCATCTCAGCCTTATGCATTTGGGGAATGGTAGTCATATCAGATTCACCACAATTTTCTACTATGGTTGCAGCGACCTCTCCTCCAGAATTGAGAGGTACTGCCTTAACGATCACCAACTCTATTGGTTTTGCCGTGACTATTATTAGTATTCAGCTATTATCAGCATTGGTTGAAGTTTTTGACGATCGATTGATCTATTTATTCCTGGGATTTGGACCTTTGTTTGGATTATACGCCATGCGCAAATAGGTATTCATTATTAACAATTCCTTAGGAAAAAGCCTTTTTTTCCATGTATTTTAGAAAGCAAATATTTTTTATGAAACGTATCGTCTTTCTCGCAATTCAGCTTATCGCTATCACTGTATTGTCTCAAACCAATACTGAAGTTTTTCTATTTGACCTCAATAAAGAAAATAATGTCATTACACTCAATAATCAACGAAATATATCCAACAACGAAGGATATGACAATCAACCTTCTTTTTTTGACGATAACACCCTTCTTTTTGCGGGCACCAGAAATGGTCAGACAGATATTGCTGCATACACCATAAAAACGAATACTATCCATTGGGTAAACTCCACTCCAGATGGTAGTGAATATTCTCCTACCAAAATTCCTGATGCGAACAAAATTTCATCAATTAGACTGGATAAGGACGGGAAACAACTTTTATATGCCTACGATTATAAAACAGGAAAATCCAAAGCCCTTTTTGAAGATTTGAAAATAGGATATCATACCTGGTATGATGAAAATATTGTGGTTTCATCAGTTTTAGAAGATGGTGGTTTATCTCTTGTTGTGTCTAACCTAAAAGACAACACCAACAAAACTATTCAGAAAAAAATAGGGAGGTCATTACATAAAATTCCTAATTCTAATTTGATAAGTTATATCAGCAAAGAGAATGAAAATTGGGAAATCAAAAGCCTTGATCCGCTTACAGGAGTTACGAAAAAAATTACAAATACTTTCCCAAATGTAGAAGACATGTGTTGGTTGGCGGATGGTACTATTCTTATGGGAAAAGGCAACTCCATTTTTAAATTCAAACCCAAAGAAGACCAATTTTGGAATATGTTTCACTCTTTTACTGATAAAGAATTAGGAAATATTACTCGAATTACTACAAATTCGACCTCAACAATGCTGGCTCTCGTATCGGATGCTTCTCCAGAACATATTGTTCAAAAACAACTTGATGCTTACAACAACAGAGATATTGAAGCATTTTTGGCAACATACAGCAAGAATGTAAAAGTGTATAATTTCCCTGAACAATTGCAATATGAGGGTCGTGATCAGATGAGAACTTCGTATGCAGGCTTCTTTAAAAACACTCCTGATTTGCATTGCGAAATCAAGAATCGTATTGTTTTTGGCAATAAAGTGATCGATGAGGAGTTGGTAACGCTTAACGGCTCTCAATTTAGTGCTGTAGCGATTTACGAAGTTAGTAACGGTAAAATATCAAAAGTTACTTTTGTTAGATAAATACTCCATGCAATAAACCAGGAATACTATTCTACGGTAAATAGCTTTCTCACAGAAATGGGTACTCCATCGTGAGTAAAACCTTCCAAAGCAATTTCATAGGTGCCCACCACATCCGAAGTAAAAAAATGAAGCTCGTTTTTACTATCAGGTTGTATCTGTAGTCTGGGTTCCCAATATAATTGATATCGATAATCTGGGATACGATCATACGTTGTAGTCGTATAATCTTGCTTATAGTATTGTTTTTCTCTAGCTGGCCTATGGGTAGTAATTTGTTTGATGTAACTCTTATTGAGTTCATCAAAATAATTTCCTTCCAAGGTTTTGATACTTACTAATCCATCATATACCTCTGCGCCTAAATAATAGCGATCTGGTAAAAAACCTATACTTTTTACTTTTCTGGCATCATAATTTAATACCTCTTCTTGTTCTTGTACCAAAATCCCGTCTACCAGTACTAAAGGCAAAAAATTATCATCCTTTTTTATCGAATAGTTTCCCTGTATAGCAAAGACTTCTTCTTTGGTACTACTTTTCCTGGTCCAAACTTTGTCTACAATCTCTACCAATGTTTCTTTTACTGTGGCAAATCGGGTGTAATCATTTAACTCATAATTCTCATAAAGTTGCCCATAAAATGGTTTTTCCTTTTTAACTTCATTAATGGTATCTGGTTTTATATTATAAAAGCTATTATCAATTTGATTATAAATACTTCTATGTAAAATTTCTTTACGCATGGCAGCAGTAATCGCTAGCTTATGCATGTTAAAAGATTGTGGATTTGGAGAAGGCACCTCATCCAGAATAATACTGTACTTATCCTTTTGTGTATCCAAAACCTGAACAAAAGATGCTCCTGCTCCTTGTTGATTGTGTTGTATATTAAAAACAAAATTACCTTTTAGATCAGTAGACACTATACTGATATGATTTTCTCCGTCCACAGTTGAGAGAGCAACGGGTACATTTGACACCTTGCACAAAGAATCCTTTGATACTATTTTACCATAGATCAATTCACCCCTCATTTCAGGTAAAAAAACAGAAGCTCCCACATTTTTTCCTTTGCTTCGAAGTTTGTTTGGATCGAATTCATTAAAATCAATTGTTTTTATAGGAGTAGCAGCATGAATTGCATTAACTTTTCTCACAGACAACGAATACGAAACTGATGTATCCGATGTATTTCCTATGGCAAGGTTCACTTTTGTTCTTTTGGAATACTTTTGCTTATCCAGAAAAATAGTTACCAGGTCTTTTCTGTTTTCCTGGGAAATTACAATGCTTTCTTTTTGATCATTCGGTAAAGAAAGTAGCTCTGAATTATTCGCAAGTACTTTTTCCTGATTTCCTTGATACGGATTAAGAATACTCACATCCCCTTGAAAAAATGGAACTTCCTCGGCATTGAGCATCCACTGGGTATATGCCAAAAGTTTGTAGTTACCCGAAGGAAGATCAACTGGTATAAAGAAGTCTCCTTGTGCCAATCCAGAATGCAATATTACTTTTTGTTGAAGCACCGTTTCCTTGTTTTGATTGATCAACTTTATATAGGCTATTTTACTGATATCACTTAGTTGTCTGTTTTGGTTGTTAATACAGTACAAACTATAGTACAAATATTCTCCACAAAACAACAAGGTACTATTGTAATGCACAAAAATTCGTTCTTGTGGGATTTGACTATACTCTAGTACTTCTTGATTAGTTCTTAGCTCAGATAATCTTTGACCATAGCCTATCAAACTGTTAAACAGAAAAACGCTAAGTACAAGGTTTGTTTTTAGTACAGTTCTATATTTTACTTTTTTTTGCATAAATCACTATTTAATCTACCCAAAAATCAGGCACTGCACTACTTCCAAAAACAGTACAATCCCCACAGGGTCTGGGTACAAAAACCAAAACACCACTTCCTGGTTCATCACCTCTAATTTCTTCTAAGAATTTGATACTGCCGGATCGAATCAATTCTCTTAATCTTCTGTCAAAAGACTCTGGAGTTTCGCCTGTATTGGGTCTCGGTATTATTCTATCACATCCAGGAGAAAATCTAGGCAAATCATTTAAGAATTCTTCTCTATCAAAAAATATACGTTCTTCCTTTACCGAAGCCACATTAAAAAAACCAAGAACTCTTTCGTTGGGGTTGGTCTGGGAGGTAATGTTACCACTAATAAAACCAGGTTGTACTTGCGAAAACAAACTTTCGGATTGAGAGAAATTGGAAAGTGTTTGATAAAACCCATTAGCTTCCTGCGATTGCACGAATTGTCGTACTAAAATGCTGTATCGCTCTGACACCCGTATATCTTCTGCCTGAATAAAACGCAGGAAAAATCCGCTCACACGATCTTCATTTAATGTATTGGTATCTGTAATCAAAATCTCTTCTGAAACTCGATTATTAAAACATGTTTGCTGATTTTCTGATCGTTCTACAAACTCTAACGAAGGTGTCAAATCCACTGGCACCCAAAAACGAGCTACAATTTTATAAGTCTCTTCAAACTGATATCGGTAAAACTTAGAGTTTCCGGTTTCATCAAAACTATCCACAAAAAGCCCAACACCTTCTACTCCATCGTTATTTGTCATTCGCATTGGAAACACCCGTTCTATATTAGAAGTAACAGGAGGCAATTGCACTATTTTAGACAGATAAACCCGACCTTCTACAGTTTCTATAGAAAGTTGATAGTTCTTGTTGGGAACAACGGTAAAAGGAATAATGGACTCATACCTGCCTGGAAAAATTTCATCAAAAGGAATCGTGGTAGTTTCATCTTCAATAATTTTTACAATAGCGCCTTGTTCGGCTGCTGGTCCATTCTCTTCAAATCTAAAAGTTCTGGTAAGGAGTACTTCTTGACGTTTTAACTCATTTGTAATTGTGGCATTAACCACCAAAATACTCTCAAAATCTTCGGTCTCAACATCAAATTCTTCAACACAACTGAATAGCAACAAACAGCAACTCAATAGATATAAGATTGCTTTATGATACGTATGATTATGATTATTTAGTATCTTCATCACCTTAAAATTTGAAATTATATGTAATAGAGGGAACAGGTACCGAAAAGACCGAGCTTTGTAATGCCTTTACTTCTCCTTCTTCGGTCACAAAAAAGACAGAAAGTGGATTGTTACGTCCTAACACATTGTATACCGAAATGGTCCAAAACCCATGCGCTAGCTTGTTCTTTTTATGATTCCCTTCTATATTCAACCCAATATCTAATCGGAAAAAATCTGGAATTCTAAACTTGTTACGATCACTGAACACCGTAAATTCTGCATCATCAAAACTAAAAGTACCAATGGGGAAAGTCACTGGTCTACCGGTTTGATAGACAAAATTGGTAGCCAAGCTAAATCGTTTCGTAAATCGATAGTTGGTCACCAAACTAAAATCGTGCGGTCTGTCAAAGTTTGACGGGAAAAAATCTCCATTATTGACCCGCTCCTCACCAAAGGGACTATCTAATTGTATAAAGGATCTTGAATACGTATATCCCAGCCATCCATAAAGCTTTCCTTTTTGTTTTTTGACCAGGAACTCAACTCCATAAGCTTTTCCTTTTCCCTGTAACACTTCGGTTTCTATATTTTCATTCAGTAGGATTTCTGCACCTGTCTTAAAATCAAGTATATTTTTGGAGGTTTTGTAAAACCCCTCTAGACTCATTTCGTAGGTGTTATCATCAAAGTTTTTATACAGGCCAAGGGCATAATGTCGCGAACTTTGCGGTTCGATATTTAAATCAGAGAGTTTCCAGGTATCTATAGGGGAAACTGTTGTATTATTGGATAAAGTATGGATATACTGGTAGGTCGAATTATAAGATGCTTTTAACGAAAAGTCTTCAGTAAACAAATACCTTCCTGACACTCTTACTTCTGGAGCTGAATAGGTTTCTATCACTTCATTTTCATCAAAAGTAAGCGTCTCTGTAATACTGCTTTCTTCTCTAGGGACTCCCTCTTGAAATACATTTTGAGTTCCAGCTCCCAGGGCATTATAGATGGAGTATCTTAGCCCGGCATCCAACGTAAACTTTTCAAAAAGATCTACTTCTGCGGCAACAAAAATAGCCGATTCCAAAGCTCTTTCCTTTTCGATAGTTAATGGCTCTACAATTGATTCTGTGCCTTTGGGTGTAATGCTTCCAGGATTTACAGAATATAGTTTACTCGCGACGCCATAATCAAATTTCAATCGATCACTATATAAGTGCTTAAAATGTAATTTTAAAGCGGTTTCATTGATTCGATATCCCAATTCGAAATCATCATCTGCATCTCCGTCAAACTCAATATCAAAGCTATATTCACTGTTTGAAAGCGCTATTTCTCCACTATTTTTATCATTAAATTTCTGATCCCAACGTAGAGAAAAAGCTTTATTCCCATACACATACAAGGAGTCAGAAGTAATACTAAAATCATCTCTACTCCAATAGGCCATCGCTTCTAGTTTAGCGTTTTTTGAAATCTGATGATTGTACTTGGCAATTCCGTCATAAAATGAAGCCTCACTATCTTGCAGGGATTCTTCATCCAAAGCATCCAAAATCCAATTCGCATATGCCGCTCTACCTCCTACTAATAATCCAGATTTCTCTTTTACAATAGGTGTTTCGAGAGCAATATTTGCGGTTACAGGTCCAATTGCTCCTTCTAAACCGAATTTATCTGTAGAAGCATCTTTGGTCTGTAGATCAAAAACCGATGATAATCTTCCTCCATAAGATGCTGGAATACTACTTTTATAAATATTTGCTTCTCCCAGTACAAATGGATTTAAGGCCGAAAAAATCCCGAAAAAATGTTGAGGATTATAAACCACTGCCTCATCCAACAAGATCAAGTTTTGATCAGATTTACCTCCTCGTACGTTGTAACCTATCGTACCTTCTCCTGCTGTTGTTATTCCTGGTAACGTAGCGGCAACTTTTAAAACATCTCGTTCTCCTAGCGCCAGCGGTATATTTTTGGATTCTTTGATATCAATTTCAGTTTTGGTTACTACATCGGTTACCGCATTATTTACATCA
The DNA here is from genome assembly GCF_055808215.1 of Aquimarina sp. KJ22-3. Taxonomy (NCBI): domain Bacteria; kingdom Pseudomonadati; phylum Bacteroidota; class Flavobacteriia; order Flavobacteriales; family Flavobacteriaceae; genus Aquimarina; species Aquimarina sp. KJ22-3. The sequence continues at coordinate 2,003,050 of NZ_CM147859.1, read as the reverse complement.
GACTGAAGAATTACAGCTTCGAGCTGTTCAATTTTTTCTTCTAGTTTGATATTCAGGGTTCCGTTATTGTATATAATCAAACGCCTTTTGAAATTCTCCATTCCTAAGGCATTCACTTCAAAAAGATAAGTTCCTCTTCTAAGTTCTATAGCGTAATACCCATTATTATCTGTTCTAACTCCAGTATTTCTACCTCCAAGAATGATCAAAGCATTTACCAATGGTTTTTGTGTTTTGGTATTAGTGGCATATCCAGATATGGTAAAGGATTCCTGATTCGTTATTTCTGAAGATTTTCCGATTTTGACGGTAGGAATGATTTGTTGATTTGATTGTCGATATGACTTCTCAAAAATTAGAGAATTGATCCTTTTGGATGTATTAGCAACGGTACTATCCCCTATTTCCTGGGCTCCAAAAAAGCCTTTAGGCAAGTATCCATAAATGCGATTATTGTTGGTTAAAATGACCCTATCTTCCAGAAGAAAGTAATTTAGAGAAGTAGTATCCAAAAGGTTTTCTAATATTTCTTTCATCGTAGCATTCTGAAAACTACCGCTTACATCCTGATATTGATCTACCCAAGGTTCCTGATAAAAAAAAGTACAATCACAAAGTCCTTCTAACTGCAATATGGCCGATTGTAAATCCACATTTTCAAAAGTAACGGTAATCCTCTTGTCTTCTCCCTGAGACCAACCTATCTGAGCACACAAAAAAAGAGTATGATCCAATTATTTTTCATACTATATATCGTTACTGGTTGATAAGTTATCCCCTATATATTCAAATAAGTTTTTCATAAAGAGATCCGGATTCGACTTTCGTTCTTGTCTTTGATCGGTATAGTATTTTTTGATGATGCCTTTCTCTTCGGGAAAAACATCTAGAATATCGCTTTTAGAGGTAACATCCCAATAAGAATCTTCATAGAACAAGACATAGGAGTGATCATCTACAAATTCATAATAAATCTTTGTTTTCCCTAAATCTTCTATACGCTCTTTTCTATTCCTTTTGTTTTTCTTGTACAACGTAAAGACCTCATCGTTTACTATGATTTGATAAAATCCCCTTATTTCAATTCCATCAGTAGACATCGTATCCAATCGCTTAAAATTGAAATCTTTAATTGAGAAATACTCTATTTTCTCATCAATCAATTGAATTATCGAAGAAGAGGTACCTGATTTTAGAGCTACCAATACATGATCATTTTCTAAATTGTATTTCAATGGTACCTCATAATAGGTTTGATTATTATAGGTAATCGTTGCCAGCTGTACTTTATCAGACAGAAAAAAAGCATGCCTATCTTCAAAAATTTTATTTACATCGGTATCTACATATTGTCTTCCATTAAAAAGTCCGGTATGTGTTTTACCAATCATACCATCGAACCAATTATAGTATTGGGCACTATCACTATTTTTTTGACCATAAAAAGCATATGATACCAATAGCAATACAAAAGCGCTCTTTTTTGTGATTATAAAATTCATGTTCCCCAAAAGATAATTATGCAAAGAATTTATGTCGGTAATCCAGTATTTTTGTCCCCCAAAAACACCAACACTATAGAAAGATAGATCGAAATATTGAATTGTATCACTTACTAATTCAGCTACAACGTTTTCGTGTTAATAAGTTTGTAAAATATGCAACATAAGCCTTAGAAAATCGCATATCTTATTCCAAATCTTCAGATCTCTTATAAATTTGTTAATGAAGCTTCTTACACAAGTGCTTTTACTTAAATTAGGCGATCAAAAAATTGAAAATGAAAATAGTTTTTACCACCGCCTTACTTTTATTTACTACCACTCTTGTCGCTCAAACCGACCAAAAAATATACGATATTATCAATGCTGTATCCACAGAAAGAATTGAAACTGATGTCAAAAAACTTGCTGGATTTGGTACTCGCCATACTTTAAGCGATACTGTTTCTAATACCCGAGGTATTGGAGCGGCAAGAAGATGGATCAAAGGAGAGTTCGAACGTATTTCTAAAGATTGCAATAACTGTTTAGAGGTATTCTTTCAAAAGGACTTAGTAAAAAAAGGAGCCAACCAACGTATTGTAAAGGACTTATGGGTGTATAATGTAGTTGCGATCCAAAGAGGAACTAAGTATCCCAACCGTTTTATCGTAATGAGTGGTGATATCGATTCAAGAATTACCGATCCCAATAACTTTACCGATGACGCCCCTGGAGCTAACGACAATGCTACTGGTATGGCAGGAGCAATAGAAGCGGCCAGGGTACTTTCTAAATACAAATTCGAGAGCAGTATCATCTATGTAGGGTTGTCAGGAGAAGAACAAGGTCTGTTCGGGGGACAAGGCCTGGCGCGATTTGCTACTGAGAAAAAATGGGAAATCATTGGTGTGATGAACAATGATATGATCGGAAATATAAAAGGAGTTGACGGAGTAATTGATAACCGTACATTTAGAATATTTTCTGAACCCGTACCTCCCTCTGAAACCAAAGAACAACGAAGAGCAAGACGTTTCTATGGTGGTGAGGTAGATGGTATCTCCCGACAGCTTGCCAGATACATACATAAAACAGTAAAGACCTATATGCCTGAAATGAATCCTATGATGGTATATCGATTAGATCGTTTTGGAAGAGGAGGACATCACAGACCTTTTAATGATGCTGGTTTTGCTGGTATTCGAATCATGGAAGCTCACGAAAATTACACACAACAACATCAGGATATTAGAGAAGAAAATGGAATCAAATATGGAGATGTTGTAGAGCATGTTAATTTTGAATATGCAGCCAAACTAACTGCCGTAAATGCAATCAACCTAGCAAGTATGGCCTGGGCACCTCCTGCTCCAACAGAGGTAGGAATCGGAGGTATCGTAGAACCTTCTGCAAAGTTTCGATGGAAAAAGAGTAATGACCCCAACATAAAAGGATATAAGATATATTGGCGAGATACTACTTCTCCTACCTGGGATTACAGCAGATTTGTAGGAAACGTAGATAATTTTGTATTAGATGGAATTGTCATCGACAACTTCTTTTTTGGAGTTAGCGCGGTGAGTAAAGACGGATTCGAAAGTCCAGTTGTATTTCCTACCAAAATCTTTAGAAACTGAAACAATTCATAACACCACTAAAAACTTAAATAATGAGAAGATTAACCACCTTTTTAGTTACCATTGTCCTAATAGGATGCAACCAGACTAAAACTCCCTCGACGCAAGCAGTAGCTGTTTCAGAACCAACCAATGCGTTGAAAGAAAGCAAAGTTGTGATCCACAAAAACTTTGAATCCAAATTCGTAGATGCTCGTAATGTTGAAGTCTATTTACCAAAGGGATATGATGAAAATAGCACCGAAAAGTACCGGGTACTGTACATGCACGATGGACAAAATGTTTTTAATCCTGAGACCTCCTATACTGGGATTGATTGGGGAGTAGATGAAACTCTGGATAGCCTGTTGGAAAATGGTAAAATCAAAAAAACCATTGTTGTAGCAGCCTGGAACAATGGCCCGAAGCGGTTTGTAGAATACATGCCAAAAGCACCCGCTGAAGCTACAGCCACTCCTGAAGCCAAAAAAGGATTAAAAGACAATACCGGTTTTGATCAACTGTATTCTGACGATTATCTTCAATTTTTGGTAGAAGAATTAAAACCATTTATTGATAAATCCTATAATGTATCTACGCTAGTTGAAGATACTTCAGTTATGGGATCATCTATGGGTGGGCTGATTTCATTGTATGCGATCTGTAAATATCCAAAAGTATTTGGCGCGGCAGGATGTGTCTCTACCCACTGGCCAGTGCCTGTTTTGGGAGATGCTTTTATCGGTACATTAGCTGCTTCTCTACCAGATCCAGAAACCCATAAGATTTATTTTGATTTTGGAACTGAAGGATTAGATGCCCAATACGAACCTTTTCAAATCAAAGTAGACAAGATCATGGTTGATAAGGGGTACACACAAGAAAAAAACTGGATCACCAAAAAATTCGAAGGTGCAGGCCACAACGAAAAGAGTTGGAAATCCAGAATTCACATCCCTCTGGAGTTCTTATTGAACTAAGTAATCACAAACATTATTTTGTATTGAAATTTCAGTGTTTTTGTTAATTCTCTATTTCAATATATCTTTTAAAACCGTAAAGTACTTGTTGGCTATAAAAGCGGCTCCCGCGGCATTATAATGCACATCGTCAGCCAGAAAGGAATCATTAAAACCATCCTGCATATCAACCGTCATTACTTTTGAAGTGGCGGTGGTTTGCTGCGTTGCAATGCGTGAAATATCTTGTAGGGCTTGGTTATAAAAAGTCAGGAACTCTTGAGTTTGCTCGCTCGTTAAAGGTGGAGCGGGTAATTCTATAAGAATGGTTACATTTTGATTGGCAGCCTGAATGGCGTCAATAATTGCGTTAATATTGGCCAAAGTTTGGGTATAATTATCAATTCCGTCATTACCCCCAGGTGAGCTAAACAGCACAATATCTGGGATTCCGGCTTCATTTATCCATCCATTAAGTCCGGCAAGAATTTCTGTAGAATTGATACCTCCTCTCCCCTCGTGATCTATATCAAAAGATAAACCTTTAAAATCAGGATAAGAGGCCCCATCTTTTGCGGTTCCTATAAAATCGAAATCATATGCTCCATCTACCAGTAATTTCCATAAATCGTATCGATAACTTTCGTATTCTGGTCTAGCTCCAGCAACCCTGGAAGCACCTAACGGCATAATTTTATTAATAGAAGTACTTGGATTGGACGTGGTGGGAGCTGCATTATCATCCTCGCTACAGGATAAAAAAATGAACAAAAACACTAAAATTGGGTAGAAAAATTGGTTTTTCATTGTTTTACTTTTATGATTTGCTGTAAGAACAGCTCAATCAAAAAATACCCTACTTACTTGTTGCTATTTCTTTCAAATTTGTTTTACCCGTAATGTTCTGCAAAGATCGTGTCCTTCGCTTTTCCAATGTCCCGTAAACCCTTTGGGGAGAACAAAAAAGTCTCCTCGATAAAAAGTTTGAGAATTTCCTGATTTCGGAGTAATCGTAAGTACTCCTGCGAGTACATGAATAAATTCTTCTTTTGGTTGATCCACGATTTCCATTTCACCAGAGATTTCAGCTTCTGTAGTTACTTCTAACTCTACCCCATGGTACAAGACATCCCTATATTTTTTCGACCCTAAAGGGGTGAGCTGAATTCCGGAAATACGATCTTTATTCAATACAAAAGGAATTTTTGATTTTGATATTGCTGTACTATCCGAACGGGTATTTGATATTACCGAAAGCTCTAAGTGGTAGGTATTCCCACCATTATTTGTCCATTTCCCCGAAAATCCTTTGGGCACAAAAATGTAATCTCCAGCAAAAAAAGAAAACTCTTTATCGTCTTTGGGTTCGATATCGGCACGTCCATTCAAAAAATATACAAATTCATCAATCGGGAAATTAGGTATGTCATTAACTGCTGTTTCACTGGAAAGGATAAAAACACTCAACTCACTACCCTGGTAAATTCTTTTTTGGAAATACTCACGATCTGGATGCGCTTTTAACTTCAGCTTTGGAATATCCATACCAGACAATAACCGATCCTCTATTTTAAAAGGAACTATAGCTTCCTTCTCTTGGGCAAATCCAGAACTAATAAAGACTAAGAAACTTAATACTCCTATTCCTTGTATAATTTGGTTTCGTTTCATGTCATTGTTAGGTTATGAATAGTTTGATTTCAAAAACAAGGCGAACTTCCGTAAGGATCAGCGTTGTGATCAATGGTAAAATTGAAAACCTTCGCATCTTTACCTCTGGTATACTCCACATAATCCCAGATACCCGAATGTGTTAGCTTATATACTCCGTTTATCTTTCCTTCGTAAATTTCATTATAATACCTTGCATACACCGGATATGGCCCTCCTGGGTTTAAATTATCCGATTCCTTCACAAAAGTAAGGTCAATCGCAGTTTTCATTCCTTTGTATTTTACCTGCCTGGCTTTACTCTGATCATCAAAACTAATCCAAATGACCAAATCAGATTGTTCATCTTCTGTATAGCAGATATAATGATCTATTTTGCCAGGTTTTGAAGCATTCTTGTTTTCTTCAGTTACATCATTTTTACTATGATCTATCTCCTCTTCATTCTTGAGCGTATCAATTGCTGTAGATTCCTTATCCTTATGATTCGATTTTGTTTGTGAACAAGCAATAACAACCACCAAAAGGCAAGAGAGCATTATTTTTTTCATGTTACTGTTATTAAACATGTTGATCAATAAGAATAGCATTGCCATCTGGATCAAAAACCGTTATACTACCCGGACCCGAAGTGGTGGTATCTACTTCCTTTTGCAACTCAATCCCTTTTGATTTTAATTCTTCCTGAATCGTTCTTATATCATCAAACGTATCCAATTGTTCTGCATTTGTATTCCATCCCGGATTGAAAGTGAGAATATTATTCTCAAACATTCCTTGAAATAAACCTATCAAAGAATCCTCGTTTTTCATAATCAGATAATTGTTTGCCGGATCACCTGCAAAAACCGTAAATCCAAAAGTTTCATAAAATTCTTTGGACGCCTTTATGTCTTTTACACTAAGGCTAATAGAAAATGCTCCTAATTTCATGTTTGTATGTTTTTTAAATTAATTCCTATAACAAATATCACTTATTAATCATCTCAATAGCCTTAGATTCATCTTCATTTAGTATTACATTCCTCATAATTCCTCCTCCCGTATCATCCCATAGCATAAAGGCAATTACATAGTAGTTTCCAGACGGGAGATTGCTAAACTCGAATTCTCCTTCTTGATTACACATTGTTTTTTTGGTGTCGTGATATGCTTTGGGATCTGGTGTAAATTTTGGAACACCATCTTCTACATATACATATCCAAAATCTTTATTGTTATATATATGCATTAATCTTTCTTCGGTATATCGACAATTAGGCATTAATTCGATTCTGAAATCTTTTCCATAGCGTAATTCACCATTTTTCGAAGTGAATTTTGCAACACCTTTTATGGTACCATTACCTGTATTCTTGAACCATTTCGTCCCTTCTTCATCAAACGCATTTTCAATCTTTATAGGTTTTTCCTGCTCTACATTTTGTTCGCTATAACTACATAGGTATGTAAATCCAATAATGAAGAGTATCAATTTGTTTTGCATGGTTGATATGGTTGTAAGTTTCCTTACGAATATAAGAAACCTTGTAGTTAAAAAGCGTTAAGTATCCGTTATTCTAAAATCTACCATTTAATCGAAACAAGGAAGTACATCTTCTTCGAAGTAGGGTTTTTGATCTACCCAAAACATATAATCTACTTTCAAAAAATCTGAAGCAAAAGCGTATAACATAGGTACAATATTGTTTCTACCAATTCCTTTGTCATTTTTTTCGTTATAATCTTTGTCTGCTCCAGTTTTGCCTATATAGTTGCCGTCTTGAATTGCGATTCCTACAGGAACCGTCAGCGTATTTTCATGCATTTGTGCCAACGCATGATTCAATTGCCCTTTTCGGGTGACCATCAAATCTGGCGCTCCTAAACCTACACCAATTTCCTGACCGTAATTATAAATTCCTTTCAAGTACCCTTTATCTTCCCAAGGCAACCACTCTCCTGGCATAAAATTAGCGTAAATCATTGTTGTACTTTTTGGAAATGCTTTCTTCAGAGCTAACATATTATTTTTTACTCCATCTACATACTTCACTTCGGTAAAACCATACTCGTTATTTTTGAAACTCAAAGATGTTTCCTGAAGATTGATTCCTTCAATTCTACCATCAAACTCCTGCCCCAAAGCCATCAAAAAAAGTGCAAAACGTTCTTGTACTTTTTTGCTCCATCGTTTGGCAACCCATCCAACGGGTTGTTTGTTCTCGTGATGTAGCACTGCACCCTGATCATACTCTTCCTGCATGAGATATTCTGGGACCGGTTTATTTTTTACGGAAAAAGTAGCATCTTGTAATTGGATAAATAATTTCTTGCCAAATTTTTCCAAATAGCTAAGATCTTGTTCTATTATTGAAAAATCATACGCTCCCTTTCTAGGTTCTAGTTGCTTCCAGGAATACATAATTTGTGCCCCTGCAAATGCATCATGATTCAACATGGCATGCGATTTAAGCTTTCCTCTGTCCCTGGAAAAATAAACAAAATGCTGGATTTGGCTTTTGGGTATTGGGCAAGAAGCTTTGCTGTATTTTTTATAAGAATTGAGGTATTTGTTTGCCGGATTATCCCAATTTTGAGCGGAACTCCAGAAACTAATGATCAAAAAAGTAAACACAAGAAAAAATCGCATTTCTATAACAAGGCCTCCTGTTGGTTTACTCATCTAGCTTATCAATTTTTATCCATTATTAATTCCAGGTACAATATACTCATTTATGATCTCATCGGTATAATTATGAGCATTTCTATTTCCATAATTTGTAGTAGTAATTACTAATACTACATCCAATTCTGGGATGGCCAATACCTTTTGTCCTCCGTTTCCAGCCATAGCGTACGAACGGTATTGTTGATCCTTCCCAAAGGCTTTTAACCAAAACAAATATCCATATTCTACTCCATCTCGTACCTTAGCTTTGGGAGTTGTTGCTTTTTGAATCCACGATTTGTCCATAATTTGTTGCCCGTTCCATGCACCACCATTTAAACACATTTGGATAAGTTTTAAAAAGTCTCTGCTTTGATATTCACTTCCTCCAGCAGTATTCAAGATACCCTCTGGGTTATAATGAATTTTGTAATCTTTAATTTCCAGGGGTTCGAACAGGTGTTGCTTTGCAAATTCTACCACATCCATACCGACTGCCTTCTGTACAATTTCTGCCATTGCAGCCGATCCTGCCGAGCAATAACTAAAGGATCTCCCATAAGGTTGATCTTCTGGTTTGGGTTCAAAAGGATAAGATCGGATGGGTAGATCAACAAAAAAGCTGGTCCAATCTTCTATAGGGTACATACGTTCTTCATTCCCCCTCGAAAAACTATTAAAATCATTGCACTCCAACATCGAACTCATCGTTAGTAGGTCCTCTATCGTAATTTCTAACTTACGAGGGTCTGGATGCTCTACAGGAGTCTTATGTTTCAGATAAGTAAATATCTTATCTTTTTCAGATTTTATATGACCATTTTTTATCGCAATACCAGTAAGTAGTGTTGCCATTGTTTTTGTTGCCGATCTAGTATTATGCTTACTATTTTGATCTGCCCCATTATAATATTTTTCAAACAACACTCTTCCTTTTTGCGCAATCAAAACACTGGTAATTCGTTCGTATTTTCCGGATTGAATGGCACTATCCATGTTATCAAAATACTCATTTGGAGTACCGTTTACTTCAGAAAAATCCAGCTGCCCCATAATAGTTTGAAAAGCAAATAAAAAAGTAAGGGTAATTAAAGATGTTTTATACATAATTTACGTTTTTTGAGATCGCAAAATACTATTCCCTACATTGCAAAAATAGAATGAAATTAACATCTATGCCGAAACCTCAACTTAAAGTACATTTTTTCTAAATGCACTTGGTGTTCTTTGCAAATAGGTTTTAAAAGTTCTCGTAAAATGGCTTTGATCCGAAAACCCGCATATGTGGGCAATTTCGGTTAAACTAAAGTTCTTATTCATCAAATAAGCTAAGGCTTTCTTAATTTTTTGCTGACGAATATAATCTCCTAAAGAACTTGCAAAATACTTTGGCACCGCCCTAGAAATATGTCCCGGATGAACGCCTAACTGATCAGAGAGAGATTGAAGTGTTATTTGATCATGAGTGTCATTTAGTATTTGCCTTAGTGATGCCACCCAAGCAGGTTGTTTACTTTTAGAGAGCGCCGCCTCCTGTATATTTTCGCATAATTGAAGTAGCAATAGTTCTATGGGCAATTCTGAATAAACATCTTGAAATCTGAATTCAAAATAAATCTTTGCCAACAGATGATGAGATTTGGGGTGATCAACGATACTGCTTCCTTCCCAAAGGTTAATATTCAATTTTTTAGTATCAAACCAAGCTCTTGGAAATTCTATATGAAACCCTCTGGCATACGAAGTTTCTTTAGAATTGTAATGAGCCTCTTGCCAGTTATGAAAAATTAGACTTCCGGGCTGACATGTTTGTTTCAACTTTTTATTTACATCAAACAAGTTTCCTTGCAGAACGTACATAAAATAGGGGTTTTCATGAAAATGCCAATCCGTACGGGCAGCAGAGTAATCGTATTCAGATAAGATAACCCCGTCAAAATCTACTTCAGATTTTTTTATTCCGTAGTATTTCCCTGGGGTAAGTATTTTCATACTTTGTTGCTAGTTAAATTTGACATAAACAATATAGGCAAAAGCTATCATACTGAGGCGGCTTATTAATCCAAAAAGCCAATATTTATAGCATTTAAAAAAATTATTGTTTGGCTTTAGTTACTTTTACCATGGTAGCAATGCAATCACTCATGAAAGAAAAAAGGAAAAAGCAACCCTGGCCCACCCAAGAGGTTATGAAACAGATTTATGAGATGCAACTTTGGGGAGCTAATGATGCTGCCTTTTATTCGGGAATCGGGTCTCATCATACCGATATGGTTGATCCTTATTTAACAGCAGTACGTTCATTTTTGAAATCTTTTGAAAGTCCTATCACAGTATGTGATTTAGGCTGTGGTGATTTTAATGTTGGAAAAGAATTGGTACCCTACACTCAAAAGTACATTGGGGTAGATATTGTACCGGATTTGATCACTCACCATAGAGAACAATTTAAGACTGCACATTTAGAATTTCACTGTTTAGATATTGCAAAAGATGATTTACCTGCTGGAGACTGCGCCATACTAAGACAAGTATTACAACATTTATCAAATACCGAAATACATGGCATTGTCAAGAAGTTATCTCAGTACAAATATATTATTCTAACAGAGCATATCCCAGAAGGAAATTTCGAACCAAATAAAGATATCATTACAGGGCAAGGTATTCGTTTGAAAAAGCAAAGTGGAGTGCAATTGTCATCTCCTCCCTTCAATTTTAAAGTAAAAGAAGAAAAAATGTTGCTATCCAACCGTATCGATGAACATCCAGGTATGGTGGTAACCACTTTGTATACAGTCTTCTAAATCACCAAGTGGCACGAACAAGATTTTTGCTAGGGTTTAATCTTAAGAAGGGCTTCATAAGGGTTTCCCTGTAGACCTAGTAGTTTGGCAAATGCGGGTTCTGTTTTATAGCCTTCTTTCTTTAATTGGATAATGTTCTTCTTAAACACTGCATCCTGTTTATTCAATATTTCGTACTCAATGAGCATGTGTCTGTAGGCATTTTGACTTGTAGTAGGTATATCCTGACCGAAAATTTCAACTCCAAAATGATCAGATTCAAAATTGGCCACAGTTACCAAAAGATGATCTTGAATATAAGTTCGTATTTCAAAATTCTCTTCCTCAGAGAAAAACTGCTCAATGGTGGATGAAAATTCAGTATGATCATTGCATTGACAAATGATGTCTAAATCACTATTTGGGAGATCAATACCAATAGGTATGGTACCGGCCAAAACTGGGTTGTACTTCTCTAACTTCTCGAATATTTGAAGTTGCGTAAGGTCGGTATACGCTTTTTGCTGACGTTCATTTCCATTCTTCAAATAAGTTATATCCAGGAAATTCATCTCTCAACTTTTCAATTATTTTTTAACCGCTTCATCCCATATTTTCTTGATACTTTCTAAATTGGTTTTTGGTCTTATTCCTAGCGGATGTAGCGCATTTTTGGTTAACAAAAGTATTACTTCCTGATCTTTACGTAATCTCGGAAAACTTGGTTCATCTATAAAAGTTACCTTATTTACTTTGTTGTATGAAGGACTAAAATAAAGATCGATTTCTTGCGGTCCTGGGCCCTGCTTATAGTTTACATTTTTGGCTTTAACATGAAGTACTACTTTCTTTTTTTCTTCAAGATCTTTTTTCAGCTTTGCATATTTAAACGAAAAATACAAGTACAAAACCAAAGCTCCTGAAATCGAAAATATCATGATTAAGGTAGGGAGCACTCCCAAAGACTCAAACATGGTCAAATTAGGGTCAGAAATCTCAACTCTTCTTTTTTTAGGGATTAATCCCATGGGGATTACCGAAAAAACTATTAACAAAACGAAAACACCACCGCCCCACATGGCGATTAGGTTTCCTATTTTTTCATAATGTCTTCTTAACTTACTTTTTTCAGCTGGGTTTAAATCTTCCATATACTATTTTCAAATTTGATACATTTCTATCATCTTCTTTTGCAGTACTTTTTTCGGAACACGTTTCAACACAAAGTTTCTAAAACCTTGGCCATATTTCCAGTGTGCCATCTTTCCAGTACTCCAGGATTGATTAACAATTGTGGTTACTTTCTTCTTTCTTTTCCCTTCAAATATCTTAAAATTGTGTTTATTCCCCTGATCATTTGCTATCATTTTACTCAAATAATAGGCATCTTCTATCGCTTGTGCTCCTCCCTGTCCCATATTAGGAGTGGTGGCATGGGCTGCATCCCCAATCAAACAAATATTATCATGATGCCAATGATCCAGAAGAGACAAATCAATAATGTCATTACGAACTATTTTCTCTATTGGTGTGGATAAAATCAACTGAGTTACCATTGCATCAAATTCCTTAAACATTTCTACAAGCTTTTGCTGTAATTGATCACGATTGTCCTTTTGATCGGGACGATCCAGGGCCACTGCAAACCAATACACCTTGTTTTCTGCTATTTTTGATATTCCAAATCGTATTTGATTCCCCCAAAGTTCCATCCCTCTATGTTGAAATTCGGATGTCATTTCAAAATTTGCTACCCCTCGCCAACATGTCTGGCCAGAATATCTGATTTTACTTTCAGGAAAAAGTTGTTTTCTCACTTTGGAATGTATCCCATCGGCACCTAATAAGTAATTTGTTTCAATAATGGTATCATCTTCAAATTTTACCTTGATGTTTCCATTTGGATGTTCTTCATACGATTGAAAGCCTTTACCCAAATGTATTTTTTCTTTCGGAATTTTATCAAACAACAGTTGTTGTAATGCTGCTCGATGTATCGCAATTGTGGTAAATCCAAACTCTTCTTCTATAAAATCCTGATCATTATCCGAAATTGGAGCCAAGTCTGCCTGTGCCAAGGTAATTTGGTTGATTGTATTTCCTTTTACTTTTACCTCGTCCAAAACATCCAAATATTGCAAAACTGATAAGGCATTTGGAGCTAACCAAATCCCCGCTCCCACTTCATCTATTTTTGGTGCCTTTTCAAAAACCTCGTAATCTGCTCCGATTTTTTCTAAAGCTAAGGCAGTGGTCAATCCCCCAATACCTGCTCCGATAATTGCATATTTCATCTGTTTAAAAAATTTTATTTTTCTGGTAATAAAACAAACAAAAACTCTCTGCTAAGATCCACCTATCCGTTTTCCAATAAGTTAATCAAATTTCCTATAATCAAAACTGAACAAAACTATTCTTCATAAATATCATATGCCTCAGAGATTGATCTTATAAGTTCTGGATTTTCAAAATCAGATTCTGAAAGCAGAGATAGTTTCTCTAAATAAAGATCAAATTGACCATTTTTGAAAATCGTTAGCATTTTCCCTCCTTCTTTACAACTTGCTGCATGCCATACGTTAGGCGGTACCGTGATCGTATCTCCCGGTTTACCCACAATCGTTTCGTTATCAAAAATCAAGGTTACTTCTCCTTCCAAAATATAAAAGACCTCTGTCATGATCTTATGATGATGTCTCCCCAAATAAAATCCTGGTTTTAATGTATCCTTTACAAAGCTAAGTTCCCCATTCGTATGCTTCGAAGAGAGCTTTATAAAACAATGATCTTGAGCATAGTTGTAGTTCTCTCCTTCTCCTTTTCTTATAATTTCCTGTGTTTCCATTTTAGTTTGTTTTAAATAAAATAGTTGAAAAAATTATAAAGGACCATTCCTATAGAACGGCCCTTTAAAATTATCATTTGTTTAGTTAAGATTAAAATTTTCCGTTCTGATTTTTCCATTCTGATCTTGGTGGAATAGTTGCAATTACATCCCAATGTTCTACAATCTGCTCATCCTCTAATCGGAACAAATCATAAAAAGCGGTATGCGCTCCTTTACCAAATTTCCCTTCGCTAACGGTAAGCACAAAATTTCCTTCTCCCAATACCATATGCAGCTTATCATACTCCATGACCAAGCCATTTTCTTCAAAATATTTCATTGCCGCTCCAAAACCCTCTAAACCGTCTGCTACAGCTGGATTGTGTTGTATGTACTTTGTTGGATTGATGTAAGTTGTGATTTGATCATTTTGATGATTGAGTAAAACATCGTTCACAAATGATGTTACAATGGTTTTATTACTTTCACGTTTTTCTTTATCCGTTATATCTGTAGCCCCATCAGTTTGTGTGCGATCACTTGGATTAGGTGGTTGTACTTCTATCAGGTTATCCCAATGTTCTACGATCAATCCATTTTCAAATCTGAAAATATCAAAGCCGATTTTAGGTCCAAAAAAATCGTAAATCGTATGTGTAAACACATAATCTCCGTCCTGAAAGGCTCTTACCACATTGGCTTTAAAACCTTGTGGTGGTGCATGCTGCATAATCTCTCCAAAACCTGCACGTCCATCTCCTACGCTCAAATTATGCTGAATATACTTTTGAGGATTGATGTAAGAAATCGGTGTTTTGTCTCCTGTATTAAAACTATTTAATAAGGCAACTACTTTTTCTTTGTTCGTTAGTTCCATATTCAAAAATTTATATCTTCCCATAGCCATGGTAGATTGATCCATATCTTGCATAAATTCTTTGGCAGTAGGATTGTTCATAAATGCATCTAACGAAGCATCAGAATCTTCCTTATTGGTCCAATACACTGCAACCAATTGTTTACCCTCTTCATTTACACCGGTAAGTCTTTGTAGAAATCCTTTTCGTTTTCCAGTAAAATCGGTTTCTACTTTTTGATTCAACAAATTAAACTGTGTGATATCCGTTTCCTGGGCCAAATTAAAAGACATCACCTCAACAAAATAGCTGTCATTCGCATTAAAAACCTTATCTATCCCATACCTAGACATTTTCATGGTATTCGCATTGATCATTTGTGCATAGTCTTCAACAGATGGATCGCTCATAAATTTATTCATGGAAGCATCGGCATTAGGTATACTCTTCCAGTATACGATGACCACATATTCTCCTTTTTCGTTAACACCGCTTTGGCGTTTGATAAATCCGGGTTGCTTACTGGTAAAATCACCTTCTATTTGCGCATCTCTTTTCTCAAAATCAGCAGGATTTACATCGTTATTAATTTGAAAAGTGGTTACCTCCATAATGGTTTTTCCTTCCATAGCATTCTCAGTGTTTGATTGGGGATCCTTCTTTTTGTTGGTAGAGCATTGACTAAAAACTAAAGCCAATACCACCAACATACATTGTGCAGAATATTTCATTTTTGATGTGTTTAATGGTTTGAAATTCTGCAGTAAAATTAATTTTACGCCTAAAAAAAGAATGGTGAAAACCATCCTTTATAGTGTCAAAATTGGAAAATTTACTGATGCGCCTGTCGAAACACATCCGGAGAAGCGCCTACATACTTTTTGAAATATTTGAAGAAATTAGCGGGATCATCAAACCCAGAGGTATACGCAATTTCTTTGATGGGAGTATTGGTACTAATCAGTAGTCTTTTGATTTGCATTATGGCAATTTCATTGATAAATGTTTTGGCAGGTTTATTCACCACAGCTTGCACAATATTATTTAGTGTTTTTGTGGTCACCCCCATACTTTGTGCATAATCCATTACTTTTTTATTTTCAAAACACTGCTCTTCTACCATACGTTGAAACGAAAGAAATTCTTCCAAGTACTTTTTCTTGCCAGAGAGTTGGCCATTCTGTGATTTTATACGAAATAGTTTGGTAATGATCATATGCAATGCACTTCGGGTTATTCCTATCGAATATTCATCTTTACATTGATACTCTAATTCGATTTGCTTAATCAAGGTGGAAAAACTGGAAAATGCTTCTTTATCTTCTCTTAATTCTATTTTGGGAAAACTCAATAATTCATTAAAGAGCTGGAAGGATTTTAAGGCTTCTAATTTATTAAGATGACTCACGATAAAATCTTCTGTAAAAATCAATAAATATCCTTTTACAGTACCACTTTTAAAAAACTTTTGTATTTGATCCTTTCGAATTAACAATACAGTCCCGCTCTGGTATTTGTAATCCGTAAAATCAATAGTATGGTAACCCTCTCCCTCCAGTACCAAAAAGATATTGTAAAATTTGATGATATGATTCTTGCAGATATCATGATCCAAAGTTCTGTTCAACAGCTCTTCAATTCGAACTACCTCAAAATATGATTGAGGATTGGTTTTATTATCGAATTGTATTTGCTTGATGTCTTCTCTCATGAAAACCTTGAATAGAACATTGGTTATGTTCGAAGCAATATACTAATATTCTATCAGGAAAAATGAGGCAATACACTTTCTCCAAGCTCTTCAATCACCTGATCAGCTGGTCTGGAACCATATTTCAAATTCAGAATTACGTGATTGACTCCATAGGACTCTAAGAGTTTCAAATGAGAGATTGTATACTCTACCCCTGCTTTAAAACCAAGGTGTATTGGGCTTGGGGTAGCTTTTTCATTCTCTAATAAGTCTACATACAGTGATTGCATAAAAGGTTTCCAATCTTGTTGCGCTTTGTCAAGTGCGTCATTCCATTGATGCATTACTCTTTGTAGGGTAGCAAAATCTCTGGGGTAATACAGCCACCCATCGGCATATTCTGCTATCCAATCTATAGATTGTCCTGAATGCCCGGTTACCAGAAATGGTGTTTTTGAATTGTATTTTGGTAATATATCTATACCTCCATTTGTACCACCGTAATATTTGGATTGATACACCGGAAAATCTTGTTGTAGGGCTTTGATGTAAAAAAAGCTATCTCTGAAAAGTTCTGCTTTTTGATCTAATTTTTGATGAAAAGCAGGATACTCAACAGGGCGATCACCAGAAGCTACTCCTGCCACGACTCTACCTCCAGACAAAACTTGTAAACTATTTATTGATTTTATCGTATGTACTGGATGACGTAATGGAAGAATCACGCTACCTGTAGCCAAAGCAATCTCATTGGTGTGATTCATAATATGCGTCATGTATATCCAGGGATCAAATAATTGCCCCGCATCCCCAAACATGGGATCATTAAACGGTACATCCCGGAACCATAATGCCTTAAAACCTAATTCCTCGGCTCTTTTGGCCAAATGCTCTTGATTTTCCATTTTGGCAATTGATCCTTTGTAAGATTCTAACGGAAAGACAAGCCCTAATGTGAGTTTTCCCTTTTTTGCTATTTTTTGAAATGCTTCCATTTACACAGATAAAATTGATTTGGTGGCTGCAATTAGTTGATGTATTTTGTTGTCATCGTACGCATCAGTGTGCGCTTGGGAAAACTTCCCTTTATCATTATCAAAGTATTTACCTGAGCTATTTGCATACTGGTCAGAACTAGCTAAATCATACAAAATAGATGCTCCCTTGTCGGCAGAAGACCAATGCTGCCCATAAGCTTCTTGTACCATTTTTGTATTTAATAAAGAGCCTGGGTTTACAGCAATTACATTGGCAAAATCCCATTGCTTCGCTAAATAAAAACTCCACATTGTTAACGCTAATTTACTTTGAGCGTACGTCTGCTGTGTGGGCACTATTTCTTTACCTAGCAAGGCATTTAACGAAACTGGTGATTGCGCAGCCGAACTAAGATTAATAACTCTTGGAGAATTTGATTTTTTAATAAGATCGTGCAACTGATTGGTAAGTAGAAATGGAGCCAAATAATTGACTACAAATCGAAGATCCAATTGATCCTCGTTTTGTTGATTTTGACTCTTAAAAACACCCGCATTATTGATCAATACATCAATTTTTGAAAGCTCTTCTTTAAGCTGATCTGTCATCTTTTGTATGCTTCCAAAACTGGATAAGTCGGCAACGTATCCTTTTATACGATCATTGTTTGTTTTTTCTTTTAACTCTGCAATAGTAGTATTTAGTTTTTCCTGATTTCTTCCATGCAGTATCACTTCATGCTGATCTTTTGCAAGCTTCAAAGCGGTCAACTTACCGATACCATCTGTACTTCCTGTAATCAATATCGTTTTCATGCCCTAGTGTGAATTTTAAAGAAAGAGTGCTCTTCTAGAGAGCAACTCTTTCTTGTATTAGTTATGCCAAATCATCTTTGGCTTCGATTAAATAGTGATGACTTACCGATCCCTTGGTTCTTGCTTCTAAATGTGGCACATATTCTTGATCCTTCATAAAGTTCAATGCAGCTTCCTTGGATGGCCATTCTAAAATTATCCGTAAAGCAGCAGGTTGATCGTTTCCTTCTATTTGTTCGTGAGAAGCAGTTCTTGCCAGATATTTACCTCCGTGTTTTGCAACTATTTTACCTGAAACGGCTACATAGTCGGC
This sequence comes from Aquimarina sp. KJ22-3, assembly GCF_055808215.1. Classification (NCBI taxonomy): domain Bacteria; kingdom Pseudomonadati; phylum Bacteroidota; class Flavobacteriia; order Flavobacteriales; family Flavobacteriaceae; genus Aquimarina; species Aquimarina sp. KJ22-3. The sequence continues at coordinate 1,984,401 of NZ_CM147859.1, read as the reverse complement.
CACCCATTTGTCGTCTGTGGGTGTTACATCTAATACTGAATAATAACTCATTGTTTTGTGTTTTAAATGGATTATATTTTTGATTATACTAAGGTTAAAATCTCGTTTTGATCCAATCTGGATTTTGGAAGTTTGGCATTAAAATCCTCTTCACTACGATATCCCAAAGCCACTAATGTAACCGCAGTAAATCCTTTTTCACGCAAACCAAATTCTTCGTCAAAAGCTTTCATGTCAAAACCTTCCATAGGAGCGGCGTCTATGCCCATTGCGGCTACACCCAGTAAAAAGTTACCGATGTTTAGGTATACTTGTTTTTCCATCCAATGCTGAAAATCTTTCACATCATACCTATGGATATCTGCAAATAGGTTTCTAGCTCCATACGTTTGTTCTTTGAATTCTGGTTTGGCGTATCGGCCATCATTGTCTTCTTTATCTACCAAATGACGCATGTACTCATCAGTAGCGCTAGTTCGAGAACAGAAGGCAACTACATGAGATGCGTTGAGGACTTTGGGTTCGTTGAAAATAAAAAAACCTTGTGTGCTTTTGGTAAAACGTTGCTTGCCTTCTTCGGTTCCAGCAATAATGAAATGCCAAGGTTGTAAATTGGTACTTGAGGGAGACATTTGTAACAAGGATTTAACTTGTTCTAAATCCTCTGGAGAGATTTTTTTATTGGGATCAAACGACTTTGTCGTATATCTCCAATTCAATACATCTGTAATATTCATGAGTGTAAAACTTTATACTATATTTTTTATAGTAGCAAAACTAATTATAGTTTTTTATCTTTGCAATAACGGTCAAAAAGGATAGTATAGATTATGGAAGAAGCAACACCGAAAATGTTAACGTTTAAAGGAAAGGAATATCCTTGCTGCGCAAGTCTTACCATGGGCATTATAGGAGGTAAATGGAAAACGGTAATTTTATTTCATTTAATGCACGGAACACTTCGCTATAGTGAGCTCCGTAAACAAATGCCTACGGTAACCGAACGTACCTTAAGTTTACAGTTGAAAACACTGGAAGAAGATGGAATCATCAACAGAAAGGTATATACTTCAAAACCTCCTCTAAAAGTGGAGTACTCTTTGACCGACTTTGGAAAGACACTCATCCCTATTGTGCAATCCATAGCCGACTGGGGAGATTTTGTATTAGAAAACTATTCAAACTAAGGGTAACGTTTTTAGAGGAGATTTACAATTTCCTTAAAAAAACAAAAACGCAAACCCGAGAGTTTGCGCTCATTACACTATTTACCCAGATGTATTATTTTGCTGTTCTTTGGTAATATGTTATCAAACTAGCTTTAGCCAATGTATTGTTCCATAAATAATAGCCTACTACTGCGGGATTGGTATTGGCTTTTAACCCCAATTTATCCGTTTTTAATGCATGTACAGTTATAATGTACTGGTGCAATCCATGTCCTTCTGGTGGACAAGGACCACCATATCCATTGGCTCCATAATCGGTAATACTTTGAATAGCTTCTTTTGGGGCTAAATTTAATGCTACATTTCCTGCATTGGATACCAATTCGTTAACATCCGCTGGAATATCAAAAACCACCCAATGCCACCATCCACTGCCCGTGGGAGCATCCGGATCATACATGGTAATGGCAAAACTCTTGGTGCCTTCGGGAGCATTTTTCCATGATAATTGAGGAGATTGGTTCTTACCTACACACCCAAAACCATTAAATTCTTCATTGATTGTCGCTTCTCCACCCAAATCCGTACTGGATAAAGTAAAGGTACTTTGTGCAAAAACCGTAGTTGAAAATGCAAGTATAATTCCTAAAATAAAATTCGTCTTATTCATCAGTTGTACTTTTAAAATTATAGGTACAAATGTATCGACGACCTTTAGAAAAGAGGTGTTTCCTTTAGCTCGAAAAGTAGTGCTAAAAGTTCATTTTTGATTGGTACTGTTTAGGTGTAATTCCGAACTTCACCTTAAATGCATGAATAAAATTAGACAGGTTTTCATAGCCTATTTCTTCAAAAATATCTGAAGGTCTATTGGATTTATTTTTCAAGAGAAATGCAGAGTGCTCTAATCGTTGATCCTGAAACCATTTACTGGGAGAGCTATGAAAGTGTTTTTCAAATTCTCTTTTGAAAGTAGACACACTCATATTAGACAGAAATGAAAGTTCTTTGATCGTCAATTTATTCAAGCGATTACTCTCAATAGTCTGAATAAATTTTTGGCTCTCATTATCAGTATCATGTAATAAGGCGTACAGAAATGCTACTCCTTTAACTTGAATCAGATACAGCATTATTTCTTCAAATTTAACTTCGAGTATATTCTTTTGAGTATCCTTGGGGAGTTTGGAAACGTCAAGAATACTTTCTACAAACCTACTGATAAACCCATCATAACTAAATGAGTAGGTAGAATGATGCTCCAAACTTTTAGGAGTATCGAAGTCATATTTCCGGATAAACTTAAGTACGGATTCATTAGAGAAGAAGAATAATACACTACGATAATAATTCTTGATATTAGACAGTTTTTCGGTCATCAAACAATGACCTGATTTCATCAATAAAAACTGATGATTATCAATTGCAAAAGATGAGTTATCAAAAAATACTTCCTTATTCCCTTCTTGAAGGAAACTAAAGGTGTTTTTGGTTAGGACCACCTGTTGTTTTGAAATTTCCTGGGTACTCTCATAATCGTAAACCTCGATAGCAATCGACGAATCCTGATACAATTCATCTGGTAAAGTAATTGTTTTCATTATCGTTTAATTAAAAACAGTCTAATACTTCGTAAAAGTACAATTTACTAGGTATTCCATAAAATGATAAGGGCAGTTTGCCCTTATCATTATCTCCAAAACTCGATTTACCTCATGGTTTTTAATTCACATGTGTATATAACTTATTAACTATTTTCCATCCCTCCTTTCCTTTATACAGTGATAAGAAATCATAGTAATTATATCCTAACATTGGCACATGTAATTTTATCATTGCCGTTTTTCCTAAGATATCCACTCCTATAATTTTCATTCTCAATGATTCACCCAGGTCATTAGGACTTTGTCTATTTCCAACAGCTGCGAGATAGGCCTCCATATTTTGAATACGATCTGTTCCATTAATATCTCCATAAAGAACCGCATCCTCATGAAAACAATCTTTTAGTTTGCTAATCTCACCATAAAAGATTCCTTCAAAATAATTATGGATGAGCTTCTCAATTGCTTTGTGGTTTGACGTAAACATGAGCTACTTTTTTGTTCCTTCATATTGTTTACCATCATATCCCCAATTGTCGATGGGTACTTCGTCGATAACAATATGAGTAGTTTTTGGGTTTTTCTGAAGTACATCTACCAGTACCTTAGTGGTTCCCTCGATTAATAAGCGCTTTTGTTCCTTGGTAACTTGTTCGTCTGTGATTTTGATATTTACGTATGGCATAATTTTTATTTTTATTGATTAATCCCATTTTGAAGTTGTGGATACTGCATATTTCCCTGCTCCCAGAAAAAATATAGTTACCGATCCTAATAAATAAAGTACCTGAAGCTCTATTCCCCATCCGCCAAACTGATTCAACGAAAAAACATCTGCTCCATGAGCTAATAAAATCGCTATTAGGAAATTAAAGGCCACCGCCAAACTGCTTAGTTTAGCTTTATATCCAATAATTATAAGAATTGGAGCTATTATTTCTCCTACAAAAACTCCGTATGCCAAAAGGCTGGGAATTCCGTATCCATCAAGTAGTTCTTTGACAAAAGCGTAACCCGAATTCATGTTGGCAATCCCATGAAATAGAATTAGCACTCCGATCGTAATTCGAAGCAATAAAAATCCTTTGTTATTGCTTTCTTCTTTTTGTAATGCATTCATATCTAATTTTTTAGGTTAAAATTATTTATGAAGCAAAGTTGTGGGATATTAGAATGAATGAACAGGACCTAGATCACCTTTTTGAAGTGATCTACATCACATTGTGGAAGAACATAACCAAATAGAATTTTGGGTTAAGAATCTAATCTACTTAGGGTTTCTCGGGAAACACCCAAGTAAGCAGCAATCATTTTTTTTGGGACTCGTTGAAAAAGTGCTGGGTATTGTTCTAGGAGCATTTCATATTGTTCTTTGGTAGAACTTTTTAATAATGCCAAAACTCGATTCTGAAGAGCAATACGTCCCATTTTACTCTTTTTTGCCCAAAAATGCTCCATTTTATGCATCTCGGCAGTGAGCTTCTCTCTATTTTCATAAGTAATGTAGAGTAGTTCGCTATCTTCAATACAATCGATATATGTTTTGGATTTTATTCGTTTCACAAAGGATTCGTAATCAGTAATCCACCAATTTTCCATACCAAATTGTAAGATATGCTCTTTCCCCTGATCATCTACAAAATAGCTTTTTAAACACCCTTTGATGATCCAATATTCTTTATCCACATAGTCTCCTTCCTGCACAATATATTGATGCTTTTTCTTTTTGATGGGAGTAAAATGACTGAGCACAAAATCAAACTCCTCATCAGTAAGAGTAATAATTTCTTCAATATGTTGTCTAAGAAGATGTTTCATAAGAAGTTATTTCTACAAAAAGATAACACGGGACGCCCCTATTTTGTTTTTTTCTGAATCCATTTGAGCATAATCTCCATAGCCGTTGGAGAAAATGTTTGTTCTATCGATGCATATTCATTTGGCAAACCCGTTTCGCTCTCCTGAAATAAATGATTTAAATTATCTAATACCATGGTTTCTACATCTACATTACCGCCTTCTTTAAGATTCTTTTCGATACTTTCGAGGTTTTCTGTTGCGGGTACTTGTAGATCATTACTACCATTAAGTGCAAGCACTGGGCATTTGGTTTTACCAAGCGCTATTGCAGGGTCAAATTTGATAAAATCTACCAACCAAGGAATTGCTAACTGCTCTGAAAGTAAATTGAGCTGATTTTCTGGTAGCGCCGCTCCAAAAACTTTGGTAAAATAGCTTTTTAAATCCACCTCCAGTTGTGTTCTATCTGATGATGCCAAAATGATGTCATAGGCGCCTTTCATGTTTTGTTGTCCCAGTGTGATCATCGGCTCTGGGACCAACATTTTTCTTTCAATTTTTTCTTTTTGCAAGAGCATTAATTGATCTCCACGTAAAGCAGAACCAGAAAGTAAGACGACAAAAGAAACATCGTTTGATTGACTAGCAACCATGGGAGCGATCACACCACCTAAACTATGCCCTACCAAACCAATCTTATCTGTGTCAATTTCTTTTCGAGACTTCAAATATGCAATTGCACTTTGGGTATCCCTAGCCAATCCTTCTAAACCTGTATCATTATGACTTCCTTGAGATTTTCCAGCACCCCGATCATCTACTCTTAATACGGCAATACCATTTTTCGTTAAATAATCGGCAATAACCAGAAAAGGTTTATGATTCATCAATTCTGAATCCCTATTTTGTGCTCCACTACCACTGATTAGAATTACCGAAACAAAATCAGAACCTGTTTTGGGGTATGTAAATGTACCAGCAAGAGCAACACTATCCGTTTCGTTCTTAAAAACTACTTCTTCGACATGATAATCAAATGGTTCTTTGGGTTCTTGTGGTCTATTTTGTCCGTATATACATGATACTGTAATGAAAAGAAAAAACGAAAGAGTTTTATTCATAGGGTTAGTCGTTTCTTTAGGATATGAAATTAAGTAGGCAACTTTTACTTCCAATCTCGTATTGATGAATTATTGCCATGCGTAAAGGTAGGTAATACCTATGAATTCTTAAAAAATGTACTACCAATCATCCATTATTTTCAGGAAATAAGGATCTACTTCGGTAGCCAATCTATCTCCGAAATCTTCTTCGCTCATTTTTCCTTTCCAGGAATCATCATATTTGATCAAAAAATCATTTAAAGGTTTTAAAATATCACTCCCTAAAGAGTCTATTAATTGTTTTGCTGTTTGTGTAAATCTCATTTGATACTGCCCATAATTTGCAGGATTCATTTCATAGTAATGCGTATCAAAATCCAATAGACTTGTATAGGACAAATCTGGTGGAGGATTCCTTAAACTAAAATCTACCAACTCCATAACATACTTCAGTTCTTTTGGTTTTTTGGTCTTATAAAAAGCATATAAGCCCATATTAGCATGTATTTCTTCTAGCCATCTACTCATAGAATAGTTTTCCTGATTTTCAGGATCCTGAAAACTATGCGTTAATTCGTGTATTACTAACTTATCAAAGAAAAGGCGCATGTCTAGTTGGCCATTAGCATTGGTATAGGTACTTACCAAATCCTGTGTCATGTCCTTGGGGAAACTTTGAATCATTTCTTCGTATCCAGAAGCCATATGATTTTGTCCCGCCCCAACAATAAGGTTGCCTCGATAATACTCTGGCATCCCCACTACCGGAGAGTATGCGTTTCTAGTCCAATCTTGAGGAGCGACCACCAACACACAAAAATTATCTTTAGGTCCCATTATTTCAGATAAGAACTGATAGGCTTCATTTACCAAAATGGACTGTTTTTCGGCATGATTTATTTCTCCTTCGCTATATAACGTTTGAAATACATAGTTGGTTTCCAATTGTATAAGCCCTTCGTGCTTAGCTGTGTCTAAAACTGGCTGCTGCTTAGATTTACCACATGAGATGAATAGAAAAACGAACAAGAGAAGATAGGCTGATTTCATAACTATAAATTCTAGATGATATTGAAATAGGCCTGTATTTGGTAGAAGAGCACTCTAAGATAACAAAAATCCACATAACACATTCAATAGCAACCTCTTGCTCTTTCCCACAACATACTTTTATAGGTTGTTTTCAGTATTATTTTTTAATGCCCTGTTTAAACTTCGAATCGTAATCCCAAGGTAATCGGCAATATCTTGTTTCGAAACATTTAATTGTTGGTTGGCTATCAAAGCCATAAACTTTTTCAAATTATAGTCAATAGGATGTAATTGTTGTTGAGAAGCTCTCATCGCGGTGTTACGCAATTTCACGGCTATTGCTCTTATTACAATTTGGTTTAAAGCATGATGCTCATCCAGTAATTTGTAGAAGTCGCTTTTATATACTTTGAAAGCAGTAATCTCTGTTATAGCCTGTACATTGCTAAAACTTAACGTATCTGTAAACACTTCAATTTCGCCTAATATTTCTCCCTCGCCTACAAATTCCTGGATAAAATCTCTACCATTATCCTCATTTACAAAGCACTTGGCAATCCCTCTTTCAATAATGAAAATAATATTACCCTTTTTGTGCTGATGAATTAAGAAATCTCCAGGACCAAAAACTTCTTTGTGTATACAATCTATAGTGTTCGAAGTTTTTAAATCCTTGAAATAGTCTACCAACTCTTTATTAATTCTAATCATGACATGGCTTGGACAAATGTCCTTTTAGTTCTCGATACAGCATGCTTACTTTGCTTCTTGTTAAAGGTACACAACTACAATGAAAAAAATAATTATTGATACTGATCCTGGCATAGACGACGGAATGGCGATACAGTTAGCCTTGCATAGTCCAGAATTAGACATATTAGGTTTAACCACCATTTTTGGAAACGCATCAATCGACTTAACTACAGCCAATGCCCTGCGACTTTTAGAAATTGCGGATCAAACCAGTATTCCCGTTTGTAAAGGTATCAACAAACCTCTTAAAAGGCCATTTGCTGGAGGCGTTCCTCAAGTACATGGAGAAGATGGTAAAGGAAATATCGAACACCCTAAAAGTAAATTAAAACCAGATCCAAGATCGGCTCACGAGTTTATGGCTGAAAATATCAAATCCCATCCGGGTCGAGTTACTATTCTTGCTATTGGTCCGCTAACGAACCTTGCACTATTGCTAAAAGAATACCCAGGGATTGAAGAACTGGTAGAAGAAATTGTTATTATGGGAGGTAATGCTTTTTGTCCAGGAAATGCTACTTCTGCAGCAGAGGCTAATATCCTGTCTGATCCAGAGGCAGCGGATATTGTTTTGGGAGCCAACTGGAAAGTGCATATGATAGGGTTAGATGTTACTCACAAAGTTTTGATGACCAGCGAGCAACTGGATCGAATTGCCAAAACCGAAAGTCCTTTGAACCAATATGTCTCTGCCACCTTTCATTTTTATAGAGACTTCTTTAAAAAAGTAAATCAAATTGATGGTATATATGTTCATGATTCTACTGCAGTGGTATATGTTCTGAAACGAGCTCTTTTTGAAACCAGAGATTTTCCAGTAAAAGTGGAAACTACCAATTCTATGAGCCTTGGTAAAACATGGCCTTCGATCGGTGAATCGGATCATGAGGATGGAGATGAACTCTTACCCTGGAAAAATCGCCCTAAAATAACTATCTGTGTAGATGTAGATGCCAATACTGTTTTACAGCTTATTGAGGAGCGACTCCATTAAATCTAGTAATAAAAAAAGCAGAAAAGAATATGCTAGATTCTTTTCTGCTTTTTTCAACGGACAACTACAAATCACCTGTGCTTATAAAGAGGCTTCACCAATAAAGAAATATAAATTCTGAAGGGCTTCATCTCTTTTAGGAAATAGTGCCTGCATTCTTTCATCTGTTCCCATTTGTTGCAATCCATTCATGGAGTCAAAGTAAAATCGGTGGATCTCATCTGGCATTTCTACACTTCCTTTGGATTGAAACGGAGCTATAAAACGTTCGAAATGGGTTCCAAATTCTGGCATGATTTTACAAACATCATCGTGATACTCTTCAAACTGCTTTACATAACGTTCACCCTCCTTAAAATAGATCAAAGCAACACCATAGGTTTTGGTATGATCTCCGGTTTCTCTTTCAAATTTAAAACTGGTATTCTTACTGGTAAAAATAGAAATGTCCTTTATTGCGGGCATTGCATATTCATTTCGAATCTTTATAAATTCTGGATCCTCATTGAATTTATTGAATACCTCAATACTTGGGTAGGTCGCAAAATGAATCTCATCGGGCAATGCTATTTCTCCTTTTGCCAACATTTTGGGCGCAATAATACGTTCTATTTTTCCGCCATATTTTTCTAATATGGCTCCTCCTTTTTGTTTGTATTCTTCAAAACGTGCTTCTTCTCCTTCTTTAAGATATACCAAAGCTACATTTACTATTTCTTCATTTTTAACTATCATTGGATCTACTGTTTGTACATTAGTATTCGCCTGTTCTGGCTCTTGCGTGGTAGATGTTTTACATGAAATAATCAAAAAACATATAAAAGCTACACCTACCTGATTTATCATCGTTTTCATTTGTTGTCTAGATTAAATGTTCCATTTGTAATGTGTCCTTGATCAAGCTTTCCTGAATTGGACTCGTTTTGGTATTCAGCTCGTTCGTATTATAATCTATGCCAACCGCTTCTCGTATAGGCCGGGTTCCTTTTTCCATCTGAATCACATTTAAAATAGCATCTGCGATCTCTTCAGAATTTGGAGCATCTTCACTTTTAAAAAACTCTCCAAAATTTTGAAGCATCGCCGCCGGAACTTCACGCATTTCTCCATAGCTTTTCAGCACCTCATCGTCATCTTCTTTAGGGCCACTGTATAGTAGACCTGAAGGATAAGGTCCTGGTTCGATAATAGTAACATCTACGTTTAATGGTTTTAATTCATACTTCAACGATTCCGAATAGGCTTCCAGAGCGAACTTACTAGCGCAATACACACCAAAATATGGGAATACTAATCTCCCGGCTAATGATGAAATATTTATAATCAATCCGTCTGAAGATTCTTTAAGCAAAGGAAGGAAAGCTTTTGATGTTCGGATTACTCCAAAGAAGTTAGTATTGAACTGTTCTTCTACCTGTTGTAAACTATACGCCTCGGTAATACCTACGTACATTACTCCGGCATTGTTTACCAAAACATCTATCCCACCATCTTCTTTGGTAATTTGTTCTACTACCGCATTTACAGAGGCATCACTAGTTACATCCAAATCTGTCACCGTAATAGCAATATTTTCACTCTTTGCTATAGATGCTAACGCTTCCCTTTTTTCTTTGTTTTTTCCACTTGAGTCACGCATGGTAGCCCAGACTTTATACCCTTTTCGAGCTAACGCGAGTGTAGTTAAATAACCAAACCCATTACTTGCCCCTGTAATCAATACATTTTTCATTAGTAATTTATTTTTCGATTAATAATGAAACAAAGATCGATACCAGAGAGAAGGAACCGTTTTACGATTAGTTCAATGATTTGCCCAAATAGGTCAATTTATAAGTAGTAGGAGAAGTTCCATACCGAAGCTTAAAAGTTTTAGAAAAATGAGAAACGTTAGTAAAACCACATTCGTAGGCAATATCGGTGGTTCTTAGATCTGTAGAGATCAGCAGTTCTTTGGATTTTTCTAATTTTTTATCTCTTAAATAGGTTGCCGGTGAAGTATTATATATTCTTTTAAACTCTCTTTTAAAGGTAGATAAGCTTTGATTGTTCAATATCGCGAGTTCCTCTAAAGTAATATTAGAATAATGATGGGCTTGTATAATTTCTCTAAAGGAATAGGTATTGGGTTCAAATAAATTTGAAAGGATGGATTGTATATCGGGTGCATTTTGCGTCTGATTTAATAACAATACAATTTCCTTCAGTTTTAGGATTAAAATTTCTTCATTAACCAAGTTGGGATTTTCAAAATAAAACAAAATACCTTCGATATACTTTCGGATTAAAATGTCACTTTTAAGTTTGGACATCCCTGTATCCAAAGGCATCTTTTTTGTGAGAAACTCTGGTAGTTTGTTTTCGTAGATCTTCAATAAGATTTCAGGATAAAAATGCACCGCCAATGCCTGATAGGTATCCGATTCTCCCGAGGGTAGCATGTTACAGGTATAATTCCCACATTTCATCAACAGGGATTCTTCTGCCTCGATGGTGACACGTTGTGTTTCTGAAATGGAATTATATTCTCCTTGCAGAATATACAAGAAACAAGCCTCGTTAGGCATCAAAGTAGGCTTCTTATAAGGAGGCTTCAGAATAATGGTTTCAAAAAGCAATTTACCAAATAAGTCTATGGTTTTATAATCCTGTATCATCCTTCATTTTCTATCAAAAATACATGTTATCCCTGTATTTTTCTTTTAAAATTAGTCCAAGCATTTGTCAATTCGGGTCAAACTAGGTTAAAATGTTCATTGATCTAGAAATCAAGCACTAAGTCATCTTTCTTGGTATATTTTCCTTTTTAATTCAAAAACGAAACAGCTAGTGGCATCAAAATCTCGCTCTTCAACAAATTCGAAACCGAGTCTTTTATAAAAGCGATGTGCTTTGGTATTTGTTTTCAAAGGGTCGATTAGTATTCCATCAACATTTGGCACTTCAAAACATCTTTGTATCGCAAGTCTCATCATTTGGGTACCGTACCCTTTATTAAGATCCGTTTCTTCTCCTATCCAAATATCGATGGCCCTTTTATTGGGTGCAACCTTTCCCCAATAATGAGTCTCTTCTAGATATGGATCAATGATTTGAATAAACCCAATTGGTCTGCCATCTAATTCGGCAACGAGTTGTTCTCTCCAAACAGGAGTATGTGGTAATTCTGTTTCCCAATTCCAATCCTCATCGGGATCACAATCGATTACATGTTGCTTGGTATCCCAATATTTCAGTAGTTCGAGGTCATGTATTGTAGCGGCACGTAGTGAAATCATGATACAAATAATAGTCGAGTCTTCTTATTTCATTATTGATCAGACCAAATAGCCAACTCATTGCCCGCTGGATCCAAAAAGTGAAATCTACGCCCTCCGGGAAACGAAAAGATCTCTTGCGCAAGTTTTCCTCCGTACTGCAATACGGTTTCTTGTATTTTCTCCAAATTTGCATGATACAATACCACCAAAGCACCATTAACTATAGGATCATCCGATTTTTCAAAACCACCTTCTAGTCCACTATCTGCAAATGCAGTATAATCTGGCCCATAATCAGTAAACTTCCAACCAAAGGCTTTTATATAAAAGGTTTTTACCGCTTCCAGGTCTTTTGCTTTAAACTCTATGTAATTGATATGATTGTCTTGTTGCTTCATTCTTGAAAGGTATGTTTATAATAAAATATATACTTTGATCTCTTCATCGATTTGGATATGAGTCTTTTTCCTAATTGCCGCTTTTACTGGTAATATATAAGCCTCATTCTTTGTATCATACCAAATAGCAGTATCCCATTGGATCTCCTTAATAATAGCAGAAGCTTTCATCCTTCCCCAACCTTCTTCCTGCCACTGTAGATGTTCTCTGATTTCTTTTGACATCTCTTTTGGAACGGATACAAAAAACCATCCTCCCGGAGCATCGTGCTTCCATAATTTGGCTGAAAAAGTATATTCAATTTTTGCCATATGTTTTTGCTATTGAAACATAAAAATATTAAAAAAAGCACAGGCCTTTACGCCTATGCTTTATTAGTTATCACCAATATTATGGATTGTAGATTATTTGATGAATCCTACCATATTTTCCACCATTTCGGTTACAGCTCCTTGTAAAAAGGCTCTGAATTGAATCTCGGTCATATTCGGGTTTTTCAGGAATTCGTAATTAGATGTCCATACAATCATCGATTTATTTAATCCCATATCTACGACCCGAAAACTATTCTCTACCTTCTTTGCCGGAACTCCTTCTACCACTTGCCACGTATAGGTTCGGTCACTATCATCAAATTTCATGATTTTTTCTTTAAACTTTCCATTTCCATCGGGCGCAGTACAGACTCTGGTTCCTCCTACTCCTTTTGGACCTATCCATTCTACCTTGCCCACAAAAGAAGATATCTTATCAATATTATCCATTTTTCGTATTTGTTCCCAGACCTTATCCGCAGAAAAATCTACATGTGATACATAACTCAAATCTGATTTGTGATTTTGTGCCTGTACCTGAAACGTTCCTACTACGGTAACTATTATTATTACAACTTGTTTGATCTTTTTTTCATTTTGTTATGTGTTTATTGTTAATAAAAGAATTGTTCAAGAATGATTTTACCATCTTCGACTTGATAAATAATAAGTTCATCAAGCTCCATTTCATCTCCATTTTTGAGCGTTAAAGAAATCTTATACGGAATAGCAATGAAGTTCTTGCTCGTCACATAATCTCCAATTTCTAAGGACGTTACTTCCTCAATATTTCCGGTCATAACTGTATCCTTTTCTTTGATGGCTTTTACTCCAACTAATTCGGGAAAATGAGGAGATTGTGGTTCGATGTGTTTTACCTTCTCTTGATGAAAAAGGGTGTCATAAATGTCTTCGAACTTCCCTTCTTCCAGCAGTGTTTTTAGTTCTTCGGCTATAGCTTCTGTTGTCATATTATATATTATTTTAACACGGTGTAGTTATAAGTATTTTTAATGTCTTTGAATTTGTTGTTAGAGGCATTTACTACTTCTCCAGTTTCTACATAATGTTTTAATCCCACTAATGTCTCTCCCAATAACTTTTTGAATTTACCCTTAGCCAATCCAGCCATAAAAGCAGGTTTGGTTCTAAACTGAAACTTATAGCCTGCTGTTGCAGTCCCATCTCCATTATCTTTCACATAGTAAATAGCTTGAGAATTGTTTTTGTCCAAAGGAAATTTAGCTGCATCTTTAATGATATTGGTCATACGCAAATTTTGCGCATCAATGTCAAGAATAGTCTCGTGTGCCCATCTCTTTTTATTTTCACTGAAATAACACTTTCTCTCTGCTCCAACTTCTCCTTTTAAGGAGCCATTTTCATAATTAGAAGAATAGATAAAGGGAGAAAAGTTTCCCACTTTGCCATAGTCCAATACCATGGTTTCCCAAACTTTTTCTGCTGAAGCGTTTATTACAATTTCGGTATTAAGGGTTTTGAACTTTTTTGTCATCCGTTCTTGCCCCAGGATCGAATGACTTGCTAATCCAAAAGCCAAAACGATCATTACTGTGTGCATTACATTTTTCATGTGTTTTTAGATTTTTAAAGGTTTATTGTTTGGATACATCAATTCAAACGGTGTTACAAAACTGAAGCCACCTTCTTTGATAATTTTTGTAATTCTTTTGTTTTATTAGGGCTAGGCTGTCCTGTTTCTACAAAGTGTTTTAAGTCATTTGGAATACTTGCAATCTGTTTGGCTAATTGTATTTTCATTATGGGAGCCATTACTCCACCAATAAAACCTTTGGTAGTCACTATCAGATGCATATTTACTCTGGTCGTATCGCTTCCTATTTCGTTCAACTGCCAATTATTAATCGCGGTATCAACAAAAAACGGAAAACCTTCTATGACTTCGTACTCTAACTCATAGTTCTGTGGATCAAAAGTTCGTATTACCTCTTTGATCTTACCTGATGGTAATTCGCAAGCTCTGTTATTAGAAGGAGCTTCTACAATTGTTGGTGCTCCATATCCTTTGGAATGATTGAGCCCTGAAGCCCATTTGTAGGCATCCCCAAATTGATTCCCCAAGATATCCCACACGGTTGCAATCTTCCGGTTAATAATAATTTCTTTCTTAAATTCCATATCGATAAAAATTAAATGAATTAATGATTTATCATTTGGATACGAGAAAGTTATAGGTGTTACAAAATCAAAAAAGACTACTTCTTATTGAAGTAGCCTTTGATATATAATCGAAAAAAGGAGGATTACAGACGGAAATAGTCAGTAAGCTTTTCATTATTAATCAACTCATTCACAATGGTATCTTTGTCAAAATCATCTTTTACCGGATGTTCCTGAAACAGTTTTGTATATGTGTCAGAAAAATCATCTAATGCGGCAGCATGATTTTGCTCTACAAAGTCTTTTACTTTGGTTTGCGTTTTGATATTGAATACCATCTTTTCTTCGTCCAAGACTCCCATTTGTTTTAAGGTCTTTGCCTTTTTGGGACAACGACAAGGATTGTTTGTATTGACCAAACCACATTTGTTATTCATATAATTAAACAGGTCTTTACGAGCTCTATGTAATTTGATTCTAAAATTTTGTGTGCTGATATTGAATATTTCCGCACCCAAATTATGATCAATTCCAAAACTTGCTCCCAAAATAAAAATAAGACGCTGTTCCCTATTCAGACACATAATCATCCCACTCATACATTGAATCTGCATTTCTTTAGAAAGTTCTTGATAGGCAATATCTTCCTCGATAGTCAATTCGGCATTGGGCACCTGATCCAGGCGTTCGCCATAATCAGTAAAGTCCGAAAATTTCTCTTCTCCTTTTCTGCGTTTGGTCTGCAAAAATTCATTAACCACAATTCGATACAACCAGGTACGAAATTTACTTTTGAAACCAAACTGCGCTAATTTGGTTATCACTTTTATTAATACCTCTTGTGTAAGATCTTGAGCATCGTTTGGATCATGACACAATTTCCAGGCAAGGTTATAAATAAAAGGTTGATGATATCCTATAAGATCGTTGAGCGCTTTTCGATCACCTTGGATAGCTTGTTTTACTAATTCTTGTTGTTCATTATCAGAATACGTTTTGCTAAATGGAAAATTCATAATTACAAGGTTTTATTATTCTGATACAGAATTCGTGTAGGTGTTACAACTTTATGGAGTAATTGCTATCTGTACCAAACAACAATCCTCAACTGAAATGATTTCAGTTTTTCACTTTGATATCACCATTAGTTCTAATATACAATATACTATTGTCATTAGTTTCGTTGGCTACCCTATGAATTGCCTCATCCGTAGCTGTGAAATAACTTCCAGGATCTAAGATTTTCACATCTCGATTTTGAGGCAAAGTGTAATGCAGCTCTCCTTGCACAAGAATCGCATGAAAAACTTCTCCATCACTAACAATTTCACCGGTAAATTGTTTTGGTATTTTTACTAAAAAGCCTTGTAGACCATCATTATTATTACTTTTCCACAGAAAACTTATTTCAGCATTACTTTCTACACTAATCCAATTGGTAGCTTTGTTAGTTACCCAAACTACGTTTGCAGCATCTATGTTAACAGGACGTTCTCCATTATCAAAAGCTTGATCAATGGGTTTTACCAAATATGGCCCGTTATCTATTTCCACATAGGCAATATTTTCTTTTCCTTTTGCAGAAGTAATATGAGATTCTCCTGCCGGTTGTGTCCAAAAAGAACCTTTTGGCATCCAC
Source organism: Aquimarina sp. KJ22-3 (assembly GCF_055808215.1). Taxonomy (NCBI): domain Bacteria; kingdom Pseudomonadati; phylum Bacteroidota; class Flavobacteriia; order Flavobacteriales; family Flavobacteriaceae; genus Aquimarina; species Aquimarina sp. KJ22-3. The sequence continues at coordinate 1,968,192 of NZ_CM147859.1, read as the reverse complement.
ATAGCAGTAGCATCTGGATCATCATTATGAATTAAACCCTCGATTACAACAGCCCGATAGGTAACATTATGAATGTGCGGAGGTGAAGAAAAACCGTCTACAAATTTTGCCAAAAATCCAGTTGCTACAGTATCTTTTCTATCGCCCCAAACCGTTCCTGCTAGTGGGCTTTTATCTCCTCTTGCCGGATTTAATTTTTCCCATTCGATTTCAGAGCTTAATACTACCTTATTCGTAGATATTACTTTTTTAGGGTTGGAAACCTTTTGTACAGGCTTTTTTCTTCGGCACAAGAAATTGCCATACTAACGGCAATAACTATGTATAAGATCTTTTTCATTGTCTCCTAAAATTTTATTGTTTACTGAATTTATCCAACACGAATGGGTTTCTAGATACGTGTTATAACTTTACTTTTTTGATGAAATAAGGAGGCGTTCCTAAGTCTTCGGCTCCAGTAAATGCTGGTGCTTTATGCAATTGGTTTACTACCACGTACAACCATCCATCATTACCCACTGCTACATTATCTGGCCAATCGATAGACTTATCTCTTATTACGGGTTGTAATTCTCCTGATGCATTCAATACATCTAAACCATACTCCTGAAGGTTGGTAAAGTAATGGTTCCCATTTCTATCTGTAGCAACACCGTCTGATATAGGTTTTGCTCCTACTACCTGTATCGCCTTAGCTATTTCACTGTCTTCCTTTCCTTCTCTAAATACATTTGCTGGCACACTATACCATTTGGTTCCATTCATGGCTCCAAAAAACAAGGTATTTCTATCATAATTTAAAGTAATTGGATTTACCGCTACTCTCGCCGGAGCACCTCCAAAATGGATCACTTTACCATCGATGACCATATCGATGTCCTCGGCCTCAACCACTTTATCTGCAAATCTTCGTACCGTTTTGTTGTTGATATCAACTGCCAAAATTCCTGGATTTGCAATATCTGCAAGATAGACCCAACCGTTTTTCTCATCTACCGCCAAGTCCTGAATAAAACTTCCCTTGGGAGCCACATCTTGTGGAAACTCGAATCGAAACACCTCTTTTTTGGTACCAATATCAAAACCAAACAAACGAGTTTTTCCTAGATTTTGCCCCATATCAATAATCCAAAGCACATTGTTTTTGGCAACACGTATTCCTAATGGAGTATCGAGTTTATCGTCACTTGCGGCTGCACCATTCTTTTGGTAATCGGTACTTGGAAAAGGTTCTATATTACCATTCTTTATCTCTACTAACTGAAAGTTAGAAGCATCCAAAGGATGCATGGTAGCAAACACACGCCCGTCTTTGGATACCGCAACATTGCCCGGACGGGTATCAAACTCAGCAACATTTTGCAGTACCTTTTCTTCTTCTTTCTCCTCAGTAACTTCAGTAGCATTGGTGTTTTCCTCTTTCTTTTCAGGAGATTTACACATAGTACAAACACTTAAAATCCCAGTAACGGCTAATGCTATAGTTATTTTTTTCATAGTAAGCGGTTTTAATGATTTGTTGACTTTTTATTGAATGCGATCCTTAGCATGACAAACGAATCTTGCTAATCTATTCTCATCCTATGATTCCTATACATGCAAAGGTACATAGGGGTTGCTTACCATACAATACCGGTCAAAAAGGATAGTCTTGGTTTTTAGGTTAAACCTTCGTTAAAATTCACTTTACAATGAATGACAGCAACTTCTCTATTTCCATTAATCCCATATCAAAGGTCTCTCTATCCCAATGGTTCTGAGGTAGTCCAGAATTTGCCCAGTATGCACGGCTTCATGATATGCAATACGATTTAAGTAATCTCCCAAGGTTTTGCTTTGTCCCACTTCAGTTCTTTCTATCCTAATGCTATTGAGACTCGACGGATCTATATTTTGTATCATTTTTACAAAGGATGTTCGATACGGTTTGCAAAACTCAAGTTCATATTGGAGGTCTGAGTAGGGTAACTCCTGCCATGGAGATGGATAATCGCCAAGGTTTCCTCTATTTTTAATAATGGTATGAAAGAGATGTTCTGCTTCCAAAACATGTCTGACCATTTCCAGACATGTAAATGCTTTTGGGTCTGGTTTCCAATTGAGATATTCGTCGGGGATACCTTCCCAGAGTTTGATACTTCGTCTTCTGATTTCAGAAAAATTTAATAGGATGACTTCGATAGGGTTCATTTCATCTTATTTAGTTAGTTATTGATGTTTCTTGTCTTCCTCAGAAAAACATTGAGGATGATGTGTCACTTTAAAATTCATAGAATTCGCGATAAAACAATATCCATTGGCTTTTTCATGTATTTCTATTGCTTTTTCTATCATTGTATCTTCTGCAACGGTTACTACGGGATGTAAACGTACTTCAGAAAAATATCCACTTCCATCCTCTTTTTCGATCATTATGCCTTTTGCCTGATCTTTATAACTGGTCACTACAACTTTTGCAGTAGCGCACAAATGCAAATACCAAAGCATATGACAGGAGGATAAGGACGCCAGCAATAACTCCTCTGGATTATGTTTTGCCGGATCTCCTCGAAATGAAGGATCCGAAGATCCTAAAATTTCCGGTTTATTGACTACGCTAATGCTATGGCTCCGTTCAAAAGCGCTATACGCTGCGGTACCTTTTCCTGTATTGCCTGTCCAGGTTATGGTAGCCTGGTATTGATGTTCTTTTTTCATATTATTTATTAATTATTCCACCATTTTTTCATCCAAGTATCGGATATTACTTTTGCCTTATCATAATCATCTACAACTACGATCAACTGATTGTCATGATCACTGTATTGCGTGATAATATTGACATTGGCCTCGGCTAATGCTCTGCAAAACATTCCTAATTGACCAGGTACGTCCTGTCTAAGTTTTTGAATCACCACCTCATTAATTTGGGTAACCTTTATTCCTTCTTGTTCTAACACGATTTTAGCTTTGTCAGCTTCGGCGACCAAAAAATGCGCAATAGCATGTGTGCCATTATAAAAAACGCCTCCGCCCTCGAGGCTAATGTTGTTCTTTCCTAAAGTTTCGCCCATTAAAGCCAATTGCCCGGGCTTGTTTTCGAATATAATTTCTATGTCTTTCATTTTATATGGTTTTAATTTATGACGAAGTAAATTCAATTATTACATTTACATTTCATTTGAGAATGAACTATGGAAGAAACTAATTTTGTCTCGGTGACCTCTTTGCTTTGTGAACCTTCCAGAGCAAAAATTCTGTGGAATTTATTGGATGGAAGAGCCTACACCGCAGGAGAATTAGCACTTGCTGCCGACATATCAACTACTTCGGTGAGTAACCACTTATCTAAACTACTCAAAGGCAACCTACTAAAAGTAGATGTGCAGGGTAGACATCGATACTACTCTTTTGCTTCTAGTGAAGTCGCCTATGCCGTAGAATCTATGGCCTATTTGGCGAATAAAAAATTACCAAATACAGAAAATAAGCGTACCCAAAAAATCGGGGTCAAATATTGCCGAACCTGCTATGATCATATGGCGGGGTACTTAGGCGTAACCATAACCGAAGCTATGGAAAAGAAGGGATACCTTCAAAAAAGTGAGAACCATTATCTAGTTACTCAAAAAGGATGGACATGGTTTTCTCAGCTTGGTATTTCCCAAGATGATTTTATCAAAAGCCGTCGTCCCTTGACTAGGCAGTGTCTGGACTGGTCCGAACGTCGCCCTCATCTGGCAGGACACTTGGGTGCTGTACTATTGAACAAAATGTTGGAACAACACTGGTTTAAAAAAGTAGAATTCTCCCGAGAGCTTGTAGTTACTTCCAAAGGAAATCAATCTTTATACGATCATTTGGGAATCAAACTTTAACCTCTCTTGGTCTCACCTAGACTATTTCACTTTAGCAAATGCCATTTTTACTGCCAATCCTGTGAGTACCGATGCCATAAACCATTTCTGAACTCGTAACCAAATTGGTTTTTTTGAAAACCAGTTAGCCATTTTGGCGGCAGATAACACAATCAAAAGGTTAACAATAAAACTGATGACCACCTGTACTACACCCAACTGAAAACTCTGACTTAAAATCGAACCATATTCTGGTTTGATGAACTGCGGAAAAAAGGAAAGGTAAAAAACCGCCATTTTCGGGTTCAAGACATTCGTCATTAATCCAATATTAAACAGTTTGAAGGGTTTATCTTTTTTAAGGTTTTGATCCGCATCAAAAATTTTGTTTTTTGATCTTACCGAATTGTATGCCAGATAAAGCAGATACCCTACCCCAAGAAACTTTACGACAACAAATGCATAAGGCACTGCAAAGAATATAGCTGTAAGTCCAAATGAGACCATGAGAATATGAAATAAAAAACCACACATTACTCCAAAAAGAGAGATAATTCCTGCATTTTTTCCTTGGGATAAAGAACGAGAGATTAAATAAATCATATTTGGTCCTGGTGACAGTACCATAAGTAAAGCTGCTAATGCAAATACTAGTATATCAGTTATGGGTATCATAGTTTATATATTATAATTTAAATTAAAGCGATAATCCTGTTTTGAATTTCAGCATTCACAACTTTCCTATAAGAATCGTTCTTTCTTTGTAAAAATACGATAATCCACTATTTCTTGTTGTTATAAATCAGAGTATCTCTGCTTAAAGACCAACTGATTTCATTGAATTAAAAATAAACCCAAATAATAAGTGATAAGTTATAATAATACCTTATCTATGCATATGCGTTTGTGATTCATCAATCGCAGTACTACAAAATCTTTAAGAGAATAATATAGCTTGTTTTAATTGATGCTTAAATAAGATCGAAAAAATCGAGATCATTACGAACTTTTAGGTGAAAACAATTAAAACTAAAACTATGCTAATAATACAGGTTAAAAAAGGAGAAAGTATTGATAGAGCTCTTAAAAGGTATAAGAGAAAGTGCAAAAACGTTAAGCTTGTAAAAGAAATAAGGTCACGCAAAGAATATGTAAAAAAGTCTGTTAAAATGCGTGAACAAATGAAAAAAGCTCAACATAAGGCAAAGTATCTTCGCGAACATAGTGACGAATTTTAGCTAAGAGCATAAAACACAAGCACTTCATTTACTGTGTATTAATTTATTGTTATCAAAATAATTTTTCATTTGATCATGGTTATTTTGCGAATAAATATGCTATTTTTGCAGCGTTCAAATAGAACTGCTTTTTGATTTTAAGGTATTATTTAGTAATTAGTTTTTTGAGTTTATTCTCTTCTTGCCTTTTTTATTTCATTATTACTTTATTTTTTTAAGTGTTTAGAATGACGTTATAACTATTGTAATCAATTCTAAATTTTATTAAGAAGAACTGTTTGAACACTATAACATTTAATAATTTAAAATTTAGTAAGATGCAAGAAGGCACAGTAAAATTTTTTAACGACTCAAAAGGATTTGGGTTCATTTCATCAGAATCAGGACAAGATATTTTTGTACATGCAACTGGTTTAATAGATGAAATAAGAGAGAATGACAAAGTTGAATTCGAAACCGAACAAGGAAAAAAAGGATTAAACGCTGTTAATGTTAAAGTGATTTCATAATTCAAATTATATAATCATTTTAAGAAGTGAAAAATATTGCAAAGATTGTCTTACAAAGACAATCTTTGTTGTTTATATGACTGGCTTTATTTCAACATGTTAGTTGATAATATAAAGAAATAGGACTAGTAACAAAAATACAATTCCAAACGCAACTTTTATAGGAAATTGAGCTACACCAAAAGTAATATTCATCACTTTTTCTAAACCTGTTGTTGCAGCATCAATTGAATTTGAATACACTTGTAGCGCTCCAGGTTCATCCTCCTTTTTTTCTAGTTCCTGTTTTAATTTTTGCTCATCAAATTTTACTGTATTAGCTACTAATCTCAGAACTCTTTTCACCATCCAATTTATGACACGACCTACAAATGGAACTTTGTCAGCTATTATTTTTGAAACCATCGGAATCGTAATAATATGGATAATACCCTTGAAAAGTAATCCAAGAACATCTTTTCTATTCTCCTTATCTATTTGATTATTTACTTGGTTGATATCCATTACTGCAGATTTCATAATATCTAACGAATAGTTGATGATTCCCCACATGTCTGATTTCATTTTCCAAGTCAAAAAAAGCAATCCAGCCAGAATTCCTGATGCAAGAAAAAGTACCAAACCAAATATCCCATAAATTAGGTATTCAATATGCACCAAACTAAATATAAAAAAACCTACTACGTAAAGTAAAATTGAAATTAAAACAGGACGAACTACCCAATTGATCACGTACTTTGGAAAAATCAACAAGTCTACAAAATTGGCAACGACCTCTTCATTTCGATATTTCTGTACATCGATGCCTAGTTCTTCCTTTATTTTAAGGTCTAATTTCTCAACATCCTTTTGGGTTCTTATTTTCATATTTTGGATTTATCTTTTTACAAAAAAGATGCAATATACAAATTGTTAGTCCCAACATGTTCAACATCCATAAAGATCAACAAACTAAGTGTACCCTATGGTTTCTTCTTATCAATTCTTCAAAGCTTATCTTACTTTGACTACTCCCTAACTGGCAGCATATCCGAAGTATCTACAGGGAAACTGTCGTATTTGTTATATAATTTCAAATACTTTTTGGGGTCGATAGGAACTTCGTTTAAGGTTTCGTACAACCCTCTAAAAAACCCTTCTCGTTTTTGTGATGGGTTAAAAACCAGACTCAGTTTCACTGTCTTATCGGTATCATTTTTAAATCCATGTGGTGTAAATCTAGGAATATAAGCGACTGTACCTGGATGTACCTGCATTTCTTTATCTCCCACTTGCATCGTTAAAACTCCTTCGTTTACGATAAAGGTTTCGTCCATAAATCGATGATAGTGTAGCTTTGCACCAATGGCCATTGGAGGTAAGGTAATTTCATAAATCCCTAATTGATCGTTAGACATTTCGCTGGTCACTTTAAAGTTTATCGAAATGGTTTCCAATTCTAGTTTTTCTCCTTGTTCTGGAGCTACAATCACTGCTTCATTTTCCAGTTGATCATTAAAATAATCTGTTTTTTTCATTTATCGTGTTTTTAGTATTTCTAGTATTTGTTCTTTTTGACGGTTTAGATTTTCCTGAAGAATGTTTGGATGCGCCGTCCCTTCTAGCGAGAAAATGACCCTTTGCTTTATCCCCATAAAACCGAAAATGGTGGTTAAATATGGCTCTTGAAAATCCAAAGCTTCCATAACCGTGTTTTTGTAAACTTCTCCTTTGGCAGTGATGATGAAAGCTTCTTTTTTTTCAGTAATCCCTGATAATTTCCATTATGATCAACCATAAAAGTATGTCCAGACCTAACCACATGATCCAGATATGATTTTAAGGCTGAAGGTACATTCAAGTTATACAATGGACTGCTTATCAGAATTTGATCTGCTGATTTGAGTTCTTGTATCAAAGCATCAGACAAGGCAATCGCCTCTCTGTTTTGTTGAGTATAGTTCTCTTCAGGAATATGAAAAGCCTGTACCGTTTCGTTCTGTAAATGCGGAATATTGATTCGGGTTAGATCCCTGTGTATTACTCTTCCTCCTGGGTTTGCTTTTTCCCAATGGGTTTCAAAAAAATCGGCCAAATTCCTGGAGTGAGAACCTTCGGTTCTGAGACTTGCGTCTATTCTTAATAATGTTTTCATCTATTGATTTTTTATATTCAATAGAATGACAAAAAAGCCCTTTAAAACGTGACCGATTTATAACAAAAAAGACCGTAATTTCTTTGGATCAACTATAGAATAGATACTTTTGATTTTGGTCCCTTCTAACTCAAAAACCTGGCAGTTATATAAGGTACCATTTTGAAAAAACAAAATAGCTGGTTGGTGGTTTAGATACTTCATTTTGATCGTCAACCCTGCCAAAAATGCTTTGTATACGTAGATCAATAGTTTGGAAGCACTTGTTATTCCGGTAGTTAATGCTCTTACCACTTTGATATCTTTTCCTCCATCCGCAGCCACAACGATATCATTGGACAATAGATTTTCTAAAGCGATAAGATCCCCACTTTGTATGACTTTGACATAATTTTCTAAAGAATAAGTATCATACACCGTATTTGTATTTTCATTGATCTGGGTATTCTGCACTTTTACCTTTGCTCTACTTAGTAATTTTCGAGAATTTTCTATTGAAAAACTGAGCACTTCAGCTATTTCTTTGTGAGAATAATCGAATGCTTCTTTTAGAATAAAAACCGCGCGTTCTTTTACCGTTAACTTTTCAAGGAGGACCAACATCGAATAGGATAATATTTCCTCTTTATGAATACTATCATCCGTATTTTCGGTAGAAAAAGGTTCTGGTAACCAAACTTCATTCATTCGGGTAATTTTACTTCTCCTCTTTTTTAGATTGATGGCATGATTAATTACAGATCTGATTAAGTATCCAATCTCATTTTCTACAGATGATTTATCTATGGATAGATACTTTATCAAAATATCCTGAATAGTATCTTTTGCATCTTCAGAAGAACCTAAGATGTTATATGCATAAGGAAATAAGATGTCATGATAGTTTTTCAAAACAAGCAGGTGTATTTTATAATAAGACAATTCAAATTATAAAAATGTGACATCATTCTGAAAAATAATATTAAAAACAGACGATAAACCAGTCGTACATATGTTTTTGGCCCCTGAAACCTATTGTTATTGATTCTCCTTTTTAGATAAAGATCTAACTATGTCAATCATTGCAGTACTAAATTTTTTAGGTTCGTCACTTGGGATCTCATGTGTAGAGTTATAAAACCAAATAATTTCTTTATGATCCGCTTCGATATCTTGGATCAGCTCTTCTGCTACCTCATAATTTGACACCAAGTCCTTTTTACTTAAGAAAAAATAAATCGGACAATCTATTTTTTGAACAATATGCGAATAATCAGTCCTGGAAGCCTCCAAAAAAATCGACATCCATTTTGCGGACCATTCTTTGAACAAAGCCTTGGGGTAGTATCTTTTTGAAGATTTTGCATTAGAGAAATAGGCAGTCCATTTTCTTTGAACATACAACGCCTTCCAAGAGGCAAATGGAATTGTAACATCGGTAAGTTCTTCTATGGCCTGTGAATTATTCGTATGTTTTGCTTTTTCTTTAATAAGTTGTAAAGTTTTTGCTTCGGAAGCATCTCCATGGATCATAGCACTTACCGATATGTAGGCATGTAATAGTTCTGGATATTGATGTGCAAATTGAAGCCCAAGGACACCTCCCCAAGAAAACCCGACTAAATACAGTTTTTCTTTGTTAAACTTCTGCAATACATAATCCACTACTTCTTTGGTATCTTGATGCATCAAGTCTATTGAGATAGGATCATCTTCGGATCCCCATGCTGCCGTAAAACCACTACCTCGCTGATCCCATTGTACTACAATGAAATCTTTTTTTAGATCTTTTATAAACTTCTTGCTATACACCTTGGATGAAAACCCTGGGCCACCATGCAGAAATAAAAGCACTGGTTTTGTTGCATCTTCCCCTTTGGCACCTATCCATTGTTTGATCCCTCCTATTTTTACACCTTCATGAGTTTTTACAGATTGTGCAGAGGCCAAAATATTGAAAAAAATGCTAGTATCAGTATAATAGTGGTAGTTGTTTTCATGTTAAAAATTTACTGCATTGGATCAAAAACAATACCAACTTTGTGAATCACCGCTTTGCAATAACGCCTAGAATTGCTCTTGTGCCAATTCCATATTCACAACCGCACCCGTTGTATTACCAGCGGCTACCGCATTAGCTACAGAACGCATCCTGGTAGTATTATCCCCACACGCAAATACGCCTTCTACGGTTGTTTTTTGCATCATATCTACTTCCAGATAGCCTTGCTCATTTAATGTACAACCCAAAGAAGCTGGAATATCCGAATGCTGAGCAAAAGGAACGGAAGCATATACAGCTTCAAAACTTGTTGTACTACGATCAGTAAAAATTACATTTTTCACATACCCGTTATCGTGTTCTATTTCCAAAACCTCTTTTTCTACAACCTCAATATTATTGCGCTTAAGTTTTGCCAGCTCCTCTTTATCAAAATCTGCTTTTCCAGAAGTGATAATAGTTAGATCATCGGTTAGATTAGCAACTAAAGTTGCTAAATGCATCCCTTTTTCACCATTAGCCATAATTGCCGTTTTTTTATGATGTACTTCGTAACCATGACAATATGGGCAATGAATTACAGAAATCCCCCAACATTCTGATATTCCTTTTATGGCCGGCATCAAATCCTTTACTCCAGTAGCAAAGATCAATTTTTGAGTAATAAACTCCTCTCCTTTTTCTGTAAAGACATGAAATCCTTGAGCAGACTTCTTACCATCGACTGCCAGATCTTCAACGAATTTTATGGTTTTATACTGCAATACTTGTGCTTTGGCTTTTTCCGCAATTACACTCGGTTGTACTCCATCCTGGGTAATAAAATTATGAGAATGAGGTGTTTGTCGATTGCAGGGCAAACCACTATCGATTATTAATACTTTGCGCAAAGAACGGCCCAATGACATTGCCGCAGATAAACCTGCATAACTCCCTCCTATGATGATGACTTCAAAATTATTCTCTGTATTCATTTTCTTACCATTTAAAAAATTAGCTACGGAAAGGGTTCACGCTACCCAAATCCTTTGTAACGTATTTTTCATCTATTTTAATTTTATTATTGCGATTAAGTCGCAATAACATGAGTACAAATATAAACCTATTTCATATTATTGCAATGAAGTCGCAATAAAATTTTACATTTGTGATATGAAATAAGCCATTATGTTGATCTTCAACAGAACTGATTATATGGCGATTCCATCTGACGATTGAAAACAACAAATAAAAACAGATGAAACGAAGAAATACTCCTACAAAAGAGGCTGTACTTTCTGTTTTGGAATCAACAGCCAAGGCAATGAGTCAAGATGCTATTGAGAAAAAAATTGGTATCGATATCAATAGAGCCACCATCTATAGAGTATTAAACCGTTTTTGTGATGATGGCATACTACATAGAATTGTTGCTGACGATGGGAAACAATATTTTGCTTTATGCATGAAATGCGATGATCATCATCAACTAAAGGATCATTTTCACTTTCGATGTAAAGTATGTGAAACCATTGAGTGTTTACCTGTTCCTGTACATTTTTCTTTAGCCAAAGAATATCAGGTAGAAAATGTGAACTGTGTGATTACAGGAGTTTGTAGGGATTGTTGTAGCTCATAGAACTATAGGCTTTTTCATTTTATTACTGTACTTCCTTTAGAAAACTTTTTTAATCCAGATGTATACACATAAATTATATATCCAAATACCAAGGTAATAAAATTGAAAGAAATTATAATCTAAGACTACTTATTACCTTATGACCTGTCTTCTAAACCAGCACTTTGCGCATCACTAGATTTTCATAAGTATTGAACTCCATTGGAAAATCTACATTACCGATAGCAACATAGCCTTGTCTTTTGTAAAAAGTAATCGCTCTAGCATTATGAATGTATACCTCTAGATTGCATTCTTTGTATCCATTTATCTGTATTTCCTTTTCGACTTCTTGAAGCAAACCAAATCCGATACCTTTGCCATAAAACCGTTCTAATACATATAATTTACTTAATTCTGGAACAGATATTTTTCGAATTGGACAGGTGCTGTGATACATTATTTCGGCAACTCCAACCGGATTCCCGTTTTGATAAGCCACAATCAATTGGTTTGGGTTTTCTTGGATCACTTGCTCAATATAGTCGGTAGAAAATCTTTTGGTAATAAAATTGGCAAACTCAAACGTGATTCCATCTATTGCATAAGTTTGAATATATACGGTTTTTAACAATACCGATATTCGTAAAGCATCTTTGTATTTGGCTTTACCATAAGTTATTTCATTCATAATATTGATTTCCTATTATTCTTTAATGTATCTGTTTGCTCTAAAGATGCAAGATATTCTTACCCGTTGCTTTTTACATTGTAAAAATCCCATTTTGTTGTACAACTGTAACAATCCAAAAAAAATGTACTCTTTACTAACGTATAGTTTCACTATACGTTACGAGTAACATAAACAAATATTTACTTCTACAAAACACTAGCCGTCATGAAATTCATTAAAACCATCCTTTGTCTTTGTATTTTATTTAAGAGTTGCCTGGCATTTGGGCAAGACAAAAACCAATCAGAAATTGAACATACCATTGATTCCAAAATTTTTGAAAAGAAACGTAGTATAAAAGTTTTTTTACCTAATCGGTATCATCGGGATTCTATTTCAAAATATGCTGTGACCTATGTACTGGATGCGCAACATCAGATATTTTGGGATGCCGCCAAAGGAAACATCGGATACATGGTAGACAACTATTCTGTAATGCCTATGATTGTGGTAGGTGTGGTTTCGGATCAACGCGGACCAGAATTTAATCCAAAATCTACCAAATTGCAAGAACATTTGGCCAAAGAGGTTTTCCCGTTAATAGAAAAAGAGTACAGAACAGACTCTTTTAGAGCAATCGTAGGACACTCATGGGGTGGCGCATTTGTAGGGAATACGATATTTAGTGACAAACGTGATATGTTTGATGCCTATGTTGGCATCAGCCCTTCTTTTGGAGATAAGGATAACGTCATTGTAAAACATGCTGATTCTTTATTAAAAAACAAAACTACCTTTGGTAAATACCTGTATTTTAGCCATGGAGATGTAGGCCGTAGAGAAAAAGAATTCAAAGGATATGTGAATAGCATTGATTCCTTGTTAACCAAATATCCAAATACAACAATCGCTTGGCAACCTCGGCCTATCACAGGTGTGGGGCATTGGCAAATTGTTGGACCTTCTATTTGTGATGGTTTGATTAGCATGAGTCGTAATTATTTTGCGGATCAAAAGGTAATGGAAGATCTGGCAAAAAAGCCCAACAGTGATTTAGCTGCTCAAGTTGCGCTTTTTAACAAAAAACAAAAAGCAACTTTTGGATATGTTCATGAAGCAAGTGCAGGTTATTTGAATTTTGTCGCTAACGATTTTAAGGCTCTGCAGGATTATGAAACTGCTTTAGCTATTTATACTATGGCAATTGCGAAAAAGCCTAACCATGTACAAATACATGCTAATGTGAGTGACTTGTATGATAAAATGGGTAAAAAGGAACAGGCAAAAACCATGTTTTTAAAAACCAAAAAACTATTAGACGAACAGAAATCTGATTTTAGTGAAAACTATTATAAAAACACTTCCGAATGGATTGACGAAATGTTAGCTGGCTATGACTAAAGAAGCAAGCTACTTTCCTTTTCTATCCTGATTCTCCGGGTAACCTATGCTAGTGGTTTGCTTTTTAATAAAACCAATGCAGATAGTGTCCCTAATAGTAATTCGATAACCAACGCTATTAGCAAAGATTGGTTTGGTGTGCCATCAAGCCCCAAACTTACTATCCTGCCCAATGCGTACCCAAGATATACCATAGTAGAAACGGTTAACGATAGCCTTATCATTTTTTTCTGAAATACTCCTAAAAACATTAGAAATCCAGCAATTACTAACACCCCGCCCGGAGATCGTAATTCGCTTAACAAACTGGCACTTGGCGATTCAAAAACAATCTGAGACGTAGCGTGAAAATCTAAAGGAGTAAATGTCAAAGCTCCTCCAATCCATAACGCTACCACACTAGTAACAACTAATAATACTTTGATTAAATATATAGCTTTCATGACTTATTATTTTGATACAAATATGAGTCAAAGAAGCTGTTTCAATTTGTTTGAAAAGCGTTTTGATTTGTTCGAAAAGAGATAGCACAGAAGAGTTTAAATAGGATACATGTATCTAGGAATCTCGTATCTTAGAAAAAATTCCAGTTGCACCATTTTTGTCAAGTGTATATGTCACTTTTTTTCTGTTTTCAGATACTACGGGTTTGATTATAATCTTTTTCGGAACTCTGTTCCGATATATGAAACCTGACATTTTATTATCTGGTGCTAAAGAACTATATCTACTTTTTACGTAGGGTCTGGCACCATCAGTTGGATGAAACTCTTCCTCGAGATACTCTATTTCATCTTCATACAATTCTCGTACAGTGCCGTCATCCTCAACATAAACATATGCAAACCCATTTTCTTTAGGACGCAATGGTATAAAATATCTTAAATAAATAATTCCTATTGCTAAAAGAATTATCCCCGCCAAAACTCCAATTATAATAAATAACACGCTCATTTATGATTACTATTCTTTAAAACTAAACCCTACAACAACAATTCTTTTATGTATCTAATCATTAAAATTCTGATTATCATATTAATTCAAACTTCTTGTCTTGTATTGAAAGCTGAAACTGTTGTTTACCAATTGCACTTCCGCCGAATAAAAATTGAGCTGGTTATCATCAACATCCAATTCATACACCACAATTTTTACATGATGCCCTGGCCTTCCATCAAAGTCTTTGGGAATGTCTATTCCAGTTACCACGATCGTAATTCTTTCACTACCTACACTAACATTGCCTTCGTACCAATCCTCATCGGCATAAGCGATAGTACCGTGACTTATCGTTAATTTATCCCCATACCAATCCTGATCCTGTAGACTACTACCATCTTCAAAAAGTGTTCTTAGGTTAATTCTTATCAGACGTTGTTGTCCTGCCATTGCTATTTGTTTTTGCATCTATTACAAGTTTACAATATACAAACTGGGTTCCCTTTTATCGAAAAATGCAATTCCAATTTTTAAATCTGAAAAATATTTAGTATTATTATGATATCAAATTAGTATCAAAATGAAAAAAGAAACAGAATTTAAAGCGACCAATGGATATATAATGTTATTTATACTAGCCGTAACTATTACAGGCATGATGACAGGTTTGATCATTTTCGACAATCCTTTTTTCTTACTACTAGGATTACTCATTATACTGATTGTCAAAGGCTTTTTTATTGTTAATCCTAATAGTTCTAAAGTACTCGTGTTATTTGGTGCTTATAAAGGAACAGTTCGAGACAATGGTTTCTTTTGGGCCAATCCGTTTTTTTCTAGACAAAAAATTTCGTTACGCGCTAGAAATTTTGACAGTGAACGTGTAAAGGTGAATGACAAAATTGGTAATCCCATTATGATTAATGTGATTTTGGTTTGGCAGGTTTCTGACACTTATAAATCAGCTTTTGATGTAGACAACTATGAAGAATTTGTAAAGGTACAGACTGATGCTGCAGTGCGTAAACTTGCCGGGTCGTATCCTTATGACAATTTTGATGATGAACAGGCAGAATTTACACTACGCTCAGGTATGGACGAGGTAAACGAAGCCTTGGAAAATGAAATTACTGAACGTCTCGCTATTGCAGGAATTAAAGTAATGGAAGCCCGAATTGGATACCTGGCCTATGCTCCGGAAATTGCAAGCTCGATGTTAAAACGCCAGCAGGCAGTAGCCATTGTAGCCGCCAGAAAGAAAATTGTAGAAGGTGCTGTGGGTATGGTTGAAGATGCTTTGCATAAATTATCAACCGACGATATCATTGATTTTGATGATGATAAAAAAGCATCTATGGTTAGCAATTTAATGGTAGTTTTGTGTGGTGATAAAGAGGCGGTTCCTGTAGTGAATACCGGAACTCTAAATTCTTAATTGTGAGTAAAAGAAAATCATTTGTACTTCGTATTGACCCAGAGCTATTTAAACAAATCGAAAAATGGGCTGATGATGAGTTTCGTAGTGTTAATGGCCAAATCGAATGGATGATCCATAAAAGCTTGAAGGAAGCAAAACGATTACCCAAAAAGGGTCGAGATAAAGATGATGATGCTTAGATCGAAAAATTTATCCATATAGATAACTCTTATTGTTTTTGCATCCTGGCAATATTTCTTAGATTTATCAATACTCGTTCGGCATCTTTATTTTCAGGAAATAGAAAGGATCTGGTATTAATAATAAGATAAGTCTCAAATGTTCCATCATCATTTTTCATTTCTACTGTTATGTATTTTGTCTTTTTTAATTGAAATGAATCAGGATACCCGATTTTATCAAAAGAATACGATTTAGCCCGTCTAAATTTCTTTTTAAAACAATTTTATCTCCTACAATTCGTGCATCGCAAGCATACAGAAATTGATAAATTACTAATACTACCAGTAAGAGTAATAATACTCCCCCTAATAACATTCGTTCATTGAATTCATATTCTATTACCGCAAATAAACCTATAGCCAAAAGAAATAATGTAAATATACCAGCCGCATACAATCCAAAACTAGTCCAATTTGAAGATAGTTTGACTTCTTTTTGAGTATTCATTTTATTTAGGTTTTAAGTGAGTATTGGTCTCAATTGATTAATGGTTAAAATCTGTTCTTATTACGCTTTAGATTAAAAAACTAACAATTTTAATATACGGTATATACCTACGGCTTTTCAGGCTTGGTCAACCAATTTATCAACACTAATATACTCCTTTTCATTAAAAAATAAATAAGAATCATAAACAAAATAAGCTTATTTTTAGGCAGGAGAAGGTAAGGTTTTTAAGAGTTGCTCACGATGATCTACCTCGGCCTGTATCATAGCAACAATAAGATAGGTCAACTTTACTGCATCTACTTTTACCTGACCTAGATTCAGGTTCAGTTCTTGCGCGCCCAAAGCTTCATTCCATCGCACTACATTCCGTTTAAAACGGCTTTGCTTATGTGAAGGTTTAAACTGCTCATCGATCACTAAACATACAAATTCCTGCCCGCTAATGCTTATGGGATAGGCATCTTGTATTAGCTCCCAGTTGATAAACTCATTATGCGCAGTACGATCAAAAATCCCAATGGTATTGATAATAATTTGTGGTCTGCGATCTAATAAATTATAGATCCCAATTGGATAACCCAATCCAAAAAAACCTATCGCTAACCAGATGACCCACCCGGGAGCATCAGTTGTAAGCAACCAAATACCAGGTATCACAAACAACGAGCACAAAAGCATCAATTTTATGGCTTTCCAAGGCGATTTATAGATCTTTATTTCTTGCATTACAGGTAAGTATTAGCATTTATAAATGTAAGAAATAAAAAGTCAATTGCAGCTATTGTTAGCGCTGTTGGGCTTGCTTTCGTTTTTCTTTATAAAAGGCCTTATCCGCTATGTAAATGATCTTTCGAACTTCACAAAAGGTTTTATTGTTGTCCTTATTGGTGAGATAAGTTATTTTTTCGATCTCGATCTCTTTTTCCTGCTGTACTCTACGAGTAATATCATTGAGTTCCTCTACTGTATAAGTAAAGTCTGCATACAAATGCTCTTTGGCTGGTCGTTTAAAAAATACTTGAGCAGATTTGTCCCACACCACATAATCATCTCCAATCAGATTCATTAATTGCACCATAGGAATAGGATCTACTGCTGAGAACATACTGCCTCCAAAAATAGAGCTCACATAGTTTTTGTTTTTGTAACTGATCTTAATACGTATCCGAATATGCAACAGATCTTTTGATGCCTGAATTACACGACCAGTACTACGCCGATACATGGGTGATAAATTGAATCCGTATTTAAAAAGGACATCTTTCCCTAAATATTTGGTGCCTACAGCAGCTATTTTTTGGTAAATGGACATTACACCTTGTTTTTGTAATTTTTCTCAGTCCACAAAACTAGGAATTGCTGGGCAAATTCCGATATATTATTTTGAGAAGCGTTCGTTTTATTTGATAAATCAATCTGATTCTTTTTAAAGCTTAACGAGTAGGTAATAGTTTGTGTAAATATATATTTGATGTGATCAATACAACAATAAATACGAGGTTGATCACTGTAATCCCCCAACCATCTTTATGAGCAATATGAGCTACAATCGCGGTGACAAAAAATAGTCCTATCCCGGCATACCCCCATTCTTTAACTTGAACAGGTACTTGTGGAACCAGTAATACGACTACCGCCAGAATTTTTAGAACAGCTAATTGTATTCTAAAAAAATCAGGAAAACCCAGAGATTTAACTCCTTCGATCATTTCTTTATTGGTCAAATAAGCAATAGCACTCCACAACAAAATTGCTGATAACAATAAGGTTGATGTCCAATAGATTACTTTCATAAATAACGGTCTAAACCTAAATTAAACAATCACGAGTAAGATCCTGATTAAAGTAACTAAAAAAACATTCTAAAAAAAGAAATCCCCAGATTCTTAAAGATCCTGGGGACAACTCAATGACGATTGTTAAACGTATGCTTAACTTATATAATACCAGGTGGTACCTCTTAATTCTACACGTCTCCAACGACTTTGACTACGATCGTAATACCACCATTGGTCGTTCCAACGGTATACACGAACTCCGTGGATCGTATAGTAATTTCCGTTTTCGTACTCTTCTCCTCCTCCATCGGCTGGATACATTTTATTGATCCCGGCTAGATCTCCTGCCGATAATCCATTACGTTGTGTACTATACCCACTTCCGTCTTTTTTGGTGATCGTACGTTGTCCATTTTTAGAAAATGATCTTGAGCTATACATCATGATCGATCCAAAATCCAGGCTGTTTGTGTATTCATCCCCATCACGTCCTCGTTGTACATAGGTTTGAAAATTGTGTTCTTTACCAGATTGGATGTTTTGCCATTGTATGGTGATCCAGTCGTCTCGATCTGCTCTACTTTGTTCATGCCATAATCCTACAGCATGACCAATCTCATGGATCGTACTCCCGGTAGAGCAACCATCTGCTAGATTAATATTCTGTCGCCCTCCAATCATTCCTACGCTTGAAGAACATCCTGATCCTTTTCTAAATCGTATGTAGTTGGATTGATTGGTACGGCGTACAAAAGTTAAAGCAGTATTAGCTTCCCAATGAGCTATGGCATCAGTAACTCGGTACTGCTTAGGCAAACCTGAATCAATAGTGTAATATACCGTATTATTGGGCCAACGCCCTCCGGTTCTACCCACACTTTTGTTGGCTCCACTTTCCCCAGGTTCAAAAACAAGTCTTTCTGGATCTCGGGTTAACATGTCTTTTTCGAAAATGATGTCTCCCTCCATAATAAACTGTCCATTGATTTCCTCGATGGCCAGTTTCTCTCCGGCATAGTACATTTCACTTACTTTACCTGTTTCATCAGGAAAAGCTACTTCTACGGTTTCTTCTTTTGACGATTGATTGAGAATCGTATCATCAAAGGTCTCATGGGTACATGCAGTAACCAAAAGCCCTAAAAACAATGACTTTGCGATTGTCTTTTTCATAATAGTTGAGTTTGTATTAGGTTTAGATATAAATTGGTTTTGGTGTGGTCGTTTGGTTTTTGACCTCCCAAAAGTACGTTCTACATTGCTTATTTACTGGTACTAAACTAGTATCCGAAGGCATTGATTTAGTATTCGACAAATCACGCTTCCATTTACCCATTTCATACTATCTAACAATGATTTTATGGCTTGTAAAAGCTCCATTTTGATCCTCTAAAACACATAAATAAATTCCTGGAGCCAAGCTTTTCGTATCAAAAGAATGCAGGTGTATCTCTGGTGTTTTAGGTTCATTTTCAAATACGGTTAACACTTTTTGATTGGATAAACTTCGTATCGTCATGGTTAACTTCCTGGGCATATCTACTTGGTATGTTACTTCCGAAACATTTCCAAATGCATTCGAAACGCTTTTAATTTCAAACGTTTGCTTGAAACTATTACGAGTAGTACCGGTGCAGTCTCCCATATTTTTCCATACATCCCACTGACCTGAATTGACTTCCGGATTATCTCCTTGGGTCCACCATTTTGCCTGGTACGTCACTCCATTGTATGCCACTTGATCACCACCTATATAAATTGTTGTAGGCAGCCAAGTAGTCAAACCATCACATTCATCACTTCCAGCACCTTCACAATTCCCTACAGAAGTATAAACCAGTTGCTCACAATTCACTGTAAATTCACTAATTAGATGGTTAGAAAGATCTTTTGACTGCCATTGGCTACCTACTGTAGTGTTCGTATCATATACATTGCCAGCAGTGGCTGTTCCCATAAGAGTACTATCTTGAAAATACTGAAGTGTGCAATCGGTGGTGTTACTAAAAGTAACAGCTATCGAATCTCCTGTATTACATCCGGTTGAACCATCAACCATGATATCGCTTACCGAATAAAATGCTTCGTGACTTTCGTTATAGTCCCGTTGCCAAACACTTACCAGAGCAGCTCGTTTGCCAGCATAAGAATCGGGAATAAAAGATCTAATCGTAGTAAATGCTGCTGCTGGGCTTTGACCAACATGACCAATTTCTAACAAGTCATTCCAGTGTAATGGTTGCGTAGGGTCCCAATCCAAAGGAGTAATATACACCTTATAATATTGTGTTTTATGCGGTGCTGTATTTTGCCATTGCACATCTATATATCCATGATTAACTGTTGTTGCGGGCCAGGCATTCGTTAACGCATCCAGGCAACTAAAATCTATTGCGCTACCATTACCTCCGCTGGCAATTTGACCATCCGGCACAAAATCCTGGTGTCTACCAAAATTAGTATCCGGTTGTAGAACTCCCATCCAATTATAGACTGCATTGCCACAAGGTTGACATATACTAGTTGTTGGATTGTTGTAACAATTGTAAATTCGACTAGGGGGCCAAATGACGGTCCCGTGCGAAAAAGTAAGTTGAGAAAAACTCAATAAAAACAGAAAAAATGAGCACAGTTTAATTTTTTTCATAATATCAAAATTTAGATTAGTATTATTTTAAAAAGTGCTAGGGGTAGCAAAGGCCCAGGCAGGCCTTACATGTATTCTTTTGGTTTATTGTTTTGTAAAACGTTTGGTTTTACCGGTTTTAAAGTCTTTTACTACATACATTCCTGAAGGCAATTCATGCACATCTATAATCAAAGAGGTATCATCCGCCTTCGTTTTAGTGGTTAGCAGTAGATCTCCATCTAGGTTATAAATACCAAGAGAAGTTTGGGCTTTTGCACCTTCCAATCGAATTTCATGCGTAGCAGGAACAGGGTAAATGATTAAGTGTTCTTCTTTGCTCGGATCTAATTTTAACTTGGAAGTAAGTGTATTGGTCGTAGATCGTATCTCGAGCCAATTGATATTCCATCCTCCCGAAAGAGCTTTTATCGCTATTTGCTGAACTCCTTGTTCTAAGTTGACCATATGCGTTATAGTGGTCCAGTTTTGCCAGTCTCCTGTATTAGGAATATCTAGGGTGCCATAAACAGGTGCTCCACCTGCCTTTTCAAATTGAAGTCTCCCTCCAGTATTGGGACTCGCCACCCGATATTCAACAGAATAACTTCCTGTTCTTGGAATAGTTACATCCCAAACCAACCAGTCATTAGCATCAATCCAACCTACATTAAGCCCGCCTTCAGAGCAAGGTTCTGTTTGAGTTCCAGACTGTACGACACTGTTTTCTGCTTCGATACGTGTAGACCAAGAAGGTTGAATTTTGGACACGATTGCCGAACTCATAATATCATTAAACCCTTCATTTACTAAGCAGTTATCATCACTTGTTTTTAGTAAAGATGTTCCTGTAAAATTATCATGTTCATACATGGTAATCTGATATCCATCCTGAACGCGAACTGAAGAAATATCATTATCCACCAACCCAAGTGCCTGCAGTTGATTCATAGAGTAGCTACCTTCATTTAGAGGTACGCTATAGCCTCCGTAATCACAATGCTGAAAAAGATTTACAAGTCCTGAAGGCGCATTCGTTTGTTGATACACTCGAACATAATCTACTAACATCCTTCCAGGAAAAGCAGTATTATCCACCGCAAATCCAGGCCAATTTCCTCCTATCGCCATATTGAGTAAAATGAAAAAATTGTCATGAAACTCCGAAGTTCCATTTACTCCGTTGGCAATACTAGCTTCGTGATACAGGATGTTATCCACATACCATTTGATAGCATTGGCATCCCATTCTATGGTATACACATGAAAATCCGTAACATTGCCTACAGGAGTAGCCCCACTATAATTAGCATATAGATTATTATGATCCTGCCAATGGATGGTTCCGTGAGTTTGTGTTTCGGTATTTACATGCTCCATAATATCTATTTCTCCGCAAGCTGGCCAGCCTATTGATGAAATATTATCGCCCAACATCCAAAATGCAGGCCAGGAACCCGTAAATGAAGGCATTGCAATACGAGCTTCAACCTTCCCGTACTTCCAGGATTTTCTTCCCTGGGTTTTCATTCTTGCCGAGGTATAATTGTAACCTCCTACAGATTCTTGCCGGGCCGTTATGACCAGATTGCCATTTTCAACAGTAGCATTTTGCTGTTGATAATACTGAAGTTCATTATTACCCCATCCAGAACTTCCATTTCCGGTTTCGAAAACCCAGTCTGTACTTATTCCATTTGTAAATTCGTCTTGCCAAACCAAAGTCCAGTTTTGTGCAATTGACAAATGGCAGCATAAGGATGTAAATAAAAGCAGGATCGTTTGTGTTTTGATCGTTTTCATAATTGTTAGTTTTAAGAGTTACTTACTATTATTCCTTGATCAATCTTCCTGTATACCTTTTGTCGTTTACCCTACTCTTATAAAAATACATTCCAGGAGCTACATGTTCCAAATCTATTCTCACTGATGTATTTACCTTCTTATTGGTAAAATCATCTTTGTGATATACTTTCATCCCGACCATATTGTAGATCTCAATGCTGAAATTATGAATTGGTGTATCTAGAGTGAAGTGTACATATCTTTGTATTGGATTCGGAAATATGCTAAGCTCCTCGGTACTAACTTTTAGCGATGTAGCTACTTCATTACTTCGACTTTCTAATCCATCGAGATAGGCTCTTACTGTATTTGAAAAGTTTTTATTTTCGAACGCATCCCAATTGATAGACCAACTCATTACACCTCGCAACGCCGGATAGGTTTGTGTAAGATTGTATTGCCCTCCAAATCCATTTCCTTTGATCAGGTAATCAAGAGCTGTAATTACACCTTGTGCTCCTGTGTGACCATTCCCAGCATTTACTGTTGACGGAACTCCAATCAAAATCTGATCAGGTCTTAAGGCTGGGAAGAACTTACTTTGATCTCTGGTTATTGGAAAACCTTTCAGTAACATATCCACCAAAGACACATAGAAATCTGAATTCCCCATACCATAAAACTGATCGTCCAATGCCGTTATCGAACCAGAATTATAATACTGTACCTGTAAAAAGGTAAGCTTATCACGCAACGCATGAATTAACGGCAAATATGCTCCTGCTCTGCGATCTGCTCCTGCAGAAATTCCTCCATAGAAAGAATATCCTAACTGTACAAAAAAGGTCTCTGGTGCCATCGTAAGGATAAAATCGTCTCCAAAATGGTTGCATACATCTCTCACCGCATTTATGGTATTCACGATTACCGGAGTGGTGGGATTTTCAAAATCGGTATCTCCCAGATTAAACGAAAGAGATTGTCCTTCAAAATCAATATCCATCCCATCGAATCCGTATTCTTCAATAATCGAAATCATGGAGGTAATGAACTTGTCTCTTGCTGAGGTGGTATTCAACTGTACTTGTCCTTCAGCACCACCGATAGAGATGATTACTTTTTTACCCTGACTTTGTAACCATTGAATATCGGACTTAAATTCATTAACATCATAATTAATAGTCCCAAAAACAGGGTCCAGCTCGAAGCCTATTTCACCATCGGTTGGAGAAATTTTAGACACCGCAAAGGATACATTGATTACATCCCAAGCAGGAGAGACATCTCGTAATTTGATTAACCCAGATCCATTTTGAAAATTATGCCAATATCCATTCAAAATTCTGGCTGGTAATCCTGTGGTAGGTGGCGGAGTTACAGTACCTACTGTGATAGTTACCGCTGCAGATTCAGTGGTTGCATTATCGTTATCGGTTGCTTTAGCTGTTAAGGTATAAGTTCCCGTAGTGGCATTAGTCCAAATCGACTCATAAGGTGCTGTGGAATCTTCTCCTATTTTTATACCGTTTCTAAAAAACTCTACCAAACTAATTGTTCCATCTGTATCTGAAGCTGAAGCCGTAATGTTAATCGTGCTTCCCGCGACAAAAGATTGCCCGGTATTAGGCTGTGTAATAGTCACGGTAGGGACTTCATTTCCATCGGGTGGATTACCCCCTCCACATTCACCAATCAAAGTCCAGGCGTCTTGCCAATAGGTTCCTTCTCCTGGTGCATAGGCCCATGCGGCTCCATTACACCATCCCGAAAACGGATACGGTTTACATTCATATGTATTTCCATTATTTTGAACCACACTACCTGCAACATAACCTCCATTTTCAGCATATTGTGGATCAGTACAGGTCGTACCTCCAGTATTGTTTTCTACGGAAATAGTAACAGCAGAAGATGTACTACTGGCATTATCATTATCGATAACTATTGCCGAAATTGAATGACTTCCCGTAGTTGATACCCAACTAGCATCGAAAGGAGCCGAAGTATCCTCTGAGATCTTATTTCCATCCACAAAAAACTCTACACGGGTTACACTACCATCTGCATCGGATGCATTTGCAGAAATAGTTACGGTTTGTCCTGCTGTATATGTCTCTCCTTGTTGGGGTGCGGTAATCGTGACAATCGGCAATTGATTATCAGGGGTTGTTTCAGAAGTAAATGTAAATCGATGAATATTAAAATCACCACTATCCATAACTACCCGTATGATCTGTGGTCCTGCAGTAAGGGGAACATTAGCTGAAATAGTCTGCCAAACTTGCCACCCTCCCGTATTAGGTACAATCATAGGGCCACTAACATCTTGATTGTTGACTTCCAAATGAAACTGTTTCCCTCCGGATATAGCGGCTACACGAACTTCAAGAGCATACGTTTTTGTCTCTTGTACATCTACAGAATACTCCAACCACTCGCCAGCATTGATCCACCCCACATTATATCCTCCTTCGGAGCAGGGTTCTACATCGACCTCATCAGTACGATATGAACCTCCCTGATTTGCAAAACTAAGATCGTTGTAGGCGATACCAGAACCGCCAAGATCATAATTTTCTGCCTCTACAATTCCAGGAATTACAGCTGGAGTCCCTAAATACGGACTTTGGGTTT
This sequence comes from Aquimarina sp. KJ22-3, assembly GCF_055808215.1. Classification (NCBI taxonomy): domain Bacteria; kingdom Pseudomonadati; phylum Bacteroidota; class Flavobacteriia; order Flavobacteriales; family Flavobacteriaceae; genus Aquimarina; species Aquimarina sp. KJ22-3. Next base: position 1,942,951 of record NZ_CM147859.1, on the reverse strand, counting down.
CTCCCGGATCACCCCCTGGAAAATCATCGGCTGGAAATTTAATTTTATCACGTATCCAATTACCAGCTTCTTTTAATCGATTGGTAGTCCATGGACCTCCAGAACATGTTCCTGCCTGCCATGCAGCTCCAGAACGGGTATCATCAGAGTAATTCCAACTGGTCCAGCTTATTTTCTTTTGACGCATCAAATCAATAAAACGCTGCGTCATAATAAAGTCATTCTGGCCATCTCCTGTAAATTCCTGACTTCCAAATTCGGTGACAAAAACAGGCAGTTGATTAGAAGCTTGATCCAAAACATTTAGATATGCATCCTGATGACTCTTTGCATAAAAATGAAATGTATACATCACATTATCAAAAGACAACGGATTATCGAGTACATCCTGTAGATTCCCTTCTCCAGACACTCCAAATGTTGCCCATCCCTGAGTACCTACCAGAACCACTGCATCGTTATCAATCCCACGAATTACCGGGATGATCTGATCTGCGTATGTTTTGATACGATTCCAGTTCACCCCAGCACCGTTGGGTTCATTGCACACATCATATATAATATTATTCTTATTCTTATGTTCGTTGGCTATATCGGCAAAAAATCTTTTAGCATTTTCGAGATTGGCATTTGGATCTCCGGGACTGAGTTGATGCCAATCAATTAGCGCATACATCCCTCTTTCTGTTGCTTCATTAATCAGTCGACTCACTTGTGTGGTAAATCCAGCCGGATCGGTTTCATATCCACCTTCCTGTACATATAAAGAAATACGAAGGATATCTGCTTCCCAATCGTATGCCAAGGCATCCAGCGAAGCTTCGGTTAAACAATCTTCCCATCCATACCATTGTATACCATGGGTACTCATTCCACGCAGTTGTACGGGTTGATTATATTGGTTACAAAGTTGTGTTCCACATACTTTTAGTTGACCATTTTGGGATACAGGGGTGTTTTGAGCGATGGTCTTTGTACTAAACAATATGCAGAACACAAGAGTAATCAAAACAATATAATTGGCTAATATATTTTGTGTTTTCATAGTTGATGTTTTAAGAGGGGAATTAGGATTCCCAAATAGAGAAAGAAAAAATCACCCGATGACAGCAATTCTAATATCATCGGGTGATCAAAAAAATGAGAGCTTAACGCTTAATAAGCTTTCCTGTGGTCTTACCTTTTGTGGTAGTAATCGTATAGAAGTATAATCCTTCTTCTAGTTGACTTACATCAAAAGTGGCTAGGTTACTTCCCTTTTGTAATTTGGTATTTTGGTATTGTAATACCTGTATACCTGTGGCATTAAAAATTTGTAGATCAAAAGTGCTGTTAGATATTTGATTATCCAATTTTAAGTTGATCACATCTCCTTTAACTGGGTTTGGAGAAAGGGTAACTTCGGTAGTTTCCTCTTCCTGAACGAGGCTTGCTCTGGTATCCAAACCATCCAGATACGCTCTGTGCGGATTAGAGAATCCGAAACCTGCTACAATATCCCAGTTGATAGACCAAGTCATCAATCCTCTGAAATTAGCATATCCAGAAGGGTTACGCAACGTATAGCGCCCTCCAAAGGATTGCCCCTTGATGATATAATCCAATGCCTTATGCACCTCTGAAGCCTCTGTATATCCACTCCCCGCCGCTGAAGGGCTTGCCGGTAATCCTATAGCAACCTGATCCGGACGCAAAGCAGGGAACTGTTGTCCACCCGCTACAGGGAATCCTTGCAGCAACATATCGGCCATGGCCACATGAAAATCTGCGTTTCCTGATCCATAACACAATCCATCTAAACCAAGCATACACCCGGTGTTGTAATGTTGCACATGAATGTAATCCATATCGTTACGAAGTGCATATATTAATGGAAGATAAGCTCCACTTGGTCCTCCATATCCACTAAATCCTCCTTGCACAAATAACGTTTCTGGAGCCATAGACAATATAAAATCAGAGTTATATTGACTCAGGATAGTTCTAAAGGCATTGATTAAATTAACCACCTTAGGAGATGTTGGGTTTTTAAAATCGGTATCTCCCGTGGCCAACGAAATTGAAGAACCTTCAAAATCAATATCCATTCCATCAAAACCATATTCGTTGAGAATACTGATCATCGAATTACTGAAAGCTTGAGCATCTGCTGGGCTATCTACATCTACAGCTCCGGTGGCACCACCCATAGAGATTAATACCTTCTTACCTCGACTTTGCAATAAAGCAACATCATTCTTAAACTCCTGAACACTTGAATAGATCGCTGGATCCGGAGTAAAAACCATTGTAGCTCCATTAGGTACCGTCGGGATGGCAAAAGATACATTGATCACATCCCATTTATCGGATACATCTCTTAGTTTTGGTATAGAAGAACCGTTGTCAAAATTATGCCAATACCCAACCAAAATTCTTCTTGGTAAATCTCCTCCTGGATTTGGTGGATTTGTAGATCCTACAGAAATATTTACCGCAGTAGCATCACCTGTAGCATTTTCATTATCAGTTGCTGTGGCAGTTAAGGTATAATTCCCTGTAGATACATTACTCCATGTATAACTATAAGGACTATTGGTATCCTCTCCTATTTTGGTGCCATTACTGAAGAACTCAACCTTGGTCACTGTACCATCACTATCTGATGCAGATGCATTAATAGTTATAGTACTTCCTGCTGTAAATGTTTGTCCGTTTGCCGGTTGTGTAATCGCAACTGTTGGTGCTTCGTTACCCGGAGGATTACCTCTATCGCATGCTCCTACCAAGGTCCAGGCATCTTCCCAATACGTTCCTTCTCCCGGAGCATAGGCCCAAGCAGCACCATTACACCATCCAGAGAATGGATATGGTTTACATTCATACAAATTACCATTGTTCTGCACCACACTACCTGCTTCGTACCCTCCATTTTCTACATATTGTGGGTCATTACACTCGCCTCCATCAGCTGGATTTCTGGTAACAGTTATCGAGTTTGAAAAATCATAATCTCCCTGTAAATCTGCAGTATTATTGTTGGCTGCAAGACCTACTAATCCATCTTCATAGCTTAAATGCCAGATCAGGCAGATCCCAGCAGGGGCTTCATCAAAATTCACATCCTCTGGAGCTGCAGGTAATCCAAGTATAGTTCCCATATCATCGGTAACCACCCATTGAGAGTTGGTTCCGCTATTTCCAGTTAAAGTAACTCCCGAAACATTATCAGCAATACCATCTCCTACTGTAAATACAAATGGCCCACCACTTATTGTTCCTCCAGAAACAGTATTTCCATCAGTATTTACTACGATGCTTATCGCAGAAGATGTGGTTGTAGCTCCCTTATCGTCAGTGGCCATTGCAGTAAGCGTATGATTGCCTTGAACTGCAGTCCAATTGCCCCCATAAGGTGCTGTTGTATCCTCTGCTATCATATTTCCATCCACGTAGAACGTCACTTTTGTGACACTACCATCACTATCTGATGCCGTTGCAGCGATATTAACAGCATTACCCACTGTAAATGTTGCTCCGGACGGAGGCGAAGTAATAGAAACTTGTGGTGCTACATTATCGGGCTGACATGGATCTCCTACTACTTGGTTAATAGCAGCCAATAAAGAGGTGTTCGGATCTGAAGTGTCGTGAGATAGCTCCCACATCATGATTCCACCAGCACGATCTAATGCCATTTGCGTTTTCGCCTTGATGGTTGGAATTCCATTATAATTATTTCCTTGAAAAGAATCACTATTCGGACTAGCGCCTTGTGCTAATAACGAAGCATAGCTCTGCGCTTGCGGGCGGCTGTAAAAAGGAACTCCCAATACTGCTTTTTCTTTTGGTAATCCTCTGCCTAACCAATAGTTTAACCCTCCTTCGGCTTGAGCCATTGTAGAGTGCTCAGGACCATCATAGGCCATAATATTTAAGAAATCTACGTCATCAAAAACACCGTTAAGCACGCCATCTGCATTCCATCCGGAAACCACAACTGCAGCAGTCAATAGTTTTCCACGACTATGCATAGCCTGACCTAATTCTTGCATTAACAATTCGAAGTGTTGTGGTTCATTCCCTTCTCGAGGATATTCCCAATCCATATCAACTCCGTCAAGATTATATTGATTTACAAAGTTGACCAGATTATTTATAAAAGCTGTTCTTGTCGTTGGATTTGCTGCCAATGTAGTAAATGGAGCATCATTACCATCCATCCATCCTCCCACAGCAATCAATACTTTTACACCTTGCGCATGCCCCAAAGTAACGATTTCTTGCATTTTTGCAGCATTTTCGAGCGGTCGTAAACTACCATCACTATTCGGCAGTAGGAAAGAATAGTTAATATGGGTTAATTTATCATATTGAATTCCGTTTGCGGCTCCCTGCCAGCTAGGCATATATCCAACAACTTTAAAACTACTATTACCGCAACCTCCATCAGCATTTACCGAAATGGATACAGCAGATGAAGTAGTTGATAAATTAGCATTGTCTGTAGCAATAGCAGTGATGCTATGACTTCCCAGAGTACTATTCCAGTTTGTGGTATATGGTGCAGTAGTATCTTCGGCAATCAAATTTCCATCCACGTAGAATGCTACCTTAGTGATATTCCCATCCGCATCTGATGCATTTGCATTTATTGTTACTGTACTACCTTCGGTAAACGTTTGTCCGCTTGAAGGTGAGGTGATGGATACCTGTGGGGCCGCTTGACCATCTCCACAAGGACCTATCAGTTTCCAAACATTTTCGCGATTCGTTACGGGGTCATTATTTTGTGTCCACCACTTGGCTTCGTACTCATTTCCTTGATAAGACACTCTATCCCCTCCTGTGTACACTTGACCAGGAACATATGCGGGTACAGAACAATTGTCTCCTCCGGTAACCGTAATAGTAACTCCTACCTGGCTTGTTCCGTTTCTATTATCTGTCGCTCTTACTTGTATCGTATGACTTCCTGAAGAAGCTCCTGTCCAGTCATAACTATATGGTGCTGTAGTATCTTCTCCCAAGAGCACATTTCCATCATAAAATTCTACCTTGGTTATGGTTCCATCAGCATCTGAAGCATTAGCAGTAATACCAATAGTAGCTCCAGATGCAAATGAAGTTCCTTCCTGAGGAGCAGTAATAGCTACTTGAGGTAGTTGATTTTCTACGTCGATATCACCAACAATAACAGATACGGTTGCTGTTGCACTCGCTCCGTCATTATCATAAGCTTTTGCGATTATCGAATTAGGTCCCAGTGGTGCGTTCTGCCATGTATAGGCATATGGAGCAGACGAATCTTCTCCTAGCAAAACTGTACCTGCATAGAACTCTACTTTAGTAATACTACCATCAATGTCATTGGCATCAGCTGTTATTGCAATATCATCTCCAGCAGAAAACTCGGTATTGTTGGCTGGAGATGTTATAGATACCGTAGGATTAATATTTCCTCCACCAGTAGCAAAAACTTCATTTACCTTATTCACTAAAGGTGATTTTACATTTGACCATCGTTTTAGCTTATTTCCAAAGGATTGGGCTGTACCTGATATTTCGAGGTCTCCAAAAACAGTCCATACGATAGTTCCTCCAAGGTTATTCTCGTTGATATATTGTGCCTTAATTCCTATAGACTCTTCATCATCATAACTCAAAAAGAAATTTCCTTTGGTCATATAAGGTACTTTGGCCTGATCGTCCCATTGTCGGGTCCATCCACTACCTGCTCCAGTTTTTTGTTTGATAAAAAAGTGGTTTGGTGTTCCATCATACACATCCAAAGGCCAGTTGGTATAATCTGCAGATGTACTTACTGGTCCATCAGGTTGTATCGTTACATTTCTTTTAGAAGTAGGTGCGTTGAGAGCAGCTGTACCTTCGGTAACCACTCCTCTACCATAAAAAGGAATCCCAAAATTGATTTTAGTCGATGGAACTCCCAAAGAAAGTAGTTTGTTAAGTGTAGATTGCCAATTGAAATCTGGCGCTTCGGCTCCATCATATGGATAGATAGGTGCATTATGTCCTGCAATATTTGACCATCCTCCGTTAAAATCATAGGTCATCATATTAAAGTAATCCATACTGTTCACTAACTGAGGCCAGTTGAATCCATCCAATTTTACTGGATCTGCAGACATTGCTGCGGTGATTAATTTATCTGGGCCAATAGCAGTTCTAATCTCTTGAACCAGAGTTGCAAAATTGGCAAAATCGGCGTTGGTACCTGTAAAGTTCATCCCGGCATAAGGCCCTGGATATTCCCAATCCAAATCGATACCATCAAAGCCCATATTGATTAGCTTTTTGCAGTCTTCGATAAAGCGAGCTCGTTTTACCGGATCTGCTGCCATTTCAGGAAAATGTTTACACATACTCCAGCCTCCTATGGAAGCCATCACTTTTACCCCATTGTCATGAGCAAGTTCTAGGAGTCCTTTGGCTCCGCTACCTTCTTTTGGTAATGGAAGTGGTAATACCCCGCTTAATCCCCATTCGGGATGTGTCCATGTATTTCCGCCAACCTCTACCTGAAAACCTAAAGCTTCAGCGCGTTGTTTGACATCTTCGTTGATCCACTGAATGGGTTCTATTTCTCCAAAAAGAATATAGAAATCCCAACTACTATAAACATCACCATATAGTAGATCTCCTGGTTGCTGTACTTGCCCCTCTTGATAGATCTGTTTATTTCTTAAATCTCCGCTATGCAATGACCCGTCGACTGCCACTCCAAAAAAGGAAAAATTAAGAATTGTGTATTTTGAATAATCTATATTCAATTGTGTTAAAGCACCTGCGGAAGGTACTCCCGCACTAGCGGCTTTCCAAGCATCCCAATTGGTAATATATCCAATGATTTGCTTGTTGTGATTAGATGTAGTTGCACTTCCTCCAGTATTCACTTGTGCCTGGCACAAGTCACCGATAAGAAGTACGCTAATAATCGCTAAAAAGTTGAAAACTCGGATTGATTTTTTGGGTATAATCCCCTCTAACCAGTCCCAAAGATTGATTGGTTTCATGAGTTAAAGATTTGTGTTTGTATTAAGTCTTTATAAAAATATTAACACTGATACTCAATGTGTAATTTTTTATACGGAGGGAGTCAAATAATAGCTAAACAGCCTTATTTTTATCACTAATAGCATGTACATCAAAAATTCAACAAAACCGGAAGAAACTGGTTAATATCGTATTAAGTATTACAATTCATTTTTCTTTAAATGCTCAAACAATTTCATAAAAGCGTCATAAGTCACGATCTCGACATCCGCTCGAGGCTCTTTGACGATGTTCATTAAGGAAGAGAAATCATTTGCGTCTACTTTGGATACCCCTTCTTGTTTTAGAATTTTCAGGAAAAAAGCTGAAACATCTTTTAGCGCTGACGATAATTTCAATACTTCTGAAACCAAAGGCGTTTCTCCTTGCAGAACGAGTAGTTCTTCGTGATTTCCTATCCATTGATGAAACATAGATTCTAAAGGTTTTTGAGCTACTTCAGCATTTGTAATAAAGGCATTCACCAGTTGATTAAATTGATAAGCATCCAGAGCATCTGTAGTACAAGCATCTGCAAATAATGTAAAGGGCGAATACGATTTGTACTCCGTTCCTCCCTTATTGCGGCTGTATTTTTGTAAAGGTTGACAGACTTTGGTTAATTTCTGAAGTGCATCTATTTGATATCCATTGGAGATATTTCTTAGGATCACATTTTGATTTTTAAGATGAGTGAGTCCAAGTTCTTCTAGTCGAAAACTGATCATAGTAAGTCGTTTTCTCATGTGTTGAATATCTGTAACCGTAGCAGGTGACCAAAACCGTTCGGCTATTGCTGCAGTTCTTGGCCAGATCCTGGAATCGATAGTAAGCGGTGTTACTAATTCTCCCCACATGGTAACTTCTCCTCCTAAAATTTTCTTTTGCTCCTCTTTTGTTAAGCTGAAGGATTTGGGCAGCGGATCTACTAAATAATGGTTATCTACATCATGCATACGATCGATATAATACCCAGTAGATAAAATAGAATAATGTCCTTTTTGTGCCGCTTTAGCCAATGACTCACCTGGTTGTAGCCCTTCCTCTACGCCTCTCCATGAATGAATTAATGCAGTTGTTGGCATTTGTGGAGTCATAATCTCTTCCCATCCTACTAACTTTTTACCTAGTTTTTCTAAGATCTTTTGTAATCTGAGATTGAAATGGGTTTGTAAATCGTGATTTGATTGAAAACCGTGTTCCTTTTTGAAAGCTATGATTTCAGGGTTTTCGTCCCAGTGCTTCCCTTCATTTTCATCACCTCCAATATGAACATAAGGATCAGGAAATAGTTCTGCTATTTCGGTAAATACATCTTCCAGGATTTGATATGTCTTCTCGTTGGTAGGATCCAAAGTAGGGTCAAAAATACCAGCATAACGTTCGATAGTATAAGTATCTTTTTTACTTCCCAACTCAGGATATGCGGTAAGCAACGCAGATGCATGCCCGGGAACATCTATTTCTGGTATTACCTTAATCCCTCTCTCTGCAGCATATTGAATGATCTCTTTTATTTCCTGATGTGTGTAGTACTCTCCGTCAGAACCAAGTTCATGCAATTTCGGGTGTCGTTTTGATTCCAATCTAAACCCTTGATCATCTGTTAAATGCCAATGAAAAACATTGAGTTTAACAGCTGCCATGGCATCAAGGTTTCGTTTTAACACGTCCAAAGGTTGATAGTGTCTAGCTACATCGATCATCAAACCACGCCAAGGAAACCTTGGTGCATCTTCAATATTCAATGCAGGAATATAAAAATAGTTAGCACTGGGGGTTACTAATTGCAACAAGGTTTCCAGGCCTCTTAGAGCACCAATATCAGTTATCGATTTGAGATAAATAGTCTTATCTGTTATTTGCAGCGAATATGACTCATCATCAAAGTTTTGTAAACTTCCCTCTCGTTCAACTTCAATAATAAATGATGGAATATTTTTTGCTTTTTGTGGGAAGCCTTCTTCAAAAAACACCCCTGTTCTTCCACTTAATCGTCTTAAAAAACGAGTAGCTCCATTATGCAATCGTTTAGAAGACACATTTTGAATAAAAAGGGTAAAATCTTCTTTTATTACATAACTTCCTGCACCTTGACGGATTTCTTTTGGCCAAGGCATTAAATTATATGAATACTGATCCGTTGTTTGTGCTGTAACTAATTGCATTGTCCCAAGTATTAGGGCGATCCAATATATTTTTTTCATTAACTTCTTTTAAAAATGATATCGTTTAAAAGCCTCTATGGCTTCGTATTCTGCTAAACCTAGTTTGTGATATTTTTCTGCTGTTTGTTGATTTCGTTCTTCTGCTCTTACCCAAAATTCTCTAGAGTCATCTCCTTGAAACATCACTCCATCCTTTTGAGACTGGTGAAAAAATATGGCCTTGCGTTTCTTTAGTACCTCATCTGGGCTTAAGGGAACGGCCATTTCTATATCATGAATATCCCATTCCTGCCAAGCTCCTCGGTATAGCCATACCCAACAATCCTTCATATATTCTTCTTCTCTCAAATCATTTAGCACTTCAAACAACACATCCAAACATACTTTATGTGTCCCATGAGGATCTGCCAGGTCACCAGCGGCATAAATTTGATGGGGTTTGACTTTTTTGATTAGGTCGGTTAATCGTTTTTTATCCTCTGGTCCGTACGGGTTTTTCTTTACCGTTCCGGTTTCGTAAAAAGGAAGATCAAGAAAATGCACATATGCATCTGGCAAGCCCAAAAACCGTGTCGCTCCATAAGATTCTCCTCTACGGATCAGTCCTTTTAAAGATCTCGTTGATTCAGAATCTATAATCCGTTCCTGTTTCTTTTTGAGTTCCAAAATGATTGAACCGATGTTTTCCTTATCAGTTGAAGGTAACATATTTTGTATCACCTCTGCATATTTTATGGCCTCTTCATCAGACACTGCAATGTTCCCTGAGGTCTGATACGCTACATGTACAATATGATCTTGTTCTATTAACCGAAGAAATGTTCCCCCCATAGAAATCACATCATCATCGGGATGAGGACTCAAGATCAACACCCTCTTTTTATGTGGAGTATTTCGCTCTGGTCTATAAGTATCGTCAGCATTTGGTTTCCCACCTGGCCATCCGGTAATGGTATGCTGTAAGGTGTTAAACATTCTGATATTTAGTTCATATGACGAGCCTTCTTCTGCCAAAAGCCCTGACATTCCATGGTCATTATAATCCTTGTCCGTTAATTTCAGAATTGGTTTTTGCACCTTTTGACTCAACCAGATAATGGCTTTATTCTTGTTTTTTTCGTTCCAACGGCAAGGGCCAACTAACCAAGGAGTTTTGATTCTTGTAAGTTCTTCTGCAGCCTCCTTATCCAGAACAAATGTGGTATTTTCATGACGCTGCAAATACGAAGCAGGTACTTCGGAAGAAACCATTCCTTCTATAGTTTCCTTTACTACCTCGGCTTTTTTATGCCCCCAAGCCATAATGACAATGCGCTTTGCTTTTTTAATGGTTCCAATACCCATCGTAATCGCTTTTTTCGGAACATTTTCGATACCAAAAAAAGCAGGAGCAGCATCAGATCGTGTAAGATGATCCAGAGTGATACTTCGAGTTACCGAATTATAATGAGATCCTGGTTCATTAAATCCAATGTGCCCGGTTCTACCGATTCCTAACAGTTGAAAATCCAATCCACCAAAGGAGTTTATTTTTAGTTCGTAATCTATACAATATTGGTGAATTTGTTCCTGTGGAATAGTCCCATCAGGGATATGAATATTTTCTGGTAAAATATCTACATGATTAAACAGGTGTTCGTGCATGAAATAGTGGTAACTCTGTACATTGCCCTTTTCCATTGGGAAATACTCATCCAGATTAAACGTAACCACATTGGCAAAACTAAGACCTTCTTCTTTATGCATTCGTACTAGTTCTTCATATACTTTTATTGGCGAAGAACCCGTTGCTAATCCTAAAACACAAGATTGTTGTTGTGCTTGCTTTTCTTTGATTAATCCTGCTATTTCTTGTGCAATAATGATAGAAGCATAATCCGAACTCTTAAAAATCACATTATGGATTTTTTCAAACCGTGTCTCTTCAAATTTTCCGGCTTCGCGATAGCTGATATCCTTGTAATAAGGTCCGTTGCTATTATTGATCGAGGAATCGTACTTTGTTTGTGTACTCATTGCGTAACTTAAGTTATGTTGTTTAATGGCTTATCGAAAATGAAACTATTACCTATATGGCTTTTATGAAAAGTTTTTCGACAGATGACATGAAAGCAATCACAAATGACAATAAAATTGCACCGGATGGTGAAGCAAAAAAATACCGATACTTCTATAGAAACTCGGTGATTGTACTAACGGGGTTCTTTCCCCATAAAAACACCTATATTCAAAATCTGGTTGTATGTCGACAAAAGCATGCTATATAGAGCATAAATTCGGGAATTGACACAAACTTGATTACTTTAATTTCTTATAGAAATTTGTCTTCGAAAATGGTCTTTAGAAAATTCTGGATTTTACTATTCCTACTTCTTGCACATTGCAATACAAAGCATCAAAACAGTAACGATAAGAAAGTTCAAGAAAAGGAATCACTATTCAAAATGATTGACCCTTCTGTTTCTAATATTTATTTCAAAAATGAGGTGTCTGAAACCTTATCATTTAACTTCTTAAACTATGCATACATATACAACGGTGGAGGAATTGCAGTAGGAGATATCAATAATGATGGATTAGAAGATCTGTATTTTAGTTCTAATCAACACAGTAATAAATTATACCTAAACAAAGGCAATTTTGTTTTTGAAGACATTACTGAAAAAGCCGGAGTTGAGGATGCTACTGGTTGGACTACCGGTGTATCGATGATAGATATCAATAATGATGGATGGATAGATATTTACGTATGCAAATCGGGTTCATTACGTGACTCTGAAAAAAGGAAAAACAAATTATATATTAACCAACGAGACGGAACTTTTCTAGAGCAAGCAAAGGTCTATGGACTAGATAGTGAAGCCTATTCTACTCAAGCCTATTACCTGGATTACGATAAAGACGGTGATATGGATATATACTTGGTCAATCATCGTGCTGATTTTAACAACAATGTGGTTGTTGATCCCAGAATACAGAATAATATCGATCCAGAAAGTACAGATCAGCTCTTTGAAAATGTAAACGGAAAATTTAAAAACCTCACACAAACCTCCGGAATTCTAAATAAAGCCTGGGGACTTAGCGCAGCAATTGGTGATTTTAATGAGGATGGATGGCCGGATATTTACGTAGCCAATGATTTTCTGGAACCGGATTTCCTTTATATCAATAATAAAGATGGGACTTTTACCAATCGGATTCTTGAAACTTTTGATCACATTTCTGCAAACAGTATGGGATCAGACTATGCAGATATTAATAATGACTTAAAACCAGATCTTATCGTTTTAGACATGCTTGCCGAAGATCACCAAAGAAGCAAAGAAAACATGGCAACCATGAGCACTGATAACTTCAAGTATTTGGTAGATATTGGATATCATCATCAATACATGTCTAATATGCTTCAGTTGAATCTGGGAGATGGGTCTTATGGCGAAATTGGACAGTTATCAGGTATTGCCAAAACTGACTGGAGTTGGGCTCCTTTAATTGCAGATTTTGATAATAACGGGTATAACGATCTTTTGGTTACCAATGGTATCAAACATGATCTTTCTAATCAGGATTTTAGAAATCGTATGCGAAACAATATCCTCAATCAAAAGAAAGTCACTTTGCAAGAAGCCATAGGCATGATGCCTTCTACAACTTTGGAAAACAAAATATTTTCGAATGCTGGCATGTATCAGTTTCAAAACAAAAACCAAGAATGGGGATTACACCACAAAATAAACTCTAATGGTGCAGCCTATGTGGATCTTGATAACGACGGTGATTTGGATATTGTCTTAAACAATCAAGATGACATTGCCAGTATTTACCAGAATCAACAATCCAACAATTATATAAGCATCACATTGTCTAATCCTGAAAACAATAATACACTTTTGGGGACTCACATTAAGGTATACACCAATCAACATCAACAGATGAAAACATATTATACCAGTAGGGGTTTTCAATCTTCGGTAACCAACAGACTGCACTTTGGCTTGGGCAAAACCGAAATCATAGACAGCATTGTGGTTGATTGGCCTAACAATCAATCCAGTTCTCTAAAAAACGTTGCGGCAAATCAAAAACTTTATATTGATTATAAAAAGAAAGAAGCATTCTCAAAATCACAAACGACAGAGACGGTCGCAATAAAAGTCCATCCTAGAAATGCATTTGGAGTAACTTACAAACATCAGGAAACCCAATTTGATGATTATGCACTACAACTATTGCTCCCCCAAAAACAAAGTGAAAAAGGAGCTCCAATTGTAGTAGCTGATGTCAACAACGATGGCTTAGAAGATTTCTTTGTAGGGAATGCAAAGGGAGCTAGTGCCATGCTCTATATTCAAAATGATTCGGGTTCTTTTTCTATCATGAGTCAAAACACTTTTGAGCAGGATAGTTATTTCGAAGATCGAAAAGCGCTGTTTTTTGATTATGACAACGATGGAGATCAAGATTTGTATGTTGCTTCCGGGAGTTATGAAGATGCAATTGATAGTTCTTATTTACAGGATAGAATTTATGAGAATAATGGTCAAGGTCATTTTACAAGAAAAGAAAATCTATTACCTAAAATCCAAACCGTATCAGGAGGAATTGTTATTGCAGATTTTGACAATGATCAAGATCAGGACATTTTCATCGGTGGAGGTTTTATTCCAGGTAAATACCCTTCTGCTTATCCTTCCTATATTTTGAAAAACGAAAACGGAAAGTTTATTGATGCTACTCAGGATATAGCAAAAGACTTATCAAACATTAATCAGACCAATGATGCCCTATTTTCTGACTATGATAATGATGGTGATCTGGATCTTATGGTTGTTGGCGAATGGTCTTCGCCTACAATTCTAGAAAATAAAAAGGGAAAATTTGAGACTGCAGATATCAAAGCGCTAAATGATTTGTCTGGTTGGTTTTTTAAAATTTCAAGTTCGGATATTGATAACGACGGTGATATCGATTACCTCTTAGGTAACTTGGGTGAGAATAATAAATTTCATCCCTCGACAGATAAACCTTTCCATATATATGCCAAGGATTTTGACATCGACAGTAGTATTGATATTGTCTTAAGCAAAACCACAAAAAAAGGAGTTTTGCTACCTGTTCGAGGAAAGGAATGTTCGTCTCAGCAAATCCCTGGGCTTTCTGAAAAATTTAAGACGTATAATTCATTTGCTGCCGCTTCTTTACCTGAAATTTATGGTCAAGAAGCTCTAAATAATGCAGTTCATTATACTGCTACCTGTTTTACTAGCTTGTTATTAAAAAACAAGGGACAAGGAAATTTTGATGTTCAAGAACTGCCTATTACAGCTCAATTCGGCCCCACTTCAGATTTTTTAGTCGAAGACTTTAATCAAGATGGTTATAAAGATGTTTTTGGTATCGGATCTCTATATGAAGCTGAAACCGAAACTATTCGCTATGATGGTAACAAGGGGTATTTCTTATTTGGAAATACAGATCACACTCATTTTACTTCTTATCTGCTATCTGACACATTACAACAATTACAGGCTAAAGCCTGCAGATTTATTACTATCAAAAACAAAAAGCACATTCTGATTTTTACCAAAAACAACGAGTTGAAGTTTTTGGAATACAAATTTGAAACAAAAAACCTCCATAAATAGCAGCCACACTATTTACAGAGGTTTCTCCAATTAAAAACTAACATTTATACATTTCTAATCACATGAACGTATGGTTTTCCACCAGTGTTCTCCACTTCCTGGAGTTACCCAAATTGGTCCGGTTTGTGCCTCATACAACACTCCTTGATATACCACCTGATCTCCTTGATTGTATATTTTTGGATAAGCTTCCCAATTAGCAACTCCGCTGCAAGAACCACTACCCCCTCCATCAGATTGTACTGAGATTGCAACCGCTGAAGAAGTTGTTGTTTCTCCAGCATTATCCGTGGCAATTGCGGTAATGGTATAATTTCCAGTACTTGCATTAGTCCATGAATAACTGTACGGGCTTGTAGTATCTTCTCCTAATTTGGTGTTTCCTTCAAAAAACTCTACTCTAGTAACGGTACCATCGCTATCAGATGCATTGGCAGAAATTACTATCGTAGTCCCTTGAGTAAACGTGGTGTTGTTTGATGGAGAAGTGATCGTTACCGAAGGTAGTTGATTACTTCCATCGCCTCCACCATCACCACAATTCTGTACCAATTCCCAAGGTTTACCATTTCCTGTATTCGAGGAGGGTACATCTCCTTGGGTCCACCATTTTGCACGATATAATTGATTTTGGTATACCGCTTCCTGACTACCTTGATATGCTGTGGCGGAGTTCCATTGCGCTGAATTACATCCAGTACCATCTCCACCACCATCACCTCCGCCGTCTCCACCGTCATATGGTGATTCTGGGTAGTTTTCTGCATTCGCGATGGCTTGGGATTGCGATATTCCATCCAATACCTGACTTGCCACATACAAATATCCATAAGCAGAGGAATTTCCATCTCCCAACAATAATTGCCAAATCATAATCCCATCATTGTTCACATTAGTTGCTGCTATATGAGCAGATAGCTCTGCCATAGTTTGATAGGTATACGTATAATATGGCCCCCATGGTTCATCCGGATAATGTGTTCCTGCTGCAATCGAGAAACCATATCGATCTGCATAATGCTTGTAAGCATCGTACATTATTTTTCTGTTGCTTGCAGCTCCAGTATTATACCCTTGATAGGCTATTAGATCTATTTTATCTCCCACAGCCTCCATCACCGGAATCATATGCCCTGTGGTAGCAAAGCCATATAAACTAATAGCTTGATTTGGAGAAGTAGCATTATATAAATTCGCATCAGATTCTCCAGTTACGCTATTTCTTTTGCTATAGGCAAATGGTGATGAAGGATCATCATTATTTAATCCTCCTAAGGCTCCAACTCCTGCTGGTGCACAGGCTAACAGATATTCTCCTTTGGGCATTATCGCTCTTGAGTTATTGAAAAAATCAATAAATCGTTGCACATTAATAGGTTCTCCTATGGTAGCAAAGCTCCCATTGGGTTCAAAATCCCAATCGATCCCTTCAAATCCCATGTCATCGACAAGATCTTTGATTTGTTGATAGTTAATATCATAAGCAGCATCCGATCCCCAATACGTCTCTCCTCCTACGGATAGTATCACTTTGGTCCCCTTTGATTTTAGGATAGCTACAGATTCTTTTAGCGTAGCACCTCCATACGGTGTTTGGATACCTGTATTTGTTATATCCAGTGATCCTTTCTGATATCGTAGATTAGGTCTTGCAAAAGCGAGAAACACGTGGGTAACATGTTTGGGAATATCTCTAAGTTTAGAACCCTGACCCGTTGTAGTCCAACTCTCTGACCATGATGGAAAATATCCCAAAACAATGGGTTGTGTAAGCGCAGTTTTTCCATCAAGCTGAACGGATGGATCTTCCTCTCTGAGATCATTTACAAAGCTCTCATTATTGCAAGAAAACAATAATGCTAGCATCGTAATTACTGTGATAATTCTTTTCATTGATTTCATAATATATAGTTAGATGTTTGTGTTAGGTAGTATTTATTTCATGCATTCTTGTTTAAATAGTTCATTAAAAGAAGGAAAAAAGAGAGAAACGGAATACAATTCACTATTTCTCTCTTTAAAATCACATGTGTGTTAGAAGTTTCCTCCAGGCACATCCCACCAAAGTCGTGTACCTGCGTTATCAGGCCCTCCCAATTTGGTTACCGCATCGGCCACACCATCAGGATTGGTTTGTAATTCGCTATCTACAAAAGGTATCCTTCTGATTTGAAGATCGGTATCCACTACTCCTCCACTCTGGTTACTCACAACAGGGAATATTTTTGGATATCCAGTACGTCTGTACTCACTCCATGCCTCTTGCCCTTCTGGGAATAAGGCGATCCATTTTTGAGTAATGATACGTTCTAGTTTTTCTTCATTAGTAGCCGCATCATCCCAGGCAATAGTAATGGTGCTTAAAGCATTTATACTATTTCCTGGTGTAACAGGATCTACATAATCCATGGGAGTTCTTGTTCCATTGGAAACATAATCTGATATACCTCCTAAGCCATACTGCTGAAACGAGGTGGTAATTCCTTGCTCGTAGTTACCCTGTACATCTCCTGCACCGGTCCAACCTCTTAATCCAGCTTCTGCTTTTAAGAAAAACACTTCGGCTGCTGCCATCAATTGCACTCGTGGCGTCAACACTTCATCTGCCAATAAAGAAAAAGTAACATAGTCTGCTTTTTGAGCCAGCTCATCATCATATCCTGGTAAAAGCGGTAATCCATTTCGAACTCCTTTATATACTCCTTCTTCAACTTCTGAAGTATTAAAGTAGCTACCAACTCTAGGGTCTTCATATCCTACTAAAATAGATTCCATCGAAGCATTCATACGGATATCTCCCCAAGAATTATTAATAGTGCGTACCGGATGATCTAGTGTTCCATTCACAAAAAAGCCATCAGGATTAGCTTCGATAAGTCCTATAGGATGATTTAATGATTTCTCACCTTCGGATTGTGCCTTGGTAGGTGCTACTTTTGAAATTCGGATCGCTAAACGTAATCGAAGTGCATTGGCATACTTAATCCAGTTCTCATAATTTCCGCCATAGGCTAAATCAAAAGCTGCAAACCTTGGGCTATCAATATTATCCGATAGTATTTGGATAGCCTCTTCCAGATCTGCGAAAAAAGCATTATAAGCTTCCTCCTGTGAGTCATACTCACTCGTTGTTGCAGATTCTCCAAATTTGGTATACACTATTGGCCCAAATACATCAGATACTCTGTGCATAGCAGTAACTTTTAGTATTTGAGAAACCGCGAACAACTCTGGAAATGTTTCCCGTGTTTCGTTTTCAATGGTCTTGGCATTGTTCATTACATTAGAGTACGGTACACTCCAAATGAAATTATTCCAACCACTTACCAAATTATAGGTAGTATTGTTCGCCCCAGCTACAAAAGGTCTGGGATTCGTCATATATCCCGAAAACACATCTGCATTGAGATTTTGCTGTAGTTGAAAAGACCATGGCGGTGTATATTGATAGATATTCTCGAACATAGGCTTATATAAAGATCCTACATTCTGAAAGTCCACTTCTAACTGTTCTTGAGTAATGTTTCTGGGGTTTCCGTCCAGGTCTTCTAAACCTTCAGCACAGGAAGACAAGAAGAATGTTATCACCACAAACCCCGATAAAAATATATTGCTGTTTTTCATTTTACTAATTTTAGAAACTTAGATTAACATTCAACCCCCAACTTCTGGTTGAAGGAAGTCCTAATACATCAACACCTTGTAAAGCGTTTCCTGTACTTAACGTCACGTTTGGATCATGCGGAGCATCTTTATAAAAGAAGAATAAATTGTTACCGATTAACGAAGCCTTTATACTTCTGAAAAAAGAATTTTCTGAAAGTTGGAAATTATATCCCAAAGCAATTTCGGCAAGACGTACATTGGTAGCGCTGTATACATACTCTCCTGTAAATCCGTTTCTTCCTCCTGCTAGCCCATAATATTCTTGCGCAGTCAAAGTCGATACATCTCCTGTTGGACTTACCACTTCGATCAATGCATTTTCGGTTTCTCTTTGTGTATTATTACTCAAACCTTCGACAATAGCCTCAGTCATACTGATGGTTTCTCCTCCAAATTTCCCATCGATCAAGAAATCCAAACTGATGTTTTTGTAAGTCATGGTGTTGTTCCACCCCAAGGTAAAGTCAGGATTGGCATTACCCACTTTTTCTAGTCCTGCAATGGTATTGTCTGGGTTTTCATCATTAATTACTATAGCTCCCGCGTCAACTACAGGTCTTCCGTTGGCATCACGTTTTACCACTTGCGCATAGATATCTCCATACTGCCCACCTTCTACCAAATAAGAGGCAAAAGTATTTACCCCAGGAGGCGAAATCACTTGATTATCAATTTGTACATCATCAGATGGGTTACTGATTTCTTGAACCTCATTATCATTAGCCGCAAAATTGATATTCGAAGTCCATTTAAAATTTTCTGTTTGAACTGGAGTAGCAAAAATTGACGCTTCGAATCCTTCGTTAATGATATCTCCAGAGTTTACTCCTACAGTTACAGAACCTGTTCCGGTAGATACCGGTACTTGAAAATATTGATCCACTGTACTGGTATGATAATACCCAATATCAAATCCAAATCGATTATCAAAGAATCTCCACTCGGTTCCTATCTCAAATGAGCTTTGTTGTTCTGGGCGTACTTCACCCAAAGGTCTTACTGGATCCAAAGGACTTAATCCACCTCCGAAAAGAATTTGTCGTTCAGGAAATACTGTGTTTGCCGGTACATCATTACCTACTTGAGCATAAGATCCTCTTATTTTTGCAAAGGAAATTTTCTCTCCCATATCAAAAATCTCCGTCAGAATTCCCGTAATACCCGCCGATGGATAGAAGTAAGAATTATTACTAGAAGGTAAAGAAGAAGACCAATCATTTCTTGCTGTTAGATCTACGAATACTTTTTCATTAAATCCAATGGTAGCACTGGCAAAAATTGAGTTTACCTTTTTGTCTAACGAACTTTGAAATAGAGAAACTTGTGGGTTTGCATTAAAATTCTGAATAGAAAACACATTCGCAAATTGTAAGCCTCCGTTAGTTCCAGAGTCTGCATTTAATAATTCTACGGTAGTTCTCGTCGTACTCGTCCCGACATTTGCTGAAAGTGATATGGTATTAAACTGTTTATTTATCGTAGCGATCACATCACCGTAAAGTTGTCTGATATCCTGTTCTGTAAAAATATACCTTCCATTTGCGGGTGCTAGCGTAGCTTCGGTAGTTGCATGAACCTTTTTCTCGTAATTCAAAAAAGTTTGATCATATGTACCTCTACTCTGTACAGAAATCCAATCATTGATTTTGAATTTTAAATTCATGGAAGCCAACAATTTCCTATTAGTGTCTTCACTTGCATTTCTGTTTAATATCCAATAGGGGTTTTGTTCGATATCCGAAGTTGCTCTAAACCAGCGTTGACTTTGAATATTTCTATCAGGGTCTAATTCTTCAAAATTCTCATAATCCGATAGTCGTTCTCCTGGGGAATCAAAGTTGTATGCTCCCACAAGTGGGTTAAAATACAAACCTGAAATCGGTCGATTATCAATGGTTTGTGTAGATGCCAATACATTGGCACTAGCCGTCAAAACACCGTCGAAGAATTGTGCATTCTCTCGAATGTTTATAGTATGCTGGCTCATTTTATTGGTGGGTAATATCCCAGAAGCAAAGGTGTTGGAATATGAAAAATACGTTTGTGCTTTCTCACTTCCTCCAGAAAGAGAAACCGCATTAATATTGGTAACCCCATTGTTGAAGAAATCCTCAATATTACTTTCGGCTTCGTCATTAAGATCGATATAATACGCCGCAGACTCTACTAATAAATTAGAAGACGCTTCTACCTTAAAAGATCCCGCTCTTCCTTTTTTGGTAGTAATCAATATGACCCCGTTCAATCCTGCGCTTCCGTAAAGTGCAGATGCCGATGCTCCTTTTAAAACGGTTAAGGATTCTATATCGTCTGGATTAATTAAAGACAATACATCTCCTCCATCACGGTTTCCACCGTTAATATCTCCAAAGGTATCCAAGGGTTGTCCTCCCGTAGGGTTGGATAATGGTACCCCATCAATTACATATAAGGGTTGGTTATTCCCCAATGAAGCATTTCCTCGCAAAGTAACTTTTACAGATCCCCCAGCACCTGAGGAGCTGCGGTTTACAACTACCCCAGAAACCTTCCCGGATAGACTATTTACCGGATTGGTTTGCCGTACTTTGTTTAATTCATCGGCATTAATGTCCTGAGCAGCATAGGTAAGTGATTTTCTACTTTTTGCAATACCTAATGCAGTAACAACAACATCTTCGAGCTGCTCCAGGTTCTCTTCCATAGCAACATCGATTACGTTTGATGCTCCTACTGTAAGCGAAATAGTAGTGAGTCCCACATAACTAAACTCCAAGACATCACCCGCAGATGCCGTAATAGTATATTTACCATCAAAATCTGTTTGTGCCCCTTTTGCCGTTCCTTTTACAATTACATTAACTCCTGGAAGCGGCATGGCATTTTCTCCCGTTGAAGTTACTGTTCCCGAAATTGTTTTTTCTTGCGCTTTGACCTGTTGTGTCATTAATAGTACTAAAAGAACAGAAAAAACTAGAATAGTTCTTTTCATGAAATTAAGATTGATTTGTTTGATTATTTCCGATTTAAAGGTTTTATGAATAAACTTGAAAAAGAAATTAAATATCTAAACAACGTTAAAAAAACAATAAACGACATGTTTCTTCATATAAGTGTTTTTGCGATTGAGTACTTTTTAAAATATTCACTAAAGTATTTTGCTTTTAAACAAAAAAACACATAATTTTTTCACGTTTTTTAACAATTTCACACAAAAAACATCAAAAACCGTGTTTAACTGGATAGCAACATCTGATGGTTACAAAATGCCAAAAAAGTATCATTTCATATTTTGGGCAGGCTATTTTTTGATCAATTTTATTCGTTGGGGAAGTTACTTCGATGATTATGTGTATTCATTGAAATCAAATCTGGTAGAATTCTTTATTCATATTCCGATTACTTATTTTCATATTTATTACCTGATTCCCAAATTTGTTCTTAAGAAAAAACTACCACTCTATCTTATCACAGCCATATTAACCTTGGCTGTGGCATACATCGTACGAACAGAACTTAATCTTCTATTAGTGACCAGCAATATCTGGCCAGAAGCTATCGGGACCCAAAAAGCCTATAGTTTTAATCATATTGTAGCGGTTACTATTGGAGAAGTATATGTAGTTGCACTCGCTACCGCGATAAAATTAACTATGGATTGGATTGCCGAACGAAAGAAGAATTCTCAATTGAAACAATTACAGCTAAAAACTGAATTAAAATATCTAAAATCACAAATACAACCTCATTTCTTCTTTAACACCTTAAACAACCTATATTATTTAACGATAGAAAAATCGGATAAAGCTTCGGATGTGGTTCTTAAATTATCCGAAATCATGCAGTATGTTTTGTACGATGTTAAAGAGCCAAAAATTGGATTGCTTAATGAAATTAACTATATCGAAAGTTACTTAGAACTAGAACGATTACGACATGGTGAAAAAGTAAACTCAGAAATTCAGATAAGAGGAAACATTGATGATATTTCTATTCCTCCGTTGTTATTACTACCTTTTATCGAGAATTGTTTTAAACATGGTAGTAAAAACAATGAAGAAGTACGTCTCGACATTCATTTTGAAAATGAGAAAAACGAACATCTCATTTTTAAAGCCAAAAACAACTTTAATTCTGATTATACGGATGATAAAAAAAGAGGTATCGGAATTGAAAATGTAAGACGAAGACTAGAATTATTATACAAAAACAAATACTCTTTAGAGACCAAAGTAATAGATAATACGTTTAACGTATTATTAAAAATCCCCATCCTATGATTGTCAAATGCATTATAATAGATGACGAGCCATTCGCGATAAAAGTAATCGAATCGCACCTGGCTTCTTTTAAAAACATAGAACTTTTAGGATCTTTTCACAATCCTATAGAAGCCTTAGAAATTATAGAACAAGGAGAAGTCGATGTCATCTTTCTGGATATCAATATGCCCGGGATGAACGGATTAGATTTCATCAAAAACAGTAGAAACAACTATCAGATTATTATCACTACAGCGTATCGCGAGTATGCTGTAGAGAGCTTTGAACTAGACGTTCTGGATTATTTGGTAAAACCTATTCCTTTTAATCGTTTTTTAAAAACCATCAATAAGCTCACTCAGGTCATTAATAAAGACCAATCAAAAAATGAAGAGTATCAAGGAAATAAGGATCCTTTTATTTTTCTTAAAGTGGATAAAAAACTGGTAAAAATACTCTTGAAAGATATTCTTTACATCGAAAGCCTTAAAGATTATATTAAGGTGATTACAACACATGGTAATTATCTGGTTCATAAATCGCTAACAGGAATAACGGAAGAGTTACCTGATTCCAATTTTATACGCGTGCACCGCTCCTATACTATTGCTATCGATAAAATTAAATCTATTGAAGGCAATCTGGTAGAAATCGATTCTAAACGAATACCCATCGGCCGTAACTACTCCAAACACGTAAAAGAAACTATTTTCAGCAACAACAAAGATTTACATATTTAAAATATCATTATACATGATCACACTTTCAACCCTAGACCTTATTCTTATATTTTCATTTTTCACACTCACTTTATTAATTGGTATTTGGGTTTCTAGAACCTCGGGGAAAAATACCAGCGAATTCTTTCTATCGGGTAGAAACATGCCTTGGTGGTTATTGGGACTATCTATGGTGGCCACCACCTTTTCTACTGATACTCCAAATTTGGTTACCGATATTGTTAGGAAAGGAGGAGTATCTGGCAACTGGGCATGGTGGGCTTTTTTGATTACAGGTTTACTCACTGTATTTGTATATGCCAAATTGTGGCGTAAGTCTAATGTAAATACCGATATAGAATTTTATGATCTAAGATATGGAGGTAAACCAGCGCATTTTTTACGTGGATTTAGAGCAGTATATCTAGGGATCATTTTTAATGTACTCGCAATGTCTGGTGTTACCCTTGCTGCTATAAAAATTGGACAAGTGATGCTTGGGTTAACAGCCTTAGAAACTGTAGGTATTGCTTCGGTAGTAACTGTTATTTTTAGTGCTATTGGAGGGTTTAAAGGAGTAGTGTATACGGATTTCATTCTTTTCTTTACAGCAATGATTGGTGCACTTGGAGCGGCTTATTATATAGTAAATTTACCTGAGGTGGATGGCGTAGCCAATCTTATAGCTCACCCACAAGTGGCCGATAAAATCTCGTTACTTCCTGATTTTGATAATACTGAATTATTGGTATCATTATTAATCATTCCACTTGCTGTGCAATGGTGGAGTTCATGGTATCCTGGGGCCGAACCTGGTGGTGGTGGATACATTGCACAACGTATGCTGGCAGCCAAAAATGAGAATCACGCTATTGGTGCTACTCTATTTTTTAACATCATGCATTATGCTATCCGACCATGGCCATGGATTTTGGTAGCACTCGCTTCTTTGGTATTATACCCAAAAGATGATGCCAACACTATGGAAGCTGCTAAAAGCAATTATATAGAAATGCAAAAGTTGGCAGAAACCAGAGAACTTACTCCTGAAGAAGCCGAACGAATGGACGCTTATTATTTTGCTTCGGAAGGGCTAACTGCCATACGACAAGCGTTCCCCGAAGATAAAGTACAAAAAGATAAGATAGGTCATGATATCGCATATTCGGCAATGCTTACTCGTCTACCTTCAGGATTGTTGGGTATTGTTTTGGCTTCGCTGATAGCTGCTTTTATGTCGACTATTTCTACGCATCTTAACTGGGGATCTTCCTACATCGTACATGATTTTTATGCCCAACAAATCAACAAAAAAGCTTCAGAAAAAGAGCTGGTGCTCGTAGGAAGAATAAGTACTGCTATTTTGATGATTCTTAGCGCCGTCTTAGCATTATTGCTCACCAACGCTAAGCAGATTTTTGATTATATTATTATGTTTGGTGCAGGAACCGGACTTATTTTCATCTTGAGATGGTTTTGGTGGAGAATCAATGCCTGGAGCGAAATCTCTGCTATGTTTGCCTCAGGAATCGTATCTATAATTTTTGGATTAGAATCTGTAGACCATGCATTATTTGCTGAAGGAATGCTTCCTGGATGGTCAAAATATCCAATTATCGTAGGTATTACAACCGTGATTTGGCTTATCGTGACCTTCGTAACTAAGCCAGAAGACGACAAGGTGTTATTCGATTTTTATAAAAAAATACAGCCCGGAGGACCTGGTTGGAAAAGCACGATTCAAAGGGCGAAACACCAAGATCTAAATATTGTTACAGATAATAGTACATGGAGTGTTCCTTCAGGAATATTGGCAATGATTGTAGGGTGTATTATGATCTATGGAGTACTTTTTGCTGCTGGATATTGGATCTATGGAGAATATACTTTTGCAATTATTTTAACAATAGTTGTTATTGTCGCTGTCTACATTTTAAGTAAGTTGTGGAAGAAAATTAAAACCACCATCTTATAAGAGACGGCTCACAATACATGATTAGATTTTTTTACCCTTACTATTAGTTCTGGGGTTCACTACTATTGAGGCTCAAGAACATACATTTACAAGACAAGATACCTTAAGGGGTTCGATAACACCCGAGAGAGCATGGTGGGATCTTACCTACTACCATCTAGATATTACTGTAAAGCCTGATCAAAAAACGATTTCAGGAAAAAATACGATACAGTATAGGGTATTGGATGCTCATAATACCATGCAAATTGACTTGCAGCCTCCTTTGAAGATTGAAAAGGTAATGCAAGGCGATCAAGAGCTAAAAGTAAATTCTGATGGAAATGCCCATTTTGTGACACTTACTGATGAACAAAAGAAAAACGACGTCAATACTGTAGAGGTATACTATAGCGGAAAACCTCGAAAAGCTGTAAATGCTCCTTGGGATGGGGGTATTTCCTGGAAAAAAGATAAAAATGGAAAACATTTTGTTGCTTCTTCATGTCAAGGATTAGGTGCCAGCGTTTGGTGGCCTAATAAAGATCATATGTATGATGAAGTAGACAGTCTTTTGATAAGTGTGAATGTTCCTAAAGGTTTAATGAATGTGTCGAATGGTAGACTGCGAAAGATAGATGAACATAATAATGGTACCAGAACCTTTCATTGGTTTGTCAGTAATCCTATCAATAATTATGGAGTGAATATTAATATTGGAGATTATATTCATTTTGGAGAACAGTACAAAGGTGAAAAAGGGTATTTGGATATGGATTATTATGTATTACGGTATAACCTGGATAAAGCCAAAGAACAATTCAAAGACGCTCCCAAAATGATGAAAGCCTTTGAACATTGGTTTGGCCCCTACCCTTTTTATGAAGATAGTTTTAAACTGGTAGAAGTTCCCTATTTGGGTATGGAACATCAAAGTTCGGTCACTTATGGTAACAAGTACAAAAATGGATATCTGGGTCGAGATCTTTCTGGTTCTGGTTGGGGATTAAAATTTGACTTTATCATTATCCATGAAGCTGGTCATGAATGGTTTGCCAACAATATTACTTACAAAGATGCAGCTGATATGTGGGTGCATGAAGGATTTACCGCGTATTCTGAAAATCTGTTTCTGGATTATTATTATGGCAAAAAAGCCTCTGCCGAATATGTGATTGGGACAAGAGGAAATATTCAAAATGATAGGCCAGTTATTGGCACCTATGATGTTAATCATGAAGGTTCCAGTGACATGTACTACAAAGGAGCTAATATGCTGCATACCCTAAGACAACTTATCGAAGATGATGAAAAATGGCGAACTATTCTTAGAGGATTAAATAAAGATTTTTATCATCAAACTGTTACCACAAAACAAATAGAAGACTACTTAAGTAAAGCGACCAATATTGATCTTACTCAGTTTTTTGATCAATATTTGAGAACGATCAAAATACCAAATCTTGAGTATTCTTATAAAGATGGGGTCCTTAAATATCGCTACACCAATGTCGTTGAAAAATTTGATATGCCAGTACGTGTTTTTGTTGATGATAAAGCGCATTGGATACAACCGAATGCCAAATGGCAAAGCAAAAAGTTGACCGGAAGTAATTTGCAGATTGATGCCAATTTTTATGTACATCCAACACCCATATAATGATCGTTTCAGAAGTCGATTTACCAAAGAGCTCTTTGCTAGCGAATACCAGGCATGATTATACCGATAGCTTCTCTGGCAGCATCAATACTTCGTCTACTATTGATCAGCATCAATTAGTAAAAGCTTTTTTTGTATCCTCTCCAAAATGGGTGGGTGCATTACTGTTTTTACGAAATAAAATTGTGGCTGTATTTGGACTCAAAACTGGTGAAGCAATTTCAAAAGAAGACATTCTTAAGAAAGATTTCAGACTACAGAAAGGAGATGCTGTTGGAATTTTTAGAGTATACGACAAAAGTGAAGATGAAATTATTTTTGGAGAGGACGACAGCCATCTTAATTTTAGAGTCTCTCTTTTATTAACACAAGAAAACACAACCAGGGATTTGATCATATCTACAGTTGTGGTATTCAATAACTGGTTAGGAAAATTATATTTTCTTCCAGTAAAACCCTTCCATAAGCGTATCGTAAAAAGTATGCTCAAAAGAACACTAAAGGAATTAAAGAACTAAACAATTACTCGAGTTAATGAAAATTTATTTTCCACAATGGCAAGGATCTGGTACAGGAAAAAATATTGAACCTGGAGCAGAAGCGATTCTAAAATACCTTGATGACCCCGAATTCATAAATATTCCTTTGTCTAGTATTACCGCCGGAGCACAGGGAATACAAAAACATCATATTAACAACTACGACGCCATTACCGAACAACTAACTCGTTTAAAAAAAGAAATAGCTACCGCGCAACCCGATACCCTTAAAACTATTGGTGGAGATTGCGGATTAGAAATTGTGCCTGTATCTTATCTCAATCAGAAATATCCCAATTTGGGTGTAATATGGTTTGATGCACATGCTGATATTAATAAGCCTTGTGATTCCCCAAGTTGTAATTTTCATGGCATGCCCTTACGTACATTATTAGGTGAAGGAGAACCCGAAATGAATCCTTTACTGTTTTCTACCATTACGGCATCACAAATCCACTATGTTGGGTTACGAGATATAGATAAGACCGAAAAAGACAGAATACAAGAAGGAGAAATTTATGCCCCGACCCAAATAGATGTTGATCATCTAACGGAGACCTTGAAGGCTAAAGATATCACCCATTTGTACCTGCACTTCGATTTTGATTGTCTAGAGCCCAATGATTATGATAAAACCTATTATAATGTTCCCAATGGAGTAAGTATTACTGATGCTGAAACCTGTATAGAGGCACTTACCGAGAATTTTACGGTTGTAGGAAGTAGTGTTCTTGAATCTGTAACGACAAAAAGTGAAGAACTACAACCGATTTCAAAAATTATCGATCTTTTAATCTGACACTGCTATGGACGCTAAATTCGTATTCTCTTTCTTACTAATTTTCACCCTTTTTGTTTTGGGATGCAGTAATGAAACCGCAAAGAAAAATACGAACAACAAAGAAAATAAGAAAAACGAAGTATTGGTATTAGGAGCCATTCATGGGGGACATCTTACAGATTCAGTATATAATACAGCGTATTTAACTCAACTAATAAGAGCAATACAACCAGATTATATCCTAGCAGAAATACCCCCCGATCGATTTGATCAAGCTGTAAAAGAATTCAAAGAAAATGATAGTATTTCAGAATCCCGAGTACGTCGGTTTCCTGAATATGTCGATGTGGTTTTTCTGCTAACCAAAGAAATGAATTTTGAAATTATTCCTACTGCTGGGTGGACATTACCCATGGCACAAGAACGCAGCCAAAAATTACAGGCGATAAGCAAGGACTCTACTCGAGTTGAAGACTGGGATGCATATCGCAAAGCAAACCGTACATCTGATTCTGTTTACCAAGCAACGGGAAAAGTAAATGATCCTTACTTTATTCATACCCACACTTATGATAGTATACAGGATATCGCTTTGCAGGTATATAATGATTTGTTTAATGTAGAATTAGGCCTGGGAGGATGGGATAATATCAATATTGCTCACTATTGGAAAATTGAAAAAGCACTAGAAAAACATCGGTATCAAAATAAAAGAATGCTTATTATATATGGAGCAGGTCATAAAGGTTGGTTTTTAAGAGAGTTAAGAAAGCGTGATGATATCAAATTATTAGAGATGAAACCTTTTCTTGACAAAATATCTCAAAACCCATCCTAAAACCCAAGTTCCACCAGCATATTAAAAAGTTCTATGAAAGCAATTGTATTTGAAGAATTTAAAGGTCCTCTAACCGTACAAAATGTACAAGATCCAACACCTAACTCACACGGTGTTGTTATTAAAGTCACTGCAACTGGGTTATGCCGTAGTGATTGGCATGGTTGGATGGGACATGATCCAGATATCCGATTACCACATGTCCCTGGGCATGAATTAGCAGGGGTTATCGAGGCTACCGGGAAATTTGTCAAAAACTTTAAAATTGGAGATAGAGTTACCGTTCCCTTTGTAGCGGGTTGCGGTCACTGTGGTGAATGTATATCGGGCAATCATCAAGTGTGCGATCACCAATCCCAACCCGGATTTACACACTGGGGTTCTTTTGCAGAGTATGTTGCTATAGATTATGCAGATACTAATTTGGTTCGACTACCCGATTCGATCGATGATGAAACCGCTGCTACTTTGGGGTGTCGATTCATCACATCTTTTAGAGCTGTTGTAGAGCAAGGTAAAGTAAGTGCAGGACAATTTGTAGCAATTCATGGATGTGGTGGTGTTGGTTTGTCGGCAATAATGATTGCAAAAGCGATAGGTGCGCAAGTTATTGCGATAGATATCAATGATCAAACTTTACAATTTGCCAAAGAATTGGGTGCTTTTGCAACAATTAATGCAAAAGATCAAAAACATATTGTGGATGAGATACGATCCTTGACCAATGGAGGTGTTCATGTTTCCCTCGATGCGTTAGGAAGTGCAGCTACTTGTTTTAATTCTGTGGCTAATCTCAGAAAAAGAGGAAAACATATTCAGGTAGGTCTAATGACAGGAGATCACGCACATCCCAAAATCCCCATGGACATGGTACTAGCTAATGAGCTAGAAGTAATTGGAAGTCATGGGATGCAAGCTTACAAATATCCAGAGATGTTACAAATGATAAGCGACGGTACGTTGAAACCCCAAAAATTAATCCAGAAAACTATTTCTCTCGAGGATGCAATAACCGCCCTACCCCAAATGAACACTTTTCAAAATATGGGAGTACAAGTAATTAACTCTTTTTAAAACCCTAAGGTATGTCTATAAAAGTATGTTTGATTCAGGATCACCCAGAATTTTTTGACAAAGAAAAAACCATTGATAAGGTGGCTTCTTTGGTTTCTCAATATGCCAAAGAAGGTTGTAACTTGATTGTTTTCCCAGAATCTTTTATACCTGGATATCCCAGAGGGTTTTCTTTTGGAGCAAAGATAGGTAGCAGAACTTCAGAAGGCAGAGAACTATATGCTACATATTATAATAATAGTATTGATCTGGAAAGCGAGGATCTAAAACGCCTAGAAAAAATAGCTAAGTCCGAAAATGCATACCTGGTTATTGGCGTAACCGAAAAACAAGTCGTAAACGGAAGTTTGTATTGTTCTATGCTTTACATTTCTCCAACTGAAGGATTGTTAGGGGTACATAGAAAAATTAAACCTACTGGTACAGAACGCCTAATCTGGGCTGAAGCTGCTGGAGAATCCTTAGTGGCATTCGATACTAAAATCGGGAAATTAGGAGGATTGATCTGTTGGGAAAATTACATGCCACTAGCGCGTATGTCTATGTACCAACAAGGAGTAGAAATTTATATTGCTCCCACTGCAGATTCTAGAGAAGAATGGACCTCAACCATGAAACATATTGCTCTAGAGGGGAGATGTTTTGTTTTGGGTTGCAATCAATACTACACCAAATCTATGTATCCAGACACCTATCAAACTATGGTAAATAACGAACCTGAAGAAATGTGTCCAGGAGGTAGTATCATTGTTTCTCCATTAGGAAAAGTTATAGCGGGACCTCTTTTCGGTGAATCCGGAGCGTTAATTGCTGAATTGGATCTGAATGAAATCACAAAAAGTAAACTGGATTTTGATGTAATTGGTCATTATTCCAGAAATGACATCTTCCATTTTGAAGTAAAAAATCAGCCCGATATGAAGGCAGAAAATTAAATTCCTAATAAATCTTAATATCAGTTAACCTTAGGTTAATTAACACTTGAATTCAAAATACCTTATCTCATAATTAATACATTTAAGTATCAACTTAAATATATGTATCATGAAAAAGCAGAAGCTAAAAAAGCTAAAACTGGACAAGAATGTAATTTCTAAACTGGGTTCTTTACAACTAAAAGGAGGAACTGCTAGTGGTTTATGTACTTCTAGTATTGATCCTCATGAATGTCCTTTGGCTTGTGCCACTGGAGGAACTTGCTAGTCCTCAAAAGTGTGAATCACTTTATTTAACTCTTATGACCGTTGAAGCATTATGTTTTAACGGTTTTTTTGGTGATCTATCACAACATTTTTACAAAAAAATTTAAAAAATCATTAATTTGGTATTACCATGAGACCAATAGTTTTATTTTTTCATCTTCACGAATTTTTGTTTTTCCCAGCAAATAGCAGACGAAAGTTATGATCCTAAAATAGAAGATCCAGTCTACGAAAAAGGTAAAGGTCCTATAGTATACCTTGATGAAGCGCACCATAATTTCCATACTAAAGATGGGCGTTACAAAGGCTTTACAAAAGTATTAGAAAGTGATGGGTACGTTGTAAAATCTTATAAAAAAGCTTTTACCAAAGAAGAGTTAGCCAAAGGGAAAATCCTGGTAATTTCCAATGCACTTCACGAAAGTAATCGTAGAGCTTGGTACCTTCCCAATCCTTCCGCTTTTACTCAAGAAGAAATAGACGAGATAAAAGTATGGGTACATCAAGGAGGAAGTCTATTTTTAATTGCTGATCATATGCCAATGGCTGGCGCTGCACAAGATCTTGGATCCACTTTTGGTTTCGAGTTTACTAATGGCTTTGCGTTAGACACGGTTCAAAGAGGCCCTTCATTTTTTGATACAAAAGAAGGTTCGCTTATTGAGAATGCTATCACCAACGGAAGAAAACCAGAAGAAAAGGTACATCAAGTTACTACTTTTACCGGACAAGCATTCAAAATACCTACGGATGCTGAACCTATATTGGTTTTTGACGAACGATATGTAAATCTTCTACCCGACACGGCTTGGGCTTTCAAAAAAGAAACTCCTAGACACAACTTAAAGAACTGGTATCAAGGCGCCTATAAAAAACATGGCGCAGGAAGAGTAGTAGTTTTTGGTGAAGCAGCCATGTTCACTACGCAACTGGCAGGGCCAAACAAAATAAAAGTGGGTATGAATCATCCAGATGCCAAACAGAATTATCAGTTATTATTAAATATTATTCACTGGTTGGATCACAAATACAATTAATGCAAAGTATCAAAATACAACAAAACAAGTTGATGTATTGAGAGCTAAAATATTCTTAAATCTTAAATAGTTTAAGTACTAAATTGTACAGAAATTGAACAAAGAGCATTCCTACCCCATTTAATGAATACCAATTAATGATGAACTGCCTTTATGAATAAACCTATTAAATTCACCTTTGTTTTACCTACCAGACTTAGGGGAGGAAGAAAATATGATGACTACTTCAGAGTAAAAGAATTTCTTATCCCTTCACTGAAAAAAATTTAATTGATAAAGATCGTATTGAATTAATCATTATCATCCCAGAATATGAATTCATCTATTTTGACCCAGAAGACCTTGGGCTTTCAAATTTTAGATATAGAGTTTTTGGCGACAAAGAAGTCATAGGAAAACAACATCATATTGGTGGATGGTACAAACAACAATTGATTAAACTAGCAATTGCCGGTGTTGTTACTTCAGACTATTTTTTGACTTTGGATGCTGACGTTATTTTATGTAACCCTATTTCTTATAAAGATTTTTTTCAAGATGATAAACCCATAATTCAAAAAGAGTTGTATAGCTATCACATCCGATGGTGGCAAAGTACTGCAGCTCTATTACATTATGACATCAAATTTGATCCCAAAGCGTATTGTCCTGGTGTTACACCCGCGGTACTTTCTAAAGAATTGGTAATCAAAATGGTTTATCATCTTCGAAAGCATTTTAATGACTCAGATTGGATGGGTAGTTTATGTAGAAATCTGAAACATCCTTACGAAGCGTCCTGGACAGAATATTGTTTGTATTGGTTATTTATAATGCAAGAGCATAATTTGTCCTCTTTGTACTGCACAAACCCAGATCGAATTTTATTAGGTAAAAGTATTTGGTCTGATGGTGAATTCCATAATATGAAAGGAAGCATAGGCTCTCAACTGTTTGAGTACAAAAATCATATTTTTAGTATTGTACAAAGCAATCTGAATGATTTGAGTTTTGCAGAATTAAAAAAAGAGTTGACACCGTTTATTTTTGAAAAAGGTGTGAATCCTTATGAACCCAGAAAAACGAATACTTGTGCCGGTTTTATTCATTAATGGGATTATAAAATTTTAGCTATATCCAATTTTTTTTGTGTTTTTTCAAATCAGGTGTAACAATTCTTTTGGCATTGCATCAAAGGGAAAAACAAAACACAAAAACATGAAAACTTTAAAAATCGCTTTTCTACTAATTATCGCCACAAGTTTGGGATATAGTCAATCATCATCAATCAAAATTGAAGTTCTTGGCGAGGGGGATCCGATACTATTCCTTCCAGGTTTTATCACCCCAGGATCTGTTTGGAAAGAAACGGTAACACACTTAACTTTAGATAATGAAGCACACTTAGTATCCTATGCTGGTTTTAACGGTATAGCTCCAATAGAAATGCCTTGGTATGACACCATCAAGAAAGAATTGGTCACCTATATCAAAAATAAAAAAATGACAAATGTAACGATAATAGGACACAGTATGGGTGGCAATCTCGCTACAGATTTGGCGGCAGAACTACCGAATATCGTAACCAAATTGATCATTGTGGATGCTCTTGCTTGTATGCGCGAAGTCATGATGCCCGGTGTACCTGCCAGTAGTTTACAATATGATAGTCCTTACAATCAACAGGTATTGGCTATGGAAGAAGCTCAATTTAAGCAAACAGCTATGATGATGGCTCAAAACATGACGAGTACTAAAGACAAAGTACAAACCATCGTCGATTGGATCTTGGAGGCCGACCGCAAAACGTATGTTTATGGATATACAGATTTATTAAAATTGGATTTGAGAGAAGTATTGGATAAGGTAAACGCTAAAACTTTAATTCTCGGAGCTTCTTTTCCTTCTTTAGAAATGGCCAAAGATAATTATGAAAAACAATATGCAAATTTATCTGATAAGACCATTACCATGGTTTCAAACAGTAAACACTTTATTATGTTTGATCAACCCGAATGGTTTTATAATCAGGTAAACACTTTTCTAACTAATGAGTAAAAAGAACCAACAACTCTTTGAGACGGTATATCGGCAGTGCTACCCTATGGTATTGCAAATGTGCCTGGGTTTTGTAAAAGGTAATAGTGATTTGGCTAATGATTTATCTCAAGAAGTATTTATCAATATTTGGAATGCTCTAGATAAATTCGAAGGAAAATCCACTCCCAAAACCTGGGTGTATAGAATTACTGTGAATACCTGTTTACAATATCTTAGAAAAGAAAAGAATAAAACGAAACTTCCGATAGAAAAAGTAGAACAGGTATTGATTGATGAATCCAAAGAAATTGATCATCAACAAAATCAACACCTGTACCGTGCAATTGGACAACTAGAAGAACTAGATCGGCTTCTTATCATGATGGTACTCGAAGAACAAGATTA
This sequence comes from Aquimarina sp. KJ22-3, assembly GCF_055808215.1. Taxonomy (NCBI): domain Bacteria; kingdom Pseudomonadati; phylum Bacteroidota; class Flavobacteriia; order Flavobacteriales; family Flavobacteriaceae; genus Aquimarina; species Aquimarina sp. KJ22-3. Next base: position 1,907,965 of record NZ_CM147859.1, on the reverse strand, counting down.
TGATACTATTGCCGAAGTACTAGGAATTACTCCAACGAATGTTAGAGTAAAAATTCACAGAATTAAAAAAAGACTAAAAAAAATATTGGATCATGAGTGATAATTTTGAAGCACTACAAAATCAGTGGAAAAAAATAAAAAGCAAGTTGAACACGATTCTGATGCGATGAGCAAAATGTTAGCATCTATAAAAGCCAAAAGAAACTGGAGCAAACGATTTCATTACGGGAACATCGTTGTTCTCTCCCTTGTAGTCGTTCTAATTTCTTCCTTTTTCTACTTTGTCGCACCAGTACAAAAAATCTTAAGTCAGATTGGAGTGGCACTTATGGTCGGAGGTTTACTACTTAGAATAGGCATCGAGTTTTTTAGTGTTGAAAAACTAAAGCAAATACAATTTGACGATACTGTTTTGAAAAACACAACGGATACTCTGTCTTTTTATGCCTTCAGAAAGCAAATCCATGGCCCAATTACAATAGGCATTATCGCCTTATACACTATAGGTTTTTTCTTTATTACTTTAGAATTTACATTATATTTTTCTACAGTAGCAATGATCCTTATTTATGTATCCTATGTTATTGGAGCGATTGTCCCTGTATTTTTTGTTAGGAAAAACATCAAAAAAGAAATTAGAATTTTAAAAGAAATCTCCCAATTAAAAGACCACATTAGTATAGCATAAGCTACATATCCAAAGTACTACTAAAAAATAAAAAGCGTATCTTAAAATTCTTATTGAAATACTCCAAACAAAATGCAAGACAAACCCGAGTTATATTTCAAAAATGATGAAGAATGGCGTGGCTGGCTACACGAAAACCATAGGGAATATGGAGGTGTTTATCTCATCTTTTATAAGGTGGAAACCAAAATACCCAGTATGCGTTGGGAAGAAGCCGTGCGTGTAGCCCTTTGCTATGGATGGATCGATTCTACTGTTAAGAGGATTGATGACCAACGTAGACGGCAATATTTCTGCCCTAGAAAACCAAAAAGCGTTTGGAGTAAAGTAAATAAGATCCATATCAAAGAGCTTATCAAAAACAAACTTATGCACAAAAGCGGTTTGACTAGTATCCAAATCGCCAAAGAAAATGGATCTTGGACTGCTCTAGACGATGTCGAGAACGGAATTATACCTGAAGATCTACAAAAAGCCTTTACATTAAATCCTCAAGCCTATCAAAATTACCAACAATTCGCCAGAGGATATCAAAAAAGCTATTTATACTGGTTAAATCAAGCCAAAAGAGAAGAAACTCGAAATCAACGAATTATTGAAATTATCAACTTATGCGAAGCCAATCAAAAAAGTAGAGGTAATCGATAACGAAGTATCAAAACATCAATTTTTTGATATTATCCATATATCCTCTACTCACTCTAACCACCTCATCATTTTGCATAACTACATCGTAGCTTTTGGTGTATTTAATTAACTCTTTCACATTATGAATATTAATTATTGAGGAGCGGTGAACTCTAATAAATACTGATGGATCCAGTTTTTCTTCCAAAACAGAAATTCCGAAATTACTCAAATAAGTACCATTATTCGTAATCAATTTAGAATAATCCCCATACGCCTCAACACGAATAATCTCATCTACAGCTACAGTAATTAGTTTGTTTTGAGACTGTACCAAGATGCGTTCTGGATATTTGGGTTTATCCATCAATAAACTCTCTGCTAATGGCCTAATTTTATTTTCTTTGGTGTTATTCGATAATTTTTCTATCGCTGTTTTAAAACGTTCTTTGGTATATGGTTTCAACAGATAATCAATCGCATGCACTTCAAAAGCTTGCAAAGCATACTTATCGTAGGCGGTAGAAAAGATAATTTCAGGGATTTCTTCAATATGTGTCAGCACATCGAACCCCGTCATACCAGGCATCTGTACATCCATAAATACCAAATCCGGAACGAACTCATTAATCATTTTTACTGCGTCCACTCCATTATTAGCTTCTCCTAGTAACACGAGTTCGGGAAAATCAACCAAATACTCTTTGATCAACTTTCTTCCAGCTACTTCGTCATCAACAATAATTACTTTTTTCATTTTTAAATAGCAAAATTTATTTTAAGGCCCTTAGGCTCATTTTCTGAAATATGTAATGTGGTATTGTAAATTTTTTCTAGTCTCATTTTGGTATTCGTTAACCCAATACCTTTATCGAATACCTTTTCTTTATCCTTGATTCCAACACCCGTATCTGAAACCTCAAAATATAGTTTTTCTTCTTTTCTGAATATTTTTACTGATACTGTACCGCCTTCGATGAGAGATGCTAATCCATGTTTTACAGAGTTTTCTACCAAAGGCTGTAATAACATGGGAGGAATCATTTCATTCATTACATCTTCTGCAACATCAATTTCAATTTGTAAACGTTCTTCAAATCTTTCTTTTTCAAGTGCAAGATATTTTTTGACAAAATCGAGTTCGTCTCGAAGAGGAACTCGTTCTGATTGAGAAGCTTGTAGTTGATATCGAAACAAATCTGATAATTCTGCTATTAGATGTCGTGTCTTTTCGTTACCAGGAGGAACTGAAGCGCTTATTGTATTAAAAACATTGTATAAAAAGTGCGGATTTAATTGCGCTTTTAAAGCTGCCAATTCACTTTTTAATGCTGATGCTCTTAACTCTGCCTCAAGTTTTATTTTATTTTTATTATCTACATGATATTGATACGAATGAAAAATTCCAAACTGTAAAATATAAAACAAAGCAGGTATATATATATCCCATATTTTTGCTGGCCCCGTTAAATAGAAAAACCCAAATAGACTACTAAAAATGCTGTATAGCTGTTGCCAAACTAAAACAAAAAATGGCAATAACAAGACATGTAACAATAATTTCTTTTTCATTGGCCAAGCCTTTAATTCTCTAAACAAAAGCCACCAAATGGGAATAGTGATTATAATTTTTAACAGATACCCTAACCCGCTGTCGTCCATAAAAGTTATCGGATCAAACAATATATTCCCTTCATTATCGAATCTGCCACGATTCATCCATAAAGCGATATGATATGCTGAAGCAAAAAAACAATAGAATCCTATAAACGCCATCAATTCGCCGATTCGAACTCCTAAAAACTTTTTCTGTAAAAATGATTTTTCCATAACGATATTCAATACCTACAAAGCTAAACTTAAAAAACTTTTCTATCATTTATTTTTCGATGAGTGGTCCTATAGCCCGCCGAACTGGAATTTTCCGTTCAACCCCATATAGGACCACTTATCGGTTTTCACGTGCTTGATATCATCTTAAAATTCATATTTGCCTCATCAAATTTTAACAATCATGAAAACGAAAACAGTCAGGTTATTAGTAGTATTAGGGATAATTATAAACCATTATGCAATTGCACAGTATAACGTTACAGGTACTATTGCAAATGAACAATCCTCCCCTATCGAATCCGCTACCATTTCATTAATCAATTCTTCGAATAATCAATTTATTAAGGGAGTAATTACAAATACCGAAGGGATATTCAATATTCCTAATATCAACAATGGATCTTATATTGTAATCGTTTCGAATTTGGGGTATGCAGAATTTAGAACTGCACCCTTTACTATTGAGGACACGGATAAAAACTTAGGTATTATTCAACTTTTTCCCGAAGCCGAAAATCTAGAGGAAGTTACCATTACAGCAGAAAAACCTATTGTCGAAGTACTTCCAGACAAAACAATATTTAATGTTCAAAATACTTTGGGAGCCACTGGAATTTCAGGTTACGAATTGTTGCGTAAAGCTCCGGGAGTAATTATTGATAATAACGACAATCTCGTCGTAGAAGGTAAAACCGGAGTATTAATTTATATCGATGACAAACCATCTGTGCTAAGAGGGCAAGATTTGGTGAATTACCTAAAAACCATACAATCCAGCGATATTGAAGCCATCGAAATTATCACACAACCTTCATCAAAATATGATGCCGAAGGTAATGCAGGTATCATTAATATCAAGTTAAAAAGAGATAAAACTTTAGGTACGAATGGATCTGTGGGTAGCGGTTTCACCTATGGAGATTTTGCAAGATATGCGAGTTCTCTCTCATTTAATAACAGAAGTAAAAAATCTAATTTTTATGGGAGTTACAGCAATCGATTTGGAAAGAGTTTCAACTTTATCAACCTTTTCCGAACGCAAAACAATACCATTTTTGATGCCAGAACAGAGACTATTAACGATAACAATAGCAACAATATAAAACTAGGGTATGATTATTATGCCAATAGCAAATCCACTTTCGGGGTCATTATTTCTGGTAACTTCTCAAATAACATCTCTGATAGTGATTCGAGAACTCCAATCATTCTACAAGGGACTACAAACCCAGATCAAGTTTTGGTCGCTGGCAGTGATACGGATACCCAGACTCAAAACCTATATGCCAATATCAATTACAAGTTTAAAGATACTCTGGGGCATAGTCTGAATGTGGACTTAGACTATGGTGGATACAATAGTGATCGTACAAATTTGCAACCTAACCGTTATTTTAATGGAGATGAAACCGAATTGATTAGTGAAACCATCAATTTTATGGTCACCCCCATAGAAATCACACTTTTAACAGCAAAAGCCGATTACGAACAAAATTTTTGGAAAGGAAAACTTGGGTTAGGTGTAAAATATTCCAATATCAATACAGAAAACGAATTCGATTTTTTTGATCGTATAAACGGCAATGATGTTCTTAACTTAGACAGAACTAATGATTTCACCTATGACGAAAGGATAAGTGCGGCTTACGTGAATTACAAACGAAAATTCAAAAAAACATCACTTCAATTTGGACTTAGAGTAGAACATACTGATTCTGATGGACAGCTATTTAGTGCTCAACAAAATGCAGACGATCGTGTAAAACGTGATTACACAGATTTTTTTCCTAGTGGAGGGATCACCCATCAAGTAAACAGAAAAAACTCTTTGGCCCTATTGTATAGCAGAAGGATACAACGACCTAATTATCAGAACTTAAATCCTTTTGAGTATAAAATTGATGAATTATCATTTAGACAAGGAAATCCTTTTCTTCAACCTCAGTATACCGATAATATTAAACTTTCGCATACTTACAACTATCGATTAACCACTGCCATCAGTTATAGTTTTATCAAAGATTACTTTGCCCAGGTGACCGAGGCTCTTGGTGATGATCAAAATTTTATCATTACCCGTAATGTAGCTAATCAAAAAATTATCAACCTTAGTATTTCATATCCTACAAAAATTACAAACTGGTGGAGCGTATATTACAGCATAAATGCCTATAGAAGTATTTTTGAAGCTACCGATGAGGATTTTCTTTCTGTATCCCAAAATACACTAAGTCTTTATGGCCAGAACACCTTTTCCCTACCTAAAGAATTCAAGATGGAAATCTCTGGTTGGTACAGCTCTCCTTCGATCTGGGGAGGAACGTATCAAACACAAAGTCTGGGATCATTAAACCTTGCTTTACAAAAGAAATTTCTTAATAATAAACTTACCGCTCGTCTAGCATTTAATGACATTTTATTTACCACTCCATGGGAAGGTGACACACAATTTGGCGACTTAAGAATAGATGGTAGCGGAGGAAGTGATAGCAGACAAGTACAATTTAACTTGACCTACAACTTTGGAAGAAAAGAAATTAAAGCTTCCAGAAAACGAAAAACAGGTCTCGAAGACGAAAAGAAAAGAATTTAGAATTAGCCATAATCTTACTCACCGGAATTTATGACAAATGCATGAATTCCGGTTTTTTTATTGTCATATGCTCCTACGTTATGGAACGCTTTTGATTCCTCTACCTCTAACCGATTAACAACTCTTTAAGATATTTTTTGGTATAAATCCTTATTTTCGGATCACTATAAACTACACATCATGCATAAACATATTATTACTGCTCTGACCTTAGGAGTATTTGTAATTTTTAACGCACACGCTCAAAAGAAGAAAAAAGACAAAAAGGAAGAAGAAAAATGGGAGGTTACCAATCCGAAAGGAGAGTTTAACTACAAAGATCATTCGTTTACTACTACTGAAGGAACCTGGATGAACCTAGATATAAGTCCCGACGGTAAAACAATAGTTTTTGATATGCTGGGAGACATCTATAGTCTTCCGATTTCTGGAGGTAAGGCCAAAGCATTACGAACCGGAATCCCCTTTGAAATCCAACCTCGTTTTAGTCCAGATGGAACTAAAATATCATTTACCAGTGATGATGGTGGTGGTGACAACGTTTGGATAATGAATACCGATGGAAGCAACGCCAAACAAATTACCAAAGAAAGTTTCAGGCTATTAAACAATGCTGTTTGGATGCCCGATGGAAACTATTTGGTAGCAAGAAAGCACTTTACTTCTCAACGGTCTTTGGGAGCTGGAGAAATGTGGCAATATCATGTCACCGGAGGTTCTGGATTGCAATTGACCAAAAGAAAGAACGATCAACAAGATGTAAACGAACCTAATATTTCTCCCGATGGAAAATATATGTACTACAGTGAAGACATCTACCCAGGTGGTTCTTTTCAGTACAATAAAGATCCGAATAAGCAGATTTACGTTATAAAGCGCTATGAATTCGAAACGGGAAAAACGACAACGGTTACTGGTGGACCTGGTGGCGCTGCCCGTCCTCAAGTATCCAGAGATGGAAAATTATTGGCATTTATTAAAAGAGTTCGTACCAAATCTGTTCTTTTTATTCATGATCTCGAAACTGGTCAAGAGTGGCCTATTTATGATCAATTAAATAAAGATCAACAGGAAGCTTGGGCTATTTTTGGAGTGTATCCCAACTTTAGTTGGCTTCCAAATAATAAGGAGCTCGCCTTTTGGTCTGGAGGAAAAATCAATACGATTAATATAGATACCCAACAGGTCACTAATATTCCTTTTACTGTAGATGCTACTATTAAGATTGCAGAGACTTTACATTTTAACTCACCTGTAGCTCCAGAAGAGTTTACTGCCAAAGTGATTAGAAATGCAGTAACTGCACCAGATGGAAAAACAATTGTTTTTAGTGCCTTAGGCCAATTATGGAAAAAAAGTTTACCAAACGGAAAACCTCAACGTCTTACATCACAATCTACACACTTCGAATTCGAACCCAATTTTTCTCCAGACGGACAAAGTATTGTTTATGTAACATGGAATGATGAAGAACTAGGGTCTGTAAATAAAATTTCGATTTCTGGAGGATCGTCTACAAAGCTTACCGTAGAAAAAGGAATCTACCGTACGCCAACATATAACAATACTGGAACCGTAATCGCTTTCAGAAAAGAAAATGGAAATAGTGATCAAGGACTTAGTTTTGCCAAAAACACTGGAATCTATACCATGTCCTCTACTGGTGCTAATCAAAAATTAGTGATCAACGAAGGAGAATACCCATTGTTCTCAAAAGATAACCAACGTATTTTCTATCAAACAGGTGGTACTTATTTTGGTAGTTTGACTAAAAAGCTAGCTTCAGTTAATCTAAATGGAAAAGACAAGAAGACACACCTTAAGTCAAAATATGCAAACCGATTGGTGCCAAGTCCAGACAATAAATGGATTGCTTTTACCAACTTGCACAAAGCTTTTATAGCTCCTTTGGTTCTAAACGGAAAAGAGATTGACCTCGATAACAAAACCAAATCGGTTCCTGTAACTCAAATATCCAAAGATGCAGGTATTAATCTTCATTGGTCACGGGACAGTAAAAAAATATTCTGGACTTTAGGGGGTGAATACTTTGCAAATGATGTAAAAGACAAATTTACTTTTTTACCAGGATCACCAGAAAAAGTAGGAGAAATTACATCAAAAGGTATTGAAATTGGCTTAAATGTAAAAACAGATGTTCCTACTGGTAAAATTGCATTTAAAAATGCCCGAATTATCACTATGGAGGGCAACGAAGTTATCGAAAATGGAACGATACTTATTAATGGTAATCAAATAGAAAAATTAGGGAATGCTTCTGAAGTAACCATACCTGCAGATTACAAAACTTATGATGTTTCTGGTAAGACGATTATGCCAGGAATCGTAGATGCTCATGCACATATTGGTGGTTTCCGATACGGACTTACTACCCAAAAACATTGGCAACTGTATGCTAACCTTGCTTTTGGAGTAACAACGGTACACGATCCTTCTGCTAACACGGAGTCAATTTTCACCATGTCAGAAATGATCAAGGGCGGAAATATGGTAGGACCTCGTCTCTACTCTACCGGGATTATTTTATATGGAGCAGATGGAGATTTCAAAGCGGTAGTCAACAATCTGGAAGATGCCAGATCTGCTATACGAAGAACTAAGGCATTTGGAGCGAAATCGGTAAAAAGTTACAACCAACCGAGACGAGATCAAAGACAACAAGTAATACAAGCAGCGCGAGAATTGCAAATTAATGTTGTGCCCGAAGGGGGATCGACCTTTTATCACAATATGTCTATGATTATGGATGGTCATACCGGTATCGAACACAATATTCCTGTAGCACCTGTTTACAAAGATGTTAACGAATTATGGAAGACCAGCAAAACCGGATACACTCCTACTCTTATTGTAAATTATGGAGGTATGAACGGAGAGTATTACTTCTATCAAAAAGATAATGTTTGGGAGAATGAAAAGTTACTGAAATATACTCCTAGATCTATTGTAGATGCAAGATCAAGACATAGAACCATGGTACCAGATGAAGAATATGAAAACGGTCATATTTTGGTTTCTAAAACCTGTAAGGCATTGACAGATCTGGGTGTAAAAGTAAATCTGGGAGCACACGGTCAATTACAAGGATTGGGGGCACATTGGGAATTATGGATGTTTGAACAAGGAGGTATGACCAACCTTGAAGCCTTACAGGCAGCAACCATCAACGGCGCTCAATATATTGGCGCCGGAAATGAAATTGGATCCCTTAAAGCAGGAAAACTTGCCGATCTTATCGTTTTGGATAAAAATCCTTTAGATGATATCCGAAATACTGAAAGTGTAAAGTTTGTAATGGTAAACGGTAGATTGTATGATACAGATACCATGAATGAAATTGGAAATACCACCAAAGAACGCAGTAAATTCTGGTGGGAAAACAACAAATATAATCAAGCTTTTGAATGGCATCAGGAATCTCAAAGCTTTATGCGAGCCGGATGCGGATGTCATATCGGACATAATTAATACCAAAGACCCTAAAGATGCTCAATCTCTAGGGTCTTTTGATATAAACTCAACTCAAAAAAACTATGAAAAGACTAGTATACCTAATCTTATTTTCCACACCATTTTTTGGCCGTGTACAGATAAAAATTAAACCTTACATTTAAAGAATGAAACACCAACGATCAATTCTTACTCATCTGCTTCTACTTTTAGTGGTAACCTTAAATGCACAACATGTAAAAGTTCCAATAGATACCACCATAGTCTCCAATCACAGTACAACAATCAAAGGGAAAACAATTCCGTACAAAACTACTGTAGGTTTTCAGCCTGTTTGGGATGAAAACGGAATGCCCATAGCTTCCTTGTGTTACACCTATTACAAACGATCTGATATCAAAATTGATCAAAATCGTCCGCTGCTAATTTCATTTAACGGAGGTCCAGGTTCTGCTTCGGTTTGGATGCACATTGCTTATACAGGTCCAAGAATACTAAAAATAGATAATGAAGGGTTTCCTGTACAACCTTATGGTATAAAAGCAAATCCAAATTCGGTTCTGGATGTCGCCGACATTGTTTTTATTAACCCAGTAAATACTGGTTATTCGCGAATGATCCCAGGAAAAGATGGTAAAATGCCTGATAAAAAATTGTTTTTTGGAGTTAATGCAGATGTAAAATACCTGGCGGACTGGATCAATACTTTTGTATCCCGTACCAATCGTTGGAGATCCCCTAAATATCTTATTGGTGAAAGTTATGGAACTACCAGAGTATCGGGATTGGCATTAGAATTGCAAAATCGTCAATGGATGTATTTGAACGGCGTGATTCTGGTATCTCCTACTCAGATAGGATTTAAATTTGATGGCCCAGTAGAGGTAGCAAATCGTTTACCTTATTATGCAGCAGCAGCATGGTATCATAAGATGTTACCACCTGAGTTGCAAAGTAAAGATTTGCTAGAAGTGCTCCCCGAAGTCGAAAATTATACAATCAATGAGTTGTTACCTGCTATTGTACGAAGCGGGTATTTGGATGCGAGTAAAAAAGAAGAAGTTATTTCCAAAATGGCATATTATTCAGGTTTATCCAAAAAGACCATTCGCCAGCATAATCTAGAAGTCCCCAAAAGTTATTTCTGGAAAGATTTACTAAGAGATAAAGATGGTTATACCATTGGAAGATTAGATTCCAGGTATAAAGGAATGGATATCAAAGAGGCCGGAGAAAGACCTGATTATAATAGCGAACTCACGGCTTGGTTACACGCTTTTACGCCAGCAATAAATTATTATTACAGCCAAGAATTAGGTTTCAAAACGGACTTAAAATACAATATGTTTGGTCCTGTAAGACCTTGGGATAGAACGGAAGATAGCACTGGAGAAAACCTGAGAAAAGCAATGGCTATGAATGCTAATTTATATACGATGATCCAATCTGGATATTATGATGGTGCTACCACTTATTTTAATGCCAAATATGTAATGTGGCAATTAAACAGTAATGGTAAATTAACCGATCGTCTCAGTTTTAAAGGATATCGAAGTGGACATATGATGTATCTTCGTAATGAAGATCTAATACGAGCCAATGAAGATATACGAGCATTTATTACCAAATCTTCAGCAAATATCAATAAAGGTTCTAAGTATTAAAAAATTACAATATCATGCATTTAGCTCAAGTAAATATTGCCGAAATGATTGCTCCTATTAATGATCCGGTAATGGCAGACTTCGTCAACAATCTAGATAGAATTAATGCTCTGGCAGAATCTAGCGAAGGTTTTGTTTGGCGACTAAAAGGTGATGAAAACAATGCCACCGCCATACGAGTTTTTGACTACGACTTTTTAATTATTAACATGTCTGTATGGGAAGATATCGATACCTTATTCGATTTTACGTATAAAACTGCTCATGTAGAGATTTTAAAGCGAAAAAAAGAATGGTTTCATAATATGAAACAAATGCATATGGCGTTTTGGTATGTAGAAGAAGGACACCATCCCACTCCTGAAGAAGCCAAAGAAAAATTGCAATATATCAGAGAGCATGGTGAAACACCTGTGGCCTTTACTTTCAAAAGCAGATTTACTCCGGAGGACTACAAAACGTATCAACATGGCTAAGCTCATTCGATTGTACACCCCTCTGTTGACCTTTGCTCTATTTGGCATGACGTTTACAAGTTATTCTCAAATAAAATTTGAAAAAGAGTATCGAATCAAGGAAGACCAAGTCCCGAAGCAAGCAGTGATGTTTATCAAAAAAGCCTTTGATAACGTCAAGATCAAATGGTATAAAGAAGAAAGCCATGAAGGGAAAACAATAGAAGCAAAAACTGTAGTGGATGGGATAAAGCACAGTATTGAGTTTGATACATTGGGCACCCCTTTGGATGTAGAGAGAACGGTTAAATTATCTTCATTATCCTCTACACTTCAAGAACATATCAAAACTACACTCGAGCAACAATTTGTAAAATATAAGATCATCAAGATTCAAACACAATGGAAAACTATTGATGAAACTCTTATACAACTGATCAAAGAAGAAAAAACAACACATCCTTATGTTCAAAATTATGAGATTGTGCTAAAAGGAATGGTAGATCGTTCATATCAGCGATTTGAAGTTTTGCTTAATCAAAAAGCTGAATTATTAAAAATATTGACTATTCAGCAAAGAAATACAGATAATCTGGACTTTTAAAAACTTGAACTGGTGATGAAGTTGTTGATCTGCATACTTTTTTCTTTCCTTTTTATCTCATATTCCTGGTCTCAGTCTAGCTTTTCTTCTGGGTTATTACCCAGAATACGAGTATCCACCAAAATCGGGGATAACTTAAAATTGGTCAACGGAATAGAGTCCAGACAACTACTCATAGACAATACTAGAGAAGAATCTTTTGATTACGAATATGTGCTTACGGATCTTTCTTCCTTACTCTCTTATAAATTGGGTTCAAGTAGCAAGATCAACGCTGGATATCTCATTCGTTTTGAGGATAATGAAGTATTCCATCGAACGATACAACAATTGAGTTGGGTACAATATGCAGATCCAATTAGATTCGGACATCGTTTTGTTACTGATCAAACCTTCGGAAACAAACAATCTCCTAAATTTAGGGCACGATACCGACTTACTCTTGAAAAACCACTCTCAGGAAATAAAATTGATCCTACCGAATGGTATCTCAAATTAGGAAATGAATACCTTGGAGAATGGCAAAACGGTGAATTTAATCTGGAAATTCGTTTGCTCCCATTTCTAGGATATGAAGTGAGTAACACCAATAAGATTGAGTTTGGATTGGATTATCGAATTAGTAATTTAATCGATTCTGCTACAGAAAATGATCTTTGGATAACGGTGAACTGGTATTACACTCTTCAGTTCAAACCAAAGAATTGAAGTTAAAAATCAAAGGATTACTATTCTCATTCTTTTATCTTAACCCAACTTTAATACATCATTTCGGATTAATTAAATACATTAGAAAAAAATTAGAGATGCCAGCAATCAAAAAAATCAAACCTCTAGGGTTTCCTTGGGAAACCAGTGATCCTTTTTTATTTTGTGCTTACCACGAGGATCAATATCCCAAAGGAAATGGAAAACTTGGCCCAGCAGATTCTCTCGAAGGCCGTAATCTTGGTCAAGATTTCACGGTAAAGAATGGCTGGCGTATGTATCATGGAACAAAAGTCCCTGGTTTTCCAGCGCATCCTCATAGAGGTTTTGAAACCGTTACTATTGTACAAAAAGGACTGGTAGATCACGCGGATTCGTTGGGTGCTGCTGGGAGATTTGGTAATGGTGATGTGCAGTGGATGACTGCAGGCCGTGGTGTGCAACATTCTGAGATGTTTCCTTTGCTAGAAACCGAAAAAGAGAACCCCTTTTTATTGTTTCAGATTTGGTTAAATCTACCCAGAGAGAAAAAAATGGTCGATCCACATTTCAAAATGCTATGGAATGAGGAAATTCCTAAAATCACTATCAAAGATGATCAAGGTTTTTCTACTGAAATTGTTTTGGTAGCCGGAACCATCAACAACATAAAAGCTCCAGATCCAGCACCAAACTCATGGGCTGCTCGTGCAGACAATGATTTGGTAATTGCCACTTTGAAAATTGATCCACATGCTACGTTTTCGCTACCTAAAACTTCATCTGGGACAAACAGATCCTTGTATTTCTTTAAGGGAAATGAAATAACTTCAGAAGGGTTTACAATTCCCGTAAATCATGAAATCATTTTGGAAGGAAGTGAAGAGTTAATCCTCAAAAACGGTGACGAAGAGGCACATCTTCTATGGCTTCAGGGAAAACCCATTAATGAACCCGTGGCCAAACATGGCCCATTTGTTATGAACAGTCAACTAGAAATACGAGAGGCTATCCATGAGTATCAACAAACTGAATTTGGAGGATGGCCCTGGCCAACTTATGATCATGTCCATGATCCGACAAAGGGTAGGTTTGCGCGCTTTCCTGATGGAACAGAGGTTACCAAGTAATTTTGGTGAACCAAAACGCTTGCTTTTGAGTATTTTACTATTACATTTTTAAAAGTGTTAACATTATACTATCTTTATTTTAGGGCTCAAAAAGTAAAGGAAGTATTAGTATAGCATTATGTCAAAAAAACCACTAACCACTCTTTTAGCATTTTCTATATTTTTCGGGCTCATTTCATGTTCTAAATCCACGTCTGTACTTACTCCGGAAGAAGAACAATGGTTACAAGAAAAAGAAAATATTTCAGTTGCTTTATTTCCGTATTATGCTCCTTATCAATACATCAAGGACACCAATAAAATAGATGGTATCCTCATTGACTATTTACAGCTTATAGAAGAAAAGATTGATTATAAGTTCGAGCGCAGAATATACTATAACTGGGAACAAGTAATACGGGATGCCAAAAATGACAATTTGGATATCATTCTTGAAATTCAAAAAACTCCAGATAGAGACCCCTATCTTAATTTTTATTCACAACTATTCAAATCTCAACATGTTATTGTTACCAGAAAGGATAATGATCTCGGTTCAAAAATTAAGAATTATTACAATAAAACAGTCGTTGTGCCCAAAGATTTTGCAATCGATGACATCCTTAGGGCGAATGAAAAAAAATTAACACTAAGTAATGAGATCGATGATCTTACCTGTCTAAAGCAAGTTAGCAATGGAGTTTATGATGCCTATATCGGTCCTATTGCTGTTGCCAACTATCTAATCAGCACAAAAAATCTGGATAACCTAAAAATTGCCGGAGAAACAAAATACAGTTATGTACCTGGAATTGCAGTACAAAAAAATAATGCTATCCTAAATCGGATAATTGCAAAAGCCGAAAATAGCATTTCTGATACCGAGAAAGAGGTGATTTATGACAATTGGCTATACCGAGAAATTGTACCCTTTTACAAAAGAGCGGATTTTTGGATTTGGCTTTCGGCAATTGTGGTAGTTATCCTTCTAGGAATATTGTTGATCAACAAGTATTTAAAACATATCATCAGACAAAGAACCAAAGAACTAAGAGCTGCCAAGGAACTAGCAGAAGAGAGTAATAAACTTAAAACTGCCTTTATACATAATATATCTCACGAGGTTCGCACGCCGATGAATGGGATAATGGGATTCTCGGAGTTATTAAATGATCCCGAAACCACAGCAACGGAACAAAAGGAATACTCAAAAATCATTATAGAAAGCAGTAATCAATTGATTAATATTATAGATGATATCATCGAGATATCTCGATTAGAAACCAACCAGATAGAATTACATCTGGAAGAAATCAATTTCAACAGATTACTAGATACTCTGTTTTCCCAATTTCAGAGTAAAGCGGTGAGCAAAAACATCGCAATTCATCTCAATAATAAGTTAACTGAAGAAGAAGGCAATATCCTAATGGATCGATCCAAAATCAATAAAATACTATATAATTTGATCGACAATGCCATCAAATTCACTAAAAGAGGGATTGTGGAAATTTCTACTGAAATAAACAAAGATACCTTACAAGTATCGATTCGAGATACTGGGATAGGTATTAAATCAAAAGATCAGGAAATCATTTTCAGGAACTTCTCTCAATCCGAAAAAAATGTAACAAAAAGCTATGATGGACTAGGACTAGGGCTTTCTATAGCACAAAAAAATGCGGAGCTTATCAAAGGAATAATTACCTTTACTTCTATTCCTAATAAAGGTTCTACTTTTATGCTAAAAGTTCCTTACCATCCTGTAATGGACCCCAACAAAATGCAAGATATCGATACCCCAAACTCTGAAGAAAAACCGATCAAACAAGTAATTCTTATTGTAGAAGATGGTGATGTTAATTACCTTTTCCTGAAAACGGTTCTAATGAAAATGAAAGATTACAAATTTGTGATTCATAGAGCGGAAAATGGTAAGGAAGCGGTAGAAATATGCCAAAAGAACGAACATATTGACTTGGTTTTAATGGATATAAGAATGCCTGTTATGGATGGATATACTGCGACTCGAAAAATCAAAAAACTAAGACCTAAATTGCCTATTGTTGCGCAAACGGCGTATTCTACAGAAGAAGATATACAAAAGGCCTTGGACGCCGGATGCGATGATTTTGTTTCAAAACCCGTGGATAGAAAAATACTAAAACCCATTATAGGTAAGTATTTCTCGGTTTTTACCAGATCAAAATATTCATAAATGCCTTTGAAAGAACAGTATCTCAGTTTTTTAAAAACTCCTGTTCTATGGAATAATAATGGTGTTTTTGATATTCATTCGTTCCACTTAGACCACAACGAATTGGAAATGTCCATACCTGAACCTTCTGAAATTACTTTTTCTGAAAATGAAGTATTGGGCAAACGAATCGAACACTTTTTTGATTACTATATCAAAACTTCTGAGAGATACCTACTTCTTCTCAAAAATCTGCAAATTTTTAGTGATCAGATCACGATTGGCGAATTGGATTTTATTGTTCAGGATCTAGTTAAAAATAAAGTGATCCATATAGAACTCGTATTTAAGTTTTATGTATATGATCCCACATTTAATGATGAGATGGATAGATGGATTGGGCCTAATCGTAAAGATACTTTTCGGCAAAAAATGGACAAACTGAGGCAAAAGCAACTCCCACTACTTTTTAAAAAGGAAACCGGAGCTGCATTAAAGGAATTAAAGCTCGATACTCAGGACATCGATCAAGCTGTATGCTTTATGGCTCATCTCTTTGTTCCTAAATCCATGATTGGAACATCTACTACCTCATTCAATACTAACTGTATTGTTGGATACTGGATACGAGGAGAAGCGTTTTTGGAGGCAGCATATGGTAAGCATCTCTTTTATATAGCACAAAAAAAGAATGGATGGTTGATCCCAAATACCATTCAGAGTGGTACTCATTTACAACAGCTCAAAAGTATGTCTCAGAGGTATTGTTACAAAAAAGATCTCCACTACTCTGGATGAAAAGTGGAGATCATGAATTTGAACGTTTTTTTGTGGTTTGGTGGTAAGAAATGCTTTATTCGCCTACAAACCACTTATATAACTTCCGTAAAGGTCTTTGAATCCAAAACCTTCAGAAAGTCTATACTTGCTTAGTTTTTTGAATTCTACTAACCCCCAGAGTAAAAACTCTTTCATGAAATAAGTGTCTTTTTTATCCAGATCCTCCTGATGTTCTTTGATCAATTGATTAAGTGGTTCGATAGAATCTAACTTCTCCATATATTCTTTTTCAGGAATATCATCTAGTAGTTCAAACCCGCTCTCTTCAAAAAACCAATTCACCAGATCTTGATAAGGACTTTTGTAATCTTCTCTTTCTAATTTTTCCACTTTAGGAAAGTAATCCGGGAACAATGTTTTTATGGCATCTGTAATTAACGTTAAAGCCACAGAAGCAGATCCTTCCTGTTCTCCTTCGTACACCAACTCCACTTTACCAGTAATTGCTGGGATTACACCTGTAAAATCACTAAGTCGTAACAAAGTATTGGTATCTCCTGTACGCAGTGCTCTATATTCTGCTGTACTCAATAAATTCTCGAATGCTGTGATACTCATTCTGGCACTTACCCCACTTTTATGGTCTATGAATTCACTTCGACGAGCCTCAAAACTAATTTGTTCCAACAGGTCTTTTGCAATTTCTGGCACATAGACCAAATCGCTCTGTCGATCATCCATATCGGCTTCTTGTTGGGTAATCGTTTTTGCGATCTCGATAGTTTCTGGATAATGCGTCAGAATTTGAGATCCAATACGATCTTTAAGTGGAGTTACAATACTCCCACGATTCGTATAATCCTCTGGATTTGCGGTAAATACAAACTGTATATCCAAAGGTAATCTCAGTTTAAAACCTCTAATTTGTATATCACCTTCTTGTAGAATATTAAACAAGGCTACCTGTATTCTAGCCTGTAAATCAGGCAATTCATTAATCACAAAAATACTTCTATTTGCTCTTGGGATCATCCCAAAATGAATCACACGATCATCGGCATAGCTCAATTTAAGATTTGCAGCCTTTATTGGGTCTACATCCCCAATTATATCTGCTACACTCACATCTGGTGTCGCTAGTTTTTCTGCAAAACGTTCGGATCGATGTACCCAGGCTATTGGGGTATCATCTCCTTTTTCTTCTACCAAAGTTGTGGCATATCTTGATATAGGCTGGAAAGGATCATCATTAATCTCTGAACCCTCTACGATAGGCATCCACTCGTCCAGTAGGTTAATCATTTGTCGCGCCAACCGTGTTTTGGCCTGTCCTCTAAGGCCCAGCAAATTAATATTATGTCTGGAAAGAATTGCGCGTTCTAATTCGGGGATAACGGTATTCTCGTATCCGTGAATTCCGGTAAAGGTTTCTTCTTTATTCGTGATTTTTTGTCTTAAGTTATCCCTTAGTTCATCTTTTATAGATTTACTGTTGTATCCTGATTTTTTTAGTTCTCCTAATGTCTTTATATTTTCTATTTTCATATGTATGTTCTCTAAAAACAATATTTTTTTGAGTGTTCAAACTCAGTTGGTTATCCTTTTATTCTTTTTCTTCTGTTGGTTTCATAATCTTCAAAAATCATTTCTCCCAGGCCTTTTAACCCAGTGTAGAAAGCTTTCCCCTGATTGGCATAGGTAAACTCCCTTACAAACTGCATCAAATAAGGATCTTGTGCAATCATGAATGTGGTTATAGGAATATGTAATCTTCTTGCTTGTTGGGCCATCATATAACATTTGTTAATGATTCTTCTATCCAGACCATTACTATTCTTATAATACTCCCCACTGGGTAATCGCAAACAGCTTGGTTTACCATCGGTAATCATAAAAATTTGCTTATTGGTATTCCGTTTTCTACGCAACATATCCATCGCCAACTGCAAACCGGCAACTGTATTAGTGTGATAAGGTCCTACCTGCAAATACGGTAAATCTTTTATCGCTATTGGCCATGCATCGTTACCAAACACCAAAATATCGAGAGTATCTTTTGGATATCTGGTGGTGATTAACTCTGCCAAAGCCATAGCCACTTTTTTGGCAGGAGTAATCCGATCTTCACCATATAGAATCATACTATGACTAATATCGATCATCAGCACCGTACTCATTTGCGCTTTAAATCGCGTTTCTTCGATAACAAGGTCTTCTTCTGTAAGATTCAAATCTCCAATCCCATGATTGATTTGAGCATTTTTTAGTGTCTCAGTCATCGAGATTCTTTCTATCGAATCTCCATATTGATAGTTACGAAACTCTCCTGCATGTTCATCTCCACGTCCCACATAATTGGTTCGATGATTCCCGGCTCCACTCCGCTTCAATTTACCAAAGATCTGATCTAATGCTCGTTTCCGTATAGCCTGTTCGGTCTTTGCCGTGATCTCCATCTTACCGCTTCCGTCCGGTCTGATTTCTTCTCGGATATACCCTTTCTTTTTAAGATCTTCCACGAAATCATCTAAGGTATAATTTTCATCGGTGAGTTGATACTCCTTGTCTAGTTCTCGCATCCAATCCAGGGCTTCATCCAAATCTCCAGAGGTATGTGTGATAATCTCCTGAAAAATATCAAAAAGCTTATCAAAGGGAGACTGTTCTGGCGCTTCATACTTCTTGAAGGTGAAACCTTTTTTGAACAATTTTCTTTTCTTTTCCATTATATAAAGTTAGCATATTTTACAAAAGATTGGTCCCCAATTCGACGATAAGAAATAAGAATTAACATTTGTTTTGGAGAATAGCAATGTCTTAACTGTTTATCATATTGACCTCAAAGTTCTAACACTAACTTTTTTTGAACTTAAAACTCAAAAATCAAATAGCTCTGAATTCATTATATATTTACTCACCTATTCCTCTCTATTTAAAGATGAAGAAATTGGTTCTATTCATTTGGTTACTCTCATTTACTGTATATTTATATACTCTATGAATAGACGTAAAAAAACTATTAATTAACAAACGATAAAATGCCTTTTGCAATAGAGGCGATAACTATTATGAAGCAGATAAAGAACTTTACGCCAAAAAAAACCTATTAAAGCTTTTTCTACTTCTTGTTTTTCCTCTTTGCTTATTGTCTTGTTCAAAAGAATCTCCTTTGGATACTATTTTGTATTCTGATCATGCAATTATTAATAAAGTCATTTCGAATGTTGAAGATCATGAAGTACAAGTCATCTACTCACAAATTCACCGAGATGAAAAAGGCAATATTACTTTTGAAGATCACCAATATAACGTAAACGACAGTGTATATTTTTATCCTGCCAGCACCGTAAAATTACCTGTGGCATTATTAGCCCTGGAGAAGTTAAATGAGCTACAAAAACAAGGGGTACCTATTGATTTACACACCTATTTCAAAACCCAAAACGACACCCTGTATTCAAACTTGGAAAGAGAAATAGAAAAAATCTTTGGGGTAAGTAGTAACCTAGCTTATAATCGATTGTTCGAATTCTTGGGGCAAGACGATATTAACAAAAGACTGGCAGACAAAAATATTCCTGAAAGCATTTCGCATCGACTATCTGCCTTTTTTTCCCATAACCCAAAGACACAATCCATTGTTTTTAAACAACATCTTAATGATAGCATCCCGGTTTATGTGCAAAACACTATAGAAAATAAAATACCTCCAAAATTAACATTACAACGAACCCAAAAAGGTATTGGTTACATTTATAACGATTCTCTGATGCAAAAACCTAAAGATTTTTCAGAGAAAAATTACCTGCCACTATCTTCATTGCATGGGATCATGAAACGAATACATTTTCCAGAACTATTTCCCGAGAATCAACAATTTCGTCTCACAAAATCAGACAGTGAATTTGTTACCCAAACGATGAAAAGAACACCCGCCGATCTTGGTTTTGATAAGAATAAATACTATGATGCATATGGCAAGTTTTTTATGTTTGGAGATAGTAAAAAAGATATTCCTCAGCATATTCAGATACATAATAAAGTTGGCTATGCTTACGGATATCTTACAGATTGCGCCTATATCGTGGATACAAAAAACAATGTTGAATTTTTGTTGTCCGCAACGATTCATGTAAATCAGAATAGAATTTTTAATGATGATCAATATGAATATGAGGAAATAGGAATTCCTTTTTTGGCAGAATTAGGAAGGCAAATCTATGATTACGAATTAAATAGAAAACGATAGCGCACCAATATCCACCAATAACTTTCGTTTATTTTTCTTGTTTATTTACTAAACAAAACTGTTAAAAACGACGAATTTTAAGAAATATTACGGTTTTTTTAACAAAACAATACCACTAAAAGCTTGAGGTATGGGTTAACTTTATAGTACCCTTATTTTAGATTATTGTTAAAGCATTAGCAAATACGCCCTATGAAAACAAACGTAAACCAAGTGTAATTGCATTTTTTGCTCCTACAAGCAAGGTATGTAATTCGAAAATATTTCGCTTATGAAACATTACATACTCTTTCTTTTTTTGTGCTCCTCACTTTTAGTACCTCCACGGTTATATGCAAATATTGAATGTTTATTAAACATTGAACAAGTTCAAAATCCTCGTGATAGAGAAATTCCTAAAGAAGAAGAAAAACGACGTGGTTTGGACCTTTTAGCCAGTGAAATCATCGAAGGTATTGATGAAATTGATATCCGTAAAACCGCTAGGTCTTCTATTTTTGAAACCTCTTATGGTTTCCGATGGAAAATGGTAAATCTTCATACCAGCAAAAGAATAATTATCAAAGTGGATAAAGATTTCAAATTGATATCAGCTAGATATAGCGACAATTCTAAAATTATGAGGCCTTAGAGATATTTAGAAAGTATTCCCTTTATTTCTTTATAGCTTTCTTGATATTCCCAATAAATAATACGGTCATGGGTATATTTGGTTAAGATGTATTTTTCACTAACAGATAAAATTCGATCTATAGCTACGAGTTTTTTTGAAGCTTCTTTTACTTCTACTTCTTCTATGATTTCCTTATTTCTTGCATCAAAACCATGTACAATCATATGATTTTTTAAGGTAAGCTCTATGAATTTCATGTGTGATATTTTTTGATGTGTTAAATGTAGTGAATTCACCTTAACACCCCTTTAAGAATTTGACATTTTCATTTTAGTACCTTTAGGGCACATAACTCAATCCTGTTTGTAGTGTTTAGAACGGTTCTTATCCTATTTACTTTTTTGATATGTTCTTTAGGGTTATCCCAAGATAAAATTACCATTACCTATATGGGTAATATGGGAGTGCATCTGGCAGGAAAAAACATTTCGGTTTTGATAGATGGTTTACATACCAAATATGGCGAAGATTATCTGTACCCAAATGCTGAGCTAATCAAAAAAATTCATACCCATTATACACCAAATGCCCTTCTTTTCACGCATCATCATGGTGACCATTTTAGTACAGCCCTTTCTTCCAATTATTTAAAATCGAATTCAAAAGCAGTGGTTTTTGGAGCACAACAAATTACAGATAGTCTAAAAACATTTAAAGATCAAAGTTTTACCATAACAACATCCGATTATATCAAGCAAACCATTGAACTGGGCGGCTTAAAAGTAACTGGAATGAAAGTGGATCATGCTGGTAAACGACATCGCTCAATACAAAACGTTGGTTTTATTGTAGAACTTGATCATCAAAAGATATTGCATCTGGGAGACACTAGTTGGCTAGAGGAAATTAAACTTTTTGATCAACTACAGTTGGTTCAAGAACAAATCGATATTGCAATACTTCCCTATTGGATGTTATTAGAAGAGGATGCATCCTCCTTACTCAAAAAATACATCAACCCAAAACATACTATTGCTACACATATTTCACCCCGAATAAAAGAAAAGGAACTTTCTTCCTTAAAAGGAAAATATCCTGACGTATATTTTTTAACTCGTTTAGGCCAACAAATTCATCTATAATTAACTCGTTTTCATCTCATGAAAAAAATTCTATTTCTAATTTTATTTTATTCCCTCTCTTATCTCACTGCGCAAGATTTTAATATCGACCTTATAAAAGATCTTACTCCACGAAATATTGGACCTGGAGGGATGAGCGGTCGTGTAACCGCTATCGATGTTGTCAACTCAAATCCAGACATCATCTATGCCGGAACCGCATCTGGTGGTTTGTGGAAATCTACATCTGGAGGGATCAAATGGGATCCCATATTTGATAATGAAGCAACCGCATCAATTGGGGCTGTGGCAGTTCAACAATCGAATCCCTCTGTAATCTGGGTAGGTACCGGAGAAGGAAACCCAAGAAATAGTTTGAATGGAGGTTATGGAATTTACAAATCTCTCGACGGCGGAAAGCATTGGAAACTTATGGGTCTCGAAAAAACACGTCATATCCATAGAGTGATTATCGACCCTACAGATCCAGATACGGTGTATGCCGCTGCTATTGGTTCTCCTTGGGGAGAACATCCTGATCGTGGTATTTTTAAGACCACAGATGGAGGAATTACCTGGAAAAAAGTTCTTTTTACCAATAATAAAACGGGAGCTGCCGATTTGGTAATGGACCCAAAAAACCCAAATAAGCTTATTGCTGCTCTTTGGGAACATAAAAGGGACCCTTGGTTTTTTAAATCCGGAGGACAAGGTTCTGGATTGTATATTACTCACGACGGAGGAAAAACGTGGGAGCAAAAAACAGATAAAGATGGATTACCAGAAGGTAATCTAGGTAGAATCGGATTAGCAATTGCTCCAAACAAACCAGATATTATCTACGCACTAATCGAGGCTAAAAAAATGCATTGTACAAATCCGAAGATGGAGGATTTAACTGGAAAATGGTGAACAACAAAAAAGATATAGGAAACCGTCCTTTTTACTATTCTGACATATACGTTGATCCACAAAATGAAAATCGTGTTTATTCTATTTTTACCTATGTAAATGTTTCTGAAGATGGAGGTAAAAACTTCACGCAACTTATGCCTGCATATAGAGCCAACAATGGTGTACACCCGGATCATCACGCCTGGTGGATCCATCCGCAAAATGGGAATTTTATGATTGATGGTAATGATGGAGGACTAAACATTACCAAAGATGGCGGAAAAACGTGGCGATTTATTGGGAATCTTCCGGTAGCTCAATTCTATCATATCAATGTTGATAACGAGTTCCCTTATAACGTATATGGTGGAATGCAAGATAATGGTAGCTGGCGAGGACCTGCCTACGTATGGAGAGATCAGGGAATCAGAAATTCGTATTGGCAGGAAATATCCTTTGGAGATGGGTTCGACGTCGTACCAGATAAAGATGATTCACAATACGGATGGTCCATGAGCCAACAGGGTTTTGTCGTACGATACGATTGGAAAACAGGAAATAATTATATCGTAAGACCAATACATCCCGATCCAAAAGTAAAGCTCCGTTTTAACTGGAACTCTGGGATCAATATCGATCCTTTCAATAATAGCACGCTTTACTTTGGTAGTCAATTTGTTCATAAAAGTACTGACAAAGGCCTTACATGGGAAGTGATTTCTCCTGATCTTACTACCAATGATCCAGAAAAACAAAAGCAATCCGAAAGTGGGGGTCTTACCATGGATGCAACAGGTGCAGAAAACCATTGTACTATTTTGGTTGTAGAACCTTCTACTCTGGAACAAGGTATGCTTTGGGTAGGTACCGACGATGGTCGTGTACATATTACTCAAGATGGTGGAAGCAGCTGGACGGATGTATCCAAAAACATCAAAGGGTTACCCCAAGGAAGCTGGATTGCCCAAATCAAAGCTTCAAACAAAAAGAAAGGCGAAGCACTTTTGATTGCCAATGATTATAGAAGATACAATTATACTCCGTATGCATATCGCACAACAGACTACGGAAAGACCTGGAATCGCATTGTAGATCAAAACGATGTGACCAGTTATGCGCTAAGTATTGTAGAAGATCCTATCGAACGAAATCTATTGTTTTTAGGGACCGATGATGGACTCTATATTTCCTTAAATGCAGGTGCTAAATGGACAAAATGGACCGCTGGTTTCCCTACAGTTTCTGTAAAGGACTTGGTTATACAAACCAGAGAAGATGATTTGGTAATCGGTACTTTTGGTAGAGCGGCTTGGGTACTAGACAATATCAAACCTTTACGAGCTTTGGCAAAAGACAAATCCATTTTGAATAAGAAACTGCATGTTTTTGATCCTCCTATTGGATATCAGGCTGCCTACCAACAACCTACAGGAACACGTTTTGGAGGTGATGCGTTATACAGTGCTGAAAACAGAAAAGAAGGTGCTTTAATCTCTTATTATGTGCAAGCACAGAAAATGGAGAAGAAAAAAATAAGGAAGATGATGCCGATAACGAAAATGAAGAAGCCATTGTAAAGTGGGACTCTATACAGCTGAAAGTATATAATAACAATGAACTCATCAGAACCCTGAAACAAAAGGCACCAGATTCTACAGGTTTTTATAAAATGGTATGGGATATGACCGAAAAAGGAGTTCAAAATCCAACCCGAAAAATTGTAAAACCTAAAGTAGAACCTGCAGGAGTCGAAGTAAAACCTGGCACATACAAAGTAGTTATGGAGTATGGAGATCAAAAGTCTGAAACTACTATCCAGGTAAAGTCTGACCCAAGGTTGACCATATCTCAAAAAAATATCAATGAGGTATATGCAGCTTCAAAAGAAATTCAGAAAATGAGGGAAACGGTACTTAATGCTTTGCAACAACTCATAGAAAGCAAAGATGTAACGGCTGAATTTCAAAAGAAACTTAAAAAAGAGGATAAAGAGAAGTATAAAGATCAAATTAAGTTATCCAAAGAAGTTTCTAAAAAAGTAGATAGTGTTATGGCTTATTACATTGGTAAAGAAGATAAAAGACAAGGTATCACCCGAAATCCAGAGGTAACAGTGATGCAGCGCTTAAACTCAGCTACATTTTATGTGGGTTCAAGGCAAACCGGATTAACCTCAACAGAAAACACCTTATTGAAACAAGCTAAAGATGCTTTGAAAGAAGCATTGGAAAAGACGAATACATTTTTTGATCAAGATTGGAAAACCTATAAAGAGACTATAGAAACATTAGACATTTCTCCTTTTAAAGAAACCAAAAAGTTCTCAATAGAGTAAAGAGAAACTACAAATATCCTGAAAAGCGTGCTTTTCAGGATATTTTGTTTAGGTTTAATTTTTTACATGCCTCATATTTCTTACAGCTCGATGTCCTTTTTTTCTTCCAAAACCGTACATTCCACTAATCACTAAATCAAACGTCCAATGATCATTGGATTGTGGCCAGGGATGATCTACAGAAACTTCAATCGGGATGGTCACCACAGGATATACATTAATCCCCACTTTACGCCATGCTGAAGAGGTAGGTTGCCTTTCCAGACTAAGCGGATTTCTAATAGTAACTTTACTATCCCTCATTAACCTGGATCTAGTACCACCAGCTGCAAAGCCAAAGGTTGCTTGTACAGATGGACCATTGTATTGAACTCTACAAGTCAATTGAATATTTACTTGCTCTATCCCAGAGATTGGATTTGTTTTACGGTATTTGAATATTGTCCTTGCTCTTGGTCGTACCGTTTTTAATTGACTTCTGATTTTGCTAGGAATTCCTGAAGCCGTAACTCCAATTGGTCCATTGGGCATGACTACATTTAAGTCCCCCTTGGTAAAAGTGGTCATCGCGCTGGACAAGATGTTAAATGTAAGTCCTGCTACCGCGGCACCTGCAGAAACGCCTGCTGCCGATTCGTATCGATCATCTTCATCTTCATAATGATCATAATACCCTAAATCGTCTTCAAAATAATACTCATCAAAATTTTCAGGATGAGTATCATATCCATTATGCTGTATATTTTCCATAGTATTAATTTATCAGCTGTTAAACATCATCTCTTACCCAAAGTTATCTCTACCTAAGATTTTAAAACAGAGGGAAACCACCTAATCAAAAAGGGTAAACAACTGTTTTTGAGACACTTTAGTTATCCATTGAAAAAGCTTGAATCATCATTTTTAGGATTTAACAGATTTTTAACCTCTTAAAAAGTCCTATAATATTTTATATTATCTGAAATTTACGAGCTAAATTCTAGCATATCTTTACATCTAAATCGCACATAATGAAGAAAATTATTTTATCTGTTCTCTGTTGTTTTTTTATGGCTCACTGTTTTTCTCAAGAAACTGGAGAAGACGAATGGGGAGCATGGTATATGTATTTTGGGACCAATAGAGTAAGCGATAAGTTAAGTATTCATTCTGAAGCGCAATTCCGATTTTATGAAATAGCATCGACTTTTAATCAACTGTTGCTGCGTACAGGTCTTAATTATCATATCAATGAAAATGCAATAGCCACTTTGGGATATGGATACATCAATACTGATGGTAGTTTTGAAGATATTCCTGGTGAAGAAAACAGCAACGAGCACCGAATTTTCCAACAATTTATTTTAAAAAATAAAGTAGGTAAATTCAAGTTTGAGCATCGCTACCGTTTGGAACAGCGATTTATAAGTACACAAGTAGATGATTTTACTGAACATAGAGCGCGATATCGTTTACAACTTACTTATCCAATTGATGATAAGTGGTTTTTGAATGTGTATGACGAGGTGTTCATTAATCTCCAGGAGCCTATTTTTGGGCAAAATCGTTTATATGGTGCTGTTGGGTATAATGTAAAAGACAACTTAAGCATCCAGTTTGGGTATTTGAAAAATCATTTCACCGGAATTAATTTTGATCGTTTACAGTTAGGAGTGTTTTTTAATACCGACTTTAGAAAAAAACAAGATCAATAATGGGAAGTTTTAAAGCAAAAAAACCAGCACTTTTATTAGTAGATATTCAGAAAGGGTTTGAAGATATTCCGTATTGGGGAGGAGAACGTAACAATCCAAATGCAGAGAAAAACATAGAGACGCTTCTTTCTGTATGGAGAGATCAAGAATTACCTGTTTTTCATATCAAACACTGTTCTACAAATCCCAACTCTCCCCTATCCAAAAACAATCCGGGGAATGCTTTTATGGAGTTTAATACTCCCAAACCCAACGAACCCATTATCGAAAAAGAAGTTAACAGTGCTTTTATCGGTACTGACCTTAAAACACAACTAGAACAAAATAACATCGATACGGTTGTCATCGTAGGATTAACCACAGATCACTGTGTTTCTACCACAACCAGAATGGCGGGTAATTTTGGATTTGAAACTTATCTTATTGATGATGCAGTAGCTACTTTTAATAAAACAGGTGCCAACAGTGAGTTGTATAGCGCTCAATTGATCCATGATACCGCCATTGCAAGCCTAAAAGATGAATTTGCGACAATTTTGTCTACCACTGAACTATTGAATAAACTTTAGGCTTAGGAGATCTGATAGGATTGATATTGAGCAGGTGTCATTCCTGTTATCTTCTTAAAAGCCCTATAAAAGCTAGTTTTACTGCTAAAGCCACACTCTTCACCTACTGCCTGAACAGATATTTTTTCCAGTGCACCCGATGCTAAGAGCTCCTTTGCTTTCTCAACTCTATAATGATTGATTATTGTATAGAAATTAGTGTTCATTCTTTCGCTTAATACCTGCGAAATATGATGTGAAGGTATTTGTAATCCATCCGCCAAATCGGCAACTTTAAGATTAGGATCCAAATAGTTTTCTTCTTTTACCAAAAAGTTATGGATTTTTTTCTCAATCAGTACTGCCTGCTGTTGAGATACGGGAGATGTTTTATATTTCTTTCCTTCTAATACCGGTAACACCTGCTTTATGTCTACAATCCAATATCCTAAAAGAAGTACGGTAATTGCCATCAAACCTGCCAAAACAATCTCTGCAGTAATTGCTGAAGCTCCCGTAAGTAAAAAACCTGCTTGTAACAAAATCTCGGTAAAAGCCAAAATCGCCATAAGGATACTGAATCTCTTCAACAGTATGCTATTGGTTTTATCTCTTTTTTGTATCAACATAAAAGCGGCTACTGCATAAACTAACAACAACACTAAATGCAAACTGGCCTGAAACCAATCTGAAAGCGCTACTACTCCATTAGGTAAAAGATCGTAATAATAGGTGATAATTTCTTGTTTTTCTGCAGCACTGTAAAAGTACTTGGGAGCAAAAAAATCAACATCATCAAAAAAGGCAGAAAGTGCAGGAAATTCCATCTTTTAAAACTAAAAGAAGACTCCCCGTAATGCTTTATAAAAAGAAAAAAACAAGGGCCTACCAAAAACAATAATGGATATCCCAATCCAAACAAATGAGGCCATACTTTGATCAATTGTGTGGTAAACAAAAGATAAGTAAACAAATGTTGTATAAGTCCAAGTAAAGTAATCGCCAAAAAAATCGGGAATGTTTTAAGGTAACACTTTTGAGTACTACCAACAAGATAAAACAACCGATCAAAATAACCCCTCCTAACAAAAAGGTGATGATAAAAGCAGATGACTCAATACTATTCATAGTATAAAAATAGTACACCTTAATTAAATAGAAAACCCTTGGTTGAGAGAAAGAACCAAAAATGAGTTTCAATTAATTGAGAGCACCCCATTTACCGAATATCCAGCAGTTTTCTGAACTAATTTTATGGCAACAAAAAGCAAAAGTTATGATACGTAAAATTTTAAAAGTACTAGCACTTTTCTTGGTATTAGATATAGTGTTATTGTTAGGTTACGGATTTATCCAGTACCCTAAAGCAAAAGGAGAACAACATTTTACCGCAGAACGAATAATTCATGCTCCAAAAGATAAAGTATGGAATATCATTGCAGATGTAGGTAATTATCACGAGGTAACTGCTCCCAATATTCATCATGTAGAAATTACCGAGGGGCAAGGACTTGGCATGAAAAGGGTATGCAGTGCACCAGATGGTAGTAGTTGGGAAGAGACCTGTACCGTTTGGGAACCCGGTAAAGAATTTCAATTTAAGGTCCATACAGAACGAGAAGATTATCCATTTCCATTAAAATCATTATCGGGACTATGGAGAGTAGAAACGGTAAGCCCTTTTCAAACTCGATTAGTATTGGATTTTACTTACGAATTCAAAAACCCTTTTTTGAGCGGATATTTCTTATCCATGGGCACCAAGCAAGCAAAAGAAGACACCGAATATCTTCTTGATAACTGGCAACATCTTGCAGAAAACAACAAACAAATTTCAACAACCCAATTATGAAATCAGTACTAAAGCTCTTGACAATTTTGTTTTTAAGCACTGCCAGTGCCCAACAAAAGATTCCAGATTGGTTTGTTGAAAACATGAAAGCTTCTACGGGAACCTGGATTACCGACAATACATCTTACCAAAATCAAAATGAACCCTTTGATCAATATGGTATGCACTGGGACTGGGGTGTTGGTAAACAAAGTATCACTGGAAAGTTATACGGATTGATTAATGGGAAAAAACAGGGGGTTTTGTGGGAGTTCAGACAATACTGGGATTATGGTAAAAATCGAGGAGTCATCGTTCAGTATGGAGCAGATGGCACCGTGGGAAAAGGTCCTTTGACATTAAAAAAGGATCAAATCTCAGAATTAATCCAGGAATTTGTAGCACCTAATGGAAAAAAGACAATTCATGGACACCGATCAACGCTCAAAGATGGTGAATTGATTACCACTTCTTTTGATATTGACAGTCAAGGTGCCTGGCAAAAAAGACGGACCTACACCTGGAATCATATTGAAAATCAAAACAGCATGAACTAGATAATTCTTGGATTTGACACATAAAACCAAAGGTTATTATTATTTTTCATCGGGCATGGATGATTTCTATAAGCACAAGTCATTCATGCCTAAATGATAAGAAGAATTAATTATGCTGGCGTAACCAATCCATGATATATCGGGTTTGATTATCAATGGCATGTCCCTGATCGGTAATTCGATATTCAAAATTCTCTTTTTGCTTTAGTTTAGCAATCACCTTATGTGCATGAGAAACAGGCACTATTTTATCATTTTCGCCATGAATTAACAATAAAGCATTGGGATATTTTTCTACAAAATAAATTGGAGAACTCTTGATCATTTTAGCTCGTATCTCCATAATGGATTTTTTATGACTTAGGAACTGGTACTTATACTGTTTGGTATAACGATTATACATTTCTTCAGAAAAGAAGTTCGTTGGTGCCGCTATAGATATCACCGCATTAATCCCGGGATCTCGAATCCCCATCAAAAGCGCTACTGTTCCCCCTCTACTCGTGCCACTAACAACAACTCTGTTATTGTCTATTCCTTTAAACTCGTTCTTGGCTAACGCTAGAAGTCGTAATGCATCATCTGTAGCGCCATCAAAAGCATCGCCAAAAAAACCGTCAGAGCAATACCGGCGACCGTTTGCTACCAGAGCTTGCCCTCGGTAAGAGGGCACTAAAATAAAGTAGTCCTTAAGACGCATAAACACCTTTCCCAAACCTCTCAAATCTACAGTGGGATTAGATTGATCCAAACCGTTTGCCCAAACCAATAGAGGATATTTTTTGTTCTCATCATAATCTTTGGGCAATACAATAGCTCCGTAATGTTTTGCCCCTTGTACTGTATGTCGAACTACCAACAAATTTCGGTTATAAAAATATCCACTTTTATTAACCGTTTGATAGGTATCACTCTCTTCGGAAAAATTCTTCCAGGATAAGAGAATATTTTGCAATTCGGTACTATCAGTAGGAGTATATAGCACATCCAGATCTATCTCTTTATTGAGATCTATATTCTGATAAGAAATCCGATCCTTACATTTACAATAGTCCTTGCGCAAATACAGGATCAGAGCAATCAAAAGTATGCTGCCGAGTGTTACTGTTATTTTTGTTTTTAAGCTCAAAATTGTTCCGTTGGGTAATTCCTTATAATTTAATAAATTATCCAGTGCAAAATCTTGAGTTTTATCAAAACTTATCCCCCACAAATCAACAAAAGCTCTCATTTCTTTAACATACTTTTAATACCAATAAAATTTATTTTACACCAAAAAATTCGACATTACTATAAAAATAACACCAATGAGTTTATCCAAAGTCTCCTTTATCAATTCTGAAGGCCAAAAACTTTCTGGTCGACTAGAGTTACCTGCCGATCAACACCCCCATAATTTTGCGTTATTCGCTCACTGTTTTACCTGTAATAAAAATCTGAGTGCTGTACGAAATATTAGTCGAGGACTTACTTCGCAAGGTTTTGGAGTTTTGCGCTTTGATTTTACTGGATTAGGAGAAAGTGAAGGTGATTTTGAAGACACTAATTTCTCGGGCAATGTAGAAGACCTTGTAGCTGCAGCTAATTTTTTGAAAGAAGAGTACCAAGCCCCTACGGTCTTAATTGGGCACTCTTTGGGTGGAGCTGCTGCCATATTTGCAGCTTCTGAATTGGACTCGATCAAAGCAGTAGTCACTGTGGGTGCTCCTTCTAACCCTAAGCATGTTACTCATTTGCTAAAAAGCAATCTTGAAGAGATAGAGGCCAATGGTAAAGCGGTAGTTAACCTTAGCGGTCGAGATTTTACGATCAAAAAACAATTTATAGATGACCTGCAAACCAAATCGCTCCCTGAAGTCGCCAAAAATTTGAATAAAGCGCTCTTGGTCATGCACTCCCCTCAGGATCTTACCGTAGAAATTAAAAACGCCGAAGAAATTTATATTGCCGCAAGACATCCTAAAAGTTTTGTGTCACTAGACGGAGCAGATCACTTATTGATGCGAAAAGAAGACTCGGTTTATGTCGGAAAAGTGATTGCGGGTTGGGCTTCTAGATACGTAGATATTCCAGAAATGCCCAAAATTAACAGCCAACATCAGGTCGTAGCAAGTTTGGACGATAGTGAAGGATATACCACCCAGATGAAAGTAGGAAATCATTACATGGTTGCTGATGAGCCCGAAAGTGTTGGTGGAAAAGATTTTGGTCCTTCTCCCTATGAGTTAGTTTCAGCAGGTCTATCGGCTTGTACAGCAATGACCATAAAAATGTACGTTGCAAGAAAAGGTTGGAAGCTAGAAAATGTAGAAGTACATACCAGTTATGGTAAAACTCATGCTATTGATTGTGAGAATTGCGAAGATCCAAATGCTATAATAGATACTTTCGAAAGAGAAATCAAATTAGAAGGAGAACTCGACGAAAAACAAATCAAACGTATTCTGCAAATCGCAGACAAGTGTCCTGTACATAAAACGTTACATAGCGAAACTCAGGTCATCACTAAGTTAATATCATAGTGTAGGACTCGAGCCATCCTTTTTGTTTAAGATCGATACTAAAATCTAACTAATGTAAAATGTTTGTAGAACAGCACATATGGATCAACTAATCTCTTTTTTTGAACAAAAAATCCAATTATCAGAGAAAGAGATTGCTCTACTCGAACAAGTGTTTGCCTATGTAGAGCTCCCCAAAAAATCTATCATCATCCAAGAGGGAAAAACCGAATCCTATTTGTACTTCGTGGTAGAAGGAATTCTAAAAGGATATAAAAATAAAAACGGAAAAATAATTGTAGAGCATCTCGTAGGAAATACTACTTTTTTTACAGCATTAGACAGTTTTATGAATGGCACTCCATCTGAAGATTGTTTTGAGAGCATTACAGATTGCAAATTATAAAGAATTTCTAAAACCAACTTTGATCTCCTGAAACAATCCGATACCAAATGGAATCAATTGGCTGAAGCCATTATCAACGAGAGTCTTCGCTGTAAAATGGAGCGTGTGTATGATTTTCAAACTCTAACGGCCAAAGAGCGTTATCTTAAGTTTATCAAACAAACTCCTGAACTAGCATTACAGGTATCTGTAGAAAATATTGCCTCCTTTCTAGGTATAGAACCTCAGTCCTTGAGTAGGATCCGGAAACAAATTACTTTCTAACAAATGTTATTTTTGATTCCTTTTTAAGTTTCGAGATTTGCTCAAACATCAAAATGTATGAGCAACGAAATTTCACTGGTTACTGGGGCAAATGGGCACCTTGGCAACAATCTGGTTAGATTACTACTATCAAAAAATAAAAAGGTCCGCGTTACAGTAAGAAACATCAACAACCTTACTCCCTTTGAAGGACTTGATTGCGAAGTTGTACATGCCGATATTACAGACAAAAACTCTTTGAGAACAGCTTTTACAAGTGTTACAAACGTTTATGCTGTAGCAGCTAATTTTAACATGTGGGCCAAGCACCCCAAAAAAGAAATTTATGACACCAATATCCAAGGTACACAAAATGTATTTGACATTGCCAAAGAATGCGGTATCAAAAATATCGTTTATGTCAGTTCTGTAGCTGCATTGGATTTCACCAAGCTTCCAGCCAGCCCAGAAAATGGATATAACAAAGATCGGAGAAATTGGTATTACAATTCAAAAAACGACTCGGATCAACTTGCGCTTTCGTTAGGAAAGAAATATGGAATCCGAACAGTCCTTATTTTACCTTCAGCAATGATAGGAAGTATTGCTCATAAACTAAGTTATTCTAATCATCTGGTATTTCAAATATTACATAAAGAAATCCCCATTGACACTAACATAACTCTTAACTGGATAGACGTAAAAGATGTAGCCCTTGGCGCATATCAAGCGATGCGAAAAGGTAAGGACGGCGAACGATATATCTTAGCCAATGAAAAGCACACTAGTTTATATGAAAGTGTAGCCATAGCTTCCGAGCAATATCCTAATCTAGAGATTAAAACTCCAATAAAAGTCCCTAGATTTTTACTTTATATAATAGCAACAATTATGGAATTATGGTCATATCTATCTGGAAGAGAGCCTTTATTACAACGTCATTATTTGGATATGTTTTATGGTTTGAAACAAGACTATAACATCCAAAAGTCAAGGGTCGAATTGGGGTTTTCTCCTAAATCATCAAAGCAAGCATTGATAGAAGCTTTAGCATATTTAAAAAACAACTGGAAACAACAGTGATCAAGCTTCAGAAGAAGATCCAATCTGAAACCCAAATAACGTTTGAACAACGATATCAATTTTTACAAAATATTTATCTTTGAAAGATCTCTTCAATTAGATAAAGCAACTGAATGCAAAAGGTAGAAAAATTTACTCCTGAAATTAATAAGATATACTTTATAGAAAGGCATACTCTTATTCATATCTTATATGGAGAAGGGAGCATTCAAGTTGATTTCAAAAATTATTTTGATTGGAAAGAGAAAGCTATTTTCCTGGAAAAAGGGCAATACATTAAATTCTTATCTGATGATTTCTTGGTAAGAAGAATTGAATTCGGTAATGAAGATAAGTTTTATAATAACGACGTTCGCGTTTTGTTTAAACACCTCATCTCTTTAGGGTATATCGATTTATTAGAATGTGATGAGTGCAATACTTTTTTATCCAAATCTGTATTAACCGATAATTCTGCGGATATCATTGACATTTCATCCAAACAATGGTACTGGCAAAATCCTTTTAAAGCCAATAAGGAAGAATATCATGTCATTTTTGATGTAAAAGAGGTGATCGATGATGAATATTCTAATAACTTAACGAGTACCGATTTGGTAAACCTAATTAATGATCGCGGTTATAACGCGCAGTCTCTGGTTAAAAATAAAATCGGTTTATCCATCAAAAACTTAATGAGTGCCAAGAGATTACAAGAAAGTCTCAAAGAAGTGGCTTTTACGGATAAAAACATCCAAGAGATTTCTTACGAATTAGGGTTTAAAGATGATGCCTATTTTAATCGTGTATTTAAAAACTCTACTGGGCAAACTCCCAAACAGTTTAGAGAAAACTTTGATTTCAAAAACAGAGATCTGTTTACACAGGATATCATCGAGCTTCTCAAAAAGTATCATACACAAGAAAGATCTTTGGGATTCTATGCAGATAAAATGAACCTTTCTATAAAATCCTTATCCAAAAAAGTACAATCCAAAATGAACACTTCTTTTGGGCAGTTGATTCGATTAGAATTGATCAATACAGCCAAGCTCATGCTAATCGAAGATCAGTCTATATCAGCTATAGCAGCGCAATTAGGGTTTGAAGAGCCCAATCACTTTTCCAGGTTTTTTAAACATTATTCGGGTACTACACCCACAGATTTCAAATTAAAAAAGTACAATTCTTAGTCCTTTTTTTGTAGCAACAAACCCTTGATTCTGATTCATCTTTGCAGTGTATTAATTCACTAAAAAATAAAAAGATGAATATTAAAGAACAAGTAACAAAAATGGATGCAATAGTAAGTCAAGGAGCTATTGTAGACGCAGTAAAAGAATTCTTCGCAGACAATGCTATTACCTCGGACTATGGTGATGGTAAAACCAGCAACAAGGCAGAAATGGTTGCCAAAATGGAAGGTTTTGCAGGATCTATCGCCAATGTAAATGGCATTCAACATCATCATTCTATCGTAGACGGAAACGTATCCGCTTCAGAATTTACTTTCGATTTTGATATGAAAGACGGAAGCAAGATCTACTGGCATGAAATCATCCGTAGAATATGGAATAATGAAGGACAAGTAATCCAGGAAGAATACTTCAACGCAGAATAACAAACAAAAAATCACAAACATTAAAAAAATAAAAAAATGAAAACTTTAAAATTAGTATTAGTAATCGCAGCATTTTCACTGACCACAACAATTTCGGCTCAAGATAAAATGGCCAATAATATTGACAATAGTAATATTGCACTTCAAGGATATAGTGCAGTATCATACTTAGATCTTGGACTAGCACAAAGAGGAAATAAGAATTACAAGTCAGAATACAACAAAATAGCATACTACTTTACCTCTGCAGAGCAAAAAGCAACTTTCGAAAAAAACCCTGCAAAATATGTTCCTCAATACGGTGGATACTGTGCTTTTGGAGTATATGCCGGAGCAAAGTTTAGAGTAGATCCTAATAAATTTATCGTGAAAGATGGTAAATACTACTTATACCTAAACAATGTAGAGTTGGATGCTAAACAACTGTGGTTGGCAGAGAAGAATCACGGAAAATTAAAAGGTGTTGCTGATAAGAATTGGAATAAACTGAGCAAAACCCACAACTAGTATTAACCCCCATATAAAAACAATAATTATGAAATTTGTAACCAAAAGAATACATGCGTTTTTAGACTACCCAGTAGCTATAGCATTGATTGTATTACCCTTCATATTGGGATTAGGAAGCTCTAACCCGATAGCATTGCAACTATCGGTAGCTATAGGAATTGCAGCCTTTGTATTGACACTATTAACGGATCATCACTTAGGAGTGTTTAGAGTATTATCGTATCGTTTTCACCTTATTGTAGATTTTGCAGTTGCTGTGTTATTCATTTTAGCACCTACTATTTTCGGATTCAAAGGAATTGATTCCTACTATTATTGGGTGAATGGTATAGCAGTACTGACCGTTGTAAGTCTGCATAAACCTGAAGTAGCCGTGTAATATATACTGATGTTATTTTACTTATATACAAAAGCGATTTGAACTTACTTTCAAATCGCTTTTTTTATGTTTCTCCTTCAATAGAACGAGGCATTGTAACAAAATCAAATTTTTCTGATCTTTATAGTATGTACAGAATCATACTTTTATTTTTTATCCCCATACAATTTGTATTTGGTTTCAACACCGATAATTTGCTTTATAGTGTTTCGAAAGATTCAGTAAAAAAAGACATTAGCTTAAAAACGATTAAATTTGAAAAAGGCACTGCAGTCAGAGCCTTTAATCACACCTATGCTCCTCTTCTTTTTTATATCAAACTGAGAGCAACAGATAGTCTGGTGAAAGAAATGGTGCTCCCTCCCAAAGACAGCTTAGTAGTTATACAATGGAAAGAAAAAGATCGAACAATCGCTACAAAAGAGTTCAATAAAACATATCGAGCTGGGTATTACATTGGGGATCCTACAAATACAAAACCTAATACCAATTATTTATACCGATTACCTTTTAAGAAAAATAAAAAATATCGGGTATCACAGGGTTTTAATGGTAAGTTTTCGCATACTAAGACAGCATCAAAATATGCAATAGATTTTCAGTTAGAAATCGGAGAACCCGTTTATGCAGCCAGAGAAGGATTAGTAGTAAAAGTGCAAAGTAAGTTCAAAGAATCCGGAGGCAAAGCGTTTTTATACAAAGCCAATAGAATTATCATCCTACATGATGATGGAACCACAGCCTCTTACGTACATTTGGATTACGATGGTGTTCTTGTAAAGGAAGGAGATCAGGTTACTAAAGGGCAGCATATTGGTTTTTCAGGACTCACAGGATATACCAGAGGCCCTCATCTTCATTTTGTAGTGAGAAAAGAAAGAGATATTGCGATCCCCATTTTCTTTGAAGGATATGCTGGTAAAGAACTAAAACAAGGAAGAAAATACAGTGTTAAAAAGCTTTAAAATAAGTATTAAAACAAAAAAGGGAAAGTTCTTGTAAATACTTTCCCTTATCTGTACATATGAAATGCTCTCCAGAAATTATTCAGACCAATAACGAAGCGTTACGATAATGTAACCGTTGGGGTCAACAAGTTCTTGGCTCAGCTTAACAAATGACGATGATGCACCGTCAAAATACCCATCATAAGCATCAAATCGATACGATCCTTCTGGTAAGAACCTGAAAACATTATCATCATCACTACGATTAGGATAAAATACCTCTCCGGTATCTTGATTAATTGCAAAGTATCCCTGTAACCCATTTGGTCCCACAGGCTGACCAAAACGATCGACTAACTCAATCTTTACATCAAATGTAGAACTGCTTTTTGCCTGAGTGCTTTTTGAAGAATTTTGCAGCAATTCGACATCATCATTTCCCGTTTCGCAGGCTACCAATAAAATTACGCTCAACACTAGACGTGTAATAGATTTCACTAAATTATGCATAACAAAGGTTTTAAGATTATTACAGCTAATTTCAGGATATCATACTATTAAATACTTATCGTAGAATTACGAAAACATCATTTAACAAATTCTCTAGAAAAAGAGAACCGTTAATCTTTAGATAGATTAACGGTTCATATATAGAAGCACGCCTAGAAGCGTATATACTGTTATTTCTTGATCAACCTATGATTTTCTAAAATCTGACCATTTTTATCAAATATAGAAAGTAGATAAACACCTGATTCTTTAATTTCCGGATTAAATATTAACCCTTCCTTTTTCATGGTTGCAGTGATATTCGCTTTGTATATTTCTGCGCCTGCAATATTATAAATAACTATTTCATTCGCTTTGTTCAAGATCAATGATGAACTTGATATATGAATGGAGGTAGTAAATGGATTGGGATGAATAATAGTTTGCTCCACCAAATCATTAAACAAAGGAGGGGTAACTCTTTGAACAAAAGTAGTATTGATTCTTGATGCCCCACAAGCTTCGATAAATTGCCAGCCACTAGAAGTTCTTTCAAAAAGGTTTCCTTGATAGGTCACTCTATCACCAGTTGAATAACTTACACCACTTTGCCATTCGGAAACTCCAGCACATGGATTTGGTGGTGGAGGGTTACTATCTGTAGTATAACTTATAATTAATCGAGGGGCTTTACTTGCTCCTCCTTCATAAGAATCAGCCACTCGTTTTGCCGAAGTACTTGTTAAACTTCTTCCTTTTCCTCTAATGATCATACTCAAACTATTCCCAGACGACCAATCACTTTTATTGACTAAGCTTTGTACCATATTCTTTAGATTAGGAGATCGTTGTGCGTTACCACTTTGATTACTCGACCATGATTGTGGTGTCCATGTCACCTTACTGGAAAAAGTAGTTCGGTTTGAAACTTTGTTGGAATTTGAGAAAGCTGGAGAATTACTACTGTTGTGCAATGCTATTTCTAATTCTGCATCTGCACTATTACTTTCGTCTGCGGTGAACTGTAAATATGCATTGGTAATCGTTGCATTTTTAGGAACTCCTACTCCCCTAAAACGCAAACCAATTATCTGATATCCTGCATTGCTATAGCTATCATACACTAGTTCAAGATCACTACTATTCGTATATAAATCTCCATTTTCACGTTCTTCTACATCATCATTCCCCGAAGAAATTGCCACATCTACGGTACCATTATCCGGATCTGGATCTACCACTGTTCCTTTATTTATAGTGACCACACTCCCATTTGATGGGTTCCAGATATCCAAATTACTTGGTATGGCAAATACATTATTATTAGAAACAGATCCAACTTGAGAAGCATTATCTACCTGTATGGTTCGAGTTTCTATTTTGTTTTCATCTACAAAAATCCATTTAAACTGATTGAAACGAGCCGAGTTTCTCGTCCAGTTTTTGTTATCATTATTAGATCGCAATGGAGCTCCCCAACACCCTTCTCCAACATAGACGGTTCCATTTTGATTATCTCTAACAAAACCTTCATCACTTCCCGATCCAGTTGACGGGCGTACAGGCCAGGTTGTTTTTACGGTATGTGCATCGCACTCTACCACCAACTTCACTCCTTTTTCATAAAATAATTGTGCCCAATTGTTGTATTGGTTATTTCCTTCAGATTTTGAAGATACATGAGGGCGCATTGGTTTATGATATTGCGCCATTTTCCAAATAACATTGGTATTTGCGTTCAAATCATTTCGTAACCAGTTAGTTTGATTTCCGGAAATCGAAATTTCTGTATTAAGGGTATATGTTCTTACTAGATTATTACCAAAAGTAATCGCATAATAAACACTGGTAGAAGGTACATCGAATAAATGATATACACTATTGTTACTATCTTCATGATTACCTCTGGTAGCTACAATTGGAAACATTCTATTGTCGCTGGCGATAGTCAATTGCCAATCGTCAAACCATTCTCTCCATTCAGAATTAGTATCTCGGTTCGTCATATCCCCTCCAAATAATACAGCATGTGGTTTTAACTTTGCTACCAAACTATTTGCATTTCGTCTTGGAGTTCTATTATTTCTAGAGTCTCCTCCCGCAATAAATGACAATCTACTGTTATCTGAAGGTGCTGTTTTGAACCAAAACCGCTCACTAGTACCTTGACTATCTCTAATCACAAAATAGTAGGCTGTATTAGGTTGTAAACCTGTCAATCGTGCAAAATGATTATTCATTCCTTTGTACGATACAATTCTATCGGGAGATTTAGAATTTGGATAATTGTTATAATTCGTTCCAAAATCTGTTGTTCCGAAATATACTGTAGGATTACTTCCTGAAATTTGGTTCCACCCAATAACTATTGAAGTCGCTGGATTGCCTCTTAAGGTAAGTCTGTACTTATCATTTGAAGCAAATAACTGAAAACCAATAAAAATAAAGATGAGAAAGTATGTTCTTTTCATGATTTGTGTGTTTGTTTAGGTTGGTTAAAATTAATGTATGACGTTTTAAGAAATACATTGTAATCTAATAGTAACTTAGAGTTAATATTGGTAACATAAGGTTTTAAAAAGGTTAATATACAGTTTAAAATTGGTTAATAAAACCGATATAAATGAAAAAGAGAGAGGAAAAAATCAACCTCTCTCTTTGTTGTATAAACCGTCTTTATTTCTTGAGTATTTGTTCTGAGAGTAATGTCTTTCCGTTCTTGTCAATTACCTGAACGATATAGATTCCTTTATCTAGTATTTCCGGACGAATACTTACTATTTTATTACGTATTGGGTTAAGGTTTGAATATCTCATCTTTCCTGATTTATCATAGATCTGTACCGAAACATCTCCTTTTACATTTGGAATCAAGATCTCAAACTCTTGATCGAATGGATTGGGGTAGATCTTAGCTTTTTCATTAATTTTCGGTTCTTTTAACTTAACGGCTAGTTCTTGTTCTGGCTCTGTTACTGCTCTACGACTACCGCTAAATGAGTATACCACAATCAATTTAGCTGCCTTATGGGCTCCGCTTTCATACGCTCCGGCAACTCGTTTATACTTTGTTCTGTAAGAGCTCTTACCTTTTCCTCGGATGATGAAACTCATACTATTTCCTGGCCTCCAACCTTGTCTATCCACAACTTGTTGTACCATACCTTTTAACTCTGGTGTACGTTGAGCAGCTCCATACTGACCTTCAGTCCAAGGTTGTGGTTTCCAACGTATTTTGTGTGGTACCACACCTCTACCTGAAACATTATCTCGATCCGTAAATTGAGGCGAATTATCACTATCGTGTAAAGAAAATTCTAAT
Organism: Aquimarina sp. KJ22-3; assembly: GCF_055808215.1. Taxonomy (NCBI): domain Bacteria; kingdom Pseudomonadati; phylum Bacteroidota; class Flavobacteriia; order Flavobacteriales; family Flavobacteriaceae; genus Aquimarina; species Aquimarina sp. KJ22-3. The sequence goes on along the minus strand of NZ_CM147859.1, from coordinate 1,865,935 downwards.
TCTGCACTACGACGGTTACTTTCGTCTGCCGTAAACTGAATATATGCATTGCTTATGGTAGCGCCCTGAGGTATATCAACATTTTGAAATCGAATTCCCACTTTCTGAAAACTTAAAAGATTTGTAGAGTCATATACCAGTTCTAAATCACTACTATCTACATACAATTGTCCGATCACATTTTCCTCTACATCATCGTATCCTTCGGAAACTGGTATCGTGATATTTCTGGCAAATTGACCAACTGTAATGGAAATTTCTTTTTCGCTACACAATTCATGATTATCAAAAGCTACCACTTTGATTTTATGGATACCACTACTCAAATTTCTTGGAGTGTTGTAAGGGTAAGTAAAATCAGTATTGATCAGATTTCCATCTACATAAAACTCTACTTTTTCTACTTGTCCATCACTATCGATAACGTTTGCCTTAATATCCACAGTACCAGAATTGGGTAAGTGTTGACCATCAGTAGGATTAACCAATGTGATTTGAGGTGCCTGAAGGTTTTTATTAATAATTTTAATAACGCTTCCGTTACTAGGATTCCATATCTGAAGATTACTTGGTATTTGGAAAACATCATCGTTAGACACCTCTCCTACTTGTAAAGCGTTATCGACCATTATCGTCCTTGTTTCAATTTTTGCTTCATTCACAAAAATCCATTTAAACTGATTAAACTTTCCAGAATCTCTCGTCCAACCTTTAATATCATCATTATCTCGTAGCGGAGCTCCCCAACCACCTTCTCCTACATAGACTGTTCCGTTTTCATCTCGTTTAAATCCTTCTTCACTTCCGGAACTGGTAGAAGGACGAAGTGGCCAGGTACTCTTTACCGTATGTGCATCACATTCGATAACTAGTTTCACTCCTTTATCATAGAATAATTGGGCCCAATTGGCATATTCTATCAAATTTTCACCTTTGGAAGAGACATGTGGTCGAATAGGAAAATGATATTGGGCAATCTTCCAAACCACACTAGAGTTAGCATTAAGATCATCTCGAAGCCAATCTTTTTGCGATCCCGAAATAGCAGTTAATGAATTTAAGGTATAAGTTCTTACAATATTACGGCCAAAAGTAATGGCATAATGAACCCCAGATGAAGGAACATCAAATAAATTTACAATAGTACTATTACTATTCTCATGGTTTCCTCTTGCCGCAATTATCGGAAACATTCTACCATCATTTGCTATGGTGAATTGCCAATCATCGAACCACGTTCTCCATTGAGCATCGTTATCATTGTCGGTCATATCGCCTCCAAAGAGAACTGCATGCGGTTTAAGCTTTGCTACCAATCGATTTGCATTTTGTCTAGGCACTCTGTTATTTCTGGAATCCCCACCGGCTATCAAAGAAAATTTACCTTCTTCCAAAGGCGCAGTTTTAAACCAAAGCCTTCTACTAACACCTTCACTATCTTTAATCACAAAATAATAGGCTGTATCTGGTGTAAGTCTTGATAATCTTACAAAATGATTGTTCATCCCCCGATAAGAAACAATACGACTGGGTGCCGCAGAATATCGATAATCTTGATAATTACTACCTTGATCGACAGGACCATAGTATACTACAGGATTTGTTCCCGAAATTTGGTTCCATCCGATCACTATGGTAGTTGCTGGATTATCACGCAAAGTTAATCTATATTTGTCACTGGAAGCATTGGATTTCCATGCAAAAAGGATTACAAAAAGCAGGCATATTTTATTCATGGTTTTAAGATGTTAGGTTAAAAAAACAAAGTTAAAATATTGAAAAACAGAATTTTAAAACCTATCTCAAACTTAATTCAGAATTAAATATGATAACACTCCTTTTTACGAAACATAACTATATCTTCAACTAATGTTAACATCAATATGATTTATTTTGTGGCATGAAAAACTCAACTACTTTATGGATTATTAAAGGCTCTGTATTTCTGATTTTTATAGGACGAGCCTGGCAGCACCTATTTTGGGATGCTCCTTTTCGCTCTTTTTTTGGGATGAAGCCCTGTTGAAACCTATTGTAGAATCTATATTTGACATCCCATGGAAAGAATATGTAACCAGTAGTACCACAGATGATTTTATACAAAATAGCATTCGAGTGAATGGATTGTTATACTTGATCGCTGCTATAGTTTCGCTCACTGTGAATACCGTTCCAAAAATGTGGCAAAAAATTCCAATTTATGCGGGAGGAATTAGTTTAATCTTATTGTCCGTATTAATGGCTAAAGAAAAGTTCTATCACTTGGGTCAGTTTTTTGAGCACAGTATACAATTTAGTACTCCATTTGTGTTTATTCTATTTGTCAAGAATACCATTAGCAAAGAACGTATTATTCTTATCCTTAAGATTTTGATTGCCCTTACCTTTTTTTCGCATGGATTATACGCCTTTGGTTTTTATCCTGTTCCGGGGAAATTTGTAGATATGGTGATTCAAATTTTTGGATGTTCTGAATCTAGCGCGTTGACTTTTTTGTATATCGCAGGAATTCTTGACTTTATCGTTGCCGCCCTGATTTTTGTACCCAAAGTAATGAAGTATGCGCTTTGGTATGCCGTAGTTTGGGGGTTACTTACAGCATTAGCTAGAATAGTAGCTAACTTTTATGTCGATTTCCCCCTAGAATCTTTGCATCAAAACTTGTATCAAGTAGTGTATAGATTGCCACATGGTTTAATACCGTTGGCCGTACTATATATAGACAAGTATCAAAACAATTTTCCTCATACCTATAAAAGAAAAAAGGCCGTTGTATAACGGCCTTTCCTTTCTCAACAAATCAAATTAGTTAATTATAAAACGTTCAACAGTCTTCATTTGTGAATTTTGAATTTGAAGCATGTACATACCTGCTCCAAGGTAATCCACATTAATCCAACCATTACTGTTAAGTTGTCCTTTTCCTACTTCTTGTCCCATTAGGTTAATAATTGAGTAAGAAGTGTCTGTAGATTTAGACAACTGATTATTAGGCATAAATACCTGTAATGCGTTTCCTTTTTGTAAAGGGTTTGGTGCTATTCTGATCGAAGATAACTGACCTTCGTCTTCTGTTCCTATTTGTGCCGTAACCGGTCCAAAATCTACTGGTGCAAATGATGATCCACAAGAACCTTCAAAGATTTTCACATTAGAGAATGTAGAAGTATTACCAGAACCTGCATCATTATCATTGATAAACACTAGTCTATCCATACTACCTGTGTAGAACGTACCCACTGCAATCGTATAGGTTGTTGTTCCTCCAGAATAGTTATCAAAATTGGTTACCCCATAGTTTTGAGTACCGTGAACTTTGAAATATCTAGTAGATGTTAAGCTATTATCATCTTCGAATCCTACAGCATGAATTTCTCCCTGACTAGTACTGCTAAAATCGAACTCGATCACTGTGTTAGCAGTTACCGTATAATTTAAAGGAATAAACTTCCAAGTGTTATTTGTAAGTGATAATGAAGCTCCTCCGTTTCCGATAGAAGAATCACCAGCTGAATCCTGATTCGAGAATGAATTAATAGTGAAGTTGTTAAAGTTAAGTGCATCACATGTTGGACCAGGGTTACTTGATCCTTCCTGAATACTTACATCATCAATAGCAATATCACTCTGCCATCCTTGACTACCACTACCAGTTACTACATTAAATCGAAGTTGCACGCTAGCTTGTCCTGCATACGCGGAAAGATCAACATCTGCAGCGTTCCAGTTGCTACCTTGATCTCCGTTTCTGCTGAATACACTTGTCCATGCTCCATCATTATTGGTTCTTGCTTCAACATTTAAGCTGTTGATAGCGCTTCCTAACATATGGTATTGGAAAGTTAGTGTAGGTGTTGACAAACTACTGAAATTCAAACAAGGAGAATTCAAAATCGCTCTCTTATTAGGATATCCTGTTCCATTTCCAGAAGCTTCAACATATAGATAGAAACTACCATCCGCTGCGCTTCCAGGTCCGGTTCCGTTAGAAGGAGTACCATTTGCATCTCTAGTCCAGTCTAAATCATCACCAGTTGTAGCTTGTGCCCACTGACCTAAATTAGTTTCGAAACTTTCGCTAAATGGGTAAGAAGTTACATCTCCAGAACAATCTCCGGTTCCTGGACCAGGTCCTCCTCCATCACAAGGGTTCGTGAATGAAACAGTTTGGTCTGTTTGTCCGTTAGAACCTCCGTTATTATTTTCATTAGCTCCTTCACCTACTCCTCTTTCAGCAAAAGCTTTCCAGATTAGACAACTGTACTGTCCTCCATAAAGGTCCTGATCTGCCTGAAGGATTCCATCACGACCTGATACAAATCCAGGGTTATTCGCTGTATTCTTAAGTCCTTCTACAACAAGAGCCAACGCGATATTGTTACCTCCGGTTCCGTTATAAAAATCTGGATCAAATCCTTCTTGATCGATAAGCAACCAAGTCATATCCCAAAGAATTGTAGCAAAAGCGTATCCTACTCCGTGTGGTCTTGCTAATCCACCTATATCTGCATAGTCGGTATCATTAATAGATCGATTAGTGGAATAACGAGTTGGACGAATACCGGCTCCATCAGTTGCCTGACCTAGCACATAAGCTCCTACTCCTCTACCATCTGTCCCTTGATCTCCCGCTCTCATAGTAAGCATTAGACCAAAATAGTCAGACCATCCTTCTCCCATTTGCTCAGATCCACCAAGTGTGTTTGATGATGGTCCACCTACCAAACGGATAGAGATACCATGACCATATTCGTGTACGATAATTACGTTATCAAAAGAACCATCTCTTCCTGGATTAGTTCTATTCCATAAGAACATCTGCATTCTCGGATTTCCTCCGTCACCAGGTGTAGAGAAGTTTGCATTATTAGTTCCACTTCCATCTTGTGCATCTGCATTTACAGAATCACTTCCTGATCCACCTCTTCCATAGTTATTTTCCTGGAAGTTTCCACTAGCTTCATCAAAACCATACTGATAAAACACATCATGGATAATGTTATTCCAGTAGAACAAGTTAGTTACAGAAGCGCTTAAATAGTTACTTGGAGATTGATTTAAGTTTACAGGAAAATCAAAATCCAAACCAGATCCTCCATCAGGAGAAAAACCAGTTCCATTATTTCCATTACTGTCATCCTGTGCCCATACATTGTTACCTCTTGTAATCGTAAACTCAGCACCAGCACTACCGTTGGTATCATGCCATCCAAATGGAGAAGCAGTAGCTTCTGCGGGATCCGTTACGATAGAACGCCCTCCATGAATAGGGCTCTCAATTGGCATTGGATATACATTATAAGAATCAGGAGCAAATGCTAGTGATTCTGCTTTAGTCATAGGCCCAGCTACAGTATCATCAAATAGTACTGACTCGGTATGGCTATGATTATGATTAGCGTGACCAGGCTCATCGAAACTACAAGAAATCACATGGTTCTCTTCGTGAACAACTGCTCCAGTATTGGCATCCACATCAGCTACCCACCAGTGTTGCCCATTCTTTTGATATAAACTTACATTCCAGCATAATAGCAATTGGTCTTTAACCAATCTGTATACCAGTTTAGCTTCCAGAGGTTGCTCTTTTATCGTTAATCCAGAATTTTTATATACCAATACATCTCCTAATTTAGATTTTCGAGATGTTCTTGATAAACTTTTTGCTTGAGCAAGTTTATGTTTGCTAACCACAGCATTAATTGCTTGTTCTGGAGTGATCCCAGGGCTAACTGAATTAATTTTACTGTTCACAGCATCTACAAACTGATTAATCTCATAGGTAACTTGATTATTTTGAACAGTTAATTTATAACTACCATTCATGATCGGAATGTTGTTATACATCTGTCTCAGATATACGTGAGTAATTCCCTTCTTTAATGAAGGCACCTCATCTGTAATAACGTAGTTATAGTCGTTAAGAGTAGCCTGAGATTTTGAAGTGTGTGAAATCGCGTCTTGAAAATGATTTTGGACAATACCACTAATGTCCTGTGCAAAAGTTGTTTGACAAATTACAAAGCATAAAATGACAAACGAGTAGACTTTTTTCATAAAAATAAGTTTTGAGTTTGTGTATAGCAAAATTAAAGAAAAATGAAGGATTTACGATAATGATTGCGAAACGCATACTAAATTATCATAAATTAACTTATATATTATTTTTTATTTAACACATTTGTTAAAACACTCTTTTTTATACATTCGCTATTCCGAAACTATTATAAACACTGTTAGTCACAAAAAACCAGAACAAACCAAAACCTAACTATTTGATAAACAAATGATAAAACAACCATTATTCAATTACGGGAAAAGTGTAAAAATTTGATGGTGTTTTTTCTAAAAAACAGAATGTTTTACATAGTAAAATGATAGATTTGATTAACAAATTTCAACAAACTCTAAACAAGATATTCTAAGCCCTAAGAAAATACATCTTAGTCTTATCTTTACAAAAAACAGCGTATGAGCACTTTAGCTTTTGAAACACATTTACATTCTGGACATACCTTTATTGTTCCTGATAAAATTGCCCATAATTTTCTTGACCAAGGTTATAAAAGAGTAATCGTTACTATTCTGTTTGAAAACAGATCAACTTCCTTCCATGCTGCTATTCAAAAGTTTAACAATCAATATCACATCACTTTTAATAAAGCCAATCAAAAAAAGATGAAGATATTTCCTTCGGATTATTTTACAGTACAATTGAACGAAGACACTTCGAAGTACGGGGTAGAAATGCCCGAAGAGTTCGATGCCGTTCTGCAAAGTGACCCAGAAGCCTTTGAGATTTTTGAATCCTTAACTGATGGTAAAAAAAGAAGCCTTATTTATTTTATACTGAAAATCAAAAACTCGCAAAATAGGATCAATAAGGCCCTGATTATCACAGAGAATCTTAAACGAGGTATCAGAAATGCTCAAGAATTGATAAAAAAATATAACCATATACCAAGTAAACATTACTTCTTACAGAATGATTTCATTCACGAATCTTTTGTAATCATCGAAAACTACACTATCTTACCCTAGTAAACAAAGGACAAGTTATAATTATGAAAGCGTTACAATTGATAGTCTTTGCTTTCTTGTCAATCATAATTGTCGGCTGTAAAGGTGAAAAAAAACAGGAGATAGATCCAACCACTACAGTTGAAAAATTATATAAAAAAAGGAAGGCGAAGTTAAAACGATTACTATTACACTAGACCCTAAAAGTGATAGCAAAGTTTCGGGTAAAGTTACTTTTATCGAAACTGAAGGTATTGTTAATATGACAGCAGAACTCAACGGACTAAATGAAGGAGAACATGCTATCCATATTCACGAAAAAGCAGATTGTTCATCTCCTGACGGAAAATCTACGGGAGGGCATTGGAATCCTACCATGGAACCTCATGGAAAATGGGGAGCAAAAGAAGGTTATCACAAAGGAGATATTGGGAATCTAAAAGCGGATGCTGAAGGCCATGGGGTGATTAATTTCGCAACTACTGAATGGTGCATTGGATGTGATGATGACAAGAAAAATATTTTGGGCAAAGCAGTAATTGTGCACCAAGGAATCGATGATTTTACTTCTCAACCATCTGGAGCCGCAGGTAGCCGAGTAAGTTGCGGTGGAATCATACAATAACATATACTAAAAAAAGAAATGGTTAAACGAGCTCTTTTTCTTTTAACGCACTAAATCATTATTTAATAGTTTACCCTCACACTCTTTAATGCAACCCACAGCACTTATAATAGCATTACAAAACAAAGAGCAATCTGCTTTGCAAAGCATTTATGACATGTATGCTACTAATGTCTATGGGATTATTTATAATATATTAAGAGATAAAGAATTATCCGAAGAGGTTTTACAAGACGTTTTTATTAAAATCTGGAATAATGCACCTTCTTATTCAGAAAAAAAGGGCAGGTTCTTTACCTGGATACTCAATATTGCTCGTAATGCGGCAATTGATAAAACCAGATCAAAAAGTTTTAAGAATTCCTATCAAAACCTTGAAGCCGAAAATTTCGTAGATATATTAGAGGACAACAATAATTTTTTAAGTAAAGTAGATAGTATAGGAATAAAAAAATACATCAGTGCTCTAGAGCCTCTTTGTAAAAAAATAATTGATTTGCTGTTTTTTAAAGGGTTTACCCAAAAAGAAACTGCAGAAACTCTGGATATTCCTTTGGGAACAGTGAAAACCAGAAATAGGATTTGTATCGATAAACTAAAACAAGTCTTAGAAGTATAACAAATACATGGATATTAAAGAATACATAGCATCCGGGATTTTAGAACTTTATGTTTACGGTTCTCTTTCTGAAAAAGAGAATACCGAGGTGTATGCTATTTTGCAAAAACATCCAGAAGCTCTGGCGGAGGTTGAGCGAATCGAAAACTCTTTGAAAGAACTATCTGCAGCTGTGGCTCCCGATTTGGATGCATCCATATACTCAAAAATCGAAAATCGTTTAGATCCTGAAGATAACTCTGTAATTCCGATTACCAGAAAACGAAGCAATTTACCGATGTATATTGGTTGGGCAGCTTCAGTCGCCTTATTAGCTGGTTTATTTGTACAATTGAATAAAAATAAGGAGCTAAGGCAACAACTGGTAGAAAACCAAATAGAAAAGCAATTACTTGAAGGCAAAATTCAAGTAGCAGAAGAAGATTTATCTCAAACCAAAAACTTACTAAGCGTTTTACGTAATAAAGAGTTTATCCAGGTACCATTAGCTGCTCAACAAGTAGACCCTAATGCTTATGCTACAGTATATTGGGACAAAGAAAATCAAAAGGCCTATATTGATGTTGCGGGGTTACCCACTCCTCCTCCCGGAAAAGTTTATCAGGTTTGGTCCTTAGGCTTGAACCCCTTGACCCCGACAAGTATGGGAACGTTGGATGCTTTCACCGATAATAAAAATAAGATCTTCTCCTTATCCAACCCTAATAATTCCGAAGCCTTTGGAATTACCCTAGAACCAGAAGGCGGAAGTGAATCTCCTACATTAGAAATGCTATATACGCTTGGTGCGGTAGAATCATAAAAAAAGGGTTAAGATAACATCCTAACCCCTTTATTATTTATTTTTACAAACTTTTCTTAGTTCGTCTCTGTAATCATAGCATCACTATTCATAAAGATGTTTGCTCCAGAAAGCTTGTCGATCTCAAAACTGAATGATGTTGTTGGTGTATCAAATTGCTCTGAGAAGTTGTTTGGTGTATTAAATCTTCCTGTTCCGTAGTTGAAGTTGATCTCGCACATTTCGTATCCTGGATTAACAGAATATTCAATTTTTAATCGAGTATCGCTTACAGAAGACACGTTGATGTGTCCAACTTCGGTACTAGTGCTGATATCACATCCATTTGGATTCGTGATCAATTCAATATTAAATCCAGCATCTCCTCTACTATCGATAAACACATATGCTAGGAACGTGTTGAATACGTCATTCTCGCAGAATCCACACTCTTCGTGGAAACCATATGCTTTTACACATTCTGGTGCACAACTTTTCACACAGTACTCAAAAGAACGTACCCACTCTCTGTAGTAGTAGCATCCAGAGTAATAAGAATATCCATACTCCTGAGTTAAGTTTTTGTTGTATGCAAACGCAGAATAGAAACACTTGCTGTCTGCATCGTAAATTTTAGAATACGCTACGATTTCAAAACAATCTAAGTTAATAGATGATAATGGAATAACGTAAGCCGCTTTCTTCGTTCCTCCAAAGTAGTAAGGAAAAGCTTTGTAGTTAAATTTACGTAGATTAGGAAATCCATTAGAATAAAATGGAATTTGTCCTTTTTCACCAATATACAGATATACTTTTTTCATATATCTAGACTTATTGGCCTTAAAGAATAAGTATAAGTTTTCTCCGTCGTTAGTAACTTCTACTCTACCTACTCTTTTCTTTTGTGATCCAACTAATAGTGGAATAACTTTAGTTTCTCCACAACCTGCTGCTTTTACATCATCAAGAGTTAAATCAGTTGGTTTTAATAATGTATAATCGTAGTGACCATACGTTTTTGCACCAAATTCTTCAGGAGCGTTTTCTTCTTCATCGTGTCCTCCCTCTTCTTTGGTTAATCCTTCTGACCCGTCATTTTTAACAAAGTCAGGTTCTGCAACTTCGCTTGCAGGTTCTTCCATTAGTTCATTTTCCTCACTCTTGTTACAAGATGTGTAAACAAAAAATAAAGCAATGAACGCATACTTCAATACTGATACGTAATTTGTTTTCATATAAGAATGGTTTATGGTTGAAATTTCCCCTTTTGTGGGGTCAAAACTAATAAAAAATAGTATTCAAAAGATGTGATAATCAGGCAAAACCGATATAAACAATGATAAATTCGATGATCTTCACAACTCATATGCCAGAATACCCAAATAGTAAGATTAATAATACAAAAAAGCTTGCCTACTCCCCCAAGTAGACAAGCCCTCATCTAAACATCAAAAAACAAAAATCAAAAATTGTATATAAGTTGTACTCCGGCAACAATGTATTGTCGGGCGTAAATGATATATCCTTATTGGTTGCAAAAACCAATCATAAGTTCTGGACTTTTACAGCAGTAAGCGGACCTAACTCATAATCGCTCCCTATCAATTCCTCCTTGATCACTTCCATCTTATCCAAAAGTCCATTGGCCTTATAAATCTGAGCAATGTGCAGATTGGCAACGGGTTCAAAGGTTTTATCCACTACATGTGCATTTACCAGATTCAAAGCTTGTTGGTATTCTCCTTTCAGATACAAGATGTATGCTTTCAAATCATAAGATTGAGGTGTGGGTCTATTGTTAATCTCAATTTCTGCCAATGCCATAGCCTTATCAAACTGCTGATATTCCTCAGCCAACAGTATCGCATTATGAACATTATACATTACCCCATAGTTGGGGTTGTCTACTCCTTCACGGTAGTTCTTTAGATTGTCTTCCTTTTGCGTTTGATCTGCTAAATACTCACTGATTTCTGCTTTCAACAAGTAATAATCCGGGCTCTTACTGTTCGCAATCACGTTATTCATTATTCTTAGAGCTACCTGTGGTTTCTTTTCGTAAGAATAGGCTATCCAAGCGATACCCTTTTTGGCATAGGTATATGAAGGATCGATCTCCAACGCTTTCAAATAATGTTGATACGAATCTTTGATCCTACCTGCATGCCCATAATAATCGCCCAAATTGGTGTAAGACCATAACATGAGTGCTTTGTTGTTCTTTTGTTCTACGAGTTTTGTGGCTTTCTCCATATATTTTATGGTCAAATCGAGATTACCTTTGAAATCACTCCACTTTGCCAATCGAATTAAAAAGTTGAAATCATTATGATCTGCAATCTTTTCTAAATATTTTGAAGCATTATCGTATTCTCCCAACTCCATCGACACATCAAACAACACCATTTTCGCAGCCTTGTTGTCATTAATTTCTCTTGCAGTTTCTGCTGCTGCCTTTGCATCTATAAAACGATGTTGGGTACTATAATTTTGAGCAAGAGCTAACCAATAATTCTCTCTTTTGAAAGCGGCTATATCTGCAGATTTTTGTAAAATTTGTTCAGCTTTTTTCAGGTATGAAATCTCACCTGTAGCTTGAAACAAATCGGTATATGCTTGAGCCACGGGGCCCATAGATGTAATTTGAGTACTATCTTCTTTTATTCTTGCATTCCAGAATGCTAATTCGTGCTCTGCTTTAAGGGTTTTATCCTGTTGATCTATTTGTAAGTAGCTGCCATAATCGCTTATGTTACTTATTCTTTTGGTGTCTTCATTACAAGAGGCGAAAAGGCTTACTGCTATTAAAATGTATAAGGCTTGAATTGTTTTCATCTGTTTAAGATTTTAATGTTTAATTTTTTTAAACCACCGCTACGTATGGAACATTACGTCATGGTATTCATAATGCTGCAACCCCTATGACATATGGTAGATTTATTTGATTGCAACATTATATGTAGTAGCGGTGGTCAAAAATTTAGCTTTTATGAAGCGTGGGGCGGTTCCAGATAAGGAAATGACGCCAAAGGAGTTTCTCCTGATGCATCCACTCCATCACTAACCAAAATCGGAAGATCCGCATTTCCATCTCCATCAAGATCCTGCCCATTAAAGCGATCTCCGTTTTGCCCTCCAAAAATCAATATCAATGAAATATCAATGACATCATCCGTAAGTCTTCTACCCGTTAATAGATTTGTACCGTCAAAATAAGTAGTTGGAGCATCTGGTGCTACCTGTAGTACATCTGCTGCCAAAAATGTGGTAAGTTGTACAGCATCTTGACCAAGAATATTATTTTCATATTGTGCTCCGTATGCACCGTAAAGACGAACTGCCTCTTCTAAAAATAACGGTTGAAAAATTGGCACTCTTTCTGAAGGAATAGTAACATTAAACGCATCTTTGTTTGCTCCATCGTCAAATCGTAATAACGCGCTGTTTATTGCCGGTCTACCCATCTGATCTACCTGAGCAAAAGTTCCTGTAAAATCAGGTCCTGGATCAGGAATATTTGGATTTCCATCGTCATCATTGTTACAACTTGTCGCAAACAATAAGGTGATCAAAAGTAGGGTGCTATATTTTAAAATTTTCATGATTATAGTTTTTAAAAATTAGATTATTGTTTTCTTTTGGTTTCTACCCATGCATTAAACACTTCTACATTGGTTCCTGCAGGGTGGCTAAATGTTCCTCCTAATAAAGAATTAGGAACTTCGATGACTACGGCTAGTACATTGGTACCATCAAATGTATCTGTTCCGTTTCTATTGAAACCTTCTGGAACTACTTGCCCGCGAATAACTTGTGAAAAACGATCAAAATCGAAGAAAAAAGGATCTTCTCTAAGCCCGGCGAAATAAGAAATTCCATTGGCTGTAGCCGTATTGGCGGCTGCTCCCGTACTAATCGCTACTTCTCCGCGTAGAGATGTGGTTTCGTCGATTACACTGTTCAATCCTGTATTTGATGGTGCATAAGGACCAAAGAAATACATGGTTCCATCTCTTGGAATGGCTTGGATCACCATATCCTCGACCATATCACCATCGTTATCAATATTGATTTCGATAAGGATATCTTCATCAAAAGAGGCATCTGCTCCAGGCATCTGTAATCCTTGCACAGTTGTAGCAAAAACAGTGTTATCAGGATTTGCTCCTTCATAAGCATAAAAATCGGCTATGTCTGCTTTGGCATCACCTCCGTCTGCTAATCGAATACCTGGTGCATCAATGTGATCTGCTGCCATAAGTATTACTGCAACCAGAATTAGTAAGCTACCAAACAGAAGCACATTTGTTTTTTTAATAGAGTTCATTTTTTTAGTTTTTAAAAAGTTTACGCCTATACTTACGAGCCATTATTAGGGTCGGTTTTATTGATATCGTTAAATGTTTGTTAATGATTATCGTAAACATCATAACACCATCGTTACTGTTTAGAAAAAAATAAACCTAAATTTGTAATAAACTGGTAGATTAATGAACCCTTCTACTTCTGGATGGATTGATAAATATCTTAGAGATTTGGATGATGACTCTGAAAGACTTCAGTGGTCATTTGAACAATTATATGCGGGATTGAGAAGTGCCGGTTTTATTTACGGGACTTCCATCCATTCTTTAATAGATAGTAGTTCGGATATTACCTACTCTGAAGAAGAAAAAACAAAAATCAATTTATTAACTGCTTTGGTTGTGGTGTATTACGACACCATACAGAATGCTAATCCTAAAGATTGTATCAATGCATTAGTACAGTTTTATGGCTTTCTGGACACCAAAAAATCATTTTTCTCTTTTTCTAACGTACTCCCCACCAATAAAACAGAAAAGCTAGAAAAGATCATTCATGCCAGAATACAAACGAATGAATCGATCTTCAGAAAAAACTTTAGTCACTTGCTCACCAATGCGCTCTTGTTTATTGATGTGTTAGCTTTTGATTATTTCTTGATTCACAACAAAAACCCTTTTGAGTACGCTGCCCAACTAGAAGAAACCTTAACCAATACCGTTTTTCTGGCATTAAATTCTAAAGATGAACAAAATGAACACGATAAATTATTAATAAAGTTATTTGCTTCGTCGGTGAGATATACTAATATCTCTACGGAAGAAGATGCAAGTTTCGATTATATCGAGTTGGATCCCTATACTGATGATATTGAAAAAAAATACATACTAGATCTATCCAGTATGGCTATTTGGAATGATAAAGAATTAGATCAGGGAGAACAAACCTTTATGTCGGCACTGGGAGCAGAACTCAAATTATCAAATGCCGAGGTTAAAGAATCTATAGATATGGTTCATGAATTTATCAATGCTCATAAAGATCAGATCGCTTATTTCAATTATTCGAATCCTGCGTTACATTTCTATCAGCAAACCTCAAGAACCGTAAGTATTTTGGTATTGAGAAATAAGAAAAGATTGATCAAAGAAATTACTGAAAGTAAGGAACTAATGATTTTATTAGGTCAATCTGCAATGAGAGAACTCTCTAAAGAAGAAAAGCAACAGGTAAAACAACAACTTATCGACATCTGCAAGACCATTCCTTCTCTTGCTATATTTATATTACCTGGAGGAAGTCTTTTGCTTCCTCTGCTCATAAAATTTATACCTCAGTTGCTACCCTCTGCGTTCAACGAAAATAAATAAGTTATACTTCTAATTTTTCTAACTCCGTATAATTCCTTTTTAGTCTTCTGGTAATGATACCATAAATGACTCTATAGAATAACGCAATAAATCCGATAAAGATTAAACCAAGAATAATAGAGCTTACTATAATAATTGTGGTAGACGCCTGCCCCAGATCCGCTTGTTTTTGATAATGATCGGTAAAGGCAGCCAGATAAATAGTAAAGGACATAAAAGTCAACGCAAAGAAACCGATATTAAACCAAACATAGTATTTTACGGTTTTTCTGGTTCTGAAAATATTTTCCATCAAAACTTTGGCGGAATCCGTAGTTTGAATTTTCTTATAATTTAAATAAAACCGAACCACAAAAAACACGATTACTGCATAATATACCAATGAAAGTCCTACAATAAAGCCGCCACTTAGTAGCTCGTCTACCTGCTCTTGTTCTGTATATCCGTTCACCCTAAGGAAAATATCCAATAACACCCATAGCGAGAACTCCAGAAGACTGATAATGAAAATCCACTTTACCATCGAAGACGATTTTTTCAAAATCATCTTGTAGATCTCATTATACGACAGCCTTGGCATAGCAGTATCCTGCTTCTTCCAATCTTTTTTTAATAACTCTAATTCATCCATACGGGATTAGGGATTTAATATTTTTTTCAATTTTGTCTTTACCCGATTCATTTTCACTCTGGCATTTACCTCACTTATACCCAAGGTATCAGCAATTTCCTTATAGGATTTATCTTCCAGATACAAAAAGACCAGGGCTTTTTCTATATCGTTGAGCTGCTTTACTGCAGCGTACATTAATTTCAATTGTTGCTCTACCTCATCATCATAGTCTTCAGCTTTAATTCTGAAATTCATCGCATCCAGATCCGTAGTTTTTATACTTCTCTTGGATTTCCTATACAACGTTATTGCTGTATTCAAGGCTACCCGATACATCCAGGTGCTGAATTTTGCATCTCCCCGAAATTTGGGGTAAGCCTTCCAAAGCTGAATTGTAATCTCTTGAAACAAATCATTATGTGATTCTGAATCACTGGTGTAGATCCTACAAACCTTGTGAACAATATTTTGATTTTGTTCAAGATTAGTTACAAAACTATGTTCTAATTCTTTATCCATTTAGTCAGTTACACCTTATATGTAGTCGGTAAAACTAATCCGTTACAACTTTTACCAACAAATTATTACTTTTTTTAAGCAATAAAGAAAATGGATATCAATAAAACTTTCTTCATAAAAAGAAGCAAAACCCATACCAATTTTATATTTCTTTTGCTATATTTAGTCATCCTAATAGGTTAAAAACTAATTGTCGTCGCCCCTTGTTATCGATGGAAGTAATTACCCTTTTTTAACCTTTTACCCCTACGACATTGTCTTATTTTTCAAAAATGCATCATGTTTAAAAGTAAAATAATTTAAACACGTATGACGGTTGCTTTGATTGGAAACAATACAGATATTTTAGACACTATAAAAAAATATCTACTGGAACACTTTGCATATATTTTCTCTTGTGAATCTGTAAGTATATTTGAAGTGCACGATATAAATATTCAAAAATATCAACATGATTTGGTCTTATATGATTTTCCAGAAGATCAGAACAATACAGAAATCATTCGAAAAATAATCAAGTCCAAATCATATATATTCCCTATAGTTTCAGAAAATGCTGATATTATAAACTTATTGAAGCAAAATGATATCAGATACCTAAAAAAACCTATCAATTTTGAGGAATTGCATTTTTTTGTGGACAGTTATTATACTTTTAAATCTAAAGAGTTAGAAATAAAACAAATCATTAAAGAGCTAAAACTTACCGCTCCAAAAAGAAGAATTGCTATTCCACAAGAAAGACAAATTCTTATGATTCCTGTAAATGAAATTCTATATATCAAAGCAGACATTAATTATTGCAAAATTTTCATGCCCGATAAAAAGAACATTTTGGTTTCTAAAACATTGAAAAATTTTGAGCAACAACTCATTAACAATCCGGAGTTTTATAGAATACATCAATCCTACCTCATTAACTTGAACTATATCCAAAAAGTAATCAAGACCAAACTTCTACAGGTAGAAATGAGTAATGGAGAAATCTTATCCATTTCAAAATCAAAACGAACTGAGTTTTTGAATCTAATTCTAAAATAAAAAGAGACACTCCTTACTAAAGTGTCTCTTTGTATGACGTTGGCGTCATTAATACATTGTATGAACAATGGAAATCCAATCTAATTAAGGTTTATTAGTCCTTACTTTTTCTGTTCGTTTATTGATTCTTACTTTTCTGTTTTCATTTCCCTTATGTGTAGCACAAGAAATCAAAGTGTTACTGAGCAAACTATTACTATAGATGCCACTACCAATAAAGACATATAAATATCCAGTGAATTAATTACGAATTTTTTCATGACTGTACTTTTAAGATTAAAATAAAGGTCCTCGTATTTTCAACGATTAGTATAGAATACGTTGCAATTCGATCGCAATTTCCCTATAGATTTGAAATACCATTATACTGTATTTCATAGGTGATCCACTCACACATAGAGAAATCGAGAATAACTTCTATTGGCGATGTGCTAAAAAAGTAGTAATGTGTCCGGTGGTGGTAAAGTGTATTTTCTGATCATAACATAACAATTAGGTTAAACAATTCAATTTGGGTTGAAATTTTATATTATGACGAAGTGTTGTACGTTGTAAAAGTTCCTGTCAATAACTGATTACAAGAGGTTTACATGTATTAAAACTTTTACATATGCAATTTGAGAATTAATCCCTGTTTAAAAAAATTAATTTATTATTCTGGGTTAAAACAACCCTTTTTTGGATTAATTGGTTATTATTTGTACTTTTTTCGTCGCTGTAATTTACCAAAAACAAACCTAAAAACACAATTTAATTACGCAAAAACCATAAAAAATCACCAAAAAACTAGGTTAAAAACCACATTTTCAAGAGAAAAAAACCACTTTAATTACTGCAAAACCATAAGCCAATAGAAAAATCCAATATAAAATTGTTCATTGAAACACATAAAAATCAGTAAAGCATATTTATCTGTATCTAATCTGTTTTTATGTGCTAAATCCCTTCTTCAACTAGCTAATTCCAATTATCTTTGTAGTATTCCATTATTGCATGAATACAACCGGGGAAATAAGATCACTGTTGGAATTTTGATGCTAAACATTATACTAAATAGTAATATATGAACATACCTTTCTCTAACGTACCAAGATTGGTAATTATTGGTGGTGGTTTTGCAGGTGTTGCTCTAGCCCGAAAAATGATCAAAGAAGACGTTCAACTTGTTTTATTAGATCGACAGAATTATCACACATTTCAACCCCTACTTTATCAAGTATCTACCTCTTCCCTGGAACCTGATTCTATTGCTTACCCGCTAAGAAAAATTGTAAAAAGAGGTAAAAATACATTTTTCAGAATGGCAGAAGTAGCATCTATTGATCCCAATCTTCAGAAAGTAGACACCAACATTGGAGAGATATCATATGACTACTTAGTAATTGCTACTGGTGCCAAAACCAATTTCTTCGGAAATATCACGATTCAGGAAAATGCGATGAGGATGAAAAATCTTCCGCAGGCTTTGAACCTTCGTAGTCTAATGTTGGAAAACCTGGAGCAAGCTGTAATTACCAGCGATCCTGAAAAAAGAAAAGAGTTATTAAACTTTGTATTAGCCGGAGCAGGTCCAACTGGGGTTGAACTTGCTGGAGGTATTGCAGAATTGAAACTCAATGTACTCCCCAGAGATTATCCTGATATGAATTTTGATGAAATGCAAATTCACTTAATAGAAGGAGCATCTAGAGTATTGCCGCCTATGAGTGAAAATGCTTCAAAGAAAGCTACCCAATTTCTGGAAAAATTGGGAGTGCATATTCATGTAAACACTCAGGTTACGAATTACGAGAACAACTTGGTGACCACCAATACAGATCTCGCCATCAAAACAGCTACCTTTATATGGTCAGCAGGGGTTACTGGTGCTCCAGTAGAAGGGTTAAAAGCAGAAGCCCTTATTCCCAGAGCTAATCGTTATAAAGTAAATTCTTTTAATCAGGTAGAAGGCTATGATAATGTATTTGCAATTGGTGATATCTCGGTGATGGAAACCAAGAACTATCCTAAAGGACACCCTATGGTTGCACAACCTGCTATACAACAAGGAAGCCACCTTGCCAAAAATTTTAAAAAGCTCTTAAAAGGTAAACCTATGACCCCTTTCAAATATTTCGACAAAGGTTCGATGGCTACTATAGGTCGAAATAAAGCAGTGGTTGATATTGGCAATTTTAAATTTGGAGGATTTTTCGCTTGGTTTATCTGGATGTTTATCCACCTTTGGTTCTTGGTTGGTTTTAGAAATCGTTTTGTTACTTTCTTCAACTGGTCCTATAACTACATTAATTACGATAAAGCCGCCCGGCTTATCGTAAGGCCTTTTAAGAATAGAGAAAGTGAATTAGAACAAAAGGTATAGTACCTGGTTTTTAATTGTCTGAATAAAATAGTTTTGCAGGTAGCTCTATAAACTCTTGCCTGGAAATCTTTTTCCCCTCAGTAGGGGGCTGTAAAGTAATTGTGTCTGACAAATATGAAATTCTGTCGAATATTACATGTTTTTTACCTTCTGTCATTTCCAGAATAAGCCCAGGTAATCCCCAATATCCCATAGGACCTTCATTGATCTGTATTTCCTTTGTAAACCAAGCCTCAATCAACGCATCTCCTTTTTGTAATGTGGCCCTATAACAAGTGTAATTTGCTATATTTTTTTCTCTTTGGTAATGATCCAGTTGGGCGTTATGATGGGGTCCTCTATTAAAAATGAGCGCCTTTTGAAATCAAACACATATACCCTTAGCTCACTATTTTTTTTCATTTGATCCAAATCTTTGTAAATGATTTCAGAATCATAAAAATTAATAATGTATTTTTCAATAACCTGTCCAGATGGTGTGGTTAATTTTTTGGATACGGTATCGTTTTGAACTTTCTCTTGTGGATAATACAACGATTTATTTCCATCTACCCTTAAGACGGTGGTAAACCTATACTCTGGAATATCATCTAAAACAAAATCATAGGTTCGAAGTTCATCTATTTTTCTTTTTATAGAATCGATTCTTCTTCTCGCATCAGCGTATAAAGAGTCAGGGTCATTTTCTGGCAACATTACTTCCATCAACTCAATTCTTCCCATAAATGCAGAGTTGTTCTTTTTTGATTTTGCCGGTACTCTTTTTTCTTTATAGAAGACAGTAATCTGTTGAGAATACGAGGACATCGTAAACAAAGAAATGATTATTAATATACTTTTTTTCATGGTTGGTTTGTAAATCAGAAACTAAAATAGACATATTTAACTTTATCCAAAAACGATTGTTCCTAACTAAAGCTTTTCTGCAATTCATAATCAAATTTTGACAATTGAGATATTTTAAATTTCACTACTTCTCATCATTATACATTTTTGTCTCATCAATCAAAACGATTCTTAAGCATGAAACAATTACTAACCATAGCATTTATTTTAACCTCTTATCTTATTCAGGCACAAACCACCATCAATGGTACTGTAAAAGATCCTTCTGGAATCCCTATACAGGGTGCAAACATTTATCTGGATGGAACCTACGATGGTTCTTCTACAGATGAAAACGGTGCTTTTACTTTTACCACAACAGAAACAGACGTTCAAACCCTGGTAGTATCGTTCTTATCTTTTGAGACCTATTACCTTACCCAAGACATCAACACCTTAAGCAACCTAACCATCACCCTAAAAGAAGATGTAAACTCCCTGGATAGTGTAATTCTAAACGCAGGAACGTTTTCTGCCGGTGATAATAGTAAAGCTTCTGTGCTTACTCCATTGGATATCGTCACCACGGCCGGTGCAGATGGAGATTTTATAGGAGCACTGCAAACATTACCAGGAACTTCTAACAATGCCGAAGACGGAAGACTTTTCGTTCGAGGAGGAAACGCAGACGAAACCAACGTATATATTGATGGATTGCGTGTATTTCAGCCCTTTGCGGCTACTACCAATAATATTCCTACTCGTGGCCGTTTTTCTTCTTTCTTATTCAAAGGAACTAATTTTTCTACCGGGGCATACTCTGCAGAATACGGAGACGCACTATCTGGCATCCTACAACTCAACACCATTGACGAGCCAGATCAGAACAAGACAGACCTTCAGTTTATCAATGTTGGATTAGGAGGCGGACATACCAAAAAATGGGAAAACAGCTCTTTAAGCGTAAATGGATTTTATGTAAACCTGAAACCATATCAGGAAATTATATCCCAACGTGTAGAATGGATCAAACCTTATGAATCTTTATCTGGAGAAGCGGTATACCGTCATAAATTAGGGAACGGACTCTTAAAACTTTATGGAGGATTAAGCTATGCAAATTTTGATTTAATACAGGAAGATATCAACGTTCCAGAAGGAGTCAACTTTGCTTTAAAAAATAGAAATCTGTACTTCAATTCTTCTTATGCGGCCTCTTTGGGCAATGACTGGAAAATTAACACAGGAGCAAGTTTTGCTAACGATTTCAATGATATTGGAATTGACGATACGGATATCAGAGATGATATCAATAGTTTTCATTTTAAAGTGAAGTTACGAAAGAGATTCAGTAATCGTTTCAAACTGAATTTTGGAGCGGAACAATTCATCAATCAGTTTACAGAAAAAGTAGAGGTTCCAGAAGTTGATACTTTTAATACCAAATTTGATAACAATAGCACCGCGGCTTTCAGCGAAGCTAACATATTTTTCAGCAAAAAACTGGCCCTACAAGTTGGAGTAAGAGCAGTACATAATTCGTTACTGGACTACACCAGGGTATCTCCAAGAGCTTCGTTTGCCTACAAAACTTCTTCAAAATCACAGATATCTCTGGCTTATGGAGATTTTTATCAAGCCCCACAGCAAAATGTACTAAAATTCAATAATACCCTAGATCCCGAAAAATCCTCACACTACATTATCAATTATCTCTATCAACACGAGAGAAGAACACTTCGATTAGAAGGGTACTATAAGTCTTATGAAGACCTGGTAAAATTTGATAGTGAGCTACCTGAATTTAATAGTTTGTATAGCAATGAAGGAGATGGGTATGCCGCAGGAGTAGATCTATTCTGGAGAGATAACAAATCCATAAAAAATCTGGAATACTGGCTAAGCTATTCTTATCTGAATACCGAGAGAAATTACAGAAATTATCCTAACCGAGCCACTCCAAATTTTGCAGCAGAACACAATCTTTCTTTGGTGACCAAATACTGGATTACAGATTGGAAATCTCTGTTGAGTATGACCTACAACTTCAATTCTGGAAGGCCCTATAATGATCCTAATCAAGGTGTTTTTCAGAACCAAAAAACCAGAACGTTTAACTCTCTCAATTTTAGTTGGGCGTATTTGCTAAGCCAGCAAAAGATATTGTATTTCTCAGTATCCAATGCACTTGGGTTTAATAATGTATTCAACTATCAATATTCGAATACGCCAGATGTTAATGGAAATTTTGCCAGAAGAGGAATTCGTCCTACTGCTGATCGATTCTTTGTTGTAGGATTCTTTTGGACCATCAGTGATAATAAAAATGACAATCAATTAGACAATTTATAAACCAAAAATTCAGCAATCATGAAAACTTTTATTCTTTCACTTGTAACGATTTTTATCCTGGGATCTGCTGCAGGGTTTTCTCAAAGCACCGCAACTTCGATAGAAGTCAATATTCAGAACATCAAATCCGATAAAGGAACCCTACGAATTGGATTGTACCAAAAACAGGAAAATTTCCTGGGAGAAGCATTTAAATCTTTGGATGTAAAAGCAAACTCCAAGGGAGTTACAGTAACATTTGAGAACATTGAACCCGGAGAATATGCCATTTCTTTATATCATGATAAAGATGACAATGAAAAGCTAAACACCTTCTTAAAAATGCCTACAGAGCCGTATGGCACTAGTAATAATGCAAAAGGTCAGTTTGGACCACCAAAGTGGATAGATGCCAAATTCACCGTATCTGATCAAAAAGTAGTACAAAACATTAAACTATAAACATTTCATCATCAAAAAATAACAACTCGGTCAGAAATAGTTCTAAAAAACACTCAGGCTGAAGATCTTTACACTGTAATTATAAAAAACACCACCATGAGAATTATTTTAATAGTACTTGCTTTTATTGCTTCTGCAAATATCAACGCACAAGGAGCGTACGAAAAAGGAATGACCAAAGCTTTTGAACTTTGGAAAAACGGAAAACAAGACGAATCTATCAATATGTTCGAACGCATTGCTAGAGCAGAAAAAGAAAACTGGTTACCATTTTACTATGCTGCTCAAGTACATATCATTACTTGTTTTAATATCAAAGACGAAACCGAGGTTCAAACTCGATTAAAAAAAGCTCAGGACTTTTTGAATGAAGCCAAAATTTTCTCAAAAGAAAATGCCGAAATTCTGGTGATGGAAGCGATGTTAAACACTGCTTATGTAGTATCGAATCCATCAGTGTATGGACCTACCCTATCAGGAAAAGTAGAAGAGTTATATCGGAGTGCCAAAGGGATAGATCCCGAAAATCCAAGAGCAACACTATATCATGCCGAGTGGAAAATGGGAGGCGCAAAATTCTGGGGTAAAGACCCAAAGGACTTTTGTCCTGAGGTAGAAAAGGCTATCTTGTACTTTGAAAAGGAGTCTAAAAACGAAACGCCTTTTTATCCTAAATGGGGTAAAGACCAAATAACTAGAATTCAGAAAAATTGTAAGTAGTAAGACAATGGATTCTAAAAAACCAGAGGACATGAAGACGAACATCACAAAAATGGTAAAAATAAGTATCGTCATTGCGGTGATCATAGAGATAGCAGAGCTGTTGTTTGCTATCGGAGAGCCCATCATTCTTATGGATGTACTTGAAGATACCTTAATCCATTTTATGTTTGCGTTTCCTCTGGCCATAGCCAACTTCTATTTCTTTGATTTATTGGGAAAATGGTACACCTGGGAAAAACACCCTAGAAAACGATTGTTTTACGGAGCTATTGGTTCCATTATCGTTACTATGATTGTTTTTGGATTGATCAGAATGATTATCATCGTTGGTATCAACGGGAGATCCTTCCAAGCCTTTTTAGAAAACGAAAAGTTGAGCTACTATTTAATAGGATTCTTTATTACACTACTGATCTCTTTGTTTTTTCATGCTTTTTACTTTTACAAAGAGCTACAAAAACGAAAGATCACCGAGCAAAAAATAATTGCAGGAACGGCCTCTGCAAAGTTTGCAGCTCTCAAAAATCAATTGGACCCTCATTTTCTTTTCAATAGTTTAAATGTATTGACATCACTAATTGAAGAAAACCCCAGACTGGCTCAAAAGTTCACCACTTCTTTATCCAAGGTATATCGATATGTTTTGGAACAAAAAAACAAAGAGTTGGTAACCGTAGATGAAGAATTGAAATTTGCAAAGACCTATATGACTTTGGTACAGCTTCGGTTTGAAGATAGCATCATCTTTGAAATGCCTGAGAAAGCTGCAAATCCAGATGCTAGAGTAGTTCCACTATCATTGCAGATATTACTGGAAAACACAGTAAAACACAATGTAGTGATGCCAGAAAAACCTTTGCACATTAAAATCTATGAAGAAGATGGTTTCCTGATTGTAGAAAACAACTTACAACCCAAAGAAGTCATCAAGCAAAGCAGCGGTGTTGGCTTAGGAAATGTACAGCAACGATATGCGCTGCTCACCAAAAGAGAGTTTATGGTGTATAAAACTGAGAAAGCTTTTATCGCAAAACTCCCAATGTTAACCAAAAAGATAAAAATAATGGACGCAACAATAGAAAGACCTATCACAAATATCAAAGAATTAAAATACAATCGTGCCAAAGAACGAGTACAGAAAATAAAAGAGTTCTACGGAAACTTCATTTCTTATATCATCGTGATTCCGTTTTTAGCATTTATTAATTACAGCACAACAGGTTTTGGCATCCCTTGGGTGATATTCCCTATCGTTGGTTGGGGTATTGGAGTCATATTCCACTATGCCGAAGCCTATGACCGACACCCAATCTTTGGAAAAGACTGGGAAAAGAGAAAGATCAAAAAGTATATGCAAGAATCTAAAAGAAATGGTTATGAATGATTTAAAAGATCGTGAAGCTTACGAAAGAGCAAAAAAGAAGGTAGATGCCGAAAAAGGATTCTACTCTCACCTTACTGCTTATGTGATCATCAATATAGCCCTTTTGTTAATGAGCATTGATTTGGATTTTATTTTTCTGAGTTGGGCACAATGGAAATTCTCCTTAACCACTCCGGTTTTATGGGGAATAGGGTTACTGATTCACGGAATATGTGTATTTGGACCTAGTATGCGAATCTTTAAAAAATGGGAAGAGGATAAGATCAAGAAACTAATGGATAAAGACGATTTTTAAAAATTGGACGACTATGAATATGAACGAAAATGAACAAAAGGCTTATCAAGCTGCCAAAAAACGAGTGGAAAAAGAACGGGATTTTTATATCCACCTAGCCATCTATATTGTCATTAACATTGCCCTCTTCTTTTTCAAAACAAAACTCTTGGTATTTATTGGTACCGACGATAAAGACGTAGACTTTTTGAAATGGTGGAATTTCAGCAATATCATTACACCTTTGGCCTGGGGGATTGGCTTATTTTGCCATTGGCTTTGGGCATTCGAAAAAGTATTTCTTTTCAGTAAAAACTGGGAAGAAAAGAAGATTAAAAAAATGATGGAAGAAGATGTAAATGAATAAAACTATGCAAACACCAGATCAACAAAAATACGAACGAGCAAAACAGAGAGTTAAAGAGGAAAAGGGGTTTTATATACACCTTACCATATATATTATTATCAATACGCTAATCCTCTTTGTCAATACCAACTTTGAGAGTCAAGGCTTTAAAAACTGGTTACAATGGCATTTGTACATAACTCCGGTGCTTTGGGGAATAGGATTACTATTTCATTACATCAAAGCTTTTGACAGAAATCCCTTTTTCAGTAAAAAATGGGAAGAACGCAAGATTAAGGAAATACTTAGAGAAGAAGATGATTTTTTCAAGGACCTCTAAACTAGATTTCCTTTAAACAACAATACACTAACCGCTAAATGAATCATCATGAATAATTTTGATCAACAAAAAAGATATGAACGTGCAAAAGAACGAGTAGAAGAACTCAAGAAATTTTATAATAACTTGATATCTTATATCATTATTATTGGTTTTCTTGCAGGACTTAACTACTACCAAAACGAATGGAGTTATCCTTGGTTTCTATGGGCCGCTTTTGGTTGGGGAATTGGATTGGCATTTCACGCTGTAAAAGCATATCGTATTAACCCGATGTTTGATAAAGATTGGGAAGAGCGAAAAATAAGAAAGTATATGGAAGAAGAACAAGATGATCAGAAACAATTGTGGGAATAACAACCACAACAATTGCATCTTTTTATTGTTTTTCACAAACTAATAATGACATAACCCATGAACGTAATAATCATTGAAGACGAGAAACCTGCAGCCAGAAGATTAAACAGAATGCTCAGCGATTTGGATATCGAAGTACACACCATGCTACATTCTGTCAACGAATCTATCGAATGGTTTAGCAATAACGAACATCCAGATCTTATTTTTTTGGATATACAACTCAGTGATGGATTATCGTTTGAAATTTTTGATACGGTAACCATAAAAAGTGCCATTATCTTTACTACCGCTTATGATGAGTATGCACTCAAGGCGTTTAAATTAAATAGCATTGATTATTTGTTAAAACCAATTGATGATGATGAATTAGAAGCTGCGGTTACCAAATACAAAGAACAAATCCCTGCAAAGCAACAAATTCAGGTCGACTTTGATGATATCAAAAAGTTATTGATCAATCCTATAGATCGTCAGTACAAAAAACGTTTTACCGCAAAAGTTGGGCAACATCTTAAAATATTCTCTGTAGAGGACATCGAATGCTTCTATTCTGAAAATAAAGGTACCTATTTGCATACTACCGATAATAGAAATTATCTAATTGATACTACTCTGGAATCACTGGAGGAAGAATTGAATCCTCAGCAGTTTTTTAGGGTAAGTAGAAAGTTTTATGTAAACATTAATGCAATAAAGGATATTATCTCTTACACCAATTCGAGATTACAAGTAAAGCTCAATCATTTTAACGAACAAGAAATTATAGTATCCAGAGAACGGGTAAAAGATTTTAAACTTTGGTTAGAATGATCAAAGTAGCTAAACAAAATAAATTAGTTCTTTGATTTATTAATAATTACCCGGGCGATGTAACCATTCTTGGAAAAACAAAAGTATTACTTACTTTTGAGGATACACACATCCATCAGAATGACAACTCGTAAACCCTCCTATTTTGGCAAATACCATTCGTTAGCATTAGTGATCTCAGTATTCTACTCTGTTAACTTTTGTGCTCAAGAGATTGATATGCAAAATGCCATTGCATATATCGAAAAAGCCAAAATCTTTTATCAAGAAGAAAATTACGAACAAAGTATGTCTTATTTTGACATGGCGGAGGAAATAGTAAAAGAGTTACATAATGATTCTTTGTTATCTGTTATATACACTAGAAAAGGTCATATTCATCTAAGAGATGGAAAAAACAAAAACGCGTTAACTGCTTATTCAAAAGCTTTAGATATAGCCGAGTTAACCGAACATAAAGAACTTGAAATAACTGCTAATTCTGGGCTCATAGTTCTTCTAAGAAGGATGAACAGATTAGATAAAGCCTTAAAAATTGCTCATCGTTCTCTTAAGCTACTACCACACACTAAACATTATAAAGAAAGAGGTCATGCTAGCATCCTTGTTCTCATAAGTGAAGTTCATCTACATCAAGAGCAATATGACTCTACATTGCACTATATTGAAAAAGGACTAAAGATCAGTAAGGAAATTGAGCACCAAGAAGCCACTCTAGATTTATACCTTAAAAAAGGAATGGTGTATTACTACCAAAAAAATATGATGAATCACTTCGTTATTTATTTCAAGCTAAAGATATCCTATCCAGGCAGGCAATAAATAACAAATCCTTTCCTACAATAAATGCTAGCTATTTTATTGCGAGTTGTTACTATCAACAAGGCCACTATGACCAGGCAATTACTATATTACTTGATAGTATAAATAGGTTCGAAGAAAATGATCTTTTTAAACCTCCCGCTATTAGATCTCACCTTCTATTAGCCAATTGCTACAACGAAAAAAGAGAATATCAGAAGGCAAATCAGTGGCGCAGTGAATATGTAAAACTCAATGCATCTTATCAAAGTGATAAAGATCAAACTGTTGATATCATTCATGAGAGAGAAACAAAAAGACTCCAAAAAGAAATCATCAACATGAAAGCTGATCAAATTAAAAATCAGCAAGCCAAAAATCAAATATTCTGGATTCTTTTACTGACCGTTACCGCATTGATTTATTTTGCATTTATGTACTTCAAAAAACAAAAATCAAACAAATCATTATTTCAAAAATTAATGCAAAAAATCAATGAATTAGAATCTGTAAAACATCCCTCAACCTCAAAAGAACAATCAAAAAAAGAAGTCATTATAGATGATCAGAAAATAAACGAAATTGCAAAAGGATTGGAAAAGTTAGAAGCTCAAGAGTACTTTCTAAAATCCGAATGCAATCTTAGAGCTATGGCAAAAAAGTTAAAAACCAATGCCACATATCTATCCAAAACCATAAGCATTCATAAACAAAAGAATTTTACCGATTATATCAACGATCTAAGAATTGAATATGTTTTAAAAAGATTAAAAAACGATAAAAAATTCAGATCATTTTCCATTCAATCCATTGCTACAGAAATCGGATACAAAAGTAGTTATTCACTAGTTAAACATTTTAAATCAAGAACAGGAATCAATCCATCCTATTTTATAAAAAATCTTGACAAGCAACAAATACCTTCTGAAATTAAGGTATAAACCATGGCTATTTTAGACAATTTAGCCATATAGTTTTATCAAAAGCCTACAGAATAAAATATATTCCTTACGAAATACATTTTTCTAGACTCTTCAATTAAGGGTCAAAAAACTAATCAAATAACTTAATGATCTTAAAAATGAAAAAAAAGGAATACAAAAAATCGAACTTAAAAGATTAACAATAGCAAAGATGAACGCAGCTTCTATGAAAAATATCGATGGAGGAAGTAGTGTTTTAACTAGTGAATATTCTGAACATCCAAACGGAGTTATGATTGATTATTGCTATAACGAAAAATAGACATCTTTTTTTGCTGATAACAACCCTGCCAAGACGCAGGGTTTTTTTATGGCTAAATTGTCTAAAATAGCCATACTTCATTTTAAATACCCCGAATTGCTATCTACTTTAGTTTCAGAATCAAAACACATTGAGTGTTTGTTTTTGATAAAGGGGCAACCGAAAACCTTATCCGTAGAGTAGGTAATTAAAACATATGATTATGCTTAATAACATTCTTAATTTAAATGGAGCTATCGTTCTTAAAAAACAACATCAAAAATTAATCCGCGGAGGTACCTTTGGGTGCCAGAACATAGCTAGAAAGTGCACAAGTGATAGTGATTGCTGTTCAGGAAGCTGCGGTGTCGAAAAAATAATTAATGGGAGACCTGTCTTACTCTCAATCTGCTCTTATGCCTAAACATTTCTTCCAATTACCAAACGCCTTAGAATACAATTAAAAGCCAAAGGTTTTTATTACCAACAGACAGAAAATAGCAACTGTCTTAAAATGTTTGCGACAATAACAATCAATTAAATGAAAAAAAATGAAAAAACTAATGCAAGTAAAAGGTGCTCAAATTTTAAATAAAAAAGCACAAAAAGTAATTAACGGAGGTATTACAGGAATGCGCTGTTATAGCCATTCTGATTGTGACATTTTAAGTTCAGTTCCTGGTTTTGAGCACGAAGAATTCTTCTGTTTCTGGGGATCGTGTCAGATAATGTAATAACTTAATTATTACCTTTAGTATATCATAAAAGGCCAAGAGATCATTTGATTTTTTGGCTTTTATCTAATACTATCTTTCAAGAAAAGGGAAATATTTATCAGAACAATACATCTAGATGCAAACTAATATTCCCACTGTCTTTTTTTGTTCAATTCTTCTTCGGCATCCAACTCTGCTTGCGGAATTACTTTTAGGAACGAAGGATGTTGCTCTATAGCAAATTCTAGTTTACTTACGATGTCATCGATAGAATCATTATCGTAATCAATCTGCAAAGGTTCTTTGATTACCATAGATTGTAAAATCCCACGTTTCTTGATACGAATTCCTTTTTTATCAAATGATCTTCGGAAACCATCAATAACTATTGGGATTACAATTGGTTTGTATTGTCTGATAATATGAGCTGTACCTTTACGAATAGGTTTAAAAGGTTTTGTTGTACCCTGCGGAAACGTAATTACCCAACCATCTTCAAGAGCTCTTTTGATATTGGTGATATCACTCATTTTTACCTGTCGGTTCACATCTTTTCCTGCTTCCCTCCAGGTACGTTCTACCGTTATTGCTCCGGCATAGGCCAAAATACGAGCCAGCAATCCAGCTCTCATAGTTTCTTTTGCCGCTACGTAGTACAAGTTAAGCTTAGGATGCCAGAGGTAGCCAATATTTTTAATAGAGTCTACTCGCCCACTCAAACTTGCATTAAAAACATGAAACATTGCCACTACATCTGCAAAATATGTCTGATGATTAGAGACAAATAATACATTATTATCTGGAAGATCTTTGATGATCTCACTTCCTTCTATTTGTAATTCGTTGAAACCGCGATAACGCCTGTGCGTCATTGATCCCATGATACGAATAAGCCACTTTTTCAAAAACAAAACATGACCAAAAGGATTTCTTTTAAATATTCCCATGCGTAGAAATCTGGTTGTATTTAGATTGGCAAAGATACAAAATCATTATTCCATTGTAGTCTTTAAAAAGATTTTAAGCTCACTCAACATCATAGCTGTTGCCCCCCAAACTGTGTAACCGTTTAGTTTAAAGGAAGGTACCTCTATATCGTTGGCATAAGAAGTCGTTAATCTTTGTGGCACTACATTATGATCATTCAGCAATTCAGACAATGGCACCTCGATTACCTCTGCCACTTCTTCTTCCTGAGCCACAAATTCGGGTCTATGATCTGTAAACCCAATAAAAGGATGTACCCAAAAATTTGATGGCGGGATATACACTCTTGTCAATGTTTTCACCACCTCGATAGTTTTATTAAATACACCTATCTCTTCTTCGGTTTCCCGCAGAGCGGTTTCTTTATAACTTGTATCATAGGTTTCTACTTTTCCTCCGGGTAAAGCAATCTGACCCGAGTGGACCCCTTCGTAAGTAGGTCTTAGGATCAAAACAATATGAGTTATTGCTTTTTTGGGATAAAAAAGCATCATTACGGCAGCATTCCTGGGGTTTCTTTCTTCAATTTTTAAACGGTTTAACTCCTTAGTTCGCATTTCGGGAGCCATAACAAAATGAGAAGATTCTCCCGGTACTGACATTTTCTTTATTTTTGGAATTAAATTTTTAAACGTATCAAATGTCATTTACCAGATCAATTTTAGTCTTTTGCATTAGCATTTTTGTATTCTCTAATTGTGAAGATACACAATCTAAAAAATATAAGCAGAAGGATTCTCCATCTGTCATTCAGCAAAAGGTTGAAAAAACAAACGCTACTCCTTCAAAAAAACCAGCTGTAGAAAACACTGACACCAACAAAAAGACTGAAGAAGAGCCTTTTAGACTAACCAACGAAAACCTGAGGGAATTTATGGCAGCATACGGAAAAGAAAATCCAGAAACTTTAGTACGAATATCTACATCTTATGGAGATATTCATATCAAACTATATAAAGAAACGCCATTACATCGAGCAAATTTTATTTATTTGGTCAAACAAAAATACTTTGACGAAACCTTTTTCTACAGAGTGGCCAAAGGTTTTGTGATACAGGGAGGAAATAGCGATCGTGAGCAAATGGCAAGAAAACGTTTTGAAATTGGTGAATACACCATCCCGCAAGAACAGGTAAAAGGATTAAAGCATGTACGAGGTGCTGTAGCACTATCAAAACAATGGGTAGACAATCCTTCTAATCGTTCTACTCCTTATGAATTCTTTATTGTTCTAGCCAAACAAGGAGCCAGTCATTTGGATGGAGAACACACCATCTTTGGTAAGGTAGTAAAAGGCATGAATATCGCAGACAAAATATCAAACGTTCCTGTAGATGGTAGTGAATGGCCTAAGAAGAACATCTTCATCAAAGCTGAAGTCATTAAATAATAATCCTTTATACAATAACAAAAAAGCGGACCGAAGTCCGCTTTTTTCTTTTAACAAGGAGAAGCAATGGTCTCGCATTGACAAGTATTTCTTGTACCTACATAATATTTAACGCGTTCTTTGTATTCCCCCATTGGGTGAGCTAACCCACCTCTTAATTGTGCAATACTGTCTTTACTTAATTGTAATTTTTTGAAGTTCTTTTTCTTCATGATATAAAAATTTTGTGATTTATATCCCTATATCAGGAAGAAGAAAAAATTGTTACCCCTTGGTGATAAATTACAATTGTTGCGTGTAATAATTGTAATCTGCAATCACTCTATCTACAAAATGTAGAGGCTTTTCTTGCGGGGTTACATCCATTATTGCACTTACCTTTTTGGAGAGTTCCAAAATAACGTTGTGATTAGCTTCACGTTTAGCCTCAGAGTAGATTGTTTTAATTTTTCTCATTTCAGCATCACTAAAAACAGTAACCTGAGGATAAACAGCAACATAATCGTCTGGTATATCTACTAATATGGTTTGATGAAATTGTACGCGTTGTCGTTCACTGATTACTGTGGTCCCTGCAGCCATATCTCCCAAACGTTGTCCTTTTCCATTCATCAAAATGGTAACCACTGCTACTCCACCCATTGCCAAAGAGATATCCAGTAAACGAAGTAACCAACGAATCAAATAATTCGAAAACGCAGGTCGTGATCCATCTAGTCTTGCTACCTTGATTTTCATAGTAGCCTTACCTGGTGTTTTTCCATCCCAAAAGGTTTCCCATAACAGGAAATACAAAAACGGAGGAATACTCAAAATCAACCAAAAAGCCCAGTGATCTCCTGTACCATTATCCAACGCACCAACAATAAACAGTATGACAATATAATACGCGATGATAATCACCAAGTCAATAAAATATGCTAATATGCGCTCTCCAATACCAGCGACATTTTGTTGTATGCTAACATTTTGGGCAGTTTCTATTTGAAAATTATCCATTAATTATGTTTCTTTGAACCTCTTAATCTTTTGATACATGCGCGAGGCGGCTTTTGTGAAGCAAAATAAAGATAAATGGTTAAAATTTGAAAGTGTTCTGGTTAATAATACCATCATTCCACCAGATGAACTTTCGGATCTGTATATAGAAATAACCGATCATCTTAGTTATGCACAAACATTTTATCCCAATAGTCAAACACTAAGTTACCTAAATGGCTTAGCCAGCAAAGCCCATCAAAAAGTGTATCGAACCAAAAAAGAGAAGAAAAACAGGTTCTATACGTTTTGGGTAAAAGAGTTTCCTTTAGAATTTTATAGCTATCAAAAAGAGCTGTTGATTGCCTTTTTGATTTCGGCACTATTTACCGCAATAGGCGTATATTCTTCTGCCACAGATGGGGCATTTGTCCGCTCGATTCTTGGAGATGCCTATGTAAATATGACTTTAGAAAATATTGCAAAAGATGATCCCATGGCCGTGTATAAACAAATGGGAGAAACTAACATGTTTTTGGGTATTACCATCAACAACATTCGAGTAGCCCTCAACTGTTTCATATTAGGGGTAATGTTTGGTATTGGAACTGTATATATGCTCATGCAAAACTTTATCATGCTCGGCGCATTTCAATACTTCTTTTATGCCAAAGGTTTACTGTGGGAAAGCGCAAGAACGATTTGGATTCATGGTACCATAGAAATCTCTGTTATTATTATTGCAGGATGTGCTGGTTTGGTAGTGGGCAAATCCATTTTATTCCCTAAAACATATACCCGTTTGACTTCCTTTGTAAAAGGGATTAAGGCAGGATTAAAAATTGTAATAAGTACTATTCCTTTCTTTATCATCGCAGGATTTTTGGAAGGATTCGTAACTCGACATACGGAAATGCCGGATTGGCTTGCCTTAATCATTATACTAGGCTCTTTATCACTGATCCTGTTTTATTATGTAATTTACCCCAGACAACTATATAACAAACTAAAAAATGAACAATAACTACATAGAATTCAAAAAAAGAAGAGAATTAGGAGACATACTGACAGATACTTTTGGTTTTTTAAGACACAATGGAAAATCATTATTCGGTATGTTGATCAAAACCTCTGGTATTCCTTTTGTAATACTGCTATTAGCTTCAGGCTATTATACGCATGCCTCGGCCGATGTGCTAGATCCTGTAAACCTTAGTAGTGGAGGTCTTTTAGGCACTGGAAACATGTTTATTGCCTTGTTTGTTATGCTAATCACGCTATTAGTTTTTTATGGACTCCTTTTTGGAACCGTTCTTCATTTTATCAAATCGTATATTGAAGGAAAAGGTGTAGTAGATCAGGATGCAGTATCGCAAGGGGTAAAAAAAGATTTTGGAAGTATGATAGGACTGGGATTACTATCAGGGATCATCATATTTTTTGGCTTTATGCTATGTGTTATTCCAGGGGTCTATCTATATGTTCCGATGAGTATGGTATTTTCGCTTTTGGTTTTCAGAAATATTAGTGTTTCCGACTCGATCAATGAAAGTTTTCAACTAGTCAAAGATGAATGGTGGATTACCTTCGCTACGCTATTTGTATTGGGAATTATCATTTGGCTCATTAGTATGGTATTTTCAATCCCAGCAGTGGTTTATTCTTTAACCAAAACGTTTACCGCTGCCACAGAGAGTACAATGTCGGATCCTTCATCTATGTTTGATTGGGTGTTTATTATATTAAATACGATTTCGTCTGCCGCTCAATACATACTATATATCATCACTGCTGTAGCCACCGCCTTTATATATTTTAATCTGAATGAAAGAAAGCATTCTACAGGAGCTTTTGAACAAATAGAATCCTTAGGAAAATCTGAATAACTTGAAACTTTTATACTTCTTACTGTTCTTTATCCCTTTTTCTATAGCTGTTCAAGCTGTGGATAGCACTAGTGTAGTCCAAAGTCAAGAAGTAATTTATGATTTAGATTCTGAAATAGAAGTTCAAAAGTTGAATCAGGATAAAATAGAATCTTACAAAAATGACAAAGCTTTTAATTATACAGAGAAGCAAGAAGTAGATAATTGGTGGACACAATTCAAAAGCTGGTTGGCCCAGGCATTTATGAAATTCATCAATTGGTTGTTTGGCACCAGTGAAGCTAATAGTTTTTGGGCAGGTTTCTTCAATATATTACCGTATCTGGTCATTATCGCAGTATTATTCTTATTAGTCTGGTTGTTTATGAAAGTAAATCCAAGAGAAATGCTTTTAGAGAATGAAGAAATCCCACAAGTTGCTTTTACAGACGAAGAAGACATTATCCATAACCAAGATATCAGAGATCTCATCAATCAAGCCATAAAACAACAAAATTTTAGGTTGGCGATTCGTTATTATTATTTGTTAGTCCTAAAGAATCTATCTGAAGCCGAGTATATCGATTGGGAGTCTCAAAAAACGAATACAGATTATAGTAAAGAGCTTACCGACAGTAGCCTGAGAGAACAATTTAAAGTAATTACCAAGTTATACGATTTTATTTGGTATGGAAGTTTTGAAGTCAATCAAAACACCTATCAACAGGCTGAAAAAGAGTTCTTATCCATAACCCAAAGCATTCAAAAATAATAGATGAGTAAGAAATCCAAAATATTCATCATTGTAATTGTAGTAGCCATCGGGTTGCTTACTTTTTTGGAAGCTAATGAACCGGAACCGGTTAATTGGTTTCCTAGTTATGCCAAAACTGATAAAATTCCTTTAGGAACTTTTGTTTCTTATAATCTGATCAAAGAAGCATTTACCGACGAAAAAGTAAAGGACATTAATCAACCTCCTTACGAATTCTTAACCGATAATGACACAATATCGGGCACCTATTTCTTTGTAAATGGAACCGTGAATTTTGACAAAGATGAGTTGAATAAAGTATTGAATTGGGTAGATAAAGGAAATACCCTATTTATCTCGGCAAAAACTATAGAAGAAAAACTCTTAGATACTTTGCAACTTGAGGCCGAAAACCTAATTTCGGTTAACAATATTACCACCAAACCATTACTAGAACTGGTCAATAAAAATTTAAAAGTGGACCTCCCCTATTTGTACGATAGGGATATTTATAACTCGTATTTCAAAACCATCGACACTCTAAAAACTACGGTGCTGGGCATAACTGAGCTGTATAAGGATACGCTACAAATACAATCTCCCAAGGTGAACTATATCCAACAACCTTTTGGAAATGGTGTTATTTTATTACATACCTTCCCAGAAGCTTTTGGAAATTACTTTATGCTTAAAGCAAACAATTTCGAGTACACTCAAAATGCACTGACTTATATTAAAGGCAAGCCTATTCTTTGGGACAATTATTACAAGGCTGGGAAGACTTTTTATACGTCTCCACTATTTTTATTACTCAGTAATCGATATCTCAAATGGGCCTATTATTTTGTGCTCATTGCCGCGGTATTATTGGTCATTTTTGAAGGAAAACGAAAGCAAAGAAGTATTCCAATTATCAACCCCCTAAAAAATCAAACCCTAGCCTTTACCAGGACCATAAGTGGGATGTATTTTGAAAAAGAGAAACACAAGGAAATTGCAAAAAAACAAAACCTATTGTTTTTGGAGTACGTTCGGAATACCTTACGAGTACCAACGAATAATATAGATGAAAAAACAATAATAGACATCGCAGCTAGAAGTAATAACACGGTAGAAGACACCAAAGAATTGTTTAATTTTTTCAACGAGCTACACAACACACCAAAAATAGAAAAGGAACAACTAATCCGACTTTATCAATTGATCAAAGAATTCAAAAGTCGATCATAATAAAAAACGCACATGGAAAACGAGGAACTGCAAAATAATACTCCGCCAGAAGAAACGTCATCTGGAGCACCGACAGAACAAGACCTTAACTTCGAAAATCGAATTGATTTGAGTGAGTTGCAACAGGCAGTAGAAAAGCTAAGAACCGAATTAGCGAAGGTTATCGTTGGACAACAAGATTTTATAGAATTATTGATTGTGTCTTTGTTATCCAATGGTCATGTTTTGATCGAGGGAGTTCCGGGAATTGCCAAGACCGTGACCGCAAAATTATTTGCCAAAACCTTGGAAACCGGGTTTAATCGTATTCAGTTTACTCCCGATCTCATGCCTAGTGATGTTTTGGGAACTTCGGTTTTGAATATGAAAACAAGTGATTTCGAATTCAAAAAAGGCCCTATTTTTTCTAATATGGTGCTTATTGATGAAATCAACAGAGCTCCTGCCAAGACACAAGCTGCTTTGTTCGAGGTTATGGAAGAAAGACAAGTAACTATTGATGGTGTTCGATATCCTATGGAACCACCTTTTATGGTCTTAGCTACGCAAAACCCGGTTGAGCAGGAAGGTACCTATGCCCTACCCGAAGCACAATTAGATCGTTTCTTGTTTAAGATTAAGGTAGATTATCCTAATCTCGAAGAAGAAATCAATATCCTTAAAACACATCATGAGCGTAAAGCAACAAAACCGCTTGAACTGATTGGTTCTGTTTTAACTCCAGAAAAATTATTAGAATTCAAAAATAAGACGCAAGAGGTTATTATTGAAGAGAAGATATTGGGATACATTGCAGAGATTGTGACCAAAACCAGAACCCATCCTCATCTGTATTTAGGAGGTTCTCCTCGTGCCTCGATCGCAGTGATGAATGCTTCAAAAGCTTTTGCAGCAATCAATGGTAGAGATTTTGTGACTCCAGAAGATATAAAGAAATCGTTATTCCCAGTATTACGCCATCGTATTATTCTATCTCCAGAGCGCGAAATGGAAGGAATGACCACAGAAGATGTTATTGAAATGATTTTACAATCTGTAGAAATCCCCCGTTAAGTAGTGATCCAGTTTTTCAAATCTTTATACCTAACCAAAAACGTATTTTATATACTCTTTACGATAGCCGTACTATTTTTACTATCGTATTGGTTTCATATACTGTATCCTTTTACATGGCTGTTGGTATGGGGATTTGTGA
This sequence comes from Aquimarina sp. KJ22-3, assembly GCF_055808215.1. NCBI lineage: Bacteria > Pseudomonadati > Bacteroidota > Flavobacteriia > Flavobacteriales > Flavobacteriaceae > Aquimarina > Aquimarina sp. KJ22-3. Next base: position 1,827,685 of record NZ_CM147859.1, on the reverse strand, counting down.
TTGTGTTTTTATTCGATGTTATCATTCTTTTCAATTCCAAAAATGGAATTGATAGTAATCGATTATTACCAGATAAATTTTCGAATAGTGATTTCAATGCTGTACCGATACGGATCAAGAATAACTATCACTTTACTACACATGTTGAAATTATCGATGAGATACCAGTTCAATTTCAGAAGAGAGATTTTTTGAAATCAGAACGTATTGGTCCCAAAAACATACTTGATTTTGAATATTCGCTTCGCCCCGTTCAACGAGGTGAATATGTGTTCGGTAGTTTACATATTTACGCCATGAGCAAAATACAATTTGCTAAAAGAAGATATAGCTTTGACAAATCTGCTATGGTGAAAGTATATCCTTCGTTTATCCAAATGAAGAAATACGATTTTTTGGCGATAGATAATAAACTAACACAAATTGGGCTGAAAAAAATTCGCCGCATTGGGCATACCATGGAGTTCGAGCAGATTAAGGAGTATGTGGTTGGCGATGATGTACGTACCATTAACTGGAAAGCCACTGCCAAGCATGGCAATCTGATGATCAATCAATTTCAAGATGAAAAATCACAGCCTATTTATTCGATTATAGATGCGAGTAGGGTCATGAAAATGCCATTTAATGAGTTGAGTTTATTGGATTATGCGGTTAACAGTACGCTGGCCTTTTCTAATATTGCTTTAAAAAAGCATGATAAAGTAGGAATGTTGACCTTTTCGAATACGGTAAATGATTTTCTTCCTGATAGTGGTAAGAAAACATATATCAATACCATTTCAGAAACGCTTTATAACGTAAAAACGCAGTTTTTGGATTCGGATTTTGGTTTGTTGTACGCTCATGTCAAACGACAAATTACACACCGCAGCCTCCTTCTTCTCTATACCAACTTTGAACATATTTCTTCATTAAAAAGACAACTTCCATTTTTGCAAGCACTGGCAAAAAAGCATTTATTAGTAGTTATCTTTTTCGAAAACACCGAATTGAATCAGCTAATCAAAACGGAAGCGGAAGATTTGCAAACCATTTATGATCAAACCATAGCACAACAATTTGCTTACGACAAAAAAGTAATGGTCAAAGAATTGCAAAAGTATGGTATCCAAACCGTACTTACTACTCCTCAAAATCTTACTGTAAACACTATTAATAAGTACCTGGAAATTAAAGCACGAGGACTTTTATAAGGAGACTTTGATCCTATTCAATTTCCGATTACTTAGTACCAGATACAATTCATCCTATGATATTGACAATTCGGTAACATACTTTATTACATACACATGGATTTATAGACTTTTGAAGTGTTCAAACATCAAATAACTATAAAAATCTTATGTATATGAAAACTCTAGCTTTATTACTTGCCTTGTTTACCTCTAATTTTATACTTACTGCACAAGACAATGCCAAAGGAATCACAATTACAGTAACCGTTCCTAATGTAACTGGTTCTGAAGGAGAAGTATTATTTGCCCTATATGATGAGAATACGTTCATGAAAGCGGCTCCGATTCAGGCTGCAAAAAGTGAAATCGAAAACGGCGTGGCCAAAGTGACTTTCACTAACATTCCTGCAGGAGAATATGGAATCACTTGTTTGCATGATGCTAACGGAAATGGAAGAATGGATTTTGAAGCCAACGGAATGCCAAAAGAAAGTTACGGAGTATCCAACAACAACATGAGCTACGGACCACCAATGTGGGGAGATGCAAAATTCGAAGTGGGTAACGAAGACCTTGCTTTTGAAATAAGAATGTAATCCAACAGAAAATATTCATCAATCAAAAAAGCTGTCTATTAAGACAGCTTTTTTTCCTATTGTATGCCCTATATAAACACCCTAGTTCATAACAATAGCTCTGACGTGTGTTTTTAAGTTTTGTTCGTTGCTTTTTAACACTTTGGTTCGGAGTTTACATCTAATCGATTGTACTTCTGACACTTCTAACTGAAGCTTTTTTGCTGTTTTTTCTGAAGGGATATTCAAATAAAGGAAAACACAATGCTGAATTTCATCTTTAGAAAAATTAGGATACAACGTACTTAATTGGCTGCTCAAAAGAAGATGATAAGGCAGTAAGGTCTGCATTTGTTGATCTTTTTCCTTTCCAGTAATATAGGCTTGTTGTTGTCTTGCCGAATATTCTTCAAAAAAATGCCCCAAATGTTTGCCTCTACCTGATCGAAGGAAGGCTAATTCTCTTTCTCTCTTCTTTAATAATGCTTCTGCAACCTTTTTCTCCAGTTCATGTTTTAAAACGATGCGTTTACTTTTTTGAACTTTATTAAAACTAATTACCACAATTACTCCCATAATCAATACAAGGACCAATGCTATACATGCAAAAATCACCCAATTCAGTATTGCATTTTGGATATAAAGGATCCATAAATGGCTAAAATTCCCCAGCACTTTTCCAAAACCTATTATCGCATCATAAAGGGGATATGCTATAAGGTACATATTGATCAAGTTAGTGTTTCTTTATCTTTATTGTTAAAACACCATATTGCGGGTTTACCCTACTTTTATTTAAAAAAAGTAATTTTACCAGTAATTTCTTATAATAAACACTAGCATTATAGATAAAACAAATTTTTAAATACTTATTGATAAATAATATCAATAGCTTTATTATCTTTGTAGTTCTAAAATATAACCTATGACCATAACACAACTAAAATATGTTCTAGCCGTTGCCGAGCACAAAAACTTCACCAAAGCTGCGGAAAAAACATTTGTAACTCAACCCACATTGAGTATGCAAATTCAGAAATTGGAAGAAGAGTTAGATATTCTGATTTTTGACAGAAGCAAAAAACCTATAGAGCTTACCGAAGTTGGGAATAAACTAGTACAACAAGCCAGAAATATTGTCAATGAGAGCGAACGCATACAAGATATTGTAGACCAACAAAAGGGATTTATTGGAGGAGAATTCAAACTGGGAGTTATCCCTACCATTATGCCCACATTGTTACCTATGTTTTTGACCAATTTTATCAAAAAATATCCCAAGGTAAAACTAAAAATTGAAGAACTAACTACAGAGGCTATTATTGAACGCTTGATGGATGGGCATTTGGATGCGGCCATAGCTGCTACCCCGCTAGAAAATGAGAATATAAAAGAACGTGTTCTATATTATGAACCTTTTGTTGGATACATCCCCAATAACCATAGGTTGAACCAAAAGAAAAAGATCGATGCGACAGATTTGGATATAGATGACTTGCTATTGCTAGAAGATGGTCACTGTTTTAGAGATGGTATTATCAACTTATGCAAGACACAAAAAAGTTATGATGAAGATCATTTCCAGTTGCAAAGTGGAAGTTTTGAAACTTTGGTAAAATTGGCGAACGAAGGATTGGGTATGACTCTACTCCCTATTTACATACTATGGATGTAAAGGAAAGTGAAAAAACGAATTTGCATTATTTTAATGAACCAACACCAGCAAGAGAAGTAAGCTTAATCTTCAACAAAAGTGAATTAAAAATGCAGATCATAGATGCACTGCATACCACTATCGCTGGAGTAGTAAAAGGTGCAATCGCATTTCAAAATGTTCAAATTATAAGCCCTATTACAAAAGTAAAAAGCGACTAAAAAGTCGCTTTTTTTTATGTTGTTTTTAAATAGATTAAACAAGATTGTAATTCTGGTTGTTTAACCGTCAAGGATTGAATCCATATTTTCAATTCTTCAATCTCGTGCGGAAGTAGTCTGTTTAGTGCTTTTAGAACTTCCTTTGTAAAAAGATTAACATCAAAACTTACTTTTTTAAGAACAGTTTTAGTGTAATCAAACATTGCTCTGGCCATAAATTAATAGGGGTTTAAATGTTAGGTTTAAACTAGTAATTGTAGGAATAAGCTTACATTTTAATATTTAACTAATACTAATATATGCAAATAAAACTAAAAAACCAGTCTTTTAGCGCTTATTTAACACAGTTAAAAATTGTTATCGCCATCCAAAAGATCTCCTAAACCTCCCAAAATACTACCTTCACCTTTACTTTTACCTCCTCCCCTTGGAGCTAAAGCAAGTACTCGATTTGCTAACCTACTAAATGGAAGTGATTGTATATATACTACTCCTGGTCCTGTTAAGGTAGCAAAGAATAATCCTTCGCCCCCAAAGATGGTATTTTTAATACCTCCTACAAACTCAATATCATAGTTTACTCCTTTAGAAAAACCAATAATACATCCGGTATCTATCTTTAATTTTTCACCTGGTTGTAGCTCTTTTCGTGCTGTGGTACCCCCAGCATGCACAAATGCCATACCATCACCTTCTAGTTTTTGCATGATAAACCCTTCTCCCCCAAAAAGGCCACGACCTAATTTTCTAGAAAACTCGATTCCGATAGAAACTCCTTTAGCGGCGCATAGAAAAGCATCTTTCTGACAAATAAATTTACCGCCGTAATTCGTTAAATCAATAGGAATGATTTTTCCTGGATAGGGAGAAGCAAAACTTACGCGTTTCTTTGCTATAGCTTCATTATAAAAGGCTGTCATAAATAAACTTTCTCCGGTAAGCAGTCGTTTTCCCGCTCCAAAGATTTTACCCATGATCCCTTTATCCTTGTCAGACCCATCTCCAAAGATGGTATCCATTTTTATACCATCATCCATCATCATAAAGCTTCCTGCTTCGGCAATTACGCCTTCTTGTGGATCCAACTCGATCTCCACATATTGCATTTCTTCTCCAATGATGTCGTAGTCTATTTCGTGTGCTGTCATAATAACTAGGTATACGTTTTAATGATTAAATGAATGTTTATACTATTGGTAAACATTTTTTACAAAGCGTTACACCTATTTTTGATTTAAGTAGGATCGCTTTGTGTTACCCTTTTACTTTCAAGGTCCATTCAAAGTTAAAAGTAGATACTTCTACTCCTTCTTTATTGGTTCCGATAGATTTCATCCATACCGTTTGCCCTTCTCCTGTTTCAATAGCTTTTTCGATTGCTTTTTCTACCAATCCACCATCTTCACAAACAAAAGTAATTCTCCCCGTAGCCTTTTTGGTAAAGGTAGCATTGTTATTAGCTACCAACATCGAAATTTTCTTTCCGCTGTTCCTAATATAACCAGTTACTAAAGCTCCTGTGGTTAACTCAGCTGCCATTCCCTGTACGGCCCAAAACATAGAATTAAAAGGATTTTGATTGAACCATCTGTGCTTTACGGTAACGGTACAAGTCGTTCTGTCGATAGATTTAACCCGTACTCCGCATAGCCAAGCCGAAGGTAATTTAAATAGTAAGAAGGTATTTAGTTTTCCTGGAGTGATATTCATTGATTAACATTTTTGATAGTTACAATATAGGTAAAAGTAATTGGGTTCGAAAATCCATGTTTTCTTAAATTTATGTTAAATTATGGTACTATGTTTTGCATAATACCTTTTTTTAGACATATATTTGCATAAGAAACTATTATATACTTTTAAAAATGTCATCTAATAACCACAAAAATATCGCAACGTTCATGCACCTGGGGGCATTTTCCAAATACTTTATTCCGTTTGGAAATTACATTGTTCCCATATTGCTTTGGACCACCAATAAGGACAAATCAGAGTTTATTGACGAAAACGGAAAAGAGGCCATCAATTTTCAACTGAGTATATTATTGTATACTGTTATCTTAGGAATGTTTTCCTTCCCGTTTTTCATCTTTAATGTTTTTGGAGATGCTTCTATTACAGATTTATTTCACCATGATTCGATATCTATCAATTTTTCGAATCCTGGAGGATTTAGAACACTTATAGGTGCTTCGTTTATAGGAGTAATCGCGCTAATCGGTTTCTTTCTCGAAATCATTTTTGTAATTACTGCTGCATTAAAAGCGAACAAAGGAGAATCATATATATACCCGTTATCCATCAGATTTATCAAATAAACAATGAAGTCATCTATCAACATATCGTATATTTTGGTTACTGCTTTGGCAGTGTTGCTTACCTTCATTGTACATGAGTTTGCACACTATGTAACTGGAGAGCTATTAGGGTATTCGATGAAGATGACATTAAATTCGGTAACCTTAAAAGAGGGAACCTATAATTCTGATTGGCATAGCTATTTAGTAACCGCTGCCGGACCTATAATAACTATTGTATTAGCTTTTGTGTTCTTTTATGTACTAAGAAAAACTGGTAAAGTATCCTGGTATCCATTTTTGTTTTTCGCTTTTGTTTTTAGACTTATGGCAATGGTAATTTCCATATTCAACCCTAATGACGAAGCAAGATTAAGTTATGTCCTTGGACTTGGATATTGGATGCTTCCATTATTAGTAACATTTACATTATTGTTTCTGGTTATCAAAACCTCAAAAGAACAAGGGTACAGTCTAAAATTTAACCTCATCAATTATCTTTTAGCAACAGTCTTTGTTACTGGAGTTGTATGCCTTGATCAATATGTTTTAAAATAATCATCAATCAAAATTCATCAATCAATCAAACCATCAATCAAAAAATGAACAGTTTAACTTTTAAAAATTAGTTTTATGAAGATCGAAAACACGAAAGCGCAAATGCGCAAGGGTGTTCTGGAATATTGCATACTTTCTATCTTAAAGGACGATGATGCTTATGTTGCCGAGATTTTGGGAACCTTAAAAGATGCAAAGATGCTCGTGGTAGAAGGTACGATTTACCCCCTACTAACCAGGCTAAAAAATGCCGGGCTTTTAAACTATCGCTGGGAAGAATCAACCTCGGGACCGCCACGGAAATATTATGGACTCACAGAAACCGGAAAGTTGTTTCTAAAGGAATTAAACACTACTTGGGACGAATTACAACACGCTGTAAATCTGGTAACCAAACAAAAAAAGAAGTAAAATGAACAAAACAGTCAATATAAATTTAGCAGGGATATTTTTTCATATCGATGAGGATGCCTATCTCAAATTGCAACGGTACCTCAGCGCGATCAAACGTTCCTTTACAGATTCTCAGGGTAGAGACGAGATTATTGCCGACATAGAAGCACGTATTGCAGAGCTTTTTAGTGAAAAAATAAGAGATGAAAGACAAGTTATCGGTAATAAAGAAGTAGATGAAGTAATCGCAGTGATGGGACAACCAGAAGATTACCGATTGGATGAGGAAATTTTTGAAGACGAACCAAGAGCATCGTATCAAAGACCGAAAAGTTCTAAGCAGTTGTTCAGAGATACTACCAATTCGTATGTAGGAGGTGTAAGTTCAGGGCTTTCTCACTATTTAGGAATAGATTCTACATGGATTCGTTTGGCATGGATTTTATTTACGATCTTTTCTAGTGGAGCTTTTATCTTGATTTATATCGCTTTCTGGATTTTTGTACCAGAAGCCAAATCCACTTCAGACTTTCTTGCCATGAAAGGAGAGGCGGTGAATATCAGCAATATTGAAAAAAATCAAAGAGGGTTTTGACGATGTAGCCGATACCGTAAAAAATGTAGACTATCAAAAATACAGCAATAAAGTAAAAAGTAGTTCTACCACTTTTTTTGAAGCCCTTGGAGACGTTTTATTGTTCTTATTGAAGATCTTTGTAAAATTCATTGGTGTCATCCTTATCATCACTGCCGGTATTACTTTGATCAGTTTGTTTATAGGATTATTTACGGTAGGGACCTTTGGATTTATGGATACCCCTTGGACCGAATATATCGAAGTTGGTAACCACCCCGATGTTCCACTATGGATTGTATCCTTGTTAGCGTTCTTTGCAGTAGGAATACCTTTCTTCTTCCTATTCATCCTTGGATTGAAGATTTTGATTAACAACCTTAAATCCATAGGTACCCCTGCAAAATTGGGATTATTAGGAGTTTGGATCATTTCTATAATCGGATTGAGTGTGATCGGTATTAGACAAGCAACTTTAGAAGCATATGATGCTGATGTAATTACCGAAGAAAAAACACTTCCAATTACAGCCAAAGACACGCTTACCATCAAAATGCAAGGTAATGATCGATATGTGCGTCAGTTAAGACACAGAGATGATTATAGAATCAAAAGAGATGAAGAAGGCAATAGAGTGATTGTAGTACGCGATATAGAAATCTATATGAAGTCTACCAAAAGAGATTCTGTAGTGAGTCTTGCCATAAAGAAAAAAGCAGAAGGTAGATCGTATGATGAAGCTTCAGAACGTGCGGAAGACATCAAGTACTTTTATGAATTAGAAGGAAAAACACTACTGTTAGATGGATTTGCGATCACAGATTACGCAAACAAATTTAGAGATCAGGAAGTGAATATCACCCTAACGCTACCAGAAGGTATTACCATTTACGCCGATGATAACACATCTGGTTTCAATAACTCCTGGACCTATGATGATTATATCACTATCGATCGAAAAGAGGAAGAATATTTGAAATTAGTTGACGGTAAGTTTGTATGCGAAAGCTGCCCTGAGAAAGAAAACGATTGGGAGTATGATGAAGATGAGGACGAGGTAAACATTCACATTAACTCTGAGGACAAAAATTTTAATTTAAAAATAGACGAAGACGGCGTTGAATTAAATAATGAACCCGTAAAAGTAAAAATAGACGAGGACGGTATAGAAATCAAAACCGACGAAAATTAAATCAAAAAACGAACAGTTAAATCACAACACTAAAATCTGAAAAACAATGACCACACTAGCCAAATTTTTAGTCACCCTTTGTATGTCCCTAGCCTTTTGTTCATGCAATATTTCTATCGATGGACTTAATGGGATCAAAGGACAAGGAGAAGTAGTAAAAAAAGAGAGAACCATAGATCAAAACTTTGAAGCTGTAAAAGCAAGCAGAGGATTAGATGTTATTTTAGTAGAAAGTAATGACAAGAAAGTTATCGTAGAAGCTAATGAAAATCTACATGAGCATATTGAGATTTATGTAGAAAAAAACACCCTGTACATTACATCTGATGAGAATATTTATAGAGCAGACGAGAAAAAAGTATATGTCTCTTATGATCAACTCAACAAAATACATGTCAATAGTGGAGCCAGCGTATATTCTGATCAGGAAGTAGCGCAAAAAGATCTTGCGCTTAGTGCTTCTAGTGGAGCGGATATCAAGTTGAAAGTAAAAGCACAAACGGTAAACTCTTCGGTTTCTAGTGGTGCATTTATTGATCTTGAAGGAAAAGTAGAAAACCATTCTGCAAGTGCCTCGAGCGGAGCTAATATTCGCGCTCAAGATCTATTGAGTTTGGTTTCAGAAGCAAAAGCAAGTAGTGGCGCTAACATAAGAATCCATGCTCAAAAAGAATTTACAGGAAAAGCTACAAGCGGTGCCAATGTAGTATACTATGGAAAACCAGAAAAAGTATCAGAAACCGATAACTCTGGAGGAAACGTAAGAAGAAACTAATCAATCCTAACAATCTAACCAACCAAAATCATACTGCCCGAAAAGCACCCATTGTTGAAACCTTAGTTCATGTTAAGTACTAAATTTTTCGGGCAGTTTTTATTTTACGATTCTAGTTTAATAAATATAAAAATATCCTGTACAACTTGTGCAGGATATTTTTGCTAAACAGTTTTTAGAAAAAATCAAAGTAGTCCATATACGATTTTTACTTTTGATCCAATTATTTTTTCAAGGTCCTCAATGAAACTTTCTTTTAATGACCAATTCCAAAATATAAACCCTAGATCCCCAAATGCCCATACATAATTAAAATCATAGTCAGTAATATCATTGGTTTCTAAACAGTTTGAACAGGTTAAATTTGTTTCTCCTACTTGATCATACCAATTACTGACAAGACTGACCCAATCTGTATCTATCATATTATAAAAGCAATGAGGACACAGAAGTTCCTCGACATTATTTTGACCACTATTAAACACAGTACGGGTATTAACAATTTGAAGATCAAGCATAAAAACTCCTTCATCTTTAATAACAGTATAGGCCTTTTTACCGGGACTAAGATCCTCCTTAATAATTTCTCTTTGGATCAAACTGTCCTTGACTTTTTTAGTAATCCTAGGAATATCCTGTTTTTGAATACCTACTGGAACAATTGAAATATAAGAATCACTCATTTACAAAATCTTATTTGGTGTAGGTTTAAGAGTTATTTGAATTTCTGATCGTCCTTTTTTAACACCCTAAATTAAGGGATGTTACTATTTATTAGTATTTAGAAATAATCTTCAAATTGTATGATTGACTCATAAGTTCAATGCCTTCCTTCTATTTTTCTGTATAAGAATGTATGTATAAAGGAAACATATTTATTGAAGAATACCAATGTGGTGAACCTTATGGAACGTTAACAATATTCTTTAATCATTTTGTGATGTGAATCTAACATTACCAAAATCTTTTTTCCGAAGATCCTCTTCATGGATGCCAAAATAAAGTACATTATTGAATCGCTCATCATAATCTCCATCCAAAAAGTCTAGTTGTAGCAAATTAATATATCTAGGCGCTTGTTCTTTTGCTTCCTCTTCAGCTTTTACGTAATCAAAATTCTGGTCAAACTTTTGGTTCATATGAATCCAAGAAAAAGCAGGGTCATTCTGTAAATTCTTGGTGTGACCTAAAATTTGACTCCCAATATCAGCGGAATAATTAACAATCTTGTTTATTTTTTCTTGTATATCAAAGATAAAATCATCTTCCTCAAACAAGTTTAGATAATCTTCATTTTTGATATGATAACTATCCTCAGTTGAAGGTATTGTCAGGTATTCTTTGAAGTCAATAAAATACTCCTTAATCGTTGGGAATACCCCATTATTGAAATTACAAGGAGCTGTCTCTAAGTACTCTTCAATATAGATGACTTTTACATAATCCTGTTGTATAGGGTAAGTTTCTAGGTAATCCTGTATAAAAAAGTAAAGAATACCTTTAACGGGTAATTTATTTTCTAAATCAAAATGTTTTATTTCGTTTACAAAAATTTGAGAGATAAAAACATAAGGTTTACCATTTAATTCTGGATATTTAAAGCTGTTAGGAACATCAGGAATGCCTCCTATTTTGGATTTGTTCTTTGTTCGGTTTTCGGATAAAGAAATAGCTATTGCAGGCAATAAATGATCTATAACAGCTCCAGCATTCAAGGGCGACTCATTTATCAAAGCTTTTTTTACGGTTTCAATCATTTTAAGAAACATTGACACGAAAATATGAAAGTAGATAGAATATTAAATACAGTATTCTGTATTAGAGTAGATTTTTTACATCTATCGCATTCGTTTTTAATTCATCATAAATTGAATAAGACATTTTTATGACTCCCAAAGCCCCTTTTTCTTTGTTTTTACCATCTGGCACAATTTCTTTTTAAGAAAAATGTTATTGTTTTTGGTACATGTTTTGCGCTACCATTTTTGTAACTTATGTTTGCTACATAAACATTTGCTTTTTTTGTAGTCTTTATCAAAAATTAAAATCACACAATCCAATGAAAAAGTTATTCTTTTTATGCTGTATTTGTTTCATAACCTTCAGCGCTTCTGCTCAAAAAGAAAAAATAAAGGGAAACAAAATTGTAAGCACAGAACGTTATGAGGTAGAACCCTTTCATACTATAGAAATTTACGAAGGGTTTGAAGTTACTTTGGATGAAAGTAGTGACAGTGAGGTAAAAATTGAAGCTGACAGCAATATACAACGTGTCATACAAATAGAGGTCGTAGATAGTGTACTAACTATAAAATCTGACAAAGATCTTCGTCGAGCCAAAGCACTCAATATTGATATTTTGTATGGATCAGAGCTTAAAAAGATCATCTTATATGACAAGGTGAATGCAAAATCATTGTCTGCTATCAAATCTTCCGGCCTTACTGTTGAAGTTAATGATTATGCAGAAGTGTTTCTCACCACAGAAACCGGTAATTTGAGTTGTATCGCCTATGGAAAATCAAGAGCAGAGTTACACGCAAGTGCCACTAGCGTTGTCTATCAAGTAAATGAAAACTCTGAAGTAAAAGGTATTGTTACTGCTGATGAATTTAAAATTGATTTGTATCAAAAAGCTACGGCAGAACTAGAAGGAGAAGTGCAGTTTATGCAACTACGTACCGATAACGAAACTGACTTTTATGGGACTAAATTAAATGCTACAAAAGCTTCTCTTTTGGCCGAAGGGTCTAGTGATAATTATGTTCAAATCCAAGAAGAAATAACCATCGAGGCCAAAGATAAATCTGAAATTTTTCTGTTAGGAGAACCTAAAATTAGTATTCAAGGATTTACCAATGAGGCTGCACTTTTCAAGAAAAATATTGACTACACTCCTAGTAAGTTACGATTAAACTAGGTGCATAAAGTCTTACGAAAACAAAAAAAGCATCTTGATACTCTCAAGATGCTTTTTTATATCTTCAAATTCTTTCTTTTAAGCTGAAACTCCTGCGTTTGTTTCTACAGTCGCTAAATAGCGTTCTGCGTCCAAAGCTGCCATACATCCGGTTCCTGCAGCAGTAATCGCCTGTCTGTATTCTTTATCCTGAACATCTCCTGATGCAAATACTCCAGGGATATTGGTCTTCGTAGATTTACCTTCGGTAATGATATACCCTGTATCATCCATATCCACCTGCCCTTTAAAGATATCCGTATTGGGTTTATGTCCAATAGCAATAAACAATCCAGTGATACTAATATCGGTTTTTTCGTTGGTTTGATTATTTACCATACGTAATCCTTCTACCACTTGATCACCTAATACTTCATCAACCTCGGTATTATACATCACCTTAAGGTTTGGTGTATTGTTCACTCTATGTTGCATTGCTTTTGAGGCTCTCATATAGTCTTTACGTACCAACATAGTAACACTAGAACAAATATTAGCCAAATAGGTAGCTTCTTCAGCGGCTGTATCTCCTGCTCCTACAATAGCAACGTCTTGACCTTTGTAGAAAAATCCGTCACATACCGCACAGGCAGAAACTCCTCCTCCTCTTAAACGTTGTTCACTAGGTAAACCAAGATACTTTGCAGTGGCACCAGTAGAAATAATTACAGTCTCTGCTTCTATTTCTTTACTATTATCTACAGTAACTTTGTGTATTCCTCCCACTTCTGTACTGAAGTCAACAGCAGTTACCATCCCGATGCGTACCTCGGTACCAAAGCGCTCTGCTTGTTGTTGTAACTGGACCATCATTGTTGGACCATCAATTCCCTCTGGATATCCAGGGAAATTATCAACTTCTGTTGTAGTAGTAAGTTGTCCTCCTGGTTCCATTCCTGTATACATTACAGGTTTCAAATCAGCTCTCGCTGCATATATAGCTGCAGTGTATCCTGCAGGTCCTGAGCCTACGATAAGGCATTTTATTCTTTCGATTGTATCAGACATAGTCATTTCTTTATTATCTGATGTAAAAGTAGCAATTTGAACATAAACCTTACATTAAAGTTATTAAGAATTGTTATGAAGTTATAGACATCTTAAATTATTATTAAATCATATAAAAACAGGCATAACAACTCTATATTTGTATGTCAATCAATCAATAAACCATAATGCGGGGAATACTCATTACATCCTTATTACTCCTTGTTTCTTTTAGCTATTCACAAAATAAAAAAGCAGATAGTTTACAAAATGTATTAAATCAATACTCAAAAAAAGATACTATTCGAGTTCATTTACTGAATGCTATTGGCTTTGAATATTGGATTAGTGATGCCAATCAATCTATCAATTTTGGGCAACAGGCTTTAGATTTATCAAAAACACTAAATTATGCTAAAGGGCAAGCCACAGCACAACGCATTATTGGCGTTGCCCATTGGGCGCAGGGGAATCAAAATGAAGCATTACGATTTTTGACCCACTCTCAACAGGAGTTTCAAAAACTAAAGGACGACGAAGGAATTGCCAATACTATGCTCAACATAGGTATGGTGTATGCCGATCTTAAAGAGTATGATCGAGCTCTGGAGAATTACAACAATGCTATTGATTATTTTACAGCACTGGGCTTGAAAGGAAGAATTGCTACGACATTTACAAAAATGGGGACCGTATTTTTGGAACAAGACAGACATTATGACGCCAAAGAATATATATCAAATGCACTAAAAATCCATAAGGAAAATAACTTTACCTATGGTATTGCCGAAGCTCATAATCGATTAGGGATTTTATATATCAAAAACAAAGAGTTTGCTCAGGCCAAGTATCATATCGAACGATCAATAACCACAGGGAAATCCATAGACGACAGGGATGGAATAACAAGTAATCTGATTCAATACGGGAAATTGCTCCGATATGAAAAGAACTATGAAGCCGCAGATATTCATTTGCAACTAGGGTTAAAAAGAGCAAAAAAAATAACTTAAAAAAATATGAGCTTCAGGCATATAATGAACTAAAAGAGTTAAGAAAAGAACAAGGCAAACTAGGGGAAGCCCTGGCCTTTTACGATCAATATATTTCACTCAAAGATTCTGTTTTCAATACCGAAAAATCCAAGCAAATTGCCTATCTCGAATTCGAGAAAGAGCTTGAAAGTCAGAACCGGGAACTCATATTCTTAAAAGAGAAAGAAAAAACCGATGCTTTAATCAAATGGAGTTTGATGATGGGTATCATCATTCTAGTAGGCGGAGGCTTTTTGGTGTTCAGAAATCTACGCCAACGCTCTAGAAAAAATAATGATCTCCTCGAGAAGAGCAACGAATTACTACAATCCAAAGCTCAATTGGCTCAACAAGAAATGGAGAATGCTACATTAAAACAACAGGAATTAAAGCAACAACTCAATTTCAAGAATAAAGAACTCACCTCCTATGCGATCAATTTTGTACAGAAGAATGAGTTGCTCGAAGAACTTAGAAACACTGCGTTATTAGCAAAAAAAGCAACCCCAAAAGAAAAAGATAAACTGATCGATCAGCTTAATAAAACCATCAGACAACACCTAAATATTGATAAAGATTGGGAGGATTTCAAGCGATTTTTTGAAGAAGTGTATGTTGGTTTTTATGCAAAATTGAAGGCTAAACATCCTGATCTAAGTGCAAATGACCTTAAAGTTTGTTCGTTAACCCGACTTAATCTAAATGTCAAAGAAACGGCAAGCATACTAGGGATCTCTCCAGAAAGTGCAAAAACAGCTCGCTACCGACTTCGTAAAAAGCTCGCATTGTCTCAAGAACAAGAAATATTTACCTATTTATTATCACTGGAAAATTAGTTCCTTGATTTTTGGGCAGTTCGGACGGTTAGAACTTCTTAAAACCTATCACCATATAAACAACTGTTTATCAAACAAATAAATATCACTGTCTACCTAAAATCTACTTTAGTTTAAGACCATTAAAATAGTGGTCTACTTTTAATAAAAAGATGCTCACCACGGGTACACCCCTATTCTTTCCTAAACCTCAGCAACCCTTATACTTTTGATCCCGGAAAACAAATCAAAGTTTAAAGTTATAAAAAATAACATGATGTTTAAAAACAAGAAAAATGAGGAAACAAGATCCATAAAACAATTTTGGATCAGGAGGAAAATTGAATTCACGAATAGATTAAATAACAAAAAGTAGGAGAAATTATGAAAGAGATAATAAATGCGTTGCCTAGCCCTTTAGAAATTATTACAGATCCCATATCACTAATTGTATTAGCCATGTATGCCGGTCTAATGATCTGGGAAGGCATTGCTCCGGCACGAAGCTTACCAAAAGTAAAATTCTGGAAACTTAAAGGTATGATTGCCTTTGTAGTATTTTTCTTTTTATCTACCTACTTCCCATTGTTATGGGATGGATATCTGGCCAAGTATCAACTTTTTGACCTTACCTTTTTAGGTACCGCTTGGGGAGTAATCGTAGGCGTATTGATATACGAATTAGGGTTATACCTATGGCATAGAACGATGCACAAGAATGATGCGCTATGGAAGATATTTCATCAAATGCATCATAGCGCCGAACGTTTAGACAGTTACGGAGCTTTCTATTTTAGTCCAATGGATATGATCGGGTTTACCTTTTTGGGTAGTTTATGCCTGGTACTTATTGCAGGTTTTACCCCAGAGGCTACCACATTGATCATCCTAGGAACTACATTCTTGGCAATCTTTCAGCATAGCAATATCAAAACACCGAGTTGGATAGGATATATCGTGCAACGTCCTGAAGCGCATACGTATCACCATGCCCGAGGGATTCATGCCGATAACTATGCAGACTTACCCATTATAGATATGATTTTTGGGACATTCAGAAATCCTAAAAGTTATGATCATGAAACTGGTTTTTATCCCGGTGGCTCTAGTAAGGTAAAAGACATGTTACTATTCAAAGATATTTCACAACAAAGTGAGGGTTGAGTTGAGCGAGAAGCAATTGTCCCTGGTTTTTGTAGGGTAAAACCGGGGCAATTCTTCAAATAAGTCCCAAAAAATGTATCTCATGAAAACGATCACAAACATAGGTAACAAAATCTACCGTAGATTTTTAAATAATCGATCTACCATAAGCGCATTAGTATATGGTATACTGTTGTTTTCAATTGTCCCGGAACAAAGTTTGAGTACCTCCAAATTGGTGTATCTCGAAGTATATAATGCCACCTTGTTTTACATCATAGTAAACATGCTTTTTTATACCAGCGATATTCTATATCCCAAAAAGGAGCATGTCTTTTCAAGAGACCTAATTGAAATTCTTGTAAACGTGTTGATCTCTGCGATACTCATCATCTATCTATATGCAATACGAAACAATGCAACGGAAATCAAAACCAGCCCCATATTGCTTAAGATAAACGCGCTTCTGATGTTACTGATATCTGTTTATATTTCAATAAAAACACCTTCAAATCAAAATAAAATCACATCATAAATACAGCAAGCATTCATGTTAAATGAAAAAGTAATTGTCAACGTGCAGTTTAAATCAACTTTATCCCCTAAACAATTAAAAAAAATCTCTATTAAAAGTTTGGATGAGATGGCAAATGTAAAAGGGCTAATCACCAAGTACTGCTACATCAATCCAGAAACCAGCATTATTGGGGGTACCTATTTGTTTGAAAACCTAAAGCTAGCCAGAGAGTATTTGAGTTACTTTCTTATTCAAGGAATTGGTTTAAAATATGGTATTATCCCTGATACATTGAAAATGGACACTGGAATAGTTCATCTAGAAATCAATGGAAAGAACACAAAATATTATACGAAAGATCATAATCCCAAATAGATACGCTACATTTATCCCCAAAATGAAGCCTAATGACCATTTTTACTGCTTTAGATATTTTGGGTACCATAGCTTTTGCTATTTCTGGAGCACTTAGTGCGATCAATCGTAAACTTGATCCGTTTGGTATTTTTATCATTGCGTTTGTAACCGCTATCGGAGGAGGAACCGTGAGAGATATCCTAATTGGTAATACTCCTGTTTCCTGGATGCAGAATACGCTCAATATCTATTTGATAGGAATAGCGGCAACCTTAGCGATCATTTTTAGAAACAAATTGGGATATCTTAAAAGATCGCTTTTCCTTTTTGATACCATTGGATTGGGAATTTTTACCATTATTGGGGTAGAAACAGGAATAAACGCTGGGCTAGAGCCTATTATCTCTGTTGCTTTGGGAGCTATGACAGGATGTTTTGGTGGTGTAATACGGGATATTCTTTGTAATGAGATTCCGGTAATTTTCAGGAAAGAAATTTATGCTACAGCATCTATTGCCGGAGGAATATGCTTTATGGTTTTATATGCTTTTGCTATTGACCAAAACATCATTTATATTGCTACCACATTGCTTATCATTACGATACGCCTGGTAGTTGTGAAATATAAAATCTCATTACCTACTTTTTTTATAAAGAGCTAACCTCAGTAGAAAAAGTAATTACTTATTTTTTGTCCTATGGAAAAGCATAACGAATTATCCGATCTCGATTTCAAAAAGCAGTTTCAGCAACTAAGCCTTGCTCCTGCTCTTTTTACTCACGAAGCACATTTGCGATTGGCCTGGATCCATATCCAACAAACAGGTCCCAAAAAAGCAGCAACAACCATTTGTGACCAAATTCTTCGTTTTGCTACCAAACATGGTGATCCTGGCAAGTTTAATAAAACAGTAACCATCGCAGCTGTGCAAATGGTCTATCATTTTATGCAGAAGTCAACTAGCAAAAGTTTTACAGACTTCATTAAAGAATTTCCTAGGTTGAAAAATAATTTCAAAGAGCTTATAGCCAGTCATTACAGCTGGAATATTTTTACAGCTGATCATGCCAAAAAAGAATACGTAGCACCGGACCTGTTACCTTTTACCTAAAAAAGCACCTTGATTAAGGCGCTTCTGTCTTTTTCATAGCAAATTTGATTCCCTAGTCTATCGCTTCAAATCTTACAACTGCCACAGATTTTGATGTAGCATCAAAGAATACTCGATCTTTTCCGTTAAGTTTAAACCTAGCCGTTGTAGCAGGAGCAACATCAGTCCTCTTTATAATTTCTCCATTGTTTTGAATCCTAACTCCAAAAGGATTTTCCCCTCTATTTTTAATGATAATAAAACTATCGTATCCAAAATAAGGATTAATTACAGCATCTTGACCAGGCCCTATACCTGTAATTCCCATAGATTGAGAAGAATCTAATTCTAAAGTGGTCTTGTAAGCATCACAAGAACTTAAAACACCAGCAACGATGTGTAGTAATAAGAAATGTTTCATAATACTATTTTTTATGAAAAGACTATCTGTTGGATGATCCAACAGATAGTCCGCCTTCATTACTTAGGCATTACCACATCACTAATCACATGGATCACTCCATTTTTGGCCATTACATCAGTTTTTACGATCTGACTGTAGTTACCATTCTGGTCCTTCAGCCAAATTTTACCGTCTTTCTTAATTACTTTTAATTTTGACCCCTGTAGTGTAGTTACTTCGGCTTTACCGCCTCCTTTTTTCAAGGCATTTACTACATCACTGGCAGCCAACTTTCCGCTTACTACGTGATAGGTTAGAATAGCAGAAAGTTTTTCTTTGTTTGCTGGTTCTAATAAACTGTTTAAGGTTTTTGAATCGATTTTTGCAAATGCATCATTGGTTGGAGCAAATACTGTGAACGGCCCGTCTCCTTTTAATGCGCCTACTAAATCTGCAGCTTTTACAGCTGCTACCAATGTAGAGAAGTCATCTACAGATACTGCCACATCTACAATGTCTTTATTGTTTTGAGCAGAAGCCATTTGGGCAACTAAGAATAAGAATAAGGTTGAAAGAACAAAAATTAACTTTTTCATGATTTTTATTTTAATAATTAAACATTTTTTCTGCGCGCTTTACATTATCATATACACATGTTTTTTCCTTTTGGATGAGATTGACTCATTTTTTTTAAATTTGGATAACCCTAGCCCATAAAATGCAAGATAATTTAGAGCTTATACAAAGGTTACAACAGAAGGACGGCAAAGCACTTTCGGAGATCTATGACCACTACTCTGGTGCATTGTATGGGGTTATTTTACGTATTTGTAAAAATGAGGCTATGGCGCAAGATCTATTGCAAGAAACATTTGTGAAGATCTGGGAAAAATCGAATCAATACGATCCGAAAAAGGGAAAATTCTTTACCTGGTCCTACAGAATTGCTAAAAACCAAACGTTAAATTCTTTACGTAATCCCAATAAGCTCATCCAAAATGAAGATTTGAGTGTATATATAAATAAGACTGACGAAGAACCGAAAATAGACATCCAAGAATTGGACGGTTCTCTGAAGCAACTTGAACCTCATCATCAAAAAGCGTTGGAGTTGGTTTATTTTAATGGACTTACGCATCGCGAAGCTCATGAAGAAATGAATGTGCCTTTGGGTACATTCAAATCATATGTGAAACAGGCTTTGAAAAAACTTAGAGAAGTATATCAAAAAGAACTCCTTATTCTATGGGTGCTTACTGAAATGATGATATGATGGATAGGAATACGATAAAAGATACAGGAATATTAGAGCAGTACCTGCTTGGCGAGCTCTCCGAAGATCAACGAACTCAAGTTGAAGATCTTTTGAGAGAAGATGCCGATTTGCGAGATTATTTGGGTAAAATCGAAGATGATTTTGAAAAAATCGCTTTCGAAAACGCAATTACCCCACCCGCTCATATCAAATCCGATGTACTAAATCATATTACTGATACCGCTGAAGAAGTTCCTACCATCCCTAGGCCACAAAAAAGTCAATTAGTAACTTACCTAGCTATTGCAGCTGGATTGGCCATGGTGTTTATGATTAGTGGACTGTGGTTGTATACACAATGGCAAGATGCTAAAGAAACTTTAGAAGTTGTACAAAATCAAACCAATGATTTAAGAGATAGAATTGTATCCCTGGAGAACAACCTGAATGAAACCAGCAAATGGTATACGGCTATCAATAACCCAAATACGGTAAAACTGATCTTAAAAGGCAATCAAATATCACCTACCTCTTCGGCAATCACTTATGTCAACCATTCAGAAAAAACGGTGATTTTAAATCCGCAAGGACTAACAAAGTTAAACGATGCTGAAACCTATCAAATGTGGGCCGATGTGGATGGAGAAATGATTGATATGGGCGTGATCCCATCGGATCAAAATATGATAGTGATGAAGTATATTGACAATGCTGAATCTATTAATATTACCATCGAACCTAAAGGTGGTAACGATCATCCTACAGTCGAGCGTTTGATATCCAATGTTTTATTATAACTACTAGCATATGGCAGCAAAGCTTCCGTTCATTGTCCCTGTTCTTCCCTCTGCGGATATAAAGAGAGATATACAATGGTATAAAGAAATGACAGGCTTCGAACTGGTGTTTGGAGATCATATGTATGCCGGCTTACAAAGAGATGATCTCGAAATACATCTGCAATGGCATGCGGATACCGAAGACGATCCTTTATTAGGCGGATCTGTAATCAAAATCTTTGTAGAAAATGTTATTCCCATTTTTGAAGAGTTTGTAGAACGGGGTACAGTCAACAAAGACAAATTAAGAAAACATACTCCCTGGAACACTCACGAATTTGGTTTTTACGACCCCAACAACAACGCTATCTTTTTTGTTCAGGATATTTGATTCAACTTCTTTTGATATGAAATAAGCCATATCAATAAAGTGAATACCAAATCGAAATGATGATATGGCGATTCCATTCTGGTGCTGAGTGTCATCGAAGTATAACCTATTAAGAAATAATAAATAAAAACAGATGAAAAATATAATATTCGTTCTCGTCGCTTTTGTATTTTGCAACAATCTACATGCACAAGATAACAACACCGATTATACCGAGAAAGTACAAACCCTTGACCAAACCATTATAACCCTATACGATGTTATCTCTGGTGAAAAAGAAGAAGAACGTAATTGGGAATTGTTTCGGTTTCTTTTTAAACCCGGCGCAAAACTAATCCCATCTGGAAAAGATAAAGAGGGAGTTTATCAAGTACGCTACCTATCCCCCGATGATTATATTAAAACTTCAGGGAAATGGTTGATTCAAAATGGTTTTTTTGAAAATGAAATTCATCGGGAAACACAAACCTTTGGTAATATCACACAAGTATTTAGCACCTATGAATCTTTCAAAACTAAAAATGATACCACTCCATTCATAAGAGGCATCAATAGCATTCAGTTACTTAATGATGGGAAAAGATGGTGGATCATCAATATCTATTGGACACAGGAAACTGAAGAAAATCCGATTCCTAGCAAGTACGCTACTAAAAACAAATAACGTAATCCTCTGAAAGTAGAACGGATACGATATTCTTGTGCTTATCCAACAACTTTTAACAACAACTTATTTAATTTTTGTGAGTATCAAACCGCACGAATTCGTATTTTTGCGCGAAATTTAGTAGCATTTAATGAGGGTTCTGTTCTCAATACTATTGTTTGCCACATTTGCCGTAAAACCGGTTATGGAGATGAGTACAATCATGTACTATCAGCTCAATATCGATTATATTGTGGAAACCTATTGTGTAAACAAAGAACGCCCCAAACTTAATTGTAATGGTAAGTGTTACTTAATGAGTCAAATGAAGGCTAAAACACAACCTTCTGAAGAGCAACCCGACACCATTATTAGTACAGAGGCTTTTATTCCTCTTTTCTTTCAAGATCATACGGTTCGCATTAAAAACCTTGATTTTTTAGGTTTTGAATACTTACACAATTGGAAAACCGAGGATTTGGTTACCAAAACCATTCTCAACGATATAGATCATCCACCAGAATACCTCCTTTCTTAATTATTTACTTTTTACAGAATGCTAAAAGCTTAGGGTTCTGAGTATTCTTTTAAATCATTTTTAAATAAAATGGCGAGTCTGTTGTATGAATATTTCAAATCATACATTGGATGGACTATACAATCAATTATTATAATGAAACTACATACTTATGTCTTATTCCTTCTTATAGGAATACAGACGTATGCACAAAATGAGTATCCAACAAAAGAACAGGATACGATTATGTCAGAAGAAACACTAGAAGAAGTTATTGTGACTTCGGCTAGTCGAGAAATACAAAAAAGATCTGAAGTACCAGGTTCTATCTCTACCTTAAATGCAAAGGCTTTAAAAGAAACCAAAGCATTTGGAATCGATCAACTGGTGAATCAAGTACCTGGAGTTTTTATGTCGACTTCAAGGGTAGCGAGTAACGAACAACACTTTATGGCTGTTCGTTCTCCGATATCTACAAAAGCATTGTTTTTATACCTGGAAGATGGTCTGCAAATACGGCCTACCTCTGTTTTTAATCACAATGCATTATTAGAAATGAACGATGTGGCCTATAACCGAGTAGAGGTTTTAAAAGGACCAGCATCGAGTATCTACGGTAGTGAATCGATAGGAGGAAGTTTTAACTTTATTACAAAATCTCCATCCGAAGATTTGAGTGGTAGCGTAGGTTTCCAGACCAACGACCTGGGATTAACACGTTACGAATTTGAAGTTTCTGATTCACCTAGCGAACAATTCGGGTTTTACTTGGGCGGACAACATGTACAACGACAAGATGGCCCTATCGAGCACAGTGATTACGAGAAAACGGCCATTACTTTTAAAACGGTATACGATATCTCCGAAAAGCTTAATTGGACAACTGTAGTAGATTTGGTAGATTATCGTTCGGATATGACCGGTTCTTTGAGTGAAGCGGATTACGAAAGTGGTAATTTTGAAAGTGACCAAACGTTTACAGAGCGAGATGCATTGGCGTTTAGAGTACGAAGCACATTCAACCCCCAATGGAACGAACAAAACAAAACCTCGTTCAACCTGATCGTTCGTGATAATCGTATGGATCAGAATCCATCCTATAGAATTCGTCAATTCAGAAACCAGGGGCAACTTACTGGCTTTGGATCTGGAGAGATCAACTCCAATCAATTCAGGAGTTATGTAGGTTTAGTCCAACACAAAGTAAACATGAACTTTGCCAACTCTTCTTTAATTGTAGGAGCTACAGCAGATTATTCTCCTCAGGAATATATGGCAGAAAGCACCAATGTTATTGTAGATCCAGAAACGGGTAGAAACATTGATTTTACGATCAACTCTGGACAGTATATCTTGAACTACGAGGCTGATATTTTTAACTACGCTGGTTTTTTTCAGTACGAAATATCACCTGTGGATCAGGTAAAAGTAACGGCCGCACTTCGTTATGATGCCTTCGAATATGATTATGACAACCAAGTGGATGGTATCGTAGGAGTTGATGATGCTGTAGATAATTTCAACAATCTTACACCAAAACTGGGAGTGAATTATAATTTCACTTCAAGATCTGGAGTATATGCTAATTATTCGCAAGGATTTACACCACCACAAGTTTCTACATTGTACCGTAATCGTAACGATTTAATAGGAATCAAGCCAAGTCGTTACAATAACTATGAAATTGGAGGATACCTCTCTTCTTCAAAATTTAAAGTAGATGCTGCTATTTATGTTTTGGATGGACAAAACACCTTAATCACGTTAAGAGATCTTGATGATAACTTTTTCAATACCAATGCTGGTAAAACAAGATCCTATGGTGTTGAATATGGAGTTACATGGTCCCCTATCAAAGAATTATCCATTACGCACAATGGTAGTTATGCGATGCACAGATATATAGATTTCTTTGATCGTGGGGTAGACTTCTCGGATACCGATAGAGAAACCGCTCCTAACCTTTTAGGGAATTCTTTGATCACCTATCGAAAAAACATCAACACCGATTTAGGGTTCAGTGTTACTGCAGAACACGAGTTGGTGGGTGAATACAATACCAGTTTCGAAGGACAGGTAGAAAATGAAGATGGTACTTTTGGTACCGCCACCTACGATGGACATAGTGTGTTCAACCTAAGAGCCAATGTAGCTTACAAAGGATTCGAGTTGTGGGGTCATGCGCTCAATGTTTTTGACGAGTTGTATGCTGCAAGAGCTTCTTTTAATCGATTTAGAGGAGAAAATAGCTTTACGGTAGGAAATCCCCGAGCTTTTCATGTAGGGATGCGATATAATTTTTAAACCATTGAGACCTGATGAAACTATTATTCATCAGGTCTTATTTTTTTGAACAATGAAAAAAAACGAAAAATTAAATAAATGGCTTTGGAAATGGCATTTCCTGGCCGGACTGATCACTCTTCCCTTTATTAGTATCCTCTCGATCACTGGTGGCATCTATCTTTTCAAAACGGATTACGAAGCCAAGAAACAACAGCACATTACCGGGGTTAGTGTTCAAGGGGAAGCCATAGATTTCCAGAAACAATGGGAAATTGCAAATCAAAACGCGGTTAAAAAACCAAATTCAATGATTGTTCCCACAAAAAACAACCAGGCTACTCAATTTGTCTCGGGTCGTTTTAGCGGGAAAAGTGACTTATATGTCAATCCTTACTCAGGAAAAGTTTCTGGTGAGGTAATTACCAAAGAAACCGATATGTACAAAGTCAGAAAGTTACATGGTGAATTGCTTATGGGATCCTTTGGGACTAAGATTGTCGAGCTTATCGCCAGCTGGATGGTGGTGCTTATCGTAACCGGCATTTACGTATTTTGGCCAGCTAGAAAATGGAATCTCTCTGGATTCTTTATCCCTAGATGGAAACATGGTAGACGTACCTTTTTTAGAGATCTACATGCTATTAGTGGGTTTTGGATTTCTGGACTATTGATTCTGGTATTGGCAGGAGGTTTCCCATGGACGGATGTATTTGGAGAAAACTTTAAATACGTACAAAAGGTAACGAATACCGGTTTCCCAAAAACCTGGCATGGGATAGGATTACAATCGCAACCCACAGGAAATGCGATTACCTTGGATGAAATGGTGGCCAAAGCGGTTGCCCTAGATCTTCCTGGTCAAACTACTATACACTTTCCTAAGGGTCCCAAAGGTGTTTTTAGCATCTCTAACCAAAACCCCAGTGATCTTGGATCGCAAAAAAAGATCCATTATGATCAGTATTCGGGTCAAGAAATGATGACGGTAGCTTGGGCAGATGTTGGGATCCTGATGAGAGGACGAATGTGGGTGATGGCTTTTCATCAAGGAGAATTTGGTAAATGGAATTGGTGGTTGATGCTTGGAGTTGCTTTGGTATTAACGATAATGAGTGTTTCGGCATTAGTATCCTATGTTTTACGCAAACGTAAAGGAAGCTGGGATGTCCCAAAAGTTCCTGTTGCATTTCGTGTAGGGTATGGCATAGCTATCGTTGTCGTAATTTTAGGACTTATTTTCCCTTTGTTTGGGGCAAGTATCCTACTGTTAGTACTAATAGAGTATCTTAGAAAGCTGAAGAGAAAAAAGTACATCCTGTTCCAGCATCCTAACCAGAAAATATGATTATGCAAAAACGTGAAATAGTAAGAGCGACCAGAAAATGGCACAGATACCTGGGCCTTATTTTAGGATTACAATTTTTAATGTGGACAATAGGAGGACTCTATTTTAGTTGGACCAATATTGATGAAATTAGGGGAGATAACCTAAAAAATAGTGCTCAAAAGATTCCGTATCATTTGGATTATGTTGCTCCACAACTATTTCTGAAGGACCATATTACAGAAAGAGATAGTTTGATTTCCCTCGAACTCTCTACTATTCTACAACAACCGATATACAGAATACAATATGGCAATTCCAAACAGAAACAAGTGCTTTTGGTAGATGCCATAACCGGAAAAAAAGAAAAGAGCTAACCAAGGAAGAAGCTATTGCGGTCGCCAAAGAAAAACTGAATGTTACTGCCGATCTTACCGAGGTTGAATATATCACCGAAACCGGAAACCATCACGAATATCGAGGCAGGCCATTACCTGCTTATGCCATTACTTTTGATCAACCCGCCAACACCACGGTTTACGTTTCTGTAGACTATGGTAATGTGCAGACGTTTAGGAACAACCAATGGCGAGTGTTTGATTTCTTTTGGATGTTACACACCATGGATTATCAAGAGCGTGATAATTTCAACAACCTATTGTTAAGAGCATTTTCGCTGTTTGGACTCTTTACTATTTTCTCTGGCTTTCTATTGTATGGGTTGACTTCTAAAACATTGAATAAAAGAAAAAAGTCATGAAGAATTTTTTAATACTGTTCTTAAGCACGATGCTATTTGCACAGTGTAAAAAACAAGAGCAAATCCCTGTTACCACTGAGCAGAATAACATTATACAACAAAAAGAAGAAAAAAACGTCGGTCTTTCCAAAGATCGAATTGTAAAGCAAGACGGATCATCATATACTCTTGAAGAGTTGAATGCATTATCGCATACCGAATTAATGCAAGCGGTTTACGAACCGCCAAAGGATACCATCAAAACTATAGGAATCCTATTGTATGAAGGATATTTTATGTTGGATGCCATGGGACCCCTCTCAGTACTCAATCATATCCATCCCGCTCAAAAATTACTTATTGGTAGAGAAAAGGGAATGGTCACTAGTAGCGATAACGTAAAGATACAAGTGGATCACAGTATTGACGACATCGAACAATTGGATATTCTCATTGTACCCGGTGGTGTGGTAGAAACTTATAAGGCTACTCAAGACCAGGAATTACTCTCCTGGATTCGTAAAATTGATCAAAAAAGTACATATACCGCAAGTGTATGTACCGGAGCCTGGATTTTGGGAGCTGCAGGTTTGTTAGAAGGAAAACAAGCAACTACCAATTGGTATAAAGCCGAAGAAAATCTCGAAAAATACGGAGCCGAATTTGTACAAAAAAGATATACCCATGATGGTAAATATTGGACCAGTGCAGGGGTATCGGCAGGAATCGATATGAGTCTTGCTCTGGTAGATCATATTATGGGACGCAATTATGCGCAGTTTACTGCGTTGAACTTAGAATACGATCCCGATCCTCCTTTTGAAGGTGGGCATCCGGATAAAACCGATCAAATGGTCACCTTTATGACCGAAAAAATGTATGACCAGTTGTTACATACGGTGTCTACGGAGAAAAACTAATAGACGCTTTATCACAAAACAACACCAATAAATAATATCTTTGAACAATTAAAATCAAATCATAATGAAACTACGTATTTTTTATTCCCTTATACTTTCAATACTGCTGTTTTCTTGTAATCAATTATCCAAAGAAGAACAGGAGTTTGATGCACTAATGCAAAAGGTAATTGATGTACACGACGAGGTAATGCCAAAAATGGGAGAAATGAGTTCACTCATCAAAGAATTGGAAACCAAAGTAGATACTACTGCTCAAGGGCAGAACTACGCAAAAGCACAACAAGATGTAAAAGACGCCTATGACTATATGATGAGCTGGATGGGGAATTTTAGTGATTCCTTCCCACATGATGAAACCAACGATAGTACTGACCCAGAAAAATTGGCAGCTAAGTTCAAATTACTACAAGAAGAAGAGGTAAAAGTTGAGAAATTAAGGGATCAAATTAACACCAGTATTAAAAACGCAAAAGCGATATTGCAAAAGCCCTAAAGTGCTATGCTATCATAATTTCTAAAAAAGTTTTACTTTAGCAGCTGCAACAAATCACTTAAACCAATGAGAAAAATAATTTTATTTGCAACCGTACTAGTTATTTCGGCATCTTCAGGATATGCCCAGAAAAAAAGGATCTTCTTGAAGAGATAGACAAGCTTAGAAAAGAGCTAAAAACTACAAAAGCTGATCTAAGTGATTCCCGAAAGAAAGAAAAAGCCACACTGACACAAGTAGCGACCATGGAAGCTCAGGTAAAGGATCTTAAAGATACCAATGCTTCTTTACTATCCAACATGAGTAATTTTACAGAGCTGTCTAATCAAAAGGCCGAAAACCTTAAGAAATCTCAAGAGATCATTCAGGAGAAAGACAGACAACTGAAGACCATAAATGATGCGCTAACGCAATCTGATTCTACCAATCTGGCAGTTTTTAGCACCTTTAAAAATGCTATTGGTGGTGATAATGTAAAAATCGGACAAGGTGTGATCTATATTGTATTGCCAAATGATATGCTTTTTGGTGACAATGATAAGAGCTATATGGTGGCAGACGGTGGAAAAGCCATGTTAGAAAAAATTGCTGCTGTACTGAACAAAAGTAAAGACTTGAACGTAATTGTTGAAGGAAATAGCAATGCGCTCAAGCTGGATGGTAAAACTTTATTAGATAATTGGGATCTAAGCGCAAGACAAGCGGCCTCTGTGGTTCGCATATTGCAAAACGATTACAAAGTAGATCCTAAGCGTTTGGAAGCTGTAGGTAAAAGTGAATATGCTACCGATGGTATAGAAACGGTGACCAAAATTATTATTGATCCAAAATTTGATAGTTTTTTCAATTTGGTGAAGAATAATATGAAAAACGACAAAGGATAAAAAAACAACTCCTTATATCTTAAAATCCGATCGTATTGATCGGATTTTTTTGTACCCCTACTTTATAGATTCCTTTGAAAATTCAATTAATTTCAATACATTTACGTAACTAGTTACGTAAATAATAAACGATATGGATTTTTTTGATAAAGCAGGCGTCATGGCTATAGGTTCAAGATTGAGAATGTTGAGCGAACAACTCACTGAAGAAGCCACAAAGATCTATGACCTATACAATGTGGGGTTAAAACCAAAATGGTTTCCTGTATTTTACCTCTTATCCCATGATGAATCCAAATCCATTACACAAATCGCAACCGAGATTGGTCACTCCCACCCTTCTGTAAGCAAGATCGTAAAAGAAATGATCAAAGAAGGGATCCTTTCGGAACACAAAGACAAAATCGACGGCCGTAAAAACAATATTCGGTTGACCCCAAAAGGAAAAGAAATTGCTTCTCAGATTGAAGATCAATATCTGGATGTACGAAACGCTGTTGAGGAAATTCTAAATCAGAGTACCCACAATATGTGGAATGCTTTACAAGAATTCGAATTCTTATTAGAGCAGAAACCACTTTTAAAACGCGTAAAAGCACTTAAGAAAAACAGAGAAGCGCAACATGTTCAAATCATTCCTTACGCTCCCAAATACAAAACCCATTTTAAGGAGTTCAATGAGGCTTGGATTACCCAACATTTTAAAATGGAAGATACCGATCATAAGTCTCTGGATCATCCGGAAGATTATATTTTGGATAAAGGAGGTGAAATTTTAGTTGCACTATATAATGAAATACCTGTAGGAGTCTGTGCTTTGATCAAAATGGATCATCCAGAATATGATTTCGAACTCGCTAAGATGGCGGTTGCCCCAGAAGCCAAAGGAAAAGGCATCGGATGGATATTAGGGCAAGCTACACTAGACAAAGCAAAATCCCTGGGGGCCAAAACCGTATACTTAGAAAGCAACACGGTGTTAAAACCAGCAATACATCTCTATCATAAGCTCGGGTTCAAAAAAGTAGTAGGCTATCCTACTCCCTACGAGCGCTGTAATATTCAAATGGCGATAACGTTATAAGATACTTTCAAACTACTATGTTTTCGGCGTAGAAGTACTTTTAAAACCATTTCATAATGGTTGTTTAAATGTTTTACCTTAAAAGCTAACCTACGCCGATGCATAGTAGGATCTGGCTCTTTATGGTTACCTCCTTTTTCGCGCAATCCATCTAGAAGAAAATCAGACTTGTTTTAAAGCTTTCTTAAAAGCAAATCAAAATGATCTTATCTCGTTAAATTTTTGTAACTTAATGAGGTACAGACTTTAAAACCTCTCATCATGAAAACCTTAATTTTTATTCTAATGGGGTTCTGTTCCTTCCTGGCGATCAATCAGGAAAACAACAAACCCAATAGCGAACTCTATAACCTGGAAGGTGTTTGGGAATTACAGCATCAATTTATGTATCAAGATAATCATATTGCGGATACCTTGCTGAATCAAAATGGATATCGACAAATCAAAATGTACAGTCAAGGAAAAGTGATGTGGACACGTTATGATCCAAAAGACAGTAACGAATGGTTTGGCTACGGGACGTATACCATAAAAGATGGTATTCTGGAAGAACGTCTAGAGTACGCCTCTGGTTCTATGATGAAAATCCTGGATACTACCAAAGTATTTACTTTTGAGCTAATTGTTGGTCCTGATTCTTATCAACAAATTGATCTGGATGAAAATGGACATTATTACCATGCCGAAAACTATAAACGAATAAAATAAAAGAAATGCATCACTTATTCTGATGCATTTTACTTTTGTTTTTACTTCGTCTTGGCGATGGTACGCATCGCTTTTTTAACGATGTAAGCCGTTTCTTTGGTAGCCGAGTCTTTGGTCCAGGTAGTACAAATCATACTCACCCAATCGGGTTGTGTTTTGCTGGCATCGTTGAGCCAGTTTCCTACCGAATCTCGTACATATTTTGAGGGATCCGATTTCACCGGTTCAAGAAGCGAAATCCCTTTTTGAGGGTCCTCCTGAAAAGCCAGTATTTTTTTGGTCCATACCCCTACTGGTCGTAAAG
This sequence comes from Aquimarina sp. KJ22-3, assembly GCF_055808215.1. Lineage (NCBI taxonomy): Bacteria > Pseudomonadati > Bacteroidota > Flavobacteriia > Flavobacteriales > Flavobacteriaceae > Aquimarina > Aquimarina sp. KJ22-3. The sequence goes on along the minus strand of NZ_CM147859.1, from coordinate 1,796,629 downwards.
ATTCGACCGCATAACGACGAATATTTTCGTCCTGATCCTTTGTCCAACCAGACAATATTTGAATGGCAGAATCCAGATCTTCGATCATTCGCTCTTTGCTTGCAAAAATAACTACCTCTCGTACTCCAAAATGCGAATCCGCAGCATAGGGTTGCATAGCGGATAATAAATCGGCAACCACATCATAAAACAAGCTCTCGGCCCAGCAGCTCCAGCATCGTACAATATCACTGGGATGACTGGATAAGTGTTTACGAATAAAAGCAATATCCGAAAGCTCGGCAAAAACCTCTCCGATCACTTTGGTATTACTATTGGCTGTTGGTTTTTTCTGCGCATTTACCGCAACTTCAAAAGAGGAAAACCAATCCATTTTTCCCAAAGGTTCCAAAACCGTCTTCAGCAATACCAACTGATCGGTAGCCAACCATTCCATCAAGTTTTTAGTTTCTACTTTTCCGGCATTTAAATATTCTATTACTTCTGGATCTAAATCTTTTAAGCTTCTTGGGCCTTTTCTGTTTTGGATGTGCTCTGGGATCATTTTTTATTTTTTGATTTAGGAATTACACCGATTAAATGACTATTCTGTTTTATTAGCTCTGCTATGGCTGCGGCTGCTTCCTCAAAATCATCTGCTTCATCAGGTAATAACAGCCAGGATTTAATATTGTAGGTTTCCAAATTTCGTAAAGAGGGGAACATTTCCTTCAAAATGGGTTGATATGCTACTTTGGTTGCGATCCAAATCCCATTATCTACAGGACTATGCTCTTTGAAACGGGTGGCCAATACGATTTTTTCTTCTACATAGATCCCTACATTCCCAAACATCTTTTTGGTTCGTAAGGGTAACGAATATAATAAATCCAGTATGAAGTCATAGGGTATCATAAGTACAAATGTAACGGTATATAGTATCCCTACATACCCATTCACTACATACCAACCAAAATTTTTATCTTATAAATATATTTGTACCATAAAGGATCATCAATATCTATATGACTAAGAGAATAGCCATATTACCCTTTGAGTATAAAGCGGAACAACTACAGTTTCTGTCGCACAGCATTCAGGAAGTGCTAATGCAAGAGCTTGGTCCATCACAAAAGTATACGGTAATCTCTAAGCAATCCTCCCAGGTAGCCGTAGCGCAATCCACTAATTTAGCACACATTAGCAGCCAATTGGATGTGATTCGCGTGATTACGGGTACGATTATAGAGCAAAATGCATTAACAGTGCATATACAATACCACAGGCTTGATCTTAACGAAATAGAAGAAACCACCATTTCTATTTCCAAAGCAAACATCTTTACCCTTGGGGAGCGCTGTAGAACTGCTGTTTTACAATTGCTACAGATCAAAGAAGAAAAACAAAAACCCCTCACCGTACAAAAACTCACCCATCCTGAACTGTATCAAAAATTTATGCTTGGGGGTTATCATTTTAACCGATGGACTCCAGAAAATGTTGCAGAGGCCATAGCATTATTCCAGGAAGTGATCCAAAAAGAGCCCAATTTTGCACCTGCCTATTTAAAATTGGCCAAATGTTACATCTTTCAGGCAGGGCGAGGCTTAGAGAAACCAGATACCGTGTATCCAAAAGCGCGAAAAGCCATCGATCAGGCATTACAACTCAATCCTGAATCTGGAGAAGCTATCATTGACAAAAACCTCATCGATTTCTTTTACAATCTGGATTGGCGAAACATCTACAACAGTATAGAAGAAGGGCTAGAGAAATACGTAGATGCCAGCGAAGCTTACCAACAATTGTCCTTTTTCTGGTATGGGTTAAAAGAATACGATGCCGCATTGGATGCCCTATATTCGGCTTTGGAGTATGACCCATTATCCACCGGTATTTTGAATATGATCGGAGATGTGCAATTGAGTGCAGAACTCTATGATGACAGTGAGAAAACCTTTCTATCCATCTTGAAAATGGTTCCTAATGACATTGCTTCTCTAGAGAATCTAATGTACATCGCCTCTTTGCGAGGAAACGAAGCTCTTGCCTCTCGTTACCTACGGAAACTGCAAAAGAACTTATCAGACACCACTCCTTATGTTCCCAGAATGGGGTATTTCTACGGAAAATTTGGTCATGATCAGGAAGCTCAGGACTTTTTGGACCATTTTGATAGGATAGAACAACAATTCCCTAATCGGGTGCTACATAATTACAAAGCTCAGGTGTATTCTGGCAGAAAAGATTGGGAAGCTGTAATGGACCTTATAGAAAAAGGTTGGAAAGCACGTACGGGCATGCTATTCATTCTCACCGATCCTCAATTAGCTCCCATCCACAAATGGAAACGGTATCAATTGATGGTTTCTCAGGTGTGGTTGCCAGAAAAAGTGGAAGACGTTGATTATATCTCCTTACATACTGATATTAAAGAAACCATTCGGGTGAACTTAAAAGCCCTATTGTTTATCAAAGCAGAAGACAATTATTCCCGTCTGTATTTCTTTCAAAATTTCAGGTTAGAACAAAAACTGGTACGCGCTACGCTCAAAACTATAGAGAAACAGCTTCCAAATGCCTTTGTACGCATCCATCGTACCTACCTTTTAAATACCACTAACCCTTTCCAACTCTTTGGGAATTCTAAAACACGCTTTGTTACCCAGCCACAACATGATATAGAAATACCAGTAAGTCGCAGTTTTGATCATACGCTGTTAACCAATATCACCGCATAGTCATTCCTACCCAACTACTACACAAATCTCTACATTTTTTTCACTGCTTACCCATTGATCACATAAATGATTTAAAAGCAAGTGCACTTTCGACATTTGAATAAACTTTTAAAAATCATTAAAATGAAAACAGTAAAATTCTTAACCTTGATGGTGTTATTCGTGTCCTTTTCGGCGATAGCCTCTTGCAAAAATCCATCAACCGAAAAAACCAACCAACTTGCAAAAGCTCCTACTACAACAACTGAAAGTGCTTCTACAACAGTGAAATCTGCCAGCATCACTTTTAAATCGGGTAAACTTATCGAAGTAGCCTTATTATCTGTAAAACCAGAAGGTCAAAAAGCATTTATGGAAGAGTATTTTCCAAAAGTAATGCCGGTAGCAACTCCTTATGGAGCAAAACCAATCGCTTCTTTTGCCGTAGTAAAAACAGTATTGGGTGATAAACCCAACCAAATGGTAGTATTTTTTGAATGGGATAGTATCGAACAAAAAAGAGCATTCGAATCCAATCCAGAATACCTAAAACTAAGAAACATCAGAGATAATGCATTGAGTTTCTTAAGCCAAGGGTACTTTCAGGTAGAACAAGATGTCACTGTTACCATCTCTTCGGATCAGATTTATGACTTTGCAGGTATTTTTATCAATCCCAAAAAAGCACACTTGCTACAAGAATATTTTCAGGCGGTGCTACCTACGGCCTCAAAACCAGAATTTGGGTACACTCCTATTGTTAACCTCAACCCTATCCCGGGAGTCTATGACCAAAATTATCACCCTTCGGTAATTGCCTTTGCACAATGGAAAGGTGGGCCAGACTCTCAGGCGCGCTTTGAGAAAACAAAAGCTTTCCAACAGCATAAGGAAAAAAGAAGCCAGGGTGCTCCTTATATCGATGTATTTCACATCAAACCTATCCTATAATATCAAAAGGAGGTTGTTATGAAAAATAAAAAAAGATCGAAAGAAAAAACCTCCAAAAAAAACTCAACAAAAAAAGAATGCAAGTGTCAAACACAGAAATCTAAAAAGAGCTTGTATTACCTTCTTTTCAAAGGTGGACTTTGGTAGCGATAGTGATTGATTGATGATTGTTCGTTTGTTTAACGAAAATTGGGCGGGATGATGTGCTCTCTCGCTCAATTTTCAAAACAAGTATATAGAATGTCTTACCCATTTGCTACAAGATGATTCTTCATCATTCATTCTTGATACCTGTTCACTACACAAAGAAATCAAAGCAAAACGATATAGACATCTTTGATAACATTAAATAACTTAAATACACATTAAAAATGGAAACTAAAACAGAAAAGAAACAAACCCTAAGAGGATTCGATTTAGAACTGCAAGAAAATCCGTCAAAAGAAGTACAGGCAGTGTATGATTGGTCGAGCGAAACTTTTGGTTTTATCCCTAATCTCACCAAACTACTAAGTGGATCTGAAGCGACCTTACTTTCTTATATCCATGCCCAATGGAATCTGGATAAAATCGGTAGTCTTTCTCCAGAAGAAAACAATATCGTGCAATTGAGTATAGCCGTAGAAAATGAGTGTAAATATTGTACCGCCGGACATACGTTGGCAGGAAAAGTATTTTTTGGTTCTGCAGAAGAGGATTTAGCTGCTTTACGTAGTAAAACTGCCTTATCTAGCGAAAAATTTGATGCATTACGTGCTTTTGCGATTAGCGTTTACCAAAAACATGGTCGTGTGAATGATATTGAATTAGAAGCATTTAGAAATGCAGGGTACAACAATGCACAAGCTTTGGATGTGATCACCAACATTGCGGTAAAAGTCATCTCTAATTTTGCCAATCAACTTGCGATCAACGAAGTGGATGAGCCTATGCAACCCTTTACGGAAGGACTTGAAGTTTTCAAAACAGATTACCGCTAAGCACATAGCAAACGAACATTCTAAATTTTTAAAATCATGAAAAACAGTTTAAAATCAATACCCGTATGGATTTGTATCGCCCTGTTCACTTCTTGTAAATCTGTTGATTTACGAACGGACTATGTAAAAAGTGTATCTCCACAAACCTTGGAAGAGAAAGGCAGACAGCTGCTAATAGAATCTTCCAACAAAATGGGATATGATCAATTGGCCAATAGTGAAGTGTATGAAACGGTGGCCAACTTTCAATGGAAAGGCCTCTGGCCACTCATGCCTATGAATGCTTTGCCAGGGAACCTGAATAAAGACATCCAATTTCGTTTTGCCACCAACTCTTTTGATGGACAGGTAGAATATCTCGAAGGTCGTAAAGAAGGACTGGTACAGGGACTCCAATCCTGGGAAGGCTATAAAACCTGTGTTGATCATAAAGAAATCACCAGGCACGAACACGATCGTTATTTATGGGGACTTGCTACCTATCACTATCTCATAGAAGCACCGTTGACGATAAAAGATGCCGAGATCGTGCGATATGCAGGTGAAAAGAAATTTGAAGGAAAAACCTATGAAACGGTATATGTTACTTGGGGAAGCGAAGCTCCCAACAAACAATACGATCGTTTTCTGATCTATATCAACAAAGAAACTCGATTTATTGATCTTGCAGAACTCACCATTGGGGATTTCTTTTTACCTATGCCCAAAGGCATGCAGCATGCCACGGTACAATGGGATCGGGAGAGAGCCAGCAATGGTACCTACTTACCCAGTACTACCTATATCCAGTTGGGTAAACCCAGGGACAAGCAAAAACACGTATATAAATACACGACCAGAGACTACAAGTTTGATAGTTTCGAGAAATCGATATTGTATCCTGTAGCCAATTTAGAACGATATGGTACTTCAAAAAAGTTTACCAATGATCAGATGTGAAGGTCAAAACGTTTGAAGAAATTCAAAAATGATTTAGCTGGTTTTCCGTTTTAGCGATGCGGATTTGTGGTGGTCCATTAAAAATCCAATCTTATCGGTTGGATTTTTATTGTTTTACTGAAACGTATACGCCAACCCATTGGTCCACTCGTATTGGGTATCCGGAATATCCATAGCCGGGAAGGAATCAAATAACAAAGTAAAGGTCGATTTAAACCTGAGGTCTTTGAATATTTTAAACACGATTGAAGTTTCATTCGAAATTCGATAATCTCTTATCGCATCTACTCGTGGCTGATAGTACGAAGTACTAATGATCGACATATTATCCGACGGATATAAATTTACCGACACATACATACTCCCTCGAATGTCCGAATTGATCACCTCCATCTCCATTTCTTCGGTTTCTTCGTATTCATACATTAATAGGGTTCCTATATAAAAGCGATGCTTTTTAGACGGCAGTACTTTAAATCGGGTTCCTGAACCTGCCAATGCTCGGATATTGATGTTAGAAACCGGATCAAACTGGGTTTGCACAAAAGCTTCCCAGGTGATGCGCGGATGAAATTTGTAATTGTACCGGAAGTGCTGAATACCCCGGTTTACAAACTTCTCATCATCCAGTTGTTGAATATTCAGGTCATTGATAAACAGCAGCAAATGTTTTCCTGCACTGTATTGCACATGGGTACGGTTGGCAATCTTAAAAATATCCCGTCTGTTTTTGATTAAGGACAAATCCAGGCTTACAAAACCCGACCAACCCGAAGTATCTGCTACTTTTCGTAAAGATTCTACATTCACAATTTGCGCATTGGTGGTGCTACAAATTGCCATCAATAGGGCTACGATATATATTCTTTTTGACATTCGGTCTTTCAATAAAAGCCCAAAAATATTCAAAAAGTGCAGAAAATAAGCGCATCCTTATTGGATTTAGTCATCAAACACACATTTCTTGTTTTGCAGTAGGGTTTCGCCAACTATTTAAAAACAAAAAAATCGAGCTGCACAACATTACAATCGCCGGGAATTTTTGAGGATATGGATCACCCAAATGCACCAAACCAATGGCTACTACAAAATTGACAATCATGACCAGGGCTGCCCATTTTATTTGCTTTCCCAGTATGAATAATATCCCACAAATAAATTGAGCGTACACCGAAATGTGTGCAGCCACTAATGGAAAAATAACCTGGTAATTGACCAGAAAATCGGCGAACTCTTGCATACGTTCAACAGAAAACACATTATCCTGGGAGCCATAGATCAAATGAAAACCTACGGGGCCTCGAATAAAAAAATCGGCATGTCTTTTTAATAGGGTAAACATGTGATCGGTACTTCATTAATTTTTGGTGTTGGTATGTACAAACAATCGCTCCACAATCACTTGTGCCGCAACCATACTCCCTTGTAGAGAAGGATGAAAACCATCTGGCCCATAGTAGGAAAAGTCTTGAGTGGCATCAAAATGCGCTTTCCAGGCTTTCCCCACTGGACATAACAAAGCATTGTTTACTCGAGCGGCGGTGGTATAATTGGCAATCACCCCATCAAAAGTGTGGTAATAGTATTGTGCTGGCCACACCATAAAATACACCAATTGCGCATTGTTCTTTTTGCATAGTCTTGCATATTTTTTCCCATCACGAATTAGCATCTCGCCCCCCTCTTTTTGTGACGAAGGCCCTTGTTGGATCACCACATAATCAAATTGTTTTGAATTGATAAAGCGTTGTACCTCTCCTTCTGCCCAATGATCTACAATGGCATAATTAGGTTTTGCCAACATACTTACCCCAATCACCATTCCTTTTTTGGCTGCTGTATTTTGCACCAACTTGGGCAGATCATTGTTGTAGGTCAAACTATTGCCCACAAACAACACTTTGATCCCATCTGGAGGTTCCTGCCCCTGGGTAGTGCAACCAACCATGTTTAGTGCTATCAACAACAACAGTATTCGAATACGCATGGCCATTAAGATTTTAAATAGTCCTGAATTTCAACATACTCGATATCATGTCTATCCATATAAAAGTCCTTTAACACGGCCCGATGGGCTCCCCCAATGATCACCAATATTCGATCGTCTTTGGTAATGTGCCGATCGATATTGGACATGATATAAAAATTACGTTCCCACCATTTGGCTACAAACTCCACCCCGATATAGGTCGAATCCGAAACAAACTGCCCCGTCCCCACTACATATTGATTTTTGTTCTTAAGGTCTTCTTCTTCAGAGTTTTTATAGGCATAGTATTCAATAAGCGTACGCTCCCGTAAAAGCTCTGAGTCTTTTTTGTCATTTTCTTTGATACTCTTCAAAAAGGAGTCAAACTCTTCTGCTTTATGGGTTTGGGCAAAAGCAGCCAATTGATCCAAGGGTAAACTTAGGGTGTAATCGATACTATACATATGTATATGCCCCAATGCTTTGGCCAATCGAAACCCCAGTTGCTCAATTTCATTGATCGTTAACTCATGGGCACCCTCCAGATACTCCAAATAGGTTTGGTTTAAAGCTTCGGCTTGATCCATAGGATATTCTACCATGATTTTGGTGGGTTTGTATTTTTTAAGGTGATCCAGCAGGTTTTTGATTTGGAGTTGACGTTTTGGGGATTGAAAATTATCCAGATCCATCGATGAAAAATCAGAAGTTGCTCCAAAGTGGAAGGTCCCCAAAATCGCAATACTAGGCACCTCTGGTTTTGGTCCGATTAATGCGTCTGTTGCTGTTTTTTCGTTTTCAGAACAGGATATGAGGAATGCACATACCATTAGCACTAAACTGCACCATATCTTATTGCTCAAATAATTTTGTTTCATAGGTATTTCCTTTGAGTTTGTATAATCGATTAATAACAAGGAGGCTACTTTCCTAGCTTCAACAATCGAATTTGTTGTGGTTCCCATTGATCTAGCATAGGTTGTGCTTCTTTATCATAATGCGGCCACTGACTATTGCTGATATACATAAAACCGATCTCGGGATCGTATGAACCATTGGTAGGTTCTCCCGAAACCGGTAATGCATTATCCAACAACAAAACGTCCACTACTCTCATCTCATCATGATTGATTTTTATTAATCGTTTTGGTGTAGTGTTATTTTGTATGGACAACAAAGTCTTTTCGTCCAGATAGGTAAGCCCGTCTATTCCTTTTAGTAAATATTGAGGGGACCGCATCCAAACGGGTGTTTTATCGGTATCCTTGATATTAATTTTGCATATCCCTTTGATATAATCGGCTACGTACAGGCTTTCTTTGTTGGGATCCAGGGTAATCCCCTGCAAGTTTTTGGCATCGGGTACGGCTATGGTCTCTATCAACTCCTTTTTGCGGGTATCGACCACAAAAATCTCTGGCTTTGCTGAATTGGAAGCATATAACCTCCCCTGTTGATCCATCACCATACTCCCTACTACGACCTTATCTGGCAATGTGATTTCTGCAATGATTTCCTTTTTGACGATATCAAACGCTACCAAACGTGCTTTTTGCTCCTTCTCTTTGGAAGTACCTTGAAACTGAGGCAAAGCAGCCATAGAAACCCATACAGACTTTTGGAAGGTATCACTCACAATGGCTAGCAGTGCCCCAGGTAACTTGAGTAACACTTCACTTTGTTTTGTTTTCAGATTATAGGCAATAAGACGCCCTTCTCGGATATCTGTCATATACAGAGTATTTCCTACTTGTACCAGATCTTCGATATGATATTGGGCATCGATCTCGGCATAGGACTCACTGGTCGTTTTTGGAGTTTGGAAGGTTTTAGAAGCCTGCTGTAACTCCGGTAAAAAATTACTCGCTGCTACCATCGCCTCAAAATCAGCATCCTTTTCAAATTCTACCAGTGCATTCCAGGATAATAATTGTTGTAAAGTATTTTTTGCAGATTGCATATCCCCTGTTAAACTATAAGCCGCAGCCAAATTATACAAGATGGTAGGTTGTGAAGGATGTATGGTCAAGGCTTCTTGATTTAAGGCTTTGAATTTTTGAAAATCCTTGTTTTTATAGGCCTCCATACTTTGTTTGTACAGACTATTGAGGTCTTGCGCCTGACCTAAAAATGCCATCAAAAACAAACCGACCCATAGTATATTTCGCATATTGTGTTCTTTTGATTAAAGGTACCTCAACAATACCTCGAACCACTATATTTTGATATGGACGACTTATTTAAAGATGTAAAAAGGCATTTTTTGGTTGTTTTTTGATGGTACATAGCAATATTTGTGGCGAGTATATCTTTGGTTGGTATGCCACTCATTTTTTTCATAACTTGGTTTTCGAATCCAAATTGCTATAGCTCATATTGATGAAAATCCTGATTGCAGATGATGAAACCCTGGCCAGAAAACGAATCCTGAATATTCTGGAAAAAGAAAGCGAACCCTATCAACTCGATGAAGCCAGCTCTGGGAAAGAAGCGATTTTAAAAATCAATACCACCCAACCCGATATTGTGTTTTTGGATATCAAGATGACGGATTTGACCGGTTTTGAGGTGATCGAACATATCGATACCGCTGTACTGCCTATCATTGTATTTGTTACTGCTTTTGATCATTTTGCGATCAAAGCTTTTGAGGTCGAAGCGGTAGATTTTTTATTAAAACCTTATAAAAACGATCGCTTATTAGCGGCCTTGCATCGAGCGATTGCCCGAGTGAACTCCAAAGAGCGGGATGCGTATCAGGAAAAGGTACAGCAGCTGTTGCAGCAATTGGCTACACAAAACGCAGCTCCTAACACCAACAACACTCCTTATTTGGAAAAGATCGCCTTAAAAATGGGAAAAAAGTATGTGTTTGCCGATACAGCACAGATCAAATACATTACCTCCTCTTCGTACTATGCTGAGATTTTTATGCAGGATGGGAAAAAACATGTGTACCGATCCTCTATGGCGGCATTATTAGAAAAACTGAATCCTAATCGCTTTTTACGCATCAATCGTTCTACCATAGTGGCGATTCCTGAAATCAAAGAAGTGATCAGTGAAGGTTTGGGGGATTATAGCATCACTATGAAAGACCGTACGGCATTTAGTGTGACCAAAAACTATCGCCAGGCATTTTTAAAAATAATGGGTATAAAATCATAATTGTGGAATCCAGAAAAAAGAACCCTTTTTATTTTGACAAAAAACTACTGCAGTTTTTGTTGTTTTTTTACCTGATCGCCTATCTGGTAGATTTTTTGGGGGTATACCTCTCTTCTTTGGCAAGTACAGACCCTATACAAGATGATGGGTTGGTGCGCTTGTTGACCAACTATGTTTTTTATTATTTTACCAAGTCTTTGTATATCTACCTGGCCCTAGTGTTTACCCAAAAATATCTTTTTGGTGGTAAACGAATCGTATTAAAATCTACGATCCATATTTTGTTGGCGTTTTTGCTATCCTTTTATACCTCTGTTGTACAACTCTTGATCAGCAAACACATTATGGGCAGTGCGATCGAGGTGACTTTTGAAAGCGTCTATATTAGAGGGTTAAACGGTTTAAGCTTCAACTTTTTTGTTTATTTTTCTATGGTGGCTATTTTGTATGCGTATAACTATTTGCAGAAAGAAAAGGAAAATGAAATCCAGCAAATGCATTTAACCAACCAGTTGTTTGACTCCAAGATACAGGCCTTACAATCCCAATTACAACCGCATTTTTTGTTTAATGCCTTAAATGATATCTCATCTTTGATGGAAGAAGACATTACCAAATCCCAGGACGCCATTGCCGATTTAAGTGATTTGTTACGAGATACCTTAAACTTGACCGACTCCAAATTTATCCCCCTAGAAAAAGAATTGGAACTGCTAAAAAAATACCTACAGCTCGAAAAGATACGGTTTGATGACAAGCTACAATTTGAGATCAATGTGGATCCAGCACTATTATCTACCAAGGTCCCGCCTTTATTGTTACAACCCATACTCGAAAACGCCATCAAACATGGCTTTTCCTTACATCATGATGTACTCACTATTACCATAGAAATTACCACATTCCAAGATAATATACATTTGGTCATTAGTAACAATGGCCAACCCTTACCAGAAACCGAACCCGCTATGGGGATTGGGATTAGTAATATCTTGTCTCGTATGGATTCTTTATATAATGGGAATTTTACTTTTGAAATGAGGAATACTACCGATCAAGATGGAAATCAAAAAGTGGTGACTGAGATGGTGTTTCAGATAATGAGATAAGTGAATAGTCTGAAATCTTTTGGATTACTATTTTTTAAACTTTCCTTTCCATTATTTTAAACTGTCTATTGTCTTTTGGTATTGCACAAACTTAAACCGCCATGATTAGTAGTCATTATTGATCAGTGACTATTTATTAATAATTTTGCTCACTAAATCATTCGGCATTGTTGGTCCTGAATCTTCTTTTAAAAGTCCAGTATCTGAACGGCTAAACAAGGATTGTAAAATCAGTTTCCTATCTTCTGAATCCATTGACGTACCTTGTTCATTCAATAAGGATAAATACACGAAAGTTAACGCATGCCTTTCCTCTGCATCTCTTGATAAATGAAGAGAGCTAAACATAATTTTATTAACTGCTTTTATTGTAAATGCCATTAATGCTAAAAATGCTATAAAAATTAAAGACCAACGAACAATAGTTACTTCGTTGCCATTAAATACTTGTTTGAAAATATAATCAGGTGCCATTATTAAAATAGCTCCAAGTAATAATGCACAAAAACCTATTAGTAGCATAAGAATAGTTCTAGCAGTTTTATAATTCTTAAAATAAGTTTTCGCTTTAGTTTGCCAATATCTTGCTGGTTTGGATAACTCAAGTTTTTTGTCATAGGCAATTTCTAGATTCTCCCTTCTCTCTTTAGATTCCTCGAAAAACTTAATTAGTTCTTTTTTAATTCCATCATTTTCTTCGTTCCCCTCAAACCAATTATTAATAAGAGTTTCTTTATCTTGTTTTAGTTTATCTATTGCTTTTACATAATTTTCGTAATCAGCATTGGCATTGGTTAGATGTTCATTTAAGTCTTTTTCAGACTCATTAAGTTGTTCTTGGAACTTACTTCGTAATTTGCTTATTGAGTTTTTTTCCTTATTTCGTCTATTTATAATTTCCGAATAGTCTTTTGACTCAAACTCATAAGCTAATAACGAGCCAATAAAATCATTTCTATTACTAACACGGTATATTCCAACAACGTAATTGTACGCTCCTTGAAAGAAAGCAGGTTTATTTTGATGCATTTCCACAAGGAAGTCCGTTAGTGGTGCATCAGAAGTGAAAAAATTCGAATTACTCGATAATTGTCCTGATTCTTGTCTCCAATAACTGTCTAAATTTGCTGAATTCGTTTGATTGTGATAAGAATTGACAAAATTCTCAATTCTTAATTTCAAATTAATGAAATGTCTCTTTGATTGTTCAAACTGGTTAGGTAAAGAGCCATAGTCTTCCCAACCCTTTATTTGTTGCGAAAGCCACTTATGTATTGAACTCAGTCCTTCTAACTGAATGGAAAAGTTAATATATGGATAGCTGATATTGGCAGTAGCCGAATTGAACCAATCTGGTAATTCCGCTTCTGTAATTCTCTTTCTTAATTCAGTTGTTGTCATACTTCCGCTTTTAGCTAAGGTCTCGTGTATGAATGGTAGCGGGTTTCAACTCACAAACCTTTCGTTTTATATATTAAATCTCCATTATTGTTATACAATGTTGGTTAGTTTTTTATTATTTCCAAGTATTCTGCCCGCTAAAAATAATTCTAAATTCATTACCTTCATAGTCTACTCCTTTATGTTTTTTAGAGAACTTGAAAGCTCTTGGTGAAATATCCAATTTTGCATTATTAAAATTAAGTGTTTTTACAATTCTATACATACCTATTCCTAATCCTTTTGTATTAATTTTCTTTGCGATTTCGGAGCGATATCCACGTTCTGTAATTAATTTTTTTTCAGATTCTTTTATTTCCAATGAAACCATTTTTATGATGATATCAAATGAATTTTTTTCTTCTGAAAATCTAATTTTAAAATCTGTTTTTGGACAACAGTATTTCACAGCGTTATCAAAAATATAGTAAAAAGATACAAATAAGGAGTCATAATCTATTTCAAGAATTTTTTCTGTCCCTCCAAGATGAACTTGAATATTCTTTTTATCAAAATCAGATATAAATATTTGTAAAATTGATAAAACAACAGGTCTTATTGAATGTTCTTCTTTTAGTAGTACACTAGAACTTTTTAAAGTTCGTTCAAAAACTGAGAATTCAACTTTAGTTGCTAAACTATATTTGATTTGTTTTAGTAAAGTATCTACTGTTATATTAGGCTTGGTTCTTATAACTTCTCTTATAATCTCTTTTTGCTTATTAATATTTCCTGTTAAACTTTTTTGCGGAATTAATGTGAATAAATCTTGAATGCTATAAGAATTTATAGATGTTGCATTATGGATAAATTCTTCTATTGTTTTTTCGTGTTTTTGTGTTAAATCTTCTTGTAATTTGAGTATTGGTTTGATATAATTAGAACTTGAATTCACTAATTCTTTAAAAAATTTTAATCGATTAACGAATTTATTTTCTATTGTCAAAACATAAACTTGAAAATCAGCACTCTTCTTTAATCCTATCCTAGCTTTTATTTTTTTCCATCCAAACTTACTAAGATTGGTTGTTTGTATTCTTTGTAATCTAAAGCAAGATTTTTTAATTCTATGGGGAAATTATCGAAAATATAGTTACCGTCTAATTGCCTTACGTAATAAAAAGTTTTTTCCATACTAGTTGTAGAATTCTAAACTATAATTTTCAACTAAATTTTGAAATTGATAAGGCAGAGCATTCTTCTCTAGTCGCGAATCTACAATACCCCAGGCTTCATGAAATGAATAACTATTTTTATTTGCAGAGTAAATTATGATTTTCTTTTCTGGATATTTTTGTTTCAACATTAATGCTAAGTCAAGACCTTCATACTGCAAATTTAATATTTTGCCAACCCCATTAATGTCAACAAAAATTATTTCGGAATTCTTTACCTGATTTATATCTAGACTCTTTATATCTGTAATTGTTTTAGTTTTTTTCCAATCACTATCCTTTAATATTTTAACAATATTAAAATTCTTATCATCATCAATAAAAAGAATCCCAATTTTATCTTTTTTTGTTTCTATTAAGGCATTCTTATCCTTTATAGATAGTTTCTTCTCTGACTGTATAGGGTCACTAAAATTATTTACTGTTACCTTAATCTTTTGTTTGTTTTGGTTTTTTGATTTTTGAGATAATTCCTCATTGTTTTTTTTGTTCTTAGGAACCGTAAAATAAGTTATCACTTCCAGAAATGAAATTATTAATAGAATTACAGGTTCAAACTCCCATTTGGAATAATATCCCCATATTAAACCACCAATTAACCCAACAAAACCTATAAGTAATGTTACTGTATTATGTATAATGTTTTTCATTTTAAAAAAATTAGCTATAACTCATATATTTAGTGATCAAGAATTATATATCTTAAATACATGTTATTTAAATTTACGCCATCACAATATCAATAATTTGAAAACACCATCATTACGGGTTTCCACAATCGAAGCAAATTCAAAGAAAAAATGAGATGGGTGCTTTTGATTGGGATGACCGGATTATCTATTACTGCATACAACTGTTGTTATACCACTCTACAACTTGCCCTACTTTACGGATTTGTTTTTGTTGTATAGCTTTCCCTAGTTCTGGGCAGTTTGAAAAATAACGTTGTAATACTTTTCTTTTTAATCCAAACAACCCTTGATCTGCACGGATCAAAAAGGCATCTTTTTCTTTTTTGAGTAAAGACATGGACCATAGAGCATCATTATCTTGTTCAAACCATTCTAGTTGATAGTGGCTTAGTTTGCCCTTGCTTACTACTCTTAAAAAATGTTGTTCTCCCTGGTTATGATCTATGGTGTACTTAGGATTTCCCAACGCACCCGTTATCAAGGATTGTGATTCTTGATATAACCAAAAGCTTTCAAACACAACACCGTCTACACGAAAACTGGAGACGTCTCTTCTTTGATACTTTTTTGTTTTACCTCTGGCATTGGTGATCCTGATTTTTTTATGAAATCTTCGACCCCCAAATCCACCTTCTTTGATGTGCTCTACTTTGCCATATAAGGTGTCACTGGTACGCAACACTAAATAGTCCGATGCTGGGTTGTTCTGGGCGTATACACCTGTAGACACTAAAAATATTAGAAAAGAAAGGGGCAAAAAGCGTGTTTTGGGTGTATGTATCATCTTTGTGACTGGTTTTATTTAGGTTCTAAGGCTCAAACAACGTGCCAATACTTAATCCAGTAAAAAGATCGAATACATCTGGTTTGAGTTATTATTGGAGTTTTTCCATTAGTTCAGACTCCATTTTTTCCCTATTTTCTAATAATCCATGGTTTGGGAATGCTGTAGCGTCTAACAATTCATCTTTTATCATCTGATAATATGTATTTTCTTTTACCGATGGTATGTCGTAAACCGTATTTCTTGCAGGGATCAGATATCGCGGGTTAGCGTTGTTGTCTTTACTTAACACTATCATTTCATAAATTCTATCGGAATTCATAAACGCTATAAATTTTAAGGAAGCTTCGTATTCTTCTTTACTACATTTGTTATTGATGGTAAAGATATCGGCAAACAAAGACGGAGTATCGTCACTACCTAAAATGAGAGATTTGATTTTGATGTCATTGGCCGTAATAGGTTCTAAATCTATTACCTCTTTTAATCTTTCTGTGAAACCAAAAAATACATCTACACTATCTTTAGCAAATAACGCTTCGGCTTTAGTATTGTATTTATATTTTTCATCCAAACAAGGATTACCAATACTATCTTTACATTCGGTAACAAAGCTTTTTAGGTTGTTGACGATGGTGTCATTCAGTTTTAAAAATGAGTAGTCGTTAATTTCCTTCTGATTATCCAATAATGCATCGATATAAAATCCAGGTAAGGTCCAACTTCCTCCAAAGTTACCGGCAATATCTTTTTCTTTGGTTTTTGGTGAATTTATTGACGTTAGTAAGGTAGTTATATCTTTGCTATTTGCAATATTATCATCCCTGGTAAATAACATAAATCCACAAAGCCAATGTGGAACTCCATATAATGTATCATTACAATAACTTGAAGCAATACCAGCCTTATGGTAATCACTTAGATCATAGTTTTGGAGTTCTTTTATCAAATTCGCTTTTACCAAATCCCCAAGTATTACGGCATCTACTTCTACCACGTGGTATTGGATAGAATCGTTCTTTAGGTAATAGTTCTCTTTGGTTTCATTTAAATCCCTATAGGTATCCACATTATCGCTCTGATCCATATCTTTTAATACCAGGTCGATAGCAGGATTTTCTTCCTCAAAAGTATTCTCTATAAAATCCATAAATGGCTTATAATTATTCCATTGATCATGAGGTATATATTCGTATAGCGATACTCTTAGTTGAATTTTGGTATCACTCGGTTTTTCGGTTTTCTTGCAACTCGCAACGCAAGCCAGTAATAAGATGATAAGTGCTAATTTTTTCATTTTATATAGAATTAATTGGATGATAATAATTGCTTTTATTAGAAGAATCTATTTACAACAACCTGAATCCATTTACCTTATCTAGTTTTGTACTAAAAACGGAAAGCAAAGTTCTAAAAAACCTTTCCTGATTTTGGCGTTTTTAAAATCTTCATTAACCTTGTTTTTTCTAGTCGGATTACAGAGCAGTTTAGATTCGTAGAACTTATCAATTATGCAAGATTCCATATTGTAGCGCTCAGCCAAAAAATCTGCAACAAATGGATGTAGATCATCTTTATTTGGTATTGATGTTTTACCAACTAACATTAATTTGTTGTTCATCCCTAAAAAAGCCAATACAAGAGAATCAGCGATTTGATCAAATTCTTTCAAAAGCCTACTAACAAAATTATTTTCGTTAGGTTTCATAATCTTAAATACACTGTCATAAACTTGTGTAAAATCAAATAATCCAATTTTTAAAAACGCTAGTATATCAGGTATATTAACCTCTCCTACTAAATGCTCCGGAAAATACTGTGAAACAGCTATCATTCTTTCTGCTTGTGAGCAAATATGATTAAAGACTCTCGATAACAGTGATGGGTAATCAGCAGAGGCTTTTGTAGGGTCTGAATTATTTTTTATTGAAAAAATCAAAATAGGAATGGTACAGCCAATAGAAATAAGTCTTGCTAGTATCATTTTTTGGTTTCGACTTAATCCATCTCTCTCTTTTTGCCCCATCTTTAGTCTTATTCGCTCCTCTACTGTTACCTTATCCAGAAAGATAAAATACAATTCGGAATCGTAACAATAATCTGTATTTCGAAAGGAAGAACACATATCCGCTTCCATTTCTGAGGCTCTCCTGGCTTTTAGTTCATCATGATCAAATGAATGAGTAACTAATTCATCAAAAAGAAATTCTTGATTGGATATACCTAATTCATCAATACGCTTTATATGACCCGAGTAAGAGTGCGCGTCTTCATGTCCAATTATCCAGAACAAAGCAATTATAGAAACATTATCTGCAAATATCTGCCTTGTTAAATCCGTAGAAACACAGTTAAAGCAATTGAACATAAATGAGGGGATTTCGTGTTCTATGGATTCATTCGGGTTATTCCCGGGGCCCCAAATTCGGGCTGGATCATAGTTTACAAAATTTTCGACATCTCCTATCTCTTTACTAACTAATGATCTAAGCAACCAATAATCAGCGCTTTTAAATGTAATCCCTGCAGGTTCTTTCATCAATGCAAACACAGAATGACACACATCTTCTACACTCAATATAACACCTCTTGTCAATTTTGTAGTTTCCTCGCCTTTTTTGATATAAGCTCCTATGACATTTGAATCATCTACATCCATTTTGAAATCTTCGGATACTCTACGATAATTTTCTGGTGGCATTGCAGTTCTGTATACATACAACCTATCCGCCCCCCACTTTGAAGACTCCATGTAATACCACCAATCCACATAATCCTGATAGGTTTTTTCAGGCCCCTTATCATTTGAAAATTTATTGTACAAATCAAGTAAATCGTCTTTACCAAATCCTTGAACAGTAATAGATCTTCTTAAATTCCAATGTAAATTATTGTATGGCCACTGGATTCTATTGCCCCAAACATTACTTCTACTCATTACAAATAGATTTTATCCCCATTTTAAAAATAACTGCAGCGATGTACATTGCTGGAATGGATTTTATATCGCTATTTATCATTCCGGCTATCATAACAATTAACTCAAGAGATTTTTCTTTAGAGTAACTATCATTTATAAAGTTTTTTCTGATGATCTTGTTTGAACATAACTTTTCTTTTGAAGAGTCAATTATTTCTCTGTATACCTCTTTACCCTTTTCAATCAATGTGTTCTTATCAGGAAGGGAAATTCCAAGTTCTTCGTTTTTTACAGTTATACTGCCAATAGCTGCAAAGATGGTTTCAACATCTGCATCAATTAGTTGAGCTGCGATTTTTTCATCATTCATATTGTTGTTTTTTACTTTTAAAATTCTTCATTTGTACAGTTGATGTTTACGTGCTCATTTAGTCATTAATAACTATGTTTTTGTAATATGAGGTATTGAAAATAATCATCTGTAATGTATGTATTATCTTAAACCAATACTTATGGGTTTCCACAATTGATGTAATTCAAAGAAAAAAGTGACGTAGCTATTTATAAAAACAAAAAATCCAACCCTAATGGATTGGATTTTTGTGGTTGGGATGATTGGATTCGAACCAGCGATCTCTATTTTTCTTCTATATTGTTAATCTTCCTGATCATCTCTTCGGCATTCGTGTTTTTGGGGTTAAGCTCCAAAGACTTTTGATAGTTTGTTGCCGCCAAATCGTATTGCTCATTGGTGTAAAACGCTTCCCCAAGACTGTTGTACAAATTGGCGTTTTCTGGAAATTCAGAAATGGCTAACAAAAATATCTTGATACCCTCTTCTATCTTTTTTTCTGATAGTAAATCTTTACCTAAACTATTTAACTCATTGGGATTATCAAAACTATAGGTCTCATACTCGCTTTCTTTTAACGCATGATATTGTTTAATCCCTTTATCAATATTGACTAAACATGTTTCTCTGATTTCTCGGTATATTGATTTTTTGGGTAAGGTAAAAGCTTTGCCGTTCATGATATTATGCACCGATTGTATAATTTCAAAGCTTTTGTTTTTGCTGTTAGACATTAAAATAATATTGAGATCCGTATCTAATTCACTCATAAAAGCGGCTTCAAATTGCCAGGATTGACCACCATGAAGATGCAAAGCAAAAGAATCATGAAATGAACCTAAACTCCCCTCTTTATTTTTAAAATACTGATTCTGCAAAAGCAGTGTTAGCGACGCTTTAGAAATTAATTTGTTATTGTGCAACGCAGTGATCCATTTGTTTAAATCATCGATTGATACCCACAACCTATCTTTGCTCGTAGAAACTTCTTCGCAATTTACTTTGTGTACGTCAAAGCACCTAACTTTATTTGGATAATCCGAAGCAGGATCAAATACGACATTTTTCATTTGTAAAGGGGAAATAATGTTTTCTGTCACAAATTCTTGATATGTTTTTTTTGTCACGCGTTCAATAATTCGTTTTTGAAGAAAAATGCTATTGTTGTTGTAGTTGTAATTTGTGCCTGGTTCAAACATTAAATTAGGCAGAAGTTGCAAGTCTTTCAAAATGCCTTTCTCATTTTCTACATGGTCATAATCAATTTGTGGAATCCCACTAACATAGTTTAAAAGATGTTTGATGGTCACTTTCTCGGACCAATCGGGTAAGCCCAAATCAAATTTAGAGAGTTTATCGTCTAACTGTAAATCGCCTTTTTCGACTAACATCATAATAGAAACTGCATTAAATTCTTTTCCAATTGAACCTATATTGAAAATAGAGTTTTTGGTCAGTTTGGTCTGCTCTGAACCGTCTGTGTACCCAAAGAATTTTTGATACACCAAAGAATCGTTTCTGGTAACCAGAATATTACCATTGTAAATGCCTTTATCAAAACTATACTGCATAAGTGAGTCTATAGTTGTATAATACTTTTCAAAAGGTGGTGTTTTTTGTGTTTTGGTATCGCTACACCCCAAAATACA
Source organism: Aquimarina sp. KJ22-3 (assembly GCF_055808215.1). Lineage (NCBI taxonomy): Bacteria > Pseudomonadati > Bacteroidota > Flavobacteriia > Flavobacteriales > Flavobacteriaceae > Aquimarina > Aquimarina sp. KJ22-3. The sequence goes on along the minus strand of NZ_CM147859.1, from coordinate 1,775,802 downwards.
TAGGGACAGCATAAGAATAACTAATTTGTTCATGATTTGATTGATTGATGTTACCAACTACAGACAAGTTGGTTGTAAAATTGTTACAGTTTTTATAGGGTTATTGGTGTTGTAATTCACTAGACTATTAGTACCACTCGTATTTGCCATGTTTTTATTTCTTTTATATCAATAGGTGTCTTAATCTTATAATTGTTATCACCATATTCTAAGAAATTGCTTGTGTAAGTTTTTTCCAAACAAAAAATCCAACCCTAATGGATTGGATTTTTTTGGTCGGGATGACTGGATTTGAATTAGCGATCTCACACCTTCCCGACCAGTATATGCTAATTGATTAATTATTATTTAAAAATCATTTTCTTAGGCAACTACTAATAGGTAAAAAACCACGCTTCATCTCCCTTAGCAAATAGAGAAAAAGACACCAATTTTTCTTTGTTTTCAGATAACATAAAGTATTGTAATATTTTATTTTCTTCATTATCCAATAGCACATAAGCATCTTCCAAAAGGCTTTCATCCATATTAATTACTACCTGATTTAAACCTTCATAGTCTTTATACCTACCAATTTTTGGTGTTTTAATAGATGCTATTTTAGGGTTAGGATATAGCCAGCCCAGGTTTTCCTTGTTTTTTCTTACATCTTTAATATGCTCTATAAGAACCGACTTTCTTTCTGCAAGATTTTTATCATGATCAGCATCTTCTTGAATAAGAATATATTTCTCGGCCAACTCATCTGGGTTGATGTTCGAGTCAAATTGATCTACAACAAAGTTTTGAACTAGTTGTTGCTCTTTATCCTGGCAACTTATAACTGCAAACAAAAGCCCTAGTAAAATGATTTTGTGCAATAGCTGTAAAGCTTTCATAGTGAAATTAATTTTTGATTTTGCCTACTCTTCATGTTTTTCGGCCTCCTCATTCTTAAGGACAAGAGGGTGTACTACAATATATGTATTTATCAATCAAAATGTTACTTCAAAACCAATTTCATCTACTACTTTTTTGCTCAAATCATTTCCAAAAAATAAAAAATCCAACCCCTAATGGATTGGATTTTTGTAGTCGGGATGACTGGATTCGAACCAGCGATCTCACGCCCCCCAGACGTGCACTTTAACCGGGCTAAGCTACATCCCGAAATCGGTGAGCAAATATAAAAATATCTTGTACAACAAAAAGAAAATCCTTTGGCTATCTTTCTAAAATCTTAATCATTTTAAAAGATTTTAATAAATGGAATAATCCAGGCAAGATCACCAATCCCCCTATGATCAAGGCTACTCCCAAGGCTTGGATCACACTATCGGGTGCGATATCCTGTAGCAGACTCACACTGGCGTTGGTAGTAATCACCACATTTGGGAAATGAGATACCAAGGCCGCCAATAGAATCAAAAACACCTGTAGCCCCGCATAAAAACGACTCCACACCTTATTCCCTTTTTTGATGGTCGTCCACAACGGATATAACAATACCGCAGACAACATTACCGAGACTACAGCAAATCCATTTTCTATAAATCCCATCACGAAGGCCTTACCTGTAATAAATCCATATAAAAAGGTGACCAAACCAATAATCACCACCACCATAGCGGCAATTCCTGATTTTTTGATATATACCTTTTCGTTACCAGGTTCTGCCTCCCCTATCAATAATACCGAGGATAAAAAGGCACATAAGGCTGCAAAAAACATCCCTATCAACAAGCTAAAGATATTGAACCAGGGCTGTAAAAAGGCTTCATAAAAGGATAGACTAGCTATATCATCGGTGATCACGATATTTCCACTAATCAATCCCCCAAAGACCATCCCCAAAAAGATGGGTGTGATCAAACTAGAGATTTTAAACATGGTATCATATACCTTTTGGGAATTATCGATCACCGCATCATAATGTCTAAAGACAAAGGCGACTCCACGCAGAGTAACGCCCAACAACACGATCGTTAACGGGATATGCAAATGCACCACCATAATGTTGTAATAAGCAGGAAAAGCAATCCATAAAATCACAATCAAAATAATGATCCAAATATGATTGGCTTCCCAAACAGGCCCCATGACCCGATAAATGGTTTTTTTGGTGATTTGTTGGTTCTCTTCAGAAGAAAACAATTCGACAATTCCTGCGCCGTAATCCGCACCGCCTAGCACCACATACAGGTATAACGAAAAGATGAGAAAAAATAAGACAACGTATAACATGGGCATTAATTTGAATGATTAAGAACTCGGATCTGTCGTAGCATCAACCAGGTTACGGCCACTGATAAGGTCGCATACACCACAATATAAGTATAAAAACTTACCACAATCCCAGGCATAGGCGTTACGGCATCCTTGGTTCTCATGATTTTATGGATGATCCAGGGTTGGCGCCCTACTTCGGTGACGATCCAACCAGCCTCCAAAGCGATAAACCCCATGGGGGCCAATAGAATGAATAAGAGCCAATATTTGTTGCTATTCAACCATTTCCGTTTTTTGAGCGACACAAAATAGAGAATTCCTGCCAACAATAGGATACTTCCGATCCCCACCATAATCTGGAATGCATAATGTACCATAGGCACATTGGGGCGTTCATCCTCTGGGAAATCATTTAAGCCCTTTACCTCCGCATCAAAATCTCCAAAAGCCAAAAAGGACAACATCCCCGGCAAAGCGATCTTATGACTCACCTCCTGGGTTTCGGCATCTACAATCCCTCCGATGTACAAAGGCGCTCCTTTTTCGGTGTTATAGTGGGCTTCCATAGCGGCGAGTTTTACCGGTTGCCGCTTCGCAATATCTTTGGCAGAGATATCTCCACTAATCGGTTGTAAGATGGCCGCCACTGCACCAAAAGCAAGGGCGATCTTGAATGCTTTTTTATGTAGTTCTACTTTTCGTTTCTTATATACTTGATACGCATGGATACCCGCTACGGCAAATCCTGTAGCAGTAAATGCCGCCAAGGTCATATGCAGAGCTTGTGTAAACCAGGCAGGATTGAGCATGGCTTGTATGGGATCTATATTGGTAAACTGCCCATCGATATAATCGAATCCGCTTGGGGCATTCATCCAACCGTTTGCAGCGACCACCAATATCCCCGATGCTACACCAGACAGTCCTATAATAATCCCTGTAAACCAATGAAACCGTTCTGGCAATTTCCCCCAACCGTATAGATAAAATCCCAAGGCAATGGCTTCTACAAAAAAGGCAGCCCCTTCTAGCGAAAATGGCATACCGATAATGGGACCCGCATGTTTCATAAATTCTGGCCAAAGCAAGCCCAACTCAAAGGACAATGCCGTACCCGAAACCGCACCGGTCACAAAGAAGATAGCGACACCCTTTTGCCAGGCTTTGGTGAGCGTCAAATACATTTGATCTCGCGTTTTTAACCATTTGTAATGAGATACGACCATAAAAAAAGGCATCACCATACCAATACAGGCAAATACAATGTGAAATATCAGTGTAAATGCCATTTGGAGCCTTGCTGCATCAAGATTTTCCATAAAAAATATTTAGCGAAGAAATTGGTTTCCAATTAGGATATAAAGATACGACACAAAGCTTGTTTAAGGAAGAAAAAGGGAAGGATGTTTTTGATTTGCTATCGTTAAACTTTTGTCAAGAAAAAACAGGAACAACCGACTAGTTGATACCAACAAAAAAAGCTTGCCACCTCGAAGAAGTAGCAAGCCTTTTACAGAACCAAAAATCTATTTTACAACTTTAATTATTTCGGAAGTACTTCCGTAATTAACACGTAATATATACATGCCCTTTGGCAAGGCAGATGTATCAAAAGTTAGAGTGTTTGCTCCTTCTACAGGAGAGACCTTCATTTGCTTTCCTTGTAGGTCATACACCACAGCTTCTATGGATGACTTATTCAATCCATTTGCCACCGATAAGGTGAGCGTATTGGTAAATGGATTTGGCGAAGCACTGATGCTTTGATTCCCTTTCTTGAAAATCGAAGTTCCTGATTGTGCGCTAGCTCTATTACAATCGCTAGGGCAAGAATCGAACCATTGGTTGTCGTACCAACCATCTGTCGTTCTAAACACATCTGGGCTTTGCGCTCCCCCATTATCGTTAAATACAATACCTACCTCTACCGTTTCATCAATAGTAGCCGAATACCATGGGGTACCTACTAAGGCTTTCATTGGTACTCCCGGCCATGCAGGTGCTCCTGGGATAGCTGCATTGGCATTTTTGTCGTAGATGTAGATGTATGCTGTACTCCACGAAGCTGGTTTTTTGAAATATACATCAAAAGACGTATCGATAATATCTCCAGGGCACTCACTTGGGCAAGTATCAAACCATTGGTTATCATACCAACCTTCAGTAGTTCTAAACAAATCATCGCTTTGGGCACCACCATTATCATTAAATACAATCCCTACCTCAACCGTTTGATCGATAGTGTATTTGAACCACGGAGTATCTTTTACTGTAGTCATTGGAATACCCGGCCATGCTGGGAATCCAGGAATAGCTGCATTGGCATTTCTGTCGTACAGATAGATATACGCACTGCTCCATGAAGCTGGCTTTTTGAAGTATACATCAAAAGCGGTATCGATAATATCCCCAGGACATTCGCTTGGACAAGTATCAAACCATTGATTATCGTACCAACCTTCGCTAATTCGGGTTAAATCGTCTGACTGTGCTCCCCCATTATCATTAAATACAATACCTACCTGTACATCTTGATCTATAGTATACTCGTACCAGGGAGAATTTCCTTCTTGTGTCATTGCTACTCCCGGCCATGCTGGGAATCCTGGTAATGCTTCTCCTGTATTTTGATTGAAAATATAGATATAGGCCGAAGACCAATCTGCTGGTTTTTTGAAATGTACATCAAAAGCACTGATATCTCCTACCACATAGTCTCTAAGGATGATAGGTGATTCATTACCATCTGAGTCAATTGCAATTGCTCTAACCGTCGTATTATCACCTACTTCAAATGAAGAAACATAAGGTGTACTTGCTGCTGTAGGCGTTGACCCATCAAGTGTATAGAAAATAGATACACTTGCACCATCAGCAGTAGTTGAAGCCGCCATCTCTACCGTTACCGGGCTAGTGTATACTCCAGAAACTGGATTAACAGTTAAGGACACAGAATCTGATAAGTCTAGTGGCTGTCCTACCAATACCAAACCAAAGGTAGTTCCAAAATTCACCGTCCCATTAGTTACTGTAGCTGTAAGATCAGAGAAATAATCTTTTAATACGGTACCATCAGGCCATAGTCCATATACATTCAATGCGCCTGCAAAATCTCCATCTTGTCCCTGGAACACCAAGGTCTTATCGCTTTCACCATTTCGGTTATATTCTCTTTTGAAAATATACGGAGATTCATTCATACGTTGGTGAGATCCAGCCCCCACAGAGATATGCTGTCTTCTGAAAGTTCCCAGTTTTCTCCAGTGAAACAACATCGCCTCATCAATAGAATCCCAATTCATATCACCACGATATCCTGCATCTACATAGGTCTGAGATTCAAAAAACTGTCTTCCGGATTCGTCTCCGTAATAAATCTGAACTCCACCAGGAGATAATAACAAGGTTGTTCCCCCATAAAACATGTTTCCGGTATAGAATTCACTAAAATCATGTGATCTTAGGTAACTGATCATATTGTATTCTCCTGGAGTATTGAATCCTCCGTCGTTATCGTTCAATTTTGCGGCAAAAGAACTGAAGATCTCTTCTTGTCCTAGATCCGTATAGGCTTCTTTTGGAGATCGGAAGTTGATCATACTATTAAACTTACCTACGGTAAAGTCGTCTGGTAGGTTATCCCCAACATTGCCAATGATATTTACTCCGGAGTGTTCCCCGGTCATATAAAAATCAAGGTCATCTAACTTTTTGGTTGGGTTGTTTTGTTTCCATTCTTGAAGTGCCAAAACGGCTTCGTCTTTCAACTCGGCCCAGGCATCTACTCCAACATGTCTTTCGGTATCCACTCTAAAGCCGTCGATACCATATTCTCTTACCCAATCCGTCAACCATTTGATAAGGTAGTAACGAGGTGCTCTTGGTTTACCGGTTCTGGCAAAATAAGCATTCAGCTCATCGACTTCTTGCTGCCTTCTTCCTTCGGCATCCCACTTGTTTAATAACCACTGTGGTAATGCTACTTCGCTAAACGATTCTGTTCTGATATCCGGTAATCCAAATAAAGGTGTGGTTAGATCATCGCAAGGAAGTTCTCCATTCTCTACTCCACATGTTAATCGTACCCAATCGCTAGGGTAATCTTCGTCTACAAATTGGAGTTGCCCATTCACTTCTTTATAGGTACGATATCCAGAGTGATTCATCACGATATCCAACAATACACGAATCCCATGATCGTGCGCCTCGTCTATAAACTCCTGAAACTGTTCTGCCGAAGTAAAGTTAGGGTCAAAAGCCGTCCAATCGTTGGTATGGTATCCATGATACGGATAATCTCTAAAGGTTGGATCGTTGGCTGGTGGGTTATTAAAACCGTGTCTGTTTTCTACAACAGGAGTCACCCAAATGGCACTTACGCCCAGTGCATCAAAATAGCCTTCACGCAATTTTTGCGTTACCCCGGGGATGTCTCCCCCATGAAAGTCAATCTCGTTGTTTCTACTATCCTGCTTCCTATCGAAGTTAATATCATTAGTGGTATCTCCGTTATTAAATCGATCAGTGATCAGGAAATAGACCGTTACATTATCCCAGGAGAATGGTAAGTTCCGAAGGGATTGCGAAGTTCCTACTTTTGGGAGCAATAGACTTAAAAGCAGCCCAAAATAGAGTAAGCGTTTTTTCATAATTAGTTCTTAGTTTGTGTGATTGTTAATAAAACCATCTGAAAATCAATTATTAGTAAATATTTCAAACGTTGTAATAAATATTTCTAAAAAAATCCGCTTTTGGTAACATTGGAAGTCCCTATTTTTCTCGCAAACGATTGAGTGTTGATATTTTATTTTCACTTATGTTAAAACCTTATTTTTTGTACAAAAAAAGCACAACTATTTTGTCAAATTTTTAGGCATAGGATTCCCTGTTATTCAGGAATCGAAAACGTAACAACTCCAAAATTTCGAATTTGCTGTTATTTCTATCTGAATATTAGGAACTACATATTAGCAAACACCAATATGGTTTTGTAGAACAGGTATTTAGAAAAAAACAAGCTTTACTAGATGGTAGCGTATCCCTCGAGGTTAGTCACTCCCCAGTTCTCCAGCTCGTCTTCTGACCATAACTCAGGGAAAAAAACTCTTCTTTGGTATCTGGGATGCATGTATTTGTGCCAATCGCTCCCTCCGGTTGCCTTTTTATTGGTTTTTCCAGAATCTAAGTACTTTCCGGCTGTTTGGTAGTGATGCATCACCCATTTGATATTCACCGTATGATCGTAGTGACGCATGGCATTGATCAACTTCTTTTCTTGTTGCTCTGCCGCTGGCAATTGAATATACTTGTCCCAAAGGTTCACGGTATTGTACTCCTTCATCCATTCGATCAATTCCTTTTTGTATTGATCTTCAAAATTGAGCAGCAACTTGGTTTTGTTACCAGTTTTATAGTCTTTGCCAGCTGCTTGCCAATACATATGATCAAAGGCATGCTCAAAAGGAGTATCTCTATCGATCGTTTTTCTGAAACGATAATCGATCAAATTGATCAATTGTGTTGAGGCGATCTCAATTTTTCGGTATTGCACCGATTGGAAACCACTGGCCGGAGTGAGGGTATCTCTAAATTTTAGGTATTGCTCCACCTCCATCCCTGCGGTCATGATATCAAACGAATTTGACAACATATCAAAGTATCGGCTGATGCGCATCAAATGCATTTCAAATTGTGTGACTGTGATCTCTTCAGCGTACGAAATTTGCCCCATCTCCCAAAGGATCATCTTAAACAATAATTCATTGATTTGATGATACATGATAAACACCATCTCGTCGGGTAATTCGGTACGCTTGATCTGTAACCCCAAAAGGGCATCTAGTTGGATGTAATCCCAGTATTTTATGGGTTCTGAATGTAATAAACCAGATAAGTATACATCTGGATTTTGCCCCATGGCAGTATATTTTTTATCTATTGCTGCTAGCAACTCTTCTCTATTCATGTTTGAAAAAATTAAAATAAATGGAAATCCCTGGTGATGATTGTATACGAATTCGTGCACAAAATCATTCCGGGAACTAAAAATCTAAAAAAGAAAAGGGGAGCTTATGAAAAAGGAGATTTGATGTTTATATAACCAGCCACACTATACAAAGTATAGGCTGTCCAATTGATATGACAATGGTGGTTATTCATTTTTGTGCTTTAAACATTTCTTATACAAAAATATTAAATTTATTTTCTTCGGATACTATGATTCTTCATTCAATTCCAACGCTTCATAATAATTTAAAATCCTATCTTCATATCTTCAATACAAAGCTATGGAGTATCGGTTTGATTTTTATAGTATTCTGGCTTTTGTAGCATTGGTACAGCTTTTTATTTTAATCGTATATCTATGCTTTAAAAGAAAAATGAATCGGATCAATGGTTTATTGATTCTATTCTTTGCTGCACTGTCCTTTGATTTATTTCATTACATAATCATTGCAACCAAGGCGATCTTAAGTATTCCTTTCTTTATCGGTGCGGGTTCTATCGCTCAGTACCTATATGGTCCCACCATCTATTTCATTGTACTTTCGGTACTGCACCCTAATAAAAAGTTCAACCCATACCAATACCTACACTACCTCCCTTTTCTGATCAATTTGATATGGTTTTTAAGCTATAAATCTCCCGAGCATATTGATCAGCATTTAGATATGGCCACTCAATTTGTTACCGATATGGATAGTGATCCGAAACTTAGATTTGGATACCCTATTAGTTTACCCTCTTATATAAAATTATTAGTACTGTTTAGTATACATCCGATTATCTATCTCGTTGTATCCATACGAAAATTGGATGTCGTAAAAACCGACAAGCGATTAAAAAATTCTGCATACTACAAATGGTTGCGGACTATCATTTTTGGTTTTTTAACGGTTGTATTATTGAGCGAGTTGGCGTATGCACTTGTTCATTTTTTTGAAGTGTATTACTGGTTTTTGAACAGTTTTGTGATCTGGCGTCCTCTTTATGTTTCCATTTTGCTCTTTGCAGCTCTGCTTTGGCCTTTATCTCAAAAAAGTTTAAAACATTTTGGAAGTTCCCAGACTGGTTCTGATTTCATCATGGTATTACAAAACCACATGGAGGCATCTAAGCCCTATAAAAACCAACAGTTATCCCGATATCAACTCGCAGATGCCCTGGAAGTATCTCCTGATTATCTCACCAATATGATCAACAGCGAACTTGGGGTGAATTTTAGAGAATTCATCAATACCTACAGGATACAAGAAGTGAAGACCCGTATTGAACATGGAATCCTGAAGGATTTGACCATCGAGGCAGTTGGCAATGAGGCAGGGTTCTCCTCTAAATCTACATTTTTCAGAGTGTTTAAAGATCAGGAAGGGGTAACTCCTTTATCCTATGCAAAACAGCATCATCAATCTGCAAACTAGTCTTAAAACTAAGTTTTGACACTACATTATTCCTCGTATTTACTACGATCTGGTATTGTTTTATAAGCTTTGTATCCAAGTCCATTTGAAACATCACCTATTGATTTTCAACACGTACTGATATCATCAATCAATCTTTCAAATTCAAAATGCTATGAAAATACATGTAGTAGGTATCGCAATACTGTTTTTTGCTTGTACTGGTAAAAGTCAAACGAATACAATAGAAAACAAGGCTGTCCAAGGAATCACAAAAACCAAAAAAGCACTATTCTCCAAAATTTTGTTTGCACGAAAACATAACACTGAAAATGGGTGGTCCATATTTGCTATCAACCCAGATGGAACCGAAGAAAAAATAGTCATCCCATACGTATCTGGGCAAGGCGAATACAATCCAGACATCTCTCCCGATGGTACTACGGTTTTGTTTAACTCCTATCGATTTGGTGGATGGAAACTATTAACTACTACTCTACTCACAAAAGAATCTAAGAGGATTTCATTTTCTACCGATTATTATTTTAATGGTAGCTACTCGCCCAATGGAAATCAAATCGCATATGAAAAAGTAGGACGTGGAGAAAAAACGCAGATATACATTTCAGATAAAAATGGAGGCAAGGAAACTTTGGTTTCTATAGGAATGAAAGATGTTGAAAACCGCATGCCGGTATGGAGTCCCGATGGTACATACATCATTTTCTATAGTAACAAAAATGGAGATACTGATATTTACAGTTACGATACAGCAAAAAAGGATATAGTCAATCTCACCAAAAACGAAAAGGGGAATAATTTTAATCCTAGTGTATCTCCCGATGGAAAGAAAATTGCCTTTTTCTCTGATAGAAACGGGTATCTGGATCTATACATCATGGATAGTGATGGAACTAACTCCAAGAACCTTACAGCCGGTCTTCATAATAAAAACAACGAATACAATTATTACGAAAACAGCAATCTATTCTGGCTTTTTAAATGCTCCTGGTCTCCGGATGGGAAATCATTGGTATTCTCGAATGCCAACACCACCAATATCGATCTATTTACCATCAAAAAAGATGATACCGAATTACAGCAAATCACTAAAACCGAGGGATCAGAATTAACTCCGGTTTGGGGAATGATTGATCAGTAATACATCAAAAAGTCTTAACTATCTATTAAAAATTAACAAAACATAAATCCCAACTCAATGAAACGAAATATCATCACCATATTCCTGATAAGCCATTGCATATTTTCTTATGCGCAGTCCAAAATTCTATTTTCTAAGAGTTCCGGAGGCTTAAATACCGGAGGGACTTTGGATCTCATGCTGTATAATCCTGTAGACAATACCACAAAACTGTTATTGCAAGGTACAGTAAACCGAAGAGGAGAATACAATGCAGTCACCTCCCCTGATACAAAAAACATAATTTTTAATACCTATAAATTTAGTGGCTGGAAACTAGGCATTGGTAATTTTGATGGGAAGACCATCACTAATATTTCAAAACTAACCCCACGATCCAATTATGAATATAATGCAAAATATGCTCCAGATGGCTCAAAAATCGTGTATCAAGAGTACAACTGGGCAAGAGGAACTGCTGATATCTATATAGCCGACAAAACAGGAAAAAATGCCAAGCACTTCTTCACCAATAATATTAGTGATCAGAATTTAGCCTGGACCAAAGATGGAAAAGCGATCATCCTTACTTATATCGAAAATGAAAAATTAAGGGTTTACTTAAAATCGTTGAACCAAAAAACATTCAAAAAACTAACACAGCATGATGCTAATGATTTTGCCGTATCTTCATCTAAGGTAGAAAACAAAATTGCTTTTTTATCAGACAAAGCCGGTAAAATTGATCTGTTTGTTATGGATCTAGATACAGGCGCACTAAAAAATCTTACTCCCAATCTAAAATCAGCAGACGCCGATGTGAATAGTATCTGGGCCTATAAAACAAGTTGGTCTCCCGACGGGAAGCAAATTGTGTTTAATGCCATGGTGGGTGGAGATTTAGAACTTTTTGTTATCAACAAAGATGGATCAAACTTATCTCAAATAACAAATAACAACGACACAGAAATTACTCCTTTTTGGACGAATTAATCTCATACAATCAAAAAACAATGTGGCTTTTAAGTATATCTACACCAATATCAAAGAGATAACCTTTTCCGTTGGTTTATACGTAACACGAGACCATTGGGTTGGTAAACTAAGATATCCTGATGTTTAACTTGCACTTGAGGGAAACTTTGAAATTGGAAAATAAATCTAAAGAAATGTTCCACTATAAAAGGCAGAAATTTGGTGAACCATATAGTGGCTTCAATTGCGTACTTGTCAGAACATCAGGTATCTTAGTTAGGGCTACACAAACTCAACTTAATCAAATTTTTACAGCTCCGTAGCCGCTATGGGCTTCTTATAGTGTAGGGTTAATTAAATCTTTTACAGGATCATTTTGATCCAAGTGTGCATCGCTTCTAAAAAAGGTTTGACTTAAAGTTTATTTATAATTATTCTTTTAACTACTTTAATTCCTGTTTTGGTTGTTATTTCGAGTATATACATCCCATTAAATAAATCGCTTACATCAATTTGCAACTTGTGCGACGAATACACTTGAACACCAAGCGTATTGTATATATGTATTTGCTGTAATTCTTCTCCTTCCTTTAGTTGAATATGAATTTTATCTCGTGCAGGGTTGGGATATACCGTGAAATCATGAGACTCATTTATATCATTTGAAAGCTGCTCTACCTGTACAGCGATGGATGTAGACTCGAAGCTGTCATTACGGTTTTCATATAGAATCCCGTCATTCAAAGGAACTATCAGGTTCATTTTACCTCGGTGATCTTCTATAAACTCATTACTAGTTCTCTTCTTAATTTCAAAAAGAGAAGACTATTCGTATCGACCAGTACCGTGGTATACTCTGGACGATTCAAATAAGACCAAATCCCAATACCTTCAATTTTTGTTGGAATGGTTACCTGCTCTAATTGATTCCATCCAAAAGCATTACACCCTATACTTCTCACACTATTTGGTATGATCACGCTCTCTACCCATTCTCCTTTTTGAAAAGCATTTGTTCCTATATGGGTTAAGGTATATTCGATACCATTATTAAGAACTTTTTCGGGAATATTTACACTAGTCGCAGTACCTGTATAGTCCACAACCATAACTTCAGTCGCAGAAATAATTTGATATCTTATATCATCAACAGTAAAGCTTTGCCCATAAGTAACTATCATTAAAAACAAAGAAACCATAACCAGTTCCCATTTATTCTTAAATTGTAATTGACTTTTCATAGCTTATTTATTACTTGTTTTTTGATGTTTTTTTAATCCATAAGGTTATCATTATGAAGAAATGATACTGATCTACCCCAAAACCATTGTTCATAACTGGCTCTTGGTTTTATGAGGTGGTATGTAAGTTGCTCCTTGTATACCCCAATTCTTATTAATTTACTAATCAACTATTTTTTCAACAAATAAGAATGCTAACGAAGCAACCTACCCTCTCTGATAAAACATACCACCTTTAAACTTCTACAGTTAAGTGTTTGCAACTATATGGAAACACTCTCTACCCTGTATACCTATTATATCTCGCATTGTTTTTACATATTTTTCCAACTGTAAATTGCGATGTAAACCAGGTTTACTACTCCAAATAAAATGACCATCATCTGCATAAACACAATAAAGTACAACAGGTATTGATATGATACTTTTATCATGTTAATCGGCTTTTGAAACGCTTTAAGTAATGCCATCATAAAGACATCTTTTTTTACTATATTTTCTTCCATCTTTTAGAATTTATTTGTTTTGATATACTACTACAAGAAGTGGTATACAGGCTGCTCGCCAACGGGTTCCAATCCAAACTCATTAAAACAATTTCCCTACTATATATTACCTGCCATCGCCATATTTAAAGTAATACGAAAAGGAGTATTGGAGTGTTGAGGGAGCAACCTATACTTCCACTAAAAAGACAACATTTTTAACTTTTATATTTGAATATTTGCGTGCTTCCATACATTGGAACTCTTTTCAAATTTGTACACCCGCATATAGCTTATTATGGGGACTTGTTTATTCCTATTTTCTTCTTTATCAAAGGCCCCGATAAGGGTAACTGTATTGTCATTACTCAAATTCATCGTATTAAAACCTGATAGGTTATATCCCGCTATGCGATCATCTATATCTGCTCCTTGTTGTACCCAGCGATTAGATACATTGCGGTAAGTCCTTACATATCCGTACCTCTTCTCTTTACCATGGTTGTACGAGGCTATTGAAATGGCGGTACCGTTGTCAGATAAGCTAATATTCCACCCTGAAAAATTACCGGTTGGTAATCCAACAATATCTTTACCTATTTGCTTCCAAAACCCTGATACGTTTTGATATACACTCACATAACCCGATGATATTCCACCCTGGTGAGCTCCTATAGCCATCATTTGACCATCACTGGACAAACTCACACTTGCTCCGAAATAATCTCTTACTGCTTTCCCATTAATATCTTCACCTATCTGAGACCATTTCCCCGATGTATTTCTATACACCCGTACCTGGCCCGAATGTTTACCCTTATCACTGTTTAATATTGCTCCTATAGCTAGTGTAAGACCATCTTGAGATAAGCTCACACTATAGCCAGACCAATCCCCTTTCTTCTCGCCATCGATATCTTCTCCTACTTGTTCCCATACGCCATCATTATTTTTATACACGCGCACATGTCCAGAGAGTTCACCATTACGCCCGTTATTACGCTTAGCTCCAATGGCTACCGTAGTACCGTTTCCTGATAAGCTTACACTATACCCAGACCAATCTCCGGTTGCCTCGCCATAGATAGCATCCCCTATTTGATTCCACGCTCCCGAATCTCTTTTGTATATGCGTACACATCCTGATTTTTCACCATTATAGTTCGCTTCATATGTCCCTACAGCCATAATGGTTTCATTATTGGATAAACTCACACTGTAGCTTGACAAATCAACTACTGGTTTATTTATGTTTCCGGCTAGTTGAGTCTGAGCAGAACTCACTACGGTTAATACCCCAAAAAGAATGATCGTATGTCTCTTCAATTGTCTCAATTCTTATCTATTTTGAAACGAAGATTCACCGTATTTAGCTACCCTAATAAAAAAAGTGCTGAAGTATGTTAAATCGGGGACTAAGAATTTATTTTATGGGACTTTAAAAACTTTCCTATAGCATTTTTAAAGGGTTTCTGTCCATGTAAAATTGTCCATGAATAAGTTACAGATATCCATTCCCAGATCTTCCTATTAGTCACAAATTTGCCCTATAATTAAATATCAAACCATGAAAACAGGAATTCTATTAAAAACCACAATCCTAATCATGTTTTTAGGATTTTCTATTCAATCATTTTCTAAACTCAAAAACAGTACTATTATGAAGAACACAAAAAAAGAAACCATGGGATTATTAGTAATTATGAAAGCAAAAGCTGGTAAGGCAAAGGATGTTCAAGACTTCCTATTAGGCGGATTACCACTAGTACATCAAGAACCTGAAACCGTATCTTGGTTTGCTTTTCAAATTGATGATACCACTTTTGGTATATATGATACTTTTGAAACGGAAGCTGGCAGACAAGCCCATCTGAAAGGTGAGGTAGCAAAAGCATTATTAGCTAATGCTGATGATTTACTAGAAAATTTTGATGCAAACACAAGCATTCAATTTATTGATGTGATTGCCGATAACCACAAACCAGGAACACAAAACAAAGGCCTACTTGTTATGATGAACGCCCAGGCCGGAAAATCTAAAGCCGTAGAAGATTTTTTGAAGGCCGGAAAACAACTGATCAATAACGAACCGGAAACCTTAGGATGGTATGGATTTAAAGTAGATGATACAACCTATGCCATCTTTGATACTTTTGCTGAAGATGCTGGAAGAGATGCTCACCTCAATGGTAAAGTGGCCGCTGCTCTCATTGAAAATGCCCCAGTGCTATTGAAGGATTTTAGTGCTACAGCTATCCAGAAGATCGATATTTTGGCTTCAAAATAATAGTCGGCTATTACAGTAAGAAAAGGAGCATTCTAATGGATGCTCCTTTTTTTGTATCTAAATAAATGTTCCTGTTTTTTGTATAATGACAAGAGCTTAACTTGGTGTTTTTTCAAGTTTAGCAAACCCAACGGTCTTTCTGTAAATATCTGGCGAAACGCCTACTTTCTTTTTAAAAAATCTACTAAAATAAAATTCATCTTCATACCCCAAATTGGCTGCTATTTGCTTTACTGGTTTAGAGGTTAGATACAATTCTCTTTTGGCTGCTACTACAATTCTATGGGTGATTAAAGAAGTTAACGTTTGATTTAAATATTTCTTTACGATTCCTGCCAAAGTCCTGGAATTTACACATAGCATATCTGCATATTCTTGAGGGGCATGTAATCTAGCATAATTACTTTCTATAGCATCTACCAGATTTTGTAAAATTTCGGATTGTCGATCTGTAAATTGAAGCACTGAATCTTTATCAAATTTCTTTTTCTGTCTTACCGCTTCAATAAGAAACACTTTTAAAAAAGCCACCAATACTTCATGTTGCGCAATCGAATCTTTACTCATTTCCCTTGAAATTTGCTCCATAAGGCTTGAAAACAAAAACTCTTCTGCTACCTTGAAAAAAGGCAAACCATGAAAATTGCCAAAAAGCACCCCTTCTGTTCCTATTTCATTTTGATGGCGATACGTACAAAAAAATCGGGATGAAAACTCAATATAAATCCCGAGCATTCTTCTTCCGAACTCAACATAAATGGCTGGTAAGGTGACAAGCAAATGATATGATTTTCTTTGAGTTGGTATTCTGAGAAATCTACTTGCAAAGTAAAACTATTCCCTCTTAACAGAATCATAGAGTAATAATTTTTTCTTTGCAAATGCTCAAACTGATCCAGGCTGCTGAACTGTTCTAACCTAAATGCTAACTCATTGTTTTGTTTATTAATAATCGTTTGTACCATAAATAAAACTTCGCTTCGTTCTAACTCAATATATGTAACGCTTCCAGGGCAAATGCCGTACTAAGCTCTCTACTTCCAAAATAGGTATTTGATTTTGGTGCTATAAAAAGCCCATACACTGGCCAACCTCCATCTGCTAACTGTGTGTCCAATAATTTTAAAAAATCTACCCTGTTCACAATGCCTAGCTTCTTTAAAGCGATGATTCTCAACGCTCTTTCTAAGGGAAATGTTGAACAATTTACCCGGGTTATAAGCATCTCTGTAAGTGGCTTATGAAATTTCTCGAATTGATCAGGAAAATCAACTACTAATCTAGAAAGAAAAAACAAAAAAACATCCGGCGCCGGGTAATATCTTGTACCCTTAAGATATTCTTTACTTATTAAAAAATAAAACACAAATGCCTCGGTTTCTTTTAACTCTTTTCTTTCTCCGTAACCAATTTGATGCATCAAATACAATACATTAATAGCCACTATAGCATCTATTCTTGGTCTATTCTCATCAAAATATACCTGTATAACTCCTTCTTCATTTCTATTAGCTATCATTTGTTCTGCCACGGGTATAATCTTTTCTATAGTGAGCTTGTTATGATTTAATAGGAAAGATAACACCATAGAAGTTGTATCCAGATCGTCTGGGAAATTATCAGGTCTAGCCTCATTTTTATAAAAACACCAACGTAGCTTGTTTTGCCCATCATGGTTGAGTATCTCATGGCACATGGATGCTATAATATCATCCGGAAGTGATGTGTATGAATGTAAAATGACCGCTGTAGAGAATATTTCTTTAGAAAAATCTTCGCCTCCTATTAACTCTACATTGTTACTGACAAAACTCTTGCAAAAAGGAAATTTACGTAATCTAAGGTTTAAATAGTCTTCTCCTAACGTCCTCTTTTTATATATCTCTGGCGTCATATTTTGAAGAGGTATCGGCCAAACGCCATCTATGGCTGTATATTCGAAGTTATCTTTGTTATATTTTAAGGTACTAATCCCAAAGTTTGCTGCTTCCTGAAGGTTTTCTGATTTATCATCTATAAAAATGGTGCTTTTGGTGTTTATCGACGCACTAGAAATAAGGTATTGAAAAATATCTGGGTTTGGTTTTCTAAGCTGTAACAAAGCTGACACGTATATCCCATCAAAATATTTCCAAAAATCAAAATGCCTATATAAGTAAGAGAAAGATTCTAAATCTACATTAGACAGGCAATAAATTTGCTTGTCCTTTTTATGTAACACTCTTAGCATCTCTACCATGAGCGGATTTACTTGTAAGCTAGCTATACTTAACTCAAGCATTTCTTTTAGCTTACTGCAAGGAGTATCTAACTCACAACTAAGTGCCGTAAGTGCAAATTCTTGATTAATCAAACCTTTTTCTAAATCCTGCCAAACAGGGTGTTTGACCATTTTTCGTACATCATCTATTCCTTTTGTTTCTGAGGTAAAGTGAACAGAATCCCAATGTAAAAGGACATCGCCCAGGTCAAAAACAATTGTGTCATACCGATCTAATGTTTGTGATAATTCTTGTAAACTGGTAATAAGTTCCGGGGTTAAAACTTCTTTCATGTTGCTTTGATTTATTGGTGAAACATTTGACGAGAAATCCATCTTAGCTTTTTGTTCTGGAAAACAATAGGTAAGATGAGTGTTTACTTTCTGGGTAATATTAGATTAGCGCCTCCTCTGAACTGTAAATCTTGCAAGTTCTTCTAAAACCGCTACATTATTGTTTTCAAATTCGTTTAAATTAGCGATAGCCTTTTCTGCCAATTTGTTGGCTTCGATTTGAGCATTTTCTACAGAACCAAAAAGGGAAGGATAGGTTAGCTTATTTTCGTCGGCTTGTTCTCCCGCTGGTTTGCCCAACGATTCTGTTGTTTCGGTTTTACTAAGGATATCATCTTTTGCTTGAAATGCAAGACCCAAATAATATCCGTAATCCAACAGTTTGTTTACTTTTTGTTCTGATAATTTGCTAGAAATACACCCTCCCAAAATGGCGATTTGAATTAAAGCACTTGTTTTTCCCGAATGTATAAATTGCAAGTGTTGTAATGACACCATATCATCTGCCCAAGATTCGGCATTTAAATCTGCACATTGGCCTTTATGCAACTGATTATTTAGTTTTCGGAAAAGTTCTATGTCCTGGCAATACTTATGAAATGGATACAATCCTTCCTCAAAGAGTCTTGAGGCAGCCAAGGTAGCTGTGTTGACATCATATTTTATATGACAGGTGGGCGCATTTCTTCTAATAGCATCATTGTCTTGAATATCGTCGATAATAAGGGTATAGGTATGAATAAACTCTACTGCTTTGGCAAATTCAAAGGCTTGCTGTGTATCACCATTAAATCCCTCTGATATCGCAAAAACAATGGCCGGTCTTATTCTTTTCCCGCCATCTCCCAAATTTAGCATATAATACATAGCCTCATTTGTAGATTCGAGCATATTTGTATCCGGGAATGCTATATCTCTAAAAGCGGTGTCCATTTTTGTTTTAGTTCTTGTCAGAACATCCTTGAGTCTTTCCATTTTCTATATAGGTTTTTAGAGTTCTTAACTTGAGGTTTTAGATGAATCTCAGCACGCTGCTTTAATTTTCAACGTTTTACGACACATCTAAATTTTCGTAATCTCGTTAAACAATTATTAAAACATTTCTGTATTTTGTTAATACACTGGAGGCGAGTTTGTCAGTCTGAGCTGGTCGAAGGCAAATTGAAAATCAACAGTTTAAAAACTTCGACAAGTACGATTTGAAATCGTGAAACTACTTTTTAGATAGCCTCATTTTTTAACGTTTATTATTTCTACCAAATAAACTGTTCTGGTCTCTTTATAGCTTTTTGTAAATAAATTCTCTAATTTGTTCATTATTATCACTATCAGTGAATGTATGGACAAGCTTAATAGTAGTGCTATCTTCTAATACAAATTTGACCCTGGGGTTATTTTTAAGGGCAATAGTTTTCTCATCTTTTACTACATACTCTAGAGTACTGGTTTTGATAAATTGACATTCTGCGCTGGTATCAAAAACAACCGTGCTATTTCCTTTGATAATTGTTGCCTCAATACTCTCTGGCAAAGGATAACTCACACTTACATTGTAGTCTAACAAATCTCTACGATTAAAGGTTTTTTTATGTTGAATAAATTCAAAAACGTTTTGGGGTTTAAATTCTATGGTGTTTTTTTGAAGGCAATCTTTGTCAGAGTCAATTTTCCATTTTCCCAATATATTTTGAATTACTTCTGTTCCATCAAAAGTGTCGTCATTATTATCCTCATCTGTCTGATTATCTGTTTCTACCTCGTCTGTTTCTTCTGCCTGATTTTCTCCTAATTCTGAATTGTCACTTCTAATAAAAACATCAATTTGATCTTGTTCTTCATTATCATTAGTAACTTTGGAAGTAATCTGTAAAGTATCGTCAATCAACTTGATTTCAGAATCAAAGTTAAAAAAAGTGACACTATTCAAACCAACAACTGTATAGGTCCCGGATTGTGTAACTGTTCTAGAACAAAGATTTGTTGAATTACTCCCTAGTTTTAAAAAAGTTACTTCATAGGTGTCGTCTTGATTGAAAGTGGCCGTTGATTTTTTTAAGCATTCGAATTCAGATGGTGAAACATTTTCATTGTCGATAATACTACTTACTAATATCCAATCTCCAATTAATTTTTCTTTAGTGACCATTATATCCTGAGAAACTTGCTCATTGTTTTCTGAATTAGAATCGTTATCAGAATCACAAGAAAAAAGAGTTAGAGACAACAGAATACATAGAATTGATTTGTAGGTTTTAATACGGATCATTTTGTTTAATTTTAATGTTTACTTTAAGAGTTGGTTTCAATTTAACGTGAGTTCGAAATAAGACTTATTGACAATCAGATTTTCACAGACTTAGTTGGTTAAAAACTGATTTTGCACTGATGTTCTAATAAAAGGCGTAGCATCATCTACACTAACAATACACTAAAAGTATTATGACATTTACTATCAGGAATATTCCTCAATTAGTTTTGCCTTTTTTTAAAAACGCCCTTTATTTTTAGGTATTAGATTGTGGTAACAAACGTATTGATCATGTTTACCTTTTGCAAAAATAGGGGGTGGACAAAGGGGGGACAGTACGTTAAAATCAAAAAAAACTATACATTTAGGAAATAGAAAAAGTGAGAGCTATGCCTTTTGAAATCAAAAAGGGGATTTAAGAAATTTCTGGATTTTGGAAGCCTTTCATCTCTTCTGGTGCCACCAATTGAATTTATACTAATGTAAGCACTGAAGTCGTTAATAAAACAACTGCATTTTTATCCGCAGACCGGAGTATAAATATTGGGAAAGGCATTATTTATCAAGAAAATGGGAGAAAATAAATAGCAAATGGCTTTTGATCTATGATGAATTTCAAGTACTGAAAAAGTATTAAAACAATATAAAGCAAAGAGGTGAGTTAGTACCTTACTTTATTTCCTATAAATGTCATAAATAGACAAAATTTAACTTGATTGAAAAAAATGTAAAAATGTTTCTTAAAACCTTCTTATCCTTTTGGCTTTTTTTTGTTTGTGTGTTTGTAAATGCACAAAATAAAAGAGTAGTGGATAGCCTTTTACAAATTATACATCAAAAATCAGTAGCAGATACAACCTTAGCAACAGCCTTTAATGATATAGGAGTCGAATATGCTATATCAAAACCCTCATTGGCAAAGGATTATATAATGAAGGGGCTAGCTATTTCACAACAAAATAATAACCCTAGAGGAATAGCTGATTCATACAATTGTTTGGGTAAGGTTTACCTTTATCAGAATGAGTATGATAATGCTCTAAAATATTTTGAGAAAGCGTTACAGGTTAGTAAAAAATCAAATCATATTTGGGAACAGGCTTCTGCACTGCATCAAATTGCTGCTACTCATGTTTATTCAGGAAATTATCTTGAAGGAATCACTGTACTAGAGAAATCTGGAGCGTTGTTCTTGAAAAAGAATGATTCTCTCTCTTATGCAAAATCACTTCAAACTTTGGGGGTTGCTTATAAAAGATTGGGACGGCTAAGCGTAGCGACTAAGAAATACTTAGCCTCAATAAAAATCTATAAACAACTTAACATAACAACGGGGATAACACATTCAAACTATCAATTAGGGGATATTTTATTGATAAAAAAAGAATATAGAAAAGCTTTACCTTATTTGAACTCGTCTTTATCAGGCTTTCAAGAAATGGGTAATTTTAAATTCATTTTAGTTAATCATCAAAGTTTAGGATGGTGTTACAAAGAATTAAAAGATTATGATAACGCCATTAAACACTATGAAAAAGCATTAGAAATTTATAAAAACAAATATCCAATATCCAATAGTTGTTATGCATTATCCATGTTAAGTGAGATCTATTACGATTTAAATCAGCTGGATAAAGCTACCTACTATCAAAAAAGCCGTACTGGAATTGAATTCCAATAAAAAAATGTACAAGCTAGGGAAAGCGTACACCTATATTTCTATGGGCACACTTTTTCTAAAGCAAAAAAAACGGACTCAGCAGTCTTTTACGCACAAAAGGCATTAAAATATACACGTAAAAATGGTTTTTTACGAGCAAAAATGGATACCTATCAACTATTGGCGCTTACTGCAGAAGAAAAAAACAATAATATTGTTGCTCTTGAATATTTTAAAAAATTGGCAATGTTGAAAGATTCTATACAAGAGCTAGAAAATAAAACGCTGGTTTACGAACTGAGTGCTCAATATGAAGCCAATGAAAAAGACTTAAAGATTGAGCAATTCGAAAAAAGCACTAAAACGAAACGAAAACAAATTGTTGCATTACTGATTTTGGGGGTAGTTTGTATAGCTTTTTTGCTTGTAGGTGGGAAGATATTAAGAAAAAAATAAGCAAAAACAAAAATTGGAGGAAATAGTGGAACGAAAAAATAAAGAGTTAACCACCAATACACTCCATTTGCTAAAAAAAATAACACGCTTAATAGCGTTAAAGAAAAAGTAACAGACTTGTGCAACACACAAGATGCAAATATATATGAGTATCGTAAGGTATTACAGGTTATAAATTTTGATAAAAAAGAAGATCAAAATTGGAGGCTTTTTAGAGAACTTTTTGAAGAAAGTCATCAGGGTTTTTATAAAGAAATAAAGAACAGGTTTCCCACTATTACCTCAAAAGAGCTAAGACTTATTTGCTTGTTAAGACTTAACCTTTCTTCAAAAGAAATAAGTACATTTCTTAATATATCTCCAGAAGGAGTTAAAAAAGCTCGTCACAGATTAAGAAAAAAATTGAAGCTTACTATAGAAGAATCTCTTGAAGATTATATTATGAGTATTTAATAGAGGCTTAAACCCGGATGATGCATTGAAACTTCTTATGTATCTTATAAGGTTTTAGTTTTAGTAATAGTTATTCCTTCTCCTTAAACAAATAGCTATATTCAATCTTAATTTGAAAGGATAATAACGCTAAATAGATCACAAGTTCCTTTTCTTTATCGTCAATTTCTGTAGAATTTAAAATTTCTGTGATCTCTGTAGAAATCGTTGAAGCTTCTTTTTGAATATCAATCAATAAAAAATCTTGTCTATCCAGCAATTGCAGATAAAAAGCTCTCCTAAAAGCATTGTGCCAATTATAAACAGATAGCTTATCAAAAATCCGTTTTTCTATATATCGATGCGTCCTACTATCCTTAAACCGTAGTTTTTTGGCTATTGCTTTTTTATCCACCCCTTGGTAGGTTAAGCTTAAATAGACTAATTCCTTATCACTAAGTAGTTTTGATAGTGTATGCATCATTTTGAAGTAATTATCAAATGTTTTAGAGTAGATGTTACTGTATGATCAAAATCAAGAACTGTATCCTGAGAGAATTGATATCCATATGAAATATCCTTAAAATCCTTTATAATTTTTGATGCATATCCCAATGCTATTTTTTCTACCGTTGCATCCACATAATCTTGTTTTTTTAAGATCCCAAGTTCAAATGCTTTTTGAATTAAAGCTGCCCAATTTTTGGTTTTAAATTTCTTTTTTAAAGTACCTCTTACATAACCTAAATCTTCCTTTCTAAGTGAAAGAAAATCTGCAATATATTGATCGTCGAAATTAAGAACCGACAATTTCAAAAAGTACTTTTCTATATTTGACAATGTGATTAAATTACCCTCCATAATTTATTTTTTTCTCAAAATCCTTATGATATCAAAGATCAATTCTTAATCTAAATTATTCCAAAAAAAGTGTTGAAACCCCTTTAAAACGGGACGAAGAAAGATTGAAATGTGATTTTAAAAAGTTATACCTCACAGTAAATATTCTTAGTAAATCATTTGCTATACCTATTGCTTACTTAATGCCTCCTTCTTACTTTTTTTGAAACATTGATAGATTGTTCGATTACCCATTTGATATTCCAACTTATCAATGCCGACACCACTAAAATTGCCAATAGCATAAAAACGATAAAAATACACACGGCTAAAACACTTTGACAGAAATCTTTCATAAGATCAGGAGGCATTTCTCTGGCTAACATCAATAATTGTCATATATCATTTTCGTTTCATGATCCAGCTCTGGCTCATTGTAATCTATCACACAAACATAGGATCCTACAGGAACCAGGCTCCCCTTATGGGTGCCGTCCCAACCACCACCGGGTCCATCATAATGGCCGCTGAACAGTAATTGCTGGTTCAGGTTATATATTTTCACCTCATTGTTTCCATATTCCTCAAGACCCTGGATGACCAAAGTATCAGCTATACCATCTCCATTGGGAGAAAACCCTCTATTCAACCCTACCAGAGCTTCGGACCCGCATCGCTCAGAGAAGGTCACCGTTGCTACATTTGCTCGAGACGCCTCCATATTGGGCAAATTGTTTGCTCCCATAGCTACATCTGCCGGTACATCTATGGTAATATCACCATCGCAGAGCGATGTAGCTACAATAGTAGCAGCATATGTCGATCCACTCCCTTTAAGGAGGTTTATCGTAGCATTGGTAATTTGAATATCATCCAACACAAAATCTGTTACATCGTTATCAAACATAATGTTTACCGTAAAGGGATTCAGGTGATCAATACTCTGTGGTGCATCAATGGTTGGCTGGGGAGGTGCGCTACCGTCTAATGTAGATCTAAAGCCACCCCATCCATTGTCTTCATAAACTTGCATCCTACCTGTGGGCACCACAAGGTCAATCTGGTGACGATTTGCATTGGCAAAAGCAGTTGCATGGAGCACTGGTGGGTCATTGGCCTCTACTGTTACCGAGACAAGGTCGGGATTGTTATAAAAAGCGTGGCTATCGATACGTTCTACACCTCCAGGTATGGTAATCGTAGTCAATTGGTTATCACTAAACGCTAGTTCTCCAATACTGATGACACTGGACGGAATCTCAATGTTGGTCAGTCCTTTATTTTGAAAAGCATTTTCCTTGATCGTGATCACGGCATACGTATTCTCGCCATGATCCACTGTTTCGGGGATATTCACGTCTGTGTTTGTACCAGTATAGTCGACTACCATTACATCGGTTGGAGAAGTAATTCCGTATCTGATGCCATCCACGGTAAAGATTCCGAAGCTTATGGATTTGAATCCGTCCCACCCATTATCTAAATAATCCTGCATGGTACCCGTGGGCACTACAAGATCTATTTGATCACGGTATGCATTTGAAAAAGCATTCTTATCCAAGGATGGAGGATCGTTGGCTTCTACCGTCACCAAGCGAAGGTTGGGGTTGTCTAAAAAAGCATACAAATCTATACGAGTCACCTTGCTCGATATGGTCACCTCTGTCAATAGGTTAGAAGAATAGGTCCATCTTCTAATCCAACTCACATTGCTTGGTGTGGTCACACTGGTCAATTCGTTATGCGCAAAAGCTTGCTCCCCCATGCTGGTCAAGCTTTCTGGTATCTCAACACTGGTTATGTTATTATTCAAAAAAGCATTTTTGCCGATCCATGTCACAGCACCAGGTATAACCACTTCAGTCAAGTCATTTCCGCAAAACGCACAATCCCCAATCGAAGTTACAATATCGGGTATATCAACGCTAGTCAATGGGTAAAATCCATAACGCCAAAAAGCATTGTTCCCTATAGACGTGACCTGATATGTCCCATGTCCAAATTCTGGATCGCTGTCATTGGGATCAATAGAATAGTATCGGACTTCTGAAGGAATTTCCATGTGGCCTTCCTGGGCACCTACATAATCCGCTAGCTCCATTTCATTAGGAGATACCGATGTTACTTTCCAGTGGAAGCCACTATTGAAATGGATCTGCCCTTCGAGCGAAAAGATATTCTTAAAACCCGTCCACCCTGCATCTTTATAATCCCCTATCCTGCCCTCGGGTACTACCAGGTTGATTCTTTCAGAACGGTATGGATACTCAAAGGCATCCGGATCAAGTGTCGGTGGTTCATCAGACATTATAGTTAACCGATTGATGTGTATAGCGGTATAAAAGGCCTGAAACCCAATATTTTTCATACTCCTTGGCAAGACCAACTGTAGTAAGTCCCCTGCACCTTGAAAAGCATTATCACCTATTGCGGTCACCGGGTAGCTGTTCCCATCAATATCTATCGTTTCAGGAACGACCAAATTAAAATCTGTGCTATTATTTCCTGTAATATCAATAACCGTTGCCTCGGTTGGAGAGTCTACGATTCCGTATTTAACACCCTCTAAGCTAGTGATTCCAGAGGTAACGTTTCCGTAGTCTGTCCAGCCTGCATTTTCATAAGCTTCAATAGCTTCAAAGGGTACCCTAAGATCAAAATTTATTAATAGGAACTCTCCGCCTGAACGCGCTTGAAAAGTATCTGCTTCGTAGACCGGAGGTGGATTACGTTTTATAGTTACCAGGTCAAGATCATTGTTTGCAAAAAAGGCTTGTTTCCCAATAGATTCTACGCTAGCGGGTATAGTTACCTTTGTTAAACCATTTTGAGCAAAGGCCCACTGCTCTATTCTAGTAACACCATTGGGTATAGTTACCTCTGTCATCTCTTTATTACTTCCAAATGCTCGTTGTCCGATATCGGTCACACTTTCTGGAATCTCAAGTACACCTGTCAATTGGTTTTGAAAAAAAGCATCTTCCCCAATACTGGTGACGTTGCTAGGCGTGCTAAAAGTAACTTTGGTCAATTCTTTAAGATGAAACGCTCTATTACCAATAGCCGTAACTTCATAATCGATACCTTGGTCGTTTACCGTTTGAGGGATGGTCACCTCTGTTCCTGTACCCAAATAATCTACAATCTCAACTGTGATTGGTGCAGTAATCTTATATTTGATCTCATCAACGGTAAATTCGCTTCCTACATTCTGGCCATATCCCGCCAGGCTCATCCATACCATAAAGATGGCAGATAGTAGTAATTGTAATTGTTTTGGATTTTTCATGATGCGTCTACTTTTTCAAACTTTTGAATATTAATTTGTAACAAAGAATGACCATACCAAGAAAACACCCAACAATTAGTGCTAAAACCATTTAAAAAAGGGACATAACAGCAAATTTTCGGGATTTTAAAAACAGAAATCCAATAAGATTTTGTAACACTAATTTTACATCAGACACCCATGCACATCCTTTCAAACCTATTTGTACTTTACAGATAAGAGAATCGACTTTTTAAAAGGCAGTAACCAAGATCAAGAGTCTATAAACAGTTCCCAAAATACATTCCTTTGATGCGCTATCACTATAAATGGATTGTTTGTCCCTATTTTAATTGACATGAACACATTTTATGGTTTGATCTTCTACTAAAACCTCATTTTTGTTTTCAATAAACGTTTATCCAACCACAAGTATAGGTAATGGATTGATAGTGTGGATCCTAATCAATCATTGATCCTATAAGGGTAAATATTTTGAGTTAGTTTTAGGTTTATTAACCACGACGGGGACTTACAACGACGGTTCCCGTCGTTTTTTGTAAAACCAAGTGCTTTATCCCCGTTTTATTACATCTCTTTTTTTAAAACGTTACAACAGGTTGTATGATCACATTTTGATTCTGGAGTTCCTCTCCAACAAAGCGAAGCCCCAATATTATTAACCCAAAGTGATAAAAGATGTTTAATCTCGAACCTATAAATACTTGTGAAAAACTGTTTTACAAAGTCCCTTAAAACCATTTTTTAGTCCCCATTTTAACACGCTTAAACACATTTTTTTATAAGAATAGATAATTAGGATGAATATTAGCATACGCAAGTGAAATCCCTATTGAGACGTAACATAAAATTATCCATGCTTAATAGATAATTATCCATGTTTTAGTACAGAGAATGAAAGTAGCTTTGTCTATAGATAATAACAATATGCGTGTCGTTATTTTGGCGCTAAGTTGGATAAGTTAATTTGATATTCCTGCGTAATGACCTCAATTTTCAACTTAGGTAAGGGCACGCTTATTTTTCACCTTGGTATATAGCTGCTAAGGTTTTAACAAAAGTAGCAACGAGATTTTTGAGCGTATAACACAAAAAGAAAATTTAAGATTTTATGACGAATAAAGTGGCAATTTTGGCGAGGGAAAAATCACAATGCACATCCTTGTTAGAGGACTTAAAGTTAAGTGGGGTAAGAAGAAGTACGGTTTTTTTTCTTGGAAAGACATATGGTTGTCTGAGCAGAAAAACCAGTACGATTTTATATTAATCGATTATTACTTCTTTGATATGTTTAGAGGTGATATAGTGATCTACCACTTATTTCATCAATATAAATATAAAATAACTTTTTACAGTAACATTTCACAAAAGGTAAAAACTCCAGAAGGCCATGCAACCATTGATTTATATAGAATTTTCTTTAGACCTTTTGTTGATTTTAACACCCTAATAAAAAACACTGCTAAAAATGAAGTGCTCGCGGGAATCCTGGAGAATTCATTAGAGAATGAATCAGAAACAGAGAAAATATCGCCTCAAAAAGACACTTTTTTCTTAAAAGAAGGATATTCTCTAATTAAATTTCATTTGAAAGAGGTCTTATGCTTGGAGAGTGATCGTAATTACATCACCATATATCTAGCTAACAATGGGAAACACTTAATAAGAGAAACCCTCCAATCCATATCCGAAATTTTACCCAAGAATTTTTTAAGAATTAATAGGTCTGTAATCATCAATATAGATAAAGTCTATAAGGTGGTAGGCAATAGAGTTCATATTGATGGCTTAAATAGTTTTAGGCCATTAATAGCGAACAAATACAAATTAGACATTTCAAACGCTGTACCTCTATTTAGTCAAAAGCATACCGTGAATTGGAATTGTGAGAAAAAAGAAAAAGACTATAAAATTTAAAAATTAGTATCCCAACTATAAAACGAAGAAAACACATGAAAAAAACAACAAGAATGTTATTTCGAACAATAGCAGCAATAATATTATTTCTATACCTGACTATATGTCTCTATATGATTTTAGGATATGATCTATTTTAATCAGGTTGTCGAAAGAGATGTTTTACCATCTATAAGAACCAGTTGATCTTGATTTTTTACGAATTAGAAAAGTCAGAATGAATGCTATCCAATAGAAAAACTCTAAAATGAAACATTTAGAAGAAAAATTATATGCGTTATGTGCTTTGGCAGTTATACTGTTTATATGCACAGTATTATTTATCATATCACTATTCATCGATTAGCTCTGACTAATAAAATCAACACAAAACAACCATAAAAAATAAATGATATTAAATAGTAGTACAACATAAAATATGCCTAAAAACTATCTGCAAGAAAATGTTCATGTCGCAGCCAAAAAACGTATACAGGATATTTTTAACACGTTCCCAAAGGTATACATCGCCTTTAGTGGAGGAAAAGACAGTACTGTAATGTTACATATGGCACTCGAAGTGGCGAGATCAGAAAACAGACTACCTCTTGATGTATTATTTGTCGATTTAGAAGGGCAATACGATACTACAATACGTCATATTGAAGAAGTAGCACTAAACTCGGAAGAAATTAATTTGCATTGGATTTGTTTGCCTTTAAATCTTCGAAACTCGGTTAGCGTTTTTCAACCCCATTGGCGATGTTGGGATCCGGAACAATCTAATGTCTGGATTCGCCCAATGCCTACACACCCGCAAGTAGTATCTGATCCAGAGCAATATACCTTTTTTAAACACGGAATGGAGTTTGAAGATTTTGTCTACCAATGGGGCAATTGGTTTTCAAACGGCGAAAGGTGTACATGCCTATTGGGGATTCGGTCCGACGAAAGTTTAAACCGATTCTTTTCTGTTACAAAACACGGTTGGCGTGGGAAAAACTGGCTAAGCAAGGCTTCAAATAATTTAGTGTTTTCCTATCCTATTTACGATTGGCGAACCGAAGATATATGGCGTTATGTAGGGAAGCAGAACATACAGTATAATACACTGTACGATTATTTTTATTTGTGCGGAATGTCTATTCATAAAATGCGTATTTGCCAACCTTATGGAGATGACCAACGCCAAAGCCTTGTCTATTATCAGCAGATAGAACCTGATACCTGGAACAAGGTAGTAAAACGAGTTCGTGGGGTTAACTTTGGAGCGCTTTATAGCAAAACAGCAGTTTTGGGCAGAATAAAAGTGGTGTTACCTGAAGGACTTACCTGGCAAAGATATGCTCATATCTTATTACAATCTATGCCAGCGATTACAAGAAAACACTATACTGGGAAAATAAAAACTTTCCTCAAGTGGTGGGATACCAATGGATTTACTTTAGACCTCATCCCAGATCAGGGAAACCTAAAATTAGAAAATACAGGCAAAATGCCGTCCTGGAGAAGGATATGCAAATGCATCATCAAAAACGATTGGTGGTGCCGTAGTTTAGGCTTTTGTCAAACTAAAAACACCTACAAAACCTTATATGCAAAAAAACAACCTCATGAATAAGAGTATAAAACAAGACATTATAGACATCATAAAAGAAAGTAATTTCATTTTCGAGGATCATAAAAAACAACTCGAAAAAAAGATTTTAAACGCTTTCAATCAACAGCAAGAACCTATTTCAGAAGTGTTTTGGATAGCTATAAATTCCATCTCACCTAATAGTTATAACCCCAATAAAATGGCAACCCCAGAAAAACGTCTACTACTTCGTTCTATGTTGGATCATGGAATCACTCAACCTTTGTTGGTAGCGCCAGAAAAAAACCAACGGTATGAATTAATTGATGGATATCATCGTTGGAGGGTTATAAAAACAAACAAAGAATTACGTAATCGATTAAATCATAAGGTTCCTGTGGTCATCTTGAATACATCCGACAAAAACCAAATCGTAGCCGCAATTCAACACAACAGGGCCCGTGGACGGCATCAAATAGGAGAAATAGGTGAAGTCGTAAAAACCTTATCAAATAGCGGATGGTCTTCAAGAAAAATTATGGATGCCTTGGGAATGGAAGCGGATGAAGTACTACGACTAAAACAGTTTAAAGGGCTTGGAGAACTTTTTAAAGATGAGGACTATTCGCCATCTTGGTCATGGGAAGAATAGACAAACCGAACATATATTGTTATAACTTTCTTAGAATATGGAATACAAAAAAATGGAGGTAAAACTACCCTCCATTTTTTTGTATCAATTATTTATTGTTCTGGTATATTTTATAGTTTTTTGTAACGTTTCAAATTTTCCTTATTTAGCTTTTAATATGGTTTAACTAACTCTTAACTTAGCGCCTCCAATTCCATTTGTATTTTTTTCCGTGTCTATGTATACGTAATGTTTGTTATTGCGCAACTAGCTGCTTGGAAGTATATAGATTGGTCTCTGTAAAAGTCCCTAAATCCTTTTATGAAAAAACCATCTATCTTACTTCGTTTACCTTGATAAGTAAAGATATTTATGGACCAACCTAAATACCACTTCCATTTTACAACTCTATAGTACTTATCTAATGCTACATACAATCCAGTATATTATGCCATCTCTGTTATCCTTTTTGATGGTATAAATAAATCTTTATATGTACGCATGAGCACTTGGTTATTATTACAATATTGGTTGTTACATCTCTATTAATTTAGCTCTACGGTTGTGGTTTGCGGTTGTGGTTGTTTTTCTGAAAACAGTGGAACTTTCAATATCACTTCGTGATTTCCTCTTCTATAATTACTTACAGCCGTTATAGAACTATCATAAGCATAGCCTACCTTGATTCTATCCAGCATCTTAAATAACACAACAGTACTGATCGATTCCTTTAATCTATAGCTAAGACCAAATTCTGCCTTGTCATACAGATCGAAGGTTCCGCTGATATCCATAGAGAAAGGCACTTCGCTTATTACCCGTGTTAAAAAAAGGGAGTAAAGGTCAAATTCTTGTTTAAAGTAAAATGATATCCTGCCCCCATAAAAAATTGCATTTTGTCCGTGGCCTGTGTTACAATACCCGATTCCTTTTCGTATCTCCTTGTTTTTAATAAGGCAGGTGCAGATATGTTTACATAAAAGCGTTCTCCTTTTAAATAGGCACCCATCCCAACATTTGGATTGAATACACTTACGTTTTCTGAGAAAAGCGGATCCTCATCAAGCCCTATCCCTGCCAGGTCTATATTAACCGAAGAGCCTCCCGCTTTAACCCCCAAATACAGATCTAATGTTTCCTTTAATTGTAATTTATACGAAAAATCAACAAAAACATCAGTTTCTTTGAGTACAAACACACTACTATTGGTAACAGAAAGGCCCAGTCCCACCTTGTCACCTATCCCTTCCTTTCTGCGCATTGGGCCGCTCAATGAAAAACTCCAGGTCTCAGGTGCTTCATCAAGCCCTGCCCACTGTGCTCTATAGTTTGACGTGAGCTCAAAATTTTCACCAGTTCCCGCATAAGCAGGGTTGATGATATTCATATTATAATTGTACAGTGTAAATGTTACATCCTGTTGCGCATAAGACTGAATGCAGCATATCACTACTATTGTAAAAAAGTATAATTTGTTATTTTTCATTTTATTTTTTTTAATGTGAATGATTTTATTTAGAATTCTCTTGACTCATTCAATGGGTCCTTCAATTATTTATTCTCACGATTATTTTTACTACGTATTTCAAATCATGGACAATTCTTGATTATATGATTAAACCATAAATACGTACTCCAACGATTGCCTATAGTATTGTAGACCTACACCTTCCTGTATTTCTATTTCAGAACCAAAATTCCACCCTTTACGGTTAATCTCAATAAAAATGTGTTGACCCAACTAAAAAATGGGACAGAGAAAGCGAAGGTTGGGACGAATACCCTAGAAACGCTAGTTCTTGCGGTGTATCGTCACGCATTTATAGACTTTTCTAATCGCTAATGTTTTGGATAATTAGCTGCTTTTGATGACGCTTATAATCACTATATAAACAAAAAGTAAGGGTGTTTTTACGTCAGCTCCCTTACTTTCGTTTTTCTTTCTGAGGAGGGAGGGGTATCTCCACTCACATCCTTTAAAATTTTTATTCATGTCAATGCCTAATAATTGACATATATCATTTTTGTTTGGTGGGTCAATCCCGGTTCGTTGTAGTCTATGACACATACATAAGCACCAACAGGCACTCGCCCTCCACTATAGGTACCATCCCAACCATCGCTAGGTCCATTATAATGGGCACTGAAGAGCAACTGTTGGTTAAGGTTGTATATCTTAACCTCGTTGTTCTCATATTTTTCCAGGCCTTTAATCTCCAAAGTATCGGCAATACCATCACCGTTGGGCGAAAACCCTCTATTTAAATCCGTAAAAAGTTGGGGCTCACAATTCCCTTCGACCGTCACTGTGACAGTTGCCACCTCCGAATTGTCACCATGTGAAGCCGTAAGGGTCACTGTTACTGGCGCTCTCGAATCAGCACAGGTAAACGTATTCCTGTCTAAACTCAAGCTTGGGGTATGGCCACACCCATAAGAAGAACCTTCGTCTACATCCTCTGGAGAGATGGTAAACTCTCCGTCGTCATTCAATTGTACAACAATGTTGTCTTTGGCCTTGACCTCTAAATTATCCAGATTCTCTTCTACGGTCACGGTAGCCGTAGCCGTATGTGAATTGTTGCCCTGGGCAGCAGCAAGCGTTACGGTTACCTCGCCCACATCTTCACAGCTAAAAGTACTCTTGTCCACGCTTAATAAAATAGGTGTCGTTGTGTTGTAACAACCACTCCCTGAACCATTGTCGATTTGCCCAGGGTTGATGGAAGCTATTCCATCAGCATTCAATTGGATGGTAATATCTTTGGTCACAGCTACAGGACCGTTAATATTGTTTTCCACAGTTACTACGGCAGTCGTTGTATCTGTTTGGTTACCCGAGGTAGCAGTAAGGGTTACGGTTACTGGAATTCCTACATCACTACAAGTAAAGGTATCCCGATCTAAGCTCAATGTAACTGGATCTCTATTTTGGCAGTTATGACTGGAACCATCGTCTATATCCGCTGGAGAGATGGTAACCATTCCATTGGGATCCACCTGTACAGTAATGTCCTGAGCAAGCGCTACAACCCCGGTTTTGACAACAACTTCTTGAGCTACCAGACTGGACATGTTGGAATCTATATCGAATCCCGCACCAGCAGCTACATTTATGGTAATATCATCATCATCCCCACATATCGATGCAGGGGTAATGGTCGCGGAATATTTGGATTCGCTGACGGCCTCAAAATTGCTGACTGTAGCATTAGTAACCTTAATATCCTCTTCATTGAAACCGGAAACCACCCTATCCAACTTAAAAGTAACTTCAAAAGGATCTGTAGTATTTATTGTTTCTGGTGCCCCTTCAATATAAACACCACTTATGCCAATATTGAACATGCGTGCCCGGCCCCATAGCAGATTATAACCAGTTGAATTATCAAAGCCGTAGTCAGAAGCTCCTATTGCAATAACTGAGCCATCTGCAGACAGACTGACACTGTTACTATTGCCCAACTCATGACCCCTATGTTCACCATTAAAACCACCTACTACCTCCCAGGTATTATCAGGACGGTATTTGTAAATACGCACTGCACCTACATTTAAGAAACGATCGAAATCTCTAAGGGGGGTTCCTATAGCCAAAGTATTTGCATCATCGGATATTGATAGGGCATATCCAAAACTTCCTTTGAGTTCATTACCTTTTAACGTCCAATTATCATCGGCATCCCTTTCATAGACCTGTACAGATTGATCTATAACTGAAGTCATCGCCAAGGTATTGCCGTCTCCCGTAAGTCGTACATATGCCCCTCTATCATCACGGGTAACTATCCCTTCTTTCCCTATAAATTCACCTATCAGACTCCAATTGTTGTTATCATTTTTAAATACTTTTGTTATTACACCTTCAGAATCCCATTTTAACCGGTTATACTCGTCACGATATCCTGGTCCAAGATGAAGTGCTGTCATGGCCAAGGTGTTACCGTCATCAGACATACTCACGCTTATCCCCAAACGTTCGTGTCCTGACTGACCTTCAATATCGTTACCTATTTGGATCCAATTACCAGAGGCATCTCCACTTCTTCTAAACACACGTACCTGGCCAGCATTGGAAAGGTCGTCAACGTCAAAAAATGGAGCTCCTATGGCCACGGTAGTACCATCCCCGGACAGGCTCACATCAAATCCGGATAGACTCCACGCTTGTATACCATCAATATCGTTGCCCATTTGCTCCCATTTATAGCCTCCTGGAGATGAATCATCTTTTATTTTTTGAAATACACGTACATGACCTGTATCTGTACCAGCTCCATTGCCTTCATTACCCCTGGCTCCTATAGCGATAACGGAACCATCATCTGATAGACTAATAGCTCTTCCGGAACGTTGACCATAATAGTGCTGCTCCCAAAGAGTTTCCGGGAATATATAATCACCTACTTGTTCCCAAGTGACCCCATGACCGGAAACTGTTTTTGTATAAACACGTACAGAACCATTATTCCCATAAACACCCTGTGACCATAGATGTGCATGCCTTGGATCATTAGGAGCATACCAATTGGGAGACCAGAGTCCTATAGCAACAGTATTGCCATCTGCTGATATGCTTGTGCTTTCTCCCAAGGCCTAAATGGCCAAATCCTAGTATTTCTTCTCCAATTAAGGTTTGCCCATGGATGCCCATTCCGATTACTCCTAAAAGTAAAAACAAGCTCCATTTTAACCGGGTTTTAAATTGTATTTGCTTTTTCATTTTGAATGGTTTTTTGACTTTTTGAATATTATTTCAAAGCAAAGAATGACTATACAAGGAAAACATCCAAAAACTAGTGCTAAACCTCTATAAAAACGGGATGTAAGTACAGAATTCAGGGACAATGCAAAAGATGTATAGAATACTATATACAAGGAAAAGAAGAACCATTTATCTCCAAACAAGGATAAACAAAGGGCATGAAAAAATATTTTTTCATGCCCTTTGCGCTTTTAATTGCCTCTTTGTTTTTTATTTGATTTTACTTTCCAAAACTATGTTTTGAATTCGAAGATTTCAGACTGGGATGTATTTCCCTTTGCGTCCCTGGTCAACACTCTCCAATAATATACCTGATTGGAACTCACTGTTATCTCCTTAATTGTTTCGGAAGTGGAAGCGATCTGGATTTGGGGATTTCTGTCGATGCCGAAAAAAATCTCGTATTCTACAATATCATTATCCACATCATTGCCTTTCCATTCCAATATAAGTATTCCACTTACATTTATGGTAGCCCATCTTGGAGGATTGACCGCCACGGCCGGGAATGGTGCATAATTCTCAATACCTGTGCCCTGGTTGTAAAACCTCCAGCTTGCACTTGTGGCTGTCTCACCGGTACCATTAGCTCGAGATATCACAAACCACTCATATGGAGTGCCTCGCTGTATGATAATGTCCACCTCATTGGTTGTGGCAGAGACCTGAAACATGGTATTAGTATTCAGGTTCATCAGGTTTACAGTATAACTATCAGTATGTTGTGAAGTGCTCCAGCGGAAGGTCACTTTGCTTTCTTCATCGCTTAGATTCTCTCCTTCATTGCATTCTTCATTATTATCAGGGAAGATCAGGGTAGCCGCCTGAGGAATGGGCACCGGTTCCGGATTAGGGTTATCATCTTCGTCTGAATCCTCCCTTCCGCAGGAAACCATAACAAATGGAATTAATATTCTTAATAAAATTTTCATTGTTTAGCAATTTTAAAATTGAACATGGAAGTTTTTGTTCTGACTTTCAGTAGGTAGATCCCAGCTGGTAAATCATCTACATTTAACATTAATTCTCCAGCTTTTGTTTCATAAGGCCTGTCAAAAACCTGCTGCCCATTCATATTGTATAAGGCAACATCTACTGTTTCCAGCCCTATGTCCCCAAGGAAGACTGAAACTATTCCTTCAGTAACCGGATTTGGATAGACAAACAATTCTGAACTCAGGATGATCGTCTCCTCATAAGTCCCCTGACAATCTTTATCTGTACGTACAATAAGTTTGTTACTGGCTTTGGCTAAAGGAAGGATAATATGCTCTTCCGAGGTGCGATACTGCTGCCCATTGAGTTGAACGATATACATTTTTCCACCATGGAGCTCCAGGGATATCTCGTGCTTGGCTCTACTCACTTTTGAGCTTACCGAAAGTAACTCAGGTTCCGAAATATTGACATCAAAACAAATTTTGTAACCACTCTGCCCTTCAACCGTAATACAGAGGATGTAATCTCCAGCAGCCAAACCACTCAACTCTGCAGTATCTGTAAAATTCTCATTTTGGTTTAAGCCATTTCCGCTTAGGGTGGCGATATAGTTCAAAGACTCCTCTGTTTCTATCGAAATACTACCGTCATGGCTAGAAATACAGCTCGCTGAAGTACTCAATACCCTAAAATTTGTATTCGGTAATGAAAATACTGGGCATCCATCAATGTCCACAACAGCACCTACAGGAGTATCCGAACATTGATCTATATTGTTAAGTACTCCATCATTGTCTACATCATTATCACAAACATCACCTATGCCATCCATATCTGCGTCTGACTGATCTACGTTAGCGAGTAGCGGGCAGTTATCTTCATTATCCGGGATACCGTCATTATCGTCATCGTCATCATCTCGAAATCCTTCAACCACAAGGTCGTCTATGACGATCCCTTCCCTGTTTTCAAATTCATCCGAATGGAAAACAATTCTGAAAAGTACATTGGATTCGCCGGTAAGATCCGTTTCTCCATTGACTGCATTACTTACAAAGTTGTAAGCGTATTCGGTTACCGTTGTATTGGTGCCTGTCCATTGCGCTCCGGGACAGTTCTGACAATCGTTTGCGGATCCTGAAGTAGTATTTGTCCTGTCGCTAGTATACCAGTTCGGCTGGCTGTTTACACTGCCCAGCACGTTCCATGAGGCTCCTTCATCAATAGAATATTCTACATAGACCACATCCCAATTTTCTTCGAGGTCGTAGGCCATATTAAAACGCAAAACAGGTACCAAAATCGACGACAGTTCATAACAATTACTTATCAAATAAGATTTTGTCTGATCCGGATAGTCCCCGTCCAAATTGGTTCCATATACCTGGGATCCTGACCCCGCCTGATTCAGCAATGTGCCTATGGGAACTCCTTTTTCCCAAACACTCGTTCCTCCTCCTTCATTGTAAGTCAGCAAGGATTCGCCAACAGTTTCAAAGGTGTTCACTGCGTCCCCTACTCCAAAGTCACTGGTAAAGAATGTACTGGTAACACTATTATTATCATCGAAGGCGTCATTGGTTATGGTAACGCTTACCTCAAGTTCAACCGTGCTGAGTGGGTCAAAGTTCTGAGAGGGCAATGTAATGGTAGCCTGATCATCTGTGTTCAGGATGGAATCGCTCCAGTCAAAATTCTGTGGTGTCCCCCCATTGATCGTATAAGTGACAGAAACCTTTGTTATAGGATTTAACCCCTGGTTTTCCACAACTAGTTCTGGGGAAACCTCTCCGCAAAGTACGGTTCCGGATGTAGGAGTTAAGGAGACCATACGCACGTCGTTGTCAGGCTGCTGAATTGGGATTGGTGATTGCCAAACTCCTCTACCGTAGGTGCTGGCAACAATGAGTTCGTCGTCCAGGCTTATTTCAAGATCACTTACTGCCGTACCTGGCATATTTGTAAAGTATTCTTCCCATGCTGTAAGGGTATCATCCAGACGATAGACTCCTACGCTGGTACCCACATAAATAGGGTTATTACCATCCCTTCCCTGATGGGCAATGGAGAAATAGCCTAGTTCTGTGGGAAGATTTAAGGTGATATTTTCCTGAGTTGCCGTATTGCCATTTATGGTCACTTTAAAAACTCCACGGTCAGGGAATTGGAAGTTTTGAGAGATCCCAACCCTTCGTGAAGTGGTCACATATACCGTGTTATCCACAGTAGTGTTTATGGCAATGTCCGATATATCTGCAGCAAAGGAGGTTAAAAAGAGAAAGGTAATTCCCCCATTCTGACTACGATATAGGTTGTTTCCAACTGCAGCATAAATGGATAAAGGATCGTTTGGATCGACTTCCAGATCGTCAATAGGATCGTTTATACTCAATACCGGGGATACTTCTTCCCAGGCATTTCCAGCTAATCGATACACCTTGTCAAAACCTGCGTAAACTTCACCATCGCCACTTATAGCAAGCGGGGTGATCCATTCCCCAGAAATAGCATTTCCGTTGTCATCTCTCGGAGCGCCTATCGCGCCTATATTTTGACCAAAATTATTGGTGATAAAAAGAGCTCCGCCAAACTGAATGAAGCCGTAGACCACATTGGCATTGGAAGGGTCAATTTCGTAGTCCATTCCGTCTGCACCAGTATAAATATTCCATTGCTGATCGTTGTAAATAAAACCAGAATTATCCTGAGTCCCCCCGCTGATCTTACTAGCATCATTTTTTGCTATGGATATCCTGTAGAACTGGGCTACGGCCAGTCCGTCCGTATAATCTGTAAAAGTAGTCCCTCCATCTGCTGATACATAAACACCTCCATCACTCCCCACAAAAAGTTGATTGTTGAAAAATTTAAGAGTGTGAATATCCACATGGGTATATGCCGGACCTACATCATTATCATTATCGTTAAGGCGAACAAAGGAGTCACCACCATTTGTGCTTTTCCAGATGTTGATTGCTCCGGTATAAACTTCATCCGCATCTGTGGGCGAAATTGCTATCGCCAGGTTATACCAGGCTTGATTTCTCTCAAAAATATCTGTGGTATTCTGGGTCCGGGTAAAGGACTGCCCGCTATCGTCAGATCTGAACAATCCTAGAAAAACAGAATCGTTAGCTGTGGTATCTGCGACCAAAACATATACGACATTGGGGT
This sequence comes from Aquimarina sp. KJ22-3, assembly GCF_055808215.1. Taxonomy (NCBI): domain Bacteria; kingdom Pseudomonadati; phylum Bacteroidota; class Flavobacteriia; order Flavobacteriales; family Flavobacteriaceae; genus Aquimarina; species Aquimarina sp. KJ22-3. The sequence continues at coordinate 1,735,602 of NZ_CM147859.1, read as the reverse complement.
TGGCTTCAGTCACCCCTATTACCATTCTTCCTGCGTTATCGGGAAAAGGTTCTCTTACCCTTTTAAAAGAGCCTCCTCCATTGGTACTCCAATAGAAAGCACTTTCGGTAACCACGTAAATGGTGTTTGGATCTCCAGGTTTTAATCTGAGATCGCCAATCAGACCGTTAAAAGTAAGATTCCAGGTGTCTCCTGCATCTGTGGACTTATAGAGACCTCTATTGGTAGTTACCCAGACAATATTGGAATTGGTTGGATCGATAAAAATCTCATTCATGCTCCAGCTAAAGTCGCTGATATTAGCATTGAGGCTTGTAGCATTCCAGGTATTACCTCCGTTAGTAGATTTAAATACTCCAATGCTATAGGAGTCTCCCGCATCATCATCTCCGGTGGTAATATAGATGACATCCGAATTATTGGGATCTATTGCGATTCCAGAAACTCCAATTTGAGGAAAATCATCAAAAAGAGCAGTCCAGCTGCCGCCAGAATTTATAGATTTCCATATTCCTCCGGATGGAGCACCTGCATACCAGATATTGGCATTGTTTGGGTCCACGGCTATAGCATTGATGCGTCCGTTTCCAGGTTGTCCTATAGATAGGGTTCCCGTAGAAAAGGGACCTAAAGAGGTCCAGTTACTCGTTGGATTAGTCTTGGATACAGCACTTCTGGCCTTGATCCAGGCATCCCATAATTCTTTAGAAGTTGGGATGTATCCGTTTTCATCTACAAAGTTCTTCCAATAATTTTCCCAACGCATATAAGGTTTGTAACCACTACCTTTTTCGTTAGGATTCTTATCCTTCCAATATTCATGGAAAGCAGTTGAGATTTCATCCAGAGTATAACTTTGCTGTTGCCCTTTGGTGATAGTATTTTTGGATTTCTCTAGGGTTTTCATCCAAGGAGCGTTGGCATTAAATTGAGCATGCAAAAACTGGCCTATAAAGAAGCTCAGCAGTACTATTTTCTTAGTCTTCAATGAAGTTCTGATAAGATCCACCTTATATATTACTTTCAACATGAGTTTTGTTTCATTTCGTATGGATTTACTGATTATTAATAGCATACCGTTTATGACTTACAATTCACTAAAGGAAAAAGTATTACTGTAAAAAGAAATTAAAAGGGACAAATGATACGTAAAGACGGATGAAGACAGGAGATTATGGGACAAAAAGAATATCTATTAATCTATTAGATTAGATAAATCTCTCTCTTTTTATTGAACTTAGGAACAAAAATTTTTATATCCTTGCTTATTTTGTCATCGACCACTGTAGTATATATTGTGCCCTAAATATTTTTGTTGGAACTTCTATTAGAAGTTTTTCATTTCCAGTTCTCAATATCCCAACAATCCCTTTTCTCGTCACTTTTTTAGTCGGTCACGTCACTTTTTTCTTTTTCTCTTTTAACTGTTCTTTTATTTAATCCTTAAATCAATAAAAGTCTTTACTGCTAGTAAACTTTCCTCTTATCGGAGAGGTAAAACAGGGATACCTGCATAAAAAAACAAAGACCAACTAAAATCATATGCCTATGAAATAGTGTCATTTTACCAACAGGGGACGAATCTAAAAAAATGGGTAGCCTCGTAGCATATAGAAATCTTAATCATTTTAAAATCTAAAAACATGAAAAGAAATTATTTATGGCTTTTAAGCTTTTTCGCTATTTCATTATTTATCATTTCTTGTGAATCCGAATCAGCAATCGGAAACCCAGAGAATACCATTGAAAATGTATCACTGGATGAAGCTCAGTTCAAAGGGATTACTTTTTTGGATTGGCAAGAAGTTTATGAAACCTATGAATTCTTAAGCACCTTGGAAACCGAGGACGAACTATTGAGTTGGGCGATGGACAAAGGTCATATCTCTTTGTTGACTCATATCATTACCAGCACGGACCATAACGAAATCGAAAAATCGGCTGCTTTGACCCCAGAATTGATGACCTTTATGAACAAGGATTACCATTTTATGGTAGGGGATAAATTGATCAGTTTTTCGGACAATATGTTCTATGAATCCTCAAAAGACAGTCCGGAATTGTTGGCACTGGACAATATTTCTCTGGGGCAGGAAAGTCACCAACCAGTGGGGTCCGTGGATGAACATAATTTAAAGGCAGCTGGGGGAACCATTTACCTAAATGAAAATGGAAATTCTCCAGGTTCAGACCATGATTTTTACAGGGAATCCATGCGAGTAGGATGTCAATCCGGAGGATTGAACACCAATAGATCGGCAAGGAAATTGCGATATGTCCAGAAATTTACCTCTGTGAAGTTTGGCGGGACTGTTTACTTGTACGTGGAGACCAAATTGTATTGGAGAAACAGTAGCAATCAGCTTCGTTACACTTCAATGGAGTATAGAAACTACGATTATAGTTTATCAGGAACAGTTTCTATCCGAGGAGATTCCAATAAGTATGAGTATCGGAACATCAATATGAATACGAGCAGTGATTGTGTTAGAACCAATATCTACAAAAAGTTAGTTGCACAAATTAATATAGCCCATTTCAGTCAGATGGGCGTATGGAGCATTAACTTGTCAGGAAATGTAAGTCACCATATTCATGGGGATTGGCCCATCAACAAATGGTATGCAACCCCAAACTAAAACACTTTATTGGTAAGGGCACCAATGTTGCCCTTACCACAATTGTCACTGCAAAGTAGCTTAGTCTCGTATCGACTTAAGATTATAAAAACTTTGTTTTGAAGTTTCATCAAATAAAAAATCCAACCACTTTCGTGATTGGATTTTGTTGGTCGGGGTGGCAGGATTCGAACCTGCGACCTCCTGCTCCCAAAGCAGGCGCGATAACCGGGCTACGCTACACCCCGATAAAAGGATTATCCCTTTAGCGGGCGCAAATATACATAATACTATTTGTATTCTCCCAAAAAAATGTCACTAAAAATAATTGGTGTTGGCAAAACCTAAGATTTTCACAAAAAACGTTAACAGAATCATGTTTTTTAAACCCGTTTATATGCGGTTTACGATATTTGGCAAAAACTAAGACTTGAAAAAAATACTATTCCTTTTCGCTTTACTTTCTTCCATTTCTATATCTGCTCAATTTACTGCGACAGGTATCGTTATCGACAAATCTCTAAACCAACCGCTCGATAATGTCACTGTTATGGATACGATTTCCAAACAAGAAGTTGTCACTCGTATGGATGGAACATTTCGTATTGAAACCAGCGGAATTTTAAAATTCAGTAAAAAAGGATATCAAACCCTATTCCTATCAGTTACAAAAGATCAACAGCTTACAGCTTACTTAATCCCAGACACTGCTTTGGCACTGGATGAAGTGCTTATTAATGCTCCTTCCATCCCTATTCCCTACAAGGAAGCTACGGATGCTGTTTCTCTAGTCACCAATTCAGACATCAACCGAGGTAATACCCTAGAATTGCATCCCATTTTGAATAGAGTTCCTGGGGTGTTTATGCAAAGTGCAACACTCAATACCAATAGAATTGCTATACGCGGGATTGGAGCACGAAACCTATTTGGAACGGCAAACATTAGAGCCTATTTTGGAGACATCCCTCTTACCGATGGGAATGGAGAATCTTCTATAGAAGACCTGGAACTTGGCGCATTATCAGGTATCGAAATTCACAAAGGCCCCTCTGCCAGTAGTTATGGTGTGGGTCTGGGTGGAGTGATTCTGTTGCACCCCCAATACAGCACTACTGATACGCCTGAAGGTCAAATCGAATTTACTACCGGAAGTTTTGGATTGAGACGTATCGTGGCCAAAACATCTGTAAATACCAATACTGCGAATCTAAATGTACTGTTCAGCAACAATCATAGTGATGGATACCGGGATAACAATGAATACAACCGAAATACGCTAACCGTTACCTCTCAAATTGACCTTGGAGATAAAGACCAGCTTTCGATACTAGGGAGTTATATAGATCTCGAAGCAGGAATCCCCAGTTCTTTGGATCAGGAAGATTTTGACAACAATCCAAGGCAAGCTGCTTTTACCTGGGGGCGATCCCAAGCGTTTGAAGATGTGAACTATGGCATTTTGGGAGTTACCTGGAAACACGACTACACTCCTAGTTTATCTCATAACACTAGTGTATTTACTTCTTTTAGGGATAACTACGAACCTCGTCCTTTTAATATTTTGGAAGAACAATCCACAACTGTTGGAATACGTACACGAGTTTTGGGTGCAGATCCTTCAGGAAAGAATACCATATCTTGGACTGCAGGAGCCGAGCTTTTTTATGATACTTATAATGGTAAGACGTTTCAAAACCTATTTGAGGACTTTCCAGTAGGTACGGGCAGTGTACAGGGAGATCTACTTTCTGATCTGGATGAAAAACGATATTACTACAATCTTTTTGCCGAACTCAATTATCAACCAATAGAAAAATTAAGAATTAATGTGGGGGCGCATCTTAATCAAACCTTTTTTGATATTGATGATAAATTTCTACAAGATGGTGAGGATAATTCGGGAGATTTTGATTTTGATCCTATTTTTTCTCCAAAATTGGGGGTCAATTATGAGATCCAACCAGAACTTATCCTTTTTGGCAATATCGCACATGGGTTCTCTACTCCTACCACTGCCGAAACCTTATTACCGGATGGTATTTTCAATCCCGATATCAAACCCGAAATTGGCTGGAACTACGAAGTAGGAATGCGTTACAAACTACTGAATAGATTGCAAGGTTCTGTTTCTTTCTATACCTTGAGAGTACAAGATTTATTAGTCTCTCGAAGAACTGTAGAGGACAACTTTTTTGCCATCAATGCAGGAAAAACAACACACAACGGTATTGATGCCGAACTTAGGTATCAACTCTTACAAAAACAAAGCCATCAGCTACATTTCTTTGCCAATGTTTCTATCTATGATCATACCTTTGATGATTTTGTGGATTTGGACAATGATTTTTCTGAAAACGATGTGACCGGTATCCCTTCTGAAGTGATCAATGCAGGTCTTGACCTTACTTCTCCAAAAGGATTCTACGGAAATATTTCCTATCAAATTGTGGGAGAGATTCCTGCCAATGATGCCAATACTGTGTATGGAGAACGATATGACCTGTTACATGGTAAAATTGGATATAAAAACAATCTAGGTAATCGCCTATCCTATAACCTTTCTTTTGGCGTGAATAACATTTTGGATACCAAATACGCCTCGCAATTACAGATCAATGCTCGTGGATTTGGAGGAAATCAACCCAGATTCTTTTACCCTGGATTACCGATTAATGTCTTTGGAGGGATTAACATAAATTATAGATTATAAATCATATTTTATCGTAATTTTCGTGCTGTATAAACTATCACACATGAAATCACTCTCTTTTCTCATCGTATTACTCTTTATATTTTCGGCATGTGCGCAAGAAACTAAAGAAAATGATATCGTTCTCGAAGAGGATCCCAAAAATTATACAACAGAAATCATTGTTCCTGGTCTTCAAATCCCTTGGGGAATGGCCTGGTTACCCGATGGCAGCATGCTAATCACTGAAAAAAGCGGTACGCTGATTCATTTTAAGGACGGTAAAAAGGTAAACATCGCTAATGTTCCTGAAGTTTATAATAGAAACCAGGGAGGTTTACTGGACATCGAGCTGCATCCAAAATACGAGGAAAATGGTTGGATTTATATCACCTATTCTTCTAAAGAAGGAACAGAAAAAGGTGGAAATACAGCCTTAATACGAGCAAAATTAAAAGATAATCAACTCACTAATATTGAAACTTTATACAAAGCGACACCAAATACCACTAGGGGCCATCATTTTGGATCTCGTATAGAGTTTGACAATGATGGATATTTGTATTTCTGTATTGGAGATCGTGGAAATCGAGATGTAAACCCTCAAGATATTACCAAAGATGGTGGTAAGATCTATCGCCTTAATGATGACGGTAGCATCCCCAAAGACAATCCTTTTGTAGACCAAGCGGGAGCCAAAACCGCGATTTACTCCTACGGGCATCGTAATCCACAAGGTATGGCATTACATCCTGATGGTACTATATGGGTTCATGAGCATGGACCAAGAGGTGGTGATGAGATTAACCCGATCAAAAAAGGAGTCAATTATGGTTGGCCGGTAATTACTTACGGTATTAATTATAGCGGTACAACGATTACTGACATCACTACCAAAAAAGGAATGGAACAACCCTTATACTATTGGGTACCTTCTATTGCACCGAGTGGAATGGACTTTGTGACCAGTGATAAGTATCCAAATTGGAAAAATACCGTGTTAGTAGGTTCTTTGAAATTTCAATATTTAGAACTATTGCAATTGGATGGATACCAGGTTACCAAACGACAAAAATTATTAGATGGTATGGGACGTGTACGAAATGTACGCCAAGGACCTGACGGGTTTCTATATGCTGCTATCGAAAATCAGGGCATTGTAAAAATCATACCATAAAACACTCATTTTTTATCTCAGTAAAAATCGGAAAATGAAAAAACATACCAAGCGTCTTTTTATTTTAGAAATCGCAGTTTTTATCCTTAGTATCTCTATTGTTGCACAGCAAAGCAAAAATGATGAAGATTACACACAAATTCCTGTAACTGTTTTGGATCAGGATCAGGAGTTGGCCAAGAGTATTGCGCAAGGGAAAGAGATCTATGCTGATTTTTGCATGCAATGTCACCTGCCAGATGGAAAAGGGACTCCCAATGTATTCCCTCCTCTTGCCGGTTCGGATTGGTTGGTAGATAAACGCGAAGAAAGTATCCACTCTGTGAAATATGGCCTTAATGGTCCTATCAAAGTAAACGGAAAGCCTTACAACAGCGCAATGACATCCCTGGGATTAGAAGATGAAGAAATCGTAGACGTGATGAATTACATCATGAACAGTTGGGGGAATACACAAAAGAAAATGGTGACTCTAGAAGAAGTAACCGAGATCAAACAATAGCAAATTTCTTTTTTAGATTTCATAATATAACAAATATGGCGTATCTTACGTTATAATTAGTGTATTGCATAATCCCCATCGTGCAATAGAGAACTTGACCTAACAACTAGTACCACCAATTTTACTATTATGAGGTTCTCGACACTTCTTATTACTTTTTTAATCACCTTGTCCGTAAGCGCTCAAAGTTCTTATGACGAATCTCCCAATCGATATCGATTCAAATATAAATCTGAACTGTATAAAGGAACCAGACTACAGATTACCTCTCAATTGCGTAAGCTGAAAAATGATTCAAAATTCACCAATATTCCCGAAGAAATTGAGCAGGAACTTCATTCTCTTTTTATAGCCACCAAAAAACAACCAATCCCCAAATATTATAAAAAACGTGCTTATATCTTTTTGGATGCGTTGTATGCTTATGAAGATTTTGCCAATATCTATGAAAACGCATTGTATCAGGTAGTAAGAAAGGTAAAAAAAGATATGTATGTGGTGGATTTTAAGTTTGAAAGACAATTCACCAAGGCCAAAGTAACTTTGGATCGTTATATGAAAGAAGATTATTCTGATATTGAAAGGTTTGACCAGCTCAAAAAAGAATTGATCGATAGCCAAACCAAATTAGCCAGCCATCGATGGATGAAAGGAAAGTTCGAGAATTATGATACCATCGAAATTGTAAAACACCCTGACGAACTTATGGGGGCGTTCAAAAAATCCGCAGCTGTTCATGTCTATAGACTATACAACGACAACAACATAGCAGCCATAAAACCTTATCTCGAAAATCAAATTATTGATTTTTATTACAAAAAATCATTGCCCGAGATCAATCCGGAATCCTTCGATCTGCAATACATTACCAAAATATAGCAGGCAAAGAAGATCAAATCCTTAAAATTATTTTGTTAGTTTGTACGTATGGATAACTCCCCTCGCACATACAAAGTATTAGGATTAATGTCTGGAACTTCTCTAGACGGATTAGATATTGCGTATTGCCATTTTACTAAGGATAATCATCGCTGGACGTTTTCTATCGAAAAAACCAGTGATATCGCTTATTCGCAAACCTTAAAACAAAAGCTAAAAAATGCAATCCATTTAAGTGCGGTACAACTGTTGGCACTTCACAACGAATATGGAAGCTGGTTAGGAAATCAGTGCAAGGCATTTATTACCCAACATCGTCTTGATATAGATTTTATATGTAGCCATGGGCACACCGTTTTTCACCAACCCGATATCGGCTTAACCTATCAAATTGGATCTGGTCAGCATTTGGCAAATGCTTCAGGACAAAAAGTTATTTGTGATTTCAGGACCAACGATGTGATTCATGGCGGACAAGGAGCTCCCTTGGTTCCCATCGGGGATCAATTATTGTTTAGCAATTATGATTTCTGTCTAAATCTAGGCGGAATTAGCAATGTTTCGTTTCAGCATCAAAACAAAAGAATCGCTTACGACATCTCTCCGGCCAACATGCTACTCAACCACATTTGTAAATCCATCGATCTGGAATATGATAAAGGAGGGAAAATAGCGGCTACAGGTATTGTAAACGCTGAGTTTTTTGAGAACCTAAATGTATTGGACTATTACAAACAACCTTTTCCTAAATCTTTGGGTTATGAGTGGTTTGAAGAACAAGTGATTCCTATCATCAACAACACCAAAGATACGACTACCAACCTTTTGCATACCGCGGTTCATCATATTGCGTTTCAAATTGCCAACGAGATTAAAAAGGTAAAAAAACTAATCCAAAAATGCTAATCACTGGTGGTGGCACCAAAAATGAGTATCTGATTAAAGTACTTAGCCAAAAGTTAGAGGGTATTGTTAGTATTGACATTCCCCCTGCTGTAATCATAGATTTTAAAGAGGCCATGATTTTTGGATTTTTGGGGGTTTTAAAAGATCGTAACGAAGTAAACTGCCTAAAATCAGTGACCGGAGCTACTCGGGATTCCTCTTCCGGGGTTATTTACAATCCAGCATGAAAATTTTATGACGAAGATTAAATCGCATTCTTTAAATTTGCCGAAAAACAAAGTACAATGTTAATTATTGGTATTGCCGGAGGAACTGGCTGCGGAAAGACTACGGTTGTGAATCAAATCGTGAATGAACTTCCAGAAAATGAAGTATGCGTCATTTCGCAAGATTCCTATTATAAAGACACCAGTCATCTTTCTTATGAAGAACGAGTTCAGATTAATTTTGACCATCCTCAATCTATTGATTTTGAGTTATTGGGGCAGCATTTGATGGCTCTAAGAAAAGGAGAAACTATAGAACAGCCGGTGTATTCTTTTGTAGAACACAACAGAACCGGAGAAACCATTTCTACAAAACCTAGTAAAGTGATCATCGTAGAAGGTATTCTGATTCTTACCAATCCAGAAATCAGAAACATGTTCGATATAAAAATCTATGTGCATACCGATAGTGATGAAAGATTGATAAGACGATTAAAAAGAGATATTGCAGAACGCGGTCGGGATATGGACGAAGTTTTGGATAGATACCAAAACACTCTCAAACCCATGCATCAACAATTTATTGACCCTACCAAAGAATTTGCTGACTTGATCATCCCAAATAATCATTACAACAATGTAGCTGTTGATATTGTTCGTACAATTATTAAAGAACGCTTGAATTAACTTTTGTACCTTTACACCAATATTATTCTTACACCGATTGAAGCTAAAAAGTTATTTTCAGAAATTAAAAAACAAACCGGCACTTATACCGATTTTTGCCATATTTCTAAATAAATATGTGCTAATCATATTGCTTTTTGTGATCTGGATGCTTTTTCTGGATACCAACTCCTGGCTTATACATCGCGAACTGGATGAAGAAATCCAGGAACTCGAGAACAATAAAGAATATTATATCAAAGAAATCGTAAAAGATCAAAAGGATATCAAAACCCTTAAAGATAGCAGTGAGCTAGAAAAATTTGCTCGAGAAGAGTATTTTATGAAACGTGACGATGAAGAAATCTATATCATCGAATATGAAGACAGCTTACCCAAAAACAAAAAAGATGACTAAATCTCTATTCGAAAGTTTCGATGAAGTTTCTGCAAAACAATGGAAACAAAAAATTCAGTTTGATTTAAAAGGTGCAGATTATAATGAAGCCTTAATTTATAAGTCTTTAGAAAGTATAGACATCAAACCTTTTTACAATCAGGAGGATATCACAGATATCGATCATACAATTGCTCATCCTACCCACTGGAAAAATTCGATTCGGATAGAAGTTGAAGATGCCAATACTGGAAATCAAAAAGTTAAGGATGCTTTGAAAAAAGGGGCAGAAAGTATCTTTTTTGTAATTACCAAGGAACAAGTAGATCCGGCTACCCTATTTCAAAACATTACCAAAGCAACTCCTGTTTTTGTGCAAACCCGCTTTCTTTCTGAAGCATATATACAAAGCATCAAGAACATCGCAAAAGAGCAGCAACTAGATATTCATATCCTTACGGATATCATCAATAGATTAGCAGAAACTGGAAATTGGTTTAATAACCTTAACCAGGACCATGAAGTCTTAGAACAAATAGCAAAAAATGATACTTTAAAAAGTTGTATTAGCATAAATACCGGATTGTACCAGAATGCTGGTGCGACCATGATACAACAACTCGCTTATGGTCTGGCTCATGCCAACGAGTACCTGAATCATTTTGACAACAAGGAGCAAAATCCATTCAAACAGTGCAAAGTTGTATTCAAAGTAGCCATTGGTGGTAATTACTTCTTTGAAATCGCTAAGCTACGTGCATTGCGATTGCTTTGGGAATCTCTGGCTCCAGCATACGGGGCAATAAAAGATTGTACCATTATTGCTTATCCTTCTCACCGTAACAAAACTATATTAGACTATAATGTAAACATGTTACGTACCACCACCGAATGTATGAGCGGAATTTTGGGAGGAGCAGATTTCATTTACAACCTTCGTTATGATGACATTTACAATCTGGATAACGATTTTGGAACCCGAATTTCTTTGAATCAATTATTAATTTTAAAGAACGAAAGTTATTTTGATCTTGTTGAGAACCCTGCTTCAGGGTCTTATTATATTGAAAGCTTAACCAATCAGTTGGCGGAAAAAGCACTTTCTTTATTTAAAGATATCGAAGAAAACGGTGGTTTTTTGCATCAACTTAAATCCGGTACTATTCAGAAAAAAATAAAAGAATCTGCAAAAAAAGAGCAGGAACTTTTTGATCAAGAAAAAATTGTTCTTACCGGAACTAACAAATATAAAAATCAAGAAGAAACAGTACCTACATTTCAAAAATCAGTCTTTTTAGAAAGAAATGTAAGAAAAACCCTTCTAGAACCAGTAATAAAACGGCGATTAAGCGAGATTATGGAGAAAAATATGCATTAAAACGTTAATATTTGCTAACAAATTGTTAACTTGCATACATAATTATAAATTTTAGCCTATACACTAACATTACTAAATCTAAATCAATGCCCCTAAAGATTGGATCTAGGATCTTCGTCATTTGCTTGATCGTATCCGCCCAAATTTCGTCTGCTCAATCAAGATATTATTGTCATGATGTAGATGACTCTGGAATTATCAAAAGAGCATACGAATCTTTTGAAAAGGATATTTTCACTCACTACAAGTTTGGCACGGATTCTATCAAGACCTATAGAACATTTCTAGCAGAAGTGGCCAGTTTATCTATTGACCTCAGAAAATTACCTTCTGAAAAGTCTATTCAGTTAGCTCGTCAATTCAAGAAAGTAGCCAACAACAAAAATTCTATCTGGATCAAACTAAGCGAATACGAAAATCATGAGGCGTATAGAAAATCATATCCCACTACCAGTTCCAGTAAAAAAAATGAAGAAGAAATTCTAATATTTAACTACCGTGGTGGTTTTATACAATGTTTAAAAAATTCTAGTGATAGTGATGATTTTCAGGATATCGTAAATGCATTAGAACTGGATGGAAATGTAAGTACTTCTTTGATCGCTCAAAAGATTTATTATATCCCGGATAAAGAATTTTGCGGAGTAGAAATCAAGAACTTCATTGCTTTTGATATTTACTATTCTATTCTTATGGTGATCGAAAAAGCTTTTGGTTAATTTTTCGGTATTTTCAATTCTGAAAGTAAATCAGACACCTTTTTTGAATAAAAATCACTTTTAAAAGCTTAATTTTATGGCCTGTTTAATTTTTTTATGGCAAACAGGTTAAATTGGCAATGAGCAGAAAAGACATACAACATATACAACTATCCAAAGAAACATTAACAACCAATACTCCAACAGTTAACACTTTTACTACGTCTGAAGGTATTGAAATTAAATCTTCATACGTCAATAGTGATATCGAAAACCTTGAACACCTCAATTTTAGTGCAGGTATAGCGCCTTATCTAAGAGGACCTTATTCTACCATGTATGTTCGACGTCCATGGACAATAAGACAATATGCGGGTTTCTCGACAGCTGAAGAAAGTAATGCGTTTTACAGAAGAAACCTTGCTGCAGGACAAAAAGGGCTGTCTGTAGCGTTTGATTTGGCTACACACCGAGGTTATGATAGTGATCATGAACGTGTAGTAGGTGATGTAGGTATGGCTGGGGTAGCTATTGATACGGTAGAAGACATGAAAGTGCTCTTCGATCAGATTCCGCTGGATAAAATGTCGGTATCGATGACCATGAATGGAGCTGTACTACCCATCATGGCTTTTTATATTGTTGCTGCAGAAGAACAGGGAGTGGACAAAAACCTGCTTTCAGGAACGATTCAAAATGATATCCTTAAGGAGTTTATGGTGAGGAATACATATATCTATCCTCCTACTCCTTCGATGCGGATTATCAGTGATATTTTTAAGTATTGCTCTGCTAATATGCCAAAATTTAATCCGATTAGTATTTCGGGATATCATATGCAAGAAGCAGGTGCTACTTGCGATATCGAACTGGCATATACACTGGCAGATGGATTAGAATATATCCGTAAAGGTATTGAAGCAGGTTTGGACGTAGATTCTTTTGCTCCAAGACTGTCTTTCTTTTGGGCTATAGGTATGAATCATTTTATGGAAATTGCAAAAATGAGAGCCGCTCGTATGCTATGGGCCAAACTCATACAGCAATTTAATCCTAAAAATCCAAAATCTTTGATGCTCCGTACCCACTGTCAAACTAGTGGTTGGAGTCTTACTGCGCAAGATCCTTTTAATAATGTAGCAAGAACCTGTATCGAAGCTAGTGCTGCTGCTTTTGGAGGAACACAGAGTTTGCATACCAACGCTTTGGATGAAGCAATTGCATTACCAACGGATTTCTCTGCAAGAATTGCAAGAAATACGCAGATCTTTTTGCAAGAGGAAACACTGATTACTCGTACTGTTGACCCATGGGCAGGAAGTTACTATGTAGAGTCACTTACCAATGATATTGCAGAAAAGGCCTGGAAACTGATAGAAGAAGTAGAAGAACTTGGCGGGATGACCAAAGCCATTGAGGCCGGTATCCCAAAAATGAGAATCGAAGAAGCGGCTACACGTAAGCAAGCGCGTATTGACAGTGAACAAGATTTGATTATCGGTGTCAACAAATACCGATTAGAGGAAGAAGAGGCAATTAGCACCCTCAAAGTAGACAATCAAGCAGTTCGAAATCAACAGTTAGAGAGTCTTAAAAAAGTAAAAGACTCAAGGGATGAAGAAAAAGTACAGCAAGCACTTGAGAATTTAACTGCCGGTGCTGCAAATGATACTCAAAATTTATTAGCTTTAGCGGTAGAAGCTGCCAGACTGAGAGCTACACTAGGAGAAATCAGTGATGCTTTGGAGAAAAAATTTGGCAGACATAAAGCAGAAATAAAATCGTTTACAGGAGTGTACGCCAAAGAAATAAAAAATGATGAGTCTTTTGACAAAGCGAGAAATTTAGCCAATAAATTTGCTGAGCTAGAAGGACGTAGACCACGTATTATGATTGCCAAAATGGGTCAGGATGGTCATGACCGAGGTGCCAAGGTAGTCGCTACCGGGTATGCCGATGTAGGCTTTGATGTAGATATTGGCCCACTTTTTCAAACTCCAAAAGAAGCAGCAAAGCAAGCCGTAGAAAACGATGTACACATCGTCGGAGTATCTTCGTTGGCTGGTGGTCATAAAACGCTAGTACCTCAAATTGTAGAAGAACTCAAAAAATATGGAAGAGAAGATATCATGATTATTGTTGGTGGTGTGATTCCTCCTGATGATTATGACTTTCTTTTTGATGCGGGAGCGGTAGCTGTATTTGGCCCAGGTACAAAGATTAGTAACGCAGCGATCACTATTTTAGAAATTCTAATTTCTACTTTTGAATAGACATAAAAATACTATGCGCGCATAGTTTTTCAGGAATAATATCGTAACTTCCCCAAAATATAGAAATTACATATACCAATGAGTTATACAGATAAAATGCTTCGTGATGGAGCTTTAGAAGGAAAAAATATCGTTGTTACTGGTGGAGGTAGCGGACTAGGAAAATCTATGACCAAGTACTTTTTAGAACTTGGTGCAAAGGTGGCTATTACTTCTCGTAATCTTGAAAAACTACAGACCACTGCCAAAGAACTTGAGGACGAAACTGGAGGTACTTGCCTTCCTCTTCAATGTGATGTGAGACACATTGATCAAGTCGAAGCAATGAGAGATGCAGTAATCAAAGAATTTGGTTCTGTAGATATATTATTGAACAATGCTGCGGGAAACTTCATTTCTCCTACCGAGCGTTTATCAGCAAATGCATTTGATACCATTATTGATATTGTACTAAAAGGAACCAAAAACTGCACTTTAGCTTTTGGTAAACACTGGATCGATACAAAATATAGAAATACTGTTGTATTAAATATCGTAACTACCTACGCCTGGACAGGATCTGCATATGTAGTACCAAGTGCTACGGCAAAAGCTGGTGTTTTGGCCATGACAAGATCTTTGGCGGTTGAGTGGGCAAAGTATGGTATGCGTTTCAATGCCATCGCACCGGGACCATTCCCTACCAAAGGAGCTTGGGATCGTTTAATGCCGGATGAGCTTAAAGAAAAATTAGATATTACCAAACAAGTGCCCTTAGGAAGAGTGGGTAATCATCAAGAATTAGCTAATCTTGCAGCATATTTAGTTTCTGACTTTTCTGCTTATGTTAATGGTGAGGTAATGACTATTGATGGTGGAGAATGGCTTAAAGGAGCTGGAGAGTTTAACATGCTAGAGCTAGTACCCGAACAGATGTGGGATATGCTAGAAGCTTCTATCCGATCAAAAAACAAGAAATAAGTAGTTATTAACAATTCATAAATTACTCAGGACCATTTGCAAAGGCAAATGGTCCTTTTTTGTACATACTGTTAACATTTTTCATTTTTATAATATATAATAAATCGTATTTTTATCGCTTAAAAACCAAATCTCCCCAAATGGGTAAAATAATAGCGATTGCCAATCAAAAAGGAGGTGTAGGAAAGACTACTACCTCAGTTAATTTAGCAGCTTCTCTAGGTGTTCTGGAGAAGAAAGTGTTACTAATCGATGCGGATCCTCAGGCTAATGCTACTTCAGGACTAGGTCTTGATGTAGAAAGTATCGAAAATGGAACGTATCAGATTCTTGAGCATACCATAAAACCTCAGGAAGCAATTTTGGAGACTACCTCTCCAAATGTACATATCATTCCTGCGCATATTGATCTGGTTGCTATCGAGATCGAACTGGTAGATAAGGATGACCGAGAGTATATGATGAAAAAGGCTATCGAAGAGTTACGATCAGAATATGATTATATTCTAATTGATTGTGCTCCATCGTTAGGACTTTTGACACTAAATGCACTTACTGCTGCAGATTCGGTGATGATCCCTATCCAGTGCGAATATTTTGCACTAGAAGGACTTGGTAAATTGTTGAACACCATAAAAAGTGTACAAAAAGTACACAACACCAATCTGGATATCGAAGGGTTGCTATTAACTATGTATGACTCTAGATTGCGATTGTCTAACCAAGTGGTTGAAGAAGTGCAAAAGCACTTTAACGAAATGGTGTTTAAAACAATCATTCAGCGAAATATTCGTTTAAGTGAAGCCCCAAGTTATGGAGAGAGTATTATTAATTACGATGCGGCCAGTAAAGGAGCAAGTAATTATTTGAGTTTGGCGCACGAAATTATAAAGAAAAATAGTTAAGGATACATGGCGAAGGCAACAAAAAAACAGGCATTAGGAAGAGGGCTATCTGCACTCTTAAAGGATCCAGAAAATGATATCAAATCCGTCGATGATAAAAATGCAGATAAGGTTGTAGGAAATATCATAGAGCTTGATCTGGAAAGTATTGATGTAAACCCTTTTCAGCCGCGAACAAGTTTTAATGATGAAACATTACGCGAGTTAGCCACTTCTATTAAAGAAGTTGGGGTAATCCAGCCTATTACGGTAAGAAAATTAGATTTTAACAGCTATCAGCTGGTTAGTGGAGAACGCCGTTTCCGCGCTTCTAAATTGGCAGGTTTAAAAACAATTCCTGCGTATATACGAATTGCCAACGATCATGAGTCTTTGACCATGGCTTTGGTAGAAAATATTCAGAGACAGGATCTTGACCCTATCGAAATCGCTTTGTCTTACCAACGTTTGATTGATGAAATCAGTTTAACTCAAGAACAGTTAAGTGATCGCGTAGGTAAAAAAAGATCGACTATTGCCAACTATTTGAGATTACTAAAACTGGATCCTATTGTTCAAACGGGTATGCGTGATGGTTTTATCTCTATGGGGCATGGACGTGCTTTGATCAACCTAGAGAATCAACAGCAACAGTTGGACATCTATGAGAAAGTGATTGGAAAAGGGCTTTCGGTTCGCGAAACAGAAAAATTGGTAAAATCCTTAAAAGACCCTTCTGAAAATTCAACTGCTGAATCCAATACAACTTCTTCGCAACTACCTAAGCATATTGCAAAAGGAGTTAAAGAGTTTTCTGAATATTTTGGCGCAAAAATTGATGTAAAAGTTTCCAGTAAAGGAAGTGGTAAATTGATTATACCCTTCTCTTCTCAAGAAGATTTTAAACGAATAAAGAAACTCATCAATAGTGAAAATTAAATATTGTTATATCATTTTTTTTGTATTGTTCTCATTTCATAATGCATTTGCACAAGAAGAAGAGGATGAATTAAAAGTTACCACTGAAGAAGTAGCTGTTAAAAAGAAAAAAGGGATAGAAAAAAGGAAAGAAGAGAGAAAAGAATTCAACCTTACGAACCTCTAGCTCCTGCCAGAGCAGCTTTCTATTCGGCTGTACTCCCTGGTTTGGGGCAGGCATACACCAAAAAATATTGGAAAATCCCCATTGTATATGCTGCAATTGGTACAGGGATTTATTTCTATCTTGATAACAATAGAAATTACAACGATTTTAGAGATATTTTCAAGAGGCGACTAGCGGGCTTTACCGATGATCGTTTCATTAACCAACAAACTGGAGAGATACTAGTCTCTAATGAGCAGTTGATATCACTACAAGAACGTTTCAGAAGAGATCAGGAATTATCGTTATTACTAACTGTAGCCGCCTATTTATTAAATATTGTTGATGCCAACGTTACAGCGCATTTGCAACAGTATAATATCACAGATGATCTTTCGCTAAAACCAGGAATAAATTTTAACGAATTTGATCTTACTCCGAATTATGGAGTTACTTTAAATTTTAATTTTTAAGATCATTTCATTTTTATAATAACCAACAACACATGAACATTGCATTACTAGGATATGGTAAAATGGGGAAAACCATTGAGAAAATAGCAACAGAAAGAGGCCATGCCATAGTACTAAAAGTAGATAAAGACGATACCAACTATGATTTATCTCAGGCAGATGTAGCCATAGATTTCAGTATCCCAACGGCAGCCGTGAATAATATTTCTAATTGCTTCGATGCTGGCGTACCCGTGGTTTCTGGAACTACAGGCTGGTTAGATCATTATCAAGAAATGGTGGCTTTATGCAAAGAAAAAAAGGTGCTTTTATCTACGCTTCTAACTATAGTTTGGGCGTTAATCTTTTCTTCGAGCTTAATAAAAAACTAGCAAAAATGATGAATCCTGTAGAGGGATATTCTATCAACATGGAGGAAATTCACCATACCCAAAAACTAGATGCACCCAGCGGAACAGCCATCACACTAGCTGAAGGAATCATAGACAACTCCAATAAAACAGGTTGGCAACTAGATGAAGGGGATCAGAACACTATTCCTATTGTTGCCAAAAGAATAGAACAGGTTCCTGGCACACACACAGTGACTTATTCTTCTGAAGTGGATGATATAGAAATTACGCATACTGCTCATAATCGAAATGGTTTTGCTCTAGGTGCAGTAGTTGCAGCAGAATGGCTAAAGGATAAAACTGGTATTTTTGGAATGAAAGACGTTTTAGGTCTGTAAAAATGTAACGCTTTACCAACAAAAGGTACATATACTAAAAAAATAAATACTTATGGCACTCACAGAATGGCTTATATTTTTCCTTGTACTTCAAGTGATCCACTTTTTGGGAACCTGGAAATTATACACAAAAGCAGGCAGAAAAGCTTGGGAGGCTATTGTTCCTATATATAATGCAGTAGTTTTAACAAAAATCATCAATAGACCTTGGTGGTGGGTTATTTTGCTGTTTATTCCCGTAATCAATGTGATTATGCTTCCTGTGATTTGGGTAGAAACCATTAGAAGTTTTGGTAAAAACTCGACCACAGATACCGTTTTAGTTGTGGTGACCCTGGGGTTTTATATCTTTTATGTAAACTATGCTTTAGACGTAAAATATATTGAGGACCGCAGCCTAAAACCTAGAACTTCGACAGGAGAATGGGTGAGTTCTATTTTGTTCGCCGTAGTTGCAGCTACTATTGTACATACGTATTTTATGCAGCCTTATACTATTCCTACAGGCTCTTTGGAAAGAACACTGTTAGTAGGTGATTTTTTATTCGTTAGTAAATTTCACTACGGAGCACGCACACCTATGACCGCAGTCTCCTTTCCAATGGTACATGATACCATACCTTTGGTAAGAACAAAATCATATACGAGCAAACCGCAATACCCATATTTCAGACTTCCTGGTTTTCAGAAGATAAAACGCAATGACATTGTAGTTTTCAGTTGGCCAATTGATACGGTACGTTTTTTTAGAGATCAATCAAAGAAAAGCTACTACAAACCAATTGATAAAAAATCCAACTATGTAAAACGCTGTGTTGGCGTACCCGGTGATTCTTTATCTGTAGTAGACGGATATGTACACATCAATGGAGAGAAAAATGTGTTACCTGAACGTGCCCAAGTGCAATTTTCATATCTCGGAAATACCAAAGGGAATAGTTTTAATTTACAAAATCTTTATGATCGCTATAAAATTAAAGCAAAAAACCCTCAAGAGTTTGGATATGACAACCAACGCTTTTATGTTAAAGGTATGACTGTTGAAGCTGCGAATAGGTTTAAGAACCATCCTAACGTAGCTAGCGTTGAAAGAGCTGTAGCTCCAAAAGGACAAAAAGATCCAAGTATTTTCCCTAACAATGGAAAAGTAAATTGGAATAACGACAACTTTGGTCCAATCTATATCCCGGAGGCAGGTAAAACAGTAAAAATGGACCTTAAGAGTTTCTCCTTATACCGCAGAATAATTGAAGTATATGAAGGTTCTGAAATGGGTATTGACAATAAACTTTCTGTAAACGGAACTCAAGTGTTACTTAACGGAAAACCTTTGGATTCTTATACTTTCAAACAGGATTACTACTGGATGATGGGAGACAATCGTCATAATAGTGAAGATAGTCGTGTGTGGGGTTATGTACCTGCTAATCACATCGTAGGAAAACCTGTTTTTGTATGGTTTAGCTGGGATTCTAATGCCAAGGGACTATTCAACAAAATAAGATGGGATCGTATGTTTACTACAGTTGGAGGTAGCGGAGAACCTGTATCTTATTTCAAGTATTTCTTGATTCTATTGGCAGGATGGATGATCTACAATCAATATCGAAAAAGAAAGAAAGGAGCTTAAACAATACAGAAACTAAGTTCGTACTAGAAATTCACAATAGCTACCAAAAAATTGAAAAAAGTTCTGTTACATCCTACGTATTTTGGCTCTATAACACAATATGTTGCGATAGCACAATCTGATGAGGTTGTTTTCGAAAATGAGGATAATTATCAAAAGCAAACCTACCGCAATCGCACCTATATTTATGGAGCTAATGGAAAACTACTTTTAACCATCCCTATAAAACATACTGGGAAAGCAGGAAGACAATTATACAGGGATGTACGTATTGAAAACGATTTTAGTTGGCAGACCTTACATTGGAAATCCTTGGAGACTGCATATAGAACCTCTCCCTTTTTTGAATACTATGAAGATGAATTTGCTCCTCTTTTTGAGAAAAGAAAAGAGTTTTTACTGGATTTTAATTATGAGTGCTTTCAGGCGCTTCAGGACTGCTTGCAGTTAGATACTCCTTTTTCGAAAACTTCCAAGTATCAAGAACAACCCGAAGATAGTATAGACTTACGAAACTTGGTAGTCGCCAAAAAAGAAAAATCGTATGATCTACAGTCTTACATCCAGGTATTTAGTGAGAAGCACGGTTTTATTTCTAATCTTTCGATACTGGACTTACTTTTTAATGAAGGAACTAATGCCTTGACATATCTAGAGCAACAGACTATTTTTTAAATGATTCGCCCAGCTATTCATTATAGTTTACATCTTGTTATTCCTCTAGTAGTGATTCTAATATTCTTTCCAAAGCAATGGAAAAAATTATCACTCATTTTTCTACTCTCTATGCTTGTCGATTTGGATCATCTTCTGGCAATACCTGTCTTTAAGGCTAATCGATGCAGTATTAACTTCCATCCTTTGCATAGCTATATCGCTTTTTTGGGATATGCAATACTGCTGCTATTTCCAAAAACACGAGTATTAGGCATAGCTTTACTTTGGCATATGATCACAGATCAAATTGATTGCTGGATGATGTAAAAACATTGGATATCAGTTCGTTTGTAAAATATTAATTATATTTAGAACGAAACTTGTACAACAAGCCCCATTAACCTAAATCTATTATCTATGAATAAATTTTTACTTGTATTGGTAATACCACTAGTATTATTCTCTTGTAAACAGCAATCTAAAGAGCCAAAAAAAGAAGCAGAACAGACAACAACTCCCGAGGAATCTTATACTCCTATTGCCCTTAAAAACAGTGATACGCTTTCCCTGGATCCTAAATTTGCAAAAAGACTAACTCCTCAAGAAACCGCAAGTATCTTTACCCGAAGAATTAAGCGTCAATATGAGGTGACCTATCCGATTCGTCAGGCGTATTCGTATCAGGATGAAGCTGGATCTTATTATGTAGCACTTGCTCAAGATCAATCTGAAATCAATAAAGAAGGAGATACCCTTTATGATAAATTACAAGGACTGATTTTGACCAAAAAAGGCAATGGCCTAAAAAAGAAGTCCAGTATCAATGATGAAACTGACAATGATTGGGAAACATCTATTTTCTTCTGGAATCACTACTCAGAAATTAAAGATTTTGATAATGATGGATTAGCCGATTTGATATTGGTGTATGGTACTACAGGACAAGAAGACTATGCTGATGGCCGTATGAAAATGATGATTTATCACAAAGGAAAAAGAATTACGGTAAGACATCAAAATAGTGATTATGATGGTAGATTGACCAAAATTAGCAGTAGGTTCTATTCACTCCCCGAGCAGCTTCAAAAGGTAGTTATTGACAAAATGAGAGCAATGACCAAAAACAAACACGCCACTTTTTCCACAAATTGGGAAAACAAAATGATGAAAGACAAAGCGACCCAATTGGAAGATTTGTAAAAAACAACTAGAACAATAGACTTAACAAGAAACCGAAAGAGACCATACTCTATACCTACAATTGTACTCTAGAAAATATCGGATAATGATCGGATAGTTCTTGATGGATATTTTTGAATTCTAACACTTCATATTCTTCTGGAACCAAGATAAAATCTATACGCACAGGAAAAAGATCGAATTCCCAGGTTTTACCAAACCCCTTCCCTGCTTCTTTAAAGGTATCCTGAAGCCCCTCAGACACGATTTTATCATATACATAAGAGTATGCAGAGTTATTAAAATCTCCCATTACAATGTTTCTATAAGGAGATTGACGCATATGCTCAATAAGTTCATCAACCTGTTCCTGTTGACGTTCAAACGAAATTTGGATTCTTTTCAACAACTTTTGCGAATCTTCCTGAGAAATTCGGTTGGTATTCGAACTAATCTTGTGGGATTGTAAATGGACATTATATATCCGTAATGTATCTTTTTGAATAGCGATATCACAAAAGATAACATTGTTTGCCGTTTTTTTAAAGTGAAGCGATCCTTTATTAACGATAGGATACTTCGAAAAGACAACCAGCGCCAACTCACCATTATCATTGTTAAAATCTTCGAACTTATACTGATATTGCGAAAAGTCGGTATCCGGGTTGTTATAATATTCCTGAGCACAGAAAATATCAGGGCTTTCTGATCGTATAAAGGCAGAAATATCCTGAGGGATAGTTTTGGAATCAATCCATGAGAATCGATTAAAACTCCTTACATTAAAACTCAATAAGGAAATACCATCCGCTGTATCTTCGGTAGATTTACCACTTATTTTGTACAAGGAAGTAACATGTGATATTCCCAATACTAATACTACCAGAGATAGGATTGCTTTTTTATTTAAGAGCACCACCCAATAGATCAAAAAAATAACATTGACCACAATCAAAATAGGTACTGCTAGACTCAATACCGATAGCAAGGGAAAAGTTTTAGGTGAAACATAGGGCAATAAATACGATAGCAACAACGCAAACGCCGCTATAGAATTCATCAAAAAGATAAATTTATTTACTAATTTCCTCATAGATAGCCCCTATTCCTTACCTGCCTTAAATAAAAAATCCTTTTCTTCTTTGGTTAAACTATCGTATCCACTCTTGCTTATTTTATCAAGAATTGCATCAATTTGCTCTTGATTTGGGGTTTTTACGTATTTCTTTTTAGAAGAACTCGTTCTTTGTTTAGGTTTTGTATATGATTTTGACTTGTGTACAGTTTTGAGTGGGCTTTTCTTTTTGGGGGTGAACATATTAGCAAATCCATCCATTATTTTTTCAAACCAAAGCCCAATATCATTTCCTTTTTTTAATTGAATGGCATACATATAACCAAACAGCGCACCGCCTAAATGTGCTATAAGTCCACCAGCATTTCCTGAAGTCGGTATTTGAATAAGATCTGAAAGCACTACAAATACCCCGATTTGCCACAATTTCACATTAAAAAAGATGATTCTTACCTCTGCATTGGGTGTATAGGCGGCGATAAAAATCATAATCGCTCGTACTGCAGCAGAAGCTCCTATAAGATAAGCTAAAGTACCGGATAGCACAGGAAATACATTATAGGCTAATACAAACAACAACCCACCACAAATGGCGCCCAACAGATATATGGTGAGAAAGCGTTTCTCGGTAAATAAATTCAATACATATTGTCCAAACCAATACAACACCAACATATTCCAGAAGATATGCCAAAACCCAAAATGCAAAAAGCTATAGGTCAACAGGCTCCATAGCTGGATAATCAAAGAACCAGGCTCTACAGGCAATACAAACCATTTCATCAACTCACCAGCACTGGTTTTGAAGATCCACGAACCTAAGGTAGCCACAAGAAATAAGGCTACATTAATGACAATAAGCTTAATGATAATATTTGCAGTCTTAAACTGATATGTAAAATTAGTCGACGTCATATCAATACCAACGATTCTGATTAAACGAATTTTTTTCCAATACCACATAGTGATAAACCCAATTACCGCACCTCCAATATGCGCCCAATGCGCAACATTAGAAGGGCCTAAAATCGCTTGACCTGTAATCCCTCCCCAAAGATCTAATAAGAAATATCCTCCAATTAAATATTTAGCTTTAATAGGTATTGGTATAAATATAATATACAAAGGCAAGTTAGGAAACAATACCGCAAAAGCAGCCAAAACTCCAAAAATTGCACCCGACGCTCCTACCATAGGAGTAACATAAGCTCGAATCATTTTCTCGGTAACCTCTTGCTGAATACTAGGATAAACTTTGTACTGACCGGATGTAACCGTTTCTTGTATGAATGTATTTATTTCTGCTGAAGAGAAACCTGCCTCTAAATAAGCCTGGTAACCCGGAGCGAACTGAAAATAGGTAAAAAGAATCTGGAACCCAACCGCACCGAGTCCTGAGAAAAAGTAAACGAATAAAAATTTTCGTTGTCCCAATGAATTTTCCAAATGGCTTCCAAACATGTATAAAGCAAACATATTAAAGAAGATATGACCTGCATCGGCATGCATAAACATATGAGTAACAATCTGCCAAATCTGAAAATTATCATTTTTTGGAAACCACAACGCTAACCATTCAAACGCATGATCACCAAGTGAGATAGACCCGATAAAAAAAATGATATTAATTATCAGTAAGACTTTTACTGTTTCTGTGATTCTCCCCATTTAAAAAAATTTCTTATCGATCTCATCTACCGAAAACGTGATGAAAGTCGTCTTATTATCTGGTGTTATTGTTGGCTCGGTACAAGCAAAAAGACTATTCGCCAAATACTGTATTTGTTCTGCACCTAATTCTGTACCTGTTCTTACTGCTATACTCTTTGCCATAGATTTTGCTAATGCATCGGTTTGAGAAAATCCACTATCCGGAACATCATTCTCCAAATCACTTATCAATTGTTCCAAAAGTGTTCCCACTTCTTTCTCTCCTACTACAGATGGAATTGCGGTTATTTCCAGCTCTCCCAAATTGTCGTCGCCAAAAACAAATCCAGTATTTTCTAATTGCTCTTTTACCGTATCCAAAAGTGCCATTTCTGTTTTTGACAACGAAATCTTAAGCGGAAATAACAATTGTTGACTTACTGAGCTAGCCATGGTAATACTACGAAGTAATTCTTCGTACAAAATTCGTTGATGTGCTCGATGTTGGTGTATAATCACCATTCCACTTTTGATGGTGGTAACTATATATTTCTTTTGTAATTGATAGGTGTTTTGATGTACCAAATCCTTTTTTTCATCATCTTCGAACAGGGATCCAGTTACTTCAGCACTTTCAAATTCTATAGTAGAAAAACCTTCTTCTTTTTCTGTTTTGGTATCCGTAGATGAAGTTATAGGGGCCTCAGACTCTAAACCTACATACAGATTCTCCCAGCTACCTGCTGATTCTTTCTTAAATGATGAAAATGAAGACTTCCCAGAAGATTGACTACCCCCTGAAGAAGAACTACTCTCTTTAAACGGATTAAAATTACGGTCCACCTCTACTTTGGGAACCTGAGCTGCCTTATTCTTATATTCATAAGGGGTATCCATCGTAGCATCCCTGTCAAAATCTAATACAGGAGCCACATTAAATTGCCCCAAACTATGCTTTATTGTTGATCGCAACATGGCGTATAGTGCATGTTCATCTTCGAACTTGATCTCTGTTTTGGTAGGATGGATATTGATATCTACTGTTTCCGGATTTACTTCTAAATAAATGAAATAACTGGGATGCGTTTTTTCTTTTACTAATCCTTCAAAAGCAGCATTTACCGCATGGTTCAAATATGGACTTTTGATGTATCGATGATTGACAAAGAAAAACTGTTCTCCTCTAGTTTTTTTGGCATACTCTGGCTTCCCCACAAAACCACTAATGGTTACTAAATCAGTTTCTTCGGATATGGGTACCAACTTTTCGTTCGTTTTACCACCAAAGATGTTTACTATGCGTTGTCGATAATTTGAAACCGGTAGATTGAAGATCTCACTACCGTTATGATACATATCAAAACGAATATCCGGATGCGCCATGGTCACTCTATGAAACTCATCGATTATATGACGTAACTCTACAGCATTTGATTTCAAAAAATTACGTCGCGCCGGAATGTTATAAAACAGGTTTTTTACGCATATCGAAGTCCCTTTGGGTGTTACACATGCTTCCTGAGAAGAGATTTTACTACCTTCTATTTTGATTTCGGCACCCACCTCATCACCTTCTTGCTTGGTTTTAAGCTCTACATGGGCTATCGCAGCAATAGATGCCAACGCCTCACCACGGAATCCTTTGGTATCCAAATGAAACAAATCCTCTGCAGATTTGATTTTCGAAGTAGCATGTCGCTCAAAACTCAATCTGGCATCAGTATTGCTCATCCCTACTCCATCATCAATAACTTGGATTAAGGTTTTACCTGCTTCTTTTATAATTAGTTTAATGTACGATGCTTTTGCATCGATCGCGTTTTCTAACAATTCTTTGACTACAGAAGCTGGTCGCTGAACCACCTCTCCTGCAGCAATTTGATTAGCAACGTGATCTGGTAATAGTTGTATGATATCAGACATTTATCGTCTTGCAGTAAATATGGATAAATCAAAATCTATTAGAAACAGGAATACAAAAAGTAAGATCATAAAAATAACGAGAACTCTTCTGTTGATTCTTCTATCTGAGTCATGTCTTAGTTCATTCCAGGCATTTTTGAAACGATCCTTAAGGTTTCCAGTCTTACCAATCGTACTTCGGTATTCATCAAACTTATGTGTGATTTGATAAGGACTACCTTCTCCTTTATCGTCCCAATACCTTGGCGTGTAACTAAACTTTTTATTTTTTCTTGTCTTAAAAATTCCCATAACGTATTCAAATATACTTAAAATGCATTGTAATGTAAAGCTTTTAGCATTACAATAACATCAAGCAACACTTGTGCCAAATAAAGAAATTAAACGGAAGATTATTCTTTGTAGAATTTGGAATCTTTTCTTAGTTGAGCCATTTTAATCGCCGCTATTGCCGCTTCTGTCCCTTTATTACCATGCTTTCCGCCAGATCTATCTATCGATTGTTGCATATTATTATCGGTAAGTACACAGAAAATTACAGGAATATCATTTTGGATATTTAAATCTTTTATCCCTTGCGTAACTCCCTCACAAACAAAATCGAAATGTTTGGTTTCTCCTTGAATCACGGATCCTATAGCAATAATTGCATCCAGCATATCAAAGGACTCTTGCATCTTTTTGCAACCGTAAATCAATTCAAAACTTCCGGGAACATTCCATCGCACGATATTCTCTTTGATAGCACCACAATCAATAAATGCATCAAAAGCTCCCTGAAAAAGACCTTGGGTTATGTTTTCGTTCCATTCTGAAACAACAATCCCAAACCGAAAGTTTTTCGCGTTTGGGATTGTTGCTTTATCGTATTGTGATAAATTTTTATTTTCTGTAGCCATTCGTTTACGTTAAGCGTTTAGGATCATGAGTTAAGAGTTACTCATACAATCACTACACTCTTAACTACACAATCACGACTATTTTTGCATTGCACGTGCTTTTCCTAAGTGTACGTCTGCTTGATTTGCTTCTACGCTTTTAGGAAATTCATTTTTAATTCTTTCCAAATACTGCACCGCCGCCTCAGACTTGCCGAGAGAGATTGCAGTAATTGCAGCTTTCAATAAAAATTTTGGAGTAGTAAAATTATTAGTTTTGGAAGAAGCTGCTTTTTCATAATATCCTAGAGCTTCATCTTGTTGGTTTAATTGAGCAAAAGCATCTCCAATACCTCCCAAAGCCAATGGACCTAACATCTCATCATCGCTTTTGAAGTTATCTAAATAATCGATCGCTTCCTGATACTTATTCATATTCAAATAAGAAAAACCAACATAATAATTGGCAAGGTTAGCCGCTTTTGTACCTCCGTAATTATCTATGATTTCTAAAAATCCGTATTTACCCTCTCCTCCATTAAGAGCTAGATTGTATATCGAGTCACGAACTGTAGAATTACCATTTATTGCAAGGTCAAAATATTGTTGGGCCTGAAACATCTCGTTGGCTGCTTCTTGTTCTTTTGGCTCCTGGATAAACTTTTGAAATCCTAAATAACCCAAAATTATCAAAGCAATAAGCCCTACACCACCTAAAATGTATTTTTGATTCGCTGCAACCCATTCTTCAGTTTTAGAAGCACCTTCATCCAAGGTGTTAAACACTTCGGCTGTTGTTGAGTTTTCTTCAACCTGTTCTACTTCTTCCGCTTTATTTTTTGGTTTGTATCCGCGTTTCTTGTAAGTTGCCATAAATTTTCTTTAATGAAGGGCAAAAATAAAATTTTTATTCATAATTAAAAGCACAAGTATTTATTATTTTTCAATATTTTGCACCGATTAATTGCGAATCTTATTTCTAGCACTATCTGTTGATCATCAGTGTTTTATGTTTTTAAAATCACTTTCTTTACTCAATTATAAGAATTTTGAATCGATTGATTTCGAATTTGACCACAAGATAAATTGTCTCGTAGGAAACAATGGAGTAGGCAAAACCAATATTTTGGATGCCATTTACCACCTTTCCTTTGGGAAAAGTTATTTTAATCCGGTAACGAGTCAAAATATTAGACACGGCACAGATTTTTTTGTTATCGATGGTCTCTATGAAAAGAACGAACGAGAAGAGAAAGTTATTGTAAGTACCAAAAGAGGACAAAAAAAGTCATTAAACGCAACGGAAAAGTATATGATACTTTTAGTGAACACATTGGCTTTTTACCATTAGTCATTATTTCTCCGGCAGATAGGGATTTGATTACCGAAGGAAGTGATACCCGACGTAAATTTATTGATGGAGTCATATCACAAAGCGACCATGGTTATTTGACTACCTTATTAAAGTACTCCAAACTGGTCTCGCAGCGTAATTCACTCCTTAAGTATTTTAGTGCCAATAACACCTTTGATGCCACCCAACTTGATATCTACAATCAACAATTGGATGAATTAGGAAATGTAATCTATGAAAAAAGAGTAGCCTTTCTGGATACCTTTATTCCTATTTTTATTAATCGATATCAAGCCATAAGTTCTGGTAAAGAAAATATTTCGCTCACCTACCAAAGTAAATTATCTCAAAATCGTTTGTTGGTTTTATTAGAACAAAATCTGGAAAAAGATCGCGTATTACAATATACCAGCGTTGGAGTTCATAAAGATGATTTGTCCTTTGAAATTGAAGGCTATCCTATCAAAAAATTTGGAAGCCAGGGCCAACAAAAATCCTTTTTGATCGCACTAAAATTAGCTCAATTTGATTTTATCAAAAAACAAAGCAATGTGAATCCAATTCTTTTACTAGATGATATTTTTGATAAACTAGACGAAAAGCGTGTAGAGCATATCGTTAAGTTGGTAGATGACCAAAATTTTGGACAGCTATTTATCAGTGATACGCATGCCGACAGAACAGAAGAGGTGGTTAAAAAGATTTCACAGAGTTATAAAATTTTTAAGTTGTAGACATCATGAAAAAATTGTTTTTTGTCTTACTACTGGCTTTATGTACTGCTTGTACAAAAGTGGATCCTAATAGTTTTAAAAAGCATATCAACGGGTATTGGGAAATTGATCGTGTAGTGCTATCTACAGGTGAAGAAAAAGAGTACAATTTCAACCAAAGCATTGACTTTTTTGAATTAAAAGATACTATAGGAACTCGAAAAAAAGTACAACCCAAAATAGATGGGAATTTCATTGTAACTCGAGATAGTGAAACGTTTGTGGTAAAAATCGAGAATGATAGTTTAAGAATGTATTACACCACTCCTCTCGACTCCTGGAGAGAAACTGTAATTTCTGCCAAAGAAAACCAGATCATCATCAAGAATGAAGCCGGAAATATGTACTTTTATAAACGCTATCAAAAGATTGAATTATAATGGCAAAAAGGAATCGTGAACATCAAAGCTTGAAAGAGGTTTTAGAAAACTTTGTTACCGACAACAACTTACAAAAAGGGTTAGACAAAGTTAATGCTAAAGAAGTATGGGCAAAAGTTATGGGACCTGCTATTATGAATTATACTCAAAATATAAAGTTAGAGCGTAATACCTTGTTCGTACAATTAAACTCATCTGTATTACGAGAAGAATTGAGCTATGGTACTCAAAAAATAATCACCAATCTTAATGAAGAGTTAGGTAGAGAGCTGATCCAAAAACTAGTCTTGCGCTAATCGATCTTTTACATACTCTATTTTAGTTTTACCATGAGGCGTAGGCCTGCCATTTTCATCCAAATTCACCAATGTAATATTTTCCACGTTGATAATGGTCTTCCTGGTCAACTTATTACGGACCGTACATTTTAATACCAAAGAGGTATTTCCAAATTTTACCACATCCATACCTATTTCTATTATATCTCCTTGTACTGCAGAGCTCACAAAGTTGATTTCTGACATAAATTTGGTGACTACCCTTTTATTCTCTAGCTGTATTACTCCATATAATGCTGCCTCTTCGTCTATCCATTCCAGTAATCGACCTCCAAATAAGGTTTCATTAGGGTTTAAGTCTCCAGGCTTTACAACTTTTCTGGTGTGATATCTCATAATTTCTTTGTTTTTCCTACTACAAAGGTATCGAAAACCATAACAAGAATCCAGTGTTTATAGGGTTCTGAACAAAAATTATGAGATTGAGAATTATTACTTCCTTACATTACCATAACAGGAATTATAGGATTTGGATTTTATGAAAATCTAAGTGTTTTAGGGCACGGTTACAGTTACACAAAACTTTGGAGCGGGTTCGCATCCTGCGATTTCACTCTCAATACATACTTCATAAGTACCTGGTGTAAACTGAAATGTAAATGTATTATCACCGGCTACTCCTCCATCGGTCTCCTGAGGTTCTCCATCGATAGTCCATTGGTAGGTAACTTGTTCTATTCCTAAGAAATCCGCATTGAATATATAGGTATTTGTGTTTCCTTGTTGTTCTGCGGTAAAGAACAATTCTGGACATACGATAATGTCCTGGCAAAATTCTGTTCCCTGCGGACACAATGGTGTCTCTGTAGCAATACACACCCGATGTGCTCCCGGAGTAAATTGAAACACAAAATTATTATCACCTTGGGCTCCTCCATCATTTTCTTCGATCACCTGATCATCAACCACCCAGTTGTATTGGGTATCGTTGATCCCCTCGAAATTTGCAGTGAAGTTATACTGAAAAGTTCCCTGCTCTTGCTCAAAAGTAAATCCAAGATTAGGACATCTGCTTTCTACCACAAGGGTTTGACAAACCTCTTTCCCTTCTGGGCAATCTGAAGACACCACTTTTACACAAACTTCATAAGTTCCTGGTGTGAATTCTTGTCTGAATATATTTCCATCCAGAACCGCATTGGATACTTGTCCATCAATTTTTAGCGAAACTTGAAAATTGTCAAGAATTTCGAAATTAGTAACGATTTCATACAACGTATCAGAAACCGACCGAATTTCAAAACGAATATTGGGACACCCCACGCAATTATTAATGATGCTATAAAACTCAAAATAAGAAGAAACCGTTTCGGAGACCAAATCAGACCCTACTAACACATTAATTGGAAACTTGAAATTAGGTTGATAAGTACCTCCCTGATCCATAAGGAATCCTACAAAAGCTTCCTGATTTTCTATAGTTACTTCTGCATTTTGGCTATTGATTACCGTAATTGGATAATCAAATTTGAAACATTGCCTAAACAACGCATTAAATTCATCTCTAAAGGTTCCCAATTCGCACTCTCTTAATACTTCGATTAAGCCAGCTTCATTTTGGATAGTGACAGGGCTTGTACTCGTTCCAAATTGAATGGTTACCGGGAATGCTAATCCAGTGATATTAAAATTTCCACTTTGACCTGAGATGGCGTCTACTAATCCTTGAAAATCGTTGATACGAATACTCGAATCGTTATTGAATCCCAGAACAATAGGATACTGAAATGAGAAACATAAATTATCTTCAGAAACTCCTGGTGTACTTACCAATTGGTTAAGTAATGTCACCAAAGCAATAGAGGATGTAATCTCCCCTCTTTCTTCGGGAAAAAAGGAATCATCATCTACACATGAGCTCGCTAATACTAAAAATACCAGCGCCAATGTTTTGAAATATGTCTTGATTATCTTCAAAATAAAAGTGTCTTATATAGATATAACGCTTTGAAAATCATTTACCCTACCCCCTTGCTCCTATCACTTATATACCCTGAAAGTATAAAATTTTGTTTACAATATAAAAAACGTCAGCTATTCAACAAGGTATTAGTTGAAGTTCGTATTGTTTTACCATAAAAAAAATCCCCAGAAGAAGTTGCCGTTCTCCTGGGGATCAACCTAATTAATCTAACCTAAACTAAACCTATCTTATCGACGTTTAATTTTAAATTTCTTTATTCTATTACTAATGTTTTACAATATCTTACTCCTTGCGGACAGTTTGGTGTCTCGGCAATAATACAAATCTCGTAAGTACCTGCTCCAAACTGATAATACAGATAGTCATCTTTTTCTTCGTTACTATCCACGATTTCTCTGTCAACTACTTCTCCATTAATCGTCCACTCATAAGAGGTGTCTTGCATTCTGTCAAAACTTGCATAGAAGTTATATCCTGGTGTGTCTCCTTCTTGCTCCATTTCGAAGAATAGCTCTGGACAGTCATAATCGATTTCGATCACTTTACAGAAAGAAACTCCTTCTGGACAATCTTCGGTCTCTATTAGCATACAAACTTCATATCTACCTGGTGCAAACTGGAAGTAAAATGGTTCATCGTGTCCTTGTGTTGTTCCCACAAAATCCTGATTTACTGACCAGGTTATTGGAGTTTCTTCGATACCATCAAAGTATCTTGGATAGAAGTAATACGCAAGATTATCACCATCTCTTTCAGCTTCGAAAGTTAATTCTGGACAGGTTTGCCCTACTCTAATTTCTTTACAGTACACTACGCCATCAGGACAATCTGGAGTAGTTACTTTTAAACATACTTCGTATACTCCTGGTCCGAATTCCTGTACCAATACTCTAGATCCTTCTTGTTGATCTGTAGCGTTCTCTACTTGCTGATCGTTTACATACCATAGGATTTCACTCACCTCATCTGTACCTTCGATCACTGCTTCAAAAACATAGGTTCCATCAGTACCTGGCTCCATTTCTTTTCTAAAGAATACTTCAGGACAAGCCAAATCAGATTCTTCAACTCTAATTTCTTTACAATAAGAAGCTCCTTCTGGACATTCGTCAGTTTCTGTCTTAATACATACTTCGTATACTCCTGGCTCTTCAAAATCCCAGATTAAATAGTTACGCTCATTTGGTGATGAATCTTCTACCAACTCTCCATTGATATACCATCCATAATCCAAACGCTCTATTCCTTCAAAATCAGCGATAAATTTATAAGTAGATGGTCTTTCGTAGGTTCTGCTCTCAAAGAAAAGATCTGGGCATGGATCAGTTTCATCTCTTACTACATCTATTTCTTTACAAACTTGTATCGGACAATCGTCACTTGCCACCTTTACACAAACCGTATGTTTACCTGGTTCAAATCTATAATCTAAGATTTGACCAATAATATTATCAATATTCCCTGTTGCTATTTCTTCGTCGTCTATTGTCCAAGTAAATCGAATATCTTCTAACTCATCTAGCTGGGCGATAAATCTGTACACCGCGCTACCTGGTTCGTTTTCGATTTCCAGATTAATTTCTGGGCAGGTTTCAAATTCTTCATTTACCTCACAAGAAGTAAATGTTAACATCATAGCAAAAACTGTTATCAACCAAATACTAATTTTTTTCATCGTAAATAATTTTAGGGTTACTTGTTTCGAATGGCTTTGCGACCGCTCTATAAGTGAAACGCCTGTTTAAAAAAACACCCTACCCCCTGTGAGGGTATTTTCCCTAAAAAAAATCAAAAACAAAGAATAAATGCATTGAAAAACAGTGTTTTACAATAACAAAAAGAGACAGCAAATTTGCTGTCTCTTTTAAAATTTTGGCTTTATGAATGCTAAGATTACGGTAATCTAAAGCGCTAAAAAGTCTACTTCAATACATTTTTCCAAAGTACCACAATCTTGTGATTCTCCTTTGTAACATACTTCATACTTACCAGGTTGAGTAAGATGATCATCCAAAATGATAAAATTACCCGTAGGAGAATTAGACGGCACTTGATTACCATCAATAGTCCAAACCACAGTACTTGGATCTACAAGAGGAACAACAGGATTACGAGCCACAAATTCTCTATTTCCACTAGAAGCGTATATGATATTAAAAGCGTTACAATCTACTGGTTGCGGCATAGGAATGACCACTTCTAAGCAAAATTCTGTGCCTTGAGCGCACTCATTGGTTTCTGCTTTAATACATACTTTGTATGTTCCAGGATTGTAGGATCCTAAATCCAGCATATCATCTCTATCCTGGCTTTGAAGATCTTCGGTCTCTACCAATTGACCATCTACAAACCACTCGTAAACGTCTAATTGATCAATCCCAGGGAAGCTTGCAAAAAGAAGGGTTCCTTCTTCTATAAAAGATAAATCCGGACAATTATCTCCTCCTGTATTATCGTCTTCTATCACCACAACTTTACAAAATTCGACACCCTGTGGACATTCTGGGGATTCGAACTTAATACATACATTATATTCACCTGGGTTGTATGTACTCAAATCCAGTTTATTATCTCTATCCTGATTTTGATTGCTTTCGGTTTCTACTACTTGCCCGTCTACAAACCACTCATAAACATCGATTTCATCAATACCTTCAAAACTGGCTGTAGCTACTCCACCTTCTACGGTAAAAGCAAGTGAAGGACAGTCCTCATTCCCGTCAGGTTCTTCAATTGTGATTTCTTTACAGAATTCTACGCCCTCCGGACAAGTTTCTGTTTCAGCTTTTATACATACGGTATATGTTCCGGGATTATAGGAACTAAGATCGAGCTTATTATCTCTTTCGTTTTGAAGACTTTCGGTTTCCACTAATTGATCATCAACAAACCATTCGTATACGTCGAGGTCATTGATTCCATCAAAATCTGCAAACAGTTCTTTTCCATCTTGTGTAAAAGATAATTGCAGACAGTCATTTTCTTCAATATCTTCACAAGATGATACCAAAGCCAATAGCCCAAATAATAGGTAAATTACATTTTTAAGATTTTTCATTTTAATTTTTAAATTAAGTTCTAGATTTATGCGAATGCTCAATTGAGATTTGAAATGTTATAACAAGAATAGAACGAGTGTGAAAAGGTATACCCTACCCGTCTTTCTTTATATTTTTTTGATAGCTTAGAAAAAAATCTAGATTTGACCTCATCTATATCCACCCCAGATGTCTGACAATAAAAATTCTACATGTAACGAAAAGGTATTTGATAATTTCTTTAAAAGTCATTCCAAACTTTTAAGGAACTATCTGTATTATAAGTTTGGAGATCTTGATCAAGCAGAAGATATCGTACAGGATGCTTTTATTAAACTATGGAATAACTGTGTTAATGTATCGATAGACAAAGCCAAAAGTTATGTATACACCGTTGCAACCAATTTGGGGATTAGCATTACAAGACATCAAAAGGTAAAATTTAAATATCAGGATTATGTGACTCAGCGAAAATCAGATATTAATCACGAGTCTCCAGAGTTTATAGCTTTGGAAAAGGAGTACATGGAAAAACTAAAAGCAGCTATTGCTTCATTACCCGAAAGACAACGTGAAGTATTTTTGTTGAGTAGGATCGATAAAAAAACCTATAAAGAAATTGCTGAACTATCAGGAGTTTCTGTAAAGGCCATTGAAAAATTAATGCACAAAGCCCTAGGCACATTACGAAAAACATTAGGAAATATATAAAACACACAACAATACTGCTCAAATCAGGTTATGATGATAGCAGTAATTCATAATAAAACAAGTAGTTAGATTATTTTTTTCAAAATAGTGGTAGGGTAATTTAAAGTTAATGCGTTCATATTATATAGACAGAAGTTATGTTTGATGATAAAAAAGATGATTTTTTCTTAGCCAGATGGGTAAGCGGAGAGCTTTCTGAAGAGGAACTCAAGGCGTTTAAGAAGCATCCAGAATATCAGTACTATGCCAAAATAATGGCTGGTGCAGATGCTCTTGATCTTAAGACGTATGATGTTGAAAAAGAACTCATCGCTTTGAAGTCTAAACGAGAAAACACTACTAATAAAAAGAAAAAAGGTACAGTAATCAAACTGCTACCTTACGTGGCCGTGGCTGCATCTATAGCTATCATATTTGGGATATTTTTATTTGGACCTAAAGATGATTTTGCTACCCAATATGGCGAAACATTAACGGTGCAGTTACCTGATGGTTCTGAAATGATATTGAACGCAAAGTCTAAAGCTAGTTTTGATAAGGACAATTGGAAAAATACCCGCCTTGTTTCTTTGGAAGGGGAAGCTTTTTTTAAAGTAACCAAAGGAAGTAAGTTTACGGTAGCCACAAAAAACGGAGAAGTTTCTGTATTAGGAACCCAATTCAATGTGCAGTCTCACAATGCTCTCTTTGAAGTGAATTGTTATGAGGGAAAAGTAAGCGTGGTGAATAAAAATTATACCGAAATACTTACCGCCGGTAAGGCATATAGAAACTATGGAAATACACCAGAAAACTGGACTTTTACCGGAGCAGAGCCTACGTGGTTAAGCAACACAAGCTCTTTTAGAAGTATTCCACTGAAATATGTTTTTAAAGAATTAGAAGAACAATACAACATACAAATCAACTCCTCTAATATTGATCTAACTACCATTTATACAGGTACATTTCCTAATAATGATAAGGAAGTGGCGCTTAGAACAGTTTTTAGTACCTTAGGCATGGACTACACCATATCGGAAGATGGAAATACCGTGGTGCTAGAAAAATAAAAGCATGATTAGATTTTTGTGTGTATGTATTTTTTTGTGGAATATCTCTGTTTTTTCTCAAGAAAGAACAACTATTGCTGCGTTAAAAAGCGCTCCCTTATCTGAAGCACTTACCATAATAGAAGAGCACTATCAGGTAAAATTCTCTTTTATCGATGATTTGATTGCCAACAAAGAGGTATCTCTTGATATTACTTCTGCCAAATCTTTGGATCAAGTATTACAAGAAATTAGCAAACAATCTCAATTAAAATTTGAGAAGACTGGAGCCAATTTTGTCACCATCAGATCCTATGGCAAAAAAGATAATCTTAGCATTTGTGGATATGTTTTTGACGAAGAACAAAAACCGTTAAAGAATATTGGAGTTTTCTTCAAAGCGCTACGGTTCAATACGACCACTGACGAGAATGGTTATTTTGAACATCCCGAAATTCCATTTAATTCTGTCACGCTTATCAGTGCTCCCGGTTTTAGGCAAACGGTATTAAAAACAGCTTCTTTTATCGATGGAGATTGTATCAATATCTATTTGAGTCGAACTAAGGAAGAAGAACTAGAAGAAGTACTCATCCAAGAATATCTGGCCAAAGGAATCACTCAAAATAAAAAAGTCATTAATATTGATCTCAATAATGTAGAAGTACTCCCCGGTAGAACAGAACCCGATATATTACAAACGGTACAGCTTACTCCAGGAGTAAATAATCCTAACGAAACGGCTTCAGGCCTATTTGTAAGAGGAAGCACCCCCCACCAAAACCTTATTCTTTGGAACGGAATAAAAACCTACAACCAAGGACATTTTTTTGGTATGCTATCCGCTTTCAATCCCTATGTCGCCAAAGAAGTAAATTTCTCAAAAAGCGGGGTAAGCGCAAAATATGGGGATCGAATTGCCGGTGTTATCGATATCAGTTCTGAAAACAAAGTAGCCGATCGGTTCTCTGGTGGTGCTGGGATCAACATGATCAATGCAGATGCCATCATCACTACTCCAATCATAAAAGACAAAGTATCTCTTCAAAT
Source organism: Aquimarina sp. KJ22-3 (assembly GCF_055808215.1). Taxonomy (NCBI): domain Bacteria; kingdom Pseudomonadati; phylum Bacteroidota; class Flavobacteriia; order Flavobacteriales; family Flavobacteriaceae; genus Aquimarina; species Aquimarina sp. KJ22-3. The sequence goes on along the minus strand of NZ_CM147859.1, from coordinate 1,697,488 downwards.
TTCCGGAAGAAGATCATATACAGATGTTTTAGAAACCTTTACCTATAATCAGCTTTCGGATCGGGTGTTTCAGAATACTCAAATTGCAGAAACCACACCTTTGGATGAAGAAGACAATGATTTTTTCTATGCCGATTACAATGCTAATCTTATTATTCAGCCTTCAGAAAATCAACATATCGAGATCAACACTATTTACAATAAAAATGACCTTGATTTTAGAAGAAGTGATGGTGTAGAATCTCTAAGTGATGCTTTGGTAACCGAAAATGAAGGATATAACATTCGCTGGAAAAGTCAATATGGCGATCACCTATCCCTAGATGTGAATGGATACTATACCAGATACCTATTAAATTATCAATTCATTACCAGAGATCTTGGAGCTATTACAGAAATTGAAAGCAAGAAAAATAGTATTCGGGATTTTGGAGGACAATTCAATTTAGATTATAAATTTACAGAATATCAGAGTCTATCGGCAGGCTATCAATTTTCTAACAACGATATCCGATTTGCTTTTGTTACCTCTACCCCTAGTTACGAACTGATTTTGGACGAAGATGATCGTTTCTTAAACACTCATTCTTTCTATTCTGAATATAAATACGAGGATCCTAAGAACATTTTTGTATCTGCAGGGTTGCGTTTTAATCAATATGCAGAATTAAATGAATCATTTATTGAGCCCCGAGTGTTTGTACAAAAACATTTAAGTAAACACTGGACCATCAACACTAGTGCAGAGTATAGGAGTCAAGCTGCTAGTCAGATCCAAGAATCTGTGGTAAGCAATTTATCTCTGGAAAATCAAGTATGGACCTTATCTGACAATGATGAATTTCCAGTAGTGACTAGTTATCAGTTCACCCTTGGTTCTAGTTTTCGAAAAAACAGATGGTACATAGATGTGGATGGGTACTACAAGCAAATTGACAACATTACCTCGCTTACCGCCGGTTTTATTAATCCAGTAGATAATACCTATCATAATGGAGAAAGCAGAGTATTTGGAATGGATATTTTCATCAAAAAAAGGTTTAGAAACTACAAAACCTGGGTGAGTTATTCTTTTATAAATACGCGTAACCGATTTGATGATGTAAACAACAATGAGTTTTTTCCAGGCAATTGGAATATCGAGCACACCGTAAAATGGTCTCAATTTTATAAAATCAAAAACTTTCAGTTTTCTTTAGGTTGGCTCTGGCATACCGGTAAAGCCTTTACCAACATATCTGGAGTAGATGACTCAGGAGATATTGTGGTTTTAGAGTTTGGAGAAATCAACAGTAATACCCTACCTGTATATCATAGGTTAGACTTTTCGGCAATCTATGATTTTCAATTGAAAGCTAACTCTTCGGTAAAATACAGATTAGGATTATCTGTGCTCAACCTCTACGACAGAGAGAATTTATTGAATAGAGAAATCAGAACCACAAACTCGCTAAATAATCAGTTTATTAGTGCAGATGTGGTTTCTTTGGGTATTACTCCTAATCTTAGCTTTAGAGTCTTCTGGTAATTAACACATTTCAATTTTATAATTACAGAATTTCTTGTACATTACTCACTCACAAATCACAATACAATGAAACGTTTCGCATTTATTGCATGCCTTACACTCTCTTTGGTTGGGTATGCACAAGAAATACATCCGAATTACACCATTACAGATCAAGTATCTTATGAATGTACTCCGGTAATAAGTCAAGGAAAAACGGGTACTTGTTGGAGTTTTTCTACTACTTCTTTTATTGAATCTGAAGTGGCTCGATTAGGCAAAGGGATGCACAATCTATCAGAGTTATATCAGGTACGAAATACCTATCTGGATAAAGCCAGAAACTATATCTTACGACAGGGTAAGGCACAATTCAGTCAAGGAGCGTTGGCACACGATGTCATGAATTCTATTCAGAAGTATGGAATCGTGCCTAATCCAACCTATACAGGATTTACGAGCGCCAAAACGGATCGTCATGATCACAGCGAATTAATTCAGCTGCTTACCAATATGGTTGATAATGCGGTAGAAAATCAAATTTTATCAGACAAATGGTGGAAAAGTTATGAAGCTATGTTGGATATCTACCTTGGAGAAAAGCCAACATCTTTCACTTATAATAATAAAACATATACTCCTCAGGAATTTGCCAAGGAACTAGGCATCAACACCAAGAACTATATTACCCTTACTTCTTTTACGCATCATCCAGTGTATAGCAGTTTTATATTGGAGATCCCTGATAATTTTTCAAACGGGGTATATTACAACATTCCACTAGATGAATTACAACAGGTAGTAGACCATGCCCTAAAAGAGGGATACACCGTGGCTTGGGATGGGGATGTAAGCGAAGTAGGATTTTCTCAAAAAAGTGGATTAGCCATTTTGAGTAAGGAAGAGGAAAAGAAAGATGCTTTTAAAAAATACATCAAAGAAGAGGTTGTAACTCCTGAGTCTCGCCAAAAAGAATTCGAAAACTACAATACTACAGACGATCACCTGATGCACATTGTAGGAAAAGGTATCGATAAAAAAGGTAAAGTCTATTATAAGATCAAAAACTCTTGGGGACAGCAAGGTCTTCATAATGGATATCTCTACATGTCTGAAGCCTATTTTAGAATGAAGACAGTAGGCATTCTATTGCATAAAGACGGTATGCCCAAACAAGTAAAAGAAAAAGTATAACAACAAAAAAAGGCTGTCGTAGGACAGCCTTTTTTTATTCTAGTATATTGTTTAGAATTGCTCTCTTCCAGAAAAATGGAAAGCACCCTCGATAGCAGCGTTTTCATCACTATCACTTCCGTGAACAGCGTTTTCACTAATCGATGTCGCATATTTTTTACGAATCGTTCCTTCTGCAGCTTCTTCAGGATTAGTAGCCCCGATTAAAGTTCTAAAATCCTCTACAGCATTTTCCTTTTCTAAAATAGCTGCTACAATAGGACCACTTGTCATATATTCTACTAACTCTCCATAGAAAGGACGCTCTTTATGCACCGCATAAAATTCTTTAGCATCATTGGTAGTAAGCTGAGTCAATTTCATAGCCACAATTCTAAATCCTGATGCTGTAACTTGTTCAAGGATTGCTCCGATATATCCTTTTCTTACCGCATCCGGTTTTAGCATTGTAAAAGTTCTGTTTGTTGCCATTGTATATTTTTTTATTGTCAACTTCTGAAAGTAGAAGCAGGTTTACATTAATTAACGGAAAAATCCGGTTTTTAAATTTTTGTGCAAAAGTAGCTATAAAAGCTTCAAAAACAAGAATTATTATAAGAAAGTATCGTTCTTAGATCTCAACATTCAAAATCTAATCTTTGGGATATTGCTTTTTATATTCCTGTAAAACGATATTATTATCCCCTACCATTTGCATGGTAACGATATAGGTATCCAGATCAAATTTCAAAACACCATAACTGGTTGAAGAAATGACTCTTCCTACCCGATATTGATTAGGTTCTCCTGTATAGCTTGAATACGAATGAGTGAGTCCACTAGAGGTAAAATCAATCAATGGATATTTTAACCCTTCGATATTGGCCATAGAAAACTCTGAAATATGACGGTCTCCACTCAAAATAATAGCATTTCTTACTCCTTTTTTAACTAGTAAATCCTTAAGTTTTTTTACTTCATGAGGAAAGTTACCCCAAGTTTCAAATCCGTGCTCCCATGATAAAAACTGGATACTACTTACAATGATCACAAAGTCAGAAAAGTTATTCTCGAGTTCTTGTTCCAGCCATTGCCATTGTTTTTCTCCCAAAACTGTTCCTTCACCATTATCATAGGGCATATAACGTCTTTCTTCTGAAAAGTCTCTTTGTAAAGGAGATCTGAAATAACGCGTATCCAAAGTAATTACCTTTATACTTCCTTTTTCTATTTCAATTACTTCTGAAGTGTAAACCCCTTCTTGTGATCTTCTTGGATCATTTTTGGGCACACCAAAAAAATCTAAAAACAATTGTTGACTCTCTTTCTTTTTCTCCCATTCTACTCCGGCGTCATTTTTACCAAAATCATGATCATCCCAAGTTCCCATAATGGGTACTGATTTTTTTAATTTTTGATACCCTTTGTTTGAGTTCTGTATAGCATAATCGTTTTTGATTTTGCTCATATCATCAGAATCCGCATACACGATATCACCTCCCCAAATGAATATATTAGGATTTTGCTGTATAATGCCTTCCCAAAAGGGCTGTGGATTATTCTGTTTGTTACAGCTACCAAATGCAATCACAAAGTCAGCTTGACTATCCAGCTCCTTATGCTGCCCAATACCAAATTGGATAGTTATTGCAAACAAAAAGATCGTTAAACCCAGTTTTTTCATTACTTCACTTTAAGAATTCTTACAAAATTAATTGATCTAATATTACTAAAATATTATTTATCGTATATTCGCTGATCTATGAATATTCAAGAAATAAAACAGCTTTTAAGCACCCCAAAAAACATCGTAATCACCGCACATAAAAACCCTGACGGTGATGCGATAGGTTCTTCTTTGGGATTACACCATTACCTCTCCTCTTTGGGTCATAATAGCACCATAATTATGCCCAACGAATACCCAGATTTTTTGAAGTGGGTTCCTGGAGAAGAAAATATCATAAAATACAATTGCGATACCGAAACTGCCCAAACAAAGATAAGAGAAGCTGAAGTGATTTTCACTCTCGATTACAATCACCTATCTAGAAGTGGCGAAATGCAAGAGAGCTTATCCTCTGCTGAAGCCATATTTGTAATGATCGATCATCACCAACAACCAGATGACTATGCACAATTTGTATATAGCGATGTTACGATGAGTTCTACATGCCAGATGGTGTATCACTTCATTCAAAAATTGGATGATCTGGATAAAATCACTCCAGAACTGGCCACTTGTATTTATGTGGGTATTATGACGGATACCGGATCTTTCCGGTTCAGGTCTACGACAAGCGTTACACACAAAGTTGTTGCCGATTTGATAGATCGGGGAGCAAACAATACCGCTATACATGAAAACATTTACGACACGAATACCTTGTCAAGATTGCAATTAAAAGGCGTAGCTCTTAAAAACCTCAAGGTATTATCCGAATACAATACCGCTTATATTTCACTTTCGCAGGCAGAGTTGGATCAACACAATTTCAAAAAAGGAGATACCGAAGGATTCGTTAACATAGGCTTGTCTATAGAAGGGGTTAAATTTGCGGCTATTTTTATAGAGAATAAAACCGAAGGAATTATCAAAATTTCTTTGCGTTCAAAAGGAGATTTTTCGGTCAACGAATTCTCTAGAGATCATTTTGAAGGTGGTGGGCACCACAACGCCGCAGGGGGAAAAAGTAATCTTTCTTTATCAGAAACTGTTGAGAAATTTATTAGTATCTTACCATCATATAAAAACCTCCTGAATCCATGAAATTAGTACTATATATCTTTGGCTTTTTGATAGTATTTTCCTCTTGTAAAACTCAGGAAGCTCGTAGACCTGTGAGTGTAAAATCGGGGTCATTTATTTCTGAATCGATAACAAGAAACAAGCAACTTGCTGCAAAAGAAGAAGGTCTTATCAAAAAAATCATGGATAACGATACGCTGAATGAATATATCACTTCTGAAGGTGGCTTTTGGTATTACTACAACAAGAAAGACACAGTATCCAAAAAAACTCCAAAATTTGGGGATATCGTAAATTTCAATTACGACATCAAAGACTTAAACGGAAATCTCATTTATTCGAAGACCGAGCTGGATACAGTAACCTATTACATTGACAAAGAAGAACTTTTTCTTGGGTTACGAGAAGGGTTAAAATTAATGAAGGAAGGAGAAGTAGTTACTTTTTTATTCCCTTCGTATCAAGCATATGGATATTATGGAGACAATCATAAGATTGGGACAAATATTCCGTTAATGAGTGAGGTAACTTTACATAAAATCACAAAAGAATCAACAACAGAAAATTAATTAAACCTAAAAATGAAAAAATTAAATCTCTTATTCTTAGCTATTATTGCTATTACTGTAGTGGGCTGCAAAGAAAAATATCCTGAATTACCTGAAGGAGTTTATGCCGAAATTGTTACCAATCAAGGTACTGCCGTTGCTAAATTATATTATGATGCAACCCCGCTAACTGTAGCAAATTTTGTTTCTCTAGCTGAAGGGACCAATACTATGGTAGATAGTTCTTATCTAGGAAAACAATTCTATAATGGTGTAGTTTTTCATCGTGTAATCAAAGACTTTATGATTCAGGGAGGAGATCCTCTAGGTACTGGATCTGGAGATCCAGGTTATAAATTCCCAGATGAAATCGTAGATTCTCTTACTCACAAGTCAAAAGGAATGTTATCGATGGCCAATTCTGGACCAAACACCAATGGAAGTCAGTTTTTTATTACCCTAAAAGATACGCCTTGGTTAAACGGTAGACATACTGTGTTTGGTGAAGTAGTTATGGGACAAGATGTAATCGATAGTATCGGTGTAGCAGAAACCGGACCAAGAGATAAGCCAAAAAGTGAAATTAAAATGCTAGAGGTGAATATTCTTAGAAAAGGAAAAGAAGCAAAAAATTTCAAAGCGGCAGATATTTTCACAGACAAGCTACAACAAATCAAGGAAGAGGAAGAGGAAAAAGAGCGAAAAGCTGAGGCAAAAGCAAAAGAAATTGCTGCTAACTTTGAAGCTTTAAAGGCAAAAGCAACCAAATTAGAAAGTGGCTTAGAAATTTTATTTGTTCACAAAGAAGAAAATGGTCAAAAACCAAAACCTACAGATATCGTAAATATCAACTACGCTGGATACTTTACAGATGGTAAAGCGTTTGACACTAATATTCGTGAAAAAGCTGAAGAATTAGGAATATTCAATGAAAGAAGAGCGGCAGACCCTAGAGGATACGCGCCGATTCCTATGCCGTATTCTCCGGATGCACAAATGATTCCTGGATTCAAAGAAGGGGCTCAACAAATGAATATTGGAGATAAAGCCATTTTATTCATCCCATCTCACTTAGGATATGGAGAAAGAGGTGCTCGTGCTATTCCACCTAACTCTGATTTAGTCTTTGAACTTGAGTTAGTAGGTATTAGAGACAAAGCTCCTGGAGCAGCGCAATAAACACTGAAAAAGTTATATAAAAAAACATCCCGATCGATCGATCGGGATGTTTTTTTATGCTTTAGTTTTTAGGAATATGACTTAGAATCTCCTTTACAAACTTCCAATATTTTTGTACCGAAGATATACTTGCTCTCTCATCCGGAGAATGTGCTCCCAAAATGGTAGGACCGAAAGAAATCATATCCAAATTAGGATAATTCTGTCCCAATATCCCACATTCTAAACCGGCATGACAGGCAGCAACATGGGCTTTCTCTCCGTTTATATCTTGATACAATTGATCAAGAACTTTTAAAATTGGTGAATCCATATTTGGTGCCCAACCTGGGTAATCTCCACTTGTGGTTACCTCGCACCCTATCAATTCAAAAGTTGCCCTTAATTTGTTCACCAAATCAATTTTTGAAGACTCTACACTACTCCTGGTTAAGCATTCGATAACCACCTTTCCATTTCCTATAGAGACCTTGGCAATGTTATTTGAAGTCTCTACCAAATCAGCGATAGAGGCACTCATAGTATACACACCATTATGCGCTGCATATAATGCTTTCAATACTCCTTCTTGTACTCCCAATTCCATTACACTTTCAGGAAGGTCTGCCTTTTTAATTTCGATCTTCAAATTGGGTTCTGCTATCGCTAACTCTTTTTGAATCGTTTGAATCAATTGCTCGGTTTCAAAAACAAAAGCTTCTTCCTGTATCCCATCGATCACAATCGTAGCAAAACTTTCTCTAGGAATCGCATTTCGCAAGCTTCCTCCTTTTATGGCACTCACCTGCAAACCGAAATTTTCAAAACCTTCAAATAATAATCTATTCATAATTTTATTAGCATTACCCAATCCTTTATGAATATCCATTCCAGAATGTCCACCATTAAGTCCTGTAATGGCAATAGTATATCCTACTTTACCTTCATCAACATCTTCTTCCTGGTAAGATCTTTGGGCGGTAACATCAATTCCTCCTGCACATCCTACTCCTATTTCATCATCTTCTTCGGTATCCAAATTCAACAAAATATCACCTTTCAACCATCCACCTTCTAATCCCATAGCACCGGTCATTCCTGTTTCTTCATCAATGGTGAACAATGCCTCTATAGCTGGATGTTCAATATCTTTGGATTCAAGAATCGCCATAATCGTAGCTACTCCCAATCCATTGTCTGCACCCAACGTAGTACCTTTTGCACGTACCCAATCTCCATCTACATACATTTCAATTCCTTGTTGATCAAAATCAAAATCCGTATCCGCATTTTTTTGGTGTACCATATCCAGATGCGACTGCATCACCACAGTTTTTCGATCTTCCAGGCCGGGTGTTGCCGGTTTTTTGATCAGTACATTTCCAACTTTATCGACTTCGGTGACCAAACCAAGAGATTCTCCAAACGCTGTCATAAAAGCAATAACACGTTCTTCTTTTTTTGAGGGTCTGGGAACCGCATTAAGATCTGCAAATTTATCCCAAAGTACTTTAGGTTCTAAGTTTCTTATTTCTGAATTCATGAGTATTTTGTCTTTTCGCAAATGTACTATATTAAGATAATCTTAAACATAATGATATATTAAATGTTGTAGATTTATCGTTCTATTATATATTTATCGAATGCAATCCAAAACCAAACTTTATCTTACTTTATTCTTACCTATTCAGATACTAGTGATTAAAGTAATTTCTTTTTTCCCTGAGCTTATAGAAAATGTATACAGTAATGGAGTTTTTGTATATACCTCTAAAGCCTTGAGATATGTCTTTGGTTGGATCCCTTTTTCTTTTGGGGATGTATTATATGCTGTACTCGTCGTATTATTAATTCGTTTTTTAATCCGAAAAGTATTCACAAAAAAGATACTTTGGAAAGAAGTGCTCTTAGATATTGGAGCAACTTTGTCTATCGTATATGCTTGTTTCCACTTATTATGGGGAATGAACTACTACAGATTACCGCTTCATGAAATTATAGATATTGAAGATCAGTATACCGAGCAAGAACTAATTTCGGTGACTGAAAGTCTAATAACACATGCTAATCGATTACATACCAAATTAGAACCCAACGACTCTTTGTCTATTGCAATGCCGTATACCAAGGATGAGATTTTTCAAAAAACCGTGCCGGCGTATCAACAACTGCAAACCTTGTTACCACAGTTGAATACATATAACCCAAAAAGTATTAAAACTTCTTTGTTGAGTATTCCACTCACCTATATGGGGTTTAGTGGGTATCTCAATCCAATTACCAACGAGGCACAGGTTAATGGACTTATTTTAAACTATAAAGCTCCAACTACCAGCTGTCATGAAGAAGCACATCAAATTGGTTTTGCCAAAGAAAATGAAGCTAATTTTATAGCCGCTTTGACGACAATAAACTACGATGATGATTATTTTAAATACAGCGGAACTACATTTGCCCTAAAATTCTGCATCAATGATCTTTATTTACGAAATGAGGAAAAAGCCATTTGCTTAATAGAAGAACTACGCCCAGGAATCAGAAAAAACTATCGAGAGGTTAACGAGTTCTGGGAATCTTATGAAAATCCTCTAGAACCTATTTTCAAAAGCACATATGATAGTTATCTGAAAGTCAACAACCAACCAGATGGTATAGAAACCTATAGTTATGTAGTCGCCTTATTGGTGAATTACTACAAAAAGCATTCGATATAATTCAATCTACACCTCCTCTATCCCAGTTTATCCTTTTTTAAACTCTTTCATATCCTCTAGTGCACTTACCAACATATTGACATGATTAAGGGTACAACTCTCTCCCATAATTCCTACTCGCCAAATCTTACCTGCAAAAGCACCAAGTCCTCCTCCTACTTCAATATTGTACTCATTCAACAATTTTGATCGTATTAACCCCTCATCATTCCCTTCGGGTAAGAAAACAGAGTTCAGGTTTGGTAATCGATATGGTTCTTCTACCAGGTATTTAAATCCAAGTGCTTCTAACTTGCTTTTCAATACCTGATGTACCTCCTGATGCCGTTTCCAACGATTTTCCAATCCTTCTTCCAGAACAATTCTAAGCGACTCTCTAAGCGCATACACCGAGGACACCGGTGCCGTATGGTGATAAGCCCGCTTGGCTCCTTCCCAATAGTTTTTTACCAAACTCAAATCCAAAAACCAACTTTGCACTTTGGTTTTTCTATTTTCTAACGCTTTAACTGCTCTATCCGAAAAACTTACCGGAGATAAACCCGGAGGAGCACTAAGGCATTTTTGTGTACCCGTATAAATAGCATCTACACCCCATTCATCTACTTTAAGTTCTACTCCACAATAGGAGGTTACTGCATCTACCATCAACAAACCTCCTGCATTATGCACAAGATCGCTTATTTCTTTAAGAGGTTGTAGTGCTCCAGTAGAAGTTTCGGCATGTACTAAAGCCAACAGTTTTGGTTTGGGACATTTTTCCAAAGCCTTCTTTACATCTTCTGGGGTTACTACAGTACCCCATTCTTTTTCTATTTTGTATACATTAGCTCCACAACGTTCTGCTATATCTGCCATTCTACCACCAAAAACTCCATTGATACAAATAATAGCATCATCCCCTGGTTCCAAAAGGTTAACCAGACAAGTTTCCATACCGGCACTACCTGGAGCAGAGACCACAAAAGTGAGATGATTCTTGGTGATAAAGGTATCTTGCACCATGGTTTTCACCTCATCCATAATCGTTACAAATTGTGGATCCAAATGCCCTATCAAAGGAGTGCTCATGGCCTTTAATACTCTTGGGTGTGCATCTGATGGCCCAGGCCCCATTAAAATTCTTGTACTGGTATTTAACTCGTTATACATAAAGAAAGCGTTTTTAAGCTACTATATCGTTTTCGTAAATCAAATAAATAAAAAGCATAAAATTAGCTAATTCTTTGCGTTTGTTTTTGAGTACAAAAGAGGATTTCACTTCAAAACCTTTATAAAAATGACAAATACGTAATTCTGACAATCAAAAAGACTTCTGAAATGAAATATTCTCAAAATACGAAGGCTATTTTTATCAAAAAAAGTTTGTGATCGATGCTGAAAAAAGAAATGCCTATTGCGATCCGCAATAGGCATTTTATCTTTATCCTCTATTCAATTTAGAGAGATTCTTGTTTTTCTTCTTTTGGTTTTTGAAATAGGCTAGCTGCAGGTTTATCTTTACTAGCAAGCGCATTTACAAAGCTTCTTTCACTCTTTACATCCCCTACTACTCCATCTTTGTAATCTCTCCACTTCAAGGTTTTAGGAAGTATTAGACCATTAACATCATTCCAGTCAGCATACTCGATCAAGCTTATTTTTTCGCTGGTTTCTTTGCTAAAGAAAGTAACCGTATATCCTAAAAACTTCATTTGCTTAGAATTGGCATCATAGTACAAGAAATAATTATCCTTTGGAGAATCTCCTACGCCTTCTCCGTAAGAAATTTTATATCCGGGATACGATACTCCGTCTACCTGTAAATCTTCAACTTTTTCATAGAGCACTCCTTCGTCACCCAAAACAAAAGGCATTGCATAAAAGTAGAACATCAGGTTATGATAAAACCTTGGATTTCCTTTGAAATATGTTGAATCTTGTTCTAACCAGGCTTCTTTTCCGTCAAAACCTAAGGCAAATTTATTTGATTCGATTCGAGCATGACGTGACTTAAGATCTGTAGTATGTTTTTCGTTTCCACCTTCTTTTTCCATTTCAAATACGAGAGTATTCATAGTATCGAAGGCTTTGATACCACCATGGGCGGCAAAAACAGCATTGATTTCTTCTGGAAAATTACCCGATCTATCTGGTGTAACTTCTTCTTTAAGAGTTTCTGATACTACTGTTGTTTGGTCTGATTTCACCTCTTGTTTACAGGAAATCAGTACAAGCACTAATAGTAAAAGTGTTGATAGCTTTTTCATGTGTAAGATTGTTCTTTTAGTTTTAAGAGAGAATAGTCGAAAATAACGATCAACCTTACAAAAGATAATGAATTTTATCTTTTTCTTGTCTTTTCTCCTCCTTCGTACACATAATTTTTATCATAGAAAAAGTAATCTCTGTCATTGTATTTAAAAGTTCCAGGATCCGCTCCTTCAATTATTTTTCCTAGAAAAAAGACATGATTAGCATCTTTAACATAACCATAAGCAACTTCTTCAAACGACGAAGCATCAGCCTGGTCAAAAACTTCACCTTCAAAATACATTTTATCCCCTACCTTAAGCCATGCTTTTTCTTCAAAAAACACGATCTCCTTTGGGTCTTCAAAAGGAATACTAATAATTTCATCGGTATCCTCATATTTTATACTTCCCAAATGAAAAAACAAATTTTGGTTGTCTCGTATACAATATGGTGTAAGAGATACTACCTCATGATCATTGATACTATCTATTTTCTGCAAAGGATTTTGATACCTATAGTGATATACCCCGTCTTGATCTTTGCAAAATTCTCCATTTATAATTTCAAATGATTTGTGATCGATTTCGGTTAGCTTCTCATTATTTCTGAAGATAACGTTTTTATCTCTTGCAAAATCATAGTTTAACTGTTCGTAGGTATCGGGATCTGCATCTTCTAATATCTTGAAACCTGATTTGGTATCATCAAGATAGGCATAGGCATCAACCAGTACATACACATGATTTTTGTCCAGTGGCACATAACCTTCAAGCACTCTAAAAGAAGGTACATCGATACCAAAATCCATAACTCTGGATTTGAAATAGGCATTTTCTTTATCCTTTGCATAATCTATCCCCAATACTTGAAAAGAACTCATATCCACCTCCATTTCGGTTTTACCAAGTTCAAACCAATTTCCCATGGGGCTGTAAACTATTTTCTCCTCGTCTCTGGTGTAATAATAAGAGTTTGAAACTTCTTCATTTACCAATCCTCCAAAAGGATTAAAGAAACGATACACCCCATAAACCAATAAAGAAATTAGGATAAAGAAAATAATTGCGATTGTCATGAGCACTTTTTTAACCATAATACATTTCATTTTTAAAATGAACTATAACAAAGCTATAAAAAAGTACGGTAGCAACCTTTCCCTATAAACCGTGAAAATAGATGTGCTATGAATAAAAAACGTTTAGGTCTTCTGCTTTTTCTTTTTTGCTGCCGGAAAAAGAACATTGTTTAATATCAAGCGATAACCTGGAGAATTGGGATGTAGCTCAAGCTCTGTCTTTGGATCTCCAACACGGTGTGTATAATCTTCTGGATCATGACCTCCGTAAAAAGTAAAGAAGCCTTTTCCTTTTATCCCATGAATATATCGAGCTTCGCCATTGGTCTTATTTTCACCCAGAATCAACACATTGGATTTAATTTCATTAGGGTTATAGGCAGTTGTTTGCCCCATAAACCCTTTAACCAATGCGGTATGATTTTGACATAACATAGTGGGAATAGGATCCCATTTGGCAGAAAAATCCATCAATGTGAAATAATCTGTGGTTTTAGAAATACGACGTTTACGCGTCATATCTATCGAAGAGAACTCATATACATTGGGACTGCGCTCTAGTGTAAAGTTCTTAAACGCAAAGGTCTTGCTATAATCAATTTTTGATTGATAGCCAGGCTCGCTAGGATCTCCATCAAACATCGGCTCGCAGATATCTACGTTTTCTGCAGAAAGCGCAATTTCAAAACTATCAGTAGCACTGCACATTGCAAACATGAACCCACCACCTACTACATAATCTCTAATTTTGAGAGCAACTGCTAATTTTTCCTCGGACACCTTATCATAGCCCAAAGATTTCGCCAATTTTTCTGCTTCAGCCTTTTCTTTTATATACCATGGAAAAGCTCTATACGTGGCATAAAACTTCCCGTATTGTCCCGTAAAATCTTCATGATGAAGGTGCAACCAATCATATAGAATTAGATTATCTTCTAATACCTCTTTATCATAAATGGTTTTGTAGGGAATTTCGGCAAAGGTAAGCACCATAGTTACTGCATCATCCCAAGGCTGATTTCCTTTCGGAGAGTATACCGCAATTTTTGGCGCTTTTTCTAATACCACGGCATCCATATTTTGTGAAGGACTGGCGATCTCGGTCAGAATCTCTTCGGTTTCACCATCACTTAACACTTCATAGGTTACCCCACGAATAGTACATTCTTTTTTTATGGCTTCGGTATCCGGTAAAAGAAAAGAACCTCCTCGATAATTCAATAACCATTTTACCTTAAGATCCCTACTTAATGTCCAATAGGTAATCCCATAGGCCTTTAAATGATTTTGTTGACCATCGGCATCCATAGGTATTAAAACATAAGATGCATAAGAAGGTATTACGCATAGCAAAACTACTATGAGAAGGATACTATTTTTTAATTTTCTGGATACAATTGTTTTTTTAGAACGGTACTTCATCATCATTATCAGAATCATTTATGCTCCCCCCGAAGGCTTCATCAGCACTTGGCAAATGACTAGTGCTAAATGGATCTTCTTCTTTTTCGTCATTCATCTTTGAATGAAATTCAAAAGGAGTACTAAAATCATCTAAGTTATCAAATTTACCTAAGTGACCAATGAATTTTAACCTAATATTCTCAAGTCCACCATTACGGTGCTTGGCGACGATAAATTCTCCCTGTCCTTGAGTCGGTGATCTTTCTTCGTCATCCCACTCATCAATTTTATAATATTCTGGTCGGTAAATGAAAGCTACAATATCCGCATCCTGCTCGATCGCTCCCGATTCACGAAGATCACTAAGAAGTGGTCTTTTACTACCTCCCCTGGTTTCTACCGCACGAGAAAGCTGGGATAGCGCGATTACAGGAACGTCTAATTCTTTGGCCAAGGCTTTCAGGTTACGAGAGATGGTAGAGATCTCTTGTTCACGGTTACCATTTTTACCGGTTCCCCCTGCCGTCATTAACTGCAAATAATCTATTACGATCATTCGTATCCCATGTTGAGAAGACAAACGACGCGCTTTTGCTCTAAGGTCAAAAATGGATAAGGAAGGAGTATCATCAATAAACAAAGGAGCTTTTTCTAGGTCCTTTACTTTAACATTTAATTGTTCCCACTCGTGTTTTTCTAATTTACCCGTACGTAACTTTTCTGAAGACAATCCTGTTTCTGAAGATATCAAACGCGTAATTAACTGTACCGAGGACATCTCCAAAGAAAAGAACGCTACCGGAATATTTTGCCCAACGGCCATGTTTCTAGCCATCGAAAGCGTAAGTGCCGTTTTCCCCATACCAGGGCGGGCAGCCACAATAATCAAATCACTGGGCTGCCAACCCGAAGTTAGTTTGTCTAGCTTATCAAAACCAGACGGGATTCCACTTAAACCTTCTTTGTTTGATATTTCCTGTATCTTCTTTTTTGCCTGGATCACCAAACTTTGAGCAGTTTCGGTTGATCGCTTTATATTTCCTTGAGTAACCTCATATAATTTGGATTCGGCCATGTCCAAAAGATCAAAAACATCTGTAGTTTCGTCATACGACTCCTCAATAATTTCATTAGATATTTTGATCAGACTACGCTGAATATACTTTTGTAAAATAATACGAGCATGAAACTCGATATGTGCAGAAGAAGCGACTTTTTGAGTCAATTGTATCAAATAATAGTCCCCACCTGCCAATTCAAGCCTTCCGTCCTTCTTTAATTGGCTCGAAACCGTTAATAAGTCAATAGGTTCCGAATTTTCGAAGAGTTTATAGATGGACTCAAATATGTATTGATGCGCTTCGCGATAAAAGACATCAGGATTCAGTATATCGATTATTTCGTCAACCCCCTTTTTGTCGATCATCATTGCTCCGAGCACAACTTCCTCTAAATCAACGGCTTGAGGCGGGATTTTACCTTTCTCAAGTGCGATTACGTTCCCCTTTCCGTAACCAGCTTGTTGCAACTGCTGTACTTTTTCCATAACCACGAATGTAAAAAAATTGTAAAGAGATATACCCAATTACAAAGATACGAATGTCCACTGTTCTTCAACAAATGAACTGTTAATAAGTAAATTTTATTGTTAATAAGCATAAAAAAATCTGAAGTATAAAACTTCAGATTTAGGTAATAAGTGATTTTTTGGGGTCTAACCTTTAAAGACTCCCATATTTGCATATTTGTCCATACGTTTTTCGACCAAATCTTCTGGTGATAAGTTTTTTAGTTCTTCGTATGATGACAAAATTTTGTCTCTTACTGTTTTGAATATTTTTTCTCGATCACTATGTGCACCTCCTAAAGGTTCCTTCACAATTTCATCGATTAACTTCTGTTTCTTCATGTCGGTAGCAGTAAGCTTTAAGGCTTCTGCAGCTTGCTCTTTAAATTCCCAACTACGCCATAAAATTGAAGAACAAGATTCTGGAGAAATTACCGAATACCAAGTGTTTTCTAACATCAACACTTTATCTCCTACTCCTATACCTAAGGCTCCACCGCTGGCTCCTTCTCCAATAATCACAACGATAATAGGTACTTTAAGGCGAGTCATTTCCAAAATATTACGAGCAATGGCTTCTCCTTGTCCTCTTTCTTCTGCTTCCAGTCCTGGATAAGCACCTGGTGTATCTACAAAACACACTACAGGGATATTAAATTTTTCGGCACTCTTCATCAATCGTAGTGCTTTTCGGTAGCCTTCTGGATTAGCCATACCAAAGTTACGATACTGTCTGGTCTTGGTATTATATCCTTTTTGTTGACCAACAAACATAAAACTCTGATCTCCGATTTTTCCTAAACCGCCGATCATCGCTTTATCATCCTTTACTGTTCTATCACCGTGTAGTTCCAAAAAAGACTCTCCACAAATGGCATCCACATAATCCAATGTATATGGTCTGGAAGGATGTCTTGAAAGTTGCACCCGTTGCCACGGAGTTAAATTTTTGTATATATCTTTTTTTGTCTCTTGTAGTTTCTTTTCTATCTGCTTGCAGGTATCAGTAACATCCACTTCGCTTTCCTCGCCTATGGCGCAAGCTTTTTCAAACTGTTCTTCAAGCTCTTTTATGGGGAGTTCAAATTCTAAATATTCCATAATCAAGAATATAATTTATGTTAACTAGGGTTAGCTGACAAATATAAAAACTTTACTTCGTAATGTTACCTAAAGTTGAAGTACTTTTTCTTTTTTTAGCATTTTTAAGGATTCCGTTGAGGATTACCGTACTCAAAATAATAAGCGCACCGTAGTAAAACTGGGGACTCATTTTTTCGGATTCTCCAAAAATCACCACCGCCAACATGATTCCATACACAGGTTCCAAATTGATGGTAAGCATTACCGTATAAGGACTCAAATATTTCATCACCTGTACAGAACCAATAAAAGCATAGGCTGTACATATAGAAGCAAGAATAAGCATATACGTCCAATCGGATAAAGAAAGCTGAAAAAAGGAAACAGTAAATCCTTCAGTTTGGCTCCCAAACATCGTGAGAAACAACAAATACAAAGTGATTACCCCTACACCACTTAGCAATTCATAAAACGAAATCATTGAGGGATTGTACTGCTGTGCTACTTTTCCATTGATCACTGAAAACACTGAAGATAGAAAAGCCGAACATAAGGCATATAGAATCCCTAAAAAATAATCTCCTTCTACTTGAAATATGATATAGAGCCCTAAAATGACCAGAAGGCCAAAAAGGACTTCGTACCAGATCACTTTTCTTTTGTAAAATATAGGTTCTAAAATAGATGTAAAAAAAGCTCCTGTTGACAGCATTGCCAATGTTATAGAGACATTAGAAACTTTGATTGCTGCAAAAAAAGTAATCCAATGCAAGGCAATTACAATACCTGCAAAAAACAGGGTAAAAAACAGCTTCCTTGAAATATGGAGCGTAATTTTCTTAAAACGGATATACAAATAAATAAACCCCGAAGCCAAAAGCATTCGATACCAAACCAGAGGTAGCGCTTCTATAGAAATTAGTTCTCCCAGGATTGCCGTAAAGCCCCAGACAAATACTATAAAATGAAGATGTAAATAATTTTGAAGTTTAACGTTTGGCATTATACAGTAGGTAAATTGCTAAAATCCCAAAAGATATATTCGGAAACCAAACCGCAATAACCGGCGGAAAATCTGATTGATTGGCTAATGTACCCAATACTTTATCAAAAAAGATGAATATAAAAGCTAGTGATATTCCTACAGCAAGGTTAACTCCCATACCTCCTCTTCTTTTCATAGAGGATACTGCTACCCCTATAATCGTCAAGATAAACGCAGACACTGGGATACTCCATCTTTTATACGCCACTACTTTGTATCGATTGATGTCTGATGATCCTCGCTTGCTTTCTTTTTCAATAAACTTACTTAGTTCTGTATAATTTAAAGTTTCTGCTACATAAGTTACCGGAGTAAATTCATCAATATTAAAAGGAAGCACCGTATCCTTCTTGATTGCTTTTTCCAGGATATCTTCGTTTTCCAACACTTTACGTTTTACAAAATCTCGAAGTTCATAAATGCTGTCCTTGAAAGTAATTTTTTTTGCAGAAATCTTGGTATCTAGCACATTTCCGTTGAAATATTCTAAAGTAAAATTAGTAGCCGACTTTTCTAAAGGCTTAAAGTTATTAGCATACAAAAATATACTATCGTTAAGTTGTCTGTATACATTCTTGGTCTCCTGAACTTTTCGACCTTTTTTAAGATAGGAATATTTAAACTCATTAAATCCCTGACTGGCTTTAGGCGCCAAAAACAGTCCCATTGCCAAAGCACCCAGGCAGATAATTACCGCACCAATCATATATGGTCTTAAAAATCGCCAAAACGATACTCCCGAACTTAAAAAAGCAATGATTTCGGTTTTGTTGGCCAACTTAGAAGTGAACCAGATAACAGATAAAAAGACAAATAATGGAAATAGTAAATTGGCAAAATACACCATGAAATCAAGATAATATCCTATTACTGCCTCAACGGGAACTTTATGCTCCAGCATATTATCTATTTTTTCTGAAAGATCAACAATGATGCCTATTGGAATAAACAATAAAATCATTGTAAAAAATGTCCCCAAATATCTTTTCAGTATGTACCAGTCTAGTATTTTCAATCTATAATCTTTTATCCATTTGTTTTACCATCATATTTTTCCAGGAATAAAAATCTCCCGCTAAGATATGTTTTCTTGCCTCTCTAACCAACCATAAATAAAATCCTAAATTATGAATGGTAGCTATTTGTCTTCCCAACATTTCGTTAACTGTAAACAAGTGACGTAAATATGCTTTCGAATATTCTGTATCTACAAATGTTATCCCCATTTCATCAATTGGTGAGAAATCATCTTCCCACTTTTTATTCTTTATATTTATGGTTCCATGGGCAGTAAACAACATTCCATTACGCCCATTACGAGTTGGCATCACACAGTCGAACATATCTACTCCCAAAGCTATATTTTCTAAAATATTGATAGGAGTTCCTACTCCCATCAAATATCTGGGTTTATCTTCTGGCAATATATCCGTAACCACCTCGGTCATCGCATACATCTCTTCGGCGGGTTCTCCTACCGACAAACCACCAATTGCATTACCTACCGCCCCAGCATTTGCTATATATTCTGCAGACTGTTTTCTTAGATCCTTATAAGTACTTCCCTGTACGATCGGAAAAAAAGCCTGATCATATCCATATTTAACCGGAATTTTTTCTAAATGTTGCATACAGCGATCTAACCATCGATGTGTCATGTGCATACTACGCTTTGCATACTGGTAATCACAAGGGTATGGCGTACATTCATCAAAAGCCATGATAATATCTGCTCCAATGGTACGTTGGATCTCCATTACATTTTCTGGAGTGAAGACATGATAAGATCCGTCAATATGGGATTTAAACTTTACTCCTTCTTCTTTGATTTTTCGATTAGCAGAAAGCGAATACACTTGGTATCCTCCACTATCGGTTAAGATATTTCTGTCCCAGTTCATGAACTTGTGTAACCCTCCTGCTTTTTCCAAAATAGGAGTTTGCGGACGTAAATACAGGTGATAGGTATTCCCTAATATGATATCTGGATTGATATCATTTTTCAGCTCACGCTGATGGACTCCTTTTACAGAAGCTACAGTCCCAACAGGCATAAAAATTGGAGTCTCTATAGCTCCATGATCTGTTGTTATTTTTCCTGCTCTTGCTTTGCTTTGAGGGTCTTTGGATAAAAGGTCAAATTGCATATCTTCATTTTCGTAGAGCGCAAAGATAACTAACTAAAATCATATCCATAACTCTTGGTTTTCGAAAACTTTTCGTTATTAACATCGAATTCTTAATTAAAAGCTAGGTATACATTTTGTAGCCGTATTCAAAACCTTTATTTTTGGGGCTTTATTATCAAGAAATCAGCATTATAATGCCTAAAACAAAACAACTAGAAGATTTTGCAACACAGGTCCGTAGAGATATTCTACGTCAGGTGCATAAGGTAAATTCAGGTCACCCAGGAGGTTCTTTAGGATGTACCGAATTTTTTGTAGCTCTGTATCAAGAAATCATGGAAAGAAAAGATGATTTTGATATGGACGGAATAGGAGAAGATCTGTTCTTCCTATCTAACGGACACATTTCACCGGTGTATTACAGTGTATTAGCAAGAAGTGGATACTTCCCTGTTGAGGAATTGAACACTTTTAGACTTATCGACAGTAGATTACAAGGTCACCCAACAACACATGAAGGTCTACCTGGTATACGTATCGCCTCGGGATCACTAGGTCAAGGGATGTCTGTAGCCATAGGTGCAGCCGAAGCCAAAAGATTAAACAACGATCAACATTTGGTGTTTAGTTTACACGGAGATGGTGAATTACAAGAAGGTCAAAACTGGGAAGCGATCATGTACGCTTCTGCCAAAAAAGTCGACAATCTTATCGCTACTGTAGATCTTAATGGACAACAAATCGATGGTTCTACAGATGATGTATTACCTATGGGAAGTCTAAAAGCTAAGTTCGAAGCATTTGGATGGGATGTTTTGGAAATCAAAGAAGGTAATAATATGACAGCCGTAATTGATGGCCTAAATGAAGCTAAAGCAAGAACAGGTAAAGGAAAACCGGTTTGTGTACTTCTTTACACAGTAATGGGTAATGGTGTTGATTTTATGATGCATACTCATGCTTGGCATGGAAAGGCTCCAAATGATGAACAATTAGAAATCGGATTGGCTCAAAATCCTGAAACTCTAGGCGATTACTAATACATCCAAATTAAATAAACAGATGAAAAAATATATAGATACAGGAAAAAAGGATACACGTTCAGGTTTTGGAGCAGGTTTGGAAGAATTGGGTAAAACCAACGAAAATGTGGTTGCGCTATGTGCTGACTTGATAGGATCTCTTAAAATGGATGCTTTTATAGCCAATAACCCAGAACGTTTTTTTCAAGTTGGAATTGCAGAAGCAAACATGATGGGAATCGCTGCTGGATTAACTGTTGGAGGTAAAATTCCATTTACAGGAACTTTTGCAAATTTTTCTACAGGTAGGGTTTATGACCAAATTCGTCAATCCATTGCTTACAGCGGTAAGAATGTAAAAATATGTGCTTCTCATGCTGGTTTAACACTAGGAGAAGACGGTGCTACACACCAGATTCTTGAAGATATAGGTTTGATGAAAATGCTACCAGGTATGACCGTAATCAATACTTGTGATTACAACCAAACCAAAGCAGCAACCATTGCTATAGCTGATCATCAAGGACCTGTTTACTTGCGTTTTGGAAGACCAAAAGTAGCAAACTTTACGGCAGAAGATCAGAAGTTTGAAATTGGTAAAGCAGTGACCTTACAAGAAGGTACAGATGTAACCATTGTAGCTACTGGACATTTGGTTTGGGAAGCATTGCAAGCTGCAGAAAGTCTGCATGAAGAAGGTATTAGTGCTGAAGTAATTAATATCCATACCATCAAACCTCTTGATGATGAAGCTATATTAAATTCTGTAAAGAAAACAGGAAGCATAGTTACCGCAGAAGAGCATAATCACCTTGGTGGATTGGGAGAAAGTGTTGCCAGAGTATTGTCGCAACAACACCCAACACCACAAGAGTTTATTGCTACCAATGACACTTTTGGAGAAAGTGGTACTCCTGATCAACTTATGGAAAAATACGGCCTTAACGCCGATGCAATCAGCAAAGCTGTACACAAGGTTATCAAAAGAAAATAATATTTTTATATACCTAAAAGCTAACCGCCTTTTGACAATGTCCAAAAGGCGGTTTTCTTATAAAGACATTTCATTTATATCAGCTTTTGAAAAAACATTCTCCAGATTACTGTTTTATGGCAAACTTTTTGATTATAGAATAAACCAATTATTAAAACCGTTTAACCAATACCAGCCAATTCACATCATCATTCAATTATTAATTAAAACTTATTCACAATGAAAAATGCACTTGTTTTTTTAATGTTATTCACTATCTGTACAGTTTCCGCACAACAAAAAGGAATCACTTTTGGTGTAAAAGCTGGACTTAACTACGGAGACAATGGAAAAATTGAGATTTCAGATCTCGCCGATGCTGGTAGCAACGTATTATCAGAAAGAGCTGATGATAGGGTTGGATACCACTTTGGTGTTTTTTTAAGAGGAAATCTAACCGAAAACCTTTATTTACGACCAGAATTGCAATATACGGTAAACAATAGTACCTATGAGCTGGATGGAAGAAGCCTGGACTACGACATCAAAAAAATAGATTTACCCATTTTACTTGGAACACGTATCTTAGGCCCAATTCATGTATTTGGAGGACCAGCATTGCAATTTATTGTAGATAACGAACTGGAAGATGTACGACTAGGAGATGTAAAGAATGAATTCACCGTCGGTGTTCAATTTGGTGCCGGGGTTCAATTAGGGAGGCTAAATGCAGATGTACGATATGAAAGAGGATTAAGCAGAAATAGAGCACAATCTATAGACGAAAGCATTCGTGTTGACTCTAGACCTGATCAATTCATATTAGCGCTTTCTCTGGATTTGTAAAGACCTTAAAATTATGAATAAAAAAACTCCGGTATGTTACCGGAGTTTTTTTATTTAGTCATTTTTCGAATCTCTATCATCAGGATCAAGATGGTTTTGTACTCCATCACCATCATCATCATAAAAGGTAATTTCATCCAAGCTAATGAATCCATCTCCGTTGGCATCATTTACCGTAATTTCGTCTCTGGTTTGAGTTCCATCGCCATCATCATCGGTATCCAAATAATTGGCCGCATTATCACCATCTGTATTATCATCTGCATCCAACACCAATCTATCATTGTCTAAGTCCTCCAAATATGAAGGGATTCCATCTCTATCATGATCAGATTCATTGATAGCATACAATTGAATATTAAAAATCAACGCTTTATATGCTCCGATTCCAGTTCCCAATGGTGGGTTTTCAAAATATGCTAAGCCAGAAGGAATAAATACTGTGAAATTCCCGAAATCATCCGTAAAATCGATGGTACCATCTCCATTAATCATACTTCCTGAAGCTCCACTAAAACCGGTTGTAGCCTCTCTGAAACCATCTATAACTCCAACCAGATCAAACCAAATAGGAGTTACTGCATTATCAAATACTCTACGATCTGGATCATTATTATCTACTGGGTCGTTATCATCGATAATTCCATCACCATCAGAATCTACTTTTCCTGCATCAGTTCCTGGGGTACCATCATCGTCGGCATCACTATCATCTGCGATACCATCATTATCTCTATCCGTTCTTGTAACTCCGTCTATCTCGTCAGCAACATTATCTCCATCTGCATCAACATCGGCAGCATCAGGAATACCGTCACCATCCATATCCAGATTTTCATAAAACTGCTCTCCTCTGAAGGTGACTAATGCTGAATCTGCAAATTGAGGTTTTCTCTCTGTTGGAGCTCCATCGCGCAGATTCAATATATATAGAGTATAATCAATATTCTCTTCTGTAACAGGATCTTCTCTTGTTATTGTTCTAGTTTCCAAAAACTCTGAATCAATAATTGCTTGTTCTCCACTGTTGGCTCCAGCGATGGTATCCAACTGTACAATCTGATAATCTGGATTAGCCGGATTGTCTATTAACCTAAAGAAATGTGTTTCTAAATACCTTCTTATAATCGGATCTTCATTGGCTTGCTGTTCTGCTCTATCCCGAATAGGAATCGTTTCCAGATCGGGGTCATCATCATCATTATTACAAGCGAATAAAGCTACCAAAGTAAAAATGGTAGCAAAAACATATTTGTTAATATTCATCGAATTACTTTTTTGAAGGCGCAAGATACGATTTTCTTGTACTTTTGTTTTACAATTTTTTAATATAAAACGCATTTTAAACACTTTTTATGCGAGTTGATAAATATTTATGGTGTATTCGATACTTCAAAACAAGAAGTATCGCTACCAAAGCCTGTAAAGAAGGAAAGGTAAGAGTAAATGGAGATCTTATCAAACCTTCTCGAGAAATCTATCCAATGGATAAAATTTCCGTCAGAAAAAACCAAATAAACTACGAACTCGTTGTTTTAGATACTCCTGATAGCCGTATCGGCGCAAAATTAGTTGATATCTACCGTAAAGACATCACTCCAACCGAAGCGTTGCAAAAATTAGACCTTTTAAAATATTCTAAAGATTATTATCGAAAAAAAGGAACTGGGCGTCCAACTAAAAAAGACCGAAGAGATATTGATGATTGGTTTATTGATACCGATGATCATCAGTCTTCTGATTCAGAAGAAGAATAGGATAACATCTGTTTATCATTGACCAAAGACCCTCTCTAGATTGGGAGCAATTGTCTATCTTTACCCCATCAATCATCTTCAACAAGATTATTTATGAATACCGAAAATAACATCATCCTTACTCACGAGCAAATACAGCATAAAATAAAGAGAATTGCTTATCAGATCTATGAAACGAATGTTGGCGAAAAAGAAATCGTAATTGCTGGGATTGCTCAAAACGGATATGTTTTTGCAGAGAGAATAAAAGAAATACTGGAAGATATTTCGGACTTAACCATAGTGCTTTGTAAAGTGACTATGGACAAGAAAAATCCAACAAATACAGTAAGCACCTCTCTTTCTGCTGAAGAATATCAAGGTAAATCTCTTGTACTCATCGATGATGTATTGAATTCTGGAACAGCCTTAATGTACGGGGTAAAACACTTTTTGGATATGCCTCTTACCCGATTCAAGACAGCAGTGCTTGTGAATCGAAATCATAAAAAATATCCGATCAAAGCTGATTTTAAAGGAATTTCCCTCTCGACTTCTTTACATGAGCATGTGGAAATCATTTTTGGAGAAGAAGACTCTGCTATTTTAAAATAAAGCTTCCTGAATCTCTTTGCTAATTTCGTCTGGGTCCTTTTGATCAGTGTTTACTTTATGGGTGGACTGATTGTAATAAAAAGATCGTTCGAAAAGATGTTTCCGAATAAAATCTTTTAACGCCTCATCACTTTCTAGATGTGCGATTAGAGGTCTTTTCTCTTTTTCTGCATACAATCTTTGCGTTAGTTCATCCAGAGATGTCTGTAGATATACTGTGGTTGCGTTACTTTTTTGTTGAATGAATTCTAGGTTTCCTGCAAAACAAGGAGTCCCTCCTCCTAAAGCAAGCACAGTGTTTTCAAAATTGGCAAGTACTTCTTTTAGGTAAATTGTTTCCTTTTTTCTAAAATATATCTCTCCATGGTCCTGAAAAATATCTTTTATTGTTTTTTTCTTGCTCTTCGATATACGCATCCAAATCCAAATAATCATACCCTACTTTTTCGGCTAGCGTATTGCCTATCAGGGATTTTCCACTCCCCATATATCCTATTAAAACTAAAATCATACCCCTATTAATTGGTGAAAAAAAATTCATTTTAAACAAAAAGCAAATTTATATTAATTTCTTCTTGAAAAATAAATTAATGATAGTATATTTGCACCCGCATTCAGGAAATAGTGTAATGCTATGACTTGGTAGCTCAGTTGGTAGAGCATCTCCCTTTTAAGGAGAGGGTCCTGGGTTCGAGCCCCAGCCAAGTCACAAAGAATAGTTCTGTAAAATACTAGAAAAAACAACAAATGACCAGGTAGCTCAGTTGGTAGAGCATCTCCCTTTTAAGGAGAGGGTCCTGGGTTCGAGCCCCAGCCTGGTCACTAAAAAGTATCGTATATAGTACGATACTTTTTTAGTTTTATAGTATATTGTTCTGCTAAAAATTACTGCCCAGATGCTGGAATTGGTAGACAGGCATGGTTGAGGGCCATGTGTCCATTAGGGCGTGCGGGTTCGACTCCCGCTCTGGGCACTTATCTACCAAAGCTGAAATCTTAAAAAACGAATCGAAAACGTAACGGGTTTCTACTAATTATTGCAGTTCTTGATGTCTTCGTAAAAAACATGATATTCTGCTGTAGGAATAACATCTCCCTTTTTACTTAACTTGATAGATTGATTTTCTTTAAAATTCCGCAAAGACAACATATTTATCGAATATCCTTTGTAGACAATTTCGAAATGACTTTGATCCTTTACTCGTAATTCGTCTACAGAGAACTCGAAACGGCCTTCGGCATCAGTATAGGCACTCATACAATCATCATCATCCAGATAAAGCTTTACTGCGGCATATTCTACGCTTTTTCTTTTATCATCTACCACTTTACCTTTAAATACCTTTAATTCTTGTCCTGAAGCATTAGAATCTACATCGCTACTAGAATTTTCTTTTGATTTACAGGAAGCTAAAAAAACTAAGCTCGCACAAAACACAACTATTTTTCTCATATACATTAATTTATTTTGCAAATGGTTATAGTTTTTAAGAGTCTTAAAACTCAGTTAATATTTATTGTCACTGTTAAATATACAAAATTATGCAGTCAGTTGTACTATGCTTCAATTTTCTAGAAAAAACATAAAAAAAGACCTTTTTTTATTGACAAAAACCAAAAAATAAAAGGTTTTATTAAAAAAACACCAAACCTCCAGATGTGATTTTTTTCGTTCCGATTTGTTAAAATAATACAAAAGTTGTTCTCCTGAAATCGTAGAATATTCTGGTATTTTAACAAAAAACTCTACATTTTTAACAAATAATGAAAAAAAATATGAAATCTTTTAAGTAAGTTTGTTTAACTATTTTTTGGAAAAGGTGAACAATATTAAACAAACATTTAGTATCAAGGATCTTGAAAACCTCTGTGGGGTTAAAGCTCACACGATACGTATTTGGGAAAAAAGATACAACTTACTCTCTCCAGATCGTACAGAGACCAATATAAGAACCTACAATCTAAAAAGCTTACAAAAACTACTTAATGTAACTTATCTAGTAAATAGCGGTTACAAGATCTCCCGTATATCCAAATTGAATGAAGAAGAAATTAATGAATATGTAAGGAGCATAGTTTCTGATAATAGCACAAAAAATCAAGCTATCAATTCATTCAAGATCGCTATGCTTAATTTTGATCTTGAACTTTTTCTAGGTACATACGAGCAACTGGAAAGCAGAAGAAACTTCAGACAAATATTTACTGATGTATTTATTCCATTGCTAAAAGAGATTGGTCTGCTTTGGCAAACGGACACTATCAGTCCGGCTCATGAGCATTTTGTGACCAATCTGATTAAGCAAAAACTCTTGTTGAATATTGAAAAGCTTCAATACTCTAAACCGACAAAGAAAGAGAAAGCCTTTATTCTGTTTTTACCGGAAAATGAAATACACGAATTAGGCTTATTATATATCAATTACGAAATCCTGCTACATGGTTACAAAGCCATCTATCTAGGTCCAAGTATTCCTCTAGATAGCCTTCCAAATATGCTTACATTTCATGAAAACACGGTATTTGTATCCTATTTCACCATCAAACCCGAAAAGGATCAAATATCAAAATATGTCCAAAGTTTTAACGAAATGATTTGCAAGGAAAGGGAATGCGAGTTTTGGATGTTAGGTAAGCAAATTATGCACATTTCGAAGAGCAGTGCACCTAATCATCGCTATTTTGACTCCATTAGCGCTTTATTAACCGAACTTTAATACCACTAACATTACATGTCTAAAAAAGTCGTAATTATTGGCTCAGGGTTTTCTTCCCTATCCGCATCATGCTACCTTGCACAAATGGGATATGATGTAGCTATTTATGAAAAAAATGCTACAGTTGGAGGTAGAGCGAGACAATTAAAAAAAGAGGGATTTACTTTTGATATAGGGCCTTCCTGGTATTGGATGCCTGATGTATTTGAAAGTTTCTTTAACGACTTTGAGCGCCAAGTATCTGAGTATTATACTTTAGAAAAACTAAATCCTGCTTACAAAGTTTTTTTGAAAATCATGAAAGCATAATCATAGAAGATACACTAGAAAAGATTTATGCTGCTTTTGAAAAAGAGGAAAAAGGAAGTTCGATCAAGCTCAAAAAGTTTATAGATACCGCCAGAAGGAATTATGATATTGCTATCAAAAATCTGGTATATCGTCCAGGCGTATCCCCTTTAGAATTGGTTACCAAGGAGACTATCCTAAGAGTAAGTCAATTTTTTAGCACGATTTCCAAAGAGGTTAAAAAAGAATTCACTAATAAAAAATTGATACAAATTCTTGAGTTTCCTGTTCTCTTCTTAGGAGCCAAACCTAGTGACACTCCTGCTTTTTACAGTTTTATGAATTATGCTGATTTTGGGTTAGGCACCTGGCACCCAAAAGGAGGAATGTATCAGGTTATCTTAGGAATGAAACGATTAGCCGAGTCTCTCGGAGTAGATTTTCATACCAATGCTGAAGTTGAAAAAATTACTGTTGAAGGAGGTGAAACTAAAGGAATCGTAGTAAATTCAGAATTGATAGCCGCTGATATTGTATTATGTGGTGCTGATTACCATCACGGAGAATCTTTGTTAGATCCTCAATATAGACAATATTCAGAAAAATATTGGGACAAAAAGACTTTTGCTCCTTCTTCTCTACTCTTTTATGTAGGGTTCGACAAAAAACTTAACAACATCCATCATCATAATCTATTTTTCGATACAGATTTTAATGCACACGCTAGAGACATTTATGATGATCCTAAGTGGCCCGAAGAACCTCTTTTTTACGCCAACTTCACCTCTGTTACGGATCCTGGTACTGCTCCAGAAGGAAAGGAAAATGGTTTTTTCTTAATTCCCTTGGCGCCGGGAATAGAAGATACAGAGGAGCTTAGAGCACTGTATTTTGAAAAAATTATAACTCGTTTTGAAGCACTTACCAATCAAAATGTTAAAAATAGTATTATCTTTAAAGAGAGCTTTTGTGTAAAAGATTTTATTAAAGAATATCATTCTTACAAAGGAAATGCATACGGAATGGCCAATACGTTGCTACAAACAGCATTCTTAAGGCCTAAGTTAAAAAGTAAGAAAGTCGATAACCTATTTTTCACCGGGCAGCTTACCGTGCCTGGACCTGGAGTACCGCCATCATTGATTTCAGGAAAATTGGTAGCTGGATTGATTCAAAAGCAATACAAGCAGACAAAAGAACTACAACCAACATAACAATACGTAAACTTAGAACCTTCTTAAACTGACTCTTATGAAAGCTATTTTTGATAATGTATCTTATGATTGCAGTAAAATTGTAACCAATTCTTACAGTACCTCGTTCTCGTTAGCATCCAAAATGTTATCGGAATCCATACGACAAGATATTTACAACATCTATGGTTTTGTAAGATTTGCTGATGAAATTGTAGATACTTTTCATGATTATGACAAAGAGGTTCTTTTTAATGACTTTGAGAAAGGGATGTATAAGGCTATTGAAAACAAAATAAGTCTTAACCCCATCCTTAATGCTTTTCAAAAAACGGTTCATCAATACAATATACAACCGGAGCTTTATGAAGCATTCATGAAAAGCATGCGATTAGATCTTCATAAAACAGATTATCTCACCGATGCAGAATATAAAGAATACATCTATGGTTCTGCAGATGTAGTTGGACTAATGTGCCTAAAAGTGTTTGTGAATGGTGATGAAAAGAAATACAACGATCTTAAGGATAGCGCTATGCACTTGGGATCGGCTTTTCAAAAAGTAAATTTCTTACGAGATCTAAAAGCCGATTTTGAAGAGTTAAACAGAACATACTTCCCGAATACTGATTTAAGACAACTGGATGAAGCTTCAAAATTGAAAATCATTCAAGAGATTGAAGAAGACTTCGAAAAAGGTTTAAAAGGCATTTTAAAGCTTCCTGTTGAAGCAAAATTTGGTGTCTATACTGCTTTTATTTATTACAGAAAATTATTGAACAAACTTAAGAAAACTCCGTCTTTAGAAATTAAAAACACCCGTATACGAGTACCCAACTATCAAAAACTTGGTTTGTTGGCCAAATCGTATTTTGATTACCGATTAAATTTAATTTAAACGTATTTTTGTAAAAACATTCGAACTGTGAAATTATTTATTCAAATACTGGTTTTTTTTGGTACATTTTCGATCATGGAGTTTATGGCCTGGTTCACTCACAAATACGTGATGCATGGTTTTTTATGGATTTTGCACAAAGATCATCACCATAAAGACCATGATAGCTGGTGGGAACGTAATGATCTTTTCTTTGTTTTTTATGCTGTAGTAAGCATGTCTAACATTCTATTTCACGACTCAGAAACATATTGGATAGGTATACCTGTTGGTTTAGGAATTTTGGCTTATGGTATTGCCTATTTTGTGGTACACGACATTTTTATCCACCAACGTTTCAAGATGTTTAGAAATGCGAATCATTGGTATGCCAAAGGTGTAAGAAGAGCTCACAAAATCCATCACAAAAATAGATTTAAGGAAAAAGGAGAATGTTTTGGGATGTTAGTGGTACCTTTTAAATACTTTAAAAAATAAACAACTACGATAGATTATTGCTCAGCCAATAACTTATCGATTGTTTCTCTCACTTTATCACTGTTCCAATTAGCAGCATTGCTTTTATCGATAACAATATTACCTTTTTTATCTATAAGATAGGTTTGTGGTATTGGATTATTTACTAATGGTTTTGGACGTGATGAAAGAGATCTGTATATCGGAAAATAGTACTTCTTATTTTTCATAAACTTATTTAGTTCAGGATCATCATCTGTGGTAACAAATAAGAAAACCACCTCATCCTTATAATCATTGTACAATTTCTGCAAAGAAGGCATCTCTGCAATACAAGGAGGGCACCAAGTAGCCCAAAAGTTGATCAACACAACTTTTCCTTCCGCAGTATCAAAGTTTATCGACTCTGTATTGACTCCGTGCAATTTCCAGTTAAATGAAGCCACCTCTGCACGTTCTTCGACCTGTACGATACCAGGACTGAAAGAAAAAATTCTGGTTAAAAATATCTGCATCATCCCTCGAGTATTTGGGATAAAAAACAGAATCAAAAAAATAGCAAAAACTAAATTCGAAACATTTTTTTTATTCAATTTTCCTTTCATATCAATTTTATAAAAACCTCGTTAGATCAACCTATTTTAATCAATAAAGCGCAATCTTGGATTGCGCTTTAAAACTAACAAAAAAACAACGAACTATCTTGGCAAAAATTCTAAAATAGAATTTGAAATCTCTAAGGAGTTCGAAAGTATTATCTTTATGTGTGTCTATTCTCTATTTACTGTAATCGAATTGGACAGGTCGAAACATCCTTCAAGTTCGTTGGCATTCATTCCCATTTCAAGCCCTTTCAGTCCTGCTTCGTAACGTATATACCAAATCAAACAAACTCCAACACCAGCTTCATCAAAGTCTACCCCTTCTACTTGTGCTAACGTTTCTGGTAATCCAAGAATCATACCTTGATCGTCTGTGATGATCCATGAACTATTTGTTCCTGAAGCTCCAGTAGCATCCAACATGATACCTGATACCATATCAGGAGTTCCGTCTACAGTAAATGTAAAAGGCCCACCAGAAAGCGTTCCTGCTTCGGTCATTCCGCATTCACGAACTACTTCGATAGAGTTTGACAAATCAAAATCACCTTGTAGATTTCCTGCATTCATACCCATTGCCAATCCCTGTAAACCGTCTTCATATCTCAAATACCAGATCAAACAAGTACCAGGTCCAGCATCATCAAAATTAACATTTTCTACATCTGCTAAGGTTGGTGGTAACCCGAGGATATTCGAAGCGTCATCTGTAATCACCCATGTGCTATTAGCACCAAAGGCATTGGTATCATCTAACTCTATACCAGACACCATATCTGGAGTCCCATCTACGGTTGTGGTAAAAGGTCCACCGGTAATTTTCCCAGCGTTTACCACTTGATTTCTTACTACTGTGATCGCATTAGACAAATCGAATTCTCCTGTTATATCATTAGCATTCATTCCCATTTCTAAACCAGTAACCATACCATTGTATCGAGCATACCAGATTAAACATGTACCTGCCCCTGCATCATCAAAATTCACACCTTCTACTGCTGCCAACGTTTCCGGTAACCCAAGAATCATACCTTGATCATCTGTAACAATCCAAGTACTGTTCTCACCAAAGGCATTGATATCATCCAGGGTAATTCCAGTTACCATATCTGGCTCTCCGTCTACATCAAACTCAAAAGGTCCCCCAGCGATACTACCCGCATTTGCGACCTGGTTACGCAATACTGTTATAGAATTCGATAAATCAAATTCACCTTCAACATCATTAGCATTCATCCCCATTTCTAAACCAGTAACCGTACCGTTATATCTAGCATACCAGATCAAACAGGTACCTGCACCAGCATCATCAAAATTCACACCTTCTACGGCCTCGATTGTAGGGGGTAATCCCAGAATCATCCCTGCGTCGTCGGTAACAATCCAAGTACTATTTTCTCCTATTGCATTCGTGGCGTTTAAGGTAATCCCGGTCACCATATCCGCTTCACCATCTACATCAAACTCAAAAGGTCCCCCAGAAATCTCTCCGGCGTTTACCACCGGAACATTATCATCGTCGTCGTCACAAGAGGCGGCAATAAGCCCGATTGCCAAAACCCCTAACATTAATTTTTTGAACATTGCTTTTGTTTTTTTATGATTATTAGACCATAAAATTATTGACAATGAACATTTTAAAATGTTAGGTGGCTAACATTACGCCACACTTTTCAATCGAATTTCCTTACGACTGAAATCGATGATATTTAATTCTTTCAACTCATTAAGAATGATATTAAGAGTAGGTCTTGAAGTCCCTATTAGATTAGCGATATCTTTCTGTGTATAAGGATGTTCGATCACCATATCACCGGTATCCGGGCAACAATGGCCATAATCTTCTTTGAGTTCGTTTAAAAATTCTAATAATCTGGTTTTGGTATCCTTAAAAAGAAGCAGTTGGAGTCTTCTTTCCAGTTTCCGAAAACGCAATCCGATAAATTTATAAATACGAAGGCTGAAAGACTGATTTTCTCTCATTAATCCATGCATTGTTTCTACTCCGATAGGGCAAATTGAAGTGGTATTATCAACAGATTGGGCAAATTCAGTTCTTTTGTTTACGCCAAGAATTGCTTTTTCGCCAAAAATTTCTCCTCGTGTTAGAATAGCTTTAACTACTTCATTTCCATCTTCGGCATAATATCCAATTTTCACCTTTCCTTTCTCAATGAGGTAAATTTTGTTGGCAGAGTCCTGCTCAAAATAGATATAATCGTTCTTTCGATACGCATCGAAGTCGTGGTCTTTTTTATAATTTTTGAATTTATGAGGGCATAACACTTTGAATAGATTGGCATCCTCAAAAAACCATATGGCACCCATGATGATTGTGTTTAAGAAGTTACTTCTGTAGTAGTGTCGTAACACAAACGATATCCTTACATTTTTTTATAAAAAAACTCTCAAGAAATAAATTCTTGAGAGTTTATAAAAAAGAGTTCTATCTACGTTCTCTACACGTTCTGTTTTTTGATCAGATTCAATGCTGATCCTTCTTTAAACCATTCGATTTGAGAATCATTATATGTATGATTTAATTTGATGGTATCTGTTGATCCATCTGCATGTACAACTTCCAGGGTGAGTTGTTTCCCTGGTGCAAATTGATCCAAATCTAAGAAGTTAAAGGTGTCATCCTCTTGAATTAGATCATAATCATTTTCGTTGGCAAAGGTTAATCCAAGCATTCCTTGTTTTTTAAGGTTAGTTTCATGGATTCTTGCAAAAGACTTTACGATTACTGCACGCACTCCCAGGTGACGTGGCTCCATAGCAGCATGCTCTCGGGAAGACCCTTCTCCATAGTTGTGATCACCTACTACGATCGTTGGCACTCCGGCAGCTTTGTAAGCTCTTTGCACATTAGGCACCCCGTCATATTCATTATTCAGTTGACTCTTAACAAAATTTGTCTTTTTATTATATGCGTTTACTGCACCTATCAAACAGTTGTTAGAAATGTTATCCAAATGCCCTCTGTAACGTAACCAAGGGCCAGCCATAGAAATATGATCGGTAGTACACTTTCCAAATGCTTTGATAAGCAACTTTGCTCCTGTTATATTTTTACCATCCCATGGTTCAAAAGGAGTCAATAATTCTAAACGCTCTGAATTAGGATCTACAAATACTTCTACATTAGAACCATCTTCTACCGGTTCCATATACCCATTTTCCTTTACTTCAAAACCTTTTGGAGGTAACTCCCATCCTGTAGGCTCATCCAGCATAACCTCCTGTCCTTCTTCATTGATCAGCTTATCCGTCATCGGATTAAAATCCAAACGCCCGGCTATAGCTATTGCGGCCACCAACTCTGGCGATGCAACGAAAGCGTGTGTATTTGGGTTCCCATCTGCACGTTTAGCAAAGTTTCGGTTAAAGGAATGTACAATACTATTTTTTGGTGCATTCTTAGGATCTTCATAACGGCCCCACTGCCCGATACACGGACCACAGGCGTTCGTAAATATCTTAGCGTCTAACTTTTCGAAAACACTTAAAATACCATCTCTATCCGCAGTATAACGCACCTGCTCAGACCCTGGATTAATCCCAAATTCGGCTTTTGTTTTTAATCCTTTATCCAAGGCTTGTTGTGCTATAGAGGATGCTCTGGACAAATCCTCGTATGAAGAGTTGGTACAAGAACCAATAAGTCCCCACTCTACCTGTATAGGCCAATCGTTTGCCTTAGCTTTTTCTGTCATCTCACTACCTGCCGGAGTAGATAAATCAGGAGTAAACGGACCATTCAATAATGGCATTAACTCGGATAAATTAATTTCAATAACCTGATCAAAATACTGTTCTGGATTAGCGTACACTTCAGCATCACCAGTAAGGTGTTCTTTTACTGCATTTGCAGCATCTGCAACATCAGCACGGTCAGTTGCACGTAGGTATCGCTCCATAGAGTCATCATAACCAAAAGTTGAAGTGGTAGCACCTATTTCTGCTCCCATATTACAAATGGTTCCTTTACCTGTACAAGACATTGCCGTTGCTCCCGGGCCAAAATACTCTACAATAGCGCCTGTTCCTCCTTTTACGGTAAGAATTTCGGCTACTTTCAGAATCACATCTTTTGGCGCAGTCCACCCAGAAAGTTTTCCTGTTAATTTCACACCAATTAATTTAGGAAATTTCAACTCCCATGGCATTCCTGCCATAACATCTACAGCATCTGCTCCTCCTACTCCAATCGCTACCATTCCTAATCCACCGGCATTTACCGTATGAGAATCCGTACCGATCATCATTCCTCCTGGGAATGCATAATTTTCTAAAACTACCTGGTGGATAATTCCTGCTCCAGGTTTCCAGAAACCGATTCCATATTTATTTGAAACTGACTCCAGGAAATTAAATACTTCGCTACTGCTATTTAAAGCAGATTGCAAATCCTTATCTGCTCCAAGTTTTGCTTGTATCAAGTGATCACAATGTACCGTAGTAGGTACAGCCACTTTATTTTTTCCAGCCTGCATAAATTGCAAAAGTGCCATCTGTGCAGTTGCATCCTGACAAGCAATACGATCAGGGGCAAAATCTACATAATCTTTTCCTCTAACAAATGCGGTTTCAGCTTTACCATCCCAAAGATGAGCATATAAAATTTTCTCTGCTAGTGTTAAAGGTTTACCAGTAACTTCTCGCGCCGCATTAACACGATCAGCCACTTGACTGTAGACCTTTTTTATCATTTCGATATCGAATGCCATATGACTTTTGTATATTTCTGTTATTTAATTTTTTGTATTCCAAGATACGAAATATACAAGGACTACGAAAAGGGATAAAGAATATAGAATCATTTTAAAAAAAGAAGCTGCTGCACTAACGATAAACCAAAATAAAAGCAATGAAAAAAGCCTTAGTAATCAAATACTAAGGCTTTTCTATTGATGATTATAAAATCGAAATTATATAACTAATCGTTTTTGTGATGGTTTGAACTTGGTAAGTACAATACCATCTACCGCTGCTTCATACTCTTCCATTGTAGGCGTTCTTCCTAAAATGGTTGATAATACCACTACAGGTGTTGATGATAACAAAGACTCTCCTTTTTTCTCATTAGAGTCTTTTACTACTCTTCCCTGGAACAAACGTGTAGAAGTAGCCATTACCGTATCTCCTGGCTCTGCCTTTTCCTGGTTCCCCATACAAAGGTTACATCCTGGTCGCTCCAAATACAGCATGTTTTCATATTTGGTTCTCGCCAAGCCTTTTGGTGCATTATCGTCGAATACAAATCCAGAGTATTTTTCCAGCACTTCCCAATCTCCTTCTTCTTTCAACTCATCAACAATGTTATATGTTGGAGGAGCAACTACCAAAGGAGCATTAAATTCAACCTTTCCTTGTTGTCCTTCGATGTTTTTCAACATCTGAGCTAATATTTTCATATCTCCTTTGTGCACCATGCAAGATCCTACAAATCCTAAATCCACTTTTTTGGTTCCTCCGTAAAAGGATAGTGGTCGAATTGTATCGTGTGTGTATCGTTTAGAAACATCTTCATTATTTACATCTGGATCAGCAATCATTGGTTCTGCTATCTCGTCAAGATCGATAACTACCTCGGCATAATATTTTGCATCCGCATCAGGTTTTAATGCAGGTTTAACCCCTGTTTTTACCTCCTGAATTCTTTCATTTGCTTTATCTACAAGACCTTGAAGCATTTGCTTTTCGTTATCCATTCCTTTTTCGATCATGATTTGGATACGATCTCTAGCAATTTCTAAGGATTCTATCAAAGTCTCATCTTCTGAAATACAGATAGATGCTTTAGCTTTCATTTCTGCTGTCCAGTCTGTAAAGGTAAAGGCCTGATCCGAAGTCAAAGTACCAATATGCACCTCAATGATTCTTCCCTGGAATACATTTTCTCCTCCAAACTGTTTCAGCATTTGTTGTTGTGTAGCATGCACAACATCACGGAAATCCATGAAGCTTCTCATTTCTCCTTTGAAAGTTACTTTTACAGACTGTGGGATTGGCATAGTAGCCTCTCCTGTCGCCAAAGCCAAGGCAACCGTTCCTGAATCTGCTCCAAACGCAACTCCTTTGGACATACGCGTATGAGAATCCCCACCAATAATGATTGCCCAATCGTCGATGGTAATATCGTTTAATACTTTGTGGATTACATCGGTCATAGAGTGGTACACTCCTTTTGGATCACGAGCAGTAATCAACCCAAAGTCATTCATAAACTTCATCAACCTAGGGATATTCGCTTTTGACTTATCATCCCATACCGAAGCGGTATGACATCCTGATTGATATCCTGCATCCACAATTGGAGAAACCACAGTAGCAGCCATCATTTCTAATTCTTGAGAAGTCATTAATCCAGTAGTATCCTGAGAACCTACGATGTTTACCTCTACACGAACATTAGAACCGGCATGTAGTGTTTTTCCTGGAGTTGTACCTACCGCATTTTTATTGAAGATTTTTTCTACAGCAGTCAAACCTTGACCTTCAACAGAAATTTCTTTTGACGCGGCGTATACCTGAGGCACTTCAATACCTAAAACTTTACAAGCAAAGGTTTGTAGCTTCTTACCAAAGACAACAGCATAAGACCCTCCGGCTTTGATAAATTCTAATTTTTGAGGAGTTAATGCTTCGGAAATATCTTTCAGTTCCTGATCCCCATTATATAGTTTTTTCTTCTTAGTATTAATAGTAAATACCGTTCCTGTCTCTACAGAATATACTTGTTCCAAAACTGGTTCTCCATCCTCATCTACTACGGTGTTTCCATCGGCATCCTTTTTGGTAATCCAGTTTTTTAAGTCAACTCCAATACCACCGGTTACTCCAACAGTAGTCAGGAAAATCGGAGCAATACCGTTGGTTCCTGCAATTACTGGAGCAATGTTAATAAATGGAACATATGGACTTGATTTCACTCCGGTCCACAATGCCACATTATTTACACCAGACATTCTTGAAGACCCTACTCCCATTGTTCCTTTCTCTGCCACCAACATCACACGTTTGTCGGGATGCTGCTCTTTGAGTGCAAGAAGCTCTTTTTGCATTTCTTTGTTATGCTCAAAGATAGACTGACCGTGTAATTCGCGGTCTGATCTAGAATGTGCATCTGCTCCTGGAGATAACAAATCTGTAGAAATATCTCCTACTCCAGCAACATAGGTAACCACTTCAATTTCTTCGTCAACTTCTGGCAATTGTGTAAAGAACTCTGCCTGAGCATAACTTTCGATAATATCTTTAGCAATTCCGCTTCCTTCTTTGTAAGCATCCTCCAAACGTTCTGTATCCGCTTCATAAAGGAATACCTGTGTTTTTAAAACCTTAGCGGCTTCTTGAGCAATAGCATCATCATTTCCTAAAGCCAGATCTAACAATACTTCAACCGAAGGTCCACCTTTCATATGAGACAACTGCTCAAAGGCAAAAGCAGGAGAGATCTCTTCAAGAACCGCTTCACCAAGAATAATTTCTTTTAAAAATTTAGCTTTTACACCTGCAGCACTGGTTGTACCAGGTAATGTATTGTAAATAAAAAAGTGAAGTGAATCCTCACGATGTGCATTGTCTTTATCTTTGATTTGTGAAATAATTTCACTTAATAAGGCCGCTCCATCGATCGGCTTAGGGTGTAATCCTTGAGATTTCCTTTCTTCGATCTCCTTGAGGTAATCGTTATACGTGTTCATATAGTAAATAATAGAATTCTTTCCTTTTTAAAATGTGTAATCACATATAAACTTTTGTTCCATACTTTTTAAAAACCACAATACGTCGTAAACGATTATCGTTTCTTGAAAAGTTATAGGATCTGTAGCAAAATTTACATGGTCCTTACATCTCAATATGTTCATGCCTTATGAATTTTATCTCATCAAAAACAAGAACCTTAAACTTTTATCATGATTACTAGGGAGTATTCTATGTATTTGAAAGCATTTTTTTGTTTTCGCAATCCATAATACGCCTTTTTATCATATCCATATTCTGTATCAAATACTGAATATTTTAGGCATTTAAAAGTCTTGCGAAAATACGAATTTTAGAAGATTTTATTAAATGAATAGCCTTATTCAGATGTTTTTGCGTTTTTCAAAAAAATAGGGTATCGATTTCTTGAAATTCATAAATTCAGTTTGTTAAAACTATCAATTTTATAAAAAAATAGTGAAGAAAATAACACCCTCTCTTTGCGATTTACGAAAACGTTATAGTAAAATTCAAAAAAATCCTCAAAAAAACACCCATTTTTATCAAAAAAAGAAAAGTGAAGACCATAGCTTCACTTTCCTATATTCTAAAATTTCAAGATTCTATCACTTCCCGGAGTGTCTTTTTCCTCTTCTCTTCCTTTTATGTTTTAGGCTCTCGTATTGTGCCAGTTGCTCTTCGGTTAAAGTTTCCTTGAAGGCTTCATTTTTGGCTTTCATTTCCTCTTTATGTGCTTTGGCCATGGCTTTTTGTTCAGCAGTCATTGTAGGCAATAAAGCTTTTCTACGTTCGCGTCTGGATAAATCTTTATTTGCCACAATAGCCAATTGCTCTTCGGTAAAAGTAGCTTCCATTTTGGATTTGTGCGTTTCTCGTAAAGCCTTATGGCTGTCGAGCTGGCTTTTTTGTTCTTCTGAAAGGTTTTGATAAAATTCTTTTTTCAATCCTCTACCTTTTCCTTCATGGTTCTCAGACTGTGCAAATGAAGATAACACTACACCACAACTTAGAAAAATACCTACTATTAAATGTCTCATATACTATAACTTTTTAAATGTTTAGTTATAAGACTAAAAAACACATCATAGGTTTAATCTATCCGATAAAAAAATATAAGATTTTTAAGGATTAGAATTCGTCGAGTTGATGAATAATTTAAAACAGGCTTTGAATGATATCTTCAACGCTTACCCCTTCGGCTTCGGCCTTGTAGTTTTTGATAATTCTATGTCGTAGGATCCCCATGGCAACAGCTTGCACATCTTCTATATCAGGAGAGAATTTTCCTTTTACAGCAGCATTTGCTTTTGCTGCCAAAATTAAATTTTGAGAAGCCCTTGGTCCAGCACCCCAATCCACATAATTCTTTACCAACTCTGTAGTTGAATCTGCATTAGGTCTTGTTTTACCAACCATACCCACTGCATACTCAATAACATTATCAGCTACCGGGATTCTACGGATCAAATGTTGAAAATCCACAATCTCCTGAGCTGTAAACAACGGATTAATGGTTTTGGAAGTATCTCCAGTAGTATTTTTTACCACCTCTACTTCTTCTTCAAAGCTCGGGTATTTTAACTCTATAGCAAACATAAATCTATCCAGCTGCGCTTCTGGTAGCGGATAGGTTCCTTCTTGTTCTATAGGGTTCTGCGTTGCCAATACAAAATAAGGTAAATCTAGCTTGTAGTGATGTCCGGCGACCGTTACAGCGCGCTCTTGCATAGCTTCTAGCAAAGCTGCCTGAGTTTTTGGCGGTGTCCTGTTGATCTCGTCG
The DNA here is from genome assembly GCF_055808215.1 of Aquimarina sp. KJ22-3. Taxonomy (NCBI): domain Bacteria; kingdom Pseudomonadati; phylum Bacteroidota; class Flavobacteriia; order Flavobacteriales; family Flavobacteriaceae; genus Aquimarina; species Aquimarina sp. KJ22-3. The sequence continues at coordinate 1,656,244 of NZ_CM147859.1, read as the reverse complement.
GCTAAAATAATGTTGGCAAACACTGGTCCTTTGATAAATTTAAAATGCCTGGACTCATCTAAAATTTCACTCCCAAGGATATCACTTGGCATTAGATCCGGAGTAAACTGGATACGCTTAAAATCTAACCCTAAAGCTTTGGAAATAGTATTTACGATAAGTGTTTTTGCCAATCCAGGAACACCAATTAATAAAGCGTGTCCCCCAGAAAAAATTGAAACCAGGATTTGGTCGATTACCTTTTCCTGGCCAATAATAGCTTTAGCAATTTCTTGTTTTAGTTGGGAATGTTTTTTTACCAGCTGTTCGATAGCCGCTACGTCGTCTGACATCTTATTTTTCTTTTTTTAACCAGTTACCGCTATACTCGCAGTCCCTGTAGTCGCCATTAACTTTTACATAAGTATCCATTATCTTTTCGTTTTGCCACTTTCGGATTGCTTCAATTTGCTTTTTCCTAAGCGCCAATTCCTGAATTTTAAGATAGTCTTTGGAGTAATCGGCGATATGCTCATCATATCTGTTAAGCACTGTAATCAGCTTGAACTTTTTTCTTCCTTGACGATCTTGATCAGGAATCACCAATGAAACATCATTGGTTTTTAGTTTTGATACTTGATCGTACAATATAGGGTCAATTTTGGTAAGTTCAAAACGGGTATCACCTGTTGTTGGATTAATTAATTGCCCACCATCTTCTTTGGTCTCTTTCTCATCACTGAATTTTCTTGCGGCTTCTTTAAAATCAATCTTTCCAGCCACTAATACATTTCTAAGTGAATCAATATGTTTTTTCGCATTTTCGACACTTGTTCTGGTTACTTCTGGGACCAAAAGGATATGTCTTACATCGATTTCCTCTCCTCGAATTCGATCTACTTTTACAATATGCCAACCAAATATCGTTTTGAAAGGCTCACTAACTTCGCCTTCTTCTAGACTGAAAGCTACGTCCTTAAATTCTTTTGCAAAACCACTTTTTCTATCCAAAGTATATTTTCCTCCGGTAGATTTAGATCCTGGATCTTGAGAATACAATACTGCCTTTGTTGCAAAACTACTTCCGTTTTCTACAATATCTTCTCTAAACTGATTCAATCGATCTACTACCTTCTGCTCTTCTTCTTCGGGTATTTCAGGTTCGATTACAATTTGTGCCAGTTCTACCTCGGTACCAAACAAAGGACGTTCTCCTTCGGGAATAGCATCAAAAAACTCTCGAACTTCTTCTGGAGTAATTTCAATATCTTCGATAATATTGGTACGCATCAACTCAGACAATCGGTTGGATTTGTTGATCTCAAAAAGTTCCTTTTTAAAATCTTCTACATTGTCTTTTTTGTAAAATCTTAATACTTTTTCTATAGTCCCCAACTCGTTAGTCATATACCCTAACTGCTGATCTACCATTGAGCTAATCTCAGCATCTCTAACCACAATACTATCTTGTACTGCGTGATGCGCATATAGTTTATTTTCAAAAAGACTTCCTGCTAATTCGCAACGACTTACATCTCCTTGAGAAACTCCTTCGCTTAACAATTGTTGATAAGCAATATCTATATCACTATCCAGGATTACGCTTTCTCCTATCACCGCTGCAACACCGTCTATTTTTTCTTCTTTTGAAAGGTTCTTTAACAGGCTCTTTTACTATTTTTAAAGAATCTGTTGCAATCCCAAGAGTATCTATTGTTGTAGTAGAATCTACTACAACAGTATCTTGTATAACTTCTTGAGCAAATATTCCTTCTACACCTATGATAAGGATCGTAAAATATGCTGTAATTTTAATTATAGACTTCAAATTGTTTGTTCTCAACTGCATCTCTTGTAATGTCTTTTTCTATTTTCTTAACCAGCTCTAGCTTTCTCTTGTTAAGTATTATTTGTCTGATTGTAGGTTTGATATATTCGATCGGGGCTTTTTCATTTCGTTTCAATACATCTTCAATCTTAATCATAAAAACTCCTGTAGAGTCCCTAAGTTGCATGTATTTTCCACTTTTTAATATTTTGTTCTTATCCTGTTTTTTAAGAATAGGAATTTTATTCAACAACTGATCCAAACGCACCCAAGTCGAATCATTTAGAGAAAACCCTAAATATTCGACCTGCTTGGTCACTAGTTCTTCTATATCCTCTTCATTAAAACGATTTAATTGTCGCTGCGTTGCAACAATATTTCCATAATCAGGTGGCAAATGTAAGTAACGTAATTGTACTAACTCCTCATTAAGATTAAAATTTTCTAAATTTTCGTTATAATACGTGATCAAATCCTCTTCGGTAATCTCCATATTTATGGATTTGTTGATCACGGCATTTTTATAGGCGTTGATATACAATGTACTTTGATAACTTTCTACCAGCTCATCAAATTCCTTAAGTTCTGCTTCGGTAAGATTTCTCTTGGCCTGATCTATAAAAAGTTGTCGTGTAGCCCAGGAATTGATATAGTTCTGCACAATGCTAACACTATCCTGTTTTGGAGTATTTGCCGGAACCAAAGAAGCAATATCCTCTTTGTACAAATAGGTTTCGTTAACCCTGGCAACCGCTTCTTTCTGTAATTGATTCCCGAACTTTTGGCAGGAAATCATCCCTAATATTACTAATGAAAATATGAAATATCTCATGAACTATTTTAACAACTCCTTTTTTACTTTTTTCATCACTTTAGCATCAACTTTAACAGGGTATTTTGTTCGCAACTCTGCCAGCCAGCTCTTTTCCATGTTTTCTTGAAAATCATTGATCACTTCCCCTTTGATTTCTTCAAACTTTCTGACTCTTGAAGATACTATTTCTTTTACCATTATCAAAGTGATAAAATTCCCTTCGTTGGTTGTCGTAATTCCGTCTTTTTCTGCAACAAAGCCTTTTGGAAATTTATGCTCTCCTTTAATTAAATCTTCTTCTGAAAAAAGCACTATAAACGCATCGCCAGTATTCACTTGCTTCTTAATTTCTTCTAGAGGTTTTTGTTGCTTCAGTAGTTTTTTTACTTTTTCTATAGCATCTTTTCTAGTTGAAGATGCTTTTATAATCTTAAAAGTCTCTGCTTGTACATACTCTTCTTTTCTAGTATCATAGAATTTTCGTAGACCTGCACTATCTGTTTTTGCTACATTCCATATTTTGGTTTCCATTAGATCAAACAATAACAACCCATCTTTGTACTCATTAAAAACAGTAGCAAAATCAGCATTATCGTCTTCTAAATGTTCATCATAATACTCTAATAATGTTGTAGACTCAAATTGAGTAAACATTTCTTCTACAAAAGTGTCTCCATCAACGCTTACTCCTGCTCTTAATCTTTTATTCATCAAAAACTCAGCAAAATCTTGATAGGTAACTTTTTGATCTTTTAACGAAAAAATCTCTTTGTTCAAATTTGCATTTTCCTCTATCGTCCACTCTTGATTAGAAATGGTATCTGGAATAATTTGTTTGAAGTATTCAAGTGCATCTTCATTACGAGATATCCCATACTTTTCCTTTAGAGAATTCATAAAAGATGTAGTCACCAGTTTGGATCTGCTATCTCTTTTTACTTTACTTGTAAGTTCTGCTTTTTGTTCTTCGAAAGATTTTGGAGGATGCTTTTCTATCAACTTGATAATATGCCAACCATATTTGGTTTTTATGGGTTGAGACAGTTCATCTTTTTCTTGAAGAGCAAAAGCGGTTTTCTCAAATGTCTCTGAGTTTAATACTCCTTGACCAAAACGCCTTATTTTCCCTCCATCGATGGCTGTACTTGGATCATCACTATATTCTTTTGCCAAAGAAGCAAAAGACACTCCCTGGCCAAGCTGTTGATTGATTTCTTCAATTCTGGTTTTGGCTTGATCTTCTGTTCTCTTCTCATTAATCGCCACCATAATATGAGCAACTGTTACCTCTCCTAAGCTCTTTTCGCGGTTATTCACTTTTACTATATGGTATCCAAATCTAGTTCTAAAAGGTTGGGAGACCTCTCCTATCTTAGTTGTAAATGCTTCGTTCTCGAATGGGTATACCATTCTAAAAACTGAAAACCATCCCAGGTTACCACCATTTTTAACTGCAGAAGGATCCTCGCTATAACTCTTTGCTATTTCTTCAAAATTTGCCCCGCCAATGACTTTATTTCTGGCTTCAATAATTTTATTGTAGGCTTTCAGCGTATCCTGCGGAGAAGCGGTGGGTTTAACCAAAGTCAAAATATGACTCGCATTTACACGTTCTAAAGACCTATCATAGGCTTCCTTGATTAAAGCATCAGAGGTTCTTGTATCCGTAAGATATCCCGAAGCCAGTTGTTTTCTATATCCCGACAACTCCTTTTGATACTCTTTTTTTGATCCAGACCTAAAGCCTTTGCCTCTTTAAGTTTTAACTTGTAGTTCACGAACAAATCCAGATACTCATCTATATTTTTTTGAGAATCATCCTTAACCAAATCGATATTTTTGAGATATACTTTTTTAAATTCTGAAATGTATACCGGTGTACCATCTACAGTAAGTAATACCTCTTCTTTTTCCTGAGCGTTGGCAAGCCCGAAAAAAAGTAACCCTAAAAAAAAGACAAATGACTTTGTATGCATGATTGATTTGTGATAAAGTCCGTAAACTGGACAAAAATAACAATATTAAGATGTTTTACAAGCTACAACATTAACGAAGGGATTCCTTCAAATCGTATTTTCTTTTAATTTTTTTACGTTCTGCGTATATTGTCTCCGCTTAACGACCTAACAAACAAAAACACAATATGGAGTATACCCTTGATATCGAAATTGCCCTGCCCAGAAATGAGGTTATTCAAAAATTTGACAATGAAGAAAACCTAAAACATTGGCAAAAGGGTTTGATAAGTATGGAACATTTAAGTGGTGAAAAAGGCAAAACTGGCGCTACTTCCAAACTTACTTATAAAATGGGAAAACGGGAATTAGAAATGATCGAAACCATTACTCTTGTTGATCTTCCAGAAGCACTTCATCTTACTTTTGACGCTAAAAATGTATACAATATTCAGGAAAATTATTTTGAAGAGCTCGCCAATGGACATACCAAATGGATCTCTAAAAACGAATTTAAGTTTAGTGGTTTCATGAAACTTATGGGATTCTTAATGCCTGGAGCATTCAAAAAACAATCTTATCTGTACATGCAGGCTTTTAAAGCTTTTGCCGAAGACGGGAAAAGTGTTTTGGATTAAGCACAAGCATCAATTCGTATCTATGTTTAACTTATCTTCGTTATCACTTGGAAAGAAAACTAAAACTTATTTGGGATTTTAGAGGACCTGCTGCCAGCAAAACAGCTCAACATCATGAAATCCATCTCAAAGAATTTATCGTTGCAGAAAAACTAGCATTAAACATTACTGGTTTTGAGGAGCTTACCGATATGCATAGTATTGCCTATATGGTGGTCCCAGAGTCTGAAATGAAGAAGGTTCGTGATCTGTTAAAACCTCATCGCGGACAAGTTTATTCTGAATAATTTGTAAAAATATTGGGATTGGTACGGATATTGTCTAAGACCTTATATATTTGCAAAAATTTAAAAATCAGAAAACAACATGAAAAAGATATTCCTAACCATTTTTGTTTTAGTAGTAAGTCTTCAACTTAGTGCTCAGTCGAAAACAGGAACCATTGACACCGAATTCGTTCTTTCTAAAATGCCTGAGCTTACAAAGGTTCAAGAAGATTTGAAAGCTTATAACAAGAAATTAGAAGATGAATTAAAGGTAAAAGTTGAAGGTTATCAAGCCAAAGTAAAAGACTATCAAGATAACGTAGCTTCATTTACAGAACCGATGAAAAAAACCAAACAAGAAGAAATTCTTGCCATGGAAAGCGATATCGCAAAGTTTAGACAAAACGGTTCTCAGTTGGTACAACTAGAACAAAACAAATTATTACAACCACTTTACACAAAAATCGGAAAAGCTCTTGAGGAAATCGCAAAAGCAGAATCTTATACTCAAGTATTTACGATTACATCAAGTGGTTTGGCATATATCGATCCAAATTATGACTTAACTAGAAAGGTGATGACGAAGTTAGGTATCAAAATCGAAGAAGGTAAATAAACCATTGCAATTTACGACATAAAAAAACCTGCTAATCAGCAGGTTTTTTTATATAATTATTTTAACTGATTATCTTCTGCTATAATTTGGAGCTTCTTTGGTAATAGTCACGTCATGCGGATGACTTTCATGAATACCACTTGCTGTAATTTTTATAAAGCGACCGCTATTCTGTAAAGTTGCAATATCTTTAGACCCACAATATCCCATACCTGCTCGTAAACCTCCAACAAATTGATGAATACTTTCTGAAAGATCTCCTTTGTATGCTACACGACCAACAATACCTTCTGGTACTAATTTTTTGATATCGTCTTCTACATCCTGAAAATAACGATCTTTAGATCCTTTTTTCATTGCCTCTACAGATCCCATACCCCGATATGTTTTATACTTTCTTCCTTCATAAATCACAGTTTCTCCTGGAGATTCTTTGGTACCAGCTAACAATGACCCCAACATTACCGTATCTGCTCCAGCTGCTATAGCTTTAGGAATATCTCCTGTATAGCGTATACCTCCATCGGCAATTACCGGTACTCCTGATCCTTTGATTGCATTTGCAACTTCTAGTACAGCGGAAAACTGTGGGAAACCAACTCCAGCTACGACACGGGTTGTACAAATAGATCCAGGACCAATTCCTACTTTTACAGCATCGGCTCCTGCTTCTACCAAATATTTTGCTGCTTCAGCTGTGGCAATATTCCCCACTATGACATCAAGATCGGGGAATTTTGCTTTCACATCTTTTAAAACGGTAACCACTCCTTTGGTATGTCCATGAGCAGTATCGATAACTACCGCATCTACACCAGATTGTACTAACGCTTCTGCTCTATCTACTGCATCTCCGGTAACTCCAATAGCCGCTGCGACTCTTAATCTTCCCAAAGCATCTTTGTTTGCCATTGGATTCAGGGTTAACTTGGTGATATCTCTAAATGTGATTAAACCTACCAATTTATAGTTTCCATCAACAACTGGTAACTTTTCAATTTTATTATTCTGAAGAATTACTTCTGCTTCTTGCAGAGAAGTCCCTTCTCCTACGGTAACCAAGTTCTCACTTGTCATCACCTCAGAAATTGGTCTTTCATCATTTTTTTCGAAACGAAGATCTCTATTCGTAACAATACCAATAAGCGTATTCTCATCATCAACGATAGGAATACCTCCAATACTATGCTCACGCATGTTGTTTTTGGCATCAATCACTTTTGCATCCCTTGGCAAGGTAACCGGATCTATAATCATCCCACTCTCAGCACGTTTTACCTTTCGCACTTTGATCGCTTGTTCTTCTATCGTCATGTTCTTGTGCAGAACACCGATCCCTCCTTCTTGCGCCATGGCAATCGCCATACTGCTTTCGGTAACCGTATCCATTGCTGCGGAAACGATAGGAACATTAAGCGTTATGTTTCTGGTAAATTTTGTTTGAATACTTACTTCTCTTGGAAGCACCTCAGAAAAGGCAGGGACTAAAAGTACGTCGTCGTAGGTAAGGCCTTCTCCAAGTATTTTGGACTCATGTGCTGTCATCGCAATTAAAATTTAATTGCGTGCAAATATACGTTTTTTTAAAGAATACTTCATGTTATCCTTATGTTATTTTTTTACAGGATTTTGAAAACCATTAACAAGGTTTTGACCTTTTGTAAAGAATATCTGCATTTCAGTATAAGACGACAATAAACATCGTTAAAAAACGTTATTTATCGACAAAAAGCACATTTTTATCAAAAAAAGTTAATTATTTATTAACAAAAATTGATTTATTAACATTTTTTTAATGCAAAACTTGTATATTTCTGTTGATAATTGATCACACTGCGTAAGTCCCCAAAATGAATCGCTATGAAAAAAATTATATCCCTATGGCTTGTATGCCTATGTTGTCATACTTCTATTGCTCAATTGACTCCCAAATCAGAACAGAAAAATGATTTTACGAAGTATTACCAAACCGAACAATCAGTAAAGAAAAAGAAACTTACTGGTAGGTTAGTTCCCATTGCATTAATAACCACAGGAGTTTTATTGTCTACCAACGATTTTGAACAATCCTTACAAAAAGATTTACGGAGTTCAATCGGTAATGATTTCAACACCAAAATAGATGATTATACCAGGTATATACCTGTAGTACAAATGTATACTGCGGACATTTTGGGAGTTAAGGCTCAAAATCATTGGTTTGACCAAACAAAGATTTTGGTTTTATCTTCTTTATTGAGTAATGGTACTTCTACTCTTCTGAAAAAAGAAATTTACAAAAAAAGACCCGGAGATTATGCAGAGAACTCCACACATGCAAACTCCTTTCCGTCTGGACATACCACCACTGCCTTTACAACCGCTAGCGTTTTGTATGAAGAGTTCAAGGATACAAGCCCGGCTTTAGCATATAGTGGATACGCTTTTGCAGTGATGACCGGAGCTTTACGAATGATGAACAATGCACATTACCTATCCGATGTATTGGTAGGTGCCGGAATTGGTATTTTGGCAACCAAAGTAGTTTACCATTTTGAATACTTATTCGATTGGAATCCCTTTAAAAAACTAAAAGGAGTAGCATTTGCTCCTCAATACAACGATAGCTATGGTTTAGGTTTCTACTTTACCAAAGTGTTTTAATCACAGAATCCTTAAAAATGTTTAAATAATTGATAGAAAAGGGAAATACCCCTGGTCAAAATCCGTGTTTTCCCTCTACCGTGTAAAAGCTATATCCAATAACTTTGGAACAAATATTGATGATACAAATAAAACAAACAATCATTAACTCTTAAAAAAGCAATACCAAAAATGGTTTTTACACACAAAATAGAAAGCTATAACATTAAGATTATTAGCAACTATGCAGAAGGTGGAGGTTATCAAATGGGGTATGTGTACTTGTACGGGGAAAATTCAAAGTATTTAGGCTGCCTGGGGATTATCAAAAATGATAAGGCACTTCCTAAAAACAAACTGAAAGCGGACAAAACGTTTTTAGTACATTTTCACGAATCAGGTTTACAATCAATATTGGATACCTTCAAACAACAAAATCCTATTTTTATTCAATTCGATTCCAGGTCGCTACTGGCTTCATTGATAGTAGGAAAATACGAAGAGAGCGGTAATGGTATTGCCGCTTAGAATAAAAAGGCCTTTACCATAGAGTAAAGTCTTCACTCTCAATTAACACATGGGCCAACCGTAAAAGAGAGTACTAAAAAATATTAATTGTGAAAAATGTAATTGGTCACAATACGGTAACAGTGGAAGTGTTTTAATTACAGACTTTTCGAATTGATTTAGGTCTTTTTATCTTTTTTCCTGGTTTCTATCAAGGAAAAGACTCAATCCTGGGCTTATTTACTATTTTATTACCAAAATAATTTTATCGCCACCTAAATTTTAAGTACCTTATTTGTACATATATAGAGGTATGCTTAGAATTATTATGCTCTGCATCATATTGGGTACTTATAGCATTGTGAATGCCCAATCGGACTTAAAATTTTATGGTGTAAAATCACACTACGGTTTTATTATTGCTCATACTCCAGACCTAAAACCTATATCTCAAACCAACCCGTTTGGATTACAAATTGAAATAAGTAAGCTCAAAACCAGTGATAAAGCCTGGAAAACTTGTTTTTGCTATGGAAAAACGGGTTTTGCTTTTGCATATTTCAACTATGCAAATCCTGATGTATTGGGGAATTCATATAACCTTATCTATTTTGTAGAACCTTATTTTATTTATCAAGGACCATTAAAATTCTCTCTTAGAGGATCTATCGGTGCGACATATCTGGACACTATTTTTGATGAAGAAACCAATCCAGACAATCTACTTTTTAGTACCAATTTGAGTTTTTATCTGGCCTTATCGCTCAATCTCAATTATCATTTCAATAATGGTTATGCCATCAATCTTACCGCAAATTATAATCACATTTCGAATGGAGGCCAAAAACAACCTAATAAAGGGATGAACTTCCCCACACTATCCCTTGGTGTTGACAAGGTGATAGGTGATTACAAACTAACTCCTAAGCCAGATGAATTAAAAAAATATGCTACCTCCTGGAGTTACTATCTTGGCGGTTTTGCAAGTTTAAGATCTTCTGATCGTGAAGCCGAAGCATCCAACCATCCATTATTCGGAGTACTGGGAGGAGCTCTTAAACCTTTATCCCGAATAAACGGCTTTAATCTGGGAGCAGAATTATGGTATGATTGGTCTGACGAAAAACGAGCAGAAAACGAAGGAATAAATGAATCTGCTTTTTCTTCAGCGATTACGGCAGGTCATCATTTTTCTGTAGGTAACTTCTATTTTCTTCAACAGTTTGGGATCTATATAACCCATCCCGAAACATTACAACCCAATGATGTATATCAGCGCTATTCTTTTTGGTATCGTATTGCAAATCGATGGACTATAGGTGCTTCTTTGATTGCCTACGGAAGAGTAGCAGATCATATGGATGGTAGATTGATCTATATCCTCGAATAAACACGAATTAAAATATATCCGCTTAAACCCTAGAGAACAAAAACCTAATACAAGTAACTGACAATCAGGTATTTAAAAGTTTGGCACAGCTATTGATTTATATAAACCAAATAATACAAATAATTAAAATTAATAGCGTATGAAAACTTTAAACTTTACATTCGGATTGGACTTTAAACCATTTATTAACTTTTTAAAAGAACTTCCAGCATCTTGTAGTTACGCAATTCACAGGTAATGGAAACAAAACGCAATAACTAAGGACGGTTACACTGAATAAGCAGTACGTGTAGCCGTCATTTTTTTAGCCTTCCAAACATTTTCCATATTCACAATCTTCAGCGAGACCTTTTGAATAACTCACCTTTGAGACAATATCCATAATGAGATATACTTTATTTTTCACAAGAACAGAAACATAGTCTGGTTGCCAATGTATCGAAATATGTTTTTTTCTAATGTTTTTTATATATCCAAACGAATTAACTATTGAAGAAGGCAACAAAGTATCTGCAACTGGTTTTTCTTGTATAGAAGCATCATTTTTTTTGGGATTAATTACGGTGCATAGAAAGCCTTTAAAGTCAATTCCTCCTTTGTCTGATCGCAGCAAATACACCCAAACATTATACTCATTTTCTTCGATCATTATCGTTCTTCCAGTAGCATTATCTGTAGAGGTAATAAAAATAGTATCCTGATGATTTCTGGACCCATTGATCAAAAACCACTCCCCAAAAAAGGATGACAACAATTTCTTCATTAAATATATTACTTAGTGCTATTTAAACATGGCTATTCCCCATTAACCATATTTTTAGTAAAACGTAGCTAAGCAACGAACATACTTAAATATTTAATACAGAAACTACGGGTTCCCGTAACCTGCATTTATTTTTATCAACATCCCTTTTATTTCGATTGAATTGACTTCATCATTTCTTGAATTTTGCCTTCTAGTAGTTGTTTTTCTTGCTTGGATCCGGTCAAAGCAATGGCGTTTTCAAAATGGGCGATTGCTTTGTCCAATTGCTGTAGTCTTTTATTAATCTCTCCCAAAGCTGCATGATAAAGGTAATACCCTTGTAATTGTTTTTCGTTTTTGATATGATCAATAGCTTCCAATGCTTCTAGTGGCCCGTAAAGTTCAAGAATAACCAAGGCACGATTTAGAAATACAACGGGATCAAAAGCCAGTTTCAGAAGAATATCGTAATACTCTAAGATCTTTTTCCAATTGGTATTTTCGTATTGCCTAGCACTACAGTGTTCATAGGCTATTGCCGCTTCTAGATGATAGATAGACAACTGATCCCCAAAAGACGCTTTATTCATATACAATTTCCCTGAGTCGATCAAAGATGAATCCCAAAGTTTTCGATCCTGTTTATCCAAAAGAATCAACTCTCCGTTGCTTCCTAAACGACTATCCAATCTTGCTGCATGAAAACACATCAGTGCCATCAACGCATATACTTGTGGCAGTGCTGTTCTTTCTTCAGAAAATAGAGAACGGCATAGCAACATGGCCTGACCAATTAAATCTTTACGTATAAGATCATTAGAATGTGTAGAGTTATACCCTTCATTGAACATCAGATAAATTGCGCTCAACACCGTATTGGTTCGTAAAACAATCTGATCTGATTTGGGTATTTGGGGTTTAATCTTATGTTTTCTGAAGTACTCTTTGGTACGATACAAACGTTTTGAAACGGTATCTTCACCAGTCAAAAAAGCTTTTGCTACTTCTTTGGTACTGAATCCGCATAAGGATTTAAGAACAAAGGTAATTTGGTTTTCTGGAGAAATATTAGGGTGACAACAGGCAAACATCATCGCTAGAAAATCATCTTTTATACTATCTTCTTGCCAATAGGTATCCATAGTCGCGCCCAAGGTATAATTAGATGTTAACAATTGCCGTTGAGGATCCGAAAAATCAATAACCCGGCTATGTTTATTTCTACGGATGACATCGATAGCTCTATTCTTTGCCGTACGATACAACCATGCACTTGGGTTCTCTGGAAGTCCTCTATATTTCCAGGTCTCTAATGCCTTTAGCAAAGCATCTTGTACCACATCCTCGGCCAGTTCTATATTTTCTGTTCCAAAGATCTTGATCAAAACAGCAACCATCTTTCCAGATTCTTTTCTAAAAAGATGGTTTACGGTAGCTTCTATGTTATTGTAATTATCCAAATGAATTACATCGGACTTATTTCTCGCACCTCGACACTACAATTGTAGGTAATACTCGGACATTTTTTAGCAATTTCAGTAGCACTATCCAAAGACTCGGCTTTGATCAATAGATATCCGCCTACAAGTTCCTTGCCTTCTGCAAGAGGCCGATCAATCACTTTTTTACCAAAATCCAACAACGTTTTCCCCTCATTCATCAAAGGTTGACCTCCTAGCAATTTCTCCTCCTTTGCCAAAGCATTCATCCAATCTTGCCAATCCTCCATATGTTGTTGCATTTCTTCAGGAGAATTCTGGGCATACAATTCTTGCCCTCCTCTTATAATTAATAAAAAATCACTCATAGCAAAATGGTTTAATGTTCAGTCCATACTTCGCGAACTTCAACTCCAGAAGCATCCCAATGAAAACCTGGGCATCCCTTGGCCATTTCTGTCGCTTCTTCGATGGAATCTGCTTTTATCCTAAGATATCCTCCAACAAGTTCTTTACCTTCGGTTAAAGGGCGATCAATGATACTTGTTCCTTTGTTTACTACTGTTTTTCCTTGAGTTCGTAATCTTTCTCCACTTACGAATTTACCCTGTTCTGCGATTTCACCGATCCATTGTTGCCAGTGCTGCATGTGTTCTTGTTGTTCTTCTGGAGATTTGGTATCCCATACTTCATCTCCTCCTCTAAAGAGAAACATAAATTCTTTCATGTGTTTGTTTTTTAATGGTTTACATTTTTTTTACACCATTATGACGAACATCGATCTTTTATTTGGACAATATTTAGAAAAAAAGAAAAATTAGCTCTCCTGCATTATTTTTCTATGAGCAGACATACTATATAGAGATGGCTTTTATTGGATGTCCCATATTATTGAAAAAAGAATATCAAATTGTCCAACCAAAGTCTTTTTTAACCCAAATGGACCATTATAAAAATAGTACTTTAGTATTCTAGATGTATCTGTAGTTAAGAACAATATCACTAATGTCCTCTATATCTAGTGTAAGGTAGTTTCATGTTATCCATGGTCAATACAAGTACATCCTGGTTAAGCATAAATTCTATACACATTTCTGCACCGTTCTGTTTTTCAGAAGCTTTTAAACAAAGTTTATCATTTTTTACAGACCAGAACCTTTTCATTGGTTCTCCTATAGACTTTTCTGTGGCTGTTCCGTCTGAATTTAATTCTATATAGGTCTCATCATCTCCATCCATCATCCACTTTCCTACCAATTCTTCCGGGTTTTCTTGATCAAAGGATAACATCTTGCTATCGGTCGTGCTCGCATTAGCGAAATGCAATGTAAAAAACATCAATACCCCTAAAAAAACAACATTAACTTTCATAAGCTCCGAATTTAATCTAGTTTAAATTTAGTGTTTTTTAACGTATCCACATCTATACTATTGAATATCTTTTCACAATTCTTTAAGAAATATCTATTCGCATAACTTACTTTTTATCTGTAACTATCCAAAATCTTAGCATCCACCCAATAAATATCTCTATTACTGGTGTAAAACAAATATTTACCGTCATTACTCACAAAAGGACAGAGTTCATGATTTTTGGTATTTATCGATGCTCCCATATTTTTAGCTTTTGTCCAGCTGCCATCTTCTTGCTTGAAACTTATATACAAATCTCCTCTACCAAAACCATCTTTTCTAGTGGCACAAAAAATAATGTACGACTCATCTAAGGCTACGAATACATCCGCCTCGTAAGCTTTGGTATTGATTGCAGCACTCAACTTTACCGGTTTTTGAAATTCATTGTTGCGATAAGCCGCACTATAAATATCAAAATTGTGTCCCTCATTTTGTGCTGCATTTTTATTAGAACTAAAGTACATTGTTCCCTCTGCAGTAAACGACATATAGTATTCGTTGGCTTTGGTATTAATATTTGGCCCTGCATTGATAGGTGCCGACCAACCCTCTTTTTCTCGAACAGAATACCAAATATCATAATCTTTACCCTCTCCTTTTCCATCTAATGGGCGATCAGAAATATAATATAACCTGTTTTCGTCTGGAGATAAAAAAGGATCATTAAAGCCGTAAACCTCGTGAGCAACTATTATTTTTGGAGTAGTCCAAGAATCTTTTTCCTTTCGGGTATATCTTATTTCTGATCTGTTTCCTGTATCTACTCCATAAAAAAATTCTTCTCCATTTTTTGAAAACACTGATCCAAACTCGTACTCATCTTCATTAGAAATAATTCCAGGAGCAAAAATTTCTGGGGTAGTTCCTGGCGCCTTCTGTTTTAGGTATGTTCCGTTATTTTGCGAATAGGCATAGCTTGTTGACACTAGTAAAAGTGCAACCCAAAAGTATTGTCTAAAAATCATTGATATGGTCTCTTATAATTGGATAAATACTTAATACTTCTACTTAGAAGCTAAGTCTTGCGTTTTCTTGTAAAAAATCTTATTCACGATTTTCCATTCTCCATTGATCTTTAGCAGATTCATATAATCAATGAAGGTAAAATTTGGGTATTCAATTTCTAATTTTGCATTGGCAGCATGTCCAGACACATTGATATAATCAATTCTTGTTTTTCTGTTTTGTTTAGGACCAGGTTTCATTTTTCCAAAAAACTCCAGTGCATTCACTTCTTTGTATTCGTCTCCAATAAATTTCATAGTAGCCGTTTCATGAAATGCCTTTTTTAAGGTCTCAAAATCATTATTGGTACCTCCATCCAGGTAATAACGTACTGTTTTTTCTACAAGGGCGTAGTCTGATTCTTGTGCCTGGCAAAAAGCAATAGCCATACACATTACTAATAAAGTGATTGTTCGTTTCATTTTGATGATTTGTTATATTAATAAGAATTAGGTGATGCTCTAAAGTAGAAAAACAATTTGGATACTTCTCATAAAAAAAACTTAATCCTTTTTACAACTAACTAAAAATGAAAAAATTAAAAAAATGATACTTAGGGGTAGGGTTATTCTTTTTTGAAACGTTACACTATAAAATGCTCGTGGATTACCTCTAAAGCTACATGGCAAAAGGGAACGCTGTTTTATGTGTTCCCTTTTTTTATTAACGTTGACTTTATACCCTTTCGATTTTACAGATATAACAACCTGCCTCGGCATTTCTGGCATGTAAATAAGATACTTTTTCATGCTCTTCAAAGATTTGTGAGATTAATACATCCACATCATCATCCTTAACCAATTGCGTAAATACCATTTTTTGATCTTCATCATAGCCAATCAGTGTTAATGGAAAGTTTTTGGTATCTGCCTTAATCTCTGGAGGGAAAACATGGATATCTTGATACGGTGCTACTTCTTCTTTATGAACAAAAATAGGTCCAGGTTGATCGAATGCATTAGCAATTTCAAACGGACTATGCCTAAGTAATAGCCTTTTGTCCTTCCCGGGTTCAAAAGGTTTTAATGAAAATCGACAAGGACCATATCCACTTGCAAGTTGTTCAACAACGGGATAGCCATACGCATCTATTTTGGTAGCTTTAATTCTCGAAACATACTCTTTTGATAATGGCACAATTCTAAATGTATTCATCGCTATAATTTTAAAGTTCTCTTACAAAGATGAACTTTAACGATCTCGTATACCACCCGAATATTGCTCAATGTATGCTACACATTGGCGGCCTCCCAGCCGATAATTGCTGTCTTCCTAACACTTCCCCAATGGTATTGTCCAAAATCTCCACATGCTCTAATCACCCGATGACAAGGAATTAAAAAAGCCACTGGGTTTTGTCCGATCGCAGTCCCAACCGCTCTTACGGCTCCTGGATTATCAATATGATTAGCGACATCGCTATACGTTGCTAAACCTCCTTTAGGGATTTTAAGCAGTGTACTCCATACTTTAATTTGAAAATCAGTAGCTTTTAAATGAAGTTTTATCTGGTCCAGTTGTCTCCAATCTTTGGTAAAAAGATGTAGTGCATTTTCTTGTATAGGATCTGTAGTTTGGTTGAACTGTGCTCTACAAAACCTTTTCTGTAATATGACAAACCCTTCATCTCGATCTTCGGTAAATGCCATATGGCAAATTCCTTTGCTCGTAGACCCCACCAGGATGGTCCCGAAATTAGTATCGTAAAAATTATAGTTGACTTCTAGATTTTGACCTTCGTTTTTATACTCTCCTGGAGTCATCCCTTCGATGTTGATAAACATATCGTGTAATCTTCCTGTACCGGAAAGTCCGGTCTCAAAAGCCGTATCGAACAAAGTTGACGCATTATTCTTCAAAACCTGCTTTGCATATTCTATACTTATGAATTGTAAAAACTTCTTGGGGCTTACTCCAACCCATTCTGTAAATAGTCTTTGGAAATGAAATGGACTCAAATGTACCTTACTCGCAATTTCATCCAAATCGGGTTGTTGTTTGAAGTTTTCTCTGATATACCTAATCGCCTCCGCTACACGGTTGTAATTAATACTATTTTGTGGTGTCATTTTTTTCTATTTGAAACCTTACAAAAGTACATTCGTATATACTTCGAGTAAACCCGAAACTTGCTGGATGTGCGCTAATCCATTTGGAAATTAAAGCCTCCCGAGAATAAATTGGCATTCAACCCAGAGTTTCGTTCGTAGTATCTATATCTAAAATCAATACTCTTCAGTCCGAACTTCCAAATATGCGCTTTGGCAAAAATATCAGTATAACTTATCCCGATACCATATTGATTTGCATTAAAATCTGATAAATCAAAATCCGAAGTGTAAAATTCCTGAATAGACAAATGCTCATTAAATGGTGCAAAATAATCTGCTTCGGTTTGATGATAAAAACGATAACTTGGATATACCGTAAACTTATCGGTGATTTTTATGGGTAATTCGATACTAGCCGTATGGGAATTGATCCCCCAATCGTCGGTATAATATCTATAAAACGTTCGTACTGCAACATATTCATTCACATAATAATGCAGTCTACCCCCCATAGCAATTTTGAATCGGGTATCCGGTAATCTTTCTACATCATCACCCAAAGTAAATTCCTGAACCACCTGATCGGCTACATCGGCGAATAGTACTCTTTGAAAAGGCGTAGAAAGTAATCCTTCTTGTTGTATGAGATCTAAAGACAAAGAACCCTGAAGTTTTTTGGATAAAATCTGAGAAAAGCCTAACCCAAGTGAATAAGAGTTTCGGGATTCGTCATCAAACTCAATAAATGCTGGATTATCCCTTAATTCTGAAGGGTAAATTGCGTTCCAGGTATCCAAGAACACATTGGCTTTGATACTAACTTCGGTATTTTTTTCATTAAACAAATAGGCATAACTACCACCGAAACCTACTGAGAAATAGTCGTATTCGTTGGCGATAGAGGCATTGACCGACCATACTCTATTTCTGTCGTCACTACTATGGCTATAGGTACCTGTAAATGTAGCTAAAACATCATTTCTTGAAGCTCCAGACGAAGCAACAAATGGATTAGCAAGTCCTTCGGTATCAAAAGGATCAACATTACTTGATGAAGCCGAAGTATAGGCAGAAACACTCGAATCTATAATCAAGACATCGTCATCATTGAGAGGAATCGACACCACTATGGTAGGTGTTACATCGGTAAGTTCTTCTGTTCCCAGTCCACCAGTCACCGCTGCATTATTACCATCCTGTGTATAATAACTCATCAGGTAATCGACTTCTGTGGATTCCAAAACTCTTTTCTTATATCTTTCTGTTTCTTGTTGTTCTTGTCCTACAACGCAAAACGTATTCCATAAGATAATGATCAAAATTAGTCGTTTCAAAAGCTAAAATTTAAGAGTTATATTCTTTGTATACAATTAGTTTAGTTGCAACCACATCCTCCACCGGTTTTACCTCCATTAGCACCAGCAGCTGATTCTCTGTAGGCTTGAAAATTGGTTTCAAATCGATCACATTTTTTAAGTGCCAACTCCATATCTGGATCATTTAATTGCACTTTCTCGTATTCTTTTACCACCACACACGAATGCAGCAGGCTGGTAAGAAGAATTCCTAAAACTAACCTATAACTCATTGGTCTATTTTTATGTTTTTGGAGGTATGTATATTACCTTCATTATCTATGATAATACATTCAATATTATCTAATTGATTTATTCTATCCATTCCCGTGGTTACTCCCATTACAAAAACCGAAGTAGCTAATGCATCAGCTAATTCTGCTTTTGGAGCAAAGACGGTTACACTTGCGATCTTTTCTGTAGGGTACCCGGTGCGGGGATCAATAATATGCGCATATCTTTTTCCATCTAAGATAAGATACTTTTCATAATTCCCTGAAGTAACCACCGCACGATCCACAAGAGGTAGCATGGCAAAAGCATTTTTTTTGTTCAAAGGATTGGTAATTGCTACTTTCCAACGTGTCTTATCAGGTTGTACTCCCCAGGCACTCATATCACCAGAGGCATTGATAATCCCTGCTTTCACACCGTTGGCAATAAGTAATTCTTTAGCTTTATCAGCTGCGTACCCTTTACCAATTGCACCAAATCCAATTTTCATTCCTTTCTTAGGTAAAAAAACTGTTCTTTTTTCTTTATTCAACTTAATGTTTTGAAACCCAACATTGGCAATAGATGCTTTAATTTCTGCTGATGAAGGCAAAGCGTTTATCGTACCATCAAACTTCCATATCTTATCCATAGAAGCATAACTAATATCAAACGCACCATCGGTCAATCTAGATATTGCTATTGATCTTGCTATAAGATCAAAAAGCTCCTTGTCTACCTCAACAGGGCGTATCCCAGCATTTTTGTTAACTGAAGAAGTCAACGAATTTTGATCCCAGGATGATATCTTTTGTTCTATCCTTTGAATTTCTTGGATAGCTACATCTATATATCGATCAGCATATTCTTTGTTCTCGGCAACTACCGTGATCTCAAAATCACTCCCCATTAATAAAACAGCACGCTTATAAATTTGCTGTGCCATCGCAGGATAACTAGCTAAATATATAACAAGAGTAATTAGAAACTTCAAATCGTTATTGAATAATAGAGTTTAAAAGTTTGATATACGATTGGGGTGACACCTTTTTGTAACCAGTTTCCCCAAGTTTATTTCCGGTTTTATCTAACACGACCACCAATGGGAATCCTCCACTTCTATTATACTTTTCTGCCAGAACGTTGTTTTGCTCCTGGAGCGTCTTAGGTAACTGGTTTTTTTCTTTCTTGGAAAATCCGCCTTCATTAGAATGTAGTGTTCCTTTGCGTACTTTTGGAACTCACTCGTATGTAAAATCTGTTTTTCAAGTTTGATACATGGTACACACCAATCTGAACCAGCAAAAACCAAAACAATAGGTTTATCATTTTCTGAAGCTACTTTTTTTGCCTCTTCAAAATCAGTAAGCCACTCCTGCCCGGTTGCCATATGAAGACCTGCAACCAAAAAGCATCCAACAATCATTATCAATCGCATAGCATAGAATTTTATATACAATAATAAAAAATTATCTTTCAAGTTACTATCCAACACTTACAATCTTGTCATAAAAAAACGGAGATAATTAATTATCTCCGTTTTTGACATCAGTGAATATTTACCAATGTATGTTTAGTTCTATTAAAGTTTTGGACATCTTTTGCAGTTCGTTTTTCCTTTCTTCTTGTACTTCTTACAACACTTTTTCTTTTTGCCTCCGCAGGCAACTTCGCAATTCATAGAAGCACAAGGGGAATATAATGAAGGGGTATCTGTACTATACACTTTGTAATTTTTATTAAATCTAAATAAAGTGCAAAAATATAAAAAATACTTCCCCAGGCAAGAAATCCTTTCTCTTTATTTACTAACTTATTAACAATTAGTTAGCTGGTTCTTCTGGCTGAAAAGAATTGATATCACGATCAAACAAATAATGACCTGATTTATCATCCCCAATAATCTTCAATTTATCTAGCAGATCTCTTGCAGTAGCCTCTTCTTCTAATTGCTCTGCAACATACCACTGCATAAAATTATGAACATTATAATCCTTAAATTGCAAGCATTCATAAATAATATTATTAATTTTTGCTGTTACGAACTCTTCACTTTCCAGGAATACTTCAAACAACTCCATTAGAGACTTAAAATCATCTCTAGGTTTATCTATCGCGGGTATAACTGCGTTACCACTTCTTTCATTAATAAATTTTACCAATTTGGTCATATGTACTCGTTCTTCTTCTGATTGTGTATAGAAGAAATTGGCAACACCATTATAACCATTTGTATCTGCCCAACTTGCCATTGATAAATATTGCGCAGAGGCTTTGGCTTCATATTTTACCTGCTCATTTAATAATTTTTCTATTTCTGGTATCATACGCTTAACTTAGAATTTTTGTCAAAAAACTAAAGTAAGCAATTTCCCATCCATTTAAAATGAACTTCACTCCTTCTTTACTTATTTAAAATTAAACTACATAATGATAGAAGCAGTAGGTTGTATTTGCCTTTACAGTTGACAATACTCTCACCAATCATTTTTCAATTCCCGAAAGCGACATATCACTAATTTCTGAAGGCTTGTTTTTTTCAAGTTCGATCACACCCACCTTAATTTTCAACAACTTACGTAAATACAATCCTGCAATCATAAACAAAATAGATCCAAAAGAAATTAATGCATAATACCCTGCAGATAAAATGCTAGTGGAGGTTCTAGAATCTGGCACTTTAAAATCCATTTTCTCCAGAACCTTAATCATATTTACTTTTTGATCTTTGGCAACTAACTTTTGAATCTCTGTTACCAAGGCTGTTTTATCGTTAAAAGGAACTCCGGTAATACTTTTTATACCAGCAACTCCTTCTTCTTTTAATGAAAATGTTTCTGATAGATAAGCGATCCCTTTTTCATCAAGTGCATAACTATCCGTACTTTTAGGTAGGAAATAAAAGTAATATTGACAAAATGCAAACAGCACAAAAGCCATACTGCAAACCAATAAAGCTCTAGATCTTTCATTGATATTAGTATCCCTTTTGGACTTGATAAATGTATTGATCTCTTCTATGGCAGTTTTTGCTTTGATGTTGTCAGGATTGCTATCCAAGGACTTTTTAAAACATTGCAAACTGTCTTTCAAATACGAATTATTGATCTCTAATTTGTTTTTTTCGTATTGTTTGGTTTTAATATATCCTCTAGAATAGTATAAATCCGAAAGTTTTAAATCTTTATACTTCTTTTCTTTGGTACCGAAGTTTCGGTTTTCGTAAAGATTAAGTTGTTTTGACCCCTTTCCAGATTTTCCTATTTGTATAGCATCCTTTAGATACTTGTCCGTTTCGCTTAAAACCTTTTCATTAAGTTCTTCGTCGGGTCCATTCAAATTCAATTCACTCAATCCAATTAGTGCATCCACATTATTAGGATCTCGTCTTAGTACTTTATCAAATTCATTACGAGCCGCCGAATACTCTTTGTTTCTCAAATAGGCATTCCCCAAATTGTTAGACAACAAGAAATTATGCTCATCCAGTTTTACGGCTTTCTTAAACGAACGAATAGCTTTAAGGTATTCTTCTTGGGCCAAATATAACTGCCCCTGTAGATTAAACCCTTTGGCACTAGGCTCCCCATAACTTAGGTATTCATTGATTGCCTTGTGCCCTTTTTCATTTTCACCTTCTAGAGCATATAATTCTGCCATTTTAAAATAATCATTGGCAAAATTATACGGTTTGTTTATTATTTTTTCTGCGGCCTTTAAATTCGCATTTCGTTTCCAATAATTGCTTAATTCTGCATTGACTTCTCGTTTATCCTTTTCGGCATATAATTGATTCAAAGCAAATAACAAGCTTGTATTTTTATTATCTCTTCTAACGCCTTCCTCAAAAAGATGTTCGGCTTTATCGAGATCCCCAAAAAATTCAAAATAAATATTGCCACAATACAGATAGTTATTGGGGTCTTTCCTGAAGATAAGATTCTCTTTTAACTGCTTTTCGTAGAATTGTAATACTTCTTGCCATAACTTTCTGGAATTTTGATACCCCCTTTCTTGAATAAGTAATGTGCTTTGTTATGTAAAGCATATACATTATTGTTATTATTTTCTTCCAAAACCTCATCAAGGACTTCAACGGATTTTTGAAGATTTCCTATAGAATCATATAAATTTGACAAATCAAGGAACCCATCTTTAACTTCTCCATACAATGTTGCTTTTTCGTAGTAAAAAAGACTTTGAGCATAATCTTTCAAAAAGTACTGATACAAATTCCCAAGTGCCCAAAATCCATAGACAGATTTATATTTATCCACCAAATCATGAAAGTTTTTCACCTCTTCCTTATAATCTTTCAATAAGGTTATGCAGTGGTAAATGTCGTTATACGCATTGACATCATCGTTCTTTTTGTGTATAATTTTCTGATAACATGCAATAGCTTTTTGGGGATCTTCGTGACGAAAACTAAAACCTAAATTGGAGTATGCAAGATGGAAATTAGGATCTATTTCCAGGCATTTATTGTATTTTTCTCTAGCTTCCTTGAGCATTCCTTTATCCAATAGCACATTCCCCCATACATTATAGAGTTCTACAAATTTGGGATCGGCTTTCCTGGCTTTTTCATAATATGCTATAGCTTTATCCGGATCATTTTTTTTGGATAATCGTCCTAGAAAATAATATCCTATTTTTTTTATAGCATCGGTATTGGACCATTCTTCAAACTTGGCCTGAGCTTTTTCTTTATCTTCCTGATCTAATAAAATATCTCCCCAATTTAAATAAGCTACTTCATATTTTGAATCTATTTCTATAGCCCTCTGATAATATTGAATTGCCTTCTCGTACTCGTTCTTATTTTTGGATACAATACCCAGATTGTGATAAGCCCATTTATAATCTGGATCCAACTGAATACATTTCAGATATTTTTCTCCTGCTTCTTCACTTTTTCCAAGGCTAAGCAAAACATTGCCCCAACTATTATATCCAGTAACAAAATTATTATCTTCTGTGATCGACTTTTCAAAATATGTTATTGATTTCTCTGGCTCCGTTTTTTCATAGGTTCTTCCCAAATAATAATAGCCTATTTTCTTTCCTGTAGTTGTCTTTGTCCATTTACTATATTCTCTTCTTGCTTGTAAAACAGTACTCCGATTAAGTAATAACTCGGCCAAACTATCATAAGCTGCCTGATACTCAGGATCTATATGGATAGCTTTTTTATAGTGTTTTATAGCACTCTTAGTATCCTTAACTCGTTCATTAAGAACCCCTAGATTATAATATGCCCATTTAAATTTGGAGTCTATTTCTATACATTTCTCATACTTTTCTTTAGCTTCTTCATATTGTTCTTCCCCCAATAATAAATTTCCCCATCGGTTATATACATCCGTAAATTGTGGATCCAAATCAATTGCTTTTTGGTAGTATTCAATTGCTTTTTTTGTGTTGTTATTTTCAAAACAAACTCCAAGATTATAATGTGCCCATTTATATCCCGGATCTATTTCTAGGCACTTTTCATACCAATTTCTAGCCTCTTCGTAATTCTTTTGATCAGACCAAATTCCGGCAATAGCGTAGTATGCTTCGAGATAATTAATATCAATATCTATTGCTTTTTTATAAGATGCAATTGCTTTTATATAATCTGTTTTTTCAAATATTCTTCCCAAATTAAAATGCGCCCATTTGTAGTTAGGTGCAATTTCCAGGGACTTTTTGAAATATTTTTTTGCCTCTTCATATTTCTGACTGTTCAACAATACACTACCTAAGGAATTATATGCTTCAAAATAGTATGGATCCAATGCTATAGCTTTGTTGTAATAATCTATAGCTACCTCCGGTTCACTTCTCTCCATTAGATATCCCAAATTGTGATACGCTAACTTATAATTTGGATCTAGTTCCAGGCATTTTTCATACTTTTCTTTTGCTTCATCTGGTTTCCCCTGATTAAGCAATAAATTACCCCAATCCAGATAAGCTTCAACGTATTGAGGATTAATTTGCGTTGCTTTTTCGTAATATTCAATGGCTTTTTCTGGGTCGCTTTTCTCGTGCGAGTACCCCAAACTATAATACTCCTGTGCAGTTTCCATAATGAATGAATTGGTTACAGATACTAATTGATCTCAATATATTTGGGGATAAAAAATAAGAGGGTGCATCAAAATTAGCACATTTTGACTTAAAAAACACGGGGTATTTACCTGTTTATCAAAATATTACACGGAAAAATACGATCAGAAAAAAGTCTTGAAAATTTTCTTTTTTAATCAGAAGAAGGAATTGCGTGTAATAAAAGGGAATATCTAAGCTGCTTTTTCAAAAGCTATGTAGTTAAGTAGCTTTCCTTTTTTGTTCAAAACAGGATACCCTTTTATCACACATGTATAAGGAGTTTGATCTTTTCGATAATTCAATATAGAAACCTGAAATGGTTCGAGCTTTTCAACAGCCGCTCGTATCTTGGCAGAGGTCTTCAAACAAGTATCTTTTCCCTGAAACATTTTGGGTGAATTTCCTATCACCTCTTTGGGAGAGTATCCGTTCAGTTTCATGATATTACTAGAAGCATAAACAATCTTCAGTTCTGGACTAGTTACTACGACTACTGATTGCTTGTCTACAAATTCCGAAAGATAATCTCTTTCAAAATCCCAGTTTTTGGTAATTCTTTTAAGCTCAGAAAGGTCCTGCTTGTACGTTTCTAAAGAAGAATGATATTCCCCGTAGAATTCCCACGACAACAAAGGCAATACGTAATTAGATAAACCTTCGTAATACTCCGCCATCATATGATCATACCCGCTAAACTCTTTCATAAAATGTTAATTTCTTCAAAAATATAGAAATCTACTTTTATTTCAGATTGAACAAAAGTTAATTCTTAGGGTAAACAAAAGTTAATCTTTTACCACTATAACTTGAATTGCAAGGTAGCATACCACGAAATTGGTGCCGAAGGAATGATCCCTGGACCAGGATATCCCGTTGCTCTTTGAGTGAAATAACTCTCGTCCAAAAGATTATTTACTCCTGTCTCTAGCTTAAAATTCTTATACGTATAAGAAAAAGAAACATCCAAAATTGAATATGCTGGAATTTTACCCAAGGTTCCTTCCTCTCTACTCCCTGGTACTCCTCTATCTGCATTGGTCACTTCAGTAAACTGTTCAGACAAATGGGTAAACTGAATGCTACTCAAGAAATTTTTATATCCAAACCCTATTCCTGTTTTCAGGTTGATCAAAGGTATAAACTCTACTTTATTTCCTTCGATAGGTTCTTCCGATCTGGTATATTCAGAATCGGTTATAGCTAGATTAGTAAATGCATTCAATACATAATTGGTATCATCGGCCAAGAAAGTAGTTGCCATATTCCAATTGATGTAACTTTCAATACCATAAATAAATGCATCACCTATATTACCCCGTACCCGTTGTGCTCTATCATTAAAAACCTCGCCAATTCTGTCTTGATACCACAATCCAAAAACACTTGCGTCATAAGTAAGCGTATTATTGAACTTGCCACGGATACCTATATCTGCTGTAAATCCTTCTTCATCGCTAATATCAGGACGAATAACAAAGGTTGGATTTACAATTCGGATATCATTAAATGTTACCGACCTGTAGTTTTGAGAAACATTCGCATATCCTTCCAGGCTTGGATTGAACTTATAGCTAGCTCCCAAACCTAACAACAGGAAAGAGCGCTCAAAAGTCTCATCATCTCGTTCTAACGTATTATTGATGGGGTTACCAGCATTATCAAAGATTACATTATTGAAGGTTCCATCTGCTTCAGTTTTGATGTATTCAAATCTAGCTCCTGGGGTCACTGAGAGCTTGTCTGTGATATTGAATATATTTTCTCCGAAGACCGCAACATTTTGATTAGGAAAATCAAAAGTGGATTGATTGGCATAATCTGGAAAAAGATCATTTTGAAAATCAAAATTCGCATCTGTTCCTATACTCCCCGGTCCTTGTCTGGCATCATTATCTGCCTGATAATATTTGGTACCGATCAAAAACACCGATTCTTTGCCTAAGAAATTATACCTACTCAAAAGTCTTGCTTCTGCTCCCCAGTTTTTAAAATTACCAACGATCAAATCTCTTGGTGTAATAAAATTACCATTTACATCGGTTTCGTCTACTGCAGTTATTGGATTGGTGTTAAGGTCTGTAGGTATTCCTCTAAATCCTAAGGCTTTTCTGGAAGCATCCAAGGCAAAAAGATTGACGCTAAAATCAGTTTTTTCAGAGAATTTATGTTCTAATTTAAGTGAGAACAATTTCCAATCTACATCAAACCAATTCCTTGTACGATTACTGAAATCCGGATCAAGCTCAAACTGGGTATCTGTAAGACCTCCTGGTTGTTGCGCCAGGTAATCCAAATAGGTAAACTCTCCCGTTATTTTGGTGTTATCCGTTAATTGGTATCCAATATGCGCATAGATATTTTTTGAATCATAATCTGAATTAGGTCTGAATCCATCTCCACTCTTATAATTAAAATACGTATAATAACTCAACTTACCTACCGTACCGCCGATGCTATTAAAACTACTAAATGCATTAAAAGAACCATAAGATTGGCGGGTAACCAGTTCTATTTTCTTGTTGGGATTAGGTTGTTTCATTTTGAAGTTAATCAGTCCTCCAAACTGAGTTCCATACTGCAATGATGCTGCTCCCCGTACCACCTGAATTTCACTTAAGGCCTCTGCTGGCGGAGTATAATAACTTTCTGGGTACCCTAAAACATCAGCACTTATATCATATCCATTCTGACGGGTATTGAAATTTGCAGTACGATTGGGATCCAATCCTCTACCACCAATATTGAGCTGTAATCCTCCAACACTGTTTTCGTAGATATTCAATCCCACTACCTGCGCATAAATTTCTCTCGCATTGTTAGAAGCCAAATTTCCCAATGCATTCTCTAACAAAACCACTTCACTCTTCTTACCGGCATATATAGCAGTACCTTCTACAGGTTTGAGTTGCTTCAACCCAAAAATCTTAGCTCTTCGTTGCGTGATTAATACTTCTGAAAGTTGCTCTCCAAGAGGAGCCAAAACAAAATCGAAATTGGTATTATTATCGATTGTAATCTGCTTTTCTAAAATCTCATAATTATAGTTAAAAACAGTGAACAAATACGTTCCCTCTTCCAAATCTGTAAATTCAAAACTACCATCTGTAGAGGTAGTTGTCTGCTCACCTGTAGTTTGATTATATATCTCGGCGTTTACCACACCTTGACTGTTTTGATCCAATACCTTTCCCGAAAGTATATGTTGTGAATAACTAAATCCAGTAATAAAAACTATGACAAAAAATACGTTATAATCCCTTAATCTCATCTTTGAATGGAATAATCCAAGTTTTATGTTTAAATGATTCTTTTTGTTTTCCTAAATCTACATTTGGGTCAATGTATGGGCTACTTAAGCGCCCATTAAGTGCGACATAACTTTCTACATAAATTTCAACATTTTGATGACCCTGATTTTCAAAATGTTGTTTTAGATAATGTGCATATTGCAAGATAAAATCTGGCTGTGTTGCCATCTGTTTTTGCTGAAATGCAGTGAGAAAATCATCATTATCTACATAAAATCGCTTTCCGGTTTGTCCATCTACAATTTTAAAATTGGCATAGCCTGCTTTTTCCATAAGCATTACTCTCCATGAGAATCGAAACCCCTCCTCTGTCCAAAATAATTCGCCAGGATATAGCAAATATCGAAACGGCAAAAGTAATTGAATTGCAAAGAAAACAGACAATAAAACCACACTTATTCTTGATCGTACTTGGTTACCTATCCAAGACTTACCCGTGTCAAAAATCTCTTTGTTGATTTTGGCCATCTTTGCGATTACTCCCAAGATTTTATGATGAATTTTTGCATCAAAAAATATCAATGTACTGACGATCATGATATATGGGAACATCCCTATCGGGAACAATACTCTAGTTAATACATGAAAAGCAACTACGAAGACAAATGCTATAATTCTTGTTCTTTTGTAGAGTAATAAGAACGGAATTGTTAGATCATAAACAGCTCCAAAATAGCTAAACGTATAGTGTATCCACTCTTGCTGCATTAAATCTCCCAATAATGGAATACTATATTTGGATGGCAACCATATTTTTAACGGCATCGCTTTCAGCAACCAATCAGAATTCAACTTGGCTAAACCTGCATAAAAATACACGACCCCTAATAACAATTTAACAGCATCAATAGTCCATACGGGAATTTGCTGA
The DNA here is from genome assembly GCF_055808215.1 of Aquimarina sp. KJ22-3. NCBI lineage: Bacteria > Pseudomonadati > Bacteroidota > Flavobacteriia > Flavobacteriales > Flavobacteriaceae > Aquimarina > Aquimarina sp. KJ22-3. The sequence continues at coordinate 1,627,124 of NZ_CM147859.1, read as the reverse complement.
AATGATTTTTTCTTCTTCCAGGCATCCACAGAAAAATAAGCATGCGCAGGTAAAAAAATCATCAAAAAACTAAGCAAAGAAATGAAATAGTAATGATTAAGATAAGTAGTCTTATCCATCAACTCTATGTACGTAAAGCTTAAAAAAAGGTAATTATAGCTAACCTATACTTAAATCCCAATGCCACCATTAGAGCAGAAATCCCGCAGATGGCAAAAATCACATAGGTATAAACTCCTAAAGGTTTTACAAAGTCAAAACCAAAGTATGAAAAAAGAAGTTGGGTTGAATGTACAACTTATCAATCCAGCCATAACTCCAGAAACGAATAATGCTTATGAGCATCATTATTCCAAAAAAATACGAAAGACTGCCAATGGTGCAGCCTCCGTATGTTTATAAAAATATGCTTTTGGACTAAAATCCATGTATAATCAAGATATAATACTAGTCACCATCTGCATCAACAAAATCAACTCTAACTGAAAATGCTTGTAGCATATCTACTTTTAAATGAACTACATTTTTTTGAAGTTCATCATAGGTATTCAGCATTAGATTATTATTGGAACGAACTTGTTCTGTAAAACTATCATCCAAACCGGCAGCAGTAGTTCGTGAAAGATTAAATTGATTATTGATGATCTCAGCAAGGTCTTCACCTTCTTTTATAGTATTCAAGAAATCCAAATAGGTTTTAAAACTCTCTCCTGTAGCATTGCTTCCAAAATGTTTCCCGTTAAAGAAATCCTGCATTGCGTCCAAATTGGCATTAAATAGGGCTTTAGAAAAGTCTCCTTTATAAAAAGCTTCTACTTTGTCATCAAAAGTTTGAGTACCAAATACTCCTGCTGGTATTCCTACTTTTCCAGCTCTTAGGTGTTTTTCGTAATGAAATATAAAGTCATTAGCGATTTTATCTACAGAACTTGTAGCAGAAGATCCACTATTACCAACAAAAGTTGCTCTGTAATCACCATTCCAATCTGCCAGTACTTCTGTAGTCAAATTGTTCATTCGGTCTACTAGGTCTGTTAAGTAGGAAATGTATTTGCTACCATTGGTTGCATCGGTATAAAAAGCAACGATATCTGCATCTGCAGTCGCTAACCCATTGATCATATAATCTAAAGCTCCAAAACCTTGTTCATCTTGAGCAGCTACAGCGCCTAGATCATAAGATTCTGAAGTAATATTAGCATCAATATTTGCTGCATTAACCGGAAAAACGTTCATAAAGTTTCTATACGATAACTCTTCTGCCTTTCCAATCTCGAACATCCCTACCGCTTGCCAAGATAAATATGCATTAGACCATGCTGTTCTTAAAGCCAATAAATTTGTTTCATTGGCATCGGCAGTAAAAGCAGTAGTTGCTTGATCTAAAGCCGTTATATCTGTAGAAAACTTTTGTAATGACGGGATGATGATATTATCTGCAAAATTTACCAACATTGCAGCTCTGTCAAAACTATCTCCTCCTGCTTCTCCACCATCATCACTTGTAGAACAAGCGGATGCCAAAAGCATCAAAACGAAAAATGAACCTAGCAACTTCTTCATATTATTTTTATTTATTCTTAATAAGTTTTGCAAATGTAAAAAAAGAGGTTGAAAACATACTGTTTTCCCTCCTCTTTTTTACGATTTTATGTTTTGTTTCATTAATTAGTGCTACCAGCTTGCTCAACAGTGAAGTCAAATCTTGCAGCGATAGCTTCAGAAATTGATTGTAACGTTGCAGGAGTAACATCCCATAAACCATTGGTACCTCCCATCAATTGACTAATAAACCCTTGTACTTCCGTTCTGCTAAAGTAAGGAGCATTCGTATCTGGATTTCTTGTAAATTGTAGACTGTAAATAAATCCATACCCTTCAGAAAGATCGTGGAATACACTTGCAAAATCTACAGTACCAGCTTCAAGACCATTCTTACCTTGCTGTAGGTAATATACTGCTCTAATCCCTACAACTTCAGAGATTTTTCTTCTTAAGATAGCAGATTGCGCATCACGAATATCATATCTCTTTGCAACGATTGCCGCTCTACCCAATTTGAAAGCATCAAATATCTCTTCGGCAATACCCGCAAAATCAGGATCTCCTTCTACTCGTCCTATATACTTGTTTAAGAAACTGTCATCATCTCCAATAGTAGGGTTTGGATTAGCAGTATTTGCCGAAGTTCCGTAAGCATATCCATAGGCTTCATCCCATTTATGCTCCATAGTGGTGTAGTTATTACCTTCAGCTAGCACATCATTATCATTATTAGCTCTGTTTTCAGCCTCATCCAAAACCGCAACACCCAAATAGTTATTCAATGCCTGGTCCACCATTAGTGCTCCAATTAATCCTTTATTAAATGCTTGATTTAATTCTAATCCTTTGGCGTTTACATATCGATCAGATCCACCTCCTGCTTCTTGGATTACACCAGGTGTTCCTGCCACTGCAGTTGTACCCCAATTTGGGAATACCTCATCTACCTGCCCTTTAATAAAAGCATCAAATTCGGCTTTGATTGCAGTAGCATCAGTAGTATTTGCAGAAAAATAATCGCGAGAAGCCGCGGTTTTACTTCTTACGCTTTTGTCTGATGCATTAAGATCTGCCTCAGAAAAATCGTTTGCTCCTTCAACGTGCGCAAACATAGCATCGATTGTAGCTTCATCCAAAGTCTCTGTCATAAATGCGGTAAGGATCTCCTCACCCATCTTAATTCTAGTGGTTTGCCCACTAAAACTAACAGAAGATTCTCCGTTACGCTCAAAAACATAGGTTGCAGGTGCATTAATCCCTGTATCAGGTGTATCATCATCAGAAGAGCATGATCCTAATACAGCAACTCCGGATAAACATATAACTTTTAATAAGTGATTGATTTTCATTGACTTTTTATTTAGACTTAATTCAAATAGTAATATTTATGTGGGCAAATATATAGATATAAATGCATCTCACAAACTTTATTTGTAATAAATCTAAATAAAATTAACCTAAAGATAATATAGGCTTGACCTTCCGAAAACGGTATCAAATAGAATACTTACAGTAACTTATTCTGCCACAGAATATTGACTTCTTACCTGTTTTACCCAATTGATCAATTGTTCTTTTTCTGCTTCTTCAAGATTACTATGCAACCAAGTGTATGATGAAAGTGGCATCTCTCCCTCTTCTACTTCTTCTATGAACTCTTCTAACTTATGATCTTTCTTTTTAACGCTATATCCTTCCCAAGCGGATACATTAAAATGTTCTTTTCCTTCTTCTACATGATGATCAATCCAATACGACACAGGAGCAACTTCTGCATACCAAGGATATATGGTTTGATTACTATGGCAATCGTAACATTTGGTTTTCAGTATTTGTTGTATCTCAGGAGAAGGCTTGGTTTCTTTTTCGAAATAGGCTACAGACTCATATCCAGACTCATTTTTATCTGGTCTTACGAATTGAAGAACTACCAATACGACCAAGAGTGCTATTCCTACTTTTTTTAAAATTCCTTTCATTTTAGTTTGTTGTTTAGTGATATACCGAAAATATTTTGGACGCCTCATTATGCGAGGACTCAAAACTTAGTGTTCTAATATTTGTATCCGCTTGAACTGTGGTAAAATAAGAAATCATACGTTCTGTAGGCATATTTCCTGTTAATTCATCCTTTGCCATAGGACAACCTCCAAAACCTTGTATTGCACCATCAAATCTTCTACAACCTGCTTTGTAAGCAGCATCTACTTTTTCGTGCCAAGTGGTCGGCGTAGTATGTAAATGCGCCCCAAATTCGATATCGGGATACTTAGGGATCAAATTTGAATAGAGATAATCAATAATTTCTGGAGTAGAGGTACCCACAGTATCTGATAGTGAAAGTATTTTTACCCCCATCTTGTTTAATTTCTCTGTCCATTCCCCAACAATATCTACATTCCAGGGATCCCCATAAGGATTACCAAACCCCATAGAGAGATAAGCAACCACTTCTTTGTTGGCATTGCCAGCAATATCCAAAATAGCCTTAAGTGTTTCTACAGACTCTGCAATGGTCTTATGTGTATTACGCATCTGAAAATTTTCTGAAATCGAGAATGGATATCCCAAATAATCAATAGCTTCGTGTTGTGCAGCATCATTTGCCCCACGCACATTGGCAATAATAGCTAACAACTTACTTTCTGTATTAGACAAGTCTAATCGGGATAGTACTTCTGCAGTATCTACCATTTGTGGAATAGCTTTTGGCGAAACAAAACTTCCGAAATCAATAGTGTCAAAACCACATCTCAATAAAGATTGAATGTATTGTACTTTTTTTCGGTTGGGATAAATTCTTTAATGCCCTGCATTGCATCTCTAGGACATTCAATAATTTTTACTTTTTCGGCCATTTTAGCAGATCAAAATAGAAAATATTCAGTTACGCCTATAAAAGTATGATTATTTTTCAGAATTAAAAGAATCACTAATATTCTTAGGAAAATTTTATGCATCCACTATTTCCAAACGTGTGACTTCGTAAAAAAAGCACTTAATTTGAATCAAGTGCTTTTTATAATTATCGTAATCTCCATATCACTGTAACATGATTTTTATCTTGTAGATAATTTTCCCTTTTTACACCCATGGCACATCAGGATTATCTGCGCAAGTTTTGGTACATGTTTTATGATTTGATTGGGTATCGGGTCCAAAACCACCTTTTATATAAGAGAGGTTGGTAATTTGAGCAATTTGGATCTTCTTTAAACGGATACTACTTTTTTTTGCATTTCTTTTCATTGTGACTGAGTTTTAAGGATTGATTACCTAAATGTATAGTTTTTCCCTTGTATTCAAAGGCTTAACCAACCGTTAACTGTCTGGTTTCCGGAAATCAGACCATCAAAAAAAAGTTAAATCAACCCTAGTTAAGCAGGTACCTCCAATTCATCCTCGTACTCTGTTATTCGTTTGATAAAATAAGAAGGGTACAGCCCTGTTTTTTTATGAAAGTATTTTGAAAAGGCCTCTGTAGTATTAAAACCGATCTCACCAGAAATCGCTTTAATGGTATAGTTTCTAAACTTTTTATTCGTTTTTAACTCCTCTATCAAATACTCTACCCTCAAGTCATTAATATAATTCGTAAAATTTTTCTCTTTATAAATGTTCACAATCCGAGAAACGTACTTGCTGTTGGTTTTAAATTGTGCCGCCAAACTATTGGTGGTAATGTTAGGCTCAAGAAACTCTTTATTTTCCTCAAACTTCTCAATTTTGGCCAAAATATCTGCTTTAATCTCTTCGGCTATTTTCAGTTTTTTAATCTCTCCCGCTTTTGCATCCATCACAGACTCTGCAACCATTTTTTCACTTCTTCGACTTTCTTCTTCCATCAATTCATTAAATCGCTTAGCATATAATTTTCTTTTCTGAAATTGATAGTAGAACAAAATAGTTACCCCAAAAACAATACCCACCAAGATCCATATGTAAATCTTGAAATTTGAATTTTTAGCATAAACCATTTCAATTAATTTTTCCTTTTCTGCCAGAAGGTTAGCAGTATCGTATTGCTTGACCATCTTTTCATTGACCTGCGTATTATTCTTACGCATAATGCTATCAAATTTTAAAAGTCGATCCACATAAAACAACTGATTTTCGAAATCTTGTTCGGCTTTATAATTATTAATCAGAAACAAATATCCCTCTCTTACTTCGGGAACTATAAATTGAGTATGATTAAAAACAGAATCTATACGCTTGTAAAAGAAGATGGATTCTTCATGATGTACTAACGATTCTTTTATTTTACCCAAATAATAATAGGCCTTGACCAGAAATGCTTTGTCCTCTATCTTTTTGAGATAGGGTAAGGTCACTCTTAAGGTTTTCTCAGCATTTAGATATTCTTTTTTATAATAAAAATTGACGCCTTGGTTAAGAAGTAATTGATAGTATAAATTCTCGTCATAATAATTTAGAGAAGAAAAAGTTCGAGCGATATAATAATCAGATGAATCTATTTTATTGTTTTTAGTGTATGATTCTGTAAGATGTACCATGATATCTAAATAATCAATAGTATCTCTTATGCCCTTTTTTTCTTGATGCTGTCTACTCCTTTTGAAGATTTGCAAAGCCTCATCATGCTTTTCTAGTTTAGTTTTTATAAGCCCGATATTGTATTCCACCATATATTGAAAGCTTTCATTTTTATTCTTTTTGGAATAGTCCAAAGCTTTCAAATAATTATCCAGTGCATTTTCGTAATCCCATTTCTCGAAATAAAAATTACCTTTTGATGAATACGGGAAAGTAGGATATAGTGTGTGCCCTAGATTTTTGGATAATGATATGGACTTATTTAAATACTCTAGTTTTAAGGAATCATTTTCTTCATAAAAGTAAAATCGAGCATAAATCTCCGCCATTTTAAGGCTATCATTTGCCTGAACAGCTTTTGCCAAACAGGTTTTTAAATAAGGAATGGATTTAACGTCGTCTTCATAACTATCCCAGAATTTTTCCAAAACTTCTTCGTAAGAAAATGACTTAAGGGAATCTGGCACTACGAAGTGTTCATCAAGAGATTGAGAAAATGTTAGATTCGAGCACCACAAAAGAACTAAAAACCGTGCTATTCGTGCTATTTTATTCATTAGGTTTTAAGAATGTATAACACCACCAAATGTTTATATAACCATATACTACATTCAATTAAGCCAATCTGCAACTAAAACAAAAAACATTTGGTAGTAAATGTGATTGATTGATGTGTAGTAAATATACCATTTTAAAAGGTATCATCTCCAAAAACACCCTGTATTTCTATAGGTTTCATCTATAAATTTCTAAGAAAAACTATAAGGTCTGGTTTCCGGAAATCCTACTCCCTATTCTGGAAACCAGACTTTAAACCTTTGTTTTTAAGACATATACCCTTTTAAATTTGAATATACTTCAATCATAAATTTCAAATCATTTTAAATCAAGGAGGAATCTGAAAATCCTAAAAACAGAGTAAGACCATAATTAATTTATACCACATGAAGCACAATCAAATTTTAAACATCGAAGGAATACAAGTATTACAAAGAGAACAAACTAAAACAATTAAAGGAGGTGCCGAGGATAATATGGTCTGTGACTGGGTAGGTAGCGAATACATCTGTTTTGATGTCATTGACGTCGTTGCCTAGCCAAGGATGGAGCACTGCTTTACCTCTGGTTCAAAGCAGTGTTTCTTAGGCCTTCTTATTGGTGATTTCACAATTTAAAACAATCAATTTTATACAAATCTTAAAACAAAACTTTTATGAAAACTCAAAATCTAAAATTACGCTACCTTTTTGTACTTCTTATCTTTTTAGCATTGTTCCTTATTGTTTCTTGTGAGAAAGAAGAAGATACTTTTGAACCACCTGTAGAAGCCGTAGACACTACAGAGAATATAGAAAACACAGGTAAAATTTATCCATTACTAGATCGCCCAGATTTTACTCCGCCTGATATCCCACAGCCACCAGCATTTGACGCGCATTGTGTAGTGAGACTTGCTTATCTATCCTATTTAAGAAGGTGCCCAGAAAGCACACAAATAGTAAATGGATGGATCCAGGTTCTTTTAACTCAAGGGTTTGATGATCTGGCCAAAGGGTTTATCACATCAAACGAAGCGAGTGTAAAATGGAACTCACAATACCACAGTTTTCTTTCAAGAAATAATTTAAACAGTGTAGAAGTACATAAATTTATTTATATCGCTTATCGAGGTTTATTGCTTAGAGAACCGGATGTAAATGGTGGAAAAGGTTGGACAAACGTCTTTTACGATCGAGGAATTAGAGCTGTAGCTAATGGAATTGCTAACTCTGCAGAGTTTAGGCTTAGGTTAGCGAACATTCAAACAGAATGTAACAATGCAGCTAATCAATGTACTTTTTAGATTTCTTCTACTATCTAGATAAAATGTAAGCCTCTTGATTACAGGGGGCTTATTTCTTTATTTTTCAGAAAAAAGAACAAAAACCCCTATCCCTATAAAAACGATAATTTGTAGCCATTTAAGAACAACTCCTACCCTTGCATTTTTCTTAAGATACTCTGAAATAGCTCCCGCCAGTACGGCGATTAATCCAAACACCACAAATGACACCAAGATAAACAACAGTCCCAACACATAAAACTGCACCACAGTACTTAATTCTTGACTAAATAAAAACCCGGGAAAGAAAGCTAAAAAAAGATGGAAACTTTTGGGTTTAAAAGGTTCATAATAAACCCTTGCTTAAACAATTGCAATGGATTCTTTTTGGGCACACCAACTTCCGATAATTGAATGGAAGATTCACTTCTGAACACTTTATACGCCAAAAAGAACAGATAAAGCGCCCCAAACAATTTGATAATAAAAAAGAGTGTTTCGCTTTGTTTTATGATCACCGATACCCCAAACGCTAATAGAGAAGTATGTATGATACAGCCAGTCATCAGTCCAGCCACTACAGAGAGGCCATATTTTTTCCCATTTGCCATACTTTGCATCAAGACAAAGATGTTATCTGGACCTGGCGAAATGGATAGCGCAGCAGTTGCTAAAACAAAAGTGTATAGGATTTCATAATTAATATCCATACTATTTGTTTTGTAATAACGCTTTATTGATGCGTTTGATCAGTTTAGGCCCTTCGTAGATAAATCCTGTATATAATTGCACCAGGCTTGCTCCTGCTTCTAGCTTTTCTAGAGCATCCTCTACGGTATGTATACCTCCTACTCCAATTATAGGAAAAGCTTTATTACTTTCTTCAGACAAAAATCGGATAACTTCTGTAGATCTATTGGTAAGGGGTTTACCACTAAGTCCCCCTTTTTCGTTTGCCAATGTAAGATTGGATTGTAATCCTTTTCTGGAGATTGTAGTATTTGTTGCAATAACACCTGCTATTTTTGTCGTCTTTACAATATCAATAATATCCAACAATTGATCATTAGTAAGGTCTGGTGCAATTTTCAACAAGATTGGTTTTGGAGAAGGCTTTTTCAAGTTTTTCTCCTGTAAGGTATTCAAAAGTTGTGTTAGCGGTTCCTTATCCTGCAAAGCTCTAAGATTAGGGGTATTGGGTGAACTTACGTTTACCACAAAATAATCTACATGATCAAATAGAGCATCAAAACAAATGATATAGTCGTCAGTTGCATTTTCGTTTGGCGTTACCTTATTCTTACCGATGTTCCCTCCTATCAGGACTCCTTTGTTTTTCTTTAAACGTTTTACAGCATCCTCTACTCCGCCATTATTGAACCCCATTCGGTTGATAATTGCGCTATCCTTTTTAAGACGAAACAATCTTTTTTTAGGATTTCCTCCTTGAGGTTTTGGTGTTAACGTACCAATTTCTACAAACCCAAAACCAAAATCATGAAGCTCATTAAACAGTTTTGCATCCTTGTCAAATCCTGCGGCCAGACCTACCGGGTTTTTAAATTTCAATCCAAAAACTTCTCTTTCCAATTTAGGATCATTTACATGATATATGCTTCTGGTCAGAGAAGAAAAAAGAGGAAGCGCAGACAAAAATTTGATCATTCTAAATGTAAAATGATGTACTTTTTCTGGGTCAAAATTAAAAAGTATAGGACGTATTAATAATTTATACATGAGTATCTGGATTTGCTTGGCAAAAATAAGTTATACAGGGTTCTAATAAAAGTGTATTTTTGAATTCTTCAGTATACAACATTTTAAGTCTTATGATTTCTAAAAAACACATCACAGATCGATTTATAAGTTACGTTACTATTGACACCGAAAGTGACCCTGCTAGCCAAACCACACCCAGCACCAAAAAACAATGGGATCTAGCCAACAAACTAGTAGAAGAATTGAAAGCAATAGGCCTAAGCGATGTCACTATAGATGAGAATGCATATATCATGGCCACACTTCCTTCGAACATCGACCAAGAAGTGCCAACCATTGGTTTTATCTCTCACTTTGATACCAGTCCTGATTTTACCGGAGCCAATGTAAAACCACAAATCGTAGAAAATTATGACGGTAAGGATATCGTTTTAAACGAAGCCGAAAACATTGTTTTGTCTCCTGATTATTTTGAAGATTTACAGCAGTACAAGGGACAAACCCTAATCACTACAGACGGTACTACACTTCTTGGAGCAGATGATAAGGCTGGGATCACCGAAATTGTTACTGCAATGGAATACTTGATTCAACATCCTGAAATCAAACATGGAAAAATACGAATCGGATTCACGCCTGATGAAGAAATAGGAAGAGGTGCTCATAAATTTGATGTATCCAAGTTCGGAGCCGATTGGGCATATACTATGGACGGTAGTCAAATAGGAGAATTAGAATACGAAAACTTTAATGCTGCCGGCGCCGTAGTTACAGTAAAAGGAAAGATAGTTCACCCCGGCTACGCCAAAGGAAAAATGATCAATAGCATGTATATTGCTCAGGATTATATCAACGCATTACCTAAAAAAGAAACACCCGAACATACTAGTGGTCGTGAAGGTTTCTATCATTTACATACTATAAAAGGTGATGTAGAAGAAACCAAACTGTACTATATCATTAGAGATCATGATAAGGAGAAGTTTGAAGAAAGGAAGGCTTTTATGCTTCAAACGGCCCAAACGATCAACTCAAAATATAATAACGAGCCTATTACTGTTGACATCAATGATCAATATTATAATATGCGAGAAAAAGTCGAACCTGTAATGCATATTGTAGATATTGCTGAAGAAGCTATGAAATCTCTAGATATCACCCCTCTTATCAAACCTATCAGAGGAGGAACAGATGGTTCGCAACTAAGTTTTAAAGGCCTACCTTGTCCTAATATCTTTGCTGGAGGACATAATTTTCATGGACGTTATGAGTATGTGCCTGTAGAGAGTATGATCAAAGCGGTAGAAGTGATTGTACGAATAGCAGAACTAACAGCTAGCAAGAAAACGGCATAAAGCTTTCATCAAATACTTCTAAAATAAAAAAGCGCGATAGAATTAGTTATAATTTTATCGCGCTTTTAACAAGTAGGCTAGTTATTACTTCTTATCTGTAGCGGGTTTGTTTAACTTTTCGCTCATCTCCAAAGAGATCGCAGATCTGTCAAACGTCAATTTCCCTGCTCCTGTTTCAATAATAATAGCATTGTTTTTTTCACTAAAGTCGAAAACTTTACCATGAAGACCGCTTTTTGTTACTACACGATCTCCTTTTTTTAAGTCTTCAGCAAATTTTCTTTCCTTTTTTGCCTTCTGCATTTGTGGACGTATCATAAAAAAGTACATCACCACAAAGATCAGGATAAAAGGAAGAAATGATTGTATTTGTTCCATATTAGTTTCCTGCTGGTGCTCCTCCTGCTGGCTTAGCCTTTGGAGTTACCATTGCCTTAATCTTAAGAATTTCTTTTCCAGCTTCTGTGTTAGCAGTAATAGTTACCTGCTTAGTTTGCTGATTTGGCTTACCATTTGAGTTAAACTTTACCAACATTTCACCTTCTGCTCCAGGAGCAATTGGTTCTTTCGGCCACTCTGGCACTGTACATCCACAGCTTCCTTTTGCGCTTACAATTACTAAAGGAGCTTTTCCTGTATTTGTAAATTTAAAAGTGTGCTCAACTACATCTCCTTCATTGATTGTACCGAAATCAAACTCAGTTTCAGCAAATGTCATTACAGGAAAATCAGTATTCTTTGCATCTCTTTCTGCCGCTATTTCAACATTTTCTTCTTTAACTTTTTTTGTTGCATCTTCTTTACAAGACACCATCGTCATAGCAAAGATTCCGGCTAAAATTAAGATTCCTTTTTTCATTACTTGGGTTTTTAATTAATTTGAGGGTTAAAAATACATTTTTTTGAACTACATAAGTCCCCTACCAACTTTATTTAGTTTACCATTCTTCTGATACTCTTTTGATAATTTATCAAGAATACCATTGATAAAAATACTACTTTTAGGAGTACTATATTCTTTTGCAATCTCTAAATATTCGTTAATTGTTACTTTTACAGGGATTGAAGGGAACTTTACAAACTCGCAAATTGCCATTTTTATAATCGCTTTATCCAGTTCTGCTATACGGTCCTGATCCCAATTTGGTGTTTTACCATCGATCTCTTTGGTAAATGTATCTCCGTTAAGTACCGTCTTCCTGAAAATGTCTATGGCAAACTTTTTATCTTCTTCGTCCTTATATAACTTTGGTAAAGATTTGTGCTCATCATGAGAAGCTTTGGCTTTACGTAACATCTTTACGATTGCAGTATTTACCAAAGGCAAATCATCTACCCAGGTTAACCTTTTATCTTCAAAATAATCGTACAGTTTCTCGTTGGGAGCAATTACTTCTTTAAAGATATCCAGAACAAACTCTTTGTCTTCCTTAAAAGAACTCAGTTTGGTACTCATATAATCTGTATATACTTCACTCTCTTGAATAGCTTTCCATAAAAGGGCTACATACTCACTATCAAGTTCCCAACAATTCATTTTTTTCTTTCGATGCTTTCCTTGAGTTCTACATTGCTTTCCAACCATACTAACACCTCATTATCGATAAATTTAGTGTTGGGATTTTTTTCTTCGGAAGTAGCGAGATATTTTTTTTGGCTTTTGGTTAGAAACTCAGCTGCGTGTTTCTTAATTTCTACAAGGAGTTGCAGATTTATAAGAAACAAATCGTACATCTGATCAATACTAAATAGCAGGAATTTTTCTTCTTTATCAAGGTTATCACTTTGGGTCTGCCCTACGGTATAGAGCGACTGCATGACTTTTACTCTAATATGTCTTCTGGTTAACATAGAATAATTACAAAGAACTTTATACAAAAAAAACGGGCGAAAGTATACTTAACTTTCGCCCTGCAAAAATACTATTATTTTTAATCTAACTACTTTAAATTTCTTTTTTCTGTAGCTAAATTTTAAATTTTCAAAATTCTATAATTGCTCTTTTTTTCTTGCAGCAATTCGATCCTCTGCAATGCTCATCGCAGATGTATTTGCGGTGATGTTCATTGCTTTTGATTTATTCAAAATATCCAAAGTAGTATTGTAGATATTCTCGGTCTTGGATTTGATCTCTTCTCTACCGTAACCTTCAATCTCTGCATATACATTAATGATACCTCCTGCATTGATCAAGAAATCCGGAGCATACACTATTCCTTTCTTTTGAAGTAGAGGACCGTGAATATTCTCGTTGGCCAACTGGTTATTAGCTGCACCAGCAATTACTTTTACTTTTAATTTATTAATGGTCTCATCATTTACAGTAGCACCAAGTGCACATGGAGCGTAAATATCTGCAGTTTCTGCATACAGGTCTTCTCCTCTGTAAATCTCTGCTCCATACTTCTTACTTACCTCCTGTAGTCTTTCTTCATTAATATCAGCAATAATCACTTTCGCATCTTCTTCTGCAGCAAGACGCACTAATTCTTCACCTACATGACCAATTCCTTGCACCAAAATACGTTTTCCTGCCAAAGCATCATTCCCATAAGCGAATTTTGTTGCTGCCTTCATCCCCATGTATACTCCATAAGCTGTTACAGGAGAAGGATTACCTGCCCCTCCTTTGGCTTCAGAAATACCAGTTACGTAAGGAGTAACTTCTCTTACTGTATCCATATCAGAAGTTTCCATACCTACATCTTCGGCAGTGTAATATTTCCCACCTAAGGTATGAACAAACTTACCAAAACGGGTCATTAATTCTGGGGTCTTGATTTTCTTTGGATCTCCTATAATCACAGCTTTTCCACCACCTAGATTTAATCCAGTGATTGCTGCCTTATAGGTCATCCCTCTAGATAACCTTAATACATCATTAAGAGCATCCCACTCTGATGCATAGTCGTACATACGAGTTCCTCCTAATGCTGGTCCTAAAATTGTGTTATGCACACCAATTATTGCCTTCAATCCTGTATCTTTGTCTTGACAAAAAACAACTTGTTCGTGATTGTCAAAAGATAGTTGTCCAAATACGGGCGCTTCTTTTTTTAATTGATTTGCTGTTAGCACTTCGGTTATCATTTATTAAAAATTTAAATGGTTATAAATTATATAATATTCAAAATCAGAGTGCTAAAATAATGCATTTTTATGAAATTAAAATTTTTAGCTGTTAAATTTTACGAATTCTTTAATAATTAACCCCTTGCAAAAAGATCTTACATGCGTGCATTACGCCATTTGAACAAATACTTTTTAAAGTATAAATACCGACTTTTAATTGGTTTAGTAATTACCGTAATTGCTAGAATTTTCTCAACCTTAGTTCCTACAATTGTAGGAGATTCTGTAGATATTGTAGAGAAGTACATTAATAACGAAGTCACTGATATTTCAGAAGTAAAAAACGGACTCATTATTAATATCCTCCTCATTTTGGGGGCAGTTTTAATTTCTGCACTGTTTACCTTTTTAATGCGTCAAACCTTTATTGTCGTTTCCAGATTTATAGAGTTTGATTTGAAAAATGAAGTTTTTCAGCATTACGAAAGATTATCACTTAATTTCTATAAGAAAAACAGAACCGGTGATCTGATGAATCGTATCAGCGAAGATGTATCCAAGGTAAGAATGTATGTTGGTCCTGCTATTATGTATAGTGTAAACACCATAACTCTATTCGTCGTGGTGATTGGATATATGATCAGCATTGCTCCAGAACTCACCTTGTATACTGTTGCTCCTCTGCCCATATTGTCCGTTTCTATTTACAAATTAAGTGTCGCTATCCATAATCGTAGTACCATTGTGCAGGAGTTTCTATCGAAACTCACCACTTTTACTCAAGAATCATTTAGTGGTATTACAGTCATAAAAGCATACGGTATTGAACCGCAAACCAATCAAAACTTTACCGAATTATCAAGTAACAGTAAATCTAAAAATTTAGATCTTGCCAAGGTACAGGCACTATTCTTTCCTTTGATGGTATTGCTTATCGGGTTCAGTAATATCTTGGTGATTTATGTAGGAGGAAAACAATATCTCGACGGAACGATACAAGAAATAGGAGTCATTGTGCAATTCATACTATATGTAAATATGCTTACCTGGCCGGTAGCTACTGTAGGATGGGTAAGCTCTATTGTGCAGCAGGCAGAAGCCTCTCAGGTAAGAATCAATGAATTTCTGAGCCAAGAACCAGAGATTGTAAACACAGTAACCCAAAAAACTCCTATACAAGGGAATATTAAGTTTAAAGATGTTAGCTTCATTTATGATGACACCAATATTACAGCGTTAAAAAACATCAGTTTTGAGATCAACAAAGGCGAAACTATTGGTATTATCGGTAAAACAGGTTCAGGAAAATCCACTATTTTGGATCTACTGGGAAGACTATACGATGTCTCTTCTGGAGTAATCGAAATAGATGGTAGATCTATAACAGACACCAATCTATTTGATCTCAGAAATCATATAGGTTATGTACCACAAGATGCTTTTTTATTTAGTGATTCTATCAAAAACAACATTAAATTCGGAAAAGAAGACGCTACCGACGAAGAAGTATATCAAGCAGCAAAGAATGCCGTAGTACACAAAAACATTGTTGGTTTTACCAATGGTTATAATACTATTTTGGGTGAGCGTGGGATTACATTATCCGGAGGACAAAAACAAAGAGTATCAATTGCAAGAGCCATCATCAAAGACCCATCTATACTTTTATTTGACGATTGCCTATCGGCAGTAGATACAGAGACTGAAGAGGAGATTATGTCTAATCTAGGGAAGATTTCTAAAGATAAAACCACATTTATAGTAAGTCATCGTGTATCCACTACCAAAAACGCTGATAAAATCATAGTCATAGACGATGGACAGATCACCCAGCAAGGCACTCATAATCAGCTAATCACAGAAGATGGTTACTATAAAGAATTGTATTTAAAACAGCTCGATGAAAAAGAAATTTAAGCTTTTTTTGTGCGATTAACAATTTTTTTAGATTTTTGAAACCATCATAGTATATTAATTAATTAAGAAATACGGATTATGAATGACAATGAAATGATGGAGAAAGAAGAAATTTTCTCAAAAGTTTTAAGAGCAGGAAGAAGAACATATTTCTTTGATGTTAGGGCTACCAAAGCAGGAGATTACTATCTAACTATAACAGAAAGTAAAAAGTTCACTAACGATGACGGATCGTTTCACTACAAGAAACACAAGATCTATCTTTACAAAGAAGATTTCGCTGGATTTACTGAAATCCTAAATGAGATGACTAATTTCATTGTTGATGAAAAAGGTGAAGAAGTGATTAGCGAAAGACACCAAAAAGACTATCAAAAATCATATGAAAAGACAGCTGTAGGCACTGAAGAAGTTACTGCTTCTACTGAAAGTTTTACAGACGTAAGTTTTGACGACATATAAGACAAAGCCATACAGGTTAAGTTAAAGTTATGTAAACCGCTTCATTCTCTGAAGCGGTTTTTTTTATATTCACGCTTCACAAAATAACTCAGCTCAAAAATGAAGTACTTTTACGCAGCGTTTATTTTTTTAATAGGAATTACCGCTACCGCACAACAAAACCTTTCTTTAGAATATTATCTCCCAAAAAACACTACCTATGATCCCTCGATTCCTACTCCACAAAGTGTATTAGGTTTTGTTCCAGGAAAATGGCACGTTTCTCATGATAAACTTGTGAGTTATATGACTACACTTGCCCAAGCATCTTCGAGAATAACGATCGAAAACCGAGGAAAAACCTTTGAAGATCGTCCTATACTTCTTCTTACAATTACGTCAGAAAAAAATCATCAAAATATTGACCAAATACAGAAACAGCATCTTGAACTGGTAGAAAGCAATACTAGCACTATTGATCTAGAATCCCTACCTGCGGTAGTTTACCAGGGATTTTCTATTCACGGTAACGAACCTAGTGGTGCTAATGCTGCCTTGGTAGCAGCATATTACCTTGCTGCAGCCCAGGGACCTGAAATTGAAAACCTCTTAAACAATACCGTTATTTTATTTGACCCTTCCTTAAACCCAGACGGATTGCAACGTTTTGCTTATTGGGCAAATACAAATAAAAGCAAAAACATAAGTTCTGATCCGCAGGATCGTGAATACCGCGAAGTATGGCCTGGAGGTCGTACTAATCACTATTGGTTTGATATGAACCGAGATTGGCTCCCTGCCCAATTGCCAGAATCTCGAGCCAGAATCAACACCTTTCATCAGTGGTATCCCAATGTACTCACTGATCATCATGAAATGGGAACAAACAGCACCTTCTTTTTCCAACCAGGAATCCAATCGAGAACGCACCCGCTGACTCCTAAACTCAACCAGCAACTCACCAAAAAGATCGCTAATTTTCATGCCAAAGCACTAGATAAAATTGGCTCTTTATATTATACCGAAGAAAACTTTGATGACTTCTACTATGGTAAGGGTTCTACGTTTCCTGATATCAATGGTGGGATTGGGATTTTATTCGAACAGGGAAGCTCTAGAGGTCATGCTCAGCAATCGGCTAATGGATTACTTACATTTCCGTATACGATAAGAAATCAATTCACAACTATTTTATCTACGCTGGAGGCTGTACAAGAAATGCGAAAAGAGCTGCTTGCGTACAAACGTGATTTTTATGCAAATGCCAGACAAGAAACTGCTAAAGGTGCTTATTTATTTGGGAACACGAACGATGCAGCATCAACTTTTCATTTAGCCGAAATGTTACAAAGACATAAGATCGAACTACATGAAATAAAACAAGATGTAACCATCGACGGAAAAGTGTTCAAAAAAGGATACAGCTATATAGTTCCCAAAAACCAACGTCAAAAGCGACTATTAAAAGCTATTTTTGAAAAAAGAACCACTTTCCAGGATAGTCTTTTTTATGATATTTCTGCATGGACATTACCCATGGCGTTTAATCTGGAGTATACAGAAAATGCTCCTTTGTCTAACATGGGTACGAAAGTTACAGACGTTAAACCTCGCAATACTCCATCAGTCAATAAAAGTACTTACGCCTACCTCATGCAATGGCATGAGTATTATAGCCCTAAAGCTTTATACCAAATCTTATCCAAAGGGTTACGAGCAAAAGTAGGCTTACAATCTTTTGAACTCGAAGGTAAAAAATATGATTATGGTACAATACTCATTCCTATTCAAAATCAAATTTTGAGTGCAGATCAGATTCACAATCTACTGGAACAAGTAGCTTCGGAAAATCATATTAATATTACTGGTGTACAGACCGGATTAACGTTGGGCATTGATCTGGGGAGTAATCAATTCAGAACTTTAACTTTACCCAAAATAGCGCTATTCACAGGACAAGGAATCACCCCTTATGATGCAGGAGAAATATGGCATCTGATGGATCAACGATATGACATTCCTATTACAAAAATAACCACTGATCGCTTCGCAAGCATCGACTTATCAAAGTACACACATATCATTCTTCCCAATAGTTACAGGCAACATATCAGTAGCGAAAAAGTAGAGAAATTAAAGACCTGGATCCGAAACGGAGGTACATTGATCGGCTACCGAAACGCCGCACAGTTTTTTAAGAATAATGGATTCATGAATATCGATTTCGCAAGGCCAAAAAATGATGCGAAAAATATTTCGTTCGAGCAAAAACAAGACTTTGCTGGTGCGCAGCATATCGGAGGGGCTATTTTTGAGGCTAGCATAGATCGTTCTCATCCTATTAACTTTGGATATGCCCGAGATAAAGTGGCTCTATTTAGAAATACAACCTTTTTTGTAAAACCAGACACCCAAAGTTATAATAACCCCATACAGTATACCAAAAACCCATTATTAAGTGGATACATTAGCAAAAAGAATCTGGATTCTTTGGCTACAACAGTGCCGTTCCGCCATAACGATTTGGGTAAAGGTGACATCATTCTATTTACGGACAATACGAATTTTAGAGCCTTTTGGTATGGAACTAACAAATTATTAATGAATGCCATCTTTTTTGATCACACCATGTAAATAACGTGATTAAAAGGTCTCTCACAAGGTATCCCGAAATTCGTAATAATGTTGTAATACTTTTTCGGGAGCCTCTACTTGTGGGTAATGCCCTATCTCTTCCAAAACGATCACATCGGCATTGGGAACGATTTCCTGATAGAAATCTGCCATATGCTTGCCTGAAATAGGATCTACTCCCCCATCTATTAAGCGTTTAGGCATATCTGTGTATTGAATGGCTTCTCTCCATCTGATTTTATGCACATCTCTTTCTGTTAAGTATTTAATGAGCTTAGGAATCACATCTTTACCACTATTATAATCTATTACCTCCCAAAACTCGTCTATCTCTTCTGCACTGGGTTGTGTATACGCTCCAAAAATTTTCTTAAAATTCTTGGCTAATGTATTTCTGCCCATAAAATGTTTTAGCAGGTTTCCGAACGGAGTTAGTAAAAGTCTTTGTGTAATTGTTGGAAAATTGGTCTCAGGGAACATCCCTCCATTCAAAAACACTACTGATTGGATATCATAGGGGTATTGTTTGTTCTCTTTATATCTCGCCAGCATTTCCTGCACTACTGTATCTCCATAATCATGAGCCAGAATATGAAATTTGCCTATTTTTTGTTCTGAAAGATAATACTCCCATAAATCCACCTGAGCCGCAATGGAATATTTGAAATCCTTAGGTTTTGAAGTAAATCCATATCCCACCATATCCAAAGTATGCACTTCGTACTTGGTAGTTAAGCTGCTCCAAATTTTCTCCCAATCCCAGGAAGAAGTAGGAAAACCATGTACCAAAATAAGGACCTCTCCTTCTCCTGATTTTTGATAAAATACCTGATGTTTATCCTTATAGGTAAAATAAGAACCTGAGTCTTTCCAGTCTTGTAATGTCATCTTATTTTTTTCCAAACATTTTTTGAATTACCCAAGCTGGTCCGATCAATAAAAACTGAAGATCTTTGATAAACGAAGGTTTTTTCCCTTCAATCTTGTGTCCATAAAATTGCCCGATCCAGGCCAAAGCAAAAATACCTATAGAAACCATCCACAAAGGCGCATATTGCCCGATGTAATAATTCGCTATAATACAAAATCCCGAAAACAATAAGATTTGTAGTGCCATTTTTATGGATAATCTTACGTAGAAAAACAACACTACTAATAGGATTAAAAAAGCCCAATTTTCTATAAATGGATTTGTTCCAGGAATAATGCTTGCCAGTATACCACTAGGAATACTCATCAACAAACCTACTATCGAAAAAAATATGGCAGGAACACAAATAAAATGAATGGCAATATTTGTTTTATTTTGATGGCTTACCGCATATTCCTCAAACCAACTGTCTAATGTCTTCATAATTAACGCTTATTTTAGGAAGTGAACTATTAACTGTAACTAAGGTAACAATTTTTAGACTTATACAGTATAATATTGTAATTTGGAACCTTTGTAAATGTTGAAATAATTATGGCACGTACTCCTTCAAATATGCTTCCTTTGGGCACTATGGCCCCTGATTTTCATTTAACGGATGCTGTTACTAACGATAAATTTTCTTTGCAAGATGTAAAAGGAGAGAAAGGCACCGTGGTTATGTTTATTTGTAACCATTGTCCATTTGTAATTCATGTAAATGAAGAAATTGTAAGAGTCGCTAATGACTACAGAGTACAGGGCTTTGGTTTTGTGGCTATCAGCAGTAATGATATCGAAAAATATCCTCAGGATGGTCCTAAAGAAATGTGGAAAACCGCTCAGAAAAATAATTATACGTTCCCGTATTTATTTGATGAAACACAAGAAATAGCAAAAGCATATGATGCGGCCTGCACTCCAGATTTTTATCTATTTGACGCTCAATTGAAATTAATCTATCGAGGTCAATTAGACGATTCACGCCCCGGAAACGGAATTCCCGTAAATGGTCGTGATCTACGACAAGCATTGGATGCCGTTTTACGAAATGCTACCGTTTCTAGTGACCAAAAACCAAGTATTGGATGTAATATCAAATGGAAGGAATAATTTATGCTATCAGAAATTAGTTTTGAAAAATGTTCTAAAAAAGATATCGATATTCTAACCACAATAAGTCAATCTTTTTATCCCGAGCATTATGCTCATATCTGGCAAAATCAAGACCCATCCTTTTATCTTAACCTGAGTTTTAGCAAGAAGGCTTTTGAAAAAGATTTTAACATCGAAAACATCATTTATTATTTGATTAAGAAAGATGACATTCATCTTGGCTTATTAAAAATCCGAAAAGATGAACTTATTCAAGATTATACTAATAATGAGGCTTTGCAGCTAGAAAAAATCTACTTATTACAATCATCAACTGGTTTGGGGATCGGAAAAAAGCTATGCATTTTTATTATTGAATATGCAAGATCCATCAATAAAAAGGTTGTTTGGTTGGATGTAATGACCACCAGTAAAGCATTGGATTTTTACAAAAAAATAGGATTTGTTACGGTATATCACTATGAGTTAGATTATCCTGGATTAAAGGATGGATATAGAGGTATGCAACGTATGATTTTAAAGCTCTAAAGTATTCCTGCCACAATCTTTAAATGTGCCAGATGGTGATTTCCATGCCAAGCGTAAATACCTATATCTTCTGCCAGAGAAATAGTTACATTACCTTCTGGATGTACAAAAGCCTTTTTTAGGTCTTCTTCTGTAAGTCCTTTCAGAAAATACACCCATTTGGCATGTAGTGCTTTTATGAGATCCAAAGACAAATGAATAGGAGCAGTTTTGGTATCAAACAATTCTGCCCATAAGTTTTCAAAATACGCTTTTATCATCGGTGTATCTTCTGTCATTGCCCATTTAAAACGTATATACCCATTATGATGGCTATCATGAATATGATGAACAACTTGCCTGGCAGTCCAGCCTCCCTCTCGGTACGGAGTCGCCAATTGTTCCTCTGTAAACCCCGTCACCAAATCGATTAGTTTAGCCGGCAACTCTTCGATATCAGCAATCCATTTTTGAACATCATTTGATGTTATATTTTCGGGACACTCAAATTGGCCAATGGGATACTTTAAATTCATAGGATACTATTCTACTTTAGCGTACATAAATTCTTCATTCGAAAACTCATCTATCAAGGTCAATACATTTTCATCAAGACTTTTTATTTTATATCTGTACATGCGATCATCCATTGGGAAGAAACACACCAAAACACCGTCTTCGATTCTAGTTTTTAAACGATTTGCGAATTTCCCATCGTAAAAATTAAATCGTATAGTTCCTTCAAAAATGATGTAATCCTGAGTATTTTGAACATACAGCCATTTTCCTTGTAAGGCAGAATAGGTATCTTTATTGTAGAATTTATTATCGAGAAGTCCTTTCATTTTATTGGCATACTCCACAAAATCGGTTTCAGGAGAAACATCATCAAGTGGGGACCCTACTGTTTCCTTATCTACCCTTTCTCCATTATTGAAAAAATGCTTAGACTCGTATTTGGTAAACGATCGTGAATAATCCAACACTTTCTGTCCGCTTTCATTGGTTGCATACAAATAAGGTCTCTGTTTATAATTCACATAAATCAATTGATCATTCCAGAAATAAAATTCTGTAATTAGATTAGCATTTCTGGTACTAACCTTTCGATGAATCTTTTTGAGACGTTCATGTTCGTAATATCCTTCTAATTCGGCACCATGATCCGCCATTTTATCCAAAAACTCTTCAGGATCCAGATAAAATGTTTCAAATTCGATGTAGCCATCAATAATCTCCATTTGGTCTTTAATATTGGTTAAAATATCCTCTTTACTTTGACCAACACAGAGACAAATATTGCATAGCATTAAGAACGCGATTAATACTTGTTTCATATCTAGGGGGTATAGCAGTTTTGTTAATAAGATACTTAAATCTTAATTCTCTAACAAAATCATTTTTAGCAAAATATAAAAATCTATTGTTAAAAGAAATTTAAAATTCAAAAAATAGTGCTTAACACATAAATTTTATGAGTGAACACAACAATCTATTCTATTTGTTACATAATGTTCAAAATAATCCGTCATTTTCTTATTTTTTTAAAAAAAAGCCCCTAATAACTAGGGACTTTTTGAATATGTTTACTCATTTCTCGAATGAGTTATTTCGCATTTACCAATTCAACATCAAAAATTAACGTTGCGTTTGGTGGAATTACTCCTCCTGCTCCTCTTTCACCATATCCTAAATATGGAGGGATTACAAAACGAGCTTTGTCTCCAACCTGTAACAATGCAATTCCTTCGTCCCAACCCGGAATCACATGTCCCATACCTAATGGAAAATCTATAGGTTGATTTCTTTTATACGAAGAGTCAAATACCGTGCCATCTGCCAAACTTCCTTTGTAATGCACTGATACAGTGTTACCTTTCTCGGCTTTTGCCCCATCTCCTTTTTGGATAATTTGATAACGCAGCCCACTATCTGTCTTATCAAAACCGGTCGCTAATTCTTCCAATAATTCTTCAGCTTTCTTTTTGGCTGCAGCTTCTCGTTCTGCTTTGGCACCATTGAATTGTCTAAAAGTTTCTACCGCATTAAAACCTTCTGCATCTCCACCAACTCTGATGATTTCAACTTCTTCTATCGCATCTCCTTGCGCAACTTCATTTACTACATTTTGCCCCTCTACAACTTTACCAAAAACAGTATGTTTCCCGTCTAACCAAGGCGTTTCTACATGGGTAATAAAAAACTGACTTCCATTGGTACCTGGTCCAGCATTTGCCATCGATAATACCCCTGGTCCATCATGTTTTAAATCGGGATGAATCTCATCATCAAACTGATATCCTGGTCCGCCAGCACCTGTTCCTTGCGGATCTCCTCCCTGAATCATAAAATCTGCAATCACTCTATGGAATTTTAACCCGTTATAGTAAGGTTTTCCCTGAGGAATCGCCTGATTTTCTAGGTTTCCTTCGGCTAACCCTACAAAGTTACCTACCGTTCCTGGTGTTTTTTTATATTCAAGATTGACTAGGATGTCTCCCTTTGTGGTTTTAAATTTTGCGTATAATCCGTCTTGCATGACAATAATTTTTAACGTTTTAATTTTGAGCAGCAAAGATAGTTAATTGTTCTTCGTTTTATGAAGTAAACTCAGGATATATTCCAAGCCCTTTGGAACTCCAATCTTAGAACGTAAAGCGTTAAAAGATAATACCGTATCTTTAAGCTATTACATCTTAAAACTCAAAAGCAAATGTTAATTGAATTATTAAAAACAGAAGGAGTTTATAAATTAAGTAAAGTAGGACAAAGTGCAATCCATGGAGGTTCTGATCTTGAACCCTGTAGATCAAGGACCAAATCATTATTTAGAGATATTTGCGATAGTCATGGAATACCACCTGACGGTGCTAAGTGAATATATTTATTACCTATATTTTTTCAAGAAGAGCTTTTGCTTCCTTAAAGTTATAATTGTTAGGATCTGAGGTAATCTTCACAAGAATTCCTTTCAGTTTTTCTTTTTCTTCTCCCTTCAGATATACCATTGCCTTATACCAATTGGCTTTTTTACTTTGTAAGGTGTTTGTTTGTTCGAGCAATTCGAATTGCTCTATTGCTTTGTCAAATTTATCCAATTCGAGGTAGGCAACACCGCTATAAATATAACTTAAGGGATCTATGTCAGCCACATTACTTTGGTGATATTTTAAAAAGATAGCAGCGGCTTCCTCATACTTCTTTTGTTCAAAAAGCTCTTGCGCATTTTTAACTAGTTCATTTTCCTCTTCTCCTCTTGTAATCATGGATGGGATTTCATCTAATGCAATATTTTCTGCATACAGCACATTATAATCACTCTCTGAAAACACGAAAACAGAGATCGTCATAAGTACAATAATAGAGGCAGCAATACCCAAAAAATAAAAATTTTTGTTCCTATTCCCTGATTTTGTACGATTTTGATCGACCACCTCGGCAATCGATTCTTTCAATGATGATGCTTCATCACTTCTAAAAAAATCCGACAATTGCTTAGCCTCATTGTTTTTCAAAGCCGTTGTATCTCCTTCGATCCAATCCTTATCTTCATAAATGGATCGCATGTCTTTTTGAAGCTTTAATTCTTCGGCAAGAGTACTATCATTATCCACCTTTTCCTCAAAAGATTTTCTTTCTTCTGGAGTCATGATATCATCAAGATATTTATCTATTTCTTCCAAAAAATCACTCATACGTCCTTTATTTGTCTATACCTGGAGTCGTTTTTAATTAGTTTTGTTAACTGTGATTTACAATTAAAAATCCGTTGTCTCACCACATTGTCTGAACTGTATCCCAATTTGCCAACAATTTCTTTGTACGGTACTTTTTGAAAGAAAAGTGCTAACAATTGCTTACAATTATCTGATAATTCCTTTAGTTTTTCCTGAAACAATTCCCATTTTTCTTGTTCCAAAACGGCCATAGTCATATCATCTTCTTCTCTAACTAGTTCTATAGTATCTTGTTTTGTTACTACGCGTTTTTGTTTTTTTAATTCTCTACGCCATAAATTACGGCAAGCACCGTATAAATAGCCGTCAAAAGAGCTTTCTATTACAAAAGATTTTGTTTTATATCTCGCAATAAGCTGCAACAATGCTTTTTGGAAAACATCTTCTGCATCTGTAGGATCTCCGTTGTTCTTCACAACAAAACTTCTAATCTTAGGAAACACGGAGCTATACAACTCTCGTATGACGCTGCTATTTCCTGAAGCTAACTCTTTTAAAAGATCTTTTTCTTCTGTCGGCATTCAATAAAAGGTCTTTATTTTTTTAATTTTTTTTATTTTCGCGTGGTAACATTATTATGTAAAGGGAAACATACTAATAAATTAGAAAACAAAAAAAACATTTTTAATGAAAAAATCAGCTTTATTAATTTTGGCTGCAACCTTTGTAATTGGAATACAGAGTTGCTCTACAGACGATCAGGAGGAAATTTCCCCGGAAAACTTTTCAACAACTAAAGATATTATAGAAAAAAACAACTTCCCTGGTTTTTCAGATTGTTTTAAAACCATATACATAGATTATGGAAACATGGGATTAGGTAATAGAGCAGACTTTAAAGAATTAGCTTCCCAAAAATGGTTTGACTACAAAGTACTTATAAAAATTACTAATTGCCCTAGTGTTGAGGCCTGGACCGTACCATGCGAATTAATAGACCAGTATCGATACAGTGCAAAAAATGATGAAGAAAAAGAGATTGTTATTGATGCAGAAGAAAGTCTTACTCTAGGCGAAGGGGGAGCTCCACCAGCACCAAGCGTAACAAGTTCTCCAAGATACAAACCTGATAGTGTATTTAATTACCACATATGCGTTACAGGCATTGAAGATATTATAGAAGATGATGACAATTTAGGAGATAATCCTCCAGCACCAACTCCTGATGATGACAATCCTCATAATACGCCAGGATTACCAGTAAGAAATATTCGATAACTCTAAACAACTTGTTTAAAAAGTTGCTTATTTACCAATATATTGCAATATCATCAAAAGTATTTTTGTATTAGGTTTTAAACAAAAATCATTTAAAACCTAATACAGAATAGTATGTGTCATTTATATACTAATTATCACATTAAAGTATAACATAAGTACTTATAAGGGCATTAATATATAACCCATAACTAGTAAAACACAAACTCTTTAAAATGAAAAAATCAGTTTTATTCATCTTAGCTGCGATTTTTGTAATTGGAATACAAAGTTGCTCTACAGACGACCAGAAGGAAATTTCCCCGGAAAATTTAATAACAACCAAAGATGTTCTAGAAAAAAATAGCTTACCCGGTTTTTCGGATTGTTTTAAAACCATATATATAGACTATGGGAACATGCTAGGTAACCGAGATGACTTTAGAAAACTAGCCGCCGCGCGTTGGTTTGAAAATAGGGTACTTATAAAACCTACTCATTGTCATAGTGTAGAAGCCTGGACTGTACCTTGCGAACTGATAGACAGGTATAGATATAGTGCAAAAAATGATGAAGAAAAAGAGATTGTTATTGATGCAGAAGAAAGTCTTACTCTAGGCGAAGGAGGAGCTCCACCACCACCAAACGTAACTAGTTCTCCTAGATATAAGCCTGATAGCCCTTTTAACTACAATATATGTGTTACTGGTATTGAAGATATTATAGAAGATGATGATGATACGGGTGATCACCCAGCAGTACCTACTACAGATGATGACAATCCTCATAACACACCAGGATTACCCATAAGAAATATCCGTTAACAAAAAATTTAGTATTTTTCAATTTATTAATTCTCAACACAACACGTCAAAACCCTAGCGCAAATTACATATGAGAACCTATAAATTGGTAATTACAATATTTATGTATTTCCTGATCCAGACTTGTATGGGTCAGGAAATATCTTTTACACTGGATTCTATTCATCAACTCCCAGGTAAAGATTCTGAAAAGCTTACCCAATACGATGAACTTTTTGAGCTCCATAAAAAAAACAAAGATTTTACACAATTAGGGTCAGATGCGCATCAGGTGGGGCGTTGGTTGTTTTATAAAGAACGAAAATGGAAAAAGGCACTGGCAGCTACCAAAGTAGCTATTGAGGCAAGAAAAAAAGCCGAACCTTTCAATGCAGAGATGTTAAAAAGAAGCTATTTTAATTATGCTATCTTCAACAAATTATATAAGAACCATGATATTAGCATTGAATATTTCAGAAAACTAATTGATGTCAAAGGTTCTGATTTCAACAATAACCAAGCGTACGCCCTAATTGGCTCATCTTACAACGCATTAGGTGATCCTTACAAAGCCATTGAATATCAATTACTCGCTTTTAAATATTTTGATCCCGTAAAGGAAAAAAATACATTGTTTCTAATCATATCAATACCGCGCTTTCTTATAAAAATATTCGAAATGCTAAAAATATTGCAAAAGCAATTACACATTTACAAACCGCTGATTCTTTGATCAAAACGATAGAGAAACCTAGTATACACGATCAATATGCCATAAATAATAATCTTGGAGATTTATATATAAATAAAAATACGGCAAAATCCATTTCATATTTTGAAAAAGCGCTGGGATTGGCAGAAAAAATGAATCGCACTAAAAACCTGGCGCAGATCAATTTTAATTTGGGAATGAATTATAATGAAACGGACACCGAACTGGCCCAAACATATTTTGACAAAGCACTGTTCTATGCCGAAAGCAGTAGCAGTGCCAGCTATTTAATCCCCAAAATATATCATGGCTTAGGAGAGTTGGCCTTTACAGAAGGAAATTTTTTAAAAGCGCATACCTATTACCAAAAAGCATTTTCAAAATATTTGAATCAGGAGATCCCAGACATACATTGGTTACCTTCGAAAAAAGAACTTGTTAATATTAATGACAAATCTGTTTTTTTGGAATCCCTAAAATTGAAAAGCCAAGTCTATATGGTTAAAGCCAAAAAAGATGACGATGATTCCTCTTATAAAAACGTAATTAGAACTGTTAAGTCTGCAGATGTTTTGACCGACCTTATCATGCAAGAAAACTTATCTTATCGATCCAAACTTATTTGGAGAAGTTTGGCTTCACAGATTTACGCTATAGGTATTGAAGCTTGTTACAAGTTGAACGATATTGACGCAGCTTTTTACTTTATGGAAAAAAACAAGGCCTTATTACTAACCCAAGAGATTAATACAAAAAACAGTGATATTCCCACAGGAATTCTTGAGAGAAAGACAGATCTCGAAAGTGAAATTATATATCTACAAAAACGATTTGTTAAAGCTCCCATAGCCCAAAAAGATTCTATTAGTGCTCTTATTTTAGATCAAAAAGAAACTTTAAAACAATTTAAGGATTCATTATCCTCTGTTTATCCTGCTTACTTTACCACTATTTCAAATCCCAAAATACTATCGCTAAAAGAAATAGAAGTAAAAAAAGATGAAGTTATCGTTCAATACATGATAGCAGAATCTATTGCTCTTACCATTCCACAAACCCACGGTATTGTCATAACTAATGATGACACTCGTTTTTTCAAAATTGAGAACACCAAAAAATTATTAGATCATGCGTATGATTTAAGAAAACGATTAAACCAACCGTTTGTTACCTCAGCAGATATCACAGTATATACAAAAACAGCATACGCTTTATATGATCAACTTTTCCCTCAAGAAATTCAAGGGCTATTAAAAAATAAAAAAGTGACCATCATACCCGATCGCCAATTGAGCTTTATTCCTTTTGAAGCGCTGGTCACTAACCTTGACAAAAGAACCTATTTCATTGAGGAATCAGATATTAACTATCTATATTCTTTATCTTTTCAAAAAGAAAATGCCGCTGTACATCGACAACATGAAAATGAGTTTTTGGGTGTAGCTCCTATTAATTTCTCAAACGGACTTTCTACCTTATCAAAAAGCAAAGATGAAATTGATATCGCTCAAACCTATTATGCAGGCTCTTTATTAATGAATGATGAAGCGTTGAAAGACAGTTTTATTAAAAAAGCGAGGGATTACAAAATTTTACATTTAGCAACACATGCAGATG
Source organism: Aquimarina sp. KJ22-3 (assembly GCF_055808215.1). NCBI lineage: Bacteria > Pseudomonadati > Bacteroidota > Flavobacteriia > Flavobacteriales > Flavobacteriaceae > Aquimarina > Aquimarina sp. KJ22-3. The sequence continues at coordinate 1,597,463 of NZ_CM147859.1, read as the reverse complement.
CTTCTGATATTAACACTCCATGGATCGCTTTTCACGATTCTAAATTAACAGTTGACGAAATCAATGTATCCAAGACCAATGCTGAACTAGTGGTATTAAGCGCCTGTAATACTTCATTAGGCGAAGTAACGCATGGAGAAGGTGTGCTTAGTCTTGCCCGAGGTTTCTTTTCTTCTGGGGCAAACACAGTGATTCCATCGCTTTGGAGCACTAATGACAAAACTACGGCAACAATCACTTCAAATTTTTATAAAAATCTAAGTAAAGGAAAAACTAAATCTGAAGCGTTGCGTTTGGCCAAATTGGATTACCTAAAATCCAATACTGATGCAGAAGCTTCACCACATTACTGGGCTCCTTTGATATTGATTGGAAACCCAGATGCTTTATTACCTCAAGATAACTATTCAATTTTATGGATCAGCCTTGCTTTGATTCTGGTATTATCTGTAATTGTTTATCTCTTTGCGAATAAAAGAAAAAGAAATTCTTAAAAAATGTTAATTTCGCGTGGTAACATGTTTAGGTTTGGGGAAACCTATTAATGAATACGGAAAACAAAAAAACATCCTATGAAAAAAATTGCTTTATTAAGCCTTACTGCACTCTTTATGTTTGGAGCACAAAGTTGTAGCATAGATGAACAAGAAGACATCGCACCTCAAAAAATTTTAACTCCAGAAAAAACCGAAACCAAAAACCTTAAATTACCTTCTGGTTTTGAATGTCGAAAGATAATATACGTTAACTTTGGTGAAATGTCTCCCTCTGATAGGAGTCTATTTAGATTTATTGCCGCACAACGATGGTATGATTCAATAAGAGTAGAAGAAACTCTATGTTCGAATATCGAAGCATGGTGGGTGCCCTGTTACAGATATTACAATCCTAAAAACGACGAAGAAAAAAAGTAGTTGTTGATGCCGAAGAAAGCATGACTCTTGGTGAAGGTGGAGCAGCTCAACCTCCATATATTGGACCACCTCCGGTTTTTGAAAGAACGGATACTCCTTTAGCAGGGTGCGTTGCTGATGGTCCTAATACAGATCCGCTATTCCCTGATGGGGATGATAACAATGACGACGATGATACAGGTGGTGGTCCAATCGGAATACCTTTGCGATAACATTTGATATCTTTAATATAACTATACAAAACCGACTGCATATACAGTCGGTTTTTTTATGGTTTTAGATTTTACATTAAGGAATAAAAAATGATGTAGTAACATTTCATGATTTAATGAACGATACAACAGATAGTACTATCAAAGACATACATCTTGAGTGTCTCTAAATGTTCAAGCACTTATCATTTTTTTTAAAACATTAAAATCATGAAGAAAAAAAGTTAGACGGTTTATCACTAAAGAAAAATGTAATTTCTAGAATTGGTAGCTCTGCAGTTAAAGGAGGGATAATAATAATGGTATCCAATGGTTGTCCTAGTTATAACGATTGCTCCGCAAAGCTAGAGTGCAATTCCAAAGATTGTATCGTTCAAACGGATGGTTGCGGGCATACAGAAGTAAGCTGTAGATCTATTCATGTAAACTGCGAATAAATTTTAAAACAAAAGGCTGTCGATATGGACAGCCTTTTATATAGATTTTCATCATAAAACTCTAATTCGCTACATCACTAATAAATTTGATTCGGTATAAACGAAGTTCTTCATCATCGTAATCTCCATCAAATTCTTCGATAGCTAAGTCTATTTTGTCATTTTCTGCTTCTAAGAAATACTCATGAATTTCTTCTTGCTGATCTTCGTCCAAAATTTCATCGATCCAATAGGTGATATTCAACTTTGTACCACTGTATACGATCGCTTCCATTTCTTTAATGAATTCTGGCATTTCCATCCCCTTGGCAGATGCGATATCATCCAGAGGTAATTTACGATCCACATTCTGAATAATATATAGTTTCAAACCACTATTGGCTCCCGTACTCTTTACTACGAAGTCATCCGGGCGAACAATTTCATTTTCTTCTACGTACTTTTCAATAAGGGCTACAAATTCCTTCCCATACTTTTTGGCTTTCCCTTCTCCTACTCCATGTACATTACCTAATTCTTCTATAGAAACAGGATATTTTAATGCCATATCTTCTATCGAAGGATCCTGGAACACAACAAAAGGAGGTACACCAAGCTTTTTGGCTACACTCTTTCGCAGATCCTTCAACATACCTGCCAATTTCTCGTCACTGCTTCCTTTTCCTCCTCCTTTGGCAGCTGTTATAATCGTATCATCTTTGGTTTCGTCGTAAATATGATCCTCGGTCATCATAAAACTTGAAGGTGACGTAATAAAGTCTTTTCCTTCTTTGGTCATCCGTATAATGCCATAGGTCTCTATATCCTTCTTTAGATATCCAGCAACCAATAATTGTCTTGTCAGCGCCATCCAATATTTATCTTCTCTGGCCTTACCACTACCAAAAAAATGCTGTTGGTGCGTCTTATGAGAAATGATTAATGCGTTACTCTTTCCGATAAGTGTGTTTACCAAATCCTTGGATTTATATATCTCTCCGGTTTTACTCACTACTTCTAAGAGCAGTTTGGCCTCATCTTTGGCTTCATGCTTTTTCTTTGGATTACGAACGTTATCATCCATATCCGCTCCTTCTCCATGCACTTCATCAAACTCTTCTCCAAAGTAGTGTAAAATGAATTTACGTCGTGATATAGAGGTCTCTGCAAATGCCACAACTTCCTGAAGCAACGCATGACCTATTTCCTGCTCTGCAACAGGTTTACCGCTCATAAATTTCTCGAGTTTCTCGATATCTTTATAGGAGTAGTATGCCAGACAATGTCCTTCTCCGCCATCTCTACCAGCACGACCAGTTTCCTGATAATAACTTTCAATACTTTTTGGAATATCATGATGAATTACAAATCTCACATCTGGTTTATCGATTCCCATTCCAAAAGCAATTGTGGCTACTACAACATCTGCATCTTCCATCAAGAACATATCCTGATGTTTTGCTCTCGTTTTGGCATCTAATCCCGCATGATACGGCACTGCTTTGACTCCATTTACTTCCAATGTTTGCGCCAGTTCTTCTACTCGTTTTCGGCTTAAGCAATACACAATACCACTTTTACCCGAATTTTGCTTTACAAAACGAATGATATCGGCATCTACATTTTTGGTCTTTGGACGGATTTCATAAAAAAGATTAGGACGGTTAAAAGAAGCTTTAAAGGTCTGAGCATTGCCCATCCCCAAATTTTTAAGAATATCCTCTTGCACCTTGGGAGTTGCAGTTGCCGTAAGGCCAATGATAGGGATATCTTCTCCAATTCGTTTGATGATATTTCGCAGATTTCTATATTCCGGCCGGAAATCATGCCCCCATTCACTGATACAATGGGCTTCATCCACCGCTAGAAAAGAAATCTCCTGGGATTTTAAAAAATCTACGTATTCTTCTTTTGTCAGCGACTCTGGAGCGACATATAGTAGTTTTGTCACACCGCTTTCGATATCTCCTTTTACCTTTTTTACCTCTGATTTATTCAACGACGAATTTAAAACATGGGCTATTCCTTCTTCTGCAGATATACTTCGGATAGCATCCACCTGATTTTTCATCAAGGCGATCAAGGGAGATACGACAATTGCCGTTCCTTTACACATCAATGCTGGGAGTTGGTAACATAGGGACTTCCCACCACCTGTAGGCATAATTACAAAAGTATTTTGCTTGTCAAGAATACTTTTTATTACCTTTTCTTGTAATCCTCTAAATTGACTAAAACCAAAATACTTCTTGAGGGCATCTTGTAAGTCAGTTTCATTCACACTCATTAAATCCTTAAACTTTTATAAACCAATTAAATAAAGATTTCACTAACACTAAAATCTATCTCCCCAATAACAGATTTAAGTGGATAATATCAATTACAGTTTTAAACTGTCAAATATAAGGAAATCATAAATTATAATCCTTTTTTTGACAGTATTTAAAATTAATAAGGTATTACATACCTTTGCGTAAATTAAAGATAATAAAATCTTTATTGATAACATGCAAATTTTTTAAATTTTGAATACCCAAGACACCATAATTTCTTATGCTAAAAAAACCATAGCAGAAGAAGCACAAGCGATAGCTTATTTAGAGGAATTAATCGACGAAGAATTCGCAAAAGCTGTAGAAACGATACAAAACTCAAAAGGTAGAGTGATCATAACGGGTATTGGCAAAAGCGCTATCATAGCTACCAAGATCGTAGCTACAATGAACTCGACAGGTACTCCGGCTGTATTTATGCATGCTGCAGATGCCATCCATGGAGATTTAGGAAATATCCTCGAAGATGATGTGGTAATTTGCATTTCTAAAAGTGGAAATACTCCAGAAATAAAAGTGCTTGTCCCGCTGATCAAAAATTTCAAAAACCCGTTAATCGGTATTACTGCAAATAAAAATTCATTCTTAGGACAAGAAGCTGACTTTATATTACATGCTTATGTAGATAAAGAAGCTTGCCCTAATAACCTGGCTCCTACCACAAGTACTACAGCTCAGTTAGTAATGGGAGACGCCCTGGCTGTATGTCTATTGCACTTGCAAGGCTTTTCGAGTAGAGATTTTGCCAAGTACCATCCGGGAGGAGCATTAGGAAAGAAATTGTACTTGAGAGTAAGTGACATTACCTCAAGAAACGAAAAACCACAGGTTTCTCCAGACTCAAATATTAATGAAGTTATTGTAGAAATGACCGAAAAACGACTAGGAGCAACCGCAGTGGTTGATGAAGAAAAAATTATCGGTATCATCACAGATGGTGACCTTCGGAGAATGTTGACGACCAACACTTCTTTTGATGGTCTTACGGCAAAAGATATCATGTCTCCTAATCCTAAAACAATAACAAATACTGCTATGGCAGTTGATGCTCTCGAAGTATTGGAGGAAAATTCCATTTCTCAATTATTGGCCGCAGAAGAAGGTAAATATAGCGGTGTAGTCCATATTCATGATTTAATGCGAGAAGGAATTTTATAATGGCAACAGATACGCAAAAAGATCCACAATCCATGTCTTTTCTGGATCATCTAGAAGAGTTACGCTGGCACCTCATAAGAGCAACTATGGCGGTTTTGATAGCAGCTATCATTGCATTTGTAGCTAAGGAATTTATTTTCGACGTTCTTATTTTTGGTCCAAAGAAACCAGATTTCCCCACCTACAAAGGACTTTGTAATTTATCCAAATTATTAGGCTTGGATGATAGCCTTTGTTTCAAAGAATTACCGTTCAGCGTTCAAAGTAGAAAAGTAGCTGGACAGTTTTCTGTTCATATCTGGACCTCGATTACTGCCGGTTTCATCATAGCTTTCCCTTATGTCCTGTACGAATTTTGGAAATTTATCGCTCCAGCGTTATATGACAATGAGAAGAAATATTCAAAAGGATTTATCATCATTTGTTCGTGGTTATTCTTTCTTGGTGTTCTTTTTGGGTATTACGTAATTACCCCGCTATCCATTAACTTTTTGGGAGGCTATCAAGTAAGTGCCGAGGTTTTGAACGAGTTTGATATCGATAGCTATATTGCTTTGGTAAGAGCTTCTGTAATCGCCTGTGGATTGATCTTCGAATTACCTGTAATCATGTTCTTTTTGACCAAAGTAGGCCTGGTTACTCCAGAATTCCTAAGAAAATATAGAAAATTTGCATTGGTCATCGTACTTATTCTGTCTGCAGTAATTACACCACCAGATATTGCAAGTCAGGTCATTGTAGCGATTCCGATTATCATATTATACGAGGTAAGTATTTTTATCTCAAAAATTGTCATCAAAAAAGAAAAACAAAAACTTCAAAAACAATCCTAATGAGCAACATAGTTGACGAATTTAACGCTTACAGAGAGAAAATGAATTCTCGTATCCTGGAGGATAATAACAAAGTGATAAAGAGAATATTCAATCTAGACACCAATGCTTATATGGAAGGCGCATTGTCTGTAAAAACCAAAGAATTGTTGGGTCTTGTTGCTTCTGCTGTATTACGTTGCGACGATTGTGTTCGTTATCATTTGGAAACCTGCCATAAAGAAGGTCTTTCTAAAGAAGAAGTAGCAGAAGCCTTAAGTATTGCTACATTAGTAGGTGGAACCATTGTCATTCCTCATTTACGAAGAGCTTATGAATTTTGGGATGCATTAGAAGCTCAGAAATAACAAATACTTGTTGTTTGAAAGAATAATGTAAATTTACAGCCCATTTGTAGCAACACCCCAAAACTAAAGAAGTCATTCTATTATGAAACTGAAAGCAGATAACTTAGTAAAATCATATAAAGGAAGAAAAGTAGTAAAAGGAATTTCTCTTGAAGTAAACCAAGGTGAAATTGTTGGATTACTTGGTCCAAATGGAGCAGGTAAAACCACCTCTTTCTATATGATTGTGGGCTTGGTGAAGCCAAATGGAGGAAAAATAACGTTAGACAATACCGATATCACCAAGTTTCCTATGTATAAACGTGCTCAGAATGGAATTGGATACTTGGCTCAGGAAGCTTCGGTTTTTAGGAAATTGAGTATCGAAGATAATATTCTAAGTGTTTTACAACTGACCAAACTTTCCAAAAAAGAACAGCTCGATAAAATGGAAGCTCTTATTGAAGAGTTTGGTTTAGGTCATATCCGTAAAAACCGTGGAGACTTACTAAGTGGTGGAGAAAGACGTAGAACTGAAATCGCTAGAGCTCTAGCGACGGACCCTAATTTTATTCTGCTTGACGAACCTTTTGCTGGTGTAGATCCTGTTGCTGTAGAAGATATCCAACGTATCGTAGCCCAATTAAAGGATAAGAATATCGGAATCCTGATCACGGACCATAACGTACAGGAAACTTTGGCGATCACAGATAGAACCTATTTGATGTTTGAAGGAAGTATCCTAAAAGCAGGTATTCCTGAAGAATTGGCGGAAGACGAAATGGTTCGAAAAGTATATCTTGGTCAAAATTTCGAATTGAGAAAAAAGAAACTGGACTTCAACAATTAGTTTTCCTTTTCAGCAAAGGTTATTTATCCTTTAATACTAAGGACAAAAGGATATACATCAAGATCACCAAAGGAATGGCAACAAATTGAAGTACCACTATCAAAATAATCGCCAATATCAGAAAAACATATCGGGTTACATTCTCTTTTAACCCCCATGTTTTAAACTTCAAGGCAAACAAAGGAATTTCTGCATTTAGTAAATAACAGCTCAATATCGTAACCCCTATCAAAAACCACATATTCATTATGATTTCTAAAACCCAAATTTCTTGCTGATATTTAAGAATAAGTGGTAAACTAATAATAAGTAGTGTATTTGCCGGAGTTGGCAAACCAATAAAGGAAGTAGTCTGACGTGTATCTATATTAAATTTTGCCAAACGATATGCAGAAGCCAGGGTAATCAATAACCCCAACAAAGATAAATACGGCATGCCTATCTCTTTAAAAGCTCCATTAGCACCCAAGGAATCTGTTGCGTCAGCAAATGGTGTCCCTACTACTTGAGATAATAATTGATACATTACTATACCTGGAGCCAAACCACTGGTTATCATATCTGCTAAAGAATCCAATTGCAATCCTAAATCACTTTGTACCTTCAGCACTCTTGCAGCTAACCCATCAAAGAAATCAAATCCGATACCCAGCATTACAAACAAAGCGGTATACTCCAATTTTCCGTTCACAGCAAAAATCACCGCGATACAACCACAAAAAAGATTCAATAAAGTGATACTATTAGGGATGTGCTTTTTTATTTGCATGAATTTTACATTTGGTGTAAAAATAACAAACTATTTATCTATACACCAAGAATGAACCCATGAAGTAAGCTTAACAAAAAAGAAGTATTCTATTTTCTTATTTGTAACGAAATAAGTTTATTTTCGTTATCATATTATCGTGTATCCTTCTTTTATGAAAAACGTTGTATTTGCTATTCTCACTGGATTGCTTTTGGCGATAAGCTGGCCAACCTATGGATTCCCTTTATTTTTATTTTTTGGTTTTGTCCCACTGTTAGTAGTAGAATACCAAATTAGAAATAGCAAGCGAAGCGCTTTGAAAATATTAGGGCTATCCTATCTCGCTTTTTTCACATGGAATATGATAACCACCTGGTGGATTTACAACTCATCAGCATTTGGCATGTGGGTGGCAGAATTGGTAAATAGCCTTTTGATGTCTTTGGTGTTTCTGCTATATCATATTGTTGCTAAAAGAACAAAATTTACGATCTCGGCAGTATTTCTGGCTTCTATATGGATGGGGTTTGAGTACTTCCATTTACAATGGCAGGTTTCATGGCCGTGGCTCAACCTTGGTAATGGATTTGCTGGTTTCACCTCGTGGATACAATGGTATGAATACACAGGTACTTTTGGAGGTACGCTTTGGGTATGGATTGTAAATCTGAGTGTTTTCAAAACCATACTGCTTTTTCAAGAACACAAAGACAAACAAATACTTTATCGATCTGCTCTTAGAAATGGTTTGATTATTCTTATCCCCATCATCATATCGGTTGTTATTCTTAAGACTTATGAAGAAAAAGGAGAAGAAATCGAAGTGGTATTGCTACAACCCAACATCAATCCCTATACTGAAAAATACAACACTTCTGATCAGCGAATCAGTGATTTACTTACTTCGCTTACCACTTCAGAAATAACGAGTAATACTCGCTTTATAATCGCTCCTGAAACCGTTTTTGCGGATAGCAAACGATTAACCAATTTCCCTGGTTCTATCGCCAAAAAAACAGGTGTAGATATTCTAAAATTGTATCCAAACGCTCACTTTTTATCAGGAATATCCTTAGTTGATGTGTTTAACGATCCTTCTCGGATCAGGCCTCAAACCAATATCTATAAAGAAAATGTATTCTATGATGATTACAACTCTGCTTTCTTTGTACGCCCGGATCAATCGCATGAGTTATATCATAAGAGCAAACTAGTAGTCGGAGTAGAGAATTTCCCATATCAGAGCGTCCTAAAACCCATTCTTGGTGATGTGATGATAGATCTGGGAGGTACCGTTGCCAAAAAAACAACTCAAGATGACCGAGAAGTGTTTTACACCAAAGATAGTATTGGTGTAGGGACCATGATTTGTTATGAAAGCATCTATGGCGAATTTGCCACAGGATACGTAAGAAACGGAGCTGATTTTCTATCCATTATTACCAATGATGCCTGGTGGGGAAATACCCAAGGCCATCAGCAACATTTATATTATGCACGACTGCGAGCCATAGAGACTAGAAGAAGTATTGCACGTAGCGCAAATACAGGAATTTCCGCAATTATCGATCAAACTGGTAAAATCATTACTTCCTTAGGCTATGAAAAACAAGGAGCTTTGCGAGGTACCTTAAAAACAAATGACAAGATTACCTTTTATGTAAGAGCCGGAAATTACCTTGCTCGAACTGGTATTTTTCTAGCCGTGTTTATATTTCTATTTTCAATCACTCGCAGAAGAAAAAAATTGGATAATACCCTGCTCGTTTTTCTTTACAAACTAATGATTTTGTTCCTGAGCAACTTTGTACCTTTGTCCCTTAATAAAAAGCGACTGTGAATTACGTATCGGTAGAACATATAGCCAAAGCCTTTGGAGAACGAGTACTTTTCAAAGACATTTCTTTTGGAATCAATGAAGGACAAAAAATAGGTTTTGTTGCAAAAAATGGAACAGGAAAGACCTCTTTACTCAATATCATCACCAAAGTTGAACAACCCGATGAAGGGCAGGTAGTGTATCGAAAAAACCTTAAAGTTGCTTTTTTACCTCAAGAACCGAATCTGGATCCCAGTTTAACCATCGAGCAAACCATTTTTGCGTCAGACAACGAAACGTTACAAGTCATAAGCAATTACGAAAAAGCATTACTCAATCCTGATGATGCCGAAGCCTATCAAAAAGCTTTTGAGCAGATGGACGCGATTAATGCCTGGGATTTTGAAACGCAATACAAACAAATTCTTTTTAAACTCAAATTAGAGCACCTCGATAAAAAAGTTAGTGATTTATCCGGTGGGCAAAAAAAACGACTCGCTCTGGCTAATATTCTATTGAGTAAGCCCGAACTGTTGTATCTTGATGAACCTACCAACCACCTGGACTTAGAAATGATTGAATGGTTGGAGGAATACTTTGCCAAAGAAAATTTTACGCTTTTTATGGTGACACACGATCGCTATTTTCTGGAGAACGTGTGTAATGAAATTGTAGAATTAGAGGGCGGAAAACTATATAGCTACAAAGGTAATTATGCCTACTACCTTAACAATAAGGAAGCTCGTATCACCAATGAACAGATTGCTACAGAGAAAGCCAAACAACTCTATAAAAAAGAGTTAGAATGGATGCGGCGCCAACCCAAGGCTCGAACTACCAAGTCTAAATCAAGAATTGATGATTTCTTTGAAATCAAGGAACGAGCCCATAAACGCCGTAACGAACACCAAATTCAACTCGAAATCAATATGGAACGCCTGGGAAGCAAAATCCTAGAAATCCATAAAGTATCGAAAAAGTTTGATAACCTTACCTTACTTGATCAATTTGAGTATGTTTTCAAAAAAGGAGAACGTATTGGGATTATCGGTAAAAATGGTACTGGTAAATCCACCTTCCTAAACTTGATCACTGGGTCCCTTGCTCCTGATCAAGGAAAAATTGTGATCGGTGACACGGTGAAATTTGGATACTATACGCAAAGAGGAATCACTATAAAAGAAGGTCAAAAGGTAATCGAAGTGATTCGGGAGTTTGGAGATTATATCCCTTTAAAAAAAGGTAGACAAATCTCGGCACAACAATTACTTGAACGTTTTTTGTTCGACAGAAAAAAACAATATGATTTTGTGGAAAAACTAAGTGGTGGAGAGCGAAAACGACTCTATTTATGTACCGTTTTGATCCAAAATCCTAATTTTTTAATTCTGGATGAACCTACCAACGATCTGGATATCGTCACTCTTAATGTTCTGGAAAATTTCTTATTAGATTTTCCCGGTTGCTTACTAGTTGTTTCTCACGATCGATATTTTATGGATAAAATCGTAGATCATCTTTTTGTATTCAGAGGCAACGGAATTATTCAAGATTTCCCAGGAAATTATACGGATTACAGAGTATATGAAAGCAGTAGTACTCCGCAGAATACTACTCCAGAAACTACTGAGGCCAAAACCAAAAAAACTTGGAAAAAAGATTCAAAAGCAGGGTTATCCTACAACGAACAGAAAGAGTTTAACCGTATTGAACGAGATCTCAAGAAACTAGAATTACAAAAGAAGGAAATTGAAGCCTTATTTGCTGAAGGGACCCTAGAAGGCGATGATATCAATGAGCAGTCACAAAAGCTTCAAACGATCATTAGCGATATTGAGGAAAATGAGATGAGATGGTTCGAACTTTCAGAAAAAATGGAACAGTAATCCCATCGATCTACAAAGCTATATTCTATTTGGCAGCATGTTTTTAAGAATAAAATCGTATTTACAGTTTCTTTTTAAATCAACCAATCAACATGGAGTCCACTCCCCTTTTGTATACCAATTGGTAACAAAGTGTTTTTACAATAAGAAAAAGTTTGAGATTTATAGCGATATTAAAGCATGGAGCCAGCGAGATGAAGAAAACAGCGCTTTCAAACTAAAAACGCTTAAATTACTATTTCGTCTACCAACCTACCTTAACTACCAAAACATCTTTCTTTCCAAGGGTACTCCAAAGATCATTTCACAAATATGGTCCTCTCAAAACGAACTTGACGTTACTTCAAAAATCGATACCCATCCAACCTATGATCTTATTTACATCGACGCACAATATGACATCCCTGCTGTAGCTGAAGTTATTGAGTTTTTCTCATACATCCACAATGATAGTTTACTGTTAATTCGTGGCATACATAATTCCCCAGAGCACCTTTTGTTATGGGATACCCTTAAACGACATCCACAGGTTCAGGTAACGATCGACACCTTTTATTTAGGGTTTGTTTTTTTCAGAAAAGAACAGGCAAAAGAACATTTTACAATTAGATTGTAACAACTTTTCAGTTCGTGCGTCAAATAGCTGAATATTGTATCTTACACAAAATTCTAGAGGTCATTATATGGAAAACGTTATAGAGATAAGAGGCATAATACGTAATTTTCAATTAGGTCAGGAAACCGTTTATGTACTAAAAGGTATTGATTTGGACATCAAAAAAGGGGAATATGTGGCAATCATGGGCCCTTCTGGGTCAGGAAAATCAACCTTAATGAATCTTTTAGGATGTTTGGATACACCCACAGCCGGGACTTACATCCTGAATGGTAATGATGCCAGTACAATGACCGATAACGAATTGGCTGAGATTAGAAATCGAGAAATAGGATTCGTATTTCAAACCTTTAATCTACTACCAAGAACTACAGCTCTTGATAATGTTGCCTTACCTATGATTTATGCTGGTGCTTCTAAAAAAGAAAGAACCACACGAGCAGAAGAGGTACTAACCGATGTTGGATTAGCAGATCGTATGGATCACAAGCCTAATCAGCTTTCTGGAGGACAACGACAACGTGTTGCAGTAGGTAGAGCTTTGGTCAATAAACCTTCGATCATATTGGCTGATGAACCTACTGGAAATTTGGATTCTAAAACCTCGATAGAAATCATGAATTTGTTTGATGAAATTCATGCGGCAGGAAATACGGTAATTATCGTTACTCACGAAGAAGAGGTTGCCGAGCATGCACATCGAGTGATACGCCTTAGAGATGGCATCATAGAAAGTGATGTACGAAATAAATAAGCAATAGTTTCGAGTTAATTTGTATTTTGGGGTTTCATTATAACCAAAGTTTATGCAACCCACACAAATACTACTGCTCATAGCGGGCTATTTTGGCGTTCTCTTACTCATCTCTTATTTTACTGGAAAAAATTCTGGAAACGAAGCTTTTTTTAAAGCAAACCGACAATCTCCCTGGTATGTAGTTGCCTTTGGAATGATCGGAGCTTCATTGAGTGGAGTTACCTTTATCTCTGTACCGGGTTGGGTTGAAGCTTCTCAGTTTAGTTATATGCAAGTAGTATTGGGATATATTCTTGGATATACGGTAATCGGTACTGTATTACTTCCTTTGTATTATCGACTTAATCTTACTTCTATATACACTTATTTGGATGAGCGTTTTGGAAACTATTCATACAAAACAGGAGCCTCATTCTTTCTGCTCTCCAGAGTTGTTGGAGCAAGTTTTAGACTATTTCTAGTTGCCAATGTATTACAGTCCATATTATTTGACGCTTTAGGGATATCTTTTTGGGTAACTGTTATTATCACTATCCTACTTATTTGGTTATATACATTTAAATCCGGTATTAAAACCATTGTCTGGACCGACACTTTGCAAACTCTGTTTATGCTTATTGCTGTGGGAGTAGCCATCTATTATGTTTCGGATGACCTGGGCCTCAATGGAGCAAATCTCTTAGGATATGTGCTGGATAGTGACCTCTCCAAAATGTTCTTTTTTGATGATTTTAAAAGTGCCAACTATTTCTGGAAACAATTTTTCTCTGGAGCTTTTATTGCCATTGTAATGACCGGTTTAGATCAGGATATGATGCAAAAAAACCTAACTTGTAGAAGCCTGAAAGATGCACAAAAAAATATGTTTTGGTTTACTATTGTCCTGACTTTTGTGAATTTTATTTTCCTTGGTCTTGGGTTATTGCTCACGCAATACGCTGCACAAAATGGAATAGATGCTCATAAAGACCAACTTTTTCCGGCTATAGCAACACAAAGTGGACTTGGTGTAGGGATTGCTTTGTTTTTTGTTTTAGGATTAATTGCTGCAGCATACAGCAGTGCTGATAGTGCTTTGACCTCGTTAACTACGTCATTTAGTATTGATATTCTGGATATCGAAAAGAAATATACCCCAAAAGATCAAGTACGAATTCGTAAAAAAATCCACGTGCTTTTTTCTGTCATCCTTGTTTTGGTGATTATTGCTTTTAAATATATTATTAGAGACGAGAGTGTCATTGCTAAACTATTTGTTTTTGCTGGATATACGTATGGACCGCTACTAGGGCTGTATGCTTTTGGTTTGTTTACCAAACTTAATGTGAAAGATCAATGGGTACCTATGGTTGCTATTCTCTCACCCGTTCTTTCCTATATCATTAGTGATAATAGCGCCACCTGGTTTGGTTTTGAGTTTGGATTCTTTATCCTTATTCTAAACGGTTTTTTAACTTTTCTCGGACTAATATTGATTCATAGACAATAATACCAAAGTACAAGCTACCTCTACCTCTATGCCAACCTCTTGTAGTTGGGAGTACAACTCTGGATTCTCGGTACCTGGGTTAAATATTACTCGATTGGGTCGTAAACTTATAATATAATCGTAGTAAACACTTTGTCGTCTGGGATTGAGATATAAAGTAACAGTATCCAGATTCTCAAAAGCTATAGGTTTTGTAGCAATTTCAACTCCTGAAACATTTCCCTCTTTTAAACCGACGGCTACCACTTCATGTCCATGATCTACTAATCTATGAATAGCCAGGTTTGAATATCGATTTGTTTTTAGTGAAGCACCTAAAACAGGTGTCTTTTTAGTCATTAAAAATTTTTAGGTTTTAGACAGTAAACGTTAAAAAAATAAGTCAGAATGTTAAAAACAGAGTACTAGTGTAACACAACATAAAGCAGTCCGTCTTACATATATAAAGATATGATTTTTCATAGATTTAGTTAGTTAGTTACTTAGATAATAATCAAATTTTATTCATAGTTGATGGTTAGTGTTACTATTTGGTTATTATAAGAAAACCGCCTTTCTCAAGGCGGTTTTTGTTTTATACAATCTTTTGTTAAAACTTAATTAAGTTGTAACAGAAATCTATCAGGTTCGTCTAGTCTGTATATACGCTTAATCACCGTATAAAAATTAAGTAGGCTTTTATTTCTCATGAAATAAAAATCTACGTATAGCATCAATCAATCAAATAAACGTTCAGAATGAAAACAATTAGTCAAAAAACAATTGTACTGTTTTTCTGTGCTTTTTACTGTCTAATCTTAAAAGCACAACCCAACAACGAAGCTATCGTAGGCACCATAAAAGGTAAAGTAGTTGACAAAAATCTCAATCAACCGATCCCCTATGCTTCGGTAGTCATTAATGACGGATCAAATAAAGTAGTTAGCGGTGGTATTACAACAGAAAATGGAGATTTCTTAATTGCAGACATTCCAAAGGGAAACTACACCTTAAAAATTCAATTTATAGGGTATGCAACACACGCGCAATCCATAGAGATTTCGAGAAAAAATAAAGATATCGATGTAGGAACTATTTCTTTGGAAGAAACTGCGGAAGCCTTAGACGATGTAACCGTAGTTGCCGAAAGAACAACCATAGAGCAAAAGATCGATCGAAAAGTAATCAATGTTGGAAAAGATCTTGCTACAACGGGAGGTACAGCTGCAGAAATCATGAACAACATTCCTTCGGTAAATGTTGACCAGGACGGAAATATCGCTTTACGAGGAAACCAAAATGTTAGAATTTTGGTAGATGGTAAACCTACCAATTTGACTCCTAATCAATTACTGCGACAGATCCCCTCTACTTCTATTAAAAAAATAGAGTTAATTACTAATCCTTCTGCAAAGTACAATCCAGAAGGAATGAGCGGAATCATAAATATAGTCCTTCACAAAAACAGTAACATAGGCTTTAACGGTAATATCAACACCGGAGTAAACTGGGACGAAAATGCCAGATTCAACAACTCTATTGATTTGAATTATAGAGCTGGAAAATTAAATGTTTATGGAAGTTGGGGTGCTAACATTACCAAAAATAGAAATGCTGGTTTCGTATTACGTGAGGATGAGAACTATTTGACCAATTTTACCTTTTTGGACAACAACAAGTCTCATCTGATAAAAGTAGGTGTAGACTACTATATCAACGACAAAAACACTATTTCACTGTACACCAATCAAAACCTGTTTGATGGTTTAACCACTGGGATAACTGATATCATATTTTTGGATATGGACGAGAATGACCTTACGCAAAATTTGAGAAGTGATGGTGAAAATCTTGGGTCTACCTATAACCTGGATTACAAACATGATTTCGAAAAGGAAGGTCATAATATAGAACTAGAAATTGATTACAATGTTTTTGACGGCGACAACGATGATGATTTTGGTTTTGTAGGAGGCGATGGTTCTTTTATTAATTACAATGACCTTATTGATAATGAAAGAACAAATACCACCATTAATCTTGATTATGTAAATCCACTAAGCGAAAAAACCAAATTAGAGTTAGGGTACGAAGCTCGTTTACGAAGAACGGATAATGATTATCGATCAACACTTTTTCCTAATTCAATCTATAATTACGATCGTGATATCCATTCCCTGTACACTACTTACGGCACTAATTTTGAAAAATGGTCATATCAGGTAGGTGCCCGATTCGAGAGTTATCAGGTGGATGCCATATTTAATGGAGAAAAAGTTTTTGAGGATGAAATTTTCACCGTTTATCCTTCAGCATATCTAACGTATACCCCTGGTGAGAAAAACACCTACCAGCTTAGTTATAGCCGCAGGGTCGATCGTCCTGGATTGAATCAAGTGAACCCTATTAGAGAATGGAGCACTCCCAGGATAATTTCGATTGGTAATCCTGCATTAGATCCACAGTTTACCAATTCTATAGAATTTAATTACACTCGTAAGCTTGAAGGTGGTTCTATCACAGGTGGTGTATTTTATCGATTGATTAATAATGAGATCAATCAAACATTAATCGAAAACCCCGACGTAGAAGAAGGGCAGATATTAACCTTTGATAACTTTGATAACAACTCTGCCTATGGTGTTGAACTCTCTAGCAATTACAAACCAACCAAGTGGTGGAATTTTAATGCAAGTTTTGATTTGTATGGGCAAACACAAAGAGGTATTGTAGAAGGAATCACAAGAGAGGTAGATGCAGTTATTTACAATTTTAGAATTAATAATAATTTCAAAGCCACCAAAAATCTAACTTTTCAACTATTTGGATTCTATAGAGGCGAACAAGAAGGCGTACAATTCAAAACAAAACCATTTTACTTTATTAATACTGGAGCACGATACAACTTGTTTGGAGGAAAAGGAACAGCCAGCATTAACTTTAATGATATTTTTAATACGCTGCGTTTCAGATTCTCTGGAGATACTCCTTTTCCACAAAATGGAAGATTTCAAGGAGAAACACAAACTATATATTTAGGACTTTCTTATAGGTTTGGTAGTGGGAAAAATAGAAAAATCTCAAGAAAACGTAGAGATAATAACGAAAAATCCGGTGGAGGGATACTATAAATTAACTATTTTCAAAAAATATGTTAATTAGATGAATATTAATCAATAATTTAGTTAAATTAGCTATTAACTACTCACAAAAAGCCTTAAAGTTAAATAATTGTAAAAATTTAGCATTTTTTGTAACACTTTACAATTTATAACGTTTAATATAGTACAGTCATGGTTATAATTTATTTGAATTAGCCTTTAAAAAATAATAACCGAGTTATTTCATATTAACGCGAAGTCCTTTTCAGCACTTCGCGTTTTCTTTTGTTATAAACTGTAGTGTCTTTTGTATTACCATCTAATAATAGCACTACCCCAGGTAAATCCACTACCAAAGGCCGCCAATACAACGAGATCTCCTTCTTTTACTTTTCCTTCTTCCCAAGCTTCAGTAAGCGCAATAGGAATTGAAGCCGCTGTAGTATTTCCATATCTTTGGATATTGTTATACACCTGATCATCAGACAATCCAAATTTCTTTTGTACAAACTGTGAAATTCTAAGGTTGGCCTGATGAGGGATCAGCATGTTGATATCTGCAGGGGTTAATTCATTTGCTTGTAAACCTTCATTAATTACTTCCGAAAAACGAACTATGGCATTTTTAAAAACAAATTGTCCGTTCATATATGGGTAATACGGTATATTTTCTTGAGGATTTTCTTCAATAATAGCTGGTACCCAGTGATCCGTACTTGGCCCTTCCAAAGATAATTCTTTGGCATGAGCTCCTTCGCTATGTAAATGCGTGGATAGAATTCCTCGATTTGGGTCTTCACTTCTACTCACTACCGCTGCTCCTGCACCATCTCCAAAAATAACGGATACACCTCTACCTCTAGTCGTCATATCCAAACCACCACTGTGGTTTTCGCTACCGATCACCAATACGTTTTTATACATCCCAGTCTTTATAAACTGATCTGCCACAGATATCGCATATACAAAACCACTACATTGGTTACGAACATCCAACGCCGGGATTGTTCTCATGTTCATCATTTCCTGAACACGCACTCCTCCACCCGGGAAATACATATCCGGACTTAGTGTCGCAAAAATGATTAAATCGATATCGTCGGTGGATAAATTAGCGCGCTCTAAGGCAATTTTTGCGGCTTTAACACCCATAATCGATGTACTATTTCCATCTCCTTTTTTGATATGGCGTCTTTCTTTGATCCCGGTACGCTCTTGAATCCAAGCGTCATTAGTATCCATAAGTTTTGAAAGATCGTCGTTTGTAACCACATTTTCAGGAACATAAGATCCCAATCCTGATATTCTAGAAGTATACATATATATTTTACTTAATGTGTATTGTGCTTAGTTTAAAATGCATTAAAATCTGCCGCACAATATAGATATTCTAGACATTTTGATAAAGCAAACGATGATTATATTATATGCATGCATAACAAATAGTTTAAATTCATTTTACTATTTATTAACTTATCATTTTTGGGTCACCAAAAGCAACATTAAAAAGAGAATACACCTTAGAAACAACACCTAAACCAACTCTCCGTTTAATGCAATATGAGACAGTTCTAAATGCACTTGTTCTCCCAACTCTGTGAGAGTGCAATTACTTTTTATTGCATCTGATGTTTCTCTTGCTTTCTTTAGATAATCGTTATGGTAAGTACGTAAAACCTCTACTTCATTAGAAAGCATTTTCGAATCTTTCAGCTTATATCTTATATAATTGAGCATAAAGGAAAGTGCGACTAGCCCATGCAATGCTTTTATTGCCGGTCTTGATTGTTGTCTGATTCCCGACCAAATAGGTGTAAGCATGTCTTTTTCATGAATCAATGTATCTGTACATTGCAGAAGAAATAATATTTGATGTCCCAGCTCATGAACCAAGCTGATTTCAAATAGCAGTTGCCCATGCTCTCTGGCATACGGTATTTCAATAAAAATGGCGCCTCTTGCCAAGATTGTACTATACGAATAAGATTTATAATTTGGAGCAGATACTGGAACTATGACATTTACAATATCATCAAAACCTTTTGAGAATAGAGGTCCTTTTTTTATTTCAGCTTTTGAAGTTTCGTAGAACTCTATGAGTTCTGGAGCGATTCGATCCATTAAACCAATATCACTCACTTTTTTATTAGAAATGCCTGTTTTTTCTTCGGAAAGATCCCATACCAAAGCCCCATCTGTTCTTAAAAAATCATCTAAATCTTTAACTATTAGCGGATCAGATAAAATTTCTCCTTTACTAGGTTGATGATTATATACCGGATGAAAAGAATAATCTCCTTCGTTTTGCACTAATCCACATAACCAAGGAGAATAAGATGTTAAAAGAGTCCCTAATTTTTCATTTGTTAAACCGATAACTTGTTGATCAATACTTTTTTTAAGATCAATCAGATCATCAAGAAGGTTTTCATGAAAAATCATCTACGCTCTGTTATGGCGATCCGTTTGATCCGTTCCTTCTCCGGCTTGATTCCCGCCTAAAACTTTTAGCATTTCTATCTTTTTCAATTCAATGTTTGACTTTAGATTTTTTAGAAGATTTTCTTTTTTAATTTCCATGCCCTTAATATTTAATGGATTGCGTATTCTATAAAGATAACTTTATTAGTATTAAGATCCAACCCTATTCTTGTAACACCCCCTCAAACACAAAAAAGCTACAAACCAAAAGTTTGTAGCTTTTTTCCCCAATGTTCTTAAAACAGATCTGTTTTTAGAATATTTTACTCATTACCCTGATTTTGTTTTCCCAATTCGTTTCACAATGAAATCCCTTATTCGGTAATGATTTGAACAAAACTGTATTTTTGATTCTCAGCGTTTTAAGATCAATACAAAGATATATTGCAGATACATATCGGACCATACGTAGCCCTACGTAAAAACGAAAAAACGCCTATAACAAAGATTCTTTATTTTTTTGAGCCCAGATCAACAATGCATTAGGTTTTTGATCCAAATCGAGTTTCTTGATAATATTGGCCCTATGCTTTTCTACAGTACGAACAGAAATACTTAAGAAGTCTGCAATCTCACCGCTTGTCATTTCGTCGGCAATCAATTTGAGTATTTTCATTTCTGAACGTGTCAATTTTTCAATATGAGTACCTTGCTCTGTGGTCGTCGAAAATCGTTTGTATATTTTTTCACTGAAATAAGACTCCCCCTTACACACACTCTCAATACAAGCTTCTATTTCTGAAAGGGCAAATTCTTTTAAAAGATACCCATGAATATTATACTTTACCGCTTCTTCAAAAATCCTTTTCTCCTTATGTAAAGTGTTGAGCACTATTTTGGTATCGATCTGATGTCGTTTGCAATTCTTTGCTATATCAATACCCGTCATATTGGGCATTTCTATATCCAAAATTGCGATATCTGGTTTTTCTTTAATGATCGTATTGTAAGCTGAAAGTCCATCGGTACAAGTTGCGATGATCTGGTAATTTTTCTCTCTTAAGAATTCTTCAAGACCTCTTAAAAGCAATGGATGATCATCTGCTATAAGTATATTAGGTCTAAGCATATTTTGGTATTTTAAATATCAATGTGGTCCCCTGATCTATCTCTGATAAGATTTTGAAACTGGCTTTTAAAAATTTAGATCGTTCACTTAATGTTTTCAGACCTATTTTGGAGATTGCTGTTTTTTCTTGAGAAACATCAAAACCTTTTCCATTGTCTTTGATAACAATCTCGACATCATTTTCTTTATTATTGACTCTAATTTCTGCCGACCTAGCGTTAGAATGCTTGAGAATATTATTAAAACTTTCCTGAACTAATCTATAGATATTAATCTCCTTTTCGGGATCAAAAACCTGATCAATATTATCGATATCCGCAGAAATAAAAATATCATAATTCTCATCAATCATTTCTACACTACTTTCTAAGGTAACCGTAAGTCCTAATTCTTCCAACTTAAACGGATGCAAGCTTCTCGAAATACTTCTCACCTCATCAATCACATTATCCACCACTTTGGCAGTTTGTTCATCCTTACTCTGCATAACTCGATTTTTGATCAGTAACAAACTTTGACCAACACTATCGTGTAAATCTTTTGAAATACGTTTACTTACTCGTTCTTGGGTTTGTAATAATTCCTGTAAAAAAGACTGTTGCAGTTTCTTGTTACGAAGCAAGAATACTCTATTTCGGTACAGATAAATAGACAGGAATAAAAGGCTTAATCCCACACCACCAAAAATCATCAAGTTTCGTTTCGCCTTATTTTTTTCTTCGAGTATACTAATATTTGCATTTTGAGCAGCAATCTTACTCTCTTTCTTTTCTATTTCATATAATGTGCGATAATATATGATACTATTAGACCTCCTGATATTGTACAAAGAATCTTTGAGGAGCAAATGCTTCTCAAGGTGTTTAGAAGCCTGGGCAAAATTTTGAGTTCCTTGATGAGCTTTGTGTAATTCCTTTTCCACATAAACTTGGCTTTGCAAATCATTGGATTTGGTGAACATTTCCAAAAGTTCTTTCAAATAAGGAATCGCATTTTGATATCTCTCTGAAGCTAACTCATACTCTGACGCAGCCTGTAGATAAAACATTTTATCGTAAGGGCTATTCACCAAATCAGGAAACATTTCAAGAGTATCTAAAAATTTCTTCGCAACTTCCAATTGTCCTCTTTTGGAGTAAAATTTAGACAGATACCCTCTCAGTCTGAATCTGCTAGCACCGAGTTTTTCATCTTTAGCAACCAGAGACAAAGCTTCTAACAAGGCTTCTCCTTGTTTTTCGTATTCTTTTCTTTTTACATAATCTCTAGAATCATTAATCTTGAGTTCGGACAAGGCAACTATGTCTTTTTGTTGCTGTTGGCTCAATAACTCTCTGATTTTTTGGCGTTCATCAAAAGATTTATCCAATAAATACAATTGACTAAAAATACCTGAAATTGCTAATCCAGTATAAGCTACATATGCGGTATCTTTCATCTTGCCATACAACTCATTCGCTTTTTGATACTTCAAAATCGCTTCAGAGAGTCTTCCTAGCCGTTCTGTTGCTTGGCCATTAAAATACAGTGCATCTGCCTCAAAAATGGTATCTCTGGTTTGATGATATGTCCTTTCAGCCTTTTCATAGTCTACAATAGCTTTTTCCAGATTATCTATTTGATAAAAAGCCGCCGCCCTCTTGACGTAAAGGTGTCCCAGATTAATTCTTTTCTTAATCTTATTACTATCGGGAATGATATTATTGACAATCACTAAGGCAGAATCTGGCCTGTTAATAATATTAAGATAATGATACGTAAGTCGAGAGGTTCGGAAAGCCGCCAGATCTATGCTATCTAACTGTTTTGCTAAATCGATATGTTGCAGTGCATACTTCGAATAGTGTTCTTTATAAAATTTGGTATCACTCCATTTTAACTCATTGATTTGTTTAGAAAGGGAATCTAACAACGTCAGTTTATCTTGACCAGGAGCCATTTGATCCACCTGTTCCATAAATTGGGTAAGCTCATTGTTTTGCTGAGAAAATCCGCAAAAACCAATGATGACGAAAGAAAAAAGATGTAAACGTTAACTCTACACATTGTAAGGGGAAATTTCTAAACGTGAATATACACATTATTGTATTTTATAATAGCATCTTTTTAGTCAATTTATCCCTACAAAGAAGATCCGATGTTAAATGCGGAAGGTGTGCCAACCACAGCACACCTTCCTAACAACCTAACCAATAAATAAACAAACCAAGTCAATCGGACGACTGACTAAAGGTATTTTTCAAAATTTCTTACTCGAATTGTTGCTTTCAAATCGTGTAACAAATTGTATAAGCCGAAAAATGTTCTGTTGATATATAGGAAGTGCTTGCTCCCTCTATTACCATTCATTTTTCTTAGCTCAGTATCCTTAGAGTATTTTTCACTTAACTCATTAATTTTTCCCCAAAAGTCTTCATCGGCCATATCAAAGACCTCTCTATTAAATGGTCGTGTTAATAAGCTCAACATTTCATGAAACAGCTCCGAGAAGAATCTTTTTTCTTCGGGGGTGTCATCTTCTCGGAGAATTTCCAGTTGAAACATCTTTTGGGTAAAAAATTCTTTATCACTAATATTTTTATGATCAGCCAACTCAAAATAAGGCGTATAAAAATCCATAGGGATCTTTTTGACACATCCAAAATCTATGGCAATCAGATTATTGTCTGAATCTACCAGGAAATTTCCAGGGTGCGGATCCGCATGAACTGCCTTCAAAACATGTATTTGATACATGTAAAAATCCCACAGCGCTTGCCCTATTTGATTGGCAATCTCTTTATCTTCATTTTGCTTTGCGAATTCACTTAAATGAACACCGTCCATCCAATCCATTGTGATAATTCGCTCACTGGATAAGTCTGCATAATACTTCGGAAATTTTAAGTTTGGGATTTGTGCACATGCACTGGTGATCTCCTGACTTTGTTTTACCTCGAGCACATAATCTGTTTCTTCGAGTAACTTCCCTTCTACTTCTTTGAAGTATTTTTCAGAATCTTTTCCTTTTAAATTAAACATTCTGATGGCGATGGGCTTAACCATCGCCAAATCAGAACTTATGCTGTTTGCAACTCCAGGATATTGAATTTTCACAGCAAGTTTTTTCCCATCTTTAACTGCCTTATGTACCTGTCCGATACTGGCCGCATTAACAGATTGAGTTGCAAACGTATCATATAATTCTTCGGGGTATTTCCCGTGATATTTCTTAAATGTCTTTCTTACCAAAGGTGCAGATAATGGTGGAACACTAAACTGTGCTAGTGAAAACTTCTCTACATATGCATTTGGTAATAAATTCTTCTCCATCGACAGCATCTGAGCCACTTTCAATGCGCTTCCTTTTAGGTTCTTTAACCCATCATATATATCTGCCGCATTGCTTTCGTTAAGCTCTTCCCTAGTCGTATTAGGGTTTACTGCTTTCTTACTATAATATTTGAGATAATTGCCTCCCACACGAACTCCCGTTTTTACCAATTCGGTAGTTCGTCCTAGTTTTGTAGTGGGTATTTTATCTATTGTTTTCATATATTCTACAACAAGAGTCTGATCTAATTCTAATTCCTTACATTAATTTGACATAACCTTTTCTTTCCACAGAAATTTTCCGAAATCCAGGATGCTATTCAGTGGCGTATTATCGAAAAGATCAAATATGGTATTCACCGATTTCTCGATAGCTATATCAGTTTTCTCAAACCGTGCAGAATCATCATTTGCCCAAAAATTCAACAAAAACAAAAACTGTAACCAAGCACCTTCAGAAAATACTTGCACTGGGTTTTTGGTAATTTTATATTGTTTCTCCTCGTTATCGGTTTCAATAAGGTCTTTTGCAAAATCTCTAATATTGCGTCTTAACTCCTTGAGCTGACTTACATTCTTCAAAGGCATGTTGCTCTCTTTCAAAGCAAATAGCACATAACTTCTGTTGAGTGTCAGCATTTCAAAAAACGTATAAAAAAATGTCAACATCTTTTCCCTACTGGTAAACTCTGCGTATTCTTTATTTTTATGCATTGCGTCTACAGTAGTGGTAAAAAAGGCAGCCCATATACTGGAATTTACCTTTTCTAAGCTTCCAAAACACTTATAGAATTCTTCTTCAGTAATTTTGATCTCTTTACAAAACTTATATACCGATTTTGGAAACCCATCATGTTCCAAAGCATATTCCATATACTTCGAAATAATGAATTGACTATCAACTATTTTTTTGTTTTTTGAAGTTGCCATATTTTTCTTTTAACTATGTAAAGATAATAATTGTTTAATCTTTACTAATAAAAGTTAAACAAAAAAATTGTTAAAGTTGTTTCATAAAAAATGAAACTTTATTGCTTGGGATAGTTTAGTCTATAAACCTCTTTAAACATTACATGCTGCATTCATAAAAATGTATTAATGTCAGTTTGTCAGCAAATCAGAATTGGTATTTTTTTTGAAACGAGGTTATTCCAATAAGGACAATAAATTTAAAATCATATAACAATGACAACAGGAAATATTAATGTATCGGTTGAGAATATTTTTCCGCTGATTAAAAAATTCTTGTATTCAGATCATGAAATTTTCTTAAGAGAATTAATTTCTAATGCAACCGACGCCACATTAAAACTTAAGCATCTTACCAGCATTGGTGAAGCCAGTGTAGAATATGGAAATCCACTTATAGAAGTAAAAGTCGATAAAGAGAATAATCTTTTACGTATCATAGACCAAGGTATTGGGATGACTGCTGAAGAGGTGCAGAAATACATCAACGAAGTAGCTTTTTCTGGTGCCGAAGAGTTTCTTGAAAAATATAAAGACAGTGCCAAGGATGCTGGAATCATAGGTCATTTTGGTCTTGGTTTTTACTCTGCGTTTATGGTAGCAACCAAGGTTGAAATCATTACCAAGTCTTATAAGGATGAACCGGCTGCGCATTGGATTTGTGATGGATCTCCTACCTACAGTCTTGAAGCTCATGACAAAACAGAAAGAGGTACCGAGATTGTTCTGCATATTGGTGAAGAAGATGCCGAATTTCTTGAAGAAAGTAGAATTAGAGAATTATTGGTAAAATATAATAAGTTTATGCCAGTACCGATTAAGTTTGGTACTAAAACTGAAACTTTACCAAAACCAGAAGATGCAAAAGAGGAAGATCCAGCTCCTACGCAAGAAGTAGACAATATCATTAACAATCCTAATCCTGCCTGGACGAAACAACCTGCAGATTTACAGGATGAAGATTATAAAGGTTTTTATAGAGAACTGTATCCAATGCAGTTTGAAGAGCCATTATTCAATATCCACCTTAATGTAGATTATCCTTTTAACCTTACCGGGATTTTATATTTCCCAAAATTGGGACAGGATATGAATATGCAAAAGGACAGAATTCAATTATACCAAAATCAAGTTTTTGTAACAGATAATGTAGAAGGCATAGTTCCTGAATTTTTGACTATGCTTCGTGGTGTAATCGATTCTCCTGATATTCCTTTGAACGTATCAAGATCCTATTTGCAAGCTGATGGAAATGTAAAAAAGATATCGAGCTATATCACTAGAAAAGTTGCTGATAAGTTAAACTCGATGTTTAAAAACAATCGTGAGGATTTTGAGCAAAAATGGAATGATATTAAGATTGTTATTGAATACGGGATGCTTTCTGAAGAAAAATTCTTCGAAAAAGCAGATAAGTTTGCACTTTATCCTACTGTAGATGAAACATATTTCACTTTTGAAGAGCTACAGGAAAAAATTAAAGACAATCAAACTGACAAAGACAATAAGTTAGTAGTGCTTTATGCTTCTAATAAAGATGAGCAGCATGCTTATATTGCTGCTGCAAAAGACAAAGGATACGAAGTACTGTTGCTAGACTCTCCTATCGTTTCTCACTTAATTCAGAAATTAGAAACTAGCAAAGAAAACATCTCATTTGTACGTGTGGATTCGGATCATGTAGACAATCTTATCAAAAAGGATGAAGAAACTATTTCTAAACTTTCTGATGAAGAAAAAGAAGTATTAAAAACAGATCTTGAAAAGGTAATTCCTGCAGAAAAATATACGGTACAGTTAGAAGCTATGGATAGCAATGCTGCTCCGTTTATGATTACACAACCAGAGTTTATGCGTCGTATGAAAGAGATGCAACAAACCGGTGGTGGAGGAATGTTTGGTATGGGTAATATGCCAGAAATGTACAACCTGATTGTAAATACGAACCACGAATTGGTTGGACAAATTGCTAGTACCAAAACTGATAAGAAAAAAGAACGTTTGATCAAGCAATCTTTGGATTTGGCAAGATTATCTCAAAACTTGCTTAAGGGTGAAGAATTGACAGCCTTTATCAATCGTAGTTTTGAAATGATAAAATAAGAGTATAAATAATCTTATCACACTATACCGCTTCATACTGCTATGAAGCGGTTTTTTTGTGCCTCCTCTTTTGAAATCAACCTTAAATATTCTACATTCGTAACAATCAGATAAGAGCAAAAATGAGAGCTTTTCAGTACTTTTTTCTTTTTACATTGTTATTCCAGATCCATACATTTGGTCAAGCTCCTGTTTCGGGGTACCTTAACATTGATCAGCCTGAAAAATGGGAAAACAAAGTCACATTAAGCAAAATAGATCTTAGTGACCAAGACAGTGATTATCACGCTACACCAATTGCCACAGCAAGCATTACAGAAGAAGGTTTTTTTGCATTTGACCAAGAGCATTTTGAAAATCATGCACAACTGTATAAGCTACAACTTCAACCTTTATCAGATAAAGAGAAAAAAGCTTTCCGAAAAAATAAAAAACTACCAATTATTTATTGCTTCAAAAAAGGATACGGTATCGTTTCATAAAACCACCAAGTATTTTGACAAGTACACTACCACCAGCAAAGCAGATTTGGAATGGCAAAAACTAAAAAAATTCAATGCACGGTTCGAGAATTTGACTTCTGATTTTGATACCAAACAATATTTGATCGAAACCAAGGGGTATGTAAAAGATTCTTTACAGATACTCCTGGTAAAGCTTATTGGTATCAAAGCCCTTGATGATCAAAATTTATTAGAGAAAGACATCAAAAAGAATCCCAAATACTACGTAGATCTTTTACAAGAACTAAAATCCAGTGAACTTGATCCTTCTACGTATCTTTACTTGGAGAACAAACTTCATTTAATCACCAAAGAATTGACTACTCAAAAATATCAGGTTAGTCTTTGGGCTAATGCTGTAGCAATTTTGATCATAGGGATACTCATTGGTGGTATCTTCTACATGAAGAACAAACGAAATGTTCGTCAAATCCCGCTAAGCAAACAAGAACAAATTGTAAAAGACCTCATCCAATCTGGAAAAAGCAATAAAGAAATTGCCAACGAACTATTTGTAAGCATAAGCACGGTAAAAACGCATATCTCCAACATTTACAGCAAACTAAATATTGCTAATCGCCAGGAATTGTTATCCAAAAGATAAAATCATACCGGTACTAGTACCATAATCCGCTCTTAAAAATTAAAGGAAGCATTGTTTTCTAGTGTTATTTGTTTTCAGAAAACAAAAACATGCAAAAAACAATTTTCACCCTATTATCACTATTGCTTTGGGTATCCTTTTATGCTCAAGAAACCTACACCCTATCCGGAACAATTTCAGATCAAAATGGCACCCCCGTAATCGCAGGAGATGTGATATTAAAAGACAACACTACTCAGGAGATCATCACTTTTACTTTTGTGGATAACGGCATGTTTATTTTTAACCCTATTGCCGAAGGTCGCTACTTGTTATCAATTTCTTGTTTGGGATATGATACCAAAACCCTGGAGATTCTATTAAATGAAGACAAAAAGATTTCCTTGCAGTTGTCAAAAGCTTTAGTTGGCCTTGATGAAGTTACCATAAACAGTACAAAAAACACCTTTAGTTTTAAAGAAGGGAATCTAAGTGTGAACGTAGAAAATTCTATTCTGGAATCCCTACCTTCTACGACCGCTCTTTTTTCAAAACTACCAGGTATTCAAATAAGTCCAAATCAGGAATCGTTATCCATTATAGGTAGAGGTACCCCATTATTGTATATGGATAATCAAAGAATCGATTTTGATCAATTAAAATCTATAGCTGTTGGAGATATCAAATCGGTAGAGATTATTGACAATCCTCCTGCCAAATATGAGGCCGAAGGTAGAACGCTAATCTTGATCACTAGAAAACGAAACAAAAAGGAAGGCTATAAAATTGATCTTTCAGAAACTGCTTCTTTCAAAAGGAGGTTTAGTAATTATCTGGAATTACGTTCAAGTTTTAAACAAAAAAAGCTAGAGCTACAAGCCAATATCAATTACAACCAAATCGGTTTTTGGGAAAACTCCGGATCCAGATTAGAAGTCCCCGAACAAAATATCATATCCGATTATAATGCCAAAGCAATTGGCCCCAGACCTCAGTTTATTTTTGGTGGTGGTTTTTTCTATGAATTGAATAAAAGTGATTACTTCTCTGGAAGAATCAATTACAGAACACAGCGTGATCGATTTCCCATTCTTACCAATACATTTTTACAAATCGATCAAACAGAAGATTTCATCATATCGGAAAGCTTAAATAATGCCCCACGAAGTTTTTTGACTTCGAATATCAACTACAATAAAAAACTGGATGCAAAACGTAATTTGTTTTTTGGTGTTCAGTATTCTGATTATTCAAGAGACTTAGAGAGCAGTATTTTTAATAATGTAAACCAAAATGGTTTTGAATTATCTCAAAACAGGGATCAGACTTATGATATTGCTGTTCTAGCATCAAGAATAGACTTTGAAAATGAAATCAATAAACGAATTAAAGTTGAAGTTGGTGGTTCTGTGTCCTTAAGTAAAGCCAAGGCATTTTCTGATTTCGAATTTGTCGACACTGATCAACGTCTGGTGACTGTTTATGATTACAATGAAGATACTTATGCTTCCTATGCCCAATTATCAGGTAAAGTAAACAAGATTGGCTATAACGCAGGATTGAGAGTAGAAACTAATGTGGTAAAAGGAGGTTTTAGAAACGAGGAAGATCTGTTGGTGGATAGAACGCAAACTCAGTTATTCCCAAAGGCTAGAGTTAATATCCCTA
This sequence comes from Aquimarina sp. KJ22-3, assembly GCF_055808215.1. NCBI lineage: Bacteria > Pseudomonadati > Bacteroidota > Flavobacteriia > Flavobacteriales > Flavobacteriaceae > Aquimarina > Aquimarina sp. KJ22-3. The sequence continues at coordinate 1,567,335 of NZ_CM147859.1, read as the reverse complement.
TAGACAGTACAAAATCTTTAAATCTTGCTTACAACAAAACGATCAATAGACCGGGTTACCTCAATGCAAGTTCGATAAGTACATTCATAAATCCCTTGGTAGAATTTACCAGAAATGTAAACCTACGTCCTACCATCACACAAGAGCTATCTACCAATTTTGTCACCAAAAAATCCAATCTTAGCTTTCGTTATTTCCATACAGAGTACCCCATTTTTTTTAGTTCTGTCTATAATGCAGAAGAAAGCCGTATTATTTCCTCTCCGCAAAACTTTGAGCAAGAAACCGGATATAGCATTCAATTTCAAAATACACAGCGCTATAAAACGATTACCTCAACCAATATCATAAGTCTAAACTACTCCAAAATAAAAGATCCACTTGCCATACAACAAAAAACCAGACCCTATCTATATTACTACTCTAATACAGAATTAAAAATCAAACCCAAAACTACCTTAGGTGTTAATTTCTGGGGCCTATCCAAAAGATATCAGGGAATTTTTGAAAGAAATGCGTTAGTTGTAGTGGGCGCATCTTTTGCAACTACCATATATCAAAAACTACAACTGTCTATTAATGCTAATGACATTTTCAGAAATATGAATTTTGAAGATCGATATACTGCCAATCAAATCCAGGCCAAGGATACCTTCTTTGTCAATGCGCAGGAGCTTTCATTCTCATTACAGTACTCTTTTGGTAAGACTAAAAAGTCATCCTTCAAAAATAAAGATGTAGACGACAACCTCAACAGAATTCGATAATCCTCATCTACTCTATTGATGAACCATGTTAAAAAAAATAAAAATATTTTTTTAGTTAGGATTCCTTACTATATTTGTATCGAATTAATAAACAAAAAAAATAAAATTATGAGTAAATCAATTTTTTATCATGCTGGTTGCCCAGTATGTGTTAGCGCCGAACAAGACCTTGTACACCTTATTGGTAACAAAAACGTAGAAATTGTTCATTTGGGAGAAGACCAGTCACAAATAGCAACTGCAGAAAAAGCAGGAGTACGATCTGTACCTGCATTGTTAACTCCAAACGGAAATGTATTGCACATCAATTTTGGAGCTGCTATAGCCGATGTAAAGGCTTAATTTTTTTCATGTTTATAGTTAGGACTCCTTATTAAAAAGGGTCCTAACTATATATGTAACCTTTAAATATCAAAGTAATGAAACTACTATCTCTAAGTATACTTTTAATCCTATCGAACGTATTATACGCATGCGATGATTGTAAAAAGTACAATAATGACGATCTCAAAATAACAGCAGCTTCTGTTATTCATAACGAAGAAATCTCCAGCACTATTTGGGAAATTACGGTATCAGGAAATGCAGGTAAAACCACGCCCACTCCAGCCGGACAGTTGCATGGTGCCCCTGTGTTGGGATATGTATTCCCTACCACCTTACAACCCACCGATGTAGGTTTTAGTGCAACCGATGGTATTGTAGCGTTGGCTCTAACCTCTCATCCAGATTTTGACGATACTCCGCTGTGGGATGAAAACACAGATAATATATATGACAATGATGGGATCGTATGGCATCCCCATTGGGTGGTGCTACATCAGGACAAACGGGTAGAAGGAGGCTTGGCCGTAAAGCAATTTGACAAAAATGACAACTCTGTAAACCTACCGCCTACAAATCCCGGAATGCCCATGTATATGGATTCGCCAGGTTTTCAAGTGATCACAAGAGGAAATAAGATTAAAGTGGTCATTCCTGATTATAGAATGAATCATAAAACCGATTTTAAGTTTGATGCGGTAGCTGCCTATATGCAGGTAAATACTGAAAACAAAGATAAACCTATGCTAGGAGTATATGAAGTATACAGCGTGCTAAGCAAAGATCTTTCACTTCCCTATCAAGTAACATCAAAATAAGATAACTATGGAAATAGCCGTTTGGGACACCTATGTACAAAGAAACGATGGAGCTGTTATGCACTTTGATATTTTGGTATCGGATACCTTAACAGATGAAGAAAAAATATTTGAGTTTGGTCGAACTTACTTAAAAACAAAATCTTTTGAAACTGGTAGCTTAACCTCAAAAGAATGTAGGTTTTGTCATATTGCTGTAGCTTCCGAAGAAATGATAGCACAGATCGAAACGAAAGGATATTATATTCTTGAAATGGAAAACTGTAATTAATAATCTCCAAAATAATTAGGATCACTAACTTTGCCAATAAGAAATTAGTATTTCTTGTTGGTAAAGTTGTAAACATATGGATAAAAGCATTTTTGATATTACTTTTCAGAATACCGATACGGTTTCCAAAATTGTTGTGGGTTTAGAACGCATTTCGGAAGCGTTTAGAGCTTTACTTTGGGAGTATGCCAAGACCATTGGCCTAAGCCCTATTCAAATACAAATTCTAATTTTTGTTGCCTATCACAAGGAACATTTATGTACGGTTAGTCATTTGGCAAAAGAGTTTAACTTAACCAAACCTACGATAAGCGATGCGGTAAAAGCTCTCGAAAAAAAGGGATGATTAGCAAACATAAAACCTTGGTTGATAGCAGAAGTTATTTTATAGCATTGACCGCGGAAGGTAAAAAAACCGTTTCGGCAACAGAACATTTTGCAAACCCTATTCGAACTCAGGTGGCTCAATTTGATCAAGAAAAGCAAGAATCTCTATTATCTACCATAAATACTTTGATCTATAAACTAAATAGAACAGGTATTTTATCTGTCCAACGTACTTGTTTTGGTTGTAAGTTTTATCAAAAAAATAAAGAAGATCACTATTGCAACCTGATCAAAACCACTCTATCTGATAAAGATATCCGTCTGGACTGCCCAGAATTTGAAGAAAGTGCATAAAAAAGCCCCCTGACCCAAGTTACAGGAGGCTTTTCACTCAAAATTAAGACTAAATTTATCCCTTTACAGGTTTTGTTTGTTCTTTTTTCAAATGTTTTGCATAGAATCCCATCATTGCTTTATACATCGCAATAGAGTTTTCTTCTTTTCCGAAACCATGTCCTTCATCATATCTAACCATATAAGGTACATCATACCCTTTATCACGTAAGGCTTTTACGATCTGATCTGATTCATCGATATTTACTCTTGGATCATTGGCCCCCTGTACTACAAACAATGGTTTCTTGATTTTACCAATTTGATACACAGGAGATACTTCTTCCATGATGGCTTTTTCTTCAGCCACATCTTCGTCATACCAAATTTCTTTGATAATCTTTAAATAAGGCTTCCAGTAAGGAGGAATCGTTTTCATAAAGGTAAATAAGTTTGAAACCCCTACGTAGTCTACACCACAAGTATATAAATCTGGAGTTTTGGTCAATCCTCTTAGCACAGCATATCCTCCATGGCTTCCCCCATAAATCGCTACTCTATCCTTATCTACCCATCCTTGCTCGATTACATATTTCAATCCATCCTCTACATCATCCATCGCTTTTCTACCAATTTGCTTAAATCCAGACTCCAAGAACTTTCTTCCGTATCCTCCAGAGATTCTAAAGTTCACCTGAAGTGTTGCATATCCTCTACTGGCAAATAATTGAGCTTCTGGATTAAATCCCCAAGAATCGCGGATTCCTTGTGGTCCTCCATGTGGATTTACTACCAAAGGCACTTTCTTACCTTGTAAGGCTTCTTTTGGCAAAGTGATATACCCATGAATGGTAAGCCCGTCTCTACTAGTAAAAGTAATCGGTCTCATCTCTGCCATATCATTTTCTTTAAGTTGTGGCATCAGATTATACAACAACTTGAACTCTTCGGTTTTGGTGTCATAAGAATAATATACTCCGTATAACTTATCACTTTGTAAAAAGATCAGATACTTATCTTCTTCGTCTGTCTTATCTGCAATCGAATATTGGTGATCCGGGAACTTAGCCGTAATTTTTGCATGTAGTTTCTTGTAATAATCACTAACTGGAACTACTACTCTTTTCTCACCTTGATAAGAGAAATAGTCTAATTCATATCCTCTTTTTCTGGACACTGAAAGGTTGGATACATCATACTTATCGTTAGAGAATAACTTTTTGATCACCTTATCCTCTTTCAAGTCATATAAATAAATTTCAGACTTATCAGAATCCAAATTAGATACAATATACGCATCATGTGGATTATCTGTTGAATAGTCAAAGTTTAAGATCGAAAACGTATCTTTCCAGTTTAATTGCTTGATGATTTCATAGTTCCCGTCTGTTTTTGCATAATAGAAATCAAAATTCACTCCGTCACGAATCTTAGCATATCCTTTTAAATTTCCATCCTTATCAAAATTGTATCCAGCAATAGGATTAGCAGCATCTTCATTTTTAAACAACTGTTTGATTTCTCCTGTTACAATATTGATCTTGTAAGGTTCAAAAATCTGTTTGTTGTTTTTGTTCATCGAAATGATCATATGATCTTCATCTTCTCTTAACCCTTCCAAAATATTTACTTGCACTCCTTCATAAGGGGTCAACTCTTTTTGATCAGATCCGTCGATATTGGCAGCAAACAAATGATAATCTTCATTCCCGCCTTTATCCATTACATATACCAGACGGCCATTGTTGGCCCAGCCATAACCTCGGATCAATTCTTCTTTCTCTTCGATTACACGAGTTACTTTGCCCGAAGCAATTTCTTTTACATATACATGGTTCTTTTTGTTCTCATCCTTTTCTCTGTACGAAAGGTATTTACCATTTGGGGAGAAACGAAAGGTTCTGGCCTTTGGTTTTGCAAAATAATCTTCTACAGAATACCCATAGGCACCTTTATCCAGGTCTGCCAACTTTATTAATTCTGCATCAGAGGTAACCAATTCTGGATTACCGGGGATTGTTTTTTCAGATTTTTCCATTTCTAAGGGTAATTCCATTCCGCCTTGATAAAAAGTTCCTTTTAATTTTTGTGGTGCTACTGCCGCTACATATTTGATACCAGCTTTCTTGAATACTAATGTTAATTGTTCATTTTCTAGTAATACTTTATCCATTGGCAGTCCCGTAGCTCCTTGAGAAGGACTATCCATGGTAGCCGCCAAAGCTCCATCCTTTTTTTCGATGTGAAATGCCAAAGGGATTTCAGCTCCTTGCACAGATAATTTACCTTTCCAGGTACCCGTGACTTCTTGTGCTTGTATAGGCACAAAAGACAAACATAAAAGCACTATAAATGTGCTCCAAACTGTAGATGATTTTGTTCTCATATTGATTGATTTATAAAGAAAAAGTGTGTTTCTAATATCATAAGTAATCATCGCTTGGCTTTTGTTACATTCTATTTATGTTTTAACATAAAACTTGCAAATTTGGAAATAACCAAAGCAAAATAATCGCTATCGCACCAGTACCTCTATCATAGATACTTAGAATATTATGGAGTGTTACATTTTTCCCAAATATTGCTGTTCATTTTTTGGTTTTAGTACTTTTACTCGAGTAACACAAATTAACTATCTATGAAAAAATTATATATGTTGGTGGTTGCCCTTATTCTTATAAGTTGTAATCAAACCAAGAAAGAAGAAACTAACACCGATCAATCTTCAGAAACTCAAAAAGAAGCTATCCCTGTTGAACCCAACGAAGGTATTGGGGATGGAGCAGTTTCTATTACCGATAGTTTTATCGGCAGCATTGAAAAAGCACATAAAAAAAGTGATTTCCTAAAGCATAAAGCCATCAGTTTTAATATCAACATCATCTTTGGTGGTAAGGAGCATCTGGATGGAAAGATTACTATGCTCACCAATTCTACAAAAATCAGAATTGACAAAAAAGATGAGACGAAGCTTATTTATAATGGTGAAAAAGTATTTTTATGCCCCGAAGATGCTACTGCTGGAGGAGCGCGATTTGATATGTTTACTTGGACGTATTTCTTTGGTTTACCTTATAAATTAAATGACCCCGGTACACAATGGGACTTAAAAAACGATCTACCGTTGGACGGAGTTGATCATCATACTGCCAAACTTACTTTTAAACCAGGAACAGGAGATGCTCCAAAAGACTGGTATGTCATCTATTCTGATACTGAAAAGAATACGTTAAAAGCTGCAGCGTATATCGTTACTTTTGGAAGTGGAGATGATATCAGTAAGGCTGAAGAAGATCCACATGCCATACAATATAAAAACTTCGAAATGGTAGAAGGAATACCTTTTGCCACCTACTGGGAATTTTATGGATGGCAGGAAGATAAAGGGATGACTCAAAAGCTTGGTGAGGCCACCATTACAGATATCACTTTCCTTGAAGATGAAGGTGCCATTTTTGAAACTCCTGATAATTCAAAAGAAATTTCTTTGTAATTTCTACAACCCGAGATACGATCTAATCCCTTTGCTATTGTTACGCAAAGGGATTTTTTTATTCATGCATATCCTTATCTTTAACTAAATAAATTTTGTGGTATCTTTTACCCTTAATCCTATTAACACTTAATTTTAAATAATGAGTTGGCATTTATACGTACTTTCTTTTATATTTATAATAGCAGGAATTTTTCATTTTATCCGACCAAAAGCTTTTATGAGGATAATGCCGCTTTACATACCATATCATAAATTTTGGGTGTACCTAAGTGGAGTTTTTGAAGTTCTGGCAGGTGTAGGGTTAATTTTTGAGAGTACCCGAATATTTTCCTTGTTATTAATCATCATCATGCTGGTTCTGTTTTTTCCGGTGCATGTCCATATGTTGATCAATAAAAAAGCAGGACTTAATCTTCCGAAATGGGTGTTGATTCTTAGATTGCTTTTACAATTTGCCCTTATCTACTGGGTGTATCAATATGTATAAAAATGGAACCATTACTCTTTCCCAATAACTCGGATCCAATACAATTAGATATGAAAGATGCAGATGTGTGGTACTATCCTGCTTTTTTCACCGATGAGGAGTCTTCTTATTTTTATGACCAACTTACCAAGACCATAGCATGGCAACAAGATCCCATTACTATTTTTGGAAAAACCTATATGCAACCAAGACTCACCGCTCTTTATGCCAATAATACAAAGCTATATCGATATTCAAATATCACCATGCATCCAAAAGCTTTTACTCCAGAATTGTTATCAATAAAGAATAGCATCGAAAACACTTGCGATACCGAATTCACAACTTGTCTATTAAATCTATATCGAGATGGAAGCGATAGTAATGGTTGGCATGCAGATAATGAAAAAGAACTAGGACAACATCCAGTAATTGCATCTGTCACTTTTGGAGAAGAGCGTTGGTTTCACTTCAAACACAAACATGACAAAAACCTGAAACTAAAAGTAAAATTGCAACACGGTAGTCTATTAGTTATGCAGGGGGCAACTCAAGAAAATTGGCTGCATCAAATTCCTAAAACGAAAAAAAAGATTTCTTCTCGCATCAACTTGACCTTTAGAGTGATAAAGTAAAACCCCTACCAGGGGGCGGCAGGGGTTTTGAATCAAACAAAAATCAATTTATGAAAAAAATCCTATCTGTAGGGATTGTCTTTTACTATGTTAACCTATAAAAATCTTCAGTGTAATCTTTTGACCTAAGGTCATAATTATCCTTCTTCAACAACACCAAAGACACCAAACAACATAGCAAATGGATAAACGCACAACTTTCTCTACCCGCATCCCAAAGAAATAGGGTAAAAAAAGCAAACAACACCACAGATATTTTTAATACATGTTTGGTAAACATTCCTAATACCAAGAAGAAGCCAATTACAAACTCTTCAAAAGGAACCAGAGGAGCCAACGCTTCTAACACCTTATTATCAAACAAAGAAACTGAAACGAAGTAGCCATCCAGTCGATCTAGATACCCCGAATACCTGATAACATTATAAGTACTATACACGACCAAAAAAACACCGAAAGCGATCCTGGTAAAGTGATATAAATAAATTTTGAGTTTCATGTGAAGGTGTTTAAAAAAACGGAGAACAAAATTACTAGAAAGGAGTTCATAATCTCTTGTACTTTTTGCTAAATAACTTGTACAAAAATCACCTAACCATCTCGTTATCAATAAAATCAAACGGTTTCGTCGAAATTTACTTGTAAAAAATAAATGTTAAAATATTGATTTTATTTTGTAACTTTAAATACAAAAAGTTGTTTATGAACCGCTATACATTGCATGAAACCTTTGTGGTACACCAATATTCTATCGATGAATGGGAAGCGGAACCTCACAATCATAATTATTTCGAAATAATTTTTGTTGAACAAGGAAATGGGTATCATACCATTAATGATGTCAGGTTTCCATACAAAGAAAATGATATTTTTCTATTGGCTCCAGAAGATACACATCACTTTGAAATCGAAAGTCATACTAAGTTCACTTATTTTAAATTCACAGAGCTTTTGTTTTCCAGTAAGGTTAATCTCCCCGACAGGAAGTATTGGTTACAACGTATAGAACAATTGCTACACCATCCAAATATTATTCCTGGGGATGTGATCTGCCATGAAGAAGATCGAAGTATCGTTTGGGATATTCATAATTTGGTGTTGGAAGAATTCAAAAACGAAAAGATTTACTATCAGGAAATCATCTCCAACGCAATTAGTACCATATTAAGTATCATTGTCCGCAATATTTCAGAAAAGTATAACTCAAACAAAAGAGAGATCACTGTTAATCATTCGAAAATAGATCAAATACTAAGTCATATCCGGCAACATGTATATGATAATGATCTTACCAAAATCAATTTTTTGGCGAACAAGTTCAACATGTCTCAGAGTTCAATTAGTACATATTTCAAAAGAAAAACAGGAGAATCTATCCATCAATATGTAACCAAGTATAAAATGAAATTGGTTGAATACCGATTACAACATACTGAGTTTACCATTGCAGAGATTGCCTACCAATTAGGATATACCGATGAGAGTCACTTAACAAAGACTTTTAAAAAGCATTTTGCAATGTCTCCCAAACAGTATCGTAAAGAATTGGCGTTAAGCTGATCTCGACTTATCCAAAAATTTCATTGAGTACTACCGCAAGTCGGATTCCTCCCTTTTGCAATTGGGCATGTAGGGTAGGAAAGTAATCGTACATATATCTATATCCGAGCTTTTCACCTACATTAGCAGAAGCATACACTTTTTTGGCTAAATCCTGAGATTCCTGAATCCAATCCAAAACGGTACCTTTTTTGATTTCTTCAATTTGCTGATCAGAAAATAAGGTAGCGTTCTTAGACAATTCAGTATAACTCATACCAAAATGATTGATCATATTGCTGTCCCAAACCCGATGCAAATTTGATCCATCTTTAAACCACCTTACCTGGATATCATTACCTCCTTTATCCTCTCCTCTACCCACATGTAGGGGTTGATGTAAATCCCCTACAAAATGAACCAGCATTTTTAAATAGAACTCCTTCTCTTCTATTGAAGAAGTATCATTTTTTAACACTGTTATGCATTTTTGTATTCCTTGCACCAGGTCCCCGTATTCGCTCGGCGTTTCTTCTCCATATTTTTTATCAAAAGGAAAATTCACGTAATGCCAGGGGCTGTATCCTTTGTACTTTGCATCACTTTTAATATCGTCAGCAAAAGTAGACACCATAGCAAGGCTTTGCCCTTTTAATATTTTCGCAATATTACGTTTTGCTTTTTTGGTAAGGTAATTGCTTGCTATTTCTCCAGTCGCCCTATGACCGGTTTTACCCCAATCGTCTTTTGCGGTAATTGTAATTGAAGAAATACATAATATGATAAGTACAAGCTTATTTTTCAGATTCATGTTTCAATATTTTGCGGCAAAGATAAAAAAAGGGTATGTTAGTGATTCGTTAAAATATGACTAGAGTTAAACCGTGCATTGTAGGTTGTTTAATTTTGTACATCAAAATATGATGAAGTATTTAACGTTTGCTATATAACTCTAAAGATACTACCCCAGATATGAAGTCAAAGTTTATACTTATTTTTTCATTATTCATATTTATTTGTTCTGCTCAGGAAAAAGAGTATAATTCAGCCATAGTAAAGGTCAATAGGTATGTCGAAGGTTCTTTAGTTACACCATATTCCGACAAAAAATCCCCTCTTCTCATCTTTATTATGGATGCGGGACCAATCAATCGAGATGGTAACGACCGAATGTCTAAGAATGATACCTTCAAAAAACTAGCCTACGATTTAGCCAAAGCAGGAATTGCAACATTTAGATACGACAAGAGACTTTTTAAAATGGAAAGCCTGGGTATTAAGGAACATGAAATATCTTTTGATCATTTTGTCGAGGATGCTAAGTCAATAATTGATTACTTCAAAAGAAATGATGCTTATACCAAAGTAATGGTAGTTGGGCATGGTCAGGGCTCATTAATTGGCATGATCGCTGCAAAAGAAAGAGCAGATGGTTTTATTTCTATCGCTGGAAATGCGGATCCTCTGGACGAAGTGATTGTGGAGCAAATAGCCAAACAAGCTCCTGGATTAGAGAAAAATGCTGCAGTCGCATTTCGACAATTGCTAGAAAACGGAAGAGCTGTTGGATATGATCCGGCATTAGAGTCTATTTTCAGATATGATTTACAACCCTTTATCAAATCTTGGATGAAATATGACCCTAAACAAGAAATAGCAGCTTTGGATATTCCCATTCTGATAGTTCATGGGGATAAAGACATACAAGTTGAGCTTTCCCAATCAGAAAAACTTAAAGAAGCTTCTCCCCAAGCCACCTACGCCATTATTTCGAATATGAATCATATTCTCAAGGAAATAAAGGGGGATCGTCTCGAAAGTTATAAATCTTATAACGAAGCCTGGAGAAAAATTATGCCCGAAGTTCTAAACAGTATCACTAAATTTGTAAAAGAATAATTATTATCTTAATTTGGATCAACCCAAATCTCAACCACTGCTAATGCCAAATCGCATTGTATTTTCTGACATTGATGGAACTTTATTAAATCCAGAAAGAGAGCTTTCATCGTTCACCATTTCCGAAGTTCAAAGAATAAAGAATCAGATCCCGGTAATTTTAATTTCCTCTAGGATGCCCAGTGCAATGACTCATTTGCAAAATGAGCTTGGTATTATCGATCAACCATTAATCTGCTATAACGGAGGGTTAATTTTGGTAAATCAACAACCTATTCACTCTACAGTAATCCCTGTAGATATTATCGATGAACTAAATACTTTCAACGCTAGCACCAAGGTGCATCTTAGCCTTTATTATGAAGATGAGTGGTATGTTCCTGAAATGGATTTTTGGGCAAACAGAGAGGCTAATAATACCAAAGTAGTACCCCAAGTAAAATCCACTTCGAGGGTTATTGACACTTGGAGAGATGGCAATAAAGGAGCTCATAAAATTATGTGCATGGGAGAAGAGCCCATGATTGATAAGGTTTTCAACTATTTAAATAGTACCTTTAGTGACCATTTACATCTCTATAGATCTAAGCCAACCTATATAGAAATAGCTCATAAGAGTATTTCTAAGTTAACTGCCATTGAAATGTTATTAGATACGCATTTCGATATTCCGATTTCTGATGCGGTAGCTTTTGGTGATAATTATAATGATATGGAAATGCTAAAGGCAGTAGGTACAGGTGTAGCCGTTGCCAATGCCAAAAAAGAGGTGCTACAAATTGCAGATACAGTAACTCTGGCTGGAAAAGAAGATGGTGTAGCCACCTATATTAAGAATAACATTTTATAATTGTGAAGAAGAACTATAGATTTATACCTATCCTTGTATTAACAATACTATGCGTTATTGTTTTACCTAGGTGTAAATCGGCCGAATCTTCTTCTACAGCAATCAAACATTATTCACCCATCAATGCTTCAATCGATCTTTATGAAATTATTGATGATAAGGTAAAAATAGAAATCAGGACCGAAAGTATAGATGCCGATACCATAAGTTATTTCTTACCCAAGATCGTTCCCGGCACCTATCAAAATAACAATTATGGTAAGTATATCGAAAGTTTTGAAGCTTTTGATAAAGAGGGAAAATCATTGTCTGTTCAAAAAGTTGGGCATAACCAATGGGAAATTAATAACGTTAGGCAATTGGCAAAAATTACATATCTCGTCAATGACACCTTTGATATAGAAAATACACACGAAATATTCTCTCCCACCGGAACGAATATAGATCAGGACAAAAATTTCATTCTCAACTTGTATGCTTTTGTCGGGTATTTTTCTGAGATGAAAGAAACCGAGTATCGTCTGTTTATAAAACATCCTGTTCATTTAGAAGCTTCAACCTCTGCCACAGAAGTTGAACCTAGAGATTCTTCAGAAAATATCAATTTCAATGTTGACTACTTTATTTTTAATAGATATGCCGATGTAGCAGATACTCCTATTATGTATTCTGTTCCCGATCGGGTTACCTTTACTGCAAATGGAATTGAAATATTATTAAGCATCTACTCCCCTAATAAAATACACAAAGCATCGCGTTTTACAGAGCAAATGGAGCGTATGATTAGAGCTCAAAGTAATTTCCTTGGAAACATTAATACCACAAAAAAATATAGCATCTTATTATACCTATCGACTACCAAACCAAATGATGCTTCTGGTTTTGGAGCTTTGGAACACGACACCTCTACTGTAGTGGTCTTGCCAGAATCGCTCACAAGGGCAAAACTGACTGAATCCCTAATTAATGTCGTTTCTCATGAGTTTTTTCATATTGTAACTCCATTAAGTATTCAATCCAAAGAGATCCATTTCTTCGATTATAACCAGCCAAAAATGTCAAAACATTTATGGTTGTATGAAGGAACTACCGAGTATTTTTCAATCATCTTTCAAATTACACAAGGACTTATCGGGCAAGAAGAATTTATGGAAATACTGTTGGAAAAAATTGAAATTTCAAAACAGTTTGATGATTCCTGGTCTTTTACCGAAATGAGTAAAAACATCTTAAAAGAGCCTTACCGACAGAATTATCGTAATGTGTATGAAAAAGGAGCTTTGATTTCTATGTGTATTGATATTTTGATGCGAGAAAAGAGCGATGGGCTTTACGGAATTGTAGACCTTATTCACAATCTATCTCAGGAATATGGCAGTCAAAATCCTTTTGACGATGATGAACTGATCCCAACAATTCGCGAGTTTTCTTATCCTGAAGTAGGCGATTTCTTAGAAAATCATGTCGTTAATAATACCCCAATCGATTATAATTACTTTTTGAACAAAGTGGGCATTCAATTTGGCGAAAAGACAGTAAACTCTTCCTATTTTATAGATGGGCAACAACCACTAGTAAAAGCCTCTGAAGATAGTAATGAGATTATTTTTGAATCTAACACTAAGTATAACAATTTCTTGAAAAATTTAGGTATACAAGGTGGTGATGTACTGCTGAGTATCAATGATAAAAAATATCAAGTAAAGAACATTTATGATCTTTTTGGAGATTCTAATCAATGGAAATTGGGCGACACAGTTATTTTTGAAATTAAAAGAGGAACGGAAAAAATGACTTTACAGACTGAGGTCATCAAGCCCACTATACAAAAAACCATTCTCGAGCAAATTCCTGAGGCTTCAGAACAGCAAATAAAATTATTGAAGAGCTGGATCAACGACTAATAATTTTTCGTAAAATGCAGTTTGAGCTTTTATAAAATAGTGTATTTTGTGGGCTATTATCAAAAATTACACTTCTCGAATGGAAAATTCTCCTTTTTTTACTGATGACACTATAGTTTTCGGAATTTTGATGCTTTGTTTAGGTTTGGTATTTTATACTTCATCCATCGACAAAGGTTTCTGGAAATCTTTCTACAAAATAGTACCAGGAGTTTTACTTTGCTATTTATTACCCGCCATTTTTAACTCAGTTGGACTTATTTCTCCCCACTGGAGCGAGCTGGATGCAGATGGTGAATTGGTAGAAAAATCTTCAAATGTATATTTTATCGCAAGTAGATATCTTTTACCAGCTTCATTGGTCTTAATGACCTTAAGTATCGACTTAAAAGGAATTTTTAATCTAGGGCCTAAAGCGCTTATCATGTTTTTGACAGGTACGCTAGGAATTGTTATCGGTGGACCTGTTGCTATCTTATTAATTTCTCTGGTATCCCCGGAAACTGTTGGAGGTGCTGGGTTTGATGCCGTATGGAGAGGATTATCTACACTTGCAGGAAGCTGGATTGGTGGAGGAGCAAATCAAGCTGCTATGTTAGAAATCTACCAATATAACCCCGACAAATATGGTGGGATGGTTTTGGTAGATATTGTAGTTGCTAATGTTTGGATGGCTCTATTATTAATCGGAATTGGGAAAAGCGCCAAAATAGATCGCTGGTTAAAAGCTGATAATACAGCCATTGAAGCACTAAAGGAAAAAGTATCCACTTATGCCGACAGCATCACTCGAAATCCATCGCTTACGGATTACATTGTCATGTTAGCAATTGCTTTTACCGCAGTTGGATTATCACACTGGGGTGCCGCAGGAATGTCAAAGATGTTATCTAATAACTTTGAAATTTTTAACGATAAAAGCTCTGCACTATCCTCTTTTACTTCCAAATTTTTCTGGATGGTAACGATTGCAACTATTATAGGAATTGCCTTATCCTATACCAAAGCCAAAAAATATGAAGGTGCTGGTGCCAGCAAATTAGGAAGTATTTTTATTTATATACTGGTTGCTACTATCGGAATGAAAATGGATCTAGGGATGATTTTTGAAAATCCAGGTCTAATCGCCATTGGCTTGGTTTGGATGTCTATTCACGCCTTATTACTCATTTTTGTGGCCAAAATAATCAAAGCCCCTTATTTCTTTTTGGCTGTAGGTAGCCAGGCTAATGTTGGTGGTGCTGCTTCCGCTCCTGTAGTTGCGGCCGCTTTTCACCCTTCATTAACTACTGTTGGAGTACTATTAGCAGTTTTTGGATATGTCGTAGGTACTTATGGTGCTATTTTATGCACTATATTGATGGAAATCGCATCAAAAGGATAAACCTATAAAGCACTTAAAACTCCCTCTAAAAAGATAAAGTATTGAAGACTGAAAAGGGAATATGCAGCATTTATTTCAAATAAAATCTGCATCTTTGTAACCCATTTTAATTGAATATTTCGAACGCATGAAAAGAATTCCTTTTTTATTAATTACAGTACTATTATTAACCTATTGCAGCTCTCCAAAAAAGAGGGGAATGTTGTTATTTCCGGAAACATTGATGGGTTAAAAAAAGGGACATTATATCTGCAAAAAATTAAAGACACTTTATTGGTGAACGTAGATTCGGTAGTTATTGAAGGAAACTCAGAATTTGTAATGCAGTCTAATGTAGAAGAACCGGAAATACACTATTTATATCTGGATAAAGACGATGGTACTCAGTATAACGATCGCATTGATTTCTTTGCAGAACCAGGAGAAATAGTGATCAAAACTACACTGCAAGACTTTGAAACCGATGTACAAATAACTGGTGGAAAAAACCAGGAAAAATACCAAGAGTACAAGAAAATGCTGGAACGTTTTAATCAACGTAATCTTCGGCTAATGAAGGAAGACTTTGAAGCTACCAAACAAAAAGATGATGAGAAATTGATGGAAAACGATGTGGCCTACAAAAAGCTTTTACGTCAAAAGTATCTGTATACCATTAATTTTGCGGTTTATAATAAAAAATTAGAGGTAGCTCCTTATGTCACACTTAGCGAGATCTATGACGCTAATATCAAGTATCTGGATACTGTAGCAAAATCTCTTAGCCCAAGGGTAAAAAAATCTTTGTACGGCAAACAACTTATAGCTTATGTAGAAAAGCGAAAGAAACAGCAAGAAGAAGCTGAAAAGACCATAGATTCGCTAAATCAGTAAAAAATATCACCAAAAGAAAAAGCTCTAAACAATGTTTAGAGCTTTTTTTATTGAGCCGATAGAGGGACTCGAACCCACGACCTGCTGATTACAAATCAGCTGCTCTAGCCAGCTGAGCTATATCGGCAAAAGCGGTTGCAAATATAATTGCTCTAATGATATTTGCAAATACTTTTTCAAAAAAATTATAATGAATTTACTTTATCCAATAATCCTTTTGCTGTTTTTTCTAAATCTTCTCGAATCGCTTTAAAATGCTTTGAAGCATTCTCCACTTTTTTATTATTCATTCTTTCTATAAAACCGTCAAAAGAAGCGATAGCTTCATCAATAATAGCTTCTCCTGCCTTATTATCCTTTCCTGGGTTTTCTAATTCCCAAGCATATACTTCCTCGATAATATCTCCTAATACGTAATTGATATCTTTTTTGAGATCTCTCTTATTTGCCATAATTATATCTGTTTTATGATGTAAAATTACGATTTTCGATCAAATCGTAGTCAATTCTTTTACTTTATCCATTGCTTTCCCCAAGTGTTTTGAGGCATTCATACTATTAAATTTTAAACGTACCACACCCTCCTTATCGATTACGAAAGTTTCTCTGCCCGGCAACAACCCCAATAATTCAGACTTTACTCCAAATAACTTTCTTAGTTTTCCATTGGCATCTGATAAAAAAGTGAATGGTAAACGGTATTTGTTTTTGAATTTGGTATGAGAAGAAACACTATCTGAACTTATCCCGATTACCTCGGCTCCCATACTTTTAAAATCTTCGTAACTATCCCTAAAAGCGCAAGCTTCTTTGGTACAACCCGGCGTGAAGTTTTTGGGATAAAAAAGAATACTACAGGCTTTCCTCCAATCAAATCGGTGCTGCTTATTAGTTCTCCTGAATCGTCTTTTGCCGTAAACGCTGGTATTTTATCTCCTATTTCTAACGCCATGTTATTGTCCTGTATAAATCACAAAATTACGAGGAGTTTCATATAGTGTTATTTCCAAATCAAACTTCTCATCTATTCTTTTACGTAGTCGGTTCCAAATAACGACTGCAATATTCTCTGCAGTAGGATTTAGCGAAGCAAATTCTTCAACCTCTTCATTCAAATTTTTATGATCCATATAATCTTCAACTTCAGATTTAATATGATCCTTTAAAATTTTAAGATCGATGAGATATCCTGTTTCCGGGTCAATTTCTCCAATAACTCCAACCACTAGCTCATAGTTATGACCATGATATCTTGGATTATTACATTTTCCAAATACCTCTTGGTTTTTTTCAGCGCTCCAATCCTTACGATATAGCCTATGTGCTGCATTAAAATGAGCTTTTCTGCATGCTTTAATTCTCATAATGTAATATGCGAATAAAATTTATCAAATATAATCTTAAACCACTCTGTATAAGTTTCAGGACGCATCATAATGTCATTTTTGACATCCTCTACAGGCATCCATTTCCAATCTGCAACTTCTTCAGAATTAATTACGGGATCCTTTTCGTATTCACCAATAAGTACGTGATCGTACTCATGCTCCGTCAATCCATTATCAAAGGGAGCTTTATAGATAAAAGACACAGAGTCACGTAGTGGAGTGACAAACCCCATTTCCTCTTGTAATCTTCGGGTGCCTGCTTCTATATTTGTTTCTCCTTCCCTTTGGTGACTACAGCATGTATTGGTCCATAATCCTGGAGAGTGGTATTTATGATGAGCTCTTTGCTGAAGCATCAATTCGTTTTTGCTATTTAGAACAAATACCGAAAAGGCTCTATGAAGTAATGCTTTTTCATGCGCCTCTAGCTTAGGCATCAATCCAATTTGCTCATCATATTCGTTGACCAAAATGACTTTTTCTTCTTCTTTCATTAATTTTTTGTTGTGTCAAAATTACAAAATCATAGTAGTATTCGTTTTACTAATTAGCAGGTTTTTAACGCTAAATCACTTTCCAACCTCAAAATGAACTTATTAGCAAAAAATGCTCTACTATTATGAACGTTATTCTTTCAATATAGTACAATTAACTTAAAACAAAAAAGCACCTTAACGAATAAGGTGCCTTTTGTAACTCTTTTTGGGTTATCGTTTTTATTTCAAAATAATAAACTCACTTCTTCTGTTGAGTTGATATTGATCTTTGGTACAGTTGCTATCATTGCCGCAGTCATTAACCGGTTCGGTTTCTCCATATCCTTTGCCACTCAAACGATCTGCAGAAATACCTTTACTGATCATATAATCAACCGTAGACTTGGCTCTCTTCTCAGATAAGTACAAGTTGTAATCATCATTACCATGACTATCCGTATGTGAGCGTACCTCTATCTTCATTTGTGGATATTGAGCCATCACTTCAATCACTTTAGCCAATTCTATCTTAGCATCTTCTCTGATGTATGATTGATCAAAATCAAAATAGATCGGTTTTAAGGACAATACTTTAGCCAGATCATCCCCAACTCCTGCTGATTTGATCTTCTTCTCTAAAGCTAAAGGAACATCAAGGGTTTGTTTGGTATCTGGAGTAGTAACCAGCTTTTCTGTAGTGGTGTATTCTTCTTTCTCGGCTCTTACAAAGTATTTGGTACTGCATTCCAACTCGTCGGTAGTGTACTTCCCGTCTTCGCCTACTTCTATACTTTCGATCAAGTTGTTGGCACTATCATAAACCGATACCTTTACTCCTGTAAGTGGCTCGTTGGTATCTTTATCTGTGACTAATCCTGCTATAACAATCTTACAAAACTTACGCAGGTCTTCTAACTGTAAAAAACTATAGATATCATCACTACCTATTCCTCCTGCTCGGTTGGAAGAAAAATAACCTCGCTTGGATTCATCATCTACAATAAAAGCGAAATCATCCTTGGGACTATTGACCGGCTTACCGATATTAACCACCAAAGCTTCTTCTTCGGTTTGTGGGTTTAAACGAGTTACAAAAACATCTAACCCTCCTAATCCTAAATGTCCATTTGATGCAAAATAAAGATCATTGTTCTTACTGATGAATGGGAAGGTCTCCTTTCCTTCGGTATTGATCGTATCTCCTAAGTTCTTCGGCTCTCCAAAACTACCATCTCCATTGATGGCAACACTATAGATATCCGACAATCCTTTACCTCCTGGCATATCGGATGAAAAATACAAGGTCTGTTCATCTATACTCAAAGCCGGGTGGGCTGTAGAGTATTCATCACTGTTAAAGGATAAACTCTGTGGAGTAGTCCATCCTCCCTGACTGTTCTTATACGATCGGTAGATCTTTAACTTATTGGTTCCTTTCTTATCCTTACCGTACTTGCGTTTTACGTAGTTGTTTCTGGTAAAATATACTGTACTCCCATCTTTGGTAAAGATCGGGGTAGACTCATGAAACTCTGAATTGATCGTACCGTTAAACTTCTTGATCTCGGATAACTCTCCATTGGTAGGATCATATTCGGCCTGAAACAAATCCAAAAAGGCCTCATTATTCCATTGATGTACTGTCTTTTTAAATATCAGCGTATCTCTGGAGGAAGCAAAAACTACAAAACGATCATAAAAGGCAGTACCAAAATCCGTAAACGAAGAATTGATAGAAGAGTTCTCTATATCAAATCTACCCGATTGAAAATCGATCCTTTCTAAGTAATTAGGTTGATCTCCAAATAGTTTAACCCGATTATCATCATTTGCCAGTTCGGTAAACTTCTTCATGTATACATCGGCCTGATCATATTGCTCAGCAGCTTTTAAGGTCTGAGCATATCGAAAATAATACTCCGCCTCTGCCTCACTACTGTAATCATCAATTAGCTCCTTATACCATTTCTGTGCCTCTGCATATTCACTGTTGAAATAATAACTATTGGCCAACTTCTTTAACAAATCGGCATCCTTGTAGCCTTTCTTTATGATCTTTAGATAGGTCTCTTGGGCATCGATATACTCATATCGATCATATTGACCCTGCGCCTTGGCTAGTTTCTTCTCTTGACCAAAAGAAACCGATAGCATAACTAAGGAAACTAAAACAACTGAAAGTAAATCTCTCTTCATATCAATGGTTAGGTTATAATATCTCTACTATTAAAAGAATCTTGGAGTCAGCATTCTATTGTATTTCTTAAACAACTCAAAGCGTAACATCACCTCATAACTCCCATCATTGAACTGCGATTGCCCCAACTCGGTCGTCTCTCTATCATAAGCAAAACCAATCATCATCGAATCCGAAATCTGGAAAGCAACCTGACCCGTCACTGCAGCACTCCAGCGATAAGCAACTCCCAAAGTTAAACGCTCATATAACAAAAAGTTCGCTGAAACATCAACCTGTAACGGTGCTCCAAAAACTAATTTACTCAATAATGCTGGTTTAAATTTGAGGTCATCCGTAATATTGAAAACATGGCCCGCTATCAAATAGTAATTGATACGCTCCTCGGCCAAAAAACTAACCGCTTCACTAGAACTACTTGTAGTACTCTCATCAAAATGATCCGTCTCTAACAAATTAGGAGCACTAAGTCCCAAATAAAACTTATCGGTGTGATAATACACTCCAATTCCTACCTGAGGACTAAATTTATTATCAATATTATTCTCAAACAAAGCATCGTTTTGATTGAACTGAGTCAATTCCTGAAAATCAACATTCAACAAATGAGCACCTCCTTTCAATCCAAAACTCAGCTTTCCATACTCAGAGGTAGGAATCGTATATGAAAAATCAACTCCTATAAAGGTCTCATCGGTAGGACCGATCTCATCGTTGACAATAGAGAGTCCTAATCCCAAACGTTCTGAATCTCCAATAGGAGTATTCAAAGTTAAGGTTTGAGTACGCGGAGCTCCATCCAATCCAACCCATTGGCTACGGTGAAGACCCATAACACTCAAAACGCCTCGACTACCAGCATAAGCCGGATTTACACTAATCGTATTGTACATATACTGCGTATACTGTGCATCCTGCTGCCCTTGAACTTGTTCAATGCATAGTGTTAGAAATGCTAGCACAATTATTAATAATGGTCTATTCATCGATATTTTATTTGATTTAGGGTATAACAAATATATGTTATTCTAAATTATTATCTATTTATATATAAGTATCCTGCTCTTGATCTGGTAATACCTTCAGAATCTTCGAACCTTAAAACATAGTAATATGTTCCCACAGGTAACTCTCTATTCTTACTTATTGTGGTTCTACCTTCACTAATTCCAACAAAGAATCTCACTCCCGGTTGTTCGTATCCATCCTGATCAAAAACCTTCACTCCCCAACGGTTGAATATCTGGAGATTATTTCTTGGGAAATTCTGCAATCCAACAATTCTGAATTCATCATTGATTCCATCTCCATTAGGACTCAATCCCGTGAAAATTTCTATTTCAGAATCTCGAATATCTAAAATGGTAATGGTTACATCTTCAAAATCACCATCATTATCAAGATCTACATTGATATCCTCTAAAGGATCATCTGAGAGATCTGTGATATCTTCTCCGTTAGGATCTTGCCCTGTTACAGTAGCTTGGTTCTCCACTCTTCCAGCAAATATATCATCTTCGGTAAGAGTGTACACTGCAGTAAAACTACTTTCATCAGTTTCCCCTACTAACAGATCAATTGGTCCACCATTAATTACAATACCAGGTAAAGGATCTGATAAAGTAATATTAGTTATATCTACATTACCTGTATTGGTAACTGTGAACGTATATTGAATTTCATCTCCTGTATTAAGCAATCCATCATTATTGGTATCTACATATATCCCTAGCTTAGTCAATGCCAAATTAGGCAATTGTTCTATTTGAGTAATTGTAGGGTCGTTTGTTGGATCACCGTCTCCATCTTCATCTACTAATTCATCTCCACTATCAGAAATATCCATTACATCGTTTCCTATTGGATCTTGTCCAATAACAGTAGCACTATTCATTACTTCACCAAGATTGATATCGGCTTGGGTAAGTACGTATGTAGCAGAAGCTGTCCCTTCTTCTCCCGGTGCTAATGTCGACGGATTAATCGCTAAATTCACGCTTCCAGTTAATGGATCATCTACCATTATATTATCAATTACGGTATTTCCAGTATTTGTCACCGTAAATGTATAGGTGATTTCATCTCCAACTTGTGCACCGTTTACTTCTGCAATTTTTACTAAAACTAATGACGGAGCAGGAGCTTCAATTACTGTTGCCGTAACCGTTGCTGTAGAACAACTTGGTGGCGTATCATCATCACAAAGGGTATACGTAAACGTATCATCTCCTAAAAACCCTGGTGGTGGAGTGTAGGTAAACGTTCCATCTCCATTATTTACTACCGTACCTCCATTGGTACTGGTAGCGTCAAATGCAGTTATTGTAGCATCATCAACAACAGTATCATTATCCAACACATTACCTGTAGTTACCGGAGTATCTTCAATTGTAGTAACCGTATCATCCACAGCAATTGGATCTCCTTCATCTGTTACAGTTACCGTTACTGTTGCTGTAGAACAACTTGGTGGTGTATCATCATCACAAAGCGTATACGTAAATGTATCATCTCCAACAAATCCAACTGGTGGTGTATAGGTAAATGTACCATCTCCATTATTCACTACCGTACCTCCATTGGTACTAGTAGCGTCGAATGCAGTTATTGTAGCATCATCTATAACTGTATCATTATCCAACACATTACCTGTAGTTACCGGAGTATCTTCGATTGTAGTAAATGTATCGTCTACAGCTACTGGATCTCCTTCATCTGTTACAGTAACTGTAACTGTCGCTGTAGAACAGCTTGCTGGTGTATCATCATCACAAAGCGTATACGTAAACGTATCATCTCCAACAAATCCAACTGGTGGTGTATAGGTAAATGTACCATCTCCATTATTCACTACCGCACCTCCATTGGTACTGATAGCATCGAATGCAGTAATTGTGGCATTATCTATAACTGTATCGTTTGTTAATACATTACCTGTAGTAACTGGAGTATCTTCCGTTGTAGTAGCAGTATCATTTACCGCTAACGGATCACCCGTATCATTTACAGTTACATTAACGGTTGCTGTAGCCGTACTACCATCCACATCAGTAATCGTATATGTAAAGCTATCTGTACCACTAAATCCAACATTTGGAACATATTCGAAGACACCATCGCTAACTTCTACAACTGTACCATTAGTAGGACCTGTTGCTATAGCAAAGTCATCACCATCTCCTCCATCACCGCCAATATTATCATTGGTCGATACATCTATCTGATTCGCTACGCCTGCTGTACTATCTTCATCTACTGTCAAATTATCATCTGTAGCTGTTGGAGTATCATCTACTGGAGTGACATCGAAGGTAACCGTAGCACTAGACGTATCTCCATCAGCATCTTCAATCTCATAGGTGATTGTTACCGGACCATTATAGTCTAAGGCTGGAGTAAAGTCGATCGTATCATCGGTCGGATCGTTTGGTGTACCTCCATTGTTCACTACTGCAGTTCCTACTGCGGCTGGGATGGCAGTCACATTGATCGTTCCGGTACTTGGACCATCTCCTCCAAAGCTATCGTTGCCTAATACTGCAATGTTGGTCGTTCCACTATCTTCTGCTACATCAGAAGGAGTATCATTTACTGCCGTTGGGGTATCGTCTACTGGGGTTACATCGAAAGTAACCGTAGCACTAGACGTATCTCCGTCAGCATCTTCGATCTCATAGGTGATCGTTACCGGACCATTATAGTCTAAGGCTGGTGTAAAGTCAATCGTATCATCTGTCGGATCATTTGGTGTACCTCCATTGTTCACTACTGCAGTTCCTACTGCAGCTGGAATGGCAGTTACATTGATCGTTCCGGTACTTGGACCGTCTCCTCCAAAGCTATCGTTTCCTAATACCGCTATGTTAGTCGTTCCACTATCTTCTGCTACATCAGCAGGTGTATCATTAGTAGCCGTTGGCGTATCATCTACTGGAGTGACATCAAAAGTAACCGTTGCTGTATCGGTATCTCCGTCAGCATCTTCGATCTCATAGGTGATCGTTACCGGACCATTATAGTCTAAGGCTGGTGTAAAGTCAATCGTATCATCCGTCGGATCATTTGGTGTACCT
Organism: Aquimarina sp. KJ22-3; assembly: GCF_055808215.1. NCBI lineage: Bacteria > Pseudomonadati > Bacteroidota > Flavobacteriia > Flavobacteriales > Flavobacteriaceae > Aquimarina > Aquimarina sp. KJ22-3. The sequence continues at coordinate 1,543,315 of NZ_CM147859.1, read as the reverse complement.
CCATTATTGACTACTGCAGTTCCTACTGCGGCTGGGATGGCAGTCACATTGATCGTTCCGGTACTTGGACCGTCTCCTCCAAAGCTATCGTTTCCTAATACCGCTATGTTAGTCGTTCCACTATCTTCTGCTACATCAGCAGGTGTATCATTAGTAGCCGTTGGCGTATCATCTACTGGAGTTACATCAAAAGTAACTGTAGCACTAGACGTATCTCCATCAGCATCTTCGATCTCATAGGTGATTGTTACCGGACCATTATAGTCTAAGGCTGGAGTAAAGTCAATCGTATCATCTGTTGGATCATTTGGTGTACCTCCATTGTTTACTACTGCAGTTCCTACCGCAGCTGGAATGGCAGTTACATTAATCGTTCCGGTACTTGGACCGTCTCCTCCAAAGCTATCGTTTCCTAATACCGCTATGTTGGTCGTTCCACTATCTTCTGCGACATCTGCAGGTGTATCATTTACTGCCGTTGGAGTATCGTCTACTGGAGTTACATCGAAAGTAACCGTTGCGGTGTCCGTATCTCCGTCAGCATCTTCGATCTCATAGGTGATTGTTACCGGACCATTATAGTCTAAGGCCGGTGTAAAGTCAATCGTATCATCGGTCGGATCATTTGGTGTACCTCCATTGTTTACAACTGCAGTTCCTACTGCGGCAGGAATGGCAGTTACATTGATCGTTCCGGTACTTGGACCGTCTCCTCCAAAGCTATCGTTGCCTAATACTGCTATGTTGGTCGTTCCACTATCTTCTGCTACATCAGCAGGTGTATCATTAGTAGCCGTTGGGGTATCATCTACTGGAGTGACATCGAAAGTAACCGTAGCACTAGACGTATCTCCATCAGCATCTTCGATCTCATAGGTAATTGTTACCGGACCATTATAGTCTAAGGCTGGAGTAAAGTCAATCGTATCATCCGTCGGATCGTTTGGTGTACCTCCATTGTTTACTACTGCAGTTCCTACCGCAGCTGGGATGGCAGTCACATTGATCGTGCCGGTACTTGGACCGTCTCCTCCAAAGCTATCGTTTCCTAATACGGCAATGTTGGTTGTTCCACTATCTTCTGCGACATCTGCAGGAGTATCATTGACTGCCGTTGGGGTATCATCTACTGGAGTTACATCAAAAGTAACTGTAGCACTAGACGTATCTCCATCAGCATCTTCGATCTCATAGGTAATTGTTACCGGACCATTATAGTCTAAGGCCGGTGTAAAGTCAATCGTATCATCGGTCGGATCGTTTGGTGTACCTCCATTGTTCACTACTGCAGTTCCTACCGCAGCAGGGATGGCAGTTACATTGATGGTTCCTGTACTTGGACCGTCTCCTCCAAAGCTATCGTTTCCTAATACTGCTATGTTGGTTGTTCCACTATCTTCTGCGACATCTGCAGGAGTATCATTTACTGCCGTTGGAGTATCGTCTACTGGAGTGACATCGAAGGTAACCGTAGCACTAGACGTATCTCCATCAGCATCTTCGATCTCATAGGTGATTGTTACCGGACCATTATAGTCTAAGGCTGGTGTAAAGTCAATCGTATCATCGGTCGGATCGTTTGGTGTACCTCCATTATTGACAACTGCAGTTCCTACTGCGGCTGGGATGGCAGTCACATTGATCGTTCCGGTACTTGGACCATCTCCTCCAAAGCTATCGTTTCCTAATACTGCAATGTTGGTCGTTCCACTATCTTCTGCTACATCAGAAGGAGTATCATTTACTGCCGTTGGGGTATCGTCTACTGGGGTTACATCGAAAGTAACCGTAGCACTAGACGTATCTCCGTCAGCATCTTCGATCTCATAGGTGATCGTTACCGGACCATTATAGTCTAAGGCTGGTGTAAAGTCAATCGTATCATCTGTCGGATCATTTGGTGTACCTCCATTGTTCACTACTGCAGTTCCTACTGCAGCTGGAATGGCAGTTACATTGATCGTTCCGGTACTTGGACCGTCTCCTCCAAAGCTATCGTTTCCTAATACCGCTATGTTAGTCGTTCCACTATCTTCTGCTACATCAGCAGGTGTATCATTAGTAGCCGTTGGCGTATCATCTACTGGAGTGACATCAAAAGTAACCGTTGCTGTATCGGTATCTCCGTCAGCATCTTCGATCTCATAGGTGATCGTTACCGGACCATTATAGTCTAAGGCTGGTGTAAAGTCAATCGTATCATCCGTCGGATCATTTGGTGTACCTCCATTATTGACTACTGCAGTTCCTACTGCGGCTGGGATGGCAGTCACATTGATCGTTCCGGTACTTGGACCGTCTCCTCCAAAGCTATCGTTTCCTAATACCGCTATGTTAGTCGTTCCACTATCTTCTGCTACATCAGCAGGTGTATCATTAGTAGCCGTTGGCGTATCATCTACTGGAGTTACATCAAAAGTAACTGTAGCACTAGACGTATCTCCATCAGCATCTTCGATCTCATAGGTGATTGTTACCGGACCATTATAGTCTAAGGCCGGTGTAAAGTCAATCGTATCATCGGTCGGATCGTTTGGTGTACCTCCATTATTGACAACTGCAGTTCCTACTGCGGCTGGGATGGCAGTCACATTGATCGTTCCGGTACTTGGACCATCTCCTCCAAAGCTATCGTTTCCTAATACTGCAATGTTGGTCGTTCCACTATCTTCTGCTACATCAGAAGGAGTATCATTTACTGCCGTTGGGGTATCGTCTACTGGGGTTACATCGAAAGTAACCGTAGCACTAGACGTATCTCCGTCAGCATCTTCGATCTCATAGGTGATCGTTACCGGACCATTATAGTCTAAGGCTGGTGTAAAGTCAATCGTATCATCTGTCGGATCATTTGGTGTACCTCCATTGTTCACTACTGCAGTTCCTACTGCAGCTGGGATGGCAGTTACATTGATCGTTCCGGTACTTGGACCGTCTCCTCCAAAGCTATCGTTTCCTAATACCGCTATGTTAGTCGTTCCACTATCTTCTGCTACATCAGCAGGTGTATCATTAGTAGCCGTTGGCGTATCATCTACTGGAGTGACATCAAAAGTAACCGTTGCTGTATCGGTATCTCCGTCAGCATCTTCGATCTCATAGGTGATCGTTACCGGACCATTATAGTCTAAGGCTGGTGTAAAGTCAATCGTATCATCCGTCGGATCATTTGGTGTACCTCCATTATTGACTACTGCAGTTCCTACTGCGGCTGGGATGGCAGTCACATTGATCGTTCCGGTACTTGGACCGTCTCCTCCAAAGCTATCGTTTCCTAATACCGCTATGTTAGTCGTTCCACTATCTTCTGCTACATCAGCAGGTGTATCATTAGTAGCCGTTGGCGTATCATCTACTGGAGTTACATCAAAAGTAACTGTAGCACTAGACGTATCTCCATCAGCATCTTCGATCTCATAGGTGATTGTTACCGGACCATTATAGTCTAAGGCCGGTGTAAAGTCAATCGTATCATCGGTCGGATCGTTTGGTGTACCTCCATTGTTCACTACTGCAGTTCCTACCGCAGCAGGGATGGCAGTTACATTGATCGTTCCGGTACTTGGACCATCTCCTCCAAAGCTATCGTTTCCTAATACCGCTATGTTAGTCGTTCCACTATCTTCTGCTACATCAGCAGGTGTATCATTAGTAGCCGTTGGCGTATCATCTACTGGAGTGACATCAAAAGTAACCGTTGCTGTATCGGTATCTCCGTCAGCATCTTCGATCTCATAGGTGATCGTTACCGGACCATTATAGTCTAAGGCTGGTGTAAAGTCAATCGTATCATCCGTCGGATCATTTGGTGTACCTCCATTATTGACTACTGCAGTTCCTACTGCGGCTGGGATGGCAGTCACATTGATCGTTCCGGTACTTGGACCGTCTCCTCCAAAGCTATCGTTTCCTAATACCGCTATGTTAGTCGTTCCACTATCTTCTGCTACATCAGCAGGTGTATCATTAGTAGCCGTTGGCGTATCATCTACTGGAGTTACATCAAAAGTAACTGTAGCACTAGACGTATCTCCATCAGCATCTTCGATCTCATAGGTGATTGTTACCGGACCATTATAGTCTAAGGCCGGTGTAAAGTCAATCGTATCATCGGTCGGATCGTTTGGTGTACCTCCATTGTTCACTACTGCAGTTCCTACCGCAGCAGGGATGGCAGTTACATTGATCGTTCCGGTACTTGGACCATCTCCTCCAAAGCTATCGTTTCCTAATACTGCTATGTTGGTTGTTCCACTATCTTCTGCGACATCTGCAGGGGTATCATTTACTGCCGTTGGGGTATCGTCTACCGGAGTGACATCAAAAGTAACGGTAGCCGTATCTGTATCTCCATCAGCATCTTCGATCTCATAGGTAATTGTTACCGGACCATTATAGTCTAAGGCTGGAGTAAAGTCGATCGTATCATCGGTCGGATCGTTTGGTGTACCTCCATTGTTCACTACTGCAGTTCCTACCGCAGCTGGAATGGCAGTTACATTGATCGTTCCGGTACTTGGACCATCTCCTCCAAAGCTATCGTTTCCTAATACTGCTATGTTGGTCGTTCCACTATCTTCTGCGACATCTGCAGGAGTATCATTTACTGCCGTTGGAGTATCATCTACTGGGGTTACATCAAAAGTAACCGTTGCGGTGTCCGTATCTCCATCAGCATCTTCGATCTCATAGGTGATTGTTACCGGACCATTATAGTCTAAGGCTGGAGTAAAGTCAATCGTATCATCTGTCGGATCGTTTGGTGTACCTCCATTGTTTACTACTGCAGTTCCTACTGCAGCTGGGATGGCAGTCACATTAATCGTTCCGGTACTTGGACCATCTCCTCCAAAGCTATCGTTTCCTAATACTGCTATGTTGGTCGTTCCACTATCTTCTGCGACATCTGCAGGGGTATCATTTACTGCCGTTGGGGTATCGTCTACCGGAGTGACATCAAAAGTAACCGTAGCCGTATCCGTATCTCCATCAGCATCTTCAATCTCATAGGTAATTGTTACCGGACCATTATAGTCTAAGGCTGGAGTAAAGTCAATCGTATCATCGGTCGGATCGTTTGGTGTACCTCCATTGTTTACTACTGCAGTTCCTACTGCGGCTGGGATGGCCGTTACATTGATCGTTCCGGTACTTGGACCGTCTCCTCCAAAGCTATCGTTGCCTAATACTGCTATGTTGGTCGTTCCACTATCTTCTGCGACATCTGCAGGAGTATCATTAGTAGCTGTTGGCGTATCATCTACTGGGGTTACATCAAAAGTAACCGTAGCCGTATCGGTATCTCCATCAGCATCTTCAATCTCATAGGTGATCGTTACCGGACCATTATAGTCTAAGGCCGGTGTAAAGTCAATCGTATCATCGGTCGGATCGTTTGGTGTACCTCCATTGTTCACTACTGCAGTTCCTACTGCGGCAGGAATGGCAGTCACATTGATCGTTCCGGTACTTGGACCATCACCTCCAAAGCTATCGTTGCCTAATACCGCTATGTTAGTCGTTCCACTATCTTCTGCGACATCTGCAGGGGTATCATTTACTGCCGTTGGCGTATCATCTACTGGGGTTACATCAAAAGTAACCGTAGCCGTATCTGTATCTCCATCAGCATCTTCAATCTCATAGGTGATCGTTACCGGACCATTATAGTCTAAGGCTGGAGTAAAGTCAATCGTATCATCAGTCGGATCGTTTGGTGTACCTCCATTGTTCACTACTGCAGTTCCTACTGCGGCTGGGATGGCAGTCACATTGATCGTTCCGGTACTTGGACCATCGCCTCCAAAGCTATCGTTTCCTAATACCGCTATGTTGGTTGTTCCACTATCTTCTGCTACATCAGAAGGAGTATCATTAGTAGCTGTTGGCGTATCGTCTACTGGGGTTACATCGAAAGTAACCGTAGCCGTATCTGTATCTCCATCAGCATCTTCGATCTCATAGGTAATTGTTACCGGACCATTATAGTCTAAGGCTGGAGTAAAGTCAATCGTATCATCGGTCGGATCGTTTGGTGTACCTCCATTGTTTACTACTGCAGTTCCTACCGCAGCAGGGATGGCAGTTACATTGATCGTTCCGGTACTTGGACCATCTCCTCCAAAGCTATCGTTTCCTAATACCGCAATGTTGGTCGTTCCACTATCTTCTGCTACATCAGCAGGAGTATCATTAGTAGCCGTTGGCGTATCGTCTACTGGAGTTACATCAAAAGTAACGGTAGCCGTATCGGTATCTCCATCAGCATCTTCGATCTCATAGGTGATTGTTACCGGACCATTATAGTCTAAGGCTGGGGTAAAGTCAATCGTATCATCGGTCGGATCATTTGGTGTACCTCCATTGTTTACTACTGCAGTTCCTACTGCGGCAGGGATGGCAGTCACATTGATCGTGCCGGTACTTGGACCATCTCCTCCAAAGCTATCGTTTCCTAATACCGCAATGTTGGTCGTTCCACTATCTTCTGCTACATCAGCAGGTGTATCATTAGTAGCCGTTGGCGTATCGTCTACTGGAGTGACATCAAAAGTAACGGTAGCCGTATCGGTATCTCCATCAGCATCTTCGATCTCATAGGTGATTGTTACCGGACCATTATAGTCTAAGGCCGGTGTAAAGTCAATCGTATCATCAGTCGGATCGTTTGGTGTACCTCCATTGTTCACTACTGCAGTTCCTACCGCAGCTGGAATGGCAGTTACATTGATCGTGCCGGTACTTGGACCGTCACCTCCAAAGCTATCGTTGCCTAATACTGCTATGTTGGTCGTTCCACTATCTTCTGCGACATCTGCAGGTGTATCATTTACTGCCGTTGGAGTATCATCTACTGGAGTGACATCAAAAGTAACCGTAGCGGTGTCCGTATCTCCATCAGCATCTTCAATCTCATAGGTGATTGTTACCGGACCATTATAGTCTAAGGCCGGTGTAAAGTCAATCGTATCATCTGTCGGATCGTTTGGTGTACCTCCATTGTTCACTACTGCAGTTCCTACTGCAGCTGGGATGGCAGTTACATTGATCGTTCCGGTACTTGGACCGTCTCCTCCAAAGCTATCGTTTCCTAATACTGCAATGTTGGTCGTTCCACTATCTTCTGCGACATCTGCAGGGGTATCATTTACTGCCGTTGGAGTATCGTCTACTGGAGTGACATCAAAAGTAACGGTAGCCGTATCTGTATCTCCGTCAGCATCTTCAATCTCATAGGTGATCGTTACCGGACCATTATAGTCTAAGGCCGGTGTAAAGTCAATCGTATCATCCGTCGGATCGTTTGGTGTACCTCCATTATTGACAACAGCAGTTCCTACTGCGGCTGGGATGGCAGTTACATTGATCGTTCCGGTACTTGGACCATCTCCTCCAAAGCTATCGTTTCCTAATACCGCTATGTTGGTCGTTCCACTATCTTCTGCGACATCTGCAGGGGTATCATTTACTGCCGTTGGAGTATCGTCTACTGGAGTGACATCGAAAGTAACCGTTGCGGTGTCCGTATCTCCATCAGCATCTTCAATCTCATAGGTGATTGTTACCGGACCATTATAGTCTAAGGCCGGTGTAAAGTCAATCGTATCATCGGTCGGATCGTTTGGTGTACCTCCATTGTTCACTACTGCAGTTCCTACCGCAGCTGGGATGGCAGTCACATTGATCGTGCCGGTACTTGGACCATCTCCTCCAAAGCTATCGTTGCCTAATACCGCTATGTTGGTCGTTCCACTATCTTCTGCGACATCGGCAGGAGTATCATTTACTGCCGTTGGAGTATCGTCTACTGGAGTGACATCGAAAGTAACCGTTGCGGTGTCCGTATCTCCGTCAGCATCTTCGATCTCATAGGTGATTGTTACCGGACCATTATAGTCTAAGGCTGGAGTAAAGTCAATCGTATCATCGGTCGGATCGTTTGGTGTACCTCCATTGTTTACTACTGCAGTTCCTACTGCGGCTGGGATGGCCGTTACATTGATCGTTCCGGTACTTGGACCGTCTCCTCCAAAGCTATCGTTTCCTAATACTGCTATGTTAGTCGTTCCACTATCTTCTGCGACATCTGCAGGGGTATCATTTACTGCCGTTGGGGTATCGTCTACTGGGGTGACATCAAAAGTAACCGTAGCACTAGACGTATCTCCATCAGCATCTTCAATCTCATAGGTGATCGTTACCGGACCATTATAGTCTAAGGCCGGTGTAAAGTCAATCGTATCATCGGTTGGATCGTTTGGTGTACCTCCATTGTTTACTACTGCAGTTCCTACTGCGGCTGGGATGGCAGTCACATTAATCGTTCCGGTACTTGGACCATCTCCTCCAAAGCTATCGTTGCCTAATACTGCTATGTTGGTCGTTCCACTATCTTCTGCTACATCTGCAGGTGTATCATTCACTGCTACAGGCACACAAGCACTTATAGCATTATTTGTTACTGCTGCAGCCGTAGCTTGTGGACTCCCCGAAATGGTAGGAACACCACTTCCGTTAACCCCTGCTGCAGAGTTTGCCAAGTTATCAGCTCCAGTCAGGTTTGCGGCTACAAAACTTCCTCCTCCTTCTATAGCATCCGGACAACCATCATTATCACTATCTACTTCTAAGTAATCTGGAATATTATCATTATCACTATCTAAAGCCGTACAATATGAAAAATTGTACACTTCAATGGTATTATTATTGCTATCAACATCTGCCTTACCAGATACAACCACTAATCTTTTCACAGCCTGATGTACCGAAATACTAACTGCCTCATTAACATAATTTGCTGTCACAAAACTTTGAAGCGTACCAATATAGGTAAATCCGTTTCCTACTGCACTCACACTTCCTACAGTGGTAAAATTGGCAGTGGTAAGGGGAATAGGATTGTTATTCACATCGAAGGCTGTAAAGACTAAACGATCGTCGAAATCTAATCCTCCAAACGTAATATTATTAATTCTTGATTCTTGGTCAAAGACAAATTCGTAGGTTGCAGATCCTGAACCATCTCCAACATTATTAGGTTGTAATAAAAGCGTATTTGCTCCTACCTCTCCTCCTTCATCAGCAATTTCGATACCTCTATTCCAGGTAGCTGTACCACTTAATGTATAATTTAAATCTATACTATTACCAGCATTTGCAGCCAAATCTGCAAGCGTACCGGTATTTCCTGTTTGTAAATTGGTTACCGGATTGTATGGCAAACTATTTACTTCAACATTGGTTGCGCAAATAATTTCATTCGTATCTAAAATTCCGTCATTATCATTATCCAAATCACAATTATCTGGCACATCATCATTATCGTTATCCAAATTGTCGTCAAATCCAGGACAAACATCAGAAGTATCTGGAACTCCATCATTATCGGCATCATTATCACAAACATCTCCAATACCATCAAAATCAGCATCTTCCTGGCCAGGATTAGGTGTATTGACACAATTATCAGTTTCATCCAGAATACCATCATTATCTGTGTCAGACAGACAATTTCCGAAGAATACAATCTGCTGAGAGAAGTTAAATCCTTGAGTGACTCCTGTAGAAGTACATGATGTAGGGAAAGGAATATTTTGAAAAACCGGTGCTACTGTAGAGCTTACCGTATCGGGATTGCTAACAAAGTTTAATGCACTAAAGCCACTTGCCGATATATATAAATTATCGTCCGGTCCAAGTTGCACCCCTGAAACTACATTACTTCCGTTTAATGCAGTAGAAATTGTTTCACCAATTACGTGAACGAATAATAAACCGTTCCAACCTGTAAATTGACCATCGAAGGTAGCTGTAGTTTGGTGTCCAAAAAACAATCTTGATCCGTCAGGAGAAAACTCCACACTATAACCTGTTTCTGTATCGTCGGTAGCAGAAATGGGCACTTTTGTCCATGCACCTATCGCACCTGTAGAGGAATCCCAATTTGCATAATATACCCCACCATCAATGGTGGTAAATCCACCTTCAATTGCAATAGCTATACGATCATTTTGGGGAGAAAAGCGTATAGATCCTCTTTCCCCTGGTCTTGGTAGGTTTTGTGGCAGAGCTATCGTCAAATCCGGATTATTCCCTCTTGCTGGAGTTAGTGGATTGTCAGCATCTACCTCCCATAAATTTAATGTAGCCGCACAATCAGCAGTACAAGTGTTATCATCTACAGAAATAGCAGCTATCCAAGCACCACAGGCGCTTCCATTATTAGTCCCATAAATAGCTTCAGAGTTATCACTAAGTAATAGATTATTACTACTAATTACCGTTTGAGAAGGTACATCTACTACAGAGTAGAAAGCGGTACCATTTCGATCTTCATCTCTACCATTACTATGAATAATATAAATCTGATCAGCATTAGTACCTGGAACCGGCATTACAGAGGCCATCTGTGTACGAGTTCCGTTGGTGTTAAGTCCTGTACCATTAGTATATAAATTCCCCAGGTTATCTCTTACCGTACCATCGTCTACATAGAATATGAGATTACCAGTTGAGGGATCACTCCATGTTGCGGTAGCCTCGAAAGCTCCATCTGAAGTTAACCCACAACTTATGGTAGGTGTAGCTGTTCTAAAGTCAACAAGATATCCTCTACCATTCCACCAATTAGCATCTACAGTTTGTGCAAACGATGCCGGTGAAAGAAATAGGGAAAAAACGAAGAATACATATAACCTAAGCAGGTTATTTCGCTTTAATCGGTTAGAATCAAAATGTAAGGCATGCACAATATTGGCATACCCATAGACTTGGGTAATTTTTTTCATATGACGATGTGTTTACTACCTCATCCATAAAAAACACAAAAAGGAGATTGCCTTTTACGGACTATTATTAAAACTTATCAAGCTATTCTACACAAATAAAATACGGTAAAACCGTAATTATCTAGTCGTAAAAATAGTTAATTTCTTAATGCAATCTAAACAATAAGCAAACTTTTCATGCTTATTTATCGATAAAGTGCGCATATTTACCGACAAAACAACACTATTTGCTGTCAAACAACATATAATCTAGGGGAAACCGTTTAGAAAACTCGACTAACCCAATATCAGCATCGACAGTAATGTTTCTTTTACTACTTACTACATTATCAAAGGTTAGGAGACACAAAAGTTGTGTTTAAATTTAATATTTTAACATTTGAAAACACGGATTTTCCCAATAAAATCGACGAAATACACTCGGGAACGACAAAAAACACTTTCTTGTTAAAAAATGCGGTTCCCTTTCCAGACATTATAAATGATTTGATTAATCTATTCTATACATCATTGAACATTTAAGTGTTATATTTGCCACCACATTTGATAGATTTATGAAATTCTTAGAAGAAATCAACAGAAGAAGAACCTTCGGTATTATATCTCACCCGGATGCAGGAAAAACCACACTTACCGAAAAGTTACTTCTTTTTGGAGGGGCTATCCAGGAAGCCGGTGCTGTAAAATCGAATAAAATAAAAAAAGGAGCTACTAGTGATTTTATGGAAATCGAACGTCAACGTGGGATTTCCGTAGCAACTTCTGTTTTAGCTTTTGAATATAAAGACATCAAAATCAACATTCTAGACACACCAGGTCACAAAGATTTTGCCGAAGACACCTTCAGAACACTGACAGCAGTAGACAGTGTAATTGTTGTTATTGACGTCGCAAAAGGGGTTGAGGAACAAACTGAAAAACTGGTATCTGTATGTAGAATGCGAAACATCCCAATGATCGTTTTTATCAATAAATTAGATCGTGAAGGTAAAGATGCTTTCGAACTTCTGGATGAGATCGAACAGAAATTAGGACTCACGGTTACTCCTTTAAGCTTTCCTATAGGAATGGGATACGATTTTAAAGGAATCTATAATATTTGGGAAAAGAACATTAATCTTTTTAGTGGAGACAACAGAAAAAATATAGAAGAGACTATTGAAGTGTCTGATCTACAATCTGAAGAATTGGACGAGCTAGTAGGAGAAAATTCTGCTAATCAATTAAGAGAAGAATTAGAATTAGTAGAAGGGATATATCCAACATTTGAAAAAGAAGCTTATCAAAACGGATCTTTACAACCCGTATTTTTTGGATCGGCCTTGAACAATTTTGGAGTTCGTGAGCTTTTAGACTGTTTTGTTTCCATTGCTCCTCCTCCAAAACCCAAAGAAAGCGATGTTCGGTTGGTAAAACCTGAAGAAGAGAACTTTACCGGTTTTGTTTTTAAAATACATGCTAATATGGATCCAAAACACAGGGATCGATTAGCCTTTGTGAAAATTGTTTCAGGGACTTTTGAGAGAAATGTTCCTTATCTGCATACCAGACATAATAAAAAACTAAAATTTTCTAGTCCAAACGCCTTTTTCGCTGAGAAAAAAGAAATTGTTGATATCTCTTATCCAGGAGATATTGTTGGACTTCATGACACAGGTAACTTCAAAATTGGTGATACCCTTACCAAAGGAGAAGTATTACATTATAAAGGTATTCCTAGTTTTTCTCCAGAGCACTTTAGATACATCAATAATGCAGATCCAATGAAATCTAAACAATTGGCTAAAGGTATTGATCAGTTGATGGACGAAGGAGTAGCCCAGTTATTTACTTTAGAAATCAATGGAAGAAAAGTTATTGGTACTGTAGGAGCTTTACAATATGAAGTAATTCAATACCGATTAGAACATGAATACGGTGCTAAATGTACCTATGAAAATCTAAATGTACATAAAGCCTGCTGGGTAGATCCAGAAGATCAGGATAATGAAGAGTTCAAAGAATTTAAAAGAGTAAAGAGCAAATTCTTGGCTAAAGACAAACAAGGGCAATTGGTCTTTTTTGCAGATTCTTCCTTTAGTTTGCAAATGACCCAACAAAAGTACCCTTCTATACAATTTCATTTCACATCGGAATTTTAAAGCGTTTTAAAGGGTTAAAAAACACTAGCACATAACAATGTGTGCAAAAAACAAAAAATCCGCTCAGAGATTAATTCTGTGAGCGGATTTTTATTTAAGTATAAGGTATTATTATTTCTTAATCAAAAACTATCAAAACTACTGATCGTTAAGCCTCTCCTGTAGGACCAAAGTTCATTGGGATGGGAGGTTGTTCATAATCCTTAATTTCTCCATGAGCAGATTCGAATCTACTTACATTATCATTAAGTGCTTTTAGCAATCTTTTTGCATGTTGTGGAGTTAAGATAATTCTGCTTTTGACTTTGCTTTTTGGACGACCAGGCATAATATTTACAAAATCAATAACGAATTCTGAAACCGAATGATTGATAATTGCAAGGTTACTATAAGTTCCGTCTGCAACTGCTTCATCTAATTCTATATTCAATTGATTTTGATTGAGGTTTTTATTATCTGCCATGTTTACTTATTATATAAAAAAAGCCTGTCGCAGTGCGACAGGCTTTTAAGAATTAATTATAATTAACTTCTTGTCTTTGTTCCATTCGATCTTCGAATTCTTCTTTAGAACCTACAATGATACTCTCATAGCTTCTCATACCTGTACCTGCCGGAATTCTATGCCCAACAATTACATTTTCTTTAAGACCTTCGAGTGTATCTACTTTACCGCTTACCGCAGCTTCGTTTAATACTTTTGTAGTTTCCTGGAATGACGCTGCAGAGATGAACGATTTAGTTTGAAGCGATGCTCTTGTAATACCCTGAAGTATTGGAGTCGCAGTTGCAGGAGAAGCATCTCTTGCTGTTACTAAGTTTTTATCTTCTCTACGCAGTACAGAATTCTCATCTCTTAAATCTCTTGGTGAAACGATCTGACCTGCTTTCAAGGTTTCACTATCTCCAGCATCTTCAACCACTTTCATTCCGAAAATTGCATCATTTTCTTCAATGAAATCTGATTTATGTACCAATTGATTTTCTAGGAAAATAGTATCTCCCGGATCCTGAATTCTTACTTTACGCATCATTTGTCGTACAACCACCTCAAAGTGCTTATCATTAATCTTCACACCTTGTAGTCGATATACTTCCTGAACTTCGTTCACCAAATATTGTTGTACTGCAGAAGGCCCTTTAATCTTAAGGATATCTTCTGGAGTAACAGAACCATCTGATAATGGCATACCTGCTCTTACGAAATCATTTTCCTGAACAAGAATCTGATTAGAAAGTTTTACCAAGTATTTCTTGATCTCACCAATTCTAGATTCTACGATGATCTCACGGTTACCACGCTTGATCTTTCCGAAAGAAACAACACCATCAATTTCACTTACTACAGCTGGGTTAGATGGATTACGTGCTTCGAACAATTCGGTTACCCTTGGAAGACCTCCAGTAATATCACCAGCTTTAGCTGATTTACGAGGAATCTTAACCAAGACCTTACCTACTCCAATCTTATCATTATCATCTACCATCAAGTGTGCTCCTACTGGTAAGTTATAAGAACGAAGTACTTCGTCTCCTTTACCCATAATCAATAACGTAGGAATCTTTTTCTTATCTCTGGATTCTGAAATTACTTTTTCCTGGAAACCGGTTTGTTCATCGATCTCTACCTGATATGTAATTCCTTGTTCGATATTTTCATACTTCACCTTACCAGCGAATTCTGAAATAATCACACCGTTATAAGGATCCCACTGACATACCACCTGATCTTTTTCAATGCTATCACCATCTTGGATGAAAAGCTGAGATCCGTAAGGAATTACATTTGTACTTAATACAATCTTAGTCTTAGGATCGATCACTTTGATTTCAGAAGTACGAGAAATTACAACATCAATTTCGTTTCCTTCTGCATCTTCTCCTTTAACGGTCTTCAATTCTTCAATTTCTGCTTTACCGCTAAATTTAGATTTCAATTGGTTTTCTTCAGAAATGTTACCTGCAATACCTCCCACGTGGAACGTACGTAGTGTAAGCTGAGTACCTGGTTCACCGATTGATTGTGCAGCAACTACTCCAACAGCCTCACCTCTTTGCACTGTTTTACCAGTAGCAAGGTTACGACCGTAACATTTCACACAAATTCCTTTTTTAGCCTCACAAGTAAGTGCAGAACGAACTTCTACTGATTCTACAGGAGAATTGTCAATTCTTTTTGCAATTACTTCATCTATCTCAACTCCTGCTTCCACAAGAACTTCTTGTGTCAATGGATCAATAACATCTACTAATGCCGTTCTACCAACAATTCTATCTGCAAGAGGTTCTATAACCTCCTCATTCTTCTTCAATGCAGTTACTTCAACTCCTCGTAATGTACCACAGTCTTCAACGTTTACAATTACATCTTGCGCTACATCAACCAAACGACGTGTTAGGTATCCTGCATCAGCAGTTTTAAGAGCCGTATCTGCAAGTCCTTTACGTGCACCGTGAGTAGAAATAAAGTATTCAAGAATCGAAAGACCTTCTTTAAAGTTCGAAAGAATCGGGTTTTCAATAATCTCACCACCAGCAGAATTCGATTTTTTCGGCTTAGCCATTAATCCACGCATTCCTGTAAGCTGACGAATCTGTTCTTTAGATCCCCTCGCTCCAGAGTCAAGCATCATATACACCGAGTTAAATCCTTGCTGATCTTCTCTAATACGCTTCATCGACAATTCTGTCAATTCTGCATTGGTAGAAGTCCAAATATCAATTACCTGATTATAACGTTCGTTATTGGTAATAAGTCCCATGTTATAGTTGGCAACGATATTATCTACCTGAGAATTTGCATCCGCAATCATCGTATGCTTTTCTGCTGGAATAATAATATCTCCCAAACTAAATGAAAGACCACCCTGGAATGCCGAGTTATATCCTAATGTTTTAATTTCATCAAGGAAAGCAGCTGTTTCTGGTACGCTCGTTACTTTAAGGATGCTACCAATAATATCTCTCAAAGATTTCTTAGTCAATACCTCATTAACGTATCCTGCAGCTTCTGGTACTTTTTCATTAAATAGTACTCTACCTGTAGTCGTCTCAATCAACTGATCTACTAATTCTCCTTCGTCATTGAAATCTTTGGTTCTTACCTTGATAATGGCGTTAATGTCTAATCGCTTTTCGTTGTAAGCAATGATCACTTCCTCTGGAGAGTAGAACGTAAGTCCTTCTCCTTTGATCACCAAGTCTTCTGTTGTCTTACGCGGCTTTGTTAAATAATATAAACCAAGTACCATATCCTGAGAAGGTACGGTAATAGGAGAACCATTTGCGGGATTCAATATATTATGAGAAGCCAACATTAACAATTGCGCTTCCAAAATAGCCTCCGGCCCTAATGGAAGGTGTACCGCCATCTGGTCACCATCAAAATCCGCGTTAAATGCCGTACATACTAATGGGTGCAACTGTATTGCTTTCCCCTCAATAAGTTTTGGCTGGAACGCCTGGATTCCTAAACGGTGAAGCGTAGGAGCACGGTTCAGTAATACCGGATGTCCTTTAAGAACATTCTCTAAGATATCCCAAACAACAGGCTCTTTTCTGTCAATAATCTTTTTAGCAGACTTTACTGTTTTTACAATACCACGCTCGATTAACTTTCTAATCACAAATGGCTTGTACAGCTCAGCTGCCATATTTTTTGGAAGACCACATTCGTATAATTTCAACTCAGGTCCTACAACAATTACAGAACGAGCAGAATAGTCAACACGTTTACCAAGTAAGTTTTGACGGAAACGTCCTTGCTTACCTTTTAACGAGTCTGATAACGATTTTAATGGTCTATTAGAATCTGTTTTTACAGCAGAAGCTTTACGAGTATTATCAAATAATGAATCTACTGATTCCTGAAGCATACGCTTTTCATTACGTAAGATTACTTCAGGAGCTTTGATCTCCATCAATCTTTTTAAACGATTGTTACGGATAATTACACGACGATAAAGATCATTCAAATCTGAAGTAGCAAAACGACCACCATCTAATGGCACTAATGGACGTAATTCTGGCGGAATTACCGGTACTACTTTCAGGATCATCCATTCTGGACGATTTTCTCTATTTTTATTGGCATCACGGAACGACTCAACAACCTGAAGACGTTTTAATGCCTCAGTTTTACGTTGCTTAGAAGTTTCGTTATTTGCTTTATGTCTCAACTCATAAGAAAGTGCGTCCAAATCAATTCTTCTAAGAATTTCGATCAAGCATTCTGCACCCATCTTTGCGATGAACTTATTTGGATCTGTATCTTCTAGGTATAAGTTTTCCTGAGGAAGACTATCTAAGATATTTAGATATTCTTCTTCGGTAAGGAAATCCATTTTTTGAATAGGTTCCCCTTCTTCATTCTTGGCAATACCTGGTTGAATTACTACGTAACGTTCGTAGTAAATAATCATATCCAATTTCTTGGAAGGAAGCCCTAACAAGTATCCGATCTTATTTGGTAAAGATCTGAAATACCAGATATGAGCTACAGGAACCACCAAGTTAATGTGTCCAACACGGTCTCTACGTACTTTTTTCTCAGTTACTTCAACTCCACATCGGTCACAAACGATTCCTTTATAACGAATTCTTTTGTATTTACCACAAGCACATTCAAAGTCCTTTACTGGTCCAAAAATTCGTTCGCAAAACAAACCATCACGTTCTGGTTTGTGTGTACGATAATTGATAGTTTCAGGTTTTAAAACCTCTCCATTTGATTGCGCCAAAATAGATTCTGGAGAAGCTAAACCAATAGAGATTTTATTAAATCTCTTTACTGTATTCTTATCATTATTTCTTGCCATAATATATGGTTGCTAAAGAATTATTGTAATTTAAATTTGAATAATTAAGTGTTAAGCATCGTACCCATCAGCATCGTTCAGGGTACGATGACAAACTTATTATTCTTCTAATCTGATATCCAGACCAAGACCTTTTAATTCATGCATTAATACATTGAAAGATTCTGGTAATCCTGGCTCTGGCATAGGCTCACCTTTAACGATACTTTCGTATGTTTTGGCTCTTCCTATTACATCATCAGATTTTACGGTCAATATCTCACGAAGCGTACTTGAAGCTCCATACGCCTCAAGTGCCCATACTTCCATCTCACCAAAACGCTGACCTCCAAACTGTGCTTTACCACCAAGAGGCTGTTGTGTAATCAATGAGTAAGGACCAATAGAACGGGCGTGCATCTTATCATCTACCATGTGACCTAGTTTTAACATATAAATCACACCTACCGTTGCTGGCTGATCAAAACGATCTCCTGTACCTCCATCATACAAGTAAGTATGACCGAATCTAGGAATTCCAGCTTCATCAGTAAATCCATTAATTTGGTCTAGAGAAGCACCATCAAAAATTGGAGTAGCAAATTTTCTACCTAATTTCTGACCTGCCCATCCTAATACAGTTTCATAGATCTGACCAATGTTCATACGTGATGGTACCCCAAGTGGATTTAATACAATATCTACTGGTGTTCCATCTTCTAAGAATGGCATATCTTCTTCTCTTACGATACGTGCCACAATACCTTTGTTACCGTGACGACCTGCCATTTTATCTCCTACTTTCAGTTTACGTTTTTTAGCAATATAAACTTTAGCAAGTTTGATGATTCCAGAAGGTAATTCGTCTCCAACAGAAATTGTGAATTTCTCTCTTCTTAAATTACCTTGAAGATCATTCTCTTTAATTTTATAGTTGTGGATAAGATCTGCAACCATTCTGTTAAGATCATCATCTGTAGTCCAAGTACCTTTGGTAAGGTGTGCATAATCATCAACACTGTTAAGCATTTTTTGAGTATACTTTTTCCCTTTTGGAAGTACTTCTTCACCTAAATCATTCATCACACCTTGAGAAGTTTTACCTCCTACGATGGCGAATAATTTATCTACCAATTCAGATTTTAACAACTCGAATTTAGCGTCATAAGATCTTTCAAGGATTTCGATATCCTCTTTGTCCTGAGAGCGTTTTCTCTTATCCTTAATCGCACGAGCAAATAATTTCTTATCAATTACTACCCCGTGTAATGAAGGTGAAGCTTTTAAAGAAGCATCTTTAACATCTCCAGCCTTGTCACCAAAAATAGCACGTAGTAATTTTTCTTCTGGTGTAGGATCACTCTCTCCTTTTGGAGTAATCTTACCAATAAGAATATCACCAGGCTTAATTTCGGCACCTACTCTAATCATACCATTTTCATCAAGGTCTTTTGTAGCCTCTTCAGAAACGTTTGGTATGTCGTTTGTTAATTCCTCATTACCTAATTTAGTATCTCTTACTTCAAGAGAATACTCATCGATATGAATAGAAGTAAAGATATCATCTCTTACTACTTTTTCAGAAATCACAATCGCATCCTCAAAGTTATACCCTTTCCAAGGCATAAATGCTACTTTCATGTTTCTTCCTAGTGCAAGCTCACCATTTTCGGTAGCATACCCTTGACATAGCACCTGTCCTTTGGCAACCTTATCGCCTACTCTAACGATTGGTTTTAGGTTGATACTTGTACCTTGGTTAGTTTTTCTGAATTTAATAAGATCATAGGTCTTAGAATCTCCATCAAAACTTACCATTCTTTGTTCTTCTGTTCTATCGTATTTAATCGTAATCTTATCCGCATCAACGTACTCAACAACTCCTGCGCCTTCAGCATTGATCAATACTCTTGAATCTGAAGCTACCTGACGCTCAAGCCCTGTACCTACAATCGGAGCATCAACTCTTAATAATGGAACTGCCTGACGCATCATGTTTGATCCCATCAGTGCACGGTTCGCATCATCATGTTCCAAGAATGGAATCAACGATGCAGATATAGAAGCAATCTGGTTTGGAGCAACATCGGCATAATTTACCTGGGTAGGATCAATAACCGGGAAGTCACCTTCCATACGTGCAATAACCTTATCAGAATCTATAGTTCCATCTTCTTTTAAAGGAATGTTTGCCTGAGCGATTAGTTTTTCTTCCTCTTCTTCGGCACTTAGATATGTAAATCCTGAAAGGTCTACTCTACCCTCCTCTACCTTACGGTAAGGAGTTTCTAAGAATCCCATTGAATTTACTTTTGCAAATACCGATAAAGAAGAGATCAATCCAATATTTGGTCCTTCTGGAGTTTCGATAGGACAAAGACGACCATAGTGTGTATAATGAACGTCACGAACCTCGAAACCTGCTCTTTCTCTTGATAAACCACCAGGTCCTAATGCAGAAAGTCTACGTTTGTGTGTAATTTCTGCTAATGGATTGGTTTGATCCATAAACTGAGAAAGCTGGTTGGTACCAAAGAATGAGTTGATTACCGAAGACAATGTCTTCGCGTTAATCAAATCGATTGGTGTAAATACCTCATTATCTCTTACGTTCATTCTCTCACGAATGGTACGCGCCATACGCGCTAATCCTACACCAAACTGCTGAGATAACTGCTCACCTACAGTACGTACACGACGATTAGAAAGGTGATCAATATCATCGATCTCAGCTTTTGAGTTGATCAGCTCGATCAAATATTTGATGATGGTTATAATATCTTCTTTGGTAAGCACCTGCTTATCCATATCGATATCAAGACCTAATTTTTTATTCATTCTATATCGACCTACTTCACCAAGATTGTAACGTTGGTCAGAGAAGAATAACTTGTCAATAATTCCTCTTGCAGTTTCCTCATCAGGCGGTTCTGCATTACGTAATTGACGATATATATGTTCTACCGCTTCTTTTTCAGAGTTGGTAGGGTCCTTTTGTAATGTGTTGTGAATGATTGCATAATCACCTTTTTGATTATCCTCTTTGTGCAATAAAATAGTTTTTGCACCAGACTCGATAATTTCTTCCAGGTGATCTTTATCTAATATAGTATCACGATCTAAAACGATCTCATTACGCTCGATAGATACTACCTCTCCAGTATCTTCATCCACGAAATCTTCGTGCCAAGTATTTAAAACACGAGCAGCCAATTTACGGCCTAATACTTTTTTCAATCCGGATTTAGAAACTTTTACTTCCTCTGCAAGGTCAAAAATCTCTAAGATATCTTTATCGCGCTCAAAACCAATGGCGCGGAAAAGTGTAGTTACCGGTAATTTTTTCTTTCTATCAATATACGCATACATTACGCTATTGATATCTGTAGCAAATTCTATCCAAGACCCTTTAAAAGGAATTACTCTTGCAGAATACAGCTTGGTTCCATTAGCATGGAAAGACTGTCCAAAGAATACCCCTGGAGAACGGTGTAATTGCGATACAACAACACGCTCAGCTCCATTAATACAGAAGGTTCCACTAGGAGTCATGTAAGGAATAGTACCCAAATACACATCCTGTACAATAGTTTCAAAATCTTCATGTTCTGGGTCTGTACAGAATAATTTAAGACGTGCTTTAAGAGGTACACTATAAGTAAGACCTCTTTCTATACACTCTTGAAGATCATATCTAGGAGGATCAACGAAGTAATCTAAAAATTCAAGTACAAATTGATTACGAGTATCCGTAATCGGAAAATTTTCCATGAAGGTATTGTATAGACCTTCGTTTCCTCTTTCTTCAGATTTTGTTTCTAATTGAAAGAAATCCTGAAATGATTTGATCTGGATATCCAAAAAGTCCGGATATTCAGGTCTGTTCTTTACAGAAGAGAAATTCAATCTTTCAGTTTGCGTTGCTAACATCAATGGACGGAATTAAATTAAAATTTTAAAAAGGGGTGCGTATGCAAAGACCTAACTTTTATATACGCAAAATGGTTTAGACCTCAGAGAGAAACTCTCTGGGTCTAAACCTATATATCAATCTATGGTAAGCTTACTTAAGCTCAACCTCAGCTCCAGCCTCTTCTAATTGAGTTTTAAGAGCTTCAGCTTCATCCTTAGCTACACCTTCTTTGATAGCTTTAGGAGCACCATCTACTAATTCTTTAGCATCTTTAAGACCAAGACCAGTTAATTCTTTAACAAGTTTTACAACTGCTAATTTAGAACTACCTGCAGCCTTAAGGATTACATCGAACTCTGATTTTTCTTCAGCAGCTTCACCACCACCAGCGGCACCACCACCAGCAACAGCTACTGCAGCAGCAGCAGGCTCGATACCATATTCTTCTTTTAATATATCAGCTAACTCATTAACTTCTTTTACTGTTAAGTTAACTAATTGTTCTGCGAAATCTTTTAAATCTGCCATTTTCTATCGTTTTAAATAATTTTTTTAATGAAATATAATTGTTAAAAAGTGCGTACACTATTGATTGTTATCCTTCTTTTTCGGATAACGTTTTAAGGATACCAGCAAGTTTACCACCACCTGATTTCAACGCAGAAACTACGTTCTTAGCAGGAGACTGTAGTAAGCCAATAATATCTCCGATAACTTCTTCCTTAGACTTGATACTTACAAGTGCATCTAGGTTTTCGTCACCAACAAATATTGCTTCCTCGATAAATGCTCCTTTTAATAAAGGCTTCTCAGATTTCTTGCGAAACTCTTTGATAACCTTTGCAGGTGCATTACCAGCCTCGGCAAACATGATTGAAGTATTACCTTTTAATACATTTGGTAATTCTCCAAAATCCTTATCTGAATTCTCCATTGCTTTTGCAAGGAGTGTATTCTTAACTACTTTTAATGAAACATTAGCTTTGAAACAAGCTCTTCTTAAATTAGAAGTTGTTCCTGCATCCAACCCTGAGATATCTGCCAAGTAGATATTCGCGTTATCAGCCAACTGAGCAGTTAAGTCATCAATTACTTGTGATTTTTCTTCTCTTGTCATAATCGTTTATCTTAATTACCCAGCAAAGTTTTTAGCATCCACTTCTACTCCAGGACTCATTGTAGACGACATGTAAATCGACTTGATGTATACTCCTTTAGCAGTTTGTGGTTTTAACTTTACCAATGTTGTTATTAATTCTTTAGCGTTACCAGCTATTTTCTCAGCTTCGAAAGAAGATTTACCGATTGCAGCATGTACAATACCTGTTTTATCAACTTTGAAATCGATCTTACCAGCTTTAACATCAGATACTGCTTTTGCAACATCCATAGTTACGGTACCTGTCTTTGGGTTTGGCATCAATCCACGAGGTCCTAATACTCTACCTAATGGTCCTAATTTACCCATAACACTTGGCATAGTAATGATCACATCTACATCAGTCCATCCTCCTTTGATCTTATCCAAGTACTCATCTAACCCTACAAAGTCAGCACCTGCTTCTTTAGCTTCTGCTTCTTTATCTGGTGTTACCAACGCTAATACTTTTACATCTTTTCCTGTTCCGTGAGGTAACGTTACCACTCCACGTACCATTTGGTTAGCTTTACGTGGATCAACGTTCAAACGAACAGCAAGGTCTACAGAAGCATCAAAGTTCACATTTGTTATTTCTTTTACCAAAGCTGATGCTTCAGCAAGAGAATAAGCTTTGTTCTTATCTACTTTAGCTTGCGCTTCTTTTTGCTTTTTAGTCAATTTTGCCATTTTGTAAACGTTTTTGGATTAAAAAGGAGCTTGTCCTTTTACAGTTACACCCATGGAACGAGCAGTACCTGCGATCATTTTCATTGCAGATTCGATAGTAAACGCATTTAAGTCCTGCATCTTATCCTCAGCAATTGCTTTTACCTGATCCCAAGTAATACTTGCTACTTTTTTACGGTTAGGCTCTCCAGAACCCTTCTTTTGTTTTGCTGCTTCCAGAATTTGAACAGCTGCTGGTGGAGTTTTGATAACAAAGTCAAAAGACTTGTCAGAATACACACTAATTACAACCGGTAATACTTTACCAGCCTTATCTTGTGTTCTACCATTGAATTGCTTACAGAATTCCATGATATTTACTCCGGCAGCACCTAGAGCAGGTCCAACAGGGGGTGATGGGTTTGCCGCACCTCCACGAACTTGAAGTTTTACAACTTTACTTAACTCTTTAGCCATTTTTCTAATTTTAAATTAGAACTGTTCTACAGTTGGAAGCAAAAGAACAATTCTGATATATATAATGTAACAGTTTATACTTTTTCAACTTGCATATAGCTCAATTCTAATGGTGTCTTTCTACCGAAGATTTTCACCATTACCTCAAGCTTACGCTTTTCTTCATTTACTTTCTCTACAGTACCATTAAACCCGTTGAAAGGACCGTCTATTACTTTTACAGTCTCTCCAACAGTGTAAGGAATCGCAACGTTATCAGTTTTTACTGCTAATTCATCTACTTTTCCTAGCATTCTGTTTATTTCTGCTTTTCTTAATGGTACAGGATCTCCTCCTTTTACTTCACCAAGAAAGCCAATCACACCATTAATTGATTTAATGATATGAGGAACCTCACCTGCCAAGTTAGCTTCAATCATAACATAACCTGGAAAGTATACACGTTCCTTATTTATTTTCTTTCCATTACGGATTTGAACTACCTTTTCCGTTGGAACCAAAATCTGGGAAACAAAATCTTCAAGTCCCATATGAGCTATTTCACGCTCTATATAGTCTTTAACCTTATTTTCCTGACCACTTACCGCTCTTACAACGTACCACTTCTTTGAATTATCCACCTCGGCCATTTTGAAAATTTAAGATTTAACTAACGTAAAATAATATTCGATCATGTTACTAAAAACAGTATCTACTCCCCAAATAGCCAGAGAAAAAATAACTGAAAAAACAATAACTACTATGGTTAATCGCTGTGCTTCTGCCCAGGGAGTCCAGGTTACATGATTTTTCAACTCGTTATATGATTCTGTAATATAATTTATTAATCCAGCCATTGTATTCGGTTTTTATTGACAGTCTTCAGAAAATACTCCTCAGTTCCGTCAAAGAATTCAATATTATAATGATCTTATTTTGCAAAAAACATCAATCATTTCAGCACGGGTTGAGAGGCTCGAACTCCCGACACCTGGTTTTGGAGACCAGTGCTCTACCAACTGAGCTAAACCCGTATACATAAGGCAAGGTATTCGCCAGTGCGAATACCTTACCTATATATCTATAATTGTATTAGTCTAAAATTTCGGTTACCTGACCAGCACCTACTGTTCTACCACCTTCACGGATAGCAAAACGAAGACCTACATTCATTGCGATTGGTTGAATCAACTCAACAGTAATAGTTAAGTTATCTCCAGGCATTACCATTTCTACTCCATCAGGAAGCGCAATGTTTCCAGTTACGTCAGTTGTACGTACGTAGAACTGTGGACGGTAGTTGTTATGGAATGGAGTGTGACGACCACCTTCTTCTTTCTTAAGGATATACACCTCAGCTTTGAAGTTTTTGTGTGGAGTTACAGATCCTGGCTTAACGATTACCATACCTCTAGAGATTTCAGTTTTCTCGATACCTCTTAATAGGATACCTACGTTATCTCCAGCTTCTCCTCTATCTAATATCTTACGGAACATCTCAACCCCAGTAATAGTAGAAGTTAATTTCTCAGCTCCCATACCGATGATCTCTACAGGATCTCCAGTGTTAGCAACTCCAGTCTCGATACGTCCAGTAGCAACAGTACCACGACCAGTAATAGAGAATACATCTTCGATTGGCATCAAGAAGTCTTTTTCAACATCTCTCTTTGGCAACTCGATCCACTCGTCTACAGCAGCCATAAGTTCCATTACTGTATCAACCCACTTTTGCTCTCCGTTAAGAGCACCTAAAGCAGAACCAGCAATTACAGGACCGTTATCTCCATCATACTCATAGAAAGAAAGAAGTTCTCTTACTTCCATCTCTACAAGCTCTAAAAGCTCCTCATCATCAACCATATCCACTTTGTTAAGGAATACAACGATTCTAGGAATACCTACCTGACGTCCTAAAAGGATGTGCTCACGAGTTTGTGGCATTGGACCATCTGTAGCAGCAACTACTAAGATCGCACCGTCCATCTGAGCAGCACCAGTTACCATGTTCTTTACGTAATCCGCGTGACCTGGACAGTCAACGTGTGCATAGTGACGATTTTGAGTTTGGTACTCAACGTGAGACGTGTTAATTGTAATACCTCTTTCTTTTTCTTCTGGAGCGTTGTCGATAGTATCGAAATCTCTTGCTTCAGAAAGACCAGCCTCTGCTAATACCTTAGTAATCGCAGCAGTTAACGTAGTTTTACCGTGATCAACGTGTCCAATAGTACCAATATTTAAGTGCGGTTTGGAACGATCAAAAGTTTCCTTTGCCATAATTAATTTATTTAATCTTAGTTATATATTAGTGTTCAATTTATATGCTGAACCAAGAGCCAATGACGAGATTTGAACTCGTGACCTCTTCCTTACCAAGGAAACGCTCTACCCCTGAGCTACACCGGCTTTTTAATGAGCATAATGAAAAACCAGAATACTTTCATTTTTTTCAGAAAGAAATCCGATTAATCATTACAGTTATGTTAAAAATCCAACCTCAAAACTTTCATTTCGAGGTTAGCTCATTTGAGCGGGAGACCGGGTTCGAACCGGCGACATTCAGCTTGGAAGGCTGACGCTCTACCAACTGAGCTACTCCCGCTTTTCAACCCAAAACAATTTCTCAAAAAACTGTTTTAGTATTGCTATTTTTTAAATTTTGTGGGGAGAGCAGGATTCGAACCTGCGAAGGTAAAAACCAACAGATTTACAGTCTGTCCTCGTTGGCCGCTTGAGTATCTCCCCCAAGTAAAAAAATTCAAAATTTCAGTATGAACTTTATGAATTTGAGAGCGCAAAAATAGTAATTTATTTTACATTTCAAAATTCATTTTAAAAAGGCTTTAATTTTTATTCCAATTAACTCCTTTTTTGAGCCGATAGAGGGACTCGAACCCACGACCTGCTGATTACAAATCAGCTGCTCTAGCCAGCTGAGCTATATCGGCTTTTCACCATGTTTTAGAACATAAAAAAGTCCGCTATTTCTAACGGACTGCAAATGTATAATAATTTATTTTTTAGACAAAACTATTTTTTAAAAAAATAGTCAAACATGTGCATTTAATTTTTGCTTCCGTTTTTTCAGTTGTCGTTCTAAAGAACTAACACACTCATCCACACCTTCTTCAAAGGTTTTATTAATTTTTTTAATCATCAACTCTCCTCCTGGAACACTCAACAAAATTTCTGTAACTTTATTCTCTTTTCCACTTGTATTCATCACTTTTAAGAATACATCTGCATGAATAATTCTACTAAAATACGTCTCAAGTTTATCTAGTTTAGTCTGCGTAAAATTTACCAACTTTTGATCTACATTAAAATTTACGGATTGCAAGTTCACTTTCATAGGTGTTAGTTTAAATTGGTTAAACAATAATATTAAGCCGAAAAGACAAGCAATTAAAGGGTTGCTTTTTACTTTTTATTCCTAGGATGAGATTGTTTATAAACTTTTGTCAGCTGTGCGATACTATGATGTGTATACACTTGTGTTGCAGCCAGACTGGAATGACCAAGTAATTCTTTTACAGCATTTAAATCTGCCCCTTCATTAAGTAAATGAGTCGCAAATGAGTGTCTTAGGATATGCGGACTCGTTTTTACCTTTGAAGACGCCTTACTAAAATAACCATTTATGATTCGATATACAAGTGTTTCGTATATTTTAACTCCTTTTTTGGTCAATAACAAATACTCGTTCTGATCATCTTTTAGAAGAGCCATTCTTAAAGGCAAGTACCGTTCCAGTGTTTTACAAACTGTAGAAAGCAATGGCAAAACACGTTCTTTATTTCTTTTTCCTAAAACTTTGATCTGTTTATTACGAACATCAACATCAGAAAGACGCAAATTCACTAATTCTATCCTACGCATACCGGTAGCATAAAAAAGCTCTACGATCAATCGGTTTCTTACACTTTCAAAATCATCTTCATCTGTTAGCTCATCTAACACAAGTTCTATTTCTTGTTCTGAAAAAGGAATCTGTAATTTCTTTGAAGCTTTCAGCACCTGATGTTTTGCCAGAGGATTTTTATCAATTTGCTCTGATTTTAATAAAAACTTGTAATACGATTTAAGTGAAGATACTTTACGATTAATCGTACGATTAGAAATTCCCTGATCTACTAACTCAACAATCCAGGAGCGAATCTGAGCATAGTTTGCTTTAGCAATATCAGTGCCACCATAATTTTCTTCATAAAACCCTAAAAAAGACTCTAAATCGGTTTTGTACGCTGTAGCTGTATGCGAAGAGTATTTTTTTCTAAAAGAAGGTAGTCTAAAAACTCTGATATAAACATAAAAAAACCGTTAGAACACAAAAATATAAAACTTTTGTCTCTCTAACGGTTTTAATTTATACTTGAAAAACGGAATCTTATATAAAGACTGCGTTCACTTTTTAAATTTCTTCCTGATCTCTTAAACGCTGAATGTATTGCGCTTTTTGGATTTGAGCTCTACGCTCTACAGAAGGTTTTGTAAACTGTTGACGTTTACGAAGCTGACGCATCGTACCTGTTCTATCAAATTTACGCTTAAAACGTTTTAACGCTCTATCTATATTTTCTCCGTCTTTTACTGGTATAATTAACATAGTTGCACCTCCTTTCTTTAAAAATTAGGATGCAAAGATAATACAAAACTATTATCTACAAAGTTTTTTTTCGCAGAAGTTATATTTTATTTCCATTTTCCTAAAAAAACAAAAAAGAAACAATTCTTTAACCATTCGTAGGGGGTGTTTGAATGATTAAAAAATCGTTTCTGGATCAGGGGCTGGAATATTGATCTCTATTTCAGAGACCAAACAGTATATCCTTTTGGCGGTGCCTGGATTTTTACCCATCGACCACCTTGGGTAACGGGTTCCCACCCAGAGTTACCTGTATAATCTTTTATTCTTCTACTGGACCAATTGGTCTCTACCCATCGTTCCTTCCAGGAATTTGAGTTGTTGATGTATACAATAAGACCATTTTTACCATAACCACCATTTCGTTTGGCAATGTACTCATCATTGTCCGTCCAAAGATTTGTAGTACTACCTCCCGCAAGATTGTTATGTATCCAAATCAAATTATTCATCTTGGATTTACTCAACCACTCCTCATAATCTCTATAGAATATTGCGGGGTAGCCTTCATGAGTCAAAATATAAGCATAGGCCAGTAACTTGTTATTGATAATTTCATCGGTATCGTGATTAGCTACAAAGGTCACCGCCCTACTTGCATTTCTTTTCCATAGCATATCTCCGCTTAAAGCATTAAGATTATTCCCCATAAAAGCATCTCTCATTTTATAGTAACATCCAAAATCAAAAGCAGACATCTGCGCTTGGTTTACCCACCAGTTTAGTGTATTTACATTACCATCCCAATACTCTCCTACGGCAAATCCACCAACATTTCGTTGCCATTCTCTAGGCACCCACGGTTCGAATCCTTTTACGTAATCAAATCTCCATCCATCAAATCCCATGGTATTCTTATAGTATTTAGCAACAGAGTTAGAACGTTTCCACAACCAATCCTGTACGTAAGGCTTGCTGTGACTTAAATCCGGAAAACCACCAAAAATCCCACTATCAGAGTTATACTGCTCATTAGGATGGAAATCATACTTTGTTCTATTAAACTTGCCCGAAAGTGGAGTAAACTTTGTATACGTATTTTTTCCCGCAAACTCATTCCACTCCAAATCTCCTCCACTATTGTGATTAATAACAATATCTGCTATAACATTGAGATCATATTGATGTGCTCGAGATATTAAGGATTCTAATTCTGATCTGGATCCAAATCGCGTTTCAGTACTCCCCATTTGGTTATATTCTCCAAAATCATAATAATCAAAAGGATCATACCCCATAGAGAAAGGACCGTTTTGCGCTTTGCTTACGGGCGGCAACCAAATGGCATCTATTCCTGCATTACTCCAGTCATCTACTTTATTTCTAATGGTATTCCACCAGGTTCCTCCAGCAGGTACATCCCAGTAAAAAGCTTGCATCATTACCCCAGAACCGATAGGTTTTAATTTTGAGGATACATTTTGAGTGGGTTTTAGAGATTCGGATTCTGGCTGTATCGAATCTAATTCTTCATCCTTATTACATGAAGCAAAGAGTAAAGCCGTAATAAGAAATCCATAAAAAAACTTGCTAATTTTCATGATTACTTAGTGTTTGTGTTAATTTTTTTTCAAATT
Organism: Aquimarina sp. KJ22-3; assembly: GCF_055808215.1. Taxonomy (NCBI): domain Bacteria; kingdom Pseudomonadati; phylum Bacteroidota; class Flavobacteriia; order Flavobacteriales; family Flavobacteriaceae; genus Aquimarina; species Aquimarina sp. KJ22-3. The sequence goes on along the minus strand of NZ_CM147859.1, from coordinate 1,513,190 downwards.
AAGAATTTACCTACGAACGAAAACGTTTGAAGTTTTACGAAATCGTTTTCGTGTTGATAAAAGACAAACAATTACCTATAATTACTAGTAAAAAACGATATGTATTACTTTTGAAGCAAAAAAATAACCCCTAAACGGGGTTATTTAACTTATTCTGAAATGATTACAAAAAGAACTACTACTAGGTCGTAGGCTTATACTCTTTTTTATCTATAATCATTTTGGCTATAATTTCTTTTAATATTTCTGAAGTACCTCCTCCTATCGGGCCTAAACGACTATCTCTAAATAATCTTGCCAAAGGATATTCTTCCATATATCCATAACCACCTAACAGTTGTAAACAATCGTAAGCTACCTTATCTGCCATTTTGGTAGAAAGTAACTTAGACATTGAAGCTTCTTTCACCACATACTGCCCTTGGTCTAATCTTTTTGCAATAGAGTAATTGAACTCCTTACACATTTCCATCTCGCTTGCCATTTCGGCTACAGAATGCCTTAGTGCCTGGAATTTATTAATCGTTTTACCAAACGCTTCTCTCTCTGACATGTACTGAATCACATAGTCGATAGCAAATTCTGCTCTAGCATGGGCATTGATTCCCATAATTAATCGTTCTAAGGCAAAATGTTGCATGATATACCCGAATCCTTGATTTTCATCTCCCATCAGGTTTTCTGCAGGAATTCTCACATTATCAAAAGCGATCTCTCCTGTATCCGACGCTCTCCAACCTAACTTATCTAGTTTTGTTGCCGACACTCCTGGTGTATCTCTATCGACAACAAAAATACTGATCCCTTTATTTCCTAATTCTGGACTTGTCTTTGCGGCTACTACCAAATAGTCACTATACACTCCATTAGTTATAAAAGTTTTTGATCCATTGATAACGTATTGATCTCCATCTTTAACTGCGGTAGTTCTCATACCTGCAACATCCGATCCTCCAAAAGGCTCGGTAATAGCCAAACACCCTATTTTATCTCCAGAAATACTGGGCGCCAAATACGTTTCTTTAATTCTATGATCACCTTCTTTATTAAGGTGTGTCATTGCCAGATATACATGTGCCCATATTGCCGCCGCAAAACCTCCAGAATTTATTTTTTGAAGCTCTTCTAAAAGAATCACCGTGTAAAAAAGATCCAGATCCATTCCTCCATATTCTTCGGGATAAGCGATCCCAAAATATCCCATCTCTCCAAACTTCTTCCAGATAAAACGGTCGATATCTCCGGACTTCTCCCATTTCTCAATATGCGGAACAACCTCCTTCTTTAAAAACTCTTTTAAACTTTGTCGAAACAACTCGTGCTCTTCAGTAAAATACATGCTATTCATCTGTACTTTTTATCGTATTAAAAAGGTTGGATATAATTTGTCGAATCACCTGATATTGAAGCATCAATAGCGCTAAGACCAATTTCCTTTACAACCTTTGTTTTATTAACAATTCATCATAAAAATTAAGAAATTCTCAATAAACGATAAATAAAGATCTATAATTTGAGAATTCGTTAAAATTAACTATGATTTTTTCCGATTTTTATTTCACTGTCAAATATAACGCTATTCTGTCTATTTTATCCAAAGAAAAGCCTTCGATTTTTCCCAATTCTTTGAGATCCGAAATAGGACCATTAGTTTTTATGAAATCTCTAATATCCAAGGCTGTTTCAAAATCAAAATAAGGAACTTCCAAAAGTTCTTTCACCTCTGCGGTATTCACATTGATCTTCTTAATCATCTTTTGAGAAGAAACCTGATACAATTCCTTTATCTTCTTTTGGTGATATGGATACAACCCCTTTATATCTTTCAGCTGACTTACATGAACAAAACCATTGATTCGGCTTCGATACTTAACAATGCGTTTTGCCACAAATTCTGGCACATTGATGATCTCCTGCAGTTCCTGAATGCTAACTTTGTTCAAATCCCTTTTTGGAAGAAACTTCTTTTTTGTTTTTTTTCGTCGGTTTTTGAATACAGTATTAGCTCTATTCCTTTTCCAATCAGGAAATTTAAATAAAGGAGCGATTTGCTGAAGAATAGCATCATCTACACCTGTTACTTTTTTGAAATCATCTACAGAATTAATCCACTGTCCTTTGTTGCGATAGGCATAAAGCCTATCTAACTCTACTGCTGAAAGGCCCAAAGTATATCCTTTGTAATCAGAAATGAAATTGGGATTGAAGGGTCGAAGCGTATATGCTTTCTCTTGAAGAGCAACATCCTTTTGTAAGCCATTTACCTGCTTTTGAAATTGCGCCAATTCTGAAAGCGCTATTGTTTTTGGTTCCTTATAATCAATAAGAAAATAATACTCAATTACAATGATGAATAGGAATATGGATAAAAGAAAAATCCCATTTCGGAAACGTAAATTCATCTCGAAATGGGATTTTATATTTTTCATAAATTGTTATTTACCCTTCTTTAGACGCCTTGATCGCATCAAAATATCTGGTCAATTGCTTCTTCACTATCGGGAACAAGAAGTACAATCCTACCATATTAGGGAATACCATTGCAAAAATCATTGCATCAGAGAAATCCCAGATAGATTTCATACTTGCAGCGGCACCAATTACCACGAAAGTTAAAAACAATAGTTTATATACCAAGTCGGCTTTCTTACCTCTTCCGAAAAGGAATTTCCAGGATTGTAATCCATAATAAGACCAAGAAATCATTGTCGAAACCGCAAATAGCACTACTGCTATGGTTAAGAACACATTAGAAAATGGGATATACTTGGCGAATGCTTTTTGTGTTATTCCTGCTCCTTCATAAGATGCTCCTTCGATCATTACAGCTCCGCTACCATCTCCTCCATAAATGAATGCTCCATCAGAATTAAAAATGATAATTACTAAAGCAGTCATCGTACAAATCACAACTGTATCAATAAATGGCTCTAATAACGCCACTAAACCTTCAGAAGCAGAATATTTTGTCTTTACTGCAGAGTGTGCAATAGAAGCAGATCCAGCACCAGCTTCATTAGAGAAAGCTGCTCTTTTGAAACCTACTAATAACACACCGATCACTCCTCCTACTCCAACAGCTTTTGGATTAAAAGCTTCAGTAAAGATCAATCCAATTGCATCATCAACAAATGAAAAGTTACTAAAGATGATATACAAACAAGCTAAGATGTATAATAATGCCATAAAAGGAACTACTTTCTCTGTTACAGAAGCAATTCTTTTTATCCCACCAATGATAATGATACCTACCAAAATCGCTAAAGTAATACCGATCCAGAAACCAGCAGCTGTACTTTCTAATCCTAATAGATCTTTCAGCACCACAGTAGCTTGATTAGATTGTGCTGCGTTTCCTCCACCAAAAGATCCTCCGATACAGAATACAGCGAACAATACTGCGGTTATTTTACCTAACCATGTAAATCCTTTTTCTTTTAATCCTTTGCTTAGGTAGTACATAGGTCCTCCATATACCGTTCCATCTTCACCAACATCTCTATATTGTACCCCTAGTGTACATTCTACAAATTTGGTAGACATCCCTAGAAGCCCACAAATGATCATCCAAAATGTTGCTCCTGGTCCTCCCAGTGCAATAGCCAGTGCTACTCCAGCAATATTACCATTTCCTACTGTACCAGACACAGCAGTTGCCAACGCCTGAAAGTGAGAAACCTCTCCTTCTTTGGATTCATCTCTTATGGTATCCTTAATATCACCATCAACTGCAGCACTTGGATCTCCTACCCCATGTCCTTCCACATCATCGTATTTTCCTCGTACTACGTTAATCGCTTTTCCGAAATAACGGATATTAGGAAAACCAAAATATAAGGTAAAGAATAGGGCACTTACTACCAGAAGAATCAAAACAAAAGGTGTTCCTCCTATAGTAAAAAAGATAACTGAAGAGAAAAAATCAGAAATCGGTTTAAAACCTTCATCTATTTTTTGATCTAGACCTTTTTCTACTGTTTCTTGTGCAAATGTTATAAATGGAATTGTGAGTGCTAATAATGAAAGAAGATATCTCTTCATGATTGTATGAGTTAATTGAATTTTATTTTTAGAAGCCCCCAAGATGCTAAAAAAAACAGTTGTTTACAATTTTTTAAAGGTTAAATGTTTTGTAACTGTTAAATATTAAACTCCTTATTTAGCTGATTAATTTGCTCTGGACGTCCTAATACAACAATCCTTGATTTAGGTTTTAGCAAGGTGTCTGCTTCGGGATTTACAATATAATCTCCTTCGGGTGATTTATACCCAATTATGGTACATCCTGTTCTGGATCTCATGTTAATATTACGAATGGTTCTTTCTACATTATCATCAAACATATCCTCAAAAGAAATTTCCTCGATATTGATAGATCGTTTTCCTACAATCGATAAATTATCCAAAAACTCAATCAAATCCGGAACCACTACCAAAGATGCCATATGATCTCCTCCTATTCTATCGGGCATAATCACATTATCTGCTCCTGCCAAACGAATTTTCTTATATGATGCATCTTGTGAAGCCCTACTAATAATTTTTAAACCACTATTAATTTGCCTTGCCGAAAGCACTATAAACAAATTATCTGCATCTTCGGGTAATGTACAGATCAGGCAAGCTGCTCGTTTGATCCCTGCCTCTATCAACACTTCATCTTCAGTGGCATTACCTCTCAAAAAAACTAATTCATCACTTTGATAACGCTCGATAAGCGTACCATCTCTTTCAATAATAATAAATGGTTTATTGTATGCCAAAAGCTTGGCCGCCGCTTGTTTACCATTTCGGCCGTATCCAACAATAATGATATGGTTTTCTAACTGATGTATCATTTTTTGTATTTTTCGATATTGTGCTCTTTTCGGATCATTCTTACCTACAATGTATTCTGTGATTACAGATACGGAATAGGCAAATATGGCAACACTGGTTGAGATCAGAAAGACGGTAAACAACTTTGCATTATCGTCTAAAGGTTCTACCTCTCCAAAACCAACAGTAGACATGGTGATTACTGTCATGTACAATGCATCAATCCATGAGTAATCAGAAAAAAACGAAAGCCAATAACCCCAATAGCCACGACAATAAATAATAATATCACGGCAATATAGATTCTAGGTCTTCCCCAATTCTGAAGTTTTATCATAAATCAAACACAGACGTTCTTTTAGTATACACTAAGTCCTTTATTTTTAACCAAAAAGCCATATTAAGATACAAAACAAAACCCAGACCCGCAGTTGCAAAGGTTAAGTAGATAAAGAACAGACGTACAATCTTTGCACGCATTCCCAAACGATCTGCCAGCCTTGAAGAAACATAAAATCCATTACGCTCTAAGAAGTGTCTTAAATTGTATAGCATACCGCAAAATAAATATATTATCTTAATTTTTAATCTTGATTCAATAAATAATTCCCGATAACACATTTTAAACATGCTTTACGATCACAATAGTTTTGCCTGAGTTGCAATATGGATTGCGATTGTAATGCATTTTGAAAAACCAAACCACTTTCCTCAAATTTTGTAACAATGGTATTCTTTTCAGCCTGGATACTAGTCATTAACGCCATTACAGCTTCGTCAGCATTTTTCCCTAAACTTCTGAAATAACAAAAACGAATAGGAATAACAGTATTGATCAAAATTAAATCTACCATTTGGTGGGTAATGGGTTTATCACGTACCACCGATTCTTTTGAGAAGGTGTAATGATTTTTCCAGAAATTGCTGATCTCTATTGAGAACAATTGATAGAAATCTGTTAGCGTATTCGTATTTACAACAAGATCAAAAAGTGCAGGGTATTTTGCATACAAACCTGCTAATTGTGCAATACGAATTGTAGGAAAATTTGGTGGTCTCAATCTAAAAAATTGAAATGGAAGTACATTTCTAGTATTCAAATCGAATTTATGCTTCAAAAATGCATATTCTTTTTGCAAACTATTGACATAAGAAACATCAGATTCCTTTTCCAAAAGTCCTGCCTGTCCAAATAGTAATGCTTCTAAAACCGTTTGATCCTGACTACATTTCCGAAATACAGAAAATTCAAAAGACTGTGCGAGACTCAAAAAAGCATCCCCATTTACCTTTAATCCAAAGTTTTTTGCCAGTAGCATAAAAAACACAGCTTCCCAATCGTTGGCATAACTAGAAAGTAAATTCATAATCAGTTTCGATTTTTGTTCTAATCGTTCTACAAATAATCGATCTTGAAAATTAGAAAGCAGGAAATCGGGAACTTGATTTAATCCCGACTTGCAGGGCAATTGATGATTAGAAGAATACACAAAAAGTTGATGATACCGATCCAACAATTGCTCATCCACATAATCTCTTAATTGTAATGTAGGCACTCTGGTATTGTCTTTCCTAAAAACTTCTATATCATCGTCCCAAACCACATGCAGAATTACATTATCATATGCACTATCTTGTTCGTGGTGATGGGCATACCAATCGCTAGATTTGATATGTAACTCCACATTTCCAGCCCATTTCTGACCTTCTATGCTAATCAGTGCATTAAAGAAATCCGGTCCAGCATGTGCTACATTATGTACACCTAACCGATATAATTTAATTTCTTCTTTTGAAGTGGTTTTTAAATTTGAGCAACTAAACTTTTTGAATTTCCATAAATAATGGAGAAAATCTTCCTTCATCCCTTTTGTAGTTATTAGCGTTATTCTTTACTCCTGAAAAATTCAGGAACACTCGCTATTTACCTTTTCAGGTAGGATGAAGAAAATAGAAATAGCGTTCTATGTTTTTCAAAAGTACTAAATTTTGGAGTATCCTTGTAAGCATCATTTAAAACCACTGACCAAATACTAAACTAACTCCTCTTATGAAGAATGTATTGAAGTCCATTTTCATCTCTCTGTTTCCGGCAATAGCACTCTATTTTGTGATTGACAGTGTTATACATCTTATCAATCATGATATATCCTATCGCTATTTGGGGAGATTACTTCTAGCTCTTGCTATTGTTTCGTTCTTTGCTCTTCTTTTTATAAGACCTGTAGCACGAACTGATGCTAATCTAAAGGTGTATACGGTATTTATAGCTATTGGTTTTTTGGTGAGCATGATCTTTGGAGGAATTATCCAAAATGATATCAATGGGTCTTTACCTAGTGTAGGTTTATTTTTAGGATGGGTATTATATATTAAATGGTATTCTGTTTTTGAAGATAGAAAATCTAACAAAAGTATAGTTGTTGGTAAAACGCTACCAGAACTTACCTTTGAGAATCCAGAAAAACAAGAAGTACAAAGCTCTCAATTTTTGGGTAATCCTTCGATTTATCTTTTCTACAGAGGAAATTGGTGCCCCTTATGTATGGCACAAATTAAAGAAATTGCAAATCAATACAAAGAGCTAGAAAAACGAAACGTGAATGTGGTGATGATTAGCCCTCAACCACATTCGCATACAAAATCTCTTGCCAAAAAATTTGATCTCAATTTTAACTTTTTGGTAGACAAAGACAATACTGTTGCTAAACAATTGGATATTCTGGGAAAGAATGGACTCCCGATGGGATTTCAAACTTTGGGATATGATAGTGATACGGTATTACCGACTGTTGTCATTACTGATAAAAATGGCAAAATACTTTTTGCAGATCTTACTAATAACTACAGAGTACGTCCAGAACCCGAGACCTTTTTAAGGATTTTGGATCAACATGCTATCTGATTATTAGCAACTTTCGGGTCAATCTCTTCAAATTTGCGCTCATTTTTACGGTAAAAAAGTCTTTAAACTAACCAAAAACTGCATAAAAACGGGGTCAAATTCTTAAAATCTAGTTAATTTACTATAGAAATGTACTATTGGTAAGAATTTATGTATTAATGGAAAACCTTACAAAAATTACATTTCTTTACTTTGTTAGTAACAAAAGGGAAAAACACTTTCAAAAAACGACATAAAAATTTCAAACCCTAAGCTAAGTTGAGTTTGTGTTAGGTTATAGATGGTTGCTACTTGTTAGTGACCATCTTTATTTTAGAACAAAATGTACTAAATAGAAATGTCGGGGTAAATGTCGAATTTATTAAAAAATGCCTTTCGAAATTTTGAGGAATTAGAATAGTTCAGTGCATCCATAACTTCCTTTACAGATAAACCATCTGCAAAAATCATATTATAAGAACTCTCGAGTTTTTTGTTATTAAAAAATTCAAGGGGAGTTTGATTATGAATCTCTTTGAACATATTAAAAAAATTGGTTCGACTCATATGCGCCATTTTGGCCAACTGATCCACTCCAATAAAAGGTTCGTGCAAATGCCCCCTGAGGTAATCACTTACTTTGTAAATACTCCCAACCTGAGCACTATTGATATTAAAGGGGTTACTTTCTGTTTCCCATTTTTGAACATCTTTCCAAAAGGTTTCCAGTAATCGAATTCCTCGAGAAACAAAATAGAGGTAATTCTCTACTTTTTTAAGATCGGGTGATACGATTTGATCAAAAAGATGAGACTGTTTATACGAAAGATAAAATTTATGGATATGTTGATGAGAGTACCGAATATAGCTATCTACTTTTTCTGCCATATCACTACTCTTCATAAAATAAGGTTTGGTATACGAGCTTTTTAATACAATCATTGTTGATTTTACCTCGGCTCCTTTGGTAATAAAAACCTGTTCTCCTTGCTGTGCATCCATACAGCGCATATTACCTGGAGTATAGCTATCAGAATATTTGCTGATGATTTCTTGAGATTCTATCTTGTGATCAAGGGCATATTTTCTAAAATGCAGAATAATGTCTTTTTCATCTATAGGCCTTCGAACGTAATGAATATCTGTATTGGCCTTGTAGTTATTGACTAACAAAAATACTTCGGGAGAAATCTTATAGTATGAGAGGTATCCTTCTCCTATTTCTGGAGGGAAATAGATATGATCAGAAGTACTATCAGGATTTAACTGGGACCTGAAATAGTTCCTTAGTTGATCAATATCCGAGAAATCAAAAATATACTTATACATACCCCTACAATTTATGCTAGTCTTTACCCTTATAGATTACAACGGTCCCTTAACGTTGCGTAATTTTTATCAAAAATAAATACTACAAACAACCCCTTTATCAGCAGATAACGCTGATAGAGGGGTTAAATTATATTTTAAATATAATGATTTATTTTATATGACTAATAACGTCATATTTGGTAATAATATGATGTTTTCCATTTTCGAGTGCAACAAGAACAGCAGGATTTCCATTTTTGATGAGCTTAGATATCTCATCAAGAGAAGCTTTTGCATTTACTATGGGAAATGGTTCTTTCATCACCTCTTTTATAGGTGTGCTATCCATATTTTTGTCTTCCATAAAAGCTTTAAACAAAGCGCTTTCATCTACAGAACCTACAAACCCATCGGTATCTACAACTGGTATTTGCGAAATTTGAAATTTACGCATACGTTCGATCGCATGAGAAACCAGTTCTTCTGTTTTTACGGTTACCAAAGGTTTGTCTGAATGATTTTTGATCAAATCGGTAGCCACAGAAATTTCTTCCTCCAAAAATCCTCTTTCTCGCATCCAATCGTCATTAAACATCTTACCCACATATCGGCTTCCGTGATCGTGATACAATACTACTACCACATCATCTTTGGTAAAGTGTTCTTTGAGCTGCAAAAGTCCTTTGATCGCCGCTCCTGCACTATTCCCTAAAAACATACCTTCTTCTTTTGCCAATTTTTGAGTGTATATGGCAGCATCTTTATCAGTAACTTTTGTAAATCCATCTATTACCGAAAAATCTACATTTTCAGGAAGAATATCTTCCCCAATTCCTTCAGTAATGTAGGAGTAAATTTCATTCTCGTCAAAGATCCCTGTCTCATGATACTTCTTGAATACAGATCCATAGGTATCCACTCCCCATATCTTTATATTAGGATTTTGTTCTTTAAGGTATTTTCCAACCCCAGATATTGTTCCTCCCGTACCTACTCCTACAATAAAATGGGTAACTTTTCCATCTGTCTGTTCCCAGATTTCAGGACCAGTAGATTCGTAATGTGCTTGTGCGTTGGATGGATTGTCATATTGATTCACATACCATGAATTCGGTGTCTCTTCAGCCAAACGTTTGGATACAGAATAATACGATCTGGGATCATCTGGTTCTACATTTGTAGGACATACCATTACTTTGGCTCCAACAGCTCTCAGGATATCCATTTTTTCCTTAGACTGTTTATCTGCCATAACACATATTAGCTTATATCCTTTTACGATGGCTGCAAGGGCTAATCCCATTCCGGTATTACCCGATGTACCTTCGATAATAGTACCGCCTGGTTGTAATCTACCATCAGCTTCTGCATCTTCAATCATTTTTAATGCCATACGATCTTTTACCGAATTTCCAGGGTTAAAAGTTTCATATTTGGCTAATACCAAGGCATCGACATCCTCAACCAATGCATTCATCTTTACCAAAGGAGTATTCCCAATGGTTCCTAATATATTTTCTGCGTATTCCACACTACTAATTTTAGATTCCCAAATAAAGGGTATTTTGCTTGCAAAGATACAATCTACAGTATCGATTTCAATATTGATTCGTAATTTTTATTCTCAGGAGATTTCGTAATTATGCTTATATCAAATACATTTGTTAATACGTAAACCAACTACCCTATTACATGATTGCAAAAAAGGTTTTCTTACTCGTCATATGCATGAGCTTTTGTTTTGAAGTTCACTGTCAAATTGAGAGAGACACCCTATTCATCAATCTACAAAAAGAAGTACAACTTGCTTCGAATGATTCGTCAAAAATAAAAGCGCTGATCAATCTCGGAGATTATCATATCACCCGTGATTTCAGAAAAGCAGAACCCTACTTACTTGAGGCTCTTAAGTACATTCAAAAAAGCCCTGAAAATTCACAAAACCGACAACAGGCAGCGCTCTACGAAGCACTTGGTATAGTCAATAAAAGAAAAGGCGATTATCCTGAAGCCATATCTTTTTACTTAAAATCACAAAAGCTTTACGAAACCATCAAAGATTCCTCAAACATCGCCGATATACATCACAATATTGCAATGGTTTTTAGAGATCAAAAAGAATACAAAAAGTCCATTAGTTATTTTAAAAAAGCGATAGCAATCAAAAAAAGCTAGGTGAAGCATCTGGTGTTGCTATTGGATATAATATGATGGGAGTCGCCTACCGACAAGCAAAAAAAATGGACTCTGCTTTGTTTTATTATCAAAAAGCAAAAGACACATTTATTGGATTAAATGATAAAGAAAATATCTATAATGTAAATTCTAATCTGGCGGCCTGGTATCATTCTCAAAAAGAATATCGTAAGGCCATAGAAATTTATACCGACAATCTTGTTTTTGATCAACAAAACAACAAATTACTATCGCTACAACGGGTACATTATAACATTGCTGGGAGTTATATGCAGCTTAAAGAGTATACAACAGCTTTGGAGTACATCGAAAAAGCGCTTGCTATGGCAAAAGAGCAAAATGCTAAAACCAGAATTTCCCGAGCTTATTTGAGAAGTAGTTTCTTGAATAAACAACTTGGGAATTATGAAAAAGCGCTAAATGATTATCGATTACACAAAAAATATTCTGATTCTATTTTTAATGTAGAAAATGCCAAAAAGATTCAAGCGCTAGAATTAACCCATCAATTCAATCAGGAAAAACTAGCTGATAGTCTTCAATTTGTGAAACAAAAAAGAGAACTAGAACTCATCACCCAAGCAGAAAGTTCTAAAAAAGATTATACCTCACCCTACTGATAACTGCAATACTAGCCGGTGTAGTTATTACCTATCTCATTAGAAAAATATACAAAAATAGAGCGCTGCTCGCCTTACGAGAACTTGAAAAAAACAAACAAGAGTTGGCCGATTTCACCCAACAACTCATTAAAAAGAGTAATGAACAGGAAGCGCTAAGCAAAGAGTTGGAGGAATTGAAATCCGAATTTGGAGAAAAGGAAGCTTTAAAAAACCTTCAGGAACTCACTGCTTCCAAAATACTAACTAAAGAAGATTGGTATACCTTCAGAAAAAAATTCACTAATGTACATCCTGGTTTTTTTACCAAAATTAAACATGGAGGGTTTGAACTTACGCAATCTGAAGAACGTTTGATAGCTATGGAAAAACTAGGATTGGACACCAAACAAATTGCTAATATGCTGGCCATCTCTGAAGATAGTGTGATGATGAATCGATATCGGTTACGCAAAAAAATTAATGCCCCCAAAGGAGCACCAATTCTTGATTATCTTGAACACAATTAATTCTTTGTTTCTTCTATTTTCATTACAAAAACACCCTGAATACAGCATTTGGTGTAAACCCAAGTGAGAATCGCTGAATTACTTGTTCCAGAATGACTTCTAATTCTTCTGGCGAAGAACCATCGGTTCCTGGTATTGCAATACCTCCATCATCCAAAGGCTTACGTTCTGCTTTATAAATCAAATTCAAAGGTTTTACTCGGTCATAGATATTCAAAAACGACAATCCCAGTTGAGATCTTATATTTTTACGACCTGCTTTGATATTAAAATCATATAATATTGAAGCATCCAATCTGTGAAAATCAGGTAATCGATCACTATTTACCGAACCAAAATTAACAACTCCTGCATTTTCTCCATCGGCATCGATCTGGATCACATAGCTATCTACAGGTGTAATCGGTTTTCCTGACCTAAATTGCCAGCCTAACGAAAACTGCCACTTTTCTAATTGCAAGGTGTTCGAAATTCTGAATGAGTGTGTAATATCATTATTCCCGGGAAATTTAAAAGGAGTATCCGCCAAATTTGGGAACTGAAATGTAATATCATTAAATGTATATCCCGCCCATACTTTGTAATTCTTCCAGCGGTACTTTAATAAAATATCGACACCTGCAATGGTGCTTTCTCCTTCTTCTAAATTCTCAAGAGGGTTACTGAAACCATTGGTAAATGTAGTCAAGCCTTCTAATTCTTTGTAATACGCATCAACATCAATGTTCAGGTTTTTGTAATGATATAATATCCCACCAGAAATTTGATTACTACTCAACAAAGGAAACAGTTCATCGTCGGACAAACGATATAATTCATTTTCCAGACGTAATTCGGTATGATTAAATTCTACCAATTGAGAGATCGGTTGATTGCGTCGTTCTACGGCTGTTTTAATTCGTAATCGATCAGTTAATGAATACTCAAAATTAACTCTAGGTTCTACCAGAAACTCATCTAGCGAGCTATAATGTACCAAACGAACTCCTGCATTGATCAGGCCTTTATTCTTGAAATTAAAAGTATACTCTCCAAATAGTGCATTTTGCAAGTTTTCGTCATCTTGTACTGATCTTTCCAACTCATCATCTATTGGGTTTTCTTTACTTATAACCACATCCAAATCGGTATACGAGAGTTCGTATCCCAAAGTAAGCTGTTGGGTTTCTTTGATCGCAGCGGTAGACGTGAATTTTAGTCCCAAATCAACAATATCGTTTTTACGGATATTGATTTCTGCAAGATCCAAAATACCATCTCCGGTTTCGTCTTTTATTTCATCATTTTGATAAAACGAATTGTATTCTGAAAAATAGGCAGAAAGCTTTTGTTGATACTTCTCGTTAGGTCGATAGTCCCAATTCACACTTGCGCCTTTGTTTTGTGTAATCAACGAATCTACCACTACTTCGTCTCCTCCTAAGAAATCAAAATCTAACCGATTTCTTGTATAAAGACCACTCACAGATATGTTGTTTTTAGCATTCGGTTTCAATACCACTTTGGCATTCATATCGTTGAAAAAAAGTCGCTATTACTCGATTCTCTGCTAAAATCATCATCAGTCTCTAACTCCAAAACATTTCCATTAATATCTCTAGCTACACCAAAATTTGTAAATATTTTATCCGCATAACTGATATAGGTCGGCGTTTCTACAACATCTGCGTAAGATCTTCTGGCAAAGGCATATACAGCCACTTTTTCTGATAAAGGAGCTTTTATATAACCATTTATAGATAACCCGTCGATTTCTACACCTCCTTCTGTTTTTTCTGGGATCAAATCCCCACTGGAAATGTCAATAATCCCAGAAATACGATCACCATAGGTGGCACTTGTTCCCGATCTGAAAATCTTTGCTCTTTGGGTTGCAAAGGGATTAAATAAAGAGAACATCCCATAAAAATACCCCGTATTGTAGAGTTTGATATCATCATACAATATCAGGTTTTGATCTGGTGATCCTCCTCGAATCTGAATCCCTGTGGCAGACTCATCCAAGGTTGAAATCCCAGGTATTAATTGAATACTTTGTGATATATCTGGGCTTACCAATCCTGGAAGAATCCCTAATTTTTCGGAATCAATACTTATCGAACCATCTTTATTTCTATCAATACCCGAAGTCACATACCCCAAAACTACAACCTCATCGAGTGTAGATGATAAAGGAACTAGTGCTATGGTTGGACATGGATCTCCAACGGTAATAGTCACTTCTTGATCCTTGTATCCTATAAAACGAAATTGTACATTCTCGGATCCGAGACTAGTATCTTCAACAGCAAAGTATCCATTGTCATCCGTCGTTGTATTTATATCTTCATTGATGATCACGGTGACAAAAGGTATACTCTTTTTGGTAACTTCATCGATCAGATATCCGCAAATCATCTTACGTTGTGCAATGATAATCTGTTTGGCAGATACTTTTTCAAAGATCAATCCTGTTTGTGTGGCTAAAGCCACCAACAAATCATCAATACTTATTTCTTGCTCCTGGAGGGTAATTGTTTTTGAACTAATCACTTCTTGCGAGTACGAAAACAAGATATCGGTCTGGCTTTCAATATCCGCTATTACCTCTTTAAGTGTTGTGTTTGAATATGCCGTATTTATCTTTGATTGCGAATACGATAGTACCGACACAAAAAGTGCAATTATAAAAATGGGGTGTTGGTTCATAGATATATTAAGTAGGTTTATTCTAAATATACAATGGTATTATCTTCAGATACTGTATAAGAAACTCCCATTGGCGTGAGTGTTGATCGCAATGCCTTTTCAAGGTCATCGTGCACAAAACTTCCTGTAAACAAATCAGATACATTGGCATTTCCCGTTTGGAATTGAACTCCATATTGAATTTCAATTTCTTTCAACACTTCTTGTAATGGCCTTTCTTTAAAAACAGAAATACCATTCATCCAGTTTGGACGATTTTCTTTGGTTTTTTCGTCTATTACTACATTCTCCGAAAGTGTAATTTTATCATTTGCTTTCAGAATATGATATTCTTCGGAACCTTTTTTATCGAATCTTACTGCTCCTTCGAAACAATTCACTTCAAAAATAGTAGACCTTGTTTTGATATTAAATTTGGTTCCTAACACTGATACTTCTCCTCTTGCTGTTGCAACCACAAAATCTCCTCCCTTTTCAACTTCAAAATAGGCTTCTCCTTCTAAACTTACATCTCTATTAGCATTCCAAAAGAAACGTTTGTGCTCTAAAGTAGAATTTGCATTGAGTTGTACTTTTGATCCGTCGGGTAATGTAACCGCAAGTTGTTCTCCAAAAGAAGTTGTATAGCTTTTGGTTGATATGAATAATCCCACAACCCCCAGAAGAATTGCAATAGATGCAGCTACTGCATACCAGGTCATCGAAATCACCTTACCCTTTTTCTTAAAAGCAATACGTTCTTTGGTCTTCTCTAAAGCCTTTTGAGCATCTGCTGGAGGGGCTTTAAATTTTTGTGATTCTTTATTGATATGATTAAATACCGAATAGGCATCCGTTTTTTTGAACTCAGACAACTCTTCTTCACTCAACTCTCCTGCTACCCATCGAGCTATAAATGTTTCATCAGATTCGTATTTTTCCATAATAATGGGTATTTTAATTAAGTTGTTTCTTTACTTCATCATCTCCTACAACTTTAATACAGCTAAACAAAGAATTACCCTATTTTTTTTAGATTTTTAAGTCCTCACCTAACATTTTTCTTAGGTTAATAAAGGCATTACTCATTCTTCTTTCTACCGCTTTTACAGTGATCCCAATTATTTCAGCAATTTCTTTATACGTTTTTTTGTCAATTCTGCTTAGTAAAAATACTTCACGCTCTTTTGCAGACAATTTTGCAATAGCCTGTTCTAATTTATCTTTAAACTCTTCTGTTTCCAAAATAAAATCTGGGCTTTCGTGATCTCTATCATCTCTTGGCATAGCTTCGTACCGTAATTTTACCTTTTTATGTGCAAACTCGTTTAGCAAGGCGTTATTACATATCTTAAAAATAAGGGATTTTGCCGTATTGAAAATAATGTCAGCACATTGTTTCCACAATTTCACAAAAGCATCTTGAACAATG
Organism: Aquimarina sp. KJ22-3; assembly: GCF_055808215.1. Taxonomy (NCBI): domain Bacteria; kingdom Pseudomonadati; phylum Bacteroidota; class Flavobacteriia; order Flavobacteriales; family Flavobacteriaceae; genus Aquimarina; species Aquimarina sp. KJ22-3. The sequence goes on along the minus strand of NZ_CM147859.1, from coordinate 1,496,753 downwards.
TCTTCTGCTTGTTGCACATCCCCACATTTATAATACAAATAGTTCCTTGCCGATTCATAATGGGCATGAAACAATGTATCAAAATTCTTTTCTTCACAAACGGATAGGTTTTTGTCGGGCATAGGAAACAAAAATTATACGATACTCAAAGCTATTAAAAAAAGTAGTACTATGATAACCTTTTATTCTTAGAACTACATTATACTCATTTTAAAGATTGCAAAAGAAACAACAAAACTGCTTTTTTCCAAACCTACACAATTTTGTAGGGGTAGTTGTAGGGGTAGTTTTTAACCGATAAAATAAGAAATTCTAGACTTTTGTTTCGAAATGTCCCAAACTCCTACTATGATATGAAAACAACTTCGTATACCTACATCTTTTCTATAATTATTGCTATAGCATCTCCGATTATGATGTAGCAAACATCTTAAACTTATCTATCAGCTTTTTTCGAATTCCTAAAAAAATTACAACTAAAAATAGGGTATTCCAAAAGTTGCCTGTAATAGATAAGAAACAACGAAACAATTAATTCTTATAAACCCCTTATTTATGAAAAAACTACTACTAATGTTATTAGCATCTTTCTGTTTTGCTCATAACGCACACGCACAATGCGGGCCGGGACAGGACACCACACCTCCAGTTTTTGGAGATGCTGGAGACGGTACCATGGCCAATCCATTTCGAAATTTATTGCAATCTACCGTAGGTAGTGTTCCTAGTGGAACGTACTATTTTAATTTTAACGGTAGCACATTTCAAGGTGAACTCGATAACGACACTGATGGTGGTGGCTGGTTAATGATCCTCAACTATGTTCATGTTGCAGGAGACAATTCTGCACTAACGGTAAGAAATACCGATTTACCATTGCTAGGCTCGTCTACACTTGGAGACAATGAGGCTGGAACAGCCAATTGGGGCCATATGGGAAATACTCTTGCTGCAGCAATCGACTTTGAAGAAATGCGATTTTATGGAACAACGACCGGACATAGCCGTGTTATCGATTTTAAGACCAATTATACCAATGTATTGAATTATGTAAAAACAGGTAATGGTTCTTTTAGCGGAATTAATAGTACAACAAATTTCACCACTTTAGCTGGTCATACTGCTAATATCCCTGCGCAAGCGTTTAATACCTTTGCGAACGAAGGAGATTTGGCATTGACCAATTTCCCTTTTGGAGAAGTGGGTTATATCACTGGGGAATTGGAGCATCAGGCCGTTGGGAAGTTGATGATTTTTCTATAAATACCAATAGCACTATACATCGTGTATGGGTACGTGGCGATTTATCTCCAGTTGCAACAACCACACTTAACCTTACTTTGGATGCCACAGGAAATGTAACCGTAGCTCCGGGTGATTTTGGATTGACGGCTACAGATAACTGTGTTGCAACACCAAGTCTTAGTTTAAGTCAAACCGACTTTGATTGTACCAATATTGGAAACAACATCGTACAATTAACAGCAACCGATGACCAAAATAATAGCACATCAATCGATGTCACGGTTAATATCACAGACTCTGCCCCGGTAATTACTACAGATCCCTTTTTAGATGTCGATTTAGATCCTAGCGGTAACGTTTCTATCACATTAGCCGACCTTAATGCCAGTGCTACTGACGATTGCGGATTACAAAGTTTTACCATAGACCAAACAGATTTTGATTGTAGTAATGTTGGTTCGCCAAATTTTGTTACGCTAACCGCTTCTGATAACAATGGAGCTGTAAGCACAAGGCAAGCAGTTGTGTTCATTAATGACCCTATAGATCCTGTAGTACAATGTGTGGCTCCTTTTACTTTAGAATTGGATGGTACAGGAAATGCAAGAATAACTGAAAATGATGTTGTTTTGAGTGCCACTGATAATTGTAACATAGACAGTATCAGATTAAGTAGAAGTTCATTTACGTGTTCTGATATCGGAGATAATACGATAACCGTAACCGTAAGAGATGACGATGGAAATAGAGTGACTTGTACAACGACAGTTACCATTACTGTACCCTCATGTCCTTCAGACTTTACTTTAGAAAGTGACGCTAATCAATGTGGAGCTACATACAACTATCCATGTGCCAGCAATATTACCGCAGGCCCAGCAAGTGGATCCCTATTACCAATTGGTAGCACTACAACATTTACCTATGATACGCTGGACAATACAGGAGCAACCGTATCCTGTAGTTATGATGTAACCGTAGTAGACACCAGAGCACCATTATTGAATACCAAAGACCATATAGTAACATTGAATGCTAATGAAACCACTACTATATTGCCTACTGATATTATTGGTACAGATCCTATTGCACGTGATTATACCGTAGAAACTTCTGGCACTTTGGATCGTGTAGATATTAGCGCTACAGGTACTCAAGTAACCCTTGATGATGATGAGTTGACTCCGGCATTACCGATAGGATTTGAATTTGCTTTTTATGGAAATCTATATACCGAATTCTATATCTCATCCAATGGATTTATTACCTTTTCTGACGAAGGTGAAGATGGGTGTTGTAACGGGCAAAACCTTCCTGACACTGATGAACCTAATAACCTTATTGCTTTTGACTGGAATGATATTAATCCTGAGGATGGAGGAACTATGCGCTATACTACCATCGGTACTGCACCCAACAGAATCCTGATTATGGATTGGGACAGCGTAACTCATATTGACGATTCTGATGATATCACCACAACCCAGGTAAAACTGTTTGAAGGATCTAATCGTATCGAGATCCATACTATTAACATCCCATTGACCGGAGATGATAAAACGCAAGGGCTAGAAAATATTGATGGAACTGCAGCTATTATTGTTCCAGGTCGGAATGCAACCCAATGGGGAGCTACCAACGATTATGTTGCATTTATTCCTACTAATGGTGTCTTTGACAATTGTGGAATCGATACTATGGAAATTTCTCCTAATACTTTTGATTGCAGTAACAAAGGAGATAATATGGTAACCTTAACCATCACCGATGTAAATGGTAATGTTGCTAGTAAAACAGCCAATGTAAGAGTAGAAACTGTAGATACAACTGCTCCAATTATCACATTAACTGGTAGCGATCCTCAAGTTATTGAGTTAGGAGATGGATACACCGAATTAGGTGCTACTACAGACGACGGGTCGGCTGTTGTAATCAATACAGATAATTTTGTGGATGCTGTAGGAACTTATACGATTCGATATAATGCAACCGATGACTCTTGTAATAATGCTGAAGTGACCCGAACTATTGAGGTAATAGATACTACGGCACCAATAATTACACTTTTAGGAGATAACCCACAAATGATTGGGCCTGGTGAACCATATGTTGAATTAGGTGCTACCACCAATGACGGTACCGAAGTGACTATTGATCTTTCACAATTTATCAACGCCGAAGGAACATATACAATTACTTATAACTCGGTTGACCCTTCTGGGAATATAGCTACTCCCGTTACACGTACTGTAATCGTAACTGGTTGTGCTATCGATACTTTACCAGAAAATAACTTTCAGGTTTCAGCATCAAGCGAGACTTGCCCTGGTAAAAACAATGGGATTATTTCTGTAACTACTATCACATCTGGAGATTATATAGCAACCATCGATGGGCAACAATATCCATTTACCTCAACTTTGGAGGTAGCAGATCTAACCCCTGGAAACTACCCGGTATGTTTTATCGTTAACGGAGAGCCAAATTGTGAAGTGTGTTTCCAACTTGCTATAGAAGAAGGTATCGTGATGTCTGGAGAAACTTCTGTTTCTAATGCAAATAGTTTTAATAAACAGGTACAAGTGAATATTGAGAAAGGAACCCCTCCATTTACTGTAATGATCAATAACGAGATCATTGGAGAGTATCCAACGAATAGCTTTGTCATCAATGCAAAAAGTGGAGACGCTATTGAAGTATCTTCAAGTTTGGAATGCGAAGGAAAGTTAACCTCAAAAATCGACGGTAGTTTGTTTGAAAACGTTACACTTTATCCAAACCCGACTCGTGATCAAGTAACCATTACCTGGCCTGAAATTGGTAAAAACAGTATTTCTGTAAGTGTAAGAAATGCACTAGGAATGACTGTCTCTTCTGAACAGTATAGCGTAGTAGGAGGTCAAGTAGTACTCCCTATGCAAGAATTACCAACTGGAATTTATTTTATCCAGATTGATAATGAAGTTTCCAAAACCTTTAAAGTGATTAAAAATTAGAGTATGAGAGTTGTCATCACCAGGAGAAATTGAATGAATTTATGATCGCAATTCTCCTGGTCTGATGGTGCTAAAATGCTATCAATCATTCCAAAAAATTAACGATAACAAGATTAAAAATAGATACCATGAAAAAAATATATATCACTATACTTAGTATTCTATCATTATGGGCTTGCAGCCCAGAAGAAGATGAAGAGGTAGTACGTGTTGCCTACCCTATCAACATCGATGTAATACCATCGCTTCCTAATTTGATATTCCCTGGTAATAATTTAATATGTACCAACTTCAATCTGGAGTTTCAATGGGAAACATCCGAAGCGTTTAACAGAAATAAAGTAACCTATTTTATTGATATTGCTCAAGATGAAACTTTTGAGAACATACTTTTTGCTGCCAATACAAGTCAAACCAGCATTGTTTTCAATCTTGAAAAAGGAACCACCTATTTCTGGAGGGTAAAAGCGATTGATAATAAAGGATATGAAAGTAGATACACCCCTGCACAAACGTTCTTTACAGAGCCTGAAGCAGGAGTAAATGCCATCCCAAACTCTCCGGTAGCCATAGCACCAGCAGCTGGATCAACAGTTTCGGGATCGCAAACCACATTAGATTGGAATGCAACAGACAATGATGGAGATCCATTAGTGTTTGATGTTTATTTTGGCGAATCCAACCCTCCGCAATTATTTGCAGAAAATCTGGAGGTTAGCACGTTGGATGTTCAAATTGAAGCTGGTAAAACCTATCATTGGAGGGTAATTGCCAAAGATAATCAACAAGGAGTAGCCATTGGCCGTGTTTGGAATTTCAGAGCAGAATAAGGGGGAAATCATGATGATCTAAATTCTAAACCACGGTGTATAAAAACCACTCATTTATGGGTGGTTTTTTATTTACATCCATTCATAAAAACCATGTATCCATAAAAAATTAAAAATAAAAATAGGGTATCTCAAAACATAGCTGTACTACTATAAACCAAAATAAAGTAAATGCTATAACCCTTCGTATATGGATGCAAATTACAATTCGACCCAAAACACATTCGCAAAAAAATATGTACAATGGTTAACCACCGTTATACTATTACTTATTGCACAACAAGGATTTTCTCAATCTTTTAACTACCAGGCAGTAATCAGAGATGCTTCTGGGAATCCAATGATCAATCAAACCATTGGTATTCAAATTACCATTTTACAAGGTGATGCTAATGGAAACAATATTTATCAGGAAGCACATCGAGTGACTTCAAACGCTCAAGGAGTAATTGCTCTTGCTATTGGCCAAGGAGCAACTGCAGATAATTTTGGAGCCATTGCATGGAGGTCTCAAGATTACTGGTTACAAGTAGCAGTAGATACTTCTGGCGGAGATGCCTATACCATTATTGGCTCCTCTCCTATTTTATCAGTGCCTTATGCCAACTATGCCGCAAATGGACCAGATTCAGATCCTAATAATGAGATCGAACTCCCCAACGGTGGCACCAACGGACAAATTTTAGCCACAGATGGAAATGGGAATTACCGTTGGATTGATCCAAATAATACCACAGATGCAGATGTTGATCCTACCAACGAAATCGAATTACCAACAGGTGGAACCAATGGACAAGTATTAGTAACCGACGGAAGTGGAAATTACAGTTGGGTAAATGACAACACAGATGATGCTGATGCCGATCCAACCAACGAAATCGAATTACCAACAGGTGGAACCAATGGACAAGTATTAGTAACCGATGGAAGTGGAAACTACAGCTGGGTAAATGATAATATAAATGATGCTGATGCCGATCCAACCAATGAAATTGAATTACCTACTGGGGGAACCAATGGACAAGTATTAGTAACCGACGGAAGCGGAAACTACAGCTGGGTAAATGATAATGTAAACGATGGAGATACTGATGCCACTAACGAAATCGAATTACCAACAGGTGGAACCAATGGACAAGTATTAGTAACCGACGGAAGTGGAAACTACAGTTGGGTAAATGATAATGTAAACGATGGAGATACAGATGCTACCAACGAAATTGAATTACCAACCGGAGGAACTAACGGACAGGTATTGGTGACCGACGGAAGTGGAAACTACAGTTGGGTAAATGATAATGTAAACGATGGAGATACTGATGACACTAACGAAATCGAATTACCAACAGGTGGAACCAATGGACAGGTATTAGTAACCGACGGAAGTGGAAACTACAGCTGGGTAAACGATAATGTAAACGACGGAGATACAGATGCTACTAATGAAATTGAACTCCCAACCGGAGGAACCAACGGACAAATACTAAGTACCGACGGATCTGGCAATTACAGCTGGATAACGGATTCACAAGGTGCATTTAGCACAGCTGCTAACATAACCAGCAATACTAATGGTACTATTGCCACAGATGATTTTGTATTTGGTAGTTCGCAATTGGATAATGTTGCAGGTAGTATGGATGATAATGCACGATTTTTCTTCGATAAAAGTAAAGGTGCTTTTAGAGCCGGATTTGCTTTTGAAGATCCAGCTGATGGTACTACAGGAAACGAATGGAATGAAGCAAACATCGGATTTGGTTCTGTTGCTATGGGACTATCTCCAATAGCCACTACAGAAGGGTCTGTTTCGCTTGGACGATATAATGAAGTAACCGGTGAAACAGGATATGCTATGGGTAATGGCAATACAGTTACAGGAGGGTATGCAGGAGCATTCGGAGCCAGTAATCAAGTAGCCGGTACTTTTGCCTTAACGCTTGGAAGAAATAATGAAGCCAATAGTTATGGACAAACTACCATTGGATATTATAATAACCCTGTAAACGGAAACCTTAACGCTGCTGTTGCAACCGATAGGCTTTTTGTAATTGGTAATGGTACATTTTCGAATAAAAGCAATGCTTTGGTCATGCTTAAAAACGGAAATACTACATTGAATGGTCAATTAACCATCGACGGAGATAATGAAGGAGCAGGTGCAGCCTACACTTTGCCTGCGCAAGATGGTACCGCTAATCAAGTGATGACAACAGATGGAAGCGGACAAGTATCATGGACAAACCTGCCAACCGCGCCAACTTTAGCATTTTCTACAACGAATAATGTAACAAGCAATACTAACGGTACAATCGCAACTGACGATTTTGTATTTGGAAGCTCGCAATTAAATGATATAGGAGGTACAGCAGATGATATCAGAATGTATTTTGACAAGAGTAAAGGTTCTTTCAGAGCCGGTAGTGCTATAGCATCCGATGGATTTGCAGGAGATTGGGATGAGGGTAATTCAGGTGATTTTTCTGTAGCTATGGGACGAGGAAACCTAGTACAAGGTGTCGCCGGAACAGCTTTTGGTACTTATAACAACTCTGGAGGGGAAAATGCCTTCTCCGCAGGATTTAATAATTTATCCTCTCGTTTTGCTTCCATTTCATTAGGAGCATACAACAGTACTTCGGGTAATTATGCAGTAGGTATTGGTCGTGGAACTCAATCTACCAGTTATGGACAGCATACCATTGGATTATTTAGTGAATTCGTAAACGGAAGCGACGCAGCCTATGTGTCAACAGATCCTTTATTCATTATTGGTAATGGAGTAGACGATAGCAACAGAACCAACGCATTAGTGATGCGTAAAAACGGTAATACTCAACTTAACGGACAATTAACGATTGATGGTGATAATAACGGAGCTGGTGCAGCCTATACTCTACCCGCTCAAGATGGTACCGCTAATCAAATCATGAGCACAGATGGAGCAGGAAATGTGTCTTGGACTACTGCTTTATCAGGAGCTTTCTCTACTACATCCAACGTAACTAGTAATGCACCTGGCGCAATCGCTACAGACGATTTTGTATTTGGTAGTACCCAATTGGATAATGATCCTTTAACTACTGATGATAACGCAAAGATGTTTTTTGATAAAAGTAAAGCCGCTTTTCGTGTTGGTAGATTAAAAGACTTAGATCCTACAGACCCAACTGATAATGAACCAGGAGACCAATGGAACGATGCCAATGTTGGTGAAGGTTCTATCGCTATGGGAGAAGGTTCTATTGCAGCAGCCAGGAACTCCATAGCCATTGGAGATAATAATGCTATACGTGGAACTTCAGCCGGTTCTATCGCAATAGGAGACGGAAACGATATTAGCGATAGCACAATAAGCTATGCCTTTGGACAGAGTAATACGCTTACCGATGGTGCTTCAATGGCTTTTGGGTTTTCAAATACATCTTCAGCCTTTGGAGCAATTGCTATGGGATTTGTTACTCATGCTGGTAGTTATGGACAAACCTCTATTGGTTTTAACAATACCGTTGTCAATGGAACAAAAGATAGTTTTAATGCAACAGATCGGCTTTTTGTGATAGGAAATGGAATTTCTGTACTTCAAAGAAGAGATGCTCTTGTGATGCTTAAAAACGGAAATACTACTTTAAATGGACAATTGACTATTGATGGCGATAATAACGGAGCTGGTGCTGGGTATACCTTACCCGCTCAAGATGGAACGGCCAATCAAATCATGAGTACCGATGGAGCAGGAAATGTTTCATGGATCACGAATACTGCTTCAGGTTCAGGCACTGGTCTAGAACAAATAACAGAAGGGAGTAATACAGGATGGAGACTTGCAGGAAGAGATCCAGCTCATTATGGAGATATAGGTAATAATGCTGTTGATTTAAGTATTTCAGAATTTGCAAGTACCAATAGTGGTGCCACAGGCGCATATGCAGTAGCCCTTGGACAACGAGTAATTGCTTCTGGAACCAACTCTATTGCCATAGGAGATGCTGTAGAAGCTTCAAATAACTTTGCAACGGCAATAGGATATGGGAATACAGCCTCTGGGTATCGATCTTTTGCTGCGGGAGAAAGCAATACAGCTTCAGCCTCAAGTTCTACAGCTATTGGATACGCTTCAACGGCATCCGGAAGAGCCTCTGTGGCCTTAGGAAGAGGAACCACAGCTTTAGGAACATATGCAACATCTACTGGATTTTTTACCAATGCAGAGTCACAAAACTCTTTTGCATTAGGTCGCTATAATATTGGTGGAGGAGCTACTAATTCTTGGGTAGACACAGACCCATTATTCGAAATAGGAAACGGTTCTTCTTCAACAAACAAATCCAATGCTTTAACGATATTAAAAAATGGTAATGCAACCTTAAATGGATCATTAACCATAGATGGAGATAATGCAGGGGCTGGAGCAGCCTACACATTACCAGCACAAGATGGAACGGCTAACCAGGTAATGACTACAGATGGATCTGGAAATGTTGCATGGTCTACCGTTTCTAGCGGAAGCACGCTACCCGCTGGAGGAACTAATGGACAAATTTTACGTACCGATGGAAGTGGAAACTATAGCTGGGTAAACGATAATGTAAATGATTTGGATGCAGATCCTACCAACGAAATTGAACTTCCTACAGGAGGAAATAACGGTGATATCTTAACTACAGATGGTAGTGGCAATCATAGTTGGAGTAATGATGTTAATGCGAACTCGGTAACGACTTCTGCTTTAACCGTAACCAATTTACCAAGCTTCTCTGCAGATTTGGATGGAACGCTAGTATTATCTGGAGCGGGTAATTTTTTCCAGGTACCTACGTGGAGAACTAGCGATGCTACCTTAACTAATCTGCATGATAGTGGAAATCACTTTGATGAAACTACAGGAACTTTTACAGCTCCGGTTAATGGATTATACTTCTTTTCTGCTCAGGTACGTTTTGACGGAATCACTTCTGGACATTTTAGATTATTGATTGGGGTTCAAAACAAAGTGAGTTTAGAAAACGGTATGCATGCGATCGCTGAAGGAGATGCGGGAACTGATTTTCATACCCTTACGGTAAGTGGAGTCATGAGACTAAATGCCGGAGAAAAGGTAAATGTAATCGCCAATTCTAGCACCGATACCGATTGGAGTATACAATCTGAAAGTGGTTTTAGTGGTTACCTAATCAGCAGATTTTAATCCATAACTCCGTACCAAATGAAAACATATCTATTCATAATTGTGTTGTTTCTCGGTGTATCGGTAACCGCACAACATATAGAACGACAAGTGATTGGTGCTGCAGGAACTACTCTGGTGGGTAATGGAATCTTGTTGGACTACACACTGGGTGAAATAGCAATAAGCACGATCCATACCGAGGATGTCATACTCACACAAGGGTTTCATCAGTTACCATATGCTGTAATAACCATAGATCCAGACCCTCCTACAGTTTTTTCGTTGTATCCTAATCCTACATCAGGATTGGTGATCATCGAAGGAGAGGGCATTCAAAAAACAGAACTCTACTCCATATCAGGACAAAAGGTGTTTCAAACACAAGAAAATCGATTTGATATTTCTCACTTATCCTCTGGAGTGTATTTAGTTAAGATTACCACAATTACAGAGATTATAACCAAAAGAGTTGTAAAAGACTAAAATCTTTAAGAGCACTCCATACTTTTTTTACAAAGTTGTGGGGTGCTTTTTCTTTTAAAAAAATGTATTAGATACTACCGCTATAAACACCTAATATGTTAGGGTCCACAAAATTTTAAAAAAAGTTACACAAAAAAATAGGGTATCCTCAAACTTAGCTGTATACCTATTAGACAGCGGTATTAAAATGTGCTGATCGACCAAAATAATAACTAAGACCCCTAATCTTATGAAAAAAAACTACTATTCCTACGATCAACCTACCATATGGTTCAATCTTCTAAAAGCATGTTGGTTTTTTCTACCAACAAAAATGAGCAATAGTATCCATACTGGCGCTTAGTTAATCCATATCAAATAGTATCAAAATCCAATTCAAGTATGCCCGCATACCTGAGTTGAGTATGCATAAACGATTCCAAATTACTAATAAAACCTCTTATGATGAAACAATGTAACAAACCAACAATGATTTTAAAAAGGACTTATTACGTCATTTTACTTTTTCTGGTGGGTATCTTCAGTGCTTCTGCACAGAACCTACTAGAAATAGAACCCAACAACGCTTTTAGCGATGCAGGAATTCAAGAAATTTTTGATAGAGAGAGCCTCTGGGGAAGTATCATTAACAATGACCCATTTGGTCAACATGACCCCATTGATATTTGGCATATCACCCCTACTCCTGGTACAGATCGTTATCTGTATCACAATTACCAAGGAGTAAGAGTGCATCCACGTCCATTTATCACATATGTCAACCCAAATGTATGGTTAGTAACTCGTAGTGGTAGTCATAATGGGCCTATGGTAAGCCAGGTAGAGCTTAAAAATTCTATTACTTCTCGCCATTTGTTAGATTACACAGGAACCGATTATTATTATTCTATAGAAGTCAGAGGTCAGGATGGTTTATACAATGCTCAATCTGGATTTGACGCTCGTATTACAGTACGATCGAATAGTACCACTTTTTGCGAAGATCCTAATGCTGCTAACGTAATAAACTCCGTAGCTTCGGCAAACTCCATCAATCTAAACTCCATCACTCCTCCTGTTGGTGGAGCCACTGGTTACATGGTAAAAATTAGCGACACTGATAGCTTTACCGATCAAATGGATAACTTTGATATCCTGCCCGTCGCCAACACTGTTTATGGAGGTTCTGGAGAACAAGTTATATATTCTGGCACATCAGCTAGTCCAAATATTAGTATCACTGGACTAACAGCCGAAACGGAATATTTCATAAAAGTATACACCTACACAATTTGTGATAGTGATTTTTACTTTTACAATAATGCTGGTAGTAGTACAGCAATTAAAACCTGTGTACCACCAGCTAACCCTACTGCAAATCTTGTATTTGGAACCGAAACTAATAGCAGTATCAATCTTACTAGTTATGATGCCGTAGCTGATGCCGATGGATATGTAATAAAAGTAAATACAACTAATAGTTTTACAGATTTCACAACAGTTGCAAGTTTACCTTCTGCTAGTACAGCCTATTCAGGTTCTGGAGAACAAGTGGTATATGCAGGAACTTCAAGCAATCCTGATATTACCATTACAGGTCTAAACGAATTGACCCAATACTATGTAAAAGTATATGGATATAACGAATGTCTAGGTAATTTCTATCTTGAAAACGCGGCACTTGCAGCTTCCTCAACAACTTGTGGTAGTCCTATGGATAGCCAAATAGGGTTGGCGGCCAATAATGCTGCTAAGACAGAAACTTCTGTTCAGGTGCAGCAAACCAAACCGGCAACAATAGATGGTGTTGTTATTTTTATTAACGATACAAATTCGTTTACTGCTCCAACAACAGCAACCTCTTTACCTATTGCGGATGCTTCATACTCTGGTAGTGGGCAACAAGCCGTTGCTATATCTACTTTAGCTACTTCATCAGTAGATGTAACCAGCTTAAGTGCGAATACTACCTATTATTTTAGGGCTTATGGTTATAATTCGTGCGCAGATGGTAATTATTTTTTCGAAGCTTTGGGTACAAGTCATTCTGATGCCACCTGTGGTATTACTTCAAATCTAACCAGTAATGCTGGGGTATCTTCAGTAAAAATGAACTCATTAAACCTTGACAGTTTTGATGCTCCTTCTAGTGATACTTTTGGAAATGACCCAACGGGTTATGTGGTGGTAATGAATACAGCTAATTCCTTTATACCATTAGCTACAGGTACTACACTACCATCATCGAGCGCAACTTATGCAGGTGGACAACAAGTGGTGTATACTGCAAGTTCAAACACACCTAATCTAAATATCTCTGGACTTACTGAAAATACCGATTATTACTTTACCGTTTATGCCTATAGACTTTGTGATAGTAACTATTATTTTCAACAGACAGGATATTCATTTAGTCAAAAAACTGAGGCAATTACAGCAAATTTAGCAAGTAATGAGCTACTATCTAATGTAACCCGTAGCGGTTTGCAAATTGATAGTTTTACTCCATCTGCTACTGATGTTGCTGCGGCTGATATAAATGGTTATGTAATAGTAGCAAACACTGCTAATTCGTTTACAGCGATCAACCCTGGAAATACATTACCTGTTGCAAGTACCACTTATACAAGTGGTGAGCAAATCATATATGCAGGAAATTCAAATACACCTAATCTATCTATTGATGGACTCACTGAAAATACAGATTACTATTTTGTGGTATATGGTTATGCACTACAGGATGGTATCTACAACTACCAGCAAACAGGATATGCCTTTTCGCAGCGTACATTAAACATTGATTTTACCAATCCAAGTCTAACTTTTGGAGGTGCAGATGTTACTTTAAGCGGAAATGCAAGTTCGGCAGGTGCTGTTAGTTTCAGTTTGGTTGGTGATACCACAGGAAGTACTATTTCAGGAACTACTTTCACTATCGGAAATGCTGGAAATACCACAGTTCGTGTAAGTGCAGCAGCCAATGGAATTTATGGAGCTGATTCCAAAGATTTTGCGGTAACCATTAATAAATTAAATCCGGTAATCACCTGGAGCGCACCAGCAAGTATCGTTGCAGGTGTTCCTCTAGATGCCTCGTACTTAAATGCAACCGCCAATGTACCAGGTACTTTTGAATACTACACCTTTTATAATTCATTTTCGAATACATTTTCTGGAAGAATTACCGAAGGAGTTACCTCATTAGCATACAACAGCGGTTTCTCTTCTTCAATTTACACGAGATTCATTCCTAATGACATTAATTATAACGTAGTCGTAGGTAGCACTCCAATTTCTGTAACAAGTACGGGACCTAGTACTTTAGAAATCACACCTAATAATATTACCAAAACTCTTGGTAATGCAGATCCATCATTAACATTTTCATTTACTTCAGGTGAATTAGGCTTTCAAGAAAGAATTTGGGTTCCTTTAGTAAGAGAACCAGGAGAAACAGAAGGCACCTATGTGATTTCAATTGACCCAACAGCCCAGGCACCCGCAAGTTTCGATTCGAGAGGTCTTTGTGCTACTGGTGTTTGTATACTAGGAGAAGATCCTTTTGGAGATGGAGACCCTATATTAGTTACCGGAAATTATGCGATTCAATTGCAAACAGGAGTTTTTACCATTGCCAATAAAGAAGAAGTAACTATTACCTTAGATCGATTTGATTTATATCCAACTTTTTATAATGCAAATCCAAGACAAGCTATAGATATCTCAAGTATTGTTAAAATTTCTGATGGAAGTCCTGTTTCACCCACTGTAAATTTCACATATAGGGGAAGTGATTTCTTTGGAAATTCTTATGGCCCTTCGGCTACCCCACCTACTAATGCAGGTAATTATACAGTAATCGCATCAGTTGATGCAGCTGACCCTAATTATTTTGGATCAGTAACGGGCAGTTTTAGTATTAATCAATATCAGATCGGCATTACTCCTGACAGCCCACAAACAAAAGCATACGATGGTAGTCCTAAAACTTTTGAAGCTACTGCAACAGGATTATCTGGAGAAAATATCCCTTTAAGAATACAATACAGAGTAGGAATCTATTTTAGTGAGGCAGCCCCTATAGAAATAGGAAGTTATCCAGTATCAGTTCGCGAAACTGGAACAGGTAATTATGCTATTTTCTATCCGGGAGGAACTTTGACAATCACTGATAAAACAGAGGTAACTATAACGCTTGCAGATCTTACACAACAATTTGATGGCACTCAAAAACCTGCTACGGTAAGTAGTATTGAAACGAGTCCGGGGGTAGCAGCAACACCAACTCCTACTGTAAATATAACCTATGAAGGAATCAATGGAACATCTTATTCTAAAAGAACTACACCTCCAACCTTAGCAGGAGAGTATAAAGTTTTTGCCTATGTAGATACGGCTGATGCTAATTTCTTCGGAAGTGCAAGCGCTACATTAACGATCTTTACTAAAGAGAATGTAACCTTTAATTTTGGTTCTGGAAGTTTAACCTACAATGGAAACCCACAAGGAGTTACTATTACAAGTCTTACAGACAGCAATGATGATGTGATTACGTCTATTCCCGCTTATACCATCTCTTATGATGGAGAAGATTACGACGGAAATACATATGGACCAACTCCCATTCCACCAACAAATGCAGGAGATTATAGCATTACCACTACTATAGATGTAGCAGATCCAACCTATCAAGGCAGTGATACTTACGATTTTACTATAGGTAGAAGAGCTATTGAAGTAACTGCCGATGCTAAAAGTAAAGCATACAGTGATACAGACCCTGCCTTGACGTATCAAATTACCTCAGGATCATTACTAGGTGGTGATGTATTGACAGGAAACCTCACGAGAACAACCGGAGAAGATGTAGGTACTTATACTATTAATCAAGGAACACTGGATAATGGCAATTATGCAATCACTTACGTTTCTAATACTTTAGAAATTACCAAAGCAGACCAAGCGATTACGTTTGGGGCTTTAACTGATGTAATGTATGGTGATGCTGATTTTGATTTAACCGCAACTTCAGATTCTGGTTTAACAGTGTCGTATGTAAGTTCTAATACTAGTGTGGCTACTGTATCTGGAAACACAGTAACTATTGTAGGAGCAGGTGCTACAACCATTACAGCTAATCAGGCAGGCGATGCTAATTATAATGCAGCTGCAGCTGTACCACAGGTATTGGTGGTAGATAGAAAGGACTTAGAGGTTACTCCAGCTATAAGTACTATAGAATATGGTTTCTTTTTAGATGCAACAGGTACAGTACCACTAAACGTGACTGGATTTGTAAATGGTGATGATATTAACGTATTAACTCCAAGTGGTCTTCAATATAGAGTAGATTATTATGATATAAATCTAGGCCTTACCATAAGAAATATAGGGACGTATACCAATGGAACTAGAGTCTTTGGTGGAGGGTTACAACCCTTTGATTCTCATCCAAATTATAGGTTTGTGTATCCTTATGTACCTTTAGAAATTGTACAACGAGAAGTTACGGTTACGGCTAATGCCAATCAAACTAAAAGATACGGTGATGTAGATCCAGCTTTAACTTATAGTCTAAGTGCTTTCCCAGAGAGTGGAAATACTACAAATCAATTTTATGATTTCAGTTCATTTGAATTATCAGGAGCATTAACAAGATTAGCCGGTGAAAATGTAGGTACCTATGCTATTAACCAAGGTACCCTGGATGCAACTACAACAAACTACAACGTAACTTTTGTATCTGATAACTTTGAAATTATAGCTAGATCTATCGAAATCACTGCAGACGCACAATCCAAGACTTATGGTGATGCCGATCCTACTTTTACCTATCAAATCACTTCTGGTAGTTTGGCGGGTAGTGATGCCATTATCGGAATCCTAGAAAGAGCTGCAGGGGAAAATGCAGGAACCTATGCTATTGATCAAGGAACTTTGGGTATCAATTCGAATTATGCTATCAGTTTTGTAGGCGATGATCTTACAATTACTACAAGAGCTATTGAGGTAACCGCGGAAGCAAAAACAAAAATTTATGGAGATGCTGATCCTGCATTGACTTATCAGATCACTAACGGTTCGCTACAATTTAGCGATACCTTTACGGGTGCCTTAGCCAGAGCAGCTGGACAAGCACAAGGAAACTATGCGATTAACCAAGGTACTTTATCACTAGGAGTAAACTATGACCTTACTTTTGTCCCAGGTAATTTATATATTGATTTTAGATTTATTAGAGTGGTTCCTGCTGCTCCTATACAGAAGGTATACGGAGATGCTGACCCAGATCTAACCTGGCCGCATGTTATCACTCAAGGATCATTAGCATTTGATGATACCTTAGAAACCTTTGGAACCTTTAGAGTTTCTGGAGAAAATGTAGGGAGGTACCAGATAAGAGGATTATCTGCTCGATTTACATCCAGTAACGGAGGACAATCTTCTTACGCGATTACCTATACCAATGCTGGTTCGGTAAGTTTGGATATAACTGCTCGCGCTATTGAAGTTACAGCAGATGCACAATCCAAAGCATATGGAGATGCAGACCCCACCTTAAGTTATCAAATTACTAATGGAGCACTACAGTTTAGTGATGCATTTACAGGTGCTTTATCCAGAGCTACAGGCGAAAATGTAGGTGCCTATGCTATTAACCAAGGAACGTTATCCGCGGGAAGTAACTATACCATGACCTATATGGGTGATGATCTTACTATCGGTCAAAGAGCTATCGAAGTTACCGCTGATGTTCTGAATAAAGCATATGGCGAAGCAGATCCTACCCTAACATATCAAATTACCAGTGGTTCCTTAGCGTTTAGCGATGCCTTTACTGGAAATTTAACGCGTGTAACTGGAGAAACTTTAGGAAATTATGCCATTAACCAGGGAACTTTGGCCCTCGATGGTAATTATAACTTAACTTATATCAGTAATGATCTTACGATTGGTCGAAGAACTATAGAAATCACTGCAGATGCCAAAACGAAGATTTATGGTGATGCAGACCCAGCATTAACCTATCAAATTACAGCTGGTAGTCTGGTTGTTGGAGATGTATTTACAGGTAGTTTAACACGTGTAACAGGTGAAAATGCAGGTGATTATGCGATACAACAAGGAAGTGTTGCCCTTAATGCAAACTATACCCTCAATTTTGTAAGTAATGATCTTAGTATTACGCCTATATCTCTAGAAATAACAGCAGATAGTAAAACCAAAACTTATGGAGATGTTGATCCTGCATTAACCTATCAAATTACCAATGGAGCACTACAATTTGGTGATGCTTTATCTGGAGATCTTTCCAGAGTTACGGGAGAAGATGTAGGTAATTATGCGATACAACAAGGAACGGTAACTGCTGGTGGCAATTACAATATCTCCTTTGTATCAAACGATCTGACTATCGGGCAAAGAGCTCTTGAAATTACTGCTGATCCGGCAAGCAAAATCTTTGGAACAACGGATCCAGTATTGACCTATCAACTTACAGCCGGACTGCTGCAATTTGGAGATACATTCTCAGGAAGTCTTTCCAGAACTGTAGGAGAAAATGTGGGGAATTACACCATCCAATTAGGAAGTGTAACAGCAGGTAATAATTATGCATTGAGTTTTGTAGACAATACATTTGCAATTACTCAGGCATCTCAGGCAATTACCTTCGGGCCACTTAGCAACGTTATTTTTGGAGATCCGGATTTTAGTCTGAATGCAGTAGCATCATCAGGTTTGGCAGTAACCTATACGAGCTCAAATCCATCGGTAGCGACTATCTCTGGAAACACGGTAACCATTGTGAGTGCTGGTACTACAACGATTACAGCTTCTCAAAGTGGAAATGGTAATTATACCGCAGCAGCCGATGTAATGCAACTACTAACGGTAGATAAAGCCGATCAAATCATCACATTTGATACGTTAGACACCATGATTGTTGATGGCCCAGATTTTAATCTAAACGCAACGGCTTCTTCGGGATTAGCAGTAACGTATACTAGTTCTGATCCTTCTGTAGCCACAATAACAGGAAATATCGTAACAATCATTGGTATTGGTACCACAACAATTACCGCTAGCCAGACAGGTGATAGTAATTGGAATCCTGCCAACGACGTACAACAAGTACTAACTGTTGTCGAAGGTTGTCCACTTGCTGATCTGCCAATTGATAACTTCCAGATACAAACTTCGAGTGAGACTTGTGCGGACAAAAACAACGGGAATATATTGATTAATGCAGTAGCAAATTTAGATTATGTGGCTACCGTAAATAACGAGACGTACAATTTCACATCTCGTTTGCTAATCACAGATCTTGCACCAGGAAAGTACCCCGTATGTATCCGCATTAATGGTTTTGCCAATTGCGAACAATGTTTTGAAATGGAAATTGACGAAGCTCCAATCCTAGATGGAAAAACAACAGTAAGTAACGGAGCAAATAACAAACAAGTATATGTAGAGATCGAAACGGGAACAGCTCCATTTACATTGATGCTCAATGATCAATTTGTGGGTGAATATGATAGTAACAGCTTCTTGATCAATGCTCAAAATGGTGATAAAATTGAAGTGACTTCAAGCGTAGCTTGTGAAGGGAAACTATCTACTACAATCAATCCATTCGATCAAATGAGTGTATTCCCTAACCCTACCAAAGCGAATGTAACTATGGCTTTACCAAAATTTGAGTCAAGTTCAGTAACAGTAAGCATACACAATACTTTGGGTACTATGGTTTCATCAAAAGTATATAACGTTGTGGGTGGCAGAGTACAATTACCAATGGAAAATCTTCCTGCTGGGATCTACTTTGTTACTGTAGAAGACGGGATTTCACAAACATTCAAAATTATTAAAGAATAGTCTGTTCTAAAATCAGGTGGAGTCGAAACCCACATTACCAATAGTTTCGACTTCATCTGATAATTACAACAATTTTAAAACCATTTAAAGATCTTATCATGAAAAAACTATATATCACTTTATGTACATCAATCCTGCTAATTGCCTGTAGCGGAGATGATACTACCAGTATTCGTGTGGATAATCCATCAGATATCAATGCCATCCCATCGATTCCTGAGATGGTATTTCCTACCAATAATTTAACGTGTACTAATTTCAATCTTAATTTTGAGTGGGATCCATCTACATCAGATATAACAACCGATTTCACGTACACCATCGAAATCTCATCTCAATCCACATTCGACGAAATTTTGTTTTCTGCGAATACTACACAGACTTCGGTAACCTTTACCCTAGAAAAAGGAATTGTATATTTCTGGAGAGTGAAGGCAACAGACGACGATGGTAATGAAAGTCCTTATTCTGAAGTACAATCGTTCTTTACCGAACCAGAACCTGGATTTAATTCCATTCCTTTTGTTCCCGAATTAGTTGCTCCTGCATTACGATCGACTGTAACAGGTACCGCAACTACTTTACAATGGAATGCATCAGATACCGATGGTGATCCATTGACCTATGATGTTTACCTGGGAGAAACCAATCCTCCTACGTTGTTAACAGCAGATTTAACAACTACATCTATCGATATCACTATATCACCAAACACAAAATACTATTGGAGAGTGGTCGTAAAAGACGATAAACAAGGAGTCACCATAGGACAAGTCTGGAATTTTACTTCCAGCAACTAAGAGAAATTAAGTAAGGAGGACATTGTTCCTCCTTTTTTATGCGGTTACTCAAATCGAATCGATTTGGTAGGTGATATTTTTGACACAATATAAGAGGGTATCAACAACATGATTAAACACAATATCATAGTACCCAAGTTCAATAATAAGATATATCCAATATTAATGTATACCGGTGCGGTACTTACATAATAGGTTTCGGGATTAAGGCGTACCACCCCATAGATATCTTGAATCCAAAGCAATCCGATTCCTATTAGATTTCCCCAAAAAAGTCCTATGGCAATAAGATACGCCGCGTTATATAGAAACACTTTCCTAATGGTCCAGTCGGTTGCTCCCAACGCCTTCAAAACACCAATCATAGGTGTTTTCTCCAGGATTAGCACTAATAAAGCCGTGATCATATTAATTCCTGCAACCAGAATAATAATGGCGATAATACCTATGATATTGAGATCAAAAAGTTTTAACCATTCAAAAATAGTGGCATACTTCAAAGTAATGGTTTGACTATCTAAGGTAGAAGGAACATTTTCATAAATCTCCTGTCCTTTGGCATCAATTTTTTCAAAATCATCAATATACACCTCAAAATTCCCTACTTCATCTTCTTTCCACTTGTTCATGCGTTGTATATGCCGTATATCTGCAAACAAATAGGTCTCATCAAACTCCTGAAACCCTGAATTATAAATTCCCACGATTTCAAAAGCTCTGATATAGGGTCGAGAACTAGAACTCCCATTTTTCTTCAGGAAATAGGTAATCGCTTTATCCCCTATTCCTAATTTCAAACGATTGGCAAAATGAGAAGATAAAAGGATTTCGTTATTGAGAGTATTGGTAAAATCAGGAATTCGTCCTTCGATGATATATTCTTTAAAATATTCCCAATTGTAATCCTTACCTATACCTTTTACCACAACACCATCAAAATCAGTCTCTGTACGAATCAATCCAATTTTGGTAGCTACTCCTTGCAAATGCTCAATTCCTTCCACATCATCAAAGTCCGGATAAAAATCTTGATTTGTGGATATTGGGATCAAAGTCTCTACACTACTGTTGTTATCAAAGCTATTAATTAAGATATGACCGTTAAAAGCGGCAACTTTTTCCCGTATTTTACGTTGTAAACCTATCCCCGTAGCTACAGTAATCAACATCATAATCATACCAATCGCAATGGCAGAAATCGCAATTTTTACAATAGGAGTCGAAATGCTACTTTTATGTTCCTTACCTTTGATAAGGCGTTTAGCGATAAAATACTCGAAATTCAAGCTTAATTATGGTTTTTATTAAAAATGCATCTTCCAAAAAGATAGATAGGTTCAAAAATACATTTTTATTCCTTTCTCTGATTTTTATTTCCTGTATAAGTGGAATAAAAAAGGGATCTGGCGCCTCATCTCCCTCTGATCCAGAGGTTGTGTCTGATCAGATCGTGGTAAATGACACCGTACAAAATCAAGATCCAATACTGGTTGGAGCCAATCAAACAGAGGAGTATCTTCCTTTACTTGAAAACAAAAAGGTGGGAATTGTCGGAAATCAAACCACGGTGATTTTTAGAGAAGGAATCACCAACAAGAACTATATTCATCTGATAGACACCTTATTATCAAGAAATATAAACATCAAGAAGGTATTTGCTCCAGAACACGGATTTAGAGGAAAAGCAGATGCAGGAGAATTAATAGCCGACGGAAAAGACATCAAAACAGGATTACCCATTATCTCGTTGCATGGTAAAAATAAAAAACCTTCAAAAGAATCCCTATCTGGTATTGAGATCATGGTTTTCGATATTCAGGATGTAGGAGTTCGGTTTTACACCTACATTTCTACCTTACATTATGTAATGCAGGCCTGTGCAGAAAATAATATTCCTTTATTGATTCTGGATCGACCAAATCCCAATGCTCATTATATCGATGGCCCAACCATGAAACCTGAACACACTAGTTTTTTGGGTGTACACCCTATCCCCCTGGTTCATGGTATGACTATAGGAGAATATGCCAAAATGACGAATGGACAAGGCTGGTTAGGCAATGAGCTAAAATGCAATATTACCGTAATTCCTGTTGCAAATTATACTCATAACACTTCATATAGCTTGCCTATACGACCTTCGCCAAACTTACCCAATGATACAGCCATCAACCTATACCCTAGTCTTGGTTTCTTTGAAGGAACCACCATCAATGCGGGAAGAGGTACCGAAACTCAGTTTCAGATATACGGTTCTCCGGATCTTACTATAGACAAGTATGATTTTGCCTATACCCCCAAACCTAATTTTGGTGCCAAATATCCAAAACACCAGGGAGAAGTTTGCTATGGAAACGATTTAACCAAAACTAAACGCCTCAAAGCCATCAATCTATGGTGGTTGGTTAACGCTTATAAAAACTCAACCGACAAAGAAAAGTTCTTCAAAACCAAATCGTTTACTGCCCATGCTGGAACCGAAAAATTACAGCAACAAATTATGGAAGGGGTAAGCGTGACAGAAATCAAAAAGTCATGGAGTGATGACCTTAGAAAATATATGGAAATGAGAAAGCAGTATTTGCTTTATCCATAGCCATTAGACAAACAAGATTTTCAATGTTCATCAAATTACTCGGTTAATGATGTCCATATTGTAACCACTTCTTTCTCTATATAATACCCCCTGTTTTCAGGGATAGAAGGGTCTTCTAGAATTAATATCTTTGTTTATGACTAAATTCATCCTCCGATACGTTATCATTGGCATGTTTGGATGCATTCATTGGGTTTCAGGACAAAGTGATGCTAGTGGTCTTGGGAAAGTCCCAAAGGAAATCACCCTCCAAGAGCTTGAAGATCGATTAATCGATGAGGCATTCGAATGGTTTAATAATAAGGAATATGACCGAGCTTACAAGAGAGCACATGAACTTCGAAAATCTTTAAAAACAGAAAAGGCTGCCAGTAATAGCCTTTTACTCCTGGCGTATCATTTCAGAAATCAAACTTTGATCGACTCTTCAAACTTTTATGTCAAAGAAGCATTAAAGTATAACCATATTGGTACAGATTCTACAAAGGCCAAATTTCGATCTACTGCGTATAGCATTCTTGGAACCAATTATAAAAATCAAGGCCTGTTTGAGGAAAGCAGAAAATGGCATCTCAAAGGAATAGAAGAAGCCCAAAAATACAACGAAGAAAATCTGTATTATACAAATTCGCATGGACTGGCATTAAATTATAGTGAAGCCGGAGAATATGGAAAAGCCTTGGAGCTATTCAAAGAATGCATTACCTATGAAGATGATGAGGAAATCGTTTTTGGAAGTTATATCAATATTGGTATGATTTACTCTGGTCTGGAAGATTACGAAACAGCCGAAAAATATTTACAAAAAGGAAGAGAACTTAGTCAGCAAAAAAACAACCAAAGTGCACTTGCCGTCATATTGCTCAACCAAGGTGTGAATGCACAAACCCAAGGCCATCATGATCGTGCCATCGAATTGTATGAAGAAACCGTAGAAGTGAGTAGCAAAATCAATTTACGCCGTATAGAATTGATTGGAAGAATGAACATTGGAAGCGTGTTTTCGGAAATGGGGAACAATAAAGATGCAGAATTGATCTACAGTCTTGCCCTATACCATGCCAGAGAAATGGGTTTGTTTGATCAACAACTCAATATTCTTGACAATCTAAAAGAAATTGCAATTGATCAAGGGAATTATAAGAATGCACTCCATCATTTATCTAAATATTTTGAGGTAAAAGACTCTATAGTAAAACTACAAAAGGTCAAAGAAATTAATGAACTAGAGGTTCGTTACGAAACCTTAAAAAAGGAAAAGGAAATCAAAATATTAAAGATTCAAAATTCGAATAGAGATCTTAAAGTAAAGAACCAGCAAGAAGCGATCAAAAACCTCAAACTAGAGCAGGAAATCGAAAAAAGGAGACCGAAAATCAGATTTTGGCTTTTGAAAATGCTTCAGAAAAAAGGGTAAATGAAATTAATTTATTAAAAAAGAATCAGGAACTTCAGGAATTGAATCTTGCTCGCCAGAAAACGATAAAAAATATTATTTTATATTCTTTTTTAATCATACTTGTTCCTATCATTGGTCTCTTGGCTATTTATTATCAAAAGCTACAAGCCCAGAGCGAATTGAATGTAAAAGAGAAAGAAGTGAATCAACAAAAGATTACTTCTTTACTTAAAGATCAGGAACTAGAAGTGATCAAAGCAAGCGTTGAAGGGCAGGATAAAGAAAGGAAAAGAATTGCGCAAGAGTTACATGATAGTATTGGAGGTAATCTTGCTGCTATCAAATTACAATTGAATAGCCCCCAGGTTAAGAACAAATCTTATATGAACGGAATAAATCATCAAATTGACGAAACCTACCAGCAAGTACGAAGTCTTTCGCATAATTTGATTCCAAAAAAATTTAAGAAAAATAACTTTTGCGATGTTATTGAAGAATACCTTAGCAAGATTAGTAATGCAAGTAACATAGCATTGTCTATTGCAGTGTACCCCAGAAAAGAAATTGATTATCTTAGTGAAAAACTTCATGTAGAAATTTTTAAAATTATTCAAGAGTTGATCACTAACACTATTAAACATGCCCAAGCATCCCAGGTAGAATTACACATTAATTTGGGGGAAAATAACGATTTGAATATTATTTTTGAAGACAATGGAATTGGGTTCAATACTGAAAAGCAAAAAAATGGATTAGGCTTTTTAAGTATAAAAAGCAGATTAAAAGATATATCTGGAATCTTATATATTGACTCCAGACCAAATAGAGGTACCGTTATTAACATTGAAATCCAAACACAACCCAGTCAAAAAAAGCAAGAACAAAAACTAGTAAACCCCTGAAAACAATTACCAACCACATCTTATTTTCTAGAACTCCATTCAATGTTGTAATCGGAGTTGTTTTACTTATTTTCTTAGGTCTTTCTACAGGAGTTAGCGCCCAAATGGATAGCAAAGACAAGGCTTCTAACTATTATAACAAAAAAGAAGAAAGAACAATTGTTAAAAAGTTGCAAGCCTTAACGAATAGTACAATTAATGGGGAAAACAACAAAAAAGTGTATCAGGAAATTAACAGTCACTTTACTTCAAAAAAAGTAAGGAGTACTAGGTTTAAAGCTGATTTACATCTCATACTAACTGCTTATTTCAATAAAAGATCCGAAATTGATTCCTCTATTTATCACGCCAAAAGAGTATTGGCTCTAAAAGATTTTGAAAACGACACACTAAGAAGTAACATTTACGGATTGGCATATCATTGGCTAGGGAGTATCAATGGATCAATAGGCCTTAATAGCAAAGCAAAAAAATGGTACCTAAAAGGTATTGAAATATCTCAAAAATATGATGACAAGCGTATTTATTATGTCAATGCTTTTGGTCTTGCCAATAGAATTACGAACTCTTCCAATAAGCCAGAAGAATTAGATACCGCTTTAGATCTCTATAAAAAATGCAGCGAGTATAAAGAACATAAAGAAATGGTTTTTGGATGTCTTGTCAATATCGCCAATATTTACGGATATAGAGAAAACTACCTTGAGTCTATTAATTATCTCGAACAGGCACTAGAAATATGCCGAAAAAATAATAGAAAAAGTTGTATCGGAACCATCTCGTTCAATCTGGCGGTCAACTACAAAAAGATAGACAAACTAAATCAGGCATTAGCATTCGTAAGTGAGTCTATAGAAATCGCAGAAAATAATGGTTTTCAACGGATGGAAGTGATGGGTAAGCTCGAAAAAGGACGCATACTAAGTCTGCTGGCCAAATATGATGAAGGCGAAAAATTGATCTTTGAAGCTTTGGAAAAAGCGAAAGCATTAAATTTATTAGAGAATCAAAAAACAATCTACTATCGTTTACGAGAAATTGCTATCCTACAAAATGATTATAAAAAAGCACTCAAATACAGCGACCAGTATACCGAAATCTTAGATTCCATACGAACATTGGACAAAGACAAAGAAGTAAATGAATTGGAAGTAAAATACAATACACTTGAAAAAGAAAGAGCTATAAAAATATTAAAGGTAGAAAATACCAATCGCGAGCTAAAACTAAAAAACCAGGAAGAAGCGATTAAGAATTTAAAACTCGAAAAAGAAATTGAAAAAAAGGAAAACGAGAATCAAATTCTTGCTTTTCAAAATGTTTCAGAAAAAAGAGTTAATGAGATTAGTTTATTAAAAAAAGATCAAGAACTACAAGAGTTAAATCTTGCTCGTCAAAAAACAATCAAAAATATTATTTTGTATTCTTTTTTGATCATCCTCATCCCTATCATTGGTTTGTTGGCGATCTACTATCAGAAACTGCAAACTCAAAGCAAATTAAATGTAAAAGAAAAAGAAGTGAATCAACAAAAGATTGCTTCTTTACTAAAAGATCAGGAATTAGAAGTAATCAAAGCAAGTGTCGAAGGACAGGACAAAGAAAGAAAAAGAATTGCACAAGAGTTACATGATAGCATAGGAGGTAATCTTGCCGCGATCAAGTTACAATTAAATAGTCCTGAAATTAAAGATAAACGCTTAATTGGTAATATCAACCATCAAATAGACGAAACCTACCAGCAAGTAAGAAACCTATCTCATAACCTCATCCCAAAACGATTCGGAAAAAATAAGTTTTGCGATGTTCTTGAGGAATACCTGGATAAAATTGGATCTTCTAGTAGCATTACCCCACATCTTTCTTTACATCCCAGAAAAGAAATTGATGACCTTAGCGAAGAATTACAAATTGAAATCTTTATGATTATTCAAGAACTTATCACTAACACCATTAAACATGCAGAAGCCAGTAGTATTGAATTGCATATCAATATGGCGAAAGAAGATACTGTAAATATTATTTTTGAGGATAATGGAGTTGGGTTTGATATTCAAAAGATTGCCGAAGGATTAGGATTTGTCAATATAAAAAGTAGATTAGAAAAAGTCTATGGATCCTTAATTATTGACTCTAGAAAAGGCAGGGGGACTATTATCAATATTGAAATTAACAATCTCAAACCAACCACTTATGAAATATAATTTGATTATTGTTGACGACCATAAAATGTTTTTGGACGGCTTATTAAGCATTCTTAATTCTGAAAATGATTACAATGTTTTGTTATCCAGTAAAGATGGTTCGCATATCGCTAAATACCTGGAAATTAATCCTGACGAGAAAATTGACCTCATTATTACAGATATATCCATGCCCCAACTCGATGGGATTTCTTTAAACAAGATTATTAAAGAGAAAAATCAACATATTAAAACCTTGGTGGTAAGTATGCATAGTGATGTTGAAATGATTGATGACCTCATCGAGAATGATGTTGACGGATACGTACCCAAAAACGCAGAAAAAGAAGAGCTTCTTAAAGCAATCCAAACCATTCTACAAGGAGAAAAATATTTTTCTAAAGAAATAAAAGACATTTATCTTCAAAACAAACTATCCAACAAGAAGAAAGAAAGTGTAAAATTAACACAACGGGAAGTCGAAGTAATCACACTCATCGCTCAAGAGTTTACCACACAAGAAATTGCAGATCAATTGTTTTTAAGCAAGCATACTGTAGAGAGTTACCGAAAAAACCTAATGAGCAAACTGAATGTAAGGAACGTTGCTGGGTTGACAAAATATGCGCTCAAAATGAAATATATAGAGCACTAAAATCTAATGTTGGCCTTCCTAATTGGAGGCCAACCCTCTATTTTTGAAACCTGTCCCCAAACGATAGCTTAAAATAATACCATGTGTAGTTTGTACAGGAGCATCTCTTAGCATTTGATTGTAATTATAAATCAAACGCAAGTGATCCGAAAGGTATAACCCCGCCAAAAGATTAATCGATGAATTTGTGCGGTACCCCGCTCCTACCTCTATCTTATTTTTATAGCTAACAATGGTATTAAAATCAAACTGAGCAGGAGCCCCAGAAACATATTTGGATAAAATACTGGGGTTGATTAATATTTCTTCAAATCGTGAAGCAAAAAAACGATACCCGGCATACAGGTAGTAAGGAATCTCTAGGTTAATATTATCCTCTGTAGACCATGCATCCCCTAATAGATTTGGCGCAGAAAACCCTACATACATCTTATTTCTATTATACAAAATCCCCACTCCCAAGGTAGGTAAGGTAGTATTGATATTGTTGGCAAAATTAGGATCATTTTGTATCCCCAACTCTAATAAGTTTTCATCATAGATCATCGCGCCAGCGGTAATCCCAAAAGATAAAACATGAGGATTATACGACCACCATCGTGCGCGATTATAGTTATGATCAAAAATTAATTTATACGCATATGCAGCAAATATATTGGTAGCAGTAGTCACCCCTACCTGATCACTAAAAACCCCTGCGCCAAATCCCATTTTTTCGGATCGCAAAGGTGAATTGAACAATAAACCTATATTTCTTGGACTCCCTTCTATCGAATTTACATACCCTCTATTACTGAGTGTAAATTCTGAATTCTGGTGAAAACCAGCATGTGCAGGATTAATGATCACTGTATTGTAATTATAATTGGCAAACACCGGAGTTTGCTGAGCAAACATGGTGCTCCAACCCATCAATAATACCACTAGGGTTATGAATGTATAGTTTTTTTTCATGAATTAACGTTTTAAAACAAGGAAACCTTCTGTTTTCCTTAAGGAGTTTGGACCACTAGTTCTGATTTTGAAGAAATAGGTTCCCTCGGGGAGTTGATCTCCCCCAAGGCTTCGTTTTCGATTAGCAATTCCTCTAAATACTCTTGAAGTGTTGTTATATCCTTCTATTTCGAAGACCAAATCTCCCCACCTATTAAAGATGGACACACTGTTATTTGGATAGTTCTCTATAGTATCGATCTCCCAAAACTCATTGATCCCGTCCCCATCTGGAGAGAATCCATATCTGGTGTTATCTATCGAATCATTATCGGTAATCTCAATATCTTGTGTTGTAGTCGATCCAAGGGTAATACCTGTTGAGGGATTGCTAATCGTTAATGTTGCAGTTTCTGTACCTTCTACATCTGCATCATCTACAATCGTAAAAGTTACACTACCTTCAGTCATACCATCGGCAATAGTAATAATCGTATTACTCAAGGTAAAATCTGAAGCCGTAATTCCAACTCCTGCAGCTGCAAGATCAATAGTTTGAGTACCTACAACAGCTGACGAAGAAGTCGCCGTTACCGTGATCACTGTACCCGCCGCTTCTGTACCTGAATTTACCGAAACTGAAAGATTGACTTCAGGAATAGGTGCTGAATCATTATCGGTAATCACTATATCTTGAGTCGTAGTCGCTCCAAGGGTAATACCAGCTGAGGGATTGCTAATCGTTAATGTTGCAGTTTCTGTGCCTTCTACATCTGCATCATCTACAATCGTAAAAGTTACACTACCTTCAGTCATACCATCTGCAATAGTAATAATAGTATTACTCAAGGTAAAATCTGAAACCGTAATTCCAAATCCCGTAACTGCAAGATCAATAGTTTGAGCGCCTACAACAGCTAACGAAGAAGTCGCCGTCACTGTGATCACTGTACCCGCCGCTTCTGTACCTGAATTTACAGAAACTGAAAGGTTGACTTCAGGAATAGGTGCTGAATCATTATCGGTAATCACTATATCTTGAGTCGTAGTCGCTCCAAGGGTAATACCAGCTGAGGGATTGCTAATCATTAATGTTGCTGTCTCTGTACCTTCTACATCTGCATCATCTACAATCGTAAAAGTTACACTACCTTCTGTCATACCGTCGGCAATAGTAATAGTCGCATTACTCAAGGTAAAATCTGAAGCTGTAATTCCAACTCCCGTAGCTGCAAGATCAATAGTTTGAGCACCTACAACAGCTAACGAAGAAGTCGCCGTTACTGTAATCACTGTACTCGCCGCTTCTGTACCCGAATTTGCCGAAACTGAAAGGTTGACTTCGGGAATAGGTGCTGAATCATTATCGGTAATCACAATATCTTGGGTCATAGTTGCTCCAAGAGTAATACCAGCTGAGGGATTGCTAATCGTTAATGTGGCCGTCTCTGTGCCTTCTACATCTGCATCATCTACAATCGTAAAAGTTACACTACCTTCAGTCATACCATCTGCAATAGTAATAGTTGCATTACTCAAGGTAAAATCTGAAGCTGTAATTCCAACTCCTGCAGCTGCAAGATCAATAGTTTGAGCGCCTACAACAGCTAATGATGAAGTAGCCGTTACCGTGATCACTGTACCCGCCGCTTCTGTACCTGAATTTGCAGAAACTGAAAGATTGACTTCAGGAATAGGTGCTGAATCATTATCGGTAATCACAATATCTTGTGTTGTAGTTGCTCCAAGGGTAATCCCAGCTGAGGGATTGCTAATCGTTAATGTTGCCGTCTCTGTACCCTCTACATCTGCATCATCTACAATTGTAAAAGTCACACTACCTTCTGTCATGCCGTCGGCAATAGTAATCCTCGCATTACTCAAAATAAAATCTGAAGCCGTAATTCCAACTCCCGTAGCTGCAAGATCAATAGTTTGAGCGCCTACTACTGCTAACGAAGAAGTCGCCGTTACTGTGATCATTGTACCCGCCGCTTCTGTACCTGAATTTGCCGAAACTGAAAGATTGACTTCAGGAATAGGTGCTGAATCATTATCGGTAATCACAATATCTTGGGTCGTAGTTGCTCCAAGGGTAATACCAGACGATGGATTGCTAATCGTTAATGTAGCCGTCTCTGTACCTTCTACATCTGCATCATCTACAATCGTAAAAGTTACAATACCTTCAGTTGCACCATCTGCAATAGTAATAGTCGCATTACTCAAGGTAAAATCTGAAGCCGTAATTCCAACTCCCGTAACTGCAAGATCAATAGTTTGAGCACCCACTACAGCTAACGAAGAAGTCGCCGTCACTGTGATCACTGTACCCGCCGCTTCTGTACCTGAATTTGCAGAAACCGAAAGGTTGACTTCAGGAATAGGTGCTGAATCATTATCGGTAATCACAATATCTTGTGTTGTAGTCGATCCAAGGTTAATACCAGCTGAGGGATTGCTAATTGTTAATGTTGCCGTTTCTGTACCTTCTACATCTGCATCATCTACAATCGTAAAAGTTACACTACCTTCTGTCATACCGTCGGCAATAGTAATCCTCGCATTACTCAAGGTGAAATCTGAAGCTGTAATTCCAACTCCCGTAACTGCAAGATCAATAGTTTGAGCGCCTACAACAGCTAACGAAGAAGTCGCCGTCACTGTGATCACTGTACCCGCCGCTTCTGTACCTGAATTTGCAGAAACCGAAAGGTTGACTTCAGGAATAGGTGCTGAATCATTATCGGTAATCACAATATCTTGTGTTGTAGTCGATCCAAGGGTAATACCTGCTGAGGGATTACTAATCGTTAATGTTGCCGTTTCTGTTCCTTCTACATCTGTATCATCTACAATCGTAAAAGTTACACTACCTTCAGTCGCACCATCTGCAATAGTAATCCTCGCATTACTCAAGGTGAAATCTGAAGCCGTAATTCCAACTCCCGTAGCTGCAAGATCAATAGTTTGAGCACCCACTACAGCTGACGAAGAAGTCGCCGTTACCGTGATCACTGTACCTGCTGCTTCTGTCCCTGAATTTGCAGAAACTGAAAGATTGACTTCAGGGTTTGGTGTTCTTACCTCAAAAGTACACTGGTCTTGTTTCCCACTATTGTCTGTAACAGTAATAGTAACTGTTGTGTTAGCAGTAAATATTGTACCCGCCTCAGGACTTTGCACTATTTCCAAATTCGTATCACAATCATCTGTTGCACTAACTGAACCTGTATAATCCGGTAAAGCCGTCCCAGAACTTAAGGTTTGATTACCTGGACAACTTGTAATTTGAGGAGGGTCAACATCTGGAATGTCTTGTCCAAAAACCACAAAAAAAGTAGGAGCAGGAGCATCTATATCATAACTGCTCATGACATTATACTTTCCTATAATAATATCATCAATACCATCATTATTAACATCCCCCGCATGACTTGTTGCAATATTTCTACCTTCTCCCAAGTCTAATCCAAAAGAAATGGTTGCGACAGATGCAGAAGCAAGGGTTATGGAAGCGTCCCAACTACTTTTACCATAGAGTAGAGAAACCGAATTTCGTAAATTGATGATAAGATCATCAATTCCGTCGTTATTAAAATCACCTGCAAATTCCAAACCATTAATGGAAACTCCATCAAAAGTAAAACCATTGGCACCATCTAAAGTATTTAGATCAACCACTGATGGAAATACAGCCCTTCCGAACAGGACATATTGATTACTAAAAGTAATATCATTAAAACCATCCGCATTAATATCTCCCGTTTTTCCAACCACTCGTGACAGCGTTGCGGAACTATGTTCTACAGCAAAGCCATTAGTACCATTTAAACTTGAAACATCAAGAGTTACAGGAAAAGATGTATTTCTCCCGAACACCACAAATTTTCTATCTTTTTGTCCACCAATGACAAGATCATTGATATTATCTCCATTAACATCTCCTAAGCCCGATACATAATAACCTATTTTACCGGTGGTGGCATTATCTCCAACAATAGTAAATCCATTTGAGCCATTTAACTCGTTTACCCTAATGACTGCGGGGAATCCAGATCTTGTTCCATACAGTACATGACATTTTCCGGTGAAAGTACTTCTACTTCCCGAACCTTCAGACAAAGCGATGTCATCAATACCATCTCCATTAAAATCGCCAATGTTATCTATTCCATAACCAGGTCTTTCAAAAGGATCCACTCCTATAACAGTAAAACCATTGCTTCCATCTAAACTGGAAATCAAGATCTCTCTGGAAAAACCGGATCTACGACCAAAAATTATATAGATATGCCCTAATTCTGAACCCAAACTCGTGCTTCTAAATGGATCACTTATCATCAAATCATCAATACCATCACCATTAATATCTCCCGTACTACTCACGGAAGCCCCTGTGCTCGGAAAACTTCTAAAATCTGTGTCATTACGAACGATAAAACCATTAGTCCCATTCAGCAATGCCAAATCAATATTTGGTGGAAAGCCACTAGCGGTCCCAAAAACAATATAGGCAGAACCATCTCTGGTAACACGCTGATTATTAAAAGGGCCGTCAAAAGAGGTATCCATTCCTGTGGTACCGACAATAAAATCCTGTATTCCATCTCCATTCACATCTCCTGCCGTATCTACATCCAGCTCTTCTCCTCCCCCAGTTCTTCCCATTGCAAATTCACCATACAATACAATCCCATTCGTACCATCAAGATCACTTACGCGAAAAGAAGGCGTGTTACAGGCAATCGTAGAGGATGTGGTTTTGATGGAAACCGAAAAACTACAAGAATTTGTGTTCCCATTCTTATCGGATACTGTAATAGTGACATTCGTATCGCTATTAATTATAGTTCCCTGTGGTGGCGTTTGTGTAAAAGTAAGTTCTCCTTGATAGGTACAATTATCGTTAGCATCTCCAATAAAAGAAATATAATTCGGTAAGGTTGAATTAGCGTAAAGTTGTTGATTTGATGGACAACTAATCGTTGGCAGTTCTGTATCAGCAAGGTCAAAAGTACCTCCATAAAAAATATAAGCCCTCCCATTCTCTGATCTGAAGGAAGAACTTCGAATAGCGCCGACGGCAAAATCTGTAACCCCATCACTGTTGAAATCTCCAAGGTTACTTACCGCTTGCCCGAAACGCTGGTTAGCAAATCTCGTATCTTCAAAAATTTGATAACCCACGGTACCAAAAACATCATCTGCACTTATTAGACCTGGATGAGTAGAAGCCCCATAAATGATATAAACTCCTCCTCGATTCCCTGCTCCCCCGCCTGTGGCAGCAACGATGATATCTGTAATCCCGTCTCCGTTAACATCTTTGAGGCCGTCTACCGCATAACCCAAGTTGTTGGATCCAGAACGAGAAAAAAGCTCAAAACCTTCATCTCCTCTAATGGTTACGCTATTAGTATTATTTAAATCTGAAACTCTAAATAATGCAGAAAAAGAGCTTCTCCCATAGATCACATAAGCTTCTCCAAGGTCTCTTATTTCACGAGTTGTAGTATGATCCTTTCTTGGCGAACCTATAATAACATCTGTGATTCCATCATTATTAAAATCTTCTGCTGTACTCACTGAAAAGCCCAGGGCAGCACGTTCTTCTTCTCCGACAAAAGAAAAACCATTAACTCCATTCAATGTTGTTAAATCAACTGATGAAGAAAATCCTGAACCACTTCCAAAGATCACACAAGCTCGACCTACTCCTACAGTTGTTCCTTCACTATAATTTGGGAAACCCAATATCAAATCATCAATCCCGTCATTATTGATATCCCCTGCATCACTTACTTTGGTCCCAGTTCCTGAAGATTGAGAAAACCCATCGATAAAAAACCCGTTTGCTCCATTCAATATCGAAACATCCATGCTAGTAATAGATGAATTACCAAAAATAACATAAGACCGCCCAGAATTTGTAAATACTGTATCATCGAGTGGAGCGGTAATTATAATATCATCCACACCGTCATTATTGACATCACCTGCGCGACTTAGTGCTTCACCAAACTGATTCCCAGCAACATCAGAAGAAATAATTACTCCATTGGTTCCATTAATATCGGATTCTTGGTATAAGGATGAGAACCCTGAATTAGATCCAAAAACCACAATGACTTTACTTACACCCGTATTTGGGGTAATTCCTATGATTACATCATCAATCCCATCCGCATTAAAATCTCCTGCTCCATCAACCGCCTTTCCCAATTGATCATTTGCATTGGTTCCTCTTATGGCAAATCCATTTGTTCCATCCAAAGTAGATGGATCAAAAGATCCAATACTTAATCCTGATTCTCCAAAAATGACATAAGCCTCACCTACATCTTCTACCGTATTATCAACAGCAGGAGCACCAATAATAACATCTGCTATACCATCTCCGTTGACATCCCCGGCATCTTTTACCGAAAATCCTAAATCATCTTGCGGATTGATTCCATTTACAATTAGACTATTAGAACCATCCAAAATAGATATTGGTACTTCTGGACAACCCTGACTATACGACGTGCTAATAATAAAAAGCAGTATAAAACCTTTTATGAGTATGTTTCCCCTAATACTTCCCATAATTCATTTTGGCGTTTTGAGTTTACACCACAAAATTATCCGCTATCCTCTTTTTAGGAATCACTAGAAACCGGGAATTACTAATATCCATATCCCCCTGTTTTCAGGGGAGCTATTTTTACTAGAAAGGGTGTTTTTCTGGAGAGCAATCTACCTCATCTTTGTAATGTGATTCTGAAGTAACAAAACGAAGTCTATTTATGATTTCAACTTTAATGAATACACAAAAAATAATCACTAACCCTTTAAATAGATATATTATGACTTGGGGAATTACCTTAATCTTATTGAGTATTATTGCAGTACCTTCTTTATTACTTGCAAAAAAGCCTAACGCTAAAGAATTATTAGAAAAAATTGAACCTTATCAAGGATGGATCGGATTAGTCTTCTGCTTCTGGGGAGTATGGGGAATCATCTCTGCAGTCTTGAACATTGGATGGTTGACTACACATCCTATTTGGTGGATTACCTTATTAGCTGGAAACGTGGTTGAAGCTATTTTAGGTTTCATGCTAGGTTTTGGACTTATCAACAAATTTTTCTTATCAAAAAACGAAGCGGCAAAAGAAAAAGCTGTACGTCTAAGAGAGAAATTAGCTCCTAAACAAGGAAAGCTTGGAGTTCTAGGACTTATCGTAGGAGCCTGGATGATTGTAGCTTCTTTCTTATTCATCTAGTCATCCCATTATTTAACCACATTATCCTGGTAAAGACAACTAATTAATCTTAATACTATGATCATATTTGGAACAAGTTCTTCGACCATAGCTCCACAAAAACTGGATAACGGAATTTGTCCGCATTGTGGAACTCAAAACAATATGTGGGTACAGGGATACAAAAAATATGTCCATGTGTTTTGGATACCATTTTTCCCAATAGGAAAAAAAGTATACACAGTCTGTGGTCATTGCAAAGGAGCTTTTGAAAAAGAGAAATTCAAAACCAGGAACTCCTTACCAGTTTTGAAGATTTCAAAAAAGACAAAATCAAAACGCCTTGGTATCACTTTATTGGACTTATACTTTTAGCCTTTGCTATAGTATTTGTAAGCATCATGCCATACCTGGCAAACAACAACTAATCAATTATTAATTAATATTTTAAATTTTAAAAATGAAAACAAAAATTTTAATTGTTCTAGCACTTCTAACTTTTGGAAGCAACGTTACAACTCAGGCTCAAAAATTAAAAAAATTCGGTAGCTCTGTAGAAAAGAAGATTGGACCAAAAACCATCAAAGTACCATATACAGACGTTGTTTCTTATTTAGGATATGCGGCACCAGGAAATGAGGATGAAGTAAAAGACGGAAAGAAATTTTACTATATCTATGTATGGATCCCAGCTGTAGCGCCAGAACTAGGGGTAAGAATGATGTCTCCTGTTGGAAAAACAAAAGTAAAAGGGGCTACTTCTTCTCAGGCTTACCAGGATAATGCAGGTTCTAAAGACTATTTTGATACTTATGTTACTCTAGAAAGATCAGATATTATCAGTAAGGATAACATCAGCGAAGATGCTGTAAAAAGTGCGAACTGGGTAACGTTAGAACGTAATGATGATAGTAGTGAAATGCCAAAGCAACCAAGCGGAAGCAGCTACAACTCTTTATTAAGATATAAAAGTCAAGCTAGCGATCCATTAAAAGCACTTACTGTAGGACTATACAGAATTGGTTTTACAACGTATAAGACTGGAGAAGTAAAAGGAACTTTTCTAGCGCAGGTAGCTGCCCCCATCAAGTTACCTGGTGTAGTGATGGCGAAAACAATTGCTGATCTAAAGAAGGGGTTATAATACCATTTGGAATATGATCAATTGATCCTACTAGCCCTTATGTTTTACTTGGTAACATAAGGGCTATACATTTTAATTCACTTCAAAAAAGTAGAGATGCAAAAAAAGAACAACAAAAAATCCAAAGAAGAAAGAAGTCTATTGGATGATATCCTTGCTAATGCCGTCTCTTCCACCAAAAAGTACGAAGAAACAGACGCTGGTCTTGAAACCAAAAAATGTAAAAGCTGCGGAGCGGCAAGACCAGAGGACACAGATCTTCAATATTGTGATTTCTGTGGGAATCTATTCTATTAATCCTTAATCCAAATAGTATAATGTCTTTTAGTGATACACAACATAGATGGGATAGTTTTCTCAAAAAAATTGAAGAACGGTTTCTAGAAATACTCAAAAAAACCGAAGCTGTCTTGCCCATGTTATTTGAAGCAACAGATTTCGAAACAACTACTTTCAGTAATGCATGGCAAGGAATTTACTCTCAAGCTACTGACCTTATTTACAAAATCGATGATACCTGGCAGGAGAAAGTTGAAGATGCATTTTTAGATGTCGGTGTGGATTTTGGCTCCACAGCTTTTAATAAAGAACGGGACAAAGGCTTTTCTCTTAGATTCGAATTAGAACAGCAATTAAAATCATACGAGGTAAAAGTTTTTTCGGAGGCTGCAAAAACACTAATAAAAGAAGTTAAAGACATTTTATCCAAAGACTTTTGTTGTACACAATGCCAAGCCAAACTTCCTGTAAAAGATAATTTTTTTAGATCCTATTATAGCACCTGTTCCTATTGCCAAACCGTAAATACATTCGAACCGGGAACAAAAGCCAGAAACATCGAACATTTTGCAGTTCACGCCTTAGGAGAAGAAGCTGGCTTAACACATTACCTGCACTATGAGTATTTGAAATTTCAAAATTATCTAAGAGACTCAGAGGTCCACAACAAAGAAGAGTTAGCCATACACTATCAAAAATATGTAGAAGCTTACCTAAAAAGGCGCATAGACATTATCCCTGATTATAAAGACAGATACGAGAAAGACCTGAAAGCCAAAACAGCTTTTTTAACGAACTACCAGTAATCCAATAAAAGAAAAAAGATATGTCAAATTCATTTAGTAATCAACTTCGTTCGGTAATCGAATGGCATCACCCAAAGCCAGAAACTCTTTTTGAAAAATGGACCGAAAATGGGGACGAAATTAAGAACGCATCAAAACTCATTGTGGGTCCGGGACAAGGATGCCTTTTTGTATACGAAGGAGAAGTAAAAGGCTTTTTTGAAACTGAAGGTCTTTACGATCTTAAAACTGGTAATATTCCTTTTTGGACTACGATCAAAAGCATTATGTATAAATTTGAGTCTGCTCACAAAGTTGGTATCTTCTTTTACCGTAAAGCAGAAATGCAAAATATACGATGGGGGACTCCTTCACCAATAACCTATAAAGATCCTGTATATAATTTTCCAGTAGGATTAGGTGCCTTTGGAAACTTTTCTTTCCGGATCACCAAACCTGTTAACTTTTTTACAAATGTCATTGCAGGGGATGATTATTACCCCGTCAAAGCAATACAAAAAGTAATACTTTCCAGAATTACACAACCTATTAGTGATTTTCTCGCCAATGCATCTTTCAGCTATATAGAAATTGACAAACATCGCAATGAAATAGCATCCTTCTCAAAGAATTCCAGTATTCAGATTTTTGATGATTTGGGATTCGAATTACTGGATTTCAGAATAGAAGGTACCAGTTTTGATGAAGAAACCAGGACAAGAATTGGTAGAATCGCAGATATGAGCGCCGAAGCTCAAGCGATGAAAGAACTTGGTGTTAGTTATCAGGATTACCAACAACTCGAAGCCTTAAAAAATATGGCAAAAAATGAAGGGGGTGGTAACCTTGGCATGCAAATGGGAGCCGGACTCGGAATGGGTCAAATGCTAGGTAACATGATGAACAATCAAACCAATCAAGGGCAAGCTTCCTCGCCTCAACAAAACTCCTCTAACCAAAATACTTCTTCAGAAGATGATCTTATGCAAAAACTTGAAAAGCTAAAGAAAATGTTTGATGCAGGATTAATCGATGAGCAAGAGTACAAACGGAAAAAACAGGAAATATTATCTCAATTATAAAAACAAAAATCAATCATTAAAAATTAAATATTATGAGTACAGTGAATGAATTATACCAAAATGTAACTGGAAAAAACAAAGACGAATATCGAGATTATTTAATGGTACTAGACCGTATGGACTGGCATGACTATGATTATACCACATGGCCATGCGCAGATTTGTCTTTTCAGGATCTTGATGCAGACGAGAATCATGATGTTTGGCCATACAAACCCGACTTAAGTGAGCCACATTGGGTAGATCTCAACAACCAATTTCCAATTGGTATTAGAAGATATGGATATGTACATAAATTTGAAATGCCGGAGCAAGTTCGTGAACTTTCTCATGATGATGCTACGAGTATTCTTAATGAAATTAAAGATATTAAAGATGATAACCTGGAAGAGTTTAACGATCAAATTCAAGAATACGGATTCTCTAATGAACAACATTTTTTGTGGGGAATAGCCTTACTCGATGATGCTCAGGAAAAGGCCTATGATGCGGCTGATGACTTTTTAAAGGAACAGAAAGCGAAATTAGACGCCCAAATGGATTCGCATATCGAAGCCGCAGAAGCCGGAGGGTTATTGGATCCTATTTCTGGAATTGATATGGAAACCTGGGCAGCAGCCAATGCTAAAATTGCAGGAGGTATGGATCTTGAAGAAGTTTTACAGATTGTTGGAACCGAAAAACCCATTTGGGATGAAGTATCTGCAGAGTGGAATACGAGAATGTCTCAAGACACTACATTTGCTATCTCTAAAGTGTACGGAGATGCTTTTGTAAATTCGAATATAGGAAAGTTTGCCTCTCAAGAAACTAATCAGGAATCTGAAGCCAATACTACTAGCAGTGGTAATAGTTTGACTAATGTTATGGAAGATTTTGAGCTATACATAAAAATTATGTGTCATCAAAATATGGGGGCTGCACAAGGAAAAGATGCCGCTTCTATTTTACAGGAGTATGGGCTTACAGTAACAGACTGGGGTTCTGTTGGAGCTCATTGGAGTCCCAAAATGGCAACGGATACTCGTATGGCATTAAAAATGGGGGAACTTATGGAAAAATACAATGCTGAGTTCGCTGGGGCAAAAGCTGGAGACGATATCGATTTCTAAAAGAACTATTGTTGTTGTATAGATGACTCGAAATTTATCTGATTTTATAAAAACACTACAATTTAACAAGATAAAATCGGGTCATCTTGTTTTTTAATTGGTAATAATATATTAACCAACAAATGGTATTATTACCTAGATAAAAACTCATATTTGTCTATATTTAGTATTGTTAATTACTTATATCATATAAGTGTGTCTAACCAATTATCAATAAACATAACTAATTCAACTATTATGAAAACAAAAACCTTAATTTTATTAAGTGCATTTGCCCTGGTTTTTTCTACAACAGCTCAAGCTCAAAAACTAAAAAAGTTTGGAGGTCTTACTGAAAAGAAGATCGGTCCAAAAACCATCAAAGTACCTTATACTGATGTGGTATCTTATTTAGGATATGCAGCTCCTGGTAATGAAGACGAGGTAAAAGAGGGGAAAAAATTCTATTATATCTACGTTTGGATTCCTGCTGTAGCTCCAGAACTTGGAGTTAGAATGATGTCTCCTGTAGGTAAAACTAAAATCAAAGGAGCTACTGAAGCTGCTGCATATACAGAAAACGCAGGATCTAGCGATTACTTTGATACTTACATTACTTTAGAACGTTCTGATATTGTAAGTAAAGATAAAATTAGCGAGGATGCTGTAAAAGCGGCTAACTGGACTACATTAGCTAAAAATGACGACAGTAGTGAAATGCCAAAACAACCAAGCGGAAGTAGCTATAACTCTCTTTTAAGATACAAAAGCGAAGCTAGCGATCCTTTAAAAGCGTTAACCGTTGGTTTATACAGAATCGGATTTACTACTTACAAAACTGGTGAAGTAAAAGGTACATTCTTGGCACAAGTTGCCGCTCCTATTAAACTACCTGGAGTAGTAATGGCAAAAACTATCGAAGACTTAAAAAAAGGATTATAATCATCCGAATTAACGAATAAAAGACACACTTCCAAATTATTCCTATGCCTTGTACAAGGCATGGGAATTTTTGTATTATAGCATAGCTTTCATCTTTTCAACAATATTATAGGCTGCAGGACAAATCGCTACGTTCTTTAGGGTCAAATTCGAAATCTGCTGAAATTTCTTACGGTCGGTATGAGGATATTCTCTGCAAGCCTTTGGTCGTACCTCATAAATCGAACAATAGTTATCTGCCCCCAAAAACGTACAGGGTACTTCTTGCAATACCAAATCTCCATCTTCATCTCTTCTTAGGTACGTTTCTTCAAACTTTTGCGGTTTCATCCTAAAAAACTTGGCAATACGCTCCACATCTCTGTCTGTAAACAAAGGGCCGGCAGTCTTACAGCAATTAGCACATTCTAAACAATCGGTACGTTCAAACTCTTCATCATGTAACACCTGCATTGTTTCATCCAACTTCTTGGGTGGCTTTTTTTGAGTTTTGCAAAGAACTTTTTGTTTTCGTTATGTTTATCTTTGGCCAGTTTTGGTAATTGATCTATGAATTCTTGCATAAGGCAAAATTACAATTTACCTTTTATCCTATACTATTATGAGCAAAGATATCTTTGGAACAGCAATTAGAGATTACTATGATCAGAATTATTCTGAAGATATCACCGTGCATGCTCCGGATTTTGATGATGATTATATTCCTGTTTCCTATTTGTTCAGAACGTATCACGATATGCCCAAAATAGAACAAATGGCATTGGATCTTGCCTATGGCAAAGTATTGGATGTGGGATGTGGAGCAGGTAGCCATAGTCTTTACCTTCAGGAAGAAAAAAACTAGATGTTACGGGCATCGATATTTCTGAAGGAGCTATTGAAATTGCTCAAAAAAGAGGATTACAACAAGCAAAGGTTCAGGATATCTTCACATTAAAAGACAAAACCTATGATACGCTCCTTTTTTTGATGAATGGTAGTGGCATCATTGGTCGTTTGGATCAGATCGATCGCTTTTTTGTTCATCTCAAAACACTTTTGACTCCTAACGGACAAGTACTCATCGACTCTTCTGACATTTCCTATTTATTTACTGATGAAGATGGTGGTTTTTGGGTAGATCCTACAGCAGCTTACTATGGTGAGATGCGTTACAAGATGACCTATAAAGCATTAACTACAGACTGGTTTGATTGGTTATACATTGATTATAACACCTTACAAAATGCCGCAAATGCACATGGCTTTTTGTGCGAATTGTTAGTCGAAGGGGAAAATAACGACTATTTAGCCAAGTTTACCTTATTGAATGCCTAACATGGTATAGTCTTTGTGGCGATTTATGTTTTTGTCACATGATCTGGATTATAGCGTTTTTTAAAGCATAATCTATATCCATCATCTAGGTAACCAAAGTATTAACTAAAACTAAGTCTCGTGCAAATCACAAAGCTTTTAGCATATCTATTATTTTCTTCTTTTATTTTAATTAGTTGTTCTGATGATGATGACAACACCTCTCTAGAAACTGCTGCGATACCTGCTAGCAACCAGCAACCTTTGGGTAGCTCTGCTAATGATTTATTGAGTAGTACCAACTTTAATAGTTTGATTGTAGAAATGGTTTCTGTACAAGGTTTTGAACCTACGACTACCGCTGTTAACGCTTTTAGACAGTTTCTAGAAGAACGACTATTTAAGCCTGATGGTATTGTAATTAATCAGCGTTCTGTACCTTCTTCAAATCAAGCTCCTTTTACTATACAAGAAATTGCGGCTATCGAGGCCAACACAAGATCTATATTTAATGCAGGTGATGAGATTACGGTATACGTGTATTTTGCTGATGGTGGAAACGAAGAAGACAGCAACCAACAAGTGACTTTGGGATCTGCTTATCGCAATACATCTATGGTTATTTATGAAGGAACATTGAGACAGTTGAGTACTCGCCCAGGTGCTCCTTTGTTAAGTAGTATAGAAACGGCTACACTGAATCATGAATTTGCCCACCTTATGGGACTGGTTAATATTGGGACTCCTTTACAATCTGCTCATGAAGATGAGGAAAATAGTGGTCATTGCAATGTAGAGAGTTGCTTGATGGAAGCTGCTATCGAATTTGGCAGTGGTATGATGGGATTGGGAGATGAGATACCAGTACTTGATCCACTTTGCATTGCCGATCTAAGAGCTAATGGAGGTCGATAATACATAGACATTCAATATCTAAACACATCATATAAAACAAAAAGCTAGAAACATTTAGTTGTTTCTAGCTTTTTGTTGCTGCAAATGGGCTCCTCCTATTTGCTATACACTTCTTCTCCGTTGAGATAAGTCGCTTTCACCTCTATATTGGGTATGTTATCTTCTTCAACTTCCATAATATTCTCT
This sequence comes from Aquimarina sp. KJ22-3, assembly GCF_055808215.1. NCBI lineage: Bacteria > Pseudomonadati > Bacteroidota > Flavobacteriia > Flavobacteriales > Flavobacteriaceae > Aquimarina > Aquimarina sp. KJ22-3. The sequence goes on along the minus strand of NZ_CM147859.1, from coordinate 1,452,735 downwards.
TCAAGAATTACAAAATCAGCAAATTTACCTTTGGTAATACTTCCTTTTTCGTTTTCCTCAAAATTACTGTATGCTGCCCACAATGTCATTCCTTTTAAGGTTTCTTCTCTGGTAAGTGCATCTTCCTTCTGAAACCCACCTTCGGGATATTGTTTTAGATCTTTTCTGGCCACGGCAGCATAAAAGGTATAGAACGGACTCACATTCTCTACCGGATAATCAGTTCCTAAGGCGATCGTTCCTGTTTTTTCCAATAATTTCTTATAAGCATACGCTCCTTTGATACGTTCTTCTCCCAAGCGTTCGTCTGCCCAATACATATCGCTTGTTGCATGGGTAGGTTGTACACTCATTACCAGGTTATTATTTAGTATCTCAAATTCTTCTGGAGCTACCACTTGGGCATGCTCGACTCTCCATCTGCGATCGGATTTTCCTTTTAGCGCATGATAATACGTTTTCATCACCACTGCATTGGCAGAGTCTCCGATGGCGTGGGTATTCATCTGGAAAGGAGAGTCCGCCAATCTTTTAGCCAAAGCTTTAAAATCTTCTACTCCAATAACCATTGCTCCATGATGATCATGCTTATCACTATAAGGTTGTTTTAAGACAGCTCCTCTGGATCCCAAAGCACCATCTGCGTACACCTTGAAAGAAGATACATTCAACCGATCTGTTTTATGAACTCCTTTTTTCAAGTAGTAATCTACATACTCTGGTACATTACTAACCATAGTATACATTCTGATTTTTAATTCTCCTGTTTTTTGCAGACTATCGATCATCGAAATCACCTCTGGGCTTAACCCCGCATCGTCTACTGTAGTTAACCCAAATCCGAAGTTAATTTTTTCGGCATCCTTTAAGGCTTGCACTTGTTCCTCAACAGTTGGTTTTGGAACCACCTTATCAACCATTTTCATTGGGGTATCTACTAGTACTCCGGTAGGTTTCCCATCTTTTAAAATTACTTCTCCTCCAGGCACCTTTGTCGCTTCAGTTATCCCAGCCATATCCAGTGCTTTTTGATTGACCAGCATCGCATGTCCATCTACTCTACGTACAGCAACCGGTGTGTCTGGGAAAAGACTATCTAATTTCTCTTTGGTAGGAAACTCTTGTACTTCCCAATCGTTTTGGTCCCATCCACGACCTGTGATGAAGGAAACATTTTTTTGCTTTTGAAATGATACTATGCGATCCAAAACCTCATCGTAACTTTTGGTGCCTACCAAATCCACTTTCTGCTGTTGCATCCCTAGTCCATAAAAATGACAATGCGCATCAATAAGGCCAGGAAGGATAGTTTTTCCCGCGGCATCTACGGTTTTGGTGGATGTATAGGTATTCAAAATTTCCTCAGTACTACCAACAGCAACAAATTTACCATCTTTGACCGCAAAGGCTTGGGCTTTGCTAGCACCATCATCCACTGTGTATACATTTGCATTAGTAACAACCATATCCACCTCTATTGATTGCTGACAAGAAATGAAGAGTAAGGTACTAACACCTAAAAAAAGAATCTTTTTCATAATTGAGTTGAGTTGTGATTTTCGAGGCTAAAAATAGGGATAAGCAATAATTGACATCGTTAAGGTTTTCTTAATTAAAGTCATGCAACAATCTTACATCTGCGTGATCCCCAACAAACTTTCTCTTGCAAAATATAGGCTACTTATTAAATTTTTGATCAAAAAAATAAAAGCAAAACAATGTATTAAACAACGTATAATTCTCACCCAATCCGTATAAATACGGTATTACAAATCAAGTATTTATGGTCTTGTTCGCCTTTCCTTGGCGCCATACTTTTGAGAACACAAATTATCTCTATTTGTGGAGCTCAGAAACCACTTAAAAACAACGAGGCGCAATCCGAAAAGCCAAAAGAGTAGGAAGTAAATACTGAAAACCATGGCATGTAGAACAGCAAAAGTACAACGCGTTGCCGACAAAACAGTAAAGGCAAAAGAACAGATCGAGAAATTGGAAGCAATGATTATCGCTCAGGAAGGAGCACACAAAGAGCGTTTTTTTCTAAAATTGAAAGTCATTTATCCGATGCACAAATTACAGACCCTCGACAAATCGATTACAATTCAGCTATCAAAACAGAATATACCAGTCAGTTTAGCCTGGATAAAATCGCAGAAGTAGTTACCTCCTCTCTCAAAGCAGCTATCAAAGCAATGGATCCAACGGTGGTACAACCTGCAACCAGTCCAGAGGCTATCGAAGCTTATGTAGATGTAGTAAATACCGTAGCACAAGCTGCTAAATCGTCATCTCAATCGGCCACTAGCCTATCATTTTCTATGAACCGACTATCCCCTGGGGTATTTGCATTTTTATATGCTTCTTCGACCAATATTGAAGACAACGAAACTTTTGGAAACGAAGCAGTAACCACCACAGCCATATATTATCGGGTGATACAAAGTATAGACGACATCAAACATCAAGCAAAGTTTGATGCTGCATTAATCAACAAAAAGAATTATTTGCATATGAAGGCATTGCAAGCAGCACTTACGGACGAATTGGGTGAAGGTAAAATCGATATCAATACTTGGATGGAACTTGACAGACAATATTCGGAAGCCGTAGCTAGATTAAAAGCTAGACTTAGCGAAGATCAGTTGAAAGAAGCCCAACAACTAGTTGCTGCCAAAAATGGACTAGCATCGGCTCTCCCCAACGAACAATTGGTACGCAACGCTATTGAAAAAATATCTAAAATGGGAGCAACTCATGCTGTAGCTTTAGAAAAATCGAAAGAACGTATTGCGAATGCTTATTTTTAAATCAATAATACACATAAAGCTTAGCGGTTACGATGATAGCTGCTAAGTTTTATGTTTCATTCAGAATAAGTTTTATGTACCTCGACCGCTCTGGACTTAAACAAATTTCTTCGTGAAACTGAGGTTGTAGTGTTATCCTTAACTGTCCAGGTTTTGCGGTCTGTAATTCTTTTATGGCATCAATATGTACCAAAATTTGCCGGTTCAATCGAATGCAGATTTTGGGATCCAAAATATGCTGCAATTGATGTAAAGAATAATCCAATACAAAGGACCTACCATCAAAAAGTTGGGCAAAAACTAATTTATCCCTGTAGAAGTATGCAATTTCATTTATAGTAACAGGTATCATATTCTGACCGGACTTCAATAAAAAGCGTTCTCTGTATTTCTTTCCATAGTGTCCCCTAACATTTTGTGCCAGATCTATACTCTTAATCCCCAATTCATCATCAGGCTGAATGCTGGTTTTAAAAAATTTGTTTAGCGCGTTTTCAAGATCATCTTTTACAATAGGTTTTAGTAGATAATCTATTCCTGTAGTTTTAAATGCCTGAATCGCATATTGATCATATGCCGTTACAAAAATGATAGGGACTTCGATTTCTATCTCTTGAAGAATATCAAAAGATAACCCATCCGACAATTGAATATCCATAAAAATCAAATCAGGAGAAGGGTTTGTGGTAAACCAAGATATCGCATCTTCTACAGAAGCTATCGATGTGATTATTCTGATATCACTGGTAATCTGCCCCAGAGTTTTTATAAAATGATCCCTTGCTGCGGTTTCATCTTCTATAAGTACAGCGTTACGCTTCATTGTTCACTTTTTAATAAAGGGATGGATACTTCGAATTCCCTTGCCTTCTCAATTATTATGACTTTTTGGTTCGAAAGAAAACCATATCGTTTTTTGATGTTGTCCAAACCTGTTCCTGTAGTTTTTAACAAACGTTTGGGGTTTGTATTATTTTTTATGGTAAAATAATCCTCAGAAACTTCAAAACCAATAGTCAAAGGATAATGTTCATCTATCCTGTTATGCTTGATTGCATTTTCCACCAGTTGCTGCAAAACCAGAGGAGGTACGTTTTTATGTTTGAGCATTTCAGCATCCACATTAATATCGATACTTAACGCACTTTTATATCGCAATTCAAGTAATCCCAAATACTGTTTTACCATCTGATATTCTTGAGATATAGGAATCAATGCCTGATCATTATACTGCAAAATGTACCGATATACCGATGATATATTTTCTAAAAACTGTCGAGCCAGTGTAGTGTTTTCATCAATTAAATAGTATAACGTATTAAAATTATTGAACATAAAATGAGGATCTAATTGATTTTTAAGAATCGCCAAATTTGCTTTTACTATTTCTCTCTTAAACTCTTCATTCTCCAATTGGGATAAGTAATATTGATTTTTCCAGTTAGACGCAATAAGAATTAAGCTGATTATTGCCGAAATAGCTAAACCTATAAAAGCAGCAAAAACCATATGCTGCAGCATAGGAACCTCGCTATGCAAAACAAGATGATCTAACCATTTGTAAAAATAAAACAAGACTGTATATACTGTTGTCCCAAAAACTACACTCCCCAAAAAAATCAAAACATTATTCAATTTTTTTGTCCACACTCTTTGTTGAAATTGAACAATCGATTCAAAACAGAGATATATCAAAAACAGTTTTAGTATCAAAAAAACAGGATTAAAACCAGGAGGTTCTCTAAACATGGAACCAATAGCAATAATCCCAAACATTACCGCACCTATGGTCACTACAATTGCTAGTTTCCAAACTACGGGTAATCTGGGTGATTGTACAGTCATATCGTCATTTTAGGTATATAAAAATAGCTAATCAATACTAATTCCCAACTTCTTTTAGAGCCATAACAGCACCAATTCAGTGCGCTTTTTTTGTCTTCATCAGGAAAATATCTAATCTCACACTCTAAAAACACCTCTTCATATAGCTCTAATCCTTACTCATGGTTTTCTACAAAAAAAGCGATTGGTAAACTCTCTAATTTTGATTCATCAATCAAAAAAGTACATCTTATGAAAAAAATATATGTCATTTTATTTATATCAGCACTATTGTTTTCCATATCTGGTCATACTCAAAACAAAATCAATCTTTCGGATTACAGTTTTGAAATTGACGAGTTGTCTGAAGAAAAATTCATCACTTTTGCCAAGAAAGAACTAGAAAACAGTCAATTTGTATTTGTAGGAGAGCAACATGGCATCAAAGAAGTAGGTGCGTTTACGAATTTCCTATTCGACCAAGCACAATCTTATGAGTACAAAACATTATGTATAGAAACCGATGCCATTGCAGCAAAAAAGATCAAGGCAATGGCATCCACAAAAGCTCCTATTGATAAAGCAAAAAATCTAGATAGGGAGTTTCCATATAGCATACCATTTTACAACAATGAAGATGATTATGACCTATTTACTAATGTTGTAACAAAAGCAGGAGATATCTGGGGAATTGACCAGACTTTTATGGTTCAGTTTCGTTTAAACTTTGAGTACTTGAGTCGAACTACCCAGAATAAAGCCTTAAAAAACAAAGTAGAAGAGCTCAAAGAAAAAGCAGGCATCGCATACAAACAAGCCGTAGCACAAAAAGACTACACCGCACCTTACATTTTTCAATACGATAAGGCTACTCATGATCATTTATTATCGCTTACCGATGATCCAAATGAAATTGAAATTATCAAGCAACTTTGGAAAACTAAAGAGATCTATGCCTACAACACGATTACCAAAGAGTATTACAAGAATAATAACGAAAGAGGACTATTGATGAAGCAAAACTTTGCTCGTTACTATAAAGAAGCTCAAAAAATAACACCAACGCCTAAGGTAATTTTTAAACTGGGAGCGAATCACGCTGCCAAAGGGCTAACTCGAACCAATATCTACGATATCTCTAATCTAGCCAGCGAACTGGCTATTATGAACAACATGCATTCGGTTCATTTTGTGGTTATGGGAATCACAGGAACTGCTGCCACCGGTAACCCATTTGCTCCTTCATCTTCGGTGCCTTTTGACAATACGAAACAGTTCCCTAAAGAAATACAAGAGCTCATACCTTCTATTACGAAAAAATACTTTGTTTTAAACTTAGCACCCTTGAGAGAACATGCATATTCAAATTTCTCTGAAGGATTCAAAAAGACCATATTTAGGTACGATATATTGGTTTTGATAAAAGATGCAGAAGCCTTTAAAGGGTTTTAACCATCTACACCTCATCAATTCAAGATGAAAACTCTTTCTATGTTGATTAGAAAGAGTTTCTTTATTCTTATTGGCAAAAAACTAGTAGCTTTACAAAACAGTTGAGCCAGCTTAAAAAATGACAGAATTAAAAGAAAAATATGGGTTCCCTTTGTTTACCAAGGAAACCAATCTTGTTTATTTAGGACACGAAAGAAAATTAATCATCTCCGACGTTTGGGCATTTTGGGATTATGTGATTAAGAAGAAAAACATCGATAAAAAGTTTTTGCTTTCTCTATTAGAACAGGCCAAAAACTTCTACAATGCGGCAGAAAGTGCTCCTCTCAATACCAAACCCTTATTGTTTTACTATTCGTTTCTCAATCTATCCAAGATTGTTTTGAATCTGGAACATAATTATGGGCAGCACATTCATTACCTCCATGGTATTAGCGAGCGTAATAACAATTCTTTTCGTAGAAGCGGGGTAACCTTACAACCTATTGAAAAAGATAAAATCAAGGTAGCTTCAGAATTGTATCGGTTATTTAATGGAGTTACCATTGACACCAATACCACAATCAACCTGAAGAATCTGTTATCACACTGTGTAGGGATTCATAGAGCCTATAGTGAGATCTATCGCGTTTCAGAGTCCTTTTGCAAACTATCCAATGTGCTATATTTTAAGGATGGTAAAGAAATAGGGATCAAAGCCAAAGTACAATGTGATGGTAGAGATATTACTTCATTAAAAAAATTAGGATATCATATTGAAAAGGAAGAAGGCGTTCCATATTTAATCGAATCTTTAAACATCGACAAATACAGTCCTACCCGACAGGATTATTACGCCCTATCCCAACAACTTATACATAAGGGAGTTTGGTATTATGTGGGTGATGATGGGTACAAAATGTATATCTCAAAACAGAAGCAACACCGATACCCTACTGAGATGATTATTTATTGGACTATCTTCTATTTGGGTTCTATTACCCGCTACCGTCCTAACTTGTTCAAAGAAATATTTAATGATATGGAGCAGTGGTTAATGAGTGAATTTTTAACCACGCAGCCCAAGCAATTTTTGTATTTAACAACAGCCAAAATGCTGGGGCAAAAAGTACTTAAAGCATACACTAGTTTCTAAACAAAAAAAGGCGCCTGATTTCAAGCGCCTTTATTATTTCATAAGATCTTTCTATTTACTCTTAGCAATCCAGCCATTGATTTTATCCTCTAACAAAGCAAGAGGTACACATCCAGTTTCTAACACTTCATTGTGAAACTGGCGGATATCAAACTTATCTCCTAATTCCTTTTCGGCTTTGGCTCTAAGTTCTCTAATCTTTAACTGGCCTATTTTATATGATAAGGCTTGTCCTGGGTTGGCCATATATCGTTCTATTTCAGAAATGATCCCAGCTTCTGATTCAGCTTCATTATCCAAAGAATATTGAATCGCTTGTTCTCTGGTCCATCCTTTTGAATGTAACCCTGTATCTACCACCAAACGGATAGCGCGGTGCATCTCTGCCCCAAGCATTCCAAAGTACTGATAAGGATCGGTATACAAGCCTAGTTCTTTTCCTAAAGATTCACTATACAATGCCCAACCTTCACCATAACCACTATACCATAATGTTTTTCTAAATTTTGGTAATTCTTCACTTTCCTGAGTTAAAGAAATTTGATAGTGGTGTCCTGGTATAGCTTCGTGTAAAAACAGTGACTCATCACTATACGTATTGTATTTGGTCACATCTGGAATCGGAGTATAAAAAATACCTGGTCGCGTACCATCCAGAGAACCTGGATTATATTCTGCACTAGCCGATTTTTCACGAAAAGCCTCTGTACGGCGCACCTCAAAAGGAGTTTTAGGCTTTACATCAAACAACTTTTCTATCTGTGGTTTCATACGATCATGAATCGCATTAAAATTATCGATTACCTGTTGCGGTTCTGTAAAAGGCATTAGCTCCTTTTTGTTACGTACGTGATTAAAAAATGATTTTAAATCACCCGTGTACCCCACCTGCTCTTTTATTTTTTCCATTTCGGATAAAATTCGAGCTACCTCAGACAATCCCAATTCATGAATTTGGTCTGCGGTCATATTGGTAGTAGTGTACAACTTAATTTGATAATCATAATATTCTTTTCCTCCAGGGATATCAGCTATACCAGAGCTTGCTCTACCTGCATCCAGATAGTCTGCACTCATAAATTTATGCAGAGAAGTATACGCAGGAATGATTTTCTCAGAAACCATTTTACCATATGCTTCGGTAAGTTGTTTCTTATCTTCTTCAGAAAAATCCTCAGGAAAATTCTTAACTGGTGCATAAAACAAATGCTTGTCAAGATCATTCACCGTCAATGCTTCCAGTTGCGGAAGCACTTTTACAATTAAGGATTTTGGTAATACATATCCTTGTTGCATTCCTTCTTTCATTTTTTCTTCTGCAGATTGCATCCAAGCCAAATACCCTTCTAAACGTTGTAGCCAATTGTTATAATCTTCTACCGTTTTAAAAGGTTGAGCACTGGCTCCACTGGCCAATTGTCCCGCCATTAAATTAATCGACCACATTTGATCGATAGGAAAATATTCCTTCTTATAGTTAAAAGCATCAAGATTAATATCACATTCCCATTTCAAAATGGCCTTCGTCATTTTTTCACTATCCGAAAGCGATGCATCATCAAACTGAGCCAGTTGTTCTTTGTATTTAGTGTAATATGCTTTTACTTTATTTACGGTTTCGTCGGCTAGCGGATTCGGAAACTGGTCATTAAAACGATTATCTCCTGCAAAAGTAGCTTGCACAGGGTTAAGCACTAAACCTTCTTCGTAGTAATTGTCTAGCATTTCATTAAACGCCTTACTTACATCCGCTTTTGGTGCTGTGGTCTCGGTAACTGTCTTTTCCTTTTTACAAGCACCAACTGTAACCGCCATGAGTGCAATTACCAGTGTTTTTTTGATCATATTTGTTTGTTTTGGTGTACTCTATATCTCTAATTATCGGTTTACCTCATATATTTCTTCAGAAGTAAACATTTCAATTAGTTCTTGTTTTGATAATCCGTAGCTAAACTCGCCATAATTCTCTGGTTTATCAATTTTATAAATCCCAGTCTTCTTCTCTATTTCGTATTCGTTGGGCACTACCCGAATACTATCGGTAGAAACGTTTACTACTTTAAGAGATGAATAATATCCACTTTCGGTTTTATACTCATAGATATCTCCAACTTTTGGAGCACCAATATACTCAAGATTTTTCTTATCATTTTCTTTACTCGAATAAATTCCCCACGCGATCAAAAAAGAAATCAATACCAGCCCCGAGAATTGCCAGATATGTGGCTTTACGTCCATCTTTAGGTTTTTATACTCCCGTTTTATTTCCTCAGGCATTTGTTTGACCTTCATGGTATGCTGACAATGTTGGCATTGCGAAGTTCCTGTTTTTCCATAAGGGAAAAGAGGTATCCAAAAAATATGGACATGTCTGCTAAAAACACTGATGACAGTAGACCCTTGGGTTTTACAACTTGGGCACACTGCCGTTTTGGATTTTGTAGATCGTAAATGCGCTGCTTTCCATCCGTAAATAATCATATTGAATCGGTTTAGTTAGTTATTAATTTGGAAGAAACGAAAAAGGAGTCCTTCTTTCGTATCCTGCTACAATTGATTTATTCCAAAATTCTTCGGATATCAAGAACTTAACGATTAGTTCGTTCTGATTTAATCCGTTTTTCATTTGGTCCACCCAAAAATTCACTCCAGATTCTTCCCCAGTACGGTCAAATATTTTTTGAAATTGCTGTTGCACAAAAAGTTCTAGGTATGCATCCTCATGTATTACACTAACTACTACTGTGTATCTTAGCGCACCAGAATTTAATTCATTTACCCAATGATTCAAACCACTTGGATCTGGATCTTTACCTAGCAATTTGCGATATAAACGTATCACAAAATCGGTATTATTTTGATTCGAAAGATTCCAGAAATCCGCCCCTGAGCAAAAATCAACAATAATTTGTTCTCTACTCGCTCCATTTTTCATTCTTTCGGTCCAATAATTTACTCCTCCTGTATCTCCTTCTTTATCTAATAGCGTTCTGTATTGTTCTTGTACAAAAAGTTTGTAACTTCCTTCTGGTAAAATTCTTCCAAGAAAGTCTTCTTTATTCCTTAGGTTCTCAAAAATATCACTCCAAAAAATAAGCCCTTCTTCCTCAGGAGACCTTTCCAGCATTTTTTGATAAATGCTATATACATAGTCCTCGTATCCATATTTAGATTCTTCTATTTTAAACTTTACCATTTCGGAAACCGGTTTATAGATCAATTGATCTTGTAAAAAGGGGTGCTCATTTGAAGACCATTTAATCAATCCATAATTGGCTTCGTTAGGCCTTGTACTTCTAGTTCTTGGTTCGTTAAATAACTCATAAATATAAAAAGCTTTGATCTGACTCGTACCACCCAAGTTATTGATCATCGATAACAACCTACTTTTTTGTTCTTCTTCTGGATTTGGATTGCTATCCTCTGGGTTACTACCATAACTCCCGTTTCTTCTATTCACCTCTGTAATCCAAATATCTTTTCCAATCCCACTATATAGACTTAGAACATTCTGAATCCTATCTTCTTCATCCTTACCAGAATACCAATGTACTCCAATAACATCGAAATTAACTGATCTCATTTCTCCTCCAATTTCAACTCCTTGTTCTAATATATCAAAGAATCCTTTATGCCATGGATCTCCAACGTTGATCATTATTTTATAATGATCTAGAGTGCTTACGTTGAACTCTTCGATAGCCTGGATCATACCTACAAAATAGGCAGCAACTTGTCTGACTAAAGTTTTGTTATATTCGCTAGTTTTATCTCCACGTGTGTAATTATTAATAACTCTTTCTACGCAATCGTCACCTACTTTTCTTACACATCTCACTTCTTCCTCATTTCCGATTTCGATGTACTTGAAACCGTCCTCATGTGCCTGAAAGTTCTGGTCATGTGTCATTAAAAAACCTTGGGCCAAATTATATCCTTTGGAAAATAAAGTTTCGTGGGATTCACCAAATTCAAATCCAGAAAGCTTTAACACTGGTAGAATTTTTATGTTGTTTTGATGTAATTTGCTTACCAACCTTTCGTAAAACGGTTGTTGCCAAATTTCTATATTACCTGTAGCATCAGGTGCATAATCTATTCGGTAATGCTCAAATTGAAATTCATTTAATAAATCAACTTGCAGATCCGCATATTCGTCTAACCCTTGAGGTGATAAAGGGGGACGATATTCTGTTGATGTCACAGGATGTCCCTGAACTCCCCATTTAAATCCATCTGGTAAAATCAAAGGTAAATTTTCATTTCCTGTTGCTGCATTTTTTGCAACATCAGAATGAGATTGATGATCATTTTTTGCATTAAGTTCATCTAAAGTATCCTTCTCACAGCTTAATAAAAACAAAATGGTTAATACACCATAACATAACTTTTTCATAATATTCATTATTTTTTGGGTAAATGATTTACTATATATGTCATCACCAAACGAAATATTACCTCTTATTTTAATTTTTATACGAATCCAAGAGGTATGATTATTCAAATATCAGTAAACCTGAACAGGGAAGAAAATAAGAATAACATAAAACTATGACTTTATATTATGATAAAGAGTTAGAACACCATCACTTTTCTACACAAGTTTTTAAAGCCATAAACAAAGCGTTCGAGAGCGAAAGAGTACAATAACACATTTATGATCAATCCCCCTAAAATACCATATAAACCATTTACAAAACCACTATATCCCAAACCATTTGTAGGGAGATTAAGTATAGGATGTAGTTTCATTAAAAAAGTCGTGGTCGGTGTAAAAACCAAGGTTTCTTGTTCGTAAGCATTATGAAGTAAACTACAAACCCCAGTGAGAATAAACAAAAAAGCAAAAAGAGTGAACCAAGTATTTAAATTGATATTTTTCATCTTACATATAGCGTTATAAGGTTTAAACATTGACAAACCTCAATTAGATACTACAAGATATCTTGGTTTATCCGCACTTAAAACGCCATAAACAATGAAATTAAAACACCCAAAAACAGGGGTATAGCGTATTGAGAACTCGTTTTCTAGCAAGTAGATACCCTACGTTGTTTCTCAATAGTCTCGAGTGTATTGCTCTTTTTCAATAAGCTGAATCGCTTGTTTACCTTTACCGGTTAAGAATTTCGTTTTTAGGGTAACTCGTTCTTTTAACCGTTGAAAGAAAACTACAAAATGAAGATGTGGTCCCGTAGCCCAACCTACATCACCACTGTATCCTATAAATTGTCCTTGCTTAATCTTATCTCCTACCTTTACCACGGATCCATTTTTCTTGATATGCGTATACTCTGCAAAAGTGCCATCGCTATGATATACCAAAATATAATTATTGAATTTGGCACAATCCTGAGACGTACATCTTTTTTCATAACTCTGCTGTACCTCTATCACCACAGCATCTCGTGCAGCATGAATCTTAGTACTCATCGGCATTTTGAAGTCCAGAGCATATTCATTTTGGTGAGAAATAGCCCCATTATATCCTTGTGAAAGCCAAAACGTTTTTCCTTTGGCAAAAGGTAAATGATACTCAAAATCTTTATCGTAGGTGTTGAGTGTATGATCTCCGTGATTATATGCCGATTCGAATCCCAGTTTTAAGGGTTTTCTTCGATCTACAACATTGAGCTCGGTAATGATATGCTTTTTAGTTTGGGCAGGTACTACAAAAACCTTATTATTTCCATTTGAAGAAGTGAGGTTCTCTAACCTAAAGTTCATCTTTGCTGATACTGGACTATACTCATCATTATCGGCAAGTATTATAAATCCGCTTTCAGTCTCTTCATAGTAGAGTTTAAAGTTTTTTTGAGCTATTGCAGTATATGAAAACAACGCAACCAAGAGAAACACCATGATTTTCATAGGACGAAATTTTCTTTAAGATAACAAAAATTATACCTAATCTAGTTGTATTCAACTAAAGGACTCTGTACTAGTAGTCAAATTTATACGTGACACCACCTAAAAACTGTATTCCTTGTACTGGGAAATTTACCCAACGTTCGTAGTTTTCTCCTATCAGATTATTTCCTTTTACAAACAAAGACAATCGATCATTCAATCGATACCCTACATTTACATTAGCATCAAAATAACTATCTAGTGTAACCGTTGCTAATGGTAAAGTCGGAACCGCGGTTACGGTATTATCGATATCCTGTCGCTCTCCTACATAAAATAGTTGTGCACCCAAAAACCATTGTTTATTGATCTGGTAATCTAATAATACCGAAGCTTCTACTTCAGGTAGATTCCATGCCTCTTGTTCATCCTCTGTATCGTAGTTAAAATAGGTAGCGGATGCTCCTAAGGTGAACTTTTTGTTGATTTCAAACTTAAGCTCTCCATACGCGGATAAGGTAGTTACATCATCGTATCGATATGAAAATGAGTTACCGTAATCATATCCTTCTAAAGCAATAAAAGTTCTTGGATTATGCACAAAAAGCGGTTTTTCATCTTCTGAAAGATAACTTCCTTTAACATTATAACTAACAACATCAGATATTTTCCCTTTCAGTCCAAAATAAGCGTCGTATAATCTATTGGTTTGTTCTATAAGTAAAGTAGGCGACACAAAAGGATTAGCTTGCACTGCATCTCTATAACTATTCTGCTCTAAATCTCCTTCTAGACCTCCATAAGCAATAAGTCCATCATCTATTACTCTATAAGAGGCTGTTATTTTTGGATAAATAAAGAAATCATTATCGCTATTTTCGGTATCAATACTATAAAATACTGCAGCACCCAGATTAACTGTAAGATTATCTTTAAGTATAGCCAGACTAGGATTTACTCCCAGATTAAGAATCCCATACGTATTTGGAAGTTGTAATGCCGGATCAAATTCTCGATCAAAACTACCGGTCAGGTAATCTACTATAAAATTGGTATTAATCAGAGAATCTCCTGCTTCAAACTCAAACGAAGGTTTTGCCACTACGTGATGTTCTGTAGAACTTAGTCCATCTCCAAAAAATCGATATTTGAGGGTTGCTTTCTTAAAATACAAATCATCAAACTGTACTTTACCACCTAGTTTTATACCAAAATAGTTCTGTTGCGGGTCTATAGCCGCTATTTCTTCAGGAGTAAGCACAGGTGTTTCTGGCAATCCATACCAGTTGTACAACTGATGTTCTGCTCCAAACTCTAATCCATAGGTATAGTCTCTGTTTCTCGAGGTATAATTAAGATCCAAAGAAGTATTATAAAATTTATCATCGAGTTCCACGTCTTCGATTCCTCCTTGAGAAGAGTTATGATGCAAATACAGTCCTATATTATCAGATCTATTGATTTGAAAATTACTATAGAACTCTGCGAGTACTGAAGTGAAGTTTCCGAAACCTAAAGTAGCATAATTATCAAATATTTTGATAGGTTTTGGCCGATCTATATTTGCTGCTCTCCCTTTGGCTGGTGTATAGGTAGAAGCTACAGGTACCGAAAAAATACTATACCGAATAGGTTTCTTTTGTTGGGTTACCGAATCATTTAATTCTGGATTCGATTTAATTTTGAAAGCATCACTTATCGTTGGTGTATACGCTTTTACAATAACCACCCTTTCGGTTTCAAGATCTTCCTTTTCTTTCTCTTGCGCTACAACCATAGCACTTATCATACAAATACAGATAAAAAGAAATACGTTTTTAAAATATGGAATCATAAACTACAAATCGTTTTACAACTAGGATTACTGTTCGGTTTGGATGGATGAATTAGTTTTTGCCTCTTCGGCTTTGATTTTTTTAAGCTCCTCTGTAGCTTCTTCGACCACATCGGGATAATCTGCAAAATTTTTGATTACACTTTCCAGGATATAGGTAGCTTGATAGGCATCTTTAAGTCCATAAAAGTTCTTTGCCATAAGCACCAAACCTTTAGATCCATAAAGTCGATATCCAGGGTAATCTTTCGCTAGTTTTTGGATGTTTACGTTAGAGTTCTTATAATCAGCATTCAAATTTTTGAAATACGCATCATAATACAGTGATTCTGCTGCAAGTTCTCCCTTTGCTATTTTTTGAACTTCTTTATACGCTTTTTGCGCGCGTACCAAATCATTAGTTTGTAAGGCGGCTCTAGCAGTAAATATTTTTGCATCACTCTTGATATCGTTCTCGATCTTTGGATTTGCCAATACCTTATCAGCATATTCGATTGTCTTTTGATAATTCAGTAACTGATAGTTAGACTTCATCAAATTAGACTGTGCAAAAACAATATTTTGAGGAAAATCTGCATCCTGTTCTAGTCTTTCTAATACAGGAATGGCTTTTTCGTAGCTTCTATTTTCAAGATGCACCTGTGATAAACGCGCTAAAGCTTGTTCTGTAAACTCAGTTCGATCGCTTTGCAAAACAAATTCGTAATGTGGAATCGAAGCATCTTTATCCCCTCTTTTAAAAAGTAGCTGCGCCAAGTAGAAATTACTCTTCAACGCATGTATACCGTTAGGAAATTCGTTCAAATATTTTTCCAACCCATTGATAGCCGCACTTTCGTTATTCTCCAAAAACTGTTTTTCGGCTGCTTCGTAAGAAGTATTATCCAGATCAGCATCGGTAACGCTTACAAAACTTAATCCCTTTACCCAAGAAGCATACTCATCGGTTCTGCCCAGGTCTACATAAATCAATCTTGCTGTGTTTACTGCTTGTATTGCTTCTGCAGATCCAGGATAATCGGCCACCACTCTTTTAAATTTAGACAATGCGCTATTGCCTTTGTCTCCATTATAAAATACCAATCCTTGTTTTAACAATGCTTTTGGCACATATGAACTTCTTGGTATTTCTCTAATCAAACGATCATATGCTTGGATACCACGATCAATTTTGTTTTCTGCGATGTACACATCTCCTAGCGCAAACATAGCATCGTCGCGATAGGTAGATCTTGTGTACTGTAGCAAGAACATTTCCAGATCCTTAATCTTTTGATTGTTCTTATTTACAAAACCATAGCTTATTGCTTTTTGATAGTGTGCATAGTCTGCATCAGGACCATTTGCCTTGATCGCTTTATTGTAAGCTTCCATAGCTGGCCAATATTTACTGGAAATAAAATGACTATCTCCTAACCTCAAAAAGGTATCGGTTTGTCGAAGTTCGTCGGCACTATCATTATTTGAGTAAGTTTCAAAATGCTTTGCGGCCTGTGGATATTGCTTTAACTTAAAATAGGTATACCCTAGGTTATAATCCAATTGCTGGTACTCAGAAACGGTAGATCCGCCAGTACTGTTCTCAAATTCTTTGAATCCAATAAGTGCTTCATCAAAATCATTTAATAAATAAGCACTCTCTGCTTTCCAGTAGATCGCTCTGGCTTCAAATTTCGGATCCACGGGTTGCTTTAAAGATTTATCGAAGTAGATGATGGCTTCGTTATAGTCGTTTTCTCCATATAATTCTATAGCTCTATAGAATGCTACCTTCTGATATACCTCTTTATCGGCAAAGTTTCGACTTCCTTCCAGAAGATCCATGGCTTCTTTATAATTCCTGGAAGTGATATAAGAACTTATTAGAAGTTCTTTCATTTCCTCTTCATATTCGGTATTAGGATACTGATCCAAGAAATTAAGCAATACACCAGGAGTACTCTCATAAGAGTTACCAATATCGTAACTTAATTTCCCGTAGTTATACATAGCATCTTCCTTTATCTTGGCATCAAAATTCATTTCGGAAGCATTCTTAAAAGCATTCAATGCCTGTTGCTTTTGATCTGTATTAAGATATGATTCGGCTAGATGATAATATGCATTCTGAGCGGTAGCATTGCGACCATCGACAATCTTATTGAATTCTGAAATGGCACTTGCATAATCTCCATTTTTATAATAGGCATATCCCAGGTAGTAATAATCTGTATTGTTCCACTTCCCTTTACGACCTCTGTATTCTTTTAAGTATGGAATGGCTTTTTGGTACTCTCCCAAATTAAAATAGCTTTCCCCAATGATTTTGTTTAATTCTGATCTTTCTGAAGGCTTGGATTTTGGAAGTTGCGCTAATCCTTCTCGTATTGCTTCTTCAAAATTGCCCGACTTGAAATTCATATCACTCTGAAAGTACGAGAGATTCTTATTGTACTCATTCAAATCTTTTACCTCATCAAACAAGCGATCTGCTTCTTGATAGTTATCTCCTTCATAGGCAATAAATCCCAGGTAATATTTGGCCTTAGCCCCGTACTCTGGTGAATCTTGTACTCTACTTAAGAATTTTTTAGCTTCATTAAATCTTTGAATTTTGAAATAGGCATACCCATTATTAAAATTAAATCTTTCTTTTTCTTTACGACTTAGATTCCCTTCTTCTACTTTTTCATACCATTTTCTTGCATACGCATATTTCCCATTATCAAAATAATAATTCGCAGCATCCAAGTATGCCGAATTACGCTTGATACTAGTGGGATATTTAACTACAAACTCTTCAAGGAGTTGATCTGCATCTCTTTGATTAAGCCATACTGCACAGTTGGCAATATAATAGGTGCAATCGGCATCAATATTTTCGTCATCCACCATATCTCTGACCTTATCAAAAAGGTTTTGAGCAGCAAGAAATTGTCGATTATTATATAATTCAAGTGCTTGATTATAGAGCACCAGCTCATTGGTGTAAATGGCAGACTGTTGTGCAGATGTTAATGCAGACAGGCCAATCACAAAAAGCATCGAAATGATGTATTTGTTCATCGAATTAGGTATTACAATCAAAAAGGTAAATATCGTTTCCCGCGAATAAATTTTGTGTTAAAGATAGCCTAATCTTCATACTAATAACGAAAGAATTTGGAGATAATTACACTAGGAATCGACAAATATGAATTATAGTAGTTTTAAATAGTGGATAAAAAAATGACATCCTGTAAAATAAGAATCCCCAAAAACGGGTTATATCACAAAACTGAAGTAAAAATCTAAGGTTGAACCTGACCATTTTATCCGAAAACTTTTTACTTTTACCAATCAAGTCTTAATAAATTCAGAATCATTCATTATGTCCAATACGGTATTACACCTTAAAGATGCTTCCATCTATCAACGTGAAAATCTAATTCTCTCTGATGTAAATGTTGAAGTAAACAAAGGAGATTTTGTATATCTAATTGGGAAAACAGGAACCGGAAAAAGTAGTTTCATGAAAACGCTTTATGGAGACTTGCCATTGTTAGAGGGAGAAGGCAGCATTGTAGATTTTGATCTTCCTACACTACAAGAAAAGCAAATTCCATTTCTACGCAGAAAATTGGGGATCGTATTTCAGGATTTTAAACTACTTAATGATAGGACTGTAAAAGGAAATCTTTTGTTTGTTCTTAAAGCTACCGGATGGACTGATGAAAAAGCCATGGACAGCAAAATTGATGATGTTCTGGATAAAGTGGGTATGAAAACCAAGGACTTTAAATATCCTTATCAACTCTCTGGAGGAGAACAACAACGTGTCGCTATTGCCAGAGCATTGCTTAATGATCCAGAACTAATATTAGCAGACGAGCCTACGGGGAATTTGGACCCACAAACTTCAGTCGAGGTTATGGAAGTCTTACAGGATATCAATAAAAATGGAAATACCATTTTGATGGCCACACATGATTATGCTTTATTACTAAAGTACCCTTCTAAAACGTTAAAATGCGATGGCAATAAAGTTTTTGAAGTTGTACAACGAAAAGGATAATTTCTACCTGTTTTCAAGCCTCAGTATTTTCTTACAAATTCATAGGTTTTATGTAAAAACCATACTTCAAAATATGTGAAACCGTTGTTTTTTGTGTATTTTGTCGTATAAAAAATGTATTTTACCGATAATTTATTGTTTTTTACAAGTTGCACCCCGGAGTTGTTTCTTACATTTGTATTGTAATTGAAATGAATGTTATGGCAATTCGCCCCAAAATATAGAATTAGCCCCAAACAGTGCCCCAAAACACTGAATTAGCCCCCAGATTCATACCCCAATTTACCCCAAAATATC
The DNA here is from genome assembly GCF_055808215.1 of Aquimarina sp. KJ22-3. NCBI lineage: Bacteria > Pseudomonadati > Bacteroidota > Flavobacteriia > Flavobacteriales > Flavobacteriaceae > Aquimarina > Aquimarina sp. KJ22-3. The sequence goes on along the minus strand of NZ_CM147859.1, from coordinate 1,433,500 downwards.
GATTCTAAATCCCGAGTACCCCCTCGGGATTTTTTACTTTATATCCCATCATTTCATAAGCATGAAGTAATAACTATAATTTGGCAAATGTTAAATACTTCAATATTATGGTAACATTTTATCCCAAAGCACACTTATAAATAAAGAATAGCACGCTATTCTTTGGGGGACATTTTTAATAACAAAAAAACAGGCTTATGAAATCACTCTACACTATCCATCTATTTAGTTTCAAAAAATTATGGAATTTCTTGAAGGAATTGCCAAGTGCATCCAGCAATGCAATTCACCGATAATTGGATATTTCAAAAACAAAATGAAGCGTATCTCGATCAACCATTAGGTTTGAGAACAGACTCTTAAAGTTTCTATAAAAGTTTCAATTTTAAAAACTTTGGCCCGATTACTGTGTTCTATTTTTTGAAGAGTTTTAGTTCTTCAAACAAATACATAGGGATTAATTAAAAGGGAAAGGATATGAAAGTTTTTATTGGAATTATGACGATTGACTTAACAGCGCTAAAGAGCTTTTTAAGACAATTGCCCGGAGCTAGCAGATACGCAATGAGAAGGTAATGTGTGAAACCTTCTTTTGTAACAAAAACCCCAGTAAATACTGGGGTTTTTATATGATAGTTATATTGCTTTATTTCTTTTTCGCTCTACTTCGGTAAGCAAGATTTTTCGCAATCGTAAATGGTTTGGCGTTACCTCTACATATTCATCCTTTTGGATATATTCTAGAGCCTCCTCCAAAGAGAATTTGATCGCGGGTACAATCTTTGCCTTATCATCTGCTCCCGCAGAACGTACGTTGGATAATTTTTTGGTCTTAGTAACATTTACCGTCATATCATCTCCACGAGAGTTTTCACCGATAACCTGTCCTTCATAAATATCTTCTCCCGGATCGATAAAAAACTTACCTCTTTCCTGTAATTTATCAATAGAATATGGGATTGCAGTTCCTTTTTCCATAGATACCAAAGAACCATTAATACGTCCAGGAATATCTCCTTTTACGGGTTGGTATTCTTTAAAACGGTGTGCCATAATTGCTTCACCAGCCGTAGCAGTCAACAGTTGATTACGCAAACCTATGATCCCTCTAGACGGAATTAAAAATTCACAAACCATACGTTCACCTTTGGCTTCCATACTTAGCATTTCTCCTTTACGAAGAGAAACCATTTCTACCGCTTTACCTGATACATGTTCTGGCAAATCGATGGTAAGCTCTTCTATTGGCTCACATTTCTGTCCATCAATTTCTTTAATGATTACCTGTGGCTGACCGATTTGTAACTCATACCCTTCTCTTCTCATCGTCTCGATAAGTACCGACAAGTGTAAAACTCCTCTACCAAAAACCATAAACTTATCTGCACTATCTGTTTCTTGAACTCTAAGTGCCAGGTTTTTTTCTAATTCTTTCTCAAGACGTTCTTTGATATGTCTGGAGGTTACGAACTTTCCATCTTTCCCAAAGAAAGGAGAATCATTGATCGTAAACAACATACTCATTGTAGGTTCATCGATTGCAATGGTTTTCAAACCTTCTGGGTTTTCTAAATCTGCAACAGTATCACCAATCTCAAAACCTTCTAATCCTACCAATGCACAGATATCTCCAGCTTCGATCTTTTCTACTTTTCTTCTTCCTAAACCTTCAAAAGTATGTAACTCTTTGATTTTGGATTTTATTACCGATCCATCTCTTTTTACCAAAGAAACTCTCATCCCTTCGGTCAACTCACCTCTCTGCAAACGGCCAATTGCGATTCGCCCGGTAAATGAAGAAAAGTCTAGCGAAGTAATCAACATTTGTGTAGTACCTTCTTCAATTTTTGGAGATGGGATATGTTCGATAACCATATCCAATAAAGGTTCTATATTGCTGGTTTCGTTTTTCCAGTCATCACTCATCCAGTTGTTCTTTGCAGAACCATATACCGTTGGGAAATCCAACTGCCACTCTTCTGCTCCTAATTCGAACATAAGATCAAACACCTTTTCATGCACCTCATCTGGAGTACAGTTTTCTTTATCCACTTTATTGACAACCACACAAGGTTTTAGTCCCAGGTCAATTGCCTTTTGTAATACAAATCGAGTTTGTGGCATCGGACCTTCAAAAGCATCAACCAGCAACAATACACCATCTGCCATATTAAGTACTCGCTCTACCTCTCCTCCAAAATCGGCGTGACCCGGAGTATCAATAATATTGATTTTGGTTCCTTTATAGGTAACCGACACGTTTTTTGAGGTAATAGTGATCCCTCTTTCACGTTCCAGATCGTTATTATCCAAAATCAGATCTCCAGTGTTTTCGTTTTCACGAAACAATTGACAATGGTACATGATCTTGTCTACCAAGGTTGTTTTACCGTGGTCTACGTGTGCAATGATTGCAATATTTTTTATAGCTGACATAAACGCCTCATTTTTAAGGCTGCAAAGGTACAAGATATTTTTAGAGTTTGTATACGAAAATCCAATTAATAAAAAAGCTTTATGCTCAGTCGTTTAAAACCAAACATAAAGCTTCCATATTTTTAAAATTATAATATCGATTTATCTACCAAAAGCCCAACCCAGTCTGAAACCAACAATTGGTGCTACAAAAGAGTCACTTTCACTAAAGGTATACCCTAATCCTAATTCTAAACCGAGATTAAACCCAGAGTTGTATGTGCGCTGAAAACCCCATACAGGCCCTACTTGACCGATATAATCTGTATCACTTTCCAAATCCCCAATAATTGGATCACCGCTAGCCAAAAAAGTGGTGAGTGCTACATAATTCCCAGAGTTCCCTGAAGTATTCTTACCCTTACTTGCTCTTTTTTCGAAATTATAATAATAGCGATAAGCTCCCTCAAAATTTAAGAAAACCCCATAATCTTCATCATCATTTACTTTTACATAGGCTAACCCTGTTCCTAATCTAAAATCAAGTGTGGAATTTTTGGATACCCCAACCTCGTATTCCAAACCAGGTGTTAATAATAAGTTTACTTTAAATAGTTGTTTTTCTACCCCCACTATAGAATTTTGAGCAGACAAGAAAATAGTGCTCAATAAAAAAATTGCTGTGATTGTTTTTTTCATAAGAGTGTTTTTGTTTTGATGCTTTCTTCTTAATCAAGCCCCATGCCATAATTACTTTTCTGGATAATACTTTTAATGACAACCTTAAAAGATTTATCTTTGCATTTTTAAAAAACACCTATGGATCTTTCAAACATAAAAAACCTGAAACACCTTGATGCTGATAACTTTTTCTTACTGGCAGGGCCTTGTGCAATCGAGGGGGAAGAAATGGCATTGCGAATTGCAGAAAAAGTAGTTGCTATTACCGACAAACTGAATATTCCATACGTGTTTAAAGGATCTTTTAAAAAGGCAAATCGAAGTCGAATCGACAGTTTTACCGGTATTGGGGACGAAAAAGCCCTAAAAATACTTCGTAAAGTAGGAGAAACGTTTGAAGTTCCTACGATCACAGATATCCATACGAATGAAGATGCTGCTATTGCCGCTCAATATGTCGATATATTGCAAATCCCTGCTTTTCTAGTGCGTCAAACCGATTTGGTTGTCGCCGCAGCAAACACGGGAAAAACTGTCAATCTGAAAAAAGGGCAATTTATGAGTCCAGAGGCGATGCAACATGCTGCCAAAAAGGTACGGGATAGTAAAAATGATAATGTAATGATCACTGATCGTGGTACCATGTTTGGCTATCAGGATATGATCGTAGATTTCAGAGGAATTCCTACCATGAAACAATACGGCACTACGGTTCTTGACGTTACCCACTCTCTACAACAACCCAACCAATCCAGTGGAGTAACCGGAGGAAGACCGGATATGATAGAAACCATAGCTCGAGCCGGAGTGGTAACAGGTGTAGATGGTTTATTTATGGAAACGCACTTTGATCCTGCTAATGCCAAAAGCGACGGAGCGAATATGTTACATCTGGATCACCTGGAAAAATTACTAACTAATCTGGTAGCCATAAGACAAGTAGTAAATGAGTTGAAGTAATTTTTGCTTCTACTTTTTTCACCGAATAAAGCATTCAACATCACACTTCTTTTTATTGATTTAGGAGTAATTCATAATCATCTGGTCAGGGGATATTATTTTTTTAGTACCTTTCAGGTATTCCTACCCACTGTTTTAATACTATTATACAAGACCTTCACTAGTACCTAAGTATAAAGTAACAACATTAAAACACAGATTATGAAAAAACTTATTGCCGAATTTATTGGCACACTCTGGTTGGTACTGGGAGGGTGCGGAAGTGCTGTTCTTGCAGCCGGATTTCCTGAATTAGGAATTGGATTTGTAGGGGTCTCTATCGCCTTTGGTTTAACCGTACTCACCATGGCGTATGCTATAGGTCATGTTTCGGGTTGTCATCTCAATCCAGCAGTTTCCATTGGATTACTGGTGGGAGGCAGATTCGACAAAAAAGACCTACTACCCTATATCATTGCACAGGTATTAGGTGGAATTGCAGGAGCGGGAATTTTGTATGTGATCGCTACCGGGAAAGCAGGATTCGATATCGGAGGTTTTGCTGCCAACGGATATGCAGAACATTCTCCCGGAGGGTATTCTATGCTTTCTGCTTTGGTTACCGAAATTGTAATGACCTTTATGTTTTTGATCATTATTTTGGGAACTACACACTCTAATGCATCCAATAAGTTTGCCGGAGTAGCTATTGGGTTAGGTCTTACGTTAATTCATCTAATTAGTATTCCTGTTACCAACACTTCGGTGAATCCGGCCAGAAGCACAAGTCAAGCCATATTTGCAGGTGGGTGGGCTATAGAACAATTATGGTTATTCTGGGTTGCTCCAATTGTAGGGGCTATTCTAGCTGGTATAGTTTACAAAATATTAGCTCCAGAAAAGTAAACTACCTAGGGGCAAGCGCACGAGGCATTGGGTCGAAAAAAATTTTTTGATTTTGAGGCAAGCCTCGGGTATCATACCCTTTGGTGGTGCCGATAAAAAACCCTGTTCCTAGACTTAGAGTACGATGTTCTTTTTTATAAATGATGTCGTACTCTATTTAAAAAACCAAAGTACTTTCTTTTTGTCTGGTACTAGAAGAACTTTTTATCCTTAACCGAATACGCTTCTTGTAAGACCTCAATCAAAATTGTCTCATCGATCTCTTCAATACTTTGATATCGTAGGGATTTCATCACTTTACGTCCCGCAGTAGTCATCTGATCCAGATGTTTGGTCAAATGACCTGCATTCCAAAAACCTAAGTCCACATATCCTTTGGAGGCATTTAAATAGCAAAATGGTCTACTCTCTATGTAGTAGAAAGGAATCTTATATTTATATAGTAATTCTACGGATGGAACCGTAGTTTCAACAATAACCTGCAAATGCAATAAAATAGACTTATACGGCTCTGATTGATTAAGGATATAGGCTTCTGCTGGATTCATGTTTCAAATGTACATTTTTGAATTATGAATTAAAACCAAAAAAGTTTCTCTATTTTTAGCTAATAAACAGACATCTACGTGATCGCTTTATTCAGAAAAATTAGAAAATCAACCATGACAAAAGGTAAAATCTTTAAATATCTGGTCTATGCCATTGGTGAAATTATTTTGGTAGTTATAGGAATCTTAATCGCTGTACAAATCAATAATGCCAATGAAACAAGAAAACAAAACCGCCAACTACAAGGAATTTTAAAAAACATTATTTATGATCTAAGCACAGATACTACAATTGTTGGTAATTATATTAAGATTGAAGAACATAGGATCGCAGAAAGCAAACGCATTCTTGCAGGAGAAATCTCCATAGAAAACTTTAAAGAATGTGCTTTATGTCCTAGCATAACAACTACGTATACACCTGTCACCATTAACACCAAAGGGTTTGAACAATTAAAAGGAGTTATTGGTCAGAACACCAATGCAAAAGATTCTTTGTCTACCGATATCACTCAGTTTTATACCATTTTTTCAGATTTTATAGCATCCAGCAATGAAATGCTTAAAAATGAATCACTCAAAAATATTGAAGATTTCAAGTCGTATGATTGGTTTGTAGATTGGACACAAGGAAATAACACCCCGGAAATGATTTCCTACTTTGCAACGAGCGAAGATTACCGGAAAAGAGTGGCTTCTTATAATATCCTTGCGGCCAATAATCACCTGCAATACTTAAAATCGTACAAACAAAACGCTACCTATATTCTGGATAAAATAAATACGCGTTTAGCAAAAGAAGGAGCTTCTAAATAGTATGTTTTAAACTTTGCTCAGGAAACAAAAGTTTGCATAATCGAAATATTTAATTTTACTTTGTATTTCAAAGTACTTTTAAATATGAGCACAGAAGACTATCTAAAAGACATTACGGAGATCAAAGATATGATGAATAAATCATCCCGTTTTCTTTCTCTAAGTGGTTTATCCGGAATCATGGCAGGCATCTATGCTTTGGCCGGAGCAGGAATTGCATATTATCTCGTTAGCCAAAGTGGTAGAAATTATCTAATCCTTGACGGAAAGATCTTTACCTTCATTCTTATCGATCTTGCTGCCGTAGCTTTATTGAGTATTGTTACAGCCATTATTTTGAGCACACAAAAAGCAAAGAAAAACAATGAAACTCTTTGGAACGGAACTTCAAAACGGTTACTGTCAGCCTTTTTGATTCCTCTTATTACGGGAGGTATCTATATACTCATCAAAATATTTAGCAATCATTATGGATTAACAGGTTCGTTAATGCTTATTTTTTATGGACTTGCTCTTGTAAATGCCTCAAAGTATACTATTGGTAATGTAAAATACCTTGGCTATATTGAAATTCTTTTGGGATTGATCTGTGCCATATTTCCGGGGTATGGGTTTTGGTTTTGGGTACTTGGCTTTGGGGTGATGCATATTCTTTACGGAAGCTTGATTTATCTAAAACACGATCGCTAAAAGCACGAATTACATCTCATTTTACAGCAATGAAAAATATTATAGGCAATATTAATAAAGCGTTTGATCATCGAATACGGTTGGGTATTATGTCGATATTGATGGTTAATGAATATGCCGATTTTAAAATGCTAAAAGAATTGTTGGGGGCTACAGACGGAAACTTGGCCAGTCACACCAAAGCGCTAGAAAAAGAAGAATATATTCTGGTAGAAAAGTCTTTTATAGGTCGAAAACCCAACACCCGCTATAGTGCTACCAAAAAAGGAAGAGAAGCCTTTAAGAAACATGTAGAAGCCATCGAAAAACTTTTGAAACAATAACTATATTTTTTTACTTATGTACTTTGAAATTCAAAGTACTTTAAAACTTAATATGAAAATGAAAATCGTACAACCCGTTAACAAAAAAGCCCTATTTATTGCTAGTGTCAGCTTATTATTAGGCACTATTTTTTTACTCTTTTTTCTCATCTCACAATCCGGATATGTGATCAGAGCAGGTATTGTTTATGTGCTTATCGCTTTGGTACTAAACTCGATCACCCTGATAGGTTTACTTTTTAATCTGATTATAAACCATCAACATTTCAAAGAAAATCTGACCACTATCGGTTTATTCTTACTCAATATCCCAATCACTATTGGCTACATCTATATCGTATTTATGAATCCTTTAAAAAATGTTCTTATCTAATGGAAACGATCTACAAACAATTACCATTTATCAAAGGTTTTACAGGCTCGGTCCTCTTCGGGTGTCTATTATTACTTACCCGAATCATAAAAACAGATTCGTTATACTACACTTTTCTGGTTTGGAACTTATTTCTGGCGTGTGTCCCCTACGGAATTGCCCTTTTACTAAAAATAAGCAAACCGAGACGATTCGTTTTCTGGATCGGTTTTTCGGTGTGGTTAGTGTTCCTGCCCAACTCACCATATATCCTTACCGATATCCAACATATACGATGGAGTACATTATCACAAATATGGTTTGATGTGCTACTCATATTGTCTTTTGCGGTAAATGGTTTAATTGTTGGTTTTGCCTCTCTAAACTTAATGCAAGAGCAGCTCAAAGAACGGCTTTCCAAAAAAACTACACACTTCATCATTTACATCATCCTGCTACTCTGTGGGTTTGGAATTTACCTGGGACGAGTGTTGCGTTGGAATAGTTGGGATATCCTTCAAAACCCCATGGGGATTCTATCCGATATCGCAAAAAGGATACTCTTTCCTATTCAACATACCAATACCTGGGCATTTACGATAGGATTTGGTGGATTTCTCATCATCACCTATCGATTAATACATCACTATCAACAAAAAAGATAACATCAATTGTAACTTATAAATCATTATTTTATGGAAACCCAAAAACAAAAAAAGTCTTTCGGACAATGGATCAAAACTTCAATAACAATACGAATGCTCATGGTGGGTATATTAATTCTCGTACTCTTAATACCACTATCGTATATCCAAAACTTGATACGTGAACGCTCTTACCGACAAGAAGAGGTTGTAAAAGAAATTAACCAGAAATGGGGTAACGAAGTATTGTTATACGGCCCAGTTCTAAAAGTGCCTTATCAGGTGCACAGCCAAACAAAGACCTGGGATGATAAAACCAAATCCTATATACAGGAAAATTTGATTACGGTATACAACGCTTATTTTTTCCCAAACACCTTAGATATAAAGACCAATATAGAATCTGAAACTTTGGGAAGAAGTATCTACGAATCTGTAGTGTACACTGCTGACATGAAAATTAAGGGCTCTTTTACCGTTCCAAATTTTGAGATCAAAGACATCGAAGCTGATGATATTTTGTGGAACAAAGCCACAGTGATTATCAACTCCACTAACCTGAAAGGAATTAGAAGTAATCTGACCTTAAATATTGGTACAGAAAGTTACCCGTTACGTTCTAAGTACAATCAAAACTCTTATACCAATACCCTTGAAACTCAATTTATCAAAGAAGTCTCACTCCCAAAGGAAAATACTGTTGAGTTTGATATGGATCTTATCATTAATGGTAGCGAGCAATTGCGCTTTGTTCCTGTAGGAAGAGAAACCAATGTGGCTATGACCTCGGATTGGGCGTCACCTAGTTTTAATGGCAACTATTTACCGGATACTAAAACCAAAGAAATCACAGAAAATGGTTTTAAGGCACAATGGAAAGTTTTGCAAATCAATAGAGAGTTCGAACAAGAATTCTTTGGTGAACTCCCACAAATCAATGCTTCAGCTTTTGGCGTCAAACTACTAATTCCCGTTGATGAATATCAAAAAAGTGAACGAGCAACCAAATATGGATATCTGGTAATTGCATTGACTTTCTTAGTTTTCTTTCTTATCCAAACGATCAGTAAAATCAATATTCATCCGTTTCAATATTTGATGATCGGTTTAGCACTTTCTATGTTCTATACCTTATTGATTTCGATTTCAGAACACTCTAGTTTCCTAAAAGCCTATATCATAGCAGGTATTGCAGTAGTTGTATTGATTGCTATGTATTCTAAAGCCATTTTGAAAAGTCTAAAGTTTATGGGATTCATTGGTTTATCTCTCACCGCGTTGTATGCCTTCATTTTTGTAATCATACAATTAGAAAGTTATGCCTTGTTGGTAGGTAGTATTGGACTATTCCTGATTCTGGGTACTATTATGATGATTTCGAGGAAAATTGATTGGAAAAACGATTAGGTAGTATATTGTCTTTTGACAATACTTCTTGCTCAATCAGATATACCCTTTACTCACTTAAAGGGTATATCTACTCAAAATACATACCGTAACAGCTCCACTATTCCTAATTTAATACCAATAACCTGCTGAGCAACCTCAGCAGTCTCGACTAGCAAACTGAAGTAAACCAACACCAAAAAATGTCTGACCACACCAACTCATCTATTCTAAAAGGAATTCAAAATGGAGATCATCACATCATTAAAAAATTTTATAAAAAGAACTTACCCGTTCTCAAGAAATATATCCTAAGAAATTCTGGCAACGAAGACGATGCCCACGATGTTTTTCAAGATGCATTACTCATTTTGTTGCAAAAACCAGCTCTGTCATTAGATCAAACCCAATATTCTATTCATTCCTATTTCTTTGGTATTTGCAAAAACCTATGGAGAAAAAAACTTCGGGAAAACAAAAAACTAATTTCCTCTCCTACTTTTTTGGAAGATACACCTTATCAAGGTGATGATCTTATTTCAGAAATACATTACATCGAGAAACAGCAATTATACCTTACTCATTTCAGAAAGTTAAATCCGAGTAATCAAAAGGTACTTCATCTATTTTTCAGCGGTAAAACAATGCGAGAAATTGCAAATACTATGGGATACACCGAAGCCTATGTGCGGAAGAAAAAATTTGAAATCAAGAAAAAATTATTATCGATGATTGAAAAAGATCCAAAATATTCGAAGTTGTTTGCGTCGAATCATAAAGTAGAAGTCACTTTAGTCAAATGAGTTATACCATGGATTAGAAAACCGTTTCATAAACTTTTGTACTGAAACTTTTTTATCTACTTTTAATCAGAATAAAAACAACCTATGAAAACAACTTTTTATACACTATTGGCAAGTACTGCAATGCTCATCTTCTCTTGCGGTGATGGAAAGAAGAATACCAAAAATTTGGTAAAAGAAGTCACCTTTACCAAAGAAGGCGAACTCACGCTATACAACCTTCAGGACACCGTTCCTACTCTGATTTCTAAACTGGATATCGAGATCGCAGATGATGATTATCAAATCCAAACGGGTTTGATGTACCGTAAGTCTATGCAAAAAGACCGAGGGATGTTATTTATTTTTCCAAATGAGTCTCCTCATTCTTTTTATATGAAAAATACTGAGTTCCCGTTGGATATCATATTTATCGATGCTAAACAAAAGATAGTAAGCATTCAAAAAAATGCACAACCGCTGGATGAGCGCTCACTACCCTCTGAAGGTCCTGCGCAATATGTACTGGAGGTCAATGCACAACTCACCGACGAATGGAATTTACAAAAAGGAGATTCGATTGCTTTTTCCAAACAATAAATAGATTAAATACATGTAAACATAAAAAAACCCATCAATAATTGATGGGTTTTTTGTGTATAATCAAGAAAATTATTTTTTCTTTTTCTCTTCAGTTTCAGGCTCTTTTATTTTAAGACCCACTTTGCTTACCGTATCATGCATGATCGGTGTAGCAATGAATAACGAAGAATATGTACCTACCAATACCCCGATGATTAACGAGAACATAAATCCTCTAAGTGGTACCGCAAATATGAAGATTGCGATAAGTACTAATAAGGTAGTTAACGAGGTATTCAACGTACGGCTTAACGTACTGTTTAAGGCTCCATTTACATTTTTATCCAAAGGCCAAGAAGTATGCTCCTGGAAGAATTCCCTGATCCTATCAAATACAACCACTGTATCATTCAGAGAGTATCCAATTACCGTTAGGATTGCTGCAATAAATGCCTGATCGATCTCCATGTTGAACGGCATAAATTTCCATGTTAATGAGAAAATACCTAACACGATCAATACATCATGGAATACCGCAGCTACGGCACCTAAACTAAATTGCCATCTTCTAAATCGTAATAAGATATATAAGAACACCACAATCAATGATCCTAATACCGACCAGAAAGCCGCTTGCTTAATATCATCAGCAATGGTTGGCCCCACTTTCATCGATGACATGATACCTACTTGCTTTTCTTCGTCTCCATTAGAGAACTGATCGTAAGACAAACCTTCAGGTAAGTTTGGCTTTAAAGCTTCGTATAATTTATTCGAAATTTCAGTATCAATATCTTCTCCGGTCTCGTTTACTTTATATTTGGTAGTAATCTTTAACTGGTTCTTAGCACCTAACGTCTTTGCCTGTGCACTTTCGAAAACGGCCACAAGATCCTTTTCTATTGCAGATGGTACCACGTCCTTAGCAAAACGAACAGTATACGTTCTACCTCCAACAAAGTCTACACCATAATCCAGGCTATTGGTAAATAACGAACCAACACCAGCGATAATAATGATTCCTGATATAATGTAAGCTATTTTACGCTTCTTTAAGAAGTTGATATTTACATTCTTAAATAAGTTCTTGGTAGCCCCAGTAGCAAACATTAATTCTTTACCGTTCTTACCATATCCATCAATAAACAAACGAGTCACAAAAATCGCTGTAAATAACGATGTAAGAATACCGATTAATAAGGTAGTTGCAAAACCTTTAATTGGACCTGTACCGATAGTTAATAAGATCAGACCCGTAAGACCCGTAGTGATGTTTGCATCAAGAATAGAAGATAATGCATTATTAAATCCATCTTTGATGGCATCTACCTGAGACTTTCCTTTGGCCAATTCTTCTCTAATCCTTTCGAAGATTAACACGTTTGCATCCACCGACATACCGATCGTTAATACAATACCGGCGATACCAGGAAGTGTCAATACTGCTTTTAATCCGGCTAATACTCCAAAAATGAAAAGGATATTTACTACCAATGCAACATCAGCAAATGCTCCTGCCTTACCATAGTAAAAAATCATCCAGATCAGGATCAATACCAATGCAATAGCAAACGACATTACACCACTATCAATAGCTTCTTGTCCAAGAGATGGACCTACTACCTCACTTTGGATGATATCTGCAGATGCTGGTAATTTACCTGCTCTTAATACGTTGGCTAAATCTTGCCCTTCTTCAATAGTAAATTCTCCAGTAATTTCACTTCTACCACCGCTAATAGCACCGGTAGTAACTCCTGGAGCAGAATATACGATATCATCAAGAACGATTGCAATTTGGCTTCGTTGGCTAAAGGCACGACCGGTCATTTCTTCCCATTTCTTAGCTCCTTTACCATCCATTTGCATAGTAACCGTTACTTTACCTAATTGGTTGTACTCTTGTCTAGCGTCTGTAATTACTCCTCCACTTAATTCAGGAGTGCTATCTCTATTACTCTTTATAGCATATAGATCAATAATTTCAGAATCCTTAACCGCTTTACCCCAAGCAAATTTTACATATCGTAACTCTTGTGGTAATAATGCTCTTACTTCTGGATCGTTAAGATACGCCATCATTTGATCTGCGTTCTTCTTTTCTACAGACAACACCACAGGACCTCCTTGACCTCCTTGGCCAGCCATCAGATCAAATATTGGATTTACCTGAGCTTCTACATTGGTAGAATCTTCTGCTGCGTCTTCTAATAGATCTTCGATTGCCGCATCTTCGTCAGATTTTGTAGTATCAGTTTGCGTAGAATCTTCAACTACTTCGCTTTTTTCCTCAACTTCAGTCTTAACTTCTTCCTTAGTCTTATCTAATCTTTCTTTTAGCAAGTTGTTTGCTGTAAACAAGAATGGGAAAATCTCTTCAGCTTTATATACGTCCCAGAATTCTAATTGAGCCGTACTCTGTAGTAATGATCTTACCCTGTCTACATCTTTTGCCCCAGGCAATTCTACCAAGATTCTTCCAGATTCTCCAAGACGTTGGATATTTGGTTGTGTAACTCCAAACTTATCAATACGCTTTCGAAGTACTTCGAAAGCTGAAGTTACAGACTCATCGATCTTTCTTCTTAACACAGGTTTTACCTGATCGTTGTTCATATCATAAGTGATATCATCACTTAAGTTCTTATTCGCAAAAATATCTGGTGAAGCTAATTGCGCATCCGGTATTTTTTCGAACTCAGTAAAGAAATCTTCGATATAAGTATTTTGACTATTCTTTTGGATCTCGTCTGTTGCCAAAAGTGCTTGGTTGAAAGACGGATCTTTAGAATTATTTGAAAGTCCTTTCAAAATGTCTTTTACCGAAATCTGAAGAATGACGTTGATTCCTCCTTTAAGGTCAAGACCTTTGTTTAGCTCTTTATCTTTTGCATCGTTATAAGAAATTCCTGCAAAGATCTCTTCTTTACCGATAGAATCAAGGTAAGTACTCTCTGCTACTTCTCTTAGTTTCGAGTAATTCTCAACCGATTCTGGGTATTTCTGAATGGCATAGGCTTCTGCCTCTTTTTCTTTTGTGTAAGTTAGATAGGTATACGATAATTGGTAAATACAAACCAATCCAAATAAAATCGCAAATATCCTTACAACTCCTTTATTTTGCATTGTGTAATGATTTAGGTCAAATCTTCAGAGCATCCGAGATGCATGCTCTTATGTTTGACAATTATTTAATTTGATGATTTATTGTTCTTAAATAGGATCAACATCACCATTTTGCAATGTTGATGAGATACATAAAGTATACGAGACGTACTCTTGTACTTTATGGATTACTTTTTACGGGGTATTAAATTCCGTTTTTTAAGCCAAAGGTCCGGCTCTTACTTCAGGAATTTTACGTGTAGTCCTGTCTATCGCAAAAGCAATAGCAGCATATATTTTTTGTGTTACCCTGATCTGTCGATCAAGGTCATTATAGTTACTTACACTAAGAGCATGAAATGAATAACCGTTTGAATCTCCATGTTGCGCATGTTTAATCTCTACGATAACAGCACCATTAAATCCAGTATCCGTATCTATACTTTTCTGGATTTCATAAACATTTAAACTATAATCTCTAGCGTCTTTATCACTTGGAGCTTCATTGTTATTGCTATGACGATCAAGTTGCAAGTGATCAATAGCAATACGTTCATCCTGAGAAAAAATACGTTTGATCTCTTCTACATCAGCTTCGCTATAGTAAGTGATTTTAAGCTTTCCCGCTTCTACATCTTGCGATAATCTTGTGTTTTGAACACCAATGGATTGTAATTGCTTTTTTACAAAAGCAATGGTGTTTTGAGCTTCTACAGAAGTAATATCAACGGTCTCAAATTCGAGAACGATCTCTTGATTAGGTACTACGGCATTACGCTGCAAAGCAATAAGCAGCGTAAATGTGGTCATCAGAATACCGAAATACCATTTTTTACTCATGCGGCAAATATAAAAAAATAAAAGCTGCATCAAAGCAGCTTTTACTATAAACCTTGTAAGAAGATCGAAATGATTACAATTCTAATAATCCATTTGTTTTCTTCACACCTTCAGCACTTTCCGTTAATTTGGCTTTTTCAGCATCGCTAAGCTCTATTTCTACAACTTTTTCGATTCCATTTTTACCCAAAACTACTGGAGTACCAATACAAATATCGTTTAGCCCGTATTCTCCTTCTAAGAAAGTAGAACATGGGAAAATTTTCTTTTGATCACAAGCAATCGCCTGTACTAATCCTGAAACTGCTGCTCCTGGAGCATACCATGCAGAAGTTCCTAATAATTTAGTCAATGTAGCACCACCAACTTTGGTATCCGCCGCTACTTGATCCAATCTCTCGTCTGAGATAAACTCTGAAACAGGCACACTGTTTCTTGTCGCTAGTCTCGTAAGTGGAACCATACCTTTATCACTATGTCCACCGATTACCATTCCGTCTACATCAGAGATTGGTGCTCCTAAAGCTTCTGCTAGTCTGTATTTAAAACGTGCACTATCCAAAGCTCCTCCCATACCGATAATTCGGTTTTTAGGAAGGTCTGTTGTTTTGTGTACTAAATACGTCATGGTATCCATCGGGTTACTCACTACGATGATGATCGCATTTGGTGAGTGTTCTATAAGACTAGAAGATACAGTTTTTACAATCCCTGCATTGATTCCTATTAATTCTTCTCTTGTCATTCCTGGTTTACGAGGAATTCCTGAAGTAATTACAGCGATATCGCTTCCAGCAGTTTTAGAATAGTCTCCAGTGGTTCCTGTTATTTTGGTATCGAACCCATTTAAAGAAGCAGTTTGCATAAGGTCCATTGCTTTACCTTCTGCATATCCTTCTTTGATGTCTAACAATACAACTTCTGAAGCAAAATTCTTTATGGCTATATACTCGGCACAACTTGCACCAACCGCACCAGCTCCTACTACTGTAACTTTCATTTTATATGATTTTGATGTAATTAAACTTATTTATTTTGTAGTCGCGAAAGTACGAATTCTTTAACAAAATAATTCACAATTAAAAAGTTAAATTACCATCCAAAACGAAGTCCAAGAGAAAGATTATTAAAATTCTGAAAGCTATAATCCAAATTAGCATTAAATACTCCAAAAGCAACTCTAGCTCCTAATGTTGCCTTTACCCCTTTTGTTTTTGTTCGTACACTAATTGGATCGACTACCTCTACTGAGGCAAAAGGACCATTTTGTATCTGATAGGTTCCTAAGAGATCTGCATCATTAGATCCAAAATAATACCCTAGTCCTCCATAAAAGTTAAGTATTGGCATTTTTGTAGATACTATACTTGTGAGCAACCAGGAATTTGAATTGAGTTCTACTTCTTGTCCAGTACCAGGTACTCCACCTGCCCCATTCAAATCATAAAACCCTTTTACATTGGTATATCCCAAAAGAGCAGAAAGTCTTACCGGCCATCTTTTGGTTCTAAAAATCCAATCTGTAAACTCGTGCTGAAAAGCGACTCCATACAACTGGATTTCTGCATCTTCGACTGCCTTTATACGAGGTAAGAATCTAACTTTTATCTCAGTACTTTTAATTAATCCCATTGATCCTTGTAAAAACCCACTGGGAACAGAACCAATAGCCGAATTACCAATACCGTCTGGTAATGTAACCTCCAATTGAGATGCACTACCCTCATTAATAATCACTGTAATATCTCCAGAATTAGATCCTAAGGCCGAAGAAACAAATTGACTGAAAGATCCATCGGGAAGGGTAATATCTGTGTATTCTGCCGTACGAAATAAAAACGATTGTTTGTCTTCTCTTACAAAAGACAGATTACCTACAAAGCCTACTTGAAAATGCCATAGTTTCTTGGTTTCCGCAGTGGTATACCAGCCATTAGACATTGCATTTATCAAAGCTTCTCCAGCTGGAGCAAAATAATCTTCACTAAATCGTTGAGCGTTTTCGACACCAATTTCGAGAATCTGATCAATATCCGTTTGGGAAAACAAAACGCCATTGAAAAATAACACAAAGATTAGAATGGTTTTTTTCATGAATTATGATTTAAAGGCTTTGCAATATAAAAAAATCCGCTACACCTTGTCATGTAACGGATTAATCAAATATTTATGATGTATATCTATAAGTTTTATTCAAATACTTGAATTTCATCTTTATAGAGATAATATACGGTTCCTGTTAAACCGTCAATGGTATATTCTGGTTTGTTATTAGAAAACTGATATTTAGAAACTTCTTTACCCGTATCCTTTTCTAATTTCACCAATACTTTTGCATTTTCTTCTTGCTGATCTTTTTCTCTAGAGAAGAAAAAACCAAAATTTTCTGAATTTCTAGTGGCATCAAATCTTCTTTTGATAACCGCCAATTCTGCATCTGCAAAACCAAGCACATCACCAGCAACAGCTCTTTCATTACTACCAAAAGCAGGAGAAGAGGTTCTTACCGTATTTCCATTTCTATCTGTAGAAACAGTTTCCAAAGTGGTATTAGCTACAATATCTGCACCAACAGCAGCTACTCCAAGCCCAACTTTTGCCAATCCTCTTCCAAAACCACCTGGTTCTTTATAGAATTTTTGATACAATACTTTTCCAGCTTTATCAACATAGGCTACTTCACCTAAACCACTTAAGTAATATCCTTTATCTCTTATTTCAAGATTATTGATATCTTTTTCTTTTTTGATTTTCAATTCTGTTAAAGGATCTGGACGCTCAGTTAAAGCAGAAGTAAGTGCAAAAAACTCCTCATCGTGATATACGATAAACTTATCGGTAGCTTCATCATAAGCTACTTGCGTTGGTCTTTTCTCGTTAAACTTCAAATTCTTTTTCCAGATTCGCTTTCCTGTTTTAATATCCACAAGATTTGCATAGGTGCTGGTTACATACATTACCTTATCTCCTTTAATCTTTTGCAAAACAAAAACATTATCTTCTTTATTATCAGAGATCTCAATGAATTTTTTCCATTTCTTCTCTCCGTTTTCATCGATCAATAACATTTCGTTACCCGCAGTATATAAATATCCTTCTTCAAGTAAAATCACATCAGAAAATCTTTTCCCTCTAGGATCTTTTTTCCATGCCTTTTCACCGGTTTTGTAGTTGTATTTATTAAAACCATTGTAGTGCGCAAAAATAAACTCATCTCCTAAATCTTGAATAAAGGCCACAGATTTTGTTGAGATACTTTTATCCCAGTTAAATTTTCCTGTTTGCGGATCCAAAACATTTAAGTTTTGTTTTGTTCCCAGAGCACCGCCAAGTCCTTTACCTTTTTCTAGCGTAATGATATTTTTTCCTCCTTCAGTAATTAAGAATTCAGAAATTTTTCTTTCGCTATCACTTTTCCATACGATCTCACCCGATGACAGGTTGATTTTATATATAGAGTTTCCTCTTGGGATAAATCCAAATTCTCCTTCTACTTTTGATCGGTTAGCTTGTGCATCAAAAAGCCATTTTAGGAAAGAAGACTTCTCCCCTATTTTGGTAGACCATGCTATTTTTTGATCCTCTAATGAATATAAGGATACGTATAGTTGCTGATTATGCTCGGTATCGATCAGAAACGCTAATTTTTCTGGTAAAAAACCAATGTTTTCAACAGTACCATTTACTTTACTAGAATCAAATACCAACTCTCCGTTGAATGTATTGATCACAAGAAAAGCACCTCCCAAATCGATATTCATATAAGGAGTATCCTGTACGTTAGAAAGTACTTTTGTCTTTTCTGAAGAAAACATGTCTAAGCTAATACCTCCATTTGTAAGGACTTGAGACATAAATGAAAATGCAGAAAATTCTTTTTCCCAAACCTTTTTATTGGTACTGGTATCTATTCCCGAATAACTTTTGCCGGTTAGTACTACAATATAACCGGTTACATCATTCAATAGCAATTCTTTAGCACTTTCATTCAATTTCACCACCGAACTTGGCTGTTGAAATTGAGCATAGGAAATGACTGAAATAAACGCGAACAGCAAAAAGACGCGCGTAGTTCTATAAAATTTCATAGTTAGTGTGTTAGATTAATTATTAGATCTCAATTGTAAAACTAAGCATCTATATTTGCATACACCGCATTTTTCTCTATAAATTCTCTACGTGGCGGTACCTCGTCTCCCATCAACATCGAGAAAATACGATCTGCTTCGGTAAGATTATCAATACTAACTTGACGCAGCGTTCGATATTCAGGATTCATAGTTGTATCCCATAATTGCTCTGCGTTCATCTCTCCAAGACCCTTATATCGCTGGATTTTGGAATTCTCACCAAACTCTCTAACAATTTGATCACGTTGATCATCATTCCATGCATACTGCTTTTTAGCTCCTTTTTTCACTAAGTATAGAGGTGGTGCCGCTATATATATATGTCCAGCTTCAATAAGCTCTTTCATATATCTGAAAAAGAATGTTAAAATCAAGGTAGAAATATGACTACCATCAACATCGGCATCACACATGATTACAATTTTGTGATATCGTAGTTTTGATAGGTTTAACGCTTTACTATCTTCTTCTGTTCCAATAGTTACTCCTAAAGCTGTAAAAATATTCTTGATTTCTTCATTCTCAAACACCTTATGATGCATCGCTTTTTCTACATTCAAGATTTTTCCACGAAGCGGAAGAATTGCCTGAAACATACGATCACGACCTTGTTTTGCAGTTCCACCTGCAGAATCACCCTCTACCAGGAACACTTCACACAATGCTGGATCTTGTTCAGAACAATCAGAAAGCTTTCCAGGAAGCCCTCCAATACTCATCACACTCTTACGTTGCACCATCTCACGAGCTTTCTTGGCTGCATGACGTGCTTGTGCTGCAAGAATTACTTTTTCTACAATAGTTTTAGCATCTGAAGGGTTTTCTTCCAGATAATTCTCAAGCATTTCAGAAACAGCTTGAGATACTGCAGAAGTCACCTCACGGTTACCTAATTTGGTTTTTGTTTGTCCTTCGAACTGAGGCTCAGCTACTTTTACCGAAACAATCGCAGTAAGTCCTTCTCGGAAATCATCACCAGAAATTTCGAATTTCAATTTATCGAGCATTCCAGAAGAATCTGCATATTTTTTTAGTGTAGACGTAAGTCCTCTCCTAAACCCTGAGAGATGAGTACCTCCTTCATGAGTATTAATATTATTCACATACGAATGAAGATTCTCTGCATATGAATCATTATAAATCATCGCCACTTCTACCGGAATATTGTTCTTTTCTCCTTCCATAGAAATTACATCTCCTATAATCGGGCTACGACTAGCATCAAGAAATCTTACAAATTCTTTTAGTCCTTCTTGAGAATGAAAAATTTCAGATACATTATTCCCTTCTTCATCCTGGTGACGCTTATCGGTTAAAGTGATCGTAATCCCCTTATTGAGGTATGCCAACTCGCGCATACGACTAGCAAGAGTATCATAATTATACTCCAAGGTCTGTTGGAAAATTGTTGGATCAGGTCTAAAGGTCACTATTGTACCATTAAAATCGGTATCACCTGTTGATTTTACCGGATACAAAGGTTTTCCTCTTTCATATTCTTGCTCCCATACTTTACCTTCTTTATGCACTATCGCGTGCAAGTGATCCGATAATGCGTTAACACAGGATACACCTACTCCATGCAGACCCCCAGAAACTTTATAGGAATCTTTATCAAATTTACCTCCCGCACCGATCTTGGTCATTACCACTTCTAGGGCAGAAACGCCTTCTTTTTTGTGTATCCCAACCGGAATCCCTCGCCCATTATCCTTGGTAGTAATGGAGTTATCTTCATTAATGGTTACATCGATGGTATCACAGTGTCCTGCCAACGCTTCATCGATAGAGTTATCCACAACCTCGTATACCAAATGGTGTAGTCCTCTTACTCCTACATCTCCAATATACATGGACGGACGCATCCTTACGTGCTCCATTCCCTCTAACGCCTGAATACTATCGGCGGAATAATTACTTTTCTTTTGTTCTTCGCTCATAAACCAGCTTTATTTTTATGATAATTTTGGTCAACGAACAAAGATAAAAAAACACTAAAAGGATAAAAGCCTTTTCACAAAGATGATTTAAAGAGTTATCAACAATTAGTTAAGATAAATACCAGAAAAACAAAAAAAGCTCTTAAAAACGATAAAAACACCCTTAAACGGGTTTTATAAAAATTTTAATATTTCTTTAAGTGCATTCCATTTATCCTCAAATGAGGATAAAAAATCCAGTTCGCAAGATAAAAAAAGCATTAGATATCTACGCTTACTCACTCATCTCTTACGAATACTCAGGCCTTATGAATAATTAACATTTTTTAGATTTTTTTAACCTGATGATTTGTACTAACCACAGGAAACATCAAGTTATGACTGCTGTAACAAAACACAAACCCGTAATTTAAACTTTAAAATGAAAACGAAAAACCTAATTAATTTAGCAAAGGTATCGCTATTTAGTCTGGGACTATTTATGACCTCCTGTTCTAACGAAAGCTTTGATGAATTACCAAACCCCGTAGGAGAACAACCTCAACTTATCGAAAAATTCTTTTTGGGAGAATCTATTCAGGTAGAAGACCTGGGAGAAGGATTGTATCTGCATGATGATGTGATCTTTACCGAAGATCAACTTACGGATACTGCTATAGATTTCAACAAATCTCCCGAACCTGGCTCAGACGAAGATCAAAAACTAGGCTTAGCCGGAGGGGTACGTAAATGGCCAAACAATACTGTCATCTATGTACTAGATAACAGTTTGACATCAAACCAAATACAAGTGACACTTAACTCTATGCAAGAGTGGTCTACAAAAACCAATGTTCGCTTTAAAGAAAGAACTAATGAGAACTATTATGTAACCATAAGAAATAATGGAAATACCTGTAATTGTGGTTCAGCAAATCTCGGTGTAATTGGGGATCGAGGAAGAATTAACATCGGAACAAGAACCAGTGAAGTAGTAATGATCCATGAGATCGGTCATACATTAGGATACATTCATGAGCAAAACCGATCTGATAGAGATGACCATGTAATCATTAGATTTGAAAACATTCAAGATGGAGCAGAAAGCCAGTTCAGAAAAAGTAATAGCGCACAATTGATTGGAGATTTTGATATTCAGTCTACAATGATGTACGGAGCTTTTACATTTAGTAAAAACGGTCAACCAACCATTACTCTTTTAGACGGTTCTACACACCCAAGAAGACAACCGAGATTATCTGCCGGAGATATTGCTGGCACCAATCAGGTATACCCTGGCGATGGTGGCGGTGGAGATGGTGGCGGAGATAATGACATCTGTGCCGGAGTTGAAGAATGGGTTCGAGGAAGACAATATAATGTTGGAGATAAAGTGACCTATCAAGGGTTCTTATACGAAAGAGATTTCACAAGATGGAATCGTATCGGGCAATGCGAAAACACCAATCCTAATCCTGCAGATATTTGCGAAGGAGTGGAACCTTATAACAGATCGACAAGATACTCACCAGGAGACGAAGTAACATACCAAGGGTTCTTGTATGAATTGCAGAGCAATTTTAGATGGGCAAACCAAGGAAGATGTGGAAACTAAACCAATTTCATTATATAATTAATTAATCAAAATAAAACCCTGAGAACTCACTTCTCAGGGTTTTATACTCTCAATTAAACTCAACTTTCAGCTAGCAAATAAACTGAATTCTTCAATTTCTTCTTATACAGCTTCTACAGACTCGTAAGCTTCTTCGTGCACGTTGGCTACGGCTCTTCCGCTAGGGTCATTCATATTTTTAAAGGCTTCATCCCATTCTAAAGCAATTTTGGTACTACAAGCTACCGATGCTTCCTGAGGCACGCTTAGGGCTGCTACATCGCTAGGAAAATGACTCTCGAATATCGAACGGTAGTAAAACTCTTCTTTATTTTGAGGGGTTTGTATAGGAAATCTAAAATGTGCATTTGCCATTTGCTCATCAGAAACTTCTCTTTCTACCACTTCTTTCAAAGTATCTATCCAGCTGTACCCTACTCCATCAGAAAACTGCTCTTTTTGTCTCCACGCTACACTTTCTGGCAAATAAGATTCGAAGGCTTTTCTTATTACCCATTTTTCCATTCTTTCGCCATTGATCATCTTATCTTGTGGATTAATTCGCATGGCTACATCCATAAATTCTTTATCCAAAAATGGAACACGCCCTTCGATTCCCCATGCTGCAAGAGATTTGTTAGCTCGTAAGCAATCATACATATGAAGCTTACTCAACTTACGCACCGTCTCTTCATGAAACTCCTGAGCATTGGGTGCTTTATGAAAGTACAAGTATCCTCCAAAGATTTCATCTGCACCTTCGCCAGACAATACCATTTTTACTCCCATAGATTTAATTACTCTCGCCATCAAATACATTGGCGTAGAGGCTCTAATGGTGGTTATATCATAGGTTTCCAGATTGTAGATCACATCTTTTATTGCATCTAATCCTTCCTGAATTGTAAATTTAATTTCATGATGCACAGTACCAATATGATCCGCTACTTTTTGGGCTGCAGCAAGATCAGGAGATCCTTCTAACCCAACAGAAAACGAGTGTAATCTTGGCCACCACGCTGCATCTGCATCATCAGACTCTATTCTTTTATCGGCATACTTCTTAGCAATTGCAGAAGTAACTGAAGAATCTAATCCTCCTGATAGTAAAACTCCATAAGGTACATCAGACATCAGTTGTCGATGAACCGCAGCTTCTAAAGCGTCTCTCACCTCATCAATACTGGTTTGGTTATCTTTTACCGCTTCATAATCTGTCCAATCTCTTACATACCATTTGGTTAACTCAGTATCCTTACTAAATAGGTAATGACCGGGAGAAAACAATTCAATTTTAGTACACACACCTTCCAGAGCTTTTAGTTCTGAAGCTACATAAAAAGTTCCGTTTTTATCCCATCCCATATATAAGGGTATGATCCCCATGTGATCACGAGCAACCATGTATAAGTCATTTTCTACATCATATAGTGCAAAAGCGAAAATACCATTAAGCTCATCTACAAAATCGGGTCCTTTTTCTTTATACAA
The DNA here is from genome assembly GCF_055808215.1 of Aquimarina sp. KJ22-3. Lineage (NCBI taxonomy): Bacteria > Pseudomonadati > Bacteroidota > Flavobacteriia > Flavobacteriales > Flavobacteriaceae > Aquimarina > Aquimarina sp. KJ22-3. The sequence continues at coordinate 1,409,336 of NZ_CM147859.1, read as the reverse complement.
AGCTAAAATCACTTCACAATCAGACTCCGTCTGGAAATTGTACTTACCTTCAAATTGTTTACGAAGTTCTCTGTGGTTATAAATCTCTCCATTGGCTGCCAAAATCAACTTCTTATCCTCACTAAACAATGGTTGCTTTCCTGATACAGGGTCTACTATCGCTAATCGCTCATGTGCTAAAATCGCCTTGTCGTTTGCGAAGATCCCGCTCCAATCCGGTCCTCTATGTCTTATTTTTTTTGACATTTCTAATAATTGAGGTCTTAACACCTCAGCATCTTGCTTTAAATCAAAAGCACAAACAATACCGCACATAATTTTTCTTTTTCTATTAATTGAGAGTTCAAATATGGCTTAATAGTTTAAAATTGTAAACACATACCACCCAAATAACATTAATATGAAACCAAAAAAATTATATATACACATAAATTGTAATAAAAAAATAGATTTTAGCCACAATTACTATCAAACTGTTATAGAAAACTTTTAACACAATTTATAGACTCGATTAACATTTAGCTTATAAGTTCGCATATATCTTTACGACTATATTGTTTTTAATAAAATTTGAATTATGAAAAAATCACTCTTACTAATTGCTATTATGTTTATTGGGGCATTATCTACTGTAAATGCTCAAAAATTTGCTGGATTACAAAAAAGTCCAACAGATATCGTTTATGCTAAAGCGGACAGAAGTGCTAAACCAGAAATTAAAGTTATTTATAGTAGACCTCAAAAAAAGGGAAGAACTATTTTTGGAGACTTAGTTAAATATGACAAGGTTTGGAGAACTGGTGCTGACGAAGCTACAGAAATCAAATTTTTCCAAGATGTAAAAATGGGAGACAAAACTGTAAAAGCAGGAACATACTCTTTGTTTACTATTCCTGGAGAAAAAGAATGGACGATCATTCTAAATTCTGATCTTGACAGCTGGGGAGCATATTCTTATGACAAAGGAAAGGATGCTGCCAGAATTACTGTACCAGCTTCATCGGGAGATGCTTTAGAAGTATTCTCTATTGCTTTCAAAAAAGTTGATAAAGGATATCATATGGTTATGGGTTGGGATGCAACTCGTGTAGAAGTACCTTTTTATATGTAATCCATTAGATTATATACAATAACGAATAAAAAAACAGCTTGATATCTCAAGCTGTTTTCTTTTTAATTTATGCCCTAAATTAATGATTTGGATTATCCTTTGCACATTAAGGATAATGATTTCTTTTTTCGCTTACCTATGGATTGCATGACTTGAAGCTCCAGGTAAGTCTCCTAGAAATTCCATTACAATTCTAAAGGTTAATCTGAATTTAGTGTAAAATAGCCCCATATTTCTATATTAAATTAACGTTAAACAAATATACCACTCAAATAATTGGCAATCAATAATTTTCAATATTTTTAGATATAACCGAATATTTTATCGACAACAAGCACAAAAAATTTTATTGACTATAATTTCCCCGGTTAACATTGTTGTTTTTTACAAGGAAAATGGGGTGAATTCCCCAAATTCCATAATTATTTATTTACAAAATCGTAATCTTCACTTCCCTCTATTCTCGAAAAAAATCGAAAATTCATTATCTATGAATTGCATTACTGCAAGCCGATGGCAATTGCTTCAAGAAATTCTTTAAAGCTTTCAAATCAATTACCAAAATACCGTAAAATAACTTCATAATCCTTTGATTTGTAATTTGTTATACAAAGATACTACCGTTGACTGTGGGGGTGAAAAAATTAACATTCATAAAGACGAGTTTTAGATATACTTCTATATACATCGCCGTTCTACATTATAAAACATTTTTAAAGTTAATTTTTGAAGAAATATCCTACGCAAACTAATAGATATTTAGGGGTATTTTCCCCTTAATGCTTCTTAAGCTTTTCTGTAAAACTTCTTCCTTCCCTCAACATATCGTTCTTTTACATCAAAATTGATGTAACGTATATAAATACTCTATAATTTGACAACCAAAAACATTTTAATTTTATAAAAAAAGAGACTACACCATTTGGGGATAGTCTCTTCATTATTTTTGTTTGTAAACTTTTTGTTTATTCTTAAAATCTGGCTTCTTACGAACTCCTAATGACGCATTGCATTACCAGAAGCTCCAGGAAGGTCTTTGATAAAACCTATAAAAGATTTTATACCCAACCAGATATTTCTAAAAAACTTATCCATGTGTGAATGATTTAGAATTTAACTGGTATTAAATTTAATTAATCCATTCGAGAATGTAAAGGATATTAAAAAGTATGTTTAGACTTTTTGATGAATCACACGATTGCTACGACAAGTGCATATCTATAAAAAAGATCCTACAAAAAAATATTGAATTTTCCTACAAAAAAAGAGGTTAGCAAAATACTAACCTCCTTAAATATAGTGCCTTAACCCATAGACATTAATAAGACTTATACCGTCTGATACAAATCTTATTATTATCTACGCATTGCATATTTTGATGCACTTGGTAACTCGCTGATAAAGCCCATTACCGATTTAACTTGTAGTCCAAAAATAGTGTAAAATTGTTTCATAGCCCTCTGATTTAAAAATAGTTATGTAAAGCTAACACTCAAAAAGATTGTTGTCAAGTTTGGTGTTAACTAAAACTTAAACTTTCGTTACAAAACTTAAAACAAGGGATAAAATACGTTTGTACAAGGAAACAGAAAAAATAAGAAGTAAGGTTTTTCTTTCGCGAGCCACATGCAGTTCAAGGGAAATTTCCCTTACAGCTATGGTTTTACCATAAACTTATAGTTATCAATTACTTGTATTTTCTTACAAAAAAAGGAAAACCGTAATTCTCTAGGATTTTTGTTATGGAATATTCAAATATTTATGAGTTTGTAAAGAAACTTTCCATTTAGGGTTTTTCATTACATAATCAACGATCAATGGAATCATCTTTTCTCTTACGCTCCATTCTGGTTGTAGATACAATATACAGTCTTCCGAAACTTTGGAAGCTTGCTCTTCTGCAAAAGCAAAATCACTTTTATTATAAACAATACACTTTAACTCATCAGCCAACGGATAAATCTCAGCTACCGGTAGTTTTACTTTTTTTGGTGAAAGACAAACCCAATCCCATTTACCACTTACTGGATAAGCCCCAGAAGTTTCGATATGTGTTTTTGCTCCTCCTTCTCTCAGTCCTTTGGTTAACAATGTCATATCCCATGTTAAAGGTTCTCCTCCTGTAACCACAACCACATCACTATACTTCAATGCAGTGTTTACTATAAGATCGGTTTGTGTAGGTGGATGAAGCTCTGCATTCCAGCTTTCCTTTACATCACACCAATGACATCCTACATCACATCCGCCTATACGAACAAAATAGGCAGCAGTACCTTTGTGGTACCCTTCGCCCTGAATCGTGTAGAACTCCTCCATCAAAGGAAGCATTTCTCCCAGATTTACTAATTCCTGTGTACTCTTTTGCATAAGGGTGCAAAGGTACACAACATAAAAGAATTATATCAAATTACTTGAATTGGATTATTGAAACACCTACTATTTTTTTACAGCGATGCACTCGATCTCTATCTTTGCTCCTACAGCAAGGTCTTTGGCAGCAAAAGTGGTTCGAGCTGGCTTTTGGGGAAAATAAGTCTTATAAATACTATTGAATGTAGAAAAATCCTTGATATCCGCCAGTATTACAGTACACTTCACCACATCTTTCATTTCCATATCGTGCTGTGCCAACACTGCTTTAATATTTTCCAGAGTTTGTTTGGTTTCTGCTTCTATACCTCCAGACACCAATTTGCGTGAAGTATGATCCATTCCTACCTGTCCCGATAAAAAATACATATTACCTACTTGTACCGCGTCCGAAAATGGAGCATTTGCCTTCTTAGGCTCATGAGTTTCATGAAAAATTACTGCTTGAGAGGTGTTAGTTTGACAGGCACAAAATAATACAGTCGTTAAAAATAAAAACATGATTTTTTTCATAGTAGTGTCTTAATATAGATGATGTAGCTCTTTAATTCTGATTAAAAATAGCGTATAATTTCAATAGAAAAGTTAAGATTCCTATTTTTATCAAAAATTACATCTACTATGAGCGATCATCAGGCATTTCTTGATCATATAAACCAAGGATATACAACTAAAGGAGATTATTTAACCGTGGGAGCCGCCATGCTGAATGGAGAAACAATTGGTGATGCTCATGTAAAAGTTCCTTTAAAAACCTTAAATCGCCATGGGTTAATCGCTGGTGCAACAGGTACGGGAAAAACAAAAACGTTACAAGTTCTGGCAGAAAACCTGAGCGAAAAAGGTATCCCAGTTTTATTGATGGATATCAAGGGTGATTTGAGTGGTATTGCTGCGGCAAGTGTAGGGCATCCTAAAATTGATGAACGCCATGAGAAAATAAAAATTCCTTTTGAAGCCAAAGATTTTCCAGTAGAAATACTTTCTTTATCAGAGCAAGATGGTGTTCGATTGAGAGCCACTATTAGCGAATTTGGACCAGTATTATTATCCAGAATTTTAGATGTAACCGAAACACAGGCAGGAATCATTTCGATCATTTTTAAGTATTGTGACGATAATAAACTTCCGCTTCTGGATCTAAAAGATCTCAAAAAAGTACTCCAATTTGCTACTCGTGAAGGTAAAAAAGAACTAGAAAAAGACTACGGTCGTATTTCTGCCGCTTCTACCGGATCCATTTTGAGAAAAATTGTAGAACTAGAACAACAAGGAGCTGATCTGTTTTTTGGAGAAAAATCTTTTGACGTTCAGGATCTGTGTCGAGTAGATGACAACGGTAGAGGAATTATCAACATTATTAGACTTACCGATATTCAGGATAGACCTAAGTTGTTCTCTACATTTATGTTGAGTTTACTAGCCGAAATTTATGGTACTTTTCCGGAACAAGGGGACAGCGACAGACCAGAATTAGTCATTTTCCTGGACGAGGCACACTTAATTTTTAAACAAGCCTCAAATGCCTTAATGGACCAAATCGAAAGTATTGTAAAGCTAATTCGATCCAAAGGTGTGGGGCTGTATTTCGTAACGCAAAACCCGACCGATGTCCCTGACGGAGTTCTGGGGCAATTAGGTTTGAAGGTGCAGCATGCGCTTCGTGCCTTTACTGCTAAAGACAGAAAAGCAATCAAACTTACCGCAGAAAACTACCCGATCTCAGAATTCTATGATACCAAAGAAATATTGACTTCTTTGGGAATTGGTGAAGCCCTGGTATCTGCTCTTGATGAAAAAGGGCGACCTTCGCCACTGGCTGCAACCATGCTTAGAGCACCAATGAGTAGAATGGATATATTATCCCCTGCCGAGCTGAAAGCACTGCTAAAAAAATCGGAGCTAAGCAGTAAGTATAATGAAGAAATTGATCGGGAAAGCGCTTATGAATTACTAAACGAAAAAATTGAAAAAGCGGAAGCTGAAGAAGCCAAAGCCGCTGCAAAAAAAGAAAGAGAAAAGCTAAAAAGAAGTTCTTCGAGTTCTCGCTCTGGCAGTAGAAGATCTAGCGCGACCGAAAAAGCAGTAATAAAAGTATTAACCAGCGCTACTTTTATTAGAGGAGCTTTGGGAGTATTAAATAAGTTATTGAAATAATTTACGTTAACAATACATAATTATTCAATTCACACAATTATGACTACTAAATATTTTGGAATCATCATATTTCTAATGCTTTTGACCTCATGTCAAAAAGAATCCCAACCAGACCCGTTTGAAATTGCTAAAAACAGAGTGGGGTTGCTCACCAATGAGATACAGTTGAATCAATTAGATTCGATTTTTGGCAATGATTCTATTGTTAACCGTAAAGCAGGAAACCAATTTTTGAGCAAATCCAACGAAATTGAAATTTATGAAAAAGGAGGTGCAAAACTTTTGGTACTCGAAGCCAAAAACGAATCAGATCCAACTTCAACTATAGAAAATATACAAGTTATAGACGCCAGATATAAAACGGCTTCTGGCTTATCTTCGGGAAGTACTTTCAAAAGTATTAAGGATAATTATACTATTTCAAAAATCAATAACACTTTAAGCACAGCAGTTATCTTTGTGGATAGCATTCAGGCCTATTTCACCATTGATAAAAAAGAATTACCTGTAACGTTTCAAAACTCGACGGACGCCAAAATTACGGTTTCAGACATCCCTGATACTGCAAAGATTAAGCATTTCTGGATTAGTTGGAGCGAACATTAAAATTATAGAATGAGTAAAAAATATCATATTCAAAAAACACCATTTGTTGTTCCTACTACCGACGGGAAGCTTATCGAAGAGCATTTTGGAAGGGCTACCGATGGTAATTCTCAAATTAGCATTGCGCATATGGTTGCTCCCCCAGGATGGAGTGAACCTTTTCAAACACCAGAATTTGATGAATACACTTATATCATAAGAGGTAAGAAACAGTTTACCATCGAAGGCGAAAAGGTAATACTGCATTCGGGACAATCCATCAAAATTGAAAAAAATACAAGAATTCAATATGCTAACCCATTTGATGAAGAATGTGAGTATATTGCCATTTGTCTTCCTGCTTTTTCTATGGAAGCTGTACATCGAGAAGATGAATGAGAGAAAAATTTAAAAAATACGCACCTTTACTCATTGGAAAATATCTCCAGTTATTATTCTTTTTCTCTCCCAAAAAGGCATTACATAAGGCCTACGTCCTATTTTGTACTCCTCGAAAAGGTAAAGTATTACCAGAACAAGAAGATTTTCTTGATGAAGCAGAAGATGCTGTTATTGCCGTAGAAGACATTTATGTACAGTCTTACAGATGGGCCAACATGGGAGAAACTATTCTTGTGGTACACGGATGGGAAAGCAATACTCATCGTTGGAAACGAATCATAGAGAAATTACACCAACAAGGGTATAACGTGGTTGCTTTTGATGCTCCCGCACATGGATATTCTAGCGGAAAAATACTGAGCGTTCCTTTTTACACCCAATGCCTTCAAAAGATGGTCGAATTGTATCGCCCTGATCATATTATGGGGCATTCGGTAGGTGGTATGACAACACTTTATCATCAGTACGTATATCCTGATCAAGAGATCAATAAACTCATTATTCTAGCACCACCTTCAGATTTAGAAAGAATCATGGGACAGTTTCAAGGAATACTTCGTTTATCTTCAAAATTCATGAAAGCTTTGGATGACTTTTTTAAAAACAAATATGGATTTTATTTCGAAGAGTTTTCGGTTTCAAAATTTGCAACATCCATAGATAAAAAAGGATTACTTATTCATGACAAGTATGACGACATAGCTCCTTATAATGAAGCCGTTGCTATTTCTCAAAGTTGGAAAGGATCACAGTTTATCACTACCGAAAATTATGGTCACTCTTTATTTTACGAAGAAGTAGACGATATGATTATTACTTTTCTAAAAAGCTAAACATCTTTTTGATACAAAGCCAAAATCCGACCGGTAATAGAATTTAATAATTACCTTTGCCGTGTGGAAAATGCTAAACTTACCAGACTAAATAAATATTTGAGCGAAGTAGGATATTGCTCTCGCCGTGAAGCTGATAAATTAATTGAGCAAGGTAGAGTTACTATCAACGGGAAAGTGCCGGAGATGGGAACCAAGGTGGCTGTAGATGATGAAGTTCGCGTGGATGGTGATCTTATAACAGAACCTAAAGAAAAACATGTATATCTTGCCTTCAATAAACCGGTAGGGATTGTTTGTACCACCGCTCAAAATGAAAAGGACAACATTATTGATTTTATCAATTATCCGAAACGTATTTTCCCAATTGGTCGTCTCGACAAACCCAGTGAAGGTCTAATTTTTCTTACTAGTGATGGAGATATTGTAAATAAGATCCTAAGAGCCCGTAACAATCACGAAAAAGAGTACATAGTTACCGTCAATAAATTGATCAATCCTCAATTTATCAAACGCATGGGAAATGGTATTCCTATTTTGGATACAGTTACTCGAAAATGCGAGGTAGAACAGATTAGCAAGTTTACTTTTAGAATTGTACTTACACAGGGGCTTAATCGACAAATTAGAAGGATGTGCGAATATCTGGGCTATGATGTAGTATCCCTGAAAAGAATCCGAATCATGAATATTACTCTGGATGTTCCTGTCGGAAAGTGGAGATATTTTACAGAAGAGGAACTGCAACACATTAACAAAGATGTAGGGGATTCTAGCAAAACAGAAGAAGCCTCAAAATTTGAGGAAAACAAAGAGCGATCAAGGCCAAAACGAAATATCGATCGTAAAAACAATACTTCTGCTGCTTCCAAAAGAAATACTTCCAGCGACCATAGGAGAAAACGCAGAAGAAATAGCCGTTAACAAAATCCTAATTTTCTGATTCCTCAAAACAATTTGCTGATAAATTAAGTAAATTACTCATCTGTGCACTTAAAATGCTAACTGATGAAACATCTAATCACACTACTATTTATTGGTTTGATTTCTATTGTTTGCTGGGGGCAATATGAAAATGAACCCTCTGAAGCCTATCCATTTGGAAAACCTCATCCCAATGCACCTAAAGAAATTATGGATTTCCAACCGATGATCGGGATTTGTGATTGTACCTCGATAACCCGAAACAAAGATCAATCCTGGGCAGCTCCCAATACAATGACTTGGGAATTTAAATATATAATGAACGGAATGGCTGTTCAGGATGAAACACTAAAAGAAGATGGGAAACATTCTGGTAGTATTCGTCAATTTATCCAGGATAGTAGCAAATGGTACGTGCATTATTATTCTTCTAGTGGTCCTACTCCGGTGCTCTCTGCCTGGGAAGGAAACAAAAAAGATGATAGAATCATTTTGTACAAAGAACAAAAAGCTCCTAATGGAATGGAGGGATATTACAAGATCAATTTTTATGATATTACCGAAGAGGGATTTAAATGGTTAGGAGAATGGGTAAATACCAATGAGTCCTTTTCTTATCCCACCTGGAAAATTGATTGTATAAAGAGAAAGGATACTGAGAAGGTATCTGATGAAGACCAAATCCGCAATGCTGCAAAATCTTTTTCCGCTGCGTATTTAAAAAAAGATTTTGAAGCTATTGCGAATGCGTATACCAAAGATGCCAAAATATTTCCCAATAACACGCCTATTATCAAAGGATATGAAGCCATCAAAAAGCGATGGTCTGGGGGTGCCGACAGTTACACTCCTATTGCACACGAAATCATTCCCGAAGAAATCGTGATTTTGAATAATACAGCCCATGATTATGGGATTTACAAAGGGAAAAACAAAAGAGCGGATGGTACCGAAATTAGTTATCAAGGCAAATACGTGGTGGTATGGAAAAAAGAAAACAACCAGTGGAAAATGTACCTTGATATCTGGAATACTATCAAAGATTAACACAAATACTTCAATTTTTACTATGAATCATACTTTATCTCCTTTTCATCTAGCCATCCCTGTAGACGATTTACAGAAAGCCAGAAAATTTTATAATGATATTTTTGAATTAGAAGAAGGCCGTAGTAGCGATCATTGGGTGGACTTCAATTTTTTTGGACATCAGTTAGTGATACACTATAAGCCAAAATCTGAGGAAGAAAAAGCGCATAGCAATCGGGTTGATGGTAAAGACGTTCCTGTACCTCATTTTGGAATCATTCTAGAGTGGGATGTTTGGGAAAACCTAGCCAAAATGTTAGCTTCCAAGAATATCACTTTTGTTATCGAACCCTACATTCGTTTTGAAGGAGAAGTAGGAGAACAAGCTACCATGTTCTTGTATGATCCTTGTGGAAATGCTTTAGAGTTCAAAGCCTTTAAACATAAAGAGCAAATTTTTGCCAAATAAAGGTAAACAAAACAAAAAAGCAGGTTAAAAATGATAAAAAACTACAACTTTTTAGCAATTCATTCAAAAATGTTAAAGAATTGCTAAAAAATCTCACTATATTCTGCCCTTATTCAACAAGAACAAAAAAAGAATGGATTTTACCAACCCCTTAGTCTATGGAGTACCCTGCTTCTTAGGATTGATTTTATTAGAGCTAACCTACAGCAAAACGCATGATCACAGTAAAAAAGATCTGTATGAATGGAAAGATCTAGGAGCCAGTTTGTTTATGGGTGTAGGATCTGCATTACTTGCTCCACTGATCAAAACTATTTCGGCTATTGTTATTTTCAACTATGTGTATGACTTTTTTAATCCACTGGTTGATGGTGTACGAACTAATATTATGGGATGGGAGTCCTTTGGATATGCCTGGTATGTTTGGTTAGTCTGTCAATTACTCGATGATTTTACCTACTACTGGTTTCATAGACAAAATCATATGGTTAGAGCACTTTGGGCCGCACATATTGTCCATCATTCGTCCGATAATTTTAATTTGGGTACCGCTGTGCGCAATGGGTGGTTTACTATTTTGTACAAACCCTTATTCTATATGTGGCTGCCGGCAATAGGTTTTCCTCCAGAAATGGTAGTGGTGTGTTTAGGAATTGAAGCTTTATGGCAATTCCAACTGCATTCAGTATACATCCCTAAGCTTGGTTTTTTGGAAAAGATATTCAACACGCATACGATGCATCAAGTACACCATGCCAAAAATGTGGAATACATGGATAAGAACCACGGAGGGTTTCTCAATATTTTTGACAAAATGTTTAATACCTGGAAAGAATTAGACGAAAATATCGACGTACAATATGGAGTAACACATGCGCCTAACTCCTACAACCCATGGGTGATACTTACTCATGAATATAGAGACATCTGGAACGACACCAAAAAATCCAAAAACTGGTATCATAAATTCATGTATATTTTTGGTCCTCCGGGATGGAGTCACGACGGAAGTACGCTTACTGTAAAAGAAATGCAACGAGAACTTGAACTTCAAAAGAAACAAGCTTCACCAAAAAAGGAAGTAATTCGAGAAAAAGCGAGTCATAAAAACCTTGAAAAAGTAGAAATATGAATTATCAAGAAATAGTAGATCAGCAACGTAATTTTTTTAATACGAATGCAACCAAAAATATTTCTTTCAGAATTCAAGAGTTAAAAAGATTAAAAAACGTTTTAAAACAAAACGAAACGCTACTTTATCAAGCTATATATCAGGATTTCAAAAAATCCGAATTTGAAACCTACCTTACAGAGCTATCAATTATTTATCATGAAATTGATCTCGCACTGGTAAAGATTAAAAAATGGGCAAAAAAGAAAAGAGCCTCTACCGGTTTGGCTAACCTTCCGGGTAAGAGCTATATTATTCCCGAACCTTATGGTACTGTTCTGGTCATCGGTGCCTGGAATTACCCGTACCAATTATCTCTTTGCCCAGCAATAGCAGCGATTGCTGCGGGATGTACTGTAGTTTTAAAACCAAGTGAAGTGCCTTCCCGAACTTCTGAAGTAATGGCGCAGTTAATCAATCAAAATTTTGATCCAAAACTGTTTAAAGTTGTAGAAGGTAGCGTAAAAGAAACCACAGCATTACTAGAGATTCGTTTTGATAAAATATTTTTTACCGGCAGTGTTCCTGTGGGAAAGATTGTATATCAAGCTGCCGCAAAACACCTAACACCGGTCACTTTGGAGTTAGGAGGAAAAAGTCCTGCTATAATCACAAAGGATGTAAATATCGATATGACGGCTAAGCGATTAGTTTGGGCAAAATATCTTAATGCCGGGCAAACCTGTATTGCTCCAGATTACGTTTTGGTCGATGCCACTATAAAAGACAAATTCTTAGCAGCAATCAAAAAGTATATCGAAAAATCAGATTATCACGTCGATAACGATAACTATACTCAAATCATTAACGAAAAAAATCTGGATCGTCTTAATGACCTCATCAACGAAGACAAAATCTTTATAGGAGGTAAAGGAAACAAAGAAGAAAGAGTAATTCCTCCTACTGTTTTAACTGATGTCGTATATACAGACAAGGTAATGCAAGAAGAAATCTTTGGCCCTATTATGCCCATACTCACTTTTGATACTATCGATGAAGCTATAGAGCGTGTCAAGACATTTGAGAAACCGTTATCTTTTTATGTATTCACCAAAAATAGCACAACCAGAAAAAGAATCTTAAATGAAATTTCTTTTGGTGGTGGCGCCGTAAATGATGCTGTGATGCATTTTACCGAACAGACACTTCCTTTTGGAGGTGTTGGAGAAAGCGGTATCGGGACCTATCATGGCAAATACGGTTTTGAAGCTTTTTCTCATTACAAAAGTGTGCTTCAAAAGCCATTTTGGGTAGAACTAGACCTAAAATATGCTCCGTATAGCAGCAAGAAATTAAAGTGGCTAAAGCGTCTTGTGGGTTAGCGGGTTGCCTTTACCGAAAATAAAAGCGGATAGAGTTTCTCACTCATTTCAAACATCCCCTCTTTATTCTTTATAAGATTTGGAAAAATTTCATAAGGAGATACATCGTGCTCTTGCAGATACTCAATCTTTAAACCAGCTTTGATTAAAGATGAAATGACTTCGCCTAATCCATGATTCCACCCGTACTCTTTACTGATCATACTAGAATCAGTATCGGCATACGTTCCTTGATACTCCTCATAAATCGCTTCCTTTTGATGGTATCCATATCGTATCACAGGTTCTTTTTCGAGATAATCAAACATCCATACAATAGGATGAAATTCTACCAAATAAAAGGTTCCTCCAGGCCGTAAACGTTCTGCAATCATGCTTGCCCAAGGTTGTAAATCGGGAAGCCAACCAATCACTCCATAACTTGTAAATACAATATCAAACACTTCTTTGACATGCGATGAAGTATCTAATACATTACAACATACAAATGAAGCATCTAGTTCTAGTTCTGAAGTTAATTTTCTGGCCAATTCGATGGCATTTTCAGAAATATCTACCCCCGTACACCTAGCTCCCATCCTACTCCAGCTCAACGTATCTTGCCCAAAATGACATTGAAGATGTAATAGCGATTTTCCAGAAACATCTCCTAATGCATCGATTTCAAATTGGTTTAACGAAGTTGCTCCTTTTTTGAACCCCTCCATATCATAAAATGCACTACCCGCATGAATATTTACTTTTTCATTCCAGGTTTGTCTATTGGTTTCAAAATACTTGTCAAATGTATCCGACATGATTGCTTGAATTTTATATTTTATTGGTTGTTGTCTCCCAAAAGCGATACGGGCAAACTTGTGATTGTACTTACTTTTTCAGTAGTTTTGAGTTTTTAGTATCAACTCACATTGCAATATACCATGAATCACTATACCTTACAAGACCTTACCACTATGCCATCCAGATTTAGAGCAAATCTAATCAATAGTTGTACTGGTTATAAATCTTGTAATCTACTAGGTACCAAAGGAAAAGACAACAACACTAATGTAGCCATCTTTAATTCTATCATTCATATTGGTAGTAATCCTCCAATGTTGGGTTTTGTACTACGACCTACTACGGTTCCCAGGAACACCTATAAAAACATTAAAGAAACCGGGTTCTTTACCGTAAATCAGGTCCATAAAGATTTCATTAAAGATGCTCATCATACTGCAGCAAAATACGAAGCAGACGTTTCTGAGTTTGACAAAACCGGCCTTAATGAAGCCTATATTGACGATTTTTTTGCTCCTTATGTACAAAACAGTCCTATACAGCTAGGATGTAAATACATTAATGAATACCATATCAAAGAAAATGATACTTTATTAATAATTGGGGGGATTGAACACATATACATGGACGAAAAAATCATTCATCCTGATGGTTGGGTGCAACTGGACAAAGCTGAAACAGTATCATGTATCGGCTTGGATGGTTATGCATTACCACAGGTATTGGATAGATTTCAATATGCAAAACCTAACGAAGAAACACGATCTCTTTTAAAAGAGCAATAAGTATCTTTCTTTACTAAAATTTACAATTCTATTTCAAATGAAATACTTGCTCACAGACCAAGAAACCGAAAGATTACGATTTCGGTTATTACAAGACAATGATTTTGATGAGTGGACCAACTTATTCAAAGAGGATCACGTAGCAGAGTTCTTAGGCTTGGATCCCAAATTATCTCCTTCTCAGCTTTGTCAAGCATGGTATGACAAAACCAATAATAGATATGACAAACAATTAGGAGGAATGAATGTACTGATTGATAAAAAAACTGATCGATTTGTTGGACAAAGTGGGTTATTAGTACAAACCATAGATAACGAAGAAAGGCTCGAGGTTGGATATTCTATACTACCAGAGTTTTGGAAACAAGGATACGCCTACGAAGCTGCTTTGAAATGTAAGAATTATGCTTTTGAAAACAACTTTGCGGATTCGCTGGTTTCTGTAATACATTTCGACAACATTGGTTCTGAAAAAGTAGCTCTCAAAAACGGAATGACTTTCGAAAAAATAACAGACGAAGTTTTCAACGTTTTCAGTATTACCAAACAAGTCTGGATGGACCAAAAACGGTAGTTCAAAAGAATTTCGCATCTTAGTACTTCGCTAAACTTTATTAAGTCAATCATGAAAGCTAAACTATTTGTACTTCTCACTCTAATACTTAGTTCGCTACATATTAGTGCACAAGATTTTACGCAACAAGTAAAAAAATTCATCACGGTCGACTCTTCATTAGTAGCAATCACTAATGTTTCGATTATAGATGGCACAGGTGCTCCCGAAAAATCAAACCAAACGATCATCATTAAAAATGGAATTATTGATGCCGTAGGAGATAGTGACTCCATAAAAATCCCAGAAAACGCTCTGGCAATTGACGGGACTAATAAAACAGTCATTCCAGGTTTAGTAATGCTCCATGAGCACATGTTTTATCCTAAACCTTTTGAAAATTGGTTTAGTGTTGGACAAATGACCTTCACCTTTCCCAGGTTATACCTTGCGGGCGGAGTTACCACCATGAGAACAGCTGGAAGTATCCAACCGGAAACCGATCTTAACGTAAAAAAATGGATCAATGAAGGTAAAATGACTGGGCCAAAAATGGACGTTACCGGTCCTTTTATAGAACGTGAAGGATATCAAATACCTGAACTTGGTTTTATCAATGGGACAAGTGATGTCGCCAAATTGGTTAATTATTGGGCAGATAGAGGCGTTACTTCTTTTAAGGTTTACAATCATATCACCGAAGAAGATTTAAAAACTTGTGTTACTGAAGCCCATAAAAGAGGATTAAAAGTAACTGGGCATTTGTGTTCTTTGACGCATCGCGAAGCTTCAAATATTGGTATAGATAATTTGGAACACGGATTTATGGTGTCCAGCGATTTTGTAAAGGATAAAGAAGAAAATCACTGCGATCCTTTTGTAGCTCGCAAAGCTTTGGATCAGGCTCCTCTAGACGACCCAAGAATACACTCACTTATCGACCTCTTAATCAAAAATAAAACAGCAATAACCACCACTCCTGTGGTTTTCGAACCATTTACTGGTCATGAAGTAGTACCAGGAGGAGGTCTAAAAGCTTTGGCACCTCAATTTCAGGAAAAAATACAGGAACGCTATGATCGAGTTGTAAACAAAGATTCTTCGGCGATTAAGCGATTTGAAAAAAACCTAAAATGGCTCAAACAATTCAATGACAAAGGAGGTCTTTTGGTTGCTGGAACCGACCCTACAGGTGCTGGAAGAACAGTAGCTGGATACGCGAATCAGCGTACTGTAGAAATACTGGTAGAATCAGGTTTTAGTATCGAAGAGGCTATCAAAATATGTTCTTTAAATGGTGCTATTTATCTAGAAAGACAAAAAGATATTGGCACTGTCGAAAAAGGAAAAAAAGCAGATCTGGTTCTTATAAATGGCAGCCTGAAACAAAACCCTAAGAATATCCGAGAAATGGAAATTGTTTTTAAAGACGGATTCGGTTATGATTCAAAAAAAATGTTTGAATCCGTTCAAGGAATGGTAGGATTAAACTAAACATCTATTTTTTAAACAGTCAATCTCTATAGATTTAGAATTCTTTATAAAGATTAACAATAAATTATTACATCCATACTGTAATGAGAAGGGTAAAAATCCGACCTTTATAGTATGATCAAAGAGTTTAGAGAATTTTCAACCACAGCCTTACTCAATGTAGCCAACGAAGAAATCCTTCAACCCTTTAAGCAATCTAAAGTTATTGGGTTGTATACTTTTATATGGGTGAAGAATTCCAAGGCTGTATTTGAGATTGATGGTATCGATGTTACCGTGGATGAAAACAATATTGTTGTCTTAACTCCTAATCAGTTTTTTAAATATATCAGTGGTTCCGATCTCATTATATATCAATTTAATCGGGAATTCTATTGTATCAAAGATCACGATAAAGAAGTAAGTTGCATGGGAGTTTTGTTCTATGGTAACAGTATAATCCCTACTATACATCTGGACCAAAAGGAACAGGACAAACTAGAATTATTTCATAACATCTTCCTAGAAGAGCTGGATACAGTAGATACCATACAAGCTGAAATGCTTCGTATGTTGATGGCTAGGTTTATCATCACCACCACGCGTCTAATCAAACAACAAAACGATTTTAGCGCGGTTGATGATCAAATAGATCTAATCAGACAATTTAATGCATTGGTTGAATTTCACTTTAGAGAAGAACATTCGGTAGGTTTTTATGCCGATAAGCTGTTTAAGTCTCCAAAGACCTTATCCAACAATTTTGCAAAGTTTGAAAAAAGTCCATTACAGATTATTCATGATCGCATCGTTTTAGAAGCTAAGCGTTTGTTAATTTATACGGATAAAACTGCTAAAGAGATTGCCTACGAACTTGGTTTTGATGATGCATCTCATTTGAGCAGAATGTTTAAAAAACACACCTCTTTTTCTCCATCTGAGTTCAAAAAACAATTAAAACCTGAACCAGCGTAGGGAAAAATTGACAAGCTTTAAGGAATTAGAGCTATGTCATTATTTTAGTTTTTGCCCCAATTTTGTATCACAATCAAAAACAACCACCGAAATAGTTCGGGTAAAAAATAAAAGTCATGAAGAATTCAATACAACATATCAGATTTGTCATTACTACTCTTCTTGTAATGACCATAACTATTAGCAGTGCTCAAGTAACTTACGAAGATGAATTGGAAACGGTATACTTAAATGACCAAAAAGAGGAAGTAGTATACACCAACGACTTCAGTAACTATAACAAAGAGATCATTGCAAAGAATGAAATTCATTTTGTGTCCGCAATTAGAGACGCCAAGCAAAATAACGACTATTTATTGTTCCTTTCTGAAAGAAGTAACCTAGAAATTTTAAATATTGCTTATTTAAAAACATTACGTAAAGGAGCAAACAGAAGTGTTGACGTTGAGGCTTTTGCAGATTTCCTAAGAGATCGCCTTCCTGAGTTAATCCAACAATTTCAAAAAGATAAAAATCTTGAACAATTGTATATTATCTCTAGAAAGAATACTTTTAATGGGAAAATAGATGCATTACCTAGTGTTTTATAAACACAGGGAAGCAAAAAAAGTAAACACAAACTCTACAAATGAAAAAAATGTTACCCCTATTGCTGCGAATTATCGTGGCAATAATTTTGATTCAAACCCTCAGGTTTAAATTTACCGCACACCCCGACAGTGTCTATATTTTTACCAAGGTTGGCTTAGAACCTTATGGAAGAATTGGCACCGGAATTACAGAACTTATTGCTGGTATTTTGTTGCTTATTCCAAAAACCACATGGATCGGCGCGATGTTAACGCTGGGAATAATTGGTGGTGCGATAATGATGCATTTGACCAAATTAGGCATTGAAATTAATAATGATGGCGGTGTTCTTTTTATTACCGCAGTAATTACGTTCGTGCTAAGCGGTGTCATACTTTGGATCAACAGAAAAGATGTGAAATTCTTTTAAAGAATCACCATTAAAACGATTTTATTACAAACCTCTGCAAAGCAGAGGTTTTTTTATGTTCGGGAAATATTGACAAGTCTTAGGGAAGAACCAACATTTTATTACCTCCTTGTATACCTCATCTTTGTACTGTTAATTTAAATCAATAATCAAATGAGAATTCAAAATAAATCAATCTTTAATCTTATAGAGATTTTCAGACAAGGAAGAAAGCAAATTATTAATTCGATAAGCCCTAAAACACATTGTGAACAAAAAGGGATTCATGATTTTTATTGTGATGCCGAAAAGCCTTTTGTCAAAAATTAATTCTTAAAAAACAACAAGGGAAATTTTGACAAGTAGTCGGGAAAAACGAACATTTTTTTGCTACGCATATTGAATGACCTTTGTTTCATATTACAAACGACAATAAAATATATTATCAACACACACTGATCTAAATATTAGATTATCAAAAAAATTCAAAAATTATGAGCACATTTAATGTACCAACCAGAGAAGAAGTAAGCGCTAACAACCAAGCGATATTCGACAATTTAAATAAAGCACTAGGTTTTGTACCTAATCTATATGCAACTTACGCACATAGTGATACTGCACTAGAAAACTACTTAAACTTTTCTAATGCAAAGACTTCACTTTCTGCCAAAGAGAAAGAAGTAGTAAACTTAGCCGTAAGTCAAGTAAACGAGTGTATTTACTGTTTATCTGCACATACAGCGATAGGAAAAATGAACGGTTTTACAGACGAGCAAATCCTTGAGCTAAGAGCTGGTAGTGCCTCTTTTGACGCAAAATTAGATGCGTTAGCAAAGTTAGCTAAGAACGTTACAGAAAACAGAGGTAGAGCAGATCAACAAGTAGTAGAAAACTTCTTGGCAGCTGGATACACAAAAGGAAGCCTTATCGATACTATTGTTTTGGTAGGAGATAAAACCATATCAAACTATATCCATAGTACTACACAAGTTCCTGTAGACTTTCCAGTTGCGCAACCACTAGAAACTACAACAATATAAGTAGTAACCACTAGAGTTACCCCAAACATAAAACTACCTGAAAAGGAGAATACAAATAACCAACCCTCCTTTTCAGGTCTATAAAACAAAAAAATCAATAATCATTTATATTAATCATTTTTAAAACTATGAAAAATTTAATCACATTATTCACATTCATTTTAGCAATTACCTTTACTGCGCAAGCACAAGATGTTAAAACTGTTGCTCTAGAGCAAACCAAAGGAGAGTTCACCCAAAAAGAGATCAAACTATCCGAAGGTAGTTATGTATTTAACATCTCAAACAACAATGCTGGTACTGATGTTGGATTTGTATTAGTTCCTGCTGGAAAAGACGCTGCAGATGCTAAAAATCACATCAAAGAAGCTTATGTAACCAAAGTAGTTGGTGAAGGAAAGACAGAGAGTTCAAACACCGTTACGTTGAAGAAAGGTACTTATACTTACTTCTGTCCGCTAAATAAAACTCCACAATACACATTGACTGTAGAGTAGATTTCATATATATCAAATTCTAAAACCTTGTTAATCTAGATTAACAAGGTTTTTCTTTTTATATTTTTGCCAGAAAATGAACAAACATGAGATATTTATCAATTTTATTGTTATTTACTATTCTTCTTTCTGGTTGTAAAAATGAAACCAAGAAAACCGATGTATATGAAGATGATGTAGAAGTAAGAGATCCAAAACCTGCACAGACTACTAGCAAGCCCAAAATATATTCGACTACAGAATCCATTGCATTAGCCAATGGTTTAAACCAATGGGATAAAGTAAGGGAAATAAAATTTACATTTAATGTGGATCGTGACACCGTTCATTACGAGCGCTCATGGAGTTGGAAACCAAAAGAAGATTTGGTGACCATGACCACTGCCAAAGACACTATCACTTATAACACTACCAAAATAGATAGTACAAATCAAAAAGCAGATCAAAGTTTTATCAATGATAAATATTGGTTACTAGCTCCTTTCAATTTGGTTTGGGACAAAAAGAGTTTTGCAACCAAACACTATGTGACCTCGATTGCTCCTATTAGCGGAAAAGAAATGCAAAAACTAACCGTTATTTATCGAAATCAAGGAGGATATACGCCTGGAGATGCTTATGATTTTTATTTTGAAGGAGATTTTGTGATCAAAGAATGGGTGTTTAGACAACAGAATAGCGAAGAACCTTCTTTGATTACCTCTTGGGAGGATTATGAAACTTTTGAAGGTATTAAAATAGCCAAAACCCATAAAAGAAATGAAGGGAATTGGACATTGTCCTTCTCTAATATTGAAGTGCTAACCGAATAGAATTATCAAAGAGCTGTTTATTTCTTTATCAAAAAAGACGTTGCAAAAGATACTGCAGCAAACAACAGTAATGCCAGAAAACTAAGTCGTAGGGAAGACATATCTGCCAAGAAACCTAGTAAAACAGGACCAACCAGAAAACCTACAAAACCTGATCCGGCGATAGCAGAAACACCTTGAGAAGCTTCGATATTTTCGGCTCGACCTCCTATTCGGAATAACTCGGGAACAATCACCGAAAAACCAAGTCCAACAAATCCAAAGCCAGTAATGGCAATTATTGGATCGACTAGCAATACCATAACAAAACCTAATCCTCCTACAAAAGTACCAAGAGTAATAGTACGTTTTGCACCAAGATTGGTGCTAATCGCGTCTCCTAAAAACCTCCCTAACGCCATGGTTGCAGAAAAGGCGGTGTACCCAAACCCAGTCCAGGAAATTTTGGCTTTTGACACCTTCTCAAGGTAGAGAGCACTCCAATCTACAATTGCTCCTTCTGAAGCCATGATACAAAACCCTATTAAAATGAGTCCAAACAAAGGGATAAAATGACGAATATTAAAAGAGAGCTCTTCAACTTCTTTAGAGACGATATGAATATAGTTTCGAACCAGCAGCGCATTGACAATAATCATGATTCCTACCACAACTAGAACATGATAGAGCGGATAAGTAACCGAAGTCAAAAAGAAGGTCCCAATCCCTGCACTAATCATTCCTCCCAGACTAAAAAAGCCATGATTGGCAGACATAATATATACTCCATCCTCTTTTTCTACCTCAGTAACCAAAGTATTCATGGCTATGTCTGTAAAACCCGAAAAAATCCCCACAAAAAACATCACAAAGCACAGCATATAAAATGAAGATGCAACAAATAATAATGGGAACACCAAAAGCAATCCCAAAATACCATAGGCCGTCGCTTTTCCAACATATAGTTTTTTGATAATCCCTGGAGCACTAAGTAACATCGTTATTGTACCCAATGCCATAAAGAAAATGGCAACCCCCAAAGTTCCTTCGTCAATGTCCAACTTATTTTTAATAGTAGGTATGTATATGGCCCAGGTACCAAACAAAATATTTATGGTAGAAAACACCACTGCTGGTGCCAAATACCTTGATCTACTACACAATAAAAAAAGTGAGTTCATACCTTGAGATTAACTATCTCAAAATTACAAACATAAATCAGAGACTACTGAAACAAATTATTCCAATTATAAGACAAAATATCCCCAAAATATATCTATAAAATCTAATTATGATAATTTTGTCTCATGGGAGTATTATACGAACAAATTTATTTGAACCAATCCAGTTCACTAAAAGTAGCTAGTTACAATCACAAGAATAAATCTCAATGTAATATTGTAAGCTGGCACTTACACCCTGAGTATGAACTGGTATTTATAAGAAATGGAAAAGGAACGGTACAGCTTGATACGTATGCGGAAACCTATGACGATGGTTTACTAATTTTTCTTGGGCCTAATATCCCGCATATGCCATTTGGAAATACAGATTTCAGAACTAATGTTGAAGTTGTAATTCAATTTCCAGAGAGTTTTGTAGAAGAAAAACTAGTTCATTTTCCAGAGTTCAATGGATTATCAAAGTTTATAGATTCCGCCAAAAATGGAATTATATTCTCTTCAGAAACACACAAAAAACTATCCAACCAATTTTTGAAACTCAAAAATCAAAACCCTACAGAACAACTTCTTAATACCGTTCATATTCTTTACCAACTTTCTGTTGCCAACAATCAATGTCGACTCTTAAAAAACAAATCCTTTATAGATATCAGTAACCATTCTTTAGAGAGAATTGCGACGGTATATGAGTTTGTGAATACACATTATGCAGAACACATAGGATCAGAAAAAATTGCCCAACGACTAGGGTTGACTTCAAATTCATTTTGTAGATTATTTAAGAATACGACTAACCGTAGTTTTATTAGCTTTTTGAATGAATTCAGAATAAAAAAAGCCAAAGAGTTTTTTGATAATCATGACGATACTAGCATTTCAGAAGCTATGTATCAATGTGGTTTTAACGACCCTTCTTATTTTTCTAAACAATTCAAAAAATATATGGGTTACACCCCTACTCAATACCGTAAACGATTATTGCAGTTATAAAGTGATTCGTATTTAACAATTCTTTTTCAAAAAATTAAACCAAATATTTTTCTGGGCTCGATGATTTTTGTAAATTAGTGAAACACTGTTTCAATAATTAAAACACGTTTATGTCTACCTTACAAAAATCCAGTCTGGATTTCGCAAAAGAACAAGATCAAAAGGATAAGCTAGCGGCGTATAGAGATAAGTTCCATATTCCCAAAGACAGTAATGGAAAAGATTGGATCTATATGTGTGGTAACTCTTTGGGATTACAACCCAAAACCACACAACAATATATTCAACAAGAATTAAAAGATTGGGCTCATTTTGGTGTCGAAGGTCACTTTGAAGCCAAGAATCCCTGGATGCCTTATCACGAGTTTTTGACCGATAGTATGGCAAAAATCATGGGAGCAAAACCTATAGAAGTGGTGATCATGAATACCCTCACTACCAATTTGCACTTATTGATGGTTTCTTTTTATCAGCCTTCTGCAAAAAAATACAAAATTGTCATAGAAAGTGACGCCTTCCCTTCTGATCGTTATGCTGTAGAATCTCAGTTACATTTCCATGGATTTGACCCAAAAGATGGATTGATCGAATGGAAACCCAGAGAAGGAGAGGAACTTTTGCGGATGGAAGATCTGGAGACAATTTTGGATGAGCAAGGAGATGAAATTGCTTTGCTATTAATTGGAGGACTCAATTATTATACGGGTCAGTATCTGGATCTCAAACAAATTGCAGACCTAGGACATGCCAAAAATTGTATGGTAGGTATCGATCTTGCGCATGGTGCAGGTAATATCATGCCCAATCTTCATGACTCAGGAGTAGATTTTGCAGCTTGGTGCACCTATAAATATTTGAATTCAGGACCAGGTAGTCTTGGAGGTTTATTTGTACATGAAAAACATGCATATAATAAAGATTTAAAACGTTTTGCAGGTTGGTGGAGTCACAATAAAGATACTCGGTTTAATATGCGTCAAGAGTTTGATGTAATGCCGGGTGCAGAAGGGTTTCAACTCAGCAATCCTCCTATCCTATCCATGGCCGCTATCAAAGCATCTCTTGATATTTTTGAAGAGGTAGGCATGAGTAATCTAAGAGAAAAATCGAAAGCACTTACAGGGTATTTTGAATATTTAATCAACGAAATAGATACGGATCGAATTCGAATTATTACTCCGAGTAATCCCGAGGAACGAGGATGTCAATTGTCCATTCAGGTGAAACATGCAGATAAGAGTTTACATCAAAAACTCACAGATCACCATATCATTACTGACTGGAGAGAACCGGATGTAATTCGTTGTGCACCTGTGCCTCTTTACAATACTTTTGAAGATGTGTATCGAATGACCGAAATTTTAAAAACATTGCTATAATGAGCAAAAAGGAACATATTGTTATTATTGGAGCAGGGCTTTGTGGTTCGATGTTAGCACTACGCCTAGCACAACGAGGATACAAAATATCATTGTATGAAGGACGACCGGATTTGAGAACTACCGATATTTCTGCAGGTCGCTCCATCAATCTAGCACTATCAGATCGCGGATTAAGAGCCTTGGATATGGTAGGTATTGCAGACAAAGTATTGCCATTATCCATCCCGATGTATGGTCGACTAATTCATGATACCGAGGGAAACACTTTTGCTTCCAACTACTCGGGAAGAACAGGTGAATATATCAATTCTGTATCTCGTGGAGATCTAAATGCTTTACTGCTGACAGAAGCTGAGAAACACGAAAATGTAAACATCCATTTCAATAAAAAATGCATTGGCGTTGATATCGAAAAACCCACAGCAGAATTTCAATGCTATCTCACCAAAGAAGAATTTACAGTAGATGCAGATGTGATTTTTGGAGCTGATGGTGCAGGGTCGGCATTGCGAAAAAGTTATTATCTAGAGAAGAAGTTCTTATTTAGCTATTCACAGAATTTTTTGACTCATGGATACAAAGAATTAGAAATCCCTGCAGATCAAGTGGGTAATCATCAGATCAGCAAAGACCATCTGCATATTTGGCCAAGAGGACAGTACATGCTTATTGCTTTACCTAATCTAGATGGAAGCTTTACGGTGACCCTATTTTTATCTTATGATGAGGGCGAGTACAATTTCAATAACCTAACAACCATTGAAAAAGTAAGAGAGTTTTTCGAATCTCAATTCCCGGATACTTTATCACTAATTCCGGATCTTAAAAATGAATTTTTTAATAACCCAACGGGATCTTTAGGAACTGTAAAGTGTTCCCCATGGTATTATAAAGGAAAAACTTTGTTGATTGGGGATGCTGCACATGCTATTGTTCCCTTTTATGGACAAGGAATGAACGCCTCTTTTGAAGATGTGGTTGTTTTTGATGAGATCTTAGATCAATACGAAGGCGATTGGGATACTGTATTTAAAATGTATCAAAAAGCAAGAAAGGAAGATACCGATGCTATTGCAGACCTGGCCATAGACAACTATTATGAGATGAGAGACCATGTTGCTAATCCTATTTTCAAAGAAAAAAGAAAACTTGAAATGGAATTGGAAAAAGCATTTCCGGAGGAATATTCTTCAAAATATTCTATGGTTACTTTCAACGAACATATCAGCTATGCAAAGGCCATGAAAATAGGTAGAGCTCAAGATAAAGCGCTGCTTAATTTGATTGCTGATAAAGAAATTGATGCGGATCTGGACATGAAACAAATCCTGAAACAAGTACAAAAAGAAACTGATGAAATTCTGGAAGAAGACAAAATAGCCAGATTGAAGTAATCTAAAAAAACAATCATTACACATGAATACCGGAAAACTAGTAAAAGGCAAAGCAACTCCCAGAGGAAAGTTCCCGCATGTAAAACGCGTGGGCGACTTTATATACGTTTCTGGAACAAGCTCCAGACGACCAGACAACACTTTTGAAGGTGTTGAAGTCGACGAATTTGGCACAACAAACCTGGATATCAAGGCGCAAACTAAGGCAGTGTTAGAAAATATCGATGACATTTTAAAAGAAGAAGGAGCTAGTCTAAATGACGTGATTGATATTACTTCTTTTTTGGTAAATATGAATGATTTTGGCGGATACAATGAGGTGTATGCACAGTATTTTGATTACAGTGGTCCTACCCGAACAACGGTAGCTGTACACCAACTACCTCATCCGCACCTGCTCATTGAGATCAAAGCAGTCGCGTACAAGAAACAAGCCTAATCAACAACACCATAAATCCACAAAAAATGAGTGATACGGTAGACAAAAAGATTCTAAACACTTCTGTAGAAAAAGCCTTCAAAATTTTGGATTGCTTTTCTACCGATAAAATAGAATTAGGGGTTACCGAAATTGCTCGTTTAATGAGTACCAACAAAAGTGCGGTATATAGAATGCTAGCCACTATGGAAGCACTAAATGTAATTCAGCAAAATCCAGAAAACGAAAAGTATCGATTAGGATTGAAGTTATTTGAGCTTGGCCAAAAAGTAAGTATTCATAAAAATTTTATATCCAAAGCCAGACCTTTTATGGAAGAGTTGGTCAAACGAGCAGGAGAAACTGCCCATCTTGCGATTTGCAGAAATCAAAAGGTATATTTTTTGGATAAGGTGGTAGGAAGACATGATCTGCAAATCAACTCACAAATAGGTAGCGAAAAACCTTTGCACTGTACAGGTTTGGGGAAAATTATGCTCGCCTTTGGCATACAGGATTATCACAAAACAGTAGCGCAATTAGAATTGGAAACGGTAACCTCAAACACCATTACGAATAAACAAAAGTTAATCGAAGAAATTGAGAATATCAAAAGAAATGGCTTTGCTTTGGATATGGAAGAAAATGAAATCGGGTTAGTTTGTGTGGCAGTTCCGGTATTTGGCATCAATGGAAAATTCATAGCTGCTATAAGTACCTCAGGACCTTCTGCACGATTTAACAAAAATGAAATCAAAACCTATACTGGAGATCTTAAGCACACAGCAGAACAGTTAAAATACATTTTCAGCTAATTGAATTAAAGAATGAAAGAAATACATAACTATATCGACGGCAAATTTATCCCTCCTGTACTAGACAACTGGATAGATAATTACAAACCTTCCACTGGTGAAGTGTATGGACGTATTCCTAATTCGACTACCGAAGATATTGAGCTGGCCTACACGGCGGCAAAAAACGCCTATCCCAATTGGTCCAACACCACTTTGCAACAACGCAGCGAAATTCTTTCCAGAATCGCGACCTTAATCAATGAAAAAGCAGATGAGCTAGCACTAGCCGAATCAATAGACAATGGCAAACCTCTTGGCCTTGCCAAAAGTGTGGATATCCCAAGAGGAGCCTCTAATTTTCAATTCTTTGCACATGCTATTACGCAATTTGCAAGCGAAGCGCACGAAAGCAGTGGTCTGGATGCGATCAATTTTACGTTAAGACAACCCATAGGTGTAGTAGGCTGCATCTCTCCCTGGAATTTGCCATTATATTTATTTACCTGGAAAATCGCGCCTGCTCTAGCTGCGGGAAACACCGTAGTGGCCAAACCAAGTGAAATTACTCCAATGACTGCATTTTTATTAGGAGAAATCTGCACAAGTGCAGGATTACCCAAAGGAGTTTTAAATATTGTACATGGGTTGGGTACTAGTGCAGGTCAAGCTATTATCCAACACCCAGATATTAAAGCTATTTCTTTTACGGGAGGCACCAAAACAGGAGCTCATATTGCAAAAGTTGCTGCTCCAGCATTCAAGAAGTTATCACTAGAGCTAGGAGGTAAAAATCCAAATCTAATATTCGCAGATTGTGATTATGACAAAATGTTAAGTACTACACTCAGGTCCTCTTTCGCCAATCAAGGACAAATATGCCTCTGCGGTTCAAGAATTTTTGTTGAAAAAAGTATTTATAATCAATTCAAATCCGATTTTGTCGAAAAAACCAAAGCATTAAAAGTTGGGGATCCATTAGCCCCCGAGACCAACTTAGGAGCGTTAGTTTCTAAACCCCACCTCGAAAAAGTAAAGTCCTACATAGATAAAGCCAAAGAAGAAGGAGGAACTATTTTGTGTGGTGGAGAATATGTTACCGTTGAAGACCATGAAAATGGATATTACTTGCAACCTACAGTTATAGAAGTAAACTCCACGCAATGCAGTGTGATGCAGGAAGAGATCTTTGGCCCGGTAGTAACCATCACACCTTTTGATAATGATGAACAAGCATTATCTATGGCCAATGATGTTCGCTATGGCTTGTCCAGTACCATATGGACGAACAACTTAAATCGAAGTATGTATTTGGCCAAACACATCCACGCAGGTATTGTATGGATCAATACATGGATGATGCGAGACTTGCGAACACCCTTTGGTGGTATCAAAAATTCTGGAGTCGGTAGAGAAGGTGGTTTTGAAGCCTTACGCTTCTTTACGGAACCTAAAAACGTATGTATACAATATTAAAAACACTATAAGAAGTTTCTATGATGAATCTGAATCTTACCCATAAAAACGCATTAGTCTGCGGTAGCACCCAGGGAATAGGAAAAGCCTCTGCCCTACAATTAGCAGAATTGGGAGCCAATATTACCTTGGTAGCGCGAAACGAACAAAAGCTACAAGTGGTGCTAAAAGAACTGGATACCACCAAAGGACAATCCCATGATTATTTGGTTGCAGATTTTCAAAACCCTTCTGACTTAGAAGAAAAAACAAAAAACACTACAAAGAATTATCACATACTCATCAATAACACCGGAGGACCAGCTGCCGGGCCTATATATGGTGCAACAGTCCAAGAGTTTGAAAGCGCTTTTACGCAACATTTAAAATGTAATCACATTTTAGTAAAAGCTTTGGTTCCCGGAATGCAAAAGGAAGGATATGGTAGAATTATCAATATTATTTCTACTTCTGTAAAGCAACCGCTTTCTGGATTAGGTGTATCAAATACAATCAGAGGGGCCGTCGCGAATTGGTCAAAAACACTAGCCAATGAGTTAGGACAATTTGGTATAACCGTTAACAATGTGTTACCAGGAGCTACAGCTACCGAAAGATTATCACAAATCATTAAGAATAAAGCTTCAAAAACTGGTAAGTCGATTGAAGAAGTTGAAAATGCTATGAAGAATGATATTCCGGCCAAAAGATTTGCGCAACCCGAGGAAACTGCTAATGCTGTTGCTTTTTTGGCTTCAGAAGCAGCATCGTATATTAATGGGATTAATGTTCCTGTTGATGGAGGAAGGACAAAGTCCTTATAGTTAACCATTTGTTATTATAAAATACAAATCAAAATACTTACATTTAATAAAGGAATACTTATCAAAATTGAACGAATATTATGAATAATCTAGTTTCACCATTAAATTTTAAAGCCTGGATCGAAGAGCATAGACACCTGTTAAAACCTCCTGTTGGAAATAAATGTGTTTGGGAAAATGGAGATTTTATAGTCATGGTTGTTGGTGGTCCTAATAATCGTAAAGATTATCACTATAATGAGACTCCAGAATTTTTCTATCAGGTAGAAGGAGATATCGTACTAAAAATAATAGAGAATGGTGAACCTAAAGATGTTCATATCAAAGAAGGTGATATTTATCTCCTACCGCCTAAGGTACCACATTCACCTCAACGCGGGGCCAATACAGTAGGCTTAGTTATTGAATATCCGCGTAGTGAAGGTATGATGGACGCTTTAGAATGGTATTGCGAAAACTGTAATTCTCCCTTATATAGAGAGGAGTTTGCTTTGGATAATATCGAAACTGATATGCCTATCATTTTTGACAAATACTATAGTGATAAAGAAAAGTGTACTTGTTCGAACTGTGGAGCTGTAATGGAGCCTCCTCAAAAGAAATCCTGATACACAACATGCTAATGAGCTAAAACTCATCAAATAACTTACATAACAACATAACAAACAGATGAAACGAAAACTTAGAATTAACGGACATTCGCATTTACTGCCCTATCCCGAGGAGATTCCGAAGTTCATGAAAGAAAAGGAGATTTTTTGGGTTGATGATGAGCGAAAATATATGTTACAAAAAGGCTGGAAACGGCCGGTAACACATTCCAGCTTTTTCTTGAATGAAAAACTGGAATGGATGGAACAAAACAAGATTGATCATGCGGTAGTACTTAATCTTTCGCAATTGTATGGAAATGGCTTAAGATTGGAGGAAATGAAACACGCTTTGCGTTTTCAAAATGATTTCAACGCAAATGTACAGAGAGATCATCCAGACAAATTTTCTTGTGGTTTTGTAGTGCATCCTGGATTTATTAATGGAGCACTATGGGAAATTGAGCGCTGTGTAGAAGAGCTAGGCATGTATGTTTTATGCTTACCTACACATTTTATGGATTCTATAGGACAATGGCGATGTATTTTTGACGAGGAAAACGATCCTATTTTTGAGCTTGCTGACAAATACAAACTTGCTATCGAAGTACACCCTTATGATGGTGATAAAATGATAAAACTTGAAAATGTAGCCTGGCGTTTTCATTTGGTATGGATGCTGGCCCAATGTGGTGATGCTTATCATTTTTACACTTTAAATGGAATGCAAAATCGATATCCAAATATTAGAACCTGTTTTGCTCACGGAGGGCAATTGGCACAAATGAATCTTGGACGGCGTATTCAAGGTTTTGATGGTAGACCCGATCTTTTTGAAGGAAAACAACACCCAAGAAAAGCAGTAGGACATCCAAACATCTATTTTGACACTTTGGTTCACGATACAGATTCGTTGAAACTTACTGTAGAACGACAGGGTAGTAAACAGGTAATTATGGGGCTCGATGACCCTTATCCTTTGGGAGAAATGGAAAGCGAGCCACAATCTTCTTATCCTGGAAAAATATTGGATTTGGCCCTGGAACGTAATATTATCAATGAAAAAGAATACGACGAAATTTGGGAATGCAATGTTCTAAATTGGTTATTTGGAGATAACGAAGAAGCCAAAAGAAACTTAACAAACAAAATTTTGGGAGAGACTATGAAAGTGGATTAATCCTAACTCTTCCAACAATACATTTAAATACACAAAAGGCTTTCTAATTGATAAACAACAAGAAAGCCTTTTATGAATTATCACAATCAAGCTTTACAAAAAACTTATATATGCACTTCATTCCAGAAGAATTGGACAATTATGTAATTCAGCACACACAACAGGAACCCGAATTACTACAACAACTCACCAGAGAAACCTATCAAAAGATTTTACAACCTCGTATGCTGAGTGGTGCTTATCAAGGGAGAGTATTAAGTATGCTTTCTAAACTTATATCTCCAAAACATATTTTGGAAATAGGAACCTATACCGGTTATTCTGCAATTTGCCTGGCAGAAGGAATGCAAAAAGATGGACAACTGCACACCATAGATATCAACGAAGAGCTGGAAAGTTTTCAGCGCAAGTACTTTGATTTATCACCTTATGGAAACCAGATT
Organism: Aquimarina sp. KJ22-3; assembly: GCF_055808215.1. Taxonomy (NCBI): domain Bacteria; kingdom Pseudomonadati; phylum Bacteroidota; class Flavobacteriia; order Flavobacteriales; family Flavobacteriaceae; genus Aquimarina; species Aquimarina sp. KJ22-3. The sequence continues at coordinate 1,378,430 of NZ_CM147859.1, read as the reverse complement.
CATCAACACATAGGAGATGCAACAGCCATTATCCCTAGTATTGATTTAGCATTTGATCTGGTTTTTATAGATGCAGACAAACCCAATTATCCTCGTTATTTTGAATTGATTATCAATAAAATAAAACCAGGAGGCGTAATACTATCTGACAATGTACTGTGGAGTGGCAAAGTAATAGAAGCTTTAGAGGAAGACGATCTTTCTACCAAAGCACTCCTTAAATACAACAAACTATTGGTTGAAGATACTCGTATTGAAACCGTACTGCTTCCAATTCGAGATGGTCTTACGATAAGTCGGGTACTTTAGCAATATATACAAAAAAGAACATCTCCTCTTGTACAAGAGGAGACGCCTTACTCTTCTTTTCTGACCTAACCCAGAAAACAAATCATTACTCGCTCAACTTACTGCACTGCTTTCAGTGCATTAATATTTCCATATCCAAATCGACTATTACGACTAGGATAAAAATCTCCTGCTCTTTTTAACTTATCCAGTACTTGTGCTCTGGACATATTTGGGTTACGAGCCCATACCAAGGCTGCAATACCTGCTGTTGTAGCAGTAGCTACCGAAGATCCTCCAACATAACTTCTAGTTCCTCCGTTAAATCCAACTACTGGAACATTTCTGCCAGAATCTCCCGCTCTTTGCATCACGATAGTAAAATCTATCTTATTTCCATCGTGACAGTTGCTACAACGGTTATACCCATTATCTTTTATTCCGGTTACAGCAACGGTTTCACTCATACTAGCTGGAAAAATAACTCCATACCAGTTGGTAAACGAAGTTGAAGTTCCTCCTGCTGCAATAATCATTTTTCCTTTTCCGTAAGCATAACGAACAGCATCCTTTACATTACCAATAGACCATGGATAACCTATAGACATCGAGATGATTTTTACATCACTCCGATTCCCCAATGCTCTTAAAGCATCACGAACTCCTTTACGCTCATGATAATCTTCTAGCACTACATCAGAAGTTCCTCTATAAGACACCAAATTACTATTGTACGCTACTCCTACTGGCATACCATCATCATTTCTTGGAGAAGCAATAGCTGATGCCATCGATGTACCATGACCACATCTGTCATTTGGTCCATCTACATTATTGGACCACCACCAAGGAGAATCGATATACGTTCCAAAACGTTGTACGAATCTTCCATTAGAACTTCCATCATTAAAATTGCTACCCAATAAACTTTGGTTAGCAGAAAGCCCTGTATCTATTAACCCTACAGTAATTCCAGCTCCTGTACTATAATTCCAGGCTTGTGGTACATTATGAATATCGAAATTCCATGGCAACCATGCATTAGGAGAAATCACACGATAATCATTCCCATTAATATTTTGTCCACTTTGTTCGCATCCAAAATCTTTTTGCTGCGTATCATTTTGCTCTAAGTAAGAGGTATAAAACGTATCTATGTATCGTACTTGATCTGCTTGTTGCAAGGCAATCACTGTTTCCAAACTAGAAATCTCAAAATCCACAAAGTTGAAGGTCTCATCTTCATATTGTAAGACATTGGATTTTGTAGTCTGTTCTGCATTTTGAACGATATCAATAAGATTATTTTTAGCACTGTTCAATCTCGGAGAGCGTTGTTGCGTAGTAAAGCTTTCTCCTTTTTCTCCATAACCAACACTTAGAATACCCCCACTATGCATTACTGCGCTGTATAGCATCATTGCTGGTGCATCGCGCCACACTAGATCACCTGTTGCTTTTAGCTCGTTAGCTATATACTTGTTGATCTCCTCTATAGAAAGAATTTTTTGAGAATCGGTTGATTCTACCATAGGATCAATAACTGAATTTGGGTCCTCTTTGGAACAAGAAAACACCAAAAGAAGTCCAAAACTTAGAAGGATTAGTTTTTTCATTTTTAGAATAAGATTTATGAGTTTGTGTGTTAAATACTGGCAAATGAAATTATCGAAAAAATCATCGAAATTTATCATTTAGTTAATTTCACTCCTAATATATTAAATATATTCTAAATATTTGATTGATTTTTTGCGGTAATCGCAATAAAAAACGTGATATTATGCTCGCATAGCACCTTGTTATTAAGATAAAATTTCCCCGAAACACCAGTAAACACAGTAGCTCTTACCGGTTGGTATTCAAAAATATCATGTCGGCAAAAAAAATGTGTTTTTTTTGAAAAAAAATTAAAATCTACAAGGAAAATTGATCAAAAACGTAAGTGGTTTGAAAATTGAAATTACAATTTCCGTTTTACCGGACCGGTAATCTCTCCAATATCGTCTTTTACCTGATCGATTTCTTTTTTGATATCTGTAGTAATAGAAGAAGTAATCTCGGTATCCATACCATGCTTTTCTGCGCTTTTGGTAATCTCGGTTTTGATATCGTTTGTAGCATCTTTTACGATTCTCATTCCCTTACCTAAGCCTCGAGCAATTTCAGGTATTTTATCCGCACCAAAAACCATTACCAATATAAAAACGATAAAGGCAATTTCGGCTCCACTTATAAATAAAGGTACTGTCATCATACGGGTACAAATATAGGTAATATCCATAAAACAAAAGCCATCACAAGTAATGTGATGGCTTTGTTTATGAAAATTTTATGCTTGGGTTATTTTCCCTTCACTTTGTTTTTGAATTTATCAAATTTACCAATTTGATTGTCTTGTGGCCAGCTGTTATTTGACGTATCTATATCAGCAGTCTCAAAATTTGGATCTACCACTATTTTGGTAATACTCTTTTCTGAAGCTATAGCACGTTTAACTCTTGTGTCATTTTTTCTCCAGATCTCTGCAGGATAAGTAACAGTTTCGGAAGTACCGTCCTCATAAGTATATTCTACAATTAATGGCATTACTAAACCTCCTGGCTTTTCAAAAGTAACCTCATAAAAATACTTAGGCTCTTTTAATTTCTCTCTTTCTCCCAAAGAGAAGTTATCCATTACATACTCTTTTAGGGTCTTCGCATTATCAATAATGTTTCCATTACTCTTAATCGTATTGTATTCGTCACTACCTTCTTCTACCATAAATACTAATGGTCCAAAGTCTTCAACTCTTACTCCACGAGCAGCTGCAAAGTCTTTAGCCTGCTGAGTAGCTTCTTTGGATACTACAAACTTCTTCACCTCTCCTACTCCGATATCTGTATAATCGGTAGTGTAGAACCATCCTCTCCAAAACCAATCTAAATCTACAGCAGAAGCATCTTCCATAGTTCTGAAAAAGTCCTCTGGAGTTGGATGTTTGAACATCCATCTCTGAGAATACGTTCTGAAAGAGTAATCAAAAAGCTCTCTTCCCATAACAGTTTCTCTCAATATATTCAAACCAGTTGCAGGCTTTGCATATGCATTAGGCCCAAATTGATGGATATTGTTAGATTGTGTCATAATTGGAGATAAGAAATCCTGATTTCCACTCATATAAGGAATGATTTTTTGTGCAGGACCTCTTCTTGAAGGATATTTTTTAAGCGGTGCTACAGCTTCTGGATACCATTCTGCAAAATCCTGTTCTGCTACGTACTGTACAAAAGTATTTAATCCTTCGTCCATCCAAGTCCACTGACGCTCGTCACTATTTACAATCATCGGGAAGAAGTTATGTCCAACTTCGTGGATGATCACACTCATCATTCCATATTTAACTCTATCGCTATAGGTACCATCAGGATTTGGTCTTCCATAATTCCAGCAAATCATAGGATACTCCATACCTTGATTTTTGGCATGCACAGAAATGGCTTTGTGATATGGATAATCAAAAGTCATTCGACTGTACGATTTTAAGGTACTTGCCACAACTTTTGTAGACCAATCTTCCCAAAGTGGATTTCCTTCTTTTGGATACATAGAAACAGCCATTACGTCTTTTCCTCCGACTTTAACAGCCATCATATCCCATATAAATCTTCTAGAACTAGCAAATCCGAAATCACGAACATTCTTAGCGCTAAATCTCCAAGTCTTTTTATCGCTAGCAAATGATTTCTCTTTTGCTTCAGCTTCTTTTTGACTTACTATAATTACTGGTTTATCATAGGATTTCTTAGCCTTTTCGTAGCGACTCATCATTTCCTTACTAAAAACCTCTTTTCTATTCGTTAATTTTCCAGTAGCATCCAAAATATGGTCTGAAGGTACAGTGATGTTCACATCAAAGTTTCCAAAAGGTAATGCAAACTCTCCTCTTCCCCAGAACTGGTGATTTTGCCATCCTTCTACATCATTATATACTGCCATACGAGGATAAAACTGAGCGATTACATAAGCTCTGTTTCCATCTGCAAACTCTTCATATCCAGATCTCCCTCTTTTAAGAACATGGTTATTAATGTTATACCACCAATCGATAGAAAATACAAATTTCTCTCCAGACTTAAGATCCTTTGGCATTTCTACACGCATCATCGTAGCGTTGATGGTATACTGTAGAGGACTACCATTAGCATCTTTTACTGCAGTAATATTAAATCCTCCATCAAAAGGAGCTCCAAGGTATTTAGCCGCAAAAGTTCCAGGCTGTTCTGCTCCTGCCACTCCATCCGGTTGTATTAATGGAGTTTTAGAATCTTTTGCTCTCATATTTTGATCCAATTGCACCCATAAAAACTCTAAATCATCTGGTGAATTATTGGTATATGTAATCGTTTCTTTACCCGTTATTTTTTTGTTCTTATCATCAAGCTCGATATCCATTTTGTAATCTGCTTGCTGCTGATAATAAGCTGCTCCCGGTGCACCAGAAGCTGTACGGTACATATTAGGAGTTGCAAACTCCTCATACATTTGTTTGAACTTGTTTTGATTTGTGTGCCCTAATCTTCGCGCACCTCTATCGTTCCCTTGGTCTTGTGCATAGGCCCCAGATACCATCATAGCCCCCAAAAGAAGTAAAAGAATCTTTTTCATTGGAATGAATTTGAGTTAATTGAAATGATTTGCAAAATAGTTGTTTTTTAAAAGCTTAAAGATTTATTCACTAAATTTTAACATCCCTGTATCCCTTCTTTTTTCTAGGATAAGGCTCTTGCGGATGTTTTCATTTTTAACATGAATAATATTTTGTTGTTCTTCAAAAAGATCCATTAATACTTGATTGGATATTTCAAAAGTTTCTAAACTATTTATATTTTCTATTTCCAGATATAAGAGGATCAGATCATCTTCATATTCTTTTCCTAAAAATACGAAAGGCTTTTCTTCTCCATTAATGATAAAAGTGATTTTTTGATCGAAGTATTTCTCCAAATATTCATCGACATTTGGACTTTCTGCATTTGGCTCTAGTTGAATTTTTGCATCATATCGCTGTCGAAGTACTTCTTCGATATCATCGATAAAAACTCTGGTAATAATCTGAAGTGATTGTTGTTCTTTATTATATTCGACTTGTGTAACACTGACATAAAACTTATGAGCAACGAACGAACTCAAAGCAATCACCATAACACACAACACAAGACTTAAGCTCTTTTTCATATTTATAAAAAATTATAAAGGGTTAAATGTACTTAAAATAATTAATCCAGCTCTTTGTGTTCTCGATATAATACTGCTTTACCTTTAAAAAAATCCATCAGGCTCAACTTTTTTGAATTTGTCAACAAATCTTTAAAGTAATCGTCCTCTGCGCAATAATAAATAAAATCAGTAACCAACTCCTCAGGAATCTCCAGAGCAATCACAAAAAAAGAAGTGTCAAAAGAGGTCTCACCCTGATGTACTACCTTATCTAGATCTTGAAGCGCTTTAATTCTTTTTAATTTTTTGAGAGTACCATTCAAATAATTGATAGGCCTTTCCAAAATCCCTGATTTTGCAGTATAAATCCTTCGTTCTATTTGTGTAGGTTGTGGTTTATCACTAAAAGGAAGCCCTAAAATTTTATTATCTACATAAGGTAACAATTCTACCTTACCCACATCGTCATTAAGGTATCCAGACAATTCAACATTACTTACTTTTACACGATCAAGCAATTGTACTTTGGTAGACAAGACAATTTCTAAGTTTTCATTATCCAAATCCTCTTCACTCACTTTTAGAGTAACTGCTTTGTATTGAACTGAAGAAAAGACAATAGAGTCCCCAACATTTGCAGGAATATTGAAAAACCCATTCTCGTCATTAGTAGTTCCCTTTAGATTAGAGTAATTAACAATATTGATTGCATACCCTTGTATTGAATCTGCAACCACCCTACCCTTAAGCATTTGCGCATACCCAAAACCAATAGGTAACACTAGTAACATAAAAAGAGTAATAGTTTTTTTCATCAATTACGAAATAGAAACCCAGTGAAGTATCCACTAAGCGCTACGTAAAAGACGTTACTTGGATCCGTTCGTTACAAAACTATTGTCGCTGACGGTATAATTTACTTTGATACACCAAAAACTGAAGAAGATCCAGTTCTTTACCGGTTTCGAAATATGCATTATCCAACCCATTATCTTCGGCAAAGAAGATAAAGTCGTTAATCTGGTCCATCTCAAGAGCCAAGAAGTTTCTAAAGAAATCATCATTATACATATCTCTCATCTTGACATCAATATCTTTGGGCCTTTTTTTATTTTTTGAACTCTCTTTATTATTGTATACCAACTTAAAAAGATTGACAAAGTTCAAACCATTAATCATCCTGTCTTCCAAAAAAACTTTGTTTTCGAGTGTACTCACTTCATCTGGTCTAAAATCATAATCGGTATCATTAATTCTCGTCGAGGTTTCTTTGGAGACCTCTCCTATTCCACTTTCACTAAAACCTATTTTTTTGACATCCACAGATACATTCCCTAATAGATCATAAGGAGTAACAACTACTTCTTCTAATTGATTTACAGATTCATTAAGAAATACATTCAATCTTTTACTATCTACCACTCCCTTATCTATCAATACCAAAAAGTGTTGATACTGCATTGCCACAATCTCTATTTTGTCATTAATACCAGCATTGATTTTAAATTCTCCTTTTTGATTGGTGATCGTTCCTTTATTTGAGCTACGATTATAAATCACTACTCCTTCGACATCATCACCGATTGGAGCACTAATTTTACCTTCGATCATAACTCTTGAAGTAATTTGAGAAATAGATTGAGTAACTACTAAACAGATAAATAGGATGGCTAATTTCACTTTCATTGTAAACAGGGTTAATTTTCTTCAAAAAGATACTACATTTTTTTATCTTACCTCGGTATTTCGCTATAAGAAAAAGTTAAACCACCTATAAGAAAAATTAATGACAAATTGCATTATCGCCAGCACCTCTACCCTTTATGGTAGCCAACCACTAGAATATTTGTTAGGCACGTTGGAAGAATTGTACCAAGGCCGAGACGAAGTTCTTTTCATTCCGTACGCCCGCCCCGGAGGCATCTCCCATGACGAATATACTATTGGTATTAATAATATTTTCAAGAAAATAAATAAACGCATTGTTAGCATTCATATGTTTTCTGATGCGCAAGAAGCTTTTAAGAATGTACAAGGTATCTATACAGGAGGAGGAAACACATTTTTGTTGGTAGATCAATTGTATCGTAACGAATGCATTCCGCTAATAAAAGACGCTGTTATGTCCGGCACGCCTTATTTAGGAACTAGCGCAGGCAGTAATATTTGTGGTTTAACCATGCAAACCACCAATGATATGCCGATTGTACATCCACCTAGTTTGAAAACTTTGGGTATTGTTCCTTTTAATATTAATCCACATTATTTGGATCCAGACCCTAATTCTACTCATAAAGGAGAAACGCGTGAGACTCGTATCAAAGAATTTCACAACCTCAATACACAACCGGTAGTCGGTTTACGAGAAGGAAGTTGGTTAAAAGTAGAAGGAGATAAAATTACACTGGGAGGAAATCTAACCGCTCGTATTTTTGAAAAAGACAAAACTCCATACGAGATTGAATCTGGAAGTTCCTTAAGTGAACTCAACTAACTTTTGATAATGAATTATCAGGATATACTTAATCAAATACAGGAAGAATTAGATACAAAACAAAGCGCAGGCAAGGTTGCCTCTTATATTCCTGAACTCGCAAAAGTGAATCCAAATAAGTTCGGGATGAATTTGTATTGTATTAATTCCGGACATTATTATTTTGGAGATTATCAAGAGCGATTTTCTATCCAGAGTATCTCAAAGGTTTTTGCACTTACGCTGGCAATGTCATTAACCGATGATAGTTTGTTTGAGCGTGTAGATGTTGAGCCTTCTGGAGACCCTTTTAATTCTCTTGTACAATTAGAGTATGAACAAGGCATTCCAAGAAACCCTTTTATCAATGCGGGTGCTTTGGTAATTTCGGATGTCTTAATCTCACTTTTGGACAATCCTAAAAAAGACTTTCTCAATTTTATTCATACTATAGTAGGTGATAAAACTATGGACATCAATAAAGAAGTATTCTATTCTGAAAAAAAGTATAGCCACAGAAATGCAGCTCTACTGAACTTAATGAAGTCCTTTGGAAATATTAAAAACGATATCGAAACAGTGTTGGACTTTTATATTTTTCAATGTGCAGTGGCGATGTCTTGCAAAGAACTATCCACAGCATTTATGATTTATGCCAATCAAGGCAAAAAACTATCTGATGGACTACAAATTCTGGCACCTCAAAAAGTAAAACGAATTAACGCTATTATGCAAACCTGTGGGTTCTATGATGAAGCTGGAGAATTTACCTTTAGAGTAGGTTTACCAGGTAAGAGTGGTGTTGGTGGGGGTATAGCGGCAGTACATCCCGGGCAATATACCGTAACCGTTTGGAGCCCACCTCTCAATCCAAAAGGCAACTCTGAGTTGGGCATGTTTGCTTTAGAGCGATTAACAACACTTACAGGTTTGTCTATTTTTTAAATAAACAAAATATTCCTAAAAATTATGAATATACCCTTCTCTAATATTTGAGATTATACATTAACCCGAGAAGAAAGGAACTTTCAAAATCATAACGAAATCATAAAAACTCTTATATTTAGCTTCTGTAAAAGTATTTCTTACTTGAGCTAACTCTAACATCAAATAATTTTTGGTAATTATTGCTGTCAATATTTATTAAGGATTACGCTTACAATTTAAAAGTATATGTTTAACAACTTCACTAACCGAACTTTTCAAACGGTAGCTTTATCTACAATACTTATTGTGACTTTTGTTGTTTATTTAAATCACTTTGACAATCCTTTTTTCTTTGATGACTTTCATACAATTACTGAAAATGAGTCCATTCAGAGTTTAGACAATTGGACAGAATTCTTTACCAACGCTGACACTTTTAGTTCCTTACCCGCAAATAGATCTTATCGCCCTATGATAACATTGATGAATGCTTTGGACTATAAGTTGGGAGGTGGTTTAAATCCTGAGTTTTTTCACTATCACATATTTTTTTGGTTTCTGGTTCTCATTATTCTCGTATTCATTCTCATCAAAAAGATTTATAAGCTCTCTGAATCCTCGAACAAAGGGATAATCATAACTGCTTTATTGTCTACAGCATGGTTTGCCGTTCATACTACAAATGCAGAAACTATCAATTATATATGTGCACGGTCTGATTCTTTTTCCACGCTTTGTGTAGTTATGTCTTTACTTTTATATATACATCCTTTCGGAAAAAAATGGCATTTGTATCTAATAACTGCCATAATTGGAGTATGGACAAAACAAACAGGGGTAATGTTTTTACCTATATTGTTTATGTATATATTACTATTTGAAGAACATTCACTGCTAACTAATTTCAAAACAGACACTAAAAAAAGTTAATTACATTTTCAAAAAAAGTAGCGCCTACTGCGATAGTTTTAACTTCATTATTCATATTCAATCAGTACTATCTAACACCGGAGGCCACGGTATCTACAAATTACACAATTACCAGATTTGAATATATTAGCACCCAGTTTTTTGTTACTCTGCATTATCTAGGAAACTTCATTTTACCCATTAACTTAAGTGCCGATCCCGATGTTGCTATCATCAAACCATGGTATGATTTTCGTATTTTATCTGGACTTATTGTAATTCTTATAATGGTTGCAGTCATGATAAAAACTTCCTTTCAAAAGAAATTAAGACCTATTTCTTTTGGATTCTCGTGGTTTTTTATTGCTTCATTACCTACTACATTAAATCCTCTTTTTCAAATCGCCAACGATCATCGCACTTTTTTCCTTTTATAGGTTTATTCATAGCTATCCCATGGGCTCTTCTAATAATATTCGAAAAATATAAGCTGATCCAGAACAAAAAGAAAGCATCTATTCTCATAGGTTTATTTCTGGTAGTAATTAGTGCTCATGCTTATGGAACCATTCAAAGAAATAAGGTCTGGGGGTCTACAGAATCCTTATGGAAAGATGTTACCATTAAAAGCCCAAAAAATGGACGTGGATTGATGAATTACGGATTAAGTCAGATGGAGAAGGGAAATTACGACCTTGCACTTGATTACTATAACAAAGCGTATCAAATACAACCTAACTACTATGTTCTACATGTCAATATGGGTATTTTGTATGGCGCTCAAAACAACCATCAAAAAGCAAAAGAACATTTTGAATATGCCATTAACCTAAATTCATCTTCCCCTACTCCAGAATATTTTTATGGAAGATATTTATATGAAAGAAATAAATATGTAGAGGCAAAAAAATACTTAAATCAAGCCTTAAAAAAAGCCCTAATCATGCCCAATCAAAAAGCTTATTAAAAAATACATCTTCAAAAATCACCCTATTAAAACAAGAAATTGAGGCAGATCGAAAAAAGGCAATACATGACGCTGATATTAATAAATTACTAGAATTAAGTTTAAAATATTATAATTTAGGGGAATATCAATCGGTTATTTCCATATGTAGAAATATTCTAGAAATAGATTCAAATAATGCTTATGCCTACAACAACATCTGTTCGGCACATAACCAAATGAAACAATGGAAACTTGCATTTGAAGCCTGCAAGAAATCCTTAGACATTGCTCCAGATTACCAATTGGCTAAGAACAACCTTAAATGGGCTTCAGACAACTTAAATTGACACTTAATTAAAAAGTAGACAATGTTAAACAACAAAACAATCGCTATTGTAATTCCTTGCTATAATGAAGGCACACAAATAGCTATGGTCATTGATAGTTTACCCGATTTCGTAGATCGTATCATAGTCATTGATGATGTATCCAAAGACAATACCGTAGAGGTTGTTACGGAATATCTAAAAGGAGATAACACCTCTGCTCTTACCATGTCTTCAAATCTCAAAAAGAATATTACCCCTACGATCTATAATCAAGCCGATATAGAGGTACATCAAAAAAACATAGAGGAAGTAAAAAAGTTTACTCCTATAGAAATTGTCAACAAAGATCCCGACAATGACAAAATAATTTTGATCAAACACTTAAAAAATGGTGGTGTAGGAGCTTCGGTTGCAACCGGATATAAATGGTGTAAAGATCATGATATTGATTGCGCTGTGGTCATGAATGGTGATGGCCAAATGGATCCTAATGAACTAGAATCCATTTGCAACCCTGTCGTTTACGAAGACATTGACTACGTAAAAGGAAATCGATTAATTCATAAAAGTGCATGGGTGATTATTCCAAGAATACGTTTCTTCGGAAATTCTATATTGAGTATTCTCACAAAAATAGTTTCCGGTTACTGGGGGATTTCTGATACACAAAGTGGATATACAGCAATGTCAAATAACGCATTAAACTCTATCCCTTTATATAAGATCTACAAAAGATATGGCATGCCAAATGATGTATTGGTAAAACTTAATATTGCCTTCTGTACCATAAGAGAAGTCAAAATAAAACCTGTTTACGGTGTTGGAGAACAATCTAAATTAAGCGTCATAAAGGTTACATTTCCCATTCTGTTCCTATTAATTCGATGCTTTTTTAAAAGATTAACCATAAAATATCTCTACAGAAGTTTCCATCCTTTATTCGTCTTGTATTGGGTAGCTATTCTCATAGGAATTATAAACTCTTATTTCCTTTACCACTTGTTGTATAATTTTTTCACCCCTAATGTAAAGACTCCAACAGACTACCTGATTATTTTTATTTTTCTAACTATTTCTGGTTTTCAGTCCTTCTTATTTGCAATGTGGATGGATATACAGGACAATGAGCGCTTGTCAAAATAATTTTTCAAATAATTATCTTTGATCAAATGCAACCAATAACAGATTTCAAAAAAGACTAGTTTTGAAAAAAATTGACCACTCCAAATTAAAAGCGACTCCAGAAACTGAAGACTTCTCGGGCAAATACGAGAACGAAGGCTTCATTGCAAAATATCTGGTAAATAGTTATTTCAAATCTGTAGAAAAATTATTAAAAAAAATACCAGAAATTAAATCTGCTCATGAGATTGGTTGTGGAGAAGGAAGATCTACTATCAAACTTCATCAATTCGTTTCTAATTTAACAGCTTCAGAATATGTTGAAAACTTGGTTGGTGTTGCAAAAAGAAATAATCCAGATTTAAATATTTTTCAAGAAAGTGTTTACGAACTTAAATATGATAACTCTAGTATAGAGTTAATTTTTTTACTTGAAGTCTTAGAACATCTCGACTATCCTGAAACTGCCTTAGATGAAATAAAAAGAGTATCCCAAAAATACTTGATCTTGGGTGTACCAAGAGAACCTTTGTGGCGATTTTTAAATATGTGTAGATTGAAATATGTAAAAGACTTCGGGAATACACCAGGACATTTAAATCACTGGTCAAAAAAATCTATCGTAAAACTTATTGAAAAAAATTCGGAAAGGTAATCGCTGTCGAATCCCCTATTCCTTGGACCATAGTTTTAGCCGAAAAACAACCACCAAGAGGTTTGTAAACGATTCACAAGAAATGTTTAAGTTCCAAAAATTACTCAGTGAAGAAAATAAAGCTTTGACTGTTAGATATATTCTCATCAGTCTATTGAGCTATGGATTTGTTTTTTTGGGCTTAATATTTATGGTAAACTTGTTAGAAGTAAATCAAACCTTATCCTTTATAATAGTATACGGAATCAATTATATCTTCCTATACATGGTTCAGTTAAGATATTTATTTAAGACCAAACACAACAAGAAAAAATTATTCCGCTTTGTTTGCTTTATCCTTTTCTTTTATACCTGTGCCAATATCTTTTACAACATAGCATTAAATTTAAATATCCATTATTTAGTTGCTACGGCACTTACAGTTATTCTTTTAATGCCCTTTAGAATACTAGCATCAAAGTTGATTGTTTTTAAGGACTAGGATGTATGGTAGATAGCACCCCGAATAATTTACAAGGGATCAGATATAAAATAAAAAAGCTCCATCAACGAAGATGAAGCTCTAGAGCGGGAGACCGGGTTCGAACCGGCGACATTCAGCTTGGAAGGCTGACGCTCTACCAACTGAGCTACTCCCGCCTTTTGTGATGGCAAATATATTAGATTTAGTGAAAATAAAAAATATAATATTCCATTTATTTTTAGTTCATCAAATTTTAACAATTCATAAAACTTTATCTTATGAGAAGCGTATGTCGATAACTAATTTAACACGTTTTATCGACTAAAATTGTATTTTATCGAAAAAATCGTATATTTGCTTGGTTAACTCTAATTTAATAGTTTTAACAGTATAAATTTAATTTTGAAAAATTTACGTTAACCTACTTAACATTCGTCAAATGTAATGGCTTGTACATTATAATTTAATGTTTGCCACAAATAAACTATGAATATGAGGATAAAATTACTCTTTATCATCTTATTTTTATCTTTAGCTACCTCTCAGGCACAAGTCAAAGTTGGTGATAACCCTAATCTTATTGATGCAAGTTCCTTGATGGAACTAGAAAGTTCAGATAGAGCATTTGTTCTTACAAGAGTTACTGATGCTCAAATGAATGCCATTACTCCCTTAAATGGAGCTTTAGTATATAATACTGATAACAATTGCATCTTTCAATTTAACAATAATAGTTGGAGTAGTCTTTGTACAGGCAATGATGATCAACAATTAAGTTTCGATTCGACCACTAACATCTTGACTTTAGAAAATGGTGGAGCAGTTAATCTTTCTTCCTTAATTAATGATTCAGATGCTGATCCAACCAACGAAATACAAATCTTAAGTCAAAGTGGTAATACGATTACCTTATCCAACGGAGGAGGTTCTTTCACAGAAACAATCTCGACATTAACGTCCAACCCAGACGGGACTTTTACATATACCGCAGAAGACGGAACACAAACTACATTTGGTGCTACAGGTCCAACAGGTCCTCAAGGACCAACAGGAAATACAGGTGCCACTGGAGCACAAGGACCGACGGGTGCCACTGGAGCAACCGGTGCACAGGGACCAACAGGTAATACAGGTGCCACTGGTGCACAAGGACCGACAGGTGCTACTGGAGCTACTGGTGCACAAGGACCTACAGGTGCTACTGGAGCAACCGGTGCACAAGGACCAACAGGAAATACAGGTGCCACTGGTGCACAAGGACCGACAGGTGCTACTGGAGCAACCGGTGCACAAGGACCAACAGGAAATACAGGTGCCACTGGAGCACAAGGGCCTACAGGTGCTACTGGAACTACTGGTGCGCAAGGACCAACAGGAAATACAGGTGCCACTGGAGCACAAGGACCGACGGGTGCTACTGGAGCAACCGGAGCACAAGGACCTACAGGTGCCACTGGACCTACAGGTGCTACTGGAACTACTGGTGCGCAAGGACCAACAGGAAATACAGGTGCCACTGGTGCACAAGGACCTACGGGTGCTACTGGAGCAACTGGAGCTCAAGGGCCAACAGGTGCTACTGGAGCAACCGGTGCACAAGGACCAACAGGTGCCACTGGAGCTACTGGTGCACAAGGACCAACAGGTGCTACTGGAGCAACCGGAGCTCAAGGACCAACAGGTGCCACTGGAGCAACAGGAGCACAAGGACCTACGGGTGCTACTGGAGCAACAGGAGCACAAGGACCAACAGGTGCTACTGGAGCAACCGGTGCACAAGGACCAACAGGTGCCACTGGAGCTACTGGTGCACAAGGACCAACAGGTGCTACTGGAGCAACCGGTGCGCAAGGACCAACAGGTGCTACTGGAGCAACAGGAGCACAAGGACCTACAGGTGCTACTGGAGCAACCGGTGCACAAGGACCAACAGGAAATACAGGTGCCACTGGTGCACAAGGACCAACAGGTGCTACTGGAGCAACCGGAGCACAAGGACCAACAGGTGCCACTGGAGCAACCGGAGCGCAAGGACCAACAGGTGCTACTGGAGCTACTGGTGCGCAAGGGCCAACAGGTGCTACTGGAGCTACTGGTGCGCAAGGACCAACAGGAAATACAGGTGCCACTGGTGCACAAGGACCGACAGGTGCTACTGGAGCAACCGGAGCACAAGGGCCTACAGGTGCCACTGGAGCAACAGGAACACAAGGACCTACGGGTGCTACTGGAGCAACAGGAGCGCAAGGACCAACAGGTGCGACTGGAACTACTGGTGCACAAGGACCAACAGGAAACACAGGTGCAACTGGAGCACAAGGACCAACAGGAAATACAGGTGCCACTGGTGCGCAAGGACCGACGGGTGCTACTGGAGCTACTGGTGCACAAGGACCAACAGGTAATACAGGTGCTACTGGTGCACAAGGACCTACGGGTGCTACTGGAGCAACCGGTGCACAAGGACCAACAGGAAATACTGGAGCAACCGGTGCGCAAGGACCTACGGGTGCCACTGGAGCAACAGGAGCTCAAGGACCAACAGGTGCGACTGGAGCAACCGGAGCGCAAGGACCAACAGGAAATACGGGTGCCACTGGAGCAACAGGAACACAAGGACCGACAGGTGCGACTGGAGCTACTGGTGCACAAGGACCAACAGGTAATACAGGTGCCACTGGAGCACAAGGACCTACGGGTGCTACTGGAGCAACCGGTGCACAAGGACCAACAGGAAATACTGGAGCAACCGGTGCGCAAGGACCTACGGGTGCCACTGGAGCAACAGGAGCTCAAGGACCAACAGGTGCGACTGGAGCAACCGGAGCGCAAGGACCAACAGGAAATACGGGTGCAACTGGAGCAACAGGAACACAAGGACCGACAGGTGCGACTGGAGCTACTGGTGCACAAGGACCAACAGGAAATACAGGTGCCACTGGAGCACAAGGAGCTACGGGTGCCACTGGAGCAACCGGTGCACAAGGACCAACAGGAAATACAGGTGCCACTGGTGCACAAGGACCGACAGGTGCTACCGGAGCAACAGGAGCACAAGGACCTACGGGTGCTACCGGAGCAACCGGTGCACAAGGACCAACAGGAAATACAGGTGCAACTGGAGCACAAGGACCAACAGGTGCCACTGGAGCAACCGGTGCACAAGGACCAACAGGTGCGACTGGAGCAACCGGAGCGCAAGGACCAACAGGAAATACGGGTGCCACTGGAGCAACAGGAACACAAGGACCGACAGGTGCGACTGGAGCTACTGGAGCACAAGGACCGACAGGTGCTACTGGAGCTACTGGAGCACAAGGACCAACAGGTAATACAGGTGCAACTGGTGCACAAGGACCAACAGGAAATACAGGTGCAACTGGTGCACAAGGACCAACAGGTGCCACTGGAGCAACCGGTGCACAAGGACCAACAGGTAATACAGGTGCCACTGGAGCGCAAGGACCAACAGGTGCTACTGGAGCAACCGGAGCACAAGGACCAACAGGTGCCACTGGAGCTACTGGTGCACAAGGACCTACGGGTGCTACTGGAGCAACCGGTGCGCAAGGACCAACAGGTGCGACTGGAACTACTGGTGCGCAAGGACCTACGGGTGCTACTGGAGCAACCGGTGCGCAAGGACCAACAGGTGCCACTGGTGCACAAGGGCCGACAGGTGCTACTGGAGCTACTGGTGCGCAAGGACCTACGGGTGCTACTGGAGCAACAGGAGCTCAAGGACCAACAGGTAATACAGGTGCCACTGGTGCACAAGGACCAACAGGAAATACAGGTGCCACTGGAGCGCAAGGACCAACAGGTGCTACTGGAGCAACCGGAGCACAAGGACCAACAGGTAATACAGGTGCCACTGGAGCACAAGGACCTACTGGAGCAACCGGAACACAAGGACCGACAGGTGCTACTGGAGCAACCGGTGCACAAGGACCAACAGGTGCTACTGGAGCAACCGGGGCACAAGGAGCAACAGGTAATACAGGTGCTACTGGTGCACAAGGACCAACAGGTGCCACTGGAGCACAAGGACCAACAGGAAATACAGGTGCCACTGGTGCACAAGGGCCGACGGGTGCTACTGGAGCAACAGGAGCTCAAGGGCCAACAGGTGCTACTGGAGCAACCGGTGCACAAGGGCCGACAGGAAATACAGGTGCAACTGGTGCACAAGGACCTACGGGTGCGACTGGAGCAACCGGTGCGCAAGGACCTACTGGTGCCACTGGAGCTACTGGTGCACAAGGACCAACAGGTGCGACTGGAGCAACCGGTGCGCAAGGACCTACTGGAGCAACAGGAGCACAAGGACCAACAGGAAATACAGGTGCCACTGGTGCACAAGGACCGACAGGTGCTACTGGAGCAACCGGTGCGCAAGGACCAACAGGTGCTACTGGAGCAACCGGAGCACAAGGACCTACGGGTGCCACTGGAGCAACCGGAGCACAAGGACCAACAGGTGCTACTGGAGCAACCGGAGCTCAAGGACCAACAGGTGCCACTGGAGCAACAGGAGCACAAGGACCTACGGGTGCTACTGGAGCAACCGGAGCACAAGGACCGACAGGTAATACTGGAGCAACCGGTGCGCAAGGACCGACAGGTGCTACTGGAGCAACCGGAGCACAAGGACCAACAGGTGCTACTGGAGCAACCGGTGCACAAGGACCAACAGGAAATACAGGTGCCACTGGTGCACAAGGACCGACAGGTGCTACTGGAGCAACAGGAGCACAAGGACCGACAGGTGCTACTGGAGCAACCGGAGCACAAGGACCAACAGGAAATACTGGAGCAACCGGAGCACAAGGACCTACGGGTGCCACTGGAGCAACCGGTGCGCAAGGACCAACAGGTGCTACTGGAGCAACCGGTGCACAAGGACCAACAGGAAATACAGGTGCCACTGGTGCACAAGGACCGACAGGAAATACTGGAGCTACTGGTGCGCAAGGACCAACAGGAAATACTGGAGCAACCGGTGCACAAGGACCTACTGGTGCAACTGGAGCAACCGGTGCACAAGGACCAACAGGTGCGACTGGAGCAACCGGAGCACAAGGACCAACAGGTAATACAGGTGCCACTGGAGCACAAGGACCTACTGGAGCAACCGGAACACAAGGACCGACAGGTGCTACTGGAGCAACCGGTGCACAAGGACCAACAGGTGCTACTGGAGCAACCGGTGCACAAGGGCCGACAGGAAATACAGGTGCAACTGGTGCACAAGGACCTACGGGTGCGACTGGAGCAACCGGTGCGCAAGGACCTACTGGTGCCACTGGAGCTACTGGTGCACAAGGACCAACAGGTAATACAGGTGCCACTGGAGCGCAAGGACCAACAGGTGCTACTGGAGCAACCGGAGCACAAGGACCAACAGGAAATACAGGTGCCACTGGTGCACAAGGACCGACAGGTGCTACTGGAGCAACCGGTGCGCAAGGACCAACAGGTGCTACTGGAGCAACCGGTGCACAAGGACCTACGGGTGCCACTGGAGCAACCGGAGCACAAGGACCAACAGGTGCTACTGGAGCAACCGGAGCTCAAGGACCAACAGGTGCCACTGGAGCAACAGGAGCACAAGGACCTACGGGTGCTACTGGAGCAACAGGAGCACAAGGACCAACAGGAAATACAGGTGCCACTGGTGCACAAGGACCGACAGGAAATACTGGAGCTACTGGTGCGCAAGGACCAACAGGAAATACTGGAGCAACCGGTGCACAAGGACCTACTGGTGCAACTGGAGCAACCGGTGCACAAGGACCAACAGGTGCGACTGGAGCAACCGGAGCACAAGGACCAACAGGTAATACAGGTGCCACTGGAGCACAAGGACCTACTGGAGCAACCGGAACACAAGGACCGACAGGTGCTACTGGAGCAACCGGTGCACAAGGACCAACAGGTGCTACTGGAGCAACCGGTGCACAAGGGCCGACAGGAAATACAGGTGCAACTGGTGCACAAGGACCTACGGGTGCGACTGGAGCAACCGGTGCACAAGGACCAACAGGTGCGACTGGAGCAACCGGAGCACAAGGACCTACGGGTGCTACTGGAACAACCGGAGCACAAGGACCGACAGGTGCCACTGGAGCAACCGGTGCGCAAGGACCAACAGGTGCCACTGGAGCTACTGGTGCACAAGGACCAACAGGTGCTACTGGAGCAACCGGTGCGCAAGGACCAACAGGTGCTACTGGAGCAACAGGAGCACAAGGACCTACAGGTGCTACTGGAGCAACCGGTGCACAAGGACCAACAGGTGCCACTGGAGCAACCGGAGCACAAGGACCGACAGGTGCTACTGGAGCAACCGGAGCGCAAGGACCAACAGGAAATACAGGTGCAACCGGAGCACAAGGACCAACAGGTGCTACTGGAGCAACCGGTGCGCAAGGACCTACGGGTGCTACTGGAGCAACCGGAGCACAAGGACCTACGGGTGCCACTGGAGCAACCGGAGCACAAGGACCAACAGGTGCCACTGGAGCAACCGGTGCGCAAGGACCGACAGGTGCCACTGGAGCAACCGGAGCACAAGGACCTACTGGTGCAACTGGAGCAACCGGTGCGCAAGGACCTACGGGTGCAACTGGAGCAACCGGAGCGCAAGGACCAACAGGAAATACAGGTGCAACCGGAGCACAAGGACCAACAGGAAATACAGGTGCAACCGGAGCACAAGGACCTACGGGTGCTACTGGAGCAACAGGAGCACAAGGACCTACGGGTGCCACTGGAGCAACCGGAGCACAAGGACCAACAGGTGCCACTGGAGCAACCGGTGCGCAAGGACCGACAGGTGCCACTGGAGCTACTGGTGCACAAGGACCAACAGGTGCTACTGGAGCTACTGGTGCACAAGGACCAACAGGAAATACAGGTGCCACTGGAGCACAAGGACCGACAGGTGCTACTGGAGCGCAAGGACCTACGGGTGCTACTGGAGCAACCGGTGCACAAGGAACTACAGGACCTCAAGGACCTACGGGTGCACAAGGACCAATAGGTTTACAAGGACCTGCAGGAGCAACTGGACCTCAGGGAGCAACTGGACTTCAAGGACCAACAGGTGCTACTGGAGCTACTGGTGCACAAGGACCAACAGGTGACCCGGCAACAAATATTGTGACGAATCTATCTCAGAATACAACAACGGGTGTAATCACATACACCAATGAAAATACACCAACTCCAGATACACAAACAGCTAATGTGGTTAGTACTAATGCCAATAACGATATTACCGTAGGTAGTGATGGAGGAGCATTCTTTGCTAGTCCTGTAAAAGCTATGGGTAAAGTTTCTGGAGCAGGATCAGCGCTTAAAATTTTAAACGCAACCGTATCTAGAATTGACGAAGGTGACTATCAAATCACTTTCACCAACGCAATGCCTGACGCTAATTATATCATACAACTTTCCATTTTGGATTGTGGTGGTGATTGCCCAGGAAATACTGGACAAGATTATGATGATCCCGGAATCACATATTATAACCAAACTACTACCGGATTTAGAGTAAATATTGGAGATAGTGACAATGGAACCAATCAGAAAGACGATATTGATTTAGAATTTATGTTTACCGTACTCGATTTCTAATAAATATTATTTAAAACATATAATAAGGATTAATAGATATCAAAATGAAAAAATTACCCCTATTAATATTATTTCTAGCATTAATGAATCAGGCTTTTGCGCAGATAGGTCCAAATGATGCTAATGCTTTGATGGGGTTACCCACCGCTACTAACCTAACTGAGATTAATGCTATTATTAATCCACAAATAGGATCAGTGGTCTTTAATCTGGACGACGAAGAAATATATCGTTATACCGGCGCAACTAATGGATGGCAAAGAGCTACAGATGACCAAACCGATGCAGAAGTACTACTTGCGACACCAATAGATGTCGATGAAGATGCTGTCTCTACTCCTACTAACGAGACAAACTTACAAGAAGTGGTTCAGGCGATAGCTCCAATTACTTCAAAAGCTGGAAGAGTATTCTTCCCTCCTTCTATTGAAATTGATGCTTCGGCAATAGTAAGCAATCAAACTATAGATTTATATGCTTTGTATAGAGCGCAATATGCAACACCGGTGATAAGCAGTCCTAGTGCTCCCAATACAATCCCCATTTATGAAGCTAATGAACTTTACTATTATGTAACTTTTGCAGATCCAGTCGTTTTTAATATCGATAGTTTAAGTGACGCCGGAGTTTTGCAGTATGACATATTAAGTATACCAACCGATGACAATACCTTGATCAATGTGGTGTTCGTAGTTAGGTAATTAATGCTAACATATGAGATTGATACAGAAAATAACATATCTACTTACACTTTTCTCTATTGCTGTATTGTCAATACATTCTTTATTTGGGCAGGATACCTATGCTGATAATTTTAATGGAGGAGGTAATTATGCAAATAGTTCTGGTAATCAAACATGGACCCCTGGATGGGTTGAAAATTTTGATGGAGGTTCTCCAAATGGAGGTAGAATAGAAATAAATGGAAATCAATTAGAGTTCAATAATCTTGATGGCCGAAGTATTAGTAGGTTACTTGATTTAAGTGCAGCGACAGCCGTTACTCTTACGCTGGACTTTGATGCAACAAGTAGAGGTAATGAATCCTTGTTAGTCCAATTGAGAAATTCTGCTGGTGCATGGGTAACTATAGCCACCATTAATACTACTAATACCGGTACTATTACGCATACATTAACTGCAGATCAAATTTCCGCTAATTCCGGAATACAATTTGTTGGTGGGGATAATGCTTGGAATGGTGCAGAAACAATCTTAATAGACAACGTTCTATTTACAACCGACAGTAGCACCTTTGTTATTACTGACGGGGTAACTGTAAATACTTGTACCGGAACTTTTGTTGATTCAGGGGGCTCTGGTGGAAACTATTCTAATAACGAAGATATTACATATACCATATGTCCAGACGTCGCGGGATCGAATGTAAATATTACGTTTACTCAATTTAACGTAGAGGACGATTTTGACTTTCTAAGAATCTATGATGGAACTTCTACTGCTAGTCCGCTCATAGGTATTTTTGACAATGGTAATTCTCCTAATGGTACTACAATATCCTCTACCACAGGATGTCTTACATTTAGATTTACTGCGGATTTTATTTTTAATTTTTCCGGTTGGGAAGCCACTATTGCTTGTACTGCTTCTGCAGCAGATTTATCTATTGGTGATGCTGTAGTAAATGAAAATGCAGGGACCATAGATTTTACGGTTACGCATTCGGGAGCTAATACTACAGGCCCCTTTACTGTAGAGTATACTACTGCTGATAATACAGCAACTGCACCTGGAGATTATACGGCAACCGGTGCTCCAACTCCCACCATTACATTTTCTGGTACCACCGGAGAAACACAGACCATTTCTATACCTATTATTGATGATAATTTCACAGAAAATACAGAAACTTTTTTCGTGGATATTGCCAATCCAAGTGATGGGACAGTCACGATAAGTGATTCACAAGGAGAAGGAACTATTAATGATGATGACACCGCATCGATTGCTATTGGAAACGTTACCGTGAATGAAGGTGATGGAACTGCCACCTTGGATGTTGTTTTATCTGGTGCTAATGTCGCGGGAGGATTTACTATAGAATACTCAACAGCAGATGGTTCTGCTACTGCCACTGCAGATTATACGGCTACGGGTGCCCCTACTCCAACAATTTCATTTACGGGTACGGGTAGTCTCCCAGAAACACAACAAATAACAATCCCTATAATAGATGATTCTGATGTAGAGGGAAATCATAACTTTTTTGTAAACCTTGGCACAGTAAGCAATGCCCTTGTTACCATAAGTGACAATCAGGGAGAAGTAACGATACAAGATAACGATGCTGGTATTAGTATCGCCGATCTTACCAACATTGGTGAAGCTTCTGGTACAGCAAATTTTGTAATTACACATACCGGAGCAGATGTTCCTGGAGGCTTTACTGTTAATTTTGCCACAGCAGATAATACAGCAATTGCACCTGGTGATTATACAGCCACTGCCTCCCCTCCTGCTATTTCCTTTTCCGGAACAAGTGGAGAAACACAGGCTATATCGGTAACCATTATTAACGATGGAGATACAGAGGGTAACGAAAGCTTTTTTGTAAATCTTACTGGGGTTAGCAGCCCACAAGTCACAATTACGGATTCGCAAGCAGAAGGGACTATTGTGGATGATGAAATTCCGTTCGTTATTACGGATGGAGTAACCGATAATACCTGTAGTGGTTTTTTTGTAGACACAGGAAGTTTTAACGGAAATTACAGCAATAATGAATCAATAACCTATACGCTATGTCCAGATACTCCTGGAAGTGTTATTGTTTTAGATTTTGAAGAATTTAATGTAGAAGACTTTTTTGATGGTTTAGCTATTTTCGAAGGAACTACAACAACTACACAAATCGGTGTTTTTGATAATGAAAATGTTCCAAGGCAAATCGTTTCTACAGACCCTAGCGGTTGTCTTACTTTTGTATTTACTTCGGATGTCACTGTTGTAGACGATGGTTGGGTAGCTCGTATTTCTTGTGCCTCTGTCTTCTTAAATGTAAGTAATGTAACCGTAAGTGAAGATGCGGGAACTGCAACTTTTACAGTAACTTTAAACGGAAATGTACCAGGAGGTTTCACGGTAGATTACCTTACTGAAGATGGTACTGCATTTGCCGACTCTGACTATACTACAACTTCAGGAACATTAAGTTTTACTGGAGTAAATAACGAACAAAGAACAGTTACGGTACCTATTATTGATAACACTTTCGCAGAAAATGATGAGATATTTTACCTTACTTTAAATAATGTATCTAACTCCACTGTTGGACTTATAGAAGGTATTGGTACAATTACTGATGATGCTGGAGATACTCCAGTAGATGATGACGTACCGCTTACTTTATTTGATGAATTTAATGGTTATTTTGATTATGCCCTTACTGGAGGTTCGCTAAGGTTAGCTTCGGATTCTGTTGACCCTTGTGGAATTGCCGCTTCCTCATCGAATACGTTAACCACTGCTATACCACCAGGATCAACTATAGAGCAAGCATATCTTATCTGGGGTCATACCAGTCCTAGTGCAGATGATGTTGTCGTCTTCGAAGGACAAAATGTAACCGCTAGTGTTATCAATTCGGCCAATGGGGGTACTACTTATGGAATGGTGGGAGATGTAACTTCCATTATTCAAGGTATTGCAGACCCTTCTACCAATGTTTATGATTTTAGCGGGTTATCGGTAGATAATCGTACGCTATGTGACAATACTATTATTATTGGAGGTTGGTCATTAATGATATTTTATACAAACCCTGCTTTCCCAGCTGTGGGAATAAACATGTATAACGGTTTTGATGCCTCTTCAAACAATACGACAACATATACTCTTGATGGTTTTTATGCTATTGGTGCCGCTGGATCTAAAACATCAGTTTTATCCTGGGAAGGAGATGGAGATATCACCGGGAATGAAGAAATATCCTTAACTGTTGGTGTAAATAACACTACATTGAATGGTGATGGAGATAATACAGGAGCAAACCAAAATGTATTTAACTCTACTATATTTGACGATACCGTTATACCCAATGTGAATACCAATACAGATTTTGCCATAGACTTAGATACCTATGACATCTCTGCACTGATCGGACCTGGAGAAACATCGGCTACGACAGAGGTTACTACTGGAAATGATTTTATCATTCTGAATACTGTTTTACTCAAGGTACCAAGTAACCTTATTACCGGATTCGTTTTTGAAGATGTTAATTACCCTGGTGGCGTTGGAAGAAATCTTGCAACTTCTTCTGGTGTAGGTATCGAAAATGCGCGAGTAGAATTATACAGAGAAACCAGCCCTGGCACATTTACCTTTGAAGAAGCAACAACCTCAGATAATACTGGAGAATATACTTTTGGAGGTATTCCTGATGGAACATATCGCGTTCGTGTAGTGAACAATACCGTGAGTTCCACAAGAGGTGGAGGAGCGGCTTGTACAACTTGTTTGCCAATACAAACCTTCAGAAGGGATTATGCATCAGGAGGTACATTTACCGATCAGCCTAATGAAGTGGGAGGTGTAGACCCTACCGCTACAGATGCTGCTTCAAATACACTTACCGGAGCTCAAACCGTTTCTAGTGTTACCATAAATGGAGAAGGAGTTGTTGATCTTGACTTTGGGTTCAATTTTAACACCATTGTAAATACTAACGCAGATGGTCAAGGGTCTTTAGAACAATTTATAGTGAATGCTAATAATTTGGATGAAACTGGGTTAAATATTGAAGCTAATGGTATTTTTAATCCAGCTGCTGGTGTGGATACCTCTATATTTATGATTCCGACCAATACAGATCCGCTCGGAAGAACGGCAGATCCGAATTACGATGTAGCCAATGGTTTTTTTGACATCAATACAACAAGCAATCAACTTACAGAAATAACCTCTGACAATACGAGCATTGATGGTAGAACCCAAACTGCCTATTCCGGCGATACTAATACCGGTACCATAGGCGCAGGAGGAAGTACTGTTGGTGTATCCGCTACTACCCTACCAAACTATAACCTACCTGAAATTCAGGTACGAAGTGATTTTGGAGATGTATTACAAATGGCAGCTTCGAATACGATTATAAGAAATATAGCAGTATATGGAGGAAACCGAAGAGCTGTAAGACAAAATTCTGGAACCAATAATCTTATTTCGTCAAGTCTATTGGGGGTGAATGCTTTAGGAGCTGTTGGAACAGTAGGAGTAGCATCTTATGTTGACGATGGTGTGCAGGTAACTGGTGGTGAGGTAGTAATAGATGGTAATTACATCGCCTCGAATACTGATTTTGGTGTTATTGTAAATGGAGGAACATCTACCACAATTCAAAATAATCATTTTACGGGTAACGGTGCTCGAAATTGTGAATACAATGTCAATCTAACTGGAGGAGCAGGAATCGTTATTCAAAACAATTTAATAGAAAATGCTGAAGCTACAGGTATCAATGATGCCGTAGGAAGTATCACCATTTCCGAAAATACAATTACTACTTCTGGTGCAAATACTGGAGGAGGATGTACAGAATTGAGTGGAATTAATCTTTCACAAAGCAATTCTTCGGTTACCAATAACATCGTAAACAGCAATGCTGGAGCCGGAATCGTATTAAGTGGAGGAAACACTTCAGGAAATCGTATATCTCAAAATTCTATTTTTGCAAATGGTACTTCGGCACCAGCATTAGGTATTGATATAAATAACGATGGTGTTACCCTTAATGACAATGGTGATACAGATAACGGACCAAATACCTCCATCAATTTTCCAATAATAGAATCTGCTGCCATAAGCGGAACTACATTACGCATAAGAGGTTGGGTTGGTGCAGGTGCAACCGTAGAGTTTTTCTTAACCGATATCAATCAAGGTACAGCTACTGCAGGAGATAACCAACTTGGGTTATCAGTAGATTATGGTGAAGGTCAAGTATTTGTCACCTCGGCTACAGAAGGTTCAGGAATAGATAGCGATGCCACAACATCAGGTTATACGGATGCAGATGGAAACACAGATAGTACAAATAGATTTGACTTTTTAATTACACTGGCATCTCCTATTGCCCCAGGAAGCCTCATATCGGCAACCGCCACAATATCAAATTCTACTTCAGAATTTGGAGGTTCTGCCGTTATTGGTTCGGCCAGAGTAATTACCAACAGGACAATAACCTACAGAGTCAGACAAAATTAAAACATCAAAAAATTACCCAGTATAAGTAAAGTAAACAGAATTATTAATCATCGTCAAAATTTTATAAATCGTCAAAATCATGAAACTACACCTTTTTTCTTTTTCACGAAATTTTATTCATAGCGGGTCGACTAAGTCCTAGATAATCATACAGTTTGTATGAAAAAACCCATTTATCACTGATAAACGGCAAAAAAAACGCCGTTCATCGAAAATAATGTGCGTTTTACCGTAAAAAATTAGTCGGATTTAAATATAAAGTTTATTTTAGCCATATAATTAGTACGGTTAAACCGTAAACACATCTTAAAGCCCCATGAATAAAATAATCGTCATAGCAATTTGTTTAATAGCACCTATTACCCTATCAGCCCAACAAGCCTTTCATAACTTTGGAGATATACAAATCCACGATCAAGGTCAAGTTGGTTTTCATATCGATGTAATTAACGATGGTGCTTTTGATAATAACTTAGGTCTAGCTGGTTTTTACAATGCAGATCAAAGTTTAACTGTTTCTGGAGATAACAGACCTGTATTCCACGATATGGAAATCGATGTAGCTAACGATCTTAATCTTGAGATCGCAGTTGGTGTTACTAACTTCCAAGAGTTTATAGCAGGTAGAGTAGTTACACCAAGAGACCGAAGAGGAGTTTCATTGGATTATATTAACGACGCTCCTTATTTGGGAGCCAACGATGATCGTTATGTAGATGGATATGCTACTATCAATGGACTTTTAGACTTCACATTTCCGGTCGGAGACGATTTCAGGTTACGACCAATGCGAATCGAAAACGCTGCAGCCGTAAACACTGCCAGAGGAGCATATTTCTTCGAAGATCCAAACAATCCTAACTTTTTCCCTACACCATTTGACACGAATAGTTTTGGTGATCTACTATTTGGGATTAGTAATTTTGAATTTTGGGATCTTGATGGTGATGTATCAACCAGAGTAACACTTACCTGGGATGATAATAGTAATATTCCTACGCTAGTAGATGATTTGGATGACCTAAGAGTAGTAGGATGGGATCCTAACCTAAACCAATGGATCAACCTTGGTAATGTAGCAACTATAGGAGATTTGGATAATGGAGAAATCACTTCGGAAGCTTTTGTTCCTAACGACTATACGGTAATTACCTTCGGAACCTCTAGTCTTATCTTGGATGGAGATTTAGAAATTTTTACTGCTGTATCGCCTAATGGTGACGGTCTTAACGATACCTTTATCATACAAGGGATTGCACAATTCCCAGAGAATGAATTATCGATTTTTAACCGTTGGGGAGTGATGGTATACAACAAAAAAGGATACGATAACTCCTGGGGTGGAATTTCGGAAGGAAGAGCTACGATCGCCAAAGGAGAAGAATTACCTGTAGGTACATATTACTATGTATTAAAAATTGAAGGTCAAAAGGACAGAGCTGGACACTTATATATAAATCGATAAAATTAGATACTTTTTACAATTCAGTAAAAGTAAACACATTGTCAAATTTACCCCAATAAGGTATCTGATGAATTTTCAGATACCTTTTTATATATCTCCCTGGTATTACTTTCTGATCCAAGAAAATATAAGTGATATGATTTTATCATTACAAAGAGAGATACAAACCCACTAGTCTACAACTGCAAAATATTTGCTGGTTAGGAAATAAAGGAGTATCTTAAGGATTAAATCGTCTTTTTATCGGTATTACAAAATGAATTAGTTTTCCACTACACACAAAATCAACATAAACTATATTTTTGACACTAATGATTTAGTCTGAAAAATAAAGCATTACTCTAAAAACATACTCTTAACCAAAACATTATTATTTACATGCTTAGATATATCATAACCATTATATCTTGTTTTATTTTTTCTGTATCCTTTGCACAAACTATTAACGATTATAGAACAACTGGTTCTGGAAACTGGACTAATGTAGGAATCTGGGAGGTTTTTAATGGTACCAACTGGGTAGCCGCAACCAATTATCCAGGGCAAGTAGCAGGAGCCAATGATGTTTCAATTATTGGAGATGTGACCGTTACACTCAACTCCAATATTCCTAATAGTTTTAATTCTTTAACCATTGGAGACGGTAACGGGACTGGTGATTTTTTGGACATTGCCGGAACCTCTAGCTTAAACACGCAACGCATTGATATGCTGAGCGATGGCTTCATCAGATGGACTGCTAATGTTACATTTTCTCTTCCTGCCGGAGCCGCTGTGGTTGTTGAAAGCGGAGGAGGACTTCTGGCCAATGGTCCATGTAACGGTTCCAAAAGATTAGTAATTGGTACCGTTCGCTATGCTGTATGTAATGGACAAGCTGGAGCAGATTTTTCTTTTGAAGATGTAAACAATGGCGGAGGAAGCTTAAGCGTAACTCCAGATTCTAATAGCCCTATTTGTGTTGGAGAAACCCTAACTCTTTTTGCTAATCTTTCAGGTGCTGGAAGTTCTGGAGCAACCATAAACTGGTCTGGCACAGGATCAGGAGGATACAGTTTTAATTCTACTCAAGAAAACCCTACAGAAACTGGTTTAGCTGCAGGTAACTACACTTATACCGTCACCGCTACTTCCTCTGATGGTTCAATTTCAAATACCAACTCAACAAATGTAATAGTTAACGATTCACCTTCTGCTCCTATCAGTAATGGGGATCAAACTGCATGTATTGGAGGCGCAATACCTGCCCTCACAGTTACGGTAAATGCAGGGGAAACAGCAGATTGGTATGATGTTGCTACGGGAGGAACGGCTATACAAACTGGTAGTACAAGTTTTACTCCTACTACTGCAGGTAGTTATTTTGTTGAAGCCAGAAACAGCACTGCCGGCTGCATAAGTACCACGAGAACAGAAATTACATTAACGCTACGTGGCTGCAGGGTAATAACCAATAGAAGAATAACCTATAGAGTGAGTGGTGCAAGTTCTGGAGGTTCTGGAACCCCTACAGGTACTCCAACTACAGATATGATTGTTAACTTTTTTGCCGATGGCCAATTCGGTTCAGGTAATCCCTACCAACTGCAAGTGCAAAACAATACTGCGACTCCATTCAGTTATGAAATATTTGTAGAAAATGTACCCTATGGAAGCATTCCTGGTTTGGCTTTGGGAAATCATACGGTTATTACAACGGATAATGGAGATGGAACTTTCAATTATTTATTTACAAGTACTGTACAACTTGGTGCTTTTCAAACAACATCAATAAACGGTTCTGGAGGTGCTCCCTCTCCCCCTGGTTCGGGTACTGCATGTGGATGTATCTCTTTTTATAGGTTATAAGTCCCTATATCTTAACTACGTTGTCTCCAAATTTTGTAAAATACAGGATTTACTAGTGTTTTTTTCCAAAAATTGACATACATTTAGCTGTCATAGAATTTAAAACTTAAAACCATTATAATGAAAGAGAAATCGGGAAAAACGCAAGACCTTTTAGACAAAAAATTTTTAGAGGAACGTACAGTATTTCTTTGGGGACAGGTAGACGACAAATCCGCAAAACATGTTATTGATCGCCTAATGTATTTGGATATGATGGGAGATCAGGAAATAAAGTTATATATCAATAGCCCAGGAGGGTATGTAACTTCTGGTTTTGCTATGTATGATACCATTAAAAGTTTAAAAAGCCCTGTTTCTACTATCTGTACGGGATTAGCCGCTTCAATGGGATCAATTCTTCTTAGTGTTGGTGAAAAAGGGAGAAGATTTATCCAACCTCATGCCAAAGTGATGATTCACCAACCTAGTGGAGGTGCCAGAGGGCAGGCTTCAAATATTGAAATTCAAGCGGCCGAAATTCTTAAAACCAAAGAATTAAGCGCCCAGATCCTAGCAGATAACTGTGGACAGGATATGGAAAAAGTACTTAAAGATTTTAATCGCGATTACTGGATGGATGCTCAGGAATCTCTAGAGTATGGTATCGTTGATGGTATCATCGAATAAGTTCCCTATCACTCTTTTCGAACAACTGTTATGTTTAGACGTGATTTCATAAAGGCAAACGCCATTGCGGCTTTAGGATTATCCTTTTCTGGGTTTACTGTGTTTCAGAACACCTTTTCGAAAGATGACCTTATGGGAAAAGGTAATCCTACTTTTTTTGGTGATGGTTATCGTCTTCAAAAGGAAACATATGAAGCTTTTTTAAAGATGAAAGCAGCAGCTCAAAAAAGTGGATTCGAAATCAAAGTAGTATCCAGTTATCGAAACTATGCACATCAAAATCGCATTTGGGAACGTAAATACAAAAAGTTCACTACAGGAGGCCTATCCCCCACCCAAGCGATCCAAAAAATTGTTGAATATTCTACTATTCCTGGTACTTCAAGACACCATTGGGGAACAGATTTGGATATTGTAGATGGCAATGCACCACAACCAAAAGGATTGTTACTAGCTAAGAATTTTGAAGGAGACGGTCCTTTCTGTAAATTCAAGGAATGGATGGATAAACATGCCAATAGTTTCGGCTTTTATCTGGTCTATACAGACAGGGTTGACCGAAAGGGTTTTAAATACGAACCCTGGCACTATTCTTACGCTTCCCAATCAATACCTATGCTGAAAGCCTATAGGAAATTGGATATCGCTTCAGAGCTTAAAAAAGCTAAATTATTAGGTAGTGAGTTCATTACCGAAACCTTTATTGAACAATATATTAATGAAAACATATTGGATATAAATCCACAATTATTGTAATTTTTTATACTAAATTGCTCCAATTTTAGTTAATTAATAAAAAAGACCCCATACCTATGAGAACCTACTTTACGAAGTATTGTTGCATTTTTGTAATGCTAATCACTGCCTTTTCATGTTCTGACGATGATAATGCAGCCGCCTCACCTAACGACTTGTCGGTAACCGATGAAATTTTAAAATTGATCAATGAACATCGCGCCAGTGAAGGACTATCACCTCTGGAAGTAAATGCTACTGCAGAGCGATTGGCTATAGAGCATACCGAATATATGATCGCTGAAGCCGATATTAGTCATGATAATTTTCAGGCAAGAAGTAATGAACTAAATCAAAGCGAAAATGCCTCAAGTGCTGCAGAAAATGTAGCGAGCTTCTATCCTAATGCTGCCAGTGTTGTTGAAGGATGGTTAAACAGTACAGGACATCGCAATAATATTGAAGGTAATTATACACATACCGGGATTGCGGCACTGCAAGACGAAAATGGAAATTACTATTATACACAACTTTTTTATCGCTAAACTAGGCAAACTCAACTATGCTAGTTAGCACTAAATACATTCTATAACAGAATGATAAACCTCTAGTAGTTGCTTACTAAAAAGTGTTTTTACATTTTATTAGTAAGCAACTTTTATTTTATATTTAGTACATTTAGATTTTAATCAAAACCTTATTACATGAGACGTGGCGGCCTAAAAATCAGAATCCTTATAGGTGTAGCTATTGTTGCGTTTGCCTTTATCAAAAAATGTAGTAATCGCACCCATAATCCATATACCGATAGAGTACAAAATATCAATATGACCAGTGATCAAGAAATCGCCATAGGATTACAAAGTGCTCCTGCCATGGCAGAACAACATGGCGGCTTATATCAAGACCAAAAGTTGCAAAGCTATATCGACATGGTAGGTAACAAATTGGTAAACTCTAGCATGGCCAAAGAAACGCCGTATCGTTATGAGTTTCATTTGTTGGCGGATCCAAATACGATTAATGCTTTCGCTTTGCCGGGAGGTCAAATTTTTATTACCTATGCCCTACTATCAAAGCTTGAAAACGAAGATCAGGTAGCCGGAGTATTAGGTCATGAAATAGGACATGTTCTGGGACGTCATTCTGCAGAAAGAATAGCAGAACATGATTTTTGGAAAACCATATCTACAGGAGCATCTGTGGGAGCCGATATGGGAGGGCTCGTAAATGGTATTGGTCAAAATGTATTACTGGGAAATGGTAGAGATGATGAACTAGAAAGTGATAAACTAGGTGTTTTGTTTATGATTAATTCTGGATATGATCCTAATGAGATGATTGATGTAATGAAAATTTTGAAAGCTGCGGCAGGTCCAAATAGAGTTCCAGAATTTCAAAGTACCCATCCAGATCCTGAAAATCGAATTGAAAAAATCAAAGAAGCAATTAGAGAGTATCAAGGAAGATAAAATCAATTCAACCGCATAAAAAAACAGGTTTGTATGAGTCATACAAACCTGTTTTTGCCTTATATACTAATTAAATTAAGATACTTCTTTAAGAAGCGCTACAGCTTCCTTGGCGTTAGACAATTCTGCAAATTTCATTGCAGTATATCCTTTTTTATCTCTGGTTTTTACATTTGCTCCCTGATCAATAAGTAATTTCATGATCTCA
The DNA here is from genome assembly GCF_055808215.1 of Aquimarina sp. KJ22-3. Taxonomy (NCBI): domain Bacteria; kingdom Pseudomonadati; phylum Bacteroidota; class Flavobacteriia; order Flavobacteriales; family Flavobacteriaceae; genus Aquimarina; species Aquimarina sp. KJ22-3. The sequence goes on along the minus strand of NZ_CM147859.1, from coordinate 1,344,853 downwards.
ACACGATTGTATCGTGCCGCATACATCAAAGGAGTCATTCCTAGAGACTTTTGATTTACATCGCTACCTAGCTCTATCATTTTCTTTACTGTGTCCACATCTCCTTTTACAATTGCCATGCAAAATGGGCTCGTTTTTACAGTTGTAAGTTCATAAGATTGATTGTCAATAGACGTAGTGGTGTCTGTTGCAAATGCGGCAGAAGAGATTAGCATCGCCGCAAAAGCGAATAAAAATGTTTTTTTCATGATGAATGAATTTAAAGTTAAATTATTGATTATACTTAATAAGACCTCTGATCTATTCATTTTGTTACATTTTAATATTTTAAATAACAGAAATTTAACCTTTGTACAACAAAATATTAAGATTCTGAAACTAAACCAACTCACTGATTTACATATGCTTATCAAAACATCTCCTCTCCTCCTAGTTTCCAAAATATTTTATTCAAAAAAAATTATTACCACAAATGAATTACAATATTCATACAAAACACTATCAAATTTTAAGGATAACTCACTTTTAACCTTCAGCAAACAAATTCGTTAATAGTATCACAAAAAAAGGGTTCTCCTTACCTAAGACATCAACAAAATTCATGTATCAATAAACTTATGTTTTTGTGTAGCTGAGTATGAAATTGTAATTTTGTCTCTTGTCTTATTTTAGCATAAAAATAACCGGGAAAACAACCAACTAAAACCTAAATTCAGAATTCCATGAATAAAAAAGTTATCTTAATGATCCTAGATGGATGGGGAACATCACCAGATCCAAAAGTTTCTGCTATTGATCACGCCAATACTCCTTTTATCGACAGCCTATATACCAAATACCCAAGTGCTTCTTTACGAACCGATGGTTTACATGTAGGATTACCTGAGGGTCAGATGGGAAATAGCGAAGTAGGACATATGAATTTGGGGGCTGGTAGAATTGTATATCAAGATCTTGCCAAAATCAATATGGCTGTTGATAAAAACACCCTTAAGGACGAGCAAGTTTTGATTAATGCCTTTACTTATGCCAAAGAAAACAACAAAAACATTCATCTTCTCGGTCTAGTGAGTGATGGAGGTGTTCATTCTCATATCAATCATATCAAAGGTCTTTTGAATGCCGCGCATGAGTACGAATTAGAAAATGTGTTTTTGCATGCCTTTACTGATGGACGAGACGTAGATCCGAAATCAGGAAAAGGGCATCTTCAAAATATACAGGAACACATGTCCAAAACTACCGGGAAAATTGCTTCTGTTGTAGGAAGATATTATGCAATGGATCGCGACAAACGATGGGAAAGAGTAAAATTGGCTTACGATTTACTTGTACACGGACATGGGACACCAACCACTAATGTTTTGGATAGTATCCAGGCCAGTTATGATCAAGACGTTACCGACGAATTTATCAAACCCATTTTAATACAAGAAAATGGTGAAGCTATAACTACTATTCAAGAGAATGATGTTGTAATCTTCTTTAACTTCAGAACAGATAGAGGTCGGGAACTCACGGAGATGCTATCGCAAAAAGATATGCACGAATACAATACGCATAAGTTACCGCTTCATTACGTAACCATGACGAATTATGATGATACTTTTGAAGGAATTCAAGTAATTTATGATAAAGAAAATATCACCAATACCTTAGGACAGGTATTAGCCGAGGCAGGAAAGAAACAAATTCGAATCGCTGAAACCGAAAAATACCCTCATGTTACCTTTTTCTTTTCGGGAGGACAAGAAACCCCTTTTGAAGGCGAATCCAGAATTCTTAGAAACTCACCAAAGGTGGCTACTTATGATTTAAAACCTGAAATGAGTGCTTATGAATTGAGAGATGCTTTGGTTCCTGAATTACAAAAAGGAGAGGTGGATTTTGTATGTCTCAATTTTGCAAACGGAGATATGGTGGGGCATACCGGAGTGATGGAAGCTGCTATCAAAGCTTGTGAAGCTGTTGATGAATGCACCAAGGATGTTGTTTCTACTGGATTAGAAAATGGATACACCACATTACTTATCGCCGATCACGGAAATTGTGAAACTATGATCAATCCCGATGGTTCTCCGCATACTGCTCATACGACCAACCCAGTACCTTTTATTTTGATTGATGCAGATGGGATCAAAGTAAAAGATGGAGTTTTGGGAGATATTGCTCCTACTATCCTGGATCTAATGGGTGTTGATCAACCAGAAGCTATGACGCAACATTCATTGTTGGTGTAAGCTTATAGGTATCGTTTTTTTGATTTTGCTAAACTAGCATTAAGATATACTATTGAGCTAAGGGTTTATGGTATCTTCGCGTACTGAATTATTATTATTTACAATGAAAATTATACGCTTATTATTAAGTATTATCGTTCTTAATTCGTGCATTAGTGCATCTATAGCTGTAAACACCTCTGGTCGTTCAGAAAACCAATCACAAGCATCTGATAGTTCTGAAACGAAACCAGATATGCTGGTAGGGAAACATCAACGAGCAGCTCTTGAGCAACAACCCTTTGCATCCTGGTTTACTACAAATTATGAAGAGTATACAGTGGATACCGAAACCACTGCCAAAATTTCTCCGTATCTTAAAGATATCTCTGTAAAAGCTTTTATGGGGACTTGGTGTAGTGACAGCAAAAGAGAAACACCAGCCTTTTACAAAATCCTGGATGAAGCAAAATTTGATTACAATAATTTTGAGTTAATTACAGTATCTCGTTCAAAAGAAACTACAGAAGGATTTGAAAAAGGATTAAACATACAAAGAGTCCCTACTTTCATTTTTTACAAAGAAGGCAAAGAAGTTGGACGTTATGTGGAGTTTGCCAGAGAAAGTTTGGAAAAAGATATGCTGGTTATTTTATCAGGTCAAGGATATAAACACTCGTACGAGGATTAAAAATAGCGTCAATTTTAATTGATCCCAATATTCTTCGTAAATTTGCCTGCTTTTAATATGGAATTTTACGACCTATGATCATTACCAAAACAAGAGAAGAAATAGAACTAATGCGTGAGAGCGCTTTGATCGTTTCCAAAACGTTGGGCATGTTAGCCTCTGAGGTGAAACCAGGTGTTACTACATTACATTTGGACAAATTAGCTGAAGAATTTATCAGAGATCATGGTGCCATACCAGGGTTTCTAGGGCTTTATGACTTTCCGAATACCTTATGCATGAGTCCTAACGCACAAGTTGTTCATGGTATCCCTAATGATACACCTCTTAAAGAAGGAGATATCATTTCTATAGATTGTGGAGCTATCAAAAATGATTTTTACGGTGATCATGCATATACCTTTCCTGTTGGTGAAGTTTCTGAAGATGTAGCCCGTTTGCTACGCATCACCAAAGAATCTTTGTATGTTGGTATTGCCGAATTCAAAGTAGGAAATCGTGTGGGTGATGTTGGATATGCCATCCAAAAATTCACAGAAGATGCAGGATACGGTGTAGTAAGAGAATTGGTAGGGCACGGTATTGGTCGTAAAATGCATGAAGATCCAGAAATGCCTAACTACGGCAGACGTGGAAGAGGAAAAAAGTTTGTCGAGGGAATGGTAGTCGCTATGGAACCGATGACCAATATGGGAACACATCGCATCAAGCAATTGCGTGACGGATGGACCATCCTTACGGCAGATGGTAAGCCTAGCGCACATTTTGAGCATGATGTGGCTATTATAGACGGTAAACCAGAGATTCTTTCTACCTTCAAATACATTTATCAAGCTTTAGGTATTGAATCTGATGAAGAAGATGCATTCCGACAAGAATTATTAGCGGTATAGGTATTTGTGATCCAGTCCTAGTTCATGAAAAGGCTTTTTAAATTTATTCTTAATACAATTCCTAGACCTATCCTTATCAGGCTAAGTTATTGGGTTCGACCGATAGTCTCTTTTTTACTACGCGGAAAAACCTATACAGACCCAATAGATGGGAAGAGTTTCTCTAAGTTTCTCCCTTATGGATATGGAAAACAAAGAGAAAATGTTTTATCGCCTTCTACGCTATCATTAGAACGTCATCGTTTGCTATGGCTGTATTTACAAAAAGAGACCAATTTCTTTTCTGCACCAGCCAAAATATTGCATTTTGCTCCTGAGCAAGCCTTCTATAAGCGATTCAGAAAGTTATCGCATTTAGACTATACAACTACAGATTTACTGTCTCCTTTGGCGGATGTAAAGGCGGATATATGTAACCTGCCATTTGATGATGACCAATATGATGTTATTTTCTGTAATCACGTCTTAGAACATATCCCCGATGACACCAGAGCCATGCAAGAGCTATATCGTGTCTTGAGACCTGGTGGTATGGCTATATTGCAAATTCCACAGGATCTAAATCGAGAGACTACTTTTGAAGATGATAGCATTACAGATCCTAAGAAAAGAGCCGAAATTTTTGGACAATACGATCACGTACGTGTATATGGTCGGGACTATTTTGAAAAATTAAGAACTATTGGATTTAAGGTAGACGAAGTGGATTACACTTCTGTACTATCTGATGAGGAAGTCATCAAATATTGCCTGGCCAAAGGTGAAATCCTTCCTGTTTGTTACAAACATTAGCTTTCAGGAAATCCATTCACGGCTAGTGTTTTTAACTCCTTATCGGAATCTTCATAAATAAAATACACTTTTAGCTCTGGATGAGTGGTAAGAAACTCTTTTGCCCGTTCTAACCCCATAGTCATTAACGCAGTAGCATACGCATCGGCATACATACAATTTGTCGTGATCACTGATACACTTAATACATTTGATTTGTGAGGGTAACCAGTTTTTGTATCAATAATATGCGCATAACGATTACCATTCTCATCTACTTTAAATTTGCGGTAACTCCCAGAAGTAGCCATCGCTCCGTCCTCTAAAGAAATTACCTTGCTATAGGATTGAGTCTGATCAAAGTTTGGATCTTCAACACCAATTTTCCATGGTTTTTGCTTGATCAAATTACTGCCTTTGCCTCGAATTTCACCTCCAATTTCTACCAAGTAATTATCTTGACCTTTACTTTCTAAAAACTCGGCAAATACATCTACCGCATATCCTTTGGCAAGTGCGTTGAAATCTATAAACGTATTAGGATGTTCTTTTACCATCTTATCCCCTTTTAGCACAACTTTTTGCACCCCTACAGTTTGCAACAAGCTATCAATTTTAAGGCTATCCAACCCAACAATTTTACCCTCTGGCCCAAAGTCCCATGCATTTACCAATACACCAATAGTTGGATCAAAAGCACCTTGAGTTTGGCCGTATATTTGTTTTGAAGCTACAAACACCTTCTTAAAATGGTCATCCACAACGACTGTTGTATCTCCTTTATTAATTTTAGAGATATCAGAATCATCCATGTAGGTAGACATTGATCTATTGATTACTTTAATCAGACTATCGTATGAAGATGAAAAATCTGATTTTTCATTGCTGATATACTGTACAGAAAAAGAAGTTCCAAAAGCCTCTCCATTTTGATAATTCAAATGCAAAGTCGGTTCTTTTTTACAAGCTACCACTGCAAAAAAGAGAAACAATACCAATAGTCTTTGTATCATAATGATTAATTCAGATGAGTTTCGATGGTTTGTAACCCGGCATATTCTAAAATATACTCTTCATTAAGCTGAACAGGTTTATTTGGATTTTCTGCATTTTGCAATCCTACTCCGGCATAAAACACTTTTGCCTCTTGTTCTCTCGCATGCTTCTTGAAGGATTCCATCCAAATCATATCATAATTATGAGGATTATCAGGATATGCTATTGCCTTCACGATCACAAAATACCGTTGATTTGATTGATCTATACAAACAAATTGTGGGTGTTTCCCTAATTGACTGTTGATTGCTATAAATTCGTAGCCCTTTTTCTCTAATTCTTCTCCAACAATATTCATTGCCAGATTGTGTAGTTCTTGTCTTGTTAAAATCCTTGCCATTACGCTGCAAAGATACAATCAAAATGATGAATTTTTCAGAGGTAATTCGTGATTTATTTAAACCTTACAAACTTAGCTTCATCAAAATAGTAACTAGGGGTATACACTGGCTTTTCGGCTTCAAATTTGTACCAGGGAGAAGTCTCTGGTTCTTCAAAATTTTTAAGTAAACATACACTTTGTGCAGGAGTATTTCCTTGAGCAAGCAAATACATTTTCTCTCCGTTCTCATTCTTTATTTCATCAACAATAATTTCAATATGTCCCGGTGATCCAGGTTTAACCAACATATCTCCTATTTTTATTTCTGAAACCGGCACCTTTTTCAACTCATGATACATAGAAAGCGTTCCCGCATAGGTGTAAATGAGATTAAGGTATTTATAAAAGTTAGATTTAGAATGATTGGCTGCAGCTGTTTTATGAAAGGAAACTTTATTCCCTCTAATTTTTGGTCGATATCCTTCGGCATATTTCTTCCAGGAACAATAATGACCGGAGGTAAAATTAAATCCGATTTCATTTTTGCGATTGTTATTCCATAAATACTCTGATCGAATACGCATTAAAGCATCTGCGCATTGCTGTAAACCATTTTTAGGAACTGGCACCTCAAGTATGGCATCATGCCAATTTTGAGCAAAATATTCGCTCTCATCATAATTAATGATTTTACTACCATATGGTTTCAACTGATAGTTACGTAAGTACTCTTCAAAAGATCCATTGGGATACGTAACTCTGGTATACCCTTCTGGCAGTAAAACTCTGGTTACGATCGAATCTCCTTCTTCATTAATCAGACTAGGTTTGGAAATCACATGAGTCACTACTCCTTTTACTTGATGCGTCAACATCTTTCCTTTTGAGGTGTTCTGAAACACCACAAACATAACCCCAATAATAATCAACACTACCACTAATTTCTTCATAACTTCCCTTCTTATACTCTCAAAAATAAAAAAACCGATACAAAATGTATCGGTTTTTGATTGTATATAGAAAGAAATCTTATCCTCCAAAGTCGTCGAATCTGATATTCTCATCAGGAATACCAAAATCTTCACCCATTTTCTGAACGGCTTTATTCATTAATGGTGGCCCACAGAAATACAATTCTATATCTTCTGGAGCTTCATGATGATTCAGGTAATTATCAATCACACAATTGTGTACAAAACCAACAAAACCATCTCCTTCGGCATCATTAATATCTTTTTTCACTGTCCAGTTATCTTCTTCCAAAGGTTCTGAAAGTGCTAAGTAGAATTTGAAATTATCAAACTTCTTTTCCAAGTCATAAAAATGATCTAAGTAGAAAAGCTCTCGCTTAGAACGACCTCCATACCAATAGGTAACTTTACGTCCTGTTTCCAGAGTTTTGAATAAGTGATATAAGTGAGAACGCATTGGCGCCATACCTGCTCCACCTCCTACATATAGCATTTCTGCTTCAGACTCATTGATAAAGAACTCTCCGTAAGGACCAGAAATTGTTACTTTATCTCCAGGCTTTTGTGCAAAAATATAAGAAGATGCAACACCAGGATTTACATCCATCCATCCATTTTTTGCTCTATCCCATGGCGGAGTAGCGATACGTACATTCAACATAATATCACGTCCCTCTGCTGGGTAAGAAGCCATAGAATATGCACGTTCCACAGTTTCAGTATTTTTCATCACAAGAGGCCATAATCCAAACTTGTCCCATTCTACCTGGAATTTGTCTGGAGTTTCATGCTCTTCTGGGTGCGCAGTAATATCCATATCAGAATACTTGATCTCACAAGGAGGAATTTCAATCTGGATATACCCACCTGCTTTATAATTCATATCCTCAGGAATGCGTACAACGAACTCTTTGATAAACGAAGCTACGTTATAGTTACGCACTACTTCTGCTTCCCATTTCTTAATACCAAATACCTCTTCTGGGATTTGGATATTCATATCTTGCTTTACTTTTACCTGACATGCCAATCTCGCTCCGTGTTGTAACTCTTTACGAGAAAAGTGTGGTGTTTCTGTAGGTAGTGCTTCTCCACCACCTTCTAGTACGTGACACTCGCATTGTATACAAGTACCTCCACCTCCACATGCAGAGGGTAAAAATATTTTTTCGTTACCTAAAGTCGATAAAAGCGTTCCTCCTGAAGCTACTTCTATCTCTTTTTCACCATTGATGGTAATCTTTACCGGACCAGAAGGCAATAATTTATCCTTTGCGAATAATAAAATTCCTACCAATACCAGAATAAGGACCAAAAAGGAAACAATGGTAATAGCTATTGTTCCACCGGTTGATGCTAATAATATCATATTATTTAAGTATTGTAACATTAGTATTTTGGGCTACTTCTTTTGTAGTCTTCTCTTCTTCTACCTGAACAGCTTTTGGCGCCTGCTTTTCCTCTTCATCTCCACCTGTTAGCATTCCACCAAAACTCATAAATCCAATAGCCATTAACCCAGTAAGAATAAACGTAATTCCTAAACCTCTTAACGGCGCTGGCACGTTTGAGTATCTGATTTTTTCTCGAATAGCAGCAATTGCCAAAATAGCCAAAAACCATCCGATCCCTGAACCGATTCCATATACGGCAGCTTGAGAGATATTTGCAAACTCTTTTTGTTGCATGAACAACGACCCTCCTAGGATGGCACAGTTTACCGCAATCAAGGGTAAGAAAATACCCAAAGAGTTATACAACGATGGAGAAAATTTCTCTACTATAATCTCTACCAATTGTACCATTGTAGCAATTGTTGCAATAAATAGAATAAAAGTTAAGAAACTTAAGTCATAACTCGCATATTCTGGGCCTAACCATACTAATGCTCCTTCTCTAAGAATATATTTATCTAATAAGAAGTTTAATGGCACTGTAATGGCTAATACGAATATCACTGCTGCACCAAGTCCTACTGCTGTAGATACTTTTTTGGATACTGCAAGGTATGAACACATCCCAAGAAAGAATGCGAATACCATATTATCTATAAAGATCGATTTTAAAAATAATTCTAAATATTCCATGTTTCTTTCTTTTAATGATCTTCAATTAATGCTTTATTTTTACTTCTTTGGATCCAAATGATAATTCCTACAGTAATCAAAGCCATTGGGGCTAATACCATGAAACCGTTATTTTCGTATCCGATAGCATACAATCCTGTTTTTTCGATTGGATCTCCTAGAACTTTGGCTCCAAAAAGAGTTCCTGATCCTAGTAACTCTCTAAAGAACGCTACAATAATCAATAGCACTCCGTATCCAGCAGCATTTCCGATTCCGTCTAAGAAGGATTTCCAAGGTCCGTTACCCAAAGCAAAAGCTTCGAAACGTCCCATGATGATACAGTTGGTAATAATCAAACCGATAAATACCGAAAGTTCCTTACTTAGCGTATACGCAAAGGCTTTTAATACCTGATCTACGATAATTACCAAGGCAGCTACAACAACTAACTGTACGATAATTCTAATTTTTGAAGGAATAATGTTTCTCATCAATGAGATCACTACATTACCTACTCCCAAAACAAACACTACAGATATCGCCATTACTATAGAAGGCTTTAACTGTGCAGTAATTGCAAGTGCTGAGCAAATCCCTAATACCTGAATAGTAATTGGGTTATTATCTGCTAGAGGATCCGTTAATAATTTTCTGTTCTTTTTTGAAAACAAAGGCTCTTTTGGCTCCTTTACTTTCGCTTCAACTTTTTCTTCTATTACTTCGGCCATAGCTTATTTTTTTAAAGTTTCGAAATAAGGTTGATACATTTTGATTCCTTTCTTCACCATTGCAGTTACACCATCACCAGTGATCGTAGCTCCTGCCAATGCATCTACCTCATTATCCTTTTTATCCTGATTCTTAGGATCTCCGTTTCCTTTCTTAACCGTAATTCCTTTGTAGTTTCCACTAGCGTCAAGAATGCTCTCTCCGATAAAATCATCTCTAAAATAAGCTTCTTTAATGTTAGCACCAAGACCTGGTGTTTCTCCTTTATGATCAAAGAAAGCTCCTTTTACAGTTTTGAACTCTTTATCCAAAGAAACATATCCCCAGATCGCATCCCAAAGTCCATTTCCTCTTAAAGGAACGATATAAAATTCTTCTCCATCCTTTTTACCGATAAACAAAGGCATTTTACGCTCGTAATTTGCGTCTTGCTTTACTTTGTCATTCTCTTTCTTAACTTCTATATCGAAAGCGTCAGTTGTTTGCTCAGCTTTACTACCTACAATAATGAACTGACCTTTATCTCCAACATATTGATTGAAAAGATCCTCTGCTTGCTCAGGAGCAACAAATTCGTTAGGATCTTCGCTATCGGCAATTCCCATTGCAAACAGGATATTTTGTTGTTTTTCAGTTCTTTTATTCGCATCTATTCGCCCTTTCAAAGAAGACGCGGTAAATGCTAATAAAGATCCTACCACTACCACCATCGCTACAGCGAATATGATAGTATATGAGTTTTTATCTGTATTAATCGCCATGATTAAGCAGTTTTAAGTTTTAAACGTTTCATTCTTTTCTTCACATTACCTTGTACCACATAGTGATCAATGGTAGGAGCAAATACATTCATTAATAGAATTGCTAAGAATACTCCTTCTGGATATGCCGGGTTGAATACTCGAATCAAAATTGAAATGAATCCGATTAAGAATCCGTAAATCCATTTTCCTTTATTGGTTTGCGAAGCGGTTACCGGATCGGTTGCCATAAATACAATACCAAACGCAATACCACCAACGATTAGGTGTTTCCAGAATTCAAGATCCATTAATGCATAGAACTTACTTGATTCTGCAATCCATCCTGCATTAGTGATTCCATTAAAAATAAGTCCCATGATAAGTGCTCCAAGAACAGCACTCACCATAATTCTCCAGCTTCCTATTTTGGTAAAAATCAAGAATAATCCTCCTAACAATATTAAGATAGCCGAAGTTTCTCCCACAGATCCCGGAATGAAACCATAAAACGCATCAGCGATAGAGTATGTTACTTCTTTGCCGTGAGATGCAGTTTGTGCTAGGATCTCTTTCCCTTGCGCCAAACCACCTAAAATAGTTTCTCCAGAAATAGCATCCAATTGAGCTCCTCCTGCAATTTCATTAGCTCTCTCTACAGCTCCGTGCACCCACACCTTATCTCCAGACATCCAGGTAGGATACGCAAAGAATAAAAATGCTCTAATCGTAAGTGCCGGGTTAAGAATATTCATTCCTGTTCCACCGAACACTTCTTTACCGATTACTACTCCGAAAACAACAGCTACAGCCAACATCCAAAGTGGTGTATCTACTGGTACTATTAATGGAACCAGCATTCCTGTAACCAAGTACCCTTCTTCTACTTCATGACCTTTGATCACAGCAAAAACGAATTCTACTGCAAGACCAACTCCGTAAGATACCACAACCAAAGGAAGTACTTCCCAAAGCCCTACTATAAGGTTATCCAAAGTCCAGAACTCTGCACTTAAGAATCCCCCAGAAACTGCTTGAATTTCTCCTAAGGCCAAATGATGCTGATAACCGGCGTTAAACATCCCAAATATCAAACATGGTAGTAAGGACATGATTACCGTATTCATTGTACGTTTCAAATCATCGGCTGCACGAACGTGTGATCCCGAATGGGTAGTTTCGTTAGGCAAATACAAAAAGGTATGGATCGCATTAAATGCGGGGGCCATCTTCTTCCCTTTATATTTAAGTTTTAGTTTATGTAATTTATCTTTTAATCCCATAGCACTATCCTATTTCTTTTAACATTAGGTCCAATCCTTCTCTAATTATCTGTTGGTGCGGTTGCTTTGACACACATACGAACTCCGTAAGAGCAAAATCTTCTGGAGCTACCTCGTACATTCCTAGTTGTTCCATCGCGTCCAAATCATTTACCATACAAGCCTTCAACAACTGTAATGGATAAATATCCAACGGGAAAACATTTTCGTAACTTCCTGTTACCACAAATGCTCTATGCTCACCATTGGTATTAGTATTCAGTGCATACTTTTTATTTGGGAACAACCAAGAGAATGTTAGTGCTCTTGATGGAGATATCTTATTGAAAATTGGTTTGTTCCAACCAAAAAATTCGTAATCATCACCTTCTGGAATGATTGAGATCGTATTGTGATAGTATCCCAAATATCCATCAGGCTTTACATTTTCACCAGTTAAAACATCACCACTTATCACTCTGATGTTACTTTCATCATGAACTCCAGAATCGTACACCATTGTAGAAACTTCTGTCCCGATAATCGTTTTGTAATATTGAGGCTTCTTTACAGAAGATCCCACAAGAGCTATCGTTCTTTCGGCATTAAATTTACCTGTTAGTAATAATTCCCCAATGATCACAAGATCCTGTGGATTTACTACCCAAACTACTTCTCCTTTATTAATAGGATCAATCTTGGCGATTTGCACACTTACGTTTCCTGCCGGGTGTGGACCAGACACTTTATGTAGTGTTACATTATTAAGGTTTGAAAGTGAAGAATTACCTTGTTTCCCTACAGAAACATGTACTTGTCCTTCGGTCAACTTGCTCAAGGCAGTTAATGCCACTTGCAATTCATTTTCCTTTCCTTCTAGAACATAATCCAAATCTGCAGCCAAAGGTGCTGTAGCATAACCAGACACAAAAATTGCTTTTGGAGCAACATCTGGATTTGCAATTACGTCATAAGGTCTCTGCTTGATAAATGGCCAACATCCCGATGACAACAAGTGGCTTTTTACTTCCTCGCCGCTCATTGCATTGACATCTTTGGTGCCAAAATCAGCAAATTTTTGTTCCTTATCTCCCAAAATCTTAAAGGCTAAGATTTTTCTTTTGGCGCCACGCACAATTTCAACTATCTCTCCACTTACTGGTGAAGGAAAAAGTATATTTTCGTTAGATTTAGAGTGGAAAAGTGGTTCGCCGGCCTTAACTTCTGTACCTTGTTTTGCAATAACTTTTGGTACGATACCGTGAAAATCGTCAGGCTTAATTGCGTAAACATTACTTCTGATAGCGTTTACAGTTTTCTTTTCTGCTTCGCCAACAAGCTTAATGTCTAAGCCCTTTCTGATACGAATGTCTTTTGACATATTTGTAGTCTATGTTAATTAACTAAAAAAATCGTGCAAATTTACTAATTAAAACACGTAAGTGAAAGCAGGTTATGTTATAAGATTTTATTTATAATAATTCTAAATAACCTTTTCAAGATATACAAAAACTCCTTTTATCTGTTAGGCATACATTTTGTTATATTTACATCCAGAACAAAGCCAAAATGTTAAAAATAAATAAGCCAGCGTTAGCGCTATTCATTCTGTTTATTGGGATCCATCAAATCATTATTTCTCAATCTCCGATTGATGAAGCGCCCACTGCAGATTACATCAAAACCATTCAATTTTCTGGGGACCAAGAATTTGCAGGAATCCCTATCATCAAATTAGGGGATCCGATCCAAATTTCTTTTGATGATGTTAATGGTGATGAAGCTGATTACTATTATCGGATCACACATTATGATTTTGATTGGACTCCATCTGTGTTATATAAAAACGAGTTCATGGATGGCTTTGATGAGATCCGAATCGTGAATTACGAAAACTCTTTCAACACCTTACAAATGTATAGCCATTATACTTTGGAAATTCCTAATCAGGATACAAGAGGCTTAAAAGTAAGTGGTAACTACCTACTGGAAATATACAATGATGATGAAGATGTTGTTTTCTCTAGAAAATTTATCATCTACGAACCCTTAACCACAGTTAAAGTATATACCAAAAGATCCCGTGACCTCAACTTTATCAACACCAAACAATCTGTTCAATTTGAAATAAATTCTCCCAGAGAAATCCTGAGAGACCCTAAAAGAACGGTAAAGACTTTGGTGATGCAAAATAACGATATCAAACAATCCATTACTGATTTGATTCCTCAATTCACCATCGCAAACTCTTTGGTATACAAATACGATCAAGAATCTGCTTTTTGGGGTGGTAACGAATTTTTGGCTTTCGACAATAAGGAAATCAGAGCCTCTACCGCAGATATCGAACGTATTGAACTCAATGATATTTACCACAATTATTTGTATCGAGATATAGTTCGCGCAAACCGACGATACACCTACAACCCAGATATCAATGGAAATTTTGTAGTTCGTAATCTAAATGCAGACAACAATAATGTCGAAGCTGATTATGCCTGGATACACTTTGCATTAGAATGCTACGAACCTTTGGAAGGAGGTGAACTTCATATCTACGGAAATTTCAATAACTACACTTTGGATGAATCTACTCGTTTGGAATACGATCAAGAAAGTGGTTATTATTTTCTAAAGAAGTTATTCAAACAAGGGTTTTACAACTACAAATATGTACTAGTTCGCCCTGATGGAAGTATCGACCCTGGTTTTGTAAGCGGTAACTTCGACGAAACCGAAAATGAATATATCGTTATCCCTTACTACAGAGCCCCGGCAACACGTTACGATAGAGCCATTGGGAAAGGAATAGGTAATTCTGCAAACATTACTAACTAAAATCTGTACTTGAAATAAACGAGATCTCTTTCAGAGGACAATTAGAAGTTCGTACAACCATACTTACCTCTTATCAAGTGGGGAAATAACAAATAATTAACATAAAACCTTTATTTTAGACCCCAGTAACACATTTCTTACATGAAAAATAAGGGGAGATTTCTAAAAAAGTATAGAGGAAATGAATGTCTAAACTGCGGAGTACCATTGGATATGGTGGATAAATACTGCCATAGCTGTGGCCAGGCAAACACCACAAAACAACTCTCCTTCAAAGATTTTTTTAATGAATTTTTTGCTAGTATTTTCTCTTATGATTCAAGATTAAGACATACTATCATTGCACTTTTATTTAGTCCTGGAAAAATTTCCAAAGAATATATTAATGGAAAACGGGTGAAGTACGCCAATCCTTTTCGATTTTACTTAAGTGTTTCGATCATCTTTTTTATCATCAATGGCTTGTTTATCGATTTTGATAAATTCAAATCAAGCATTGAAGAAGATGTCACCAAAACCAAAGCCACCTTGTCAGAATTAGAAGAAGGCATGAATGTTCCTGACTCCGTAAAACAAAGAATCGCAGAACAAATCTCTGAGACAAGAGGTATTCCTGTTTCGGAGAGAGAAAAGATCAAAACAGCCATTTTGCAAGCCGATAGCCTTAATCTTGAGGCGCTCACAAATGACAAACCCAAAGAAGTTGCGTATTACACACAAGCTCAAATCGATAGTATAGGTTTTTTCTCTAGACCATTCAAACTGTTTCAGATGTACGATGATCATTATGAAAAAACAGAGGAAAAATCTACTTTCAAAGCGCTAGCAGACCTCAAGCACGACGAAAATCGATTGAACAAATACATTTACAACAGAGTCAAGAAAACCAATAAGATAAACGACAATTACGGCATAGAATTATGGGAATTTATCTTTAGCAAATTACCTTTTATTATCTTTTTCTTTCTGCCTTTCTTTGCCCTTGCCATATGGTTTGTATATATCAGAAGATCCTATACCTATATGGAACATTTGGTGTTTACTTTTCATACACAAACCGTGTTTTTTATTTTAATAGGAATATCCATATTGATTGGTCAAATCATACACAGTTCTGCCATAGGTATCACCCTTTTATTATTTCTATTTTACCTCTACAAAGCAATGCGCAAATTTTACAATCAAGGAAGATTCAAAACTATTGTTAAATTTCTGTTAGTAAACGTTTTATTTTTTATATTAGCAAGTATAGGATCTGCGATTACTTTGGTAGGATCGATTTTCATTTTTTAGTATGGTTCAACAAATAACTCGAGGCATAAAAATTTCGGTGGATACCACCTTTGAGGGTACGTTCTATAAGAACTATAAGATCCATTTTGCCTTTGGTTACAAGATCACCATTGAAAATCAAAGTAAAGATTCTGTTCAACTTACCTCTCGTTTTTGGGAAATCAAAGACGCCTTAAACAATACTGAAATTGTAGAAGGAGAAGGCGTAATAGGAAAAAAACCAGTATTAAAACCTGGAGAATCCCACACTTATAATAGCGGATGTTTACTAAGTTCTCCCTTTGGAGCCATGAAAGGCCATTACAACATGGTTAATTTTACTTCCACACGGAAATTTAAAGTAATGATTCCTGGCTTCAAATTATATGCTCCTTTTGCACTTAATTAACGATTCGCTCTACCAGATCAAACCTTATTTTTTCTCCATTTTGTTCTATATGGCAATATTTACAATTTGAATCGTATACAAATCGATATGTTTTGGTGATATCAAATGCTGATTTTTTTGCTTCAAACAGCCCTTTGAAATCTTCTTCTCCATATTCATCAAATCGTATGATTTCATACAAATTATGATGATTTTCGGGTATTCTAAGTTTAAAATAAGCACTACTTCCTGTTCCCGACAAAAAGCAGGCATCTTCCAAATGCTTAGGTTTCTTTTCCTGCCCTGCAGAGTCATTGGGATTTGGAACGTTTTTATCAAAATAATTCGTCATATTTTCTTTAAATGCCGAACCCTTATATTCCTTAACCTGCCCTTCTATTACTTCATAAATCGGATTATGAACAGATGACTTTTCTACATTTCCCACTGTGCTCGGTGTAAACCTCTTGTTTCGAAGTAATGGCTTTCTGATTTTACGATAATCAGTACCTGCTAGGATGGTGTCTGTAACGATCCTGGAACAATTGCTCCCTTCTTTTCCAAAAGCCTTATATGGAATACTTCCTTTTCCTTGCACAGAAAGCACATACGTTCGCGCTTTTTCGTAATCAATAAAATCACACACAGATGCTACCAAACGTCCGCTACCATGCGTTTTGTGTGGATTTGCTTCTAACCAGACTAAAAACTCTTTTAAATTTTCAAGATTGTGATCCGGATCTAATATGGCTTTGAAAGGGATTTCGAGCTCTACATCAGTAATTGCACTGCGAACCCTACCATAACCCTGAGGTGTGATATACCTCCCAAAATCATAGTATTCAGCTCTTCCCGTCGAATTTTCTATTAACACAAATGCCGCATGTCCGGCTTTGATATATCTGTTCCTTCCTAAACCAAATATTGGAAGTAATTGCAACACAGATTCGTCAGAATATCGAACAAAGGTATCAGGAAAAGCAAGAGAAATTATTTTACCTGTATATTTCACGCAGTTATTGCCTCAAAAATAATCGTACTCACCTCACTGTCCTGTAGGTTTTCGTAGCGCATAGAAAGTTCTTCTTCATTTTTTACTACTTGCGTAATACTTCGGGTTTTCAAGAAACCTCGATCAATTTGAAGGTCTACATCTTTATCGCCTACACCTGCATTTTTATGAAAATCTAATAAAGTATCCGAACTCAAAACATTTTCATTTTCAAAAGTTTCGAACCAGTCTTCTCTTATTTTCTTCATTTCTTTTGTATAAAGTGTCGATGACGACCAAATATGAGTTTCTTTTTCTAATTTCCTCACATGTTTTTTCTTGCCGTCCCACACTAGCTCAAGCAGCAATAGATCTGCACTCCAATTGGCAGCTACGATAGTAAATGGTTCTATCCCTTTTAGGTTATACGTTGCTATAGCATTTTCAAGATCTTCAGCCTCTAATAAGTCTTTAACCACGACCCCTCTACTCTGTCGGTAAGAAACCATTCTTTCATGGATTTCAAAACCACCATTAAGTAAACAAATCATTGTATTTTTATCACTTACCCCTATCCAGGTACCTCCTGCAACTGCATCCTTTGGAAACAGCATTCTTGTACCATTTATTTGATAGAACTCTGGCAACAGAGTTTTTCGATTTATAGCCTCATCACGATTTGAGGTAAGAATAAAATTATTTTCTTGAGTTGGAATTAATGTTACTGTACACATAAATTTTGGGTCGGCTAAATATTTCACAACTTACAAAAAAATACATACTCCACAATGTTTATAAAAGGTTAAAATGGATAATACCCTTTTTAATTTTCTATCTTTGCCATCTAATTTAACTAACTCGTTAAATAACACATCTTAATAACTATTAATAACACTTCTTATCATGGGAAAAGGTTTTTTTCAAGTTCCTACTGCCATTAACGAACCTGTAAAATCATATGCTCCAGGCACTCCTGAGCGTGAAGAGGTTCTGGCCACCTATAAAAAAATGTATAATGAAACTATAGATGTTCCTTTATATATAAACGGAGAAGAGATTACCACTGGCGATACAGCTACAATGTCTCCTCCTCATGATCACAAACATATTCTTGGGACGTATCATAAAGCTGAAAAAAAGCATATTCAACAAGCTATAGATACTGCGCTTGAAGCCAGAAAAAAATGGGCAGATTTGCCTTGGGAACAACGTGCAGCAGTATTTTTAAGAGCGGCCGAGTTAATTGCAGGACCTTACCGTGCAAAAATAAACGCTGCCACGATGCTTGCGCAGTCTAAGAATATCTTTCAGGCAGAAATCGATGCTGCATGTGAGTTTATCGACTTTTTGCGATTCAATGTGGAGTATATGACGCAAATCTATGAGGATCAACCAGACTCTACTTCTGGTGCTTGGAACCGATTAGAGTACCGACCTCTTGAAGGGTTTGTATATGCTATCACCCCATTTAACTTTACAGCAATCTCAGGAAACCTTCCTGCCAGCGCTGCCTTGATGGGTAATACTGTGGTTTGGAAACCAAGTGATAGCCAGATTTACTCTGCAAAAGTGATTGTAGATATTTTTAAAGAAGCTGGAGTACCTGATGGAGTAATTAACGTAGTTTATGGAGATCCTGTAATGATTACAGATACAGTTTTGGCTAGTCCAGATTTTGCAGGTATCCACTTTACCGGTAGTACTCATGTTTTTAAAGATATTTGGAGTAAAATTGGAACCAATATCCACAATTATAAAACATATCCTAGAATCGTTGGTGAGACTGGAGGAAAGGATTTTATCGTTGCTCACCCTAGTGCTAATGCCAAGCAAGTAGCTACTGGTATTTCTAGAGGGGCTTTTGAATTCCAAGGTCAAAAATGTAGTGCAGCCTCCAGAGCTTATATCCCACAAAGCTTATGGGCTGATGTCAAAAAATATGTTCAGGAAGACATCAAATCTTTCAAAATGGGAAGTCCTGAAGATATGAGTAACTTCATCACTGCAGTTATTCACGAAGGGTCTTTTGATAAATTGGCCAAATACATCGATCAGGCTAAAAACGACAATGATGCAGAAGTGATAGCTGGTGGAGGTTATGATAAATCCAAAGGGTACTTTGTAGAGCCTACAGTAATTGTAACAAAGGATCCGAAATACACCACCATGTGTACAGAGCTTTTTGGTCCTGTAATCACTATTTATGTGTATGAAGATAGCGATTGGAATAACATGTTAACATTGGTTGATGGAACCAGCGAATATGCCCTTACAGGTGCCATATTCTCTACGGATCGTTATGCTGCTGCGGAAGCGACCAAGGCACTTGAAAATTGTGCAGGAAACTTCTACATCAACGACAAACCAACTGGAGCTGTTGTAGGACAACAACCTTTTGGTGGAGCAAGAGCATCAGGAACCAATGATAAAGCAGGTTCTTATTTGAACTTATTACGTTGGGTATCTCCTAGAACGATTAAAGAAACCTTTGTATCCCCATCGGATTACAGATATCCTTTCTTAGGAGAATAACCACATATCTTATAAATTTAAAAAGCGCCAATTGGCGCTTTTTTTAACCCTTTTTATAAAAAACATCATGATTATCAGATCAGCTACTATTGAAGAACTTCCTGTTTTACTTGATTTTGAACAAAAAATCATAGAAGCAGAACGTCCTATGGATGTTACCCTGAAACAAAAAGAAGCTATCAGTTATTATGACATCGGTGCATATGTAACTTCTGACCATACCGAAGTTGCAGTCGCCGAAATTGATGGCGAAATTGTTGGTAGTGGATACGGACAAATACGAAGTCGAAAATCGTTTTTCAAACAAAAGCAACTAGGTTTCATCGGGTTCATGTATGTAAAAGAAGCCTATCGTGGTATGGGTGTGAGTCAGGCTGTGATCCAGTATTTATGCGATTGGTTTACAACCAAAAACATTGAAGAAGTTCGACTTACCGTCTACGAAAAAAACCCAAGAGCCATAAGAGCTTACGAGAAAGCTGGGTTCGAAAAACATCTTATTGAAATGCGTTTCAATCTAAAAGATAAGTAACCTCAAGAATGAACACCTACATTTCGAATGCTCTATTTTTTTTGATGAGCTTTAATATGCTATCCACTGATCCTGCACTTGTAAATGAATCGGCGGGTGTATTTTTACAATAATCCACCAATATATCTATAGTTGAAGTGGCAACATGCATACGTACATCTGAAGAAGCATAGTAGATATAGACTGTACCATCAGGGTCTTTTACCCAACCATTTGAGAACAATACATTTCCTACATCTCCTATAATTTCTTGATCATTGGGAGCCATAAAATATCCTCCTGGATAATGAATTACTTTGGTAAAATCCTCCAAATCTGTTATAAACATGTACAACACATATCGAAGCCCTGCTGCCGTATTCCTTACTCCATGCGCCAAATGAAGCCATCCTTCATCAGTTTTTAGCGGAGCAGGACCAAGTCCATTTTTCAACTCATAAACTGTGTGAAATTTTTTGTCAAAAATAACTTCCTCTTTTTCTATTGTAGCCTGTTTCATAGAATGGGTATACCCTATTCCTATTCCTCCTCCTTTTCCAGTTTCAATAAAACCATCCTGGGGGCGTGTGTACAAACAATACTTCCCATTTACAAATTCTGGGTGTAACACCACATTTCTTTGTTGGTTCGAAGGAGTAACTAAATCCGGTAATCTTTCCCAATTCTTAAGATCTTTTGTACGAGCAATCCCCGCACTGGCTATTGCACTAGAAACATCACCTGCCGGAGCATTAGGATCTTTTCGTTCTGCACAAAAAACTCCATAAATCCAACCATCTTCATGAGCGATCAAACGCATATCATACACATTGGTTTCTGGGTTATCGGTTTGAGGCATTATCACAGGCTCGTCCCAAAACTTGAAATTATCGATCCCGTTAGGACTTTCAGCAATAGCAAAAAAGGATTTCCTATCATATCCTTCTACACGAACGCAAAGCACATAATTGTCTCCCCATTTGATCGCTCCTGCATTAAATGTTGCGTTGACTCCTATACGTTCTAAAAAAATGGATTGGTTTCTGGATTTAAATCATAACGCCAATGCAAAGGGACATGTTCTGCCGTGAGTATTGGATTTTGATACCTTGAAACAATACCATTCCCAGATTCGATAATTGCATTTGGTTGTTGAATTAATTCTTTATGTTGTTGTAAAACTTCAAAACGTTTTGATACAGGTTTCTTCGGTTCGTTAATCATTACAATTGTTTTTAGTTGGTTGTATTTCTTCTTTCTGTGAGTTGTTTATTAATATCAAGAACTAACGCATCATCAAGCTTGTAGAAATATATAAATAGTGCAGAAAGCAATGCTCCGATCGCAGGAGCAAAACTTAACATCATTCGAATTCCTGTTTTTGCTTCTTCGCTTTGTACAGCATTTGCTTCAAACCCATAATAAGCCAACAACCAAGCTGTTAAAGCACCTCCCAAAGTCCATCCTAGTTTTTGAGACATAGAGGATGAAGAAAATATAAGTCCGGTTGCCCGTCTTCCTGTTTTCCATTCTGAGAAATCGGCAATATCGGCATACATCGACCATAACAGAGGAAATATAATTCCTGCACAAGTGCTAATCAAAAACTGAAATACAAATATCAACTCCAGGTCGCCTTCTTCAAACCAAAAGAAAACACAACTTAATACTGAAGCTAACGCCATAGCAAACAAAAACGTAGCTTTTTTCCCAATTTTATCAGATATGGGTTTTGCCAAAATCACCCCTACAATATTTGCCGCCTGACCAAGCACCAGGTATAAAGTGCTATATGTTACATCTACTTTTAAAAGAGGAAACTGAAACGCCTCTTGTGTATCGAAGTAATATTTGAAATAATAGATTGCAGACCCGTCTCTTAAAGAATTAAAAATCAAAGAACACACTCCCGCTCCCAGAAGAATAAACCAGGGTTTATTTTTTAATAGATTCGAAAGATCTGCTTTTAAAGAGTGTCGTTGTTCTTTTGGTGGTGTAATCCGTTCTCTGGTGAGATAGAACGTAAAATAGAACAAAATCGCAGCAATGACAGCATAGATCAAGACAGTATACTGCCATCCTCGTTGATCATTTATAACCCCGCTATCTGTTGTACTAAAAACACTTACTAATGGTTCTGCAAAAGCAAGAACCAAAATACTTCCGGCAAAAGCAAAAACAAATCGATATGTGGATAAAGCCGTTCTATCTTTAATATTAGAGGTCATTACACCTAATAAAGAGGCATAAGGAACATTGACTGAAGTATACACAATCATCATAAGCGTATAAGTAACATAGGCATATATTAGTTTGCCTGTTCCTGTAAAACCCGGTGTTGTAAAGGTAAGCGTACCGATTACGGCAAATGGAATTGCCATCCACAGCAAATAGGGTCTGAATTTACCCCATTTGGTATTGGTTCTATCGGCAATGATCCCCATTATAGGATCATTTGCTCCGTCAAATACTCTAGTAAGTAAAAACATAGTTCCCACTGCCGTTGCAGAAATTCCGAAAACATCGGTATAGAAAAATAACAGATACATCGAAAACAGTTTCCAGAACATTGACGATGCAAAATCTCCTAATCCGTATCCAACTTTCTCTTTAAACTTTAATCGTTGCATATCCCATGACACTTATTTGATATTACTTATTTCTTCTAAAAACAACACATGAGGTAGTTTTCTATACGCTTTGAAATTTTCGCTAGTTTTTTGCCCTTGAAAAGGGACATAAAAATGACTTTCTCGAGCATTTCTCCAAAATAATGCCCACGATATCCCCGTATTCGATATACTTTTATCCAGAATCTCTGTCCACCAGTTTTCAGAGCTATCTAATTTTTCGTGCCCCGCTTCAGAAAGTGCATAAGGCATGTTTTTCTTTACCGCTATCGCTTTTAAAACCTCGAGATTACGTTTCAAGATTTCCATATACTCAACATCGGTAGTATACTGATACACATCAACACCCAAAAGATCGACATAATCATCACCCGGGTAGTACCTCAAAAACTCTTCTTCTTTTTCCAAAAGATTAGGAGAGTACATATATAAAACATTGTGCACCTTAAATTCATTACTTAATAGAGTTACCGTTTCTCTCCATAATTGCTTATAATCTTCAGGGCTGCAACTTGAACTCCCCCACCAAAACCAATCTCCATTCATTTCGTGAAATGGACGAAATACCACAGGAATATCTCTTTGCCAAAAACCATCTAATTTCTTCAAAAACAAGGCTACTTTTGCTAAATACTCTTTGTAATTATCGTGTAACACCCCTCCTTTCAGGATTTGTTTTACGGTTGCGGTGGTATCCCAACTACTTTTACCAGACATAGGATTATTGGGATGCCAACTAATGGTAATAATGCCTTTATCTTTATAAGCTTTTCTAATCAGGTTCCTCATTACCTCAAAATCCACCGTATCCAGATTGTGTTGATTCCCCAGCTCTATATGACCAATTTCAAAACCATACACCCCGGGGAAGTCTCCAGAAACTCGCTGCACATCACTTTGGTAAGTATCTCCATCGTTTTTCCAATTAATACCGTAAGCGGTTGCATCCTGGTGACCAAAGGCGTACCCTTTTTTAGGAATTTCCTTTATCCGATTAAACAAATAATGTGTTTTAGCAGTTGCTTTGGTATCCACTAAATTATTTTTTTGTCGCATTGATCGGGATGAGCCACAAGACTGAAGCCACATTGCAAACATGATTACTGCTATAACATTTGCAACACGATTAACCTTTTTTATATCCCAACTATTTTTTTCATCTTTTAAACCAGGTTACATAATTACCTTTTAACCAAGAACATGGTAAAAATAGCGCTGATGAAAAAAGTTGTGTAATACTATTTTATCAATTCCTATACGAATCCTAGGAGCGCTCTACTAAATTGTGCTTCTCCCTGGTTTTTAATGCACATCATAAAGATGCAATTGCATACATGCCCTACTATTATGATATGGGCATTTCCACATCCCTACTTTTTCATCCTTCGGATTATGATGCCCGTTCGCATCTATGCGCCAAAACCATTCTCCATACTTTTGGTCGATCATCTTTGAAGTAATGAACTCCCAAATCTTTTTTGCAGTTTCGAGGTACCTTTGTTCTCCTGTAATTTGATAAGCGTAATACAAACCAACCACGCCTTCAGCTTGAGACCACCAATGCCTATCTTTATCTATATCTCCGGTAACATAGTTTTCCTCGTTCATTACACCTCCATTTTCATCGATAGCCACCTGTATACATCGATCTGCTATTTTGATCGCAACATTTTTTACCTGATCGATTATTTTTTCATCTTGAATTGCCACCGCAGCTTCTACTAGTAACCATGCTGCCTCAATATCATGCCCGTATGAATAGACGTTGCTTTTCAAGTTCCACTTTTCATCAAAAAACAGGTTAAAATGCCCAATCTTGTCCAAAAACACCTTCAAAAAAAGATGGATTAATTTCTTGATCGCTTCTTTGACTTGATTCTCTGGATAAATTTTAAAAAACACGGTATACGCTTCCAACAAATGAAGATGCGTATTCATAGTTTTGGCAGTATTATCATCTTTCTCACTCAATCGCATATCCTCCATCTGATTCCATTGTTGATCAAAAGCCTCGATATAACCTCCATTTTGAAGATCTAACGCATGATTTTCTATCAAGTTAAAAATCTCTATAGCCCATGCTTTACTTTCTTCATTGTTGGAAAACAGGTAATATTCTGAAAGAGCATATATCATAAAAGCTTGCGCATAGACTTGCTTCTTGGCATGTACAACTTCTCCCATGTAGTTTACCTCCCAAAAAACTCCTCCGTACTCCTTATCCTTAAAATAGGTTTTGAGATAATCAAAACTCCTCTCACATAGCAACTCATATCGGTTGTCTTTGTAAAAGTTAGAAGCCGCCGAAAAAGTCCATAAAATTCTTGAATTGAGTATGATCCCTTTATTACTTAACGGTTTCTTTTGATCCGGATATGCTATATGACCAATAAATCCTCCGTATTTGGTATCGAGGGTATGTTCTTCCCAATATTTCAAAATATGGGCAAGTTCTTTTTTTGTAGCTTCTTTTAATTCTTGCAAAGCAGTCCTCATATTAGTATAGAATTAATAATTACTATCTTATAGACAGTTCAAAACTATTTTATATTATTTTTAGATTTTGACACTATTTAGTCAATTACTAATCCTATTCCGTAGATGAAGCTTTTGGAACAAGATATTCATAGAGAAATTACCCCGCTTACGGCGAGTGATTGTTTTCTTGTATTTGATAGAATCAAAGATGATTTTGATTTTCCTGTTCACTTTCATCCTGAATTCGAACTTAATTTCATTCATAACGGAAAAGGAGTTCAAAGAATCATTGGCGATCATATGCAAGAAATCGAAGATTATGAATTAGTTCTTATAGGGCCTAATCTATTTCATGGATGGACACTGCATAACTGTAAACAAAAGGAAATTCATGAGATCACACTTCAATTTCATGACAATCTTTTGCAGGATTCATTGCTGAATAGATCCCTAATGAAGCCCATAAAAAAACTATTTGAAGACTCTTTTTATGGGATCCTTTTTTCGAGAGAAACAGCAATCGCTGCTTATTCTAAAATTAGGAACTTATCAAAATTAGAAGGCCTCGAATACTTTCTTTCTTTTATTTCTTTATTGCATTTTTTGGCTATTTCCGAAGGTCAAAAGAAATTGTCCTCTTATTCCCCTACCACAGAGAATTTTCATAATAGTGAAAAAATAAAAATCATCTATGAGTATGTCAAAGAAAATTTCAGAGAAAAACTTAAAGTTAAAGACGTAGCAGCACTAGTGAATATGACAGAGGTCTCCTTTAGTCGTTTTATAAAGAAAAGAACCGGCAAAACCTTTATAGACTATCTTAACGATGTTCGTATCGGTTTTGCCTCTCAATGGTTATTAGAAAATGATGAATCCATAGCAGAAATCGCTTACAAAGCTGGATTCAATAATGTATCCAACTTTAACCGCATCTTCAAGTCCCGAAAAAACTGCACTCCTACAGAATACATCAAAAACTTCGAAGGTGTCAAAAAGGTTTTGTAGCCTTGCACGAATCATTTTACCATTTCCCATGCCCAATCAATAATTTGCTGACTGATTTTATCTTCCCATTTTCCAGGTTTAAAATTAAAACTTGAACTGTAATCCGGATGAATCGTTGACCAATGATCTAACTTTGGATATTTATAGAGTTGATGATCCTTATGATTTGATTTTTCTAAAAGAGCTATGATCATATCATTATCATTCTCGGTCATGATCCAATCATTAGTCCCCCATCGAATTCTAACCGGTACTTTTATTTTCTGCCATTCGGAAGCAAAATTAAAATCTTGTACCTGATGGTAATATTCAACAGGACGACCATACATATGGAAAGGACCATGCCTGTGATATTTTTTGAACAATGGGTTTTCCTCTAAGATATCCTGATAACTTCTCTTTTCAATCAACATTTTATAGTAGATGGGAATATACACTGTATTCATCAAGTCGTATATCTCTTTTTGAGATTTGCCCTCGATCTCTAATATTCTACGTTCTATTTCCAGCATATGCTCGTACCAGGATTTGAAAAACGTTCCATCTGATATGACTCCTGCAGCATTAAATTGATTCGCAATATATGGAGCCAAAGCACTCCCCATACTATTTCCGTACACAATCACTTTATCTTGCTGGATATACGTTTTTGATTTGAGCAATTGCATAGCTGCTTCGTATCCGCTAATTTCAGTTTTGAAGTCCGTTTTCCCACAATCTCCTTCACTATCCCCTACTCCTGGTTTTTCTACTCTTACTAAAACCATATTCGATTTCTCGGCCAAATCTTTGATTAATCGCACCCAGTTGTTACTTCTACCCGAGTATTTTTCTATTGTGGAACAACTCAAACCCTGAATCAAGAAAATAGCAGGAAAAGGTCCTTTTCCTTTAGGTTTGGTAATAATTACCCGTTGATGTATTCCATAACCACTAGTTACGCTCTCGTAAAAAGTATCTAAGACATCATGCTCTTCTTTTGGCAAAGGGTTTAACATTACCTCCCGGCTTATTACATCGACTCCTCTTTTGACCACGATATAGGTTTTTTGATCAGAACGAATCCCATAGGTTATAGCTCTCCAATCTTCTGAATTAAGTACCGGTCGATGATCTACATTTATGATCACATCTCCCACTTTAAAACCTGCGTTAAGCAATGGAGTCCCTTCATCGATCTCTTCAATCTTTGCTCCTGGTGTTTTGTTATCCGGCCATGAAATTTTAGCTTCAAACGAAGCTCTTCTTTTTAATGTTTGAGATAAACATTGTGTGGTGATACTAAAAAAACCAATACCAATACCCCTATTTTTTTCATTTGTTAGTTTTTATATTTGTGATTCATTAAAAGGTTACCTGCTCAAATCCTGGATAAACGTATTCGCTTCCGGATAGAGCAATAGTAAAAAGATTGGGAGGTAGTAAGGGTTAATTTATATGAAGTACTTCGGTTTTTATATCAAATCATCTTTTCCCTACAGAATGTATTATGACAATAACTCTAGATAGAAAAAACAAAGTCATTATCCAGGTAATATTCTGGATTGCCTATTAC
The DNA here is from genome assembly GCF_055808215.1 of Aquimarina sp. KJ22-3. Lineage (NCBI taxonomy): Bacteria > Pseudomonadati > Bacteroidota > Flavobacteriia > Flavobacteriales > Flavobacteriaceae > Aquimarina > Aquimarina sp. KJ22-3. The sequence continues at coordinate 1,316,930 of NZ_CM147859.1, read as the reverse complement.
CTATTGTTTAGTTTTATATGGGTGCAGAATGGAGATTACAAAGCTTCTTTCTTTTTGGAGTTTGTTTTATTGCCTATTCGCATTCTTACCGTATACTGTTGTATCCTCTTTTTAATCCCAAAATACTTACTGCAAAAAAAGTTTATAGCGTTTGTATTATACTACGTATTGTTACTATTATTTGCTAGTATCGCTCAGCGGCTTTTTATGTTCTTTTTTATTGAAGACTTTGATCAATTTGTCTTTTCTAAGATATTTGATATTCCGGCTATGATTCGATCTTCTGTACTGATTAATACGACGATCATATTTGTTTCGTCGGTTTATATTTTATTGCTTTATTTTAAAGAAAAGGAGAACAACGAACAAATACCTGGTAAAATGATAGAACTAAAGTCTAATAGACGTACTCATCGTATTGCTATTCATGACATTGTTTATATTGAAGGACTTGGAAACTATGTAAATTACCATCTACAAGACCATTCAAAAATCACGGTATATCAAAGTTTAAAAAAGTGCCTTGAACAATTGGAAGATGATAAATTTGCCCGAATACAAAAGTCCTTTATTATCAACACCAACCATTTAAGATCCTATGACAACGATACGGTTGAGATGAATAACGGTGCTTCATTACCTGTAGGTGCCAAGTTTGACATCAAAGAACTATCCATACATCATTCTTGACCTATCTATAATTTATACTTCAAAGGTAAGTGCACCACTTTTTTGGTCTCGAAAAAAGATTCTTCAAAAATATCAGAAAGATTGTATTGCGTAGCTTTTGGAAAGCTTGCTAATTCTTCGGTAAGATCCCCCCTTGAGATACAGAATCCCATTTTGTAATTCATGTACACTTTTTTTGGCTATATTTTTACGTACCCACTTTACAAAATCGGGCATATTCGTCACCGCTCTACTCACCACAAAATCAAAGCGATCATCAAAAGTACCTGCTCTTCTTTGTTCTGCCTTTACATTGATAAGTCCCAGCGCTTTTACCACTTCGTTGACCACTCGAATCTTTTTTGCAATAACATCTACCAAATAAAATTGACTCTCGGGAAACATAATAGCCAAAGGAACCCCAGGAAATCCTCCACCTGTACCAACATCTAATATTGTAGTCCCTGGTTGAAAGGTTTGAACCTTTGCAATTCCTAAAGAATGCAATACATGACGCTCATATAAGGCATCAATGTCTTTGCGAGATATGACATTAATTTTCGAATTCCATTCTCTATACAGATCACCTAATTTTGAGAATTGATCTAGTTGTTCTTCTGTTAAATCTGAAAAATATTTTTGTATTAGAGTCACACTTTTGCCTTTTTATTATTTTAAGTATAAAACGATCATTATGAAAGCGCAAAAATACATGTTAAATCGATATATTTTATTTCTTTTTAGGAAGTTAAAAAAATTTAAATACCTAAATTTACCCAATATTACTGTGACTAATTTCGTTTAGTCATAAACCTCAACAATATGACTAAACCCAATATACGTTTTAGCAGAGTAGATTCTGCTAAATTCTTCAGAACGCTGAATAAGCGTGTAAATCAGTATTTCAAAGAAAACAACATAAAACGTACAGGAAACTGGAAATTACATTTGAAAACCATCATTATGTTTTCCATTTTTCTTACTCCATATTTTTTAATCTTAACACTTAACATTTCGCAATGGTGGATGTTATTGCTAACTGTAGTGATGGGTGTTGGTATGGCAGGTGTTGGGATGAATGTGATGCATGATGGTAATCACGGATCGTATTCTTCAAAAAACTGGGTAAACAAATTAATGGGCAGCAGTATGTATGTGCTTGCTGGAAATGTATATAATTGGCAGGTACAACACAATGTTTTACATCACACCTACACTAATATACATGGGCATGATGAAGATATGGATGCAGGAAGAATAATTCGTTTTACTAAACATGCTGAATGGAGAAGGTTTCATAAATTTCAGCATTATTATTCCATATTCCTATATGGACTGCTCACCTTTAACTGGGCTTTGACTACTGATTTTAAACAAACCAAAAGATACCTGGCAAGAAAGTTAGCCTATGGAAAACTACCAAGCCCAATAAAACAATGGAGTACGGTAGTCATTACCAAGGCAATCTACCTACTGATCTGGATTGTTCTTCCTATGATTATTATGTCGATTGCATGGTGGAAAATTCTAATTGGCTTTTTTGTCATGCACTATGTAGCAGGTCTGATCCTTAGTATTATTTTTCAATTAGCCCATATGGTAGAAGATGCAGATATGCCGATGCCCGATCAAACCGGAACTATGAAAAACACATGGGCCATTCACCAATTGTTTACTACGGTTAACTTTTCTACCAAAAACAAATTGGTTAATTGGTTTACGGGTGGATTAAACCATCAGGTAGAACATCATATTTTTCCCAATATCAGCCATATTCATTACACCAAAATTTCTAAAATTGTAAAACAAACGGCTCAAGAGTTTAACCTACCTTATAACGAGTACAAAACCACACGCAAGGCGATCATGGCACATTTCAAACATTTAAAAGAAATGGGTATGGAACCTGCAATTCAATCATAACTTTTTATTTACCAATTAAAATGAGTACACAAGTATCGGAAATGAGCGAACATTTGTCAGACAGAATCAATTCACTTAAAGCTTCTGCCACTTTAGCAATGGCAGCCAAAGCAAGAGAATTAAGAGCTGAAGGGAAAGACATCATTGGTTTAAGTCTGGGAGAACCAGATTTCAATACTCCCGATTTTATTAAAGAAGCTGCTATACAAGCAGTAAACGACAATTACAATTCTTACACTCCTGTAGACGGATATGTAGAATTAAAAGACGCCATCATCACCAAATTTAAACGTGATAACAATCTTGAGTACGACAGATCTCAAATCGTAGTTTCTACCGGAGCAAAGCAAGCGCTGTATAATGTAGCGCAAGTATATATCAACCCAGGAGATGAGGTGATTTTACCTTGCCCTTATTGGGTAAGCTATAGCGATATCATAAAATTAGCAGGAGGAGTACCTGTAGAGGTGAAGACTTCTATTACTACAGATTTTAAAATGACTGCCGAACAGTTGGAAGCTGCCATTACACCAAAAACAAAAATGCTTTGGTACAGCTCTCCTTGTAACCCAAGTGGTTCTATTTACAGCAAGGAAGAACTAAGAGCATTGGCAGATGTTTTGCAAAAGTACCCTGAGATTGTAGTAGTAAGTGATGAAATTTATGAGCATATCAATTACAAAAAAGAACACGCTTCTATGGCACAATTTGCAGACATGTACGATCGTACTGTTACTGTAAATGGTGTTGCCAAGGCTTTTGCCATGACAGGATGGCGAATAGGTTATATAGGAGCACCTACTTCTATTGCACGTGCTTGTAATAAAATGCAAGGTCAGGTTACCAGTGGAGCAAACTGTATCGCACAACGTGCAGTGATCACCGCCTTAGAAGCACCAGTAAGTAAAATCCAATATATGGTGGATGAGTTTAAAGAGCGTAGAAAACTCATCTTAGATTTACTTGCCGAAATACCAGGTTTTGAGTGTAACGAACCGGAAGGAGCATTTTATGTTTTCCCAGATATCTCTCATTACTTTGGTAAAACAATTAAAGGATATACCATACAAAACGCATCCGATTTTTCTATGTTTATTTTAGAAAAAGCCAACGTAGCGACAGTTACAGGAGATGCCTTTGGAAATGCCAATTGCATTAGAATATCTTATGCTGCCAGTACAGAACAAATTATAGAAGCAATTAAAAGAATAAAAGAAGCTCTTTTAGACTAATTTTATTGCTTTTCACAACCTAAAAAAACCGATTGTAGACTCAAATACAATCGGTTTTGTTGCTTATTATCAAAACCTTAGGAAATATTAACCTTATTTTATCATTTTTATCACAATCTCCAGATAATAAATATAAAATATAGGAGTTATACTTTTCAGCTTTATAAAAAAACTCTGTTTTATAAAGTTGTTTTCGGAGATACCAACTTAAACTTAAAACCATGTCCCCCACTGAAAAAGAACGCATTGTTCAGAAAAACGTATTGCAAATTTTCAAAGAAAACTTTAATGTTTCCAAAAGTGATGATGAGATTTTAGACATCAAACCAGGTCAGGAATTAGAAGGTAATGACACCTGCTATTACGAGGCTATTATAGACATTTTTTTGATAGAGCCAGAACATTTGGATAGCATTAAAGGAAAAGTAAAAGACACCATCAAAATGGTAGCCAAACTATGGACTATCAATCTGCATTACGCATTACCTTAGCCTAAAAAGCTAACAAAATTTGATTTGATTATTATCTATTTCTCCAGAAGAAAGGGGTAAGTAGAATCAACACCGTAAAAAGCTCTAGTCTTCCTATTAACATCAGGAAGCAGCACCACCATTTTCCAAAATCAGGAAGCACATCAAAGTTGTTTACCGGGCTAAGTTTCCCAAAAGCTGGCCCGACATTTCCTAATGAGGAAGCTGCTCCTCCCACTGCGGTTTCAAAATCCAATCCTAATGCACCAAGCACCACAGACCCAATAATAAAAGCCAGCATGTATAGAATAAAAAACGCAAGAATATTAAAGGTAATTTCTTTGGACACCGCTTTGGTATTATAACGTACCGGTAATACCGCTCTTGGGTGTAACGTTCTTTTAAACTCCAGAATACCATTACGTATCGTAATCAAATGGCGTACTACTTTCATCCCACCAGAGGTCGAACCTGCAGAACCTCCCAAAAACATAATCCCGAAGAAAAACACTGTTAAAAACGGAGTCCACATCGTAAAATCGGCACTCACAAATCCTGTAGTAGTTACCACTGCTAGCACCTGAAATAAAGCATGACGAAATGCACTTTCTACTTCTCCAAATACCATGGGATGATCTATTGAAGAAATAGAAGGATCTGCTTTATAGATTATGATAAAAGTCGCAATTACTGTAAATGCAATAATAAATAAGGAGTATAACTTGAACTCTTCGTCTTTTATAATCTTTTGCACCTTTCCTTTAAACCCAAAATAACTCAATACAAAGTTCATTCCTGCCAGGAACATAAACAAAATAATGATATACTGTATTAAAGGTTGATCGTTCCAATAGGCAACACTGGCATTTTTGGTAGAAAAACCACCTGTAGACAAGGTACTCATCGCATGATTGATGGCATCAAAAAAGCTCATCCCTGCGAGTTGCAAAAAAATAGTTTCAGCCGCAGTATACCCAAAATAAATTAGCCATAGTCGTTTGGCAGTATCGGTAATCCTGGGGTGTAATTTATCTGCACTAGGACCGGGAGCCTCTGCTGCAAACAACTGCATACCTCCAATTCCTAAAAGAGGAAGTATAGCCACTGCCAAAACAATGATCCCCATACCACCAATCCAATGGGTTAAGCTACGCCAGAACAACACCCCTTTGGGAACAATTTCAATATCATTAAGTATAGAAGCACCCGTGGTAGTATACCCAGACATGGTTTCAAAAAAGGCATTGGTAAACGTAGGTATAGCTCCTGAAAAAAGGTAAGGCAAAGTTCCACTCAAGGACATAAATATCCAACCAAACGTTACTACGATATACCCTTCTCGCTTATTAATTTCTTTTTGATGCTCTCTGGTTAAAAACATCATAGCTATACCGACAAACATGGTCGCCAAAGCTGCCATCATGATTTCTAAGGTAACCCCATCTTTGTACACAAAACTGATCATGGTAGCCAGTAGCATAAAACTACCATTACAAAGTAACAGAAGTCCCATGATGTGAGAGATGATTTTATAGTTTAACCTTGCCATATTCTAGAGAAAGAGCTTTTCTATTTTTTTAATAGATTTTGGCAAACAGCACACCACTACCCTATCTCCTGCCTGAATGTAGAAATTCCCGAGAGGTATCATACCTTCTCCATTTCTGATCACTCCCGCAATAATTGCAGAACGCGGAAAGTCCAAATCGCGAATTAGATTATCACTTACTTCGGAAGTTGGCTTAACAATAAATTCTAAAAGCTCGGCATTCATATTGTTGAGCTTTGTCATCGCCACAACCTCCCCTTTTCGGATAAATCTAAAAATATTATTTGCTGCTAATAATTTCTTATTGATTAAGGTATCGATACCTATAGAGTGAGACAACTGAAAATAATCCATATTTTCTACCAAAGCAATGGTTTTACGCACTCCTTTGGATTTTGCCACCAAACAAGACATGATATTCGTTTCAGAGTTACCGGTTACTGCAATAAATGCATCCATATCACCAATTCCTTCTTCTTGCAACAACTCCACATTACGGCCATCTCCATTGATAATTAATGCATTAGGAAGATCATCTGCCAGATCAAATGACTTTTCTTTGTCTTTCTCTATTAGTTTTACTCTAAACTTATGATCACATAGATCACATGAGGTTTTATGACCGATTTTACTTCCACCAAGAATCATTACATTCTTGATAAGCTCTTTTACCTTTCCGGTTAGTTTGTATAACTCATCTACCCCTCCTTTTGAGGTTACAAAATATACCTGATCCCCTTCTTTAAACGAGGTATCTCCTCTTGGAATCAATGTATATTGCGTTCCAGAACGCTGAATCGCAATGGGCATAAAATGTAATTCCGGGAATATTTCGGCGGCTTCACGAACTGTTTTACCCACAAACAACGCTTCCTTGGATAGGGTGGTTCCTACCATAGTTAGCGCTCCATCTTCAAACTCATAACTATCATGAAAAGCAGATTGATTCAAAAGAAGTTCAATCTCACTCGCAGCTAACGCCTCTGGAGAAATCAATTCATCAATACCAAATTTGGTAAAACCTACTTCTTCTTTATTCTCTATAAATTCTGTATTAGAAATCCTAGCGATGGTACGTTTGGCTCCAAGTTGTTTGGCCAATACACAAACTGTAATATTGGTCGTTTCACTTGAGGTTACACTAATCACCATATCCATGTTTTCGACTCTGGCATCTTTTAAAATACTGATCGAAGTTGCATCACCCTTGATCACCCGAATATCTAAATGGGTATCCGCATAATTCAGGCATTCTTTGTCAGTATCTATGAGTGTAATATCTTGAGACTCAAATGATAGTAGTTTCGCCAAATGAAATCCCACTTCACCTGCTCCGGCAATAATGATTTTCATCGGTTTTGTATATTGTTTTCCATCTCTAGGTAAAATATAGCTAAGTAACTATTTGAACGTAAAAAAATCCCTTAGCCTATAAAAGCGTACAAAGATAATGCAAATTGAACAACTGATAAAATTTGATTATCCTAACTTAATACAAAACTCTTCAAACTATATCCTTCAAAACTGTATATTTGCCTAAATTTTTTTGAATGTCGGAGAAAATAACACCATATAAAGACAAAGACAGATCCAAGAAAGAGCAGGTTACCGAAATGTTTGATACTATTTCGGGAAATTATGATGGTCTTAACCGTGTTATTTCGTTGGGTATTGATGTAAAATGGCGAAAAAAAGTTGTAAAACAGGTAAGCAAAGTACAGCCAAAATCTATTCTTGATGTTGCTACTGGTACTGGAGATCTTGCTATCAATTTATCGCAAACCGGTGCGACAAAAATTGTAGGGCTGGATATTTCTACAGGAATGTTAGAAATAGGTAAAAAGAAAATTAAAGCCAAAAATCTGGACACTACCATCGAAATGGTAACCGGAGATAGTGAAAATCTTCAATTCGAAGACAACCATTTTGATGCGGCTACTGTGGCCTTTGGGGTTAGAAATTTTGAAAATTTGGAAAAAGGACTTTCTGAAATCTACCGAGTACTTAAACCGGGCGGAATTTTTGTCGTTCTAGAAACTTCAATCCCTACAAAAACTCCTTTCAAACAGGGCTATAAGTTATATACAAAAGGGATTCTTCCGATTATTGGAAAGATCTTTTCTAAAGACAAATCGGCTTATTCTTATTTGAGTGAAAGTGCTGCTGCTTTTCCATATGGAGAAGCGTTCAACAATATTTTGAAGAAAATTGGGTTTATACATGTTGAAGATCATCCCCAAACGTTTGGAGTAGCCACAATATATACAGCCACAAAATAATATGAAAAGACTTTTTATCGTAATCGCTGTTTTAATTTGCTCTCAAAATGTGAGTGCACAATTATTTTCTAAAGAAAAAGTTCAGAATCTTCAGAACTTTGATAAACCTAGATTTAGCTGGGGATATATTCTTGGGTTAAATAGTTATGATTTTAATTTTGATTACACCTCAGATTTCGAAGATGCAGATATCATAGTTGATAATACGATTGGTTTTAGTGTTGGGTTATTGGGAAATATGAGAATTAACGACTATTTGGATTTACGATTAGAACCTATGGTAACTTTTACCAGCAGGAATCTTACATTTTCTAATCCTATATTTACCTCTCAATTTGAATCTTTCAGAGAAGTAAAGTCGACCTATGTACATATACCATTATTATTAAAAGTATCCACCAAACGCTTGAATAATTTCAAACCTTTCATTGTTGGTGGAGTATCGACTTCTATTAACTTATCTAGTAACGAGGATAATCCTGACGACAATAGCTCTGGAGAATTTAGAATGAAGACAAATACCAATTATTTTGAACTTGGTTTTGGTGTTGATTTTTATCTGTATTATTTCAAATTCACCCCTTCTATACGTGGTGTATTTGCCATGTCTGACGAACTGGTGCAGGACAACGATCCGGATAGCCCTTGGACATCAACCATTGACAAAATGTCTACAAGAGGAATTTTCATCAACTTTACTTTCCAGTAAGTCAACTCGATTTTCGTTTAAACTCGCTTAGTATAATAGCGGTGGCTGTAGCCACATTGAGGCTTTCTGTTTTTTGACCCAAACCAAATTGAGGTATGGTGATGCGTTTGTCTACAATCTCTTCTACCGGTGTAGAAATACCATTCGCTTCATTCCCCATAACAATCACCCCTTTTTTAGGAAGGGATGCTTCGTATATGTTATCCCCTTCCATAAAAGTACCATATATAGGAATAGTTGGTTTTTGTTGAAATAGAAATGCTTCTATATTCTGATAAACGATGTTCACTCTGGTAATAGACCCCATAGTGGCCTGCACTACTTTTGGATTATAACAATCTACAGTTTGATTAGAACATACCAACTCTTTAACACCAAACCAATCACACAATCTAATAATCGTTCCTAAATTACCTGGATCTCTTACATCATCCAAAACCAGTACCACACCCTCCAATTCCATTTGGCGAACTTCTGGAATCACAAAAACCGCCAAAGCAACCTGTGGAGTAGTCAAAAAACTAATCTGTTTTAGTTCTTCATGACTTATCAGATACTTTTTTTGATCATTCACTTCAAAAATTCTATCCTCTGTGGTAAAAAGTGCATGCAGCTCTAACTTGGCTTGCAATAGCTCCTGAATGACCTTTTTCCCTTCAGCAACAAACAAACCGTGTTGTTTTCGGTATTTTTTTTGATATAAACTTTTTATTAGTTTCTTTTGGTTTTTGCTAACCATACAAATAATGTATTTTTGAATCAATAATGAATAGGGATTGAAACACTTTCTGACAAAAATATTATTTATTACCCTAACCACAATCTTTTTAAGCTCATGTGATGCTGTAAAAAGAGTTCCGGAAAACGAATATCTACTAGAAAAAAATCTAATTTTTGTGGATAGCGTTAAATCTAAGGACCGAAAGTTAGAAAATCAACTGTTACTACAACCCAACACTCCGGTGGCTGGAATTCCTTTTCGACTTCATATTTACAATCTTGCCAGTGTAGATAGAGATTCCTCATACCAGGATTGGTTACATCGCAAACCAAAACGGGAGCAACGAATGATCAACTTCCTTTCAAAAAAACAAGTGGATCGCCTGGGCAAAGGATTAACCGGAATTAACGAGTGGATCAAAAAAACAGGAGAACCACCATCTATTCTGGATGAAGGCAAAATAAAAAGGTCAGAAAAAAGATTACAAGCATACTATTGGAACAATGGTTGGTTCAATATTAAGACCGACTATAAAATTGATAAAAGTGAAGATAAAAGAGCTACCGTTTCTTACTACATCAAACCCAATCAACCCTACGTTATAGATTCTTTACATACCAAAATAGATTCAAAAGTAGCAGATTCTATCTATCAAATCCACAAAGACAAATCCACCATTGTATCCGGAAAGCAGTACAAAACACTTGATATCGAATCAGAAAGAGAACGCCTTACCTCATTATATAGAAACTCTGGGCTGTTTCATTTTGAAAAAGAATTCATCAACTTTGATGCAGACACCGTAAATACTGATCATAAAGTAAATCTGAATTTAAATATTAAGGACAGACCTATCGTATTTGGTGATTCGGTAGCTAGAGTTCCTTTCAAAGTACACAAAGTAAGTAAGGTGAATGTGTTCACCGATTATTCTTACCAAAATCGAAATAAAATTCCTCAGGACAGCACTTCATATAGAGGGTATAACATTTATGGATTTGATAAAATCAAGTATACCCGAAAAGCAATTGCCAACTCTATCCTTATTAATCCAGGAGAGGTTTTTAGGGATCGGGATCGTACAGCCACCTATAATCAAATCAACAACCTTAGAACCTTTAAGTATCCAAACATTAGATATGACATGGATCCCAATGATCCTTCTGGGACGGATTTGATTGCAAATATTTTACTTACTCCAAGAAAAAAGTATAGTACCAACGTCGAATTTGATGTATCTACCTCTACCATTCAAGCTTTTGGAATTGGATTTGGAGGTTCTCTTTTGATACGAAATGTTTTTGGAGGTGCAGAAATTCTGGAAATCTCGGCTCGTGGTAGTATTGGTTCTTCTACCGAAGCTGTAGATGGAGGAGAACGTTTTTTCAACATTTCCGAAGTGGGGACTGATGTAAAACTTACGTTCCCTAAAATAGTATTCCCGTTCAAAACAACTAAGATCATCCCAAAAAGTATGACTCCTACTACCAACCTACTTTTTGGTATGAACGTACAGCAAAATATTGGATTGGATAAGCAGAACGCTACAGGAATATTCAATTACCAATGGAAATCGAGCAAATTTGTGTCTAATCAATTGGACTTGGTCAATGTGCAATATGTACGAAATCTAAATACCAATAATTACTTCAATATTTACAACACCTCATTTAACGAGTTGAATGATATAGCCAGAGATGTTTTGGATCCGGACTCTCCTTTATTCTTTCAACCCGATACCGGAATACCCGATATCAATGATGCGGTACTTCGTATTCCTGAAGGGGCTGATGGCTTTATCGACCAATCCTTGGGAGCAAATCCAGATAGCGACCTTTCTGCAAATCAAATTCAGGAAATTCAAAACATCAGTGAAAGACAAATTAGACTAACCGAAGACAACTTAATCTTTGGTTCTAGTTATACCTATTCTAGAAACAGCAAGGAAAACTTGTATGATGAAGATTTTTCGAGATTCAGGGGTAAAATAGAACTCGCAGGAAATGTGCTAAGCACAGTTTCCAATCTTGCTAATTTAGACAAAAATAGCAATGACAGATTTGAAGTTTTTGGAGTGGAGTTTTCTCAATATGCCAAAACCGAATTGGATTACACCAAACATTGGGATCTGGGAAGAAAAAACATCATTGCTTTTAGAGCTTTTGGAGGAATAGCAATTCCTTTTGGAAATTCGAACAGTATTCCGTTTGCGCGAAGTTTTTTTGGAGGAGGCCCCAACGACAACAGAGCGTGGCTAGTGTATGATCTTGGGCCTGGTAGTACAGGAGGACGAAACGAGTTTAATGAAGCTAATTTGAAAATTGCTACTAACCTCGAGTATCGATATAACATTTTGGGTTCGTTGAACGGGGCTTTATTCATCGATGCTGGTAATATCTGGAATGTATTTGACAATGTAGAAGACGAAGATGCCGTTTTTTCCGATTTGGATGACATTCAGGAAATTGCTGTCGGAAGCGGTTTTGGTTTCAGATATGACTTTGAATTCTTTGTGATCCGATTAGATGTCGGTTTCAAAACCTTTAACCCCTCTGATGATGAGGACCAAAGATGGTTCAAAGGATACAACTTTAAAAATGCGGTTTATAACTTCGGAATTAACTATCCCTTCTAGTATATCCTAGCCGATATTTTATATATTTGTTTTGTTATCCTCCCCACTTCCGTGATCTCAGATACTACTTTATCCTTTTGGCACTAATCAATTTGAAAAACGTAATAATATGCGCTATGCAAAGATTGTTTTATTCGTGTAGGATTCTACATAATTTTACTATTTTTGTAAGCTTAAAAACCAAAATTAGATAGTATATTTCACCATAGAATTTATGTCTAGGATCTGATAATAAATGCTTTATAATACTACTATCTGACAACTAAAAACTTTAAAAATTAACAGATGAATCACAACATCAAACCAGGAGTTGCAACAGGAGACGAAGTACAGGCTATTTTTAAGTATGCAAAAGAAAAATCATTTGCATTACCTGCCGTTAATGTAATTGGTTCGAACTCTATCAATGCTGTTTTGGAAACTGCTGCAGAAATCAACTCCCCTGTCATCATTCAATTTTCGAATGGTGGTGCACAATTTAATGCTGGTAAAGGCCTTTCTAATGAAGACCAAAAATCTGCTATCGCTGGTGCAGTAGCGGGTGCTAAGCATGTGCATCTTATGGCCGAAGCTTATGGAGTACCTGTAATTTTGCATACTGACCACTGTGCAAAGAAGCTACTTCCTTGGATCGACGGTTTATTAGATGCAGGAGAGCAATTCTACAAAGAAACCGGAAAACCTCTTTATAGTTCTCATATGATAGATCTTTCTGAAGAGCCTATCGAAGAGAATATCGAAATCTGTAAAGAGTACCTAGAGAGAATGAGCAAAATGGGAATGACTCTGGAAATCGAATTAGGAATTACCGGAGGTGAAGAAGATGGTGTTGACAATACCGATGTTGATGATTCTAAATTGTATACTCAACCAGAAGAAGTGGCTTATGCATATGAAGAGCTAAGCAAAGTAAGTGATAAGTTTACCGTTGCTGCTGCTTTTGGTAACGTACATGGGGTTTACAAACCTGGAAATGTAAAACTTACACCAAAAATCCTTAAGAATTCTCAAGAATTTATTTCAGAGAAATATGGAGTTGAACATAACCACATCGACTTTGTATTTCATGGAGGAAGTGGTTCTACTTTGGAAGAAATCAGAGAAGCTATTGGATATGGTGTAATCAAAATGAATATTGATACAGATCTTCAGTTTGCATTCAACGAAGGGATTCGTGATTATATGACCGGTAAAATTGAGTACTTAAAAACTCAAATCGGTAATCCTGAAGGTGCAGAAGAACCGAATAAAAAATACTACGATCCTCGCAAATGGTTACGTGAAGGTGAAATTACCTTCAAAACACGTCTTAAAAAGGCATTCGAGGATCTAAATAATGTAAACACATTATAATAGACTAGAAAACCAAGCTGAAACCCCGCCCTCTGGAGTTTCAGCTTTTTTAATATATAAATTTATGGCTTGGTTTAAGAGAACACAAAAAGGTATACAAACCGCGACCGAAGACAAAAAAGATGTTCCAAAAGGACTTTGGTACAAATCCCCCACGGGTAAAATCGTTGACGCAGAGCAACTTGAAAAAAACTTCTACGTAAGTCCTGAGGATGGATACCATGTTCGTATTGGAAGTAAAGAATATTTCGAAATTTTATTTGATGACAACAAGTTTAAAGAACTTGATAAAAATCTTTCTTCGAAAGATCCTCTTAAATTCGAAGACAAAAAGAAATATGTAGATCGTCTTAAAGAAGCTCAAGACAAGACAAACCTTAAAGATGCCGTTAGAACAGCTGTAGGAAAATCAAACGGAAACGATTTGGTTATCGCTTGTATGGATTTCTCTTTTATAGGAGGATCTATGGGAAGTGTTGTTGGAGAAAAAATTGCAAGAGCTGCCGATTACTCTCTAAAACACAAGATTCCTTTTATGATTATATCAAAATCGGGTGGTGCCAGAATGATGGAAGCTGCTTTATCTTTGATGCAATTGGCAAAAACATCGGCAAAACTAGCACAACTTGCTGATGCTGGAATTCCTTATATTTCATTATCTACAGATCCTACCACAGGAGGTACTACTGCATCTTTTGCGATGTTGGGTGACATTAATATTGCAGAACCTGGTGCACTTATCGGATTTGCAGGACCTCGTGTAGTAAGAGACACCACAGGTAAAGAACTTCCTGAAGGCTTCCAGACGGCAGAATTTGTTTTGGAACACGGTTTCCTTGATTTCATAACACCTCGCCAGGAATTAAAACAAAAGATCAACTTATATCTGGACTTGATTACCAATCGTCCATTATCTAATTAGTAAGCATAAGAAAGTGCCTTTTTGTACAAAAAGGCACTTTTCTACTCACTAATCAAAAAATTCTATAATCGAATTTCTCTCTCTTCTCCATCTGTATTGGTAAATACAACCAAATTATCACACGACCCATCACCATAATCCAGGGTTCCACTAAAATTAGTTCTTACCAAATCCACTGTTCCACTAACCAAAAATCGACAGCTTGCCTCTCTTCGTATTGGAGTTGTGATGGTTGTACTATGCGTATTACCATTAGCAAAATTAGTTGCCCAGGCACCAGTAACTAAAAACACATTATCTCCCCAATTTCCATTCAACACTCCTTCTATCCATTCACGAGTCTTTGTTCCTGTTCTAGAAGCAACTGTCCCATCAGCAAAGGTGACCGTTAGATCCACATTCATGGTATATTGTGGATTACCTTCGTCATTCATTCGTTCTCTGGTAATTGTCTTTGAACCTTCGAACTGGGTATCATCTACAAAGAAGTCTTCCAGACTATAATTGATAATACGTACTCGAGCTTCCAAATCAATTTCGTAAGACATTAGCACTTTACCTTTAATAATACGACCTCTTACCTCGCAACCTTCGGCTCCAAAGTCAACGGTTATATTCTTTGTAGTATCAGTCACAACCACTGTAATAGTAGCACAATCCGGAATAAACGGGTGAACAGAGCTCTTAAATGGGGTTGCTAACTCTTCGTACTCATAAATTTGCAAAAACGTATCACTGATAAACTCTGCATTAGTATCAATTTTTGCAGTAAGTGCAGTTTCTTCAATGTTTAGATCACTAGTAGTGATATCTTCAGATTCATCCTGAGTACACCCTACAAATACTACAGAAAGGATTGCCACTAAACCAAATTTCAAGATGCTGTTTTTCATAATATTTAATTTTAACGTTACCATCCTAAGACTTAGATTTTTACAAAAGGTTTAACTCAATATTATTTTTTTTAATAAAAAGGATTACTTGATTAAAAAGTACTATATTTGCACGCTGATAGCAGAATGTTATCAATACATAAAAATCATTTAAATAATATTGGAATGTATCTAACAAAAGAAACTAAAGAAGAAATCTTCGCAAAACACGGTAAAGGAAAGAATGACAGTGGTTCTGCAGAAGGTCAGATTGCATTATTCACTTACAGAATTACCCATTTAACAGAACACTTAAAGAAAAATCGTAAAGATTTTAACACAGAGCGTTCTTTGGTAAAGCTAGTAGGTAAGCGTAGAGATTTACTTGACTATCTTAAGAAAAAAGATATCATGAGATATCGTGCAATCGTTAAAGAATTAGGATTAAGAAAATAAGAAAAAGAGAGGCTGCGCGCCTCTTTTTTTATTATATATATTTTTAAAGAAAACCATTTATAGCAATACCTATAAATGTATGCCTTGGTTTTTCATTGGTCGCGCAATTACTACAACAACACAACCTTGTCCGTCCGAGTGAAGACGGAAAACCAATGTTTAATTAGGCCTATAGCACATTTCAGAAAATGAAGTGAAATATGATATGGGCACGAATCAAAAACAAATTATGATTCCACAAGTTTATAAAGAGGTTATCGACCTAGGTGATGGAAGACAAATCACCCTCGAAACCGGAAAACTAGCAAAACAAGCTCACGGGTCTGTTGTTGTTCAAATGGGTAAGGCAATGCTACTTTGTACAGTTGTCTCTTCTTACGATCCTTCTCCAGTAGATTTTTTACCATTAACTGTTGATTATCGTGAAAAATTTGCAGCTGCCGGACGTTATCCTGGTGGTTTTTTCAAAAGAGAAGCTCGCCCAAGTACAGAAGAGATTCTTACCATGCGATTAGTGGACCGTGTATTACGCCCATTATTCCCTAAAGATTATCATTCTGAAACACAAGTCATGATACAGTTAATGTCTCATGACGAAGATGTAATGCCAGATGCTCTTGCAGGTTTGGCAGCTTCTACAGCAATTCAACTTTCTGACATTCCTTTTGAAACTCCTATTTCTGAAGTACGAGTAGCGAGAATCGACGGTGAGTTTGTAATCAACCCTAGTAGAGCACAATTAGAAAATGCCGATATCGATTTAATGGTAGGTGCATCTGCTGATTCTGTTGCCATGGTTGAAGGAGAAATGGACGAAGTTTCTGAGGAAGAAATGACAGAAGCTATTAAAGTCGCTCATGAAGCTATTAAAGTACAATGTGAAGCGCAAATTCGTCTAGCCGAAGCTGTTGGTAAAAAAGAAACCAGAGAATACGAGCCAGAAGCGCAAGACGAAGAATTAGAGAAAAAAATATACGAACAAGCGTATCAAAAGTGTTATGATGTTGCGAAGCAAGGTTCTTCTAAAAAAGAAAGAGGTTTAGCTTTTTCTGAAATAAAAGACGAAATCAAGGCACAGTATACAGAAGAAGAGCTTGAAGAAAAAGGAGATTTAATTTCTAAATATTTCGGAAAAGCTCATAAAGAAGCCGTAAGAAACCTAACACTGGATGAAGGTATTCGCCTTGATGGACGTGCTACTACTGACATTAGACCGATCTGGTGTGAGGTAGATTACTTACCTTCTACCCACGGTTCTTCTATTTTTACCAGAGGGGAAACTCAAGCATTAGCTACAGTAACTTTGGGTACATCAAGAGAAGCTAATGTAATTGATTTACCAACCCAACAAGGAGAAGAAACCTTCTACTTGCATTATAACTTCCCTCCTTTCTCTACTGGAGAAGCAAGACCATTAAGAGGTACATCCAGAAGAGAGGTAGGTCACGGAAACCTGGCACAACGTGCATTAAAAGGAATGATCCCTGAAGATTGTCCATATACAGTTCGTGTAGTATCTGAAGTATTAGAATCAAACGGTTCTTCTTCAATGGCTACCGTATGTTCTGGAACTATGGCATTAATGGATGCTGGTATTAAGATTAAAAAGCCAGTATCAGGTATCGCGATGGGATTGATCTCTGATGGAGATAAATATGCCGTATTATCTGATATCCTTGGAGATGAAGATCACTTGGGTGATATGGACTTCAAAGTAACAGGTACAGCTGATGGTATTACTGCTTGTCAAATGGACATCAAGATCAAAGGACTTTCTTACGAAATCCTGGTAAAAGCTTTAAAACAAGCTCGTGATGGCCGTTTACACATTTTAGAAAAGCTGACTGATACTATTGAGACTCCGAATGAATCTGTTAAGGCTCATGCGCCGAAGATGGTGAAAATCACTATTCCAGAATCATACATTGGAGCAGTTATTGGTCCTAGCGGTAAAGTGATCCAGGAGATGCAGAAAGAAACAGGTACTACTATTGTAATCGAGGAAGATGGAGAGCATGGAATTGTTGAAATCTTGGGTGTAGAACAAGAAGCTATCGATACTGTAATCAGAAAAATCGAAGCCATTACTTTTAAACCTGAAGTAGGAAGTGTTTACGAAGTAAAAGTGATTAAGATTTTGGATTTTGGTGCTGTAGTAGAGTATATCGATGCTCCAGGAAACGAAGTTTTACTGCATATCTCTGAACTAGCTTGGGAACGCACAAATAACGTAACCGATGTAGTGAATATAGGAGATGTTATCGATGTAAAATACTTTGGTATTGATCCAAAAACAAGAAAAGAAAAGGTTTCTAGAAAAGCACTTTTACAACGTCCTCCTAGACCAGAAGGGAAGCCTAAAGGTGATAGAAAACCACAACATAATAAGAAACAAGATTAAATTTCTTATATTAATACTTAAAAAAGCCTTCTCGATCGAGAAGGCTTTTTTGTTTCATATTTACTATTCATTTTTACGATCGTTATTGAATACCATATCCCAAAAAGGCTAATCCTACTCCGGTTGCTACATACGATACAGGAAGTACTACAAAAGTTTTAAAGGGAGAAAACTTCAATCTTCTCAACTCCTGTATATCAGAAAACGGCACTTCCTGTTTTTGTTTATCAAATGTAACTACAACGATTCCGGTTTGTGTTTTATCCACGATAGTTACTCTTTTCTTAGACCATTCTTTGGTAGTAATTTTATATTTTTTGTTAAGGCTTATATCTTGATAAGCTTCATCCCCCATCTTTTTATAGGAATAACAGCCGGAAAACAGCAAACAAAAAATAAATAATAAAGGAACTATCCTTACCATAGGATTCCCAATCCTACGCAAGAACTTTGTAGATAATTTGTGTAATTTTCTCATAATTTAAAATTGTTTAGGCATTTAAATATAGACATTTAACCTTCTTCAGCAAAAAACAACTCATTAATAATAAGACACTTAACAAATTCATAAAGATTTTATCTTACCAAAATCAAAAGAAATCCATAACCCACGCAACCTTTTGAAAACCTCATGTCTATATAGATGTAAAATCAAAAATTAGGCAATGAAAAAAATAAGTTATATCGCACTAGCCTTATTATTCTGGACTTGTACAACAGAAAATGAAGCCATAGCACCAGAAACAAATAATGATGCTCTTCTTAAATTATTTGTAGAAGAAGGAACCACTTCAGATAGTAATAGAATATTTTATATAGTAAAAGGAGAAAATGGTGAACATCTGGCGTCCGGAGAACTTTTTAACCTCGATGAAATTGAATTAGTCACTGGTTCTTACTCTGGGGATAATATAGCCGTTAGCATTTTGAGGTATCGACAGCTAAGTAGTGAAGTTTCTATTATCACCTATTTAGATGTCCCAAAAAATAAATCTATTATCCTAGATGATCCCTTTACTCCTTTTCCACAATCCAGAACGCAGCTTCAACTAGGTAATTTCCCTTCCAATTTTGAAGAAATTGTTATCGCACAATCTGGTCGTTATTCTCCAGTAGATTTCATTTTCGAAGAGAACTTTTCATATTCATTTTTTGAGAGTACTCCAGAAATTGTGATCACTTCATTATTAAAAAATGAAACACCAACATATCAAACACTTGTGTTAGACCCCAACACACAATATAAAATCAATCTGAGTGAAGGCAAAGCAATGGAAACTTCTCACTCCATTAACGTTGCATTATCTTCTCCAGAAGGTTTTGAATACACCACTACAATTAGTGGAATAGCAACTCTTAATGATACAATTAAAGAAAATAATTACCGCCTATATCAGGATCGAAACACAATAATCTCTAACAATGAAATCCTTGTATATACCCCATCAATATTTGAAAATTTCAATTTAACCTTAAAAGCAACAAATCAAAACAACAGCTATATACAAGCAACATATGGTGCAATTCCTTCAAGTTTCGGTTTTATTAATCCAGAGATTTCTATCATCAATAGTGATCTAAGTAACTTTGATATCTCTACCCAAAGCAATCAGGTGTCCTATATTTTATCAAAATGGCACATAGAAAATACCATTGGTTTTTCCTGGAACATAGTTTCGCCGTCTACTGTAAAGGGCAGGTACAATCTTCAGGAATTACCAGAATCTATTGTAAATGAGATATCTTTACTACAGGATTTGAATACCGTTCAACTTGGCTCTGTAATAGCAACCAATACAGATGATCTTAATTATGATCTAAGCTTGGATCGTTTATTTAAATCGGATCAAACCAAAACCTTATTAAAATTAGCTAAAGAAATACATCTTTAATCCTTTATTGACGTGAAAGACATAAAAGTATAAAAACAAACATCTTAAACATCAGCATAGATTGGACTTAAAAAAGCTCATCAAAAAATGTCAAAAAAACAACCGAAATGCCCAGAGTGAACTGTTTCACTTATATAAAGATGTGCTTTTTTCTTTGAGTCTAAAATATTGTAAAAACTATACTGAAGCTGAGGATAATTTACAGGATACCTTCATTACCATATTCAAAAAAATAAACCAATATAATTTTAAGGGGTCCTTTGATGGATGGGTAAAACGTATAGCTATTAATAAGGCTATTGATAAATATAAAAAGTCTGGTACACCTGCATTACAGATTGATGAAAACAGAGTTGCGGATACCACAATAGAGCCCGAAATGGTAGATTTTCGTTTAGATGAATTACTAGTTTTTATACAAGAATTACCTGACCAATACCGATTAGTGTTTAGTCTATACGAACTCGATAATTATTCACACAAAGAAATCGCTACAATGCTCAATATTTCAGAAGGCACGTCAAAATCGAACCTTCATAGAGCCAAGGTATTACTAAAAACAAAAATAACTGCTTTACGAAATCCCCAAAAAAAAATTCTAGTACGTAATGAGCGATAAAAGAGATATCGGAAAAATTTTCAGCGAAAAGTTAAAAAACTTTGAAGCGGCTCCCAGTTCACTTAACTGGGAGGACATTGAAGCTGAATTACCTCCGCAGGGAAAATTTAAGATTCCATATTGGATCATTCCTTCAGGCGCGGTGTTGGTATTAAGCGCAACGATCCTTTTCTTTTATATATCGGATGGAAAAAAACCTTTGAATCCCTCCCCTGAACATCTCCAAATTGTCTTGCAAGAAGAACAAGAAATTTCAGATTGTGATGATCTTGTTTTGGAAACAGAAAACCACAACAATAATCAGCTCAACACTCCTACCGAAACCCAAAACGACATTAAAGTTACCCAAACACAACCTAATACCACTACTTTTGGTTCATCATCCACTGAAACTGCAACCCCATTATCAAAAGACAAAAAAACAGAGAAATCTGAGAATACCAACATAACTCAATACAAAACTAGCATCAACAATCATATTTCAGAAAATACCACAGAAACATCTCTAGGAAAAAGTTCCAACTCGGAAAACACAAATAACCAATATAATTTATTAAGTACAATTTTGGCTCAAGAATCAAAACTGGCATCTTACTATCCTAAAGGGGCATTGCTAACAGAGGATCAAATAATTCCTATTGATTCCATAAAAAGTGCTAAAACCTTCACTCCAAAATACAGTATTGGAATTCATTTAGCACCTACCTACCATCTATCCCCAGATGGGTCTTTGATTAGTGATAATTTGGTTCAAAATTCGAATACAGGTGACATTGGTTTTGGATACGGCATTGTTTTCAATGCTGGTCTAAGTAAAAGACTTTCTTCAAGAATTGGTTACAACCATTTCTCAATCAAAAATGAAGTTAAAGATATTACCCCTGCACAATTCCCATCAACGGTTCGAGACATTAATCCCAATGTCGGTATTGACACTTTAGCAACCAACAGTAGTCTTTCACAAAGAATTAGTTTTCACGAAATATCCATGGAGTTAGGATATCTTTTTATAGACAAAAAGGTACAAGCTTCATTTATTGGAGGATTGAGTTTTGTCATTCAAAACAGCAGTGAAATAAAACTCTCATCCCCTATGACCAATACTTCTCTTGGTAGCAACGACAAACTTCAAAAAACGAACTTTAGCATTAATTTTGGGACCAATTTCAAATATCCAATTTATAACAAAATTTATTTGAGCATCACCCCATTAGTAAAATATCAATTGCAAGATGCGAGTCAGAACCGAACCTCTTACCAGCCATTATATATACAGTTACAAACCGGGTTTTCTTATCAATTCTAGGGTTAAAAATCATAGCAGTACTACAAAATTGAAAAATAAATTTCTTTTTTCACATCCTTAAAATAAAGTGCAAAAACCCTGTAAGTAAAGGGAAAAGTCAACGACTAAGCTTTTGATAATTGATGGGAGAAAATAAAAATTAAACATTTTTGTAACATTTATGTAACATATTACGTATAAGTAATAAAGGCCCTAAATTATTCATAAATCAAAATTTCAAGAGAACATAGATGAGACAGCTGAAAATTACGAAGCAGGTAACGAATCGTGAAACTGCATCGCTAGATAAGTATTTACAGGAAATTGGTAAGGTAGATTTGATTACTGCTGATGAAGAGGTGGAATTAGCACAGCGTATCAAAGCTGGTGATGAGAGAGCACTTGAAAAATTAACAAAAGCCAATTTAAGATTCGTAGTATCTGTTGCTAAACAATATCAAAATCAAGGGTTAACACTTCCTGACCTTATTAACGAAGGAAACCTTGGTCTTATCAAAGCTGCTAAGCGTTTTGATGAAACTCGTGGATTTAAATTTATTTCTTACGCGGTTTGGTGGATTCGTCAGTCGATTCTACAAGCGTTGGCAGAGCAATCTCGTATTGTAAGATTGCCTTTGAATAAAATTGGATCTATCAATAAGATCAATAAGACCTATGCATTTTTGGAGCAATCACATGAGCGCCCACCAAGTGCAGAGGAAATTGCGAAGGAATTGGATATGACTATCAATGACGTAAAAGAATCAATGAAGAATTCTGGACGTCATGTAAGTATGGATGCACCATTGGTAGAAGGAGAAGATTCTAATCTTTATGATGTATTAAATTCTGGTGAATCTCCAAATCCTGATAGATCACTATTGCACGAATCACTTCGTACAGAAATTGAGCGTGCTTTGGAAACCTTAACACCTAGAGAAGCGGATGTAATTAGACTGTATTTTGGTCTTGGAGACCAGCATCCAATGACTCTAGAAGAAATTGGAGAGACGTTCGATTTAACACGTGAACGTGTTCGACAAATTAAAGAAAAAGCAATTCGTAGATTAAAACATACATCTAGAAGTAAAATATTAAAGACTTATTTAGGATAAATTCCTAAATTGCGGCTACAGACAGTTTTATAACATAACTGTTCGTTTTTTGATTGATGAATGACCTCCGGCTGATTACCGGAGGTTTTTTCTTTAAGTTATCTTTAACGAATTATGTGAAATTTTCTAGAAAAATTGCTCTTATCCCTAAACAATAGTTAAGAATATCGTAATTTAGAGGGTATCACAATTGCTCATACTATGAGGCATACTATATGCTATGTAAGTACCGTTAGCCCCGATGTATCCGACACCATGCTTTCGGAAATCATGGCGCACGTTAAACGGACCAATTCTCAATTAGATATTACTGGCATATTGATGCATTCTGAAGGGAATTTTTTTCAGGTTCTTGAAGGTGAAAAAGAAGTCATTCTCCCTTTATTTCATAAAATAAAAGAAGATCCCCGACACTACAATGTGATTAAAATACTGGATAAAGAAATCAACAATAACACTTTTACAGAGTATCACTCTTCTTTTACCGTAATTTCTAGTCAAAACAGCCATCAAGAACTACAACATTTTTTAAAAAGATTAAAAACCAATAACCCCGAACATTTTAAAAGCATATCGTATTTGACTCAAAAATTTATGAAGCTTTCCTAGGCTATAAATTGAAAGTTAAATAGTACTTTTGCGAAAAACAAATAATTTTATGGCTTCAAAACTTATTGCCCCATCTGTTCTGGCGGCGGACTTCGCAAATTTGCAACGAGATGTAGAAATGATCAATAATAGTGAAGCAGATTGGTTTCATATCGATATCATGGACGGCGTTTTTGTGCCCAATATTTCTTTTGGGATGCCAGTGTTACGGGACATTGTAAAACATGCCAACAAAACAATTGATGTGCACTTGATGATTGTAGAGCCAGATCGATACATCAAAACTTTTGCCGATCTTGGAAGCAATATCCTTACAGTACATTATGAAGCCTGTACACATCTTCATCGTACATTGCAAGCCATAAAAGCAGAAGGAATGCAAGCTGGTGTAGCGGTTAACCCTCATACCAATGTAAGTTTGCTCGAAGACACTATCAACGATATTGACTTGGTTTGCTTAATGAGTGTAAACCCAGGATTTGGAGGGCAATCTTTTATAGAAAACACCTATAAAAAGGTAAGACAACTAAGAGAGATTATCGATAGAAATGGTGCCAACACTCGTATAGAAATAGATGGTGGAGTAACCAACAAAAATGCTAAACAACTGGTAGAAGCCGGTGCAGATGTACTTGTTGCCGGAAGTTTTGTATTCAAAAGTGATAATCCTACTCAGACCATAAAAGAGCTCAAAGCAATTATCAAAACCTAAATAACTTCGTCATGCCTCAGGAATTATCTCCATCATTTGACACCTGGACTTCAATGTTCCTGTTAGTCAGTTCGTTTGGATTTTTCCTGAGCATCATATTAAGTCTTCATAAAAGAAGTAGAGCGCATAATCTACCGATTATCCTACTTATTTTAGGATTCTCCTTCATCCTCTTGCAATATGTCTTTTTTTGGACAAGATACCGGAGCATATACCCACATTTGTATTTTTTTGATGCGGTCTGGTATTTATCCTTTGGTCCTTTGGTATATCACTATATTACAAGGTTCTATGACAGATCCTTCAAAATAGGATGGTATCATTATGCCCCTGCCCTACTCTCTTTTGTATTGCATGCCATTTACTATGTAAAATCCAATGGTTTTCAAAATATACAAGACTATAATAACGAAAACCTGTTTTATTTTTATTGGTCTATCAAATCTCCTTGGTTGGCAGCCTTATCCTTGATTATCTACATTGTAATCATAAAAGATTTTATCTCTTTATATAAGGGAAAACAAACCTCAGAATTTGAAATCCTTAGAACAAAATGGATTCGTTTATTAATTAATTTGTTTCTGGTATTTACCATTTCTTATATCAGCTACTATACATTGGTTAGATTCCCCTTCTTTAATGTGGCCTGGGACTATGGAATTTCATTTTCTATGTCATTGGCCATATACGGCCTGGGATATATGGTGTATAAAGAACCTTCTATTTTTAATGGAGAGTTATTGGCTAATTTATTTATTAAAAACTCTAATCAGAATGAGTTAACAGAAGCCACAAAAAACGAATTTCACCAACAGCTACTCTCCTATATTGCAAAAGAAAAACCCTACCTGGATAATAACCTTAGGCTGGTTCATTTGGCAGATAAGATTGGCTTTTCCAGCCACACCTTATCTAAACTGATTAATGAAAAAGCACAAAAGAATTTTAATCAGTTTATTAATGATTATCGTTTGGAAGAAGCAAAAAAGATGCTTTTAGAAGATCCTGAAACCAGTATCAAAACTATTTATTTTGATGTTGGATTCAACAACAAAGCTACCTTCAATACTGCGTTCAAAAATAAATTCAACTGCACACCTTCAGAATTTAAAAAGCAAAACATGGTGGTTCAAGATAAATAAGAAGTAAAAAATTATAATTCTAAACCCTTTCTCCCCTGTTTTTGAAGAATTTAGAATCATCAATCTTTAAAACCTGGGCTTATGAGAGCGTCATTATTATTTATGTTTTGCAGTATTTCATTCACTGTTTTTTCTCAAAAATTTACATTAATTACAGATACCTCCAATCCTATTGTATCCGAACCTACAATTGGAGGCACCTATTTCGGAACTTCATGGACAGATATCGACAATGACCAATTGATCGACCTATTCTATGGAGGAACGATTTATAGAAATCTCGGAAAAGGGAAATTTGAAGTGACTTCGGGTAGTGATTCAATCCCTACGGCAACGGCCTTGGTAGGATGCAGTTGGGCAGATTATCAAAATGACGGAGATCTGGATCTGATTTACTCTCGGTTTTCTGCGCCTTCAACCTTACAAACACGAATATACACCAATGATGGTAATGGAAACTTTGAAGAAGCAAACACCATACTAAACACCATTAGTTCTGGTACATGGAGCACACAATGGTGTGACTACAACAACGATAGTTATCCCGATTTTATACTCACCTTTGCCGACGGCTTTTTGAATCCATTAAGTTTCCCAAATCGCTTGTATAGAGGTAATGCCGATGGTTCATTTACTGAAGTTACCGAGCCCTATGAGTTTCTAACCGAAAAAGCTGCGTATACCGTCTCCAACTGGACGGATTATGATGAAGATGGAGACACAGACTTGCTGATCGCTAGTGGTCCTGCTGCTGGCCCTGCAGGGATCAAACCTGATTTTTTATTCAAAAACCTACAGATAGAAACCGGACAAGAAGGGTTTGAAAAAATTCCCACTTCTGAGCTTTCATTTTCTGAAGACCCGCAAGATGGTCAATGTTATAATGCCATTGATTTCGATAATGATGGTGATTTGGATATTTGCTTAACCAACTATTCTGGCACCACCAACAAGTTCTATGTCAATAACTCTGGAAATTATGTAGAGACTAGTACTCCTTTTACAACGGCAAACAATCAAAATTTATCCAATGCATGGGGAGATTTTGATAACGATGGAGATCTGGATGTTATTATTACCGGATCCAATCCCAAAGGAAGTGGATACTATATCAACAATGGAGATGGGACGTTTACCGAAAGCGAATCTAATCTAATTAATTCCCTCACGGGCGGAAATTCTACGGGAACCACTATCGGAGATTATGACAATGACGGAGATCTTGATTTTTTTGTGGTGGGCAACAGCCTAAAAGGGCTATTCAGAAACGATCTTTTTATTAAAAATCACTTTGCAAACTTCAAACTTATTGGTAATCCATCAAACAAAGCTGCTTTGGGAGCGAGGTTAGTGCTCACCTCAAAAATAAAAGGAAAGACAGTAACTCAAAAAAGGGAAATTTCGGCTTCAAACACATTTATGGGACACAATAGTTTGAGAGCGCATTTTGGACTTAACAAATCTCCAAAAATAGACAGTTTAACCATTTACTGGCCTTCGGGAACTGTAGATACTTTCAAAAACCTAAGAGTGAATCAGTTCTATATTATCGAAGAAGGCAAAAAAAAACCGATTTCGCCACCGATTAAAGACATCAAAAAACGAATCATAGTATACCCCAACCCTGCAAAAAAAAGAGTAAAAGTTAAAGTAATCGGAGGGCAATCATCAAATCCGATAACCGTAAGGTTAAAAGGTAATTCTGGAAATCAATTAGTAGAAAAAACCTTCGCTCCCGACGAAAACATCATATTGGATACATCCGCATTTCCCGGAGGTAATTATTTTTTAGAAGTAGTCGTAGATGGAATGAGTACCGTTAAAAAGTTGGTTATTAAATAAACCTGTTCCTATTTCATCTCAAAAAAGGCAAGTTTTGTAATAGAACTTGCCTTTTCCCTTTTTAAAACTTTTAAAATTAGTAGTTTTAACCTGTATTTGGCGGTAAGAAAAGCTGTTGCGCAACGACAACTTTTCATAGATATTCTTTTTAGCAATGAAGCATATAGATTTAATAATTATTGGAGGTGGTCCTATCGGTATTGCCTGTGGGTTGGAAGCAAAAAAAACGGCATCGATTATCTTATTTTAGAAAAAGGTCCTATTGTGAACTCCTTATTCAATTACCCCATCAATATGCAGTTCTTTTCTTCATCTGAAAAGTTGGAGATTGATGATATTCCGTTTATCAGCAAGGAAGCCAAACCCAAACGCAATGAAGCATTAGAGTATTACCGAAGAATTGTAACTTCAAACGATCTCAATATCAACTTATTCGAAAAAGTAAATGAGGTAAAGAAGGAAGGAGATTCTTTCTCAATTACTACAGAAAAAGAAGCATACACAGCATCTTTTGTGATTGTTGCCACTGGTTTTTATGATATCCCAAACACGATAGATGTTCCCGGAGAAGAATTGCCAAAAGTATCTCATTATTACAAGGATCCTCATTTTTTTGCCAAGCAGAAGCTCGCCGTAGTAGGAGCCAGTAATTCTGCAGTTGATGCTGCTTTGGAATGTTACCGCAAAGGAGCCGAAGTCACCATGATCGTACGCGGACCAGAAATTGGAAGACGGGTGAAGTACTGGGTACGCCCGGATATCGAAAACCGAATCAACGAAGGAAGTATAAAGGCATATTATAATACCACAATCAAAGAAATTTCGAAAGATAGTTTAGTATTAGATACTCCCGATGGAGCACTGAGTATTGAAAATGATTATGTGCTGGCACTAACAGGATATAAACCCAATTTTGAGTTTCTACAGAAAATTGGCATCCAACTTTCTGATGATCAGAAATTATATCCACAATATAACGAGGAAACGATGGAAACTAATATAGAAAATCTATTCTTGGCAGGTGTTATCTGTGGAGGGATGGACACTCATATTTGGTTTATAGAAAACTCGAGAATACATGCCAAAACAATTTTGAGTACCATTTCTCAAAAAATACATCAATAAAAAAGCCAAACACTAAGTATTTGGCTTTGGTTATATAATTTTCTTGACAATTAGTCTCCGCTTAATCTCATTAAAATACTTAGGATATACCAAAAAAGTAGCATTAAGGAGGCAAACAAACCTAAAGAAGCTCCTACATATTGATCTTCGGCATATTTATGCACCATATTAGAGGTTTGATACAATATAGATCCCGAAGCCAATACAACCATTCCTGCGCTAAACCATAAGCCCAAGTTAAATCCAAATATCATCCCTGCTACGATCAATCCCAAGGCGATAAAAAATCCAATAGTTAATGCTGATTTTAAAAAGAAAAATCCTTTTTGGTAATCAAAACTATGGCAGATAACCCTGTAAATAGGGATAACGTAAGAATTGCCGCCTGGTAAAGGATATTCTCTCCTCCACTTTCAGCAATCATCATAGCAATCCCAATAAGTGGAATAAAAATAAAAGCTTCAGCAATCACATATAATAGAAGTCCTAGATATTGCTGATTGATATTGTGGTTTTTAAAAGCCATTCTCTCGGCAAAAGAAGTGGCCAGCATAAATCCTCCTAACATAATTAACCACCTGAACCCTTGTGTCATTGAAAACGCAAATTCTACAATAGCATCTACTTGAAAAAAGAACCATTCTACGATTACAAAAAGCAAAACGGCCATCGCCAAATGCGTGTATGTCTTTTTATAAAATGCTACTCTTTTTTCGTCCGATAGTGAGCTTACCGGTAATACTTGCTGAAATTCTTCCATATACTTAATACATTGATTGTTTTATAAATTAAATATACTCCCTTTCTATTAAAAACTAATGTAATTCTTCAAAATATCTAAAATTAAGCATACGTACTACATACCCGTAAATATTGGGGAATTTAGCCTTTAACTTATCTGGAGATTCCATAAACACCTCTATAAGCACTGCGATAAATTCGAACTTATCGGTAAATGCATACTCTCGCAGGAGGTTGGCTTCTACAATTTGTTTTCGTATTTCTATAGCTCCCAAATATTCCTCCAGCTCCAAAAATGTATCGTAAAAGATTTCGGAGCTAATATCATTCTTCTTTATAGAATTGTAATGAATCGCATGGGTAATTTCGTGCACGCCAAGATTCCTGCCATGATCTTTGTTCTGTTTCCCTTTTAGAAAATGTTTCCATGACAATGCCAATGCCTTTGATCGAGGATTAAACTCTCCAATATTTTCGGTTTGATTTAGAATCGAATAAAAGGATTTTGGATACAGTATGATGGTACTTAAATACGCCAACAAATAATGTCTCATCCCAAAAGTAAGCTGGATAAACATCATCGTAATCTGCATCTTCATAAATCCATCTACTACCAACCCTTCTCTACCTACGAAATGAATTTCTTCCAAAAAGCGAGCACATCTATGCTCAAAATATTTTCTCCTCTTTTTATCGAGAGACTTGTAAAAATCATTTTCTTCTAAGAACTCTTCGAGATAAGAGGGTAGTTTTTTAAGAGAGGGATAAAAATGAATGAAATAAGGTTTCTGCTTGTGCTTATAATACACGGACTCCA
Source organism: Aquimarina sp. KJ22-3 (assembly GCF_055808215.1). Taxonomy (NCBI): domain Bacteria; kingdom Pseudomonadati; phylum Bacteroidota; class Flavobacteriia; order Flavobacteriales; family Flavobacteriaceae; genus Aquimarina; species Aquimarina sp. KJ22-3. Next base: position 1,286,840 of record NZ_CM147859.1, on the reverse strand, counting down.
TGTAACGAAGTACATAATAGACACAAATAGAAACGATTCCAACAGTCATTACTACTCCAATAATATTTTGAAGTATAGAGTTAGAAACTTCTTCTTCCTGAAGCACTAATAAAAAGAATACATAACAATTCAAAAAAGAAAAAATGTAGGTTAAGGCACTTAAAAATAGTATTTTAATAACAATTATCTCATTAAAATTGTTATTTAACATTATTTCCTAGTACTTATTCTCAACTTATTAGTGAAATTTGGTCCTTTTCCAAAAAGAGATACTTCTGCTATATCTTATCTAATCTAGTTGAAAACTTACCATATCAAAAAACTCTTTTCTTATCATAGGATCGGCAAATTGCCCTCCAAACTCTACAGTAGTAGTAAAGCTGCTTTTATCTTTAATACCTCTTGAAGACACGCAAAGATGTTTGGCATTTACCACCACAATAACATCTTCGGTTCCTAAGGTTTTTTGAAGGTCTCTAAGAATTTGCAAACAAAGCCTTTCCTGCACTTGTGGTCGATGTGCATAATAATCCACTAACCTGTTTAGTTTTGATAACCCTACCACTTTATCTTTGGGAATATATCCCACATGAGCATTCCCTACAATGGGTAAAAAATGATGCTCGCAGGCAGAGTCTATCGTGATGTTTTGTTCTACTAATATTTTTTGATACTCATATTTATTATCAAAAGTCGAAACCTTTGGTCGGTTTTCTGGATTCAACCCATAAAAAAGCTCCTTTACATACATTTTGGCAACTCTATAAGGAGTTCCCGAAAGGCTATCATCGGTCAAATCAAGCCCTAGTTCTTTCATAATTTCTGAAAAATGATGTTGAATACTTTCAATTTTAGCTTCATCTGATTTTTCAAAAGCATCGGCTCTCAATGGGGTTTCTGTAGCACTAGAAACATGTGAATCACCCATCATTTCTATTTCATTTTTATTCATCTCTACACTAATTAGTGGTACAACATTCTTTTTCGCACTGGCAATACTTCAAATTGTAAAAATGCAAAATTACAAGTGACAGTGAGCCTATATAGATCATCTCTTCTGGCAACGGAATGACCTCTAGTTTTTCATTGATGATAATCCCCACCAAAAACAACCAACTTGCCCAAAAAGCATATTTGATACTTGGTTTTGAAGTAGTTCTCATAGATCTACGAATGGCAAAATAAGAAAGTACCAAAAAAATAAGGTCTAGTGACTTCCACCAAAAGGCTTGACCACCTCCTATCATTGTTATACCGCTGTGCGCAACAAACACAAACGGGGTTAATAAACAATGGACTAAACACAAACCACTCGCCAGAATTCCTACCGCATCGGAGTTATTGCGTATGTATGATATATTCAAAGGAAAAATATTTATTATTTGAGAACGCAAAGATACTATATTTTTATAAATGCGACTTTGTTGCGTTAATTAAATTTATTTATTTTTGTCCAAACAATTTTATGTTACGTACCCAATCGCTTCGGTTTTCATATCAGGATTCAAAAAATCAGACTTTATCCTTTCCTGACATTACTATAGGACCTAAACAAGATCTTTTGATATTGGGCCCTTCGGGGGTGGGAAAAACTACACTATTACACCTTTTGGCTGGTTTATTACCAGCACAAAGTGGCGATATTTTTGTTGCCAATACGCATCTAAACACCCTCTCTAGAAAACAACTAGACAAATTCAGAGGGCAACATATAGGATTAATATTTCAACGTAGCTATTTTATAAAATCCCTGTCCTTAATAGAAAACCTCAGCCTACGCGAGCGAATTTCTAAAACGAAAAATGATCGATACCGCAAAGAGCAGTTGATCATGCAACTTGGGCTCTCTGATCTTCAAAATAAAAAAGTTTACGAATTAAGTGAAGGGCAACAACAACGTCTTTCAATCGCTCTTGGGGTTATTCATAAACCAAAAATACTGTTAGCCGACGAACCTACATCCAATCTTGATGATGTGAATTGTGAGAAAGTGATCTCTTTGCTCAAAAAAGAAGCCGAAATATGCAAGAGTAATCTAGTGATCATTACTCATGATCAAAGAGTTAAATCCCATTTTGATAACCATATAATCCTGTAAAGTTGTTATATCTAGCATACAAGAATCTAATTTCTAAACCTTTAAATACTTTTTTAAGTATTTTATTATTAATGCTTAGTATTTCGTTGGCTACATGTATTTTGCAAATAAAAAATCAACTTAACCAACATCTAGAAAGCAACATAAAACCATTTGATATGGTTATCGGTGCCAAAGGAAGTCCATTGCAACTGGTACTTTCATCTGTCTTACATATTGACAATCCTACCGGAAACATCTTTTTGAAAGATGCTCTGAAGATTAGCAAAAATCCCATGGTAAAAGAGGTGATTCCGGTTTCTTACGGAGATAACTACAAGGGATATAGGATTTTAGGCACTTACGATACTTATCTAACACAGTATGGGGCAAAAGTACGTGAAGGAAAATTGTTTGAAAAGTCTTTTGACGTTGTATTGGGAAGCTATGCAGCTCAAAAATTAAATTTACAGCTTGGAAGTACCTTGGTTAGCGCTCATGGTTTGGCAGACAATCCTCTCGAAACTCATGACGAAAAGCCTTTTACCGTTGTTGGTATATTAGAACCTACAGAATCTGTAATCGATCATCTTATCATTACCAACCTGGAAAGTATTTGGGAGGTACATGAACATGGGGATGAAGAGGAACACACAGAAGAGCATGATGATCATGAAAAACATGAAAACGAACATGAAGAAGAGCATGACCATCATGAACAACATGAGGATGAACGAGAAATTACCTCCTTACTTGTAAAATTCAGAAATCCTTTGGCAACTTTACAACTTTCCAGACACATTAATGAGCAAACATCAATGCAAGCCGCACTTCCTAAATTTGAAATAGAGCGGTTGATGGAATTTTTAGGTATCGGTTTTCAAGCGATAAACAGCATTGCTCTTATTATATTGATAGTAGCCGGTCTTAGCATATTCATCAATCTCATAAAAACAGTACGAGAAAGAAAACAAGAATTAGCACTATTACGGACCTACGGAGCCAGTTCGATTCAGTTGTTACAATTGGTATTTTTTGAAGCATTGTTCTTGTCAATATTTGGTTTTCTTCTAGGATGGTTACTAGGAAGATTTGGTGCCTGGCTGCTTTCCTTTTTTACACAAGATTTATATGGGTATAGTTTTGAGTTTAGCCTTCCAGACAATAGAGAGCTTTTAATACTATTTCTGGTAACTTTAACGACCTTTTTAGCTGCGATAATCTCTTCTTTATCTATATTTAAACTGAATGTATCAAAAACAATTGCGAATGCATAAAGTAATCCTGGCAATCCTATTTCTGATCATAAGCCACGGCACATTTTCTCAGGAAAAATTAACCTGGGAGGACTTTGCAGATGTGAAGTTTTCTAAAGTGTACAGCCCAGTATATGATGATATTTTTTTAAAACCGAAATTTGGAACTGGCATAAAATCTTATGAAGGTCGACGAATTCGAATAAAAGGTTATTTTTTGGATTTTTCCTTAGAAGATGATGAGTTCTTTTTACTATCTAAAAATCCCAGAGCATCTTGCTTTTTTTGTGGAGGAGCAGGACCCGAGAGTGTTTTAGAAATTATGTTTAGCAAAAAACCCAATTTCAAGACTGATCAATTAGTAGAAATCACCGGTGTTCTTATCCTTAATCTTGACGACGTGGACCACTGTAATTATATCATAAAGGACGCTACAGGCAAATTAATTCAGTAAATACTCATAACTTTACCAACTAATTTTTTAAACAATAATAATTTCTTAATAAACTGTAGTTTATATTAAACTTCGTTATTACAGCACAATCTTATAATTCACGCATTAAATGAAAAACATAATTTACATTGGGTTCCTTTTTGTAGTATCTCTACTACAAGCCCAAGACAAAAACGTACAAGTCCCTAAAAGTTATAGCAATATCCATAGTGATGAAAAAGGGCTATACCTTGCTGATGGAGATCAACGTTATTATGCCGCAAAAGCAGTTGCGCAATATTCATTACAACAACTGTTTGGAAATCCAAAAGGAACCGAAGACGGTGTTGTCTTAGATTTTGGAGATTTTGAAGGAAATATTACCTATGGTCTTATCCCTTACGGAAAAGCACCGCACCCCTTACCTGTTTTTCGTTTTGTTAAAACATTAGTAGAAGGAAAAGCAGAAATCAACATAAAAAAAGATTTTAGGTATCCTTATGATTTTGTGGATTGGCAAGAAAAAGAACAATTGCATTTCGGGTACCGGTTAAAAGATAAAGATGGAATGATCGTATATGATGGAGAGATTTCTTTAAAAGGCAAAGGCCCCTTTGAAGCCGTACCAACCATGTATGAAGGTCCTTTTGTAAACAAACTTACAGATACCAGCGCTACGGTTTGGTTTAATACAACCATCCCAACAAAAGCGCAATTGCATATTGACAACCGGGTTATTGAAAGCCCAGAAGGAACGCATCACGAGATCACTGTTTCTAATTTGAAACCTGGACAAAAATATGAGTATAAGGTTGGATATGGTGTATTTGAACAACAATATCACCTTACTACTGCTCCCAATCCGGGAAGTCGTAAACCGTTTGTTTTTGCATATACTAGCGACAGTCGACATGCAACTGGTGGTGGAGAACGTAAAATCTATGGTGCCAATGCCTATATCATGAAAAAAATGGCTGCTGTAGCCTACTCCAATAACGCCACTTTTGTGCAATTCAGTGGAGACATGATCAATGGATATTTGACTACCAATAAAGAAACGCAATTGCAATATACCAATTGGAAAAAAGCAGTAGAACCATTTTGGCATTACATGCCTTTTCAAGTGGGTATGGGAAATCATGAGGCCCTTGGGCACATATTCAGAAATGATCAAGGACAAAGCAGAGGGTTCGTAGACAAGTTTCCTTTTCACACCTCGTCTGCAGAAGCTGCTTTTGCCGAAGCTTTTGTAAATCCTTTGAACACCAGTCTTAAAAGTGAAGATGGGAGCTCATATGATCCCGATCAAAACGAAGTTGATTTTCCGAGTTATGCCGAAAATGTATTTCATTACATTTACGACAACCTAGCAGTTATCGTCTTAAATAGTGATTATTGGTATGCTCCAAGCTTATCAAGGAATACATCAACATCCGGTGGATTGCACGGGTACATTATGGATAATCAATTGTCTTGGCTTAAAAAGACCGTTGCCGAATTAGAAGCGAATGACAATATCGATCATATTTTTGTGACACAACACACCCCCGTATTTCCTAATGGAGGGCATAGTCGTGATGATATGTGGTATAGCGGAAATAATGAGAAAAGACCTGTAGTTGCTGGTAAACCTCTAAGCAAAGGGATCCTTGAACGCAGGGATGAGTACTTGGATATTTTAATCAACCAAAGTCAAAAGGTTGTAGGTGTACTTACTGGTGATGAGCATAACTACAATCGTTTGAAATTGACTAAGGAAGTTCCGATCTATCCAGACAACTATCCTCATAAAAAACTAAATGTATCAAGACCTATTTTTCAAATCAACAATGGAGCTTCGGGAGCACCATACTACGCTCAAGAAGTGTTACCATGGAGCAAATTCACTGAAGCCTTTAGCGTCGAGAATGCGGTCTGTCTCTTTTACGTAGATGGAAAAAAAGTATCCATGAAAGTGATCAACCCAGATACTTTAAATGTGATAGATGAAATTATTCTAAGGAAATAAAATTGAAACATAAAAAAAGCCTGTGTCCAAAATAACACAGGCTTTTGTTTTTCTAAACTATTCTGTTATTCTTCTTTCAAGGTAACGGTACGAGTTACTTTATTAAATGGACCAGGAATCAATTCTCCTGAAGCATCTAGTAATTCTAGTTGAATAGTAACCTCTCCCATCGGTAATCCTTTCATAACGTGAGGTACCCACTCGGTAATCATAAATTCGTTACCGTTGATAGTAGCTCTAACTTTATTTCCTTCTTCTGACAAAGTAGTATTAAGTACAAAAAAGTCTAACAATACCGCTTGGGTATCTTTACCCTTGTATTCTCCTTTTGGTCGGCTATAAATAAGTGTTGGAGCTTTCATGTCTAAACCAACAGCATCTTCTGGGTTCTCACCTATTTCTAATTTGCGAACCACCACGGAGTTTTCATTCTTTACAGATTCATGAAAAGATCGGCTTAAAAAAGCTACCAAATGATGAACTCCTTCTGGCACTTCTTTTTTAAATGTTGGCTCATAATGTGCAGAATACGGCTGGTTATTCAGAATAAAGTGGATGTGTTGTCCTTTTCCAGAGTTCGCTAATTTTTGAGCATTTTCTCCTTCAGTTTGAGCGCCTAATTCATAGTTCTCAACTTTGAAAGCAAAATCCATCTCTCCGGCTTTACCCTTAATGGTTTCTTCTCCATCCAAAATTAATGAAGCATCAGCATATGCGGGAGAACCTTTTAATTTTTCAAGTGTAATTTTTGGCTCTTCTACTTTTTCGGTAGTTTCAGTAGCAGTGTCTACCGTTTCTTCCTCAGTAGTTTTTTTCTCTTGTTTACATCCTGCTATCATAAACAAGGCTAGGCATACTGTAATGATTAAGTGATTAGCGTTTTTGTTCATTTTAATATAGTTTTAAGTATTAGTCAATTCTATTCAAGTTTTATTTTTACAAAGTAGATCCCAACTAGGGAGTTTTAGATCTACGGTTACATTTTAAAAGAAAAGCAAGCAAAACATATGGTAATCAATAACAAGGTTCTATTCAAAATAGTGCGATTGCTTAAAAAGATCATTGAGCTTACAAGATATTCTTTCTGTATCAAAAATAACAATAACAAAGTTATATATCACCCTCCATTAATCGCATTTAATAAAATTGTTCCTGCGATCCCAAAACCAGCTCCAGAGACAAATAAATTCCATTTAAAATGCTCTCCTTTGATAAACTTAGTGTAAACCCATAAGGAAATCATAAACAGAAATACAATAAATAGCTGCCCTACTTCTATACCAATATTAAATGCAAACAACGGCAGAATGATACTATCGCTAAAAAGCATAAATTTAAAATTACTTGCAAATGCCAAACCGTGAATTAAACCGAAAATAAGTGCGATACCATACTTAAATTTAGTGTCCGAAAAATTACCATGCTTGTTATAGTTGATAATATTTGCCAATGCCGTAATCATAATAGTGAAAGGAATTAGCATATCAATAAACTTGGAGTTAGCCGGAATGATATCCAAAGCACTAAGTATCAACGTTCCACTATGACCAATTGTAAAAGCTGTAATAATGACCAAAATCTGCTTCCATTGTTCTAGCTTGAAGGCTGCGCACAAGGTCATTACAAATAATAAATGATCATAGGCATTGATATCTACGATATGATGCCATCCACTAATAAAGAAAGAGCTTAAATTATCCATGGGTACTTCTAGTATGTATTATAAATTAAGAGATATAGGTTTGTCGAAAGAAGTGATATCAAAATAATTCTCTTCGATAAAAGGAGGTAGCCGTACCGTAATTCTATTGGATTGTAGAAATCCAAATTCCTCAAAAAACAAAGTATTTTCAATACAGATCTGATCACCTTCTTTAATCTTAGGGATATCCCGATAAAACTTTATCGAGATCACATTTTGTTTTTCCATCACTTCAGAGGATTTATATTTAAAAGGAAAATACTCGTCGTTAATTGAAACTTTATAGTATCTAGCAAAATAGCTTTCAATCCCCCTGATATCTGTCTTTGATAGGTTTGATAAATTAATATTTTTTGTAAAAGTGTCATTTATGCTAAATGTAAAGTCATCTATAAAAAGTCTACACTCCATTATGAAAGTGTTGGTTTTAGCATTGTGTTCGATTAATGACGATGTTAATTTGATAGGATGCGAACTGTTAAATGACGTTGAAAGAAATAACACCCCTAACAACAGCAGTATTTTATAATTTTTCATTTTTAGAACTTTAATTTTTTACTATTTCTTAATTCAACAAAAGTTGTGATTGGGCTCATATGATTAAAATTGTTTTAAAAAGGTAATTTTACTAATGAATTGTGTGGTACGCTGCACAGGATCAAAGGCATCGGTTTGCGTATCATTAAATACCAAATAGATAAATGATAGAGGCATATACTCCCAACTAAAACGTACATTCCATCGCCCTTGCTCATCAAAACTATTGTATTGATAAAATGTCGACAGTTGGACTCTTGGATTAAGCGCCAATCTTAGACTGGCCGTATATAAATCGGTATTCAAATCTTGTTCTAAAATTCCTACGTCATCTATATTGTTATGTTCATAATCCGCAGACAACGCAACATGAGGAAGTGGCGCATACCGCAATCCAGCTGTAATTGTAGTTCGTTTACCATTGTAGAAATTTCCAAAATCATAACGAATTGATCCAGATAATTTTTTGGATTGATCAGTATTATATCGCAGCAAAAATCGAGTATATTGATATTCTCTTTCTTCAATTTCGAGGCCTAAGGGAGCAAAATTGAAATTAATATTTTGCCAGGTAGGAGTAAGTGATGCTTCGACAAAGCTATTGTCTTTAAACCAGGTATAAATTGGAAAAATATAGATACTAGCTTGTTGAAAATTTCCAAAATCTTCAAAATCGTGGTAATAGTTGAAGAATGCTCCTGGATCCCATCTTCTCACAAAAGGCAAGCTTTTTGGTCTTACGATAGCATATCCTCCTGGGCTATGATACATCACATCTTTTTGAAAAACGAATCCCATATCCGGGGAATAAGCATTGCTCACAAATGTATTGAGGTATCCCAAGTAATATTTATTAGTTCGAGCCCCGGCAAATAATCTTCCGGCATACCCCGTATCCCCTTCACTGTCTAATGAAGTAGACAATAGATAAGAAATAGTAATCTCGCTTTTTGGACGCATGAATCCATCAATAGAAATAGTGGTGTTATTCTGGGAGGAAACTCCCAAATCGCTTGAAGAGTCATCTAATCTATAGGTTACCATGGCTCCAACATTATTCTCTTTACCGTAGTTTTGCATATATCGAGCCACTCCAAACGTACTGGCAGGACTATTATCTGTATCACGCTGGCGAACTGCAAGTGCTGCAATAGTTCGATTTTCATTTCTATCCGTATATCTTACCCCTGCATCCAAAGGAGCTGGCGCAGCATTAAAAGTATTTTCTAATCCAATGGTTCTGCTAAAGAATGGACGTAATTGCGAGTTCCCCCTCCGGCCCAAATACCAGAGTTTTCTAAGAAAAACTGACGTCTTTCTGGAAAGAAAATATTAAATCGTTCTAAGTTATTTACCGCCCTATCCACATCAGCTTGTGCAAAATCGGTATTAATAGTAAGATCCAAAACCGCATTAGGATTGATTGCCCATTTTACATCTCCCCCTATTTTAGGCTCGCTTGATTTATCGGTAATCATACTCCCAGCCTTATTCTCATCGTATTGATATAACGTATAGGGTTCTACTCTGATATTAGCAGAAGGTGGCGGCACTTCTAAGCCCGTAAGTTTTGCAGCATATACCATTCTATTTTGTGAAAAAGACTGAGGAATGGCCGGAAAAACAGTTTTTTCAAAATCCTTCCTAGCTAGTCTATAAAAAGTAATCCCCCATGCTACTGGAACACCATCTACCGGTTTATCATAGCGTATGGATTTAAAAGGGATTGCAAATTCTGCATAGTACCCGTTATCTGTCCGTTGTGTTCGAACACTCCATAAAGCATTCCAATCTCGATCAGAATTACTATCATTAAAACTCTGTAAATCCAATTGGTTTCCATAAGGCGTGGTCTGAAAAGAGGCTGCATATTGCTTGGTATTTTGAGCGTCTATTTGAATTCCAAAGACATCGTTTTCTCCACTATTAAAATCTCTTCTTAGGTCCTGCATCCGAACTCCCTTTTTACCTAGTGAATCCGCGGCAAATACTGCAAAATATAGATTTGAATTATCAAAAAGTACGCGAACCGTGGTTGGGTTTTTAATGGTTCCTCCTTGTACCGGTTCTACTCTAAAAAAGTTTGTAATTGGTGCTGCATTTTGCCAATCGGCTTCATTCAATTTACCATCAATGGTTATTTTTCCAGTAGTTCTGGTAGCTCTTATTTCTTCAGGAGTTTCAGGAGGAGGAAAATTTTGATCTCCCTCTTGGGCCCAAGAAGTACAATGAAACATAAAGACTAAAAAAAGAATGAACCTTGACATAGTTTATATAATTAATTGAGTGGAACCTTCCCGTAGGCCAGTACTCTTTCTTCTATGGTCCGTGGAGGATAAAAAACCTCGTTATCAGAATGATACACAAAACTCTGTGTAATTACTTTATGCGTTTTCAAAGTTTCTCCCAAAATAGAAGTCTCCAAAATATGCCTCTGCTGTTTTTGTAAGTGCCGAGATGCTAAAAGCATCCTTCTCAAAATCGGATGGCTTTGCTTCAAAAAATAATCTGGCAGTGTTTTATCCAATGCTAACAACGCATCACTAACTTGAAAAAGAGATTCACAATCGGATTCAAGCGCTTCTTTGTAAAACAAATTAGTGTGTTTGGTAATAAAAACAGCCTGAGTAATCTTTTGCTTTTTAATCAGGGTTGTAAGACTTTGCTGAGTCGGAACATCCCAATTAAAACTGGCTCCAAGGGCCGTATAGAAAAATGATTTCGTACTACAAGTTTGACTCAAAACATTTTCTATATGGTCCGTTGGGCAGATTAGAAACAGACAGTTTCCATATTCCAGTTTATTGAAACTCATATCTTATATATTGCATTGAATACTTACTATACATCAGATTTTCAGTTATTGATTTGGTTCTTTAGAATACCCAAGTGTATTCTACTTCAACCTTTCTTACAGTAGCGTTATTAAAAACAATTCTACCTAGCCAAAACTACTTGTGCTAAAATGAATTTTCCTGGTATCTACTGATTGGCCAATTATCTGTATTTCCAAATAATCCGCTTTTCCAGGCAATACTCTCTTTATCAGTAAGCAAACATTTTTCTAGCTGAGCAGTAATCTCGTCTACATCCAAGTGTTGCCCAATAAAGACCAATTCAATTTTACGATCTCCATAGACTGTGTCCCACTCAGATTCTATCATATCTTGATTTTGTAAAAACATCGGATAATTCATCCGCTCATTAAAAGGCATAGAGGCCCACCAAACTCCAGCAGGATCTGTTTTTAAAGATCCGCCAGCAGAACTCCATATCAAAGCTTGGTCCGATCTGGATGCCAGCCAAAATAACCCCTTACTACGTATCACATTGGTGGGAAAAGTATCTCTGGCAAAATCTAAAAATCGATCAGGGTGAAACGGTTTCCGACTTCTAAAGACGAACGATCCTATTCCATATTCTTCAGTTTCAGGAATGTGTTCATTTTCTAATTCACGTATCCATCCTGCCGAGTTCTCTGCTTCCTCAAAATCAAAAAGCCCCGTATGAATCACCTTGTCTAATGGAATCTGAGAATTTTCAGTAAAAAATATTCGAGCTTTAGGATTAAGCTTAGCAATAATATCACGTACATTATTTAATTCTTCTTCGGTTACCAAATCTACCTTATTCAACAAAATCACATTGGCAAATTCTATTTGATCGGTTAAAAGATTAACGATAGTTCTATCATCTCCTTCTATATTGGTTAAATCCCGATCTACCAAATATTGAGGGCTCGAAAAATCTTTTAAAAAGTTGTAAGCATCAACTACTGTAACCATTGTATCCACATAGCTGAAACGACTAAGGTCGATGGTACCATCCTCACTTTCAAAACTAAAGGTTTGAGCTACTGGAATAGGTTCGGAAATCCCTGTACTTTCTATGATCAGATAATCAAATCGGTTTTCTAATGCTAGTTTCTCTACTTCGACCATAAGATCTTCTCGTAATGTACAGCAAATGCACCCATTTGACATTTCGACCAATTTCTCTTCGGTTCTAGATAGAGTATTTTGATTTTCGACCAGGTGAGCATCAATATTAACTTCACTCATGTCATTAACAATGACAGCAGCCTTGAGCCCTTCCTTATTATGTAAAATATGATTCAGCAAAGTGGTTTTACCCGCTCCCAAGAAACCACTTAATACGGTAACCGGTAATTTATTCATGTATTTTGAATTAAGATATTAAAAGCATTTTAGCAGTTTAGCTATCTATGTAAATAAGTACATAGCAGCTAAGCGATAGCTCATGGGCAAGTGACAATGAACTATAAATCACCTATATCTTTGAAATAGGTTTATTCTTTAGAGATAAGTTCTAGGAAATAACTGTAGGAGGTGGCTTGTTGTATAAACCTCTTGGTAAAGTGATGAAGTATCCAGAGGTCTCGTAACAAAACCTAGTTGTAAGTTCCTGAAAATTGATGTCAATCTTTTTTTCCAACTCAATGAACGTAGAACTTGAGAAAGGAGTTATTTTATGAGACACCTCAACCATATCGCACAATTCGCAATGGATTTGGTCCTCATCTTCAGAAAAATGCACAAAATCATGAACATTAACAATTCTAAGAAGTAGAAAAGCTAAGACAAAGCAATAAGAATACATCCGTCTTTTATTATTCATGTCCATTGGGTAAATATACCAATTAATCAAAAATCAAATCTTAAGACTTTTATAATAATTGAAATTTTAAGGATTACCCTCTCAATTTTGTTCAAAAAAGAAATATGCTGGTTAAACAAACCGAGAGAATTAACCAAAGATAAAAATGGAGAAATCATTAATTTTAAGTTAAATCTTAGTTAAAAAATGTTAAAAATAGTTAAAAAACACATGTAGTCCAAACAAGTATTTCCTACTCTTTAAAACCTGAAAGATTTTTCCTAACAAATACTTCTAAGCTCCTAATTTTACTAAAGCAACATTGTTGCAATAAATTAATTACCTCATCCAAAATTACATCTTATTTTTTAATTTCCAGCCACTTACCCTACGGTTTTACCCTACGAATATTTTTGATTGATTTAATACATTTGAGTCCTAACACAAATTAAACTTATATGAAAACTTTTAGCAAAATTGCCATGGGCGCTATGCTCTCGGCACTGGCACTCACTTCGTGTCAAGACGACATCGTAACTGAAGAAGTTGTGGAGTCTGTAGTAGAAACTACAAGCTTCGAAGGGAATATCATTCCTGGGCAGTATATCGTTGTTTTTAATCCGGAAAAAATACAGCCGGCTTCAAAAATTCTAGCCAAAACATCATTTACAAGCAGAGATGCCAAAGCCAAAGCGGTAAGAGAAATCTCTGAAGTTTCTATGAAGCAAATTAACACGATTTTGCTGGACAACAATGTCGATCAATCTAAAGTGATCGATTATTACACTACAAAAATTTCTGGTATCGCTGTAAAACTAAGTGATAGTGAATTTAAACTACTATCCAAAAATCCTAGCGTTATTGCGATCGAATTTGACCGAGTAGTTCAGCTTCCTAAATTTGAGGTAGAAGAAGCAATCACAGGTGATGCTGCTGTAAAAATGCCTCAGCAAACACCTTGTGGAATTTCTAGAGCTGGTGGAGCTGCAAATGGAGCTGGAAAAGATCAATGGATTTGGGTAATCGATAGTGGTATCGATTTGGATCACCCGGATTTAAATGTTGTAACGAACACTACTTACGCGAGATCTTTTGTAGGAGGTTCTGCAAACGATTGTAACGGTCACGGAACTCACGTAGCTGGTACTGCTGCTGCAATCAACAATAGCGTTGGAGTGGTCGGAGTTTCTGCTGGTGCTTCTGTAGTACCTGTTCGCGTATTTGGATGTAGCGGTGGAAGCAGTACTTCAACTATACTTTCCGGTATTAATCACGTTGGGCGTTATGACATTGCCGGAGACGTTGCCAACCTAAGTTTAGGAGGATTCTTTGGATCTGGATGTTCTAGTAACTCTTCTTATCGTAGTGCCTTATTGGCTCTAGGAAATGGTGGTACTCTAGTTGCCATCGCAGCTGGAAATAGTAGTGCAAATGCTGCTAGTTACCAACCAGCATGCGTAAATGGAACAAATATATACACTGTGGCTTCAATGACTTGTAATCGAGGGTTTTCGTCTTTCTCGAATTACAACATGAATCCAATTGATGTAATTGCTACTGGTAGTAGTGTTCGCAGTACTTACTTAAATGGTGGGTATGCTACTCTTAGTGGTACTTCTATGGCTTCACCTCACGTTGCAGGTATCATGCATGCAAGAGGTAGCGGACCAAGAACTTCTGGTTCTGTAAGTAATAGAGGAGAAAATTATCCCATTGCTGTAAGATAAATAGGATATTCATTATTCATTTTACATTGGGAATGTGTAGTTACAGCCACCTGTTGGAGAACAGGTGGTTTTTTTACGCTTTACATTTGTTACAAACGCCTATAATCAAGAACTGCGTTTCATTAACGGTAAATCCTTCCAGATTTGGAATACTAAGTTTATTAGGCAAACAAGTCACTTCCTGACATTCCTGGCATTCAAAATGTATATGATTATGAATATCGTGTGATACTCCACAACCATTACACAATGCATAATAGGCCTTTCCATTTTTACCGGTCACAAAATGCACCTCTCCTTTTGCAGCAAAACGATCCAAAATCCTGTAGATTGTAGTTTTATTCACTTTTATAGGCATTGCTGCCATAATATCTTCGGCAGACATCGTATGTTCCGTTTTTGACAAAATATCCTTTACTAGGTTTTGCTTTTCTGTATTCCTGGTTTTCTTCACTTCCATGATGTACTATTCAACCGATTCCTGCTATCGAAATTACGGATTTTTTTGATTATCAGAGATGGCTTCACAAAAAGAGTACAAACCAAAACCAAAACATTCATTTAATTATTTGAATAATTTTATGAAAAATTTAAACTATTCCCGTATATTTCTTAAAGAAATAATAATATTAGAATAATTTAACAAAAAACAAGTTCTATATAGATTTGAACAATAAATCAATTAACCAAAATCATGAAAACACTTTCTAAACTAACAGTAATTGCAGCAGTACTTTTATTAGCTTCTTGTAAACAAAATCCTGCAGAAACTCCAGAGCATAAGGCAATGGTGGCAGATCATACAGAAATGGAAGCCTCTCACGAGACTATGGCCAAGGAACATGCAACAATGAAAGACGATCACCAGGAAATGGTAGACGCTCACAAAGCTATAGAAAATGACTCTCTTCACTTGGTGACTGAAAAGAATCATACGTCTTTGTTAGCTAAACATGAAAACCTTATTTCTGCACATCAGGCATTAATCGCAAAACATGCAGAATTAGAAACCAAACATGCAGCTGGAGAAATTACTTTAGAACAAATGACAACAGAACATGCTTCTATGAAAACAGAACATGAGTCTATGGAAAAAGAACACCAAAGTATTACTGCAGAACACAAACGCATTCAGGAAGAAGATCAAAAAATGATAAAAGAAGATCAGGAAAAAGCTAAAGAAGAAGAAACTGATAAAAGCGAATAAACTGATTCTTTTCTTTTTAGAATTACAAAAGGCAAGCTCAAAAGAGCTTGCTTTTCTTTTTTAAGGAGTTCAAAATGTAGTATCAAAAATGAACTCTTCTGGAAAAATTATTCTTTTGTGGTATCCAACTAAAATTAACCGGGTGCCAGTTTTGATTGCCGTTTTGAGCAAATACTTGTTGATCTTCTGTATAGACCTTAACCGTATGAATAGGTACTCGTTGCTCTTTTGAATTACTTTTCATTAGTCTAACTGTTTTTTGTA
Source organism: Aquimarina sp. KJ22-3 (assembly GCF_055808215.1). Lineage (NCBI taxonomy): Bacteria > Pseudomonadati > Bacteroidota > Flavobacteriia > Flavobacteriales > Flavobacteriaceae > Aquimarina > Aquimarina sp. KJ22-3. The sequence continues at coordinate 1,271,012 of NZ_CM147859.1, read as the reverse complement.
TCGATTTCTACCCATATTGAATATTCCTAATTTTATTCCTATCTCGCTGGTAAAACCATTGATACGATCTATAGGACTGTCCACCAATTCTATTTTGCTCGAAAACCGATATTTAATTCCTGCCTCTATTTGCGCATATCTGGAGATATTAAAAAGTACATTTACTCCAGGTTCTAAAACAAATATTGCATCCAAATCATCATCATCCACATCAAAATCCTCATCATTCTCAACTAGATCCCGATCTACATATCCTACTGCACCACCTCCTATAAATAGAGGAAAAGAAAGACTTACCCTTGATTTACCAAAAAAAATAGGTTCGAAATGAAACCCTGCATACCCAGCAAACAAATCATCATTATCTTGTGTTCTAGGGTTAAAAATATTTTGCCTGGAATATAAGCCTTTGGTCAAAAAACCTACTTCAAATTGTTGATTGGCCACATAAGCAACCTTGAAACCAGCGACATAGGTATCCTCCCCTTCAATTTCACCATAACCCATTGAAAGACCCAAGTATACGCCATGCACCACATTCCTGCGGTCATTAAAAGTAATGTAATTACCTTCATCTACCTGTGCATACCCTCCTAGAGTAAAGGCAGTTAATAGTAAAAATAAAATCGATTTTTGATTGTTCATTTTGTTCGTTTTAATTGATTTTTATTGACAATGAAGTTTTGTTTGTTAGTACAACCAGTATCTTTTAATCATTGATCGTTACAATACCCTTTGATCCTTGAATAGATATCAGTCCTTGCTTTTCCTTTCCAAAAGTAGCATCGATCTCTCGTAATTTTTTAAGCTTGTTCAGCATCGTAGAGTTTACGTTCTCAAAAGATTTCGGCAAGCGTACTACACCTTGTTCTAATTTTGCTGTAAAACGATGCGAAAATCCTGCAACTTTAAGGCTGATTTCTGAGGATTCCTGTTCTATTTCTATTTTCCCTTTGGGGTTGGCAATATGTTTTATTCTGAAATCTGCGATTTTCATGATCAGGTTCACATCCTGAGTTAAGCGATTCAAATCCATGGTAGTAAACTTTAAATCCCCATAGATAGATCCCACCTCATCCAATACGATATCATCTTTATTCGAATAAATCTCCAATGAACTAATCGCATTGATTTTCATATCTGTACCATCACTTTTGATTTGTAAACTTTTGGCATCTTTCATTTCTAATTCACCATTTTTGATGGTGAGTTTAGCATAACTCAAATTATTTGCTCTTACTTTTCCAAATTTCAATTCGATATCGGCTTTATTCAAATCCTCTCCTACCCAAAGATCTCCATGTTCTATGATTGCTGTTAATCCCCCACTCCAATCTTCGATAAAAACATCTCCAAAGCGATTGGTTACTTTAAGTTTCGCTTTTTTGGGTAAAAAGACCTCGTAATCAATTTTCACATGACTTCGATCAAGATCAATAGGGTTATTACGATTAAAAAAATCAGCAAACCATCCTGTATTCTTATTCGTAATCTCTGAAGTAATAGAAACATATCCACTTGCCGACCTAAAGAGTGGTTGTATTCGACTTAATAAATCTTTTGCATTTTCTTTTTTACGATGATTTACCTTTATATCGATGACCACAGCCACTTTGTCTTGGTCCCATCCAGTCATGGTTACGTTTCCATACTTATTTTCTAGTAGTAATTCCCCTTCATTAGTAAGAGGAAAACTCTTTTCTATAGTTTTAGATACGCTTTCTTGCGCAGTGCCAATGGGTATCCAAAGCAATACCCACAGTATGTAGAGCACCAATTTATAACGTGTATCCATAATCATCTTCTATTTTTTTGAATCGTTTATCTTTTGCAATAATCTCTGGATAAGCTCTATACGCTTTTTGTAGTTGGCTACAACAGCTTCTAGCACACGCTCATTATCCAAATTGTTTTGCATTTCTAAACGCAGGGTTTCATATTCTGTATCCAATTCATCCATAAAGGACAAAAACTCGGCTTTATCCTCTTCTGAAAGATTGGGGTTTTTCTTTACCAATTCGACCTGATAGGCAACCAGATCCTTATAATGCATATTGATTTCTAACAACTCTTTCGAAACATATTGATCCTCTCCGGCACTCTTATTAAACATAGACAAGCCAACAAAACCTCCCACACTTACAATTACAGCAATAACCACAGCGATGCGTAGTAAAGATGATCTCCAAAGTGGGATCACTTTGGTTTCTTTTTCCTTTTCCTGAAGTTGAGCAGAGATCTGTGCCCAAAGTTTTGCGCGATCAGCCTTATGTTCGTCAAATTGAGCAGCGTTCTCTCGTATATGTTTTTCAAAATTATCCATCACATTTCGCTTATAATTTCTAGTAATTTTTTCTTTGCCCTGTGGTATTGCGATTTGGAAGTACTGGTTGATATTCCCAATATTTCTCCGATCTCCACATGGTCATAGCCTTCTATTAAGTATAGGTTGATAATCTGTCTGTAGCCATCTGGTAATTTGGAAATACCAGATTTCACCTTTTTAATATCTACTGGGTCGGCTTTTATAGGTGCTTCATCTGCTAGATGATATTCATGAGCATCCATAGGTACCACAGGAACCCTTTTAGTCTTCAATCTGTTGATACTCTTATTAATGACAATTCGTTTTAGCCAAGCTCCAAAACTACTGTCATACTTAAAGTTATTCAGGTTTTTAAAAGCGTCTACAAAACTATCTTGTACGATATCTTCTGCTTCTTCCTTACTTCCCAAAAAACGCATACCAACATTATACATCGCATCCACATACAGCCCATACAGCTCAAATTGAGAACTGCTATTCCCTGCCTTGCATTGCTCGACTAGGGTCTTGTGCGTAAAGCGGATGTCGGTTTCCAAAGGGTATTAGGTTGATGTCTTGATGTTGCTAAAGACAAGGTAAAAAATAAAGGGTTGCATCTAGGCATAAAAATTTTAAAAAAAGTTTGCTCATGCAACTCTCTATTTTTTGGGTTGTCATTAGTGGTGAAAATTTTATAAACCATAAAAAATCAAAAAATGAACAGTCAACCACAACTGTCCTCAGTTACCCAACCTAATCGCTGGTTACTGTGGCTATTCTTTTTAAGTTCCGTCATAACAATGGCACAAAACAATCACACCGTTAGTGGAACCATTGCCGACAAGAGCAATGGAGAAAGTATTTTTGGAGCTACAGTATTCCTTAACGGCACTAACATTGGCGGTGTTACCAACGAATACGGATTTTATTCTATTACTGCTCCCGAAGGTTCTTACGTTCTTACCATTTCCTATATGGGATTTAGTGATGTTACCATTAATATCGATCTTACTCAAGATGTAAAACATGATGTTGAAATTGATCAATTAACTTCAGAACTTGAAGAAGTTGTTGTTAAGGCCGAAGGTGTAGAACGTGCTATTCTTCGTAAACCTGAAATGAGTGTAGCCAAGATGAATATTGGTACGGTCAAGCAAATGCCAGTAGTTCTGGGTGAAGTAGACGTTTTGAAATCCCTACAAATGCTACCTGGAGTCGCCAACAATGGTGAAGGAACTGGTGGATTTCATGTCCGTGGAGGTGCGCAAGACCAAAACTTGGTATTGCTTGATGAAGCCATCATTTACAACACTTCGCACATGTTCGGTTTCTTCTCTGTTTTTAATGCTGATGCTATCAAAGATGTAAAACTCTATAAGGGTGGTATCCCCGCACGTTTTGGAGGTAGAGTATCTTCGGTATTAGATATCCGTCAAAAAGATGGGAACAGCAAAAATTTTGGATTGACCGGAGGAATTGGACTCATCTCTAGTCGCCTAACTGCAGAAGGCCCGCTCTTTGGGGATAATGGTTCCTTTTTGGTAGCGGGAAGAAGATCGTATATCGATTTGATCCTAAAAGCGTCAGGCGAAGACAACAGTGTATCCTTTTATGACCTCAACCTTAAAACAAACTACAAGATCAACAAAAACAACAAGTTATTTTTGAGCGGGTATTTTGGTAGAGATGCTTTCGAACTTGGGAATAACTTTGATAGCAGTTATGGAAATACTTCGGGGAACTTGCGTTGGAATCATATTTTTAACGATAGAATATTCTCTAATCTGTCTGCTATATGGAGTAAGTATGATTATGATTTAGGGTTTTCACAAGATCAATTCGAATGGATCTCTTCCATCACGAATTACAACCTCAAATACGATGTAAAGTATTATTCAAGCGATGCACTTACGCTGGATTTTGGGGTAAACGGAATTTATTATGATTTTGATCCGGGTCAAATTAAGACCACGTCAGATACTTCTCCGGTTAATCCGTTAACCTTAGACCCTAAACGAGCTGTTGAAGGTGGTGCATATATCAACGCAGAATATAAAATCACCAAAAATTTAAGCACACAACTAGGACTACGCTATAGCACGTTTTCAAGATTAGGAGGACAACCTATAGCTCAATATGCCAATAATCAACCTGTAGTATATAACCCAACTTTGGGGATTTATGAAAGAGGCCAAGAAATTGGAGAAGAAACTTTTTCCAAAAGTGACGCCATAAAAACTTTTGGGAACTTTGAGCCCAGAATATCTCTTGCTTATCTATTAAATGAGAATTCTTCGGTGAAAGCAGGCTTTTCTAGAACTGCACAATATATTCACTTATTATCTAATACCTCATCGGTTACCCCATTGGATGTATGGACGCCTAGTGGTCCATTTATCGAACCTCAATTATCCAATCAATACGCCATAGGATACTTCCGTAATTTTCTGGATAAAAAATATTCTTTAGAAGTAGAAACTTATTACAAAACAGTAGACAATCGTATCGATTATATTGATGGATCAGAGCTGATCGGACAAAACAATATCGAAACTGAGATTCTAAATGGCGAAATGCGCGCCTATGGTCTAGAAGTGTTGCTTCGCAAAAACATAGGTAATTTTAAAGGATGGATCGCCTATACCCTTTCCAAATCAGAGCAACGTACTCCTGGAGGAATTGCAGGTGGGCCTGGTATCAATAACGGAGAATGGTATAATGCAGTTTTTGATAGGACTCACGATATTTCTATTTCTGGTTCGTATCGATTCAATGATCAATGGAGTTTTGGAGCCAATATGGTCTTCCAAACCGGTAGACCTGTCACCTATCCCAATGGTCAATATGAATATGAGGATCTATCTATTGCGAGTTATGCAGCAAGAAATTCAGATCGCTTGCCTGCCTACCATAGAATGGATGTTTCTTTAAATTATAAGCCTAAAAAATATCAAAACAAAAAGTTTAAAGGAGAATGGGTATTAAGTGTCTACAACTTATACCATCGAAAAAATGCGGCCTCCATTTCTTTTGGACAAAACCTGGAAACCGGAGCTAACGAAGCTACCCGAACCGCCATTTTTGGTATTGTTCCCTCTATAACATACAACTTTACATTTTAAGCCATGAAAACAGTAGTTAAACTTATTATAGTAACAATCGCCATCATTTTTACATCTTGTGAAGATGTTATTGATGTTGAAGTACAACAAGGTCCTGAACGACTGGTCGTAGAAGCCTCTATCGATTGGGAGAAAGGAACCCCTGGTAACGAACAAACGATCCGATTACGTAAATCAACACCATTTTTTGATACCAATACTAACACTGCAGTAACAGGAGCTTCGGTAGAAATAACCAATATCAGTACTCAAGAACAATTTGTTTTTACAGATCAGAATGATGGAACCTATACTACAGATTCTTTTGTACCTGTTTTAGGGCAATCTTATTCACTTCGTATAGCCTATGACGGAGAAGTTTATACAGCCACAGAAACTATGACATCTGTTCCTGATATTACCAATGTTTTTCAGGATAGAGAAGATGGGTTCGACGAGGAGCTTCTAGAAGTTCACCTTGTATTTACGGATCCCGTAGATGAAGAAAACAATTATCTATTCAAGTTTCAACGTAGAGGAGACTTACTGCCTGAATTAGAAGTTGCTGAAGACGAATTTGTGAATGGAAATGAGATCGATTGGTGGTATGAACTAGAAGATGATGATGAAGACGGAGAAAATCAAGGTCCGTTTGCGCCAGGAGATACTGTAGATATCGAATTTTTTGGAATATCAAGACAATATTATGATTATATCAAAATTTTAATCTCTCAAATAGGGGGTGTTGGTCTTTTTGAATCCACTCCTGTAGCGGTAAGAGGAAACTGTATTAACGAAACAAATCCCGATAATTATCCTTTTGGCTATTTCAGATTGACAGAAGTGGTAAGAACGAGCTATACATTTACAGAAGATTAGGTTTGGTTGGTTTGATGTCGAGTGTCAGGTTCCTAGGGCCTGGCACTTTTTTTATTGTATATAAATTTCCATTGGAAGCCTTCGTTATCAAAATGTTACTTTTCGTTAATTATACTCAAAACAGGTAGTTTTTACGTAAATTATTATTCAAATCTTAAAACCTAATATTATGTTACACCGTATTTTAAATCTTAATGGAGTAAAAACACTTGACAGCAATCAGAAAAAAACAATACACGGAGGTGCCTGGCCACAAACCGAAGAAGATTGTTATCGATGCGGAGGTACCAGCTGGATTCCTACTCCGCTCAATGGAGGTTTATGCGAACTCCCCTGGAACTCTCCTTGTATCTAGTTATTCGCAAACGATATGAAAAGAAAAAAGCGAGCATGAATATATGCTCGCTTTTTATTGATCATCTTAAATGAGTAAACTAAGATGAAAACCTAAATTCCTTAGATGTTGTATACATCCATTAAGCTTTCTTTTCTTTTAAAAATTACTGTACGGCTTTAAGAACATCTATTTTGCCGAAACCATATCTGTTGCTACGATTAGGATAATATTCACCCGCTTTTTGCATTTTATCCAACACCTGTTCTCTTGTCATATCTGGATTAGTTGCCCATACCAGTGCTGCTATTCCTGCAGTGGTCGCTGTTGCAATCGAGGACCCTCCTACTACATTTCTAACATCTGATCTGTACCCTAAAACTGGCATTGTTCTATCTCCATCGTTATCCCTTTGCATCATTACAGTAAAGTCTATTTTTCTTCCATCATGACATATATTACAACGTTTACCATTCTCTCTGATACCTGTAACTGCTACCGTTTCTCTCATACTAGCTGGAAATATTACTGCATACCAATTAGTAAACGTGGTAGAAGTACCTCCTGCAGCAACAATCATCTTCCCTTTAGAATGCGCATATTTTACTGCGTCTTTTATATTTCCTACGGTCCACACCCATCCAATAGACATAGATATAATTTTTACATCAGGCCGATCTGCCAATTCTATAAGCGCTTTGCTAACTGATCTTCTTTCTTTTCTACTTTCTAAAAGTACATCCCCTGTACCTCTGTAGGACACCAAATTACAATTGTAAGCTACTCCTACAGGCATTGCATCATCATTTCTTGGGCCTGCAATTGCAGCAGACATAGCTGTACCATGACCACAATCGTCCACTACTGAACCATCAAAAGTACCCAACTTCTCAACCGTTCTTCCTGTTGAAAAACCATCATTAAAATCACTTCCTAGAAACTTTTGACTGTCAGAAATACCAGAATCGATAATTCCAACAGTAATTCCAGCACCAGTACTATATTGCCAAGCTTGAGGGATATTATGAACATCAAAAGTCCAGGGAATCCAACTATTAGGCGTAGTTACTCTATAGTCATTGGGATTAACTAGTCTTCCATCTCTAGCGCAACCAAAGTTTTTTTGGTTTTCTTCATTCAATTCATTTTCTAAAAAGAAGGTATACGAATTGGGTTCTAAATATCTTACTCCTTCCAATTTTTGAAGGGCTTCGATGGTCTTCAAGTTGGAAACTTTAACCTCGACAGATTGTAATATTTCCTGCTCTTCTATTACAAAGTTGGATTTGGTTGTATTTTCATTTGCTTTCAAAACAGCAAAGATATTTTCCTTTATCGTATTAATTTCAGGTGATTTCTGGCCAGAAAAATGTACTTCTTTTCCATATCCTATACTTAGATATCCATCACCATGTTTTACCGCACTCCATAATACATTTGCAGGTGCATCAAACCAGAGCAGATCTCCTTTTTCTTGCAATTGCTCTTCTATGTAGGTATTGACCTCTGTAATAGATAGTAATTTTTGATTTTGTTCTATAACAGATTCGTTAGGGATCGTTTCATTCACTTTTTCTTTTGTACACGATACAATAAGAACTAAACCAATGATTAAAAATTGAATTTTTTTCATTTGATAAGATTTTCGAGTTTGTGTTATTTGTGTGAGGTTTTTAGTTGGTTCAGTTTTTTGGTTATTTCCTCCTTTCTTTTTCGTTTATTTTAAAATAGTGCCTAAACCCAGTCAAAACCCTAATTATATAGGATTTTGACTGCGTTGTTTTCTATCCTAGGTGTTTATGTACTACTGTTTAATGATTCGGGTAGTACTAATTTGGGTACCATTATTTACTTTAAGGAAATAAGTTCCTGAAGGAATGTCATTTACCATATCACTTATATCGATGTTGCTTTGCAGCTCCTTGCTAAATTGATCTGACTTTTGATGTATTAGTCTACCAGTAAGATCAAACAAGGATATGGTAGCTTTTGATGTATTACTACTATCGTAGGTAAGCATTAATTGTTTACCATCGGTAGGGTTAGGATATACCACCACAGTATTCGTAAGAAAAGTATCGTCTATTATCGTATTATTTTGCTTGGATAAACTACTAATCGTTACATCTAGATTTCCTGGAGAAGACCAGTTTCCTGCTGCATCTCTTACCAAACTTTTCACCTTACCATTTCTCCTTCTTATATCCTTGGTCACTGCACTTCCTGCAGTAATCACTTGACTATTCCCTGCTCTGAATTTGTACACCTTAAGGTCATCAAATTCTACCGCCGTTTTATTGGTTCTTAACGAAATAGAACTACCATTCTTGATCGGGGAAGTATCTGTCCATTTCAACAAAGACCTATTGTTCTTGAAGATTTCTAATACTCCAAATGCTGGACTGTAGGTAATTTTGTAATTCGCCCATTTGTTATCCTGTGGCGCATCACCAATAGCTCGGGTATTAAGCACATTATTCACCGTTTCGTAAATACGCACCTTATTATCTTCGCCACTAAACCATATCAGGTAAGAATTACCCCGTTGAGATAAACTACCATCACTGGCCATGATATGTATCCCAAACTTACGAGGACCAGAAGTTGATTCTACTTTGGCAGCAAACTCATACAAATAAGGCAACCCTGAGTTCTGAGACAAAAACGAGCTAAGTTGAGTGTTATCAGAACTTGTGTTGGATTGCCGAAGATGTTTATTACTAATCGACCAGTTTCCTGCTCCAATGGTATAGCCAGAATAGAGCACATTGCAATTATCATTAAAGAATCCATTACCTCGATTAGCATACCAGTTATCGCCGTATTTCTCGAGAGCCTGATAAAACCTTCTAGTTACTCCAACATTATCATTATCTGTAAAGTTGGCTGTAAAATCACCAGCTTGTGTAGCTCCTCCACTGGCACTAATACTAGTTGTGGGAGCAGTAGTATCCCCAGAAGGTGGAGGTGGTGGCGGAGTTCCTCCTCCAGAACAATTCCCTAAACTGTTTTTTAATGCTGTCACGTAAGCATCGGCAAATCGATCTCTCCAGGTATCATTCAATAATTTATTTTTATCGGCAGAGTCTACAAAACCAATTTCATTTAATACACCTATCGCATTATTTTGATTCAAAACTCCTAGTGTGAACCCCAAATAAGGGCGATCTTCAGAAGACCTGCGATCTACCCATTGCCCTCCAGCAACCATTTGATCCTGAATTTCTCTAGAAAAACGACTGTTGCTTGCGTTCGGTGAATTACTAGATCTGGACCAAAAGGTTTCGGTTCCTGTACCTCCTCCACCATTACAATGAATACTAATAAAACGATCTCCCCTCCAATTGTTAGACATTACTCTCCTTTGTGTAAGCGACACCCAACCATTTCTGGTTGTTCTTGTCATTCTTACGGTCCAATTGCCACAACCATTTTGCAATTTTGCACGAAGTTTCAATCCCACAGCAAGTGCTGTAGCATGCTCTGTATCTGTCCTTCCATCGGGATCTGCTCCGGTAGATGTATATCCATGCCCTGGGTCAATAACAACTACTTGAGCATTACTTGTTTCTGAAAATAGCATTACCACCAATAAGACCATAATGCCAATAGTATTATTCAAATATTTAGATGTATTCATGATTTACTTATTTAGGTTAAAATCAGCGATAAATATGGCTCCGGTTTTTTCGTCAGAAAACGCAATTTTCTTTCCATCTGGAGATATATCTCCCCACATTTCGATAGTATTTGGTGTAGCCGTTAGTTGTACCTTTTTTGAAGATTTTGCAGAAATATAAAAGAGTTCTGAAGCAGAAACATCATGTCCATCCTCACTTTCATCTTCAAAAGTGACTATTCCACTGCTATCTGGAAGCCAGCTACTTGCCAAACCTATCCCCAGGTCTTTTCTTTGACCTTTTCCTGAAATAGGGTAACTATACATATTAGCGCCCTCATGGACCACCACATATTTTTGATCTGGAGAAACTATTGGATGATAAAACTGTCCCTCTTCTTTGGTAATTACCCAAGGTTTCCCAGTTTTTCCTTGTTTTGCCTCAAGTTTTAAAGTCTTTTGATTAATGTATACTACTAATTGGTTCCCCGATTTTGTTTGAGCCACCATTTTAGTATTCTCAGGGTGTACTCCGGCCAATACTTTTTCCTTTTTAGATGCCAGATTGATACTCTTTACCTCAAGGTCAGAAAAAGTTCCTCCTTCAGGTTTTTCACGAAATATGATACTATTGCTATCGGCTGACCAATTGGCTAAATATCCAATACCCTCAGCACTTTTTACTTTTTCCACTTTATTCTTTTTTTGAGATCGACAACAAACAAAGTACTGTTTTCATGATTCGTAAAAAGTATTTTTTGTCCATTGGGAGACCATACTGGTGTGCTAAAATCTCCTCCTGAAGTAATTGGTTTTACATTGGTTAGATAAGATTGCGAATACCCAATAGCGCAGGTAAAACCGCATAGCATTACTGCTAATAATTTGAATGTTTTCATAAGATTTGTGTTTCGATTAATTATTCTGAGGTAGCTTTTTACTTTTCAAATTTCGATTTATTGATATGTATCCTCCTGAGATTACTTGTTGAGAATACCTTTGTCCTCTATTGTTTTGTAATTTTTACTGTACTGGTGATGTGATCAATAGATACTTTGATTATATATTGCCCTTTTTGAAGATCGTTTATAAAATTGCTGAGATCCATACTTCTGGCATTTATTCCTTTATAAGGATCATGAGTCGATTTCAGTTTTCTTCCTAGCATATCATAAATAGAAATATATGCTGTGTTCTTGGATAAAGAATGGTAATCCATTTGTAGTTCTTTTCCATCAGTAGGGTTAGGATAGATCACCACAGTATTGGTAAGAAAAGTATCGTCTATTATCGTATTGTTTTGCTTGGATAAACTACTAATCGTTACATCTAGATTTCCTGGAGAAGACCAGTTTCCAGCAGCATCTCTTACCAGACTTTTTACCTTGCCATTTTGCCTTCTTATGTCCTTGGTCACTGCACTTCCTGCAGTAATCACTTGACTATTCCCTGCTCTGAATTTGTACACCTTAAGATCATCAAATTCTACAACCGTCTTGTTCGTTCTTAATGAAATAGAACTACCATTTTTGATCGGGGAAGTATCTGTCCATTTCAACAAAGACCTATTGTTCTTAAAGATTTCTAATACTCCAAAAGCTGGGCTATAAGTAATTTTATAATTCGCCCATTTGTTATCTTGTGGCGCATCACCAATAGCTCTGGTATTAAGGACATTATTCACCGTTTCGTAAATACGCACCTTATTATCTTCGCCACTAAACCATATCAGGTAAGAATTACCGCGTTGAGATAAACTACCATCACTTGCCATGATATGTATCCCAAACTTACGAGGACCAGAGGTCGATTCTACCTTGGCGGCAAACTCATACAAATAGGGCAATCCTGAGTTCTGAGACAAAAACGAGCTAAGTTGAGTGTTATCAGAACTTGTATTGGATTGCCGAAGATGTTTGTTACTGATTGACCAGTTTCCTGCTCCAATGGTATAACCAGAATAGAGCACGTTGCAGTTATCATTAAAGAATCCATTACCACGATTAGCATACCAGTTATCACCGTATTTCTCTAAGGCTTGATAAAACCTTCTAGTTACTCCAACATTATCATTATCTGTAAAGTTGGCTGTAAAATCACCAGCTTGTGTAGCTCCCCCACTGGCACTAATACTAGTTGTGGGAGCAGTAGTATCCCCAGAAGGTGGTGGCGGTGGTGGAGTTCCTGTACTGTTATTAGAGCGATAACGATAGTCTTGTCTTGGTTGTCCAATTCCTGTAAAACGACCTGTGGTAGAAGCATTACCACCAGCAGCTCTCCATTCAAAATGAATATGATCTCCAGTTGATCCGCCTGTGGTACCTTCTTTTGCAACTACTTGACCTCTGCTAACGGTTTGACCTTGGCTGACCAAGTTGACCTTATTATGTGCATAATAGGTTCTTGTACCATCACTGTGGCGAATAATCACTAACCGACCATATCCACTGGTAAGACTACCGCTTATACCTGAAAAAGAAACCACTCCGCTTGCCGAAGCCCGAACATTTTGATCACTAGACAAAGATGTTGCAAAATCAATTGCTGGATACGAATGATGTCCTCCTGGTCCAAATATGTTACATCGACCAACATTAGTATGAGATCCAACTGGTCCTGGAGTACCATGCCTGGAAACGCATAAATCTACTCCTGCATCCCATGGTAAATAATAACTTAAGTTAGAAAATTTTGTTTGGTTTTGTTGGCGTTTCTTTTGAGTTAGCTGTTGTTTCCAGCCTATTAATTGTAAATATTGTCCCTTTGCTTCTAGCAGCGTATTCGTTTGTTTGGATTTTATATCGTAAGAAATGATCTTGTCAGCGTGTCCATGTAATACATCTATCTTCCTGTCCATTGTCCCCAAAAAATAGAACTGAGATCTATTAGGTGATAGTAATGGTGTTTTCATGTAGCTAAATGGTATGCCTAACTTTTCGAACTTATTGGATAAAAGATCTAATATCCAAATACCATTATGCTCATCAGAGGAATCCAGAAAGGTTCCCTCTACATAAATCTTATTGGGATCGTTAGTCCAAGCTATTGGTTTGAAAGCAATTTCCCTTCGGTCTGGATTCTTTTTATGTAATAAGATACTTTTCTGTTTCTGTAAAAGATTGATTTTGATCAAATTGAATGCGCCTCCAATCTGTTCACGTTCCATATATACCCATAAGTTTGGATCAAAAGGACTTTGAAGGCCCTGAAAAAAATCATAGGCTTTGGTGACCTCTATATTTGGATCTATCTGAGCAATAGTATAAGCGATATTATCCAAAGATGTAGGTTGAATATCCAGTGTTACAGCGTTTTTTGATGTATTTGGGTCAATTTTTCCTGTCATAGGATCCATAACAACTATTTCTTGTTGTTTTTGAAGGATCAATTCTTGAGAATGTATTGCTGAAGCATAGAGCAATAGCAAACACATACATGTTTGTGCAAAAGATTTCATTAGGGATGAGTTTGTAGTTAAGATTAGTTAATAGTCAGCCTAGCCTATTTGAAACAAATAAGCTGCTATGACAATTTGTGATTGTCTTTTTAGGGATTTTAAAGTCTAGTAATTGGTTTGTTTACGGATTAGTCAAATAAATACTAAAATGACAAGGAGTTTTTCATACATTGGGTTTTAAGTTTGATGCATCATTGTATTTAATAATGCTAAAGTACTTATACCCAAACCTAAAAAAATAGGCACATGTTCTTATTTCTACAAAAGGTTAATAATCATGGATGAAAAGCAGACCATTTCGTCTCAAAATGTAGTAATCAATTATCCATATAAATGCTCCTACTAAATAGGAATACCAGGAGACATGATATCTTTTTTTATTTCTAACGCATATTTCAAAAGCGCATTGCTTCCTTGAAGGTTAAGTTTATTACATATGTTTTGCCTATGGTTTTTTACTGTCTTTACACTCTTATAAAATTCTAAAGCGATCTCTTTATTGGTTTTGCCCTGCGCCACCTGTTGTAGAATTTTTATTTCTGTCTTTGATAATTTGTACAAGGGATTCTCCTTTTGTATTTCCTCTGCATCCTCGGCATACCATTTTTCCCTGAACTTTTTACTTATATAAGGTTTATCATGAATAGCCCTCCATGCGCATTTTTTCATGCTTTCTACGGTATCTGCTTTGTACATCACCCAGGTGATCTCCATTTTTCTTAAGATCCTTTTCAAGCGAATATCCAAATCAAAAGTCATGATAACTATTTTAGTTTTCTTTGCATTTGCTTTGGTAAACTGGGCAAGCTCTATTCCTGAATTATTAGAATTTAAAGTCGCATCAATAACAATAAAATCAGGTTGTAAATCTACAATCAATGCTCTCATTTTATCCAGGTCACTTATATCATCATGAAGTATAAATTTAAGTTCTTTTGGAGCTTCAAGCATTGCTCTTATTCCTAATCGTTTTAAGGGGTCTTCATAGGCTACAATCACGTCAAATTCTCTCATCATTCAAATTGGTTAATTATCGCAAAACAAACTATTTTTGGAAAATAGTTTGTTAATATAACAATATTTACTATAAAAAATTAACGAATTTTTACTTTACAATCAATTTTATTGACATAATGCAATAATTTTCGACGTCTGACAATATTTTAAAAAATAAGGTTTCATAAAAACAAAATAACTGTTCTTTATCTTCTAGATCATCTACAACAAATAAAACCCGTATTTAAAAATCCACAACCACACCAATACTCGGTATAATTTGCCCAGAGTCAGTTTCAATTGGAGTAAGGCTTCTTGGATTGATTATTGTTCCTGTATTATCTCTACTAAGTCCAAATTGAGTAGGCTGAGGAATCTCTTGACCCAGCACATTTTGAGCTTCTATAAATACATCAAGAGATAGATTCTTAAAATTCCATTTTTTATCGATTCGAAGATCTAGCTGACTGAAAACATCTAATTTTTCTTCTCCCAATCTCGAATAATCCAAAATAACTTCAGGATAATTTGCCAGGGTAGCATCAAGATCCGTCGGTACAAATGGTGTTTCGCCTGCAAAGCGATAACGCGCACTTATTTCCCAATTTTTACGAAGTTTATATCCTCCAGTAAACGACACCAAATGACGGCTATCCCATACCGAAGGCAAGTATTCATTGCTATCAAAACCAGTAAACTCACTGTAAAACCAGGTATAGGCAAAGATTCCGTAAAAATTATTCGACAGTTTTTGTTGAAATTGCAATTCGACGCCATAGCTTCTTCCCTGACCTACGGTAGCTACATCTTCACTTCCTAACACCTCAAAATCAGCTCCCTTGTTAGCTAGAGAAACTCCATCCAGTACAGATACTGGATAATCATCATATCTTTTGTAAAATCCCTCTAAAGAAATACTGGCAGATGGCCCAAAATAATGTTGCAATCCAATAACGTAATGGTCGCTCACCGTATAATCTACATCTCTATTCACCAAAACATCATTGTTATCTCTAAATCCTAAGATTGTATATGGTGGTAATTTGTAATACCTCCCTAACGATCCATTTACTCTCCAATCTTCAGCAAATTCATAGGATAAGGAAAGTCGTGGCGAAAAAGTGGAAAACAGCGTATTGTCTTCTACAAAACTGTCATCGTCTGCTCTAAATCCAAAAGACACGTCTAATTTCTCATTAAAAAAGGAACGGGTCACATTGGCAAATAACCCGTATTTAAAAAAATCAATCTCGGTACTAAAAAAGTTATTATCTGTAAGATTAGCAGTATTGTTTTCGTAATACGAATACTGGGCATTAAACCCTGTGGTGAGTTTCCAATCTCCCAAAAATTTGGTGAGTTGATATCGTAGTTTCGTTTCAGATTCTACCGCATCATTACTAAAAATAACCCCTGTTTCATTCTCTGGATCTTCAAATCTTGTAAATTCATTGTTCAATGTATTATTGCTCAGTGTAGTTTGCATAAAACCAGAACCATCCTTGAAACGGTTTCTCCACGATATCCCGATAGCGTTGGTCCTTTGTTCTATAAAAGGAGCCTGCTCTAATTGTGCCTGTTGTTCGGGATCAAAGTCATCTGGAGCTTCCACAGAAAAATCATCAATAGATCCTAAACCTGTAAGGCTAATCTCATTATAAGCATCAATTTTGTGATTGATTTTGTATTGATAATCCCAATAATTAGGTCTAAAAGGAAGACCAATCACTTCGAATAAGAATTGCAGATAACTACGTCTTGCAGATACTAAGAAAGTAGTTTTTGCATCTTCTAGAGTTCCTTTAAACAAAGGGCCTTCTAGAGTTAACGCTGCTTCACTTGCACTAACTCTGAAGTTTCCACTCAACGATCTACTATTTCCTGTGCGTTGACTGAATTGTAACACACCAGATAGTGGATTATCATATTGCGCACCAAATGCAGAAGTGGACAAGGTAACATTGTCTATAAAAGAAACATTGATTAAACCTACAGGTCCTCCCGCACTTCCTTGGGTACTAAAATGATTAATGTTTGGTACCTCCATACCATCTAGATAATACACCGTTTCGTTGGGTGCCCCTCCCCTTATGATTAAATCATTTCTAAACCCTCCTATTGAAGGGGATACTCCTGGTAGCGTTTGTGCTACTTGTACCACATCATTATTACTCCCCGGATAGGTTGCTATTTCTACAGCAGATAATGATTGTGTGGATAATGGTGTTTCTTTTGGTCTACTTATCTTATTAGCATTGGTTACAACCACTTCATCCAAGGATTCTGTGGATTCTAAAAGAACAAAATTATAAGCTGGAGTTCCCTTTGATCTTACGATAACATTAAATGTGGTTTGCGTTTCAAAACCTACATAACTTACTATTAAATTATATGATCCGGGAGTAATATTGGTGATGCGGTAATTCCCATCAAAATCAGTTTGTGCTCCTTTTTCGGTACCCTCTAGAAAGACTGAAGCACCCAAAATCGGTTGACCGGTCTCGTCGGTGACATTCCCGGAAAGTTCTCCATACACTTGCGCATGTAGGTTTGAAATCACCATCATAAAAAATACAAGGAAAACATTTTTAGAATTCATAGTAGTAAGAGTTAATGTTTTAGTTCTATTTTAGTAAATACCAAAAAAGAGATTTAAATTTGTATAACATTTTTTTACAAATATTAAACAAAAAGGTATTTTATCATAATATATATTTTTAATTTAGTGTTAAATAATACATAATGAAGGTTTTTGACTTTATAAAACAGGTGTATGATCTGGTTGGAGTATTTATAAAGAGCAACAAGGAAGAGGATATCAATCTGAAATATTTCTCAAATTGGTTAGATCATCAATTAGACGATACAGAGCAAAATGACCATTTTGGCATTACAGAACATAGTATTGATGCCGAAATAGCTGCATATATTGGAAGGATGAGTAGATATTCTAATTTCTACATCAAATCTGCCTTAGAAGAATTGCCCTTTACCACAGATATGGATTTTGCCTTTACAGCAATCTTACACAGATCTCAACCTATCGGAAAAACGAATTTGATTAAAAAAATGGCGTATGATAAATCTTCAGGAATGGAAGTAATTAAACGATTACTAAAAAATGGGATTATCGAGCAGTTTCCTAACCCAGAGGATAAAAGAGGTAAATTATTACGATTAACAAAAAAAGGCGAAGAAAATGTAATCCTCGCCTATGCCGAGGCCGGAAAGGCGGCAAAACTTGTAAGCGGTAATCTATCCAAAAAAGAACAACAGACGTTGCATCAACTCCTTAAAAAACTAGATAATTTTCATTATCCAATATATTTAAATGACGGAAAAGATATAAACACTATTCTTAACGAATATCTGTAACTACTTTATACCTAAATTATAATCTTCTAATCTTTGGTATCGCAAATGCAATTAGTAATACCGAAGCTACCATGAGTGGTAACATTCCTCGCATAGGAACCAAATCAGCATTTGCTTTGTGATATTCGGGTTTAAATTGTTTCCAATCTACAGTATCCGCATGTTGTTGCTCAAAAATTTTGGGGTAGAAGAAAATGATGAACCATATCATTACAATATGCGTAAAACCTTGTCCAAATATAGAACGCAGAATTAAGAATAAAATTTACTGTTTTAACAGAACTTTAAATTGTAATTTTATAACTCATAGTAATGCTTTTCTATCAAGTCTTGTAATGAATTTCTTTTTTACACGACTTAGCACTACTTATACCATTAAATTATAGTTGCCCACTGAATGTATACTTCAAACACAGCATTACTTGTTTTCTCCCTTTCACTTCAAGAAGAGTTGAAAAACAAGGCATTTTTTGGACAACATAATTTAGGAAAATCCTTAAGCAACAACACCAAAAAAATTGCAAATCAAAGTGGGTTACCTGTCCTTTATTTTGACGAGAAGCAACAATCAGGTGTTAATTTTGGAGAAAGATTCTCTAATGCCTTACTAGATGTCTTTGAAGCTGGATACGATAAAATCATCACTATTGGTAATGATTGCCCTCTACTTGATGTAAGGCATATCCAACAGGCAAAAAAAGCGCTAGACAATAATGGTAATGCTATAGGTCCAACTGCTGATGGTGGTTTTTATTTATTGGGTATTTCCAAAGATGACTTTGATTACCATTCTTTTTTGGACTTCACCTGGAATACAGCATTCGTCTATCAGGAAGTATTAGATAACATCATCGATAGCAATCCTTCTTGTATCGTACTTGAAGAGCTTCAGGATGTTGATTTCCTATCGGATATCTACCACTTATCTACTAGATATATCCTTAATGAGGCATTAAGAAGAAGCATCCAAGCCATTCAAAAGCAAGCCTCTCCGTCTTATAGTCATATTGATTTCAATATACTTCAATGTTTACAACAAATTCCTTTTAACAAAGGATCCCCGGTACCACTTTTAATTCAATTGTAAGACGAGGTCTTTTGTTTTAAATACAACCTCTGGTTATTCCTATTTATTTTTTAATCATCTACTTTAAATTCTAGAAGCTTTTCTGGTGTTTTTAAGTACTAATTCAGCATAGCCGCATGAATCGCTTTGTCATTATCATCACTATACTATTTTTTAACCTATATACTTTTGCCCAAGAGACTACGGGTAGCCTTCAAGGAAGTTTAAAAGATCTTCAAAACAACCCTATACCCTTTGCCAATATTGTATTAACAGATACTGAAACCAATTTTACCTATGGTGCTATTTCTCAGGAAAACGGGTTTTATAGATTTAATAATATACCCCCTGGAAGTCAATATACTGTTACCATCTCTTTTTTAGGGTTTAAAACCGTTGAAGAGCGTAATCTCGTCATCAATTTGGGGAGCGCTACTATAAGAGATTTTATACTTCAAGAAGAAAGTACTGCACTACAGGAAGTGGTTGTTTTGGCAGAATCTACACCCAAAAAAAATGGTAATGAAACTTTACTCAATCGTAAAGCCATTAAAGCTACTCCTACCATCAATAGAAACATCCAGGATCTTACTAAAAACTTACCCGAGAACAATCTAAACTCTTTTGGGGGTGCCAGTAACCGATTTAATAATTTAAACATTGACGGGATTGCAAACAATGATATTATTGGATTTCAGGAACCTGCTAGTGGAGCATCAGGCTCGTCGGCTAACGGGACTCCAGGTAGTCTGTCCAGGAGTCAACCTATTGGACTTGGAGCAGTAAAGCAAGTAAGTGTAAAACTATCTCCGTTTGATGTGAGTATTGGAAATTTTAACGGAGCAAGTATCAACTTAGTTACAAAAAATGGTACAAACACCACAAAGGGAGAAGTATATGGTTATGGTAACAATCAAAATCTAATAGGTGAGTTTGCCCGAGGTATAGAGCAAGATGTACAATCCTTTTATGATGTACAATTTGGTGGTGGAATCGGTGGTGCTATTATCAAAGACAAGTTATTTTACTACGTCAATTTTGAGCAGGCCTTATCCAAAACCCCCGTATTAAATGCTCCTGGGAGCGAGTCTTCGAACATTTCGTTGGATGATGTAACTGCAATCCGAAACAGATTACTCAATGTATACAATTATGATCCTGGTGCATACGAGAGCGCTGATTTACCAACTGCAAGTACCAAACTATTTGCTCGCTTAGACTACAATCTTTCTGAAATCCACAAGTTGACACTTCGTAATAATTATGTAAATAGTTTTGCGGATAATTTAGAATGGAATAGTACTTTTTTCAACTTCGGAAATCAAGGATACCGACATAATAGTATTGCCAATAGTCTGGCATTAGAACTAAAATCTAACTTTTCTAATGGAGCGACCAATAAGCTTTCTGTTGGGTATAATATTGTAAAAGAAGATCGAGATTTTGACGGACGCGTGTTTCCGCACATTCAGATCGCAACTTCGTCTGCCGGTCGTATATTTGCCGGAACGTATCGAGAAGCTTCAGTTTATAATACCGATTTCTCAACACTTCAGATTGCCGACACTTATACTTTTGATATCGACAAGCATCACTTTACTGCAGGGGTATTTGGACAACTGCATGATGTTGATTATGGATTTCTTTCGGCATGGAACGGTCGTTGGGAATACCGTTCTGTAGATGATTTTTTGAATGATCGCCCTGCTCGAATTCGAGGAGTTTATAACATCAATAACAATGACTTTGGTTTTGTGAGCAACCGCCCTTCTGCGACTATCGGAGTCTTTGAAGCCGCTGCTTTTTTTCAGGATAACTTTCGTATTGGGGAAAACCTAGAGGTAACTGCCGGAGTGCGCCTTGACGGACAGTATCTGACTCAAAAACTACCTATCAGCGAAGCTGTAAGCAACACTCCAGAATTTTCTCGATTCGATAATACCATATCCAAAGCCCCACAACTTAATCCAAGAATTGGGTTTAATTACAAAATAGATGCCAATGGCAAATACACGTTAAGAGGTGGAACCGGTTTGTTCTCTGGACGTATCCCCTATCTGTGGTTTGCTTATGCAGAATATATTTCGGGTACAGAATATTTTAATATCGATCTAAGGCCAGATAATACTGTTGCACTTACTGAAAACCTAGAAGATCTGCGAAGCGTGCAGCCCAATTTGACCGAAATTAATCTATTGGATCCTGATTTTAGTCTACCTCGAGATTGGAAAACAAATATTGCTTTCAAAGCAAAACTACCATATCGATGGACGATAGACGTAGAAGGTACTTATACCGAAGTAGTCAATGGACTCCTTTTTCAGTCGATCAACAGAAGAGATAATGTGGGTAACTTTGATGGTGCAGACAACAGACCGTATTTTTTAGAAACCGGTGACGCCATCAAAATTAATCCAAATTTCACCAACGTGTTTTTACTCACCAATACCGACAAAGGGTTTCGATATAACCTAACTTTAGGACTCAGCAAGCAAGCCGGAAATTACAGTGGATATTTGGGCTATACTTATGGCCGTAGTCGAGACATTTCAAGTACAGTACGTAGTTCTCCTGCGGCTAATTTTGAGTGGAACCAAGCATTAGTCGCAAACGATCCTGGCTTGTCTTATTCCAATTTTGACCTCAGACATAAATTTGTAAGTAGTCATTCTTATAATTTTAATTTCGGAAAATCCAGTACAGGCTTCATTTCGTTTTTATATAATGGAAGAGCTGGAACCCCTTTTTCTTATGTATACCAAGGAGATTTAAATCGTGATGGTTCCTCCAGAAATGATGTAATCTATGTGCCAAGAGATGCTTCAGAAATTAATTTGATTGATATCACCGATAGTGCTGGAAATGTTACAGTAAGTGCTGTAGAACAGTGGCAACGTCTTAATGCGTTTATAGAAGCAGATCCTTATCTAAGAGACAGAAGAGGGCAAATTGCAGAACGTAACGGAGCCCGTACTCCCTGGAACCATGAATTAGACATGAAACTAGAATATGCAGTACAGCTAAAAAACGGGGATGGCATTTCTCTCTCTTTTGATATGCTTAATGTATTCAACTTTATCAATAGAGATTGGGGGCGTTTGGTGTTTGTGCCTAATGTGGTCAACTCCAGTTTTAGTCTTTTAAATTTTAGAGGAATCGAGAACAACGAACCTTTATTTCAGTTTAATATCCCTGAGGGTACAGAACCTTACGTAACGGATTTGTTCAACTCGAGATGGAGAGCACAGTTTGGGTTGAAGTATAATTTTTAAACATTCAAATGCTTCAGTAAATTTCACCTATTTTATTTTTAGAAATAAAATAGGTGAAACAAATTACATTGATTCAAAATGCAAGTATAAATACCAACTTAAATTTTAAGCAATAGTACGTAACCAATCGTCACTTTAAGTTGATAACAGGTTAACAAAAAAATAAAGGAATTAACATGTCTAATTGAGGAAAAATATGGTTTTTTGCAGGCGAATTTTAAAACCTATATTATGTTTGCCCCAAAAGACAAATACTTAGGTCAATACAAAGGCCTGGATTTATATCAAATCCGAAAACCGCAGCTTCCTTTTTTCTCTGACTTTGTGTTTAAACTGTATAGTTATCACTATGCCAAAAAGTATGACTGGCAGCCTTCAGATCAAATTCGCTTGGATATGCGAGCTTCAGACCAAAAAAGATACTATCAATCCGTCTGTTTTGGGTTTAAAAATGAATCTCAAGACTTTGTGGGTACCATAAAAGTTACCTACAAGACAGAAGGTGATGTATTTCCCATTGAAGAGGAATTTCATATCAACTTACCTGAAATTATCCAAGAAAAGAACCTACAGGTAAAACATATTTGGCATCTTGGTCGGCTTGCCATCGATTCTAAATTTTTGAAACAATACAAGAATAAGATTTCATCAAAAGAATTAATCACGCAACTGGTAAACCAAGCTTTTCTGATTGTCGATAAAAATCCGAATAGTTTGGTGATTGCAGAATCTGATGCGCTTATTTATACCATTTTCAGAGAAATAGGGATCAATATGCAGAAAATAGGCCCCAGTCAGGAATGTTTGGGGAGCCCCACATATCCCGTGATCATGACCGGACCGGATATCCATAATTGGCTAAAGGGTATCGAAAACAATGAATTGTCTCCAATATATCATTAAAAAAAACAGCATTATAGAAATATGGAAAGTGTAAAGAAAATACCCGAAATGCACGATGAAGAACACTATCATAAAAATGTGCTATATATCACTCCGGAAGAACAAGATCGACTGAAAAATATAAAAATTGTATTTGGAGGCGTAGGTTTAGGTAGTGTTATTGCCGAAGCCGCTCTGCGATTAGGTTTTGAAAACTTTGTATTTATCGATGGTGATGAAGTTGAAGCTTCGAATTTGAATCGACAAAACTATGATTTTCAAAACGTTGGAGAATCAAAAGTGGCATCGATTACTAAAAGAATGCAAGCCATTAATCCTAATGCAAATATCGAGTATCACCATCTGTTTCTGGAGCCTAACACCATTGCTCAGTATGTTGACGGTTGCGATATTGCCATAAATGCAATTGATTTTGATGCAGAACAAACTCCTTTTGTGTTTGACGAAATATGCAAAGAAAAAGAGATCCCGGTAATTCATCCTTTGAATTTTGGTTGGGGTGGAGCAGCTTATGTAGTTACCCCAGATAGCGAACAGATATTTGATGTAGCCCAAAAAGAAGGAAGATTTGAGCTTGTACTGATCAAAAATATGTTGGCTTATTTCAAAGACAGAGCCGATATAAATCTAGATTGGTTTTATAATTTTTACGAATCCTACAAAGCCAATTCGACTAAGATCACGCCTCCTCAACTCGTGGTGGGATCGCATCTGGCCGCTGCTCTGGTAACCAATATCTTATTTTGTATCTGCAATGGGATTGAGGTAAAAAAGTTCCCAGAACCTTATTTTCTGTCAACTCGGTAGTTGATTTGGCAGCTATATTTACTTATATTTTTACTTGGTAAAGCTTGTTACTTTTGTATAGCAACAAGCTTTACTAGATGCAATACTTGCATTTTACTCAACTCCCAATAATTAATAAAGCCCCAATTAACAACAGCACTATCCATCCAGGATGTTTTGCTTTGGTTGCCACAAACACCAGGAGTGAAGAAACAAACATAGTTATCGCAGTGGCATAGACCATAAAACTGACAACATCTGCATTCAACTGCTCTTGTACCAATGCTATTTTTACTAGAAAGGCTCCAATACACCAACCAAAAAATGAAGCCAAATGCCAGGTTGCCCAGAGTATTCTTAAATGTCTTCCTTTCAACTTGGTGTTTCCTATTGTAGGAACAATATGCCCTTTTCTTCTTTTGGATTTAAATATTAAATACTCTCCAAGAATGGAGTGTACCAATCCCAATATAAAACATAAGCTTCCTGCAATTAAAAAATACGTATTCATAAATGGGTTACTATTCTGGTTATTAAGGTTCAGCTCGTACTAGTTTTTAGGATCGGTTTCGATCTTTTTAATCATCTCTTTGGCATTTGCATTTTTAGGATCTAGAAGGAGCGATTTTTTATAATTGATAGCTGCTTTTTCTTTGTCTCCTAATTTCAGATAACACTCTCCTAGACTATCATACACGTTACCAGAATCAGGAAATAACTTGGTATTCAATTTAAATACTTTTAGTGCATCATCCATTTTTTCCTGGTTCAAAAGTGCATAACCTACATTATTCATTTCCTGTTCTCTAAGATAAAATTTTTCTGAATTTTTATGTTGGTCAAACCATACTTTTCCGGCTTCATAATTCGTAGTAGAAATAATATCATAGATTTCTTGCGCAATGGATTTTTTGGGTAAAACATATTTCCTGTTGGTTAACTTGTAAAGTATTTCCTTTTCTAATTCTCCAATCCACTTTCCACCGCTTGAAGTGAGAATGATTACTCCCGATTGATATTCAGGAGAAAAAACATAAGCACTTCCAAAACCATCCAAGTCTCCACCATGTCCATATTGTATTCCGGTATCAAAAACCTTTTTACCCAATCCAAAACCATATCCATTTTCTTTTTCGAACGGATTTTTATGAAGCATTAACGGATTTGAGGGGTCACTCTTTTTGGAATACGTTTTCATCTGAAGCCTCATCAATTGAATTTGATCATTTATTGTTGAATACACTCCTCCAGCAGCGGCCAACGTACCCATAGTAAATGCGGATGTTTCTTCATTTCTATTTTCTTTTCGATAAGGGGTAGCTAGAAGTTCTTTCTGTTTGTCTGTCAAAACCACCGTTGTATTAGTCATATCATATGCGTTTGAAATATACTTCTGGATCAATGCTGCATAAGTTTGTTGACTTGCCAATTCGCAAACATATCCCACAATGGCATATCCGAAGTTTGAATAGCCAAATTCTGCTCCTGGTTTAGACTGTAATGTAACCTTGTTCAAATCATTTAACAAAAGTGCTTTTGTATACGGGTTTAGCATAGGTTCTCCATCCTTTCTCGTAATAGTGAGTTGTCTATAAGGCAATCCGGATGTGTGTAACAAAAGATGTCTTACTGTCACATGCTTGAGTCTTTCTTTAGCATCGTTCTCTAATAAACTCCCTAGATATACTACAATAGGTTGATCCAAATCTAATTTTTGCTCATTAACCAGGTTTTTGGCAATGATACCCGTCATTTTTTTGGTGTCCGAAGCAATTTGATACATCGAATTTTCGGTTGCAAGTCGTTTTGTATTTCGATGTAGAACACCAACTCCTTTTTTAGAATAACCTTTCCCCTATGTATAACTCCGATAGACAAGGCAGGGATGTTGTTTTTTTGAACTACACTATCAATTTTGCGATTCATCCACTGCACCAATTGTTCTTCGGTGTAGTTGGCAGTGGCCCCATCATCGGTTCCCAATTGTGAATACAAGGAATAACTACTTAGTAGATAGCAGGCGATTACGAACAGTATTATTTGTCTCATGTTTTCTAATTTTTTAAAACGATGCCACAAACCTCTGATTTATAGTTCTAATAAAAGTTCGAATGATTCATCCGAACCATTTTCTCATCAAATAATTATGATAAATGATGTTTTTTTCTGAATTCTGTAGGTGTATGCCCTGTTGATGTTTTGAAATGAGTATTAAAAGTAGATTTGCTATTGTAGCCTACCTGGTATAAAACTTCCAAAATTGTTTTCTCTTTGTCTTGAAGTAGAATATGTTTTGCCTCGGTAATCCGGTATTGATTCACAAATTCGTAAAAATTGAGATTCAGATGGTGGTTTAGGATACTTGAAATTTCTCTGGTATCGGTTTGAGTCTGCTCAGATAGCTTTTGAATCGTAAAGTCGGGATCAAAAAAAGGTTTTTCTTCTTGCATGAACCTTTTTAATTCATTCACTTTTTGATGGAGATCAGGATTTTCTTTTACGATAGCCGTTTCCTTGTTTTTATTCAATTGAAGTTTGGAATCAATTCCTGTAAAAATTTTGGGAGCATACATGGCTTTTAACACTAGCCAACAGGTAAACAATAACATTCCCACGGATACCGCTAACCGAAATGGAAGAAGGTCTTCGTTTGTATTTCCATACTTCTGACTATTTTTTATGATGGCAACCACAAACAATACACTTAAAAAAATAGTCATTTGCATCAACCATTTATAGTTATAATCGTCTGAGATTGCATAGTTGGCCACCAGTATCTTTTTATATTTCATTAAAAGCTGAAAAATCAGAATGATATACAGTAAGTTTTGCAAATGGGCTAAAGACATCGAAAACACACCAAAAGGGTTATACAGATAGGTATCTGCAAATTGATTTTGAGCGCTAGCATCGGCCAAATAAAAAATAGGAATTTGTATCAGACTCACCAACACAAAAGGAATCAGATGTAACAAGTATTTTTTCTTGATTTCAAAGTCAGCGTAGACTATAGAAAGTACAAAAAGATATAGAAATGGAATCTCCAAAAAGGAGCCAAGGTCCATTCTGAACAACTCTAACTCGATAGGTAAATCCACTATATCATAGTAAAAATAAGCACTTACATCTATGGCTCTAATGATTAAATAAATGGCTAGAAATATATTCCCTATCCTATTTTTTGAGTTTACCGTAAATAAGAAAAATGCTAAAAGAAATGAAACAAATACTATTAAAAAACTAGTGATTTGAAGTAAAAACTCAGTATTCATTCTTTCTTACACCATTGTTTTATTGCAGTAGGTTGCCTTTTCGAAGTCCCTAATATTGATCGAAATAATCGGAACGTCTGGAAATAGCAATTTCAACTCGGTGATGATACTATCCGACAATTTCTTTTTTTGAGCAACGGTTCGTCCTTCCATAATATTGGCAAAAATATGGATGAAATCATCTTGAGTATTACCAACGGTATAATATTCAAAGGGATTGATTCTAACTTTAATATCTCCGGGATCAAAAAGATCGGATGCTACTGCCGTATCATAGACTTTTTGAATAATTTCTTGTGGGGACTTTAGTTGTATAATGTGCTGTGAACAATCAATAACAAAGTGTGGCATAAACTATTTGATTTTCGGCTGTTGATTTTGACTAATGAGAAGGTATTATATCCTTAGGAATTTCACTTATACCAAGGTAAGGAAATTGTGAAGAATTAGGGTAATATAAGTTATATACTTTATGGTAAAAACATTTTACCCGATCTTAAAATTAAGCACTAAATTTCCCTTATCAATCAGAAAATCTCCTATTTCATCAATTATTACATTTTTGTCCAAAGAAGAGTCGGAATAATCTATTACCCAATCGATTCCTTTCGAATCTAAACCTCCTCCTGCTATTAAATTCCGTTTTTCAATTTCTTCAATCAGTTCATCCCAAAAAACCATTTGTTCTGATTCTGATAGAATATTGGTAAATTCTATTTTTAAGGTTAACTCTTTATCCATCTATTGTGAAATTCTCTTTTTACTGAATACTTTTTTGTATGAATTTTCAAAGGGCATACAATGATTGGCAAGTTCATAACTATAACTTACAGAATAACAATCATAATCTGTGTTACCTTACCATATTTTTAATTCAATACTGTTTTTATTTTTTCCCAAAAACTTTTCTTTTTTGACTGAATTTGAAACTTATTATCTTCATTTCTGGTGTTCACTTCTCTTCCGATAGATCTTTAATAAGTATTCTATCCTTGATGAATTTGTATCCAGATGATTCAGGAATACTTTAAACTCTTCAGATCCGGTTGTAAAGATCAAATATTCATCAGGGTTCCATGGAGAGGCGTGATTAGCTTCATTTATGATTTGGTCATCAGAGATTGCTCCCCAACTTATCGCCTTTCTCCCTTCTAATGCGATTCCTTTATCGGATAGTTCGATTTGTATCCTATTCGTTTTTGCTAATTTTAAATACCCTGGAATGCCTCTCATCGCTAATAGCGTATATAAAATAACCACTACCCCAATTATCCAGTGGACAGCGAATAGTAAATAAACCCCAACAGCGATCCAAAATATCGCTAACGCGATTTGCCGGTAATAATAGGATTTGGATATATATATATATTGGTTTGTTGAGGCGCTTTTTTGTTTTCTACAAAAAGTTCTGAAATCATTTTTGATTTAATTCTATTTTGAGGTTTATGTGATCTTGCAAAAAGACAACAGAAAATACATTTTATATGGTGTTGTTTTTCCTTTTTTTAACTAGTATTTTTTTACAAAATAATCCCAAGCTACTTTTGTAATATCAGCGATGATTTTCTCGTTGGTTTCAAAATTTTCTGACGATTCGGTAACAAAGACACTTATGGCAAAGTACTTTCCATTGGGAAGAAAAACGAGTCCAATATCGTTTACTGCAGCCGTAATCCCTGTTTCCTTATGCGCTCCTGACCAACCTGTTTTATGTGCCACTACGGTTTCCTTTGGCAATTGCCCTTTTAATCGGTTTTTACCTGTTTTGGTTCCTTTCATAACATCCCATACAAATTGGTGACTTTCTTTGGTGAGCAGGCTATTGCTGTTTTCGTAAAATGCTTTAAGAATCCTATTCGCTTCTTGAGGTGTAGTCCAATTCAAAAACTGCTGATCCCAATTGTTTTGCATGGTTTCCTCATTGATTTTTACTGCAAAATCTTTAAAACCTAATTGAGAAAAATGATGTTCTATTGCTTGTGGTCCTCCCATCAATCTTAATAACACATCGCATCCCACGTTGTCACTTAAAGCAACTGTATATTTCATAATTTCGGCCAGGGTTAGTGTAGCTCCTTCTGGATATTTTTCCCGTATTGGGCTCCATAAACCTGGCAACAATTCACTTTTCTTGATTTTGATTTTTTGCTCCAGAGAAAAGTTTCCTTTATCGATTTCAGATAACACCTTCAACGCAATTGGGAACTTGAATACACTTTGCATCGGAAAGTGTTTTTGTCCGTTGATACTCAGAGTATCTTTATCATCCATTCCATGAATTGCCACCCCAACAACAACATTCTTGGACTGTATAACATCTTCTAATTTCTGTCGTAAAGTTTCTATTTTTTGAGAATATCCTTGTGTAAAAATCAATAACAGGATGAAGAAGATAAACGGTCTTTTGTTTGTCATAATTTGCTTGCTGGTACTTGGATGAGAATTATAGGTTGTAAAATCGCTGCGGATTATTACTTGTATCAAATATAAAGAAAAAGGCAATTGAGAGAGTTCTCAAATGCCTTATCTTTTTACAAAATTTGATGTGCTTTTATTTACTCGGTAGAGTTGAGTTTTCGGTTTTTGAAGTAAGCATAAAAACTTGTAATTATCGCAAAAGATGAAACGATAGTCATTACGGTTCCTGGAAAAAACTTAACATATCCTCCTAGATCCATAAACAAGAAGTATCCCAAATCTGCTAAGCCTCCAGTTATTGCCGCAAGAAAAATAGCATTTTTATTTCCTTTCCAAACAAAGAACGCGCTTACAAAGGTTACAATACCAATCCAAAACAAGTTGAATCCGTGTTGTCCTACAACAGCTCCGGCTGCTTTTGGATAATCCATGGTTAGTGTATTGGGTTCAATAGCATCTGCTATTCCCGCAATCGATGAAGAAATATCGTTGGTGAGTATGCCTTTCATGGTCATAACCCCTGCGAGAATATGCACAATTCCCCAAATAATCCATAAAATTGCCGAAATTTTCAGTAGTGTAGCTCCGCTTTTCATTTGACTGTAAAATTGATTCCGTCAAATATGTTCTTAATTTATCTTTTGTGCATTAATGTAGATTAAGAAATAATGGGAAACGCTTATTTAAGTTGTTTGCTTTTGATAGCGCTCAATGCTTCTGGTGTAATTCCTAGATACGAAGCAATCATCTTTTGGGGTACTCTCTGTACAATTTCTGGATAGGTCTGTATAAAATGGTCATATCGTTCAAGAGCAGAAGCGCTCATTAGCATAATCACTCTTTTCTGAAGGACCGCAATACGTTTTATAAATGCTGGTGCATTTTTACTTTCTTTTTGTATATCTTTAGGAAAAACAGTGATCACAGAGTCCTCAAGCGCATCGATATATAAATCACAAGGTATATCTGGTGCTACATTATCAGCTACCGTCCACCCCTCGGGGCCAAACATAAAAATATGTTCTTTGCCCTTTTTATCAATTAAATAACTTCGCAAAAGGCCAGATTGAACTTGATAAATTTTACTGTTTAGATCTCCGCTTTTTTGTAAGATCTCTCCTTTTTTGACGCTGATCTGTTTCAACTCTTATCTTTTTTATCAACCAATTTTGTTAAAGACATCTATTAAAATTCCAATCAAGACGATAACAAATGAACCCATTGTTGTTCCAAAAACATATGCTAACAAGCCCTTGAAATAACTCATCGCTTTGTTTTTATCAAAGAAGTTTCCAATAGCCCAGGCAGAATAAGCAAGTGCCACAAAATAGGTAAAATTATAACTTTCAAAACCTGTTATACTTTCTACAATCCCAAAGAAAGTGAAAATTAGATTTCCGATTCCTACAGTAAAAAATACCAAAATAAATATCTCATAGATATTATACTTGGAGTTTAAAAAAAACAATCGAGTCCAAAGCCCAATAAAAAAACCCAATAGAATATTTACCACCCCAAAATTTTCTCCGACCCATTCAAATGCTTTTAGCACGCCAGGGCTTTGTATATTCTCTGGAGTTGTTCCCGTATTAAAACCTAATATTTGTTGAGTAATCACAAAAAACAGTGAACTAAAAATCACAAAAATGATAGGCTTTACCAATCTTTTTCTATCATATAAAATAAATTCAAGTACCGCTTTTCCCGGTCTTAAAAACAACTCTTTGATGGTATACAACACTCCCTTTTCAAAGTTCAAAACACCACCAATTTCTTTTAGGATATAAGCACCATCAATTCTCTCTAAAGGTTCTAAATTTTTATGTTCCTCAGACTGTTGTTGATCAGGAGTAGTATTCCATTTTTTTGTTTTTTATCAATAGTAACTTTAACGTGTAGAACGATTAAGAAACTTCCCTTGGAGCACTAAAATAACAAAATTGAATTGCATTCTTTTATAATAAGCTCTACTGCAAATAGACTCTTTATTTTTCGCTTTGAGTTTTAATAACTATAGTTTTTGCAACGATATCACCAACCCTTTGGTTCTTTTCTGAGTTTTGTATCGTTAGAATCCCAACTAATCCGAAAAAAAACATGTCAATAGGATCGAATAGATGCCTAAGCAAAGATTGTCCTAATGAAACTTTTTTTGAAATTCCGTTAATCGACACAGGTTTTAATCTTGTAATTGAATTACCTATGGTAGCCCCGAACAACTGTTCAAGTCCAACTGTCATTATCCCCCAAAATAATACCGGTATCAATGCTGGCAATCCGTTTACAGAATATCCTCCATCCGGGTCAGGAGCTCCAAAAGTGTATATATACACAAAGAAAAACGCATAAATTATTAAGTAGTCGATAAATCCAGCCAAAATTCTGCTTCCAAGATTTGATTCGTTTTTTGTATTCTTTTGATTATTCATTCAGTTTCTAATATATATTGAAACAGTATTATTTGTTCAACTCCATATGTAAGATCGGATAAGGTTTACCAATGGAGTCTAATTCTGAACGACTTATAACTTCAAATCCGAAATGCTTATAAAAACCAACAGCTTGTTCATTTTGTTCGTTCACATCTACTTTGGTTACGCCCAAATTATCGATAGCATAATCTAATAATGTTTTTCCAATTCTTTTTCCTCGATACTTAGGATCTATAAATAACATTTCCAAATTCCCTTCGGCAACTCCTAAAAACCCTATTATGCTTTGATCTTTATTCTTGATACATCTTAATGTTACTGCATCCAAATAGGTATTTAAGATTAGCGGTTTAAAATAGGTTATATCTTCTTCTTTTAAAAAGTGATGCGTAGCTCTAACCGAAGCTTCCCAAACCTCTACTACTTCTTGGTATTGTTCTTTGCTAACTGTATCTATTTTTTGTTTCATTCGTTTGATTGTAACTATCGTTCCCCGTAGATGTCCGCCTAGAGCAAAGCGTTACCTTATTTTTTTGATTTTTCTACCTCATCAACAGTCAAATCCGTATATGGATTGCTATCTATTGGCATTGTACAATTCGATGGCTTGTAAGTATTTCTTTCCTACCTCCTTTGTTTGCGGATACAGAAATCCATCCAGTTCAGGATGGTTTACCTTCGTCCAATTTACCAGGCCATCCCTGTTTTTAAGAAATTTTGCGACATCAAAAACCTCGTATTCCACTCTTTCAACCTTGACTATTTTTTGATCCTCAAATCGTACCATTTCACGCCATACTATTGGTTCTTCGGTTAGAAAAAGAATTCTTTTATCAATTTTTGAAATTTTGGCTTTCACCACATCATTTTTTTGTTCAATTTCAAGGACTTTGTAAGTGGGCTCGAATACCGAATCCCATTCTAACCATATGGTATAGGCTTCTTGAGAAAAACGTTCTTCGTAGTTGTCTGCGTTTTCTCGTACCACAATACTATCCCCTAGTATCGCTGCCATTCCGGAGACATCAGAACGATCAAGAGCCTCATAATACTGCTTTGCAATTTCGAGTTTGGTAATTTCTTCATCCTTTTTCTTTTCAGAAGTATTGCAGGATGTACACCCTATGATCAGCAATACTAACAGTGTCAGGATTTTGTTCATTCTCTTTTAATTTGATGTAATATACTAATAAAGGGCATTAAATGCCCTTTATATAATGTGATCTTCAGCGTTTTTAATTCAATCCGATTCTTCAAGATGAAATTACGTCATCATGAATCATTCAAGTTATAGACCTTTCAAATCAATTACTTCAAAATTTCTAGCATCAAAATAATCATCCAATCCATAATCAGTATTAATGATGACCCCTCCCAATAAGGTTATCTTGTCTACATGGAATTCATTTTTACAGGTTTTTATATACTCATGGATCTTCTTATCAATAATCTTGTACGTGGCTTCTGTAATGGCTTTTGCCTGATTATCGCTACCCAGTATTTCGTCTCTGTATGGCAATAAGCTCTCTTCCAACTTCATTTGTTGGTAGTCATCATCATTGATCACAGGAGCGTAACTATTATCTTGTAAACGACTTAAAGCAAGCATCAAAGCTCCACAAGAGTTTCCTGTTTCTTCCATTCTTGGTCGATACATCTTACCTAAATCTCCTTCTAAGGTAATTCCGATATGAGGGCCATAAAAAATAAAAGCACTTCCATTATCCGGTATATGATGTGCGAATGCTGTCATTCCTGTTTGTCCAACAAAAGGGACTCCCCCAAGTCCTCCCATAACAAACGGTCCAAACAAGACATTAAAGAACGTAGTTGATGGCACATTGATATCGTCAGAACATACAGAAGTTGCCATAAGTACCTTTGAAATATCTAATTGATGCTCAATTTGCATTTTCCCTAAATAATGAATAGAAGTATCCTTTGCATCCTTCGCATTAGGGAATTCCTTTTTTACTACTTCGTCAAATTTTCTTTGTAACATGCTTCAGTGATTTTTTACAATGTTTTAATTATTAGATCTTATAAAGATAAACTAATTTCATCAAAAGCAACAAAGTTGCATTAAATATAAAGTATCAAATGGGAGACCTTGCCAGATATAATTTTCCGACAATTATTTTTCTTTGTCTTTTGCTATCTCAAGGTATATGTAGTACAGAAATTCCTAATTCTTTAACTGCTGTAGCTTATGAATTGCATTTTGGTTTTCAGGATTCAGTTCTAAAGATTTTTTGAAGTTCACAATGGCATTTTTTGCATCCTTTTTGATCAAGTAAGCTTCGGCTATACTATCGTACAAATTTGCCGAATTTGGATATATATGCAACGCTAACAAAAACACATTGATCCCCTCCTCTATTCTTTTTTGGCCAAAAGACAATCTCAAACCTAGTTTATTGAGCATCCACTCTTTTAGTTTAAGGTTTGGATGGTTTGTCAAAGTTTGTTGATACAAAGGAATCAAATCTTGATATCCTTGACCTAGTGCCAAATCATTAAAATCCTTATAGTTGAATTCTTTTGAGAGGGATTTCTTCATTTTTTTTGAAATCTCATTCACCTCTGGAGTGTTTTCAATGAATTTCTTGGCACTTACTTCATTTTTTAATGTAGCATTGAGAAATTGCAAGGTATACATCGAAAGCAGGTTGTAAGAGGCCATTATTTTATCATCACTTTTGTCTTGCCTTTTATCTCTATTCCCAAATAAAACGCCATAGGAACTAAAATAAGAATGAGATAGATCATGGAATTTGTAACTATACGCATTGCTGTATTGTAAAGAATCATACAGTTGAAACTTATAGTTCAATTCTTCTGGAATCTTATCCTCCTTCAAAACGATTTCAGGAATTTCTTTTTGGGCAAAATGAACATAGGGAATATTCAATCTGTTTAAATTAAAATAAGCTGATTTTTCTAACACATCATATCTGTATCTTTCTGTTCCATCCAGACTTACCAAGGCTTTTATGTTACGATTTTTCATCACCGTAATTGCGTTAGAGAGCCCTCCAAAACTAAATCCCATCAATGCAATTTTATCTGTATCTATGCTTTTATACTTATGAATCTCTTTTAGTAGGAACTCGACATCACGAGATTGCGTTTCCATATCTTTGGTTGTTCCACCTTCTAACTGTCTGGTATCTGTACCTCGGGATGGGCTTGATATCACAACAAATCCATTACTCACCAAATACTCAAAGAGTGCAAAATTCTCGATCGATGACGCTTGGTAACTGGGTGCATACACTACCACAGGAAATGTATCGTCCAAAAAATGGACTTCAGGAAAAGCTCTCGCGTTTTCGGGTAGATGCGCTTTGTTTTGAGGTGTATTCCACAAGTAAGGAAACCAATCTAGCAGAAACTCATTGGGTAAGTTTTCCCATTCTTCCTCTTCCTTTAACACCTCCAAATAATCTAAAACTGTTAGTGGCTTGGTATTTTCTTTTTTAAGGTCTGCAGGATACCAAATACTCACAGGAATGGGTCTGTATACAAATTGATTATTGAACTCATTTTTGATTTGATAAGTTCTTGTACTATCAACAGTGGTATAATGTTTAAAACCTACGGTATACTTCCCTGGGTTTAAATTGATTTTTTCTAATGAAGTTTGTCCAGATAGTACCCCAAATTGAAAAAGCACCAGGGCCCATAACATTGCGATTCTCATATTTTTAGATGATTAGTGTTCAAACGTATAGATTTACTAAATAGATGATTGTTACAGTTGGTATGCTAGTAGATGGTGTTTATAATAGCAGTATTTTTCTGAAAGCAGCAATTATAATCATTGAGATTGTATGCGATATCTTTCACTCAATTTCTATATATTCTGACTTTCCACCAGTCAAATCTCCATTTAGCCAATTCCAGTCAAACTCTAATTTAAGTTTTCCATCTGTTGTTTCCGAAATGATCCCTTTAGACTCCCCTGCTTTTAATTCTCCATCGGTAGTGAGGCACTGATACAAAAGTTCAATTTTTGAATCTTCAATTTGCTTACCAATAATAAGCCCTTCTTGTATCGATCCTCCTTTATAAGTTCCGGTAATTGTTGTTCCCTTTTGGAAGTAATGAAAAGTGGTTTCTTTGGATGATAATCCACTTTTATTTTCGGCAGTTACAAATTTTCTATTGTTTAAATTCAATGTAAATACTTTTTTAATTTCTAAAATAATTATGAATCCACTATTAGTAATTTTATTCTGTACTGGAAGTGCTTGATGTTCTTATCAGTGCGTGTACTTTATCCATATGAATGCCCTTACCATTATTCAGATCTTCAACGGTATACATCACATTAATTTTAGGCAGTAATCCTTTATTTATGGTCTGCTGTTTTTCTGAAACCGGAAAAACGATGTGATATCTTGGTATTCCAATCTCTAGCTGGCTATTGACTAAAGTGACATACTGCTTTGATCCAGCTGCAAACCCTTCATACCGAGTACCAGTCTCTTCTCCAACAATAGTAGCATCTGCATATTCGTAAAGATATCTCGCAAGGGTACTGCCTGCAGAATACGTTCTTCCATCTACCAGTACATAAACGTTACCTTTAAATGCGTTTTTCGAGGGTTTAGGAAACTTATAGATTTTCTCCTTTCCTTTCCAGGAAATAGTTTTTCTTAGAAATGGAGATTGCACACTCCCCTTGAGTATGTATGGTACCATATCATCGGCAAACTCATTTCTTCCTCCAGTATTTCCTCTCAGATCGATCACCAAATGTTTCATCTGTTTAGCATCAATCTGAGTAAAGATAGTTTTGTAAAGTTGGGGGGATTTGACTTCAAACTTCTCTACCAACTTCCTGGCAAAAGATGGTAAGGTCAAATAGGCTACATTATCTTTAAACTCCAGGGTATAAAAGGCCTCATTCCCTCCCTTTTTCTTTACATTATCAGCATTATATTTAGCAAAGTTTTTGGACTGTACCTCCCTCGTCAATCCTTGTATTGTTATTTTTTTAGTACTGCCAGCTGTATCTTTTATCTCCAAATGATAGGTGTCAGTTGGAAATACATACAAGTAATACATCCAGGAAAACCCCTGTTCAATAATTCTGTCTTGATAGGTATTTATACTACCATCGGAAGGTGATGCTGAATATAATCGACTCAGAATATCTTCTGCTTTCATAGTATTCATTGATAGAATTTCATCACCACGGTTTAATAGTTGTTCTCCTGAATTATCATTCCAGACGTATATACTACCCTTTATGATTTTTATTGAAATTGGTAGGTACTGATATTCATTTTGCAAGAAACCCGAATGTACCTTATCCTTCCAACTTCCTAATGCGAAATGACCTTCATTGCTCAAAGCACAAAGTTGACTTATCCATTTAAAAGTTTCAATATTGGATGCCGAATCTTTAGGAATCTTTGCAATTAAACGATCGACATTTGTGTTAAACTTTGGATTGTAAACCTCTAGCGCTGGGTTATATTCTGCAATAGCGTTTTTTAACTGAATTAAATCATCATACAACTGGGTATTTGATAGACTTTGCCCGCGAAGCACACCAAATTGAAAAAAGATCAAGGCCAATAACGTTACAATTCTCATTTTTTACGTGATTAGTGTTTAAGTCTATAGATTCCCTAATTAGATAATTGTTACAGTTGGTTTTCTTGCAACCAATATCTATAACGAAAGTGGCAATATCAAGAAAGCCTACAGTTTATTATTTTGTTGCCTGTTCATTCCAATTTTTGTGTTCGATACTTTATCATATATACTACTTTCCCCTCCTGAGATAATAATACTGATCAAATAAATCACAATAATGACCTGAGGTACTATTAAAGTAACCCAAATCCAGACTGGAGGATTTTGATCAGATTCAGAGTAGAAAACAATCCAATGCACCCCAGTATGAGCAATTTCCCAGGGCAATAGCTTTAAGATATTCCTTATAAGAATATGTACTCTACTATTTTGAGAACCAGAACGAACTGAAATATTTAAGATTTTTTTCCCAATCGTAGCTCTAGTTTTGCTTTGTTCTGACAAGAAAAAATAAAAGAACACTGGCAATGTTAACGAAACGAACCCCAACAGCTGAGCGCTAATAGGTGTTAAAGGGATTTTTTTTAAATTGAAGATAGTCGCAATCCCAAATAAAATAACAGCGTAGATGGCGATGATGATATAGTCAATCATGTATGCTACTAATCTTCTTATAACTAATTTTTTCATATGTTGACTTATCTCAATGCTATGGTATCTATAAGCAACTGAAATTCTTCTTCACTTTTGTTTCCGATTAAAAAAGCAATTTCCTCTATATACTCTCCTGAAAAATTTGGTTGCTCAAGCTTTCTCCCTCTAAATGTAGGATACATATCTTTTAAAGGGATTTGTATTTCCTGCCAATCTCCATTTGTAGAGAAATAAGATATATAAGAATAATAATCTCTTGAATTGGCTTTTAGTCTAAATTGATATTTTTTACCATCTCCTTTTACTTTAAGGACGATTTTGGAGAAACCCTTCGCCGACATTCTTTCAAATCTATGTCGTACCGAGGAGAACCCTCCATTATTTTCTAAGGATACATTTCCTTTAAAAACTCCATAACCTTCAGGACTTAACGTCAAAGAACCCGATGATCTTCCTCCCATCACAACGTCATCAACTACTAGCCAGTTTTTTAGATCCGAATCTGGATTAAAATCAAAAATGATCTGTGATGAAAGTGAAGCAAACATGATAATCATAGTTATTATATACTTCATGATTTAGCAATTGCTATTCTTTAGAGCTGTTACTATCCCTGTAACGCACTCTAAAAAATGATATTTTTTGATAACAAGATACTAAATATTAGAAACAACAACGGTTTGAGTCTACACCCAAACCGTCATTATTTTTTATACATTTTTTGTAAGCTCTTTTTTCTTTATTAATTTGGAGAATGTAGCCCTAATTTATTTCCTTCTGTATCCAAAAACAAGGCAAAAAATCCACTTTCATCTGCATGAGCAGTTTTGGGAAAAATAATACTGCCACCATTTTCTTCAACCTTATCGAGTATAGTTTGAAGATTATTACCGCCATTTAGATATATAGTTACCCCATCCGCAGAGGGTTTGAAATCTTCTCCTTTCATGATGACTCCCATTACCGTTTGGTTTTGATACGGGAATATACCCATTTCCATTCCTGGCATTTCCATTTTTTCGATATCCACCTCCAAAATTGTTTGATAAAAACGAATTGCTCGCGAAATATCTGTTGCCGGAATCTCAAAAAGGGAAACAAAACTATTCATATCTTTTACTTTTTCTACCGTTGTTGGTTGTATTTTGGTTTCTGAATTGGGCTTGTTTTGATCTTTACAGCTAATAACGCTTAAGATCAAAAAAAATGAAACCCCTAGTATTTTTCTTTTCATTCTTTTAAATAAGTTTATATCATAAAATTAATTGTAACGAACGAATTGGAATTGTAAAAATGCGACATCAAAACCTTATTTGTAGAAAAGGGTCGAAAGCTCCATGTTTTTGTTTCCTAAAAATTCCTTTGGCGTAGTCCCAACGAATTCTTTAAAGTCCTTATTAAAATGGGCTTGATCGAAATATTCACTTTCATAAGCAATTGTGGTCAGGCTTTCTTTATCATCGAGCAACATTTGTAAAGCCGATTGTAAACGCAATACCCTACCCAACTGTTTTGGACTAATTCCTATTTGTTTTTTGAAATTTCTTTCGAGCTGTCTTCTTTTTGATAAATCTTCTTTCTATATTTGATGTATAGAGCTACTTCCATTTGTAGTAAGAAGTGCATCTACGGTAGTTTTCACTAAGTTTTCAATAGTAGAATTCTGATTCAATTTGTCAAAAAGAAAGGTTTCAATAATCTCAATACGTTCTTCAGTACCAGACGCCTTATCTATTTTCTGCTCTAGTGCTTGCCCAGTAATCTCTCCAAACAAATCTTTGATCGGCACTTCTTTATCTACTAACTTTTCGAGAGGGGTGTTCACAAAATTTCCAAAACCATGTGGATAAAAGCAAATTGCAAATGATTTGACATCACCTAAGGGTTCTATAAAATAGGATTTTGTTCTTTGTCCCATTATCATGGCGTTAGGATGCACTATAAATTCTTCTTCAGAGATATATTTTTTGATCTTATCTTTCAGGTTAAAGGTCATCTCGATACATCCATCTGGAATGATTTTTTGCTTTTCGTTATTAGGATCAAAAGGGACTTCTAAAGTCCAATAAAATTTGACCAAAGCACTTAGATCAGGATGTGGCTGAAACGTCTGATAATCCATCATAATTACATATTATTGAGTAACTTTTCTGAAGATAATAACACTCCATCCAAATCGGCATAAATGTGGTGTGTATTCTTAATTTTAGTCCCTTCGATTATCAATTCTTCACCCAATACACCTACATTTCTTTTGACACTTTTTACAGGGCAGGTTCCTATGGCTTTAATGCCAATATCCATGGTATTAATTTCTTTGGAATCTCTAATGCAACCATATACTAATATTCCTTCCCAATGATTATCTATCGCTAGCTTTGCTATATTATCTCCTACCAGCGCGCAACGCCTAGATCCTCCCCCATCAATGACCAAAACCTTACCACTCCCATCGTTTTCAAGTGTTTTTCTAACAAAAGAGTTATCCTCATAGACTTTTAAGGTGACCACCTCTCCGGCAAAACTTTCTTTTTTACCAAAATGTTTAAAATCTACATTGAGTAAGGTAAGTCGTTCTGCATATCGATCCCAAAGATCGGCTGTAATAATTTCCATGGTTATTGCTTTCTGTTTTTATAATGATAATGTTTTAATATTTAATCGTCAAATTCAACTCCAAAAATTCCCTTGATTTTCCTTGATGCATATTGTCAAATTCGAGAGTTAGGTGCATTCTATTTCCTGTTGTAAATTCGATGAGATCTACATCTTGAAAATGGTTGACAAATTTGGTTCCATAATTAAGTGTGGGCATTTCAAATTCTACTCGAGTGAGTCGCTTAATTTGGTTTGCATGTTCTGTAGGTTCTGTATGAGGCTTCTTTTCGCCACGATAAGGAAGTCTAAAAGTCCAAGGTAATTTTGGATATTCTTCGTTGGGGATGATGTCTATTGACATTCCTTCAGGAAAATAATTCGGTTGGTAAATTTTGCTGGTTTCAAAAAGTTGATCCGTGGATGTAGCGTTTACCAAACACAAACCAAACGGCGAATAATCATTGTTCTCGAATTGAGAGCGTTCCCATAGTTTTGTTGGAGCGGTCAATTCACTTTGAATTTCCTTTTCGTTAACCACCCATAAAATCTCGAGGAAGAAATTCTCAAAATAGAATTTTCGATTCGTTGTTCCTTGTCCAGGATGGCTTCTGCTACTGCCTTCTGTTAAACCAAATTCAATCAAACTATTGGCTTCTTCACCTCTAGCACTAGAAAATATAAATATGTGATCAACTTCCATATTCAATGAATAGCATCCAAAGTTTTATAACGGACTAGTATATGATAGACAGTGGGGTTTTCTCCTCACTGACTTTTCAATGTTATATGATCATAAATTTATTAAATTCATTTCCGTCTAAATGCTTATCAGATACTTTTTTATTCGGATCGAAGTTTTTTGTAACATATATGCATTTTGGGTTTTTGATATCAGTCAGTATTCATTGCTTTAACGTATAATTCTGCATTAAAAAGTCAACAGTAAATCCCATTTTCAAGTACATGTTTTTTGCCATTTCTGAGGCTTGTAACGTGGCTATATCACAATTTAAATCAATTGCCCTATTCAAAACATGTTGCATGATACTCCATGCATAACCTTTTTTTCTTTGAGCAGGAATAATGCCCAAGCTATGGATTCCGGCCACGTTGTTTGTGATCAACAACATCACTGTTCCTACGATATTTCCCTGATCATATACAAGAAAATAGTGCACATCATTGCTAGTTTTTACTACTACATTTGCTGCGATTTGATATCCAAAAGCTTCAGAAAAAGTACTACTCCACAACAAAGCTTTGGCTTCGTCATCTACTAGTATGCATTCTAATTCTCTTTCAATTTTATTTTTTTCGCTAAGAGGTAAACTCATACCGTATTGTAGAGATTTAAGTGTAAAAAGCTGTTGAGTCTCTAAGGAATTATCTTCCTGATTTTCACTAAAACAGGAGAAGGTCAACTCAGGAGATTCCTTCATTTTTAAACTTATTTCTTTTAATGACTCTTCAGATAGTGTTGAAGTCGACCAAATTCTATTGGGCCATTCTGTATTATTTATTTTAGCAATGG
Organism: Aquimarina sp. KJ22-3; assembly: GCF_055808215.1. Classification (NCBI taxonomy): domain Bacteria; kingdom Pseudomonadati; phylum Bacteroidota; class Flavobacteriia; order Flavobacteriales; family Flavobacteriaceae; genus Aquimarina; species Aquimarina sp. KJ22-3. Next base: position 1,228,464 of record NZ_CM147859.1, on the reverse strand, counting down.
TATACGTTAACTTTTCTTCAAATCCCTGGAAAGCTTTCCCTGCTAACGCCCATAAACGGGTCAAATTATTGATATTTCGTTTTACGTTTTTCATTTTGAATTGATTAAGATGATTCCGACGATCATCGCAAAAGCTCCTATCAGTCGTTTTGTAGTTAAGGGTTCTACAGGCAGGTTTAACCAACCAAATTTCCCTGCTACTAACGAAAAAATAAGTTGTCCGCACAGGCCGAGAGCAATCATTTTTGAAATTCCAAGTTTTGGGATGGTATAGAAATAAAGTGTTATACCAATCATACTAAATAATCCGCCGATAAACCATAAAAACCAGGGTACCTCGCCAAAGATTTGAAGCTGAATATTTCCTTTACTTATAACTAACAAAATAAGTAAACCAAAAACAACACTCGTTATAGAAGTTGATATTACTGCAATAATAGGTTGTTTAAGAATTGAACCCAACTGTGTGTTGAATCCAGCTTGAACGGCAAGAAAAACGCCGCCCGTAAATGCAAGTGTGTATACTAATATTGATTTCATATTGCAAAGTTCAAGAAGAACAAGTTCTTTTTCCTTTACATATGTTGATTCAGGTGTGTTTTTTTATTTTTTTCGAATTCTACTTAATTGCGTAGGGGTAATCCCCAGATTAGAAGCTATGTAATGTAAAGGAATGCGTTCTTCAATTTTAGGGTGGGCATGGATAAAATCAAGATATCGTTCTTCGGCATCTTTTAAAACAATATTGATCTCTCGTTTTTCTTTATCGAGCACCCAATTTTTTTCGAGATAGGCAATATAGAAGTCTTTGAGTTCCACATGTTTCTCTATAAGTTGGCGATATTGTTTATAATCAAAACTAATGAGTATACAAGGTTCAATCGCTTCGAGTGCAAAATTTGAAGGTTCATTTATTAAAGCAGAAACCATCGAACCCACAAAATTCTCTTTTAAGAAGATATTTTTATGATACAAATTCCCTTCATCACTGATATAATACGAGACAATGACCCCTTTGTACAAAATGTGTTTTTGTTTTGAAGTCTTCCCGATTTCAAGCAACATTTCTCCTTTCTCCAAATGCTTGATTTCAGAAATTGACGCAATCAATGAGACATTCGTATCGTTTACCGGACTGTATGTATTTAGAACTTTTTTGATAAATGGTATGTAGTCTTCTATATCCTTCATTACCTACTGATTGATAACTGTTGTCATAAAATCAATATTACAAAGTGTTCACTTTTGTTTTCATTAAATGTTGTTCTATTAATGGTTTTAACTCATAAATAAGGTCTCTCCCCTTATTACCATTGGTCATTATAATGAACCCCATTTGCTGCTTCCAAAATAAATAAAAAAGAGATCTATAAGAATCATTTGCTCCTCCATGTTCGACGATATGTTTCCCATTTTCCGTATTGATTCTAGGGCCAAGTCCATTATGCGAATTTTCTTCTGCTGTGATCATATCTTCAACTAATTCCTTTGACAAAAATTTGGAACTAGTATCTTGTTGTGATGTCATCGTTGCTTTCAAAATCACATACAAATCCTCAGGAGTTATCCACAATCCAGAAGCGGCTGCTTCTGGCATAGTTTGATAACCTCGTGGCAAAGCCTCTGGTTTTCCTTTTTCATCATGGGCTTTGGCAATATTTCCAAATGCCTCTGGAAGCGGATTTAAAAAACTTGCTCTTTTAAGTCCTAATGGTTCAAATATTTCTTTTGTAGCAGCTTTATGAAAAGGTAACCCGGTAACATCTTCAATGATCTTCTGTAAGACCGTTGTTCCACCACCAGAATATTGATATTTTTCACCAACTGGAAAGACTAATTTTACTTCGTCATTTTTTACGGGTTCTTTACCTTCCAGAATAGCTATCGTTGATGTTGGCAGTGCTTCTCCCGGATAATAATCAGCAAAACCATGGACCGAAAATCCTGCTGTATGAGACAAGATATGTCTTATAGTTACAGGTTGATGTTTATTAAATTGATTTCCCTGGACCTTCCAATCTCTTAAATAGGTATTGATATCAGTATCCAAGGCTAATTTTCCAGAATCAACCAATCGTAATGCTAAAATTGCGGTGACTACTTTACTAACGGAACCCGCCGAAAATACCGTCTCTTGATCGATCGGTGTTTCTTTTCCTTTTTGTTGTACTCCAAATGTTAGGGTTTGTACAGTATCCAAACTCTTCATCAATAACATGCTCATTCCAGGGATTTTATGTTTTTTCATAAGCCGTTGTGCTGATACCTTTAGGCTATCTTTGCTCACAGCTAATGCAGTAGCGTTCGAACTTTTAGTCTGCGCGCAAGAAAAGGTGATGCCGTACGATAAACAGATCGCAAGTATTAATCTTTTACTATTCATTTTGGAAAGTATTTTTCTCATTAATCCTAGGATTACTTTGAAATCCAAATAAAGGCTCCAGCTTTATCGATATACCCTAATCGATCTCGATGCTTAACATAAGCAAGGCCATTTTTAAAGGGCAAAGCTATTTCAAACTTTTCCGGAATCACTATCTCCCCGCTCATATCAATATAACCTTTGTATTTGACTCCCGTTCTTTGAACACAGGCCGTCCCCTCGGAAAATCTCATGCTAGATTTGAATTTTGGTTCAATAACCCATTCCCCGGAAGTATTAACAAAACCAAAAAGCTCATTTTCTGAATCATACATATCCGCCAATCCTTCTGAAAAACTAGTTGCTACCTGAGTTGTCCTCTCAAAAGGGACTTCTCCTTCTATATTGATGAAGTAATAATCAAAACGATCCTTCACCATTGCAAACCCTTCTGAAAATGCATTTGCATAATAATCTTGAGGTTCAAAAACAACGTCACCTCTTTTATTAATATAGCCGTAATTGTTTTCACTTTTAATCCCTTCTTCGCCAATGTTAAAACGAACTGCTGCAAGTCCTTGTGAGAATTTACTTCTTGCCTCAAAAGTTCGATCCACACCAAATTCGCAATTTATAATTTGATTACCAAGTTCATCTATATACCCATAAGATCCATTTATAGCCACTAATGCTCGGTTTTCAGAGAAAGCATAGGCTTTGTCATAAATGGGTTCGGTTACAGGCTCTCCAAACTTATTGATATACATCTTTTTTTTATTATTAGCTTGGATAGGCGCCAATCCATCAGAGAAAAGACTTGTTTCATTCAAAGACCAACCATATCCAGAAAAAACAGGCTCTATTACCCAACTTCCATTTTCATTTATAAATCCTGAAAACCACTTGCCATTTTTTTCTATAACTGCCCAAGCAAGACCTTCATTAAACTCGGATACTCTTTCAAATACGGGTTCAATAACTTCTTGTCCTTTTTGGTTAATGAATCCATATTTCCCGTTTCGCGTAATTATATATCTAAACATCTTTTTTTACTGATAATGATTAATGCGAGAAAATATCCAAGTACCTTCTCTTGTTAAAAATACTTAATACCTGTGAATTTCTGATGCTCATTGTGAGCTTTAATATACTCGAGCAAACCTTTTAGAAGTAAGGCAATTGAGCTGGAATTATGGACATGCATTGTTAGCTAAAGCTTTTTTGATTTTTCTAAGTTTGAATATATGAAATCCATGAATCATAATCGCAATTCCGCATCCTATGATAAATGGCGGTGCATTGAGTAACACTCCATAGACAAGATAAATCAAATTGGCAATTAACGACAATAATCGCAATAGAAAGATATTTTTCATTGTCATCGAAACCAAATTGATTCCTAAAGCAATATAACCAATGATATGAATCATAATGAAAGGCACATAATTTTTTCTGTTCTTTCTAATACTTCCATTTGAGGTGGTGCCGAACGATCATCAAACCCAAGTTTATAATATAGTTTATGGGCTTGAGGCATACTCATAGTAGTTTGTAGCCACAATTCTTTAGCATCATTTTCTAGACAACGAGTTATACAACGCTCAATGAGCTTTGTCGCGATTCCCAGTTTTCTAAAGTTAGGATTGATAAATAACTTGGCGAATTCAAAAGTATCTTCATTCAATCGTTTCAGAGCAACGCAACCCACTATTTCACTTTTGAATTTTGCATAAAACAGAAATCCTCCATTTTCTAAATAGGCTTTATCCGGATTATGTAAAGTAAATTTATCTTCTTCTTCCAGTTCTCCGTTCAAAACACCTAACAACCAAGGTCCCGCCAATTCATAGAAGTATTTTTTCAAACTAGGCTTATAATCAATGATTTTTACAAATTCATCTCTGGGTTGATCAATACGTTTATTAATGGGTTGCCTATTAATTTCCCAATCAAGTCTATTTAGAATATTAATTAGATCCGGATGCCCCAGACAAAATAATTCTTTCAATGTATTAGAAAACGAAAACCATAGTGGTTCCAGTTTGTTTTGTAGTGCTTTACCTTTTTTGGTAAGTGTTACTAATTTGGAACGTTTGTCGTTAGGATTAGGTATGATACTAACTAGTTCTTCTTTTTCTAATTCACGTAAGATATTCTTGACCGTAATATGAGAAAAGGCAATTTGGTTGGAAATTTCAAGTATCGTTTGAGGATCTTTAGATTTTGCTAGTACATAGTAAACCGAAAACCAACTTGCTTTAAACTTAATATTAGCATCCAAATAAATCTTATCTCCATCTTGTTGTAGTTTTTCACTGATCCTACGAAACCTTGAAGCTCCTGCGAGATACCCTAACTCATTTAATATATCTACCATATTCTTGAATTTATGAAAGTACTTTTACAAAAGTATAAAAGTACTTTCATAAATTCAAATGTTTTTTCAGTTCTTTAGGTAACTTTTATATCCTTATCATAGAAAATCAGTCCATTGCCCAAAGAAATAACCTCCATCAACTCCCGAAAAACCTTATCTACCTCTACTAATTGTAATGACTTGTTTTCCGAAAACGGCGGCGATACCAGCTGCTAATCCTCCTATCACTCCTGTAATCAAAATAAGGAGATAAGGATTACCTCCTATTTGTAACAATTGCGATATTTTTTTGGCCAGCGTAAAATCATTAGTACTACTTAACATAAAACAATACACAGCCCAAAAAAGTAATATCGCCAAAAAGGGAACAAAAAAAACTGCTGCTTTTTTTAGCGGTATAAATAAAGATGTAGCTAAAGCCGCTGTCATTACCGACCACCACGGTAGAAATAATGATAATACTACTCCCAATATAATGGTGGCTATAAAATTGATGATATTCTTAGTCATTGCTAGCTGGTATTAAAGTTTGTGTCCCAATGATCGCACTAGTGGCTTCATTAGACTGTAAAAAATTCAGACTGTGGTACTTCCCAGCGGCCCAATCGTCGATAAAATTGTCATAGTATTTACTCCCCGGATTACCAGACTGACCTCCAGGATATATCCCCAAAGCTGTTGGCGGCGAGGTCATCTCTACGATCATTCTCCACGAAGGTCCGTGATCTTCAGAAGTGGCATTGACAATATTACGGTCTCCACCAATAGGAATATCAAATCTTGAAAAGGCCGGTAGAGCTTGTAACAAATGACCTGCGTAGGTCCCCTTGTAATTTGACCAGGTATAATCTCCTTCTTCCTCCTTTATTTCTTGTAAACGTTTCGCCGCTTCTTTAAAAGCCAACAGAAATAAATCTTTTGCTGTTTCAGTTGTATTCTTAGTGGCCACAATATCCATAAACTCGTGATTACCATGGTTTTTTAACAGATAAATGGTCTGGTAGGTATACGGCGAAGTCAACGCCACATCTTCTACATCAAATTCGTCCCAAAGCATTTTGTACAATTTGCCATACCACTGTCTCCATATACTTGGCCCAACCTCATCTATATCATTATTAAAGTTCCAACCTCTAATTTCTTCGTAGATCTCTATTTCATCTTCTGACAAGGAAGTGATATCCATATGTATGAACATATATGGAAGGAGTTCCTTAGCCTTAAGATTAAGGTTATTATTGTGTAAATCTTTAAAATCCTGTACACTAAATTTATCCTTTGTATTAAAAAAGGTGTTGATCACTCGATTTCTATACGTTTCATAACCATCATTAAAAACAAAATAGGGATAGTTTTCATCTACAGGATGCTGATTAGCAGAACTTACAAAACCTCGTTCCGGGTTTTTGGTATGTGCATTGAATTTTTGTGGAATATAGGATTGCCAATCATTTTCTGGATTACTACCATCCATCAAAAATTTCCCCTGCCCTTCCCATTTATTCGGAAATTTTCCTTGTATCCATAACGCAATATCTCCTTCGGTTGATGCAAATACGAAGTTTTGAGCGGGTGCATTCCAATATTGTAAAGCACTGACGTAGCCTTCATAATTCTTTGCTTTATTGAGTTCTAAAAATGTTTTCTGGTTATTCCCGCCATCATGACCTATCCACCTCATCGCATAACCCGAGCGCTCATTATCTGATTTAAAGTTTTTATCATACACTACAGGACCATGATGGGTATAAAGCACTGAATCCTTATAACTTTCTTGACCTTTGACCTTAATATCTTCTACCCTAACCGAAACATCTTTCCACTGACCGTCATATTTATATTTTGTACGATCCTCGTTGAATTCTATTTTATACCAATCGATAACATCTCTTGTAGCATTGGTTTCTCCCCAAGCAATATATTGGTTAAAGCCAGAAATCACTCCCAATGCACCAGGAATCGTAGCCCCAAACGCATTGTGATCTGGTGTGCTTAATTGCATCACAAACCAGATAGCAGGTAATTTAAGTCCTAAGTGTGGATCGTTGGCCAGTATCGGGTTACCAGTTTCAGACTTCGCTCCAGAAACCGCCCAGTTATTACTTCCATTATCGGGATGTGGCTTTTCTATAGTTTCGGCAATGGTATCCAAAACTGCTTGGCTAGCTGGCAAGTCTGTCTGAGGCACATCGATAAAACTCCAATCAGTCTCCTTGGGAATTACCGGATCAGTAACATCAAAAAAGTCAGGAAAGAGCAAATTAAAATTCTCCTCTCCAACAATGCGTAGCATATTAGTATATTCGAGATCATCGTCATTACCCGCCAGCATTTTGGTCATATACATCAACAACAAAGCTGTTTTTTTGCTGTCCAGGCTTCTGGTTGATAATCCAAAAGTTTGTATTCTACAGGATAATCTTTAGGATCAAGTTGGTCGATATATGCATTTACCCCATCTGCATAACTCTGCACAAAACTTAAGGTTTTGGGATCATAGTCCTCCATATACTTCATTACCTGATCTGCACCAAAGCCCATACCTCGTCTTCGTTCTGTCCTGTCATAATTTAAAGCTCTTTCTCCAAAAATCTCGGATAAGCGTCCAGCAGCAGCATGGGTTTGGAACTCCAATTGCCACAAACGGTGCTTTGCGGTGAGGTAGCCCTGGGCTTTATACAAGTCCTGTTCATTTTGAGCAAAAACATGCGGAATTATTAATTCATCATAATGTACCGTTACCTTATCTGTTAGGCCAGGAATATTAATCTCTCCCGTTAAGGATTCATCGGTTTCATTTTGCCAAATGCCCGAACTTGGATTTAAAAATTTACCTAAGGGAGGAATGGCGCCGAGTTTGGTATTTAAAACGTAAAAAATTCCAATGGTGAGTGCAAAGGAAATGAGAAGTTTAAAGTATTTCATTAAGTGCGTCTATTATAACCTCTCTAAAAATACCAAATATTATTTTAACACAATGCAGTCAATATGTGGTTTAAATTTTTCTTTTTCCTATTACTTAAACATAAGTACCCAAAGAGTTTGGCTTCTACTTTTACCGTTTTCTCTAATTATATTTTAGGTGCCACAAAACGTTTGATAACGCGCATCAAAATCTTCGGGTATTTGCTGAAACTGGAGTTCATCGGGATGATCCCCATAGGGTTTGGAGAGTACTTCTAACAATTCATTAAAGGGATCCATCTCACCTCTAGCTGCAGCGTTCAATACATGTTCTACCCAATGGTTACGTGGGATCACTTTGGGGTTCGATCGATTCATGAGTTCCAGGCTAGGTCCTTCACGACCGTCGCGCAAGTAGGTAGCTACCCACTTTTGCCTCCAATCCTTAAATTTCTCAGATTTAAAAAGAGAGCCTTCTATTGGTGTATCTTGTGGTAGTGTCAAAAATACTTGCGTATAATCTGCTTTATGGGTTTCCATTAGGGTGAGTAGATGATCCACCAGTTCTTTATCCTTTTCTTGAGGATGTGAAATACCCAACTTATCAAACATCATTTTATACCATCTTTCCGTAAACTTATATTGAAATCCATCAATAACTTCCTGAGCAAGCTGTACAGCCTTTTTCTGATCTTCTGAAATTATAGGTAACAATGCATTGGCAAATGCAGTTAAGTTCCATTGTGAGATATGAGCCTGGTTACCGAAAGCATATCGCCCTTGGGTGTCAATCGAGCTAAATACCGTATTCGGGTTATAAGAATTCATAAAAGCACAAGGACCATAATCAATGGTTTCGCCGGCAATGCTCATGTTATCAGTATTCATCACCCCATGAATAAACCCTACTCGCATCCAATCTACAATCAAATCTATTTGTTTGTGCATTACGGCCTTTAACAACTCAAGCACTGGATTGTCTAAATCTTTTTTATCTGGGTAATGTCTTTCTAAGGTATACATTGCTAGCGTACGCAAGTCTTCTGTACTACCAAAATGACGGGCATATTCAAAAGTGCCCACCCGTATATGGCTTTCTGCTGTGCGAGTAAGCACAGCACCGTTGTGCATTTGTCCACGAAAAACCTTTTCTCCTGTCATAACAACAGCCAGACTACGTGTGGTGGATATACCCAAATGAAACATAGATTCACTAATCAGGTATTCTCGTAACATAGAATACAAGGTTGCTCTACCATCACCCCGTCTTGAATAAGGTGTTTGCCCAGATCCTTTTAGCTGTATGTCGAACCTTTTGCCCGTTGTGTCAATTTGTTCGCCCAAAACAATAGCCCTACCATCTCCCAACATATTAAAGTGCCCAAACTGATGACCAGCGTAGGCTTGCGCCAAAGGTTGAGCTCCATCGGGTATCAGGTTCCCAGAAAAATAACCCACCATGGTATCTTTCTCATGATTTAAGAACTCCAGCCCTAATTCATTAGCCAACACTTTATTAAAACATACTAGTTCTGGCTTGGTTACGGGTACAGGCTGATGCAGACTATAAAAAATCTCTGGTAATTTGGTATAAGTGCTCTCTAATTGCCAATTGTCTTTCTTCATGTTTGCTGACATATGTATTCATGTTGTTGTCAATCAAATTGTCTTTAAGGTTCCCTAAGAACAATAGCGAATTTATCTCGACTACTTTCCGAAAAGCAATATACTTCAATTATATTAAAAAGCGGTCCGCGTTAACACGCAAACCGCTATTGTTTTTACATCTTATTGCCTACCATATAATTCGTGCAAGGTATTGATTGACTTATTGAAGCAATGAATACTAGTAATCACAAATCCAACCGCAAGGGGTATTAGCACATCCACCGGTAATGCAATACGTTCTTCCCTGACAGTTGATACATCTCCGCAATGGTGCTACATCACTCGATGGTGTTTGAAATTCGATTTCTTCGCTAGAAATTATTTCCTCATCAAAATCCCTTTTTTTGAATATTTGTAGTTCAGATCCCGACAAACTTAATGAGAACGTCTTGTCATCAACAGATAATTCACAGTTTGCATTCTTCATATGCACTTCTATGGACTTACCTGACTTAAAATTCAGTTTAAAAGCTTTTTCCATGTTCACAATATTTAAATTTTCTGAATTTGTAAAGATCTAACAACACTGAAATCCTAATTGCTCACCAGGCAAATGAGTGAAATTATAATTTCTCCCGTTAATTATTCTTATGTTTCCTGAAATTGAAGTTACTACCCCACCTCTTGAGAAAACAGCCCTAACACAACCTGATCCGATTCCTCTATACGAATAAGTACGTCCACTTCTTCCTGTAAAACGCATGCAATTACAAATTATACTTTCAGGAGCTTCTTCCTCACGTTTGTAATTTTTAATTTCATCAATAGTTTGTTCAATTTGACTTTTTTCTAATTCTTCAGAATTGACTGTTACATTTTCCATAATTATTATTGTTTTGAATTATGGTAAAAGTCAACATTTCATGTTCGCTGTTAAATACCCAATAGGGGGTATTTTTGAGAAACAGTTCTAAGTTTAACCGTTCTTGAATTTGAAAAATCACGTAGTATTGCGTGAGTGTTTTAGGCGTAGATAGCCTTTAGCTATGTCCAGACAACATGATACACAAAGTTTTATTCACCCAGTAGTTCGAACAGATCCTTTTTTTGGATCTCATTACCGTCAAAATAAAAATAGGTGTAGAGAGAAAATGTAGAGTCTTTCACCAAGGTCTTTTCAAAGTTTGCAGAGTATATTTTAATGGTATCCTTATCAGAATACCTAACAGGAATTTTTAATGAGTCCATTTTCTGAATTAGCATTGAGTTATACCACATTAAATCGTCGGATGCGGTATAAAAACGACCTTCTCCATCCATTAATTTAACTTGTTCTATTTCCATGGAGTCCAGCTCTACAATAAGAACCGTTGATCCAGTTAGCTGTATTTGTTCAAAACTCGGACCATTAGAGAAATACAATCTTTTACTCTTATGTGAATCCTTTGATGATGCATTTTCAGGTATTTGATTTTTGGATATAGTTTTCTTTATATCCATTGAATCTGCATCAGTAATGCTTCTATCTTCAGATTTTTTTTCGACTTGCTGTCCACAACTAGATATAAGAAGGATTGCAATAAGAGTAAGAATTCTATTCATCTATTTTTTGTTTTACCTAATATCTCTGTACCACATATTTCTCTATAGAAAGGAGCACTGGCAATATACAAATTGTTGTACGTCCTTTTATTTTAACTGCAAGTGAATATGATCATCATGTCGAACTGCTCTACAACCGTGATAACGAATTTTATGATGTGTTACATTCATTCTTTTCTTTAAATGTGGTTCGATAAAAAGCTTTCCTAGGTTTCTATTTTTTAAAATACTACTTATAAGTTTTTTGGTTCCTTTTTCTGAAAGTACCAAGTCTCTATTTATGGTGCCAAAGGTGACATATTTGGGGAAGTCGTATCGAAAATAACCACTGTTAATGCATTTATCTATTTGGTTGTATTCATTGGGTTTTGGGTCTTCAAAAACTCCGTATCCGCTTATTGATTTTTGTTGGTTTGTGATTGCTCCACTTTTGGTTTCATAAATTAGGCTAAGATCAATTTTCTTTCCATCATTATGGCTCAAATGAGGGAGTAGCGGAAATTTATTTATGAAAGGAAAATTCGCATCCAAATAATGAATTTCAATGTGGGATCCTTTCAATTCTTTTTCAACTTGCATTAATAAATGATTGAGTTCTGGTCTCACATAATTTCTATTCAACAAGGTCGTTAGATAATTTGTTGGTTGTATCCTGTCGGTATGTTTTACTTTTTCTCGTCCAAAAATGGGAGCAACAAAAGGAACAATGAATAAAGTTGAAATTATGTAAAGTCCTATAAAAACTACAATAAGTTTAAATCTTGAATTCCATTGCCATTTTTTGGTCACTATAAGACTCAATACATAAACGATTCCTCCTATTTGGGTAACTAAGGTCAGAAGAGCAAACAGAAGAATTTGTGTTATTATTTTCAGTAGTATTTTCAACTATGGATTCATTTTTTAATGATGCGCCTTGGTTCAAGCATCCAAAAAAGTAAGATATATATTATTCTTTGTATTGATAAATCACAAACCATTACTTAAGGTTACTTTCTTTCCATCCATTCTTTTTTGCAATAAGTTCGGGATAAAGACAAGAAGTTTCTCCGTCTCCAGAAACTAAAATCCAAATGGTATCTCCTATGGATTTATCATTCGTCAATGCAAAATTATTTGTCCTTGAATTTCCGATACTCATGGTTCCGTTCGCTACGTATTCGTAATGTACATCCATTGACATTCCAAATTTTGAGGAGGTAGAGATCCTATTTTGATTTATTGAAACTATTTTTCCCTCCATGATTCTGCCTGTCTTATACAATAATATTTCCTTATTTACTCTAAGGTATAGAAGATAACAAAGAATTAGTCCGATTAACAGAACAATTCCCGCTATATAAAACATAAAATCCATAGTAAACGAATATTGTTCATATTCTGTCGGAATTGATTCTCCGTTCAAATGCTTAATTGGAATAATGTCTCCGGTTTTTAGAAAATCAGTCCTATCGGGATCTAATACACTAAACTTAGATTCCGTTTTTTGTCCATTAAAATCAAACTCGTAGGTCAAAACTTGAGGATGATTTCCATTAATAGTTACGTTATTGATTCCTTTGATGTTAGTCAAAACGGCATTTGCTTTTATTCCATCAGATTGGATTTTTTCCACGTTTTCAACAAATGGGAAACTATTCCCTAATGAATTCATTAAAAATCCGATAGGAAAAAAGACTAATAATGAAAATGCAATTCCATGAAATGCAAAAAGAGCTAATACTGGCCTGAGTTTAACTCTTTGCCAAATAGTGCTAAAATTGATTTTTCTATTTATCAAGGTTGAATTTTATATGGTTTAATGTGTAATATATGTGTTGTAGTAATTCGTAATGTTACCTTTTTTTAACAATATTTAGCGTAAAACCTACTTAAAACATATTTACACTTTGCCGGCAAATACCTAATTCCTCTTTGTATTGAAAAGTACATCGGCATTTACCCAATACACTTCTCCTTTTTCAACACCTGCCCATCCTTTTTTTCAGGGTTATTATATTTTCTGGAATAGATAAAATATTTTCCATCAGAAGACATATACGGGCAATAATAACGCCAATTTCTTTCGTATTTTAATGGTATTTCTTTCGGTTTTGTCCATTCTCCGTTATTATTAAACGTTATTTGAAATTTACCTTGTCCATTAGTAATGGCATACCGTTCATCTGGTGAAACATACGTTATCAGTTCTTTTTTCTCTGTCTTAGTAGTTACGATAACAGGTGTTTCAAATTTTTCATTTCCTAAATATTGTGCACGATATGTCTGCATTCCTCCTTTACTACTTGGTCTATTCGAGCGAAAATATAAACTACCATCTGCTGTAACAACAGGATAGGTTTCTAAATATTCTGTGGAAACCGAAAAATCTACTTTAGAAGCTAATTGCCATTTACCATTCACTTTTTTACTCATATAAATGTCAGGTGGTATCGTATAAAGTTCTTCTCGGGTAACATCATTGTTGTAAAGCTTAGGGTCAACACCAAGAAAATACATTGTTTTTCCGTCTTTAGTAATTGTAGGGTCACAAGAGACTGAAACGATAACATTGTCGTTATACATCTTAATGGGTTTAATTTCTGACCATTTTCCATTGATCAGTTCAGAATGGTGAATAACAAAACTGTTGTTCACAATTCTTGAAAAGAACATTTCTGTATGCTCATAATTAAAAACCACATTAAGTTCAATACTGTCAGTATTAACAATTGATGGTGCAAATAATTTAGGGCTTGCTGAAGGAAGTTTTTCATCGAAATACGAAATAGTATTCTTTTTACAACTAAAAAGTGTTGCGATAATTACGAAAATTAATAAAAGTTTATTCATTACTGAAGAAATATTTGCTAACGGTTGTTGTAGTGTACTAAAGGTAACTAGATACACTATTCTTTTTCTTGTGAACTGATACACATCACTGTATCATTAATGTTGATCGGTGGTGTAGCCAGGTTATACAAAATCACCCCATCTTTGGGTGATTCGTACTCTTCCAAAACAGTTCCAAACTCGTCTGTAGTATATCCTACTACTTCTCCCTTTTTGACCTTATCTCCCGCTTGGAATTGGGTATAAAAAATTCCTTGCACGTTGGACTTGATATAGCTTTGGCTATTGCAATACACAATATCAGGATGGGCTCCGGTGGCATTGCTAGTATACATATTCATGGTTGCCAACATATTATATACGCCTTTTTTAATTAGATTCACGTTATCTTCTTGTACATTACCCAATTTACCGCACTCGATACTCAATGCTGTTTTTCCATCTTGCACCGCTTGCTTAAAAGTATACTTGGCAGGGTCAGTGTCTGAAATGGTATACGGATAAGATACTACATATTCAAACCCACTATCTACCGATAGCTTTTTGGCCAAAGCCGTTTGTTCCGGCTTTTTGGTATTGTTGTAATAACACACAAACGGAATCAAATCTTCGGGAGCATCTCCCCCGTGAATATCCAGAAAAACATCGCTAACCGGAATAATATTCTTTGTAATAAAGTGTGCTTTTTGATAGGTTACACTTCCATCAGCTTTTCCAGGAAATGTATTGTTTAGGTTTTTTTGATCCTCTGGGCTGATAAAGGGCGTGCGTGCAAAAAATGCGCCCATACTTGCTATCGGAATAATGATTAGAGTTCCTTTCAATTGTTCTGGATTAATTTCTTTCATCAAGGCTTGTGAAGCAACAATAGGAGGATATTCAAAACCGTGTACTCCTGCCACAATAGTAAACGTAGGGCCCTCATTTTTACCTTTTATAATAGATATGGGTAAATGGGTAGCATTTCCTGCAGTATCCGAAAAACTAATCCGAATGTTTTCTATTCCCGGTCCTGTGCTTGAGCTAAAGACTTTTTGAAATTCATTTTGGGAGGTAACCACCTGTGTTACAAAAAATAGGGTAAGATATAGAGTGATGATCCGCATTCTGGTAGCCTTTTAGATTAAGGTTTGTGCAAAAGTTTGTAATGTTGTTGGGTTATAAAAATAATAATATACAACCATAAACCGAGGTCATATGACCCCGCTTTGCTAAGTTTTATGTCATTTTTAACTGTTAGAGGGTTAAGTAAAAGATCCCTAGTAAACTTTTACTCCATGCGGCAACTGGTAGTTTCATTCTTTTTTCGTCCCCAATAAATATAGAATAACACCTGGACCCGATTTTATTTTATGTATTTCCCAATCGTAATTTCCTGTTCCTTTTAAATCATCTACAAGTGCATTCATTTCCTTAATAGAATATGTTCGCAACGAAGAAACAATTCCATCCCAAAGCACAAATAATGGAACAATTGGAACGAGGTAAGTAAAAATAATTCGTCCCAGTTTAAATGGTCTTATAAAAGGTGTAGTTAATAAGACGCTAATTGGTGAAAAAATCATGGCTATAATGCTAGGTATACTTCGCTCCTGAGCCTCAAAAATTGCAATGGAACTATTGGTGTCGATAGCATTTTGAAGTATTTGTTTTGCTTCCTTTGGTTGAAAATGGTGTAGTGATAAAAACTGCGTTCTCAATCCGTCTAATTCTGAAGGTACACTTCGTGCATCTACTGGAGTTTCTATAAACTCAAAATTATCTGCCTGCTTTTTTGTAAACCTGAATGCCGAAACATTTGGATACAAGTCGGTGAGCACTATTTTCAAATCCGGAATTTCCTTTTTCAGTTCTGTATTTAACCAAATAAGTCCACCGCCACCTCCCGAACCTAGATCGATGATTTGATTCGTTTTACTTTTTTGCAGCCCTTTTTTAATGATTGGGATAACAGGTTGATACATTTTTGTTTTGTTGGACAAAAATTGTAAAAAATCCGTTCCATAATTTCTTAGGAAACTTGGGAACCATTTCTGGTCTTCGAATTCAAACAAATGTATTCTTCCCATATCGTTGGTTTATATGTGGTACAATGGTTTGCGTATGATAGGTTGTACTCCCTACTAAGTTAGTAAAAAGGTTAGAAACCAAGGTATTGCCGGTACAGTAATTAACAAAAAGAACTGATAACTTCTGCACCTTATGAGAGCGGGTAAAAACTACAGAACCTGAACATAAGAATCTCTAGAAAATACGAGTTTTAACAGGTTTCAGTTACCAAAAACATATTGGGTAACTGAAAGTTGACTTTTCAATTGCGTTCAAAAACAATGATAATCTCACCATTGTTGTAATACATCAAAAGTTCTGAATTTCGAATTTCAAAACTTTGAACAGCACTAATATTATATAATTGAGTCCATTCGGGCTCATTGATAAATGTCGAGAATACCGATCCTATCGTTAGGTTACCTATACCTTCAATAGCATATTCGCCTTGATAACTATTAGTAACCGTTATTCCAGAAATAGTTCCTTTGCCTTCAATATCGGGTTTAGAAAAACTTGCAGTGATATCTCCATTATTAGAGTCTGGCCAGGTATTTTTATCCGCTTTAGTAATTTTTCTCCCGTTCTCTATATAGTAAGCTACTTTCCAATCTCCAGACAGATCATAAGAAATGTCATCATCATCTTTTGAACAACTTCCAATAATGAATACTAAAGTTACTATGAGAGCAAAAACTTTGGCAGGAGCATAACTTTTCATAACGCTAGGTTTATTAAAAGATCAAAAAATCTAGTATCGGTTGCGTCAATTTATGGCTTTAATTCCTCTATATCTTATTCATTACCGATCTAATTCTTTTCGATTATTAAGGCCGGAATATTTAATGATTTATACAAATTGTTATAAGCTTTCATCTCAGTATTGATGATAGCATCTCTTTCGGTTTTATATACCTGCCAGTCTTTCATAAGGTCGTCAAACCGTTCTTTGGCTCCTGTGGTTACTTTTGGATCTGCCTGGTCTATATAGTTTAAGAGTTGTATGAGTTGTGAATTGAGTTTGTTATTAAAATTAATGACATCCTGAAATGTTTTTTGTTTCTCCTGTACCAGGTGCTCTTCCCAACTATTGATCCGTTTTTTCAGTTCTTCTCCTTTTTCAATGAGCTCCTTTGCTTTGTCGTCCTCTTTTAAAAGTTTGGCGTAATGAGTTAATTGCGATTTCGCAGAGCGCATTTGAATAACAGATTCATGCATATCCCTCAAGGTGTTTTCTATATTCACCAAGATATTTTGTTGCTCTGTAAAAGCTTCAGGAGTGGATTGAATTGCGGGGTTGGCAAGAATTGTTGCCTCCGTTTCTACAGTTTCGTCTTCCAAAGACAATCTCAAGGTATACCTTCCCGGAGCTACACTAGAGCCCGAATGGCCTCCAAAAACAAAAAGTTTTTTGATAGCAGGAATAGCCTCTCGATCAAAATCCCAGGTAAATCTATGGTATCCTTGTTTTGAAGGTAAGATTTGAGGTTTAGAAGGGCCGCCTGGCCAAGTTTTAAAATCTTTTGGCTTTTTATTGGTATAGGATCTGATGACCTCTGTTCCTTGTAAAATATCCAACTTAAGATCTAATGAATCCGCATCTTTACCCAAGTAGTAATCGAATGTAACTCCACTTTTAGGATTTTGACCTTGGCCTACAGCTTTGGAAACGCCTCCAAAAATGCGATAACTAGCTTTTGGTTGAAATACTTGAACGGCTTTTTGTGCTGTAGTCATATTCTGAAGAACACCCAAGTCGTCTAATATCCAAAAACCACGTCCAGATGTCGCAGCCACCAGATCATTATCCTGAATGATGAGATCATTAATAGCAACTACTGGTAAATTTAATGTAAGGCGTTGCCAATGTGCTCCATCATCGTTGGAAACATACAAGCCAGTCTCTGTACCTGCATATAACAGTCCTTTTCGTTTTTTGTCTGCTCTGACCACTCTGGCAAATCCATTAGGGTCGTCCAACCCATTTACGATTTTTACCCAGGTTTTTCCATAATCACTTGTTTTAAAAATATAAGAATTGAGGTCTAATGATTTGTAGCGCATCACTACTACATAAGCTACCGCAGGATCATGTTCAGAAATGTCTATGCTATTTATAATACCATCAGAAATACCTGTAGGTGTTATATTTTCCCAACTCTCACCTCCATTTTTGGTGATGTGCAATAAACCATCATCACTACCGGCATAGATCACACCTACCTGATGCTGAGACTCTACCAATGCAGTAAGGGTATTGTAGTTTTCTCCACCAGCAGCTTCATTAGTATAAGGTCCTCCACCAGGACCATGTTTCTCTTTTTCGTTTTTTGTCAAATCAGGACTGATTGTGGTCCAACTTAGACCTCCATCTGTTGTTTTAAATACGACATTTCCTGCATGATAAATCGTTTTTCTATTATGAGGAGATGAAATAATTGGCGCATTCCAGTTATAACGATATCTCGAATCTTCTGGGGCTATGCTCAATCCCAATTCTGGATATTCCTTGATCGCTTTCTGTTCTCTTGATGATTTAGTCCATTTACTAATATTACCTTGATACGTTCCGCCATACACCGTCTCTGGATTATCTGGATCAAATGCAATAAAAGCGCTTTCTCCCCCGCTACAGAATACCAATCCTTCCAATCAATTCCTTGGTCATTAGTACGACTCGCAATAGCAATTGCCGAATTATCTTGTTGCCCTCCGTAGACATTATAAGGGACCAAATTATCAGTGATCACTCGATAAAATTGAGATGTAGCCTGATTTTGTTGTGTGCTCCAACTCTTCCCTCCATTGAAAGAAATATTGGCTCCTCCATCATTAGAGTTGATTAGATTCTTGTTATCGTATGGATTGATCCATAGGTGATGATTATCCCCGTGAGGAACCGGGATATTAGAAAAACTCTTACCTCCATCTATTGATTTCATCACTGGAGCATTTAAAACATAGACTACATTTTCATTTTGCGGATCGGCAAAAATCTCCATGTAATACCAGGAGCGTGCTATGTTTACACGGTTTTTGTTTACTTGTTTCCATTTTTTACCAGCATCATCAGAGCGATACACTCCTCCTTTTTCACCTTCTGCTTCTATCACTGCAAAAACCCGCTCTGGATTTGCTCTGGAAACGGAAATCCCAGATTTACCAAATTCTGTTGGCAATCCCTCTTTCATTTTGGTCCAGGTATCACCTCCATCAGTAGATGTATACAAGTCAGAATGTTCCCCTCCAGATTCTATAAGCCAAGGGTAACGACGATGTTGCCACATGGACGCGTACAAAATACGTGGATTTGTCATATCCATTGATAATGAAGATGCTCCAGTATTTGTATTGATGAATAGTATTTGTTCCCAGCTTTTACCCCCGTCTATGCTTCTGTAAATTCCTCTTTCCTTGGTAGGTGCATATTGTGCTCCTTGTGCCGCTACATAAATGACATCTGGATTTGTGGGATGAATAATCACATCTGAGATATGACGAGTTTTCTCTAGTCCTATATGAGTCCATGTTTTTCCTGCATCCATCGATTTGTACACCCCATCACCCATAGAAGTCATCACACCTCGGGCTGCATGTTCTCCCATTCCTACGACTACAATATTGGTATCGCTTTCTGATACGGTGATTGCTCCAACAGATCCTGTTTTAAAAAATTTATCTGAAACATTTTTCCAGGTAATACCATCATCTGTAGTTTTGAAAACGCCACCTCCCGTAGATCCCATGTAATAGGTATGAGGTTTCCCGATAACTCCAGAAGATGCAACACTTCTACCTCCTCTAAACGGACCTATATTTCGCCATTTTAAACCATGAAACAAAGAATCGGTAAGCTTCAAAATAGATTCTTGAGTTTTCTTTTCCTTTTTTGTGCATGATGACTTACCGGTAGTAATAGCATGCAGATAAGAAGAAATTTTAGTGTTTTACTGAAGTTGTGTTTAGTTTGGGATGTAGATGAAAGTGTGAAAAATGTATTCATTGTTTATGGATTCATTATGATGAAGTACGATGTATGTGAGTATGATTAATTACTAAGCTCCAAAGGAAGATTCTGATAAGTGAACTAAGATAGCAAATCTGCAATGAATTCCATTACTTGGTCAGTTAAGGTATCCAGAGGTAATAAATTACATACATAACTATAGTTTTTTTAAATTCATTCTGTAACTATAAACTATAATTAATGAGGTCCGTATTGATTAACAACATTTTGCATAAATCACTGTTTTGATGGTCTTCATTTTTTGCAACTACCTTTTTAAATTTTTTCTATTATAAACTTTACCAAAGGACTGTCTTCTTGTCCCAATTTATGCACTATCTGGTAGTGATTCAGTTCTGGGTATTGGTAGTATTCTATTGGAGCCTCTGATCTATTTTTCGCATATAGATTTTTAGACTCCTCAATGAATAAATCAGTTTCATTTGCCCCCACACCGAGCAAAACAGGACATTTTAACGCAGATAAATCCTTATTTGAGACACTGTACAATACTACATCTTCTTCATTTAATTGTAACATCTGATTGAGATAACTGTTTTTTATTGGCGCTAAATCAAATATTCCACTAAGACTGCAAATTGCCTGGATAGCCGACCTCAGATTCTCATTCATTAAATAGGCCATTAGAGCCAGGTGTCCTCCTGCAGAATGTCCACAGACTATAAGCTTATTTGAATTACCATTGTAATCAGATGCATTTTTTTGAATCCAGCGTATAGAAGTTTCAATATCGTTGAGGGCCATCTTCATATCTACCGTTGGAATAAGACGGTAGTTCACTATACAAGTAGTACAATTATTGTTCACAAAAGGTTCCGCTACAAAGCTGTAACTCCTTTTATCCAATGCACGCCAATAACCTCCGTGTATAAATATTACAATTGGAGAATTAGGAATGTCTGAAGGGAATATGTCTAAGGTTTGTAGCGGAGCTTCTCCATATTTTTCATCCAAAGAACAACTATAACTTTCTCTTATTCTTTTGGATTCATTTTCGTTGATATCCAAAAAATACTGAAAATCAGGGTGCTGCGAACGTAAATCTAGTTGATGATCCGGAGTCATATTACTTTCTTAAAAATTGTTATAGCGCTTGGGCCTAGAATTAGTTCTGAAAAAGTACAAAAGCGCTTACATAAATTCAAATATTATTAATCTAACCTTAGATATCTATCTTCAATTACCCTAAAATGATGGATTTGATGCGCTGTTATGGTCAACCCAATCGTATACAAAGGCATTTCATATTCAAAAAACACACAATTGGTTTCGAGTATTTTCTTACTAAAAGATTCAAACAGCAGTATGGTGGATCGGCGTACAATACGAAGCTCATTTACCAATTGCTCTATGGAAAGTTCATCTGCATTAGAGTTTTTACCCATGATTTCCTGATCGTGCGCATCTGGGATGCTCCCTTCTGAACGAGCAAAAATCACAGCTCTAAAACACCAAATTCTTTCCCAATCAATGAGATGTTGCAGAATTTTATGAATGGTCCATTTCCCTTTTTCATAGGTTTTTAAACCAATTCTGTTGAATTGTTCAATATCAACCTCATTGAGCTCTTTCAAACTACGTTCGAGCGCTTCTATGAGTTCAATATCTCCATTGAGTTTTAAAACATATTCTAAAAATTCTGGATTCTTTTTAACTTTTTGATTTTTCATGAATACTTATATTTTTACTTAATTGATATAGTATTCATATGCAGGAACACCTAGTCTATAAGTGTCGATAACAAACATACGAATACATTGAAAAGAAAATTGGTTCGGAAGATTATCCGAACACAAAAAGATTAGCCTTGTAGTTTACTGGCTAATTATTAAGCTACTATAAGTTTCAGTGTTACCTTCAAAATATAAAATTATGGATGAGACCTAAATATATGGAATTTTATGTAAACGTTTTATAACCCAAATTGTACCCTAATTACAATAATCATATTACTTTAATTTCTTGCAATGCCTGAATAGCAATCGAATTAATTTCCATTGGATTAAAAAGCATCATACTCAATTAGTAATTAGAATTCTACTTTTTTTGCCCAATTTATATCTTGAAGTTCTACGACCAGTTTTTCCCGATTTGAATATCTTAAATATACTCTAATAGAGCAGCTACATTTTCTAAAAAAGGAACATAAGAGTTTATATGCAAAGCCAATATTCATATAAAAAATTTATGTTTTTCATTAAATATATAAATAAAAATAAATGATTAATTGTTCCGATATTTGTACTTATAAATTAAAACTTTATACCTATGAATTTAGATTTTGTAAAAGATATCGAGGAAAAAAACCTATTCGTATTCCATCAAAGACAAAAGTCGCCGTTGCAAAAGGAGATGGTATAGGCCCAGAAATAATGAATGCGACGCTACGCATTCTTGATGCAGCAGAGGCCAAGTTAGATTATGAATATATAGAGTTGGGAGAAAAAAATACCTACAAGGCAACACGGCAGGAATTGATAGCGATGAATGGGAAAAGATTCGGTCAAACAAAATCATTTTCAAGGCTCCTATAACTACTCCTCAAGGAAAAGGTTATAAAAGTTTGAATGTGACTTTACGAAAATCTCTCGGACTCTTTGCTAATGTAAGACCAGTAGAATCTTATACTCCTTATGTAAAAAGTCATTTTCCAGATATGGATGTTGTGATCATTAGAGAGAATGAAGAAGATTTATATGCAGGAATTGAACACAGACAAACACAAGATGTTTATCAATGCTTGAAATTAATTACTCGTCCGGGATCAGAAAGAATAATTCGCTACGCGTTTGAATACGCCCAGGCTAACGGAAGGAAGAAGGTTACCTGTATGGTCAAGGATAATATTATGAAAATTACAGATGGGCTATTTCACCAAATTTTTGAAGAAATTGCAAATGAATATCCCGAGATAAAAAGTGAAACTCAGATTATCGATATCGGGTCAGCACGCTTAGCGGCTGCACCAGAGAACTATGATGTAATTGTAACCGCGAATCTGTATGGGGATATTATTTCGGATATAGCAGCAGAGATTGGAGGTTCTGTAGGTATGTGTGGATCGGCAAATATAGGTAGGGATGTTGCGATGTTTGAAGCTATACATGGCTCTGCTCCAGATATCGCAGGACAAAACATAGCGAATCCTTCGGGTCTAATTAATGCAGCTGTTGCCATGTTAGGTCATATTGGGCAACCAAAAATAGCGAACAAAATCAAGAATGCATGGCTTGTAACCCTTGAGGAAGGTTATCATACGGCAGATATCTACCAAAAGGGTAAAAGCCTCAAAAAGGTTGGTACAAATGAGTTCGCCGAAAAAGTTATTTCCAACCTTGGCAAAAGTCCTAAAAAACTTAATAAAAATCTTTTAAATAGTAAGGGCGGAAAGATCCAAATACCAGAATACGTTCGCAAAGAAGAACACAAAGAACTTGTAGGAATAGATGTGTTTTTAGATTGGTCTGGAGATAACCCAAATATACTAGGTGATGCACTATCATCATTAAATACGAGCAAACTAAAGCTTAAAATGATCACCAACAGAGGTGTAAAAGTTTATCCAAACGGTTTAAAGGAGACTTATTGCACAGATCACTGGCGTTGTAGATTTGTAGGAAAAGATGCCAAAATAAAAAGCGAAGAACCTCAATATTTTCAAATTGAATTTGAACAAATATTAGCCCTCTTATCCACATTAAACACTTCAGGTTTTGATATAATCAAAACAGAGAATCTATATAAGTTTAATGAGAAACGTAGTTTTTCTTTAGGACAAGGAGAATAGAATTAATCTTTAATAAACCTTATCATGAAATTAAAAACCCATACGGATGGTATGGGTTTTTATTCTAATTTACCAATCAATCCCCATCCGTTTGCCTTGTCTATCACTACGCAGTGAATATTGTTTATCCCTTTTTCAAGTTCAAGATACAATTTGTTGGTATTGATATCCACATGTCCCGTATGTTGAATGCCTTTGGCCCTAAAAGCATTATTACCTTTGAAAATAAGTTTACCATTCAGGTATACCATTATTTTGTCACTATAATCAAATGAAAAGAGCCGAGTTTCATTGTTCTCCGATTCGATGGTTTTGGTTGCAACTATATAATCTTCCTTGTTTTGTTCAAAACTACCAGCAGAAGACTTTTTAACATATTTTGATATGGGCAATAAGCCTGACTCTTCTGTAGCTACTGAAGTATATTCCTCTTTGGCAAAAGACGAAAAATTGAGTTTTTCTTCTTCATAGGGAAAGGATGTAGTAATCTTCCAACGGGTGATGATGTTAGGCTCTCCTTTTGTTGCTTTGGCCAGGTCAGGTTTTTGATCGATATTCCTATGTGAGACCTTAAAGTTTGAAAACCGATTTCCAAACAAAGCCCAAAGCCCTACTCCTCCCTGGTATTGTTCTGTTTTCAGCTTGCCTACGGTCATTACCCTTGTATTATTTACAAAGATTTCAGCACTTTGATTACGCACCTCAACTCGCAGGGTATTCCATCCTGTATCCTTAAAAGGTACTTTTGCCTGGTGTTCTCTATACAATTGCCAATTTGACTCATTATTAAACATGGGAGTGTACTGCACGGCGTCTACCTGGTTTGATTTGTGCATTCGCATATACACCTCCTCTAGATGGTTGTTGTGTTCTCTGAAATTGATACCCGCAAAGCTTCTCTTGGGGTTAGCATATATATCTACCTCGATTGTCCCATTTGTAAAACTCAGATTTTTGACCGTAGCCCTCCCTTTTTTCAGGACAAGAGTTTCTCGATTGTCAAAATTTTCAAAAAGCGCATCTTTGGGAACATTCCATTTGGCAGGAATCATATCAATTTTTTGCAATGAACTTTGTCCAAAAGCTATTTGAAGGCTCAACAACAAAATAATAGAAAACAGGATTTTTGTCATGATTTTTTATTTACAAATATCAAGGATACCAGTCTTTGTGGTCATATCATTTCAATCCTAAAAACTATCATTTTGAGCACTTTTTCTGTAGGCAACAGGACTAACGCCTTCCATCTTTCTAAAAAATCTGGTCAAATTGTTGGGCTCACTAAAATTTAAATCATAGGCGATTTCGGCTATCGTTTTGGCAGAATACCGAAGTTCCCGCTTTACTTCTTGCAGTAGCCTGTTATTGATGATTTCTTTTGAAGAGTGCCCTGTATGTTCCTTTACCAACTTATTCAGTTTATGCCGGTTTAATTGCAGCATTTCACAATAGTTGTTCACTGAATGTGTTTTGCGAATATTCAACTCAAGTAGTTCTTTGAATTTGTGAATTCTGGTGTCAGATTGTGTATCTGGAGAAATATTATAAAAGGTGGAATAGAATCGATTAAGTTTTGATAAAGAAAAATACAACAATGAACGTATGATATGAGAACTATCATTATGATAATCGTTGATCTCGGCAATTATCTCTTTCAAAGCAAATCGGATGATATCATATTCTTCATCTTTCAGCAGTAGATATTGAGGTTGTTGGGAGTTATAAAAGTATTGTAATCGATATGCAAACAGTTTGTCGTCAAAAAAATCGGACAAGAAGTTATTTTGAAACACCAAATGAAACCCTTTGATATCCTCGAGAGGGATTTTACAGGACTTTTTTTGAAAGGGACAGATAAAAAATATACTGTTCTCAGCAACCTCTAATAGCTGTCCGTTCAAATCCATCGTTCCCGAAGCTTTTTCGAAAATCATAATCTCAAAAAAATCGCAGGTATGGGGATCCGACTCAAAGAACACATTAGGATTGTTCTCAAAAGTGTGTACATCCATCAACAGCTCAAAGCCGTATTTCCTTTTTTCAAGAAAGAATTTTCGCAAGGATACTTATATTTTGTTTTTAAATGCTTTATTACGTTGAGTCTATAGATCATTAAATCCCATTGAGGAATTTTCTAAGAGTTCCAAGGTAACAAAATTGTAATGAATGCATATGTGCTTAACCCATTATAATCAAGGAAAGTTGGTGGTAACAGAGAATTCAAATGCAAGACACTATAATTATGCTACATGCCTTTCTTACTTCACTCTCTTATAAACCGAATAATCGGCAACAATAACTCCCTCCGGACTTTTTACAAATGATGTTTCAGATTTAGAGTAATCATCATAGATCTTTAGTGTGTTGTTATTATTCGAAAAAGAAAAAGTATTGGTCTTATTAGAGTAATTACTTATATTTTTATCAGAGAACATAACTCTATAATCCATCTGATAAGTTTTGTCATTGACTTTTTTCCACTTTCCAGTCCAAAAATCCTTTGGTCTGTTAATACACTCCTCTAACTTTTCTCCTTCTGTTCTTTTAAAAATAAGACTCCCGTTTGATTTATATTCATATCTTCTATTTTTAAAGCATTCTGATGGATATTCGATCTCAGTATTACCATCTTTATACACATGAACAGTTTTTTCTATTCTCCAAACACCTACAATAGGATCCATCTTATCACTTTTCTTTTCAACAAACGATATGCAGATACTAAAGATTAAAATACCTGTTAGCAATTTTAGATTTTTCATGTTGTAACTGGATTAGATAGATTCATTTTTATAATAGTTCGTATATAATTTCTTAATCGAATTGTCTTTTAGAACGGTTTTTCACTTACTAAATATACAAAGATTGTTGAGAGCGAATGGATTGTTCATCCTGTTATAGGATGCTATTTTTCACTTCCAACTTATTCATTCGATTGCACAAGAGGCCTGAATCCTCCATAAATCATCCTACTGGCATCAAAAATCAATTTCTCTGGATGCATTAATGGCGAAACTAACGAAGCCATTCTTGGGTCGGTAGGTACTTTTTTGTTGGCAGTATCCCGTATTTCTTTTGAAGGAAAAACTACCCAGCCAAATACAATTTCTTCGTCCTCTTTTGCATCTACAGTTTTTACAAAAGATTTTGTGCCTTCTAAAAACAAATCATCTCCAACAAATTCGAAGTACGCTATTGCTCCGAACTCTTTCCAAACTTCAGCTACTTCTTCTGCTACCTTTTTGTATTCTTCCAAATAAATACGAGGTATTGGAAAAACGAAGCCATCTATATATTGTTCCATATTTTATATATGAATTGGTTAGTTTATTATCATTACTTCTGTTTTTTTAGAAGTTCTTCATGTCTAAATTTTACCATTTGACGAATTAGTTCTTCGGGCAGCGGTGTATTGAATGAAAATTTGACTGTTCCTTTCCCTACATCAAAACCCTTCAATTGTTTCGCAAAATGGTTTACTGTCGTTTCTGAGGGATAAAAACTCACGTATTTCGTATATGCCGCTATCATCAATTGCTGTTCGGGTTTTATCCCTTTGATAAGGGTGAAAGAAGGAACTTTATAATCAGTGATTTCTACAACTTCTGGAACAGCTTCTTTGATTAAACTTCTTAGTTCACGTAAAATGAATTGTGCTTCACTTGATTGATTGTCTATATAGTCATCTACCGTCTTGTAACTCGGCATTGCTCCTTTTTTTACCATATCTTTTAGTTTCTCATTTCACTTTTCCGCATTGGCATAGCATCTATAGTTGTAAATAGATCTTCTTTTGTTAACACTTCGGTCTGTTGAAGTTTTATTTGCCCATCCAGGCCAATTAAAATTACTTCAAAATCATCATGTTTATTCAAAACACTATCGGCAAGTTTTTTCGATACTTCTCCATAACTATTCAACGCACTGTTTTTATAATTTGTTAATGTAAAATCTCTCCCGGATATTTTGTAAAGTATCAACTTTCTTTTAATCATCTCGGCAAATACATTTTCAAATTCTTTTAATTGCATCTTATATTCTTTTGATGCAACACTTTGTGTCTTAACGATTAGTATTCTATTACTCCATCTATGCTGTTCTATATTCTGCCCATGACTGCTCCCAAACGCAAAGTTGAAGATCATCGCTACAATTATTTTGACTCTTAAAATCGCACTCATTTTTATGTTTTATATAAATGATTCGAGTATTTACATGACCATTTTGTATATATGTTGTTAACCACTAATAAATTATGGACATTAAATATTACAAACGATAGTGGTTTTCACTACTGCTTTTTTATTTTTCTCAAAAGATGTTACGCTTCAATATTATCATCTTCCATATGTAAAGCTTTTGTCAAATATTGGCTAGCCTTGTTATTTTCTTTTTAATAAGACTTTTAGCTAAAGTAATAACTTCTAGTTCTCTTCCCTGTCTACTTAACATTTTCATTGCATTTTCCAATTTTTGGCATTAAAAGTTTCTGGATTGATCATACCAGCCATTTCTGATGGTTCCGCAAAAAGTAAAACACAGAGAGGTTAGTTTCTCAGAAGAAATTCACCCACGATTAATTGTACACATAGTTACCTCTTGGTTTTTCCTTGAGATCACATTCGGATTGAACAAACATAAATCCAAGCTATAAAAAGTATTTGTAAAGGAATTCTAAACCACAAGTATGCCAGCCCGTTCCCGTCGAATGTCCCTTTTTGATAATTTATATTGTGTACTGCAGCATAAATATTCGCGGGCAACATTAATACTAGAAAGATAAGCAAAGCCCATCCGCTTATCACTTTCAATTTAGGAATAAGTAAGCCAATTGCTAAAAGAATTTCAAATACTCCTGTGAGATGAACAAAACCTTCTTTGTAAGGAATAAAGCTAGGAATCATCATCGACATTCCTTTGGTATATACAAAATGCCCAATAGCTGTAAATACGAGCATTATTGACATCGCAATTCTTGCAGATAAGGCAAAATCATATTCTTTTTTAATGATTTTAATTGCAAAAATAGAGATCGTAAAACTTAATAATAGTACAAGTAGTGGTTTCATGTTTTTCGGAATTATTGAGGTGTAAAGGTCAGGAAACACCCTGGTAAAAACAATGAACCCAGGTTAAGTAATGCGTCTTCTTATTCGGCTTAATGCCTGTGGAGTTACACCAATGTATGATGCAATATATTTTAGTGGAATTTGTTTTAACAATTTTGGTCTGTCTGAGAATAAATCTAAATATCGTTCTTCTGCAGTTTTACTCAATAAGGAAAGTTCTCTCTTTGATTTTATTAAAAACATATTTTCAGCCATTTTTCGTCCGATGATATTTCCACTGCTTGTTCTTTCATAGACTTGTTCTAAGTCTTTGCGCGAAATTTTCCATAAAATGGTATCTGTCAATGTTTCAGTTTGGTATTCTGAAGGGGTTTGAGTTAAAAATGAATCATAACCTGTCACAAATTCATTTTCGAATACAAAACCAAAAGTTAAATCGACTTCTTCTCCCGGAACATAAAATCTTACTATTCCCTTTGCTATAAAGTATAAATGATTCTCAACCTCCCCAAATTTCAATAAAACAGTATGTTTTTTAAGCGCTACTTCTTGCAATTTTGAGGAGAAAAATTGCCAATCAGAATCAGTCATTGGAGTAATATTTTCAATAAACTTTCTGATATCGTTCATTTGAGGATTTTTTGGTTTATGGCTGACGGTTTTGTGTGTTAGTAGTAGCAGATTTAGCGCTACAACTTTCATATTACAATATACTTTAATTTAGCAAACATTTCGGATCGTACATTAGTCTGTATGAACTAGAGCTTGTTTTATTTTTCAAATTTTAAACAAATTCAGAAATGACACACCATCCTTTTATCTGATTAGTGGTTAACGAACTGGTGATTAGCATCCTTAATTACCTGCTCACTACATGTCGGTATTGTTATAGTATTCCCCGGAATTCTTATAGTCAACCATTGTAAAAGCCTTTACTTTTATCCAAAACTATAAGAAATAACACGCATCTCATTATGAATGATTCACAAACAGAATTAACGGGTGCGCTTCAATTCGCACAAGCAATTGAGCAAGCACGAGAAATCATGTTAACAGCACCATGGTATGTTTTTAGTCCAACACCAGAACAAGAGCTTGCTGCGGCAGAAAAGCAACTTAAACACCAGATAGCCGCAGCGCTAGACGAAGGTTTTGTTGTTCATGATCCGCTTCATCCTGAATTTAGGGTTATGAGTCAGCATAATCAATATGGATTATACAATCCCGACAATAAGTATTTTGCTGCTACAATTTCGTCGGATGGCGTATATGTGATTCACGGTAAACGAGGGACAAGTGCATCTCTTGAAATACAAGTTGGTGCGGGTAATCCTGGTTACAATGAAAACTTAACGAGCCCTATCACCGTAGATCAAATTACAGGAGAAAAATTAAATATTAGGACAGACGGCACTTTTGAAATCATTATCAGCGATACAGAACCTGAAGGAGCCGAAAATTGGTTACAGAATTATAAAGGCAATCTTCAGGCAAACAGTATTCTGATCCGTGAAAGTTTTATGGATTGGGAAAAAGAAAAGGGCGGCACCTGGTATATTGAGCGTACCGACACAAGCGGTCAACCTAATTCCAACCCCAGCCCCAAAGTAGTAAATGCTCAATACGCAAGAGCCTCTGAATATTTGATTAACTCTACAAAAGGTTGGGTAAAATTTGTGGA
Organism: Aquimarina sp. KJ22-3; assembly: GCF_055808215.1. NCBI lineage: Bacteria > Pseudomonadati > Bacteroidota > Flavobacteriia > Flavobacteriales > Flavobacteriaceae > Aquimarina > Aquimarina sp. KJ22-3. The sequence goes on along the minus strand of NZ_CM147859.1, from coordinate 1,198,166 downwards.
TCGCCTAAGAGCAAACCTAGCCAGTGGTAATCTAAGCCAACCGCGCCCCACACAAGATGGAAGTGGTTTACCTGGTCAATGGAATGCCGCTGGATTTTTTACTATAGCATCTGATGATGCTCTTATTATCACAGTATCTAATTCTAAAGCTAAGTATCAATCCATTCAAATAGGTGATTTTTGGTTTAATGCTCTTGATTTTTACCAACGTCAAACAAGTTTAACTGCAGCGCAAGCACAGAGTAATGACAAAGGAGAATATCGATTGGTGATTAGTGCCAAAGACCCTGGTATTGCAAATTGGCTTGACACATCAGGTACACAAAACATATTTGTTTTTATGCGATGGCAAGGGATGCCAGAATGCGAAGAGCCATCTGCTGTTCATACAAAAATGGTCAAGTTCAAAGAACTTCTTAAGTGTCTTTCTGATGAACCGTTTTTTGGTCCAAAGAAAAGACAAGCGCAGCTTGCAGCACGTAAAGTTTCAGCATTAACCAAACCTAGGGGTTTTAGGAAATAACAAAAAGTATACTACATAAGGCAACAAGTCTATTATTCTAAACTTGTTGGCTTAAGTTCTTGAGTTTAGAGTGGTTTGGCATTATGTTTTATCTGTTTTTAATTTATTTCTATATTATCAATTCCATTTTGTTTAACATAATTTAAGGGTGCTTTTCATTAAATTGTTATCCAACTTAAAATCTTAACATTATGAAAAAAATAGTCTTTCTATTAGCTTTAATGGTTTCATTACTAAGCTGTGAAAAAGAAGATATTATGGATGAATCGACAGAAATTGGAATGGACCAAAATAGTGATAGTAAAATACAAAAAGAACCCACTTCAGATCAGTTCTTAAATTCAAAAACCAAGAAACGATCAGATGTAAGAACCAGTTCAAGTGTTGAATCTGGAAAAGGTTTAGCTGCAAAAAGATAACCCATTACAGAACAATAAAAATTAGTTATCTCATTAACTTACAACAAATTGAAATTACTAATTATTCGAAATTCTAAAGAGGTATGCCAACAAAGGTCATACCTCTTTTTACTTATACGTATTCTTTCTAATATAATTATTAAATCATCAGCAATGTTTTGTTTATCAGCAGTAACGGATTTTATGCGACTACTTTTCGGTAAGTAATATACTGAAATAAAAATAATAACGGTTCAAGTTTACACTTAAACCGCTATTGCTTATACACGTTGTGCCTGTTGCACAAGTTAACAAAAATGTAAGATAGATTTGTTATTGATTTTGGATTGGTATGTTATCTTTAGTTATGCAAGGCAAGAAAATATACCAAGAAAAGCTCTTCAATCAATTTCAGCTTAGTGATCGTGTTCCATTACATAATTTTTACAGACGTCTCAAGGATTTTTTGGATCTTCAGTTTTTATACGGATTAACTCAAGAGTATTATGGATCTAGCGGTCAAAAAAGTATTGATCCCGTTGTATTCTTTAAACTATGTTTAGTGGGGTATTTAGAAAATATCATCAGTGATCGTAAACTTATGGATCATTGTAGTATGCGATTGGATATTTTATATTTTATCGGCTATGATATAGATGAAGAGCTTCCTTGGCATTCTACTATTAGCCGAACACGACAACTATTTCCGGAATCAGTTTTTGAACAGGTATTTACTCATATTTTCGAGATGTGTGTTAGTAAAGGTATGGTAAAAGGCAATACTCAAGCCATTGACTCAGCTCCGATAAAGGCAAATGCAAGCATGGATACTTTGGAGTTAAAAGTTCCAGAGCAGGATCTAACAGCTCATCTAGCGGATATTCGTCATATTAGCAACCGTGATAAAGATACTTTTCGCAAAGCCAAAGAAAACAAAGCGAGTAAGGAACAGCGGGGTATTACTGCCAGCGATAAAGAGCTTAAAGAGATAGAGAGCCGCACTGGCAACTGGAGTACGCATCAAAATCATCGGCCTGGAGCTGGTAATAAAGGTAGTCGTTACACCAGTAACAAAACACATTATAGTCCGACCGATCCTGATGCGCGTATAAGCGTAAAACCTGGTAAGGCTAGAAAACTTAATTACTGTAGCCAACTAAGTGTAGATACGGCTAACCATGTGATCACTGACATCAAGGCTTATCATGCCGATGGGAAAGACAATCAATATCTACAGGATATAGTAGATCGTTTACAACAGCGGTTATGGGGGTCTGGTTTTCAATTGGAAAACGTACTTGCCGACACAGGCTATAGTAGTGGAGAGAACTACGCTTATCTAGAACAAAAAGGGATTATAGGTTATATACCAACACACGGGACCTATAAAGGAGGCCCAGACGGGTTTACTTATGTAGAAGCTAAAGATCATTATATCTGTCCTAACGGATCAGTAGTACCCTTCAAGAAAGTATTTTTGGATCATCGTACCAAGACCAAGAAGAAAGAATACCGTATATCTAGCAAGATATGTAGAGAATGTCCATTATCATCAAGCTGTTTGGGTAAAAGTGCTAAAGAGAAGAAATTTAGTGTTACGTATTACAGAGAGGAATATGAGCGTATTAAGGAGCGATTACAAACCAAAAAAGGCAAACGTATGAAATCCAAACGACAGAGTACTGTTGAGCCAGTGTTTGGAACACTTACCCAATTTATGGGCTTACGGAAAATCAATACGATCGGGATTAGGCAGGCTAATAAAGTGATGCACCTATCAGCAACTGCCTACAATTTGAAGAAGTACCTGAAATTTGTAGAAAAACAGTTAAAAAGTGGAGCAGGAGCTGCACGCTGCTTTTTGAGAATCAAAAACATCTTTCCTTGCTTTATAAAACTGTATATAAGCCATTATAATTTTATTCCTTATAAGATAACAACAAAATAAAAACGCTCTTAAAAGAGCGCATTTAGGGTCAATTATTTGAAAAATATTGGCTTGTGCAACGGTTACCGTTGTTGTGTGTAGGTTTTTTTACACTTTAGTGCATTTACCAGAAGCTTTCTTACTATTAAACATATAGTAAACTGGATAAATACCACAGCAAATAAAATTTACAATGAATAGAGCTATAATTTTAGTTTCCATTTCTTTGTAAAATGCCCAAGAAATAATGCAAACCCAAGCTAATAGGATGCCTATAGCAACAGATATTTTACCTTTATTTTGATTATTTATTTTCATCATCTTCGTTATTTAAAAGTTGTAATTGTGTTTTAATAATGTTTTTAGAATTAAAATAGCCTGGATTCAAACTTCTGTTAAATCCTCGAAATCCTTTAGATTTTGATAAGTAGTAAACACCTATCCCACCTAAAACCCAAATAATTAATAACGGCCATTTCTCTATAAGCTGACTAATAGTTCTGCCTTGTATGCCTAATCCTAATAAAAAACCACCAGCGTATGCCATTGTTATTATCCAAGAAAAATACGTGCACTGAAAAGCATTTATAGCTTCATCATATCGTATCAAATCCTGTAGCGCACCTTTTATATCTTGATTAAGATTAGGTGTTTTTAAGGTACTGCGCCCATAAATTAGTGAACCTATCATTAAGACATAACAAACACTAATTAAACCTACAGCTAATAGCGTAACTTCATTTGATGCAATAAAATACACCGCTATAAATCCAATTAAGATAATACTGTTAAGTACAATAGCACGTTTAGAGTTATTTAAAACTCGGCGCATCGGGCCTTCGGTCTTTTTTCTGATGTCGGCTTTTAATGTCGCCTCAGTATAACTCAAATCAGAGCTATCCCAATCGGCATCATTAAGTAATGTTTTTAAATCCATATCGCTCTAATTTTTTTCGTAATCGACCAACCTTTACTCGTGTATTAACAGCAGAAAGTCCTATAAATTCTGAAATTTCTTTTTGATTGTACCCTTCAACCAATAGTAGTACAATCGATTTTTCTACGGGTTGCAATAATTTTAATATAGCATCTAACAGTTCTTTCCCTTGTAGTTTTGAAATTGCACTCTCATTGTAAATGGAAGCATCTAAAGAAACATAGGTTTGCTTTTTCTTCTTGCGCAATCCTGCAAAGGCTACATTTAAACCTATACGATACAACCACGTTGAAAACTGAGAACGCCCTTCAAAAGTCAAATAAGACTTCCAAGCCTCAGCAAGGATATCCTGTTTTAAATCTTTCTTAGACTCAGCATCATCGCCATAGAGATAAAGGATTTTATTAATAATACTCTGATGCTCTTGAACGAGTTGAATATAATTTTGTTCTTGGGTTCTATCCATTAATTGAATATTGACACCTAGTAGGTTGTAAAAAATAGCCATAGTGTTACACTAACTATAAAATTAATATTTAATGGGAATATCACATCCCACTAAATTCGTCCTTTTATTTATTAGTCTTGGACTGCTTTAACAGTATAACCTTCGGCACGTAAGAGATTAATAACCCCATTTTCACCACCTAAATGTCCTGCACCTACACCTATAAAATTGGTTCCTACTTTTAAATATTCTTTTATTGTTGGAATCCACTTAATATTACGTTCATCCAGCATTATTTTAATAGTAGTAACATCACCATCATAATATTTAAAGAAGGATTTATAAAGGGCATCTACATCTTCTTCAAGATATAAATCTACCAACTCATCAAAGACTTTTTTAGTAGCATCCATATCTTCTAAGGCATCTATCATTCTGTCTGCTTGGTCTTGATACGGTATTTTATCAAAAACACCTATCTGTTCAGCTACGGTTTCTAATCCTTTGATATCTTTCCCTTGAGATTTTCCCCATTGTACAAAAGTACCCTCATAACTTGCAGGACGCTCACCAAAGAAACTCGCTACTAACATAGAGTTAACCATGAAAGGCTTCATAGAGTTAAAATTCTGGATACCTACCCCTACAGTCTTGGTTAAGGCACTATCTAATAATTTTAGTTCGTTTGCTTCAAAGAATTTATCTAACGTATTACCATCAGTAAATACAATGTTTTTCATAAACTCTGCCTGCATATTTGGGTCATCCATATCTAATTCTAAGATAATTTTGTCACTCCTATCAAATGCAGTTTTGATGGATTGCTTAATTTCAAATTTTGATGGTGGCATAAGGTGAATGGTTCCATACAAGTAGGAATTTTCGATACCATTTCCCGATATTTTATAAAGTAGTCCTTTGTCCTGTGCAAAACTTAAAGTTGTGCTTATAGCAATTGCTAAGACGGATAATAATTGTTTTAAATTTTTCATTGTTCACAAGATTTATAATTTCTATTTAGGTTGAAAAAAATCTTGGAAGTGTTACAACGAAAACATTTTTTTATGCTAGGGAAAGTTCATGAGTCAAACTTACACACAACGGTCTCGTATAAGAATAGTAGCGGATTTTAAACGACTACTTTTCGGATTACAATATACTTTTTTTATATGAAAAAACGGTTCGGGTTAGAATCCAAACCGCTATTGCTTATACATGTTGTTAGGTGCAGTATTTTTTCACGATTTTATTTTCCGTCTCTCTATTTCTATGAAGTCTTGAATGTTTTTTACTTGACTATCGATGTCTTTGACTTTTAAAATCCCATAAATCAAACTACGTTTTTTTCCATCTGTGAGCTGGTCAAAGATTCGTTTGGATTCAGGCTTCTGTTCCAAAAAGGCGGTTAATACTTCTGGCATATCAACTCCCAATTGGTCTGGGTCTTTCTCGATTTTGTATTCAACTGTGTCGCCAAGTTCTTTTTCTAATTGGTCAAGGTATTTACTTGCAAGAATTATAAAGTAGTTGCCATCGCCCAAATGGTTTAGACCGCAACGATAGGTAACATTTTCGTCAATCGTACAAATCAATCGTGTTGCTCTTTTACGACTAAACTGTTCAATAATTTTTGAATCAATTTTCAAGTAGAAATACCCACCTTTTCGTTTTTCAAGTTGTTTGATTGACTGTATGCCTTGATAAAAATCCATTATTGTTCTTTTTCTACGTATTCCTTTAGTCCTGCCAAATCTTTTAAGTGCATTTTGTGTGTCCAATTTATAATTCCAAAAATGTGCGGAAAGACGTGGCTTAGTCGCTTTAATGTATTGTCAAAATACAAAGAAACATTGGTTTGATTTTCATTGATTGGTCTTAAACAGAAATGCATTCTTGTATCTTGCTCGAAAGGTGCTTTACTTGTAAGGTAAAAGCTGACTTTTTCATTTTCAATAAGTTCAGTTACTTCTTGATAGCCGAATTGTTTTCCTTTTTGCAAATATACGGTTTGAGCTCCAATTTGTCCGTCTATATTTTTAACGGCACATTGCGAATTGGTTTCTGAAGGCCACGCAGACCAATCCATTAATTGTTCCTGAAATCTTATTGCATCGTAAACTTTTTTAACTTTTGCATTTACTTGGATTTCCTCAACGTACTGGATTTTGGTAGGAAGTTTGAATACTAAGATTAGTAAAGCAACTAAAATTCCGACACCTGTTGCTATTAAGATTGTTGTTATCATTCTTTATGTTTTTTGTTATACGGTTACAAAACTAAAAATGATAATTCCAGCAATTTTTGCCCTATGGCAAAAAATCAATCTTTTTTCGCTCTAACTCTGCTCAACGAACTTTGAGTAATACCAATAAAACTTGACACATATTTCAAAGGATATTTTTCGAGCCAATTTTTTTCTTTTTCTACTCTTCGATAACGTTCCTTGGCGTCTTCACTTTGGAAGGATATAATATTTCTTGACATACTTGCAAAAGCCTCCTCAACTGTTCTTCTCAAAAGTGTGTTGTATGCAATGGATTTTAGAGCAAGCTTGTCACTTTTTTCCTTTGCAATTCGATAGACCAAACTATTTTCCATACTCTCAATTGACACAAGTGCAGGACTTTGATTGAGGTAGCTATCCAACTCCGTGAATATCTGTCCCTCTTGACCAAGCCAAACGGTAAATTCTTTATCCTCCTTCCAATAATAAAGTCGAACTGCTCCACTTTCGACAAAGAAATATTGATTGCAAATGTGTCCTTGTTTCAATAAAAAGTCGCCTTTGTCAAGTATGGTCAAAGTCAAATTATCGTAAATCTCGTTTATCTCGGATTCCGTTCCGTTCGATAGTCGTTTTATTTCAGATTTTAATTTGTTCACGGATGTTTTTCAATATTGCAGCTAACGTATGTATATAGTTACTAAAGGTAATTATATTTCCCAAATACAAGATATATACACACCTATTGAATCAGAAAAGTAAGGGTTAACCTCTGCTGATTCATAAATTAACTGCCGTAAGCCTTCTGAATAACAGTCAAAATCAATACAGCTAACAATTTTTGTTATTGATATGACCTTGGCAGAACAAACACAGAACTTTTTTAATCAAAAGAGGCCGCTTTTTTAGGCAGCCTCTTCTTATATTTATAGTGATTGATCTGAAAAACTAGTGAGCATAAATTAGTTATACAAAACACACTATAAATCTACTGAAACAAACAAATCATCTATTATTCTAACAAAATCCCTCCTAATTGAAGTAAAATAACCTCTGCAATCTTTACGTCATATTTTGCTTTTGCACAATTATTTAAGGCATTAAAAAGATTAATTTGTGCTTGCCTAAATTCTACAGCAGATACCTGACCAAGACTAAATTGTTTTTGTGTTCGATCAAAGTTCAATTGATTGGTTACTATATTGTGATTTTCAGCCTTAAGGGTAAATTTCTTATTCATATAGTCTTCGTAAGCATTATAGACTTCTGTTTTTAATTCTTCGGCAGCTTTATGCATTTCTATTTCCCGAGTTTGTTTTTTTATCTTGGATGTGCTAACCCTTGTTTTGTTTTTCCCTCCGTCGAATAAATTCCAAGATAAACTTAACCCTAAATTCACTCCGTAAGCTTCGTTGTTCAATGCAAATGAGGTTACGGGGTTTATACTCTCATTCCAATTGTAACTTGCATTGCCATTAATTTTGGGAAGAAATTTTGCTTTGTTTATTTTAATATCCAACTCACTTAATAGTATGTTTTGTTTAAGCAATAAAGAAGTGACATTATTAGCAATGGCACTTTGCAAAATGACGTCTTCACTAATTGTATTTAGAAAAACTACAGTCGTATCTACCGTATAGTCAATGGTAACATCTCTACCTAAAAAGAGGTTTAGATTACGTTTCAGGTTTTTAAAATCTTTATAAGCCGAAGCGTATGAGATGCTATCATTATTAAGATCTACTTGTGCGTTTAGTTCGTTTAATTTCGAATCTTGCCCATATTTTAATCTTCTTTTGGTCCGTTCTAAACGATCTTTAGAGTTTTTAATATTTAAAAGGAGATTCTCGGTAATCTGTTTTTGATACGCTACATTGTAATACGTTTCATACAATGAAATAATGGTATTTTCTATGGACTGTCGCTCTTCTATTTTTTTAAGATTAAAATTTTCATTATTCTTTTGAGTATTGAATTTTCGTTCAAATCCATCAAAAATCGTATACTCGGCCGTAACAGAAGCATTATAGGATTCTGTTATCGCATTCGACACATTAGCATTAGTTCCGTCTGAAAAAGTAACGTTTTGATTTTCATCAGAGTAGTTGACTCCACCAGAAACTTTAACGGTGGGGAGATAACCACTATTTAATAGTCTTTTTTCAATACTGGAAATTTCGGTATTGTTTTTTGCAATACGAACATCGTAGTTTTTTTCTACAGCTATTTGTATAGCTTCCTCTACGGAAAGTATGTTTTGTGAAATTACCGGAGAAGTAATAAAAAAACTAATACTATTGCTAACGTTCTAAAATTCTTCATTTGCTACTGCTTGTTCTATGATTGCACGTTCTACTTCTTCTCTGGTTGGTTTTTTTCCTGTTCGTATATATTTTATATATACTTTGATCGTATTGGAAAACGAAAGAAACACTGGCAGAATAAATAATGTCAATATCGTTGCGATGGCTATTCCATACGAAATAGCAATGGCCATTGGTATTAAAAACTGCGCTTGAAGGCTTCTTTCTAACATCAACGGAGCAAGACCAGCTATTGTAGTAATCGAGGTCAGGGTAATAGCTCTAAAACGTGCTCTACCTGTTTCGTAAAGAGCATCTTCAAATTTTAATCCCTCTTTTAAATATGAGTTAAACTTGTTAGTGAATACCAAGCCATCGTTTACAACAATACCTATTAAACCAACAATCCCTAAATATGATAAAATACTCATAGGAAAACCATGCAAATAATGCCCCCAAGCCACCCCGATAATGCTGAAAGGTATAAGAGACAATAATATAAATGGCTGACTAAATGATCTAAAAGTGAATACTATTACTACATATATCAGAAAAATAATAGCTGGTAAAACTGAAATCGCAGAGTCTGCAATTTTATTCACTTCTCTATTTTGGCCTTCTGCAGAAACCGTAATTTCAGGATACTTCTCTGTTATCAATTTGGCAACTCTTGTTTTCAGATCTATCATGACATCTGCTGCGCTGGCATTGGCATTATCAATATCTGCTTCTATGGTTACTTCTCGAATTCCGTCTAAATGATTAATAGCTACTTCACCTCTTTCAATAGTATACTCAGCTACTTCTGATAGGGGAACCCGCCCATTTGATGTACTGATTTCAATGGTATTAATGTTACTGATTGTTGATCTGTTTTCCTTGTCGTATCGTACCCAGATTTTTACTTCATTTTGACCTCGTTGAACTCGCTGTACTTCATTTCCATAGAAAGCATTCCTGACTTGGGTCATTAAATTATTATAGCTTAAGCCTAAGAGTTGTGCGTTATCTTTCAGTTTCAAATTAATTTCCTTGATCCCCTTTGGGCTTGAATCCACAATATCCTTAACATTTGGGTTTTTCCTTAGTTCGGCATATACGATCTCCTTTGCCCTATTAATCTGTTCCATATTTTTACCTTGTAAGGATAGTGAAATAGGTGCTCCACCAACATTAGCCCCAGAGTTAAAAGATAATTTTTCAAGAATTGGAATATTACCTACAGAAGCACGAATTTTATCTGTAATCTCTATTGAAGAGACAGAACGAGTTTCGCTAGGTGATAAGTTGATCGTAATACTACTAGACGAACTACTTGGACCAATATGCTTTACGGTGCCAACAATATGAGATTTATTAACCTCATTAGGCCCTAATTCTTTGTTGACCTTCCAAACGTTATTTTCTATGTAAGTGGCAATAGAATCTGTAATGCGTTCGCTCGTTCCTTGTGGTGTATTTATGGTTGCGACAATTTGATCGCTTGCGTTGGTCGGAAAAAAGTTAGTTTTATGATCCCACTTGTAAAAGCCCCCATTGTAATTACGAATAAGAAAAAGACAATAGCAAACGACAAAAACTTATTCTGTAGACATTTTTTATAAATAGGACTATATATCTTATCCCGTAAATAGTCCATACATTTTTCGCCTAGTTTATTGAACTTACTTACCTTATTGATATTCTTGATATCCTTAGAATGTGCTAAATGTGCAGGTAGAATCAACAACGCTTCGATCAAAGACACTAATAATGTTAAGGTGACGACTACAGCAATATCTCCAAAAAAATCACCTATTTGGCCATCTAAAAAAAAGAACACTGAAAATGCCAATATGGTTGTTGCAATAGCTGATAGAATAGGCTTTAACACTTCTAATGTACCATTTACTGCTGCTTGTATTGGTGATTCTCCCTTTTCTCGTCGGCTATAAATATTTTCGGCAATTACAATACCATCATCCACGAGTATACCAATAACCAGAATCATCCCAAACATAGAGAGCATATTTAGGGTAACTCCGTAGTTGGGTAAAAGAATAAACATTCCGAAGAAAGATATTGGCAATCCAAAAGCTACCCAAAAAGCTACGCTAGGTCTTAAAAAGAAAGACAGGAGTATTAAAACTAGTACCATCCCGACAATTGCATTTTCCAGTAAAAGAGAAATTCTGTCTTCGATAAGATCGGCAGTATTAAAAATTGATTTTAACTCAATATTTGAGTTCTTTGCATTAAATTCTTTGATGTAATTTTTTACACTTTCTACACTAGTGATTAAATCTTCAGAATTCGTGTTTTTTAAATCGATTTGAATCGCTTGTTCCCCATTGTAGAATAGTTTATCTGGATTGTCACTGAAGGTGTCATCCAATGTAGCAATATCTCTAAGGTATACTTTTGATCCATCGATAGATGATTTTATCACTATGCCATTAAGATTATCTGCATAATATCCTTTATTATCTGCTCTAATTAAAAACTCTTCATCTTTGGTTTTTATAGAACCTCCAGAAATATTAATGTTGGCTTCTGCAATAGACCTGGCAACCTCTTCAAAAGTTAGATTGTAATTTCTAAGTTTAGCTTCCGAAACCGAAATTTCTATTTCTTCATCAGGGAAACCAGTTAACTCAATTTGCGAAATTCCATCAATCCTAAGCAAGTCATTTTCTATATCTTGAGCATATTCTTTTAAAATTCGTAAAGGAATATCTGCACCAGTAATGATAAATGAGATCGCTGGCCTTGCTGGTTTAATTGTCTCTATAACCGGTGGTTCAATATCTTTTGGAAATGAAGGAATTCTATCAACTGCGTTTTTTACTTCATCTAATACCAAATTGATGTCAAAATCTGACAGAATTTCAATGGTTACAGTAGCGTTGTTTTCTTGAGAAATAGAACTTACTCTGTCAATACCCTCAATGCCCTTAAGGTTACGTTCAATTTTTTCTACAATACCTTCTTCTACTTCTTCAGGAGAGGCTCCAGGATAGGTAACCGCAACTTGTATAGTTTTAGCATCGGACAGAGGAAAAAATGAGGAATTCATTTTTTGATATCCTAGAAAACCGAAAATCAAAAAGCCTACTATAAAAATGTTTACAGCAACTGGATATTTTATAAAGTAACCGAGAAAGTTTTTCATAATCATTCTAGAATTTTGACAGGCATACCAGGGTAGGCATTAGCAATGCTTTGATTTACAATAAGATTTCCTGATTCAAGACCAGTAACAATAGAAGTGTCATCTTGATAATTAAGAATTTTTACAGGTTTCAATGCTAACAGATTATCCTTTACCACATAGACCATATTTTTTTCGAGTATGAGCGCGTTATCTATTTTGAAAGCGTCTGTTAAATATCCTCCATCTATTTTGGCCTTTAGGTATTGACCATCTTTTAGATCCTTGTTACTAACTTCTACTATGACATTGACACTTTGTGTTTCTGGGTTTATTTTCCCATTTATCCGTGTTATTTTTCCGGTAAATGATTCAAGATCATCCATTGTTGTAAGATGGACAGCAATTCCGTTTTTGAGATATTTATTATCAGATGCAGGTATAGAAAGGTGGAGTTCAAAATTGGTATCATCTGTAAACTCGCCTATTTTTTGACCATTCCTTATCAAGGTTCCAACATTCACGTTCGACTCTGTCACAATTCCTTGAAAAGGGGCGTTGATATAATATTTGCTTAAACGCTCTTCTAAGTTGATAATGTTGTAATATGCACTATAGATATTCTTCCCTGATACGAAAAGTTTCTCTTCATTAGAATTGAATTTTGGTAGCTCGGGCGTTTTAGTATGAACAGTTAGGTTTTCTAAATATATTTCCCATTTTTTGGAGATCTCCGGATAATCAATCTCCATATCTGGTAACATAGCAGCGATTTGGTTCATTAAATCGCTGCGAGCAGATTTAATTTGAGCCGTATGCTCTTTACTATCCATTACAATTAAGGCTTGTCCTTTTCTAAAACGATTACCAATTTTAAAAGCTGTACTTGTTCTTTGAATTATCCCTTGCACTTCACTATACAATTCTATTTTTTCCTTAGCGTGCAGTATGCCAGTAGCCTCTACGGCATAGGGTATATTGGTTAATTTTACTTGGGTTACTTCAATTGCTTTTACTGGTGCTTCGATGATCACCTCCTCCTTTTTTTCCGGCCTTCTTCATTCAATAGTTTAAAAGCCAATATGCCTAAAATCACAATTGAAACTCCTATGATAATACTAACATGTTTTTTCATTTTTCTTACTGTTTCATATTCTTTCTTAGATGCTTCCTAATATTTGGAGCCACCTCGTCTTCATACTTTTCCATTTGTTCTTTAGACAGCACTTTTTCTAGTTCAGCGGATTTACTTTTTTTTATTTTATTCATATCTCCAACTTTACCGAACATACTTCCTTCTGATTCCATCAAAACAACCATTTTCTCTGTATACTTCAGATTGATCAATTCTACTTTTTCGGTTTGTTCGCTGTTCATATTCAACTCCTTAACCATTTGCAGTGTTTGATATTCGGCCATTTCGGTTGCCTTCATTTTTTGCTGAGCTGAAACACTAATACTGCACATTACAGTTATTACAATTGCTAAAAATCCATTTCTCATTTTCACTTATTTTTAATTGTACTTAAGTTTTTTAAACCATATATCTTTAAGGCTTATATTTACATTAATTGTATTGAACCTTTCAGATACCAAAATACCCGAAACAGTTCCGCGTTGTCCGGTCGCATAGGATATATTGAGCATAGAACCTCCTCTCATGCTCAAAGGAAAACCTATTCCTGCAGTCACACTATAATTATTGATTGTCTGATTATTTACTTTTAAGTATCCTGAATCGTAATTAAGTCCAGCTCTGAACTCTATATTTTCCCAATATTTTAAGCCTATTTCTTTTGCTCTATACTGAGCTCCGACACTGATAATACTCTGATCCACATAATCTCCGATATCATCACTTTGATTGGTAAACCCCCATAAGTTTCCTTTATAATCGATATTGACAATTAGTGAATTAAAAAATGTAGCTCTGGCTCCAAAACCTAACTCTAGTGGCAAATCAAAACTGTCGATTTCTAAATCATTTTCATCTTCTACTTCGGTAGGTATAAAATCCAGGCTTTTAAAAATTGTTCTATCCTGAGCACCTTGAAGTGAAGTGGGAAAATCTGTTGTGAACCCGATTCCATATTTTTCATTGATATCATACTGAAGTCCAAATCCAAACCTAAAACCGTTATAAAAACTTTCTTCTGTGATATTGAGAAAAGTATCATCAAAAAAGATATTTTCTGTTTGATTAATAGCGCCAAATAAAAAGGAAGACTTAATTCCTAAATTCAGATTATCAAACAGCTTGTATCCATAATGCAGACTTAAGTCATTGAGCCCCCCGAACCGGTAATATTACTTATAAATTCATCCTGAGAACCTTCAATATTCGTCTCAATACCAATCAAGGCATACCCGACATCTGTAAACGGAACCATGGATAATCCCATGCCCGATTTCTCGTTAATGCTGAATCCCAGAGCTAGATTAGAAAAATTAGAAGAAAATCTGTTCTCATCTTTATCATTGGCAGAAATTTTATTAAGCTCTCCTAAAAACCCAACATCCAGCAAAAAACTCTTATCCGCGATACCGGTAAAAGACGCAGGATTTAATGTATTCAGTAAATTGTCACTTTCTAAAGCAATCCCTCCTTTTCCCAAGGCACTATTTCTTCCAATATTAGAATTGGTTTGTACACCTAACCCAAACAAGGAATATGGTGATCCCGTCAAAGAATTTGTTTGCGCTCTTGATATAGACATTCCAAAAATTAATATTCCTAGTATTTGTAAGTAATTATTATTCATCATAAATAGCATACGTCAATATTAACCGTGCTCTATAGTCTGTACTGCTTTCACCTTCTAGTACAAAGCGATCTACAGTTTGATTAAAGTTTTGTGAAAAAAGTACCAAGGCGTTGTCTATTATTGGAGCTTCTTGGAGTTCTTGTTCCAAATAAAACCCAATAGGTATTTCGTATATCACCTCATTAAATTCTACGTTTTCTTCATTAATGATGGCAAAAACATTTCCTTGTCCGTTAAACAATCGATCTACCAGATCATTGTTTTGATCTGCTATATCAACAAAAAGAGAATCCCTAATTGGCGCTATATCGCTAAAAGCTTGCGGAGGGATTTTAATTTGTAGCGTAGCATTAAGAATAGTTCCGGTACCGGGAATATCATAAATTTTACGAATGGTAGGAAACTGTATTCGGGTTACATACCCCGTTCCTGCCTGAATATAGCTTCGGTTGTCACTATCTTTTGACAACAAGTTAATTTCTTGATCAATCAAAGGCTCTAGAAAAGTTCCTGCTACATTACTATCAATATTATTAAACGATTTTGGGGTAATTGCAGTAGGATTAATAAACAAGTCAAACGTTTCTTCATTTTCGCCAAACTCTCCGGGAACGGTATAAAAAAACCGGAGATAAGTATTTTCACTATTCTTTGAAAACCCTAAAACGGCAGCATCGTCATTATCTCCCGGCTGTAATGTAAATCCTTTAAAATTCCTTATTAACTCCTGATCGTCATTAATATCTCCTTCACTGATCAAATCAAACAAGGTTTGACCAAAAGCAAGAGGCAAGGAAATGTGTAAAGAATCTTCATCAAAGGGTTCGGGAATATAGTTTCTTGTAGCGATAGGAATAGTTTCATAAGGAAGCACACTGGTATTATAGAAAAAGTCATTTTCTGGAAGAACTTCATCGGTAAGGACATGAATATTCACTTGTGCAACCTTAGTAGTATCATTATAGAAATACCGATCATACCCCAAAATCAAGGCGATACTATCTAGCTCAGCATCATCTGGCAAGTTGTAGTTAAATGAAGTTAATTCAAAATAATTAGAAGCACGTACGGTACCAAAGAATTCATCTCTGTACTGCCCTAATAATAATCTACTGCTACTGGAGCTATTAATGCTATCAAACTTAAATGTAGATAATTCAACCCCAAAAGTATCAATGGACACTATACGAACATTAGAATCCGTAAAATCTTGTCCTACTTCTAACGTAGGAATATCTTCTTCACGATCCGAACAGGACATCCAAGATATCACACATAGTGCTATTAGTAATAAGCCTGATTGTTTCCTCATGTTTTATTAATTGAATAACAAAAGAAAGAGACCGTTCAGAATTAAAAAATTAGAATCTACGGATCATAAATACCTATATACCAGTTCCTGATTTCACTCTACAAATCTATTCAACGAGGTTTCATCGAGGTGAATCTCGTTTTGGTATATAAAATAAGTGTACTGGTATATCCTTTTTTTGATGTTTTGGTGCCAACTTATTTTTACTTAAAACTAGTATAGAATGAAGTTTCATTTTACATTAATCATAATGATTTCAGGAATCACCAATGTGATATGGAGTCAGAATCCGCAAGGTGAAATAGGAGGTTTTGAGTACTCTATTATTCCCGATGTGGGTGATACCCAAATAGAAAAGTATACTGCGAATTTAAACTTTGGAACTAAGCTAAGAAATGGCGTATTAGGCTTTGGTATTGCATATACTTTTTATGACTTCTTGTATAAGGAGGATTCTTTTGTTGATTTTGGTTTAGCACCCTATGAAAACATTCATAATATACAATTTCGAATGTTTTATAGACATATAATTAATGAATCCTGGTCAGGGAACATTCTCTTTTCTCCGGTTATATCCTCTAACTTAGAAGGAACTTTAAGCACTAATGACCTGCTTATCAACGCTATAATTTCGGTATCCAAAAAATGGGGTAATGAAGATGCCTTTTCAATATTTACATTTGGATTAGGTTTCGGGACTCCATTTGGCGAACCTCAGTTTTTTCCTGCTATTTCTTTTAGAAAAAAACACCATCAAATTGGAGTTACATATTGGGGATTCCCGAAACGAGCATAAGCTATACCTATAAAGAACGACATACCTTTTCAGGGAAAGCCAATTTTGATGGCCTTTTCGGAAATGCATCATCATCGGTTACTTTACCTGATCGCAGCGTACAAACGAATACAAAACTACAGTACAATTCGCTGAATACCGAAATTCAATATAATTATAGAATCCAACCCAATTGGACTACCACCATAAGCCTGGGCTATTCGCCTTGGAATCAATTAAAAATACTAGACAACAACAATGATGAACTGTATGATATCGCATCAGATAGTTCTTTTTATATATCAATGGGATTAAAGTTTAACTTAAATAATAAGATGAATGAGAACAAAGAATAATCCATTTATAGAACATCCATTTCAACTACAAAAATTAGTGTTGATATCACTAATGATCATTGCCATTACTAGTTGTTCTAATGATGATGATGATGAGCTACTAGGGAATTGGGTAGAAAAATCCGTATTTGACGGAACTCCAAGAAGCAGCGCGGTAGCATTTACTATCAACAATACCGGATATATGGGCACCGGATTTGACGGTGATGATTATCTGAAGGATTTTTGGAAATATGACCTGGAGGGAAATTTCTGGAGTCAATTGGCAGATTTTCCGGGAGTGGCACGCAGCGCCGCAGTAGGATTTACAACTAACGGCAATGGTTATATAGGAACCGGATTTGATGGCGACAATGAATTAAGTGATTTTTATCAATATGACCCCTCAACCAATATGTGGTCTCCAATTGCCGATTTTGTAGGAGGAAAAAGAAGAGGAGCTATTGCATTTAATTCCAATTCTTCTGGGTATGTAGGTACTGGTTTTGATGGAGATAATGATAAAAAAGATTTCTGGAAATATAATCCTAACGCAGACGAATGGACCGAATTAGTAGGTTTTGGCGGAGATAAGAGAAGAGATGCAATGACCTTTTCTATAGGAGACAAAGTGTATTTGGGAACAGGTATTTCTAACGGTCTAAATCAAGAGGATTTTTGGGAATTCGATACTGCTACAGAAATTTGGACAGCATTAACTGATCTGGATGACAATGACGATTATGCCATTGTAAGAAACAATGCTGTAGGTTTTAGTTTGGGAAACAAAGGATACGTTGCTTGTGGAAATCTTGGAGTAGGCCCTTCGACATCTATATGGGAGTATGACCCTGTGACGGATCTCTGGACCGAAAAAACAGAATATGAAGGTGTTTCCAGAGAGGATGCAATTGCCTTTTACAATGGATCAAGAGCTTTTGTCGCATTAGGCAGAAGTGGAAATTTATATCTGGATGATAATAGAGAATTTTTCCCCTTACAAGTAGAAGACGAAGATGATTAATCAAAATTAGTTAGGATCAGGCAGTATTTTTTTACCTACCCCCTCGTCCATAAATACTGTCTGATTTATTTCAAATCACTATGAAAGAGTTTCTTAAATATACAGTTGTATTCATAATCATAATTACTGGTGTTTTGGTATTGTTTTTTTATCCAAAAAGCCACACTAAAAAATGATAATCCATATAGACTGAAGATCAATAAGCATGCTGAAAAAGAATGGTACTACGAAGTATATTTGGATGGGAAGTTAATGATTAAACAAGAAACTATTCCCGGGGTTTCAGGTAAACAACGTTTTAAAACCAAAGAAGAGGCCAGAAAAATTGGCACATTAGTAATCACCAAATTAAAAACCGGTAATATGCCCATGATATCATTAAAAGAACTAAAGAAGTATGATATCACTTTCAAAAAATAACTATCTTAATCCATACAAAAAATTGATTGCTTTGAAAAAAGCTTTAGAATTAAAGAAGTCTGGATTCATGTAATTATATGGGTATGTTTTTTTACGTTACCTATCATAATTGCTATCCCAGAATTAGATGAAATACGATTAGATTTTATTTATAGAGGGCTCAGCAGTGCCATATTATTCTATGTTAATTATTTATTTTTAGTCCCCAGACTGCTCCTAAAGAAAAAAATCCTTTTATACATTATTCTTTCTATTAGCGTTTTGGTTTTGTTTAACTACCTTCTTAGAAATTTTTATCCAATTTCGCCTTTAGACCAATTGGATAAGTATTTTGAATTGGAAAATGAATTTCGTCCTATTCAAAATTTAAAATATATCATCCCTGCAATTTTCTCTTTTGTTTTTTTCCTTTTGGGGGGTATTTTTAGCCTTATTGTAGAATTTTATAAAAGAGAGCAAATTGCTAAAGAAATAGAGGCCAAAAGAACAGAAACAGAACTTCGATTTCTAAAAACTCAACTGAATCCACATTTTTTATTCAACTCATTGAACAGTGTATATTCATTGGTACGCAATAAATCTAATGAAGCTCCAGAAGCAGTAATCACATTATCCGAATTAATGAGATATATGCTATACGAGGCGAATCAAGAAATAGTGTTTCTTCAAAAAGAAATTGATTATATTAAAAACTACGTGTCACTACAACGGCTTAGGCTGGCCAATAGTGAACAAGTGAAATTACTAATAAAAGGAAACTATGAAGGAAAAAAATCTATCCTCTTTTATTGATTTCTTTTATAGAGAATGCTTTTAAATATGGTACAGATTTTAAAGGAAACACCATTATAGACATAAAAATTGAAGTTTCTGAAAACAAGCTTACGATGAGCATAAACAATATCATCGGAACCTATAAAAAAAATGAAGACTCTTCTGGTATTGGTCTTGATAATATAAAGAATCGTCTCAACCTTTTATATAAAGATGCGCATACGCTTACTATAAAAGAAGAAAAAGAGTATTATAAAGTGGATTTAACATTAACATTAGGATAGAATGAGGTGTATTATTATTGATGATGAGCCGCTGGCACTTAATATCATAAAATCCTACTGCGAGGATTTGGGTACTTTAGAGGTTATTGGAACTTTTACCAATGCATTAGAAGCATTGGACATCATAAACAATGCTAACGTTGACCTTGTATTTTCTGATATTGAAATGCCACAAATCAATGGAATCGACTTTATTAAGGCTTTAGATCATAAACCCCTTTTTATTTTTACTACTGCGTATTCTCAATACGCCATAGAAGGTTTTGAATTAAATGCAGTAGATTATTTGGTAAAACCCATACCATTCCCGAGGTTTATACAAGCTGTTAATAGGGCAAAAGAAATTTTTGAATTAAAAAAAGATAATTTTAAAACACCAAATACAACAATCAAAAATGCAGAACCCACTATTGCTCCGGATCAGTTTATTTTTGTAAAGTCAGAATATGACAACATAAAAATAGAGTTAGGGTTAATACAATATATCGAGGGCCTTAAGGATTATTTAAAAATCCACCTTACCAAAGGAAAACCTATATTAACCTTGATGAGTTTTAAGGATATGGAGACTAAATTACCATTGGATAGTTTTTTGAGAGTTCATAGATCATTTATTATCAACATACATTATATTGATTCAGTTCAAAGAAATAGAATAATAATTGGCGTCGTAAGAGTTCCAATTGGAGAAAGTTATAAAAAGGCGTTTTTAAAACGCTTGGGTATATAGTTACCAAGAAGACTATACCTTCTAATCATAAGGTATACTTGGATCTTTGTAACCATGAAAAACAAAGTAGAACCAGCAATATAACTTTCATTTAAATTGTGTACTCAATTTATTTTCCGCACCATTTGCATTTTTGCCAAATCAGTTAAGCCATTACCTCGTAGAGTTTCTTTTATTGACTTTCTTAATTTTCCTGAAATTATCCTTTGTAACTTTTTCAAAAGTAAAAAAGTTACGCTATGAAGAGTAGTGAATTTAGTTCATAATAAATGTTGATTTGGTTCGGGTCAAAATGTTGTATAAAGGTCTTGTATATGAAATGTAGCGTGTAAAAAAACGCTAACCTATCCGACTAGTACGGAATCGAATTTTTATATTTTGTCTCATTCAAGGGACTAAGCCTCTTTTTTTATATACGTGTTTTTGACGGTAGTTTTTATTTTTTCGGTAGATATAATTTCATTTCTCCGATTTCTAATTCGTCCAAATGTCCCATTTTACTCTCGTCTTTTGTTATCAAGTGCATATGTAAAAATGAGTCGTGATGAGTAAAAATTCCTTTATGTTCAGTTGAGAAGAATCCAACAATTTCAACATTTTCATTTCTCAACCCATAATTTGTTTGACCATAATGTGCTTCTTGAGGTGAGGACACTTTTGTTCCTTTAGGTAAATTTTGAATATGAATTATTGCACTTGAAATTTCTCCGATTAGTTTAAAGGCAAAAGGTCTTTTAAAATCAATTGTTTTATCGTCAATAAATTTCTCTAAATTTTGAATTGTCCTAATGTTCAATGGCAAGTCGATTTCATTCCATTCGGTTATGTTCCCATAAACAAGGAATGGTGCTGATGTTTTAAAGGTTTCTTCAACGATCATTGTAGAATCTGAAGTCACTTTTGAAACATAGCTTTTTCCATTATTAATAAGTAATTCGCCTGTCAAATAGCTCATAGGTCCAAGTCCGTAAAGTCCTTTTTTGTTTGACATAGTATCTAGATAAATACTACTCCCTAATTCGCCTTTCCACATTACGTTTTTCATTGCGCCTACAATTTTAATATCAGGATATGTTTTCGCAAGTGTATTGTTTTTATTATTGGTACAACCAAATAGGACCGCAAAAACTATCGATAAGAAAATTTTCCTAAAAATAATTTTACCATTTTCAATAATTATATACAAAGTAACACCATGAAATAATGCTATAAATATATTACTTATTATAATTGGGTTTCTAATAGTTTTAGCAATAATTGGACTTATAAGCTTATACACCACTTGCATAAATAATAAGGTAAAAACAAAGTAATATTGAGTGTAAAAAAGCAGGATAACAGAAGTAAATAATATTGTGCTATAAAGAGCAAGTAAAATACCCCTACCAATGGTAAATTCTCCAGCTGTTTTTTTACTCTATCAGAATCAATTATTAATTCTATACATACAGGTATTAAGACTATTATATTCAATATAAGTGAAACCGTTATCA
Organism: Aquimarina sp. KJ22-3; assembly: GCF_055808215.1. NCBI lineage: Bacteria > Pseudomonadati > Bacteroidota > Flavobacteriia > Flavobacteriales > Flavobacteriaceae > Aquimarina > Aquimarina sp. KJ22-3. The sequence continues at coordinate 1,176,364 of NZ_CM147859.1, read as the reverse complement.
TTTTTAGTTTATTAGTGTTATAGGAATTATTTTTAAAGAATTAGCAAGGTCAAATTTACATTTGTCAAAGCTTGGCTTTCCGAAGGGACGTATATTTTGACTAAAACCATAAGGTTCTTTTGGTTTTCCGTAAAATCGTCTATCTAATTGACCGTTATTATTTAGATCTTGATACGTTGAAACTGCATATTCACCTGGTGGAAGGTTAAATTCTACGATTAATTTATCTCCAGCAACACGTATAGGTTTCGTTTCAATAGAGCGCTCTAAAAAATCTTTTTTATTAAATACACTAACAAATACTTTAGTAGAATTTAGTTTTTCAAAGCCTGTTATTTCGACTCGCAAATTATCGTTTTGCCCATAAACCGATACATTAACAAAAGTTAAGATAGTAACCAATTTAATAGTTAATAAATTCAATGTTGTTTTCATGATTATTTTTTTCAAAACTACATTGACAAATCATTATTAAACTTTACATATGATAAGTTTTAATTTTTGAAACGTTCTTTTCTAATTCTACTAAGTGATACATCAGTTATTCCTATAAAAGATGCAATATCCTTTAATGAAAAATATTGGAAGACTTCAGGATTATTTCGTTCAAGATATTCATACCTTTGGATGGCATTACAGTTAAGAAGTAGCTTTCGCAATTGAAACTCTTGAACATATACATTTTCAGCTATTTTTCTTCCAATTGTATCGAAAATGTGATGCTCTTCACATAGATTCATCAACTTTTTTTGATTTATAACAATTAATTCACAATCCTGGACAGCTTGAAAAGAAATATCTGAGGTATGTGGTGTAACCCAGCAATAATAATTGGTAAAAAAGTTGTTTTTTAAAAAGAAGTGTATGACCCTTTTTGCCCCGTCAATAGATTCAAATGCTTTTACCGCACCCCTATTGATAAACCATAAATGATTACAATATTTTCCTTGTTCCAATATATATTCATTCTTCTCATATAACTTAACAGCAGAAATTTTGTCCAATAATTTCCTATACGACTCGGGGAAATGTTCTACTACATATTCTATTATATTGTAAATCATGGTTTAATTAGTGCTGACGTTGCGTGTATATTGCGTCTGCCTGCCGATAGGCTGCTATGATTTGTTATACATTGTTAGCCTTATTTATTATTCAATAAATACTTTCTCATTTAAGTTATTACATTCTTTTAATTCTGAAGAGATGTTCCGCTCGAGATTATTTTTAAACCCTTTTCGATTTATTTGCCAATAATCACCATAAACAGATTTATAGCAGATTGTGATATTAATTCTATGAGACTCCTTATAAACTTCTTTCATCAAATCTGGATTGTAAGTCCAATCTATCAATTGAAAATCTTCGTTTGGTTTTATCACTCTATTTAGAAGAATATCATTTGAATGACCTTTAATGCTGTCAGGAACTTCAAGTATGTCATATAGCTCGGACCAATCCGATATAAACTTATCATCGACAGAAATGTAGGTTTGTTCGACAATTGCTGGGCCTGTACCTCTATTGGATATGTAAAATGCATACCCTTTAAGCCCATCAGCTTGAACGTTCCTGCTCATTCCTAAACTCAAACTTGGCCACAAACCTGATTTAGTCTGTTCAAGAAGTATTTTGGTCTGTTCGTTCATAATATTTGCCTGCCTTGTAGATATAATTAATGCAGCGATACTTGCCAACAAAACTCCAATAGCGATTATTAAGTTGATATCTATCTTTCTTTTCTTTTTAGTCATGTTTTTATTAATTAAGGCTAACGTATATATAGTTACTAAAGGTAACTATATTTCCCAAATACAAGATATATACACACCTATTGAATCAGAAAAGTAAGGGTTAACCTCTGTTAATCAAGAGATCGGATTACCTTAGGTGATCCTAAAAAACTCACTACTGCAAATAGAAAACCCCGAGCTAACGCTCTGATTTTTTATTTTATTCCTAAACCTTAAAGCCAACTTCTGTTGATCAACAGATCGGATTACCTTCGGTGATCCTAAAAAACTCACTACTGCAAATAGAAAACCCCGAGCTAACGCTCTGATTTTTTATTTTATTCCTAAACCTTAAAGCCCATGGCTTTGGGTTTTTCCATAAAATAAAAAACCACGTCAATGACGTGGTTTTCTGCTTGATGTGACCGCGGAAGGATTCGAACCCTCAACCCTCAGAGCCGAAATCTGATATTCTATCCAGTTGAACTACGCGGCCTTTATGATCTTTACTATTAAGACAATTTACTTTTTACAATTGCAGAAATGGTTTTACCATCGGCTTGTCCTGCCAATTCTTTGGATACGATACCCATTACCTTACCCATATCTTTCATCCCTGATGCTCCAATATCATCAATAGTCATTACCACAACCTTCTCGATTTCTTCTTCGGTAAGTTGTTCTGGTAAAAACTGCTCGATCACTTTGGCTTGATCCAATTCTGGTTGTGCCAAATCATCTCTTCCTTGCTCTGTAAAAATAGCAGCACTATCCTTACGTTGCTTTACCAATTTTTGCAAGATTTTAAGCTCCTCATCTTCAGTCAATTCTTCTTTAGCTCCACTTTCAGTTTGTGCTAACAAAATAGCTGATTTGATAGCTCGCAACGACGTTAGCGCATTTGTATCTTTGGCTTTCATCGCTTCTTTCATAGCGGTCATTACTTGCTTCTGTAAACTCATTTTTACCGTTTTTAAACTATTGGATTGCGAAGATAAAAAATAAACCGATAATCCATGATCGGATTACCGGTTATCTGTGTATTTAACTCAAAAATTTACTAGTCTACATTATCATGCAGAAACGAATTGTTTTTTCGTAACTGGATATCGTCATTATCATCGGTTCCTAGTGATGTTCTGGACAACCCAGAATCTTCTGGCTTGGCATCTACATCAATCCCAGCTCTTTTGTATGCTGGCTCTTTTTCGATATCATCGATATTCGAAGAGCTATTTCTGAACTTATAATTAAATTCTTTCATTTTTGCTCTTCGCTCTGCAGCTCTTGCTTTCAAAGTTTCTGAAATAGGCTGATTTACTGGATCTACCTCTCCCTGTTCTTCAGCTTCTGGAGCCGGAGCTACAACTTTCTTTTCAAAAACCACTTCTTCATCTTCTTCCTCCATCACTTCTACAGGTTGTGCTTCGGTCAATCGTTTTTCTTCTTCCATATAGTCCTCAAGACTATACTTACGAACTCCTCCTGAAATCGTCTCACTAGGAGGAACAACTTCAATAGGTTCATTTACTTCCATATCCAAGATATCATCGCTAAGATCAAAGATAATTGGTTGCTCATCCTCTACAATCTGATTGTTCTGAACAGGAACCTCTCTCACCTCTTCTTCTTTCTTGATTTCTCCAGCTGGCATATCAAAAGATAATGAGAATTGATCTGCAGCAGGTTCTTTTTGCTCTTCTACTTCTTCTGCATCTTTTACCTCAATCTCTTTGATAATGTCTTGAGCATTGATAATCACAAAATCATTTTCCGAAGAAAATGGACTTACTACTTCATATTCTACATCGATATTCTTAAGCAAATCGGTAGTTTTAATCAGATCAGAAGCCTCTTCTTCTGTATCATCTATCAATTCGTGCTTGATAACCTTTGGTTCTTCTACTTTATCATTCTTTGGCAACGAAGATGTAATTGGCGTCACCGGCCCGGTAGACTTTGGTGTTAAATCCTGTACCGTTGCCTTTTGCTCATCTTCTAAGGTATGGATGATCTTTTTGGTTTCAGTATTTACGATTTCATCTTGTTGCTCTACATCAAAACCAGTAGCAATTACCGTTACCGAGATAGCATCTTCTAGCGATTCATCTTCACCAACCCCCATAATGATATTGGCACCATGACCAGCTTCTTGCTGAATATGATCATTAATTTCTCCAATTTCATCTATTGTAATTTCTTCTCTACCAGAAACAATCAATAACAATACGTTCTTAGCCCCTGTAATTTTGTTATCGTTCAGTAGTGGAGAATCCAACGCTTTTACAATGGCATCATGTGCACGTTTATTACCAGAAGCATGAGCAGAACCCATTATTGCTGTACCACTATTACTTAATACGGTCTTAGCATCTCGCAAGTCAATATTTTGTGTATAGTGATGCGTAATTACTTCGGCTATACCACGAGAAGCGGTAGCAAGTACTTCGTCGGCCTTAGAGAAACCAGCTTTAAATCCGAGATTACCATATACTTCTCTTAACTTATTATTATTGATCACGATCAATGAATCCACATGAGCACGCAATCGCTCTACTCCCAGCTGCGCCTGTTCGTTTCGCATACGTCCTTCAAACTGGAATGGAATCGTAACGATACCCACAGTAAGGATATCTAATTCTTTTGCCATTTTTGCGATAATAGGAGCCGCACCTGTACCGGTACCACCGCCCATTCCGGCAGTGATAAAGATCATTTTGGTGTTAGTATCCAACATGGTTTTGATCTCTTCATAACTCTCTACAGCCGCTTGTTCTCCCACTTCCGGATTTGCACCCGCACCTAGTCCTTCTGTCAATGAAACTCCTAATTGTATTTTATTAGGAATTGAACTGTTCTCCAACGCTTGCGAATCTGTATTACAGATCACAAAGTCCACTCCCTTGATCCCCTGCTGGAACATGTGGTTGATCGCATTGCTACCACCTCCTCCAACACCAATCACCTTAATCACATTTGATTGGTTTTTAGGTAAATCAAAAGAAATATTCTCAAACTCTTCGTTATTACTCATAATGGCTAATTTTCTGGTTCTCCTACTTTTTCTATTTTTTTATATATCGTATTGAATTCTTACTACTGCCAAGCACTACTCAGCATTATCCAAGAATTCTTTAAATTTCTCTGTCCACTTCTCCAAGATGTTTTTTCTTGGTTTAAGGTCTACTTTTGGTTGCTCTTCTTCATTAATCATCTCTTCTGTATCTGTATCCGCTTCTATATGAACTGTTGTTTCGGTTTTGGCTGCAGCTTTGTTTTGAACAACTTTTCGTTGCCTTTGCATATGTACCAAACCATCCATCACTAGTCCCACAGCGGTAGCATACATTGGACTCGTGGTTTCTGAATCACTGTTCCCCGCCAGGTGTTCATTAGGATATCCAATACGAGTATCCATACCTGTGATATATTCTACCAACTGTTTTAAATGCTTCAGTTGTGAACCTCCTCCAGTAAGTACGATCCCTGCAATCAATTTCTTCTTTGGGGATTCGTGTCCATAATTTTTAATCTCCAAAAACACCTGCTCGATGATTTCTACTACTCGCGCATGAATGATCTTCGATAGATTTTTTAAAGTAATTTCTTTAGGCTCTCTTCCTCTTAATCCAGGGATAGAGACAATCTCGTTGTCTTTATTTTCTCCTGGCCAGGCGGATCCAAATTTTATCTTCAACAATTCGGCCTGCTTCTCTATAATCGAACATCCTTCTTTGATATCCTCTGTGATCACATTACCTCCAAAAGGAATCACCGCTGTATGACGAATAATTCCATCTTTGAAAATGGCTAGATCCGTAGTTCCACCCCCTATATCAATCAAAGCTACACCTGCTTCTTTTTCTTCCTGACTCAAAACTGCATTCGCAGACGCCAAAGGTTCTAGCGTAACATCAGACAATTCTAACCCAGAACTTTTTACACATCTACCGATATTACGAATCGAAGTTACTTGACCTACCACCACGTGGAAATTGGCTTCCAATCGACCTCCATACATCCCCACAGGCTCTTTTATTTCTGCTTGACCATCTACTTTGTATTCTTGAGGTAGTACATGCAGAATCTCTTCTCCTGGTAACATCACCAACTTATGCACTTGATTACATAGTGTGTCTATATCATCATCATCGATCACCTCGTCTGCATTGGGTCTGGTGATATAATCGCTATGTTGTAAACTTCTGATATGCTGTCCTGCAATCCCTACTGTAACATCATTTATCTTTACTCCTGCTACACTTTCTGCTTCGTGAACAGCTTGTTGTATGGATTGGATGGTTTGTGTAATATTATTCACTACACCGCGATGTACACCCAAGCTTTTGGATTTACCAACTCCAAGGACTTCCATCTTACCATATTCATTGTATTTCCCTACCATTGCAACAATCTTGGTTGTTCCAATATCCAGTCCTACCGCTATTTCATTTGTTGCTTTTTCCATATTGGTATTATTTTATAGTACACACCACCTGATTACTAAATTGTAAACTGACTTTTTTATACTTATCAAGGCTCTTGTCTTTGAGTGCCTTTTGATAAAAAGCCTTAAAGTTTTTAACCTTACTATTTAAATTTTCTATTTTCCCTATCACGGTTCTAAATGAGTAGACCCTTACCTCTAGCTCATAATTACCCTTATGATTTCTAAAGACTCCAACTACGTGTTTCTTTAAGAAATCATCTTTCTGTATCATTTTTAACAATGGAAAAACTTCTTTGACTTCTCTTTCGGATACATTATGCACCAAAGGCACATGCGCCGAATAACTATTAGACAAAGGCATCGTATTTCCAGTAGCATCTACATAAAAAGGAGTCACCGCATTAACCCTAGCAATCGGGGTGCGTTGCTTTATTTGCGCCCTAAGTTCTCCATTTACAGTAAGATATACATCAGAGTGTTCGATCATTTTGTGTGAATCCAACTCCTGCTCTACAGTATTCAAAACTAAAATTTCTTTACCGACGTTCGTAACTCTTTCCTGATTTTGTATTAACAATTTATTAACCGACAGTTCACTCACGTATGGATCCTGCTCTTCAATGAATTCTATTTGCACTCGATTGATTTTTCGCTGCTTATTTCGCTCACTTGTGAACGCAAAAAGGACAACGATTAGCACAATCAATCCCACAAATCGTATATATGAAATCATTTTTTTCATCCTAACAACTCATTTTTAACACGTTCTACTTCTTCTCCTATATCTCCTGCACCTATGGTTAAAATCACCTGGGCATCGCTTTTTAAAATTTCAGTTGTCAAATCGCTCTTTGCCACTAACTTTTTATTTTCATTTGCGATCAAACTCAGTAACCAATCTGAGGTTACTCCTGCGATGGGTAATTCTCTTGCCGGATAAATATCTAACAGCATGATCTCATCGAATTGAGTAAGACTGGATGCAAAATCCACAGCAAAATCTTGAGTTCGACTAAATAAATGTGGTTGAAAGATCGCTAATACCTTTTTGCCAGGATGCATTTCTCTTACAGCCTGATGCAAAGCATTGATCTCTGTTGGATGATGTGCATAGTCATCTATATACACCAAATTCTCTGTCTTAATTTTATAACTAAACCTACGCTGAACACCCTTAAAAGAAAATAAAGCCTTTGCCAGCGAGGCGGTCGGGGAGCCGTATAGCAACGCGATGGCAAAGGCTGTTATAGCATTTAACAAGTTATGTCTACCTGGCAGGTTTAAATGCAAATCTTTTATATACTGTGTTGGTGTTTTTAAATCGAAAATATACGTGCCATTATCAACTTTTACGTTTTGCGCACAATAGTCAGAATCATCTTCTATACCAAATGTCATCCCATCAATAGGCAATCCATTACAAATCAAAAGATGATCTTTTACCTTAGCAGAAAAGTCTCTAAAAGATACTTCTAACTCATCAGCCTTTCCATAAATATCCAAGTGATCCGCATCCATTGAAGTGACAGCTGCAATATCAGGATGCAACTGTAAAAATGAGCGATCAAATTCGTCCGCTTCTACCACAACTACCTCATTGCCTTCTAATACAAGGTTAGAATTATAGTTCTCACTAATTCCGCCCAAAAACGCCGTTACTTTTGCTCCACTTTCCTTTAATAAATGTGCCAAAATTGCTGTAGTGGTGGTTTTACCATGAGTTCCAGCTACGGCAAGTGTATATACCTCTTTGGTAATAATCCCCAAAACCTCTGCTCTCTTCTTGATCTGAAAGCCATTGTCTTGCACATAGTTCAACTCCTTATGATCTTTAGGAATTGCAGGGGTATATACCACCAATGTATCCTCTTTATCCAAAAACGATTCTGGTATCGCATTTACACTATCATCAAAATGAATATCGATACCAAGAGCAATCAAATCATTGGTAATCTGGGTAGATGTTCTATCGTACCCTGCTACTTCTTTTCCAAGAAACTTAAAATAGCGAGCCAGGGCACTCATACCTATACCTCCTATACCTATGAAGTAAATGTTTTTTATGTGCGCTAAGGTGCTATTCATATATACTTTAGTTTCTACCAACTCTTATTGTATTAATTTTTCAATTTCGTCTGCAATCTCTGATGTCGCATTGGGTAATGCCATTTTTTTAATAGCATTTCCTAATTTCTCCTGTTCTTCTTTTGCTGCCATCAAATCTGCTATTGTATTTTCAAATTCTGCATCCAATTCACTTTCTCTCAACATCTTTGCCCCTCCTTTATCAACTATAGCCAAAGCATTCTTGGTTTGATGATCTTCGGCCACATTAGGAGATGGGATAAACAATACCGGTTTCCCCACGATACACAACTCTGAAACCGATCCTGCTCCTGCACGAGAGATAATGATTTCTGCTGCTGCATATGCCAGATCCATAGTGTCCAAAAACTCATGTACCTGTACATTATCCATATCATTATACTTCTTATAATCCGCATAGTATAGCTTCCCACATTGCCATAACAACTGTACATTTTGGGTTGCAAAAAAATCCAGTTCTTTTTCTATGAGCTGATTTATTCTGCGAGCACCAAGGCTACCTCCTATAATCAAAATCGTTTTCTTATCTGATGCCAGTTGATACTTTGCTATAGCTTGCTCTCTTTTTCCATTAATGCTTAACAAATCCTGACGAACAGGATTTCCTGTTTTAATGATCTTATCCTTCGGAAAAAATCGATCCATATTATCGTAGGCCACACAAATTTTGTTGGCTTCTTTGGCCAACCATTTGTTGGTGATTCCCGGAAACGAATTTTGCTCCTGGAGCACTGTAGGGATTTTCTTAGCATTTGCCATTTTCAACAATGGTCCGCTTGCAAAGCCTCCTGTTCCAATCACCACATCTGGCTTGAAATTCTTGATAATGGCTCTTGATTTCCAAAGACTACTTATTAGCTTCAATGGAAACAATAGGTTACTCAATGTTAATCTCCTCTGTATCCCACTAATCCAAAGCCCAATAATTTTATATCCAGCCTGTGGCACTTTTTGCATTTCCATTCGATCCTTTGCACCCACAAACAACACCTCTGCATTTGGAAATCTATTCTGCAGCTCCTTTGCAATAGCAATTGCAGGATAGATATGTCCTCCTGTTCCACCACCAGATAATATGACTTTGAGAGTCTTACTCATACTATTTCTTGTAACACCTCTAAAGGGTTTTCTTCTTTTTCTTTTTCTACTTCTTCTTCTACAATTGCTTCCCTTCTACTACTTACACTAAGTACTATACCTATAGCTAGACAGGTCATCCAAATCGATGTCCCTCCACTACTAATCAAAGGAAGGGTTTGACCCGTTACCGGAAACAATTCTACCGCTACTGCCATATTAATCAATGCCTGAAACACTATGGGCAGGCCCACACCTATCACCAGTAGTTTACCAAAAACATCACCACATTTATGTGCTGCTATTACTAATCTAAACAATAATAACAGGTAGAGCAGCATCAAAAACACACCTCCTACAAATCCCCATTCTTCAACAATAATTGCATAAATAAAATCTGAAGAAGACTGTGGCAAAAAGTTTCTTTGTACACTTTTTCCTGGTCCTGTACCAATAACTCCACCTCTGGCAATTGCTATTTTAGCGCGTTCTATCTGATAATCTTCTTGTGTTTCCTTATTGTCGGCAAAATTCTCTATCCTACTCACCCAGGTATCTACACGGTTTGGAAACATCCCTGGAAACGCCTTGGCGAATAATATAAAGAACGTAAGCACCAAAAGTCCGGTTCCTAAAACCACAGCAATATGCCGCAAAGGATATCCACCCAAGAACACCAACATCATCACCATCGAAAATATAATCGCTGCCGTAGAAAAGTTAGCAGGTAAAATCAACATCAACACCAAAAACACGGGCAACCACAACGGTAATAACGTTTCTTTGAAGGAAACCGTTTGATCCTTTATTTTAGATAGATATCTTGCAACATAGGCCATTAGCACCACTGCCGCTAGTGTAGAAGTTTGAAAAGTTACTCCAACAAAAGGAATCCGGATCCATCGACTTGCATTTGCTCCTTCTATCGTATTGTTTTGAGCCATGGTTACCAACAACAACACCAAAACCACAGGGATCATAATAATAGACAATCCTTTGAAATAATGATACGGGATCTTATGCACCACATAAATAATCAAAAACCCTAGTACCAAGTGCGCAAAATGCTTCACTAAAAAACTAAAGGTATCTCCATCTCCATACAAATACGCCAAATTACTACTAGCACTATAAACTGGTAAAAAAGAAAATAACGCCAACAGGGCAGCCACTGCCCATATCACTCTATCACCTTTTATATTTGCCAATACTTTAGTCATCTTTTAATCCTATACTCTTATAATTCTCTAACTGCTTCTTTAAACTGCCTTCCTCTCTCTTCATAATTTTTAAACAGGTCGAAACTTGCACAAGCTGGCGACAACAATACGTTATCATTTCTCTCAGCGATTTTGTATGCAAGATTCACTGCTTCTTTCATAGATTGTGTTTCTGTAATATTATCTACGCAATTTCCAAATGCATTGATGATTTTGGAATTATCTACTCCCAAGCAAATGATTGCTTTTACTTTTTCATTAACCAATGGATACAACTCTGAGTAATCATTTCCTTTGTCTACTCCACCAACTATCCATATCGTAGACGATTTCATAGCATCTAAAGCATAAAAGGTCGCATTTACATTAGTAGCCTTCGAATCATTGATGTACTGAACATTATTGATCTTTAGTACATTTTCTAACCGATGTTCTACCCCATGAAAATTCTCTAAACACTCTCTAATTGTAGTTTTTCTGATCTTCAATAACTGCGCTACTGTAGCGGCCGCCATTGCGTTTTTTACGTTGTGATTACCTTTTAATGCTAAATCTGATGTTGGCATGATTACTTTGTTGTTATCTATGATTATGTTAATGTTTTCGTTTTCTAAATATGCTCCGTTCTCCACCTTTCTGGTTAAAGAGAAAGGCAATAATTTTGATCGAACTGGGTGTTGCTTCAAATAGGTGGTGATCACTTCATCATCAGCATCATATATGAAATAATCTTCCTTAGTTTGATTCATCGCAATTCTAAATTTTGAGGCGATGTAATTCTCAAACTTATTGTCATATCGATCCAAATGATCAGGAGTGATATTGGTCAAAATCGCAATATGTGGTGCAAAATTGATGATCCCATCTAATTGAAAGCTGCTTATCTCTAACACATAAAATGGTTTATCCATTTCTGCTACTTGCTTGGCAAAACTATCTCCAATGTTACCTCCCATATTTATTGCCAACCCCCCATGTTTTAGCACATGATGAGTAAGCATGGTTGTCGTTGTTTTACCATTACTCCCGGTGATCCCAATCATTTGAGCATCCGTATATCTAGATGCAAATTCGATTTCAGAAATCACCTCAACTCCTTTCTCATGTAGTTTTTGAATTAAAGGAACACTATCTGGTATTCCCGGACTCTTCATCACTACATCAGCATTCAGGATTTTATCCTCGCTATGCTGTTGCTCTTCCCATTCGATTTCAAAATTCCTAAGAACGTCTTTATACGTATCGGCGATTGTTCCTCTATCAGAAACAAATACCTCAAATCCTTCTTTCTTCCCTAAGATTGCAGTTCCAACTCCACTTTCTCCAGCTCCTAATACCACCAATCGTTTCATCTATCTTACTTTTAAAGTGATCACAGCTATAATTGCCAGTACAATACCTACAATCCAAAACCTAGCTACGATCTTACTCTCATGTATTCCTTTCTTTTGATAATGATGATGTAATGGAGACATCAAGAAAATCCTTCTCCCTTCACCATATTTTTTTCTGGTATATTTAAACCAACTCACCTGCATCATAACCGACAGGGTTTCGATAAAAAATATTCCACACAAAATCGGTATCAAAAACTCTTTACGAATAGCAATTGCAATCACTGCAATTACACCTCCGATAGTCAAACTTCCTGTATCCCCCATAAACACTTGTGCTGGATAGGTATTATACCATAAAAATCCAACCAAAGCTCCTGCAAAAGCGGTGATATAAATTGTCATTTCTCCTGAATTGGGGATGTACATCACATTGAGGTAATCTGAAAAAATGATATTACCAGACACCCAGGCAAATAAGGCTAGTGTGAGTACAATAATCGCCGAGGAACCTGCTGCCAATCCATCAATACCATCTGTTAGGTTTGCTCCATTTGATACTGCTGTTACAATAAAAATCACGATAGGGATGAAGATCAACCAAGCATATTTGGTTAAATCAGGACTAATCCAAGTGATCAAATCCGAATAATCGAATTCGTTATTTTTGAAAAAAGGAATTGTAGTTTTAGTCGATTTTACCGCAGGCTTGAAATCAGATTGCTCTCCATCAACAACCACCTGTTCTGTATCTGCATTTACCTTTTCTTGTCGTACGGTTATATCATTATGAAAATACATCGTACACCCAACAATAAGTCCAAGACCAACCTGACCAATCACCTTAAACTTACCCGCCAATCCTTCTTTGTCTTTTCTTTTTATTTTCAAAAAATCATCTGTAAACCCAATAATACCCATCCATATGGTAGTAACGATAAGCAGAAGCACATAAATGTTATCTAATCGAGCAAAAAGCAATACCGGAACCAAAGTAGACAGTATGATAATCACACCTCCCATAGTTGGAGTCCCTGCCTTTTGAGCCTGTCCTTCTAACCCTAACTCTCGGATAGTTTCTCCCATTTGCTTCTTTTGCAAGAATGCAATTATTCGCTTACCATAGATGGTAGAAATCAGCAGTGACAATATAATTGCCATGGCTGCCCTAAACGTAATAAACTGAAATAAGGAAGCCCCCGGGAACTGATATTGGTTTTCTAAATATTCGAATAAATAGTATAACATAAGTTTCTATCTCTTATGCATCTCGATGCATCTGGGTTTATTTATTTAGTTTGGTTAATTCTTCTTTTACAATTTTAAAATCATCAAAATCAAATCGTTTTCCATCAACTTCCTGATAGGTTTCATGTCCTTTTCCTGCTATGAGAATAATATCATCTCTTTCTGCTAACTGGCAAGCGGTTTTGATTGCCTGTTTTCTATCGGTTATCGATAAGGTCTTTTTATAATCCTGAGGCTCTACTCCCTTTTCTATATCTTCTATGATTTGATCCGGATTTTCAGTTCTTGGATTATCGCTAGTAAAAATTGCTTTGTTACTTAATTTGGCAGCGATATTTCCCATTACTGGCCTTTTCATTTTATCACGGTCACCTCCACATCCCACGACCGTAATCAATGTTTCATTTTTGGTACGTATATCATTGATCGTTTCCAAAACATTCTTCAAAGCATCAGGCGTATGCGCATAATCTACAATAGCGGTGATTTTCATGTCTTCAGAAATTAAATACTGAAATCTGCCGCTCACGCTCTTCAGATCACTAATCAATCGCAAGGTCTCTAAGGTCTCTAACCCTAATAATTCTGCTGTAGCAAAAATTGCCAGGAGGTTATAGGCATTGAAACTTCCGATTAGCTTTGCCCAAACTTCGTGGTCATTAAATTTCAGCAACAATCCTTCTAAGCTACTTTCTAAAATTTGTCCTCTGAAATCTGCATACGAACGCAAAGCATAACTATATGTTTTTGCTTTGGTATTCTGAAGCATATACCCACCATTCTTATCATCCTTGTTCGTCAAAGCAAAAGCTGTAGACGATAAACCATCGAAAAATGCTTTTTTCACATCACGATATTCTTTGAAGGTATCATGATAATCCAAATGGTCATGAGATAGATTTGTAAAAATCCCTCCCGCAAACGACAAGCCTTCGGTACGCTTTTGATGGATACCATGCGAGCTCACCTCCATAAAGCAAAACTCAACACCAGCATCGTTCATCTGCTTGAGGTATTTGTTGATCGTCAATGAATCCGGAGTGGTATGTGTTGCTGCAAACTCTTCCTCATCTACCAACACCTTCACGGTAGACAGTAAACCTACCTTATACCCGGCATTTTTAAAAAGTTGAAACAATAGGGTAGCAATTGTAGTTTTACCATTAGTACCAGTTACTCCCACCAATTTTAAATTCGCCGACGGAGAACCATAGTAATTGGCCGCCATAATAGCCAAGGCGGATTGGGCGTCCTCTACTTTTATATAAGTAACACCATCTGCTTTCTGCTCTGGAAGTTCCTGACAAATAACAGCAACTGCTCCTTTTTGGATGGCAGTATCAATAAATTTATGACCATCTACCGTTACTCCTTTGATCGCCACAAACAAATCACCCTTCTCGATCTGACGAGAATCGAACTCAATCTTCTCAACACCTACAGAAGTATCCCCTACTACGGTATCGATTGCCACTTTATATAAAATGTCTTTTAGTTCTATCACGATAATTCGAGCTTAACAGTTTGATTTATTTGCACTTTGGTTCCCGGAGCTATAGACTGTGTCCTTACTTTTCCTGATCCTTTTATTTCGACCTTAAGTCCCATATTTTCCAAAAGTGAAATCACATCCATTGCTGGCATGTTTTTCACGTTCGGCATTATAGTTTTATATTTTTGAGCCTTTTCGTAGTACGCATCATAACTCTTGGTTACTGTACTGCTTTCTTCCACCAGATAAGGCACTTCATCAATCACGGGAATATCATTGTATATTTTGGTAGCAATCGTTTTAAAAACGGGAGCCGCTACTTCACTACCATAATATCCTTTTTCTTTATTCGGTTTATGTATTACTACAATGCAAGAATAAATAGGCTTGTCCGCAGGAAAATATCCTGCAAACGAAGAGATGTACTCTCTCTCTTTGTCCTTACCATAATTTCCCCAGCAGGTTCCTGTTTTTCCTGCAATCATGAAATTATCTGTCTTGATATTGTCTGCAGTACCCCTTATCACCACATTTTTCATCATCTCGCGGACGATTCTGGCAGTTTTCTTTGAACAAATCGTTGGATTCAACACTTCTTTATCAAATCGTTCTCTGGTTTTATCCCAAGTTTTGACTTCTTTGATAAATCTTGGTTTTACCATTTCACCATCATTGGCCACCGCATTGTAAAAAGCTAAAGTTTGCAATGGAGTAATCGCCACACCATAACCATGTGCCATCCAAGGCAATGTGGTACCATACCAATCATCATCACCAGGGTATGGTATTTTTGGCACCCCTTCTCCTTTGATCGAAACTCCTAGTGTTTCGGAAAGCCCCATATTGATCAATCGATCTACAAATTTTCTAGGGTTATCCTTATAATTCTCATTGATCATTTTTGCAAAAGCTGTATTCGAAGACACTTCAAAAGCTTTTGCCATAGAAATTTTTCCGTAACCACCCCATCTCGAATCTTTTACCACTCGGTCATAAAATTTAACACGTCCTTTTTCGGTATCCACCACATAGCTAGAATCAATCTTACCATCTTCTAGCGCCGCTACAATTGTCATTAATTTGAATGTTGAACCTGGCTCATGAGATTCTCCTACCGCATAGTTTAATTTTTCGTAATACTTCCCCGCCTTGGTTCTTCCTAAATTCGAAATGGCTTTGATCTCTCCTGTTTTGGTTTCCATCACCACTACAGTACCGTGTTCTGCTTCAAAATCTTCTAACTGTGCTAATAATGCATGATGGGCGATATCCTGGATATTTACATCAATAGTAGACACCACATCATATCCATCTTGTGGCTCCACTTCATTAGCATCACCAATCGGTTTCCATTGGTTTTTTGCTATTTTCTGTTTTTTACGCTTTCCTTCTTTTCCTCGTAAAAACGGACCGTAAGCACCTTCTAATCCAACTCTGGTGTAATATCCTTGATCATCTCTTCTTTCGTACCCAACTGTACGTTCGGCTATTTTACCAATAGGATGTTCTCTTACCGTACGTTGCTCTACGATCAATCCTCCCCTATTAGCTCCAAATCGAAACAGAGGAAACTTTTTCACCCTCATATATTCTGAATACCCAAGCCCTCTTCGAATCAGCAAGTACCTATTCTTATTTGCTCTTGCCGTTCTAATCAACTTATCGTAGTAAGAAACTGGTTTATTGAATTCTTTGGAAAGTGCTTCGCACAAAGGCTTAATGTTCGCTCTGAAATCTTTATCAGTAACCGTTAAGGCATCAAATCGTATGTCATACTTAGGAACAGAAGTTGCTAGCAGGTTTCCTTTACTATCATATAAATTCCCTCTATTTGCAGGAATATCGAAAGTCCTAAACACTCGATCCTGCGCTTTTTGGCGATATACATCTCCTTCTACAAACTGGATATTGACTAACTTCACCAAAACAGCCAAGGCAAAGAAGAACATACATGCCGCAATGAAATACAACCGATTTAATATGTTTTTTTCTTTAATCGCCAAATTCTAGTTTTTTACAATTATCTTCCTTGGTGGACTTGTTGGTCTTTTCAACCCTTTTCGTGTCATTTTCTTTATGATTGAAGACTCCATCTTCAACCGCATCAATTCTGTTTTACCATCGACAAATTGTGTTCTCAATTCTCTTACTTCATTATTCAATTTTGCAATTTCATGCACTTTACTTTCTGCATTGTGCGAGCTTGCGATCATTACAATAGCCAACAAGGAAAGAAATAGCAGCATACGCCAATTCTTCATCGCATCGTCTGCGATCAAAAACTTTCCTTTTAATATGTCATACATGGTTTGTCTCACAATCCTACTCGCTTAAATTCTTTCTGCTATCCTTAGCTTAGCACTTCGTGCTCTATTGTTTTCTTTAATTTCTTCTTCTGAAGGTATGATCAGCCCTCCTACTTTCTTAAAAGGAACTGACACATTACCGTATAAATCCTTTTCTGGCTCTCCCTCAAACATTCCGTTTCGGATAAATCGTTTTACCAGTCTATCTTCTAGTGAGTGATAAGAAATCAAACTGATTCTTCCGCCTTCATCCAAAAGCTCTTCCGTTTGCTGCAAAAACTCCTTTAACACCTCGATCTCCTCATTCACTTCTATACGGATCGCCTGATAAATCTGAGCTAATATTTTGTTCTCTTTATGTCTCGGTAAAAGCGGTTTCAAAACCTCTTTTAGCATCAAACTTGTTTTTATCTTTTCATCAGACCTGGCACCTACTATTACCCTGGCTAGTTTTGGCGCATTTCTTAACTCTCCGTATTCTAAGAAGACTCTTTTCAAATCTGCCTCCTCATACTCATTAATCACATGATAGGCCGACACCTCTTTCTTCTGATTCATCCTCATATCCAAATCCCCTTCAAATCGTGTCGAAAAACCTCTTTCTGCGACATCAAACTGATGAGAAGAAACTCCAAAATCTCCCAAAATCCCATCTACCTTTCTCACTCCATAGAACCTCAAGAATCGCTTGATAAATCGAAAGTTTTCATTGATCAGCGTAAATCTTTCATCCTTAATATCATTCTCTAAGGCATCCGGATCTTGATCAAATGCAAACAACTTTCCGTTTTCCCCAAGCCTTTTCAAAATCTCTTTGGAGTGCCCTCCTCCACCAAAAGTAACATCTACATATATCCCATCTGGCTTGATATCGAGACCATCGACAGTTTCTTTCAGTAAAACAGGGTTATGATATTCAGTTTGTTCCATTTCTTCCTCAACTATTCTTAAAGCACCTAATCCTTTAAAGTTCTTTCACTCGACCTTTAGTCTTCCATATCATCATCAAACCCCATCACCTCTTCTGCCAAGTCTGCAAAATCATCTGCACTATCATCGATTGCCTGTTCATATTTCTCTTTGTCCCAAACTTCAATGATATTAACTGCTGAAGACAACACCAGCTCTTTGGTAATCCCAGCAAAATTGATCAGATCTTTGGGTATCAGCAATCGACCAGCACTATCGATTTCGACTACTTTTACTCCTGCAGTAAACCTCCTGATAAAGTCATTATTTTTTTCTTGAAGCGATTTAGCTTATTGATTTTTTGCATTAAAAGATCCCATTCCTCCATAGGATACAACTCCAAACACGGCTGAAACACAGACCTTTTCAAAACAAAACCCTCTTGCAACACAGGCGAAAGCTGCTTCTTGAAAGCAACAGGCATCATAAGACGTCCCTTAGCGTCTGCCTTACATTCGTATGTGCCGATTAGGTTTACCACTTCAATCCCCTTAAACGTTTAATTATTCAAATATATTGAAAAATTTACCACTTTTTACCACAATTTACCACATTGTTAATAAGTTATTGCCAAAAACAGGGAATTCGGAAAGCTCAAAACTTTAATTTTTTGTTTATCAGCCCACTAACAAAAAGTCAAGTAAATCTTGGATTCCTCATGCATAAGACCCAAATAATGCATGAAAAAAAGAATTGTAAAAATTCATTCTGTAGTATTGATAAAAAATCTCCAAACTAATTATGAAAATGCTATATTTGCTTTAATTCTTGTAAGAAGTATTAATGAAGAACGAATTAAAAAAAGACGGAAAATTTAGTTATCTGGATTTAGGAGAAGGCACGCCAATAATCATTTTGCACGGCTTGATGGGAGGGCTAAGCAACTTTGAAGGTGTTGGTTCTTATTTCCCAAAAGAAGGATACAAAGTCTTAATTCCGGAACTTCCTGTTTACACTTTGTCGTTGATAAAAACTAAGGTGAGCACCTATGCGAAATACCTGAAAGATTTTATTGACCACCTGGGATATGGCAACAAAGAAGTTATTCTTTTAGGTAATTCTCTTGGCGGTCATATAGCACTTCTATGCACCAAAATGTATCCTGAAAAGGTTAAGGCATTGGTTATTACCGGAAGCTCTGGTCTTTATGAAAGTGCGATGGGTGAAAGCTACCCAAAACGAGGTGATTATGAATACATCAAAGCTAAAGCAGAAAATGTATTTTATGACCCTGCCATAGCCACCAAGGAAATTGTTGACGAGGTGTATGCCACAGTTAACGATCGAAATAAATTGATCCGAACTTTGGCAATTGCCAAAAGTGCAATACGCCATAATATGGCAAAAGATTTACCCAACATGCACACTCCCACCTGCATTATTTGGGGTAAAAATGACAATGTAACCCCTCCAGAAGTTGCCGATGATTTTAATCGTTTACTACCAGACTCTGATCTATATTGGATAGACAAATGTGGACATGCAGCAATGATGGAGCATCCAGATGAATTTAACCGATTACTTCACGATTGGTTAAAAGAACGAAAATTCTAATTCTAACCCTACAACCATGAAGATTAGCAGCGCTGAATTTGTGATAAGTAACAGCGATGTCGCTAAATGCCCAAAAGAAAAACTCCCTGAGTACGCATTTATCGGCAGATCGAACGTTGGAAAATCTTCGTTGATTAATATGCTTACTAACCGAAAAAGTTTAGCAAAAACTTCGGGAAGACCTGGCAAAACACAGTTGATCAATCATTTTATCATTAACAAAACTTGGTTTTTGGTAGATTTACCTGGTTATGGATATGCGCGCGTGTCCAAATCGGCAAAAAAAGTCTTTCAGAAATTCATTACTGCCTATTTCTCAAAAAGGACTCAATTAGTCAGCGCGTTTGTGTTAGTAGATTGCCGTCATGAACCCCAAAAAATAGATTTGGAATTCATGCAGTGGTTAGGAGAAAATCAGATACCGTTTTCTATCATCTTTACTAAGGCCGATAAACTATCAAAAAACAAGCTGCCTGTACAGATCAACAACTATGTCCAGACCATGCTGCAATACTGGGAAGAAATGCCCAATTACTTCATTACTTCATCATCTTCAGGAATGGGTAAAGATGAAGTACTAAATTATATTGATGACATCAACAATCAACTTAAGAATTCGCAATAGCCATATACCCTTCCAGTACTTCAATAAGCTCTTCTACCGAATTCAGTTGCTTTAAACGTATTGCATCCAAAACTACTTCTAGCTGTTCTTTATAACCACTATCCAGTATTATAGGGAACTCAAATCCTAAACCTTCACCATATTGTTTCAAAAACTCATCCCTATACATAAAAACAAACTGAAAATCAGTGCTGTTTTTGAAGGTTGCCCAAACTTTTCTTTCCGAAAAATTACCATGCGTGAGTGTGCAGAGATCACAATTATAAGTAGCTGGGCTGATGATCTTATGCGCAATATCGAGAGATTTGCTCCACAAATCAGACTGAGCATTATAAACAAAAAGTAATGTCTTATTCAATGTTTTTATCGTATTAGTCTGACTAACCAGAAAAACATTTCGAACTACTGTTGTTTCAACTCTAATTTTTCTGCAAAATAATCACAAAAGTCTTTCATGGTTGCTGCCATTTTCTCGTCTTGTGTAGCTCTGAAAAAAGTATCACTCATAGACACTAGAGTTTGATGAAAAAACACCTTCATCTCGTCTACCGGCATATCTTTGGTCCATAAATCTATTCTAAGGCTTTCTTGGTTTGCACTATCCCAAACCGACAGCAATACCGCCTTTGTTTCTTCATTTTCTACTCCTCCATCCTTAGCTGTCCAATGCAACTTTTCTGGAATACGATTCTCATCTAATTCTACATCTATCTTTATTTCTGAAGTATGTGCGCTCGCCATTATCGTGCTGGTTTATATTTTGAATTGTTAAAAATTGTTTCGGCATCTGCCAATAATAATTGGCGCAAAGATACATTGTTATTTTTCATATAGGAAGTAACAATTTGCCATCCTATAAATTGACCTACCTTATCTGGTGCTTCTTTATCGATTTCTTCTAAATAAAACTTGGAAAAAGGCCCTGGATACAAAAATCGAGGCATCAAACTACTATCTGTACTATACAACAATTGTTTATCTATAAAAAATCGCCAAATCGGCTCTTCGTTATCCCGAACCCAATTGAACTGTTCTTCGGTATACCCTAATTTTACCGCATCATCGGTTTCTGGAAGGAAAAGATTTTTGAGATACAATTCTTTCCCAAAAGAAATCATATTGGCCAAAAATGTTCTTTCACGAATGGGGCCCACTTGATTTTTGGCATATGCTCCCGCAACATCAGGTATAATTTGTTCGCGAATGAAATTTCTTTTCAGATATTTTTGGATCGCCTCATAGAAATGATGATCAGCTCCAAGATAAGTATCTAACGAAATAATCAATAAATCTTTGGAGATGACTACTTTGTTTCTATAATCCACATCAGAGGTTATAGTAACAATTCTAGGCACATTAATCTCTGGAAAATAAAATTTGATGTGTTGGAATAACGAATGAAGTTCATCTATTTCTTCGGTAAGATCAGGAAAAGCTTTTTCTACTTCTCTATTCACTTCTTGCTGAATCGTATCTTTTGACTTTTTTAACCAAATACTATCGGCATACTTTGCTGAAAATAAGAATGGGAAATCTCTTTTCAGGTCTGATAAATTTTCCTCATTTACATCTGCAAACAAACGATCAAATCGTTCTATCGTAATTTTAACTGGTACTTTTTCGATTTCTTTTTCGATCTTACTTTCTTTATCACAAGAGAATAAAACACAAAATACGAGGGCACATTTTAAAAATTTTAAACTTTTCATAACCGAATTCAGAGAACTTTTCAAATAATTTCCATTCCTGTAGAACACCATCTTTTTTTATTAATTTTATGACCGCAAAGGTAATATATCGATTTACAATCTATGCATTATAGTTTATCCCTATTTTTAACCTTTTCGAACTCTAATTTATTAACACGAATTTTCTTTATTAATTACATTTCAAATAAAAGACTAAGATATGCAAACAGAAAAAGTAATTGATCACATTACAAACTGGCTAAAAGAATATGCTAACAATGCTAATATTACAGGATTCGTTGTTGGTGTTAGTGGAGGTATTGATAGTGCCGTTACTTCTTCTCTATGTGCAAGAACTGGTTTGAAAACTCTATGCGTCGAAATGCCAATACACCAAGCGCAAAGTCAGGTAACCAGAGCTCAGGAACATATTGCTCAATTAAAGGAAAGATTTCCTAATGTATCCGATGCAAGAGTTGATCTAACTCCAGTATTTGAAGAACTAAAATCTGTAGTCCCTGAGGTTGAGCCCAGTGCACAGCTTGATTTGTCTCTTGCCAACACCAGAGCACGTCTACGAATGACCACACTGTATTATTTTGCAGGTTTGCACAAATACCTGGTAGCGGGAACCGGTAATAAAGTAGAAGATTTTGGGGTTGGTTTTTACACAAAGTATGGGGATGGAGGCGTTGACCTTGGTCCAATTGCCGATTTGTTAAAGAGTGAAGTATATCAAATAGGAAAGGCTCTTGGCGTACCTGAATCTATACAGGTTGCAGCACCTACTGATGGGTTATTTGGTGACAGTCGCAGTGACGAAGATCAAATTGGAGCCTCTTATGATGAATTGGAATGGGCGATGAAAATGAAAGATGAAGGAAAGAAAATGGAAGATTTTGACGGAAGAGAACAAGAAGTATTTAAGATTTTTACTCGATTAAATACCGTAAATCAGCATAAAATGAATCCCATACCTGTCTGTAAAATACCCGTTAATCTATTATAATCAACACTTTGTCGATAAATGAATAAAAAAAGTTTACGAGGGCTAGTTCTTAGTAATTTTGCAGTAAGATTAAGAATATTACCCCTAGCCTGAGAATGTTAAACTCTTAAAATTAAAATAACATTAACAATCGTAAACAAGAATGACAACCGTACTAATCGCTGATCATCACCCAATTACTAGGAAGGGGATCGTTTCTTTATTTCGCAATTCGGAAGATTATGAGATCATTGGCAAAGTGAGCAATGGAAACGAAATGTATGATGTGTTGAAGTCTAACACCCCAGATGTACTTATCATGGAGTTGGACCTTCCGCAGATCAACGGAATTATGGCCCTAAGAACCATCAAAAAAGAATTTACAGGAATAAAAGTAATTATTTTTAGCTCACATCCAGAAGAAATGTATGCGTTGAGTGCCATTAAAGCGGGCGCCTCTGCATATCTCTCTAAAACCGTTCCGACCAAGACGTTAAAAAAGGCTATCGAGCGTGTTGCCCGAGGAGGAATTTATCTTAATGATAACTTAACCCAGCAACTTGCCAATGGTAACGCCAATGAAAACAACATGGTTGTGAAATATAAAAAACTATCCTCGAGAGAAATTGAAGTCCTCAATCTTTTATCATCTGGTAAAAGAAATAAGGATATTGCCACAACACTATCTATCAACGAAAAAACAGTAAGCACGTACAAAACACGGCTATTAAAAAAGTTGAAAGTAGATAATCTTGCTGATTTAATTCATCAGTCGAGACTGTTACATATAAGTTAAATTACCCTGTTTAACTTATCAGATAATATTTTTCTAAGATAAAGGTAATCACTGATATCCGAAAGGATATCATGGTTACCTTCGTTGTTTTCTGGACTATTTAAGGACTCTTTAAGCTCCTCTATTTTTTTCCTACCAGATGCCCTCTAAGATTGAGAATAATGTCGTTTACATATTGAGACACAGAGTGCTTTTTGAGCTTTACATGTATCTCTTTGTCATGCCAACGATCAATTTTATACTTCTCTTCATTCATCAATATCTCAGTAATTTCTGAAGCAATTTCTGGCGAAACTGTATTTACAAAAACATCTACCTTAAATTCTTCGGTTTGATGGAGTTGATTGATAATAGCTCCGTATATCTCTTGAAAATTATCGTGAGCAAATTCTATCTCATCTTCCTGAAGATCCAGGTATATCTTTTCAAAAACTTTGGCGGTATGTACTTCTGGCTCCATCACTAGCTCTCCATCTTCATTCTCCTTTAGCATCATATCTTCAAATTCTTCCTCTTGTGCGCCATATAGCAACAACACTCCGATAATACTTCTTTCCAACAAATGCTGCCTATCTACTTTTTGAGGTTTTTCGGTGGCAGGTTTTACTACCTCCATCGATTTTTGAGATTGCTTTTGTTGTTTCCGCTGGTCTTTGATATCTACATTACGGATCTGAGCCAAGGTATCAAAAAGCACCTCTTCAGAAATATCCATAATACGCGAACACTCTCTTACGTAAATTTCACGCTTAATTACATCAGGAATCTTAGAAATACTGGTCACCATATCCCGAATCAACTCCGCCTTCATTATAGGATCGTCCTTGGATTCCTGTTGCAATAAAGAGGCCTTAAAGCTGATAAAATCCTGAGCATTTTCTTCTAAATACGCAGTTAGCTCTTCCAAGGTGTTTTGCTTTGCAAAACTATCAGGATCTTCACCTTCTGGGAAACTGCATACTTTCACATTCATCCCCTGCTCCAAAATCAAATCAATCCCACGAATAGATGCTCTCATACCTGCCGCATCACTATCAAATAAAACGGTAATATTTTTGGTAAGTCGATTAATCAATCGAATCTGATCGGTTGTCAAGGCTGTTCCCGAAGAAGACACTACATTTTTGATCCCTGTTTGGTAAAACTGTATCACATCGGTATATCCTTCTACCAAATAACAATTATCTTCTTTGGCGATCGTCTGTTTGGCATGAGAAATACCATATAATATCTTACTCTTATGATAGATATCACTTTCTGGAGAATTGAGATATTTTGCCGCTTTCTTTTCATTAGACAAGATTCTCCCACCAAAACCCAGAACTCTCCCCGACATGGATTGGATAGGAAACATAACACGCCCTTTAAAACGGTCAAATTGCTTCTCTTCTTTTACAATGGTCAATCCTGTTTTTTCAAGATAATCCAAGTTATACCCTTTTTTAATAGCCTCTGCGGTAAATGCATCCCATGAGTTTGGAGAATACCCCAGGCTAAACTTTTTTATAGTATCCTCGGTAAAACCTCTCTCCTTGAAATAGGTAAGCCCTATTGCCTTACCTTCCTCTGTTTTGTGTAATGAATTTTGAAAGAATGTATTAGCAAATTCGCTTACCAAGAACATACTTTCTCTCTCGTCTGCTTGTTGTTTTTGTTCGTCGGTCTGCTCGGTCTCCTCTACTTCAATATTATACTTTTTGGCTAAATATTTAATAGCCTCAGGATAAGTAAAGTGCTCATGCTCCATCAAAAAAGCTACAACATTCCCTCCTTTACCACTCGAAAAATCTTTCCAGATTTGTTTTACCGGCGAAACCATAAAGGAAGGTGTTTTTTCTTCACTAAAAGGGCTGAGTCCCTTAAAATTACTCCCAGCCTTTTTTAATTGAACAAAATCTCCAATTACCTCCTCTACACGAGCAGCTTCAAATACAGCATCTACGGTGGTTTTATGGATCATGAAAGGGTCTCCTTTTTGTGTCCAACAAAAATAATATAATTCTTGAGACACCATTTAGATCCATACTAAAATAAAAAAACCTGGCAGCCGAAACTACCAGGTTTTTAAGTTGGTTAATTATTCTAAAATTACTCTATAGTGAATTTTCTTGTGATCATTACCTCAGGCCCCATAATTCTTGCGAAATACGTTCCTGCAGGGAAAGAACTTACGTTAATCTGTGCTTCAACACCTTGGTACACTCTTTGTCCGAACATTGAGAAGATCTCAACATTTTCTAAAGGTATTTTACCAACCGAAATATTTAAGATACTACTTGCTGGAACTGGATATATTGAAAACAACTTCTCATTAGCATCAAGATCAGATAATGGATATGTGTCTACAGATCTTGCTCCACCTTCTACACAGAATGTAGTCGCTTCAGAACTAGTAAACTCTCCTCCGGTAACAATTGTACCTGCACTGCTTGATAATGCATAAGAACCGCTACCAAATCCACAGCAGATTCCATCACCGAAAGAATCAAAGATTGTAAACGTATAATCTCCATCAGCTAATCCACTGATCGTTTCAGTTACTGTAGAACCATCAGGGTTTGCAGTAGAATAGCTTTCTGATGCTACAACAGCACCACTAGAGTCTGTAACCTCCCAAGATGTTTCTTGTGGGAAATTATCGAAAGTAATGCTCAATGTTAAGTCTCCAGATACACAACCGCTACCAGATCCACCATCAGTAATAAGCGAAATATCGTCAATTGCAGCATCTGCTCTCCAGGTTGTTCCTGTTAAACGGTTGAATCGTAATTGAACTCCTGTACCTAAATATGCTGCAAGATCTACTGTAGCTGTCTGCCAAGAATTCCCTTGGTTTCCGCTTCTGCTCCAGATACTTGTCCAAGTTGCACCTTCGTCATTACTAGCTTCAAGATCTAATGATCCAAATCCGTTAGCTCCAAACATATGATATTTGAAAGAGAATGTAGCTTCTGTAGCTGGTCCTAGATCAATACATGGAGATGTAATGATCGCACGTTTGTTAGGATACCCTATTCCGTTTCCAGAAGCTTCAACATATAAGTAGAATGAACCTTCTACTGCGCTAGCTGGCCCTGTATTTCTAGATGGAGTCCCATTTGCGTCTCTTATCCAGTCAAGATCATCTCCGCTATCCTGAGTCCATGCTCCTATACCAGTTTCAAATCCTTCTCCATAAGGAGTACTAACTCCATTTAAACACCCTGTAGCTTCTGGTGTAGTCACACGAAGTGGGCTACTTACATCAGATTCGTTACCAGCTGCATCTCTAGCCAATACTGTAAATTCGTATGTTGTTTGCGGAGTTAATCCTGAAACGGTAGCTGTTGTTCCAGCCACTGTAGCTACTACTACTCCGTCTTGTAAAACATCATATTCTGTAACTCCAACATTATCTGTAGAAGCATCCCAGCTTAACGTAACCTGATTTGCAGCCAAATTAGAAGACGTTAAGTTAGCTGGTATAGAAGGCGCCTCTACATCTGGGTCTGCAGTAGTTACTGTTAATGTAGCACTTGCAGGTGACTCATTCCCGGCAGCATCTTTCGCAATTACAGAGAAATCATAAGAGGTACTTGCAGTTAATCCAGAAACATCAAAGTTTGTTGTTGCAGAAGAACCGATTACAGCTCCATCCTGATATACATCATAAGAAGTAACACCGATATTATCTGTAGAAGCATCCCAACTTAAAGTAAGTGAAGATTCTGTTACTGAAGAAGCTGCTAAATTAGTAGGAGCAGTTGGTGCCTCAGTATCCGGAGTATCAGGCTCTATTTTGAATGCCACCACGTGACTTCTTCTTACGTTTGGAGCTGGTCCTTTCATATACTCACTGATATGCCAGAATGTTAAGTCATCGGTTGGATCGATTGTAATTTGACCGTAATCTCCGTAACGTCCATCTCCTCTGTTATTTTGAGCATCTCCATCTGCAGAAACTTGCTCGGCAGCTGTCATTGTTCCTAGTGGATCGCTAGCTAATCTACCTGTAAACCTTAAAGAAGTAAATACAGTGCTACTTACAACTGTATATGCTAATCCTATATTTCCTTGAGCATCTTGTGCGATACTTCCACAAAAAGCACTTAGACCATCTGGCTGTACATATGTTCCTTCTTGGAAAATAGTCCATGGCTGCCCATCTCCAGTTTGTCTTAACTCGTACCAACGGATACCTGCTAAACTATCTGTACCATCTAAATCCACTACAAAGTTCAATACGATAGAGTTGTGTGTACCAAAACGTCTGTAGTTTGTCATATACATCATAGTTGCCTGTAATGCATCAATATCTGGCCCATTACCTGGCTCATCTAAGTTTTGGAATGATCCACCATCAAATACACTATCAAATGGTGTAGTTGTAATCTCTTGAGGTTGAGAAATAGTAGAACTTGCAGGGTTTGTCCAATCTACATTAGTTGTCCATACTTTGATATGGTCTTGAGAGATTCCAGTCCAGCTATCATCCTGTAAATACAAAATAGAATGACCCACTCCTACCGGAGGTAAATTAGGTCCTGTAGAGTGAGATCCACCTGGGCTATAGAATCCATTAGTTTCTGCTCCTGGAAGAGGGAAACCAATTAATCCGGCACTTGCATCTCCTACTAACATTTTATCTCTTTCTACCGCAAATACCACATCATTACCACTTGGGTTATTCTGATCCTTGTTTGCAGTGATATAGTATCCATCGCTCCAGATTGATAATTTTTCATAATCTGGGAATGAACCTGTATTAAATCGGTAAGTAAACCATCCGTCGTTAACCGGATCTGGTCCTTGCCCTACAGCAATCAAGAATCCATTTGGAGTATTACTAAATTGCATGATAATAAAGCGATCTGCATAATTATCATATACTACAATAGGATCTCCCAGCGTTTCTCCCGGAAAGATAGTTCCTAATGAAGCCTCTGGCACAAGTACATTTCCTGCTCTATCCAAAATACCAAAACCAGAGTTGAATGCATATACATAATGGTTTGGTCCAATGGCACCAGTTGCATCATTCAATACAGTTCCGATATGAGCATCAAAGGATGCCAAAGGAGAAGTGGTAGCCATTTTTGTTGCATTTTTTTGCTTGGCTACAAGAGGGTCTACACCACCTGCAGGTTGAAATCCTTTACCAGGTACAAAGGTATTACTACCTCTTCTTTTTGGAGGGGCAACATGCTCCAACCCTGCTGCTGAAATTACGTTATCCATTTCTGCGATAGCAGGAATACTTCTTACGTAGGCCGCTTTACCAACAGAACTGGCTTTCATCGGGGCTCCTTTTTGAGCAAATAGCCCAAAACTACATAAAGTAAATAGTGTTACATAAAAGAGTTTTGTTTTCATGTGTGTGAAATTTGATTAATTGTTTGTGTGAATTATAATTAGTATAAAATGATTTAAATGAGTGCAATTTTGAAGATTTGTTTTTAGGTTGAATAAAAGATAAAACTCGTTTATAATTATCGTGAAGAATTACTTCGATTATGACATTGTTAAATATAGAATAATTCACTTAGAAACAAAAAAATAAGATGTCATAAAATACTTACAATCAAATAATTGTGCTAAAACCGTACTCTTAATGAGGCTTTATTTTCGAATTTACATATATAACAGAATGATATATATTAGTATATTATTTAACAAATACTTTTTCGCAAACAAGAACTAACTTAACAAATCTTTGGGAAGCCCCGAATTGGCAATATGTAAGAAAAATACTTCTAACAAAAAAAGAAAAGAGTGGCCTCAAAAAAACCACTCTTTCCCCGTGAGAACATTTGCTAATGTCTAATAACTATTTTAAAAATATTTTAAAGATTTGATTTCACTCGTTTCTAACTACTAAGATAGTTCATCGATAATATTAATCGATTAAAGGTCAAATCGCAATCCAAGAGACACATTATTTTGCTCAATTTCAGCGTTTCTGAAAACTGGAGAGATATCATATTTCAAATAAAAAGACATATCTCCAAAACCCAAATACGAACTTACTCCATAAATCAAATCACTGGTATTATAATCTCTTTTAATCTTGTCTTTTACCTTATCGCCATTTTCTTTGAATTTCAGTTTTTGACGCGTACTTATATTGGCTCCTACGTATCCTCCAATTCCGATTCTAAATTTTCGAGCGGTATAATATCTAATGCTTTTTTCGGTTTCTTTTACCCTCGAAGGACCAAACTCGAAATGCACAGGCACCACAATATTATCCATTCTAAATTTGGATTTGTCAAGCTCTACCGGGAACTCTTCCAAATTCGTTTGATTGCCATTTTCTACAAAATATCGGTTTCCTGTAGGTTTTAACCCATTTGACACATAGGAGATACCATATTTAAATCTTAGGAAATTAGTATTCTTAAATACTCTTGTCTTCCAGGCCCAACCTAATTCAAAAAATCGACTACCTGCTATCCTATAGTCTAGATCGTCTAACGACTGCCCTTCTGCAATAGCATTATTTAATCCGAAAGCTACCACCAGATCCGATGTGGTTCTTCTATCGTATTTTATTTCTTTCTCTTTTACGTTTTTAATCTGGATCCCAAACAAAATATCTCCATCTTCCAGATCTTTGGCTCCCAAACCTATCTCTAGTTTTTCGGCACCCGTTCCCAGGTATTCGTCTCCATTTCTCTCTAAAAGTGCGATTCGATTATCCAAAATAGCCAATCCATTTTCGATATTTAAGGCATGAGCCTTGGCCGCTTCTTCCTTTAATTCTTGGGCTTCTGCTTTGGTAATTTCGTTATCCTCTAATCGCCTGTTTATTGCTTCTACCTCTTCTTTAAGTGCCTCTTTTTCTGCAGTAATAATTTGCTCTTTTTGCTGTTTTAATCTTTCGATTTTAGTATTGTCTGAGGTTTCTTGTGCTCCCGAAAATTGGGCAATACATGTCATGGCTACGATTGTAGCTATAGTAACTAATGTCTTCATTTAAATTGATTTTGATATTCTGCACAATCCCTTTTCATCAAGGGATTATGCAGAACTTGATTGATGAATGATTCTTAATTTTCCCGTTCTGCTACAGCAGTTCTTACTTTCTTAAAACCAGTTTTAAGCGCTTCAAAAACTCGTTGTTTAAAAGTTTCATCGATTTCATCTTCTACATCTTGCAGAAGTGCCGATGCACTAACCGTATTAGATTTTAATATTCTTTGTGATGTTATTTCTCGTTGTGCGTTACGCAATAGCTGATTGATCTCCTCTTCGGTAACTTCGTTTTGATCTTTTTGTAGCTCATCTACCTGCGCTAATACATCTGCTATTTTTTCTTCTATCACATTGGCATCTACAGGTAAAATCTCTTTTTCATTTAAAGTCGCTGCTACAGCTTCTTTAGTATCAAATTGTTCGTTTAACTCGGTTTGATCAACTTTTTCAAAAGTATCTTTTACTTTATTGCTATTACTTTTGGTAGCCTCTGCTACTTTATTATCTACAGCAAGTTGTTTTTTTACAGAAATTGCTTCAGACTTTTCCTTTTCTATTATTACTGTTTCCTCTTTCTTTTCCTCTACCGGAATAATCTCCTTCTTCTCCTGCTCATCTAGTGTGATTTCTGTTTGGTCTTTTTTCAAAATCTCATCACTTCTATCTACGATTTCAATCCTATTAGGGTCTTCAGAAAGACTTCTATTTTTCCATACGGCTGTTACCACTAATACTCCTACAAAAACGGCAGCTATACTGTACCATAAGATTTTGTTATCTTTCTTTCTTTTCTTGGCTTCGTGTACATCTAATTGTGACGCTAACTTCTCCCAAGAATTTCCTGTAGGTTCTATAGCGCGTTCTTCGAGCTTCTCTCTTATGTTATCTTCAAATTTCAATGGCGCCATTACTTAATTTATTTTGTTGGTTTACTCTGTGCTGTAGCATTTTTCTTGCTTTAAACAATTGTGATTTCGATGTGTTTTCTGAAATCTCCAACATTTTTGCAATCTCGCTATGTTTGTACCCTTCTACAGCATACAATACAAACACCATTCTATATCCTTCTGGAAGACCATCGATCAACTCCTGAATCTGTTCTACTTCTAATTCTGTATTGATATTATTCCAGGACTCTTCTTTGTAATTTGGCATTTCTTCGGTAAAGAAAATTTTCTTTTCTTTTCTTAAAAATGAAATTGATTCGTTGACCATAATTCTGCGTACCCAACCTTCAAAACTTCCCTCGAACTTAAATTTATTCAGATTTAAGAATACTTTCAAAAAACCACCGAGCATAACATCCTCTGCAAACTGGATATCTTTAATATACCTCCTGCATACACTAAGCATCTTTGGCGCATACTTAGTGTATAACTGATGCTGTGCATCCCGCTGCTGATTGGCGGCTTTTTTGATAAGTTGCGTTTCGCTTTTATAAAATTGAATTACTTTCAACGTAAAGAGTGATTAATTTGATCTTCTATTAGCATAGACGTCAAAGAAAATAAAATGGTTGCCCATGTCATTATTATTTTTTGATAAATCACAAAAAAAATGCCAAAAGACCTTTATAAACTACTGATTAAAAGGTAAGTAAATTTTTAAAAAATATTTTATTTTTTTCGGTCAATTACGTAATTCACCATAAGCTCTAGTGAAGATCGGTAATCCGAATTTGGATATTCTGACAAAATGGACAAGGCTTGATCCTTAAAATCGTTCATGATTTTAATTGCGTATTCCAAGCCTCCACTTTCTTTTACAAAAGCGATTACCTCTTTTACTCGCCTTTTGTCTTTGTTGTGATTTTTTACAGAGTTAATCAGCCATTTTCTTTTATCCTTACTGCAATTGTTGAGCGTATAAATCAAAGGCAAAGTCATTTTTTGCTCTTTGATGTCGATCCCTGTGGGTTTTCCTATAGCGGCATCACCGTAATCAAAAAGATCGTCTTTTATCTGGAACGCCATTCCTATAAGTTCTCCAAATTTTCTCATCTTTTCGACATCTTCAGTTTCTGGAGCTACCGAACAAGCTCCTAAGCCACAGCAAGCAGCAACCAATGTGGCTGTTTTCTGGCGGATAATCTCATAGTAAATATCTTCGGTGATATCTAGTTTTCTTGCTTTTTCTATCTGTAGTAATTCTCCTTCACTCATCTCCCGTACTGCTACAGAAATAATTCGAAGTAAGTCAAAGTCTCCATAATCAATGGACAACAATAGTCCTTTGGACAACAAATAATCACCTACCAAAACCGCAATCTTGTTCTTCCATAACGCATTAATCGAGAAAAAGCCACGTCTGCGATTCGAATCATCCACCACATCATCATGTACTAAAGTAGCGGTATGAATTAATTCTATTACCGAAGCGCCGCGATAAGTTCTTTCGTTTACCTCTCCTCCAGAAACCAGTTTGGCCACCAAAAACACAAACATAGGTCGCATCTGTTTTCCTTTACGGTTTACGATGTAATGTGTAATACGATTAAGGAGCGCCACCTTTGAAGACATTGAATCTGAAAACTTTTTCTCGAAAAGTTCCATTTCATCAATAATAGGTAGCTTTATTTGCTCAACAACTTTCAACAGGAGGTATTATAATTCTACTAATAATTTGCTACGAAGATAGTATAATTTGTTTTTTGATAAACCCTAATAGTGTTAATAAAGAAAAATCAAGATTTGTTAGCCAATTGACCGCAAGCTGCATCGATATCTTTTCCCCTACTTCGACGAACATTTACTACAATCCCTTTACTTTCTAATGCAGAAATATATTGATCTATTGCGGCCGATGATGCCTGCTGAAATTCGCCATCATCAATAGGGTTATATTCTATTAAATTTACCTTGCAGGGTACGTAAGAGCAAAACCTAATTAATGCATCAATATCTTTTTTCTTGTCATTAATTCCTTTCCAAACTACATACTCGTAGGTAATTCTACTTTTTGTTTTGGCATACCAGTATTCTAACGCTTCTTTAAGGTCTGTGAGTGGAAAGGTCTCATTAAAAGGCATGATCGCCGTTCTTACATCATCTAAAGCCGAATGCAGAGAAACTGCCAACCTAAACTTCACCTCATCATCAGCCATTTTTTTGATCATCTTTGGCACTCCAGAGGTAGACAAGGTAATTCGCCTGGGAGACATTCCTAATCCCTCTGGTGATGTAATTTTATCGATCGCTTTAAGCACATTATTATAGTTCATCAGAGGCTCACCCATTCCCATAAATACAATATTAGATAACGGACGATTGTAGTACAATTTGCTTTCCTTATCAATGGCTACCACTTGATCATAAATCTCATCGGGGTTAAGGTTACGCATTCTTTTTAAACGTGCTGTTGCACAGAACTTACAATCCAGACTACACCCTACTTGAGAAGAAACACAAGCAGTAGTTCTTGTTGGAGTCGGAATAAGTACAGATTCTACAATCAAACCATCATGCAATCTTACTGCATTTTTTATAGTACCATCTGCACTGCGTTGCATTTGATCTACTCGAATATGATTGATCACAAAGTTCTCCTCCAACATGAGCCGCGTTGCTTTGGAGATATTGGTCATATCATCAAAACTATGAGCTCCTTTGTTCCAAAGCCATTCATATACCTGATTCCCACGAAAAGCTTTGTCCCCATGTTCCTCAAAAAAAGATCGCAATTGGTCTTTTGTATATGCTCGTATGTCTTTTTTCTTTACTGCCATCTTGCAAAAGTAAAAGATATTGTGCTACCGACACAAATATTATTGACAACAAAAAAC
Source organism: Aquimarina sp. KJ22-3 (assembly GCF_055808215.1). Classification (NCBI taxonomy): domain Bacteria; kingdom Pseudomonadati; phylum Bacteroidota; class Flavobacteriia; order Flavobacteriales; family Flavobacteriaceae; genus Aquimarina; species Aquimarina sp. KJ22-3. The sequence continues at coordinate 1,142,043 of NZ_CM147859.1, read as the reverse complement.
CCTCAGTACAGTGCTGAGGGCTTCATTGTTTTCTCTATTTCTCGAGGAATTATTTCTTAGACTCCTTTATTCTTCTCCATTCATGTACTCCTCCACCACCTTTGTACTTTACATAAAGTACATCGCGCTTCTCTTCTTCTGTCCAAATTTGACAGTCGGCTTTTTCTCCGGTCCATACATTGGTATAAGTACCACCATCATATTTATCACCACTAAAGCGCAAGTTTTTAAGGATAGTCATTCCTTCTATCTTTTTGTTTTTGTCTTCTCCAGTACATTTGAAACAAACATCATCTCTTTCAGACTCTCTCATCATTTTTTCGACAGTACCAAAAACTTTACCGTCGATGATATACACCTGAACCACGCTTAAAGCAACTCCAGATTCTTTATCAATCATTCTCCATTTCCCTAATACAGGATTTGGTTTGTAGGCAGCCAATAGATTCTCTTTCAAATCATAATCTACAGGATTTTCACCTAACCAAATTTTAAACAATGCCGTTTTGAACTCCATATTGGTCATGGTACCTAGAATGGTTCTATTTCTGAAAACAGTTAATTTCCCACCTTTGGTATGTAATATTTTGATGATATCAAATTTCTTAACATCATTAGGAAGAAGTCCAATAAACTTACGAATTTGATCTTCTAATTTGAAGCTATTACCATTGGTAGCTACTTCGATTCCACCTCTGATTAATTTTTCAAGGCCTTTTTGATTCATAGAAGATAGCACTTTGATCGTAACCGCCATTTCTTTATCCTTTTCGGCTACTTTTACTCCATCTTCTGGTCCTTCTACTTCGAAGTCAAGATATAATCCAATCGCATATAATTTTTCTCGTTCTCCGGCTCCATTAAGCATCAATTCCGTTTCTCCGAATTTATCAGTATCATTAAAACGAACTACACCGACTTTTGTTTGGGCCAAAGAGCATACAACAGTAAAAAATGTAAGGCAACACAATACTTTTTTCATCATTATCTATTTAGGTTTTGTTCAAGGTTTTTTAACAGGAAAACAAAAAACGGTCCAATTCTATAAAAAGTACCCCGATATTCTGTATTCAATATGTTATTTTCGACAAAAAACACAAATCATCGACAAAGCGCAATATTTAATTACGGTAAAACCGTAAATTTTTGTCGCCGCGAAAATAACACTTTTTTTTCATAAAAACCACTTTAACACCTTAATTTTTAAGAATATAACAAAAAACCCTGCTCAAAATATCGTTAAACAGGGTTTTCCTCAATGCTTTGCTATTTTGATTACAAGATTAACATTGCATCTCCATAGGAATAAAACTTATATTTTTCTTTTACCGCTTCTTCATATGCTTCTTTTACAAAATCATGTCCTGCAAATGCAGAAACCATCATTAACAATGTAGATTTTGGCGTATGAAAATTAGTAATCATACTATTAGCAATACTGAAGTCATATGGCGGGAAGATAAACTTATTCGTCCATCCTCTAAACTCATTAAGTGTTTTCTCTGAAGAAACAGAACTCTCTAAAGCTCTCATCACCGTAGTTCCTACTGCACATATTCTTTGCTTATTAGCAATACCTGAATTGATCACATTGGTTGCCTGAGCAGTAATGAATGCTTCTTCGCTATCCATTTTATGTTTTGATAGATCCTCTACCTCTACCGGATTAAATGTACCTAAACCAACGTGTAAAGTAATTTCTGCAAAATCTACTCCTTTTATCTCTAAACGCTTCATCAAATGTTTAGAAAAGTGAAGTCCAGCAGTAGGGGCTGCTACAGCACCTTCATTTTTTGCATATATCGTTTGGTAACGTGTCTCATCCTCTGGCTCTGTATCTCTTTTGATGTATTTAGGAAGTGGTGTTTCTCCTAAATCTGTCAGTTTCTGTCTGAACTCATCGTAAGAACCGTCATACAAAAAACGTAACGTACGTCCTCTCGAAGTTGTATTATCAATTACCTCTGCTACTAGACTCTCGTCATCTCCAAAATAAAGTTTGTTTCCGATACGAATTTTTCTTGCCGGATCAACCAATACATCCCAAAGGCGAGTTTCAGAATTTAATTCTCGTAGTAAGAACACTTCAATTCTAGCTCCTGTTTTTTCTTTATTTCCATACAGTCTGGCAGGAAAAACTTTGGTATTATTTACTACCATTACATCATTAGGCTCGAAATAATCTATTAGATCTTTGAACTGTTTATGTTCGATGGTTTGATCCTTTCTGTTAAGAACCATAAGACGAGCTTCGTCTCTATTCTCTGCTGGATATTCGGCCAACAACTCCTGTGGAAGGTTAAAATTGAAATGCGATAACTTCATTAGATTTATTTTTTGAAGATGCAAATATACAATCTCGTGACAGGGGTTGTCAAGTAAAATGCCATATATTTTAACTCTTCTGTTGTAAGGGCTTTGGAAGTGTAACAAATACTACCCCAGCGTAAAACCTAACTTCTCGAGATCTCTCCAAAAATCTGGATATGATTTGGATACTACATCTGCGTCTTCTATCGATAATGAAGTTCTAAGCGCCAGAGGAGCAAATGCCATTGCCATTCTATGGTCATGGTATGTTCCTATTAGTACGTCTTCTTCCATACGATTAGAAGCTGCCAATCGCAAACTGTCTTCTGTTATCTCAACCTCACCTCCTAATTTCTCTATTTCGGTTTTCAAGGCCTCTAATCGATCTGTTTCTTTGATCTTCAAGGTGTGTAAACCGGTTAGATAACAAGATATCCCCAATCCAAAACAGGTTACCGCAATGGTTTGCGCTATATCTGGCGAATTGGATAGGTCCAAACCATGAAGCGCTTCATAATTGGTGGTATCATTTTTTTTGAGTGTTACCGTATGATCGCCAAAAACCGTTTCAACTCCTAGATTCTTGTAAATAGTGGCTAAAGAAGAATCACCTTGATAGCTTTTCTTCTTATAACTTCCTAAAGTGATTTCTGCATTTTGAGACAGCGCAACAATACTATAAAAATAAGACGCAGAACTCCAATCCGACTCTACGACAATAGTGTTATCGATATCGTTTTTATTTTCCGGTATAGTTATTACATTATCTTTAAAAGTACCTTTAATTCCAACATCTTCTAGTAAACTAAGCGTCATATTGATATATGGCACCGAGGTCACCTTACCTTTTAACGCTATCTCTAATCCATTGGGTAATGAGGATGCCATTAACATCAAGGCAGAAATGTATTGACTGCTTACATTGGCCTGTAACTCTACTTTATTCGCTTCTGGTTTTGTTCCCAGTATATTAATTGGGGGGTACCCTTCTTCTTTTTCATATTTGATATCACATCCCAATTGCTGAAGGGCGTCTACCAAAATCTTTATAGGCCTTTCCTGCATTCTTTTACTTCCGGTAAGCGTAGTTTTCCTACCTTCTTTCAAAGCAAAATAAGCTGTTAAGAAACGCATCGCTGTTCCCGCATGATGGATGTCTACGGTTTCATCTGTACTAGCCAAAGCTCTTTGCATAAGTACAGAATCATCACTATTAGATACGTTTTCAATCTTTATATTGGGATATAACGCTTGTAAAATAAGAAGTCTATTGGTTTCGCTTTTTGACCCCGTTATCTGTAAAGCACCACTTTTTATAGCTGATACTTGCTGTAATTTCAAATTCATTATTGTCGATTTGATTTGCGTTTTCTAAATTCTAAATAATATCCAAAGATCATCCCATAGGTTAAGCCTCCAACCAAGCGGGAAAATACATAACGCATCCATCTACCATCTGCGACTCGTTCTTCGACAAAAGCGCTAAAAGCCAACCCCTTAAAATGCATAAAATGCTCGATAATGCTAAAAATAATGACAAAACCAAGTCCAATAAAGCCAACGGTAGCCCAATATTTCTTTGAAGATATTATAGAGAAAAACATTATTTTAATTTTTCATTATTATGATGGCGATCGTGATCTCTTTTTGTTTTGAGATCCAATTTTTTATCAAAAGCATCCTGCAGATCCACTCCTGTTTGATTGGCAAGACAAAGTACTACAAAAAGCACATCTGCCAACTCTTCTCCCAGATCCTTATTTTTATCACTCTCTTTCTCACTTTGCTCTCCATAACGTCGAGCAATAATTCGTGCTACTTCACCTACTTCTTCAGTAAGTTGAGCCATATTGGTTAACTCATTGAAATAACGTACTCCATGATTTTTGATCCAATCATCTACTGCTTGCTGTGCATTTTGAATATTCATACTTATATTTTTTTAAGAACCACCTGGTCGCTCTCTTTTTCAATGATTTTGTTATAAAACTCTTTGATCGAAGGATAATATTCTGGTAATATCAGCGCCGAATTAATGGTTTCGGTAACTGAAATTTGAATCATTCCATTTACGATTTTAGCATTAAACGAAAATGACCCTAAATCATCAGGTAGTTTAAATCCTCCTGACTCGGGCAACTCTGCTATCTCGTATCCTTCTGGTATCTTAATATTTACCATATACACATCCGAAAAACCATATCCAAAATCTACAGGATATCTTCGATCATCAGATTTGAATATATTCTCTTTGTTACGCAAAAATAATAAAGGTGAGAAGAACATTTCATTATCTATCACTTCAATTTGGTCTTCTACCACAAATTCGAATCGCTCATTGACCGGTTTCCCCAATTGATTAGCACCTTTCACCTCATAATTTATCAATTCATCTATTTCGTATTTTTTAAGAATTCTTTTTCCTGAGACTTCTGATCATAAATTCCGAATCGGTCACGAAAATTATGGGCCAGGTAATCCAAATGATACATATTAGATTTTCCTTTAACCGTTCCATTAGTATCAATTTCGTACTGCAAGCTACTTCGGTTTAATGAAGGCTTGCCTGGTCTGAGGTTTAAACGTTGTGATTTACCATTTTCTGCTATAATTCTAGCTGTACCCTGTATTACCCGATTGGGAAGTACGTTAGGTTCCCCATATTTATCTGTGGCGTCCAGATAAATACTATTACCATTAGGCAATTTAACTCTGGTGATCACATAATCAAATCCGCCCAAGGTAGGAAACAGAGAAGTTACTTTTTGATTAGAGGTAACCAACACTGGATTAGCTTTTACTCCTGCATGATTTAGCATCGAAGTAAGCATCAGGTTAATATCAGCCACATTGCCTGTACCTTCTTTATATGCTTTTCTAACACCGGACTGCACTGTAGCCCGATAATTACCGTTCCAATTCATTTTTTGTTTTACAAAACCAAAGATCAATCCCGCCTTTTTTATAGGATCACTAATCCCACCAACTAATTGATCAATATCTTCTTTGTAGTAATTTGTTTTATTTAGTTCCCCACCAAAATCTGCTCTGGAATACATTTTCTTGATAATTTCCTCCCAGGTGGTTGCATAGTTTTCTATAGAGGTTCCAAACTTGGTAAACTGAAGTTCGTATACCAAAGAAGAAACGTAATTATTGATATTACCTGAATAAGCTTCCGTTTTGAACGCCGGAACATCTGTAGATGAAATAGAGTTTACAATAATTTTGTAGTCTATTGGTGTAGGTTTATCCTTAGGTCGATTTGACCCATAAGATCTTGATTCTACATCAAAAAATTTAGCTCGGTTTGGAGTATAAATGAAGCTTCCATCAGCGTTGGATTCTTTTAAATCTATAGGTAAATAACCAGTAGTGAATTTTTTAAAATTAAAATACTCCGGCATTTTTATACTCACATCTAGTTTTTTGATTGGAATCTGATCTTGAAGCACAATCCTATCAATATTGTAAACAAATGGCGAAATAATCTTATACTTATATTCTATTACCGAATTATCCTGAAGCTCTGGCATGGTAAATTTGATCTGATCATAATTTTCAGAAAACTCATTCTCAAAAATCCCATCTTTTTGCAGCTTTGTTTTGATCACCTTACCTCCATCAAGAGAATAGGTATAGCCTTTTAAATCACTCATTCTCTCTTCTGCTCTTTCATTCTTATACAATAAAAAATCATCCGAAGCATAATCAAATCCATTCTTGTTATATAGTTTTACCCGACGATGTACTTCAGTTATTAAAAGAAACCATCGTACGGTAGGGTTGTATTCGTAGTACACTTCTTTTTTATCATAAAGAATCACCGCATTTGCAGTACTATCTGCTTCATAAGACCGTTCTTCCAATTCTGCTTTGGACACCTTTCCAAACTTATATTCTTGTCCGGAAGATATATAAAAGGATAGTATACATATTCCTGTTAGCAGCAGTTTATTTATAGGATTCATAATTATTTGATTGGTTTATATTTTTTTAAGACTACATGATCATTTTCTTTTTGAATGATCTGGTTATAAAATTGTTTGAGTGTAGGATAATATTCTGCTGGAATAAATGGAGTTTTCAAATTTTCAGAAATAGTGATCTGAACTTTATCAGCATTTACATTTGATCTATAAACAAAACTACCCATATCACCTGGTAATTTAAAAGCTTGACTTTTGGGTATTTCTGAAACCTCATAACCCTCGGGTATTTGAATAGAAACCATCATCTGATTAGCATACCCATACCCAAAATCTACTGGATATAAACGTTCATTGGACTTAAAGATATTTTCTTTATCTCTCAAGAAAAGTAGGGGCGCAAAGTATATTTCGTCTTCGATTACTTCTGCCTGGTCCTCTACGGTAAACTCGAACCTTTCTGTTATAGGTTCCCCTAATTTATCAACACTTTTCAATTCGTAATTACTTAAATCTGTAATTTCATATCTCTTTTTAAGCCTTTTTGTTTGGGTCTCTTTATCCTTTATCGCATGGGCAGTACGAAATGAGTGTGTCAGATAATCTTTGTGATATAAATTCGTTTTTCCGGTGATTACTCCATCCTCGCCCAATTTACATTGCAGGCTGAATCTTCCCATAGCGGGTTGCTTTGGTCGAAAATCTATTAACTGAGATGTCCCTTTTTCGGATATTATTCTACCTGAACCATGTACTACTCTATAGGGAAGAATATTAGGTTCTCCATATTTATCTGTAGCGTCCAAGAACAGAATTTGATCTCCTGATTTTACTCTTGCAATTACATAATCAAACCCTTCTAATGTTGGAAATAATGAGATCGTCTTTCGAACGGAGCTCACTAATACAGGATTAACCTCTACGCCTGCATATTTCAACATCCCAATCAACATTAAATTAATTTCTGCAGAATTACCAACACCATCTGCATACGCTTTTTTAACTCCATTTCTTGTTACTACCCCATACTTATTATTCCAATTCATTTTTTCTTGCACAAAACCGTAGATCAAAAGTGCCTTTTTGATAGGATCAGTAGTCGTTCCCAAAAGCTGGTCAATGTCTTTTTTGAAATAAGCAGTTCTTTCTAATTCATTCCCAAATCTAGGATTCTCGAAGACAGATTTTGCAACCGCCTCCCAGGTGGTAGCGTAGTTTTCTATTGAATTACCAAAGCGCGTAAACTGAAGTTCAAAAAGTATCGAAGACAAATAGTTTTCTGGATTTCCCGAATACGGTTCTTCTATAAATGCAGGAACATTGGTAGACGTAATGTTATTTATATTGACTGTATAATCAACATGATTAACTGAGAATCGAGGATGTACGCTTCCATTCCTCCTCCATCTTGAGTTAAAAGAAATATTCTTATTGCGACTAGATTCTTTGAGGTTAATCGGCAAATACCCTGTAGTGTATTTTTTGAAATTATAATATTCTGGAGTATTTACTGAGACTTCCAGTTTTTTAATAGGTATGCTCTGTTGTAAGTATATCTTGTCAATACTATAGATAAAAGGAGAAGTTATTTTATACTTAAATTCAACTATTGACCCTTCTAACAACGAAGGCATCGTAAACTTTACCTCGTTATAATTCTCTGAGTATTCATTTTCAAAAATCTCATCTTTGTCCAATTTTGTTTCGTTGATTTTATTATCAACCAAACTATAAGACACTCCTTTTAAACCGCTTATTTTTTCTTTATCACTACTATTTCTATATAGTAGCACCTCATGAGTCGCATGTTCGAATCCGTTTTTATTATATAATTTGATTCGTTGATACACCTCTGTAATCAATTGAAATCCTTGTCCCTTTGTATATTCGTACCATACTTTTTTGTTTTCGTATAATACTGCTGCATTTGTACTGCTATCAAATGGATAGGATTTTTCCAATAGTTCGTCTTTTGAAACCTTTCCAAATTCGTATTTCTGACCATAAGACATTCCGATTGAAAAAATCAAAATGAAAGAGGTGATTAAGTATTTAAAATTATTCATTAAAGTTGTTTTAGTACAATTTTGGATTTATCGATTTTCTTGATATCTGCTCTAAACTTGCGATACTCTTCGTATTTTTCTTTTGGAAATGTACCATCCTTGATCTTGAGGTATCTTTTGAATTTTAAACTGGTATCATCTATTTTTTCTAATTCCCAAGAGTATTTTCCGAACTCTGTTTCTACTATTTTTTTGTCCGGAATACTGGAAACAGCGTATCTCTGAGGGACATGAATAATATACTCGTCGGTATTGACATAGCCTGCGGATATTTCTAACGGCATTTTTCTATCCTTGTACTTTGGAAGATTACTTTGATCACAACTAAAAGCATTTGGAGCCACCAATAAACGATTCCCTACCTTCTTCATATAATTCCTGCATGAAACCTTGACCTCTTCGTTAAATGCAATCGCATCTACGTCGTTTTCAAAATTTAGCGAATTAATTTCCAGGTTATTTACATACCCCCACAGTTCCTTATAATACACCTTTTGATCTTTGGGTGTCTCGAATCGAATACCATTATTCCAATCATATTCTAATCCTTTGGACTCTCTTTTAATTTCGGCAACCATAGAAGCATCTGACCCCAAATTAATAGTCGCTTGAGTATGAAGCATATTTTCTTCGGGTTCGTAACGTTTGGTTCTTTTAATTTCTCCTCCTTCTGGTGTTACGACCAAGACATTTCGATCATCTGTAAAATCACCGATAAAATCAAAGGGAGCAGTTTGGCTGGTACATTCTAACCAAATATCTTCATCTTCTTCTGGGATATTGAGAATAACATGATTTCCTTGCATGGCCGCAAAATCCGGATCAATATCTCTTCTTTCGTTTGCAAAAACCACGGTATAATATGATAATATCCCTTGACTATCCAATAGGGCTTTGGTATAATTGGTAAGTGCTTTACAATCTCCGTATCCCAATCGGTCTACATCACTTGCCAAAAAAGGCATCCAACCCCCAACTCCCAACTGCACACTGATGTATCTGGTTTTTCCCTGTACATATTCATAAATTCGTTTTGCCTTTTCTCTTTTTGTAGTTAAACCCTCTGTTAGTTTTCCAACTTCGTTTATGGTTTCTTGCGACAATTCATCTCTTCCGGTCAGCAACTTATCATATTGCCATTTTCCCATGGTCTTCCAATCTGTGGCTGCTCCTTTTACTCCCTGGAGATAAAATTCATTCAAGGTAGCTCTTACCATGGGAACTGTATTCCTGTATGAAGGACTTAGCACTTCTCGTAATCTTGAAGGCATCCGATCAATGGTATATTTTCTTTTACCATCCGATTCGTCTTTTTTCACGGGAAAACCTTCAAAATTTGTTTCATTATACCGAATAGAAATATCAGTATTATTTACGATCGTGTAGGAAGATTTTTGTACACCTAGTCTATACCCCATTAAAGGCACCCATGGAGTAATAAACGCAGTAGATGATTTTTGCACTTCACTCTCAAACACCAATGTATACGGGTAATCTACTGGAGTATATTCAAAATACAACATTCGATCATCATTCATCAAGGAAATACCATCATGTCTACTCCTATCCCTGAAATCCTTCTTTTTATATTTTTTAATTTCTTTTCCATAGGCATCGTAGACCGTAGCCTCAAGCTTTTTAATTTTTATAGAAGGGTCATACCCCTCAAAAGAGTCTGCATAGCCTCGTCCATATTTATTAAGGACCGTAACAATCCTTTTATTTTTAACAGTAATGGAGTTGATAGCATTAATTTCTATCTGTACATCTTCAGACCTAACTACTGCGTTGGCATCTTTAAGAAGCGTCGTGTCTATTGAAGAGAACTTCAAATCTACTTCTTCTTGCGCCGAAGTTTTAACAAAACACAATACAAGGATCACTACCACAAAGGGTGGTACATTTTTGAACATGTCTATTTATTTTTTGGAGTGGTTATTCTCTATTTTTGGTATCTATTATTATGGTTACCGGTCCGTCGTTGAGCAAAGAAACTTTCATATCTGCTCCAAAGATTCCGGTCCCTACTTTTTTATCTAATTCGGTTTCAAGTTGGTTAACAAAACGCTCGTATAATGGTATGGATATATCTGGTTTTGCAGCTTTTATATAACTAGGTCTATTTCCCTTTTTTGTGCTAGCATGCAAAGTAAATTGACTTACCACAATTGCATCTCCATTTACATCCAGCACACTCTTGTTCATGACCCCATTTTCGTCTCCAAAAATGCGTAAACGGGCAATTTTCCCAGATAGCCATATAATATCTTCTTCTGTATCTTGCTCTTCTATCCCTAACAAAATGAGCAAACCAGACTGTATGCTAGAAACTAATTTTTGATCTACCAAAACTGAAGCTTCGGTCACTCTTTGTATTACAGCTCTCATACATTACTTAACTTTAGCCTATAACTTTACAATACAATAGAAAAATCATCTCATGTATTTGCAAGTATATGCAGTACCAGTTTCATTTTTTGAAACTTAGTTTTTTGTTTCCTTACCTATGTATTTCATGAATTTCTAAAATGTTACCCTTACCTTTCAAAAAAATTATTCTTCATCATAATTATTTTTACGGTAGTGCTCCTCATCCCCTTCGAGTATTTGCAAGTAACTTTTGTATCTAGACCACGCAATTTCTCCATTATCCAAAGCTAATTTGACTGCGCATTTGGGTTCATTGATGTGTAAACAATTGTTGAATTTACATTGAGCTTTTAAGGCAAAAAACTCTGGAAAATAATCTCCTACTTCCTCTTTATCCATATCCACTACTCCAAATCCCTTGATACCCGGAGTATCGATAATTTTTGCCCCTATACTCAAGTCAAACATCTCTGCAAAAGTTGTGGTGTGCTGGCCTTGCTGATGTTGTTCGCTAATTTCTGCAGTTTTTAATGATAAATTAGGCTCTATCAAATTGACCAGGGTAGATTTACCAACTCCACTATGTCCCGAAAACATACAAACTTTGTCTTCCATTAAGGACGTAACCTTATCTATATTTTTTCCTGTTTTTGCAGAAATCCCGATACATTCATACCCTATCTCTCTATACAACGCAGCGAGATATTTTATTTCCAAAAGCTCTTCCTCATTATACGTATCGACCTTGTTAAACAACAATACTGCTTTGATACCATATGCTTCTGCGGTTACCAAAAATCGATCTATAAATGCGGTAAACGTTGGTGGGTTATTTAGTGTAATTAACAAAAAGACCACATCTATATTCGCTGCTATGATATGGGTTTGCTTTGAAAGGTTTACAGATTTTCTAATGATATAATTTCGGCGCTCGTGTATATGTCCTATAACACCTGTTTCCTGATCATTTTTACTCTCCAATTTAAAATCTACGACATCTCCTACCGACACAGGATTTGTACTTTTTATACCCTGAATCCTAAACTTCCCCTTTATCCTACATTCATAAGTTTTACCATCCTGTGTTTTAACAGTATACCAACTCCCAGTAGATTTATAAACTGTACCTGTCATGAGCACAAAGATGCGAATATTAAAGTTTATTTAGCACCTAATTTTTCTTTGTTTGAAAAAAATGGCATGCCAATTGATAAGTTAGCTGATATTAATCTTAAAATTGAAATCATTATGAAAAAAACTTAACACTAATTGCACTACTTGTTCTTGGTTTAAACACGACTTTTGCTCAAGATGTCTACGAATATCAAATTGTAACGGTTATCGAATCTATTGTTCCTAGCGGACTTGGTAGGTCCAGAATGCTTACCAGTAACGAAATAAGAGATTACAAAGAATTTACTTCTACACGTACAGGTGAGGATGACAAAAGAAATAAATCAAACCGAGGAGAAATTAGAGTAAAGGGCTTTGATGAAACCAAACTCTTAAACTTCTTTAACCTTGGTGGAATCCGTTTTCAAAATATTGCAGCAAACGATGCCATTGTTACTTCAAAACTTAACGAGATGTCTACTCAAGGTTGGGAATTAACTTTTGTAAACAGCGGTGTTGAAAGTTTTGGCGGTAAAGGCGATGGAAACGGGATTTATATCACTCGATATACCTTCAAAAGAAAAAAATAAACTATTTATATAAAAAGAAGCCACTCACGAAACCTACTTGAGTGGCTTTTATATTATCCTCGTGCTACTTTCTTTTGATGATTAATTGACTCTTGGTGAATCGCTTTATAAATTCTAAGCATAAATTCTTCACTTAGTCCTTTTTCCTCTCCTTCAAGAATCATTTTACCCAAAATTTCATTCCATCTTTTAGACTGAAGGATCGCTACGTTCTGTTTTGCCTTCACTTTACCAATTTCGTCAGAAATTTTCATTCTCCTAGACAATACATCCAGCAATTGATTATCTACAACATCTATTTTTGCTCGAAGCTCGTTTAATGCTTTTTGATAAGCCTCATCCACACCAACTTCTTTTCGGATTTTTAAATCTTTCATATACTGAATTAATGTTTCTGGGGTAATTTGTTGCTTTGCATCACTCCATGCATTATCCGGGTCGTAATGTGTTTCTACAATCAATCCATCAAAATTGAGATCCAGTGCGGTTTGCGAAAGATCAAAAATAAGATCTCTTCTTCCTGCAATATGTGAAGGATCTAAGATCAGTGGTAAATCTGGAAAACGATTTTGTAGATCGATAGGAATCTGCCATTCTGGAATGTTGCGATATTTTGTTTTTTCATAGGTCGAAAATCCTCTGTGGATCACTCCCAAATTCTTTACATCTGCGGTATAAAAGCGCTCTACAGCACCCAACCAAAGCGAAAGATCAGGATTGATTGGATTCTTAATTAAAACCGGATTGTCTATTCCTTTACAAGCATCAGCGATATCCTGAACAATAAATGGCGAAACCGTACTTCTCGCGCCAATCCATAGTACATCTACTCCATGTTCCAAGGCCAGCTCTACATGATGAGGATTTGCTACCTCGGTCGCAATTTTAAGGCCTGTTTCTTCTTTTGCGCGTTGTAACCATTTTAATCCAAGAGCACCTACTCCTTCAAAATTCCCTGGTCGAGTTCTGGGTTTCCAGATTCCTGCACGTAATACTGTGGCATCAGAATCTTTAAGTTGATGTGCAATTTTTAACACTTGATCTTCGGTCTCAGCACTACAAGGACCACCAATTACCAAGGGGTGATCGAGATTGTAGTTATCTAACCATGTTCTAAGTTCCTTCTTATTTTCCATCGCTATCTTTTATACGTTATGTTTATAGTCGTTTTAATTTACTTTCTATTATGAAATTCCTTTTAAAATTGTTTTTATATAATTGGTATTTTCCATTTCCTGATTGATTTCATCAAATTTATCCCTCTCCATCAATTCTTTAAAATGATTAAGGTTGTTGATGTATTCTTGTAATGTTTCAATAACATTTTCCTTGTTTTGTCTGAAAATTGGAGTCCACATGGCAGGAGAACTTTTGGCTAATCGTACTGTAGAAGCAAAACCACTTCCTGCCATATCAAAAATATCTCTTTCATTTTTCTCTTTCTCTATCACGGTTTTACCAAGCATGAATGAACTTATATGAGACAAATGAGATACATATGCAATATGCTTATCATGCGACACCGGGTCCATATAGCGGATTCTCATACCTAATCTAGAAAAAATCTCCATGCCTTTTTCCTGTAATTTAAAAGCCGTTTTTTCTACCTCGCAAATGATATTGGTTTTACCACGGTATAAATTAGCGATTGCCGCTTTTGGCCCAGAAAATTCGGTACCAGCAATAGGGTGTGCTGCTAGATAGTTTCTTCGTTTAGCATGATCCTCTACAATTTTGCACAGTTTTTTCTTGGTAGAACCTACATCAAAAACCAAACAATCATCATTAACCTGATCAAGCACCTCGGGTAGTATCTTTACTGTAGCGTCTACAGGTATTGCAATGATCACTACATCGGCTTGCTCGAGTTGATCAAAATCGGAAGCATGGTCTATAAAACCCAAAGAAATTGCATTTTCCAAATGTTCAGGGTTACCATCAATACCAAATATTTGAGCATCATTAAAAGCTGCCTTGATATCGATCGCAAAAGATCCTCCTATTAAACCTACTCCTATAATAAATACATTCATAGCTGTTAAGCCTTTTGGTTCATTAGTTCTCTACTAAACTGTAATTCCTCGTTTTCAAATCGCTGAATAGCTTCTTTAATATTTTCTTTTGTAACACATAAGGAGAAACGAATATATCCTTTTCCATTACTACCAAAAATATCTCCTGGAGCAACAAAGATGTCTTTTTTATAGAGCACATAGTCCGTAAAAGGTATTGCTTCTAGTCCTTCGGGTAATTTTGCCCATACAAACATTCCTTTGGCAGCTTTATCAAAAGTACATCCCAATTTTGAAGCTAATTCCCAGATTAGCTCTCTTCTTTCGGCATAAATAGCGTTCATTTTATCGTACCATCCATTCGAAATCTTTAATGCAGCAATAGCACCTTTTTGTATTCCTTGAAACATCCCACTATCCATATTACTTTTCACTTTTAGTATAGCCTCGATTTTATCAGCACTGCCACTCACCATACCCACACGCCAACCGGCCATATTAAATGTTTTACTAAGAGAATTAAGCTCCAACGCAACTTCCTTTGCTCCTGGGATAGAGAGAATACTTACAGGGCTATCATTTAATATAAAACTATACGGATTATCTTTCACCAATAAGATGCTATGTTTTTTAGCAAAATCCACTATTTTTTGAAACATCTCTACATTCCCGGATGCCCCAGTTGGCATATGTGGATAATTGATCCACATTAATTTCACTTTGCTCAAATCTCTTTTTGAAAGGCTATGCAAATCAGGTTCCCATCCGTTCTCTTCTACCAAATCATAAAAAACTGGCGTTGCCCCCACTAATTTGGTTACCGAAGTATAGGTTGGGTATCCTGGATTTGGCACCAACACCTCATCCCCCTCATTAAGATACGCCAAAGAAATATGCATTACACCTTCTTTGGATCCCATAAGCGGGAGAATTTCATTTTTAGGGTTCAGATCTACTGCATATTTTGTTTTATAAAAATCTGCAATGGCTTCACGCAACTCAGGCAATCCTTGATAGCTTTGATATTTATGTGCTCCTTGTTCTAAAACGGCTTCCTGAATTGCTTTTACCACTTCTATTGGGGGGTCTAAATCAGGACTTCCAATAGCCATATTAAGTATCGGTTTTCCCGAAGAGGCTAACTCACGTACTTCTCTCAATTTTGTAGAAAAGTAGTATTCTTCTACCGTATCTAACCTTTTTGCTGTTTGAATGTTCATCCGTTTTGATTTTTATATTCTCCTAACACCTTTAATTCTAATGCCATGATTTTTAAAATCGACATTGCCTTTTGGTAATCTTCATAATTGTGAAAAGTAACATCTACAAAAAAGGAATACTTCCAGGGCATATCTATAATGGGTAAGGATTGAATCTTCGTTAAGTTCAAATTGCAATCACTCATTACATTAAGCACTGTGGCCAGGCTTCCTCTTTTGTGATCTGTATGAAACTTTAAAGAAGCTTTATTGATCTGATCCTTTGGTGTTTTTGCTTCGGACTTTGCATTAAGCACAAAAAAACGTGTACTATTTGACTTAATAGTCTGAATCTCTCTTGCCAAAATACTCAACTCATAAATAGACGCTGCCGTTTCGCCAGCAACTGCTGCCACTCCCAGCAACTGTTGTTCTCGAATTCTTCTTGCTACATCTGCGGTATCCGCATCCTCAACCAATTTGATATGGGGATGTTTCCTGAAAAAATCCTTGCATTGTAACAAAGCCATTGGATGAGAATACACTTCTTTTATATCAGAAATTTGCTGCCCTTCTATTGCCATCAAACAATGATGAATGGGTAGAAAATATTCTCCATTGATCGTGAGATCATGCTCATCTATATATGCATAATTAGGAATAATTGATCCCGCAATAGAATTTTCTATAGCCATGACAGCATCTGTACTTCTGTTATTTTCTAAACTCACCACCAATTCCTGAAACGACATACATTCATCGACCTCTATGTCTTTTCCGAAATAGGCTTGTGCCACTCCATGATGGTAAGATCCTTTTACTCCTTGTATTGCAACTTTTTTCTCAAACGTTGTTTATTTTATGTCAAAAAAAATCCCGATTTTTCATCGGGATTCTTATGATATGTTTTCACTAGTATTTACATAGCAATCCCGATCTTACTTTTAAAATAAAAGAAGAAAAAATAAAATCGGTTCCAAGTAAATACGTTGTTCATTTCGTTCAGTATTACAGTGCTAAAGTAGTTAAATCTATAATGATTCAAAATATTTTTTCATTTTTTTCACTACCAAAAACACATTATCATCAAATTCTAAATAAAGAGCGGCTATCGCTATTATATTCGAAACAAAAATGCTTGTCTGTTATAAATTTTTCAGCATTTCAACCACTAACAAACGTTCGTAATTAAATCACACCCAGTTCTTTACCAATTTTAGTAAATGCGGCTACCGCTTTTTCTAAGTGGTGTTGCTCGTGCCCAGCGGATAACTGAACTCTAATTCTTGCTTTCCCTTTGGGAACCACAGGATAAAAGAATCCGATTACATAAATTCCTTCGTCCAACAACTTGGCAGCAAACTCCTGAGCCAATTTGGCATCGTATAGCATCACCGGAACGATGGGATGATCACCTGCTAGGATATCAAATCCTGCCTTGGTCATTTCGGATCTAAAATACTTTGTATTCTTTTCGAGCTTATCTCTCAATTCTGTTGAAGCACTTAATAAATCCAAAACTTTGATCGAAGCACCAACAATAGAAGGAGCCACTGTATTCGAGAACAAATAAGGTCTGGAACGTTGCCTAAGCATATCCACAATTTCTTTTCTAGCTGCTGTAAATCCTCCAGAAGCTCCTCCAAGTGCTTTACCATAAGTTCCTGTAATGATATCGACACGTCCCATCACATCTCTATACTCATGAGTACCTCTTCCTGTTTTACCCAAAAAACCCGTAGAATGACATTCATCAATCATAACCATAGCTCCGTACTGATCTGCCAAATCACAAATTTTATCTAGCTGAGCTATGGTACCGTCCATAGAAAAAGAACCATCGGTAACAATTAATACTCTTCTACTCCCTTCTGCTTCTTTTAACTTCTTTTCTAGGTCTACCATGTTATTGTGCTCGTATCTAAAGCGTTTTGCCTTACACAAACGTATCCCATCAATAATAGAAGCATGATTTAATGCATCAGAAATGATCGCATCTTCTGGGCCAAGTATGGGTTCAAAAACTCCTCCGTTAGCATCAAAAGCAGCTGCATAAAGAATACAATCTTCCATTCCTAAAAACTCAGCGGTTTTACGCTCCAATTCTTTATGAATATCTTGTGTCCCACAAATAAAGCGCACCGAAGACAATCCATACCCATGAGAGTCGATCGCTTGTTTTCCTGCTTCAATAACATCCAGATGCGATGAAAGCCCCAAATAATTATTAGCACAAAAATTAAGTACATGTTGTGTCTTGGTAGTATCTATTTCTGCACCTTGCGGTGTAGTTATAATTCGCTCTGACTTATATAAACCCGCTTCTTTAATTTCGTCGAGCTCCTTTTGAATATCTTCTTTTATATTGGTAAACATATTTTTGTTGTTTTGTTATTCTGTTGTTTTTAAAATAATGAAAGCTTAGAGCGCTAGCATTTCCAGATTTTTTGAACCTGTTTTGTACTTTTTCTTTAGTTGCTGTATCATCGTTGTGGTTATTCCTTCCAGATCATAAGAAGGTTCCCAACCCCAGTCTTGCCTTGCTTTTGAGTCATCTATCGACTTTGGCCATTTTGAAGCAATTTCCTGTCTGAAATCCGGATTATATACCACATCAAAATCTGGATATAATTTACGAATTTCTGCAACGACTTCTGAAGGAGAAAAGCTTACCCCAGCAATATTATAAGAAGTTCTCATGGTGATCACTTCTTTTGGTGCTTCCATCAACTCTATAGTTGCTCGAATAGCATCTTCCATAAAGATCATAGGAAGCGTAGCATCCTCTTTCAAAAAACAATCAAATTTTTCTTCTAGCACTGCTTTGTGATATATATCTACTGCATAATCGGTAGTTCCTCCTCCTGGCAAAGACTGATAACCAATAACTCCAGGGTATCTAATTGATCGCACATCCAATCCATACTTTAGGAAATAGTATTGAGCCCAGTTTTCTCCAGCTGCCTTACTAATACCGTAAACCGTTGCGGGATCCAAATAAGCAGTATTGGGCGTATTATCTAAAGGAGCTCCTTCACCAAAAACAGCAATAGAACTAGGAAAGAACACCTTTTCTATATCTTGTTTCCTGGATACCTCCAAAACATTGAAAAGGGTTTTCATATTGATATCCCAGGTTTGCAATGGATTTTCTTCTCCTTTTGCAGAAAGGATGGCTGCCAGATGATAAATCTGAGTCACTTCATATTTTTGAACTACCTCTTCGATACGATGGATATCTGTAGCATCGATAACTTCAAAAATTCCTTTATATCCGTCTCTCTTTCTTAAATCTGAAGCAATAACATTATTGGTTCCAAATTTATCCTGCAAAGCCGTAGTAAGTACGGATCCTAACTGTCCGTTTGCTCCTATTATTAAAACTACCGTCTTCATATTGTATTCCTTTTACAAAAAGCGTTATTTACTTACTAAAGTAGCAAATAACCATATATCAGCCATGAATAAGAAAAAATTAAGTTATTTTTACTGCATCAAACACAAATAACCACATTTTTTACTTTTAAAAAGTTAAAAACAGGTGGTCAAAAGTAATTTTTTCAGCATGGAACAATTAGATCAAACGGATATCACTATACTTCGAATACTACAAGAGGATTCTAAAAAAACCGCAAAAGAGATTGCGAAAATTCTCAATCTTACGCCTTCTCCAGTCTATGAGAGAATCCGTCGGTTAGAACATCAAGGGTTTATCAAAAAATACGTAGCCATACTGGACAAAAAACTAATCGATAGATCAATTACGACCATCTGCCAGGTATCTATGAGATATCATAATGAAGCTTTTATCGAAAAGTTTGAAGAACAAATCCAAAATTTGCAAGAAGTACAAGAATGTTATCACATGGCTGGGCAGGTAGATTTCATCTTAAAAATTCACACCAAAAGTCTAGAGGAATATCATGATTTTGTAAAATCTAAACTATCCAAAATTGAAAATATAGGAGTTCTAAACAGTACGTTTGTATTGAAGGAAATTAAACACACTTCAGAATTTTACATTTGATAAATAGTCTTGTAACCAATGTGCTGTTTTTTTAAGGGTTCGATCCAAAGTAATTGGGTCAAAACTTGCAATGCCAAATTTAGGTATATA
The DNA here is from genome assembly GCF_055808215.1 of Aquimarina sp. KJ22-3. Lineage (NCBI taxonomy): Bacteria > Pseudomonadati > Bacteroidota > Flavobacteriia > Flavobacteriales > Flavobacteriaceae > Aquimarina > Aquimarina sp. KJ22-3. The sequence continues at coordinate 1,122,337 of NZ_CM147859.1, read as the reverse complement.
CCCTTCGGCCCATTCGAAGTTGTCTACCAAAGTCCATAGTAGAATTCCTTGTAGACGAACTCCGTTTCTCAAAACGGTATCCATACCCACTATTACTTTTTTGTAATAGTCAATTCTTTTGGAATCATCTTCATCCTCAGCTAATGCCATACCACACTCCGACAACCATAATGGTTTATCGGGATCATACTTTGCAAATCGTTCCAAAAAGTAGGGAATCCCATCTGAATATGTTTCCCATCCCATTATGGATGTTTCTACGTTTCTATGTTTTGGTTTGACTAGCATAGCTCCTAAATATGGGATATACCAGGCACTTTTTACCACTTCTCTAGTATACGTTTGTATCCCCCAAAAATCAAAATCTGCAGCAAGATCTTGAATATCATTTTCCTTGCAATATTTTGACATTCCTTTCAGTATGGGTAAATCTTCTTCAGGATATCCCATACCTAAATGAGGCTCTATAAACAAGCGATTCATGAGTGTGTCAATACGTTTTGCGGTTTGGATGTCTCTCGAAGTGTTTTTGTAGGGCTCAATTTTGGTGCAGCTTATTGCGGTTCCTACTTGCAATCCTTCTTTCCGTTTTAAAACCTTAAATCCCTTTGCCTGTGCTAGTAACAAATGATGTGTGCTAGCCAAAAAATTACTAATTCCTATTTTTCCAGGAGCATGCACTCCTAGAAAATACCCTCCTCCCATACAAACAATCCCTTCATTTATCAAAATCCAATGGGTAACTCTATCTGCAAAATGATCTCGTAGCACTGCTACATAGTCTGTATACCAACTCACCACATCTCTATTAGTCCAACCCCCTAATTCGTGAAGTTTTTGTGGCAAATCCCAATGATAGGTGGTAATCCAAGGCTCCAGCCCCGCTTCTAGGCAATAATCGATAACTTTGTTGTAAAATTCAATTCCTTTGAGGTTGATTTTTCCAGTTCCTTCAGGTAGTATTCTGGGCCAGGAAACTGAAAATCGAAATATTTTCAGCCCAATACGTGCGGCCAAATCAATATCCTCTTGGTAACGATGATAAAAATCTATGGCTACTTTGGCGTTAGATCCGTCTTTAATTTTTCTGCGTTTTTCTGTAAACTTGTCCCAGACAGAAGCGCCTTTACCGTCAATATTATAAGCACCTTCTGTTTGAGCAGCAGCAATAGTAACTCCCCAGATAAGATCATTCATAAATCTCACAAAATATTAAGCTGTGAGGTTTAATGTTTGAACAATCCTTTTCCAAAAAAAGAATATAGTAGCATAAAGAATAACCTTTGCATCGAGCAAAAAAGTTCTCGAGCGATTTTCTTAAATAGTTGCTTCAAAAACGTAACCATAACAACACCTTTTGTATTTCAATAAATTTACAAACAAAAGACGGTAACTCTATTACCCCAATATTACCAAAGTGTTAATCTCTATTGTTTTTTAAGATCATTAAAACAATAAATCAGGAATTATTACTTTTGATACTCATAAGCACTTTTATCTATGTCCATATCTGTATCTAATATTTCCAAATTCTATAAAGACCAAAAAGCGTTAAATGATATCTCTTTTGAAATTAAACAGGGAGAAATTGTCGGTTTCTTGGGACCAAATGGAGCAGGAAAATCCACCATGATGCGAATATTAACCTCGTATTTGGATGCAAATAGTGGTTCGGCTCTAGTTAATGGATATGATGTAAACAAAGAGGCAATTGAGGTTCAAAAAAGCGTTGGATATCTTCCAGAACACAATCCCCTCTACACAGATATGTTTGTTAGAGAGTATCTCGCTTTTAATGGTAAGATCTACAATGTAAAAGCTTCCAGAATAGAAGAAGTTATCCAACTTACCGGTCTTACCCCTGAAGCTAACAAGAAAATAAATCAGCTTTCCAAAGGATATCAACAAAGAGTTGGTCTAGCATCTGCATTGCTACATGACCCTCAAGTACTTATTTTGGACGAGCCTACCACAGGATTAGATCCTAATCAGCTGGTAGGAATTCGTGAACTTATACGAGAAATTGGTAAAAAAAGACCATTTTACTTTCTACCCATATCATGCAAGAGGTTGAAGCCATGTGTGATCGAGTGATCATTATTAACAAAGGTGAAATAGCCAGTGACAAATTGCTGAAAGATCTACTCAATGAAGAAGCGCAAATCATTGAAGTCGAGTTTGACTACCGGGTAGAGGAACCCTTTTTATTAAAACTACCACATGTATCTGATGTAAAAAACATTGCTGGGTTCACCTATCACATTACATTCGACACTACCAATGACATGAGGCCAAAAGTCTTCGATTTTGCACACGATAATGAATTAAAAATTCTTCAACTATCTAGAAAAAATAAAAATCTAGAAAGTTTATTTAGAGAGCTTACCTCTTCTGATCATTCAAGCTAAGGAGTAATATTACACTCTTTTCAAAATCAATCATTTATACTTCAACCCTACTTCACCACTTGCGCCGACAAGGAATCACAAATAAAAATTAGGGTGTTTTACTTCTCCTGTGTTTTAGAATTGTAATTTAATTAATTCGGAAAACAAAAAAATGGGAAACAAAGTATTGACTATGCTGTTGATCATGTGTACTTGTGGGATAATGGGGCAGGATATTAAAAACGAAAAACCTAAAACGTTCAAAAATAGCATCAAAATACGTCCGCTAAATTTCTTTGTTAACGAATTGATCTTTGATTATGAAAGAGTGATCGGCCCAAAAAGTTCTTTGAATATTACTATAGGGCAAGGATACCAAAAAGATCGTTTATTGGTAGGAGGAACAGTAGAAAATTACACCTCATTTCTAGAAGTGGATTACAGGCGTTATTTTTCAAAAGATAAGATTGCCCCAAGAGGATGGTTTGTCGGAGCAGGAATATTTGGACTTTATGAGCTAGATCGTTTTAAAAATATAGGAGGAACTGTGGAACCAAATTTTGATCGCGATTACTTTTCCACAGGAATCTCAGTAGATGCTGGATATCAATGGGTGTTCAACAATGGCATTACCCTTGGTCTCTCTGGAGGAGCAGATTTAAGAATACCTGTTGATCACAGTATTAACTCGAGTAGCACACGACCAAATCTTAATTTTTCTGTAGGTTATTCATGGTAATATGAATATCTTAATAGGTAAAAAGCAACATGAACTAATTAAATATAGCTGTACATGACCAAAAAAACTGTAAGTGTTTGCGAAGAAAAAGTATATGAACAACTTTATCATGACCATGCAGAAAAAATATATCGCTATCTGTGTTATCGATATGGGGATATTGAAAAAGCTCATGATATCGTGCAAGATAGCTTTGCCAAACTATGGGTAAACTGTTCCAAAGTAATTTTTGAAGCAGCCAAAAGTTTCCTGTACAAAGTGGCTAACAACGCTTCTTTAAACGAAATACGGTCTCAAAAGACAATGCTGAAATATCAAGCTACGACTCAAAAGACCTACACCAATGAATCTCCAGAGTTTCAAATGGAAGAAAAGGAATTCATGGATCGCTTAAACAGAGCAATTAGTAATTTAAAAGATCGACAACGAGAAGTCTTTTTGTTAAGTAGAATGGAAAAAAAGACCTATCGGGAAATTGCAGAAATATTAGATATTTCGGTAAAAGCAGTAGAAAAAAGAATGCAATTGGCATTATTGAATTTAAGAAAATCAATCCCAAATATTTAAACAATAATATCATGAATATATCAGATAAATATTCGCAAAATGAATTTTTGATTAAATGGATACATGGTACTTTATCTACAGAAGAATTCACATCTTTTAGGAATTCTAAGCTATATAGAAATTTAGTATCATCTAAAGAAGTTAATAAAACATTATAAAAAGTCTATACAATGTCAGATTATAAAAAAGATAATAATTTTTTGGCACGTTGGTTAGCGGGAGAAATTACAGAAGAGGAAAAGAAAGTTTTTGAGAAGTCCGAGGATTACTTGGCCTACAAAGATATTCTTAACGGTGTTGAACGCTTTGATCAGCCTACTTTTGACACGATAAATAACCTGATAAAGCAAAAGGAATACAACAAAACATATCAGGAGAAAAAAACAAAAGTAGTTTCTTTTAAGCCATGGCTTTATGCTGCAGCGGCAATACTTTTGGTAATTGTAAGCATAAGAGTCTTTAGTCCAAATCGTACCGTAGTTACTACCCAAATGGCACAAACACAAACATTGACATTACCAGATAATTCTGAAGTAGTTTTGAATGCCGAATCCTCTATCATTTACGATACTGAATCCTTTTTAGAGAAAAGAGAACTTACCCTAAAAGGGCAAGCTTATTTTAAAGTTGCCAAAGGATCAAAATTTGTGGTAAAAACCAAAAATGGAGACATTTCAGTTTTAGGAACCCAATTTGATGTGTTTTCAAGAGTTCAAAAACTGGAAGTACATTGTTTTGAAGGAAAAGTGCAAGTATCCCAACAAAAGGAGCAAGTAATACTTACGCAAGGCAAAGCAGTAAAATCTACTCCAGCACAACAATTGCTATTATTTGACATTAAGAGTCAAAACCCTTCTTGGATGAATGGAATAACGCATTTTAAAGAAGTTCAACTTAAAGAGGTGATTAGTGAATTGGAACGACAGTTTGATGTTACGATCAAATCTGGTGATATTGATTCGCAACGTATGTTTACTGGATTTTTTGATCATCAAGACATCAAAAAAGCCTTGCAAACTTGTTTTGAACCCATGAATATTAATTATACATTTACAAATGATAATACCATTGAACTCCGAAATAAGTGATTAATCAAAAATTAGTGTGTTTTTTTCTGCTTCTGGTATCTCTGGGATACACGCAGGAGATTACTATTGCTAATTCTGAGAAAAAAGTACGAGTTACTAAAATTCTGGAAAGTTTTCAAACGAATCACCAATTCAACTTTTCTTTTGATGCGGATACTATTAAAGATGTTATCATCGACATCGATCAAAATCTTCTTTCTATAGAGGAACTTCAGAGCATCATTGAAAAACAAACCAGGTATAGATTACAAAAGATCAATGACACGAGTTATATTGTGGTTGAAAATGATACTTTGATTGAAGTTTGTGGTGTTGTACTGGATGATGTCACCTCTTTTGAGTTAGTACAAGCAGATATTATCAAAAACAAATCAACGGTAAAACTAACCGATAATTCCGGTTCATTTACCATTCAACTGCGGCCTGGAGACAGCTTAACACTGTCTCACCTGGGATACTACCCTAAATCCATAGCCGCAAATGCGTTTTCGAATGCCTGTGACACTATTCGTTTACAACCAAAAATCGAAAATTTAAATCAAGTTGTTATTAAAGAATATCTTACACGAGGGATTCAAAAAAATGAAGATGCCTCTGTAAAAATATCTACAAAAGAATTACGAATTCTACCCGGCCTAGTGGAACCCGATGTATTACAAAGTCTGCAATTACTCCCTGGAATTAGCAGTCCTACAGAAGATCCTGCAGGTTTATATATCCGTGGCGGTACTCCAGATCAAAATCTGGTACTATGGGATGGTATAAAGATGTATCACACCGGTCATTTCTTTGATCAAATTTCAACATTTAACCCTTATATCGTAGAGAGCGTTAATGTATATAGAGGAGGTACCAGTGTTCGTTATGGAGATCGTCTATCCGGAGTTATCGAAATAGAATCTGCCAATGATCTTACTGATAGATTTCAAGCCGGTGGAGGGCTTAATCTCACGCATGGAGATCTTTTTGTAAAAGTACCACTGTCAGAAAAAGTAGGTATTATGCTTGCTGGTCGTAGATCTTCAACAGACATTTATCAAAACATTAGTTACAACAATCTGGTACGTAAAGTTTTTCAGAATACAAGAGCAAATATTCCTGAAAACAATAAAAATGGTACAGATGAAATGGAAAAAGACGATTTTTCTTTTTCGGATAGTAATTTCAAGTTTGTCTGGAAACCGAACGACAATCACACCTTCAAAGCAAGCACTTTGTTTGTAGAAAACAGATTAGATATTATTCGGGACGTAGAAAGCGAGACAAGAGGTGATCTACGTTTAAAAGATGTTTTAAAACTGAGAAACTTTGGCTCAAGCATCAACTGGACTGCAAATCACAAGGGAGGAGTACAGCAATATGCTAATTTCTATGTTTCTCTTTACGACAAAAGATACACGCTAAATGTTGACGATAGAAACCCAAGCTCTTTTTTAGAATTTGATCGAAATATCGTGGTAAAGGATATCGGAGGAGAATATTCGATAAATATACCCTTTGAAAACAATCAACATTTGGGTGTAGGCTATCAGTTTACTTACAATGAAAATGACAATGAAGCCATAACCGACGAACGATTTGATGGAGTTGAAAATCCGTTTATGGATGAAATTAAAAACCAAAACAACAGTCATACGCTATATCTGGAATATCTTTATAAAACACCAAAATCCTACCTAAGCATTGGTCTTAGAAATTCATTACTTAGTAATACTAATCGGTTTTTGGCAGAACCCAGAATATTTTCATCTTTTGAGATTTTTAAAGATTTTAGAATCACCGCTTCCGCAGAACTTAAAAACCAACAATTAAATCGATATCTTAGTTTTAATAGCACTGCTGCTGATATCGGCTTCTTACCAGTAGCAGATGATTTTTGGGTAAATTCTGGAAGTTATCGAACTCTGGAATCTATCGATATTAGTTTACCCGTATTTAGGAGTTCTCAATTTACATTTGGGTCATTATATTCCTTTAATGGTTGGAACATTGATGTCGAGGCTTATTACAAAAGATTGGGTAACATCTCATCTTTTAATAACCTAATCCTCGATATTGCCCTTTCTGATTCTAATCAATTTGTGATTACCGGTGAAGAAAATAGAATTGGAGTAGATCTTCTGATAAAAAAACGAATTAAGAATTACAGGTTTTGGTTGGGATATTCTTTGAGTAATACAGAAGTTAAATTTCCAGATGTACAAGAAACCTTCTTCCCTGGAAATTTTGACCAACGCCATGTATTCAACATTTCTCAGACTCTAAAAGTCAAAGACTTTGAGTTTTCTTTAGGTTGGAACTACGCGACAGGAAGGCCATTTACCAATATCGTTAGAGATCCTGAAAGTTTTGCCTTTGGAGTACGAATTGATGAAAAAGGAATCAACCGAAATAGATTTAAAGATTATCATCGACTTGATGCTTCGGTACTATATCGCTTCAACCCCAATAAAGATAGCCGATGGAAAGGAATGGTCGGTTTTTCTTTAAGAAACATCTACGACCGTAAAAACACCATCAGTCAAGGTTTTTTGGGAAGAGCCGACACCCAAGACCTGACTGAATACATCGAAAGTTTCCAGCGTGAATCCTTGCGATTCACTCCTGATTTTGTGGTTCGTTTTTCTTTTTAGCCTTTTGTAAAATCTTCCCGCACTACCAAAATTTGTATTTGACTTACACTGCTTTTTCTAAATCGTTTAGTACTTCTTTTAACTTTGCCACGGTAACTGGTTTTACGATGTAATCGCTAACCAACTCATAGGATTTTGCTCTATGCATATCTTCTGGATCCACAGAAGAGGAAACAATATAAATGACGATTTTTTTGTCGCATGGGATTTTGATAAACTCATCCAGAAACTGCCATCCATCCAGAACTGGCATATTGAGATCTAAGAGAATAACATCGGGTAATTTTTCATTGTTGGATATAATGGATTTCAAATTGTGTAGTGCCTCTTCGCCATCTCTGAAAACCATTAAGCTTTTACAAAAATCAATGAGATCCATTATTTTCCTAACTCCAAAAATAAAGATAGGATCATCATCTATAATACATGCAATGTCAATTTTTTTCATATCTCAAATAAACTTTAAACGTTGTACCTAGATTCACTTCACTTTTGACTGTAATTCTTCCTCCCATGGCTTCTATTTGATTCTTGGTAATAAAAAGTCCTATACCTCTAGCATCTTTATTATGATGGAACGTTTTGTACATTCCAAACAGTTTTGAACGATGCTTTTTTAAATCAATACCCAGACCATTATCTGCTACGCTAAGAACCACAAAACCTTTCTCGATTTTAGTACTTAACTCAACATAGCTATCTCGATTTTTTGCACTATACTTTATACTATTAGTAATCAAATTCAATAAGATGCTATCCAAATAAGCCGAAATACCCAATATCCTAATATCAGGGGTCACATTATTTCTAATTTCAACTTCGGCCTCTGTAGCAATGGCTTTTACTCCTTCGATAGTTTTGTTGGTAGCAACATAAAGATCAAGACCTACCAAATTTTCATCCAACGAAGTATTCATTAACACCACCTCATTAAGATGAGAAATTGTTTCGGTAAGATGCCCAGAAGCAGTTTTGAATAATTTGATGATTTCATTGTATTTCAACTCCGGATTTTCTTGCACAAATAAATCCAATAACATTTCAAAATTACCAGAATGAGACTTCAAGTTATGTGAAACAATATGCGCAAAGTTTTTCAATCGTTTATTTTGATCTTCTGCTACTGCTAACAAGGATTTTAGCTCTTCCTTTTTCTTAATTTTTGTAATATCGTTAGCATGAATAATAATCCCTCCTACTTCATCTTCATCGGTATACCAGGGGCGAAACTCCCAGGATAACCATTGTATTGATCCATCCACATGTTTAATGCATTCTTCACTATTTTTGATTACACTTCCTTCTAAACATTTTTTGTGACTTACCTTCCATTTGTTACCAATTATAGGCAATACCTCATAATGTGATTTTCCGGTAATTTGAAGGCCTTTAAGATTAAAAACTGTTAGCCATTCTTCTGAAGCCGCCAAATACTCCATATTTCTATCAAACATGGCAATCGCTGTAGGAGCTTGCTTAATAAATTGCTTGTTACGTTCATATGCCTTTTTCTTTTCGGTAATTTCCTGATGAGAGCCTACCATCCATTCTGGGTTCCCTTCTTCATCCCAACTAACCACTTTTCCCCTATCCAAAACCCAAATCAATTTTCCATTCCGATGACGCATTCTGGCCTCACATTCATAAATTTCGGTTTTACCCGCAAAATGATCTAGTAAAAGGGCATTCGACTTTTCCAGATCTTTTTTATAAGCATATTTCATCCAGGTATCAATAGAAACGGGTTCTAGCTCTTCTAGGCTATATCCTATGATCTCTGCCCAACGTTCATTAAAAATAGTTGCACCTGTTTTTACATTCCATTTCCAGGTTCCAAGGTTAGTCCCAGTGATTACTTGTTCAAAAAAGGCTTTTTGTAATCGTAACTCTTCTTCCTTTTCTTTAACCCTAGAGATATCTGTATGCGCTCCCAACATTTTCAGAGGCTTTCCATCCGCATCTCTAAACATCATCCCCCGGCATCGTATCCATACGGTATGGCCTAACTTATGTCTAAATCTAACGATTTGATCATACGGAATTTTGGGATCCTTGGCATGGGAGGCAAAATTGGCATATATATTTTTTAGATCTTCTTCAAAAACAATGGGTTGCCACGAAGAGGATTTATGTGGCATTTTCTTGGGGTCGTATCCAAATGTAGTCCAATACTCTGGACTCATCCATACATTATCGGGATTATCAAGATCCCAAAACCATATGCCGTCAAGTATCGCTTCTTGTAAAAAATCCAATATAGAAGTATCGGATCTAATTAAATCGTATAATTCTTTTTTGAGATAGTTTTCTTCGTTACCCAACAAGGAACCCTCTAAAATCTTTTGTTCTTCTTTCATCTTTTCGTCCTTTGTGAGATGTGTTTACCTGGGGTACATATAAATTTATAAATAATCTCACAGAACTAACTGCCACAAAACCGCAGTATTTAGATGTCAATACCATAAATTTTTTATGGAAAAATAAGTTTACCGGTAAAGAATTGTTCAACCTCAACCACAGGAGGTCTGTTTACTGCGATGACATCCCCGGTACTTCGTATAGAACCTCGTAAAGAAAGTTGCGGATTAATAATAATCTTATTGGTCCCTCTATGAAAGATTTGTATATCATCGGCGATCAATTCTGCTGCCTCAAATCTCCCAGTCCCAGAAAAGATCCCCACATTAAGGCTGGTCACCGATCCTGTAATAAAAAAGGAAGCGATATTGTTACTTACTACTTCTAGTGCATCTGAATTAATATTCAAATGAAAAGTCCCCGTGGTCGTTCCTGTACTCTCATTAAAATCTTCTGACAGCAATCGTAGCGTTGGATAATTCAGAACTCCTTCAGAAGAAATATCAAATTGGGTTGCACTTCGTATTTCGGTAATATTAGGGGCGGTAACAAAAACCTTAGTTTGATTAAAATCTCGAAAAAATGCACAATCATTATCATCTTGAAGCACTAATCGATCTCCTTCTACAACAGCTGTTACCTCCTCAATCAAATTATCCCCTGTTTCAATAACAACTGTTCTATTTTCACCTTGTGTTATAACCAACTCAACATTTGGATTGACTAAAATTCGCGAAAAAGCCGGCACTTCTACTTCTTGCCTAATAATATCTCCTGTTCGCTGAAAACAATCGGGGGCATCTTCGGTATCACAACCAAACAGCAATAACACTAACCCTATGCAGTATCCTATCTTTTTCATAATCTATACCCTATTGTAAATTCCATTGCTTCGGCTTTGGCCGCATGGGATCGAACAGTAAATTCGCCTATCCAATTTTTGGAAAAGTAATATCGTAACCCTGCACGCAAATAGGTTTGGCCTTCAAAATCAAAAGGATAATATACGTAATATCCATACTGTGTTAAAACAGATACCCTGTTTACTCTTAACTCATGACCTACGTACAATCCAACACGCTTAGAATCCTCGTCTCCAGTGGTACTATCATTAAAACCACCACTAGCTCTAAAATCTATAAACCGTTCTAGGGCTTTGGAGAAGAAAAGTTCTGTTCCCAATTGAAAAGCACTTTTTTTGTTAATTCTTTTATCAATAAAAGCGCCCACAGTATAGAACGGAAATTGTCCAGACCCTACTACATCACTTTCATTAATACCGCTGCGAAACAAAAACCCGTATCCAAAAGGCTCACCACCTTTCACTAATCCCTTTTCCTTTTCCTGATATTCTGGAATATCTGTATCTAATTGATATGTAATCCCAGCATTCAAAAACAAGGTGTTTGTACTTTTATTTGGCGCCTTGGCATTACCATTAGAATAATGCACAATACCAAGTCCAGCTTGCAGCCCCAACCCTTTCAGTAAGTTTTCCTTTTTAAAATTCAATAAAAAGTAAGTAGCACTTGTTAAGTGCGAGCCATGTGCTATATTCCTAAAATTATCATCTTCGTCATAAGGGTTGGTACTATACGCAAACCCTTGTCCTAAACGGAACATGAGATGTTGCTTTAGAAAGTAAAAATTATAATGTGCAAAAAGACTAAAATGTTCTCCTAGGTATGTATTATCCAGATCATTATAAATAAAAGAAACACCATACTCTGGATTATTATATAACCTTTGCCATTCTTCGTCTCCAAATGTTTTTTTCTGAAAAGAGAGAATAACCCCAGAAGGATGCCCTGTAATCAAATGAGAAATATCGGGATTATGTTTTAAAATAGTGCCATAAAAATTATTGACATCTACAGTATACCAAGATTTGGACTCATTCTGAGCATACAGTTGGAAGCTAACAACGCATAATACGAAAGCCAGTCGTTTAATCATCGGGTAAAAGTAGTAATATTGATAAAATTACCAACACCTGAAATACACAATGTTCAAAACGTTTTGAACAACTAAAAAATTGCCGAAGCGATCTTTTTTATATTATCCGATTTCCCCATCGAATAATAGTGCAACACAGGAACTCCGTATTCCATCAATTCTTTGGACTGTTGAATTGCAAATTCTATCCCAACTTCTCGAACTTCCTTATTGGTTTTACATTTTTCTACTTCTTTCACCAATTCGTCGGGAATATCCAATTTAAACACTTGCGGCAATAACTGAAGGTGTCTTTTTACGGCTACGGGTTTAATCCCTGGGATGATAGGGACATCAATCCCAGCTGCCTTTGCTTTTTCTACAAATTCAAAATATTTTTTATTGTCAAAAAACATTTGCGTAACCACATAATCTGCACCTGCATCTACTTTATCCTTTAATCTTCGAATATCAGAATCCATAGAAGGCGCCTCTAAATGTTTTTCTGGATAACCCGCTACTCCGACACAAAAATCGGATTGATTATCTGTTTCTATTACTTCGTGTAAGAATTGTCCTTTGTTCATATTGACAATTTGTTCCACCAATTCATTGGCATAACAGTGTCCCCCTTTGGTAGGTGTAAAATACTTTTCCTCCTTCATTGCATCACCTCGAAGCGCCATCACATTATCTATCCCCAGATAATGACAATCCACCAACAGATATTCTGTTTCCTCTTTGGTAAAACCGCCACATAATACATGCGGTATTGTATCCACATTATACTTGTGTGTAATCGAAGCACAGATACCAACTGTACCCGGTCGCATACGGGTTAGTTTTTTATCCAAAAGCCCATCTCTATCAATATAAATAAACTCTTCTCGAGAGGTCGTAACATCAATAAAAGGAGGATTAAACTCCATCAATGGATCTATATTATCATATAACTCCTGAATACTTCTTCCTTTTTGCGGTGGAATTAATTCAAAAGAAAACAAGGTTTTGTCTTTTGCTCTTTTTATATGATCGGTAACTTTCATTAGTGATGTATATATTTTTATTGATGATTATTTTTTACTTGACTATAGATCAAATTAATTTGACCCAAATGGTAGATATCGTGGTCAACGGTTCCATTGACCATATATAGATTGGTATAATCTTTCCCTAAAACAAATTCGTATAACCAGGAATCGCGTTTACCTTCTAACAGCTGACATATAGTATCTTGCAATACCACAATTTGATCGATGATTTCATCTTTCTGTTTCTGGTTGTTAATTGAGACATCTGGTCGCCAATCTTTGTTCGAATTCATCTCGATGCTATAGGTCTCGTTATCCTGTAATTTTTCTACCACAAACTTTTTCCAATCCATGGTATGAACCACCAATTCTGAAATAGAATGTACACCTCCTTTTGGTTTTTGATTCCAGAAGGTTACCGGAATCTTTTTGAGGCTACTCAAAAACGAAGGACCAAACCAAGGCTGGCCATCAAAAACTTCTTCGAGACGTGAAATACAATCTTCTATATCCATTACTGTTCAATTAAGTTTGGGTTTAGCCATTTCTTAGCATGATCTAGGTCAATATTCTTTCGGTTTGCAAAATCCTCAACCTGATCTTCTTTAATCTTACCTAAACCAAAATATCTTGCCTCAGGATTACCAAAGTAATAACCAGAAACTGAAGCGGCAGGCCACATAGCCAGACTTTCAGTAAGCTCGACTCCAATAGCCTCCTTCACTTTTAACACTTCCCAAATAGTTATTTTTTCCAAATGGTCGGGACATGCTGGATATCCAGGTGCTGGTCGAATACCTTCATATTCCTCTTTGATCAACTCCTCGTTAGTCAAAAGTTCATTATTTGCATAACCCCAATCTTCTTTACGAACTTTTTCATGTAAAAATTCAGCAAAAGCCTCTGCCAATCGATCCGCCAATGCTTTGATCATAATAGAGTTATAATCATCATGATCTGCTTCAAACTGAGCCGCTAATTCCTGGGTTCCAAAACCTGTAGTTACACAAAAACACCCCATATAATCTTGTAGTCCACTTTCTTTTGGAGCTATAAAATCAGATAAGGCAAAATTAGGCTTGCCTGCGTGTTTTTTTAATTGTTGTCTTAAGGTTCTAAACGTAAATATGTCGTCTTGATGAACGATTTCAATATCATCATCATTCACCGTATTTGCTTCAAACAAACCGTAAATTGCCTTTGCCTTCAATAATTTTTGATCGATCACTTTGTCAAGCAATTCCTGTGCATCTTTAAAAAGAGAAGTGGCTTGCTCGCCCACAACCTCATCCGTTAGAATCCCCGGATACTTTCCATGCAGATCCCAGGATCTGAAAAATGGCGTCCAATCGATATAGTCGATTAGTTTAGCAAGTTCAAAATCTTCGATCACAGTCACTCCAGGATCATTGGGAACTTTAATTGTGGATTTTGACCAGTCAATTTTGTACTTATTCTTTCTGGCTTCAGCTATAGACAAATACTCTTTTTGTTTCGTTCTCCTCAAGAAACCCTCTCTGAATTTTTCATAATCATCCTTCAAATCTCCAACATACTTCCCAGAATTTCTTTTATTCAACAAATCTCCCACTACAGTAACTGCTCTAGAAGCATCATTTACATGAACTACAGCATTCTTGTATTGAGGATCGATCTTTACCGCTGTATGCGCTTTGGAAGTGGTTGCTCCTCCTATCAGCAATGGAATTTTGAAATTTTTACGTTCCATTTCTTTTGCCAAATACACCATCTCATCAAGCGAAGGTGTGATCAACCCGCTTAGCCCTATGATATCCACTTGTTGATCAATCGCTGTTTGTATGATTTTTTCGGGCGGTACCATCACTCCCAAATCAACGATTTCATAATTATTACATCCAAGGACTACAGAAACAATATTCTTTCCAATATCATGCACATCTCCTTTGACCGTAGCCATCAAAATCTTACCATTGGATTCGGTAACTGCATCTTTATCTTCTTCTATGAAAGGCAACAAATAGGCCACTGCTTTTTTCATTACACGAGCTGACTTTACTACTTGTGGAAGGAACATTTTTCCAGATCCAAAAAGATCACCAACCACATTCATACCTGTCATTAGGTGCCCTTCAATAACCTCTATGGGTTTATTCACATTTTGCCTGGCCTCTTCAACATCTTCTTCAATAAATTGGTCTATCCCTTTAACCAAAGCTCTGGTGACACGATCTTGAAGCGGTTCTTCTCTCCAGGAAAGGTCGATTGTTTTTTCCTTTTTGGTTCCTTTAACCGTCTCGGCAAAATCCAATAACCTCTCGGTAGCATCTGCCCTTCGATCCAAAATAACATCTTCTACGTGTTCTAAAAGATCTTTAGGAATATCATCATACACTTCCAACATAGCAGGGTTTACAATACCAATATTCATTCCTGCTTTAATCGCATGAAATAAGAATACCGAGTGCATTGCTTCTCGAACCACATTATTACCTCTAAACGAAAAAGAAACATTACTCACACCACCGCTTACACTACAGTGAGGTAAGTTGCTACGCACCCATCGTGTAGCCTCTATAAAATCTATAGCGTTTTTGCGGTGTTCATCCATCCCGGTTGCTACTGGGAATAAATTGAGATCAAAAATGATATCTTCTGGCGGAAAATGAACCTCATTGACCAAAACATCGTAAGAACGTTTAGCTATTTCTATTCTACGCTCATAGTTATCTGCTTGCCCTACCTCATCAAAAGCCATAACAATTACAGCAGCACCATATCTTTTTATGGCCTTAGCTTGTTTTATAAATGCAGCTTCTCCTTCTTTGAGGCTTATTGAATTTACCACACACTTTCCTTGTACCACCTGAAGGCCAGCTTCAATAATCTCCCACTTAGAGCTATCAATCATTATAGGTACCCTGGCGATATCTGGCTCTGAAACGATTAAGTGGAGAAACTTCACCATAGCTTCCTTACCATCGATCAAACCATCATCCATATTAATATCGATGATTTGTGCTCCTCCTTCTACCTGATGACGTGCTATAGTGAGGGCCTCTTCGTAATTTTCTTCTTTGATCAATCTCAAAAACTTACGTGACCCTGCAACATTGGTCCGCTCACCAACATTAATAAAGTTAGACTCTGGAGTAATAATCAATGGTTCCAGTCCCGATAGTTTCATATACCGTACTTCTTTACTCATATAGTCTCAATAGTTTTTGCAGATCTAGGTTTGTAGTCCTTTACCAAATCTGCTATAGCTTTGATATGCTCCGGAGTGGTTCCGCAGCATCCTCCAACAATATTTACCAAACTTTTATCCAAATATTCTTTGATCTGATCTGCCATTTGTTCTGGAGTTTCATCATACTCTCCAAACGCATTAGGCAATCCTGCATTAGGATGCGCCGACACAGCAAAAGGTGCCTTTTGGGCCAATACTTCTAAGTGCGGAGTAAGTTGTTTCGCTCCTAGGGCACAGTTAAATCCAACGGATAGCATTGGGATATGTGAAACCGATATCAAAAAAGCTTCGGCAGTTTGTCCCGACAAAGTTCTACCACTAGCATCTGTAATCGTACCACTCACCATTATCGGAATATCAATTCCCCTTTCATCTTTCACTTCTTCTATAGCAAAAAGAGCTGCTTTGGCATTAAGCGTATCAAAAATGGTTTCTACCAACAATATATCAGCGCCTCCATCTATGAGGCCTTCGACTTGTTGTTTATACGCTATTTTCAACTCCTCAAAACTAATTGCTCTAAAGCCCGGATCATTTACATCTGGGGACATACTTGCCGTCTTATTTGTAGGTCCAATAGCACCTGCAACAAATCGAGGCTTATGAGGTTCTGCCTGAGTAAACTCGTCTGCCACCTCTTTTGCAATTTTGGCGGATTGATAGTTCAGCTCATATGCCAATTCTTCCATTTCATAATCTGCCATTGCTATCGTTGTCCCTGAAAATGTATTTGTTTCAACGATATCTGCCCCAGCTTCAAAATACAAACGGTGGATTTCTTTAATCGCTTCAGGTTGTGTAATACTTAACAAGTCATTATTTCCCTGTAAAGGAACTTGCCAATCCTTAAATCGATCTCCTCTAAAATCTTCTTCAGTAAATTTATGACGTTGCAGCATGGTTCCCATTGCCCCATCAAGAATAAGGATTCGCTCTTCTAGTATTTCTCTAATATCTTTCATTATCTTTTATCATACAAAATAGTACTCTTTTCCCAGAGATTAGATCCTTGTATGGGAGAACCCCATAACAAAAACGATAAACTTCTTTTGTAAGAGTCTATGTATTATTAAATAATTATGATATCAAGAAAAATGAAAGGCAGGCATCATGACCTTTCTTTGGGTTATCTTCTCCTGAATTTCAGGATAGAATGTAGCACCTTCTTTAACAGATAAAGGGTTGCTAAGGTTTCACCGGGTCTACTCCCTCCACCTTTCTTGATAACAATTACATGAATTTATGAACTAAATAGCTTTTGCTATTGATTGCATACAAATTAAAGGCATAGCCATTTGTTATGCAAGTTTATTTACTACTTTTATGATTCTGGAGCCAACTCAATTTCCAACCCATCCAATGCTGGAGTGATCGGAATCTGGCATCCTAATCTACTATTATCTTCTACATAAAAAGCCTCTGCCAGCATTAAATCCTCATCATCACTCATTTCTGGTAATTCGTGATCTGATAATACGTAGCATTGACAAGAAGCACACATCGCCATTCCTCCACACGTTCCTTCTACCGGAAGCTCATAAGCTTTACAAACCTCCATCAGATTCATATTCATATCCGTTGGTCCTTGCACTTCGTGCACTACTCCTTCTCTATCCTTAATCTTTATGGTAACGTCTGACATATTTCTTGTCCTTAATGCTTTAAAAATTCAACAAATATAGTGGTGTTTGTGTTTCTGAAGAATTATTTAAGATATACTTAAGTTTTCTCTTCTCTTTTCAGAAAAGAGAAAACTCAAATTGTCTTATATGATCGCTTTTACAACTTCCTTCTTTGCCTCTTTTTTGGTACCATCAAATCCTTCTACACCCCCTACTGTTGTATACTTCATTACGTATTTCTTGTCTGGGTGAATTCTTTGGTATGC
Source organism: Aquimarina sp. KJ22-3 (assembly GCF_055808215.1). Classification (NCBI taxonomy): domain Bacteria; kingdom Pseudomonadati; phylum Bacteroidota; class Flavobacteriia; order Flavobacteriales; family Flavobacteriaceae; genus Aquimarina; species Aquimarina sp. KJ22-3. Next base: position 1,104,482 of record NZ_CM147859.1, on the reverse strand, counting down.
ACTCTGGCACATGATAGCCGCTTCGTGGAAACCAGAAAGAATGAGTTTAAGCTTTCCTTTATAGGTATTTACATCTCCTATGGCGTAGATCCCAGGGATATTGGTTTGATAATCATAAGAATTATCAACTTTTATAGCGTTCTTTTCTATTTCTAATCCCCAATTAGCCATTGGCCCTAATTTTGGAGATAGTCCAAATAAAGGAATAAAATAATCGGTTTCTAATCGGATATCACCTTTGGTTTTATGTTTTATCCCAACAGCTGTCAAGTGGTCTCCTCCTTCCAATTCTTTTACTTCTGCTTCTGTAATCAGATTTACTTTACCTAATTTGGATAGTTCACCAACCTGTTCAACAGAATCTAACGCTCCTCTGAACTCATTTCGTCTGTGTACTAGCGTTACTTCGCTTGCTACATCTGCCAAGAAAATAGTCCAATCCAATGCAGAATCTCCTCCTCCTGCGATCACTACTCTTTTGTCTCGATACACTTCGGGATCGCGAATAATATAGGCGACTCCTTTGTCTTCAAAATCCTGAATATTTGGAATAGGAGGTTTACGTGGCTCAAAAGAACCTAAACCACCTGCAATTGCAATAACAGGGGCATTATGTTGAGTTCCTTTGTTGGTAGTTACCAAAAAGGTATCATCTTCTAATTTTTCAATAGTTTCTGCTCTCTCACCAAGCGTAAATCCAGGATTAAAAGGCTTAATTTGCTCCATTAGGTTATCTACTAATTGTCCTGCCAAAATCTCAGGGAATCCTGGGATATCATAGATAGGTTTCTTAGGATAAATTTCTGAGCACTGTCCACCTGGTTGTGGAAGCGCATCAATTAAATGCGTTTTTAACTTCAATAATCCTGCTTCAAAAACAGTGAATAACCCTGTAGGTCCAGCTCCGATGATTAAAATATCAGTCTTGATCATGTTCAACTTCTTTTTTTCCTATTAATCCTTTTGTGAATTCGTTTAGCGTTTCCACTTTTTCTTCGAAATCACCTTTTATTGTTTTTCTATATTCATTTAAATTCTTAACCAAATCGTCTATGTTTTCTGGCAATACTTCTTCAAAAAACTGACGCAATCTTTTGGCTGTTGTAGGCGACTTTCCGTTAGTCGAAATCGCCACCTTTACATTACCTTTTGTAACGATTCCTCCCATATAAAAATCACAGTATGGGGGATTATCAGCAACGTTTACCAATTTGCTTCTTTTTCTACAGTCTTTGTACACTTTCATATTCACTTCTGGCACATCTGTAGTTGCAATCACTATATGTTTATCTTTAAGGAATCGTCTATGATATTTCTTTTCTATCATTCTTACTCCAAACTTATTGGCCAGAGCAATGGTTCCTTCTCTAAACATAGGCGATACCATAGTCACCTTAGCATCAGGACTGGATTTTGTCAAGAATGTTAGTTTTTCTTCAGCTACATTTCCTCCTCCGACGATAAGCACCTCAAGATTTCTAACCTTCAAAAAAACCGGATATAGATTATTTCTTTCTTCCATCACTGTCATCCTTACGATCCAGATGCTTCTATTTTGTTTACCTCTTCATAAATTGAAGCCAGTTGCACTTTCTGTCGAACTACTTCTCCTATCACAATTATAGCTGGCGAAGACAATTCTTGATCAGCAACGACCTGCTCGATTGTTTGTATCGTACCCATACCAAACTTTTCTTTTTTGGTAGTTCCGTTTTGAATAATCGCTACAGGTACCTCTTCTTTATTTTCGGCTGCAAAAATACGAACTATTTCGCTTAACTTACTCATCCCCATCAAAATTACCACAGTTGCTTTTGATTTTGCCGCCAGGTAAACATCCTGTGATAATTTGTGGGATTTTGTTGTTCCGGTAATTACCCAGAAGCTTTCTGAAGCTCCTCTTCGGGTTAACGGAATTCCCTGGTATGCTGGTACCGCCAAAGAAGAGGAAATACCAGGCACCATATCCGTTACAATACCAAATTGTTTAACATAATCGATCTCTTCTGCACCACGACCAAAAATAAATGGGTCGCCTCCTTTGAGTCTTACTACATGACCATGGCTTTTTGCTCTCGCCACTATTAAATCATTGATCTGCTCTTGCCGGTAGGCATAGCATCCTTTCCTCTTACCTACAAATATTTTTTCGGCACTAGGAGCGTAATCCAATAACTCTTCATTAATGAGTGCATCATACAACACCACATCTGCAGCTTCTAAAGCTTTGATTGCCTTCAGCGTTATCAGATCCGGATCTCCTGGACCCGCTCCTACAACTGTTAATTTTGGTGTTTTATGAATACTCATCGTATATTCCTTTCTTTATTTTTATACTTACTTGATCACAGGTTTATCCCTCTACGAATCAAACAAATGTATAGCTTTAAGCACTTTCTACCTCAAGTGCTCTGTAAGATTGTACTTTTTGCAAAAATTGCTGTGCAATTTTGATATAATCCAAAGCAAAGTCCTTTGTTGGTGCGTTTTTCTGAATCTGATATACCAGATCAGCAAAGGTTCCTTCCAGGTTTATCTTTTTAGTCTCAACAAAAAGTTCATCAAATTGTCTGATAATCCCTGCATGTGTATTCGTCTTTTTGTTTTCTGCAATCAATAATGCTTTTGCAGAATTTACTAAAGAACTATAAGTATGATATACCGCATCAGAATACACTTCACTATCAAAAGAAGCTTTGGCATTTTGGATTTTCTCTTCACTTTCCAAAAATAGCGTAGCTACCAAATCAATTACTACACCTGCACATTCTCCTACACCAATTGCTTTTACATATTTTTCTTCATTACCCCAATCCACAAAATCTTCTGGAGTAAGGTTATCTGTTTCAGAAAGGTCAGTAAGCAAATCATAAAAATACTTTTCTCCCTGTTCTGCATAATAATCTACAAAAAGCTGATTCTTGGCATTCGCCTCAAAATCATTAAGGATACGTCTTAAAGCCTCTGGTCCTCTTCTACTTGGGATTTTTACCACCTTGTCTGCAAAACGACCATTTCCATCTCCTAAATTCCCTCCACCTAGCAATACCTGAAGTGCTGGTGCTACTAACTTATCCTTAGTACGAATCGACATCCCCTGGAAACCTATATTAGCCATATTATGCTGTCCGCAAGCATTCATACATCCACTAATTTTGATCACTAGATCTTCTTTTTCCAAGTATTGTGGGTATTCTACTTTTAGCACTCGCTCCAACTCATCGGCAATACCAGTACTGCTAGCAATTCCTAAGTTACAGGTATCCGTTCCCGGACAAGCAGTAATATCTACCGCCTTGTTGTATCCGGCTTCGGTGAAACCAAGTTTTCCTAATTTCTGATAGAAAAATGGAACTAAATCTTCCTTCACAAAAGGAATCAATATATTTTGTCGTAAAGATAATCGTAGTTCTCCTGCTGCATATTGTTCTACTAAATCTGCTAATAATCTTGCTTTGTCTGTATAAAAATCTCCTAACAACACTTTGATTCCTATCGCAACATATCCTTCTTGCTTTTGAGGAATAACATTCGTTGACTTCCAGAGTTCAAAAGCTTTCTGATCTTTGATAGCTACCACAGGGGTTTCTACAATAACTGGAGTAGAAACTTCGTAAGCTTCTGCATCAATAGGTACAGTTTTATTTACGATTGCTTTTTGTTCTGCTTCTACCAACTCTTTGAATGCCTCTAATCCGATATCCTTAATCAAGAATTTCATTCTGGCCTTGGCTCTACTCTTTCTCTCACCGTGGCGATCAAAGATTCTCAATACCCCTTCCATTAGAGGAATAATTTTATCGGTAGGCAAAAAGCTGTATAATTCATCCGCATGTCGTGGTTGTGAACCTAATCCACCACCTAGCATCACTTTAAAACCTCGAACCCCATTTTCAATTTTGGCAATAAACCCAAGATCGTGCATGTAAGATAGTCCTGTATCTTCGTCGGTTCCTGAAAAAGAAACTTTGAATTTACGTCCCATTTCCTGACAAATCGGGTTTCTCAAGAAATTTTGAAACACTGCATGTGCATAGGGAGACACATCAAAAGGTTCATTTACATCAATCCCTGCAGTTTCTGAAGCCGTTACATTACGTACTGTATTTCCGCAAGCTTCTCTTAGGGTCACATCATCTTTTTCCAGTTCTGCCCACAATTCTGGAGTTCTATTTAAATCTACATAATGAATCTGGATATCCTGACGTGTAGTGATATGCAAACGTCCTCTGGAATACTCATCAGACACTTCGCAGATACGTTTTAATTGGTTAGATTTCACTTTTCCATACGGTAGCTTAATACGAATCATCTGCACTCCTTCCTGACGCTGACCATATACTCCACGAGCCAAACGAAGGCTTCGAAACTTCTCTTCATCAATCTTACCCTTATGGAATTGCTCAATTTTATTAGCCAATTCGATGATGTCTTTTTCGACAACTGGGTTTTCTATTTCAGTTCTAAAACTTTGCATCTTTTTTGGTGTTTCGGCCCTTCAAAAAAGGACATAATTATGACTTTTGTGTATCTATTTTTTACCGCAAAAATCGTATGATTTTATTCTGTGAAAATCGACTCTATTTTTACTCTATAAATCCAACTCCTGATGTATTATTGGTTTGTGAATCTATTAATATAAAAGAGCCCGAGGCTTTATTTTTACTATATGAATCAAATGCCAATGGCTTACTTAACTGGATCTGTACTTTACCAATTTCATTAAGTGTAAGCGTATTCTTTGAAGTATCTTCTCCAGAGAAATCTGTTGCAATAGTCCCACTTATGTTTTTTACTTTAGCCAAAATGCGATTGCTTCCACTTTGCACAAAATAATTGCTCCCTGGATTTAGCGCTTTACTATCCATCCAGCAAACGGTTGCTGTTAATTGTTTTTCAACTTTTGGTTGCTCTTCTGATTTTACAATCATATCCCCTCTGCTAATGTTGATATCATCTTCCAGGGTGATGGTGCAAGAACTTCCTCTTCCTGCTGTGTCAAACTTCTTATCAAAGAAGTAAATCTCTTTTATTTTTGAAGAAGTTAGTGAAGGTAGTACAGTTACTTCGTCTCCTACAGAAATATCTCCTCCATACAATTTCCCTGCATATCCTCTGAAATCATGAAACTCTTCAGTCTTTGGCCTGATTACTGTTTGAACAGGGAAACGCACTTGCGCTTTTTCATACACATCCTGAGCATTTAACTTCTCTAGATGCTCCAGTAATGTTTGTCCTTCGTACCAAGGTGTACTTTGTGATTTTTCTACCACGTTATCTCCTTGCAAAGCACTTACCGGGATAAAGGTGATATTTTGATCTTTATATTCGCTTTTATCAATAAGTTTCTGAAAATCTGCTTTTACCGCTTCGTAAGTTTCTTCTGCATAATCTACCAAATCCATTTTGTTGATCGCTACAATCACATCCTTTACTCTCAATAAATTATTGATAAAAAAATGACGATAGGTTTGTTCTACCACTCCTTTTCTGGCATCTACCAAAATAATAGATGCTTGCGAAGTTGATGCTCCCGTTACCATATTTCGAGTATACTCAATATGTCCCGGAGTATCAGCGATGATATAGCTCTTCTTTTTTGTTGAAAAATATATGTGTGCTACATCGATTGTTATTCCTTGTTCACGCTCAGCAACTAATCCGTCGGTAGCTAACGAGAAATCTAAATAATCGAATCCATTAGCTTTACTCTTTGCTTCAATAGCTTCTAATTTATCGGTCGTTAATGACTTAGTATCGTATAGAATTCTACCAATCAAGGTACTTTTACCATCGTCTACACTTCCTGCTGTTGCTATTTTTAGTACTTCCATCCTACTATATTTGGTTGATGTTTGAAAATCAAAACTGTTATTTTATCTACAGTCTAAATGATCAACTCATTAAAAATATCCTTGTTGTTTACGTTTTTCCATCGCTGCTTCAGATCGCTTATCATCAATACGCGCTCCTCGCTCAGAAATTTTTGATTCTCTTATCTCTGCTACTACTTTGTCTATAGACACTGCTTCAGACAATACCGCTGCCGTACAAGACATATCTCCTACGGTACGAAAACGCACCATTCTTTCTTCTACGATTTCATCTTCTTCGCGAAATACCACATCGTCTTCTGCAGACCAAATCATACCATCTCTGATAAATGTCTTTCTTTTGTGGGCAAAATAAATTGACGGTATTTCGATCTCTTCCTTTTGGATATAACTCCAAACGTCAAGTTCTGTCCAGTTACTGATTGGGAATACACGTACATTTTGTCCCAAATCTATTTTCCCGTTAAGGTGATCAAATAATTCTGGACGTTGATTTTTTTCGTCCCATTGTCCAAAATCATCTCTAACCGAAAAAATACGTTCTTTGGCTCTAGCTTTCTCTTCATCTCTTCTAGCCCCACCTATCGCAGCATCGAATTTAAATTCTTCTAAAGCATCTAATAGTGTTGTAGTTTGTAAGCTATTACGACTTGCATACTTTCCTTTTTCTTCTACTACCTTTCCTTGATCGATAGAATCCTGAACATTTCGAACGATAAGTTCAACTCCAAGTTCTTCTACCAATCTATCTCTAAATTCGATAGTTTCCGGAAAGTTGTGTCCAGTATCAATATGTAAAAGTGGAAAAGGAATTTTTGCTGGATAAAAAGCTTTTTGAGCTAATCTTACCAAAGTAATCGAATCTTTTCCTCCAGAAAACAGAAGTACAGGCTTCTCGAATTGCGCTGCTACTTCTCTAAGAATGTAAATCGCTTCACTTTCTAAGGCGTTTACCTTCAACAATGAAACACTACCCAAATCCTCTTTTAATCCGTTTAGTTGCTCTACTTTCTTTTCTAGTATTTCCATGCTTCGTTCTTCGTTATTATTAGTTAGTATGCAACCCACACTCTCTGTTCTCTAACACCTTGGTTGGGTCAAAATATTTAAATTCGTTAGGTAAATTGTTTTCTTCTAAATACACATCTAATTCTGCATCACTGTAATAGTAGAAAGGACTTACTTTTAGCACTCCATCTTTCCCCACACTCAAAATATCAAGAGAATCTCTTAGTGCTGTTTGCCCCTTTCTCAAGTTGGTAAACCATACATCGGGAGCATGTTCTGCCATTGCTCTTCCAAAAGGCTCTAATTTTACTTGCTCGGTAAATTCTTTGTGCTTTGGATCATCGATATCAGGTATACCCATTACAACATCACGATGTGCAGTAGTTTGCTTAGGTACATACAATTTGACGTTTAGCGCTAATTGTTCAATTACCTGCTCTGCATGTCTGTATGTATTTGGAGTATTGTACCCAGAATCACACCAAATCACAGGCATATCTTTTTGCGCCTCAACACAAACATTAAGTATAGCCGCCTCGTAAGGTCTAAAATTAGTAGTTACCACAGCTTTTTTTGCTTGCGCAACAGCCCATTGTGCTATTTCTAAAGGAGTCTTTTCCTTAAGCTCCTTATTTAAATTTTCAATTTCTTTTTCTGTAAAGCTCATTTTATCGTCTTGATTCAGGACCTTATTTCTTTTTCAAAATCACAATTATTTTCCCCATTTGATACGATTCCAAATTCTTTCATGGAAGAAATACAGAATCATTTTGGTGACAAAATCAACAGATGCGATAGAGGTAGCCAATACGATTTCTCCAGTCAACAAGTAAGAAACCACAAGCGTATCCAATGTTCCTATAACTCTCCAGCTAATCGCTTTTGCTATACTACGAATAGGCTTTTCTGATGTCCTATCGCTGTCATAGGTCGTTTTCTTGGAAGCTACTTTATCTAATATCATTTGATCAACAATCATACTTTTTTTGCTAATTCTATTACCCTATCGGAATACTAGGATTTAAAACAAATGTATATATAAAATTTTACATAGTACATACCCTTGGTCGATTTTTATGAAATTACTAACAAAGCCTATATAAATTCATGAATATTATTACCCTTCTCCATCTTTTATGTTAAATCTTAGGTGTTATATTAACAAAACCTAAGTACTTTTATAAACAATATGACTGTAAACAAAGCGTTTATGAATGTATAAATTCAAAAAAACCTAAAAGCAAGATGAAAAGATTAGCCTTATTACTATTTTTAGCAGGTTCGACATTATTCGTTTCATGTGGTGACGATGATGACAGAGTTGAAATTAACGAATCTCTAATCCCAGGAGAATGGAATTTGACCGAGATCAGATCCGAAAATGGAAAAGCTTCAACAACTATTGAAGGTGTTCCGGTAAGTGGAGATTACAGTATTTCTGGTAAAGATTACACCGCTACAGTTACCTTCACAGAAGCTACTGCAGAAAACGAACCCAACACCGTTACAGGATCTGGAGGATTTACACTTGTCGCTAGTGTTACAATACCTACGCAAGATCCTATTGAAGTAGAACAAAATATTCCAGAATTTATAGGTTCTGGAGAATGGTCCGTATCTGGTAATACACTTACTGTTACCGTTCAAAACGAAACTACTTCTTACGAAATCACTTCATTAACAGAGCAGTCTATGACTTTAAAAATTGTTATTGATGAAGAACGTACTATAGAAAACCTTACTGTTGCTGTAACCGGCGATCAATTTATTGTGCTTACCAAACAATAGTATAGGTAACAAAAAGCATTTACGCCAAGAGAGGCAGATGATGAACTGCCTCTCTTTTTTGTTATATCCTAGCCAAAGCCTGTTCTATATCGGCAATTATATCATCAACATGTTCCAGTCCTACAGAACATCGAACCATTCCGTCCGTTATTCCAACCACTGCCTTATCCTCCTGCGCCAATTTACTGTGCGTTGTTGATGCCGGGTGGGTAACAATAGTTCTTGTATCTCCAAGATTAGCAGACAAAGAACACATTTGTATGCTATCAAAAAATGTTTTTCCTCCTTGTACACCTCCCTTAACTTCAAAAGCTACGATATTGCCTCCTAACTTCATTTGTTTTTTCGCAATATCATACTTTGGATGAGATTTTAAAAAAGGATACTTCACCCAATTCACTTTAGGATGTGACTCCAGGAATTGTGCTAATTTCAGGGCATTTTCGCAATGCTTTTCTACCCGAACTGCCAACGTTTCCAAACTTTTGGATAATACCCAAGCATTAAATGGAGACAAAGCCGGACCCGTATTTCGAGAAAATAGATAGATCTCCCGAATCAGTTCTTTTTTACCTACGGTAACTCCACCCAAAACTCGCCCCTGCCCATCAATCAATTTGGTAGCAGAATGGATCACCAAGTCAGCACCAAAAGTAATTGGATTTTGAAGGTAGGGTGTAGCAAAACAGTTATCGATAACCAAAAGCAGGTTATGTTTTTTTGCAATTTTACCCAAAGCCTCCAAATCCAGAACATCTACTCCTGGATTGGTAGGAGATTCTGCATAGATGATCTTTGTATTAGACTGTATCAGCTCTTCTACCTTTTCCAGCTCATCTACTCTGAAATAACTGGTTTCTATATTCCATTTTGGAAAATACTTGGTAAACAAAGTGTGGGTAGAACCAAACACTGATCTAGCAGAAACAATGTGATCCCCTGCATCTAGCAAAGCTGCAAAAGTGGAAAAAACCGCTGCCATTCCTGTTGCAAAAGCATAACCATCTTCTGCTCCTTCCATTTTGCAAATTTTATCCACAAACTCTGAAGTATTTGGATTGCTAAAACGGCTATACAGATTTCTTTCTTTCTCTTCGGCAAAAGAAGCTCTCATTTCTTCAGAATCTTCAAAAGTAAACCCTGAGGTCAAATACATGGGAGTCGAATGCTCCAAAAATTGTGTTTTTTCCGTTTGCGTTCTTACCGCTTGTGTTTCAAAATGTTGGCTGTTTTTGCTCATACTTCTTTATTATTTACAACCACCTTGTAATTGATGGTTGCCGTAGGCTCCAGGGTTTTTGATACAGAGCAGTACTTTTCGAATGACAATTGCGCTGCTCGCTTTGCTTTTTCTGGAGCAATATCTCCTTCTAGATACACAGTAACATCGATTTCTTTAAAAGGCTTTGCTCCATCAATTTCTACGCGTGTTCCATCTACCTCTGCTCTATAATCTGTGATCTCTTGTCTTTGTTTTTTCAGAATAGAAATCACATCTATGGCACTGCACCCTGCTACTCCCATCAATACGTATTCCATTGGGCTTGGAGCCAGGTCATGCCCTCCAACTGCTGCTTTACTATCGATATGGGTAACATGCCCTCTTTCGTTTTTTAATTCGAAGTGATAATCGTTATCTATTCTTTTTAACTGTATTTTCATTTGTTTAATTTTTTTAATGATTTCCTTTTTCGGCCAATCGAAGTATATCGCCAAATACACCTCGGGCGGTAACCGCTGCACCGGCACCGGCACCCTGAATAACGATCGGCTGATCTCCATAGGATTCGGTATAAATCTCGAATATGGAGTCGGAACCTTTTACTTGTCCTAACGCACTAGTTGCCGGAACCGAAACCAGTTTCACATCCAAATTCCCCTTTTCCTGAGAGAGATCCCCCCAAAGATCACCAATATATCTCAATACACAACCCGGCTTTTGCGCTTCTTTAACTTTTTGATATTCCTCATCCAACTCAGCAATTCGATTTAAAAAATCACTAGCCTCTCCTTCTCTCAGATTTTCCGGAATTAAATTATGGATTTGCACATCATCAAATTCATTGCTCAAATCCAATTCTCGAGCAAGAATCAACAGCTTCCTCCCCACATCATTACCGCACAAATCTTCTCTAGGATCTGGTTCTGTATATCCACTATCAATTGCCTCTTGTAATACTTCACTAAATGGCCTATCCTCTACAGAAAAGGTGTTGAACAAATAACTTAATGATCCAGAAAACACCCCTTTGATTCTGGTAATATTCTCACCAGACAAATGCAACAGTTTTATAGTGTCGATTAGTGGCAGTCCTGCCCCCACATTGGTTTCATACAGGTATTGCTTTTGATTTTCTTTAAGCTTTGCTCGTAAATCTTTATAAAAATCAAACTCCAATGTGTTTGCTACTTTATTAGAGGACACCAAATCAAAACCGTGATCGATCAATTCAATATAGTTAGACACAAAGCTTTGGCTAGCCGTATTATCGATAGCTATTAAGTTTTCGAGATGATGTTGCTTTGCAAAATCAATCACATCTTGAATCGTATATGGTTCTCCACTATCTTTAATTTCTTGCTTCCATCCAGCATAGATGCCATTTCGTTTTAGTAGTATCTTTTTGGAGTTGGCCACTGCAAAAACATTCAACTTGATATGTTTCCGGTTTTCGATTTGCTTGGCAGATTGCAAGATCTGATCAATTAAAGTTCCTCCTACCAAACCGTGTCCAAATATGGCAATATTTACCTTCTTTGAAATTTCAAAAATCTCCCCATGAATCACATTAAGCGCCTTATGTAACTGCTCTTTTTTGACTACAAGACTTACATTTTTTCCTGAAACCGTATTGTTAAACAGTAACGGAATCACCTGGTTTTTGATCAACGCATTATAAGGCTTATGAAAAGTACTCAAATCCTGACCTATGATCGAAATTACGGCAACTTGATCTTCTATAGTAATGGCGCTTACATCTCGTTTGTAAAAATCAGCTTCAAACTCTTCTTCCAGAATAAATTTGGCTTCATTAGCTTGATCCGCCTGAACCACAAAGCCGATCCCTCTTTCTGAAGATCCTTGAGAAATAATACTTACACTAATATTTCTTTGTGCCAGAGTTCTGAATATTCTAGCATCGATTCCTACTTTACCCAGTAGCCCTCTACCTTCCAAATGAATTAAAGCTACATTATCAAGAACAGACAAAGATTTTATTCCTTTTTCACTTTCTTCTGAAGTAATTAAAGTCCCCTTGTTACCGTGATCGAAAGTATTTAAAATACGTAACGGGATGTTTTTTTCTAGTAAGGGAATAATGGTCTTGGCATGCAAGATATTAGCTCCAAAATTAGCTAATTCGTTGGCCTGGGCAAAAGACAATTTTTCTATTTTCTGCGCTTCCGGAACCAGGTCGGGATTAGCCGTATAAATTCCATTGACATGGGTAAAGTTTTGCAACTCTTCGGCCTCGAGGTAATTTGCCAACAATGAGGCCGTATAGTTACTCCCGTTCCTTCCCAAAGTAGTGGTTTCCTTTTTTGTATTCGACGCAATAAAACCCGTAACCACATTAACTGTACTCCCATTGTATTTTTCAAAATGGGCCAAAATATTTTCTTTCGACAATCGATCCAGGGGCTGTGCATCTCCAAACTGTTCGTCGGTGACAATCAACTCTCTACTATCGGTAAAATTTGCATTGATATTTTTTGCCTTAAGTAGTTGAGTAACCAGTTTTGCTGAAATCACTTCTCCTTGAGACAACACCTGATCTTTTACCCGTTTGCTATAATCACCTAATAGCGAAACTCCTTCAAAAAGTTTATCCAGCGTATTAAATTCATTCTCAAACTGAACATTTTCAAAATCTGCCAACTGATATTTCTTGAAAGCTTCTAACTGTGCCTTGTAACTTTCATTTTTTCTGGCTTTTTCTAATATTTTTTCCAGCTCGTTGGTTGTATTTCCTCTAGCAGATAAAACAACGGTGATCTTTTCTCCTTGTTTGACTTTATCTTCTATAATGGTAACCACGGTTTCAATTCCTTTTCCGTTGGCTAACGATTTTCCTCCAAATTTTAGAACTTTCATTTTTCTTTTCTTTAAAAATCTCTTTCAACAATTCGTTCATTTGTTCAAACTCAATCAAAAATGCATCATGACCATGTACGGAGTCAATGATACTATGACTAATATTTTTTTTCACTTTCTTCAATTCGTTGTAGGTAGCTACATCTTCGGCTGCGGTAAAAAAGACATCAGAATTAACACTCACCAGATGAATATTGGATGAAATTTTACCAGCTACCTCAAGAAAACTTCCTCTTGATGCTGTGATGTCGATATTTGCTAGGATATAATTCAACTCTTTGTAGGCCGAAAGGGTAAAGCGGTGCTTCAATTTCTCTCCATGATGTAATAGCCAACTTTCTATATTAAACATGTCTTTGTCTTCATTATAGGTCCTATCGAACTTTTGCTTAAAGGATTCTGGTGATCTATATATCAGCATCGCATGAAGTCTGGCATCATGAACTGGATTACTAGAATTAAGTAATATTTGCTCTTGCACCAAGCAATTGGCTTTTAGCCAATCTGTAGATTTCCAATCGGTAGCTACAGGGATTAAATTTTTAATCAAATCAGGCTTTAACGCCGCTAATTCCCAAGCAATACCTCCTCCTACAGAACCACCTATCACAGCATATAGTTCATGAATAGCTAATGCCTCTAACCCTTCTGCAAAAAGAACAGCAATATCTCTTGCGTTAAACAACCTATAGTCATCAATCAAATTCTCAGCTACTCCATCATATCCGTTTCCCGGAATATTAAATGAAATCACAGTATATCTATTGGTATCGATACATTTTCCTGCACCAATGAGGCCATTCCACCATCCGCCATCTCCGCATATTGTAGAGTTACCCGTTAACGCATGATTAACCAGTACTACAGGAGCTTGATGAATCGGTTTCCCGAAAACCTCATAGGTCAGAGGAATATGATCAATATGTTTCCCTTTTACTGTTGTAAAATTTGAGATGTCTATTTTTTGCAGCATGCAAACGTATTCTATTAAGTTATTGTATCGTCTCTCTTACTTTAGAAAAAGCAACTTGCAAATCTGTCTTAAGATCTTCGATATCCTCTAATCCTACAGATAATCGAATCAAATCCTGGGTTACTCCTGTGGACTGTTGTTGCTCATCCGTAAGTTGCTGGTGTGTTGTACTAGCCGGGTGAATGATCAATGATTTAGAATCTCCGATATTCGCCAGTAACGAAAAGATTTTAGTTTCGTTTGCCACAGTTTTTGCAGAATCGAACCCGCCTTTTACTCCAAAAGTGATAATTCCACTTTGTCCTTTAGGAAGATATTCTTTTGCTAAAGCATGGTACTCATCATCTTGTAAGCCTGGATATCGTACCCAGGTCACTTCGTCTTGTTCTTGTAACCATTGCGCCAGGGCTAAAGCATTTTCGCTATGCTTTTTAATTCTAATTTCTAGTGTTTCCAGCCCTTGAAGAATTTGAAATGCATTAAATGGGCTAAGTGCAGCCCCGTGATCTCTTAATCCTTCAATTCTCACTTTGGCAATAAACGCAGCTGCACCCAATGCCTCATGATATACCAGTCCGTGATAACCTGGAGAAGGTTCTGTAAATTCTGGAAACTTTCCGCTTGACCAATCAAAAGTACCTGCATCAATAATCACCCCTCCCAAAGAGGTACCGTTACCGCTTATGTATTTGGTTAAAGAATGAATTACAATATTGGCACCGTGCTCTATTGGGTTCAGCAAAGCAGGCGTAGCTACTGTATTATCCACAATCAAAGGTACTTTGTATGCCTTCGCTTCTGTTGAAATCGATTTCAGATCCAACACATCCAACTTTGGATTCCCCAAAGACTCCACAAAAAACACTCGAGTATTTTCTTGCACTGCATCCTTGAAATTTTTGGCATCAGACGGATCCACAAAAGTCGTAGTAATTCCAAACCTAGGTAGCGTAACATTCAATAAATTGTAGGTCCCTCCATACAAACTGCTGGACGCCACAATATGATCCCCTGCTTTCAACAAAGTCAACAACGTAGTATTGATGGCCGCAGTTCCTGAAGCGGTAACGACGGATGCAATACCCCCTTCTAAGGCTGCCAAGCGTTGCTCCAAAATATCATTGGTGGGATTATTTAATCGAGTGTAAATGAATCCCGGCTCGGAAAGGTTAAACAAATTAGCTGCATGATCTGCATTGTTAAATACATACGAGGTCGTTTGATAAATAGGAACTGCTCTTGTTCCACCATTCACAGTTACATCATGACCTGCATGTAAAGCTTCTGTTGCAAATTTTTGTGTGCTCATAATTTTCTACTTTAAATTTTAACGTTGATTTAAAATTCAAATACATCAAACACTCAAACACTATTGAGTAGATATAGAAAATTAAAAAGAAAGGATATTAGAATTACCTAAAATGGTAATTACATCGAGTTATCTTTTCCTGAATCTCAGGATAGAATTTAGCACCTTCTTTAATAGTTAAAGGGTTGCTAAGGTTTCATCGGGTCTATTCCCTCCACCTTTCTTAATAACTTACTAAAATGTATAAGAAACTTCGCAACAAAGCTAGTAATTATTTTGGAACTGCAATATGATCTCCAAAAAAATTATGAATTTTGAAAATATTCAATCATTGAATGTTACACATTGCAGAAGAATTAATGATTCGTTAAATACTTTTGCATATTGTCATTTTTTTTACCTTTGCCGAGATATTTTTGGAAATAGATTGTGTTAATTACAAGCACATAGACTTGTTTGCTAGGTTGCAAAAACACCTTACCAATACAACAAACTCACCTGATAATCGAAAGTTTATCACGATAGTTTCGTCTGAAGTATCTAAAACATACAAAACAACAAAGAATGGCATATTTATTTACCTCAGAGAGTGTATCTGAAGGACATCCAGATAAAGTAGCTGATCAAATAAGTGACGCTTTATTAGACAACTTTTTGGCTTTTGATCCAGAATCAAAAGTAGCTTGCGAAACTCTGGTAACTACAGGTCAGGTAGTTTTGGCCGGAGAAGTAAAATCCAATACCTATCTCGATGTACAACAAATTGCCAGAGATGTCATTAACAGAATAGGATACACCAAAGGTGCCTATCAATTTAGTGGAGATTCTTGTGGAGTAATTTCACTTATTCACGAGCAGTCTGAAGACATCAACCAAGGAGTTGACAGAGAAACAAAAGAAGAGCAAGGAGCTGGAGACCAAGGAATGATGTTTGGATATGCTTCTAAAGAAACTGCGAATTATATGCCGTTGGCTCTTGACATATCTCACAAAATTCTGATCGAACTTGCAAAACTAAGGAGAGAAGGGAACGAAATTCCTTACTTACGCCCTGACTCTAAAAGTCAGGTAACTATAGAGTATAGCGATGACAATGTCCCGCAACGTATTGTCGCTATTGTTGTGTCTACTCAACATGATGATTTTGACAATGATGATGATGTAATGTTATCCAAAATTAAAAAGGACATCGTATCCATTTTGATCCCAAGAGTTATTGCTCAGTTTCCGGAGCATATTCAAAAATTATTCAACGATGATATCGTATATCATATCAACCCTACCGGTAAATTTGTAATCGGTGGACCTCATGGAGATACTGGTCTTACGGGAAGAAAAATTATTGTAGATACTTACGGAGGTAAAGGTGCCCATGGTGGTGGTGCTTTCTCTGGAAAAGATCCTAGTAAAGTTGACCGATCTGCAGCCTACGCATCACGGCATATTGCTAAGAATCTAGTAGCCGCAGGAGTGGCCAAAGAAGTTTTGGTTCAGGTATCATATGCTATCGGTGTAGTAGAACCAACCTCAATTTTTGTAGACACTTACGGCACGAGTAATTTAGCACTTACTGATGGTGAAATAGCCGAGAAAGTAGGTCAAATTTTTGATATGCGTCCAGCAGCTATCGAAAGTCGTCTTAAGTTGCGTAACCCTATCTATCAGGAGACTGCTGCTTATGGACATATGGGTAAAGAACCTACAACAGTTACAAAGGTATTCAACAGCCCATATTCTGGTAATGTTGAACGAGAAGTTGAATTGTTCACTTGGGAGAAATTAGACTATGTAGAGGCCGTAAAAGAGGCTTTTAATATCTAGTTCACCGGACCTTTATAGCGCTTTATCGATTTAACACCTTATTGCAAAAAAATTGTGGTTTTTCCGCAGATAAAACTCATGTAATATTACTACTTTTACTGCGTTAATGGATAGATACATAAGGTTACTATTTCGGGGGAAATAACTTATGTATTTATAAAAGTTTATTACACTAATACCAGGGCAAATAGCTTTTGAAGTGTTTTATAAACGTGGAATAGGTTTACAAATTAAACGCACTACTAATTAAAATTCAGGGAAATGAAATTAAAAGCATTTTTAATGATCGCTTTTTGTTTTCTACTTGGCACTACATTTGGCCAGGAGTATAAAAACGATTTAACCTCGGTTAAAACTATCGATAATCAACTTCAGGATGAAGAATATAGCACAGATCAAGTTGCTGTAGATAGATTATTACTGACTACACCGGTTGAAAATATTACCGAAAAGGACAAACAGTTTTTTAGCAGAAGAGAATGGAAAAAAATTAAAAAGGAAATTCAGAAAAACAAAAAGAAAATTTTAGGAGAACAAAATAGCATTCATACGACCAAAGTGATGGATACTATTTTTCTTGACATACCTATCCATCCCAGACGTGAATCGCAGCTCTCAGGATGGTAGAGAAACAAATACAAATTACATAAAAAAAGGCCGCTTCGTTAGCGGCTTTTTTTATGCTATATGTTTTTAATGCTATTGTTGCATTTTTAGATAATAATCTACCGAATGTTTTCCTGAACCGTAAAACATAAAGAAAACACACAATAACAATATTACACTTGCTACTACAAGATTTGCAGGATTCATTTCTCCCAAAAAGTTGATCAGTACCGCTCCTATCAAAAGAGGAAGTTGAGCCGTTACAGACCATCTTGTTAATAACCCAAATGCGATCAAAACCCCTCCTATTAAATGAGCAGGAGCAACATAGTGAATAACAATCATTGAACCAGCAAGATTTTGAACCGGTTTAATTAAATCAACAAGAATTTGACCGTTACTGATGAAGTTTATTCCTTTGATGAATAAAAACACCCCAAGCGCAATTCTTAATAGGTCTATCGAATAATACGAATGAGCATTTGCCCATTTATTTAATGACTTTATTGTTGGCATAACAAAACAGTATTGATTAGACTAGTATAAGATACTGATTTTTAGACCAATAAAAAAGCGTTTATCCTTTTAAAGCATGCTTAAAAAAACGAACCGTTCTTACCAGATTACTTTTAATTACAGAAATTAGATCTAAGGAATAGGTATTAGCGGTTACTTTGGCATATGCTTGCTCCCACAAAGGATATAGCTTGGTTTTGATATCGTCTTCGTATCGATAATAATTCAACACCAATGCACAAATACCAATCATAAACAACAAAGCTCCAATAACAGCTTCTACAGGAGATAAATCATGATAGAAAAAGCGACTCAAACCTAATCCAAACCAGCTTCCGTAGAGCACAAAAAAATGAATGATATAAATAGAAAGTGTTTTACCTCCAATTTTATTAATCAATGGATGTTGCAGGTAATTTCTCAGTAACATAAACACCGAAAAAAGAACGAATACATTACCCAATCGGATAAACAAGAAATTATTGTAAGCTACTGCCTTAAAAACTCCTATTTTGGTAAAGTGATATATATCCATTAATACTGCTGAAGAATAATACATCAGAAAAACTCCTAAGCACAAAGAAATCAGAATACCGTAAACATAGAACATCTTATGGTCTTTGTACTTTAAAAACATTGTAGCGATAAAACTTCCAAAACAAACGTATCCAAACCAAGGAAATAAGGTAAAAACAGATCCATTTTTATTGGTGAAGTAGTTGGCTATGGTATCTGGCAAATAGGCCAACACGCAAGTATTATAAATAGGTTGCAAAAGAAAAACTATTATCCCAATACCTAATACGCCATATTTGAACGCGTATTGATTGGTTCTGCACGAAATCAAATACACTCCAATAAGTAACAATAGTGAAGTTCCTATGCACTGCAAAACATCTACATAAAAGAAAGAAGGATTAAGCGTTCCCTCTGCAAGAGCAAACAAACTAAGACGTAATAGATATCCCCAAAAAATAACTTTTACTGCTCTCTTTACTCCTTTTATAACTCTTGGGTTTTCTAATCCCGAGGTCTTTTGTTTGATTAACAAATAGGTAAAAATAAATCCTGTAATCGTAAAAAAAGTAGGTGCTGTCATCCCTCTCATATACTCCCAAATAGTATATGCAAGATTGTCTCTATCTCGATACACATCCTCTAGTAATGCATGAACAAAATGTCCTTGTAGCATCATAAGTATAGCAAAAGCACGGATTGCATCTAGAAAATGCAACCGCCCGGCTGGCTTGTTCATAAATATTGGTTTTGGTTAGTTACCCCGAAAACGTGTTTCGAGTTATATTATTGTTAAAAAAATGGCAAATGTAACTAAATAAATTGGTTTAAATATTGATAGTTAGTACTTTATAAAAAGACTTGTTTTCCTCCTAAGTCCTTTTATTATTGAAGGTTGCCGAAAAATCGACCAAAAAAATCAACTATATCTAATACTTTAAATGAAGTAGTTTGGCATTCTTATTGAAGCATTATCAACATAAAAATAAACCATCATGAAAATAGACAGCTACACCAAATTTTTACTAACCGTTATTGCAATTAGTCTTGTCATTATTGTTGTTCGGGATATCGAAATTATTCCAAAAGCATATGCCAACACAAGTACAAATAGCGCATATGGGATTATTCCTATTAACGAAGATGGATCAATTACTGTTCGATTAAGCAGTGCTGATGAAATTGATGTCAATATTAAAAACATCGACACCTATGATAAGCTAAGAGTGGATATCAATGACATAAGTACGCAAGACGAGCTTCCGATTAACCTTGAAGAAATAGGAGGATATCCCGTGTCGAGCGGAGGACCTATAAAAGTAAAACTGCAGCAATAACCTAGCTATCGCTGCAACTTCTATAACTATCACAGATTGTATTTTATACTCAGAATCCAATACCTTGGCTGTACCATATAACTAGAGGTACTATTGAACAATTCATTAAAACTATCTCTATTGATACTATCGATATCCAAAAGGTTGGTAACCGAAAACTTATACTCCCATTTGCTATCTGGTTTTTGGTAAAACAAATCTGCATCCCAAAAGCTATATTCGTTAAGTGTGGTTTGTGTATCTCTGTAGTTATAGTAACTATAGGAGGACTTTAGTAAGAAGCCTTTTGCAAAAGACCAATCTAATCTCGCAAATGGTCGGCTGGTATAAAATGTACTTTGCGCTCCATTATTATCATAATCATTAACGGTAATGCTGTATCCAAGGTCAAAATTTGGACCTTTTTTGAAGTTGGTAGACCATTCTGTACTATAATTCTGAGTCAAACTTATACTTTCACTAGGCAATGTATTGACTACATTATTAAAACTGGACCATCCTACACGAGCACTTAGTGTTCCTTTTATTTTACCAAAACTTCTACTAAAGTTTCCAACAGCATTGAAAACCTGATCCGCTAAATTGGAATTCACAGGAGTTTCTACACGATTAATCCCTGAAAAAACACTATTGTTTTTGATAGGGTTACGTCGATTGCTGTAGCTAATCCGAGCAAAAACATTGGTGTAATTAAACATATTAAAACTAAAATAGTTCAAAGAAAAATTGTCGTACAATGCATTGTCCAAATTTCTATTTCCTCTGAACAAAGAGTTGTAATTATTAAACACAAACCCTTCTGCTAATCGATTTACATCCGTATATTCTGCCGTAATTGAGTAATTAAATCGTAAACTTTCACTTTTCTTGAATTGAGCCAGTGCAAAAAAATCAGGCAACACCAACCATTCGTCCTGTTCTAATGTTGTACCTAGTTGTTCATCCTTAAGTCTATAATTATGCAAGCTAACCCCAGGATTGAAGGTGAATATCCCAGTAATAAATTTATAATGCATGCTGGCAAAAATATCTGTGAAGTTATAGGTTACATCATTATTAAAATCCTCATCACCAAAAGTAACCGTATCCTCGTTGTCTAACACCTGAAAGATACTGGAATCAAAATTTTGTGTACTAGCAATAGATCCCAATGTAAAATTAAGATTGCTTTTTTTATTTAACACATAATAATAGTCTAGTTTGGCATCAAATTTACTAGTAACCACCTGTTTATCTTGGTTTATACTGTAGCGGTCTGCCTCCTGAAGGGGATCAAATGTATCCAATGATGGATCTGTTGGATCATTAATTTCTGTAAAAACTCCTCTGAAAGGAATTTCATCCCGTATAGCGTTATAAAAAGGATCTTCATCCTGATATAAATGCTGGGCCTCTAGAGAGAATATATTCTTCTCGTTAAGCGTGTAGTACGCATTTACATTTTGCTGTATCGAAAAAGGAGTGTTTTCTAATTGCTCCTCTATATTTTCTGAAACATCGGATCGTACTGATAAAAAATCCCCTACTTCCTCTTGACTAGAAAGCTTTCCGAACATATCATAATCCAATCTGAAATTTGCATCGGGTTTATATACAGCGCTTAGCTTTAGCAATCCCAATTTGTTTTCTTGAGTAGTATTATCAAAAGTTTCTTCTACCA
The DNA here is from genome assembly GCF_055808215.1 of Aquimarina sp. KJ22-3. Classification (NCBI taxonomy): domain Bacteria; kingdom Pseudomonadati; phylum Bacteroidota; class Flavobacteriia; order Flavobacteriales; family Flavobacteriaceae; genus Aquimarina; species Aquimarina sp. KJ22-3. Next base: position 1,083,018 of record NZ_CM147859.1, on the reverse strand, counting down.
CATTATCTGTCGGATCTGGGGTATCATCAATATATACTCTTCTGGTATTGGTCACAAAATCAGTTTCTGTATCGCTCACAATACCATATCCACTAATATCCAATGTTTTGCTAGCAGTAAGATTAAAATTTGCTGCTCCAAATTTGGTATTGATATCATTGGCTCTGTTATCCTGTAATGTAGCAAAGGCCAAATCATCTGAGGAAACGGTAAATGTAGTTCCTCCTCTACCCAGATTTCTAAAACCTCCTGTAAAATTAAAATAATCTCTTCTTGTAAAAGGGACCTCTCCAATATCATTAAAATCGGTAATAATATTGATACTGTATTTGGGACTGTAATAGAACAATTTGGGCTTCACAATGTATCGCTCGGTCTCTCCTACTCCTGATCCAGCTTGTACATCCCCGAACCAAAAATTCTTCTTTCCTTCCTTCAATTTGATATTAATTGCGATCTGATCGTCAGAATTTCTTAACCCTCTCATTTGACTTACATCCTCATAATTCCTGAGCACCTCAACTTTATCCAAAGCATCTGCTGGTATATTTTTGGTTGCCAATTTTGAATCCCCATCAAAGAAATCCTTTCCTTCTACCATTACCTTTGAAACCGTTTTTCCTTCGACCTCTATTTCCCCATCTTCATTTACCTCAACTCCTGGGAGTTTTTCTAAGACATCCCCTAGTTTTTTTTCAGTTCCCGTAGTAAAAGAGTCCGCATTATAGACCAAGGTATCCCCTTTTACTACAACAGGCATTTCATACACCAGTTCTACCTCATCCAGGCTGTTTTCGTCAGGTTTCATTTCAAAATCAATAGAAACATCTTGTTCAGATACGGTAAATGATTTTGCTTCTGAAGAAAACCCAATAAAACTGACTCTTAAAAGATACGTATCGTTTTGAGGCACATTGACTTTATAAACCCCTTTGTCGTTGGTGATCCCGTAAGCAATCATCACATTGGTGTCTTTTTTATAGGCGATTACATTTGCCATTTCTAATGGATTACCAACAGAATCCTTTACCACACCGGTAATTTGTACTTTTTGGGCATTAGTTACCAGTGTTATTCCTAAAAGGAATAGCATAAACATTGTATTTTTAAACATGCTAGATTTTCTTTTTGTAAGCGATAAATAATTTAATTTCTCCCTCTTCTTCCGAAATTTCCTCCTCTTTGCGTGCTAAACTGATCAATCATTTCTTCGACCTTTTTTTGGGTGATCGCATTATATGCTTCTTGAGAGAGTTCTTTTCCTTTTTTAGGTCTTTTGATAGGCTCCATTTCATTGTTGCTTAGTACAATTTTATTACACAAAAGAACGGTACGTCCTTCTTGTACTTCCAATATCAACCCTGGCAATCCCCAATAGCTCCCCGGACCAGTACTAATTGGTATTTCGGGAGTATACCAGGCAACAATTTCAATTTCTTTGGGCGGTTTTTTTCGATCAGGCATAGCATTGTCAACCTTTGCCCCTTCTGATTTTTCTCTCATTTGCCTGGCCTTTCTTCTTATACTTCGCCAATCCATGATTTCCTCTACCTTCTTGGTGGTTACCGCTTTAAAACAAGTATAGTTTCCAATTTTTTTGGTTTCATTTTTCAATACCCAATCTATCGGTTGTAATGAATCTACAATCAAAAAATTCTTACCATAAAATTCCCGCTGGTCATGGTATATTCCTTCCCCATTATTTTTATAATAGTTATCCGAAGTAAATCCAGACATCATTGCCCGGAATCTACCACCTCCTGGTTCTGCTCCAACTGTGGTTTCCAGCTTTTCTTCTTCGGTATACAAGGAAGCTTCTTTATTGAACGTAAGCACAAAAATGCGCTCTGAGGCTGATTTCATTCTTTCTCCTATCATTTTCTTTTGATCTTCGGACAACTGACGGTTACCAAAATTGAGATCCACTTTAGTTTTACTGAAATAATACGCTTTTCCTTGAAATTGCTGTGCCGAGGTAAGGGTAGAGATCAATAAAACACCTAAATAGAGTATGCTTGTTTTCATTGTGAGTAGATTTTAAAGTTCTATGACCCTTAAAACCAAAACAGGTTTAATTCAAAAAAGTTAATTAATTCATAAAACTAAATACTACAATAATCGTTTCAGTAAAATCGTCACCTGTTCTACTTCTTCTGACCTTTTCTTTTTGACTTTTAATGTCACCTTTTCCTGATCTTTTCTAAGATGATTTCGCCAAATGCTCAAATCTTTACCAGTATACTCATTGATTGCCAATAACTCATCTCCTTCTCTAATTCCTAATCTATATGCTTCACTATTTTCGATTACATGCCCAATGATTATCTGATTCCCTACCCGTTTGATACTAATACCACTCATCGGAAAATAAAATGGTTTTTTGAATGTAGCATTGGGTTTGAAATACCATATCTTGTCTTGATAATCCAATATCATATTGAAGCGGTTGATAATTTTTGCCCCCAAAATACCATCATAGGCACTTGATCCAGATACTCCTGTCTTTGTTTCTGAAATGTCGATTGGCAAATCCAAAAAATCATTATTGGCAATACTCAGTTTTTGAGCAGCTCCTATGGTAAACGTGGATGTTTTGGTAAGCCCTCTGGCTTTGGCAGTAATTGTTTTACCCGTTCTACTTTTAATATTGTTTTTCTTGGCAAAAGGTGTATTAAATGCAACCGTAAGATTAGCTCCACTATCAAAAAGAAAACTCCCGCTCTCTGTCGATCCATCTTTCAATACAAAATCTACTTCTATTTGTGGTATAGGTCCTCTTTTGAACTGTAATGGTAATTCTTGATACGTATTGCGATCAGGGATTTCCTTTGAAGAGGTGTATAATTTGATCGTATGCGTCTCAAAATCCATTTGCGTAACAAACTTTTTCAAGACATCATACCCAATAATCCCCTCTAGTCGGGTTCCTGTACGCTGAGCAAGTTCTTTTAAATCTACCAATACCAAATTCACATTCTGAAATTTGATGTTTTCTATGGTTATCGATTGACCTGTTGCGATTTGATATACTTCAGACCCGTTAGCTCCTCGAGTATTCTGAGAATAATTAGATTGAATCCCTAATCTTTTTGCGACCTCACTGTCCAAAACCGCTGTAGATGCACCTGTATCAAAAACAAAATGCAAGGGCTCCTGATGCTGATTCACTTTAACCTTAATAAAAACCAACTCCTTGTCTTCAAAAGGTATTGTTGCCACTTGAGCCTGTAACAAAGACCCAAAACATAATATGATGATTAGAAAAAACCTGTTCATTTTTGATTGATTTTTGATGATTATCCGCGCACTCTAATTTGAAAACTATTCTCCCCTCCTCTTGGCACTCGATCTTGCATTTCCTTTATTTTCTTCTCCATGATTTCTTCGAACTTGTCTTCGGTAACTATTTTGCCTTTTTCGGGAGCGCTAATTGCTATTTTTTTCTTTGGGTTTAATACTATTTTATTACACAATATACGAGCATTCCCGTCACTTACCTCCATAATTAACCCTGGCAAACCCCAATAAGTAGAAGGACCACTATTCACAGGGATCTCAGGAGTGTACCACGCCACTATGGTTACTTCTTCTGTTTTGGGCTCGGATGTATTCTCTTCACTATTAATACTAACACTTCGTTGTGTCTGTACGGTTCTTGTGGCAGTGGCTTTGTAACAGGTATAATTTCCTATTTTTTTGGTTTCATCCTCAAGTTTCCAATCATAAGAAGTAAGGGCATCTTTTACCAAAAAAGCTTTTCCAAACATTTCTCTTTTTGCCGCATACTTTTTTCTTTACTATTCTTATACAAGATATCTGAGCTTTGAGATCCTGCCACCATTATCCGTACTCCGGGAGTTGAAGCGGTTGGGTTTAAGGTTTGTTCTTCCTTGTATACCGATTCATTAGTATTAAATCGTAAGGTATACTCTTTTTGAAATTGCTTACGCATCATTTCTTGTATCTGATTTTGCATTTCAGAATTTACACGTGTACTATCTAATTGAATGTCCATTTTTCGATCTGAACTATAGGTAGCAACCCCTTGAAAATCCTGAGCGGACACACTCTTTATTACAAAAAGCACTAGTAAAACTATAAGTCGTAACATAATTATATTTTTATGATTATTTCTGCAACAAAGATCAGTATTGAGCTTCATTCCTTGCGTTAAGCAGTGTTAACGAGTGTTAACCGATTCGTTGAATCCCCAAAGAGTGTATTACATTTGAAGTATGAGAAAAAGAAACTACAAAATCATTCTTTACTTTATCACAAGTGTTATCCTAATTACACTTGGTATTCAAGTGTATTGGAACTATAAGAATTATCAAGCATCCAAACAGCAATTGATCAACGAAGTTCAAATTAGCCTGGATAACGCGGTAGATGAATATTTTACCGAACTAGCCAAAGAAAATGCAGTTTTTATTATGCATGATACCATGATTGGAAGAACCGTGAGAAATCTTCATAAAATGGATAAAGACTTTATCGCTCATAGCAGCTTTAAAAGAATTGATTCTTTCAAAATTAATAAGGACACCAAAATCTCTATCGTAAAAGACTCTAATATGCAGAGTATACATATTGTAAAGGGACCTGACTTAACCAAAGATCAAGTCGTACAACAACAAAAAGATATCCTTTTACACCTTACGCAACGTCAGGAAGACTCTATACCTCAAAATCAGGATAGTATCATAAAGGTTATTAGCGGTTTAGCTTCAAAAGCAATTGTTTCTATTACGCAAGATTCGTTAAAATTGGGAAAAATTAATGAGTTGGTTCAAAAAGAATTACATCGAAAAAACATCAACATAGATTATGGTTTACGGTTTACAAATCCTTTTGGAGAGAAAACCGAAATTGACGAAAACATTATTAAAACTGCCGTTTTACAAACCAAATCAAAATCTTCTTTCTTGCGTCGACTCAGCTCATTAGAATTGTTTTTCACCAATGAGCGATTAACCATATTTAAGAAAAACCTTGGAGGTATCTTACTATCTTTTGTTTTGGTAGCTAGCGTAATTGGATGTTTATTATTTCTTTTACGTATCATCAACCAACAAAAGCAATTGGCAGAACTCAAAAATGATTTAATAAGCAATATTACACACGAATTTAAAACTCCCATTGCCACCATTAGTGCTGCGCTTGAGGCTATTCAGAATTTTAATACCAATAACGATCCTGAGAAAACCAAAAAATATGTCGAAATGTCCTCTAATCAACTAGGGCGATTAAATACCATGGTTGAAAAAATACTGGAAACAGCAACTCTGGATAGTGAAGAATTGCAGCTTAAGTTGGAGGAAATGGATTTGATAACCATTCTTAAAAACGCAGTGGAGAAAAATATGGCGACGATTTCAGAAGAGAAAACAATTACATTTGACACCAATACTGAAAAAACTATGGTAAACATCGATGTTTTTCATTTTGAAAATGCGATCAACAATATCATAGACAACGCAATTAAGTATGGAGGAAACCAGATACATGTTGCTGTAAAAAAAGCAAAAAATAACCTTACCATAGAGGTTATAGATGATGGGACTTCATTATCCAAAATCCATAAGGAAAAGATTTTTGATAAGTTCTATCGTGTTCCCAAAGGAAATACCCATGATGTAAAAGGGTTTGGCATTGGATTATTTTATACCAAAACCATTATCGAAAAACATGGTGGAACCATACAGTTATCCCTAGATAATAACCAAACCAATTTTAAAATCAACTTACCAAATGGCTGAAATTATCGATATACTATTGGCAGAAGATGAACCTTCATTAGGTTTGATTATCAAAGAAAGTTTGGAAACGAGAAACTTTCAGGTTCATTTGGCAAAAGACGGAAAAGAAGCTTTCGAACTCTACAAAAGCATTGATCCCAAACTTTTGGTTTTAGATGTGATGATGCCCAAAAAGGATGGTTTTACTTTGGCTAAAGAAATTAGAGAGGAAGACGAAACGATTCCTATTATTTTCTTGACGGCAAAATCACAGACACAAGATGTGGTAGAAGGATTTACCATTGGAGGAAATGATTACCTGAAGAAGCCTTTTAGTATGGAAGAATTGATTGTGAGGATCAATAACCTGCTGCAGAGAACTCGAATTCAAAAGAAAGCCGAAATTATTAGTGTAGGAGCATATACCTTTAATTTCCCTAAGCAACAATTGCAATTTAAAGAAGAGGAACCGTCTCTTCTAACACATAGAGAAGCCCATCTTCTTTTTCATCTTATTAAAAACAAAAATCAAGTTCTGGATCGTTCCTTAATCCTTAAAAAGTTATGGGGAGACGATGACTTTTTCAATGGAAGAAGTATGGATGTATTTATCACCAAACTCCGTAAAAAACTAAAAAAGGACGAATCGATCCAGATCCTTAATGTTCGCGGATATGGGTACAAGCTAATTTGCTAAGCCTGTTGCCATATTCGTAATTTTATCTAAAGCACCGGTAACCTTAGTCAGTACCTCATCCTTGTCTGTAATATCATGACGGTTTTGTAAATACTTTGGATCGTTGTAAGATACATTCACCGTGCCCTCTTCATCTTGCCATACCAAAATCTTTTGTGGCAAATCTAACCCAGTAGTTTGTGAAGTTTGCATAAGTGGAGTTCCTAATCTTGGATTACCAAACAAAATGATACGTGTAGGCCTTAATTCTAAATCAACAGAAGCTGCATTTTTTTGATGATCCAGCTCGGCAATGATTTTCAAATTGGGATTATTAGTAATGATATCTTTTAATGATGCATAAGTCTCTTCAAAACTCTTATTGCTTTTTTTGGTAATTACACCTTGTTGTGCTTGTATTTCCATTTGTTGTTCTGTTGTTGTTTGTGCTTCCTTAGACGTTTCATTCGGCACTTGATTACAAGCTATCAACATAAAAAAGAAGGGGAGGAAATAATATTTTACAAACTTCATAACAAAATTACTTTTTATCTAAAGATACTGCAAAATAGAAGACAGATTGTTAATCCTATTATAAAGATGATAAAGAATAGCAGATTTTTATGAAAGCCTTCTTTTATCAAGTTTTGTAAAAATATTTCTAAATAATAATCCAGTACAAATTCTTTATTATATCCCTTTTATCTTACTCATAAAATCTATTATATTTACGCCAGAACAAAGATTAACCGTTTCCCCAACAAAAATTATCTAATATGCATATAGCAATAGCTGGAAACATCGGTGCCGGAAAAACCACATTGACCCGATTACTTGCTAAACATTATAAATGGGAGGCGCATTATGAAGATGTATTAGAAAATCCATACTTGGAAGACTTCTATAACAAAATGGAACGATGGTCGTTCAATCTTCAGATTTACTTTTTGAATAGCCGTTTCAGACAAATTTTGGATATCCGAGAAAGCGGGAAAGATATCATACAGGATAGAACCATCTACGAGGATGCTTACATTTTTGCTCCCAACTTGCATGCCATGGGACTAATGACCAATAGAGATTTTGAAAACTATAAATCGCTATTTGATCTTATGGAAGCAGTGGTAGAAGGTCCTGACCTACTTATTTACTTAAGAAGTAGTATTCCTAATCTTGTTGCACAGATCCATAAAAGAGGAAGAGAATACGAAAACACCATCAGCATTGATTATCTAAGTAGACTTAATGAGCGCTATGAAGCTTGGGCACATGATTATGACAAAGGTAACTTGCTTATCGTAGATGTGGATCATCTCAATTTTGTAGATAACCCTGAAGATCTTGGTAGTATCATCAATCGAATTGATGCTGAGTTGAATGGTTTATTTTAAAGAGTAACTACACTTTCTAGACCATGGACTTTCAGGCTTTATTTCAATTTCTTGAAGAACTACAGCACAACAATCACAAGGAGTGGATGGATGCGAATAGAAAACACTATCAGGCTATCCGAAATGATTTTGTTTCCTGGCTCGATGACCTGGATAACAAATTAGCTAATATAGATCCAGAGTATTATCCAACACCAGGTAAAAAAGGAATCAATCGAATTAACAACAACCTCCTCTTTCATCCCAATAAACCTGTATACAAAGATCACTTTGGAGCTGGATTGGATCAAAAAACCAAGCAAGGAGATTTTTATATTGAAATAGGCATCAAAAAAGGAGTACTCGCAGGAGGCTACTGGAGGCCAGACAACAAATTACTGCAGAGTATCCGAGAAGGCATTGATTATAACGGGGAAGAACTCGTGAAAATCATTAACAAAAAAAGTTTTAAGGACACCTTTGGAGGTTTATATGCCGAAGATGATATGTTGAAATCAGCACCAAAAGGCTACAGTAAGGATCATGAACATATCCATTTGTTGCGCTATAGAACCTTTGCTGTGATTCATGACTTAAAACAAGAACAGATACTGGCGCCTGATTTTACGGATTATGTGATTGCCGTTTATAAAGAAATGCTTCCTTTTAGAAGGTATTTGCGCGAGGCAGTTACAGTTTAGTATCCAAATAATCTACGATCATTGCGGTAGCACCGGTGTTACTATTAATAAAGTGTCCTGCAATCATACCTGTTTTTTCTCTGAACTTTTTGTCTTCGACAAGCTTAGTCATTATGCTATTAAACTCTTCTGTACTTGATACAGAAAATAATCCCGCCAATTTCTGAAGTTGTTTGGCTTCTCTAAACTTCTCAAAGTTTTTTCCAATGATAATGGGAATACCAAAAGTGGCAGGTTCTAGAATGTTATGCAATCCTGTATTTCCCATAGCTCCACCTACATAGGCAATATCCCCATAACTATACACCCTGGACAAATACCCAATTGTATTCATCACAAAGACTTGTTGATCTGCAAGGATAACGCCTTCTTTTTCAGAATATACAACAGTGTTTTTTTCTATTTTCTGTACCAAAGGATTGACGTTGCTATTTTTAATTTCATGTGGAGCTATAATAAAACAAACCTCTTTCGGAGCATTATTTACAAAATCCAAAAACACCTCTTCATCTTCAGGCCAGGAGCTACCCATCACGATACACGTACGATCATTTACGAATTCTGAAATAAAATCCACATGATTGTCCATCTCTATCTGATGACTCACCCGATCAAATCGGGTATCCCCACTTAGAGATACATTGGTATACCCCAACCCTTCAATCAGTGCTTGAGAAGTTGCATCTTGAACAAAAAAATGATCGATTCCCTTCAAGGCATTTCTCATAAAACCTCCATACCACTTAAAAAAGGCCTGATCTTCTCTAAATGTAGTAGATATAAATACTGTTGGGATATCGTTCACCCGAAGTGTTTTAAGATAATTAGGCCAAAATTCATACTTTACAAAAACAGCCAGTTTGGGATTAACCAGTTGGATGAATTTCTTAGCATTCCTTTTCGTATCTATAGGCAAGTATACAATGATATCAGCAAGCTTGCTGTTCTTTTTTATTTCATAACCTGAAGGAGAAAAAAGTAACCAACAATTTCGTGTCCGGAAATTTGGCCTTTAACGCTTCCATTACAGGAACTCCTTGTTCATATTCTCCCAAAGAGGCACAATGAAACCAAATAATGTCACCATCACTTGATATCTTCTCCTTTAAAATCTCGAAAACCGAACGTCTTCCGTTGACAAATAACTTCAATTTGGAGCCAAACCCTCCCAAAACAGGTAGTATGAAATTGAAAATTCCAACAAAGATGTTATATATAATATGCAATGACTTCTATTTTTATGAATAGCAAAAATACAGCTCTTTACTAGAATACGGTACCAAAAATTCAAAAAGAACAACTTACATCCAAATTATCAATATTTCATTTTATTGAAACAAAAATTAATATTATCATACCTTTTTAGTTAAAAATTAATTAATTTAACATTAACCTTAACACAAACTCTTAAACCATGAAATTAAAAATTACTTTCATTGCGTTATTCTCATGCGCTATTCTTTTCTCACAAAATTTTTTAGAAGTACAACTCCCCACTCCAGACAAATTGAGCCCTTTGTTTATAGGTCCTTTGGTAAAGTCAACTATTCATTACGGAGCGACTCCACCAAACTATAACGGAAAAGTGATCGTTTTTAACCACGGATATATTGACCTTAACCAAGGGCAATTTCTTTTTGACAATTCATTTTATAGAGATACCTACAACGAAGGATATCAAGCTGTTTTTGTAGCTACCACAAGAGGTGGAGGTATTTGGGTAAATGGAGAATTACTAGCCGAATCTATCGATATTGTCACCAACAAATACAACGTTTCTGAAGTCTATCTGGTTGGGCACAGTAATGGAGGGAAAGCTTCTGAAGCAGCGATGTTTCAGTATGGAAAAAATTCGAAAGTAACCAGAGCCTTTGCACTAGGTACACCATTTTGGGGTACTTATCTTGCGGATATTTCTCAAATGCCATGGTTGAATTGGGCATGGCGACTTACCGGACTCAACGAAGGAGCCCGAACTTCTACAACCTATTACTGTAGAGATGTGGTACGACCGATACTTGATAATCATCCCAATAATGATCCAGAAAAATTTGTGATACTAGGCGCTTCTGGATTTTATAAAGGATCTACGATAGCTGCCGCTGCATTTCTGGTTACCGGAGGAATTTTATTACCCGTACAAGGTGCTAATGATGGGGTTGCTCCGTATAGCAGTACACTACGTCCTGGAGCCGAATATGTTTTCCGAAAAAATGACTCGAGAGCTATTTTTGATCATCTGGATGTAGGGCTGGGTCAATTTAGTTGGCCTTATGTGAAATCCTATATAGAGAATCCTTCATTACACAGCAATTTTAAATCAAATAATAATGCAGAAAACTCCAAAATAGTAAGTAACTACTATATTGTTCATTCTCAAAATGAGTATGATAAAATAACCTTGGACAAAGATTCTAAATATGCCGTAGCAGAGATTTTACATGAAAACCCTAAAGCTTCTTTTGATCTTTACGATCAGACAAAAAAGATAAAGAACTACACAAAACATGTAACTCAGGATCATCAAACGGTTATCTCGGTTACAGATGGAGAGTTAACCCTAAAAAGTAACTCTAATTTTGCAGCATTTATCAAACAAAATAATGGCATCCGCTTGGAGTTTCAAAATATCAAAACAGGTAATGCATCCCTCTTAAAAGCAGGTTTGTTTTCAAATCAAAAGAATTTTCACACTCCAAAGAATACCGAAGTTCGCGCGGTGATCACCCAAAAAATTACCGATCAGGGAATTCAAATCGATGGAGATCCAAAAATCGTGACTTTTACCCAAGAGAAAGATCATTTCTATTTTGACACTTCCGTTCTTGAAGATGGTGTCTATAGCCTATTTCTACATGCAGAGAGCGAAGGCAATTTCAAAAGGAATATCATTTCCGGGTTTGTAGTTGGCGATATTCAAAATGTAATAAACACCAATGTCGATAACCTTGTAATCAACGAGAAAAACGAACTACAAATAGTACCTAATGCGGTTAAAAATGAAGCTTCTCTAGTTCTAGAAACCCCAGTAACGGCTCAATCTATAAAGATTACTATCTACGACATTACTGGAAAAGAAGTCAAATCATGGGAATTACCTAATGAGCAGATTTCCAGATACGACATTTCTAATCAAGTGCAGTCTTTACATGCAGGAATTTATTTATTGAAAGTCGAAAACTTCAAAACCATTAAGTTCATCAAAACCAATTAATACGCACCAATCACCCTCTATCAAAGCATCTTGAACTTATCTGGTTAAGATGCTTTGATTTTGCGTATTACGCATCTACATTCAAAAACCACTTTTACATTGGCTATAGTTCCTTTATTTTGTACTTTCGTGAGGTTACAATACGCACATCAATGAGGAAAATACAAATGGTTGACCTAAAGGGTCAATATGAGCAAATTAAAGAACAAGTCGACAAATCTGTACTTGACGTTATACAATCTACAGCATTTATTAACGGACCAGAGGTCCATAGCTTTCAAAAAGAATTAGAAGAGTATCTTGATGTTAAACATGTAATCCCATGTGCCAATGGTACAGATGCGTTACAAATAGCCATGATGGGATTAGGATTACAGCCCGGTGATGAAGTAATTACAGCTGATTTTACTTTTGCCGCCACGGTCGAAGTAATTGCACTTTTGCAACTTACACCAGTGCTTGTAGATGTAGAGGTGGATTCATTTAACATCGACCCGGAAGCCATTCGTAAGGCGATTACTCCAAAAACCAAAGCTATTGTCCCTGTCCATTTATTTGGACAATGTGCCAATATGGATGAAATCATGGCTATAGCCAAAGAACACAACTTATATGTTATAGAAGATAACGCCCAAGGTATTGGATCAAGTTATCAATTTGCTAATGGCAAGACTCAAAAAACAGGAGCTATCGGGCATGTAGCTTCTACCTCTTTCTTCCCTTCCAAAAACTTAGGATGTTATGGAGATGGTGGAGCCATTTTTACCAATGATGATGACTTGGCACATACTATAAGAGGTATTGTAAATCATGGGATGTACAAAAGGTATCACCATGATGTAGTAGGTGTAAATTCGAGATTAGATTCTATCCAGGCTACTATTTTACGTGCCAAATTACCTAATTTGGACAGTTATAATAACGCGCGAAGAGCAGCTGCAAGAAAGTATAATACTGCTTTTGCTGGGATTAAAAACATTATCACTCCAAAAGTAAAGGGAAACAACTGTGGATCTGATGAAAATACCATTTGCGATACATGTAATTGTCATGTATTTCATCAGTATACGTTAAGAGTTATTGATATTGATCGTGATGCACTCGTAAAACATCTAAACGATAATGGAATCCCATGTGGAGTATATTATCCTATCCCATTACACAACCAAAAAGCATATAAAGATGATCGATACAATGAGGCTGATTTTACCATAACTAATCAATTGGTGAAAGAAGTAATCTCGTTACCGATGCATACAGAACTTGATGATGAACAAATTGATTTTATCACCAAAACAGTTATTGATTTTGTAAATCAATAAAATTTTAAGTCCATCTGAACTGTTTTCAATTCAGATGGACTTAAAAAACACTCATCAAATTTTACCCCAAACCTACACCAATCACTGAAATGGATTCATACTGTATCTGTTACAATATTGTTGACCACAATTTTACTGGATTACCTGCACTTCCGGAAGCCTATATCGTTTCTAAAAAAGAAGCACAATTTGAATACATAGAGAAACAGGCTACTCCTGAGATTATTTCCGAATTCAATATCCAATATCCAGGAACACCACACGAACAGCTTATTGAAATTTGTACCCTTTTGCGACCAACAGCTTTAGAACAACGTTTTAAGCCTAAAAAATCCCGAAAAAACCTTAACCTATCACAACTACTGTTGGAAGACAAAACCAAAGAACTGATCGAAGGTTTTGTAAACCGAAAACTCGGTACTTTTTATCAACTCATTACTCAAAACCAGTACCCTATTGCTTATCAGGCAAAACGTAAAGAACCCCTTGCCTCTAGTATTATTGAAATTGCAAAACTCCCACTAGATCCCATACTTAGGTTTACTAAGACAGAAAAAGGTATTGAGTACGCTTTTTCACTAAAAGACAAAGAATTATTGTTTAATCCAAAAGATAAAAACATTACTATTTTACTAAACGATCCCTCATGGATCATAGTAAACAAAAAGCTTTTCAGGATTAAAAATTTAAATGCAAACAAGCTAAAACCATTTCTACAAAAAGATAAAATCACCATAGCTCAAAAACACGTTAAAACCTATTTGGAAAAAGTCATCGTTCCGGTATCAAAGAATATTGAAGTTCAGGCAGAGGGATTTGAGATTGTAAACAAACAAGATGTTTTAGGATACACCTTAGAAATCATCCAGGATTTTATCCAGGATCTTTATGTGGCAAAAATCACATTTGAATACGAACATTGCACATTTGATTTGAATCAATCCAAAAAAACAGCCTCAGAAATCATTTACAATGAAGACCAAATTACCATTGTACAGACCCGAAGAAATTCGGATGTTGAATCTGAGATTGTAGAGAAAATTACCTCAAAAGGTCTTCTTCTGAATCAAAATTTACTTTTTGAAGTTTCAGAATCCAATGATCCTTATGGGATTATTACATGGATTACGAACCACAAAACAACATTGCAGAAAGAAGGGTTCAACTTACAACTTCCCAACGTATCTGGGCAACAAGTATGTACGACTTCACATCAACTTTCTATTCAACAAGAGCAACAAAAAGATTGGTTTAACATCAAAGGATGGGTCACTATTGGAGAAGAGGAAATCCCATTTTCAAAGTTTATCAAGTATATCCGAAATAATGACCGATGTTTTCCGCTAAACAACAATGAAACTTTTATCATTCCTTTAGAATGGATGACACGATATAAGAAGTTGGCAGATTTTGGCACATCTACCGACGATAAAATCACGCTAGCAAAAAGTAATTACACGGTTTTAAAAGAGGTTATTCCGGAAGAAGAATTGCCTCTTTATGACCAAAATGAATCGTCAGCACCTTATCAACCTTCTTCAGATCTAAAAGCTCGCCTTAGACCTTATCAGCTAGAAGGTGTGCAATGGTTAGTAAATCATTACAACAATGGTTTAGGGGCGTGTCTTGCAGACGATATGGGACTAGGTAAAACACTACAAACGATTGCAACTTTGGTACACGCAAAAGAACAATTGCAACCCAGCGAAAATGGAGTTAGCGAAATACAATTCGATCTCTTTGCCACGCCTTTGGAAACAAGAACATTCTTAAAGACATTGATCGTATTACCTTCTTCTCTGGTTTTTAACTGGGCTCAGGAAATTATCAAGTTCGCTCCACATCTTAACCTTATAAAATATACTGGTACAGATCGTAAAAAGAACGCTCCGTATTTGGAGTCATATGATGTGGTGTTAACCACTTACGGCATCATCTCCAGGGATCATGATACGTTTCAAAAATTAAATTTCAATTATTTAATTCTGGATGAAAGTCAACAAATCAAGAATAAGGATTCTAAAATTTTCCAGGCAATTAACAAGATCAATACGGCACATAAAATATCGCTGAGTGGTACTCCAATCGAAAACTCTTTGTCTGATCTATGGTCGCAAATGGAATTTATTAATCCGGGGATGTTAGGCAGTTTTGCTTTTTTTAAAGAGCATTTTAAAATGCCAATTGAACAACATCAAAATGAAGAAAAAATAACCGAACTCAAATCCTTAATTGACCCATTTATACTAAGAAGAACCAAAAATCAGGTTGCTAAAGATTTACCAGAACTTACTGAGCAAATACGGTATTCTGAGATGCAACCAGAACAAAAAGAAGCTACGAATCCGAAAAATCCGCTGCTCGCAATCTATTGTTAGGGCTTGATCATGCTGCAAAAAACAAAATTCATATCATCAACACCTTAACCAAGCTACGACAACTTGCCAATCACCCACAATTGGTTTCCAGTGAGACACAGCACACTTCTGGAAAATTTGAGGACGTCACCCATCACCTCCAAACTTTAGTTGCTGCACAAAAAAAGGTATTGGTGTTTAGCTCTTTTGTTTCTCATCTTTCCATTTACGAAAAGTGGAGTGCAGCACAAGGGATTTCTTTTCTTTCTTTAACCGGAAATACAGCTGCCAAAGAAAGAGAAACCATTGTCAATCGTTTTCAAGAAGAGGATGATATTTCATTGTTCTTTATTTCTTTGAAAGCAGGTGGAGTTGGTCTAAATTTAACCAAAGCTTCATATGTAGTATTGCTGGATCCCTGGTGGAACCCATTTGCCGAAAAACAAGCTATTGCTCGTGCGCATCGTATTGGACAAACCAATAAAGTTTTGGTCACTCGTTTCATTTCAAAAAATACCATTGAAGAAAAAATCATTCAATTACAAGAGCAAAAACAATCTTTATCAGATGAATTGATCGCTATTGATAGTATTCCAGAATATATTGAAAGTAACTTGGAAGAATTATTAAAGTAAACGGAGATTTACTTGCCTTCTGAACCTACATACCCACAAATCTCATACTGATGGTTCACTTTTTTTAGCACCAAAAAAATATCTTCTTGTACTATTTTTTCTAGTAGTCCTACGGATATAGGTTTTACTAACTTATATCGATCTGCAAAAGTCGATATCTTGGGTGCGCCCCAAAGGTGTTCTGGGTATATCAGTAATAAATTCTTTTTATAGAGTAACGTAAACACCGTCATCCGTACTGACCCATCCAATCGACCTCGAATATAGGTGCCTGAAAAAGCTGAAGGATCTACCGAAGAGAAATCAACAAATGTATCTTGTTCATTGTCCAGTAATTTTTTTCTTATTTTAGGAAATTCAATAATATCTTTACTGTACCCTACTAATTCAGGAGTACCAGTTAGATCGTTCATCCAAAAGTAAACTCTTAGCTCTTTATGCTCTTTTAGCCAAGGATGCATCCATGGTAATTCTTTATAAACCAGAGACAAACCACTATGAGGAACCAATGTGGTAAAATTTGCCTTTACATCTTTAAGCCAAACAGTATTTACACCTCTATCTATATGTCCGAAATTAATAATTGAATCCAAGGATGCAGATAGTACCCGATGTTTTTTTAAATAGCTTCTAGAGGATTTTTCATCAAAATTAATGAGATCATCCGGAGTAATTTGTCCAAACAGATTTATCGATAGTAAGCAGCACCATAAAACGAGTATTTTTATAACCATATTACATTGTTTTTCCCTAGTATTACTAAAAAATCAAAATTCAAGCCAAACTGAAAATGGGAGCCCCTTCCTCTAATTTACTCAATTACTAGCACATAGCGATTTATTTTCCATTTTTTTATTTATTTTATTGGATGTAAATCAATTGTTTTAAAGTAGCTGAATCTTCAAATATCTGATTTGGCCAATGTAACTTCTCCAAAAAGGAGTGGTTTTGCCAAATCCCTTAATTCGACTATATTTAGCATTCACATTCAAACAAATCATCAAAATGCGATATATTTTTACGCTTCTTCTTTTTTGCGCAAGTACTTCATTATTAGCACAAGACACTTATTTACAATGTGGAAAATTAGTGGATACTAAAAACGGAAAGATTCTTACCGAAAAGACAGTTGTGATTTCTGGAAATAAGATTTCCAAAATACAAGACGGTTATGTCGACGGTAAAAAAGGAGACACCACCATTGATCTTAAAAACAAAACAGTAATGCCTGGATTGATCGATATGCACATTCATATCGAAAGTGAAACCAACCCAAAAGCTTATCTGAAAAGGTATACAGATAACGAAGCTGATCTTGCTTTTGATGCAGTTGGATATGCAGAAAAAACATTGATGGCGGGGTTCACCACGGTACGAGATCTTGGTGGATCAGGAGTAAATATTTCGTTAAAAAAGGCAATTGCACAAGGTAAAATTGTTGGACCCCGAGTATTTACGGCCGGTAAAATATTGTCTACAACAGGAGGTCATGGAGACCCAACAAACGGAGGTAAAAGATCGCTTATCGGAGATCCTGGACCTAAGGACGGAGTAGTAAATAGCGTTGAAGATGCTAGAAAAGCCGTTCGTCAACGCTATAAAAATGGTGCCGATTTGATCAAAATCACTGCTACGGGAGGAGTCCTAAGTGTTGCAAAAAGTGGATCGAATCCTCAATTTACGGTCGAGGAAATAAAAGCTATTTGCGAAACAGCCAAAGATTATGGCTTTCATGTTGCAGCACATGCTCATGGTGACGAAGGTATGCAAAGGGCAATATTAGGCGGTGTAAAAACTATCGAGCATGGTACGCTAATGAGCGAAAAAACCATGGATCTAATGAAACAGCATGATGCGTATTTGGTACCTACTATTACTGCCGGAAAAGAGGTAACAGACAAAGCTAAGATTGATGGCTATTATCCTGCCATTATTGTACCCAAAGCCTTAAATATTGGTCCCAAGATTCAAAACACCTTCAAAAAGGCTTACGACCGAGGAGTTGGTATTGCTTTTGGAACTGATGCCGGTGTTTTTAAACATGGCCAAAACGGTAAAGAATTTGGATATATGGTAGAAGCAGGAATGCCTGCCATTGCTGCTATCCAAAGCGCCACAATTACCAATGCAAAAATTTTGGAAATGCAGGAACAACTAGGACAAGTATCTCCAGGTTTTATCGCTGATATCGTTGCGGTTAATGATGATCCTACACAAAAAATTGACACTATGGAAAATATTGTCTTTGTAATGAAGGAAGGGAAAATTTACAAACAATAATATTTTTTAATCGATTAATAGAAGGTCGTATTCTTTTCTAACAACCTTAGAAATCTTGTAATGGAATCAAATTATCAATGTAAAAATTGTGGACATAGTTATTCTGGTAATTTTTGCAATCATTGTGGACAAAAACATATCGCAGAACGCTGGACTTTGAAAAAGCTCATCAACAATGCAGCTACAGCAATTTTCAATCTTGAAAAAGGATTCTTTTACACCTTCAAAAAACTACTGATCCAACCCGGAAAAGTTATTCAGGAATATTTAGAGGGAAACACGGTAAATTATGCCAATCCATTTCGATATGCACTGATAGGAATTGCTATCAATGTATTTTGTATGCTCACTTTTGGGGTTTGGGATTTTCAGGTAGAAGCAATGGTTGAAACCTATAAAGATCTAGGGATCATTCAAACACCAGAAAAAGAAGTAGAAATGCGGGGATACTTTAAGATTGCGACCAAGTTTATGAATTTGCTTCCTTTTTTATTAGTACCCTTTATCTCATTAAGCTCAAAAATATTTCTAGAACGACATAAATTATATTATGCTGAGCATTTTATAATGAATACTTTTATGCTCGGACAATCTACTATTTATGGGGCTCTAAATGTTGTTATATTTTATTTTATACCAGAATTCTTTGGATTTATGCTAGTAATCGGATTCTCAATTGCCGCATTCATCTACAGTCAAATTTTTCGTGACATGTTTGGGAAAAAACAAATCGTAGGGTTTCTTCTAGGATTAGTAATTTATTGTTTTGGCTTCTTCTTTTTCGGTATATTTATGAGTATCATTAGTATTATAGTAGTTATCGGAGCTTTGGTCTATAAAGCGCTGACATAAACTGATTCTGAAACAAAAAAAACATCGATGAAAATTCTAAAAACTGTTGTCATTCTTATCATTTGCTATTCGTATTCATGGAGCCAGGAAACCAAACTCTCTGCTTTTACGCCTTTGATAGGAAAAGTGTGGAAAGCTGAAGGAAACTGGGGAGATGGAAGCAAATTTAAGCAAGAAATCGTATTTCATTTTGACCTCAACAATACGATCGTTATTGCAGAATCCAAAGGATATACTAATAAAGAGCAGACCGAATTTGGTGCTCGTAATCATGGAATCCGAAGATACAATCCTGAAAAACAAACGATCGAATTCTGGGAGTTTGATGTTTTTGGTGGAGTGACTACAGGGACCGTAAAAAGTAAGGATAAAAACATAATATATACCTATATGTATGGTACCTCAACGGTTACCGATATGTGGGAATATGTGGATGACAACACCTATACTTTTAAAGTCGGGGATTATCAAAATGGTGAGTGGAAACAACTATACCTCGAAACTAAGTTTACGGCTGGGAAATAAAAAAAGATAGCGGTTATTTCCTGTTCTTCCGCTCTTCTACCAACTTATCCTTTTTCCAAGTACCACTGGTTACTATTTCTCCGTCTTTACCATAAAAAACGCCATCACCATCACGTTGGTCATTTTTCCAGTGTCCAGTATATTTTTCTCCATTCGGCCAAAAGTAAGTTCCTATACCATTGCGGAGATCGTTTACATATTCTCCCTCGTAGCGTTCACCATCTGGCCAATAAAAAGATCCTTCTCCATGGCGTAGATTGTCTTTCCACTCACCTTCGTATCTACTTCCGGTATCGAATAGCGCAATACCAAAGCCGTTTGCTTTGCTATTGTTTACCTGACCTACATAATGCAATTGGTGCTTTTTGGGGTTTTTAAACGTAAGATACTCCCCATATGACCTTTTTTTGAGTTGTTTTTTTATTCTGTTCAATTGAACTTTAGCCTTTTCAAGGGCAAAACTTAAAGAATCGTAGGCTCTAAGTTGAATTAATGTCTCTGCAACCCCCACATTGGTGGTATCTATTTCCTGAACTGAATCTGACAAAGAATGATCTTCATAGATTTCTTTATGCAAATTCATAAACTGTTGGGCTACCTCTATCCGAAACTTTACACTTTCTTTTTCATCACCATCATTGATTACAGCATCAAATTGTTCTTGATAAGCATTCAACGCAGATCTATATTCTCCTTTGATCAATATAGAATCTATTTGAAGAAGGCTCCGTTCTAAAATAGAGTCCCGTGATGCTTTAGCTCTTTCTTCTTCCAGAGTATGGAGTTTGTTTTTAAGCTTTTTAGCGCGAATGGTGTTATAGGTTGCCGCAAAAACAGCGAGAGTCAAAATACTATATAATAGGATGTTGGCGTTCTTTTTTTTCATTGGGTTTAGGGCTTACATCAAATTTTTGCAATATTAATCATCTAAATGAATTGCAGGCAACTTATTCTTAACTTTTCTGAAATCTGGTGAAAAGTACAAGTGAAATCGAAGTGTCCAATTCTGCTTAAAAACAGAAGCATCACTCAAAGTTTGCCCTTGAGAATACATAATCCCCGTTGCTACTGTCATTCTAGGATTCAAAATATATCCAAAAGAAGCGTGTAAACGCAAATCTTCCATAGGGCTACCTATAACCGCTTTACCACTTTGCATGATCAATTCGGCCTCGGGAGAGACATAAAACGTCTTTGGTTTAAATTTATCCGAATTGATAGGAATCTTGGCTTTAAACATATATCGCCATCGATTCCTGAAAATGTATTCACTGTTTTCTTCAAATCCTTGAGTCCAACGATGTTCAATACGAATACGATGATAAAACATCATAGAAGAAAGCGGCATCGCAAACATATATTGATGCCATATGCGCCATTCGGGTACTAGATTACGATCTACAGATTCTGGATCTGTATTGAAATTAAGCCTTAATACACCCCCAAGGCTAACATTAAAATATTTTGAATAAATATAACCAATAGCGTGTCTATTGTATACTTGACCTACCTGACCAGCAAAAGGTGTGCTTTCTGTTTCTTCAAACCTGAAATGGGTTTGAGCAACCCAAAACAAGCGTTTGGAAATTCTAATATTCCCGTAGGTATTGATCCATAACTTGGTTACTGGCTCTTTAAACTTTGATTCGGTTGGGTCTTCTTCTTGTGCTATCGCCTCAACTGAGACAAAAAAGCAGATGATCACAAAAAACAAATATGTACAGTATTTTTTTATCATCTACTAGTCTTGGTTAGTTGCTACAGGGACTTTAAAACGCTGCAATACTACAATAGGATCTTTTTCCTTTTTTAGCTTTCGCTCCATCTTTCTGGTATCTTCATCTCTCAAAATCAAGAGTTGCTTATAGGTAAGATCAACCATATTCATCCAGCTCTTTGCTTCTTCACATGGCAATCCTTCCTCTACCTGTTGTAGAAAGTAAGGGATCAACACATCATCATAAGCAGAAACGATACGCTTTTTCACCATTTCATCCATCAGCGTAGCAATAAATGGATTCCAGACAGCGTCCATATATTTTTCATGTATTTCCTTTTGTTGTTCAGGAAGTTTTAAAACCCGCTCTCCTACTTTACCGTAATCTTCAAAACAGTGCACCAAGGTTCTCCCGAACTCCAACTTTTTTCAAGGTTTTCTATCTCAGAATAGGCTTTCAATTTATCCTCTGCAGTTTTCTTTAACTGATCTATTGCCTCAAAAAACAATGCTGGTATAGAGTCTGCTCTGCCTCTCTCCCCTAGTTCTTCCAGATAGTTATGACGAGTAACCATCTCTTTTTCCAGGGCAATAGCTTCTTGTTGCTTTACTTGTTTATCTATTTTACTTTGTAGTGTTGCTTGTATCGCTTCCAGGCGATAAAAAGTCTGTTCGGACACAATTTTCAAAACATTAAAAACATTATCCTCTGGATTGATCTTTCCTTTTAAAGAAATCTTATATTTTTCGAAGTTCTGTAATTGAGATATTCCATTCTCCCACAAGTTTGTAAGGATCTTATCCTTTTCTATATGAGTAAGAATTTCATCTTTATGATATTCATTTACTTGTTGTAATGGTTGTAAAATGCTTTCAGAAATCTCCGCTACCTCATCTTCCAAAGAACGAACATCTTGATCTGATAATTTCCGAATATTGAGCTGCGAATCGTTTAATAAAAAATCACTTATGCTTCTCGATTTTTGGTAATAGGCTACTGTAGCATCAATAGCCTCTTTTTCATTAGATGCTAAAGGATAAAAGGGAACAACTACCTTGAACTCTGGTGAGAATGAAGAGGACCCCAAAGCAGATAAAATGTCGTCTATATTTTGATAATGCCCTTCATTAGTGGTTAACAAATAGGTAATTCCACCTTCTCGAACCTTTCTAGCATCACTATCTGATAATAGAAACTCAAGGATCTTCATGTATTTTTCTCCTAAGGAAATAACCTCAGTTCTTGTATTCAAACCCTTAAAAACTGGTATACTTCTGCTACCGTTTCTTGAATTTACTTCTATAGTCTGTAAAACACCTTCATCAAAATACCAGGATTCTATTTCGTCTAACTCTCTATCTGAAAATAATGTCCATTTATCGTGAGCAAGTCCATTCCTCAAAAACCTTCCTACCAGTTCCTGTTGTTGATCTTCAATTCGAAAACTTTGTTGAGGAACTCCTTTTTCAAAAGTGATGACACTATTAAAATCAACTTGTCGGACTTCAGAATCCTTAATTTGCTGTACTTTAATGGTCCATGTCCCATCAGGCCTTCCTTGTAGTAGGCTCCCAGACGCTACTCGTTGGTTTCCGTCTACATTTACCACATAGCGATAGTCCTCAACTGCATTATTATCACTCGACTGAAACTCATTGAATCGAAAAGACCAATTCCCTTCTGGATAGTTATTCGTAAACTGTCCTTGGATCGAAAAAGAGACGTCTTCTTTTTCTAACAACGCTTTCAGATTAGAACGGTTAAATGTAAAAGGACCATTCAAAATAGTATCTGCATCTTTCAGGAGATAAGAATAGCTAGCTTCTCCTTTGTACTTTTGAAGTTCTAGTTCACCTTTAAAAGTGCGTACATCCTGGGCATGAAATATCCAGGGAAGCCATAAGAGCATCCCAACACAATATGTCGTTATTAAGTCTTTATATTTCATGATTTTAACAATTCAAATAAACTAAAATTATTCGAAATTATTTTATCAAGAACGTAAAACATCCCAATATGAGCGGGACATCGCTTTATTACATATATGACAAATAACAGTAGACACTATCAATAATTTATTGATATCGTCATTTTATTGCATTTCTTCTTTCTTTCACAGAAGAAATTAGCTAAGTTTATAAAAATTGACCTATAACCAGGATCAATTAAAAATCTAAATAAAATATCAATTATCACGTTAATTTATGGAATTTGTACGACCCGATTTTAAGCGTTTTGAACACATTACTGATTTTCCATATCAAGAAAATTACATCTCCTTTGAGAATCTACAAATGCATTATATCGATGAAGGAGCAGGAGAAACTATCCTGGCACTTCACGGAGAACCCACATGGTCTTACTTATACCGAAAATTTATTCCCGTACTCAAAGATTATCGTTTTATAGCACCTGATTTTATTGGTTTCGGTAAATCAGACAAAATTGTGGGTAGAAAAAACTACTCTTTTGATCTACATTTCAGGTCTCTTGAAAATTTTATTGAAAAATTGGAACTTAAGGATATGACTCTCGTTGTTCAAGATTGGGGAGGGCTTCTGGGCTTATCTTTATTAGGGAAATACCCAGAAAAATTTAAACGTGTTGTTATCCTTAATACCTTTCTACCTATTGGCAAAAAAATGTCACTACCCTTTAAAATATGGCGGATGTTCACCAAGTATCATCCTTCATTACCGGTAGGAGGTATTATACAGTACGCTTCTCACCAAAAGTTATCCAAAGATGTGATTGCTGCTTACAATGCTCCATATCCTAATAAAAAACACAAAGGAGGCGCAGTAGCTTTTCCTCTATTGGTCCCTGCTCATCCAAAAGATCCTGCAGTAGCACCAATACAAAAAGCCAGAGATGTACTTTCTACATGGGATAAACCTGCATTGGTCATGTTCTCTGACAAGGATAAAGTACTAGGCGGATTAGAGAAGTTTTTCTATAAATTAATCCCAACTAGCAAGGATCAAAAAAAGATAATCATCAAGGATGCTGGTCATTTTTTGCAGGAAGAAAAGGGAGAAGAAATTGCTGGTTACATAGATCAATTCATGAAAGATCAATTACTTATAAACAAATAGGTTAATCACATAAAAAAGCCCTAGCAAATATGCCAGAGCTTTTCTGTATTTGTATTGTATACCGCAAGATTACACTGCAGCTAATGTAGTTTCGGCAGAGCGATCTATCTTTTTTACCAAACCAGACAATACCTTACCTGGTCCTACTTCTGTGAATAAAGTAGCTCCGTCTTTGATCATATTCTGTACACTTTGCGTCCATTTTACCGGAGCTGTTAACTGTGCTATTAAATTCTTTTTGATTTCATCTGGATCTGACACTGCTGTTGTCGTTACATTTTGGTAGATATGACAAACAGGAACATTAAATTGAGTAGCTTCAATAGCTGCCGCCAACTCTTCTCTTGCTGGCTCCATCAATGGAGAATGAAAAGCTCCTCCTACGGGTAGTAACAATGCTCTACGTGCTCCTTCTTCTTTCATCCATTCACAAGCTTTTTCTACCGCAGCTACCTCTCCCGAGATTACTAATTGACCAGGACAGTTGTAATTGGCAGCAACCACAATACCATCTATAGCTCCACACCCTTTCTCTACTACGTCATCATCTAATCCTAGAACTGCGGCCATTGTAGAAGGTTGTAATTCGCAAGCCTTTTGCATGGCCATTGCTCTTTTGGCAACTAACTGTAATGCATCTTCAAAATTAAGCGTACCATTAGCTACCAAAGCTGAGAATTCACCCAAAGAATGTCCTGCAACCATATCAGGCATAAAACTGTCTCCTAACACTTTACTTAGGATTACAGAATGTAAAAAGATGGCAGGTTGAGTAACTTTGGTTTGTTTTAACTCATCAGCTGTACCTTCAAACATGATTTTGGTAATTTCAAAACCAAGAATATCATTCGCTTTATGAAAAAGTTCTTTTGCGAGATCCGAATTTTCGTAAAGATCCAGGCCCATTCCTGAAAACTGTGCTCCTTGACCAGGAAATACATATGCGTTCATACGATATTGTGTGTTATAAATTTTGACAAAAGTAAGGATAATAAATTATTCGTCTAGCAATTGGCTAACGATTTGACAATCTTCTGAAAATCATCAAGAATAGCTCTCAATTATCCTTTTTACCGACGTATAATAAGAGCTTCCAAAAAGATTCAAATGCACCAACAAATAGTATAATTGAAAAAGAGGAATTCGCTGTTTCCACCATTTTTGCAAAGGAAAGATTTCATGGTACACTTCAAATAACTGCGGGTCAAATCCCCCAAACAAATGCATCATCGCTATATCCATTTCTCTTGGAGAATAGGCAACCGCAGGATCTATCAAACAAGGAGCTCCTTTATCATCTTCCATAAAATTACCACTCCACAGATCACCATGTATCAAGCTAGAAGGCTCTTGGGGTATAGTGCCTTCAATGTTTTTATAAAAAACATCTAGCTTCGAAAATGAAAACCCATTTTTTGAAGCCAGCTGAAACTGTGGTTCTAATCGCTGTTGTATATAAAACGCTGAAGCTGTTTGGCATTTTGTATTGTACTGAGGCAAACTACCGATATAGTTATCTTCTTCAAAGCCAAAATACTCCTCACCGATTTGATGCAGTGTCGCCAACTGTTGGCCAAACACTTCCCAAAAATCCGAAGCCCTTGAAGCACTATCTACATATTGCAAAAGCAAATAAGATATCTCATCAACTTCTCCATAAGCAATAGCTTCAGGAATTGAAAAAGTGTTGGTCCTTTTAAGTTCATCAAGCCCCTTTGCTTCTGCTTTAAACATTCCTGGAAATCGGGAAGCACTATTTAATTTTACTACAAATTTGTGATTTGCAGTTTGCAGCAGATACACATCATTGATGTCTCCTCCTGATAATGGAGATGCCTCAAGATTCTTTACTGAGAGTAGTTCTTCTAGATGAGTAATCAACGCTTTAGAAAGCATTACTTTCTTTTATAAGTAAGATACGTAAACGGAAACTTATGCCTATCATCCACATCGTGAAATTCTTCTTTGACTAACTCCCATGTATTTTGATCAATTTCGGGAAAGAAGGCATCCGCCTCAAAATCAGAATGCACACGAGTAAGCTCTATACAATTGGCAACATCCAACCCTAGTTTATAAATCTCACCTCCACCAATAATAAACGGATTCTTGTCATTTTTGGCAATTGCCAAAGCGTCTTGCATTGTTTGCACCACTATCGCTCCTGGAGCCTGATAACTGGTATTTCTAGAAATAACAACATGAATTCTATTGGGCAACAACTTTGGAAAAGATTCAAAAGTTTTCCTACCCATTACGATGTAATGCCCGGTAGTTAATTGTTTGAATCGTTTAAAATCATCGGGTAAGTGCCATACCAGATCATTATCTTTACCTAACGCATTATTTTCTCCTGCCGCAGCAATCATTGTAATGATTTGTTCATTTTTTTCCTTCACTTCGGTGTTTTGTTTTTCTGTAATAAATGCTTCTTTCTTTTGTTGTAAATCATCTTTGGGATACATCAAGTCAATATCTTTTTGAATCAAAGCGATTTCTTCCTTTTGCTTGACTACTAATCTTTCCATCTGCTTATCGGTCCACTCCTGCCCCATAAAGGTGCTGAATAACCATACATTACAAAAATGTATTACAAAAAGAAACGCCCAAAATACTATAGCTATAACATACCAATTAACCCCAAAAAAAGTGAAGTCTTTGCCATACCCAAAAACAAGGTTTAAAATAGCGAAAAAAGCAGATCCTACTATAAACACAACAAAATGATAAAAGAGTCTTTTTTTCTGAATAACTCTTTTTCGAGCATGCTCATACAACTCTCTTTGTTGGGGATCAATTTGTGGTGTTTCTTTCATTCTTGAGAACATATTAATGCTAACTTAGTATCGGCAAGTAAAGATATAGTTTTTACCAAAAATCACCTTACAATTGCTTATGAAGAATTTACGAAATGAATTCCCCGTTTTACAACAATATACCTACCTCAACACTGCTTCTTCTGGATTACTATACGATACTCTCCTAGACTTTAGACAGGAACATGACTTGGATTTTTTGATCGGAGGAAGCAAATTTAGAGATACGCAACAGCAATTCTTGAATTCGGTAAGAGCAACTATTGCAGAGTTTTTTGGAGCCTCTGCAAAAAACACCATCTTAACACCAAACTTTTCTACAGGCCTCAATACTATCCTTCAAGATCTTTCAAAAGATCAGAAAGTACTGTTATTGGATGATGACTATCCTTCTATCAATTTTTCTGTAAGAAGCAAAGGATTCGATACCTGCTATGCGAAAATAGATGAGCACCTGGAACAGAACATCAAGTCTTCTATCGAACAGCACAAACCCGATATTTTCATTTTCAGTATCGTGCAGTATATCTCGGGAATCAAGATTGGTCTGGATGTTATCAAGCAATTAAAAACTTCTTATCCAGAGCTGCTTATTATTGCCGATGGGACTCAGTTTTGCGGCACAGCGGTTTTCAACTTTGCTGATTCTGGTATTGATATCTTAGGATGTAGCGGATACAAATGGTTATTGGGAGGCTACGGAAATGGTTTTCTATTATTTCAAGACGGCATGCTAGATCATTTAACTCCAAAAACGTATATCGAAGCGGCAAAAAATGAAAATTACGACAGTTCTTACACCAGTCTACCTGCTCGGTTTGAATGTGGACACTTAGACACTTTTAATTTTGGGAGCCTCGAGTATTCGTTAAGGCATTTATCCAAAATTGGACTATCAGAAATTGAACAAAAAATAAAGATACTTGGTAGCTATGCCAAAGAAGAATTACAAAAACTTAACCTGTTAGGAAGTGAAGTGGTTTCGAGAAAAAAACACAGTACAATTTTGAATATCAAAGGAGATCAAAAGCTATTTTTGCACTTAAAAGAACAGGATATCATTACCTCTCTAAGAGGTCATGGTGTTAGGATTAGTCTTCATTTTTACAACACTATCGAGGATATTGACCAATTACTTACCCAACTACATCGTTATCGTTAATAACTTATTGAAAATCTGAAACTTCTCTCATTCTTTGTTTTTATATTTTACCGTAACTTAGAACAACTCTATTAACCTAATCATTAATTTTTAAATCAAAATTATGGCGATTACCAAACAATATTTAAAAACAAAGCCTATTTGTAAAGTTACTTTTGTTGTTCCAGCAAAAGAAGCTTCATCTGTATGTGTTGCAGGAGAATTTAATAATTGGAACACGGAAGCTACTATGCTTAAGAAATTGAAAAATGGGAATTTCAAAGGAACAATTGATCTTCCAAAAGACAATCAATTTGAATTTAAGTATGTAGTTGATGGTGAGTGGACTAATGAAATAGAAGCAGATGGGTATCAATGGAGTGATTATGCTTCTGCAGAAAATAGTTTATTGATATTATAAACAAACTACAATATAAAAAGGTGTTGAGGGTTATTCTACAACCTCAACACCTTTCCAAAATGCTACATATCCTTTAATCTGCTTTGCCAGATCACTGGTTTCTGGATAATACCAAGCTGCATCTTGATTCTCTTTTCCATCGACCTCTACCGTATAGTATGAAGCTACACCTTTCCAAGGACAGTTGGTATGAGTATTACTTGATTTAAAAAATTCTTCTTTTATCGCTTCTGGCGGGAAGTAGTGATTTTTTTCTACTACTTTTGTTTCATTACTTTCGGCAATGACTTTGCCATTCCAAATTGCTTTCATGCTCTATCTCTTTATAATTATTTACCCTACACTTTTAATTTTGGTAAGTAAATAGTCTTTATAATCCATATTTTGATCCGCAAAAGACTGACTAATCTCTAACCCTGATTCTTCTGCCAACCATTTTACAATATCATCATCGTATTTTTGAGAAATCTCGGTATGAATACTTTCCCAGGCTTCAAAATGAACTTGTAATGACAGATCATCGATATCTACGGTTTGTTTTTCTGTACTTACCAAATAACTCTTAGCCGTTCCACTTTCGGGATCATAGGTTTCCCAGTGCATAAACTTATCAAGATCAAAATTTGCATTAAGCTCTTTATTGATTCTTGTAAGCACATTTTTATTAAAGGCTGCTGTTACACCAGTTTTGTCGTTATAGGCATCCAAAACTTTCTGAGGATGTTTCTTTTGATCAAACCCCATTAACACCAGATCATTTGGATTCATAGCATTACATAGTTTCTTTAAAAATTGAATAGCTCTTTGATGCAACAAATTACCAATGTTGGATCCCAAAACCATGATTACCTTTTTACGGTCACTCAGTTGTTTTAAACGATCCAACACTTCGAAATACTCTCCTATTTCACCATTCACATCTATTCCTGGCATTTCACTAGCAAGATCATTTACCAAACCTTCAACTGCATTTTGACTAATATCAATAGGCACATAGGTAAAATCAAAAGCTTTATCACTTAATTCTTTAAGCAAAACTTTTGTTTTCTTCCCATCTCCTGCACCTAATTCAATCAAATCAAAGCCTTCCTGATTTGTATCAAAACTTTGGACAATTTCTGATCTATGGGTTTCAAAAATCTCATATTCTGCTCGTGTAAGATAGTACTCTGGCAGCGCCATGATTTGCTGAAAGAGTTTATCTCCTATCTCATCATAAAAGTATTTTGACGATAAATATTTAGGAAAGGCAGTAAGTCCTTCACACACTTCCTTCTCGAAAGTAGAGATTTGTACTTTTTGATCTTTAGTATTCATAAAGGGTAAATTATTTGCATTTCACTAATCTGAACCCAGTGAATTGCCATCTAAGATGAGGGTGAAAAAAATTACGATATGTGGGTCGGGTATGGTTTTGAGGGGTAGCTACAGATCCTCCACGTAATACTTTTTGATTAACCATAAATTTCCCATTATACTCCCCTAGGGCTCCTGGAGCTTTGGTATAATTAGGATAAGGTAAATACGCACTCTCTGTCCATTCCCATCGGGCTCCCCAATTAAAAGCTGACTGTGCCACCTCCCATTCAAATTCTGTAGGTAGACGTTCGCCTCGCCATTGCGCAAAGGCAAAAGCTTCATAATAGGAAATATGAGTAACCGGGGTGTCCGGATGAATATCAGAAAGGCCTCTTAGCGTATATTGTTGGAATACACCATCTATTTTATGCCAATACAAAGGAGACTCTACATTTTCATTCTGCAACCAATCCCAAGCCTCTGCATGCCACAATAAACTATTTTTATATCCACCATCTTTGATAAAATCAAGGTATTCTTTATTGGACACCAACGTGTTACAAATTTCAAATTCAGAAAGAAATACTTTATGCCTCCCTAATTCATTGTCATAACAAAAATCTGCTCCTTGATGTCCTATTTCATAAACTCCTTCTTCTACACCAATATACCTTGTCGGAACATCTGGAACGCGATGCTCTGTAAACGTATCATTATACTTGGGCAGCAAAGGGTTATTCCCCAGAATGTATTTGATATCAGTTAGTAGTAATTCCTGATGTTGCTTCTCATGGTGAATACCTACTTCTACCAGCTCTTGTATATGTTCTTCATCATTCTCCTCGAGAAAAGCCTGTAAATGCGTTGTTACATGATCTCTGTACTCATATATCTCACTAACTGTTGGACGGGAAAGATTCCCTCGATTGGTTCGAACTACTCTTTTACCTACACTTTCGTAATAACTATTAAACACAAAAGCATACTCCGGATGGAACCTTTCGTATCCTGGCACATATTTGGACAAAATGAATTCTTCAAAAAACCAGGTGGTATGTCCTAAATGCCATTTGGGCGGTGAAACATCAACAATGGGTTGTACCACATAATCTTCGGTTTGAAGAGGAGCACAAATTTCTTCGGTATCTGATCGGGTCTTTAAAAAGAGGGTAAGTAAACTATCTGTAAGAATCATAAAAAAAGTGTACACGACTTACGGGTACACTCAAATTTACAGATTTTTATAATTCTCTACTCTCAAACAAGGTTAATCCCTTGTTAAAATATATTGAAATTTATTCTGGCTTAACAAAAGTAATAGGCACTTCGTAGGCAACAGCAATCGGCTTATTACCCCATTTTCCCGGTTCCATTTTTGGGATAGCACGTATGATACGAATCGCTTCTCTTTGCAGATATCTATGCGCACCGTGCACATCTAATACTTCTACTTTTCCTTTCTTATTGATGATAAACTCCACAGTAACAGTTCCTGAAAGACCTTCGTTCAAGGCAATTTCCGGATACTCAAAGTTCTGAATAATATGAGTTCTAAGCTTCCCATCAAAACATTGTGATGGTGTTTGTCTGGACCGTTCACATTTGGGCCATATTGGGGAAATCCCCTTATCATTGGCATTCTCCTGCGAAAGAACTAACCCGTCCTGTCCAAAGGATATGCTTGTAAACAAAATACATAGTATAAGTAGTAGTTTTTTCATAATTTATAGTTTTAGTTTAGGGCTAAACTGCTACCACTCCTTTAATATGAGGGTGCGGATCGTAGTCTACTAATTTGAAGTCATCAAAAACGAAGCCAAAAATATCTTTCACCTCCGGGTTGATGATTATAGTTGGTAATTTTCTTGGTTCTCTTGAGAGTTGAAGCTCAAGTTGTTCCAGGTGGTTATTATATATATGAGCGTCTCCAAATGTATGAATAAACTCTCCTGGTTCGTATCCACAAACCTGAGCCATCATCATTGTAAACAACGCATACGATGCAATATTAAAAGGCACTCCTAAAAAGATATCTGCACTTCGCTGATAAAGCTGACAAGACAATTTCCCGTCGGCTACATAAAATTGAAAAAAGCGTGGCAAGGAGGAAGTGCTGCTTTGCCATCGGCCACATTATCAGAAAAAGATATACTAGTATCTGGCAGCACGCTTGGATTCCAGGCCGAAACCAACATCCTTCTACTATTCGGATTATTTTTCAAGGCCTCTACAACCTCTTTAATTTGATCAATTTCGTCTCCATTCCAATTACGCCATTGGTATCCGTACACTGGTCCAAGGTCTCCATTTTCATCGGCCCACTCATTCCAGATTCGCACACCGTTTTCCTGAAGATACTTTACATTAGTATCCCCTTTCAAAAACCATAACAATTCGTATATAATTGATTTAAGGTGTAGTTTTTTGGTAGTAACCATCGGAAACCCTTCACTGAGATCAAATCGCATCTGGTAACCAAAAACACTTTTTGTTCCAGTTCCGGTTCTATCTCCCTTTTCATTTCCATTTTCAATCACATGACGTACAAGATCAAGGTACTGCTTCATATTCCTCCTACAGTTTGTGTTAGTTTTTTTGTTTGTTAGTTAAGTGTGTTCCAAATATACAAAAAATAGGATACCATGTATCCTTTAATACTTTGATTAAGGGTTAGTTGTACAATAGTTTTCAACAATAACGATATCGAAAAAGATTTATCCGATAATCATACCCGCTATAGTAGCTGAAAGCAAAGAAGCTATAGTTCCTCCAAGAAGTGCCTTCATCCCAAATTCTGAGAGGGTTTTACGTTGCCCTGGAGCCAGGGAACCTATACCTCCAATCTGAATACCTATGGACGCAAAATTGGCAAACCCACAAAGCATATACGTTGCCATAATCACCGATTTATTGTAGGTAAGATGCAAAGGATTTGCAGGATTCTTAAGATCTGCCAGTTGTATATATCCTACAAACTCACTAGCAGCTAATTTAATTCCTAATAACTGCCCCATAAGCATCATATCTTCTTTGGCTACACCAATCAACCACATTAATGGAGCGAATATAGTACCAAGAATAGCTTCTAATGAAAATTTATCATAAGGGGTGTTTTCTGCAATAAAAGAATTTAAGGTGGTCACATTTCCGAACCAGCCCAATACACCATTCAACATAGCAATCATTGCTACAAAAACCAATAACATTGCTCCCACATTCGCGGCGAGTTTCAACCCTTCGGTAGTTCCATTGGCTATAGCATCCAATACATTTGCTCCAATTTTATCTTGTGTAATTTCTATATTAGAATTAAACTCTTCTGTTTGAGGATACAAAATTTTGGATATCACAACTGCACCAGGAGCAGCCATTACAGAAGCTGCTAATAAATGTTTCGCAAAGATCAATTTTAGCACTTCATCATCTCCTCCTAAAAAACCGATATATGCAGCAAGAACTCCTCCAGCAACCGTAGCCATTCCTCCAATCATAACGAGCAATATCTCAGAACGATTCATTCTCTCTAAATACGCTTTGATCATTAAAGGAGCCTCTGTTTGCCCTAGAAAAATATTACCTGCAACACTTAAACTCTCCGCCCCAGAAATTTTTAGCAGTTTAGTAAGAATCCAAGCCAAAACCTGAACTATCTTTTGAATTATTCCCAAGTAAAATAGTAAAGAAGTAAGTGCTGAAAAAAATATAATGGTAGGCAACACTTGAAAAATAAAAATGAAACCATAAGAACTCACATCCATTATTCCTCCTAACAAAAATTCACTACCTGCAACAGTATAATCAAGTATCGCAACAAATAGACTTCCTACAAATTCAAAAACCGCTTGCACGAATCCAATTTTCAAAACTCCGATTGCCAACAACAACTGCGCTCCAAGTCCAATACCCACAGTCTTCCAGTTCACTTTTTTTCGATTACTACTAAACAGAAATGCGATTAGCACTAACACAATCATTCCAAGAACGCCTCTCCATAAACTTGTAAATGAAAAACCTTCGCTAGCTATGATTGTATCCTGAGAAGTTTGTAGCTTAACATATTCAGGGTGATCTATAGTAATCAAAGATATAACTTCATTCCCCTTTTTTAACTTCAGTGAATTTGTTGATTCATCCACAATTTCATAATAAACTTCTACTACTTTTGGAACCTTTTGTTTTAGTATAATTAAGTTATTATTCTGAATCCAATATCCACTTGTATAAACTTTATTAATGAGAGAATTGTACGCTCCATTATCCTTTAACTCTAAAAAATCTTTTCCTTTATTAAATTCCTTACTTCCCAAAATACTATCAGGATATTTGAAATAAGAAGTATGATCTGAAACTTGCCAAAATGACAATAAAGTTTTAGAACTTTCTTCAGTAGTTTGAATCAAACTATCGACAGGTCTTTCAACACTAGATTGTGAAAATAATATGGTAAAAGTAAAAAGCGAAAACAGAAAAGCAAGTAGTTCTCTTTTCATAAAAATAGAAGTCATAAAAAACAATTAGATCCCTTTATTGTATTGATGAGTTATCCTCTTTTAGAAATTTCATCTCTAATTCTTGCTGCCAATTCGTAATCCTCATTAGCAACAGCTTGTTCCAACATGCGATTCAACTCTTCCAGGGATAGATCTTTATAGCTAGTTTCTTTACCCACCATTTCTACATCTTCAGAAACTAACTCATCCACCAAGAGGCTTTCGGGGTCATTTTCATCATCTTTCTTAGGGTTTACTTTCAAATAAATCCCTGCCTGATCTAAAATGTTTTTATAGGTAAATATAGGTGCCTGAAAACGAAGTGCTAATGCAATAGCATCACTGGTTCTAGCATCAATAATCTCTTCTATTTTATCTCTTTCGCAGATGATACTAGAATAAAACACTCCATCTACCAATTTATGAATGATGACTTGTTTGACTACAATATCAAATCTATCTGCAAAATTTTTAAAAAGATCATGTGTAAGAGGACGAGGAGGTTTTATTTCCTTTTCCAAAGCAATTGCTATAGACTGTGCTTCGAAAGCGCCAATTACGATAGGCAATTTTCTTTCTCCATCCACCTCGCTCAAAATCAACGCATAGGCCCCATTCTGGGTTTGACTGTAAGATATTCCTTTTATATTCAGTCGAACTAAACTCATAGATACATTAATAAAAAAAGGCTGTTTGAACAAACGGACTTTTACCTAAGTTCAAACAGCCCTTAATCGAGCACAATTTATGAAAATTATGCGTTATTCGACTTAAATTCCTTTAATTTTTCAATAAGTTTAGGCACTACTTCAAACGCATCTCCTACGATTCCGTAATCCGCAGCTTTGAAGAAAGGTGCTTCAGGATCGTTATTAATAACCACTTTAACTTTACTTGCATTAATCCCTGCAAGGTGCTGAATAGCTCCCGAAACTCCGATAGCAATATACAAGTTAGATGCTACTGGTTTTCCTGTTTGCCCAACGTGTTCGCTGTGTGGTCTCCATCCCATATCACTTACTGGCTTAGAACATGCAGTTGCCGCTCCAAGTACATCCGCCAAATCTTCAATCATATTCCAATTTTCAGGACCTTTTAATCCACGACCACCAGAAACAACGATTTCTGCATCAGCAATAGATACCTTATCTGTAGCTTTATCTACTGAAGTTACACTTACTCCAAAGTCCGCATCAGACAATGAAGGAGCAAATGCTTCTGCTGCAGCTGCACCAGATGCTTCTTTAAGACCAAATGCATTATTAGATAATCCTACTACCTTAACATAGGTATTAATCTCAGTGATATTAAATGCTTTATTAGTAAATGCGGTTCTTTTCACCGTAAAAGGTGCTGCACTTTCTGGCAATGCTACCACATTTGAAGCATATCCTGCATCCAAATTAACAGCCACCAAAGGAGCCAAAAACTTACTATCAGCAGTAGAGCTAACTACCACTACTTTTGCACCTTCTTTTTCTGCAGCTTGTTTAATTGCATCAGCATATGCTTTTGCATTAAACTCAGTTAATTTATCGTCTTTTACCTCTAGTACTTTATCAACTCCATATGCTCCTAATTCGCTAGCATCTCCTCCGTTAATACTTACAGCAGTTACTGTACCTCCTAACATATTCGCCACTTCTTTGGCATAAGACGCAACTTCAAAAGCTGCTTTTTTAAATTTTCCTCCTTCGCTTTCTGTATATACTAAAACTGACATATTTTTTTCTTTTAAATAGCTTTTGCTTCGTTATGTAATAAATCGATTAATTCCTGTACGTTGTCAGGAGAAACTAACTTAACGTCACCTTTTGGCGCAGGCTTCTCAAACTTTACAGCTTTTGTTTCCTGTCCCGCTTCTACCGGTTCAACAACAGTAAGAGGTTTTTTACGAGCCATCATAATACCTCTCATATTAGGAATTCTAAGGTCGCTTTCTTCTACTAATCCTTTTTGTCCTCCTACTACCAAAGGTAATTTTGTAGTAGAAGTTTCTTTACCTCCATCGATCTCACGAATTGCAGTAGCTGTATCGCCTTCGATTTCTAATCCAATACACGTATTCACAAAATTCGCCCCTGTTAAGGCTGCTACCATACCAGGCACCATTCCTCCATTGTAATCAATAGATTCCCTACCTGCTATCACCAAATCATAACCACCATCTTGAATAACCTTTGTCAATTGTTTTGCTACATAAAATCCATCAGTCGCTTCGGCATTTACTCTAATGGCGTTATCTGCTCCAATTGCCAAAGCTTTACGCAATGTTGGTTCAGTTTCAGGACCACCTACATTTACAACATCCACAGATGCTCCTTGTTTTTCTTTAAACCACATGGCGCGAGTAAGTCCAAATTCATCATTAGGGTTGATCACAAATTGCACCCCATTGGTATCAAATTTAGTATCACCATCCGTAAAATTAATTTTGGAAGTTGTGTCAGGCACATGGCTAATACATACTAATATCTTCATTTTATATAGGTATTTTTTGAGAATTTAATAATAAATGCGAAGGTACAAATAAAAAGTCGAATTTACTATGCGTGCATAATAAATTTTTTAATTTTCAGGTCTAACTAAAGGGTATTAATTGCTACTTTTGCCTTTCGTGTAGCACAAAAATAACATATATATCTATGAAAACGATACAATTCAGAGAAGCAATTTGTGAAGCCATGAGTGAAGAGATGCGTAGAGACGAATCTATTTATTTGATGGGAGAAGAAGTAGCAGAATATAATGGAGCATACAAAGCAAGTAAAGGAATGCTTGACGAATTTGGGCCAGACCGTGTTCTGGACACTCCAATCTCTGAATTAGGTTTTGCTGGTATCGGTGTAGGTAGTGCTATGAATGGTAATCGACCTATTATCGAATTCATGACCTTTAACTTTTCATTGGTAGGTATCGATCAGATTATCAATAATGCTGCAAAGATGCGCCAGATGAGTGGTGGTCAGTTCAATATTCCAATAGTGTTTAGAGGACCAACTGCTTCTGCAGGTCAATTGGGAGCTACGCACTCACAGGCTTTTGAGAACTGGTTTGCAAACACTCCTGGTTTAAAAGTGGTGGTACCATCAAACCCTAAAGATGCCAAAGGTCTTTTGAAATCCGCAATTAGAGATAACGATCCCGTGATCTTTATGGAAAGTGAGCAGATGTATGGGGATAAAGGTGAGGTGCCCGAAGGAGAATACACCATCCCATTAGGAGTTGCAGATCTTAAAAGAGAAGGAAATGATGTTACTATCGTTTCTTTTGGTAAAATCATCAAAGAAGCCTACAAAGCAGCAGACGAATTAGCAAAAGAAAATATCTCTTGTGAAATCATCGATTTAAGAACGGTTCGTCCTTTGGATTTGGACGCCATTTTTACATCAGTCAAAAAAACAAATCGCTTAATTATTCTCGAAGAAGCATGGCCTTTGGCTAATATTGCTTCTGAAATAACATACCAAGTGCAATCTAATATTTTTGATTACTTAGACGCACCTATTATCAAAATTAATACAGCAGACACGCCTACTCCATATTCTCCTGTATTATTAGAAGAATGGCTTCCTAACAGCAAAGATGTTGTTAAAGCTGTAAAAAAAGTGATGTATAAATAAAATAAAGCGCTTATTTTGCGTTCATCAATTTCAAGCTACCGTCAAAAAGTGGCCTGAAAATTGATGATGTGATCCACTAACTATCACAAGTATTAATTTTAATAACTTTGGATGAAACATTTGATTTTAGGAGGAATATTAACGCTATTTAGCTGTTCCTTTCTTCTTTCGCAAACTAAAGTTGGTGGTCAAGTATACGACAGTAATAAACAACCAATTCCTTTTGCCAATATTGTATTTGTAAATTCTACCGTGGGTACAATTACCGACGAGAATGGTAGGTTTTATATGGAATCTGATGACAATCACTCAAGCATCAAGATTTCATTTATTGGTTTTGAAACTAAAACAATCAATCTGACCAAAAAGGTGACCTATAATATGGAAATCACCTTGGAAGAAGAAGCCGCTGCTCTGGACGAGGTTGTTATTTATAAAGGAAAAACTTCTAAAAAGAACAACCCTGCCATCGATATCCTAAGGAAAATATGGAAAAATCGAAGAGGTAACGGGGTAAAAAAATTCAAGCAATATCAATACGACAAGTATGAAAAGCTGGAGTTTGACTTGAATACCATTGATAGTGCCCTCATCAATAGCCGTATTTTTAATGGTATGGAGTTCATTTTTGACGATGTGGATACTTCCAGGATTACAGGAAAAACCTATCTGCCAATTTTCTTAAATGAAGCTATATCCCAGGTATATGGTGATAACACTTCCAACGACTACAAAGAAGTTCTGAAAGGAAATAAAAATGCAGGTTTTAGTGATAACCAAACTCTAATCGCCTTTGTAAAAGACTTGTATTCGGATTACGATGTTTATGATAATTATTTGAAGTTTTTTGATAAAAGTTTTACCAGTCCGTTATCCAGAACGGGAATCGATGTATACAACTATGTACTTTCAGATAGTGCTTATATAGACAATAAGTGGTGTTATAACATTGTATATTATCCTCGTCGAAAAAATGAACTTACTTTTCAAGGGGATTTTTGGGTAAACGATACCACATGGGCCATTAAAGACATCAATCTTGAAGTTACCAAAAGTGCTAATATCAACTGGGTAAAAGATTTATATATCGAACAAGAGTTTGACGTACTTAATGACTCCATCTTTTTGATCACCAAAGATTATTTTCAATCTGACTTTGCGTTTAGCAAAAAAGAAAAATCCAGAGGAGTTTACGGAAAAAGAACTACCCTTTATGACAACTATAAATTTGATGTCAAAAAGAACAAAAAGTTTTATAAAACTCAGGTAGACCCTTACGATCAGGATATTTACAACCGAGAAGATTCTTTCTGGCAAAACGCTCGAATGGAAGAATTGAATAAAGATGAGAAAAAGGTTTACAAGCTGCTTGATACGCTAAGAACTGTAAAAGCTTTTAAACGTCTATATAATATAGGTACCATACTGGCATCCGGTTACGTAGAATTTAATGGTTTTGATTTTGGACCTTTATTCTCTACTGTTGGATTTAATGCTATTGAAGGATGGAGAGTTCGTGCTGGTGGGCGTACGTAT
The DNA here is from genome assembly GCF_055808215.1 of Aquimarina sp. KJ22-3. NCBI lineage: Bacteria > Pseudomonadati > Bacteroidota > Flavobacteriia > Flavobacteriales > Flavobacteriaceae > Aquimarina > Aquimarina sp. KJ22-3. The sequence continues at coordinate 1,043,209 of NZ_CM147859.1, read as the reverse complement.
TTTACACCAAATGACCGCTGGCGTATCGAAGGATATGGAGCTTATGGTTTTAGGGATAATAAATTTAAATACGGTGTTTCAGGAAAATACCTGGTAGATCGTAAATCCAGATTAATTGTTTCTGCCGGAAACCGAAGAGATGTCGAGCAGCTCGGTGCAAGTCTTACCAACACGAATGATGTAGAAGGAAGAAGTTTGGCTTCTTCATCGATTGTAACCACTGGAGATAATACGAGATTAACCTCGATTAACCTTTCTGCATTTTCTATGCAAATAGAACCTCGAAAGAATTTCACCTTTGGAGTTACAGGATCATTTAGGACCTTAAAACCAGCTGATCGTGCTTTATTTAGTCTTGATTTTATCGACGAAGACACTAACGAACTACGCTCAGAAATCAAACAGACCGAAATTTCTACACAACTTGCTTATACTCCAGGAAGGAAAACAACAGGTTATGGAGTAGATAGAATCACAGTAAATGACGGGGATTTTGCTACACTGTTTCTTAATTACAGTGTTGGAGTTAAAGGAATTTTGGAAAGTGATTTTGATTATCAAAAAGTACAGTTTTTCTATAGACAACCTTGGAATATCGGTGGTTTTGGAGTATTAAATAGCTCACTCGAGCTTGGAAAAACATATGGAGAAGTGCCTCTTGGACTATTGAGTGTAGTTCCGGGTAACCAAACTTATTTATCAATTTACAATACTTTTCCTCTTCTAAACTTTTATGAGTTTGTTACCGACACCTATGCTTCTTTACATTTAGAGCATAATTTTAATGGTAGAATATTCTCAAGAATCCCTTTATTAAGGAAGTTAAACCTTAGAGAATTAGTAGGAATTCGAGGTGTTTGGGGAGAATTATCCGAAGAGAATTTATTACTAAGTGCTCCTTCCAACGAAATTCTAATCGCTCCTGATGATGAAATCTATTGGGAATATAGTCTTGGTGTTGGTAATATTTTCAAGATCTTCAGAATTGATTTCCATTTTAGAGGGAATTATTTTGATAATCCAGACGCTAGAAAATTTGGAGTTACAGGATCATTCGGGTTTTACTTCTAATCCTTTTTTGCTTTTTAATCGCAGGTTTTTTTGAATTTTCTGACATTAGAAAACGTTATAGTTTATCTTAACATTAAAATTTTCGTATTTATTCAATATTTCTTGCGATAAATTTTAACTAACCCCTTGTAATACCTATCTTTGCCGCCCATTAAATGAAAACAAAAATTATGAGCGCAGCTACCAAAGAAAGCTTTGACGTACTAATTGAAATTCCAAAAGGGAGTCGTAACAAATATGAATATGATTTTGATATAAAAAAAATACGCTATGATCGTATGATATTTTCTTCAATGATGTATCCTGCAGATTATGGTTTTATTCCAGAAACAATGGCGCTAGATGGTGACCCACTAGATGTTTTGGTTTTGGTTACAGAACCTACTTTTCCAGGTTGTGTAATGGAAGTAAAACCAATTGGTGTATTTCATATGACAGACGAAAAAGGACCGGACGAAAAAATCATCTGTGTACCTGTTGCCGATCCAATTGCAAATCGTCTGGCGGATTTAAAAGAAATGAATCCGCATTTGATCAGCGAAATCGAGCACTTCTTTCAGGTATATAAGGATTTAGAAAAAAAGAAAGTTGATGTAGGTGGATGGGGTAATATCGATGAAGCCAGAGAAATCATTAAAGCTTGTGTAAAGCGCTTTGATGATATCGAAAACAAACCAGAAGGATTGTTTAGTATTCATTAAGTTTTGATTAAAAAAACATAAAAAAGCTCAATATTTTCTAATTAATATTGAGCTTTTTGTATTTAGGGTATTTTTACTACTTTTAGCGACTAATTAACTTAAAATATATTTATGGAATCAAACATGATCTTCGTGCCAATCGCATTGGCTATTCTGGGGTTACTTTTTATGTTTATTAAAATGGCTTGGGTAAAAAAGCAAGCTCCGGGAAATGAAAAAATGCAAGGCATTTCAAAAAGTATCAAAGAAGGAGCTCTTGCTTTCTTGGCTGCAGAATATAAATTATTATTAATTTTCGTAGTTATTGCTTCAGCTGCACTTTTTGGTATTTCGATGATAGTGCCTACTACAAGTTGGATGATTGTTCCGGCTTTTGTTTTTGGTGCTATTTTTTCTGCTCTTGCAGGAAACATCGGAATGAGAATCGCTACCGAAGCGAACGCTCGTACTGCCGAAGCAGCAAAAACTAGTCTTCCGCAAGCATTAAAAGTATCTTTTGGAGGCGGAACGGTTATGGGATTAGGAGTAGCAGGACTGGCAGTTCTAGGATTGAGTTTGTTTTTCCTTTTCTTCACTTCGCAATTCATGAACAATGAAGGATCTTTCTATACCAACATGACTATCGTTCTTGAAGCATTAGCTGGATTCTCCCTAGGAGCAGAATCTATTGCGCTATTTGCACGAGTTGGAGGTGGAATTTATACCAAAGCTGCCGATGTAGGTGCTGATCTTGTTGGTAAAGTCGAAGCAGGGATTCCTGAAGATGACCCTAGAAACCCAGCTACTATTGCAGATAATGTAGGTGATAATGTAGGTGACGTAGCCGGAATGGGAGCCGATCTTTTTGGTTCTTATGTAGCTACAGTACTAGCGGCAATGGTGCTTGGTAATTATGTAATTCGAGATATGTCGGCTACTACTCAGTTCACAGATAACTTCGGAAATATGGGACCTATCCTATTACCAGTGGTTATTGCAGGAGTTGGTATTCTAGCTTCAATCATCGGAACGTTTTTGGTTGGAGTTAAAAATAACGATGCCAAAGAAGCACAGGTACAAAAAGCACTAGATTTAGGTAACTGGGTGGCCATTGTACTTACCGTTGTAGCGAGCTACTTTTTAATACAATATATGCTTCCGTCTACCATGCAAATGAACTTCTTTGGAGAAGGAATGAAAGAAGTATCATCGATGAATGTGTTCTATTCAACACTTATTGGTCTTGCTGTTGGAGCATTGATTTCGATAGTAACCGCATACTACACAAGTTTAGGTAAAAAACCAGTTCTTGATATCGTACAAAATAGTTCAACAGGTGCTGCAACAAATATTATTGCAGGTCTTGCCGTTGGGATGAAATCTACGTTCTTATCCGTTATTTTATTTGCAGCTGCCATCTTCGGATCATATGCGCTTGCTGGATTCTACGGTGTGGCGTTGGCTGCTTCTGCAATGATGGCTACTACGGCTATGCAGTTGGCCATTGATGCATTTGGACCTATTGCAGATAACGCAGGAGGTGTAGCAGAAATGAGTGAATTAGAAGATCATGTACGTGAGCGTACCGATATTTTAGATTCAGTAGGTAATACAACAGCAGCCGTTGGTAAAGGTTTTGCAATTGCTTCTGCAGCATTAACAGCATTGGCCCTATTTGCAGCGTATGTAACATTTACCGGAATTGACGGAATTAATATCTTCAAAGCAGACGTTTTGGCGATGCTATTTGTTGGAGGAATGATTCCTGTTGTATTCTCTGCATTAGCCATGAAATCTGTAGGTAAAGCTGCTATGGAAATGGTACAAGAGGTTCGTAGACAGTTTAGAGAAATTCCTGGAATTATGGAAGGAACTGGTACTCCAGAATATGCAAAATGTGTAGATATATCTACCAAAGCAGCATTAAGAGAAATGATTCTTCCAGGATTGATCACTATTATTACTCCAATCATTATCGGACTTTTATTTGGAGCTGAGCCTCTAGGAGGGTACATGGCTGGTGTTTGTGTGTCTGGTGTAATGTGGGCAATCTTTCAAAACAATGCCGGTGGTGCTTGGGACAATGCTAAAAAATCTTTTGAAGCAGGAGTAGAAATTGATGGTGAGATGACCTACAAAGGATCTGATGCGCACAAAGCTGCGGTAACAGGAGATACTGTTGGAGATCCATTTAAAGATACTTCTGGACCATCAATGAACATTTTAATCAAATTAACATGTTTGGTAGGGCTGGTAATAGCTCCTATACTAGGTGGACATACTGAAGAAGAAACGGCAGTAGCAAAAGAAACTATTGAAGTTATAGAATCTGTACCAGAAAAGAGTACAAAAAATGATGCAAAAGAGATTCAAATCACTTCTATTGCATCTCCTTCAAAATAAAAAATCTTAAAATTATAACGTACAACCCCGCTCTTTTTGGCGGGGTTGTTTATTTTTATACTAAAATCTATCGTTTCTAGATGTTTAAGAAAAAAGCTTTACGGATTAATACTTATCTTGGATATGGCACGAATACTCTCTTCCGTGCCACCGGAAGAGCTCTAGAAGACGAGAATATAGATTTTAGCACGAATCAACGAATTTCAAAAACTTTACGTAACATTTATCGTCAATTTGAAAGCGATGAAGTCAGAAACGTATCCATAATTATTACACTCCCCGATGGTACCGTCTTTGAAACAAAAACGGATCATGAAGGCTATTACAACTTTACAATAGATATCTCTTCTTGTACTGATCACAAGGATGAAAACGGTTGGTTTTCCTATAAGGTATCTTATAAAAGTGATGAAATCAAAAAGGAAATCATTGATGATAATGAATTTCCAAGTCAAATGCTTATCCCCTCCACCAAAGCCGAATTTGGTATTATCAGCGATATTGACGACACCATTATCCATACTGGGGTAGCTTCCTTTTTTAAATGGAGAGTCATTGCTAATACCATCTTCAAAAATTTTGATAAAAGACAAGCTATTGAGGGAACAGTAAAGTTCTACAAAAAACTACAAGAAGGCACCAATACAACACCCGAGAATCCGTTTTTCTATGTTAGTAACAGTCCTTGGAATTTATATGATTACTTAAGCGCATTTTTCAAAAAAAACAATTTCCCAAAAGGCCCTATTCTACTTCGGGATTTTAGAACTCCTTTTGATAAGACACCAAAACCAAAAATTCCGCATAAAAAATCAGAAATTCTAAACCTACTACAGACTTATCCAAAAATGAAATTCGTTCTCATAGGCGATTGCGGAGAAAAAGACGCCTATATCTATCGAAAAATGGCAGAAGATTTTCCTGGTAGAATTCTGGCAATCTATTTGCGAAGTGTAAATCACAGAAGAAAAGAAAAACGCATTCAAAACATGATGAGCACTTTCACTTCTTGTCCTGTATTACTGGTCCGTACCTCTGATGAGGCTCTTGATCATGCCAAAAAAATTGGCCTAATCCATTAATTTTTTAAGCTTCTCACTTCAGACGTTAACACCTGCATCGCTTCTTGTAGTTGTTTGATGCTTGCGTTATCAGAATTGGCATCTACATTAAAACTCAACTTGCTATTTACTTCCCACAACTCTACGATCTGATGTGCCTGAATAGTATAGGGTAAATATTCTGGATTCAAAGAAACCAAAGTAATAGTCGAAGCATCTTCATTCTTTCTAATCTTTTTTACAACGACACTATCTTCGAGCACGATCACACATATTACATTACTCCCAATTTCGGAAAGATTGTTGATTGCCTTTCCTATCACCCATTCTTTAGGTTCTAGAACAGGCATCATACTATCTCCCTCTACTTGAAAACCTCTGTATGTAGCATTTCTGTACTCTGGCAAAGGAATATCAAAAGCTGGCAACTGTTGATACCAATCCAAGTCCTGAACATTATGTGGATATCCTGCTGCTGCTTTTACATTAACGAGCACGATATTTTCATTATTCTGTGGATCTACAGTGACTACTTTGGGAGACACATCCCCATGCTCTAGTGCTATTTTCTTTTGATTACTTTCTCCAAATAACCACAACGGATTGATACTAAATTCCTGCAGTAATTTGGCAACTACTTTACCAGAAATTTTTGTTTTGCCTCTTTCGATATCTGCTGTAGAGTTTTTGATATCCAAGACTTTGGCAAAATCTGATTGGGTATAATGATTCTCTTCGCGAATTTGTTTAAATCGCTTAACGGTTTGGTCAGTCATTTTATCCATAAAATCAGGATTTTAATTTTTATCTCATAAATACACCTAGGAGTTTGGGATAACTAGTAACAAATATACGAGATTTTGGAATAATTCCAATTTTAACATAAATAAATTTTAAATTATATGGAATTTTTCCATAAATTTGGAAAAATTACTACTAAACATACCACCCATGTCAACACAGACCATCGCTTTACATCAAAAAGTCCCTGAAAAAATCATTAAGCATTCCTTGAACAATAAACTTGAAGTAATTCATAGTTTAGAAAAAAAGTTGAATGAAAAGGGATATCACTTTTTACAATCCCAAACCATAGGAAGATATCACTTCGACTTTTTTTGTCCTAAACTCCGTATTGCTATAGAGATTGATGGCTACGCTCACGAGTTTACAGATATTTACAATCTGGATGCACCTAAAAAATTGTTTATTTCATCGTTAGGAATAACTGTCTTACGATTTACTGATCATCAGGTATTGGTAGATATTGATGAAATCTTGAGAACGATCAGACAACAAATAAAATCTTCGAACACGCCTTATGTCGTTTGATCGCATCAAAGAAAAACTCTCTATTCTAGCAGACGCGGCAAAATATGATGTTTCGTGTGCCAGTAGTGGAGGCAAGAGAGCGAACACCAACAAAGGCTTAGGAAACAACACAGGCATGGGTATTTGCCACAGCTATACCGAAGATGGTCGCTGTGTATCGCTATTAAAAATATTAATGACCAATCATTGTATTTATGATTGTGCATATTGCGTGACCAGAAGAAGTAATGACATAAAAAGGGCGGCTTTCAAAATTCAGGAAGTAGTAGATCTTACCATCAATTTTTATCGACGAAATTATATCGAAGGGTTGTTTTTAAGTTCCGGGATTTTCAAAAATGCCGACTATACCATGGAACGCCTAATTCGGGTTGCCAAAAAGCTTCGATTAGAAGAAAATTTCAACGGATACATTCACCTCAAATCCATACCAGGAACCAGTGATGAGCTCATGCGCGAAGCGGGTTTGTATGCCGATAGATTAAGCGTAAATATTGAAATCCCCACTATTTCTGGATTAAAACTGCTAGCTCCAGAAAAGAAACATGAGGATTTTATTAAACCTATGAATAAGGTAAGTACCGAAATTACCAAATACCAATCTGAACGAAAAATCATTAGAAGCACCCCCAGATACGCTCCAGCCGGACAAAGTACCCAAATGATTATAGGAGCGACGGGAGAAAGTGATTGGGACATTATTCGATCTGCTACATATTACTACAAAAAGTTTAATATGCGTCGTGTATATTATTCTGGTTACGTACCTGTTTTATCTGATGCTAGATTGCCATCTTTAGGTTCTCAGGTCCCTATGCTTCGTGAAAACAGATTATATCAAACCGATTGGTTACTTCGGTTCTATGGATTTTCTGTTCAGGAGATCGTTAATTCCCAACATCAAAACCTGGATCTGGATATCGACCCCAAATTAAGTTGGGCCTTAAGGAACCTTGAGCACTTCCCTATTGATGTCAACACCGCGGATAAACGCATGTTGGCAAGAGTACCAGGAATAGGGATGACTTCGGTTTCAAAAATTATTCAGGCAAGAAAATTTAGACGACTTAATTGGTCACACCTGAAAGCTATTGGTATTGCACTTAATCGGGCCCAATACTTTATTGTTTGTGATTCAAAAGACTTCTACACCAAAGAATATGCTCCGGAAACCCTGAAGCAAAAAATACTTAAAAATAGCAGTACAAAGTATAAAAAGTATTTTGATGGACAATTAAGTCTATTCTCCTAAAAAAGATCGAAGCTTATGAATCCAACTACAAATTTACAATACGACGGAAGTTTTGATGGGTTCTTAAGTTGTGTATTTGTCGTATACGAACAAAAAATCTCAACTCCGACAATTCAAAAAGAATTTCAGAGTAATGCTGATTTTTTTGCCACCATCGAAACTGTATTTACTGATGCGGAGAGAGCCAAAAGAGTATGGAAAGCGTTTTGCAAGAAAACAACTCCTAAAGAGCAAAAAGATGTCTTCAAGGTTTTTCTGAGTGAAATTAAAGGGGTAGAGAACACATTATTGAGGTACATGCAGCATACTTTTAAAAATGACCCCTCTAAAGACATTGATTTCAGTAATAAAGATATTCTCAAAATTAGTCAGGTAGCACGAATGGTTGATCGGGAAAAACATAGAATGGAGGCTTTTGTAAGATTTCAATTGACCACCGATCAAATTTATGTTTCAACGGTAGAGCCCGACTTCAATGTATTACCATTAATCATCAACCATTTTAAAGATCGATATGCAGATCAAAAGTGGTTAATTTTTGATATGAAACGGAAGTATGGAATCTTTTATGATTTAATTTCGGTAGACACCATCACTTTTGAGGATAAAGAAGAGCATATACTCAAAAAGATATCAGACAACTACGATGATAAAGAAAGTGAATTCCAACAATTATGGGATACCTATTATAAAAATGTAAATATCAAATCCAGAAAAAACACCAAACTTCATCTTCAACACCTCCCCAAAAGGTATTGGAAATACCTAACTGAAAAAAAACCTCAATAATCTTCTTTTCTACTCTATTTACAAGAGTTTACTCGTGAAAATGCCTCAAAAAACAGGCTGTTTTAATCATAAAGTGTGGATTTTTTACCCACCAATATTTTCAAAAAAACGAAATAAAACACTATGTTTGACGTTAAAGTAACCAATTAACTATATCTATTTATTATGAAAAATTTTTTTCTAGGAGCTTTGGCTCTAATGTTCGCTGTATCGGTAACATCTTGTAGAGAAACTGCTAATAAAGCAGAAGAAGCTGCAACTGAAGCTGCAACCGAGGCTACTGAAGCTGCAACTGAGGCTGCTGGTGAAGCAGTTGAAGCTGCAAAAGACGCTGCTGATGAAGCTGTAGATGCTGCAAAAGATGCTGCTGATGAAGCTGTAGACGCTGCAAAGGATGCTGCTGGCGAAGCTGTAGACGCTGCGAAAGACGCTGCAAAAGAAGGTACCGAAAAAGCATCAGATGCGGTAAAGGACGCCTTAAAACAAAAACAGTAATTACTGTTATAAGATTAAAACGAAAGCCATCTCACATTGAGATGGCTTTTTTATTTTCATTCCAACCATTGGATCTTGTTTGCTATAGGTTCTCTTTTCGATTCTAAAGGTTCTTGTTTGTCATAGTTTCCAACATAAAACAATCCTAGACAACGTTCTCCTTCTTCAAAGTCAAAAAATTCTCCTAGATAATCAATCAGTTTTGGGCTACTCCAATAACAGCCCACCTCGTGAGCAGCACAGGTCAGCCACATATTCTGCACTGCCATAGCCGTTGATGCTACCTCTTCCCACTCCGGCACCCTTTCTTTCAAATCTCTTTGCATGCATATCGCTATGATAACATTGGCAGATTTGCAATTATTAATAATTTTTTTGTGTTTAAAAGGTGAAAAATCAATATCCGGAGTAATATCTGTGTAGGTATCTGACAAAAATTTTCCTAATCGATCTTTGGCCTCTCCTCTTAACACCTTAAATCGCCAAGGTTCGGTTAATCGATGTGTAGGAGCCCAGTTCGCATTTTCTAAAAGTTCATTGACTAGCTTGTCTGAAACTGGAATATTATTATATTGTGCAGGAAAAACGGACCTCCTGTTTTTAATAAGTTCACTAATATCCTTCATACAATTTTGTTTTCTGTAAAGTTACCACTATTATTTAGACCAATTCTAAAATACTTAGTTAAATACCCATTGTGAATCCAAAAGTTAGACTAAACATTCCTGAACAATTAGATGACCTATCACTTTCTGGCAAAGCACTTGATGACACTTTATCCAGCCTAGGAACCATCAATTCGATTTTTGGAAATCATCGACAGCTAACCCGATCAGTATTGAAGTATTGCAATGGTAAGAAGTACAAAGAGAACATTCGTATCGTTGACTTGGGCTGTGGTGGTGGAGACAGTTTACATTACCTGTCCAAAAAACTACGACAAAAGAATATTGACGCATCATATACGGGAATTGATGGAAACCCTAAAAGTATCGAGTTTGCTAAAAAAAATACCCCCGCCAAACTTCAATACAGTTTTTGGTTGCCGATATCCTCTCTCCTACATTTGAAATTCCAGAATGTGATATCTTAATTAGCAGTCATTTTATATATCATTTTGATAATCAAAAACTTGCAGATTTTTTGAAAAAAATTCAGTCAAAAAACGTAAAACATATTATTTTTAGTGAGTTGTATCGAAGTCCTACAGCTTATGTTCTCTTTAAAATTGCTAGCCGTCTTCTCCCCATTTCAGAAATGGCAAAAAAAGATGGATTACTCGCAATTCAAAGAGCATTTACCAAAAAAGAACTTGAAATGATCATTCGGCAAGGAAACGTAGAAGACTATATTGTGCGGAAAAAACCTTTTTTCAGAATGATCGCAACCCTTGATCTACCCTCATAAACATGAAACAATTTTTAGCAACTCAATTACAAACTCTGAAAAGCACTCCTAAAACACTTTTACTCACTTATATCGTGATATATTTCGGTTGGGGGTTAGGTATGAATCAGTTTGGTGCAGAAATGGAAATTGCCCGATTTTCGTATTGGTGGCAAGTCATAACGTGTTATATTTTATATATGGTGCCCATTTCTATACTGCTCAAAGAATACAGTTTTTTTCATCAATACGCATACGGGTTGGTTGCTATGGGTATTTTAGAATTTTTGGGATATTGGTTACAAACCTCTTATGCTTATCCAAACAACATACTGGATCAACTATTTAGCCCACAAAACTTCAGTTTAGGAATGGCCTTATTTTTTGCATTGTATTTCCCTGCCGGGAATTGGTTGGTAGCCAAAGTACACCGACTTATTTTTTAGGAACAAGAACAAATTGTTGTTTGCCTTGCTTTTTTACTCGGTATCTACTGGCGATATCACCAGCACCTTCTACATCCCAGGTATCATCGATATAATCAATCCAATCCTGACGATCTACAATGGCATTATCCAAAATAGCATCGGTTAGCTTGGCTTTATCAAATTTAGCCCCCCATAAAGTAGCTTCAGAAAGATCTGCTCCTGTAAGGTCTGCTCCGTACAAATTGGCATGGGTAAGATCTGCACTTAAGAGCTCCGCTCTTTTAAGGTTTGCCTGATGTAGTTTAGACCTTTTTAGATTCGCATCCGAAAGATTAATTTTACTCATTTCCGCTTCCTTAAGTTCTGCTCTTTCGAGATTAGAAGCAGGCATTTGTGCTTCAGAGAAATTCGCATAGTTTAATCGTGCGTATTTCAGGTTAGCCCCAGAACCTAAATTTACTTTTTTAAGATAGGTATAGTCAAAATCTGCAGAGTTTAGGATATCCTGTGATGATTCTGCTCCCAAGTCACTTTTCAAAATACTGAATAGTAATTGACCTCTTTCTGGACTGACTGGTGTTTCGATCAGTTCACCATCTTCTATAAATTGATAAGGTTTCATGGCCATGCATAATCCAATAATTCGAGCTTCTAGAGTCTTACTAATATTACGGCCACCAGATCCTTTGTATTTTAATTCTTCATTCAGATCAGCCAATACATCCCCCATTACAAAAACCAAAGAGGATCTTCTATCTGCCTCGACCAAATTATTTTGACTGGTGATCAGTTTATTCTGATTGACTAATAGTTTGGTTTGAAAAATTAAAACCGCAGCAGGAATTACTCCTACCATAAACGCAAACAATCCTATACGAGTAACTCTCCATATCACACTAGAAGAAACATCAGAAACTGTATCTACAGATACCGTTTTATACTCTTTATACTCATTAATTGCGTTGCTAATGCTCTTTTTAAGACGTTTCCCAAAGAGTGGAGTACTTGATTTTTTGAGCAACCATAGCCTAAATCTTTTCTTCTTTTGCTTTCCTTGATTGATCTTATCAAGTTTATCCTGAAGAATCTTGTTTTCGGTTTTTAACCTTTCGATATATTCTTGTTCGTTGTTCACTTGTCTAGGGGATTTGGATTTTAAACGCTTAAGATATAAAAGATATTATGACATAAAAAAAGAAAGCCTGATTTATCATGGATAAAAAAGGCTTTCTTCAAAACATAAAGGCATCCAACAAATACTGAGCTTAATTTAAGTACGTTGAGATATCACTAGCGATATCTTCGACCAGTGAGGATTTTTCTTCTTCATCAATCTGATTCACAATTTTGATTAGTAGATGCACATATCCTTTTACATATTCCCTTTTAAGCTCGTCACTCACATACTCTTTACCCTCAACCACAATGAACGTAATCAGGTTTCGTATAATCAATCTTATTTCGGCAATGCTCAAACCCTCTTTCATCTTGTTGATTTTTAGAACTTTCCGATGGGAAATGCGGTTAAGAGGTATTAAAGTACTTTTGAAAACCATAAAAAAAGAAATTGAGTCCTAATTAATCTACGATTTTCGATAAAAAACACATTTCATCGTTTTTTGAGGAATTGACATTTACCCTTCTTATTTATTACTTTTGTAATAGATCCAACCAAATACAAAGCTTCTATGAAAAATGTATTTTTTTATAGCATACTCATTTTATTGACTTTTATTTCCTGTGGTAAAAACGAAAAAGGAACTACCTCAACCTCCTCGTCTGCAGAAGAGGAAGCTGGTGTAGTCATCAAAGACACCTTATTTTATCTGTATGAAACCACCGCTCAATCTTCGGATCAACAAGAGGTAAACCTAAATGTCATCTATCGATTTATCGTAAAAGGAGCCGCCGAAGAAACTATTGAAGAAAAAACTATAGAAGATCTTAATGCCACTGAGATCAAACCCGCAGTAACCGAATATCTAAGAAAACTGATCAAAAAATATCCCAAAGCCGATTTAAGAACACTAAAAGATCAGGTTGAGTTGTCTAAAATCAACAAAAACTTAAGCAATAAACATCCGGTAGAAATCATAAGTCTCAAACCCACCGTAAAGTTTAAAGAACTCATCATTAAATAGATAACTTTTATCTATAGTATTAAGAAGTATATACAACCAAAAAGCCCTGAGAAAACCTCAGGGCATATAAGGACTTTGAATACGGAATATCTTTGGCTAATCCCAATAATCAAAATTTCCCTTATTGCAAATTAACAAAAAGCACGCGTCAAAAGCAAAAAGTGCTTAAAAATACCCCGTTTTTGTTGCAAAATTGACAATTTTATAAAGAACAGGATCAAATTCCCCAGTATCTCCTATTCTCAAAAATTATATTCTAATGTTGCCTTAAGAAAGAACGGTGTCCCTGGAGTAAAATGAATTTCTTCGAAAGATTGAGCTTCATTTTGTAAACGGGATTCAGTAGCAAATTGAGTTTCATTCCATTCAACATCAAATAGGTTTTGTATTTGAATCCCTAAACTGAGTTTATCCCAACGGTACCCTGCACTTAGATCAGTAACGGTGTAACCTTCTGCCAAAATAGAGTTGTCCTCATTTGCAGGACGATCATTGATATGCCTTACGTTAATATTGCTAAACAATCCTGATTTGTGAATAATACTAAGTCCACTAGACAAGGTAAAGTCTGGTGCCAGTGGGATATAATCTTGACCTGAAGGTTCTTCGATAGATCGAGCATATGTATAATTGGTATCCAAATTCCAAAATAACCATGGCAAAATCTGGTATCGATAACTAAGCTCTATTCCCTGGCGTTCGGTTTCTCCACTAGGTTCCACAATACCCGCATCTCCCACGTAAACAAACTCTTGTTCTAAGTACAAATACCAATACGCAACATTCAATAGCATTTTGGAAGTAGGTTTCCAAACAAATCCTACATCGGCACCCAACGCAGATGGTAGTATCGTTTCTCCTTGCTGAGCAACCACCACTCGTGTATCATTAGAGTGAAATCCTTTTCCGGCCTTTGCATAAAGTTGTAATCGCTTTGATGGATTGTAAAACACATTTAACCTTGGGCTTACAATTGCCTTGGTCTCTTCTTGAGTTTGGTAGGCATCTAACAACCTGTCGTTATACTTAAAATCAAAATAATCAACCCGTACGGAAGGATTAAACGTCCACTTATCAAAATTAATATTTGCACCCAGATAGCCTGCAACATTAGTTTCGTTGATATCTCCCAACTGGATTTGCTCCAAAGTTCCCGTTCGATTTAAAGTACGTGATAATTCATTGTCCTTGCTCTGATCATTTCTTAAGCTAATTCCGGCTTGCCATGTTCCTTCTAATTTATCTGTAGAAAATGATCTTTGGTATTCACTATTCAACCCAAAAATATTTCTATCCTCCTTTTGTCTGATCTGGTCTCCGTTTACAGGATCTTCTAAGAAAAAAGTAAAATTGGAATACAATTCAAAGTCATAAGCACTCCAATATAAATTACTCTTCAACGTAGATTTCTCATCCAAAATCTTATCGTAATTCATAGAAAAATTGGTACGAGAGGTATTTCCTCCTTCTGTGTCATCAATGGCTCCAAATCGAGAAATTAAGCCACTGTCTACTGCTCGTTGCGGAATTTGCCCGGATGCATCCCACTCGCTTGTAAAGTGAGAGATGGTAAAGCCCAATTTATCATATTCGCTAACAAAACCCGTATACTTTCCAAAAACATTAATTCTATCAAAGTTTTGCGGACTGTCAAAAAAACCGTCTGTAGATAGATATTCTGAAGCTACATAGGCATTGTGTTTTGCAGTATTCAATACATTAAACATTCCTAAAAGACGATAGGTATCAAATTGCCCTCCTTCTAACTTGATGGTACTATTACCTAAGGTTTCTTTGGTTTTAAAATCTACATATCCAGCGGTAGTGAAATTTCCTTTGTCCTCATAATAAGGTCCTTTTCCAAAATCCACATTTTCGATAGTCTCAGGAATTACAAAATGCAAGTCGGCATATCCCTGCCCATGAGCATGAGACACCATATTTACCGGTAGCCCATCAACGGTAAGATTAATATCTGTCCCGTGATCAATATCAAAACCACGTAAAAAGATTTGTTCTGCTTTTCCCCCACCTGCATGCTGTCCAATAAATAAACCAGGAACTTTTCGCAAGATATCCTGGGAAGAGTTAACCGGAGTTGTTTGTACATCAATATCACTAATTAGTTGAAGAGAATTTACCTCTGGAGTGATCACCACCTCGTCCAAATTAATAGCTGCAGGGTATAACACAATCTCCAAAGGAATACCAGGATCTTCTATAACCACTTCTTCTCCTTGGTATCCTACACAAGAAAAGATTAAGGTATCTCCTACGGACACATTTTTTAAGCTGAAACTACCATGTATATTAGGATGTGTATGTTTGTCCGTTGCTTTGTTTAATATATAAGCTTCTTTAAGAGGCTGTTGGTTTTGATTTACCACCTTTCCCGTTAGAATTTGAGCCTGAATCGAGTGATTAAGGAATAAAAGTAAAATGGATGAAAAGAGTAATTTCATTTATAATCTCATTTAAGGTTTGTTTATTAAATTTGGGGCCAAATGTAGAGAATCCTTTAATGCGACGATATCGCATTAACAAAATTATAAGTTTAATTTCACACTCTATAAAAAGCTCCTTCCACAACAGGTAAATTTTGTTTTTACCATGGTTGCATGATTATATACGAGAAAAAAGAAAGTTGGTTTTTACATTTACACAGATTATGTAAATTCGTGTTACAATAAAAAACTCTTCTTAATCGAGGAAACAAAAAAAGCCCCGTAAATATTTCATTTACGAGGCTTTTGTACTGAAGGCGGGACTTGAACCCGCACGGACATTACTGTCCATTGGATTTTAAGTCCAACGTGTCTACCAATTCCACCACTTCAGCATGGACTTTATGTATATCTCAGAGCGAAAGACGGGATTTGAACCCGCGACCCTCACCTTGGCAAGGTGATGCTCTACCCCTGAGCTACTTTCGCAATCTTTAATGAACGTCGCAATTCGTTATTGCGGATGCAAATTTAATACAATTCTAATAATACCAAAGTCTTTTTAGCAAAAAGAATAAAAAAATTTACACTTGAGAAGCTTTCTTCCTGGTTAACATGCGTTTAATTTCATTAAGCTTCATCAAAGCCTCAACAGGAGTAAGCGTATCGATGTCAATATCTAGAATTTCTTCCTTAATTTCTTCAAGCAAGGGATCATCCATATTAAAGAAACTTAACTGCAACTCATCTTCCTCCTGTATTCCTTTAATTTTATCAGTAAGCTCTTCACTACTATGCGACTTTTCGAGCTTTTTAAGCATCTTATTTGCACGATGCAGTACTTGCTGAGGCATTCCTGCCATTTTAGCTACATGAATCCCAAAACTATGCTCACTGCCTCCCGGAACTAATTTTCGGAGAAACAGGACCGTATCTTTTAACTCTTTGACAGCTACATTATAATTCTTTATCCGACCAAAAGTCTCACACATCTCGTTCAACTCGTGATAATGGGTTGCAAACAATGTTTTTGGACGCGCGGGATGTTCATGCAAAAATTCACTAATCGCCCAGGCAATAGAAATCCCATCATAAGTACTGGTTCCTCTACCAATCTCATCGAGCAATACCAAACTTCGATCAGAAATATTATTCAATATACTAGCCGTTTCATTCATCTCTACCATAAAAGTAGATTCTCCCATAGAAATGTTATCACTTGCCCCTACTCTGGTAAAGATTTTATCGACTACACCTATTTTTGCCTCTTCTGCAGGAACAAAACATCCCATCTGTGCTAACAAAACGATCAGCGCAGTTTGACGTAAGATCGCAGATTTACCACTCATGTTAGGTCCGGTAATCATTATGATTTGCTGCGTATCTCGATTTAAAGAAACATCGTTAGCGATATAAGACTCTCCCGGTGGTAACTGCTTTTCGATAACAGGGTGGCGTCCATTTTTGATCTCCAAATCAAAATGATCATCAATCAACGGTCGAACGTAATTATTTTGTTGCGCCAATAGAGCAAACGAGCACAAACAATCCAATTGACCGATTAAGGCTGCATTTAATTGCACAGGCTTTATGTATTCGTTCATCCAAATCACCAGATCATTAAACAGCTGCTGTTCTAGCGCTAAGATTTTTTCTTCAGCACCAAGAATCTTGGCTTCGTAC
This sequence comes from Aquimarina sp. KJ22-3, assembly GCF_055808215.1. Classification (NCBI taxonomy): domain Bacteria; kingdom Pseudomonadati; phylum Bacteroidota; class Flavobacteriia; order Flavobacteriales; family Flavobacteriaceae; genus Aquimarina; species Aquimarina sp. KJ22-3. The sequence continues at coordinate 1,026,044 of NZ_CM147859.1, read as the reverse complement.
TCTTTTAACTCTTCGGTGATATAGCGTTCTGCACTTACCAGAGTTTGTTTACGTATCCAGGTATCCGGCACCTTATCTTTGTGCGTATTTCGTACTTCAATGTAATATCCAAAAACATTATTGGATGCAATTTTTAAAGAGGTGATTCCGGTAGCTTCAGACTCGCGCTCTAACATCTTGTCCAAATAGTCTTTCCCAGAAAAAGCAATTGTTCTTAGTTCATCCAATTCATCCAAGTATCCATCGGCAATGGTATTCCCTTTCAGCACATTTACCGGTGCTTCTTCATTAAGAGTTTCTTTGATTTTGGAACGCAACAATTCGCAATCATTAAGGGTGTCTCCTATAATTTTTAGCGCTTCATTATCGCTTGCTACCGTCTGCGCTTTAATCGGCACAATAGCTTCCAAAGAGTTCTTGAGTTGAATTACCTCTCGCGGATTTACCTTTCCGGTAGCCACCTTAGAAATTAAGCGTTCGATATCTCCTATTTGCTTAATCTGATGTTGTATTTTTTGATGCAGTGAAGGAGTATCTAAAAAGTATTGTACCACCTCATGCCTTTTTTGTATTGCACTTACATTTTTGAGCGGTAAAGCTAACCACCTTTTTAAGGTACGCCCTCCCATTGGAGAAATCGTTTTATCAATCACATCCAACAAAGTAACTGCATTGGCAGCATTTGCATGGTACAACTCAAGGTTTCTGATGGTAAAGCGATCCATCCAGATATATTGATCCTCTGCAATACGCTGGATTGCGGTGATATGCTGTAATTTGTGATGCTGCGTTTCTCCCAAATAATGCAGAATAACTCCTGCAGCGATGATTCCCTCTTGCAAATCCTGCACTCCAAATCCTTTCAAGGATGCAGTACCAAAATGATCATTTAGGGTATCGGTTGTATAATCGGTTTTGAACACCCAATCTTCGAGAAAAAAAGAATGATGAGATTCGCCAAAATCATTGTAAAAGTTTTTCTTCTTTTGCTTAGCAACCAACACCTCGCTGGGGCTAAAATTTTGGATAAGCTTATCAATATGCGCAACATCTCCCTGAGCGGTCAAAAATTCTCCCGTAGATACATCCAGAAATGCAATCCCAAGCTCCTTTTTTCCATAATGAATGGCGCTCAAAAAGTTGTTGGTTTTACTTTGTAACACCTCATCGTTGAGAGCCACTCCTGGAGTTACCAATTCTGTAACCCCTCTTTTTACAATTGTTTTGGTTTGCTTAGGATCTTCGAGCTGATCACAGATAGCAACGCGTTCTCCAGCCTTTACCAATTTGGGCAAATAGGTATTCAACGAATGGTGTGGAAATCCCGCTAATGCCGTTTCCTGCTCGCTTCCGTTTCCTCTTTTGGTTAAAACAATATTGAGAATGGCTGCTGTTTTGATCGCATCTTCTCCAAAAGTCTCATAAAAATCTCCTACTCTAAATAATAATAATGCATCAGGGTATTTTGCCTTGATCGCATTATATTGCTTCATTAATGGAGTTACTTTCTTTCCGCTCTTTCCTGCCATTCAAAATTGTAATTATGTGAACCATGCTAAAGTAGCTATTCTCCATTTTTTTTGAAATATCCCTATAACGAGTTATTCAATTTTATTCACAATTCGTTTTCTCTGCTATCCATGATTACATCTAACGAATAAATAATATTTTTGCAGGGATGAAAAACAGAAAACTAAAAAACCGCGAGCTTGATCGCAAAACCATAGAAGAGTTTAAATCTTCGGACAAAACTCCATTGATCATCATCTTGGACAACATCCGGAGTCTGAATAATATTGGTTCCGTTTTCAGAACAGCAGATGCCTTTCTGATCCAAAAAATATACCTATGTGGTATTACCGCCACTCCACCGCATAAGGACATTCAGAAAACAGCTTTGGGAGCCACCGATACCGTGAGTTGGGAATACCACAAGGACACTATAGAATTGATCACTTCCTTGAAATCGCAAGGCATCAAAATACTGTCTATAGAGCAAGCAGAAAACGCAGAAATGTTGGATCAATTTATCCCAGAAACTGATCAATCGTATGCTCTTGTTTTTGGAAATGAGGTAAAGGGGGTCCAACAAGAAGTGGTTTCGGCAAGTGATACTGTACTCGAAATTCCACAATTTGGAACCAAACACTCCTTAAACATTTCGGTAAGCGCAGGAGTGGTAATCTGGGATTTGTTTTGTAAGTTTAGAGTGAACTAGAACACTCACTCATGAAATACAGCACACCATTCATTTGTCTCTTCTCTTTACTTCTTTTTCTTGTAAACAAGAAACCAAACCCTTAGAAGAGTCTGAGGATCAACAACTACTAAACAGAGCTAAAGAAATACACAGTAAAGTGATCACTCTGGATACCCACTGTGATATCAATGTGAAAAATTTTACTCGCACAACAAACTACACACAAGATCTAAACACCCAGATCACCTTGCCCAAGATGGACAAAGGAGGATTAGATGTAGCATGGTTAATCGTGTACACGGGTCAAGATTCTTTAACCGCAAATGGTTATAAAAAAGCCCACCAAATTGCAATGTCAAAATTTGACGCCATTCACAAACTCGTAGATTCTATAGCTCCAGATCAAATGGAATTAGCACTTACTTCTGATGATGTTCGTAGCATCCATAAAAAAGGGAAAAAAGTAGCGATGATCGGTATTGAAAATGGTTATCCTGTAGGAACCGATATTAACAATGTAAAGAAATTCTATGATCTTGGTGCTCGATACATGTCGCTCTCGCATAACGGGCATAGTCAGCTTTGCGATTCGAATACCGGAGAAGCAGATGATGTATGGCTACATAATGGCCTGAGCGAACTGGGCAAAGAAGTGATCGCAGAAATGAATAGGTACGGAATGATGATCGATGTCTCTCACCCTTCAAAAGAATCCATGCGCCAAATGATCGAACTCTCTAAAGCTCCTATCATTGCCTCTCACTCTTCGGCAAGAGCGCTTTGCGATCATAGCAGAAATCTTGACGATGAGCAACTCGAATGGCTCAAAAACAATGGTGGTGTTGTGCAAACTGTAGCTTTTTCTTCGTATTTAAACACAGAAAAGTTTGAAAAACGAGTGATAAAAGACGTGGAAATAGCAAAACAGATCGCGGATTCTATGGGAGTAACCTGGCTAGAACGCGAGGAAGTAATGAAACTGAGTAGCGAAGAAAAAGAAAAATATTATGACTTTTTAGGAACGATGGCAGCGGTTCGACGAGCAAAAGTAAAAACAATGAAAGATCTTCCTCCTGCTGTAGATGTGGCTGATTTTGTAGATCACATTGATTATTTGGTCGAGAAAATCGGGATAAACCATGTAGGTATTAGCTCTGATTTTGATGGCGGTGGCGGTATCGAAGGATGGAGCGATGCTTCAGAAACTTTTAATGTCACTCTAGAATTGGTAAGACGAGGATATACAGAAGAAGAAATCGAAAAGCTATGGAGCGGCAACTTACTTCGTGTTCTGGACGAAGTGCAAACAGTAGCCCAAGAGCTTCAAAAAAGCTAATCGCAAATCTCTTGTAGTATTTTTACAAAATCCGTTCGATTTTCCACAAAATCCAGTTCGGAAACATCAATGATTTTTACATTAAAATCAGTACGAGATTTAATAAATTGCAAATACCCCTGGTTGATTTTATTCAAGTATTCTGGCGGGATCTTTTGCTCATAATCTCTACCTCTATTTTTGATATTTTGTAATAGTCTTTCGGTATTTTGATAAAGGTAAATATACAAACCGGGCTTCACTAGATTGCGATACATGAGGTCAAATACTTTCTTATACAAAGCAAATTCATCATCCTGCAAAGTAACCTTAGCAAAAATTAATGATTTAAACACATCGTAATCACTAACCACAAAATCACTAAAAAGATCAAATTGTGCAATATCGTCCTGAAGCCGTTGATAGCGATCCGCAAGAAAAGACATCTCCAACGGAAAAGCATATCGTTCCATGTCTTCATAAAACTTAGGAAGAAATGGATTATCTGCAAATCGCTCCAGAATCAACTTTGCATTAAACTCCTTAGAGATCAACTGTGCCAAACTTGTTTTACCCGCTCCAATGTTACCTTCAATAGTGAGGTATTGAAATTGAGACAAATTATACGCATTCTTTGGAGGAATTATCTTTTCTGAAACTTGTTCGATTTGTGAATCATCGTTTACTTCTTCAAGCAGCTTAGCAATGCTTTTTTTGTAAACAGGATGCACTGCATTATCCGCAATATCTGCCAAAGGTTCCAAAACAAACTTTCGATCTTGCATTGCAGGATGTGGTACTTGAAGATGTTCGGTTTTTATGATCCCTTCTGAGGATAGCAAAATATCCAAATCAATGGTTCTTGCTTGATACCCTTTTTGATCTGCTGCTCGATTCCTCCCCAATTCCGTCTCTATCTTTAATAACAAATCTAGAACCTCTTGGGTGGTGTAAAAAGTATCTACAGTAATGCAAGCATTATAAAAATCCTCACTATCAAACCCCCAGGAAGGTGTTTGATACACGTTTGAAATAGCGATAACATTGCCGATAGATTCAAAAATAGCATCTACGCCTTTTTGAAGAAAATCAATACGATCTCCTATATTACTTCCTAATGATATATGAACAAGATGTGATGTTTTCAACAGCAGAGATTTATTAATCTAAGAAGAACTCCTTATTTTTAAGGCAAATTAAGCAAAACAAAATCACTTCATGCTACTATTGCATGAAGTATTATTAACTATTTTATTTTGAACGAAACTATATTAAATCCTAAAGATAAACGAGATGCTTTTAGGATTTACCTTATTCTCGGGGCATTATTCATCTCCTCTTTGGTAGCGTCTAATTTAATTTTTCAGAAGTTTTTTTATTGGGATTTTTTTGGGATCTATACTTTTGAGGTTTCTGTGGGTATCTTGCCATATCCCATCACCTTTTTGATTACGGATATCATAAGCGAAATTTTCGGAAAGAGAAAAGCCAATCAAATCGTTACTGCAGGAATATTTGCTTCTTTCTTTTCCTTACTCATTGTTTCGGTATCGGGAGCTGTGCCAGCTACGTCCTGGTCTCCTATCGATGACCAAACCTTCAAAACTGTTTTTGGTGCTACTGCAATAGCCGTTTTTGCCTCGATGATGGCTTATCTTTTTGCTCAATATGTCGATATCCAGATTTATCATTTTTGGAAAAGATTTACCAAAGGAAAACATTTATGGTTGCGCAATAACTTCTCTACTTTTTCTTCTCAATTGATCGATACAGCAACGGTATTACTTTTGTTATGCTCCACAGGCATTATAAGTTGGGACCGTTTTGGACTACTATTGCTCAACGGTTTCCTTTTCAAAATTTTGGTGGCTGCCTTGGATACACCCCTTCTATATGCTGCGGTTTATTTTTTACGTAAGCGATTTAAGCTAGGTGTTGGTGGTGAAGTAGAGTTAGAAGTATAAAATCTAACAAATAGTTAACTTTAAAAAAGCAACATAGTATCTTTGTAAACCGTTATTTTATACGGCTCAATTATCTAATTACATGAACGCATGAAAAAAGCCCTAAAAATATTCGGTATCGTCATTCTTCTCGGCATTATTGGAATTATTGCCATACCCTTTTTATTTAAGGGAACGATACAAGACAAAGTACGCTATCTTATCAATCAGCACGTAAATGCAAAGGTCGATTTTGCTAATATCGATATTAGTTTGCTTCGCAGTTTCCCTCAGGCCTCTGTAGTCATAGATGATCTATCGGTGATTAATTACGCACCTTTTGAAGGAGATACCTTGGCCTATTCAAAACGAATAGCACTGGATATGGCCGTTAATGAATTGTTCAAAGACGCTACAGAACCGATTAGTGTTCAAAAGATAATTATCGATGAAGCCAATATTGCTATCAAAACAGATTCTCTGAGTCGTTCTAATTTTGATATTGCCAAGACTGAAGGCTCTCAAACCGAAGAAACGCCTACAGAAGATGGCAGCTCTTTTACTTTTGCGCTAGAACATTATGAGATTAATGATGGTAAGATTTTATATCAGGATGATGTGAGTAAAACACATCTGCTTATGACACATTTAAATCATAGCGGTGATGGTTCTGTTTCTGGAGAAAAAGTAATTTTGGATACAAAAACCAGTTCTGAAGTCTCTTTTGGGTTAGATGACACGCAATATTTAGACAAAAACAAGGTACAACTCGATGCGCAACTAGAACTAGATTTAAAAAATCAAAAATATACCTTCAAAGAAAACAAAGCATTGATCAATAGATTACCCTTAGAGTTTGCCGGGTATGTGCAAACTTCCGAAAAACATACTGATGTAGATCTAAGTTTTAAAACACCAACTTCGGATTTCAAAAACTTCTTGGCGGTGATCCCAGAAACCTATGCCAAAAACCTGGACGGAGTAACTACTAGTGGTGATTTTTCAATTGATGGTATGATAAAAGGAAAAGCAGATGACACCTATATCCCAAAAATGGATATTAAAATTGTATCTCACAACGCTTCTTTTAAGTATCCTGACTTGCCAAAAGGTGTAAGCAACATTAACATTGACACGCAAATAAAGAATGAGACAGGACTGGTTGATGACACCTACATCCAAATCGGAAATCTAACTTTTAAAATTGATCAGGACACTTTTGCTGCCAAAGGGAGTTTACGAAACCTTACTCAAAATATGATCGTAGATATGGCAATGCAAGGAACTTTAAATCTTGCTCATCTGGATCAAGCATATCCTTTGGAATTGGAAGAAAAAATCAATGGTATTGTTAATGCCAATATTCAAACCCGTTTTGATATGGAATCGCTGGAAAAAGAGCAGTATCAAAATGTCAAAAGTTCTGGAACCGCAAGTATATCTGGTTTTTCTTATGCTTCTGAAGAGCTTCCTAATACCATCAATATTCAAAATGCAGATGTGAGCTTCAATCCTCAAACCATTTCTTTAGAAAAAATGGAGGTCACTACAGGGAAATCTGACCTTTCTGCCAAAGGAACCATTGACAATCTGATGGGGTTCTTATTTGCCAAACAAGATCTGAAAGGAAATTTTGATGTTTCTTCAAACACTTTTGCGGTTAATGATTTTATGATGCCAGAAACCGGTACTTCAGAAACTGAGAACACCAACGAAACAGCTTCCGAGGATGAAACCATGAAAATCCCTTCTTTTTTGGATGCCACACTTAATTTTGACACCCAAAAAGTGATTTATGATAATTTGACCTTATCCAATGCCAAGGGGACTGTAAAAATTAAAGATGAAACCGCGTATTTACAAAATGTAACTTCGAATATTTTTGATGGCGGTTTAGCCTTCAATGGTAATGTGTCCACAAAATCTGAAGTTCCTGTTTTTGATATGGCCTTGGATTTAAGTAAAATTGATATCGCACAATCTTTCAATAATCTCGAGTTAATTAAAGGATTAGCCCCAATTGCACGTGCCCTTACCGGAGATCTTACCACTCAAATTAATTTAAACGGAAAATTAAATAGCGATCTTACTCCTGTGCTCACTTCTTTAAAAGGGAAGGCATTGGCAGAAATCCTAAATGCAAAAGTATCTACTGCCAAAACACCATTATTATCAGAACTGGATGGTAAGATGAACTTTGTACAACTAGACAAGCTGAATCTAAAGGATATCAAAACCAATCTTAGTTTTGAAGATGGAAACATAAAAGTAAAACCTTTTGATTTTGAAGTAGAAGGTATTAAAATCACTGCTGGAGGAAACCACAGTTTTGATCAAAGCATGAGCTACAACTTAACGCTTGATGTTCCTGCAAAATACTTTGGAAATGAGGTTAGCGGTTTATTATCGCAACTTAACCCAAAAGAGGCGAACGCTGCAACTGTGCAACTCCCTGTTGGCATATCCGGAAATTTCACAAATCCTAAAGTAAACCTAGACGCCCAACAAGGTATCAAACAGTTTACACAAAACCTGATTAGCAAACAAAAAGATAAGGCAAAAGAACAACTGGTAGGACAAGGGAAAAAAGTAATTTCAGATCTTTTGGGAGGTTCAAAAAAACAAACCGACTCTACACAAACAAAAACCAATACAGAGGACGCCCTTAAAAACACAGCAAAAGATATTCTTGGCGGCTTTTTGGGAAAGAAAAAGAAAAAAGACAGTACAAAGACTGGTAATTGATTTCGTTATAATAGCGATATAACAATACCTCTTTTAGATTGAAAACATTCTCCCAATAATCTGATTATTGTGGATAACTCTTGTATGCTGTAAACAATAAATTTCATAAAACCGGGTTAACGATTTAGTAAAGTTATAGTTGTCTATGAAGTAATGGTATAATTTTAATTTTAATACCCCAACCAAAATACCCCCGTTTATGAAATTGAATGCATTACTCCTCGTTTTGTGCTGCAATGTATCTATTGTGGTATGGTCTCAAGCAGACATAAAAAACAATCACATGGATTGGACCAAGGGATGGACCAATTTTGACCCAAATCTTCAGGATTACCCTGAAGCCGAAGAAATACTTCCCAGTACTATTGAAACCAATGCTTACCTCAGAAATGATGTAGTCTATCTAATGTCCGGAAATGTATATGTTACCAACAATGCTACGCTTACCATACAAGAAGGTACGATCATACGTTGTGACACAAAGAATCCAGCAAGTTTAATCATTGCTAAAGGATCGAAATTGATAGCTAAAGGCTCCAAAATGTCCCCTATCATTTTTACCTCGAATGAAGCTCCCAAATCCAGAAAACCTGGAGACTGGGGCGGAATTATAATAGCAGGAAGCGGGAAAATAAATTCTCCTGCCGTTACCAAAGTGATAGAAGGAAATTTTTTACCTCAATATTCGATGTACGGAGGCACTGGTGAAGATAAAATGACTGCAGACTTGGATTATGTACGTATCGAATTTGCCGGCAAAAAGACCAACAAATCCAAAGAGCTTAATGGACTATCCTTATATGCACTTGGCAAAAGATCCAGCATAAGCAATATCATGATTAGCTATTCTGCCGACGATTCGTTCGAATGTTTTGGGGGCAGTGTCCCTATGAGTAATCTTATTTCTTACAAAGCCAAAGATGACGATTTTGATTTTACCCTCGGGTACTCTGGAGAATTATCCAATATCCTAGCGATAAGACACCCATATATTAGTGATATTAGCGGATCATTTGCTATAGAAATTGACGGATATGATAAAAAAGATGGTTTTATGAATGCCTCTTCTTTGTCTTATATTAAAATAAAAAATGCCACACTGATCAATCTATCAGACAAGAGTAATTATCAGCATACCACCGCTGCAATTTCCTCCAAAAACCTAGCGCGTATAGAACTTACCGAATCCAAAATATCTGGATTTGCTAATGTGGTAAAGTTTGATAAAACTTACCAATCCTACACAGATATTGAAAAATGCTTTTTGCTGGAGAACAGTATTTTCAATGTGCATGATATTGCCATAACCACTGGATTTACATCAAATAAGGATCTTGGTCAACTTTTAAAATACAATATGTATACCAATAATTTTAAAAGTGCAGAGGATTTGTTTACCGATCCTACAGATACCAAAAATCCAAAATTCACCATAAAAGAATCAAGTAATTACACCTTTATGCAATAGCATAAATTAACACATCGTCTTTAAAAATTCCCCTACAATGAAAACAATCACTTTTAGCATTCTATTCTTTTTGATTTTCAATTTCACGTATTCACAAACCAAGAAGAATGTATTCTTTGATCAACAAGCTTTGATTTCAAAATTCCACACCATTGATGAACTGGAAGACATGAAAAAAGGGGAATTGATTAAGCTATACACCGAACGAGTAAAAGAAGTCACTACAGTATTACCCTACCTTGCATTGACTAATGAAGCAGGCGTGAAACTATCAGATATTGGTATCAAAGAGAGTTCTGATCATCTAAAATCATTAGACAAACATCATGAAGCCATATTAGATTCTTTTGAGAGTACGAATAATATGATCTCCGAATTTATCCCTTATGCAGATACCGAAAAAATTGTTTGGGCCATTTTATATTTTGAAGAAGTCATCAAAAAAATACGTATAGGAGCCAATGGAAATTTCTAATTTCCAATTTTCCTTTAAACTCACAAAAACCAGTTGTAACTAACTGGTTTTTTTATTCATTATAAGTAAGGTTTTTAACATTTAAGTGTAGCTACTGACACAAAACACTTAAATTTTTGATTCAACTTACTCTTTTAATCATTTATATATCAGCAAAAAAAGGGCAAAATCTTCCAAAAAACACCCTTTTTGATGGGGGGATTTCCCCCTTACATATTTTTGTTTAATTTTCAGTCAATTGAAATAAACATTTATTAATTTTTTGATTTTCAGTGGCATAAGAAAAATAAAGTAGGAATTATACTCATAATATTTTGCCAATTTTTCTTAAAAAGACGACGAACGTACAAAGTTTACGGTAAACACGTAACCGACTTTAACAAAACTCTACTAACTTAGTAATCCCAAAAGTTGGAAGAAAGAAATTTCCTCCAAGAAGTTAACCCCAAAATAATCTACTATGAAAAAAAGAGCTACCCTGATTACCCTATTCATTTTGTTTTTATACACCCCAACACTTAAAGCACAAGACTTTGGAGAAAACGAAGAAAAATGGGCAAAAGGCTGGACAAATTTCTCCCCTAACAAAACAGATTATCCCGAAGCAGAAGAGAAACTCCCTAACATTATCGCCAACGACACTTATTTAACTAACGATGTGGTCTATTTAATGTCAGGTGATGTTTATGTTACTCAAGGTGCTTCATTAACTATTGAAGAAGGTACAGTTATACGTTGTGACCATAAAGATCCTGCTAATCTTATAGTGACAAAAGGTGCTAGACTAATAGCCGTAGGTTCTAAAGCATATCCAATTGTTTTCACATCCAACAAAGCCCCAAAATCAAGAAATAGCGGTGATTGGGGTGGTATTTCAATTGCCGGATCAGGAAAAACGAATACCGTTTCCGGAAATGGTCTTATAGAAGGAAATTATAATCCGCAATTTTCAGTATATGGAGGAGATAGACATGAAGAGCAAACTACTGTTCTTAGATATGTAAGAATCGAATACCCTGGAAACACTACCAAAAGACAACAAGGATCCAATGGTCTTTCTCTTTATGGAATTGGATCAGGATCGATTATAGATAATATTATGGTTAGCTATTCTGGTCAAGATTCTTTTAACTTTCATGGAGGAATAAACGATGCTCAAAATCTTATTTCCCTAAAAGCAAATGATGATGACTACCAAATGGCAGAAGGTTTCAAAGGAAATCTTAATAATGTTATGGCGGTACGTCACCCATATATTACCAGTCCTGCCGGATCTTATGCTATAGAAGTAGATGGATATGATGAAAACATGGGCTATGTTGACCCAAATTCGGTAACAGATGTTACTATTAGCAATGCTACCTTAGTAAACCTATCAAATAAGACAAACTACCAACATACTGGTGCTGCTGTATATTCTTCTAATTCTGCATTAACCTACATCCATAAATCTAAAATCTCTGGTTTCTCTGATGTGGTGCAATTTGACAAGTCCTATACATCTGTAGCGTTGATCCAAAAGAGATTTATGATGGATAATAGCTTTTTCAATATCCATGGAGAAGGAGTACGTGTAGCACACCAATTAATAGAAAAGGGAGCATTAAACATTTTAAAATACAATAGATTCACTAAAGATTTTGTTGATACCAAAGATCTTTTTGATGATCCAGAAAATAACTTAATGCCAAAATTTCAACTGAAACAATCTATGAATAACTACATGGTAATGCAGTAATCGAATTTTAAAAACAGTCCCCCCAATTTAAATTGATCCCTGTTCAACAAAACCGATTTTTGTCTAATCAGAGTTATATATTATGTTTAAATTATTAGTTAGTTTTGTTTTCCTTCTAACATTACAAAGTACAATTGCACAAAAAACAAACGACGCCGTATTTTTTTCGCAAACCAAGCAAATAAATCGTTTTTATACGATTAGCGAACTGGAAGCCTTAAAAAAAGGAGAACTCATACACCTTTATAAACAACGTGTTGAGGAAATTATGATTATACTGCCGTTTCTATCTCTCACCAACGAAGCGGGAGTGAGGCTCAGTGACATTGGGATAAAAGAAGATTCTAGAAATGTAAAAGTACTAAAGAACAACACTGAAGCCGTAGCCAAAAGCCTGGAAAGCACAAAAGTGGCTATCGAGGAATTGGTTCCATATGCGGATACCGAAAAGATCATTTGGACCATACTCTACCTTGAAGAAATCATTAAAAAAATGAGAATTGGAGTTAACGGTAACTTCTAAAGATAATTGTAATGTGTTTAAATTATCATTAATTACTTAGGGTGCAAAAGCGACTGTTTAAGGTCGCTTTTGTGTTTAAAAGAATTTTAGCTGTAAGATTATTATATTTACTACTACTAAGATACTATGACCGTACTATATCTTTTTTTAGGAATCATCATTGCCATAATTGGTGCAGTACCCTTAGGAGCTGTTAATATCGCCGTGATCAACACATCGATCAAAGAAAATATAAAAAAAGCTTTTTATATCGCTTTGGCTGCAGGTGTTGGAGAAGTTCTTTTAGCTCTTTTTGCTTTGCATTGTAGTATGGAGCTCTCTGCATTTTTTGAAAACAATCCTTGGATACAAGGTTCTTTTATAGCACTCTTTTTTGCCATTGGCATCTATTTCTTAATATTTGCCAATAAGAAGAAAAATACAGCTAGTGGCAAATCCAGAAAAAAGATCAAAGCGCCTAAGTCAAAATTTTTAACTGGTTTCTCTCTTGCGATTTTAAATCCTCCAGTGATTATCTATTGGCTCATAGCCATATCTTTAACCAACAAATACGTATTTGCATTAACTATCCAAAATCCAATATCTTCTCTTGCCTTATTCTTTTTAGGAATATATCTAGGCAAAATAGGCACTCTATATTTTTACGGAAAATGGGGGAATAAGATGTCTCAGAAACAAGGAGATTCAAAAACTAAAATTCACCGAATTATAGGAGTGGCATTGATTGCAATATCGATCGCGCAGAGTATAAAATTTGTTATCGAGTAATTGACACCAAACAGTGATTAATTAACCGTTAGCTCTACCACGTACCCTTCATTATTTCTAACATTAAATACGGTATTATCTTCAAAAATGAGATATTGACCTTTGATTCCCTTTAAAATTCCTGAATATTCTGGTGTCTTTTCCAGATTCAGACTTTTTAACTTTTCAGGGTATTGTAGTACAGGGAAATGTAATTCGGTTTCTTTTCCGTTCTCGATAAAATACTCCTGAACCTCTTCTGGCAAAAAGGGCTTTAATCTGTTTTTGTGCGCTATCAAATCCTCGTCTGCGACTTCATTTTTGAGCATTGTACGCCAATTCGTTTTATCTGCTACCTGTTCTTTTAATGCCACTTCGGTAATCCCCGCCAGATATCGATTAGGAACTTCTACTATTTCTATAGCTTCATGAGCACCTTGATCAATCCATCTTGTAGGCACTTGTGTTTTGCGAGTTACTCCTACTTTTACATTACTAGAATTTGCCAGATATACAATATGCGGCTGTAGCTGCACTTTTTTCTCAAACTCAAGATCTCGATCCTCTATATCCAAATGTGCTTTACTCAATTCGGGGCGCATCACCCAATCCCCTACTTCTGGCCTGTTGTAAAAATCATCATAACAGTAGCCTTGTCGATAAATTTTTTTGTTCTCACCACATGCTAAACATTGATATCCCACAAAAGAGATCTTAATTTTTTTATCCAGTAATTGATTGACATTGATAAAATCTGATTCAAAAACCAGGTAATATTGAATAGGTTCTCCTATTTCAGTTTGCATCTTGGTAAGGACCCCTTGATATTGCATAAAACTATGTTATAAATTAAGGTTAGAAGAAGAATGTAATTATTTTTATTATTTTAGTTTTCTGATGGCGGCCATCTAAAACAAATAAACCACAATTTTCGCATAAATATACATCAAAAAATGCCAATCCCATTAGTTAATTCTATAGCCAGTTGGTTCTTGAAAAAAAGATTTCATCAAATGGAGCTTTTTTTGAAGTACCCTAATGAAGTACAGCTAGAATTATTACATGTACTATTGGAAACTGCGAAAAACACAGAGCTTGGAAAGCAATATGATTTTGCTTCCATAAATAACTATGAAACCTTTAAAGAACGAGTTCCTATCAGATCATATGAAGATTACGAATCTATGATCGAAAGAAGCCGATTAGGAGAAAGTAATATCTTTTGGCCAACACCTATACGATGGTTCGCAAAATCAAGCGGTACTACAAGCGCCAAGAGTAAATTCATTCCAGTAAGTCAAGAATCTCTAGAAGATTGCCATTTTGCAGCCGGAAAGGATTTACTGTGCATGTACCTTAACAACAATGAAAACTCGAAGCTATTTACCGGAAAAAGCTTACGCCTTGGTGGTAGCAAAGAACTGTATAAAGAAAATGGCACTTCTTTTGGGGATTTGTCTGCCATTATTATAGACAACATGCCTTTCTGGGCAGATTTCAGCTCAACTCCCAGTAGTGAGATATCCCTGATGAGTGATTGGGAATATAAGATGAAAGCCATCGTTAATGAAACCATTCAAGAAAATGTAACCAGCTTGGCTGGTGTACCTTCCTGGATGTTGGTTCTTCTTAATCAGGTTCTGGAAACAACAGGTAATGAAAACTTGTTTGAAATCTGGAATCATCTTGAAGTGTATTTTCACGGAGGAGTAAGTTTTGAGCCATATCGCGATCAATATCAAAAGATACTTCCTAATAACGCTTTCAAATATTATGAAATCTATAATGCCTCTGAAGGATTCTTCGCAATTCAAGATCGAAACGATTCTTCAGAATTGCTTTTAATGTTGGATTATGGAATCTTTTACGAGTTTATACCTATGGACACTTTTGGAACTCCAAAACAAAAGGTAATTCCATTAAGCGAAGTAGAAGTAGATAAGAATTATGCAGTAGTAATCACCACTAATGCCGGATTATGGAGATACATGATCGGGGACACTGTTCGTTTTACTTCGGTTAATCCTTATAGAATCAAAGTATCGGGCAGAACAAAACATCATATTAATGTCTTTGGCGAAGAGTTAATTATCGAAAACGCCGAAGAAGCCCTTAGAAAGACCACTCAAATTACGAATAGTGAAATCGTAGACTATACGGTAGCTCCTATTTTTATGGAAGGAAGGGAAAAAGGGGCTCACGAATGGATTATAGAATTTAAAAAATATCCCAACAACCTGACAGAGTTTGCTTTTGTACTGGACCAGCAGTTGCAGGAAGTAAATAGCGATTACGAAGCAAAAAGATACAATAATACTACTTTGAATATTCTTCAAATCCGGGAAGCCAGAAAGGGATTGTTCTATGATTGGTTAAAAAACAAGGATAAACTTGGCGGGCAACACAAAATCCCCAGACTATCGAACACAAGAACCTATATTGAAGAATTATTATCCCTAAATCAGGTAAGTTCTTACTAATGAGCTGGTAGCATTTCTGCATTTTGAAAAATCTGACGTTTTTCGGGTAAAATCAGGTAAGAAACCTATAAAAAAATACGGTTTTACCGTAAAATTTTTATGTAAGAATACTTGTTTTTAACAAAAAAAGTAGTATTTCATCGACCAAAAAATGCGTTTAATCTAAAAATTCCCAAATCACTTTTCAACAACTCTTTTTCATATTAAATTTGTTACCAGATAGTTACAAACTTACTAAAGCCCCGAAATATGAAAACTACATTATCTTTATTATTATTTTTATTTGTTGTTACTGGAATGAGCGCTCAAGAGAATGCGAGTACTACATCTGCAAAAGAAACAACCAATGAAACTATTAAGGATATAGCAAAGAACGAAGATGCGGCAATCGCTAGAGTTTCGGCTAAACAAAATGCTTCTGATGATATGGCTTGCTACGGAGAAATATCTAAGGTTACCTTTTATGAAGCATTAATCATCCAAAACAACTTTGATATTCAACTTAAGGATAGCAATAATCACAAGTTAGTACTAAGAAATACCGAAGATATAATCACAAACTCAAAAGAGAGAATATCATATACAGACTAAATAGTATATTCCAACTATTCAACCAACAAAAAAGCCGTTATAGTTATATAACGGCTTTTTTGTATTTATAAAGTAATCAACCTTAAGCTTAAGACACTGCCTTAAGCTTTTTAATAGTGGATTTATTCAGTTTCTTTTCTGCATAGTCTTTGGTCACTCTCAATTCACTTTCGTCGCTCTCAGGCAACTCAAACATCGCATCTGTTAAGATCGCTTCGCAAAGTGAACGTAGTCCACGAGCTCCCAGCTTATATTCCATTGCTTTGTCAACGATATAATCCAAAGCACCATCTGTAATAGAAAATGTGATATTATCCATCTCAAACAATTTCTTGTACTGCTTGATAATCGCATTCTTTGGTGCCGTTAGGATAGAACGAAGTGTCTCTCCGTCTAGTGGATTCATATAGGACAGCACTGGCAATCTCCCTATAATTTCAGGAATAAGACCAAAATCCTTTAAATCCTTTGGAATGATATACTGTAACAAGTTATCTTTTTCTATAGCATCTTCACTTTTTGAAGCACTATATCCAACAGCCTGCATATTCAATCGCTTTTGGATGATTTTTTCAATTCCGTCAAAAGCACCTCCTGCAATAAATAGTATATTTTCAGTATTTACCTCAATAAACTTCTGGTCTGGATGCTTTCTTCCTCCTTTTGGTGGCACATTAACAATTGTTCCTTCTAGTAATTTAAGAAGTGCTTGTTGCACACCCTCTCCAGAAACATCTCGTGTAATACTAGGGTTATCACTTTTTCTTGCGATTTTATCGATCTCATCAATAAAAACAATACCGCGCTGTGCTTTTTCTAGATTATAATCTGCTGCCTGCAAAAGCCTGGTTAAAATACTTTCCACATCTTCTCCTACATAACCAGCTTCGGTAAGCACGGTAGCATCTACTATTGCCAAAGGCACATTAAGCATTTTTGCAATAGTTTTTGCCATTAGTGTTTTTCCTGTTCCGGTCTGCCCAACCATAATGATATTACTTTTTTGTATTTCAATATCATCCTCGGTTTGAGGTTGCAACAAACGTTTATAATGATTATAAACCGCAACAGACATGATCTTTTTTGTAAACTCTTGTCCGATTACATATTCATCCAAAAACTTCTTGATCGCCATCGGCTTGCGCAACATTAACTCATTACTCAGCTCTCCGGTTTCTTCATCTTTGGCTTCTTCAACAACAATTCCATGTGCCTGAACAATACATCGATCACATATATGGGCATCTAATCCCGCAATAAGCAAGTTTGTTTCAGGCTTCTTTCTCCCACAAAAAGAGCATTCTAAATCTTCTTTCGCCATCGTTATTTAGTTTCTATTAATCTTTCTCTTTGTATTACAAAAAATATATCCCAATTACGTTTACTATAATAATCGTGTGAAACGAAACATTTTAGAACGCTTTTTTCAGCAATACTATGTTATTTTCATTAAGTCGAAACACAAGCTTCGAACTCAACAAAAGAATGTTATTCTCTTGTTAAGATTTCATCAATCATTCCGTACTCCAAAGCTTTATCAGCTTTCATCCAGTAATCTCTATCACTATCCTCATAAATCTTTTCATACGTCTGTCCAGAGTGCTTCGCTATGATCTTATATAATTCTTCTTTCAGAATCAATATCTCTCGAGCTGTGATTTCAATATCACTTGCTTGTCCTTGCGCTCCACCTAGAGGCTGGTGAATCATTACACGACTATGAGGCAAACCAGATCTTTTTCCTTTTTGACCTGCACAAAGCAACACAGCGCCCATAGAAGCCGCCATTCCAGTACAAATCGTAGCTACATCAGGTTTGATAAACTGCATCGTATCATAAATTCCTAAACCAGCATACACGCTTCCACCTGGAGAATTGATATAGATCTGAATATCTTTTGAAGCATCTACACTCTCCAAAAACAAAAGTTGTGCTTGCACAATATTAGCAACCTGATCGTTGATACCAGTTCCTAAAAATATAATACGATCCATCATTAATCTTGAAAAAACATCAAAAATTGCAATATTCATTTGACGTTCCTCAATAATATTTGGAGTCATATTGGTTGGATACATACTATTAATCATCTGGTTATAATACGTACTGCTTATCCCATGATGTTTTGTAGCATATTTTTCGAATTCTTTTCCGTAATCCATATGTTCTTTCTCTGAAATTTTATTTATAAAAAAAGGCGTTTACCACAACGTGGTTTAACGCCCTAAATATAAGTATAAATTCCTTAGTAAATTACAACATTAATTATTTGTAAACTTCTTTTATGAATTCATCAAAGCTTACTTCTTTGGTTTTAAGCTTTGCATTCTCCTTGTAAAAATTCAATAATTTTTTGCTCATCAATTGCTCAGAAATTCTTTTCACCTCGTCTTGATTTGATAAGATACGTGCAGCAATATCCTCTAACTCTTTGTCTTGAGGAGACATCTGTCCAAACTGAGCCATTTGCCCTTTGATCAAGTCTTTCGCAAAGTCTTTCAATTCTTCAAAAGTTACCTGCAAATTGTTATCGCTAATGATTTTACCTTCTATCAATTGGTAACGCAACCCTTTTTCACTTTTCTCAAACTCATCTTTAGCTTGATCTTCAGTTAATGGCTGCTCTCCTGTAGTGCGAATCCATTTTTGCAAAAATTCTACTGGTAAATCAAACTGAGTATTTTCAAGAAGTGACTCCGTAATAGCGTTTAGCAATTGCTGATCAGACTGCTGCTCAAACTGTAACTCAGAATCCGTTTTAATTCTTTCCTTTAATTCGGTAACACTTGAAATAACACCTGGACCGTATAACTTATCAAATAACTCCTGATCCAAATCAGCCAACTCTTGTTTATTAATTTCATTAACTGTAAAAGCAACTTCAATATCTAGATCTTGAGCCTCATCATGAGTTATTTTCAGAGCACTGATCAAGTCATGATCGTCATTAAATAACCCTTTTGTTTTTAGTGTAAGTGTATCCCCTATCTTTGCTTTTAAAAACTTATCTAGATTTCTTTTTCCTTTAATTTTTTCTAAAGCAACAGTAGTAGGATTATTGATTTCTTTTTCTTCATTTACGAAAACACCAGCAACCAAATCTTCTTTTTCTGCAGCATCTTTAGCAACTAATTTACCGTACTGTTTTTGGATGGTATTTACCTGGTTATCGATCATCTCATCGCTAGCAACAATTTTGTAATGAGTAATCGCTTTTTTGCTGTTAAGTTTAACATCAAACTTTGGCGCTAACCCTAATTCAAATTCGAAAGAATAATCATCAGCATCCCAATCAAAATTTTCTTGTTCTTTTGGTAAAGGGTTACCTAAAACATCTAATTTTTCTTCGGTTAAATATTTGTGTAAAGCATCTTGCAATAATTTATTCACCTCATCTACCAATACTGCCTTTCCATACTGTTTCTTAACAAGTCCAATAGGAACATGACCTTTTCTAAACCCAGGAATATTCGCGTTTTTGCGGTAATCCTTCAGGATTTTCTCTACCTTACCAGTATAATCTTCTTTGGAAATATCAACAGTTACTACTGCATTTAAATCGTCTAATTGCTCTTTTGAAATATTCATTATCTCTACGTTTACTACTAAAAATTGGGTTGCAAAAGTAATACTTTTTTACGTCACAACAAATTTTTAACTCCTTGAAAAACAGCTAGCTTTTGTCTTTTATTAAAATTGAATGTAGGATTGATTGAAATACCGATAACAAAACACTAAATATCAACGCCCAAAGCCATCCATTGACTGAGAATCCATCGATAAAATAATCGGCCAACAAAATAATTGCAGCATTAATTACTAATAAAAATAACCCCAAAGTAACAATGGTAGCCGGTAACGTCAAAAACACTAGAATTGGCTTTACAATAGTATTTAAGACTGCCAAAACTACCGCTACAATAAGTGCACTTACATAATTATCAACCTGAGCGCCCGGTAGAATTTTGGCCAATAATAAAACGGCCAATGCGCTTAAGACTAATTTTAAAAGAAATTTCATAATATAATTGGTTATGGTTTGTATGCTATGAATATAAAAAAACCTGCTAAAAAATAAGCAGGTTTTTTCTATTTTGAATATCTATTGTAATCTTAGTTCACTTCGTTACTTAAGGTAACTGTACCAAAATCTCCTGGATCTACTCTAGGAAGCTGTGCTCCATAAGTTTCTTGAATAGCATCTAGAATTCCGTTGGTCACCAAAGCATGAGCTCTAGGAGTAGGATGCACTCCATCTAAAGAGAATCCTCCACCGGTAACAAAATCTGAAGTGATGATACCTCCATTAAAAGGTATACCTCCATTTGCAGCTTGTGACAAATCACTTGCCACATCATAGAAAGCAATACCATTAGCCGTAGCTAAACCAGCAATAGTAGCATTAAAAGAAGTTCTAGCTGTTTCTATAGCAGTAAGCTCATCACTATCTAAAGCGTCTTGATCATCGATAGCACTGATCGCAGCTATCACTAATGCACCTTGCTCTGCAGTAGGCATTCCTCCTGCTTGTAGGATCCCAAGTACCTGAAGTACTTCTGGAGTTAACACTACGGATCCATAACCTTGCGCCAAAGCAGCCTGATCAATAGTAAGCACCAACAACTCTTCTTCGGTCATTTGACGGAAACCAAGCGGGTTTGCAGGTGTTACTTCGGTTTTGATTAAAAATCTGTTTGGTCCAGCATTAAATGTAATCGCATATTGCGATGCTACTGCCTGTGCTTGAGCTAAAGGAGCTCCGGTTCCTGCAATTTGAGCCGTTACAATACCAACTACCGCCTGGAAGAAACCAGTAAGACTTGCCGCCTGAGTAGCATCTAGTACCAATGCATTATTAGGAACAGTTGTAAAAAATGGTAAAGACGTTACGTCTGGCAAGTTCAATACAACTCCCCCTGCACCGTTTGCTGTAAGACCTTGTAGCAGCTGACTATACACCCCTGCAAACGTTGTATTGTTAGTAATATCATTAGGTCCATAGTTTTCTGGATTTTGCTCACCAGTTTGATTGTGATCTAGACCAACACCTCCAGAAGTAGCATAACTAAGAATATCATTATTACCTATCCATAAACTAAAGAAGGTTGGGTTTTGAGCTATCGCATCTCCAAGCACTGTTGAAGTTGCGGACGATGCAAATCTTGCATAATAAGGATTCGCTAATCCCGCAGCAACACCTGCAGCATTTCCATAACCAGGAAAACCTAAATGATAACTCTTAGCTCCTGGAACCCCCATATTATTAAAAGAACTCCCTAAGTTATTTGTAAAATCTGTAGTTGGCGCAGCACCAGTAAATCTGGCAGGACCAGGGTTTCCTTGAGCATCAAAAGCCAATACAAATCTGGTAGGGAATGTTACTGGATCATTACTAAATCCTCCTGCATTATCCGCCATCAAAGGTTGTGTAAATTCTCCCCCACCCGCTAATGCAAATTGTTGAGATAGAATATTTGGAAAAGAATTCTCTTGCCCTGTGATATATAAGGCTCCATCAGCAAATCCAGCAGTTAATGAATTTCCTAACGCTACGAAGTTACTAAAGTTAGCTTCTCCACTGGTAAATACTCCAGATTCATCGATTGGATTATCAAATTCTGGCTCACAAGCCACCAATCCAACAGCTAGAATCGCTAAATATTTTATATTTTTTATCATCATGAATTACATTTTATAAGTTAAACCAAGACCTGGCGCAAAAGCGCTTGATTTATAGGTTCCTTCAAAAGGAACTGCTTGCCCTGAAACAGGATCTACACCAAAGTCATACGACTCATCGATTTCATCAAATCTCAAGTAAAAGAAAGACGCATCGATCGCTAATCTCGGAGTTACCGCAAAGCTAAATCCTCCAGAGAATCCATCAGAATCATTACGAGGTGTTTCTGGCGCGAAGAAACCTGATTGTACAGGAGATTCATCTCTATAATAACCTGCTCTAAGTGCAATCTTTTCTGTAGCTTGGTATTGTAATCCAAAACGATACACTGAAGAGTTCTTATAGTTACGTGGGTTCAAAGAGGTTGCCCCATTTCCGAAGGTAAGATCCAAAGATTCATATACCTCCCAGTATTGTCTATTGAAGTCAAAAGCAAATAACCATTTCTTATACTCATAAGACAATCCAACGGTTAACTCAGCAGGTAGTGGTAATTCTGCGCTAAATGTTGTATTTCCGTTTGCTGGGAATGCAGGAGAATTTGGAAAATTGGCAAAAGTTGCTTCTCCATCTTCTGCTTCAAGGATGATTTCACTTCTATAGCTAAATCCTATACGAAGGTTTTCGGTTGGATTAAACATCGCACCTACACTCCATCCCCAATTACTTACTCCAGAATCATCTACAGTAATATTAGAACGGTTTCCTTCGATATCTGTCAAACTTCTATTAAAATTACGATTAAAGTTTACTGAACCGGTAACATATATAGGTCCTCCACCAATACTGAAATAGTCTGAAAGCTTGAAAGACACAACAGGTTGCACATAAATCGCTGCCAGATCAATATTGTTTACCAAGTGAGATCCTGCCCAATCTGTTGGCCAAGTAACCTCACTTCCGTAAGGAGTATATACACCAAGACCTACAGACATCCAGTCATTCACTTTATAAGAACCATATAGGTTAAGTGGTGTTCCTACAGAACTATCTGTTTCAGCAGAGGTTCCAAGTGATGCATTTTGATAAATCACATCTGTAAAAATAGCACTAGCACCAACACTCACATTCAGGTTGTTTTCCAGATACACAAGACCTGCAGGGTTAAAAAATACAAGTTCAGCACTATTCACAACAGCTACTCCAGTGTGCCCCATTGCAATCGCTCTCTGACCTTGCACACTAACTCTATATCCACCGGCATAAGTAGCCGAAACTACAGAGATGAATAGAACTAACGATAGAAGTTTTTTCATAATAATTTAGAATTGTTTTTGTTTTAGGGTTTGTAAAAAGATTCCCCAAAAATAGTAGAAAATACCAATTAGACAACGAAATCCTAAAAATATTATGCATACATAGCATTTTTTACTTAATTTTTAACAAATTCCAATACTTCGGCCAAAAATTGAGATGGGTTTTCGGCGTGTAACCAATGCCCTGCAGCAGGAATTTCACGTATGTAGGCATTGGGAAATTGACGAGTAATTCCAGGCCGATCTTCCTCTAAAATGTAATTGGATTTTTCTCCTTTTAAGAACAAAGCCGTACCGTCATAACGATATTCTTCTCCTAATACTACTCCAATTTCTGAAGCATTTTTGATGAGTGCACTCAGGTTCATTCTCAATCCAAGCACTCCTTTTTCCTTCCAGTATAAGTTCTTCATCAAAAACATTCGCACTCCCATATCTGGAACATATAGACTCAATTCCTTATCCACTTCTCCCCTAGACTTCAATACTTCAAAATCAAGTGCATTCAATCCATCCAAAATATCTTGATGATGCAAAGGGTAATACTTTGGTCCGATATCCGCTACAATTAGTTTTGAGATCAACTCTGGGTGTTTTACCGCAGCCAACATCGCTACTTTACCTCCCATAGAATGCCCCAGCAAATGGATAGCATCCAAATTGTTCGTAGTACAGTACTCCAAAAGATCCTCTACCATATAATCATAACTAAATTCATCACTATGTGGGCTTCTTCCATGATTGCGCTGATCAATTAGATGAACTTCAAACCCCTGTTCAGAAATTTTCTTTCCTAAGGTTTTCCAGTTGTCTCCCATCCCTAAAAAACCGTGAAGAATTAGCAAGGGCTGCCCTGCCCCAAAAACATTAGCGTGTAATTGCATAACTATATTATTTAAGACGGTGTAAGTACATCTGAATCACATTTTCTAAGCCAAGATAAATGGACTCACTAATTAATGCATGGCCTATTGACACTTCCAAAAGACCAGGAACATTTTCCTTAAAAAACTGAATATTATCTAATGACAAATCATGTCCAGCATTGACTCCAAGACCTAAATCTATTGCCAATTGTGCACATTGGGCATATGGTGTAATAGCCTCTTTATTTCCTTTACCATATTCTAAAGCAAATTCTTCGGTATAAAGCTCTATACGATCTGCACCTGTTTTGACTGCTCCTTCTATCATATCAATCACCGGATCCACAAAAATCGAGGTTCTGATATCATTTCGTTTGAATTCTGAAATCACTTCATTCAAAAAACTTTCGTTCTTTTTGGTATCCCATCCAGCGTTACTGGTAATCGCATCAATAGCGTCGGGAACCAGAGTAACCTGGGTAGGTTTTACCGCCAAAACCAAATCCACAAACTTTGGAATCGGGTTTCCTTCTATATTATATTCGGTATGAACAATGGGTTTTAAATCATAGGCATCTTGATATCGAATGTGTCTTTCATCTGGCCTTGGGTGAATAGTAATCCCCTGCCCTCCAAAATCCTGAATATCACTTGCTACTTTCAGCAAATTCGGCACATTACCCCCTCTTGAATTACGAAGCGTTGCAATTTTATTGACATTAACACTTAACTTTGTCATAGTTTTTGATGTATTTATCTAAAAAAGCAAAAATACAAAGTTGAGAACGCCTTGATTGCATATTTTTTGATTATTTTGCATCATATAGGGGTCCAAAAAACATATGAAGACGAACTTATACATAGTAAACGAAATTGAACCTTTAGACATCTCGGTTAAGGTAACTGAAGCTCAATTATTATTTAATGAGCTAACGTATACCCATTTCCCGATAATAAAGGACAAAACCTACTTAGGTTGTATTTCTGAGACAGATATACGATGTTTTGAAACCGACAAGACTCTGGAAGCCTACCAGTATGCGTTAGAAGGTTTTTTTGTTAGAAAAGATCAAAATTGGTTGGATATTTTGGAAGCTTTTGCACAAAACCAATCGAACATCATACCGGTACTGGACGATAACAATAGCTATCTGGGACTTTTCGAATTGGGAGATATCATGAACCTTTTTAATGAAACTCCTTTCCTTAGTGAACCCGGTAATATTCTGATTGTAGAAAAAGGAATCTTGGATTATTCATTCAGTGAAATTTCTCAAATCATCGAATCAAATAACGCCAAGGTATTAGGATTATTTATTTCTAATATGGAAAATGATGTAGCACAAATCACTATCAAAATTGGAGATAGTGATATTAATAATATTGTTCAAACCTTTAGAAGATATAGCTACAATATTGTTTCGAAACACCAAGAAGACACCTTTTTAACCAATTTAAAAGAACGATCAAAATATTTGGAAAAATATTTAAATATTTGATCGTTTATATAACCAACTCATACAAACCATATCGTGATGAAGATCGGTATTTACGGGCAGTTCTATCATAAAAATTCAGGGATTTATATCCAGCAATTACTAGACATTCTTGATAACAATGATGTCGAGGTAGTTATCGAAAAGAATTTTTTAGAACTCATTCATCTTCATGACGAAATCGACAAAAGCTATTCTCATTTCAGCACTTTTGAAGAACTGGATACATCTTACGATTTGTTTTTCAGTATTGGTGGTGATGGAACCATATTAAGAACGATTACTTATGTTAGAGATTTAGGAATTCCTATTGCGGGGATTAATACTGGAAGACTAGGATTTCTAGCCACCATCCAAAAAGAAGAAATACAAGACAGTATTGATCTTATCCTTAATAAAAAGTATGTCATATCCCCAAGAAGCTTGGTTACCGTAGAAACCGTAACTCCAACAGACGAGTTTGGAGTTTTGAATTTTGCGATGAATGAAATTGCCGTTAGTAGAAGAAACACCACTTCGATGGTTACCGTGCATACCAGTTTGAATGATGAGTTTTTAACTTCGTATTGGGCAGACGGACTTATTGTTGCTACACCTACCGGATCTACGGGATATTCTTTGAGTTGTGGCGGACCCGTTGTAATGCCTGATGCAGAAAGCATGTTACTTACCCCTATAGCCCCTCATAATTTAAATGCAAGACCTTTGGTTATTCCTGACGACACAGAAATTAAACTTCAGGTTACTGGAAGAGAGGATTCTTATTTGGTTTCTCTAGATTCCAGAATCCACACATTACCTAATGATGCTACTGTGATCATAAAGAAAGCTCCTTTTAAAATAAATATGGTTGTTTTGCAAGGCAATAGCTTTCTGAAAACACTACGTAAAAAAATGTTGTGGGGAGAAGATAAACGTAATTAAACAATAAAATCTGCTAAAAAGTGTTTTTTAAGTCATACTATTTTACTCAAATTCTTGTGTACTAAAGTTAATTGTTATATTTGCAAACTTTTGAAAATCTATGAGATACTTAGCATCACTATTATTTATTGTATTTTTCGTACAATCTGCTACATCCCAAACTTACGAAGTAGGTTTGATGGCCGGAGGCGCCAATTATATAGGTGATGTAGGGTCGACGTACTACATTGCTCCCAACGACGTAGCTTTTGGGGTAATTGCAAAGTGGAACAGAAGTAAAAGACACGCATTTAGAGCTTCGTTTCTATATGCAGGACTTGATGGAGACGATTCTAAAGGTGATGATCGTAGAAAAGAAAGAGGATTAAGTTTTGATAATTCTGTAAAAGAACTATCAGTAGGTATGGAATTTAATTTCTGGGATTGGTTTTTATATGATGGAAAACCCCAGTTTACTCCGTATCTTTATAGCGGATTAACGGCTTTTAACTATGGTGCACAGGCAATAGATGCTAGCAACCAAATAGAAGCCTATAGCGATAAATGGAGTTTTGCTATTCCTATGGTAGTAGGAGTCAAAAAAACATTAGGTAGGGATTTTGTTATCGGAGCAGAAATAGGTGCTCGATACACGTTTACAGATAATCTAGACGGAAGTGATCCCGATGATAGATTTGGTACAGGATTTGGTAATTTAAACAACAATGACTGGTATGTATTTACAGGTATTACAATATCGTATACCTGGGGTAGGATACCGTGTTATTGTGCTTTTTAAAAATGATTGACAAAAAACAGTTAAATGATAATATTCCTCAGCACGTTGCAATAATAATGGACGGCAATGGCCGATGGGCCAAAAAGCAAGGCTTATTCAGAAGCGTTGGTCACGAAAAAGGAACAAAAGCAGTTCGTGAAGCTGTAGAAAGCAGCGCTGAAATTGGGGTAAAATATCTTACATTATACGCGTTCTCGACCGAGAATTGGAACAGACCAAAATTAGAGGTAGACACCTTAATGAGACTTCTAGTCACCTCTTTAAAAAAAGAAATCAAAACACTTCAAGAGAATAACATTAAGCTCAATGCTATTGGCAACCTTCAATCTTTGCCAGACAAAGCAAGAAAAGAGCTACTCGAAGTTATAGAAAAAACCAAATCTAATGACCATATGACATTAACCCTTGCGTTAAGTTATGGAAGTCGCGAAGAACTTATAAAAACAATAGAAGAAATCAGTATTAAAGTTAAAAATGGTGTAATTTCGCCACATCTTATAAATGAATCAGTCATTAATGAGCATTTGTATACTAAAAACTTGCCAGATGTGGATCTTCTAATACGTACCAGTGGAGAAAAACGTATTAGTAATTTCCTATTATGGCAAATTGCGTATGCAGAGTTATATTTTACAGAGATTTTATGGCCAGATTTTAGAAAAGAACATTTATTTGAGGCCATATACAACTATCAAAAAAGAGAAAGAAGATTTGGAAAAACTAGTGAGCAGCTCAGTTAAAAAAATGACAAAAAGATTACCAATTGCGTATTTTACGTTACTTGCTTTATTCATAAACACATTATCAGTTTCTGCACAAACTATTCCTGGATCAGGAGGAAAAGAATACATTTTGGGTGAGATCAAAGTGACTGGAACTACTAGTTATAACGAAAACACCGTTATTACCTTTACAGGATTACGAAAAGGAGAACGCCTCTATTTACCAGGAGATCGCATCAGTAAAGTCATCAAAAAACTATGGGATTTAGAATTGTTTAGCGATATCAATTTCTACATTACCAATGTGGAAGGAGAAGTTGCAGACATCGAACTTAATATACAAGAGGTTCCAGAATTAAATGAGGTTCGTATCGAAGGTGTAAAAAAACGTAAAGGAGAAGATCTTATAAAAGACAATAGCCTTACCAAAGGAACCAAAGTAACAGAAAACCTTATTACCACTACACGAAATTTTATCGGTAATAAATATAGAAAGGAAGGTTTCTTGAACACCAAAGTTGCCATAAACACTACTCCGGTAACCGATACTGTTGCTACCAACAAAGTAAATATGCTGGTTAGAATCGACAAAGGTGATCGTGTAAAAGTATCCAAAATCAATATTGAAGGTAATGAGAAACTTTCTGATGGCAAGGTAAGAGCTGCTATGTCTAACACCAAACAGAAAAAGCCTTACAGATTCTGGAAACGCTCTAAATATATCAAATCCGATTATCAGGATGACAAGGACAATATCATCAAAAAATATAAAGAAAAGGGTTATCGAGACGCTCGTATTGTTGGAGATTCTCTAATTGTAAACGATGATAGTACGGTTTCTTTAAATCTGGATATTGAAGAAGGAAATAAATATTATTTCGGAAACATAAATTTCTTAGGAAACAGTGTATATACCGACAGACAACTGGCTAGACAGCTTGTAATCAAAAAAGGAGATGTATACAACGGTATTTTATTAGAAAAACAGATCGCTGACAATACCAAACCAGATGCAGATGATCTAACCAACTTGTATCAGAACAACGGGTATTTATTCTCTAGCATAGATGCAGTAGAAACCAACGTTTATAATGACACTATCGATTTTGAAATACGTATCCGTGAAGGAAAATTGACCTATTTTGATCATATTACAGTTACTGGTAATGACAAAACTAATGATCACGTAATTTATCGAATTCTAAGAACCAAACCGGGACAGCGTTATAGCAAAGATCTGGTAGTACGTACCGTTCGAGAAATTGGACAATTGGGATTCTTTGATCCAGAACAATTAGAACCACAATTCCAAAATGCAAATCCGCAGGCGGGTACCATTGATATTAACTACCCTGTTGTAGAAAAAGGATCTAGCCAGATTGAACTCCAAGGAGGTTTTGGAGGTGGAGGTTTTGTTGGTACGCTAGGTTTGGCATTCAATAACTTCTCGATTCGAAATATCTTTAATGGTAAGGCCTATAGCCCACTTCCTATGGGAGACGGACAAACTTTACGTCTAAGGGCTCAAGCCAGTAGATTCTTTCAAACCTATAGCCTATCCTTTATTGAACCTTGGTTAGGAGGTAAACGTCCATATCAATTATCTACATCATTCTCTCATACCATTCAGTTTAGGTTTAATAATATCAACCGTGATGTAGACAGAGATAGTAAATTCCTTATTACTGGAGGGTCTATTGGTATTGCAAAAAGATTGAATTGGCCAGACAACTATTTCACGCTTTCTCAAGCAATTAGCATCAGGCACTACGATCTTAAAAACTTTAACACCAGGCTATTTACTTTTGGTAACGGATCATCAAATGACCTATCCTATACCATAGGTTTAAGCAGAAATAATACTACGGTAAACCCAATCTTCCCAATTGGAGGGTCAGAATTCAATATTGTTGCCAAATTATCGTTACCTTACTCCTTGTTTGATGGAAATGATTATAGTGCACTTGCTACCCAAAGAGATGCCCTTGAAGATGAGTTAGGCAACCTTGATCTTACAGACTCACAACAACTGGTAAGAAGTCAGGAAATAAATGATGAGATCGGAGAAATCGACCAAGAACGTTTCAAGTGGTTAGAATACTATAAGATTAAGTTTGACGGTACTTGGTATACCAGTCTGATTAATTTAGGTAAGAAACCTCTGGTATTAAGAACAAGAGCAGAATATGGGTTCTTAGGAGCATATAACAGTAATAGAGGGGTTATTCCTTTCGAAAGATTTTTACTAGGTGGTGACGGTTTGGGGGCTACTGCCCTTGATGGCCGTGAAGTTGTAGCGTTAAGAGGATATCCAAATCAGTCCTTAATTCCTTTAAGCAGACCTACGAATCAAGATTTTGATGGAGACGGTGCAACAATTTATAATAAATATTCGTTAGAACTTCGTTATCCAATAACGTTGAAACCAGCAGCATCCATTTATATGTTGACATTTTTGGAAGGTGGTGCTACGTATGATAGTTTTAAAGAATTCAATCCTTTTCAACTAAATCGTTCTGCTGGTGCAGGTTTACGTATCTTTATGCCAGCTTTTGGTTTATTAGGGATCGATTTTGGATATGGGTTTGATCCAATACCAGGTACTAATACTGGGCCTAATGGATGGGAAACTCATTTTATTATTGGACAGCAGTTTTAGTTTTGGCACGATTATTTCAATAAATAAACAAAATTATGAAAACAAAGATTCTTTTAATGCTCGCCGCGATTGTCTGGTTGTCATTCACATCATCTGCAAGCGCACAAAAAGGCATCAGAATTGGTTACATCGATATGGAGTATATTCTAGAAAATGTTCCCGAATATAACCAAGCCTCTGCTGAACTTGAATCCAAAGTACAAAAATGGAAGGTCGAGATCGAAGCTGAATTGAAAGAAGTAGATGAAATGCGAAAGGATCTGAATAATGAAAGAGTTTTGTTAACCAAAGAATTGATCGAAGAAAGAGAAGAAGACATTCTTTATAAGGAAAAAGAAATATTAGAATATCAGCAAAAAAGATTTGGCCCTAATGGCGATTTGTTTTTACAGAAAAAACGACTCGTGCAGCCAGTACAAGATCAGGTTTTTGTAGCGGTACAAGAAATCGCAAAAAACAAACGATACGATTTTATTTTTGATAAGACTGCTGATTTGGTAATGTTGTATTCTGCAGATCGATATGACATCAGTGATCAGGTTTTATTGAGAATCAATAGAGCCTCAAAAAGAAAACAGCTGAATAACAAAAGAGAGAAAAAAGCTTTAGAAAGATCAGAAAAAAGAAGTGCTGCTCAGGAAAAAGAAGTGACGGACAGAGAAAGAGCTACCTTGCAAAAACAATCTGAAAGAGAACAACTTCTTGCACAGCGTAAAGCCGAAAGAGATTCTATACGTGCTGCAAAAAGAAAAGAGTTTGAAGAAAGAAGAGCAAAATTATTAGAATTACAAAAAAAGAAAAAAGACTCAATAGAGGCTTTGAAAGCCGCCAAGCAGAAGTTAAAAGAAGACGATGATTCGCAATCTGATGGTGGAGATAGTAACGAATAAATAACTTTAAATTTTATAACACCCTTTAATATTACTACAATGAAACAATTTAGAACATTACTAGTAGCTATTGCAATTACTATGGGAACCACTGGTTTTGTAAATGCACAATCAAAAGTAGCACACATTGCATCGCAAGAATTAGTTGAGGCAATGCCTGCTTTCAAAGCTGCTAAAAGTGAGATCGAAAAGCTTAACAAGACTTATGATGCAGAGATTAGAAATATGGTTCTAGAATTGCAAAGCACTATTAAAAAGTATTCTCAAGAGGCTGAAACAAAAACTGATGAGGAAAACTTAAAAAGACAGCAAGAAATTCAAGCTACAGAAAAAAGTATCAACGATTATAGAACCAATGCTCTTCAAGATCTTCAGAAAAAAGAGATAGAATTGATGAAGCCTATCTATGAAAAAGCACGTACATCTATCCAAAAAGTAGCAAGAGCTCAAGGATTTAACTACGTACTTGATTCTACAACAGGAACCGGTGTAATCATGGCCGATGGTAAAGATCTAATGGCTGATGTAAAAAAGGACTTAGGTATCTAATTGAAACCAAATTCTTTTTAAAGATAAAATTAAGGACAGTGAAGACTATTTCTCACTGTCTTTTTTATTTTTGAAACTAATTGCACGGTAGATGACACAAAATCAACCCATCGGAATATTCGACTCTGGAGTTGGCGGCACCTCCATATGGAAAGAAATTGCTGCGCTTTTACCCAGCGAGGACTGCATTTTTTTGGCAGATAGCAAATATGCCCCATATGGTAAAAGAAGTAAGGAGGAGATTCTACAGTTGAGTATCAAAAACACCGAAAAACTACTGGAATTAAACAGCAAAATTATCGTAGTTGCCTGCAATACAGCTACTACTAATGCGATAAAAACTTTACGCGACACTTATGATGTGCCATTTATAGGCATTGAACCTGCCATAAAACCTGCGGCTATTCGTACTAAAACCAAAAAAGTCGGTGTGCTGGCTACCAAAGGAACTTTATCCAGTGAGCTTTTTGCGCAGACCTCTGATCTTTATGCTCAAAATATTGAAGTAATAGAAATTATTGGAACCGGATTGGTAGAACTCATCGAGGAAGGTGAAATCCATTCCAAAAAAATGCTCGATCTGTTACAATCGTATATGGACCCTATGCTGGAGAAGGATATAGACCACCTTGTTTTGGGTTGTACGCATTATCCCTATCTAATCCCTGTGTTAAAAAAGATACTCCCGAGCAAAGTAACGATTATTGATTCTGGAGAGGCTGTTGCACGACAAACCAAAGCGGTGTTAGCTACCAATGGGATTTTGAATTCAAAATCCGATTTGGGAACGCATCAATTATACACTAACGCTAATCCTGAAATCCTTGTAGATATCGTCGCTTCAACAACAGTATCCCCTATGGTAAGCTTTTTGGACTTTTAGTTATTTAAAACAATCCAGCAAAGCTCCTTTTTTTGAAGAAGAGACAGCCAACTCTTTCCCAGAAGTAAGCACCACACTTCCTCCTTTTCCTTTTCGATATCTGGTAATTCTTCCAATATTTACCAAATAACTTTTATGTATTCTTAAGAAACCATGTACTTTGAGTAGATCTTCAAAATATTTCAAGGTTTTGCTGACTAGCTTCTGCCCTTTTTCCAGATAAATTTTGGTGTAATTATCATCCGCTTCGCAATATAAAATATCAGCCACTTCAAGTATTTCAAAACCATCTTGCTGCGGAATAGTAATTTTGCTTTCCACTGCGGCCATTTTTGGTACCAATACAGCATCTTGCAGCGCCATTTCTTTCTGTTTGATATGAGTAACATGATCTACCGCTTTGATCAGGTTATCAATTGCAATAGGTTTTAATAGATAATAGGTAGCTTGCGCATTTAACGCTTCAACAGCATAATGATCATAGGCCGTTACAAATACTATTTCGAAAGTACGATCTGGAACTTGCTCCAAAAGATCAAAAGCATTTCCGTAGGGCATTTCTACATCTAGAAATAACATATCTGGTGTCATTTTTTCTAAAAGTTGTAGTGTTTCTTGTACACTTGCAGCTTCACCTAATATGGTCACAGAAGTACAATATTTCTCTAAATAGTTACGCAGGATTAACCTACTATTTGCCTCATCGTCTACAATAATTGCGGTTAAATTCATTTATCTTTTTTAAGTATTAATTGTACTCGAGTTCCTTCTTCATTTTCGTTTAGGTCAGAAACGAAAACATCAACTTTATCTTTGTACATTTCGTTAAGAATTTCTATTCTTTTTTTGATATTGCTCATCCCTCGAGATTTTTGCAACTTCTGATTATTAGTTTTTAATGCTTTGGATTGCTTTCTCCCAATACCATCATCTTCTATAACAATCTTGATACTACCTTCATCTACCTTATCAAATCGAATAGATAATGTTCCTTTTTCTGATTTATATCGTAGCCCATGCCAAACGGCATTCTCTACATAAGGTTGTAAAAGCATTGGTGGGATTACATATTCGGCTACATCTATCGCCGGATCTACCTCCACCTCATACTCAAATTTATCCTGAAATCTAAAGTGCTCTAGCTGCACATACAAGCCTAACAGTTCTATTTCTTTTTCCAACGGAATAAAATCCTCTTCACTGTTTTCCAAAACTGCTCTCATCAACAATGAAAAGTCGGTAAGATATCGATTTGCTGTTCTTTCATCACTAGTAGCAATAAAGGTATTTACCGAATTTAAAGCATTGAAAATAAAATGAGGATTCATCTGGGATCGCAGTGATTTTAATGCCAAAAGATTATTCGCATACCGTTGTTGTTTGATGTTTCTAAACATCAAATATGCCATTAACAATAATAACACTGAAAGGCCAACCAAGAAATAAATCATCACCTGTTGGCGTAAACTTTTTTGATCTAAAATTTCCTGAGAAGCGAACGCAAGTTGATAACGGGCCTCATTAAGTTCTCGGTCTTTCTCTAAAGTCTCAATCCTATTGGCGCTCAAAGCTAATTCCCTACCAAATCGCGCCGCCTGAGATATTTCTTGCTCCTTTTGGATATACAACTTATCTACGATCACTTCATACTCCTCAAACTCTTCTGAAGCTTTTTCTAGCTCTCCCTTTTCACGATACACCTCTCCCAA
The DNA here is from genome assembly GCF_055808215.1 of Aquimarina sp. KJ22-3. Lineage (NCBI taxonomy): Bacteria > Pseudomonadati > Bacteroidota > Flavobacteriia > Flavobacteriales > Flavobacteriaceae > Aquimarina > Aquimarina sp. KJ22-3. The sequence goes on along the minus strand of NZ_CM147859.1, from coordinate 991,406 downwards.
TTTTCGGGTAGCATCTTTTTGTACGATAAGATCATTTTTTGAAGCCGCTTCTTTTTTACTCTCTTCAAAATAACTGATCGCTTCGTCATATTTTTCTTGTGCCACAAAAGCATTAGCAATCTTATAATTTTGTACTTGCGGTGTAATTGCTCTGTCCTCTTCCAACAGCTCATCTTCAGCATTTTCTTCTATTTCTTCAATATCTGCTAGTGCTTCTTTACGTAATTGTATTTCTTTATCGTAGCTATTGCTCTTGTTATAAAAATCGGCCGCTACACTACGCTGTCTTGCAGCCGTTTTTCTATCTTGTTGCTGAGCTAGCTGTACAGAATTATCTAAATACCCCGCAGCATCAGAAGTATTTCCTTGTTCTTGAAGTACATCTGCCAATTTGGTATTTAAAGATATTTCTTTATCATCAAGATTTTTCCTCTTACTTAGAGACAGTGCACTATTATAATTTTGAATAGCTCCCGAAGAATTTTCTAATCCTTTATTACTATCTCCCAAACCTTCTAAAACCAAAATTTTTTGTTCTGCATTTAATCGAGAACGTTGCAATTCACCAAACGTTTTAAAAGCACCCTGATAGTTTTTATCCTCTAGTTGCGCTTTTCCTAATTTAATTTTTACATTGGTATTATAAGCATAGGATAAGCTAATTCTGTAATTGCTTTCTGCCAAATCAGGCTGTTTTGAAAAACTATAGATATCTGCAAGGGTTTCGTACAGTTCTGCCCTCTTCATATCCCCTTTCGGATCATCTTCCTGGATACTTTCTAGCGATTTTGTGATATATCCAATACTCGCAGATACATCCTTTCTTATTGTACTTCGAGCTAGTCGGAGGTTTTCCTGATATTCTGACTCTGTCTTTTTCTTGGATAACTTTTGTGATCTTATTGTTAACGGGTTTTCCTTTACTTCAACATCAACTCGCTGTCCGTCTTTAACAACATATCGCACCGTCTCGAAACTGTCATGGCTAATAACAATCTCATCTCCTACCCGTGCCTGTATTCTAAAGTCCCCAAAAACATCAGTCAATACTGTACCCTTACCCATTATGGTAATCTCTACATCTTTGATCGCTTTTTTGGTCTTTTTTTCTTTTACAGAACCCTTAATCACCATTGGCTTAGTTACGACGGGGGCTTCATTTTCTTCTTGAGAAAAACCTTGAAAAGGCACTATCAAAAATAACAGCAGCATTACGCCAGACCACTTTATCATCTTCTGTTTCATAAGGATAAACTTAATCCATTTCATTGGGAAAATAAAATTCTCATTCTGCAAAAACAGGAACAATACGGCGTTTTTGGGTTTAAAAAAGTACTTTCCCTAATTCTGTATATCCGTTTACTAACTAGAAATGCCATTTCCCTCATTCCAGATTTTTCTCCAAAAAAGTTCAGGGTACTTTTAACCACGAATTTAAAAAACAACATCATGAGAATTTTTTATATATGGAGTATGTTTATGTTGCTTATTCATATTTCTTGTAATGCAAACACCAAACAGAACAATGAGGTAGCAATAACCAAAGAACCTCATAAAATATTAACGACCAAAACCGATCCAAATACCAGTAACATTCAAGTGGCTTTGTTGCTCGATACTAGTAATAGTATGGACGGACTTATAGAGCAGGCCAAAGCGCAACTATGGGAAATCGTTAACGAATTGTCGTATGCTAAATGTGGACACAACAAAATCAAGTTACAGATTTCGTTATATGAATATGGTAATGATGGATTGCCATCAAAAGAAGGTTACATCAGGCAGGTATTGCCATTCTCTGATGATTTAGATGAAATTTCCAAAGAGCTATTTGGGTTGACTACCAATGGAGGTAACGAATACTGTGGAAAGGTAATTGCCACATCCATCAATCAATTGGATTGGAAAAAAGTAATGACGATCTTAAATTAATATTTATTGCCGGAAATGAACCGTTTACTCAGGGACCTACCAATTACAAGGATGCAGCTACCGATGCTTTGGAAAAAGGGATCACAATCAACACTATATTTTGTGGAAACTTCAGACAGGGGATCAACACGATGTGGAAACATGGTGCTGACCTAACTTATGGAGAATACAGTGCTATCGATCATAACCATCAAACAGTTCATATAGCAACTCCATTTGATGATATTATTCTTCAGCTTAACAATCAATTAAACGATACTTACATCTATTACGGTAGTCGTGGAGCTCAAAAAAGAAGCATGCAAATGGAACAAGACCAAAATGCCAAGTCGTATAGCCCGGCAAATGCAGTAAGTAGAACTATTAGTAAAAGCTCTGGTTTTTACAAAAATAAAAGCTGGGACCTTATCGATGCTGCCGAAGACGAAGAGTTCGAAATTGATGAAATAGCAGAAGAGCAACTTCCTATAGAATTACAAGATAAATCTACAGCCGAATTAAAAAAACACATTGCCGAAAAAAGCGCTAAGCGTAAAGAAATACAGCAAAAGATCCAGGAGCTGAACAAAAAGCGTGTGGAGTATATCAAAACTAATAGTAAGAAGAATGACACCAGCCTAGAAACTGCTTTATTGAACGCTATTAAAAGTCAAGGTAAAAAGAAATCCTTCAGTTGGGAAGATTAAAACAAAACACTATGAGAACTGTACTATTTATTATCATAACAAGTATATCGTTTACTATGACATCACAACCCAAAGCAAAACTTCAAAAATCTATGGTAGATTATGACTCTTTTTTAGAAGTTTCTGAAGAAGTAATGAGTTATCGAGAGAAAAGATTAATTCCTCTGGATGTTTTTCTTGAGTACATGAAGGATGAAAATACCATTTTGTTGGACACACGTTCTAAAACCATGTATAGCCAAAAACACCTTAAAGGAGCGATTCATATCAATTTTTCAGATTTCACCAAAGAGGAATTGGCAAAGCATATCCCTTCAAAGGATACAAGAATTTTGATTTATTGTAACAACAACCTAATAGGAGATACGAAGTTTTTTGCCAGTAAAAGAGCACCTTTGGCTTTAAACATACCTACATTTATCAATCTCTATGGGTATGGATATAAGAACATATACGAACTGGCTTCGTTGGTTTCAATAAATGATCAACGATTGCAGTTTGAGGGAAAAGCAGTACGCTAAATTTTATAAATTGGAATACAAAAAGCTCGCAAATGCGAGCTTTTTGTATTTTCAACCTACTATTATAATATCCATTTGGAAACGGTATAAAAATTGTGGCTTTGTTGCGTGGATCTGGATAGATGAAATCCCTAGAAATTAAATCTTTTTCTAATGAAATACTTAAAAATCCTATTTACGTGTTTGATGATGTTTCCTTTACTTTCTTATGGGCAGCAAACATTTGAGTATGAACAACCAAAGATGGTTTCGGATGGATGGGAAACCGAAAATCTTGAAAAACTGTATAACAACACCTCTTCCCTTTTTGAAGTATTACGTCAATTAGAACATAATGATCATAAAATTAATAGCTTTCTTTTGATAAAAGACGGTAAGCTACTTTTGGAAGAATATTATAATGATCGTACAATTGGGACTCCACAAGATTTACGGTCGGTTACCAAAAGTATCATTTCAATTTTGATGGGAATCGCTGTTGATAAAGGATTCGTAACCTCCATAGATGATCCCATACAGAAATACTTGCACAACATTCAACCTACTAAAAACCTAATTCCCTCAAAAGAACAAATTACCATTCGCCATCTTCTTACCATGTCTACAGGTTTGGATTGTAACGACTGGGATAAAAAATCAAAAGGCCAGGAAGACAAAGTCTATAAAAAAAAGGATTGGATTCAATACACACTGGATTTACCAATGGCTCAAGAACCTGGAGTAATATCAACATATTGTACAATGGGGGTCGTCATTGTTGCACAAATCATCAGTAATGCTTCCAATATGCCTTTGGATCAATTTGCAAAACAGTTTTTGTTTACACCTCTAGGAATAAATAATGTCGTTTGGAAACATACTTCAAAAAAAGAGGTTATCGATGTAGCAAAGAGAATACAAATGACACCTCGTGACATGGCTAAAATTGGGCTCTTATTATTACACAACGGCAAATGGAATAACTCCCAAATTGTTTCTAAAGACTGGATTAAAGAGTCTTTAACTGCGCATACCAAAATTAGCAATATAGACTACGGTTTTTTGTGGTGGACTATCCCTTTTGGTTCTAAAACAGCAAAGGTAGCTACAGGAAACGGAGGGCAATATATTATGATTTTCAAAGATTTACATCTAATTGCCATATTTACTGGGAGTGCATACAACTCTCAGGAAGACAAATTACCATTTACAATCATGAACAAAGCAGCACTTCCTATGCTTTTGGAAAAATGATATTAAACTACTAGAAAATAATAGTCAAAAAATTACTTAGAATTTACCGCAGGACATTTACAGTTCCAACGCTCTTTCTGTTTCGCGAAGTCATATCCTATGGTAAGCTGATGAAATCCTCCATTGCTGAGCACTACAGAATTGGATTGATAACTATATGTATACCCAACCAACCATTTTTTATAATTCACACCCAAGAATGGTGTAATATACTGTAATTGTTGGTTTTCTACTGCTAATCCATCCTGTGAGAATTCTGCACCATCCAAGCTCCTTCTGTAGGAGATTCCTCCCCATAATGTGGTAAACTCACCCAAATCTTTGTATACTTTCATATTGGCATCGATCGTACTTTCTTGGGTTTGATCTGTTGCCTGATACAATAATGAAGGTTCTAGACTAAATCCATCTATGCCTCCAACCCCAAACAGATATCCTAAAGAAAAGATATACCGGCGTTGATTGTTGGACTCGCGAATCGGTGCACGCGCAGGGTCTGTCTGATTAAAAATATCTCTTGCTACTGGTAACAAGTTTTTTACTGTAAAATGTGCATACCATTCTAAATAATGATAGGACATCCCTACATCCACATTATAATAAAAGTCTTTTTGTACCCGATCGAGAATTACAGGATCTGGATCAAAAGGATCATCAAGTCCTCTCAAATCCACATTAGATTGGATAAAACCAGTGCTCGCACCAAATGAAAGCATATTGAGATCTGTTCTATCTCTCGAAAACAATAGGTGATAAGCAAAAGTTAAATAGGCTCCAGACTGGTTAAATCTTCCGTTTTCATCTTTGTAAACGATGGCTCCTAAACCGGTCTTATCTCCTACTCTAAAATTTATATTTGCGGTTTGTAAATTAGGTGCATTATCAACGTCAAACCATTGTGCTCTGGCGGTTAACCTAATTTTGTTGGCATTTGCTGCTCCCGCCATAGATGGATGCACCAAATATAGATTATCTGAAAGATAGTCTGCAAATACAGGTATTCCTTCTTGCGAAAAGGCAAATTGGGAAAGCCACATCAGGGCTACTACATAGATCGCTTTTAAGTTCATTTAGACACTGTCATTTTATGGGGACAAACAGGTTTTGTGAATTAAATGTAAACTGTCAAAAACAGTTTATATTGTGGGGCTTCACAATTATTTTTAAAATACATATTCCAAATTCGTACGTTTCCAAAGATATAAATTTTTACCAGAACGCCTATTTTAAAGTTGACTACCTCAATTCGTTAAAAAATGTTAGGGATATAAATACTATGCGTATATCGTATTGCTTTTTAGTAAATTTGCCAAAAATTAGAGCATGGAAAAGAATTTTGAAATAAAGATAGAAAGCACTTCGAACCCTAGTATCATTAAGTTTGAAGCCAATTATTTCCTAACACAACATACGAGCTACGAATTTGAAAATATAGATCAGGCCAAAAATTCTCCCTTGGCGCAACAATTATTTCATTTACCATTTGTAAAAAGAGTATTTATTGCTCAAAACTTTGTGGCTATCGATAAATATGAGATTGTAGCTTGGGAAAATGTACAAGAAGAGGTTGCTGAGCAAATTAAAAATTACCTGAATAGTGGCCAACCTGTAGTTTTAGAATCCGAAAGCAATAAAAAAGTACCAATTACCATTTATGCAGAAAGTACACCTAATCCTTCTGTATTAAAGTTTGTAGCAAACAAAAAATTGGTTACTGCCGGTCATGAGTTTAAAAGTATTGACGACACCAAAGAGGCTCCTCTAGCACAAGAGTTATTTCATTTCCCTTTTGTAAAAGAAGTATATGTAGACGAGAATTATATTTCTATTCAGAAGTATGATATGGCGGATTGGAACGATGTTACACTAGAAATTCGAGAGTTTCTAAAGTCGTACTTAGAACAAGGTAAAGAAATTTTAACGGCCAATGCTACGGTATCACAAAGTGAAGTACAAAAACAAGCTGATCAAAATTTTGATCAGTTGGATGATGTTTCCAAAGAGATTGTCAATATTATCGAAGAATATATCAAACCTGCCGTTGCAAGTGATGGAGGAAATATTTTATTCGATTCCTACGATCCGGAAAGCAAAATTGTAAAGGTAATCTTGCAAGGGGCTTGTAGTGGTTGCCCATCTTCTACCTTTACATTGAAAAACGGAATTGAAAACATGCTAAAGGAGATGTTGAAAGATAAAATTGCGCATGTTGAAGCATTGAATGGGTAGTTCAACGAAAAAGCTGTAATTATATCGGAAAAAGCCTGTAAATATTCATTGCTTTTGCTTCAATAAAACTCAAGGATCTCGTATCTTAGAAGGACCATTCGTAAAATATTAACTAAAAAACTATTGAAATGGCAATTGTTAAAACTATTGAGGTTATAGCTAGCTCTGAAAAAGGCTGGGACGATGCAGCAAAAAACGCAATCAAACAAGCTGGAAAATCAGTAAAAAACATTCGATCTGCTTGGGTAAGTGATCAAAAAGTTATTGTAAAAGATAATGAGATTTCTGAATATCGAGTAAACTTGAAAATTTCTTTCGAGATCGACTAAAAAAACGACTCAGAATAAAAAAGCATCTCAGTTCTCGAATTGAGATGCTTTTTTATATTTTAGACACTAGTAAACGCGTTATTATGAAATATTGGTTCATTGTCATTCTTACGATCACCTATTCTTGCACAAGTCAAAACAAATCTGCGATGGAATACGCATACACAAATGATCTTATTAACGAAACGAGTCCTTACTTATTACAACACGCGCATAATCCGGTAAACTGGAAACCGTGGGGAGAAGAAGCATTGGATATTGCAAAAAAAGAAAACAAATTAATGATCATCAGTATAGGATATGCCGCTTGTCACTGGTGTCATGTTATGGAGCATGAAAGTTTTGAGGATCCCGAAGTAGCAAAATTGATGAATAACAGTTTTGTGAATATCAAAGTAGATAGAGAAGAACGGCCCGATGTGGACCAGGTGTATATGAGCGCTGTACAGTTGATGACTGGCAGTGGTGGTTGGCCTCTTAATGTAATTACGCTACCGGACGGCAGACCCGTATGGGGAGGTACCTATTTCCCAAAAGGGAATTGGGTAGATGCTTTGAAACAAATTAACGATTTGTATCAAAAACAGCCAGAAAAACTGGTTGAATATGCCGACAAGCTAGAGCAAGGTATCAAAGAAGTAGATATTATTGAGGTAAACACCGATGAAATAAAGTTTGAGAAAGAGTTTATCGCTACCGCAGTAAAAGAATGGGGCAAACAATTTGATCATCAAAAGGGAGGCACCAAACGTGTGCCTAAGTTTATGATGCCCAATAATTATCATTTTTTGTTACGTTATGCCCATCAAACTCAAGATCAAGAGCTACTGGATTTTGTAAAAAGTACACTCACAAAAATATCGTTTGGCGGGGTTTATGATCATGTAGGAGGTGGATTCTCGAGATACTCTACAGACGGGAAATGGCATGTGCCACACTTCGAAAAAATGCTATACGATAATGGGCAATTAGTAAGCTTGTATGCAGATGCTTATCTTGCCACCAAAGACCCCTGGTATAAGACCGTGGTATACGAAACACTGGATTTTGTAAAACGGGAACTCACCAACGAAGAGGGAGCTTTTTATTCTTCTCTGGATGCGGATAGTAAAACAGCTGCCGGAGAATTAGAAGAAGGAGCTTTTTATATCTGGAATAAAGAAGAGCTTCAAACACTATTAGGAGATGATTACAAGCTTTTTTCCAACTACTACAATGTAAATGCCTATGGTCTTTGGGAAAAAGGAAATTTTGTGTTGATTAGAAAAGATACCGATTCGGATTTTTGTAAAAACAACGAGATTGATATTGAAACCCTGAATGGTAAAATTTCTTCATGGAAAAGCACATTGCTCGAGTATAGAGAAAAAAGATCTAGACCACGATTAGATGACAAAACACTTACTTCCTGGAATGCCATTATGCTAAAGGGGTATTTGGATGCGTATCGCGTGTTCGGAGAAAAAGAATTCTTGGATATCGCATTAAAAAATGCAAACTTTATTAAGGAGCAGCAACTCAAAAAAGATAATTCCCTATTTCATAGTTATAAAAATGGTAAAAGTACGATCAATGCCTACCTAGAGGATTATGCACTAGTTGTTGATGCTTTTATACAACTTTATCAAAATACATTGGATCATCAATGGCTTGATATCTCAAAAGAGCTTACAGACTATGCCATTACTCATTTTTTGGATAATGAGAAAAACATGTTCTATTTTACTTCGGATGAAGATCCTGAACTGATATCGCGTTCCATCGAATATAATGACAATGTGATCCCCGCTTCAAACTCGGTAATGGCCAAGAACCTATATGTTCTAGCCCACTATTATGACCAAAACAAATACGCCGATTTGAGCAAACAAATGCTGCATAATATAAAACCGCAAATGGAACAATATGCTTCTGGTTTTTCTAATTGGTTGGATCTAATGCTTAATTTCTCCTATAATTTTTATGAAATTGTAGTTGTAGGCGATAATGCTCATCAACTACTCAATGATTTTCAGGACACCTATGTCCCTAACAAATTAATTGCTGGTAGTATTAAAGACTCTGAACGTTCTTTACTAAAAAACAGATTCGTTGAAGATGAAACCTACTTTTATGTCTGTGTAAATAACGCTTGTAAATTTCCTGTAGACACCGCACAAAAAGCACTAAAACTTTTGGAGTAAAACAATGAGCTAAATATTTGCTTTTCAACATTCTAATTCAATGAAAAACTGTTAATTTTTAAGATAAGCATTACTTAAAATTGACATAAATCGAGTCTATTATAACGTTTTCGTAGTCAAAATCTTACAAAAATTACGGTTAAACCTTAGTTTTTTTATGTAGAATTTATTGAAAAAAGCCATTTTCATTCAAAATAATGAAGTAGAACCTTAATATACATTAACATATTCTCAAAAATTTAGCGATTATTTAATATAAATTGTATTTAAAAAGGTATTTGGTTACATTTAATTCACCTAAATCAGTGAATCATGAGAATACTACTACTTTTACTTTTTATTCTAATTTCGCCTGCCCTTTTTGCACAGTTACCCAGAAGTTTAATGAAGTCTGCGGAGAAGATTACACTCTTCGAAGAATATGACGGTTCTATGTATATGAAATCCAGATACAAAGAATCTAGCGTTATCGATGAGAAGTCTGGAACATATGATACCAAGTTAAAATACAATATATATACCGACGCTCTCGAACTCGTTCAGGGATCCAAGTATTATGAAGTGGCAAAAAGCCCAACCGTTCACGCAAGGATCGATGGAGATTATTTTTATTATTGTGAATTCAAAAATCAAAGAGGTCTGAGTAGAGATGGATACTTTATTCTTGTAGAACTGAATGATAAATATAGAATCTATAAGAAGCTTACCTTAGACATTAAGGATCCTGAGAAAAAACAGCGAATTAATAGTGGACTAGGAGAACCTGGAGAACTAAGAATGGTAACTACATATTTTGTAGAAGAAGGAGGAACTATCGTCGAACTACCAACCAACAAAAAAGATATGCTGGCTACCTTCAACGATAAAGAACAAGAACTTGGGCAGTACTTAAAAAAGGAAAAAATTCGATTAAAAAAAGAAGAAGATCTCATACGGTTTGTTGCCAGATATAATGCTCTCAAGAGTTCTGATGCCAATCCGTCTCAACGATTGCTAAGTAATATTACCAGAGGTAATTAGTAACAATAACATTCTCAAAATTGAATAAAAAACACCAGCTAGAATCTAGCTGGTGTTTTTATTGTTCCTATAAAATAATAAATTAATTTCGAAATTTTGTCACCCCACCATTACGATTGAATTAACTATGTATTAACTCAAAAACACTAGTTTTTTCTGGCAATTCCTCAGCTATTTTACTTCTGTACAACATTAATTTCTTATAACTATTTCGCTAGTAGTATTTTACCTATTTATTTTCTTTTAAAAACTAAAAAATCTCAATTTTAAAAAAACATTAATTAACGAAAACAGGAAATTCTCACCATCTCTTTTTACTGCGTTTTTAAATATTTTTGCAACAAACTTTTGGCCCTCAAAATAAATACCCCCGAAAAGATATGAGAAAAGTATTACTTTTTTTACTGTATTAATTGTCAACATAGCCCCCGCCCAAGTACCATCATCCATCCTACAATACACTCAGGAATTTCCTATGTATGAAGGATATGATGGGTCTATATACTTACAAAACAAATTTGTGGAGTCCAGTATTATCGACGAAACCTCTTCTGGGACTTATGATTCTGAATTAAGATATAATATCTACACTGATGCTGTAGAGTATAAAGAAAATTCAGAATTGTTTGAATTGAGCAAGAACCCAAAGATCCAGGCAAGGATTGGTGAGGATTACTTTTATTATTGTCAATTTAAAACGCAACGTGGAGTTGATAGAGAAGGTTATTACATTTTGGTAGAACTGCATGACCAATACAGGATTTACAAACGATACGAAGTAAAAATTAAAGATCCTGTAAAAATGGATGTATACAATGGTACTCCCGAACCAGGAAGTATCAGAAAAAAGGTGAGTTATTTCCTTGAAGAAAATGATATCATCGTAGAATTGCCTTTGGATAAAAAAGAAATATTGACGACAGCTTTTAGTGACAAGTCAGACGAACTAAAACAATATATAAAGAAGGAAAAGATTAGACTTAAGAAAGAAGAAGATCTCGTACGATTAGTTGCCAAATACAATGCATTAAAAAACCTTAGTTCTTCTCCATCCAATAGCCTTCTTAGCAAATATTAGTTTGGATATAATCTAATCTCTTCATAATAATTTTAATTTACAAAAGGAACAGAAATCTGTTCCTTTTTTTGTCTAGTAGGGTTAAATTCTTCAATTTCAGCTTATTTGTTAAGAAAAAGTTAGTATTAATTTGTTTTTTATCGGTATTTTTAATACTTTAATCTTAGATAAATGCAGTCATTATGAGAAAAATACTACAAATATTGCTTTTTCTAATTACCCCAGTATTTGCTTTTGCTCAGTTTTCGCAGGCAATAAATACGAATGAAAAAGTACAAGAGTTAGAAAAATATGCCGGAAGTGTATATGTAAGCAAAGATTATGAACAAGCTACAGTAATCGATCAAAATTCAAAAACGTACGATGCTCGATTAAAGTATAATATATATACGGATGCCCTAGAGCACCAAAAAGCAGGAAAACTACACGAGGTTATCAAATCCCCGACAACCTATGCCAGAATCAATGATGAGTACTATTACTTCTGTGAATTCAGAAATGAACGTGGCCATAAAAGGTTTGGATATTATATTCTAATCGAAATGAACGATGCCTATAGAGTATATAAGAAATATAGCCTTAAAATAACAGATCCTAAGGAGTTAGACCCGATGACAGGGAACTCTGTAACTGGAAAAATTAAAAGAATAGCTACTTATTACCTTGAAGAAGGTAATGAGATCAAAGAATTACCATTAAACAAGAAAGATATCTTAACCGCATTTTCTGATAAAGAAGAAGAGCTGAAGGATTATATCAAAAAAGAAAACATTCGTCTTAAAAAAGAGGAAGATTTAATACGATTAGTTGCCAAATACAATGCACTCAAAAACATTGATTCTAACCAGCAACGAAGTCTTTTAAGTAGTAGGGTTCAAAATAACTAACATCCTCAAAATTTCTGGACGAAAATTTGGAATACGCCACAGTTGCCATCTCATTTGCAGATGGCAATTTTTTTTGAATAAAAACTGCATTGGGATGCTCACAGATTTTTGAGAATTTCTCTACCCCATTACCAATAAAATGAACTTTTCCTTGTTCTAAATATTCTGAAAAGGATGAGGCATTCAGGATATCTGCTTTTGTTTCCCGAATCACTTCGTAATCTGAAGAAAAAACTGATGCGTACACCTCCATTCTGCGTGCATCTAACATGGGGACAATAAACTCACCTGTTTTGGCTTCAACCTGTTTTGATAAAGATAGAAGAGTGGGAACAGAAATTAAAGGTACATCTAGGGCATAACAAAGCCCTTTGGCCGCAGAAACGCCTATTCTAAGCCCTGTATAAGATCCCGGGCCTTTACTAACAGCTACAGCTGCAATAGCACTCATTTCTATTTTAGCGCTAGCAAGTACTTCTTTAATAAATACATGTAAACGTTCTGCATGCGAATAACTATTGCTATAATCTTCCGATAGCACAATAACTTTTTCATTATTTGTTATTGCAACAGAACAGTTGGTCGTTGAAGTCTCGATACAGAGAAGGTGTGACATGATCCAAATTTTGGCAAAGATAGTCTAATTGAGTCAACTAAGATCTATGTTCTACTCTTCAAATATTACTTCGCTTTTTCTTTGGTATTTTTCTGATCTTCAGAGATCACCTTATCTCCGGTTTTGAGCGTCTTGGTAACCAAATTGTACGGCCCAGTAATCACTTCATCACCTTCAGATAAGCCTTCGGTTATTTCGATATTAGTATCGTCCTGAATTCCGGTCTTAATTACTTTTAACTTGGCTGTTTCTCCATTCTTAACAAAGACACATTCAAACTTTTCTTCAACAGCAGTGGTAATTTTATCTTTTTTTGCTCCTTTACGAACGCTAGAGGTATCATTTTTGATCACTATCGAGCTGATAGGCACGCCAACAACGTTTTCTCTCTTGTTAGTAATTACATCCACAGTTGCCGTCATCCCAGGTCTAAAAGGAGAGAAACTCTCTGGTTTCCCTTGTAATAAATCTTTATAAGACTCTTCCAAAATACGTACCTTAACTTTGAAATTGGTAACCTGATCAGCACTTACGGTATTTTCTGCAGAATTAGCGATTTCTGTCACCAAACCTTTGAATTCTTTTTTAAGATACGCATCCACTTCAACAATAGTAGAATCTCCTATCGCAACTTTTACAATGTCATTTTCATTCACATCTACCTCAACCTCCATATTACTCAGATTAGCAACACGAACGATCTCTGTTCCTGCCATTTGTTGAGTTCCTACAACACGTTCTCCTAATTCTACAGACAACTTAGAGATAGTTCCGCTCATAGGCGCATAAATGGTAGTTCTGCTCAAATTATCTTTGGCTTCATTAACCGTAGCCTGAGCACTTCTCACATTGTAAAATGCAGACTGTTTAGAAGCCTCAGCCACTTCGTAAGCTGACACCGCTCTATCCCACTCTGCTTTAGAAATTACACCTTTCTCAAACAATTCTTTATTGCGATCGTAACTAAGTTTAGCCTCTTTAAGACTAGCCTCGGCCTGTTGTAATCCTGCTCTTACATTTTGTAAGGCAGCCTGTGATCTATTTAATCCTGCCTGAATAATATCTGGGTTGATACGAACCAGCAAGTCTCCTTTTTGTACTTGCTGTCCCTCCTTGATCGGTAAGTCAATAATCTCTCCAGAAACCTCTGAAGATAATTTTACTTCTACTTCTGGTTGTATTTTACCAGTTGCGGCAACGGTTTCTACAATATCAATTCTTTCTATTTTGGCTACAGAAACTTCCTTAAAGTTACCGTCTTTACCAAACCATCCTGCCTTTTTGCCAACAACCAGCATAATGATTAAAAATAAAACTCCTCCTAAAATAAAAAGTAATGTTTTTCTACTCATGACTTACTTCACTATTAATTCTATATGATGAAATTACAATTTCTTTTAAAAAGTAGCCAAAAAATAGAAAGCTACCAGTTATAATTTAATATCTGCAATCTTTATCCCGAAATAAAGTTCCAGAACTTTTAGTTTAAAAATATAATCAAATTTGTTTTGAACTTCCTGGCTTTGCGCATTCTCTAATCTAAACTTAGATTGGCTAAAATCAAAAGCATTAGAGAGTCCCACGTCATAACGATCCTTTGCAAACTGGTAGGCTCTTTCTTGTGCTTTTACAGCCACTTGAGCTGCTTCATAAGCTTCTGCAGAACCTTTGGCATCCAAATAGGCTTGATATATATTACTATCCAAATCTAATTCTGCCTGTTCTAATTGAAACTCTGCCCTTTTTACATTAATCTTACTTCTCTTCACCTGGTTCCTTGAGGCGAACCCATTAAATACTGGTACGTTAAGAGATAATCCGTATGATATACCATCGTTTAAATACAACTGCTTAATGGTTTTTTCGGGAGTAATTTCTTGATCATTCAAAAAATTTGGTATAATAACATTTTGATTGGTCCCTTCGACTACACCTATCACCCTGGTTGGATTATCTGGATCAATACTTCCGGGCACAAACGCACTAGCTCCTGACTCCCTTGTATTATAGTTAAAGCCTGCACTAAGGGTAGGATAATAAGCTCCTCTTGCTATTTCTAAGTCTTTTTGAGCCAATAACCTATTTTGCTCTGCTATCTGAACTTCGTATCTAGCTTCTCTTGCTCTACCAATAATCTGATCTATAGGCTTTTCTAATATCTCTGACCCTGGTATTAAATACTCTTGTTCTGCAATATCAAAATTAGCATAGTCTTTTATCAATAATGTTTGCGCCAAACTCACCAGGGAAATTTGGATAGCATTTTCTGCTTGTACGATTCGAGTTAATTCATCTGCAGACGTAGCTTCTATTTCTAGCAAATCTCCTTCAGGAAGCACTCCTGCTCCTACCAAATCTTTGGTTCTTTGCAACTGCTCTAGTGTAATTTCATGTTGCTTTTCAATAACCTTTAAAGATTCCTTATTTAGCAATACTTGTAAGTAACTATTAGCGACAAATAAGGCGATATCATCTTTGGATTTACCAAGATTGTATTGACTCAATAACTGATTCAGTTTAGCTCTTTGAAACTGCTTTACATTTCTTAGACCATCAAACAACGTTAAACCTACATCTATTCTATAAGAAGAACTTCTAAAAGTCAATGTTCTGTTGGTACCTGTAATAGGGTCAGGACTTAAACCTGAACTCCAAAAATTGGAACCTGAAGCATTTAAGGTCGGTAAAAAGTTACCTAAAGCATCGATCTTATTAATATCTGCAGTCTCAACATCAAGTGCTGATTGTTTAATGGTGATATTATTTTCAAGAGCGTATTCTACACATTCCCTTAATGTCCATTTCTTTTCTTGCGCTTTTGCCCCCAATACACTAAAAAGTGTAAGTAATAAAATTGAAATTTTAATTCGCATAATGCCTATATGTATCTAATTGAATGATGTTGTTACAATTATTTCCTAAAAAAATTTTAATTCTCAAATTCTGACTTCTTAATTTGATTCCAAACTTTGATTTTGTCGTCCTTGGTAATACCGCTTTTAATCTCGACATTAATCCCATCACTTACTCCTAAGACCACATCTCTGTTTTCGAATTGTTGTTCTCCGGTTTCTATTTCTACATAAGGCTTTTGCGTTTCAGAGTCATATTGTATAAGCGCTTCTTTTACCGCCATAACACTGTCTGCTTTGGCCAAAATAATAGATGCATTAGCACTAAGTCCAGCTCTAATAAACGTAGAATCGTTCTTATCTAATGACCCTTTAATTTCAAATTGAATTGCTCCATTTTCTTCTTTTCCTTTAGGCGCAATATAATCCAGTACAGCGTCGAACTTCTTATTTTCGATTGCTCCTACCGTAATTTCTAAAGGTAAATTTTCTTTGATTTTTCCTACTTCACTCTCGTCTACCTTCCCTTCGAATATCATTTTCCCTACATCTGCAATGGCAGCGATAGTGGTACCATCATTAAAGTTATTTGCTTCAATAACTTGATTTCCTTCTTTTACAGGCACTTCTAATACCATTCCTGTAACTGTAGATCGGATTAATGTATTTGCTACACTCCCCAATCCTCTTGCGGTACCTGTTTTTACGATTTGATAATTTTGCTGAGCCGCTTCGTAAGATTGTTTCGCTTGTTTGTACGCCACATCCACTCCATCAAATTCGTTGGCTGAAATTACACCTTTATCAAACAGCTCCTTTTGTCTGTCGTATACCTTTTGCTGATTCTCTAGATCAATTCTAGCGCTTTGCACCGAGTTTTTGGCACTTTGCAAGGAAGATATATTAGGCACTACTCTAATCTTTGCGATAAGGTCGCCTGATTTAATCTGTTCTCCTGCTTCAATATAAATCTCTTCGATAATTCCAGAAATATTGGGTTTGATCAATACTTCTTCTTTAGGAACTATACTTCCCGTAGCTACTGCTTTTTTGATAATAGTTTCTACAGATGCTTGCTCTGTTTCGTAGGTAACAGGATCTTCCTGATTCTTTTGATATAAGTAATACAAGGATCCCCCGAAAACTAAAGCAATGATGATTAAAATAATAATGGTTACTGTTCTTTTCATAATAAGTACACTTCTATTGGATTTCTTAACATCCTACATCTGTAGGACCGTTTTTGATTGATTAATTTATTCTGTTCTTAATGCGTCTATTGGCTTGGTTTTGATTGCTACTTGAGCGGGTATCAAACCGGCCAACAAACCACTGGTTATTAATATAAATAGTGCTACAAACACCACTGTTAAGTCTACACTTGGATTAGCAAACATGGTATCATTATCTGCAGGAGCACCCTCCAACATTTTATTGATGGCAAAAATAATTCCTGTAGACACTGCAATACCGGCCATTCCCGAAATAATAGTCAGGAAAATTGATTCTAATAAAATTTGCCCTCTTATTGCCCAGGGCGATGCTCCCAAAGCTCTACGAATACCAATTTCTTTGGTGCGTTCCTTTACTACAATCAGCATGATATTACTGATCCCAATAATTCCGGATAATAATATAAGGGTCCCTACAAAATAAGCGACTCCCTGAAGGGCTATAAACAGACCGTTTATTTTCTTGAATTCTTCGTATAAATCAAAATTACCAACTGCTCTGTTATCTTCGGGATGAATAGAGTGATTGGTTTTCACTACATCCATTACATCTCCCTTTAAATTGGTAATTGATTGATCATCGTTTGCCGTGATAGCCATCCATCCTACTACCTCACCATAATTAAATGCTTGAGAAAATGCGGTAAACGGCACATAAATTTCTTTTTGAGACTCTTCCCCATCTCCATTATTTGATTTTTTGGAGTAGGTACCGATCACCATGAAATTTACACCTTGTATTTTAATATATTCTCCAATTGGATCTTCGCCTTCTGTAAATAATTCTTTAACGACTCCACCTCCAATCACTGCTACTTTCCGTTTACTTTCTATATCTCCATAATTTACAAAGCGTCCTGAGGTAATATTAATTGGATCTTGCTTGATAATTTCGGGATAATCCCCATATACGTTAAAAGCTCCTGTATTTAACCCTCTAGTTACATTATTTGAGCCTCTAAACCCTCCTAATTGGTTTCTTGGAGAAATATATAGCAATCCAGGTACCTGATCCCTGATGGATTGTACATCAGATATCTTAAAGTTATATCTTCTACCTTTTGGCAGTCCTTTATACGGTTTTGAAACCGTTTGTGTCCACATAAACATGGTATTGGTAGCAATATCTCCAAACCCTTGTTTAACTCCGTTTTCTAGTCCTTTTCCTGCGGCTAATAAAATAACCAGTATAAATATTCCCCAAAACACACCAAAAGCGGTTAATACCGTTCTAAACCAATTGGCTGTAAGTGCTTGAAGTATTTCGTCCCATCGATCTCTATTAAACATATTATTCGTCTCTAAGTGCTACAATAGGTTTTATTCTTACGGCTCTCCAAGCAGGGAAGAAACCTGCAAGAGCTCCAGCAAAAATCAAAATAAAAACAGTGGTCAAGGCCACATTAAAATCTACCGAAGGGTTTAATATAAATTCGGTTTGTACCAATGGTCCTGCAAACTCTAAAAGCGCTAATCCTAGAATAAGCCCTACAAAACCGGCTAATGCAGTTACAAAAATAGCTTCTTGTAAAATAAGACCTATAATTGAAGCGGGTTGTGCCCCTATAGCTTTACGAATACCTATTTCTTTGGTACGTTCTTTTACAATAATCAGCATAATATTGCTTACCCCTACAATTCCGGCAATAATGGTACATATTCCCACCCACCAGAAAAAGGCTTTGATCATAAAGATCAAATTATAAAAGCGTTTTGCATTTTCGAGATTATTGTTTACCCCGATAGCACGATCATCTTCGGGAGCTATAATATGTTTTGCTTTAAGGTAAGTGGTCATTGCCTCTACAAACTGCTCTGATTTTTGAACTGCTGTTTCGAAGTTTTCTTCGGGAGCTAAAGAAAAAGCCAACCCATTGATATTGGGTCCTAACCCAAAAATCTGCTGCGCTATTGGAGATGGGATAAAGACTCTATCTTCTTCTCGCTCTCCTGCTTTATCAGAATACACTCCAATCACTTTAAAAGGAATTCCGTTAATCTCGATATATTCTCCTACGGCCTCTTCATCCTTTTTGAATAAGTCTCTTTTGATTTTGTTTCCTATTACGGCAACTTTATTTTGTTCATCAATATCATTTTGATTCACATATCGTCCGCTAACCATCTCTTCATTTTCGATAACCTGAAAGTCCGGATAAATTCCTTCGATACCATAACTTCCTGATTCTTTACCATAGGTAACCAAAATCCCCCATCGTCTTGCTCGAGAAGAACTGTGTTCTAATGTACTTTCATTACTTTTATTGATAAAGGCATAATCTTCGTTGGTAAGATTAATTCTTCTTCCTGGATTTAATCCTTTATATTCTACAGAAGTAGTTCGTGTCCATACCCAAATACTGCTGGTTGAATCTCCTTCAAATTCTTTGGCAATTCCATTTTGCATACCCTGACCTACTCCCAATAAAAGAACAAGAATAAAAATCCCGGATGCAACAGATACACCGGTAAGGAAGGTACGTAGTTTATTTTTGGAGATCGTTTCGAAAATTTCTTGCCATCGTTCTATACTAAACATGAGCTACGGCTTTTACCTGTTCTACTAAAGTATCATCAATGATCACCCCATCTTTAAGATTAACAATCCGCTTGGTCATGTTGGCAATATCAGGTTCGTGCGTAACAATAAGAATTGTTTTCCCTTCATCATTAATTCCTTGAATCAGCTCCATAACCTCATATGAGGTTTTGGTATCCAAAGCTCCTGTGGGCTCATCTGCTAATAACACTTTTGGTTCTGATGCCAAAGCTCTGGCAATAGCAACTCTCTGCTTTTGTCCTCCTGAAAGTTCATTAGGAAGGTGCGAAGCCCAATCTGCCAGCCCAACTTTTGAAAGATAATGCAAGGCTTTTTCTAAACGTTCTTTTCGTTTTACTCCTTGATAATACAAAGGCATGGCTACATTATCCAATGCGCTTTTGTAGGTAATAAGATTGAAGGACTGAAAAATAAATCCTAAAAACTTATTGCGGTATTTGGCCGCCACTTTTTCGTTTAAATTTTTGATGGGCATCCCATCGAGAAAATAGCTTCCACTATCTGCTTCATCCAACATCCCTAAAATATTAAGTAATGTGGACTTTCCGGAACCTGAAGATCCCATAATAGAAACCAGTTCTCCTTCTTTAACGCTAAAATCTATTCCTTTAAGTACGTGAAGCGAATTGCTCCCCATCTGGTAAGATTTATGCAAGTCTTTGATTTCAATCATAACTTTTCGCTTGATTAGATGAATGAATAGGGCACAAAAAATGTACCTTATTTTTGATTAAGACTCACAAAACAGTTTTATACGAAACTTTTTACAGCAAATAGCTAGTTTTCCCTGCTAGTAATTTGTTGATGGGTTAGTGTAGTCTTGTTACATAAGACTAGCTAATTACAAGCTTTGTTACACTTATTCCTGTTATGAAAATGTTAAATGTTAATCTTCTATAGGTTTTATTTTTTTCCTGTTTCGGAAAATAAAATACCCTACTACCCCTATCAAAACATAAGGAATGATCATCAAATACACTATTCCATCATTGATTCCTTTTGCCGTTTCTTGCCCTTCTTCACTTTCTAATACAGCCCTACACATAGAACATTGTGCTTCTGTAGGAAGAGCAACCAAAAATAAAAGAACCGTTATGTAGAAAATTTTTGTCTTCAAGGAATTCGTATTAGTTACGCGTAATAAGGAGATATCATCAAATACACAATAACACCAGTTACCGCGACATATAACCAAATAGGAAATGTAATTCTTGCTATTTTTTTGTGACGATCAAATCGTTTTGCTAATGCACGAACATAAGTAACCAACACAAACGGAATAACCACAATAGATAATATGATATGAGTAATTAAAATAAAGTAATACACATATTTAATAACTCCTTCTCCTCCAAATTTGGTGGAGTCGCTAGTCATATGATAAGCTACGTACATTCCCAGAAACAGCACAGAACAAACAATGGCAGTTTTCATCAAGCCCTCATGCAATTTGATGTTTTTATTCTTAACCGCCCAGAGTGCAGCTACCAACAAAATTGCAGTCAACCCGTTGATCGAAGCATAAATTGGAGGTAAGAAAGTAAGCGGCTCCACATCGTATCCCATTTTTCTAAGGTTTACCCCAAAAAGCCCAGCTACGACTACAGGTATCGCTATTGATAAAATAACAATCCACTTGTTGTATTTCTTTTCTATGGCAACGCTATCACTCATTATTCTTCTAATAATTTTTTAATATCTTCTAACAAAACGGTAATCTGCTCTTCTTCTCCATTTTCATCCATCTTTTCTTCAACTCCTATAGTACCTCTATAATATATGATTGGATTTCCAGATTGATCATATCTTGAACGCATATACCCATCTTTATCAATCAATGCAAAATATCCATTATGTTCGAATCCACCGGGCACTTCTGGGTTTTCTGCTGCATAAATATTAAATCCTGCATTGGCTAAATCGTATATATCTTCTCGATCTCCAGTTAGAAAATGCCAATCAGGATCAGTAACCTTATAGTTCTCTGCATATTTCTTCAAACGGGTCGGTGTATCAAACTTTGGATTAATGGTGAATGAAGCAATTCCAAAGTCGGGATAATCTTTCAGCTCATTCTGAAGATAAACCAAATTGCGGTTCATTCTAGGACAAATTGTAGGACAACTGGTAAAGAAAAACTCAGCTACAAATACCTTCCCTTTATAATCATGATTGGTAATTAATATACTATCCTGATCAAGAAAAGCAAATTCAGGCACTTTCCTTGGCTCACCATTAATTTTCAGGTAAGCTAGCTTTTCATTTGCATAAGGATTATCAGCACTCATTCTGTCATTCTTCACCACCGATGTATCTTTTACTCTATTTACAATTCTTGGAATAAATATGATTCCAAAAATTAAAACAATAAAGGAAATTCCTACATAAGAATATTTTTTCATAGTTATTTATCTTTACGATCTGCCTTATACTTTTTTAGCGCCAGACGATATTCTGCCAAAACCACTTTTATATCGTCTACCATTACGTTAGACAAATCGGCCACAGAACTTGCATCATATCCATACACCGTAGGTTCATCTTTCTTAACACTTCCATCTCTACCTCTAAGACTACCATCTTTATCAATGACATACACATAATTGGTTGCATAATTGGCATCGAGTTGGTGCGGTGTTTTTAAGGATGCAAACAACCTTTCTATTTGTTCTGGTGTTCCGAAAAGAAATTTCCATTGTACTACATCAGTAATAACACCTAACTCCTCTAATAGTTCTTTTGCCGCCTGTTCACTACCATATGGCAATACCATAACAAACTGAAAGTCCCTAAAACCGTAATTTTTTTTGTAAATCTTTTGATTAAGGTTAAAAGCGTTCCCCTGTTTATTGTGGATTTCCTTTCCTAAAAAACCGAGGACTGTAATTTTATCATCAAGAGTGATTTCTTCTGAAGTTAAAGATTCAAAGTCTGTCAAAGTACCGACTTCGGTATTTAACACAGGGAGTTTTGCAAAATTATGTACTCCAGAAGCAAAGAATAAGTATGCCACCAACGGCAATACAAACAAAGTACCTAAAACTAGTATTTTCTTCATTTATGTAAATAGTAGATTATCTACCAAAATAGGTTGTGCAAAAATAAAAAAGACGGTTCAAAAAACCGTCTTTTTACAATGCTTTTAACTATATATTTCAGGATTTAGAAATCCCAGCTTTTGTGTCCTGCTTTGAAAACTTCATACACATAATCTCCTTCTGTCAATAGAATAAAGATCAGGTAACAAATCAAGAAAATAGCAGTCCACACTACAGATCTTCTAAGTCCTTTAGTTTCTCCTTCCATGTGCATAAAAGCCCATGTAATGTAGTATGCTTTCCAGATCGTAAGAATGATAAAGATCCAGTTTAATAGCTTCATACTTATTAAAGTAGTCTCTATAAGAAACGCAGGTTTAATAATACCTAAAATAACTTCAACAATAGTAATCACAGAAAGTAGGAAAAATACTTTCCATATTCTTGATATATTTGATTCGTGATGTGCTGTATCGTGTGCCATATTATCTATCTACTATTTTTTATTAAACCAGGTAAAAGAATGTAAATACAAATACCCAAACTAAATCTACAAAGTGCCAGTACAAACCAACTTTCTCTACCATCTCATAATTCTTTCTTCTCTCATACGTTCCTAAAATCACGTTGATAAAGATAATGATATTGATAATCACCCCAGAAAATACGTGGAATCCGTGAAAACCAGTAATAAAGAAAAAGAAGTTTGCAAATAACGGAGTTCCATACTCATTATGTACAAGGTTTGCACCTTCTACAATCCCAATAGCATCCGCCTGTAATCTTCTTAGGGATTCCTCTCTTGATAGGATTGTCTTTTCTCCTTTTTCTGTTAATACCTGAGTACGAATCAAAAGATCTTTTCTCTTTGCAAATCCAGCACGGATCTCATCAATCGTATAGGTTGGAAGTGCAGACTCTTTATCGTACCATACACCCAATTTACTTTCGTGCTGTGTTCTTTCTTTATGCGTATCCAGAATAGCGATCTCTTTCAACCCTACACGGTGACCTTCAGCATCAACAAATTGTAAAATTTGACCTCCTCTAGTTTCTACTGCTCCGTATTCTCCCTTGATGAAGTTTTTCCACTCCCAAGCCTGAGAACCTACGAAAATCAAACCACCAATAATGGTCAAGAACATGTAAAGGATTACCTTCTTCTGTTTCATGTGATGACCAGCATCTACAGCAAGTACCATAGTTACAGAAGAGAAAATTAATATAAAAGTCATTAACGCCACATAGTACATAGGAGCATCTACTCCATGTAAAAATGGAAAGTGATTAAAAACTTCGTCGGCTATAGGCCAAGAATCTATAAACTTAAATCTTGAAAAACCATATGCGGCAAGAAAACCTGAGAATGTAAGTGCATCAGAAAGGATAAAAAACCACATCATCATCTTACCGTAACTCGCTTTCAGTGGCTCGTTACCACCTCCCCAGATTTTACCCTCTGTACCTGTTTTAGTAACAGCTGTTTCCATATAAAGAATTTGGTATTGTTAAATTTTCCACAAAAATAATCAATTTTATCATTTCACCTCCTTAAATCCATTTTTTAATTTGGTCAAATATCATCGTGTATGATAATCTATTTTATTGGCGTAAAATCCGCATTATTACTTATTTCACGAAATACAAGAACAAGAAGAGATAAACCCACAGAAAATCAACAAAGTGCCAATACATTGCACCTAGTTCAAGCCCTAAAGTTTGTCCCTTTTTATACTTTTGTTTAAAATGATTATAAATTACCACCAAAAGAACCAGCAGCCCTCCTACAATATGGGCTAAGTGTGTTACTACAATGATAAACATGAATGTAGACACAATATTAGAAGTTGGTCCTGTAAAATGATATCCTTGATTGATAATATCGTTAAAACCTTGAAATTGTAAGTTTACAAATAATGCTCCCAAGCCCAAGGTAGCCAATAATAGTCCAGTAGCTAACCCCCTATTATTTTGATCTATTGCTTTTTTGACAAAATGAAAAGTAGCACTACTCAACAGAATAACCAGAATACTAATCACAAAAGCCTGTGGAAACTCCAAATCTGTTGCCCAGTCTTTTCTAGATTTACTCACTACATAAGCACTGGTAAGTCCTGCAAAAACCATTGCCATGCTGATCATGGCAAACCACATCATCGTCTTTTTGGATCTATTGATCTTTTCTTGCGTAGTCCCCTGGGTTAAATCCATACTCTAATAAATTTATCTGCCACATAAATGATTTGCAAAAGTGTAATGTATAAAACACTCATTAGCATCAATTGCTTAGCAGTTTTTGCATCTCTATTTTTATATAATCGAATTGCTGATCTGAGTAAAACCAATCCTAATATCAGGATAACAACTCCTGAAACTGGTGTAAGATAAAGCCTTCCTGTAACTCCAAAAACAGGTACGATAGATGTTACCACTGTCCACAGCGTATAAATCACCACCTGTGTCGCAGTTCCCTTATCCCTTTTTCCTGTAGGAAGCATAAAGAACCCTCCTTTTTTATAGTCATCAAACAAGAACCATCCTATCGCCCAGAAGTGCGGAAACTGCCAGAAAAACTGAACCATAAATAAGGTACCTGGCTCAATCCCAAAATCATTGGTAGCAGCCACCCATCCTAACATAAAAGGGATAGCACCCGGGATAGCACCTACAAAAACAGAAAGAGGTGTTTTTGTTTTTAAAGGAGTATATAAACTCACATAAAAAAAGATGGAAATTGCCCCAAACATTGCGGTTTGCGGATTAATTACATACAATACTGTAATTCCTGCTATAGTAAAAAGGGTAGCAATAGCTAAAGCAGTATTGACAGACATCCGACCAGAAGGTACCGGACGATTTTTAGTACGATCCATTAATTTATCAAGATCTCTTTCTATCACTTGATTGAAAGCATTAGACGCTCCCACCATCAAATATCCACCAATTGCCAAAAGAATCAAAGTAGTCCACGAAACTGTCTCAACACCCAACAAATATCCGGCTACCGAAGAGAAAACCACACTTAATGCCAAACGCATTTTTGTTATCTCTTTAAAATCCTGAACAACAGAAACTTTAATTGTATCGACTTGGGTTACGCTCAAATCTTGCACGTTTTATATATCGCTTTTGTAAAAGTGGTGCAAAGATATATCTTAAAAGCCTTTTAGACAACTTATAACTCCTTATAATTCACCTTTTAACACCTGTTGATGACTTTACCCAAAGATTTTGAGCACCTTACACCCTCAGAAACGTAATTTTTACATCATCCTTGCGACCAACAGGGATAAATCATACTACAAACTTATGAAACGATTATTTCTACTCACTCAACTTTTAACAGCTTTACTCGTCAATGCACAAAACAAAGAAGTGACTATAACTATTGATCCTGTAGCTCAAAACATCTATATGCTTACCGGACAAGGAGGTAACATTGGAGTATTTAAAAATGAAAAAGGACTCTTTATTATCGATGATCAATTTGCGCGATTATCAGAAAAAATATTTACAGGTCTTAAAACGATTAGTGATCAACCCGTAACTATGGTAATCAACACTCATTATCACGGAGATCATACCGGTGGTAACGAAAACATGGCAAAAAAAGGCGCTACGATCTTTGCTCAAAAAAATGTACGTTCTAGAATGGAACGTAATCAAAAGGAAAAAGGAAATGTAGTAGCCAATTCGCTACCTGTAATTACTTTTGATGAAGGTCTTCAGCTTTACTTTGATGCAGAAAGCATTCAAGCGTTTCATGTACACAACGCGCATACCGACGGTGACGCTTTGATTTATTTTGCCAAAGGAAATGTATTACACATGGGAGACACTTTTTTTAACGGTCGCTACCCCTACATTGATTTAAACTCTGGCGGAAGCATTAAAGGTTACATCAAAGCTTCAGAAAAAGCACTACTGCTTGCAAATGAAGACACCAAAATTATTCCCGGGCATGGTGCTTTGGCCACCAAAAAAGACCTTCAGGATTTCTTGAAAATGCTAAAAGATATCACAGCAAACATCCAAAAAGAAATTGATGCCGGTAAATCCGAAGAGGATATTATAAAAAACGAAACATTAACTGCCAATTACGACAGCAAAGGCTACGGAAGTGGTTTTATCAACTCCGAACGTATGCGTAAAACTATTTATTTGAGTCTTACGAAGTAAACACAATCCCCATATTATTGCAAAAGCCCGTTAGCGTCATGCTAACAGGCTTTTTTACTTATGTGATGCTTAAAAATTTAATTGTGTATTTTAAACATGATAGGTAAGTGATACTTTACCGTTACATCCCTATCTCTTTGTTTTCCTGGAGTCATTCTTGGAAAAGTTTGAACCACTCGTGTAGCTTCTTTTTCTAAAAGTCTGTGCGCAGCTCTCGCCTTTACATTCTGAATAGTTCCATCTTTATACACTTCAAACTGGACATAAATTCTTTGTACACCTTCTAACCCAAGATCCGATCCTAATCCTGTATTGAATTTCCTTGAAACAATTCGTTTCACTTTTTCAGAAAAACAACTTGCTCGCTCTTCATTTGTCTTCAAAGTTTCACAGCCAGGAAACACAGGAACAAACTCCACCTTATTAAAGACCACTGTAATATCTTCATCTATCTCTACATCTGGTATTGATTCAATAGAAGGCGCTTTCGTTACTATGGTTTCCTTAGGCTGTTCATTCACAAATTCTTTTTCAAATGCCTCAAGCACATCATTGTCTTTCTTTTGAATAAATTCAGTAGGAATGACCTTAGGTTTTACTTTGACCGCCAATTCTTTTGGAGCTGGCTTCTTTTCAATCACAAAAGTATCCATACTAAAATTAACCTCTTCAGGAAAATCATCAACAGGAGACTCTACCGCAACATCAGGTAGCGCTACGGTATACACTTCAAACATCACATAGGTAAATAATAGACTTGCTACAAGTCCAATCTGAAAATTGACAAACGTACTTTTTCGTACATTTACGTCGTGCTTGTTACTCATAATATTTAGTTTTAACGTTACAATTAAAACCTGAATCAACAAGCATACCAAAAAAGAACCCCGTTACAGCTGTAACGGGGTTCCATATTATAAAAAAGTATTTTTTTAATCCTGTACCTGGAATACAATCGGAAGTGAGTATAATACCCCTACTGCCTTTCCTCTCTGCTTACCAGGAGTCATTTTTGGCAATAACTTAATTACACGTCCTGCTTCTTTCTCTAATCTTGGGTGCGGCCCTCTAGCCTGTACACCTACGATATTTCCAGATCTATCAATCTTAAATCTTACGTAAATTCTATTTACTCCTGTAAGACCAAGCTCACTACCAAGTTCTGTATTAAACTTACGGTTAACAAATTTCTTAACCTTGTCACTCATACACTTTTTCTTTGCAGCATTTCCTCCAGCATTTTCACATCCAGGGAAAATTGGCACGTTTTCAATTACTGCAAACGGTACGTCAGCGATTTCTTCTTCTTCTTCAACATCTTCTACCTCTTCTACTTCAACAATCTCTTCTTCTTGATTTGTTTCTGTAGATTCGATAATAGTTTCTTCTACCTCTTCTTCATCCTCCACTACGTCAATAACTTCTGGAGCAGGTGGCGGAGGTGGAGGTGGTGGAGGTGTATTCAAGTTTTGTGTAATTGGCACATCCTCTTCTTCCAATTCATCAAGATTTACCTGACCAATATCAATATTACTTCTATCATAAGTTTTCCACTCAATTGCTGCCCAAGTAAAAAACAGTACTGCAATCAGTCCTAGCTGAAGGAATAAAGTACTTTTTCTACTTAAATCTGCTTTAGGATTTTTCTTCGGTTCCATAATTATATCACGTTATAGGATTGCTAAAATAGCTATTTTCTTTTGTAATTTCCAACTAAAGATAAAAATGTAAATCAAAAAAGTAGATTTTTTAACTTTTATCTCGTTTCAAAACAAACACTAAATCATCTTTAAATAGATTAGCGCTGTCTTTTATGCTCTGCTTGATTCAAATCTAATCAATTTGTTTTCAAACACTTTCAATAAAATTACCACAAAAATTATACCGCTTGTGTTTGCCAGCACATCTTTCCATTCAAAACTTCTATAATCGGTTAATGTTGCCTGAGCAATCTCCATCGCCAAACCATACAAGAAACAAATAAGGAATGATTTGATCAAACTCTGATTAAACCCTTCTGATCTTTTTCGAGAAAAGAAGAGGAATAAAAACCAAATAAAAGCAAAAACAAAATAGGCACCAAAATGTGCAATTTTATCTGAGTCTTTTACATCTACTTGTATTGGATTAACAAATTTGGCTAATGAGGCCCAGGTGATCAACCCGGTATACAAAATTGCTTGTAGTAAAAGGTAGTTATGCCCCAATAATTTCCTTATAACCATCTGCCGATAAAAGATCATCGATTTGAGAGGTATCTGAAATTTTGATTTTGATCATCCACCCTTCTCCATAAGGATCTGAATTCACTACCTCTGGGTCACTTTCAAGAGCTTCATTAAACTCAATAATTTCGCCAGATAATGGTAAAAATAAGTCTGAAACCGTTTTTACTGCCTCTACAGTACCAAAAACTTCTTCTCTATCCAGTTCCTCATCAAGAGTTTCAACTTCTACGTATACGATATCTCCTAGTTCGCCTTGTGCAAAATCTGTGATGCCTACTGTAGCAATATCACCATCAATTTTTACCCATTCGTGGTCTTTTGTGTATTTTAATTCTGAAGGAATGTTCATCCGAAAAGTATTTACGAGTTTTTACTATTTGCGACGAAAATAATTCTAATTTATTAGATTTTAGAAAAACCTATGTAAAAATTATCAAAAAACAATTGTCGATAACCTTTTTCCCGTAAAAGTTCATTTTCTTAATTCCCAAAATTATACCTCAACGTAAAACCTCCTCTGATGGTGGTCTGCGGAAAAGCGGTAGAAATCGAATACTCAGAAAACGTATGATCATAGAAAAACAGTGCAGTTAGATTCTTACTTAATGCGTAATCGGCAGTAAGTTTAAAACCATAGATATCCTGCCCTGCGGTTACCTGAGTATTATCAAGGTCCAAATAACGAATCAATGTTTCATTTTGGCGTAAAGACAAATCTGCTCTGATATTCAGATCACTCTTTATCACCTGTTTCCTTCCGGCAATTCTAGTCGCGAAGCTTAAGTCCTGTAATCTATATCCCAGACCAATGATATATTCGTTTCCTTGGATTTCGGTAAGTAGATTATTATCAAAACTTAATGATAGTGCTCTATCTTTTTTCCACTCGGCCAGAATCTTGACAGAGTTCTTCATCTCCATATCTAATCTGAAAAGCGGACTAAATTGCTCGGTAAGATTGATATTAGAATACAATATTGGATTTCTAAAATTCCCAGCCTGATCTACATCGTTAGCATTATTAAACTCTAGATTGGTTCTAAACTGATTAATCGTATAATTAGCTCGATATCCATGAGCTACAGAGAAACGTTTAAATCGCTTCTTGAACCACTTCAAATTCATCAAACCGGTATATTTCACATCCCAATTTGGAAGAGGCACATCTCTAAATGCTCCTCTTTGGACTTTATCAGGATCAGATCCAGAATAGGCTGCTAAAAACGCTGGTAACAACACGGCTTGATTCGTTCTACCAAAGCCAACTGGATAGCGGTATCCATTAGGCTCTTCTTCTGTACTTCTTGGAAAAGATGTTGTACCATAGAATTCTGTTGCCAAACGATCAGCGATGATCTCTCTATTTTGCCTAAAGTCATCAAAAGCTTGCGAATTAAACTCATCGCTTTTCTGGAAGGAAGTTTTAATTAACAAGGTAGAAATTGTAAAATTCCCAAAGACATTTGGTGACAACGAAGAGTATGGATTATCCGTATCAATGTTCCCATCGGTATCAAGATTCACTCTATAATTCTCTGTATACGTTTCAGAGTAGTTTCGGTTTGCACTAATATCCACCTTAAGATCTTTCAATAATCCCAATGAGGCTTGTACATTAAGCTGGCGTCCTTCTACCTCTTGATACTGCTGGTTGAAATCCTGAAACAGCGTCAACCATCCGTTACGCGCAGCAATATCTCTAATTTCGGACTGGCTACCAAAGGTAAACCCTACGGTAGGTTTTAACGTTCCTACAAAACCAGGCTCTCGAACGTATCCCGGAAGGAAAATACCGTTATCTTGTTGATAATTGACATTGATCTTTTTTACTGCGGTAACCAGACCAACCAATGTATTATACGCCTTATCTCCAACGGTAAGTTTTGTCTTTGTTGGTTTTACTTTTTTCTTTTTCTTCCCATCCTTACCTTCTAATGCTGGCCCTTCTTTTTCCTTTGGCTCTCTTTTTAAAGTAGAGGATTTTTTCTTTCTCCCTGGTTTGATCTTGGTCAACCCTACATATTTATACAAGGTATTCATATCTAATGAACCGTTCAAAGTGTGTACATTAGCATTTTGTACGGTATTACCAAGATCCGGAATACCTTCTAAGGTTTTTAATGCCTCACTACCTTTTATCCATTGGAAGTCTGCATTATAGGTATATGTACCTCGCATAAATTTCAACAACGGGATTTTCTTGAAAGGCAGTTCGTAATTTACCTGTAGTTGTTGGCTGTGTGTATTTGCATCTCCAATATCAAAGAAACCACTCCACACACCTATAGTATTATCTACTTCATTATTCTCATCAATAAAATTCTTTACGATTCTATTGTTTGCAGAAGTAAAACTAAAATTCAAAGATTTAGTAATTTGATGGTTGATTCCATATTGCCAATCAAATAGGAAATTCCTTTGAAATAGTGCAGGAAGTCTAATATCATCTGGCCCTAGAGTGATATCTCTAAACACTTGTTCATTATACTGACGATTGATATTAGAATTCACCGAAATACTTGTAGGTAAAGGGTTGAAATTAAAATCTTTTAACAAATCGAAATACCTGCTTTTACCCAGGAACTTTATTTTCTTGAAAGGCTCTATCTCTTTTGGCTTAAAGCTAAAGTCATAAGTAGCCCCCACTCTTACATTTTGATCAATAGATTTCTCTATCTCAAAATCTCGATGATCTGTTTGATTGTAGGTTCCCGAGAAAGTAAAATTCTCTACATCATAAGGCATCGGTTTTTTACCTCCAGTACGTTCCTTACGCAACCCAATCACGTTAAAACTCTGTCTTTTTGTATAGTCTGTAGATTGCTGTTCTACGCGTTCTTTTTCATCCGGATCAGTAATGTTATCTAATCGATCTTGCAGCTCTAGATCCTGAAACTCAGGATCGAATTGAGGCGTAATTAATTCTTCTCCTCTACTATAGTTAAATGGAATTTGAACACCCCATTTTTTTGGTAAAAGTTGTCCAAGGTTCACATTTGTGGTAAGATCGTATTGCCTAAAATCTTCTCGGCTTCTTTCGTTAGGCCCTTGCTCAATACCTCCAAAACCAATGGTACTGATTCTACCAGACGCACTTATATTGGCAAAGTCAGCAATATTGGCATCCATATTAGCAACAGCTGCCCACCCTCCTCTATTTTTAAGGTCTGAAAGTCGCATTTCATTAAACCAAACAAAACCAGATTGATTGCTTCCACTATCATTTTTTACCCCTACCATCATAAATCTTACATCACCAAAATTTGGGTTTCCTTTGATTCCTACTCTTAAATTATTAGGCCCATCAAAGAAATTAAGATCATTAACACTAAGTGCATCATTACCCAATACAGTAGATTTTATTTCCTGTAAAAATTCCAACGGAAGACTTAATCGGTTGGCAGAAGGCCAAACTCCTTCTTGGGAGCTGTCTCCTAAATCTGACACCTCCAAAGGCAATTCTATCTGGTAGAAGTTATTCGTAAAATCATTACCCATTCTGATGAATGCCTTCAGCTCTCCATCTTCCAAAGAGGTGTTTCCTGGTAAGTTTTCTGCATGCAAGAACATTTCGAGGTTTTCATATTGCCTCATGTCCACATTAAAGTTCTTATACACCCCACGTGCATCACCTGATTGCAGATCGGCAACTCCCAAAGCAAGAGATCTTTCATCCTCTCGAATAATGTTGTTGTTGTTATTCAGCTGCTCACGCACTACTCCGGGAGGCGTAGTATAATTATTAGTTTCCTCGGCACTCACCGAAGTTACGATCACCTCACTATCTCCAAAGACATTAAGACCACTGGTTGGATCGTTGGTTTCGTTACCTTCAACAATATATCTTCTATAGTCTCCTCTTACCAGATCCATGGTTCCAAAACGCAACAATGCCGTTTGATCAAAGTCGGTAAGATACATACGCATAAAGCGGATAGATCTAAAGTCACTAATGTTTATTGCATTGGTAGGCTCATAAATAGGTACTTTAAATCGCACCCATCTGGTTTCGATAATACGACCTCCTACTTCAGACTGCACAATATCAGGAACATCAGAAATATATCCTGTATTTCCGTCATTCCCTATATCCATCCCTTCAAAAATCGGAATCTCATACTCAAAATAACTATTAATCGTATTCATTGTATTATCCCGGTTCACATCTTCTGCTGTAGGGAAAGTAGTATTTCCTCGATCTGTATTACCTACGTCGGTTGGCGAGTTTCCTTGAGTACCATTATAATTTCGATAACGCTCAACGATACCTCCATCTCCTTGCAAGAAAAATCTATAGTTATCCCCAGATGGATCATCCAATGATTGGAATAAAGCAAATTCTGGCTTCGCTTTCTCTTCTGCATCACTCAACCCATCAAAACCTGCATCTTGATCTACTCTCGCTTGCCCTTCGGTATCAAAAGCATAAATCAATGATTGATTTACCGGTACTCTTGCATATTCTGTATCCACAGTTGCTCCATCGGTTCCTTGAGCAGGAAGTCCATTTTCGTACTGCTTTCTTCCGTCCTTGAGTACATCTTCACTAATGTTACCCAGGTTAAAAACAATGGTACCACTTGTAGTTTCTGTCAAAGGTTCTTGTGTTCCATTAGTCCCTCTGTAAAAAGGATCCATCAACCAAAATTCGATAAACTCTACATTAGATTGCTCAAAATTGGTAGATGTTAATTGCCTGGTAATTCCTCCAAAGTTCTCTTCAGGATCTGGTGTTGGTAATGTGCTCCCTGGAGCATAGGCAGGGTTGAAATTATATTGACCTCTAACTCCTGGTTCATAATTTAAATCCAGAGTAAATAGTGCCAATGATTGCCCTTGAGGTATATCGGTATTTGGAAAAATCTCGTCGATAAAGGTTCTTCTGGTTCTATTGGATGCCAGATCTTCGTCGGTAATCCCGCTCGGCCTACTCGCACTATAGAAAATAGGGTCTATCGAATACCAGGATAACTTTGCACGTTTATATCCGGACTCTAAACCATCGACTACAATTTGACTTGTTGGGTTATTTGGATCTCCAAAACCAATCGGTACACTGGATAACTCCCAAGATAGTGGAGAAGACACATCGATTCGGGTCTGAGCCCCTTCAAAATCATCGATATATGTGGTTACCCTACCATCGAAATCTGCTCCTTTTGGCGCTCCTGCAATCAAATATGCCCCTTCGGCTCTTACCGAAACATTTGATGGCACATCGGTGTCGATATTAGGTAATTTATTTACTAATCTCGTCAAAAAAGGAACTTCGGTAGAATAGCTAAGATTGAATCCCAAAATTGTGTTATTAATAGGTTCAAAATCATAGCTTGACTTTTGTGTAATCGGTCGTTCATTCAAATTTAAAAAGGTACCTCCAACAATGAAATCATCATTGAACTTATGTTCAACATTAATTCCTGTAAATCGTTTTGTCTGCTGACCAAACACCGCATTATTTTCTGTTGAAACCTGAATTGGAGTATTCGACGACAACAAGGCTTCGTCTAGAATATTTACTCTTCCCAACTGGTAATTCACTGTATAATCTACCCCTTCCTGAAGCACTCTACCTCCAGCAGTTACGGTAACCGATCCCTGCGGAACATTAAATGCTCCCAAAGGAATACCGTCTTGCCCTGAAGACTTGTATCGCCCCTTTAACTGAAAATAGTTTCTATCTGCAGATTGTTGCTCTGCAACAACTTTGGTCTGCGTATACAGATCTCTAAATACGTATTCTGCCTGATTAGGGTTATAAGTAGTTGGATCTGTATAATTAGCCCCTGCAGGCCCATTATCTAATTTATCAAAGAGGTGCTCTCCAAAAGGCTCAATTGTGGTAAAAATAATCCTTCCATTTTCTGTATCCACTGTTATTCCAGGGACATAATCAAAGAAACCATCTCCTCCTGATACGGGGTCATTGTTAGGATTCAAACGATCCATATTGAACACCTGCAACAAGGTGGTTTGTTCTACATCATCTGGTAAAGGTACCGAAGAACCTTCAGCAGCTACAATATAATTTAATGGTGATGGGTTCGTATATAAAATATTTAATCTGAAATCATTTTGTTCTAATCGAAATGCACCTGTGCTATAGATATTCTTCATCATCAGATCCCAAATCGGAAGGTTTACATTCGTAATCGGGCTTTTCAACATTTTAACCACTAAACTCTGGCTAGAACCAACTTCTACTCCTGTACCTCCTCCGGTATTTGCGTTATCACCTATGGTAGCATCCACACCATCATTAGCAAATTCTCCAACCTGGAAAACCCGACCTCCAACGGTATACTGAAAGGCAACACCAAGCACCTCATCATTATTCAGACGTTGGTTTAAGGAGATATATCCCAATTGTGTATTTAAGGTATATTCTGAAGGCAATAGCTTTCTAGCATTTTCCAGAATAGCATAATCAAAACCTTCTGCAAAATTCGAGATTGGACCAATAAAACCTTGTTGTACTGTAGGTATTTGTCGTACCGCATCCGTAATTGGCCCTGCTGGACCTATTGCAGTTGGATCTAAATCATTATTTGGGTTATCCGGAAATGCTCCCGGACCAGTATTAAAAAGTGTCCCCGGAATCGTAAAGTTTCCAGGGTCTGGAGCCTCTCCTAAATCCTGAAGCGCAACAATATTACGCGCGTTGGTAAGAGTTTGCGCACTCGTAGCTCTGTTCGTCACCCAAACCTCGAGTCGAGTGATCTGAACATTGTTATTGATAAAGGGATAGTTGGTTAATGCAGCATCATAATTATCTCTGAAATAGTGTGCCAAGAAAAAGTGCCGATTTTCATCATAGTTCCATGCAAAAAGTTCAAAATCTTCAACAGTTCCTCCTCCTTGCACATTTACAGATCTGGTCTCGGATCTTTGCTCAGAGAATACTCCCGTAATGGTTGTCCGACCAAATTGAAGTCCCATCTTTACTCCAAAAAGACTTTGCGCTCCCTGAATCAATGAACTATTTAAAGGCATACTCACATTACCTACCTCGATACTTTGAATAATATCATCCTCTGTAGGCGTGTATTCTAATTTTAATTGATTCTGGAAGTCGAAAGTAGATTCGGTATCATAATTAGCGGTTATTTGTAATCGTGTACCGATTTTACCCAAAAGGCTTAGGCTAATACGCTGATCAAAATCAAAGGTAAAATTACTCCGGTTACGAGGGGAAAAAGCAGGGTTATCCTGTTTTGTATACAATAAACCCAGATCCATTTCTACAGATCCTTGCGGAATAATTTCTATTTCATTTCCTCCGAATACAGATTCAAAAAGCTCGAGTTTACGTAAAAAATAGGAAGTAAGTTCTTTCGCTTTTCTTCACTTCCATCTTTTTTACCACTAAACGCCTCTATTTTTTCTTTAAAATATGCTCTTCGTTGCTCCTCTGCTACCAAAGCTTCATACTCCTCTGGAGTTAAAAAAAGCGGATATCTTACATTAAAATCCCCCAACATTTCTCGATAAATATATCGATTGGTGATAGGATCATATTCATATTTTGCAACAATACTATTAGGATCTGGCAGTGAGAGTTCTCCCAAAGTATATGTAGTACTGGTAGAATCGCGTACGGTTTCATTTTCCTGTCCGTACAACACCCCACTATAAAGTGTTATCAAACATACTAGTATTCTAAAAAAATTAAAGCGTAAGTAATATAACGAACTCAAAGTTTTTATAAATTTTTTAGTGCTTGTTTAATAATATTTTCAACTGTTTCGTTTGGGGTGTTTTTAAGAATTCTATCAACAACTTTGGTGGCGAGCTTTCGATTAAATCCTAGGGTTTCTAATGCAGATAACGCTTCATCCTTGTTCGTATTGCTTTGGGACACCGAAACTTCATCAATATTGTAAACTTTAAGAATTTTATCTTTTAGGTCGATAATAACCCTTTGCGCAGTTTTGGCTCCAATACCTTTTATGGACTGAATAGTTGCTACATCATTTGATGCGATTGCTTCTTTAATTTGATTAGGGTGCAATGATGATAACATGGTTCGAGCGGTACTTGCACCAATTCCTGAAACTGAAATTAGTAGTCTAAAGATTTCGCGCTCTGATTTTTCAACAAAACCAAATAGGGTATGCGAATCTTCTTTAACCTGTAAATGTGTGTAAAGCTGTAGTACTTCTTCATCGGGCAGTAATGAAAAAGTATGTAATGAAATATGTAACAAATACCCTACTCCACCACAATCTATTACTACATCAGTTGGATTTTTTTCAACAAGCCTCCCCTTGATATGTGTGATCATGTGTTAAGTTGATGTTAAGCAACCAAATGTAATAAAATTATACTACATAAAATGCTAAAAAAATAAGCTTTAAAAAATTCAATTTTTAAAGCTTATCTATTCTTGTTTTTTTAAGGTTTACTTCAACTCTTCCAGCACTCCTTTTGCGATACTAGACAAATCTCGGTCTCTCTTTTCCTTCTCTTGCGCATCAATCACGGCAACTGCGGCCATGTTGATCATCTCATCAACACTTGCACCAAGTTGTAGAATATGTACAGGTTTGTTCATTCCCATCATAATGGGTCCAATCGATTCTGCACTATTTAACTCACTCAAAAGCTTGTAGTTACTATTGGCAGAATCCAAACTAGGAAATACCAATGTATTTACTTTTTCACCATTAATTTTGGAGAAAGGAAACTTATCTTTTCGCATTTTTCTATTGAGTGCAAAATTCATTTGTAGTCCTCCATCCACAATCAGACTAGGATAATAACGATGCAGATACGCCACCGCATCCTGAACTTTTTCTGCACTAGGATGATTCGACGATCCGAAATTAGCATATGAAATCATTGCCACAACAGGTTTTACACCAAACATTTCTACCGTCCTTGCGGTCATTTGAGCAATTTTGGCCAGTTCCTTTGATGTAGGGTCAATGTTTATAGAGGTATCACTTATAAACAATGGCCCTTTATTGGTCATCATCACATTCATAGTGGCAATACGCGTGGCTCCTTTTGCCAAACCAATAAGATCCAACATCGGTTTCACCACCGTAGGATAACTACGAGAATACCCAGAAAGTAAGGCATCTGCATCCCCCTCGTTGACCATCATAGCAGCAAAATAATTCCGTTCTCTTAATAATCTTTGAGCATCATACAAGGTAATCCCTTTGCGTTTATTTGCCTCCCAATATTTACGAGCGTAATGATTTTTACGTTCTATTTCTTCATCGGCTTTGGGATCTATAATATCGATTCCTTCAGGATCAAAATCAATCTCATTCATCAGTTCGATGATAATATCTTTTCGCCCCAATAAAATAGGATAAGCAATACTTTCCTCTTTAACAGCTTGTGCAGCCTTCAGCACATCCAGGTGATCTGCCTCTGCAAAAACAACACGTTTGGGGTTGGTTCTAGCACGATCCAAAAGTAATCTTACTAGCTTATTGTCATTACCCATGCGTTCTAACAATTCGTCCTCGTACTTTTGCCAGTCGGTTATAGGCTCAGTAGCAATCCCACTATCCATCGCCGCTTTTGCGACAGCAGGAGGTACTTTTGCGATCAACCTTGGATCAAAAGGTTTTGGAATGATATATTCTTTACCAAAATTAAGACGCGTTTCTCCATAAGCAATATTTACCTGTTCAGGAACCGGTTCTTTGGCCAACTCTGCCAAAGCTTTTACCGCTGCCATTTTCATTTCTTCATTAATTCCTGTAGCGCGCACATCCATGGCCCCTCTAAAGATAAATGGGAAACCTAATACATTATTCACCTGGTTAGGATGATCACTTCTACCAGTAGCCATAATCACATCCTCCCTTGTTTTGATGGCTAGATCATAGCTAATTTCGGGATCTGGATTTGCCATAGCAAATACGATTGGATCATCATTCATAGACAACAACATCTCTGGTGTTACCAAATTTGCCATAGACAATCCGATAAACACATCTGCGCCTTCCATCGCATCTTTTAGTTCGTGCAAATCTCGACCTGTAGCAAACTCTGCTTTTTCTTTGGTGAGATTATCTCTATCCTTTCTTATGACACCTTTACTATCCGTCATAACGATATTTTCGGCTCTGGCACCAAAGGCTTTATACAGCCTTGTACAGGAAACAGCAGCTGCTCCCGCTCCACTAACTACAATTTTGACATCCTCAATATTTTTCTCTGCTATTTCGAGTGCATTTAATAAGGCCGCTGCAGAAATGATTGCTGTTCCATGTTGATCGTCATGCATCACAGGGATATCCAGTTCTTCCTTTAATCGTCTTTCGATCTCAAAAGCTTCTGGCGCTTTAATATCTTCTAAATTGATCCCTCCAAAAGTGGGAGCAATATTTTTTACCGTCTCGATAAAAGCATCTACATCTTTTGTATCTACTTCGATATCAAACACATCTATTCCTGCAAAAATCTTAAACAGCAGTCCTTTCCCTTCCATAACCGGTTTGGATGCTTCGGGACCAATATCCCCAAGACCTAGTACTGCCGTACCATTGGATATTACCGCCACCAAATTTCCTTTGGCTGTATATTTGTATACGTTAGAAACGTCCTTTTCTATTTCTAAACAAGGCTCAGCAACTCCTGGAGAGTACGCCAAAGACAGATCTCTCTGAGTATTATATTTCTTGGTAGGTACTACTTTGATTTTACCGGGGGTGGGCTTGGCATGATAAATTAATGCCTCTCTTCTTTTACTTTCGATACTCATACTAAATCAGGATAAATGTGAGAATACTAAGTATACAAAGGTACAAGTCTGTATGAGATGCTAAAATTTAAACCGGGTAATCTTTGAAAAAATAGAGATAACTAAAAACAATCATATTTTTTAACAGTTTGATTGATAATTTATCATATATCAGGTTTGTTTACTGAAAATATCGTCAGGATCGATCAATTGATCTAATTGCATTCTGAATTCTTTATTCAATATTGATAATCCTAATTGATATGAAGCATTCATCCAACCAAAACCGCTTGAGGTAATATAGTCAAACTGGGTCCCAACATTACCATACTCTGCATACACCTTATGTGTGCACGCTACAACATCATA
The DNA here is from genome assembly GCF_055808215.1 of Aquimarina sp. KJ22-3. Lineage (NCBI taxonomy): Bacteria > Pseudomonadati > Bacteroidota > Flavobacteriia > Flavobacteriales > Flavobacteriaceae > Aquimarina > Aquimarina sp. KJ22-3. The sequence goes on along the minus strand of NZ_CM147859.1, from coordinate 951,529 downwards.
TTTTTCTGGGATTGTACCATTATAATTCACCGCATTTTTGGTAATCATCCATAACCATCGGTACACTAATTCCTGTACTTCTTTTTGGTAACCATAGTTCTGTAATCCTCTCCAAATTAGCATCTGGTGCGGTGCCCAACCATTTGGATAATCCCATTGTCGTTGAGGAGCATTGTGTTCTATTTCTGTAATATTAGAAGTACCTGCTACCCCACCATTTTGTACCAAACGATCAAATAGTTTACTAACTAGCTTACCTGCTTGCTCTTCATTACAAAGACCTGCCCAAAGTGGATAAAAATTGGTAGCTGAATCTACAAGATGTGGTTTTTTAGACACAAAATTGTAGTCGTAAAAAGACGCTTCTTTATCATTCCACAGATATTTGTTAACCAAAGCCTTTCTTCTGTTCGCTTTATCCAACCAAAAAGCCGAGTTATATCCTTCAAAAGAATCATTGAATATGTTCTCTATCAAATAGGCAATGTCTATTTCATATTTATACAACAGACTATTTAGGCCAACCGTATTAAGATTTGCACAAATATCATCTAGTCGATTTGAGGTATCATGACCACTTTCCCTAAGGGAGCGATCGTGCATAAAATAAGCATCTAATTCTGGATCTTTCAAAGTACCATCATCATAAGCCTGGATAAAAGCTTCCAGACTCAGTACATGCTTTTTCGCAAACCGCTGCAGTACAAAATCAAAATGTCCTTCTTCAGTTTCTGGGGGATTCCTATTCCTTCTCCCAAAAAACGGTTAAGGCCTGTTTCGGTTAATCGCACACCCTTTTGCATCCATACTTTTTCGTATTCCTTAATCACCATTTTCAGGTTTCGACTCATCCAGTCCTTAGAAACTTCCGGATCATATTGATAAATTTCTTTTAACAACGAACTAAAAAACGGAGGTTGAGTTCTGGTTAGAAAATAGCTTCTATTTGCATTCAGAATCTTACCATAATATCGAATTTGATAGGCAAAATTATCGGCCATGGCCATAGCCAAGTCTAATCTATTATCGATAAGTAATCCTACAGATTCGAAATAACTATCCCAACCATACATCTCATTAAAACGTCCTCCTGGAACTACAAATGGTACTCCACTCCCATCTTTGAGTGCCAATGACAACAATCCTGGCTTCTTATTGATCGATTTCACATATGTTGGTGTAATTTGTTCTGGCAATATTTGAATCTCCAAAGCTGGCAACTCCTTCTTTAAGGCTTTATAGTATTTAATCCCTTCCAAATCTTTTTCAGGAACATAAATCCTTTGTATCGTATCCTGAATTTTTTCATCTCCAAGAATTCGATGCAGCCCTTTCTTATCTATAGTACGAGTTAAATCATTCCAGAAGTAATCTCTAATCATTCTAGAAATTCGATAAGACGGCAACTCTTCTATTTTTTCGACAGGGATTTCGGCTGTTGTTTTTCCTAATTGACGTTCAAGAGCTAACTCCTGTAACAAGTTACTAAGATGGTATGTTCCTTTTACCTCGTATATAGTACCTCGTATACATTTCAGTTTAAAGTGCTTAGGCCCCTTATCCTCTATGGTAATTTTATTATCTGCATCAGTATCTTCCTGTTGCAATAAAGCTTGTAACGTTTCTGAAATTGGTAGTTTAAAGTGCATTTTTTGAAGTAACTTTTCTTAAGATGAAGTAAGAAATTAATAACAATCCCATAGGTATCAAGGTGTAGTAAAACGCATTTTCAGGGCCTTGATTTTTAAACAACCAACCTATTATTCTGGATCCAAAAGTCCCTCCTAGTGCAGAAAACACCACAATCAGTCCTGTCATTGGGCTGTGTAGTTTTTCTGGAAGTGCACTGAGCACAACGGAGTTGAGCAACGGATAAATTGGCGCAATAAATAAGCCTACGATAGGAAAAGCAAAACCAATAAGCGGGATATCTGTAATAGCAGAAATTTCTCCCACATTGGTATTTATCGTTTTGGGGAGGATGAAAATCACTAACAACATTGCAATTATGGTACATCCAGAGAGCACCCACAACCAGTTGATTTTTTGTGTAATGATTCCCGCCAAAATTCTCCCTATCGCCAGGCAAATTGCCAAAACGCTAGCCATCATGATACTCACATTTTCTGGTAGTTGTAATACTTTATCATTAAAAGATGGCAACCAAGTCATTATCCCTTGTTCTATCATCACAAACAAAAAAGCACTAATTACAAAAACAATAATCAAGAGCCTGGCTAACAGCCTGAACATTTCTGCAAAATCTTGTGCCAGATTAGCTCCAGGTATTTCTGGTTCCTTTTCAAATTTCGTAAACAAGAGAAATAAAAATGAAAGTAAGGACATTCCTGCCAGCAACCAATACACATTGAGCCATGAATCAGGTTTTTCTTCTATATTAAAAGCCGGAAAAAGGAAATACGCCAAGGCAATCCCAATCATAAAAACTCCCTCTATAGAACTCATCAAACTATTGTGTTCCTTTTCTCCCTGGGTCACCATCCCGATCATAGAATACACAGAAACCTTAATCAATGCAAAGGAGACTCCAACGGTAGCAAATAAAATCTTTGCAGAAGTAAAAGAATTCCCATAATACATAGAAATACAAGCTACAGACACTAAGGCCAATCCGATTAACATTGCTTTTTTATATCCTATTCTGGGCAAAAAAGAAGCTAAAAAGAAAGAAACAATGGCAATTGGCAAATCCTTAAAAGCTTCTAGTATACTCGCTTGAACTTCATCAACACCATAGTTATTTTGAGATTTTAGTATTACAATTCCAACGCTATTCAACAAGATGGCAAAAACGAAGTAATTGAGATATAATGAAATTTTAACGGAAAGGTTTTTCATTAGAGAACAAGAGGTATTAAGTAAAGAATCAATGGTTTAGTGCTTATATAAATGTAAGAAAATTTTAGCATTGCAAGCAATATATCCCCTACCTTCATCTCATCAAAGCAGGGGATATATACTACGCTAACACAAAAAAATTAGAAATCAAGAGCGACAGACATACGCACCGCTCTTCCCAAAATCGGTCTTGCCAAAAACACATCATCATTGGCACTGGTCGTTCCTCTTGGGTTTCCTTCTGTAAGTCCTATTTCATTAAATAGATTAGAAGCATCTACTCCAAATCTAAGATTATCTATTTTATAAAAAGCTCCGGCATTAAATACATTGAAAGATGGAAGTTCGATGGTATTCGCCTCATCCTGGTATTTTTTTCCAAAGTGTGACCACTGTGCATAAATCCCTAGATCTTTGATCACTTCTACCTGTGGTCTTAGGGTAAAGTATACATTAGGAATTCTACGAGCAGTATTGCCTTCAAAATCAAAAGTTGAACCATCAGCATTGGATCCTGAAAAATTATCATACTCTGGTCGTTGTACAGTGATATTGGCTTCAATATCAAAAACTCCATACTTGGCATTGGCCTCCAGCTCTAATCCTATATTATTTACATCGGCAAATCTATTTTCTGAAGTACCGTCGGCAAGGATATCGGTAAATGCGATATTATCCATATTCATATAGAACAAATTGGCATAGATCCCGATGTTGGAGGTAGAATATTTAAATCCTAATTCGGTCTGATCCACTTCTGTGATTTCAATCCCACTTAGATCCGCGGCATTGTCATAATACGATTCTTCTATTGGTGATCTAAATCCGTGACTATGTCTGGCATACATCGCCATATTATCACTGAACTTATAATTTAAAGCCGTGGTATACGACAGTTCTTCCACATCATAATCCCAATACGTATATGGGTTACCATCTACCACAGTGATAGCATCGTCTGCAGTGTTGTTTGGAAGTAAGCCTAAATCTGTTGAGAAAAAACGTGCATTATCTCTAAATCCAGAATATTGATCATCATCGTATCGTAAACCAAAATTGGCAGTTAGTTTTTCTGTGATATCTACTTCGGCATCCAGATAGATCGCATTAAGCAATCCTTTGGTTTGCGCGTCTCGTTCTAACCAGGTTATTCTTTCGATACCATTGTAGGTTCTTGATACCCTGGTACTGGTATCTACCAAGTTAACCAGACGTGGATCATCGGACACATCTACCAGATAATTACTCCAGTTCCAATATTGATTCGATTTCCAATTGGAATAATAATATCCTAGGGTAAGATTGACATTTTCAAAATTAAAAGAGAAAGCTAGATTATTTGCAAAATTAGACATGTCTTTATCTATTGCCCAATGATCTGCTCGCATTACTAGAGTATTGGGATCCAAGGTTTCTCCTGTGTCTACATAGGTATATTCGGCATTGGCCGCATCATCCAAAGGAAACTGTGTGGTACCTGTAGCAAAATCCGCTTGTGTATTTGGACCTCCTGTACTAAAGATCGCATTGTAGTTTAAGTCAATTGCAGTATTTCTGAAGGAGTTTTTTACCGATACCTTATCCGAAATGTCATACTTAAATTCACCTCCAATAGCATCTACATTAGGATTAACCCCATCTTCAAGATCTCTTTCGAAGAAACCTCCTCCCACTTGTGGCACTCTTAGTCTGCTGAAATTTCTTGAGGTTAACGTCCCGAAATTAGCGTCGAAACCTTCGAACTCCGCCGGATTACCATCGCTATCTCCTCGTAAAGGGATTGGTAATAAAAATAGGTTTCGATCTTCAAGCTTTTTGAAATACACGCGTGCATATCCCTTATCGAATTTGTAGGTAAGGTTAAATTTCATTTGGCCCCCGTTATTTGCAGCAAATCCAGGATCTCTAATCCCCTGATCCACTCGATAGAAACCTCCGATATTAAAAAACAATTTATCTTCGATAACTGCTCCACTAATATTAAGGTCTGTTCTAAACAAGCCATAATCTCCTACACTCAATTTGGCTCTACCCATCAACTCATTTTGCCCTGTTTTAGAAATAAAATTGATAATTCCTCCAGGAGCATTTGTTGCAAAAATAGAAGCCGATCCCCCACGAATAGCCTCCATATTTTTTACGGTTTCATCTAACCTATAGAAAGCATCTGCATTTGCGAACTGTAGTGCTCCATCTTCAAAAACTGGTAATCCATCCTCTTGGATTTGCACAAATTCGTATGCCCCGGCAGAAGGAATTCCTCGGGCAAATAAGTTGTTTCCTACTTCACCCCCAGAGGTCTCCACCAAAAATCCCGGTACGGATTGTAATATATCTGCTGTGCTTTGTGGTGCTTTTTGTTCTATTTCTTTTGCTCCCATTGTGGTGATTGCAACACTGGATTCTAATTTAGTTCTTGGATTAGAAGTTCCTGTGACTACAATTTCATCTAGCGAGAGTAAATCCTCTTGCAGAACAATATCTTTGGTAATATTTCCTGTTACTGTAATGGTTTCCCGTACCGTTTTAAAACCGATAGACGATACGACTATAGTATAATCCACCCCACTCTCTAGATTATCTATACTATATTTTCCGTCAAAATCCGTAGTAGCCCCCCGGTTTGTTCCTTCCAAAAGTACATTTACTCCCAAGACTGGAATATTTTGAGCATCCGTAATCGTTCCCGAAATACTTCCACTTTCCTGAGCATGTGAGTAAACTACCCCCATAAGAAGCAATGCCATAAAAATTAATCGTAATTGTTTCATTTTCTGTAGTTATTTAATTCACTGCAATTTCTCAATTGTTTCATCTAGCTTACATCAAAAGTGTTTTCAAGAAGCGATCGAAAACGATTTCGAAAAAATCGAAAACGATTTCGAAACTTATTTTTTTCAGAAAATCAATCCATTATGATTTTAAATATGTAGTACAGACAAAACCAATTAAAAATCAGCAGTTTCAGAAGAAAGAAGTACATTATTAGAAATAGAAAACCATAGAAAACACCTTAAAAAATTCCCTCTAAACACATTTTTTACCATTAAAAATTTAGGATGGATTTATCAGTATACTTCAGCATTAATTGTATCTTGAAATTGAAAATTGTACTCATGGAAATTACCACACTCAAGGACATTGCTAGTAAACTTGGTATTTCGGTAGCTACGGTATCAAAAGCGTTAAAAGATTATCCGGATGTGAATAAAGACACCAAAAAAAAGGTGCTTCACATGGCCAATAAGTTGAATTACACTCCAAATCAACTAGCCGTTAATCTGAGAACCAAACAAACCAAAACCATAGGAGTTATCATACCTACTACCGTGCATCATTTTTTCTCAAAAGTAATTGATGGAGTAATTGCTGAAGCAGAAAAAAAGGATACCTGGTTATCATTCTACAGTCTGACGAGAAGTTATTTCTTGAAAAGCTGCATGTCAATCTACTTATTGATAAACGCGTAGACGGAATCCTAATGTCCTTATCCAATAAAACCAATGAGTTTGTGCATCTAAAAAAAATAATCAGCAGAAATATTCCCTTGGTTCTTTTTGATAAAGTAGAACCTAGTATTGCCTGCTCCAAGGTGCGAATAGATGACCAAAAAGCGGCCTATGATGCAGTTTCACATTTGATAAAAAAAGGATACCGAAAGATTGCCCATTTCCGAGGAGATCTAAACCCAAAAATTTCGAATGACCGTTTTGAAGGGTATCGAAAAGCCCTTTTAGACCATCAGATTCCCTATGATCCTTCTTTGGTGTATGTCTGCAATAACAATAAGGATTTTGAAGATGGTTATCAAAATGCACAAAAGCTGATCAAAGAGCATAATGATGTCGATGCAATTTTTGCAATAACCGATCTGGTCGCGGTAGGGATTATTAAATATTTTAATGAACTAAGCATCAAAATACCTGATGATATCGCTGTAGTTGGATTCAGTAATTGGTTTATGTCTTCGGTAGTAACTCCAACACTTACCACTGTAGATCAACCTGCTTACAAAATTGGCAAAACGGCTACAGAAATTCTTTTGGAAGAAATCGAACTACAACATCAAGAGCAACCTATTACTCATAAAGAAGTAATTCTACCTACGCATCTCATTTTAAGGGAATCGAGCTAATCTTACCAGAAAAAGCCTACTATTATTGACGTGATGAACAATAAAATGATCGAAAGCACTCTATAATTTTTATACCATGCTAATCCCACCAATTCTTTGGATTCTTGGGCGAACATTTTCTTTTTGTAGGTGTACTCCGAAACTTGCTCTATCGACTGAGGTTTTGTTATTAAACTAATGATTACGTGTACAATCAGACTGATTACAAAAAGTATATTGGCCTTAGCCAAAAAGTGCAGTTCATTAAGATCCGGAGCAATTTCATATTTAAGAGATAGAATCATAAATAAAGCTACCGCACCTCCTACCAATAAACTAATAAATGCACCGTTACCATTTGCTCTTTTCCAAAACATACCCAGTATAAATACAGCAACTACTGGTGGGCAAGTAAATGCGATTACCAGCTGTAGGTAACTCCATAGAGAATCGCTTACCTTTTCTATTACCGGAACCCACAACGAAGCTAAAATCACTAAGATTAAGGTAGCAATTTGACCAGCTCGAACTAGTTGTTTACTGGTCATATCAGGTTTTAGCTGTTTTACAAAATCCATTGTAATTAATGTTGACGCAGAATTAAATGTGGCAGAAACCGAAGACATCATAGCAGCCATAAGCCCGGCAACTACCAATCCTAAAACTCCTACTGGAAGTAGTTGAAACAACAATACAGGATAGGTAAGATTTGGACAATCCGAAAGATTTTGACACATTGTTCCATCTGCCAAAGGGTAATTTAACCCTGAGATATCAAGCGTACTAAACAGTAACAAAGCCAATACTCCTGGTACTACCATTATAAAAATCACTGGCAGTTTAAGAAATCCAGCAAATAGTGCTCCCCATCGTCCATGATTTAGACTTTTTGCTCCCAAAACTCTTTGCACCATAAACTGATTATTAGCCCAAAAATAGAATCCGAGAAGTGGAACTCCGCTAAGTAATCCCCACCAAGGCATGAATTCGTCATTGTTGGGTCTAACTAAACTAAACACTTCTTCAGAATTAGCAGGAATAAACTTTCCTTCGGCGGCTCGATCTCCAAAATCTACATCTCCTGCCGCTAACATACCATCCAGTTTACTCATCATATCCGACCATCCACCTCCTAGCCGATCAAATGCAAAATAGGTTAGTAAACAAGATCCTAAAATTAATAAGATTGCCTGGATTACTTCAGTTTGAATTACTGAGTTTAAACCTCCAGGAATGGTGTATGCTGCCGCCGCAATTGCCAAACCAATAATAATGATTGTTGAGGAAGTTTCCGGAAACAACAACTTGAGAACTATACTTCCTACATATAAACCTGCCGCAGTATCGACCATAACATTACCTATCACAGTAATCAATGAAAAGTAATAACGAGATCTTTTATCATAACGCCGTTCTAAGAACTCCGGCATGGTATACACTCCTGAACGCAGGTAAAAGGGTAGAAAAAAGATCGCAAAGAAAATTAATACCACTACCGCGTACCATTCGTAATTGTATACATTGATATTGGTCTGATACGCATCTGAAGCCAACCCTACCAATGTAGAACTAGAAATATTTGCAGAAAACAGGGCAATCCCTACAATGGGCCAGGTCATGGTTCGACCGCCTAGAAAATAATCTTCAGAGCTTCCTCTTTTTGACTTTGATATTCCATAAATAATAATTCCGATTAGGTAAACTACAATGACACCAATGTCAATATATGATAACTCATTCATATGCGAAGTGATTTGTGCTATGAACAACTTACTGCTTAATATTATTATAGATCAGGGGAAGACAAAAGCAATAAAGTCGTAACTTTTTATAAATATACCTGATGAATATACAAGATTATTGCAAAAAGATTATGAATTTTTTATTCAAAATTCCACTTAGAAGTTATGCAAACGTTTGTATTATGAAAATTGCAACAAAGCACCCTTAATTTCGACACTTACTTTTCTTTTAGGAATTGAATATTTCTTTGCAATCCAGAAAATTTAGTTCTTTTGACGGCAGATTTCTGAAAGACTTTAGAAAACACTTCCTGAGTAATTTCTTCCCAATCCTTTTTGGTCATTTCTAACAATTCTGGTTTTGGGTTAAATAGTGGTTCATTATGTGGTTTTGAAAAACGATTCCAGGGACAAACATCCTGGCAAACATCACAACCAAACATCCAATCATCAAAACTACCTCTGAAACTCTCTGGTATTTGATCCTTGAGCTCTATCGTAAAATACGAAATACATCTACTTCCATCTACAACATAGGGCTCTACAATGGCTTGAGTAGGACAAGCATCAATACAAGCGGTACAGGTACCACAATGATCGGTAACCGGAGTATCGTAGTCTAGCTCTATATCGATGATAAGCTCTGCAATAAAATAAAAAGAACCCACCTGTTGGGTAAGCAGGTTACTGTTTTTACCAATCCATCCCAAGCCACTTTTGGCTGCCCAGGCTTTATCCAATACTGGAGCCGAATCCACAAAAGCGCGACCATGAACATCTCCAATTTCTTCTTGAATAAAGTGGAGCAACTGCTTCAGCTTATCCTTGATCACAAAATGGTAATCTGTACCGTAGGCATACTTAGAAATTTTTGGGGCTTCGGGATCCGTTTGAGATGCTGAAGGGAAATAATTGAGTAATAATGAAACTACACTTTTGGATCCTTCAACAAGCTTAGTGGGATCTAATCTTTTGTCAAAATGGTTTTCCATATACTTCATCTCTCCGTGCATTTCTTTTTTTAACCAGGATTCCAGCCTTGGTGCTTCTTCTTCCAAAAAAGCTGTTTTGGAAATACCGCAGGATAGGAACCCAAGTCGTTTCGCTTCGGTTTTGATAAGGTTCGTGTATTTGGTTTTTTGACTCAACAGAAAGTTTTTGATTTCAAAACTCAAAAGTAATCCATATTAAGGGCATAAAAAAACCAGAACACTATTGTGTTCTGGCTTGTAGCTCAATAATCATTTTAAAAATAATTAGCTACCCCAAATAATTATAAACTCAACTTATAATTCACATATTTCTACACACACATTGGCAGGATACCCTGAGTTCACACATTTCTTATAACAAAAAATAGGATTATCCCAGGGATTGCCTCTTTGTCCACCAATTATCTGCTTTTGTGCAGTTTTACTAATTGTTTTTATTCCTTTGATGTTCGTGGTTTTCATTTGTATTGGTTTTGATTATGTAATCTTGCGTGTAGGTTAAAGTTCGAATGGTTTATTTAGACATTCGATACACCAGGCCAACATTCCGTTGGGTCTGCGACAGGAAGGTTTTGTACAATCGACTGGTCTTGGCGGATAGCATTCGGGTCTGTCATCACAAACTTGCTGTAACCCACCATTAATTAATTTTTGAGTTTCACGATTAATCAGTGTTGCTCCTTTTACATTTAGAATTTCCATAATTATGATTTTTAGCGTATAATTCCTTGAACATTTCAAGACACCTAGAAATATGTCTTTTTAATATTCATCTGATATTGATCGTGAAAGTACAGTTTAGGATAAAAAGAAGAGTGTCATATTCTTGAAATTCAAAAATATGGCACTAATTATTACTTAAAGAGCATAACTCATCTAGAGGTAAAAGTTAGATACGCATTTTGTGGTTTAAGGGTGATCAGAGGTTTAATCTCAATATGATCAAAAGCAGGTGTAATTTTGTAAGTGCGCACAAGCTGGCTTATTGCCAGAACCATTTCATACATGGCAAAATTATTTCCGATACACATCCGAGGTCCAGCTCCAAATGGGAAGTATTGATTAGCATATTCCTTTTTATCTACAGTAGGATCAAATCGTTCTGGTTTAAACTGTTCTGGTTTTTCCCAAAAATCTTTATGCTTATGAATTTCAAAAAAGGAAATCAAAACTGTTGTCCCTTTCGGCAAATCCAAATCTTTATATTGATCATCATCGATTACCAGGCGATCAGAAAAATATGCCGGAGGGTATAATCGCATGGTTTCTTCTATACACTGTTTGGTATACTGATATTTCGTAATTTCTTGTAGAGGATCTAAATTGACTGCTTCTCCTCCTACCACTTCTTGATATACCTTATCTTGTATTTTGGGATGCTTTCCTAGCAACATTAGGGCAAATGTAAGTGCATTTGATGTGGTTTCGTGACCAGCTGTGAAGAGTATCAGAATTTCATCGATCAACTGTTCATTATCCATAGCGCTTCCATCCTCATAGCGGGCATCCAACAACATATCTAGTAAATCATCATACCGTTGTTTGTCTTTTTTACGTTCTTCGATCAGTGAATTAAGAATATCTCTTGCCTCTTGAGTTAGGGTTAATGTCTTTTTCACCTCTCCGGTAAGATGAAACCACCAACGCTTATAAGGTTGTCGTATCTCTTTAATTAAAAACTTTTGTGCGGTTTCTGTAATATGTTGCAATCGCGAAATTGCATCGGTTGTGCCTGAATAGCTAAATAAAGATTTAGCCACCACCTTAAATGCCAGATCATTCATTAAGGGAAACACATCTATTGTAGTGTTAGGTTGAATTATGGCCAGCTCTTCTTCTACAACAGCTTTTATAGTGACCACCAATTTCTCCAATTTCTTTTTATGAAAAGCGGGTTGAATGAGTCGACGTTGTTTCAGCCATTTTTCTCCATTGGCAGTTAGTAATCCCTCTCCAATATATTTTGCCAAATCTTTTGACTGTAGCTCTGACTTATGATATTTGCGATGGTGTTTTTGAAGCATATGCCTGGCAAAGGCTGCATCTCTGGTAAACAACACATAGTTACCAAAACCCAGGCTCACTCTAAATACATCTCCGTATTTCTCGAAATTTTCGTTATGAAAAGGAAGAGGGTTCTTAAGAATACGACTCGCATTCTTAATTACTTTAAAAAATGAAACTGTTTCAATGTTGTTATCCTTCATAGTGACATTCTAGCCAAAATATAGCTATGTATTTAGAGGTATTTTCAAAACAATCCTCCTTGGATACCTCCTGGAGTTCTCCCCAGATGCTTATACGCCGCTTCGGTAACTTCTCTTCCCCTTGGTGTTCTTATGATGAAACCTTGTTGTATCAAAAAAGGTTCGTATACTTCTTCTATGGTTTCGGCACTTTCACTAACTGCAGTAGCTAATGTTGTAATTCCAACCGGGCCTCCCTTGAATTTATCTATTAAGGTGGTCAGAATCTTATTATCCATTTCATCCAATCCATTGGCGTCTACATTAAGCGCTTTAAGGGCAAATTTGGAGATTTCTATATCTATCTTACCATTTCCTTTGATTTGGGCAAAATCACGCACTCTACGCAGCAATGCGTTTGCTATACGAGGTGTTCCTCTACTTCTACTTGCAATTTCGATAGCTGCCTCCATAGAAATAGGAACATTTAGAATATGTGCACTTCGTTGCACGATAGTAGATAATAATTCTGTAGTATAATATTGCAATCTAGATTGTATACCGAAACGAGCTCTCATAGGAGCCGTAAGCAAACCAGATCGTGTTGTAGCTCCTACCAATGTAAACGGATTCAAATTAATCTGTACTGTTCTGGCATTGGGTCCGCTCTCGATCATAATATCGATTTTGTAGTCTTCCATTGCAGAATATAAATACTCCTCGACAATAGGACTTAAACGATGTATCTCGTCTATAAACAATACATCTCTATCATCTAGATTCGTAAGTAGTCCTGCCAAATCCCCAGGTTTATCCAATACTGGTCCAGAAGTAACTTTGATCCCCACTCCCAATTCATTCGCCAAAATATGAGCCAATGTAGTTTTTCCTAAACCCGGAGGGCCATGAAACAAGGTGTGATCCAAAGCCTCATTTCGCATGTTGGCCGCTTGTACAAAAATCTGTAAGTTCTCCAGCACTTGATCCTGACCCGTAAAATCTTCGAAAGCCAGTGGCCTTAAAGCTCTTTCGATATCCAAGTCTTCATTAGAAAAGTTTTCGTTTGTTGGGTCCAGGTTTTCGTTCATCTACTCTTATGCTTTAACAGAACATCCAGGGGTTCTTCTTCACGTTTAAAACAAATATACTAGAAAAAGAAAAAGCCTTTTCATAAAAATGAAAAGGCTTTTCAATATTTTTAAACATCCATTAATGATGTAATTCTTCTTCTCCTTCTTGTAATGGCACTGTTTGCGGAGCAAAGTCCTGTCCGGCGATTACATACTCTCCGTTTTCATTAGTCTTACTATAGTCGTAAGGCCATCTGTATACGTGAGGAATCTCTCCTGGCCAGTTACCATGCATATGCTCTACAGGAGTAGTCCATTCTAAAGTATTGGATTTCCATGGATTTTGAACCGCTTTCTTACCATAGAACATAGAACTGATAAAGTTATACAAGAACACCAATTGAGCTGCCGCTGTGATGATTGCAAATACAGTGATCAATACATTGGTATCTGCTAAATCGTCAAAATATGGAAAGTTTGAGTTGGTATAATATCTACGAGGTAAACCTGCCATACCTATAAAGTGCATTGGAAAGAATACTCCGTACGCACCAATAGCCGTCACCCAAAAGTGTATATAACCTAGATTTTTATTCATCATTCTACCGTACATCTTTGGGAACCAATGATACACTCCGGCAAATAAACCATATAATGCAGAAATACCCATTACCAAGTGGAAATGTGCTACCACAAAGTACGTATCGTGAACGTTAATATCTAATGTACTGTCACCTAAAATAATCCCAGTAAGTCCTCCAGTAATAAAGGTAGAAACCAATCCAATTGAGAACAACATTGCCGGGTTGAGTTGCAGATTACCTTTCCATAAGGTGGTAATATAGTTAAATGCTTTTACCGCAGATGGAATCGCAATTAATAAGGTTGTAAATGTAAATACAGATCCTAAGAATGGGTTCATACCTGAGATAAACATGTGGTGACCCCATACAATTGTTGATAAAAATGCAATTGCCAAAATCGAAGCTACCATCGCTCTATATCCGAAAATCGGTTTACGAGCATTTGTTGCAATAATCTCTGAAGTAATTCCTAATGCAGGTAATAATACAATATATACCTCTGGGTGTCCTAAGAACCAGAATAAATGCTCAAATAAAACTGGCGATCCACCCTGATTATGTAATACCTCTCCTTGTATATAAATATCACTTAGGTAGAACGAAGTACCAAAACTTCTATCCATAATAAGCAACAATGCTGCAGATAATAATACTGGGAATGATACAATACCAATAATAGCAGTTACAAAGAACGCCCAAATTGTTAAAGGCATTCTAGTCATCGACATCCCTTTTGTTCTTAGGTTAATTACCGTAACCACATAGTTTAATGACCCAAGAAGTGAAGAAGCAATAAATATTGCCATAGACACTAACCATAAAGTCATCCCCATTCCAGATCCACCAATAGCTTGTGGCAATGCACTAAGTGGAGGGTAGATTGTCCATCCTGCAGATGCTGGTCCAGCCTCTGCAAACAATGACAACACCATGATTACACTACTCAAGAAGAACAACCAATACGAAATCATATTCAAGAAACCAGATGCCATATCTCGCGCTCCAATCTGTAATGGAATTAAAAGGTTACTGAAAGTACCACTTAAACCGGCAGTAAGAACGAAGAATACCATAATAGTACCATGTATCGTTACCAAAGCAAGGTAAATACTAGGATCCATTATTCCATCTTCACCAAATTTTCCTAAAAATATTTCGTAGATCGTAAATTGATGATCAGGCCACGCTAATTGCATTCTGAATAATAGAGACATAGCAATCCCTATAATCCCCATAATCAAACCAGTAACTAAGTACTGCTTAGAGATCATTTTATGATCCTGGCTAAATATATATTTAGTGATAAATGTCTCTTTATGGTGGTGTCCGTGATCGTGATCGTGGTTATCTCCGTGTGTTGCTGACATAACGCTATTTGTTTTTAAAAACTATATAATTTTTCTTTTTCTCTCTTAATTACTTGCTTGTGCAGACAATTGCTCTCCAAAAGTCTGTTGTGTTGCTAGCCAAGCATTAAAATCTTCTTCAGATTCTACTACCATCTTCATTTGCATATTGTAATGCGAAGCACCACAAATCTTATTACATAACAAATAGTAATCGAATTCGTATGGTTCTAACGCTTCTTCACCAGCAGCTACAAGTTTCTTGCTCTTTTCTCTTCTGATTTTATTTATCGTAGCTACTTTTTCTACCATAAATTCACTATTCCTCATTTCCTCTGAAGTCATCGTTGGAGTATAAGAAAATTCAGTGATCATACCAGGAACTACATTCATTTGTGCTCTAAAGAATGGCATATACGCTGAATGTAAGATGTCTTGAGATCTCATTTTGAAGATCACCTTTCTGTTAACTGGTAAGTGCAGTTCGTTGGTAATCTTATCGTCTTTACCATAGTTATCAGAAGCATCTACACCAAGTGTATTTACACCTTCGATAAAACGAACATTTGCCTTTCCTAAAACATTATCTTCTCCAGAATATCTTGCTCTCCAGTCAAATTGATACGCATACAATTCAATGATTAACGGATCACCTTCTTTCTCGTCGATATTCATAATATCTGTCCAAGTAAATAATCCATAAATAATTAAACCTGCCAATACAATTACTGGAATAATTGTCCAGATAAACTCTAACTTATCGTTATCAGCAAAGAATAATGCCTTGTTTCCTTCTTTACCTCTGTATTTATATGCAAAGTAATGCAATAAACCTTGAGTAATGATTTGTACAAACATGATCAACACCATAGAAATCAACATCAATTGATCATATGCTATTCCATGCTCAGATGCTGATTCCGGCAAGAAGAATGTATGGTATTTTACAAAACAAAATATGGTAAGTAAGTAGATGAATATTACAAAACCAAGCATCAGCTTACCTTGCATATTATTGTCCTTATCATTAGCCACTTGAGAATCGTCTGCGCCTTTAAGTTGTGACAATTTCAAGATTTTCGACATTTGCCACAAAGTGATTCCGAAAAGCGCTATAACTATTATGGTTAAGAATACAGTCATTTTTATCTATCTTCTTTTTATAAATTCTAAATTTTAATAATGGAAGTGTTTACTTTCCTCTAAATATGGGTTTCCTTTTGCCAATAAAGGTGCTTTGGTAAGTGCTCTGAACACAACAAACAAGAACAATCCTAAGAACAATAAAACTGCACTAATTTCGCTGATTCCTATAAACCAAGACTCACCTACTGTTGCTGGCATTACCATGTTAAACACATCTATATAGTGACCACAAAGGATTACGATACCTGCCATTACCACAAACCAGTTTACTCGTTTGAAATCGCTATTCATCAATACTAATAATGGGAAAATAAAGTTCATTACCAGCATTCCGAAGAATGGTAATTTGTAATCTTCTATTCGCGTAATAAAGTAAGTAACCTCTTCCGGAATATTTGAATACCATATCAACATGAACTGAGAGAACCAAAGGTAAGTCCAGAAAATACTGATACCGAACATAAACTTAGCCAAATCATGAATGTGACTATCGTTTACGAACTCTAAGTATCCCTTAGATTTCAAATAAATGGTGATTAACGCTATTGTTGTAATTCCAGAAACGAATAAACTCGCGAATACGTACCACCCAAATAGTGTACTGAACCAGTGTGGATCAAAACTCATAATCCAATCCCAAGACATCATAGATTCTGTGTAGATAAAGAACACTAAGAATCCAGCAGAGATCTTGAAACTTTTCTTATACCACTTGTTACCTGTACTATCTTCATCTTGCTTTCTTGAGTATTTTACAGCAAAGTGACGGTATAACAACCATCCTCCTAAAAATATAGCTGCTCTAATGATAAAACCTGTACCATTTAACCATCCAGCTTTACCTTGGATCAGTTTGTCATGAGCTACAACTTCTGGGTCTGCCCAAACAAACAAGTGGTTTACATGGAATCCTGATAGCGCTAAAATCACAAATAGAATAATCCCTCCAGGCACTAGATAAGCGGTAATCGCTTCCATTACCCTGAACAATACTGGAGACCATCCAGCCTGAGCAGCAAATTGTATGGCATAAAAAGCCAACACTCCTAAAGCAATCATGAAAAAGAAGAATGCCGCTACATATAATGCAGCCCAAGGTTTGTTTTGTAATTGGTGCAAAACGTGCTCGTAGTGAGCATCACCACCGTGAGCATCATCAGCGTGTTCGTTACCGTGATCCTGAGCAGCAGCTCCGTGACCTTCGCCATGCGCATCGTGCGCTGCCATCATTTCTTTTACCTCTTCTATAGATTTTGGTGTTGATAAAAAACCAGAAATCAATCCGATTCCTCCAACAATCATCAGGATGAAAGAAAATAATCTTAATCTATTTGATAGCGTATACATATCTTATATCGTTATTCTTAACTTTAAATAATAGCACTAGTGTGCTGCGTTGTGTTCTTCTGTTGATTCGTGAGCTTCTTCTACAACAACCGGAGTAGCTTCAGCAACATCTGCATCAATACGAGCTGTTTTTCCTTCTAAATCGGCTTTAAGCTTCTCTACGTATTGAACAATCTGCCATCTTTCATGTTCACTAGTCTGAGATGCATAAGATCCCATAGAATTAATTCCGTAATACATCACGTGATAGATACTACCTTCGGTAATCGCTCTTCCTGCATCATCATAACTTGGAACCCCAAGTATTTTTTCTCTTTGTACCAGAATTCCTTTTCCATCACCTTTCTTACCATGACAAACTGCACAATAAATATCATACAACTCTTTTCCTTTTTCCTGATTTTCTACCGTATAACGGATAGGGTTCTTCAAGGAATCTTTAGCCATTTGATAACCAGCATTAGAATTCTCTAGCTCGTAAGGCATCCATCCTCTTGGCACAGATCCTTCTGCAGGTAACATCGCTTCCTGTTCTCCGGGGAACACCTTGTATTCTCCATAGGTTTCATAACCTACAGACTCATACATATTCGGCATATACTGATAATTAGGTCTGGAGTCTTTTTGGCAAGACACAACACTAATCACTGTTGCTACTGCTACTAATATTTTTATAGTATTCTTCATTAGTATTAATGGTTATCTTCTTCCTTATCAATTACTTTAATTTCTACCGCCCCAGTATCTGTCAATAAGCTGGTCAATGCATTCACATCATGATGTCCTGCATCTACTTCCATCAAGAAATGGTCGTCTGTAGTTCTTACATCAGGATTTTCTGCTTCTTTAAATGGCCATAACTTACTTCTCATATAAAAAGTAATTACCATTAAGTGAGCTGCAAAAAATACGGTAAGCTCAAACATAATTGGAACAAAAGCAGGCATGTTCTCGATAAAACTAAAACTAGGCTTACCTCCAATATTTTGTGGCCAATCTTCGATCATGATATAATTCATCATCGTAATTGCAACTGTTAATCCCACACAACCATACATAAATGCAGTAATGGCTAAACGTGTATGAGGTAGTCCCATTGCTTTATCCAACCCGTGAACTGGAAAAGGGCAATACACCTCTTCAATATGATAATGCTCTGAACGAACTTTTTTTACAGCGTCCATTAGGACATCATCATCTGTATATAATGCATGTATAACTTTTGATGCCATACTTCTAGTTATTTTTAAGTTTTGCGGCCTGACCTGCCCAATCGTCGCGTTGTGCTCTTCCTGGGAAAGACCCTGTAATACTATCTAATAAATCATATTCGGTAGCGGTCATTTTACTAACCTGATCGAATGTAAAGATTCCTATTTGGTTAAGCTTCTTTTCCATTACGGGTCCGATACCATTTACTTTTTTAAGATCGTCTGCTTGTTGAGTCTCCGGGTCAAAAGTACCTAGATTGCTCAATAAGCTATTAATATCTTCTTCGCTAGCTTCAACTTTTTCTGTTGTAGCTTCTGCTTCTTCTTCAGTTACTGTAGCTTTTACTTTAGGAAGCTCATCTCTGTGATCAATTCCTGCTTCTCTTAACTTCTTATATTTCTCTCCAGAAGATTTCAATATTGTTTTTACCTCTGCCTGTGCAATAACTGGGAATGTACGCGCATACAATAAGAACAATACAAAGAAGAATCCAATAGTACCAATAAAGATTCCAATATCTACAAACGTTGGAGAGAACATTGTCCAAGATGATGGTAAATAATCTCTGTGTAGAGAAGTTACAATAATCACAAAACGCTCAAACCACATTCCTATATTTACAACTATAGAGATAATGAAAGAGAACATGATACTTCTTCTCAATTTTGGGAACCACATAAACTGTGGAGAGAATACATTACAACTCATCATTGCCCAATACGCCCACCAGTAAGGACCAGTTGCCCTGTTTAAGAATGCATACTGTTCGTATTCTACACCAGAATACCAAGCAATAAATAACTCTGTAATATATGCCACACCTACGATAGAACCTGTAATCATAATTACAATGTTCATCAATTCGATGTGCTGGATAGTAATATAGTCTTCTAGGTTAGACACTTTTCTCATGATGATAAGAAGTGTATTTACCATTGCGAATCCTGAGAAAATCGCTCCCGCAACGAAATAAGGTGGGAAGATCGTGGTATGCCAACCAGGAATTACCGAAGTAGCAAAGTCAAAAGATACAATCGTGTGTACAGAAAGTACAAGTGGTGTTGCCAAACCAGCAAGTACCAATGATACTTCTTCAAAACGTTGCCAGTCTTTTGCTCTTCCACTCCATCCGAATGACAATAATCCGTATATCTTTTTATTAAAAGGAGTGATTGCTCTATCTCTAATCATTGCAAAGTCAGGTAACAATCCTGTCCACCAGAACACCAATGATACAGAAAGATAGGTCGAAATCGCAAATACATCCCAAAGTAGCGGAGAGTTAAAGTTTACCCATAGTGATCCAAATTGGTTAGGAATAGGTAATACCCAATATGCTAACCATGGACGTCCCATGTGAATGATTGGGAATAAACCTGCCTGAATTACCGAGAAGATCGTCATCGCTTCTGCAGAACGGTTAATCGCCATTCTCCATTTCTGGCGGAATAACAATAATACTGCCGAGATCAGGGTTCCTGCGTGACCAATACCTACCCACCAAACGAAGTTGGTAATATCCCAGGCCCATCCTACGGTTTTGTTTAATCCCCAGACTCCAATACCTGTGGATATGGTATAAATTATACAACCTATTCCCCAAAGGAAAGCAAAAAGAGCGATCGAAAACACGATCCACCAAGATTTGTTTGCTTTACCTTCAACTGGTGCAGCCACATCTACAGTTACATCGTGATATGTTTTATCACCAGTTACTAAAGGTTTTCTTATAGGTGCTTCGTAATGAGACATAATCCTTTATAATTGAATTGATTCTTTATTTTAATTAATTAGGCTTCAGTAGTATTTCTTACTTTCGTTTGATACATCACGTTAGGTTTTGTACCTACATGCTCAAGTAAGTGATACATACGATTATCTTCTTTAAGCTTAGCTACTTTACTATCCTTATCGTTGATATCTCCAAATACCATTGCTCCAGAAGAACAAGCCGCAGAACATGCAGTCTGGAATTCTCCATCCTTCACCATTCTACCTTCTCTCTTGGCATCCAAAATGGTCTTCTGTGTCATTTGAATACACATAGAACATTTTTCCATAACCCCTCTAGAACGTACTGTTACATCTGGGTTAATCACCATTCTTCCTAAGTCATTATTCATATTGTAGTCAAACTCGTCGTTGTTGTTATACAAGAACCAGTTGAATCTACGCACTTTGTATGGACAGTTATTTGCACAATATCTTGTTCCTACACAACGGTTATAGGCCATATGATTCTGACCTTGTCTACCGTGAGAAGTTGCCGCTACCGGACATACAGTCTCACAAGGAGCATGATTACAATGCTGACACATTACTGGCTGGAATACTACCTGAGGATTATCTGAAGCACTTTCCATTTCTCCAAACTCAGACAATGAACTTCCTAGACCAGCGATATTATCTTTCTTCTCATTATCACTTTCGAAGCTATCTTGAGAAGAATAATAACGGTCGATACGTAACCAGTGCATATCACGAGATCTACGCACTTCTGACTTCCCTACTACAGGAACGTTGTTTTCTGCATGACAAGCAATCACACAAGCTCCACAACCTGTACAAGCATTTAAGTCTATTGAAAGATTAAAATGATGTCCTACAGAACGATCAAATTCATCCCAAAGATCTACTTCTGGAGAAGTCACTTCGTACTCGATGTGATTTTTACTTACTTCAGGAATCGCATTCCAAACATGCTTATCCTTAGTATTGAATATTTCTAAAGTCGTTTCTTTTACAATATCTCCACGACCCATTAGTGTATTATGCAACTGTACACAAGCAAACTCGTGCACACCTTCTGCAGCAACTACAGACACTTCTTGTACAGCATTAAGGTTTTGATAGAAAGGATATGCATTTACCCCGACCATCATTTCTTCCTTAAGACCTTTAGTTTTTCCGTATCCTAATGCTAATCCAACAGAACCTTTTGCCTGACCTGGTTGAATGATCACTGGCACAACAGCCTCTGCCCCTCCAACAGTTACTTTTGCATAACTTCCATTTAAGGCCCCATTAGCTTCGTTTTCGTTGGTTAATCCTAATTGCTCTGCATCTGCACGAGAAACTGTTAAATAGTTATCCCAAGATGCTCTTGTAATTGGATCTGGCATTTCCTGCAACCATGGGTTACTTGCTTGCTGCCCATCTCCCATTGCAGTTTTGGTATACAAAATAAGCTCCATACCGTTAGCTTTTGCTATCGACAATCTTCTTGCCGCGGCATCAACGTCTGGTCCAGCAGTTACTGGTGCTTCTTCACCTTCTACCACATCTCCTTCTGGAGCTGCGATAGCATCTACCAATTCTTGTTTTGGAAGTGCTGGTGCAACCAACACTCCATCATGCAATGCCTGGCTCCAAGAGCTTCCTCCCAAAATACCAGTCCATGCACTTTTGATATAATCATGGTAAGAAGCTGTATTCCCTGTCCACTTCAATAAAGTTTCCTGGAACTGTCTAGTATCAAACAACGGTCTGATCGTTGGTTGCGTTAGACTATAGCTTCCTTTTTTCATTTCTACATCTCCCCAAGACTCTAAGTAATGAGGGGTAGTAGCTATATAGGTACACAATGAAGCTGTTTCATCATCGTGCATACTAAATCCTACTGAAAGATCTACTTTCTCCAGACCTGATTTAAACTCAGCTGCGTTAGGTAACGTATATGCTGGATTAACTCCTGCTATTAAAAGTGCTCCTACACGACCTGCGTTCATATCTTTCACCAACTGTGAAACCGCCTTGGCATTACCTTGACGTATCGTACGCGGAGTACTCTCATTAAACGCTTTGCTATTAATTGCCTTATTGATCGCTAAAACAACTAATTGTGCATCCACATCCTGGATACCACTAACTACAACTGCATTTCTTCCTGCTTTTTGAATACTCTTTGCAGCTTTTACTACTTGAGCATCCAAATCAGCATCTAATGAGCTTTTTGAACCTGAACCAGTCACATAAGCATACAATGCTGATAGCACTTGTTTTTGTTGTGATGGAGTAACAGGAACTCTTTTATCTGCATTTGCACCAGTAAGCGACATGTTTGATTCGAACTGGATATGCTTAGACATTTTCCCGTTTTTAGGAACACGCCCATGAGCATAACCACTATCATAACCACCACCTTGCCAATCTCCAAGAAAATCAGCACCAACACTTACTATAGTATCTACTTTACCAAAATCGTAATCTGCCAATGCTCTTTCTCCATACATCATTTGATACGCATCCAAAGCTTCGCTTTCTGATACTGCATCATACACTACATGATTAACATTTTGGTATTTTGCTTTAAATTCTGAAATTAACTTTGAAGTAGAAGGACTTGCGAAAGTTTGTGTAAGTAGTACAATTTGTTTACCACCTAACGAGTTCAACTTTGCTCCAACTTCTTTATCCAAAGTTTCCCAGCTAATATCTTCTCCACCTTTCTTAGGCCCTTGAAGACGAGAACTATCATACAACGATAACACCGAAGCATTTACCCTTGCATTTGCATCTCCGTTTGAAGCAGCAAGATTATTGTTCTCTACTTTAATAGGTCTACCTTCTCTGGTTTTGATCAAAACACTAGCAAAATCAAAACCATCTGCAATTGTAGTTGCATAGTAGTTCGCAACACCAGGAACGATTCGTTCTGGCTGCACTACGTAAGGAATTGATTTTTTTACAGGTCCCTCACACGCAGCCAAAGTAGCAGCCGCTGTACTGAACCCTACATATTTAAGAAAGTCTCGACGCGTAGTCGAAGAACTCTCTAAAGATGATTTATCTCCTAAAAACTCATCCGTAGGGATTTCCTGTACGAATTCGTTTTGTTGTAGCGTCTCAACAATAGAGCTATTTTCGTTTAGCTCTTCAACACTTTTCCAGTATTTCTTGTTTGATGACATATATAATTGATATTAGCTTCTTACTTAATTCGGTATTTACCCGACTCTTTTTTTAATAGTGACATTTACCACATTCTAAACCTCCCATTTGTGCAGCTGTTAACTTGTCTACACCATACTTCTTAGAAAGTTCTTTGTGGATCTTTTCATAGTACTTATTATCTGCCACTTGTACATTAGTTTCTCTGTGACAATTGATACACCATCCCATGGTTAGTGGAGCATGCTGATACATAATCTCCATTTCTTCTACAGGACCGTGACAGGTCTGACATTCTACACCTGCAACGCTTACGTGTTGTGAGTGATTGAAATATGCAAAATCTGGAAGGTTATGAATACGAACCCATTTTACAGGTTCAGTCTTACCAGTATATGATTGACTAGCTTCATCCCACCCTACTGCTTTGTAAAGCTTCTTGATTTCACCGTCATAGAATTCTTTAGAATAATCTTCAGTAGCTGTAGTTTCTGCAACCTCACTAATTGACTTGTGACAGTTCATACAAACATTTAGCGAAGGAATTCCAGAATGCTTAGATACTCTAGCAGAAGAGTGACAATACTTACACTCTATTTGGTTTTCTCCAGCATGGATTCTATGCGAATAATGGATAGGTTGTATCGGAGCATATCCCTGATCTATACCTACCTGCATAAAGTATCCATACACAAAGTATCCACTTGCTAACAGTAAGAAGATCGCAGTAACTAATACTAAGAACTGATTTTGAATAAAAGCTTTCCATATTGGAGTTCTTGGTTCACTAACTACAAGCTCCACATTATTCGCTTCAGCAAAACTTCTTAATGTCTTGTTTACCAGGTAAAGCACTACCATTAGCATTGCAAATACCAATGCCAAGATACCTAAGATCACATCCGTTGACACTCCTGATCCTGTTTCTCCAGTTGTAGCAGCACCTCCACCAGCAACAGTTACAGGTGGATCTGCTTTTGGCACCATTACATACGCCAAAATGTTATCGATATCAGTATTCGACAACTGCGGAAAAGCATTCATCGCAGTTTTATTATACTCTTCATAAATAGCTACCGCTTGTGGATCACCTGCCGCGATCATTGCTGCACTATTTTTTACCCAAGAATAAATCCATTCTCTGTCGTACTTATCCGCAACTCCAAAAAGAGCAGGACCCGTCATTTTCTTATATCTTTTATGACATGCTGCACATAAAGATTTAAACAACTCTTCTCCTTTGGCTACATCTCCTCCAGACGCAGCTTCAGTGGCAGCAGCAGTATCAGCCGCAGCTTCATCCTGTCCAAATACAGGATTCAAAAAAGTAAATAAAAAAACAGTTCCTAGGATTAGGATTTTAGAGGCTGAATTTCGGTGTTTCACCTGTTTCATATTATCAAGTAGAATTATCGTCGTAATTTTGGTATGGTTTTTTCTCTAGTATCTTTAAAAAAATACACAAAACCTCCATTTTTAATTCGACGACAAAAGTACTATATTAAGTCGATTTTGGAAATGTTAGAGAAGCGTTAACTACTAATTTATAATAATTCTAAATAATATTTTTTGACAATTTTGAGTTATTAAACTTTACCTTTGTACTAAATTAATTTGTAATGAGAATGTTAAACCTAAAACGTTGTAGTTTTTTAATCAGTTTTCATCTAATTGGGATATCAACTTTGATGGCTCAAAATAACCCAAATCCAACCGTTGAAAACCAAAATAATGGTGATTTTGTACAAGTAGGTATCACAGAACAACCAGAAGCTACAGTTACCATTAATCAAGATCCTAAAATCCAAACCCTTTTGGCTATCAAATCCAAAATGGAGAAAGATGGTGATTTTAGCGATAGATACAAAGTACAACTATACAATGGCAATCTGAACAAAGCCAATGAAATTCTAAGAAAAGCCAAAGAGACCTTCCCACAATGGGACGCATCTATTCGTTGGGAGACTCCAAATTATAAAGTTTGGATTGGTAATTATAAAACCAAACTAGAAAAAGACAAAGCACTACGAGAAATCAGAAAAGAGTTCCCTAGCGCCTTTGAGTTTATTCCTGGAAAGCAAAAAGCTCCTGTCAACAAATAAATTCAAAATATCACATAATAAAAAAACCTCTGTTTTCACAGAGGTTTTTTTATTATATATTGTTATCGTTTCTTACAACTTCTTCTTCACGGCAACTTCTTGATACGCTTCAATCACATCTCCGATCTTGATATCGTTGTAATTCTTCACCTGTAATCCACAATCATATCCTTTACCTACCTCTTTTACGTCATCTTTGAAACGTTTTAACGAAGCAAGCTCTCCAGTATATACTACTACACCTTCACGGATTAATCGAATTCCAGAATTGCGATAGATTTTACCATTCTGCACCATACATCCTGCAATGGTACCCACTTTGGAAATCTTGAAGGTTTCTCGAATCTCTGCCGTACCCGTAACTTCTTCTTTCATTACAGGAGACAACATTCCTTCCATCGCATCTTTAAGATCATTAATCGCATCATAGATGATCGAATACGTTCTGATATCGATTTCTTCTTTATCAGCAACTGTTCTCGCATTTCCTGCAGGTCTCACATTAAATCCGATAATAATCGCATCTGAAGCCGAAGCAAGAAGTACATCACTTTCTGTAATCGCTCCAACGGCTTTATGTATAATGTTTACATGAATTTCTTCTGTAGATAATTTCTGGAACGAATCTGTAAGTGCTTCTACAGAACCATCCACATCTCCTTTCAGGATAATGTTTAATTCTTTGAAGTCTCCTAACGCGATTCGTCTTCCGATCTCATCAAGCGTAATATGACGTTGCGTTCTTACTGATTGTTCTCTATGCAACTGTGCACGTTTTGAAGCAATATCTTTAGCTTCGCGCTCATCTTCCAGCACATTAAATTTATCTCCCGCCTGTGGTGCGCCGTCCAGACCCAAAATAGATACTGGTGTTGATGGCCCTGCTGCTTTCACAGCGTTACCACGCTCATCGTGCATTGCTTTTACTTTACCACTATTCTTTCCGGCTAAAACGTAGTCTCCAACTTTCAACGTACCGTTTTGCACCAAGATAGTAGACACATATCCTCTACCTTTATCCAGGAATGCTTCAACCACCGTACCTGTAGCTAATCGGTTAGGATTCGCTTTTAGCTCTAGAATTTCAGCTTCCAACAATACCTTTTCCAATAATTCATTAACACCTAGCCCTGTTTTTGCTGAAATATCATGGGATTGAATTTTTCCACCCCAATCTTCAACTAGCAAATTCATACTTGCAAGTGCTTCTTTAATTTTATCAGGATTTGCAGTTGGCTTATCTACCTTATTAATTGCAAATACAATAGGCACTCCTGCCGCTTGTGCGTGACTAATAGCTTCTTTGGTTTGCGGCATCACATCATCATCGGCAGCAATTACAATAATTGCTAAATCCGTTACTTGTGCACCACGAGCACGCATCGCCGTAAAGGCTTCGTGACCCGGTGTATCTAAAAACGCAATCTTTTGTCCGCTTTCAAGCTGTACTCCATAAGCACCAATGTGCTGCGTAATACCTCCACTTTCTCCGGCGATTACATTTTCTTTTCGAATATAATCCAGTAAAGACGTCTTACCATGATCTACGTGACCCATTACTGTTACAATCGGCGCACGATTCAAAAGATCTTCTGGTTTGTCCTCTATCTCTTCTATCGCTTCTTCGATATCAGCGGTTACGAAGTTTACTTCATATCCAAACTCGTCTGCTACTATCGATAGCGTTTCTGCATCAAGACGCTGGTTCATGGTAACCATGATACCTAAAGCCATACAAGCAGAAATCACCTCGGTTGTAGACACATTCATCATCGTTGCTACTTCAGAAACCGTAACAAACTCGGTTACCTTAAGCACTTTGCTTTCTTGCTCCTGTTGTGCTACGTTATCCTCAGCTTTCTGACGGTGCTGATCTCTTTTATCTCTACGATATTTTGCTGCTTTAGATTTATTAGATTTCCCTTGTAGCTTCTCCAAGGTTTCTCTAACCTGCTTTTGCACTTCTTCTTCGCTAGGCTCTTCTTTAACAATAGGAGGTCTTTTGGCTTTTCCACGCCCTCTGTTATTGTTATTTCTTCCACCACCTTGCTGGTTTCCGCCTTTTCCACCGTTGTTCTGAAATCCGCCTCCTTCTTTACTAATTCTCCTTCTGCGTTTCTTTTGATCTCCGGCGTTATCTTTTTGATTTTTATCCTCTTTCTTTTTCGCAGGCTTTTTAAACTGTGTAAGATCGATTTTCTGACCTGTAAAATTAGGTCCATCTAACTTTTTATACTGCGTTTTCACCTTTTCTGGTGCTCCAGAGGTTTCAGTTTTTGCTTCTACCTCAGGTTTCTTTTCTTCTACCACTTTTGCTGGCTTTGCTTCCTCTACCTTTTCTTTGGGTTTTGGAGGCGCCTGCTTCATGATTTTTATCCCCTTTTTCTCGGGTCTATTTGAAACCTTTTCTGGTTTTGAAGGCTTAACTTCTTCTTTTTTAGGAGCCTCTTCCACCTTCTTCTCGGGCTGTGGTGTTTCGGCTTTTTTGTTCCCTAATTCGATTTTCCCTACTTGTTTAGGGCCGCTAATTTGAGCTTTGGCTTTTACAACTTCGCGCGCTTCTGCAAGCTTACGTTTTTCTTCCTGCTCATTTTCAATCTGCACACGTAACGCCTCTTTCTCTTTTCTTTTTTCTTCTCCTACTTCTTTTGAAGCTACCTTTTTACTCTTATCTGTTTGAAATTCATCAAACAGAAGTTGGTAAATATCCGGAGAAATTTTTGTGGTAGGACGCGCATCTATCTCGTGACCTTTTGAATTCAAAAAGTCAACAGCCCGATCAAGCGAGATATTGAATTCGCGTAGTACCTTATTTAACCTCATTGTTTTTGCTTCAGCCATAAATGCCTTTTATTTTATGCTCAAATATAAATTAATTGTGTTTATTAATCCTCAAATTCTGATTTTAATATTCTAATCACCTCACTTACAGTCTCTTCCTCTAAGTCAGTACGTTTCACAAGATCTGATACATCTTGTTCTAGGATACTTTTTGCAGTATCCAATCCGATTTTAGAAAATTCTTCAATAATCCAAGAATCAATTTCGTCAGAAAATTCAGTAAGCTCTACATCCTCTTCTACACCTTCTCTAAACACATCTATTTCAAAACCTGTTAATTGACCAGCCAAGCGAATATTATGACCACCTCTACCGATAGCCTTAGACACCTCTTCTGGTCTTAGCATCACCTCGGCTCTATTCGTTTCTTCATCAATTTTGATCGAAGTAACTCTTGCCGGACTTAATGCTCTTGTAATAAATAGTTGTAAGTTATTTGTATAATTAATTACATCTATATTCTCATTCCCTAGTTCTCTTACAATCCCGTGTATTCTTGATCCTTTCATCCCCACACATGCTCCAACAGGATCAATTCTATCATCATAAGAATCTACAGCAACTTTTGCTTTTTCTCCTGGGATTCTTACCACTTTCTTTACCGTAATCAAACCATCAAATACTTCTGGAATTTCTGATTCGAAAAGTTTTTCAAGAAACAAAGGAGATGTTCTTGACATGATGATCGCAGGCTTATTTCCTTTCAGCTCTACAGATTCTATTACTCCTCTTACATTTTCTCCTTTTCTGAAAAAATCAGAAGGAATCTGTCTGTCTTTTGGTAAAATAATTTCATTTCCTTCGTCGTCCAACATAATAATTGCTCTATGACGAATATGATGAACCTCTGCAGTATAAATCTCTCCTTCTAATTCTTTGAACTGCTTATATACATTTGTATTATCGTGCTCATGGATTTTGGAAATCAAATTTTGACGCAATGCCAAAATAGAACGCCTTCCTAAATCGATTAACTTCACTTCTTCAGACACATCTTCACCCACCTCAAAATCCGGCTCAATCTTTCTCGCCTCAGTTAGAGATATTTCCTGATTACTATCTTCTACTTCTCCATCTCCAACCACGATTCGGTTTCTCCAAATCTCTAAATCCCCTTTATCGGGATTAATAATGATATCGAAATTGTCATCACTACCAAACTTCTTCTTTAAGGCATTTCTAAACACATCTTCTAAGATCGCCATTAGCGTAACACGATCTATAAGTTTATCATCTTTAAATTCTGAAAATGATTCTATTAATGCGATATTTTCCATATCAATATTATAATTAAAATGTTATCATAACTTTTGCTTCTACAATCTCTTGGTAGGCTATATCAGCCTCTTTGGTTACCGTTACTTTACCCTTACCCACAGGTTTAGGCTCCCTGGTTTTCCAGGTAAGCTTTATAGCATTCTCGGTAGCTGAAATCAATTCTCCCTCTACGGTTTGATTTTCGGTTTTAACTTTGAGCTTTCTCCCCACATTCTTTTTGTACTGGCGAATGTGTTTCAAGGATTCTGAAACTCCGGCAGACATTACCTGAAGAGAAAAATCTTCTTCTTCTCTATCCAGATTATGTTCGATTGCACGGCTTATGGCAATACAATCTTCTACCTTCACCCCTTGATCTCCATCAATAATAATTTCAATACTATTATCAGGATGAATTTTGCAATCAATCAAAAACAGAGACGTATGTTCTTTCAACGCCTCTTCTAACAAACTATGAACCTTGTCTTTTAATGACATAAATAGATAAAAAGAGGGGACTTTTCGTCCCCTCAACCTGGTTTTTTAATTTCAACGGTGCAAAGATAACAATAATATCTTAGATACAAAATATGTCAAACAATGAATTTATTCGTAAATTTAAGATATCCAATTACCTATATCGTGCCCCAAGGTTTAATCAATTAAATCCTATCTACCCCACAAAAGGAGTATCAAAAGAATGGTTCATCATTTCTGATGTTTAGAAAGTAACAATAACACATTTCAAAAAACGCTGTATTATGATTAAAAATATACTTGTACCCACGGATTTTTCGAGCCAAGCGGAGAGCGCGCTCAAAGTAGCTGCTCAAATTGCAAAAAAGAACAACGCTTCTATTTACCTACTACATATACTGGAGCTCCCAATGCATCTAACAGACCTTATGTCTACAGGTGCACCGGCCGCTGCTCCTGAGGCAGTTTTTTTCATGAAACAGGCACATAGCAAGTTTGAAGAGCTAATGGAAAAAGAGTACCTAAAAGACATAGAAGTAATCGAAACGGTAAGTTTTGAAGATATCCATACTGGCATTAATGAAGCTAGCGAGAAAAATAATGTAGACATCATCGTTATGGGATCTCACGGATCTACCGGCTTTGAAGAATTGTTTATCGGTTCTAATGCCGAAAAAGTAGTTAGAACTTCAAAAAAACCTGTTTTGGTCATCAAAGAAGAGTGTCAATTATTTGAAATTAATGATTTTGTATACGCCACAAACTTTGACGACGAGGATAGAGATTGCTTGGTTGCGGCCAACGATTTTGCAAAATCCATAGCTGCTAATTTACATTTGGTATGGGTAAATACTGCCAACGGTTTTAAAACCACCTACGAAACCGAAGAGAAAATGAATAAAATGATCGCTGGTCTTGGGATCGAAAATTACACGCTCAATATATACAATGATATCACCGTAGAAAAAGGGATATTCAATTTTGCTGGCTCTGTTAATGCAGGTATGATTGGTATTAGCACGCATGGCCGAAAAGGACTATCTCACTTTATTAATGGTAGTCTAGGTGAAGATGTAGTGAATCATGCCAAAAGACCTGTCATTACCTTTAAAATTCTACCGTAAAACATATCATTTTTCAACAGAAAACGAAAGGGACTATCTAATTAAGATAGTTCTTTTTATTCTTAGATAATTTAAGCTCCTTGATTTAAAGTGAGAAAGGCAAAATAAGAGGGTTTTTTAACCAGTTGAAGTAATCATTCAGAAGCACAGAAGTGTTACTCCTACCTTTTTCCCATTCATATACAAAATGATCCCTGCCAACATGCTCAATGCTTTCGGCTACATTGCCATTTTCGTCATAAGCAAAAGTATATCTAAATAAAGGTAACGCCTTAATTTCTAC
This sequence comes from Aquimarina sp. KJ22-3, assembly GCF_055808215.1. Lineage (NCBI taxonomy): Bacteria > Pseudomonadati > Bacteroidota > Flavobacteriia > Flavobacteriales > Flavobacteriaceae > Aquimarina > Aquimarina sp. KJ22-3. Next base: position 919,957 of record NZ_CM147859.1, on the reverse strand, counting down.
AAGTTGATTTGCCGAGTTATAAGTATATTTCACTTTAACATCTTTGGCCATATTTGAAGTGTTTCCTGATTTTTGAGACCTTACTTTTTTAATAATAACATCCTCCAGCCTGTTATTATTCCAGTTAAAGGTGTACTCGTATTTTAGGTATACATTCTCAGGGCCAACTATAGGAACTATCATTGTTGCGCTAATTACTCTTTTCCCATCATATTTTATCTCAAATCGCTGCTCACTATTTTTATCTTGAAAGCCAATCCATCTCCCTTCTAAAAACTGCATTTTTATATCGTAGTTCTTAAAGTTCTTTCTAAAGCCAATACTAGACGGTAGTCCTTCTTCGAATAAGATCTTTTTCATGGACGATTTGAGCTCTCCATTTTTTTTGACAAAATGAGAAGTAACCTTATTCTTAGTATTGTCATAGACATAACGAAGAACTGCTGATCCTGATGTATAAGTCTCTAAATACTCCCCTTCATAATCATAAGAATACGTATGCATTGTCCTCCCACTCGAATACAGTTTCTTTTTTTGCTTTAATCGCCAATTCTTGTTGTTAGTGTTAATCGTATTAAAAGCTATACCAAATTCGATTTGTCCATAATTTAAATTCAAACATAGACACATCAAAATAAGTAGCGTGATACTATTTCTTTTGTTCTGCATTTCAGATTTGTAAGTAACTATTACTTTGTCATTTGGAATACTCAAATATAAGTGAATTTCTAATTGAAGGAATATTTTCATTCCACCTTTGACATCAACTTATCGTAGCACACTTTTGTTGTCAACCAGGACTCCCTTCAGCTGACGTTCAGCGTAAATCTCTCTTTCAACTAAGCTTGTTAAGCTATCGTAAAGGTTATATTACCAAGCAATTTTAACAGGTAATTTTTCGTAATTTTTAATACTCTAAAAGTTTAATTCTTAAAACCTTATCTCAATGAAAAAGTCATTTTTTATTACCTGGAACATTCTTGCAATCCTTTTCCTTTTCGCAAGCTGTAACAAAGACTTAGAAAACGAAATTAACCCCAACGAAACTATCTCTATTATTAGCAAGACTTCTAGTTTAACCTGGCAATCCAACGCACCTTCAGGAATAACTAACTCTGGCAGGAATTTATACGGCGTTAATATTGCAGGAAGAGATCCTTTAGCTGTTTTTACTAATAATGAAGTTAATGCTGGAGTTAATGGAGATCCAATATCCTTATCTTTTAATTACGACATTACCCAAAATGTAACTACACCAACAGGCTTCCCTATTTCTGAACTCATTGCATTTAATTTGCATACGCCTGGTAGTGGAGCCGGAGGATATCCAAACAATGTCCCTAGCATATTCGTAAACATTCAAAAAACCTCTACTAATGTTGTAGAAATAACGTGTCAGCTGGTCGCAGCCAATAATTACAGTAATACTGTGCGAATTGAGAGAACTATTCCTGATTCTGGCACTATACAAATCACTCCATCAGACATAACTCTAAACGGAAGCTCTATTGCTCCATCTCCTATACACATTCCCTTGACTAGCTTAAAAGTAACATTAACACAAGATGCTGGCGTTAGCAATATAGATTTGAGAGGTTTCGGATCTAACGACTTAGGAAACTATAATTGTAATGGCACCAATGAAGTCTGTGCCGTTTATGAGAGTGTAGGTTACAACTTTACCGACTTGGTAGAGCGAAATAGATTTAGGGCAGAATGGGATGACACTGCTATTTCTTCTTCTACGGTTACCATTCAATTAAAAAAAGGATCGAGAGTGTATGATTCTGTTACGAACACACCTAATGACGGAGTATTTGATGAATTTGGTCTTAATTTCCCAAGAGTATCTTCAAACTCAAGTGGTTTTTATGTACAAGTCTTCGGAGGTGGTGTCACCTTAACTTCAAGAACTTTTACTGTTGAAAACGATTAAGAATAGATATTGTCAGTATGATGCTTTACTCCTGCTGCAGGAGTAGAACGTCTTTTTGTTGTTACAAAAAAAGAAGGAATTAGATTAAATCTAATGCCTTCAAATTTTAGTTGGTCTACTAGGGCTCACCTCAATTCGTTCCTCATTCGGCATAAACTTCTCGCAGTATATTTTTAGCATAAAATAAAAAAAGAACTACTTGATCAAGTAGTTCTTTTTGTTGTTGGTCTACTAGGGCTCGAACCTAGACTCTTCTGAACCAAAATCAGACGTGTTGCCAGTTACACCATAGACCAATACCGTGATTGCGGGTGCAAATTTAATACATTCTTTTTCCTCTGCAAATATTTTTATCAAAAAAATTAAAGTAATGTCACTTTTTATTTCCATCCACGTCTTTAAAAATATAAACTTCTGTTAAGCGTTTACTAAAAAAAACAAGGGGAAAGTATTTTTATTACTAAATTCGCCACACGTTACATAACCATACAATCATATGAACAAATTCAACTTTAAAAAGTGGAATAAAATAGTGGGATGGGCCATTTTTGCCATTGCTCTATGCGTCTATTCGCTAACTGTAGAGCCAACCGCTAGTTTTTGGGATGCAGGAGAATACATTGCGACCTCTTCAAAATTACAAGTTGGGCACCCGCCAGGAGCACCTTTATTTCAGATGATTGGAGCTTTTGCAAGTATTTTTGCTTCTGATGTAACGCAAATCGCCCTAATGGTAAACCTTACCTCTGCTTTTGCAAGTGCCTTTACCATTTTATTTATGTTTTGGTCAATTACTATCCTTGTTAAAAAGATTATTGTAAAAGACGAAGAATTCACCAAAAGCAAGGCCATTGCTGTATTAGGTAGTGGTATTGTAGGATCTCTAGCATTTACATTTACTGATAGTTTTTGGTTTAATGCTGTTGAGGCCGAGGTATATGCCATGGCCACCTGTATATTAGCTGTTCTTTTTTACCTCGGATTATTATGGGAACGAGATATGCACCAACCTCGAGGCGACAAATGGTTGATTCTTATCTCTTTTATCGTTGGATTATCCTTTGGAGTGCACTTTATGGGACTTTTATCTATTCCAGCCATAGGTTTGTTGTACTATTTCAAAAACTACAAAGAAATTACGATCAAAAACTTTGTGATTGCCAATATAGTGGTAGTTGCTATTCTTTTATTCATATTTAAATTATTACTTCCTTCGACACTAAAATTCTTTGGTGCAGCAGAAGTATTCTTTGTAAACTCAATTGGTTTACCCTTTAACTCTGGAACAATTATAGCTGGACTAGTTATTATTGCAGCATTCTACTACGGCATTCGATATACCCGTAAAAAAGCATATACACAATTAAATACCTTATTACTGTGTGTAGTATTTATTTTGGTTGGATTCTCAAGTTGGATCATGCTACCTATTCGTGCCAATGCAGGAACGGTAATCAACGAAAACAACCCTAATAATGCCAGAGAGCTTCTGGCATACTATAATCTGGAACAATATCCCGAAACGCATCTCTTTTACGGACCACAGTTTTCTGAAATCTATGCGCAACTGGACGAAGATAATCCATACGAAGACGACAAACCAAAGTATGAGAAAGACCTAAAGTCAGGAAAATATATTATCGTAAACGACTGGAAAAATGCCAAGCAAAATCTTGATGACGCCCATAAGTCCATCCTACCGCGAATGTGGAGTACCGAGCATATTGCAAATTATATGGACTTTACCGGACCCTTACGATTTACGATAAAACCCGAATATCAAGACGAAGATGAATTATTAAATCATGTTACTAAATTCAGAAGGGATTATGCCCAGGGGAAATTAGACAACGAAGACTATAATAAGTTTTTACAATCGTTTGGTAACTATATTGATGTAGAAAAACCAGGCTTTTGGGATAATGTATATTATATGTTTGATTACCAAATGGGATATATGTACTGGCGATATTTTATGTGGAATTTTGTTGGAAGGCAAGATGACAATCAAGGTAATCTTACCAATTTGGAAGGAAACTGGCTTAGTGGTATCAAATTTATAGACGAGATGCACCTGGGATCACAGGACAACCTACCAACAGATGCGTTAAAAAACAAAGCCCGTAACACCTATTATTTCTTACCACTACTTTTGGGACTTATAGGATTTGTATTTATGGCGCAACGTGACAAAAAGTATTTCTGGGTATTGCTGATTTTCTTCCTCTTTACAGGATTAGCATTAAAAGTATACCTCAACGAAAGACCTTTTGAACCTAGAGAAAGAGATTATGCCCTTGTTGGATCTTTTTACGTATTTGCGATTTGGATTGGATTTGGAGTATACGCCTTATTTGATCTTTTGAAAAAATATATCACTCCAAAAATTGTAGCTCCAGTAATTACAGCAGTTTGTTTACTTGCTGTTCCTGTAGTTTTGGCATCCCAAAACTGGGATGATCACGATCGTTCTAATCGATACACCGCGCAAGCAATGGCCAAGATGTATTTACAATCTTGCCAGGAAGACGCTATTCTATTTACCATTGGAGATAATGACACTTTTGCCTTGTGGTACGCACAAGATATCGAAGGATATCGTACCGACGTACGAACAGTAAACACTAGCTTATTTGCCACAGACTGGTATATTGATCAGATGAAAAAAGCAGCATATGATAGTAAACCAATCCCTTCTCAATTAGAACATGATTTTTATGCATGGGGAAACAATGATGCCATCTACTACAAACCAGTGACTAATGACACCATGCTTATTAAAAATTGGATGCGTTGGATTGAGACTGATGACCCAAGAACTAAGGGAGATTTACAAAGTGGTAAAAAGGTAAACACTTTCCCTACCAAACATATTAGAATCCCTGTAGACAAAGAAGCTGTGTTGCGTAGCGGTATTGTTGCTCAAAAAGATGCCGATCTTATCGTTCCATATATCGATATTCATTTAAAAGGTGATCTGCTGTTCAAAAACAGATTGTTAATGCTTGACATCATCGCTAATAACAATTGGGAACGTCCTATATATTTTACCGGCGGAAGCTATGGGGACGATGACTTCTTATGGATGAAGGATTATCTTCAGTTGGATGGGGTTACCTTTAAATTGGTACCAATACGCACTAAGGTGGATCGTCGAAACCCATTTGACATGGGTAGAATCGACACTGATCTGATGTATAAAAATGTAATGAGCTGGGATTGGGGGAATAGCAATGACCCTAATATTTATCACGATCCAGAAACCAGAAAAAATGCAATCACGTATAGAAGTAATTTAGCCAGGTTGGTAGAAGCTTTGATTACCGAAGGTAAAAAAGACAAAGCAAAAGAAGTGATGGATCTGGCTATGGATAAAATGCCTATCGAATACTACGAGTATTACACATTACTTGAGGCATATATAACTGGATATTACGAGGTAGGAGAAAAAGAAAAAGCTCGTGAACTTTGGCATAAAGTTGCCAAAAAATACCAGGAACAACTCACTTATTTTGGTAGTTTGACGCTGAAAGAACAATACCAATATGCAGAGGATATTGTCACTAGTGTAGAACGCTACCGCAGTGTGGTAGATTTACTGCTAATTAACCAAGATCGTGAGTTAATCGAAGAAAAGGCTGAAGAATTTAATAACTATTTAAGGTTGTTTACCAGACTATACTCTTCAGATGAAGAATATGATGATCCTGATGAACTACTTAGAAAGCAAGAAGAGGATCTGAGAAAAGAACTTCCAAATCAAGATAGCACAACGATAGATTCGTTGGAGGCTACACAAGAATAACAACATAATGACAGGCTCTCTACGGAGAGCCTTTTTTATTTAGTATGTACCAGAGATTTGAGTAGAATATGTCTTTAACCCCCATCCCTTATAAAACTCCACGAATACTTAAAAAACTATTCCCCTCCTATACCTGGGATTTAAAACATAAAGATAAACACACGCTTTATCTCACTTTTGACGACGGACCCATTCCAGAAGTTACCGAATTTGTTTTGTCCTGTTTAAAAGAGTACCATGCTAAAGCAACATTTTTCTGTATTGGTGATAATGTAAAAAAACATCCCAACATAGCTCGCCAAATCATTTCTGAAGGTCATGTTATTGGCAATCATACCATGAATCACCTAAAAGCATGGAAAACCAATACCAAAGAATATCTCTCAAACACACATGACTGCAAGAACATTATAGAAAAAACCCTGAATCAGTCTATCTCTAAGCAATTATTCAGACCACCATATGGACAGATTAGCCCCATCAAATACAAAGCCTTACAGAAATTGGGATATCAGATTGTAATGTGGGATGTTTTATCCAAAGACTGGGAACAAAAAATAGCTCCTGAAATTTGCTTACAAAACATCATTAAGCATACAGAGGAAGGAAGTATCCTAGTATTTCATGATAGTATAAAAGCTTCAAAAAACTTATATGAAGTATTACCGAAGGTACTCGATCATTTTTCAGAAAAAGGATATTCTTTTAAAAGTATCCAGCCTTAGACGTACTCTTTCATCAGGCCGATTAAAGTGTTTGCATCCTGCTCACCACTTTGTCTCCAAACCATTTCACCTCCTTTATAAATCATCAAGGTAGGTAGTCCTTTAATTCGCAAAGCAGTTGCAAGCTCTTCGTTTTTATCAACATCGATTTTGATTACTTTCCCTTTATCCCCCATTGCTGCAGCTACATCCTTAAGCACAGGGTGCATGGCAATAGAAGGTTCATTCCATTCGGTATAGAAATCCAATAGAACCGGAACATCAATATCAATTATTTCTCCAAACTTTGACATGTTCAATACTTTTATTTGCTATGGCATGGTAAATAACCACTCGCTAAACTATCGTAAATATACTATTTTCTCAGAATTAAGCGGTTTCTTTACCTTTTCTTAATTCTATGATAGTAATCTCTGGCCAAATCCCTACTCTTCCTGGGAATGCATGGAAACCAAAACCTCTGTTTACATTCAAATAACGTCCTGTTTCATTATACATCCCAGCCCATTGCTTATACACATACTGCACCGGACTCCATCTCATAAAACCAGGGATTTCAATCCCAAACTGAAAACCATGAGTATGCCCACTTAAGGTTAAGTGATAATGATCATCGTGTTTTTTGACCTCATGCTCCCAATGTGAAGGATCATGACTCAACAACACCTTAAAATCATCCTTAGACACCTTTTCTGATGCCTTGGTCAAATCTCCAGCTTTTTTAAAATTATGCCCCCAGTTCTCAACACCAATTACCGCTATTCGTTCCCCATCTTTTTCGATAAAGGCACTATCATTAAGTAACAGATTAAAATCGATTTTAGTATGTATATCTTTTATCGCCTGAAAATTAGCAGCTTTTTCAGCCTCACTATCCCAGGTCACATATTCTCCATAATCATGATTTCCCAAAACAGAATACTTTCCATATTTAGGATTCTTGATTCTTTTAAAAGTATCGATCCAATCATCCATCTCTTTGGCCATAGTATTCACAATATCCCCTGTAAAGAGCAAAACATCAGATTCTTGTTCATTAATTAAGTCTACCGCGTATTCTATTTTGGCCGGATCATCAAAGCTCCCCGAGTGAATATCTGAAATTTGCGCAATTCGAAAGCCATCAAAGGCTGAAGGCAAATCGTCAAAATGCAATACATGACGTATTACTTTAAAATTGTACTTTCCCTTAAAAATCCCATGAAGCAGCCCCGCAAAAGGGATTGCAGCAGCACCCAACGCGATTTGACTTATAAATTTTCTTCTATCCGGCATGTATTGAGCTACATTACCATCAAAAAAAGTATTGGTAAGGTAATTATAACCCGCCACGCACACTCTTATGATATCCTCCCCGAACATAAAAAGCACCAATATCATTTTTGGGACCAATGTTAGCAACAACAAGCCACTTGCTCTCAAGGAATATTTAGTAGGACCAACACTACGGTCATAGTTTGCAAAAGTATATATCACATAGGCCAAAATTCCTAAAGAAATGACCACATAGATAATTTGAACAATTTGATTTTTCGAAAGTGTCTTAACTGCCTGAAAAGCATAAGTTTCGACCAAAAGAAATATCGTAATAAGGATTAACCAGCGCATATATTATTCTAAATTCATTAACAAGACAAAACTATCTCTCCTTTTTCATATGTCGTCATTTTTAAGTAAAAATTAACGCAATACAATTTTATTATCGTTTATACGTTATAAATTATGTAAATTCATGAGATAAATCTTAATAAATTGTTTCGGAAGTAAAATATTTATTTGTAAATTCGAACAATATTTCCTTTTGGGGCATAAAAATTTAAAAATCTTAAACATATAGTAAAAAAACTACTATCGTATTTATAGCAGTTGATACATTGTTATCAATTTTATTTTGGGGCGAAATGCCGTCAGCTCTTGACGGCATTTCTTATTTATATTTATTACCTATTTCGTCTCGTTTTGATTAATCTTCTTTTTATATTGCGTAACTAAAATTTCAACTCGTTATCATGTCACAAAAACGTCTTTTCCTGCTCGATGCCTATGCCCTTATCTTTAGAGGATACTATGCTCTTATCAAAAATCCAAGAGTGAACTCCAAGGGTCAGGACACATCGGCCATTATGGGATTTGTGAATTCGTTGTTTGATGTGATCAAAAGAGAAAGACCGGATCATCTGGCTGTTGCTTTTGATAAAGAAGGAAGTAGAGATCGTTTAGAAATATTCCCGGAGTACAAGGCAAATCGGGATGAAACCCCTGAGGCAATTAAAATTGCCGTTCCTTATATCCAAAACATCCTAAAAGCGATGCATATTCCAATTATTGAGCAAGCGGGAGTTGAAGCGGATGATTTGATTGGAACCATTGCCAAGCAAGCCGAAAAAGAAGGTTATCAAACCTATATGGTGACCCCCGATAAAGATTATGCACAATTGGTATCTGAAAATATCTTTATGTATCGTCCGGCTCGAATGGGTAATGGTATTGAAATATGGGGTATCCCAGAGGTGCAGAAGAAATTTGAAGTAGAACGCCCAGAACAGGTGATTGACTATCTAGGAATGATGGGTGATGCTGTAGATAATATCCCAGGTTTACCGGGTGTGGGTGACAAAACAGCCAAAAAGTTTATCGCTGCCTATGGTTCTATGGAAGGTTTATTGGCTAATACCCATGAACTAAAAGGAAAAATGAAAGAAAAAGTAGAAGCCAACGCAGAACTAGGCCTACTTTCTAAAAAATTAGCCACGATTATTATTGATTGCGACGTAACATTCAATGCTGATGACTACGAACTTTCGGAACCAGACAGTTCAAAAGTCCATGAGATCTTTGAAGAGTTAGAATTCCGAAGACTGAAAGATCAGTTTACAAAGATATTTTCAGGAGAAGCAACTGCAACTACCCAAGGCACTTCAACTCCAGCTACAAAAAAATCAAGCAAACAAGCCGGAGCTGGACAATTTTCATTATTTGGAGAAACTGAAGATAGCTCAGAAGCTACTTCGTCGTCTAGCCGTAAAACTATTACCAACACAGAACATTTCTATCAAAGTATTGCTCCTGGGATGGCAATGAAATTATTTTTAAAAAATCTGCTACAACAAGAGCATGTATGTTTTGATACCGAAACCACTGGTTTGGATCCCTTAGTCGCAGAACTGGTAGGAATTGCTTTTTCTTGGGAAGCAACCAAAGGATTCTACATCCCTTTCCCAGAAGATCGTGACGAAGCACAAGTACTAATTGAAGAGTTACGACCATTTTTTGAAGCCGAGCATATTTCAAAAATTGGACAGAACTTAAAATATGACATCAAAGTACTGGCAAAGTACAATATCGAGGTAAAAGGAAAGTTATTCGACACCATGTTGGCGCATTATCTAATCAATCCAGATATGCGACACAATATGGACGTACTTTCTGAAACGTACCTCAACTACACTCCGGTTTCTATAACCGAGTTGATTGGAAAGAAAGGAAAAAATCAGCTTTCCTTTAGACAGGTTCCTGTAGATCAACAAACCGAATATGCTGTTGAAGATGCTGACATCACTTTTCAATTAAAAGAACACTTCGCTCCAGAATTAAGCGAAGCCAAGACTGTTTCTTTGTTTGAAGATATTGAGATTCCTTTACTACGCGTGTTGGCTGATATGGAAATCGAAGGAATCAATCTGGATAAGAAATTCCTGGAATCCCTTTCTAACGAGTTAGACAACGACATCAAAGCTTTGGAAAGTAAAATTTATACAGCTGCTGGTGAAGAGTTTAATATTGCTTCTCCCAAACAGCTAGGGGTGATTCTTTTTGAAAAAATGAAGTTGGTAGATAAACCAAAGAAGACCAAAACAGGGCAATACTCTACTGCAGAAGATGTTTTATCCTATTTAGCCAAGGATCACGAGATCATCCAAAGTGTGTTAGATTATAGAGGGCTTACCAAACTAAAAAGCACTTATGTTGACGCCTTACCTAATCAGGTTAATGAAACTACAGGTCGAGTTCATACTGACTACATGCAAACCGTTGCTGCCACTGGGCGATTAAGTTCTAACAATCCTAACTTGCAAAACATACCTATTCGAACAGAGAGAGGTCGACAAGTACGAAAAGCATTTGTTCCCAGAAATGATGACTACACCTTACTTGCTGCCGATTACTCTCAGATAGAATTGCGAATTATTGCCGCGTTGAGTGAAGAAGAAACGATGATTGAAGCTTTCCGAAATGGAGAAGATATCCACGCCTCTACCGCTGCTCGAGTATTTAACGTACCGATTAGCGAAGTGAGCAGAGAGCAACGTAGCAACGCCAAAACAGTAAATTTCGGGATCATCTATGGGGTTTCAGCTTTTGGGCTGAGTAATCAAACCAGTCTTTCTCGTGGTGAAGCCAAAGAATTGATTGATACGTATTACAAAACCTACCCTAAACTTCGCAATTACATGAGCGAGCAAGTTGATTTTGCTCGAGAAAATGGATATGTACAAACGGTATTGGGTAGACGTCGCTATTTGAAAGATATCAATTCTGCCAATGCAGTTGTGCGTGGAGCAGCAGAACGAAACGCTGTAAATGCGCCTATACAAGGTAGTGCTGCTGATATCATTAAAATTGCGATGATCAACATTCATAAAAAGTTGAAAGAAGGCAATTACAAAACCAAAATGCTATTACAAGTACATGATGAATTGGTTTTTGATGTATTCAAACCAGAGTTAGAAGACATCAAATCACTGATCAAAACCGAAATGGAAAGCGCTTATCAACTTGCAGTACCCTTGGATGTAGATTTGGGATTGGGTAATGACTGGCTGGAAGCGCATTAAAGAAATTTTAATACTGAATTTTTAATTTGCAACAAGGAAAGATCACTTAATAAATCGTCACTGATGATTTTTTTGCGTTGCTAAGAAAGAATCGAAAAAAAGGTAATCAATGGTTTCGGATTTAGTTATTAGAAATCTAATACTTCCTATTTCTAAAGGAAAGTTTTCCATAGCCTCTAATTGACTAGGCGCTAAACAAATGAAAAAATTCCCCATAAATTCATTACGTCTAGATTCACTATTTATTTTCTCTGTTATTTTATTTAGTGGTAATTGAACATAGTTGTTATCAAAATAGTTTTTGACAGATGTTTCCATTGAAGAGTTTTTTAAGTCACTTTTTCTAATATATTCTAAGTATTTACCTCTTTTCACATTCATATTCAATATTTCACTTGACTTTTCAGGATAAAATTCCTCCAACACAATGAAATAAATAACCAAAATTGTTTCAAAAAAACTACTCTTATCATTCTCTATCTTAAAAATGTTTGGCAGCTCTTCCAAGTAACGTCCACTTTCTTTTGAGGTTTTAATATGCCTTAAGAGATGATACTTATTCAGCACTTTCTTAATTCTTCTTGGGTTAAGAAATTTTATTTCAGTAAAAAAGTCCGCAATTAACTTATCCCAATTATCTTCAATTTCTTGCTGTTTTGGCTTAGAACTTGGAAAATAATTTCTAACTAATTTTAAAACTTCATTTTCTTTAGGCATTGAAAAAGAAATATCAAAAATCTTTTCTAAGTACTCATTTGACTTCACCACTTCACCATACTTAGTTTTAACGGCCTCTTCAACTGCTTTTTTATCTATACCACAAAAGAAAATCGTTTTTTTACCATAAGTAAAAAAGAGTTTTAAGGCTGACAATAAGTTCAAAACATTTTCAGGTTCGCAACGATCTAAGTCATCAATAAAAATTATATTGTAATCTGGTTGATCATCTCCTTTTGTCGTAAGGTCTTCCCATCTTACAAATTCTGTTTTAAACTCTTCCTTTAATTCTATAAATGTTTTTTCTCTTTTATTCTCATAACTCTCAACAAGTTCTTTTGCTTTAATGCTAATTCCTGATTCTGGGCTCAGAAAGGGCAATGGAACAGTAACTTTAATAGATTTCGTAAGCCCTTTTAACAATCTACCTCCAATATCTAATATTTCCCTAGCAAATTCCTCAGAAATTGATTCGCTTTTTTTGTCAAAAACTCTAGGAGGGATAAAGAAAGATTGGAATCACTTTCAAACTCCCAAGCTTCAAAGAAAAAAGGGTTGAAAGTATTTTTCAATTCTTTTTTAAGATACTTCATCAAAGTACTTTTCCCACTACCCCATTCACCGTATAATACAAACATTTTAATTTCAGCAAATTCGTCCATATTAGACTCTAAAAGAGTCCGGATAAGATTTCCTTTATCAATAATATTTAAATAATCTTTTTCAGTAGTAAGATCTTCAATAGGTAGGTTTGGTAAGAGTTTTGACATTAAAAAGAGTTTGTTCTTAAAATTAAAGAAAAACCTATGTTTAATGAGGGTTCAAATCCAAGATTTTGTATTAAAGTTATTAACCTTAAAATCATATCGATACTCTAAAATAAAAATCAAAAGACCGTCTTAACAAAATTAAGACGGTCTTGATCTATATCAATAGTATCTCAGGATAGTATTCGCCCCACTATTGTCTCTGATATACCAATTCTACTTTTTTAGTTAAATCTCCATCAAAAAGGGTCCATTCATCTGAAACCAGTAATTTATCCCCATCTACCTGAAAAGTTTGGCTGCTCCCATCTTCATAAATTATCACCAAAGTGGTATCAGATAATTGGTAAGAACCATTTTCAGTTTCACCCCCACAGGTAGTTCTCAACTCAGATGCAGTATCCAAATACCCAAATTCGCTAGTGAAATTGTATCCACCTGTAAGACTTTCTAATACAATACGAGAGTTACCATAACAATCGGTTTGTAGCAGTTCGTTTCTGTTGGCAACATTGTCTCCGTTAACGTCGATCGGGTTATCTGTATTTACTTCGACTAACTGATAAGTAACCGCTGCAAAACCACCAGAATCATCGTCATTAGAACATGATGCTAATAGCGCCCCTAAACACATAATGTAAAAAAATAAGTTTTTCATAGTTTATAAAATTGATTTGTTTGTTTACCCCCGAACATTACCAACTACCATGCCAACACACCTAAGAAACCGGCATTTTGAATTTTGTTATAAGCTACAATGGGAATATTTCTTATAAGCAATCACCATGGGCATAGATGCTAATAACTTTAATTGTAAAAACCTTTAAATCCAGAAACTAAACACACCTTAAACAGATTGCAAAAGCCCTATCTATTTTTTTAGACAGGGCTTGTATATTGAATTTAGATCTGGCTCTAAACAATAACTAAGAAAGCTTACTAAACCAAAAAACTTCGTTATAAAAATCAAAAATAGGATTTTACCTCCCTATTTCGCATACAAAACATACTCATCGGCATAGTCATGAAACTCCAATAGTCTACCATTAGTTTCAGGCCTTACTGTTATACGTGGCTCAATATTTAAAGCAATGGTGCTTTCAGCAACTTGAATGTAAGGGTATCCTTCTTCAGATGGTAATGTTTCACTATACACCAAAGAACACTGACCCCCATCATTAACAGTAGATGAACCAAAAAGACGAATAACATCATAATTAACGGTAAAAGTTCTATCCCCAAAAGTCTCGGTAGAAACCGCTGTAAAATCTCTACGAATAACAAGAGATGTCCTCTCGGTTCTATCATGAGGTCCGTAACTATTAAACTGTTCATCATAGCCCACAAACTGCCATTCTCCCAGAAATATTTTCGTATTCACACTCAAATAAACTTCTGCAGGGATTGCAGATAATTCATTACTTAAATATCGCACATCACTAAATCGATCATTAACCGAATTACCAAAATCCCAATTACTCAATACATTATCTTCTGTATATATATCTACAAAATAAGGCACTTCTCTTTCAAGCCCTTGAGTAATTTCTATTACACCAGCATTGTCAAATCTCCCGACAAATACAGGATTTGCTTCATTAACAAAATCCTCTTGTGTACGATATAACTTGATGTTAATATCTGTAAAACTATAGTTACCCGCCACATCCAAAGGGATTTCAGGAATCTGAATCCACAATCTGGGATCTTCATTAAGGGCATCAGAATCGCACCCATATACCAAGGCCGCAAGCAAAAATAATCCAATAATTTTTCTCATACTTTTATCAATTTTGGGCGAAATTAACAAAAATTTAAGATTTTCCAAAAATAGGAAGTTTGTACTTCTTCGATAAAACAAAACACCTAAACCAAAATCAAACAAATAATTAAATGCATCTTAACCAGATACAATTTTTATATTTATAATTGCGTGAGCAAAATAACCAATACATACTTTTATGGAACAACTTTTCACACTTGATAGCCTTTTTACACTTTTGATGCTTGTATTATTGCAGGCGGTTCTCGGTTTTGATAATTTATTGTACATCTCTTTAGAATCAAAAAAGGCACCTGCAGAAAAACAAAGCTTTGTTCGAAGAATAGGTGTAGGATTAGCCATTGTACTTCGTATTGTATTACTTTTTGCTTTAATGTCTTTGATCCAATACTTCCAGAATCCTTTTGCCAGTTTGCGGGATAATGGCATTTTTGAGTTCGAGCTTAATGTTCATGGACTTATTGTACTTGGTGGTGGTATTTTTATCATCTACACAGCGGTTAAAGAGATTTGGCATATGATGTTACTGAATGAACATGAAGTTGCACAAAAAGATGTACGTAAAGGTTCTATCAATACGGTAATCTTTTGGATTGTAATCATGAATTTGGTTTTTTCATTCGATTCTATCCTAAGTGCTATGGCGTTAACCAGCCATATGGAATATGTACCCCAATTGATACTAATGTCGATTGCCATCATATTAGGAGGTATCCTAATGATCGTATTGGCTGATAAAGTTTCGAATTTCCTTCAGAAAAACAGAATGTATGAAGTACTAGGGCTTTTTATTCTTTTGATTGTAGGAATCATGCTATTGTCCGAAGGTGGCCACCTGGCGCATCTATATTTGTTTGGCAATCCTATTACACCAATGAGTAAAACAACCTTCTACTTTGTAATTGTTGTCCTTGTACTAATCGATATTGTACAAGGGAGATATCAGAAAAAGCTACTAGCGCAAAAAGATGCTGGATCCAAAATAGAAGACCCAAAATAAAGAAGCTTATTGTTTCACGAACACACACTCTTTAAAAAATAGCAACTGGAAGTTCTTATCGGTTGCTATTTTTTTGTTCTTACTAACATGGTTTAAACGAGTAACTGAAAGTTGAAAACAACTGAGTACCTCAAATTAGGAGTAATAATACTTCTTTTTTCAAGCTCAATGTAACACTCAAATTTGTTTCATGTTGCTGTTATTTTTTCTATCCAGATTTACTCTCATCTTTATCCCTTTTTTTCCCTTTCAATCCTATTTTTTCCTCTTTACAAATCTTTATAGCTATTAAAACCTCTGGTAGTCTGTTATTTGAAGCCATCAAAAACAAACATTTTAAAAACAAAAAAATGAAAAATTTATTTTTTAGAATAGCACTACTATTCGTATTGGGGCTAGTATTAGTAAACTGTGAAGATGGTGAGATCGGTCCTCCAGGGGCAGATGGTATCGACGGTATTGATGGGCAAAATGGCATTGATGGCCAGGACGGCCAGAATGGTCAAGATGGCGAAGACGGTGAAAACGGCGTAGGCTTTGATGAGCTCGCAAGATTTGGAAGCCTTACACTTACTATAGAAGGAATCCTACCTAATGACACCCCTTTTACAGACACTGAAGTTTTCAAATTTATTGACCCTGAAGAAATCCCTGTCGCAAATTCGGTAATACCTCTAGCGACTGGTTTACGTTTTAACACAAAACGATTCTTAAGCACAACAGATGAATTTGCACAAAAGTCTTCTGTGAGAATCATAATGGATGTTATAGATCCCGATGCAACGATTCCAAACTTCGAGAATTTTCAGATCAAAGTAGATGATATTGCCATCTTTTTTGACGATGCTACTTTTTTGGGGATCGTGTTTGACAGCAATGAATCTGAAATATTCAACCTAAACATTTCTGACTTTAATTTTAATTCTGAAACCAATCATTTGATTTTCTCATTCTCATTCACTGTCAACGAAGAGGACAATTTTACTAACAATCCTCTTGTAGTTTCTGGAACTGCAGATGTATTTGTTTTGGAAGAAATAAGACCTATTAGATAAAATAATTATTAAAGAAAAATAACAATGAAAAAAATTAAATATATATTCAAAGGCTTTTTAATCTGCTCTTTTGGACTATTAATTACCAGTTGCGAAGTTGAAGATGGAGCACAAGGGCCTGCAGGGCAAAATGGCATTGACGGGGTCGATGGTATTGACGGAGTTGACGGAGTTGATGGAATTGATGGAGTTGATGGAACCGATGGTCAAGGGTTTGAAGAGTTGACCCAATTTGGGGCTATCAGTCTTTTTCTAGAAGGCACTCGACCCGACAATATTCCTTTTACCGATAACAATCTGTTTAAATTCACTCCTATATCTCCAAATATTTTACCCAATGCCAGTTCGGTTTTTGAGACAGATACAGGTTTTCGATTTGTATTGGGACGATCACTAAGTGCTCCTAATATCGATCAGCCAATAATAAGTATGATACTAGATGTAAACGCTCCAGGAACACCAAATCAGGAATTTGAATTAAAAATACTAATTCAAAATTATGCAGTAATTTCTGCAGATCTAACCATTTTTGAAGTAGAAAATTTTAACATTTTTACTGAAACTGCATTTTCCAATATTAGTGTCACAAATTTTGACTTTAATCTCGAAACAAAAAACCTGAAATTTTCTTACAATTTAGATATATCAGGAGAATTTAACACCACTCAAAATGATCTTTCTATTTCGGGAGAAGTGGATGTAAATGTACTACAAGTTACCGAAGACCCGCTTAATGATCTAAGATAAACTAATTATTAAAAAAAAGAACAGCATCCCAAGTGTACAACAACGTTTCAAACTTAATAGATAGGATGCTCCAACAAAATGAACGTTCTTTAAAAATCACAATAAACATAATGAAAAATACAAATCATATTTTCAAGCTATTTTTAATACTAAGTGTAGGATTCTTCTTTACCAACTGCGAAGGGGAAGATGGACTACCCGGACCTGATGGAATTGATGGAATCGACGGTATTGATGGAATCGACGGACAAAATGGACAAGATGGACAAAATGGACAGGATGGACAGAATGGACAGGATGGACAGAATGGTGTTGGTTTCGATGAATTATTAGCATTTGGAGACATTACTATCAATTATACCGGGATAAGGCCAGATAATAATGCTGCATTTACAGACACTAACATTTTCAAATTTACAGCAGTCGACGCTAATTCATTAAGAGAATTTAATTCATTTACGACAAATCCAAGTGAACCTAGCATAGCCTTTTCCATAATTAGATTTTTGGGACCTCCAGAAAGTAATCTCCAAGGTTCTTCTGTTAGTTTTAAACTAAAAGCTATCAATTCTGGAAGCCAAAATGAATCCTTTGATTTTTTACTAAATTTTGATAATTACAATATCATCTTTGATGACAACAGAATACTACAGCTAAATGATAATTTTGAAGGAGGGGCAATAGAAAATTTAAGTATCGAGAACTTTAATTTTAATGATGAAACAAATCAACTTACATTCTCCTTCTCATTTGATGTGTCGGGAGAAAACAATGAAACCGGCAATGATATCAAAATTTCTGGAGAAGTAGATATTATCGTTTTAGAAAACATTGGAAATGCAGATCCCAATTAATACTATTTTAAATTGTAAAATCTTTGTCTAAAGCAATATCATTATGAAATCCTTATGAGGGTAATTGGCTCTCATAAGGATTTACTTATTTCTCAGATCAAGATAGAACTCATAGTAATTTAGAAAAGTAGGAATCACCGGACCGTTAAATGGATTTGGTCCATTAAACAACACACAGATTCCTATGTTGTTTTCGGGATCTACCATTATTTGGGTTTTGTACTGATTCACATTACCCCCATGATAGATGACTCTCCTGTTGTGATAATCCAGAATCCTCCAACCCATAGCATAATACGAATCGGTAACTCCTTCCCATAGGTTTACATAGGTGTCTTTATCGCTAGTACAGATCACAGGATTAAAAATCTCTGTAAGCTTGTCTTTTGAAATCACATCCGGACGATACCCCAACAAGACCTTTAGATACTCCCCCATATCAGATATCGAGGCATTTATCCCTCCTGCCGCGGCTACGTTGTAGTAGTTCTTATGTAGATTATCTAATCGATATTTTTTTGAATAATGATTGTAACTATGCGGTAAAGCTACATCGGGATTGTTTTTGATAGCCGCAAAACTGCTTGATGCCGTATTCATTCCCGCTGGATTAAAAATACGATCTTTCATCAGTGTCTCAAATTGCACCCCTGTGTTTTGCTCCATTACCTTCTCGATAACAGAAAACATCGCATTTTGATATTCATATTCTACACCTTCGCGAGCAACCACTCCTTTTCTCTTGAAATTTTTAATGATTTGATCCAGATTCATTCCTTGCTGAATCAACCTGGTATAGGTATATGGATACAAACCTGTAGTATGTGACAACACATGGTTTACATTTAATCTTTTGGCCTGTTCCCGATCTCTAAGATCAAATGACACAACTGTTTCTTTGATGTTTTGATCCCAGGAAATTTCATTACGATCTGCTAGGTTACCGGCAAGAACTGCAGTTACTCCTTTGGAAAGACTTGCTATTCTAAAAACAGTATTGACCCCAACGGAATCTTGCGTATGAATCTCTTTTACACCAAATCCTTTCTTATAGATTACTGTAGAGTCTTTAACTATAACAACCGCTGCCCCTGGACATTCTGAAACATTAAAGTTGGTAGCAAAGAACTTTTCATAATGCTCCAAAAAAAATGATAATGATTCCTTTTCTGAAATTTGAGGTTTGGGATCGGGTATTATTTTTTCTTCTGTTGGCTTTGAAGTATTACAAGACATGATACCAACCAACAGAAGAATGTAAAAGTATTTCATATTGCAACAATCTAGAGTGCCGCAATATATGTTTTAAAAATGCTTTTTAAAAAACTTAAAGCACAAACCTATACGTCGCTTTAATCAAAAATGTATTTTCAGGTTGTTTATCTAGAATTTGATTGTTTAAATTACGAAAAAGATGCTCCCCCGGGTCTCCACTTCCTGTTACTCCCTGAGACCAAACCAAAAATATTTCAGACCCCGGTATATACTCCCATCTTAGCACCAAGTTAGAACGAAACTGTACAAAAGCAAAATCAGGATTACCAAAAGTATAATCCACATCACCATCTCTGTTTTCGTCTATCGAATATTCATCATCGGCAAAAGAGATCTGATCCTGATCATACAATGTAACTCGTTCAGCAAGGTCTTTGGCAACAGGATTATTAACAAAGTTAAAGTCTGTATACTTTCCTCTCGAAATAAAAGGCTCACCATAATATTGTATCGTTAAATTTGGATTGATGTTATAATTTACCCGAATACTGGCGCTTAAGGTTTGTTGATCAATATTTGCCGTGATATATCTAGGAGTTCCACCAAAATCGACCTCGGTCACATACTGCGTTTTATTAGGGTTTTGCCTGAACTGTGGATTAAGAGATAAGCTCAACGCATTAAACGGTTGATAATTGAGTCGCACAACATATCGATTAAAAGAGAAGTTGTTCTGTTTAGCTCTCGACCCATCATACCCCAACGTGAAGCTAAACTTTTTCCTTCTATCCGAGCCAAAAAACAGAAAAGCGAAGTTTTCTTCAGAGAAGCGCCATCTTGGCCCTCCTTGTAAAATAGTATTTGAAAAAATCCTTGGTTTATGTCCAAATCCAGCTTCGGTCCACCAGTTATTAATGTAATTTATTTCACCTCGAATAAAATATTGGATACGATTGTAGTTTCCATCAAAATCAAAAGTTGAAAACTGTTCGGCAAAAATATTTGCCCTTCGATACAACTTTGTAGGTTTCAAAAACAAATATCGAACATTCGCAAACTGACGAATTTCGTCTGCCTGTCTCAAAAATCCAATATCATTAAGTTCTAATTCTGGTGATCTCCAAAAAATCCCCGCATTATATCTCCAACGTCCACCACCAGATTTCCCTCCTACTAGTTTACCTCCAGTACCTGTTAACGAAGTTCTATTTGGATCAACCTCTACATGCCCCGCATCTGGTCGTTGAAAGTTATGCGTAAGCTCTTGCTGTGTTGCTTCAATTGCCTCTTTAGATCCTTCAACATGACTAAGCACCATATTTCCTTCTATATAATATTTTCTATCTTTCCAGTTATGCCTAAAATCTACACCCCCGGAGTAAGCAGATTTTCGAAGGGCGTTCAGATTATTTTCTCTTGTACCCACCAACTCAGAAGTCTCATCTGTATTAGGATCATCACTATCTATTTCGAAAGGATCTCCCAAATCCCGATTCGTAGCCGTAAAAATTCCACCGATAAATGTATTGCGTTCATTGAAATCTTTTTGAACCCGTCCTACAAAATAATTGGTAAGAGGTTCCACTACAGCTTCTCTTCTATTTCCATCCTCATCTTGGATGGTGGCAATCTCTCTTTCGGTGATACTTTCTAATACCCCAATAGACCATCCATTTTTAGTTTTCCCACTAAACTTAGCTGCACCAAGAATAGTGGTATTAGTAGGCCTATCTATAAATTCACCATCCAGTTGGTTTATAGATCCCTGAGGATTTCTTCCGATTCTTCGGGAATAAAAGACGTTATCAAATCCATTGGCAAAACGATAGTCAAATATATTTTTGTTCTCCACAAAAAAGGGGCGTTGTTCTCTGAAGAAGATCTGAAATCCATCGAGCGCAATAGCTGCAGGATCCGCTTCTACTTGTCCGAAATCAGGATTTACAGTCAAGTCCAAGGTAAGATCATTGGTGATTCCAATTTTGGCATCAAGCCCGCCATTTAATTTAAATTCTTCTCCATCCCTAAACGGATTTCCCTCTTCTGCCGGAAAGGTATCAAACTGTGTTACGGCAAAAGGCTGAATTTCTAATTGTTTTTGCGGTTCGATATCGATCAGCCCATGTAGTTCTCCAAACTCACTTACCCAACCCGGAGCATCTTGCGGAATTCGTTGCCAAACCGAACGCTCCTCGTTTCTAAAAAAACGACGATTAACTTGAAGTCCCCAGATTTGCTCTTTACTCTTACCAAACTTTACCTGACTTAGTGGGATTTTTACTTCGGCAGTCCATCCTTCGTCATCGATTTGCGTAGCCGTATACCAAATGGGATTCCAACTGCCATCCCAATTATTCCCGTTTTGAGAAATAAACTCATCTCCTTTTACACCTGATGCCGTAATGGTGAATGAAAAACCAGTTCGTTTATCATGGTAGGTATCCAAATTGATTTCTACCCAATCTCCTGCAAAACCATCTCGTCGAGATAGTCGTTTTTCAATTTTATCAGGCTCGGTATCAAAACACCGATATGCTACATAAAGGTATTTTTGATCATACACTATTTTAAATTTGGTCTGTTGAGAAGGCGGCGTATTTTCATCGGGTTGATTTTCGATAAAATCTCCTGTCCATTCTACAATGTCCCAACTGGCGTCATCTATTTGACCGTCTATTGTAGGAGGCTCACGGTCCTTGAGTGGTTTAGTAATGTAAATTCTTTTCTTAACTGTACTTGTCGAATCTTGTGAATAAGAGGTAAAATGTACCAATACGAAAAGTACTAAAATATGGGTCACATATTTC
This sequence comes from Aquimarina sp. KJ22-3, assembly GCF_055808215.1. NCBI lineage: Bacteria > Pseudomonadati > Bacteroidota > Flavobacteriia > Flavobacteriales > Flavobacteriaceae > Aquimarina > Aquimarina sp. KJ22-3. The sequence goes on along the minus strand of NZ_CM147859.1, from coordinate 897,711 downwards.
ATGATGATTAGATGTTTATTGATTGATGTACTTAAAAATGACAGAAATAATTGAGCTTTGTCACACCTGCTGTTGTTTTTTAGTAAAAAATTAACACCAAAACAGTAGTATTCCCTCCCGAAACAACTCCATTAATAGCATTCTTACTCACATCTCTGATTACCAATGTATCATCTAATAAAAATAATCTGAATCTGAGGTTTGCTATATAAATATATAATCGTACATTTGCACCCCTATTTTATATAGGAAAAGGAATGTTTAATAAGTAAAATTAATTAGTGTGGACACATTAAGTTACAAAACAGTATCTGCTAATCAAGGCACCGTTAATAAAGAATGGTTGCACATAGATGCTGAAGGACAGACTTTAGGACGTCTATCTTCTGTAGTTGCAATATTACTAAGAGGAAAGCACAAGCCTAGCTTTACCCCACACGTTGATTGCGGTGATAATGTTATCATTACCAATGCCGAGAAAATCAACTTAACAGGAAAAAAGTGGACTGATAAATCTTATATCCGTCACACAGGATATCCTGGAGGGCAAAGAAGTCTTACTGCTCAGGAGTTATACGAAAAGAACCCAGAGCGTTTAATCGAAAAAGCGGTAAAAGGAATGCTACCTAAAAACAAATTAGGAGCTGCTTTATTCCGTAATTTAAAGGTATATGCTGGAGCAGAACACAACCAGGAAGCTCAGCAGCCTAAAACTGTTAACTTAAACGAATTTAAGTAATGGAAGTTATTCACAAAATTGGTCGTAGAAAAACGGCTGTAGCTAGAGTATATCTTAAAGATGGCTCTGGAAAAATTACGGTTAACAAAAAAGATCTTAACGACTACTTTACTACCGCTCCTTTACAGTACAAAGTAAACCAACCTCTTACGCTAACTAGCAACGAGGACAAGTACGATGTAAATGTAAATGTTTACGGTGGTGGAATTACAGGTCAAGCTGAAGCAGTTCGTTTAGCTATCTCTAGAGCGGTATGCGAACTAGACGAAGAAAACAGATCAATCCTTAAACCAGAAGGATTGTTAACCAGAGATCCTAGAATGGTAGAGCGTAAGAAATTCGGTCAGAAGAAAGCGCGTAAGAAATTCCAGTTCTCTAAACGTTAATTTAATAAAACTGTATTTGTTGTTACCTCGTTTTTGTCGAGGGTTAGTTTAGCATCTAAATGCACGAGGCCATATCAAAAGATAGCCACTTGAGCATTGCTAATTCAACAGAACGTAAACTATTACAAAAATGGCAAACAATATCGAAGTAAAAGAGTTACTTGATGCAGGTGTACACTTTGGACACCTAACAAGAAGATGGGATCCTAACATGGCACCATATATCTATATGGAGCGTAACGGGATTCACATCATTAATCTATATAAAACTGCTGCAAAAATCGAAGAAGCTTCTGAAGCTTTAAAGAAAATCGCAGCGTCCGGCAGAAAAATTCTTTTTGTTGCGACAAAGAAACAAGCTAAAGAAATCGTTGCGGAAAAAGCAAGTAAAGCAAACCAGCCATACATTACTGAAAGATGGCCAGGTGGAATGCTTACCAACTTTGTAACTATCCGTAAAGCTGTTAAGAAAATGGCTGCAATCGATAGAATGAAGAAAGATGGTACTTTCAACACACTATCCAAAAAAGAGCGTTTACAGGTAGATCGTTTAAGAGCAAAATTAGAAAAGAACCTTGGTTCTATCTCTGATATGACTCGTTTACCTGGAGCCTTATTTGTTGTAGATATTACTCGCGAGCACATCGCAGTAAAAGAAGCTCAGAAATTAAACATTCCTATTTTTGCAATGGTGGATACAAATTCTGACCCACGTCAGGTAGATTTTGTAATCCCTGCAAATGATGATGCTTCTAAGTCTATCAACAAAGTAATGGACTACGTTACGGATGCTATTGTTGAAGGTTTGAGCGAAAGAAAAGCTTCAAAAGACGCGCCTAAAAAAGAAGCTCCTGCTAAAAAAGAAGAAGCTGCAGTAGTAGCTGAAGCTGCAAAACAAGAAGAAGAATAAACGAAAATATCGTTTAGCAATCTTTACAGTTACAGGTTAAGCATATATTATTCTTAACCATAACATAAAATTGACGAGTCGTTTGGTTCTTTACTTTTGCAGTAATAACTAAACGACTTGTTGTTTATTTAAAAAACACATTACACATTAAATTTTAAAGGTATGGCAAAGATTACAGCCGCAGAAGTAAATAAATTAAGAAAAGCGACAGGTGCTGGAATGATGGATTGCAAAAAAGCACTTGTAGAAGCTGATGGTGATTTTGACAAAGCAATTGAAATCCTTAGAAAAAAAGGACAAAAAGTTGCTGCAAACAGAGCTGACAGAGAATCTACTGAAGGTGCTGTTATTGCAAAAGTAAACGACTCTAAGAATAAAGGAGTAATCGTTTCTCTAAACTGCGAAACTGACTTCGTAGGGAAAAACGAAACTTTCGTTTCTTTGGCTCACGAACTTGCAGAATTAGCATTAACTGCTTCTTCAAAAGAAGATTTACTTGCAAAAGACTTTAATGGTATCACTGTTCAGGACAAATTAACTGAGCAAACAGGTGTGATTGGAGAGAAAATAGAAATCGGTGATTTCAGAATATTAGAAGCTCCATTTGTAGGATCATATATCCATGCAGGTAACAAAATTGGTGTATTAACTGGTTTATCTCAAAGTGCTGATGGTGCTGATGCCGTTGCAAAAGACGTTGCTATGCAAGCTGCTGCAATGAACCCCGTAGCATTAAACGAGGACGGTGTTGATCAAACTGTAATCGACAAAGAAATCGAGATTGCAAAAGATCAATTACGTCAGGAAGGAAAGCCAGAAGAAATGCTTGACAACATTGCAAAGGGTAAAATCAAACGTTTCTTTAAAGATAACACACTAGTAAACCAAGCGTTTATCAAAGACGGTAAGCAAAGCGTTGCAGACTATGTAAAAACATTAGGAGATGTAAGCGTTGTTGGTTTTGAAAGAGTAGCTTTAGGATAGTCATTAGTTTTTGACTTCATAAAAATAAAAACCGCTTCAAATCTGAAGCGGTTTTTTTCTTCTTCATTATTGAAATATCTTTTCCGTCTTTTAACTCATAAGATCCTGAGATCTTATCCCCCATTATTAAGACTAACCCCCATTAGCCTAAAAAAGCTTAAAGACTACATCAAAATATTTCTCATCCCTACACTTTTTTGTTTTCCTTACCGCAAACCTATAACATAAATCAGCACAGATCAATACCCATTGCAGGGGAAAAACACCCTTTTTTTATAGAAACCAGCAAACTTTAACATTTCAGAATTATTTTAGAAAGCTTTACCTTTATTAATCAAAGTATTTTCTAAATTGATAATATCATTATATTTGCAGCACAGTTCAAAACAGCAATGAAATACAAAAGAATATTACTTAAGTTATCTGGCGAGGCCCTTATGGGTGAACGCCAATATGGTATTGATCCCAAACGATTGGCAGAATACGCTGATGAAATCAAAAAAATTATAGACAGAGGAGTTCAGGTAGCCATCGTAATTGGTGGAGGTAATATTTTTAGAGGTGTAGCAGGAGCCAGTAAAGGAATGGACAGAGTGCAGGCAGATCATATGGGAATGTTAGCCACTGTTATTAACGGTTTAGCTTTACAAAGTGCCTTAGAAGATGCCGAAATCCCGACAAGACTACAATCTGCAGTAAAGATCAATGAAGTAGCAGAACCTTTTATTAGACGAAGAGCATTACGTCACCTAGAAAAAGGAAGAGTTGTTATTTTTGGTGGAGGAACCGGTAACCCTTATTTTACAACAGACTCTGCTGCGGTATTAAGAGCAATAGAAATCAATGCAGATGTGATCCTAAAAGGAACACGTGTAGATGGAATATACACCTCGGATCCTGAGAAAAATGCAGACGCCACAAAATTCGATTTTATCACTTTTGATGACGTATTAAGCAAAGGGCTAAAAGTAATGGACACCACTGCATTTACACTAAGTCAAGAAAACGAATTACCAATTATTGTTTTTGATATGAACAAATCCGGAAATTTATTAAAGGTTGTTTCTGGAGAAGCAGTTGGTACTCAAGTAAATCTTTAAAATCACAAACCATCTTATCAAAGTTGTTTTTGGTAAGACTTTTGATTGGTTAATAGAAAAGCATCGAACTATGAACGAAGAAATAGATTTTATTCTGGATTCAACAAAAGAATCTATGCAAGCAGCAATAGCGCATCTAGAAAAAAAACTACTTAATATTAGAGCTGGAAAAGCTTCTCCTGCAATGCTGGGTGGAGTTTTGGTAGAATATTACGGTTCTCCTACTCCTCTTAATCAGGTAGGAAATGTTACCACTCCGGATGCACGAACTATTACTATCCAACCTTTTGAAAAATCTTTGATACCAGAGATAGAAAAAGGGATTATGATGGCCAATCTTGGGTTTAACCCAATGAATAACGGGGAAAGTGTGATTATCAATGTTCCGCCGCTTACTGAGGAGCGTCGTAGAGAACTAGTAAAGCAAGCCAAATCTGAAGCTGAAGATTCTAAAGTTGGTGTTCGTAATGATCGAAAAAACGCCAATAACGAAATCAAAAAGCTCGAAAAAGAAGGGCTTTCAGAAGATATGGCCAAGAACACCGAAGTGGATGTTCAGGAACTTACTGACGCCTATATCAAGAAGATAGACGAGATGCTATCTCACAAAGAGAAAGAAATCATGACCGTATAACTCTTATGATATACGATAATAATATCTTAATGCGTTTTCTATATGGAAACGCTTTTTTGTATATTCGTTTTTTTGAACCTCGTCCTTATAATGCGAAGTAAATTATTTTGTTTTTTATTTTTTACGCACTTTGTCGTCATATCCCAAGTTAGCATTAGAGGAATTGTAATTGACGAAGTATCTAAGCAACCCCTTCCTTTTGCCACTGTAAAAACTGAAAGAGCCTCTTACGCCCTGACCTCGGTGAATGGTGAGTTTGTGATACGTTGTAAAACTACCCCGGTTAAGCTAACCGTAAGCTATTTGGGATATCAACCCAAAACCATACAAGTTACTGCAGAAGACAAAGAAAATGTAAGGGTAAGCCTGGTAGCTGCAGAAGAAGATCTGGGTACGGTAAATGTCAAAGATCAAGAAAATGTAGCCGCCAAAATCATCAAAGAAGCAATCCAAAGAAAAAAGCAAAACGATCCCAAAAAATCACTTCAAAATTACTCCTACAAAAGCTACAATAAGTTTAAGATTACCGAAGACAATCAAGCCTTATTGAAAACCCAGGATACCGCCCGAAGTGATATAGAACGTATTTTTAATGAAGCCCATTCCTTTTTATCCGAAAAAGTAAGTAACCATCATTTCAGAAAAGGGTTAGAAGAAAAAGAAACCGTTCTAGCTACACGAATGACCGGCTTTGAAGAACCAGTTTATAATGTTCTTGGAATCAAAGTACAATCCAATTCGTTATACAACGAAGATTACACTATTTTCAACAATAAATTTATTGGTCCTTTATCCAATAGAGCGCTGCGTAATTATTACTACAAAGTGCTCGACACCACCCAGGATGAACATCCTGCCTTCGTGATTTTGTTTCAGCCTAGAAAATCAAAAAACTATGCCAGCCTGGAAGGAGTATTATACCTGGATGTAAAAACCTTAGCCGTTCAAAAAGCAATTATTGAACTTCGCGGAGAGCTTAATGTAATGGCCAGGCATGATTTCAATTATTTTAAGGAACAGGAAAGCTGGTTTCCTACTAGCAAAGAAATTACAATTCGACCAGGCAACGGAAGGCAAAAAGTAACGCTTTTTGGAGGAAGAATTTCGGTGGGACGCCTTGGTATCGACAAAAAGAGTTTTACCGGAAATAATGATTTCTTAGTCTCAAAGACAGACATTTTTAATATCAAGCTAAATACCAGTGATAACGACGTTACTTCAAATTTACCAGCAATAAAAATTGACCCAGAGGCTAATCATCGATCTGAAGAATTTTGGAATCAATATAGAACCAGTGCTATAACTGACAAAGACCTTAATTCTTTCCCCGTAGTAGACAGTATCGTCAAGGCTCAGAATATTAAACGTAGGATCAACGTTATTCAGAGTTTTAATGTAGGGTATTATCCTGTAGGTTTTTTTGATTTTGATCTTACCTACCCTATCAAATACAACAATTTTGAAGGATTGCGTCTAGGAGTAGGTGGATTAACAAATAATAAATTGTCTGATCGATTCAGACTAGAAGGCTATCTGGTATATGGATTTAGAGATTCAAAATCCAAATTTGGAGTTGGTGGTGGAGTATTGGTAAACAAAAAAACCACTTCCTGGTTGAATGTCAATTACACAGACGACATCAGAGAGGTAGGAAGTTTTATGTACCTTACCGATCGCAGGGTATATTCGCTATTCGAACCTCGATTGGTCAATATCGATTTCTACTACAAACACCGAACCTGGAGCACCAGTTTGCAACATCAAATATCCCCCAAACTGCTTTCTGAAACTCAACTCTCGGTAAGCAACATTAATCAAACAGGAGGTTATCAATTTATAAACGATGGAACGGCTTTTTCTGGGTATAAAACCGCAGAAGCTACTCTTGCATTGCGATGGAGCCCTTTCAGTCGTTTTTTGAAAACCCCAACGGGCCTTAAAGAAATTCAGGATGGGTATCCCAAGATTACTGCTCAATATACCCAAGGGTTTAAAGGCATATTTGATAGTAATTTCAGCTATAGCAAAATAGGAATCAAGGCAGAATACATTATCAACCGTATCAACCAATCCAGCACCAGTATTTTACTGGAAGGAGATTTAGCCACTGGCGATGTCCCGTTAACACATCTGTATCATGCGTATCCCAATGCGCCAACAAAAGAAACAGTTTTACAACGTTTTTCGGTGGCAGGAAGAAGAACATTTGAGACCATGTTTTTTGGTGAATTTTTTAGCGACAGACTTGCCACTTTGCAGATCAAACACAGAATTGAACCTGTTAAAATTACAAGTTGGTTTAAACCAGAGGTTGTTTTTATTACCCGATATGCCTTGGGTGATGTGAGCAATATTCAAAACCATCAGGGAGTTGAGTTTACTTCTTTAAAGGATCTATATCAGGAATCCGGTTTTGAAATCAATAAATTATTCGCCGGTTTTGGTTTGAGTTTTGCCTATCGATATGGAGCCTACCACTTACCGGATGTTGCAGATAATATTTCGTTTAAGTTCACATTCTATTTGAAACTATAATTATTTTCGAAATTAACCATTTTCTTTACACGAATTCGTAAACAATAACTATCCAAATCATTACATTTGCATCTGGAAAATAAAGGAATGGCAAAATTATTCAGTTTTGGTTTTTGGAATGCGCTAGCTGGAATCATCCTCCGTAACAGAGCCGCAATTTTTATTGTAATAATAGGGATCACCGTTTTTCTTGGATTTCAATGGAAAAACATGAGATTTTCTTATACCGAAGCCAATCTCTTACCCGATGATCACGAAGTAAACATACAATACAAACAATTTCTTGATAAGTTTGGTGAAGAAGGGAATCTGATCGTTTTAGCCGTAAAAGACAGTACACTTTTTACTCCAGAAAAATTAAAAGCCTGGAATGCATTTAATGAATCCTTTAAGACTTTCCCGGAAATTGATTTGGTAGTTTCTATTGGGGATCTCAAAAAATTAAAGAAAGAAGACAATCCTCCAAGATTCGAGCTAATTCCTTTTATAAAAGATTCTACTTACTCTGAAGAGCAAGTTTCTAAATACGAATATGAGCTTTTTAATAAGCTACCTTTTTATGAAGGCTTAGTGTTTAGCAAAAATTCACATACGATCCAAAGTGCTTTATATCTCGATAAAGAAATAGTAAACACTCCGGTAAGAAAGGATTTCATTATGAATACCCTGCAACCCATGGTTCAGGATTTTGAAGCAAAATACGACCTGGATATTAAGGTCTCTGGTATGCCTTACATACGCACCTTGAATTCGCAAAACATTATGGATGAAATTTTAATTTTCATCATTGCGGCCTTGCTGGTAACTTCTCTTATCTTTTTCTTTTTCTTTAGATCATTTAGAGCAACGTTCATATCGATGACAGCAGTAATCATTGGAGTGATGTGGGCATTTGGTCTTTTGGGTCTTTTGGAGTATGAAATTACAGTGCTTACTGCTATTATTCCACCCTTGGTGATTGTAATCGGTATCCCCAATTGTATTTTCTTAATCAACAAGTATCAACAAGAGATAAAAAAACACGGGAATAAGGCCAAATCGCTACAACGTGTCATTACCAAAGTAGGAAATGCTACTCTAATGACCAATGTAACTACAGCAGCTGGTTTTGCCACTTTTGCATTGACAGAAAGTAAACTTTTAAAGGAGTTCGGAATCGTTGCATCACTCAACATTGTAGCCCTATTTATTCTTTGTCTTTTGGTTATTACTATAATTTACAGCTACATGCCTCAACCCAAAGAACGACACCTAAAGCACTTAGGTAAGCGGTGGATAGAAAGGCTTGTAGACTGGATGGAGAATATGGTAAAAAACAGAAGAGTTACCATTTATTTTTCTTCGGTTATTATTTTGATCGCTAGTATTATCGGGATTTATACGATCAAAGTATCGGGTAGTTTGCTCGAAGACATGCCAAAGGGTGCAGGTTTTTTTCAGGATATTCTGTTTTTTGAACAAGAGTTTGATGGCATCATGCCTTTGGAAATATTGGTAGACACCAAAAGAAAACAAGGAGTTTTAAAACTTCCTACACTCAAGCGAATGGAGAAGCTACAGGTACTATTGGAAGAGACTCCAGAGTTATCCAAACCGATCTCTATTGTTAGCTTAGTAAAATACTCCAAACAGGCTTTTTACAACGGTAATCCAAAGTACTATCAATTACCTACCAGCCAAGAACGAAATTTTATCCTTCCCTATGCAAAAAGCTTCGAATCTGAAGCCGGAGTCATGCAAAGCTATGTAGATTCTACAGGGCAGTATGCGAGAATCACTACTTTTATGAAGGATGTGGGTACCGAAGAAATGGAACGGATCGAAGCCGCTCTTTTACCCCAAATAGCAAAAATATTTCCTGAAGATCGATATACCATCACATTCACAGGAAAGGCCTTAGTTTTCCAGAAAGGAACAAAATACCTGGTGTATAATCTGATATTCTCTCTAGGTCTTGCTATATTTTTGATTGCGCTATTTATGGCGTGGATGTTTAGATCTTTTAAAATGATTATCATCTCATTAATCCCCAACTTGCTTCCGTTGTTGATGACTGCTGGACTTATGGGATTTATAGGGGTACCGATAAAACCTTCTACTATTCTTGTATTTAGTATAGCATTTGGAATATCTGTAGATGACACCATACATTTTCTTGCCAAATATCGTCAAGAATTAAAATCCAATCATTGGAGAATACGAAAATCCGTTTTAGCATCCTTAAGAGAAACCGGGGTAAGTATGTTTTATACCTCAACGGTTCTGTTTTTTGGATTTTCGGTGTTCTTGATCTCCAGTTTTGGAGGCACTAAAGCTTTGGGAGGTTTGGTATCTACCACCTTGCTTTTTGCGATGCTTGCCAATTTGTTGCTACTTCCATCATTACTCCTTTCGTTAGAGCGAAGTATTGCCAACAAGAAAACGCTAAAAGAGCCTAAACTAAAAATTATCCCCAACGAGGAAGAAATTGCCAATTCTGAAGAAGAATAAAAAATAAAATGACTTCATAAAAAAAGCCCCGTTAGTAAACTAACGGGACTTCTGTAAGATAGATTACCCCAAAACCTATCGAACTAAACTTAACGTAAACACAATCGTCATAATTGCATATGCAAGATACTGCCCCTTTTCGTATTTTAAAATAGCCTCTAGGGGGAAAAATCCCCTTTTTTGTCAATATGCATAAATTTTAACATTATTTAAACAAGTAAAAACTATCAAAATCTCAAAAAATCGCTGATTTTCAATAGTTTGAAATCTCACTCAAGAATACCAAAACTCCTCTTCTATCATTTAAAAGACCGGATTATTTCTTTTTTTCACCTCAAATCATGGCTTTTTATGATTTTTAGGTATCATCACAGTATCAAAAAAACGACAATATCTATCGTATGTGACAACATCTTTGATAGCTTCAAAAAGAACACCCAAAGAATTTACGCCCAAAAATGATTTTTTGAATTCATTTGATGATGCTTCAATCCGATTAAAAATTTATCTTTGCTACCTTAATTTTCTAAAGAATACTTTTTTAAAAGAGTATTCAAAGAGCATTTAATTACAAGAAATTAGATTACAATGAAACATACTAAAGTAATAGAGGTACTACAAAGTGATAAACTATTACAGCCGGTAATGGTAAAAGGCTGGGTTCGTTCTTTTCGTAACGATCGTTTTATAGCGATCAATGATGGATCAACTATTAATAATATTCAGTGTGTTTTAGAAGACAATACGGTTGAAGCTGCAATCCAAAACAGAATAACTATTGGTGCTGCAGTATCGATCACAGGAACTTTGGTAGAAAGTCAGGGTAAAGGACAGCGTGTAGAGATTCAGGTTTCAGAATTGGAAATTGAAGGTGATGCAGATCCAGAAGAATTAAAACTTACGATTCTTTCACCAAAACGTCACTCTCTGGAAAAACTAAGAGAACAAGCACACTTAAGAGTACGTACCAATACTTTTGGTGCAATTATGCGTATGCGCTCTAAGTTATCTTTTGCAGTGCACGAGTATTTTCAGAAAAATGATTTTTATTATGTACATACTCCGGTAATTACAGGAAGTGATGCTGAAGGAGCTGGTGAAGCTTTTAAGGTAACCAACTTTGATCTTAAAAACGTTCCGCAAACAGAAGATGGCGAAATAGATTACAAACAAGACTTTTTTGGACGCGAAACCAACCTTACCGTTTCTGGTCAGCTAGAGGCAGAAACCTATGCCATGGGATTGGGACAAGTGTATACTTTTGGCCCAACTTTTAGAGCAGAAAACTCGAATACATCAAGACACCTTGCTGAGTTTTGGATGATCGAGCCAGAAGTAGCTTTTTGTGATCTAGACGGAAACATGGATTTGGCGGAAGATTTTATCAAATATATCATTCAATATGTATTGGATAACTGTCAGGATGATTTGGCGTTCTTAGAGAATCGATTGGTTCAGGAAGACAAACAAAAGCCTCAGGCAGAACGTGCAGAAATGTTACTTAGAGATAAACTAAAGTTTGTTTTGGAGAACAACTTCAAAAGAGTGAGTTATACCGAAGCAATCGAAATACTTCAAAACTCTAAACCCAACAAAAAGAAGAAATTCAAATTTCCGATTGATGGATGGGGAGCAGATTTGCAGAGTGAACATGAGAGATACTTGGTTGAAAAGCATTTTAAATGTCCCGTGATTTTGTTTGATTATCCAGCTGACATCAAAGCATTTTACATGCGTTTGAACGAAGATGGAAAGACAGTACGAGCCATGGACATTTTATTCCCGGGTATCGGTGAGATGGTTGGAGGATCTCAACGAGAAGAACGTTTGGATGTCTTAAAAGAAAAAATGGCTGCTCTGGATATTCCTGAAGAAGAATTATGGTGGTATCTAGATACTCGTCGATTTGGCACCTGTGTACATAGCGGATTTGGACTTGGTTTTGAACGTATGGTTCAGTTTGTTACAGGTATGGGTAATATTAGAGACGTTATCCCTTACCCAAGAACTCCACTTAACGCGGAGTTTTAATATCCAGATCACATTCTTTAAGAAAGTTCTTATAGAGAAATCCTTTCCCTATGAGCAATACCCTTATTTGCTCATATCAAACCGTTAACAGCAAGTTAAAAACTACAAAACTTGAATTTATAAGGTAACACTAGATCATGTAATAACATATACTAGTAATAAATCAATAAATCATGAAAGCCCTTAAAAAAATTACTCTTTTTTCAGTAGCATTATTTTGCATAAATGTATGTGCTCAAGTAGAAGTACCATTTTTTGAAGAATTCCAAGATGAGAATTTCTTCATGAAGTATTATGAAGAGTCTAGTATGCAAATCTCAACACTAACTGACTCATTAGGAACTGGAAACATCACTTCACCCCCTGGAGGAGGGTACAGAGAAGGGTATCGAAATAAGGTCAATGAGGCTAGAGGCTATAGCTGGGACCTTACAGACAAACACCAGCAAACAGGAAAGTCGTCTCTAAAACTTACTGTTCATTTAAATGACCACTCTTTAGGAGCTAATACACCATTATCAAGATCAGAATTTGGATACCATGTACCCACCGACAAAACCTACTACTACACCTGGAAGGTTTTTATACCAAATGACGAAGAGTTTGAAGAACCAGGAAATGATAAATACTTTCATACTTTGTTTCAATTAAAACCAGGAGGTGATAATGAACAAAATATCACTGCCGGAACTATTGGCGCCATGAATTATCTATATCCTGATATAACGACTCCCAAATATGCAACCAAAGGTAGAAGACTTTATTTTTGGATCGATTCCCCAAAGGACACTAAATTACAGCTAACCGGACAGATAACGAATGACGAAAAACTCCGTAGAAGAAAAAGACTTTTTATAGATACTTTTAACAAAGGGCAGTGGAATGAATTCATTATGAAAATAAAACACTCAAGTAATGAAGACGGTTTTATACAATTTTGGCTTAACAGAAAACCTGTGGTAATTGACAATAATGGTTCTTTAGCTACCTTACATCCTATTGGAGAAGAACCTTCAAAAGTAATTTCTTCCAATGTAATTTTAACCGATGATACAAACGAACCCATCCAAACATTACTAAAATTTGGACACTACAGATCATCAGACATTTCTTCTAGTATTGCTGCCACACAATCTATGTATATTGATAATTTTAGAATCACAGAAGAGTTTCCTCCTTTGGAAAATAAAACAAAATTAATTTTAAAACATTGTGGCGCTACTTTGACCGCAGATGATACTAAAATCAGTTGTTATGAAATTCCAAATACTACCACTTATAAATTCAGATTCACTGATGAAAATGGTACACATAACTGGATTAATAGTAACTCTTCAACCATCGATATTTCAGATTATTATTCGTCAAGCTATTTTCTCCCAAACAAGAGGTACAATGTAGAAGTAAGAGGAAATGATTCTTATAGTGAAGTTTGCTCTATTAGAACCCCTTACAAAACCCAATTAGTTCTTGAATCATGTGTGACTAACTTAACAAGTGAAAACATGAAAATCAGTTGTTATCCTCTACCAAACGCTACGAATTACAAATTTAGATTTACAGATGAAAGCGGGGTTCAGAAATGGATCAATAGCCCAACTCCAACCCTAGATCTCACAAGTCATTTTTCTTCCAACTATCTACTTCCTAATACAAGATATGATGTTGTCGTTAGAACTGATGGCCCTTATAGTGAAAAATGTTCGATTATTATGTATGCTACATCAATTCCAAATCCAAATCCAAATAAGTCAAATGACCTAAAACAAATAGAAAATAACTCCTTAATTCACCCTAATCCTTTTACCGATTTAATAAAATTCTCAAATCCTGAAAAGATAAATAATGTTCAGGTTTATGGTATTAACGGGAAACTGGTATATGAGAATAATGATCTTTTATCAAAAGATCGTTTGGATACCATTAACCTTGATTTTTTAAAGAATGGAATTTACTTTTTAAGAGTAAGACTTAATAATGGGTCTCAGAAAACAATCAAAATTATTAAAAAGAATAAGTAGAGAGCTCAATTGAACATATCTTCTAATTGTTAACTAAATAGTTAATCATAAATATTAAAAAAACAAAGAACTCCGCATTAAGTGGAGTTCTTTGCTAGGGAAAGCTACAACATTAACATAAACACCAGTAATTATAGCGCATTATTGGTGTTTATCATATCTATTCTCTTTTTCATTTTCTCCTCTTGTACGTGGTTGAAGTGTTTTCTTGATTGTTTATCCAAAGTTGTGCTCATAATGTTTATCGTTTCATCATCATGAAACAATCCAAGAGCATGACCAATTTCGTGTGGGCTTGTAGAAGTAAATAGGTTCTCATAGGTTAACAATACTCTCTGGCTTCTTCCCATTCCAGCTATTCCAATAATATTTGATCTTTTGATGATGTAAATATTCAATTTGTCTTTTTCATAAGAATCTGCACATTGCATAAAAAATGTACTTGGTTCACCACCTCTATTATCTCTTAAATCATATAACTCATCATTTACCAAGGATTGTGATTGTGCCAATTCTAAACCAATACCATATTTGTGAAAGTAATATCCATTTAGATATTCAAAAAACTCTGCTTCATCCAGGTGATAATCTGATTGATGAATGGAAGTCTCTGATTCTACGTAGAACAAATTAACTTTGATTACTTTTTCAGGATTTTCTATCAACATAAAGTTAGAAATATCCTCTGGGTGTGTATCTTCTTCATTAGCTTCGCAGGAAGACATTATAAGTATATAAAAAGAAAGTAACATCCATTTAAAAAATAAAGGCAATATTTTTTCTGAAATGATGTACTTATTTAATTCTAAAAAACTTAATCTAATTGTTGTAAAAAAATTCTTAGGGTAACCGATTTTTCTTGTAGCTTTCATTCGTAATGTATTTGGGACGCTTCAATCTTTGAAGCTTTTTGTTAAACTATTCTTCCAGGGGCGCAGAAGATTTTTTTAACATTTTGACGAAAAGCTTATCTACTTGAGTACGATGATTTTATGTGTGTTAAATCGATTTATTTAAAATTAGAAATTCCCTTTCAAAAACGGATACGGAAAAACCGTAATATATTTATGCTATTGTTTCAAAACCTTTCCATTCACCGATAGATATTGGTATTTCGGCGAAATGTTAATTTTTTTAAAGAAAGAAAATACGTACGAAAATTGAGGATTTCCATACTATTTTGTAAGAAATTATTGCAAAACAAGGGGAAAATCCCCCCTTATTGATAGATTACAGTCATCACGAAAATCGATGAATAGTAGGCACTTAAACGCTAAAAACGTCAATTCTAAAGAATTAGCTCAAAAAAATTGATCAAAAACAACACTTAATCGAAGTTTTAATTGTAATGTTTTTTCATCAAAATTTCTGAGATCAGATCTTTTATAATAAGATCATCGGGATCTGGTTTCTTGATTTGATTTTTTGCTCTCCTTATCTTTTCGTAGTGAGGCATTTTTCCGGTTTCTGTCAAAAACTTAAGAACTTCTTCAAAAAAACCGTTCAAAATAGGAAAGACGTATTTACTAGTTTCATTCCTCTCTTTGAGATGAATAAACTTTTTGGTGTATGCCAAAAAAACCTGAGGATACTGTGCAAAAGTCATCAATGCTTCACAAAAGCTTTGATATACTTCTTCGCGAGTAAGGTGATTTTTAAATTTTAATTTCGACTGATCAATATATTTAATGGTATATAGTAGAATACTTTCTCGTATAAAGGTGCTATAATCATTTTTGGAGTAATAATATACCTCCATACCGATATTGGTGTTTACTACCAATACTTCTTCTCCTATACTTTCTTTGAGAAAAGCTTCAAAAATGGCTACCGCAGAAGAAGACATTAGCAATCTTCTACGCAAATCTGTAGTGCGAATATTTACAGATTTAATGCTATATGTACTATTAGTAGTATTCAAAAAACTAAGTATTTAGCTCGGCAATTTCTAAGCCTTGATCTTTTGCATGCATAGCGGCAGTATATCCTTTATTATCTTTTGCATTGATATCGGCACCATTATCTATCAATAATTTTACGATATCCTTGTGACCAAAGGTAGCCGCATAAATAAGTGCTGTAGCTTCGTTATAATTTTTGGCATTTACATCTCCTCCAGCTTCAATTAACAACTTGGCTATTGCATAATACCCTTTAAAACACACCCCCATTAGAGCAGTATTTCCTGAGGCATCCTGAGTATTGATATTTGGTTGATGACTCAACACAATTTTGGTAACATCCTCATTACCGTAATATGTAGCAAGTAGTAAAGGTGTAGATCCTCTTTGATCCTTTGTATTTACCAAATTTGGATCTTGATCTAAAATTGATTGTACAGTATTTGTATTTCCTGAACGGATTGCGTTAAAAATATCTTCCATGTAGTATCGCTATAATTTAGTACTCATTTCTAAAAGCAGGTGGTAACTCAAAAAGTCCCACCTGCTAAATTTACTACTTTATATCATTAAAACTTATGCTAAATCAAAACGATCTAATTCCATCACTTTGTGCCAAGCCGCTACAAAATGATTTATAAACTTCTGTTCGGCATCAGAAGAACCATACACTTCTGCAATGGCACGAAGTTCTGTGTTTGAACCAAAAATGAGATCCACACGTGTCCCAGTCCATTTTACCTCACCAGTTCTGCGATCTTTTCCTTCAAATACTTCTTGTTCGTCTGAAGTTGCACTCCAAGTTGTACTTAAATCTAATAAATTCGTAAAGAAATCATTGGTAAGTGCATCCGTTCTTTTGGTAAACACACCGTGAGTAGAACCGTCAAAATTGGTATTCAACACTCGTAGCCCTCCTACTAATACTGTCATTTCTGGAGAGGTAAGCGTTAATAACTGTGCTTTGTCTACCAGCATTTCTTCTGCAGAGACTTGATATTTTCCTTTGATATAATTACGGAAACCATCTGCTCTAGGTTCTAAAACAGCAAAGGATTCTACATCTGTTTGTATTTGTGTAGCATCTCCTCTTCCTGGAGTAAACGGCACAGTAACATCATGACCTGCATTTTTTGCTGCTTGCTCTACCCCTGCATTTCCTGCAATAACTATCAAATCTGCCAAAGAAACTTGTTTGTCTGATTGTCCACTATTAAATTCATCTTTAATACGTCCAAGTATATCCAATACTTTTGCAAGTCGAGTTGGGTTATTTACTTCCCAATCTTTCTGAGGAGCTAACTGTATACGAGCTCCATTGGCTCCACCACGCTTATCAGAACCTCTAAAGGTCGAAGCGGATGCCCAAGCTGTTCCCACTAATTCTGAAATAGATAATCCTGAAGCTAAGATATTTGCTTTCAAACTTGCTACATCTTGATCATTTATCAAAGTAGTAGTCCCAGCAGGAATTGGATCTTGCCAAATTAATTCTTCTTGTGGTACTTCTGGTCCTAGATAACGAGATACTGGCCCCATATCTCTATGTGTAAGCTTATACCATGCACGCGCAAAAGCATCTGCAAACTCTTCTGGATTATTCTGAAAATGTTTTGAGATTTTGATGTATTCCGGATCTATTCTCAACGCCATATCTGCGGTTGTCATCATCAGATCCTGAGATTTTGAAGCATCATGAGCCATTGGTGCTTTTCGAGCAGCAGAAGCTTCTGTAGGCTTCCATTGATGCGCACCGGCAGGACTTTTTGTTAATTCCCATTCGTATCCAAAAAGAACATCAAAATAATCATGATCCCATTTGGTTGGATTTGGTGTCCATGCTCCTTCTATACCGCTTGTAATCGTATCATCACCATGACCACTACCAAAGGTGTTTTTCCATCCTAAACTCTGCTCTTCGATACTTGCTCCAGCTGGTTCTCTTCCTACATACTTATCTGGATCTGCAGCTCCATGAGCTTTTCCAAAGGTATGTCCACCTGCTACAAGAGCTACCGTTTCGTAATCATTCATTGCCATACGGCCAAAAGTTTCGCGAATATCTCTCCCTGATGCCATTGGATCAGGGTTTCCATTTGGACCTTCTGGATTCACATAGATTAATCCCATTTGAACTGCTCCTAAAGGATTTTCAAGCTCTCTATCTCCCTCATATCTTTTATCTCCTAGCCACTCAGTCTCTGATCCCCAATAGATATCTTCTTCAGGCTCCCATATATCCTCTCTACCTCCTGCAAAACCAAAAGTTTTGAACCCCATAGATTCTAATGCACAATTCCCTGCCAAAATCATAAGATCTGCCCAAGAAATTTTCTTACCGTATTTTTGTTTGATTGGCCAAAGTAGTAATCTAGCTTTGTCTAGGTTTCCATTATCAGGCCAGCTATTCAAAGGAGCGAAACGCTGTGTTCCTGAACCTCCTCCACCTCTACCATCTGAGATTCTATAGGTACCCGCACTATGCCAGGCCATACGTATAAAAAGAGGACCATAGTGCCCGTAATCTGCAGGCCACCAATCTTGAGAATCAGTCATCAATGCATAAAGATCCTTCTTAACTGCTTCCAAATCCAACGACTTAAATTCGTCAGCATAGTTAAATGCTTCCTCCATAGGATTAGATAATGAAGAATGTTGACGGAGGATATTCAACTTCAATTGATTTGGCCACCAATCTCTGTTCGATGTTCCACCACCGGCACCTTCTTTATGGGCACCATTTAGAAAAGGACACATGCTGGCATCCAATCCATTAGAACTCGATCCATGAGGATTCGTGGTTTTAAGACTGTTATTTTCCATTGCAGATAAATTAAGATTAAATGATTATTGTTGTAATTCTTTTCAAATTTATAATAATTGATTCTTATAGTATTTTAAATTTTAATATAAAAAATCTATAATAGTATTCAATAACATTATAAATCCAATCGACAGCTTACTCTTTTTCCTATTTGGATTGTACTCCCAAATGCCCATTTCTGTCATGATCAGAATAGGTTAGACTATTCCTTATAAAGGATTATAAAAAGTACCAAAAACACTTTGGATCATAAAATTCAAGGATAAACGCGCTGCAATAGAATTGCTACAGGCAAACCCAAGAGAAGAACAACCAATCTATATAGAATTGGTGTAGTTTTGTGTGAATTAAGTACACTTAAAGATACTCGATATTTCACACAAAATCAACTATCTAAATTGATTGTGATAATTTTAAAATAATGAAAATCTATATGGTTATGAGAGTCGTTCTCTCATTTTCTGAAGTTGTTGTTCGATGATCATTAACTTATCCTCTACATCATCACCAAAATCAGGAATCCTTCTATAAAAAACATATCGAACTCTCCACATTTCCTTAATTTCTGACAACGGGTACTCTTCGTCCTCTATATTTTTATGATCAGCTCTTAGTACAGCATTGCCCTTGGTAATGTATAGTCTTCTGAAAATAATCTTATCATCTACTAATGCAAACACTAACGTTCCATTATTCAATTTCTTGATTACAGTAGCAGGCACTTTTTCTCCTATAACGATATCTTTGGGGTAGAACCCTTTATCATGTGAGGTCATCTCAAGATTACTTACCGTATATCCTCTAAATTCTTTGGTGGGGTTAACCGGTAATTGTATTGTAGGTAACTCTTTAATAAAAGTTTCCTTATCGAATAGAGTAATATATTCGTTTACATTATTTTCGGTAATGCAAGGGATGTAGGCGAACTGTTCTCGTTTTGCATCTGCGGCATATGTAGTAAGATCCCCTTTAAACTTTAGTAATTGATTAACGGTTAATTCGCTAGTGAGTAAATCGTCTATTTGAATGCTAAAATAGTTAGCAATCTTGATAATAGTCTCTATCTTAGGTTCACTTCTACCCTCTTCATAAGCACCCAAAGTCCCTCTTTTAAGGTCAAAAAGCTCTGCAAACGCCTGTTGACTCAATCCTTTTACTCCGCGAATTTTTTTATGTTTTTTCCAAAAAAAGACATTTTTGCTAATTTTATTTGCAATTATCGAAAATTGTTGTACATTTACACTAACAATATTAGCTAATATACTTGAAAAAAGCTAATTTTAGTAGAAATACTTTTGTATTTCTTTTCATTTACGGAAAACTCGGGGGAGTATACTAAAATTTTTAGCAGGACAACTAATTTATTAACTTTAAAAACATCATACCCATGGTATCTCTAGTAATTTATCTAGCTGAATTAGCTAGTAATATTGCCGAAAATTTATGTGACTTTTTGTAATATTGGTACTCATCTTACTATCAAACTATTTCATTAATAAGTCCATAAACAAACATCAAATGCAAGATCATTTTCAAACTATAAAAGATTACTTACTCAAACTCAATTATAATATTACTCACGAGAATAGATCTGAGGGAATTATTATGGTTAGTAAGGAGAATGAAGGAATCAAAAATATGATTCTGGGGGTAGCTCCGCCTATACTAATTATGGAGCAGCATATTTTTAACATCAAAAATAATAACGAAATCGTTTATAAGAATCTGCTTCAAAAAAATCGAGATATTGTTCACGGAGCTTTCGTCCTAGATGAAACTGGCGACAAAGTAATCTTCAGAGATACTTTGCAGGTAGAAAATCTTGATCTTAACGAACTCGAAGGCTCACTCAATTCTTTGGGGTTATTATTAAGCGAATATTCAGAACAGATTATAAATTTTTCAAAATACTAAGAACAATGAATTTTTTAAAAGATTATTTAAGATAGGTGAAGCTGAAGCAAACTCTGCTATAGACAAAATGGAAGATCCTATTAAGATGACTGAACAAGGGATAAGAGATATGAAAGTAGATTTGGATAAAAGTCTGGAAGCACTTGCTCAGGTAAAAGCTTTGGCAATAAGAGCTAAAAACGAAACTGAAGAATTTGCGGCAAAAGCTGAAGACTATCAACAAAAAGCAATGCTAATTCTAAAGAAAGCACAAGGTGGAGATCTGGATACCGCTGAAGCTGATCGTTTGGCAAAAGAAGCACTTATTAAAAAAGAAGAATCCCTACAACAAGTAAGTCGTACCAAATCAGAGTCTGAAAAATTTGATAAATCAGTTTCTCAATTAGAAAAAAACGTAGACGACATTAAAAAGAACATTAGTAAATGGGAGAATGAGCTTAAAACTCTTAAAGCCAGAGTAAAAGTATCTAAAGCCACAAAAAATGTAAACAAACAAATGGCCGAGATCGATAGTTCAAGCACTGTTTCGATGTTAGAACGAATGAAGGATAAAGTGAATCAGGAAGAAGCACTAGCAGAAGCGTATGGTGATATTGCAAACACGGCAAAGACCATCGACGAAGAAATTGACAAGGCCATAGATCTCACAAAATCCAATGCCGAAGATGATTTGGCAAAACTAAAAGAGCAATTGGGTTTAAAAGACGATGACGCCTAATTGTATGTAGTATAAACCTAAAACAACATACCCATGATTATATCCACTACAGAAACTGTACCCAACGAAGAGATATCTCAAATTGTAGGTATCGCCAGAGGGAGTACAGTAAGAGCAAGAAACATCGGGAGAGATGTTTTTGCAGGACTTAAGAATATAGTGGGTGGAGAAATTGAAGAGTATACAAAGCTTCAAGCCCACTCTCGTGAGCAAGCAATGCAACGTATGATACAAGATGCTGAAAAAATTGGTGCCGATGGGGTAATAAATATTCGATTTACGACATCAATGGTTATGCAAGGGGCTTCAGAAATACTGGCATATGGTACCGCAGTGAAATTCAAATAATTAAAGCAATGGAAACTTTTTTATCTGTGTACACCATATTTTGGGCAGGAATTTTGGCCGCACTGATCTATCTCGTTATTCGAAGAATTCGATTGCATAAAAAAGAAGATTTTGAAAAAAGAGAACATTAACTAATAACTAACTACTAACACTAACCTTTTGAAAGAATTATTTGACATAGCAATTTCAATAGTCAATTTGCCTTTGACTATCCTATTTGGGTTGTTAATCCTGTATTGGATACTTACTACCCTTACAGGCTTAGATCTTGATTTTTTTGACGCAGATATCGACCTGGATATAGATGCCGAAGCAGATGTAGATGTTGATGTCGAGACCGATTTTGACGCAAGAACGAATCTGGATATTCCAGAGATCTCAAATACAGAAGTAAAAAAAGAAGATGTAATACGAAGAAGAGGAAAGCTGAATTTCTTTCAGATTTTTTTGATCTATTTCAATTTCGTTGGGTTACCTTTCATGTTTACTTTTTCATTCTTTGTGTTATTCTGGTGGGCAATAACAATGGCTGGAACTTCTATAACACATAGCTATGACAATGACTTTGGTTTTATTTTCTTTTTTGGAGGGATACTCCCAGCCCTATTTTTGACCAAAATTTTCACAACACCCTTCAAAAGGTTCTTTACCAATTTTAATAATAAAGGAGAAAGCGCATTGGATCTTTTAGGTAGAGAAGGGATTTTGCACAGCACTATTTCAGGAGATAAAATCGCTACGCTCGAAATTAAAATACAATCTGATCCTATCAAAGTGATGGTGCAATCAAAAGATGGAATTGAAATACCGGCTAACTCAAGAGTAGCCATCGTAAATCAAGTAAAAAACAAACAACTTTATATTATTCAACAACTAAATTATTAAAGCAATTATGAGCAATTTAGCAAGCATAGCTATTATCGTGGTGGTAGCACTGGTACTCTTAATAGTACTGTATTTTATAATTATTGCCATTTTCTATAGAAAAATTCCTCAAGGAGAAGCATTAGTACGTACTGGATTTGGAGGAACTGCAGTTGCCTTCGACAAAGGTTTATATGTAATTCCTGTACTACATAAAGTAGAAATCATGGATATTTCTATCAAAAAAATTGAAATAGAACGCACAGGAGTAAACGGGTTGATCTGTAAGGATAACATTAGGGCTGATATTAAAGTTGCTTTTTTTGTTAGAGTTAATAAATCTGTTGAAGATATCATCAATGTAGCACAGACTATTGGTTGTAATCGTGCTTCTGAAATAGATACTTTGCGTAGTCTTTTTGACGCAAAGTTTTCTGAAGCCTTGAAAACCGTGGGTAAAAAGTTTGAGTTTGTAGAATTATATGAAGCTCGTAGGGAGTTTAGAGACGAAATCATAAATATTATTGGTACTGATCTAAATGGATACATTCTAGATGACTGTGCTATTGATGATTTGGAGCAAACCTCACTAAGTGTGATGAAAGCCGATAACATCCTGGATGCTGAAGGAATCAAAAAAATCACAGAATTAACTGCTGCTCAAAATATAAAATCAAACCTCATTAAGCGAGATGAAGAAAAAATTATTCGTAAGCAGGATGTAGAAGCTCGCGAAGCTATCCTTGAATTGGATAAACAGTTAGCAGAAAAAGAAGAACAACAAAAACGTGAAATTGCCAATATTAAGGCTCGCGAAGAAGCCGAAACTTTAAAAGTATCTGAAGAAGAGAGATTAAAATCCGAAACTGCACGTATCAATACTGAAGAAAAAGTAAAAGTAGCCGAGGAGAACATGCAGCGCCAGATTATTGTTGCTGCCAAAAATAAACAGCGAACAGATGCTGTTGAGACTGAAAGAGTAGAAAAAGATAGAATGCTAGAGGCGACAGAACGCGAACGAATTGTTACGCTGGCTCAGATCGAAAAAGAAAAGGTAGTAGAAGTAGAAAAGAAGAATATTCAAGATGTGATTCGTGATCGAGTAATGCTGGAAAAAGGTGTGGTAGAAGAGCAGGAGAATATGAAAGATATTGAGGCTTTTAAAACTGCAGATCGTGATAAACAAGTAAAAATTACCATTGCCGAAGCTGCTGCTCAAGAAGATTTAATCAAAACGATAAAGGCTGCTGAAGCACAGAAAGAAGCTGCTAAGCAAAAAGCCGAAGAAATCAACATCGAAGCACAAGCCAAAAAAGAAGCTAGTGAGAAAGAAGCTGAGGCTCGTAAAACACTTGCAGAAGCTCAGGCCAAAGAAGAAGCTACTTTGGGTATGTCTGAAGCACAAGTGATGCATGCCAAAGCAGATGCAAGAGAGCGTGAAGGATTGGTAGAAGCCAACGTTATTGAAAAAACTGCAAAAGCAGAAGCCGCAGGTATCCAGGCAAAAGCAGAAGCGATACGTGAAGAAGGATTAGCAGAAGCCGAAGTGATCAAAGAAAAAGCACTTGCAGATGCTGCTGGTATTGAAGAAAAAGCAGAAGCCATGAAGAAACTTGATGGTGTTGGCAAAGAACATGAAGAGTTCAAACTACGCTTAGATAAAGAATTACAAGTAGACTTGGCGCATATCAATATCCAGAAAGAAATTGCAGATGCACAAGCCGAAGTGATCGGAGAAGCATTAAAAGCAGCTAATATCGATATCGTAGGTGGTGAAACCATGTTCTTTGAGCAAATTATGGGACAAATCACCAAGGCTAAAGGATTTGACAGATTAGTACAACATTCTGATAACATACAAGATGTAAAAGATGCGATCCTAGGGAGCGAAGATGTAAAAGGAAATTTGTTAGAAAAGGTAAAAGAATTCGCAACAAAATACGGAATCTCATCAGAGGATATTAAGAATCTTACAATCGCGAATTTATTGTTAGAACTAAAACAGAAAACAACCGATCCAGACGAAAACAATTTGTTCACTAACCTGTTTAACCTAGCAAGCGGATTAGGGCTTTCTGATAAAAAACTGAAGTAATCGCAATGATCAGAACAATAGTTAGCAACGGTTTCTAGTCATACTATGAAAAAGATCACAATCATTGTATTAAACCCATAAAAGTCTTCCCATTCTGGGGAGACCGGGATGGGAATTGTTTAACTTTTAAAAGGTTTATTTATGGGATTTGGAGGATCTACAGCAGCAATGCTGGCATCGTTAAAAAACAACAACAGACGATCAAAAAGAGAAGCTTTCGACGGATGGACAACTTCGAACGGAGAAAGTCAGGGCATTAAAAAAGAGCCTGTTTCAGAAGAAGTTTTACAGCAAATAAGAAATAGAGCAAAAAAACAACAGCAGAAAGAGAATATTAAAAACGGTATCATTTTAACCATGAGCATTATCGCTACTATTCTCTTTATCAAATTCTTGTTTTATTACTTTGAAAATCCAACCGGAATCTCTGATACGTTTTTATATAAATAAATCCAATGTCAGACTGAGCTTGTCGAAGTCCTAATAGAATAAAAGATGAAACAATATTATGTTTATATAGTTGAATGTAAAGATGGTTCTTTTTACATAGGTATTACCAATGACCTAGAACGCAGAGTATATGAACACAACATTGGAACAAAAGAAGATGCTTATACTTTTAAGAGAAGGCCAGTAAGTTTAAAATGGTTTCAAGCTTTTACAGATCCAAACGAAGCTATTAAAATTGAAAAACAATTAAAAGGATGGAGCAGAAAAAAGAAAACAGCACTAATAGAAGAAGATTGGGATAAATTAATTGAATATTCAAAAAATCACACTCAGTTCGGAAACAAAATAGAGAAATAGAATTGAGGTCCGCCTTAGTTGGCGCTTCGACAAGCTCAGCGTGACCTATAGACTTAAAATCAAACTTAAATTGTCTGACTGAGTCTGTCGAAGTCCTTTGTAACAGCGAATGTAAATTCGATTTAAAACATGCAAGAAGAAAACAACAATCAACATACTCAATTGGATGGCGGAACTTACGAGATCATTCAAAATCGTCTACAAAAGCATAAGAGCGATCTCCAAACCCGTCTTACCCAATTAAATGATGCAAGAAAAGAAGTCTTTGGTAGCGTAGAGACAAAACTAATCGCTAACAATCGAATCAATACCGAAAATAACTGTATTGCTAGAGATATAGTAACTATCGGGGAATATTGCTTATTTGGTTATAATGTGCATTTTGGTCTTCGGACCGAAATCACCTTAGCAGACGTTTTTAGTATTTATACCTATACTAATGAACATTTCTCAGCAAAGACCTTAGATCTGATCAACGATCCTGTGTTTATTGATGATTTTACAAATCTCTATAAATACTATCGCAATACCATCTTTTCTAAATTCGCTATCGTTGGCAACTACCTGCATATGGTGTTTCAGTTAAGTGAAAGTGTTTCAGATATTAAAACCTTCAAGTGGTTGATTAATGAAGGAACTCTTACCTATGTTGATAACAGAAGTGAACACGAATTTAAGTTCCCGAAACAACACGAGTTCAATTGGACCGAAGTTACTCGTGATATGCATCGATATGGAGCACATTCCCATATCTCTATTCTGGATAAGGTTTTTGTAGAAACTATTGGTGGAGATCTTACTATTAAAATTGAAGATAATACTGATGAAGGTAAAGGTATTTTGGATGAAGCTGTAGAACATGCAGATCAAACCTTGGATGATGGACAATACCGCTTTGCTGATTTGGGTAATTTGATCACATTAGAGATAAAACCTTTTCAGGAAGCACCACGCTATTTTGTCTACAATCATAAAATGCAAGAGGTAAAAAAAATAGAGGCTATCAAAGATGCCTGCTTACTTTTGCCTGATGATCAAGGAATCATTTATCCTAACGGATATTACCTGCAGTCTGGAGATTTCAAACTCTTTACCAATGAGGTTTCTGAGGTTAAGTTTCAGGAAAAAATCATATCGCCCAATGGAGAAGACTTTTTGTATGTGTTTTACCAAAGCGAAAAGGGGCTCTACACCCTAATGTCTTATAATGTCATCGAGCAAGAGGTAAAGACTCCTATCGTATGTAATGGTTTTACGATTCTCCAAAATGGTGAGCTTTGTTATTTCAAAACCGAAGATGAGCAGACCAAACATCATGTCATTCAGATTTGGCAGACTCCTTTTATGAAAGGAGATACCATTCCTTCAGAACACACAGATACTTTACTATACAAAATAGGAAACAAGGATATTGTAAAAGCTATGGCCGAGTGCTATGCGCTGATCACCTTATTAAACAAAGAGGATAGTTATGATGGGTTATATGATGACATTTCCAAATTCTCCAATGATGTCATTGATAGTTATTATTGGATCCGAGAAGAAGACACATTTCGATTAGACATTCCTCTTGAAGAAATTAGTGGTGCTGCCAATGCTGCAATAGACGAATTTGAAAAGGTTGTTCAACTTAGAAAAACTGCCGCCAAGGTAACCAAAGAAACGCAAGATCAGGCAGAACTAATTTTCGGCAAAATAAAAAGTAGTTCTTTTCGATCTATCGATGATTTTGTGCAGGTGTTATCACAACTGCGAACACTACGTGGTGAAACCATCAGTTTAAATGATGTCCGATATGTGGATAATGAGTTCATCAAATCTCTGGAAACCCAGATTGCCGAACAAACCGAGAAAATTTCTCAACGTTGTGTTCAATTTCTTCTGGACGACAAAGCACTACTACCCTATCACAAAAGAGTAGAAGAAAAACAAACGGTTCTAGGAGATATCAAAAAAGTAATCGATGCCAAAAAGTTGGAAGAAGAGGTCAATCAAATTGCAACAGATCTTGAAATGCTGATTGACATCGTTTCC
Source organism: Aquimarina sp. KJ22-3 (assembly GCF_055808215.1). Taxonomy (NCBI): domain Bacteria; kingdom Pseudomonadati; phylum Bacteroidota; class Flavobacteriia; order Flavobacteriales; family Flavobacteriaceae; genus Aquimarina; species Aquimarina sp. KJ22-3. Next base: position 870,376 of record NZ_CM147859.1, on the reverse strand, counting down.
AATCTTCAGATCGAAGACACTTCTCATTCTACCAAAATCATAGATAATATCTCCTTGATTTTTGCTACCATTAACCAGTTAAAAGCAGGAATCAAGAATGCGATAAAATCTTTGGGAAGTAAAGAAGCTACAGCAGAATTTACGGCTCAATTAAAGTTAGTAGACCAAAGTATCATCAACTATTTGGATATTGCTAACACCCCTGAAAAAACTGATGAGCTTTTAAATAAAGTTTCTGTTCAGTTAGAGGATCTGGAAGGAAGATTTGCAGACTTCGAAGAATTTATTGCGCAGATTATAGAAAAAAGAGAAGAAGTTTATAATGCCTTTGAAGCGAGAAAGAACGGATTAATAGAAGCCCGTAACAAAAAGGCTGTTGCTTTAGAAAATGCGGCAAATCGAATTCTGAAAGGAGTTACCAAAAAAGCATTGAGTTTTGATGCAGTAGCAGATATCAATGGGTATTTTGCCTCAGATTTGATGATCAACAAACTAAGAGACATTATTGATCAGCTTACGGATTTGGATGATGCAGGAAAAGCGGAAGCTATAGAAACGGCCTTAAAAGTAGCCAAAGAAGATGCCACCCGTAAATTAAAAGACAAACAAGATTTATATGAGGATGGGGAGAATATTATCAAGCTAGGTAAACACAAATTTGGTGTAAATAAACAACCTCTGGATCTCACCATTGTATACAAAGACGCAGCACTTGCTTATCATCTTACAGGAACCGATTTTTATCAGGGGATTGAGAATGAAGTATTACTCCAATCTAAAAAATATTGGAATCAGGAATTAATTTCCGAAAACTCTGAAATATATCGATCAGCATATCTTGCTTATAAAATTTTTAAAACCATAACCAAAGAAAAATTACAGCACCAAACAGAAGAACAACTTCTGGAAATTGTAAAATCTGAAAGTAGCAAAAACTACGCAGAAGGGTATGTAAAAGGGGTTCATGATATAGACGCGGCCAAAATATTAAAAGTTCTTGTCGAACAAGATCATGGTCTGGGTTTATTGCGTTTCACCCCAAATACCAGAGCTTTTGCCCAGTATTTCTGGTTTAGCTTAGAAAAAGAAAAGCAAGAGTATTGGAATACCACAATAAAAGCATCAGGTGAGGTTTTACAGGTTTTTCCAGATAGTCAAGAGCATCATAGTGTAATTACAAAACTAGATAAAGAGATTAATGCTTTTATCGAAGAAAGACAATGGTCTGAAACCAATAGAAGCAACGATATTGCACATTATTTATTTACAGAATTACAAAGCGACAATAGTTTTTGCATTAGCCAAACGGCCAATAAAATATATGACGCATTCATTTCTGAACTAAAAAAGAAAAAGTATTTGCCAAACTTAAAAAAGCGCTCGACTTAGATACAAAACCAAAGTCAAATGGTCATGTTGATTGGAATTCAAAAATCAATCTAGCCTTACAATGGGTAAGTTCTTACATCAAAGCAAATATCCCAGAACATATAGATTATGCCCACGAGGTCGTTTGTACTTTATTGTTCAAAGAAGAAGCAATTTCTGAAGTAATTCATGTAAACCCTTCGCAAGTCATAAAAGATTTGAAAGGAAGTCATGGCTCGATCAATGAAGGTAAATATGCGTTCAATTATCACACTTTTGTTGCCGCATTACACCAATTTGCAACGGTAGAGGCACCCGCCTTTGAAGCATACAGGGAAGCTAAACATCAAGTTACAGACCAATTAAAAGAAGATTTGAAGCTAAATGAATTCAAACCTAAAGTACTATCTTCTTTTGTACGAAATAAATTGATAGATCAAGTATATCTCCCTTTGTTTGGGGATAACCTATCTAAACAATTAGGTAGTGTTGGTGAAAATAAGCGTACCGATCGAATGGGAATGCTATTACTTATTTCTCCTCCAGGATACGGAAAAACGACTTTGATGGAGTACATGGCTAACCGATTAGGGTTGGTTTTCATGAAAATTAACGGCCCGGCCATTGGACACGAAGTTACTTCTGTAGATCCCATGGCTGCAAATAATGCCGCTTCAAGAGAAGAACTAAAAAAGTTAAATCTAGCTTTTGAGATGGGGAACAATGTGATGTTATATCTCGACGATATACAACATTGTAATCCTGAGTTTTTACAAAAATTCATATCTCTAGCCGATGGGACCAGAAAAATAGAAGGGGTATACAATGGCAATCCAAAAACCTACGATTTACGAAGCAAACGTTTTTGTGTAATCATGGCAGGTAACCCATATACTGAAAGTGGAGAAAAATTTCAGATTCCAGACATGCTGGCCAATCGTGCTGATATTTATAATCTTGGAGATATTATCGGGGATACAGCGGATTTGTTTAAATTGAGTTTGATTGAAAATGCAATGACTTCAAACCCCGTCCTGCACCAATTGAGCAGCAAACACTTTGACGATATTTACAAATTAATCGAGATCGTAGAAACCGGAACGCAAGAAGGTGTCGAATTAGAAGGCAATCATACTAAACAGGAGATCCAGGATTATGTATCTGTTCTGGAAAAAGTAGTACTGATACGAGACACGGTATTAAAAGTAAATGAAACCTATATCCAATCTGCCGCCATGGAAGATGCTTATCGCACAGAACCTTCATTCAAACTACAAGGTTCCTACCGAGATATGAGCAAATTAGTAGCCAAGGTTGTGCCGATTATGAATGATACTGAGTTAAGGACATTATTGCTTTCCCATTACGAGAATGAATCCCAAACATTAACCAGCGCAGCCGAAGCGAATTTGTTAAAATATAAAGAAATGACAGGAACTATTTCGGAAGAAGAAATGACCCGTTGGGAAACCATTAAAGAAACCTTTACCAAAAACAATAAATTGAAGGGATTTGGAGATAAAAACGAAATGGCGCAGGTATTAGCTCAAATGATGCAGTTTAGTGATCATTTAGCTGGAATCCAGGAAGTGCTAAAAAATAGATTAGGGAAATAAGTCTAAAAAACGGGTTTAAAGTTTTATATCCAAGTCAAAATTCTTGAAATAAGACGTAACTTTTGGTTGAGCTTTGATACCAATAATACAATCTTGATCATTATTAGATAGTATATGAAATATTTAAAATTTTTGGGCTTTTTGGGACTGATAGGGTTTCTGCCCTACTTTATAGAATGTCCGAATTACATCAAATTATTTAAACTCTTTTTCTTTTTCTTTTGGATCGATAGCTTTTCTCAATCCACAAAATCAAAAACTCAAAATCAATAGTAAAAGGCATTTACAAGCAACACGAGAGGTCTTTCCTGTAGCAAAATTTTCATTTTTTAAAAATTATTCATATTTTTACATAAGCACTTATATAAATACTTATGAAAGATAAGCTTCAGGAATATGCAGAACTGGGGCTTGGCTCTAGGTTAAAGAGACTAAGTGAGTATCTCATGAGAGAAACACAATTGATCTATAACGCTTGTAATATAGACTTTGACCCCTATCTCTTTCCTGTATTCAAGTTCATAGTGGACCACACAACAACCACAACAACCACTATTCAAGAAGGGCTGCAATTCACACAACCGGCTATTACACAATCCTTAAAAAAACTAACCGAAAAAAAACTAGTCACTTATAAAATTGACACCTCTGATAAACGAAAAAAACTCTTTACACTAACTACTAAAGGGAAAGACCTACATCAACAAATGATTCCTATTTGGGCTATAATCGATGAACAGGTAAAATGGCTTACCGAAGGAAGCGCCATTGGCTTAACACATCATTTAACTCATCTAGAAAATCAATTTGCAGAAAAATCATTAAGCAACCGAATACTTGAAAAACTATGACACCTATATCCGATCAACTAACGATTATTCCTTTTGATCCAAAATATTCCAAAGACTTTGCCCGCCTTAATGTAGAATGGCTGGAAAAGTATTTTGTCGTAGAGCCATTGGATCAACAATTATTAGAAAAATGTGAAGAAACTATTGTGCAAAAAGGAGGGTATATCTTCTTTGCCAAAGTGGAAGAAGAAATCGCAGGAACCTTTTCTTTAATCCCCGTAGAGTCAAACATTTATGAGTTGGGCAAAATGGCCGTTTCTCCAAAGTTTCAGGGACACAAAATTGGTCAGCAGTTACTACAGCATGGGATCGATTTTGCAAAAAACCAAGGTTGGGTAAAAGTCATACTCTATTCTAATACCCTTCTGGAAAATGCCATTTATATCTACAAAAAATTTGGCTTTGTCGAGATACCCATAGAGAAAAACCCTTTGTACAAGCGTAGTAACATAAAAATGGAGCTAGTTCTATAATAAAAAACCACTTTTGGGAATCCCAAAAGTGGTTTTTACATATTATCCCTGTACCATCTACCCATTCACTCTTCGAATGACTACATGATTTTTTCCATAGTTATTATCCCAATACTCTTGACCATTTACTCTATACAACACAGCATATTCTACCGTGTTAATAGTGCTATCAAAGCGAACAAACCCAGACCAACGTTCTATCCCGAATTGGTTAGGACTTGTTACAGAGATAAAAGGTCCGCTATTCCAAAATGGACGATACGATAGCGAAAACTCATTTTGTGTCTGCCATCCATCGGTAGTATAAACAACGACCACCTCTTTGGTAGGTGATAAGTTTCTTACATCAACAGTAACATTCAATTGATTTTGATCATAAAAAGAAGAGTAGAAAATACTGTCAAAATCAGTATCCACACTGATATTGGAGTCTGGATTAGCCAAAAAATAACCATCTCTTACCGACATCTTGTAATTGGCTCCATTATTATTATCCCAATAGACCTGACCATCTACTTCATATTTCACTACAAATTCATCTGCATAAATTTGTGATGATGTTGTTTGATTTCCTATCCAGATTTCTTGATCTTCATCGATATCAAAACTATACGATAGTGGGATTTCCTCCCAAGATCCATCTAGTTTCTCATGAAAAATACTAACGGATTTATCAAATGCTAAATCAGCTACTTGTACCGTAAATTTTCTTGTGTAGCTAGAAAATCCTCTATACGTCCCAAAAGTCGTCCAGGATTTTACCAAACTCACTGGATTTAAATTCTTCTTGTTGATATCGGTCACATCAACAGCTTCTTGATTTTCTATTAAATCTTCTGTAGTACACGAAAAGATTAGTAATGCTATTGCCAAATAAAACAGCTTTTTCATTCTTAATTGGTTTTAAAAGTTTATTAATTGTTTTGCGTTTAGCGAGTCCCTCCCTTAGGTATGGAAACGCAGTTATAAAGTTGTATTGATTTTGATTTAGTAAGTCACTTTTTGAATGACATAGTTGTTCCCATAATTGTTGTCCCAATATTCCTGGTCCCCTACTCTGTACAATACGGCATACTCGATCGTACTTACTTCTTGATCTACTCGAACCGTGGTTTCCCATTTGTCAATATCAAATTGATTAGGACTTTGGATATAATGCGCATACCCTACTCTAAAATACCTTTGGTAACTCAAAGCTGCTGTCTGGGCAGTTACCCATCCATCGGTAGTATATACCACTTCTACAGATCCTGCAGTACCATAATTTCTTCTGGCATCTACATTTATATTAAAGGATCCTCCAAAAAACCTGGTGTAATACTGGTCTACAGAAACTTCGACTTCTGGCGCCAAATAAGTACCCATATTAACAAGCATACTGTAGTTAGAACCGCTGTTATTATCCCAATAGGTTTCCCCATTTACAACGTACTTCACTACAAATTCATCGTTATAGATCTCTGTATCAGGTTCTACTTCTCCTGCCCAGATTTCTTCACCATTTTCGATACTTTGCTGAAAGGTTAAGGGAATATCTACCCAACCTCCATTATAAGTGGCATGATGAATCGAAACTTGTTTCTGAAATGCCAGGTTTTTAACTTTTACAACAAATCGTCTTACATATCGACGTAGTACGGGGCTACTGCTATTTGATGTCCAAGCTCTAAGCAACTTAACATTGTCTGAACTGTTTTTTGCTGCTAGTTCTATAGATTCATTATCTGCTTCTAATTGATCTGTGTCTGTATTACAAGAGTACAGCCCTAGTACTATTGCAAATACGAAATACATTTTTCTCATAATAAATACGTGATTAGATGGTTGTGGTTTTTGTTTTTAACTTTTCGAAAAGTTTAGTGGTCGACCTATTGTTATCTTCAAGGTAGATCGCCAGAGAATACAACGGCAACCTGCATAGACGTATTTAACATTTTTTTCACCAAGAACGTTTTCGAAATACCAGGCTTTTAACTTAAAATTAAACCCTCAAAATTGGATTTAAAATATTTCTATTCTTAGGCTATAATTTTTACTGAAAGTGTTTTTTAAAGCGAAAATTTTAGGAATTAACTTGACGAAAATTTTAGTACACATATAGTAGACAATTCCTTACGAAAAGGTTTGCAAAGATCTTTTAAGAAAATCTCCCCAGTTTTTTCGCAAATCAAACGATGACAAATAGGGTGTAAACGGTAAGGGGGTATCTATTTTTTAAAAGAGTGGAACCCCTTTTTTCTATAGGGGTTTTTACCCCTTTATTTGACAGACTTTTCTTCTAGAAAACCATTTCAAAAACCTATCAAAACACTTAATTTACAATAGATTACAACCATCTCCTATTAACAAAATTTTATATCTTTTTTTGAATCCTATAGAATAATAGTACTTTTAGAATTCACAAACATCTAATAACCCATAAAATGAAAAACAGAACTAATTTTATTGGATACCCCATTGTAGCCATCATTGTGGCTTTAATTACGTATTACTGCACTAGAGAACCAGGACCAGTGATAACACCGGATCCAACTCAACCGGAAGAAATTATATCATTCAAGGACGCTGTTCAATTATACGGAAGCTATTCCAAAAATCGCGCTTGTGTGATAAAAACTTTTGAAGGCAAACGAGATAGTTTATTGACTAAATTATGTCCTAGTGATAGAGAAGCCGATCCAAGATTTATCCCTTCGCGATCATTCCATCTTACAGATACGTTTCTGGATCAGTACATAGCCTACATTCGAGCTATTACTCCTGATTCTGTAAAAATTTCTGGATATAGATTGTATCTGGGAAATTATCCAGATGCTGAAAAATTTGTAGACGGTAAACCGATTCCTGATCCTCGAAGAAACACCGTTTTTATAGCCCCTACTACTTTTAGAGGTGATAGTGATATTCATAGAGGCTATACATTCTTAGATCGTGATGGTGACGGAAAAAATGAATTGGTATTTCTTGAAGATATCTTTGATGACTTAGAAAGCGGGAAATACGGATTATTAAACAAACAAGTACATCCTAATATAAATACAGCAAGTTTCTTTTCGTTTGCGTCATCTGCTCAGGATGGTGAGAATAGCACAATTGCTAATGATTTGGGAAGTTATCCGTAAAGACCATATTTTAATGAAATACGATAGTGAAAAAGGAACATTTATTACTTATATTATATGCTGCAATACTAATTGAGCTGATTACTGCAATAGTAGCCTCATTATATTATAAAAAGTATAAAGGCACTAAACTAAAACATTTTGGTTTTTACCTATGGTATACAGCTTTAAATGAAATTGTAGTTGGAATATATCTGAAAAGACTCATAGATGTAAAAATTGAATGGGGAGATTTATTATATAACATCTATTATATAGTAAGTTTCTTATACTTATTTAACCTATATAAACAATGTTTGAATAACAAGAAAAACAAAAACATAGTCTCGATATTTTCTGTTATTTACTTAGCAATTTTAGTTATTAATGGTTTTTTTCAAAATTACATATATGAATTACAGATACTTCCATACATAGTAGCATCAGGTTTATTGGTAGTCATCATTTTTTTATATTTCATAGAAATTCTAAACTCGCAAAAAGTTTTGAATATCAAGAAAAACCTTCTATTTTGGATAAGTATTGGATTGTTATTATATCACATTGGTAATATTCCTTTTAGAATACTTCGAAATTATTATACAGACTGGACTGACGTTACGGTTTCATTTATGCTAGGCGTATTTTTAACTGTTATTATGAACATCTGCTTTATCTTTGGCTTTGTATGGAGCGACAAGAAACAGCTATACTAATAGCAAGTATTGTACTGATTGTAATTATTACAATCATGATTTTCCTTTTCATTATTTTCCAAAAAAGGAAGAACATCTTATTGCTACAACAGAAAGAAGCTGAAAAAAAGTTTGAAACTGCGATTGCCGAAACTCAGATTGAGATACGCGAAGAAACCTTACGTAATATCAGCTGGGAATTGCATGATAATATTGGCCAGCTACTCACGCTGGCCAAAATACAGGTAAATATTGCACAAGACGACCCCAACAAACTGCAAGAAGTTACCGATACTATCACCAAGAGCTTAACTGAACTCAGATCGTTGTCAAAACTGATCAATCCAGATGCGATAAAAAGCTTAAGCCTAACCGAAGCTATCAACCTGGAGATCGAACGTTTTAATCGATTGCAATTTATAAAGGCCACCCTTAGCAGTAATGCTGAAGTACATAGTCTTGATGGCAAGGCAGAAATTATCATCTTCAGGATATTGCAGGAGTTTTTTACCAACACTATAAAACACTCTAAAGCCTCTACACTAGATGTAAACGTAAACTATGATGAAGAGAAACTGGTTATCCATGCCAAGGATAACGGAGTTGGTTTTAACATCAATGATTCCAACACCCGTCAAGGGATTGGGTTATGTAACATTCAAAACAGAGGAAAACTAATTGACGCCGAAGTAACGCTGGATTCTGAAGAAGGAGTAGGAACATCCATTACTTTAACCTATCATTATGATAAAAAAAGCTTACCTTCAGCCGTCAATGAAAATGACTAATCACATTAAGTAAAGAAATTCACACAAATTAAAAAGAACAGGGAGTTATGAAGTATTCGGTAGTTATTGTAGAGGATCACATCTTGTTGTCCCAAGCCTTATCGGGTTTGGTAAATGGATTTGACAAATTCAAAATCTTATATATCTGTAAGAACGGAAAAGAACTGCTTACCCGATTTAAAGACCCAAAAAATATTCCGGATGTAGTACTCATGGACATCAACATGCCCATCATGAACGGTATTGAAACTACAGCTGCACTAAAAGAAGAATACCCACAAGTAAAGGTGCTAGCACTATCTGTAGAAGAAGATGAAAATACAATCCTAAAAATGCTACGAGCAGGTGCCAAAGGATACCTGTTAAAAGACACAGAAAAAAGCATTCTTGAAAACGCTTTGATACAGGTACAAGAAACAGGTTTTTATCACACCAAAGATGTGACCAATCTATTATTGGGTTCGCTTAATCCAAAGGAAGACAACAAAGTATCTTTAAAAGATCGTGAACTAGAGTTCATCAAACATGCTTGTACAGAAAAGACCTACAAAGAAATAGCAAGTGATATGTGTTTGAGCCCAAAGACTATCGAAGGGTACCGGGATTCTATTTTCGAAAAATTGAACCTAAAAAATCGTACAGGTTTGGTGATCTATGCCATTAAAAACAAACTATTTGTGCCATAAAGTGTAATTCTACACTATAGATGTTAGTGTCAAAAAACGCATTCTTATATATTAAAATCGTTTTTGGCCCGTTTATTGATCAAGGCAAAGAAAGAAAATCTTAATTATAGGTATATAATTAAGATTTTTTGGCATTTTTTAAATAAACTAACCATCTTATACTTCCATAAAAACAGTGTTTTTTGTTTATTTTTGTGAGTAGAAGAACATTGATCATTTTATGCTAAAACAACAATTAAACTTTAAGCTTTCTCAAAAACTTTCGCCTCAACAAATTCAGTTGATGAAGTTGATTCAGCTTCCTACTCAAGCCTTTGAACAACGCCTGAAACAAGAGATGGAAGAGAATCCCGCTTTGGATAGTGGAAAAGAAAAATCGGATGAATATGAGGATACGTTTAGCAATGAAAATGATGCAGATGACTTTGGAAATGACAAAATCGAGACCGAAATTAATGTAGATGAATACCTGAGTGATGATGAGATCCCAAGTTATCGATTAAGTTCTAACAATTACAGCTCTGACGATGAAGAAAAAAGTGTTCCTTATGCTTCGGGAACTACGTTTCATCAACACCTGGTTAATCAATTAAACACCTATCGACTAGATGAAGAAGAACGTCAGATCGCCGAATTTTTGGTAGGTAGCGTTGATGAGAGCGGATATATCCGCAGATCGATTTCTGATATTCTAGATGATTTAGCTTTTACCCAAAATGTATATACCAGCGAAGAAAAAATAGAAAAGGTTCTTGATGTGGTTCATCAACTAGATCCTGCAGGAGTAGGTGCTCGTAATTTACAAGAATGTTTATGGCTGCAATTGGATAGAAAAGAAACCACTATACCTATTAAATTAGCTTCGCAAATACTTAAAAAAGCCTTCGATCATTTCAGTAAAAAACATTACGATAAACTCATCGCAAAGTTTGATGTTACCGAAGAGCAATTAAAAGAAGCCATCGAAGAGATAGAACATCTTAATCCAAAACCAGGTGGCGCCTATGCAGGCAATAATCGGATTATTGAGCATGTTGTACCTGATTTTACCATTAGAATCATTGATGGAGAGTTAGAACTCACCCTTAATGGACGAAATGCTCCTGAATTACACGTATCCAGAGAATACAATAATATGCTTCAAGGATACAAAGCAAGTAAGGAAAAGTCAAAGTCTCAGAAAGATGCAGTACTCTTTATCAAACAAAAATTAGATGCAGCAAAATGGTTTATCGAGGCGGTTAAACAGAGACAACAAACACTTTTTATTACTATGAGTGCAATAATGCACTATCAAAAAAGTTATTTCCTTAGTGGAGACGAACGAAATCTAAAGCCTATGATCTTAAAAGATATAGCTGATGAGATCGGAATGGACGTCAGCACAGTATCTCGAGTAGCAAATAGCAAATATGTGGATACTCCTTACGGAACTAAATTAATTAAGGAGTTCTTCTCTGAATCTATGACCAACGATCAAGGTGAAGAAGTTTCTACACGAGAGATTAAGAAAATTTTGGAAATAACTATTGGCGATGAGGACAAGAAAAAGCCGTTAACCGATGAGAAACTGGCCCAAATCCTTAAAGAAAAAGGATATCCTATCGCTAGGAGAACCGTTGCTAAATACAGGGAGCAATTAGAGATTCCTGTGGCAAGGTTAAGAAAGAAGATTTAATGAATTTTTTTAAGAATTGCTTCTTACATACTACACCCATTACTGATGCCCCTTATAGGTGCACTTATTTATTTTGCAGCAGCTCCAAGATTTATTCCAGAAGAAATTATACAGACCAAAATTTTTGGATTAACAGTACTTACAATTCTTATTCCGATTGTTTTATTCTTCTTTTTAAAAAGTCTAGGCACTATCAGCTCTATTCATCTGGAGAATGTAAAACAACGAAAAATACCTCTACTATTACAATCCATTTTGCTCATTGTAGTGCTCAAAATGGTTATTGATGTATACCGATACCCTGAGTTATACTTTTTTTCTTAGGCATACTATTATCCACCCTAAGTGCAATTTTTATGGCTCTTTTTAATATAAAGGCAAGTCTGCACATGATCGGGATCAGTGGAATTACTATGTTTACCATTGCACTAAGCATTCATTTTGAAATGAATCTCACCCTTCTTATTGCTGGTTTAATGATTGCCAATGGCCTTGTTGCAAGTTCTAGATTGCACCATAAAGCACACACAGGCTTAGAACTTGTTTTGGGCTTGTTAATGGGAGTAATCCCCCAGCTTACCTTAATTAATTTCTGGTTATAAAATATAAAACATCAATCCTACCCTAGCAGTATTGATATTTACTTTTTCCCCATCGATTTGAGCGCTGTCCTCAAAGAGAGGATTAAGGCTATAATAGAAATGAAAGTTAAAGGTATTCCACCCAAAGGTAAATGTAGCTCCTATTCTCCAAGGGTTTACCTCCTCAATATTAGTAAGTTTTACTTCTCGTGTTCCATTATCGAATCTGGATCCGAAATAATACATATATCCTACTCTTAGTCCTGTATAAATTCTATAAAACTTATGGCTTTCAGGAACAGAGGTTCTCCATCTGAATTCGATGGGTGCTTCAAACAAGTGAGTAGCAAATCTATTGGTATTAAAATCAATCCCTTTCAAACTGCTAAAAACGGATGCTCCGGTAGCTTCATCTTCATCAATCAGCAAATTGTGATTAAAGACATTCAAAGAATATCCCAAGCCTACTCCAAAAGCCACATTACGCCTTTTATTAATCGGCATGTCCCGTATAAACCCAAGCTGAAGCCCTCCAGAAAAACCAGATTGACTAACATCAGTGGGACGATTAAGGATTAAATTATAGGTAAACCCAACATAAAACTGATCTTCACGATAAAGGGAATCCACAACTATTGCCTCCTCAGCCTCTGTATCCAGTTCTGGAACTGTTTGACACACTAACGGATTGATAAAAAAACAACAACTAATAAATAACAGTAGTCTCTTCATATAGAACACTAAAATAAATCTATTTCTATTAGAAACGGCATAAACATAACAAAAAACTAAAAAGGTTTACATAAGGCCTCATCAAACGATAAGGCCTTACACAAACCCATAACTACCAAAAAACGTCTTTATTGACTATTATTAGACACATCTCCATTTCGAGTGGTATAATTAATCTTTAAGGCATTAACAGCTCTTAATTCCTTTTTAATATCACCTACTAACCCCATTTTGGTGTCTTTGTCAACCTTGAGAGCAGTAATCAAAAAAGGAATCTCTGCATCACGCTTCCCTGCACGTTCGGATAATATAAATGATTTAATATCCTCCAAATTCGCAAACTTGTCATTTAACTGAATTCTTGCTTCAGACCCAACATTAAGATATCTAGAACTAGGTTTTCCTGCATATATAGACATTACCAGATTTTTGTTTTCTAGTCGCTCAACTTGATCCGCATACGGTAACCGATTTTCTATCATCAATGTATCCTCTCGCATCACAGTGGCTACCATAAAGAAAAATAGCAGCATAAATACAATGTCCGGCAATGATGCCGTAGAAATTTCAGGTAATTTTGGATTCTTCTTATTTTTAAACGTATTCATTGTTACTTGAGTTTTGAGTGATTACTAATGTCTTGGTTCAGCTTCAGATAACTTTTCTGGATATAAAGATTGAATATTTCGAATCCTCTCCTTTAGCTCTTCTCTGTTCCCCGCATAATTTGGGTCTTTCAAACTTTCTTCCATAGCCAAAAAAGAAACTCCATACAACTTGGTTGACACCCTATTACGCAACTCATTGTAAGCTGCCATGAGTTCATTCTGTACGGTGATATAGGTTTGATAATTAGTCTCTCTGCTATTTACCAAGGACACAATTGCTTTCTGAGGGTTTTCTGAAGACAAAGGATCTTTACTTCCCTGACAATAATCACAGCTATGATCGGTCAAACCAGCGCCATTATCCAAAAAAGCAATAGCTGCTGATTTAAGCTGATCAATCTTCATCAACTCCCCCTCTACCAAAAGTTCATTCTGCTGATTGATCTCAACCCCGAATAAATTCCGCTCTTTGATATCCGCTGTTACAGGTTCATCTAGTAAAGGAGGTAGTTTCCGATTGACCCCCTTATCCGTGTCGATAGTCGTCGAAACCAAAAAAAGATGAGTAATAAAAATGCAATATCCGCCATAGATCCTGCATTTACCATTGGTGCGGTTCTGTTTACCATAATACATATATTTAATTAATAATTACTTACAACAGTAACAGACCATGATCCGATAAGACATGAATGATATAGAAGAAATGAAGAAGTGTTTCTACGCACTACAACCTTTTACCAGATATTCAATATCTATTTTTTGGAAGGTTAGATATTGGTTAGTGATTACATATTTAGATCATAGTAATACAAATTATGGCACAATTCTCATGCCATTTTTAGGCAACAAACTCAAGAATGGAAATAATAGCGCATAAAAAAATCCCGTCTAATTGACGGGATTTTTTATATGTATAAGATTATCTTCTTTTATATCACTTTACTGAAGGTTATCCATTGCACTTCCAGTTCTTGTGGTATAATTGATTTTCAACGCTTGTACGTCTCTTAATTCCTTTTTGATATCTCCTACAAGACCCATATTGGTCGCACCATCAACTTTTAAAGCTGTGGTAAGGAAAGGAACTAATTCTTCTCTTTTGGATGCTCTTTCAGCCAAAATAAATGCTTTGATATCGCTTACATCTGCAAACTTATCGTTAAGCTGAATTCTAGCCGTGCTACCAGCGCTAGCTTGATACCTAGAACTCGGCTTCCCTGCGTAGATATACATTACCAAATCTTTCTTATCCAATTTCTCAATTTGATCCGCAACAGGTAATCTATTCTCGATCATCAATGTATTTTGACGCATTACGGTCGCAACCATAAAGAAAAATAATAACATAAATACAATATCAGGTAACGAGGCCGTTGATATAGCCGGTAAGTCACCACTCTTTTTCTTCTTAAACTTAGACATAAGAATTCTTTTTTTGTTATTACTTATTTCTTTGGTTCTGCCTCAGAAAGTTTTTCTGGGAACAAGAACTGTATTTTCTTGATATCTTCCTTTAGAGATTCCTTATTACCTGTGTAATTTACGTCTTTGAGCTCTTTTTCCATCTGCACGAATGTTTTTCCAAACAAACGCTGTGCTTCACGATTACGTAACGTAGTGTATGCTGCTACCAATTCATTTTGTACAGCAATATACGTTTCATAATTTGTTTCCCTGTTATTACGCAGAGAGATTACCGCTTTTGTTGGGTTATCCGACGAAGATGGATCTTTCGACCCTTGACAGTAATTACAGGCATCTTCTCCTGCTCCACCACCATTATCCAAAAATTTAATGGCAGCTTCACGAAGGTCCTTCAACTCCATTGGAGTTTCCTCTACAAGAAGGTCATTATTTTTGTTTAATTCAACCACAAAAATATTTTTTTCCTTCAAGATTGGAGGTGGTACTTCTTCGTCCTGTGGAGGAGGAAGCTTACGGCTAATACCACTATCGGTTTCGATAGTCGTTGTAACCAGGAAGAATATAAGAAGTAAGAAAGCAATATCTGCCATAGATCCTGCATTTACTTCTGGTGCTGCTCTTCTTGCCATACTATTTATTTACCTATTAATTTTTTAATACCAGAGAAAAACATTAATCCTACTGCCACTGCAGCCAGAACATAAAATGCATATAATCCAGTTCCTACCCATTTAGATCCACTAGCAGAAAGTACGTCACCGTCTTTAAGTGGGGTCTCTACTCCTTTTGCCATAGCAAAACCGATACCCACTACTACAAGAAAGGCTACAACACCTATTGCTGTATTCTTAAGACCTGAAGGGTTCTTTAGTAATGTTGAAATTACAGCGAATAATGTCGCCACGATAGTTACAATGAAGATAATCAAAGTAAGGCTATACAATGGACTTACTGAAGACTCGGCAACATCTAATGGAAGTTCTCTTGCTTCAGAAACACCATTCTGATCCATCAAATCACTGATTGAGCTACTCATAACATACCAAAGGATCGCTCCTAAGATACCCACTCCTAGCACAACATATGATAATATTTTAGAAAGTTTCATGTGTCTATATTTTATTTGGAATGCAATTGCACTCTGATTAACTAATGAATGTCATTTTTGAAATCGTCTTCAAAAAGACTTTACTAGCAGGGAAAACCCCTACTTTACCGTATGCTTAGTAATTACTTTTTGTTCTTGTAAGCTACTAACATATCGATTAAAGTAATCGATGCATCTTCCATATCGTTAACGATTCTATCGATTTTTGCTACGATGTAGTTGTAGAAAATCTGAAGGATAATCGCTACGATAAGACCAAATACTGTAGTCAAAAGTGCTACTTTAATACCACCCGCTACAAGAGAAGGTTGCATGTCTCCAGCCGCTTCAATTTTATCGAATGCCTGAATCATACCAATTACCGTACCCATGAACCCAAGCATCGGAGCAAGAGCGATAAATAAAGATATCCAAGATACGTTCTTCTCTAATTGTCCCATTTGAACACCACCGTAAGCTACAACAGCTTTCTCAGCAGCGTCTATGCTTTCATCAGCTCTATCAAGCCCTTGATAATAGATAGAAGCAACAGGTCCTTTAGTGTTTCTACACTCTTCCTTAGCTGCTTCAACACCACCACTATTTAAAGCGTCTTCGACTCTTTGTTGTAATTTCTTAGTGTTAGTTGTAGAAAGATTTAAAAAGATAATTCTTTCGATTGCAATCGCAAGACCTAGGATCAAACATAAAAGTACGATACCCATAAATTCAGGTCCACCCTCTATAAAACGTTTTTTAAGGTTTTGGTGAAATGTTAACTCTTCAGTAGTAGCAGAAGCATCTTCTTGTACTGTTGTCGATGTTATAGGAGCAATTAATAATTGCACATTAGTCGTTAATAACTGGGCAGGTGCAGTTGACGCCTGTAAATTTCCAAAAGCCATTACTGCTGTGATTGCCAGAATAGAAAATAATCTTTTCATTGCGCTGATTCTTAATTTTAATTAGTTAAAGGGTTAAAGATATAAAAATATTATAAAAACTGTCAAATATTTAAATATATTGCAGAGAGGAAGGGATTCGAACCCTCGATACGCTTTTGACGTATACACACTTTCCAGGCGTGCGCCTTCGACCACTCGGCCACCTCTCTTCATTTCCCAAAAATGGGATGGGCAAATAACAAAAAAAATGTTAACCAATAAAATTTGAGGCGTTAATTTTCTGACATTTCGCCACGTAGCGAGGTTTCATAGATGGTTTTAAGGACTTTAAGTGGTAAATTTTCGCCCAACAAATACATCAATTTGGCCACCGCTGCCTCGGTTGTAATGTCTTTTCCCGAGATTACGCCTACTTTTTTTAAGGCAACACTGGTATCGTATTTCCCCATTTCGACGCTTCCTCCTACGCATTGAGTCACATTAATAATAGGTATTCCCTTTTTGATCGTTTGTGATAGCATTTGGATAAACCACTCTTTGGTAGTTGTATTTCCAGAACCGTAGGTTTCCAACACAATGCCTTTTATACTAGGTAATTCAAAAATTCCCTTCAGTATGGCTTCGTTAATCCCCGGAAACATTTTAATCACCACAACATTATTATCAAAATGTGTGTGATATACCATTTTCTTTCTTCGATTTACAGCTCTCAAAAAAGGCGTATGTACTTTAAGATGTACTCCCGACTCTACCAAAGCCGGATAATTTAGGGATTGAAAAGCCTCAAAATGCTCGGCATTGAGTTTTGTGGTCCTATTCGCTCTAAGCAGTTTGTATTCAAAATACAATCCTACTTCGGTAATTACAGGTCTACCTTTTTCTTGTAATGCCGCTATCTGAACCGCGGTAATCAAATTCTCCTTGGCATCGGTTCGCAAATCTCCAATAGGTAATTGGGACCCTGTAAAAATAATAGGCTTTGCCAGGTTTTCGAACATAAAACTCACTGCAGAAGCTGTATATGACATGGTATCGCTCCCATGAAGCACTACAAAACCATCGTACTTATAGTAGTGATCATTAATAATATCCCCAAGCTCTTTCCAACGCTCTACATTCATATCGGAAGAATCAATGGGCTCATCAAAACTTATGGTATCGATATTACAATCCAATTGTTTCAACTCTGGAATATTTGACAATAGTTTATTGAAATCAAATGCCACCAAGGCACCAGTTTCAAAATTTTTGATCATACCAATAGTACCACCGGTATAGATAAGAAGTATGTTTGATTTACTGCTCATAACACAAATGAACAAAATTTAATGCATTATAAATTATATCCCGAAGACATCTTTAGAGTTTTGGGTAGTAATAGCCGCAATCTCGTCTACAGGTTTTTGATAAATATCTACCAACTTATCCAGTACATTGGTAATATAAGAACTTTCGTTTCGCTTTCCTCTATAAGGAGTCGGCGCCAAATAAGGTGCGTCGGTCTCGAGCACAATATGCTCCAAAGGTATTTGATCTAAGAATTTATCGATTTTCCCATTCTTGAAGGTAACTACTCCTCCAATACCTAATTTCATATTATATCCTATAGCTCTATGCGCATCCTCTATGGTACCCGTAAAACAATGAAAGATCCCATATAGCTCCTCCCCTTTTTCCAGCTCCAGAACTTCAAAAACCTCTTCAAAAGATTCTCTACAATGAATTACAATCGGCATTTTATACTTTTTTGCCAATTGAATTTGATATCTAAATGCTTCTTGTTGTTGTTTGAGAAAACTTTTATCCCAATACAAATCGATGCCTATTTCTCCCACCGCATAAAATCTCTTTTCCGCATTAGGAGCAGTTCGTTTTGCCAACTCTAGCTCAACATGTTTTAATTCTTCTTCATAATTTTCTTTCACATGAGTAGGATGTAACCCCATCATCAAGAATACATTTTCGGGATATTGAGCTTCGATATCGTACATGGATGTAGTGTAGGTAGAATCTATAGCAGGTACAAAAAACCGTGTGATTCCTTTTTCTATAGCGCGCTGCATCATCTCCTTTTGATCTTCTTCAAAAGATTCGCTATATATATGTGCATGGGTGTCTGTAATTATCATGCGGCAAAAGTAAATAAATTCACTTTTGGTCGCTATATGTAATACCAATATAATTGGCGTAACATCAATTTAAGAAATACTGATGATTCTTTCTAAAGGAAGTACCATGGATTTTTTGAGAATAACGTACTTTGAGGTAACTCCCCATATGGTAGTCTCTACTTCTTTTGTCCCCTCATTGTCTGCAAAACGAATCTTGACCTTTACATGCTCTAAATTACCTAATCGAAGTGCCCTAAGTAATTTTTGACATCTGTCTTTCACCTCTTTCTTTTTATCTAAAACTTCTTCTTTGGGAAAATTTAAAAATGCGATTTGCTCTTTTTCGATGTGTTGTATTTGATCTAAAGTCTTCATATGCCCTTTCTTTTTAATGATATATTCATCAATTTAGTGGAGACAAAAGCATATACATTACATTATTTTAGATTTTTTAATACAATCTATAAATAAATTAACAGCATAAAGAAGCATACCGTTCCCTATTCTAATCCAACTTTTTCAATAGTTTCTGCGCTTGTTGATAGTCCTCCGCATCTTCCGGAATTTTCTTTAGTAATGCTGCGCATGATTCATACTTCTCTTGTTTTAATTGATTGAGTGCCTCAAACCATAATGCTCGATAGCGGTACACCGAGTTTCCTTTGTATAAACTTTCAAAAACAGTAGTAGCGTTTGCATATTTGTTCTGTTCTAGTAATGCAATTCCATAATAAAACTGATATTGGGTATTATCAGGATCTTCTACTAATAGTGAAGAAAAGTAGTTTTCAGCCGCTTTATAGTCTCCAGCATTGAATGCTTTTTCTACATTTTTGGCATCCTCACTTGAGGTTGAACGTTCACCCATAGATAGTTCGGGGATAGTTGCAAAATCATCATAGGTTGGATTCCCCTGATTAAAAAAGTAGACTCCAAAAACCAAGGCCACACTAGCCGCAACGGCATAGGCCCACCTAGGCATTTGTATTACTTTTGATTTCTTTGATGTAGTGGTTGTATTGAAATAAGAGTCCCCGATTTGCTTAAGGTTATCTTTAAGTTCTTGTTGTTGTTTTTCAGTGGTAAAATTACTATCCAAATGGGACCATAATTCCTGATACACTTTCAATTCTTGATTCGCCGATTCATCTTCGGTCAATATTTGATCCAAAGTCGCCTTATCCTCTACAGAAAGGCCCTGACTGCAGTACTTCTCGAACAACTCGTATTTTTCTTCTGGGGTCATAACAAATTCTTTAAATGATTAAACCTCGGAGCACTTTGAACCAGTTGTGTTAATTGACCAATACACAAAGATTTCTTTTTTCGAACATATCCATAGGACTGTCCTAATTTTTGCGCTACTTCTTCTAAAGATTTTATGGTAAAAGTAGTTTTTAGCAATTCTTTGCACGCTTTTCCTAATTGGTCAAACATTTCTTCAAACAGTTCGTGTTTTGCTGCGTACAATTCGGTTTCTTCAGCAAAACGAGCACTCTCATCATCAATAGATACAACACCTTCATTAATTGTTACCTCTTTGTTCGAAGATTTATTCAATTCATTGATCCATTTGCGCTTACACAGTAAAAAGAAATAGGCATCAAACGGACAGGTAAGTTGCAATTTTTTTCGGTGGCTTGTTTGTAAATCGTAATCAGCGTTTCCTGAATAATATCCTGAGCCCGAGACTCGTCGCCACTGTTTTTCTTTATGTAGCCTACCACCTTGGGTGCAAATCGTTCATAAATCTCGGCCAATACCTTACTATCATTTTGTAAAAGCGCCTCGATATATTTTTGATCAGCATGTGGTTTAGAATTCCCCATAGACAATTAGTTAGCGCTTCTAATTTAAAAAAAGTTTCAAGATAATGGGTAACAAAACTTTAAAGCTATTGATATGAGGTCGTAAACAATAAAACTTTAAAAATTATGAAAGCAATGAATACGACAATGGTATCCTCAAAAAACAATAGAGGAACCAAAAAAGTAATTCCGTTTTTACTACCACTTCTACTTACATCACTTTTGTTTTTGAGCTGCAAAAATGATGACAACGAAATTTTGATTCAGGAAATCTTGGATGGAGAAGAGTTAGTACAATCCATAAAGGATCAACGCGAACAAGCAAAACAAACCACAGTTTTGAATGCCGACACCGGTGGAGAAGTATATGGTGCCGAAGGGACCATTCTTTACTTTGCCCCCAATAGCTTTTTGGATCAAAACGGAGATCCAGTTACTGGTAGCGTATCGGTAGAGTTGATTGAAATCTATAACAAAGCTAAAATGCTGCTCACCAAAATGCCCACCAACGGAAAACGACCCAACGGCGATGTAGAAACCTTGGTTTCAGGAGGAGAGTTTTATATAAATGCCACCCAGGATGGATCACCGTTAGAACTTGCCAATGGATTTCAACTATTTGCTCCAACGGATCAGGTTGACAACGAAATGGTGCTTTTTAGCGCTCAGGAAAATGATTGTGATGACACCGACTTAGATTGTGATGTGGTTTGGGAAGAAGACGACCAAGGAGACCTGGAAATCGTTCAACGAGAAGGACCTAATGGGATGGGCGTAACCTTTTACCTGGGTATTGCCGATCATTTTGGATGGACCAATATTGATCGTTGGTTTAGTGATCCCAGACCAAAAACGGTACTTAGTGTAGATCCACCAGAAGGATATAACAACACCAATTCTAATGTATACATCTCTTATGACGGAGAACCCGGTACCTTAGCGCTACTAGATATTTACGATCCAGATACTGGTCTATTTTCTGAGCATTATGGATTGATCCCAATAGGATTGGAGATCCATATCATTTTTGTATCTGTTCAAGACGGTCAGTATGTGTACGCAATCCAATCTGCTACCGTAGAAGAAGATCATGTAGAGGTGATTGGGACTACTTCGACAGCAACAGAAGCCGAATTGGTAGCCATCATCAATGCGCTTCCTTAACACATAAAAAATTACTGGAATATGCTTACAGGTTAACGGGGGCTTACGGCATATTCGAGTTAGTATTCCGGGGGTCTAGCTCCCGGAATTTCTATATCCAGACAGAAATTTTGAAAAAAATTCCAAAAAAAGGGTAACAAAAAATCAAAGCACTTGATCTGAAGGTGTAAAACAAAAAAATAAAGAAAGACATGATAACGAATCACACAACACTTGCATTACCAAAAAATAGTAGGAATGTAAAACAAATATGTTTTAGCTTATTACTTTCAGCCTTTTCTCTTTTCTTTTTCGGAAGTTGTGAAACTGATGACGGAATTACAGATATACAAACAAACAGTCCTGTATTTGACATCGACTTATTTGAGCAAAACCTTATCGATTATGTCGAAGCTGGTGGCAATACACCAGTAGGATGGGCATATACAATTAGCGCAAACGGAAACCTATCCAAATCCAATGCCTACGGCCAGGCAAGAACAGCTGCAGACGGAGCTCTTGATTTTTCTTTGAACAAGGAAATTAACATAGCCAGTGTTTCCAAATTCTACACCGCTATCGGCGCGATGCAATTACTAGAAGCCAACAACCTAACCATAGAAGACAATATTGAAGATTGGTTACCTGAATCATGGGCAAAAGGATCTGGGGTAAGTGAACTGACTTTCAAAGACCTATTAAAACATGAATCTGGACTACAAAGCACCAATAATAACTTTGATACTACCTTAGGTTACGAAGGACTTAAAGATTGTATCGAAACCGGAGTAGTCAACTCTAAATCTCGTAATTATCTGAATGTGAATTTTGCATTATTTAGAGTGTTAATCCCTTCGCTTTGGAGTGCCGTAAGCAACAATGCGATCGATATTGAAAACGATGCCAACACTCAATTTATGTATCTTTTATACATGCAGGAAAATATCTTCGATAGACTTTCATTGCCTCTAGTAGGTTGTACGCCAGAAAACAGAGAAATATCGACACTATATTATAACGTAAATGATCCAGACACAAACAACAATGGTCAGTACTACGGTGGCTGGAACAACAAATCCGGAGGAGGAGGATACTTTATGAGTCCGCTAGAAATGGCAAAAGTGAATGCGTTCTTCGAACATACTGAAACACTAGTATCCAAAGACCAAAGAGATCTTATGAAACTGCATCGATTGGGTATGGATGTTGAGGATGCTAACGACGAGATCCACGGAAGCTATTATGGGAAAGCTGGTTCAATTGGAACCAGCAGTGATCCATCCGTATCACAAGGAGTACGCACACAAATAGTGATGTTCCCTGCAAATGGGATCGACTGTGTGATTGTAATGAACACACAAGGAGTCACCTTGCAAAGTACTACGAGTTTGCGCCAAATGATCTACAACGCCTATAATGATGCATGGCAGTAAACTGCAATAAATTCTATTGCTAAAATTCCGGGAAGTCATCTTCCCGGAATTTAAACATTTAACTTTTTACTATCTTTAGTAACGTCAAACAAAAAAACATGAGGGGGTTTTTATTTTCAATTATTTATATGGGGATATTGTGTTTCCCAATGTTGAGCACATCTCAGATCAATACCAACGACACCATTCCTAGAATCGCTCCAATTTCTTATGATATAGATGGCAACCAGGTAACATTTGGAGCCGAAATGCCCCCACTCAATCAAATTGCAGGAGCGCCGAAGGCATTTTATACCTACTACTGGGAGTTTGGGGATGGCAACTACAGCTTTGAAAAAAATCCTACTCATACCTATCCTAAATCCGGGAGCTATCAAGCTAAACTTTGGGCAACAAACAATTATGACAATGGGAAACCACCCGCTAGCCGACCCAAATCTGTTGCGATAAGCAATACTCTTGATGAAGCGTCATTAGATTCGAATTCCACATTTAAAGAAGAAGAGGACTTGCTTATCAAACGAAATCGAGAGCCCATCCCTAATCAGGAAATGGTGATCATCACCAGCTACAAAAACACCAACAACTACGTTTCTAGCGGGAAATTGTATTTGTTCTACAATGATTACAAATTCAAGAATGATAATTTCACCATTGAAGACACAAGGATGCATCATGGAGAACAAATCATCCCTTTGAATGCCATTACAGAAACCTTGCCCGAAAATGATGATCAAACCCTGTTAGCATCATCTTCTCATTCTATTTTGCAAAACAAAACGCTTTTTGTACAAGACACTACTAAACGCAGAAATCTACCATTAACCTTGGAAGAGTCTAAAGCTTTGTATAGAGACTACCAGGTCATTGCTTTTAACGATATGCAACCTGGTGAAGAACGTAATATCTTCAGAACACTCAGGACTACCCCCGAAATGATTAAAGACACCAGCGCTATTGTGACGCTACGTAGTGTCTATGTTCCCGATGACAGCTACGACAATCATACGGTAAAGGACACAGAGATGGAAATCGTTACCTCGCATGATCCTAACAAGATGTCCTCCAATGGATGGTTGATGAACTATCGACTGGTACGGTTTAAACGTCTCAAGTTCAAAGTTCGTTTTCAAAATAATGGCGAAGGACCTGCCAACACCATCAGACTAGAATCGGATACTCCAGAAATGTTTGACAAATCCACCTTACGGATCGATGGCATGTATCCAGAATGCCCAATATGCCCAAAAGATCGGGAAGTAAATTACAGCTGCTTGGATACTATATTAAAAAAGGATAAGATCATTTTTCAGTTCAATAGGATTTATCTCCCGGGTAGCCAACAAAAGAATGTTGCCGAAATTGATTCTACCAAAGGTTTTGTAAAATACTCGATGAAATTTGGGAAGGATTTTCACAAGAAAAAAACCAAAAGTAAAACTGCCATCTATTTTGACAAAAATGAACCCATAATTACCAATTATGCAACCACAAGATTTATCCCGGGCATTTCTATTGGTGCCAAGGCAGGATATATTTTTGTTCCCGACTTAGACAACCAACGTGAATATTTTGTGGGGGCCACCTTATCCCCTTTCAAATCCTATAGAGCTTATTATCAGACGGAGCTGTTTTTCTCCACTTCAACTCATGACGAAGTACGAAATTTTGAAACCAGAACGGTCAATGCCGATGGGTCTACTTCACTTATTCAATTTTCTGAATTGAATCAATTCAACAACATCACCGTATATGCAGTGCCGGGATCCATTCGGTATAATTTCAATAACTTTTTTGCCATGGGTGCTGGGGTACAGTTGAAATTAGACATGAATAGTATTAATGATCAGGAAACTACTGGGGAAGCTTTTACATTAGTAAA
The DNA here is from genome assembly GCF_055808215.1 of Aquimarina sp. KJ22-3. Lineage (NCBI taxonomy): Bacteria > Pseudomonadati > Bacteroidota > Flavobacteriia > Flavobacteriales > Flavobacteriaceae > Aquimarina > Aquimarina sp. KJ22-3. The sequence goes on along the minus strand of NZ_CM147859.1, from coordinate 845,402 downwards.
TGGCATTCCTACACCCAATCCGGACCTCAACTCCTTTACTGCAGAAGAAATTACAGACAGTTTCTTAAATGCACAAGCTGGAGTATTTGTAGGCATGAATCTGGGTACAGTACGAATTGGACCTAGTCTTGGAGTACGATATGTGTATAATTTTGACGCTCCCAACTCACAAATTCAAGTATATGGGATTTGGAAATTTTAGAGTATTCCTTTGCTTTATTGCAATGCTTAGCATTGGCTATTGTAATATCCATGCACAATCCCAAGAAAGCACTGCTACTTTTTTATACAAACAGTTGGATTACTTTTTGCAAAACCCTACCTCATCTGGCTCTTTACGACTTAGCAAACTCATCTACCCAAAAAAGAAAAACTGATCACCAAAGAAGATCAACTGGCATGGGTGGTGGTGCATTGCAATTTGGGATATTACCAACAACAATTTGGGAGTCTAACTTCAGCCATATTGTACTACGAAAAAGCCTGGAGCACCTATTATGAATATCAATTATCAGATTATGACATTATCGAAAATTGCTTACAGCCTTTGGGTAATTTATACCTTAAAATAGGCGACCTTCCTAAAGCAGAAAACACCATAAAAAGCTATTTGTATTTGGCAGAGCAATCTCAAAATCAACCTAAAATTATTGCTGCCATTACCAATCTCTCGATTGCCTATCACAATCAAGGCCAGTATGCAAAGGCCATTGCAGTTTTAAATCAGGGCCTCTCTGTAGCTCCAAAAAACCTGAATATCTTAAACAACATTGCTACCAATCATTTGGATGCTGACAATTATATGGAAGCCAAGACTCTGGCAAAGCAGATCCTAGCTATAGATCCCAAGCAGATCAATGCCTATCAGATTCTGGCTGCCATTGCTTTACAAGAAGGAGAACTACAAGCGGGGCAACGCTTTATGGAGCAGGCTAGATTTCAATTACTAAACAATGATAGCGCCACTCCACGATCTCTGGCCAAATTACAATTGGGGTATATTGATCTATTATTATCTGCCTCAAAATTTGAGGAAGCACAAAAGAGTATTGTTTCGCTCTACTCTTTGATACTCCCACAACACAAAGATGATAAACAACTACCTCAAGAAGACCATTTAATCATGGACCCGATTCTTTTAAAAATATTAGACCTGCATGCCCATCTTTATATACAACTCCAAAACCCTGAAGGAGCTTTAAAAGCATATGAACTTGCTTTTGAAGTCAACAAGAAGCTGAATAACCTATATCCTTTACAAGACACCAAAATCATACAGCACAGTCAAAACAGAAATCGAACCGAACTTTACATTGACCTTCTTTTTGAACTGTATCAATCTACCAAAGATCAACGATATCTCGAAAAAGCCTTTCAAGCTGCAGAACACTCAAAAGCTCCATTGGTAAGCGAAGCCTTACTTTCTAAAAAGGTACTCTCCCAATATCAAAATGATGCGTTAGTACAACAAAAAGAGCAAATCACTTCGGCATTAGCATCTTTGGAGGTTTTGATCGTGCAAGAGAAGCTAAAACAGGATACGGCCAATATATCCAACATTCAAAAATGGACAGTAGCCTATGATGCAAAATCACTAGAGCTTAAAACCGTAACACAAGCCCTTCAAAACAAATATCCAAAACTCCTTCAGCTTCAACAACCCATTTCGATAAATGATTTACAAAAAAAGTTGCAGCAAGATCAAACGGTAATGATCGCTTACTTTTATGGTCAACAAAACATCTATCAATTTGAAATTGGTTTTGATTCCTTTCTGGTCAGAAAAATAAAAAACAATGCTTCCTTTCAGGAAAGCATTAAAAATTATATTGGATATTATAATGATTCGGCTGCTATATTGAATCAGGTAACGGATTTTACCAAGGATGCCGCACAACTCTTTACCTTGTTACAGGTTCCCAAGAATGCCAATCGACTTCTTGTAGTAGCAGATGGATTGCTAAACTTTATTCCTTTTGAAACCTTACTCACGGAAAGCTCAACCGCGATTAGTTTTCAGAACATGCCCTTTTTATTGCATACTACAGAAGTGCACTATGAGATTTCGGCAGGCAAGTACGTACATTCCACCTCCAAAAATGATGCAGATCACACCCTACTGGGAGTCTTTCCCGTTTTTGAGGATACACCATTAGCCCTACCTTATTCTTTGACAGAAAGCAAATACATTCAAGACTATTTTGAAGGTACTTATATCCAAAACGAACAGGCCACGTATCAAAATTTTATCCAAACCGCCAACAATCATAGTATTATACATCTATCCACACATGCAGAGGCTGGCAGTTTCTCGAGACCGGCATCTATAAAATTTATAGACAAAGATATTTTGGTGAATCAATTATACGGCACAAGCCTAAGTGCGGATTTGATTGTGCTCAGTGCTTGTGAAACTGGAATCGGGAAACTCGCTAAAGGAGAAGGGCCGATTAGTATAGGGAGAGGGTTTCAATATGCCGGGGTTGAAAATGTTCTTTTTTCTCTTTGGAGAGTGAATGACAAAACCACCTCCAAACTGATGCAGCTTTTTTACAAACATCTACATACCTCTCATTCTAAATCCAATGCTTTATATCAATCAAAACGAGAGTACCTGGCTGCAGAAGATATTTCTAACGCCGAAAAATCCCCTTATTTTTGGGCAGCATTTGTATACTATGGAGAAATTGATCAACCCAATACCTTTTCTTATTATTGGTATGTTGTTGGTTTTGTGTTATTGCTGTTAATTGTGCTACTTTTGCGAAAGTTTGTTCAAAATAAAACATGAGTACATTACGACAATTTCTGAAACAAAAAGAGTATCACAGGATCAAAATGACTACTACCAAAACCATGCATTTTGAGGTCACCGCAATTTTGAATGGTATCGAAGGTACTTTTATTGTAGATACTGGAGCTTCTAACTCTTGCGTTGGTTTTGAGGCAGTACATAAGTTCAACCTTTTTGCCGAGGATAGTGATGTAAAAGCGGCAGGTGCTGGTGCTACGGATATGACCACACAACTCTCCAAAAAGAACAGCATACAATTAGGAAGCTGGCATAAAAAAAGAATATCACTGGTGCTATTTGATCTTACTCATGTCAATTCTGCTTTAGTAGCACATGATGCTGCTCCCGTAGATGGCATTATTGGCGCAGATATCCTAAAACGCGGCAAAGCGATTATCGATTATGAGAGAAAGTGTTTGTATTTGAAGTAGTATCCAAAATCTACATCCCCGTTCGTATCGCCTCTACTGGATCTAATCTAGAAGCCGATATTGCCGGTAGAATCCCAGAAACCAATCCTATAAAAGAGGAGACTATAGTACCGATCAGGATATTCCAAGGAGATAAGATAAACTCAAAGTCGCCTGTAAATTGAGAAGCTAATAGCGATATCAACCAAACCAAAAGTAAACCAATCAATCCACCGATCAAAGACAAGATCACGGCTTCGAACAAAAATTGAAATAAGATAAATTTATTTTTGGCTCCCAAAGACTTTTGAATCCCAATCAAATTGGTTCGCTCTTTTACACTTACAAACATAATATTAGCAATACCAAATCCACCAACCAGTAGCGAGAATCCACTAATGATCAGACCGATAAAACTCATCTGACTTGTAATATTATCTATAAAATCAGTAAAGCCTTGTAGTTGATTTACAAAAAAGTTATCAATCTCATCCGGTTTCATCCCACGATAGGCTCTTAGCTTTTGAGTCAACACTGCTACAAATTCGGGCACATCGATCCCTGATTCAGGTTTGATGATAATAGCAGGAAAAGCGGCTTTATTATTATCTCCATAAATTTTCCTCACCAAATTTACAGGAAGAAATACTGCCGTATCTTTCGAATTTCCGAAAAGCCCCATCCCTTCTTTCTTCAGCACACCAATCACCGTAAACTTACGCCCGTATAACCGAATCTTTTTCCCGATCGGTTCAAAAGACCCAAATAAACTGTTGGCAATTTCATCTCCCAAAACAATCACCGGTGCTCCGGCTACAGATTCTTGTTCGTTATAAAATCTACCTTTTTCAATTTGTAAGGCTTCAATTTCGTAATAATCATTGGTTACCGGTGCAATTTCTACATTGCTCACACTCTTATCCTGATACTTAACGGTTTCGGGAGCTACATTCAAAATAAAACTGGCCGCCTTCAGGTTTGGCATCGATCTATTGATATACTGATACTCTTCGAAAGTAACATCAGGAAATTGCTCTCTTTTCCATTGAGGGATATCTGTAGGTCCAAAAGAAAATCGCATCAGATAAATAGTGCTATTATCCAATGAGCTAATACTCCCTTTGATTTCTTGTTTCAGAGAATCTACTGCAGCTAGCACCCCGATAATAGAAAAAATTCCAATCGTAACCCCAAGTAACGACAAAAATGTTCGTAACTTATTATTAATCAGTGCATTTACCGCAAAATAAAAACTCTCTTTAAGTACTCTTAGATAGATTAGCATGCTCCGTTTTTTGAACCCATTTTACAATAATCTAAAGATAGGACGTTTTCCTTTAATTTTTGTTACAACTTAACGCAAACAATTACACATAATCGTTGTCTAATTGATTGGTAAATTGCTACTTTTGCGTTTTACTAACTAAATTTTCTCATGAACAACACAAAGACTGCGAAATCAGCACTAATTTCTGTATTTAGCAAAGAAGGATTAGCTCCAATCGTAAAAAAGTTAGACGAGCTAGATGTTACTATTTATTCTACCGGAGGTACTGAAAAATTTATACGAGATTTAGGTATTAATGTAATCCCGGTTGAAGATATCACTTCGTATCCTTCTATTCTTGGAGGAAGAGTAAAAACATTACACCCAAAAGTATTTGGTGGTATTTTGAATCGTCAGAATAATGATAGTGATGTTGCAGAAATCGAACAATACGAAATCCCACAAATCGATATCGTAATCGTTGATTTGTATCCTTTTGAAAAAACAGTAGCTTCTGGAGCCACCGAGCAAGAAATCATCGAAAAGATTGATATTGGTGGAATCTCACTAATACGAGCTGCAGCCAAAAACTTTGCTGATGTTACTTGTGTAGCTTCTGTAGAAGATTATGACGAATTTTTTGATATTCTTTCTGAAGGAAACGGAAGCATTACCCTAGCAGACAGAAAACGTTTTGCTGCAAAAGCTTTTAATGTTTCTTCACATTACGATACGGCTATTTTTAATTATTTCAATAGTGACCTTGAAGTACCTGCACTTAAAGTTAGCGAAACCAAAGGACAAGTGCTACGCTACGGAGAGAATCCACATCAAAAAGGGTTCTTCTTCGGAGATTTTGATGCGATGTTCAACAAATTACACGGAAAAGAGCTTTCATACAACAACCTTTTGGATGTTGATGCAGCAGTAAATCTGATGAGTGAGTTTAAAGGTGAAGCTCCAACTTTTGCCATCTTAAAACACAACAATGCTTGTGGTTTGGCACAAAGAGATACTGTGCTTCAATCGTATGTAGATGCATTGGCAGGAGATCCTGTTTCGGCTTTTGGAGGAATCTTGATTAGTAATTCTGAAATCGATGTGGCTACCGCCGAAGAAATTCATAAATTGTTCTGTGAAGTAGTAATTGCACCTTCTTTTACCACCGAAGCACTTGAAATACTAAAAGGAAAGAAAAACAGAATTATTCTGGTTCAAAAAGACATTGACCTACCTGAAACTCAAGTAAGATCATGTCTTAATGGAGCATTGGTACAGGATAAAGATTTGAAGACAGATGCTTTAGAAGATCTAAAAACAGTAACCAAAGTTGCACCTACCGACGCACAGATAGAAGACCTGCTATTTGCTTCAAAAATTTGTAAGCATACCAAGTCAAATACGATTGTGTTTGCCAAAAACAAGCAATTATTTGCCAGTGGTACGGGACAAACTTCGAGAGTGGATGCTCTTAAGCAATCTGTAGAAAAAGCAAATGCTTTCAATTTTGATTTGAACGGAGCTGTTATGGCCAGTGATGCATTTTTTCCATTTCCAGATTGTGTAGAACTAGCAGACAAAGCTGGAATAAAAGCAGTTATCCAACCAGGTGGTTCGATCAAAGATCAATTGAGTATTGATTATTGTGACAATAACGGAATTGCAATGGTTATGACCGGAACACGTCATTTTAAACATTAATTTTATTACATTTACGAAATTTTAACCCCTTTTTTGAATTTTTATGGGATTTTTTGACTTCTTTACCGAAGAGATCGCTATAGACTTAGGTACCGCCAACACCTTAGTTATTCACAATGACAAAGTAGTAGTAGACAGCCCTTCCATAGTGGCCAGAGATATTATGTCTGGTAAAATTATCGCCGCCGGAAAGGAAGCTGCCATGATGCAGGGAAAAACCCATGAGAATATAAAAACCATCAGACCGCTGAAGGATGGTGTTATTGCTGATTTTGATGCTAGTGAGAAAATGATAAGCATGTTTATCAAAGACATTCCAGCATTAAAGAAGAAAATTTTTGCTCCAGCTTTGCGCATGGTTATCTGTATCCCTTCGGGAATTACCGAAGTAGAGATGCGTGCGGTAAAAGAAAGTGCGGAGCGCGTAAATGGAAAAGAAGTATATCTAATCCATGAACCAATGGCTGCGGCCATTGGTATTGGTGTAGATATCATGCAGCCAAAAGGAAATATGATTGTAGATATAGGTGGTGGTACTACCGAAATTGCAGTCATTGCTCTGGGTGGTATTGTTTGTGACAAATCTGTAAAAATTGCAGGAGACGTTTTCACCAACGATATTATTTATTATATGCGCACACAACATAACCTTTATGTTGGAGAGCGTACTGCAGAAAAAATTAAAATTCAAATAGGAGCAGCTACCGAGGATCTGGAATTACCACCAGAGGACATGAATGTTCAAGGTCGTGACCTTCTTACCGGAAAACCAAAACAGGTACAAATCTCATTTCGTGAAATGGCAAAAGCACTTGATAAGTCTATTTTACGTATTGAAGATGCTGTTATGGAAACTTTATCCCAAACTCCTCCAGAACTTGCCGCAGATATCTACAATACCGGAATCTACCTTGCAGGCGGAGGATCTATGCTTAGAGGTTTAGACAAAAGATTATCGCAAAAAACTGATTTACCCGTTTATATAGCCGAAGACCCACTACGTGCTGTAGTAAGAGGAACAGGGATTACACTCAAAAATCTGAACAGATATAAAAGTGTATTGATTAAGTAGTGTTATAAAAAACACTTTTGGAATATACCTAAATCTCAGAATTTACGTTATCCTGCTTTATATTTACTATGTAAGTGGATTGGTTACATATATAAATGAATAGCAAACAAAGTAATTACACCCTAAATCATGCAACAGATTATTAATTTTTTAATACGAAATAAACATTCTTTGTTGTTTCTGTTGCTGTTTTTGCTATCACTGATCTTTACCATTCAATCACACTCTTACCACAAAAGTAAATTTGTGAGTTCCACCAACTTTTTGAGTGGGGGAATTTATGAATGGCAGCGATCGGTTAAAGACTATTTCAAACTGAGAAATGAAAACAAAAGGTTGCTGACCGAAAACGAAATGCTTCGCAATCAGCTAAGTGCTTTGGGAGTAGACTCAGTTGCCACCCAATATCTCGATACTACAAATTTTGATAAGCCTTATACGTTTATTAAAGCAAGAGTAATCAAAAACGATTATAGCAAAACTGATAATTACCTACTCATCGACCGTGGAGCAAAAGACAGTATCATTCCTGATATGGGGGTAATAACCGACAAAGGAATTATCGGAATTATAGAAAACACCTCAAAAAATTACAGTAGGGTTATCTCGATACTCAATAGCAATTCCAGAATCAACGCAGGTTTAAAAAACTCTGATCAATACGGTTCGTTGGTATGGAATGGAAAAGATCCTAATATTTTACAACTAGAAACTGTACCCAGGCAAGCTGTACTCAAAGAAGGTGATACGATTATCACACATGGTCGATCTACCATTTTCCCTAGAGGAATAGGGATAGGAACCATTGCCAACTACAAACTGGACGAAAACAAAAGCTATTACTTGATCGATGTGAAGCTATTCAATGATATGACCAATATTGGTTTTGTATACACCATAAAAAATAGAGATACCGAAGAAATTAAGAGCTTAGAGAATGAATAAAGACACCTTATCACATATTGGCAGGTTTGTTATTCTGATTTTGGTTCAGACTTTTATTCTGAATCACATTAATTTCTTGGGATGGTTAAATCCATACATTTATATCATCTTCATCTTATTGGCTCCTATAAACATCAACAAAAGCTTGTTTCTTCTGCTTAGTTTCTTGCTGGGTCTTACGATTGATATGTTTGGAGATTCTGGTGGGGTACATGCCGCAGCTTGTTTGATCATCGCATTTTTTAGACCAGTAGCACTGCGTACTGTTTTTGGGTTGAGCTACGAGTTTCAAACTGTGAAACTTGGTAATACCGGTTTTGGCGAAAAATTAGCTTACGTTACCCTTATGGTTTTAACACATCATATTGTGCTTTTTTCACTTGAAATTTTTAACTTCTCTCACATACTATTAATACTCAAAAAAACGTTATTTTCCAGTTTATTCACCATTATGATTACCATGTTGGTGCTGGTTTTGTTTAGAAGAAATGATTCATGAGAAAGTTACTGCTGTATTTAATTATTGTTACTACAGGTTTTGTGTTTGTCGCAAGGCTATTTTATCTACAAATATATAACACTTCTTTTGCCTCATTATCCGAAGACAATGCAATCAAAGTAATTTACGACTACCCGCAACGGGGAGCAATATACGACAGAAATGCCCGACTCTTGGTGACCAACCAACCTTCGTATGATGTAATGGTTATCCCAAGAGAATTAAAACTTTTTGACACCTTAGAATTCTGTTCTATTTTGAACATCACTAAGGATAAGCTTATCAAAAGATTGGATAAAGCAAGAATATATTCGCCAAGGGTACCCTCTATTATCATTCCTCAGCTGACCAAAGATGAATATGCCTATTTACAGGAAAAAATGAGGAAATTCGAAGGTTTTTACATACAGAAACGATCACTAAGAGATTATCAAACCGAAAATGCTGCTAATGTTTTAGGATATATTGGTGAGGTAAATGAGGGGATTATCAAAAGAGACCCTTATTATCTATCCGGAGATCTTATTGGTATCGATGGGGTAGAAAAACAATATGAAAAAGAACTTCGAGGCATTAAAGGAGTAAAGCGAATCCAAAAAGATCGATTCAATAGAGATATTGGCCCCTATAAAAATGGAAAGTTTGACACCTTACCAGTAAACGGAAAAGATCTTACTATTACTATTGATTCCAAACTCCAGGCGTACGGCCAGAGGTTGATGCAAAATAAACGAGGAGGTATTGTTGCTCTCGAACCTTCTACAGGAGAAATCCTGGCACTGGTTACGGCACCAACCTACAAACCAGAATTATTAGTAGGACGAAAAAGATCTCCAAATTTCACCAAACTCTATTACGACACTATTGCAAAACCATTATTTGATAGAGGGCTACAAGGAGAATATCCTCCTGGTTCTCCTTTTAAAACTATTAATGCACTTATCGGTTTGCAAGAAGGTGTTATCGATACCAAAGAAAGTGTTTCTTGTAGAATGGGCTATTATTATGGGAAAAACGGAAGAAAATTAGGTTGTCACTCGCATAGAAGTCCACTTAATATGATCCCAGGAATTGCGCATTCTTGTAATGCCTATTTTGCTACAGTTTATCGTAGGATTATCGAAAAGTATAGCACCCCACAAGAAGGCATCGATAATTGGAGAAAACATGTACAGAGTTTTGGGCTAGGGAATTACTTAGGTAATGATCTCTCAGCAGGTCGACCTGGTAAGGTTCCCAACTCAGAATATTACAATAAGGTATACCAGTATCCTACCTACAAATGGTACGCTACTGGAACTATTTCTAACTCCATTGGGCAAGGAGAAGTATTAGCAACGCCAATTCAGTTAGCCAATATGACCGCTGCAATTGCAAATCGAGGGTATTACTATACTCCGCACATCATAAAGGCCATAGATGGCAAACCTATTGATAATGAAAATTATGTAAAGCCCAAGTATACCACAATAAACAAAGAGCATTTTGAACCTGTTGTAGAGGGAATGCATGAAGTGTACACCCAAGGAACTGCTAATTTCTTGCAGGTAGAGGGTATAGAAATTTGTGGAAAAACGGGTACTGCAGAAAATTACACAAAAATCGACGGCGTGAAAACTCAGCTTACAGATCATTCAGTTTTTGTTGCCTTTGCCCCAAAAGATAATCCCAAAATTGTTTTAGCAGTTTTTGTTGAAAATGGATATTGGGGAGCTCGATACGCTGGTAGAATTGCATCCCTGATGATCGAAAGCTATATGAAAGGCACTATTTCCAGAACTGACTTAGAACAATGGGTCCTTACCCACAGTTTGGAGGAAGAATATGCCAAACCCTACAGTGGTGAACCTTTTAAAATTAACCAGTAATGGCAAAATCCAGTGTAGCAGCAATAGATTGGATCACAGTCTTATTATTTTTACTACTTGTTGGATTTGGATGGGGAAACATCTACTCTGCTTCCTACGAAAACGAAGCCATCTCCTTAACAGATCTTTCTATAGTATATGTTAAACAAGGGTATTGGATTCTATTCAGCATCATCATCATTATTATAATTCAAGCCATTGAAGCTAAGTTTTATGAACGCTTTGCCGGTTTGATATATGTGATCGCATTACTCTCTTTATTAGGACTATTTGTCTTCGGAAAAACCATTTCTGGTGCTACTTCCTGGTATGCATTTGGTCCGGTTGGATTACAACCTTCAGAATTTGCAAAGGCAGCTACTGCTCTCGCTTTAGCAAAGTTTTTGAGTGATATGCAAACCAATATCAAATTGATAGGTCATCAATTAAGAGCGTTTCTTATTATCGCTTTACCTGCCCTGTTAATCATACCACAACCAGATCCTGGTAGTGCATTGGTATATGCTGCATTCTTCTTCCCACTTTATAGAGAAGGTCTGGCTGCCATATATTTGATTATAGGAGCTTCTGCAGCTGTACTTTTTATATTGACTTTGCTGTTTGGTCCTTTGTGGGTGGTTTTGGGGATAGCAACAGTCATGATTGCTATATTAGTTAGAAATAGAAAACAAAAACCGAAGTATTCTAGATACTTGATTACTTTACTATTTATAACCGGGTTTTGTTTTTCGGTAAATTACATCTTCAATAACGTATTTGAACAACGACATAGAGATCGTTTTAATATTGTATTAGGAAAAGAAGTAGACGCCAAAGGAATAGGATATAACACTAACCAAAGTCAAATTGCCATAGGTAGTGGTAGTTGGACCGGAAAAGGTTGGAAAGAAGGAACACAGACCAAAGGAGGTTTTGTCCCAGAACAGCATACCGATTATATTTTTAGTACTGTTGGAGAAGAATGGGGCTTTTTAGGTGCTACCCTTATTATTATTTTATTTGTACTCCTACTTATTCGGTTACTCCATTTGGCAGAACGACAAAAAAATCAATTTAGTAGGGTTTATGGATATAGTGTAATAGGGATTTTATTCATTCACTTTGCCATCAATATCGGAATGGTAACTGGCTTGATCCCAACCATCGGTATTCCCCTTCCCTTTTTCAGCTATGGAGGTTCTGGTTTATGGGGCTTCACTATCCTTCTTTTTATTTTTATTAAACTAGATGCCAATCGGGTAAACGAGTGGTAATCCCTCTAAAACTTCCAACCTTTTGTAGTTGCAGATCGCTCTATTTGTTCTTCTATTTGATCATCAAGTTTAGCGAAGAAGTCAATCCCGGTCAGTTCTTCTATTTTATCAACGGACACTACAAAATCCTGTAAAGATTTTTGAGTATCCTGATGTGGTAACAAAAAAGCAATGATTTTGGGATTGGTCTCTGAGTGATCGTATATGATTTTATAAAAGTATTTGGGTACAGAGACAGCTTCATACCCTATAGACTTTAGGTTATCAGACAAAACTCCTCCAGTTACTACATATACCCCATCGTAACTTTTTGCCCAATATCGCACCTTTTGCTCCAATTGATTCCATATCCCGCTATTAAATTCATGATTTTGGGGTGAAACATTTGATGTCTTGAAAGTCTCCTCAAAAGCATCATAACTAAATCTTCGATCTCCAGCTGGACATAAATGTCCCCGATCGTACCCCGATTTTTTATAATTACGCCAATCGGCAGATGTGGATCTTACTTTTCTGTCGATTTCAAAATACGGACGTTTAAACTCATTTTTGGATAGATGTTCCGACTTTAATTCATAAGCCACCCATTCTGCTTGTTCATGTTTTTCAGAATAAGACAAACTATAATGATTATGTATAATAACAGAACCTGTTGTAGAAGTTGGCAAATAATAAAAACTGGAAGTGTCCTTTTCGTCACCTGGGGTTACAGAATTGTCTTCTTTAGTCTCCAAATAGCCTTCAAAATAATAAAAGCCAATGGACACTATAATAATGAGTATTGGGTAAATGTATTTTCTATTCAAAGCAATAGTATGATATTAATTCGCGACAAAAGTAATGAAATAATACCTGTCATTTTACTCCAATATACTACGTGAATTTCAAAAAAATGGGAACCAAAAAATTTGATTTATGGCAAAAAGCTCTTTATTTTTAAAAGATATTTACCGAGGGGGTTACTCATTTTACGGAATTAAGATGTTCCTACTCCTTCTAAAAGGCTTACTTTATAACTCTTAAAAACAACTCATCTCACACAATATCATGGAGCACAATATTGAAAAAATAGTAGATAGTGTTCTAGTTCAGAACCGAATTAGGAACTACAACAAAAAAGATTTGGAGTTACAGTTACAAATTCATCCAAACTATCCAAGTTTTCAATCTATTACCGATACCTTAGATTACTTTGACATCGATAATATTGCTGTAGAGGTTCCGATAGAAGCGTTGGATCAACTTCCTAAAAGTTTTGTTTCCTTGGTAAAGAATGATAATGGTGATGAAATCGTTACCGTAATTCGGAAAGACAATGAGGTAGAACTCAAACACACCAATCTTAAGCAAAAAAATATACTAATGAGGCCTTCAAAAATATTTGGGTCCCGAAAGTAATAGCGGTAGAATATCAAGCGGCACAAAACTTAATATCCAACCAATCTTTGTTGCAAAACATCTTGATTGGTTTATTCATGATCAGTGTTCTCTATACTTTTTTCAACAGAGCATGGTCACTAAACCAAGCTCTTTTCCTGGGAACATCAGTACTAGGAATGGTTTTTAGCATTTTTGCAATTCGAGAAAGTTTAGGATACAAATCACAAACAGTACATCAGTTTTGTACCTCAGTTGGGAAATCTAGTTGTGAGGATGTGATAAACAATAATAGTGGTACACTGCTGAAGAACTTTTCGTTAGCCGATGCTGGAGTTTTGTTTTTTGGTAGTATTCTGCTTTACCAAATCTTTTATGGTTACACCTCTGCTTTACTTATACCTGTGCTTATAGGAGTTCCCTTTGTAGTCTATTCATTATATTCTCAAGCATTTGTTATAAAAAAATGGTGTGTCATTTGTCTGGCAATGGGTGCGGTATCGCTTGGCTTGGCAGCTATAGCTTTAATAAGTCTTCCTATCGGTTTTGATCTTCAAGCTATCGCTGGATTAGGACTTATTGCTTCTATTTTTACGGTTGGGTTTATTTTTGTAAGAGACAAGCTCAAAGAAAACAAGGAGTATCGTTCTGACAATTTAAAACTAAATCGATTTAAAAGAGACGGACAAATATTTGAACATTTATACAACATCAGTGAAAAGATATCGGATACCTCGGTTTTTGAAAATGAGATTGTTTTAGGAAACCCTAATGCCAATTTTAAGATCATCAGTCTAACCAACCCCATGTGTGGTTTTTGTAAAGATGCTTTTGAGGCCTATGCACGTCTTTTGAAAGGAATGGGAGATCAGTTACAAGTGGTTATTCGCTTAAACATTAACCCTGAAGAAACTGACAATCAGGCTACCAAAATTGGTTTTCGACTGTTTGAAATATATGAAGATCAAGGACCTCAAGCTTTTATTAATGCGTATAGCGTATGGTTTGCAGATAGAACTTTCTCTAAGTGGATCAAGAAATTTGGTACCCCAAAGAATAATATGAAACATGTAGAGATCTTTAAAAAACAATCGGATTGGGCCAAAAAACATGAGTTGCACTATACACCTGCTTCTATAATTAACGGCACTATATATCCTAAAAAATATTCTTATGATGAGTTCTTCTATTTTGTAAGTCTTTTGATTGAAAATTATAAAAATCAACCAACGCAAGAAGAACAATCTATGGAAGTTTAAACGAATAAAAAGGAGCTATTTAATAAAATTAGTCTATATAAAAAATTCAAGTCTAGAGAAATTCAGATCTTTTGAAATGCCCAAGAGATTAGATTATTTTTATTTTTTTAATCTAAATTAAACGCCTACCAAGCAATTGTTTAGGCCTTTTTAATTTGCCTTAGCACCTACGCTTTCACATCCAACGCATCTCTAAGCGCATTACCAATAAGCATAAATGCCATAACTAAGCTCATGATTCCTAATCCAGGGATAATAGCAAGATAGGCTTTTCCTAATATGATATAGGAGTAATGATCTTTGATCATCGCACCCCAACTCGGCATAGGGGGTTGTGCTCCGATTCCCAAAAAGCTAAGACCGCTCTCGATCAAAATGGCGGCTGCAAAATTTGCCGCTGCAATGACAATTACAGGTGCTAAACTATTGGGTAATATATGTCTTGTAATAATCCTAAAATCGGTAAAGCCTAAAGCTCTTGCAGCAGTAACATATTGCATTTGTTTTACGCTCATCACCTGACCACGTACTACCCTGGCTACTTCTACCCACATGGTTAATCCCACAGCGATAAAAACCTGCCAAAAACCTTTACCTAAAGCAAGAGTTATTGCAATCACTAATAGTAAAGTAGGTATCGACCAGGTAACATTAATCAACCACATGATAGCGGCGTCAACTTTGCCTCCGAAATAGCCCGAGGCAGCTCCTAGAGTAATTCCTAGAATCAAGGAAATAAAAACCGCTACAAAACCAATAGAAAACGAAATACGAATCCCCACCAACATTCTGCTTAACAAATCCCTTCCGTACTTATCGGTACCAAGAATAAATGTTTTGGAGGCTATATACTTCTCTTCAATTTCATTGACAGTATGTTCAGACGAAAAACTGGTTAGCGGTATCACCTTTGAAATCCCAGTAATTTCTCCTTCACTATAAGGAACTATTTTTAGTCCATTATCCTCAAAACTATAACTATCTATTGGGATTTCATTGTCCATATTTTTTTCTCCAAAAAAAGCTTTGCTCAAAAAGGATTGATTAGACTTTTCTAGGGAAGGAACCGTTAACATGGTTACCTCAAACCCTGGGGGTTTGGAATGAATAGACAAGTGCATCTGATTAGCATTCTTGGAGTTATCGGGAGCTAACAGATAAGCAAAAACGGCTATAAAAGCACAAAAAACAATGAAACTAAAACTCAAAACGCCCCAAAAATTCTTTTTAAATTTTTGGAGCGCTAGTGTACCTAAAGAGTTTGATTTTTGCTCTGGCATTAATTTTAGTTCTTCAATGTGAGCGGGTTTTTAGATCTTCTGATATTATTAATCTTTAAATCCTCTAATACGCTAATTGCCTCTTCTACATATACGTCCTTGCTTAGACTTTCATGCCATCTTTTACGTTTTTCTGCTAATACTGTATCTTCTTTGATTAACTGCTTTTCGTATGGCAAAGACTCAAAAGTAAGATTGGTCTTATAGTCATCGATCGCTCCAAAGCGCTCAGCTTGCTTTTCATTCAGCTCTATATTGGCTTTGTAGTTATCGTATTTCAAAGAATACACATTAACATCTCTTTTTTGACGAACCCATTTTGCGTTTTCTTCGATCAATTTTAACTGATCGTTTTTAGCCATTCGGTCTTTACTATTATTAATAGTTTGGTTAAAATCAATGTATCCGTCCCAAATGTTATAATCTGCCGCAGCAATCTTATCCCAAGGCAGAGGATTCTCTTGATCTTTCTCTCCTATATCAATATAACTATATCGGTCCGGAACAACTACATCACTTTTTACTCCTTCTAATTGAGTAGATCCTCCGTTAACTCTATAAAATTTCTGAGTAGTCAACTTTAACGCTCCTAAATCTCCAAAGTCATTGCTTCTCATCCAACGATTTAGATCCATCACATTTTGAACAGTTCCTTTTCCGTAGGTTTGCTTACTACCAATAATGATCGCTCTTTTATAATCCTGCATTGCAGCAGCAAGAATTTCTGAAGCCGAAGCCGATAATTCATTTACCAAAATCACTAGAGGGCCATCCCATAATATATTTCGGTCTTTATCACTTAACACCTCTGGAGATTCTCCTTTAGTTCTTACTTGCACGATAGGTCCTTTTTCGATAAATAATCCAGCAATATCTACAACCGTTTGAAGGGATCCTCCTCCATTATCTCTAAGATCTACTACAAGACCATCCATATCCTGTTCTTTCAAACGGATAATTTCTTGTTTTACGTCTTTTGCTGCGTTACGCTGATTGTAATCTTGCATATTGAAATAAAACTTAGGAAGATTAATCACCCCAAAAGTTTTATCGTTTTTCTTTACTACCGAAGATTTTGCATAGGTTTCTTCCAACTCTACAACATCTCTTACGATCTCAACAATCTCTGTAGTTCCATCTACTTTCTTTACCGTAAGCGTTACTTTGGTTCCTTTTGGTCCTTTGATCAAGCTTACAGCATCATCTAAGCGCATCCCTACAATACTTACAGGCTCTTGCTCTTCTTCTTGCTTTACTTTCATGATCAGGTCTCCTACTTCAACCTTATTTCCTCTCCATGCAGGACCTCCAGAAATGATTTCGATAATTTTTACATTATCATTTTTCTTTTGTAGTCTCGCTCCAATTCCTTCTAATTTTCCAGACATAGCTATATCAAATCTGTCCTTATCCTGAGGAGCAAAGTAATAGGTATGAGGATCAAACTCCTCTACAATAGAATTGATGTAAATGGAAAACCAATCTTTTCGCTCAAGATCATCAGCGAATTCGAAATATTCTTCTAAAGAAGATCTTGTAAGATCTCTAGACTCTTCTTCAAGAGCTACACCTGTTTTTCTTTTGAAATCTTTGTTTTTGGTCACAGAATCTATCTGCTCTTCTACTTTGTCGTAGTAACTTGATAATGCATTGAATTTAAGTTGCAACCTCCAACGCTCTCGCATCTCTTTCTTATTCGTTGCATATTTTAAATTCTCGTAGTCGGTATCGATCGCCTCTTCCACTTCAAAATTAAAAGGGCTCTCCAGAATATCTTTGTACAAGACTCTCGCCTCATCCATACGTTGTTGCAAACGTTGATACGTACGGTTAAAGAAAGTAATCTCTTTGTTTCTGATTTCGTCGTCGATCAGTTTCTCATACTTCTTAAACTCATTAATATCACTCTCATAAAAATAACGCTTCAAAGGATCTAAAGCATCAATATAATCTGCAAATACCTCTTTTGAGAAGTCATCATTAATATCCTTTGCATCATAATGACCTTTTCCCAACACATAACTAATCAAATCAATCAACAGCTTATCCTTGTCCGGGTCATTCTCCACCTTGGTAGTAAAACTGCATGACGCAGCTGAAACAATCATGGTAAGCATCAAAATCAAAAAACTCTTTTTCATACGCTTAAAATATAAATTTAGGGGTTTTTCCTGGCAAAATACATTAAAAATCGTGCCAAGAACACGTAATAATACTAAATTTTTCTTAAAACAACTAATATTATTTGTTACTCTTTTCAGAACCGATTTTTCGTACAAAAAAAGTGTATTTTTACCATCGTAAAAATTCGACGACATGACCCAAAAAAAGCCGCTTATCTTAGTGACCAATGACGATGGCATAACTGCTCCCGGAATTAGGGCACTCATTAGTGTTATGAATGAAATTGGTGATGTTTTTGTAGTAGCTCCTGATAGTCCTCAAAGTGGGATGGGCCATGCTATTACGGTAAACAACACTTTGTATTGTGATCCCATTGTGATTGACAAAGATGCTCCGCAAAAGGAATACAGCTGCTCTGGGACACCTGCAGATTGTGTCAAAATGGCATCGCGACAAATTATGGATCGTATTCCTGATTTGTGCGTAAGTGGTATCAATCATGGTTCTAACTCGGCGATTAATGTGATTTATTCCGGAACGATGAGTGCAGCGGTAGAAGCGGGAATAGAAGGAATCCCTGCAATAGGTTTTTCTCTTTGTGATTACGGGATGGACGCCAATTTTGAACCTTCTAAAAAGTATGTGCGATCAATCGTAAAAAATGTACTCGAAAATGGTTTACCCAAAGGAGTGGTGCTTAATGTAAACATCCCTAGGCTACCCGCAGAAGAAATCAAAGGAGTAAAGATTTGCAGACAGGCAAATGCACATTGGGTAGAAGAGTTTGACAAAAGAACAAATCCGATGGGAAGGAGATACTATTGGCTTTCTGGCAAATTTATCAACGAAGATAAAGGTGAGGACACCGACGAATGGGCACTAAAAAACGGATATGTATCTGTAGTACCTACACAATTTGACCTTACCGCTCATCATTTTATTCAAGAATTAAACAACTGGTCTTTGCATGATTAAAAAAGAAATTGGAATTGGCTTTCTTATTGGTTTGATTGCCAACAGCATTGGTTTTGCATTTTGCGTATTTATTTTTTCGGTACTCAGCCCTCAGAATTTCAACTTTATAGAAACCATCAAAGCTTCATTAGAAAATGATTCGTTTGGGAGTTTAATCGTTCTTGGAGCGATCCCTAATCTTGTTGCTTTCTTCCTATTTATCAAAAAAAATAATATGTATCGTGCTCGTGGCGTGCTTCTTGCTACGCTAATAGCAGCCATTTGTATTGCAATTAGTAAATTTGGATAAATTCAAAGCCCATTCTTTGTAATATATATATTGAAATAAACACATCAAACGAGTCATAATTACAAGGTTAACATTAACAAAACGTAAGTGGCCAATGATATCTGACAATTAAAAGCAACAAAAAAAGAACAGATGAAATATTACCTAATTGCAGGAGAAGCTTCCGGGGATTTACACGGTTCTAACTTAATGAAATCCTTGCTTATCGAAGACCCTAAAGCAGAATTTAGATTTTGGGGAGGGGATCTTATGCAAGCCGTTGGCGGCACATTGGTAAAACATTACAAGGAGCGTTCTTTTATGGGGTTTATAGAAATACTCCTTAACCTACGCAAGATTCTAGGGTTTATTAAATATTGCAAAAAGGATATCGAAGCATATCAACCAGATGTGCTCATTTTGATCGACAACTCAGGGTTTAATCTTCCGATAGCAAAGTGGGCAAAACAGCATGGTTTTACTACTCATTACTACATAAGTCCCCAGATCTGGGCATCTAGAGAAGGCCGTATCAAAACGATAAAGGCGTATGTGGATTATATGTATGTGGTATTGCCATTTGTGAAAGATTTTTACGACAAATACGATTATCCGGTTCATTTTGTGGGACATCCACTTATCGATGCCATCAACAATCACGAACAAATTACTCCAGAAGAGTTCAAGACAAAACATCAACTGGATGATAGACCCATAATCGCAATATTACCCGGAAGTCGTAAGCAGGAAATCAAAAAAATGCTAGAGACTATGCTGACTATAGTGGATGATTTCCCAGCGTATCAATTTGTTATTGGTGGTGCCCCCAGTCAGGAGGCATCTTTTTATGCTCCGTTTATCAAAAAGAAAGGAGTTCATCTTGTAATGAACGAAACATATGATCTACTAAGCCTCAGTAATGGCGCTTTGGTCACTTCGGGAACCGCTACGCTAGAGACTGCTTTGTTTAAAGTCCCACAGGTGGTTTGTTACAAAGGAAGTTATATTTCCTATCAAATTGCAAAACGTATCATTAATCTTGATTATATATCATTGGTAAATCTGATTATGGATAAACCCGTAGTTACCGAGCTTATTCAAAATGATTTTAATGCTGAACGATTAAAAGAAGAGCTTACCAAAATAGTAGACGATTATCAAAGAGCCGTGATGTTTTTGGACTATTACGACCTTGAAAAACGACTTGGCGGACGTGGTGCAAACGATAAAGCAGCTCAATTAATTGTTGACGCTCATAGATAACTAAAACACTCCCCTAAATGAAAAGAACAATTACCTACTTTTTAATATTAACCTTGGGTTTATTTTTGACCTCTTGCGGTAGTTCTTCCAAAAAGAAGGCCGTAATATCTCAAAATACCAAGAAAACCAACAAGACTACCTCAAATAAGAATCCCAACGACAAAAAGATCAAAAGTATTATTAGTCACGCCAAATCCTTCAGCGGAACCAAATACAAATATGGCGGTACTACCAAAAAAGGTATGGATTGTTCTGGATTGGTATATACTTCTTTCAAAAAAGAAAATGTGATTCTCCCCAGGACTTCAAAAACAATGGCCACTCAAGGAAAAGCGATTGCTCTAAAAAAAGTAGCTGTTGGAGATTTGCTATTCTTTAAAACCAATAAAAGAAAGAATGTCATCTCACACGTAGGACTTGTGGTAGAAACAAGGGGTACTATCAAATTTATTCATGCATCCACCTCTAGAGGTGTTATCATTTCGAGTCTTGACGAAACCTATTGGAACAAGGCTTTTGCATGGGCTCGAAGGGTGTTATAAATCTTGTTTTTCAGAAAAATAATATAGATTAATCCGAACTACGGGTTCTGAAATATGAAACTGGCAGCTTGTATTATTGCATAATACATTTTGCAAATCATATTTCTGGTGCAGCAACCAAAGTCAATTAATACACCTTTTCTTATTATCACTATATCCTTGATTGTTGGAATAGTGATAGGTCACTATTTCTGCGTAGCTGTTATTCCAGCCTTAATAGCTCTTTGTATTTCGATAGCGATGCTCACTCTGTTTTGGTGGAAATCCAAAAAACCATTTAAGCAAGGTTGGGAATTTGTAGCCAGTGCCATCGTAATGTTCGTAGTATTTGGAATAACACTGGTCAACTTACACAATCCATTACATCGATCAAACCACTATTCAAGACTACTGCCAAAAAAACAACTACAGCAATCTGTAGGTGTAAAATTTAGCGTTAAAGAACGATTAAAATCTACTTCTTATTATCAAAAATACGTCGTTGATATTGTTATTATCCACGGTAAGTCAACCCAAGGAAAGTTGCTATTGCTCCTTCCAAAGGATAGCCTTCGTAATCATTTGGATATGGGTAATCGTTATACCACATTTACTCAGATAAAATCGATTCCGAAAGCATTAAATCCAGATCAATTTGATTATGCTGCATATTTAAAAAAACAGTATATCACCCATCAAATCAAATTACACCCATCACAATTAGTTCAAGACTCAACCTCTACTTTATCTATTTTCCGATTATCAGATCAAGTTAGAAAACATATAATTCTAAAATTAAAAACCTACTCATTTTCCACAAAACAATTGGCCGTAATCCAAGCTTTATTATTAGGTCAAAGACAAGATATCGATCAACAAACCATACAATCGTATCGCGATGCCGGAGCCATGCATATCTTAGCCGTTTCGGGGTTGCATGTAGGGATCTTATTATTACTTCTGAATACTGTATTGCGACCTTTAGAAAGGTTTCATCAAAAAGGAAAGGTTCTCAAAACAGTTTTGTTATTGGTATTTCTTTGGTTTTTTGCCATCATTGCGGGGTTATCCCCTTCGGTGTTGAGAGCAGTAACCATGTTCTCTTTTCTTGCTGTAGGAATGCAAATAAGTTCTACAACCAGCACGTATAACACATTGATCTTATCAGCATTTGTTTTACTTTGCTTTCATCCTTTATTACTTTTCTCTATTGGTTTTCAATTTAGCTATATGGCTGTCTTTTCAATAGTTTACCTACAACCCATATTTTCAAAATGGTATATTCCTCCCAATTTCTTATTTAAAAAAATTTGGGAAACGCTTACCGTAACTATTTCTGCTCAATTAGGATTGGCACCACTCACTATATTCTACTTTCATCAATTCCCATTGTTATTTTTTGTTTCCAATTTGATCATCATTCCATTTCTGGGCAGTATTCTGGGATTGGGAGTGGTCGTTATCGTTCTAGCTTCAATAGGAATATTACCAGAGCCGCTTGTTACAGTATTTGGGTATGGTATCGATTTTATGAATGAAAGTGTCTCCTGGGTTGCTTCAAAAAGCAATTTTGTGCTTACCAATATTTCTTTTTCATGGAGATTACTAATTCTTTCTTATACCTTAATTATTGCTACCAGTCTGGTACTTCAAAAAGTACTTTTCAAGAGGCGTTTTATTCTAGGAACCGTAACAATAATCATAGTGTTGGTCATCGTATTTGAAAAACATCAAGCTGCCCAACAAAATGAATTGGTTATTTTTCATCAATTTGGGAATACTGTAATCGGACGATTAGAACATCAACAACTAATATTGAATACCAAATCTCCTATTACCGATAACACCAAAAACTTCCTCTTTTCTAATTATTTGATCAAAAAAAGAGCTGTTCTGAAGCAAAGTGATGCTTTTCAACATCAATATCAACATAAGAAGCGAACCCTAATGGTTATCGATAGTACATTTATGTATTCTCAACATCACCTAGATTCAGACATCTTACTCTTATCGGGTTCGCCAAGAATTCACTTAGAACGTATAATAGACAGCCTGAATCCTAAACAACTCGTTGCAGATGGTAGCAATTATGGAAATTTTATAGAACGTTGGGAGAAAACTTGTGCAGACAGAAATATTCCTTTTCATCGTACAGATCGAGATGGTGCATTTGTATTAAAATGATGCGCTATCGTTAATCCAAAATTATCATCTTACGATTATTTACGGTTTTAACAGCAAATCAGATATCCTAAACCCCGAACAACCGCCAGGACATTCAACTAATTAATAATCAGTTAATTACCCTATTTTTCTGGGTTAATAAACTACAAATTAAACCACAAATTATTGATTACCAATGTATTACAAAAACACAAGCTCCGAATCTTCTTCAAACTGTTTTGTTATTCATAAACGAGAAATATCTTTGAACCCGAAAAATCAAACCAAGCTTATTTGATACTACCCCGCAAATTTAGAATCCGATAATTAGCATAGTGTCATTAGGATACAACCATCTTGATAGGTAAGAAACATAGTGTAGATAAAATTGTTTCTATTTAAGAATGCACACTTCATCTCTTTTATGGGGTTTCTAACTAATTAAATACACATTCTTAAAACCATTACAACAATGAGAAAATTCAGGTTATTAATGGCATGTATACTTGTTGCCGGGGGCATCACTTCATGTCAAAAAGAAGAGACCAAAAATGAGCTACCAGAAGAAGTAGCTGTACAACCCACCAAGACAGAGCTAGAGAAGCTCTTTAATATGGGAATTAATATCGATAATGTAACTATTGAAGATATTCCATCTTTTGATGGTACAACCACCAAACATTTCGTTTCGGGTGATATTACTATTCCTTATGATGGACTAGATGATTATGCCGAATTAGGCGCTCTGGAAGATGGAAACAAGCAGTATCGTACACCAAATATTGTTGCTCCGGCTTTTAGAAATATTCGAATCCTTGGGTACACCGGTGGTGGGGCAGCACTAAGTTCAAAGATGCAAACCGCTTTATCCTGGGCTGTTGCTAACTACAATGCACTACCAAATACACTTAATTTTAATTTGACCTTTGGCACCAATACTGCTGCTGCAGATATCATTGTCTACAAGGTCAATAATTCTAGTGGTGGTGCGTCTGCAGGGTTTCCTAGCAGCAATGGACGACCGTACCGTTATGTACGGATTAATTCTGGGATGGATAGTTTTACTACCAACGTAAACGAACATGTAATGGGTCATGAAATTGGTCATTGCGTTGGATTTAGGCATCAGGACTGGTTCAATCGCCAAAGTTGTAACTATACAGGACCTCTTCCTGCAGAATCTCCAGCGATATGGATTCCTGGAACCCCATTATCCTTCTATGAAGATTCTATTATGCTTGCTTGCTTTGGTCCAAATGAAGATGGTGAATTTTCTTCATCAGATATTCAATCACTCAATATATTATATTAAACACAGGAGGTAGTATCTAAAAAAGGCTATCCATTAAATGGATAGCCTTTATTATATATAAAATGGTTTAGGTTAATTACAACATCACCAATGATTCTTTTAAATTTTCATCTTCCTCAATAACCTCTTTTGAATTAAGGATATCCTTTATGATTTGACGGATTTTAGGGATACAATCTTTTGCCATTTTATTTGGGCTATTGAATAGTACACAAATCCCTAAATCTTCGTTTGGATAAATCGCTATTTCGCTTCGGAAATTATTAACACTTCCTCCGTGATGAATTACCTTTTGTAATTGCTCTGTTTCTTGATCTTTAAAAGTGTGGATTCTCCAACCATGTGCGTAATGTGAACTTACGTATCCTGGCCATCGCTGGTAGTAACTTCTTCTTCCTCCTACTTGTATTACCGGACTAAATACTTTTTCCATAGTTTTAGGCATAAGCACCTCGGGGTTATTCCCCAACAAAAACTTCATCCATTGCCCCATATCCATTGCACTAGCATTAATACCACCTGCAGCAACCGCTCCATAATACTTTTTGTTTAGACGCATGGGTCTCCATCCATATCGTAACCGTTGATGTGGTAATGCAATATTAGTATCTCCCTGTAAAGCTTCGTAAGTAGCAGAAGCTCTATCCATCCCAAGAGGGTCAAATATTTTTTCCTGAATAACTTCAAAAAGAGGCTTTTGTGTAACCCGTTCAATAATTTCACCACTTAACGCAAAAATGGCATTTTGGTAATTATAGAAATAACCTGGTTCCTGAAGTGGACGCACTTCATTAAATCTACTGGCGATATTATCTAAAGAAACTCCAGCTTCTACAAGGTTCGTAAAACTATGATAAGGTAATCCTGAAGTGTGCGAAAGCACATGAGACAGGGTTACTTTTTTGGTTTGTGCAGCACTGGCTAACCTGAAATTAGGAATATGATTGATAATCTTATCCTCCCAATTGATCAGTCCTTCCTGTACATGAATTCCTGTCAAGATTCCAGCAAATCCTTTGGATACAGATCCAATTCTAAAGATCGTCTCTTTATCCACATTATTCATTAGTCTGCTGTTTCTACTACCAAAACCATCTGCATAGATAATAGAATCGCATTTTACAACAGCAACTGAAGCACCGACAATTTGCTTTTTTTGTACCGCCTCATCAAAATACGCTTGAATAGAATCTGCTATTCTTTTCTTAAATGAATCAGACACTAAAACTGGTTCTGGAAGTGGTTGCGGTAAAAGCACCGCCTGTTCTTGTTTTGGTAACTGCGGTTGTTTGGTAGGCATAAACGAAAAGAGTAAGCCTATGAACAACATAGTTGGGGTAGCTAGGGTGAAGATTTTTTTCATTAAGTAGGTTTATTGGTGTCAAAAAAAGAAAAAACATCGACAAAAACAACAAAATCATCTTTGAAATACACATTTTTTCTATTTTTCTTCCAATTCGGGTATTTTTGGGTTTACGTTGTAGGTAACGAAAAACTTACTAATTAATTGTATAAAAGGTTAATAAATCCGAAAACTGATCTTCCTAATGCTTCTTTTAGCTATGTAAAGTTTAATTTGAAGCCGTAGGAATAGGAGGAGGACCATCAGGAAGGATGGCTTTATAGACATAATCCCCTTTTCTTTCTTTAAATTCTTTTTTGACCTCTTCGACTAATTTCTCATCATCATACATATCTACCATTGTCATAGCAAGTGCCTTTGACGCCTGAATCATTCCTTTATGACCAATAGACATTCCTCCGCAGGCAACAACAGCCCAAGAGTGCCAAGGAGTATCAATTGGAGCAGTAGTAACTCCTAATCGTACAACCGGAACCAACCAACTCACATCTCCCACATCTGTAGAACCACCTCCGGGATGCTCTTTTGTCTCTTCCAAAGGGTTTATTTTGGCGTCTATTCCCTTTTGAGGTTTTCCGGTTCCTTCTTGTATTTTGTAGGCAAATGCCAATTCTTCTTCAGTATATTGGATTTCTCCCAGGTACTCCAGGTTTTTTTGCATGGCTTTCCCTCCTGCTCTATTTACCAAAATCTCATGTAATCCAGAAACCAAACTAACCTTATAATCTACATTTGCCATAATTGCTGCTCCTTCAGCCATTTTCTCTACACGTTTCCATACTTCCTCCATACCTTCGCGTTTTGTATCTCTTACACGTATCCATATTCTGGAGTAGTCTGGAACCACATTCACCACATCTCCTGCTTTTTGAATATCATAATGTATACGTACGGTAGGTTTGATATGCTCCCTCAAATAGTTAATCCCAGTAGTATACAACTCCAAAGCATCCGAAGCACTTCTTCCATTCCAGGGATCTGCAGATGCATGAGCTGCCTGACCATTAAATTCTACGATAAAATCCACCAAGGCCAACGAACTTTGTACATCAGCTTTGGTCTTTGCTGAAGGATGCCAATCCAAACAAACATCAAGACCTTCAAACAATCCGGCTCTTGCCATAAACAATTTTCCAAAAACTTCTCTTCAGCAGGAGTACCAAAAAACTTTACGGTCCCTTTTATCTTTCCTTGTTTGATCAAATCCTTGATAGCTACTGCGGCAGATAAGCTAGCCACTCCAAACAGATTATGGCCACATCCATGACCCCCAGCATCTTTTTGCAAAGATTCTTTGGTAGGCTGTGCTTTTTGTGATATCCCCGGCAACGCGTCAAACTCTCCCAAAATCCCAATAACCGGAGAACCACTACCATAGGAAGCCACGAAAGCTGTAGGTATATCTGCTACTCCACGTTCTACAGTAAATCCCTGAGACTCGGCATAATCAGCTAATACCTTGGCCGATTGTTTCTCTTGAAAGGCAGTTTCGGCAAATCCCCATATTTGATCACTCATGGTGATCATCTTTTTTTCTTGTTTTTCAACTGCTTCTATTACCGAAGTTTTGTTGGAACTGATTTTGGATTGTTGTGCATAAAAAAGTATACTATATAGTAGAGCACCAACAAATAGTTTGAACCGAATCATAATTAAGATGTTTGTGAGTTGTGTGCTTTGAAGATACTAAATAATTCTTTTTCTTTGGTTCTCACTTTCCAAATAAAAAACTCCTTTCCGTAAAAACGAAAAGGAGCTTATTTATCTCTTATTATGTAATTCTAATTCGTAAACGTACCTACGAAAGCTTTCTCATACTTTTTCCAAGCATCAGCACTGGTTAACTGCTTATAATCATCACTATGAATCATCTTGAGGTACAGCTCTAATTGCTGTGGTGTTTTATATCCCACCACGGGAGCAATTAATCCTCCATTCTCATCAAAGAAAACAATACTTGGATATCCAGAAATTTTTAACGCATTGGCAAAAAAGTGTTGACTATTTCTTCCCTTTCTACCGGGTTTATAGTTAGGATTGGTATACGTAAAATTATTATACTCGATCTTTTCTGTACCTTCGGCATTAAACTTTACCGCGTAGAAGTTTTCATTTACATAAGAAACAACGTCCTTATTATGAAACGTTTTTTTATCCAGAAGTTTACAAGGACCGCACCAATCGGTATACACATCCATAAAAATCTTTCTCGGTTCCTTTTTTTGTGCCTCTAGTGCTTCATTAAAAGACATCCATTTGATCTCTTGTGCCTGGGTAGTAACACACAAAAGCATCACGCATATTAAAAGTAGGTTCTTCATTAGTATCCTTTTTTCTAGTTTGTCGGAAACAAAAACTGTTCCTTATTTAAAACTTCACCCGTCTTTGGGAAACGAGTGAAGACGTATATTATTATTTATCGCACTCCGTGCATGAGTTTTTTCATGACCGGGTTAAGCAACATAATTAAAACCGCCGCCGCTATAGGGACTACTGTAAATATCAGAAAAAAGTAGACAAATTATAATTTGCGGTTACTTCATCGATCATTCCTCCTAAGGTACCTGCCGCTTTTTGACCGATGGCAATGGCCAAATACCAGATACCAAACATGAATGCAATCATCCTTCCGGGTACGAGTTTACTAAGATAAGATAATCCTACTGGTGATAAACACAATTCTCCTAAAGTGTGGAATAAATAGGCCAAGATTAACCAAATCATACTTACTGAAGCGGTTTGCGCCCCTTGTGGAATTCCTGAAGATCCATAAGCCAGTAATGCAAAACCAAATCCTAATAATCCTAAACCAAATCCATATTTGAAGGCTGCACTTGGATTATATTTACTTTCCCACCATTTTGAGAATAATGGAGCTAAAGCAATGATAAAAAACGAATTCAAAATTCCGAACCAAGTAGCTCCTACTTCTGTAGCATCTTTACTAAACTCATTATTTAATTTCCAGATTACAATCCCCCAGATAATCAAAAATGAGATAGATAATACAATATTCGAAAGGCCTATCTTAGAAAACGTCTTCTTGAATACAAGATACAACACCCAGGTAATGATCGCAAGAGGTACTACCGTTAAAATGGTATCAATCACTTTAAAAATTAATGCCGAAGATCCTGAAAGGTCTCTTGCTGTGTAGTCTCTTGCAAAGATATTTAATGACCCTGCCGCCTGTTCGAAAGCTGCCCAAAAGAAAATCGTAAAAAACGCGAATATAGCAACTGCAAACATTCTATCTCTTACAGTATGGCTATAACGAAGAATTCTTGAAATGATCAGATAAACAAACAGAATAACGGCAAATACTATCATCACTGTTGGCCCTTCATAACTCCCTAAAGAAAAGTCAAATAAATTAACGTTTCCAATCTTTGACATTGGATCGTTAATCAACCAGGTAAAACCAATAATAGCGGTAATCGCTATCAATACTTTATCCAGAACCGTGAAAGGATTCAATTTGTCCCCATCTTCCAGTACTACTTCTTTTTTAGCTTCTTTGTTGGGCTTTGCTCCGATATCACCAAATAGGTTTCTAGCCAACCAGAACATAATCATCCCCAAAAACATGAAGATACCCGCTAATCCAAAACCTAGCGCCCAACTATAGTTCTCGCCAAGATAACCGCAAAGCATGATCCCAAAAAATGCTCCTGCATTTACTCCCATATAAAATATGGTATAAGCTCCATCCTTTTTGGCATCATTACCTTTGTACATTTCCGAAATAATAGAAGTAATATTCGGTTTAAAGAGACCTGTTCCTATTACCAATAAAGCTAAACCAAGGTATAGGGTCATTTCAGTTTCGAAAGCCATAGATAAATGCCCCAGTGTCATGATTAAACAGCCAATGACCACTGCCCAACGATATCCTGTGATCTTGTCAGCTATATACCCTCCTAATATTGGAGTTAGATAAAGTAAGGAAGCATATGTACCAAACAACGCCAAAGCGTGTTCTCTCGGCCAATTAGCCCACCCTGGATTTTCTCCAAACAAAGGTGCTGTAAGAAATATGACTAAGAGGATTCTCATTCCATAAAACGAAAATCGCTCCCACATTTCAGTAAAAAATATGATGAATAAACCAGCTGGGTGACCCAGGACCTTGTCCTTAAACAGGTTTTCTATATCTGTACTCATAAAGTGGTATTATAATTATTCTGAAGCATCAGCCAATTCGAATCCTTCGGCCTCTTCGTGAACAGTACCTTCTTTATCCTCTACTCCATGAGTAAGTAATTCTAATTTCTTTCTAAAAATCATTACAAGGAAACCAAATACAACACAGAAAACTGCTATCCCTGTAAATATTTTAAATTCTCCTTGACTTTCAGCCCACTCTCCTAGTAATCCAGCCAGTTTGTTACCAAATCCTGTCATTGCAAAGTAAACTCCCATCATCAAAGCAGCGTATTTTACCGGAGCTAATTTTGTAATAAATGAAAGTGCAACCGGAGAAATACAAAGCTCTCCTATGGTATGGAACAAATAAGCTAATACCAACCAATACATTGCTGATGATCCACTAGACTCAAACTCCATGGAGGCTGCTGTCATAAAAAAGAATCCTGTACCCATGATAATCAATCCAACGATCATCTTAAATAATGAACTAGATACTTTTCCTTTTAGTTTTCTATTCGCCCAATACAACGCTACAGATGTACCTAAAAATATGATAAACATCGCATTAAGAGATTGGAACCAAGAAGCTGGAACTTCCCATCCCATTAACATTCTATTGGTTTTTTCTTTTGCGTAAATATTCATCAATCCTCCTGCTTGTTCAAAAGCTCCCCAAAAAACAATCACTAACAAAAATGAAATCAATAAAACAACGATTCTGTCTTTTTCAATCTTGGTTAACGGTTTTTTCATTGCTTCTTTATCCTCTGCTTTTTCTGAAGTACCTAAGAAATTACCTACCTCTTTTAAGTATTTCTGCCCAAGAAGATATTGTAACAATCCTAAAGCCATTCCTATTCCAGCTAATCCAAATCCATAGTGCCATCCATGAACTTCTCCTACATAACCAACTATTAAACTTGACAGGAATGCTCCCAAATTTATCCCTATATAAAAAATAGTAAATCCTTTATCTCTTCGTATATCACCTTGTTTATACAAACCTCCTACCATAGTAGAGATATTAGGTTTTAGCATACCAACTCCGGCAATGATCAGACCCAAACCAGAATACCATGCCCACATTTCTTCAACCGCCAAAATACTATGCCCGGCAACTAATAAAAGACCTCCTACAAGAACAGATTTCTTTTGACCAAGAAACTTATCTGCAATCCATCCTCCTGGAATAGATGCTACGTATACCAACATGGTATACCAACCATATAATGCCAAAGCCTCACCCGAAGACCAACCTAACCCAGGGTTCTCATCTACAGTTTTTGTTGTAAGATATAACACAAAAAGAGCTCTCATTCCATAGTAGGAGAAACGCTCCCACATTTCTGTAAAAAATAATATGTATAACCCTACTGGGTGTCCAAAAAGCTCCTTTTGATGAGCTGCTTTAACTGTATTTGCCATTATATGTTAGTTTAATTTTAGTTTATTAGCTTAAATGATTTATAAGTTGTTTTTAATGAAGTGAGTCATCTTGTTATACAGATGCAATCTTGTATTACCTCCATAAATCCCATGATTCTTGTCTGGATAAATCGCCCAATCAAAATCTTTATTTGCCTGCACAAGGGCTTCTACCAATTGCATCGTATTTTGCACATGTACATTATCATCTGCACTACCATGCACCAACAAGAATTTCCCTTTTAAACCATCCACAAAATTAATTGGTGAATTATCATCATACCCTTTAGGATTCTCCTGAGGAGTCATCAAATATCGTTCCGTATATATGGTATCATAAAATCTCCAACTTGTTACCGGAGCAACAGCAATTGCCATTTTAAAAGTCTCCGGCGCTTTAAACAAACAATTACTAGACATAAATCCACCGTAGCTCCATCCCCAAATTCCGATTCGTGAAGCATCGATATAATCCAATGCTCCTAACTGCTTGGCTGCGGCTATTTGATCTTGTACTTCTAGATTTCCTAAATCATTTTGCGTTGCTTTTTTAAACTTTGCTCCTTTCAGTCCGGTACCTCTACCGTCTACACAAGCTACGATATACCCTTGCTGCGCCAACATCATATACCAATAATCATTAGCTCTGTTCCAGGAATTTCTCACCATTTGTGATCCAGGACCTGAGTATTGATACATAAACAATGGGTACTTTTTGCTAGGATCAAAATCTTTGGCTTGATCATCCACATATTCAGAGTTTCTCCATTGATCTCGATCGTTGAGAATTCTTTTGGACGAACATCGTATTGCTTCAATTTTTCTGTAAGTGCGTTGTTGTTCTTTAGTTCTCGAATTACTTTTCCTGTTTTTCCATTATTCAAAGAATATTCATATGGCGTTGTTGCATTCGAAAAATAGCTGATATATACACTAAAATCTGCACTAAACTCGGCATCATTGGACCCTTCTTTGGCGCTCAATCTTTTCTTATCAGCTCCATCCAATCCAATAGAATATACATCTCTATTGATATTTCCATTTTCTACACTTTGATAGAATACTTTTTTGTTTTTAGTATCATACCCATAATATTGTGTTACTTCCCAAGGTCCTTTAGTCACTTGATTGATCAACTCCCCGGTAGCAGCATAGTGATAGATATGGTTAAATCCATCTTTTTCGCTAGTCCAGATAAAACTATTATCATCTAGAAAAGTAAGGTTATCAGTAACGTCGATATAGGCTTCATCTTTTTCGTTTAGTACTACTTTTGGCGCCTTGGTTTTGGCATCTACAAAAATTAAATCCAGATTATTTTGGTGTCTGTTCATTACCTGAACACTCAAAATATCTGGATTAGCACTCCATTTTATTCTTGGGATATAAAAATCTTTATAATCTCCCAGTTTGACCTCATCCAATGCCATTGCACCTATATCGGCCACAAACAACGAGACTTTAGAATTCTTTTCTCCTGCTTTTGGATACTTAAAAACGTCTTGTTTTTGGTATAAGTCTTTCCCATATACATCCATAGAAAATTCTGGAACTTCTCTCTCGTCAAATCGTAAAAATGCAATTTTGTTGCTGTCTGCGCTCCAATCAAAGGCTCTTACAAACGAGAATTCTTCTTCGTATACCCAGTCGGTAATCCCGTTAATGATTTCATTTTTCTTTCCGTCGTCGGTAAGTTGTATCTCCTGCCCTGTTGCGAAGTTCAATACGTAAATATTATTATCCAGCACATAGGCTATTTTATTTCCATCAGGAGATAGCAATGGAGATTGAATTTTTTTGTCATGTACCTTAAAAACTCCATTGGACGGCAAATCATAGATATGATAAATCCCTCTTGAAGAACGGCGATAGATTTGCTCTAACTCGCTTGCCAACAAAATTCTATTTTCGTCTTTACTAAAGGTGTATCCCTGAAATGATGCCAGACCATCTATAGAAGAAGAAGTAACCAAAGTTTTAGCCTTCTCTCCTGTTTCATAATCATACACTTGAATATTGGTAGCTCCCGAGATGGGATCGTTTTCTAAAACTGAATATTGAGTTCCGTTTTTCATAGAGTGCAAAGACTGAAAACCTTCAGTTCTAAAAGCTCCTCCCCAGATCTCATTAAGAGTGAATGCCTTTTGTTGTGCAATGCTGACAACACTTACAAATAGTAAAACACTACAAAACAATTTTGTAAATTTCATATCATAGAGGTATAAATTGTTAACGCCAAGAATACTAAAAAATCCGTGAAAAATACAACAATTGATGTTAAATACAATAAAATCAGGGGTGCTAAAGTGTTTTTTTTTAACAGATCATTAAACAAATAGCTTTTTAAACAATAATTACACAATGAAACTCAGTAAGTTTCTGTAATTGCTACGTTCAAAGAATAGTGAATATCACAAAACAGAATAGTATCTTTGATCCCATTACTAAATTACATTACACGATGGCACCAGTAGTTTCTGGATTTTCTAAACTTTCTAAAGCGGATAAAATAAAGTGGTTGGCAGAATATCATTTCAATAATGATCAAAACACCATAAACACCCTTACTACCTATTGGAATTCTGACCAAAAGCTGCAACAGCTGCATGACGAATTTACAGAAAACACAATCTCTAACTACTATCTCCCGTTTTCGGTAGCCCCGAATTTTTTGATCAATGGTACGCGTTACACACTACCCATGACTATCGAAGAAAGTTCTGTGGTAGCAGCAGCCAGTAAAGCAGCAAAGTTCTGGCAAAATCGAGGTGGATTTAAAGCCGAGGTGATTGCAACTACCAAAGTAGGTCAGGTACACTTTATGTATGCAGGAGACTCAGAAAAACTGCAGCGTTTCTTTACAGCAGTGAAACCTCTCTTATTAGAAGCTGTTTCTTCTATCACCAAAAATATGGAGAAAAGAGGGGGTGGAGTAAAAGAAATCGTACTAAAAGATAAGACTACTAAAATTGAAAATTATTATCAGTTGCATTGCACCTTCGAGACCGTAGATGCAATGGGAGCCAACTTTATCAATTCGTGCCTGGAGCAGTTTGCTAAAACTTTTGTAGCTGAAGTCAAAACTTATGATGACTTCACAGATCATGAAAAGAATATCGAAATCATCATGAGTATTCTGTCTAATTATGTTCCTGAATGTATTGTACAAGCTACTGTCTCTTGCCCGATAAATGAACTTCCTGATAGTGTGGATTTATCTTCGGAACAATATGCGAAGAAGTTTGTACAAGCGGTTCGAATTGCAGAAGTAGAACCCTATCGTGCTGTAACCCACAACAAAGGTATTATGAATGGTATTGATGCCGTTGTCTTGGCCACTGGAAATGACTTTAGAGCGATCGAAGCCGGTGCACATGCTTATGCTGCAAAAGACGGAAAGTACAAAAGCTTAACACATGCAGAAATCCAAGACGATCAATTTATTTTTTCAATAAAAATACCTCTGGCTTTGGGGACAGTTGGTGGATTGACTTCATTACACCCATTGGTTAAATTATCCTTACAGCTGTTGGGACAACCTAATGCCAAGAAACTTATGGAAATTACGGCAGTCGCCGGTCTTGCCCAAAATTTTGCAGCAATAAACTCTTTAATAACCACAGGGATTCAAAAAGGGCACATGAAAATGCACTTAATGAATATCCTTAACCAATTTGAAGCGACTAACACAGAAAAGGAGCAGTTGATCGCATATTTTAAAACAAATGCCGTTAGTCATAGTGAAGTAGCCAATCAAATTGAAAAAACTAAGGTCCTAGCCAATGAAAAAGTCCTTTTACAGCCATGGTAAATTATTACTAACCGGAGAATATCTCGTATTGGATGGTGCTCAGGCATTGGCTATTCCTACTCAAAAAGGACAATGGCTATTTATTGCGGAGACCGATACCGAAGGTATTCACTGGCAAAGTTTTGATGAAAACGGAAATTGTTGGTTTGAAACCAATTTCCTGATTACCGAAAAAGGGCTCAC
This sequence comes from Aquimarina sp. KJ22-3, assembly GCF_055808215.1. Lineage (NCBI taxonomy): Bacteria > Pseudomonadati > Bacteroidota > Flavobacteriia > Flavobacteriales > Flavobacteriaceae > Aquimarina > Aquimarina sp. KJ22-3. The sequence goes on along the minus strand of NZ_CM147859.1, from coordinate 810,120 downwards.
CCTTGCCGACAACACCCATAATGATCCTATTGCAGATACCTTGCTCACTATTTTAAACAGTGCCAAAGATCTCAATCCAATTTTTTTGACCACTAGCAATGGCTACACTATTGAAAGTCGTTTGGAATTTGACCGTGAGTGGGGACTAGGTTCTTCTTCTACCTTGATTAATAATATTGCGCAATGGGCAAAGGTGAATGCTTTTGAGCTTTTAGAAAATAGCTTTGGAGGCAGTGGTTATGATATTGCATGTGCGCAAAATGATACACCTATTATCTACAAAAGAACCGAAGGAAAACCGGTAGTAACCGAAGTTCCTTTTGATCCTATATTCAAAAACAACCTCTTTTTTGTTTATCTCAATCAAAAACAAGATAGCAAAGACTCTATTAAGCGTTATCAATCTTTACCATTAAAAGAATTCGATAAAGCTGAAGCCGAAGTTAATGCGATCACTCAACAAATGCTCGAGTGTACAGATCTTGCGACTTTTGAAGAATTGATTTCGGCTCACGAAGCAATTGTTTCAAAAATCATCAAAACAGAAACTGTGAAGTCCAGACTTTTCTCAGATTATCCTGGTAGTATCAAGAGTCTTGGAGGATGGGGTGGTGACTTTGTACTGGCAACCGGTTCTTCTGAAGACATGGACTATTTCAAGAAAAAGGGATACACCACTGTAGTGCCCTATGAAGAAATGCTACTGTCTTAGACTCTCTAAGGTTTCGACACGGTAAATGAGCTAATCCATTCCCGTTAAATTCATTACAACATTTTAAAAAGTAAGGTTAAATATGACACTTGCTTCGTAATCATTTGCCTAAATTTTGATAAATTTAAGTGAATTTAAGAAGCATATCCCTATGACTACAGACAAAACCGATGGTAAACAAAATGTTTTAGAAGCTGTAGTAGTAAGGTTTGCCGGAGATTCTGGAGATGGAATGCAATTAACAGGCACCCAATTTTCGGATACTTCTGCCATGTTTGGAAATGATGTGGCTACTTTTCCTAACTATCCTGCCGAAATTAGAGCACCTCAAGGAAGTTTATATGGAGTATCCGGATTTCAGGTGCATATCGGGAGCATAGAAATTAGCACTCCTGGAGACGATGTAGACTTACTAGTTGCTATGAATCCTGCGGGCCTCAAAACCAACTTACATGCAGTAAAACCTGGTCATACCATTATCGTTGATACGGATGCTTTTACCAGAAAAAACCTGGAAAAAGCGCAATATGAATCCAACCCCTTGGAAGATAGAAGTTTGGAAAATTATAGGGTAATCGAAGCAAAAATGACTTCTTTAACCAAAGAAGCGCTGAAAGATCTGGAAGGATTGGATAATAAAAGCATGGTGCGAAGCAAAAACATGTTTGCATTAGGGATGGTGTATTGGATGTATAATCGATCTACAGCTTACACTATAGATTTCTTCAATAAAAAGTTTAAATCCAAACCTCAAATTATTGAAGCCAACACCAAAGTGCTAAATGCGGGATATTACTTTGCAGAAACCTTAGAACTAATCCCTAACGCCTATACGATTGCTCCTGCAAAGATGAATCCGGGAACCTATAGAATCATCATGGGCAATACTGCTACTGCTTGGGGTTTTTTGGCAGCTGCAGAAAAAACGGGATTGGACCTCTTCTTGGGATCCTACCCCATTACCCCAGCTTCAAACATTCTTCATGAGTTAGCCAAACACGAGCATTTTGGAGTCAAAACATTACAAGCCGAAGACGAAATCGCAGGCATCACCTCTGCTATCGGAGCCTCGTTTGCTGGTAATTTGGCGATTACTACCACTTCGGGACCAGGATTAGCATTAAAAGCCGAAGCTATTGGCCTAGCCATGATGATCGAGTTACCTCTAGTCATAGTAAACGTGCAAAGAGGAGGACCTTCTACAGGTTTGCCTACCAAAACCGAGCAATCGGATTTATTGCAAGCCATGTATGGCAGAAACGGGGAAAGCCCTGTAATTGTTATTGCCGCCAGTACACCAGGAAATTGCTTTCGATTTGCGTATGAAGCGGCAAAACTCACTTTAGAACATATGACGCCAGTCATTCTATTAAGTGATGGATATATTGCCAACGGATCCGAACCCTGGAAGATACAAACCACCAAAGATATGCCGGATATCAAAACCAATATCATCGAAGCTTCTGATCAAGAATGGCATCCTTACCACAGAGACGATGATACTCTGGCCAGAAACTGGGCGATACCAGGAACTCCTGGTCTAGAACATCGAGTTGGAGGATTAGAAAAAGATAAGATTACCGGAAATGTCTCTTACGTACCGGATAATCATGAATATATGACCAAAATAAGAGCAGAAAAAATCCAACGTGTACAAAATTATATTCCAGAATTAACTACGGAATTTGCCAGCTCTGGAGATCTTTTGGTTGTGGGATGGGGTGGCACTTACGGCTCTTTGTACTCTTCGGTAAAACAAATTGCTGAAGAAGGCTGTAACACTATTGGGTTAGCACATTTCAATTACATCAATCCCATGCCCAAAAACACCGGAGAGATATTATCAAAATTCAAAAAGATAGTAGTATGCGAATTGAATAATGGGCAATTCGTAACGATTCTTAGAGCCCATTTTGATCAACTAGACATCGTACAGTACAACAAAATACAAGGACTTCCTTTTGGAAACCTGGAACTTGTACAAAAATTCAAATCCCTATTATAAGCCATGAGCACTACGGATACAAAAAAATATACGTTTAAGGATTTTGCTAGTGACCAAGAAGTAAGATGGTGTCCTGGTTGTGATGACTATGTAATCTTGAGAGCCATGCAAAATGCACTTCCCGAAATGGGATTACAAAGAGAGGATATTGTTTTTATCTCGGGAATTGGTTGTTCTTCACGTTTTCCATATTACATGAACACCTATGGTATGCACAGTATTCATGGTAGAGCCCCAGCAATAGCTACCGGAGTAAAACTAGCTAATCCCAACCTGAGCGTATGGGTCATTACCGGTGATGGAGACTCTATGGCCATTGGAGGAAATCATTTTATTCATGTACTACGAAGAAATATGGATCTCAATATCGTCGTATTTAACAATGAAATTTATGGCTTAACCAAGGGACAGTTCTCCCCTACCTCATTAGTTGGACAAAAAACAAAATCTTCTCCCTATGGCAATACACAACCTCCCTTTTCTACTGGAGAATTGGCATTGGGTGCACAGGCACGATTTTTTGCCAGAATTGGAGGAAATACGCCTAAAGAAATGTCTAAGATGTTTATTGAATCTCAACAGTTTAAAGGCACTTCGTTAATCGAAGTTTTGCAAAACTGCCCGATTTTTAATGATGGTTGTTTTTCTAAATATACGGACAAGGCTGTGCGTGAAGATCAGCAACTCTTTGTTGAACACGGAAAACCTATGATTTTTGGGAAAGAACGAGACAAAGGATTACGCTTAAACGGCTTAAAACTAGAAGTGGTTACCATTGGCCAAAACAATATTACCGAAAATGACATTTTGATCCATGACGCACAGGAGCAAGACCCAACACTACACCAAATGTTGGTTCGGCTAAAATATCCATTGGTTACTGGTATTATAAGAAGTTATCAGGATACTACCCTGGAAGAAAGAAAAAATGAACAACGAGAACGGGTACGGTCAAATTCTTCCTTTACCAAGACCGATGATCTATTCTTTTCTGGAGAAACTTATGAAATCACTTAATACAAAAGACATAAAAAAAACCTGTTAGTCGATCTAACAGGTTTTTTTACTATATAGAATTATTTGCTCTTACAATTCTAGGGCCTTAGTTACATTATTATCCATCAATAATTCTTGTGGATTCTCTAATGCTTCTTTTACCGCTACCAGGAATCCCACAGATTCTTTACCATCGATGATTCTATGGTCATAAGATAACGCTACGTACATCACAGGAGCGATTACGATCTGCCCGTCTCTCACGATCGGTCTCTCTACAATATTATGCATTCCTAAAATAGCACTTTGTGGTGGATTAATGATAGGTGTAGATAACATACTACCAAACACCCCTCCATTAGTAATGGTAAACGTACCTCCTGTCATTTCATCAACTGTGATTTGACCTTCTCTTGCACGTATTGCCAAACGCTTCACTTCAGATTCCACACCTCTAAAACTCAGATTCTCTGCATTGCGAATTACAGGTACCATCAATCCTTTTGGTCCTGATACCGCAATACTGATATCTTGAAAATCAAAGGAAATCATTTCTTTACCGTCGATCATCGAATTTACCGCAGGGAATAGTTTTAACGCTCGTACACAAGCTAGTGTAAAGAACGACATAAATCCAAGACTTACTCCGTGCTTACTCTTGAAAGTCTCCTTATACTGGCTTCTTAGATCAAAAATCGGTTGCATATCTACCTCATTAAAGGTAGTAAGCATAGCCGTTTCGTTTTTTACAGAAACCAAACGCTCTGCCACTTTACGACGAAGCATTGATAATTTCTTTCGACTTTCTCCTCTGCTACCAGGACCAGGAGTACCCATAGATGGCTTAGCATCTAGTGCATCAGCTTTGGTAATTCTACCATCTCGTCCTGTACCTTGTACTTGAGAAGCATCAATACCTTTTTCGGCAAGTACTTTTTTGGCTGCAGGAGAAGCTGTTCCTGTAGCATAAGTTTCTGTTTTGGCTGGTGCTGCCGGAGCCGGAGCCTCTTCTTTTTTCTCTTCAACTTTTGGAGCTTCGCTAGCGGCTTCCGCTTTTGCTTCGCCTCCTTCAGGCTTTGCAGCATCGGTATCAATTAGGCAAACTACCTGACCAACAGCCACTGCATCTCCTTCTTCTGCCATAAGGGTAATCACACCACTTGCCTCTGCAGGAAGTTCTAAAGTTGCCTTGTCACTATCTACCTCGGCAATTGCCTGATCTTTTTCAACATAATCACCAGTCTCAACGAGCCACTGAGCTATTTCTACTTCTGTAATAGATTCTCCCGGTGATGGGACTTTCATTTCTAAAGCCATAATTCTGAATTTATCCTTTGTATAATTTCCTTCGGAAATTCTTTATCTATGAGTTACTTAATTTTACTTATCTTCTTTGATTGTCTTTTGTTTTATCAAAAACATAGTCAATCACCTCCTGATGTCTTCTTTTGGAACGCGTTGCGCTACCAGCAGCTGGAGCTCCATAAGGCCTTCTACTTGCAAATCTAAAACTTTTTGCGCCATCGTAATGCATCAACATATGACTTAACGCTCCCATGTTTCTAGGCTCCTCTTGTGCCCAAACCACTTCGTCTGCCTTGTACTTTTTAATGATCTTATCCATTTCGGTAGCAGGTAATGGGAACAATTGCTCGATTCGAACCAAAGCCACATCATTTCTCCCCTGCTTTTCCTTTTCTTCTAATAAGTCATAGTAGAACTTACCTGTACAGAACACCAAAGATTTTACATCTTTTGCCTTTGCTTCAGGATCATCTATTATCGTTTGGAAACTGCCAGAGGTGAATTCCTCTACAGACGACAATACTTTTGGATGACGTAACAGACTTTTTGGTGTAAACACTACCAATGGCTTGCGATACTTTGCTTTCATCTGTCTACGAAGCAAGTGGAACATATTAGCAGGTGTAGTTACATCTGCGACAAACATATTATCCTTGGCACAAAGCTGAAGGTATCTTTCCATTCTTGCAGAAGAGTGTTCTGCTCCTTGGCCCTCATAACCGTGAGGAAGTAACATTACAATTCCGTTTTGCAATTTCCACTTATCCTCTGCAGAAGATATATACTGGTCGATCATAATTTGAGCCCCATTACTGAAGTCTCCAAATTGCGCTTCCCATATCGTTAATGTATCCGGACTTGCCATGGCATATCCATAATCAAAACCTAACACTCCATATTCAGAAAGCAGAGAGTTATAGATATAAAAATCACCTTGATCTCCATTCAAATTATTAAGCAGCAATACTTCCTCTTCACTATCTTCAACTTTGATCACTGCATGTCTATGAGAGAACGTTCCTCTTTCTACATCCTGTCCACTCATTCTTACGTCATATCCTTCTTTCAACAATGCTCCATAAGCCAGTAACTCTCCCATCGCCCAATCTAATTGGTCTTTTTCAAAGAACATTTCATGTCGTTGTTTTACAACACGTTCAATCTTACGAAGGAATTTCTTATCGGAAGGAAGGTTGGTAATGACCTCAGCGATCTCGGTAAGCTTATCTTTGGGATAAGTAGTATCTACAACATCCATCATTTCATCCTCCTGAACACGTTCAAAACCTGCCCATTCATCTTGCATAAACGGTGTAATTACCGTTTTCTCTTGTTTTCTAGAATCTTCAAGCTCTTCTTCCAGAGAAGCCTTGTATTCTTTTTCGAGGGTAGCTACATAATCCTTATCGATAATCCCCTCTTCAATCAACTTTTCGGCATAAATATCTCTAGGGTTTCTATGTTTAGCTATCGCCTTATATAGCTTAGGTTGTGTAAAACGAGGTTCATCACCTTCGTTATGACCATATTTACGGTATCCTAATAGATCTATAAAAACGTCGCGCTTAAATGTCATTCTGAAATCCAATGCAAAATTGGCAGCATGCACCACGGCCTCTGCATCATCGGCATTAACGTGTAGCACAGGAGATAAAGTAACCTTACCTACATCGGTACAGTACGTAGAGGATCTAGCATCCAGATAATTGGTAGTAAATCCAATTTGGTTATTTACCACAATATGAATGGTTCCTCCGGTTTTATATCCATCCAGCTTGGCCATTTGTACAATCTCATAGACTAAACCTTGACCTGCAACAGCTGCATCCCCATGCACAACAATTGGCAATACCGCCGAAGTATTTTCTTGATAATGACGATCTTGTTTTGCTCTGGTAATACCTTCTACTACAGCTCCAACAGTTTCTAAGTGTGAAGGGTTTGGAGCGATATTCATATTGATATCTTTACCACTATCCGTCTTTCGTTTTGAAGTCCAACCCAAGTGATATTTCACATCTCCATCAAAAACTGCTTCTTCATAATCTTTACCATCAAACTCACTAAAAATATCTTTAGGGCTCTTCCCAAAAATGTTAGTCAACGTGCTCAATCGACCACGGTGAGCCATTCCCATTACAAATTCTTTCACCCCCAGATCGGCAGCTTTTTCTACCAAAGCATCCAAAGCAGGAATTAAAGACTCTCCTCCTTCTAACGAAAAACGTTTTTGCCCTACATATTTGGTGTGCAAAAAGTTTTCAAAAGAAACGGCTTGATTTAATTTTTTGAGAATATGTTTTTTCTGATCTGCAGAAAATTTTGTTCTATTCGTATTGAAATTTATTCTGGACTGAATCCACTCACGCTCTTCCGGATTTCGAATGTACATATATTCAATCCCAATAGCATCACAATAAATCTTTTCTAAGTGAACTACAATATTGCTTAACGTATTAGGACCAATACCAATAATTTCTCCGGCATTAAAAACCGTATTTAAATCTGACTGGCTCAATCCAAAATTTTCTAAAGCTAATGTAGGTGTATACTTTCTTCTTTCTCGTACTGGATTCGTCTTGGTAAATAAATGCCCCCTTGTTCTGTAGGCATCTATTAAACGAACTACCTGAAACTCTTTTTGTACATTTTCAGGAACAGCAATAGTCCCTTGGGTTTCTTTTTCTACATAAATGGTTTCTCCAGAACCATCTGCGTTTTCTAAACCAAAATCAAATCCTTGAAAAAAAGCCCTCCAACTTGGCTCTACGCTATCGGGGCTTTGTAAATATTGGTCATATAATTCCGCAAAAAATGCGGTATGAGCCGCATTCAAAAATGAATATTTATCCATAAGTAAGCATTCAGTTGTCTTTTTAACGACAAAACGCTACAAAAATACAACAATTACAATTTATTGGCTATCGAATTCTCTATATTTATGCAACATTTTTCATAAAATTAATCATGATCATGATTCCTTTTCAAAATATTAAGAGTTTTGTTTTAGTTTCATTTGTTTTGTTTTCCTTACAAAACATTTCTGCGCAAAATGAAAATTTTTGGTCAAAGGTTAGATTTGGTGGAAATATCGGAATTGGATTTACGAACGACACCTTTAATGCAGTAATCGCTCCTGCATCTATTTACGATTTCAATCCATGGTTTAGTGGTGGTGTAGGACTTAGTTTTGGATACTCTACTTTTGATGATGATGTTTTTAATGAAGAACGCAGGAGCACTAATTATGGCGCTAGTCTTATCGGGTTATTTAATCCCATTCCCGAATTTCAACTGTCTGCAGAATTTGAACAAATGGGTGTGAGTCAACGTATAGAAGCAGCCAATCAAACATTTACAGATGATTATTGGTACCCTGCATTATTTCTGGGTGCTGGGTATCGCACTGGCTTTGTAAGCTTCGGTATACGATATGATGTATTGTATGATGATGACAAGAGCATTTATGGATCCGCGTATGCTCCTTTTGTAAGAGTGTTTTTTTAGAAAATGATTTTTCGATTTAAAAATCACCAAAGATGAAAAATACAATTAGGTTTTCTATTCGAATAATTTTCTAATTTTTTCTCAGCTTTTCTCAACAACCTATATTTAAAACGAATATCCTCAACATCTTCCTGACAATTGCTTTTTTCAAACGGAATAGTTTCAAAATAATCTGCATCCCATTGGCTCAATTTTTCTCCATGTCTTCTTTCATAACAACCAACACTATTATTTCCTTCAAAAAATAGTACATGCTCAATAACTTCTACCACTTTTTCAGCGCTTAGAGACGACACCCCTTGTGAGCTTTCTTTATAAAGAGTATTCATACGGATTATCTCAGAGATCGAGGTTTTCAAACGTATGGTATCATTTTCAACAAAAAAATACTCTAAATAAACATCTCTAGCAAAACCCTGCTGATACGTATGTTTTATCAACTTTAATTGATTCCCTTTGTAGTAATATTGAATTCTCCCAGATAGGCTTTCTGAGCATTTATAGTTTTTAGAAACATACGTTATAAGCGTATCTTTTTTTGCTATAGCTTCCTGAAGAGCCCTAAAAGACAAATCTACTTTGGTAAATTCTTCCTGAGCATAAGAAAGAGTTACAAAACACATCAACCAAATAAAATTGCATAGTCTCATCCCGTTAAAATTTTATAACCTATTCCTATAATATACTTTTTTCCATTCTCTTTTTAAGATCAGGGTAGTAACATAGATGGCAATATCTTCAACATCCTCCGAAGTACATTTTTTGACTTCTTGTTCTGAAACATCTACGGCGTACAAAAAATTGAGGTACTCATTAAAGTGATAGCGCATTTTTTGCTGAACCAAATCACATAATTCTACCACCAAAACTTCTGGTGTGATCGTAGCGGGAATCGTATAGTCGATCCCGGCACGAATCATATCCTTTTGAAGTTGCTGCAACAGCTTTGAATACAGATCCGTAGTGACTGCCTCCTGTAAAATAACAGCGCTACTATCTTTGGGGTCAATATTAGACACTTCTATTCATTAAAGTGGAACCGAACAATCGCAACATCTCTTTTTTATCTTCAGAAATCGATAGTGAATCTAATGCTGCAAAAGCTTTTTGGGTATACGCCTCGATCTCTGCTCTAATACTATCCCTTGCTCCCGTAGTTTCAAAAAGGATTTTACCGTACTGATCTTTTCTGAAGGATCTTCTGGATTTAGAGAAAAAAGTCCTCTTAGTTGCTTTTCTTCATTTTCTGAAGCAAACTCTACAGCCTTGAGATACAGAAACGTCTTTTTATTTTCTATGATATCTCCCCCTACTTGTTTTCCAAAAGTTTCAGGATCTCCAAAAGCATCCAGATAATCATCTTGTAATTGAAATGCCAAACCAAGTAATCTACCAAAGTCATAAATGGCGGTCTTACACTGATCCGATGCTCCTGCAACGATTGCTCCCATTTTGAGCGCTGCACCTACCAACACTGCAGTCTTATACTCGATCATCTTCATATACTCAGGAATGGTTACATCGTCTCTGGTTTCAAAATCAATATCATATTGCTGGCCTTCACACACTTCAATTGCTGTTTTAGTAAAGAGCATGGCTAAATCTCTGAAGGTATCCCCCTGATAATTCTCGAACAATTGATAAGCGTTAATCAACATGGCATCACCAGAAAGAATCCCCGTGTTGATATCCCATTTTTCATGAACAGTTTCTTTTCCTCTACGCAAAGGTGCATCATCCATAATATCGTCATGAATCAAAGAAAAGTTATGAAACACCTCAACCGCAAGAGCAGCATCTAATGCTTCATTGTACGAACGACCAAAAATCTCTGAAGCCATAAGCACCAAAGTAGGTCGAAGACGCTTTCCGCCTAATCCTAATATATATGTAATGGGTTCGTAAAGGTTTTTGGGTTCTTTGGTAGTGTTCTTTTGTTCTAGGTATTCCAGAAAAAACCGCTGATAATCAGAAATCGTGTGCACTGTATTTTTTTGTGCTAAGGTAAAACAAAATTTCAGATCGTCATGTCAATTATTTGTCCAAATAACAAGGGTACGAACGTCCTATTATAGAACAAAGCCTTATAAAAGTTAACAAAGTCACCTCAAGTATTAGAACAATGTTAAATAAATGTAAAACTTTGGAAACTTTTATTGTTTTAAAAGTTTCCGTACTTACATTTGTCCCCTCAACAAGAATCCCCACGATGAAAGAAAAAATAATTGAGAAAGCGAATGATATGTTTTTGAGCCTCGGTTTCAAAAGTGTTACGATGGACGATCTTGCTTCTGAGATGGGCATATCTAAAAAAACAATTTATACGCATTTTCAGAATAAAACTAAACTAGTAGAGGCCACAACACATCATTTGTTTTGCAGGATTAGTGATGGTATCGAAGCCATCCTACATCAAACCTTAGATCCTATTGAGGAACTCTATACGATCAAGGCTTTTGTGATGCAGCATCTTAAAAATGAAAAGACAGCACCTTTGTATCAATTACAAAAATATTATCCCAAGATTCACTCTGGCCTTAAAGAAAAACAATTTGAAGTATTTCAAGAATGTGTTGTTGACAACTTGAAAAGAGGAATAGAAACCGGAGTGTTTAGATCTAATATTGATATAGAATTTATCTCTAGAATCTATTTCATTGGCACCAACGGTATCAAGGACAAAAATATGTTCCCTGATAATGATTTTCCAGTAGCCAAATTAATGGACGATTACTTAGAATATCACATTTTGGGAATAACAACAGAAAAAGGACGAACAATTTTAAACAATCTAATAAAAGAACAATAAATATGAGAAACAACCTATGGTTATTTTGTCTTAGTTGGCTCTGCGCAATTTCTTTGCAGGCCCAACAAACACCAACCAGCTCTTCTTATTCTTTTACACTAGACGAAGCAATTGAGTTTGCACTAGAAAATAGCTACCAATCTATTAATGCACGACGCGACGTTGCCAAGGCTTTGAAAAGAAAATGGGAAACCACAGCTGACGGGTTACCACAAATAAGTGGACTTATTGATTATCAAAACCAATTAAAACAACCAGTTACTCCACTACCAGGAGAAATTGTTGGAGGAGAGCCCGGAACTTTTGTTCCTGTTGTGTTTGGAGTAAAACAACAAGTTTCTGCAACAGCCACCCTAAACCAATTGATCTTTGACGGATCATACCTAGTAGGTCTAGAAGCAGCAAAAAGTTTTCTTCAGTTCAACAATGATTCTGAAGAAAAGACTTTACTTGAAGTTCGCAAAGGAGTGATCAATGCTTATGGTAGTGTTCTTGTCGCTCAAGAAAGTGTAAAAATTCTTGAAAACAATGTGGCGGCGCTGGAGAAAAACTATAATGAAACCAAAACGATTTTTGAAAACGGTCTGGCTGAAGAGGAAGATGTAGAGCAGCTACAAATTACTTTGTTACAGATTCAGAATCAATTGAGTAATGCAAAACGTTTGGAGAAAATTGCTTTACAAATGTTTAATCTGGCATTGGGTGTTGATGTAGATGCAAATACAACATTAACCGATGATTTGGATAGTCTGACTATGAAAAACATGGATCAGTCTATCGCTACTACTCCATTTATAATGGAAAACAATGTAGATTATCGATTGGCCTATTTACTAACCGAACAGAGACGATTAGAATTGAAGCTTGAAAAAAGTAGAGCACTACCTAAACTGTCTGCATTTGTAAATTATGGAACCGCAGCATTTGACAATGACTTTGTATTCTTAGATAGTGATACTCCTTGGTTTCAATCTTCTATACTTGGAGCGAGTTTGAACATTCCAATCTTCAGTTCCTTAAAACGAAGTGCGCGTTCTCAACAAGCAAAAATTGCTTTTGAGCAATCAAATACTGAGTTTATACAAGCGCAGCAGCAAATTCAATTACAATACAATTCGTCGTTGAGTGATTATAAACTGTCTATAGAAAATTACGAAACCTCTAAGAAAAACTTATCTCTAGCAGAGCGCATCGAAAAGAAAAACCAAATCAAATATTCTGAAGGTCTGGCAACAAGTTTCGACCTCAGACAAGCGCAATTGCAACTTTACAGCTCTCAGCAAGAAGTATTGCAAACCATGCTGGATATCATCAACAAAAAAGCAGAACTAGAAACGATTTTAAATACACCAAAAAATAAGTAACCCATTATGAAAAAGATACTTACCATATTATCCGCTTCACTATTAATTGTCTCTTGTGGACAAGATAGTTCGAAATCTATTGATAAAATTATAGAAGATGGGAATCTACAGGCATTACGTGCCAAAAGAACCGAAGTTGTAGGACAGCAACAAACCATAGCTGACCAGTTAAAACAACTTGACGAAGCTATTGCTTCTTTAGATACTGTAAAAAAACTTCCTTTGGTAACTACCATTACTGCCAAGGATACTTTATTCAATCACTACTTGGAACTACAAGGAAATGTTGAAACCAAGCAAAACATTGTATTGTATCCAGAAATGGGAGGTGTACTTACAAAAATCTATGTAAAAGAAGGTCAAAAAGTAAGTAAAGGACAATTGCTAGCCAGAATAGATGATGGTGGATTGAGTCAGCAATTATCTCAAGCCGAAGTAAGAGCACAGTTGGCAAAGACTACTTTTGATCGTCAAAAAAGACTTTGGGAGCAAAAAATCGGTTCTGAGATTCAATACCTTGAAGCTAAGACTAATTACGAAGCTCAGGAAAATGCTGTAAACCAAATCAAGCGTCAATTGGCAAAAACAACGGTAAACGCACCTTTCTCTGGAGTAATCGACGATGTGATTACAGAGCAAGGAAGTGTAGTATCACCTGGTCAAAATCAGATCATTCGTATTGTGAATCTTAATGATATGTACATCGAAACCGAGGTGCCAGAACGTTACATCCCAAGCGTTACCGTAGGTAAAAGTGTGGAGGTGTACTTCCCGGTACTTGGTCAAACGATCACTACAAAAATTCGTCAGGTAGGAAACTACATCAATCCTAATAACAGATCATTTATGGTTGAAGTGGGTATTCCTTCAAAAGGAGGAACAGTAAAACCTAATCTTACTGCCAAAGTAAAAATTAACGATTACACCAACGAAAAGGCGATTTTGCTTCCGCAGAGTATCCTATCTGAAAATGCAGAAGGAGATCAATACACCTATGTTACTTCTGACAAGGACGCGCAAAACATTGCCGAAGCCAAAAGAGTAATCGTAAAGACCGGAAAAACGCAGGGAGATTTTATAGAAATCCTTGAAGGAGTTGCTAATGGCGATGCTATCATTAGCGAAGGAGCCAGAAGTGTAAAAGATGGCCAAAAAGTGAAAATTTTAAACTAAAAACCCTATGCAAGTCAACAAGAAAAAAGTAGATAAGGAATTTAAACTATCGTCTTGGGCGATAGACAACCCTACTACGATCTATGTAATGATCGGTATATTTCTGGTACTAGGGTTGTCGGCATATTTTTCGATGCCGAGAGAAAATTTCCCAGAAATTAATGAAACTAAGATCTATATCAGTGTTCCCTACCCTGGTAACACTTCTGAGGATATAGAACGATTGATTATCGACCCTCTAGAGGATAAGCTGAAGAATGTTAGTAATGTAGTTGAAATCTTATCCACTTCGCAGGAAGATTACGGAATCATTACTGTTGAATTCGACGAAGAATTATCCGTTCCTGAAGCCAAGCAAAAGGTAAAGGATGAAGTAGATTCTGAAAAAGCGAATGAAGACTGGCCCACCTTTAACGGAGCCAAGGTAGAACCGAATGTTTTTGATCTTAGTATCTCTGAAGAAACTCCGATTATGAACATCAATATCACCGGAGATTATCCAGTAGACAAATTAAAGGAGTATGCAGAGTACTTGGAAGATGAAATTGGAGATCTACCTGAAATCAAGAAGGCGGATATTAGAGGAGCGCAAGAAAAAGAGGTTGAAGTAGCTGTAGACATCTATAAAATGATGGCTGCCCAAGTAAGTTTTGATGATGTGATTAACTCCATCCGAAATGGAAACATGACGATGTCTGCCGGTAATATGATTTCTAGTGGCCAGCGTCGTACTATTCGAATTTTAGGAGAGATTGATCGCCCTTCTGAACTTGATGATTTTGTAGTAAAATCACAAAATGGTGCAGTTTACCTTAGAGATATTGCTAAGGTTACTTTTAAAGAAGAAGACAAAACCACATATGCAAGAGAGTATGGTGAGAACGTGGTGATGTTGGACGTAAAAAAACGATCTGGAAAAAACATGATCGAAGCGGTAGAAAAGATCAATGTGATCTTGGAAGAAGCTAAAGAAGATGTATTTCCAAAAGATCTTTCGATCAGTGTTGCTAACGACCAATCCGAAAAGACCGAAAACCAGGTAAGTGACTTGGTAAACAACATCATTTTTGGGATTATCCTGGTTGTAGGAGTATTGATGTTTTTCTTAGGATTTAGAAATGCATTATTTGTAGGTTTTGCGATCCCGATGTCAATGTTTATGTCTTTTATGATTCTATCGGCTCTGGGGTATACTATGAACACTATGATTCTATTCGCCCTGATTATGGGATTAGGAATGCTGGTGGATAATGGTATTGTGGTGGTAGAGAACGTATATCGATTGATGGAGGAAGAAGGCATGTCACGTATAGAAGCCGCAAAAAAGGGAATTGGTGAAATTGCTTTTCCAATTATCATCTCGACAGCAACAACAGTAGCTGCATTTGTTCCTCTTGGTATGTGGCCAGGTGTGATGGGACAATTCATGATTTATTTCCCGATTACCTTATCCGTTGTATTGGGATCATCCTTGTTTGTGGCCATTTTTATCAATTCCATGTTGGTTTCACAATTTATGGAAACTGGAGAAAAAGTTTTGTCACGTAAACAATTGATAAGACTCAGTATTATCCTAGGAGGTATTGGTACTTTTATTCTAATTATAGGAGGACCAGTACGAGGGTTAGGAACCTTAATGATCGTAACTGCTATTATGTTCTGGGTATATAGATATGTGTTAAAAGGTGCCGCTAATTTTTTCCAAAGAAGAATATTAGCTTGGTTGGAAGATAAGTACCAAAGATTTTTAGGGTTTGCCTTAAGAGGATGGAGATCCTATGCTTTTACTTTCGGTACTTTTATATTATTGTTTGTTGTCTTTGCGATGTTTGGAGCTTCTATCGGTAGTCAACGTACCAAAGTGGAGTTCTTCCCGGATAATAAGCCTAATCAGATTGTGGTTTATATCGAATATCCTCAAGGAACGGATATCGATAAAACCAATGCCATCACCAAAGAAATTGAGCAACGTGTATATGCTGTGGTAAATGACAAAGAATACGTAGAAGGACAGGACTATAATTTCCTGGTAGAATCTGCAGTGTCTCAAGTAGGTGAAGGTGCAGGTAACCCACAAACTGATGGAGGTAGTAATGCCGAAATGCCGCACCGAGCTAAGATTACGGCTACTATGCGCGAGTATAAATTCAGAAAAGGAAAAGACTCTGAGGTATTACGTCAAAAGGTACAAGAAGACTTAAAGGGGATTTATCCAGGAGTTGCTATTTCTGTCGAAAAAGATCCTGTAGGACCACCTGCTGGATACCCTATCAACATCGAGATCGAAGGTCCGGATTACGACGATTTGATCAACATTGCGGAGCAGATGCGTAATTTCATCAATGAGAAAAACATCCCAGGAATCGAGGAGTTAAAAATTGATGTAAACAAAGGTAAACCAGCCATGCAGGTAGTGGTAGATCGTGAAAAAGCTGGAGAGCTTGGTGTAGCTGCTGGTCAGGTTGGTAATCAATTGCGTCGTTCTATTTTTGGTGAAAAGGCTGGAGTTTATAAAAAAGACGGAGAAGATTATGATATCTACGTACGATTTAATGCCGAAAACCGATACAATACTAGCGCACTTTTTAATCAGAACATTACGTTCAGAGATCAGGCATCTGGGCAGTTAAAAGAGATTCCTGTTTCTGCTGTAGCCTCGCAAAAAAACACTTCATCGTTTAGCGCGATCAAGCATAGAGATACAAAACGAGTAGTTACTGTATATTCAGGATTACAACCAGGATTTACAGATGCTGGGGCAATTGTTTCTCAGATTCAAACCGAAATGGCAAGTTTCCAGGAATTACCTAGAGGAGTTAAGATCGACTACACAGGACAAATTGAAGAACAGGGTAAACAAATGGCATTCTTGATGGGAGCCTTCTTTGCCGGATTAGGATTGATCATGTTGATTCTTGTGTTCCAGTTTAGTTCGATATCTAAGCCAACGATTATCATGATCGCTATCTTCTTAAGTTTTATAGGAGTATTTGGAGGTATTTTGGTTACCGGAGCATCTTTTGTAATCATGATGACAATGATGGGAATTATTTCTTTGGCCGGTATTGTAGTAAATAATGGTGTAGTACTGCTAGACTATACACAACTGCTTATCGATCGTAAGAAGGTAGAATTGAATATTCCTGAGAGTGAATTACTACCTAATGATGAAGTAATGAAAATCATTATTAAAGGAGGTAGAGCACGTTTAAGACCAGTATTGCTTACCGCGATTACTACAGTACTTGGATTGATCCCGTTAGCAATTGGATTTAATGTAGATTTCTTCTCTTTATTTACCGATTTTGATCCAAAAATATATATCGGAGGTGATAACGTAATTTTCTGGGGACCATTGGCCTGGGCCGTGATCTACGGATTGATTATCGCTACCTTCTTAACATTGATTATCGTTCCTTGCTTGTTCTTTATCGTAAATAGATTTAAAGTATGGGTACGTAGAAAGAAAAACGTGGAAGTACCTGTAGCCACTACAGCTACAGCTTAATACTTAACGGTTTGTAAATTGATAAAAGAAAAACGCCGCAAATTGCGGCGTTTTTTATTGATATAGAACGTTGCTCTTATCTATTTTCGTTTGCTGGTGTTGGGAATTGCTCAAATGTAGCATCTCCAGATCTATCCAACGGTAGATCTCCCAGTCGATTAAATCTTCTTAAATCGATCCATCTATGCCCACCTTCTGCAAACAATGAATATCTTCTTTGATTTAATATTTCGGTTACCAATTCTGCCGGAGTAGTTCCTCCTGTATACCCTGGTAATCCCGCTGCGGTTCTAACTACATCTATTGCTGCTACTGCAGCAACAGGATCCGCAATATGATTCGCTTCTGCAGCTAATAAAATTAACTCCTCATTTCTCATGACAGCCACAGGAGCTACATTGCTATCATAGATAAACACATCGTGATCTCCTGTCAAATTAGACTGTGTTAATGAAGCCGTTCTCATTACTGCTTTACCTACTCTTGTATCTCCAGCCTCAGCATCAGTGATAAAAGATGGGTGCGCTATTCTTGCATTTGCCCCGGTAGAATTTAAGGCGAAAAACAATGGATTTGCAACATCAGCACCAGTAAGAGAGAATGTAAAATAAGCTCCTGCATTAAGATCTCCTGCCATATCCATAAATGAATTTCCAAGCAGTGTTAGCACAGAAGTATAATTCCCTCTGTAGGCTTCTACTCTTGCCGCCAACGCATTATTAAACTCTAAAAAAGCAGTAGGTGTATTGAATGCGTCAAATCCTTCAGGAATTGTAAATGGAAAATCAGCTCCTCCATTCGAAAGATCCGTTGCAGCCGTAGTAAGCATATCAAATATTGCTGTTAAAGCTTCATCATAGCCCACGAATGGCCCCAGGTTATTTGGATCAGAAACATCCAAACGAATTCCATTCTGGAATTGTAGATTCAGCACCATTAATAACTCATGAGCTTTAAGTGTATTCGCAAACCCTCGGGTTGCAGCTCTTTCGGCATCAGTAAAATCCGCAGATGAGTTTGTTAAACCTTCTAAAAGCAGATTGATATCCTTTACTGTTCCATATCTCGAAGCGTAAGGAACTGTAGTATAAAACGTATTATCGTCTAGAGTACCTGTAAGTAAATCTGCAGTCCAACGAGGATCAGAACTCTGGAATCTCCAGTATTCTCTACCTGCAACTGCTTGCACATCGATTTGTGTTCCTATTCGTGTTCTCATATCGGCCAAAACTCCCGACATCGCTTGCACCAATTCTGCTCTAGACAGATCCTCAGATATAGTATCTGTAGTAGGTCCATTTAAATTGCTACCATCCTCAACTTCGCACGAAAGCATCAAAACTGAAGATAACAATAGCATGAATATATTCTTTAGTATTTTCATTTTCTTATTTTTTTAGAAGCCAACAGCTAAGTGAAACAAATAACGTTTAGAAGAAGGGAACGGCGTTACCTCTACCCCACTTGACAATCCATTAGATCCAAAGTTTGAAACTTCAGGATCATAGCTGTTATAATCAAAAATATTGATCAAATTATTTCCAGAGAAACCTACTTTAACATTCGACACATGTCCCGCAAACGCTTTATCCAAAACACTAGAAGGAATATTGTAGTACAATCCTACTTCTCTTAATCTCAAATACGATGCATCTTCTACGAATGGTGTTGCATTACCAGCGAAGAATGCGGCAACTCTGAAATCTCCATTGGCTACTGCCGGATCAAAATCGAAATCATCAAAATCCGGGCTAGTTCCACCAAAGTCCGTCAATAACGAAGTTAGATTTACGTTATCTCCTCCTTGTTTCCAGTGCCATAAGAAAGATAAGGTAAAGTCTTTATAACGTAAATTGTTTGACCAAGTCATCTGAAAATCTGGCTCTGCATCTCCTAATACCACCAAATTCCCATTGGCGTCATTACCTACAATTTGTGTTACACTTCTACCTTCTTCAATTCTAAAAGTTCCTAATCCTTCTCCAAAACCTCCTAAAGAAAATGGTTCTACATCCAGTCTAGTTACCTCTGATGTATTTTTAAAGAAGATCAAATTAGAACTCCAGTCAAAATTATCTTCCTGAAAGATAGTAGCATTCAAAGCGATCTCAACTCCCCGGTTTTCTAAGTTACCAGCGTTTTCAAAACGTGTGGTAAATCCAGAAGAAGGTTCTGCATTTGCCTGTAGGATAAGATCATCTACAGATTTGTTATAGTACGAAAATTCTAACCCAATTCTGTTTTCCAAGAAACTTGCATCAAAACCAACTTCCAATTCTTTTTGTCTTTCTGGAGAAATATCTGGATCTCCCAGTGTTACTGGCACTACAATCCCCACATTACCATCGATCAAGGAATTGGTATATGCAGTAAACAACGCTCCATTAGGAGCAAAGTTTCCAGCCTCTCCATATGCAGCCCTTATTTTGAAACGGCTCACATATGGTACATTCCAGAAATCAAAATTATGGAAGTTTACCGCTGCTGAGGCCTTTGGATAGTAGAACAACTCATTCGCGTCTCCATTATTACTGGATTTATCTCCTCTTATCCCCAGTGTACCTATGATTTTATCCTGGTAATTCAATTCTTCCTGTACAAAGAATCCTTGATCCTCTTGTTCTTGTCTGAATTGAGTTACACTTACATTCGCTCCCTGATCTACATTGGTTTGAGAAGCAACCAAATCTGAAGTAATATTTCTTACTGTATTTCTTGAAAACGTGAGCTTGGTAACACCCGCCTGCGTTCTGAAATTAAGATCTTTATCAGTAGTATAATTGTGTACCAAAAAAGCCGAGTAGTTGGCATCTTTGTTTTCGGTTGTACCTAATGCCGTTACCCCATTAAGACCACCATTAGATGGTTTTTGAAACTGTAATATTTCTGGAAATATAGCTGTTGTAATTAATTCATAATAGTCAACCCCTCCACGTAGAATAAGTTTCAGATTCGATTTATCATTCTCAAAAATATTATAATCCAATGATGCTCCTACAATAAAACGATTTACATCTTCTCTGTTGGTGATCAGATCTCTGGTTTGTAATGGATTCGAAGAACCGAATGGGTTGTCTGGGTAATTTCCATTTGCATCTGGAAATAACTGCGCCCAAGGTGGAGTAGAACTTAATGCTACACCAATAGTAGTTCCTGTATTATCATTGTTGAAGAAACCACGATCAGAAACTGAGTCGATGTAGTTAGAACTAATCGATAGTTTTGCGCGTTTATCCATAAATTCATGATCCAAATTAAATCGTATCGATTTTCTATCATATCCCGTATTATCTACAATTCCATCTTCCTCGTTGTTAGAAAAAGCTGCATAAAACAAGGTATTATCCGATCCTCCGGAGATATTCACACTAGTATTCGAAATAAAACCTTGTTCTCCATATATCTCATCTTCCCAATCTATCAAGGTACCATTGTCCCTTGCAGCAGCAAACAATGCTCCATTACCAGCTCCCAGAGCTTCTGCTCTAGCTTCGGTAAAGTTTCGTTGCCCTAAAGAGTTTAATAAGGTATTAAATCCAAAATCCTGATTGAATGAGATTTTCGTTTGCCCTCTTTTACCTTTTTTAGTAGTAATAATTACCACCCCGGCAGCAGCCCTTGCTCCATAGATTGCAGCTGCAGAAGCTCCTTTAAGGATCTCCACACTTTCTATGTCATCAGGGTTAATATCTGCAATCCTGTTTGAAGGGTTATCCTGATTTGAAGCATTCCCTCCGGAAGCCGCTCCAGATACCGCATTTAAACCTGCTGCAGCAATACTGTTGTTGTTTACATAAACTCCATCAACAATATAAAGCGGTTGCGCATTACCATTTACGGAAGTAACCCCACGTAATCGAACAGAAATACCTCCCCCAGGTGCTCCTGAACTTCTGGTGATTTGTGCTCCAGCAAACTTACCAGCCAAAGCTCCGTCTAAAGTTTGAGGAGGGGTTAGCCCTACAAGTTCTTCTGAAGATACCGAGGCTACAGCATTGGCTGCGTTACTTCTTTTTACCGAAGTTGCTAAACCTGTTACTACTACCTCTTCTAATGCTTCTGAAGATTCTGCTATTTCGATCGAAATATCCCCCGCAGTTTGCACCGGTACAGATTTCTCTGTAAAACCTAGTGCAGATACGACTAGTGTAGTTGGTAAAGAATTTACCGTAATTGAAAAATTACCATCGATATCGGTAGCTGTTCCGTTATTCGTTCCCTCCTCTACAATATTTACGAAAGGAGCAGGTTCCCCCGAACCTTGAATCACTACTCTTCCCGTAATAGTTTCCTGAGCTAAAAGCACGACAGGAAAGAAAAGTAATAATAGCAGGACTCTCATCCTGCTAAAATGAGTTTGTTTTTTCATAATGATTTGTTTAAATGTTTGGTTAAATCTATTAAAAGATATTTATAAAAAAATGTTAAAACTAACGATTGTTCGCATTAAAATGTCCCTAATCTTCAAATACTTACGGAAAAACCGTTAAATAGTTACGTTTATTTCATTTTTTAGCATATAATTCAAGTATTCCCTTCATTTTTATGCGAGTTCATACTTACTCGGGCATTTAAAAAATACGACAGTAATAAGATCATATCGGTTACAAAAAACTATACTCAATACAGTGATTAGATATCCAATAAACTTCTTATTTTTGCAGCCTTAATAAGACATATAATCATGTACAGAAGTCATTCTTGTGGCCAATTGAGAGCCTCAGACGTTAATACGGAAGTCACACTAGCCGGTTGGGTTCAAAAAACCAGAGATAAAGGATTTATGATTTGGGTAGATCTTAGGGATCGATATGGGATTACCCAGCTTATATTTGATGAGCAAAGAACACCTGCCGAAGTAGTTGAAAAGGCAAAAACCCTTGGAAGAGAGTTTGTCATTCAAGTAAAGGGTACTGTAATCGAACGTGAATCCAAGAATGCCAATATCCCAACTGGAGATATTGAAATTTTGGTCAATGAATTACAGGTTTTGAACGAAGCTATTGTACCTCCTTTTACTATAGAAGATGAAACTGATGGCGGAGAGGATATAAGAATGAAATATCGATATCTGGATATTCGTAGAAATCCAGTAAAAAATAGCCTGATGTTTCGCCATCAGGTAGCAATGAAAGTTCGTAATTACCTTTCTAACGACGGCTTTGTTGAAGTAGAAACTCCTTATTTGATCAAATCAACACCTGAAGGAGCAAGAGATTTTGTGGTACCTTCAAGAATGAATGAAGGCGAATTTTATGCGCTCCCACAATCTCCACAAACCTTCAAACAATTGTTGATGGTAGGTGGTATGGATAAATACTTCCAGATTGTAAAGTGTTTTCGAGACGAAGATCTAAGAGCCGACAGACAACCAGAATTTACGCAAATCGATTGCGAGATGGCTTTTGTTGAACAAGAAGATATCTTAACCATTTTTGAAGGGTTAACACGTCATTTACTCAAAGACATCAAAGGAGTTGAAATTGGTGATTTCCCAAGAATGACCTTTTATGAGGCTATGAAAACCTATGGAAATGACAAGCCAGATATCCGTTTTGGGATGAAATTTGGTGAGCTCAATACCGTAGCACAGCATAAAGAATTTAAGGTTTTTAATGAAGCAGAGTTGGTAGTGGGTATCGCCGTTCCTGGGGGAGCATCTTACACCCGAAAAGAAATCGACAAATTAATCGATTGGGTAAAACGACCTCAAGTTGGTGCTTTGGGAATGGTATATGTGAAATGCAATGAGGATGGTTCGTACAAATCGTCTGTAGATAAATTTTATGACCAAGAGGATTTGGCCAAATGGGCAGAAGTTACCGGTGCAACACCTGGTGATTTGATCTGCGTACTCTCTGGTCAGACCAACAAGGTAAGAGCACAATTAAGCGCATTACGTATGGAACTGGCAGAGCGTCTAGGATTACGTAATCCGGAGGAGTTTGCTCCATTATGGGTTGTTGACTTCCCACTTTTGGAATGGGATGAAGATACAGAACGTTACCATGCAATGCACCACCCTTTTACCTCTCCAAAACCGGAAGATATTCCTTTATTGGACACAAAACCTGGTGAGGTTCGTGCTAATGCTTACGATTTGGTATTAAATGGTAATGAAATAGGTGGTGGTTCTATTCGTATTCATGATAAAGAAACACAAGCATTAATGTTTGATCATTTAGGCTTTACACCTGAAGAAGCTAAGGCTCAATTTGGGTTTTTGATGGACGCTTTTCAATATGGTGCACCTCCGCATGGTGGAATTGCCTTCGGATTTGATAGATTAGTTGCTATTTTGGGTGGTCAGGAAACCATTAGAGATTTTATTGCTTTCCCAAAAAACAACAGTGGCCGTGATGTCATGATCGATGCCCCTGCAACTATTGATCAGGAACAGCTCAAAGAGTTGAATATTCAACTCGATCTTTAAAAACATATCAAAAAAATCCTGCTTTTAGTGGGATTTTTTATTTTTAGAATATGAAGAAATTACTAAAGATTATACTCATTATTATCTCCTCTTTGGTATTTATTGTGATTGCTCTAGCCGGGTGGTTCTATTATCAGCATGTAGGAAAACATAGTGTGGATCAGGAAAAATATCCACATTATATTGGCTATCTAGATCCGCAAAAAACAATTTCTAAAGAAGGTTTTGAAACCTGTAACGAAACAAAAGTGTATAAAACCCACCACGGTGCAATTCCTGAAGCTTTTAAAGAAAACAAATGGGTGTTTAGAAAAAATATTCTAGAAAATTATAGCAACAATCATTATACAAACTCTGGATATTTGTTTTTTAGGTTTATTGTAAATTGTAAAGGAGAAACAGGAAGGTTTGAGATTACCGGAACGGATTTCGACTTTAATACAATCCAGTTTAACCAAGAGCTGATTGATCAGTTACACCAATTAACTGCCGATTCTGGAAACTGGAAGGTCTTAAAAGGAAAGGATACTCCGATAGATTATTATGTATATGTTGGTTATAAAATAAAAAATGGTGAAATCACTGAAATACTGCCTTAGTCTTGTAATCATTCTTGGTATTGCCTCGTGCGATTCTGCCCTAACCGAGGAGGAGAAAAAAGCAAAGGCAGATCAAATTATTAATGGCAAGACTTTACTACTGAGCCCTCATTATCAAGGCACATCAAAAATGATGACTTTGGTTGAGCATGCGATCGCTTTGGATCCCAACAACGCAGATGCGCGTAGAGAATTATCGATTCCTTATCTGAAACGCGGAATGCCTGTACAGTGGAAACCTCTATTTGATAAAGCAGTAGCCCTTGATCCTGTAAATTGGCAAGGCTGGAGAGGATACCTCTACCTCTACTTTTATAGAAATTACAAAAAAGCAATTGAAGATTTTGATGCTACAGATCAGTTGACACCAGATTTTGACGACTATCCGCAGGGACAGAGTGTAAACTATATGAGAGGTGTTGCTTACATGGGGCTTGAGGATTGGGACAAAGCAAAATTGTATTTTGACACCTATATCAATGAGCAAATTGCAACCTCGGGTGAGGATTATGCTGATGTAACTGCATTTTTATATCGTGGGATCATAGCTTACCAAAACAATAACATCGAAAGTGCTATAGAAGATTTTCTAAAGGTTTTACAATACTCTGGTAACCATTATGCAGATGCACATTATTATTTGACCAAATGCTTTTCTGCACAAAACAACCTTTCAAAAGCAAAACATCACATCGATGAGGCAATAAAAGACTTTGATCTGGGTTATTTTCACAGCCGGAACTATGTTGAAGTACTTTATCAAATTTACATTCAAGATTTAGAAGGATTAAAAAAGCAATTAGAAAATAGTTAACTTTATAGTAGAACTAACTATCCATGACGTCCTCGAGAAAAAGTATCCTATACAAAATACTGAAATGGCGTTACCGCAACATTTCTAATAAGAACTTTATCTTATTGCTGAGTGTTATTGTAGGTTTTACCGCGGGACTTGTTTCTTTGTTACTCAAAAACTTGACGCACCTTATTCAAGTCGTTTTACAGAGTGATGTGATCTCCTGGCAAACTTCTTTCTATTTTATTATCCCGGTAATTGGTTTACTTATTGTATACATCTTTACCAAATATATTATTAAAAGAGACGTACGCTCGGCCATCCCATTAATCTTAAACTCATTATCCAAAAAAACGGAATCATAAAACCCATACACGGATATTTACCATTGATCCTGGCTCCTATTACCGTAGGTTTTGGTGGATCTGTTGGGCTATTGGGACCTGCAATCGGATCCGGATCAACCATCAGCTCAGATATTTGTTCTCTGTTTAAACTAAGTGAGAAAACCCGATTTTTGCTAATCGGTTGTGCCGCCGCTGGTGCAATTTCCGCGGTTTTTAAATCTCCTTTGGCCGGTTTGGTTTTTGCTGTAGAAGTGTTTAGCCTGGATCTAACACTCACTTCGTTACTTCCATTACTTTTTGCCTCGGTATCCGCAATATTGACATCTTATTTCTTTTTGGGAGACGAGGTATTGTTTCGATTTGATGTCATTGAAAAATTTGATATTTATGATACTCCGTTTTATATCATTCTAGGTATCGGTACCGCAGTAGCATCCATTTATTTCACAAAAATGTACTTTGGAATTCTACATTTTTTTGATCGTTTTTCTAAAAAAATTCATCGTTTGTTAATCGGTGGTTTTGCGATTGGGGGGTTACTATATTTTATTCCCCCGCTTTATGGAGAAGGAATTGGTTTTATCAACGATCTTTTGAGAGGCGACCATTATACCGCTATTGGTGAAACTCCATTCGATACTATTACCAATAACATATGGGTGGTAATAGGATTGCTTGTAGGAATAACAATTTTTAAAGCGGTTGCGATGACCGCAACTTTTGCAGCCGGAGGATCGGGTGGAATCTTTATCCCGACGATGGTTATGGGGAGCGCTTTGGGAAATGTAGTATCCAAAGTAATCAATAATCTCGGGTTAGGATTAGAAGTATCTGAAGCTAACTTTACACTATTGGGTATGGCTGGATTAATTGCGGGTGTGCTGCATGCTCCATTAACCTCGATATTTTTAATTGCTGAGATTACTTCGAGTTATGAATTATTTGTACCTCTAATGATCACCACAGGAATTTCTTTCTTTATTTCCAAAAACAGTATAGAACACAATATTTACAATCGTGAACTAGCAGAACAGGGTGAGCTA
Source organism: Aquimarina sp. KJ22-3 (assembly GCF_055808215.1). Classification (NCBI taxonomy): domain Bacteria; kingdom Pseudomonadati; phylum Bacteroidota; class Flavobacteriia; order Flavobacteriales; family Flavobacteriaceae; genus Aquimarina; species Aquimarina sp. KJ22-3. The sequence goes on along the minus strand of NZ_CM147859.1, from coordinate 783,523 downwards.
TTGACTCATAATAAAGATCAAACGGTGTTAACTCTAATGAACCTGGAAGATTGTATTGAAACCAATTTTATAGCGGTACAACCTCATTTCACCTTAAAACAACTATTAAGTGAAGCTGTAGCAAAGTCAAATAGAAATTTGTTTCCGGTCACCAATGATGAAAACGAACTTATCGGGATGGTTTCGTTGGATGACATTCGAGATATTATGTTTGATATTACTTTATATCACAAGGTAAAGGTCGAGACTTTGATGTCCCAGATTAAAACGAGTATTGTTTATGAAGAAGACAATGCCAAAACGGTAATGAGAAAATTTCAAGATACAGGTGCCTGGAATCTTCCTGTGATAAAAAATGGAAACTATCATGGATTTATCTCAAAATCTAAATTACTTACCTCATATCGAAGAAAGTTGATTAATTTTACCGGCTAATCGTATACTTATGAAATATATTATCAGAATTTTATTTGTAGCTATTCTGGCTAGTATTTTGGTTGGATATTATTTCAAAAACATCGGAGATCATACCACTGGAGACAAGTTTGTTGGTGTAGCCATCCTAGCTACATCCTTTGTTTTAATGCCCATTTTTATCTATCATCGATGGAAAAACAAGAAGGTAAAGGATTATATGCTGACCGAAGAGAATCTTAAGAAAATGAGAGATTACCAAAACAAAAAGGACAAAGCTTGAAAATTGTTTTTTTAAAAATATTCACATTTTCATAACGATTCATAAAATATTTAGACCTACCTTTAGAACTCAATTATTATTTTTTATTACAATGGAAGGAACAGTTAAATTTTTTAATGAATCAAAGGGTTATGGTTTTATAACCAACGACGAAACCGGTAAAGACATCTTTGTTCACGCTACAGGAATCGATGGCGACGCTTTAAATGAAGGTGACAAAGTTGAATATCAAGAGCAAGAAGGACGTAAAGGAGTTATTGCGGCAAATGTGCGCGTAATTCACGAATAAGATATAAAGCACCCAGTTTCTGAGTAGCGCTGTTTGTACAGCGCTATTTTTATTTCCTGATATTGTATTTTTCTATAAACACCTCTTTTTGAACTATTAAAAATTCTAAAATCTTTAATTCATCCTTTGACTGAAGCACTAATTTGGTCTCGTTATTTTCATTCACAAAGTCTACAAAATTGTAATATTCCGTTTCTGGAATCTCCAGCATTTCCACAATAAATTGTTCGTCAAAATAGTCCACTACTGTTTTGGGAGGACCATAGGCTGTATACTTCTTTCTTCTAAATAAACCTCCTGCTAATTTTGCTAAAGCCAAAAAATCTATTGTTGTGGGTACGAAATCATCTCTTAACGCGATGTTTTTTACATTGGATTGTGCATCATTAAACTCTGGCAAATTCATCTGCATCAATTCTGCTGCACTAAAAAAGGGGAGGTTTTCTGTGTATGTTGGTATTTTAGACACATCCTCTTCAATACGACCAGACAAGGAGTACTGTGACACCGTCACCTCATCCAGGGTATTTACTTTTTCCTTTAATTTTATCAAAAAAGCATCATTTTGTATATCTGAAGAAGACACAATATGAGTATAAGGCACATACTGTATAGAAGAAATAATCAACGTATCTCCAGGTGTTGCTCGAATTGAAAAATACCCTTCTTGATTGGTGATCGTACCTAACTCTAGGGTTTTATTAATCACATGGATATCATCCCACTCATCTGTTTCAGAGACAATTCTTCCGTTAAGCTTTGTATACTCTTGCGAAAAGACAATAGAAGTCATGCCTCCAAAAAATAACAGAATGATTTTTTGCATTGGTCTCGGTTTATACTATAAAGACTATAGCTTACCGAACAGGTTGCAAATCATTCTTGAATCAAATTGCTAAGAGCGGTAAATTCATTAAAAAATACCTATGTAAGATTTTTAATTCAGGTTTCGTTTTTCGATAAAAAAACGTTTCAACAACTGGCCACATTCTTCCTGCAGCACACCTCCTACCATTTCTGTCTTGGGATGTAGTTTGACTCCTAATGCATTAAAGCCTCGTTTTTCATCTGCGGCCCCATAGACCACCTTTCCTATCTGACTCCAATACAATGCTCCTGCACACATTTGGCAGGGCTCCAGGGTTACATACATAGTGCATTCATTCAAGTATTTACCTCCCAAAAAGTTTGCTGCCGCGGTAATGGCTTGCATCTCGGCATGAGCAGTAACATCATTAAGCATTTCTGTAAGATTATGGGCTCTGGCAATTATTTTATTTGACACTACAATTACAGCTCCAACCGGAACTTCATCTTTTTCAAAAGCCATTTCTGCCTCCTGAAGCGCTTTCTTCATAAAATAGGTATCATCAAACGGATCTAGCATGGTACGTTCTATTTTGTTGTAAAACTAGCTAAAATTATCCGTAATCCGCATCTCACAAAAGATTATAAAGTACCAGTACAAAACCTTACTTTTGTCACATGTCAACATCATTGCTTTCACAAATTCAAAACCCTTCGGATCTAAGACAACTATCCGCAGAACAGTTACCCATCTTAGCACAAGAACTTCGTGATTTTGTGATCAATATTGTGGCTACCAAAGAAGGGCATTTGGGAGCAAGTTTGGGTGTGATCGAATTGACTATAGCCCTACATTATGTTTTTGACACCCCAAACGATTTGTTGATTTGGGATGTAGGTCATCAAGCCTATCCGCATAAAATTCTAACCGGTCGAAAAGATATTTTTCATACCAACCGCCAGCTCAATGGAATCAGTGGTTTTCCAAAAAGAAGTGAAAGCGAATACGATACTTTTGGAGTAGGACACTCTTCTACTTCTATTTCTGCAATTTTGGGTATGGCCATTGCGTCAAAGCTTAAAGGAGAACTGTCTAAACAACATATCGCGGTTATTGGAGATGCTTCAATCGCTAGCGGGATGGCTTTTGAAGGACTTAATCATGCTGGTGTTGCCAACACGAATATGTTGGTGATCCTGAACGACAATGCCATTGGTATAGATCCTAGTGTGGGAGCACTTAAGGAATACCTAACCAAGGCAAAAGTCGGAGTAAAGCCTAGAAAAAATAACATTATTGAGGCTTTGAATTTTAACTATTTTGGCCCGATCGATGGTCATGATTTATCTTCTCTACTTAGAACATTAGAGCAGTTAAAATCAACGGATGGACCAAAACTTTTACACATTATTACCACAAAGGGAAAAGGACTGAAACAGGCCGAGGAAAACCAAGTCAAATATCATGCTCCTGGTAAGTTTGATGCCTCTACAGGAGATCTGATTCCAAAAGATAGCACCAATCTACCTCCAAAATTTCAAGATGTTTTTGGTTATACGTTATTAGAACTCGCACGAGAAAACGAAAAAATCATCGGGATCACTCCTGCTATGCCTACTGGTAGCTCTTTAAAATATATGATGCAGGAAATGCCCGACAGGGCATTGGATGTAGGCATTGCAGAACAACATGCAGTAACTTTGGCTGCTGGAATGGCTACTCAAGGTATGATTCCATTTTGCACTATTTACTCTACTTTTTTGCAACGAGCTTATGACCAAGTGATTCATGATGTAGCTTTACAAGATTTACCTGTTGTTTTATGTGTAGACAGAGCTGGTCTTGTTGGAGCAGATGGCGCTACGCATCACGGAGTTTTTGATATCGCCTATTTGAATTGCATTCCAAATATGATCGTAACCGCTCCAGCAGACGAAATAGAATTACGTAATTTGTTACATACCGCCTCTTTAGGTTTAGACCACCCAATAGCTATTCGCTACCCTAGAGGTAGAGGACATATTTCGGATTGGCAACAACCATTTAAAAAGATGACCATAGGTGAAGGAACAATAAAGCGTAAAGGGAAGGAGGTTGCCATCATTTCTACCGGAGCAATTGCAACTGCTGTCTCCCAAGCGATAAACCAGAGTAAACAAAACGTAAGTCACTATCATTTTCCATTCATAAAGCCTTTGGACTACAAGTTACTAAGCACTATATTCCCTGAATATCAAACCATTATTACCGTTGAAGATGGAGTTATCACCGGTGGTTTTGGAAACAATATCCTCTCCTATGGAAATGAAAATAATTTCAAAACCCGTGTTGTCAATCTAGGTGTTCCAGATCAATTTATTCACCATGGCAGCATAGAGGAACTTCATGAAATTTGCGGCATTTCTGTCCAAGGAATTTCCTCTACTATTTTAAAGTATGTCTAGCAAAGATTTATCGAATCACAATTTTTGAAATATAGGATGCTGATCCATTTTCTGCATCAACTTTTAAAATATAAATCCCCGCTCTAAGCACTACATCAATAGGATATACACTCTCTATCACCGCTTGTTCTTCATACACAAAGCGACCATTCACATCATAGATTCTAATAGAACTATTACCCATATCTTGAGGAACTCTGATATTAAATGATCCACTGGATGGATTGGGTTCTATAATAAATGCTCCTACATTAGGATTTTCTTCAACCTCATTACAATTTAATTCAGATACTGGTGGTAAATCAAAGGCCTCGACTTGATCTGTTCTTAACTGACTATTACCTTGACTAGCACTCCAACCTACTCCTCGCGCCGCAAACACTTCCCAAATCAAACATGTATTCGCTCCTTCATTCGCTATTTGATCAGCCAAAAGTATTGCATTTCGCCCATCAATAAATCCAGGATTACAAGATTGCAATTTCAACCCGTCCATCACCAATTGCATGGCCAGGTTATTTCCTCCTGTTCCACTGTACAAGTCTGGATCAAAACCATCGCGCTCTATCAATGCCCAGTTCAGGTCCCAAAGAATGGAAGCCCATACAGATCCTACTCCATGAGGAGCCGAGAAATTGGTTTCGTCATTAGTATCTCCATAAGTAACAGGATTAACCGTGGCATCTGTACTATATGGGAACGGTCGTATTCCTACTCCAGAAATCGGTTGCCCCGCAGAAAAGGTTCCAATCCCTCTGGCATCTGCTCCGGTATCCCCGGATTCTATAGTCATCATCAGTGCGAACCAATCAGACCATCCTTCTCCCATTTGCTCAGTATCTTGAATACAATTCCCATCGTCATCAAACTCTACACAAGTAATTAAACAATTGGATGCAGAAGCTCCTCCTGTTAAACGTGTAGAAATACCATGTGCATATTCATGTATAATGATCCCATTATCAAAGGAGCTATCATTGGCAACAATATTCAAACCTGGGTCAGACAAGGTAATATTAACCGTATTGGTTTCCATCTCAGTAATAATAGCCTCTCCATCATCCATACCTATCATCACAGCCGGAATGGTGATCATTCCGTTATCTCCTCCCATCACTATTGGATCTCCTGGTTGGTTATTGACTACCAGAACCGCAATGGCCCCTGCCTCCTGACATCGGAATACTTTATCATCAAAATTACATTCTCCTCGTCGTATTACCGCAATATTTCCGCTCACTTCTGCATCATTGATAATCACACTACACGCATCGCTCGCATCTGGAGTAGGATTATCATCTACCGCCAATACTAAATTGGCCGTTAGTCCATCTGGTACTTCCGGCGCATCTACATGACCTGGATCAAAATTGTTATCAACGATATTATACGGTCCTGCAAGAGCTGTATTATTCACTACAAACACCTCTATCCCTGGACTGGTTTGAGGATTCCACAAAAACATTTGCATCCTGGGGTTATTTCCATCCGGAGGAGTAGAAAAATTAGCGTTATTTACTCCAGATCCATCTATTGCATCTGCTAGCACTTCATCACTACCAAATCCACCTCTACCATAATTATTCAACTGAAAATTACCAGAAGACTCATCGAAGCCATAGTGATACCAGATATCATGAATCACATTATTTGCATAGAACAGATTAGTAACAGATGCATCTTGATTGTTGAGTATGATAGCATTAGGATCGAAAGCAAAGTCAAACATCAGATTTGCTCCACCTTCGGGTTGTTCCCCTAATCCATCATTACCATTTATATCTTCTGAAGCTATTACATTATTCCCTCTAGTGACACTCTCATCTGCTCCGTCAACTCCATCGGTATCATGCCATCCAAAAGGAGAAGCCACTTCGTCTTCCTGACCAGAAACTAATTGTCGACTTCCGTGGTTTGGACTCTCTACAGAAGGAATAGGATATACATTATACACAGGTTCCATTAAAGCTGCTGAAGATTCGACATTATTTTTAAACAATGAAAATGTATTGTGTTGTTTTTGATGATGGGTATGATTTTCAAAAGTGCAACTGATTACCCAGTCATTTCTGGACACCAACTCTCCGCTAATTGCATCCACCCTGGCACTAAACCAATGTTCCCCATCCACAGTATGTATGCTAAGGTCCCAACACAATTGTAAACGATCATCCTTAAACTCATAAACTAGTGTTACCGGGATATCGTCTGTACTAATATTTCCTTTTGATAAGAGGTATGCATCTTTTCCAATCTTGGCATTATCCAATTCTTCAATTCCTGATGCCACACCCAAATTGAGAGATAATGCGGCTTTTTTTACCGCAGCAACAGGAGAAACACTTGTAGATACCGTATTTATTTTGGACGCTATATTATCGATAAGATCACCAGCAAAAGAAACTACCTTTCCCTTTCTAACGGTAAAATTCCCGATGACATTTTTAATAGGTATTCCTTTATAAGACTGAGTGACATATACATTATTGGCTTGTAAACTTTTTGAAAAGGACTCACTCTGAACCACCAACCCAGAAACGTCTTTCGAGGACATTCCCTCTTGAATCAAATATGCTTTTATTACTTCTAAATCTGAAGACTGAGCTTCAACGTGGAAAGCGCCTATAAAGGCCAAAAAAACTAAAAAATAGAACTGTTTCATACCAATTATCAATTAATCTTTACAAGTAAGTCACAAAAATTATACCCCTAATGATTTTGCGATGATAGTAGGAAAGAGAATGTCTAAGATAAGAAAATCTTAAAGATCGATATTACAAGTGATGCATCCCCTTATTTATGCATAACATGTTTCACTCTCTACCTTCTTTACTCACAAGTATTTACGTATAAACCTTATAGTCGGTTTTATATTCGTATACTTTCATGTAAAAAAACAAAAAATCAGTATTCCCCAAAAGATTTTGTTTTCTATTCGATATTCTTCTGTTCCTGCGATTTGGTAGTCATCCATTAAAATTGTTAATTCGTGAAGATTTTAACCAAATTTTATAACCATGAAAAAACTTAGTTTATTTATTCTATTCATTTGTACAATGGCCGCGGTTTCCTGTGGGAGCGATGACGATGGTACCGAGGTAAGTGGTACCGGTCTAATTGGGACTTGGCAATGGGTATCTGCTTCAGAAAATGGAGTTGCCGAAACCCTTGACGAGTGTGATTTGCAAGAAACCATAGAATTTAGAGAAGGCGGAATCGTAGTTAGCCGATTCTTTAATTCTGTTTCTACAAACAATCAAATTACCTGCGATGGTCCTGAAACAGAAGAATTCGGATGGTCTTTGGCTGGAGATCAACTAACCTTGTCTTTTACAGCAGGGGCAATAACAGAAACTGAAACTGCTACTATTACCACATTAAATGAAACTACTTTGATTGTCGAATATAGAGATGAAGACAATGGTGTAATACTAGTTTACACCGAAACCTATAGAAGAGTTTAAGCTTCTTCTTTCCAAATATAAAAAGGCTGCATATCAATGCAGTCTTTTTTAGTATTAACACTTTCGTTTGATTCCAATCCTATCAAAAAAACTTCATATACATGGTAATGATTTCAGTTTTGATACACATACCTGTATAAACTAAATTATTTTATCTATTATGAAAAAACTACATCTATCTTTATGCCTACTAATGATTGTTACTCTATTTTCTTGTGGAAGTGACGACAACGACAATGATACTCCTGAAATAAATTCTGAACTACTCGCAAAGTGGGGACAAGTTTCTTTTAGTCAACAGGGAGAAGTCATGACCATCACAGACTGCGAAAAACGATCCACAATCGAATTTACTACCCAATTGTTTACCGAGATTTCGTATGCTCCTGTTAATACAGATTGTCAAATCGATGGCCAGTACTCAGGAACATGGAAACAAGAAGACAACGTGCTTACATTAACTTATACCGACGAAGGAGAAACTTTTGTTGATATCGCTACTTTTACTCTTGTAGATAATAAACTTACTATCAAATACGACGATGAAGGATTCATCACAGAATTTGGTTATGAAAAACTTTAGTTTACCACTGTAAATATTTAAAAATATAGCATCTGTTGGTTTACAGATGCTATATTTTTAGCCCTTTTATCTTCTGAAATTTTAATAAAGCATTTCCATCGGTAAGGCTTGCTACAAAATTACTAATGCTGATCAATCTTGTATATACCTCTTCATTTTGATAATCAAAGTTATGACCTTCGGCTCTTAAAATCAGCTTGTCGTAATTGGAAGCTTCTCCAGCATTATATCGATCTGCGGCTACGCAATATTGATCAAGCAATGTAGCTAAGATCTCATATCCCGCGATCTCTTTTTCGGTGACTTCCTGACTTTGATAAATCTTATCTATACTAATCTTAATGATATCATTAATTTGGGCATCATATTTACTCTTATCTATCAATGCAGTATCAAAAGTACCCGATAAGATTTTCTCTTCGTTATCTATAAAAATACTTGCCGCCTCTTGTATCAATGTATTGATTGCCAAAGATCTTAAATACCCCAATCGATCTGCAGTAGTTGTAAGTTGGTTATACTTTGTTGTGTTAATGGTTTCCTTTACCAATTTGATCAAATACTCTAAGGCATATTCTTCTTGTATGAGCCCTAGATTGATCCCATCTTCAAAATCGATAATCGTATAACAAATATCATCAGCAGCCTCCACCAAATACGTTAACGGATGCCTGCTATAAGTAGTTTCCCCTTTGATGTTTTGTTTCAGTAAACCCACTTCTCCGGCTACTTCATCAAAGAAGATCTTTTCATTCTGAAAAAAACCATATTTCTTATGCGCAATATGAGATGTTGGCTTTTTGGGTAACGAAGCTTTAGGGTATTTCATAAAAGCTCCCAAGGTGGCATAAGACAAGCGCAACCCGCCCTCGATGCCTTCACGGGATTCGGTTAGAATCTTAAACCCATTTGCATTACCTTCAAAATCAATCAAATCCTGATATTGTTTTGGAGTAAGCTGTTCTTTGTATTGTTGCCCTCTTCCTGTTTTAAAATACTCACCTATTGCTTTTTCTCCCGAGTGCCCAAACGGTGGATTCCCTATATCATGTGCCAAAGCAGCCGCCGCTACAATTGCCCCAAAATCATTAAACTGATATCCATGTATTGTAGAGAGATGCGGATGTTTTTCCAGAATCTTTTTTCCTACTACTCTTCCCAAAGATCTTCCTACTACCGAGACCTCTAAACTATGTGTCAATCGGGTATGCACAAAGCTAGTTTTAGAGAGTGGTATTACCTGCGTTTTATCCTGTAAACTTCTAAAGGCCGACGAGAAAATGATACGATCATAATCTACTTCGAATCCTAATCGGGTTTCATCCTGTTCTTTGCGTAGTCTTTTATTTTTATCTCCATATCGTTTTAAGGATAAGAGCTGTTCCCAATTCATCATATTTTTAAAAGAAAGTTCGAATATACAAAAAAGGGAAGCACCCTTTAATACTTCCCTTTATGAGTTTAAATAAATTCTATGCTACTTCCCAAAGAGTTTTTACCTCTTCACAAAGAACTTCAATTTCATCTAAACATTTTTTGATGTTCCGCGGAACTGATACCACTCTTTCTCCAAAAACATCTATAGAAAGGCATAACTCTGGTAAAACTTCACAATCATCATCCTCAACTACTTCTCGTAAATATCTGTAAATAGTACTAGACACATAACGAGATTGTTGATTATCAAAAACATTGTTTTTTGAAATGTGAATTTTAACCGCTCCTAAATATTTTTTCCCTTCAATATTAAGTTTAAAAATTACATCCGGCGAAACAATTACTTGAACTCCATTCATAATAATTGACTTCGAATCTACATTCTTAATAACTTCTAAAGGAGCTTGAATCAATGATGGTAATTGAATCTGTATAAATCTCCGCATAGCTTCCAAAGAAACTATTCGATCATTGATTTGCCTCGGTTTTTCCGGTTTCCTCTCTGTTAGTTCTTTAATCCCATTTAAAACAGGATTTAAATCACCATTAAGGGAAATAGATTTTTTAAATCTAGATCTAGCTAATTGATACCATGCCACTCTAAAGGTATTTGGTTTTTTTTGTTGTCTTATTATACCTTTTTTTCTCGCCTCGCTTGACTTAGAAAAGTCAGCTATTTGGTTTAAAGAAATTCTGTAATTCTTCATTTCATTTAAATTAAGTTATCAACATTGTTAATCTCAATAAAATCAGCTGATAACAGTTAAAAAAACAATTTTTAGTGAATATTTTAACTTGTTTAGAAGAATCGAATCTTGTACATTTGGCTATAACAAAATAAGAAGGTGAGGTTTCCTCATATCTTCTCCTCTTAATAGTTTACGGACCTCCAATCTGAAAAAAATTAAGATAACAAATTAGGGATGTTCACGCGTCCCTTTTTCATTTATATAGTTTTTTATCCCTCTGCTATATTTTTATTCCATTACTACTATATTAAATTTCAATTGCCTTATGATTGAGTTAAATATTTCAACTCAATGTCAAGAACATTTATCTCATTTAAAAGGGGAGTAAACACTCCCCTTTCTCTATATAAATCTAGGTCTTAAGACCCACACATTAAACAATCATCTCCTTCGCCTTCTTTGGCCTGAGCTATTAGTGCTCTTAGCTCCTCTGGAGATAGCGAAGTTCCCTCTGGTGTTACAGGATCTTGTGCTGGTTGCTCCTTAGCTGCTTGTGCTTCCATTACTTGTGCAGCGGCTACGGCTACTTTTTCGGCTTGTGGTTCTTCTTTCTTATCGTTTTTAAGCGTAAACTTAATCGCATCTACCGCAGATTTTGTTCTCAGGTAATACATTCCTGTTTTTAAGCCGCTTTTCCAGGCATAGAAATGCATTGAAGTTAGTTTTGCCATTGTAGCTCCTTCCATGAACAAGTTCAATGACTGAGACTGATCGATAAAGTATCCTCTATGACGAGACATATCGATAATGTCTTTCATACTCATTTCCCAAACAGTCTTATACAATTCTTTAAGATCTTGCGGAATAATATCGATATTCTGAACAGATCCATTAGCACGCATAATGGCATCTTTTAAATTATCATTCCATAATCCTAGCTTCACTAAATCTTCTAGTAAGTGCTTGTTTACTACGATAAACTCTCCAGACAACACACGTCTTGTATAAATATTACTTGTATATGGTTCAAATGCCTCATTATTCCCAAGAATTTGAGATGTAGATGCTGTTGGCATTGGCGCTACTAATAAGGAGTTACGCACTCCATTTTTAAGCACTTGCTTACGCAACTTTGCCCAGTCCCAACGACCACTTAATTCTTCATCTTTAATTCCCCATAGGTTGTACTGGAATTCTCCTTTAGAGATTGGAGACCCTTCATAACTCTGGTATGGACCATCCGCTTTGGCTTCTTCCATAGAAGCAGTTACCGCAGCAAAGTACAAGGTTTCAAAAATCTCTTGATTCAATTTTTTAGCCTCATCACTGGTAAATGGTAAACGCAACTGGATAAAAGTATCTGCTAATCCTTGCACCCCTAACCCTACAGGACGATGGCGCATGTTAGAGTTTTCTGCTTCTTTAACCGGATAGTAATTACGATCGATTACTCTGTTCAAGTTTTTAGTAACTCGTTTTGTAATTCTAAACAGTTCTTTATGATCAAACTTTCCGTTCTTAACAAACATTGGCAATGCGATAGAAGCCAGGTTACATACCGCTACTTCATCCTCGCTTGTGTACTCCAAAATCTCAGTACATAAATTAGAAGAACGAATAGTTCCTAAGTTTTGCTGATTTGATTTGCGGTTCGCAGCATCCTTATACAACATATAAGGTGTCCCTGTTTCTATCTGAGATTCCAAAATCTTCTCCCACAACTCTCTTGCCTTAATGGTTCTTCGACCTTTTCCTTCTTTCTCATAACGAGTATACGTTTCTTCAAACTCGTCGCTATGGATATCAAATAATCCAGGGCACTCATTAGGACACATTAATGTCCATTCTGCATCATCCTGTACTCTCTTCATAAACAGATCCGGAACCCACATTGCATAGAATAAATCACGAGCACGCATTTCTTCTTTACCGTGGTTCTTTTTTAAGTCCAAGAAATCAAAAATATCCGCATGCCATGGCTCCACATAGATCGCAAACGATCCTTTTCTCTTTCCTCCTCCTTGGTCTACGTAACGAGCAGTGTCGTTATACACTCTTAACATTGGTACAATTCCATTCGAAGTACCGTTAGTTCCTGCAATATAAGATCCCGTAGCACGGATATTATGGATAGACAATCCTATTCCTCCCGCTGACTGCGAAATTTTTGCAGTTTGTTTTAAAGTATCATAAATACCATCGATGCTATCATCTTTCATTGTCAATAAGAAACATGAAGACATCTGTGGTTTTGGTGTTCCCGAATTGAATAACGTTGGCGTAGCATGTGTAAAGTATTTTTTCGACATCAACTCATAAGTCTCGATAGCAGCATCCAAATCATTTAAATGGATACCGATAGAAACCCTCATCAACATATGCTGTGGACGCTCCGCAATTTTACCGTTGATCTTTAATAAATATGAACGCTCTAATGTTTTAAAACCAAAATAATCATATCCAAAATCACGATTGTAAATAATCGTAGAATCTAATTTTTCTTTGTTCGCCATGATCACTTCGTATACTTCATCAGAGATCAAAGGCGCTTTCTTTTCTGTTCTTGGGTTGACATACTCATAAAGATCAGTCACCACTTCAGAAAATGTTTTCTTAGTGTTTTTATGTAAGTTAGAGACAGAGATACGTGCGGCAAGTTTCGCATAATCAGGGTGCGTTATTGTCATCGTCGCTGCTATTTCGGCAGCAAGATTATCTAACTCACTAGTTGTTACTCCATCATATAATCCTTCTATCACCCTCATCGCCACCTTCACGGGGTCAACTAGTTGATTTAGTCCATAACATAATTTTCTTACCCTTGCGGTAATCTTGTCGAACATAATTGGTTCTTTGCGCCCATCTCTTTTTACTACATACATACTGTCTTTTGGTTTTTAAAACTTTCTTCTTTGCGAAGAAATTGATGTTAATTTGTGTTACTTATATTCCTAATTCGAAAATCAAAAAATATTACCCTCCTTAATGATCAACATTAAAGCGTGAGATCTAGTGAACTCCATTCATATTGAACAGAATTTATCTGATACTATATTCTAAATTGACTGACTTTCGTCCCTTTTTTTGTGTAAGTTCTTGTTATCGAACTTTATCAAACTGAGCTAATCGATTTAAACAGAAGAAACGTTTTTGACTAGCTCAGAATGAATATATCTTAATTCTGATCGATTTTTAACGATTAAAAATCAGCGTCAAAACTTATTTTATTGTTCTCATCATCTTTGTTAAGCACTCCAGCTTTTTGGTATTCTGAAACTCGCTTTTCAAAGAAGTTTGTTTTCCCTTGTAATGAAATCATATCCATAAAATCAAATGGATTTGAAGTTCCATACTCTTTTTCACAACCTAGTTCTACTAATAATCTATCCGTAACAAATTCAAGATATTGCGTCATTAACTTCGCATTCATCCCAATTAAACTTACCGGAAGTGATTCTGTAATAAACTCTCTTTCGATATTTAGTGCATCGATAAGAATGTGTCTGATTCTATCTTTAGGCACCTTATTCACCAAGTGGTTGTTATGCAAGTGAACTGCAAAATCACAATGTACTCCTTCGTCTCTTGAAATCAATTCGTTAGAAAAAGTAAGACCTGGCATTAACCCTCTTTTCTTTAACCAGAAAATAGAACAAAATGCTCCAGAGAAGAAAATTCCTTCTACTGCTGCAAAAGCAATTAAACGCTCCGCAAACGAATCAGACTCGATCCATTGTAACGCCCAATCTGCCTTCTTCTTGATTGCAGGGAAATTTTCTATCGCCTTAAAAAGAATATCCTTTTCTTTTTCGTCCTTAACATAGGTATCTATAAGTAAAGAATAGGTTTCAGAATGGATGTTTTCCATCATGATTTGAAATCCGTAAAAGAATTTAGCTTCACTATATTGAACTTCGTTTACAAAATTCTCTGCCAAATTCTCATTTACAATTCCGTCTGAAGCTGCAAAAAAGGCCAAAATATGCTTAATAAAATAACGCTCATCATCAGTAAGCTTTGTACCCCAATCTGTAATATCCTGGTGTAAATCTATTTCTTCAGCAGTCCAAAAACTAGCTTCAGATTTCTTGTACCATTCCCAAATATCATGATGTTGAATTGGAAAAATTACAAATCGGTCTTTATTTTCTTGCAAAATTGGTTCTACAGCACTCATCTTAATTTTTTTAACTTTTCTTGACGATTTTTTGTTTCTAAAGGGTCTTACAAAGATCAAAAAATAGGGAAGATGTTCTACTAAAAGTTAATAAACGTTTTCAACAAAGTTTTCAACACGAGCCAGATTACCCCTTCTCGTTAAACAAAACCAAAAATAAAATTAAATAACTGTATATCAAGTCATTGCAAGACTTTGAAAAAGATATCAACAGCCCTGTTAGCAACCCCGGGAAGTCCCATTTTCACACTTATTCACACCGTTTTCACCTACAAAAACTCTGGTTCACCAAATCATCGGTTTACGGGATAACCGTAACCTAGTTCTAAGTGAAATTTTAACAAAAAAAGTTGAAAATAATTTGAAATTGTAGTGAATTTTGGATCTCGGAATTACTTTTTCAGCCCTTCGGCAACTTTTTCTAATTCCATATACCAATCCTCTCCAAATTTTCTGATCAGCGCCTCTTTTACGAACTTGTAGACGGGTACTTTTAGCTCTTTCCCTAAAGTACACGCATCATCGCATATTTCCCATTTATGATAATTCACCGCTGCAAACTCTGTGTACTCCTGCACCCTTACTGGATACAGATGGCATGAGATAGGTTTTTTCCAATCCACCTTACCTTCATTATAAGCTTGTTCGATAGCGCAAGAAGCAGTCCCACGATCATCAAAAACAACATAGGCACATTCTGCACCATTAACCAAAGGCGTTTCAAGGTCGTTATTAGCCGTTTTAATATACACTCCTTGACTTTCAACAGCCGCTATACCTTCTTTTCGTAAATAAGGTTTGATTATCGGATACACTTCTTCCAGCTTCTCAATTTCAGCTTCTTCCAAGGGAGCTCCTGCCTCACCCGCTACACAACATATCCCTTTACAAGCAGAAAGATTACAAACAAAATCTTTCTCTACAATATCCTCTGAAACTATAGTTTTTCCTAACTGAAACATGGCGCTAAGATACTTTTAATAGCTTATAATTTTACAAATTATTCACCTTTTTATAATACCTTTATTAAATTAAGACTGTTTACATTTGCACAAATTTTGAAACCATCAACTTATGAACTTTGATTTAAAAGAAATTTTGACAGCCAGCATGATCTTATTTGCGGTCATTGATATCATAGGAAGCATCCCTATCATTATTGACTTACGTAAAAAGGTAGGTCATATTCAAAGTGAAAAAGCCTCTATCGTAGCAGGCTTACTTATGATTGTTTTTTTATTTATAGGAAAAGAAATCCTAAACCTGATTGGAATTGATGTGAATTCTTTTGCGGTTGCCGGATCTTTTATCTTGTTCTTTATTGCTTTAGAAATGATTTTGGGCGTGCAATTGTATAAAGATGACGCCCCAGAGACTGCTGCAGTGGTTCCTTTGGCTTTTCCGTTAATTGCCGGAGCAGGTACTATGACCTCTATTTTATCACTAAGAGCAGAGTATCAACCTATCAATATTGTAATTGCTATTGTCATTAATATTATCTTTGTCTATGTCGTACTTAAGTCTTCTGGAAGAATTGAAAAGGTTCTGGGAAAACAGGGGATCAATGTGGTTCGAAAGATTTTTGGAGTCATATTATTAGCTATTGCGGTTAAGCTATTTGCTACTAATATTAAAGGGTTGTTTTAACCATTCGTTTTACCTTATTAAATACATTAAATTTTGAAGTATTTTATATATTCACTAATTGCCATTGCTGCAGGATTACTCATTTTCAATATCTTCCATTTGGATTTCAATAATTTATTTGAAGAAGAAAGCAAAACTGCACTTGTTGGCATATTTGCATCGGCATGTGTTATCATTTTGATGCTTATTTTACTGGTTTCTAAAAAAATTCAGGAAAAGAGCAAGTAGCTTAAACCTTATATTTAGAACAAGAAAAAACAAGCGATAATAACAGGAGGTATAGAGATCACCATAAGGATCATGAAAAAATTATGCAGCTTCCTGCACAACAGTGCTCTTTTTAATGATTTTTTGAGCTGAGCATCGTTTGAACTTTTCATATGTTCACGAATTACATCGGCAGAGACATACGAAGTATCGACCAGTATATCGTGCTTCAAAAAGATGGATGCACTGTTATCGAGTAATCGAAACGCAACCGCTATGATAAAGAAAAAAAGCGGAGAACACACTGCAATAGCAACAAGATATTCTTTTAATTCTGACATAGAGATAGAGATGAATTAGTCATTTTCAGAAAGCGATAACACCTTTTTAATCATAGCGTCGTCTTTATTAATAATTTTCTCAAAAGCATTGGTTCCAAATAATTGCTGTGCCATCGTTGCCTTCAAATATTTTTTCAACTGATCTCGATAATTTTCTAATTCTATTTCTACTCCAATTCTACGAGAAAACACCATAAATCCTTCAGCAAATTCGTCATCAATTTCAACCTCTTCGTTAAACTGTTGTTCTGAGAGTCCGTTATAAAAGATTCTTTTCTTATCTAATTCCTCAAATACATAGCGTCCCATTCGCCCCGAACGCAATAGATAGTTTAACGTCTCTCCAACTCTGGTGGTATCTTTACTCACAAATATATCTGGGATAATTCCTCCTCCACCATATACTACTTTACCTCCAGGAGTTTTAAATTTCAGAGAATCTGCAACTTTAATACTATCAGCACTAATCATCTCTCCATTTTTATATCGAGTAAGATACTCGTTAAAATATTCTTTATTCCCGTTTCCATATGGTTTTTGGATAGACCTACCCGTTGGCGTGTAATATCTGGAAATGGTAAGTCGTACAGCACTCCCATCTCCCAAGGCCATCTCTCGCTGCACCAAGCCTTTTCCATAAGAGCGTCTTCCTACAATGACACCTCGATCGTTATCTTGTATGGCCCCAGCAAAAATTTCACTAGCAGAGGCCGAGTTTTCATTAATCAACACATATATTTTCCCTTTTTCAAAATCTCCTTTCTGTGTTGCATAATTGTTTTCGATGGCGCCCTTTTTATTCTTCGTAAACATAATAAGCACATCGTCTTCCAGAAACTCGTCGGCCATTCTAAGGGCTGGAGCAATAAAACCACCTCCATTATCTCTTAAATCAACAACCAGTGATTCTACATCTTTATCTTTTAAACGATCTAACTCTGTTTTGAATTCCTTGTAGGTAGTTTCAGCAAATCGATTCACCTTAATGTATCCCATATTATCAGATAACATATAGGCCGCATCAACGCTTTTCAAAGGTACTCTTCCTCGCTTGACCAAAACATCAAACACTCCCGTCCCTTTACGAAACACTTTGAGTTGTACCTGACTGTTAATTTCACCCTTTAATTTATCTGCTAGTCGATCTCTTAACAAACTTTCTCCATACAAGGTATCATTATCGGCCATAAGAATTCGATCACCCGCCTTGATTCCAGATTGCTCACTAGGTCCTCCTTTGATGGTATTGATCACAGAAATGGTATCTCTAAATGGATAATAAGTAACTCCAATTCCAATAAAATCGCCTTGCATACTTTCTGTGATTCCTTCCAATTCTTCTGGAGGTATGTACACGGAATGAGGGTCTAAATTTTCAAGAATTCTATTTACAGTAACATCGACAATACTATCGGTATTGATTTCATCTACATATTCATAGTCGATGTAATCAATCAACCGATTGAGTTTTTCTTTTTTTGCATTAGAAGCAAATAATTTGGCAGAAGGGTTGCTACTGAAATCCAGTTTGCTCCCTAAAAACACACCCACTCCCACAGCTACTCCTAAAAACAAGGGCAAGTATTTTTTTGAATATCCCATTAATCTTCTAAATCCGTAATCTGTTCTATTTCTACTCCGGCTTTAGCAAGAAAAGCAAGCCCGGAATCATCTTTATATGCCACTTGATACACCACCCTTTTAATCCCAGCTTGGTGAATCAATTTACTACATTCCTTACATGGCGATAATGTAATGTACAAGGTTGCTCCTTTACAAGACTGCGTAGAAGAGGCGACTTTTAGAATTGCATTAGCCTCCGCATGCAGCACATACCACTTTGTATATCCTTCTTCATCTTCGCATGGATTTTCAAAACCTGTTGGGGTCCCGTTAAATCCATCCGAGATTATCATTCTATCTTTTACAATAACCGCACCAACTTTTTTCTCTCACAATGCGATAATTTCCCCCATTCTCTAGCAATTCGTAAGTAGGCTTTATCATACTTCAGTTGTTTTTTTTAGACATAGGGTAGAACGACTTGTATTAGCTTAACATTCAAAATACGAATATATTATTACCATGTGGCAAATACAACCCTAAACATTACTTAATTACCAAATTTTATTTTCAACAAGCATAGGGATTACCATTCCTATAACTACTGAAGATGCAATCAAAATCCATTCGCGTTTTGAAAATCGGAGTAATGATACGAAGACAAAACTTACTATCAGCACAAAAAACACAATGACAACTTGCGCCGCTTCCACTCCTAAAGCAAATTCGATAAGTGGTAAAATTTTTGAACTTGTATTACTGCTAATTGCTTTAAAATAAGTTGAAAAACCAAATCCGTGTATGAGCCCAAAAAACAACGTAGCACCATACAAAATGAATACTTTATCATTTTTGGAACCCGATTTTGAAGTAAAAACATTATACAAAGCTGTAAGCAGAATCGTAACTGGAATTAAAAATTCTATAAGTCTTGAATTTACAGCAACCACATTGTAGGCTGCCAAAAAGAGAGAAATTGTATGTCCTACAGTAAATAAGGTAACTAGCAATAATATTCTTTTCCAATTATCAAAGGTATACCCAACGATCAGAACGATTAGAAAAAGTATATGATCATATGCGGTCCAATCCAGCACATGACTAAAGCCAAGCTTTATGTAAAGCCAAAATTCTGACATATTTATGGTTTTTGAGGTTTCGCTAATGTACAATTTAAAAGGAGAATCCTAAAATTTGCTATTAAATCTTATTCAAAAGATCATCAAACCATCAAATCTGTAATGTTAAGTTCATCTTAAAAAGAACAGCAAAGTAATTGTCGTTCAATTAGCTACATAAAACCACAGGTTTTTAACTACACACACTCTCCAAAAGCCTTATAAAAGCAAGGAATTAAAAAAAATTACACTTTTGAGGGTAACATTTGTATTATAAATGCAACCTTTAATAAACGAAAAAGTATATTTTTGTCAGCTGTCTCCTCCTAAATTTATTAAAACACTAGTTATGAACGCCAAGATATACAAGCTTAAAGCTTTTAATCTTCAGGAAATGTTATTGGTATTGGCCATTATTGGGATCTTATTACTCATCGCATTACCCAACTTTTTGCCATTGATTGCGCAAGCCAAGGCTCAAGAGGCAAAAATACAGTTAAAGACCATCAGCAATATGCAAACCCAGTATCGATTCCTGAACTCCAAATACTCTTTGGACTTTTCGGAAATCAATTATGAAGCTCCAACCACAGTCAAAAGTGGCGGTACTGCCAATTATAGTTATGAAATTATCGAAGCTTCTGTTTCAAATTTTAAAGCTAGAGCTACTGCGGTGGTTGATTTTGATGGAGATGGTACTTTCAACGTTTGGGAAATTGATGAAAAAGGGAGTCCAAAACAGATTGTAAAAGATTAATATGCTGATTTTGAAAGGACTTATTTTGCTTAGCCTTGGAGCTATCATCTATCAGGATATCAAAAGTCGTGAGGTGTATTGGTTTTTGTTGCCCGTTCTGATGCTCTTGTTTGGTTATCAACATTATCAAAATGTTTTATCCATTCACTTCATTAATGCGGTTTTGGTAAACATAGCCATTATCACATTGGTCCTTTCGGCACTTTATGTATATACTTTTTTAAAAATCAAAAAGTCCTTTTTTAAAGAGGTTTTTGGTCCAGCAGATGCTCTATTCTTTTTTGCACTGGCTGTTGCATTCCCGACGGTTACTTTTGTAATCATCTTTGTGTTTTCCTTGTTGTTTTCATTGATTACATGGATCGTCCTGAAACACAAAAGCAACTACAATACGATTCCCCTGGCCGGGTATATGTCCTGTTTTGTATTATTTATTTTTGCCGCCAATTGGCTTACAAAATCGATTAATTTATTCCTGATATAATGAGTGTAGATCGTTTTGACATACCCGTACATTTAAAACAATTGATCACTTCGAATCAGGCGTTTCATTATAGAATTGTACCTGTTCTAAAAGAAGAGGACACCATTCATTTTAAAACCGACAACCAACAAAATGGAAGTCTGGAAAAAGAACTCTCTATTATTCTTAACAAACGTATTGTTTTAATAGAAGAGTCTTCCGAAAATTTACAATCTTATCTAACTCTTAATTATAGAAAAACCAGTACCTCGCAAGAACAACTACATTACGAGGACAACTTCTTACAAAAGCTAATTGCCACAGCAAAAGATTTTGGAAGTAGTGATATCCATATGGAGCCCTACGAGAAGTTTTGCAGAGTACGTTTTAGATTAGATGGGAAACTTAAAGAAATGTATACGATCACCAAAAAGGAATTCCCTCAATTGGTGAATCAAATCAAGATCCAATCTGGTTTGGATATCTCTCAAAAAAGGCTCGCTCAAGACGGACGTATTACGTTCAAAAATGGGAACGAAGAATTTGATATCAGGGTATCTACAATGCCTACTTTGTACGGAGAGAAAATTGTGTTGCGATTGCTGAATCGAAATACACAGGAAGTACAACTTAACGATCTTGGTTTTACTGAACAAGAACTTGAAATATACAGAGAAGCAGTAAAAAAACCGCAAGGAATCATTTTGATCTCTGGACCTACAGGTTCTGGTAAGACAACTACCCTGTATGCTACGCTAAAAGAGCTCAACAAAGAAGTATCCAACATCCTTACCATAGAAGATCCTATCGAATATACACTAGAGGGTATCAATCAGGTTCAATTGCGAGAAGATATTGAATTTGATTTCCCAGCTGCTTTACGTGCCTTTTTACGTCAGGATCCAGATGTAATTATGGTCGGTGAGATTCGAGATGATAAAACGGCAGCAATGGCTATAAAAGCAGCGCTAACTGGTCACTTGGTACTCTCTACTATACATACGAATTCGGCTTGGGCTACCATCTCAAGGTTAATCGACATGAATGTACCTTCTTTCTTATTGGCAAGTACCTTAACCATGAGTATTGCTCAAAGACTGGTGCGTAAACTATGTCCGCATTGCAAACAAGAAAAACATGCTGAGGCCAAAGATTTTCCAATTGGATTTGAGATCCCAGAAGCGTTGAACACGCATTATGTGTCGGTTGGTTGCAATCATTGCTATCAGACGGGCTACTTGGGGAGAAAGGCTATTTATGAGATATTACCAATAACCAAAGAACTGGAAACAACGATACGGCACAACGAATTACAAATAGATGATTATATCGCCGAAAACAATATAAAAACATTAAAAAGCAACGCCATACGCCTGGTACTTGAAGGTCATACTTCTGTAGAAGAAGTGTATGCCATTCTGGCCACGAATTAAAAGTAATGACCTTGGAAAACAACGAATAGAAAATGAAAAAAAATATACTTATCATCGGTTTTATTTTGTGTTTAGGAGCACTGTCTTTTGCGCAGCAACCTCCTACAAACACAACTAATGAACAAAACCGAATTGCTACCATAGAGAACAAGCTAAAACTCTTTGCAGTAGATGTTCCTGCTTTGTATGACCCGGTGAACATTAATATTTCTAATACAAATCTCCTTAATTTTTTAAGAGCAGTTTCTCAAGTAAACAAAATAAATATCAGCGTTTCTGAAGAGCTAAGTAGCATTAATATCATTAATGGATTTAATAATGTAAGTGTACAGGAACTACTGATCTTTTTGACAAAAGAATATCAATTAGACATTGATTTTACAGGAAATATTCTATCAATCCGAAAATACACTCCACCGGTTCAAGCTCCAGTAGAGAAAGAAATTATTGCCAATTATGATGTAAGTAGAGAAACTCTATCTACAGATTTCAATAATGATCCGCTCCCAAAAGTATTTAGAAAAATAACAGAGATTTCTGGCAAGAATCTTTTGTATTCTCCCGATTTAAACGGAAAAAACCTAACACTTTTCATTACCGATGTTCCCATCGATTTAGCGCTTAGAAAGCTTGCAGAAGCCAATAATTTAGAATTCAATAAAACACGCGATGGTTTTTATGAATTCGAATCTATTCTGGGTGCCAATGATCCCAATGGGGCTTCCCGACCAAGAAGAAATCGGAATAATTTTTATTATACCGTAGTTGATTCTATCAACAGAGTTATTTCTGTCGATTTAAAAAACACACCTATTGCTGATGTGGTTTATAATATTACTGAAGATCTCAATCTAAATGTGTTTACTGCATCACCTCTAGAGAATGCAGGTAATGTAACGGCAAAAGCTGAAGCCATAAGTTTTGATGATTTATTGACCAAGATTTTTGAAAGTAATAACAACGATACAACTACTAATACCACTAACAACAATTCTCAAAATTACAATAACAATCAAGGGAATAACCCACAAGGGTTTCAAAATAACTCGCAACCAAGTTCTTCAAATTTTACATTTAAAAAAGAAGGAAATGTGTACTATTTTGGTACCGAAAACCAACTTACGGTCAAGAAGATTGAATTGGTACAAATGATGCATCGATCTATCGCAATGCTTGGCGATGCTAATCCTTCGACCTCTTACGGAAACAGTTTTGGTGGTGGCGGTAATTTTGTAACCGGAGGGACTAATTTTTTTGGCAACAATCAAAACAACGGATTTAATCAAAACAATTTAAACTCCCGAAACAGACTTAATAATACCACAAGAAACACCTCTAGCGGATCCTCACAAAGTAGTGAAGCCGGCTCAATTTCATCTATTTTTCCAGCAAGTATTACACAAGGTTTAGATATCAAAATTGACACCGAACTCAACAGTTTTGTGGTAAGTGGATCAGGGACCAAGGTTGAAAAATTCAAAAACTTTATAAAATATATTGACAAGCCTGTTCCGTTAATTCTAATCGAAGTAATGATCCTAGAGGTCAATCGAAGTGCAACCGTAGAAACAGGAGTCGAATTTGGATTGGGCGAAGAACCTGTAAACGATCAGGGAGTAGCTTTCCCGAGTGCCAATATCACTTTGGGTGCACAAACCATCAACAGAATCATCGGAGGTTTTGATGGATTTGGCTCCTTAAACCTTGGGAATGTAGTTCCTAATTTTTACCTGGATATTAAGGCTATGGAAACCAACGGAAATGTCAAGATACTGTCCACTCCAAAATTGAGTACGCTTAATGGGCACAAGGCCTATCTATCTAGTGGTCAAACCACCTATTATGCGGTTACTAGTCAGAATATTTTCGGTTCTCAAAACCCGCAAACTTCCGAGATAGTAAATTACCAGCCTATTGATGCCGAATTGGCCTTAGAATTTAAACCATTTGTGTCTGGAGATGGTCAGATCACCTTAGATATTCAAGTGATCCAGTCCAATTTTAGTGGAGAACGAATTGCTGAAGATGCTCCACCAGATATTAACAGCCGTAGATTCTCTTCTATCATGCGTATGCAGGCAAATGATGTTGCCATTCTTGGAGGTATCGAGCAAAAAGTAAAAAATGATTCAGGTTCTGGAGTACCTCTACTCTCAAGAATCCCTGTAATCAAATGGCTTTTTAGTAAAAGAGTACGAGAAGATTCAAAAAGAAGATTAAACGTAATTATTAAGCCTACGGTATTTTATTAATGATACAACAAGTATTATCATATAACCCAACTGGAAAAACTTTTTTGGCTCTCGAGCATTCGGGTCCGAATGGCTCATCTCCTATTCAAGCCATACTCGTGTTGTTAAAGAAAGGAGAACTGGATATTGTCAAAAGTTTTTCTGTTCAACAAATTTCTGATATACCGGATCTTCAGAAAAGTCTGCATAAAGTTAGTTTAGCTATTACTGATGATAATGTTCTGGTCAAAGAAGTAAACAACATTAATTCTGACACCGAAGTTTTATCTGATGCTTTTCCTAATTTAAACCTGGAGGATTTTTATTATCAGGTACTAAAAACCCAGAATAAATCCTTCGTTGCCGTATGCAGAAAACAATATGTTGATGAGTTGATCGACAGCTATCAAAAAGAAGGGATTACCATTACTGATGTTTGTCTTGGAAATCTAAAAGTCGCATCGATCATAACGTATATCCCAAATGATGAATTGATCACTAATAGCGGTGTCATTCAACTTCAGAATGAAGAGATTACTACCATTTTACCAAAAAATGACGTTTTAGAGCTACCTTATACTATCGATGGACTTTCAGTAAACAGTACTCATTTACTCTCATTATCCTTGATTATTGATGCATTATCACAACAAGCTGGGATTACAGGTAATATAGAAGAAAAAAACGCGCATTTACAAAAGCAGTACAAGGAAGTCTCTTTTTTCAAAAAAGCACTACAATACGGAGTTGGTTTTTTGCTGATCACCCTACTCATCAATTTCTTTGTTTTTAATTCGAAATATAAAAAATGGCAAGGATTACAAGAAGAAATCCAGGTATACACCAACCAAAATGAAAGTATCAAAAAGCAGCAATCTGTGGTGCTTACCAAAGAAGCGATTGTAAATAGCATATTGACTACTGGGTTTTCTAAAAGTTCATTTTACATGGATCAAATCGTACAATCACTACCCACTTCGGTATTATTAACATCGTTTACGTATCAGCCTATTTCCAAAACAATACGTGCCGATAAACCGATATCTATAAAAGAACATACCGTTTCTGTGACAGGAACCTCGATTGACAAAGCCAATTTTACAGTTTGGTTAAATACCATTGAACACTTGGATTTCGTGAATACGGTAACCATAATAAATTACGGAGCGAGTACAAATAATACCTCAAGTTTTGAAATAACCATTGATTTAGCGCATGACACAACGAAATAAAAATATTCTTTTAGTCTCGGGCTTGATAGTGATGCTGTTTTTTGCGTATCGCTTTGGGTTTTCTAAAACTTTTACAATAAGTAGTGAAGTCGATAAGCTTGAAGCTCAAAAACAAGCCTATCAATCAGCTCCAGCACAATTGGCGGCATTATCTAACAAAGAAAAACAACTGGATGCAATTCTGGAACAAAATAATGTAGAGGGAAGCTCATTACAAAATAACATTCTAAAGACATTAAATACGCTGTCCAACGAATCCGGCTTTACTATTATCGCATTTGAAGAACCTCATATTTTTACTGATGACGAAAGCAAAAAAACAACGACCACTTATAATTTTACACTGCAAGGAGATTACAAGGCGTTAATTAATGTCATCTATGCTTTGGAACAGAAATATAGTTTTGGAAATGTTGTTCAAATGCAGTTTGAAAAGAAGAAGAATTTCAGAACACGAAGCACCTATTTACAATGTAATATTTTGTTACAACGATTAAATTAAAATGAAGAATTACATGAAAAGATATTCATATATGAATCAAAATAAAAAATACATCCTACTGCTATTTGCAATGATAGTATTGGTGTCCTGTCATAGCATTAAGGTACACAAAACCAACATGCACACCTCGACTACTGCACCCGTAGCTATAGGTGTTATTGGTTTGCAGGACAACGGAATGCTGCAATCAGATTTTAGAGAAGTTGCGTTACCCAAGTACGAAAGTGCTATTCGACTAGGGGTTTCCAAAGTACAGTTTGATTCAAACACCTACAAAACGTATATACAACAATCAGGAGGCAACAAACACAACATTACTTATATCGATAGCTTAGACACCAAACCTTCCTTCTTGAAAATGGAAATTTTGGATCAGATTACGCTGCTTTCTGAACTAAAAAAAGAAACGAATGCCCATGTTACCGAATTTATCGGAAGTCAAAAAGATGCTGTATTGGTCTCTGCAGTTTCGTTAGCGATCGAACCACAATCCATACAAGAAATTTTGGATGCCGAAGCTGTATTTTTAGTAAATCAAAACTACAAGCAATATCAAATTTCTTTGGTTCGAGGTGGCAAGTCTTACAAAACCATAGATTTTGCGGCGACTTCTATATTTGGATATCACCTATCTCATTTTTGCTGGAGTGCCAACTCCAAAAGAAAAATCGTTATTTCTGATCTTATTGATGAAAACTCTTCTTGCCCCAAAAACTCCTATCGGGACGAACGGAAGGCAAAAGAAAAAACAGATTATTTTAAACTATAAACCGTGAAAAAGATGATGAAAAAGCCAATTATATATTCCCTACTATTCATAGGAATCCTGTTTGGATGCGAAGAAGCGTTTATAGAAGAGGACCTTACGGACGCTATCATTTCTATCATTGCTCCACAAGATGGAGCACAGATTGAAGATGCCTCAATAAACTTTAGTTGGACAGAAGTCGACCAGGCCACTTCTTATCGCCTTCAGGTAGCTAGACCCAATTTTGAAAACGCAGCACAAATTGTATTAGACACCATAATTACTACTTCAAACTTCAACACTACTCTTGCCAAGAATAGTTACGAATGGCGTGTAAGAGCACAAAATTCTGGTTCGGCTACAGCATATAATGGAGCTCAGTTTAGTGTAATTGAAGCTGCAGATTTTTCTTCTAGAGAAGTACTATTAACTTCTCCAGAAAATGAGCTAATTACCAACACTCCAGCCCAAACGCTAACATGGCAAGTAGTTCCTGACGCAAATACCTATCGAATTCAAGTGCTCAATACTAATGATGAAGTACAGCAAGAAGAAACTACCAATCAAACGTCTATAGCGATTACCTTCCCCGAGGGTGTTTCAAGATGGCAGGTACGTGCAGAAAATGCAACGCAAAGTACATTGTACACTACAAGAACATTAACCCTGGATACTATGGACCCTAATACACCTGTAGGTACAGCTCCGGCAAACGATGCTACCTTAACAGATACTGAGGTTACGTTTAGCTGGACCAGAGAAGCGGTACAGGGTTCTGTAGAATTTGACAGCATCTATATTTTTGAAGATCAGGCTTTAACTCAACTAGTTACCAAAGATCGGGTTATGTCACCTTCAGAAATCACCCTTGAAGCAAGCAAAACCTATTATTGGTTTTTGAAAGCATTTGATGAAGCTCAAAATGAAAGTGCAAATAGTACAACACTTAGATTTACTATAAATTAAAAGTCATGTTAAAAGGTAAAAAGGGATTGTACGTTTTGTTACCGCTGGTGGTTTTCATCTGGGGAGCCATTATCTATCAAATTACTGATGCATTTTCTGATGATGATCCGATAGCTTTAGATACTACTTCATTTTCATTTTCTAAAATTGAAAATAAAGAACGTGACCCTTTTACCATAAGTGCTGTAGAACGTGATCCATTTTTGGGCACCATATATAAACCAAAAAAAGTTGTTGAAAAAAAGGTGGTCGCAAGAACTGTGAAGGCCGAGATTACCTGGCCCTCTATTCGATACAAAGGTTTGGTAACTGGAGGAAGTGGAGCTACAGCAATTTATCTTGTAGAAATTAATGGAGCGGATCATTTGATGAAACGAAATGATATGGTTGAAGAGGTGAAATTGACTCGAGGAAACAAATCATGGGTACAATTACAATACAAAAGAAAGAGTAAACGATTTGAAATCTTGAATTGAAACCTAATACCAAAATAAAGGCACAGGCAATGCAATTTGCATTGCTGATCTCAGTAATTATCGCCTTGATTCTGGGGGCATTTTTACTACTCACCCATGTACAGTCTTTTTTCAAAATCAAGTCCAACGAATTGATTCAAGCCTCCGAAATTGCAAATCAACACATCTTGCAATCCCTTGGAGATTCTTTAAAAACTGGAGATACTATTTCCAATCAAGAACAGCAAAAAACATTGAAATTGAATTCCAATTTTTATGGTGCCTGGACCAAAGTTTATGCTCAAGTAGAGTCTCATAATCGAAAAGTGCACAAATCGGCTTTGGTCGGTGCTGCAATAACCAATCGTTCTGCAAATTTGTATTTAGCGAATACCAATTCGCCATTAGTAGTGGTAGGAAATACCAGAATTGAAGGAAATGCCTATGTCCCAAAACAAGGATTAAAAGCCGGAAATATCTCTGGAAATTATTACCAAGGATCTCGATTGTATTATGGTAGCGTGTTCGAAAGCAAAACCACTTTACCACAATTAAAAAAAGAGTGGATCTCTTATCTAGAGTCTTTAAACAACGGATCCTTTATCGACAATCTGGATAACATCGCTTTAGAAAAGGATATCAAAAACAGTTTTTATACTTCTGGTCAAATCATATTTAGTCCCTCCACTATTGTTTTGGGGGACGAAAAAATTGCTGGAAATGTAATTATTCAATCCAATACAGCAATTGTTGTTGAACCTACAGCGACCCTACAAAACGTGATACTGGTTGCTCCAAAAATTATAGTAAAAGACAATACCAAAGGTACTATGCAGTTATTTGCCTCTCAAAAACTAACGATTGGGAAAAACTGCTATTTCAATTATCCTTCGACCATTGCTTTTTATGATCAGACCAGACCCTCTACTACTCAAAATTACAATACTCAAAATAGAGATATTGATTTCAGCATAGATAAAGGTACATTGATAGAAGGTACTGTTGTTTACTTACAAAAACACACAAGCACTCAAAATCGAATTAAAACTCACTTAAAAATGGCACCCGGGACCGAAGTAATCGGGGAGGTATATTGCCAAGGCAGCATGGATTTTGAAGGTATTGTGCGAGGAGCTGTATACACGCAACAATTTATTGCCAATCAATCAGGTTCGATTTATCTTAATCATATCTACAACGGCAAAATATTGACCAACCCTATCCCGAATTACGCCGGATTACCTTTTGAAAACACCTCTAATTCTGTTGCACAATGGCTATACTAAAAAAAATACGAGGTGCTACCCTTATTGAGACATTGACCGCCTCGGTATTGATTATTATTGTATTTATGATCGCTAGTCTAAGTTTCAATAATATTTTTAATAACCATATCAAAAGAGATCAGAGTGGTATAAACAATAGGATCAAAGAATTGCATTACCTAACGATTCATCAAAAAATTAAACTTCCGTATGTTGAGGATTATAACGATTGGGAGATACAAGTGATCAATCAAAAAAACACCACCATTATTACCTATAGCAAAGAAGGAGTTGAACACCTTAAACGAATACATGTGGAATGAAAAAACTGGGTGGTAAAATAAAAGCATTTACACTTACCGAGGTCATGGTCGTTATTGTGATATCAGCAATTGTTGCTGGATTGGCATTTTCTATCCTGAGTCTGGTACAACGTAACATGAGAAGTATTGAAGATAATTATGCACAAAAATCAGAATTGCAATCGCTAGAGGTGGCGTTGACTATTGACTTTAATCGATATACAAACGCACAATGGCTTGCAAGAGAAGAAGTCTTGTTTTTATCCTCTCCAATACATCAAAAACAATATCGTTTTATGGGAGATAGTATTGTAACAAACGAGCAATCCTTTAAGGTAAGTCTAAAAGAAAAATCATTTCTTTTTGAAGGAGCATCCGTAAATTCTGGATCCATTGACGCAATTAAGCTTACCTTTGACAATACCGCTCGACTACATCAGATTTTTGTATTCAAGCACAATGATCCTACAATTCATTTTTAAGTATGGGGATAAAGATAACAGATACCAAAAAACAAAAAATAAGCGAGGATTCGTTTGATATCTCTGAGATCCTAACCAGAGAAATTTCTCTGTTTGGAAATGCTTTTTCGAATAAGAAAAAAGAACAATGGTATGCTGAGCTTAACATCTTACTAAAATCTGGTATTGATCTTAAAAGTGGACTCGAATTACTTTCAGAAACGCAAAAAAAGGCTAAAGATCGTGATTTGATGGCAACTATGTTATCGCAACTTGTCGCTGGTAGTTCTTTTTCAGAAATCATAAAGAAGAATAGCAACTTTAGCGATTACGAATACTATGCAATCCAGATCGGAGAACAGACTGGACAATTGGCACAAATCACACTAGAACTCAGCGACTTTTACAAAAGAAAAAATGACTTGAAACGAGAGATCGTATCTGCCCTTACTTATCCCATTATTGTATTGTGTACTGCACTTATAGTGATCTTTTTCATGCTGCGGTATGTGGTACCCATGTTCGTTGATATTTTTAAACAAAATAAGGTAGATTTACCCGATATTACCGAAGGGATTATCAATTTTTCAAATTTTGTATCTGATAATGGCTGGGTGCTTTTGATCATCTTATTGACAATAATTGGAAGTATAATCTTAGTATCAAAAAAACCATGGTTTCGAAAGATTTTGGGAAGTATTCAAATCAAGCTTCCAATTTTGGGTAATTATTTCAGAAAAATATACATGGCGCAGTTTACTCAAGCCCTTTCTTTACTCACTTCGGCCAAGGTACCTATGGTAGACAGTATTGACCTGGTAAAAAACATGATCAATTTCTACCCACTACAAGAAGGCTTGCGCAAAACAAACACAGCTGTAATCGCGGGAGATAAACTAAGTGTTGCTTTTGCAAAAAGCCCTGTTTTTGATAAGAAAATGATTGCCATGGTTCGTGTGGCAGAAGAAACCAATCAGACCGAGTTTATTTTTCAGAAACTGAATGAGCAATACAACCAACAGGTAAAACATCAATCTCAAGTGATCTCGAATGTACTTAATCCATTATTGACGATTATCGTGGGGATTATAGTAGGGGTAATATTAATTGCGATGTATTTGCCAATGTTCAGACTCAGTAGCGTAATTGGATAGGAATGCCCCTAAAAATTAGGGTTGTTTTCCTTGACAATAAAAAAATAAAATACTTACATTTACTTAACTTTTCGTAAGCCCAAAAGAGTGTAATCGGAATACAACAAGGTAACTCTTAACATAACATAAATGAAAAGTATCAACACCAATACAATTCTTCAGATTGTAGCACTCTTATTTTTGGTCATAATCGGGTACATGACCTTCAGTTCTGGTTCTAATTGGAAAATTATCAAGTCAGAATTAGACAGAGCCAGAGAAGAGCTGGACACTTCAAAAAAAATAGTCACCACTACCAAAGCTGAGCTAGAGAGTTCAAAAAAGGAATTTGAAAAAATGAAGGCTCAAAAAGATCTAATTATTCATAAAAGAGATTCTTTGATTCTGGATTTTAAACGAAAAAATGCCAAAGATTGGGAAGAATTACAACGTATTAAAGATTCTATAACGCTTGTAAATGATCAACTTGCCAAGGATAGAGCCATTGTTGATGGTCTTTTGGGGCTGGATTGATGCTTTCTTTTATTACTCACCACATTCTATACGATATTCTAAAACACAAGTCATGAAAAAATTAGTCGTTCTTTCTCTATTGTTTCTATCTTCTTTTTCTTTTGGACAAGATATTGATTCGCTAAAAGTTATTGAAATTCCAAGTTCGTATGCGGATCGCGTAGGCGAACCATTACAGGTGAAACAAGATAGTTTATATCTTTTTCGGACCTCTGATGTATACTTGGTTAATGTAAAATCCTTTACCGCACTACGGAACGTATATTTAAGCACCTTGGATCAAGACAAAATGACTAAGGATCTTATCGAAAAATATTCGCAGACCTTGCGAAGAAATATTGATTTGGAGCGTAAACTAAAAATCAACTTTCAAGCTTCAGACAGTCTGGATTTAGAAATTTATAAGCGTACTCAAGCGACCTTGGCCAATACACAAAAAGCATTGGACTACACCTTAAATAGTCTAGAAAAAGCATCCAACAGTTTAGAGATTGTGGACAAAAACACCAAAAGACAACGCAGAAAGAGTGCTTTCGAAAAGTTTCTTTTTGCGTTGGGGGGTATAGGAATTGGTGTAATTGTTGGGGTATCCTTATAAAATATGTGAAAGAGAGGGCTCACTTTGGTCTAATGACCAAGCAAACCCTCTCAGAGCTACTTCCCCTAGCATTGTTAATTGCAGCCCAGATCCGTTTTAGACTGTGGATCATTGTTTGGAAAACAATTTCCAGAGTTTACCGCAATGGGTACATAACGAATCAAATTTGGGTCTCGCAAACTATTCTTTATAAATAAAGTAAGGTTTTCAATCTCTTTTTTGGTGAGGTTAATGGTTCCAAATTGAGAAGCTAAGTTTTGCACTGGTACTTCATTACTTTGAGCTACTCCATCATTTTTATATTCTATCACTTCTTCAATAGTTGTAAATGTACCTCCATGACCAAAAAATCCACTATCAATCAAATTGTACAGGGTTGGTGTTTTGAACTTGTAATCATCCGCAGCATTTTTGGTAAATCCTCCTCTTCCTTTTTTTACATTGTCAAAACCTACCGGATCAACTACAATAGCCAAATTTGAATTATCAAAATCTCCCATCCCAAACGAATGAAAGCCTTTATCATTTAAAGCTGGTCCTGTATGACATTCATAACATTTCCCTTTCCCGAAAAAGACCATAGCCCCTTGTTTTTCTTCTTTGGTTAATACAACTGTATCTCCTTTTAACCACTGTTGCCAAGGCGATTGATTAGGCAATACGGTACGTTCATAAGCGGCGATTGCCAAAGCAGCAGTGTTGGTAGAGTATCTTTCGTTTACAGGCACATTGGGAAAAGCATTATCAAACATTTGTTTATAGCCAAAGGTGTTTACAAAATTGTCATCTACTAATAATCTATGAACACCTTGACCTTTGATGGCTTGTACCTCTACTCCTTGAAATCCCAAAAATTCTCTGGAATATTGGTCCAATTTGCTTCTGTACCCACATTGGTTCCTGTACCTCCAAACTGCCCGTTCCAGAGCATTATATCCTGGTAAGCTACATTTAATACCGTTGGAGATCGAATTGGTTGTATATCTACCAAATTTGTCGCTACACTAGGATCAATTACTCTCCCGTTTCCATTTACACCAAATCCAAGGCCTGCTTCTCCTACTCCTTGCCGAAGTCCAGAACTAAATCCGGCAGCTACATGATGGCAAGATGCGCAAGAATATGTAAAAAGATTTGAAGATACCTTGGGACTACCTCCCATAGCAGTTTCATGAAATAACAACTGACCGAGTGCTACTTTTTCGGCTGTAATTGGGTTTAAAGGATCTTGAGGAATATTAGCATAATCATCACTATCCGGGAGTGTAAAAAAAGGTGCTCCAATTCCTCCTGAAGCATCCTCTAATGCTTTTGTCAGGTTCTTATCTAACCCATTTCCGTTTCCATTTTTTATGGAGACGATCGGGTTTTGTCCTTGATTTTCATCCAAAGATACATACTCTTCCGGTTCGCAAGAGAAATGTATTACCACTAAAATCAAAAAGTATATTTTTTTCATACGCCAAAGTCTTTTTTTACTAATTTGCTTTATATACCAAACCAAGAGAAATGGCAGAAGCTCTGTCATAATTCCTTCCATTCATATTCACCGTATATCCAGAAGAAATTCCGATGCTATTTTTGTACACTGGTACATATAGATCAAAATAGAAATTGGTGTAATCCACTTCTGTTTCAGGCAGTGCTGCTGGTCCTCCTGCGGCTACGAATTCGGGAGATCCAATATCAAATCCACTTAAAGAATTTTGAATACCCACTTTGGCATGTGCATAAAACCACTTGTTATAGTACCCAAGTTTAGCACTATAGATCGTGGCATTAGGAACTTCAAAATCAGAATTGTTTCTTAGGCTATATGCCGCTTGCAACTCGACAAAAATGTTTGATGGTGTTGCCAATTGAATAAAACCGCAACCATCAAAAGCGGTAGCTCCACTACCCAAAGACAATATTGCTGCTTCTTCATATCCTCCAACAGGCAAGGTAACTCCTGTAGCACCCCCAATCGCAAGCTTGGTCGAATTATCGAATTGTTTATCTATAATCTTTGCTTTCATAAACAGGCTCAAATCCTGTATCCCTGAAACTTGACTTTCTTGTAACACAGGATCGGGAACGCCTTCTTCATTTTCCATAGAGATATAAGGCACATTGATGGTAGTTGATAACCAATCCAGTACTCCGTACTCTCCATAAACACTTACAATAGAAGACGTAATTTCTCCCATATTCATTGGATTATTTTTGGATAAGCTCTCCCCTCTATAAAAGTTATCGAAACTTTTGTACGAATAGGATGTAGCGACCGTAAGGTCATTTTTCTTCGGAAAAAAACCATTGATAAGAGTCTGTGCGGATACCGAGGAAATGGTTAAAAAGCACAGGATCCAGATGGCTTGTTTTGATTGGATTAGATGTAACATAATTGTATAATTTAGGTTTTAAAAGTATGTTCTACTCTTGCGATTAATAGGTATTGAGAATCCTAATCTAAAATAGATACAGGAACAAAGTATACCTGGATCCAAAAACCAACATTCTACACACAAAAGACTCTTATCCTGGTGTTTTTGGATACTAATTTTTCAGTAAAATTGTAAAGAGAACGATTAAAAGGGGTAACTTTTTTAATTGTTACTGGTGATCGGTGTTTTATTATTGTTTTTATTAAGACTCCAGTCGTAGGTTATATAATTCCTATCTGTTAATCTTAGATTTTTACTAATCTTGACATTGGCATAACGATTAATAAAATCGATCACATCAACATTCTGAGAAGTAAAGTCTTTTTCATACCATTTGAATAACTCAGAAATTCGAACTACACTGGAATTGATCTGATTTCGCTGCGGGTCATTGATAAATTCGCGCGTTCTTTCTTCAAGAGATTCGTTGATATTGGCGCTGGTATATGCTCTGTTCCACAGACGTGGTGAGGACATAGAACCACAATTGAGTAGAAAGTGAATTCTAGGATCTCCAAATTTTCTCAAAATATCGTGTTCAATATCATCTAGGCTATACCTAACATTTTGAGATTTGAATACTTTTCGTTTCCAAGGGTTTTCAATGTCGTTAATGGTTTTGATAGGGTATTCGTCTATGATCATTTTCATAGCAGTGGCATTGTATACATTGAGCCAATACGCTAGTTTCTCTTCTCTACTCCAATTTTCTTGTGGAGAAATCGTTTGTAATGATCTGAAATACGTGTAAAAAACGACTGCAATGCTAGTCACACCATCATAATCCACAAGGCCATCGTCGGTAACATTGAGGATTAAAATTTGATCCCAAGAAGAATGATCTACAACTTCTTTTTGACAATAAATACTACTAAATAGAAACAGGAATATAATCCAAAGGTTAGCTTTAAGAGATTTCATTTGTTAGTTATTTTGGGGGTTAATAGTTTATGCGATAGAATTATGATTTCTCTAACACATATAAGCTAATTTATAAAAAAATGTTAAATAGTTACGTTTTATAGCTATAACGGTGATATCTGTAAACATTTTGTGGTTTTATAACAATAAATTGTAATTTACTTACTGTAAAACCATTGTTTGATCACTTCTAAAATCATAAAACGGAATTTCCTCAAAAGAAAACCTGCTTTAATTTTCTGGTTTTCAATTAAATAAAATATACTTTTTCCTTAACAAAAGGGAGAGAAGAGAATTTTTAAAACCTATTTTTTTGCACGATTTCCATCAATTGTGTTTTGTAGTTTCTACCTATTGGAATTTGCATAGAACCAATGCTGATTTTATTATCGGCTATAGATTTTATCTTATCAACTGCAATGATAAACGATTTATGTACGCGTATAAAATTATTCCCTTGCAAGTTTTCTTCTGCCTGTTTCATAGTAATCAACGCTAAATGTCTTTTACTATCTACCGTATGAAAAGCAATATAATTTTGCATAGCCTCTACATACAAGATATCCTTTACATAGATCTTTTCGTAGGTCTTATCATTTTTCACAAAGAAATAATCGATATCACTTGCCCTCGATGTTTTATTTGCGGATGCGCCTTGAACCTGCTTAAACTCCCATACTTTCTTCACCGCTTTAAAAAAGCGATTAAAGGTGATCGGTTTTAGTAGGTAATCCATAACATCTAGCTCAAACCCTTCTAGGGCGTAATTGGGAAACGCCGTAGTAAGAATTACTGAAGGTCTTTGATTTGTAATTTTCAAGAATTCGATTCCATTCATCACAGGCATTTGGATATCCAAGAAGATAAGATCGATCTCTTGATGTTCCATTAGTTCGATGAGTTGTAGAGGGTTATTCCCTTCTCCAACCAACTTCAAAAAATCAATTTCTCGTATATAGTTGGCAATACATTCTCTTGCCAAAGGTTCGTCATCTATTATTACACATTGTATTATCATCAACTTTTATATTACGACACCTTAAAAGATAATTCTCTTACTTCCGGATAGGCTTCTAACTCTTTGGTGGTATCCAATTGAATTTGCAACCGAAGTCTATACTTATCTAATTCTTTTGAAATTTCTAGTACATGCAGATCCGGGTAAATTAGGGCCAATCTACGCTTTACATTTACTAATCCGATACCATTGCTTTTTATGACATCCGTATTGTTATGCACTTGGCCAACACTATTACTTACTTCCATATAAAGACTGGAACCATTGATCCTGATATGAATAGAAATCCAATTGTCTTGCAAATGGGTTTGCGAAACATGTTTAAACGCGTTTTCTATAAAAGGCATCAGAATAAATGGCGCAATATCCAATTGATTATTAGTAGCTTGCGGTAAATTAAAATCACATCGCACACTATTATCCAAACGTAAACTACCCAATTCTATAAAATTATTAAGGTAATTGAGTTCTTGCTCTACAGAAATCTTTGATGCATTACATTCATATAATTGATACCGTAGCAGATCAGAAAATTTAGCTAATGAATCGGATGCTTTATCCGGGTTTTTATGAATCAATACAAAGATCGAATTGATGGTATTAAACAAAAAATGAGGATTGAATTGAGATCGTAAAAACTTGAGTTCGGTTTCTATTTTTTCTTTCTCTAATTCTTGTTCTCTTTTTCGTGTTTCGATCCAATTTTTACCCAACTTAATACTCATTGCCAAGGTCATACTGGCGATAGTAGATGACAATGCATTAGATTTAAAAAGATCCCAATATGCACTTGTGGGATTCTTAAACAATTCTTCGAACGGTAGCCCGGTGATAACAGGAGTTAAATAATAACCACTTACGATAAAAGAAGCGGTAATCATGATCGTGAGAAAAAGTGCAAAAAGATAAATTTTATATCTCCCGGTTATTAAATACTTTGGGATTAGGTAGTAAAGGTTAAAATAAACCGCTAATGCCTGAAACACCACATAAAAAACAAACTTGGTAGTGTAAGGTGAAAATAAGATGTTATCAATGGCTTGTACAGGATCTCCCACTGATATCGACCACCAGGCAAAATGATAAACCATCCAAAAGACCAGGTGGTAAATTTTATATTTATAAAACCAATTCAACATATTTTTAAGTAACGATCACTATAACGTATTAGCTATGAAATTATATAATTTATGGTAGACTACCCAATTTTATGGGTTTGATTAAAAACTTAAATGCTCATTTAAAAAAGGAAGTACCCTGGTGGTAAAACGTCCGTGGTTTCCCCAATACTTATTCCATGGATCTCCTACAAACTCTTCTCCCTGATGGGCAATCCCTAAATCCATCAGTTTTTTACTAAATCTTCTATTCGAAATTACATGTGCCTGAGTAGGATCAAAACGCGCCCAATCAAATGCAATAGCTTTTAAACTTTGAAGATTTTCAGCATACAGATCCAAAGCTTCATCCAAATGAAATTCCTTTTGTTCCTTTCTTACGTTTTTTGGATGCAGACGTAATGTTTGATCCTCTTGTTTTTCGAATAAAAAATCTGCATACAAAGGTGGCCGGTTGGGGTTTGGTAAAAACGCTTGACAAATACTAGCAAAAATTTGAGTTCTTCCGGTACCGATCAAATCATCATAAGATGTAGCCGCATGAATCTTATCCCAGTCTACACCAATCCCAGATCTGGGTAAGTACCCAGAACCCGTAGCAACAGGATGCATTGCATATACGATTCCAAACAATTCTGGATAGGCCATTCCTAATTTTAAAGCTCCCCGGCCTCCCATAAAATCTCCTATCACAGCCCTGCTGTTTTTGTTCGCAATTGTTCGAAACTCTTTATCTATATAAGGCACCAATTCTTTGGTAATAAAATCCAACCAATAACCACTAGTACTCGAATTCTCGAATAAGCTCCCCAAGGTTGGTGAAGTAAAATCAGCGACCACCAAAATGAAAGCTTTGGATGTACCTTCCTGAATAGTATTATCAATAAGTGTAGTTACTTTTCGATTTTTGATGATGACTTCGGGACTGTCGAATATACTATGCAAGTAATAAACAACAGGATACTTTTGATTAGATATTGTGTAATCTGGCGGAAGGTACACTTGAAGGCTTCTCTTTACATCAATACCTATTTTATTCTCTTTCAAAAACTCAGACTCTAGTGTTTTGACCTCAAGACTTCCTTTCATTGCATCCTGCGCCGGGATACTTATGCAGCACATAAAAATCAACAAAAAACAAAAACGGTTTAGTAATATTCTGAAACTCATACTATTCATTTTTTAGGGTTTATAGAATCAAAAAACAGTTAAATGTATCCATTAAAGCTATGGCATGCATTTCAGAATTAGGTAAGCCCTCAAAGTATTGACCAACGACACGATTTTGTAAACAAACGTCATATTGACGAATTAAATCACTGGTTTGGACTCCAAAATGGACAAATAATATCGTTGATACAGTTTTTACAACCGTTGGTCAATCCCTTTTTGTTTACAATAAGCCTTGCTGTTAATTTGAGTTCGAACCAATAAAAAACTTAAATGAACGCTTTACCATTTAACCTATTCATCCTGCTTTTGTTTTTAATGTTACCCAATCATTTTTATGGGCAACAAAACACAACGCTTTCCCCTCAATTACAAACCAAATCAATTACCGAAAGAGCCAAAGACACCGTATTAGACTTAGAAATACGAGGGAGCGTACCACCATTATCATGGGTAAAAGGCGTTACCCTTACCGACACAGATAGGGACGGGGTTTATACAGTTCGTCTGGACTTTGAAATCACTGAAGATACCGATGTTTACTTTAAATATGTTCTAAACGGATTTGAATGGGAGGCCGGAGATGCAAGAAAAATTACTTTAAAACCGGGAGGTACCTACAACTTTTCTCATGACTTTCAATACATCAAACGTCCGCAAAACCCATTTAAAAAATTCGTTGGGAAATGGACATTAAAAGATGACTTATGGCAACAAGGAAATACCGAAGAGGCAATAACTACATTAAAAATCCCAGGGCATATCAAAACCTGCCAAGAAGTGAATACAGACACCAGTATATTATGTGTTATTGAAGCTTCATCTGCCAAAGGACACGTGCTATGGGGATACAATCATGATACTCAAAAAATAAAGCACCTATCTAATTTTTTGCCCTTTCGTAATGGTGTAGGTGATGGTAGTTTTTCCAAAAATGGAGATATGCAACTCAAGGTTTCTTTTCAGGGTGAGCCGGAGGGAACTTACAGAGTCTACAATTACCTCTGGATCAATGAAAATGAATACTTGTTAGAATCTAACCAGTTTGACGCAAACGATCAACCTACCGGGAATTTTTATGGAGGAACCTTTGTGAAAATAGATCAATCTTCTTCTTTATCTATGGTGTATCCCAAAGATGCTAGTGAAGTAAAGACAATCTTTAAAACACTAGACGATAATACCCTGAAAGCCTCGGAAAAATTAAATGTTTGGATCGATGATTTAGTTCATATGGCACCGGATAACGACGTGATCACCACCAAAGAGCAATTAAGGGCCTATCTGGAAAAACAAAATACCTATGGAAATGTAGTCATGCAACATCAAATCGTTGATCTCTACTCATACCCAGAAATCGCAATTGTACGCGGCAAAGTTACCGGAACATTTACTCCAAAAGACACGAGCAATACTGTTCCATTTGAAACCAAAAATCTTTTTGTTTTTAAACGACAAGAAGATCATTCTTTAAAAATATGGAAAGTCATCTACAATCATTCACCTATTAAAACACAAACAAAATGAAACCCACAATTATCCTAGCTATACTCGCATCAGGTATTTTTTTATCCTGTACCGATGTAAAAGCCAAGAAAGAGCATCAAAGTTCCCTTTTGGAAACTCAAAACACCTCCGGTTCATTAACTTCTCAAATAAATGCGCTAAATCAAATACTAATTGATGCAGCAATAACTCAGGATTTTGACAAAGCAAAGCACGTCTATGTAGAAGACGCATTATTGCTTACTGATTTTAACCCAATCATCGATGGGAGAACCCATATAGCACAGTTTTATACATCATTGTTTAA
Organism: Aquimarina sp. KJ22-3; assembly: GCF_055808215.1. Classification (NCBI taxonomy): domain Bacteria; kingdom Pseudomonadati; phylum Bacteroidota; class Flavobacteriia; order Flavobacteriales; family Flavobacteriaceae; genus Aquimarina; species Aquimarina sp. KJ22-3. Next base: position 742,513 of record NZ_CM147859.1, on the reverse strand, counting down.
CCGACAACAGTTAACCACCTATACCAAAACCACTACCGAGATCATTGATCTAGGCGAGCGTATTTTGGAAATTGGAATATTCGATAAATCTTTTAAAAATCAAGAATCTCAAGAAGGAAAATATTTTAATGTCTGGCAACCTCAACCAGATGGTTCTCTACAACTAATATCTGAATCTTTTGGGTATAGTCATGAAATACCAGACCAAAGTGCATTAGTGGTAGAAGCATTGAAAGATAACACCTCTATCAAAACCTCCAGAAACATTAAAGCCGTACCTAGAGAGATGAAAACCTACTATCGATTAACCGAAGAGCATTCCAAAGAACGAAATCCGGATAAAGCCATGAAATTATTTACCCAAGACGCTACCTACTACCGATTTGCCAAAAAAGAAGTTCATGGTTTTGATGTGATCTCAAAATACTATACCGATTATTACAGCAACCCAGTCACCATCGACTCTATCAAAGTGAAGCCCTACCACTACCATAAGGTAAAAGATGGTTATCTATCCTATACACAATTTTATGTAGAATGGACCGTCCCAGATTTTTCTGGAATAACCCAAGGTACTGGACTTGTATACCTAAAAAAAGACAATAATGGCTTTTTACAAAGACATCGACTTATCGGCTTTCGCTTACCACAAAATCAATAAAAACACCTTTCAAAATGATACGAATTACAATTATCCTATTAGCTCTGATTTGTACTATCGCTTCTTTTTCGCCTATGCTACATACAAATAATGAAAATGAGGAGATTACTATCTTAAATACAAGTACGAAGCTAGATCAAAAGATCAACATCTTAAATAAAAAATTAATTAATGCTGCCAAGAATAAGGACTTCAGTAGTGTAAAACAGATATACACCCATGATGCACTCTTACTTACTGATTATCATCCCATCATCGACGGTATTACCAATATTGAAATTTATTATTCAGATATCTTTCAAAAACAAGATGTTACTAATTACACCAAAGAAACTACCGAAATCTTAGATCTTGGGAATCGTATTATGGAAATTGGTACTTTTCAAAAAACTTGTAAGAATATGGAACCCTTACGCGGGAAATACTGGAATGTCTGGAAACCTCTTAAAGATGGTAGTTTACTGCTAGAATCCGAATCTTTTGGATACTCTCATAAAGTAGCAGATCTCACGCCATTACTGGTGAAGGAGATTCAGGAAAAAGCCCCAGGTCCTGATATAAGAAATGGAAAAAAATACTCCCCGAGTTACAAGCGTATGATGCCTTTGGAAAAGAGCATGTAAGAGAACGAAATGTTGAAAAAGTAATATGTACATATACCGAAGATTGTAAATATTATCGCTTTGCAAATACAGTAATCGAGGGCAAAGAAAATTTGGAAGAATACTACAAAGGATACTACGGACATCCAGTTACTATCGATAGTATAAGTATATCGACCTATGACTATACCCAAGTAAACAATGGGTTTATCAAATACTCTAAATTCTATGTAGAATGGACGGTTCCTGATTTCTCCGGAAAAACAGAAGGAACCAATACTATATTCTGGAGAAGGGAAGAAGATTGTACATTAAAAAAACACCGATTAATTGGGTTTCATCTACCGGATACAAATTAGAAATTGATGTGAAATAAATTTTATGCAAGTAACAAGCCGCACTCAAATTCTATATTTGAGGTTACGGCTTGTTTTTCTCTTCTTGAACTCTTAAAAATATAACCGACTTGTTTGATAGCAAGTGTGCTTAGTCTGTTTTTACAATTTTGTACATCATCGAATTAGCTCCCAGATTGTTAAAATCAATTATTCGAACCATGTAGATCCCTTTTGGTAATTGGCTAACATCGATTTTATTTTCATTTTCATCCAAAGGTTGATCAATTTTTAAAGCGCCTAATAGATCATATATTTTAACTAATCTATTCGCATTATTTCCTGATATGAACAAAGTATTATGCACTGGGTTCGGGAATAGGGTTACTATATTTTGACCTTCAACCCCCGATTTATCTTCGCCAACTACTTCAAATATCCAATGCTGATTTTGATTCGCATCACCACTATCCCACAAGTATGTCTGTTGATCATTTGCTCCACCATTATTTCCATCTATAGAAAATCCATCAGCATTACGCTTTTCAAGACGATAACTATTATCTGCAATACGCACTTTACGCCACTGTTGATTGTAATTATTGGTCTCACAATCCCAGAGTTTTACATCTTGGTTTCTTGCTCCACCATCACCTGCATCCATGCAATAATTGGTATTCACTTTTTGGTACGAATAAAACCCGTTCCCACGATCTATTTCGATCCACTGCTGATTCACATTATTAGGATTTGCTTGCCATAGTTTTACATTCTGATTGGGTGCTCCTCCTGCGCCTCCGTCTAGAGCGTAATTAGTAGCATTACGTTTTCGTAAGTGAACAATCGGGTTCCCTTCTCCTCGAACTTCAATTGTTTTGGAAATAGAGGTAATAAAACCATCAACAGTCGTAACATCTGCCTTTAGTTCGTAGGTCCCAGTGGTAAGGTTGTACAATGCGGTATCATTTTGGCCTGGGTTTGCAGTACCCCACTCATAAGGCGCTACATTTTCTTGTCTGACCAAAATATCGTTTAAATAGAGTTTAATATTAGAAACATCCCCATCTGTAACGACAACGATTACTCCCAAATCATCCCCTTCTTGTAAGCGATCATTTATAGGGCTAGTAAATACAACGTTTGGTGTATCATCACAGGGAGCGTTTGAGGCGCTAGGGCCGTGTATATAATCTATCCAGGTATGACTTGCTGAAGAGGGGTCCGGAGGAAAATCCAACCGAATTTTGGTAATGGTCTTACTCATCCAGGTATTGATAGTACTCATATCAAAAATGAGTTCTTCGAAAACATTAGTCGTTTGCGGAGCAACAGTTACAGATCGTGTGGCAGCAAAATTGGGTTGATCTATAGTTGCCCAGAATAACTGAAAGGCGCCAGCAGCTTCAGACTTCGTTCTAATTTTTAATTGAGGGACTTGATTTCCTTTAAATTTCAAACCATTCCTTACAATAAAAGGATCATTAGAATTATCTGCTCTTATCAACCAAAATTGATCACTACTTGTATTGTTTGCAGTGGTATTAAATTGCTCAAAACTCTCATTGGTATTACTAAATTCAAAGTTTAAATCTGAAGCATTGTTTGGGTTACCACAAGTTTCTGTTTCTACAATATCAGGTCTTCCATCTCCATCAGTATCCAGAGCAGTAATCCCCTCTAAATTATTCGTTGTACAAGGAAGAGTAGCTGGTTGAAAACTTCCATTAGTATCCCAGTTAAAGAAAATATTGGTTCTATTATCTCCTCCAAGATTTCTAAGCTTAAGGAATACATCTCCATTTCCTGCAATAAAATAGGAGTTATTAGTAGCATTCTGAACTGCCGATATAGAATTGAGGCGTGGCAGATTAAAATTATGACCTCTTACCCTAAAATTCCCTAATTTTCCTAAGCCTTTAAAAAGTACGAATGCCAAATCCCCAGCATCTCCTCTATTCCATATCAGATGAATACTTTTATTTGATGGTGCTCGGTCTAGATAATACGTATAAGTGAACCCTTGATTAACAATTGTTGGAAATTTATAAGTTCCTGAAGATGCATTTCCAGACTCATAGAAACAAACATCTTCTGTCCCTGGTTTGGAACGCACTACTGATATTCTAGTCCCGCTAGAATTAATACCGGCAAGCCATAATCCAGCAAAGAAATAATCAGATCGAGCAGCATTTCTCCAAGAAGGATGTCTATACTCATGTCCATCTCTAAGAAATGCAATATCTCTAATCAATGTAGTATTAGCTTTACCTGTTAATCCTCCGTCATAATCTTTGAAAAACTGACCGGTTTTTCTTGCTCGGGTGTTATCTGTATTAGGTAAAGGAAAAAATCTAAACGGGAATGGTTCTGAAAATCCTTTGGTAGTTCCACGGAATGAAGGATTGAAATTCTCTGTAGCTCCTCCTCCAGTAATTTGTTTAATCATTTCTGCATTAGAACGATTCCATCCTTCAAAATGACAGTCAATATGTCTCCCTGGGCCATCATAAAATCTAAAAAATTCTCGTACTCCATCAAATACTCCAAGATCTGTATCTGCATTAAAGAGACTGTTTTCTATGGTTAGATCTCCTGCAAGCATGCTTACCGTCTTGTTATCACTGAAAACGCAATTATAAAAAACTGTATTCTCACTAATGCCTCCTACACCTAACCCACAATAAATTGCCTGATCATTTCCATACAACAAACCATCTTTAATCAATTGTCTTGTTTTCACATCCCATCCAAAATTCTTTTTTATCGAGTGGTCAGGATTCAATCTATCAAAAACATCCCAACCTGTCATACACGTGTGAGCCACAAAACCATCGAATCTCCCCAATGGTTCAGTTGAAGGGTTTACACCATGAAAATAGGACAGATTACCAGAATCAAACATTGGTTTTTCTGGAAAGGCAAACCAAAACCCTGTTCCTTCGGTACCGGCAGCTACGTTATTTTCGAAATAATTATTTGGATTAGTAATCCAATAAGAAGCTGGGGTTCTATTTTGCGGTTCGTTAGCCTCGTTATCAGATGGTGTTAGTTCTTCACCGTTTTTTGGCCTTCTCGTAACAAAAACCACATTATTTTTTATGGTATTAAAACGCTCTGCACCATCTTCTAAGAAAATACCATGCCCAACATGATCATACGCAAACACTCCATCTACAGTAACATAGTCAGTTCCATGAATAGTAACCGCTCTGTTAAATGATTTATGTACACTGGAGTTTCGTAGATAACTCCCTTGTGATTGATCTTCATTTAAATGCCAATGATAAGGGTAACGTCCTAATACTCCTTTTTGTCCCATTCTATACAATTCAATATTCTCTGAATGTGAAACAGAACCTTTCATCAACATGATATGTCCTCCAAAACCATCATTATCACTAGTTCTACCTTGAATTTTTATATAATGAGAAAGCAAACCAACTTCTCCTTGAATGTTTACATCCCAGGTTTTACCATCTGTTGATCTCGTATATGATTTGGAACCTCCTATATGTTGATACTGGAGTGGTGTTGTTAGAGTGATTGTTTTTCCAATAACGGATGCAATTTCTACCTGATCCACTTGTTCCCATTGTTTACCATTTGTAGTTGCCAAGGCTGTAGAAGTTAAAGCAATCATATCCCCTGCTTCCCAATCTACAGTTTCTTTCAAGGTAATTTGGGTATCGCCCGGGTTAGATGTGACGGCTATATTAGTCCAGCTCTTTTTATTCTTCCCGTGCAATTCTAAAACCCCTCCGTTTTGTACCATAATTGCCTTGTAGGAAGCTCCCAAGTTGGTGTTTTTTGGTCCTGTAAGTGTAATTTGGCAACGTATACCTGAAGCATTCTTATTCGCAATGTAGGGTTGATCTTCTGTACCTATTTCCATTGTTCCTCCATTAGCCACCACAATACTTCTAGCTTCCAAATCAATCCAGGCACCTCCTGCTTGCCAATTTACTGCACTAAGCTTTCCTTGTACTGTAATATTCCTTGCCCTACAAGTCCCTAACATAACCACATCCATTCCCGGTGGAATAAGGATGTCATCATTTGCTGTTGGTGCTATGCCATTGGGCCATGTAGAGGCCTGATTCCAAAAACCTGAATTAACAGGACTAATGGTTGCCAAACTGATTGGCGGAGGAGCACAATCATATTTTGAAGCTACTTCGATAGTAGTTTCTTTGGGATAATTTGCAAAAAGATTACAAACCCCAAGAACAAACAGTATCAGCATGGTAACCAATACGATACGGTCGATTTTTATTGAGTTTTTCATGATTTGGTGGTTTTAAAAGTATAGATCAACATATAGCTATCTTTTGGTAGTTTTTATAATGTATGGCATACCTAACCTCCTTATTACCAGAATAAGGAGATCAAGCATACAGGTACAAGAATCAAACTAACTATTGATTGACTACTCTTTAATAAAATGCAAAGATGTGTTGACGTGTTTACTTTGTATGTTTAAAATATAGTTACCTGCCTCTAGCGATTCTACAGGTAATTGATAGACTTGTACTCCTTTTATTTCTTTGACCAATACTCTGCGGCCAATCAGATTAAATATCTGGAGTGTCATCTTTTCATTCTCCAAACCACCAATGGATAACACATCGCTTTTTACAGGATTTGGATACAACACTAATTCTTGAGTGTCTTTTGTGCTTATTGAAATTTTACTCTGTTGATTCGCACAAGAAGGTGCTTGGGTAGAATTACTAAAATAGATGGTGAAGTCTCTATCTTTGGAAACCAGAGCCAGATTATTCTGATCCAATGCTACCCAATAGCTACCATCTAATCCTGAGAATCCCGTATTCTGAAGCGTTACCTCGGGATTGGCATCATTAAGTTGAAAAGACATGATGTCACTAAAGTCAATGTAGTACCCTGGCACTCCATCATCAGTATTGATCGCAAACTGATACAATCCATTGTATTGCGGATCCCAGTTGATGGTAAATTTTCTGAAATTAGACAGCGATGGTCCTCCATTACCTAAGACATAAACATTGTTGTATGTCACTCTATCCATAGCCGCTATCCCACTATTTACTGGAGTTCCAAATTCACAATTGTTATCGTTTCCGCCACTATTATCATCCTCTACAGTTAGTACAAAAGAAGCTTGGGCGGTATTTCCATCATTATCTGTAGCAACGGCTTTAAACGTATATGTCCCTGCATCTAATCCATTTACTTCTTCTGGATTTGGTGATCCATCATGCCCCCATTCGTAAGGAGTGATATTTTCCTGACGCACTAAATTGTTATCGATATATAGCTTTACATTAGCAATAGTACCATCTGGATCGGTGGCGTTAACAATAACTATCATATCGTACCCTGTGGATACCTTTAGGTTACCTGTAGGTGTCGCAAAAGATACTTGAGGCGCTTCATTAGTATTTGCCGCTTGCACAGTAAGCACAAAGGTTTTGCTTGTGGTTGCTCCATCATCATCGGTGGCTTCGGCCTTGATTGTATGTTGCCCCACAGATAACCCTAATAGTTCACCTACATTGTTTCCTTTACCCCACTCATACGGTGCCTGAACTTCCTCGCGAACTAAGTTTCCATCTACATATAATTTTACACCTTCGATACTACCATCAGTATCAGAAGCATTTACAGTCACCTCAAAATTGGTGTACCCTATTTCAACTGAAGTATTTCCAGATGGATCAGCAAAGGCAACTGTTGGAGGAGTATTCTCTCCTGGTGTAACTCCATTTTTGGTGATTAAAATCACCCAATCTTTACTCCCATTATTAGGAGCATTCCCCAGAGATCTATTTCCCCCTCCGTTAACATTTGTTACTGATCCATTCTTGAGCGAACCACCATTACGAGGATCGTACCATTTTACGGTAAATTGTCCGTTTTGCCCATTCAAATCCAGGTTGGTACTCCCTCCATTCTTCAAATACACTACGTAGGCTTCGCCTTGTTTTGCGTAGCAATAATCATTATTATTGGAGGAGAGTCCATTGTTATTTCGCATTTGAGTCAAGGGCAGATCTGTAATCTCGAAGAATCGAATAGCATGACGCCCATAATCCCACCATTTATCTCTACTTCTGAAATCCTGAAGGGATAGGTCTGAATGCGCATTTTGATACCCAAAATACCATTCATTACCCCATCCACCTGCTAGTAGGGTTCCCCACATAGCATTTTTTCGACCATCGGTATGTGAGTTTGCCGCATTGTTATCTGGTCGAATCGCATGTTGTGCATCGCCAGGCTCATCGCAAGCTACTGCCCATTTTTTTCCTGAGTTTCTAGAATCATCTATAGCTTCTTTTACCTTACTAAAAACATTGACAAAATCCGACTTATTGGTTTGTAAAGAAAAACCTGTTAGCCTAGATTGATTTCCTAATAAATACTCCGGAAAATCATTTGGATGCTTATGGATCACTACATGGTGGCGATACGGATCATTTTTATAAAAATACCCGGCCATTGCACGTTCTTGAGCTGGCGATTGATCTACAGGCTGTGGCCCTCCACCATTCTCTTCTCCCAAGTTCCAATTTAACGCCAGATTATGACCAAATCTTGCGATCAACTCTCGGTAATACAACTTACGTTGGTTTCCAGTATTCCCATTATCCAATAAGGTTTCATTCTCGGTTTCTTGTGTTTTGAAATGAGCAAAGATTCCGTTTTTCTGCATATGTTCAATAACGATCGCCCATTGTGCCATTTTGGAAACATCCATTCTTGAGCGTTGATCCCTCCCTGTATAAGGATATACATTATCATCATCTCCATTGATATTCATAGTCAGAAAAGACATTGAATTTAGTCCTTCGCTAGCGATATAATTTACCGCTCCGATCAGTCCTTTTCCTTTCCCACTTTTCCAGGTAGGGTCTCCACTATTCCAATCTCCAACATGAGGCGCATAATTTTTTCTGCGATTCCCGGCATTAGGGGTATTATCAAAATCAGCATATGCAAATAAGTTCTCTGGAGAATCTGGTCCTTGTTTGATCATATACTCTCCTGTTTCGGCAAATTTTAAATAATGCTCCTCTACATATTGCAGACGCCCTTTTCCTCTAAAATCTCTACCTGTTTTGTTTGTAGAACCAATGTTGAAAGATCCGGTTTGACCGTTCATAAATCCAGCTACTATCCCTGCTGTATTGCTATCATTTACAGCTACATTGTTTCCTTTTCTAAAAGAAACACTATAGTTCCAGGTCCCTGTTTTGTCTGGCGCAAAATGTACCCTCCATTTGTTACCACTGGTAGCTGATGTCTGTGCTGCATTTCCATCCGCTGCAAAATAACCGGGCACAACATAAGAAGGTGAACCACTTTGGTGGGTAAACATAACGTTTAAACGATAGTTTAAAAATGGATTGTTAGAAGCACCTTCGGAAGTATTCGGTCCATTGAAGGTTAAGGTCACTTTATGCCATTTTTTTAACTCCCCAGTAATGGATGCTTCACTATTGTTATCTCCATCATCATCACATTTCGTTTCTTGCAAAGAAAGATCTGTAGCATTCGCACTGGTGCGATTCAAGGTTACCCGATCAATAAGATGATGTTTGGATCGACCTGATAACAACATGGTGTACGTCCCTGGATTGTCAAACTCCACAAAAATATCACTAGCATTTTCTCCTCCATCCGAAGTTTTTGTAGACCAGGTCCAATTGGTTGTACCTGCAGAGTATACTTTGAGATATCCTTCTCCACTAGCTCCTTCGGGATGTGGTGTTTTTCCTGAACCCTTTGGATATACACGAAGACTTCCTCTTTGTCCATAAAAATCATCGGCGTCTGGAAATTTTAACCACACATCATTAGCTTCCGTAGTACTGGTACCCTCGCCTACTTTGGTTCTTGATAAAAACTGATATCTTCCTGGTGTGTTAATCTTGATTTCAGTAGTAATTACTCCATTTCCCGGATCGTTAAAAAAGTCCTGACCGGTCCACTCTATATATCCATTTCCTGTAAATCCGGAAACTCCCGATTTTTTAGGCCAATTTCCCGGGGTTTGAAGGTTCTCAGCTTCAATAACCACCATCCCATTTTTTTCTTCATAGCCGTTACATGAGGAGTCTCCTCCTGTATTATCTCCTCCACCATTTGAATTTACTGTAAATGAAACGGTATCTTCTGCTGTGGCTCCGTCATCGTCGGTAACCACTACTTTTATCGTATAATTTCCTGCCTGAATATTGTCTAGCGGATGTGGTGTATAATTTGTACCATCCGTATCTACCAAATTTCCATTTACAAAAACTTCGTGTTTTGTAATATTGCCATCAGGATCATTCGCATTAATGGTAACCGACAAATCACTACCAGCCGTATAATTGGATTGATTAGGGTTAGTAATAGTAACCGTAGGTTTTTGGTTATCGGTGTTACCAACACCTCCAGAGCAATTGGTCCATACTTTGAAATCATCAAAAAAGATATAATCATCTTGGGGAGAATGCCATACAGGGTCCGTCCGATTTCCTCCTCGATAGGTATGCATTACAATAGAATTAATCTTAACACTGCCTTTACCTGACAAACGGAACATCACATTGTCCTGATCCACTAATTTTTCTCCATCGATATACATTTTCAAAACCCCATTTCGTTGCCCAGGGGTGTTGAGTTTTAAGTATTGTTTTACGGTGTACCATCGATTTCTTTTCAGCTTTAGGTTCCCTAATCTGGTGTTCCCTCCGCATCGTGTTTCTCTATTGGGCAAGTAATCATAAACAATAAGATATGGTTCTTGCGTATGAGCTCGATTTGATCTCCACATCAAGCGACAAGAAAAGGCGTTGTTAATCGTGTTTTGATTTTGTGTACATCCAGCAGGCTGCGCTCCATTGGTTGTCGAAGCTCCACCTAATCCTGGGAGTTTCCCTCCTGTAGCCCAGACAAAGTCATTTGCAAATTTTACACGATACTCCAGCGTAGCTTCTTCTGCACCGTCAAAACTGCTATCGAATACAAAACCGCCACTACGCCCACTGGCATCATTCTTAGTAAATTGTGCTCGTAACTCTCCGTTAATTACTCGGTTTCTTTGAGGGAAATCATTGCTTAATCCGCGTACATTACCTCCCGAAGTTCTACCTGCAATTTTGGGAAAATCATTGTTCGCCAAACTTCGAGTGTATAGCTTGTTCTGCCCATTGTACTGATTAAAATTTTGATCAATCACTAATCTGCTATTACCGCAGTCTTGTGCTGTAGCTCCCCAAATCATGCATAGCATCGCTAGCATAATTTGCCAATTATGTATTATGAGGCTTCGTGTTTTCATTGTGTTTGTTTAAGTGTTGAACATTTAAGTGTTTCTTGTGTGTTTTTGGTTGTTTTTATTGCTTAATAAATCTGGTTTTTACATTTTGTGTATCAGAAATTACCTCAAGAAAATACATACCTGATGGTAATTCTTCTAGAGAAATACTTACATCCGATTGCTTTATAGAAACTGGTAAAGAAAGAACAACTTCACCATTCATATTCATGACATTTACCTGATCTGTAGTAGGTGGGAGATTATCTATAGCAATAGAACTTTTTGTTGGATTTGGGTATGGTCTTAGGTTTTGTGTGTTGCTTATTGAAGTTACTTTTTGCCGATCTCCTTGCATGCACAATGGTGCTTGCGAAGAATTACTGAAACAAATTAGTGTTCCATTATTTTTTGATTTTAAGATCAGTTCCCCATTTTCTAGGGTTACCCAATAACTATCATCTAATCCTGCTACACCTGTATTTTTTAATGTAATCTCTGGGTGTTCATTTTTGAGCTGAAACTCGGCTGTATTGCTAAAATCCACATACCAATTCGGGAAACCATCATTGGTAATCAACGCAAATTTTGAAAGCTCATCATAAATAGGATTCCACTTTACTGAAAAGTTGACAAAATTACTTAGGAAACTAGGGGCTCTATTTCCCATAATATGTACATTGTTGTAATACACATTATCCAACCCAGGGATCCCTCTGGTATCGGGTAAAGCAAAATCACAAGCATTATTATTTTCTACCGTAAGGATGATCGAAGTTTCTTTGGTCTCTCCTTTGCGATTGGTAGCAATGGCTTTTATAAGATGCATCCCTTCTGCCAATCCGTTTACTTCTTCTGGGTTTGGGGATCGATCATGACCCCATGTATATGGGTAGAAACGCTCTCTTCTTACAAAAGTATCATCGATATATAATTGTACTTCCTGGATGCCATTTTCTTCATCGGTAGCATTAACTTCAATATCCAAATCATATCCTTCTTGTACAGTAAGATCTGTTGATGGTGTTTTGAATGATACCGACAGTGAACTATCGTTTTCATCACCAGAATCATCATATCCTACCCTTGTTTTGGATACAATCAAATCGTCAAAATAAGCATACTGATCTTTGGTAGGTTTGAAGGCATCACTGCTTCCTCCAAAAAAAGTAGACAGATAAATGCTATTCAATTGAATGTCCTCTTGCCCGCTTTGTCTATAATCACTATTATCCGTAATATCTATGGCCAATTCTCCATTTAACCATCCTCTCATAATCCCGTCGTTCTCTCCTGGAGTATTGAGTTTATGATAAACCTCTATGTGGTTCCATGTTCCCTTTTTTAGTTTGACCTGATCGGGTTGCGGCCCTCCTGGTTCGTCATAGGGATCTAGTAAACTCCAATTTACAGATGCGGTCCATCCATCCCAACTAGGTCTGGTTTCAAAATGATTATAAAACTCCAGCAATCCGTCATATCGCCACATTAAACGAAGTGACATATTTCTATCTCTGGTTTGGTAAGACAGCCCTGGTAATTTGGCTCCTGCTCTAAATTCAAAATCTTCGGGGATATACACATTATAGCTGAAATACAACTCCTCGAAGGTGTCATAATGATTCCAAAATAACTTGGTATGCATCCCACTATCATTGGTTTTCACCTTTCCTTTCGGATATTTCACTTTTAAGACATTTCCTTTGTTTTGAAATTCGGAAATGAATACTCTTCCTTCATCTGCGCCTTTGCAGAAGTTGACATTCAAAGCTTCTTTAGCCTCTTCTTCATTGTACTGTCCTGTAGCGAGTTGATCAAAATTGTTGTGATACACAATATGTTGCTGAGCACACATAAGGTTGACACATAGCAATAGCGATCCACCCAACCATTTTTTTAGCGTTGAATACTTCATAGTTTTAGAATTGAAAATTGAAAATAGTCACCGGGAAACCCCTAAATCACCCGGTGACACAGTTTAAACATTGCATCTCCTAATGCTTCGTAAATAAAGTTGAGCTTTGATATCTTATCCCTTTTACGACTAGGATATACATGCCAGAGTCAAGATCCGCCACATCAATTTGTGGACGGTTACTTTCTATGTTTTTAGTGAGTAGTACTTTCCCTTGCATATCAATAATCTGAAGGAGTGATGCTTTTTCTGAAATATTTTCTAGGTACATCATCTCGTCCTGAACTGGATTAGGGTATAGCTTTACAGGTATTTCTTCAAAAGCTACCTCTGGGCTTTTGGCAGCACATGTGGGAGCATTATCCGAATTACTGAAATAGATTGAGAAATCACTATCTTTTGAAACCATGACAAAGTTAGCTCCGTCTTTAGCCACCCAATACGAACCATCCCAGCCGGATAAACCAGAATTGGAAAGAGTCACTTCTGGGTTAGCAGTATTAAAACTATGACTCATCACATTTCTTAGATCCACGTAGTAGTCCGGTTGACCATTGGTTGTATTTACTGCAAATTGGTATAATCCGTTGTACTGTGGATTCCAATTGATTCTGAAGCGTCGGATATTTGATACATCGGGGCCTCCTGTTCCTAGTACATGTACTTTGGTATACGAAGCTTGATCAAATGCAGGTAATGCCCCTGCAAGTGGTGTTCCAAATGAGCAATTGTTATCTCCTCCTCCTGTAGTTTCTTGCTTTACCGTTAAGGTAAATGTGCTTTCTGAAGTGGCTCCTTCAGTATCGGTTGCAACCGCTTTAAAAACATGTGTTCCAATTGGTAAGTTATCCACTTCTGAAGGGTTTGGTGAGCCAGCATGTCCCCATTCGTATGGATCAAAATTTTCTTGCCTGATAAGATTGTTATCAATGTATAACTTTACATTGCTCACACTTCCATCGCTATCCGTGGCAATTACTTTTACGTATAAATTATAGCCTTCTTCTACGGTAAGGTCACCAGAAGGAGAAGAAAAGAATACTGCTGGAGGTTGATTAGAAGTAACACTAGTTATCGTAGCAGTAAATGAAATACTTTTTTTGGCCCCATCATCATCCGTAGCCTCTACTTTAATAGTGTGTATCCCAACAGGTAATCCTAACAACTCATTTGCATTATCACCTGCTCCCCATTCGTAGGGTGCACTTTTTTCTTCTCGTACCAGATTTCCATCAACATATAACTTTACATTGTCTATAGTTCCATCGGTATCGGTAGCATTTACTTCTACATTAAAATTGGAGTACCCTTCTTGCAAATTCACATCTCCTGTAGGAATAATCAAAGATATTGATGGTGCTTGGTTGGTACCTCCTCCATTACAAGGAACAATGTTCCAACTTGGACAAGATTGTGTAACAAAATTTGTAGTCCCGTCACTTACAGGAAAATCTGGTGAATTTGGATTACGAGTATTGTTCCAAACATGAATTTCGCTAGGGCTACCCTGTTTTTTTCTCGCCGTTGGAATTTCGTTGGCTCTACTTCCTAAATTAAACGTATTGTCAAAAATGGCATTTCTAAATCCTGTGTTGAATCCGGTTCCTCTATCTAGAAAATCAATTCCTGCATTAAGAATAGCAGATCCATCTCTATTAAACGTATTGTTATACACAAATCCATAGGCTCCTTTAAGGTCTATAAAGGCATCGGCACTATTCTCTCCTGATATGCCTTTGGCAGAGAATGTACAATTGCGGATAATGGTGTTTTTGGTTCCTTCTTTGATATCTGCGCCTTCGGCGGTTACATTAGGCCCAATGATACAATCTTCAATAGTATTATTGTCACACCTTGGGTTATACTTGTTATCAAATATATTTCCGGCTTGTGATGCACTTTCGTGCTGTCCTTTGTCTGATCCTACATAAAGACCTTCACCAATTCCTGGTTTTTTGATTCCTACATTATATACCTGACATCCTTTTACCAGGTTATTACTAGATCCATCTCTTAAGTGAATTCCTTCTTCTCCCAATTCTCGAACCACTACATTTTCGATTACCCCGTGATTGGCATTGTCGAAAACAATTCCTTTGGATCCTTCTTCCAGAATCAGATCTTTAAGAATCCAGTAATCTCCTAGAATAAACATTACATAACCATCATAGATCCCGTTAACTCCTTTTAAAATTGGAGGATTAGATGGATTTTTCGCTCTTAGCGTAATTGGTTTTGAAGCTGTTCCATTTTTATCAGATCCAAATCGTGTAGCCTTATTTCCAAAGTTGAACTTATCTGTAGCTGTATAGGTCCCAGATGCTACAATAATTTCGTCACCCGGTTGCGCATTTTTCATTGCTGCTATAATACAATCTACATTATTACATTCGATAGTCCCAGAAGGAGGTGGAGGTGGTGGATTTCCAGAATCATCAGACCAATTCTTAACAATGTCTTTTACAAATACACCGTAAGGAGTAAGTTCATTATTTACCAATCCGGTGACCCCCTTTCGTAATTGTACTTTTGAAGAACCTTCAGTTCTATTTGGATCACTATTACTGGGCTTATCACTTACGGACCAGGTCACATGGCTAATATCATTATCCTTGATAAATTGCATCCATCTTTCGGTTTCGGCAGTTGCGATACCCCCATCACCACTCGCATCAACAGCACCCCATTCGGTAACAAAAAGTGCGATACCATTATTCATAGCGGTTTGTGCTTTGTTACGGAGAAACTGGGTATGTGTTCCTGCATAAAAGTGTAGTGTATAGGCAGTGTTTGTATCATTAATTGGATCGTTGGAAGCGACGTCCACATCTTGTGACCATGTAGGAGATCCTACTACGATTAGGTTATCAGGATCCTCTGATCGGATTGCTGCTATCACTGTATTAGCATAGTTTTTCACCTGAGTCCAGGACTGACCGATAGGTTCGTTGTATACTTCATAAATAATATTAGGTTGGTCTCCGTAGAGTTGTGCCATTTCCTTAAAGAAGTCCGCAGCTTCTTGCGTATAGCTTTCCGCTTCGTGAGTATGCCAATCGATGATAACATAAATGCCCTTATCTATTGCAGCATCAATCACCTTTCTGATTTTAGCTTTTTGTGCATTAGGGCTATCGATATATCCATTACCGGCATCCCAACTTTCTTTTACTCCCATGGCTACTCTTATTATGGAGCTATTCCAGTCATCAGCTAGATGCGATACCGTTTCTGCATTGTAAAAGTCTGAAGTATCTCCGGCGTTACTCCAAAACAGACTGTTTCCGGCAAGACTGGTTGGGACATTGTTTTTGTCAACAATTTTGTTCCCGTTTACACGAAGTAGTCCGTGTTGCTGAACGGGAGTTTGGGCATTCATACATAATGAAACTAAAGTAAAGAGTATACCATAAATAAAGCCTTCTCTACTTGTAAACATTTCGTAGATAATTTTCATGATTGTGAGTTTGTTAAAAGTTTAGGTTCTACATTTTTTTCCACAGTCGATTACTTGCAATAACCAGTAGCCGTTGATCATATGCTTTCTTAGACATGGATATATTGAATAGCATTGCTAATTCAATACATTGATTTAAAATAAACCTTAGGGTTATAAAGGGGAAACGGAACCTTTAAGGTAAGTTCAATACAAATACTGTTATTCGATTTGTATATTATGTACAGATTTTCGAGATTTCATTGTTTTCATAGTGTTAGGTTTGTGTTTAACGGTTATCCTAATTTTTCCCAAATTTCTGTTTAGTGTTCCTTAATCAAATAAATCATCCAGGAGTAATAGATCAAAATTTGATGATTCAATATTAAGAAAACTTTCAGGTTCAAGAGTACGATAATAGGGGTAAAAAAATACAAACAACTGATTTTCAGAACGAAAATTCTACTACAAAGCACGAAAAAGTTATTATTGTATCGAAGTATATTTTATCTTTATAAAGTAAACTCGTCAAGATGGATTCATAATATTCCAAAAAATTGGCGTTATCTTTAAAAGTTCTTTAACCAATCACCCCAATGAATAATGAAATACACTATTAGCATACTAGTATGGGTAGTTCATTTTTTTGCTATATCTCAAGAATACAACTTCAATAACTTTGTTCATCTATCTGTCGCCGAGGGACTATCGCAAAGTACCGTTTTAGCCATAGAACAAGATCGATTAGGTCAAGTTTGGATGGGTACACGAGATGGTCTTAATAAATACGATGGAGAGGAAATTACGGTATATCAAACCGATCCCAAGAACGACACCACCATTAGTAATAATGACATTCTTTCTATTCTGGAAGACACCGATGGATATATTTGGGTGGGAACGTACAACGGTTTAAATCGTTTTGATCCAAAAGAGCAAAAATTCACACGGTACTTCTACACCACCGAAGACAATAAAAATCAGCATTTTTCTATAAGAACCATAAAAGAAATTGATCAAAATCAGCTTTGGCTAGGTACATCGAGTGGGTTATTTATTTACCAAAAGGATAAAGCCAAATTTATAGAAATCCAAGATGCTACAGGTTATGGAAAAGAAATTTCAAGCAGTACGATAGCGGTTATTTTTAAAGAGCAAAACGATCAAATCTGGATCGGATCTACCAAAGGGCTTTATCAGGTCCAACCCGACAATTTTAAAGTCACTAAATATCCATGGATTGTAAACGATAAGTCTAGAAACATACAAATCCAGGCGATCAGCAATGACCAAAATGGCAATCTATTGATAGGTACAAAGAGTAATGGACTACTGGTCTTTGACAAGAATAAACGTAACTTTTCTCCTTATCAAAGTTTACCTACAACGACACCTTCGATCACTAGTCGGGACATACGTAAACTATGTTATGACAGGGCAGGAAATTTATGGGTGGGTACTTATAATGGACTATTTATCATTCAAAAAGATCAAAGTATCCTTCATGTCACCACACAACCAGGAGATCCTAAAAGTTTAAGTAAAAATAGTATTAAAGAAATTTTTATGGATCGTAACGGATCTATCTGGATAGGAACCTATTATGGAGGAATTAATCTTTGGGATCCTTTCAATACCAGCTTTAGTACTTTTTATGATATTCGTGGCTCCCTGGCCTTAGATTTGGGAGTAGTAAGTGCTATGGTAGAGGATGATCATAATAGATTCTATTTTGCCACAGAAGGCCAAGGAATAAAGGTAGTGCATAGTAATGGTAAATCCGATCTTAATACTACACAAGCACTTCATAAAAAACTTTTGAATTCAAATATTAAGTCCCTACTCCTCAAGAACAACAAGTTATGGATAGGTACTTTAAAATCCGGAATTCATCGATTTGATCTTACCACTCAAAATTTTGATGACATTCCAGAAATAAAACATATCAACACCTTTCTTGAAAACAAATCCATTTATGCTATTACAACAGTTGAAAACTATATGGTTTTTGGAACTTTTGGAGATGGTGTTTTTATTGTAAATCGCAATACACTAGATGTAACTCATATCGGAGTATCTGATCTGGGATCTAACGGGGTCACCAATGACCGTATTCGTACCATGATTTTTGATAAGGACAAAAATCTCTGGATAGGTACCGACAAGGGACTTAACAAAATTAGGTATGATGATATTAGCAAAACCTCTCCGCCAGTTGCTCATTTTTTATATGATCAAAAAACCTTTTATGGGCATAATGTGATCAGTTTGTATCAAACCGTAGAAGGAAAAATTTATGTAGGCACCAAAGAAAGAGGAGTTTTACAATTTGAAGATAATCAATTTACAAAAGTGGATTTCAAACTTTTGAATTCTAAAATTACCTCAGCATTTAGTATCGTAGAAGACCAGCAGCAAAACCTTTGGATCGGTTGTAACCTTGGGATGGTAAAATACAATCCTTCTTTACAAAGAGCTACCATCTATAACCAATCAGAGAATTTTATGGGTAACGAGTTTATTAACAACTCTTACCTAAAGTCCGAAAACGGAAACTTATACTTTGGAGGAATTAAAGGCGTCTCTTTTTTTAATCCTAAACAAGTCAAAAAAAATAATTTTGATCAAAACGTGATTTTATCTGAGTTTAAGATCAACGGAAAAACCATTGATGAAAATATATCTTATCTGGATAAAATCACCTTGAACTATGATCAAAATTCCTTTTCTATCAATTTCGCTCTTCCTAATTTCATCAACCCAAACCACAAATATGCATACCGTTTGGTAGGATTGAATGACGATTGGAAGTTTACAGACAATCATGAAGTTTCCTACACCATTCAAAAACCAGGAAACTATATTTTTGAGGTAAAAGAAGCGAATAATGAGGAGACCTGGAATAAGACAGCAACTGTAATGCCCATTACACTAAAAGCAGCTTTGTGGAAAACACCACTGGCTTATTTCTTATACTTCGCTGCAGTAGTTTTTACCTTGTATCTGATCTACAACAACATGCGGGCAAAGCTGATCCTTTCTCATAAATTAAGATCAGAACGAAAAGAGCGCATACAGCAAAAAGAAATTAATCAATCTAAACTAGAGTTTTTTACAAATATCTCTCATGATTTTAGAACTCCATTGACCTTAATACTTGCCCCATTACAGCAAGTCATTGAAAATTATAAAGGCAATAAAGAAGTTTTTAAAAAACTTCAGGTCATTGAGAGCAATGCCAGTCAATTATTGAAACTCACCAACCAGCTCCTGGATTTCCGGGCATTAGAAAATCACCACACCCAACTATTGACCCAAAATGACGATGTTGTAGGATTTGTCAAAAACATTTACCACTCCTTCGAGGAATATGCGGATTTGGGTAGTTATACCTATTCGTTTGAAAGTGTAGAGGATGAAATCGCATTGTACTATGACAAAACAAAACTAGAAAAGGTCTTTTTTAATATCATCTCCAATGCGTTCAAATACACTCAAAAAGGAGGAAGTATTAGCATTAAAATTGATCAGGATATCGATCATGTGACCATCGAAATTGCAGACAATGGAAAGGGAATAGATAAAAAGTTTATTCATAAAATTTTTGATAAATATTATGAAGTAGCCAGTGATTTGCAATATCAAAAACATTTTAATCAAGGTAGCGGTATTGGACTTTTCATTGCCAAAAAAGCTATCGATTTACATCACGGTAGGATAACCGTCGAGAGCGAAGAACAACAAGGCTCTATATTTAAAGTATTCTTGAAAAAAGGGAAAACCCACTTAACGGAAAACGAAATTTCAACCACTAAAGAAGAGTATATCTCTACACATGCAGAGATGATTCCAAAAACCGAAGATCCTATAGAAGTTGAATTCAAAAATATGCTTGTCCCTTCCGAAAAAGAAGTGATTCTGGTTGTAGAGGACAATGATCAGTTTAGACAATACATGATTGACCTTTTGAAAGAATATTACAATGTGATTTATGCCATAGACGGAGAAGATGCTTATCGAAAAACGCTAAAGTATCATCCTAGTCTTATCATAAGTGATGTGATCATGCCCAAAAAATCGGGAACCGAACTTTGTAACCAATTAAAGAATCATGACAGCACCTGCCATATTCCTATTATTTTACTTACCTCAAGGTCATTGCAAATTCATAAACTTGAAGGGTTGGAATCTGGTGCAGATGCTTATTTTGAAAAACCTTTTAATATTAAAGAATTTCTACTGGTCGTTAATAATCTGCTTAACACAAAGAAACGATTAGAACAACAAATCAATACCAATGTACTAAGTGATCAGGACCATGTTTCGGTAGATGATAAACTATTTCATAAGGCAATGACACTTGTAGAAGATCATATTGACGATCCCTCATTTAATATTGCCTTTTTTTGTGCTGAACTTGGATTGAGCAGAACTATGCTATTTGTAAAAATTAAAGCTTGGACCAATCTTACGCCAAAAGAATTTATTCTTTCTGTCCGTATGAAAAAAGCAAGCCAATTACTAGAACAAACAGAGTACAGTATTTCTGAAATTGGATACAAAGTAGGATTCAAAGACCCCAAATATTTCTCGAAAGCTTTTAAAAAGTATTACAAAAAAACACCTACCGAGTATGCCGAAAAGTTTAGTTCGTAACTGATCATTCTTCTTTACAAAAAGCTTTAATCTCTCCCAAAAACGGTGTATTTTCTCATAAATACAAGTATTGGCCATCGCTTCTCTTTAACATATTATTAACTAGATTGACCAAAATAACAAATGACTGATAATTAGTTTTTTAACTCGCAAAAAAGATGCAAAAACAGTTGCCTTAAATTTATAAATTTAAAGTAACACCTTTTGTATATAGGACTTTGATTTAATTATTTTGTTTGAGTAACAAATCGTTTTAATGAATTTAAAACAGAACGGAATCACTATAGTTTTTGAATGATGTTTTGTTTCTAATGCCCTCTCTTAAAATTGAAATTTCAATTAGCTACATACACTGCTGTTATTTTCTTTCATGCTTATAAGCGGGTCATCGAACTGCATAACATCTACAGCCTCTAGTTTATCAAATCAATACAGTAAAGAAAAGTTTAAAAGCACTTTGACCAAAGAAAATATTATACTAATACTTTTGATTACGGCCTGCAAAATATCAATAGTTCAAGCGCAAAGCTTGGATCAAATTGGAAAAGTCCCATTGCTCAAAGTTAATGGAGGTATTTCTGCAAATGCAACGTATTATGAAGGGACTTCCAACCGCGATCCTTTTTCATTCGCCACCAATGGAAATCTTAACTTCAATATAAGTGGTGTGTTCAATATTCCTTTGTCATTCTCCTATACGAGTCAAGGATTTGATTACTCTACTCCTTTCAAAATCAATCGACTTAGTTTACACCCCTCATACAAATGGATTACTACGCATATTGGGGATGTAAACATGACCTTTTCTCGCTATACGGTGAATGGACATCTATTTACAGGTGGTGGCGTTGAACTATCTCCCAAAGGCCCATTCAAAATAAGTGCTTTATACGGAAGGTTTTTGAAAGCTGTAGAATACGATGAAGCGTCTCCAAATATTTTACCTAATTATGACCGCTTTGGTTACGGAATTAAATCTTCATACAATTTCAAAACCTGGGATGTAGAATTAAGCCTGTTTAGTGCAAAAGATAAGCTATCCTCATTAGAGGTAGAAGTCCCATCAGAGTTAGGAATTGCTGCGCAAGAAAATATGGTAGCTTCTGTAAGAAGTAGGATACAACTTTTAAGAAACCTTGCGTTTGATTTTGAAGTTGCGCAAAGCGCAGTTACCGAAAATATTGATAGCCCTGCTGCAAGTAGCGGGAACTTCTTAAGTTTTTTGATCGATGAAAAAGAATCGACTCAATATTTCAATGCATTTAATGCCAACTTTTCATATAGTTTATACAACGGAAGTATTGGAGCAGGTTACGAAAGAATCGATCCTGGGTATAGAACATTTGGAGCGTATTTCTTTAACAATGATTTGGAAAACATCACTATTAATGCTTCTCAAAACTTATTCAAAAACAAGTTATCGCTATCCATAAACGCTGGATTGCAAAGAGATGATCTGGATAACGAAAAAGAAACCCAACTGCAACGTGTGGTCTCCTCTGTAAATGCTAGCTTGGCCGTATCCAAAAAAATGGATATCAATGCTTCGTATTCAAACTTCCAATCTTTTACCAATGTTAGGGATCAATTTGATGATATTAATAATGTTGATGAACTAAATGATAGGGATACTTTAAACTTTAAACAGATTTCTCAAAATGCTTCACTTGGCATTGTCTATCGCCTCATGGAGAGTAAGACAAAAAGACAAGAACTTTCTACCCAGGTAAACTATCAAAACTCCAGCGAAGAAAGCGGAAGTTTATCAAATGCGTCTTCTGGGTCGTACAATGGTTTTACTACATATACTTTAGAATTTCCTGAAAAAAACCTGCAGTATAACGGAGCCATCCATCTTACCTACAATGATAGTCCTGAGAGTAGTTCGATTACCTATGGCCCTACCCTTGCTGTACGGAAATCTTTTTTTGAAAAAACCTTATCCACAGGATGGGCAAATTCATACAATATTACCAGTATTTTAGGTGAAGTACAAAACAAGATCTTCAGTAGCCGACTGAACGCCAATTACACCTACAAACAACGTCATAACCTAACCTTGAATGTTATTTTTTTATTACGAGATGCGATACAACGAGTGTCTAATGACTTCACTGTTCGGTTAGGGTACGCCTACTCGTTTGATGTAAAGCGACCTAAATTCAATTTCAGAAAAAAGACTCCTTCTGCAAAAAAGGAAAAGCAAGAGGAAACCAATAGGCACTATTACCGATTTAGATACAAAGAAGTCATTTATATAGGATATGCCAACGAAATCATACTACAACTATTGGCTACTGCCAAAAGTGAATATCTAAAATCAAAAGATACTTTCGGTAGAAATGAACTGCTCACCATGCTCAGCACACTCGAAGAAGGTAAAGACCCTTTATTATTCCAAAACGACGCCATTAGTTTTTTAGACACCTTGTATCAATACATCAACTTTGATATCGAATTGAGGCGGCAACTCATTCAAACTTTAGAAGATCTAAAAATCGATACAAAAGCCAAGAACGAAGAAATCAAAATGAGTTTCAGAATTGCAAAATTCAAAATGGAACGACATGATTTACATAAAATCACTCCTGAAGAGCGATCAAAAGCAAGCGATACATCTCAGGTTGCTTATAGCGATTTGAAAAAGGAATATCAAAAACAATCCTTAAAGTACGACGCGCATCATTATATCACCAACAGAGTATTTGAGGTCAACGAAAACAAAAAAGAACATGCTAAAGAGATCGAGGATATACGATTAAAAGTGAGAAAAGACGCTTTTAAAGCCTATAGAAAAGATGGGCACTTACTTAATGCCGAAGGGTATATCGAAGGAGAAATAATAATATATCTGGATATGGAATTCAGGAAAACTAAATAACGAATATCAACAACATGAAAATCATCAAAAAAATACTTCTTTTTTTAGGTATACTTTTTTGTAGTATCCACTTTGGGTATTCTCAAAATTTTCCTGTTCAGATTTCTCCTATAGGAAGCAGACCTTATCCTAATAATCTATCCGCCTTTGCACAATCTACCTCTTTTAGTAGCCCTTTGCAATTACGATTGCTATTAACCGACATCACCACAGCAAATGAAAGACCGGTCTATCTACAAATTACCATTCGAGGAAACGGAATTAATGCTGCCAGCAATCCATCATTTGTTCGCAACCAGCAAATCACTCTAGAAGCCGGTATCCCATTATCGTTAGGCGCTGTAGATCTGGCCCCTTATTTTGAATTTCAAAACCTAATAGGGTTATCGCTGGAGCAATATCAAACTCCCTTATCAAATGGAAGTTATGATTTTTGTTTTCAGGTGATTGATGCTCGTTCTGACGTACAAATATCAGAGACTCGATGCGTAAACTTACCCATCACTCGTATACAACCTCCATTTTTGAATTGGCCACTTAACGAATCCAAAATTGTAGCCACAGATCCACCAAGCCAGATCAATTTTAACTGGAGTCCTACCTCGGGAGGAAATGTTGCGGGAGTAAAATACAAATTCCGTCTAGTGGAGATTCCTCAAGGAACCACCGATATTCAAGGGTTTATGCTGTCTACACAAGGTGGAAATCGCTGCGATCAAAGTAACGATAGCTATAGTGTGGTTTGTAGGGAAAATATTTCGGGGACCACTTTACCTTATAACTGGTATGTAAATCCAGAAGACAATCCTTTGCTAGAAGATCGAATATATGCCTGGCAAGTACAAGCCTATGTGGAGCGTGACGGTGAACAGGTAAGTACGTTTTTTGAAAATTTTGGATTGAGTCAAGTGTATTGGTTTCATTACCAAACCCCATGTTATCCTCCCAGAAATGTAGAAACTAAGCAAATTGGAGCACGTATCGCCACTATAGCATGGGATATAGAAAGTACACATCTTGATTATGTAATCAATTACAGAGAAAAGACCGAAGAATCCAGATGGTACCCTCTTTCTACTCCCAGAAATACCATCACTTTATCCAACCTGAAACCGGGAACGAGGTATCAATATCGAGTATCTGGTAATTGTGATATCGACAATGTAGCTCATAGTCAAATAATAGAATTTGAAACCGTTACCGAGGAAGTTGCCATTTATCAAGGCTGCGGAATTGAACCAGACCCATATACTGTAGATCCCAATGCTAATAATCTAGATCGGATCTATCCCGGGTTTATCATAAGAGCTGGAGATTTCCCTATCACTATTACCAAACTGGATAAAAACATGTCTCCTTTCAAAGGATATGGGTATGCAGGTATTCCTTGGCTTGGACTACCGGTAGTAGCAATAGAATTCGATGGAATCACGGTAAATGATAAACTCCAACTCACCAGCGGAGTTATTAATACCACCTATGATGCTACCTTTAGCAATTTTCCTGGATTTGATCCACCTCCTCCGCCAGATGATCCTGGTGGCGATACCGGACAAGATGTTACTCATACCATCCCTGGTGTCATTGGCGACGTAGTCCCGAATACAGATCCAAATACCAGAAATATCACTATTTATGATGACAATGGGCAAATCATTGACATCGTTGCCATGCCCGAAGGGGATAATACCGTTACCCTAGTTGATGAAAACGGAGACCAATGGGTCATTGATTCTGAAGGGAATGTACAAGGACCTGATGATCCCGGTGGAGATAATCCCGGAGGGGATACACCTGATCTCAACACCGATGATCTAACGGCAGAAAACATTCAAGTCAACTTTTTGCCAACAGGAACCTATGCATTCGACCAAATCCCAAGTGGGCAAGCACAGAATTTACTCAACACTAATGGCAATTTTTATAACGCCATAAAAGAGGTAGATGGTATATCCAACTATTATATCTCACACAAAGCGATTAAAATAAATGGTCAAGACGAGATAAGTGCCACCATAAGAAGAAAGGATAATGCATCTCCAAAACACCTAATCTTTAAGGACGAGAATGATGTTAAACTGAATGCTACATTTGATACTGATAGTACTCTCGTCACTCTATCCATAAATGGAGCTTCAGAGTTTAAAAAAGAAAACATAAAAGCTTTTGTCGCCAAAGAAGGTAAAGAATATTTGGCAGGAGTTTTTACACTATGGCATCTTCCTGAAGTGTCTTCTCCTATCAATATCACTCTCATTCCGGTAAACAGTCTGGATACTCCAAGCAAAGTCACCTTACAACGAGAATTAAATTCCATTTTCAATCCTGCTCTTATTTCCATCAATCTATCTGTTGGTGATCCTTTGTTTTCTATATCAGATATACGAAGAAGAACCCTGAAAATATGGGAATCAGACGCAGCAGACAAATACTCTTATGACATAAGAAAATACTATATCGGTGAACTACTGAAAGATCGATTGGTTGAAAAAGATCACTATTACATTTTTATTAGTGACGAAGAACCGGAGCAAGAGGTAACCGGAGCAATGCTTACCAACAATCAATTTGGTTTTATTTTCAAAAAGCAAACCGAAAATGCCAATGCCACTGGGTTTAAGAATAGTCTAGGTAAAATCATTGGGTATCATATCGCCAAAGGGGTATTTAATCTTCCTAATGCAACCACATTGGGTGCAGATCAAGGAGCTACCAACTGGCTTACCGACACCAAGAATTCGGGTACTGCACTACCCCATATGCATTGGGACAAAATTCGCAAAGACTTTACCGCCTATGATTTCCCGGATGCTGGACAAGATGCCGTATTCGATCTTCCCGAAGAGGAACAGTTTAAGTCCTTAGATTTTGGTAAAAACGGCAATAAGACCTTCACCTTTTTAAGCCCTGCTCTCGAAGGAATCATACTACCTCCTACGGTTGGAAAAATAGAATTCTTCTACGGATACAACGGTAGAGCTTCTCAAGGGGATTTTAAACAGTTTATGGATTTTATCCCGGGTACACTTAAAGGGTTTTCTATAGGAGATCAGGATTTTGAAGCTGAAATAGTTAGATCTGGTGAGGAATGGATACTTAAAGGGTATAAATCAGGAGATGAATACTACACTTACGAGAAATACAATATCCAGAGAGATGATGTGATATGGGGTAGTTTTGAAGATGAACCGATTGTTTTTCACAATAATAAACTCATCAAATTCTCTACCAGAGAAATTGAAGTCTTCCCTTACGCTTTCTCTGACAAGAAGCTAAAAACCATATTTGATTTTACGGCAAATAGGTTGGCAACCAATTTGGGTATAGACCTTCCTGCTCAGAGCAGAGCAGTCGTTAAAAACGATGCATTCCCCGTTTCTGGAGATGCGATTTCCTGGGCATTTCAAAACATAGGAATCGTACAAGGAGATGTCTTCATGTATCATAAAATTGCCGAATTACGATCCGCTTTTCCACATGTTTTGGATGACAATATTAGAAATGAAAGCGCCTATAATAAGTGGCATTCTGTAGACGAGGGTTGTAAAGAAAAATTTGGAATTAGAGGAGGAGTACGATCAAAATTTATTACTCATTTATTACAGAAATATTGCGATTGCGACATCCCGATAACTTCTCCTCAAGTAATTCCAATATTGGTTTGTGAGGAAAAACCCAACCCTGATAGCCCAAAACCAACCACACAACACGGGTACATCGTTGAATTCCTGGATTTCGTTAAAAACGGAATTGAACAAATCATCGAAGACGAAGTTCAAGATGTATTTGTAGCCCTGAACAAAGACGATGCATGCGATTACATACAAACCGAAGAGTACAACGTACTAACTACCGCTATCAATGCAGGAACGCTTAGGGATATAGAAAATCTAAAACCCAATGTAGTGCTCTGCATATTGTCAAAATATGCGAATCGACTAAACATTGGTCAGGGAGGTTCTTTTAGAACAGGAGAAGAGCTTGCCGTAATACGTTTGGTAGAAAATGTACAACCAAGAAACTCCAAAGCCATTATTCTTGGTCTAGAGGGTAATAATATCTATAACCCAGACAAAATACTCTACAAACAACTTTTCAATAAAGTTGACGACAATGTATTTACCTTTTTTGAAGACAATAGAGAACGTCTGATCAACGCATTAGTCAAACTACCACTACAGGATGTTGATTTTTACATTGAAAGAATGGATGGTTTTTTTGATGATCTAATCAACAGAAATTTTGTCCAGGAGTATAAGAATGTAGTTCGTAGAATTGTAGGAGGAGTATTAGAACTAAGCGAAATAAGACTCGAATTACTTACGCAATCCGAAGGCTTTTTCAGAGAGGACAAAGGGTATTTTGATATTGACACAGATTACGATAACGCAACAGGTCGTTTCTCTGCAACGCAACAGGTAAAAGAAGGGTTGTTCAATCTGTTTACCGAGGATCAGTTTACTGCAGAAAATCTCAAACCTTTTGATTTGGTCATGTTCTCCAACAACACCAATATCACCTTTATCAATCAATCCAATGCCAGTATCACCGACTACCCCCTTCCTGCCATTGTATTGCTATATGCAGATAGAAAAACTACCAACCGAACAATCGAGCAATCTATATCGACCACGGTAGACGTTGTAAGTTTGGTAACTCCACTAGGGGTCGTAACAAAAGCAGGAAAGGCCGCTAATTATCTAAAAGCCTTAAGTATGTCTGCAGATGTGGCTTCATTGGCAAATACGGGGTTAAGTGATGAGATTGACAATCCATATGCCAATAGATTAGCTGCCTATGCTACATTTGCTTCTCTTTTAGACCTTTCTTTTGATGGAATTCTAAAGATAAAAGCGCTCAAAAACAAAGAAACTGTAGACTTCCCGAAGGCAGAAGGTGTCGCTGATGACATTAACCGAATGGCCGACGAATCTCCAGAACTACTACAATCTGTAGTCTATAATGACAGGGCTTTTATCTATACCAACTATTACCTGCGTAGAGCAGTCATGGAAGCTGAACAAGCTCAAAGAACAGCTTTACTCCGCAGACTCAAAGAGGCCCTGGAAAAAGTTAAGCTCTCCCGATTAACAGAGTTAGGACTACCTGTTGGTAAAGTACTTAAGGGGCAACCAAAAGTAACCTACTTTAAAGACGTTTCGATCACCGGAGAATTTAGAGCTTTTACGGTTAAGCGAAAAACGGTAAATGAAAATGGCGAGGACGGCTGGTCTATCGTTAAACAAACACGAGCCGGGACTTTCTGGAATACACAAGGCCAAAACCTACCCAATACTGCACAATACACCAGTAAAGATGGTCAATTTTATGTACGCCATGACCAATCCGATGGTAGGCTCTTATTCTTTGATGTTGCCGAAAAGAAATGTATCGCATGGTCAAAAGATCAAAACAACGTACACTTCACAAGTTTATTAGAGAAATTCTCTCATCTTAATGACGCTGAAAAGGAAATCGCAGCTTATGAGGAATTGATCCAAAATCTAAAGCGTTTTCATGGGTATACCAACATGAAAACCATTTATCTCCCTACCGGAAATGTATCCTTAAGTCAGGATAAAGCCAATGTTATTTTAGGAAAATGGGACCCTAACAAATCTCCTGGTATAAGTGGTGAGGTAGGTACCGATGATATTTTGAATGAGTTAACGGTCTTCAGAAATTATGCTTTTGCCAACGAATCTCAGGAATTCAGAAAAGGAAGTATTCATATGCTTAATCTACCCGATGAAGTATTTAATGAAAACTTTTTCAGAGAATACAACAAACCATTTTTAGATTTCATCAATACCAACAAAGACAAAGTAAGAATCATTCTGGCAACAGACCCAAGGAAAAAAATGTTCTACGAGGTCATGATAATGGAATCCCAAACAGGATACCAACCGGATTTGGTAGAGAGATCAAATACCTGGTTGACAACAACATAAAAACAGTATACCTAAAAGACGGTACTACCATCAATCTAGATGACGTAGATCTGTCGAATATAAATTGGAACTAATGAAAAAATTAGAAGGACTATATAGAATCAACACTCCCCATATTATACAAGACAAACATGGCGGAGGAACCATTACACAAGAAGTGTATTGGTTTGTGGCATTTTATGAAAAAGAGCATTTGGTTGGACTTTATGGAAGTTCAAAAGAGGATTACGAGAGTTTTGTTTCTAAACAATTTGAGTTACACGGAACGTATACTCTGACTGACCAAAACCAGTTGACATTTACCATAGAAAACCCTTACACTCAAGAGATATTGCAGTTTGAAGGTATGGTGATCAACGAAGAACAAAAAATCAAACTAAAAGGAGTTAAAAAAACAAAGCCTGCAGAGAACTGGGTTGACGACGATTTCATCAAGGTAACAATTGATCATATCGCTTAAAATTTCTCTTTCGGTATCCATTATTTCTAACCTCAGATAGCATGAAAAAAATACATCTCTACATAATCATCTTAACATGTTTTACGACCATGGCCTGGAGTCATGGCAGTAAAGATACTTTGGCTATCAAAAGAGGAGTCACAATTCAACCTTCAAGAACGACTATTTTGCAAACCCGTTCTTTTGCTAACCTAGATAAGGAAATACAAAAAAACCACGCCTATCACCTTTCTCCCAAAAAAACAAAGGCAGCTGTAACAACCAAATCTGTAAACCCACAAAGCCAATCCTTACTTCAGGAAGCCAGAGCAACTTTTGAAAAACTAAATGAAACTCAAAACTATATTGAACAATTAATTTCTCGTGATGATATCAAAACACTACCTGTTGGAATTAGCAGAGATATCGGTGGTACTCGATACGATTTGGGGATTAGCAAAGTGACCTTTTATCAAAACTATGCAGAAATGACCGCCTTTGTTCGGATACGAACACCAATGGCAGGCCAGGGAACAGAAGATGTAGACCCAGAAGGAAATACGCTCCTCTTTTTTGGATTGGATAAAATAAAATTATCTCTCACTGGCGGTTTGTTAGGAGGAGAAAACAATCTGGTATTGCTTAAAGATTATGAGCTTCTAAGCAACCGACCTGACGCAAATGGCGAATCAAAAGGGTATTCTATTTATCTGAAAGGAGGCTTTGATCGGGATTCTGGACAAATAAATCTAGACGAAGCTTCGTATGTAACCATAGATTGTGATGGTTTCAAAAGAATGCAACTTAACGCTCAAGTACAATTCCCGAGATCGATACTAGAACCAGTAGACGAAAACAACGAAGTGATTCCAGGGGACGACAATAAAGTAGCTGCTTCTTTCAAAGTAACTGCTGAAGATTGGAATGACATTTTGGTTGATAACCTTACGTTTCAAAAATTTCAGATGACATCTTTAAGAGGATTCATCTTTGATATTCAGAATGCTTCTTTCGATTTTAGCGATACTCGTAACCCTTCTTCCATAAATTTCCCAAGTGGATATGCCGACCAGGGGGAGATATTTCTAACACCTGGCGAGGAGTCTATATGCAGAGTGCTACAATCATTTTACCTAAGGCCTTCAAAAAAGAAATTCTACCAATCGCATCACGATTAACGCAGCCAATATGCTCATCGATCGACAAGGTGTTTCTGGGTTGTTTGAAGCAGAAAATCTTATTCAAATTAATGAAGGGGACGCTTCCAAATGGCAATTTTCTGTGGATACTTTTCAGGTAGCATTGGTCGCTAATTCTATTGACGGAGCAGGTTTTGCTGGTAAAATAGTATTGCCACTTTCCAAAGATATCGTAACTGATCAAAGTGATTCGGGGACCATATTAAAATATGAAGCCGCTATTTTTAGCGGTCGCGAGTACAAGCTCACTGTACAGCCTGTTGACAGAGAATTAGACCTTGATCTCTGGAAAGCTAAAGCAACCATTACTGAAGGGTCTTATGTAGAATTTAAAGTAGAAGATGATCGGTTTATGCCCAAAGCGGTGTTAAGTGGTAATCTTTCTATAGGAGCAGATTTGGACGACAATGATCAACCCGATGTGGGTGACGGAACTGGTAGTCTTGAAGATAAAGTTATTCAAATCCCCAATGTAAAATTTACCAACCTGCAGTTACAAGCCAAGCAACCCTATTTGCAAGTTGGAGCAGATACAGATGACGGTTTTGTGGGCGGTTCCTTTGGTTTTGGAGAAGGTGAACAAGCCAAAATAGCCTTTTTCCCAGTGACCATTTCTGAACTTACCTTGCGAACTGATGAAAACAAAAATGCAGAACTCATTTTTGATATCGGTATCAATTTAATGAAGGACAAAATCACTGCAGAAACTAAAATTAATATTAAAGGTGAATTTACTGAAGAACAAGGGATTCAAAGATGGAAGTATGACTCTTTCAAAATTAATAACCTCAACCTTAAAGCCGATCTCGAGGCATTAGAACTCGAAGGTAGGATCAGTTTTATGCGAGATGATCCTATTTACGGAAACGGTTTCAGTGGTGAAATAGCAGCGACTTTTAAAAGAGGAATAAAGGTAACGATAAGATCTACTGCAATTTTTGGAAGAACCAAAGATGAAGGCAATACGCCTGGGTTTAGGTATTGGTATGTAGATGCCTATTCTGGTGGTCTTGGTACTGATTCCAGTTTCTCGAAGTTAGCGGTAAGTGCGTTTGGTGGAGGAGCTTTCTATCGTATGGATCGGGTAGGCTTTAATTCATTAAACAATGTGACCGGACAAGA
This sequence comes from Aquimarina sp. KJ22-3, assembly GCF_055808215.1. Lineage (NCBI taxonomy): Bacteria > Pseudomonadati > Bacteroidota > Flavobacteriia > Flavobacteriales > Flavobacteriaceae > Aquimarina > Aquimarina sp. KJ22-3. The sequence continues at coordinate 710,030 of NZ_CM147859.1, read as the reverse complement.
TTACAAACCTGATCGTTCTGTTGGCCTGGGTGTAAAAGCAATGGTGGCCTTTAATAATAAAGCGACATCAGACCTTTTTAATGGTGTTGCTGCTTTCGAAATGGTATTTTACGAAACCGGAGGTATGAAACGAATCTCCTATTATGGTGAAACTCATTTCCTGGCCAAAGGAGAAAGAAATCCACGGGCAAGGTTAGTGTCTGGACTTGAAGAAGTAACCGCCAAAGAAGGTAATTATTCTGGAGACCTTGAAGCCGACAAAGAACAAGATTTGGTCGGTGTGGCTCAAAATATTTTTGGGGATGGCAATATAAAGGGTCAAGATGGAATCCATTCTTTTGTAGCCTTACAATATGATTTTGGACAAAATGGTTCCAGAAGTTCGTTACACGGTGAGGTAACCGTATATATCAAAATAAAAGGAGGAGCCATCAAAGGAGGTGGCCCAGATAACCGTGCAGGAAGAATAGAGTTCCATTTCGAAAAAAATAACTGGCATGTCTTTTTAGGTACTCCAGAAGTTCCCCTGTCTCTGGAGTTAAAAATAGGTGGGTTTACCATTACACCACAAGGATACTATATGGTAGGATATGGTATCCCTGGATTGGCCATATCAAGAGATAACCCTGTCACCAAGATATTGAACTTATCGGATGAGGAAAGGCAATTTAATAGCAGATCGGTATCCGAGAGTGTAGAGAGCTTACGATTAGGAAAAGGATATGCCTATGGTATTGGTTATCATCTGGATACCGGACCTATAGATGTTGGATACTATTATTATCAATTTACCGCTGGTTTCGGTTTTGATCTATTGGTACAAGATGCAGGTGATGCCGTATGTGAGCATAACAATCAACCAGTTGGGGTTAATGGTTGGTTCATGCAAGGTCAATTATGGGGTTATGTTACCGGAGATTTTGGAATTGTAATCAATCTCTATTTCTGGAAAGCAAGGGTTTCTATAATCTGGGCAGGAATTGCCGTCTTGGTAAGAGCACAGTTGCCAAACCCATGGTGGTTTAAAGGTATATTAGGGATTCGATACGAAGTACTTGGAGGTATTATTTCGGGTCACGCCAGAATCGAAGTCGAATTTGGTACCCGATGTGTGCTTACCACTGGCACAGAGCTTGGACTCAGCATAATTGCCGATGTAAAACCCTCGGACGGGGCGACAGAAGTAGATGTCTTTACCTCCCCCGAGGCCGGGTTTAATTTTGAAATTGATAAACCCTTTGAGTTTGTAGATGATGATGGCGTCGTCAAGCAGTACAATATCCGTTTAGATGAATTTTCAGTAAAACATAATGGAAATGATTTGCCAGGTAAACTGCGATGGAATAACAGAAAAGATCTGGCTACCTATGTAACGGATGACATTTTACCACCAGAACAAGAAATAAAGGTAAAAGTAAGAGTAGTGCTACAAGAGAAATCCGGAAACGATTGGGTAGATATTGTGATCAATGATCGATTATCTGACGAAGAGCAGGAACGAACTTTTACCACAGGAGTAGCTCCAGATTATATTCCGTTGCATAATATCGAATACTCTTATCCCGTAGTAGAGCAGAAATATGTATATCCAAGACAACACAATAGTGGGTATGTTCAACTCAAGAAAGGACAGGATTATTTATTCTCTAGTAGTGCGTTTAACAAAGTAGTTACTTTTGAAGATAATGGCGAAAACCCAAGAAGCGGGTTTAGTTACAATAATGCTTCAAACAAGATCTCTTTTTCGTTACCAACTTTGGTTAATGAGCAAGAATATTCGCTGGTATTAAACAATGAACCAAAAAGTAATAATAGAAGCTCCTTATCCCGCGAATATAAAACCAAGGCAGGTGATGATTTAGGAGGGACAATCTCTATACGAAGTGCAAAAATACAAGGAAGCAGCACCAGTGCAGAAACTATCGAACTGTTGCGATATGATTTTGGTACAAGTATCTATGATACCTTCAGAGCAAAAGTTAGTGCCAAGAGGCAGATTCGATCTCTAATGGATATCGCCAAAGTATTGAATCCAAATACTAATGAAGAGGAGTACGTTCCTGATGTACACTTTTTACTAGCAATTACCGAAGAATCTGAACCCTTTGATATTACAGAACTTCAGGGAAGTATTTACAGCGGAGTTATAGAAGAAGGTATATATCAACCTTTAATCAAAATTGAAGCTAATTTACGAGGTAATCGATACTATAACAATTACATCTATCCTCTGGTATATCAAGGATATCCTCTTCGATCCGATTTTACGGTAACTCGTGATGTTAACGAAATGGGAATGCCTCCTACAAAGGCTGTATTGGTGCTTACAGATTACATCAACAGTCTTGAAAACGATCCAAGGGATTGGTGGATACGAGAACGTATGCCACATCGCTATCATTTACCTTTTTACTATAAAAAAGATTTTGTAGACATACGCTACAAAATTGTAAACGCCTTTTTCCCAGATGCAGCGAACCATCAAGCCGAAATAGCTCGATTTGATTATATCATAAATGGCGAATTTCCAGTAGTAAAAAGAGGAGATTACAAAACAGAAATGAAGTATGTGTTACCTGGCGGAACAACCAGTGACTCTAGAAATTACACCTATACATTTGACTAATAATGAGCATGACATTAAAGACCTATATCATCCTATTTTTTATCTGTGCAACAACCCACTTGGGGTATGCCCAAAGTCGCCTTTCAAAAAGTGAGATTAAAGTAATTTCAAGAGTGCAAAAAGGACGAATACTATTGCGTTGGGCACCAGATAAACCTGCTGCATGGAAATTACTAAACACCTATGGATATACTATTCATAGAACAACAGTATCTAGAGACGGGAAAACACTACTTGATGGAGCACAAAAAATACTTAATCCATTACCTATCACTCCGGGTCAAAAAGAGGACTGGGAAGCAATGGCCAAAGCAAATGATAATGCCGCCATTGTAGCACAGGCTATCTTTGGGGCTTCATTTGCCGTGACACAAAATGGGGCCGCCACCAATCCTTTTGAGCGTGCTATCAAAAAAGCAGAAGAACTACGGCAACGCTACAGTTTCTCGTTGTTGGTTATTGATCAGGACTTTGAAGTGGCTCAAAAAGCAGGATTAGGTTTTATAGATACCGATGTGAAGGTGAACGAAAAGTACCTCTATCACATAAAATCCAATGTTCCAAAAGACATGTATGATATCCGGTACGGAGGAGTCTTTACAGGTTTATCAGAATACGAAGAACTACCAAAACCGGTAGACTTTTCTGTTACCTTCAAAGATAAAGAAGCGATCTTAAGCTGGAATTCGGGAATACTTAAAGATTACTATAACAACTACAAAATAGAAAAATCTACAGATGGTGTTACCTATGCTCCCCTTCGAGAAAGACCCTATACCATCACCGAAAAACCGGTAAAAGATGGACGTACAACACTTACCGATTCTATTCCCAATTTAATTACCTATCACTACAGAATAAAGGGAATATCATCTTTTGGCGAATTGAGTCCTTCCTCCAAAGTAATCCAGGGTCAAGGGACACCAACATTAGCTGTAAATCCATATCTGACTACTCAAAAAATCAATGATAAATCGGTGGTATTGAATTGGGAATTTCCTGTAGAAAAGAACCACATGATCAAAGGGTTTAAGCTATTATATGCAACATCTAATACAGGTAAATACACAACGGTCATCAGTAATATTCCCAAAGAGCAACGAAGTATTACCTATAACAATCTGGGAGCATCCAATTATTTTAAAATTGTTGCCATCGATAATTATGACAAAGCGCGGAAATCTTTTGCCATGCTCGTGCAACCAGAAGATGCCGAACCTCCACTCCCTCCAAAAGGACTTACGGGAACTATAGATACCTTAGGAATTGTACGTTTAAACTGGATTCACAATTCGGAACAAGACCTGCTAGGATATCGGGTATATATTTCTAACAATCCCAATCACGAATTTAGCATTGTGACACCAAGCACTCTTGTTGAAAACAAATTTGTAGATACCCTATCACTAAAAAACTCTAACCGTAAAATTTATTACAAGATTAATGCCCTGGATCAACGTGCTAATCCTTCCAGTTTTTCGGAGATATTAGAACTTGAAAAGCCTGATATGCTGCCTCCAGGACAGGCAATTTTTAAGACAGTAAAACAGGTTTCAAATTCTCAAATGACTATCGAATGGTTATCAAGCCCAAGTGCTGACACACAAAACTATTTGATCTATCGAAAAGAAGACAATATCAAAGAATGGAAACTCATTTTTACAGGAACAAAAGAAGATCGAAATTTTCAGGATAATACTATCGAGCCAGGTAAATTATATAGTTATACCATACTGGCAAAAGATACAGCAGGTTTGGAATCACCACCTGTTTCTCCGGTCTCTGTTTTGACAAAATATATCGGAGCCCGACCCGAAGTAAAAGGATTCAACGCCACTGCAAATATCGAACAGCAATCTATTGTGTTGAATTGGAGATACCGAGAAAAAGACGTAACGCAATTCGAAGTATACAAAAGGGCAGAATCAGCCCCCCTGAAACTGTTTAAGACCTTACCAGGTTCTACTTCGATACTAAAAGACACCGATCTCACCATCAATACCAACTATACTTATGCTATACGAGCGGTATTCAAAGATGGAGGACTATCAAAAAAGACTGAATTAACCATAAAATTTTAGGGTTATGAAAAAAATAAAGATACTTTTTATCTTATGCTTACTATTGAATCTGGCAGGGATTCATGCACAAGATTATATAGTACGAATTTCATCAAGTGGACCACCGGCAGGAGGAGATGTACGTTTTGCTATTACCAGAGCCAACTACAAGATCTTTAACGGAGGAACGCAATTAGACAGTTATGATTTTACCAGCGACCAAGCGGTTTTTCCTACAGGAATTATGACCTCTAACCAACGTGTCAACCGAATTGAAATTTCATTTTCCTATCGAGTTTCCAGTAGCTCTGCTCCATTTACATGCGGTATTACCGAAAATATAAGTCTATCTGCTGCAGAGCAAGATTGTTTCAGTAGAGAATATACCAATGGTCGATGTACATTGAGAGTAGAACTCATCCATACAAAAGCCGCGATATCCCAACCTGTAAATGACACCTTTTGTTTGGACGACGGTCTGACTTTTACTAGAATCAACGATTGTACAAATGCTACCTACCGATGGTTTTACAATATCGATAATTCTGGAAACTTTCTCGATACCGGAGTAACAACAGTAGGTAGACAACCGGCAAGAATTCCATTCGACAGACTTATTCCTAGAACCTACAGAGGGAGTATTCGATTAAGAGCAAGAATCACCATCAATGGTGTTAATTACAATTCGAACATTGTTATTTTTAGAACCTTGCCCTGTGCTCCTGAAATTTCAAGAGTGGACCCCATAAACGCCTCCTGTGGAAGGAATAATGGAGGGCTCCGGATCACCTTTAGAGAAGCTGTGGGTCAAGAAATGCTCTTTGTAGTACGCCAAGGAGGCAGACCTATCGAAAGTGTACAGCAATTCGTTTCAGGATCTACCTTTACCTGGCCATCAAACAGAGGATTGCGTTCGGGGCAATATACGCTTACTTACCAACCTTTCCCTGGTGAAGTTATCGATTACAATCGCCCGATTAACATTGGGGATACTCCAAGAGTCAGCTTTTCTGCTGTCAAAAATGCAGATGTAGAATGTTTTGGTCAAAATATTGGGCGTATTACCATCACCGCAAGTAATGGAAATGGTAGATATCAATATCGAGTAGATGGAGGACCATGGCGAAATTTTGCTAGTGGAAACCGACATGTATTAACAGGGCTGGCCAGAGGAAATTATCGAATCGAAGTTCAGGATGACTCTCAGTGCGTTGGGCAGACTAGCGGGGGAAACACTGGAGAAAATGTTTTTATCAATGGCCCTATCGACGGGGTTACATTTTCGAATATTAGAGTCACTCCGGTAACCTTTAGAGGAGATAATACGGGCGCGATTAATCTTGCGGTTTCGGGAGGGAGCAGACCTTATCGATACCAATGGAGCAATGGCAGCACCACAGAAGATATCTCAGGACTAACTGCAGGTTTTTACACACTTACGGTGATTGATAATAATGATTGTAGCTTTTCGTCTAACCCGATAGAAGTTACAGAACCCGATGCGTTACAGGTAGGAATCAATATCAGACAACTGATCTCTTGTAATGGGGATACGAATGGAGTTTTGGAAGCTTTACCTTCTGGAGGAACAACATCTGCCGGATATCAATACGAATGGACAAAAACCGGAGATCCCACCTTCACACGAAATACAAGAATCATTTCGAATCTTACTCCTGGGACCTACAATGTTACTTTAGGTAATATTGGAGCTCCCTCTATTTCTAATTCAGAAACTTTAAATAATCCGGCGCCTTTAGGGTTTACTTCATTTAATGTACAAAATGTAGCGTGTTTTGGAGAATCAACAGGTGCAATACGTTTTTCGATAACCGGAGGAAGACCTCCTTTCCGAGTAAATTGGGATAATGGAGTATCGCAAAGTACTAACGGTCCTGTAGCTTTTGTTAATCAACCCGAAGGAGATTATAATTTTCAAATCCTGGATGCCGAAAATTGTACCATCAGTAATACTTCCCCTATCAGTATCATCGAATCTCCCGAAATTGTAATCGATCTCGAAGGCCTGGGAGTCCAAAGTCCTACTACAGTTAACGGAACCAATGGTGCCATAGACATTACCGTATCCGGAGGAACCGGAACAGGAACTTATCGCTACGCCTGGACCAGTCCCGAATTTGGCGGTACCCGAACCACCGAAGATATATCAGGATTAACCGAAGGAACCTATACCCTTACCGTATTAGATACCAATAATTGTCCAGAGGTTAGGGTTTTTGAGTTAAATGATCCAGAACCTCTAGTGGTATCTATTCGGGTAGATCAAGATATTTTATGTTTTGAGCAAAAAGCCGAAATGACTGCAATTGTAACCGGTGGAGTTACCAACTCTGCTCAAGGGTATACCTATCAATGGTACCAAATCAATGCAGGGGTAGCCGAAGCCATAGTTGGAGAAACCAATCAAAGCATCACAGGTCTGGACGAAGGGATTTATGAAGTGCGAGCTACAGATATCGTAGGGGTTTCTGAAGTAAGTCAAAGAGAAGAATTTATAGAACCTCCAGAAATATTGGTTGATGGTACCCAACAAAATATTTTATGTAATGGTGGCAGTACAGGTAGTATAGATCTTACTGCTACAGGGGGAATACCTCCCCTCACCTACGAATGGACTAAAGCAGAAGACCCTACGTTCTCCAGCAATACCGAAGATCTCAATAATTTGACTTTTGGTACCTATACGGTTGTTGTAAGAGATACTAATCTGGAATGTAGAAAAGAAAGAACTTTCATCATAGAACAACCTGATAACCCCGTAGCAATTACCGATGTGATACAAGAAGATGTGAAGATCTTTGGAGAGAGCTCGGGAGCATTATCTATTACCGTATCTGGCGGAACTCCTCCTTACTCTTATTCTTGGACAATGGTTGAAGATCCATTATTTACCTCCGATCAAGAAGACATCACAGGATTACGAGCAGGAAACTACACCGTAGCCATAAGGGATAGTAATTCTGACAATATAACACCAAATCTAGGCTGTATTACTTCACAAAGTTTTGAAATCATACAACCCGATAAGCTTGAAGTAGAAATCACCGTGGGAAATCCACTAGATTGTTTTGGCTTTTCTGACGGTATTCTTGAGGCAAATGCTATGGGAGGAATAGAAAGTGAAGATTACAACTACCAATGGGTTGAAATTATCAATGGCAATGAAAACGACATCACCATAGATCCATTAAGCGCTACTATAGAAAATCTCGAAACCGGGACGTATAAGGTAATTGTAACCGATGTAAACGGTGCAGTAGCAGAGGATACTTTTGAGTTAGAAGAGCCCGATAAAATAGTTGTTTCTTTTATCGAGAAATCAGATGTCGTTTGTTTTGATGAGTCCAATGGTTCGATTACATACAATATCTCTGGAGGAACTCCTTTTGATGACAATACCTACTTAATAGAATTTTATAGAGGTAGTAATCTTTATACCGATGGGAATTTTACGGTGGGAGATCTTACCTTTGATGCACTTCCTGCGGGAACCTATGACATTCGAGTATTGGATAAAAATGGGTGTGTTGAAGTTGAGTCCCCAGATCCTATAGAAATTAGACAACCTGATGTACTTGAAATTTCGGATGTAGAGGTCAACGATCTTACAGGTTTTGAAACACAAAACGGTAGTATCACCGTTACCATATCTGGGGGAACGATCCCTTATCGATATGAGTGGCGTAGAGAAAACGAATCAGATATTATTGGCAGGGCAGCAACCATAGATCAACTGCCTATTGGTAATTATGAAATCACCATTTTTGACGATAATGATTGCCAGGTACAAGAAGTATATACGTTAGAGCAACCCGATCCATTGCTGGTTACCATAGACTATCCATTAATTGGAGGAAGAGTCTCCTGTAATGGGAGTACAGATGCTATTCTGGAAACCACGGTAACTGGAGGTGTGCCTTTTGACAATGATACTGCAGCACCGTATTACACTTATTCATGGTATCACGTTTCTGATCCCACGGACATTTTAACCAACGAACCCACTTTACAAAACATCGGAAGTGGCACTTATGGAGTTACGGTAGTTGATGCCAATGGAAATACTACGGTTGCACTTCCGTTTCAAGTGATTGAACCACCTTTGATTGAGATCGACATTACAAATCAAGAGGATATTCTTTGTTTTAACGATGCTTCGGGTGCTATTTCGGTCGATGTGAGTGGGGGAACTCCTTTTGACGATGGGTCTTATCTGTATGCCTGGAGCAACGGTGCCAATACCAAAGACATCACTGATCTTTATGCTGGAGAATATACCTTGACGGTAACCGACAAAAATGGTTGTACCATGCAACGTTCTGTCCTTCTGGAAGAACCTAGTCCATTAACCATTATACAAATAGATCGCATACCGGCTTCTGCTCAAAATGTACGAGATGGTTCGGTGACTATACAAGTCATTAATGGAACTCCTCCTTATACCTACGAATGGTTTGATGAAAACGACAGGCAATTACCATCAAACACAGCCAGTTTAAACAACATTAACAATGATCCCTTTTTTGTAACCATTACAGATGCTAATGGCTGTACCATCGAGAAACAAAATATCGATGATCCACTTCCTGAACTTTCAGTTGCTATCGTTCAGATCAATCCGGTTTTATGCCAAGGATCAAGCACGGCAAGTTTAAGAGCTAATGTTAGTGGTGGTATCCCTTTTGCCGCCAGTAATCCATATATCTACAGCTGGTTCGAAGAAGGAAATCCTAACCCTATCGGAACAGAAAGAATACGCTATGAATTAGCAATCGGGAGTTATTATCTGATTGCCGAAGATGCTGTGGGGAATCGCGTACAAAGTGACGTCTTTGAAATCACCGGCCCTCCTGTACAACTCGAAGTAGCTTTGGCCGCAGATTATATCAACTGTGGTGATGGGAATGATTGGACAATTACTCCCGATATACAAGGAGGAGTTCCCCCTTATACGCTCTTCTGGCAAAATGGATTGGGAAATACCCAGGAGCTAAGCAATGTCCCCGGAGGAACCTATACGCTTATCGTTCAGGATGCACGTGGATGTATTGCACAGCAGTCTATCACCACTCCAGATCCACCAGTTTTGGAAGCTGAAATTTCCGGTAATGATCCTCAGTGTTATCAAGGGAGTGATGGATCTGCATCAGTGATCCCAACTGGTGGAGTGCCTCCGTATACTTATTTCTGGAGCAACAATGCTACCACAGCCCAAATTAATGGTCTCACTGCGGGTGATTATTTTGTAGAGATCACCGACAGTAAAGGTTGCCAAATCATAGAAGAAATTTCTCTATTTGATCCCGACGAAATTATACTTGATATTGGACCCATCCAAAAAATATTATGCATGGGGCAAACCTATACTGTAGATGGTACCATTGCGGATCCTAATGCTATCTATCGTTGGACCTCTGATCAAGGCTTTGAAAGTACTGAGGCCGAAGTCATTTTGTCTGAACAAGGCATATATCAACTGGAGGTTACCACAGGCAATCAGTGTATTGCCACTGCTAGTCTGGAAATTATTGTAAGGGATACTCCGCTTAACGCTGAATTTTTATTATCATCAGATGTTTTTGTAAATGAAACCTTTGTTTTGGCTAATGTAAGTTTCCCCAAACCTGAACGTGTAGATTGGGACCTCCCTGAAGGTGCAGAGATCATCGATATCAATGACACTTATGCCGAAATACGATTTGATACGCCTGGCGAATATGACGCCCAAATGAACGTATTTTTGGATGGATGTGAAGCTTCTTTTTCTGAAACCATTGTAGTACGGGAAAGATCTTCTTTTGATGAAGGAGGAGGGTTAAATTTCTTGAAGAAATTTACGGTATACCCGATCCCAAACAATAGAATATTTACTATTGAAATTGACTTCAAACAAGTAACACCGATTTCATTTAATATTTATGGTATCGAGAACAATACTCCAATTCTAGGTGCACCGTATACCGACCAGGGAGCCTCTTTTTATGCCATTCCAATGAATTTACAAGGGCAGAATCTATCCCCTGGTGTATATTTTATAATTCTCGAAACCCCAGAAAAACGATATGTGCATAAAATTGTAATTGAATAATTGTATGACCAACCACCCATGAAGACATGGTTTTAAAAACGATCCCTGAGTGGCAACTACCACTCAGGGGTTCTTTTTTCTTTTATTAATACTTTACAAAGGACTTATGTTCATAACACCAGGCCCAACGCTCATTAGGTTCTGCAGAAATCACAATGTTATGATCTTTATGAGTTTGATAGTGCGCACTGGCATGTTTATTAGGAGAAGAATCACAGCAAAGAGTGACCCCACAAATCTGACAAGTCCTAAGATGCACCCAGGTATCCCCAGTTTTGACACACTCTGCACATTCAAAACGTTCATGCCTTTTAAAGTTTTCTGCGTCAAAATCCTTAAGGTGATCACATATTTTGGGTTTTAGTGGCATATTGGAGTCATTTTTCAAACATTACATTTCAGATAAATATTCGTGAACGAACTTAATAGCCATCGCCCCTTCGCCTACCGCCGAAGCTACACGATTCATAGCCCCTGCTCGCACATCCCCAGAAGCAAAAACTCCGGGGCTACAGGTCTCCAGCAAAAAGGGTTCTCTATCTTTTTTCCATACTTTTTTGAAATCCTCGTACCTACTTAAATCTCTACCGGTTTCAATAAATCCTCTTTCATTTTTGATGATCCCCAATTCGATCCAATCGGTATAGGGGCGAGCCCCAATAAAAATGAACAGTGCATCAGCAGGAACTTCTTTTACCTCATCAGGATTAGTACAGGTAAGCTCTAAAGTAGTCAAGCGTTCGTTCTCCCCCATCGCTTTGGTAACATTGGTATGCCCCAGTAGCGTAATATTATCAATCGCATCGATCTGATCGATAAGATAACTAGACATGCTGCTGCTCAAATCCTTTTTGCGCACTACGATGTATACATTTTTGGCAAATTTGGAAAGGTATACTGCGGATTGCCCTGCAGAATTTCCTCCTCCAACAATATATACTTCTTTATTACTACAGGCCTGTGCTTCGGTCATCGATGATCCATAGTACACTCCTGCCCCTGTGTATTGATCAATTCCTTCGGCTTCTAGTTTTCTGTAATTTACTCCAGTGGTAATGACTACACTTTTGGTACTAATGCATTCTCCGTTTCCTAGGGTTAAACTTTTGTATCCATCTTTTTCAGAAATCGAAGTCACCTCTTGTGGGGATAAAAATTCGATACCAAATCGTTTGGCTTGTGTAATAGCACGGTGGGTTAATTCTTGTCCGCTCAATCCTTTTGGAAATCCTAGGTAATTTTCGATTCTGGAACTGGTTCCTGCCTGACCTCCCGGAGCATGTTTTTCGATAAGCAGTGTTTTGAGTCCTTCGGATCCACCATATACTGCTGCAGCTAATCCCGATGGGCCTGCACCAATAATCACCACATCATAGAGATTATCTTGTGGATGTGCATTGAGCCCCAAAGCAGTGGCCAACTCGATAATATCCGGATTTTTATAACAGCTCCCATCCTGTAAAGACACTACAGGCATATCTGTAGGAGTAAGGTTGTGTAATTCGGCTAATTCTTGCGCTTTATCGCTGGTTTCTATATCCAACCATTGAAACGGAAATAAGTTTCCGGACAAGAAATCCTTGATATCATGAGATTTTGGTGAAAATTGATACCCTATCACTCGAATCCCCTCAAAACCAGGTTGAAAATCCAACTGCCAGGCATCCAAAAGGTCATTCAATACCGGATACAGTTTTTCTTCTGGTGGATTCCAGGGTTTGGTAAGGTAGTAATCCAACTGCACATCGTTAATCGCTTTGATGGCAGCATCGGTATCAGAATATGCGGTAAGCAACACCTTTTTAGCATCAGGAAAATGTTTCTTTGCTTGGCTTAGAAATTCTACTCCTAGCATTTCGGGCATACGTTGATCTACCAAAAAAAGCGCAACAATTTCATTTCTTTTCTTGAGATCTACCAAGGCTTCCAACGCATCATTGGCAGAAAGGGTACTCATGATTCTATATTCCTTGCGATATTGCGATTTCAGGTCTCTGGTTACGGCACGCAATACCTGCTCATCGTCGTCTAATGCAAATAGGATGGGTTTTTTCATTTCTTATCTAGTGTTTACTTCGGCCTTAAAAATTAAAATTATCTGGATCTGGCCCAGTACGTTTATTTTGATCTAAGGCATCTATCCGATCCATATCCTCTTGGGATAATTCAAAATCAAACAGATCGGCATTGGATTGTATTCTTTCTTTTTTTACAGATTTGGGGATGGTAACTACGCCTTTCTGAAGATTCCATCGCAACACAATTTGTGCAACGGTCTTTTTATATTTCTCGGCGAATTGATCCAGGATCTTCAGATCAAATATTTTTCCTTGCATCATTGGGGACCAGGCTTCGTATTGAATATGATGCTGATTGCAAAAATCGATCAAATCTTGCTGTACAAGGTGCGGATGAAATTCCATTTGATTGACCATAGGAACAATTTCGGTATGTTGCATCAAATCTTCGAGATGATGTTTCATAAAGTTACTCACCCCAATCGCTCTAATTTTTTTCTCTTTATACAATTGCTCCAGGGCTTTCCAGGTATCGATATATTTTCCTTGTACCGGCCAATGCACCAAATACAAATCCAAATAGTCCAGCTGCAATCTGTTTAGGCTATCTTCAAACGCTTTCAAAGTACTTTCGAATCCCTGATCGGCATTCCATACTTTGCTTACCACAAAAATATCTTCTCTGGGGATTGCGCTTGTTTGTATGGCTCTTCCTACTCCTTCTTCATTCTTATAAATACTTGCTGTATCGATATGCCTATACCCTGTTTCTAATGCCCAGTGTATAGCGTCTACCACCTCTTCTTCATTGTCGGCCAAATACACTCCCAAACCAAAATAGGGCATACCCACCCCATTATGCAATTGAAATGTACCTTGTATATCTGTAATCGTTTTCATGTTATTCTATAGGTAAACAAACGGTGAATGTGGTTGCTCCAGGTTGTGAGGTCACTTTTATATCTCCGTTGTGTTGGTTAATAATTCGTTGCACTACTTCTAATCCTATTCCTGTACCTTCCCCAATACTTTTAGTAGTAAAAAAGGGATCAAAAATACTCCCGATATGTTCTTGCGGAATTCCTTTACCGTTATCGGTAATATCAATCTTGATAAAACTTTTGTCTTTGTTGGTAGCAATTTGCAATCGGCCCGAAGGCTCCATAGCATCCACCGCATTATCGATCAAATTGGTCCAGACCTGATTGATCTCGCTGATATATATTTGGGGGTGTGGTAGCTCTGTAGCAAAATGCTTTTCTACTTCTATATTTTTTTCTTTAGTTTATGTTTTAACATCACCAATGTGCTATCGATCCCGGTATGGATATCGGCTGCTACTTTTTCCTGAGCCCGATCCATATGGGTATAGCTTTTTACCGATTGCACCAGTTTGGATATTCTATCCGAAGCTTCACTAATCTCATCCACAATTTTTTCGGTAGTCAATACATTCTCTATCCATTCTACCGCACTGGCAAAGTTCTCTTCTCCGGTAGTGTCATAAATCTTTTGCAAGGCATCAATATCGATACAAAAATCGATCAGGGTCTCGGTAAGTTCGAATGCATCTTCCAGCCCGTGATCTTCTAGCCATTCCTCTAACTCATCTTCTTTTTCAGCACGTTCTGTGAGTTTCATATTGTTCTCAGGACGATTCGTAATGCTATTGAAAAGAATATCGTTGATGATATCTACTTGTTCCCCTCTAATGCGTAAGGAAGTCACTCTTTTAAACTTTTCTGGGACATGCGACAAGTGTTTCTTCAAGGCTTTGGCACTGCTCACCATTGCGGATGCCGGATTATTCAACTCATGGGCCAAGCCTGCCGACAATTTCCCCAAGGCCATCATCTTTTCTGACTGCACATTGTTTTTGGTAAATTCTCGCACCCGAGAGGTCATATTATGCACCAAGGATTCTGTGAGTTCATAATGATTAGCCACCATTTCTTTAAAAAAGGATTTCTCTAGAAGAAGGATTTTGGCATCTTGGGTGACCTCTCCGTAGCCAGCAGCAGAACTCATTCTGGAAAATGGTAATAGCCCTGCAATGCCATTTTTCGAAATTTCCCCAACTACTTTAAAGTTTCCATTTTGCTCTAATTTGATGATGATTTTCCCTTCGAGAATAATCGATAAATGCTCGGTAGCATCTCCTCTTTTAAACAGAAATTCTCCTTGTTTAAACGTCTCAATATCAGATTTATCGATCAACCATTGCAATTGCTGGTCAGGAACATTCAAGAAATCGGGTATTTCTCGTAGTTGTTGTGTGGTTGGTTTCATTAGCTAAAATTACCTAATTAAAACCCATATTACAATACCAATAAGTGAGACAAATCTTAAGATTTTGATAAAACTTCAGTGTACAACCGAGATTTTTAACCTGATTCAAAGATGGTATAATTATGATTTCATTATTAAAAACGAAGAAATTATAAATTCTAAAAAAAACAAGAGTACTATTTGTAGTATCCATTTGTTAAAACCTTCTGAATTTTAACATTTTAACTCAAGGATTATTAAGGCAATTTTTCAAGTTAAATTCCCCATTTTTTGCAGAAGTTTTAAACATAGTAAACAGTCTATAAACCCCCATAAACATTACTGTTTTTTATGGTTTTCCGTAAAAAAAATAACTGTTAAAAAGTATCTATTTTGAGGTTTTTACGCATACGGATTTCCGGTATTTAATCATACCTTTTTAACAAAATTATAAGCTATTATTTTTGTTCCTATAACTAAAATGTCTTTTGTCGAAAAAATAGGTATTTAATCGGTTTTTGTGTGTTTTTGACAATTCGTATTCCCTTCCTTTTTTCTAGAGTTTAACAAAATTTATAGCAACTTATCAGTAACACTAACCATCGTTATGAAGAAAAATTACTTCCTCAATTCTGTATGTACCTTTTTCCATTTGAAACCCAATTATGTTTATAACTGGTTATTTATTTTAGGCCTGATATTTTGGAGTATACCAAACGTACAAGCCCAAAGTTGTACCTTAAATGCGGGGATAAATCAAACCATTTGTGTGAATGATGTAATGCAGCTAGATGGTACTAGCCCAGACACCTATGCTTCTGGACCTACCTGGACACAAATATCAGGACCTACTGTAACTATTAGCGATCCTAATATAGATAACCCTATCATTACAGGCTTTATTGGAGGTAATACGTATGGTTTTAGATATTCAGCCGAATGTTTTAACGGTGATACTCCTTTTCAAGACGTAGAAATTACTGTGTTACCCATAACTGAAGCTACAGCCTCTCCTGATATTGCTTCTTGTCCTGACAGTTCTGGGTCCTTGATCATCAATGGTAATGCTCCAACAAATCCAGGTGAAACTGGTGCTTGGTCCATTGTAGGTTCTAATAATGCAGGAGTAAGTATCTCTTTACCTACTTCAGCCTCTACACCGATAACCTTACCCGAGGGAAGCGCAGGAACAACTACTTTACGCTGGACGATAACTGGACCTACAGATCCTGGATCGGGTATATTTTGTGAATCTTTTGCAGAAATCAATGTAACTAACTTTGGTGGAGAGCAACCCATTGATGCTGGCCCCCCACAAAATTTAGATAGTTGCTATACTGTAAGTCAATCGACCAATCTCAATGGTTCCTTTGCGGGTAATAATATTAATGGTCAGGTGGGGACATGGAATTTTGTAAGTGGCCCTACAGCACCAATAATTACGGACCCTAATGATAACACTACCGGAATAAGTAATTTAACAGAAGGAACCTATGTATTTCAATGGACGGTTACCGGACCTTGTGCTTCTGGCACAGATACCGTAACTATAACAGTGGATCCTGCTACACAAGATGTAACTCCAGCAACTATTGATAATGATAACCAACGATTTTGTGATGCCAGTATTACCCAAACTACCTTAGTAGGATCTACTCCAGACTTTACCAATGAGACAGTATTGTGGGAGCAAATAGATGGCAATCCACCTGTAACTATAGTAGACCCCACCAATAGTACTACACAAGTCACGGGTCTAACAGCACCAAACTCTTATCAATTTCGATATACTATAACAAATACTGTTACAGGCTGTGACTCTTCAGACACAGTGCGAGTAAGGTATAATACTAACCCAATAAGTATAAATACTTTTCCTCCTCCTCTTCCTGCAGATCCCAATACGGACGACGATAGCCTAGACGATGTTGTAGGGGCATGTGGTCAAACTTCATTTTCTATTCCGTTTGTTTTCAATAGTGGAACTCGTACTGAATATACAATCTTAAGCGGGCCTGTTAACCCTTCTATAAGCTATGGCACTCCTATTAATGCTGGTAGTAGTCCAACCACCATAAATGATTTGGATGTGGAGGGAACCTATACTATAGAATTTAAAAGATTACGAACAGGAAGTTCTTTACAAAGTTGTGATGAAGCTACGGATCTTGTTACTATTTCTGTTTCTCTTATACCTACAACTGCAAATGCTGGGTCCGATCAAACCTTTATTTGTGGACAAACTGGAGGTAATTTGGCTGGTAATGCCATAACCACTGGACAATCCGTTTGGTCTCAAATCTCTGGACCTAATACAGCAACCATTGCAGATATTTATGCGCAATCCCCTGCAATCTCAGACCTCATTCCTGGAGAATATGTTTTTAGATACTCCGTTTCTGCAGGTCCCAACTGTACGCCACCATCTTTTTCTGACACTACAGTATTCGTGTCACCATTAGATAATAATCCAGTAGAAGCAGGTGTAGATCAAACAGTATGTTTTAATGCTCCCGTACAATTGGCTGCAGATCCTCCTACAGATAGTCAAACAGGTACTTGGTCATCTCCAGATGGGATCGTTTTTGAAGACCCAAACGATCCTAACACCATAGCAACCGGGTTTGTCAACCCATCTACAGCTTATGTACTGACCTGGTCTTTAATCAACGATTTCACATTTTGTGGCCCTGCAGCTACGGACACCGTTACTATAACTACCACAGCTGATGAATCACCAACCATAGCAGATGCCGGAGCAGATGCTTGTCTTCCTTCTGGCACTACCAATATAACGCTGGCTGGTAATCCGGAACAACCTGATGAAACGGGAACTTGGACTGTAACACCATCAGCTGGTGTTGTTTTTGTAGATCAAAATCAGTTCGATACGGATGTAACTTTACCCGGTGATGGAACATATACATTTACCTGGACCATAGAATATACCGCTATCCCTCCTTCTCCAGCATGTACTGCTACTTCTGATAGTGTGGAGATAACTGTTGCTAATACTGCAACGGCAAATGCAGGACCTGATGACAGTTTTTGTGCCACTTCTTTTACCATGGCAGCTACAGACCCTGGAGCTTTAGGAACTGGAACTTGGAGCTTGGTGACCGGTAACGGAGGATTTACTGTTGATGATATTAATAGTCCCACAGCTACATTTTCTAATTTATTGGACGGCACCTATGAATTTGCCTGGACTGTATCTTTTGGAAGTTGCTCTACTGCTTCGGATACCGTAATTATCGATATCGGGATACCAGTAACCCCAGCAGTTATACAAGGTGGAGATCAAGTTATCTGTTCTGACAATAATACAACAATCACCGCAGATCCATTAAATAATCCTATAACCGAATCAGGGTCATGGACCGTTTTATCGGGTCCAAATACCCCTTCTATTAGTAATCCAAGTAGTAATAGCATTACTGTAAATGATCTTACAACGGGTACTTATATCTTTAGGTGGACTACAGTAGGTAGTTCTCCTGTATGTGACCCCCGAACAGACTCGGATGAAATTCAGGTAGACGTATTTGCGCCTGCAGATGCGGGAGATGATCAAGACTTATGTCAAGTAACAAGTGTTTTTCTGGAAGCTACTACAGTAACAACCGATCCTGATGCAACAACTGTTACCACAGGTACCTGGTCCGAAGTCACTGCTAACGGGGCTGTTATCACCCAATCTCCAGCAAATAGTAATACTGCAAACGCAACAGTTGTTCCTGGAAATACGTATACATTCAGGTTCACCACAGATTATACAGGGGCAGGAGTTACATGTAATAATTTTGATGATGTGACCATAACCGTTAGTGATGGCCCTAGTATGGATCCTGAAGCAGGCTTACCGCGTTTTGTTTGCTCGGATAACACCACATCAATCACACTTGCTGGAAGTACTCCCCCACCAGACCCTGGATTAACAGCTACGTGGACTATTGTTGATCAGCCAGGGACTTCGGCCTCAATTCCACTTGCGGAGATTAATAATCCTAATGCTACATTAAACGGGCTTAGCGAGCCTGGTGTCTATATTTTGGAATGGAATTATTCAATCAATAATTGTACAGATAAAGCAGATATAGTAAGAATCGAAGTATTTGAAGGTCCAGATCCTGTTGAAGCAGGACCAGATCAACCAAATGCTTGTCAAGATGATGTAACACTGGCAGCTACTACTCCTACCAGTGGTACGGGTCAATGGTCATTTGCAAATCCCGGAGACGATCCTTCGGGAGGTGTTGCCACTATCGAATTTCCAAATAACCCAAATTCTCCATTAATCAATGTACCAGATGATGTTGGTAATGACGGAATTGACGATGTATATATCTTAACCTGGACAGTGACAAATCCAAATACCGCTGCTTTTACAGATCCTGTATCTCCAAACTTGTGTGATCCTCAATCTGATACGGTTACCATAACATTTACAGGAGCGCCACCCTCACCAGCTGAAGCTGGACCTGATCAAGATCTATGTGATGCTACTCAAACTTTTATGGATGCTGACCCAATTACCAGTGGAGTAGGCACCTGGACACAAACAGCAGGGCCTGCCGGTCCAACCATCGCTGCACCGAACAACCCTGAAAGTTTGATTATTGATTTATCTCCGGGAACTTATGAATTTACCTGGACTGTAGTGG
The DNA here is from genome assembly GCF_055808215.1 of Aquimarina sp. KJ22-3. Lineage (NCBI taxonomy): Bacteria > Pseudomonadati > Bacteroidota > Flavobacteriia > Flavobacteriales > Flavobacteriaceae > Aquimarina > Aquimarina sp. KJ22-3. The sequence continues at coordinate 690,285 of NZ_CM147859.1, read as the reverse complement.
GAGGTGGATGTACCAATGTGGATACTATGGAAATTATCATACGATCTGATCCTATCATTGCTGAAGCTGGACCTGATCAGACACTTCCAGAGTTTTCCTTAGTAACACTAGATGCTACTGCAGCTACAGCAGGTCAAGGAATGTGGTCACAGGTATCTGGACCTAATGCTGCTAATATTGTAGATCCCTTAGACCCAGGTACTGATGTTACGGCTACCGTTGTAGGAACTTATGTATTTGAATGGGCCATAACCAATGGAGATTGTGATCCGGCAACAGATCAAGTTACCATCAACATCACACCGGTTGCGGATCTGCAACTCACAAAATCGGTTACCCCTTCTTCGGTTAATATAGGGGATCAAGTTACATTTAGTATTGAAATTTTTAATGATAATACTACCCTAACCAATTCTTCTGATGCAAGTGGAGTTATTGTCGAAGATCTAATTCCACTTGGTTATACTCTTGTTCCTGGAACAGTAAGTAATGGAGGTGTTTATAATGCCGGAAATCAGTCAATAACATGGACAGGGTTAGCAATTACCAGTGGAGCTATCTTAACACTAACATATGATGTTACAGTAAACGCCACAGGACCTTATATAAACTCAGCTCAAATTACTGCTAGCGATCAGTTTGATCCTGACAGTGATCCCAGCGCAGATGAAACTGTAGATGATTTAGGAGATTCGGTTCCTGATGATGATGAAGATACAGCTAATGTTACCATTCAAACTGCAAATCTAGATCTCGATAAAACTGTTTCACCAGGTTCTGCCGATGTGGGAGATTCTGTCGTGTTTACAATAACGGTTACAAACACTGGACCCGATACAGCAACCAATGTTAGTGTGATAGATCAACTTCCTGCAGGATTTTCCTATCAAACTGATAATAGTGGAGGTGATTATGCCCCAGGATCTGGAGTATGGACCGTAGGTACTGTAGCTGTGGGTGTACCAGCAAGTATACAGATTACAGCTCTTGTAAATGCCCCTACCGGTGCTACAGGAGAATATACCAATATAGCCGAAATTTCTGCCAGTGATCAAGTAGATCCAAATAGTACACCCAATAATGATGATGGGGATCAAAGCGAAGATGATGAAGATAATGCAAGCATCCCTACCCCAGAAGTCTCGGACCTAAATATCAGTAAAACTGTAAGTAACACTACTCCTAACGTAGGTGAGGTCGTTACCTTTACTCTTACCATTACAAACGATGGACCGGATGATGCCTCAGGAGTCGATATACAAGATATCGTACCGGATGGATATAGTAATATCACAAACATCAGTGCGCCAGGTAGTGAAACTGCAGGAACAATCACATGGGCGTCGCAAGCAGTAACTACAACGACTCCACTAGTACTTACTTTTGATGCAACCGTAGATGCACCAACAGGTACTGCCAATGAATATCTAAATGTAGCACTCATAACTGATAGTGATCAGTTTGATCCCGATAGTGATCCTGCTACGGATAATACCGTAGATGATAACGGTGATGGAATACCGGATGATGATGAAGATACAGCAGTAGTAACCCCACAAGCAGCTGACCTAAGCATCGATAAAACCGTTAGTAATTCTTCACCTAATGTAGGAGATGTGGTCACTTTTACACTTACCATCACCAATGATGGACCTGATAATGCAACAGGAGTTGACATCGAAGATGTAGTGCCTGGTGGGTATAGTAATATCACAAACATTAGTACCCCAGGTAGTGAAACCGGAGGAACAATCACATGGGCATCTCAATCTATAACAGTTGGTATACCACTTGTACTTACTTTTGATGCGACTGTAGATGCACCAACTGGTACCGCCAATGAATACCTGAATATAGCTCAAATAACAGATAGTGATCAGTTTGATCCTGATAGTGACCCTACAGCTGACGAGACCGTAGACGATAATGGTGATGGAATATCTGATGATGATGAAGATACGGCTGTAACAACACCACAATCTGCAGATTTAAGTATCACAAAAGGATTACAAAGCGGTAGTGCTACTCCTGATGTAGGAGATACACTAACCTATGTTCTTACCATTACCAACGATGGACCAAATGATGCTACAGGAGTAACCATAGAAGACGTATTATCCAATGGATTAATACTGGGAACTGTAAATGATGGAGGAGCTGATATTGGTGGAAACACTGCAGAATGGACCAACCTATTTGTTCCTGCTAGTAGCTTTATTACACTCACCTATCAAGCTACTGTAAACCCTCCTGGCGCAGGAGTAACCTATAACAATGTCGCTCAGGTAACAGCAAGTGATCAATTTGACCCTGATAGTGATCCAACAAGCGATGAAACTGTAGATGACCTAGGAGATACTATTGCCGATGATGATGAAGATACATTTGTAGTTGCACCTACCTCGGCAGATTTAGAACTCTCTAAAAGTTTTACCGATGGTAATGGAGCTCCGGTAAATGTAGGTGATGTATTAACATTTACATTAGCTATTGCTAATAATGGACCTAATGATGCTACAGGAGTTGCTATAGAAGATGTATTACCTATAGGATATAGTATTGTACCAGGAAGTATAGATAACGGAGGAATTTACAATGCCGGTGCTACAACAATTAATTGGAGTAGCCTTACCATTCTAAATGGAACTACCTCTACATTGACATATGATGTCCAAGTCAATGCACCTACAGGAACTCCAGGAGAATATACTAATCTAGCACAAATCATAGCTAGTGATCAGTTCGATCCCGATAGTGATCCTACTACAGATCAAACCGTAGATGAAGATAATGCCGATGGGGATAACAATACAACAACAGGAGGTGATGACGATGATGAAGATACTGTAACCACAACCCCTGCACAAGCAGATCTAACTATAGCCAAAGGAATCAGTGCTACCTCTAGTGCAACTCCTAATGTGGGAGATACAGTAACCTTTGAGATTGTAATTACAAATAATGGACCTCAAGATGCTACAGGTATTGATATAGAAGATATCGTTCCTGCAGGATATACCAATATTACCAATATCAGTGCTCCTGGAGTATTAACAGGAAATACAATCAATTGGAATAACCTATCCTTAACCACTGCAGCAGCTACACTTACCTTAAGTTATGAGGTAGAAGTCGTAGCCCCTACTGGTACTGCTAATGAATACCTAAATGTAGCTCAAATAACAGATAGTGATCAGTTTGATCCTACCAGTACCCCTAATAACGATGATGGGGATCAAAGCGAAGATGATGAAGATAATTTTGAAGTAACTCCGCAAGTAGCGGACCTGAACATCAATAAAACTGTGAGTAACACTACTCCTAACGTAGGGGAGGTTGTTACCTTTACCCTGACCATTACCAACGATGGACCAGATGATGCCTCAGGAGTAGATATACAAGATATAGTACCAGATGGATATAGCAACATCACAAATATCAGTGCTCCAGGTAGTGAAACCGCAGGAACAATCACTTGGGCGTCGCAAGCCGTAACTACAACCACTCCACTAGTACTTACTTTTGATGCAACGGTAGATGCACCAACGGGTACTGCTAATGAATATCTAAATGTAGCACTCATAACGGATAGTGATCAGTTTGATCCCGATAGTGATCCCACTACAGATAATACCGTAGACGATAACGGTGATGGAATACCTGATGATGATGAAGATACAGCAGTCGTAACCCCACAAGCAGCTGACTTAAGCATAGCTAAAAGTATTGATAATACAAGCCCTAATGTGGGAGATACTGTGACATTTACTCTGGTGGTAACCAATGCCGGTCCAGATCCTGCTACGGGTGTAGCTGTAGAAGACATATTGCCTAACGGGTTTACCGTGGTGAGCGTAACAGCTCCTGGTACAGCAGACATTCCGAATAATACAGCAAACTGGACAACACTTAGCGTACCTGCTAATAACGGTAGCGTAACACTTACCTATACCGCAACGGTTAACGCTCCTGGAGCTGGAGTCAACTATACCAACGCAGCACAAATTACAGCCAGTGATCAGTTTGATCCTGATAGTGACCCTACAGCAGACGAAACTGTAGATGATAATGGAGATGGAATACCTGATGATGATGAAGATGCCATTACTATACCACCAGCAACAGCAGATCTATCTTTAACAAAAACAGTGGTTGATGGTGATTTAACTCCACTAATAGGACAGGAAATCACATTCCAAATACAGGTATTTAATGATGGCCCTCAAGATGCTACAGGGGTAGAAGTTACTGATGTATTGCCTTCCGGATACGATTTCGTCCTTTTCAGCTCAACAGAAGGGACTTATAACGAAACCACTGGTATTTGGACTCTTGGTAACATTGCTAGTGGTACTTCGGAAACCTTACTGATAGATGTACTGGTGAACCCAACAGGAGATTATTTAAACGTAGCTCAGATTACAAATTCTGATGTTTTTGATATTGATTCTGCTCCTAACAATGATGATGGAGATCAAAGTGAAGATGATGAAGACAATGCAGTTGTAACTCCAGTCGCTCCTATATCTGATCTTTCGCTCACCAAAATCGTTGTTGATGGAGACACTACTCCGCTTATTGGTTCCGAAATTACGTTTCAGATTACCATTACAAATGATGGACCGCAGGATGCCACTGGTGTGGAAGTGACCGACCTGCTACCTTCAGGCTACGACTTTGTTTTATTTAGTTCTACCGTTGGTGGTTATAATGAAGCTACTGGTATTTGGACTGTTGGTAACATTGCTAGCGGGACCTCAGAAACATTACTAATTGACGCTTTAGTAAATCCAACGGGTGACTATTTAAATATTGCTCAAGTAACAGCATCAGACATATTAGATTCTGATTCGGCACCAAACAACGATGATGGAGATCAAAGTGAGGATGATGAAGACAATGCAATAGTTACTCCTGTTGCATCTAGTGCTGACTTATCTTTAGTTAAAACTGTTGTAGATGGAGATACTATGCCTGCAATCGGAACAGAAATCACCTTTCAGATTACAGTATCAAATGACGGGCCACAAGATGCTACTGGAGTTGAAGTTACAGACCTGTTACCCTCTGGATTTGATTTCATTCTTTTCAGTTCATCGACTGGAAGCTATGACGAAAATACTGGAATATGGACCTTGGGTAATATTGCTAGTGGAACTTCAGAAACACTCTTAATTGATGTGTTAGTGAATACAACTGGAGATTATCTTAATATCGCTGAAATTTCAGCATCAGATATTATGGATCCTGACTCTACTCCAGGTAACGATGATGGTGACCAAAGCGAAGATGATGAAGATAACCAATTGATCACTCCAGTGGATGCCATTGCAGACTTAGTGCTAGAAAAAACAGTAGTGGACAATGATATCACTCCAAATGTTGGAGACGAGATTACATTCCAAATAACGGTTACCAACAATGGTCCTGATGTAGCAACCAACGTAGAAGTTGTTGACCAACTCCCAATTGGATTCGATTTCATCCTCTTCAGTGCTACTTCTGGAACATATGATGAAACCACCGGAGTATGGAATGTAGGAACTATCCCCAACGGAAGAACACAAACACTATTTATAGATGTATTAGTAAATACTCCAACTGGTACTCCAAACGAGTATATCAACGTTGCAGAAGTTACAGCTAGTGATCAATTAGATCCTAACAGTACCCCAGGGAACAATGATCTTTCTGAAAATGACCAAGATGATATTCAAGTATTTGTAGAACGTGCAGATTTAAGTTTAGACAAGTCGGTAAGCAATGTAAATGCAAATGTTGGTGAAGTTATAACTTTCACACTGCAGATAAACAACGCTGGACCGGATATCGCAACTGGAGTTGCAGTACAGGATATTGTACCTATTGGATACAGTAATATCACAAATATAAGTAATGGTGGTACTCTGGTGGGAAATGTTATTGATTGGACAGGATTGACTGTAGACACAGGTGGTTTGTTTGTGACCTATCAAGCAACCGTGAATCTCCCTACTCTAGAGGACGGAGAATATCTCAATATTGCTCAAATTACCGCAAGTGATCAATTTGATCCGAATAGTACCCCTAATAATGATGATGGAGATCAAAGTGAAGATGATGAAGACAGTTCATTTATTGAAACTCCTTTAACTGATATTCAAGTTACTAAAACGGTTAGTGATCCTAATCCTGCCATTGGAGATGTAATAGTGTTTACTATAACCGCTAACAACTTGGGGTCTTTGGACGCAACCTCTATCGAAATCTTGGATCGACTCCCTACTGGTTATCGATTTGAGTCTTCGACGGCTACTTCGGGAACTTATAATGAAGTATCAGGAATATGGACGCTTCCTTTAGTTGCGGGTAACAGCTCTCAAACGCTCGAAATAACGGTAGAAGTCCTAGATATTGATGATTACGTGAATATTGCTTCCCTTATCTCTTTGGATCAGGTTGATGCAAACTCAGACAACGATGAAGATCAGGTTACTATAGACACAATTTGTTTAACCGTATTCAATGAGTTTTCTCCAAACAATGATGGAGTGAATGACACCTTTGTTATCGATTGTATTGATAGATTTCCTAACAACAAACTTATCATTTACAATAGATGGGGTAATATCGTATATCAAAAAGAGGGATATGATAACTCTTTTAACGGAACTTCAAATGGTAGAGCAGTTTTATATACTGAAGAAAAACTTCCAGTAGGAACGTACTATTACATTTTGGATTTAGGCAATGGTAGTCCAACCCGAGCCGGATGGTTATACATTAACAGATAAATCTACCTATCGATGCGAAAAAATATAAAAAAAGAAGATCTACTTATAAAAAATTTGACGAAAGCAATGAATACAGCCATTAGAAAAAACATAGGGATTGTTATTGTATTCCTTTCATTTTGTGCACATGCCCAACAAGATCCACAATTTACGCAGTACATGTACAATACACTAAGTGTAAACTCAGCATATGCCGGATCTAGAGGTAACTTTAATGCCATAGGGATCCATCGTTCTCAATGGGTAGGGATCGAAGGTGCACCAAGAACACAAACATTTACATTGGATTCTCCTATTGGTAAAAAAGTAGGTTTAGGATTGTCGGTCATTAATGATCAAATAGGACCTGCAGATGAGTTCTATCTCGATGTTAATTTTTCATATACGATCCAGGCTTCTTTAACTCATAAACTATCTTTTGGTGTTAAAGGTGGAGGAAGGCTTTTTAATATTGACTGGACACGGGGACAAGCTCAAAACCCTGATATTCTATTTCAGCAAAATATCAATAACAAATTTCTACCTACGGTTGGTGCGGGTTTATACTTGCACAGTGAAAGAAGTTATTTAGGGATCTCCATTCCTAACTTTTTTACGGATCAACATTATGATGATATTCAGCAATCACTGGCATCAGAACGTTTACACTTTTTCTTAATTGGAGGATTAGTATTTGATATCAATACAGATATTAAATTTAAACCTGCCTTTTTACTCAAACATGTAGTAGGAGCGCCATTAATAGTTGATCTATCGGCAAACTTTATGTTCTACGATAAATTTAGATTAGGTGCTGCATATAGATGGGATGATTCATTTAGCGGTTTAGCTGGATTTCAGGTTTCTCCCACACTGTTAATAGGATATGCCTATGATTACACAACTACAGAATTACAACGATTTACCACAGGTAGTCATGAAATTATGGTTCGTTTTGAACTTATTTCTTCCGAAAAGAGATTAAAATCACCTAGGTTCTTTTAAAATAAATCAAATGAAATATATTTTTACAATAAGCATAATAGTACTTAGCATTTTTGTTGGTAACGCTCAAAAGAAATACAAACGAGCTGATGATTTATTTGACAAAATGTGGTATATCGAAGCTGCAAAAGAATATGAATCCGCTATAGATCAAGGTGATATATCTTCAGAAGTCTTTCAGAAAGCAGGAGACGCCTACTACTTCAATACGGATATGGAAGGAGCATATAAATGGTATGATCGATTAATTTCAGAATATCCAAAAGAAGTAGATGCCGAATATATTTTTAGATATGCCCATGCATTGCAAGGAATAGGAGAATATAAACAAGCCAAAAAATGGATGAAAAAATTCTCTGAAAAAGCCAAAAATGAAGATCCAAGAGCTGAAAAATATTCACAAAATAAAATCACTGTAGAGGATATCTTGGATATCGAACCTCAATTTACATTAAGAAATCTGGATATCAATACTGAATATTCAGACTTTGGGCCGATGTACTATAAAGATCAACTAGTATATTCTTCTGCCATAGATTCATCATACTATGAAGAAAGAAGATACCATTGGAATGAACAACCTTTCTTGAGTCTGTATTTAGGCAGAATCAATCCGTTGCAAACCGATGTAACGCTGATCGAAGAGTTTAGCGAAGAAATCAACACCCGATATCATGAAGCTACGGTTTCATTTTCTCTGGATGAAAGAAAAATCTACTTTACCAGAAATAATTATGATGGTAATTTAGGACGTGATCAGGACGGTGTCAATCATCTCAAATTGTATAGTGCTGTTTTAAAAGAAGATGAGGACGGAAATACAATCTGGGAGGATATAAAAGAGCTACCGTTCAATAGTGATGATTATTCTGTAGGACACCCAGCAGTTAGCCCTGATGGAAAGCAGTTATATTTTGTGTCAGACATGCCAGGATCGATAGGTGCTACGGATATTTTTGTTGTTGATATCCTGGAAAATGATCAATACTCTCAACCACGTAACTTAGGAAATGACATTAATACCTATGGCCGTGAAATGTTCCCTTATATTACTGGCAACAGGCTTTATTTTGCCTCTGATGGACATTTGGGATTAGGAGGATTAGATGTTTTTCAAGCTGGTTATGTTATAGAAAATGTTTTTAATACCCCAATTAACTTGGGCGCTCCTCTGAACAGTAAACTAGATGATTTTGGGTTTATAATCAAGGAAGATCTTAATACAGGTTTTGTATGTTCAAACAGAAAATCAGGAAAAGGCGATGATGACATTTATTCTTTTGAACGTACTCCTATTGAAACGTGTACTCAAAATGTATTTGGATATCTTTCTAATATAAAAACAGGAGAAAAAATTTCTGGTGTAACTGTCAGTCTTTTCTCCAAAAATGGAGAAAAAATAGAGGAAGCGATCACTGGAGTAAATGGTGATTACAATTTTGTTACTCCCGTAAGTTGCTCCGAAAAGTATAAAGTAACCGCTATAAAAAAGGGATACAACTCAAATTCTAAAGATTTTGAAACATCCTCTATTACCGGTAAAACAGAGGTACCTCTAGGCCTAGATACCGTAGATGAGTTAATCGTAGAAGAAAATGGTCAACTTAAAATAAAAATTGGGATTATTTACTTTGATTTAGACAAATCCTTTATCAGAAATGATGCGGCTATAGAACTTAATAAAATAGTCTTACTAATGACGCAATATCCCAAAATGAAAATCAAGGTTGAATCTCATACTGATTCCAGGTCACCCGATGATTATAATTTATCCCTTTCGGATCGCAGAGCTAAATCTACTAAAGCCTATTTAGTATCACAAGGTATTAATGGAGATCGCATAGAAAGTGCCATTGGGTACGGAGAAACTCAATTGATTAACAATTGCACGAATGATGTCCCCTGCTCTGAAGCAGATCATCAGCTCAATAGAAGGTCTGAGTTTATTATTACGAAAATATGATTTTATCTTTCAACACATGGGGAGCTATTTTTGCAGAAATACCCAAACAGAAACAGAGTATCTTTACCTCACTGGAAGATAACAGCATCTAGAAAATAAAAACGGTCCTTTTGATTTTCAAAAGGACCGTTTTTGTACTCAAGGTGGGAATCGAACCCACACTCCCGAAGGAACTGGATTTTGAATCCAGCGCGTCTACCAATTCCGCCACTTGAGCAATTTGGTATTGAATTGGACGGCAAAATTAAAAAAATATTTATTCCCTACCAGCAAATAAGTAATAAAATAAGCAGGAGAGTTAAAATAAATTTTTAAATTTGCACCTTGTTTTTCAAAAGTTAGTTTTAACTCGTTACAATACAACATTTTACCCTATGCCACCCGTAAACACTGAAGCAAAATTTTTTGCGTGTAATCAAAGTACAGAACTTGCAGAAAAAATAGTAACCGCTTACGGTGCAAAACTGGGAAATGTGATCACATCTACGTATAGTGATGGTGAGTTCCAACCTTCTTTTGAAGAATCGGTAAGAGGATCTCGAGTATTTATTATTGGGTCTACGCATCCAAACTCTGATCACCTTATGGAAATGCTATTAATGCTGGATGCTGCAAAAAGAGCGTCAGCCAGACATATTACTGCAGTATTACCTTATTATGGGTGGGCGCGACAGGATAGAAAAGATAAGCCTAGAGTTCCTATTGCTGCAAAATTGATTGCCAAAATGCTAGAAACAGCAGGAGCAACAAGAATCATTACTATGGATCTACACGCCGATCAGATTCAGGGATTCTTTGAAAAACCGGTGGATCACCTGTATGCTTCTACGATTTTCTTGCCTTATTTGCAATCACTAAAGCTGGATGATTTGACTGTTGCATCTCCGGATATGGGAGGTTCCAAAAGAGCCTACGCCTATTCAAAAGCATTAAAAAGTGATGTAGTTATTTGTTATAAGCAACGTGCCAAGGCCAATGTGATTTCGCACATGGAATTGATTGGAGATGTAACCGGAAAAAATGTAGTATTAGTAGATGATATGGTAGATACTGCGGGAACGTTAACTAAGGCAGCAGATTTGATGATGGAAAGAGGAGCAAAAAGTGTAAGAGCGATTTGTACTCACCCAATTTTATCAGGTAGCGCTTATGACCGATTAAATGACTCAAAACTAGAAGAATTGATTGTAACCGATTCGATTCCTCTAAAACAACAAAGTGATAAAATTAGAGTGGTTAGCTGTGCAAATCTATTTGCCGATGTGATGCACCGAGTGCACCATAATGAGTCGATCAGCTCTAAGTTCATAATGTAAATTAGTAATATATAAATTTTTAAAATGAAATCATTAACAATCAACGCATCTCAAAGAGAAAGCGTGGGCAAGAAAGCAACTAAAGCCCTACGTAATGCTGGACAGGTACCTTGTGTGATCTATGGTGGAGACACTATTGTACACTTTGCAGCTCCAGAAATTGCTTTCAAAGACTTAGTGTACACTCCAGACGTTCATACCGTGGTAGTAGCGTTGGATAATGGCACAAAAATAAACGCGATTTTACAGGATATCCAATTTCACCCTGTAACCGATAAAATTTTACACATCGATTTCGTTCAAATCTTCGACGACAAGGCCATCACTATGGAAATTCCTTTCAGAACTGTTGGTAACTCTCGTGGTGTAAGAAATGGCGGTGTATTGCGTTTCAACCTTAGACGTATCAAAGTAAGAGGTCTTGCTTCCAAACTTCCTGATGTGATCGAAGGAGATATCACCGAGCTAAAAATTGGAAACAAATTATATGTAACCGATGTAGCAAGTGATGACTTTACGATTTTACACCCTGATAACACTGTAATTTGCCAGGTGAAAACATCTCGTAACGCGGTTGCGGAAGAAGAAGACGAAGAAGAAGGTGAAGCACCAGCTGCAGAAGCTACTGAAGCTGCTAGCGAAGCTTAATCATCTCTCATTGATAAAGTATAAAAGCATCCTGATCAATTTCGGGATGCTTTTTTTATTTTTGTTACGATTATTGAGGGGGTGTCCTCCGTTGCACTTCGGTCGGGCTATCCGTTTTTACTCCTCGATTATTCGCCCTTCGAGAGCACTTCGATATACTCAGTGTTCAACCTCAGGGCTCATAATCTGCGGGGTAATCACTACTATCCCTCACCCAAAAAAAGAACAATATGATTTCTGTTTTTAGAAAACTATTTTCAAAAGAGAAAAGAGAAATCCAGGAAGAAGATCCAATGAAAAAATTTCTTGTCGCTGGTTTGGGAAATATTGGTCCCAAATATCATAATACTCGCCATAATATCGGTTTTAAAATTTTAGATGCACTGGCAAAAGAAGAGGCCTTAACTTTTGAAACCAAAAAGTTAGGAGATCTTGCGCTTTACAAACATAAAGGACGTAGTATTATTCTTTTAAAGCCAAACACCTATATGAATCTGAGCGGTAAGGCCGTTCGCTACTGGTTAGAAAAAGAAAAGGTCCCCGTAGAAAACCTTTTGGTGGTGACCGATGATATCAATATTCCATTTGGTACGATCCGTCTCAAAGCCAAAGGCAGTGCAGGAGGACATAACGGACTTAAAGACATCGAAGCACAACTACAAACCTCAAAATATGCCAGATTTAGATTTGGGGTGGGGGCAGAATTTAGCAAAGGACGACAAGTAGATTATGTATTGGGCGAATGGAATGAAGAAGAAAACAGCGCAATGCCCGAACGAATTGAAAAAGGCATCGGACTCATCAAGTCGTTTGCAACGGCTGGTTTAGCCAATACTATGAACATCTTTAACGGAAAATAAAGAAATGTATACCAACATTTCCGTAATTTTATACTTCAAAAACTTTACTTCTTGAAACTATATCATAACGCCGATACATACACCAACATAACTCCAACCGTAGTGACCATAGGTACTTTTGATGGTGTACACATTGGCCACAAAAAAATAATTGAACGCCTGGTAGAAAGTGCAAAAACGAACGGAATAGAATCTGTTGTTCTTACCTTTTTTCCACATCCTAGAATGGTACTACAACAAGATTCTGATATCAAGTTAATCAACACCATCGATGAGCGCATTCAAATTCTAGAAAAAACCGGATTAGACAACTTGGTTATTCATCCGTTTACCAAAGAGTTTTCGAGACTTACTGCCGGAGAGTATGTGCAACAAATGCTGATCGATGCGCTTAATATCCGTCATGTCATCATAGGATATGACCACCGTTTTGGGCGTAATCGCAATTCGAATATCACCGATCTCGCTTCTTATGGGATTCAAAATGATTTTACGGTAGAAGAAATTTCGAAACAGGATATTGATGATGTAGCGATAAGCTCCACAAAAATACGACAGGCACTGGCTGATGGAGATATTATCAAGGCTAACACCTATTTGGGTTATAACTTTATGCTTACGGGTAAAGTCGTACGAGGAAAAGAACTCGGCAGAAAATTAAGTTATCCAACAGCCAACTTGCACATCCCCGAAGAGTACAAACTCATCCCAAAAAAGGGAGTATATGTGGTACAATCCAAAATCGACAACAAACTCTATTTTGGAATGATGAATATTGGGACAAATCCTACCGTAAATGGCGAGCAACAAACGATAGAAACGCATTTTTTTGATGCTTCTTTCAACTTATACGATAAAAAAATACAGATCGAAATGCTTAAACGCATTCGAGACGAGAAAAAATTCAATTCAGTCGAGGAACTTCAGGAAGCGATGCAACAAGATGAAGAATTTTCTCGCGAATACATAAATTCTTTGGTATGATCAATCGTTGGCTATTTACTCAAATTGATAATAGTGCCTTAATTATATTTAGAGTCTTTTTTGGATTCCTGATTGCTGCAGAAGCTATTGGAGCCATCTTTACCGGTTGGATCACCCGCACGATGATCGAACCTCAGTTTACTTTCAATTTTATCGGGCTGGACTTTTTACAACCTCTACCTGGTGACGGTATGTATTATTATTTTGCGGTAATGGGCATCTTTGGGCTTTTAGTCATGGTTGGGTTTAAATACCGATGGAGCATGCTAGCATATACCATTATGTGGGCTGGGGTGTATTTTATGCAAAAATCCTCATATAACAATCATTACTATCTCCTATTGTTATTATTGATCATGATGAGCGTATTGCCTGCAGGTAATTATTTTTCTATAGACGTAAAACGCAATCCTGCTCTAAAGAAAATATCTATGCCCCGTTGGTGTGTTTTGGTCATCATTGCACAACTTTGGATTGTGTACACCTATGCTTCGGTAGCCAAATTATATCCGGATTGGTTGAACTATAGTGTTGCCAAAAACCTGATGTTGGGTAGAGCATACTACCCTATTATTGGAGATCTGCTACAAGGACATTGGGCCCATGTAAGCATTACCTATTTTGGGATTTTGTTTGATTTACTTATTGTTCCTCTTCTCTTATGGAGAAGGACTCGATTAGCAGCATTTTTCTTCAGTATATTCTTTCATATTTTCAATTCGATCATCTTTCAAATTGGGATTTTCCCATATTTATCACTGGCTTTTACCGTGTTTTTCTTTTCCAAAGAGCGGATTCATGCCATTTTTATGAAAAAGAAAGAGTTTTACGATAAAAACGAAGTCATTGTACCCTCTTACAAAAAGATACTGATTCCTGTAGCTATAATTTGGTTTGTGATACAGATTGCCTTACCCGTTCGGCATTGGTTTATCCCAGGGGATGTGCTGTGGACCGAAGAAGGTCACCGTATGAGCTGGCGTATGATGTTGAGAGGGAGATCGGGTATTACTAATTTTTATGTGGTCGACAAAGCGGATCCTAAGGCAGAAAGAAAATATATCAATAAAAAGGACTACTTATCCAAAAAGCAATTGCGAACGGTAGCGGCCAAGCCGGATGCCATCTGGCAATTTGCGCAACGTCTTAAAAAAATATATGCCGAAGAAGGGAAAGACATTTCGGTATATGTAAAAAGTAGTGTTTCGGTAAACGGTAAAAAGCGCAGGCCTTTTATTGATCCCGAGGTGGATCTGGCCAACACCCCATGGAACTATTTTACTGCTAATCCCTGGATTATCAGGTATGATGATGATAAGGAAAAATAAAATTCCTTATTTTTAGATACGGTAATTATATGATTTTTAAAGGTTTGGGAAAGAATAGTTGGATCTTTTTTTTATTGTTTTCATTTTTTACTAAGGCACAAGATGAAAAAAAGACTGGTATACAGTTTTTGGAACAACACCAAATACTGTTGACAAACGGCTTCATGATGATCTTAAAAATGCCCAATCTCCGATTCGGAAAATAAAAATTATCGATACCATAGCGGCAATTCATATTAAGGCAGGAAATACCGATTCGATACTTTACTACGGAACACTGCTACAAGAAAAGATTACATCCCACAAAGATGAATTAACCGACTCAGAGTTGTATCTCTCCAAATCATACGATATTCTGGGTAAAGGGAAACTTAAAAAAGGGCTCTTAGATGATGCTATGCAACATTATCTAGATGGCATTAACGCTTCTCCCCTTTCCAAAATGAGTACCATGTATTATACGCATCAACTTGGTCTAGGTATAGTATATCTGAATCAGGAGAAGTACGATGCTGCCCTGCCAATTTTTGAAACTTGCCTGCAAAATACTGAAGATGATGAGATTCGTATTTTGGCAAAAAAGCACTTGGCCGATGTTTATTTTTTCAAAAAAGACATTCAAAAAGCAAAACCTCACTACCTGGAAGTACTCGAGCAGTTAAGCTTGCATAAAAATCACAAAGTAACTTTAGAAACTCAATTGAAGCTGGGGCGTATCGATCTGCATGAAAAAAATCTCGATAAAGCACTACAGTACTTTTTAAGCGTAAAAGACGAGGCCTTTCAAAATAACTTTTATGATTTATACATAGAAGCGGCTATTAGAATTGGGATTACCTATTACCGTCAAGGAAACTCTGAGATTGCCGAAATGGTGCTATCCTCTGCATACGTCAATGCGGTGCAATGGAATAAACTAAAACTCCAGGAAGATGTAATTATGGTCCTCAAAGATCTCAAGGTTGCCAATAAGGATTATAAAAATGCGTATAACCTCATGACGCAATACCTCTCTATCTCTAATCAAATTCTAAAAGCCCAAAATAAAAAAGTAGTTCAAGAATTAGAAATTAAATATCAAACCCTGCAAAAGGAAAAGGAAATTCTTGCTCTCAAAGAATCTCAACTATTGAAAGAAGGAGAAATCGAGAAACAGCGAACAATTAAAAAAGCATTTCTGATAGGTTTTCTGGTGGTTTTGTTCCCGGTAGTAGGATTGTTATTTGTATACTTTCAGAAATTAAAAACACAAATAGCTTTAAATAAATCTCAGGAAGAGGTCAACTCGCAAAAGGTGTATGGTTTAATGAAGGAACAGGAGCTTAATCTTATCAAAGCAACCATGGAGGGACAAGACAAAGAGCGTCAACGTCTCGCTCGGGAATTGCACGACAGTATTGGGGGGAATTTGGCAAGTATCAAATTACAGCTTTCAAATACTTCTGAATCAGACAAACAAAAGGTCAACATCATCAAACAGGTAGATGAAACCTATAATCAGGTACGAGATTTCTCTCACAATCTTACCCCAAAGAAATTTCAGAAAAACCCGATCACAGCGCTGGTAAGGGAGTACGTACATAATGTTTCCAATGGGAGTGACTCCAATATCTCTTTTCATCCTTATCCTGAAAGTGAAATCGATAAGCTTGAACCTTATCTTACCGAAGAGTTGTTTAAAATAGTACAAGAATTACTTACAAATTCGTTGAAACACGCAAAAGCCAAAAACATTGATATTTACATCAATAAAAATGATGATGTTATTCAACTACTATTCGAAGACGACGGATTAGGTTTTGATACCAACAAAACTACTGAAGGTATTGGTATCAAAAATATCAAAAACCGACTTAAGTCATTATCAGGGAAGTTGTTTATAGATTCTATGCTAGGTCGAGGAACGGTAGTCACCATCGAAATCCCTGTACTATCTCCCGTATCCAATTATCTGTAGTGTACTATTTTGTACTGCGAATATATCAACATCCCTGGATCATCAAATACGATCAAGAAGAATAATCACAAGGGCAAGGTGTGGTATAATTGCTGTCTAGCCCATATATCACACCTGTTTTTTGACCCTTATGTCCTCAACTTTATCAATTAAATTTGGTAATCGTCAATTAAAAATTAAAAAAAGAATAAAACAAAAGCAGTTGAGAAAACATCATACAATTCATGCTAAACTTTGCATGGTGTTGTTATCATATTTTATTTCGGTTAGGGTCGCCCGGATTTGAAATCCGAGCGATTTTTGTTTTAAAACCTAAAACCTCTGCTCTTAATATATCTTCCAATCTTTAGAGCTTTATTTATGGTCTCTTTGATTTTCTTAGAATTGTAATACTTCTTATGAGATCCATTAGACCTTCGGTTAGCTTTAAAATCCTTTATTATTTGACCATTATAAATATGTTTCACATCATACAAAATAGAGTAACCATTGTTTTTCCCTATTCTTTTATTCAAATAATCTCCTCCTTTACCTATTACTCCATCAGCAGTTATCTTTCCTCCTGCTAATCCAATAATTTTCTTTTGAGGGGCACTCAGCGCTAGACCTAAGAATTCAGGTAATTTATCAGCCCCCCAAAAACACCAAGAATTGCACTTCCAGCCTTACCTGCCCATATTACTTCAGCAGAACCAGTATCTATAGAATTTTGGTTGTAAACTCCATCGTTGTTTGCATTATGACTTGAGACTTTATTAGTCCACTTGTTAAAAGCTGAGGATTTATCATCTCCATCTACTTTTCTTTCTCCTGTTGTTATATCTGCTGTGTAATTATCCTGTGATACCACTGAAATACTACCTTCTGCGGTTTTAACAACTGTCCCTTCAGTTACTTTCCCATTGGCATCAACCGTATTTGTGATAGACTCAGTGGAAAAATTCACTAAGAAGCTACCATCTTCATTCTCTGTAATAGTCCTAGTAGTTGTTGTTTGGGTAATATGCGTCACGTTGTGTTCATCTACTCTTGAAGTTATTCCAATTACGGTTTCAGTTATTGGACCTTCAGCATTTGCTCCACTTGGGTCCACCCAAAAAATAGGATTATTATCAAATGCGGTGTAAGTAGACATCGAGTGATGGGTTACGGGATCAATCCCTGTAAACCTAGCTAAAGCAGGGTCATACTGTCTAAAATCCATTTCCATAAGATTTAAACCTAAGGCTTTTTCCAATTCAACATCATTATACCCAAACTTTTGAGCGGTAGCATTACCCAATGAAGAAATCATAGTGTTATACCCTTTTTGTCTTAACCCAAATGGGTAGTAGTTCTTTTCTTCTACAATTTCGCTACCTGCACTACCATTTACTCTGGTAATACGTAAGTCGTCAAACCAACCTTCTACTTTTGATCCTCCTGTGTAGATATCTACTCGTAGATTTAACTTATCAATATTAGCTGGTACAGTTACTCGTTTTTCTACATACACCCATTTGTTTGTGTCTCTTGCTCTAGGCGCTTCTACTATTTGTGTAAAATATCCTGTTTCTTCATTTTCATTCATAAATAGCATAATCCTACCATAGGCACTGCTCGGTGCTTCGATATAGATCCATCCCGAAAAGATATAATCGGTAGCGGTACTATTGTTAATAGCTACCCACTCATTGCTATGTACAAACACTTCACCTGATCCAGTTCTGGATAGTTTCACCGATTTGGTTCCCGATACCGCATGCTTACTATCAATAGTTCCTGCAGAACCATGCAGTGCCCCCACACTATCCCATCCAGCACTATGACTTAGATCATCAAAGAATATTTCTGTAGTTGGCGCTGTGATTTCTCCATCCTTATTCGCATCAGTATAGGATAAACGAATATTACCCAAATGATCCTTATGCTGATATACATAGTTAAAACTTCCACTATTGTTTTCTACATAGCCCTCTGGGTGATTAAAGAATTGTAAGGTTCCATTTTCATACATATGGTTACCGGCATAATCCGTGGTTACTCCATTTACCGTTTTTCTCAGCTTCATCCCCGCTGCATCGTATTTGTAATCGATGTTTTTACCTGCAATAGTTACACGGGTAGGTAAATTCAAGTGATTATAAGTGATCCCGGTAATCCCCTTGTTGGCATCCGTTTTCATATTACCATTGGCGTCGTAGGTATACTCGGTAGTGGTATTGGTTCCATCTTTAAAACCATAAGTGTCGTTACCATTATCCAGTACTTTAGTCAGTTTATTACCACTATCATAAGAATATATCAGATTATCCATTATTCCAAAAGCAGTTGCAGCCGCATTAGTATGCCCTCTACGTTGTAATTGCAAGATATTTCCATTCTTATCATAAGTAATTCCTCCTACATTATATCGATCATCTTTGGTTCCTGTGGCAGCCGTAAGTCTGTTCAAGGCATCATATGTATATATATACGCTCTGGTACTGGCATCCATATTTTGCGTCTGCCAACTGGTCTGTGCGATATTACCATTATACAATCTTTTGCTAGCATCACTACCTGTATTATATCTCAGATTGAAATTGAACAAATCATTGTCATCTATCGCATCCTCATTGATGGATGTTAACCAACCACGTATATTGTATTTATAATCTGTTTTCTGTAGCCCTTTGCTATTATCAACAATCTTGAAGTCTTTGATCTTGGCTCCATTGGTATGCATAGAGATATCTCCCAACAAACTCCCAGACGAAGCGGTTTTGGAAACATAAAAGGTCTCCCCGTTCTTCTTATAAAGGATGGTATTCCCTATACGTTCTACTCTGAAAACATCCCCAATAGCAAACTTGCCATACTCTCCTTTATGACTTCCGTTTTCATAAATGATCAATCTTTTGGTCCAATACAGATAAATCGCGTGATTAATCGTATTGTAATGTGCATTGGTATTGCTGTTGGATAATCCAATCATCATTGGGGTATTATCTGATCCTGCAATAAACTCCACATATCCATCACCAGTGATACTCCCTTGGGTAGCCAAACCAACGGCCCAACCACCACCACTTACTTTGGCGATCTCATTATTACTTACCGTAAGTCCGCTAGTGATATCTTTGTATCCAGCTTTGGTACCATTACCCACTACTTTACTGGCCAACTGCCCTAAATCATCGTAGTTGTTTTTTACAATACGTTCTGAAGTTTGATTATTCACCTGTTGGGTTTGACTCGCCAATCGATCCATATGATCATACTCAAAACGATCTATGGTAACCACATCGGCTTTTCCAGTCTTTTTGTGTGTGGTTTTGGTCTCTAGTACTTTCCCTGTAAAATCATCTAACTTGTTTTCTACAATATCGATAGTCTGCAGATAATCATTCTTTGAGTAGATATAGATAGGACGACCCTTTTCATCATAATAACTCACCGTTGTGATCCAACTACTGGTATCCAATACTCTTGTTTTGGCCACAGTAGCTAAACCTTTGGTTCTTGTAGTAGAGGTTTGTCCATAACTGGTAGTCACAGTATTGGATAATCCCGATGGTAAATCTATATAGGTATCATAGTAATTTACCGAATATACTTGAGTCACTCCCGAAGGTATGGCAGAACTTGTATAATAAACATTGGTACCTCCCAGATTTCTGGCTGTGCTTTGTCTACTCTCCCATTGGGTATACGATGTAGAGTTGGCAGCATTCTGAAGCGTTACTCTTGAAGAAAGATTCTTAGTATATCCAGTGTAAGCAACTCTTCCTAAATGATCATATTTGGTAAACAATAACTCTCTATCCAATTGCCCACTTGAATTGGTTTGTATGTGCTGTATTGCATCCTGAGTTAGTACCGGTTGATCCAGCTTATTATATATAATATACTCCCATCCTTTGCCAGGAACCTTCTTCTCTATCAAACGGTTTCTATTGTCATATTTATACTGATAACACAACTCGGTAAGCTCACTATTTGAGATACCATTAGAAGTGTCTACTTTGGGAGGAATCACGTAGGTCAAATTTCCAAAATCATCATATACATAATAGGTATCATGCTTTTGACCCGCATTGTAATTTCTCTTTAAGATCACTTGACCTCGCTTATCCTTAAACTCTTCGGTAGTATGATCCACTCCAGAGGTCCAATTCTCATCTTTGGTTACTGTTTTATACAATTCTCCTTGTGCATAGTAACTGGTACCACCTTGCAATGTGGGAGTATAGGTGTTGTTAGCAAAGCTAGTCGTTACGCTATACAGTCTTACCTCATTGGTACCATTGGTTTGATAACCCATTTTAATTTCGTGCCCACTTCCTAGCTTCCAATCCTTACCAGGTGCCGCTTGTTTCACTACTCGGTTGAGTGGGGAACCATCAAATTCTTTTTCAGAATACGCATTTACTCCTGTAGGCAGCGTTACTCCTGCAAAGTCTTCTTCATATTTTTGCTGATAGTATTTTTGAGTAGCCAGTCCAACATCTCCGGTGCGGATATTAGCATTGTTGCTCTGACTGGCAAATGGTAAATATTCCTTTGCTTGTCTTCCTAAAGCATCATAGCTTACATGAGTAATAATATCACTAGCTTTTTCTTCGGTAACAAATGCTGATTTTCTATTTACAATATCTTGTATCGATAACTCAGTCCCGTCTATAGCCTGTGCCAGTGGGTTCCAAAAGTACTGTCGCACATTGGTATCCGTACAATAATACAGGTAGTTTCTAAAACGGGTTTGATCAATTCCCGGTCTCCATTTATATTCTGTACCATCAATAACCTTATTTCCATTAAGATCATATACCCCACTCTCTCCAGTATCACCACCAGTATAGCTATGTGGATGTACAATCCCCACCATCAAATACCAGGTATTTAATTGTGGTAAATCTCCAGCCAAGAAATAAGGGTTGCTATTTGCAGTCCCATTTAGGTTGTTGACATTCTGTGTACCATGATAAGTCGTTCCTGCCTGAGACCCTGTGCGTTTTACCCATACCGTATATCGATACGTTTTGGTATTATCAATAGTAAAATAATCCGTATTCCATCCTCCATCTGCATTACTAGTCGCATCGGGTTTACATTCCCATAATAAATTGGTTGTACCAAAAGGATTGGCTCCGTTTACTACCGTGTTCTCTGTAGCAGCTCCGTTTCGATTATAGAAAGCAGTAGCGGTATTATTGAGTTGCCAATCTATAGGCAAAACATTATCCGAAACTACATGACCTCCAGCTTCAACTCCAACAGTTTGTTTTAATCTTCCTAATCCATCAAAATATTGAACCGTGGTCATCAGCTTGTCTTTGTCATGACCGTTTACTGTATTTGTAGTTGCTTCTTTATAGGTTTTGGTAACCACATAATTTTCAGAAGTATTTTGTGCTGCGACCAGAAAGGGAACAACTACAAATAGGATATATAGTATTTTTTTCATCTTACTCAATTTTTAGTTTTTGTAGTTGTATTCCTGCTCAGTAAGTAAGTGCCCTTCTGAATTTTTAATCAACTTTAATCTATTAAACTCATCGTACTCATAATACAAGATTTCTCCTCGAGGATCCGTTATACTGGTGATTCCTATTAGCGGATTATACGTATAGGTGGTTACCTGAGCTGTTGGAAAACCAGTACGAATGGCATTTAGTTTTGTACGCAAAGTGTTTTCTGTAGCGACAGATACATCACCATTGGATGCATTGATCGCCGCACTGATTAAGCTTTTTTGAGCCGAACTAACAGCTGTATATCCTTCAATTTTGGCGATAGGCTGAGAATTATTGTATCCCCATACGTAGTAGATTTTACTCCCATCTTTTTTACTCACCTCAACAGGGTTGCTTTTTGCATCATATTGATGAAAAACTGCACGATCTTCTAATGCTTGCCTACCTTTACTAGTTTGAATGATTGATGGCAACAATTTCCCATTGAACCTATTGAAAACTGTGTGCTGTTTTCCCTTGATAATATTATTCTTGTAGGTGCTTGTAGTAACTGGTTGCATTCTGTGTTGACTTATCAAAGATGGACTGAAGTCATTGACCGTTTTATACACATCACCATTACTATCGGTCATCTCAGAGCTCTTTAACTGATAATGATTGTCATAATCATAAAAGTATTTGGTTTCACTTTCCAGAAGTTCTCCTTCAAAATAATTGCGTTCTGTGGTACTATATAGATCTACAGTACCACCGGTTAAATAATAGACTCTGTATCCCCAAGTACTATTATCAAGAATATTTCCATATCCATACTTCATAAATAAAGGAAGCTTAAACAGTGTTCTGGAATTCACTTTATCTAATGAAGACTTGTTTTGGGTCCAACCATATTCTTCTCCTTCCGGATTAAAACTAAAATTAGGATAGGTCAATGCTCCTCCAACTGAATTAAAACCATAAAAATGATCTCCGTACAAGTAATTGGTAATAACTTCTTTTTCTAATACGTATCCTTGACCTGGCACATTGCTATATACCATTGTATTTACATTCTTTCCTCGTAACCATTCATTATCGGTTGGTGGGTGATACGGGAAATCATAATAATCACCTCCACCATCCGGAAGATTGGTGAAATAGTAATCTGTTTTCCCTTCGTTAGCCACCTTCGTACCATGGTATTCTGTTACAAAAGAATATCCAATACTATTGGCCTGATACGAACTAAAAGCGCTGGTCTGATCAAAATAGCTAGATACATTATAAGAGCATGGGCTAAAATTATTGTTCTTATCAAAATTCAAATATCCCGGTAGGCCTATTACGATTCCGGTTTCGCCTCCCCCACGAGTGTAATCAAACTCTTTTACACGAGTATCATTTTCTGTGATGTATTCTATCTTTTTAATACGTTTCCCACCAGAATACAATATCGCACTAGGTTGATCGTAAGTGATCGTCAACTTAAAATTATAATTGCGGTTTAAATGTAAATCTCTAGGCACACTAGGATGTCTGGGTACTCGTACTCCAAAACTAACATCTGTGCTCCCCTGGCAATTAGAAAATATTACTTCTTTTCCTATCTCCATGGGCCAACCATCTTTCGAAACTTCAAAAATACAGTCGGGGATATTGGGATCTCCATTAATATCTCTGAAGTGGAAACATTCTAACTTGTACTTGATTGGAGTATTAGCCGGAAACGTATAATTTAATGTCTTATATGTTCCTGTATTTACATCATAAAAATCTTCTTTGGTCAATTCTATCTTCGTACCTACATCTGAAGATGGATTAATAGCTGGGGTGAGTACGTCATTAAAAAAGTAGGGTTTTTGACCTCTATTATGTTCGTAGGTAAATTTGGTAATCCCACCTGTTGGATATTTGATCTGCTCTAGTATTCCTGCTTTAGCGTTTTCTAGATGTACTTTTCGATCTGGTTTGTAATTACCATACTCAAACAGTCTTAAAAAGGGACCATTATTAGCCGCTCCATTATAGTACCCCCAATAATCTTGTCTCGTTGAAAAACGACTTGGCAAAACCGTAGAATTATATGTAAACTCATAAGGAGGTAAGCTTGCTCCATTACTACTTTCTTCTTCTATACTACTCAAAAACATTCTTTTAAGCGACTTAGTAAACATCGGCAATTGAGTCAAGTGGCTTAAGACATTAGAATAATCCGTACTTGTCGTATAGCTATAATTCAAATCGTAGGCCTTGATCTTTTGATTGTTTTGATCATATATGGTTATCTTATCCAAAGCATACCCATCATAGTCCTGACGTAGATTTGATTCTTTGGTAAAGACAATACTTCCCTGACTATATGTGATTTTACTTAATTGCCATACCTGCTCATCTATCCTAGATACTTTTGAACTAATTTTGAGGATATTGTTCAGGTTTCCTGGTGTGTTGGTATGGGATCCAGGGGTTGGATCATGCTTGTCATAGGATTTATCATATCGAATAGGAGACTCATCTTGATAATGATAACTAATCACCTCCCCATAAGGCGTTTCGATATCTAGTAATTTCCAGGAATTAAAGTTTTGTTCTGATGGAGTTGAACCATCTCTAACCACATTTCCGTTCAAGTAAATGGATTCTCCTATAGAAGAAAGTTGTAAATCTCTGGCTTGTCGTTGGCGATCTTTAGAAATTCCATAGTAGAAAATATTTCCGCTAGCATCGGTAACTTGAAAAGCAATGATTCGTTTTTTAATCCCTCGTATTATTTCTCTTTCATAGGTGATTTTTATATCTCCAAAACTTTGAATCACTGGCTCTAAAGTTTCATAATCGAATACAAATTTACCACTGGTACCTCCACCACTAAAGGTAAACTGATCCGGATAATAATCGTAATCCCTAACTTCGCTTTCTCTGGCAAAGAAACTCTGCCTTGCTGTTAGACTTAATGGTACTGTCATAAAATCATTACCATTTCCAAAATATCCAGATTCGTCAGCCTCACCTCTAATTTGTCTTGAAATATCACCTCCATAAGTTAGTGACCAACCCATACCTGTTCGTGGTGCTGTTTCCGACACCTTTACTCCTCTACCATGATAGCTGATACTAATTGGTATCTGAAGCCCTTTTACCGAAATGGTATGAATCGGTATCGATACGTTTGCCAACCCTGTATAGTGTGATACAGGCACTTCTGTAAATCGTGATAAAGCCGCCGCTTCTGGAGAGGGCGGTGTGACGTTTGGCAAAAAACTATCTTGCGCATATCCTATGTATAATAGGAAAATCGACAAGATACATGTTATTTTGTTTTTCATTGATTCTCAATTTTGTTGTTGATTGTTTTTGTATTTCCCGTAGTTGTTGATTTAAAACCTCCTGTGCGATTCTATAGTGTTCTGTTATAGGTCATGTTTACTTTTAGAAGATAAGTTGTGTGCTGTTTTTTCGTTACTCTTTACATTTAGAATTATTTTCTTCGTTAAATGAAGCACATACGAAATAGATCACATTGGGAAAATTCGGATTGGCCAAAGGATTAGCCATCAGTTTTGTGATAACAATTATTGAAAGATCTCGATGGTTTAAAGAATTAAAACTAATTTTCTACTCCAAACATCATTATCACAAGGGTCGCGGTGTGGCATAATTGCTGTCTACCCCGTATACCACACCTGTATATTACCCTTATGTTCTCAACTCTAAAAATTACATTTGGAAATTGTTTATTAAAAATTAAAAAACAGAATAAAAACAAAAAAGCGTTGAGAAAACACCAAATAACTCATGCTAAGCTTTACCTGGTGTTGTTATCTTATTTTATTTTGAACTAAACCTTCTACTTTCCATTATATAAAGAGGCCACCGTCTGCAATGACCTCTTAATTTGCTCAAAACCATTATGGCACCCAGGTTCCGTCTTTTCTCTGGATTTGACGTTCTGTATCTACTTCACCTTCCCAACAATGACGATCATCACAAATAACAGCGGTAATGATATCAAGACCACCAGTAACATTTCTTTGTTGGTTCTTCGTTAATACTGTTCCTAAGCTTAACAATGAATTTTTCATAAAAAATAATTTAAAATTAAATGCATCTCCCCGACCATTTAGTGACACTCGGGGCTTGTGTCAATTCGTTTTAAAAACCCAGCTATTTTTTGTAGTGATACTCTTTCCGATCCTCTTTTCGGAATTCTCTACCAATTAGAGTTGTTATGGTGATAGTACATCTCTTATTGGAACTGTATTACAAATCCACTCCCTATCGGATCATGAGCAAACATGATTATTTAGTTACTTATTGAATAATAAGAAGATGTTGTTTTGCTAGGTTTCTGACTTCGTTCTTGTAAAAAGTGAGGTCATTTCCCTTTGTATTTGACAAAGATGTATCAAAGGACTCTGTAGCTATTTTCCCCTTTGAATCTACTCCTACTTCAACAAATTTTCCATAGAAAACTGTCAAGGTCGACGTAAGCATAATACTGAGTAATGTCTTTTGCATTTTGAGTGATTTTTTGTGTTTGTTTTGCCCGTTCGTGATGAGACAAATATATATGCAGAAATTCCCTCTTTGCAATAAGATCAGGATAACATTTATGAATATTACCCTATAAAAAAATTAATTTAATCAACTGAAGAACAAACACATATCACGCGTCAACTGTTTGTCATATGTTTTATAAAAGAAGTGATCATATTTTGTTCAAAAAGTAGTGTTTACACCTCAATTTGATACTTATCTTAACCATAAATTTGGTGGTAAAAAGATATATTTGAAGCAAAAAAATGTGGTGACACAACTATCAAAATGTTGTATCACCACATTCTTAATTATGGTGTTAAATAAAACTAGAATATCGTATATCCAAAAACCAAGGAGAAGGTATTATAACTAGAAGACAATCCAGAAAAAGGTCCGAGTAGTTCTCTGCCAAACCCGTACCTAGCTTCTACGCTATATTTACTCTGGTAATTGTATCCAAAACCGGCAAAGAAATTACTTCCCGTTTCTCCTCCATCAATCTCTAAATCCATTCCTCGATCATCTTCAAAATCAATGATAGAGTCTATACTGGCATCAAAAATCACCAACCCTCCATCGACAAATAATTTTGAGCTATCATTCAGAAAAAAGTAATGTCTTACTCCCAAAGGAAATTCGATCGACGTATAATCTGCGGTCACATTGGTTTCGATAGTAAGTAATGTAGATTGAAAATAGGTAATGAACTTTTCTGCCTTATAGGATTGAAAAGTTGGTTCTAAAAACACAGACCATTTATTATTATTAAATGGTAAAACGTACTCTATCTCGGCCCCAATCCTGAAGCTTGTATTACCCCCAAAATCAATATCCCTAAGATTGTTTCTGCTATTATCTACCGATAAGGATGAAAAATTCACCCCAGGGCGAATCGTAATATGAAACGCATCTTTTTGGGTAGTATTCCTCTTTAGAACAAAATTTGGATCCATACACGAATTATACTTTACAAAATATTTAATCAAACTATTGGTACGGTACTCTGCATTTTCTGCATCCTTCAAACTTAGATCACCGCATTTCAAATCACTCCATATTTGCTGCTTGTAATGATTATTTTTGGCGACAGCGAGTATGGTTCGGTTTTGGTATCGTTGTTCTGACTTATACTTTTTATAGACCAATGGTTGAATTTCACCCTCATTTACTTGATAAAAAAATCGTCTTAAATTTCCATCCTCATATCGATATAAACTTGCCTTTCCTTCTACAAGTTGTTTCAGAAACACCGTTTCTTCTTTAAAGTTTGGGTTTTTATCTTCAGTTAACTTTTCTATACTTTCTGAAGAACGATCCATTTTTACTGTAGCCTTTATATATTTTGAAATACCATTAATCACAAACTCTTTAACTCTTGCGATGCTTTCGGTTTGTTCCTCCCCGTCTAAAGCTTGTTTGTAAATAAATTCTTTTGGATTATCCTTCCAATCGATATTTTTTATCAAACATTCGGTTTTCTCTCCACCCATGGTGACAAAGTATCCTTTTTCAAAATTAACCTGGCCATACCCATGAAACCCTAAAATGATGATTAAAACAACTATTAACTTTTTTCCCATTTACAATTTTAATTTTGAGATTATTAAATACATATGCGGTTTTCGTATTTCAAAAAGAAAGGACCTTATACCCATTGGGTCAACCATTCTTATTGAATACACTTACGCCTTACATTTTCATTATGTGTACTAGTTCTGCAAAAGGTTACCCCTATTATTTTTCTTTTTTCCAGAAGTATCTATGGACAAGCCTAACGTGCAAATCTTTTCATTGTGCAAAAGAAATACTCTTCAGTTTCAAAATCTGAAACTGGCTATTTATTCTAGAAATGATCTTAAATATTCTTGGCAGTGCGGTTTCTAAATAAAATATGTTTATTTCATATCCGTTTAACCCAGTCTTTTATTTAAATTTGCTCCTTCATTAATTTAATTCGTAGAATCTCCTAAAGTAGGATATCATGTTAGTAGTACAACAAATCATCGCAAACAAAGATCATTATGTAAGCGCTTTGACCAAGCGTAATTTTGATGCTGCTCCGGTTTTAGAAAAAATCATTGCGCTTGATGAAGAGCGTAGAGCAACACAGGCAAAATTAGATAACACCTTAGCAGATTCGAATAAGTTCTCCAAAGAGATTGGAATGTTGTTCAAAAATGGAGAGCAGCAAAAAGCGAATTTATTAAAAGAAAAAACTGCACAACTTAAGGAAGCTTCAAAAGAACTGTCGACTACGCTTACCGAAATTCAATCTCAACTTTCTGAGCTTTTGTATACGGTTCCTAATGTGCCTCATGACTCTGTTCCTAACGGGCAAAGTGACGAGGATAACGAAGAGGTTTTTAGAGAAGGTGATATTCCTAAGTTGGAAGATGGGGCATTACCTCACTGGGAGCTAGCCAAAAAATACGACATCATCGATTTTGAACTTGGTGTTAAGATAACCGGAGCTGGTTTTCCTGTCTATAAAGGAAAAGGTGCCCGTTTACAGCGTGCATTGATCAGCTATTTCCTAGATAAAAATACAGAAGCTGGTTATAAAGAATATCAAGTACCTCATTTGGTAAACGAAGCTTCTGGATATGGTACCGGACAATTACCCGATAAAGAAGGGCAAATGTATCATGTTACAGGAGATGATCTTTACCTTATCCCAACAGCCGAGGTACCAGTAACCAATATGTTCAGGGGAGATCTACTAAAAGAAAGTGATCTTCCGATCTGCTGTACAGGATACACTCCTTGTTTCAGAAGAGAAGCTGGATCTTATGGAGCTCATGTACGTGGATTGAATCGATTGCATCAGTTTGACAAGGTAGAAATCGTAAGAATAGAAAAACCTGAGAATTCTTATGCTGCATTGGACGGTATGGTAGATCATGTAAAAGATATCCTTAGAGAATTAAAACTACCTTATCGTATCCTGCGTTTGTGTGGTGGTGATATAGGATTCACTTCTGCACTAACTTATGATTTTGAAGTGTTTTCTACGGCTCAGGATCGCTGGTTGGAAATCAGTTCGGTATCTAACTTCGAATCGTATCAGGCTAATCGATTAAAATTACGCTTCAAGGATAACGACGGTAAAAAACAATTGGCGCATACACTTAATGGTAGCTCGTTGGCATTACCAAGAGTACTGGCTGGAATTTTAGAAAATTATCAAACCCAAAAGGGAATTAAGATTCCTGAGGTACTTGTACCTTACTGTGGTTTTGAATACATAGATTAAGCTATCTATAACATACTGCTAAAGCGCATTTTGCTATATTTACAAAAAAACTGCAAAATGCGCTTTCTCTTTTTCTGTTTAGTCCTATGCATATCACTATCTGCTTCTGCTCAGTCGGAGCAGTTGGCTAAGAACTATATGCAACAAGGGCAGTATGAAAAAGCATTGAGCATCTACCAAAAACTGTTTGATAAATATCCCAATCGGACCAATTATTTACTAGGGTTAGTAGAGTCATATCAGCAACTAGAACAATTCGAACAGGCAGAAACCATTTTAAAAAAGCGTATTGACCAAAATCCAAACAATGCACAACTATTGGTAGAATTGGGGCATCATTATGACTTACAAGGAAAATCAGATCAAGCTCGTATCTATTACAATAAAGCTATCGCTGCTTATGACAATACCAATCTCAATCATGCCTATTCTTTGGCGCAAACCTTCGAGAAATACAATCTCCTGGATGAGGCCGCACTGATTTATGAAAAAGGAATGCAAGACAATCCTAGAGCGAATTATAATGTGCAGCTAGCCAAAATCTACGGAGAACAAGGGAAACTCGAAAAAATGTTTTCTAGTTACCTCTCTCTTTTACAATCTCAGCCTAACTATATCAATATCGTACAGCGCAATTTTAGTGATTATATTGTTGCAGATCCTACCAATGAAGCCAATATCATTTTCAAAAAGTTGCTCATTAAGAAACTACAACAAAACCCGGACATTTTGTACAACGAAATGTTAAGCTGGTTATTTGTGCAGCAAAAGGAGTTTAAAAAAGCTTTTATTCATGAAAAAGCGATATACAAGCGTAAAGAAGAAGGCCCTCAGGGAATAATTGATTTAGCACGAATTGCAATTTCTGAGAAAGATTTAAAATCGGCAACCGAAATTTTGAATTATATTCTGGAGACTTCGGCTTCCAAGGATATGAAACTCACCGCGCACAAGATTATCCTTAAAGCCAAGATAGACAACAGTAAAAAGAAAGAGTATAAATCCATAGTTGAGCAATACAATAAAGTTTTTGAAGAGTACGGAAAATCCCGAGAGACTATTGGTTTGCAAGTGGATTATGCACATTTTCTGGCATTCAATCAAGATAAAAAGCAGGAAGCCATTGCTTTCTTAAAAGATTTGATAAAAAGAGAGCGTTTATCTAGGTTTCAATCTTCCAGAATCAAAATGAAAATTGCAGATATTTTGGTCCTCGACCAAAAGTTTAATCAGGCTCTCATCTATTATACACAAGTACAAAATGCCTTAAAGAATAATTTCCTGGCTCAGGATGCACGTTTCAAAGTTGCCAAAACGAGTTATTATAAAGGGGATTTTTCTTGGGCGCAAACCCAATTGGATGTGCTTAAATCTTCCACTTCGCAGCTGATTGCCAACGATGCGATGGAATTGAGTCTTATCATTAGCGACAATTCTCAAGAAGACTCTACACAAACGGCTCTTAAGATTTTTGCCAGAGGAGATTTGCTAGCGTTTCAGAACAAGAATGAAGAAGCGATTGCGCAATATCAGGAAATACTTACCAATCACAAAGGGGAAAAGATAGAAGATGAAGCCTTTTTAAGACAAGCCAAGTTGTTTGAAAAACAAGAACAATTTGAAAATGCCAAGATAAATTACCTGAAAATTATTGAGTTTTATCCCGAAGATATATTGGTTGACGATGCGTATTATTGGTTAGCAGAACTGTATACAAATCAATTGGGCGAACCCGAAAAAGCCAAAGAACTGTATGAAAAGATCATCTTCAATCATGCAGACAGTATTTATTTTGTGGAGGCTCGCAAAAAATATAGAGCGCTTCGTGGTGATGCAATAAATTGATCTCACCAGTAGGCAATACTCCTTAGTTTACTACCTTTGTTGCCACAATAAAGATATCTTACCGATGTACATATATAATGTTACCATAAATATTGATGAGACCGTTCATAACGAATGGGTGGACTGGATGAAAAATGAACATATCCCTGATATGTTGGCTACAGGAAAATTTACCAAAGCCTTAATGACCAAAGTTTTGGTACAGGAAGAAATGGGAGGAATTACCTATTCTGTTCAATATACCACCAATAGCAAAGAGACCTTACAACAATATTATAACGAAGATGCCGATCGACTGCGAGCAGAATCTCAACGATTTGCAGGGAAATTTGTTGCTTTTAGAACCGAACTGGAAATTGTGAGTGAGCGAAATGGCTAAACACAAAAAAATTATCATCCCGATTCCTCTTTTTCAAAATCCAATGAAACGGATACCGTACGTGCCAAAAAGCATCTGGGTCAACATTTTCTAAAAGATGAAAATATTGCAAGAAAAATTGGAGATACCCTGACCTGTTCGGGATACGACCATGTAATCGAAATTGGTCCTGGTATGGGGGTACTTACCAAATACATTCTTGAAAAAGAATTGCATGTAGTTGCTATGGATCTCGATACCGAATCTATAGCGTATCTTAATACTCATTTTCGTTTGGAACATGCAAAGGCGATGCAAAAAAGCCGTTCTTTTGAAGTCGTAGAAGCTGATTTTTTGAAATTTGACCTCACCGCACTTTTCGAAAATGAGCCCTTTGCCATTACAGGTAACTTTCCTTATAACATTTCTTCTCAAATCGTATTCAAGACTTTAGAATATAGGGATCAGATTCCTGAGTTTACCGGGATGTTTCAAAAAGAAGTTGCACGACGTATTTGTGAAAAAGAAGGTAGTAAGACCTATGGGATTTTATCGGTATTGGTTCAGGCTTTTTACGATGCTGAATATTTGTTTACTGTGCCTCCCGGTGTATTTAATCCTCCTCCAAAGGTAGATAGTGGTGTACTGCGATTAATTCGAAAAAAAGACTACACGCTACCTTGTGATGAAAAATTATTTTTTAAAGTAGTGAAAACAGCTTTCGGACAACGTAGGAAAACCTTAAGAAACAGTCTTAAAACACTTCAGCTCCACGAAGAAATTAAGGCATTGGATATTTTTAACAAACGACCAGAGCAATTATCTGTAGCTCAATTTATTGAGTTAACTTCTCAAATTGAAAATCAAGATACATAAGGATAACGATTGATTTAAAAAATATCGATTGTAAAATAAGTCCATCTCATTTAACACAGCCATAAAGCTCAATTAAATTCTTTGGTTATCTTTGTGAGCGTTTGCACAAAAGTCCGCAAACCATTGTAATATGGCGTTTCAGATTTCCAAAGAGCTTATAACAGAAGTGCAACACCTCGTCCAAAATGCAGGTGATAAAAAATTGCGCAGTATGCTCAATGAAATTCACTTTGCTGATATTGCAGAAATTATTGGAGAGCTCAACCTTACAGAGGCCACCTATATCATCAAATTACTGGATAGCGAAAAAACTTCGGAAGCCCTTATGGAACTCGAGGAAGATTTCCGTGAGCGTATTCTAGAAAACCTTTCTGCTAAAGAGATTGCCGAGGAGCTTGAAGAGATGGATACCGATGATGCTGCCGACGTGATTGCAGAACTTCCTGATGAGCTTGCTGAAGAGGTAATTGCCGAGATTGAAGACGAAAAGCACGCCGAGGATATCAAAGAGCTTCTTGGCTATGGAGAAGATACTGCTGGAGGGTTAATGGCCAAGGAGTTGGTTCGAGTTAAAGAAACATGGACTATTGCAGGTTGTGTTCGCGAAATGAGAAGACAAGCAAAAAATGTAACACGTGTACATTCGATCTATGTAGTTGACAAAGAGGATAAGCTGAAAGGAAGATTATCCTTAAAAGATTTACTTACAGCTCCTACCAAAGCGCAAATTAGTGATGTCTATATTCCAAAGGTGGATTTTGTAGATGTTGATACCGAAGGAGAAGAAGTAGCCCGGGTTATGCAAAAGTATGATTTGGAGGCTATTCCTGTTGTGGATCACGAAGGTGTTCTTGTAGGTAGGGTTACTATTGATGATATCGTAGATTTTATCAAAGATGAGGCAGAAAAAGATTATCAACTTGCCGCGGGTATATCGCAAGATGTAGAAGCAGATGATAGCGTACTAGAACTTACTCGCGCTAGATTGCCCTGGTTGATTCTAGGGTTATTTGGAGGTTTGGGAAGTGTTTTTATTATGGAAGGTTTTGAAGATGCCCTTGCCAAATACAAAGAACTATTTTTCTTCACTCCGCTAATTGCAGCGATGGCAGGTAATGTTGGAGTACAATCTTCGGCTATTATCGTTCAAGGTTTGGCCAACGACGTTGTAAAAGGAAGTCTATTTAACCGATTGGTAAAAGAAATAAGTTTAAGTTTGATCAGTGGTATTACCCTTGGTATATTGGTTATCTTATTTGGTTTGATTATCGGTATGGAAATGGATTTTAGTTTAACCATTGCCATATCTATGCTTTGTGTGATTATTGTCGCTGCATTAATAGGAACTTTTGTTCCGATCATTCTGGATAAACGAGGAATCGATCCTGCCATTGCCACCGGTCCTTTTATTACCACCAGTAATGATATTTTCGGGATCTTTTTGTTCTTCTATATCGCTAAATTAATGCTGCAGTTCTAGTAGCATTTTTTATTGCCATTTTGAGCATTATCAAAACGTAAAAACCAGCAATACGATTCGACGCTGCTCAAAATGACTTAAAGTAATTATTTCACAAAACAAGTTTTAAAGAGTACTAAAAGGTGTCTTCACAGGTGTACACATCCGGACAAGCCAGGTACCAGCTACAATAAGCAGGCCCTGTTACTGATCCGCTGCAAGAACACCCACATAGTGATAAATCAACTCCAGCCTGACCTTTAATCTTACTTTGACTTTCTCGCGATAGCGTAGCTACCCCGGGAATGTTTAAAAGGTTTGTTTTCATATAATATATTTGTTATGGTTAATGCTCCTAAAATTAGAACATATTTTATAGGAAAGGCATTATTTTAACCTTTTTAAGTTATTGTTTAGATTAACACGTTTTATCGTACAAAATTGCTATAGGTTTTTATAGTACATTTGACAAAATTTACTTTATGACCTCAGAAGTTTTCGAGTACGATTTTAAGGTTCCTGCATCTGCTATTGATGATATCAATCATGTTAATAATGTAGTCTACCTGCAATGGATCCAAGACGTTGCCAAAAAACATTGGGAATCCAAAATCGATGATCACATAAGAAACACCTACGTTTGGGTAGTACTCAATCATTTTATAGAATATCATAACCCTGCTTTTTTGGGAGATACCATAACAGTACGAACCTGGATCGATAGCCATCGAGGTGTGAAAAGCGAGCGCTGCACCAAAATCATTAATACAACCACTCAAAAAGAATTAGTATCTGCCAAAACCGTATGGTGTTTGTTGCATAAAGAAACGTTAAGACCCACCCGGATCACGGATGAAATAAGTACCTTGTTTTTCCAAAATTCTTAATGTCTATGGAAGCGATTAATATTAAAGACAAATTATCCAAGTTTGATAAGCAATGGCATCCTCATCGTATTGCCATGGTAGATAATAATCAAGTATATCTGGCAAAACTATCAGGTGATTTTATATGGCACAAACACGATGATGAAGATGAACTTTTTCAGGTGATTAAAGGGACGCTGTACATGAAATTCAGAGACAAAACCGTAACGGTAGAAGCTGGAGAGCTTATTGTAGTTCCCAAAGGTGTAGAACACTGCCCTTCTACCAAAGATGGTGAAGAGGTACATGTTCTTCTATTTGAAAAAGCGTCTACCAAGCATACCGGCGAAATCAAAAGTGACCGTACTGTAGATACGTATATTGAAATTTAAGATCTAAAAAAACAAGGTACTTTCCTTAACTAATTCATATTAGGGGTAACATCTCAGATTCTTGTGACACTTACAATAAATGTTACAAAACATTGTACGAAATCACTAACTAAAACTGATTGATCAATGGCTGATTTTTACCCTTTAAGTCCGGAGTTAGACCGAAAAAACTTTACTAAGATTACTACCAACTACAAAAAGAATGTATTTGTAGTATTGGTGGGGATTGTTCTATTTTTTGCATTATATGCAGCCGCGGTTGCCGGGTCTATTTATCTTTTTTATCTCGCCCTAACGTATGACATGGGCCACATCAATAAACTTACCATCTTACTAAAAGCGGGTACCGTGGGGATGAGTGGTATGTTTGTGTTGTTTATGATTAAGTTCATATTCAAAAAACAACGTCTCGATGATAATCCTCTTAATATAGAAATTACTGAAAAAGAACATCCAAAGCTTTTTCAATTCATTAGAACATTAAGTGAGGAAACCAAAGCACCTTTCCCGAAGAAAATATTTGTAAACCACGAAATTAATGCGGCTGTATTTTATAACAGTACCATATTGAGTTTATTTATCCCTACCCGGAAAAACTTATTGATTGGTCTTGGATTGGTAAACGGTCTTAATCTTACTGAATTCAAAGCCGTACTTGCTCACGAATTCGGGCATTTTTCGCAAAGCAGTATGCGTTTGGGAAGTTATGTGTATATGACCAATCGAATTATTTATGATATGGTGAATGAGCGTGATTATTGGGATCGAACTCTGGACTCCATGAAAAACTCAGATATTCGAATTGCCATTTTTGCCTGGTTATTGATGCCTGCCGTTTGGACCACCAGACAAGTCATGGTTTTGATTTATAAAGGGATCAATCTGCTTCAGTCTTCGTTATCCAGACAAATGGAATATCATGCCGATCTGGTTGCGGTAAGTGTTACGGGCAGTAATGCTATTGTAAACGGTTTATACAAACTGGATGCTACTACACAAGCGTTGAATTTTGCTTCAGAACATGTGTTTTCGGCAATTCAAGATAAAAAATACTCCTCTAATCTGTTTTACCATCAGACTTCTGCCTACGAATACTTGAAGAAAAACAAAAAAGAGTTTAAGGATAACCTTCTGGAAAACTGTAATCACGAAAGAGTATTTCTGGAAGACGACGACGCACATGTTCCTAACATGTATGCCTCTCACCCATCCGGATATAAGAGAGAAGATAACGCCAAGAAGAATTTTGTAGAAGGTATAGAAGATACCCGATCGCCTTGGATATTATTTGATGACAAAGAAGCCTTGTGTGAAAAGGTGACCAAGAACCTGATTACCGTTAATTTTAATTTATCCAAGGATACCCCTTTTGCTTCAGCAACAGAAATTCAGGAATTTATAGAATCCGAAATTGAAGAAACACAATTTGATCCTAAATATCTTGGGAACTATGATAACCGTTTCTTTTCAGAATTCCCTTTGGACAACCTGGAACGTATGCTTACCGAGCATCAAATTACCACTTCGAACAGCATTAATGTTCTCGAGGATTTATATGGAAATCGACTACAGCAAAAAATGGATCGAGAAAAGGAAGTCGATGATGAGTTTCGTTTGCTGACTAAAGTATTAAGCAAACAAACCAAAGAGAAACAGTTTAATTTCCGAGGAACACAGTATAGCAACAAAGAAGCCGAAAAAGTATATAAAGATCTGGTAGAAGAGGTAAATAAGGATAGCTGGTATCAAGACTTTGATGAAAAAGTTTTTGCTGCCATTTATGCCATTAGTAATGCTACAGAAAAAGATGAATTGATCTTACGTTATCGATTCCAATTCGATTTCCAGAAATATCATCGTGCATTTATTGGTATTCAAAACGAATTTCATACAAAAATTGATGAAATCAATGCTATCGGTAGTTTAGACGAAAATCAGGCAAAAGTTTTTGCAGGTCAGTTCAACACCTTGCATAACCAATTAATTCACGCACTTAATGAAGTAGATGTTTTACGATTACCATCCATGAATAATACTAAACATATCTCTTCATTAAAAGAACACTTGCTGGCAGAAAATGTCGCATTCATATCGAGTGCCACCTTAGACGGACAAAAATTAAATCAGATTCTACAGCAACTTGATAGCATCATTTCAAAATCAAGAAGGCTGTATTTTAAAAGTCTAGGAAACATTTTAAAACTTCAGGAAAAAATCAGTACTAAGGCAGTATAACATTTATAAAGTCAGTCAGAGTAATCCCTTCGATTTAACAAATCAGCAACACAATTGTATGCTGATATCTAGTACCTTACATACATCACAAAAAACCAATAGATATGTTAGTCAATCGAAGGGATTTTATTCGAAATACCAGCCTTGCACTTGGGTATAGCTTATTACCATATGGCAACATCTTTTCAAACGGTTCTCAAAAACAAATTGGTGTTTGTTTGGTAGGTTTAGGAAATTATAGCTCTACAGTTCTTGCTCCAGCTTTGCAGCTTACCAAACATTGTAAGCTTACAGGTATTGTAACGGGTAGCCCCTGGAAAATCCCTAAGTGGCAAGAACGGTATAAAATCCCGGATCAAAATGTATACAACTACGATACCATGCATCAAATCGCTAACAATCCCGATATTGATGTGATTTATATTGTAGTCCCTACTGGTTTGCACGCCAAATACGCGATTAGAGCGGCCAATACTGGGAAACATGTTTGGTGCGAAAAACCCATGGCCAAAACCGAAGCCGAATGCCAATCCATAATCGATGCTTGTCAAAAGAATAAAGTACAACTCACTATCGGATATCGTATGCAACACGAACCTAATACCCGTACGGTAATGGATTGGGCAACAACAAAACCTTTCGGGAAAATAGAAACGCTAAGAGCCGAAATAGGATATAATGTCTCAAATCCTGCAAGAAGCTGGCGTTTAAATGCTGAGTTAGGTGGTGGTACGATGTATGATCTAGGGGTGTATGCACTCAACGCTTCTCGGTATGTGACGGGAGAAGAACCCATATCCGTATCTGCCAAACAAATGACCACCCGACCCAAAATTTTTACCGAAACCGACGAGACCACTCATTTCACCTTAGAATTCCCCTCTGGCGCTATTGCCCATGGTAAAACCAGTGTTGGTAAATCGATGCATGAACTTTATGTAGATTGCGAAAAGGGGTGGTACACTCTGGCTCCATTCTCTATGTATGCTGGTGTACAAGGAAAGGCAAGTAATGGTACTTTATTAAATATCCCTATTAGAAATCAACAAGCCAAACAAATGGATGATGATGCCTTATCCATCATCAATAACACTCCGGTAATGGTCCCAGGAGAAGAAGGTATGAAAGATGTCAGAATTGTGGAAGCCATCTACAAATCAGCAAAATTACAAGGAAAGGTACTAGCACTCTAGATCAAGGAATATCTAAAAGAGGTTTCGGCTTTCGTAAAAAATGCAGTAAATTCACCAAATCCGTTTTTTGAAAAAAGGATACTATTAATTCGTACTGCATGAAAACAAAGACTATCGGACTTATTGCAGGTCCTGTTCTATTCTTGTTTATTTTGTTTTTTTTAAGTCCCGAAGGACTATCCAAAGAAGGATTGGCTACCCTTGCCATTGCAACCTGGATTGCAGTTTGGTGGATTACCGAAGCTATTCCTATTGCTGTAACAGCTTTACTTCCCTTTGTACTTTTCCCATTAACAGGGGTTATGCCTATCAAAGGCGTATCTGGGGCTTTTGCTAATCCAATGATTTTTCTTTTTCTGGGAGGGTTTATCCTGGCTTCGGCCATAGAGAAAACCAACCTTCATAAACGGATTGCCCTTACCATCATTTATCGTATCGGAAGTAATTGGAATCAGGTAATTCTTGGGTTTATGATCGCCACGGCTTTTTTGAGTATGTGGATTTCTAACACCGCTACTGCAGTAATGATGCTCCCCATAGGACTTGCTGTAGTTTCTCAAATTCAGGCCGAAGAAACGATAAAAAACACCATGGGTAGATCTTTGATGCTTGCCATGGCCTATGGATGTTCTATTGGAGGTATTGCTACTATTATTGGGACTCCTACCAACGTTATTTTTGTGGGCATAGCCGAAGAACTTTATGGCGAAACAATTTCTTTTGCGCAATGGATGATGCTGGGGTTGCCCTTCTCTGTTTTGATGCTCATCATAGGATGGTTGTATTTAACCAAAAAAGTATTTCCTATTGCTGTGGAAGGAATCCCAGGAGGTAAAACAGCGATCAAAAACCAACTGGATGATTTAGGTAAGATATCTTATGAAGAAAAAGCAGTGCTATTCGTTTTTGGTACTGTTGCTGTATGTTGGATGACTAGTTCTTTTTTACTGAAACATATTATATCTGGTATTAGTGATACCTTGATTGCCATCGCAGGATCGATTGTTCTATTTGTAATCCCTTCTCAGAAAAGACAAAAATTGGGAATCATTAATTGGAAAACGGCAGAAAACATTCCATGGGGAATTTTATTGTTATTTGGTGGTGGATTAGCCCTGGCTGAAGGTTTTAAAGTTTCTGGACTTGCCGAATGGATAGGAAATCAATTGGCATTGTTTAAAATGTTTCCTTCTCTACTGCTTATTCTTGCCATTGTTATGGTGGTTAATTTTTTAACCGAAATTACATCAAATGTAGCAACCGCAGCAATGTTAATGCCTGTTATGGCTGCTTTGGCGCTATCTATAGATGTTCACCCTTACTTTTTGATGATAGGCGCAACGATCGCCGCTTCTTGTGCTTTTATGCTTCCTGTAGCTACACCTCCTAACGCCGTGGTTTTTGGTTCTGGTTTATTGACTATTCCTAAAATGATGAAAGTAGGGCTTTGGATGAATATCGTCTCTATTGTCATCACTACGATTTTGATCTATTTTGTGTTGCCTTTGATCTGGGATATAGCACTTACTCCTTTTCCTGAGGTTTTTAAATAAGAATAAAATACCCACTCTATGTAGAGTGGGCATAAACACGTTACGGCCCCTTACCTCCGTAATCGCTTGCTAGGTTGAGTAGTTGCTATTCTGTTCTAAAGTTCCACACCGGGCTAATCGTTGCACTTTGATGGGAATCTCTAGCCACTATCCGCCAATAATACACTTTCCTTGAAGATACATCCACATCCATAGTGGTAACATCAAGATCCTCTGCAAATAATACAGGAGGATTCGTATCTCCAAAGTAAAGATCATACGATAGCACATCGTCATCGCTATCGCTGGCATTCCATGCTAAACTAACTGTTGTTGCCGATATACGTGAGCCTTGTGCTGGACTCACTAATTCTGGGACTGCTGGTAAACTGTTTACCGTAGCCTCTGGCTCTGTATAAAAAGATTGTGTCGGTGAATAATTACTTGCATTATCTTCACTATCTATGGCTTGTACTCTCCAATAATACCGTACACCCTTCTCTAAGGTAAAAGTATTGGTGGTACTTGTGGTCGTTACCGTAAAGGCTATGTCATTGAAATTACTATCCCTGGCGATATCGATCACATAACGAACTGCATCGCCATCACTATCGATTACCACATTCCAGGAAAACTCTAAATCAACACTGGTACAAATCAAATTGTTGGTAGGAAACACCAAAGCTGGAACTCCCGGTGCCTCGTTGATGGTAATCAGTGGTGGACGATCATCATCGCCACTACAAGAAATTATTACTCCTAGTATTACTAATCCTATATAGTATTTTATATGCTTCATCACTCTGCTCCTTTTTTATTGTTTAACCATCTTAAATGTTCCTCCATCTGCAATTGATATCAAGTAGATCCCTTGTGGTAAGTTTGCTGTTGGCAATACCACCTGACCAGAACTCATATCATACATTCCTGATGAAACTACAATTCCTATCGAGTTGTATATGGCAATATTCATTACTCCTGATATACTCTCAGGAACTGATAAAGTAATAGCTCCCTTAGTTGGGTTAGGTGCAATTCTAAAGCTATCAAATAAGTTGACTTTGCTGGATAGCTTTCCTTCGCATTCCAGGCTTGAGGATACTGCTACTTGATCCCCATGGTTAACCTCTACAGCAAAGCTATTAGTAGCAAATATGCCTATCACCTCATCATTGATTGTTACGGTATAAGGAGGAGTTCCTGTAGTGATCTCCACCTGCATTTTGGTACCTGTAGTATCGTTTTCTACACTGGTAGCTCCCGATAGGGATCCTGCTGCCGTAATCACCGCTTCAAAACATTGTTCGCAGTTCGCAAAACCTTCAACGGTGATACAGATCGGGTAAGTACCTGGAGGTAGATTATCTATGGCCAATGATGATGTAAAGCTATGATCTACTCCATTAATGGTGGTTCTATATTCCAATGCCGTAGCGGCTGTGATGGTGAGTGTTCCATTATCCTTATCCTCACAAGTTTCACTAGTGGTCGTGATTGTAAAATTGTTTGGGGGTAAACTGGATAGTGGACAGGTATCTATCACATTGACTGTTCTAGTGACTTCCGTAGCGCTATTACCAGAGGCATCGGTTGCATTATATCGAATCGTATAGCTTCCTACAGCATCTACAAAATCGGTGGCATCGATTACAACTGTACTCCCATCATCGGTAGTCGCTC
Source organism: Aquimarina sp. KJ22-3 (assembly GCF_055808215.1). NCBI lineage: Bacteria > Pseudomonadati > Bacteroidota > Flavobacteriia > Flavobacteriales > Flavobacteriaceae > Aquimarina > Aquimarina sp. KJ22-3. The sequence goes on along the minus strand of NZ_CM147859.1, from coordinate 647,827 downwards.
CTAGCTCGATATAACCAACGCCTAAGGCTATCTCTTGTGGATTGACTCCTGTTAATGTGATTATTGGTGCAGTGGTGTCTACTACATCGACTGTTCGAGTTACTTGGGCTGCAGAAACGCCAGACACATTGTTGATAGCATCATAAGTAACCGTATAACTTCCTACCTGATTTGTATTTACTGATGTAGCATTAATAGTTAGTATTGCTCCATAAGTAACTTCGGCTCCTAACTCAACATAATTATCTCCCAATTCAATAACTTGAGGATTATCTCCTAACAAAGTAATTACAGGAGTGATACAACCTTGACCACCATCATTAATGGTCCAATTATAGGGAGCACTGGTTAAGGTATTTCTGGCATATTCTCCCAAACAATAGGTGATACCTTCTGCATCAAAAATAACTCCGACAGGAATCTTAGTTTCACCACTATCTAACCTAGCCCAACCTATCAAAGTAGCATCATAATTAGCAGTAGACATACCTGAGTTACTAAACATATGCTGGATTGAATTAGTATTTTCAAATAACGAACTAATATCCCAACTACCTAGGTCTTGGTTAAAAGCTGTGGCTCTCTCAAAAGCATTATTGATATTACCAACATTTTTAGTGTCCCATCCGCTGATATCTTGATTAAATACAATGGCATCTCTAAACATATTGGCAAAACTCAACGATTTACTTGTATCCCAATTCGTAATGTTTCCATTAAAAGCGGTCGCTCCATCAAACATAGAACTGAAACGTTCTCCACTAGCTGTGTTCCAGGAATTAAGGTTTTGATCAAAAACAACATTTCTAAAAAACATAGATGAAAAATCTTGTACTTTGGATACATTCCAGGCGTCTATATTTTCATTAAAGTTTGAACGATTAAATAATGAGGCCATGGTTTCAATAGTACTTACATTCCAATTCCCCATGTTAGCCCCATTATCTACCAAAGCAATAGTTCCCTGAAACATCGATCTCATACTGGTTACCAGGCTCAAATCCGGTGTATCTGTAGCATCAACAACTAGTTGAGCACAATTGTAGAACGCATATTCCATTGAGGTCCATTGTTGTGTCCCCCATTGTTTAACAGCTAAAATTTTATCCCTATTGGAAGAATTAGTAAGCATATATATTCTAGGAAAATCTCCAGTGATCTTTACAGTATAAGTCCCTGCGTTTGTATATTGATGTGTAGCATTAGCTGTAAGACCTGTTTCTATAGTTCCATCACCCCAATCTATTATATAATTATATCCTCCTCCAGAAGTTGGTATGGTTATGCTTTCATTATCCGTAGTAGTTTGCCAGGTAGTAATAAACGCATCTCCCGGACAAGAATTCCCCAAGTCATTAATCGTCCAGTTATAAGGCGCACTCGTTAATGTATTTACCGCATTTACACTCAAGCAATGTGCTACACCGGCATCCAATGTCAAATCAGTGGGTATGATAGTTTCCCCCGCTTCTATATTTGCCCATCCGATCAATATGTTATCATAATTGGCCTGTGATAATCCAGATCCTGCAAATATTCCAGCCATGTTCGTCACACTTGAAATATCCCAGTTGGATAGATCTTGATCAAAAGATGATGCTCCAAAAAACAATTCTTCCATCTCCTGAACCAGACTAACATCCCAATTACCTATAGATTGATCAAAAGTAGCAGCATCATAAAACATAAAAGCCATATCGGTTACTGTAGCCATATTCCAATTAGAAATGTTCTGATTAAAGGCTAAAGCTTCCTCAAAAGCAGAGTCCGTTCTTAGCAAGTTGGTAAATGTCCATGCGCTGATATCTTCATTAAAAATACTACAGCTTGTAAACATACTATCGATACGTTCTATCGTTGACACATCCCAAGATCCCATTCTATCCTTTAGATCTTCGAAGTTGGTACACCCTTCAAACATACTAGACAATTGCGTAGCCTGCGATAAATCAGGTACATCATCTGCATTTAGTTTTAGGTTGGCACATCCATTAAAACCACTCGTAAAAGTATCCCACTGCTGGGTTCCCCATTGTTCGATGGTTTGTATTTTGCTTTGATTATTTACAATACTCGAATTGAAACGAATTCTTGGAAAATCTCCAGTAATTTTTACGGTATAAGTGCTAGCAGTTGTATATTGATGTGTAGCATTAGCTGTAAACCCAATTTCGATAGTTCCATCTCCCCAATCTACTATATAATCATATCCTGAACCATTGGTTGGTATTGTAATACTTTCGTTATCTGCATTGGTTTGCCAGGTAGTGATAAATGCATCTTCTGGACAAGAATTCCCCAGGTCATTAATTGTCCAATTATAAGGAGCGCTGGTTAATGTATTCACCGCATTGACACTCAAGCAATGCGCTACATCGGCATCTAATGTCAAATCAGCGGGTATGGTAGTTTCCCCTGCTTCCAAAGTTGCCCATCCGATCAGGGTTTTATCATAATTTTCCTGAGACATTCCTGAACCAACAAAAAAGTTATCTAAGGATTCTACGTTACTAATATCCCAAGAAGAAAGGTCTTGATCAAAAGATGAAGCACCTTCGAACATGTTTCCTGCATCATACACATTACTAAAATCCCAATTACTTAAATCCTGATTAAAAGCGGTTGCTCCCTCGAACATTCTATCGATATAATCTACTGTCCCCAAGGTCCAATTTCCAATTGGTTGATCAAAAGAAGTAGCATCTTTGAACATCGCATCTAATTGATCCACTTTACTCACATCCCAGTTTGAAATATTCTGATTAAAAGCTGCAGCACCCTCAAAAGCATTAAATGCGCTAGAAAGATTATTAAATGTCCAATTACCTATATTTTCATCAAACATCGAACATCCTTTAAATATGGAAGAAATCGTTTCGATATTAGTCATATCCCATAAGTTGATAGTGTCTTTTAGATCTTCCAGATTTGTACAATCCCTAAACATGGAAGATATATTGGTAACTTGAGATAAATCTGGGGTATCATCCGCATTCAATTTTAAATTTTGACAACCCGAAAAAGCTCTATTCATTGAGGTCCATTGCTGTGTTCCCCACCGTTCTATGGTAACGATCTTAGCTCCGTTAGAAGCATTTCCATTGAAAAAGATTCTTGGGAAATCTCCAGTAATTTTTACGGTATACGTCCTTGCGTTGGCATAAGTATGAGTTGGCGCAGCATCTGTAGTTACTACTTCTGTTGTATTATCACCCCATTCAATCACATAACGATATGATTCTCCACTAAAAGTGGGTATAGTAATCGTTTCATTTGCTGTTGTAGTTTGCCAAGTCGTGATAAATTTTTCATCTTCCGGACATCCTAATCCCAGATCAGAAATCCTCCAACCATAATCATTTACTAATTGATCATGTTCTACAAAGGCATCACAATATCGAGTAAGATCCACAGACAGAACTACATCTCTTGGTATTCTAGTTTCTCCTGGGTCTAATGTTGCCCATCCTTTCAAGGTTTTATCATAATTTTCTAAAGAAAAATTATTGGTAGCAAGAGAGTTAGTCGTAATAAAACTCCTCATAATTACGGCTTCACTAATATCCCAGTCCCCTAAATCCTGATCAAAATTAGGGCACACATAAAACATCCCTCCAAAATCCGTTACTTTAGAAACATCCCAATTTCCAATATCATGATTAAAACCAGATTGGATAAACATCGCATTCATATCCTCTACATTTCCGGTATCCCACAGACCTATAACATTCTGCAAATCTTCGAAATTCGTATTTTTTGCAAACATTCTTCGGGTACTAATCACTGCGCTAAGATCTGGAGTATCCGTAGCGTTTAATTTAAGATTGGCACACCCATTAAATGCTTGCGCCATTGATTGCCAAGCAATTGCTCCCCATTGCTCAACAGACAAAATCTTATTTCTACTTCCGCCATTATTAAAAAAGATTCTAGGGAAATCTCCTATAATTTTTACCCTATACGTTCCTGCAGTTGTATATTCATGCGTAGCATTCCCTGTAAAACCACTTTCAATAGTTCCATCTCCCCAATCTACTGCATAGTTATATCCACTTCCAGTTGTCGGAATTGTAATACTCTCGTTTGCTGCAGTGGTTTGCCATGTAGTAGTAAAAGCATTAGCAAAATTACAATTCAGTCCTCCATCGGTAATGGTCCAGTTAGGACCACTTGGATCTGTTAATTGATTTCTAGCTGATTCTCCCAAACAATATTTTAAGTCTCCAGCTCCAAAAGTAACGTTTGAAGATAATGATTCTCCACTTTCCAAAGTTGCCCAACCGATTAAGGTTTTGTCATAATTCTCATCTGAAAATGAAGAGGTTCTTCTAAAAATATCAGTAAAGTCAGAGACACTACTAATATTCCAATCTCCCAAACTCTGATCAAAAGATTTAGTATCAGAAAAAGCCTCTATTGCTGACTCTAAATTACTGGTATTCCATTGATCCAGGGGTTGATTAAAATCTTCACAACCCGAAAACATATAATTAATAGTTTTTACACTACTCACATTCCAGGAATTGATATTTTCTTCCATAAAAGCATTACGGAACATATTATCCATGGAAGTAATAGTACTTACATTCCAATTTCCTAGGCTTCCACCATTATCTATACAAGTTCCGTTTTCGAACATACTTACCATAGAGGTTGCATCACTCAAATCAGGAACATCTGTAGCATTTATTTCCAAAAAACCACAGCCTTTAAAAGCACTTTCCATAGAGGTCCATTTGTTATTCCCCCATTGCTCGATGGTTTGGATTTTTCTACTATCTGCATTTTCATTAAAACGTATACGATTGAAGTTCCCCAAAACGCGAATGGTATAGGTACCAGCATTTGCATAGGTATGATATGCTTCTTCTGTCTCATTGGTGATAGTTCCATCTCCCCAATCTACTGTGAAATCAAGTCCGGTATCTGGAATAGGAAGTGCTATCTCTTCATTATTGGTATCGATTTTCCAGGTAGTGATAAACGCTTCTGTCAAATCACAGGCTGCACCATCATCTGAGATATTCCAATTCAATCCTGCATTATCTGTTAGTGTATTTCTGGCATCGACTCCAAAACAATATTGACTTCCTTCAAAACTGATGCTGATATTAGTAGGTATCGTTTCTCCCGGATCTTGTGTAGCCCAACCGATTAGTGTAGCATCATAATTTGTTGTCGAGAGCCCTGCTAACTGAAACATCGCCGCCATGGAGGTTACACTAGAAAGATTCCAATCACCAACATTTTGATCAAAGTCTGATGCTCCAAAGAACATCCCTCCCATATTCTCAACACTGCTCGTATTCCAATCATCAAGAGGTTGATTAAAGGCTGTAGCAAAACCGAACATACTGGACACGTTGGTAACTTTGCTCATATCCCATGCATTCAAGGGGCTATTAAAACTACTGGCAGAATCAAACATAGCTCGCATATCAATGGACCCTGTCACAAATTCTCCGATATTCCAACCGCTAATATTTTGATTAAACTCGGTGTTCCCGGTAAACATCCCTATGAAGTTGACTACATTTCCCACATTCCAGGATCCTATATTTACGTTCATCCCAGAATTTCTGAACATATCCGCCATATTTTCAATAGTTGACACATCCCAATTCCCAAGCTCCCCTCCATTATCCACAAGGTTTGTAGTTCCATCAAACATTTTTTCCATAGAGGTGGTATTGCTCAGGTTCGGTCTATCTGTAGCATTAATGACTACATTCGAACAACCAGAAAAAGCTCTAGTCATATTTGTCCACATATTTGTTCCCCATTGCTCTATAGATACCAATTGTGCAGGAACTCTAAAATCTGGATTATTACCAAAGGCTATTGCAGGAAATGTTCCTTGTATGGTTATGGTATAAGTCCCGTTACTGGTATATGTATGACTTCTAAATCCATTTAGGTTGGTTTCAATCGTACCATCTCCCCAATCTATGGTATAGTCATAACCAGATCCGGAAGTAGGTGTTGAAAGCTCTTTTTGAGCATCGGTCGCTTGCCAAGTGAAGATAAACTCGTCTTGCGAAAACACAGTATTGAAGAAAATACCAATAAAAAATAGCGTAACGTAAAGGTGTTTCATAAGGGGTTATTTTGGGTAAAAGAATGGATATCTTTTCTTAAAATCGAGCGCAAAATTAAGATAATTTTAAGACTACCAAAGAGTTAAGGGGTTGCAAAGGGGTTGCAGCTACTAATTTTGATGTAGTTACGCTTTATTTTTTGTTTTTATATAGGCAATAATATCTTCTTTAGAATCGACACCTATCTTTTTACGAATACGAGATCGGGAGGACTTTATAGCAGAGACTGTGGTGTTTTGTAGTTTACTTATCTCAGTAGAATTAAGTCCCAAAGTCATTAAACAAAGTAACTCTTTTTCCTTTTCCTTTAACTGGGTGTATTGTTTATCCAGAATCACCTTAAAATCCAAACTCACTTTATTGAGATAGGATTGCAAATCGGTCGTTGTTTTTTTGGTGGCTTTTTCTGAAAGTAAAGAAGCAGATAGCGAGTGTAGCGCCATAATTCGTTCTTTTTCATCTTCCAGCTGTATAATTTCGCGTATTTCTCCAAGGGTTTTATTGAGTATTTCCTGGCGTAACGAATTATCCACCACTGCTTTTGTTAACTCTTTTTCTCTAGTGACCAATGCCAATTCTGCTTTGACCTTCTCTAGCTGCTCTTGTTCTAATTTGTTTTTGGACAACGCAAGCCGATGTTTTGCATTTTTTCGGGTCAACCAAAAAATAATACTCCCCAAAACCAACGCTATAGCAAATAAGATAAGGTATAATTGTTTTTTTGCCGTCTCGTTTTCTAACTGTAACTGATCTGCTTGTTTTTCTTTTTCAAATTTGTAATTAAGCTCTAATGTCGTAATACGTTTTGCTTTTTCAATATCATTTATAGAATCATTGTAAGCTTTATACATTTTATAATCCTGCAAGGCTTGCTCATAATCCTTTCTGGTCTCGTTAAGGTTACTTCTGCTATAATACTGTTTTACTAAATGCTCTTTTTGCTTTAGTGTTTTGGCCACAGCTATGGCACTATCCAAATAAGGTAACGCCTGATCATACTCTTTGAGTGCGTTATACAATACTGCTACATTGAGATAACTGACACTTAATTCATTTTGATCCAGGAAATCTTTTGAGAGTCCAACATTCTCTTTATAAATTGCGATGGACTTATCAAATTCTTTATTACTGTAGTAGATCGCGGCCAAACTACCATTGGCTTTAGCCAATCTTTCTTTGGAACAAGGCAATGATTTTGCTTTCAACACATGAAAAAGCGCAGAATCATTCTGCTTATTCGCATAGTATACTGTTCCCAACATTTGATAAGATAAAGCAAGGGCATTGACATCTGTCCCCTTCTTTTTTATTGCAATGGCTCTTTTGAGATAACGTTTTGCTTTTTCAAATTCCTTTTGGCGCCGATAAAACATTCCTAAATTATGCAATGTCAAACCAATACTTATGGAGTCTTGAATAGACTCACTAATATCTAGCGCTTTTAAATAGTTTACCAATGCGTCTTCTGCATTACTTTGCTTACTATCTAATATCCCCAAATAGTTGAGTGCTTCTGCTTCACTCTTTTGATAATAATACCCTTTATCATTCTTAGTTTCCAGAAAACCTAAAACCTCATTAATGATGAATCTTGAAGTATCCACATCAAAACGATGCATTTGTTTGACCAGTTCAATTTTATAACCTATTCGAGCAGAGTCGGTAGTCGCTTTTTGAATTTTATATTTTAAATCGCCAACAAGACTATCATGAGATTGTGAACAAACGGTACAGGATACTAATACGGCACTTATATATGTGAGAATTGTTTTCAATAGATGGTTTTTTGGGCAATACGTTGGTTTTATCTCAAAAATACAAGATAATATCTTTGCAACCGCAATGAAACCTTTTTGCAACCCTTTTGCAACCCCGGAGCAAAATCGAATACTTATTCATAGTTGTCTTTGAATTTATCAAACAAGACAGCATTACATGCTTATATTTTTTTGAAAACCCTTTAAACTTATTTTACTTTAAATGAAAACCACCCAATAAATTAGGTGGTTTTCGGCGTAAACAAATCGACTATAGCCCCCTGCCATAGTTTATTTTCAAGATGAGTTTGTGTTTACTGTATCACCATCTTTTTTGTATCTATTTTTCTACTACCTACATACATGGTATAGAAATAGGTTCCTACGGCTAACCCTTCGCTATTGATATAGAGTTCACCATCACCAGTTTTTGTAAGTGCTATTTTGGAGAATACTTGCCCTAGCATATCACTAAACACAATCGTTGCATTAGTAATCCCATCAGGTAGGTAATACTTGATCGTTGTGGTTCCGTTAAATGGATTAGGAATATTCTGGTATAACACAGGCACATTACTTCTATTAGTTGGGTTTTGTGTATTTCCAGAGTTTTGTTCCAATGCTTCAATTCGACTAATCAGATCCTCAATCAATGCTTGCTGTGTTTGGTTTTCTGAAATCAAATCTGCTATTTCATCCTGAGCATCGATTAAATCACTTTCTAAGGATAGCATGAGCGGTGCCAAATCCACAGTAACTGAATTCCCATCTTGTATCTCGATAGTAAGATCACTCCCATTCAAGTTTGCAGCGGTTAGATCCTGATTATCCGTATTTATATATCCTGAAAAATCCACTGTATTTCCTCCCGAGATGCTCAATACATTCGAACTCAAGTTTAAAGTCTGATTATCAGTCCCCGTTCCGTCTTGCAACACCGATAAATCGATACTATTCCCACCTGAAATCTCTAACTGCGTATTGGTTAACGTTAGGGTTTGTTCATCGGTATTATCCTGATACTTAGAAAGGTCCACGGCAGTTCCATCGTTGGTTAAACTCAGCGTATTATCGTTAAGCTCCAAATCTTGTGCATCCGTATTGTCTAAATATTTGGATAAATCCACCGTTGTTCCATCATTCGTCAAACTCAAGGTATTTGTGGTAAGTTCCAGATCCTGTGCATCAGTATTATCCAGATAATCGGATAAGTCGATGGTGTTTGTCCCACCGGAGATACTCAATTCGTTAGTATTCAAGGCCAACTCTTGGGCATCCGTATTATCTAAATATCCAGACAGATCAATCGTATTTGTTCCTCCAGAAATGCTAAGTTCATCACTACTTAAGGACAACTCCTGAGCATCAGTATTATCCAAATATTTGGCAAGATCTACCGTCTGAGTAGCTTCTCCATCTCTTTCTAACGATAACTCTAGAGTGTTTCCATCCAATTCAAAAACATCTATGGTTTGATTATCAGTATTGTCCAAGTATTTAGCAAGATCAACGGTAGTCGCATCATTGGTTAAACTCAAGGTATTGTCTGACAACTCAAGATCTTGAGCATCGGTATCAGTAACCCATGCTGTACCATTCCATAGATATAGGTTATTCTCTTCGGTATCGTATACCATCATTCCATTCTCGTCAGTATCCAGACTTGCACCAAAAGTGGTTCGTTGATCCGTAGTCATTCTATTGATCAAAAGTCCCTGGTCGGTAGCTTTTAAATGTATAGAAGCCTCAGAATTGATGTTTGGAAATGTGTTACCAGTAAATCCAATACCAACATTACCATCTTCTCCTATAGCAAAAGTATTACTAGGCGTATTGGGCTCTATTTTGAAAGGTAATTTGCTCCCATTAGTTACATCTCTAATAAAAAAGTTAGCTTCGTTTCCGGCGATATCCCATAGTTGTGTTCCAAATCCTCCGTTCTGTCCTAAACGTATTGTTGGCGTATCATTATCCAAAATACTAAGTTCTATAGTTCCCGGGCTACTGGTTCCAATACCAATATTTCCATTATCTGCAATTCGAAACGCATTATTGGGAGCACCTGCATCGACCCTAAATGGTCTTTTATTTCCTGTAGCATCATCAATGGCAAAATAGCTGTCTCCACCATTACTAGTATCATTAAATGTAAAGCGCCAGTCATTTGCTGGAAATGAACCACTAGAAGTATCATCAAAATACATTCTTAGGTTATTTTCTGTCATCACAAAGGTATCAGACCCGAAAGTGTAACCATTCGAAGCGTCGCCACCAATTTGCATCGAGCCTTTGGCAATCACATCTCCATTAAAGAATTGATTTTGTGCAATTATTGACGAAATAGAAAAACTAAACAAGAAGAAAATTAAGGGTAGTTGTTTTTTCATTTATTAAGGGGTTTTTGAACAATTTATTTACGCGGCAAAGCTAAAAATCCACCCTAGACCAGGGTATAGGTAACCCTACGTATTTATGTACGTACACAAACCAATGACGTGTAGAGAAATCTTAAATTTTTCAAAAATTATATGAAGATATCCTGTTATCCCAATCGAAGCTTGTAAATTCGGTATTTTTGCAGACTAACATACCTATAATGAAGATTCTTCACCTAGATACCAACCACCCATTACTCATTGATCAACTTAAAGAAGCGGGCTTTCATAATGAAGAGGATTATACCTCATCCAAAACCGAGGTAGAAGCCAAAATTGCGAATTACGATGGTATTGTAATCCGTAGTCGCTTTGCTATTGATCAATCGTTTTTGGATAAGGCTAAAAACCTAAAATTTATTGGTCGTGTAGGTGCTGGCTTAGAAAATATTGATACCGATTATGCGGCAAAAAAAGGGATCCAACTTTTTAATGCTCCTGAAGGAAATCGAAATGCTGTTGGTGAGCACGCTCTTGGAATGATATTGTCTTTATTCAATAAATTGAATCAGGCCAATCAGAGCGTTAGAGATGGAAAATGGTTACGAGAAGAGCATCGCGGTATTGAGTTAGACGGAAAAACGGTAGGGATTATTGGTTACGGAAACATGGGACGCGCCTTTGCCAGAAAGTTAAGAGGGTTTACCGTAGAGGTCATTTGCTATGACATTAAAGACGATGTAGAAAATAGTGATGCTACGCAGGTGGAACTCGAAGAACTTTTTGAAAAAACCGATGTTTTGAGTTTACATACTCCAGAAACCCCACAAACCATTGGTATGATCAACAAAGCATTTATCGATAAATTCAAAAAGCCATTTTGGCTGATCAATACCGCCAGAGGGAAAAGTGTAGTTACCAACGATCTTGTAGATGCCTTGCAAAATGAACAAATTCTGGGTGCTGGCTTGGATGTATTAGAATATGAAAAATCTTCGTTCGAGAATCTATTTACTTCTAAAAAAGAAATGCCAGAGGCGCTGCAAGCACTGATGCAACTAGACAACGTGCTTCTGTCCCCACATGTTGCTGGTTGGACCGTTGAATCCAAGGAAAAGCTGGCGCAAACCATTGTTGACAAAATAAAGGCTCAATTTTGCTAAAAGAGATTTTCATTTCGCTCCTTTCCAAATACTCCAAAGATGAAGAGTATGTATTTACTTTATGGAACGAGATAGAAAAAAACACTCGGGTAAAAAGCGGTATTATCACACGCTTACTCATTTGGAACATATCTACAATCAACTGCTTACAGTAAAAGATCAAATACAAGATTGGGATATGGCCTTGTTTGCTCTATTCTATCACGATTTCATCTACAATATCCTTAAACAAAATAACGAAGAACAAAGTGCAAAGAAAGCGGTCACCATTCTTAGTGCATTAGATATAGATAAAGAACGCATACATCTTTGTCATGAGATGATTATAGCCACCAAGGGACATCAGGTATCCAAACATAACGACATCAATCTATTTACGGATGCCGATTTATCTATTTTGGGTAGTAATTGGGAAAGCTACAAAACGTATTTTGAACACGTTAGAAAAGAATACAACTATTATCCAGACCTCCTCTATAATCCAGGACGTATTAAAATCCTTCGCCATTTTTTAAATATGTCCCGTATTTTTAAAACAGATTATTTTTATGACGCTTATGAAGAAAAAGCGAAGCTAAATCTGCAACAGGAAATCGATATCCTTTCAAAGTAAGCTAGAGTTTTCTAAATTTATGCAGTGAGGAAAACTATTTTCATTTTTGCTGCTCTGGTTATTGCATTGCTTTCTTTATTTCAATTAAGCAAATACAGTGTGCTTACCGGAAGCACCAAAATAGAAATTGTAATTGCCTGTATTGCGTTGCTTTTTTTTGTGATCGGAGTAATTATTAATAAACGAGTGCTACATCGACAAAAAGAAACTTCTACAGTCATTGATCAGCAAAAAATAGAAGAATTAGGACTTAGCAAACGTGAATACGAAGTACTGTGCGAGATTGCTTCAGGATTATCCAATAAAGAAATCGCCCAAAAACTATTTGTTTCAGAAAGTACTATCAAAACACATGTTTCTAATATCCTGGTAAAATTAGATGCCAAAAGAAGAACACAAGCCATTCAAATTGCCAAAGAGCTTCGAATTATAGGCCAATAACCCCCAAATCATACCAAAGTCGTATACAATTCATACTTTAGTATGAGTGCTAATTATCGGGTTCGATCTACTTTTGAATCAAACTTTTAAACAGCAAGTACTATGAAAAATACAGTAATACGTTACGGAATTTACAGTGCCATTACCATTTGTGTATTAGCATTGGCGGGTTGGTTCTTAGGTAAAAACTTGGATTACTCCATACAAGAAGTTATAGGATATACCAGCATGGTGGTATCACTACTTTTTGTCTTTTTTGGGATTAAGCATTTCAGAGATAAAGAAAATAGTGGAATCGTCTCTTTTGGTAAAGCCTTGTTAATTGGTGTACTGATTTCCCTAATCGCCGCCTTAGCCTTTGGAATATTAGATGTGATCTACATCAAGTATATCAATCCCGATTTTATGGCCGAATATTATGCACATTATGTAGAACAACTACGACAATCACTATCTGAAGCAGAATTTAAAGTAGAATATGAAAAGTTGCAAGCGCAAAAGGAGATGTTCTCAAACAGGTTCATTAGTTTCCTTCTTATGGCTACTACAGTCTTTATCATAGGGTTTATTATATCCCTAATTTCTGCACTAATACTGCAACGTAAACCACAATCTTAATCATCAAAAAACAAATAGTATGCAATACAAAGCCAGTACACCAGACGAATATATTGAAGCCATCCCAGAAGAGCGAAAAGCTGCAATGAGTACACTGCGAAAAGTCATCAAAGACAATTTACCTCAAGGATTTTCTGAAGTCATCAGTTACGGGATGATCGGTTATGTAGTGCCGCATTCGCTCTATCCCGGGGGATATCATTGTGATCCAAAATTACCTTTACCATTTATGAATATTGCTTCACAAAAGAATTTTATTGCGGTATATCACAGTGGGATCTATGCCGACAAAGATCTGATGGATTGGTTTGTAGGTGAGTATCCAAAATATGTGAAGACCAAACTGGATATGGGTAAAAGCTGTATACGTTTCAAAAAAATCGATCAAATCCCAATGGAACTTATTGGCGAGTTGGCGTCCAAAATGACACCGCAACAGTGGATTGATCTATATGAAAATAACCTAAAAAAGAAATAAATGAAAAACAGGGTAACAGGATTAGGTGGTTTTTTCTTCAAGACCAAAGATCCAAAAAAAGTAAAAGAATGGTACGGTAAACATCTGGGGCTACCTGTAGATGATTACGGATGTACTTTTTGGTGGAAAGACAAAGCGGGTAATGATTGCTCTACACAATGGAGTCCCTTTGCCGAAGACACCTCTTATTTTGCACCAAGTAAAAAAGAATTTATGATGAATTTTAGAGTAGAAAATCTGGTAGAATTACTAGAAACACTCAAAAAAGAAGGAGTTACTGTTGTTGGAGAGATTGAAGAATATGACTACGGGAAGTTTGGATGGATTGTAGATCCCGAAGGGAATAAAATAGAACTCTGGGAACCGATCGATAAAGCTTTTTGGAATAAAAGTAATTCGAGAACATTTTTTTTGTATTTTTCTTGAAGTAAATCAATTAATTAAACAACATGAGCGAAGAAAACAACAACCTAGGGGATGACATCAAAAAAGGCGCTGAAGAAGCTGCGGAAAGCGTAAAAGAAACTGCCAAAGAGTTTGCAGATGAAGCAAAAGAAGTATTGAATTCACAAGACAATAAGAAAATACTGGCAGGAATTCTGGCCATAGTGCTTGGAAGCTTAGGTGTTCATAAATTTATCCTTGGATATCAAAAAGAAGGATTTATCCTTCTAGGATTCTCCATCATTGCATATGTATTATCCTGTTTTGTAATTGGAGTTTTCTTTATTTGGATTCCAGGACTTATTGGACTTATTGAAGGGATTATCTACCTTACCAAGTCCGATGAGGAATTCTATCAGACCTATCAGGTGGGTAAAAAACCTTGGTTCTAGTATAGTAAAAAGTCAGAAAATTCTATTCTGGCTTTTCTATTCAATTTTATTATCGTAATATTGCGATATATAAATAATGAAATGGGAATTACTAAAACGCAAATATTTGACGAACGGCAAAATGAGTTGGCTCACTTTTTTAAAGTATTAGGGCACCCCGCTCGTATTGCTATCCTTCAATACATCAGCAAACAAAATGCTTGTATCTGTAATGATCTTGTAGAGGAAATCGGATTGGCTCAGGCCACCATCTCACAGCATTTAAAGGAACTCAAAAGTATTGGTTTGCTAAAAGGAGAGATCGAAGGCAAACGCATGTGCTATTGCATCGATCTCGACCGATGGAACGCCTTGCAGCAATCGCTGAATTCCTTTTTTAATACTACAAAACATAATTGTTGTTAACACTAAAAACACAAAAACCTATGAATACTTCAGAATTTATCACCCTATTAGCAGAGCACCCTGATAAATCTTTATTATTTGAGTACGCTCCAGGAATGTTGGTAGGCACCAACTATCATATCACCGAAGTAAAACATATCACTGTAGATGCTGTAGACTGCGGAGCCGGAACAGATTCGTGGAAAGAAACCATTATTCAACTTTGGGAAAGTCCAAGCGAACTGGGTAAACCAGATTATATGTCTACCTATAAAGCTCTGGGTATCCTAAGAAAAGTAGGGACAATGAAAAGTTATGAAATGGAAGCTCCTGTTCGCATCGAGTACGGAAACGCCATGTTTCATACCGCTCAGTTGCATGTAACCGGCTTTTTGATCAACGGCGATCAGTTAATCATGAAACTAGCCGTGCAGCCTACGGATTGTAAAGCCAAAGAAACTTGTGGAGTTCCAGAAACTGCTGAAGCTACAGCTGCCAATGCTTGTGCACCAGGAAGCGGTTGTTGCTAGATGAGTACAGATATTGCTATAACTAATTTCACTGAAGAAGACTGGCCGGTAATTTCAGAAATCTATAGACAAGGAATTGCTACGGGAGTTGCCACTTTTGAAACGCAAATCCCAAGTTGGGAACAATGGGATGCTGCGCATAGTACTTCTTGTCGACTGAAAGCTGAAATGAACAACGAAATTGCCGGTTGGGCGGCTTTGTCCCCAGTTTCCAAACGAGAAGTTTACCGTGGTGTGGCAGAAGTTAGCATTTATATAGCATCAAACTTTAGAAAATTAGGTATAGGTAAGTTACTTTTGCAACACCTTATCAAAGAGAGTGAAGCCGAAGGGTTTTGGACCTTGCAAGCTGGTATTTTTAGTCAAAACAAAGCTAGCATAGCGTTACATAAAGCTTTAGGATTTCGAGAAATTGGATTTCGGGAAAAAGTCGCAAAGCTTCACGATATTTGGTATGACAACACTTTATTAGAAAGACGAAGTAAAAAAATAATATAACCACATAAACACCAACATAATGAATATCTTAGTATTATGTACCGGTAATTCCTGCAGAAGTCAAATGGCAGAAGGCTATTTGAAACATTTTGCCAAAGATCAAGCTACTGTATACAGTGCCGGTGTAGAGACTCACGGGGTAAATCCTCGAGCCATTGCCATCATGAAGGAGGACAGTATTGATATCTCTAATCATACCTCCAACAATCTGGATGAGTATTTGGATATCGAATTTGATTACATCCTTACGGTTTGTGACAATGCCAAAGAAAGATGTCCTTTCTTTCCGGGTAAAGCAGAACGTTTACATTACAACTTCTTTGACCCTTCAAAAGTGGAAGGTACCGAAGAAGAGATTCATGCAGCGTTTACCAAAACCCGAAATCAGATCAAGGAATATTGCAGGGATTTTGTAGAAAAACATGTTACCACTACAATCTCTTAGTGGTATACTATACAAAACAAAAAGGTCTCCCAATGGAGACCTTTTTTATGTTCCAAATAAGGAGATTATCCTTTCTTTTGTATTTCGACAGAGTGTGGGTAAGGAATTTCGATACCTGCAGCATCTAGTGCTAATTTACTATTCTCTAAGGTTGCAAAATATACATCCCAATAATCTTCAGGCTTACTAAATGGTCGTACCGCAAAATCCACAGAGCTCTCCCCTAGCGCTACCACATTTACCGATGGTGCCGGTTCTTTCAATACTTTTGGATTATCGGTCAATACTTTAAGTAACACCTCTTTGGCCTGCTTGATATCCTCATCGTACCCTACTCCAACGGTAAGATCCACACGCATTAATCCTTCTGCAGTAAAGTTAATAATGTTTCCATTCGCCATAGTACCATTAGGAACAATCGCTAGTTTATTTTGAGGTGTCGTTAGCTTGGTTGTAAAGATTTCTATCTCCTTAACCACTCCCAAAACTCCTTGTGCTTCGATAACATCCCCAATCTTATACGGTTTGAAAATCATAATCAATACTCCTCCGGCAAAATTGGCAAGAGAACCTTGTAAGGCCAGACCAATAGCCAAACCAGCAGCAGCAATTACGGCAGCAAAAGTAGTAACATCAACACCCAGTCTTGATATCACTACAATAATCAAGAATATTTTAAGTGCCCACGAAACCAGGTTCAATAAAAATTTCTGTAAAGATTCGTCATACTTACTTTTGGAGAAAATCTTGGTAAGTGCTTTGGTGATACGCTTGATTACCCAAGAACCAATAATATAAATTACAATAGCGGTAATGATTTTTGGTCCAAACTCTTTGGCCAAATCGATACCATAATTTATCCATTCTTGTGCTTTTTCAATTCCTTCTTCTGCGTCTACTTGTAAGATCGATAGTAACATTTGTGCGATTTTTAGTATTAGTTTTATGTTTAAAATTATCTTCTATTTTCGAATTTAAATCCAGGTTGTACATAGCCTTCTGGTATGTTTTCTGGCGGAACGGTAAGTACATTCCCATCTCTTACTGCGTGGTAATGTGGTGATAAAATCTCTATCCCAGTAGTATGTAGTTCATTCTTAATATTTTCGTGTAGCATCGAATAAATCAATGCCGATTTTTCTGGGTTTTTGGTATATACGTTGATTTCGTAATTGACATAGAAATCATCCAGGTTTTTTACAAAAACGAAAGGTGTAGGGGTTTCCAGTATCATTTCGGTCTTCTTGGCCCCAGCGATCAGTGCTTTTATAACGTCATTACTAGGCACATCGTATCCAATAGTCACCGAAGTATGCAAGATAATTCCAACGTCTTCGGCTGCATTTTTAGTAAAGTTGATGATATGATTCCCCAATATGGAAGAGTTTGGAATAGTTACATCCAGGTTTTTGATGGTTCGGATACGGGTAACCAACAGACTTCTTTCGGTAACATCTCCAATCGTATTCCCAATCTCTACGCGATCTCCCACCTTAAAAGGACGCATATAAGTAATCACCACTCCTGCTACGATATTCGAGATGGCCGATGTGGAACCCAAAGAAAACAGTACCCCAAAAAATATAGACAACCCTTTGAATGCCGGAGAATCAGATCCCGGGATATACGGAAACACAATAATCAATGCAAACGCGATGATAAATACACGCAAAAGATTAAAAGTAGGCCTCGCCCAATCGGCATGAAATCCGTCCAAGCGTACAGCCTCTCTTTCCAGCTCCGTAGTCACATATTTTAGAAATCTCAATAGGTACTTAGTGACAAAAAAGATCACCAGGATAAAAAACAGGTTAGGAATAAAGCTAACCAACCCATCATACAAGAAGAATAATGGCTTTTTGATGTATCCTAATACAATATCTGCATATTCTTTGGTTTGCGGCATTAAACTAAACAAGAATGGCAAATAAAACACCAAGAAGGTAATGGTCATCGATATCCGCACTAATCGTAATAAAAAAGTAAGGATGTGTCGCTCGCGTCTAGGTGTGATGAATCTAAAAAACTGAGAAAACTTGGCACTACCAAAAAAGATATTGTACTCTAATCGATTCACTTTGGTTTTTAACCAGGCGAACAACTTTTTCATTACAAAAAGAAAGATCAGAATTCCTACTAAGGCAATACCAAAATATACGTATTGTAGCACCATACTAGTGTGTTTAGAACACTAATTTAAGCATATTAGCAGGTAAAGACATTAAGGAAAACCTCAAAAAAACACTGGGAAATCGATAAAATACTTAAAACAACTATCAACCGTCAAGTCACAGCTTATAACCCATAATCCAAGGGTAGTAATCGTGCCACCTTTTGATGGGTCATTTCTCCATTAAAAAGGATCTTCTCGGTATCAGAAAAATTCCCCAGACCATCAATCAAAAAGTGATCATTTACATTAAAAATAAGATCCGTTCTATGCTTATTTTTAAACAACACCGTAGTACGCTTGTGAAGTGGATACACTTTGACAAATCCCGGTTCTTTTTCAACCTTAAAAACTCGGTCAACTTGTGTTTTTAAGCCTTTGTGATACACATCAAACTTATTTTGATCAAGTGTACCTGTTGCCAGGGATCTCATGAAATGTAATCGTGATCCTTTATAAGCATTCTGACGTCTTTTATTCAGTGCTTTACTCTCTTCATCAAAAGCCCTAAAATAACTGGTCCCCGCCACATAGAATCCTTTTACATTTTCTCCTCGGTTGAACTTGATTTCAAAACTGACCAGATTATAGACAATATTGTATCCTAATTGATCATTTTTGATATTGATAGGAACATTTGCGCTAGCATAAAGCGTTTGTTCCCCATAATTATAGTACAACCGAATAGCATCCTCGTTAAGAATCTTACAAGTCTTTTGATCCTTTTTATCTCCAATAAAATAAGCTCTAAAATAGTTGAGTTTCTTTTCGCGACTCCAATCATCATTTTGCAAGAACACTGGGTCCAGTTCTTCCAGTTTTTTTTCCATTTGAACTGAAAGGACTTCATCTGGTAAGATTGATGATGTCTTCAAATATATAGATGCATACCCTAGATAAGCAATAGTAACCTGAGCATCTCTGGGTTGATTTTCTAGATCCAAAGTAAACGCTCCTGAAGCATTGGTTACCGTTCCGGTGGTAGTACCGTCAATATAAATCACAACTCCTTCTAATGGAGCTTTGGTTGCTTTATCCAAAACTACACCTTTTAGCGCTTCAGCTTGGCCAAACACAAGTAGTGGAAAAATCAAAAGTACCATACCTATGTACTTCTCCACTTCTTGTATTTTTATCTTATCGATCACCGTTCTTAAAATACTTCTGTTCTAGTTCTGCCTGGAATTCTTCCATCACCGGTTTTACGGTACTATCAGGAAGGTCTGCAATTCGTATATACATCAAACCATCTACAGCGTTGTTAAACAGCGGATCCACATTAAAGGAGACTACTTTTGCATTTTGCTTGATGTACTTCTTGATCAATACCGGAATTCGAAGACTTCCCGGTTCGACCTCATCTATGATTTTATCAAACTTATTAAGGTCACTTTTACTCTCATCGAATACAAAATCCTTGTCGGCATCCTTCAGTTTTACCTTAAACTCTTTTTTAGGTCTTACATACTGTGCCACATAAGGGTCATAGTAGTGGGATTTCATAAACTCGATCATCAACGACTTCGAAAAGTTACTGAACTTATTACTGATACTCACCCCACCAATGAGGTATTTATGTTCTGGAAAACGAAGGGTGCAATGCACAATTCCTTTCCAGAGTAAAAACAAGGGCATAGGACGTTGCTGATACTCTTTGATGATAAACGCTCTACCCATTTCGATAGATTGGCTCATCATTTTATGCAATTCGGGTTCGAATCGAAATAAATCCTGTAGATAGAAACCATCAATCCCAAAATTTGCATAGATCTTGGCTCCCATCCCCATACGATAGGCTCCTGCTAGTCTTTTGGCGCCATTATCCCATAAAAACATATGATGGTAATAGTCATCAAACTTATCCAGATCGATCGAATTGTTCGTTCCCTCTCCTATTTCTCTAAAGGTGATCTCTCGCAATCGACCAATCTCGTTTACAATATTGGGTATGTCTTTTTTCTGTGCCAAAAAGACCTCGTAGTTCTTACTGAGTAATAACCGCTTATCATTTTCTCTACAAAACTCGAGTTCGGCTTCAATAACTTGCGAATTTCCTTCTCCTGCAATCTCTTTGGGAGATTTCGGTATTTTTAAGTTTGGTATGGATTCGCGTAATGTCTTTTTCTCATAAGGATTGGCTAGCATATAGGTCTTTTTACGTAAGAAATTCGTAAAATCCTCTAGATCTGTATGCTCTTCCTGATCTTTTACCGAAATTGGATTACCGATCCGTACTTTTATAGTCTTCCCATCTTGTGAGAACAACTCACTAGGCAATTTGGCGGTTCTAAGTGATCCACTTATGGATGCCAGACGATAAAACAACCTGCTGTTGCGTGCATGAAAATAAATCGGAATTACCGGAACTTTTGCTTTTTGCACCAAACGCATTGCACTAGGCTCCCAGACTTTATCCACATAATTCTTCCCTTCCTTTTTGGTAGATACCTCACCTGCAGGAAATATCCCTAGCGGCCTACCTTCTCGGATATGCATTATCGCTTCTTTGATCCCGGTATGACTCGATTTTGCCTCTTTTCTATCTTCAAAAGGGTTAACCGGCATCACAAAAGGTTTCAACGGTTTGAAATTGTGTAGCAAAAAGTTGGCAATAATCTTATAATCTGCCCGATGCTCTATCATTAATTTCAACAATAAAATACCATCCAGGCCTCCCAGCGGATGGTTGGATAAGGTAATAAAAGATCCGTCCTTGGGCAATCTACGCAAGTCTTCTTCGGGAATCTCATATTTTACACCATACATGTCGAGTACCCCGGTAAGAAATTCTAATCCTTCGAGATGCTTGACACTATCATAGTGCCTATTAACGGCAGATACACGGGTAACTTTTAATACCACCCAACCGATAAAGGTTCCTATAAAACCCAGTTTATCTAGTTTAAGACCCGTGGCTACCTCTTTTGCTGTGACTATAGGCATTCATTATAATTTGTGATAACCGCAAATATAGCAAAATCCATGAATTGATAGCCCTACTCTTTGGCTACCATTTGATAGGTTTCTCTAGTAATTTGCTTTAACAAAATGTCTTTATTCTTCTCTAAAGACGTAATCGCTTGATCTGTAAAATGACGAATGGTATACAAAGCAACACCAGTATTGTAGGTAACTTTAAATTTTGCTTTTAGGGTAGAAAGCACTTTCTCAAAATGATGGAATTTGTCGTCCAGGCATACCGAGAAACTAATCGCCGAATTTTGAATCAAATCTACTTTGATATGATACTGATGAAATAACTTAAAAATCTCGCTAATATTGTCTTCTACAATAAATGAAAAATCCAGTGAAGAAAGGGATACCAAGATCTGATTTTTCTTAACAATATAGCAAGGGATATAAGGATCCAAAGGTTGGCCCTTTTTTACAGAGGTGCCATCGGCCTTTGGGTTTAAAAACGATTTTACATACAAAGGAATTTCTTTGCGTTGCAAAGGCTGGATCGTTTTGGGATGTATTACAGATGCCCCATAAAACGCGAGTTCTATAGCTTCGCTATAGGATACTTGGCGTAGTAACTTGGTGTTTTGAAACACTCTAGGATCTCCGTTTAATACTCCAGGAACATCTTTCCAGATGCTTACACTATCCGCTCCAAGACAATACGCAAAAATCCCAGCGGTATAATCACTCCCTTCTCGCCCAAGTGTGGTGGTAAAATTATTAGCGTCTGATGCGATAAATCCTTGGGTAACACTCAAGGTATTTCGATTCACTTTATCTCGAATGGTTTGCTGTGTGCGTTTCCAATCTACCGTAGCATCTCGATAGGTAGTATCGGTTTTGATAAGCTCCCGAGCATCTATCCATTGGTTGTCAAATCCCTGATCGGCCAGGTATTCGCTAATGATTGTTGTAGAGATCAACTCTCCATAACTAACCACCTGATCATAGATGTAATCGTATTGTTTGGATTTGTTACGATCCAGGGTGGTTTGTAAATCGGTAAACAGTGCCTGTGTTTTTTGATAGATTGGATGTTGTTTATGCTCAAAAAGCGCATCGACAATATCAAAGTGATAGCGGTGCAAGTCAATCATTTGTGTTTTTAGTTCGGGTTCTTGTTGCAGATAGGATGCCACAATCTGCTCCAGGGCATTGGTTGTTTTTCCCATAGCAGATACTACCACTACCAATTGCTCATGCCCTGTTTGCTTAAGCACCGTAGTGACATTTTTTACACCATCGGCATCCTTTACCGATGCACCCCCAAACTTAAAAACCCTCATGCACCTTTTAGTTTTTGTTTACAAAGGCGTGCAGTCCTTGCTCATCCATTTGCACTACCTGCCATCCTTCGAGGATGCGGGCACCACTTCTTTCGTAAAACTTGACAGCCGGAGTATTCCAATCGAGTACATTCCATTCTACACGTCGTACTCCCTGTTCTTTTGCATATTGCATCACCTGAGTGTATAACGCCATCCCAATACCTGTGCCTCGCATAGATTCCCTTACGATCAGATCTTCAAGATGCACGGTACGACCTTTCCAGGTAGAGAAACGAAAATACACCAATGCAATCCCAACAATTCCTTGATCTGCAGTTTCTGCAACAAAGCAATGAAACAAAGGATGCGCTCCAAAACCTTCTCTAGTAAGGTCTTCGACAGTAACTTCGACCGCTTCGGGTTCTTTTTCAAAATCCGCCAACTCCTGGATCAAATCCAGTACCTGTGGCATATCCTGGGCAGTAGCCTCTCTTATCGTATAGCTCATAGAAAAAAAGTTTATCAAAACTATAAAATATGTTAGAGAAACCAGACAATTTTCTAATGTTATACGCCTGCAAGTTTAATTTTTACAATTCGCAGCAAAGTTTGAGAATTTAAATTGACGAAAACGATATAGTTGCCTAAAAAATAATACTTTTGCAGCATAAAAACGCACCTTAAATGACACGCAAGAACCAAACCTTAGGAGAATTTATTATTGAAAACCAAAAGGACTTTCCGTACGCCAGTGGTGAGTTGTCTCGTTTGATCAACTCGATTCGATTGGCTGCAAAAATGGTAAATCACGAGGTAAACAAAGCAGGTTTGGTAGACATTACTGGTGCAGTAGGTGAGACCAATGTACAAGGTGAAGATCAGCAAAAACTGGATGTTTTGGCCAACGAAACCTTTATCAATACATTAACGAATCGTGAGATCGTTTGTGGAATCGCTTCTGAAGAAAACGATGAGTTCATCACCATCAAAGGGCAAAAAAATGACCACCGCAACAACTATGTGGTGCTTATGGATCCTTTGGATGGTAGTTCTAATATCGATGTTAACGTATCGGTGGGAACGATCTTTTCGATTTATCGTCGTGTTACCCCATCGGGTACTCCGGTAACTATCGAAGACTTTTTACAACCCGGTAACCTTCAGGTTGCTGCTGGATATATCATTTATGGTACTTCTACAATGTTGGTGTATACTACGGGTAATGGTGTAAATGGTTTTACATTGAACCCTGCCCTGGGAACATATTACCTATCACACCCCAATATGCAATTTCCTGAGGATGGAAATATCTACTCGGTAAACGAGGGGAACTATGTACATTTCCCACAAGGTATCAAGGATTATATCAAGTATTGCCAGGAAGAAAAAGACGATCGCCCATATACCTCTCGATATATTGGATCGTTGGTAAGTGATATTCATCGTAATATGATCAAAGGTGGCGTGTATTTATACCCCAATACCGCCAAATCGCCAAATGGAAAACTACGTTTGTTGTACGAATGCAATCCTATGGCTTTTATTGCGGAGCAAGCCGGAGGTAAAGCCAGCGATGGTTTCCGAAGAATATTAGACATCAAACCTACCGAACTACACCAACGTACCCCTTTTGTTTGTGGTAGTAAAAATATGGTAGAAAAAGTAGAGTCTTTTATGCAAAAATAGTTGTATAACCCCTTACATTTTGCCGGCTACCGGGGAATCAATAATAATTGTATATTTGCGCCATCCCTAATAAACCTTCAGCCCAAAAGGCATTTAACGTATCACTCGTTCTTTTTGCCAAAAAAGAAAACGTAAAAAACCGTATTTTAACATTTACGCCATAGACTCCTTGTTTTTAAGGTTTTTATGTTAAATTTACGGATAGGTGAATTATAAACTAATAAATCAGCTCAACAATGGCCAAAAACAATAAAGCTGTACAAGAAAAAGAAGAAGTTGTAAATGATCCTTCTTCAAAAATAGAAGCGATAAAGAATCTTATTTTTGGGGATAACATTGCCGCCTATAATTCTGAATTTGAATTAGTCAAAAAAGACATTCTTTCCAAAAAGAAAGAGCTTGAGGATTTTATAGATGACACGCGTAACGAATTGAATCAAGCGATAGATAATCTAAGCACTGATATCAATATTCGTCTTACCGAGCTTGAAGATAAGTTGGCAGACAAAGCCGAGACGCTAGACGCTCAAAAAGTAGATAAAAAAACATTGGGAGATCTACTCATCACGCTGGGAGAAAATATCCAACAAAAGTAATCCCATCTGTCCAAGATTATGGAAGAGCAGGATAAACTAAAACTTCTTAAGGAACTTCTCCTTACCGAGGAAAAGGAGTTTGCGGATTCTATTGCTCAAAAAGTTGAAGAACTGAACAAGATTGTACATCAAAAGCAGGAACTATCGTATAAAGTAGATCCTATTATCGATGACAAGCTCGAAGAATTTGTAGAAGAAATCCCGAAAACCCTAGGGCCAACGATTACCCAAACCCTAAAAGAAGAAATCAAAAACTCGCAAGATGCGGTGGTTGAGGCCTTGTTCCCAATCATTGGTAAAATGATCAAAAAGTATATCGCTCACGAGATGCGATTGCTAAGCGAGAACATCAGCCGACAAACCAAAAAGGCCTTTTCTTTCAAAAACTGGTTTCGACGGACCAAAGCACGTGCTCAAGGGGTGAGTGAAGGAGATCTTGTACTATCTGACTATGCCAAACCCCGATTGATCCAGATGTTTGTGGTAGAAAAACATTCGGGTATCTTGATTGCCGATTACAGCCCCATGTCTGAAGGGACCATCGATAAAGAAATGGTAGCCGGAATGTTAACCGCCATCAAGAGCTTTGTAGAAGATGCTTTTGAAGGCGGAGATCAAAACCTGGAGCTGATCGAATACGAGTTATACACCATACATATCCAGAATTTTTATTCTTATTACATTGCAGCTGTAATCTCGGGTGCTTATTCGATGATGTTTAAGGAAGTACTAGAAGATCAATTGCTAGAGTTTGCTCAACGACATATATCGAATAGAGATTTGGAAAACAGCGCCCTTTTCACTAAAAAACTTAAAAAATATTTTGCAGATGACATTGTCTAAAAAAGTTGTGCTTTTAGGACACTTCGGTGTTGGTAAAACGTCATTATTTCGCCGTTTTGTCGACAACGAATTTTCAGAAGAATATAAAGTAACGCTCGGCGTACAAATCAAAAAGAAAGTGGTTGCTCTACCCGACGGCAGAGAACTATCGATGATCATGTGGGATACCGAAGGGCATTCTGACAGCGTTGAAGATACTCGTAAATCCTACCTACTAGGTTCACATGCCTTTATCTATGTATTTGATATTACCCGAGAGGAAACCTATAAACACTTGAATCAGGATCTGGAATATTTGACAAAAAACTACGCCAAGGTCATCACTAAGGTGATTGGTAATAAACTGGATCTGGTAAAAGAAAAAGACGCTGTCGCCCACCTAAAAGAAGAAAACATCCCTTTTGATTGTTTAACCAGTGCCAAAACCAATAAAAACGTACAGGATTTCTTTTCAGAACTTGCTGTAGCCATTACCCAGTAACACCGATGAAAAACGATACCCTCCCATTACAGTATCATCAACAGGTTCAGGTAACCTCTGTCTCGTATCAGGGGATAATCGAGAATACCGATGCTACCCTTTTTGACTGGAAAAAAGGAACTTCTATTTTTGATGCGCATCCCTTTTTTGAAATGCTACGCAGCTTTATGGAAACCCCAGGAACCGAAGCGCTTCAGTTTCCTTGTATCCATATCGAAAATGGCAAAGATGATTTGATTTGCGATGTATCGATACAGATCAATCCCGATATCATCACCGTGATCCTCTTTGATTATACTACAAAATACAGAGAGGTCAATCAAATTGCACAACAAAAAAACGAATCCATACTACGCAGCCGGCAGCTCGAATTGAACAACCAGTACCTGCTAGAGAAAGAAGCTTTTAAAAACAGTTTTATTGCGAATATCAATCACGAGATACGCACACCGCTTACCAGCATTCTGGGTTTTGTAGAGGTGCTGGAAAAGACCAAGCTTTCTTTTGAACAGGAAGAATTGGCCCGTATCATTAAACGAGAGAGTAAGCATTTGAATGCCTTGATCGATGACATGATCGATATTTCGAAAATCGAATCGGGAACCTTAAAGATCGTACAGGAACGATTCTCGTTTGCAGAATTGGTTCGTGGGTTTGAAGAAACCTATAATAAAGTAGCCGAAGAAAAAGGAATTGCTTTTGAAAGCGATATCGAAGACAGTATACAGGAATACCTGATCGGGGATCGCACCCGTGTATATCAAATCCTGAATAATTTATTAAACAACGCTTTTAAGTTTACCGAAGAGGGGAAAGTATCGTTTACCGTATCCAAAAACTACCAGCGCACCAATAAGCTGAGTCTTACTTTTAAGATCGAAGACACTGGTTTTGGTATTTTGGAAGAAAACATTCCCCATCTGTTTGAGCGTTTTACGCGTTTTGATCAGGACAAGCAGATCTCGGGTACAGGATTGGGACTAGCGATCGTAAAAAACCTGGTGGATCTGCAAAACGGAGAAATCAAAGTAGAAAGTACCCCAGATCAGGGAACTACTTTTATTGTAAAGCTTCCGTTTAAGTTTGAAGTGACCAAAAAGACCGCTCCGGAGCGCAAAAAGAAAAAATACACACTCCCGGATACCAAAAAGAAGTTTAGAATTCTGGTGGTAGAAGATGAGGAAATTACTCAATACCTGATTATGAAGGTACTGATCACCCAAGGGACCTTTTTTGTGGATATTGCGATTAATGGCGAAGAGGCGATTAGTTATCTAGAGCGCCGCGCCTATGATTTGATCCTGATGGATCTGTCGACCTCTAAACTTGATGGTTTCCAGACCACGCATATGATCCGTAATAATTATGGGGATAAGTTTATCTCGCAGATTCCGATAATTGGGTTTTCGGGCAGGGCTGATGAAAATGCCCGTGACAAATGTATACGATCGGGGATGGATGATTTTATCGCAAAACCCTTTGAGCAAGAAGATCTGATTTATAAAATCACCAAACAGATAGCAAAAAAGGCAGCCGATTAGGCCGCCTTTTTTATTTTGGTTGGTGTGGTTGTATATCGTATAGATGGTTATTATCTATTCATGTTTTTGATCTGCTCTACAAAGTCATCACCGTCTACTCCCTGATCTACCAAGGTAAGCGCTTTGTCTACCACATACTTTGCATTTTCGGTACGGAATCCTAAACCGATACATAGTTTTTCTAGCAATTCTACCTGATCGTCTCCTTTGATATGATCTGCATATACCATTCTTGCCAGATCAAACAAGCGCTCCAACCTACTGTTATAATCTGCCGGTGGGTTGATTGGGTGCAACTGATAGTTTTTAAGAATCTCTTTATAATCGTTTTCAGAAATATTGAGGTTGCGAGCTAATCGATCTAAGAAGGCTCTCTCTTCATCGGTGATTACACCGTCACTCATGGCTACTCTAACGATGGCTGCAAAATGGTCCTGATTTCGTTTCTGGAACCCACTATCAAATAAATCAGATATTGACATCATGTACTTTGGTTTAATTTGCCGCAAATATAGTTAAACTCTACACCTTTTAAAATAGAAGCCTCTGCTTTTTTTGGCTACCACTAATCGAATGCAAAAATAGCCCCTTTTTGCTTGATCGACAGCAATCCTACCTTTCGTCTACAGCAAATCGGGTTTGAGCACAAACCAACCTTTTTTGGGGGATAGAAGGCCTACTTTTATACCATAAGAAATAAAAAACGGTTCGTGGCTAATGAAACATAAAGTAAGTAACCGGGAGTTGCCTCTAAAAAGAAACATAAGCCCACCTAAACATATTGATCTTAAGATCGCATATCGTCAACCAAAAACAGCCACTAGATTGTGGCTGTTTGTTTTTTTCAAAGCATATAATAAAAAAGTTAATATCAATTTTTTATTCTAATCTTATCATGTAAAACACCCTGTTTATATTGACCGTATTTCTTATCTCCGGTCTGCATTTTAATCTTGATTCTTTTACCGTCTTTGTCTAATTTATTCACATACTGATAAGTTCCTTTAAAATATGGAATAGTGTCCGCATTAATCATTTTATCATTAATGATTGTGTCATATTTAACGAAAAAATCACTTTTGTTAAAAGCTGAAATAGTAATATTCATTTTGTAATCACTATTCAATTTATAAGTGTTTTCATCACTAGGTTGGTTAACAATGGATATACTATCAAAAACATACTTTTTACTCACCTCATTTAAGATGTTTTGAAGCGAATCACTTTTTATCTTCAATAAATCGACTTGTTTTTCAAGTGATTGTACTTTTTCTGTATTACATGAAGTTAAGATCAAAAATAATAATACAATTGTTTTTCCTGTATTGTAATTCATAATTAATTGCCTTTTAATGCTTGGTCAACTTGTTTTTGTTGTTCTATTAACGATGATTATGCTTGATTAACAAAACCCGTGCAAGTTCTTAGTACAAAGATAAAAGCACTTGTTACAATAATAAACTGTTCTAGTTTCATATTTTAAAACTTTGTCAATAAAAAAGCCAGTTAACATAACTGTAACTGGCTTTTTTATTTCTTAGATGCACGGATTACAAATCCGCACTATCAGGTTTTCTCAGGATACGTGACAACATTAAAATATGTATGCTTTTCTTTTATAGTCATACGAACACTATCCTTACTCACAGTATCTTTAACAACAGCTTTATATTCATAAAAAAGTCCTTTTTGTGTTTTGTAGGGAGCGTTTATTATGATATTAGCTTTTAAAACATTGTTTTTCATAAAAATAGTATCCATATCCAAATCTTTGAGATTACTAAAATCTTCATTGACATCTGAGTCTACAATTAAATAAACTTTTGCATCATTAATCATAGGTTCATAACTAATTGTGTAGCGATAAGTTGAATCTTTAATTTGATCTAATTGGAAGGAATAATATCGACTACTGTCAGGTACAATCTTTTTATTTTTGTCAAAATGATAACGTTGGTTTAGATAACCTTGCCCATTGACATTAACATATTCTAAACTATCTTTTACATTCCCATCTTTTCTGTAAAGCTTAAACCACCCTGTTTCAATCGGTTTTTCTCGATTTACAAAATTTCCTTCAAGAGACTTTTTCCCATTCTTGTAATAATGAATAGTATGTATTAAATCTTTATTGAAAATCTCAATAAGTCTCAATTCTCCACTATCAAAATAGGAAAATAGAGTATCAGTTTTTTCTCCAAGAATATATTTAGCTTTACTTTTTAAATTTCCATTTTTATAGTATTCATAGAACATACCGTCTTTTAAGGAATCTTCCTTCCGAAAACTTATTTCACTTAATAATTCTCCAGAACTGTAATAATGTTTATTAATAAAATGTGATTCATTTTGACAACTTAATATCATTATTAATAACGATATACAAATCGTAGTTTTTACTCTATTGGTTTTTGGATAAAATATCATCAATTTCTTTACTTGTTTTAGCATTTTGTTGATTTACAAAATTATTTACATTATTAGTTTGGGATTTGTTAACAGTTGTATCCCGGGTAGATTCTTGAGAGTATATAACATTACCCCCTGACGTATTAGGCACTATTTCTGTTATCTTACTTGTTGTAATTGTTAAAGTTGTATCAGGTTCTTCATTAAAAGCATCCATCATTTTATTTGCCCCTTTCATAATCTTGTCATATGTTTCCATTTTCTTTTTAATCTTTTTTCCTTTCCCCATACCTTTCTTCATATGACTAGCTGCATTTGTTGTTCTTGTAGCAACAACTGGACCTCTACCTTTAGTAGTTAGTTTATTTGCTTTAAGCTTTTTACCAAAAATTCCACCACTGTTAAATCCTTCCATATTGACTTCTTCAGTATTCACATCTCCCTTCCTCACAAAGCTATGGTCCCCAGATTTTTTACCATCATCATCTACAAAGCTAAATCCTCCTCCTTCAAAATCATCTCCCCCAGAAAAGAATTCTTTGATTTTCTTAATATCTCTAGCGGTAGATTCGACAATGGTCTTTTTAACTGCCTTGGCAACCCGCATTACTCCTTTACAAAAATCACAGTTTGTACCTACGGGTTTCATTCCATCAGGGTCCAAGAAATAAATAGGATTATCGAACCCATAATTATAGGGAGAGTGTCTACGCATTTGCTCTGCCAGGGGATCCAAATTCATCCATCTTCCTAATGCAGGATCATAATTACGTGCTGTAATATCAATCCAACCTAAGCCGATCTCATCCTGCTCTTCTTTGTTGGTAAATCCAAATGCATGATTTCTACCTCTAAGTACTTCGTTATACCCTTTATGCGTCAGTCCAAAAGGATAATAATTCTTCTCCTGTACAATCTCATCCTGGGTAATACTACCATCTTTGTTAGCATCTTTATAAGATAACCTGATATTATCCAGATGATCCTTAAACTGATATACATACTTATACCCATCAGCTTCTTTTTCTATATATCCTTCTGCATGATTAAAGAACTCTAAATTGCCATTTTTGTATACATAATTACCGGCATACTCCGTTGTTATAGAACTTCCCTCTGTTACGATCTTTTTTTGTTTCGCTCCAGTGGCGTCGTAAATATAAGCAATTGTTCCTGTACCCTCACTATTACTGATCGAAACAGTTTCTGGTAAGTTTAAGTGATTATAGGTAATCGCCGAGATCCCTTTGTTGCGGTCTATGATCATGTTGCCATTAGCATCATACTCAAAATCATCGTTGGTGTTAGTACCATCTTTAAAGCCATAGTCCTTGTTTCCAGTATCTGTTACTTTTTGGAGTTTGTTACCGCTATCATAGTCATAGACCAATACATCCATATTGCCATAACTTGCACTGTTCTGCCAACCGTTTCTAGCTAAAGATTCTATATTCCCCATCTTATCGTAGGTAATACTAGACACTACATATTTGTTATCATTATCGGTAGCTGCTATAAAACGGTTTAACGCATCATAACGATATCCATAGGCTCTTTTGGTATTATCATTGGCCGTTCTCCAAATCGTCTCACTAATGTTTCCATTGTATAACTTACTTGCATACAAGTTCTCTGTAGTGGTATTGTAATTGATCCCAAAGGCAAATAGATCACCCCCTAAATTGTTAGGATCATTGATCGTTTTTAACCATCCTCTGATGTTGTAAGTGTAATCTACTTGCTGTAACCCTTCGGCTCCGCTCAGGGTTCCTTGGGTGCTGAGCGTAGTCGAAGTACCGCCCACTTTCTTGCTGACCAGTTGTCCTAATTCATCATAGGTGTTGTTTACAATCAACTCTACATCCTGATCATTGATCTTTTGGGTTTGGGTAAGCAATCTCCCTGTATGATCATAGGTAAAAGTGTCTATAGTTACAATCGCTGCATTGATATCTTTGGTATGGGTCGTTTTACTTTCCAATACGCGACCTGTAAAGTCTAACTTCGTCTCTACAATATCGGTAGTGCCTAAGTAGTCATTTTTACTGACTACATAAATCGGTCTTCCTTTCTGATCATACCAGGTTACTGTAGTAATCCAATCATCAGTTCCTAATACGCGTACTTTGCTTCCTGTAGCCAATGATCGGGTATTGGTAGTCACTGTTTGACCGTATACCGTGGTTGGTGCAGTAATCCCTGCCAAATCAAAACTATAATCATCATAATAGTTAATGGTATAGATCTCTGCAATCCCCTGTGGGATGGCATTGTTACTGTAATGTAATGCTGTACCCGCTATCGTCTGTGCACTGCTTTGTTTGCTTTCATGCTGGGTATACACTACCGTATTATCTGCAGATTCTTGCATAGGGATACGACCACTACTATTGCCTATTAATCCCGTATAAGCAACACGACCATGTCTGTCGTATTTGGTAAACAACCATTGGTTCTTACTTCTTAGATTCGCATCCTGAGTCATGACTGGTTGATCCAGTTTGTTGTAGATGATATACTCCAATCCTTTGCCAGGGATCTTCTTTTCAATCAATCGGTTTCTGTAATCGTATTTGTATTGGTAGCAGAGTTCGGCAAGCTCGGTGTTAGAAACACCATCGGCAATGGTCACTTTTGGGGGTAGTACAAAACTTAGATTCCCAAAATCATCATAGACATAATAAGTGTCATGTGCTTCTGCACTAGCTGAGCTTGTTGAAGCAAAGGTGCGTTTTAATACTACTCTCCCCTGTTTGTCTTTATATTCTCTAGTGGTATGGTTATCTCCATCGGCAGTGGTCCAATTCTCATCCTTGGCGATACTTACATACAACTCATTGGCTGCATAGTATCCATTTTGTGATAATACCGGAGCTTCAGTATCATTATTGGTAAAGTCCACATCAAAACGTACTACTTCATTCGCTATGTTGTGTCTCCAATCAAACTTGATCGTATGATCAGTATCACTATTAGGGTCTACCTTCCAGTCTTTCCCTGGAGCGCCTTGTTCTAGTGCTCTGTTTAATGGAGAATCCTCAAAGATTGTCTCACTATAGGCATTTACTTGTGCTGGGTTAGTGATCCCTGCAAAGTCTGCTGCATAAGTGTCTAAGTAATACTGGTTGATATCATTCGTGATATTTACCGCAGTATAACTACCTTGGTTTGCCTTGGCAAAAGGTAAATACTGCTTGGCTTGTCTACCCACCTCATCATACTCCATATGAGTAATAATGTCTTTTTGAGTAGGAGATCCTTTGATGGCCGTTTGTTGTTTAGGTCTTCCCAGTCCGTCAAAATACGTTACTGTCTCTATCACATCCTTATTCACCTGTATCTCACTAGGTGAACTCATTGGGGTTTGGTAAGTACGGGTAAATACATAACTTTCCGTATCTGATAAGCTAAGACTGTGTGGGATACCTGTACATCCCATCTCCTCTCCATATACTCCAGGACACTGATCTGTATTATCAGTGACATACCCCGTAGGTGGAACACATCCAGTTTGCGAATCACCAGGATCACCAAAACCATCATTGTCCCCATCTCTATACCAAACTGTATTGGGGTGGATATTAGGGTTAGTGTCATTACAATCATCTCCATTAAGCACATAAGTATAGCCATCACTGGGAGCAGTACTGTAATAAAAATGAGCGTTTGGATCTCCAAAGGTGTCGGTATCTACATCTCTATAAAAATGCTTCGGTGCAATGTTGGTGATAAACTCTGTGCTATCATCATAGTCATTACCATTAAGTACATACGTATAACTATCTGTTGGAGCAGCACTGCGGTAGTATCTCACATTAGGGTCTCCATAAGTATCGGTGTCTACATCTCTGTAAAAGTTCTTAGGAGCGATATTGGTGATATACTCATCACTATCGTTATAATCATCATCATTGGTCACATAGGTATACTGATCTACTGGGGGTGCACTACGATAATAGTGAAACACAGGATTACCATAGGTATCATTATCTGCATCTCTGTAAAAGTGCTTCGGTGGAATATGAGTGATAAACTCATCACCATCATCAATATCATCGCTGGTTAGTACATATCCCAATGGTTGATCACACTGGGTAACACTAATCGATGCGTTTCCTCTCTGGTCTCCATCTCCATCTTTATACCATTTGGTGGTAGGATTGATCGCTTTTACATCATCTCTACAATCCAGGTTATTGGTTACATAACCACTTGGACGAACACTACGATACAAACGATCTGCTACTGCAGGAGATCCATAAGTGTCCTTATCTACATCTCTATAAAAATAACGTGGTGGGATGTTGGTGATCCATTTATCCCCATCATTGATATCATCATTGTTACTTACATAACCTGATGGTTGCGTACAGCTCTTTGTGGTAACAGTAGCATTACCTCGACCATCTTTATCCCAATCGCGATACCAAACCTTGTTGGGATTAATAGATGCATTACCATCATTACAATCCAGATTGTTAGTCACATAACCCCCGGGACGAACACTACGGTATACCCTGTTGTTGGGATTACCAAAGGTGTCGTTATCCCCATCTCTATAAAAGTAACGAGGAGCGATATGAGTGATGTGGATATTGTTATCATCCCGATCGTCATTATACAATACGTAATTGGTAGGCTTAGCACACTGGATCTTCATAGGACTGGTACGCCCTCTACCATCACCATCGCCATCATAATACCACCTTGTAGTAGGATTGATCGCCGCATTACCATCATTACAATCTGTGTTATTAGCTACATAGTTGGTCGTAGGAGTAGTGACATAAGAAGAGTTTGGATTACCATATCCATCTCTATCTCCATCGTAATAATATTTGGTGGTACCCCCGCCCCCATCAATAGGACCATCGGTTAATTGTGCTTCTACACTGTATCCCATAAAAAATAGGAATACAATCAAAAATATCTTGCTTTGCATGTCTTCTTACTTTTTAGGATTAGTTTTTATAGTGGTATTTGTTCTCTGAAATCAAATTGCCATCGGCATCTCGTACATATTGTAGACGGTTAAACTCGTCATACTCATAGTAGACCGTATACCCTCTTGGATCTGTCATACTCGTTACCCCAACCATGGGATCATAGGTATAGGTGGTGACCATGGCATCGGTTGGCAACTCGGTACGTAACTTATTCAGCTCTGTACGCAACGCCCCTTCACTGCCTTCTCCACCCATTTTGTGGTCAATATCCAAATTTGATTTGTCTTGAATAGCACCCACATAAGCCGACACTCCGCTATAAGTCATATTTTCAATCTTAGCCACAGGATATTGATGATTGTATCCCCAGATATAGGCCATAGGCGTGCCATCAGTTTTGGCTACCTCGGTTGGGTTACCGAAACCATCATATTCAGTATACTTTACTCTAGGTTCTAGTACTTGACTTCCTTTTGAAGCCAATACCTCCTCTGGTAATATGGTATTACTCCCCCAGTCTTTAAACAATGTACGTTGGGTAGATAACAAAACTTCAGTTCCATTTTCCTTTTCATATTGTTCTACCTGTACAGGAGTTGCTGATCGGTTCTGATTTACTCGTTTCAAACTGTTTATTCCATCATACTGAGTTTGACTTAGATCACCTCCAGGAAGGCTTGACACACTTGTTACATCATCTGGATAATATGTTTTTGTGATCATTTGCTTGCCTTTAGAATCTGTAACTTCTGTACGGGTAGGCAAACGATGAAAAGTATTATCATAGTAGTACTTGGTAGTCGTTACCAGTGGATTATTACCATCACTATCATACACCTTATTCTCCACCTTATCCATATAATATCGCTCTGAATTATATTGATCTCGAATCACGGATAAATATGTAGGCACTTCAAAATCATAGTACACCTCATGCTGCACTTTTGCCCCTACAGATAATCCGTAACAAGGATGTTGTCGTTGTACGGTAATATTGTTATTCCCTGGTGCAATACAACTATATCCATTATCAATATGCCATTGATGGGTATGATTGGCATCACAATAAGAATAGCTATAGGT
Organism: Aquimarina sp. KJ22-3; assembly: GCF_055808215.1. Lineage (NCBI taxonomy): Bacteria > Pseudomonadati > Bacteroidota > Flavobacteriia > Flavobacteriales > Flavobacteriaceae > Aquimarina > Aquimarina sp. KJ22-3. Next base: position 611,604 of record NZ_CM147859.1, on the reverse strand, counting down.
TCTGTTCACATCTTGTGCATCACACACATAATCGATTTGTCCGGCAAACGCAGGATTAAAATCCTTTCGAATGATATAGCTATTTACGGTATTGGTATAGCTCAGGTCTTTTTCATAAGTATTAATGGTTTCCTGGGCTTTGATAAAGTCATTCCCTTTTTTGGTGTACATTGTTACCTTTTTGGTAAACCCATTATTTACAGCATCAGCATTGTTAAATTGAATGGGAGTAAACTCTCCTCGACCCCAGATTAACTGATTGGTAGTGCTCCTGTTTACAATAAACTCATGCTCTTCCATACCGTATTTACCCGTAGCATCTCCAGTACTTACACATACAAAAGGATAATATATAGCAGCACCTCGTTGATCAAATAAGGTATTGGCCGTGCTTGAAGACAAGGTAGCGTAGACGCAATGTGTATTAGCTCCAGCTGGTGCGGTAGATCCTTCTGTAGGATCACAAACGGTTCTGGTTTCATATCCCCCTTCAAATGATATCGGAAGTCCTTTTATCCCCGAAGAAATTCCTGGAGTGTCTAATCTTTCGTAATGATAGTATTTGCTGTTGGTCTCATTTCCATTTGCATCTTTGGTATGTACTTCTTTTATTCGAACTCCTCCTTTGGTCGCATCAGTCATTTGCGAGTCCGATGTAGCGTAATTAAGATTTGCAATAAAATTTAAATTCCCTGTAGTAGTGATACTCATGGTATAATTATGATTCTGCATAAGTATAGCCCTATCATTAATAGATAGATCTCTACTTATTGCACCACTGTATGCAATCCGATTATCAGTATTATCATAAATACTAATCGATCCTGTACCTGTGCAACTAGAACATGCAAATCCATCTAAGTCCATCGATGCAACAATCCTTGTAGGGTATACTGTATTTTGAAAATAGTTATCTGGTAATGTAAAAGTGATGCTATTTGGAAATGAACTTCCTGTATGCACATCCAATTGCGTATCCTGTACGGCTGACTGATTTTCGCGAATTATATTCGCCTCATATACAAATTCATTATACCCTTTGGTAGGATAGGTAACTCTTTGTAGTAATCCTTTTTGAGTATGAATAGGTGAAGGAGTTCTATCCGCCCCAAAATTATTGAAGACTGGATTGTCTGTTCTCGGCACTCGATGTGTATTAGTTGTCTTCCCATTGTAATACCCCCAATAATCCTGAGCTTTAGACAAACGACTAGGAAACGCTTCCTTATCGGTATACGCAAACTCGTAAGATTGCTGTGTATCTTTCATGATTACACGGTCTAAAAAAGCACGTGTATTACCCGTAATAGTATACTGCAAATCAAAATTCTCTACAAGTACATCATTTTTATCTTTTACTTGTACCTGATCTAATAAAGCTATAGGAATATCCTGATGTTTACTGCTAGCTGTAAAACCTACTGTACCTGCAGCAGGACGGTTACTGCTAATCCCGGTTAATCGTAACCCATAAATAGACACCCTAGTCTCTGAGGTACTAATCCCACCTTGCGGACAAGGCTGGTTAGGACACTCTTCCCAATCCACCAGTTTAGAATAGGACTCCCCTTCTCCTTGTACGAACTGGTAATTGTTACTTGTATACGTAAAAGTAATCTCATCCCCAAGCGGATGAACAATCTTAGTCATATACCATGAAGTAACGGTTCTTGGTGGATCAAAAGAAGCCGTGGGTGGAACTAATACATCGCTACTCTCTATAGCTGTAAATTCATATTGTATTCCATCCTGAGTGGTAATCGTAAAAGTTCTATTGAACTGATAGCCCGAAGTTGTGATTTTAAGTAAAGGATTGTCTGATAAGATATGAATGCGATTCTCTCTATCCAGAATAAAACGCCCAGAAGCCCCCATTACATTAAAATTATAAATATCATACTCGGTATCTACTCCTTGCCCTGCTCCGTTAACATAAAAATCTAGTACCGTAGGATTGATCATACTACCTCCGGCCAAAACCATCTCCTGGATTTCTTGATCGGGAGCATTACGTAAAAGACCTGCACCAGCACCATCATCATCCTCATCTTTTACAGTTCTGGTAATCACCCCTCCGGCATTTAAACTCCAACCTAATCCAACCCAACTGGTCATCTGGTCAACTCGTAAACCATTAGAATTATAACTTAATGCAATCGGAACCGATAAGTTCTTAGTCTTATAGGTATAAAAAGGTACACTTACATTTGCAGTACCCGTAAACATTCCCACAGGTACCTCTCCATATTTCCCTAACTCAAAGGCAGTAGGTGAAGGTGGTGTAACAGATGGTAATTCCTGACCCCAAACAATGGCACTAGCCATCATTAGCAGTAAAACAACATGCTTTTTCATAGATTAACTACTTGGTTTTTAATTATTTTTTATTTTTCCCTGTGCCAAAAGCATCTTTATTTGGTTTATACATCAACAGTGATGAGAGGGGAAAAATCCCAACTCCCGCATCTCATCTCATCTGTTGATTTGTAGTCTAAACACAAATAATTGTAACTCAACTTGGCATATTTTGATGCAATGATAAGCGCTGCCAGTTTCATTATCTGAAACTGTGAAAAAAAATATTTTTTTCCAGCATCATTGCCTTTCATCCCTCTTGCCAACAGTTTATGATACTTTTAACCACTAGTGTATGTCATTATCATTTACTTTGTTACCCAAAACTTTTTTATGCAGCATCAAAAACAGCTTTTTGACCTCTCGGACGACACAGTATACTTGAATTGCGCCTATATGTCTCCGCAGTTAAAATCGGTATCCGAAGTAGGAGTACAAAGTGTACTTAGAAAAGGAAAGCCTCATGCTATTTTGCCTGAGCATTTTTTTGATCAGCGACAATTGCTCAAACAACGTTTTGCCGAATTGATCGATGCTGCTGATTATGAGTATACCGCGATCATCCCTTCGGTATCTTATGGGATTGCCAATGCTGCCAAGAATACTCCACTACAAAAAGGAGATGAAATCTTATTGGTCGAAGAACAATTCCCCAGCAATTATTATGTCTGGCAAGAAGTAGCACAACAAAATGGAGCTACGATCAAAATGATATCACCACCATCGGGTTTCGAAAAACGCGGGCAACGATGGAATGAAGTGATCCTTGATGCCATTACCGAAAAAACAGCAGTTATTGCCATGGCACATGTGCATTGGGCAGACGGTACCAAATTTGACCTTAAAGCTATTCGAGAAAAGACCAAAACCGTAAATGCACTTTTGGTCATCGATGGCACTCAAAGTATTGGTGCACTACCATTTTCGGTAAAAGAAATACAACCCGATGCTTTGGTTTGTGGAGGGTATAAATGGTTACTAGGGCCGTATTCTATTGGGATGGCTTACTATGGTGAAGCTTACCACCAGGGGGAACCTATAGAACATAATTGGATGAACCGATACAATAGTGAAGATTTTAATAATCTTACTCAATACGAAGATCGATACCAGCCCAAAGCTGCGCGATTTTCGGTAGGAGAATCCAGTAATTTTGTCTTAACTCCAATGCTAATTCGAGCTATAGAACAATTGATCGAGTGGCAACCCACTACGATACAACAGTATTGCCAACAGATCACCAAAGATGCCGTGCAAAATCTTAAAGATTTGGGCTGTTTTATTGAAGAAGAAGCCTATCGTGCACATCACCTTTTGGGTGTATACCTGCCCGATCATATCGCTATAGATCCTTTAAAAGTTACGCTTAAACAAAATAATATTGTAGTCTCTTATCGTGGAAATGCCATTCGGATCTCTCCACACCTATATAACACTGAAGCCGATTTGAACCTTTTGGTAACGCAATTTGCCAAACATTCAAAAATTCACTCTTAAAAAGACTATATATTTCTTGTTAAAAAATACGGCTCATAAATAATGGTTATCATGTTTTTAGAATTTTATCTGTATCCATTATATTTGCCCAAAATTTGTATTTCGTGAGTATCACCCAAATCTCGCAAATTGTCGAAAAGTCTCCGCTACAGCAGAAACTAGGGACTGCTATTGCCCAATCTCAAAATAACATACATCTACAAGGTCTAATTGGTTCAGCCCTGTCTTTTAGTATTGCAGAGGTGTTCCAAAAAACAGAACTGCCTTTTCTATGTATTTTTAATGACAAGGAAGAAGCTGCATATTACCTCAATGATCTCGAGCAATTATTGGGGGATAAAAATGTATTGTTTTATCCGGGAAGCTACCGTAGACCGTATCAAATTGAAGAGACCGATAATGCCAACGTACTCTTACGAGCCGAAGTACTGAACCGAATCAATTCCAGAAAAAAACCTGCGCTGATCATCACCTATCCGGATGCTTTGTTTGAAAAGGTGGTGACGCGAAAAGAGCTGGAAAAAAACACTTTAAAAATTGCCACCAACGATACCTTATCCTTAGATTTTGTAAACGAGGTTTTGTTTGAGTATCAGTTTCAGCGGGTAGATTTTGTAACCGAACCTGGAGAATTTTCGGTACGAGGTGGGATTGTAGATGTATTCTCTTTTAGCAATGATGAACCCTATCGCATCGAGTTTTTTGGGGATGAAGTCGATAGCATCAGAACCTTTGATGTAGAGACACAATTGTCTACCGACCAGATCAAGAAAATTACCATCATTCCTAATGTTGAAAACAAAGCACTTCAAGAAACCAGAGAGAGCTTTTTAAAATATATCGCTTCAAAAACTGTCGTGTTTGCCAAAGATATCGACCTGCTTTCGGCCAGGATAGATAAAAACTTTGAAAAAGCAGAACAAGCTTTTGAAACGCTTTCCAACGAAATTAAGCGAAGTACTCCTGAAGAGCTTTTTGCCACTTCGGCACTCATTAAAAAACAACTACTGGATTTTACGCTGGTAGAAATCGGAAATCGCCCTTTGACCAAGGCGGATTATACCATTAAGTTTGACACCAAACCTCAACCTTCTTTCAATAAACAGTTTGATTTACTGATTCAAAATCTAAATGAAAACCATGAAGAAGGCTACAAGAACTATATTTTTTGTGTAAGTGAGCAACAAGCTAAACGTTTTCATGATATTTTTGACGATGCCGATCTGGATGTAAAACAATACGAGACCATTGTTTTTTCAGCATTTCAAGGGTTTATCGATCATCAGCAAAAGGTGGCTTGTTATACCGATCACCAGGTTTTTGAGCGGTATCACAAATTCAATCTCAAGAATGGATATGCCAAAAAGCAAGCCATTACTTTAAAAGAACTTACGAATCTCGAAGTAGGTGATTATGTAACCCATATTGATCACGGTATCGGTAAGTTTGGAGGATTACAAAAAATCGATGTTGACGGCAAAAAACAGGAGGCGATCAAACTTATTTATGGAGAGCGGGATGTGTTGTATTTGAGCATTCACTCTTTGCATAAAATCTCAAAATTTAATGGTAAAGACGGTAAAGCACCACAGATCTATAAGCTGGGGTCCAAAGCCTGGAAAAACCTAAAACAAAAAACCAAGGCTCGGGTTAAGCATATTGCTTTTAACCTCATCCAATTGTACGCCAAACGAAAGTTGCAAAAAGGGTTTCAGTATGCTCCGGATAGTTATTTGCAGCATGAGCTAGAAGCTTCCTTTATTTATGAAGATACACCCGATCAAAGTTCGGCTACCCAGGCGGTAAAAACCGATATGGAAAGTGAGCGCCCGATGGATCGACTGATCTGTGGAGATGTAGGATTTGGTAAAACCGAAGTGGCCATTCGCGCCGCATTCAAAGCAGTAGACAATGGTAAGCAAGTTGCCGTGTTGGTACCTACTACCATACTTGCTTTTCAGCATGCCAAAACCTTTAGAGATCGTTTAAAAGATTTTCCGGTTACGGTGGATTATATCAATCGTTTCAGAACTGCAAAACAAAAAAGAGAAACACTAGAAGATCTAGCCGCAGGAAAGGTAGATATTATCATCGGTACTCATCAGTTGGTGAATAAAAATGTAACTTTCAAAGACCTTGGACTTCTGGTTATCGATGAAGAGCAAAAGTTTGGAGTTTCAGTAAAAGACAAGCTCAAAACCATCAAGGAAAATGTAGATACACTCACACTTACCGCCACACCAATACCAAGAACATTGCAGTTTAGTTTGATGGCCGCTCGAGACTTATCTACCATCACCACGCCTCCGCCTAATCGATATCCGATAGAAACGCATGTGATTCGATTTACAGAAGAAACAATAAGAGATGCGGTAAGCTATGAGATACAACGTGGCGGACAGGTATTTTTTATTCATAATCGCATCGAAAATATCAAAGAGGTAGCGGGTATGATCCAACGTCTGGTTCCTGATGCAAAAGTTGCGGTAGGACATGGACAAATGGATGGTAAAAAACTAGAAAACTTGATGCTGTCGTTTATGAATGGCGAATTTGATGTCTTGGTATCTACTACGATCGTAGAAAGTGGTTTGGATGTACCTAATGCCAATACCATATTTATAAACAACGCCAATAACTTTGGGCTTTCGGATCTGCACCAAATGCGTGGTCGAGTAGGTCGAAGTAACAAAAAAGCTTTCTGTTATTTTATCACACCACCCTACTCTGCAATGACAGAAGATGCCAGAAAACGAATCACCGCATTAGAACAATTCTCAGAATTAGGTAGTGGTTTTAATATTGCCATGAAAGACCTTGAGATTCGCGGCGCAGGAGATTTGCTAGGTGGAGAACAGAGTGGATTTATCAATGAAATTGGTTTTGATACTTATCAAAAAATCCTGAACGAAGCCATTGAAGAACTGAAAGAAAATGAGTTTAAGGAGCTATATGTCGAAGAAGGCGAAGTAAAAACGTATTTGAAGGATACACAAATCGATACTGACTTTGAGCTGTTGTTCCCTGATGATTATATCAATAATATTACAGAACGATTAAATCTCTATACCGAACTCAACACCATCAAAGATGAAGAAGGCTTACAAGGCTATGAAAAACGATTAATCGATCGCTTTGGCGAACTCCCGGATCAGGCCTTGGATTTGATGAATTCTGTAAGAATAAAATGGATTGCCACATCTATTGGGATTGAGAAGATCATTCTGAAGCAAAATAAATTGATTGGCTATTTTATTAGTGATCAGCAATCTGAGTTTTATCAAAGTCCTGCTTTTACCAAAGTCCTACAATTTGTACAGCAAAATCCTAGAGTTTGTAAAATGAAAGAAAAACAAACTCGAAATGGATTACGACTACTACTCACTTTTGAGCAAATCAACACCGTAGACAAAGCACTGAATGCCCTGCAACCACTGCAACCAGTACAAACAGAGGTAAAGACTGCGTAAAAAACCGGAAGACGAATAGTAAAATTCACACAAAAACATGTAAGAAACATCTGTATTTTTGCTATTTGAAATGGAAAAAATTATCCATAATTTGCATCAAAACCCGTTTAACCACAGAAAAACGCATTTCGTCGAAAAACTTTAACCGCTCACCGTTAGTTAATCTTTGATGTGATCGTTTGTTTTTAATTTTAACCAAAATTATGACAATAACACCAACTAAGATCATGAAGAAAAGAGAAGAGTTTAGCTTTTTAAAAGGAACCTTAAAACAATTAGCAAAGTTGAATCAAAGTGTAAACCAGTTGATTCAAAACCTAAATAACGACAAGTTATATGCAATCAACTATGCCAATGTAAAAGGAAGGTTTCTTGAAGAATTGAAGAATTATAAAAACAATCCAGAGTTAATTGATATCGATGAGTTCTCTATGAACTACTCTTTTGGATATCATTCTTGTAACAACATTGATGATCTTTTAAGCAAACAAGCGATGTTTGTAGAAGTAAAAAGTTACCTGAATACTTTGAACCTAAGAGCATAAACCAAAAACTATACGTATCGAATATACTTTTACGCTATCCAAACACATCTGAATACACTCTCTTTGTAGCAATCTACATGCAAATACTTGCTTAAAAAAGTAGTCTACTCCGCATAATTATTCCTATATTTCCGATTCATAAAAATTTCCGCGTTTGTCTTGAATCCCTTATGATATCTGCTTTGTCGGGTAAATGACGGGTTAAAGACAAGCAAAAAAATTTGAGAACCTATTTCTGGAAACTAATATTGCTGAAGAAAATGAATACAAGTTCTAGTGATCACAAGAATGCAACTAAAAACTTAAAAATCATGAAACAGCCAGAATTAGGATTAAAAATTTCCGAACTACGAAAACTAAAAGGTCTTACTCAAGAAGAACTTGTTGAGCAATGTAATATTAGTGTTAGAACCATTCAACGCATAGAATCCGGAGAAGTTACTCCCAGAAGTTATACCATCAAGACCATCTTGTCCGCATTGGATTATGATTTGAGTCAAATTCAAACCGAAGAATCCAGAGTCACCAAAGAGTTTAAAAAACTATTCTTATTAGAAATAGACGACAGCAAAGAAGCTGGATTTTTGAATAGACAACTCACTATATCGTGGATCAGTGGTGTTATCTACTTTATTTTAGGGTTTGGAGAATTTACTTTCGATTACTATCGATATTTTCAAGATGAAATCCTAGGAGGAAATGTGGTGTATTGCCTTACCAAATTAGTGACATTATTGTCGTTGATCTTTTTCTTTAGAGGTTTCGTTCTGTCAGGTAAGATCTTAAAAAACTATTTGCTTAGAATTGTCGCTTTCATCCTCATCTTTGTTGGTGGTGTGTTCTATACCTATGATATTTTATCCCTTTATGTTGGCGAAATCGATTACCAAGTCGTGATAGGTGCCTACAGTATTACTTTTGGTATTCTGGGAATTTTATTAGGTGTAGCCGTAATCCGTTTACAAAACGCACTGGGAACACTTGCCAAGGTGACTGGTATTTTTGAGATTATTGCTTATGGGTGTATGGCAACAGTAATACTTGGCATTGTGGGTTATATCGTCCTTACCCCTACGATCATTCTAGAAATTATCCTACTCTACAAGATTTCTGAAATGCTCAAAGCAAAGCAGAAGGAAATCGATATCGAATAGATCAATTCCAATCTTTATTAGTACTTAAAATCATTGATTGCTGATTCAATGCGTGCTTTCTATTGCCTAATTTTAACTCCTTTACAAAATGAAAAAAATAATCATTTCAGTCTTTGTACTCATCATACTTATATTCTCCTATTTCCTTTTTGAACCTATTTTTGTGTATACCACCGGATGGAAACCTCTATCAAAAATCAAGGCAATCCCTCCGGTAGTTCATCATACTGATACGCAATCCAAAAAAGCAGATAGTGTTCTTAAAGCTATCCACCAGCGATTACAGTCTCCAGCGGTATCCATAGCCGTTGGGCAACATGGAAAAATACAATGGGCAAATGCTATCGGATATCAAAATCTAGACGATCAAATCCCTGTTGCACTGGATACTAAATTCAGAATAGGAAGTACTTCGAAAGCAGTTACTTCTTTAGGAATCGGGGTATTACTGCAAAACCAAAAACTCCAACTAGACAGCGAGGTCAAAGACTTTGTTTCGTATGCGAGTGGTCAATTATCCAATATCAATTTGCGACAGCTAGCTTCTCATACTTCGGGAATCAGAAATTATGGGTCATGTCTTTGCTTTCCTATATGGGAGTACTACAATAACGATGAGTATACGGGAGTAGAAGAAAGCGTAGGTATTTTTAATAATGACGATTTACTGTTCGAACCAGGATCGGATTTCAGTTACAGCAGTTATAACTATACCTTGCTCAGCGGAATGCTAGAAGGAGCTTCCCAACAAAAATTCCCAGATTTTATGAAGCGAAACGTTTTTAAACCTATCAACATATCCAACATTGAAGCTGAAACTGCTACTCCCATTAAAAACACCGCCAGGTTTTACGACGTTGCAAAGGGCACTTACAAAGAAGTCTACAAAGTAAACAACAGCAATAAATGGGCTGGCGGTGGTTTTTTGGCAACACCAACTGCCTTGGTAAAGATCGGAAATGCTTTTTTGAATCATCAATTATTTGGTCAAGACATACAACACCAACTCACCCAACCTGTTTTGTTAGACAATGGAAAACTAAACCCACAGGAGTATGCTATTGGTTGGAGAAATCATCGTAAAGATCTCTTTAGAAACGGGCAAAAAATCACCGTATGGCATCATGGTGGGATTGCGAATGGATCGATTTCATTATTAGCTTTGTTTCCAGAATACAATTTATCGGTATCGATGCTCGCTAACAAAAACGGCAACTCTGGAGAGTTGTTCGAAAACGTATATGCTATCGCAAAATTATTTATACAACAAACATCAAAATAGGTCATTCTTCATATCAAAAAACGAACATCAAAAAACCGGGATCTTATCTATCCCGGTTTTTCATCACGTCTTTCAACGTATTGAATTAGCCAAAATTTAAAATCGTATTGTTCTTATCCCTCCAACCCCAGTATATTCTGATATGTATAGAATTCTCTTATACTTATTTGCTGCAATTCCATTAGGATTACTGAATGAAGCCTCTAATAAAGGGCCATCAATTTGTGCTGCCTCACCATTACCTGCGATGGTTTCTATAGAACCATCCATAGAAACTTTATAGAGATAATTAACTGCAATACCAGTTGCATAGATAAAATCATTTACTACTGTGATATAACCGATTCCAAAATTCTGAACTACTATATCAGGTATCGTGGTTATTAAAGAAATCTCACCATTCTTATTTATGGAATAAATATCTGCAGTATAGAAATTAGCTACAATTACATTGCCTTTACTATCCAAATCAATTCCCACACCTCCTAAAAGTCTGGGATCTTCTGCAAAAACTGTAACCTTGCCATCAGGAGTAATTTTATGAACCGTTGGAGCAGTATAATTAGATATATATAAATTATCATTTTGATCAATGGCCATACTACTTGGCCATCCATTAATAGAAGCTATTACCTCTCTATCCCCCGTAGGAGATATTCTCAAGACCTCGCCTCTAACGGTATTATTATCATTATTAATGTAAAGATTTCCTTTAGAGTCTTTTGCTGTACCCATAGGTCCCGACAATCCCTTTATTGTATCCAATACTTTCCCATGCTTTGAAACTTTAAACACTCTTGTTCCCGTACCCCCGGTATTAACGAATCGCCCATATTCGGAAACATAAATAATTCCTTCTCTATCAACTGAAACTGCTCCGTTAGCAGCAAAACCACTAATTAAAGTCTCTACTTCTGGATTAGGATTAATTCCATCTCCATAACATGAAGATAGGTTCAAAATGATAAAAAATAAGACGGTGGATAGTAAAAATTTGACAAAAATAGTTTTGGTAAATGCTTTCATTGTTGTTGTTTTTTAAATTTTTGATGAAAGTACCTCCGCTCTATGTTGTAAATCGACGTTTTATGTAGAGTGATACAAAAAACTATACGGATTCTATTTTTTTAATGTAGTTTTTTGGAGTATCATTTACGAAAAACTTAAATGCCTTATTAAATGTTGATTTACTATTAAAACCCACATCCATTGATAATGCCAAAAGTGTTTGATGACGATGTTCTCCTTGCTGAATTTTTTGTATAAAAGCTTCAACTCGATACTTATTTATAAAATCATAAAAATTGACTTCATGTACATTATTTAAAAGCCAAGAAATTTTATTAGTTGAAACATGTAATTGTGTTGCTAGATGCACCAAAGTAAGCTGATGATTCAAATATATTTTTTCTTCTTCCATGAGCTCCTTCAGTTTTGAATTCAAATATGTAATCTGTTGAACATCTAGTTTTTCATTACTTTTCCGTCTTTGCTTTTTCGGTAAATAAAGTCTAAGTACATCTGGTTCTTTTAAACTATAAAACCCAATAAAATAAACAAGTACCGGAATCAAAATCCACAGTATATTATAGTTTATGACTCCTCTATAAACACCAAAAATATAGTACTGAAAAAAACCGATCACCCACAAAACCAGGAATAATAAAAACAGTCCTAAAAAACCTTTCAGATAAATCAAAACACTTTGGGAGTAGGATACATTCTTTTTTTCCTCTGTTTCATATGAACTTAATATTGAAAAACATCGGCCCGTATAATACACATTAACCATTATTCCGGCTAATTCGATAATCAGAAAAGAGTGTTTCAAATCACCATTTCTTGCCATAGAAACAAACATTTCATAGGAGTATTGATACGTCCAAAAATGATATAGTGTCATCGCCAAAGCGGGAATAAAATGTACATAACCCAGACGATACTTTATCTTCTCATTAAACATCAACCTTCTATAATATAGATACATTAAAGGTCCAAAAACAAATACTAATATGTCTACAAATAAGGCTAATCTAAAAAAGATCAGATTGGTTGTTTCTCTTGTGAAAAAAAATCTCCCTGTTAATATTACAGCAGCAATGAGAAGCAGTAATGACAGAACATTATTTGCTGATTTATTTTTATTCTGAATCATTTGGATTGCTACAGAAAGAAATATTCCTTGACTAATCCCCAAAAAGACAATAAAATCTATATAACCAGAACTTTCCATAATTGAATTTTAAACCACTTGGTAAAACTACACTGATGTTAGTACGTTTTCGACCTAATCTATAGATTAATACGCTAAAAAATCGATACACCTTACAATACAAAATTTGATATGAGCTCGATTAATTATACAACCGAACTCATATCAATTAACAAAACTAACTACTTCACTCAATCATATTTTTATCTCAAGGAAATTTTGCGTACTGCTCCGGTACCTCCAAACTCAGAGATGTATAATGCTTTATTGTATTTATCTGCTGTAATTCCGTTAGGTCCATTAAAAGACGCTTCTTCTACAGGCCCATCTATCACGGCAGCATCTCCGGTTCCGGCAAATTCTTCAACTTCGCCATCTAGAGTTACCCTAAATATCTTATTAACTGCAATACCCGTTGCAAAAACCGAATTTCCCAACACAGTAATGTATCCAATACCAAAACCATTCACTACAATATTCGGAATATTGGCGATCAAAGACACCTCACCATCTGGAGTGATTGACAAGATATCGGCTGTTGCAAAATTGCCGACTACCAAATTTCCTCTGCGATCAAAATCAATCCCTACACCTCCTGCTAATCTAGGATCGCTGGCAAATACAGTTACTTCTCCTTCTGGTGTAATTTTATGTACGGTAGGCGTTAAAAAATTAGATGCATACACATTATTTTGATGATCCAATGTAAGCCCAGTAGGCCATCCATCTATCGTAGCCAATACAGTTTTAGTACCATCAGGACTTACTTTAAGAATATCCCCTCTTTGCGTATTGTTGCCGTTACTCACGTAGAAATTACCCTGGAAGTCAATGGCGTTTCCAAGAGGGCCCGAGAGATCGGTAATAAAGTCTGAAACCTCTCCTTGTCTGGATATTTTTAGTACTCGGGTTCCATTACCACCGGTATTTTCAAACTGTCCATATTCTGAAACATAAACATTTCCTCTTTTGTCTACAGTAACGGCATCGTTACCTGCAAAATCAGACACAATAGTTTCTACTTCAGGTTCACGATCTACACCGTCTCCATAGCAAGAAACAAATAATACAGACGCACTAAGCAATGCGAATAGCTTACAACTTTTGATGATTTTTTTCATGATTTGATTTTTAATGTTTTCCTCGAATTTATCTCGATATCCATTAAAAATCGACGCTTTGGATCAAGTCGTACCCTTTTTTATGCAGCAGAATGATCCTATATATGCTGAAATGTAACTCGACAACAGCAATATGCTATTTTTTTGGGCTAATGCGCAGATACGCCAATGTACCCACCACCATCCAAATAGCTAGTATCGCAAAATTTCCGTAGAGTTTATGTGCTCCAAAATCCATTTCAAACAAAAAGATCATGATCGAATTTATGGCTCCATGAGTAAGTACTGCGGGCCAAACACTTTTGGAGTTGATGGTGATCATCCCCATAAAGAATGAAATAAAAACCGTCGTTACCGGAAATATTAAAAATGCTCCCAAGACTGGATACTCTGGATAATTAAATCCATTAATGATCAACGGAAAGTGCCAAAACCCCCACAACACGCCTAAAAAGGTAAGTGATTTGAAAGTGCTGTTGGTCTCCAGAAGCTTCTTTTGCAAAAAACCTCTCCACCCTATCTCTTCGCCCATAGTTAATAGCCCTGTAATCAACGAAAAAATAATTCCCGTAACCAAGAAATTAAGAACAAAAAATGGAAGACTTTGAGCATCTGCACCCAAGAGCAGAGGTATCTCTATATCATCTACTACATCCCCTTTTATAGTATAGGCATAGTTGGTAGCAATTCCCAATTTTTCGATTAGCAGAATACCCAGCAAGGTAATTGCAATAGGTATGAGTAGGCTTAAGATTAAGTATAGTGGTTTTCTTATTTTCCAATCGATATAACCTAAACCCGTTTTTGTCTTTACCAAATACCAAATGGCTCCAATAGCTGGAAAAAACATGCTAATCCCGATAACCAAGTCAAAAAACTGATACTCCTCTCCTCCATTATAAATCGCAAAAATTTGGAAAGCATAAGTGACTATCAATAAAACTATAATATAAATCCAGACATTCTTTTCTAATTTGATCATTTGGTGAAGATTAGTTTAAACGGATACGAGTTGTTTTATGTAGTTACTAGGAGTATCATTCATCTCCAACTTAAAAGCTTTATTAAAAGTGGATTTTGAATTAAACCCAACATCCATAGAAAGCGCCAAAATGGTATGCTGATGATGTTCGTTATTGTCTATTTTCTTGATAAACTCCTTTATACGATAATGATTGATGTAATCATAAAAGTTGGTTTGTAATACCTGATTAAGATACCAGGATAGATTATGTGTTGATGTATTGAGATGTTGCGCAAGATCCCTTAATGTAAGGTTGCTTTGTAAGTATAATTTATCTTCCTCAATAGCATGCTGCAAGCGTTCTTTTAATAAAGAAATAGCTCTTTCGGGCATTCGTTGCGGTTTGGATTTGGTTTTTTCGACGGGTAAAGGGATTCTAAAAAGCTCGGGTTCTTTCAAACTATAGTATCCAATTACAAAAATGAAAACCGATAGCCCTACCCACAAGGAATCGTACCCTATAGGATATAGCGAATAACTAAAAAACTTCAGTGCAATAAAACTGACCAACCATACCAACAAAAAAACACCCACCGATATCTGAAAGAGGATCAAAAAAGAGATCAGATTTTGACTATAGGACACCCTATTTTTTTCCTCTCGTTTATATTTTGCGATCAGATTTACATTTAACCCCCAGTAAAATAGATTGGATAGAATACCCCCACCTTCAATGATAAAGAAAGGAAGGTTAAAAGCTCCCGAATTCACTTTTTGGATATAGTCCTCTAAACTAAAGGTCATTCCATATACAAAAAATAAAAAATGAAGTCCAGCCGGGATAAAATGGATCCAGGAGAGTCTATACTGTTCATTTTCTAGAAAAGCCAAACGGCGTATGTAACCGTAGCAAAGTGGTCCAAAAACAAAAATTACTACATCAATTAGCACCGTCCATCGAAATAGCATTGGTGTTAGAAACCTAAAGTAAATCATTCTGCCTATTAGCATCACCACGGCGATAAGAAGAATAGAGGATAATATGGTATTTGCTCCTTTGTTCTTCCCTTTTAAAAGCTGTATGGTAATCGCCAAAAAGATACCCTGGCTTATCCCCAAAAAAAGTATGAGATCAATAAATTCGAATGTAATCACTAACAAAGAATTAAACTGCATACAAAATTATATTTCTTTCTTACGTTTTTCGACCGAATGGATATACTCACACCTAAAAATTATCGATGTTGTGCATATATTTTGGGGGTATTGCTCTTGCCTAACACGGTATATATTTCATTGCTCAAACTAGTTAGGCCGGATAATGAAAAACCTTCTTCCAATTGCTTTTGGTTACGAATCCCCAGCACCGCCGAACTAATCGCTGGATGTTGAAGCACATACTGTATTGCTGTTCTGCCTATAGGTTGATCTGATACCGTTACCTCCTTCAATACATCTATGGTATTTTGTACCTCTGTCTCTGTATATCCCAAATACTCTTTTGCTGGTTTTCCCGCCAAAAGCCCTTTGGCCAGTGTCCCTCTAGCCAAAACACCAATATTATTTTCATGAAGCAACTGCAAACAAGCTTCTTCTGCCCTTCTATCCAAAAGACTATACTGCATCATCACGCTTGTTATGTTTGATCGATCCACATACTCTCGAATCACATTAGGACGAATGGATGAAATACCATAATACCGTATTTTGCCTTCTTTTTGCAAGGTTTCAAAAGCGTCAATAATTTCATCAATAGGGTCTTCTATAGTTCCACCGTGCAATTGGTACAAATCGATATAATCGGTTTGCAATCGTTTCAGGCTTTGTTCTACTGCTTTTACAATATAATCTTTGCTAGGATTCCAATCCCAACCACTTCTGTTTGGTCGTAACTGATTACCCACTTTTGTGGCAAGAATTATGCCTTTTCGATGTTGTTTTAAGGCATTTCCTACCAAGATTTCATTCTTACCACCATCATATAAATCTGCGGTATCAAAAAAATTAACTCCGTAATCAATGGCAGAATGTAATAATCGTTCTGATTCTGGGTTGTTCCAATCCAAAGACATACCACCAAAAGAAACTTCGCTGATGTTGATGTCTGAATGTCCTAGTTTACGGTAGTTCACCTGTTAAGTTTTATCTAAAGATACTTTCAAAAATGATAAAATGCATCTTCAAGATGCTCAATCCGTGTTCCTAATTTATTTTGAATGATCGCAATGATGTCAAAACGTACCTGATGATCCAGATCATTTTCTGTCATAAAATGATCCATTGCTTTTACCAAAGATTGAATTTGTTTCGGTTTTACAAAATCCTGGGGATTCCCAAACTCTGGGGTACTTCTGGTTTTTACTTCTACAGCAATGACCACCTCATCTTTTTGTGCGATGATATCTACTTCTGATTTCTGATACCTAAAGTTTCTTTGTAAAATAGCATACCCTCTTTGCTGCAAATGATCTACAGCTAGTTGTTCTCCTTTTTTACCAAGCTTATTGTGTTCTGCCATCGCTATTTATAATTTAGCACCACCTGATTTGTACCTACTTCTAAAGAAGCTTCGGCTCCAAAAACAAGAGCTCGATTATCTTCTATATGCCCCATGGGGAATTTAAACGCCACAGGGAAATCGTATGCTTTCACAATATCCAAAATGATCTGTTTGGACTTTTTACCAAAAGGAATGTTGTTGTCATGCATTTTTTTCATTCCACCTACAATCAAGCCCGCCAGGTTATCAAAATATCCATTTCGCTTTAGATTTTGCAGCATACGATCAATATGATACAAATACTCATCCAGATCTTCGATACATAAAATCTTACCAGAAGTATCTATGGCGGATTCAGAACCACAAAGTGAATACAGAATAGATAAATTTCCTCCCACCAACTGGCCAGAAACTTTACCCAAAATATTTTTCTTTGAAGTTTCGATCGAATACCCTTCACTATGCCCGAAAATTGTGGCTTTAAAAGCATCGATTGCAGCTTTTGTTCCTCGATGAAAATCTACCGGCATTGGTGCATGTATCGTTGCTACTCCCAGGTTATGAATATGAGAGTGTAAAACGGTGATATCAGAATAACCAATAATCCACTTTGGATGTTTCATAAACTTAGAGAAATCGATTTGATCGATGATTCTAACCGTACCATACCCTCCTCGAGCACACCAAATGGCCTTTATTTGGGGATCATCTAACATATTTTGAAAGTCTGCAGCTCGATCCCTGTCTGATCCCGCAAATTGATGTTCTGCCTTCTCAATTGTTGAACCTATTACTGGTACTAAACCCCAGCTTTTTATGATACTTAAAGAATCCTTGATCTCTCTGTTTTCGATCTTTCGAGCGGTAGATACGATGGCTATTTTGTCTCCTTCCCTTAAAAATTCAGGCTTAAACATGTATTAAATTTTCAAAATATGATACTAATTAACAAATACTTTCGTTATAATCTATTATATTGTGTTGAATTTGTCCCTCAACTTTACGATTAAAATCTTATGCCTATGATCTCTGATACTACATGTAATCTGGATTCCTTGGATGTATATGTTCCCACACCGGAGAACCCTTGGAATGTTACGAAAATAAATCATTTGTATCGTCGGATTGGTTTTGGTGCTTCAAAAGCTGAAGTACTAGCCGCACTATCCCAAAATGACCCCTCTGCACTTGTTGACACTTTAATTGACGAGGCTCTTGCACTAAATGCTACTCCACCTCCACTATGGGGATTCTGGAATAGAGACCAATTTGAAGCCGCCGAGGATGCCAACCCTGATAACGATACTGGTTTTTACCGTAGAGAGGGAAAAAATCAAATGATCAACGATCTTATTCAAAACAAAGTTCGTGAACGACTTACCTTATTCTGGAGCAATCACTTTGTAACCGAAGACGACACTTATCGAAGTCCTGCGTACCAATCTCAATACTATAACCTATTGCAGATTCATGCGCTTGGGAATTTTAGAGACTTTGTATACGATATCGGTATTTCGAATGCGATGTTGGTTTACCTTAATGGAGATGAAAATGTAAGGGATAGACCTAATGAAAATTATGCTCGAGAGCTGTATGAATTATTTACCCTTGGTGTAGATAATGATTATACAGAAGATGATATTCAAGAAACTTCAAAAGCCTTAACCGGGTATGTAGACACTAATGATATTCCTTGGGGAGACATTTTGTTTAACCCTGGGCAATTCAGTAATGATACCAAAACCATATTTGGACAAACCGGAAACTGGAACTACGATGATGTAATCAATATTTTGTTCCAGCAAAGAGCAACTCAGGTAGCTACTTTTATCTGTACAAAATTGTATGCTTACTTTGTAAGTCCTACCTGTAGCGAAGCTGTTGTGGCGCAAATGGCGCAGACCTTTATCGACAACAATTTCCAAATTGCTCCTGTTCTCCGCCAATTATTTAAGAGTCAGCATTTCTTTAATCAAGAAGCTATTGGTGCGATTATTAAAAGTCCATGTGACTTATTAATCTGTTTCTATAATGAACTAGGATTTCAACTTCCGGTTGATGTGAATGATTATGTACGAGGGGCTGTTCGGGTTTTAGGTCAGGATGTACTTAATCCTATAGACGTAGAAGGATGGCAAGGAGATGGAGACTGGATTAGCCCGGATCTTTTGATTGGTAGATGGGAAAGTGTTCGATTCATTATCAATCAAAGCTGGAATCAAAATCAACAGCAATTTAGAGATTTTGTGGTAGGTCTTCCTATCGGAAACACTACCGACGGTAATCTAGATCCTAGTCTTAGTGGTCCAGAAGTAGATATTGTTGTACGCGCTCTTGTCAATTATTTCTTTCCAAGAGGAATCGCAGACGATGTTATTTTTAATGAAATTTCAGGTGTTTTTAGGGATATAGATGCATTCCCGCCTAGTTACTACGAACCAGACGCAGTAGATCCTGCTATCTGGAGGTTAGATCGCCCCGAAGTGGCAGAGCAGTTTGTTGCCCTTCTGAATTATATTGTAGACATCCCTGAATTTCAACTTAAATAAACCGCTATGTGCCAAAATCATAATCACAACCCCAGTAAAATAAAATTAGATAAGCACGGTAATTGTAATACCGACGAACATAAAAAGTGGAACCGAAGATCATTCTTACAAGCTCTTGGTCTTGTAGGCGGAGGAAGCATGATGTTAGCCAACACTCCTCTATCGGTATCGGGACCATCAGCCTTAAGTAGAGCTCTTGCTCAAGGAACAGATCCCGAAAACGATAAGATATTGGTTATTGTACGTCTGCAAGGAGGTAATGACGGTTTTAATACCATTATTCCCGTATACGACTATGATGTATATGCCAATGCACGACCGTTGATCAGGATACCTCCTAGTGAGTTTATCTCTCTAACCGATGATTTTGCAATGCCAAAACCCATGAACAAACTAGAAGGCGTATGGGGAGAAGGACAAATGCGAGTAGTACATGGTGTGGGATACGAAGGTTCTTCATTATCACATTTTAAGGGATCGGATATTTATGCGAATACCAATTTGCAGGAAGATGATCGAACTGGGTTTATGGGACGATATTTTAGTGATATATACGACGATTACTATTTTAACCCACCACCAAGCCCACCATCGATACAAATCGGAAGTATTGGTAACTTAATTTTTAAAGGTCCTGAAAACGATTTTTCTTTTGCCGTTTCTGATCCTAGAAGATTATTACAGATCATAGAAAATGAAACCTTCTATAATCTGGACGATATCGATGAAAACTGTACTTATGGAGATCGATTAAGGTTCTTAAGAGAAGCAACGAATACTACGTTCAATTATGCCGATGTCATTAGTGCCGCTTATGAGCGTTCTACAGATTTTGGTGGATATCTAGATGATAGTATGGGTAGACAATTTAGTATCATTGCCCGTTTAATCAAAGGAGGACTAGGAACCAAAGTATTTCTGGTTACTCTGGGAGGTTTTGACACGCACAATAATCAAATCCAAAGACATCAGCAATTGTTGACCTCTTTCTCTGAAGGAGTGAGTAATTTCTACGCCGATCTTGCTGCCGCAGGGTGGGATGACAAGGTGTTGTCGATGACCATTTCGGAGTTTGGAAGACGATTTAGAGAAAATGGTTCACTAGGTACCGATCACGGTACTGCCGCACCTATCATGTTCTTCGGAACCGGCCTTAACGGCAATGGTTTTGTTGGAGAACATCCAGATATCAATAGCTTAACCCGTGGTGGAAACGTTACAGAAACTATGGATTTCAGACAGGTATATTCTACCGTAATGAAAGACTGGTTATGTATTGATCCACAAATGGTAGACAGAGCATTACTTGGTGCTCAGTTTGAATCTTTGGATATCGGATTTAACTGTTCTGGAACAAATCCAAATATTCCAAATGATGGTGAAAGCTTAACACACATCCCTACCTACAGTGATAGTCAAACCTTTATTAATATTGTGAGTCCAGCGACCACACATATTGAGGTTTCTCTATACAATATTGTCGGACAAAAAGTGGCGGTGTTGGCCAACGAAATGCTTATGGAAGGTAGAGATCTTATCATCAATGTTAAGGAAGCTGCCAATACCCGATTAAGCACGGGACCATATGTATATCAGATTGAAACCAACAGCGGTAACTTTAGCAAGTCGATTGTAATTTCGTAAACATACCATAACCCGTCATAGTTATTCTTAAAATTGAATCTTTGACGGGTTCTTTTTGACCTCGTTTTTATTACCTTTGTGCCTTTATTTTAAGTTATGAGCACCAAGGGAAGATACACCATTACAGCAGCATTACCGTATACCAACGGACCAATTCATATCGGACATTTAGCAGGAGTTTACGTGCCTGCAGATATCTATTCGCGTTACCTAAGAATTACTGGCCAGGACGTTGCCTTTATTTGCGGTAGTGACGAACACGGTGCTGCCATCCCGATGCGTGCCAAAAAAGAAGGTGTATCTCCACAAGTGATTATCGACAAATACCATGCTATCATCAAAAAGTCTTTTGCTGATTTTGGAATTTCGTTTGACAATTACTCGAGAACCTCTGCTCCTATTCATCATAAAACAGCTTCAGAGTTTTTTGAAAAAATGTATGCCAATGGGCAGTTTATAGAAGAAACTTCTGAGCAATTATATGATCCAGAAGCCGATCAATTTTTGGCCGACAGATTTGTAACGGGTACGTGTCCCAAATGCGGACATGAAGAAGCTTATGGGGATCAGTGCGAAAACTGTGGAAGCTCTTTGAATGCCACCGACCTCATTAATCCAAAATCTACAATATCAGGTGCAGAACCCGTTTTGAAAAAAACCAAGCACTGGTTTTTACCGCTGGATCAATATGAAGATTTTCTGAAAGAGTGGATACTAAAAGGACATAAAAAAGATTGGAAAGCCAATGTATACGGGCAAATAAAATCCTGGATCGATGATGGTTTACGTCCAAGAGCGGTAACTCGTGATCTGGATTGGGGAATCCCGGTACCGGTAGAAGGAGCCGAAGGGAAAGTGTTGTATGTATGGTTTGATGCCCCTATTGGTTATATCTCTTCTACCAAAGAATGGGCAGAAAGAGAAGGAAAAGACTGGGAGCCTTATTGGAAAGATAAAGACACCAAATTGGTGCATTTTATCGGGAAAGATAATATCGTTTTTCACTGTATTATTTTCCCGAGTATGCTAAAAGCAGAAGGAAGTTATGTATTACCAGAAAATGTACCTGCGAATGAGTTTTTAAACCTGGAAGGAAATAAACTTTCTACTTCCAAAAATTGGGCGGTTTGGCTACATGAATATCTGGAAGAGTTTCCCGACAAACAAGATGTATTGCGTTATGTATTAACCGCCAATGCACCAGAAACCAAAGACAATGATTTTACCTGGAAGGACTATCAGGCGCGTAATAATAATGAGCTTGTAGCCATTTTTGGTAACTTTATTAATCGTGTAGTGGTATTGACGCATAAATACTATAATGGGGTGGTTCCCACACCAAGCCAATTCTCTGAGGTTGATGAACAAACCCTTAAAGAATTAAAAGCCTATCCTGCGGTTATTGCCAGCTCTATAGAACGTTATCGTTTTAGAGAAGCCAGCCAGGAATTAATGAATGTAGCTCGATTAGGAAATAAATATTTGGCAGATGAAGAACCTTGGAAGTTGATCAAGACCGATGAGCAACGCACACAAACAGTAATGTATGTGGCTCTGCAAATTGCTTCTGCCCTGGCGACTTTGTGTGAACCTTTTTTGCCATTTACTTCCGAGAAATTGAAACAAACTTTGGCGATTTCATCCAACGATGAGGCTGCAGGATGGAATGATATTGCTCAAAAAGAAGTGCTACTGCCTGCTGGACATCAAATCGAAAAAGGAGGATTACTATTCTCTAAAGTAGAAGATGCTGAAATCCAAAAACAATTGGATAAACTAGAAGCTACCAAAAAAGCCAACGAAGCCGAAAACAAAGCAATAGAACCGCAAAAAGACACGACTACTTTTGAAGACTTTACTAGGTCGGATATGCGCGTAGGTACCATCATTGAAGCCGAAAAAATGCCTAAGGCCAAAAAGTTATTGGTGCTTAAGGTAGATACTGGTATCAATACAAGAACCATCGTTTCGGGTATCGCCGAGCACTTTTCTCCAGAAGAAATCGTGGGTAAAAAAGTAACAGTTTTGGTCAATCTAGCCCCAAGAAAACTACGTGGTGTAGAAAGTGAAGGTATGATTTTGATGACCGAAACTCCAGAGGGTAAATTAGTGTTCTTAAATCCAGACGAAGATGGTGTTCTTCCTGGAGCTGTGATTAGTTAAAGAATATTCAACATAGCTTTTCGTACCTTAATTCTTATAACGGATTTTGATTATTCCTCAGACTCCAAGTCTTTTCTAAGATCCAATTTTCTGAAGGCCGGAGAAATGATAGAAGTGAGAACCACGGTAAGCAACGTCATACTACCGCCAAATACTACTGCGGTAACCGTACCCATATATTTGGCGGTAATACCACTTTCGAAAGCTCCCAATTCGTTTGAGGATCCTACGAATATAGAATTTACAGAAGATACTCTTCCTCGCATATGATCTGGAGTCTTAAGCTGCAGTATCGTTTGCCGAACTACCATTGAAATACCATCGGTGACTCCACTAAAGAACAGCGCTACTACCGAGATCCAAAACACAGAAGAAAGACCAAATACAATGATACAGATCCCGAACCCGAAAACGGCTAGTAGTAATTTTTTTCCTGCATTTTTACTAATAGGAAAATAAGCCGTGGTAAACATGATGATGAATGCTCCCACAGCAGGAGCAGCTCTTAAGATTCCAAAACCTTGAGGTCCTACTTTAAGAATATCCTGAGCAAAAACCGGTAATAAAGCAACGGCTCCTCCAAAAAGAACCGCCACCATATCCAAGGTAAGGGCTCCCAGGATCGCTTTAGTCTTAAAAACGAATCGAATTCCTTCTTTTAAACTTTCCAACACAGGCTCCCCAATATTAGGATTCATTATTGGTTTTTTAGGAATCCTAAATAGACAAACAAAAGCCAGTGATGCCCAACCAACAATAACCAACATAGACCAGTGCACCCCGATCAAATTGATAGCAAAACCAGCCAAAGCAGGTCCTAATACAGCGCCTATTTGCCAGGTGGAACTGCTCCAGGTGGCAGCATTAGGATATACTTTCTTCGGCACCAATAATGCCAGTAGTGAAAAAATAGTAGGCCCCAAAAACGCGCGTACTACGCCTCCAAGAAAGACCAGTATATATATCCCTAATAAAATAGTGGATTGTTTGAAAGAAACAGCTACTTCAGGTAATGTAAGCAGGAATAGCCCTATGCTAATCCCCAGAAAACCCAAAATACAAATCCGTAATAAATTCTTCTTTTCTTTCTGGTCTACAATATGCCCTGCAAACAAGGCTAAAGACAACGCCGGAATCACCTCCATCAAACCTATTATCCCTAAAGAAAGTGGGTCTTTGGTGATACTATAGACTTGCCATTCAATAACTATAAATTGCATGGTCCATGCCATGACCAAAGAAAAACGGATTAATAAAAAAATGCTAAATTCTTGATATCGTAATGCCTGATACGGATCGTTTTTCATTAAAAAGAGAAGTTTATCTGGGCAAAGGTATATATTACAGGAACATTCATTTCAAAATAAAATCTTAAATCATTTTAATACCAAAAAAGATAGTATATCTTCGTTTGTGTTTTTATGAATTTATTGCTGCCGTACATTACATGCTCAAAATAGCTTATCATCCTATTTATACCCATCCATTACCCAATGGTCATCGATTTCCGATGATAAAATATGAGCTATTACCAAAGCAGTTGATCCATGAAGGAACTTGTGAAGAAGAGAACTTTTTCACTCCAGAAATCCCTGATCCAAAACCCATACTTGCAGTTCATACCGAGGATTATTACAAGAGTTTACAAGAACTTTCCATTCCGCGAAAGGAAGCTAGAAAAATCGGTTTTCCGTTATCTCAAGAACTAGTAGATCGCGAAGTAATCATAGCCGATGGTACGATCAAAGCCACTCATTATGCCCTACAGTATGGTATTGCCATGAATATAGCTGGAGGCACGCATCATGCGTATACCGATCATGGAGAAGCATTTTGTTTACTCAATGATCAAGCTATTGGTGCCCGTTACTTGTTGCAGCAAAACTTGGCCAAAAAAATCCTGATTGTAGACCTGGATGTACACCAAGGAAATGGAACTGCCGAGATTTTTGCGAAAGATGATCTGGTGTTTACCTTCTCGATGCATGGAGCAAGCAACTACCCTTTTAAAAAAGAGACCTCTGATCTGGATATCGCATTACCTAACGATACCAATGATGAGGAGTATCTGGATATCCTGAAAAATACACTCCCCAAACTAATCGAAGAACAACAACCCGACTTTATTTTTTACTTGAGTGGTGTAGACATCTTGGGAACCGATAAATTAGGAAAACTGGGATGTAGTGTTAAAGGCTGCGCAGAACGCGACCGATTTGTTTTGCAAAGTTGTAAAGATCTACAAATCCCAGTGATGTGTTCGATGGGTGGTGGTTATTCGCCAGATATCAAAATTATTGTGGACGCACATGCCAATACTTTTAGGTTAGCACAAGACATTTTCTTCTGAAAAATACACCTAGTCGTTTGTAAACGGATATTTATTGTATCTTTCTAGTCCATAAAAACTTAGTTATGAGATTACGACTCACGTTCTTACTTTTTGTAATGATCATTTCGACAACCTTTGCGCAAGAGCAAGCATCAAATGTTTTAAAGCTTACCGAAGGCATGAATTCTCCCAAAGCATCATTGCAGGATGTTTCCTGGATTAGTGGATATTGGCGTGGAGAAGCTTTTGGAGGAATTACTGAAGAAATCTGGAGTGATCCCTTGGGAAACTCTATGATGTTTTCTTTTAAACTAGTCATAGACGGTAAAATCCAGTTCTACGAAGTAGGAGGCATTACCGAAGAAAATAATACACTCTTGTTACAGCTCAAACACTTTCATGGAGATTTTAAGGGTTGGGAAAAGAAAGATGAAACTGTTGATTTCAAGTTGGTAAAAGTCGAGAAAGATCGGATATATTTTGACGAGTTCACTTTCGAAAAAATAAGTGACTCCGAAATCAACCTTTATGTAGTCGTTCATAACAAAGATGGTTCTAGTGAAGAAGTAAAATTCAATTATAAGAGGAGGTAATTAATGACTAAGGAATGCCCAGTTTGTGGAACAAAAATTATAGGTCGAGCAGATAAAAAGTTCTGCAGCGATTATTGTCGTAATGCATTTAATAATCAATTAAATAAGGATAGCAAAAACCTTATCAGAAATATCAACAATCGATTGCGAAAAAACTATCGTATTCTTGAGGAGTTAAATCCTAATGAGAAAACCAAAACTACCAAAGCGAAACTTATCGCCAAGGGCTTCGACTTTCAGCATTTTACGAGTATTTACACCACAAAAACAGGAAATGTCTATTACTTTGTGTATGACCAAGGGTATCTGCCTCTAGAAAATGAGTTCTATGCTTTGGTAAAACGAAATAGTTGATTGGAAATTAGAAAAGGGAAGTCATTTGGGGTTTGAAGAGATTGATCTCGTCGATCAATACTCTTCAGGTTTTAAAAGATTTTGGTACGCTATTGGCAAAGAAGATCATTATAAATCTCTCCAATGTTGACTGTTAAGTTTTAAAGCAGCCTTCATCACATCTTTTTGACTGATCTGCCCTACTAACTTACCATCTTCAATAATTGGAAAGCGTCTTCTTTTGGTTTGCAAAAACTTATTGGCAGCATCAAAAATATTAATATTACCATCGATCGTTTCCACATCTTTTGCCATAAAATTCTCTACTTTGGCATCATCAATAGGCATGTTGTAATAACGGCTTTCATTAAGCTGTTTAATACAATCTCCCTCAGAGATAATCCCTAACAACTCATTGTTGTCATTAACTACTGGTCCTCCGGATATTTTATTCTTAACTAAGGTTTCAATAACTTCCATAACCGATTGATTTGGACGAAACGTAATCAAATCCCTTGTCATATAATCCGACACCTTAATGGGGGTATCATTTTGCTTTTTTACCTTTGATCTAGCCCCTTGAAAACTGATAATTCCCATAATGTTTAGTGATTTTGTGAATCTTAAATATAGTGATTTTCAAAAACTTAATCAAACCAAACACTGTGTTTCATCACCTCCAAACCCTATTTTTATGATCTCTTCAACGAATTCTTTGGTATCCTTTAATCGATAACATGTTTTTAAGTTAACCTTCAATTTAATTTGTAAATCTTTAATAATTGTGGCTAATTTCTTACCTTTAGCTAAACTGATACACAGATGCGAAAATTCTTTTCACTTTTCACCTTTATTCTCCTGATTCTTAGCATATTTTTCACTTTTTACACCTCAAAATCCCACAGCATTTCAGATTTGGATACTCCCGATCAGGAATTCTCTACCCTTAGAGCTCTTGAGCATGTCAAAAATATTGGGAAGGCTCCTCATTATCTAGGAAGCCCTGCGCACGAAGAGGCTATTGCTTATATCGTAGAAGAGTTGAAGAAAATGGGATTACAACCCGAAGTGCAAAAGGGATTTTCGGTAGGGAAGTCTGGAAATTGTAGCGAACCTCAAAACATTTTGGCAAAGATCAAAGGAAGTGGTGATGGTAAAGCAGTAATGTTGATGTCTCACTACGACAGCTCACAACATTCTTCTTTGGGAGCTAGTGATGCTGCAAGTGGAGTCGCCACTATTCTGGAGGGAGTACGAGCCTACTTGGCCACCAATAAAACACCAAAGAATGATATCATTCTTTGTATTACCGATGGAGAGGAATTAGGGTTAAACGGAGCAGATCTTTTTGTAAAGCAACACTCTTGGGCAAAAAATGTAGGTATTACCCTTAATTTTGAGGCAAGAGGAAGTGGTGGAGATTCGTATATGCTTATCGAGACCAACAGTAAGAATGGAAAATTAATGCAAGAATTTGCACAAGCCGGGGTGCAATATCCGGCTACAAATTCTTTGGCATATAGCATCTACAAAATGCTCCCTAACGACACCGACCTTACGGTACTAAGAGAGCAAGGGGATATCGAAGGATTTAATTTTGCCTTTATCGGTGATCATTTTGACTATCATACCGCAAATGATACCTGGCAAAATCTTGACCTCAGTACTTTGCAACATCAAGGAAGTTACCTGATGCCACTTCTATCATATTTTTCTGAATCTGATCTCAGCAATCTAAAATCCGACAAAGATTATATTTATTTCAGTACTCCTATTTTTAAATTGATCAAATATCCTTTTAGTTGGATATATGGGATATTAATTACCACTATTATCGTCTTTGTCCTATTAATGTTTTATGGCAAGGCGGCCTATCGCATCAACTTAAAAGATGTACTCCTAGGTTTTGGTGCTCTTTTGTCGTCCATGCTCCTGTCGGGTTTATTTACTTTTGGATTTTGGCAGTTACTGAACATCATCTATCCGCAATACAACGAGATCCAACATGGGTTTACCTATAATGGATACTATTACATTGCGTTTTTTGTCTTTCTGTCTATAGCTATTTGTTTTAAAATCTATGCTCGATTCAAGAAGCCACAAAATTTGCCAAGTATGATGATTGCCCCAATATGTATATGGCTGGTTATATCGACTTTGGCCGCTATGTATTTGAAAGGCGCTAGTTATTTTATCTTTATTGCAATATTTGGTTTGGTTTCTTTATTTGTACTTATCCGACAAAAAAGACCCAATCCTTATTTGATGGTCCTTTTATCCTTACCCTCAATTTTTATCCTGGCACAATTTATTGCGATGTTTCCTGTTGCACTTGGACTCAAAATTCTATTCGTATCCTCGGTACTATCGGTGTTGTTATTTGGTATTCTTTTACCAGTAATTGGCTTCTATAAAAGAAAAAATCTGGTAGGTAATATGGCTTTGGTGCTTTCATTAATTCTATTGATCACCGCCCACTTGAAATCAGATTTTACTGAAGAGCGACAAAAACCAAATAGCTTGGTGTATTTGTTGGATACAGATCAAAACAAAGCAGTTTGGGCCACCTATGATCACTTATTGGATCCCTGGACCCAGAATTATATCGACAAAACCTCAAATATTGCAGATACTTATAATAAAAATGCCCTACAGAGCAAATACGGAAGAGCGTTTACTTTTGCAAATCAAGCTCCAATCAAAACCATTCCTAATCCGAGAATTGACATCAGTAAAGACACTATAATTAATGGTCTTAGACATTTGGATCTGTGTATTGCTCCTCAAAGAGATATCCAAAGAATAGATCTGTATACTCAAACTATATTCAATTTTGATACATTGACAGTAAACGGCGAAACTGCTATCGATTTTGAACATTCTGATGGTAAAATATATAATGCCCTAACCAAACGCTGGAGAAATCGTTTGCTTACTTACTTTGTAAGCAACAACAAACCTTTGGAGTTAAAAATGAGTTTTCATAGAGATTCTTTGCCTAAATTTGTGATCTATGAGTCTTCTTATGATTTATTGCAAAATAAACATTTTACAATTCCGCCAAGAACCAAAGATATGATGCCTAAACCTTTCATATTGAATGACGCAGTAATTGTAAAAAAGAACTATGCTATTACGCAATATCAAGAAAAACCAAAAGACTCTATTTCAACAATACCTGAAGAAACGTCGACTCTAAATGAAGCAACAGATTAGTATCCTTGGACTGGGCTGGTTAGGACTCCCTACCGCATGCAAATTACTTGAACATGATTATTTAATAAAAGGTTCTACCACCTCGGCTCATAAGATTGAAAAACTACAAGACAAAGGGATTGACACCTACCTAATTGAATTAACCGAAGAAGGGCCAGTGGGTAACATGACTGGTTTTTTGGAAGGTAGCGAAATACTATTAATTAATGTTCCTCCCGGGTTGCGAAGAAATCCAGAAGTCAATTTTGTAGCTAAGATCGAAAGTGTCCTTCCTTTTATTGAAAAATCAACAGTGCAAAACGTGCTTTTTATAAGCTCTACGTCGGTTTTTGCCGATATTGAAGGATTTCCTTTAATTTCTCAAGAAACTCTTCCAAATGCTACTTCAAATGCTGGAAAACAGCTAATAAAGACTGAGCAATTGCTACAAAATAACAAACGCTTCCACACTACAATACTAAGATTTGCCGGTTTATTTGGTCCTGAACGACATCCGGCTAATATGTTATCGCGTAGATCGAACATCAAAAATCCAAAAGCACCAGTAAATTTGATTCACCTAGAGGATTGTATAGGTGTTATTTCTACTATAATAAAAACGGATCAGTGGAACACTGTTTTTAATGCTTCTTACCCCGATCATCGCGAAAAAGCAATATACTACTCCAAGGTTTGTGAACAACTGGGACTACCCCAACCAGATTATGATTTTGAATCAACGTCCAAAGGTAAAATCATAGTTTCGGATGAAATCCAACAAGATTTAGAATATTCTTTTCAGAAAGATCTGGAAACTAAATAACTCTTCCTCTTTTCCTGATATTTTCAATTTTTTTCCTTATCAAAATATCAATACATTAAACAAAAGGCTTAAAAATTAAAAAAATCATCGTTTTTTAACAATTTACTTATATATTTGTAAATACTAAATTGGTCGACCAATTTAGTATTATGAGATATTAACACAAACCTATTACAAATGAATCACACAAATTACAAGCGGTTGAACGATCAACCTCTGTCCTTACTTTTGGTGATCTGCATTTCATTTACACTCTTCTTTTTAGCCGGGTGCTCTCATGAAGAATTCTCAAATGAAAGCATTGAAACCAACATTGATCTCTCCAAAGCCATAGGTGATTGTACTTCTATTGCTTTAAAAGGTAACAACGGAAAATATGTAAGTTCTGAAAACGGCCTGCAACCTATGAACTGTAATCGGACTGCACAAGGTGCATGGGAAAAATACACATTGGTCGATGCAGGCAACGGGCAATTTGCTTTACAAGGAAATAATGGAAAATATGTAAGTTCTGAAAACGGAACCAAACCTATTACTTGTAACCGTACACAAATTGGATCCTGGGAAAAATTTACTTTCGAAAATCTCGGTAATGGTAACTATGCCATTAAAGGGAATAACGGAAAATACATTAGCTCAGAAAATGGAAGCAAGCCTATGACTTGTAATCGAACCAGTGCTCTTTCCTGGGAACGATTTACAGTAGAAGAACTCTGTGGTGGTAATCCTAATCCGGGAAGTAACACCCCCTATGACCTCCTTGGGTTAGTTAACTGGAAACTTAACGGTCTCTCTGGAACCAAGTCCAATAATCAATACGTAGACGAAATTCCTAATCTACCTTCTTACACAAATCCTGACTGGTTTTTTGTGCAAAACGGTTGGGCAAAATTTCAGGTATGGGCAGGTAGCGATACCTCCTCCGGATCTGGTAATCCGAGAATGGAATTAAGAGAACTTACTGCGAATGGAAGTGGTCTTATTTATTGGGACGGTACAACGAGTAAAGAACATCGTATGCGCTGGAAAGTACGGGTGGATCGCTTGCCTAGTTCTGGTAAAGTATGCTTTGGTCAAATACATGATAAAACCGACTTCTTCGATGATGTAATCCGTGTACAATGCCAGGGTAGTGCAAATCAAACTAGCGGTTCGGTAAAACTGCGAATCAACGGTTATGTTACAGAAGTATTAGAAGGCGGCGGAAAAACCGTGGGTAATTTCAATCTTGGCGAAGAGCTATATTTTGAATTGACCTATCAAAACAGCGTAGTAAAATTATACGAATTAAATACTAGTGGAAATCGTGTAAGAACCATATACACCTCTCAAAGTGCACCTG
Organism: Aquimarina sp. KJ22-3; assembly: GCF_055808215.1. Lineage (NCBI taxonomy): Bacteria > Pseudomonadati > Bacteroidota > Flavobacteriia > Flavobacteriales > Flavobacteriaceae > Aquimarina > Aquimarina sp. KJ22-3. The sequence goes on along the minus strand of NZ_CM147859.1, from coordinate 579,530 downwards.
CCAAAGAAAACTATTTTAAAGCGGGATGCTATCTACAATCTATGAAAGGCAAAAGCTACAACAGTTCAGATTATGGCAGTGTGGCTATTAATAAATTAGAGGTATTTCATTAAATAATAGCAACACCCTTAATTTCATATTATATTTTTTTAGTTACGAAAAAAGCCGAAGTGATACTTCGGCTTTTTATTTTATATATTGGGCAAATAACTACCCTTTCAAACTAGCTTTCAAATACTCGCGATTCATACGTGCGATATTCTCTAGAGAGATTCCTTTAGGACACTCAATCTCGCAGGCACCGGTGTTGGTACAATTACCAAAACCTTCTTCGTCCATTTGATTTACCATAGCCAATACACGTTCTGTAGCTTCAACCTGTCCTTGCGGTAACAATGCAAATTGTGAAACCTTTGCTGAAGTAAACAACATTGCAGAAGCATTTTTACATGCTGCCACGCAAGCTCCGCATCCAATACAAGTAGCTGCTGCAAAAGCATCATCTGCATTTTCTTTTTCGATTGGAATTGCGTTAGCGTCAATCGTATTACCAGAAGTATTTACAGATACATATCCTCCTGCTTGTTGGATTCTATCAAAGGCACTACGATCTACCATAAGATCCTTTACAACAGGAAATGCCTTTGCTCTAAAAGGCTCTATATAAATGGTATCTCCATCGTTAAACTTACGCATGTGTAACTGGCAAGTAGTGATCAAACGATCTGGTCCATGTGGTTCGCCATTAATCTGTAGCGAACAAGATCCACAAATTCCTTCTCTACAATCGTGATCAAATACCACAGGCTCCTCACCTTTGTTGATCAAATCCTCATTCAACACGTCTAGCATTTCTAAAAAAGACATGTCTCCTTCGATACCAGATATTTGATAATCTACTATCTTTCCTTGTGATTTAGCATCCTTTTGACGCCATATTTTTAGTGTAAGATTCATAGCTTTTTATTTATAAGAACGTGTTTTTAATTCAATGTTTTCGAAGGTTAATTCTTCTTTATGTAATTCGGCGTCTTTTGGTTCACCTTTATATTCCCAAGCAGCAACGTACTTAAAGTTCTTGTCATCTCTAAGTGCTTCTCCTTTTTGTTCTCCGTCTTGTTCTACCGACTCTTCTCTAAAGTGTCCTCCACAAGATTCATTTCTATTCAACGCATCCTTTGCAAACAATTCTCCTAATTCTAAGAAATCTGCTACTCGACCTGCTTTTTCTAACTCTGGGTTCATGCTATCCGCAGTACCTGGAACTTTTACGTTCTTCCAGAAATCCTCGCGTAGAGCAGCAATTTCTTCTATTGCTTCCTTAAGGCCTTGTTCATTACGTGACATTCCACATTTGTTCCACATGATTTTACCAAGTTTCTTATGGTAATAATCTACAGAGTGTGTTCCAGATCCTCCCATTAGTTTTTGGATACGATCTTTTACATCCTTTTCTGCCTGGTCAAACTCTGGAGTATCCGTTGGTATTTTACCAGTTCTGATATCATGAGACAGATAGTCCCCAATAGTGTATGGTAATACAAAATATCCATCTGCCAAACCTTGCATCAATGCAGATGCTCCCAATCGGTTAGCTCCGTGATCAGAGAAGTTTGCCTCTCCCGCAGCATAACAACCAGGAACGGTAGTTTGTAAGTTATAATCTACCCAAAGACCTCCCATAGTATAGTGTACTGCTGGGTATATCATCATTGGAGTTTTGTATGGATTTTCGTCTACAATCTTTTCATACATCTGGAAAAGGTTACCGTATTTATTCTCGATAACTTCTTCTCCTAGTTTTGTGATTTCTTCTTTTGAAGGATTTTCCATACCTGAAGTCAAAGCCTTCTCACTACCGTATCGTTGTATCGCCGAAGCAAAATCAAGATATACAGCTTCTCCCGTTTTATTAACTCCAAAACCAGCATCACAACGTTCTTTAGCAGCCCTAGAAGCTACATCACGAGGAACCAGGTTACCAAATGCCGGGTAACGACGCTCCAGGTAATAATCTCGTTCGTCTTCTGCCAATTGTGTTGGTTTTAATTTTCCAGCACGTATCGCCTCTGCATCTTCTTTTCTCTTTGGCACCCAAATACGCCCATCATTACGCAATGACTCAGACATTAAGGTAAGCTTCGATTGATGATCTCCAGAAACAGGAATACAGGTTGGGTGAATCTGTGTGTAACAAGGATTTGCAAAGAAAGCTCCTCTTCGGTGCGCTCTCCAGGCTGCCATTACATTACTACCCATTGCGTTCGTACTTAAGAAAAATACGTTTCCGTATCCTCCTGTCGCTAATACAACCGCGTGAGCAGAATGACGTTCTATTTCTCCGGTAACCAGATTACGAGCAATAATTCCTCTCGCTTTTCCGTCTACCTTAACCAAATCCAACATCTCATGACGATTGAATGGCTGTATTTTTCCTCTATTGATTTGGCGATTCATTGCAGAATACGCACCTAACAATAATTGTTGACCTGTTTGTCCTTTGGCGTAAAAGGTACGTGATACCAATACCCCTCCAAACGAACGGTTATCTAGTAATCCACCATATTCGCGGGCAAAAGGTACTCCTTGTGCCACACACTGGTCGATAATATTTCCTGAAACTTCTGCTAATCGATATACGTTAGCCTCTCGAGATCGGTAATCTCCTCCTTTAACCGTATCGTAGAATAAACGGTAATCAGAATCCCCGTCTCCTTGATAATTCTTTGATGCATTTATTCCTCCTTGCGCAGCAATAGAGTGTGCTCTACGAGGTGAATCCTGATAACAAAATGTTTTTACATTGTATCCTAGTTCTGCTAAGGTTGCAGCAGCACTACCTCCTGCTAATCCGGTTCCTACTACAATAACATCTATATTACGTTTATTGGCAGGGTTAACCAGGTTGATCGTATTTTTATGTTTTGTCCACTTATCTGCCAGTGGCCCTTCAGGTATTTTAGAATCTAAAATTGACATACTCGTGGTGTTTTTAGTGATTGTGATTAAAATGAAGTACTAATGAAATAATGATAAATCCTAATGGAATCACTATCGCAAAAGCTTTGGCAAATTTGGTCAATCCAACAGAATATTTGTTGTTAAACCCAACAGATTGGAAAGATGAAGCAAATCCGTGCCATAAGTGTAATGCTAAAAACACAAACGAAACTACATATAATCCCGTTCTAACCGGGCTTACAAATTTTTCTAATAACTCATGATAGTATCTTGTTGGATCTTCAGGAGCAAATTCTACATATTTATGAACCATTTCAGGAATCCAAAAATCATAGAAATGCAATCCTAAGAACGCTAAGATCACTAATCCAGAATAAATCATATTTCTAGACATCCAGGAAGCATTAGCGCCTCCATTATATTTTGCATACTTTACCGCTCTTGCGTTTTTATTTTTGATTTCTAACACAAATCCCATCACAAAGTGAAAAACCACTCCAAAAATCAAAACAGGTTGCAATGCGAATTGTACCACCGGATTTGTTCCCATGAAATGTGATAATTCGTTGAATGTATCTGCGCTAAAAATTGAAGTAAAATTGATAGTAAAGTGCTGTAATAAAAAGAAAACTAAGAAAAGTCCCGAAAGTGCCATGGCAACTTTTCTAGCTATTGAAGATTTTATCAATCCACCCATTATGTATAACGTTTAAATAGTTGAGCAACAAAAATAGGGCTCAGGCTTATTTTAGCCAAGCTTTGCCAAGGGTATTTGCTTATTTATAATGAATTTAAAGTAGCTTTTTTTCTTTGTTTACGGTTTCCAACGAAATCGTTTGAAATTTATACTAAACTTTAAACAAAAAAGAAGCTGTTTTTTGTAAATATTATAATTTTAGGGCATGCAAAATATCAATTCCAAACTTCCAAACGTTTCCACAACAATTTTTACGGTGATGAGTCAGATGGCAAATTCTTATAACGCCATTAATCTTTCTCAAGGTTTTCCCAATTTTGAGGCCCATCCCAAATTAATCGAACTCGTTTCACAGGCCATGCAAAAAGGATATAACCAATATGCTCCCATGCCGGGTTTACCATCTTTGAGATCGATCATTGCTGAAAAAACAAGCGCCTTATACGGTTACGATTATCATCCAGAAAGTGAAGTTACCATCACCTCTGGTGCTACCCAGGCGATTTTCACCATCATCTCTGCTTTTGTTGCCCCTGGAGACGAAGTAATTATCTTTAAACCTGCCTATGATTCTTACGAACCTTCTATCGAATTATTTGGAGGAACGGTCATTCCAGTTCAGCTGTCAGCTCCTGACTTTACAGTAAACTGGAAGGAAGTGGCTTCAAAAATATCGAAGAGAACAAAAATGGTGATTATCAACACTCCTCATAATCCGAGTGGTACTGTACTCTCCAAAAACGACATGCTTCAACTAGAGAAGTTATTGAAAGGAACTGATATTATTTTGCTGAGCGACGAGGTTTACGAACATATCATATTCGACCAACAAGAACACGAAAGCGCTTGCAAATATCCCGGATTGGCAGAGCGAGCATTTATTACCGCATCTTTTGGAAAAACCTTTCATACCACCGGTTGGAAAATGGGCTATTGCATGGCTCCCGCAGCTTTGATGCAAGAGTTTCGAAAAGTGCATCAATTCAATGTGTTTTGTAGCAATCATCCCATACAATATGCGCTTGCAGAGTATTTAAAGACCCCGGAGAATTATTTGTCCTTATCTAATTTTTATCAGCAAAAACGAGATTTGTTTTTATCACTCATCAAGGATTCGCGATTTTCATATACTCCCGCTTCTGGCACTTATTTTCAGCTATTGGATTATTCTGACATCACCAACGAAACTGATGTAGATTTTGCAGAACGACTTACCAAAGAACATGGTATCGCATCTATACCCATTTCCGTATTTAATCTAAACCAAAAAGACGATCATGTACTCCGTTTTTGTTTTGCGAAGACTGAGGATACTTTGAAAAGGGCTGCGGAGATTCTATGTAAGGTTTAAACTAAAAATCAAACTTCAACTGAATCACTTCAAATTCCTTTTCTTCTTTCTTTTTGGGTTTGTCTTTTCCAGTATTCAAATTAGATAAAGAAATCCCGAGCAGACGGACAGAGTTTTTCATTTTTTCCTGATACAGTAGTTCCTTTGCTGTTTCAAGTAAAATGGCAGCGTCACTTACATAATACGGCAAGGTTTTGCTTCGGGTTTGCAGGGTAAAGTCGCTATACTTGATTTTTAAGGTCACAGTTCTACCTGCCACCTTACTTCGTTGCAATCGCCGTTGCAACTCTTCGGCAATACTCTCTAAGCGCTCTAACATATAAATTTCAGAAGATATATTTTCGCTAAAGGTCCTTTCTGCTGCCAAGGATTTGCGTTCCCTATTAGGTTTTACCTCACTAAGATGAATTCCTCGTACAATACGGTAATAATGGCGTCCAGACTTGCCAAAATGTTGGGTAAGAAACTCTTCTGATTTTGATTTCAAGTCTTTCCCGGTATAGATGCCCATTTGGTACATCTTGGCTTGGGTAACCTTTCCTACTCCGTAGAACTTTTTCACATCCAGATTTTCCAAAAATTCTATAACTTCTTCAGGATTTACTGTTTTTTGCCCATTGGGTTTATTGTAGTCACTAGCTACTTTGGCTATAAACTTATTAATAGATATGCCCGCAGATGCAGTAAGACCCACCTCGTCAAAAATTCGCTGTCGTATTTCTTGCGCCAGCAATGAGGCACTTGGATTTCCTTTTTTGTTTTGAGTCACATCCAGATAAGCTTCATCCAGAGATAATGGTTCTACCAGATCTGTATACTCAAAAAATATCTTTCTGATTTTGACCGATATTTCTTTGTATCGATCAAACCGGGGTTTCACAAAAATAAGATCCGGGCATAATTTTCGGGCTTTAAAACCAGCCATAGCAGATCGCACACCAAAGACTCGGGCTTCGTAACTGGCCGCACTAACTACTCCTCGTTTTGAGCCTCCACCAACAGCCAATGGTTTCCCCTTTAACTCTGGGTTATCCATTTGCTCTACGGAAGCGTAAAACGCGTCCATATCTACATGAATAATTTTTCTATGCGCAACCAATTCTTCCACAATACAAAAATAGTGGTTATTCTAACGTCTACTGTTATAATTAACGATATGCGGTGTAGATCACAATGATGCCTTCGTTATTAATATCGGTCGGAAGTACATTTTGCCCAGCATTAGTGATATCTCCATTAGTATAGGTAACGTCAATGGTAAAACCGTTGGAAGTGAATGTAGTCACATTTCCCGTAATACTCCCCAAAAAATTGCCATTTTGATCTCCATATCGTAATCCTATGGCATTGGTATTAGATGCAAATCGAGCAATATCGTTAATTGAGTTTCCATGGGCGCCTATGTAGATTACCTGCTGATTAATCGTGGCTCCGTTTTGTCTGGCAAAGCCATTCATACTACCAAAAGAGTTTCGGATTCCCCTATCATTATTTACCGTACCGTTATCACTATTCAGATTAAAACTTTCCACATTTGCATGGGCAACAAAAGCAACTGAAGTAGGTTGAAATGGTACATCGATAACATTTACCGTACCTGCAGCAGATATTTGGAAAGCACCCACAAAAACATTACCCGTCTGTCGTAATTCTTGCCAGCCTGTATTGGTATATACAAATACACTATTTGCATCGGTATCATAGACCAGTGAACCAATTTGTACTCCTGTAATTGCATTTCGTTCTACGGTAGATGCCGTTGGAAGTCCCTGTAATGCATTGGCATCGATTTGGGCAACACTAATCTTATAAAAAAAGGTGAAGAATAGCAGCAAGGATAACATACGAATTGACCAAAAGCAATTCGCAGTTCGTAGTAGTTCTTTCATAGCAGGGGGAGCATTTTGTAAGCTTGTAAAGCCAAAGTATTTTTATTTCATTTTCACTATTAGGGTTTTACATTTTGACGTTTAAATATACTAATTTTGAGAGATTTTTAATCTATGACTTATGAAAACGGCAATAATACTGGGCGCTACAGGACTTACGGGAGGCATTTTACTACAACACCTCATCGAAGATATGAGGTATTCCAAAGTTATTCTTTTCTCTAGGAAAACAACTGGGAATTCACATCCAAAAGTAGAAGAGCATATTATAGATCTACTCGCCCTAGCTGATCATCAAGATAAATTTATTGCCGACGAAGTGTTTTGTTGTATTGGGACCACCAAGGCCAAAACTCCGGATAAAAATCTCTATCACAAAATTGACTATGGCATCCCGGTAAATGCCGCTCAACTTTGCAAAGCGAACAACATCCCTACCTATATTGTGGTATCTGCATTGGGTGCGAACCCAAACAGTAATGTATTTTATAATCGGACAAAAGGAGAAATGGAAAGAGACGTGTTGCAATGTCAAATTCCTAAAACGCATCTCTTACAACCCTCACTTATTGGAGGTCAAAGAACTGAAAAACGTCCTGGAGAATATTTTTTCAAACAACTCATGAAGGTGGTCAATCCCCTACTGATTGGAGGGCTTAAGAAGTACCAAACTATCGTTCCTGAAACGATCGTTCTGGCAATGATTTGGTTAGCTAATCATGAATTTGCCGATCACATTATTATTTCTGATCATATCAAAGAAATCGCACAAAAACAAGAGTAAAAGTAGTGCGTTTACCGTATCCGTATCTTTTGGAGCGCGTTTGTTTACGGGAATCTGAATGCAGTTTCTACATTTGTTTGAAATTAATAATCTCAAAAATCAAAAATCATGAAACTGTTAAAAATTATCATATTACTAGTTATCTTTATAGGTAACACTTCTCTTTTTGCTCAGGCCAATATTAAATCTGTTAACTTAAAGAAAGGAGAAATATTGGATATTCTTATGTTAACTACAAAACCGGAAACCGAAAAGGCTTTTGAAAAATATAAAAAAACAGTTTTCCCCGTAGGCTTCAAACGATCCTATAAACCTCTACCCGGCTTTAGAATTGTAGAAACCACACAAGGAAACATCCAACCTACCAGTTTTATATTCGGGCAGTGGAACGATCTAAACAACCGAGAACAGTTTATCTCAGAAATTGAAACGGTTGTCCCTGATTTTCATGAGCAACGAAGAACGATTTGGTCCATTTTTAATTTGGTGTATTATGAAATGCCCGAAGATCTTTCGTTTAGCATGGACAAAAACAAGTATAATGTAGTAACCGCCTATTGGAAAAAAGACAACTCTTCTTTTGATGCCTTTACCAAACAATGGTTTCAAAAATCTGCTGCCACGGGAGGAAAAACAGTTTTGAAGCTAACCGACGGGAAATCACCTGCAGGATATTATTATAATCCTGATTTGTTAGTGGTAACAGAATGGGAAAGCAAAAAAGAATTCGAATCCTTTATGAAGGATAAGGGTATTCATAAAAATGAAAGTGTATTGCATGTAAATCAATTTGTGATAAACTAGTATATTCAATCAAAAATTTGATAGTAGACCCATGCAAGCACTACTTAATCAGCTGGTACATTTCGCGTATTTTCAGAGTTTGTTTCTGATCTTCATTTATTTCTTTTCCAAAAAAATAGGAATATAAATAAGTACATCGTGATATTAGTCTTCGTTTTAGCCATCGGGTTAACAGGTAGGGTATTCTATATTTCAGGCTTCTTTACTGATAACTATCGCTGGGTGATTTTTTCAGAATTTGCCACCTTATTATTTGGAGCCACGATCTATCTGTTTACCCGGTCCAGCTTGATTAAAAAACCATTTTCAAAGAAAGAGCTTATCCATTACTTGCCTGCACTGGTATATAATACCTTGGCAACCATCTATTTTATTTTGCCTTCAGATGAAGTACTACAAGAAAGAGCCGCCAGCGGACTTACCTCAAAGGTTACCTTAGCATTTATAGCAATTGGGTTATCCTTTAATATTACCTATTGGGTACTCAGCCTTCGGATCTTTTTACAGTTTAAAAAAGATATTCAGCAAGAATTAAGTTATAGTGTTCAATCCAGATTCTTTTTCAGCTTTTTGATAGCTATAGGGATATGTTTACTCTGTTGGTTTACCATGTTCTTGAACTGGGCAGTAGGATACTCTTTTTTCACCAAAATAAACTGGCAAATAATATGGATAAGCATTGCTATCATGACTCTTTTTATTGCTTTTTATAGTATAAAAGAACCACAGCTGTTTAAAATCGACGCTTTTGTCTCTTCCAAGAAATATGCACAATCCAAGTTTTCTAACCAACAGTTGGATACGCTAAAAAAGCAATTAGAACAACTCATGGAAGATAAAAAACCCTATTTGAACAGAAAACTGCTAAAATCAGAATTAGCAGAAATGCTTGGGGTAAGTAATCCCGAAATGGCACGTCTGCTCAATGAGCGTATTGGCATGAATTTCTTTGAATACATTAACTACTATCGAATCAAAGAGTTTATCGCTTTATCCCAAACCGAAAACGCTAAGCATATGACCTTTTTTGGGGTTGCGCAAGAGGCCGGTTTTAATTCCAAAACCACATTCAACAAATCCTTTAAGGATCTTATGGGAGCTACTCCCAAAGAGTATTTCTCAAACTTATAATCTTTCAAAATCAAAACATCATGTTCAAAACATTCATAATTTGTATGCTGTCGGTATGTGCCGTTCAAGCACAGCTTACTATTCCCGCATTAAGTCCGTCTTCAAAAACCATACAGACTATCGGAATCACCGATATAGAGTTAGAATATTCCAGACCTAGTCAAAGAGGAAGAGCTCTTTTTGGTCCAGAAGGCTTACTTCCTTATGGTACTTTTTGGAGAACAGGCGCCAATGCTACTACAAAGATCACGGTGAGTGATGATATTACCATACAAGGAAACGCATTAAAAAAAGGAACGTATGCCATACTCTCCAAACCAAACAGCACCTATTGGAATATCTATTTCTACACGTATGATACTGGAAACTGGAATACCTATACCTCTAGAACCCCCGTATTAAAATTAAAGGCAAACGTAACCAACCAACAAGATACCGTAGAATCATTCTTGATGTATCTGGATCAGATTGAGCTGGATAGTGCAGATTTGGTATTTGCCTGGGGGAATGTAAGAGCTTCCTTACCAATCAAAGTAGAAGTGCATGAAAAAACTATGGCCAATATCAAAAAAGTATTATCTGGACCTACAGATTTCGATTACTTTCTGGCCGCATTATATTTGCATGAAGCAAATACAGATTTGGAACAAGCTCTGCAGTATATCCAAATAGTCACGAAAAGTGAGAAAGCACTATTCTTTCAGGTATATCGGGAAGCTTTAATATTAGGAGATCTGGGAAGAAAAAAGAAGCTCTGGCCGCTGCCAAAAGATCCTTAGTACTTTCGGAAAAGGCGAAAAACGAAGATCTTATCCGACTGAACCAAAAATTGATTCAAGAATGGTCGAAGTAATTCCTACGAAAATATCCCAAAATGTAATACATTAGAGTAAATTTCCCTGGATCGATTATAGATTCAGGGATTGTTTATTACAACAACATGACAGAAATAGAACGAAAATTCCTCGTAACCTCTGAAGCATTCAAAAAAGAATCAACCACGCAATACCGAATCGTACAGGCATTTCTGAATACCCATCCCGAACGAACAGTACGGATTCGCATTAAAGGGCAACAGGCATTCATTACCGTAAAAGGTATTGGAAACGCAACAGGTACTTCCCGGTTTGAATGGGAAAAACCCATTTCTATAGAAGATGCAGAAGCTCTTCTACCCCTTTGCGAACCGGGAATGATCGAAAAAACCCGCTACGAAATAAAATCAGGCAAACACATTATTGAGGTAGACGAGTTTTTTGGACAGAATCAAGGGTTAATTCTTGCTGAAATCGAATTAGAAGAAGAAAATCAACCTTTTTTAAAACCCAATTGGCTGGGAAAAGAAGTAACAGGAGAAAACAGATACTATAACTCACAATTAAGCCAAAATCCATTCATTTTATGGTAAAATCGTAACTCAAAAACGGCTTAATTCTCCTTTTAATTTGGTTAACCAAAAGATAACATATGATCGTGTAAGGTAAGTAATTGCCCGTCGTCTAAGCAGGCCAATTATTAACCAAAATTGAAAATTATGTTACACAATTTCAGAAGATCCCTAATTGGGATCACGACCCTCTTATGCTTTTTTTGTAATGTTTCTGCACAGATCCCTGTCAACGGTTTTTATCCCGAAAAAAACACCATTACCGTTGCTCCAAGTTATTCTTACAAAAGCTATGATCAGTTTTACAGAGGTTCTTCATTATCTGATGGAAATCCCGCTGGATTGGGTGAGATTTCCTCATCAATCGTTTCCTTTTATGGACAATACGCCATTTCAAACTGGTTGTCATCAACCATTACCTTACCCTACATACAGGTAGAAAGTGAAGATGGAGCTCTGGACCCTGTTCAGCAGGTTGCAAAAGTAGATGGTATTCAAGATCTGGGAGTTTTTATGAAAGCAAGGATTTTGGAAAAGCAATTTCAAAACAATTCTAGAATAACTTTGGGTGGTGCTACAGGGGTGACTCTTCCTGTTGGAGATTACGAAGGTGCTGGAGTACTTTCCTTAGGAAATCAAGCCACCACCATCAATGGTTCGGCAATTGTTCAATACTCATTACCCTTCAACATATTCAGTGAAGTGCAATTGGGGTACAGCCAAAGAAGCAGTGATGATTTCGACATCCCAAATGCGATGATGTATAGCGCAAAAATTGGTTTTCATAATGAGCTCTTGTATGTACATGCCAAATTGGATATACAAGACTCTATGTCTGGCCTGGATATAGGAACTCCTGAATTTGGCGAAGCGGGTGGTGCTGCAATTTTACCAGAAACTGAAGTAGATTTCACCAATCTATCTTTCGATTTTTATGTGCCCGTATACCAACAGACTCTTGGCGTATCTGCAAGTTATGGAGCTACTATAAGTGGTAGAAATCACAGTAAAGAATCGGGGCTAGCCTTTGGACTAGTATATACGGCCAGGTAAGATATCTCAATCATATATTTGATCGCCTTCAGGGTATTTTTGAAGGCGATTTTTTTGTCCTCGTATTACAAAAACAGCTCAAAAACCAACCTCTCTTACAATTGAGCATTTTTCAATATAAAAATGCATTTTGTCGGTGATATTTGCTTTTTATAGAATTATTTTCTAATTTACCTACCCCAATCTTAAAATTTTTAACAATATTACCTCAATCCTACCAACGTAAATAAACAACTGCCTATGATATGACAATTACTATTAAAAACCCCAAAATGATGATGCTGATATTATATTTATCGATATCCTCACTATCGGCACAAACCCTTATTAATGGTTTTTTCCCGAAACAAAATGACCTAACCATTGCTTCTTCCTATTCCTATAAAACATTTGATAATTTCTATAGAGGAGAAACCTTGACTGAAGCCAATCCTATGAATATGGGAGAAATCACTTCTTCGATCATAAGTATCTATGGAGAATATGGTTTTTCAAATTGGCTTTCAACTACAGTAACTGTACCCTATGTATCTACCAGTAATGAGATGGGTGTAGATGATCCGATCATTGGTGAGAGCCAGGTAGAAGGTGTACAGGACCTCAGTGTATTTTTGAAAGCTAAAATCTTGGAAACCAAATTTAATAATGCGTCAAAACTAGCTGTTGGTGGAGCAACGGGAGTAACATTACCTGTTGGCGGATATGAAGCTGCGGGAGTATTAGCGCTGGGTAATGGTGCAACTGCCTACGAGGGATGTGGCTTTGTGCAATTTACAGCGTCTGCTAATGTGTTTGTAGAATTACAAGCCGCATATAGTTTAAGAAACAGTTCGGACTTTGAAGTCCCTAACGCTATGATCTATAGCGCAAAATTAGGATACTATAACAAATGGTTTTATGCGCATGCCAAAGTCGGAGTACAAAATTCCTTAAGTGGTTTTGATATCGGATCGCCAGAATTTATTGCAGCTGGTGGTGCAGCAGCTTTACCAGAAACTGAGGTAGATTTTGCAAACTTATATTTGGATCTCTATGTACCCGTATACAAGAACAATTTTGGAATCTCTACTGGTTATGCAGTAACTATGGAGGGCCAGAATTACAATAAAGCATCGTCCTTTTCATTAGGACTTGTTTACAAAACCAATTAATCTGACGTTAAATTGGTTAAGGTAGATTTAAGCAATGCACTTTCAAATGTTTATCTTTGGAAGTGCATTTTATATTATCCACCTTATGAAATCCAATAAACAACCATCCAACATTGCCCTAATTATCGGTCTTTTGCTTTTGCTTGTTACCACAGGGTGTCAAAAACAAAAAGAAGCTATTTCTGATCCGGTCAAAAACAATGAAGAGATCGTGGAAAAACCTTCATTAAAATCCATCAAAGAAAGATTGGAAAAACAAGGATATCAACTCTTTGATTATGTGGATCAGGAAACAGGTGATACTACTATTATGCAACAATACTTCATTGCTTTCTTAAAAGAGGTCCAAACCGTTCCCAAACCAAAGAAGCCGCTGATAGTTTACAAAAATTACATTTACAGCATTTGGGAAGAATGTATAAAGAAGGCTATGCAGATATTTCTGGACCCTTTGGAGATGACGGAGATATTAGAGGAATCACCGTCTATAATACACCTACTCAAAAAATGGCGGATAGTCTTGCCAATATGGATCCAATGGTCAAAGCAGGTCGATTAGTGATTGAAATACATCCCTGGTGGGCTGCAAAAGGATTCCCATTACGATGACCCAAAGTTACTTTCAAACGTCGTACGCTTAGAAATACTTAATCGTCAAATCAATCAATTTTTGTTTGAACGCTGTATAAGGAGGTGTCATCAACTCGATTGCACTAGGTAATCGTTGTTTAAACATCGCACGTTCGTTGGTAAATTCGATAAATCCGTAATGCCCCCTGGATTTACCAATACCACTATTATTTACTCCCCCAAATGGCAAATTAGGATTACCTACATGTACCGAAGACATATTGATACAAGTAGCTCCTGCAGTAGTATTCTCTATAAAATAGTTGATATTCTTTTTATTACTGCTATAAATGTAAAGGGCCAAAGGCTTTTCTTTATTATTCACAAAATCAACTACTTCTTCTTTATTCCGATAGGAAAGTATAGGAAGAATCGGACCAAAAATCTCATGCTTCAACACATCAGAATCCACGGACATATCAGTAACGATGGTAGGTTCTATATAATTTTGAGTTTCATCCATTGTTCCTCCGTAAATTACCTTTGCACCACCAAGTACTGCATTTTCAAGATATCCTTTCAATCTTAAAAAATGCTTTTGATTAATGATACGTAAATAATCTGGAGAATCTATGGGGTCTTTCCCATATTGCTTTTGAATTTGGGCGCTAAGATGCTGTATAAATTCTGCTTTCTTGCTTTCATGTATCAACACATAATCCGGAGCGATACATACCTGCCCTGCATTCACATATTTTGCCCACGCAATCCTTGAAACGATCGTTTTGATATTGGCTGTTTCATCAATAATAGTAGGAGATTTACCGCCTAGCTCAAGGGTTACACTACAAAGATGTTTGGAAGCGGCAGCCATTACAATTTTACCAATTTCGGGTGCTCCGGTAAAGAAAATATGATGGAACTTTTTGGCTAACAAAGCTTTTGATACTTCAACACCTCCTTCTACAATGGCTATTTCATGTTCTTCAAAACAATCTGCAATGATTTGTTTCATTACCTCTACAGTGTTTGAGGTAAACTCTGAAGGTTTAAGCATCACCACATTCCCTGCCGCAATAGCAGAGACCAAAGGAGCAAAGAGCAATTGCATCGGGTAGTTCCAGGGTGCTATAATCAGGCTCATTCCCTTAGGTTCATACCGCACCCAGGAGGATGAGCCTATCATAGGTATTGGATGCGGAACTTTTTTGGGACGCATCCAATCTTTTAGATGTTTGATCGCAAATCGTATTTCAGAAAGTACTGGATAAATCTCAGTAAGATCCACCTCAGCAGCAGGCTTATGAAAATCTTTTTTCATAGCCTCTTGTAAGTCCACTCGAAAACGTAAAATGGTCTTTTCAAGCGCTTTTAGCTTTCGAATTCGCTCTCGTGCAGTTGTCTTTCCTACTTGCCTGTAATTTGCTTTTTGTTGATCATAAATAGCATCAATTACAGCGATATCGGTTTCATTAAATGAAGTAACCATGATTCGCGATGTAAAACATTATGAGAACAGGGATTGGAGTTTCATAGCCACTCCCATGTCACCTTTAATTTTTATTTTTCCACCCATAACAGCCGCCATCGGGTTAAGTTCTCCTTTGATCAACGACATAAAATCATCAAATCCGACATCTACCTGGCAATCTGCATCTTTATCTTCTGCAGTTACCACATTGGTATCTCCCGTACCATCGATATATAGCTGTTCATCTCCAAAGTTGAATTTTAAAGTATTATTTAGGCTATCGGCCTTTGCTGCTCTTTCCTGAATCGTCTGCAGGATACTGTCTATATTACTCATAATATTAGTATTGGTATTATTAATTAAATCATTCTTTTCTGCTTGTTTGTAAGATACGTCGTCGATCACCATTTTTGCAATAATCTCTCTCATAATCTCTGAGGTCCCACCTCCAATTGTTCCTATTCTACTGTCTCTGAACATTCTTGCTATCTTAAACTCTTCCATATATCCGTAACCCCCAAAAGATTGCAAACATTGGGTCATGGTTTTATCAGACAACTCTGTTGCCAAAAGCTTAGCCATAGAACATTCTTTTACGGCGTATTTCTTATCGTTATTTAACCGCGAACAGTACAATACAAACTGCTTACAGGATTCGATTTCTGAAGCCAACTGCGCCATTCGATGCCGCAGTACCTGAAACTTATTAATCGGCCTTCCAAAAGCAGACCTTTCAGACATATATTGCAAGGTATATTGCATTGCAGCCTCACAAGCACCATACCCCATTATCGCACCTACCAGTCGTTCAACCTGTAAGCCACCCATCAGATAATAAAATCCTTGTCCCTCTTCACCAATCAGATTTTCTTTAGGAATTTTTACATTATCAAAGGCCAGTTCTGCGGTATCAGAGGCATGCCATCCCAGTTTTTTGAGCTTTGTTCTACTTACTCCTTCTCTATCCAAATCTACGATCAATAAGCTTACTCCCTCTGGACCAGCTTTGGGATCTGTTTTAACCACACACACCACAAAATCCCCATATACCGCATTTGTAATAAAGGTTTTAGAACCATTCACTACATAGTGATCTCCTTGCAAAATTGCGGTAGTTTTAATATTGGCCACATCAGAGCCTGCAGTAGGTTCTGAAATACCGATACAACTAATTGTTTCTCCCGAAATGATTCCAGGAAGGTATTTTTCTTTTAATCGTTGTGACCCATATTTCAAAATATAAGGCCCCGACATGTATTGTACCACCGCCTGGGTAATCGCAAATCCTCCTGAAAATACTTTTGCAATCTCTTCACAAAAGATCACATCATAAAAGAAATCAAGATTTGCACCTCCAAACTCTTGGGGATAGGATAATCCTAAAAATCCCATGTCTCCCATTTTTTGCCATACTTCTCTGGGAATACGACGATCCTCTTCCCATTGATCGATATTTGGCACTACTTCTTTCTGTAGAAACGCTTTCAGGCTCTCCCGAAACAAAGTATGTCCTTCATCAAAATAATAACTGTTCATGATGTAATGGTTTAGATTTTATATTGATTTTCCTGAATAAAATGAGATGCAATTTTCCTACGTAGGGCTATAATATCAACAACCGGTAACTGCAGTAATTGATCTGTCGCTGCTATTGTTTTTTGCACCATTTCTTTATCTGCAGCTTTATAGGCAACTTCTTTGAGCGCTATCTTAATCTTATCCGCAGCTTCGTTCATAAAAACAACAGATATTGCTTCTTTAATTTCCTGATGTTGTCCATTACCTTTAAGTGTTCTGAGTAACACCGCCTCCATCATATAAATCTGAATAATCATATCGGCAAGTCGGGACAGCACTTCTTGTTCTTCCTGAATTTCTTGCTGAAACTTTTGCATCGCCAATCCACTGATCAGTAAGATTGATTTTTTACAATGTTCGAGAAAACCAATGGCAAATTCTTTTAATGGTAAGTCAGGATCAATAGGAGTATTGTTTCCTGATTGCACCTCTTGAAATGCCTGCATGGCTGCTTGCATCAATGGCAACTTTCCTTTTAAAGCATATTTAAGTATCGTTCCAGGGATTACTAATCGATTGATCTCATTAGTCCCTTCATAAATCCGATTACCACGTATATTTCTATAGTGCATAGAGATTTCACTTTCTCCAGAAAAGCCCATCCCTCCATGAATTTGCAGTGCTTCGTCTACCACAAACTGTTCGATTTCGGATCCAAAGACTTTTATAATGGCACATTCTGCTGCAAACTCCTGTGCAACTTGTTGTTTAGCTTTTAGTGGTGGTGTTCCCGTATCTATAAACTGATTATAGAGCACATCCATATCTCCTCCCAATCGATTCCAACCGGATTCTAACGCATAGATATTAATCCCCATTTTGGCTATTTTTTCCTGAATAGCACCAAACGAAGCGATGGTTTGTTTAAACTGAACACGTTGATTGGCATACTGAACCCCTAGACGAAATGCTCTTTTGGATATGGCAGATCCTGCAACCCCAATCATTAACCGCCCCATATTAAGGGCATTCATGGCTATTTTGAAGCCTTTATTGCGTTCTCCCAATAAATTCTCTACGGGGACTTTTACATTTTCAAAGAAGACCTGTTTAGTAGAAGATCCATGAATTCCTAACTTGTTTTCTTCGACTCCCAATTGTACTCCCCAATCTTTTTCTACCAGCAAACAAGATAGGTTTTCATCATCTTCGATTTTACAGAATACCGAAAACACATCTGCAAAACCCGCATTCGTGATCCACATTTTCTGTCCATTTAGGATGTAGTGTTTTTGGTCATCACTAATTGTGGCATGTGTTTTTCCCGAGTTCGCATCAGACCCGGCATTTGGCTCGGTTAAACAATAGGAACATTTTAATTTTCCGGTTAGAATACCGTCTAGATATTTAGTTTTTTGCTGATCCGTACCATAAAACAAAATGGTATTGACCCCTAACCCTCTTTGTACACCAAGTGTTTGAGAAAAAGAATAGCTATCAGACATGACTTCTGAAGCCGCTAGATCGGTTTTGATATCGCATCCCATACCTCCAGATTCTTCAGGCACCGAAATGGCCAAAAACCCCAATTCACCTAATTTCTCCAGCTTTTCCGGAGCTAATTTTGTTCCTTCTTTGCTATCGAATGCTTCTTTTAAAGGTTCTATTTCCTTATTTATAAAGTCACGAATTGCTTCTCGCAGCATCTGATGTTCTTCAGAATACTCTTCTGGAGTAAAAACCGTTTCAGGTTCGGCTCCCTTGATTAAAAACTCTCCCCCTTTGATCATGGTTACTTTTGATTCCATCGGTTATGAGATAAATGATTTTAAGACATTTGCTAATCCCATCTTATCAAAATTGAGATGCTGCGCACCATCTACATATAATGAGATTCCGGTAATATATTCAGCCATAGGGCTTGATAAAAAGGTCACGGCATTCGACACGTCCTCCACCTTTCCGAAACGTTTTAAAGGGATCGCTTTTTGCGCCTCTTCAAACATATCTTGTATTTGTTTTGGATACGTATCTAATCCACTGGATTCTATAATTCCTGGAGCCACACAATTGATTCTGATGTTAAAATCGCTCCATTCCATAGCAAGAGTTTTGGTCAAATTCTCAACTCCGGCTCTAGCTGCTCCTGTATGCGCCATACCCGGAAATCCACGAAATACATCTACGATAATATTAATAATCACTCCACTTCTTTGAGGAATAAAAAATGCATTTGCCATTTCTCGAATCATAGAGAACGTTCCATTCAGGTTATTGTTGATGACCGCATTCCACCCTTTGTCATTGATATATTCTGCCAGTGCAGGAAACTGCCCTCCTGCATTATTAATCAGGATATCCAATCGCCCATATTTTTCTTTAATCATTTGGGCCAGTTGTTGTATCTCTTCGGTTTTTCGAATATCACAAGCCTGATGAGTAACTTCTCCAAAGTTTGATAATTCTTTGGCTGCCTTTTGTAGCTGTTCTTCTTTACGAGAACAAATGATCACCTTAGCACCCAGTTTTAAAAAGTCCTTTGTAATCTGATAACCAATGCCTGATCTTCCTCCGGTTACCAATACGATTTTATTGTTGAATGTGTCTGATCTAAGCATAATTATGAGTTGATTTTTTTCGGAATGTTCAATAGTTCTCTGGTCTCTTCGATACTGGCGATCTCTCTACCGATCATTTGGGCCAACGTAGCTCCTGCTTCTACCAATTCTCCATTCGATTTGGCCATCTCTCCATTGGGTAAATAAAAATTATCCTCTAATCCAACTCTGAAATTCCCGCCCATAGCAGCTGCAATAGCAGAGAGTTGCCATTGCTTGCGGCTAATCACGATAGATTGCCAAAAAGCACCTTCAGGGATTTGCTTGATTTGATGTATTAAATTCTCTGGGGTTGCAGGAATTCCCCCCATAACTCCCATAACCAAACTATAGCATGCATTATCTGGCAACAAACCCATTTCGCGAAGCGGTTCTGCATTTCGAATATGTCCTGTATCAAAACACTCCATCTCTGGACAGATATTATGTTCGTTCATAGTAGTGACCACTTTGATCATATCATCGAATGAATTTTCGAACACACCATTCCAGATAAACTGCTTATTTCGTTTGGAGAATATAGCGTAGTTCATACTACCCATATTAAAAGCCGCCATATCAGGCTGAGTAGCTGGCAAATGTTTTAATCGATCTTCGATAGACAATCCGATGGCCCCCGTAGAGTAATTGATAATTACATCTGGGCAATGCTTACGTACTTCGGCAGTGATTTCTTCAAATACTTCTGTTCTCCAACTAGGTAGTCCATTATCTTCTCTTGCATGGATGTGTACTATCGCTGCTCCAGCATCAACTGCTCTTTTGGCCTCCAATCCCAACTCTTCGGGAGTATAAGGAATGTGAGAGCAATGAGACCTGTTGGTCGCTGCACCTGTTAGTGCCGCAGAAAGAATCATTTTTTGTAAAGCCATATCTTTTTCATTTCGTTATACGTTATTCTCCGGTCCATTCGGGTTTTCTTTTTTGTCTAAAGGCTAATAACCCTTCCTGACCATCTTTAGAACCTATAGTTTTCTGTAGCATTTCCATCAAATACTGATGCTTAGATTCGTGTTGTGTAATAGTATCCAAAGCTTCCAAACCATGCCGAATTGCAGTTGGAGAATTTTCTTTGATATCATTAATGATGCCATTCGCAATCTGAACTGCAGATTCTTGATTTGCTATATGCGTGATCAAACCATAGTTTTTGGCATCCTGTACACCTAGATTATACCCTCTTATACACCAATCCATGACGATGCGCTTTGGCATGACCTCTAGCAACGAAGCCATTACTTGGAAGGGAAATAATCCTCTCTTTACTTCTGGTAAACCCAATATAACTTCTGGGTTACATACCACATAGTGTGCCCCGGTAAGAAAAAGAAACCTCCGGCCATTACCCTACCTTCTACCAAAGTAATTATGGGTTTATGAGTTTTGGCAAAAAGTTCTCCCAAGAGCACTTCTCCCTTGGCTTCGGGGATTGAGGAATCAAACTCACCCACCATACCCATAAAAGCCTTCAAATCTGCTCCTGAACAAAAGACATCTCCGGCTGCTCGAATCATAACCACCCATATCTCTTTGGTTTGGTTGGCATATTGCAGTGCAAAGGCAATTTCGTGAATCATATGTGGATGCAATGCATTCTTCTTTTCTGGGCGACTCAGTGTTAACGTCATTACATGATCTTCGACCGTTACCAGGATAAATGCAAATTTTTGCGCTAATGCCTTTTCTACGAGTTCCTTTTCAAAAAAATCCATGATTATTCTTCATTAATTTTCAGTAATAAAAATCCAGCTTCTACATTCTGTCCTTCGGCTACATATATCTTTTCTACTTTACCATCCTGATTAGCTACCAAAACATTTTCCATCTTCATCGAAGACAATATGATAAGTGGATCACCTTCTTTGATAACATCTCCTGATTGGATATTAATTTTAACCACTTGAGAAGGAATTGGGGATTCATACCCACCACTTACCTTTTCCTTTTCTTTGATCGGAAATCGATCTTCTTGAGTAATTTTCACATTACCTATGGTAGGTGAATGCACAAAATAATCCTCACCAGCTTGCACCACAGTATATGTCTTTCGCAATCCATCTATATCTATGCACAAGGTGGTTTTATCAATACTTATCATTGATACCTTTCTTTCCTTCTCTTCAAAAAGAAATACAAAACCATCTTCTACATACTGATACTGCAATTGAACAGCCTGTTCACCAATATGAAAAACTTCCCTTTGATATTGGTAGCAATTATTTCTCCATCCAGAAGGAAGGCTTCGAAGTGTCTTCCTGGATTGCTCTCGCTTATTCCAATCATATAGCGTTGCGACTATAGCCACTTCCTGTATATGTTGATCTGATATTTTATTGATCTGAGAAAGGTCTATCTTTTCCTGAACGAAATGCGTATTGTAGTTTCCCTTCTGAAATTCTTCGTGTTGCAACAGTGTTTTCAAGAAAGGTAAATTGGTTACAATACCCTGACATATGAATTGCTGAAGCACATACAACAACTTAGTATGCGCATTGGTTCTATTGGTATCTTTTACAATGATCTTTGCGATCATTGGATCATAGAATATTGATATTTCTGAACCTGACTCAATAGCAGACTCTACCCGTAATCCATCTACACCTGGGAATTGGTAATTGTGAATTTTCCCGGTTACAGGGGCATAATTATTTGCTGCATCTTCTGCATACAATCGCGCTTCAATGGCATAGCCATTTCCTATCACTTCTTCTTGATTGATTTGTAATGGAATTCCTTGTGCAGATTGAATTTGCATTTGCACTAAATCCAGTCCGGTTATAGCTTCGGTAACAGGGTGTTCTACTTGTAATCTGGTATTGACCTCTAAAAAGTAGAATGCTCCAGAGGTATCATCATAAATAAATTCTACAGTTCCTGCATTATCATAATCCATAGCTTGGGCTGCAAGTACAGCAGCATCACCCATAGACTTCCGCAGAGCTTCTGTCATTATCGGAGAAGGGCTTTCTTCGATCACTTTTTGATAACGCCTTTGGATAGAACATTCTCTTTCCAACAGATGAATGACATTCTTATGCTGATCTCCAAAAATCTGAAATTCGATATGTCTTCCAGAGGCAATGTATTTTTCGATGAGTAATTCATCATCTCCAAAGGCATTTTTGGCTTCTCTTTTTGCCGAAGCAATGGCTGTCGTTATTTCTTTTTCTTCATGAACAATTCTCATCCCTTTACCTCCACCTCCTGCGGTGGCTTTCAGTAATACCGGAAATCCTATTTTTAAAGCTTCGGTCTTTAATGTAGCTTCCGATTGATCTTCTCCATCATAACCGGGTACAACAGGTACTCCTGCTCGTTTCATCATTGCTTTAGCCTTGGATTTTGATCCCATTGCTGCTATAGCCTCTGGGTTGGGACCGATAAAAATGATTCCTTCGGTTTTACATAACCTAGCAAAATCTGCATTTTCAGATAAAAAACCGTAACCTGCATGGATGGCATCGGCACCAGTACGTTTTGCAGCAGCAATTATTTTATGTTGATCGAGATAGGATTGTGACGGTTCTGAAGCTCCGATATGTACTGCTAAATCTGCTTGTCTAACGAATGGGGCATTTTTATCGGCATCAGCATAGACCGCTACACTAGTAATTCCCATTTTTTTGCAGGTACGTATCACTCTTGAAGCGATTTCTCCCCGATTAGCAATCAATATGGTGTTTATACTTTTCATATATAATACGTTCCTTTTTTCTTAATGTCTCCAGACACCATAACTATTTGACCCCTTTATTTCTTGGTTGTATAAAACCGCTAGTGAAAACCCTAAATAGTTGCGGGTTTCTTTAGGATTAATAATCCCATCATCCCATAATTCTGAAGTAGAATGCCATGCAGAAGATTTGGCTTCGGCTTCTGCGATTAACATATTTTCGATCATTTTAGCTTGCTCTTCGTCATAGGGTATTCCTTTGGCTTTTGCCGATGCTTTTTGAATGATCCGCATTACCCCAGCTAATTGTTGCGAACCCATGACTCCTATTTTTGCATTGGGATAAGAAAAGAGAAAATTAGGCTCATAGGATCTTCCGTTCATCCCATAATTACCTGCTCCAAATGAAGACCCGATCATTAAGGTTATAGATGGTACTTTGCTATTAGAAACTGCATTAATCAGCTTAGCCCCATTTTTAATGATTCCTCCTTCTTCATAAGCTTTACCCACCATATATCCAGTGGTATTCTGCAAGAACAATAAGGGTATGTTTTTTTGGTTGGATAGTTGTATAAATTGTGCCGCTTTGTTGGCCGACTCTGAAAAAATAACACCGTTATTGCCTAAAATCCCCACGGGGTATCCATGAATTTTTGTCCACCCACAGACCATTGTATTTCCGTACTCAGATTTGAACTCTGCAAATTCGGATCCATCTGTAATTCGCATGATCAATTCTCTTACATCAAATGGTGTTTTACTATCTTCAGGCACTATACCCAAAATCTCATCGGCATCAAAAAGCGGTGCTTTGACGGGCAATTCTGGGATCATATGAGGATTGGATGCTGGTATAAATTCCATAATCTCTCTGGCGATTCGGATAGCATCTTTTTCATCTTCGGCCAGATAATCTGAAACTCCAGATACTCTGCTGTGCATTTCGGCACCACCTAGTTCTTCGTCAGTTGCAATCTCATTGGTTGCCATTTTTACTAGTGGAGGTCCCGCCAAGAATACTTTTGCTGCTTGCTTTTGGAAAATGGCATAGTCGGACATCCCTGGCACATACGCTCCCCCTGCCGTAGCGTTACCAAATACTACGGATATGGTTGGAATGCCCATTTCAGATCGTCTGGTAATCTCTCTGAAGGCTTCACCTCCATAATTGAATATTTTGGCCTGATCTGGCAGATTGGCTCCTCCACTTTCTACCAGATTAATCGAAGGCAATCTACATTCTCTGGTAATTTTTGCGATGCGGAAACCCTTAAAAACAGTTGCATAGTCTACAGATCCTCCTTTACGCGTTCCTACATTGGCATTGATCATACACAATTTACCTTGTACCAACCCGATTCCTGAAACGTTGGTTCCACCAGCCCCAAAACCATTCTTATTTTGCATGCCCGCTAGTGGTAATAATTCGAGAAAGGGACTATCTTTATCCAAAAGCAATTCGATACGTTCTCGTGCGAGTAACTTGCCTCTACTTCTAGCTTTATCAATGGATTTTTCTTTCCCTTGAAATCGACTTTCTTCAAGATGCCGTTCTAATTTGTCAACCAAATCGAGCATGGCCTTCTTATTCTTTTGGAAAGCTTCACTTGTCGTATTAATTGTAGATGATAAGGGCCTCATTATGCTATTTCTTTAATTTCTTTTCTGACTAAAAACTGTTGAAATCTATAGGGAAGTAATCCTGATATTTGGTATAACATTCTCATCTTTCTACCGCTTATGATAAAATCTTTTCCGCTGTTAAACCCTTTCCAGATATCACTGGCCACCTCTTCGACAGTTGTTGCTGCGATACCCTGAAATGTTCTTACCTTTTCCATATTTCCCGATTTCTTGAAATTGGTATTCTCGATGGCCGCCGGACATACGCAAATTACTTTTACCTTCGATTGCTGCATTTTCAATTCTTCATTTACACTACGGCTGAAATGAGTAACAAATGCTTTTGTGGCTCCATAAGTGCTTAATTTGGGAGTGGGCTGAAAAGAGCTATTCGAACTAATGTTGATAATAGTCCCCTTGTTTTTGTTAGTCATATCTTTCAAAAACAACTTGGTCATTTCATACACACATACCACATGGAGATGAACCATCTTTAGTTCTTTTCCTGGAGGTGTATTGTTCAAATATCCATAGGTACCAAATCCTGCATTATTCACCAGAACATCAATATCCCATTCGTTTTTAGTAACCCATTGATGTACGTTATGTGCTGCATTTGCTACTGATAAATCTTCTACAAGGGTATGTATCGTACATCCTTCGATTTCTTGCAATAGTTTTTTCTTCGACGCTTCAATTTCCTCTTTCAAAAGAGAAACCCAAAGAAGGGTGTATCCCGCTTTTGCAAAATATCTGGACAAGGAATACCCAATACCGCTAGAACCTCCTGATATCAGCACCATTTTACTCATACCATACTATATTTTCATTACGATCATGCCACTCCAAAAAGTATTTGCTATATCGCCTATCGATCTCTCCTCTTCTGATTTTTAATGTTGGAGTAAGGAATGCATTTTCCATATTCCAGGTATTCTGATCGATAACAATGGTGGATACTCTTGTATAATTTGCCAAAGTATCATTCAATTTGGAAAGCGTTTGATCCAGTGCTACCTCAACTTCTTCTTTTGGAGTATCATGTGCAACTTCAGAAAGATTCACAATCGCAATAGGTTGAGGAATGCCTAAACCAGCAATGCATACCTGTTCTACCAATACATTTTTCTCTATTTCTTCTTCGAGAGGATTGGGTGTAATGTATTTTCCTTTGCTTGTTTTGAACGCATCAGAAACCCTACCTATAATTTTCAGGAAACCATTTTCATCAAAACTACCTTTATCACCGCTATGGAGCCATCCATTCTTGAGCACTTTTGCGGTCATTTCTGGATCTTTGTAGTACCCTTTCATCATATAGGGAGATTTCATTAACACCTCTTGTGTATCCTTTGCGATTTTGATCTCACAACCGGGAATGGGTTTTCCTACGGAATCTTTAGGTGCATCTAACATGGGGGTATTGGTAATCGAACCACAAACTTCGGTCATCCCATAGGCTTCGATAAGATGAATCCCCAGATCGGCATACCATTCTTTGAGATAGGTAGGTGTAATCGCAGATCCTGTAGCTACTATTTTGGCTTTCGATAATCCTAAACCGTATCGTATTTTCCTTTTCAGAATCCCAGAAATGATCGGAATGCTAAACAGCAGCTCCTGTTTTCTTAAAGATATTTTGTTGGCAACTGCCAGATAAAATTTGGTCCAAATTCTGGGCACTGCAAAAAAGATAGTAGGCTGAGTATCTTGTAAATTTTTAGCAAAAGTATCGATGCTCTCTCCAAAAGAAACAGTCCCGCCAAGCATGAGTGCTACGGCATATACCCCTATTTTTTCGGCAACATGATTTAGCGGTAAATACGATAATAAATTAGGTGTTGGATGTTTGGCGATCCCTACCCAATCATTCTTACTGTCGTCCTTAATAATCTGGACTGGGGTACTATGAATATGCATTACTCCTTTTGGCGTACCTGTGGTACCAGAGGTAAACAAAATGGTCCATAGCTCTTCTGGATCCGGAACATGAACTTCTGGTAATAGTTCATTACTATTCACCAAATCATCCCACAAAACACCTTGGGTTACTTCTGCATTGCCTTGATAATGCGGAAAACGTATAATTTGAACATCATTGGGTACGTGTTCTGGATGAGCCAACCATTGATCGAGCTTACCTATAAAAACTGCTTTTGCATCCGCCAACTGTAGTACCGTCGAAAGTTGGTTTGCAGAAAGGTTGTGATATAAGGGTACCGAAACCATTCCGCCCATCATGATGGCCAAATCTGCCAGAATCCAATGGTAACAGTTTTTGGAATAAATGGCCACATGATCTCCTTTTTTTAAACCCATAGAAACCAAAGCATTTGCCATTTTTGAAGCCTGCTCGTAGGCTTCACCAAAAGTTATTATTTTCCAATGTGTTCCTTTTGGTTGTTTTAAGAAGGTAGCATGAGGTTTTTCCTGCACCCAATGATAAAAGTACTCTGGGAGTGAATCATGATCTGGAATACCGATGCTAGCCATATCTGAAGTTTAAAAGTTGATATACGATTCCATAGTTTGATCAAATCCTTCACCCAAGCTATCCAAATAAGCATCTCCAAAGAATTTTTTGAATGAAGCCAATCCCTTTTCAGTAAGATGAGGCAGTAACAAACTCCAAATTACCTTCTCTCCATCTTCCTTTGTTTTATCTCCTCGAATCATTTGCTGTGATGACCAAAAAAACATCATCATCCAGGATGTTAATGCTAGGTTTTTATACACCCCTGGTACTGGTTCTGTTTGCATATTTCCTAATTGAATAGAAAATGCAATTGCTGTTTCGATATCCTTTATCGTTTTATCACAAAGGGATTTCATTTTCGGTGCGATTAGTTTGTGTTTCAACACCTGATTATCATGAAATATAAAAGAGTATTCTTTTTGCAGCTTGTAATACAATTGCGCATCATGATGCAAGTTCTGAAATGAGGGAATCCCCTTTGCCACTCGTCCGCTGGTTAGTTTTTCCCACAATTGGTCCATCAGTGCTTTCAATAGAGCTTCTTTATCTTTAAAGTGATAAGTCATATTACCTCTGCTCATCTCCAAAGATTTTGCAAGTTCGAATAGATTTACCGCACCGTATCCTGATTTATTAAAAGCCTTAAGCGCCTGACTGAGTATCCTTTGTTTCGTTTCCACGTATTCCTTTTTACTCAAATATAGAAATAAATTTTATATAATTAACAATATTTTTAGTCGTTTATGACTAATTTAAGAAAATGAAAGCACCAAAACAGCAAAAGAATACTATTCCTTCACTTCCATAACGCGTTTTAATTCATTTCCATTTTCATCCAGAATGGTAATCAGATGTTTCCCTGGTTCGGGTAGGATTGGCATTTCATGAAATTGCCGGGTTGCCCCAACAAACTGCTCATCGACGTACCAGAATACTTGTACCTCTGGATTGGTATGTGCAATTTTAAGAACAACTTCGTTGGTTTTACCATCAAAACCTTTAGGCAAGTAGACACTACTATTGGCTTTGGGAAAAATAAAATCCATTCGATCTTCATCTGCACTACTACAACCAGGGCGAAACGAAGGCAATTCATGATAATCTGCATTGTTATTCTTAAAGTAATAAGCCTGTAATGAAGGTAATACAAACCAGGACTCATGAATCATATTATCTACAGATTCGCAAGAGGAATTTACCTGATACCTACGCTCTTTGTCCAAATGAATTAATCGATGATAAGTACAAGGTTCTGTTTTGGTTCCAGAAAGCGAAATATTAATAGTTTTTTTAGGACAATACTCACCAGCTATATGACCGCTTTGAGCACATACTGTTGTCGTAACCAAATCGTCGTATGGAGTTGCAAACCATTTTGTATCCGGAACAATATTAAACACATCAAAGAGCACAGGTGCTGCTGCAGTTAATCCCGTAACTTGTGGGCGACCTTCTCCATCGGCATTTCCGATCCATACTCCAACCACATATTTTGAAGTAGCACCTATTGCCCAGGCGTCACGATTACCATAACTGGTTCCTGTTTTCCAAGCAATTTCCTTGGAGGAATCATAGAACTCCCAGGCATCATCTCCTTCGGGGCGGTTTACTTGTTTCATGGCTTCAAAAGTGAGCCAAATACTTCCTGCCCCAAAAATCAATTTTTCTTTGATGGGCTTTCCAAAATCAACCTTCTTATTCTTTTCAAGGATGGGTTCTGCAAATTCATTGGTAAAATATTCACTCGAAGACTCCAAAAAATGGTTCAGCGTTCCTGCCATACCCGCATAGGTTTTACACAGGTCCCAAAGGTTAGCTTCTGCACCTCCAACTATCAGAGACAATCCATAATGATCTGCACTATATTGAATATCTTTAATATGAAACGCATTCAATTCATCTCGAAAACGCTGTAATCCATATTGCTGCAATAATCGTACGGCGGGCACATTAAGAGATCTTGCCAATGCTCTATTTGCCGGTACGGCTCCACTATAGGTTTCATCAAAGTTTTTGGGATTATACCCTGCTATTACTGTTGGGATATCGGATACCAATTGTTCTGGCAACAATTCTCCTTTATCCATCATCGCTGCATACAATAATGGTTTTAAAGTACTCCCTGTGCTTCGAGCTGCTTGAATAATATCTACATCTTTTTGATGCGTCTTGTCTGTGGGAGTGTTCCCAACATAACTCAATACATTTCTGGTCTCTACATCCAAGACCAAAACCGCCATGTTGTACACCTCATTTTGACGAAGCTGATCATAATGCTTTTTGACAATGTCATTGACTTGTTTTTGAAGTGCCAATCGGAGTGTAGTTTGCACTCTTTCTCCTTTATGTTCTTTTGCGATGTTATCCACCAAATGCGGAGCAATTTGCGGCAATCTGTATGGCCTTTGCGGTAAAGTTTCTTGAATGGAAAGCGTATAGGTCAATGAATCAATAGTCTGCTGTTCTAGTAATGTTTTTAATAATCGATTCCTTTTCTTCAGTAACCGCTCTTGGTTTTTCCCAGGATAAATCAATGAAGGTGCATTGGGTAAAACAGCCAAGGTTGCACTTTCTGCCCAGGAAAGCTGATGCGCAGGCAATCCAAAGTAACGCCATGCTGCCATATCGACCCCAACAACGTTTCCTCCAAAAGGAGCATGAGAAGCGTATAGTTTGAGGATATCCGACTTTGATTTACGGAATTCCAATCGTGTAGCTAAAATGAGTTCCTTTAGTTTTTCAAAGTATGTTCTTTTTTTCCCTTCCTGGATAGTCGAATCACCTGTTGTGTTAAGGTACTTCCTCCTCTTACAATTTTACCTGCTTTACTATTATCAATCATAGCATCTACAATAGCAATAGGATTGAATCCGGGATGGTTGTAAAACTGCTGATCTTCAAACGCAATAATACACTTTGCAAACTTCGTGGGTACACTGTCTGTTTCCGGAAAACGCCATTGTCCGTCCTTAGCTATTTTGGCTCCAATTAACTCACCATCTACAGATTCTACCACTGTTGCTGTTGGATCTTTAAATAGTGTAGTAGGAAGAGAAAAATAATACCATATCAACAAAACGGCTATCGTTATAATACGTTTAGGATGCTTTTTGATGTATGTCTTTATTCTCTGAAACACAAATATGCTTTGTTTATAGTAATCGCTTTCTAAGCTCTCAAGTTTAGAAATTAAAATTAGCGTAAATGCAGGTATTTATTCTTCAAAACTATTAGAATTCATTAAAGTACCACTATCATTATTCGAATAAATCCCAGATTTTCATTAAATTTAAGAACCTCTTAAAACAAGAAAATGCTTTTTTTCTTCAGTTCGGTTGAGAAAATTAAGGGACTCAAACGTAAAAATACAATTGGTCGGTCATTGATATAATGGGTATACCCCTACGCAATCCGTGTATTTTTATTAAAATTGTTGTGTGTTGAAAAAAGTTACCATCGTCATTCTCCTCTGGCTTATGCCCGCGGTTCTGCTTTCTCAAAACGATAAAGGTTATGAGAAAATAGATAGTCTTGATGTGCTTATCCAGCAATCTCAAGAACTAAGATTGGAGAATAATATGTATGAAGCCTTAGAACTTGCCTTCAAGGCGGTCACCTATGCTAACGAGCTCAATCACAATCATTACTTGTCCCATTCTTATTTTATGATGGGTACCATTCAATATGAAATTATTGATTATGACAATGCCAAAATTAATCTCTTAAAAGCATTAGATCATAGTGAGAAAACCACTTCAAAAATACTATTACCTTATATACTGCATAGCTTAGGAAACATTTACTACGATGATAACGAAGATTATGAAAACGCATTAATTTACTACAAAAAGGGGTTAAGCTCAGTAAAAAAATCAATCCAGCTAATAACTATCAAATCCCCTTACATAACCTTATTTGGACTTTTATGGATTTGGATAGGTACGAAGAAGCCGCTCCTTATCTTAAGGAAGCTGATAGTTTGGATCTTATCATCCCAGATAGTATTCAACTCGGCAAAAGCACCCTGTACCTAATACGCGCAAGAAACTATGCACATCAGAAAGATTTCGAAAGTGCAGAAGAAAACTATGATAAAACCTTCAACCTGTTGGAGACCGAAGACAAATACTGGCTGAAAGGTAAAAGCTATTTTTATCAATATCGATCAGAGATGTATCAGGCTATGGGTGATTATCCCAAAGCCATACAAGATCTAAATAGTATGCAGAGGAATGAGTTTGAAGTTTTTAAAAACGCCCGTAATAAAAATGAAGAAATTGCAAAAATCCGGTTCAAAGTAGATGAATATGAACGAAAATTAAGCGCTTCAGAAAGAGAAAAAGAACTATTACAAAACATCGATAGAAGTAATAAAACTATTATTACTATTTCTTTGGCAGCACTTGTTTTACTCATTTTTGTAGTTTTCTTTTATTACCGGGGATATATATCAAAGAAGAAAGCAAGTGAAATTCTTGAAGCTAAAAATGCCGAACTGAATCAAGCCAAGCTTCAGGCCGAGAAATTGAGCAATATCAAATCCCAGTTTATTTCTACGGTAAGTCATGAACTTAGAACTCCGCTATATGGGGTGATTGGTATTTCGTCTCTTTTGATAGAAAACAACAAACAGTCTGACAACGACAAAAAACTACTCAATTCCTTAAAGTTTTCTGCAGACCATTTGTTAAACCTGGTCAACAAGGTCTTAAAAATTAGCAAAATCGATTCAGAAAAGACAGATCTTACGCAAACCCCTACCAATCTGGCTTCACTGACAAAAAACATATTGCAGTCCTTCGAATTTCAATCTGGAGAAAAAGGAAATGAGTTAATTTTTGAATATAATCACTCCATTCCTAATTCGTTGTTGATTGATCCCTTAAGAATCTCCGAGATCCTAATCAATTTGATCAACAATGCCATAAAATTTACTGTTGATGGAAAGATTTGGCTTCGGGTCAAACCAATTACAACCTCTGCCGATAGGGTTACTCTACGATTTGAAGTGGAAGATACTGGAATAGGAATTCCAGAAGATCAGAAAGAATATATTTTTGAAGAATTCTCTCAAATCGGAAGTATTTATAGCAACAAACAAGGAACAGGGTTAGGATTGGCTATCGTAAAACGATTGTTAGGATTGATGAACAGCAGGATTCAATTTGAAAGTAACAAAAAACAAGGAACTCGCTTTTATTTTGATCTCGATTTACAAATTGCAGATCAACTAAACGGTACTTCTGGACTGCCTACAGATATGGAAGTTAGTCATACAATTTCTGCTCACATCTTGATTGCCGAAGACAACAAAATCAATCAGATGGTAACCAAAAAATTGCTTACTCAAATTGGTTGCCAATCAACTATTGTAGAAAACGGAGAAGAAGTGCTCGAAATTTTGAAAAAAGAAAATTTCGACCTGGTCTTAATGGATATTAATATGCCTGTACTGGACGGTATGCAAGCCACTTTGAAAATTCGCGAGTTTGATACTATTATACCTATTATCGCCCTTACTGCATCAGAATTAAGCGAAGTAGAAGAAGAATGCAGAAAAGCAGGCATGAATGATTTACTCAACAAACCCCTACTTAAAATGGATTTACGCAATGCTATATTCAAGCATCTTGTAAAAAGAAAACATCAACCTGACTCTTAAGATTGCTATAAATTACACTGCAATGGATCTTCCTTTTGATGTTTTATTCCCTTTGTTATCCAAATAAAAATCAATTTGCCCCATATAAACACCACTATTACCACATTGATTGATTAAAACCTTTTCTTCAGCGGCATTGTCTACTACAGTAGGTTTGGGTAATAAGGTATGGGTATGCCCTCCAATAATTAAATCAATATCCTTGGTTTTTTTGGCCAAATTAAGGTCTGATATCCGGTCTGGTGATTTTTTGTAATCATACCCAATATGCGATAAACAGATAATTATATCACACTTTTCTTCTTGTTTTAGTGCCTGTGTCATATCCTGGGCAATCTCTACAGGATCCAAATACTTTGTTTCTTTGTATAGGTTTTTGTTTACCAACCCTTCTAGTTGAACTCCAAGCCCAAAAACTCCAATCCGGATGCCATCTCTTACCAATACTTTATAAGGCTTTACATGAGTGTCCAAAACGGTATTTTTGAAATCATAATTAGCCGACACAAAATCAAAAGTAGCATTAGGCAACTGTCCAAATAATCCATCAATTCCGTTATCAAAATCGTGATTTCCAATCGTAGCCAGGTCATAATTCAGCTTCGACATGAGTTTAAATTCAATTTCACCCCCATAATAATTGAAGTATGGTGTTCCTTGAAATATATCGCCAGCGTCCAATAAAATTGTGTTTGGGTTCTCTTTTCTGATTGCTTCGATGATCGAAGCTCGTCGTGCAAAACCTCCTAATCCTGGATATCGGTAGTGGTTCTCAGGAAGAGGATCTATTTGACTATGTACATCATTGGTGTGTAATACCGTAATTTTCTTTGAGACTGGTTGGGTACACGAAGTTAAACTTAATCCTCCCAGGCTTGCAAAGGCTGTAGCCGAAGCCATTTGCTGAATAAACACTCTTCTACTTTGCATAACTCATTCTTTTATCTAGTGAAACATGAAGTGTATCTGTCTTTTTGAAATAATCAATCAAAGCATTCCTAAGCTTATAATCTGTTTTATAAAGATGTACTGGATCCTTAAAGAAATCCATACGATCGCCACCTTGTTGTAAATAATCTGTAGTCAACACCAAGTAGGTTCTTCCTTCTTCCAAAGGTTGACCATCGATTAGTACTTTTTCTGCTTGTTTGGTTTCCTTATTAATGCTCAACTCCAGATTGCTTATCGGATGTGCACGAAGTCTTGCAGTCAAATAGGAAATTAATTCTTTTGTCTTTTCAGAAGTCAATTCGGCAACTACCAGTTCATTTTCAAAAGGCATTACTTCGAAAGCAGTCCTTGCTGTAACGTTTCCTTTCAGGATTGGAGCTCTTAATCCACCATGATTTAGCAATACCAAATCGATATTCTTATTGTGTCTTTTGGTAAAAATTGAAGCCGTTTGTTCTAAAGATATATCCGCTACCAGATTTCCTAAGGTACTTTCTAATTCACCATCTCCTTTGGTAAGGTTCTTTGTTGCAAAACTAATTGGAGCATCTAGTGTTTCATTTAAATGCTTGCGAAATGGTGCGATAAAATCATCTACTTCTTTATCATCAGCAATCGACGCATCGATCTTTTGCGGACTCGAGGTTATCTTTTCTACTGTAAATGGTTGTTGTTTGCAGGAAGAGCATAACATCAAAAAAATGACTACAAAAAAGTGGATAAAATACTTCATACTATTGATAAATTACCTTTTTTACAATGGTACTAAAAAAATAGCACAACTGAGTTTATGTTTTGGTTAAAAAATCATATTCGCTTTAAGGGTTAAATCAACCAACAGTAATTGTGATAAAAAATAAAATTCTAACCCTAGAATTTTTACTATGCACTGCAATCACAGTCATCAATAACTACTAGCCACCAATGATTATCCGCTGCAATAAAATAAAGTGTTTTAATGATCCTCTTGTTATATAATACAACGGCTTTCATTTTCATTCCTCTATTATATTTGTTAGATATCTCAATTTTCTTGCT
Organism: Aquimarina sp. KJ22-3; assembly: GCF_055808215.1. NCBI lineage: Bacteria > Pseudomonadati > Bacteroidota > Flavobacteriia > Flavobacteriales > Flavobacteriaceae > Aquimarina > Aquimarina sp. KJ22-3. Next base: position 544,719 of record NZ_CM147859.1, on the reverse strand, counting down.
AGCGTATTCTCCATCAAAAAAAACATAAGAAGGAAACTCATTTACTACAGTGAAGTAAACTCCATCAGAACTTTTACTTTCTTCACAAAATCCGTTTACTGGCATTTTATTTTCGAAGTAAGTAACCTCCGGTATTTCAGGGTATTTCTTCTTACGATAACTACTTGAATTTTCATAGGATTCTATGTTACATGTTGTGCCAGAGTTGTATAAACGGAAATAGCCAATATCCTTATGTTTTAATGGTTTTACCACTGAATTATGCATGCTTACGTCAAAGCTCTTCCCAAAAAAGTATGTATCTAACACTTCTGTTAAGTAGGTTTCAAATCTTGCAATAGTGCTTTCTTGTCTAATCGATGTTTGAGACCCAAAAACCCAACCTTTTTTATTTTCAAAAACAATTTGATACCAATAATCGGTAGTTAAACCTATAGTTTGTTGTACTCCCCTTTTTATAACGCGACAAACATCTCCTTCATTAAGAGTGAACACTACCTCTCCTGAGATAGGTTCTGATCGAACCCAAATGCGATTTCCGAATATGGTAAGCCGATCATTTAATCTTTCATTAAAAGTATTACTATTCTGCCCTTCTTTCTTTAAAAGAGGTACTATCCTGTAGTATGGACCATCATCACAACCATCAGCGAGATGCCATAAACCAGATTCCGCTAATAATACGCTGTGCTTTTTACTTAACCAAACATTATGCAAACCTTGATCAATAGTACAATTTTCTTGGCTATCATAATCTCCAGTGCAGCAAAATCCGTGAAGTTTCGATTGTGGTAAATTAAAACTCTCGCTTATAAAAGATTGGCCTTGTAGTTTAGCCATTACAACTAATGCGTTGGTCTCTTCATCCTCAATTAGTTCGGGTTTCTCTATTTTTGTTAAAGAGTGATACTTTGTTTCATTCAACATGTTCTCTACTTCTTTAAAAATCATCATTTTCTTTTTTGTAGAGAATTGTACGTTCTCAGTTTCATCAGGTGACAAAACAATTTCTTTAATAATTTCTCCGGTACCGGTGCTGCGCTTTTGTAAAATGTTTCCAAGATCCACACAACATGAATATTGATTATAAACAATTAAATAATGTGAACCATCCTCTGAGATTGCAGGGAAATTTTTCCAAGATAAGTACGAATCCTCAAAATGAATAGATGGACCAACAAATTCTTGAGCTGACGAAGTAGTAGTTATAAGTAACAAAAAAATATAAACTTAAAATTCATCAGTTACATTTTATCCTTTTCCTTCTCGAACTATTTTACTACTTCAATCCACCTTCCTTTTGTTCTTACCAAATAGTCATTGTCATACATTGCTTCACACTGAATACCTGGCAAATAATATTTCCCTAAGTAAGAAGCGTTAAGCAATAAGGTCACTTTTTTGCTTTCTCTCGGTTTCAGATCAAAATAGAAATTAACACGATCATCTCTGATATCGGTATGAGTCACTTTATTGGCTTTAAAAGAACCAAAATCCGTAAATCGGGTATTCACCACTTCCCAGCCTGAGGGGAATAGTTCGGTAAGCGCAATATCCTTCACTTTAGATCCTGTAGTATTGGTAATGGTAACTTCCGCAACAAAATCGGTTCCTTGGGTCAATTTTGTAGGGTCAATGATTCTACCATCTCTATTTTTATAATCTACGATCGCCTTAAAATTACTCTGAATTACTTTCTCTTCTCCAACCGGTAAAATCCCACTAGTTGCAATTTGTACAAAAATGGTATTGTCCCTATTATTTTTCAGAATCAGCGTATTGTTTTTGGTAATACTTAACTCTCCTGAGGTCGCCAATGTTTTCTCTGTATTTGCTGTTGTTGATCTTCCATTGAGACTGTATCCCACGTTTACTCCTTTACCACCTACATAATCCGCATATTTGGCCATAGCTACCAAGGCATACGCTGTGGTTTGTGTACTCATCCAGCTATTAGAAGATAGTTCCTTTGCCAAGGCAACAGCTACTTCTTGTGCTTTTTCTTTACGATCTAGCGACACATAAGTTTCGATGGCCATGGCTCTATTTCGATTGGTAGAACCATAGGTGTAATAGCTATTTTTTGTTACGCTATAATCGATATTAGCCGAATTCAACAATTGGTTGGCTGCGCTCTTTTGTCCTGCCAATCCATAAGCAGCAGCTAATCTAAGTTTGGCATTATTAGACAAATTCGAGGACTCTCTCAATCTATTCATGGATGATAAATCAGGACTTCCGGCCAACGCCAAAGTATATAATCTGTACGCCTGAGCCAAATCATTGTTTCCACCCCTCCATCGTTTGGCTTGCTGTTGCTGATAATTAATCCAGTTACTCTTGAAACCTATTGGCAGCACATACCCTTTCTTATTCGCCTCTAACAAGAAATGACCCGCATAGGTCGTTCCCCAATCATTAGGATTCGTATATCCTGGCCAATACGACATCCCTCCATTGGGTTGTATAAAACGTTTTAATCTTCGGATAGCCGCTTCAATATTTTTCTGAATTTTATCTTTCTTTTCTGAAGAAAGGTTGAATACATCTCCTAAATACAACTGCGGGAATGCGGCCGAGGTAGTTTGTTCAACACATCCATGCGGATAGCGTATCAAATAGCTTAATCGGCCTTCAAAATTCATCGGTGGCAACGAAGAAAACTCGATTGTAGCACCATTGCTTCCATCAATCCCAAATGCCTCAAAATTAACTGTTTGTTCGCTATTGGGTTCAAGTACCACCGAAGTGATTTCGGTAGTCATCGGATTTGGATTGAGAATATCGATAGGTACACTATATGAGGCTTTCTCACCATTACCACTAGCTACAACTTCAATATCGGTAATCGACGCACCTTCTAATACCTCAATATCAAAATAAGCCATTTTCTCATCCGGTTGTGCAAATGTGAGCTGCTGTTGTGCTTCTCCAACAACAGTAAACCCTTTGTTTGGCTTCAAACTAACGGTCACATTTTTCACTTTCTTTTCCATCGCAAAAACAGTAACGGGTATGGTCACTTTTTCTCCCGGAGTAATTTTTCTAGGAATCGAAGTCAGTACCATTAATGGTTTGCGAACTGGTGTTGTTTTATCTGTACTTCCGTAGGCTGCTTTTTCTGCATCCGACGCCACAACCATTGTACGTACAGAGCCTACATATTTCGGAATTTTAATTTTATGCGCTCTGGTTTCTCCTTGTTTTAATTCAAACGGCCCTTCATAAACCACCATGGGCTTAAAGCGATTTGCCTTCTTGGATTTGCTTCCTCCTGCTTCGGCATCCCCACCAATACTAAACACCTGATTAATACTACCACCATACGCACCAATCACCTCATCATAAATATCCCAGGTTTTTACTCCTAATGCTTCTCGTGCATAAAAACTAGTCCACGGATTTGGCGTTTTAAAACGGGTAAGATCCAATAGCCCTTCATCTACTATAGCAATAGAATAAGTCATTGCCTTCCCTTTGGTTTCGCCCACTTTTACCGTAATCGTCTCTTCAGGTCGCAACACATCTGGCATAGTCAGTTTTGGTTCGATCTTCGTATTAGGATCTTCAACAGATATCGGCACCACCCCATACAATCGTATGGGTAGGTCGTTTTTAGTTGAAGAATGTGGTTGTAACAGGGTAATATGGATATATACATTGGGCGTATACAATTCTTCTATTGGGATTTCGAACTTGGTCTCGTCCTTTTGAGGAGTCACCCACTGGGATAATAATACCTCTGTACCGTTCTCTACAGTAACCAAAGCACGACCTCCTTCGCTAGATGGGAAGGTTACTGTGGCTTTTTCTCCTACGTTATAGGTGTTCTTATCGGTAGAAAACAATAACATCGTAGCTGCCGAAGGGTCATTTTTTCTTGATTTTCCTGCCCAACCCGGCCAATCGATATAAATGGTTTTTCCGGTAGCATGTCCTCCTGAAGGATCTACAACTCTTACCAGATATCTCCCCCATTCTGGATACTTCAGCTCAAAATTGAAATCAGCTTTTCCATTGCTCCCAGTACTCACTTTGGTTTTGAATACTTCATCTCGGTATGAACCTCGGTTATACGACGACAGGTTATCTTCAGAGGTGTCCCACCACCATCTCCAATTTACTTTATACACAAAGACCTCTAGATTGTTGACCGATTTTGGATTTCCTTTTTCGTCTACCGTAACCACTTCAAAATTGTGTTGGGTATCAGTAAGTAACATCCCTCTGGCCTTATCTCCTTTTGGAGTATTGAGACCCACATAAGTTTGATATGGAGAATAGGTTTTGGACATTACATCGGTACTAAAATCCCCTCCGTTCTCATACACTTTGGTGATAAATGCTGCTCTTAGCATTCCTGGAGCCTTATTCTCTAAATTAGGTGTAAGGTTAAAACTTGCTTTCCCTTGGTCAGAAATTTTGCCATTAAAGACCTCTTGCTCTTCGGTTCCAAATCTTCTGGTAGGATCATCAAAAATATAGCCTGGGAATGTTGTGAAGCTGGTTTTTGTTGGGCTGAATCGAGTATTGATATCAGCCTGCAGATTTTTGGCAATAGCCCCGTGCAACCATAGCACTTCTAGATCACCTTTTATGGCTTTATTCGCTCCAAGAATCTCATCTTCAAAGGTTGTTTTTATTTTTAATCGATTAGGTTTGATCGTTTCGATTTTCAGGGTTTTGCTAAAGCTAGCCCCACCAACATTTACTTTTGCCTGCCAATTTCCTGTGGGTGCCTCGTCTGAAGTTGCTACTGTAAATCGATAAAAGTTATTTACTCCTTGAGTTTTCGTTTCTTGATACGTTACCTTGCCGTAAGGGTCCTTCAACTCGAATTTTACAGGATGTCCCTGTGGGAGTCTATTCGCATTATCATTAAGCATAAAGGACAAGAACAAGGTATCTCCTGGTCGCCAAACACCTCGTTCACCATACAAATACCCTTTGATTCCTTTTTGCAGTCGAACACCAGCCACATCGAATTTACTTACTGATAATGCATTACCATCGTTCAGCTTTACATAGGTTTGTTGTTTTCCTGACTTGGCAATTGCAAAGTATGCTGGTCGATCAGCATCAAAACCTGTAATCCCTTCGGCATCGGTAGTCGCCTCACCCATCTCTTGCTGCTGATAGTTATAGAAAGTGACCTTGGCATTGGATACTGGGTTGGTGGTTACGATATCATTTACACTAACCATATAGGAATGGTTCAATCCCTTTTTGACCACTACACCCAAATTGGAAGCGAGAATATTAGCGCTTAGCTTTCTGTCCCTATAGTACGAATTGTCGCAAGGGTTGTCTCTCTCGTTCCAATTATAACCATAATAACTTTCATAATAATATTGAGACGTATCCCAGAAACTCGACTCTGCTTCTTCTTCATCATAATTTTCAGCAAGTTCTTCGATAGAAGTATCATCTCCCGCTTCTCCATCGCAACGATATAGTGAGTATGCCTTTTTGTAGTTTAACTCTACTCGGTAAATAGCTCCAGGATCGGGAGTGATTAAGTCTTTAAGGTCTATCGCAAAGGCATTCCATTTACTGAGGTTCAAAGAAGCATTTTCCTGAAGGTTGATCAGTTTTTTTGCAATTGGCCTTGCTACGCTTCTCAAGTTACTTGAGCCTGATAGATTATTATTCTGCAAGAATTGCAATACATTATCTTCAAATACTTTGATCACCTGCACCTCTACTGCACGAAGGTTAATTGCTTCGAAATTGAATTTCAGATTGTCTGAGGTTGGGAGAATCACTCCACTCTGTAACAACCGAATTTCTGGTTTGGGTTGCTGAAACGAAATGTTCTCGGTATGGGTGTTTTTCAACCGATAATCATCTGTACTTTTAATTCCTTCATGAATAGTAACCAATTGTGTCCCTTTCAATTCTTTTTTGGGATATGCTTTTAATACATTTCCATTCACTACATATCGTAAATTGCCTTCATTCCCTACGGTTACCAATCCTCTAAAATCCTGATTTTTACGTAACGGGTCAGAGAAGTTAACCTCGATATATTGATCATCTACGTTAGCTACCGATACACTGATTACAGAAAAATTGTTCTTACCGGGTATAGACAGCACTCCCTCTCCCTCGGTATCAATATCCAAAGATTTGCCAGACCACTTTATCTCTACTTCAGAATCGTCTTCAAAACGCTGTATACTATCTATTCTGAAACTGAATTGTCGACTTTTACCACCCGACTCACTAAATTTTACAGATACCTTTTTTCCTTTTTGTGTAGCTGTTACCAATTGCTTTGCGATCTCAAAAGTCATTTGATCACTAGAAGTTAGCGTACCATCAATGTATTGCCAATTCTTACTATAGGACTGTAAATTATTAGTCAATACAGAAAATTGTTGTTTCAGCGTTTTAACTCCAAATACAAACTCATCATCAAGACCATCTTTAAGATCTTCAACCAAATCTTCCAGGTCCAAAGTAAATGTATATTGCGTATCTTCTTTAAATTGAGTTTCAGGTTGAAAGGATATTGTTCTGTTGTTCACAGCAATTACCTTACCTTTTACTCTGGGAGATACCGACAATAAATCACTTGGTAACTCTTGATTATCACTCCATCCTTCTATCGGGGTTTGTAAGACTACATACACCTGATCATGTACTGAAATTACTCCAGAAGAGATGTCTGAAATATACTCATGATATTTACTAAGTTCTGAGGCGTTGGATCTTGCCATTTCGGCCTCATCCTTTTTCTTACAGGAAAAAATAAGTGTTACGAATAGTAATCCCCAAAGAATTCTAGAATACTGCATACAGATTGGATTTAGTTGACTTTATAAATGTAGTGTTTTTTGCTTTTCTATATGGTATCCCAATGTTTATAAATTAAGAACTTATATCCTAATCACATTTTTCAATAAAAATCGATTCCTTATCAATCTCTATCGCAGATATGTTTACAATATTTGGATTACATCTACGGTAAGCATAAATTATCGACATATCGTCATAATCATATTCATCTGGGATAAATTCCTGATCTTCTTGATAACTATCGGGATCTAAATAAGCTCCTTTCTCTTCGTTAAACACATAAAACGATGGGATTGGATCTTGAAAAAGATGATATTGCGGATTACAATATTTCACTTTTTCAATGTGATCTATAGTATTTGCCAATTCCCTGGCATATTGTATATCTTCTCCTTCCTCAGGTAAATCACTCCGTGTTATACCTGAGTTTTCATCAAAAAATAATTTGTTTTCCTTAAAAACTGCATAAAAAGAATCGACTGGTTGTGACCCAACGTAGTAAGCAATAAAATCATTGTATGCTTTGATATCAAAAGCTACAGTTTCTACACCTCCTAACTCCTGTTGCGCTGCAAAACGAATTTCCTTGGTATTTGTATCAAAAACTTCGACATGAAGTGGACCAAAACAGTTGGCATCGTCATTAAAAACTTTTTTGAATGAATCCTTTCTTGATGTATCTATCCCCAGGAGAGTAGGTCCATTTTCAAAACCCAAAAAAGCAATTCTAATTTTGCTATTTAAGTCACTATCTTTTCTCCCATACACTTGAAAACTGCTTTCTTCCTGATGAGGAGTAAACACCACATTATCATCTCCAACATTTTTCCAACGCCCTATCTGTGCTCCTCCAAAATAGAAAATAATGTATTTCCCATTTTCCAAGGCAACCAGGGTGCTTCCTCCCTCTGGGTTACCCGACGGCATCCTATATATTCCTGTAATATCTTGTGCTATCATATTGGTAGTGGTAACGATAAACAAAAAGCACATCAATCCGTTCAACACTGTTTTCACGAAACAAATTTTAGTCCCCAAATTACTTCTAAATTGTTATTCAAAAGTACTAGGATTTTTTCACCCATTTTACCCTGAAAACAGTGATTATAAGGTATAAATGTACCGTTAAGAACACAAAAAAGCCTCCATTTCTGGAGGCTTTATAATTTTGTTTGTATACGTATTACTTTTTATAAATACCTATAGTGAGTTCACCTTTTGCATTCATTGTAGCTCTATACATTCCTTCTGTATTAAACTCCATAGACACATTACCTTCATGATCTATCGCAACGATACCTCCGGTTCCTCCAAGCTCGGTAAGCTTCTTTTGAATTACCTCTTTGGAGGCTTCTTCAAGGGATAATCCTTTATATTCCATCAATGCAGAGATATCATGAGCCACCATAGCCCGAATAAAATACTCTCCCCAACCTGTACTAGACACTGCACAAGTTGCATTGTTGGCGTAGGTTCCTGCTCCAATAATAGGAGAATCTCCTATACGATTCCATTTCTTGTTGGTCATACCTCCCGTAGACGTCCCTGCGGCCAGATTCCCATGTTTATCCAACGCAGCGCATCCTACTGTTCCATATTTTGAATTTTTGATGACCGGATCATAAAAAGCAGTGGTTTTATTAGCTTCTTTTTCTTTCATTTTTTCCTTTACACGCTCCAAAGCTTTCATACGACTTTCCGTAAAGAAATAAGAAGGGTCCACAATCTCTAAATCTCTTTCTTTGGCAAAGACTTCAGCACCAGCACCCGATAGTAATACATGCGGTGAGTTTTGCATTACTTCTCTGGCTAGGTTGATAGGATTTTTTACCGTCTTTACCCCAGCAACAGCACCTGCATTGAGCGTGCTTCCATCCATAATTGATGCATCCAATTCGTTAGTTGCGTCAGCCGTGAACACAGCTCCTTTTCCTGCATTAAACAGCGGAGAATCTTCCAAAACATTAATGGTCTTTTCTACAGCTTCCAGACTAGTACCCCCGTTTTTAAGAATGGTGTGCCCAACTTTTATAGCCTCTTCCAATTTGGCTTTGTACGCTGCTTCTTTTTCCGGGGTCATATTTTTTTCAGAATAGTCCCCGCACCTCCATGAATAACAAGCCCAAAAGATTCTTCCGGGGTCTTGGTATTCACTTCTGAAGTATTAGCCACTAACGTTTCGGCAGTTTCCTTAGGCTGTTCTTTACAAGCCCAAAGCATAGCCAAACTTAATAAGACGATGATCTTTTTCATAATGAGTTAAATGTTAGAATAGTTTGTGTACACAGTAATCTACTAAAGCGATTCTTCCTTGAAAAAATCTAAAGGTTAAATGTATAATATTTCCTGCATTATCCTCAAGGCTTAAGGATTTATTTAACTCAAAATCACAGGGCTGTGGTATTCCTCCTTCAATGGCAATGTTATCTGCATACAATGTATACTTTTTGTCGCTGGTTAAAATAGGTTCTATTTTTCCGGCCATCATTGGCAATTGGCCGGACTTATTAATCACTAAGGATCCAAATCCTTCTGTTTTCTCAATAGTAACCTCAATATCCTCTTTGGGATTCATATTCGGGAACAGCACAGCAGGATACTCTGGATGAGCAATCAAAACCGTATATAGTTTTCGGGTTCTAACCAATACATGTGCGATTCCGTTCTCGTCTGAGTTGCCCTCCAAATAAGTGGAATTACCCGCCACCAATACCACTTTTGCATTCTTGACCGGGATTCCTGACTTGTCGGCGATCTTTATCGAAAAGATAAAAGGCTTTGGACTGATCATGGTAGAGAGTTTCGACCATCTTCTCCTAAAAAAAGTTTGATCCTTTTTTATTTTTTTTCGATAAGAATGGCTAATTCCTCCGGAGTTTTGGACTGAAGACTTACGTAGCCCACTGTTTTCAAAATGCCGGGAATTTCGGTATCATCAAACCTGGCTGGTAAGATGTACTCTCGACTCTCCTGAAACGCACGTGCTTGCATCGAAACCCTCTCATGATTGGTCCATAGTTTTTCGTTATAAAAATTGGAAATAAACATCACCGTATATCTCGCTTTATTTTGATAAATATCTGAGAGGTACTCATATAAATTTTTACCCCACAGACTTGCCTCTTCAAAAGCATCATAAAACACTTTGATTCCTTTCTCTTTCAGGCTATTTGCAACTTCATCTACATATACCCTATTCTCTCCCGCAAAAGAGAGTGCCACATCATACTCATAGCTTTTATTCTTCATCACTGACTATTTTTTTAAACCTAAACCTATCCGTTTTTTTATCAAAAACCTTCTATACAAAATTACTTTCTTTATTTGGAATATTTCCAATTTTACTAGGAAAAATTCCAACAAAAGTTTTACTTTTAAACCGTAAAAAAACCATACTCATGAAACCAAAAAAACACATCAAAGGACGAGGCGCTCAAGAAAAAGTACACAATCGATTTTCTGAAAATCACTATGAAATACGAGATGACTTTCTTAATTACTGCATTACTCAAGGAGAACCTGTAAACAAGTTTACTACAACTTATATTGAAACTTTTCCAAAAACAATCGTGAACAAAGTAACCAGTCCCGATGTTGGGATGGCCTATTCTTTGAACCCTTATCAGGGATGCGAACATGGGTGTGTTTATTGCTATGCACGAAACAGTCATGAATATTGGGGATATGGCGCTGGAATTGATTTTGAAAGTAAAATTCTAGTCAAAAAAAATGCTCCACAGCTTCTGGAACGAAAACTGAAAAGCAAACGCTGGGACGCTTGCCCTATCTCCCTTTCTGGAAATACCGATTGCTATCAACCCGTTGAGAAAAAATTAAAGATCACTAGGCAATTGTTGCAACTGTTTCTTAAATACAAACACCCAGTGGGTATCATCACCAAAAATGCACTTATCCAAAGGGATATGGATATCTTGTCTGAACTTGCCAAGGACAATCTAGTGGTGGTATTTTTATCTATCACTTCTTTACAAGAAGAAACCCAAAGAATATTAGAACCTCGTACAGCTAGCATAAAAAAACGATTGGAAACTCTTGAAAAACTAACTGCTATCGGCGTTCCTACCAATGTCATGATGGCTCCTATCATTCCTTCGATCAACAGTCATGAAATTCTACCACTTACTCGGGAAATCGCAAAAAGAGGTGCAAAGAGCGTTGGATATACGGTTGTTCGGCTCAATGGAGCCATTGGTCAGATATTTACCTCGTGGCTGGAGAACACTTTACCTGATCGAAAAGACAAGATTTTACATCAAATCATGCAGTGTCATGAAGGGAATTTAAATGACAGTCAATTTGGAAGAAGGATGTCTGGAAGCGGTAAAATAGCAGATCAAATCCATCAACTTTTTGCACTGGCACGAAAAAAGTACTTCCCAAAAAATGAAAGAATTCAATTGAATTGTGATTTGCACGCTCATCATAAAGATGGGCAACTAAAATTATTCTAGAGTAATTTTTTATCTATGTTTTTGACTTATAAATACATACAGTTTTCATTTTACATTTTCTTTATTTTCTATTGGACGATAGTATGAAATTTTTGTATTTTTGGGCAACCAATTTAACAAAACACAAATAATTCATTTCCCAACCAAAACAACAACAATGAAAAGGAATTCAGTACCCCAAAAAATGACTTCTTAAGCACTCGATATTTCGAATTCTTATTGCATTCATGCACCAAGTAATTGTTAAACGTTAACATTATTACTTGAATTTACGATCTATACTCACGGATTTTTTCCGTAGAATTTCAATAGCTATTTCTTCCCCTACAAATAGGTAAAGACCTTGTTTTTACCCAAAAAATATTGATTTAAGAATCAGTTCGTACTGATTCTTGAGCAATAACCCCTGTTGGCGTAAACTACCAACAACCAAAAACTAAATAATCTTAAAACCTAAACACATGAAACGTATTTTTACATTTCTTGTCATTTCATTTTTGACAATCCCTTTTTTTGCCCAAACACAAAAACACAAACCAAATCAACAAGTCCTTCATGCCAAAGCCCTTGGTAAAGAGTTCAAAGAAATTTCTCTTTTTGAAGTAATTACAGGAAAAACAAAAACCAACCTACCCAAAGAATTCAAAAATTTTTCCATCCTTACGTTGAAGTCTGAGTCCATGAAAAGCTTTGAAAAATCGACACCAGATGCTATTCACTTTTCCTTACCCAGTAAAAATTCTTCTATGCTTTTAGAATTGGTGAAGGTAGAACTAACTACAGATGATTTTTCTATCATTGAAATGCCATCAGGTAAAGTCATCAAACCTAATACAACACTTGTTCATTATCGAGGTATTGTAAAGAACAGTCCAAATTCTATTGCCGCAATAACCATTAGTAATGGTGAAATTTCTGGAATCATTAGTTTAGAAGATGAAGTTGGGAATTTAGTTCTTGGAAAATTGGATTATAGTAAAGCACATATTCTTTATGAAGACAAGGATATTAGTCATTTGAATGACTTTGCTTGTCAAACTAAAGATGTTCAACACAAATCCCCAGAGGATGATCACACAAAACAAGAACCATCGGCTAATCGCACTAAATGTCCTGAGATTTTCTTTGATATTGCCAATGATATTGTTCGGGATAAAGGAGGATCCCAAGGGGCCTCTAATTACATTCAGTCTATTTTTAATCAAGTAGCCATTCTGTATAACAATGAGGACGTCAACCTAAAAATCTCGGGGATCAGAGCTTGGACTTCTGCAGCACCTTTCAATAATCTTGATAATTACCGCAGTTATCGCAACCAAAATGGATTTAACGGCGATCTAGGCCATTTCGTAACCTACAACTACTCTGGAGGAGTAGCTTGGTTAAATGCTTTATGCGGATCGTATCGCTACGGGTTATCCGGGATTAACCGAAGCTATGATAACGTTCCTAGATATTCCTGGACCGTATCTGTAATCGCACACGAACTAGGGCATAATTTTGGGTCAAATCACACGCACTCTTGTGTATGGAATGGTAATAACACCGCTATCGATGGTTGTTACAACACCGAAGGAAGTTGTAGTCGACCTGGGGTGCCTTCGAACGGAGGAACAATCATGAGTTATTGTCATTTAACGAGTGTTGGTACTAACCTCAACAAAGGCTTTGGATCACAACCTGGTAATGTCATTCGTAGAACCATAAGCAGAGCCAGTTGTGTAGGGACTTGCGAAGGTGGAGGTAGTGATGAAGTAAGCTGTGCTGGGGTCGAAGAATGGTCTGGCAATGTCAATTACACTGCCGGAGATAAAGTAACATACCAAGGTCGACTATTTGAGAGAACAGCAAACAACAGCTGGAATGACTTAGGGCAATGTAGTGATGATCCCTGTTTTGAAGTACCACAGTGGTCCTCGAATACCACATATAACCCAGGGGATTTGGTGGTCTATCAAGGCAATCTGTTTAGAAGAAATAATAACAACGGTTGGGATAGCTTGGGTTCTTGTGAGAATAACAACGATCCTTGTTTTGGGGTAGCCCCATGGTCTGAGAGCACCAACTACGGCGCAGGGGATCAGGTCGTTTATCAAGGTAATCTTTTTGAATGGAATGGAAGCGAATGGATAGAACTTGCTACATGTGCGGGATCTTTGGCATCATTACCCGGAGCAGTATCTTTCATCGAAGATCAGGATGACATTATCATTTATCCGAATCCTGCCAAGGAATACATTCATATAGAACTACAAAATGTAAACCATCCCAATGCGCTGGTAATCATCAAAAACCTTCAGGGTAACGATGTCCTTCACAAAAAAATAAACACTGTTTTTCCTGTTAAAAGAATTAAAGAAACCCTGTCGTTACAATCACTTTCCAGCGGAATTTACTTCGTAAAAGTGATGTACGGCAATAACCAATTTACCAAGAAAATTACCGTAAACTAAATCACCAATAATTGCACTACAAGGGCATGTTTGGTAATACATGCCCTTTGTATTGCTTTCAAACACACATCAACATGACACAACTCAAAACACCAATTCTAGAGCACAGAAAAGTGCTGCTGCTGATCATTTTTTTGATCAATTCGATCAACTATCAAGGGTATTCTCAAGAACTATTTGAACTCATGCAGAAGGAAGATATCAAAGTGAATAGACTTGAACGCTTAGGAAATAAATATTACAAAAACCGGGACAAAGGAAAAGGTAGCGGTTATAAACTTTATATGCGAAACTTATATTGGGCCAAGAGAAATCAAAATGCCAATGGCCGTATCATTAGCAATCGAAAAGTGGTAGACGAGTCCAATAAATTTCGAAAACTCTGGAGCCAAAATGCTAAACCTGATCTAAAAAACAACTCCAAAAACAACGGATGGCAAGAGCTTGGTCCTTTCAGCTGGACACGTACAAGAAGTTGGTCGCCCGGATTAGGAAGAATCGTATCGATAGCAGTCGAACCTGCTAACCAACAAATCATTTATGCTGGATCTCCTGGTGGTGGTATCTGGAAATCGGTAGACGCAGGGCAAAGTTGGGAACCCAAGGGTGATCAAATGGTCAATATGTCTATCTGGGCCATTGCTATTGATCCCAACAATACCAATGTGGTATACCTCGGTAACGGAGCCGGACAAATTATGAAATCTACAAATGCCGGAAACTCTTGGTCAGAGATTTATCGGGTAAACGGAGTACCGCGTACGATTCTTATCAGTCCCGCAAGTAGTCGTATTTTTATTGGAACGACCAAATCTTTATACCGCTCAACTAATGGGGGAAGTTCCTTTAGCCGAGTACTGAATGACCGGGCAGAAGATGTAAAGTTCAAACCAGGAAATACCAATGTTGTGTACTCTTGTGGGACCAGTTTTTATCGATCTACCAATGGAGGAGGTTCGTTCAGCAGAATAACAAGTGGAATCGTTTCTTCAGAACGAATGAAAATGGCGGTCACTCCTGCCAATCCTAATGCCATCTATTTGGTACAAAAAAGAAGAAGTAGCTTTGGGTATTTGTACAGATCTCTGGACGGAGGATCTAATTTTAGTATACGATCAAGCTACAATACAGTTTCTACAGATCAGGTATACTTCACACAGGCATCCAGAGATATGGCAATTGCGGTATCAGATACCAATGCAAACGAAGTACATGTGGGTGGTATGAACTATTCTCGTTCATTGAATGGAGGTTCTAGCTTCACTACCCTTGCTGCCTGGAATCAGCCAAATGACAGATCTTATGTACATGCCGATATTGAAGTCATCGACTATATCAACGGAATCCTATACATAGGAACCGATGGTGGAATTTTTAGAAGTCGAGATCGGGGTAATAATACTACGGATTTGACCCAGGGAGGACTAGCTGTACGACAATATTACCGAATCGGAAATTCGGTTACTGATCCCAACATGATTGTTGGAGGAGCCCAGGACAATGGGACTAATATCATGAGTGGATCTAATCGGCAATTTAAAGAATGGCTAGGAGCCGATGGGATGGAATGTTTTGTAGATCATAAAAATAGTAACGTGGTGTACGGTACCACCCAATTCGGAAACCTATACAAGAGTACCGACAAAGGGAACAGTATCGGAAGCATCAGCAAGCCGGGAGACTTTAACGGAGAATGGGTTACCCCTTTTATGAACGATCCTATTGACAATAAAAAGATTTATGTAGGCTATCGAAATTTATATCGAAGTAATGATGGTGGAAGAAGAGGCAGTTGGAGAAATATAACCAGCAATATCAATCTACCAGGCAATTTGGATGAAATGGCTATCGCTGCTTCAAACAACAACTACATCTATATCGCTGAAGAAGGGCGCGTATGGAGAACCAAAAACGGTCAAAGCAACACACCAACATGGACAGAAGTAAGCAATTTCAGAGGAGATGTTAATTTTATCACAGTAGACCCTAACAATCCTGAACGTGTAGCTATTGCCGCCACAGGATCAAGAGTATATGTATCCAATAATGCAGGAAATTCCTGGACCAATATCCGAGGAAATCTACCCAACATTTCTGCCCAATGCCTGGTGTTTGATGATACTTCGGCCAACGGGTTGTATGTAGGTATGCAATCTGGTGTGTATTATACCAATGATAATCTGAGCTCCTGGGTGCCTTTCTCCACCAATTTACCAGGAGTGCAAACGACCGATCTTGAAATCCACTATCCAACTAGAAAACTACGTTTGGCAACCTACGGTCGTGGGATATGGGAGTCTGATCTATATGATGAGCAAACCAATCCCGACGACATCAACCCACCAAGTGATCTAACTGCAGAAATTGCTGAAAAGGACGTTACCTTGACCTGGAAAGACAATTCTACCAACGAAAATGGATTTACTATCCAAAGAAATGATGGATCAGGTTTTGAACGTGTTGATTTTGTGGGTAGAGGAGTACAAACCTATGAGGATAAAAACCTTGAAAACGGTAATTATTCTTACCGGGTTAGAGCCTATGACAGTGATAGCTATTCTGATTTTTCCAATACTACCGAAGTAGTAATTGGTGACACCAACCCTCCTAATGTCTTGGATAACTGTACAGGGTGCACAGTATACGATACCAATAGTGAAGAAACAGGAAATGCGGATCACGCCAAACAAAGAGCTGCCGATGGTGATCCTAATACCTATTGGCACACCAACTGGTATGACGACAACAGCTCACACCCTCACTTTATTGCCATCGATTTTGGAGAACAAAGAGAACTGGTAGGATTTTCTTATTTAGGTCGCCAGCAAGGCACTACAGGAATGGTCAAAGACTATATCTTATTTGGATGGGATGGCTCCAGCTGGCAACAACTCTCTACAGGATCTTTTCAAAAATCTACGTTGAAGCAAAGTGTAGAGCTCAATAATTTCAGTTGTCGTTATGTTTACTTTAGAGCCCTTTCTGAAGTCGACGGAAAACGATGGGCATCGGTTGCAGAATTAAGTTTCAAATATTTGGCTCCATCCATTAGGTATTCTGTTGCCAACAAGCAATCTGAAAACACTCCGCCTCCTGTTGTCAATCTACAAGACTTCGATGGGATTATCGTATATCCTGTTCCTTTCAGAGATCACCTTACCGTGAAAGGAATTACTTCAAAAAAAGAAGTACGTTCGATACAATTGATCGGAAGCAATGGCGTTGTACAACCGATTAAAGTAGAGGTCACAGCACAAGGCATACAACTAGACGCGCACGCACTCTCTAAAGGGTTCTATATTCTAAGAATCCAAAAAGACGGAGTAGAAAAAAGTGTAAAAGTCTTTAAACAATAAACTTAACCAACTTCGCTATATTAGACTGAAGCAAAAAGCCGGAAGATATTGGTTCTTCCGGCTTTTGTATTGGATATGTATTTTAAGCTTTGCCTTCCCATTCCTGGTAGAACTGAGTAAGATATTGCTCCATAAAGGCGTGGCGTTGTTCTGCTATTCTTTTTCCTGCCTTAGTATTCATTCGATCTTTGAGTAAAAGTAGCTTTTCATAAAAATGATTGATAGTGGGTGCTGTAGAGTTCTTATACTCTTCTTTGGTCATATTCAAATTGGGCTCGATTTCGGGATCATAAAGCGCCCTATTCTTGAATCCACCGTAATTAAAACATCTTGCAATTCCTACGGCTCCAATGGCATCTAATCGGTCTGCATCTTGCACAACCGCTAACTCTGGAGAACTGAACTTTTGCGATGTATTTCCACCTTTAAAAGAAATGTTTTCGATAATCGCTACAACATGGTCTACTACATCTTGGGCAACTCCTAATTCAAAAAGAAACTCACTTGCGACTTTGGGTCCAACAGTTTCATCTCCATTATGAAATTTAGAATCGGCAATATCATGCAGCAATGCTCCTAAAGCAACAACAAAAGTATCAACATCTTCTTCTTTAGAAATCAACAGCGCATTTTTATACACTCGTTCTATGTGAAACCAATCGTGCCCTCCTTCTGCTCCTGCAAGCGTATCTTTTACAAAAATGATGGTTTTTGAAACAATTTCTTCATTAGTCATTGCGACTTCCATTTATTTCACCACTGCAGGTTCTACCCATTTGAATTGAAAGACATCTTGTGGGATTACCAATCGCTCATTAATTCGCTGCATTCTGGCAGGTAATTTCATTACAAAATCACGAGCTCTCTCAGCCTCATCAGTAAGATCTAATAACTTATCGATCTCCCATTTATCAATGAGTCGTTGCATGATATCTATATAATCCTGAGAAGTGTATACTCCCAATCGTTGAGCCGCATAAGAAAATTCTTCAAAAGCAGATCCTATGCTCTCTCCTGATTCTCTAAGAAAATGCGCTGGCATGACAATCTTCTTTTTCATCATGTCACTAAAAGCAAGCATCATCTGACTCGGATCTACTTCAAAAATATTCTTTACAAACTCACTGTAAGCGTTAAAATGCCTCATTTCATCTCCGGCAATAATCTTACACATTTTTGCCAAAGACTTGTTTGAATATTGTTTAGCCATTTTTGCCACACGGTTGTGGGAAATATATGTTGCCAATTCCTGAAAACTGGTATACACAAAATTCTTGTAGGGATCCTGATCGGTTCCGATATCAAAACCATCATTGATCAAATGTTGTGTAGTACGCTCTACTTCTCTCATGTTCACTCGTCCTGACAGGTACAAATACTTGTTTAAGGTATCCCCATGACGATTCTCTTCACTGGTCCAAAAGCGTGTCCATCGCGACCATCCGTTTCCTCCTTCTTGCTGATTGATACCTTCTACGTCCATCAACCAGGATTCGTAGGTAGGTAATGCTTCTTCGGTAATGGTATCTCCTACCAGTACTACCCAAAAATCATAAGGAAGTTCTTTGGCCAATTCTCTTAGTTCTTTTACCTCCTCAAAAAAGGTATCCTCATTTTGAGAATCCGGTAAAAAATCGGTGGGTTGCCACACCTTATCTATCGGGATCAGGAATTTTTCGATAAATGCATCTATCTTCTTTTCCAACAGTTGCATTACTTCTAGTCTAATATTGTCTAAAGCCATTACATTAAGTGTATTATGTTCTTACTCCTTGGGTTACTCGTTCTTCTACAGTTGCAATCACCTCTGCAACATTTTTGCGATCTACTGGGAGGGGTTCATGAACATCCAGGGTTAGGTGAATGCCAACTCCCATGGGGAAATTTCCGAATCGTACCAGTTTCCAGCTGTTGTTGATCGTTACAGGAACCACCAACGCCTCTGGTGCATATTTGAATAACATCTTGAGTCCGGTTTCTGCAAACTTCTTTGGTTTCCCAGTTCTACTGCGGGTTCCTTCAGGAAAAATAACCGCAGCAAACTTATTTTCTGCCACAAACTTGGCAAATCTTGTCAACTCTGGAATCGATTGTTTTGGATTTTTTCTATCGATCAACGCATTACCCCCATGACGAAGGTTAAATGAAATACTTGGGATTCCTTTGCCTAATTCTATCTTAGAAATGAACTTGGTTTTGTGTGCTCGCATAAACCAGATGATCAAAGGAATGTCGAACATGCTTTGATGATTCGAAACAATGATTTTTTCTTTATCCTTGGGTAGGTTTTGCTTGTTACGATAGCTAAATCTCACTCCCAAAATCATCAAACAACCTAAAAGGCATAAATTCATGAGGTTTACCATTCTTCGGTGAGCTCTAGGACCAATACGAACGGCAATCCATTGCAGTGGATGAAACACCACCAAAGTAAGCCCGAAAAATAGGTAAAACAATACGCTTAACGGATAAGACAGTATCTTTTTGATCAATTCCATTTTTATTATTGTGTGAATGCCTAAAGACCATTACTTGTATCTGTTAGGACGGTGCAATGTCTGATATTATTTTTAGTTGAGCAACTGTTTAACAGACTAAATTATTGTGCTCAAAAAATAAAAAAACCGCCCTACATGACAGAGCGGTTTTTAATCTTATTTTGCACGGTATTTTTAGCAATGCTCGTTGTATGCGTCCATTAAGTTTTCTGCAATCATTTCTGCAGGTCTTCCTTCGATATGGTGACGCTCTAACATGTGCACCAATTCTCCATTTTTAAATAATGCCATAGAAGGAGAAGATGGTGGAAATGGAACCATAAACCCTCTGGCTTTGTCTGTTGCCTCTCTGTCTACACCGGCAAATACGGTTACCAGATTATCTGGTTTTTTATCATTATTTAAAGAAGCTTTTGCTCCCGGACGCGCATTTGCAGCAGCACAACCACAAACAGAGTTTACAACTACCAATGTTGTCCCTTCTTTTGCCATTGCTGTCTCTACCGCCTCTACTGTGTGTAATTCTTCAAAACCAATATTGGTCAAATCTTCGCGCATTGGTTTTACTAAATCTGCTGGATACATATTTCTTTTTATTTTTTTGTTTACATTTCTATACAAAGGTACAAATTATGTACCACATATGGTTACCTGACATGTAGTCGGTAATTGATCAATTCCTCAACAATATTCCTTGATAATGAGTAACAAAAAATCATAAGTGTGGACCAATATTGTAATAGAATAAATCAGGTTTTAGATAATTAGGATTATCTTTACCGCTCAAAAATTGCAACGGAATGATCAAATGGCTTGCCACCTTATTAGGGTATATATTTTTTAGGTTTCCCGGAGCCGTTCTTGGGTTTATATTAGGAAGCCTTTTGGATACTACCTCTATTGGTAAAGGTGATTTCAAAACGGTTTTTTCTGATCAACCTAAAGTCACACCCGCCGATTTCGAATTGAATCTTTTATCACTCTCTTCTATCGTGATTAAGGCAGACGGAAGAGTCAATCAAACCGAATTGGATTATGTGCGCCGCTATTTTGTAAGTGCCTATGGGAAAGAACGAGCCAATGCCACCTTTAGAACATTTAATGAAATCATTAAAAAAAGGGAGGTGTCCGCTCCACGAATATGCATGTATATTAATCAGCATACTCGCTATCCTTCGCGATTACAAATTCTTCATTTTTTATTTGGGATTGCCAATGCCGATGGCAGCATCAGTTCGTCTGAAGCTTCAGAAATACAGAAAATAGCTGGTTTCTTAAGAATCAATGTTCGGGATTTTGAAAGTATTAAAGCGATGTTTTTCAAAACAGGAGATCATGCGTACAAGATTCTTGAAATCGAAAAAACAGCTACTGATTCTGAAGTAAAAAAGGCCTATAGAACCATGGCAAAAAAGTATCATCCCGACAAATTGCAGCATATGGATGAAGTGTATAAGAAAGGGGCCGAAGAAAAGTTCAGAGAGGTTCAAAAAGCTTATGACGCCATCAAAAAAGAACGTGGTATTAGTTAGATTTTAAAACAATCTTCTCCATAGGGCTTTCAAAAACAATAGATTTGGCAAACTGGTGGTAATTTTGATTTCTTCCCAAAAGGTAGTTTCCTCATCCAGAAATTTTAGAATTTTACGACTGTCATTTTTCTTAAATAATATGGAGAACAATCGGTGTCCTAACCCATTATTTTTGTGCAACACATCCAAAAACAACAGGTCATAATACCAAAATCGAGTTCTTTTTTCAAATTTTGATAGGTCTGTATTGCTTTTGATATAGGCTACCAATCGTTTCGTCTTTTTTGAAGAAATCGCAAAGGTGTATCCTGTACTTGCCTTGGTCCATCCTCCAGCGGTGCCCATATGGATGATATTAATGCTATTGGATTTCTTGAATTCATACGAAGTCATCGGGATGCAGCCCTTTTCTTTGTCTACAATTTGATAGTTCTTTATTCCTTTGCTATCTAAATAGCTTATGATAGCTTCTTCGTACTCTTTTTCTTCTAACAAATCTTCAGAAAACAAGGTATACTCAAACAAAGCTTCTCGTTTTGAAGTAGGCAGTACATACATAAATCGGGTATTCCCTTTTTGATCTACCGTAAAGTCCATAAAAGTGGCTTCCTGATCATCAAAAATATCTGTTTCGGTTTTAATAAACCAACCCAAAAAATGCTGATTCAATAAGGGAAACTGCTTTTGCTTTTTATATGCATCAGATAGAATAACGCTATTGAATACTTTACCTGCCTGATAGGTGGCCTGATCAGTAACAACTTCTGCATAAGATCCTTTTTCATTCAATGCAACAAGGGTCTCTTTGACAATACTTACATTGGCTTTTGAAGCTACTTTTTTTAAGATAAAATCATAGAAATCCTTCCCTTGGATCATCTTGTATTGATATGGCAAAATAGCTGTGTGTTCTTTGTAGGTAGTACTTCCGAAATAGATATTATCCCACCTTTTGTGCAATATAGCATCCCAATCTCCATCCTTGAGGTCCCAATAACACCAGGTACGATCATTTTGATCTTTGGAAACTTTATCGATTAGTAATATGGAATGATCATCAAAATAAGGTTCAGACACTAACCTATAGGCAAACATAAGGCCAGATGCTCCCATACCCGTGATGATGTAATCATATTTTTGCATTCAGAACAATATGAAAATGGAAAAGAAGACCAATATAGCAATAAAAATATGTACCGAGATCGTGAAACGAAACATGTTCACCATTTTTTGAAATAAGAACTGAACAATACATGCCGTTACCAACCAACCCACATAATTTTGAAATGGAGCAATTCCTCCTTCAAATTCCCAAAAATCAAATCTAGGCGCCGAGAACTCCATGACCACATCCAGCAACACCATGATTACAGTCCCTAATATTGACGAAACCAAAATAGGATCAACTATTTTTTTTGCCAAAGCGGCACAACAATACGTTAAGATAGCCCAATTAACCCCTATCATCCAAGGTACACCATACACTTTTGGGCCTAGGTTTTTACCATACTCGTATACTCCGAAAATCAATCCGGTATTGACACCAATAATTTCGGCAATCATACCAATACCAAAAGGAATACACAACGCATATATCAATTTCAGATTAAAATCAGCATTCCAAAGAATTAAAAAAAGGTATATCGACAAATGCAGCCAGGTCAGCGATAAAAACCATGTTTCATACCCCATAAGAATTCCTAAAATCCCGGAGATAGTAAATAACCAAACAACAACGATGGAATATCTAAGTTTTCTATTTGGGGCTATTCTTATCATTTTTTAGTGTCTTTTGAAATGAGTTCTGCGACTATCTTTCCGGATAACAGGCATAAGGGGATCCCTCCTCCTGGGTGTACACTCCCACCACAGAAATACAGTTTCTTGATCTGTTGAGAAAAGTTAGGATGCCTTAAAAAAGCTGCGTATTTGTTATTACTAGACGAGCCGTACAAAGACCCTTGATAGGATTGTGTTCTTTCTTCGATAGCACGTGGATCCAAAATAGACTCGGTCTCGATGATTTGCTCAATATCTCTCTGCAAAATTCTGGAGAGTTTCTGCAAAATATTCTTTTTGGCCGTTGTGATGATACCATCCCAATCTTGTCCCTCATTGCCAGGAACATTAATCATTACAAACCAATTTTCGCACCCCTCTGGTGCATCATTGGGCTCATTTTTTGAAGTTATATTAATGTATACCGTCGGATCGTCACCAACTTCTTTCCTGGTAAAAATACAATCGAACTCTTCCTTGTAATTTTCGCTAAAAAATATATTGTGAAGATCCAATTCTGGGAATGTTCCTTTGATTCCCCAATAAAATATTAATGCCGAACTCGATCGTGGTTGTTGTAATGTTTTTTCTGGAGCTTTACAATCAGGAAGTAACTTTCGATATGTAGGAACTATATCCATATTAGAAACTACCACATCAGCATCAATACGTTTCTCCCCAACATAAACTCCTTCTGCACTATTATTTGCAACAGCTATTTGCGTAACTTTTGTATTGAAATTAAACACCACTCCCAAGTCTTGAGCCAGACGATATAGACTATGAGCTATGCTATACATTCCTCCTTCTGGGAAAAAGGTACCATAGTATTGTTCCAAATGCGGGATCATAGACATGATTCCGGGAGTTTTGTATGGATTAGACCCATTGTAGGTGGCAAAACGATCAAAAAACTGAACCAATCTCCGATCCCTAAATCTTTTTGAATTCACTTTATGCAACGTTGCACCTATTTCCAGCTGTCCAACATGAGTTATTGCCTTTATCGTATCTGCTGACAAATAGGTATCTAATTTATGGAGGGATTTCTCAAGAAATAAAGAAGACGTTAGATCAAATTTCTTTTTACTACGATCAAAATAATCTTTGATAGTTTGAGCTTCGACCTCAAAAGCTTCGGCAGCAGACGTTGCAAATTTATTAATATCGGCATGTGCCGTAAATCGGGTATCATCCTCATAGAAGTAGTTACAAACGGTCTCTTTTTTTACATAAGAGAAATATGCCGACATGGGTTTGCTGGATACCGTAAATAATTCTTCTATAAACTGAGGCATTGTAAACAAGGACGGACCACAATCAAAACGATAACCTTTTTCTCGAATTTCTGCCAATTTACCTCCTGCACTTGGATTGGTTTCGAAAACCTCGACATCAAAATTTGCACTTTGCAGTCGAATTGCTGTTGCCAAACCAGCAATGCCAGCACCTATTATTATCGCTTTTTCTCTTTCCATAAATTTATGACGATCACTCAAAATTCCGTAATATTAGGGTCTTTTACCGCATAGGCATTTCATTTTTTATATATCTTTAACACGTGTTGTAGCTGTTATGATCAAATCCATTATTTTTCCGTTAATAATCCTACTATTTCAGGTATCGTTATCCGCACAAGATTCGACTAACACTGAGTCTCCAAAAATCATTAGTAAACTGAAGTTAGGATCCTTGATTGAATTCGACTCAAAGAGCATCAAATTTGTAGAAGTTATGGAGGATTCAAGATGCCCAACAGGAGTATCTTGTATGTGGGAAGGGCAGGCAAAAGTGCAGATTGAAATCTATGAAAATGGAAAGCTACTAGAAACGAAGGAATTGATTTTTGGCAAGATGAACATCAATCCCAAAAAACAAGAGGTAGTTATGACCCATGAAGATAAAACGGTTTATGCATATACAATTAATCCATACCCTGCCAATCAACAACCCATCCCCAAAGAAAACTATTATCTAGAATTGATCATCAAATAAACAGCTAAACAATAATGTCGTCAACCCTTTTATTATTCGCACTGTATGATTTCTAATACTGGAAAGGCTCATATTGCCTTATTAAGTGTAAATATTGTTTATGGTGCCAATTATTTAATCGCCAAAGGGTTGATGCCTAATAAAATGGAAGCCTCTGCATTGGTATTTCTTCGTATAGCGGGAGCTGGACTTTTATTTTTTATTCTGAAAGCATTTATCAAGGAATCGGTCGATCGAAAAGATATTCCTAGATTGGCATTATGTGGTTTTTTGGGAGTGGCCACCAATCAGTACTTTTCGATGAATGGTTTAAGTCTTACCTCTCCGGTAGACGCTGCCATTATCATAACCGCTATGCCTATTTACACAGTGATTATAAGCCGTTTTTTACTAAAAGAGCCTTTTACCTCGAGACGCGTGCTCGGGATTACTATAGGAGGATTGGGTGCTATATTACTTATCTACTTAGGAAATTCTGGGTTGGGTACGGGATCGATTAAAGGAAATATTTTTATTGCCATCAACGCCCTGGCTTTTGCTTTTTATCTGGTGATTGTAAAACCCATGATGTCCAAATACAAACCAGTTACCGTGATCATTTGGACCTTTTTGTTTGGGTTTATATTCATGTTCCCGTTGTGCATTTCTCCCTTACTAAACACTAACTTTGCTGCTTTTGAATTTACCAATTGGATATCACTGATCTATGTTGTGGTTGGCCCCACCTTTCTTGCTTACTTGCTCAACATGTTTGCTTTGCAGTACGTAAAACCAACGGTATCTAGTAGTTATATCTATGTGCAACCTGCTGTGGCTATGATTTTGGTTGCATTAGTGTCGTATTTGGTCGTAGATAGCCAGTACCAAGGAGATATTACCATCTCAAAATTACTTTGTTGTATCCTTATTTTTATGGGAGTCTACTTGATTAGCAGTGGCCCTTTACCTTGGAAAAGAAAGTCTAAAAATTAATGGCAGCCACAACCACCATCACCACAAGCACCTTTATTCTTTTTCTTAGCTGAAGACCAGGATGGTTTCCAAAAGAATTTTTTGATCAAAAATCCTACTGCAACCGCAAATACCAGAAGAACTAATATGTTTTGGATAATAATATTCATATAAAATAGGTCGTATAAAGATACGAAACCTTAAGTGATTTATTTTAAAATTTGATACGCAATCAATGCTACAACATAAGCCAATCCACTCATAAAAAACAGCTGAATAGTAGGCCATCTCCAACCGTTGGTTTCCCTTTTTACGATCGCCAACGTACTCATACATTGCATCGCAAAAGCATAAAACAATAACAGAGATATTCCACTAGCAAAATTAAACACTGGTCTTCCTGTTTTTTCATGTACTTCGGCAGCCATTCGATTTTTGATGGTTTCTTCTTCATCGCTCCCTACACTGTAGATCGTAGCCAATGTCCCTACAAACACTTCTCTGGCCGCAAAAGAACTGATGATCCCTATTCCTATTTTCCAGTCATATCCTAAAGGAGCAACGATGGGTTCTATTCCTTTTCCGGCATACCCAATAAACGAATGCTCTAATTTGTAAGACACGATTTCGTTTTCAAGTTCTTCACCAGAAAGATCACTATGCGTAGCAGTAACAATCTCTTCGGCTTTATTAAATTTCTCATTAGGGCCAAAGCTTGCCAATACCCACAAAATAATCGAGATCGCCAAGATGATTTTTCCTGCTCCAAATACAAATGCTTTGGTCTTTTCGATCACGTTAAAAATTACATTTTTAAACAGTGGTACTTTGTATCCTGGCATTTCGATCACGAAATACGATTTGCTTTTTATTTTGAGCACTTTATTCAGTATCCAGGCCGCTCCTACAGCAGCACCAAAACCTAAAAAATAAAGGAACATCAAGGTAAGACTTTGATATCCAAAAATCCATCCTACCTTTTCGTCTGGGATCACCAATGCGATAATGATTAAATACACCGGTAATCTGGCAGAACAAGTAGTAAACGGTACTACCAAGATCGTTATCAGTCGTTCTTTCCAACTTTCTATATTTCGGGTAGCCATTACTGCAGGAATTGCACATGCCGTTCCCGATACTAAAGGCACTACACTTTTTCCACTTAATCCAAATCTGCGCATTCCTCTATCCATCAAAAATACTACACGGCTCATATAGCCACTTTCTTCGAGAATAGAGATAAATAGAAATAAAAATGCAATCTGCGGGATAAAAATCACGATCCCTCCTAACCCTGGTATGATCCCATCCGTAATCAGATCCACAAACGGTCCGGCGGGTAATACCGATTTGGTAGCTTCACTAAGCCATGCAAATCCTTCATCGATCAAATCCATGGGATAGGACGACCAGTCATAAATGGCCTGAAAAATCAATAATAGAATTCCGAAGAAAATAAAATAACCCCAAAACTTATGAGTAAGTACTCTGTCTAATCGTTCTCTAAGTCCGGTGGCCGCTTTTTCGTCTACAGTAACTCCTTCTTTAAGTACATTATTGATAAACTGGTAGCGTTTGATCGTTTCCTTTTGCTGTAGTCGTTTGAGTTCACTTTCAGATTTAATCTGAAAATCCGGAGAGATATCCAATTCTTGTTTATCTACTTTTCTGAAATTGACATCCTGAGTAATCACCAACCAAAGTTTATACAGAGACTGGTTAGGGAACGCTTGTTGTAATCTTTCAAAATAATCTGGCGCAAAAGTAAGCGCATCTACACAAGGGGATTTAGGCAAAGATGCATAGGATTCGATCATTTTTTTTAACTCATCGATTCCTTGCTTTTTTCTGGCACTTACCAAAGCTATTTTGGTATTCAATTCTTTTTCTAACCGTGGAATATCCAAAGAAATTCCTCTTCGCTGCATACGATCAGCCATATTGATTACCAAAATGGTAGGAATCTCCAAATCTTTGATCTGTGTAAACAGCAATAAGTTTCTTTTAAGGTTTTCGACGTCAGTAACCACCACGGCCACATCTGGAAAATCTTTATCTTTTTTATTGAGTAATAACTCGATCACTACATTTTCGTCTAGTGAAGATGCATTTAAGCTATAAGTACCCGGTAAGTCCAAAATATGGGCTTTTACTCCTCTGGAAAGTTTGCAAATCCCTTCTTTTTTTCTACCGTTATCCCGGGATAATTCCCTACCTGTTGATTGAGTCCTGTAAGTAAATTAAAAACCGAAGTTTTTCCTGTATTTGGGTTTCCTATTAATGAAACTTTAATCTGCTTAGCCATAAAAAGAAACTACCTTTATAAAATTTGAACTTCGATTTCTGCTGCCACTTCTCTGCGAATTGCAAGATGGCTGCCATTGATGTTGAGATACATTGGACAACTAAAAGGAGCTGTTTGTAGTAACTGTACCTCGTTACCCGGAAGACATCCCATTTCTAATAATTTTAACGGTATCACATCGGTGGGAATCTCCTTAATCAAGGCTCGCTGACCTTTCTTAAGATGGGCAATAGTAGTCTTCAAAAGCTTATTTAGATTAATTTTAAACTAGGCAAAAGTACGGAAAAAAACCTAGTACAAATGCTAAATTCTTCAAAATAAAAGGGAGAAAGTGGCCTATTCTGAGGGGTTTTCTTGCTTTAATACTTTAATATCTTCGATCAAGCGATCAATTTCTTCTGGATTGGTACCATCATAAAACCCTCGTATGCGTTTCTTTTTATCTACCAATACAAAATTCTCGGTATGCACCATATCGTAGGGGCCACCATCACCATCTGACTTGGCCGCTAGATAGGATTTGCGAGCCAGGTCATAAATCTGTTTTTTGTCTCCTGTTACCAGATTCCATTTGCTATCGTCTACTCCCTTTTCTATAGCGTATTTTTTTAATCGGGCTACGCTGTCAATTTTGGGAGTGACACTGTGCGATAATAACAATACCTCATGATCATCTTTAAGCCGATCCTGAATCTCTTTCATATGCCCTGTCATAATCGGGCAAATGGTTTGGCAGGTGGTAAAGAAAAAATCAGCTACATAAATACGATCTTTGTAATCCTCTTGAGTAATGGTTTTTCCGTTTTGATTGGTCAATTTGAAATCGGCGATCTTATGATACTTGCGCACATATTGCACCGTACTATCAACCAGTTCGGTATTTACCATTTCCGGAGCGTATACCTGTAGTGTTCTTGTGGGTTTAAGAATGGTATAAATGATACTAATGATTATTGCAGATAGTATGAAGAGTACTACGGCAAAAAACTTATACTTTGAAAAAAACTGAAGCATACTCATTTTTCTGGCTGCAAAAATACGAGGATTATCCTGTATTTGTGTTTTCTTTTTCATTAAAAAAATACTAAATCTGGTGATATCGAGGGTAGATTTTTTTTATATACCTCTTAAAAGGTTACTTTTGCGTGATTAAATTTTGAATACGACCTAATGAGTCCATTTTTTGTAAAAGCCATTCAGTTACTACTGAGTTTATCGATCCTAATCGTTTTGCACGAGCTAGGGCATTTTATACCTGCCAAATTATTTAAAACCCGAGTAGAGAAATTTTTCCTCTTTTTTGATGTGAAATTTGCGCTCTTCAAGAAAAAAATTGGTGAGACCGTTTATGGTATCGGTTGGTTGCCTTTGGGTGGTTATGTAAAGATCGCCGGGATGATCGATGAGAGCATGGACAAAGAGCAAATGGCTGGACCACCTCAACCTTGGGAGTTTAGATCCAAACCGGCTTGGCAACGATTGATCATTATGCTAGGTGGAGTTACTGTAAATATCATCCTTGGATTTTTGATCTATATGGCCATCATTTTTACATGGGGTACCAATCATGTAGGATTTGATGACTTACCACAAGGATTTGCCGTAGCAGATTCGTTTAAAGAGTTAGGGTTCAAAGATGGGGATCGCGTGATGGAAGTAAATGGCGAAACGCTGGAAGATGTGATCCAAATCAACCATTATCTGTTTATGAGGGATGTAGAAAACATCACCGTAATGCACCAAAATGGACAAAAAGAAACATTGTCTATTCCTGAAGATATCGGAACGACGATGTTTGAATCTGGAGTACTACGCCCATTCTCCCCTATTGCTGAACCTGTATTGGATAGTGTAGTAGCAGATACTCCGGCAGATAAAGCAGGATTATTAAAAGGAGATCGCATCTTAAGCCTAAATGATCAAAACGTAGTCTATTGGAACGATTTTAATCGATTGAAAAGAGCGGATACTACTAATTCAGCATTAAAGATAACTTATCTAAGAAACGGAGCAGAACAAACCGTAATGGTGACTCCAAACGAAGAAGGCGTGGTTGGGGTATATCCTAAAGCAAATTTTGAAATCCAGAAAAGACAATATTCCTTTACCGAAAGTATCTCTGCAGGTTTTGATTTTGGATATTGGACATTACACGATTACATTGCCCAGTTTAAATATGTATTTACGAAAAAAGGAGCTAGCCAGGTAGGTGGTTTTGGAGCTATCGGAAATCTTTTCCCTGATGCCTGGAACTGGAAAGCCTTTTGGGGTACTACCGCTTTTATTTCTATTATTTTGGCTTTTATGAACATCTTACCGATTCCTGCATTGGATGGTGGACATGTGATGTTTTTACTGTATGAAATTATTGCAGGAAGAAAACCAAATGATAAATTTATGGAGTACGCCCAACTTGTTGGTTTTATTATTCTTATCGCCTTATTATTATTTGCAAACGGAAATGATATCTATAGAGCGATCACAGGAAAATAATAAAAATTAAAAAAATCTTTTTGAGAATCAAAAATTAGTATATATTTG
The DNA here is from genome assembly GCF_055808215.1 of Aquimarina sp. KJ22-3. Lineage (NCBI taxonomy): Bacteria > Pseudomonadati > Bacteroidota > Flavobacteriia > Flavobacteriales > Flavobacteriaceae > Aquimarina > Aquimarina sp. KJ22-3. Next base: position 514,036 of record NZ_CM147859.1, on the reverse strand, counting down.
CACTCGCAAAAGAGAAATACTAAGTATCTTTGCAAACATAAATTCCTCCTTAGCTCAGTTGGTTAGAGCATTTGACTGTTAATCAAAGGGTCCTTGGTTCGAGCCCAAGAGGGGGAGCAAAAATGAAAGAGCTGTACGAAAGTGCAGCTTTTTTTATTTTCCCAATCTTGGTGCGAGAAGTTAACCCTGAACTTGTTGAAGGGAGCCCAAGAGGGGGAGCAAAAATGAAAGAGCTGTACGAAAGTGCAGCTTTTTTTATTTTCCCAATCTTGGTGCGAGAAGTTAACCCTGAACTTGTTGAAGGGTGCTAAACTCATTCTATCTTTATAGATTCATAAAAACAATTACCTTTGATGTGTTTAATCCAAATTATTGTATCTTTACAACGTAGTTAACACCTTATTTATCAAATAATTAATAATTTGTTTAACTATTATTTTGAGGTAATACTCACCTCTTCACAAAAAGTCACATTGTACACTTGCTCTACAAAAGGCTTTAGGGACCCCTATAAAGCCTTTTACTGCCAATATCACCTTCCTAGTTCTTCCTTATTGTTTTTAATGCTCATATAGCTACATAATATTGAGACCCACCCGTGCATGATCTTTGTTCCAAAAGATTTTATAGATATAGACATTAGTAAACAGGATATTTATGATCATAAGCCCCAAATTATAATTTGGAACCATTTTATTAAAAAAGTAAGTTAGTTTTGATTCAATTTTTTCATATCAAAACAAACATTTTATGTTTATATCAGTAACAGAATACATTGTCGACGAACGAATATTTCAACTTGAATCCAACAATTGTGTATCTAGTGATGTATTTCTTCAATTAATGCGTCGCGACGTACGAATTCTCTTTTTTTGTTTCCTAAAAGAGTAACACAATTGATTTGTAAGGATACAGGTAAAAAAATAAAAAAAAGTTTGTGGAGTCCGGAAATAAAAGCAGCTGCTTTAGGGATGAAGAGCAACCATAACATCCCTATGTGGGGCTATTACAGCTTTGGAGTTATAGCCTTAGCTATTCTTATAGGGGTCCCAGTAGGTTTTATAAATGAATTGAAAGCGACTAAACAATACCAAGAATCCTTCATGGGACAAAGTGCAGAAAAGAAAAAACAAATCCTCCAAAAATTAAATACAGATGATTTGATAGCAACTACCAAGAATGTATATATCATAAAAACTATTGATGCAAAAAAAGTAACCTTAGTCAGTAGTAAAAACTCAGATAGGAACAACATATATGAAGAATTGACCAACGAAGCATATCCCAAAAATTCTTTCACTGGAGAAGAGCTAAGTGTACCCATCTCCAAATTTACCAATTGTATGCTATCAAATACCGAACTAATTGTTAATACATTGGATAATTAACTTGTAGTATCGTCAATAACTGATTCAATTAAGATTTAAATTCAAAATAAGAACACAGCTTCAACAAAAAAATAAATTCTTAATTTGCAACTACCTTAAAAATAGTTCTAATGTTAAAATTAGTTGCTAATCTTTACCTCATTCTTTTTCTTTTTAGCCCTGTATTTTCTCAAAAAGAAAAGCATAATATAACTCCCAAAACAGAGATTGAGCGTTTAACACGGTTGCAAAGTGATACTTATGATGCTGGAAATTATAAAAATTTCAAATTATATACAGATTCTATTTTAACCATTGCTCGAGCAAATCAGCTTAAAGAGCACGAAATTGATGCACTAACAAGATTAGGGGTTTACTATAAGAAAACTGATGCTTACGATGAGGCAATGACCTATTATTCAAAAGCCCTGGAAATCTCTGAAGATATTCCTGATAGTTATAAAAAACAAACCGTTATTCTTATAAATCTTGGACATGTATATAATCAGATAGGATATCACAAAAAAGCAAAAGAATCTTTTGATAAAGCTTTAAAATACATTGAAGACTTCAATGGACCAGACATTTATAGAATGGCCGCTTACACCGGCCTATCTGATGCTGTTTCTGGAAACAAAAACTTCACACTTTCTTTGAAATACTTGGAAAAAGCCAAAGCGATAGGAGAAGAATTAAAACGTGATGATATTATCCTAAACGCCCTAAATGGCATGATCGAAAACTATTTAAAACTAAATCAATATGAACAAGCATTAGCGTATAGTAAACAAGCTCAAACATTTCATTCAACAGTCCCATCTATAGAACTTAGAGCATTAAATAACTATCTATTAGGAGCTTCTCTAGTAGGGCTTGAAAAATACAATGAAGCCATTTCACCTTTACAAATGGCTAAAGGAGTTGCTATTACCAATCAGTTTTTAAAAGTCCAAATGTTAACACATAAGCAGCTAACTATAGTTTTCGAAAAACAGGGAAACTTAAAAAAAGCTAATATGGAACAGAAAGGCTACATCAATGCTAAGGAAAAATACTTACAAACTCTTTCTAAAGCAAAACGATTAGATGTAGAGCAGGAGTTGGCAGATACAGAAGTACTTCTAAAAGAGAAAACTCATTTAAATGGACATCAATTTGGATAGGAATTAGTATCGCTGTTACATTACTAGTGATATTGTTTGTTTACAGGAAAAATAAGAAACAAGCAGAGTTTGAAGCAAATCAATTAAAGGAGGATCGAGAATTATTACAAAATGAGAATGAAGCCCTTAAACAAAAGATTCTGAAGATAGCACAACAAAAATCTACTAGCGGCATCAACGGAAATGAGAAAAACAATGCTAAAAAAACCTCTCTATCTAAAGAAGAACAGGAGAAATATGTGAGTTTGATATTAGATTATATGGAAAAAGAACAACCTTATCTGGATCATGAAATGAATCAATCCCTTCTTGCCGAAAAACTCGGCATGACAATACATCTCTTTTCTGAAATATTAAACGTATGCTTTGAAAAGAACTTTAATAATTTTATGAACTTATATCGTGTGGATAAAGCTAAACAACTCATTAAAGACCCTGCATACTCCCAATATAAAATTCTAGCTATAGGTTATGAAGCTGGTTTTCCTAGTAAAACTTCATTCAATCGTGTCTTCAAAAATTTGGTAGGCCAAACCCCTTCAGAATATCGAAATAAACAGAGCGATGAAATTGCATTATAAATGAGAATTTCAACTTTTTTTGTCTTAACTATAATCGGTTTTACAAAGGTTTATTACTTCAGGACAAAGAAATGCTTTTCCTAAAGTAACATTTTTGATTTATTTTTACCGTAAGTAATCTTTTTGAGGTTAAATAACATGAAAAAGCTCCCATTTCTAATTATTTACGTACTTACCACAGTCTCTACTCTATTTGCCCAAAATCAAACGGAAACAGACTTTGATGTATATGGTCAAAAAGTCAATTCTCCAAAAGATAGTATTGCAAAATACAGACAATTATTAAGCAAGTCACATAGAGCTGGAGATTTAGAAGCATTTCAAAAGTATGGTCAAATCATATTTTTAATTGCAGAAGCTAATGAATTAAAGGAAGATCAAGTTTCTGCATTAACGTATCTGGCTATTTATCATCAGCAAGTAGATCAGTACGAAAAATCATTGGCTAAATATCTTGAAGCAGAAAAACTTAGTAATTCTCTCCCCGAAAATTCATTTTCAAGAATTCTAGTACAAGTTAACTTAGGAAACCTCTACAACAGTATAGAAAATTACGAAAAAGTTAAAAGTTCTATGCAAAAAGTAATAGAGCTTGCGAAGTATCAAGAAAATCCAGATAACTTCATTATTTCAGCATATAATTCCTTAGGAACAGCAAATCTTAATCAAGGTAATTATCACGAAGCCTTAAAATATATGTACAAGGCAAAAGATCTTGCTGAAAAAATGAACAGAAATGATAGAATTATAGGTGCTTTGATAAATATCTCAGAATGTCAACGCCACCTAGGGAAATATGAACAAGCTATAGAAAATAGTCAAAGAGCCTTGGATAGAATGGATCATAATGAATCCATCGAGCTTGAGGCCTCAGCCAATTGCGTGATGGGTATTTCTTATTATTTGTCTGACCAACCGGTCCAAGCTCTTAAAAAATTAAAAATTGCCCGCGATTTGGCGATTAAAGGAAGTTTTTTGAATATCCAAATGGAATCTCATGAATATCTAACAAAAACCTATGAAGCATTAGATAGCATCAAAAGTTCTCTTCGAGAGCAAAAGGCCTACACAGAAACTAGAGAGAGATATTTTAAAACATTATCAAAAGCTCAACAATTAAAGTTAGCAAAAGAATCTGAATTAAAATCTGACATTATTTCTGAGCAAAAGAAATCCATACTTTCCTTGATAAAAGAAAAACAAGTTTTCATTTTTTCGGGAATTGTTTTGATTATTCTTTTAATTATATCTTCAATAATCTATCAAAACAAAAGAAGAAAATTAACTGAAGAGTCATCACAATTAAAGGATATTAAAATACTATTAGAAAATGAAAATGGAGTACTAAGAGATAAACTTAACGCTCTTGCTGAACAGATACAAAAACAAGGAACTTTTGAAAAGGACAAACAAAAATCACAAACCAAAAAATCTTCAATTTCTGTAAAGGATCAGCAAAAGTATATGGAACTTATCTTAAACTATATGGATAAAGAAAAGCCATTTTTAGACCACGAGATCAAACAATCAGATATTGCAGATCAACTCAGCATGAGTGTACATCTTTTTTCCGAAATGCTAAATGTATGCTTTCAGAAGAATTTCAACAACTTTATCAATATCTACAGAGTAGATACCGCAAAAAAATTAATGCAAGACCCAAAATATAAAAACTATAAAGTCTTAGCCATAGGATATGAAGCCGGATTTCCAAGTAAGACTTCTTTTAATAGAGTTTTTAAAAAATTAGTTGGGCTTACTCCTTCGGAGTTTCATAAAAAAAACGCTTTCTCTATTGGAGAGTAATCCCCTATCTAGAAAATAAAAGTTCTTTGTTCACTATTGTTTATCCTTACCAATGGAGTAATAGATAAATTTCTAAAGAGGAAACTATAATTATCATACCGGATAAAAACTATTAGAATTAGAAAACGTGACATTCCCTTCCTGTAACAAAAACACAATCATTAGAAGAAAAGCTATTTTCTTCAACAATTACTGGCATACAGCTATTTAGAGGTATTAATCTTCCACATTACTCCTTGACTAGAAATCAAACATTTAAAGATTTGGTAATTAACATCTTAACACTTAAAAAATAAGAGGTGCCAAATTATAATTTGAACCGTTTTTACTGAAATTCATAACTAAATTGCCTGTTCTAGCGCTCCAAATAAAACCTAATTATTTTTCATTTGGTATATGTTAGTGACCACAGTTTTTGACGATTAGAAATCTTTAATCTTCAAAAACGCTTTCATACAAATCGAAAAAACTCATGAAAATAATACTGCTTAAAACCTTCATATTATTTCTTGTAACGATATTTTGCTACGGATCTCCCGGAGATACGCTATCGGTGAAAAAAGTCAGTCAGCTAATTCAATAAATCCGAAAGAGTCTGTCACTTCATTCTTTCAATTTCCCGAGTTAGATAACAAATTCCCTTTCAACCATCAGATGCATAGGTATGATGACCTAAGAAAAGAGATTTACGAAATGCCCGACACGGTTAATGATGCTAAATCAGAAGCTATTGAGGGCTTTAGAGAAATTGATAGCACAGGAAAATGGATATCGTCATTTGGGACAGAAGATATCCAAGTATTACCTGTAGGAATTAAACATAAAATCAATGAAATAGAATATCAAATTGGTTTTATGAAAGCCAGTTTTACCAAAGATTATACTGAGTTATTGGTATTTGCCAAAGTTATTTTACCACAAACTGATAAGGACGGATTACCGGTAGAGCTGTTTTTTGGAGCAAACAATGTAAAGCTTTCGCATAAAGGAGGTATATACGAAGGTGGTGATCTCGTTTTATTGGGAGATATGTTTATCCCATTTGGAGCTGGTAACTGGCTATTAATGCTTAAAGGAGGTTTTGATTATGAAACCAGTGCCACTGAAAACCGAACTTATATCAAAATTAGTTGTGAAGGAGTTGAAGAAATGCAAATTGAGGGTGAAGTTCAATTTTCCAGAAATATAGTATTACCTCTAGACAAAAATGGGGATCTGGATACTAGAGAAACTATTCCATATGAAGGGGCGTTGAAAGAAATCATACAGGTTCCAAACAGAGTAAAAGGAGAATTTACAGCGCTGGCTACAGCTTGGAATGATTTTATTATTGAGGTCGACCTTACTCCATTCGTAATAGCCGATCAAACTGATAGATTTACTTTTTCTGCAAACAAAGCCATTTTAGATCTAAGTGATTTACGAACTGAGAATGTGGTCTTCCCCCAACAATATATAGATAACGGTTGGTTGATTAATAAAAATGTCTGGAAAGGGATATATGTAGAATCACTAGAAGTTGGACTGCCCAAAGCATTTAAAAGTAGAACAGAAGCAGGTAAAAAACGGGTATCTTTTGAAGCAGCAAATCTCTTGCTTGACAGTCATGGTGTTTCGGGACTCTTTTCTGTGAATAATCTTATCCCTTTAGATTCTGGAATTACATCTGAAACTGATGGATGGGCTTACTCTGTGGATAAAATGAGTATTGAGTTGGTATCAAATCAATTAACCGGGGCTGGATTCGAAGGACAATTAATTCTCCCTATTTCTGACAAGGAAACTAAAGAAATTCAGCAGGACAGTGCCCAGAATACTAAAATAGGACTAAAATATAAAGGTCTTATCTCTGAAGAAGAATTCATGATGTCTGTAACAACAGGGAAAACAATTGACTTTGATCTATTTAGTGCTAAAGCAGAATTACTAGAAGACTCAAGGATTGAATTAGCCGTTGTAGACGAAGAATTCAAACCTAAGGCTGTTTTAAATGGAAGAATGGCCATCTCTGCTAGCCAGAAAAAATCTTTAGCCGATGAGGGTAAAGAAATTGAAGGAAGTAACGATGTTGTGAAATTCAAAGGGATTGAATTTAGAGGATTAACATTACAAACCGAGACACCTCTAATTTCGGTTGATTATTTTGGATATAAGGACAAAGTAGAGCTAGCTGGTTTTCCTGTTTCTATTAGTGATATTGAATTGAGTGCAAACGACAGTAATGCACAGTTGGACTTTGACCTCATGATCAATCTAATGGGAGAATCCGATAAAGGTTTCTCTTCTTCAACACGTTTAGGAATCGTTGGAAAGAATGATAATTCAGAAGGAGTACAAAATTGGAAATACGACGGTATAACATATTCTGCCATTAAATTGGATGTTAATTTAGGTGCAGTAGCATTTGATGGCGAGCTATACATCAGAGATCAAGACAGTATTTATGGTAATGGTTTTTCGGGTGATGTAGAAGCTACATTTGGTGATATTGGTCCAATTCGATCCACTGCTGTTTTCGGGAAAAAAGAATTTAGGTATTGGTATGTAGATGGAGCAATTCACGGTTTTAAAATACCAGTTGTGGCTCCCTTCGAAATTAATGGTTTTGCAGGAGGAGCATTCTATCGAATGACTAGAGGAGCCGGCACAGAAAAAGTATTTGCACCTTCTGGATTATCGTATATCCCCAATGATACATCTGGGCTTGGTGTCAAGGCTATGACTTTTGGATCTATAGCTGATCCGGGAACAGTGTCTATAGCTGCAGGTTTCGAAATTGAGTTTAATAAAAGGGGCGGTGTAAATAGACTAGGTTTTTACGGAGAAGCCCAACTGATGGATGATTTTGATTTCCCTAATCCCATGAGGAAACTTCAAGATAATTTAGCCAAAATTGTTGATTATGAGGTTATAAATCAAATAGAAGATCATAAAGTCACCAAAACTTTTTTTGACAAAGCTACCGAAGAATATCCTTCGAATACCAAAATAAGTGATGGAGCTATCAGTGGTTATATAGGGATTGAATTTGATTTCGCAAATGACGCCTTCCATGCTGTAACCGACTTGTACGTTAATATAGGAGATGTGTTACAAGGGAGAGGAACAGATGGAAGAGCCGGATGGGGTGAAATATATGTTGATAAAGAAGATTGGTATCTGTACCTGGGGACCCCTAAAGATCGCATAGGGCTCAAAATGGGTATTGGTCCTATCTCTGTCAAGGTAGGAGGATATTTTATGACAGGATCTAAAATCCCGGGAAGCCCTCCTCCACCTGCAGTTGTAGCAGAAATTCTTGGTGTCGAAGCCAGTTCGTTGGATTATATGCGAGATGAAAATGCTTTAGGAAAAGGACGCGGCTTTGCCTTTGGTTCAGATTTACATGTGGATACCGGAGATATTAGATTCCTAATGTTTTATGCTCGCTTACGAGCCGGAATAGGCTTTGATTTGATGATGAAAAACTATGGCGAAGCGCGTTGTTCAAATACTGGAAAAAAAGTAGGGATCAATGGATGGTATACCAATGGTCAGGCCTATGCATATTTGCAAGGAGAACTAGGTATTCGAGTAAAACTATTTTTCAAAAAGAAGAAAGTTCGGATTTTTAAAGGAGGAACTGCTGTATTGATGCAAGCAAAACTGCCAAACCCATTCTGGATGCGAGGATATATGTCTGGAGATTTTGATGTTCTAGGAGGATTAGTCAGTGGCCGTTTTAGGTTTAGAGTGACTATAGGTAAAAAATGTGATTTTGAGGATGAATCACCTATTGATGGTATCAAAATGATCACCGATGTTTCTCCAACTAAGGATGAACAAGAAGTAGATGTATTTACCTCTCCACAAGCTACATTTGCATTAAAAGTAAATCAACCAATTGTAATTCCTGAAGATGATGGAGATAAGACTTATAAAGTAATCCTAGAAAAGTTTACGGTTACAAATGAAGCCCAAGAGAAAATCGGGGGTACTCTAGATTGGGGGGCAGGTAGCGATCGCGTTACTTTTATTCCAGAAGATATATTTCCTCCAAATACAAAGCTAAAAGCTACAGTAGAAGTAAGTTTCCAAGAAAAAATCGGAGGTGTTTTCAAGCCAATAATGGAGAATGGTAAAAAAGCTTTAGAAACAGAAGAGCGCAACTTTACAACGGGAACAGCTCCTGATCATATCCCTCTACATAATATTCAATATTCATATCCAGTTGTAGATCAAAAACATTTTTACAAAAATGAATATGGAAAAGCATATATAAAATTAAAACAAGGTCAAGATTATCTTTTTGAAAATGAAAAATGGAAGAGTACCGTAAAGCTCACAAATCAACAAGGTAAAACTTTAAAAACAGATCCGTCTTATAATAATGCCACTAATGAGTTATATTATGATTTACCCAATATTGACACAGATGAATTTTATGAAATAGTAGTTGTAAGTTCCTCTAAATCCAACGCTACCAGCAATCAAAATCAAACGGCTACAGAACAACAAAATTTTGAAGATGGGAACACTATAGAAATCCAAAGAAATACAGCTCAGAATGTTTTAAAAGAAGGTGAAATTGAACGATTGGCATATAGTTTTCAGTCCAGTAGCTACAGAACTTTTGCAGATAAGATAAAAGATATTGATATCGAGGAGAATAATTGGGGTAAAATCTCATCAAATGTAATTTTTCTCTCTTCCAAAATTAATCCGCACGAAGGGTTTGATCTTGTAGAACTAAAAGGGACTAAATATACAGAAAACAAAGCATTGGTAACTGTTGAATCGGATCTGAAGGATGTTTATTTTAAAGAGGATATTGATCCTATTTTATATCAAAAATTTCCGTTAGGCGGTAAATATAGCATTAACAGAAATCCTGAAATTTTAGGTTTTCGACCTAAGAGAGCATTACCCCTCCTAAGCAATTACGTAACTAGTCTAGAAAACAACACTAATATTAATTGGTTAACTACGCGATTCCCTTATCGCTATAATCTTCCTGACGCTTACTATCAAGATTATATAAGTATTCGAGATAGGGTTATTAACGATTACGCCAATGGGTTATTAAATAGTAATGCTCCAGAGCTTGCAATAATGACAGAGGATTACAAATTAATGTCCTTTGGCAAATATACTGTAAAGCTACAGTATATACTCCCCGGAGGCAGGTTAGGTAGTTCTTCAAATTATAAATTTAAAAATCCTCTTTCACTAAGACCGTAGAAAAATTAATAAAAATGTATCATATTAAAGGGGCTTTATCATCAAATTCATTAAAAAGATTTATCTGTCTTTTTATTCTGTTCGTAGTATCTCTTTCTGCATTCACTCAAGATGCGGATCAAGATCCAACGATACAGGTAATAGCTCGTGTTCAAAATAACAAGATTTTATTGAGATGGGCTCCTACATCACCTTCTGCTTGGATGAAAGCCAATACCTATGGATATCAGATTGAACGATATACTGTTTCAAGAAACGGAATATTAGTTTCGCCTCCTGAAAAAAATACTTACATCTGCCCCGTTAATTCCTGAGCCTTTAGAAGAATGGCAAACCCTAGCTGAAAACAACGACTATGCGGCAATTTTGGCACAGGCCTTATTTGGAGAAAATTTTGAGGTGGAAGGTATGGAAGATGAAGGCGCGATGGCTCAAATCATTAACAAATCCAAAGAAGCAGAACAACGATTTTCGTTTGCACTTTTTGCTGCCGATATGAATTTTGAAGGAGCAAAAATGGCAGCATTAGGTTATGAAGATAGATCAATCTCTGATAATGAAGAATATCTGTATAGAATATCCGCTGTTATACCAGAAAACTTGTTAAAAATACATTCGGGTTCGGTAGTTGTGAAATCTTTGCAGCCAGAACCCTTACCTGCCCCTATAGATCTTATAGCAATACCAGATGATAAAACGATCCTATTAACTTGGGAATACGAAATGTTCAAATCTTTATTTACAACGTATTATGTAGAAAAATCTGAAAATGGAATTGATTTTACTCAATTAGAAGACATTCCGCTGGTTAATCTAAGCAGAACATCTGAAAGTGAGAGACAAAGAATGCAATATGTTGATACTCTTTCTGTAAACAATAAAAAATATTACTACAGAGTGAAAGGTATTTCTCCTTTTGGAGAGGAGAGTTTACCCTCAGAGGTAGTTTCTGCAGAGGGAATCAAAAAATTGACTGCTATACCTCATATTGTAAACTATACATTAGAAGACACAAACACTGTACTGATCGAATGGGAGTTTCCAAAAGCAGTAGAAGGCGATATATTAAGGTTTGAATTGAATTGGTCTATGAATAAAAAAGGTCCTTATACAATTGTGGATAAGGACCTTTTGCCTAATTCCAGAAAAACCAGATATCAAAAACTAGCACCATCTAATTATTTTACGATTACTGCAATAGGAAAAAACAACCAAAAAAAGAATCCCTCTCAGCTTTTGTTCAAACTATAGATGAAACTCCTCCAACCCCCCAATAGGTCTTGAAGGAACAATAGATTCCTTAGGTATTGTTACGTTGCAATGGCAACCAAATATGGAGAAAGATATTTTGGGATATCGGATTTTTAGAGGGAATTTGGCAAACGAAGAGGTTTCGCAAATTACCATTGCTCCTGTAGAAAGAGCTGTTTTTCGGGATACTGTACAAATCAAATCCTTAAATCACGAGGTTTTTTATCAAGTTGTCGCGGTAGATAGACGTTTTAATATGTCTGACTATTCCGAAAAAATAAAACTTGAGAAACCAGATGTGATTCCTCCTTCTTCTCCAACATTTGTTGATTATAAAATAAATACTAATGGAATCTATTTAGAATGGATTAGAAGTAGTAGTTCAGACGTAGAATCACATCAATTATACAGGCAAAATACTGAAGAATCGGGAAAGGGATGGGAACTACTATTGACTACAAAAACTGAGACTTCTTTTACCGACACTAAACTTAAATCACATACAAAATATAGATATGCCATTTTCGCAAAAGATAATGGAGGTCTGATATCAGAAGCTTCAACACCAGTTACTGTAGTATATAAAAACACAGTCCCTGACATGATAAAAGGGTTTTCTGCTATTGCAGATAGAGCCAATAATAAAATCAATTTGAACTGGAGAAACATATCAAAAGATATTGCTCAGATTTTGATTTACAAATCAAAAAAGAAGAAGATCCAGTTTTATGGAAACAGGTTCTAGGATCAATCAATAAAATAGAAGATAGATCGGTTTCTCCGAATAACATTTATGTATATCATCTAAAGGCAATTACTACTAACGGTAGTCATTCAACTATAAAAACCAAGGAAATAGAATTTTAACTATGAAAGCGAATATGAAAAATGTAATCACGGTACTATTTGTTTTATTCTCCTGTATTGTTTTTGCACAACAAACTAGCATCAGAATTAGCGATTACCAATATAACTCCCAATTTAATAATGGTAGATGTAGTGAATACTTAAGGGTTACTGCTTACTTCAGTACGGGAGAGGCGCCAATAACATTTGTAAACAATACAACTGGTGATACCACTGCAGAGGATCAAGAATATCAATTGTCAGGAACAGTGGACAGATTAGTTGTTTCCGCTTATGCCAGAGATAGAAGAGGAAACTCTGGTTTTGGTTGTTTTATTGGCGATGAGATCATTAATGAAACCTATGAAATACCTATTGAGAATAATAATTGTCAAATTAGTAACATTGCCCATACCAATACTTACGGACAAGAAATAACGCAATCTTTTTCCTTCAATTATCAAGTTATTCTTGTACCCACTATTTCGTTAGATGGTGCATTTAATATTGATGATGATACCATAGGATATGAAGAATTATTATCCTTAAACGCTACAGAAGGTTTTGATGAGAATTCTCATCAATGGCAATATAGCCTAAATGACACAAATAATTGGAGCAACATTCCTAGATCTCCTAACCGGAATTTAAATATTAGATTGGTTGATTTTTTGGATCAGTCAGTTATTGGCGAAGAGGTCTCTTTCCGTTTATCATCCTGCAATGGAAACGGGACATCTAATATCATTAGAAAAAGAAGTAGAGAATACGGTCAGTTAACAAAAATCAATATCGATAACTACGATTATTACGCACGTTTTGATGACGGTAGATGTGAGGATGAAATTAGCCTAACTGCCTATTTCAGCGATGGTACTAGACAAAGATTCATAAGGCATAGAAATCAACGTACTGGACCCAGGGCTGATAGAGAATTTATACTAGAAGGGGTAGTTGAACGAATAGATGTATACATGTATGGTAAAGATAGAGTAAACTTCGGGATTTTTGGAGGAAGACGATGTGGTAGAGGAAGTTTGGGAGGAAGGGTTCGAAGAACTTACACTATAAACCTTAATGTGGATCCTTGCGATAGTGGTTCATTTTATAGAAGACAAAGTGATAGTAATGATTACATTGGAGGAAATGAAGTACGTCAAATACTTTCGTTTGACTATAAAATTACTCCACTACCGAAAATTTCAAGGCCTACAGAAAACAACATTATAGGATACGAAGATGAACTCTCGCTAATTGCAGAAGAGGGTTTTAATAATAGTGTATACAACTGGCAATACAGTTTTTTAGAAGGGACCCCTCCATTTAATTGGATTGATTTACCTGGTGCATCAAATTCTACTCGCCAAATCGTTTTGGCCGATTTATTTGATGAATCCATTATTGGTAGAGAAATTTTCTTTAGAACCTCTGCCTGTGATAATGTAGGAACTCAAAACCTTATAGGATACGAAGTTAGAAAATCAGCACCTCGAATTACTGAAATATCGACAACTCCGGTAAGCTGCTATGATACTGAGGACGGATCTCTAACGGTCACTTTTGACCGACCTCTCCAGAGTGGAGACTTATTTGGTTTTGCGATATCTGATTTATCCACTCCAGATGGAGCAGTTGTTGCCAATTTAAACAATATTGATGCTTTTGGAGAGAACAATGAGATAATAATAGATAATCTACCCCCAAGTACTACAGATTTTTCATTAGAAATGATTGGTGTAAATAATAATGAACCCTATTACACTGGTGGTCCAGATCGAACTGCAGTTTTTGCAATCGGCAGACCAGCTCCCGTTGCTTTTACGGAAGCCCCAGCGGATAATGCGGTGAATGTATTTTGTTTTGGAGGACAAGATGGTTCGATTACTATAAATGCTACAGGTGGTATTGGAGGCTACGAATACCTAATCAAAACAGAAAACGAGACTTGGGAGGAGAACCAATGGTTGCCTTTTTCGTCAGAGACATCCCATATTCTAGAAAATCTCTTCCCGGATACTTATGATATCAAGATACGTGATGGTAATGGATGCGTAGCAAAGAGGCAAGCAGTGATAGACGGAGAAATTGAACTCGGAGAAGAAATCGTACAACAAGTAGTAATAACTCAACCAGATGCTCCCTTATTTATTAGCACCGAAGTTTTAAATAATCCACTGGCATATAATTTTACAGATGGAAGAATTATTGCAACCATTACCGGGGGTACTTCTTTCGATAATAATTCTTATGAATTTGAATGGCGAGATCAAAATAATAATATTATAACAACTACAACTACCGTCTACAATGAAGGTCAGGGGTATTTGGTAACGCTACATAGCGTTGGAGAGGGAGAATATACACTCACAGCAAGAGATGCTAATTATGCTAGCGCAACCAACAAAGATGGTTGTACTATGACCAGTGAATCCGTTATTCTTACTCAACCTCCGCCTATAGAAATAAGCATTCAAACGACTCCTATTTCTTGTAATGCTACAAATGCTTACAGTAATAACATAGATACTAACTTTGACGGTACCCCCGATCAATTCCAAGATGGAGTATTAACGGCAACCGTTACTGGAGGAGTTCCTTTTGACATTGATAACCCAGACTATAGCGAACCAGTACCTACTAATCCCAATGGAGATTTACTCCCATATTTCTACCATTGGAGAATACAATTAAACGATGGGAGTTGGCAAGAGATATCTACGAACAACAATTATATTGATTTTTTAGATACAGCAACATACTACTCGCTCAATGTAACCGACAAAAACGGAATAACCTTAGGAACATATTCTACTCTGATAGAAGCAGATGGTTCTTTAAACTATCAAATTGTTCAACCCAATGATGTGACTTCATATCTGCCTCAACCAGAACAATTAACTGTAGATTTTCTCAAAAATGATGTTACCTGTTCTAGAGGAAACGATGCAACCCTGGAGGCTTTGGTAACCGGTGGTGTCCCGCCTTACTCCTACGAATGGAGTAACGGAGCAACTACGCAGAACATAGACGATCTGATAGCAGGAACTTATATTGTTTTCATTGTTGACGCTAACGGATGCCAGGTTGAAGGCACAATTACTGTTGAACAGCCCAATACAATTACCATTGAGCCTGTAGCTGTAGAATCTCCAACTTGTGCTGAAGGCAATGACGGTCAAATCGACCTAAACATCACAGGAGGTCAAGCACCGTATACCTATTTATGGAATACGGGAAGCACATCCAACAGTTTACAAAATTTATCAGCGGGCATCTATAGGATTGAAATCACAGATGCTACTGGATGCAAAGCATTTTATGAAACTACTCTAGAAAATCCGGAACCACTGCTTATAGATATGGTTGAACGCAGATCCTTATGCAATGATCAATCCTTAGAACTAGATATTAGCATTGATGATCCCAATGCAACTTATTCCTGGACCAGTACGAATGGTTTTACAAGCTCTGAAAGTATAGTAAATCTAACACAAACAGGGACCTATACCGCTACTGTCACTAATGGATCTGGGTGTATGGGAGTAGGACAAGTGAACGTAGAAACTTTTGACAGGCCGATCGATTCTAATTTTTACATCACTACACAAGCCTACACCAACGAAGACGTAATTCTAATTAATGTTAGTAATCCTATTGGTGAAACTGTTGACTGGAACGTTCCAGAAGGAGTAGAAATTATCTCACAATCAAATGAAGAATTAGTTGTAAGATTTGAGCAAGAAGGTGCATATGATATTAACATGAGATCTTACCAGGGAGATTGTTTTTTGGACTTCGAAAAAACCATTTTGGTACAACCCGCCATAGACGCCCCACAGGTTACAAATACAAATCAAAGAGGATTTATCGAAGAGTTTATTTTATATCCGAACCCAAGTGCAGGAGATTTCAATGCAAAAATCAGTTTGAAAGAAACTTCTAATATCAAGATAAAAATCATTGACCTTGTGTCTGGAGCTACTATGAACGAACGTAGTGAAAGTAATAATCAAGAATTTCTACTTGACTATTCTCTATCCATGTCCACAGGGGTTTACTTAATGCTTCTTGAAACTCCTTATGGTTCTGAAACTCGAAAATTAATCGTTCAATAGGAGCATATGAGAACAATCGCGTATATAACAATTTTGGTTCTTTTTTGGGGATGTGTAAAAGAGGAAGCTATTCCCGTTATAGTCGATTTTGATTTAGAAGTATTTAATGATGACTTTTCTGTTCCTGTACAAATAGTTTTTTTCAACAGAACTAATGGAGCAGAAAACTATAAGTGGAGATTTACAGGAGGATCTCCTTCAAGATCAATAAATCGGAATCCAGGAGTAATAGTATATGAAACTCCGGGTGTTTATGATATAGAATTAATAGGGACAAACCAAGACGGTTCTCGGGATGCCAAAATTATTGAAATAAGAATAGATGATCCGGTCGAGGTAGATTTTGAAATTCAAGAAACGACCGATAACTTTTCTCCTGCTTCCTATACGTTTGTGAACAGGTCTTCAGGCGCTACCTCATATTTATGGCTGTTTGAAGGAGGAACTCCTTCAGAATCCACAGAAAGGGATCCGGGAGAAGTAGTTTTTAC
This sequence comes from Aquimarina sp. KJ22-3, assembly GCF_055808215.1. NCBI lineage: Bacteria > Pseudomonadati > Bacteroidota > Flavobacteriia > Flavobacteriales > Flavobacteriaceae > Aquimarina > Aquimarina sp. KJ22-3. The sequence goes on along the minus strand of NZ_CM147859.1, from coordinate 497,196 downwards.
AGAACCTGGCGAACATTCAATTACCTTAACTATAACCAATGGTAGAGAAACTTATGAACTTCAGAAAACAATTACAGTAGCTCCATTGTTATTTGCGGACTTTACCTATCAACCCGCTTTCGAAGATGATGATTATCAAGTCCCTGTTCAAATTCAGTTAGAAAATAATTCAATAAGTGCTACTTCATTTCAATGGAGTTTCAGCAATGCAACTCCTCAAACCTCTAATGATGAGAATCCTGAAGTAGTTTTTGACCAACCTGGTATACAGACAATAACACTAACAGCTTCGAACAGCAAAAACACCGAAGTAATAACAAAAACCATAGAAGTATTCCCCAATACCAACTTACGAGTGTTTAACGATGTTAGGCTTGGCATCAATACCGCTCATACATCAAATACTGTAGGAAGTTTTTTCAGCATCTCGAATCGACTTGTTTATACAAGCGACGAAATTACTAATGAACTTGAAAGAAGTATTGACTTGGTCTTCTTTGGATTGAATGAAGGATTTACAAGAAATAGATTCGTGAGTCCGGATCAGTTATCAGAAACCACATTTGAACCCTTTCAAAACGGTAAGCGTACAAGAGTGATTAACTTGCAAGAACTCTGTAATTGTACGGCATCACTTTCAGTAGAACAATTTGATGAAATACAAGACGACACTCAACTTAGAAATCTTGTAATCACCGAAACACCTGGTGGATTACAAAGTTTTGATAATCAAGAAGTCCCACGCATAGTTCTTTTTCAAACACAAGAAGGTAGAAAAGGCGCGATAAAAATAAAGCAATTCGTTCTGGATGGGCAAAATTCCTACATCGTTGTTGACATAAAAGTACAAAAGCAAGGTGTTTAGAACTGTAATCTAGAAAATAAAGTACATGGAGATGAGATCATACACAAATCAACTGCTATTTTTTTTACTCTGTATCCCTATTTGGATACATGCACAGGTGTTTCCTGTCCAAGTAAGCCCCCAGCTTATTCCTCCTTACAGCTTAAATCTTTCAGAGTATGCTACCTCTGGAAGTGAAAAGCTAATTCTTAATTTGTTGTTTACCGATATTAGCGAATCCAACGTACAAGTAAGGATAAAATTCTTCTTAGAAAACAACGCTGGACTTTCTGTTCAAAACAATGATGTTTTGGTAGGTGCAAATCCTATTTTCTTGGATGGAGGTGTTCCTCTGCGATTAACAAACTTAGATCTGCAAGCTAATTTTTCCTTTCAGAATCTTTTGGGAATATCTCCTCAACAATATGCTAATCCTCTACCAGAAGGCTTGTATCAATTCTGCTTTGAAGTATTTGATGTTTTTTCAGGAAGACGAATTTCTCGTAAAACTTGTGTACCAGTTTATCTGGTGTTAAATGATCCTCCTTTTCTGAACATTCCCAATCGAGGAGAACAAGTATTATATAAAGAACCACAAAATATTATTTTTCAATGGACACCCAGAAACCTTAATGCCACAAATGTTTCTTATGAATTTGCATTAGCAGAGTTATGGGATACCCAAATGGACCCACAGGCTGCCTTTCTTGCCAGCAGACCATTGTATCAAACCACTACCTTTGCAACCACTTTATTATATGGACCCGCAGAGCCTCCTTTGTTGCCAGACAAAATGTATGGTTGGAGAGTTAGAGCTATTGTCGATGACGGAATTAGCGAGACTTCTGTTTTTAAAAATGACGGATTTAGTGAGATTCATCACTTTCTATATACAAGGACCTGTGCAGAGCCTGCGGCAATTTTGGCAGAAGCAAAAAACCCAACAACCGAAAAAATATACTGGCAAGGTATTGACCATAAGTTATATGATATTCAGTATCGAAAAAAGAATGGAAATACCAGTACCTGGTTTAATGCTGGCACTCAGAATCAATACACTACCATTTATAATCTAGAGCCTGGTACTACGTATGAGTTAAGAGTTGGAGGTCAGTGCTTGCAAGATGGTCCATTCACCTACTCCCAGGTTTATGAATTTACTACTACCCTACCCGGTTCTGAAAATGAAACGGTATACAATTGCGGTATCACTCCCGAAATAGAAATCACAAATCAAGAATCTATTCAACAATTGGTGATTAATGAAACTTTTACAGCGGGAGATTTTCCTGTCACCATAAAAGCTATCACAGAAGGGAATACAACCTACACTACAACTATCCCTAAAGAGCCTAATGAAGATGAAAACCCAACAGAAATTGAAAATGAAAACCAAGGGTTAGCACAAGAAAAAACATTTTCGGGGTGGGGATATATCGTAGTACCATACTTAAACGACACGAGAATTAAAGTAAGTTTCAATAACATAAAAATCAATACAGATTATCAACTGATCGATGGTAAAGTAGAAACTGACTATGATCAAAAATGGGGAGGTTTGGCCTCTGTAAATGAAATATTAGATGTTTTTGAGGGAGATAATGATTTACGTAATATCAATCTTGATTATGATATTACCATAGAACATATAAGTATTGCAGACGATGGTAGTATTGTGATTACTAACCCTACCAGTGGTGCAACTATAGAATATCCTGGAGGAGATGATGTGACCATTATGGATACTAATCCCGATGGCTCCAGAGATATTTTTCATGTAGATGCTGACGGAAATATTAGGGAAGGTGGGCAAATGGCCCCAGGTGGTCCAATAAACACTCAAAATACTGATGGTGTAAATAGTAGCGGCGAAGTTACTGAACTCACCGCTCAAGGCATTAAAGTAGAATTCTTGGAGTACAATGATTACTCCTTTGGATTTGATAAAATACCAACTGGTCAGGAATCTAAGCTAGGGAACTATTACAAGCAGATTAAAGATGCTCAAGGAAATGCCTACAATATTATCAATAAATCCGTGGGAAATGGAGATACCGATATCATACGCGCAAAAGTAACCATTACTGATCCTAATCTTAAGATTAGTGATTTGGTAATAAAAACCGTCCATGGAGAAAAGATAGATTATGAAATCTATCAAGATAATATCATCACACTTCAACTAAAGGGATACTACACTTTTGAGCATGAAAATATTTATGCTACGATACAGCCACAAAACAACAATGATCAACAGAAAATTGCAGGAGTATTCTCGCAGTGGCACTTAGCTAATAAAAATGTTAATGTCACTGTTATACCCGTTAACGGAGCTAACTTGCCTGCCTCAGATGTTTTGGGGTCGCAACTCAACAAAATATTTAAACAAGCTTCGGTTACGTTTAACCTTAATATTGCCGGAAACATAAATATTGATAAAACTGAGATTGGTGTTGGCGAAACTGGAAATCTTTCTAATTATACAAGCGATCAGAAAACACTTATCAATCAATTTAAAGCAAGTCGCCTCGTAGATCGCAAATCGTATTATGTTTTTGTTTTTGGTGATGACGTACGTCCTAGTCGATCTAGCGTTGCTGGATTTATGCCGCTAAAACGACAATTTGGTTTCGTATTTTCTAGCAACCTCTCCCAACAAGAAGAAGGAAAATCTTCATTGGCAGGAACGTTGGGGCATGAATTAGGGCATGGTGCATTTGCATTACAACACCCTTTTAAAAAATTAGGTACTACCCCGGGAGGTACCGATTGGTTAATGGATTACGGAAGTGGATTAAGACTTTCGCATTTTGATTGGTCACAAATCCATAATCCTGAATTTCGACTGTACTTATTTCAAGATGAAGAAGATGCTGCTTTGACGGTTTCAGTACTAGCTCCAAACGGATATCCTATCACCTATCAAGGAGAGGGTGGTATTGTTTTTACAGAAGAAATTCCAACCTATAGTAATGGAGCCGCTTTTGCCATTTTTGAAAATGATAGATTGTACACTTGGGATCCAGGCAGAGGAGATTATTTTTTCGAAGATATTAGAAACTCTAATATAGTTGAAGCATCAAATACTGGAATTATACAATTGTATTGGCATAAAGGTAGTTGCGAGGATAATGAAATTTATCAGGCTTCATTCACAAACATTAGGCAAAACTATTTAAACAATAACCAGATTCAACTAAACTTGAATGTTTCAAAAAACAGCTTACCCCAAGGAATATCCTTTGTAGGTAAAGCCGGTTGTTCAGCTGATGACTGCGGTAATATTGCGATACCCGAGGTGTTTTTGTTAAAAGATCTGGCCAAGGAGATTAGCATTTCTAAAAATATGGAGTTGGTCTCAAATCTTGATATGATAGAATATATTAATAATCTCAATCAATGCGCATTAAAAGAATTGACCTACGAAGAAGTATCTAAATTACTTACCATCGCTATGCTACAAATTGATTTTGGTACACCGCAGCAAACAGAAAGGGCTATTATGAAATTAATGCAATTAATCCCTTTGGATCAAGAGAGGGTTTTAATGCGTCAACTTCTAGAAATTAATAATGGTTTACCTATTGGTAATACGATTGCAAGAACTGTCAATGAGAGGTTCCCCGAAATTTCAGAAAATAAAGATGGTGTTTTTATCTATCGTTTATCAGAAATGATTTCTTCTTTGTCGAACGATGAAAAGTGGAAAATATTCAATCTAATTATAAAATTTAAATTCGATGCACTAGAAGGAATTGTTCTAGAATCTTTAAATAATGGTTTGACTTCTTTAAGTGAACAGACTGATTATCAAAAGGCACAAATCCCCGGCGTTTTAAGTTTGTTTGTGGAGATGCTAAAAGATACAAACATAACCTCAGCTATTAATGATTTTAAGTTGGTTTATGATATTGCAGAGTTAAAACTTCAACATCGAGAACAGTTTATTGCATTTACAATTTCGGATCATTTGATTCTTGATTTTAATCACAATCACCCTAGACAAACTCCTATTACCTCCAATACTCCAATGAAAAGAGTATTCCAAATAACACCCAGGCAATTCTCCTGGATAGTACCGATTTTTAATACCAGGCAAGCCCAGAACCGATTTGTACTTGAAGGTGGTCAGTATAGAATTGTCGATAATTATCTCGAAGAATATGTGCATTGGTATCAATACTTAAGAGATAATAATTGGGATAAGATCAATTTTGAAAGAAATCCCACAGATTTTTTAAAAGCTTTCTATGATGAATTTATTGAGTATCTGGAATTAAGTAACGAAAACAATGCTGCCTTTTGGAATAGAATAGGCACCGTGACTTGCGACAATATTGCAGAGGTAATCCGCCATATTAATGAAAAAGAAAATGCAGAAACACTTAGGAACTTGAATTTGGAAACCAGGGCTTCATTTTTAGAAAGTTTCTTTGATCCAGATTGCAGTTATACTTCAACAATTGCTACTGACAACCAATCTCATACTATACCAGCATCTGTAAGTAGTGTTACTAAAGTACTTAATAGTTATACCAAAAATGATAGATCTGTTTTGAGTACTATTGAAACCATAGGTTTGAAAAATATTGAAAGAAGGTTTTCCTTTGATCGTGACTTTAATATGTTCTGTCTTTGGTTAGGTACACAGATTATGGTTACAGGCCAAGGAAATATTGTACAACTACCTAGTGGAGCTTTTGACATTAAAGATATTCCCTCGATTGATCCTTCCCAAATGCTTCAATTGGAAGCCGATATTTTTCAATTTGAAAATTTTAGCGCTCAACTCGAACAAAATCAAGTAGTTGTTTCTGAGATGATCGATCACGGTGGTAGATCTAGAGTACCACAAATAAGAAAAGGTGTTTATAATTATGATGATCTGGTGTTAGTTTATGTAAGTGGTAGTTTTAACTTTTTAGGCCAACCCCTCAAAAAAGGAGAGGTTTTGTTGCTTCCAGCCATTCAGGCTTACGCCATGAGCGAAACCAATCAAACCACAGTTGGATGGAACACATTTATGTTGGCTCTTGATGTAGCATCTGTGGTTGTTCCTGTTGTTGGTGGTACCGTAAAAATATTTCGTTTATCCGGGCACTATGCGGCCAAAACTATACTGGCCAGTGATATTGCTGCTTCAAGTGCAAGTGCAGTAGTTACTGCCTTAAATGCAGATGCTATAGATCCGGATTTACGTTTCAAAATTCAAATGACTGCTCTGGTCACTTCATTACCCGCATTTTTTGTCAATGCTCCTAATCGTGCAGATCTAGATGCATTAAGGCGAGATTTGGATAATGAAATAAATGGTCTGGATATACCTCCTAGCATGAAGACTGATTTACAAAGTTCTTACGGAGGTGGCAGAGTAATTAATCAAACACCTGCACAGAAAATGCGCAATAGCTTACCTACTGATGAACTAAGAAGAATTTTTGATGAAGATTTTCAGAATATCAATCGATTAGATGATTTAGGAGATGAATTCTTTGAAGGCTGGTTAAAGTTTAGAACAAATAATCCAACCCAAGGCCGTTGCAATTAAAATAAACCAATTATGTGGAATAAAATAAAAATATACAGTGCTCTATTTCTAGTCCTGTTTAGTATCAATACAAATCTTGGTCAGGATAGTTGTTGGTTTTCTGATCTAGCAACGATCTTACAAGCTCCAGGAAATCCCGAATTCAAAAGGTTTATTGGCAGTCATGAAGATGGCTTTATGAAGTTTAGAGCCTTGCATGAAGTGGTAGGGTCAACAACCGCTCGTACTAACAATAATGTCCTCAGATTTTATGCTAATGTCGCCGACGAGGTAAGGGACAAAATGATAAACTTTACCCATCGTCAGGTCGTAGATTTTGCCAATGATTTTGGGTATACTTCAAATAGTACTGTAAGAAATCTAGATGCACAGTTCGTCGATAGTTGGAGAGTATTGGACGAAGCTGGAGTTGATGAGGCTGTAAGAGGAAATATTAATGAGATACAACTTGTTTCTAGGCACTATGATGAAATTATTAATTATCGCGGAGGTTATAATGCATGGAAAAGTGATAATCTTACAGATTCCTTCTTTAGAAATGTTGATGAATTTGCATCTACAATTAACGGAGGAGCTAGTCAAGACGTCTTAAATAGAGCCTTTGACCTGTATAAACAACGTAATTGGATTGAGTTAGAAAACCTATTTAATAGGTATGGTTTAAATGATAGTTGGCCTCCAGCTAGAGGTGGATTCAATATTGTTGATAATGTAAGGATAAGGAAGAATCAAAAGTTTGATCGCTATGGAGGGGGACGTGGTTTTGACAGTAACGGCAATCCAATCTTAACGGGTGAATTTACGAGTCCAATAATTAACAATAGCCCTTATAGTTTTCCTCAAAGAGCTTTACGAGATGAACAAAGTAAATATGATTATTATTATGAAATAGAGGTCCTTAGAGATTTACCTTTCGGTTCTCAAAATGCCGATGTAATTCCATGGTTTGGCCAACCTGGTCTAGGACGACAAGCAATGTGGAAAATACCAATTGATCCTAACACAGGATATCCAAAGACCTGGAACAGATTGGCGGAAGAAGGATATGTTAAAATAACCATCATAAGTTCTCCTAGCGGAAAATTTTCGGATAAAGTTGGTAATGTAATACAAGACTAGTTATGAAAAGAATAGAAGAAAAAATACACTCAATTAAACCGGTATCTTACGGAAAAGATAAATTTATAAATACAGAATTAGAGCCTAGTGCAAAAACATTTTACGTCTGCAGAAATTGCAAAACTGAAAATGAAATAGAAATTGAACCTTATAAAACTGGATTTCCTTTCTTTGAAGTTTACAGAAATAAATTGATTGACGAATCGATAATATTGGATTCTGGCATGGCATCTAAATCAATAAGGCAATCAGAATACCTAGGAGAATATTTAGTCCTTAATTTACCTACACTTTACTTCAAAACTTCTTGTAAAAATTGTAATAGTGATCATATGGTTGTTTTTGGTTGTGGAGAAAGTCAACCCGGTAAACAAATCTGTAAAATTTCGGGGGTATGGAATATACCAGAAACTACTAAATTACTTTAGTTCTTCGATTCCGCAAACCATTCTTTTATCATTTAGGAAAGTATAATTGTTACCTTTTGCAAAAGCTAGTATACATACTGTTGCTCTTATCCACTATTACCCATGCACAATCGCTGGACTATGAAACTATAACCAATAGTAAACCTTTTAAACTAAGTGGTCAAATCTCTGCCAGTGGTGTATACTATAATTCAAACCTTAATCAAAGTAGAGAACCTTATACTTACTTTTTGCAAGGAGTTTTGAATGTAAATATTTATAGTTTTTCAATACCTATCTCGTATAGCTTTTCCAACCAAGGAGAAAATCTGGGCTATCAATTACCCTTTGATTTTAATCGTTTGAGCCTTCATCCAAAATACAAGTGGATTACCGGCCATATTGGTAATGTAAACATGACTTTCTCTCCTTACACTCTTAATGGACATCAATTTACAGGAGGTGGTATTGATCTCGCCCCATCAAGCCCTCTTAAAATTAGTGCCATGTCTGGGCGTTTACTTAGAGCCACAGAAGATGATGAAGACACTCGAACTATTCCTGCTTTTAATCGAATGGGGTATGGTATCAAAGCACAGTATCAAAAGGAAAGATATACCCTAGGGGTTATTGGCTTTTATGCAAAAGACGATATCAACTCTTTAACCACAATTCCAGAAGAGAAAGGAGTACTACCTCAAGAAAATCTCGTGGTAAGTATAGAAGGTACCGCCAAATTAGGGAATAACTTTGATATTCAAGCCGAGTATGCCACCACAGCAATAACAAAAGACACAAGAGCAGAAAAAATCAATCCCTCTAGGGTGTCCCCTATTGCCCTTTTTTTAACAACCGGGCTTCAACAGAATATTATAGCGCTCTCAAAACCCGATTAGGGTACGTTGTAGGTAAAGTAAATTTGGGGTTAGGATACGAACGTATAGACCCAGGTTATGAAACCCTAGGAGCTTATTTTTTTAACAATGATTTTGAAAATATAACCTTGGATGTGACTAATACTTTTTTCAAAAACAAATTAACATTAGCATTAAACATTGGTTATCAAAGAGATGATTTAGATAATCTAAAAGCTAATAATACGAATCGGACGGTTGGGTCCTTGAATGCAAGTCTGGCGCTATCAAAAAGATTAAACATTACCGGAGCCTATTCAAATTTTAGCACCTTCACAAACATTAAACCCAACCAGTTTGATGAAATTAATGATAGTGATATTTTTGATGAACAAGTAGAGGATTTAGATTATCGACAATTATCCCAGACCGCAACGCTAACCGTAAACTATTTACTTTCAGACAAAAAAACAGCTCGGCAAAATCTAGTCACAAACTATTCTCTTAATGATGTTTTTAATGAACAAGGAGGAATCGTTCGATTAGGCGACGCTTCTACTTTTCATAATATGAACATTGCTCATACTATAAATTTTTCAGAAAGAAACCTATCTATAAATACTTCGATCAACGGTACATACAATACTATTGGGAGAGAAGAGTCTACGACATGGGGACCAACCCTGGGTATTGGAAAACGTTACCTAGAAAAAACATTAAACACAAGATTGTCTGCAAGTTACAATAGCACAAAAAGCAGAACTTCAAGTACAAATATTGTAAACCTGAGAGCTACGATCAGCTATATCCTAAAAGAAAAACATAATTTTAGCCTTAATGCTATACAGCTCTTTAGACAAAGTAATACGACAGATAACCTAAGTGAGCTTACCGCAACCTTTTCTTATAACTATGCATTTGGCCTAAAAAAACCTAAACTTAATTTCAAAAAGAAAACTAAAGCCCCAAAAGAAGAAAACGACACTATTAAAATTCAATATAGAAAATACAGATATGAGAATATCCCTAAGGCAATTACTCCAAAACTGATCATTTTACCAGAAAAAGAAGGTTTTGCCCATCTTGTTACCGATAAAAAAAGTAAGCTATCCAAACTTACAGATCAATTAATCGAAACGCAGGAAAAAGATAAAAAAGTATATAAAGAAATAGCGCTCACCTATCTTAAATCGTTGAATGAGTACTTTGATTTTATATCATTTTACGACGAAAAAATGTATGAAGCATATCTGAAGTTAATAAAAGAGGCCAGAGAAATAGATCGCCAAATTCGTGATGAATATACAGTGCTAACAGGTAAAATTAATAGTGCTGAAGAGGAAAACACAGAGGATCTTGAACGTCAAAAAATACTAGAAAAACGATATAAAGCTCATTCGAAGTTGTTAAAATCATTACTAAAATGGAATCTAAAACCGGAAGACATTGAAAATCCAAATGATGATATTCGTTCTTTTAAAAAACAACATGCTTCAAAGGTTTTTGAGATGTATCAAAATCAGGCATCTGAAAAAACAATTATTGACTACATAGAAATAAGGTTGGCCGATTTATTTCATAAAGTACTGGACGAATAAATAGGGCTTGGGAACCTATTTTTATAAAATCTTATCAAAGTTTTCATGTTGCATACCTACTTTACTCCTTATCTCATCAAATAATCATTAATCCATCACTAAAATCAATTTTGTAGGGATGTTTGTAGGGGTAATTTATTAGCTAAATGAGTTTCCTACTACTAATTTTACCCTCCCAAATCTATAACTGCATACTACATGAACCGCTCATACCGAATCGGCGCCTTTGATCGCCATCGTCATTACTTTTTATCAAAAAATAGCATTAAAAAACTAGGGTATTCAGGTTTATACCTGTATCAGTTATGCATACTTGAATAAAATAGCCACAAATACACCAAAAAATAGTATTAGCCGATGAGACCATTTTTACTTCTTTTCATTTTATTTTTCAGTACCTATTTAACTGCCCAACAAGCCTATTTGGTAAAAGACGTCAATACGGATTCAAGCTTTGGAGCAGATGTCGAAAATTTAATCGAATTTAACGGAAAACTCATTTTTAGTGCCGAAAATGATGAGTATGGTGATGAATTATGGGAAACAGATGGCACACCAGAGGGAACAAAACTATTAGTAGATATAGACGCGGGAAGATTTGGTTCTACTCCGCGATACTTAACCATTCTGAATAACAAATTATATTTTCGGGCGGATGATAATGCTACCGGTCAAGAATTGTGGGTGACCGATGGTACCGCTGAAGGTACTGAACGCATTACCGACATCAATCCAGGTCCAAACGATTCTGGAATTAATAACATCACTGTTTTTAATGGAAAACTATATTTTCAAGCCGATGATGGTGTACATGGAAGAGAATTATGGGTGAGTGATGGTAGTACAGCTGGAACTTACATGGTAAAAGATATCAATGCAGGGAGTGATGCTTACCCGAATAATTTTACAGAATATAATGGAAAACTATATTTTTCTGCGAGTCAGGGAACATTAGGAACAGAATTATGGGTAACAGACGGTACCGAAGCAGGAACTCAATTGGTAAAGGACATCGATCCAACTATGTATTACTCTGGAAATCCAAGGAATTTAACGGTCTATAATGGGAAACTGTATTTTTCCGCTTCTGGTGGTGGTTACAATGATGAACTATGGGAAAGTGATGGTACTGAGGTGGGAACACAACTAGCTGTGGAAATTAACCCTACAGGAAATTCAGATTTATCCGAAATAACTGTTTTTAATAATAAATTATACTTTCAAGCCAATAATGGACTTACTGGTCGAGAGCTTTTCGAATCGGATGGTACATCTGCGGGAACAAAATTAGTAAAGGATTTTAACCCGTCGGGAAATTCTTATTTTGATGAGTTTACCATTTATCAAGGTAACCTATATTTTTCAGCCTATACCAATGCAGAGGGAAGTGAGTTATGGGTCACCGACGGTACCGAAGCTGGTACACAACTGGTAAAAGATATTTACGTAGGATCCAATAGCTCTTCTATTCGACATATGACAGTATTCGACAATAAATTATTCTTTTCGGCTTCAGATCAAAATAGCAGTAATCAATTGTGGAGCAGTGACGGCACCGAAGTCAGAACACAGCAATTTTATAACATTGAACAAGGCACTACCTCATCCAATGCGAGACATTTTATAGACTATAATAACGAAGTATATTTTCAAGCCAGAGATAATATCTATGGTAATGAACTATGGAAAAGTGATGGCACTGAAGCGGGAACAGTACTCGTAAAAGATATTTGGTCCGGTAGCAGTGGAAATGTTTCAGAAATGCTAGGTGTAATAAATGGCAAACTGTATTTTGAAGCCAGTGATGGAGTTACAGGAAGTGAACTTTGGGAAACAGATGGTACCGAAGCTGGAACACATTTAGTCAAGGATATCAGCCCAGGGAACTCAAGTTCTTATCCAGATGACGGAGTGGTTTTGAATAATAAACTGTATTTTGAGGCGAATGATCCCATTAGCGGATATGAACTTTGGGTGACCGATGGTACCCAAGCTGGGACACAGTTAGTAAAAGATATTCAACCAGGAACAAGTAGCAGCTATCCCAAAGAGCTGATAGCATTTAATAATAAAATTTATTTTACTGCAAATGACGGGGTTCATGGAAATGAACTGTGGGAAAGTGATGGTACCGAAGCAGGAACCCAACTAGCCATCGATATTATACCGGGAAATTCTGGTTCTAATCCAAGAGAATTTGCGGTTCATAATAACAAACTATACTTTCAGGCTAATGATAATGTTCATGGTGGAGAATTATGGGTGACCGATGGTACCCAAGCTGGGACTCAAATGGTAAAGGATATTAACCCATCAACTTCTTGGTCCTCTCCGCAATGGTTGGTAAGTTATAATGGTAAATTATATTTTAAAGCTAATGATGGGATTCATGGGGCGGAGTTATGGGAAAGTGATGGTACCGAAGCCGGGACTCAATTAGTCATCGACATACAAGAAGGAGGTTTTGGTGGTGTTAGTGAACTTACTGTATTACAAGATCATCTATATTTCCGTGCAAATGATGGTATATGGGGATCAGAATTATGGGTTACCGATGGTACTATAGAAGGTACCCGTCTTGCAGCAGATATGCGTCCTGGTTCAGGAGGATCTTCACTAGATGATATGGTAGTGTCTAATGGAAAATTGTTCTTCAATGCAGATGACGGAAAATATGGAGAGGAAATTTGGGCCTACGAACCTTTTGATTGTAGTGTAATTACTTCAAACAAACTGTATGTAACCTCAACAGGATCAGCAAACAACTACGGAAATTCCTGGGCAGAAGCTACCTCATTACAACATGCTTTACAATTGGCTAATGAATGTTCAAGTATAGAAGAAATATGGGTGCAACAAGGAACCTACCAACCAGGGGTGAATAGATATGATCATTTTTCTATTCGAGATAACATCAAAATATACGGAGGGTTTGACGGGACAGAAACTATCCTTACCGAAAGAGATTGGGTAAACAATACTACCATTTTAAGCGGAGATATTGGTGTTCCTAATAGTATCCTAGGAAATTCAAACACCATATTGTATCTGCTCAATACCGACAATGCACTAATCGATGGATTTATTATTGAAAATGGATATGCAGAATACAACTCTAATTCTAATGTTTTCCAAGATTCAAAAGGTGGAGGGATCTTTCTAAAAAATACCAATAATAATAGTTTTGTCAATTGTATAATCAGAAACAATCGCGCTGAGGATGGTGGAGCTGTCTATCAATTTTCTGGAAACAACAATCAGTTTACAAATTGTTTGTTCTACGGAAATGAAGGTAAAATCACCAATGTTTTTTATGCAGAAGAGGGGATTATGAACTTCGTGGGCTGTACTGTGGTCAACAATAGTGTTCAGGACCCATTATATGGAATTTTTGGAAATCACGCCGGAAATATTTCTTTAGAAAACACTGTAGTAACAGGAAATCATGATCTAAACCATAACACCACAAGAACAAGTACAGGAACCTTGAATGCCACCTACAGCTATTTGAAAGGAGAAAACCCAACCGGAACCGGAAATATTGATGGAACCACAATTACAGATGTTCTCTTCAAAGATGCTGCAAATAACGATTTTACATTACAAGGAAATTCTGTACTGGTAGACGCTGGAAACAATTTAGCAAATACCCTATCAATCGATCTAGGAGGAAATGATCGTATCATTGATGGAGATGTAAATACCACAGCTACCATCGATATTGGAGCTTACGAATTCAGAAAATCAGAACAAGTCATCAATTTTAATGCTTTGCCAAATGTAACGTATGGGGATGCAGATTTTAATTTAGCCGCAACAAGCGATTCTGGATTAGATATTACGTATTCAAGTTCTGATACTTCGGTAGCTACGATCTCAGGAAATACAGTAACGATCATTGGAGTAGGAACAACTACTATTACTGCCAGTCAAGCTGGAAATGTAGCATACCTTCCTGCGTTGGAGGTTTTTCAACCTTTAACTGTAATCCCTAGACCGATCACCCTAACTACAGATGCTGGTCAGAGCAAAGTATTTGGCGAAACTGACCCTCTACTAACATATAGTATCACTGCCGGAAATATAGTTACTGGCGATGTTCTTAACGGAAGCTTAGAAAGAACAGCTGGAGAAAATGCAGGACGCTACCCTATCAACCAGGGAACATTAGAAAATAGTAATTACGACATTACTTTTGTATCTGCTGATTTTGAAATTACCAAAGTAGATCAAATCATTACCTTTAATCCGTTGACTGATGTAACCTATGGAGACCAGGATTTCGAAGTAAATGCTACCATCAATTCTGGATTAGCAATTGCCTATAGGAGTTCTAACACCTCGGTTGCAACCATTTCAGGAAATCTCATAACCATTGTTGGAGCAGGAAGTACAACGATCACGGCGAGCCAAGCTGGTGATAGAAACTATAATGCTGCTGCTTCGGTATTTCAGACGTTGACTGTGTTTTCAAGACCCATAACGGTAACCGCAGATGCAGGTCAGAGCAAAGTATCTGGCACAGCTGATCCGGTACTCACCTACAGCATAACCACAGGAAATCTAGTTGCAGATGATATCCTGAACGGAAGTTTGGAAAGAACTCCGGGTGAAGATGCAGGACGTTACGCCATCAACCAGGGAACATTAGATAATGCTAATTACGACATTACTTTTGTATCCAACGATTTTGAAATCACTAAAGCAATTGTGGTAGCTCCAAGCCTTGGATTGGTTACGCTATACCCTAACCCCGCTGTAGATCAAATTCAAATTGCTGAAATCCCACAAAACAATCGCCTATCGATTTATAATGTGAACGGAAGATTGGTAAAAAGAATAGTGAATTATTCTGAAGAAGATGTTATAGACATAGCTACATTGCCTTCTGGAATATATATGCTAGAAATCTCATTTTTCGATTTTGGGAATAATCCTATCATCAAGAAGTTTATCAAAAATTAGGAGTGTTATATCTTGCAAAAGTGCATCCTGAACATAAAAAATGGCTTAAGAATAGTATTCTTAAGCCATTTAATTGTTGTTTTAAGAGAATATATCTAGATATCAAATCGATCTAACATCATTACTTTGTTCCAGGCGGCTACAAAATCTTTTACAAATCGCTCCTTGGCATCATCACTTGCGTACACTTCAGATAAGGCTCTTAGTTCAGAATTGGAACCAAAAATCAAATCGGCCCTTGTTGCGGTCCATACTTTATCCTTTGTTCCTCTTTTAAACCCATTAAACAAATATTGTTTATCATCTACAGCTTCCCACTCAAACTCCATACTTAATAAATTCTTGAAATACTCATTGGTTAGCGTTCCTGCTTTGCTTGTTAAGATACCCGTTTCAGAGGCATCATAATTTGCGCCAATCGCACGCATCCCTCCTACCAAGACCGTCATTTCTGGAGCAGAAAGGGTAAGCAATTGTGCTTTGTCCACCAACAGCTGCTCTGTAGTAAGTGTATACTCCGTTTGTTGGTAGTTACTGAACCCATCGGCCATGGGTTTTAGCAGCTCCATTCCTTCGATACTCGTTTGCTCTTGCGAAGCATCCATTCTACCCGGTGTAAAAGGAACCTTTGTTTCATATCCTGCTTTTTTTGCTGCTTCTTCAACACCTACACATCCACCCAAAACAATTAGATCTGCTATAGAGATTTTCTTATCTCCATTGTTCGCATCAAAATCTGCTTTCACTTTTTCATAATAGGCTAGAACACGTTTTAATTGTTTAGGATTATTAGATTCCCAGTTTACCATTGGTTCTAATCTAATTCTGGCTCCGTTTGCACCTCCTCTACGATCCGAATCTCTGTAGGTAGCTGCAGAATTCCAAGCGGTACTCACCAATTCACTATTGCTTAAACCAGATGCTGCAATCTTGGCTTTCAACGATGCAATATCTTTTGCATTTACCAGTGTGTGATTTACTTTAGGAATGGGATCTTGCCAAACAAAACTTTCCTTCGGCACTTCAGGCCCTAGGTATGTTGTATTAGGTCCCATATCTCTGTGGGTAAGTTTAAACCAAGCTTTGGCAAAAGCCTTTTCAAACTCCTTTGGGTTTTTGTAAAATCTCTCGGATATTTTTCTGTAGGATGGGTCATGAAGTAAAGCAACATCTGTGACCAACATGGTAGGTTTGTGCTTTTTATTAGGGTCAAAAGCATCTGGATACATCTTTTTAGGATTTACGGCTTGAAACTGATGTCCTCCTGCTGGACTTTTAACCAGCTCCCATTCATTTTCAAATAATCCTTCAAAAAAACCGTGACTCCATTTGTCTGGTGTTTCTGTCCAAATTACCTCCAGGTTAGAAGTCGTAGCGTCTGGACCTTTTCCTGATTTGTAATTGCTTTTCCAACCCAATCCCATATCTGTAATTCCCGCAGCTTCGGGCGCTGGACCGATATGTTCTTCAGAAGCTTTACCATGGGTTTTACCTACTGTATGTCCCCCTGCAATAAGTGCAACGGTTTCTTCGTCATTCATTCCCATGCGACCAAAAGAAATCCGAATATCTTTTGCCGCGGCTGCTGGATCGGGGTTTCCATTAGGACCTTCAGGATTTACATAAATCAGTCCCATTTGTACTGCAGCTAGTGGTTTTTCTAACTCTCTATCTTCAGAAAATCGCTCATCATCTAACCACTTTTTTTCAGATCCCCAGTACACATCGGTTTGAGGCTCCCAGGTATCTACACGACCTGCTGCAAAACCATAGGTTTCGAAGCCCATAGACTCATAGGCCACGTTACCTGCCAAAATAAACAAGTCCGCCCAAGAAATTGATTGTCCATACTTCTGCTTAATCGGCCATAATAACCTTCTTGCTTTGTCAAGGTTGGCATTATCTGGCCAGCTATTTTGTGGTGCAAAACGCTGTTTTCCTTCTCTTGTTCCACCTCTACCGTCGCCAGATCTGTAGGTTCCTGCACTGTGCCAGGCCATTCGTATAAACAATCCTCCATAATGACCAAAATCTGCAGGCCACCATTCTTGAGAATCGGTCATTAAGGTTTTTAGATCTTCTTTGAGCGCAAAATAGTCTAAACTCTCAAACTCTTTTTTGTAATCGAAATCTTCTCCTAGCGGATTTGATAACACTGCATTTTTACGCAGTACAGTAAGATCAAGTGAATTAGGCCACCAATCTCTGTTAGACTTAGGTTTACCATTAGTTACCGTACCTGTAGATTTAGCGAGCTTATCAAAACCAAAAGGACAACCGCCCTTTTCGGATTCGCTAGTTACTTTTCCTTCATTACTACTAAATGAGGAGAATAGAACAATCGTTGCTGTGATCGCCAAGGCGCCTACAGCCATCAAAATTCTGGAAAGTGTTTTTTTCATTGTGTGATAAATTAATAGTTGGATTGTAAAATTCTTAAATATTTACCATTGATAAAAACTAATATATAAATGCAATTATTGATGATGTAAATAATCATTATCTTTACATATGAACATTCAACAATACCAATACGTATTAGCAGTTGTGAATTCCAAAAATTTTGAATTGGCAGCCGAAAAGTGCTTTGTGACACAATCTACATTGAGCACTATGATCAACAAGTTTGAAAATGAGATAGGGATTAAAATCTTCAACCGTAAAACCAAACCGGTTACGGTCACTAAAGAAGGAGAAAAAATAATTGAACGACTACAGATTATTGTCAACGAAATCGACTTGCTTACCAATGTCATTCAAGAAATCAAAGGTGAAATGATCGGTACTCTAAAAATAGGAATCATCCCTACCCTTGCCCCATACTTGCTTCCTCTTTTTATCACTGATTTTGTAGAGCGTTTTCCGAAGGTTACTATTAGTGTTCGAGAATTAAATACAAGTCAGATACAAGAACAACTATTAAAGAGAAATCTTGACATTGGAATTCTGGCCCTCCCTTTAAAACACAAGGAATTAACAGAATACCCATTATTTGAAGAACCCTTTTTAATCTATGACTGCACTGATGAACACACAAAATCCAAAGTTTCTCCTCCAGATTTAAAATTCTCAAAAATGTGTTTATTAGAAGAAGGGCATTGCCTAAGAACGCAAGTATATGATATCTGCGAATTATCTGCCAAGTACATGAAAACTCATGGTAATTTCAAATTTGAAAGCGGATCTATGGAAAGCCTTATACGCATCACAGAATCCAGAAAAGGGATTACTATTTTGCCCTTTTTGGCCAACAGCATGCTAAATCATACCGAAAAGTCCCGGATTACTGAGTTTAAAGATCCTGTTCCGGTACGATCTATTGGACTGGTAACTCACAATTTTTTTGTTAAAAAAGTACTTTGCGAAGAATTAACCAGACTTATACAGACTTCGGTTACTCCTTTAATTCCTAAAAAGGAGCAATTTAAAATTGTAAAACCTATTTAAAAAACTGTTTTTACGATCTTATTCAACCATATTAAAGATTTACCTGCCAAAACCTTAGATTATTGATAAAAATCTTCGCAATGTTTCGGGCATCGTCAATCCCTCTATGGTGCGTACCTTCCAGCGATAACTTTTCCATTTTTAAGGCACCACCCATGCCTATGGGTCTTTTTAGTTGTTTAATCTTGGCAAATTGATGTTTTAAGCTGATATGTTGCTCCAACCAACCTGTTTCAAGACCATACAACTCACTATCCTTTTGAAATTGTTTTTTGTCATAGAACCCCCAGCTGCATAGCAAATAGGGTTCACTAAGGTTGATCCAGTTCTTAAACCGTTCTATTACCTTATCATAAGTATCTGCGCTATCGATATCGCTCTGCTCAATAGTGGTGAGTTCTGTACAGAAATCTGACAATATAGGATGTAGCTTCGGTCTTACGAAGTCATTAAACTCATCTGTAATTTTACCTTCAGCATTTACTTTTACTGCCCCTATTTCTATGATTTCGTTTTGTTTTTCTGTATTTCGATCTTTCCAACAGGTGGCTTCCAGATCTAATATAATGTAGTTCATTGTTATTCAAATTCAATTTATCAAAAGCTAATTGGCCTCATATTTCACCATTATAGCTTTCCATCTTTGCGCCAAAAGATCTCCATTTTGGCTATCAAATTCCCCTCTCATCTTATTAGCTACGTAGATATCCATAATATTAAAACTTAGATTATCAATCTCTGGTACTTCTCTGAATTCAAGGATTCGGCCAAGCTTCATTTGAGATAGCTCTGCTATGGTTTCTGCTTTGCGTTGGGCTTTGTCTAATAGCTTTTTAAATAATCGTTTTTCAAGTTCATCTTCGTCGGGCAGTTCAAACTCCCCCAAGGACGCTCTTATGTAATCTAAATATTTTAGTTCTTGAGATAATTGATCAAGTTCATTGGCATTCTTCAGAATAACTGCATATCCCATTTTTGCAAAGCCAACATAGCTCATAATTTCGTAATTGTCCCTATTTAGGTTCCTAAATTGATACCCTTTGGTTTTCAAAAATTCGCCGAGCTCTTTATATTTTTCGATGAGTTTTACTCTTGCCTCTTTATCATTTCTGGTACCATCTTCTTCGTATCTTACAATCCTGGAGTCATCTACCACTATATGATATTCAAAACTTAAAGGTTGTATCCGTATCGAATCTCGAACCTCTATTTCAATAAACTTAGACTGTCCATGCATTAGGGCACTAAACAGTAAGGTGACAAATACTATTTTTTTCATGATATTGTATCGTTATTTCACCTGTTTATGTTGTACTAAGAGGTATCGTTACCTAAAAAACAACATAAATATTATTCAGATGCTTCAAAAGTAGTTATACCTAGTTTCATTATTTGAAACGCTTGCAATAGTTTTATTTTGTATCTAATAAATCATGTAAGGCTCTCGCTAATTCATTTTCAGAAGATGGTCTTGGCGCATCTGTATCTACAATTCGACCATTAGGATCTATAATAAGATATCTAGGTATGGTATTGATTTTTAGAGAAGAGATAAAATTAGATTCCCCTCCTTGGTTTTCGAATAACTGCACTCCTACATGATTTTCTATTTCTAAAATATCCAACCATTTCATTTTATCTTGAGGGCTGTCTATAGAAATACCTACAAAAACAATATTTTCTTCCTTGAATTCTTGATATATCTTCTCTAAAAAGGGAAGTTGAAACTTACACGGGCCACACCATGTTGCCCAAATATCCAAAAAGACATATTTTCCTTTAAAATCTGATAAAGACACTATCGACCCTTGCCTATCCTCGAAAGAGAAATTCAAGGCATGTGTCCCCATCATCTTTTTCTTAGCTTTTATCGTCTTTAATTGTTTAACGTATAATTGAACATACTTTTCATTCGAAAAAAAATCAGTGATCTTTTGTTTTTCTTTTTTCAGAATTGAGTCCTGCAGCAAATCATTATAATCCTGAATCAACTGATATTGTTTATCTGAAAAAGATCGTATAAAACTATCTATATCAGAAATGTTATTTTTAACATATTCCTTTTCTACACTAGCTTTTAACCTCTTTTTATCTGCATTAAACTGATTAAAAGCATAGCCTGCACCTTCAAAATTTATAGATGTTACCAATGCTTTTGCATCGAAGTTAATTTTTAAATCATATCCCTTTTTGATATCAATGGACAGATTCTCTCTATTATAAGAAAAATCATATTCATTGTCGGGAAGCTTCAAAGTATCCAAAAAAGTTCCATCCTCCAATACTTCAATAGTTTCTCTATAATTCAAACCTTTATGCTCCTGGTCGATGTCCGAACTGCTAATGGTGATATTTTTAGAAGGTATCGGGTCTTTAATCTTACCTGACAACACCACATGATCTTTAACCAACTTTTGTTGGCAAGAAATTATAGCAGCAGCAAAAAGCAAATAAAGCAACCGTTTCATAAAAAATCGGTTAGTGCCTGTTAAGATTTAATCATCCCTTCTATCTTATCTAAAGCAGGTTTTCCTGTACCACGATGTACTATTTCCAGTTTTGAATTCAGTAAGATAAAAGTGGGATATCCCTCTACAGCAAAGTTTTTGATGAGCCTTGGTTTTTCTTTCATATTCGCTTTGGCATACCCTTCAACAAAAACATGTTCCCATGCCATATTGTTTTTGGCAATGTACGCTACCAGAGGTTCTTTCTTTTGATCGAAAGCGATACTCAACAATGCCATCTTATTTTCATATTCCTGAGACATTCGTACCAGATCGGGAGTAAGTGCTGTACAAGGTCCACACCAGGTTCCCCAAAAGTCAATCAACACATATTCTTTACCGTCAAATACCTCACTTATCTTTTTTTGCTCTGCATCGATATTTTCGAATGTAAAATCTACCGTGGTCTCTCCTATGCGGTATCCCCATTTTGGAGCTTCGATATCCAGTTTTCGGATAAACAATTGATCCTTCTTTGGGGTAAGGCTATCCAATACATAATAGGAGTTTCCTAATTTGATACTATCTTTTATGGTATATCCCTGATTTTGAGGATCGATTATAATCGCATCTCTGGGGCCTTCATAAAATTGCACTTTTGAACCTTGGAACCACTTCATGACATTAACTACATAGTATTTGTCTTCTAACTGCAATTGTCCTTCCCAATCTTGCTGATAAAACAGTTTTATAGCGAAACTATCCTTTAATTGCCTTGGGGAATTTGCTTCAATTGCTCCTTGTTCAAAAACTCTTCATAAGGCAGTTTTTCTGGTAGCGGTTTTACTTTCATAGTTTTCTCGATGAGTTGTTCCCCGTCAAAATCCTGATACATCACGGTTACAAAAGGAATGCTATCTCGAAGCAAAGGATCTTTGGGAATACGATGTTTAAAATCGTTTTTAAAGTAAAAAACAGTATCGTCTTTAAAACTGTAGTTATTATTGGCATCGATAACCACAAACTGCTGCCCATCACGATATCCATTGACCACATATATTCCTCTTTTTATACTATCCATCGGATATTTGATGCTATCCAAGCTTCCATTGGCATATAATTCCTTTATTTTTCGCGCACCCAAAAATCGAGTTAACCGAACCTCTAACGTATCGGCCTCTGGAATATCTCTTAGAAAAGAAGGCGTTTCATCCAGCCAGGCCGCGGGTTTTGCGGTACCAGATTTTTGATTCAATACTTGTTCTGCTTGCTGTTCTTGCAGCAGTATCTGATAACTATCAGGATTAGTTGGCGTTGCAATAGCTGTTTCCTTATTCTGACAGGAAATCAACACGGCGAAAAGACAAAGTGGTAGTAGGTATTTCATGATGGTTTGATTTTATATGCCCAAAACAAAGTGAGCAAGACTAATGTATCTTTATATGTTCTAATCTATCGAAATGTTACCCATTCTAATCACAATCAACTCCTATTGTTGAAGCGTTTTCAACGCATCTTCATAATTATTCAATAAACTTCGTTCCTGATTATAGAGTTCCCCAAAGGCCAGTTGAAATCGTAATGCCAATTGTCTGGCATTTTCCCGATTGAAGGAATCGGCCTCAGAATAGAAACCAGCAATAATTTTCCAGGTGCTATTGGGACCACTTTCCTGAACCTGATACAGATTAGAAAGCGTATACAACACCTCATAATCAAAAGAATTGACCACCCCACTTAGTACAGCACTATCCCAGGCGCCGGATTGCATATTGGGGTTATAAATCCCTTTGGGCATTAACTGGGTTACTGCTTCTACTCCCGAATTGTATTGCAAACTCCCCCACAAGCTATCATTGGCCAAATATCTCCCGATCTCTTGAGAGGTTTTGAGATGATATTTATGTTTTACTTCGAGGTCTTTTTTGTTGGCTTCTATTTCGTTTACGATATTTTCGAGCACTTTATCCACCGTGTCTTGTTCTTTTACAGCCGTACGCCATTCGTTAAGTACCAATGCCAATAAAACGGCAAAAACAATAAAAAAGGTTTCCATAAGAAGCTGCCGATAATTGATCTTACTTTTTTTAGCCATGGATCACGTTTGTTTTTGTTCCAATACGTTACCAATATAGGGTTTTTGGATGGGATAGCTATTTTATTTCCCCATATCAAGCACTCACCTGACGATGGAAAAAGCCAAACTGAAAGCCCACCGCTTCTTCGTATACAAAGCTTTCAATATACGGATCGTATACCACTGGGGCATTTAGATCTTTCATGGTATTAATGATGCGATACAAAGTGGTTTTTGAAATCCCTAATCGTTTGGATAAACTAACTGGGCAACCTGTAGCTTCTAGACGGATCAATTGATCGATTCTCGCTATTAATTCTATTTGTTTGATAATGACATTCATGTTTTTCCCTTTACTGAGTTTGTATTCATTTTTATCGCAATCATAATGTCACTCACTTTCTCGAGATAAGGATAGGACCTTGCGTTTTGTTGCCATCAAAAGTAGGGGGAGAATCATATGTTTTGCAAGCAAGACAAGTCTGATTTTATAAAATCCGACTGTAAAAACAAAAATTATTTATCTGATTTTCAACTACATAAATTAAAATCATCATATTAGCCACGTTTTACTTATCACTGCACCAAACCACAATAACCCGGACTCGGATTTTATAAAAACCGTGTAGCATTTTAACGAATAGCCTCTAGATTTTTGAATTCTACCTCTTTATTTAGATACTTTTGATCTGAAATAAATGCTACCGTATGCACTTTAAAAAAAGTATTTCAATTCTGATCCTTTTGATGTTTATATCCGGTTTTGGATATGGGCAGTCTATTGATTCAATCTATAGATTAGATTTTAAAGAACTTCATGAAAAACAATATACCGAAAAAGATACTTTACTCAATAGATTATATGCAGATATCTACTTACAAAAGGCAAAAGACCTAGATAGCATTTCTGAAATGGCTAGAGGTTATTTTTGGATATCTTTTTTGGTTGCAAATAACTATGAAAAACGGATCATTTATATTGATAGTGGTCTATCAAAAGTAAAAAATACAGAGCATGTATTACAAACCGGAGCGATGTGTAATACCAAAGGAAGAGTAACTCAGCTAAGAGGAGATTATAATAGAGCATTGGAATATTATCTTGAAGGATTAGAAAATTCTGAAAAAATGAATTCCTTATACTATAAATCTGTTTTTAACTCTAGAATTGCCCACATAAAACGAAAATTAGGAAAATATGGCGAAGCAAAGTTACTTTATAAAAAATCCCTTCAATACGAGAATTTAAAGACAAACAAAGAACTAATAGATTCGTTACGATATTTAATGACTCTTGCTGATTTAACAACTACATATAGGTTGAGCAAGGAAATTGATTCAGCTCGATACTTTTATAATCAAGGGGAAAGAACATCTCAAATCACCGATATAAAAGGAGTTTATACTTTAAACAAAGGAATATTGAAATATTATAACAATGACTACAGTGGTTCAATATTGTCAATTAGAGAGGGTGTCAAAGAGTTTTTAAGTTGTAATTATCCTTCAAGCTATGGCTATCATAATTTAATGAGCGGATATTTTTTTCTAGGCAAATCATATATCTCTTTAAATCAAAAAGAGAAAGCGATTGGATATTTTAAGAAAATGGACTCTTTTGTTAATCTATCTAATGATTTAATTTCAGAAGTTAGACCCGCATATCCAGAATTAATAAAGTATTATAAATCGATAAAAGATAAAGATAATCAGCTTCATTATATCAATCGGTTATTGTATAATGATAGTATCTTTCATGGCAGATATAAATCCACTACAGATAAATTGAACAACGAATTCGATACTCCCATCCTCCTCGCAGAAAAAGAAAAACTCATTACCTCTCTAGAACAACAAAACTCCAAAATTTCTACGCAAAACATCATCATTCTGATCCTTTTGAGCTTAAGTTTGGTGGGTATTGCCTATTACTACTATCGACAACGACTGTATAAAGCACGATTTACCAAATTACTACAAGAAACTACTGCTCCAAATCAAAAAGAGGAAATCGTTACTGCCACAACAAATTCTTCGGGAATTACTAAAGAAACCTTTGATCATTTAATTGATCAATTACAACAATTTGAAGATCAAAAAGGGTATCTAAAATCCAACTTAAATGCCAAAGATCTGGCCAAAAGCTTCGGTTCTAACTCTAGTTATCTATCCAAAGTAATCAATACCTTTAAAGAAAAGAGTTTTAGTGCCTATATCAATGATTTACGTATTGAATATGTCATTGACAAACTAAAAACGGATGCCATTTTTAGAAAATATACCATAAAAGCCATTGCTCAAGACATCGGCTTTAATAATGCCG
The DNA here is from genome assembly GCF_055808215.1 of Aquimarina sp. KJ22-3. Classification (NCBI taxonomy): domain Bacteria; kingdom Pseudomonadati; phylum Bacteroidota; class Flavobacteriia; order Flavobacteriales; family Flavobacteriaceae; genus Aquimarina; species Aquimarina sp. KJ22-3. The sequence goes on along the minus strand of NZ_CM147859.1, from coordinate 471,567 downwards.
AGGCTTTTTCTAAAGCTTTCTATAAAAAAACAGGGATTTATCCTTCCTACTTTATTAAGGAATTAGAGAAACATTGCCTATAAATAACCTTTTCATTGATGAATATCGTTACCAAAATACTTTTTATTAGTTGTGTTACTATTTCCTGCTTTGGATATGGGCAGTCTATTGATTCCATTTATAATTTAGAATTTGAACAACTTTATGAAAAATTCGCGGAAAAAGATTCCTCTTTAAACCGAATGTACGCTAACACTTATTTACAAAAAGCCAAAGATCTTGATAGTGTCTCCGAAATGGCTAGAGGTTATCATTGGATATCCTATTTTTTTTATGATAACCATGAAAAACGCATTATGTATTTAGATAGTGGAATTGCAAAAGTGCGCAATACTAAACATGTATTACAAACAGGAGCTATACAAATGACCAAAGGTATATTCACTCAGCAAAAAGGCGAGTATAACAAAGCATTAGATTACTATCTCGATGGATTAAGAAGTGCCGAAAAAAACAACGTTCCTGTATATACCTCTCTTTTTCATTCAAGCATTGCAACTTTAAAGAGAAAATTTGGAAAATATGATGAAGCTAAATTGCTTTATAAAAAATCCTTAGCGTATGAAAAAACGCAAATAGGTAAAAAACAAAATGACTCAATACGATATCTTAGATTTCTTTCAGATTTAATAACCACCTATCGATTAAATAAACAAATTGATTCTGCTTACTACTATCAAACCAAAGGAGAAAAAATATCTAAATCAACTAATATTCTATGTGTTTATACTCTAAACAAAGGAATCTTGTATTATTATCATGAAGATTATGAAAATTCAATATCATTCATAAATAAAGGAATAAAAGAATTTCTGAACAATAAGTATAAAAAGACCTTTGGCTATCATAATTTAATGAGTGGATATTTTTTTCTAGGTAAATCATATATCGCTTTGAATCAGAAAGAAAAAGCAATTGGATATTTTAAGAAAATAGACTCTTTTGTTAATCTATCAAATGATTTAATTTCAGAAGCTAGACCCGCATATCCAGAATTGATAAAGTATTATAAATCGATAAAAGATAAAGATAATCAGCTTCATTATATCAATCGGTTATTGTATAATGATAGTATCTTTCACGGTAGGTATAGGTCCACTACGGATAAGTTGAACAACGAATTCGACACACCAATCCTCCTAGCAGAAAAAGAAGAGTTAATAGCATCCCTAGAACAAGAAAACTCCAAAATTTCTACTCAAAATATCATCATTCTGATCCTTTTAGGATTAAGTTTGGTAGGTATTGCCTATTATTACTATCGACAACGATTATATAAAACCCGATTTACCAAATTACTACAAGAAACTACTACACCAAATCAAAAAGAGAAAACCGTTACTGCAGCAAATTCATCCGGTATCACTAAGGAAACTTTTGATCATCTAATTGATCAACTACAACACTTCGAGGAAAATAAAGGATATCTAAAATCTAATCTAAACGCCAAAGATCTGGCCAAAAGCTTCGGATCCAACTCTAGTTATCTATCCAAAGTGATCAATACCTTTAAAGAAAAGAGTTTTAGTGCCTACATCAACGATTTACGTATCGAATATGTAATCGACAAACTAAAAACAGATACTATTTTTAGAAAATATACCATAAAAGCCATTGCGCAAGACATTGGCTTTAATAATGCCGAAGCTTTTTCTAAGGCTTTTTATAAAAAAACAGGGATTTACCCTTCCTATTTTATTAAGGAATTAGAGAAACAGTGTTTGTAAAAACATTCCTTATCAATAAAAACAACTCACTTCCATCATTACCACATATCCATCTCCTATTCAATAAGATCCGAAAAGCCTCCATCCTATTTTAACAATACAATAGCAAATAGTTATCATACTTTTAAAATTTACCATCCCTATGGGAACCCGTAAAGAACTATCACAGACATTCGTTATCTTTAAGGTAGGTGATTTTAAGTAAGGAAAATTGATCCTGGAATTACTACAAGTTAATCATACCCCCATATTATTGGACGTGTTTATCATTATGTAATCATAAACAAGGATAAATAATCAAAACTTAAAACCTATGGAATTATTCGGATGGGACACGGTCTTTGCGTGTTCAAACTCAAGAGTCAACGAACAGTTGAAAGCCAACATGAGCCAACTCATAGTCTCTTTTGACTATGAAGAGAGTGGGATCAAAATTACAGGAGAATTTGATGCCTGGAGCATTGTACAGGGCGGATCAGACACCCTGCTACATTTTGAAACCCCCATTAAATCGGGAAGCATTACCGCTATGGGGCAAACCTATGATCTGGCAGGGGTAACGCCTGTATTAGAACTGCAACTCGATTTTATCGAAAACACCTCCGTAAAAGGAGAAGACAATCTAAAGTTTAACTGTAAAGTGGTAGGAACCCATCCTGGGGATACTACTCCGGGAGCCGTAACTGTAGTCAATACAGATACGAGCAACAAACTAACGGGTATTGCAAAAGACATGTTGCACGATAACCTTCCAAAATGTCTTATCGCCAACAAAAGCAAACTGGCCTATATCTTTGCCAGTATCGGAAATCCAAGTGCAGAAAATTGGCTAACGCCCAAAAGGTTTGCCTATATCTATACACAACCGGTTTCAGGATCAGAGGGTTCTCTTGCGGTGCTAGGCGTGGTGACCGACAGAGATATTTCTGGATTGCAAAAAAATGTGGATTCTTCCCTACTTAACGGTCAGTACAACTATTATTTTGCCATGTCTTCTAATCTGTTTTTAGAACATGTGGTGATGCCAGGGTTACCCGCGGCCTACGGCCATGGTACCAATAGTGGTAGCTTTAAAATGTCTGGCAACTCGATCGTAAATACCGGAAACATCGGTTGCGATTCTCACAAATGGGGCTTGATCACTTATTACCCAAGCCTTAATAGCTTAAACATTAGTGTACAAAGCGATTCTTTAAAAACCAGTGCTGGTGGTAGATTCGATATTACCGGTCTGGCCAACGCCTATGTCACTTTTAATATTGGATCTGTAAATAAATGCGTCTTCCATCCAGATCACAAGACGATTAGCTTTGATGCCGATCCCAACCCTACAAAAGATTATAGCAAACACATCCCTTGGTACGACTGGGTAGGAGCCGCCATCGGAGGAGTAGTGATTTTAGGAATTGTTTCAGGAGTGATGTACGCCATCTGCGGTGCCGTTGCATCGTCTGTAAGTGATTCGATCAACTCCGGAGGGAATCTATCCATCGCAAAAATTGCTTCATTCAATGTGAATTGGAGTGGTTTAACCAATTTCGATGTTAAAAATGCCGGATTATCAGGAGCATTTTATATGAGAGGAGATTCAGCTTTATCTACGTCAGAAAACACCCCCCAGAACTAGCAGAAGCAGCTCAATAATTGATTTATTAACACTTTTAAAACCTAAAACTATGTCAGATCAAATTGATTTACTGGGATGGGACACCGTCTTTGGTATTAGTTACAAATCGGTGAACCAGGCGATTGTAAAAAGCAAGGGAACACCAAGCGATTTTAATTATGAAAATAGTGGTTCTAAAGTCACTATTTCTGGGGATTGGAGTGATTGGCAATTGTCTATTGGAGGCGATGGCCAAAACCTTCAAATGACTTGCCCGATTACATCGGGTTCTGTAGTGAGCGACGGAAAAACAGGAAACCTAGCAGGAGGGATTATAGAGATCCAGGTAAAGTTATCTGCTATACCAGATCCTAAATATGATCCTGGAAAACAGGTTCCGGGGACGGGTGGTACACCTCATCTATTCAAAGTAAATGCCGATGGGAGTATCGAAAATCCTTCGGTAAGTATTATCACTAGTACCTTCCCGAATATTTCGGATCAATTGCTAAAAACGGCGTTACCGCAGATATTCCAGGAGTACTTTATTGATAATATTGCCAGTTTTAATCACGTATTTGCGGCGGTAGATATTAACCTGAAGGCAGACAAAGGAGACTACCAGTGGCTGATGCCTACGTCTACCTCTTATGCCTGCGCTCCGGCTAGAGACCAAACTTTGGACAACAGTGTTTTTGGAGTATTGTGCACTACAGACGACAGTCCATCGGGACTACTTGAAAATGCGATAGATGCTCGAATTCTCGAAAATCTACCCACCGGAACCAACTCTGCTTTTTGTATTAGCGAAAACAAAATGCTGGAGCATATTTTGCTACCGGGTGCCGTATACAACATCCAGGGATCAAAAGCAGAAGATTTCCATATTATCAATGACAACAATTGGATCGCTACCAACAAGGATCTTACCTGGGGTAATTTTGAGCTGGACAACGGGCACAAAATCTCTCCGGTAATCAAGGCTGGTAACTTCCAGATGGGCATCGAGAATAATTTTGTGGTGATCAAAGTGATTGACGCTACTTGCGAATGGACCGGTTGGCATGGACCCGGAGACATTAATCTTCATTTAAACATGACTCAATATTTTGAGTTAGAATTAAAGAAAACATCTAAGGGATATGTGCTGATGCCAAAACCGTTATTTGATAAAAACGGAGACAAAATTGTGTCTAATGGTAGCGTAAATATCAACTGTAATGTTTCTGTTTCTGAAGGGGTTCAGATCTTTGAAATCTGTACAGGAATCGCAGCAGCCATCGTAGGAAGTATTTTGGGAGCTGTACTGGGTGCTGCAGTAGATGCCGCCGGAACAGTGACGGTAAAAACCACTACCGAAGCGGCTATAGAAATGTCTACTGTAGAGTGGGTGCCTTTGATTGTAAGAGACTCTCAAGGGGAGATTCAAGAGATGGAACAAGCATCGTTCCAGGCGGCTGCAGAATCTGTAGAAAACGCAGGAAGCAAAGGGTTTGTACAATCTTTTGCATCAGCGCTCAATGCCAACAAATGGAAAGTCTTTGCTGGGATTTTGGGATCTGCTATGGGAGCTCAAATTGGTTTGATCGCCAAGTACATGAAAATGGCTGCCGATGGGGACCTGGATAGCATCCCGACGTTCAACAACTTTGCAGCAAATTGTGTAGGTACTACTACATTTCCTGGCAATACCGGTTGGGATCTAAAAGCTGTGAATTTAAACGGCCCACTTTTAATCACCGGAGATTTACTAGATGCTGATGTTCAGGAAAAACCTGAGCAATCTCTAGAAGGCACCCTGGTGTAATACAGGGGTATGATGACTTAACTTTTGTTGAGTTTCCAAAGCGTTTTTTACCAAAAACGCACACATTAAAATTAATCACAATTAAAAAATATAAACAATGGCAAGTGCAATAGATACTTTCGGTTGGGATACTGTTTTTGGTATCCATTATGATCACCTTAATACGGCTTTTCAAAAAGACAATGCAAAACTACCCGATTTTAAAGACTGGTTAGATGCCACTTCACAAGTTAAAATCACTGGATCCTGGTCCTATTTTCAGGTTACCACTGGTGGTGCTGGACAAAATCTACAGATGATGTGCAAACTAGTGAGCGGTACCACATCTATGGGATCAGACTTAAAAGATTCCTGGTTAAAAATTCAGGTGAATTTGTCTACGATTCCTAATCCAGATTATCCTGCAAAGGATAAAACAGGAACGGGAGGTACAGTAAACACCATGAGTGTTAACTCAACAGGAACTACAACTAATCCCGCAGTTTCTATCATTAGTTCCAGTTTTCCAAATGTTCCTGCAGGGTTGCTCAAAGAAGCCTTACCAGGGATATTTCAAAACTATTTTTGTGCCAATATCGCCCAGTTTAATCAAATTTTTGCGGCTGTAGACTTAAATGTAATCGCAGACAAAGGAGATTACCAATGGCTAAAACCATCATACACTACCTATGCTTGTGCGGATTCGGTGAGTGGTAAATTGAATGATGGGGTATTTGCCGTTTTAAGTATGACAGACAAAGATCAACCCACACAACTAAGTCATGAAGTTGATAATCGTATTCTGCAATCATTACCTGATGGAGCAAACTCGGCTTTGGCCCTTAGCGCTACCAAGGTACTGGAACACATCTTTTTACCGGGTGCGGTGTATACGATCCAAGGATCTTCTACAGATGATTTCAAAATCGACAACGACAATATGTGGATTACCAACAAGAACGATGTGACCTGGGGTAATTTTACATTAGACAATGGTAAGGAAATTACACCTACGATTAAGGCGGGTAATTTCCAATTAGGGCTGGTCGATCAAACCGCGCAATTGCAAATCATAGATGCCACAGCAAAATGGCCGGACTGGAAAGGTCCAGGAGAGATCGATGTACATATGAACATCACCCAACATTTTGAGTTTGAATTAAAGCAAAACTCATCTGGAGGGTATGTTTTTATTCCTAAACCAGATACAGATGGCACTTCGGTAAAAGCGATCACTACCAATGTAACCGTATCCAAAGGTGTAGAGATTTTTGAAATCTGTTTGGGAATAGCCGTTTCGATTGTTGGTGCGGTAGTAGGAGGCGCTATTGGTGGATTATTTGATGCTGCAGGTTCTGTAGCTACCGAATCTGCAGAGCAAGGTGTGATCACCATCACCGAAGATGGAATTAATGACGCCGCAGAACAAGCTGGTAAAGATGCCATAGAAAACGCCGAAAAAGATGCAGCCGATAGCGCGGCAAATTCGGTAGAAAATGCAGCCAAACCAGGTTACGCCACTCGATTTAAAAATGCAATTTCGGCCAACAAATGGAAGATATTTGGAGGAGCCATGGGAGGTATTTTAACTTCTCCGGTAGGGATGATTTCTACCTTTATGGAGTTAGTTGCAAAAGGAGACTTAGAAAATATTCCTACGTTCAATGATTTTGCATCAAATTGTATAGGGTCTACCACTTTTCCAGGCTCTACAGGTTGGGATTTAAAATCTGCAGGTCTTAATGGACCACTGGTGATTACCGGAGATTTGAAAGCAGCCGATACAGACAAACAATCTGTTGTTGAAGAAACAGCTAGCGCGGTATAATGTATTGTTTTGGGGTACGAAGTCTGCAAACGACTTTGTATCCCAAAAAACAATTGTGTTTCATCTTTTAAAAAATTAAAACCATGAGTATAACTTCTACAGTTACAGATACCCCGCACACTACAGATACCTTAAATTGGGATACGGTTTTTGCCATCCCGATTCAGGATGTGAATAAAGCGATCATTAATAAAAAAAGCTCTCCCAAGAGTTTCGAATTTGAAAATACAGCCGACAAAATATACTGTCAAGGTGATTTTGGAGATTGGCAAATTGTAATGGGAGGAAGTGGTTCTTTGATAAGAATGAATCTGCCCATTACGAATCTTTCGGGATATTATTATAATGGAGATGATAAGGTTCAATTTTCTAGTTCGGGGCCGGTAAATGCAATCATCCAGGTAAAACTAAAATATTTACCTCATGACAGTAAGTCTAACGACCCAAATGACGGAACCTATCACAAATTAGTGGTGCGCAGTGAGTCTGGGAATCCCGAAGATCCGGTAGCTTCTTTTATAGCGCTAGAAATGGGGAAATCCGAAATTTCCCCAGGAATTGGTAAATATGCCGCAGAAAATGCGATTACCGGATGGTGTAATGGAAATATCGCTGAATTTGCCCATATTTTTGCCACCGTAAACTTGAATCGCATCATTGATAAGGGTGCATTTTCGTTTTGTAATCCTTCGGAAACCAGTTATGCGTATTTAGACAGAACCAATCAAGAAGACAGTTTATTGGGCGTTTTGTGTATGACCGGCGGGAGAACGACTACAACAAATATTCAGCAAATAAGCCCATATACCATTCCTGATGGTGATGAATCTGGTTTTCTGATTTCGAGACAACGCTTTTTGAAGGATCTTTTGCTACCTACATTTCCGTTGCAATGGCCACATGCCTCTGTAGATGATTTTGAGGTTACTTCGGATAATCACTATATCAAATTGAAAGAAGGAAAATCCATTCAATTGCCGGATGTTCATCATAGTGGCAGTTCGTATACACCCTATTTGAAGACCTTTAGTATTCAGATTCAAGATCAACATATGATCGTAACTTCGTATACAGAAACCGAGGTTTTCCCGGGAATAACTGCGTGGTGTCAATCTACAAAGACCTATAGTATCAATTTAGGAAACAGTAAGAACGGACAAACGTTGGTATACAAAGAAATTGGTTCTGGAGATGAGCAACACGGTACTTATAAAAGTCCCGGAGTAGAAATTGCAGAGTGGATGATTGGTATTATCGCGGCGGTTGCTCTTATCATTTTGGGAATATTGACCGATGGAGCTGCCTTTTTTATTGGTGCGTTAATTATTGGTGCCCTGGCAGGGTTGGCAGCAGCAACACCAGAAATTGTAGGATTGGTCAACACCGACGATTCCCCCTCAATAGATCTGTTGAAATTTAATGTTTCTAATCCCATACAATGGTCAAGCGGCTCTGAGTATACCTTAGAAAGTTGTGGGCTTAACGGCCCCTTACAGCTAGGAGGAAACCTAAATTTTGCCTAGAGACCAATATCTTTTGATCAACTAATCATTATAAAACTGCTTGAACTTTTGGTTTGAGCAGTTTTTTTTGAATAAGCATGTTGTACTTATAAAACACCTTTCATTAAGCCCCGCTATGTATCCCATGCCATAGCAGGGCGCTACGTCGAACTCTAATCCTGCCCCACTGGATCAGGGTTCTATCAACACACAACATATTGTTGTTTTATATACCAATAGACATCTTGATTTTTCTTTTTCACCAGAATAATCTTGCAAAGCTCCGAGATCCAGGTGCCCGGCACCGCGGAGTTTGCTGGATGGTTTTTAGCCATAGCTAAAAAATTCCTATGAAATGAGACATAACGATTAGGTTGATGTTCATCTACCTCATCATGGCGAATTCTATCTGACAATTGAAAAAAAGTAAAAATCAACAGATAAAAAAGTGTCCTTTTCTTTGGTTCTTTCTTCCTGTATCCGACGAGCATAGCGAGAGGAATACATTTCAAAAGAAATGAACAGAAGGTTTATTCATAATTGTAAGTATCCTATGATTACTCTTCTGATCAAAAAAGAACTCAATCATGCATAGTTCTTATTATTTATAAAAACTACGATGCCTATCGTTTTTACTTTGTACCCCTTTAGTTTCGGGAGGGTACAAGGCTTTGCTCATAGATTGGATATAACTTGCAGCCCACTTCCTCATGGTTGCGGCGATCAACTGCTTCCAACCCTTGGTTCCTGTTTTTTGGCTAGTAACGTGAGTTTCCATTGTTTTATCATTTATGGATTAGACATGGTTTGTATTCTGATAGGAATAGCAAGACTCGAACTCGCATCTCTGGGGTCGTAACCCAACGTTCTCTCCGATTGAACTATATTCCTTGGTGTTGCCCAAAAATCTTGGGCACAAAAAAAGACGCCGTGTTCGGGCGTCTTCTTCTAGATCTTAGGATGCTATGCAACTACTACATATACTTCCTATTTCTTGTTATACTACAGACACCCTTTATGTACACATTAGACCAGTAGATCACCTGCTTAGCTCCCAGGCGATTTAGTCTATGTAGTGTGCAAATTGGTGTCATGATTTTCTGTTTTTAAATGTATTTTCTTTTCTATCTATTATTATGTGAGCTGTTCGTTTTGATTTGTTCCAATCACAAGGCAAAGATGAAAACTATATTTGAAATATACAAGAAAAATTTGATTTAATTTACTGATTATCAATTGATTAAGTTTAATTTCAAGACATAGGAATTCCCGTCCGCTTTATGCAGATATTGGATCGTTATCGCATACTACTGTCTCTCTGATGCTTACCTTCCAAATGTGATTTTTATGTATGTATTAGCGTATGTACATTGGATGAAAAAAATTCATAAAAAAAAGCGTCCAATTTCTTGGACGCTTCTGGTTATATCTAGTTTTTGTGTTTATTTTATCTCATAAAACAATCAAAAATAGCTATACAACGCCCAATCCCGTAAAGACCCGTTCTGGATCCAACGGTAATTACACTGCTTATGCAGTGAGATCGTTGTGATATTTTTGATTTTTTGTACCATTCTGTTATACAAATATTTGCGATTTAATCCAGACTTCCAAATTTATTTTTGAAAGCTATCTATCCGATTCACTTTTTTGTTTGCTTTTTCTGCTTAGCAAACTGCTCTTAGTTCGTTGTACATTGGATCCTCTTCGATCATGCGCAACAACTTCTTTTTGGCGAGGAACTTCTTTTTTCGAGTGTATCCTACCGAATAACCCTTGATCTGCGAGATCTCTTTCATGGATTTCCCTTCGAATACCAATCCTAATAATTCTCTGTGATCGGCGCTTAGGTTCTGAAAGTGTTTTCGGTACAACAATTCCCGTTCCTGGCTTTCGATATCCTCATAACCGATCTCATCCACTTCTTCATCAAAGCGATAATGCGCATGATTGACTACTGATCGTTTTAATTTACGCAATCGGTTGCGCCAAAGATTCTTGCAGATACCATAGAAATACGTTCGTACCGGTAATCTGATCTCTAGCAGACCCGCTTTTAGTTTTTGGTACAACACGACCAACGCATCCTGAAAGATGTCTTCTACATCTTCTGCGTTTCCGTAGTTGCGAAGAATATACCCTTGTACGTATCGTATATTCTCTTTGTAAAAACAGTTTAAAATTCTTTCGTCCCCTTGAATGATGCCTGTGATGATGGTTTGGTCTTGATTCATCATTGTGTTAGTTTGTACTGTTTCTAATTATGGATCAGTAAATTACTGCTCCGTATATTCCCCATTGCTAAGTTGATACAAACTTAAATCGACAGCACAACATCTCCTTACAGATTTCTGTAAAACGGGTGATTTTTTTAGAAAAATTTACGATTTGGTAATATTGGATTGGGTGTGAGATGGAATATCACAGAGAAAACCTATTCAGCTTCGTTATCAATGATTTATATATTTCTTGATCCTATCTCTATTGGTTAAATCAACAAGTTTTGAAGTATTCCAATCCATTAAGATCAAATCCCATTTATCTCCGATCTTGAATAGTACGTTGATAATTTGGTCAGGATTCAACTCAAACAGATTTGTAATCCATATGTTGATTACAATATCATTCTCATATTGAAAATACACTGCCCCATAACCCTTTCCAAATCCAATTGTATTTTTACTTTTCTCACGGTATTGGGTACCGTAACCAGTAATAACTTCAGCATGTCTTTCGTTTTCAAGTTCTGCTAATACCTTTTCAAGTTCAAATTTGTTTATTTTTCGAGTACTTAAAGCTACTTTCCGTTCTTCCCGAACATAAATATCTGAATATCCGTGCTCTTCGGTAAAGTCATGAATATTATCTACTTCCTTCAAAAGATGGAATACATTTTCTTTCGGTAAGATTTCTATTTGGCAGAAATCATCTTCATGATAAAAAATTGTTCCTTTTGCTTTCACTTTTTGAATGAATTACAACAACCCCATATCTTTTACAATCGCGACTAAATGCGTAGTATTTTTGGCTTGAAAATTATCAAAAAGCTTACTTACTCTTTTGTCGATAGAGCTTTCACCATTAGGTGTGATGTTTTCGGCAATTAATTTCAATCTTATTTCTTTTTTGGTATATCCTTTGGCCAGTTCTTCTAGTAAGATCATATCCAGGTCGTCTAGCTCTACAAAACCATCGTTATCCGCCATCTCTGTAAGTTCGGGTGGTAGCACGGTTTGTCCCTCGAACACACCACTTACACAATGGATCAATTCTTTGATGGCATGTTGTCCCTTACACACATAACCATTGATTTTGTATTTCTCAAACAACATATTGATCTTGTCTGGGCGATCTTCCTGTGAGTACACAATCACCTTGATATTGGGTTGTATCAATCGTACATCTCTGATCAAATCAATACCCGAGGTTCGAACTTGTATTTTGTGATCTTCCCGAAAAGAAAGATCCGTAATAAGCAACTGAAACGGGGTATCATCCTGAAATGCTTTTCTAAACTTAAGATAAGCGTCATCACAATATTTGGCTTCCTCAATTTCGTGAATACCAATATTGTCATTCAATACTTTTATGATTCCTTGATTGGCAATTTCGTAATCCTCTGCCACCAATACTTTCGTAAACATTTTGTAAACGTTTTAATTAGGGATGCTGATGTTAGCTTTAAACCCTTTTTCTTTTTCAGATTCAAAGATAAGGGTTCCATCTATAGCACGAATACGCTTTTCTGTATTGTGTAGTCCATTTTTGGATTGTAGCTGTGTTTTGTCAATCCCCACCCCATTGTCGGAATACTTGATATGTAGTGTATTATTATCCTGGTTAAATACCAGAACCACCATACTGGCTTGGCTGTGTTTTTGCATATTGGTCATCAGTTCTTGCAATACCCGATATACCGTTATTTTTACTGGTGCCTCAAACCCCTGCCAATTGATTTTGTCTAATCCACGAACCAACAATTGTATCCCATTTTTGGTATAGTTTTTTAGCATATCGCTCAGTTCTTCTGGGAACGACTCATCGATATCGAACTCATTATTTTCTCTGGAAATATCTCTTGCCCTAGCATAGGTAGTATTTAACTTTTCGAGGATCTGCGAATCATGAGGATCGTTTTGATATTGCAACATCACCTGAAAAATATCATTCCCCAGCTCATCATGCAAGCGTTTGGAGATCCGAGTTTCGGTTTCATAACTGGCTTGAAACTGTACCATCTGGTTTTGTTGGGCAAGGTATTTGGTACGTTGTCTAAAAAAGTAGATGGCAAAAGTAATTCCCATGACCAACAATAACATCCCCAGGAGGTAAATTGTATTTTGATTTTCAACCGCGGCAATTTGCTGTTCTTTTTCTACAATTTCTTGTTCTTTTTCTTCGGTTTCAAACTGGATACGTGCGATTTTATCACGAAACAGGCGCTCTTCCTTCACTAAGCTGTCATTTAGTTTAATGTAAGCTTTAGAATATGCTAAACCTTTATCTCCTCCACTAACTTCAGACAACATTTGATAGGATTTTAAAAGTTCGTCATTATCATTCAACTCCTTTGCCAAGCTTTTTGCTTGATGCGCATATCTTTTTGCCATACTATCACTCCCAATAGACTGATAATACTCTGCCAAATGTAAATTACTACTGCTTAATCCTATTTTATCATTAATACTATCTCTTATTTTTAAAGCTTTATAAAAAAGCTCTGGTATATCTCCCAAATCATTAGAGAGAAAGTTTACATATGCCAAATTATCAATTAGTCTAGCATACTTTTTTTTATCATTTTTCAAAAATTCCTTATAAGAGAGTGCTTTAAAAAAAGACAATTTTGCTTTGTCATAGTTCTTTTGAGATTTGTAGGTTGTTCCAATATTATTTAAGGAAATCAGAATTTGTTCAATTTCCTCTTCCGATCCCCTCTCACTTTCAATTGCTTTTTCATGATATTCTATTGCATCGTCGTATCTCTCTAAATATTTAGCAATAGTACCTAAATTAGTATAACAAAAAGATATATACCTCTTATTGTCCGATTTTTGAAATAACTCAACAGCTTTTATTGTCAAAGATTCACTTTCCACATAATCCTTGGATTTTCTTTTGATTTTTGCTAAATCAATCAAAACCTTTCCATAATCATATGCATATGATTTTACATCTCTGTTTTTTTCAAACGCCTCATAAATTTTTTTGGACTCATAAAAATTTTCATACGCTACATCTGGTTGATTAGATCTATAAAAAATTCCTAGATTGGAATACGACTTTGCTATCGCACTTGAATCTTGTAATTTCAATGATAATTCCAAAGCTTCTTGATTCAAAGCCCTATATTTTTCATAATCTTTTAAGAAATAATAATCTACCGAAAGACCATGAATCTCAGCAATTTTAGTTGCTCCATTGGATAATTCATTGATTAACAAATCTGCTTTTTCAAGATGTTTTTGACGTTCTTTAACGGATAAGGATTTATCGTTTCCTAATTGAGTTTGAATTGCAATGGAATCAAGCTCCAGATTTTTGCTAACAACTTGTTTATCTTTGGTGTTACATGCAAAGAATAAGCTTATAAGCTGTGTATATAGAAAGAATCTACACCAAAATCGCATTAGCAAAATTTTTGCTTAAAATTAAGCAAAAATAAATAGAGCCTGATAATATATATCAAGCTCTAGTAAAATTAAAGTAACTCCTTATCCTTCAGGATCTACATCCTCATCCTCATCCTCAGAGATAGAAACGGTTTCGATGTTATCGATTCCAACCTCATCCTGGATTGGAGGAGCCTCACAAGAGACTAAGTTGATTCCTAGGAGTATTGCTAATAATATGTATTTCAAAGTTTTCATGTTGTTTGTTGTTTTTTTGTTTTCCGTGTTTGGGATACGCCATAGGTATCTACCCCCAGATTGGCATGTATTGCCTACCTGATACCCATGGGAAATGGTCATTTGGTTTTGGGAAAGAGACATCCTGTACAGTTGCGGCACCCTACTTTCCCCTTTTGGGTAACCGACAACTGCAGTTGGATTATTTATAATGGATCAGTGCATTACCAATTCCTAGTCGATCCTTAGTCCTAAGCACTATCTGTGGCAATCGATGTTTGTACTACCTTTCTTTTGTGCGAATCAACACACCAAAGAACACCTATTGCGATACGATACGCTTATCGTCTAGGAAACAAGTAACCGATACTAAGGGCAATCAAATCGGCAGGTTATCAAAACCAGCCTATGTGACTCCTTTTACTAAAAACCAGCTTTATGAAATTAAAGCCTTGCGGGAAGTATAATTATCTCTAATCAGTACCTCGCCAGAGTTCTTACATATAGTTGCAACTACTCTTTTCAGTTTTTTTATGCTTTTTGGTTGGTGCACGTTGGCTGGAAGAGGATCAACAACCGAAGTATCTAATCCTACGCCAAGAATGCCTCCAAAAGTATCGGCCAACAGGAAGGCTATTAGCTCCTGATCCTTGTTATAAAATTTACTATACTTCATTGTTTACATTTTAGTTGTTTTTAAATTATATGTTCTACAAATCTCTGCGAGTACTACGCATTCTTTTTGCGTAGTGAATATTACAGATACTATTTATTGTTTTAATGAGTACCAAATATCTAAATATTTTCTTAAATCCACAAATTTTTTAACAGTTATTTTATTGATTATCAAATAGTTACAATAATTTAAAGCAAAGATCTCCCTATTCGCTACTTAGCGAATTTTTTGGGGTTTAGGCAATCATTTACAGATCAGCGATTTGCTTTTTTACAATCACTTTAAAGGTGTTTTTACTTTGTATTCGTTTTTACAATTAAACTACGTTCAAATCATTCAATAGTTGCAATTCTAAATTGCTGTTTTACTCGATAATCGAGATTTAAATCCTCCGAGGTTTGCGTGGTAATCAAAATTATATTCTGATCACTACTTCATGGGTTTCTCCGAGGTCATTTACTTAGGTGTTTGTCGATTTATGTACTTATCTATTTGTATACCACAAAAAAAGCGCCCAATTTCTTGGACGCTTTTGATATATTGATTTTTCTGGTATTCCTTATGTAAAAGAATCACCATAATCTACATACGTCCCGCCGACGGATTTGATTAAAATCCATCTGCTATCACACTGCCCAAGCAGTACTTGTAATTTTTCGATATGTATATTATGTTGGTTCATTGATAGTATTAATATACGAAATCTTACAAGATTTTCCTAATTGTCCTTTTTCGCTTCTCCAGAGGGCTGATTCTCAGTTTTTTTCTTAGGCATTTTACCTTTGATTCTGTTCTTCTCCTCTTTCAAATCGTGAATAAATTGATTGTTATAGGCATTGGTTTTGGCCAACTTCAAACATTTTAAAGCTTTTTTATACTTTCTTTTATGTTCAAAAAGAATGGCTTTTTTAAGATATAACATCGCTTTATCCGTTCCTTTTACTGTTAGTGCGAAATCAATCAATTTTTCGGCTTCTTTGTAATCTTCATTCCATAGTAATACATTGATGTATTTTGGGTACACCTCCAACGTATACATATCTTCTGCCAGAGCTTGCTGAAAATACTCTTTGGCTACTTCATAATTTCTAAGGCTCTCGGCATGGATCTGCCCCAATAAGCACAACGCCATTGGATTCTTTTCGTTATACGATAGTGCATAGTTCAAAGACTCCACCACCTCGTCGAGATTATATGGGTATGCATCCAGCGCCTGAAGCAAATACTTATCTAATATAGTATTCATCGTTCTAGTTCTTTAATTCGTTACGCAACTCTTTTTTGAGTTGATTTCTTTTTGTTTTGAAGGTTTTTACCTTCTTCTGTTTTTTAAAATCTGATCCCTTGTACACCCGTATGGGATTTCCCCGTTGTACCGAGAGATGATTTTCCCACTGATCGGTGATCGATTGTTTTAATTGCTCCAAGCCAATCGCAATAAGCTTTTCTTGTAATCTTTGGATCGCTAGCTTTTTATTTTGATGTTGCGATCTGCTATCCATCACTACCACACTGGTTTTGGTGGGCAGATGGGTTGCCCGTACTGCCGAGTTTACCTTGTTGACGTGTTGCCCTCCAGGGCCGGTGCTTCGCATGGTTTCAAAAGTGATATCCTTTTGATGTATTTGTTGATTTGCGATTTGCTCCAATTCATACAATCCGATAAACCAATTTTTTCGTTTATGATATTTCCTAAACTTTGAGGTACCGATCCATTGTATAGTACCGATCCACGATTTTACAAAGCTATCCAGCTCTTTACCTTCTAGCTGTACCGTAGCCGATTGTACTGTGCCATTTTCTACTCCGGCGATTCTTTGGATGACGGTATATTCAAAACCTTGTTGTTGTACTTCTTCCAAAAAATATTTAAGTACCTGGGCCACTACCCAGCAACATTCTGCTGGACCTCTACCTGCAGTTATTTGTATTATCTTTTGATTCATAATTCTTTTTCTTTATTTCCTGTTCATTTTTTCCATTGATGAAAAAACGAACCAAAATTTCCAGAGTTATCCCTATTTCTTCCTAGAGATGGAGCGCTTACCGTACACTTCGACAGGCTCTGTGTACGGTAATGCTCTTTCCTCCTTCTATGTATCCATTCTTACAATTTTTGGTGTAAATGTCCCCAGCACTTCCACCAGTTCTTGTTGATTGGCCATCACCTTATGGATGTCCTTGTACGCCATGGGTGCTTCGTCTATCCCTCCGCCAATCAAGGTTACCTCGTGCGCTTTCAATTCC
Organism: Aquimarina sp. KJ22-3; assembly: GCF_055808215.1. Taxonomy (NCBI): domain Bacteria; kingdom Pseudomonadati; phylum Bacteroidota; class Flavobacteriia; order Flavobacteriales; family Flavobacteriaceae; genus Aquimarina; species Aquimarina sp. KJ22-3. Next base: position 454,286 of record NZ_CM147859.1, on the reverse strand, counting down.
TTTTTTACTTCGCTACGCGTTAAGGTTTCCTTACATTTTCGCCTGGATAAGACTCGTCCCGCTCCGTGCGATGCAGATTGCAAACTTTCCTCATTCCCCAGTCCTCTTACAATAAAGCCTGGCGCCGTCATCGATCCCGGGATGATTCCCAACTCGCTTTTGGCGGCTGGGGTAGCTCCCTTTCTGTGTACAATACACTCCACACCGTTAACCTCTTGTTTCCAGGCAAAATTGTGATGATTTTCAATCTTGGCTACTGGTTTTGATCCCAATAACTTTCCAATTCTCTTATGAATATCATCGTGACATGCCTTTGCATAATCTCCTGCCAAGTTCATCGCCAGCCAATATTCCTGCCCATCGTGCGTATTCATATCCAACCAAGCCAGTTGTTGCACATGTTTGGGCAACGGACATTGCTTTGTGGCCAGATAGGTATAATGTTTGGCAATATTGGCCCCCAATCCACGAGATCCGCTATGTGATAACAATCCTATATAAGATCCTACTGGCAAATCCCAAGCGTTGTCGACATCGGTAATGGTTACCTCGCCAAATTCTACAAAATGGTTTCCTCCTCCAGAGGTTCCCAATTGCTTATAGGCTTTGTCTTTTAATCGCTTTACAAACGGAATGGTTGTAAACTCATCTCGTTCAAACACCTCATGATCATGTTTGATCTTATGGGTTTCGTACATCCCGAATTTGGTATGCTCTGCCAGTATGTTTTCGAGTTGGTGTTTCTTTCCTTTCAAAAAAGAAACTGGTATCGGATATATCGTTAAACACATTCTACATCCTATATCCACTCCTACTCCATAAGGGATCACAGCGTCTTGGGTGGCCAACACCCCACCAATTGGCAATCCATATCCTGTATGTGCATCGGGCATTAATGCTCCTGCAACGGCTACCGGTAATTTTAATGCATCATACAGTTGGTATTTTGCCTGATCATCGATTTCATTTTCGCCATATATGGCAAAAGGAGATCGTGTCGTTTTCAAAGCGTGTCTTTTTACCTCGACCGGGCTTAGCAAACTTTCGGCTACCTTACCCCAAACTCCATCCCCTTTATAATTTTCGGGATTGAGCAGCACTTTTTTGGCTTCTGTTAATATTTGTTCTTTTTTTATTCGTTTATGATATCTATTGATATGACCCAAAGTCACATTAATGCTATTGTTTTTCGGAAAACCCAGTTTAATCAGGTCTTTTCCGCTTAGTTTCTTTCCCATGATTTCAAAAATTTAGGCGTTCCCCTACTGCACTATCGTGACAGTGGGTCGGGCTTTTGGTTGTATCTTTTATGCAGATTCCTTCGAGAACCTCAGGATTCTACATAAAAGGATGTCGCCTCAAATGCTCTGCATTCACGATTTCTTAAAAGATAGAATGCCATGAGTAATCCCTAACGCTAGGTATTGTTTTGATAAAATCTCGGATGGTTTTGACACACTCACTTCGGCACACTTCGACAGGCTCAGTGTTCGTCTTTGTGTTTTCCTGAGTTTTTGGCTCTGGGTGATAATGTAGAAACAAAAAATCCGAAACTTTTGGCTTCGGACTTCTTGTACTATCATATAGCAACTATTGTATAGTGAAGTCCCGAAGCGGTAGCTGAAAAGAACCTGGTTCTCCTGCAGCTAAAGTTTTTGATATTTCAACAATCATTGTACTTCGGTTTTATAGATTATTATTTATTCTCTCGCTTACACTTCGACGAGCTCAGTGTCCGTCTCAGTATAATCATGTCATGAACGTTAATCGTTTTGACGGTGCAAATATGAAATGAGTTTTTGAATTACGCAAATAAAATTCAAATTATTTTATTGATTATCAATTAGTTATGATAAAAATTAGGCAATAGCATCCTTGTCCGTTTTTCAACAGATAGTAATCATACATGCAAGTCTCTGTAGGTCTTAGACTTATCCTTCAAGCGGGTTTATTTTAGATTTACAAAACATCATATCATTTTTTTTACAAAAAAAGCGCTCAATTTCTTGAGCGCTTTCTTTTTATATTCGTTTTACAGTTTTATACCTATACCTCAGGTTGCATAAACCGCTTTTTAGCGCTCTTTTTATGTATATAAACTTCAGTCATTCGTTATAAAGCGTGTTTTTTTGGTTTTCAAATCTTGTACAAATATGTAATTAATCCTCGATTCTGAAAATAAATTCGATGATTTTTAGCCATAAATCATGGTATTTAGAATCATTTCAAGCAAAATTAAAAGATTGTAATGCTATATGTACTGGTATGTTTCTGCCCTTGATCCAAGGTTTGTATCCCAGCTTTTTCCTCCAATTTTTGAGTGGTATCTACTACATCGGCATGACCCAGCCAGGGCTCGATACATACAAACGGTGCCTTGGGTTTTGCCCAGATCCCCAAATCTGGAAAATCTTCAAAATTCATCTTTAGGATGGCTCCTTTTGTTTGATGATGCAGTGTAGCTTCCTTGGCATGAATTCCTTTAAAGATGAGCGCATCATGAGCAAACAAGGTATCTGTCAATTGGATTTTCCCTTCTTCAAAAACGGTAATGGTATCCTGTTGTATCAATCCTTCGTTAGACAATAGGTGACTCTGCTGTTCTTTACCATCGGCTAAAGTGATGTAATACTCTTCATAGTTTTCGTCTTCTTTCAAAGGGCAATTAAATGCCGGATGCCCGCCCACACTAAAATACAACCGTTGAGTATCCTCATTTTTTACGACATGAGATACCTGAATCTCGTTTTCGATCAATTCGAAAGCAACTTCAAAATAAAACCGAAAGGGATACATGGTCAATGTCTCGGCATTACTCTCTAGCGAAAAAGATATTTTGGTGGGTGATTGTTGATCCACTTTTAGTCCTTGATTGTATCGAATAAAACCATGTTTGGGCAATTGATAAGCGGTATCGTTAAAAAAATAAGTTCCTTCCTTTAATCCCCCGATGATAGGAAAAAGTACTGGGGCCTGACTGCCCCAGATATTTGGATCTCCTTGCCACATATACTCCTGTTGTGTGCTTTTTTTAAAAACACTGGACAGTTCGGCTCCCACAGGATCTATTTGTACACGTAGCAAATCGTTTTCTATGGTATGCATGATTAGGTTTTAAGCATTATCCTCGCAAAGCTACATTATCTTCTTCTTTTTTTCCTTCTCCACGGAGCGTTTTTTTGCCAATCACCTGCCATGATACTACCATATGGCATTACCTCATCCTCTACTGTACCCAAACCAAATTCTTCCATCTGGTTTCTTACGGTTTCGGCATTCTTGTAGGCACTTGGGAGTTCGGTAATATCGATCTCTTTTGAAAAGAAACGTACATCCAACCCTTCAGTCTCTTCAGCAAAAATGGCGTCAAACGTTTTACCCTCCTTGCTTTTTCTATGCTGGGTTCTACTGGTGTTACGCCCAGCACCATGCGGTGCAAAACCAAGGTTGGTCGCAGTAGTAGCTCCGTTGACGATCAATACTGGTTCTGCCATATTCAACGGGATTAATCTTGGTCCGGTGATATCCGGCATAAACTTAGGGTCCAATGGTGTAGCTCCCTTGGCATGATAAAACCGATCCTTGTCTTTGAACACAAAATTATGCTCGTTCCAGTATCGGTCCCATCCATCTACATGCAAAGCTTGCAAAGTGGCATTATGAATCACTTCATGATTCGTCTTCGTCCATTTTCTGATGATCTGCAAAGCTTCCCAGTAGATTTGTCCTTCTTCGGTATCAAAAGGAATCCAGGCATTTTGCTTCAAGGTTTTTGGAGACATTTCTCTTCTATAACGTTCGGCAATTTTCATCCCGGTTTTATACAAGTTGGCTCCAACTCCTCTGGATCCATGGTGCGTGATCATCATAGTATTACCCGTCTTTTTGGAAGTCCCTACGAACAAAAAATGGTTACCATCACCCTGGGTTCCCAAGTGAGTTCTTGCGGCCTGGATCATCTTTTCGTTATTCAACATAAAGTTACCTTCAAAATCCTTCAGTAAAGCTTCTGGAAATCGATATTGTGTATCTCGATCTCTACCTCCAGGACCAAAATGTGTTTGTTGGTGCGCAGCATCCAATACTTTTTTAGGATCCATTTTACCAAAATCGGTAAGCATCACAGAGCAACAAATATCAGCACTATGCATCCCCGGATGAATGGCATTTTTGGCCACAGCCACTCCACCCACGGGGATGGTACCTTCTGGTCCCGTAGGACACGCATCTGGCATAATCGCACCATCTACCAAGGTTGGTGTTTTCATCAAGGTTTGCATCGATTTCACAACCGAATTTACATTGCTTTCTTCTAACTCATTTTCGGCTTTGATGTTCACCGAAAACGGAACCGTGTCTGCATGCAAATCTACCAAAGGAGGTGATTTGAACTGTTCTAGGTAGCTCATCATTTGTTCTCCTTGTAATTGATGCGTATTGATATGATCGATTGCCTCAGGAAACCACTTCCCTGATCTGAATCCTAAATCGATTAATGTTTTTCCGTTGATGTTTTTCTTGTTTTCCATCTTATTTCTGTTTGGCAATCTTACATTGCCCGTTATAATGTTACTACAAATGTTTGATATAACTACGCAATTAATTTGCGTAGTGGTTTGACTTTTTGATAATAGCGTTTGGAATCCCGATTAGCTATTTCTCGATACAAAGGGTCTCTCTCGATCATTGCCATAAGTTGTTCCTTGGTTTTGAATTTCTTTTTGCGTGCGTAGGCTTCGGTATATCCCATCAGGTTTGCGATTTCTTGCATGGATTTCCCTTCTAAAAAATGATCGAGCACTTTCTTTTGTGAGGGGTTTAATTTCAAAACATACTTTTGGTACAGACGCTGTCGTTCTTGTTGTTCGAAAGCTTCCATAATATCAGCAGTATCGGCCAGTTTTCGTTCGAGGGGATATGCTGTTGCAAATCTTCTTTTCTTACGTAGTTGGTTTCTCCACATATTCTTACATACTCCATAGAAGTAAGCGTGTATAGAGCTTTCTAATACAAAATGTTCCTGTTGTAACTTCTGAAACAAAAATACCAAGGCTTCCTGAAAGATATCATCAACATCTTCTTCCCTACCCGAATGTTGAAGAATCATTTTTCGTACACCTTGATAGTTATGCCGATAAAAAGCCTTAATCGTTTTGGTGTCTCCATTTACAATTCCCTTACTAATTTTTTGATTTTGTTTTTCCACTAAGCTGTTTGTTTTAAGAGTTTTTTGATTTTGATACCACAAATCTCCAGCTGATCTACGCAGTCTTTTTGCGTAGTAAAAAATATAGGTTAGTTTTACTGAAAACTATAGGCTATGGCACAAACTAAAAATGCATTAATCCGTTACAAAACCATTGATAAATGTCTGCAAAACAACAATCGACAATGGACATTGGATCTTTTGATCGAGGCCTGTTCTGATGCCTTATACGAATATGAAGGTAGGGATGTCAATGTGAGTAAACGCACAGTGCAACTCGACATCCAAATGATGCGAAGTGACAAATTAGGATATAATGCACCAATAGCCGTATATGATCGAAAGTACTATCACTATTCGGATCCAGAATACTCGATCACAGATATCCCATTGACCGAAAATGATATGAATGTCCTATCGGAAACCGTAGAGATGCTGAAGCAGTTTAAAGATTTCTCTTTATTCTCTGAACTGGGTGGGATCATTCAACGATTAGAGGATAAAGTATATACCGAAAAGACCCATCAATCTGCAATCATTCATCTGGATAAAAACGAAAAATTAAAAGGTCTGGAGCATTTGGATACGCTGTATCAAGCCATCCTTAAAAAAATAGTATTAAAAATCACCTACCAATCCTTTACCGCTCGACAGGCCAATGAGTTTGTATTTCACCCTTTTATCCTGAAAGAGTTTAACAACCGGTGGTTTTTGGTGGGCAAAACCTCTGCTACAAAGCCCATACTTACGCTAGCCTTAGATCGTATTATCGAAATTGATTACGATACAAGTTTGCCTTATCTCAAAGGAAATTTTGATGGAGATTTGTATTACAAAAACACTATCGGGGTAACTGTGCTTAACGATGAACAACTACAAGAAGTATTGCTCAAAGTAGATCGTAATAATGCACCCTACGTGATCACTAAACCTTTTCATCACTCTCAAGAACTGATTGAGAAACATGAAGATGGCAGTGTGACCATTAAACTATATGTGCATCTAAATTTTGAGTTAGATCGTTTGATTCTTGGCTTTGGAGAAAGTATTGAAGTACTGGAACCCAAAACACTGCGTAAGAGAATCCGAAAAAAGTTGGAAAAAGCGGCTCACCAATATCAGAAATCTGCGAACTCTAAATAATCAGCAGGGATGTCCCTGGTAAGCCATACGTCTTTTTCAGTCTTATAAAATTTCCAACCGTTGTCTAATAATTGAGCTGTACTTATTGTAATAATAATGGGTACCCCATGTCTGCTACCTACCTCGGTAGCAAGATCTACATCATCGGTAAGATGCACATACTGCCGCTTCATCGATTTCAAACCTTCCTTTTTTATACTATCTATATATTGTGCTCCTGTACCATGATATAATGTAGAAGGTACAAAAGTGGCATCTTCATGTAGAATAGAAATCGAATGCCCATGTGAGGATTTGATGGTATTTTGGGTAAGATCTATTTTCCATTTTACCGGATCAAAATTGGCATTCATTTCGATCAGATCTTCTTTTTCCAGATGAATACCTCTTTTTGCCAATGCCGATAATAAATCCTCGATCTTTACCCAACCATATTCGTCTAAAACAATCCCTCCATCATCGGGATTGTGCCGAAGCCAGTAATTGATTAGATTTTCAATACTATCTTTTGATGTGTCCATTATGCGATTTGCTGCTTTGCTCTAATTTGACTTTTCAAGGATTAAAGTTACTTTATTAAAATTTGCCGCACTGTTGATCACTTTTCTATAGGATTCGAACATCGAAAGATCAATAATATTTTGATTGTAAAACTCTGTTATCTCGATTTCTAATTGGTTATCCTTTACTGCATAACTGGATTTAAAAAAGAATAACTCTTTGTCATCTTTTGAGTAAGCCTCTTCTATATTGATATTGTCCAAATTCTTGAATTGGTATCCTTCTGGTATTTCTACGATTATTTTTCTTTTGTAACTACGTTCAAATTCGTTTTCGGCAGGTAGTTTACGCTCTGTTTCCTGATACATCTCTTGTTGAGGTCCCAATAATTCTCCTACTTTAAACAGGTATTTATTTCCTGCCTTTTCAACAAAGACATCTGATTCCAAATCTGCAATAATGTGTAAAGGTTTTACTCCAAAATCTTCGGGTCGGTCGTTATACACTTCTTTATTCAAAATCTCTAAATTTTCATTAATAGACTTAATGATTCCATCAACTAACTCATCTTTCTCCTCTTCTTTGGCCATGCTCATAAAGGGTTGAACATACACCGCATAATACCCGTCCATTTTACGATCCATTTTTAACTGAGTCGTAGTAATATCTTCATCATCAAACTTTACATTCATTACCAAATCATAATTGGTCTTATCATAATTTACCGGCTTGATATATTTCACCACTCCAACCCCAGAGGTGTATTCTCCCAAAGTGACTGGTTTGATGAATAATCCATAATTATCCGTCAAATTACCTGGAGGAAACCCAAGGCGAGATTCCTGTCTGGATGGAGCCATATATAATTTAGATTTTGGGAAGTATATCAAATACTTCTGTAACAGGTGATATCCTTGAAAATTCTTATCAAATTTTACTTCAGTTCTATCTGTAGTTAGTACCACCTGATGTTTAATCTTGAGCATATTAAAAATTGCTCCATACAGCTTCATGATACCCGTCTCGTTTGCTACTTTATTACCGATAATACTAGGCAAATCTTCGAGATCCTTTCGCTTTACATCGGTAACGTATACATTAGTTTTTATAAAGTTTTCAATTGCTCTAATTTGCGTGGCAGTATCCTCATTATTCGAATTTGGAATGGAAGTAATAAATGCTTTTAATTTTGTTTTGGTTTTATTATCCAATTCAGAATAAATCGCATTGTAAATGTTTTGGGAAGCAATGCTAAATGACACCAAATCTTTGGAAGGAGAAAATGTGTTATTTTTTAATCTATACATAACGTACTTGCTCATTGCACTGTAAGCGGCTTGTTCTTCATCCTCCAGTTTATCCAACGTCTTCAGACGCAATTTCCAATGATTTTTTTCTTTATTCAGTGTATCCTTAACCATACTGCTTAAACCGTTATAACTCTTTGTTTTGAAAATCAAATTGCTTGGAGAAAACAGATCGAACTCTACATTCTTTTTATCAAAATCAGATTGTAAAATAATCCTATTCCCGGTATAACTAGGATACTTACGAACCACATAATAATACTCTATAAAACTTCCTTTCTGGATACCTTCAAAAGCATAATACTTATACGTTCGTTGGGTTTCGTCATCTTTTGCCGTTAGGATTTTGGAATCGTCTAATTCGATAATCTTTCCTTCTTTGGTAAATACTCTAGCCTTATTTCTTACCATTTCGGATCCACTAGAATAAGGAAGATAGACCTTGTTGTATTCTTCAATCTTGTCGTTAGAGTTTAACCAAAATAGTTTATGAACCAAGCTATATTCTACCAGGTTGTTGTCCTCGATAAAATAGAATTCATTTACTCTTTTATCCTTAAACGCAACGATGTCTTTTTCTTTAACCTCATCTATATTGATCGAAGCCATAGGATTTTTGTCCCATTCATAACTTTCGTAAAAAGGTTTTTCCTGCCCTAAAACCGGGTTTAAACTTAGGGTACCGAGTATGATTAGGATAAGTGAATTCAGTTTTTTCATTGGTTATTTTTTGTTTTTAAGAATGATAACTTCCTTAAAGTTTTTCTCTACTTTTTTAATGAGTTCCGTCAATTCCTTTTGTTGATCTGCTGTGAGCAAGATAAAATCCAAATCAATGATTAACTCGTAAATAATTTTTGACTGCGTTTGGGTGTAATTGATTTCGCAACTAAAAAAATCATTAGAAACGCTGAAGTTTTCGGGAATGTACTCTACGACTTTATTTTCTGGTATTTCTAGCACATTAACATGCCTTTCATTCGACTTATAACGATATTCTCTATCGCTCTTACGGTCCTTTTCCTCTTTAAAATCTCTGAGTTCCCTGTTCAAGTTAAGGTTTACATATACTTCTTCATCGAAGCTATTGACATAATCTTTAATATTAAATTGATACGTTAACTCAAAGTCCTTGTCATAATCATATTTGTTCGTTTCCTTGAAATCATCAATCAAAAACTTATTGTTCCCTTTTCGCAATTCCCGTGTATATATTTCTTTGAGTTTATTGTCATTTTTTTCTTTTTCTAAGGAATTAAAGAAATCCATTTTGGGATACCCTGAAACAGTAAATTTACCAGAACCTACGATGGTATTATCAACCAATTTAATGGATGTAGAATCTATAATACCATTTCTTTTGGAGTCTATTACCGGCACTTCTTTGATCACAAAATCTTTTTCTCCAAAGGAGATCAACGCCTCTTTCCCCTGAATAAATGTAGACGGCATATCAATAGGAATATATCTTCCTGTCGCGTCCAAAAAATACACATCATCTCCCTCTATATACGATAATATCATATGATTATCAACTACTGGCGTGGGCACATCACTATATTTGTAAGGGATACTTCTAGTACCGATCCAAGTAAGATTCCCTTTTAATCCAGCTACTTCCAACATTTTAAAAAGGATGCTCGAATTATCTTTACAATCCCCATATTTTTTATTAAATACATCATTGGCTTCTCGCGGAACAAACCCTCCCAGAGCATATTCAAAAGCAATGTATTTAATGTTCTCCTGTACCCAGTAATATATGGCTTTCACCTTTTCCAGATTTGTCTTTTTGTCTTTGGTAAGTATGTTTACTATTTTCTTTAATTCTGCATCGGCTTCGTCAACATTGATATCCTTTACCAACGTATAATACCAGTCATACAAATCACTTACATCTTCAGAAAGCTTTATGTTTTTATCGGATGTCTGGTAGCCTGTAATAATTGGTATAATGTGCGGTAAAGTATTCCTATAATCGGGAGCACCCGGATCTAGTTTATACTCATCAATTTCATCAAGCTCCCAGGTATAAATCTTTTTGCCTCTTTTTTCTTTCTCTGTAAATCGAATTGGTATACCATCCGTATTAAATTCTTTGAATTTTAGAGAGATCTCCTTGTCTACTTTTATAACTACTTTATTTCTAATTACGGGTTTGAAATCTGCAAAGTAGAAAGAGCTTAAGAATCTTGGGTTTTTCACTCTTTTGGTAACCTTGAGCTTTGACTTGGCTCCGGCTTCCAAACTTGGATAGATGAAGTTAATTGATTTTATATCATCATAAAACGAACTACTTAATTCATCTTTTTCTACAAAATCTTTTACTTCTACCGAATTATATTTTCCGTCTTTGTACAGAAGGGAGTAGGCTTCAATGGATTCTATATCCAAAAATGAAGAGTAACTAATAGATTTTTTTGATCCATAGGTAGCTGTGGCATCCAGATATAAATCTTCCTCAATAATCTCTTGAGTAATATCTATCTCATTGTCATTTAGACTAATGTCTATTTTCTTTTCTTCCAAAAGCCTAACCATATGTGCATTTGGATACTTTGATTTAAAACTTTCATAGTCTGCGGATTTTTGTGCTTTTAGTCCAATGGGAATCAAAAGTGTGCATCCCAGCAAAAAAATTACTCTCTTCATAATGATCATCTACTTCATTTGTACGTCGTTAAAAAATTCTTTTTCCTTGGTAAGCTCTCCCTTTTCATTAAAATACTTGGCTTTACCAGTTTGTTTACCAAATTGATAATGTTGTTCTTCCTTTAGATTTCCATTAGCATAATACTTCTTAACAATACCATGTAACTCATCATGCTGATAATTTCTTTCTTCCTTTACTGAACCATCCTTGTAATAACTAATCATTGTACCGTGATAATCACCGTCTTTATGTTGCGTTACTTTTTCCTTTTCTCCTGAGTAATAATAACTCACGTACTCATTCACAAAATAACCGTTCTTAAACTCCATCGTTGCAGAAGGCTTCCCATTATCATAAAAAGCTTCTATAGTACCTGAAAAATTATCCAAAGGGATCATAGGTTTAAGTTTCCCATTTGCATCATTATAGCTATATCCAATGATCATATTATTGTGATAATATCGCACTAGTTTCAACTTCCCTTCTGGGCTGTAGAACTTTCGCGCTCCATGTAAATTATCATTTTTATAAACTGCTATTTGAGAAACAACACCCTCTTCACTGTAGTATTTGTATTCTCCTTGTCGTTGGCCATTTTCGTATGTATATTCTCGCTCTAGTTTTCCATTCTTGTGATAATATTTCCAATCGCCAGTATACTCTCCATAAAAGTAATTTCCTTGTGTGCTAATTTGGGTATTATCGTGATACCAGGTCCAGACACCATGGGGTTTCCCATTTAGAAACTTACCTTCGACTACTTTTGTTCCGTCAGGATCATAGGCCACATAATCACCTTGTTTTACTTCATAGAGATATTCTGCAGAACTATTTACTTTGCCATTAGGGTGCTTGATTATCAAAGTATGCTTTTCTTTTTTACGATCATAAGGGATCTCTTGTAAAACACTACCATCCGTATTGTAGTAAGTTTCCGATAATAACTCGCCATTGTCAAAGAGCATTTCCTGATATAGTTTTCCTTCTGGGCTATAGGATTTTTGTAGACCATGACTTTGACCACGATGATAATAGTTATCATCTTTTATTTGCCCATTTGGATAATATGAAATCCATTCTCCTTGTGCTCTACCTTTTTTGTTCCACCCTTGTCTGGACAGATTGCCATTTTTGTGAAATTCTTGATAGTATCCTATCAAAGAATCATTACGATAAGTAGCAATGGACTGTTCTTTTCCTGATCTGTAATAGTCGTAATAATCGCCTTGAACCTGATCGTTTTCATAATTTACTTTACTGGTAAGCGTGCCCTCTTCGTAGTATTTCCATTCTCCTTTTTTCCCTCCTTTTACGTCATAAAGTCCTTCGGTTAACAGATCTCCCAATGGAGAGTATCCTTTGTAGTAGAATTCTCCTTTTTTCTTTTTGTTTTCATATACAACATCTCCATTTTTATTGAAATAACGGTACTCTATGAACTCACCATTTCTATACACAAATTCATAGTGCAATTTGCTATCCACATCATACTCTTTGTAGAGCCCATCCAGTTGCCCTTTTTCGTCGTATGCGAATTCGAGCTTTACCGTATTATCGGGATAAAAAGATTTCCAATCCCCCACATAATACCCTTCTTTAACATTTCCGGTTTCGGATACATTACCATTAGGATAGTAAGTTGTATAAGGACCATCTAACAAACCTTCCTGATATTGATAAGTTTCTTTTTTCTGTCCGGTATTGAAATACTCTTCCCCCAATCCAGATAGTTTTCCTTCTGTGTAATTCACTTTTTTGGCAATTTCTCCATTTACATGGTACAATACTAAGGTGCCATCAAGAAGGTCATTTTTATAATTTACATCGTATTCGATAGCAGATTCTCCAATACTGTGATAGGACTTATACTTTCCATTTAATTTCCCCTTAGTGAATTGCTTTTTCTCGATTAATGCTCCGTTATAATTATAAAATTTATATTCTCCTTCTAATTCTCCATTTTCATAATTGCTAGCTATTTTTGGATTTCCATTATCGTGAAAAGCAGCATATTTCCCCTGTAACTTTCCGTTTTTGTAGGTCTCGATATCTGTAACTTGCCCAAAATCATTATACCATTTCCATTCTCCGTCTCTTCTACCTTCTTCATCAAATTTCCCAATTCCGTTTAATTGGCCCTTGGTATTATACATGTTCCAATTCCCTATCTTATTACTTCCTTTACTAAGTCCTACTGCCTGTAATTCGTAATCATTAAAAACATGGGTTAGTTGTTGTGTTTTACCTTCAAAAGTCTGGGTATTATTTTTTTCCATAATCTCCAACCACTTGGCATAAAACAAATTGATAAATTCTTTGATCTCAGGTACTTTTTTATCGACAATTTTCTTGAAGGATTCGTTTTTGATAGAATAGCTAATGGTATAGGTAAAAGCATCGAAGTGCCCATTTTCAAAAAGCCATTTATAAAATGGAACATATTTTTTGTCCCAAAAACCACTATTCCCTTCAAAATCTTCAAGTTGTTCAAAAAGTGCGTGATTTTGTCTGGTAAGTCCAACATTGATCTTATTATCGATTGTGTAATTCGAGCTAAGGGCCATTCTACTGTTGATGACTAGATCGATTTCTTCAAAAGCGTCATCATCTTCAGATATTGTAATTCCCATAGGCTCTAAGTCACTGCTTTTAGAAACAGAAACATTCAACGAATTCAAAACTGAAAAGGAATCTGCTCCATCCGGATTTAGCAACAAATACATATCAAATGCCATTAGTGCCTGACTGATCTTTCCTTCAACAAAGCAAATCTTCCCTAATTGCAAGTGACTTTTTTCATAAAACGGATCTAAATAAATAGATTGCATGTAATTCTTTGCAGCCTCTTCCCGATTCCCTAATTCTTGCTGTACAACACCTATGTTATGAAAAAGCACATTGTTTTTGGGATAATCTTTTACTGCATTGGTATATAAATCCAGGGCCTCCTGTAATTGTTTGGATTGTAATAGTGCTATTCCTTTATTCACAATAAAAGAATATCTGTTCTTCCCATTTCGAATCTTCAATCCCTCATTGGTAGCTTCAATGACTTCTTCGTATTTCTTTTGTTGAAGTAAATAGTATGATTTTGTAACCAGGGAGGATTCGTAAATGGAATCATTCTTATTGATCTTATCCAAATAATTTATGATATTATCGTATTCCTCTTTTTGTGTAAACTCACCCAACTTAATGGACATTTCGTCATAATCAATAAATTCAACCTTTTCCTGAGCGTGCAAAAATGTAAACGCAAAAAGCGTACTGTAAAGCAATGTTTTTTTCATATTTGTTATAAAAGTTGAGTAGGCGAAGTGTGTGACGAGAATTCTGATTTTCAATTGATCTTGATTCTCTTTACGTTATGAAGATTCAAAAATAGAATAAAACCACGAATTGACAAGGTTCGCCAAATTGTTTTTTGAAATTCGTTTTTTCAGTGAATACTAGTATAAGGTGGATCTAAAATTTCGTGCTTGTGATAAAATCCAAATCTAAATCCCACTGCTTCTGAATACACATAACTTTGCAAAAACATATCATATTCTATCGGTGCACCAAGGGATTTCATCGTATTGATTAATCGATACAATTTGGATTTCGACATTCCTAAACGATCAGCCAAAAGTGCTGGTGTTCCTGTAGCTTCTAAACGAATAAGTTGATCAATTCTTTGAATAAGCTCGATGTGTTCAAAAATTCCATTCATAATTACTTCTTTAGTTTGACAAATCTTTCCCAATCAATTTTAAATTTTGAGGTATATTAGTAAGTGTCATCCTACTCACTTTTATTACCCCTTTTTTGAAAGGTTTTTTTATCAAAGAAGCAGATATTGGGTATTTTAACCCTAAATTTTTTGAAAAATAACGAGTAATTTCTTAAGGAATTAAGAGGTAGAAAAAGAAGGGCATGGTATTGAACTTATCTGGTATTACTCCAGATCTTCAAGTAGTTTTATAGCGTTCTTTTTGTAAATACCATTGTATTGAATAAGTTCTTTCAAAATAGCTATTACCTGTTTGGTATCTCCTAATTTTAGATAGGTCAAGGCCAAATACCACTGTGCATTTTCATAGTACTTGTTGCTTTTGGCAATTTCTTCAAAAATGGGAATTGCTTTCTTTTCCTGATTAGTATTCATATAGCTATTCCCCAAATACAGGTTGAATTGATTTGACTCTTCCTCAGTCACCGCTTTTTCTAGTGCTGTAATTGCTATCTTATACTCTCCTTTGGCATAATTCGACAATACTTCCTTATAATCGGTATCGGTTTCGCCTCTAGTAGTATCTTCTACAGGAAAAGGAGTGTAATAAGAAGCATATAAATCTTCGTATGGGTTGTTTCCAAAAAAGAAGAACCATAACAACGTTGCAATCCCTAGTACTATTGCTATTGAAGCTGCTATTTTCCAGTAATGTAATGAACCCGATGCAGTTGCTTGTTCTTCGGCCTTGATCTCTTCACTGATTCGTATTAGTTTTTCACGAAATGCCAAGGTCTCCGTATCACTTAGCGTTTCATGTAACACTCTATGCTTTTCGACCTCTTCTTGCAAGGCAGCACTAGCCAATAGCTCTTTTTCAAAAGCTGCTAATTCCTCTTGAGGCAAGGTCTTGTTAAGATACCCTTCTATTTTTTCAAACAATTCCTGATTTCTCTCCATATGGCTTAGTTTTCAGGTTCCGTTTTTAATTCCTGATACATAGGATCTTTTTCGATCATTTCGATCAATGATTTTTTGCAGTCAAACTTCTTCTTTCGGGCATATCCTTCAGAGTATTCCATTTCACTTGCTATTTCTTTCATGCTCTTCCCTTGAAATACTAAAGTCAGAACTTTTTTACAACTTTGATTGAGCTTTATAAAATACTTTTGATACACATATTCTCGTTCTTTTTGATCAATGATATCTACAATCTTTTCTTCTTCTCCTGTCGAATGATCTAAAAGTTCAGCTTTGGTAATAATTCTACTAGTCTTTCGTAATCGGTTTCTCCAGATATTTTTACAAACCGCATAAAAATAGGTATGTATCGAAGCGGTAACCTCTAGCGAATCTGACTTCAACTTTTCATATAACAATACCATCGCATCCTGAAATACATCTTCTACATCGGCTTCGTTACCTGAGTTTTGCAAAATGAAGCTCCTTACATACGCTCGATTCCTTTTGTAGAACGCCTTAATTACAGCGTCATTACCAGTGCGAATACCTTCCAAAATGTTACTTTCGTCCCTTATGCTCATAGATTAATGTGCTATAGCAGTAAAACGTTACTTTTAGGCTTATCGTGTTCTTAATTCATCCATAGATCTATCTTGCAAGATCCATGCTAAATATTTCAAACTATAAAAGTAACGTTTTTACGTTCTTTGCTATTAATAAATGAAGGATAAATACCAGAAAAAGATTTAGGTATTATTTCATTTTTAGAAAAAAGAGGAAACGAAAGAATCGATAAAAATTATGAAGTTTTAGCCTTTTGCTTAAATTTTCGGATCCCCCAGGCCACTTTATAGGTTCTGAATAGCAGATCATAAAGTACCATTTCGTGCAATCGGTTTTTGGATCGAAACAAACGGTTCATCAGCATATGGATATAACTACTCATCAAGTTATCCAATCGATTTTTATCTACCTGTTGTACAATGGCATTAACGACAGTATTATTTTGTTCACTACGAGCTTCCAGCACATCAATAATAGGAGCATAATCGGGATTATTATCTCGGGTAAACACCATAAATTCTTTAATCTTTTCATGCTCTTCCCTGAATTTTTTATCCATTTGCTTCTTCAGGAACTTATTCATTCCAAACTCTTTTCCAAACCCGGTTTTTAAGCGCTCCATCAATGCTAACTTTTGATCTTCGTCATATCCAAAATCGGCAAGCAAGGTATCCATTGCTCGTATACTAAACAACCAACGTAGCTCTTCTCCCTCTTCTTCATCGATCATATCCAGAAAATCCACCATCATTTTACTATCATAAAAGAATAAGTTCTCTGATGCTTCCATGGTCTCTTCTCCGTAGCGTTCTATTTCCCGTTGATAGGTATCGATTTGTATTTTCCAGATCAAATCCTGCTGGATATAGGTTGCCAAAGAGGGCTGCAACGCATTTATAATTTCGCCTACTTTGCTGGCATCTGTATAATGAAATCGGACTCTAATATGGTGTTTAGGGTCTGCATAACGAATAAAAAACCATTTATCAATCACTCCTCTGGCCAACAAATCATCAGTAACAGGTTTGATGATCTGAGTAAGTACTAAATCTGCCGTTTTAGGACCAGTATAGAGTTTGTAGTATAACCATTCGTCCCCAATGATAAAAGATCGTTGTGTATTACTCATTTGTAGTTGTTGTATTTTTTAGCTTTTGTTCGTTATAGAATGCTAGTACAATCTGGTTGGTATATGCTTGATCGCCTTCATTTACAACCCCGTTTTGACCATGTAAAAATTCTTTCAATTTAAATGTAGATCTCTTTTTGATGGTATGCAATAGCATCGCTGCCGAAGTTGTGTTTTTTGTATTAATCAACAACTCATTGTCACCATCTACCAACAAAACGTAGTTAGGTAGTTGTTGTTGATTTACCCACTCTTCCAAAAGAGCAACAAATTGATCTGAAGTCGGATCCACTTCTGTCAATTTTTTGATATCCTTGGTTTTGATATGCCAAGTTGCTTCAGATAGGATTACTCCATTATATTCTACTCTTGGTAAAAAATCTGATTCATCCGCCAAAGGCCCCCAATAAAATCCTAATCCAGATCGCATCCTTTGGGTTTGCATATTTGCCAAAAACTGATAAATCGGTAATGGATCTCCAGAATAATTATGCGCATTGGTAAGATGTGGCATCACTTCTTTATTGTGTTTTTTTGATCGCAACAATACCTTACTATCGTGATTGGTTGAAATCATCAAATCGTCCAAAGTTAGCTGATGTTCTGGAGCAACTATTGATTTGGCCAAATAAGGGATTTCATACTGTCTAAAGGCAGGGCGCATCAGTATATTTCCTACTCGAGATTCGGGAAGGTGTACGATCTCTGCCAAAATCTTATCCGGATTTTCCTGGGTTTCGATATCTATAATCTCCTGGGTATATTGATGTAGCTCTTCGTCCCCATGGCAAAAACGTCCTAACAAATTGGCTGCACTAGACCCTCCTATATTCGACATTATAATTTTTTCTTCCCCATCAATGGTAGTCATTTCTACCATCGAAGACATAGTATCCGGCAAGTCGTCCCAACGAGTTTCAAAAGCTTCAAAATCCTTGTCGGTAAGTTGGATAATACGTTCGTCTTTTTGCAAAGCTGACATCATTTTTTTCTGAAGAATAGCATGTACGGGAGACCACTGCAGTTCCTTGCTTTGTACCCCATTGTTTTGTTGAGGTAAAATCAAATCGTCTACAATTTTACTGATATCTCCTGTTCCTTGGTTTTGCACAAAACCAATTCCTAATTCTACATCCAACGCTTTAGAAAGAGGAACTTCTCTATTTTCGTATCGCTCATAAAATGCCTTTTGAAATCTCGTCATCAAGGTTTCCTTTGGCGGAATAGACATTTTGTTTAATAACGTAATTGCTTTTCTAACCCGATGCAGTAATTTTTGATCCAAGGTATTCGCTTGTGGGGTGATTACCATATCGGTCTGGAACATATATTTGAGTTCAAAACCTACTTCGAGTTCCTTTAAATACTCACTGAGTTCGATATATTTTTGAGGATCATTCCCTATTTCGCCATCCAATTCTTTTAAGATTCGTTGTGCATTTTCTAGCGTAGTGATCAAATTTTCTGTGCCTTCAATCCTTTTTAAAACCGGTAAAATTTGATCTAGAAATTCTGGTCCAGACACCGAAGGTTCGAGCTCACTAATCAGCAATTGACTATTTACCAATTCTCCTATAAACTCTGTTGCATCTTCTATAGTAATTTCATCATCTACCAACAGCTCCGCCAGATCTTTGAGCAAAGCTCCTGTTTTAGCTTTTTCCAGCACTTTTTGCAGGTATTCAGAATGTTCTACCGCTACGATATGATGTATCCTTCTACTGTTTACGTAGTTGTACTCTACATAACGTAATTGATGCCCTGTTTCATAAATACTGGTATTTGGATAAAACAACAGTTGTGATCGTATTTGTTGATCTTTAACAATATGCTGTGACAAAGCCACCAGATAGTTCATATCCAGTCGGGTATGTCGTTTATTTTTGGATTTATGTTGTAGGTCCAAGAGGGTTTCATCTGAAAACGTTCCCACAGCAGTTCCTGCAAACAAACCAAAGGGTGTACAACGAGAAGACATCCGGCTGATGTATTTGAGTACCGAATATTTCATTCGGTCTGACTTTTCACGGTCCTTGATATTTCCTTCTAACCACTTTTCAAATTCGGTATAAAGAGAAGGGGAAGCCAGGAAAATAGCTTCTTTTATGATAGGATCCTTACATATAGCTTGCAAGGTATCATCCGATAGTGTTACGTCTTTGGTTAGTTCCTGATAAAAAGAAAAAGAAAATAAAGGAACGCGCAATACGTATTTAGGGAAATTTTTGTAAATCATAATGCTGTTTTGCAATGTGTATTAGCTAATGAGCAGGCATTCATCCCACTTGGTCTCAAAATTGGCTAAAAAAGAAATAATGGTAAGGCCAATTCCGGCGATTCCTTCCAAAAGATTTAATTCATTCATCCATTCTTTTTTATCTCCTCTCCATTGCTTAAATCCAGCATCCCCATCTTCATGTACAGCCATTTTCAGTAATTCATCTAACCAAAAATCAGCCGCTTCTTGAAACGCGGTTTCTTTTGTTTCCAGAAACATGTGATTATAGATATTGGCAACTCCACAGGCACCATGACAATGCCCTGAATCTAATACGACGGCTTCTTTAAGGTCTCTTCTTTTGGTAGAATTTTTTACTATAGCCAAGGCCTCATTTTTATAAGTTTCATTATCGAGTACAGATCCCGCTCGCCACATCGAAAGACCAATACCTAAATCTCCGTAACACCATGCCAAGCGTGAGTTACCTTCTTTGGATACATCTTTATGCACCCAACTTGGATACCAGGACGATTGACTAAGGTCTTCCTTTTTATGGCTTAACATATATTGAAGTGCACCATCAAGCATCTTACTAACCGCCTCTTTAAAGTCCTCATGAACATAGGTTCTACTCAAAAAGTTAATGATACTTGACATTCCATGAGAAAGACTTAGGTTCCCCCCTTTGGTACCTTCTTCTACATTAAGATCAAAAACCCACCATATGGCTCCATCTTCCTCTTTTTGGGCAGCCTCCCAAAGGGCTTGTATCAATATATTTACATTATTCCGGTATCGCTCTTTAAGTTCTGGCGATTTGGTATTTTGATAGCGTTTCAAAAAATAAAATCCGTACCCCGTAGCACCATGTAGAAAATCGAAATAGTTGCGTTCAAGATCACCTTTCATAGCTTCTAATAAAAACGGATCCAGATCTGCCAACAGCTCATCATTGTCTATATCTACAAACTCTTGTTCACTTAAAAAATCCAGCACCCAGGCGGCACCTGCTATTCCCGAGCAAAAGGTAGGATAGGTATACCCAGCACTAATCGACTCTACTGCCTGAGATATGATCTCGGCTCCCTTATCTGCTGCTTCCTCAGAATCTTTATATCTGGCATAATAAAACTGAAACAAGGAGACTCCAGAAACTCCTGCCAATACTCCCAAATTTTGATTTTCGCTTTGATAATTCTGTAAGACCCGGTAGATTTCATCTAGCTTTTGTTCTAATGCTTTTTTTGTGCTCATATACTATTATATGTCATTAAATACGGATTTGTTACTAGGTACAAATCAGATTTGTGTCAATTTGCTTCACAAAGTACTAGACTATCTTGTAAATGAAAAACAAAACCACACGAAATTCATGAAAATAGGGTGATTTGTTTTTATTTAGTTTACGACATAAAAAAACACCTTTTAAAAAAGGTGTTTTTCATTAAAAACGATTCTTTTATTTAACGAGATGTGATATCAAATAAATTGACAGTCTCGCAATTACCCACATGTTGGGATTCACTACTCGTAGTGGGCACACTTGAGTATTTTGAAGCCGTAGGATCTCCACCTCCTTTTACATATTGCATAGCCTTTGGTGTAATTCGAGCCACAACTACTTTTTTTAAGGTAATGTGTTTATTTTTCATGACATTATGATTTTAACGATCCCGTTTATCGTATGTGAAACGTATCACAAGAAATATCACTTTCATTACAATGTGTATGCTGAGACTCAATCTCTACGGTTGGAACACTGGTTTGCTTTCCATGAGAATCATCATCACCTCCTCGTACAAGGTGCATTGTACTCGGGGTAATTCTCGCAACAATAAGTTTTTTTAAATTGATCTTTTGATCATTGATGTGTTTGGTTTTCATAAGCTAAGATTTATTTGAAATATTATTATGAGTGATAGAACTTTCATTGTTATCTGCTAAATGTACAGTTTCAAAGATCAAAACCATAAAAGCGCCATCCCAAATTTCTAAAATTGACGTTCTCGAAACTAGGCATTTTGATGTGTCAACTGTTGTTCTAATTTCTCAATGTTTTTAATGTAGTACGAAGGATTCAGCCCTGTTTTTGTTTTAAAATGTTTGGTAAACGAATTGTGGCTTTTATACCCCACTTCGGTGGCAATCGATTTTATAGAAAAAGCTCTAAATTTTCGATCGTTTTTGATCTTTTTGAGTGCATATTCAATCCGTAAATCATTAATATAATCCTTCATACTTTTCCCTTTATGGATATTGATGATTTTGGAAAGATAGGTCGTATTGGTTTTAATTTTTTTTGCGATAGCGTTCAGATTACAATCAGGACTTAGGAAATATTCTTTTTCTTCCAGGTTTTTCAATTTTTTTAGGATGGTTGCCACTTTTTCGTCATCTATAACGATCTCTTTGGACTGGTTTTCGTTTTCTTGCACCGAGATTTCTTCCTTCTCTAATTTGGTGATCTGTTCCATCAAATCGTCAAATCTCTTTTGATTTGATTTTTGTCGCCTATAATATTGGATCGCCATGATAAGTAATCCCAAAGAAATCAGAATAGACAGCACGATGTATATGCGTTTCTTGATCTGTTCTGCTTTCTTTTCTTGTTTTAAGGTCGCGATTTCTTTTTCGAGCTCCGCAGCAGATTTATCAAATATAACGTCTACAGTTTGATCTTTTTTCTCTTCATAAGCAGCTCTTAACTTTACATATGAATCGTTCCAACGTAAGGCCGTTTCAAAATCCTTCTTCTCTCGATAACAATTGGCCAGTAGTAAATGTGTCTGTATAATTTCTATTTTTTCCTGGTCTTTGTCTTTAGAAATTTCGATATTCTTTAATGCATACATAATCGCTTGATCATACTTTTGTAAATTGTAGTAACAGCTAGCCAAAAAGTAGTTACTATTGAGGTGGTGATAGAAATCGTTATCTACATTGTCTGGGGCAAGTATCTCTTGTGCTTTTTCTAAAAACTCAAACGCTTCTTCGTATTTCTCCTGATTATGAAAAACAATACCTTTTTTGATGTATTGATCTACCAAACCTTCTTTAAAATCTAGTTTTTCACTCAAAGCTATACCCTTGTTTGCAAAGTGCAAAACGCTATCATAAGCTTCTTGCGCCAGAAAAAAATCGTTAATCGTAGTATATATCCGCGCATGATTTTCTTGATTGGCATATGGTGTTTTATCAATATTATTGAGCATATAGGACGCCAATTCCTGACCTTGTTTCCATCTTTTGGTCCTATGATATATGATAATCATCCCCGATTTGGCTAAAATCTCAAGGCCAACATTCCCATTTTTTTTGCGAACTCAATTGCCTTATAATAGGCCTCCAATGCTTTTTGATCATCAGGTTTTCTAAGATAGATATGTCCTATTATGCTATATGCTCTACTTACGACATCGTCAAGTTGTAGTTCACTTCCTAATTGGATCGCCTTATCGAGAAAAACCAGACTTTTGTCAAACTGTTCTTTTTGATAGAAAAATACCCCAACATTAGCCCATTGTTTTGCTACATTTTGATCCAAAACAGAGTAGCTGGCATAGTTCAATATCGCTTTCTCATAGACGTCCGTATTTGTGCTATCAGTTTGCAATAGATGAACCAATTCATCAATTGTTTTGTGTGTACTCTTTTTTGAAGAGGTATGAGAGTCTTGTGCAAACGCATTGGCAACTCCAACTAGCATAAAAAAGAGAAAATGAACGTCTTACAGAGACCTGAATTAAGAAGAATACCCATTACCTTTTGTGTGAATCAATTTTCTCAAAAATAATGATTTACTTGATTAATAGGGTAATCCGTTTCTGTAGACAACTTTATAAAACAATAAAGCGCTGTAAATACAGCGCTTTATCCTAAAACAACGATCTGTTATTTTAAATGACATCCAATTCCTCCTAGTTCTTCTGGGACACTATTACACATTAATGTAGCCCCACCCCCTTTTACTTTATCCATTTTGAATTCGCTGATCTGCATCTTTTTTAGGTCTAATTTTTTCGTTTTTGTTTTCATGTGTTTTTAATATTGTTTTAAAGGTCACATGGAACTCACCAAATAACCATTTTCGATTTGTATCAAAAACTTTGTTCTGGCTCGTTTCATGTAACAATTGGTTTAAATTTACCTACTCTGTCTTAAGGTTTTCGGTATCCCCTTGATCTCAAGGTAGACAGTTATCCGGTAGATTAAAAACACAAAAACCGTATTTTGAATAAAATAGGGAGGTAAAAATGGCTCTAAAAACTTGCGCTAATCATACATTAGAACTAGCAAGCGATAGCTATACTTTTCTTTCCAGCTGTTTAAGAAAATAAGAGGGGTAAAGTCCTGTACGTTTATAAAAAGATTTGGCAAAAGACTCTGCACTTTTAAAACCTACTTCCTGGGCGATGGCTTTTATTTTGTATTTCCTAAATACAGGATCTTGTCTTAATCGATTTACCACAAAATCAATTCGTAAATCATTGATATAACTACTGAAGTTTTTTTCTTTATGGGTATTAATAATTTTGGACAAATACGTGGCATTGGTTTTTAACTTTTTCGCCATTGAGGTCAAGGTACAATCCAATCTTAGATAAAAGTGCTCTACTTCCAGTTGATCTATTTTTTCTAATAAGGCAGTTAATTTTTCATCATCGATAATCATAGCTGCATTTGATTTACTTTTTTCAGGTAGTTTTTGTTGTTGGGTTTCCAGCAAATCAATTTTAGCCATCAAATCATTAAAGATATGCTTATTTGATCGTTGTTTTTTAAAGTAAAAAAGCGTAAACAATAGTAATAGACAAGAAGTTAATCCAAGAATCGCATAGATAAGCACTTTTACTTTTTTATCTTTTTCACGTTCGTTGTTAAGACGTTCTATATTTTTCGTTAGCACATTAGCTTCTATTTCAAAAATTTTGTCGGCAACCAAGTCCTTTTCTTTTTCATAGGAGGCATTTAACTCCATATATTTATTATGCCAGGATAATGCTTCCTCATGTTCATTTTTCTCTGCGTAACAGTTTGCCAATAACAAATAACATTGAATCACATACATTTTTTTATGATCTTGCTCATCTGCCATATCAATACTTTTACGTAAATACGTAATTGCTTTATCATATTCTAGTTGTTTATAATAGCAACTTGCAAGGAAGTAATTTGTAAGAACCGTTGGAAAAAATGGAGTATCAATATCATTATTTACTATTAAGTCTTGGGTTTTATACAAATAATGAAAAGCTTTTTTATACTCGCTTTTGTGGTAATATACCATCCCTTTTTCTACGTAGAGATGCACCAAAAGTGTTTTTGAATCGATTTCTTTTGCAATTTTAATTGCTTTATCCGCAAAATATAATAAAGAATCATATTCTTCTAGAGCCAGATATACTTCATTTGCACTAGTTAAATAATACCCAAGAGATTTGCGTTTTCTTTTTAATTCTGGCAATTCCATCAATTTAAAGATCTTTTGGGTTGTATCATAAGCTCGATCTAGTTGCCCCATACGCTTTAAAGCGGTTGCAAGTCCAGAATATGTTTCAGCTTTTGTACTAATAAGATAAGTTACTTTTTTAGACATCTCTAAAGATTCATGATACGTATCTATAGCCTCTTTGTATTTCCCCTCTAGTAAATATACGTGCCCCTTTCGAAGAAGAATCTTAAAAGTCAAACTATCATGTTTTAACTTTTTAGCTATAAAAAGTGCTTTATTATAATTTCGAATACTTTTCTCATATTCTTCAATGTAAAAATATTTTAATCCTTCTTTATTATGTTCTTTTGCGATTTCAAAACTATCTTTTTGAACTTCCTGAGCCAATGCAATTCTAAAGCCTAGCAAAAGCCAAATACAAAAAAACAAACATAAAAACATGAAATGTTTCTGAAGACAAATGTCATAAATCAAAGTAATTACACTATCAAAAATACATATTCAATTTGAATTAAATTATAAATGATAACTTATTTAAAATCAAATTTTTAACACTTATTGTAGCAAGTCGGATTTTATAAAATCCGACTTGCTTTACTTGTATCCTACCTCCTGTTCGGTATACTTTTGATTATAAATAGCATGGCCATGCAATTCATACTTAATCTTTTAAAACAACAAATGTAATGAAGGAAAACAATAGGATTAGTAAAGTACTTACTGAAGAAGAGGTAATGGCTATACAACAAAATATCAGTCAACTAAAAAGCGAATTTGATTTTTTACAAAATCTTACCCCTAATGAGCGTAAAAGCTTACCAAAGATCAATAGCGCCAATAAAATTTTTGCTGAAGACAGCATCCATATCCTGGAAGGAAAACCCAAATGGATACCCGAAGCCCTTGATGCTATCGAAGCAAAAAAGGATTTAAAACTCTTTGAACAATTAGACCCTATCATCCTGGAACTAGAAAGCTTACTTCGCCAAATGAAAGATACTCAAATGATTGCTGGTAGCGAGGTATATCGAGTAGCACTATCGGTCTACAACTTGGCTGATGCCGCTCGCAAAATGCCTATGGAAGGAGCGCAAAGTGCTCATGAGTTATTAAAAGCACGTTTTACACAAACGACAAATACCCCAAAGCCTACAGAAGAAAAACCATCTACTACCTAAGCATTTCTAGTAGATCAGGCAAAAGTGAGCAGTATCGATCCAAAAATGAATACGAGCAGTTCCTAAAAGTAGTACTACTCACAATTATTGAGCAATCAGATAGTAATGATGTATAACCACCCTGTAATTGTAGTGGGCAAATCTACCGGTATAAAGTGTCTTGTGACAAAGTTACTGGGTACTTCTACACATTTAGCACCATATCTGACAAACTTACGTGAATCTTTAACAGTTATAGTACCCCAAACTACATATACAAGTGGGGAGGGGTACTTATCAAGTAGGGTAAACACATCGTCACTTGCGTCAAAAATCAGCAATAAAAAGAAACAGAATGAATTTGATTATTAAACAAGTACAACTTATAGCTCGTATCGATCAACTCATACGATTGGAAGCTACAGGATGCCCAGAATATTTGTCAAAACGATTAGGAATTTCTAAAAGCTCTTTATATCGATTAATCAATACCATGAAAGCTCTAGATGCACCAGTAGCATATGACTATTACAGAGAAAGCTTTGTGTACAAAGAAAGTGTACATTTTCAATTTGGATTCTATAACAAAGATCCAAAAAACACAATGTCTTCCAGTACTTAATTAAAATATTTTTTTGAGTTTCAAAAAATGAAACTCACGTGTTGTAGTATTGTGATACAAAAGTTATCTCGCCACAACGTATTCAAAGAGTAAAAAAATTCATAATGTATTGTGAATGTTGTTCTAAGGAGTACTGTTCTAACTTTATGTAAGCCGCATCAATGGGTTCTTATCCTACCTAAGCCCATTTGTTTTTAAATGTGATTCTAAATGGATTACAATCGTATGTCTAATAATAACAAATGAAAATATTATGAGTTTTTCTTTCTCATCTTACTCTTATGATAATTGTGTTTTGGTTACTTCGAAACTTACTCGATTACTACAGGTTAAAGTTTCTTTAAAAACTATAAAAGACAAAATTTTAGAGCATCCTAATCACCCATCTCTGTTATCTATTTCGGATGCTTTAGAAAGCTGGAATATTCAAGTAATTCCTGCAAAAATTAACTTCGATCAAATAAGTACGGCAGAAGATCCTTTTTTAGCTCAAATACATAAAAATGGTCAAGACTATTTTATCGTCATTGATAAAATAAATAATGAAGAGATAAAATTTTATGATCAACAAAACAAATACACTTCATTGTCCACAAATCAATTTATAGAGGTTTGGACCGGTGTCGTATTATTTGCAAATGTTAATGAAAAATCGGGTGAAGAAAAATATAGAGAAAATGTAGTTCTGAAAAGGTTGAACATTGCGTTAGCATCTTTTATTAGTGTTGCTGTTATTTTTTGGATTGTAACATCATCTTTTAAAATAGACACTACCAATCATCTTATTATCTATCTATCATTGACTGTTCTTAAAATTATTGGAATACTCATAAGTCTTGTTTTACTTTGGTACGAGGTCGATAAACATAATCCTGTTGTAAAACAATTTTGCTCTGCCAGTAAAAAAGTAAATTGTGATGCGGTTCTGAGTTCTAAGCCTTCCCAAATCATAGGAAATCTTTTGAATTGGAGCGAAATAGGGTTTGCGTATTTTGCAAGTACTTTTATTTATCTACTTATTTTTGGCTCAAACCTAAGTGCTCTTTCAATAGTAAACATTCTAGGCATACTTTCCTTACCTGTAATTATTTTCTCATTGTGGTATCAGTTTTTTAAGATAAAACAATGGTGCTCCATGTGTATTGCTATTCAATCTGTTTTGTTTGGAGAATTTATGCTTTCTGTTACGACTGCCAACTATTACCCAATGTTTTCCATTAGGGATATCGTTGTGTTTGTAGCTCTTTTTTCTACAATCATATTAACCTGGAAGAGTGTAAAGCCGATTCTATTAGATCAAAAACGCAAACAAATTATACAAAGAAGTTTCAATAAGTTTAAAAACAATCCCAGTGTTTTCCAGGGACTGCTATCCACTACAAAATCGATGGAACACAGCTCGACAGATTTAGGAATATTGTTAGGTAGTAATAATGCTCCTTATAAAGTCACCAAAGTTTGTAATCCTTATTGTAACCCTTGTGCTCAAGCACATCCTATATTAGAGAAATTGGTGAAATCAGGAAAAATACAATTACAAATTATTTTTACCTCCAGCCCAAAAAAAGAAAATAAAAACTCTTTACCTGCAAGGCATTTAATGGCATTATCGAACACAGAGCTTGTCCATAAAGCTCTTGATGATTGGTACCTGAACGAGCATAAAGATTACGAGTTGTATGCTAAGAAATATCCTTTAAACGGGGAACTCGATCAACAAACTCAAAAACTTCAAGAAATGTTTGATTGGTGCAAAAAAGAGAAAATAACACACACTCCTACGATATACATCAACAACTATGTTCTGCCTACTGAATACACGGTTAAGGATTTATTAGATGTATTGATTTAAAAAGTAAATCATTGTTTAATTTAAATTTAATATTTATGAATTCAGATTTTTTGAATTTGATGGGAATTGAAGATACTCAATTGTTATCAAGAGAACACCTTAAAAACGTAAGTGGAGGAGGTGAAGTGCATTTAACTCTCGATGGAGATGTTGTAGCTGGTTGCACTGCTAGTTGCACCAATGCAGAGCCTGTAACTTGTAGTGGTAAAAACTGTGTAGCTACTGACGATGTGGGTTGTAAAAGTGATCTTGAACACCAAGATTGTATTGTAGCATAACTTAAATTTTATATTATGAAAAACTTGAAAAAAAATAGATTAGACAGAGATCAACTGAAGTACATTTTTGGAGGAGGTGAGCAATACTCTTCTTTAGATGGGAAAACAGATTTTGCTTCTTGTGTTGCTGATTGTGGTAATGGATCAGCAGCAGTTTGCCAAGGTGGTGATTGTTGGGCGACCGATCTAGTAGGTTGCGGTGTTGAACCCGGTGTTACCTTACACGCTTGTTGAAATATTTAACTTTAATTATATTTGATTATGAATTTTAAAATTGAAAACGCACAATTGTTGTCTAGAGAAAGCCTTAAAAATGTAAAAGGAGGTGGAGAACAACATTCTGA
Organism: Aquimarina sp. KJ22-3; assembly: GCF_055808215.1. NCBI lineage: Bacteria > Pseudomonadati > Bacteroidota > Flavobacteriia > Flavobacteriales > Flavobacteriaceae > Aquimarina > Aquimarina sp. KJ22-3. The sequence goes on along the minus strand of NZ_CM147859.1, from coordinate 425,182 downwards.
TTTAGATGGAAATTCAGGTGCTTCCTGTATTGCTAGTTGTTCTACAGGTCAAGCAGTCGTTTGTACAGGTAGCTGGTGTAATGCCATAGACGATGTAGGTTGTCAAACTGATATTATGAAAGTTGATTGTGCAGGAGCATAATCATAAATTTAAGGGGTGCGTAAGCACTCCTTATTAAATTTTATTATTATGAAATACTTATTTGTTGTTAGTTTATTATTTATTCTCACTTCTTGTCAAGAAAAAAGTTTGACTCATACAATTGTTTTAAAAGAGAATCAGGCAAAAAATGTATTAAATCAAAAAGCCGGGACTTATCAACCTTCACGAAGATTTGACTCTTTACCATCTTTTTTAATAGACTTACCACAAGCCGATACTTTAGATATTCGTTATGTAGATTTTTTAAGCCGGAGAAAACTAAAAGCTTTGCATGAGACAAAATTATTAGATAGTTTGACCTATTCCATTGATTCTTTAAAAAGAGGTGTTTACGTAGTGAATGGATACAGGAACGATAAGCAGTTTATAGTAGTTGACGCAAATAATAATTATTCTTTTAAAGATGATACTATAGTTTATTTAAATCAAGATTTTAAGCACCGTATTTTTGATGAACCTGCAATAAAAAATAGTGTTCCTTTTGTTACTATAACTTATGATGATTTTGACGGTAAAGGCATTTCAAAAAAACAGCTTAAAGTAAAGCCTATACCCTACAAATTAGATCATCAAAAATATTGGAGTAAAGAACAAATTGAAAAAGCAGGGCCAAGAATAATTAATGATATTTTTGATACTAAATTATATTATCAGATTGATTGGAGAGGTAAATTAAATTTAGAACAGCAAGAATATGTTGTAAATGTAACCAAAGGATTTAACAAGCCTAGAATAGCATTTTATAAAGATGGGCATCATGTTGCTAATGAACGCTATTATAGGATGAAAGACAGCGTTAATTTAGAAGGTTTATATTATGTCATTGATAGTATTACTCCTATATGGGACACTTTATTTATAAAAAAGTTAAATATTAAAGCTCCTAAATGGGGATATCTCAAAGGAGAAAAGTCAGTAGATTTTGTGTATAAAAGTATTACCGGATATGAAAGAAAAATAAGTGATCTCTTAAAGGATAAGGAATATGTGTTAATTGATTTTTGGGGAACCTGGTGTGGGCCTTGTAAAGAACTGACTCCTGATTTAGTGCGAATGTCCAAACAGTATGATAATTTATCATTACTTAGTGTAGCCTATGACAGGAAAATAGAGCCTTTGTTAAAATATATCAATAAGCATAAAATGGATTGGGATCATGTTTTTGTGCAGGGTAACGCAAAAAGCGGTACAGAAAAGAAACCCTCATTAATCAAAAACTTTGCTATAGAAGCGTATCCTACATTTATATTAATTAACAAAGATTTAGAAATTATATATAGAGATACGGGAAGACCTGGATTAGAAAAGATAGAGAAAATAATAAACAATCACCAATAACTTTGGTTTATTACATAAGAATTTTGATAACTAGGTAAAGTAATGTGAGAATAAACGGATACGATTATCAGTTTATTCTCTGGTTACTTCTAAAACTTTACCCAATCAACAGACACTCATTCCACTTAGTATCAAAAGGTGACAAGTACGAGATCATCGCCAGACCTATCCCAGAGATTCCTCCCAATAGGTTAATCTCTGGTTTCCAACCTGCCTGATCACCGCCTTGCCATTTCATATATCCGGAAAGACCATCAGTATGTATAGCCATTTTTAACCCTTGATCCAACCAAAAATCGGCCGACTCTTGAAATACTTTTACCCCAGTCTCTCTGTACATACATTCATACATATGCATTACACCATAAGCCCCATGACATAGGCCTGCATCCTCGACACTCACTTCTTTAAGATCGCGACGATTCGTAGATTTGGTAAGCACTGCAATGGCTTCTTCTTTATATTTTTCACTTTGTAATACGGTCCCTGCTTTCCATAAAGTGATGCCAACCCCCAAATCCCCATAACACCAAGCTAATCTGGAGTGTTCATTCTTTTCGCCATTACTAGTCACCCAACTGGGAAATGTTATATCACTCCCGACATCCTTATTTTTAAATTCCAGCACAAAGTTTAGAGCGCCGTTCAGTAGTTTGCTAGCAGGTGTTTCAAAATCTTTATGAACGACCAATCGCGATAAAAAATTAATAATACTGGGAATCCCATGAGATAGCCCCAAATTATATCCTTTTATGCCTTTATCACGTTCCAAATACGATTCCCATTTGATCGTATTCCCTTTGATAATGGCTTTTTGATCCAGTAGCCTTAGGACATCCAACAAAATGGTTCGGTATCGTTCTTTTAATAAAGATGAGGTCGTACACTCGTAGCGTTTCAAAAAATAATAGGCAATCCCCAGAATACCATGCAAAAAATCGTAAAAATTAGGATCATGCTGCAGTCCTTGTACGGATGGGAATAAAAATAAATCCAGCTCTCCTAATAGAGCATCGCAATCCAGATCTACAAAATCCTCTTGCTCTAGTAACTGAATCGCCCATGCAGCTCCGGCAATCCCCGAACAATAGGTATAAAAGTTATATCCATTATTGATCTTTTCGATTATAGAAGTAAGTATTGCTACACCATCATCTGCAATCGAGGCATCATTCATCAATCGGGAATAATAGAAATGAAAAAGGGCAATCCCCGCATCCCCAGATAGCACCCCGATGTCTTCTTTTTGACTTTCATTTTTTGTTAAAGTCCTATGTATTTGAGCTAGTTTATCGTATACAATTGATTCTTTGTGCATGGATATGTTTTACTTCGTACAGATAAAAAAGCTGCCCGATCAAGGCAGCTTCCACTCATAGTTGAAAACCAAATGATCTCCTGGTATAGAAAATCACTCAAACTCTCATATGATTATGCCCAACTAGAAGCATTGTGCTCCCGGAGGAGGGCATGTATTTAAAGCTCCATTAGTAATACAAAAAACAGTCTCTCCCGGATTACACATGGCTGTTGGATGCCATCCTCCTTTTACACTGTCTTGTTGTAATTTGCTAATCACTTCCTTTTTTAGTCCAAGACCTTTTAGCGATTTTTTCATGTGAATAAAGTTTTATAAGTATACCTACTCTGTTTAAGGTTTTCGGCTTCCCCTATACAAGATCTGGCACAAATAACTCTGCACATCGATCTTGTTATAAAGGTATTAGCTTAGACGACCCTATAAAAGCATCACTACCCTAGTTTAAACAAATCTGGGTATAAAAAAACCTGCAGTAGTGCAGGTCTTTTTTAGTACGTTATTAGCCTATGGAATATGTACACACGGTCCACCAAGATTTCTTACGGTAGGTTGAAAAATATCCTCACTTGTAGGAACACTGCTCCCACCTTTTATTTTATTTAAAACGTTTGTGTTGATACTAGCGATGGTAAGCTTTTTAAGTCCCATCTTGTTTTGTGATTGAGTTTTCATACTAGTTTTACTTTGATTAAAAATTAGTCGTACTATGAGTGTTTACTATAACACAGATATAGTGCTATAGCGGTTTGAATATAATTTTTTATACCCATTATTAGTAATTAGATCGCCCTAATTTGTTTAAAATAGGGGAGCATAAACAGCGTTTAAAAATTCAAGTAAAAACCCTTCGATATTATTTGATTTTTTTAATCTAGGGCACCATATTTTCTAAACTTTTTTCCTGCTTTTGCAAGTTCTTGATATAGTAAGATGGATTTAAACCCGTCTTGGCTTTAAAGTGTTTGGCAAATGAATAATCACTTTTATACCCAATCTCATTAGCAATAGATTTGATGGAGAAGGATCTGAATTTTTTGTCATTTTTCAATCTCTTCAATACATAATCGATCCGAAGATCTCGTATATACTCGTTAAAATTCTTTTGCTGATGTATGTTTACAATCTTTGATAAGTAGGTAGAATTGGTTTTTACTTTTTTGGCCACCGAACGCAAATTACAATCCAATCGTAAATAATATTCTTGCGCTTCTAATCGTTCTAATCCTTTTAGGATATGGGTGATCTTTTCATCATCAATGATAATCGGCTTTGTAATGTCCTTTTTATCTTCAGCTTCCTGTTCCTTGGCTTCTAAGTCATTGATTTTTTGCAACAGATTATCAAATCTGGATTTATAAGTTTTTTGTTTTTTGAAATAAAGTACGGTTCCAATTAAAAGTGCTACAAACAGCAATACCGCAAGGATATACACATAGGTCTTGATCCGTTCATTTTTGCGATGTGCATCTTGTAAATCTACGATGCCCTTTTGCAATAGCTGCGCTTCTTTTTGGTAGATCTTGTTGATGGTGGCTGTTTTCCGCTTTTGGTTAGCTTCATTAAGTTCTACATATCTAGTATTCCACAATAGCGCATTTTCAAAATCCTCTTGAGCAGCATAGCAATTGGCAAGTAATAAATTAGATTGTAGCACAGGTAGATTAAACAAATCTTTTTGTTCTGAAGCTTTGATGTTATCCAGCAATCTTTTTATAGCTTGATCATATAATCCTTGTTTGTAATAGCAACTGGCGATAAAATAAGCACAGTTGATCGTAGGATAGAAACTATTGTTAACCTCGTTGGTTTGTAAAATTTCTTCTGCCTTAAATAAAATATTCAAAGCATCTTCATATTGATCTTGGTGATAAAAAACCACTCCTTTTTTTATATACAAATCCACCAACCCTTCTTTGTAGTCAAGTGATTTACTAAGAGCGATCCCCTGTTCTGCATAGTGTAATACCGAGTCGTATTCTTCGGTATCCAAATACACTTCAATACTAACGGTGATGGTTCTAACATGATTTTTGGTATTCTTGTAAGAGGATTTGTCTATAAATTGTAAAATTTCTCTGGAAAGTGCTAGCGCTTTATCATATTGATTGGTCTTTTTATACACCAATACCAATCCTGAGTTAGCTACTAATTCTCTATCATAATCCTTAAGTTCTTTCGAAATCTCTATGGCTTTATAATAGGCATCAAGCGCTTTTTGATTTTGGTCATTCATCAAGTAAGAGGTTCCTTTAGCCGTGGATGCCTTACATAGTAATACCTTATCATCTAATTCTATGGCAATCTTTTCTACCTTATCCAGAATGGCAATACTTTCTTCATACGCTTCTTCATAATAAAGTGCTCTTCCTTTTTGATAATACTGTTCTGCTAACTCCAGGGTTTGGGTTTGTGCAGCGGTATGGTGTATTCCCAAAATCAGGAATAACAGGTAAGAAAAGAGGTATACAAACCGTATAGAGGAGCCCAGCATGATGTTGTGTTGATGTGAATATTCAAAAGTAAGAATTTACTTTTTGATGATAAAACGCTGGGGCTGGCCTAAGGTTTATCTAAAAGTAATCGTACAACTGCTGGATTGTCCAAACCATCGTACTCTATTTCTGGAAGCTATTTTGTAAATCCCGTCTCTAATCATTCTAGGCACAAAAGCCAATAATGCAGCAGCTAATTTCCATCTTGGGATTTTGGAAACAATTTTTAAAAACCCGTCAGAATGGGTATGTGCTCCATTTTGATCGATAAGAATTACCGTTTCTAATTGCTCTAATGGATATCCATACTGTTTGAGGTAGGCTTGACCTTGTGGAGATTGAAAAGGTGTAAACTGAAAAATCTCTTCTGGGGCAAATTTTAATAACCACCCTACAACCCCATTACATAGGTTGCACTCGCCGTCGAATATAATTACACTTTTATTTGCTAGATTTTCCATAACATTGGTTTTTAACTTGTTATGCATCTATAGTCGAACGGATCCGTCAATCATTTCAATGGCACGGTGAGAATTTTGATAAATTTTTGAATTATGGGTTGCCATGATCACCGTTTTCCCTTTTTCTTCGGTGATTTTTTTAAGCAAATCAAAGACCATTTCCGTGTTTTTTTGATCTAAATTCCCAGTAGGCTCGTCGGCAACAATCAAATCAGGATTATTAATTAATGCTCTTGCTATGGCTACCCGTTGTTGTTGTCCTCCAGATAATTGATACGAAGGACGCTTGGCAAACTCCCGCATGCCTACTTCTTCTAGAAGTAACAGTGCATCTTCTTTGATTTCTTCTTTGGTTTTGGCACCCATCTTCATGGCAGGTAGTATGATGTTTTGCAGTACATCAAACTCTGGCAACAAATAATGAAACTGGTATACAAAACCGATATGTTGATTTCTAAAATCGGTAAGATCTCCCGCCGATAAGTCTTTGATGTTTTGATCCTTTATCTGTAGTATTCCTTCAAAATCGGTGTCCAAAGTCGAAAGTATATACAACAAAGTCGATTTACCACTGCCTGATTCTCCATAGATCGAAACCAACTCTCCTTGAGCTATTTCCAGAGAAACTCCATGCAATACCTGATGCCGTTCTGGCTGATCAAAATACTTATCGATATGTGAAGCTTTAATGATCATAATCCTCTGATAATGGTTACCGGGTCTACTTTACTCGCTTTTTTTGAGGGGATATATCCTGCCAAAATCGTGGTCAATACACCAAAGGCAAATCCCATACAGAAATAAATGGGCTTAAAATTAATGGGGTATGTTTCTACAATGATAAAATCTGATGTGTCTAATGGTGTTGTAGAAATCATATAGCAAATTACATAGGCAAACAACAATCCTAGTATCGCGCCTATCAGTCCTATGATTAGGGATTGTACCAAAAAGATAAAAACGATATCCTTACTAGAATATCCCATGGTTTTTAATACCGCGATGTCTTTTCTTTTCTGAATCACCGTAATGTTCAGGATATTAAAAATCCCGAAACCTGCAACCAACAACAAAGCAAAAGAAACTGACCAGGTTAGAATATCTCGTACCTTATTTCCTATAACAATGGTTTTATTACTGTCTTTCCAATCTTCGGCAGCAACTGATGCTATTTGTTCGACTATTTGATGTATTAAACTTACATCATCGCGGTCTTTTAATTTGACATGTACATGGGTTATTTTTTGATCCTGATTCAATAATTTTTGTAAAGTTGAAGCAGAAAAATACGTTCGTACATTGTCTATCGTAGTAATTCCAAAACTAAAAATCCCGGATACTTTAAGTTTCGCATTTTCACCATTGGGAAGAATCATTTTAAGCTCGTCTCCGACAGATACTTTCAATCGATTCGCTAAACTTATGCCTAATAGGATAGAATTTTCTTCTAATAAGCTCTGAAACCCATTCCCTTCTATCAATCGCCGTTCCAGATCGACCATATGTTGTTCCTGATTCGGGAATACTCCATTAATACTCCCTGGCAATTGTGTAGTGCTACTGACCAAAATAGCTGGAGTAATCAATTGATGTGCAAAAGACTGTACATTTTCATTTTTTGAAAGGAGATTGTCTATACTCGGTACATCAGCAATAGTTTTTAGTTGATTTCCAAAAACTTGTTTTGATGACTCTGCTTTAGTTTTTGAAGAAACAATAATATCTGGACTTCCATTAAAAACAGCATCATCTAAAAAATCATTCACCCCAGTCATAAAGTTGATCATAACAATAAAGGTTGTTACCCCCAGCATGACTCCCAACATCGCCAAAAAACTTTGCTTCTTACGCGCAGACAAATATTGCCATGCGATAAATAGGTTGGTTTTAGAATATATTGGTGTAGACATATCTGTTAGGTCGGGTAAGTTTTCTATAGATTACAGTGACATTTCTATGCTATTTAAATACAATTAATTTCTATGTCGCTAATAAATATACATTAACTTTGATTTTATATTGTTAGGAATAATCAAATTATTACTTTTGCACTACGGTTATCACGTAATATTGATGCGTTAATTATTTCTTCCCCCGTTGTTAATCAGAATTATTTTGAAAATTAAATCTATAGTTATGGATAAACTATTACGCTGTTTTTTAATTTTTTTATTGGTGGGCAATTTCTGTCTGCACAAGCCGATTATATCAGCTGGGAGTTTAGAGGAGGAAATTTACTAAACAATCCAGACGGTACTTCTACCGGACCAGGTCCAGAGCCTGCTGGATTGGACGTAGCTGATATCCCAAGCACACCAATTACTTTTGGCCGTTTGCAATCTGCCGTACTAGGAGACTTGGATGGAGATGATGATTTGGATTTTATCTCTGGAAGCCAGGGAGGTACCGTACATTATTATGAAAACGATGGGACGCCAACTGCGCCTAATTGGGTAGCAGCTTCGATACCGACCTTGGATACGCTTTGGATTGATCGAGATAACCCCTTTAGAAATCAAAATAGACCTCAGCTAGTAGATATTGATAATGACGAAGATCTGGATCTGTTTATTGGTACCGATTATGACTATGAAGGTGATCGAAATAATGACATTTTGTTTTATCGAAATGTAGGTACTCCAGAAACTCCGGTCTTTGAATATGTTCCTGAAGGAATCCCTGGGTTAAACGACATTGAAGTAGCCGAATTCCCTGGTTTGGGTTTTGTAGACCTGGACAATGACACCGATCTGGATTTGGTGGCATTAGGAAGCGATAAACTTACCTATTTCCTAAATACGGGTGACCCGGAAAATCCTGTTTTCGAACGCCAGTCTGAAGCCGATAGCCCATGGAGTGATGAGGATGCCTATACCAATATGGATGTTCCCGTGCCTGTTTTTGAAGATTTTGACAAAGACGGGGATTTTGATATGTTTTTTATGATCGATACCGGTTTTGTGAGATGGATTGAAAACATAGGGACCGCAACGGAACCACAATTTGATGACCCGCAACTACTTTTTAACGGTGAATTGACCCGAGGAGAAATCGGAAGTTTCGCAACCATAGACTTTGGAGATGTAAATGGTGACGGTCTAAAAGATGCTATTTTAGGAAGCTTTAATGTAGCCAGATTTGCATGGTTCAGACAAGTACCTGTTTGTGTTGCACCTAGCACTCCGGTGGTAACTGCTACACCAGTGACTTGCGAGGGAGAAACTTCTACAATTACTATTTCTGGAGACCTTAATATTGCTTCTACCTGGTCGATTTACACAGATTCTTGCGGAGGTACTCTTTTGGGAACAACGACTACAAACACTTCTACTTTTGAAGTAACGCCTACCGCACCTGGAACTACCTATTACATTAGAGGAGAAGACGGAGATTTGACCTGTATTGATGAAAGTACAGCCATTTGTGTAGAAATTACGATTCCGGTTAATGCAATAGATGACCCTACGTTTAGCTATCCTGATACTGATTATTGTTCAAACGACTCCAACCCATCTCCTACTATTACAGGAACAACAGGTGGAACATTCAGCGCTACCTCTGGATTAAGCATTGATCCAGATACTGGAGTGATTGATATTGCAAACAGTACTCCAAATACATATACCGTTACCTATACTACCAATGGTACTTGCCCAGACAGTAGTGATCAGGAAATCAACATTATCCAGCAAGATGACCCTACGTTCAACTATACAAACAGTAGCTATTGTAGTAACGATGCAAATCCAACACCAACGATTACAGGAACTACAGGTGGAACATTCAGTTCTACCTCGGGATTAAGTATTGACCCAGACACAGGAGTGATAGACATTGTCAATAGTACACCTAATGTGTATACAGTGACCTATACTACATCTGGTACATGTCCAAATAACAGTGATCAGGAAATCACCATCATCCAACAAGATGATGCTACATTTAGCTATACAGACAGTAGCTATTGTAGTGATGATAGCAATCCAGCACCTACAATTACAGGAGCCTCAGGAGGAATCTTTAGTGCTGCTACAGGATTGAGTATTGATCCGAATACTGGGGTAATTGATCTTGCAACCAGTACGCCAGCAACATACACAGTCACTTACACTAGCAGCGGTACATGCCCTAACAGCAGTGATCAGGAGATTACTATTCTCCAACAGCATGATGCTACTTTCAACTACACAGACAGCAGCTATTGTAGTAACGATGCAAATCCAACACCTACAATTACCGGAACTTCTGGAGGAACATTTAGTTCTGCTATAGGATTGAGTATTGATCCAGATACTGGGGTGATCGATATTACTAATAGTACACCAGATACCTATACAGTAACATATACTACATCTGGTATATGCCCAAACAGTAGCGATCAAGAAATCACTATTCTCCAACAGGAGGATGCTACATTCAGTTATACAGCCAACAGCTATTGTAGCAACGAGTCCAATCCTGTACCTACAATTACTGGAACCACAGGAGGAACTTTTAGTGCTGACTCAGGGTTAAGTGTTGATCCCGATACAGGAGTAATCGACCTTGCTAATAGTATTCCAGACACATATACAATTACGTATACCACAGCTGGTCTTTGCCCAAATAGTAGTTCGGTAGAAATCACGATCCATCCACTTCCAAATGTGGCTATTGAAAATGATTCATCAACCATTTCAGTAAACAGTTTGGAAGGAGCAACGTATCAATGGATAAATTGTGATACCGACTCTCCAGTGGCTGGCGAAACCAACGCTTCGTTTACCATTTCAGAAAATGGATCTTATGCCGTAGAAATCACCATAAATGGTTGTACCAACAGATCTGAATGTGTAACTATCAATATCGCAAACAGCTTGTCTGACTTTAAGTTATATCCAAATCCTTCGGAAGGAATGATCCATGTTACCCTTCCCTCGGTAATCGATATTACCATTTATAATAACCACGGGAGAAAAGTATTTGAGACCACTAATACTTCCATAGATATTTCTACATTGAAGTCTGGGGTTTACTTTATGAAAATCGAAACTTCAGAGGGCACCACAATTAGAAAGTTGGTAAGAAACTAGAAGATTTATGATTTCTTTTTGCTTTTACTACTCTTTGCCAATGGGTTGAAGGCAAGACATAATTGTACCCAATACTCAAGATCGTCATCCAGATCAAAGCCATCTGGAGAGACAAAGACAAAACCTTTCATGGGCCTTCCCGTAAAATCCATAGGAAGACACCCTTCTTTTTGCATGGCTTCGTTCATGGCATCGGGTCCGATCCTGGCCATTAGCAAATCCATCTCTTTCTTTTTATCAAAATGTATCCCGCAACACATCTTATCATCCACCATAAAACATAAACCGCCCATCATTTTTTTCTCGAAGAAACCAATACGTTCTTCCTTAAATATCTGACGAATTCGGTCTGCCAAAAATTCGTTATACGCCATAATTATTGTATTGCTTTGGTTAAATAGTCATTTAGCGGCTGCATGATTTTCCAATACCTCATCAGTTCTTCAGTCAAACGCTCACTTAGGATCAAATCCGATGGTTTTTCGGTCACAAAATAAAACTGTTTATTCGCAATATACGGTTCCTTCTCTATTGCTTGTTGCCATTCTTTAGGAATACGCTTCATTGCCTCACCTTTTAGCTCTCCAAAGTGTTCTATAAATTGTTGCTCTTCGATAAGCTTACGGAACGTTTTTGGATTCTCCTTGATTTTTGTTCTAATCTTAAGAAGTTGCTCCTTATCCGGACCAAAACACCCTCCCATAATGCCAACCATTTCTGGCGAAAATCGAACAAAAAAACCAGGAATACTTTTATCCTTTTTCCCTCCTCTGGAAATAAACGCGGTATAATGTAAATTATAAGGAGTTTTGTCTTTAGAAAATCGAATATCTCTGTTAATTCTAAGAATACAATCTTTGGGTTCAATCATAAGATCTGTATCCACTTTATGTATTTCTTCGATCATCTTACCCACAAACACAGTAAATGGTTTTTTGACACTTGATTCGTACCTCTTTTTATTTTCATGAAACCACTCTTTATGGTTGTTGGCCGCCAACTCCTTGAAGAAGCTTATAAAATCTTCTGTGAAATACTGCATAATATACGGTTTACATGCTAAAGCTCTACCGACCCTTAAACGTAAAGACCGGTAGACCTAATAACTTTATTATTTCATTGAATGAAAAGCTACTCGATTTCCTTCCGTATCCAGAAATATAGCCATAAAACCATTCTCCCCAAGGGATGTTTTTGGCATCAAGACCTTACCTCCAGCTTTTTCTACTCTAGCTAAAGGTACCGATAGATCTTCTCCTCCATTAAGATAAGCAAAAGTTCCTTCTTGAGATGGTTGATTACCATTGCCATGAGTAACACAACCTCCTACTCCTCCATCTTTATATGGAAAAAAGGCCATTTTAAATTCAGTTTCAAAGGGTTGTAACTCTACATTAAGAAGTTCATTGTAAAACTTTACTGCTCTTTCAAAATTGGTGCTTGGTATTTCAAACCAGCTAATTGCACTAGACATAGTATTGTTGATTTTTGATTAATAACTACTCAAAGATATTGGATAACAAGTTTCAAAAAAAGTATATTTTTGAAAAAACATAGGTTTCTAAAATGAAGAAAAGCGAAGAATTGTTCTATCTTATCCAATCCTTATCTAAGAGTGAAAAGCGTTATTTTAAGCTCAGTGCTCAAGGAAATGACTCTGCAGAATATTTGGTTTTGTTTGATGCCATAGAAGCACAAAAAGAATACGACGAACAAGAAATAAAAACCATTTTTAAGGACAAAGCTTTTGTCAATCAACTTACCACTATAAAAAACTATTTAAAACATCGTATTTTACAATCGCTACGGAATTATCATGCTAAAATTTCAAAAAACACAGAGCTTTTGGATATTCTTCGTAATGTGGAAATTTTATTTCACAAAGGACAATACACCATTTGCGACAGTGAACTGAAACGAGCAGAAAAAAAGCAAAAAGTTTTCAGCAAGACACTTTATTATTTCATATCCAGGATTGGAAAAGAAAAGTATACCAGGCACTTAATCCCCAGGATTTCGAAACACTTCGTACTATTATACTAGAACAAAAAACAACACTAAAATCCACCAACGAATATATCGATCTCTTGCTCGCTAATATTGACCCTACTCAATTTTCGCTCTCACACAAAAAAAGTGGTTCTCTACAAAACAAAACACTCAAAACCCTTCATAAATACAGGAAATTCCTGCTGTCCAAAGATCCGGAAAAAGCGAGACGCACTCTAGAAGATCTGATAAAAGAATGGGAACAATATCCAGAAATGCTTCATGAGTTTTTCCCGATGTATTTTTCAGTTTGTAATAATTTACTCGGTTTTTTAGTATTCAGAAAGGAATATAAAAAAGCCTTTGTACGCATCTTGTTAATCAAACAAAAAGCATCCCAAGTTTCTACGACTTCCGCAGCATTGATTAAAGAAAAATTACGACTATACAACATAGAACTAGAAATTCATCGAAACCTAAAAGAACTACACACCACTCATGAAGTCCTTCAAGAAATACAGGAATTTATGACGCAGCACGCTACTCTTATTCCCAATAATTACAGACTTTCATTTAGTTATCAATTTGCCGCTATTTATTTTACCAAAAACGACTACAAAACATCCCTGCATTGGATCAATGCCATTCTAAATCGTCAAACCAAAAAAGATCGAAAAGATTTGATTACGTATACCCATTGGCTGAATCTTTTAGTACATTACGAACTCGGAAACGGATTCACGTTACGGTATTTAATCGACAATTTCAAAAAACATCTCAAAAAGCAAGAAAACATAGTTTCTTACCAAAAGATTCTACTGAAATTTTTATCAAAAACAGTAGAATATACGTCACAAGAAAAAAGAAAGGCATTTATTACATTAAAAGAAGAGCTAATTGTCAACCCGATTCCAGAAGATGTTTTAGGTTATATCGATTTTGAGGATTGGGCAATCCATAGAAAACATTAAGTCTCAGGAGTGTCTTTGAGACAACATTCTCATAAAGTTTTCTTTATACGTATTTCCTATGGAGAGTTGGGTATCTAACACATCTACATAATCAGTACCGTATGCTTTGATCTTATCAAATGCAACAATATATGATTTATGAATCCGTACAAAATCCTCTTTTGGCAACAATTTTTGTAAATCTATGAGTTTGTGATAAACCACAAAGTGTTTGTCCTCGAGATGAATTTTTACATAATTACTTAATCCCTCGATATAAATAATATCATCATAGTCTATGCGGATGTTTTTTCGGTCTACTTTAAAATACTCATAGGTCTTTTTACAAGCTGCAGTTTCTACTACTGGTGTCTCTGCCGATCGAGTTACCTTATTTACTGCCTTCAGGAATCGCTCAAAAGAAAACGGTTTTAGTAAGTAATCGGCAACATCGAGCTCATATCCTTCTAGAGCAAACTCTCTATAGGCAGTAGTAATAATGGTTGTAGGAGGATGATTTAAAGTTTTTAAAAAGCTTAAACCACTTATCTTAGGCATTTCTATATCAAGAAACAATATATCGATCGTGTGCTGTTGTAAGATTTTTAGTGCATCCATGGCATTGTCGCAAATGGCGAATACTTCCAGATCAGGAACATCTTCTACAAACCCCTTTACTATGTTTTGTGCAATGGGTTCATCATCTACGATAACACACTTAAGCTTCATCTTGCTGTAGTTTTATGGTTAAATCTACACGAAAAGCATCATTGGTTTTGTCAATGATCAACTTTTTGTTCTCTCCATATAACAAATCCAATCGGCGACAAATATTTTGAAGCCCCAGCCCTCCACAGGCGTTTTCCTCTTCTTGCGTTGAAATGCTATTTTCGGCTTTAAAAGACAACTCATTGTTGTTAACCTCGATATTCACCTTGATCCATCCTTTTTTCACTTCGTTTTTAAGACCATGCTTAAACGCATTCTCTATAAAAGGCACAAGAATCAGGGGCGGGATTTTGATTCCTTCGGTTTCGCCACTCACTTCAAAATCGATCACTACCCTTTTTTCGTATCGCTCTTTTTCGAGCGCAATAATATTCTCGATCAGTTTTAATTCTTTGGTCAGCAAAACCAGTTTGGTGTTGGACTCATACAAGGTATAGCTCAAAATATCCGATAACTTAAGAATCAGGCTTGGTGTTTTTTCAGATTTCTCGAGAGCCAAACCATAAATACTATTCAGGGTATTGAACAAAAAGTGAGGGTTAGTCTGTGATCGCAAAAACTTTAATTCGGCATTGGTCTTTTCTTGTTTGAGCACTTCGGTTTCTCGTCGTTGCTTATACCAATCCATAAAAAGCTTAAACCCCGTGGTAAATGCTACTGGTGATATAATGATAAGCACTACCTGAATTATTTTGGAAAACACCAAAGGCTCTATTTTCTGACCTACTAACCATTGTGGGAAAAACTTGGGAAACCCCCAATACAATACAAAATACCGATGACCCACCGCAATAACCAACAACAACAAGATCAGAATGGTAAAATAGGGCAATAATTTATTCTTATACAAAAACATCGGAATCAGAATAAACCAATTGATGTAGACTGCAATGAACCTGGATGGCAGCACCAAAAGTTCATAGATCAATGCTCCTTTAAACGAATGCATATATCCCCATTCTGAGATGGTAAAAGATGCGGTTACCACCACCCAGAACAAAATATGATAGGTAATATGTTTTATCCTTAACTGCATATACTGATGACCTTCAAAACTATGGGATATCTTTTCAACTTCTGAAATTTTTATGCCTACATCGGTTGAATTTATGTAAACACCATATTTAGGCAGTTGACATAAGGAACATAAAGGTATGCAGAATTCTTTGTGAAACTTGTATAAAATTCATTCAATGTAACTTATTCTGAAGTACTTTCATATAGCTCCCGTAAAGGAGTATCAATCATCAATCAAAAAACGAACATCATGAATAGATCACAATTCATAAAAACCGGAATTGGCTCTGCGGGTACTCTTATGTTTCCGGTTACATCAGTTTTTTCGCAACCTTATTCAGAAAAAACACAATTAGACAAAAAAATAGTCGCCGAATTTGTGGGCGCTGGCCATGGCAAATTTGATAAGGTTAAGGAACTTCTTGAAGAATATCCAACACTTCTCAATGCTGCTCATGACTGGAAAAATGGTGATTTTGAAACTGCCTTGGGAGCTGCTAGTCATGTCGGGTATAAAGAATTAGCAACATTTCTTATCGATAAGGGCGCTCAAGCCAATATTTTTACGGCAGCTCTTTTTGGCAGGATCGATATTATAAAACCTACGCTAAGCTTTTTCCCAAATGCACTTCATGCCAAAGGTCCGCATGGGTTTACCCTACTACATCATGCAGAACGTGGGGGAGACGAGGCCAAAGAAGTTAAGGATTATCTCATCTCACTTGGAGCCACAGAAACCAAAATTCAACTTTACTAATATGAATATAAAAGCTACCCTATTTTGTGCCCTGGGTATTATTTTGGGCACAATCGCCCTTGCAATGTTTACCTCTTTTGTACAAGAAATACTATTCAATGGTGCACACTATACCAATGCCAGCACATCGATTGTGATCTTTAGTGGTTTTTTTACTTTTCTAGCGGCTATTGCCGCCGGTCATGTAAGCAGAATACTAGGCAAAACCTACACGTTTATCATTCCCTGGATGATTAGCAACCTTATCATAATGGAAACAGTATTCTTAATTTTCTTTGGCAATTCTAATGATCCTATTTGGTATACGGTTGTAGGTGGTAGTGGTCTTATTCTTGGAATTTGGATAGGGTATCATTTTCTGGAAATCAAAGATTCCTTTGTTACTGGATCTGAATATTACAGCAAAGAAAAAGTATAAAAAGTGGGTTCTGGAACCCACTTTTTATACATTATCCAATTACTTTTTATACGCCAATGTTCTGATCTTGATTTTAACCTCATTCCCTATAAAAAAGGACCCATTATCCATCTTTTTATTGAACATTATCCCGAAATCGAATCGATCAATGACCAAATCGGCTTTAATGCCTATAGCTATTTTCTTTGTAGGATCTTTAAATGGACCGGAAACAGTTATCGGAAACAGAATGCGTTTTGTGATTCCCCGAATGGTTAAATCCCCTTCCATGACATATTGATTCTCCTGGTTTTTGGTCACTGCTGTAGACACAAAGTTAATTTCCGGGTATGACGCCGTATCCAACCACATTTTTCCTTTAAGATGTCCGTCTCTTATTTCATTATTAGTATCCAAACTATTGGTTTGAATCTTAATATTTGCTTGCAAGCTCTCTATATTTTCATTTTGTAATGAGATGTCACCAGCAAATTCATTAAATCTACCCGTCACTTCACCTACCAGAAAACGTTCTACGTCAAAACCAATATAAGTATGCCCAACATCCAATAGGTATTGATCATTTACTGAGTAAAATCCAAGATTGAGAAATGAGAAAAATAATAGTAACGGTAGCAAGATTTTTGTTTTCATCATAAGGTGTTTTTTGATTATACCTCAATGATAAAACTATCTGGTATCCCAGGCGACAATCTTTATAAGTATTGCCAAACTTTATAATTAATTTGTATATACCACCGCTTTTCTGAAAGCTGAAGGCGTATTCCCATCAAACTTTTTGAAAGCGTTGACAAAAGAGGTTTTATTATTAAATCCAGCATCAAATGCAATCCGTAACAGCGTATATTCAGGATGTAGTTGTATTCTTTTTTTAGCTTCTTCTACCCTATAGCTATTAATCAAATCAAAAAAAGAAGAATTAAAATGTTCGTTAATAATCTGAGAAACATGATGAGAAGGGATGTCCATCATTTTGGCTACATCATCTAACCGAATTTTACTATTTAGATAGATTTTTTCGTTTTCGATTAAATCTTTCAACTGCTGAACGTAGGTTGCTACTTCTTGTAATTTCAAAGTGCTTTTTGCATACTTTTCTTTCCTAAGTTGAATGGGTTGCCATTCTGCGTTCATCAAATAGTATCCTATTACATAGAATAAAACTCCCGTGGGGATCACGTATATGTAATCCAGATGTCTTCTATAAATATCAGTGACCAAAAGGAGGTATAAAAACAGTGATGAAAATACCACAACGACCAGAAGTATCCTGTTAAAAAGCTTTGCCCATCGAAGTGCTGGCTCTATGTGTGCATATTCAAATCTCAATGCTCTACTATAATTTTGAATGATGTATAAGTTTCTGAAGAGGTAAAATCCTAGGTGAATAAATTGAGCAATAAACACCACAGCATATACATATTGGATAGGATTGATCACTTTTTTTCTATGATCAAAAACCGAAAGCATTCCATAATCAACTTGTCTTTTGTTGATAATATCATCAACAAAAAGAGGAAGAATAACTACAAAGATTAGAAAGGGTAAGAAATGTAGTAGTCCTTTTAATCCAGGTTTCCATTGTTGATCCACCATTGATTTGAAATAAAACAACGACAATGGCCCCAATAGAAACCAAGATCCATATCGGGTTCCATAAAAAATGCTAAATGGGATGTGTAATCGTTGTCGGATGGAGAAAAACTCCAGCATGAACCAAATCAATACCAGAAGTATGCCTACAAGGTAGGTATTCTCCTTTCGGATGCGTTTTTTGGGCGAAAACAATAGTACTGAAATCAGGAAAATCCCTTGAAAAATAACTATAAGTAATAATGCCGACCAAAAATCAATACGCATTAACGGTTTTTATGTTTTATGAAAAGTAGATATATGTTGCAATTACAATCGCACAAATCAATACACCCACAACTTTGACAGCTTTCCATGGAACGATATCCACTTTTTTGGTGTACTCTAACTCGAACGGAACTGCTCTTGGATACAATTTACCAATAATTAGCATAACTCCTACATTGAAAACAAAAAGTATCGCCATGACGTGCAAGAAATGCGGAAATTGATCCTCCATTATCGTACCATCCAGCACTACATAAATTATGTACAGCACTGCACCAGAAATAATGGCAATTTTTGCAGCAATAGCTGGAACATTTTTGGTAAGATACCCTACAACTATAATCGTAAGAATAGGGATACTATAACATCCATTAACCTGCTGCAAGTATCCAAAAATACTCTCTGCACTTTGTAAGAGCGGAGCAATAATCATAGCAAACAAGGCCAGACCTACACCAAACAGTTTTCCTGCAAATACCGTTTGGCGCTCTGTTGCTTCTTTATTTACGTATTGCTTATAGATATCTATACCAAACAGGGTAACCGAACTATTTAATGCACTATTAAAAGAACTCAATATGGCACCAAATAACACCGCGGCAAAGAAACCAACCAGAGATAATGGTAATACTCTACTCACCAAGGTAGGATAAGCCTCATCCGCTTTTTCTAACGTATCTCCAAACATATGAAATGCAATTACCCCAGGAAGCACTACAATCAATGGACCTAATATCTTGATAAACGCTGCCAACATTAATCCTTTTTGTCCTTCTTTTAGGTTTTTTGCTCCCAACGCTCTTTGGATTATCGCTTGATTTGTTCCCCAATAAAACAATTGCACCAACATCATCCCAGTAAAAATAGTAGCAAACGGCACAGAAGCCTCACTATCACCAATTGAGTCAAATTTCTCTGGATTATCTCTAAACAAAGTAGTCAATCCTTCTCCGATGCTTCCATCTCCTATTTCCAGCAATCCAAATACGGGAATCATAATCCCCCCGATTAATAATCCTATAGCATTGATCGTATCCGAAACCGCTACAGCTTTTAATCCTCCAAAAATCGCATAAATCGAACCTATAATACCAATCCCAAAAACACAAATCCAAATAGCCGCATTCTTAGAAACCCCTAATAATCCAGGTACATCAAACATGGTGCTTAACGCCAACGAACCGGTATATAATACAATTGGTAATAATACAATTGCATACCCCGATAGAAATAGTCCGGATGCAATGGTTTTGGTCACTGTATCATATCGTTTTTCTAAAAACTGGGGTACTGTGGTAATCCCTCCTTTAAGGTATCTCGGCAACAAAAACACAGCGGTAATCACCATAGCAATCGCAGCCAACGTCTCCCAGGCCATTACCAAAACTCCTTCGGTAAATGCTTGCCCATTAAGCCCTACAATCTGTTCTGTAGATAAATTGGTAAGTAATAATGAACCTGCTATGACCACTCCTGTAAGACTTCGACCTCCTAAGAAATAACCATCCGAGGTGTTTTCATTTGTTTTACGCGAGGCGATATAAGAGATTATTCCCACTAATAAAGTGAAGCCTAAAAAGGAAAGTAAACCCATAATGATTGTGTTTTGAGATTAAATATATAGGAATTATTTTAAACTATTATTAACATTTTCGATTTGATAAATTCTTTCAAAAAGACACTTTACTCATCTATTTTTGAGCAGCCTCTTCATGATTACTAAATGTTTAAGAAAAAACAACCCTACCTATTTCATAAGTCTCCACAGGCATTTTCATGTACTAAATGAATGTTAATTTTTACATAAAAGAATACTATTATCGCATATTTGCGTTTCAAATCGTGGTATCTATCTTAACACAAACTCAACATATTTGATACCGCATTTAAAGCTACCACC
Organism: Aquimarina sp. KJ22-3; assembly: GCF_055808215.1. Classification (NCBI taxonomy): domain Bacteria; kingdom Pseudomonadati; phylum Bacteroidota; class Flavobacteriia; order Flavobacteriales; family Flavobacteriaceae; genus Aquimarina; species Aquimarina sp. KJ22-3. The sequence continues at coordinate 404,715 of NZ_CM147859.1, read as the reverse complement.
TGAATCTTAACTTGATACTTATGTGATCGCTGAACCTCGAGTGAAATCTTCATTCGAGGTTCTTTTTTGAAGAGTGATCCACCAGCAAATTCAAAAAAACCGCACTATCTATTGCCAGAATTAGAATGCTTGCCATAAATCCCCTATTTTTGAGTCCTTACCAATAAATTAATATAGTATTGTAATGCGAATTTTTCTTTTTATGGTGATGATTTGTTTTTGTTTTTCTTGTCAAAAGGAAATCAAAACAGAAGCACAAGTAGTTCCTACAGAGAAACCACTGGATAGCCTTTCTAAAGACCATATACGACTAGATCTGTTGAAGCTCTCTTCGCAAGGAGAAAAAGACCTTGAAACTTTTGAGGATTTTCAAAATCTACGAAATTTAAGCCAAACACTAAAAACCGCTAACCCTTACTATGTAAAAAAGTATGCTGATAGTATACAAATACTGATTCAGGTTTTTGATGAAAATCTTTCAGAAGATTTGAATGTAAACACAATCAATTCTCGAATTTCTGTGCTTATGACCGAATCTGGTCTACTCAAGCAAGTAACGGAAACCAAAAATCCCAAACCCGAGAAAATTCTTGAGCAAAATACGCGTTTGCTTACAGCCTACAATAGTTTGATCGTTCAACTTAATGAATTGTCTTTGGCCATACCAGAAAATATTGAAAAAGAGCTTTTGCGCGATTTGGATGAAGAAAATAAAGATGAATAAATACTATGAAAAATATCCTCCTCATTTTATCCGTAGTTTATTGCAGTGTTTGTTTTGGCCAAGCAAAAACCGACATTGATCAACTGCTTGTATCCTGGCATAAAGCAGCAGCAGATGCCGATTTTGAAGCCTACTTTGGCCGTATGACTAATGATGCCATTTTTATTGGTACAGATCCAACAGAAAATTGGTCGTATGACGCGTTTAAATCTTTTGCAAAACCCTATTTTGACAAAGGTAAAGCCTGGAGTTTCTCGACTTTGGAGCGAAACATTTTTGTTAAAGAAGGTAATACTTTAGCTTGGTTTGACGAGTTGTTAGACACCCAAATGGGTATTTGCAGAGGAAGTGGTGTAGTAGAAAAAACAACTGATGGATGGAAGGTGAAACACTATGTATTGTCGATCGCTATTCCTAACGAAAACGTAGCTGAAATCACCAAAATGAAACAAAACTTTGACACTACGCTTATGCAGCAATTAAGAGCTGGTAAGAACTAGTCCAACGTAGCTTGAAATACACTAAGATCATCAAAACAATGCGCTGCTCCAGCAGCAAGAAGTTTGTTTTTGTTCCGCTCTCCTATCCCCACAAAATCCAGGGATAAATTCTGTGCGGTTTTCAAATCCCATATTCCATCTCCAACAGATATCACCTGATCAAATTCGGATTTCTGATAGAACTGCTTTGCCCGATCAATGGCGTCTAATACAAATCCTTCTCTAGCCTCATGCGTTTTTGAGGTAGCTAGCAATTGTTCATCATACCAAAGGTTACATTGTTCTAATTTTAGTATTGCTGGCTTAGGTAGAGCGCCAGTAGCAAAACAAAACGGTATTTTTTGATCTCTAAGAAAATCCAGTAATCTTTCTGCACCATTAATTTCTACAACAGGATCAAATTTGTTCATCTGCAGCACCAAATCCTCTTCAAAATCATGCAATAACCCCTCTGGCATTTTTGACTCAAAATTACGCTCATAATTGTATCGCAGTGCATAACTATCTGTATGATGCTTGTAGTTATTGTAATCGGTATCGATATCTTTAATCCCTAGTGCTTGTAACGATTTGGTAACCGAAATCAAATACATAGGCACACTATCAGTTAAAGTACCATCGATATCAAATATAAAGAGCTTGTTTTTCAGAACAATTATGGTATTAAAATGAATATTTCAACGACGCGATAAAATTTCTTCCCGCACCTGCAATTCCAGACGAATATGGTCGATAACGTTGATCTGTGATATTCTCTACAGAAAAGATCCCGGTAATATTTTTGGTCACATTATACTGAGATCTAAAATTTAAAGTATACCAGGAAGGAGAATACGGATTCCCATTTTCATCACTTGCATACAAGGATGGATTATTTTGTTGCGAAGGAGCAAGGTCTTCAAAATCAAACGTACCATTATATTGCACAAAGGTGCTCAACATCAACTTATCATTGCGAAAAGTAAGGCTAGAATTACCAAACTGCGGAGATACATGTCTTGATGGGGTGATTAAACCACCTTCTAACTCTTCCTCTCCACCCACAAAAGTATATTGCGAAGCAAACTCAAAGTTTTTGGCAAAGTTATATTTCAGACCAGCTTCAAAACCATAAATCCGTGCTCTGGCCGCATTTTGAATAGCCTGTACGTTACTCAATTCGCCTCCAAACAAAATCTCGGTTTCTCCATTAAGATCAAAATCACTTCGCACCAAGGCATTATCCAAATAGGTATAATATGTAGCCAAATCCAATGTAAAACGATTCCCAAATTTAGCACTCACCCCTAATTCTCCATTATAAGCATATTCTGGTCTTAAATCTGGATTCGGCACCACTACAGAACCAGGTTCTGAATCAAATATTTTACCAACATCATCAATATTTGGAGCTCTAAACGCCGTAGAAAAGTTTAATTTCCAATGAAGGATATCATTTGGCAACCAACTTAACCCAGCTGTACCAGTTAATGCATCAGTATCCAGATTAGCTTCATCAAAAGGGAAGTCAAAAAACTCATCATCATATTGCGAAAACAAAATGATTCTGTTGTATCGCAATCCTCCTTGAAATCTTAGTTTTTCGCTAAAATTATTCTGAATACTCAAATAAGCAGCAATCGATTGCCAGGTAGATCCATCTGGGTATCGTGAAGGCGCATTTTCTACTACTCCTGTTTCGATATCTCTACGTGATCCATCAGAAAAGACATTATTCAGTATGTATTCTAACCCATAGTAAAATGAGGTCTTTGAGCTATATTTTTTCTCGAAATCTACATTTAAAGAGTATACATCAACTTGTTCTTGTGTTCTCTCTAATATGGTACTTCCAAAATTTCGATCGTTTCGACTTTCTTCAAAAAACTGATAGGCCGCTGTGATCTTCATTTTATCATATAGTCTGCTTCTCGATTTTTGAGCTACTTGTAAGTTTCCCATAAACCAGCGTTGTGGACCGTAAAACCATTCTGCCGACTGCAAATTCCCATCTCTACGTCTGATTAATCGATCATACCTGGGATAGTCTGAAGAAGTAGTGTAGATCAAATCCGCATTAAAGTCCCAAGTTTCGTTGGGTGTAAAATGGATTTTTTGCAAAAAATTTACTTGGTCGTATCCGGTAAACACCTGTTCTTCTGGATCCGGATTTTGAAGAACTACATCCTGGCCATTAATTCGTTCAACAAACTCTGTTCTCAAATAATCATCCGGTCCATTACTCCCCATTCGTAGATCATCAAAATCGGTATAACTTACACTAGTTAAAAATGCCCATTTATTCAATCCTATATTTAAGTCTATATGACCTGTCTTTTCATTACTTGCACTTGCATATCTGGCTAATACATTCCCGGTGATCACATGCTCTCCGGTCACCGAAAACTTAGGTTTCTCGGTATAAAAATTCATAACTCCTCCTATGGCATCACTACCATATACTACAGAGCCTGGTCCCAGAATAACTTCGGTTCTACCAATAGTAAAAGGATCTATGGATATTACATTTTGTACATTTCCCCCTCTAAAAATAGCAGTATTCATACGCACTCCATCCACCGTAATCAGAAGACGGTTTGTAGAAAAACCTCTGATGATGGGACTACCCCCGCCCAACTGACTTTTTTGAACAAACACCTGCCCACTATTCTGTAACAGATCTGCTGAGGTTTGTGGTGTGGATAGCGATATGTCTTCTGAAGTAATACTTAACACCTTATGAGTGATGTCATCTTTATCCTGTTCCCACTTGGAAACTGATATCACCACTTCAGAAAGTTGATTTTCATCAACGACCATATATACCCTATTTCCTTTTCTAACTATTTCGGATTTTCGTAGATACACATTTACATGCGAAACATGATCAAAAAATAAAAGTTCTCTATCCTCAAATGAAGATATGTCAGCAACACCATCAAAATCGGTAAGCGCACTTTTTGATTTATCCTTATTGTAAATAGCAACATTAGGTATCGGTGTTTTCGAAGCTTTGCTAAGTACCGATATTTGTTGAGCATTTACAAAAGGAGCGAGAATAAAGAATAATAAAACAGTAAGTATTAAACGCATTACCTATTTGAAAATTTCATTTAAAACCGAAAGTGATTTAGGTTTCTTAAAGCCGTGCAAATGTAGTTCAAAATATAATAATAGCATAGCAAGAACCTCACTTCGTGTCTTCTTCGACAAACTAATATCCATACTCCCCTCAAATGTTGTGCCTAAAAACTCTTTGAACTTGGATATATGCTGTCCCTCGACGCAATAAACATTAGTATCCACAGATTGAAATACTCCTTCTTGCATATTAAAATAAGAGGCTTCAATTTGAGACAAATCCGGGAAAAAACCCAGATACTGCGTTAACTTAATTAGAAATGTGATATGGAAATTCGCAATTTTATCATGAGCATCGAGCCAAAGGATTGTCGTTTGAAGATAGTCAAACAGATCAACATTAGATTCTTGTTCTTGAATCGAACTTTTGAGAATATCGGCAATAAAGAATACCAGAGCACTTTTTATATGGTCTGTATGTAGACTGGTATAATGAGATAAAACTCGTACGTCTCGTAGTCGTTCTAAAGTACCTTTGTTTTTATGCGAAGCTTCTATATCCAGAAGCATCAAAGGCTGAAAAAAGAGGATCTGATCTTACCTTTTTTAGATTTCAAAACCCCTCTTAGCATGTATGATCGTAAACCATCTTTTCTTGTAAACAATGTCGCTATCAAATCTGCTTCTCCATATCGAATAGCATGTAATACTAGTGCAGGTGTATTTACAATCATTTCGCAATCAAAATCATTGAGCTATTATAGAAATTCCCTTTTCATTTTACATCTTTCTAATGACTCTTTGGCTCTAGTTAATGTATTCTTATCCAAGGTATTTAATGCACATTTTTTGTAGTGTTCGATTGCTTTATCTAATTCCCCTTGTTGTTCATACATAATTGCATATTCGTTATAAATAGTAGATTTTGTAATCCCGGGAATATTCATTGCGGTATCCAGTAAACTCTTTAGCTCTTCCCATTTACCAAGTGTAGATAGCAAAATCGCATAGTTATAATAGACACTAGGATACATCGGACTTTTTTCAAGGCACAGCTTATAAAGGGTTTCTCCCTTTTCGTATTCTTTAAACTTTACTTCGTACAGATACCCAAGATGATCATATGCCTTTCCAAAATTGGGATCCATATCAATAATCTTTTCTAGCTTATTGGTCGCTTCGTCATAATATCCATTCTTGATATCATCATTAGCTCGATGAAGCATTTCTTCCAGTTTTGTAAGGTGATCCATACCTTTCTCTTTATAAGTTATATGAAGTAATTGGTGTTGCAATCAAATGTAATCAAAAATAGGGGTATTCTCTTTGTTTTTGAAACAAGATATTTATGTCATCATTTCTTTTTAGGTGGATATTTTGAAAATGTTTTTTGCATAATTTTCAAAAAGAAATTTTCTCTATTCTCAGGTTTGGCGTTCATATTAAATCTTCCTTCAGAAATCGCTTGCCATACTAGATTGTTACTTCCTACATCCACAAAATCGGTAGTAATACCAAGAAATGTTTGCGGGCCACCGATTGGGATTGATCCACCAACTCCTACTCCAATCCCACGATTTCCTCTTCCTATACCCACACCTATGTTATTATTAGATGCCTGTTCAAACAATCTGGTTTTAAAGTTAATGTAGATGTCAGGCGTGTTTGACGGAGTAAAACCAATGGACTGTAGCACTGCTTCTGTACTACGAATCAACCTTTTTTCATCTAACTCGTTTAATCCAGAATTCATTTCGGGATAAAAAGCATACGTTTTATATTTCGAAAAATCCTGCTGCTCATCATAATCATAGTTCACATAACTACTACCACAAGAAACAAGACCTAAGGATAACCACAATAAAATAATCTTTTTCATCTGTTTATATTTATTGTTTTTTAATAGGTCAGATGGAATCACCATATCATCATTTCGGTGGGTATCCACTTAATTGTTATGGCTTATTTCATCTGTACTTTTTTATAAAAGTACATAACAAATTGTTACGTGCTAGCTATTTATATGGGATATATTAAAAAATCCGTCTGAAACTAGTCTCAAACGGATTTCTTAGGTCTTAGATCATATTTTTTTATTGCTTCCCGTCAAATCTGAAGTTAAAATGCCATGGATGATCAAACCAAACGTGCCAATCTTCTAAAGTGGTATTGTCTATTTTTCTAGATTGACCACTATATCCTGTAGCACCACACACTCCAGAATCTGCATTTGCATTTCCTGTAGATCCCGAATTTATCTTAAGTTCTTCTCCATCCACTAAATAATAGGTAAAAACATAAGGAGTGTTCTTTTTCATGAACAGATTCAATGAAGACAAATCAAAATCAATCCACCCTCCATTAAAAACACCTGTTAATCTTGTAATTGTAGATGCGAGAATGTTTCCATCGATATCTCTGATATTCAGTTTTAAGTCTAAGTCAAGATCTCCGTTTTCTGTACTTGTTCCATTTCCTCTGAAAGCATCATCCAAATAAAAACTAAAACGAGTTGGATACGTATCATTTTGCAATAGCACCGTTTGTCCTGTACCTACATTTCTTGGCGCTATCCCTCCTGGGTTAGCATCTCCTTCTCGATCATCACCTCCAAACCATTTGTTTGCGTTCCTGATTTCACATTTAGCCTCATAATCCTCATCCATTAACTCTAAAGTAACTACATACTCTCTAGTCTCTCCATTTTCGGCAGTGACGGTAAAAGCCACTGGATTTGTAAAATCTGAGATACTTTCCGGATCAGGGCTTATCGTTGCCTTTTTAGAAATTACAATAGTACTTGAAACTGAAGTCAAGTCGGTATCAGGCAACACTCTTTGGTTAATAGCTCCTGTTTCTTCATTGATATCAACCATTGTCTCAAAAATGTTTGTTGTAAGCTCAAAAGATACCATTGAATTCTCTGGACTTAATTCTCCATCAATAGCAACAACATATTTGTTTTCGTCCCCGTTTTCTGCTGTAACAATAAATTCAATTGGCCCGGTTAAAGCAGTTATCGAAGCTGGATCTGGGTTTATGGTAGCTTTTTCTGAAATTAGTACATCCAATTTCACATTGTTTTCATCTACCTGAAACGGTAACACCCCTTTGATCTGATTATCGATAACGTCAAAATTCTGTTCGTAATCACCACTAATCACTTTAAATGAGATGATAAAATTATCATCGCTCAAGGTAATCTCGCCATCATTACATGAAGTATTGATCAATAAAATTGCAAGAAGAATGGCACTTCCTAATCGTAATAATGTTTTTGTCATTTGTCCTAAATTTGGTTTTAAAATTTGTTTATGTGCTATCCTTAAGTGACCAAATGATAGTAGTTGTTACCTATCAATTTTGATTTTTTTGAAAAAATTTCAGAGTATAAAAAGTGACAAAAAAAGTACCGCTAAAACAGAAAAAACAAAAGCCGTTCGGGAATCCCGAACGGCTTTTATCAAACTATGTTATTTTATTTAGATCACTCCTTGTGCAAGCATAGCGTCTGCCACTTTTACGAACCCAGCAATGTTAGCTCCTTTTACATAATCTACATAACCATCGCTATCTGTACCGTATTCTAAACAAGCTTTATGGATATCACCCATAATCTGCTTCAGTTTTTGATCTACTTCTTCTCTGGTCCAGTTAAAACGCAAAGAGTTTTGTGTCATCTCTAATCCCGAAGTTGCTACACCACCTGCATTTGATGCTTTACCTGGTGCAAAGAAAATCTTAGCCTCGTGGAATGCAGCAATCGCTTCTGGAGTACTTGGCATATTAGCTCCTTCACTTACACATGCACATCCGTTAGCAATAAGTGTTTTTGCATCATCTCCATTTAATTCATTTTGTGTAGCACATGGTAATGCGATATCACATTTCTCTCCCCATGGAGTTTTTCCTTTATGGAAAACAGCAGAAGGGTATTTTTCTACGTACTCATGGATACGACCTCTTCTTACATTTTTAAGCTCCATAACAAAGGCTAGTTTTTCTTGGTCGATACCATCTTTGTCGTAAATATATCCTGAAGAATCAGAAAGCGTAACTACTTTTGCTCCTAGTTGAGTCGCTTTTTCTGTAGCATATTGTGCTACATTACCTGATCCAGAAACGGTAACTGTTTTTCCTGCAAAAGAATCCCCTTTGGTCTCTAGCATATTTTGAGCAAAATAAACCGCACCATAACCAGTTGCTTCAGGTCTAATCAATGATCCTCCCCATGTAATTCCTTTTCCTGTAAGTACTCCGGTAAACTCATTCTTCATTCTTCTGTATTTCCCGAATAGGAATCCGATTTCGCGAGTACCTACACCTATATCTCCCGCAGGAACATCAGTATTTGGACCGATATGTCTGTACAATTCACTCATGAAACTATGACAAAAACGCATTACTTCGGCATCAGATTTTCCTTTAGGATCGAAATCCGAACCTCCTTTACCACCTCCCATAGGAAGTGTCGTTAAGCTATTTTTGAATACTTGTTCGAAAGCCAAGAATTTCAGAATACTCAAATTCACAGATGGATGAAAACGAAGTCCTCCTTTGTATGGTCCGATAGCAGAATTCATCTGGATTCTATATCCTCTATTGACATGAATTTCTCCCTGGTCATCTACCCAAGGCACACGGAACATGATCACCCTTTCTGGCTCCACCATTCGTAACAGAATGTTTTTGCCATTATAAATTTCATTTTTGGCAATGTAAGGGATCACAGTTTCTGCTACCTCTTGCACAGCTTGTAAGAACTCTGGCTCATATTGATTACGAGCTCTTACTTCTTCCATAAATGCATCGATTTTTGCTTGCATATGTTAAAGAATTAATGGATTCTTATTTGATAAGTAAAATTTGGTCTCAAAGATATGATATTCTTAAAAAACCATGTCTGTTTTTTTGAATTTAATAACTTACCCTATCGCTTGTTCTAAATCTGCAATAAGATCATCTACATCTTCTATACCTACACTCAATCGAATTAACGAATCAACAACCCCGGTTTTTTCTCTTTCTTCTTTCGGTATAGAAGCATGTGTCATACTTGCAGGATGTCCTGCAAGGCTTTCTACTCCTCCCAATGACTCTGCTAGCGTAAAAATCTTTAAGTTTTCTACGATTTTGATTGCACTTTCATAATCGCTTCCTTTTGGTACAAAAGAAATCATTCCTCCAAAACCATCCATTTGCTTCTTGGCAATATCATGATTTGGATGATCTTCAAAACCTGGCCAATATACTTTTTCGATTTTTGAGTGATTCCTTAAATATTTTGCAATTGCCTCACCATTTTCACAATGGCGTTGCATACGAATGTGTAATGTTTTGATCCCACGAAGCGCAAGGAAACTATCCTGTGGACCACAAACTGCACCGCTGGCGTTTTGTATGAAATACAATTTCTCTGCAACAGCATCATCTTTTACAATAAGCGCTCCCATTACCAAGTCGCTATGTCCTCCTATATATTTGGTAGCACTGTGCATTACGATATCAGCTCCCAAATCCAGTGGCCTTTGCAAATATGGTGTAGCAAAGGTATTATCTACAGCCAACAAAATATTGTATTTTTTGGCAACACCAGCTATTGCTTTGATATTAATGATATTCATCATTGGGTTTGTTGGCGTCTCTACCCAGATCAGTTTTGTATGATCATTTACATAACGCTCTACCTTATCTGCATTGTTCATCCCAATAAAATGGAACTTAATACCAAAGTCTTCAAAAATCTTGGTAAACAAACGGTAGGTCCCTCCATATAAATCATTGGTAGAAATTACCTCATCACCAGGCTTTAATAATTTAATAACTGCATCAATTGCTGCCAATCCTGATCCAAATGCCAATCCATGTTTTCCATTTTCAATACTGGCTAATGCATTTTCTAAGGCTTGTCGTGTTGGGTTATGTGTCCTACTATATTCAAACCCTTTATGCCCTCCTGGTGTGGTTTGCGCATATGTTGAGGTTTGGTAAATTGGCGGCATCACTGCTCCATATGCTGGATCGTGTTGCTGTCCCCCGTGTATAGTTTTGGTATTAAATTTCATATGTTTAAGTATCGTTTCAAATGTCAAATGGAACTCGCTAACTCATTGTTTTCGATTCTGGTCAAAAACTTTGCTATAACTCTTTACATTTATTTGTACATTTTTACGAGAAAAAATAACTTGCTTTTTTGTTAAAAAACTGAACAAATGTATGATTTAATTCGTTCTAATCATATATCAATGAATATCTTTAGTAGATGATTAACACAAAACCTAACAACCGACTTTTTTCATTATTTTTTGTCTCATTTGTATTGTTGCTTCAAGCCTGTAATACCAATGAATCTTTCACTTTTGAAAAACAAAATATCACCAACAAAACACACTCTATTTGTGAAGGAGAGGCTTGTCCCACAGTAGATATTCATCTCGTTAATATTGTAAATGACAGTCCTATTTGTAAAAACATAAATAAGGAAATTGAAAAAGCCGCTTGCGCAGTACTGAACCTGGAGGAAAACTCATCTTCGACAGAAATAAAACAAGCGATCAAACGATTTAACCGATCTTATCAGGAGGCGCGTCAAGAATTCCCAGAAGAAATTCCTCCTTATGAAGTATCAATAGACTCTGAGGTGAGTTTTCAATGCCAAAGTATGCTCTCTATATTGATGGACTCTTATGTCTTTACCGGTGGAGCACATGGCTACGGAGCGGTTTCATTTATTAATATAGATCGCAAAACCGGATTACCTATTAAAAACAAAAATTTGTTTAGGGATTATAGCGCTTTCAAAGATTATGCTGAACGTGTATTTAGATCCACTTATGAAATCCTGCAGAGTGAATCCATTAATAGCACTGGTTTCTTTTTTGAAAATGATGCCTTTGCACTTCCAGAAAATATAGGATTCACGGATACGGCAGTAATTTTGTATTACAACACTTACCAAATCAGTTCGTATGCCGAAGGACCAATAGAAATCAAAATGAATAAAGAAGACGTAGCTTCTTATTTTGCCTTTGATATTTTATAATCTGGTTTTGTCTCTTCTAACCAGTTTTCGGCTTCAACGATATACCAATTCCTAGAAAAGTTATTTGCTTCAACAATTTGACGAAAATGAAAGAATGCTTTTTCGACATCCCCTTTCCTATCAAAATATGTTCCCATATACATATGTAGATAAGGATTTTGTGGATCTTGTTTCAGTAAATGCACCCCTATTTTCTCTATTTGTTGATCAAAATCATTAAAAGGCTCCATATCCCTGTAAAATGCAACGTCTTTCAAAAAAGAAAGGGTATGCATAAGATTAATATCTGCATAATCCAGATAGTTAGGAAACTCTAAAAATACTTTACTGAGAAGTAATTTACTGGTTTCCATATGTTTCACATCAAACCGAGCCATAAAAGAAGAAGCTAACGCTTGCGACAGCAGTTTTTTTCGATAAAATTCTTGATTTGTATATGCTTGTTCAGTTGTAGTAGATGCCTCTGTCTCCAAAAGTGGCATATCTGCAAATTGGTAGACATAGTTCTTCAAAAAACTTAACGCAAAAAGTGAAGATGTAACATCGCCATAGATCAATCTTGCCGGATCGCTCATTAAGTTATTGTTGGCTAACAAAATAAGAGACAAATTTTTTGAAGGAACTTTCAACCACAACCCTGAATAACAATCATATTGCCCGTAGCCCCAAATCAAAGGTTCGCCCTGAAATTTCTGACTAAAAATGCCATATCCATAAGGCAAATCTTCTTCAACACCTTTGAATAACAACTCTTTGGATTCCTTAGAAATCAGCATATCCCGATCCAAGGCATTATTAAAAACACTTAAGTCTTTCAAATTAGATACAATCCCCGCCGAAGAAGAAGATCCATAATCCACAAAACCTTTTGTAATAGTACCTTCTTCCAGAATGTATGGCTGTGCTATCGTAAAATTACTTTCAGCTAGTTGCAAAGAATCCTTAAGTAAAAATGTGTTTTTCAAGCCCAAAGGATCAAATATCTCTGCCTTCACATACGCCTCAAAAGTATCTCCAGACGCTTCTTCGATGATCTTGGTAAGCACTCCAAAACGAGAACTATAATAAAAATGTTTTCCTACCTCATCACCTTGAGAAGTATGGGATAAAACATGTTTGACTAATATAGGTTCTTTAATGGGTAGGTTAGGGAAATAGGTTTTTAAGGAATCGTCCAAAGACAATTTCCCTTGCTCAACGAGTTTCATCAATACCACTCCCGAAAAGACCTTGGTTATTGAAGCTATAGGGAATACTATTTCGGCATCAAGGGTAATCTTACGCTCTACATCCGAAACTCCAAAATAGGCCTCCTGTACAATTTCTTCACCTTCCTGAACAACGACAGCCAAGCCAGGAATTTTAAAAAAATCTTGAAGTTGAAGGAGTTCCTGCTCAAAATTCTTGGCTGCATCAAACTTTGGTGGTTCTTCTTTGGCACAACTAATAAACAACAATCCTAAAAGGAAAAGATACCCATGGTGTTTCATCATGATTTTTGATTTATTGAACCCTATTTCTTCACCAAAAATGGCTTACAAGGCCTTTTTCAATGCCAAAATATATCCAAAGTGAATTCCTTCATGAAAATTATTGAAATTCATGGCATCTTTTATAGATTTTAACACAAAACCAGTACTGGTAGGATACTCCTGGAAGCTTTTAAAAATTCCCGCTTCAATATCTTTTTCGGTTTGATCCAAGGTTGTAAATAAAAGCGAACGTACCTGATCTACTTCTTCTTGAGATACCGCACCTTCAGTCCTTGTCCCTTTTTTAAATCTAGCCACCATTTCATCACTCACCATCATCGGTAGCCCACTTAATTTATAGGCTAACAGTTGCTGTGTAACGATAACGTGGGCAATGTTCCAGATTAAATTGTTTTGAAATCCTTCTGGAACGGTATTGAGTTGCTCTAGTGAATGAGCGTTAAGAATTTTTTCTAGTAAACGGCGATTCGTGCGTGTAATTTCTAAAAGATGTTGCATGAAGTTCTTAATTTTTAGCCAAAAATATAAGTTTTAATTCTTAAATGAATTTCCTTTGTGATGATTTTGACATTAAATAATTTCAGCTGTGAAAAAATTATACCATCTCTCTACTTGTGATACTTGCAAACGCATCATCAACGAATTAGAACTTCCTTCAGAAGTTGTATTGCAGGATATCAAAACAGAAGCGATCACCAACGAACAAATTCAGGAAATGCACAAGCTAGCTGGAAGCTACGAAGCTTTATTCAGCAAACGCGCCAGATTATATAAAGAGCGTGATCTCAAAAATCAAAATCTTACCGAAGAGGATTATAAAAACTTGATCCTTGAGCACTACACATTCTTAAAACGCCCGGTGTTTATTCACGATCAGCAGATTTTTGTTGGAAATAGTAAAAAAGTGGTAGCCGAAGCAAAAGAAGCCATACATGGATAAAAGAACTGCAGCATTACTTGCTGCCTTTGGTGCCAGTTTGATTTATGCAGTAAATCATACCGTTGCCAAAGGAATCATGCCTACGTATATTAAACCCTTTGGGTTTATTTTGCTACGGGTAGTTGGTGCTGCTGCTTTGTTTTGGATTGCCGCAATCTGGGCGCCTAAAGAAAAAATTGATCGTAAAGATTGGCCCAGAATACTAGGATGTACCGTTTTTGGAATGGTCATCAACATGTTGATGTTTTTTAAAGGATTACAACTCTCTACCCCGATTAATAGTTCGGTAATGATTACCATATCTCCGATTATGGTATTTATCCTTTCGGCCATCTTTATAAAAGAAAAAATCACCATTCTAAGAACCATAGGAATATTACTAGGGTTTTCTGGAGCACTAGGACTTATTCTTTTTGGTGCCGAAGTGCGTCAAGACGCTCCAAATATCCCTTTAGGAAATGCCCTTTTTATTATCAACGCAGCCTCTTATGCGATTTATTTGGTAATGGTAAAACCGCTTACCGCCAAGTACCACTCTTTTACATTAATGAAATGGTTTTTTCTACTCGCCATAGTGATTAACTTTCCGGTGACTATCTCAGAATTTAATGAGGTAGCTTGGACATCTCTTCCATTCGATGTGATTTTGAAAATGGCTTTTGTAGTCGTGGGTACTACCTTCTTTACCTATTTACTAAATGTTTTTGCATTAAAAACACTAAAAGCCTCTACCATTGGAGCATTTATCTATTTGCAACCTTTGCTCGCCATTAGTTTTGCCATGGCTATGGGAGCAGACTCTTTGAATCTGATTAAAGTGATCTCGGCTGTCTTGGTGTTTATCGGTGTCTACCTGGTCACCAAAAAACCTAAGGCTCTACCCTAAATCTACAGGTTTTTTATTAAACCTTCTGGTATCTTCTTTGGTAAGAATTTTAAAATCAGACGGACGTTCTATCTTATCCATAAATTTCATCATCTCTTCTGGTAGTGGGATTAGTTTTCTACTCCCCAGATCCATCCACGCTCCCATCATTTCGCATTGCGCAAAATTTCTTCCTTTATAGTCGTAGAAGTTGTGCCTAAATTCAAAAAACATTCCATCTTCACTAAGGCCAGAGACTTCTAGAGAAACTCGTACCGGAGGTCCATAAAAAACCTCTTTGAAGTAATAGATATGCTCATAAAAAACCACAGGCCCAACATTGAACTTCCCTAATAATCTTCTGTCAAACCCTTGTTCTGACAAGAAAGACATACGAGTATGTGCAGCAAATTCTATATATGCCTTGTTTGCCAGGTGGCGATTAGCATCAATATCATTCCAACGGATTTCAAAATCTTTTATGTACATATCTTTGTTTTTTGCTTTACAAAAATACGAAACATTTTATTATGCGCGCATAATAAAAGAAGATGAGTTCTCTTCAAATCAAAGCAACACTTTGAAAAGGCACTTGGTATTCTTATTTTAGAACAAAAATTCACACATGTATATCAAAAGAAATATTGGTTGGGGACTTATCTTACGATTCGGGTGGAAAAACATCTTATTCTTTATTCTCTATTCTGGTGTGGTCTTCTCTGCCTATTATTTTTTGAATTGGACCTTTATTGATATCCCTTTCCAACCGCTAACTGTGATTGGGATTGCGGTTGCCTTTTATATCGGTTTTAAAAATAGTCAGAGTTACGATCGTTTTTGGGAAGGTCGAAAAATTTGGGGTGGTATCGTGAATTACTCCAGAACCTGGGCAAATCAGGTACTTTGTTTGGTGGAAGATGATCATCAAACCAAAAATGTTCTGATTCATCGCCATATTGCATGGATCAATGCGCTGCGCATACAATTGCGACAACCCACCTCCTTCTCGATCAAGGAGCACTCATCGGTAGAGAGCCTTTTCAAAAAACACGGGGAACAACAACCCGCTTGTGATGCTACCAAACAATTTGTTACGCAGGAGGAATATGAAGACTTATTAAACAGAAAAAATACAGCCACTCATATTGTAAAAAACCAAGGACTTCATATCAAAAAGTTATATAAAGAAGGTAAAATAACAGAATTTGACAAGCAATTATTTCATGGAGTTCTTGAAGAATTATATAACCTTCAGGGAAAATGCGAGCGTATTAAAAATACGCCCTTCCCTAGACAATATGCTTATTTCAGCACGGTGTTTACCTGGATTTTTGTACTCTTACTTCCTTTTGGAATGCTCAATGTTTTTGAATCTGAATTGGCAACTATGCCAGACGATATACAACGTTGGTTTATCTTTTTGATGATTCCTTTGTCTGTTTTAGTCTCCTGGGTGTTTACCACTATGGAAAAAATCGGAAGCAATAGTGAAGATCCTTTTGAAGGACGTGTCAATGATGTACCGATGACAGCATTATGCAGAACCATTGAAATTGATCTGCGAGACATGCTGGATGAAAAAGAGTTACCAG
Organism: Aquimarina sp. KJ22-3; assembly: GCF_055808215.1. NCBI lineage: Bacteria > Pseudomonadati > Bacteroidota > Flavobacteriia > Flavobacteriales > Flavobacteriaceae > Aquimarina > Aquimarina sp. KJ22-3. The sequence goes on along the minus strand of NZ_CM147859.1, from coordinate 388,499 downwards.
AAAAAGTAAAACCCAAAGACAATATCTTGTATTAATGCCAGTATTAGATTCTTCGTATACCCCTCCGCATCTGTTTAAGAATGGTCATTTTTCTACCATCTATCCTAATCTTTTCAGAAAAGTAAATGGAGTACAACAAACCAGAGAACGAGTAGAATTGGATGATGGAGATTTTATTGATTTGGATTGGAGTTATGCCCCCGGTAAAAACACTCAAAAATTAAGTGTTATTATTCATGGCCTTGAGGGTAATGCCCAGCGTCAATATATGGTGGGTCTTGCCAGGCATCTTAATCAAAACGGATGGGATACCGCTTTGGTGAACTTAAGAAACTGCAGTGGTGAAGTAAATCGACTCTATAGATCCTATAATGCCGGAGTTACTGAAGATGTAGCTCGTATTCTTCATCATATTTTAGCTACTCAACAATATAGCGCTATTACCCTTTGTGGTTTTAGCCTTGGTGGAAATCTAGTATTAAAATACATTGGTGAAAACCGAACTTTACCTACAGAACTGCAAGCGGCTATGGCCATATCCGCACCTTGCGATTTGTATAACTCTCTACAGGAAATAAATAAACCAAAAAACTTTGTATACGAACAACGCTTTATCAAACACCTGAAAGCAAAACTATATGAACGACAAGTTGTTTTTCCTGAGTACATTAGTAAATCACAAATAAAACAATGCAAATCGCTAATAGACATCGATAATCTATATACCAGCAAAGCGCATGGATACAAAGATGCTATTGATTACTATACCCAATGTAGTAGTAAACAGTTTTTGAAAAACATTGTCATTCCTACCTTAATTCTTAACGCAAAAAATGATTCCTTTTTGGGAGATCAATGCTATCCTTACACCGAGGCAAAAAAGAACGATCATGTGTTTCTTGAAGTCCCTGTTTACGGTGGGCATGTCGGTTTTTACAGCTCTGAATCAGTGTATTATAATGAAAAAAGAGCTTTAGAATTCTTCTCAAAACATACGTTATAGCTAATTAAAAAAAGAAGTTTTTTCCTACGTGTTTTTTATTTTAAACGAACGTTAAGGGGATGTTAAAGTAGTATGAAGATTTTTTTTCACTTAGTCGAAAATCTTTTTTTAATTAAGAATATTTTAAGAGTTTTGGCTGTTTTCTGAATTTTTTTCAGAGAATTCTAACCAATACTAACTCAAACTCAAAAAAAATGAAAAAAAGCTAAGGAAGTTTTAGCTTAGCTTTAAACTTCACACAAACCAAGTCGGGCGTACTTGCATTTTTTGTAATGCTCTTCCTAACAACCGGGCTTTTAGCGCAAACCACTGCAGAAAAAGCCAAAATTGCACAACAAACCAACTTAGCGAAATTGAACCAACTTCAAACCGATTTTTCAGAAAAGGCGGCTTTGGACAAAAAGAAAGCCATCCAAATGGCACAACGTAATGGTTGGCAAACCAAAATACAGGTAAAAGACAAAAGCTATTCTGAGCTTCAAAAAGTCGTTACTGTAGGAAATGAAGATTATGCCATCTATTATACTACTGAAAATGTAGATGCTGCTAGATCTACAAGAACAAATCACCTAAACTCTGGAGGATCCCTAGGGCTAAATCTTGATGGTCAAAATATGACTGCTCACGTTTGGGATGGTGGTCATGCTCGTGCCAGCCACCAGGAGTATGATGGTTCTGGAGGAAACAATCGTGTTACTATTCGGGATGCTGCCTCTGAAGGAGGTACACAATTGAATTTCCATGCAGCTCACGTAACCGGAACCGTAATGGCTTCTGGTGTACAGGCTAATGCAAAAGGAATGGCTCCTCATGCCAAAGTAGATGGATATATGTGGAATAATGATGCCGCAGAAGCCACTACTGCTGCTGCGAATGGGATGTTAATCTCTAACCACTCTTATGGTTTTAGAAGTGATCTAGTTCCTGATCAGTATTTTGGAGCGTATATCGATGAATCCAGAAATTGGGATGAGATCATGTTTAATGCACCTTTCTACCTAATGGTAGTTGCTGCAGGTAATGATGGTAACCAAAATAGCTACAATGGTTCTCCACTAGATGGGAACTCTTCTTACGATAAGTTAACCGGGCACTCAACATCAAAAAACAACTTGGTTGTTGCCAATGCTCAAGATGCCAATGTAAGCAGCAATGGATCTTTGGTAAGTGTATCTATCAACAGTTCTAGTAGTGAAGGTCCTACCGATGATTATCGAATCAAGCCAGATATTACTGGTAATGGTACAGGTGTATACTCTACCTATCAAAATAGTGATACGGCTTATAACAGTATTACTGGAACCTCTATGGCTTCGCCAAACGTAACAGGATCGTTACTATTATTACAACAGCATTACAACAACCTGAACGGAAACTTTATGAGAGCGGCAACCTTAAAAGGGATAGCGCTACATACAGCAGATGATGCAGGTCCTTCTGGACCAGATGCCGTTTACGGTTGGGGATTATTAAATGCTAAAGCTGCTGCAGAGGTTGTTACCAATGCAGGAAGTGGAGAATCTAGAATAGAAGAATTAACATTAAATAGTGGACAAAGTTATAGCATCACGGTTGATTCTGATGGTGTAAGCCCACTATTAGCTTCCATTTCTTGGACAGATCGTCCAGGTACTGCTACTACTGCTACTAACTCTAATACTCCTGTTCTTGTAAATGACTTGGATATCAGAGTTTCTAAAGGATCTACTACTTACGAACCTTATAAACTAACTAGTATTACTACCAATGGGACAGGAGATAACAATGTTGACCCTTATGAAAGAATTGATGTTGCTAGCGCTTCTGGAACTTATACAATTACAGTAACTCACAAAGGATCATTAACAGGTGGTAGCCAAAACTTCTCACTTGTGGTAACTGGATTGACTGGAACTCCTGTAGTTTGTAGTGCAACTGTTCCTACTGGAGTAGCTGCTTCAAATGTGTCTTATGATTCTGCTACTATTGGCTGGACTGCTGTACCAGCTGCTACATATGATGTAAGATATAGAGTTGCAGGAACTTCTGCATGGACTACAATTCAAGATGTTGGTGGAACTTCTACTGCATTATCTGGATTAACAGAATTAACTTCATACGAAGTACAAGTAAGAAGTAAATGTTCTGACGGAACTACTTCTAACTACAGCAGCACAGTAAGCTTTAGTACTCCAGAGTTCCAATTGGTATATTGTGATTCTAATGGACAAAGTGTAGCTGACGAATATATTGGTCGCGTACAATTAGAAGGTATCGACAATACCTCTGGAGCAGGAAATGGTGGTTATACTGACTTTACTTCAGTATCTACTGGACTTGCAAAAGGAGATACCTATACGATTACAGTAACACCAACCTGGAGCGGAACTACCTATAGTGAAGGATACAGCGTTTGGATTGATTATAACCAAAATGGAGTATTTACAGATGCTGGAGAGCAAGTATGGACTCAGTCTGCTACACAAACGACACCAGTAAGTGGATCATTCACAGTACCAACATCTGCTTTAGACGGAAATACAAGAATGCGTGTATCTATGAAATACAATGGAGTTCCAACTTCTTGTGAATCTTTCCAATATGGAGAAGTTGAAGATTACACGGTAACTATTGGAGGAGCAACACCAGATACTCAGGCGCCTACGGCTCCATCTGCACTAGCTGCGTCTAACGTTACTGAAACTACCTTAACACTGGGATGGACTGCATCTACAGATAATGTAGGAGTAACCGGATACGATGTATATCAAGGAAGTTCTGTCGTAACAAGCGTTACTACAACTACTGCTAATATCTCTGGATTAACTGCTAATACTGCTTATAGTTTCTATGTTGTAGCAAAAGATGCAGCTGGAAACGAATCTACAGCAAGTAATACTGTAAACGTAACTACAGCTGGTGGAGGAAGTGGTTCTGGATGTACAAATGGAATAAGCACATTCCCTTATGCTGAAGGATTTGAAAATACTATCGGTGCGTGGACACAATCTACATCAGATGATATTAACTGGACTGTAGATGCAAGTGGAACACCATCTAGAAATACAGGACCATCTAGTGCTGTACAAGGGTCTTATTACATCTTTGTAGAAGCTTCTGGAAACGGAACTGGATATCCTAACAAGCAAGCGATCATTACATCACCTTGTTTTGATCTTTCTGGACTTACTGAAGCTGGATTCTCTTTCAACTACCATATGTATGGTGCTAGCGATATGGGAAGTATCGCATTAGAAGCTAGTACAGATGAAGGTGCTACTTGGACTAGCATCTGGAGTGAAACTGGAAACAAAGGAAACTCTTGGCAGTCTGCCGATATAGATCTTGCTGCTTATGTTGGTGGAGGTTTACAACTTCGTTTCAACAGAATAACAGGAAGCACTTGGCAAGCTGATATTGCTATCGATAATGTAGAACTTACGAATACTGCAGGTGGTGGATCTGTTGATCAGTGTGCTGGTGTTCCAGAATGGAGCAGCACTCAAAGTTATCAACTGGGTGATAGAGTTACTTATCAAGGAAGTCTATACGAAAGAACAGCTACGGGATGGAACAATCTTGGACCATGTGGAGCGACTACTTCATTGTATACAACTTTCAACGATGTATCAGGACCTCCTGTAATCAATATCGATCAGTTTGTATTGGCGCCAAACCCTGCTCGTTCTGTATTGAATATTACCATGAGTAGCAAAGCTAGTTCTCATGACTACCAAATCCTAAATATCTTAGGACAAGTAGTAGATCAAGGTACTTTTACCAACACTATTGATATTCAAAAATTAGAAGCTGGAACGTATTTGTTAACAGTGGACGCAAATATGATGAAACGTTTTATCAAAGAATAGAACGAATAAACAATCAAACAATGAAAAACCCTAAAGTTTATGACTTTAGGGTTTTTTGATACCAAGTATTACTATTTTCTACAAGTTGGTAATACTTACAACCATTGCTTATCTTAGAGGAATCAATCATCCAGCTCATGATCTTCGAAACACATACCCTCAATCAACCGCTAGACCTTTATCTCGAATCGGTATTCCATTTTAAGCACTTCACTCCAGACCATTCTATAGAACGTGTTGTTCCTACCGGGCATCTATTCCTTATTTTTGAATTGGACGGAATACCTCGTCAAACATTCGATAATAAAACATTGCAACCCAACCGTACCTATACCAAAGTATGGATATCAGGAATGCATAAAAACTACTTATCGATTTCTGCCCATCAGGATTCAGAAATGTTTGTCATGCAGTTTAAGGCTTTTGGAGCATATCCATTTTTGCATACCCCCATCAATGAACTCAACAACCAAGTTGTCGATGCAGAAACCATCTTTGGAAACGATATCTTGGAGCTAAGGGAACAACTTCTTCACAAAGCTTCTTCTTCCGAAAAATTTGAACTGGTAGAGCAATGGTTATTGCAACAGTATCAAGAAAATAAAACACCACCAAACACATTACTCGAGATCATTGCAAAGTTTACCAATAACCCCTTATCCGAACATAACACTATTGTCGAAACCTACCCCAAAACACAAAAACATCTGATTAGTCAATTCAAAAAGTTCTGTGGTCTTACTCCCAAAGTATTTCATCGCATTGTACGTTTCAATGAAATTCTTCAGCTTATCCATACCCAGCAAAAAATTCGATGGTCGCAAATTGCCTATCAATGTGGTTATACCGATCAATCCCATTTTATTAAGGAATTCAAAGAGTTTTCGGGATTCAATCCCAAAGAATTTATCTCTTTAGAATTCAATAATGACGAACCCAACTTCTTCCCTTTGGATCGAAAAGGTTAATTTTTTACTATACCCGTATAACAAGGTTTACCTAATTTGTAGCATTCACTTTAAAATCAAAACATATGAATGACGCTTTACAAACCATGATCAATAATATACCTGAAAAAACGGGAAAGTCTCTTGAAGAATGGATCAAAATTTTAAAAACAAAAGCTTTTGCTAAACATGGGGAAGCGGTTAAATTTCTTAAAACGGAGCATGGGGTTACTCATGGTTTTGCCAATACCATTGTCACTCTTTCTAAAGAAAACCAAGATAGTCCTGATGATCTCGTTACCAAACAATATGAGGGAAAAGAAGCACTGATCCCTATCTATGAAAAACTTATCGACACCGTTACTGCATTTGGAGTAGACGTGATCAAAACACCAAAAAAAACCAGTGTGAGCATTATCAGAAAACGACAATTTGCACTTATCAAACCTGCTACTAAAACTAGAATAGATCTTGGATTAAAATTAAAAGACAAACCCTATACAGAACGTCTCGAAAATTCAGGACCGTTTGGTACTATGTGTACACATAGAGTCAAAATTTCTTCGGTAGATCAAATCGACGACGAATTGATTGTTTGGCTAAAAGAAGCTTATCAAAAAGCGCAATAAAAAATTCTCCTAAAGAAACGTTAACAAAAACACCCATATGTTAAAATAAATCTTTATATTCGCAATCGAAATATCTTCACACTCAATAACATAATTATATTTCGGGCTAACTTCAGAATGAAACTTCATTGTTGAACTATATAGTTATATAGGGCAACGACACGGATTTCATGTTCTGACTCTTTATGTTAACGTACAATACCAACCATATTTGAAGGCGCAGAACCATGTTCTGCCCTGCTTGCTGGTAATTATATCGAAGGACTTACTCGAATCTACCTGTTTACGAACAAAAGAAACAATAATTCGAGTCTGTTGGGGGGACACAACGGACATATAATTACCGAATTCCCCCTCCTGCTGGAGGGGGTTATTTATCTTAATTCGTTAAAGCACTGTTTGATAACGAAATAAAACGCTATTTTTGATAAGATAGCGCCCTAAAAAAATTTATGAAATATCTCTTAATTGCCATCCTTTTGTTTACTGTGCTCCCAACAGCCGGTCAGACCTCATCAAAGGATAACCTGATTATTTCTAATCAAAAAACGGCAAAACACATTAATATCCCCGGCACGAAGCTTTTTATGATCCCTCCTGATGATTTTTCGATTGCTACGGCATTTACGGGACTAGAAAAAGGGCAAAATGCTTTGATTCAAGTGTATGATCTAGTGGGTGGTAATTTCTATTCGAATGCTGGTAAATTTTCTAAAGAGCGTTTTCAACAAAGCGGAGCTACCGTTTTTGATTATCAGGAAATGACAATTAATGGATTCCCTGCCAAATATATTCATATGCAAGCAGATCCAGACAAAAAAGCGTACAGTCTGGTTTTTGGAGATGAATCATTTTCGGTGATGATCATGGCTTTATATACGCAAAAAGATGGCCGCACCGAAGAACAGATTAAAAAATCACTACTATCTGCCACCTATCAAAAAGATTTACCAATAGACCCTTTTGCCGCCGCTGCTTTTGAACTTGATGATTCGAACACCAAGTTCAAATTTGCCAAATCGGCCGCCAATATGTTTATCTATTCTGTAAATGGAATCGACAATCCAGACACCAATCGGGATTCTATTATGTTGGTGCTTCCTGTGCCTACAGATTCGTCCATGACTGCCAAAAGTATTTCTGAACAAATGGTTGGATCGTTAAAAAGTAACGGGCTGAGCGATGCCAAAATCATAAGCACTTCAGATGACGCACTAAACGACTACTCTGCCTATCAAATTAAAATTGAAGGTATTATGAATGGAAACCCAAGTAAATTATTGGTTCAAACCGTGACACACGGAAACAATGCTGTAGTATTTGAAGGGTTTTTAAAGGAAAAATCCAGTGCCGTGATCGAGGATTTTGAAGCATTAATTGCTACCTTGAAGATGAAACAATAGTGTAGTTTATGGACAACCAAAAATTAGACAAAATTCTTAAGTTATTTGCAGATCAAATTGAAGGTTCGTTAGGAAACTGGCATTTTGTAATTAAAGACGTTCAATTCGTTTGTTTGTCTGATGCGCTCCATAATCGCATGCGTATCATCTCTCCTATCAAAGAACATGCTGGTATGACCAAAGAAGAATATCATCAATGCCTGGAAGCTAATTTTCATTCTGCATTGGATATCAAATATGCGATTTCTGGCGATGTAATTTGGGCCGCTTTTATTCACCCCTTACAAGAATTGTCTGTAAGTCAGGTAGAAGATGCGATACAACAAGTATATTCTGCCGTAAAGACTTTTGGTACAACCTACAGCAGTTCTAATTTGTATTTTCCTACCGATCAGGATCGAAAAAACAGAATGAATTAAATTCTACAGTTATTTTATACGGAAATCACTTCATTATCATGCAAAAGCTCTTCTTGTCGTAAACGAAGTAATATTTGAGCCACTGCTACTGTGTCTTTTTCACAGTAATCGATAATGCGATCGATATCATCTTCTTCGTAATATACATTTCTCACTTGACTTCCGTCGATATCATCTTTTGGAGAAGGAATTCCCAGGATATGTGTAAGTAATTTGAGCGAAGTGTAGTGCTTGTAATCTCCAAATTTCCATAGATCCAAAGTGTCCAAATGTGGTACCTCCCAAGGCTTTTTTCCAAATAAATTCAACTTATACGGTAATGCAATTTGATGCACAATCATCCTACGTGCGATATAGGGAAAATCAAACTCTTTACCATTATGTGCGCATAACAAATGTCGTGAACTATTGTAATGGGTCTCCAGTAAATTCTTGAAATCGATTAAAAGCTGTTTCTCTTCACCATGAAACGAGGTTGTTCTAAACATTCGTTGTTCCCCCTGAAATCGAAAATATCCTACAGATATGCAAATGATTTTACCAAACTCTGCCCAAATGCCTGCACGTTCGTAGAATTCTTCGGGAGAATATTCTTCTTTACGTTGGTATTTGGTTTTATCGGCCCATAATCCTTTCATCTCTTCATCCAATTCCCCAAAACTTTGATGTTCAGGAACGGTTTCAATATCCAGAAATAGAATATGTTCCAGATTCAGTTTATGAAGCATTCTCCAACATTTTATACGCCTCTTCGATATAGACAAAGAAATCGTGGGTAAAAGACTCTCCAGGCATAAAAGTACCCCGTTGATGTCCCAATCGTACAATCATAATATTATCTTCGGGAATGCAAATTACATACTGCCCAAGTATTCCTCTCATAGCAAAAATGTGCTTATCCATATGGTCTGAGATCCAAAAACCATATCCATACATATCATCTGCTGGAAATCTTGGTTTGGTGGCTAATTCGGTAAAGCTTTCGGGAAGTAATTGTTTGTTGGCGTACACCCCTTTATTTTTAAACATCATTCCAAAACGAGCAAAATCCCTTGCATTACTCGCTATACAGCAATAGGCTTTTTCCATACCACTATCTTCACTATCCAATTGCCAGATTGCTTCGTTGGCCATACCCATGGGTTTCCAAAAACTCTCACTCAGATACGTCGATAAACTTTTTCCTGTTGCTTTCTCGATGACCATCCCTAACAATTGCGTATTTCCACTCAAATATCGAAACTCTTGCCCAGGTTCATCCACTACATCCAAGCCCAACATTACCTCTCTTATATCAGGGTCATAATATGCCCTTGCCGTGATCGAAAACGGACTGGTATAATGCTCTGTCCAATTCAATCCAGAAGACATCGATGATAAATCTCCAACCGTTGTTTTTGCCGCCAGTCCTTCAGAAAACTTTGGTAAAAAATCTCCCACAGGTTGATCGAGGTTTTTTATATAACCATCCATAATCGCTTTACCCAATAATGCGGTTACAATACTTTTGGCCATAGAAAACGAATTGGTTTTAGAATCTTTTCCAAATCCTTCGGCATAGTTTTCGTACCAAATACTATCATTTTTGATAATCATGTATGCTACCGTTCCTAACTCGGCATTGGTTTTATCCAAACGTTCGGTACTCTTCGCTTTGTTATAATCATCGTGAATTGCCCAAGGAGTAGTTCCATTTCCTTTTTCGATAGTTCGGTTATCGAAATATTCATAATCATCAAGATATGCTGTAGTATGACCTGTCATATAAACCACCCTAACTCCTTTTAGGATGTAATCATAATCAAAAATGTATAGTAAGACTACACATAGCAAGATTAAAAACAAAAGACCTTTGAGAAATTTCTTAATGATTTTCATAGTAATATCGAATTGGTAAAAACAATGTTATTTAGTTGCTCAACATTAGCTCTACTAATGTAAGAAAATAAATCTCACCATAAGCCACATATGCATAAGTAGGAAGAATAGATTTGGAAAAGGGGTCAACACAAATTTTGTAAAAGAGTAACTTTATTCTACCAATACTTATGCAATAGTAATCCAAAGGAGTTTCAAAAAATGAAACTCATAAAAAAAGGTGTCTACAAGAGACACCTTTTTACACCTAAACAAATACTAACGTATTTAAAAACCACGATATAGCGATCTTAATCCATTCTCGTCGAAAAAATTAAGTTCTCCAGTGGTGGTATCTGCGTTAAAACACGCATTCATAATCGAATCTTCTTGTTCTATGATCCCAGGAATACTAGGTAAGGTTCCAAAAATCCTTGCAGGAGGGTTCTCTTCTACAGATGGTTCTGGCTCCAGACCAAGATCTACACAACTTTGTCTACTATTCCAATCTGTATGACGAAAACCGATAGCATGCCCCAATTCGTGAGTGATCAAATGCTCTATAGCATCAGGGACGCGGTCTGCAAAAGTGCTTGAGTTTGGACTGATTTGTACAAAGTTCCCTGGATTTCCATTTTCGTCTGGAAAATCGGCAAAACCTCCAAATCCTTCTAAGGATGAATTCACCACGATAAACGTTTCAAAGAAATCGGGATCAAAAGTTGTAGCTGTTGTAAACTCTGCTCTGAGAACTAAACGTGACCCCCAAACCGAGTTCCAGTTCTCTACAGCATCCCTTACACCTTGTTGTGCAGCTTCAGATAACCCAGTAACAATTGGAGTATCTCCATCAAAAATAGTAGGCCCTGTATACACAATAATGTTCACCTCTTCATGCACATTGGTATCAATCAAAAACTCTGTTTGATACTGTTTTGCAATACCGCCATTATCGCTTGGTATTTTCAAGAATCTACTTTTTTCCATAGCGATATCGTCTGTTAATACAACCGGTACTTTTGTACCATTGGGATATACGGCATGTTTTACCTCAAAAGCTTCTGGGTTGAGATCTAGTTCTCTTACCTTGTTTAAAACATCCCTTGGAAGTGAGCTCACCTCCTGCGCAGCTTCATTGTTCACATCATCTTTGGAACAAGAAGTAGTCAATAACAATAGTGTAGTTAACACTAGCGCACTGACTTTCAAATAATTCAATTTCATAGTAAATTAATTTTGTGAGTTTATAGAGAGTTTAAAGGTAAATACTTGGGTCAGTATATCTCTCTTTGATGTTTTAACGGTGCTTTTTACTGTATAAATGACTGTTCTTCATACATTAAGCCGTAACTCAAACACCCTCATTCAAAATTAATTAGCAATAAAATACCAGTTTTTACAGGACATTCATTTTATCGTATAAGTCCTTTTTGCTTTTTCTGGAAATAGGCAATGATTTTCCGTTCTTCATGATTACAGAGCCTCCTTGTTCTTTGATTAAAAAATCGATATGATCCAGGTTTACCAAATACGATTTATGAATCCGCAAGAAATTATAATTCTGTAGTTTGGTTTCGAAATGTTTCAGGTTTTTTGAAATCACAATTTCGGTTTCGTCTGTCATGACAAAGGTGGTGTAATTTCCATCGCTAACACAGTACAAAACATCGATCGCTTTTACTACATGCACTCCTTTTGCATCGGTAATCGAAATTTTAGGTGTTTCAGTTATTTTAGAGTACAACTCTTTAAAGTCGTTGACAATACTTTCTTTGGATTTGAATTGATCCTTCAATCTAGAAGTTTTATCTACCACCTGAATCAATCGTTTTGGATCTACCGGTTTTAGCAAATAATCGATAGCGTCATACTGATATCCCTGGATCGCATACTTATCAAATGCAGTTACAAAAACGATCTTAAAATCGAAACCACTTAATTCATTAAGCACATCAAAAACCGATATCGCTCCCAATTGAATATCCATAAACACCAAATCGGGTTTCATTTCGGTAAGTACACTTAAAACAGAAGATCTATCATTGGCCTCTCCTATGATCTCAACTTGTGGACAGTACGAATCCAGGAGCATTCTAATATTCTCTCTGTCCTTTTGCTCATCATCTATTATGATGCATTTCACAGTTTCTGTCATTTCCTTTGTTTTATTATGGGTAATGTGATGATGACCTCGGTACCTTTGGCTTTGCCGGCATCATCAAAAAGATCATTGATTACTACCTTGGCCTTATCATTACCAATTCGACTTAATATTCGTAATCGCTCGTTTGTATTCCTGGTTGCAATTGACAAATGTATAGTATCGTTCCCTTCTTTTTGTAATCTTTCGGCTTCGTCCCTTCCGATGCCGTTATCTTGTACTTTACATATCACCGCATTGTCTTCCTTTTTGAAAGACACCACTAGTTCCCCCTTTTGATCAGCGTGTGAAAATCCATGAATCACTGCATTTTCGATATAGGGTTGTATGACCATCGAAGGAATTACCGGATTGGTGTATATTAAAGTTTCATCAATATCGTACACCACGTCAAAACTTTCACTAAAACGTCCTTGCTCTATATTGATATAAGATTTTAAAATCTGTAGTTCTTCGTTGAATGTAATATAAATACTGTCTGAACTAGACAGTACATTTCTGATTAGCCCAGAAAGCTCTGTCATATACTCGTTTGCTTTTAGGTTATCCTTTTTCAAAATAAAATTCTGAAGCGTACTAAAAGAATTGAACAGAAAATGAGGATTCATCATCGATCGTAATGATTTTAATCGGCTTAAACTCAACTCTTCATTAAGTTGGTGAAAACGTACCTTATTGGTATGACCTCTATACAACAGAAAGAATAAAGACACTAACAAAAACAACCCTAAAAAGTAGCTAAACAATCTACTTTTACTCATTGCTTTCCCTATTTCCAGATTTTCCTGCTCCAAATCCGAAATCTGAGCCTCTCTTAGCTTTAGTAACTTCCTGCTTTCTACTTTGGCAATCTCTTTACTGATTCTTATATTATCCAACATGGCCATTAAAGGCTTTACTTCTCGTAAAAGCTGTAAGCTTTTTGATAGCTCTCCGGTTTGTTCATAAGATTTAGACAGATCTTCTTTTGTGATTATCGTATTAGCGATATCATTCTTTTTAATAAAAAACTCCTCGGCTATTTTAAAATAGTTGATCGCCTTTATGTAATCACCCAATTCATGATAAATAGAGCCAAGGGTATGCATTAACGCTGGATACAAACTATCTCGATCATTATATTCAACATGGTCAAAGTCGATATTTTCGTTGATTATTTTTAAGGCTTCTTCGGGCATCCCTTTCTTAAAATAGGACCATGCCATATTGTTATAAGCGAGATTACATGTTCTCGACGTATTGTCACTCATACAGGTCTTCAATGCACGTTGAGAATAATAAATGGTAGAATCTGGTTGGTTATCCCAAAAGGATGCAGAAATATTAATGTTGGAAAGGCTTCTTCTATAAGCTGCATCTTCATCGAGATGCGCAATGGCTTTTTTAAAATCAATTTTACTTTGATCCAGATCTCCGATATCCATAAAGAATAACCCTCTGGCGGTAAGTGCTTCCCATTGATTAGTTGGATTTTCTGCTTTTTCTGCTTGTTGCAGTGCCTCATTAAAGTACTGGAGGGCTTTCATAAATTGCGATTGCCTATTATGCAACTCTCCATAACGAATCGTAGTGATCGTTACACAATCCTGATCATCTATTTTGATACAAAAATCCTTAACAAAATCAATGATATCTTTGGACTCATTGTGTTTTCCTTCAATAGCAGATAAGAATCGTTCTAACCGTAATCCAGAAGAGACAATAAATTTTTTATCTCCTATTTTTCTAGCTAATCGAAAGGCTTTCTTATAACTTGTCTCGGCAAGAGCGACCTCTTTGGTCCTTTGTAGACTATCTCCTCTTCTAATTAAAAGTTTTATGGAATCATTTTGAAGAGTAATCGATTTTTTTAATTCCCGATCAATAACACTTTGTCCGATTACAAAATTACATACCAATAGTATGCAACTGATCGCTATGATGTTAATTTTCTTCATAGCAATCAGAACACCTCGTTTACTATCACCAAGTGCACTCCCTGTAATCAAAAGATCAATTTATGTTAATTAACTCATTTTCAGATTAAAACAAAACTGTTTTTATCCAAAAATAGACGTCGGCCATACCTAAAACACACTGAATCAGTTTTACCCTACTTTTTTTTTCATTTTTTTTGGAAAGTCACAAAAAAACTGGCTACTGCAAAAAAGCAATAACCAGCCACATATATTGAAATGATTTGTGAGAGTCTAATTCTTACTAATTCTTTAACCCATTTTTATAATTCAAAAACAAGCAAATTTTAGATCTTCACTAAAGGGGATTATGAAATCTAAAGTACCGCTAATCTCAGGAATTGCATCATTTCATTACATTAAAAGCACAAATCACTGTATAAAATGCACAAAACTATGTATAAAATGAATCTAGAAGGATAATGGGATCAAAATAGAGATTGTTGTTTTACCGGACTCTCATGTTCTAATAGCCATTTTTTGCGCCATAAACCCCCAGCGTATCCGGTAAGAGACCCATCGCTACCAATTACCCTATGGCAGGGTACTACAATCCATAAAGGGTTTTTACCATTGGCACTTGCTGCTGCTCGTATGGTTTTTGAATCTCCCAACTTTTTGGCGATATCCAGATAAGACACTGTTTTCCCAAAGGGAATCCTAAGTAATTCTTTCCAAACTCTTTTCTGAAATTCGGTACCAGAAGGATTTAAGTTCAAATCAAAAGTAGTACGTTTCCCCTCAAAATACTCTTGAAGCTGCTGTACAGCGTCCTTTAAGTGCAAAGGAACCTCTTCACTAAGTAAGTCTTGATTTTCTTGAGTTACTGAAATGCTGGCAATACCATGTTCATCTCCCGATATAGAAGCCACTCCTAATGGGGTTTCTATATACGCGATATCCATTATTGATCCTCGGGTTTGTCTTCTAAAATACCAAGTCTTCTGGCACGCATTTCCCAATTCTTTCGGGCAAGCTCCTGCATATTGGCATCGGTATCACTCTCGTCCATAATTTCAAGACCAAGAAGCGTTTCTATCACGTCTTCCATACTTACCAGACCACTCACCGAACCATATTCATCTACTACCAAGGCTAAGTGTTCCTTTTCTTCAACTAACTTTTCAAACAAGGTAGGAACAGGGATATTACGATCCACTACAAAAATCTTTCGATTAAGATCTGCAAGTGTTTGATGATCTTTACCTTCGGCTACAGATTTGAATACATCATCCTTAAGTACATATCCGGTAATATTATCTGCATTAGCTTTAAAAATGGGTACTCTGGAGAAACGTAAGTTTTTATTCGCTTCAAAAAACTCTCGAATATTGGTATCCTCTGACGCAGTTTTCATTACCGTGCGGGGTGTCATGATGCTTTTGGCTGGAATAGACTTAAAATTAAGTAAGTTTCGGATCACTTTCGATTCTGACTCTTCAAAAACACCTTCTTCTTCAGCGATATCTGCCATCGCAGAAAAATCTTCTCTGCTCAGCACTGATCCATGGTGTCCTTTACCCCCAATTACCTTGGTGGTTAACTGTAATAACCATAAAATCCCTGTATACTTCAGCGGTGCTATCAATATCAACAAAGCCTTTGAAGTAAAGTTGGCTAGTTGTTTCCAAAAGGTTGCTCCAATCGTTTTTGGTATAATTTCAGAAACTACCAAAATCAATATGGTCATAATCGCAGATACAATACCTACCACATTTATACCCCATATTTCAAATTTATATGGTAACTGCTCTGCCTGCACCCCTACCAAAATAGCACCAACGGTATGCGCAATCGTATTTAAAGTAAGAATAGCAATAAGCGGTTGATCTACATCTTTCTTTAGATTTTCTAAAGTGGTCGCGTATGGCTTCCCCTCTTTCTTTTTTACATTAATGAAGGTTGGTGTTACACTCAGTAGTACCGCTTCTAGTATCGAACATAAAAACGAAAAGAAAATAGATAATACGGCGTAAATAAGTAATAAGGTCATGGTTGTTGTATAGTTATGTAGCTAAAGTACGGATTTTAGGTATTTATCACGAATAAAAGATTACCAGCCTACGTATCGAGGCGGTTCGATCTGGTTCAGATTAAGATAAACAATTAATTGTCCCCTATGATGGGTTACATGATCCTGAAGCAGATTCAGAATTTGTAGTTTCGATTTTCTTCCTGCAAAAAAATCGACTTCTTGCGTAAAATCATCTTCGTCTGTAGCTTTGATACGTTCTAAAACATAGTCAAAAGCTTCGCTTAATACTTTGATGGTTGCTGCTTTGGTTTGCGGTATATTTTCCTGAAGTGCTTTGCGATCAAATTTCTCTTCAGAAAAATGTGTGGTTCCTAACCATAACATATTCCCGCGAATGTGTAGCAACTGACTTTTAAAATCCATCTCCCGCTCCGTAGGTTGAAATCCATATTGTTCTTCGGGCATGGATTCTGCAATTTCTAAAAGGTAGTTTTTGGAGTTTTCCCACTTTTCTAAAAAAGCAGTTTTGGGTGAAAATTGTTGAGCCATAGCAGCACTTGATATTAGGAGAAACATCCCCAAAAATGTAAATTGTTTGATCATTACTTCTTACTTATTTCTTGCATATACACCTTCAAAGCTTCTAACTCCTGGTCAGAGAAGTTTTTGATAATCGCAAAATTGGTTTTCATCACGGTATAGGTTTCCGGATCTACAATAGGTCCTGCCTCTTGCTTCAAAAAAGCGATCAAATCCCCATCTTGTTCTTCATATATCTTCATGATTTCCGTTACTCCAGGGCCAATGGATTTTTTATCAATCTTGTGACAGGTATAGCATTTTCCTTTACCATTAAAAATAGCTTTCCCGGTATCAAAAGGAGTTTCTTTGACAGGTTTTTTACCGATGACAATGGTGTTTTCTTTTTCTTTTTTCTCAGATTGACAGCTTGCCAATAGTAGTATAGAGGCAAGTAGTAACGCAATTTTTTGCATGAATTTGTGTGTGTTTATCTATATTTTTCTTTGATGTTTTCAATATCATTAATAAATCTTTCCAGCAGATCTTTTGAAAAATTATTGATGACCTTTTCTTCCTGATGAGTTACCCCTTGACTGGCTTCAGCAATTTTGGTTAAGGCATAAATCATAAAGTCGTATTCTTCGTCTGGTCCATTGTCTGAAAACACTTCGATCACCTTTTTGTACAAGGTATCGATATCACTTTGTTGTTCACTTTCGTAATCAAAAGACCATTTGATATCTTTTCCTTTGGGATGCCCTTTTAGGATATCTTCCAGGGTTTCTACTTCTTCTTTCTGAATCACGCCATCGCTCATCGCAATGACATACAATAACTCACCAAAAGTTTGATACAAACGTTCTCTGCTTACCATAACTACTAATTTTAGGTTATACTAACCCAGCAGCTTTACCACATCTTTGGCAAAGTAACTGGCAATGATATGCGCTCCTGCTCTTTTAAACGCCATAATCTGCTCCAACATCACAGCATCGTGATCCAACCATCCTTTTTCGGCTGCAGCTTTCAGCATGGCATATTCACCGCTTACCTGATACACAGCCACAGGTACGTCTACAACATCTCGTACATCTCTCACCAGATCCAAATAGGCTAACCCCGGTTTTACCATCACGATATCTGCTCCCTCTTCGATATCCATCAGGGTCTCTTTGATGGCTTCATCCCGATTAGCAAAATCCATTTGATAAGTTTTCTTATCTCCAAATCCAGGTGCCGAATCCAAGGCATCTCTAAACGGACCATAAAATGCCGAAGCATACTTGGCACTATAACTCATGATCCCAGTATTTTTAAAATTCTCCTGCTCCAACAACTCCCGAATTGCCAAAATACGACCGTCCATCATATCACTAGGTGCCACAAAGTCTGCTCCCGCCTGTGCATGTGACAAGGCCATATCAGCTAGTACCTTGCAGGTATCGTCATTAACGATATACCCATCTTCTACAATACCATCATGGCCATACGAAGAATAAGGATCCAGAGCTACATCGGTCATCACCAACATCTCTGGAGTAGCCTCTTTTACGGTCTTAATAGCACGTTGCATTAATCCTTCAGGATTAATGGCTTCGGTTCCTTTGTTGTCTTTGAGTGCATCGGGCACCTTTACAAACAGCAGTACCGATTTTAGACCCATAGCCCATAGCCCCTTTACCTCGTTTACCAAGAGATCCAAACTATATCGATAATATCCTGGCATCGAAGCTATTTCTTCTTTCACACCTTTTCCTTCTACTACAAAAAGGGGAACCAAAAAATCATGAGGAGTAATTGTATGTTCTCTAACCAACGAACGAATGGCATCATTGGTTCTTAGTCTTCTGTTTCTGCGAAGTTGTTGCATTATATGTTATCAGATTTAACGCCGTAAAGATACTCATATATCTTGGCATGGAATATAATTTTAATATATGATTAAGTGATAGAAGTTCTCACATCCTATGATAAGTTATATATTGTTACTCGTTTAGTTTCTAAAAACAGTTCCTTTCCCTTGAAGGGAAAGGTGTCTACCTTAGGTAGACGGAAAGGGTAACGCCACTCAAACATGAAAAGAAAAATACATAACAAGCCTGAACTAAAAGTCCATAGAAAAAATTTGCGCAAAAACCTCACTTCGGCAGAGGCATTTTTATGGAGTCATTTACAACAAAAAAAGTTAGAGGGAAGAAAATTTAGAAGACAACATAGTATTGAAAATTACATTGTTGATTTCTACTGTGCCAAAGAAAAATTGATCATCGAACTAGACGGAGAAGTACACATGAGTTTAAATGCCCAAGAGAATGACCAAATTAGAAGTAAAAAACTTGAATCTTTGGGTTTTACTGTATTTCGATTTGAAAATTATATGGTTTTTGATCATCTACCCTCGGTTCTCAAAGAAATAAAAGATCATTTTAAGCAAGAGTAAGCACCCCTTCTGTCCTGCAGAATGCAGGCCACCTTCCCCTCATTAGGGGAAGTAGCTTTTTATTACACTCCACTGTATTTTTAGACCTCCAACCTGTAACAAAACCCCGATACTTTATACTAATCCACAAAGAATAAATTTTAATCACATGCTCAACATAAAAAATCTGAATAAAACCTATCCCAATGGTACCCAAGCATTAAATGATGTAACGCTTACACTTGATAAAGGAATGTTTGGTTTGTTAGGACCCAACGGAGCCGGAAAATCTACCCTGATGAGAACCATTGCCACCTTGCAATTGGCGGACACAGGAAGTATAGAGTTTGACGGCATTGATGTTTTCAAAAATCCTGAAGAACTTCGCAAAGTGTTGGGGTATTTACCACAGGATTTTGGGGTATATCCCAAAGTATCTGCCGAGATGATGCTGAATCATATCGCAAAAGTAAAAGGGATTACCAACAAGACTGAACGTAAAGGGTATGTTGCAGATTTATTGAACAAAGTGAATCTATACAAATTTAGAAGCCGTAACCTTGGGGATTTCTCAGGAGGGATGCGCCAACGTTTTGGTATCGCACAGGCCCTGATCGGAAATCCAAAGTTGATCATCGTGGATGAGCCTACAGCCGGATTAGATCCTTTGGAGCGTAATCGTTTTCATAACTTATTGAGTGAATTAGGAGAAGATGCTGTGGTGATTTTGAGTACGCATATCGTAGATGATGTAACGAATCTGTGCCAAAATATGGCTGTGTTTAACGAAGGAAAAATCCTGGAACAAGGAAACCCACAAGAGTTGTCTAGCAGATTAGACGGAAAAGTATTTAGAAAACGTATTGAAAAATCAGAACTCGAAGCCATCGAGAATAAATTTACAGTATTGTCTAATTATTTACGAGGAGGGCAATTCTATGTAAATGTTTATAACGAAACCAATCCTGGGGATGGTTTTGAGGCGGTAAATAATGATCTGGAGGACTTCTATTTCTATTGTATCAACAAAAAAGAAGAACAGGAGGTTGCCTTATGATGGAAATATTTTCGTTCGAACTTAAATACCGTTTAAAGCGACCGGCTACCTGGATCTATATGGCCCTTGGTATGGCGCTTGCAGTTTTAATTGCCATTTTGCAACGATCATCTACAGCAGAATTCGTAAATAGTCCAAGCAGTATTGCTGGTATTACCGGTGGGTTATCAGTAATTTCTATTTTCTTTTATGCCGCCATTATGGGGGTGCCTATTTTTAGGGATCAAGATCATAAAACAGCACAAACCTATTTTACGTTTCCGATACCAGAGAAGTCTTATGTATTAGGTCGGTTTTTGGGAAGTTATACAATTGTAACTCTAGTAAACTTATCCATATTATTTGGAATCCTTTTGGGGTTTGGAATAGGTGCTTTTCTGGACCGACCAGATTATGGAACTTACGATGGATTTAATTTTACTTCGTATATCTTACCTTTTATCTTCTTATTACAAATTAACTCCTTATTAGTAGGGTCCTTGTTTTTTTGTTTGATGGCTTTTTTCAAGAAAATGCCGATCGTATACCTGGGCGGGATTTGTTTGTTTATCCTTAGCGCATTGTCAGAAAATCTATTAGCAGATATTGATAACCAATGGTTAAGTATTTATTTGGATCCTTTTGGAGGTGAAGCCTTTAGCTATATCAAAAAATACTGGTCGATCAATGAATTGAACACCTTGCAACTTCCTATATCAGGTAAGTTTTTGTTAAATCGTATGTTATGGTTAACCGTAGGATTGATCTTGTTTTTGGTGACACTCTTCCGATTTGATTATAAGAAGTTTTTACTTTCTGGAAAAAAGGCTAAGAAAACGGATAACAACGTCTATCAACCTTCATTAATTGGTTCGGTAACACAGGTGTTTACCAAAAAGACGGAACGACAAAATTTATGGTCGTTAAGCAAGATCGAATTTTTATCCATTGTAAAAGATCCTGTATTTGCCATCCTATTGATCATTGGGATCGTAGTTGCCGTATTTATTGTATACCTAGCAAATGAAACCTATGGGACGCCTAATTTACCACTAACCCGATATATTGCACTATTTGTGGGAGCTGGTATTTCTTTGCTATCTGCTGTGATCCTGGTTTTATTTTCAGGAGAAGCAGTACATCGTACCCGTAAAAACAAAACCTTTGTTTTTTATGATGCTTTGCCAATCAACAATACCAGTTTATATTTTTCTAAAATCATCGCCTTATTAGGAGTAGCCGTTATTTTGACACTAGCTAATGTAGTTGTAGGGGTCATTTACCAGACCGTTAATGGATATTTTGCCTACGAGTTGGATATGTATTTGATTTACAATTTTGGATTTGTATTTCCTGGTCTTATCACCACTATATTACTTGCATTTTTTATTCATGTAATGGTCAACAATAAGTTCCTAGGGCACTTTATTGTAATCGTACTCTATATAGGATTGCCTTTATTGATTACACTTGGATTTAAATCTACCAACCCCATGCTTATCTATGGAGGTGTTACTCCATTTTTCTTAAGTGATTTAAATGGATTTGGACACTACCTTACTGGAGCAAGTTGGTTAAATCTATATTGGATTTTATTTACGGCCATCCTAATGCTTGTTGGTTTAGTGTTTTGGACACGAGGATTCTTTTCTTCTGTAAAAGAAAGATTGTCGTTGGCCAAACAACGATTTACAACCAAAAACATCATGGCCTTGGTAGGTGTAATGATTGCTTTTATCTCTGTAGGAGGGTATTGCTATTACAATCTTAGTGTGTTGAACGATATGACCGGTGGTAATGAATTCGAAAAGATTGAAGCAAATGCTGAAAAACAATATGCCAAATACATCAATGCTCCACATCCACAGGTTACAGATCTTAAGGCTTATATCGATGTATTCCCTCAAGAAAGAGATGTAAAGGTTAAAGGAGAATTTAAAATTATCAATAATAATGGAGTTGCAATAGACACCTTATTATTGAATGTTGTTTATAATGGTGATAGTCAATTTAACAAAGTAATTTATAAAGGGACAGAATTAACTCCAGTAGTATCTGACTCGATAAATCGTATGTATTTTTATAAGTTGCCGCAACCTATGCAACCACAGGAAACCGCTGATCTTACTATCGAGGTGTCTTCAGAAACCAAGGGATTTGCCAATGCCATGGAAACACAAGTATTGCATAATGGTACGTTCTTTAATAGCACAATCTTTCCAAGATTCTATTATGAACGCTCTCTTGTAGACAACGGTGTACGTAAGAAGTACGGCCTGGAAAAATTGGATTATTTGTATCCACCTAGAACTGATTCTACGGCATTACGTAAAAATTTGTTTAATGAAGATGCCAATTATATCAATTTTGAAGCCGTTGTAAGCACTGCACAAGACCAAACAGCCCTGGCGCCAGGTAAATTAATCAAAGAGTGGAAAGAGAATGACCGGGCTTATTATCATTATAAGTTAGAATCTCAAACAGATCTTTTCTTCAATGTGGTTTCCGCAAGATATGATGTAGAACGATCAACTTGGATGGCTCCTAGTGGTAAAAAAGTGAATATTGAAGTATATCATTCGCCAAAACATAAACGCAATCTAGAGCATTTTATTCATGGAGCTAAAGTGGCATTAGATTATTGTTCAAAAAACTTTATCGAATATCCTAACTCCGTACTTCGTATAGTTGAGTTTCCTGCACATGCAACTTTTGCGCAATCTTTTGCTACAACCATCCCCTATTCTGAAAATTTTGGATTTGTAGCTAATTTTGATAAGGCCGAAGATTTCAATTATGCCTTTAGAGTAACCGCTCATGAGGTCGCTCACCAATGGTGGGGACACATCGTAACCCCAAGTAAAACTAGAGGTGCCAATATCATTTCTGAAACCTTGGCAGAATACTCTTCGTTAATGACTATGAAACATACTTATGGTGAAAATGGGATTAAGAGTTTCCTTAAATACTCTCTAGATGACTACTTAAGAAGTAGAGCCTTTAGTTTTAAACCCGAGCGTTCATTGATGGATGTTGAAACAGGGCCTCATATTTGGTATCGTAAAGGTTCTATGATTATGTACGAATTACAAGATTTGATAGGAGAAGACAAAATCAATAAGGCCTTACGCGATTTTACCATGGAGTATAAGCATTTTGAAAAAGGCGTATATCCTACTTCAGAGAATTTCTATCAGGCTATTTATGATGTAGCTCCAGATTCTTTAAAATATGCTGTGGATGATGGGTTTAAAGAAATTGTATTGTATGAGAATCGTGTTTCTGATGCTAAAACTAAAAAACTAGACAATGGATCCTATGAAACTACGTTTACTGTAGATAGTAAAAAGACCTATTATGACGATGAGGGGAAAGAGAAAAAAGTAGGAGAAAAATCCAATTATATAGAGATTGGATTGTTTGGGGAGGACATTGTAGACGAGCAAGAAGTCCCTTTAAAGAATCCATATTATCTGGAACGCAAGTGGTTGCAACCTGGAAAAAATACTTTTACCATCACCACCAAAGAAAAACCTGTAAAAGCAGGAATAGACCCTTATAACAAGCTTATCGACAGAAACTCTGACGATAATTTGAAAGTAGTATCTGAATAATCCTTTACTACCCAAGGGAACCAAAACACGATCAAAGAGCGCTGCTTTGATCGTGTTTTTTATTACATAGATTTTTGATAGAAAAACCACTAAATTCAGCTATTAACTCCTATAACTACAGCGTTTTATTTTATAAAAAGATTAAGTCCTTATTATCGTTTTATACCGTTTTATATCGCGTTTTATTAAATTTGTTATCGAAAAGTTATCGAAAAACGTCTTAACGGATGATTAATGGAAATTTAGAAGTTTACACACACTACAAAAGTAAAAAAGGATACCTGGTACGTATAAAGCTATACAGCAGTAGAAAATACCTGTACATAAAGACAAATTTATATCAAAATCATAAAAAACTTAAGTTAACTGGATCAGTAAGAGATCGCATAGAAAAACTAAATAAACAGCTTGAATATTGTAATGATGTGGGAATGGACCTTCAGCAAGCATATGATTTCATAAAAAGCAATTCTGATCCCGTAAGTGATAAAGATTTGGAGATATTTCTGCTTAAGAAACGATTAGCAGAACTGGAGAAAGAAAACACTGTTGGAGTTATTGAGTTTTTCGAAATTAGAATCCAAGAACTAAAGGATCAAGGCAGCTCAACCCAAGCTTACACAGACACAAAAAAACAGATAAACAACTTTTTGTTAGGGAAGGATATATCTATTAACCATATTAATTACGAATGGTTAAATAGTTTCATTATATACAAAAGAAAATTCGGGCAAGGAAAAGGGAATGTTTCCTTTCTACTCAGAACCCTTAGAGCCTTATACAAAGAAGCTCAACGTAGAGATTCATTGAATGTAAAAAAAGACAATCCTTTTCTGGGATTAGTTAAGAATGAAAAAAGCAAAGAAACTCCTGATTACTCTATTCATGATCTGAAAAAACTATTCAATTATACTCCTAAAAAATTCACTAATAATAAAAGTATATTTACCACACAAAGACATATAGCTATTTTTCTTTTTCAATTTGCAATTGGTGGCCATGATTATGCCGATGTAGCTAATCTTAAATGGGTAAATATTAAAAACAGAAGGACTAATTTTAGACGCTATAAAAACAGAAACAAACCTAACGGAGGTGAAAAAATAAACAACCTTCTAAATCAGTTTGCTATGGACACCATAGATAAATATGGTGATAGAAACAGTGAAAAAGTATTTTCTCACATACCCTATCCCTATGCTGATAATTATAAATATGCAAGGAACAGTGCAAACGCATGCTTAACCCGAATTTCGGAAACTTTAGGTTTTGAAAAAGCTTTGAGTTCCAAAACAACAAGGTATATATTTAGGTCCATTGGAGGAGAACTATTGATAAATGATTTGGTTTTAATGCAACTACAAGGGCATAAAAAACAAGGGGTAACATTTAAGTACCAAAAAAAGATTCCTAATGAAATTCTAGACAGAGAACACCAACGAATACTTGATCTATTGTTCTAGAACTTATTCCGTTGTTTTTATGTAATTTGATTTCCGAGATTAACAGAAAGTATTTTAATGTAAAGTTTTACCGAATTTCTGTATTTCTGTAATTTTTAGTTGAAACATGATGTAACTCATTATAAAACAATTTATTAAAGAATTACAGAAAAAAATACAGAAATTCCAGATTACGAAAAAAATACAGAATTAAATCGAAACTCCCAGTATTTCGATTAAATTTCCTGTAAAATCATAATAAATGGGATACCACAAAAACCTTTAAAATTGAACCAAAATCGTTATTTTTTATTTGAAATTATTCTAAACAATTCGTTAAAAACTAAATTTTATAAAAATATTTTATAATATTGGCACGTAATGTGCATATATTTGCATTCCAGGTACCCCAAAAAAAAATAATTCCCTGGTTATTACTAACGACATCATTATTAACCTATTAAGAAAACATGAAAACTCTATTAGAAAAGCTGCAGGAGTACTTTTCTACAACACCGAAAGACACAGTTCTTGAGGAATGGAAGCAAACAGCAGACTTTGATAAAATTAACAGCCCTTTGGCGGAAGATTTTATTAAACACTCTCGAGAGTTTTGCGCTACGGAAAGTTCTCCACCCGAATTAGAAATTAAAAATTTTATAAATTATTCAAATAAATCCGAACTTAAGTTCGGATTTATTTATTTTTAGACCATGGAAAAAGCTCAATTTCAATTTACAGGTTACCAATTCAACAAGGTTTTCATCAATACCTACAACAAATCGGAAGAAGACATTTTTATTAAGTTTGAACCTAAAGGAATATATGATGAACAAAATTCAATTTTTGAATTAACGATTGATTTTTATGCTTATTCAGGAGAAGACCAAGAAATTCCAGCATTCATAGAATTAGAAGCCATTTCTGGGTTTCAATTTGAAAAAGGAACCACCTTTGATAATATTCCTAAATTCTTTTACACTAACGCATTGGCAATAGTGTTTCCTTACATAAGGGCATATGTAAGCATCGTAACTAATCAAGCCAATGTATCAAGTCTTAAATTACCCACTCTAAACATTTCGTCACTCGCTACCACATTAGTTGAAAACTCTAAAATAAAAACAACAAATTAAGGATTGAGCCGTAGATCAATATATCAAACTTTAGATAATAGAGAGAACCCCGATCAAGTAGAGAATGAAGGTCCATATAAGTGTAATTGGCCTAACTCTTGGTTGGGTGATGGATACTACTTTTGGGAAGGTCATATAGAAAATGCTCATTGGTGGGGAGAAGTACACCGAAATAATAGCTATATGATATGTGAAGCCTCAATGGAATTCAATGATGAAACATGTTTTGATTTAGTTGGAAATACAGCACATCAAATTGACTTTGAAGCGGCAATGGGTGAAATGAAAAAACAAAATGTTTGGGATGAAGGAACAAAAGTTGCCAGAGTTATAAAGTTTCTACAGGACATAAATGTTTTCGACTACCCTTCTTGTAAAGCAGACGGCCAGAATACTAAATCTGAATTCAATAATCCTTTTACTATCAGCTTTGAAGATCGAGAAGAGAAAATACCTTTACTGAATTATAAACCAACTATACAGGTTTGTATCTATAATATTCAAGGAGTAAACTTTAAAGATTTCCGCGTTGTATATCCTGAAGAATATAAACAAGACGTATATTTTTAGTAGTTTTTAGAGCTTTCTTTATCACTAATCTCTATCCAAAATAAAACAAAAAAACCCGGCAATTAACCGGGTTTTTGACTAACAACACAATTGCTAAATAGAACTAACAATCAAGCTAGTGGGAGAATCAACGGAATCTTTAAGCTCTTGTATTTTTTCAGTGCTATTTTCATCATCTATTATTGACTGATGATACACACTATATTTTATATTAGGTTCTTCATTGTAGCGGTTCTTCCGAGCACGAACATAGTTTTCTCTATAGTCCTCTGAAGGTTTTACAACCTCTAGGATTACATCACCATCAAATTCACTATCGGAACCACCTCGCATTGTTTTACCTGTAGTTCTTTGGAATATGAAGAAAAACAATTTACTATCAAAAGCTTTCCGAACATGTTCATCCAGCTCTATTTTTAATCCTTTGATTAATCGCTGCAGCTTGCCAAAACTATCAGTTAAAATCACTTCATGATTCTCGACAATTCTTTTGAACTCTTCGTAGTCTTTGATTTCATCTACAACGGTTATATTATGATAGTTCTTAGGATCGATGTATTGATCTCTTTTGTTCTTAAATAATTTACTGGAGGAATGTTCTTCAAAAGTGAAGAATACACAAGATTTACCATGATTAGCGTAATCATTCATTAATTGAAAAAATAATCGGGTCTTACCAGATCCGGCAGGAGCATCCAAAGTAACAACTACAGAATGCACTGGTTTTTTCTCGAGATCCCCCAGGAACCTCCCTAAATCTGAATTTAAAGTAAATGTTTCAGTGATTTGATTATTATTATCTATGTCGGCCATGGTTGTACCTCCTTTTACAATTCTCTTTATCACTGGTTGCTTTTTTAGAACTGGAGACGGTTTTTTCTGAAGATCCAAATGTAGGTGAGAAGGAATTGAAACATTTTCTTTTGGTATATGATTATGTCGAGACCTTGAATTTGTATTTGTCTTAGGAACTTCTTTTCTCATTTCACCGTAGTTCTTAACACAAATACTAGGAAATCCTAATCCAATAACATTAAGTTCTTTTTCTTCTTTGCCGCTACCCTCTTTTTAGGTTTAGTCATTGGCTTGGTAGTTACTCTTTTTTTTGTCTTTTTAGGTAACTTTTTGGTAAGCGTAATTGCAAAGGATTTGTCCTCGTTATCAGACAATAATTTCTCAATCTTAGCGACCACCTCTTTTTGTTTGGCTCGCTTGGCCCTGGACAATAGTTTTTCTAAGTATCTCCTGGATACGGTTTTGTTATGCATTCCGTTGTATTGCACTATCACCGTCTTTTTCATGCTTAAATTGTGTATGTTCTTCCTAATGCTGTTAGTTCCGTTTTGATTTTCAATTTATTCGGATCGAGAAACAATCCAATGGCATTATTAAGCAATGCTCCAAAGTTCAACACTCTTACAAAAGTTGGTATATCTCGAACCGTTATAGTACTTAATGGTCCTATTTTAATTCCGGTGATATTCGGGTTAGACTCTCCCAAGAATTGCCCTGTATCTGTAAAAAATCGAATCTTGCTTATCGTTACAACCTCCTGGGCATTCAAATTTAATGCCTGGTTAGTTGGATTGGTAACCGTAAGATTTGTAGTAAATCTAACTCCACCATCAGCTAATCCCAAATTACTAATCGAACCTACTCGTATTTGTAATGATTGTATCGTTTGCCTAACAGAATCAATCTTATTATTTCCAAAACGATAGGCACCATAAGCCAAAGCTGCAACACCTAAAATGATAAGATTTCTCATGATTGCTCCGGTGTTTGTTGCTTATGTGGAGTTACCAACATTTGTATAGGTATTGACACTTTCTTTCTAAAAGCATAAAAGGTAATGACAGCTACTATAATAGGTGTCAATACAAAATAAAATCCTTTGTTTTCGACATGAGGAATCTGCCAAGAAGTTTTTAGGTTCAAAAGAGTATAATTGATCATATTGATTGCATCATTATCAAACAAATACACTATCAATCCCAAACCTAAATTGATCACATAATCCATCCAGTTATCCCTTCCAAAGTATAACCAGTCAAATTTGTCTGTAATCTTTCCACTTCTTTTCTTGTATTGATACACAATCATTTTGATGATCGTAACCGTTAAAAACGCGATTGCTAATCCTTTAATTATTTCCATGATTCTTTATTTTACTAGTTCTAGTATGCTAACTCTCTCCTTTAGGTTTGACACCTCTATTTTAAGTTTATCCTGATCCCTGGCTACTTGATGTACTAACACTAATTCTTCCTTTTTTGAAGATTTCATTTCCTCCAAACTGATTTTTATCATTGATATCTCGGTTTGCATCACCGCAATATTTTTGCTTGCATTGATCTGAAATACCATAATACTAATGATAGCGGTGCTTATTACAGCTTGAACTATACTATTTATGGAGTCTTTAAAACTTTTGTTGTTATCGCTTTGCATGATTGTTTTTATCTTGGGTTATTAATTCAATTTTATTACTAACCATTCATCTGTGGTCATATGAACAAGTATAGCTGCTTGGTCATTATTCAATACATTATCGGATGCACCTACAAAGGTTACCCCGGTATCAGGTGTTAGAGTTACGGAGGTTGCGTTTTCGTTATTTACAATGATCTTAGCACCTATTGGGAAGCTCACACTTGCACTGGCTGGAATCGTGTAAGTTAAGGTAGCACCATTATTGAAATTAACCGTTCCGTTAGCTTCGTTGATTGTAGCGGTTCTGTTAATTCCATATTGCGATATCGTAGGTGTTTGTAAATAAGAATTCGTGTCTACAGTTCCATTATCTTTTAAAAATCCGGTACCAGTACCACCAGCGTTTAGACCCGTAGCAAATACAGTCCCCGACAATCTTAAATTTCTCCATCGTGTGGTAATTGAGCCTCCTAAGTCAATAGAAGCATCGATCCCAGGATCGAATGCACTTCCTATAAATCTCATCGATGCATTCGTGTTGGTAGTGGCGTTCCTAGATCGTATGTATACAATCCCGTTTAGGACATAAAAATCTCCTTGATACGTATTTGTGCTTACCTGATTTGATACACCTAATAGCGGTGATAAGTTATCTCCATCATTTAAAATCTTATCGGTTGTCGGATCAAAAGCACCACCACTTGCCAATGAGGTTTCGGTACCTGTATCATCTAACTGAGTTAATACCCCGTTTTTGTTGTATACTTTGATTACTCCGGTACCAGGATTTGAAGGTGTCGTTGGTGTGTTTACATAATTAAGGGTTATTCCACTTTCCAATTGGAATCCATCTGCAAACGTGGTCCACTTGTTACTACCTCCCAAGGCCAGTGATAACTGATTTGCACCTCTGCGAATTAATTCTACATCGTTAGCAGTAGTACCACCTGGCCCCATACGTAAACGAACACTTGGGATCTCTCCTACTCCCGGATCCAAGTCGATACTTTCCAGTCTAAAAAACGGCTCGGATTGACCATCAATAAATCCTTCAAAATGAGATCCTACTTTTCGTCGTACACTAGCCACCGTTCCTGAAGGTTCCACTGCAAAAATTAAGGATTCCCCTGAATTATATTCATTAGTATCACTTCCACTATCACTATACAGTATTCTCCAAGTAGGTTCTCCAATCCCGGTACCAACAATTCTACCCGTTTCAAAAACTGGATCCACATGGTTTCCGGTTCCTATGGTACCCGTTCTTTTGTATATAATGGCATTTTCATTTACACCATCAATCAAAAGTTTTCCATTATTAACTGATACTAGATCCTGATTGGTAAAGGTTGTTGTTCCTGTTTGTTCCCATCCATTAGCTACGCCTCCCGAACCATTATCACCAGGCTCAAATTGACTATTTGTTGAATTCCAATAAATACCTTGTCCATCAGTGATTCCAGATATGTCTACATCTGGTAATTCAGTATAGATAATTTTATCCTGTGGTCTAGGTATGAATATGATATTCGTTGTCTTTGGATTAACCAAGGTAATTGGTCCAGTAGATGCCGGAAATTGAAGTGTATTATTAAAATCAATTGTCTTAGGACTTGCACTTTTAAACGTACATTCATTGCAATCTAAAAACCCTAATTGAGCAAATCGAAAAAATCTATTGGACGAACCAATAACACTGCTGGTTTGCTGTAAATCAAAAACCCCATTATTAATGACTACATTAACATTCTTTGCTCTGGTCTCAAACACATATGCCCCGGTATTTGTCCAATCAAATTCACTAGCTGGAACGGTGCAGCTTAAGTTATTAAAGGTTAACGTAGGTGTTTCAGATATGACACTATCTTCAAATTGAGTAAGTGCTAGATCTAGCCATCCATCGATAGTAAGGTTTTCAATCTTTCTATCTTTAGGTAGCCCATACGATAAAGTTATTGAGGATTCACTATAATGGGTACGCTCCAAGTAATCCGTAACAGGCCAGTCATTATTCGATACAAAATCACGAGCGCTTCTTACTGGTCTTGCTCCTTCAAACCAAAGTCCTTTTATTATCCCGCCGTAATCAACAGTTGGTGCTGGTGTTTGACTAAATAGATAATTCTCACCATCCAACACAATTTCTTCATAAGCATCTGGAGTTACATCAGGATTTAGTCTGTTTACACTATTTGCTATTACCTTAACATCGATAATATCGAAGTACATGTTGGTATTGGTAAATACCCCAGGCATACTACGGTCATACGTCATTCTATGCCTTGCAAATGTTGAAGGCGTCCTGTGATTTACACTTTGCCCTCCAACATTAGTCACTACCACCTGGTGTAGGTTTCCGTCTGTAAATTGCGCCCCGTTAGCTTCAAAGGCTACACTACCGTAAGTCATGGTTGTATTTGTCATGACTCCACTACGCCCAACGCTGACCGATCCCCTATTGATGATATTGCCATCAGCAATAAAGTTACGCCCTCGCCATCCACCTATAGCACCAAAATATTCAGGGTGTAATAATCTTCCCGGATCTGTAGTTCCTTCAAACTTATTACTAAGCAAAGTTACATTTACAGTTCCCACCAAATTGAAGGCTCCGGAATAACAATCTATAAAAGTTAAGTTTTGGAAAAGATAATTAGTAGCTGCTCTTCTTTGGTCCTCCATATTTATGGCAAACGCTGGTAAGGTGTTACCAATGTTTCTAAACACAGAGTTGATCCAGGTAGTATATGAACCTAAATTTGCTCCACCATGTCGACCACAATTGGATACATTTACATTATCCATTATGGTACCTCTAGGGTCTAAAGGAGCTCTTACTTGAGCATCAATCACCGTTAAGTCATCCGGTAAGTCGATTACTAAACGGATATATTTTACATTGTCAGGATATTGATAGGTTTTGTAAAACTCTCGCTCTTTACTTTTTGAAATAAATTGCCCTGCTTCATCGTAATAATAAGCTGTATAAATTGGATTTTTTAACCCCGACCATCCAGCAAATGAAGATCCTGAAAATTGATAGTGTCTTAACCCTTTTCTATCTGGAGTCGCGACTCTTGTATTTTCAAACTGAAAGCCACTAACATCAATAAGTGTGTTCGTTCTAGCTTTATTGGCATCAACTTCTAATTCACCTGCATCGTCTAGCCCCCCTACTTCAAATTCAGAAACCCCCGGATAACCCGAAGCTGCACTACCTTTAATCGCATTGGTAAACTGTAAATCACCACTATCATAACGACCATCACCAGTGTATCCATTGATATAGACATTTTTGATCGTTGTATGATAGGCCGCCGTACCCATTACCAGACCGTGCTGAGCTTCATCGGCAAAATTACCTACATGATTATGATACTTGAATTCTCCTTCAAAGTATAAGTTCCTAATAACTGATCTATGTGAATTGTGTACTTTAAATGCATGTACGCCATCAAGATTATTGGCAAAACTCATGATCGTAGCGCCATTACCTTCTACTATAATATCATCGGTACCATTACCTATGTACCAGGTATTTGGTAACACATCAAGTCTTACAACATTTGGATAAGGCACTTCTCTTTTGGCGTAAATCCCTGCTGGAAATATGATTTTACCTGACTTTTGGTTTCTTAAATACAATGCATTTCTACCTGCTTCGTAGTTATCTGACCCATAACGAAACCAGGTGTCCGATACTGTTCTAGTAGCCGGAACCGAAAGTGTACAAGATGTTGGACTTTCTACACTTACAATGGTCGCAATTGTTGTTCCTCTAGAATTTGAAGGTTGGAAATCAATAAACTCACTTTGGGAAGCTCTTACGTTTATGGTTTTACCAATATCTAGGCTTGTAAAGTTCGCACTAGCTGAAGTAAATACTGCACTTCCAGCGGTCATAGCACCATCTTTGAACTCTTTGGCATTACCAAGTAATCCGATATTGGTTACAAACAAATCTCTTGGAGTATTCCAGGTACCATCAATAGTTCCTGTAAAAGCATTGATTAATACTTTTTCACCGTCCAATATCAGTCCATTGTTTTGCCCTGTTAATCTAAACCCGTTTAAGAACAACACACCACCGCAGTCTTTTAATATCAAACTATCTGCAAGGGTGATATCTTCTGTTTGTGTAAGATTACTTTGTATACATGCTATTTTACCTGCGTTGGCCGGATTGCTTAAATCTGAAATATTTGAAACTACAAATTCATTAGGATTGGTAGGCCCACCGGAGTCACCACTAACGACAATATTTCCTGACCCAAGCAAGTTTTCTCCGTTAACCGTTTTTAGATTAGTACCACTTACTAGATTATCTTGCTTGTCCGAAATATCTACGCTTCCACCATTTTGTAGAGAAATCACATCCCCTGCTCTGGAAAGTTGTTGGTTTGTTCCTCCGGTACCAGATCCGCTAACGGCGGAAACTACAGAATACAAAACTGTATACTGTACACTTACATCTGAAGTATGAAACTCCACATTACCCTGTCCGTCATCCGCGCCATTATAACTATATGCAGTATAACCAGGATCAATGTTTGTGAAGTTTACTGGAGTGGTATTGATGTTAAATACCCCAAATCTGTTGGAAAAGATATTCCTGTCACTATAAAATCGATAAAAAGTGAAGTTTACAATATTTCCTGGTGTTTCAAGAACTTTATTTAATTGTACACCTGTATCATTCTTTACCAAAAAATAAGTGGTACCTGTAGCTTGTATGGCTATAAAATCTGTTTCATAAGTAATTGTTGCTAAAAGATCTTCTAACGATCCAGCTGAAGTAATATCCGTACCTCGATAGGTTCGGTATGTAACTGGAAATCGTCTTAAGTGTCCACTGATAGAAGTATTAAATAACGCTTGATTTATAGCACTATTTCTTACCGGACCAAAATCAGCAGGTCTGACGTATTGAGCAGTTTCAACATTTATCTGAGGTTCCGTTACAGTTCCATCAATTCGGATATAGTCCCCTTCAGTAAGATTTTCAAGACCTGCATAAGTCTTAACATAGTTCGTATTGGTGGCATCCCAAGTATATAAGGATCTGTTATCCTGGGCATAATACAATACCAAAGCATTTCCTGTAACTGGAAAGGCATTTCGTTCTGTATATTGTTCTAGACTTGAAGTACCAGTAGCTGCCTGAATTTCAGTTAACTTTAATCTTCTGGTTATAGGATCTAAAGTTAAGGCATGATTACCTGTAATGGTATCTAAACCTACAACTCTGGTATTCGGCCCAAGTACTCTAGTGTTTTGAGCCTGACCAAAACTAACTATGAATAATATTATAAGTACAATTAATCTCTTCATTACTAAAATGCTGGTGAGCTATTATGTGTATATTGTAAATGAAATAAGTATTCCTTGGTAACATCGATGATAGCATCATCGACACTTACCCCAAACCCTAAATCATTGGCTAAAAATCCTATTTCCCTTGCTCCGAAAATGCTTTCTAAAGAATGGAATCCACCCCCAAAAATGTCACCTTCATTTGCATCGATTATTTTTACTTCTGTCCTTACGTAATCCTCTATATTGAGATTGTGTCTAAATCCTGAATTGTACCCCGTAGGCACACTGTTTTGAAATAATTGAAGTCCTGTTAGCAAATAACAAATACTAAATACGTCCTTATCCAAATACTTGGTGTATGTATTGCTTACCCCTCTGGAAAGATCATGATTAGGGACTGGTCTAAAATCATCAATCTTGATTACGTTGGCTCTGGTAACTTGCGTTTGACCAGCTCCAAAAGTTCCCGACTCAATATTTAGTAAGAATTTTACTTTCATTAGTTCACAATTTCTTTTTGGTATTCAAAACTGAAAATCACTAATCGATCTGAAGTAACGTTTATAGGTGTAGGGTGCTGATTAATTGCATTAGCAATGTCATCATCGGTGGGAAAATCTCCGGCAATATTGATTAACCCTAAATCAATTTCTAGAGGTGTTTTTGTACCACCCCCTCCTGATCCTCCGGCGGTAAATCGATATGCTGTTTTCCCTAGTAATAACATATTCCCGTTTTATACGTTTACAAATCCGTTTGTGAGTTCGTTTTTTGATACCTTGTTCTGTAATTCTGCAATCCTAAAACCAAATGACAAATGAAAATGTGGTTTATCGGTTCTTCTAAAATGACCACCCCATGTAAATCCAAGTGATTTACCTATTTGTGATATTCGGATGTAATCATCATCATAATTAGGTTGACCATTAACCATTGGTACAACATCTATTGCCAAACCATAATTATGATAGGACTGACCACCTCTGGCATCCGTCACAATCTCTCCTGGTTTAGTTCTTCCTTGAGCGTATAGAGCTTCTTGCTCTGCAAAAGTTCGTATCCCATCAGTTACACGTAGATAAATTCCTTCTTTTGCCGCTAGGTTCAGGAATTTCCTTGCTTTAGCTTGAACAGCTGGATGCAGCTTCTTTATCCTTTCTTCCGAAACTGGATCCCATACTGGACCTTGGAATTGATTTCTTAGTAACAATGCGACCCCTGCTATTGTAATACCACCCATTATGATATGATCTTTTGTTATTTTCAATTGATTACAGATTTACTTTTTTAGGTTGGTTTTGACTATTTCTGAATACAAGTATTCCTCCTACTACCAGAAGACCCCAAAGCCACATGCTTGAAGTTTTCGGTTTTGGTTTAGAGATAATAATGACATCATCCAAGGCCTCGATACTATCTTCCAAAATGATATCTGAAGTGATTTGATTTACTGGTACCACTTTGGTTTCTTTTCCTAGATGTGAAAACATGATATTCTCACCTCCTTGATATTGTATCATTGCAGTACCTAGAGCATTGGTAATAGTAGCGAAGTTGGAAACCTCACTGATCACATGAACTCCCTCTAATGGATTTCCCTGTATATCGATAACTTTGACTTTTTTAATACTCGTTTTCATAGGTACTTGAATTGCATTTGTTGGACATGAAAATTGTTTCATAACTGAATATTTTAAAAAGCAAAGCCAGCGGCATTCACTATTGATTTTACTCTACGATATACTTCTCCGTCACCTGAACTTAATTCTGCATTCAACCAGAACACTAAGTTTTGAGGTCTAGAAATTTGTATGCTCCCGATAACATTATCGGGTGGTGAACCCACCCCGTTATAATCTTTATTACCAAATTCATTGAAAATCAATCGAAAATCTGCGGGAGTGATTCTTTTGAAAACTTCTAGAATCGTATCCTCATCAGTACCATGCCATCCAAAAAATGGATTTCTATGGTTCATGGCTTCTAGTAACTGATTTGCAAATATCCTCGCTTGTTCTACTGAAATAGAGGCTCCTGAATTATTGATTGGGCCAACATCAACATTGTTATCAAAGTCTGGGTTAAAGAACTCACCTACTGCTTCACCAGCAGAGTTAATTCCCTTAAAAGTTTTATACAGTAGATATACTACTACTGCACCTCCAATGACATATACCGTTGTCATTGGATTACGGGCTATAGAACCTCCTGCTGTAGCTAACCCCTTTTTTACAGTACTCACTGCCTTTTGACTTTTAGTGTTTTTTGATTTCGTTGCTGTGGCCATATCGATTTACATAAATAGTTTTTGGATCATCCCCCAATTGGATTTAAGCGCATTACGGCTTTTTTCACTTTTAGCCAATTGATGAAGTTTGCTTAATTCATCATCGGTTAACCGATCTTGCATAAACTGTAATGCCTCTGCTCTTTGTTTCTCTGATAAAGGGTTGTTTCCCTTAACCGTTATTGCTATTGCCATTGTTGATTCCGTGTTTTGTAAATAATTGTTTTAAATCTTCTATAAAGCTGTTGTTGTTTTTAGCATAGGCATCCAATACATAATAGCCTGCCATACCTTGTTCATTAGATATAGATGGAGTGTCCTGAATTATCTTTATCAAGGTTCCTTTCATTCCCTCATAAACTTGCGTTTCTTGAGGACCATTTAAACCTGGTTGCATTGCTGAAGCTAACCCTGTTAGTGCTGGTGCCACTTCTTTAATTAATCCTCCCCAAAACTCCTTGTTATCATTCTTACGTTCAGAAGATTGTAGTTTTTCCTTTAAGTCCTCAACTTCTTTTTCAAGACGTTTACGTTCTGTTTTTTCAGCCTCTAGCTCAATTTTAGTATGCCCAAGCATACGATGATCAACATTTAGATTAATCAATTCAGGCATAGACAAACCACCTGGACCATTTAGACCAGTGTTTAGAAAACTAGTTGTTGGTTGTGGTACTGAAGGGTTATGCGTTGGTGCTTCTTCTTGTGGTTCCTCTTTTTCCGTAAGCTGGAAATTCTTGGCAACACCTTTGCGTACATTTGCATTCCCTCTCCTTTCAAATAGCTGTATTTGAATTTTAGAAAAGCCGTATTTTTTGATTTGTTCTAAAAGACCACCAACCGATTGGTGCTTATCGATAATTTGCTGATACCCTAGTCTATCTTTTACCTTGATAATCTCAGTACCGGTATTCACATCTTTTACCTCAATGATAAAATGATCATTGCTCTTTAGCTGTGTAATTATGTTGTCAAAATCCGCATTCATATTAGCATTCTTTTTGCTTTATAAGCGTGTTATAAACGACGACTAACTTTCCACCATCAGGAACTATCAGAGTAATAGTTCCATCCATTGGAATTGCAGTAGCGGATAGGTTAAACATCTCCCCAGGTTTAACCTTTATATTAAATATGATGACATCGGAAGTACCCTCATTATGAAACCTAGGAGCAATTTTCCCTTTTAATGAATAATTGGCCTCAGTTTGTGTAATGGTATCACTTGCCACATACGTTCGATACGCTAATGCATCTGTAATATTTTGATTGATACTACTTAGCATGATTTCTGAAGAATGATAAATACCACTTGTACCTGAACATCAGCAGAAACATTACCAAATGGTGAAATAAGCTTTGCTTCTACTTCTGAAGCACCTGTAGTATTTAAC
The DNA here is from genome assembly GCF_055808215.1 of Aquimarina sp. KJ22-3. Classification (NCBI taxonomy): domain Bacteria; kingdom Pseudomonadati; phylum Bacteroidota; class Flavobacteriia; order Flavobacteriales; family Flavobacteriaceae; genus Aquimarina; species Aquimarina sp. KJ22-3. Next base: position 350,136 of record NZ_CM147859.1, on the reverse strand, counting down.
ACTACAAAACCATCAGTGAAGTTTTGCCCTATCTCACGATCTCTCCAAAAAGATAGGTCCATTGGTGTATTGATCTCTTGGCCTTGCTCGTAAATACCCAAGTTTATAATTTGATTTAAATTTTGATTAGCCTTTGCCGCGGCTAATACCTTATATCCTTTTGGAATTTCAACAGTCTTATTGGCTTGTGAACTCCCATTAGGTATAGTAAGCGTTAATGTCTTGATATAAGGTTTTAGATGTAATACATTTTGGTCCATTGGATTTCCGTTTTGGTGTAAAAAAAGCCCTGCCTAGAATAGACAAGGCTTTTTAAACTAATTCAAATTCAATTATGAAAAAACTACTTAGATCAAGTTTTTGATGGTCTTAAACCCTTTCCACATCACCTCTAAATACTGGTTATCTCCTACATTTGCCGGTGCTGGCATAGATACTCCGTTAGGATAAATCAATTGCATATCAAGTTCTTCGTCATCCACTAGGTATGCTAATCCACCTAGCTTGTAATACTGATCAGATGCATTCATATCATCTCCCTTTGGACGAATTAAATCTGCTAATGGTAGGTTTAATACTTCTCTATTGTTCTGTGAAATCAAAAGGTTTGCATTTCTTAAGGCTGCAATATCAGTATGTGCATACTGTACAGCTCCTTCCTTTCCGGGTCCAGAATCGGTACCATAAGCTACCGCAATCTGCGCGATTACATGTGCCTCATTTTTACGAAGTCTTTTCCCCTTAATGGTAGAAACTCCTTTGATCGCTTCTGTTTCACTATCGATGATATCGAAAGTTGAAGATCCTCCGGTAATGTTCTTACGAACGTAACCTGTATGGTCCACCAAACGCACTCTACTTCTTGCGATCAATGATTGTAATTCCGCACTTAGAATTGGTGCTTGTTGTGCCAAAAATGCTGCGGCCGTGTTTACTAAAGATAAATTATCCATTTTTATATCTGTTTTTAATTTATTTCTAAATGATTGATTGTATTATGCGAAGTTTTTCAAACCTCCCGTTGATGAAGGAATTTCTTCATATACGGTATCGTACATATCCGGACTATTTAAAGCAGGTAATTGTCCTTCCCAAGATCCCTGGCAATTTCCTGGGCAATTTAATCCCAGTGCTCCAGCGATAGCTTTATCCGATGGTGTACTAGCATCAGTAATTACAAACCTGCTTTTTAAGGCATCCTGAATTAACTCTGCTCCTTGACGAGCTGCTACCCCAAACAAGGCACTGGTTGTTGGCTTCAATTTTGAATTACCAGTCTGACTTGCAGCGGCAACGATTGTCGCCCCAACCAGCATGGCAATTTTTGACATTCTTTGATGTTTGGCCGGAACAAAAGCGTTGATAGCTCCTGAGCCTGCCGCCCCAATTAACCCTGCACCTACGTGCGTTACGCTATTGCTAAGGGTTTTAGAATTTACTTTGTCTAACATGTTCTTAATTTTTACGTTTAACTATATGACAATGTGCCCATGCGGCAAATACCAAAAAGCACAGATTATCCGATCATTTTATATATTCGATATGCTCCATATCCGCCTAGTATCCACCATAGGATATTTGTACTGTTGTTTGGTTTTTCTGGCGTAGTTCCAGAGTTCATATCATTTACTGGAACCGCTGGATTAACCGTTGTAACTGGTGGCTTTCCTGTGGTTACTACTGGTGAAAAAGTGGTGTAAGTAGCTTTAACCGTACTACCTGACCAATTCAAGGAAATACCAGATACATTTTTCGTATCTGAGGCTAAGAAAGTGGTTGCATTCGTGCGAACTGAACCGCCTAACGATTTCACCATTTTCTCATAAGCTATTGATACATTTTTGATCAATCCATCAATGGCTTTTACCTTATAGATTTGGATGTTTTTATTTATCGTTGATGTTTCTTTCTTTGCTTGAATATCGAAGTATACTTTAAGTGTAGTAAGCTCTTTGAGTAGCTTATTTACTAAACCTATGTTGTTTGCATGTGTCAGTAAATTCGGGTTTGAAGCTTGATTTATAAGCCCCATTACATTAGCAACCAATGGAGTTAAAATGCTAGCTACCCATCCATCTACAATATTCTGCGGTGAAACCTGACTTGTAGGTTTTGTAATAGTTACCGGATTTACTGGTTTTTGTTGTGGCGGTAATTGTACCGGATTATGACCTATTACAACAGGAACAGGTTGCGGCGGTAATTCATGATGAATCGGCCTATTTGTGATCACTTCTTCTAAATCAAATGCTGTATCCTGAAACATTACTTGCTAGTTTTAGTTGATTTCTTGCTCATTGCTTTTTTAATCTGTGGATAGAAGATCGTACCTAATGCAGCCGCACCAATTACGATTCCACCGACACCTAAACCAGCTTGTTGAACTTGTGGTTGATTTACGGGTACAGTTGGATTAAGAGGGGTTGTAATTACACCACCTCCAGTATTGAATCCATCTCCTGGGATTGGGTTTCCTGTGGTAATCCCTCCACCAGTATTAGATCCTCCAGTGGTGATTCCTCCACCTGTTGAATTTGGTTTGCGTTGAACCGTGTAAGATTGATAGCTGTAGTTTCTACCGTTTCCACCACCCCATCGATAAGAAAGTCCTCTTCGATAACCGGGGAAAGCATTTCCAGCTGGTAAGTTGATCACACCGTTTTTCTGACCTGACGGAGTTAGAATGAAATTCGCTTTAACTTCATTCATGACACGGTTAATCAATTCGGTTACGGCCTGTTCTCTCAAACGGTGACCGTCCCTTGTACATTTAGCGAATCGGGAAGCTGTCCCATTGTTAGCTTCATCTCGATACCCTTGTGCAAGGTTTAGAAATTTGTTAAGTGTTGTATTGTTTACGACTGACTCTAAACCACTTTGTCTTACGATGTAGGGCATATCTACCTGTACATCGTTTTTGGCTCTTGCTGGTGTATATGAAGATCCAATACATGAAAAATCGAAACCATTAGCAAAAACTGCTCCTAATGTTTTTTTGAAGAAATTGCTTTCTAATACTAATTTACTCGCGCTTGCAATAGCACCAGTGGTTAATGGCTCTCTTAATCCTCTGTTTAACTTGAATGGAAACAGTTTTCTTTGAACAATTACACCTTGATCGGTAATTGCGAAATCTGGATGGATTCTTGAATCAAGGTAAAACTGTACTTCGTTACGAATCGCATTAACTATGGTTGGCGAAACACCCTCAATAGATAGAAACTTCAAAAAGTTCTCAAAACCTCGATTTGCGGTTTCTGGTAAACGTAAACCTCTTTTGTATCGACGTTTTGTTTTGCCTGGTCCGTTTAATCCAACATGTGGTAATGCACTCATAAATGTATCTTTTGCCTCTAGGAATGGTACTTCTGTATTTTCGTGCTTGGTAGCATCGATCACATAGTAATTGCCTGGAGCGTTACTTTTTCCTTTTTTGGGTACCGTGATGTAGACATGAGTAAAAAGTTGTGGTGCGGTACCTGGTTGTCGAACTTCTCGTATGTAATGATCAATTCCCAAATTCATCAAAAGACAACTGGTAAAAATGCTATATGATTTACAGTCAATTCCTTCTTTACGTTGATACCAACTACATCCTGGTGATCGTAATTGCTGTAACTCTCCATCCGCCTTATACTGGAAATGGTTGTAAAGGAATTCGTAAATACTGTCTACCGTTTGCTTAATTGTTCTTCGTTTTAGCTTTGGCGCTAACCGCTCGGTTTGCTTATAGTGTTTTTTGACCCAATCTGCCATGTGATTAACCGTAACATGTGTATCACCGCTGGCTAATGTTGTTGAAGTACAATTTGTTTTTGGTAGTAGCACATCAAACCGTTTACCATCCATTAATGGACGGTAAAGCGGATTTTGCATGAAAACTTTATTACTACTCAAACTCATCATGTTTATGAACTCGTAGCTAAAGTATATCGGATTTTAAAGCGGTTGGAACGCTAGGGTACAGTAGGTTAGGATAAATAACAGTAGATAACAGTAGGTAACATTAGGTTAGCTTAAAGTACGTTAACGCATGATAGGTCACGGTAGGTAACAGTAGGGTAAGTTAGAAACGATTAATCGTTAAAGTTATTAACAAACGATGTGATAATTTGGAATATTTCCTAGTTTTGCGGAATATTTCCTAATTATATGAAGTCGTACGATGCTAGTTTTGTAAATGAAGAGTTTAAGCTACAAAAAATAAACAGAGCTTATGCAGGGTTATCCTATATCAGAGTATCCAATTCCGGGAAGGCTTTTGCTTATTTACGGAATAAGAAGTACTTTTTTGAGACTGCAAAAGGCAGATATTCAGGTAAACGAAGTTTAGAAGCAGCTACAAAGATTTTTATGGGACTAATTAGCGTACACCAAAATTTTGAATGTGATGGAGCTTATTATTATGTCAATGTAAATGAAGGTAAATGGCAATGGTTTGAAAGAACATCAGAAAATCCATTCAAGAAGAAATGATTTCCAAAAGATGAACAGGAAAACTTCCTTTCATTTCATCATTCAAATGATTGATCCATTCGCAGACTACATAATCATCATCTAATTTTACAACAGTCATTGGAGTTTGACTATCCTTCAACTTAACCTTATCCCCTACCTCCATGATTCAAATACAGAATAATCTAAATCATCGTAATGGAATTCATTAGTGATTTCTTCTTGATTACCGATATATGCTTTACCTCTAAGTCGATTAACCGTATGATATTGCAATTCACCATCAGGATAAGGACGTATTAAATCTTCCGCAGCTCTCCTATTCAATTCCTTATCATCATAATGTTCTAACCATTTATCAGCAATTTCTTCCGGTAAAATTACGGGCATTCTGGGTTCATTTCTTTTTGGATTATTATGTATTATTTCCATTAACCCATTAGGTTTGGTAGTCACAATTGAAAAGGTATTTAGTACTTCCCCTGTTTCCTTATCAGTCCATTCGTCCCATAACCCTGCCAGAATTATTGGTTTGTCTTTTAAATGAATGTGTAAAGGATAAGTCTTTTTATTGGCGTGATGATGTTCGTAAAACCCATCAATATAAACTAAACATCTTTTACTCTTAGCTGGGCCTCTAAATGATGGTTTGGTAAAAATGGTTTCTCCCTTGGCATTTGGAGTCATCCATCTAATAGATTCAGCATCTGCTCTGGTTTTAATAAAAAATGGTATTAATCCCCATGCGGCTACCGTTGGAACACCAGGGTTTTTGTCAGTATATATCAAAAAGTTCTTTGGCCTTCTGTCTTGAACATTGGCATGAAAAAAAGGTAATTGAGTTTGAGGTACTATCTTTTCTTCAATCTCCTTTATTGCTTTTTTATTGCCATAGTGCTTGGCCCTTCGAAGTTGGGATTTTAAACTGGCGTGAACATCGTAGCACATAGTATTAGTCTTCTATTATTCCACCTAGTAAGTTTCGCTTATACATTTTAGATCTAGAATACTTTATCCTAGACTTTATTGCCGTTCTCGGGAGGTTAGTTATTATCTTAAAATCTGGCACTTTACTATGAATAATTCTTAAATCACCATCGTCAATTATGCCTGCAATTTGATCTAATGCAATTGTTTGGACCTCTCCCTCAGTATCCAATATATCAATGAATTCCATTTCTTATGTTTTATTTCCCAACTACAATTTACGATAAAAATTTATATCCATACTTCTGGTAGATAAACCGTACAAATTTCAATTCATTACCATCAACCGATATCGCCTTATATATATAAGTTTAAAGGTTGAATTTCATTTAATAGAAAAAACTTCAAAATTACAGGTAACGTTTTGATTAATACCTACATATACTAGCACAAACCCTCTCGACCTTAATATGGGGAAGCCGAAAAACATAAAGAGTAGGCAACAATCAAATCAATAAATAAAAATGAAAACACTTTTTTCTTCACTCAAAATCATCCTAACATTGTTAGCTGTAATATTGATTACAAGCTGTGAAACTGAATTTTTAATTAATGAGAATCAATCTTTACAAACCAGCCCAGAAAAATTTAATTTCCAAAACTTTGATCATTCCGATTCCGGCTTGGACAAAAACGATCTTACCATCGATTGGGAGTATACAAATTATCTAAAATCTGATTCGGAATTATATTATGAATACGAGGTAACTGCAAAATACCCTAGTACTTTTGATATGGAAGGTTATTCTTCCAAATCAGAATATCGGTTAATCGAAAAAATCGTTAAAGGAAAAGAAAATGAATATTTTCTAGTCGACCTATGGGCATCCAATGAGAATACCGAAAAACAAATCTCATATCTAGAACCTGGTAATTTTTCTGGAATGGTTTATTTATATTTGAATACCGGGCAGAAATTAAGTTCTGAAAATTATGATGAAGGAAAGGTTATATCTTTAATAAAAGATGTAGATTATCAAAACATTCATCTTGTAACTTTTAATAGAGCAACTTGTCCAAGTCCAGATTTAAGATTTGGTGACTTACAACATGGAGATAAGATTACTAATAAATGCGGTGGCGGTGGTACAGGATGTGGAACTCAAGTAGTTTCAACATATAACTATACATTTTGGTACGAGGTCGAATACAACAATAGCACTGGCGCGGTAGTTGGAATCGAGTTTTTGTATTCAGAATTAAACAGTATCACGCGAAGAGAAGTTGGAGGTTGTGCTTCATCTGACCCCGTAAATAATGTAAATCACCAACTAGTTGTACCAGATGGCATTGCAGATGCGGATGCCGATGGATGGCCATGGATTTTCCCTCATTGCTCATCTTGGGAGTATGCTATGAGGGGACCAGTTAGAGGTGCTTCAGTTACTGGTATGGAAACTACTTTTTATGCTTACGAAAGCGTTCAAGGTGGAGTTCTTGAAAGAGAGGTAGTTGTCAACTTTCCAACTCTTTATTTTACAGCTCCTAATTACTGGGAAAATGGTCGATCCGCAACCGAAACCGCCGCAGCTATGAGTAGAGCGGAAGAAAGAGTTTCAGATTGGTTTGACGTTAATCCAAGCGCTAATTGGTCACAAATAAAAGCCAGGTATTGGGAAGAGATGCGTGATGAAATGCGAAGAATAGGAGGAACCGTTTCGACCATTAACGAATATGACATGATAAATCCAGCTCCGTTTGTAAAAAGTATATGGTCAACAGGAGATTGTAACACATAAATTAAATGATTAAATTACTCTTTTTTATAACTTTAAATATGACTAACTCAATTCCATTCGATGCCATTGGACAGAATATTAGCATATTACCAAATGCAAAATTAGAAGTACGTGACTCTACACCAAAATCGAATCTGTATTCCGTTGTAGGTGATTATGAGTTTTTCGGTATCCAAATTGATAGGTTTTCTGTTGGTACAAATAAAGAAAATACTATTAAAACTATCACTATCACAATTCATGGAGAATTGAGTCTTGAAATCTATAATTTAATAGTGGATAAATATGGAGAGCCCAAAGCAATGTATAATACGGATCAGGTTATTTCTGTTTCTCAAAGTGTTTCTGAAGAAGGGATACGTGCTAAAGAAATTAAATCATCTATGAAAGAATGTACCTTTGACGAAGGCCCCAAATTCATAGTTTGGGATAACGATAATAACAAAATAGAACTCTCTTTGGCTCGTAAAGGGCGACTTACCGCATATCGAATGACATTCGGAGATAGAAGCTATTTATTTGACTAATCAAAATTGTCAAAATGTAGAAAGCCCTTGTAATGAGGGCTTTTTTATTGCGTTCTTTGAATGACATCTACTTTATTAACATCGTTTTGATTTTAATGGTGTTAGGGGTTAACTGGTTAACAAATTATTTGCTTTTAATTGAGCTTCAATTTTTTCTTCATCTTGTTCTATAAAGTTGAATAACATTTCTGACATCTTTCTCATTACCTCTATAGCTCCTTTTAAGGTTTCTACTGCTTCTGGAGAATATTTTATCAACTTTCCTTTAATTCCATGTTTAGTTCCATGTTTGTAGTAATCATCAGGATTTTCTGGGTTTTCAGGATCTGAAAAAATACTACTATTTGAATATCCTTTTCTAGTTTCGTACCAGATAACAACACCTGTACTATTACTCTCCTTTATCAATATATTAAAATCTAACCCCACTGTATCACATCGTGAAGCCCATCTGCTTGATTGATAATCACTTTGACTATCAAACAAACAATTGTCTTTAATATCCCTGTTGAATTTTCCAGAAGCGCAATAGATTATTTCAATAAAAAGTTCTTCTGTCCTTTTACTTTCCAAAAATTCATTATAAGGATTTAGAATACTATTTTTTAAATCGTGAAGTTTTAAAGATTCAATTGTAGTGCTCTTTATACCTAACAGATCTGCGACCTTCCAATCCAATTTCAACCTAAAGATTCCTTCTTTCCCTACATTGATATTGTATTTATATTCTTTACCATCTATGTTTAAGCGTATTTCGTCTACTTTTGCCATGGTTTTAGTTGTTATTGTTGTTCTAAATTCAATTCGTTTAAGAATACTGGCCATATTTCTTCCCAGAATCTTTTAAAACCTGGTTCTACTGTGGTAATCATGTCGGGCATATGATTTGTCATATTCAATATAAGTTTGCAATTATGCATTATGTAAATAAATTCATCCTTTCCGCAACTATTTTCTAAATCAGAAAGCTCTTCTAACATATCTGCCTTTAAGGTTTCATCTTGGGTATAATTATCAATATCCTCTTTTAAAGAAGAGATAGTTTTATCCAGATCAAACCATTTATTAGCTCCAACTTTAGATGCGAAATAATCTATATTCAATTTTTGTAGAAATTTTTTAAAAGGAACTCCACAAGCACCCCAATAATTTTGCCAGTTCCCAAAGTCCGAAGCTATCGAAATTCTGCCTGTATGTTCTTTTGCGTCTACATTAATGTCGGCCCAGTAAAAACTATTACACCTAATTTTATACACCTCTACAGTTGACTTTCTTACTGAATATTTTATCTCTTCTTTTAGTTCCATATTTATAGTTTTTATTGTTGTTCTATTTTTCTTAATCTAATCTCATATTCAGCAAGTTTTCTAAACATCCATGCCATGTACATCGCATGGACATCAGCTGATCGAGTTTTTTTAGAGATCTCCATACAAGTATTATGACAATCCTTTTGCAGTTCCCTTGAAATTTGTCTTAGTAATATTTCTACTTGACTCATATTATACAAGTTTTATATCTTCCTTAAACAACATGTGTATGTACTCCCCGTGCATCTCAGCGTGTTGCGTATTCTCTAAGCAATGGAACAGTAAATGGATCATTCCATAGTCCCCAAGCGTATCTCTATACTCATGCCTCTCTTTATTCTTAACCCATAGAATGAATGAGCACAAATGCCCTATCTCACCTATCTTTCCACTATCCTTTAAGCATTTTATAAACTTGTCCAACTCCATGTTAGCATATTCTTTATACTTGCGTTTACATAAGTTGTAATCGAATGTATGCTTGTACGATTGCAACCTTCGATTCTGTATTTCGTAATTAATTCCACTCATTTTATTGATCTTATTATGTTAGGTAATAATCCCAATGCACATAGAATCATTTGAGAATTCAACGCAATTGAAATTAAACTTATGGTTAAAATACCAATGGATGCTACAGTCACTTTAGACCATAACAGATCCTTTTGTATAAATTGTTTCATGGTTTTATAGGTTTTAAGAGTTTAGTTTTCATTTCTATTTGGCGTTGAAAGCCTCTATATCTTCAGGTTTGCATTTGTGGGCGTTCAAAGCGTTTTTTGTATTGAAATACCTACCGCATTTAGGGCAAGTAGTTTCATTTATCTTTCGCTCCATTTGGCTCTTTTTTTGCTCCAAATCGCTAACACCTTGCTCTAATTTGTTATGTTCTGCTTTAGTATTGCTTGCTTCCTGCTTTAACTTGCTCAATTCTTTCTCTAGTTGGTTAGCAAGTTGCTTGTTATCCCGAAATGCTTTGCTTTCCTGATATTTTCGAACAAAGGTTTGTATCAAATGGAATCCAACAAAGGCCATAAAACCACTGATAAAAAAACATTTACTATACTGCTCAACACTATCCGCCTTAAATATTTTGAATATCAGCAGCAATGCCATAAAATCACTTATCCCTATGATGTAGGAGACTATTTTATGCTTCTCGTTAACTGATACGATTAATAGGCCCATTGCCAATGCAATCCCAGTACTACCTGAGGCTATCATTCTTAGATATTCATGAGGTATTATTTCGTGTAATAGATCATTGAAGAGAACTGATAGCTTTACCGCATAACCTGATATATACAACAAAACCGACACGGTTATAGCGCTTAAGGAGCTTATCTTGTCCTCAATTGTTTTTGGTGGAATCTTGTACGTTTTATCCATATAATTATCGTTTGCATTCATTTAACAATCAACTTTTTGTTCTCCAATAAACCTTTTGCAATCATGGCAATATTCCTGTGTCAATTCAATATTTACAATTGCATGAATCACTACTGTAGTTACATTTTTATGCTTGCACTTATTCTGGCATGTCAAAAAATCCATCTGGAGCATAATAACCGTTTGGGATACCTAAAAACTTCACAATCTTTACCCATTCTGGGTGAAGTAGTTTTTTTATATTCTTGATTTGATCAAAACTCTTTTTTCGATGTTCCTGCATAGCTGCAAATATTTCATCTCTTAGAGTTTTGGTGCTCACTTGTACATAGATTGTATGTACTTGTTCCTTAGTAGGACACCAAGGCAACGGTTTTTTATTATTCTCTCTCATTATTACTAGGCTTATGGATTAAAGTTGTTTTTTTGTATCTGATTTTATCAGCCATAGACCGATACATGTTTTGTATTTTCTTGTGAACGGCGGGTATTAGCTTTTTTGTAGCCTTGTCCACATATGCTTTGTCCTCATAAATATCATCGCCAATTTTGGTTTTATGTCCATTTCTTGCGACTGCGATTTTATATCGACCTCTGGCATAAAACACCTGGTAAATAGTGATTCCGTATTTTAAACAAAGACTCATATCTTCAGAATACTCTCTAGCGTTCATATCATTGTCTATTAAAATTCTAGTTCATCAGTTGGGTCCAAATCGTCTGGTAACGATTCTTCATGTTTAATTTCAACTTCATTTTCTTCGTTAGTTTTTATATAAATGAATTCTGTACTTGCGCCTTGTCGAGTATGTTTGTTAAAACCATTAGTATTCAGAACTTCTTCTGGATTTAGCTCATACCCATAAAACTTGCACCACTCTTTTAATGATTTTTTGAACTTTTGGGAAGACCAAGGTTTTACTTTACTCTTCACTTCAAAATCGGTCTGCGCTTGTGTTTTCACAACCTGTTGATCCAATCTGTGTTCGAAATACGAATCCGCCCATTCTTTAAAAGCATCTCCCATAGTCTGAAGACTATTTCGTTTCTCAACATTTGCTAATGGGGGAATAATTTTTTCATCGGTAGACAAGAAAAACTGTATAGATTCAGCAGATAGATTATAGAAATCGTTCCATTCATTTTCATCAAACTGACTAAACAACATTTTGCCTATATCATCTGTGATCTTATGTTCGGTTTCATCCAGATCACTTTTATAGTGGTAGTAATCACTGAATACATTGTACAACACTCTTCTTTTGGTACTGCTATCAGGCTTAAACATCCCAAAATTTGATGTCATAGCTATTTTTGGAGAGTCCTCGAATGGGATTGTATAAGCATCTTTATACTTGGCATTTACATTGAATCCTCCTGTAGTTTCTGTAAAAAAACGTGTAAATGGGAAATAAGAATCTAAATCATCAAAAAGTACATAATCGGTCGATTTAGTAACTCCAGAGAACATGTGTTTATCCTTAACAGCTTCTCGATCCCTACCATTGATGTATTTATTGCTCAGAAGAACATTTCTAACGGCTTGATCATACATTAAAGATTTACCAGAACCTCCGTTGCTATCTGATATATCACTGATCCGATTATCCATTGCATAAACTACCCAAGGTTTATTTCTTACTTTTTTTCGGTGTAGTAGATATCCAAATGAAAATATCTTATTAATTAAGTGATCTTTCTGTTCTTGTATTTGTTCTGGAGATAATCCTTCTTCCTCTAACTCAAAACAATTTTGGGTCCGATAGGCTTCTTTTTCGGCAAGTATATTTTGAAGCTTTTCTTTACGCTTAATCGGGTCGGTTTCCCTTATAGCCTTGATTCTTTTTTTAAAGGGTTCATCACCACAAACACGCCAATGTACTCGACTGGTGTTAATTAGATAGTTTAAAAAGTGATTGTCCTTTCTAAGTATTTTGATGTCATAAATTGTTGAATTATCCTCTCGTTTTCCTATCGGTTTGATTTCAAAGGCTTTATCTCTATTTATACGAACCCGATGCTGAATAATCTTATGATCCCATACGTAGACATCATCCATTTTACCATATCCATGCTCCTTAATCTCATCTTTGGTAATTTCCCAAATCTTGTTTTGAAAGAATAGTAATTGGTAATCAAAATCACTATCCTTAAAATCGATCGGTTTTTCTGGGATCTTGGCTAGGGAACTTTCCTTTAATTGGGCGCTTCGGTGTATGAAATCGACTAATGTGGTAGGCTTATATTTTGATTTAAGATAGTTAGCTGGAAAATTATTAAGATCTCTGTAAAATACTTTCTTTACAATTCCATTCTCAATTCGTACATAATCAAAATCCGGCTGATCTGGCAATTCTTTGTAGATGTAATATCCATTATAAGTCAAGAATTTATACAATCGCTCGTTACTTAGCGTATAACCCTTAAAGTCTCCCTGTTTATTTCGCTTAATATCCCAAAATCGAGCAGGTTCGGCGTTGTTAAGGATTTTATTGAAAGAGGTCTTAAGTTTATCAGGTTTTTGTGGATCATTTACCAACTTAATCCAGTCCGTAAAATCTTTTCTGGGCTTACCACGATAGGTTCTTTCTTTTATCCAATCCGGCAACCAAGCTATTTTGATATCGATATGCGAAAGGGCCATTTTAACCGTTTGCTTAACCCCTGTATCATCAAGGTCGCCAATGTAAATTACTTCTTTAGCGTATTTGAGTAGTTTATTGCGATAGTCCTCATGGGAGAGTATCGCCGTCTCACTATTTTGCCAAACAACAGGTTCATTAAGTGATGCTATATTTAAAGAGTCCCGATCCCCTGCCCCAATAAACACCCTAGGCAATCTGTCATCATCGTCGTCGTCGTCATCATAATCTGGGTTATAACTATTGTATTCTTTGATTAAATTTTCTACTCCAAAAAGAAAGTCTTGTGGTTTGTTACCAGCGTAACTAAAACGATACTGTTTATCTGGGTTAAGTGGTTGATAAATCTTTTGCCATTTTCCCATGTCTATAACGAATATGGGGTACTTATCCGTTGCAGTAGTAATAACACGTAACAGCTTATGTTCTTTGGACGATTTGGGCTCTACTACCCTAATGAATTTTTTACAGCTCTTAATATGGTACTTTTTACAAACCTCTTCAGTTACCCAGGGTCCAAGAACTTTTAAATGTTCTTCGGTAATCGTTTCGTTGTATTCAAAATGGCAATCTCCCTTTTTATCATCTTTCAAAGGGGCTTTGAATTCGATTTCGCCTTTGTTAAAAGTGGTCTCTAATCCTGGAATATTGAGTTCTGAAGCAATCCACTTACAGGCCTCCCCAAAGTCCTTTAATCCCTCCTTTTGCATTACAGCATCAAAACAACTGATTGCTTTACCATCATCTCCAAAATTGGTCATCATATAACCATTTTTGAACTCTTTGATCATGGTACTTGGTGTAGCTTCTTCATGTGTCTTGAAGGGTACCAAACGACCATTTTTTTCACAATCTGGATAAATGTGTTTAAATACGTCTAAACCATTGTTGGTTTTTTCGAGAATAGTTTTTTTATCGTATTTGTATTCGCTCATTAAACCGTTTCTGAATGGTGAACCTTTATTGTACTAGCATTAATAGTATCTATTTTCGATTGGTAGTATTCGATTTTACCTTCTATATATTTTCGGTTTAAAGTGTATTTCATAATACTAAAGTGTCCCACTTGCTCCACATTCAGATCTAATAATTTTTCAAGTTGAGCTTTATAGCTACTTAACCGTAACTCGTATTGTTGTTTTGATAGTTGATTCATGATGAAAGTCTTAATTCGATTAGTTACTATTTAGGCACGCCGTATCCAGCTAAAACTTTGTTGTTCTTCTGATAGGTGAATACTTCATATACATAGCTTTTTTGTTGTTTAGCATAGAACTTTGCCTCTTCTTTTTGAGAGGTAGTAAAGAATAAAGTTCTTCCTTCCTCAATTCTATGAGTGATATCGACATTGGATTGAGTAAAATATTTATCGGTTCGCATGATTTCTGGACTTTTAAATGATTAATAATGCTCTTATGATTCCCACACAGATACCTAGAGCAATTTTCTAGGTATCCTGTAGGCTACAATTGCAATCTGACGATTGGTCCCCCTTACTTTATGAGGGAATATGTTTTTGTAATTCATTATTTAACTAATGAAAATGTTCAATTTCTAAATTGGCTATGTGGTAACAGATATATCCCAACCAAACAATAAAAGCGAATAAGACTAGTATCTTCAATACCGTTGGTTCTTTAGCCAATTCTACTTTACCAGATCGGTTAACGGTATAGGTTTTTAGATGTAAAAAAACACTAATTGATAGCCCGATAACTATGAGTAAAAACAGTAGTAAAAGATCTGGAGTTATATAGTTTAATATCGTAATCATATCAGCTGATTTAAGAGTTACTTATTCGTTTAAGTTCTTCATGCACACTTGCCAGGATATACTTTCCTTTTACTGTTGACTTCCTCAACTTGCATTTAGGGTCTTTCTGAATTTGATAGAATTTGGTGGTTCTACATCCTAGAATTTCTTTAGCCTTTTTTGCCGTACAAACCGATTGATTAGTAGTTGTTTTTTCCTTGATGTATGCCTCATGCACTAAGTCTTTCATGACAGCTTTATCAACCACATAATATTCCCTACCATCCATCTTTATCGTTTTACTTGGCATGATCTATATTTTTTGAGAGGGATTAACCAATTCTGTTAATTCAACAATTTGGTTTTGTATGGTTTCTTCTAGAAGTAATACAACCTGATCAGTATATCTTTTAGGAATACTAAATACCTTCCCGAACCAATGATTTTGAATAGATCGAGGGTTAAGATCAAATATTTCGGCTAACCGATTAATAAACTTCTGTTTATCTTCAATTTTTGCGTACAATGCTCTTATTCTGTGTTTCATACCACTATAGTTTTAAGAGGTTATTTCTCTGATAATAAGACAAGTGAATGGAAGGTAAATCGTTCGCTTTTCGTGCGCACAATGTGAGTATTTTAGCAATAGTTTTCATATATTTGGCGTATTGTTGTTGAATTACACCACAAATATATATCACAATGTGTTACATTTCCAAATAATTGTAACACTTTGTGTTATTTTAACATATTTTACCTACCCAAAATATTGATTATGAACGCTTTAGAAATTAAAGAATTTAGAGAAAAACACGGATTAACTCAACAGAATCTTGCAGAAATAGTAGGTGTTTCTAAAAGAGCGGTACAAAGTTGGGAACAGGGCAACAGAAACGTATCACAAAGTGTTATTAAAATTCTTAACGATTTTGACAATCAACCTGACTTAGATCATATGGATAGTAAAATCCGGAAGGCTGCTTTGGATTGTGTAGAAAATTGGGACCAAGCTATGAAAGTAGAAGGGTTCCGAACCAAAGTCTATGAACAACTTGGACATATTCTTAATGTTGACTTTGATGAAATAATTAAAAGTGGGGTAATAAGCCTCTTAAAGAAAGAAGATTAATTAATATCGTTTAGCTTTATTTTTGAATTATACTTAGTCAGGATAGTGTTTTTCAATATTGATAGATCAATTTTGTTATCCCTAATTTTCTCTATCATTTCGGAGCGCCTTTTATCATCTTGCTTAATATTCTCTTCAAGATCCTTTATTAAATGCCCCTCCAATTCCTGTAGGATGTCATCATCATAAAACTCTGAACGTTTATGAAGTTCATCTACCAAATTCTTAAATTTCATATCTAATTTTATTCTAGGGGTTCTAACGAATTATTAAATTCCGCTATCTGTTTTGTATATTCAATATTTTTTTCTTTCGGTACCCAGTCTTTTCTTGTATCTCTAACAATGAACCTAGTCGCTCTTCTAATATTCCTTAACAGTCTTTCATTGTTTCTTTTGAGACTAGATATATATTGATTCTTATAGCGTACTAAATAATACGTAGCGGTGACAATAAAGCATGACATTAAAAATGCAGAAACTATGTATTGATAAGCTTCAAAGTCTTTCATCTTGAAGCAATAAGCTATAAAATAAAATGATATGAAAATTAAAGTTCCATGGAGCGCGATTTCACCGGGCCACTTTTTCTCTTTTCGTAAAAAAGTAACAAAAACATTAAACAATGAATAGATGAAAAGTCCTAAAGCCCAACCAAACTCCCCTAGAAACTGTTTAAGATTATCGAATGCCAAGAAGTGTTCTTTTTGTTCAGCTATTCTATAGGCTTCAAACGCACGGTCAGTTTTTACCTTTTGTTTATAGTATTCATTATATAAAAAAGTTCCTTCCTGGCTCTTTTTTAATGCATTCAATGCTTTTGTGCGTTCAGCTTTTGCAGATTTATGAGCTGCTAACGCATCTTTAAATTCTTGGGAGTTCTGAGGAATAAACTCATAAGTAAAAAAGGCGATAGCACAGACTACCGCCAAAAAGTAGTATATGAAATTTGTGCTATTCTTCTCCGTTGTCCGATTCTTCGTTTCCTGAACCGCTTGTGTTGATATTATCTCCCTGTTCTGTTGAATAAAGTTCAATTTGTGAAATCTCTTCATTGCTTTCTGGTGTTTCGCAACTTACCATGAATAAGGCTCCAACTATGATCAATAGACTAAAAAATAATTTTCTCATTTTGCTCAATTTTTAAGATTCACTCAAAGATAAAGCATCGAGTATCAAAAAAATCAGGAAATTCCTATTCTTTAGTGCATCGGCAATTAACCATAGTACATAAATAATAATTCATGGTACTTGTACCGTTTTTAGAATTCAAATTTAGGGATTATTCCCCATTAACCGAATACGGAAAAACCACAAAACTTTTTAAAAATGTGTTACCCCTAACCCTTGTTAAGCCTTGATATCATTACGGTTTTCCGTAATTTGCTACCTTGGAACTTCGTAAGATAAAAAAACATGAAATCCGTAATTTATCATTTCTTAGATGATAAATTTTAAGGTAGGATGAATTTGTATCAAGTATACAGAATTTGATCTTTTTTACGATAGTATAAATCAATCCAGATCAGCATTATCTTCGATCGCTCTATCCCAAAATTGTCTTCCTTTACTTGAAAAAACATATGCTATATTATTGCCCTTTGCAATTCGATTGACAAGATCATAATCAATATATGCCTGAATTGTACCATCATCTACATCTGGAGGAAAAGAATTCGATCGAACGATCTTGGTACCATTATCTAAAAAGTCTCTGAACAATGAATCCTTTTTGAACCATTCGTATTCCTTTTCAAAAGCAAATTCTTTAAGTTCTTTTTCCGAATGATCTTTATTGGCAATATCAAAAACGTGAGATCTAAATTCTGCGTGATTGTTTTCCTGATTCTCTAATTCCTTACTTAAATCAGCTATAGAGTTTTCTCTTTCGTCTAACTGATTTCTTAAACGCTCTATCTCATCATTCAAATCCGACACATCTCTTCTTCCTGCTTTGATATTCTCTAATTCACTTTCTAACTTTGCAATCTGCAATTTACCATCATATTCAGAAAGGACATTATTCAGTGCATTTCTTTTACGTGTTAGAGTAGAATATTTTGTCAATTCATCAATTAACAGCATGAAGTAGGGAAGAATAATTACATAAGAGAGTGCTAAAAAAGAAGGATACAAGACTAAGGACCAATATGAAGAGTAGGAAGATATAATATGTTCAATCCTATTTTCTATTGTGTGTTCAGAAAACAAAAACACAGCTATAGGTCTCCAGTTAATTGCTATCCAAGAAATGATAAATGTCCCAATTAATGGATTTCTTATCCTTTCTTTTGAAGTTTCAAAAAACGTCTTTATTAAATCAAGCATCTGGTTAAAAGAGTATTAAGTCATATTCGTTCAGTAATTAATATTTAATCTAACTAAGCTTCTCCCTCTTCATCATCATCGTCAGAAGGATCTCCAACTTCACCTTGTCCTGTAGAATAAGGATCCTGAATTTCGAGACCAATTCCCTCATTAGTATCAGAAGTTTCGCAACTAGATATGGATAAGCCAATAAAAAACAATAATAGCAGTGCTTTTTTCATTTTAAAATATTTAAGGATTTGAATATTCTAGGGGTAAGTAATAATAACAAATATAACGTAATACAAAATTCTGTATTTCTGTATTTTTTGTATTTTTTTCTGTATTTTATGTATATTCTTGTATTTCAATTACTTACATCTATTCTTCTATTAAAAATACAGAAATACAAAAATTATTGAAAAGTTAGTATAAAAATAAAATTATAAATAAATAAGGAAATTTCTTGCTTTCTGTAATTCGCTTAATCGATGAATAACCAAATTGTGCGTGTCTCTATACTGGTTATAAACTATTAATATTTTTGTCAAAACAAAAACAACTCAAAAAGGCGAAATTTTTGAATAAAAATTGTGCGTTTTTGTGACCTAATTATAGTTTTTCCTGTTAAGATTATTAGGGGGTGTGGGGGATTAAGATTTAAGGTTAAATAAGTACTTTTTTGAAAATTGTTATCGAAAAGTTATCGAATTTTTAAATATTCATATATAACTATTTGATTTTCAAACTAAATAGAAACGATCAAAGAGCGCTGCTTTGATCGTGTTTTTTGTTATATGCATGTCATGATAAATTAGTATTTTAAAGCAGTAAATCATCTTTGGGAATATGAAAAAAATCAATTGGAGATACGCGTTGGGTGAAACCCTGATCGTGATCATAGGGATTACTATTGCTTTTAGTCTTAACAAATATTCTGAACGCTTAAAAGATCGTGATCTAAGGACTGCCTATCTCACTAACCTAAAAAACGATATTCAAACTGATAAAAAAACACTGGAAACCAACCTGCAAACCCTCACGGATTTTCAAAAAAGTACTAATGAGATCATACCACATCTCAATACCGATTCACCACAAAAAATGAACATCTTAAGGAAAGTGTTTCAGATCTCTAATTTGGTGGAGTTTGTACCCCAGGATGTTACCTACAATACCTTGATCAATTCTG
The DNA here is from genome assembly GCF_055808215.1 of Aquimarina sp. KJ22-3. Classification (NCBI taxonomy): domain Bacteria; kingdom Pseudomonadati; phylum Bacteroidota; class Flavobacteriia; order Flavobacteriales; family Flavobacteriaceae; genus Aquimarina; species Aquimarina sp. KJ22-3. The sequence goes on along the minus strand of NZ_CM147859.1, from coordinate 330,707 downwards.
GAGACCTTACCCTTTTTGAGGATCTGGAGCTCAAATCGGCCATCCAAAATTACTATTCTGCCGATTTGCATACTATCCTAAAAGCGTACGAACGGCAAGAAATCATCCATAAAGAATACCTGGGCAAGTATTATATCTACCATGCTGATTTTGATAAAATGAGAAGTAATGAGTTTCCTTTTGAAGATGAAAAGCTCCTAAAAAGAATTGTACAAAGTCTTGCCAGCAGTTATAAAATACAAATGGATGCCACCGAAAAAGGGATTACACAATGCGATAGCATTATGGCTGTTTTTGATCGGGAGTTGCGTTAGCCATCTTTTTTAAAGATAGTATCTTCCCAGTTTGGATTCCTGTAAATGCTAAGAATACACATAACAGGGCTTGCAGTATCCGCGAGACATTAAAAACTTTCGCCATAAAATCCTTGACAGGATCGTGAGTTACTAATCCATCATGTGTATTATCATATCTAATGATTTCTTGTCCTATTCCTATAACAAAAGTAAGCATCACGATAAAAGATATCGTTGTGATCATGAAAACCACATTCCCGAACATATTCCTGAACCATTTTGCTATCACCCTAACCAGGTATACCAGAAAAAGAAATAATACAAAATAGAGAATAAAGAAGAATGACTTAGGAAGTACAAAATAAGTATCGTGGATATTAATATCGGTATGTGCTGCATTCTGTAAGCTATCCCATCCCAATAAGATAAAATTAAGAATGCCTATTGTAATAATTGACCCTAGTAGCCAAAGAAATTCTTTTTTGTTCAAAAGGATGTGAATTTATATCGTGTTCTCTCACAAGATACAAGATTCCTGTTTTTTTTACCTTCTATTTCACCTTTTAGATGATAAAAGCGTATTCGATGAGGTAAAATCATAGATTTTACCATCAAACTCGCACCATTTGGATTGATTGATCACTTTGGTAAAGGTGTTTTTTAAAGTCGTTAAGGTTTGGGATTGCAACTGGCCATTTACCAGATATATGCCATTACACAAAAAGAAGACATTGTCATCAAGGTCTTTTGTGATCAAGGCATTGCTATCCCTATAGCTCATTTCTATCATGGTATCCAAACGTGACCTATAGGGCAAAGGCCGCAGCATTTTCTTTTTCATAACCGTTATTTTGGGGCGGGTAAAATTACATCATTACAGGACTTATCGACTTTACCAAATCGTTAACTATTTGTCATATAATCGTTTATTACTTTTTTTGATGTTTGGGGGTAGGTGCAACAAGCAATGAAGCGTTATATATAAAAAAGCAATGATGATTTTAAAAAATGTATTTAGAGTACACCTTCCTTCGATTATTAAGTTTATAAAAGAACTGCCCGCTGCTTGTTCGCATTCGATTCATCGATAAGGTGGCGAGTTTTGTTTTTAAATAGAGTTGGTGAAATAAATAGCGTGGATGCATACTCCACGCTATTTTTGTTTTATCGACAGCAAACCTACCATTCGTCTACAGCAAATCGGGTTTGATCCGAAATCAACCGTTTACGAACAATGGATCACCTACTTTTATACCATAGAAACGAAAAAACGGTTTGGTTTTGTGAAACATAAGTCCAGCCTCAACATATTGATCCCCAAGATCGCATATCGTCATAAAAAACAGCCACTAGATAGTGGCTGTTTGTTTTTTGTGTTTATAAAACACGATAAACTTCTAGAGGCGAAAAGTAGCAAGAGAAATAGTTCTCTTCGACTTCGAATCTTCAATAAGGAATTCCTTTATTTCTTTATCAAGAACAATAAAATGATACTTTGGGTCTAGTCCAAATTTTTCTGAAAGTATAGGGTTATCTTTTACATATTCTGTAATATAATTTCCTTTCTTTTCTTTTTCGTTAATCCCTGACCTGTAAAAACTTAGTCTCAATTCATCATTAGAATTACTATTCATATTTACAGAATCGCAATAGTAAAGGGATTCCAACGGAGTAGAAAAGACCAAGAAAAATTGTTTTTCATTATAAACATATAGTCCATGAATTGAAACCTCATCAACGTCATAGATTATCTTATTCTTCTGGCAAGACAAACTTAAAATGACACTAGTTATTAAAGCTACTAGAACTATTTTGTTTTTCATAAATAGAAGATGGGTTTTTTGTTGTTGTGGTTTTGTATCTTACTCTTACCTGGTACTAGTCAGGGACTAGCGCTAGCAGAGGAAATGTTTTTATTGATATGATTTATAAAACTTTCTATATTCCACTTGAATTTTTTCTTTTTTCTTATCTATATTAATAAAAGAATACTCTTTTTTTACATCTAAACTTATATCTATATTATCATTGATCTTAATCCTAATTTTTTTAATAGAATTAAGTAATTTATAATCTTTTGCAACACCTAAAGTGTTATCCGTGGATATTATGTCTGCAAAAACTTGAGTGCCATCTGCAAAAAGTTGGATTTTATCATTTACATAACCCCCATCAAAAAAAGCAATATTTCGTTGTCTTTTTTTATTTCATTTATGACTGATTCCTGCTTATCACTAGGTTCAAAGTTATTATAATCAATAGAATAATTTTGGCTTACACCACAATTATAAATAAAAATCACAAAAAATAGGGCTGTAATAATTTTCTTCATTTTTTCTAATTATTTATTCTTCTATCGGCGCTAGTTTGCAACTAACATCCCACACAAAACAAGCCAAAACATCTAAAAATATAAAAAGCCACTTTCAAAAAATGAAACTGGCTTGTGGTTTTCTTTCTTACTGTGATCTGACACTAGTCAAAGACTAGCTCTAGCGGGAGCTATCCGGTTTTTGGTTTTTATTAACATGAATCACAATCACACTTTAATGGAACTTTAATTTCATCAATAGAACCCGATATATAATAAGTTCTATAATTCTTAACTCTTTTTATTATATCTTTCTTCTTAGGGTTGTCATCTAATTTTTGAGTAAGAAAATTTAAAACATCTTGAAAACTATCCCCTCTATCTTTACAGTTTATTGATTCAAAAAAAGTAATGTTTCCATTATCATTTATGTAAGCAAAATGGCTAAAAGCATAATTATCATCTAAGCAATAAAAATAATACACATGTCCCTTTCTAAATTTAAAATCTTCATGATATAAATCAACTACTGGATCATTTGTTAAATCGTGAATAGTCAATCGCTTAGCAAAGCAATTCTCATTATCAAACAAAAAACTCTCCCCCATTTCTCCTGATATTCCGGAATTACTTTATTAAGAAAACTAATAAAGCGATTGACCTCTGTTTTGTTTATTGAGCATTTTACCATTTCCTTATCCAAGCCTACATTATTTGTAGTCTTGCAAGAAAACAGAAATAAAATTGTTGCAATTATTGACATTTTTATTTTCATTGCTGTTGATTTTCTTTAATTTCTTTAAGGACTTTTCTATTTTGATCGTATGCTGAAGATTCCACTGGGTAAGGGTCTGTTCCACCTTCTTGTCTCGTTTTTAAAGCATTAATTGTTTTCCGATCCGTATTATGGAACCCCTCATGTGTAAATATTGAAACAAGTCCTGTTTCTTTTGAAATTTTTGAACCATCTCCATATTTTTTACTATGGTAATCAAGTTGTCTTTCGCCTATATCGCCTTCATACATAGTAATTGTTGCCTCTTTATATTCAAAACTTCCATCATCATTCTGTATATAAGCTATTTCACCTTTAAACTTGCCAATTGTTTCATCTCCACTTGCACTATCCCACTCTAAGGGATTGCCATTAGCATCATGAGCCTGATGATATCCTAATTTACCAACATTCGCCTTCTCCTTAACAGTTTTAAAATTGACTTTGGTTTTATTATTTGCCACGGTAATAAATTGATTTGTTGCTGTTTTACTTCCTGACCTATTAATCAGGGATGCATATCGTCTCAAATCAGCAGAAGCATTACGGCCTAATTTTAAAGTGCCATCTTTTCTCTGTCTCACCTTTACTCTTTTGCCGTTGGTTCCAACCCAATATCTACCATCTACCTCTATATTGCGAATTGGATTTCCAGCAACAAACGAATAAGTACTATAAGACATATACTTCTCAGCCAACGGATCAATATTCATCCAACGTCCTAAAGAAGCATTATAATTACGTGCTCCAAAATCTTGCCACTCTAAGCCTATTTCATCTTGTTCCTCCTTATTCCCAAACCCATAGATGTGATTCTTACCTCTAAGCACCTCATTATACCCTTTATGTGTCAATCCAAAAGGATAGTAGTTCTTCTCTTGAACAATTTCACTTTGAACAACAAAACCATTTTTATCAGCATCTTTATAAGAAAGTCTTATATTTCCTAAATGATCCTTAAATTGATAGACATACTTATACCCATCGGCTTCTTTTTCTACAATCCCTTCAGCTTGGTTAAAGAATTCTAGATTCCCGTTTTTGTATACATAGTTACCGGCATACTCCGTTGTTATAGAACTTCCCTCTGTTACGATCTTTTTTTGTTTCGCTCCAGTGGCGTCGTAAATATAAGCAATTGTTCCTGTACCCTCACTATTACTGATCGAAACAGTTTCTGGTAAGTTTAAGTGATTATAGGTAATCGCCGAGATCCCTTTGTTGCGGTCTATGATCATGTTGCCATTAGCATCATACTCAAAATCATCGTTGGTGTTAGTACCATCTTTAAAGCCATAGTCCTTGTTTCCAGTATCTGTTACTTTTTGGAGTTTGTTACCGCTATCATAGTCATAGACCAATACATCCATATTGCCATAACTTGCACTGTTCTGCCAACCGTTTCTAGCTAAAGATTCTATATTCCCCATCTTATCGTAGGTAATACTAGACACTACATATTTGTTATCATTATCGGTAGCTGCTATAAAACGGTTTAACGCATCATAACGATATCCATAGGCTCTTTTGGTATTATCATTGGCCGTTCTCCAAATCGTCTCACTAATGTTTCCATTGTATAACTTACTTGCATACAAGTTCTCTGTAGTGGTATTGTAATTGATCCCAAAGGCAAATAGATCACCCCCTAAATTGTTAGGATCATTGATCGTTTTTAACCATCCTCTGATGTTGTAAGTGTAATCTACTTGCTGTAACCCTTCGGCTCCGCTCAGGGTTCCTTGGGTGCTGAGCGTAGTCGAAGTACCGCCCACTTTCTTGCTGACCAGTTGTCCTAATTCATCATAGGTGTTGTTTACAATCAACTCTACATCCTGATCATTGATCTTTTGGGTTTGGGTAAGCAGTCTCCCTGTATGATCATAGGTAAAGGTATCTACTGTGATCAAAGGAGTACTTCCGTTTTTAACATGGGACGTAGTCGTCTCTTCTACTCTACCGGTAAAGTCCAGTTTTATCGAAGTCTTATCGATCGTACTTAAGTAATGGTTTCTATTTCCTATCCAAATCGCTCTTCCTTTATTGTCATAAGCCGTAACTGTAGTAATCCAGTTATTGGTATCCAATACTCGTACCTTGGTTCCTGTAGGTAAGCTTCTTACTTGATCTGTAGTCGTTACCCCATATACACTTGCAGGCTTGTCCATACCATGACGATCAAAATTATAATCATCATAGTAGTTGATCGTATGGATTTCTGCAATCCCTTGTGGGATGGCATTGTTACTATAATATATCGTGGTACCTGCTATGGTCTGTGCACTGCTTTGTTTGCTTTCATGTTGGGTATACACTACCGTGTTATCCGCAGATTCTTGCATAGGGATACGATCACTACTATTGCCTATCAAACCTGTATAAGCAACACGACCATGTCTGTCGTATTTGGTAAACAACCATTGGTTCTTGCTCCTTAGATTTGCATCCTGAGTCATTACCGGTTGATCCAGTTTGTTATACACAATATACTCCCATCCTTTACCAGGGATCTTCTTTTCAACCAATCGGTTTCTGTAATCGTATTTGTATTGATAACAGAGTTCGGCAAGCTCGGTGTTAGAAACACCATCGGTAATCGTCACTTTTGGTGGTAGTACAAAACTTAGATTACCAAAATCATCATAGACATAATAGGTGTCATGTGCTTCTGCTGTAACTGAGCTTGTCGAAGCAAATGTGCGTTTTAGTACTACTCTGTCTTGTTTGTCTTTATACTCTCTAGTAGTATGGTTATCCCCATCAGCCTGTGTCCAGTTCTCATCCTTGGTGATACTTACATACAACTCATTGATAGCATAGTACCCGTTTTGTGATAATACCGGCTTTTCGGTATCATTATTGGTAAAGTCCACATCAAAACGTACTACTTCATTCGCTATGTTGTGTCTCCAATCAAACTTGATCGTATGATCAGTATCACTATTAGGGTCTACCTTCCAGTCTTTCCCTGGAGCGCCTTGTTCTAGTGCTCTATTTAATGGAGAATCCTCAAAGATTGTCTCACTATAGGCATTTACTTGTGCTGGGTTAGTGATCCCTGCAAAGTCTGCTGCATAAGTGTCTAAGTAATACTGGTTGATATCATTCGTGATATTTACCGCAGTATAACTACCTTGGTTTGCCTTGGCAAAAGGTAAATACTGCTTGGCTTGTCTACCCACCTCATCATACTCCATATGAGTAATAATGTCTTTTTGAGTAGGAGATCCTTTGATGGCCGTTTGTTGTTTAGGTCTTCCCAGTCCGTCAAAATACGTTACTGTCTCTATCACATCCTTATTCACCTGTATCTCACTAGGTGAACTCATTGGGGTTTGGTAAGTACGGGTAAATACATAACTTTCCGTATCTGATAAGCTAAGACTGTGTGGGATACCTGTACATCCCATCTCCTCTCCATATACTCCAGGACACTGATCTGTATTATCAGTGACATACCCCGTAGGTGGAACACATCCAGTTTGCGAATCACCAGGATCACCAAAACCATCATTGTCCCCATCTCTATACCAAACTGTATTGGGGTGGATATTAGGGTTAGTGTCATTACAATCATCTCCATTAAGCACATAAGTATAGCCATCACTGGGAGCAGTACTGTAATAAAAATGAGCGTTTGGATCTCCAAAGGTGTCGGTATCTACATCTCTATAAAAATGCTTCGGTGCAATGTTGGTGATAAACTCTGTGCTATCATCATAGTCATTACCATTAAGTACATACGTATAACTATCTGTTGGAGCAGCACTGCGGTAGTATCTCACATTAGGGTCTCCATAAGTATCGGTGTCTACATCTCTGTAAAAGTTCTTAGGAGCGATATTGGTGATATACTCATCACTATCGTTATAATCATCATCATTGGTCACATAGGTATACTGATCTACTGGGGGTGCACTACGATAATAGTGAAACACAGGATTACCATAGGTATCATTATCTGCATCTCTGTAAAAGTGCTTCGGTGGAATATGAGTGATAAACTCATCACCATCATCAATATCATCGCTGGTTAGTACATATCCCAATGGTTGATCACACTGGGTAACACTAATCGATGCGTTTCCTCTCTGGTCTCCATCTCCATCTTTATACCATTTGGTGGTAGGATTGATCGCTTTTACATCATCTCTACAATCCAGGTTATTGGTTACATAACCACTTGGACGAACACTACGATACAAACGATCTGCTACTGCAGGAGATCCATAAGTGTCCTTATCTACATCTCTATAAAAATAACGTGGTGGGATGTTGGTGATCCATTTATCCCCATCATTGATATCATCATTGTTACTTACATAACCTGATGGTTGCGTACAGCTCTTTGTGGTAACAGTAGCATTACCTCGACCATCTTTATCCCAATCGCGATACCAAACCTTGTTGGGATTAATAGATGCATTACCATCATTACAATCCAGATTGTTAGTCACATAACCCCCGGGACGAACACTACGGTATACCCTGTTGTTGGGATTACCAAAGGTGTCGTTATCCCCATCTCTATAAAAGTAACGAGGAGCGATATGAGTGATGTGGATATTGTTATCATCCCGATCGTCATTATACAATACGTAATTGGTAGGCTTAGCACACTGGATCTTCATAGGACTGGTACGCCCTCTACCATCGCCATCACCATCATAATACCACCTTGTAGTAGGATTGATCGCCGCATTACCGTCATTACAATCCGTATTATTAGCTACATAGTTGGTGGTAGGGGTAGTGACATAGGCCGAATTAGGATTACCATAGCCATCTCTATCTCCATCGTAATAATATTTGGTGGTACCACCGCCCCCATCAATAGGACCATCGGTTAATTGTGCTTCTACACTGTATCCCACAAAAAATAGAAATACAATCAAAAATATCTTGCTTTGCATGTCTTTTAAAATTCCTTACAATTTGTTTTCTCCAATAGTAATTGAATCAAAAAGGGATAAGAAGAGATTTTTTCTCTTTTGGTGCCTACTCCTAATAAAACTTATCCCTTGTGATTCACAATCTAAACACAAATAATTGTAATAGATCTTTATATCTTTTGATGCAATAGTACTACACGCCAGTTTCATATTTTGAAACTCTACCGCATTAGAGTGTTAAAGTTTTGATGATTTTTCCCTTACTCATCAAAATCCCAAAGCAAAACTAGGAGTTCCCTTTTTGATATCCTTACAGATATCTGTATCTGGAGTGTTTTGCTTCATCGACAGCAATCCTACCATTCGTCGACAGCAAACCGGACCTCACCCCAAACCAACTGTTTATCAACAATGAATGGACTACTTTTATACCATAGAAATAAAAAAACGGTTTTGTTTTGTGAAACATAAAGTAAGTAACCGAGAGTTGCCTCTAAAAAGAAACATAAGACTAGCCCTAACATATTGAGCCCCAAGATTACATATCGTCATACCCCTAAAAACAGTCACTAGATAGTGGCTGTTTCTTTTTTGATAAAAAGCATGTAACAATTTCCTTTCAAAAAAGTCTTCTTTATGGTTCTGGCAACCTTTTTGATAGAAATTACGTCTTAGCTAATAAGACTTTTAATCAACAAATTTTGACACTATGATATTTCGTCAACCAATTTTACTTTCTTGCTTTTTATTTTTCGGTTCCCATTTGGTTATGGGACAAACGATTAGTTCTAAAGTTTTGGATCAAAAAACCAATGAACCTGTACCCTTTGCTACTGTACAGCTTTCCGAAAATCAAGGAATCATCACCAACGAAGAAGGACGTTTTAGTCTTACTATTGATGAAACACTAAAAGATGTAGATTCTATTTATATCTCTTCAATGGGATATGAAAAATTAGCCATCGCAATTTCAAAAGATACCGATAGTATCATCTATCTTCCTCCAAAAGCTATTGAGTTAAAAAGTGTCTTTATTTCAAATAAAAACCTTACCATAGACGAAATCATGGATAACGTAAAGGATAAGATCAGTGAAAACTACAACACCGAGCTATCCAAGAAGAGGCTATTCTTTAGAGAATCTGAGTTTAATACGCTTAAAAAAATGAATGTAGATTTTAAAAAATCTACCATCAAAGAGTTAAACAAAAAATTGATCGATAGCGTAGTCTCTCTCATTCCGAGGCAATCCTCTTACTACACCGAAATCCTATGTGATCTATACGGAGATTTTGACAAGCAAAAACTACATATTACCAAAGCGGCAGAGCTATATGATAAGAATAAAACCGTATCGCTAGATGCTATGACCAAGCGTATGGAAACCATTTTTAAAGAAAATGTAAAACGAGATTCTTACTTAAAGATTAAGTCTGGATTGTTTGGAACCAAAGTACAGGTAGATTCTATCTTAGAACAAACCGAGGATGCCCAGGCGGTAAAAGATGAAATGGACAAACAAGACAAAAAAGAGGATAAAAGCAAATTTCTGAAATACAGAAAACAAGGTCTAGAGAGTTTGATGTCGAGCTTGTTTTTTAACGATGGAGTAATGTCCAATTTTATCAATAAATCAGGGAGATACGAATTTGAATTGGTAGACTATACCTATATTGATGATCATAGTGTATACATCATTAAATTCGAGCCCAAACGTAACGAAGATTTTAAAGGAACTCTCTACGTAAATACCGAAGACTTTGCCATTGTTCGAGCGGATTACCAAAATGCCAGAAATCTTAAAAACTTCAAGCTATTTGGGGTTCAGTATCAAGATAACCTATATCGTGCAAAAATGGGATTCACCAAAGGAGCCAACAATAAATACGATCTGAAATATATGGAAATGTATCGTGGTGGTTTCTTTGGATTCGACAGACCGCTTAAAGTAATCGAAAAAAACAAACACGTAAAAGGAAGACGTAAGCAAAATGAGCTCTCACTTGGTATCGATGCCGTAAATACCTATAAACGTAAGTATGAAATTGTGGTGTTTGATTCTGAAAAACTAAGTGAAGCTGATTACAAGAATAGTAAAGAAAACAATAAGATAAAACCGCAATACCTATCTAGCTACGATCCAGAATTTTGGAAAGGTTATAATATCATTGAGCCCAATTCTGCGATCAAACAGTTTACTGCTTCACCAGATAGTGAATAATCATCATTTTATAGTTCCTTCCTGCTTTGTTCAGGAAGGAACTTCTTGATTTTATTCGATACTACCATCTAATAAGTTGATTACCCTCGATCCGTAAGCCATATTTTTTTCAGAATGAGTCACCTGAATAATGGTTACACCCTCTTTGTTGAGTAGGGTAAAGATATCCATAATCTCCTCTCCTTGTTTTGAGTTTAAGTTACCGGTAGGTTCGTCTGCCAATATCAACTTCGGGCTTGCAATCAATGCCCTGGCAATCCCCACCAATTGCTGTTGCCCACCACTTAACTGGGTAGGAAAAAGATCCTTTTTGCCCACAATATTAAAGCGGTCCAACATATCTGCCACCATGGCTTTGCGCTCTGAACCACTATACTTTTTGTAAAGCAATGGCATTTCCAGGTTTTCTTTTACCGTAAGTTCATCTATCAAATGATACGATTGAAAAACAAATCCGATATATTGCTTGTAGAGATTGGCGCGATGTTTTTCTTTTAAATTATGTACAGATTCATCCAGGAAAGTATACTCTCCTTCATTAAAATCATCCAACATTCCCATCACATTAAGCAGTGTAGATTTTCCTGATCCTGATGGCCCCATAATCGAGATAAAATCTCCTTCGTTTACCCAAAAGCTAATATCCTTTAATAGATAAACTTTTTGACCTCCAGAATGTACCCATTTTGATATATTATTTAGTTGTAAAAGCATATTTGTAAAATTTTATATTCTATTTACTCTGTTCGTAAACTCTTTGTTGGATTGGATAAAGCTGCCTTTACTACATGAAATCCAACTGTAGAAATGGCGATACACACCGCTAATAAGGTAGCGACCACAAAGTGTACCCAACTGATTTCAATTTTGTAGGCAAAGTTTTCTAACCATCTATTTCCAATGTAGTACGCCAACGGGCTCGCAACCAACATGGCCGTAAATACTAATTTCAAAAAGTCTTTGAGATGTAATGAGGTAATCCCCAAAACTGAAGCTCCCAGTACTCTTCGTATTCCTACTTCTTTTTTACGTTGTTCGGTAGTAAAAGAAGCCAACCCAAACAAACCTATACAAGCAATAAAGATGGCTATAAACATAAACCAAAAAACTACTTTAGAAACCCGTTGCTCTGCTGCATAATTACGATAGAAATCCTCGTCCAAAAATGAATACTCGAATGGAACATTTGGATGTAATCGTTCCCATAGTGTTTGTACCTCTTTTATGCCTGAAGCAAAATTGGTTTGATTTAGGGTAACCACAAAATAATTTGGATTTGCCTGGCCTAGAGTGAGCAAGCCATAAGGAGCTATGGGTTCGTGAAGGCTTTTGAAGTTGAAATCTTCGATCACCCCGATAATCTCTAAGTAACTCTTATTCTCTGCATTTCCATAAAACACTTTGCGACCCACTGCCGTTTCTGGAGTATATCCAATTTGTTCGACCGCAGTTTTATTAAGAATAATCGAAAGTGAATCATTAGCACTATTTTTTGAGAATGCTCTACCGTATAATAACTTATATCCTAACGTTTCTATATACCCCTCTGCCACTTGCCCATATCGTGTATACACATTATCCTGAATCGTCTTACCCTCTGCATAAAAAGCATTATCACTAATAACATGTAATCCTGGATAAGAATCTCCAGCACTGGCAGAAACCACATTAGGACTTTTTAGAAGTTCTGTCTTAAAGGTAGTATAGCTTTGTGCCGCTTCTGGGCTTCGAAGTGGTATGAGCAATTGATGTTCTTTTTTGAACCCTAAATCTTTATCTTTTAAAAAGTTCATTTGCTGCCAAATCATTCCCGAAACCAATATCAACGCTGCCGATACGGTGAACTGAAAAATAACTAATCCCTTTCTTATAGTTTTTGCCGAGATGGAATTCACCAAAGCACCTTTCAGCACCGTAACCGGAGCAAAGGAAGATAGATATAATGCCGGATACAGACCAGACAGCACACTAGTAAGTATCGTTAATCCGAAAATAATGAATAAAATACCTGGATGTGCAAAAAGATCTAGTTCTTTATTGGTAAGTGTATTAAAAATTGGCAACAGCGTCCATACCAATGTCAGTGCAATCAATAGTGCTAACAAACATAGTAATAAAGACTCTCCGAAAAACTGAAAAATCAATACTTTTTTCTTAGCTCCCAATACCTTTCGCACTCCCACCTCTCTGGCTCTCTTTTCGGACCTTGCCGTAGATAAGTTCATAAAGTTTACACATGCAATCAATAATAAAAATGCAGCAATGGCACTAAAAATATAGATGTAGGTCATACTCCCATTTGCCGAAAGCTCCCACTGCATATTGGATTTTAAGTAAATGTCTTTCAAAGGTTGTGTAAAGTAGCTTCTTTCAAAATTACTTTCAGCTAATTGTGCCCCTAGATGTCTTTGTGTAAAATCCGGAAGTTTTGCTTCAAAATTGGCTACAGCACTGCCTTTTTTAAGTTTAATATAGGTGTAAAACAAGTTGTTACCTAATATACCTTCTTGACTATCCACCCAGGTACCAACATCGTTGTTCTTCATCGATAGTAACAGGTTGGCGCTAATATGAGATTTATACGTGTCTTTTCGAAATACTCCTCCCACCGTATATTTGGTTACCCCATAAGGTATTTCAATCTCAATGACCTCGTTGATCGGGTTTTTATCACCAAACAGTTTAAGAGCTACATCTTCAGAAAGCGCTACCATATTAGGTTGATTTAATGCCGTACTCGCACTACCATACTTAAAATCGTAGGTCAGTACCTCGAAAAAAGTAGAATCCACATAGTATCCATTTGTTTCGTATAGATTGATATTCTCCTTATTATTTTTCAGAAGAAACTTATCGATATTAGGGAATTTAAGTACCCTTGTTGCCAACGCTATTTCTGGAAAATCATCTTGTAAGGTCTGTGCCATTGGACCCGCAGTAGTTGCCAATTCTGTATCTGCAGATTCCATAAAAATACGATATACCTGATCTGCATCTTTGTGGTGTATATCATAACTCATCTCGTCCATAATGTACAAGGTGAGTAAAAGACAAGTTGCTAATCCTACGGCAAGCCCAAAGATATTGATGAAAGAAAACAACTTATGCTTTAATAAGTTTCTCCACGCTATTTTGAAATAATTCTTAATCATAATTACGCTACTTCAATTTGATTATTCGGTTCGTAAACTATCTACAGGATTTGCCATTGCAATTTTCATGGTTTGAAAACTTACGGTAACTATGGTAATCACAATTGCACTTAATGCCGCGGTTGCAAACACCCAAAATTCTATAGGTGTGCTATATGCGAAGTCTTTGAGCCATTCTTTGACCAGAAAATAGGCCAAAGGTGAAGCCAACACCACCGAAATTATAATCAGCTTGGTAAACTCTGAAGAAAATAACATGGCCAACTCTGATACTTTGGCTCCTAGTACTTTTCGTATACCTAATTCTTTAACTCGCTGTTCTGCGGAGAATGCCGAAAGACCAAATAGCCCCAAACAAGCAATAATCAATGCCAATATGGTAAAAATATTAAGTACCGTACCCATCTGCTGCTCTGCCCTAAATGTATTTTCGAATTCCTGATCCAAAAAGCTGTATTCAAACAAGACCGAAGCATCCATTTTTTTCATTTCTTGCTGGATCTCATCTATAATACTTTGTAGTTCTCCGGTATTGCTAACCGTCTGTGGGTTGATTCGTGCCGCCAAATATGTGCGACCTCGACCATAGTTCCATACCCAATCATTATCCTTATGAAGGATCACCAGTGGCCCAATTTTTTCTTTGGTAGAACTGAAGTTAAAATCCTTGACTACACCCAACACCTCCATCTTACTGGCGTTTTCATTAGTCATAGCCACATATTTCCCAACTGGAGAATCATTATGGTAGTTTTCTTTATTCCCCCAACCAAACATCTTTACGGCTTCCTCATTCAAAACAACTCCATATTTATCGGCTTCTCTCAAAGGATCAAAGTTTCTGCCTGCCAAAAACTCCACTCCCAGGAGCTCCAAAAATCTCCTTCGGTTCGTACATCGTCAAAATGCAAGGCTGGATTTTCGGGTCCAAATGCTCTGTATTTATCACCAGAAGTTACATTAGGAGGGATGCCATAAGACATTCCGACGTGTGTAAATGCAGGATTTGCTTGTAGTTTTTCTTTTAGGGTTTCTCCTTTCCCTTCTAACTGCTCAAAATTATGAATCTGTAATACATTATCTTTTAGCAACCCAAGATCCAAAGACGAGGTATACGACAATTGCTTTTGTACAAAGAAGGCAAAAATGATCAACGCGATCGAAACCGTAAATTGAAATACGACCAATCCATTTCTTAAGTTCTTTCCTTTGAATACTGAAGACACTTTCCCTTTTAAGGTTTCGATAGGGCGAAATGCCGAAAGATAAAATGCAGGATAACTCCCGGATAACAATCCCAACACAAGGATAAATAATAGAATAATCCCTATGCAAATAGGATTACTCAACAGTGGTAGCATGGATAAGTTCTTATCAGCTATCGAATTAAACACTCCTAGAAAAAGTTGTACCAGCACAATAGCAAAAAGAGTGCTTACCGCCACAAAAAGGGTAGATTCTAGAATAAATTGTTTGATTAATCTTGCTCTTTCAGAACCAAGTACTTTTCGAATCCCTACTTCTTTTGCTCTTTTGGAAGATCGAGCTGTAGATAAGTTCATAAAATTGATGCTGGACAAGAAAAGGATCAAAATCCCAATCGCAATAAACAATTTTACAAACTGTGGATTCCCAGTAGGTCCAAAAAGATGACTCTTGGGATCGTTTGAAAGGTAGACATTGCGTAACGGCTGAAGATATAATCTCCATTCATTCTCGGCGGTAAACGCTTCGTAAGACTGATCAAATAATCGTTGCGTAGTAAGCGCTGCCCATTTTGGAGGGATCGCCTGAATCTTATCTTCTAGCACCTCAACATTAGTTCCTTCTTTTACCAATCCATAGGTAGCAAAACCTGTCCAGGCCCACAACCAGTTTTGTCGATCCAATCTATTTTGGATAGTTGATAATGACATTAACACATCAAACTCTAAATGAGAATTTTTTGGTAGATTTTCTAACACTGCAGTTACCGTAAATGTACTCCATTGATCATTGGATTCTCTTACCTCGAGTTGCTTCCCCAGCGGATCTTCATTTCCAAAATAGCGTTGCGCCATTTTTTCGGTAATAACCATACTCATAGGTTCCTTGAGCGCAGTCTGAACATCTCCTTCTTTAAACTGAAAAGAAAACACCTCAAAGAAATTTTCTTCGGCCAAAAAGGCTTTCTCTTCCTTAAACAGGTCTCGATCCTGATTTTCGCTTTTTCGTCTCATGGTTTGAGCACCGGCATCGAGCATACGAGTTATCTTTTCGAACTCTGGAGCATCTGCTTTTAATGCCTCTGCCACATTAGGCCCTGTAGATGCATACTGTTTGTTCCAATCTCCCCATATATAGGATTGATTTACTCTGTAGATACGATCTCCGTTTTCGTGAAAAGTATCGTAGGTGGACTCGTTATATACATACAGACCAATCATAAAGCAACTGGTAATACCAATGGTAAGGCCTAGTATATTTAGAAAAGTAAATTGCTTTTCTCTAATCAAATTCCTCCAGATAATCTTGAAATAATTTTTAAGCATGATTTACGTTTTTTGATTGATTTTTTTATTCATCTCGTAGCGCTTCTACAGGATTTGCACTTGCCGCCGTAAAACTTTGCCAGCTTACGGTAAGCAATGTGATTCCCAATGCTATAATTCCTGCTAACGCAAAGATCCACCAGCTCAAACTGGTTCTGATGGCAAAGTTTTGTAACCAGGCATTCATTGCATACCATGCAATAGGCACAGCTATGAAAAAGGCTACACCTACCCATTTCACAAAATCGATATTGAGTAGTTTTAATATTTTGAAAATACTGGCTCCATTAACTTTACGGATACCTATTTCTTTCTTTCTTTGGATACACGTATACGAAGTCAAACCAAATAGTCCCAATGCCGCGATAAATATGGCCAGTGCCGTAAAAATTTTAAAAGCATCCCGAAACTTATTGTCTTCTTCGTACTGTTTTTGAAATTTCTTATCCAAAAACGTATAATTAAATGTACTCGAAGGGAAAACAGAAGCCCATGTATTTTGCACTTCATTCAGGGCAGTATTGTATCCCGAAACTGAAGTAACACTTGGGTCTAATTTTACCAATAGCACATCCCGTGTTGGTGTATATCGCAATACCATGGGTTCTACCGGATTTTTTACTCCAAAATGATGATAGTCTTTGATAATCCCAACAATATTCCAGTCACGACCCCAAAACTTTACTTTTTTATGCAATGCTTCCTCTACATTGGTAATCCCTACTTCTTTTACAAACTCAGCATTAACAATAATATCTTTGCTATATCCTTTTGGAGTTTCCTTGAACGTTTTCCCAGCCAAAAATTCGATGCCCATAACCTCAAAATAATCCGTATTTGCTTCATAGGTATACCATACCTTTTGCTCATTTATGGTACCATCAGGATAAGTCATGCCCATAAATGACGATAAATTGTCATATCCGTCACCAGGGTACGTATTTGATAAACCTGTACTGAGTACTATGGGATTTTGTTTAAGTTCCTGAGATAGCACCGAAAAATCAGTTCGCAATAAAGAATCGGATTTGTTGGTAAGAATTTCGCCTTGTATGGCCAATACATTATTCAAATCAGAACCAATAGGTTGATCATTAATAAAATTAATCTGCTTGGTAACTACTATAGTTCCTATAAGCAGTATGATGGTCGCCAAAAACTGAGTAATAATCAGTGCTTTTCTTACGTGTAATCCTTGAGCAGAAGTGCGCACCTTTCCTTTTAATGCTTTTGAAGGTGTATAGCGACTAAGCACAATAGCGGGATATAATCCTGCCAACATCATACCCAGTAAAATAATCCCCAAAATAGGAAGCAACTTTTGAACAATATCCATCTCAAAGTGCAGTGCTTTTCCTGTAAATTCGTTGTAGATCGGTAATATAAGTGCCGCTATGATTATGGCAATAATAATTGCTGCCATATTGAGCATAAAAGACTCCAACAATGACTGTACGATAAGCTGTTGTTTTTGCGCTCCTGCTACTTTTCTAATTCCTATTTCTTTGGCTCTTTCCAAAGACTTGGTTGTCGACAGATTGATGTAGTTGAGCCAGGAAAGGATCAATATGATAAATGCAATGGCTGTTAGAAATTTGATACGTGTAATGCTACCATTTGCCTCTGCTTCGTATGGTTTATTAGAGTATAAATGAATATCTTCAATAGGCTCGATATTCATACGCTCATCCTGTACCTCAGTCATGCCTCGATCTACAATCTTTTTTTGCAAAAGAGCGGCATCGGCTTTTTCATCAATTTTTAGATATGTAAAGAACGTATTGTTATTCCAATTGGGCCGTTTAATGTTATCTCCAACAGCCTCCAAATTAGGTAGCGTATTATAAGAGATTAAATATCCAATTTTAAAATGCGAGTTTTGATCCAAATCTGGAAGTACACCAGTAACCTTTACCAAAGCCGAAGATCCTTGAAAAAACTGTAGGGTCTTACCTATGGGATTCTGATCTCCAAAAAGTGTTTGCGCTAATGACGCCGTGAGTACAATGGTGTTTGGCTCCGACAAGGCGGTACGAACATCCCCATACTTTAGGTGCTGACTGAAAATGTCAAAATAAGAAGGGTCTGCCACACAGCCATCACTTATTTCAAGAATATGATGTTCATTTTTTAAGGTTGTTTTTCCTAACCGATAAAACCGAACGTAATCCACAACCTCCTGAAACTCCTTTTTCAAGGTAGGTCCTACCTGATTATAAGTTTGTGCATCTCCAGCAACATACGTGTCTCCTTCAAGATAGTCCATATAGGCCCGGTACACATTTTCAGAACCATCGAAACGGTCATAACTATGCTCGTATCTTATATAAACCATCAAAAGAATAAATGAAGCAACTCCAATGGCTAAACCCGCTATATTGATAAATGAATACAGCTTGTTCTTCAAAAGATATCTTAACGCTATTTTAAAATATAAGGTATACATGATACATTCTAATTTTCCTAATTATTATTCTGTCCTAAGGCTCTTTACTGGGTTTTGTAATGCTGCTTTTATAGTTCCAAAGGATATCGTGGTCAATGCGATCAACAGTGCCACGATTCCAGCTCCCGCAAATAGTCCAATATTTAAGTCCATTCGATAGGAATAGTGCTCTAACCATTGATTCGCATACCACCAGGCTACAGGTACTACAATAATAAAGGCAACCACCACCAATTTCATAAAATCCTTGGCTAGTAGTATCACCAATGAAGGTACATTGGCGCCTACTACTTTTCGAACTCCGATTTCTTTGGTTCGTTTGTTTACGACAAGTAAAGAAATGGCCAAAAGACCAATACAACTTAGCAATATGGATATGATAGCTCCGCTGGTGATAATGGTGATCATAATTCTTTCACGTCTGAAGGTTCTATCGATATTTTCATCAACAAAAGACCCCAGAAACTCCGAATTTGGCTCTAGTTTTAACCATGCCTTTTCTATAATATCATAGGTTTGTGAAATATCAGAAGGTGCTACTTTAAGGTAAGCATATCGCACTTGTTTTTGCGTAGATAGAAATATGGTAAGTGGTTCAATCTCTCTATCCAAATCTTTGAAATTGAAATCCTTGACCACACCCACTATCGTATGTTGAATGCTATCACTTATGATATCAAGTCTTTTTCCTATGGGATCAGGTTCCTGAAGCTCTGCGATCATGGATTCATTGATGACAACGGATAAACTATCTGAAGCAAAATCACGGTCAAATGTCCTTCCGGAAAGTAAAGAAATATCTAAAGTGTTGAGGTAATCGTAATCCACTACCAACATATGCGTTCCTACCTGTCTATTTTTGTAATCGAACCCCAATGAGCTAGAATATCTGCTTCCATCTCTACCTCTACCCAAATTATCATCAGACCCGGTAATCCCAAGAATATTGGGTTCGTTTTTCAATTCCTCCCTAAGGAGATTTACCACTTTATTACCTCCTTGCTTTCCATTAAGGGGTACTGATATTACTTGTGTCTTATTAAACCCCAAGTCTTTGGTTTGCATATATCGCAATTGCCCTCGTAGTACAAAACTTCCGCTGATTAATAAAATCACAATAGCGAATTGAACAATCATCAACACATCTCTTACTTTATCACGGCCATTGATTTGTATTTTCCCTTTTAACGCTTGCAGTGTGCCTAATTTACTGAGTAAAAGTGCAGGATACCCTCCTGCTACTGTGGTCAAAATAAAAAATACCACAACCAACACGATTATAGTAATCAGGCTTAAGGTGTTTGTAAATGTAGCTCCTGTGTTGAATAGAGATTTGAACTCATCAATAAAAACCACGCTTAGGATGCCTCCAAAAATTAAAGTGGTGATAAAAATCAAAACACTCTCACTCCAAAACTGCATAAACACATGCTTTTTTGCCGCACCCAATGTTTTGCGCATTCCGATTTCTTGCAGTCTTGATGTACTTTTGGCAATGCTCATGTTCACAAAGTTCACACAAGCAATAAATAGCAAGAGCATAGCAATACTGAGTACAACATAGGGTAATGCTCTACTCACTATCAACTCGCCATCGCTGTAACTTGTAAAATACAGATCTTCAAAGGGGTGTAATTTCATTTGAACATACTCCCCATTTGCATTCAGAGGTGATCCATCTCTTTTTGCATTTTCTATTTCTTCAGAAAAATGAAGATTCATAAATGCTCTTGTATTTTCTTCAAATTGAGCAACCGAAACACTTTCACTTAACCGAACATATACTTCATGATTAGAATGATCCCACTCATCTTTGTAGTCTTGATACTGAGGAGAATTTTGGAAATTGGTAATTACCTCGAACTCCATGCTACTGTTATCCGGAATATCCTGTAAAACCGCAGCAACCTGAAAAGGTCTCTTTCTTCCTCTAATCAAAAGATCCACCGTTTCTCCTATAACATCCGTAGTGCCAAAAATGGTATTTGCCATTTTATGGGTTATGCCAATCGTATTTTTTTCTTGTAACCATGTCCCTTGATTTCCTTTTTCCATGGGAAAAGAGAAAATCTCCAAAAAATCTGGATCTACCCAATTGATATCTGCGGTTATTTCCTTTTCATCTTTCAGTAACAATATTTTTCCATCTTGATATCTTGAAATTTTATGTATCCCTGGCACCTCTTGTTTTAGCGCATTGGCCAAAGGCATAGGTTGAGAAATATAAATGTCTGATCCTTCAGGAATTTGCCATTGGGTATATAGCTGATGGATTTCTCCTTTATTTTCATGAAAATTATCGTAAGAAAGCTCAAAAAAAGCAGCCATGCTCAACAAAATGGCCACTCCAAAAGCGACAGAAAGCCCAATAATATTTAGGATAGTAAACCCTTTGTTTTTCCAAAGGGTACGCCACGCTATTTTGATATAATTTTTAAACATGTTGTTTCCTATTTACAATTATTCACTTCTTAGACTTTTGGTTGGGTTTGCAGTTGCTGCCTTAATGGTTTGATAACTTATGGTTACCAATGTGATCAGTAATAATCCCGAAATAGACATTACAAAAACCCACCAGCTTATTTCGGTATGGTAGGTATAGTTCTCCAACCATCGTTTCATAAAAAACCAGGCGATTGGTGTAGCGATTGCTCCGGCAATTAGAATTAGTTTACAAAAGTCCTTGGCAAAAAGAATTAATATTCCAGAAACTCCACTACCTAAGACTTTACGAATTCCAACCTCTTTTGTTCTTTGCGCAACGAAAAATGAAATCAGTCCGTAAAGCCCCAAGCAGCTGATAAAAATGGCTAACCCAGAGAATAATTTTGAAAGAGATAATAGGCGTTGTTCTTCTTCATATTGATCTTGAACACGTTCATCAAGAAAACTAAACTCATAGATGAACTTTGGAAAAACTTGTTTCCATTTTTGCTCAATTTCTGTAAGTGTACTTGTTACATTCTGATCATTAATTTTTACCGCAATCTCATGAAATGCATTAGTTTGTGGAGCGATGAAAACTGGACTAATATCCAAATGGAAGTTTTGGTCATGAAAATTGGCTATAACTCCTGAAACAGTTGCTTTTATAAACCCTCCGTTAAGTTCCAGTTGTTTACCTATCAACTCTTCTGGCGAACCTAAACCTAGTTTCTGTGCAAGTTTCTCGTTGACTACCACCTCGGTAATAGAATCCGACATTCTAAAATTTCTACCAGCTACCAATTGTAAATCAAACGTACTGATGTAATCATCGTCAGCCATTTTTGCTGATATCGAAAACTCTTCATATTCTGGTTTGTTGTTGTATTTTATGCTTGTTCCCCAATTGTTATATCCAGCTCCAGGACTTGCCAAACAAGCAGTAACATTTTCTACTCCTGGTAATTGAAAAATGCGTTCTTTAAGACCTTCGAGCTTAATATGCTCTATATCTTCGGGTACACTAAGCATTAAGATGGCATCTTTATCAAACCCCAAATCCGCGTTTACCGCATAGTTGATTTGTTTACCAACTACCACGGTCCCTACGATTAAAAGAATAGAAATAACAAATTGTGCAGTGACCAGAATCTTTCGGGTAAATTGACCACCTGCATCTCTCTGGCTCAGTTTTCCTTTTAGAGCAAGTGTGGGTAGAATTCTTGCCAACAAAATACCAGGATAGCTTCCTGCAAATAGTGAAACAGATATCAGTAAAACAAGCACTAACCCCACAACCTTAATATCGAATAATGATTGCAGCGAAAGATCCAATTCGAATAGCGCATTAAATGAAGGCAATACCAGTACAGTGATAAAAAGCCCTATTAGCATTCCAAAAAGACTGATGATAAAAGTCTCTGAAATGAACTGCCAAAACAAATGTGCTTTATTACTACCCAAGACCTTTTTAATTCCAATTTCTTTTGAACGGGTAAAGGCTTGCGCTGTTGAAATGTTGATGAAATTGATACACGCTACTGCTATTAAGAATATGCCTACCAAGCCAAATATCCAAAGTAAGCTAACATTAATACCATCGTATCTACCATCGAAGTGAATATTAGATAAGGATTGAAGCTTATATCGATGTACATTTTTGCTTCTAGGTCTATGTTTGTTTACCAATTCAATCAGTGTCTTCTCTATATGAGTGATATCCTGATTTGGACGTAACAACGTAAAACATCGTAATGAACCATTAATACCTCCCCAACTCCCGCTATATATAAAATCATCATAGGCTTTGATCGATGGATAGGATATAAAAATAGCCGTGGAGATCATTGAATTTGCCGGTAAATCTTTAAGAACCCCTATTACCTCAATAGTTTCCTGATTCTCTAATACAAAGTTTTGCCCCAACGGGTTCTGCTCTCCAAACATTTTGGTTGCAAAACTTTGGGTAATATAAGCTGTGTTTGGTTCCTCTAGTGTTCGTCCGCTAAGTTGATCTACCAAAGGAAAATCAAAGATTCTGAAAAATGAAGATTCTGAAAAGGCAATGTCCTCTTTAAATCGTTTCGTATTTTTTTCGTCTGCGCCGTCAATTTGCCAATCTTCTCGGTAATAATAACTAGCTACTTCTTCGGTAAAATCATAATCAGATTGAAACGCTTTTGCAAACCCTGGCGGTACAGCAGATTCATATCCTATACCATCCTGATGTTCTTCAGTAACAACCCGGTAAATTCTATCTTCATTTTTATGAAAATTATCAAATTGCAGATGGTGATTTACAAACAAAAAGATGAGTATCCCGCATGCAAATCCTAATGCCAAACCTAAGATGTTGATCAAAGCAAATACCTTTTTCTTTCTAAGGTTTCTCCAAGCAATCAGTAAATGAGTTTTAAACATAACTAACGTTTTTTGATGATTTATTCGGTTCTTAAGCTCTTTAAAGGCTTAATAAATGTGGCACTTATGGATTGGTAACTAACGGTAAGGATGGCAATGATGGTTACTAGTATAGCACACCAAACAAATACCTGCCAATTAAGAGGGACTTTGTATTCAAAATCTTCTAACCATCGTTTCATTACAAACCATGCAATCGGTGAGGCAATCACAATGGAGATAACTACCAGTTTCAAAAAGTCCTTACTCAGTAATTTGTAAATAGTAAAATGTGAAGCTCCAAGGACAATACGGATACTTATTTCTTTATTTCGTTGTTCTACCATAAAAGCAGATAATGCAAATAGTCCTAAACAAGCCACAAACAAAGCAAAAAGGGCAAAGCTGTTAAAGATAATTCCTAGTCTACGTATATCTCTGTGCATTATTTCGAATCGCTGATCCAGAAAAGTATACCTGAGGCTTTGATTAGGAGATAAACCATCCCAAATCTTTTGAATAGATGTAATCAAATCCTTAGGACTGTCACCATTTATTCTAGCCGCAACGATAGAAGAATTGTTCCCTATCGCCATGCAAAGAGGGAGTATCGCTTCTCTCAAGGAATCAAAATGAAAGTCCTCTACTACTCCAATCACTTCAAAAATTTGCCCGCCATTGGTGATTTTTTTACCTACAGGGTCTGTTAACCCTAATTGTTCGACCATCTTTTCATTAATAATAGCCCCATTCTCTAAATCACTACTTCTATCTATAGAAAAATCCCTACCCTCCGAGAGTTTCATCCCCATAGTTTTTATATAGTCTTCATCAACACGCCACATCTGTCCGGCTATCCCTTTATTTTCACCAACACGACCTTCTTTCCAGAAAGCATTTCCATTTCTTTTGGTTTCTGTGATAGGCAAGTAATCACTAACTGAAACTTGATTAACTCCAGATAGGAAGAGTAACTCTTTTTTAAGGGTAGTTACTTTATCTCCCAAAGTATTCGTTCCTTTTATGATCAGTACCTGATCTTTATTAAACCCTAATTCTTTATTTAATATATAATCCATTTGTTTGTAGATCACCAAAGTTCCTATGAGAAGGATTACAGATACCGAAAACTGAAAAATCACTAGTCCACTGCGCAGGTTTCCACTCTTACTCCCCAAACTCAAACTACCTTTCAATACATCAACAGGTTTAAACGAGGATAAATAAAATGATGGATATAATCCTGCTACTATTCCAACCAGAATCGATGCTAAAATGATAAGCGGTAAGAACCAAAATGCTCCCCATGGGATAATGATCTGTTTGGATGCAATTTCATTGAAATAAGGCAGTAGAATCCAGGCAAGGAGTACCCCCAAACCAAATGAAATACAACTAAAGATTACGGACTCTATCAAAAATTGAGTAACCAGATTTTGTCTGAAAGCTCCAACGGTCTTGCGCAGTCCTACCTCTTTCGCACGATTGGCTGATTTTGCCGTAGAAAGATTAATAAAGTTGATGCACGCCAGAAGCAGAATAAAAATAGCAATCCCACCAAATAACCACACAAAACGAATATCACTATGTGATAGATTATCATGGATATCTACAGAACGTAGGTGGATATCTGTTACAGGTTGTAAAATAAATCGAGAGCTATTGCGCATTTCGCGGATTTCCTCTTTGGACGCGTTTCCTTGCAGAGCTGGTACTGCATATTTATCAAAGGTTTGCATTAGCTTTTCTTCCAGAGCTGGGATATTTGTTCCTGGTTTTACCAACACATAATTTGCATAATTGCTAGACAACCAATCTGTGCTTTCTCCCTCCCAAAACTCATGATGCGCTTTGGTCACTAAAAAATCATATTTAAAATGCGTATTTGAAGAAATGGTACCCATAACACCTCCAATAGTATATGGGTTTTCGACATCATTGTCTAATATAATTTGTTTGCCCAGTGCATTCCCTTCAGGAAAATATTTGTCCGCCTTTTCTTTAGAAAGTACAATCGAATTAGGAGCAGACAAGGCATTTTCTCTAGCGCCCAAAACCAAAGGAATATCCAAGATCTCTAATAAGCTAGGATCTACAAAGACAAACTCTTCTTCAAAATTGCTTTGTGTTTGATCCAGGGTTCTCAGTTCTTTTCCAACCGGACTTAGTAGTTCATGTTTAAGGAATCTTCCGGATTTTACGATTTCAGGATAATCGTTGGTGAGTGCCTCTGCAAAAGGTGACGGAAAAAATACATGCTGTGTTTTTTCTCCATTAAACATTATCTCACCAATTACCCGATACACCTGATCCTTTTGCGTATTGTGTGTATCATAACTTACCTCATCTCTGATGAACAAGAAGATAAGGATACACGCTGCAATACCAATAGCAAAACCTCCAATCTTTATAGTGGTAAACATCCTGTCTTTGCTAATGTTTCTCCAAGCTATTTTTAAATGATTCTTAAACATGACTGTTCGTTTTTTGATGATTTTATTCGGTTCTAAGACTCTTTACCGGATTGGCCAAAGAGGCTTTCAGGGCATGAAAACTTACGGTTGCTAATGCAATGATTATCGCACTTGTACCTGCCAGTAAAAACATCCACCATTCTATAGAGATTCTGTAGGCAAAACGTGATAACCAATCGTTCATAACATACCAAGCCAACGGCGATGCGATTAAAAACGCCGTGGTAACCAGCTTTAGAAAATCAGTAGATAGTAGTTTTACTACTTGGGCTACCGAAGCTCCCAGTACTTTGCGAACCCCAATTTCTCTTTTGCGTTGAAGCATAGAGTACGCAGCAAGACCTAGCAAACCAAGACAAGAGATTAAAATTGCCAAGACTGCGAAATTGAGAAACAAACTTCCAAAGCGTTCCTGAGAACGATATTGTTTATCAAAGTTTTCATCCAGGAATTGATAATTAAAAGAATCGTTTGGCAAGATGGTTTCCCATTTGTTCTGAATATCTGCTAGTGTCTGTTTGATATTGTTTCCAGTAATTTTGATTGCTAATAGATCAGTCTCATCTGGCTTTATGGTCATGGTGAGTGGTTGTATATTTTCTTGTAATGATTTGAAATGAAAATCTTGAATCACCCCAATGACCTGACCTTCTTTTCCCCATTGCGAAAAGGTGGCGCCCAATGCATCTTTTGGAGAAGAATAACCCAAGAATTTTACTGCTTTTTCATTAATGATCATCCCCTGAGCAGAATCTGTAACAAAATCTCTTGAAAAACTGCGCCCTGCAATCACTTTAAGTCCGAATTGAGAAATGAAATCATGATCAACGAAATAGGCATTTATATTTGCAACCTGACCTTCTCCCTGGCTATTTTGGATTACAGAATATGCCGAATTATTATATGCTCCTGGAACTGTAGAAGCCAAAGTTGTCGACACCACACCCGAAATATTATCAATATTATCTTTTAGCTCTTTTTGAGCCGAAGATACAGTCACCGGTAAAAGAACAGTATGTTCTTTATCAAATCCTAATTCTTGACTACGCATATAATTCATCTGATTATAAATAATAATCGTACCGATAATCAGGGTAATCGAAATGGTAAACTGGGTAATTACTAATCCTTTTCTTAAGATGATCCCTCTGGTACCTGTAGAAAAATTACCTTTTAGTACGTTTACAGGTTTAAAAGAAGACAACACAAACGCAGGGTATATTCCAGCAAATGCACCAATGGATAAGGCGATTAAAAATAGATAGATGATGTTTATAGGATTGGTAAAAATCCCATCACTAATTACTTTCCCTGCAATTTCATTGAATGCTGGTAAAACCAAAGCCGTCAATACCGAAGCAATCACAAAAGCGATTAAACTGATAATAACCGACTCTCCAACAAATTGTAAAGATAATTGTCGTTTTTCGGCTCCGATTACCTTTCGTACCCCAACCTCTTTGGCTCGCTCTACGGATCTGGCAGTGGTTAGATTCACAAAGTTGATGCATGCGATCAACAGTATAAAAATTGCAATGATAGAAAAGATATAGATGGTTCCTAAATCACCACTATACTCTCCTCCTCTTTCAGAACGCAAATACACATCTTCTAGCGGTTCCAAGGATAGAGACACAAACATTTTGTCACGTCTCATCGTCTCTCCAGAATTACGTTCCAGAAAATCTGGAAATTTTGCTTCTAATTGTTTAGGATCTGTATTAGGATGTACAAGAATATACGCAGCAGGGTCATACAATCCCCAGGCATCATCAATCCTTGGCAATACCCCCTCGCTATAGGTAGTCATAGAAATAATCATATTCGCTTTGATATGAGAATTCTCGGGTATTTCAGCCATAATACCAGTTACGGTAAAGGGTAAGTCATTGATATCTTCATCTTTGAGACGTATCGTCTTACCAATTGCAGATTCATTACCAAAGTATCTATTTGCCGTTTCTTGAGTAAGAACCACACTATATGGTTCTTGTAGCACAGACTTCTTATTTCCCTGAAGCAAATCAAAGTCAAACACTTCAAAAAAAGCTTTATCAGCAGCAGCAGCTTTGTCTTCAACAAGTTTTACCTCATCCTTTCGGACAGCCAATTCTAATCGCATAAAACGCACTGCCGAAATCACTTCGGGAAACTCTTCTTCCATATGCGGAGGTACCGCGCAAGCTGGTCTGCTACTTTCCATTTTTCCTGAAGAAGGCGTATCCAAATCTGCTACAACTCGGTAAATGGAATTTTTCTTACTATGAAACTTGTCATAACTATGCTCAAAGTTTACATACTGCAAAATAAGAAACCCAGCGGTTAGTCCTATTGCCAAACCTATGATATTGATTCCAGAATATACTTTATTCTTGATGAGGTTTCTCCAGGCTATTTTGAAATGCATTTTAAACATGACTGTTCGTTTTTTGATGTTGTAAATTGATAAGGTTTTATGTCCTAATTCATTTTTCGAATGGTTGCATCCCCTATAATGATTCCTTTATTTACAGAAGGGTCACCATCATAAGCTACGGTAGCTTCACCATAGGCAGTTACTTTGAGGTCATCTTTAACATTAACTCTGAAATTACCTTCTCCATAGGCAGTGATTTTTGTGCTTTCGGTATTTAATCCTACAGCATTTATTTCTCCCTCACCGTAGACCGTGTACTTTTGGCGATTTACAGCTCCACCTTTAAATTCTAAATACCCTTCACCATACATGGTTACTCCTAATTTATCTACACTGATGTCTTCAAATGTAACCTTAGGTTCTCCATACAGTTTTAATCTGAAATCTTCGGTTTGGATTGGGCTTTCACACTTAATCACTTCCTCTCCTCTGATAGAAAGTTCCTTAAGATCTTTGTAGGTAACGGTAGCTGTAATCATAGTCCCCGGATAAATTGGTTTTTTCATTTTCCAACCATTTTGGTGATACACTTTCTTTTGTTTGGTCACCATTTTTGCTCCATCTAAATAGATTCTTAGTGTTTTTCCTTCTACTTCTACGTTGATTTTATGATCTTCTACTTTTGAATTTTCGATAACCACACTCTCAGTTTCTCCTTGCTTAAATACCACTTCAACATGTGGGCTAATGATTGCTTTTTCAAAATGATCAACAGTAATGTTCTTTTGAGCATAACCCACTGTAGTTGCAATAAGCGCAGTGGTAAGCGTAACGATTTGAATAATTAATTTTGTCATGAGTCTAATTTTTTGTGTTTATACTTTATGCTTTTACCTCGAAAGGTTTATTTTGACTTTCGGTTACAATCTGTCCGTCAAATAGATTAATGATTCGATGTGCGTAATGTGAGTCTCGATCAGAGTGAGTAACCATAATAATAGTAGTTCCTTCTTGGTTGAGTTCGGTAAGTAAATTCATCACCTCGATCCCGTTTTTAGAATCCAAATTACCCGTTGGCTCATCGGCAAGTATCAATTTGGCATTGGTAACCACCGCTCTGGCAATCGCAACTCTTTGTTGCTGTCCTCCTGATAATTGTTGTGGAAAATGCTTTTCTCGATGTGCGATTTTCATACGTTCCAGAACCGCTTTTACTTTTTGTTCGCGCTCACTCTTTTTCATATTCAAATAAATAAGCGGCAACTCTACGTTTTCAAAAACGGTAAGCTCGTCGATCAGGTTAAAACTCTGAAATACAAACCCAAGGTTCCCTTTTCTGATCTTGGTACGTTGATTTTCTTTTAATCCACCTACTTCCTGACCACCAAAATGATAACTTCCTTCGGTCGGGTTGTCGAGCATCCCCAGGATATTAAGAAGAGTTGAT
Source organism: Aquimarina sp. KJ22-3 (assembly GCF_055808215.1). NCBI lineage: Bacteria > Pseudomonadati > Bacteroidota > Flavobacteriia > Flavobacteriales > Flavobacteriaceae > Aquimarina > Aquimarina sp. KJ22-3. The sequence goes on along the minus strand of NZ_CM147859.1, from coordinate 300,982 downwards.
TTTCCGCAACCAGAGGGTCCCATTATGGCTACAAACTCACCCTCTTCTACAGTAAGGTTCACACTATTTAAGGCCAGAGTTTCAACTTCTTCAGTTCTAAAGCTCTTTTTTAAATTCTTGATCTGTATCATTTCTTGATTGTTTATTTTATGTTTATTTAAGTATGATTTTTTCGGCATCACCAAAATTATCATAGTTTGATGTAATTACCTGTTCTCCGGTTTCGAGTCCTTCTAACAACTCATAGTATCTAGAGTTTTGTTTTCCTATGCGTATGGGTCTTCTCCAAGCTACGTTTCCAGACTCATCCAATACAAAAATCCATTGCCCACCGGTACTCTGAAAGAAACTTCCTTTTGGCAATAGTAATGCATCATTTGATGCTCCCAATTGCAGCTTCAGGTTATAGCTCTGTCCTGAGCGGATGGTTTCTGGCTTTTCATTCACGAAGACTAAATCTACGTTAAATCTTCCGTTTCTTACCTCTGGGTATACCTTACGGATTCGCAATTCGTACTCAGTACCATTTCGTTCCAGAACAGCGGTTAAGTTCCTTTTTACCCTATCGATATAATGCTCATCGATTGAGGCTTCAATTTTATAATCGGTAAGTACATTTACCTGTCCTATACGTTGTCCTTGCTGAATACTCTGCCCTATTTCGGCATCCAAAAACCCTAACTGACCATCTGCAGGAGCACGTACATTAAGGTGATCGATACGCTCGTACACCATGGATAGTGTTTTTTTCATTCTCGCCAAATCTCCATCCAGTTCTTTCAAAGAAGTATTACGAAGTACATTATCCTGATCCGTTTGGATTTTTATGATTTCGAACTGTTTAGCGGCTAACTCATAATTTTCTTTTGCAGTTAAATACTCTTCTTTAGAGATAAGCTCATCTTTATACAAGGCCTCGTTTTGCTCGTAAGCTCTTTTTACTTTCTGCAATTCGTATTTAGAATTCACCAAATCCTTTCTTCCTTCTACCTGTCTAGCATCAAAAGTAAGTTTGGTGGATCGTAAGTCATTTTGTTTTAAAGCCAGATTATTTTCACTTGCTAATATTTGCTCGTACAATCCTCTGTTTTCTAATTTCAAAATGATATCTCCTTTCTTTACCATGGCTCCTTCTTCAATCAACTTTTCGGTTACTCTTCCTCCTTCATAAGCGTCCATATAAATGGTACTTATTGGAGCAACATTACCATTGATAGTGATGTAATCATCAAATTTTCCGAAGGATACTTTTGCAATAGAAAGCTTTTCCCGATCTGTTCGAAAGGTAGAAGCCGTATTACCAAAAGCCATTTTCCAACCCATAAAAAGTAACACTATGCCCCCAACAATATACCCATAATGTTTAGGTCTTAATCCTTTTTTCTTTTCAATTTTTATGTCCATTTTATTGTACTCTTTTGATGTTAAAAACTGGCAATCCTTCGTAAAAGTCCAGTGTACTTTTATTTATTTTTGATCGTAACCGCACTTGCAAAAACTCATTTTGAGCATTAGCCAACAAGTTTTTGGATTGGTTGAGTTCTATGATACTGATCAGTCCTTTCTCATATCTTTTTTGTGCAATATCGAAAGCGACTTGTTGTGAGTCTCTTCTCAAATTACTTTGTTCATATTCTCTTTGCAACGCATTTCCGTCCTGTACCAATTGTTGTATGATTTGATATGTTTCCTGCTTTTGAATATTGTAATTGTTTTCGGCTCTCATCATGGCAACTTTTTGTTGCTTTACCCGAGAACGGCTAGACCAGCCATTACTGATAGGAATTCGCAATGAGACTCCCACAAACTGAGCGGCATTGTCCTTGATTTGCGTATTAAAAGGAATCAATTCTCCAGTATCACTATCCAGGTTATTATCTACATATCGAGAAGAATATCCCGCAGAGAAGACAAAAGAAGGATACAAAGCTCCACGCGTTGCGGCCAATTGCTTTTTGGCAGCTTGAATTCTAAGCTCTTGCGCTTTGATAATCGGCACTACGGTTTGGGCAGCACTAAAAATTGAGTCTTCATTCTTTTCTACCACCTCTACCGATGATCTTTTCTCCATCCCCAAATCAACTACGGTAATGGTACGATCTTCATTTAAATTCATTTCTTGCATTAACGCTAGCTTTGCAGCTTCCAGATTGTTCTCACTTTGCGTCACCAAAAGTTGATCAGCCAACCATGCAGACTCTGCTTCATACAAATCTGCCTTTGCTTTTTGCCCCAATTCTACCTGTCTTTTAACCAGGTTATAGTTTTCTTGAGAAACCTGAACCTGCTCTTTAGAAATAGCAAGTAATCCTTTCATAAACTGGATATCATAAAAAGCCGACATTACTCGAAATGCTAGTAAGTATTTTTGATGTAAAGTTTCTTCGTAAGAAGCTTGATATAAAAACTTGGTGGCTTTGATCGTATTTACCTTTTGAAAACCTTGAAACAAATCAATTTGTGCATCCAGGCTGTAATTGTTAGAAACAAATTCAGTATTCACAAAGCTATTGGTATTTGGATCAACAGATCGCCCAAAATTGATACGGTAGTTAGAAAACGCACTTACACTAGGCAGTAAGTTTCTAATCGATTGTCTGTAGTCCTCTTTATTGGCTTGTTCAGAGTATTCAAAATCCTTAACCTGAAGATTGTTTTGAATGGCATAAGATACACACTCATCCAATGTCCAGGTTTGTTGCCCCTGAATCGTTTCTGAAAGCAAGCAACAAAAAAAGAATACTACTGTGGTCAAATATTTCATTTTGTGTATAAAATTATTTTTCGATGCCAAACTATAGTCTAACTACGTGCCAAAAACATAAACATCTGATTGTCATTGTTTTATAAAAAATAAAATATTATCATAGAATTGATACTGTAAAATATTTATACAAATAGTGTCTAATAATTTTACACCAGGATCATATTCTGATTCTCAATTTGTAGCTTTATACTATCAATTTCATATACCATGCAAGAAGGAAAAATTCTGGTTATCGATGACAACAAAAGTGTGCTTAGTGCATTAGAGATCTTATTGCAATTTGAGTTCAAACACATTAAAACCATATCGAATCCTAATCAAATATCCTCTTTTCCCAATCTTCCGGATTATGACATCGTTCTTTTGGACATGAATTTTTCTGCTGGAGTCAATACAGGTAACGAGGGTCTTTTTTGGTTGAAAGAAATTAAAAAGAAAGCGCCATCCATATCGGTGATTATGATGACTGCCTATGGAGCAGTGGATCTAGCGGTAAGAGCATTAAAACTTGGTGCATCTGATTTTATTCTAAAACCCTGGAATAATGAAAAGCTCATGGCCACTATAAAATCTTCTCTTTTATTACGTAAATCTCAAAAAGAAGTACAGGAATTAAAACAGAAAGAAAGCAATCTCAAGCAAGTTATCAATCAGGATAGCAACTACATCATAGGAAACTCTGCGGCGTTATCCGGAGTGTTAAATCTGGTACGCAAAGTGGCTAAGACCGATGTCAATGTATTGATCACAGGTGAAAACGGTACCGGAAAAGAACTTATTGCTAGAGAGCTACATCGATTATCTTCTCGCAAAGATGAAGTGTTTATAGGAGTAGATATGGGTTCTATATCCGAAACCTTGTTTGAAAGCGAACTCTTTGGGCATACCAAAGGCGCCTTTACAGACGCCAAAGAAGATCGGGCAGGAAAGTTTGAGGCGGCAAATGGAGGAACACTGTTTTTGGATGAAATAGGGAATTTATCTCTGCAAACTCAAGCCAAGCTATTATCTGCCATACAAAACAGAACCATTGTACGAGTAGGATCTAACAAACCTATATCTGTTGATATTCGGCTTGTGTGTGCTACCAATTGTAATCTTCCTCAAATGGTAGCCGACGGAATTTTTAGAGAAGATTTGCTATATCGAATCAACACTATTCATCTTGAAGTTCCTGCCTTGCGTGAACGGGAAAATGACATTCTGATTTTAGCTGATTTTTATCTAAAAAAATTCACTACAAAATATGGAAAACCTACCCTTAGGATAAATGATGCCGCTCAGGAAAAATTGTTGGGATACACGTGGCCAGGAAACGTGAGGGAATTGCAGCATACTATGGAAAGAGCTGTGATCCTAGCCGAAGGCAATGTACTAAAACCTGTAGATTTTCTATTGAACGCCAGAAACGAGCTCTCCTTTGAAAATGTTCCTGAAACCCTGGATGAAATGGAAAAAGTAATGATCGACAAAGCCTTGCAACAACACAATGGAAACTACAGTGCAGCTGCAAACCAATTAGGCATATCAAGACAAACTTTGTATAACAAAATCAAAAAATTTGATCTTTAATGTTAAGCAAAAAATTCTACATACGAGTAGCTACCAAAGTATTGGTGATCGTCGTAACTGCGCTTCTTATGGCTTTTCTTATTTTAAGAGCCAATTATGCCATCTCTATCATCCTTTTTATTTTTCTCATCGTACAAACGGTTTTACTTATCCGATATGTGAATCAGAATAATAAAAAAATAGCCTTCTTCTTTAATGCCATCAAAAACGAGGATTTTACGCTTCGGTTTCCAGAAGAAGGTAATGATCCTTCTTTTAACGAACTTAATACTAGCTTGAATACACTAAACAGTGGAATACAAAAAATATATCTGCAGAATCAAGCACAGGAACAATATTATAAGGAAATTCTTAATCAGGCTGAAATAGGTATTCTCACTTTTAATAATAGAGGGCATATTCTTTTTTCAAACCCAAAGATGGAAAAGCTATTGAACTATAAACCGCTTAATCACATTAAACAGATACAATTAGTGGACCAAGGCTTGTTTGATATATTCAAGAACATTAAACCCTTTGAGCGTAAACTTTTTCAACTATCTAATGAACGGGAAAGTATACAACTCGCTATAAAGTCCAGTGAAATTATTTCTAACAAAGAAGTGCTAAATCTGATAACCGTTCAAGACATTAAAAATGAATTGGACAAAAAAGAAACGGATTCCTGGATAAAATTGATTCGTGTACTTACACATGAAATTATGAATACCGTAACCCCTATTACTTCTATCTCTGCTTCTATTCTGAATTATTACAAGGATAAAGACGAGATTGTACCATTGGAGCAACTGGACGAAAGTAAAATACGAATGACCGCAAAAGGATTGGAAGTAATTAAAGATCAAGGTAACGATCTGATGAGTTTTGTGCAATCCTACAGAAGCTTCCTCAATGTTCCTGCTCCGGATAAAATTCTGATCGATGTAGAAAAACTTCTGGAAAAAGTGCTAGTTCTAATGACTCAAAATCAAAATGATCATGTCGTTGATATTACCATAACCCACCCCGAGGAAAGTATAGAAATTTATGCCGATGAAAAATTGATTACCCAAGTTTTGGTCAATTTAAGCAAGAATGCCATGCAAGCTCTAAATGGTGTAGAAAATGCAAAGCTCGAACTCATTGCTGGTGTTACTGAAAACGGAAAGAAGTATATTACCATAAAGGATAATGGACCAGGAATACCTCCAGAAATCCTACAACAGATTTTTGTTCCTTTTTATACTACCAAAAGTGATGGAACGGGTGTTGGCCTTAGTCTATCCAAACAAATCATGCACTTACATGGTGGAAATTTGACCGTTCATTCTATTCTGAATAAAGAGACCATTTTTACGCTTTTGTTTGAATGATCCTGGTAGCGTTACTCTTTTAATTTTGCAGAATCCAGTTTCAACGTTTTTAGTAAAGCATCGAAGTAAAAATCTTCCTGATCCGGAACAATAATAACCTTATACGCCGTATTTTTTATCACATAGTGCGGATGGGTTTCCCGATCCAGGGCTGCGGAATGAAGATTAACGATTTTTTGGATATAATCATTGATAAGCACAACTTCTTCATACTCAATACCCCGACGATAGGTAGGTAGGTCACTTTTATACACCACATAATCATTTCGAAAACTTAGCGATCGGCAAGTGCCATCTGGTTGATGGAACTCGAAAGTAAAATCTTTGGATTCAAAAATCTTATTGATATTTTCTACAGTAGGTTCTACAGAACGGGCACAACCCAAAAGAACCAACGACACTAATATGCCAATTATCGTATACCTCATAAGCGATTCAAAAAAAATAACGAAAACAAAAATGCCGTACTCAAAATTCTATATAGAATTCTAAGATACGGCATTTAAAATTGTTAGCAGACCTATCAAATAAGTCTAATCAATTTTATTTTGAGGCTAAACGTTTCACTGAGCTTTCAAAATCAATATCCTCTAGGTTACTGATAGAGATACCAACACCTCCAGTTTTTGAAGCTACAATGTATTCTGTTTGAAATTTCTTTTCTTTCTTATACGCTTTTAGATACTTTAACTTCACTACTTTTGAAGTTGGCGTAAAGAAATATCTACCATGAATCCTTTTGTAACGAACGTCTTGACTGTTCGCTTCATCTTTGATTTGTTCACTTAAAGCCTGCACTACTCGAGCGGCACGGTGTTCATCAAATTTGTAGTAATCACAATTGTAGATAAATACGTAGTTCTCTACATTATTCTCGTCAACAAAGATTTCGAAGTCTACTTTCTTGTCCTGAATCTTTTTTAACTCAGCAAGGGCAACATTTTGAAATTTTGGTTTCCCTTCGATCATCTCGATCTTAGCCTTGAAGTCTTCAGGATTAGATTTTACGTAGTCACTTGTAAGAACAATCGTATTGTTTTTGAATTCAATTTTATTTTTTGAAAATTTAGCAAATCCTTCCTTTTTAGGCTCAAACATCTGGCAACTAACAAGTAGGATTGAAGTAAGCAATAGTAGAAATTTTTTCATGGGCATTTGTGTTAAAAAGTTTACATCGTAAATAGGTAAAACTTAAATAATTACGCCGCAAGATAATAAAAAAAATCAAATTATTGCCATTCAACGGGTTTTTTGAGCACTTCAACTAGTTTTTCTTCTTCAGTTCCGGTTTTTGGATGATGGTCATATCGCCACTGAACCCTTGGTGGCAGGCTCATCAGGATACTTTCGATACGTCCATTTGTTCTTAACCCAAAAAGTGTCCCTTTATCGTGTACCAGGTTGAATTCTACGTATCTACCGCGTCGAATTTCTTGCCAATTGCGATGATTTTCGTCAAATAAAAGGTCTTTTCTTCTTTCAACAATTGGCACATAAGCATCCAAAAAACTATCTCCTACATCGGTAACAAAATCATACCAATCTTGCATAGTCATGTCATCCTTTTTCTTACAATAATCAAAAAACAATCCTCCGATTCCTCTGGCTTCTTCTCGATGCGCATTATAAAAGTACTCATCGCACTTTTTCTTATAGGTTTTATAAAAATCAGGATGATGTCTATCACAAGCATTCTTGCAAACACTATGAAAATGTCTAGCATCTTCTTCAAATAAGTAATACGGAGTTAAATCCTGTCCTCCGCCAAACCAACTATCTACAATTTCTCCTAATTTATCATACATTTCAAAATAGCGCCAATTAGCATGAACGGTAGGCACCATAGGATTTATAGGATGTAGTACCAATGACAAACCACAGGCAAAAAAATCGACATCTCCCACATTAAAATAACTCTGCATCGCCTTTGGTAACGGTCCATGTACTGCAGAAATATTGACTCCACCTTTTTCAAAAACAGCACCATCTTCAATCACCCGAGTTCTTCCTCCCCCTCCTTCTGGACGTTTCCAAATATCTTCCTGGAACTTTGCCTTACCATCAACTTCTTCTAATTTGGTAGTGATCCTATCCTGCAAGTTTTGTATATACTTATAAAATGTGTCTTTCATCCGTCTCTTCTATTTTTTCAAAATGAAATCTATTCAGTAATAGCTTCAGTTGTATTTGGCGTATTTGATTTTGCTATCAGTTTCTTTTCTTCCAAAATCTTTACGGTTTCCGTAGATGCTGCTACTACCGAAATTGGCAAGGTGATAATAAAGCCGATTATAGGAATAAATAGCATCAGTACGAAAACAGCACCATTCCCGATAGCTAGTCCTCTATGTTTTCTTACAAACTGTATGCTTTCTTTATATCCAAAATGACGTTCCATGGTATAATCCATATTTCCAAATCCAACATAATACGCCTGAATCAGAAATATAAGAATCGTTGCAATAATCCCAACCACTGGTATAAAACTTAGAATAATCAAAGGAATCATAATGAGCAATTCGCGAATTAAATTTCTAACATTAATTCGGATACCTCTTGATAATTGTTGGCGGAACGAAGTGTTGCGATGTTCGTGTGTGGTTTCTCCTAATAAATGAGCTTCTACCCGTTCTGAAACTGGACTCATAAATGGAGCAGATAAAGCCATAACAATGTGCTTGTACAAAACCAATCCTAAAACCAATATCAAAGCACCTCCTATAAAATTACTAATAGTCCCAAAAGTTTCAGATCCCCATTCCCAAACCCAGACTTTGGCGATTAGACCTCCCAGGTTATCCGCAAAAAAATAGGCTAGTGCTATAAAGGTCAATCCTGTTACAATACTAATGAGTATAGGTATGGCAAAGTATTTCCAAAGTCCCAGTTTTGAAATTAACCCAAAAGTACCCAGATACGCTTTTACTCCATTAATGATATTCTTGAACATATATTGTGGTTTTGATTGATTAGCTTCTAATTAGTAGTGCAATACCAACTTTTGTTTCAACTGCAATTTAATTTTCTTCTGCAAGATATACTAAATCCTTCTTGTATTGTTCAATATCCGAGACTATGCGAATTACTCCTCCTCTTTCTGCTCTTTTTTCACCTCGGTTACGATCTCATTAATGGTATTGTTCTTTAATTTCTCAAAAACAGCCCGCCCTACGGCATTGTTGTGTAAATCCATGGCTTTCTCCAAAGGTCTATTGGGTGCTAATTCTTCGTGTAAGTCAGTTATTCTTTCTGCCCATTGTACCGATTTTTGTTCATTCTTATGGATCTGAAATGTATATAAAGCAATCAAGATATTCCACAACGCATGCCTAAAGGCATTTCCTTTACCATGTAAGTGATGGGTATCCTTATATTCTTGATTACAGATTGTAAGTGTCTGTTTTGTCGCTTTTAGTGTAGGGAAAATGTATAATGGATATTGCAGTGATAAAAAGACTAACGAAAATATCTCTTTGATACTTAGCCGCCTTATCACTGCAATCCAATTCATTATTTACCGTAGTTCTTTACCGCATCTACAAAAGCTCGTGCATTTTCTACGGGAATATTTGGTAAAATCCCATGCCCTAGATTTGCCACATAACGATCTTTTCCAAACTCATCGATCATTTGTGTTACCATTTTTTTGATCTGATCGGGTGGAGAAAGCAATCTCGAAGGATCAAAATTTCCTTGTAATGTAATATTTCCACCGGTAAGGTAACGGGCATTACGAGCAGAACAGGTCCAATCTACACCTAATGCAGAAGCTCCCGATTTTGCCATTTCCTGTAAGGCAAACCAACATCCTTTACCAAAAACGATAACTTCTGTTTCTTCTTTTAAGGCATCCACGATTTGTTGAATGTACTTCCAGGAAAACTCTTGATAATCTGTTGGAGATAACATCCCACCCCAGCTATCAAACACCTGAACGGCATTGACACCACTAGCTACTTTTGCTTTTAGATAAGCGATCGTAGTATCTGTTATCTTTTGTAAAAGTGCATGTGCAGCTTTGGGATGAGCAAAACAAAGCTCCTTGGCCTTATCAAAATTTTTGGATCCCTGACCCTGTACTGCATAACACAAAATAGTCCAAGGAGATCCCGCAAAACCAATAAGTGGTACTCTATTATCCAGCATTTCTTTGGTAAGCTTGATCGCATCAAACACATATCCTAACTCCTCATATACATTGGGGACAACAACTTGTTCTACATCTTTTAAAGATCGAATTGGATTTGGTAACCACGGACCTATTCCATCTTTCATTTCTACCTCAATATTCATCGCCTGTGGAATCACCAGGATATCACTAAACAAAATAGCAGCATCAGGACCGATAATATCAATAGGCTGTACCGTAATTTCTGCAGCTAGCTCTGGAGTTCTACATCTCGTAAAGAAATCATACTTCTTCTTGAGTGCCATAAATTCTGGCAAATATCTTCCGGCTTGACGCATCATCCATACAGGTGGACGTTCTACAGTTTCTCCTTTTAATGCCTTTAGGAAAAGATCATTTTTTAGTGTTGTCATATGTTCTTTCTTTCACTCCCAATAAAGGAATGTTAGTTGTTTTTAAAATATTTTACCGCCTGAACAATTACATTCTCGACAGTAGGTTTGTTGGCTATTTGTATTTGATCGGTATGTTTTTTGATCGATGATGCCGTAGTGTTTCCTATACAAAAAGCTACACTTTGAGCAACATCGTTTTGAGATATATAGCTCTGCACACCCGAAGGGCTAAAAAACAGTATCCCATCAAAAACCCGGTCAAATTTTTTTGGAGCTAATACCGTTTTGTATACCATCTCTTCTGAAAATTGAATTTCATTTTCTTTCAAAATCTGAGGTAGTTCTTCTCTTCTTTTATCTCCACAAAAAAACACAAAAGTGTCATTTTTATACGTTTTTGCAATGATTCTGGCTAAATCTGAAGCATTTTGAGCAGTTTCTATTACTTTTTGCCCATTTTCTTCAAGTAATTTTTTTGTGTTTTGTCCTACACAAAAACAATTTGAAACGGTTATTCTAGCTTGCAAAACTGCCTTTACTGCATTTTTGCTTGTGAAAATCGCATTCTCCACTGCCCCATTGTATTCAAAACTGACCGATTCGATGGTGATTGCATCATAATCTACAAAACCTAATCCTGCATTTAACAGCAACTCTCTTTGCGAAACAGATAATTTTTTGGTAGACAATACAGTAGCCAAACTCATTACTTCATCATGGATTTAATCTCCTTCATCAATGCTGTCCCACCATTATTCAATATCTCTTTTGCACATTGTTCTCCTAGCTGTTGCTCATTCCCGATCTTGCTCTTTTTCTCTACCTCTATCTTTTGTTTACCATCCAGACTAAACAACACTCCTTTGAAATCAATGATGTCTTCATCTATGACTCTTGCCAATGCTCCTATGGGTGCAGTACATCCTCCTTCTAACACTCTTAAAAATTCTCTTTCTATGTGTACGCATAAAGCGGTAGTAGGATCATTAAGATGTTGCAAAGCTTCTTTACAATAGGTATCTTCTTCTTTTGCTACTACCAGCATTGCGCCTTGTGCAGGTGCTGGTGTCATCCAATCAAGGTCAATGTAATTTTCGGGTTTTAAATTGATACGCTCTAATCCCGCGGCTGCAAAGATGGCTCCGTTCCAGGCATTATCGGTTAACTTTTGCATCCTTGTGTTTACATTTCCGCGTAAATCAACAACGGTATGCTCGGGAAACTTATGCAACCATTGTGCTTTGCGACGTAGACTCCCGGTAGCGATAACCCCTTGTATATCTAAAAAATCAAGACCTTTATGAACCAAAATATCATTTACATTGGCTCTTTTCAGCACTGCAGCTTCAACAATACCATGCGGTAATCGTGTAGGAACATCTTTCATCGAATGCACCGCAATATCGATGTCGTTATTCAGCATAGCAACATCCAAAGTCTTTGTAAAAATCCCTGTAATCCCTAACTCATACAAAGGTTTATCCAAAACGATGTCACCTGTAGATTTTACAGGAAGTAACTCACTGTTATATCCTGCTTCCTGTAGTAACTTTTGAACGGTTTTTGCCTGCCAAAGGGCCAACTCACTATCTCTGGTACCTATACGGATTGTTTTACCCAAGATTATTTATTTTGTAATTGAAATACTTTCTGAATCAATTCGATGCTCTCGTCTGCAGAAGTAGTAGCATCTTTCAAGTGGTTCGCAAAATGATTCGTAATTTTTTGAATAATACGATCACTAATCAATTCTGCCTGTTCTTCATCAAAACCATCATATTTCTTGCGTTGCAAATTGATTTCGGCTTCCTTAAACGTAGCCAATTTATGCTTCAATGCTTTTATAGTAGGTGCAAATTTTCTGGTGTCTAGCCAACTATCGAACTCTTCTTGTACCTCTGCGATGATCCCTTCAGCATGTGGTACATGTTCCTTTCTCTTTTTCAAAGTTTGGTCCGTCATTCTTGATAAATCATCCAAATGTACCAAGGTAACATTAGGATGTTCTGTAACATCTAACGAAACATTTCTAGGTATTGATAAATCAAGGATTAACAAAGGTTTGTCTGAATGAATAAGTGCTTTAGAGATGGTTGGTTTTTGTGCTCCTGTTGCTACAATAAGCACATCAGATTTGGTGATCTCTGATTGAATGTTAGCGTAATCTTTAACTACCAAATTGAACTTACCTGCAATTTCTTCAGCCTTGGTTTTTGTTCTATTGATCAAAACAATATGATCATTCTTGGTATGTTTAACCAGATTCTCGCAGGTATTTCGGCCTATCTTTCCAGTTCCAAAAAGCAACAAATTCTTTTCAGAAACATAAGGAACTCTCGCCATAATGTATTGCACAGCTGCAAAACTTACTGATGTAGCGCCACTAGAAATTTCAGTTTCATTCTTAATACGCTTGCTAGCTTGGATAACCGCATTTACCAAACGCTCCATAAAAGGATTAAGCATGTTATCTTTCTTGGATTGCTTAAAGCTTATTTTTATCTGACTGATAATTTCAAAATCTCCTAGGATTTGACTATCCAAACCTGTTCCTACCTTAAAAAGGTGGGAAACCGCCATGCTGTTTTTATGTACATAAGCTACCTTTTCAAACTCTTCGACGGTACCTTCGGTATGTTCACATAATAATTTAATCAATTGGAAAGGATGTTCTGCAAAACCGTAAAGCTCAGTTCGGTTGCAGGTAGAAATGACTACAAGAGAAGGTATCCCTTCTTCCTTAGCCTGAAGGAGGATGGTATTCTTGGCTTCGTCATTAATGCTAAAATGTCCTCTTACTTCTGCATCAGCTTTTTTATAACTGAGTCCAATAGCATAAAAATGTTTTCCTTTAGCGCTCAAATGGGGCTCCATGTACTGTCTTTTCCTTTTACCGCACAAAAATATTCTACAAACGGGTTATAAAATAACGCTAGAGGAACAATAAGTAACGAAATGCGGTATTATCGTTAGTTTTTAGGTCAATACTCGGCGGAAACCACTATTTTTGTAGGGAAAGTCAAGAATCTTTTTGCGACAGTTTAGACTCTTTCTAAATAAAATACGTTTCAAGGTATGAAAATTGAACTAAAAAATAACGCTCCAGGAATTTTGGAAGAAACCCAAATAGAGGATGGTTTTCGCATTCTCGCTTTCCAAAATGAAATCGATGATAATCAGAATGTTATCCGCGAAATCGACAGTAGTCTTATTCAATTTCACTTTTGTATCAAAGGCTCAGTCAAGTTCAATTTTAACAACGGAAGTTACTCCATTAACCTAGCTGAAGAAAATTCTTTGTTGCTCTATAACCCGCAACGTGACTTACCGATGAATATCGATATGGAAAAAGATTCCTGGTTGATTACCATATTGATTTCAATAAAAAAATTCCACTCCTTATTTTCAAAAGAAGCAGATTACATTCCGTTTTTGGGAGAAGGTAACAGAGATAAAAAATATTATACTGATGCGATTATCACACCATCAATGGCAGTGGTTCTCAATCAGATCATGAATTATGGACTACATCCTTCTATAAAACAATTGTATTATAAAGGAAAAGCTTATGAGCTGCTAAGTCTTTATTTTAATCGACCCGAAGATGCCAATATCGAACAGTGTCCTTTTTTGGTGGATGAAGAAAATGTTTTAAAGATCAGAAAAGCCAAAGAAATCATCATCGCTCGCATGGCAGAACCTCCCACGCTGCAAGAACTTTCTAAAGAAATTGGACTACCCCTAAAAAAGTTGAAAGACGGTTTCAAGCAGATCTATGGGGAACCGGTATATGCGTTCTTGTTTGATTACAAAATGGAAGTTGCCAGACAATTACTGGCTTCAGGAAGTCATAATGTAAATGAAGTAGGATTAAAAGTGGGCTACAGTACAGCTAGCCACTTTATTGCAGCATTTAAAAAGAAGTTTGGGACCACTCCCAAAAAATATGTAATGAGCCTGAATTAAAGGCAAACTAATCTAGAGATTCTACTCGTGGAATTCCCACACCCTTTTGCAGAGAAACAATTGAGTCATACATCCCTTGATCTTCTTCGGTTGGATCTGCCAAAACAGATACGAAGTCAAATTGCTCTAATAGTTCCAGGACAAAAGGTAGCTTATCTTTTTCGACATCTACGATAATACGTTTCATGTGTTCTAATAATGTTTGTTAACGTTCACATGCAACCTAGCACAATCAAATACTATTTTTGACCATACAAGGTTCATCTTTGCTTTTTCACTATTTAAAAATACTAAAATAAAACTACTCAACTTTCAGTTTGTCAGAATTTAACGTATTTCTAAGTTATGTTTTATTTATAACTATTTAATAATCTCTTTTTCAGTTCATTTTTTCAAATCTCGCTATCAAAAAGTCTTATGGTTTTTGTTAATGCAAACCGATATTTAGTTCGTATTTTTGCTTTGCAAAAAGAAAAATTATGAGCAAAGGCGTTCTTCTGGTAAATCTAGGATCTCCTGATAGTACCGATCCAAAAGATGTAAAAAAATATCTTGGTGAGTTTTTAATGGACCCACGTGTTATTGATCTCCCGCTGTGGGCAAGAACATTATTGGTTAAAGGAATTATTTTAAATACACGTCCAAAAAAATCTGCAGCTGCTTATCAAAAGATATGGTGGGAAGAAGGATCACCGCTAATCGTTATTTCAGAACGGTTACAAAATAAGGTTGCCGAAAAAACCAATATCCCCATTGGTCTGGCGATGCGATATGGTTCTATGACGATCAAAAAAGGGTTACAGGAACTACACGATCAAGGAGTTGATGAAGTGATGATCGTACCTTTGTATCCGCAATTTGCAATGGCTACTACCGAAACTATTTTGGTATTGGCAGAAGAACTACGAGCAGAACATTTTCCTGATATGAAAATTACCGATGTTCCTGCCTTTTACAACAAACCCGAATACATCGAAGTACTCTCGAATAGCATTGCAGAACATCTGGAAGGTGTGGATTATGAACATATTCTTTTCAGTTATCACGGCGTACCCGAAAGGCATATCCGAAAAAGTGATATCAGTAAAGGAAATTGTAAAATGGATGGGAAATGTTGTTTCAAAAAAGGATCTGTACAACACGAGTTCTGCTATCGTCATCAGTGCGAAATGACCACAGTACAAGTGGCCAAAAAGCTAGGGCTTAAGAATGGTACTTACTCTACTTCTTATCAATCCAGATTAGGTTTTGATCCATGGTTACAGCCCTATACAGATCGTACTATAGAGCGCATGGGAAAAGAAGGTACCAAAAAAATGGCTATCGTAACGCCGGCCTTTGTATCAGACTGTCTCGAAACCCTTGAAGAAATTGCCATGGAAGGAGAAGAAATATTCCACGAAGTTGGTGGTAAAGAATTTACTACCATTCCTTGTCTTAACGATAGAGATGATTGGGCTCAGGTATTGGCCAATTGGATCAATGAATGGTCTGCCGTTAAAACCGAAATGGTATAATGGCAAAAGTAAGCTCTGAAGCCCTTGGTATTGAGCCCATAGGTAAGTTATTGATAAAACAGGCAGTCCCCGCTTCGATAGGGATTCTTGTGATGTCTCTCAATATTCTTATCGACTCTATTTTTGTTGGTAATTGGATCGGTTCTATTGCTATTGCTGCAATCAATGTAGTATTACCGGTTTCTTTTTTTATTGCTGCTTTAGGGATGGCCATTGGCATTGGTGGTTCTAGCATCATATCAAGAGCGTTGGGCGCAGATAATAAGCAAAGGGCTTTACACACTTTTGGGAATCAGATCACCCTTACTTTACTTTGTACCGTTTCTTTAGTCATTCTTGGATTGGCTTTTGTTGATGATATTATCCCACGATTTGGTGGTAAAGGCGATATTTTTGACCCTGCCAAGATATATTATGTAATTGTACTGTATGGAGTTCCTATCCTTGGATTTGCGATGATGGGAAATACGGTGATTCGTGCCGAAGGGAAACCAAAGTTTGCCATGACCGCCATGATTATTCCTACGGTAGGAAACTTAGTAATGGATTACATTTTTATTAATGTGCTGGACATGGGTATGCACGGTGCCGCCTGGGCTACTACAGGATCCTATTTGGCATGCTTTTTATATATCTTTTGGTTTTTTACCTCAAAAAACTCTGAACTCAAAATTCGTTTTAAGCATCTCGTATTACAAAAGGATATCGTAACAGAAATAGGTTCTTTGGGGGGAGTAACATTGGCAAGACAAGCCGTTGTAAGTATCACCTATTTACTAATGAATAACATCCTATTTGATTTGGGTCAGGAAGGATTAGTAGCAGTCTATGCAATTATTGGTCGAATGTTGATGTTTGCATTGTTTCCAGTTTTTGGAGTCACACAAGGTTTTTTACCTATTGCGGGATACAATTATGGCGCAAAACAATACGATCGTGTTAGAGAATCGATAAATACAGCTATCAAATACGCGGCTATAGTTGCGTCTTTAGTATTTATTGGGTTAATGATTTTCCCTGCAGAAATTGCTTCTCTGTTTTTGAGTGATAATCCTGATATTCCTGCAAAAGAATTAGCCGTAAATCAATTTGTACTTTCTCATGCTACAGAACCGATGCGATGGGTATTTGCAGCTACTCCTATCATAGCATTGCAGCTTATAGGAGCAGCTTATTTTCAGGCTGTTGGCAAGGCTATCCCTGCTCTACTGCTTACCCTATCTCGACAAGGATTTTTCTTTATTCCTCTTGTTTTGATCTTGCCTAAATTTTATGGAGAGCTTGGTGTTTGGATATCGTTTCCTATCTCCGATGTATTGGCAACCATTGTTACTGGTTACTTTTTGAATCGGGAAGTACGAACACAACTCCTTGCTCCCAAAACTACTTAGTTCGTGTAGCCGCTTTACTGATGATCTGCCATGTTCCTTTTATTCTTTTCAGCAAAAAGAGATCAATGTATCTCGTCTCTTTTCCTTCGGAAAGTATCTCAACTTTGGCCGTAGCGATATCATTTTCCTGATCGATTGAAAGCACATTTCCTATTCTACCATTAAACTTTCCTTTCTCCTTTTTTTCAAACCAGGAAGCATACTCTGCTATGGGCACAATCCATAGTTCTTTTTCTTTATGAGAAAGGAACAAATTGGCTTCTTTATAAAACGCCTCTTTGATAACTTCAGGTTGGTTGTACGATGTTCCTTTGATATAGGTTTGTAAGGTAGATTTGATTTGATCCTCTTCAGACTGTGCAAATGTTACATTGAATGCAATGAATACTGCAATTGATAAAAAATAAGTTTTCATGTGTTTCTAGATTGTTTTGTTTTTGATTCTTACAATTTTTCCGTTGGGCTCGTCGGTAAGCATATATAATTTTCCTTCTGGGCTTTGCACAACTTTTCGAGATCGAACTCTATCATTCACAAAAAGTTCTTCAGCACTTTGTATGGTATCATTTGCTATCCGAAATCGCCAAAGACTCCCTCTCGACAACCCTGGAACCAACAAATCTCCTTTCCACTCGGGAAATTCATCTCCCGTGTAAAACATCAATCCAGTAGGCGCAACAGTATGTTGCCAGTACCATTTGGGATCGGTAAGCGTAGCTCCTTCTATTGTTGGGGGTACATAGTCTCTACTTCGATATCCTCCAGTGGTAATCACAGGCCATCCATAGTTTGCCCCGGCTTTTAATAAATTAACCTCATCCCCTTGTCGGGTACCGTGTTCACTAAACCATATATTACCACTTTTGGGATCCATCGCAATGCCTTGTGCCGCCCTAATACCAATTGCATAAATACCAGGCTGTGCATCAGGACCTAAATCTGGATTATCATCCGGGATACTACCATCGGGGTTTAATCGATAAATCTTCCCTCGTTTGTCCGTTAAGTCCTGTGCAATAGGCATTTCGGGCTCATCTATTTCTCTGAATAATCGTTCCCCAATGGTTATATATAATTTCTTGTCCGGCCCAAAAGTCATCCCTCCACCATAGTGATAGTACCCTCGTGTATATGGCCCGGCTTCGAGTATGGTTTTGATATCTTTCAAAGAGTCTTTTTCTAGCCTTGCTCGTATGACTTTTGTCGTCTTCCCCTCTCCTATTTTCTTGGCGGCATACGAAACATAAATAAATCTGTTATTCTGAAATTCGGGATGTAAACGCACTTCGAAAGTTCCAGAATTATCTCCTCGGTATACTACTCGGATACTATCGGTTAAATCTCTCGGAAAGCCTTTGATGATCGTTTTCTTTTTGGACTGCAAGTTGACTCGCAACAGGTCTCCATCTTTTTCTGAAACCAGCGCTTCTTCTTCAGATATAAATGCGATACTCCACGGATGCTTGAGACTATCAATTACTGCCTCCTTCACAGGTGTGGTTTGGGTGGGTTTTGCAATGGGTTGTTCTACTTGGGCACATCCCATAGCGATAAGAATCATCAATACAAATGTTTTTTTCATTACTGCAATTTTTGGTGTGATTTGGATTGCAAAATGAAAAGGTTTGTGTCAAAACCCTTTAAAAAACATGATTTTTAAAACGAAAAAAGAGGTTTACGTCAAGCCACTTTGTACTGATTTCGATATTGAGAGGGTGTAATTTGAGTTTCAGATTTAAAAGCCAGGTTAAATGAAGTAACATTACCAAACCCACAATCATAGGCAATGGTTGCTATTTTCTCATTTGCATATTGCACATCGGTCAACAAGGATTTGGCTTTTTTAATGCGATAGTGATTTATAAATTCTGAAAAATTTTTGTGTTCGTTCTCATTAATCACTTGTGATAATGCTCTTGGTGTGATTTCAAGTAGTTTGGCCACACTTTGTAATGAGGTTTCACTTTTTAAGAAGAGTTCTTCTTCTTCAAGCATATGTTTAAGTCGCTCCAAGGTATTTCTTGAAGTAGCTCTGTCCATTGTTGAGCTGCTATACTTTTCTAATGCAAAGACATGCTTTTTCAGCAACAAAAAAGTGAATAAATACATTAAAAATGAAAACGAAATTGCTCCCAAAATGTAAAAAGGAATCCACCGTAACAAAATACCAACATACAACGCCCAGGTAACACTCACTCCAATGGTAATGTTACGATACCATTTCAGGAGTTTTACCTCTGTTTCTTCCTTTATTTCAGAAATATATTTCCAACAGACCCCTAGATAAACCCCTAAATGCACAAAAACAAGGGAATATGCTATATAAGAAGCCACGTCTCCTCTATTGGGAATAATTGGGCTAAACACCAAAAACAGACCAAACGGAAGTAAGTGCCAATAGTGTTTTTTTGAAATAGGTTGTTTTTCAAAAAGTGCTTTTCCGTAGAACCATAGAAAAGGACCCACAGCCAAAATAGCTGCAATAGCCATGTTTCTTATTCTTGGATCAACCTCGATATAATTATGAAAAATTGATTTCCCTATCCGAATGGTTAATCCTAACAAAACAAAAGCCAGAAACTGATTCGCTTTTCTGTTTCCCTTTTTACGGTAAACAAATAAAAGCATAAAAACATTGCCTGGATTACCCCCAGACAACTTAATACCAATACTACTCCTTCTAATATCATGGTGTCAAAGTTAAAAAGGATCTTATTGTATACAAGGTTAAAATTACGTGAAAATCTTTCGCAACAATTTTTATTTATAGACTTTAGTAGGCCATCAATTCTATCGTTTGACCTTTACCTATTCTATTTTGGTCTTTACAACACAAAACTCAACATCCATGTACTCAAGATTTATCAAAGTAATTTCTATTCTTTTTGTTTTTATTATCAATCTCCCGCTTCAATCACAAACCTATGATCCAGCCTTATATGATGCGCTAGAATATCGACTAATTGGTCCTTTTCGAGGAGGACGTAGCGCAGCAGTAACCGGTGTACCCGGAAAGCCTAATTTATTTTATTTTGGAGCTACCGGAGGAGGTGTCTGGAAAACTGTGGATGGAGGAAGAACCTGGGAAAATATCTCTGATGGTTTTTTTGGAGGTTCTGTAGGTGCTATTTCAGTATCCAAAAGTGATCCTAATGTGATATATGTAGGAGGAGGTGAAAAAACACTACGAGGTAATGTATCTTCGGGATATGGTGTTTGGAAAAGTGTAGATGCTGGTAAAACATGGATCCAATCCGGTTTACCTAAGAGTAGACATATCCCGAGAATTGCCATTCACCCTACCAATCCCGACATTGTGTATGCGGGAGTACTAGGAAATATTTACAAATCAACACAAGATCGTGGGGTTTATAAAAGTACCGATGGAGGTAAAACCTGGAACAAAGTACTTTTTGCCAATGCAGATGCTGGAGCCGTAGATCTTACTCTGGATCCTAATAATCCCAGAATTATATATGCTTCTACCTGGAATGCCAGGAGAACTCCTTACAGTCTAAGTTCTGGTGGTAAAGGATCTGCAATTTGGAAAAGTACCGATAGTGGAAAAAGTTGGAAAGAAATTTCTACCAATAAAGGATTCCCAAAGGACACACTAGGAATAATAGGAGCTACCGTATCTCCAGTAGATAGCGAACGTGTTTGGGCTATAGTAGAAAATAAAGAAAAAGGAGGTGTTTACCGAAGTGATGATGGTGGCGAAACCTGGACTCTTCTAAATAGTGAAAGAAGTCTTCGACAAAGAGCTTGGTATTATACGCGTATTTATGCGGATACTAAAGATAAAGATGTAGTGTATGTGGTAAACGTATCCTACCATAAAAGCAAAGATGGAGGTAAAAACTTTACCAGTGCCAGAGCTCCTCATGGAGATCATCATGATCTATGGATCGCTCCCGAAAATCCAAAACGCATGATTATGGGAGATGACGGGGGTGCACAAATCACCTATGATGGTGGAGAAACCTGGAGTACCTACCATAACCAACCCACCTCACAGTTTTATAGAGTTACTACCGATAATCATTTCCCTTATCGCATCTATGTAGCGCAACAGGATAATTCTACGATTCGTATCAGTCATAGAAGTTCTGGAAGTTCCATATCCGAAGATGATTGGGAAAGAACTGCTGGTGGAGAATCTGCGCACATTGCTGTAGATCCAAAAAATAATGATATTGTTTATGGCGGAAGCTACGATGGTTTCTTAACCAGAGTGAATCACAAAACAGAAACCATTAGATCGATAAGTGTATGGCCTGATAACCCAATGGGACATGGTGCAGAAGATATGAAATACCGTTTTCAGTGGAATTTCCCTATTATATTTTCTAAGCATAATCCAAATCGACTGTACACCTTTTCTAACCATGTTCATGTCACCGAAAACGAAGGACAAAGTTGGGAGGTGATCAGTCCCGATCTTACCAGAAACGACCCTGAAAAGTTGAAATCATCAGGAGGTCCTATCACTCAGGATAATACGTCTGTAGAATATTATTGTACCATTTTTGCCGCTGCCGAAAGTCCTCTAAAAGAAGGCCTTTTGTGGGTGGGTAGTGATGATGGATTGGTGCATGTAAGTCAAGATGGAGGTGCTACCTGGAACAATGTTACTCCAAAAGGAATGCCGGAATGGATGATGATCAACAGCATAGAACCTAGTGCTTTTGATGCAGGTACCTGTTATATCGCTGGTACCAAATACAAATCTGGAGATTTTGCTCCTTATTTGTATAAAACTACTGATTATGGAAAGTCCTGGACAAAAATTACTACCGGTATCCCCTCAGAACATTTTACCAGAGTCCTTCGTGAAGATCCTAAAAGAAAAGGGCTTCTGTATGCGGGAACCGAAACTGGGATGTACGTTTCTTTTGATGATGGTAAAAGCTGGCAGTCTTTTCAACTTAATCTGCCTATTGTTCCTATCACTGATCTGACTATCAAAAACAACAACCTTATCGTAGCTACGCAAGGAAGAAGTCTTTGGATCATTGATGATCTTACCGTATTGCACCAGCTTAATAGCAGTCTAAAATCACAAAATTATATTTTGTACAAACCCAAAGATGCATATCGCATGCCAGGGACCCAGGCAAAAGATTCAAAAACAGAGGGTAAAAATCATCCGGCTGGAGTATCCACCTATTTTTACCTCAAAAATTTTGACAAGGAAAAAGATACGGTACAACTCACCTATTTCAATCAGAAAAACGATACCATCAAATCCTTCAGTACTGGGGCCAAAGAAAAAAAGGATCAATTAAAAGATCTAAAAGCCGGAGGAAATCAGTTTAATTGGAACTTGAGAGGCGATGGTGCCGAAAAACTAAAAGGTATGATCTTATGGTGGGCAAATCTGGATGGTCCTAAAGCTGTTCCTGGTTCGTATCAGGTAAGCTTGAACGTTAATGGAACTGATGTTGGTAAACAGTCCTTTACTATTGTTGCCGATCCAAGAGCTGAATCCACCCAACAGGATATGCAACAGCAATTTGATTTTATTACCGATGTGAATGCGATTGTAGACAGAGCACATCAATCGATTAAAAAGATTCGAAAAATCAATAAGCAACTCAAAGGTTTTGAAACTCAGTATAAAGACAATGAAAAAACCAAAGAGCTTGTACAAAAAGCAAAAGATTTACAAGAAAAGTTTAGCGATATAGAAAAAGCGCTCTATCAAACCAAAAATAAGAGTAATCAGGATCCTCTTAATTTCCCAATCAAACTTACCAATAAACTAGGGCACTTGAACTCTTTGGTAGGTATGGGAGATTTTGGACCAACAGCTCAAGATATTGCTGTAAAAAATGAATTGACCAAAAAGATCGAACAACAATTGAATACTTTTGATCAATTAATTTCTCAAGAAATTAAGGGCTTTAATACCGAATTCAATACCTTGCAGCTTAATTATCTTTTTGTCGAAGACTAATCTAATGCTAGAATATTATAATTACATAAAATCCCTGCATCTCATCTTTGTAATCACATGGTTTGCAGGGTTATTTTATATCCCCAGATTATTTGTCTATCAAATCGAAGCCAGCCAAAAACCTTCTCCCGAAAAAGAAATTTTGGGCGCACAATTAAAGCTTATGGCCAAGCGTCTTTGGTTTATCATTTCCTGGCCTTCGGCTATATTGGCCACCTTATTTGCGATATGGTTGCTTATCCTAATGCCTGGATGGTTAGAACAATCCTGGATGCATGTCAAACTCGGATTTGTAGTATTGTTATTTATGTATCACTTGAAATGCCACCAAATTTATAAGCAACTACAACAAGACATCGTCAAATGGTCATCAAACCAGATGAGAATGTGGAACGAAGGCTCTACGCTCATTTTATTTGCTGTTATATTTTTGGTCATCGTAAGAGATGCTGTAAATTGGATTTATGGAGTCATAGGGATTGTCTCCTTATCTGTGGCATTGATGTTCGGAATCAAATTATACAAGAGAATTAGAGATAAAAATCCTAATGCCTAAATTCATTGCATTTTTTACCAAAAACATATCAAACCAAATCCGATTATGGAGTAATCATTAGGGAAGCACATCCTGACGATGCCAAACAATTGCTTGAACTCAAGCTACAATATCTAAAAAATACGAATACCATTCCGTTGTTTGATTATGAGTACTCTAATAATATTACCGAAGAAAATCAACTCATCAAACGCTATCAAAAAGAAAACAATAGTCTCCTTTTAGTAGCCGAACATGACGGAAAGCTTATAGGCAACATTGATCTCACCGGAAGTTCGAGAGAAAAAATGGTTCATACGGCTATGATTGGGATGGGGATACATACAAGTTGGCAAAATCAAGGAGTAGGTACTTTTCTTATTCAAAATGTATTGGATTGGTCGAGAAAAAATAAGACACTAAAAATAATCTGGTTAGAAGTTTATGCAAGTAATAAAGCGGGTATCGCACTATATCGAAAAATGAATTTTCAAGAGTGTGGACGCATTAATAGTTTTTTCCTTGAAGACAAAAAGTACATTGATAAAATAACTATGTCCATTAATCTTAGAGAACACTCCCTCAAATAGTTTTATAGCAAAAAAAGACTGCCCAACATTTGTGAGCAGCCTCTATTATTTTAGATTGCTTGATCAGCTTTTATCTACCGCATAACCTATTATTTCTATCACTATACATACGTCTTACCGCTCTTGCATCATTTCTAGAAACTCTTCTCGCATTAAATACTACACCTGGATTTGATCCGGAAGTCATAATTGAATTTGGATCACTACCAACTGGTGTCCCAGGAACTGCTGTTCCCAAAAATTCTTGTTCAACATGAAGGAACCCTATATTATGTCCAATTTCATGGGCCAATATATTACCCCATTCTCTAGGCGTTACCGGGTCTCCATCAATACTAGATTCATTAAGGTTCAATATAATTAACCCCCTTCTACTCCATTAGTAGGAAATTCTCCTAGGCCCCAACCTCCAATTTCTCCAGGGGCAGCCAAACGAACTAGAATATCAGGATTAGAATTAACCTCAACTAATTGAAGGGTCGTACGATTTACCCTATTCCATAAATCGATCCCTCTTTGAAATCCATTTCCTGCAGCATTATTAC
Organism: Aquimarina sp. KJ22-3; assembly: GCF_055808215.1. Classification (NCBI taxonomy): domain Bacteria; kingdom Pseudomonadati; phylum Bacteroidota; class Flavobacteriia; order Flavobacteriales; family Flavobacteriaceae; genus Aquimarina; species Aquimarina sp. KJ22-3. The sequence continues at coordinate 276,264 of NZ_CM147859.1, read as the reverse complement.
CCAAGGCATTTTGAATACGAATATTTCCTGCCCTGTCACAATCGACAATACCAAAAAAAGCTTGTTTCTGAAAGTTATCTGCTTTAAGTGTTTCTTGAGTGATAAAAATATCACCATCTACAATATATCCTCCTTTAGAGGGGATAACTGATGTTTTATCCATGTCAAACCCCATCTGTTGTAATTTAGAAAGGATTTCGGAAGAAACATCTTGTTGAGTAATTGTTGACTCCTGTTGAATATCATTTTCAACATCGTTGGAACATCTTACCATGCCGATTGCTATAACAATCAGCATACCTAATTTGAAAGTTTTCATAATAAATATATGTTTTGAATTTGTGTATTGTAAATATAATAATTTACTGATTTTCAATACTGTTAGATAAGCAACATTTTAATAACCCTATTTTTATTTTTTAATGAAAAAAGAGAACTTATATAAACAAAATTATGATGACAATTGATGTTTCCTGATATCTAGTCATTTCAACTTTATACTTTTCCGTATCTTCGTGCCACTTATTAAATTGACTCTATGATCAAATCCATGACCGGCTTTGGGAAGTCTGTATTACAACTACCTACAAAAAAAGTCACTATCGAGGTAAAATCGCTCAATAGCAAGAACTTAGACATCAACGCTAGAATTCCATCTCAATACAGAGAAAAAGAGTTACCCATGCGAAATACCATTGCAAAATCATTGGTACGAGGAAAGGTAGATTTTGGGTTGTATGTTGAAATCACTGCAGAAGAGACTTCGACCAAAATCAACGACGCTGTGGTTAAGGATTATATGAAACAATTACAGGGCATACACAACAGCGGAGAAATTGGAGAATATCTGAAAATGGCAGTTCGTATGCCGGATGCTTTAAAAACAGTGAGAGAAGAAATTGATGAAGAAGAATTTAAAGCTATTAATGAGGGACTACGCAACGCTTTGAATGCTATTGATACCTATAGAGTGGATGAAGGAAAAGCACTGGAGAAAGACTTTGTTATTCGCATACAAAATATAGGAAAATTGCTAGCCGATGTGATCGAAATGGATCCAGAACGTATCGAAGGGGTTCGCGAGCGACTACAAAAGGCAGTATCAGATATTAAAGAAGAAGTGGATCAAAATCGATTTGAACAAGAGCTTATCTATTATCTGGAAAAATTCGATATCACTGAAGAAAAAGTTCGTCTTTCTAATCACCTTGAGTACTTTACCACTACACTCAACACTCCAGAATCTAACGGAAAGAAGCTTGGATTCATTACTCAGGAAATTGGTCGAGAAATCAACACTATAGGAAGCAAATCTAACTATGCTCCAATGCAAAAGTTAGTGGTGCAAATGAAAGATGAGCTTGAAAAAATAAAAGAGCAATTGCTAAACGTATTGTAAATGAAGCAAGGAAAGTTAATTGTACTTTCTGCCCCATCGGGTAGTGGAAAAACTACATTGGTAAAATATTTATTAGATCTCCAAGAACTCAATCTTGGTTTTTCTATTTCTGCAGCATCTCGAGAACCTAGAGGTGCCGAAGTACATGGTAAAGATTATTACTTTTTATCCTTACGCGAGTTTAAGGACAAAATCAAAAACGACGAGTTTTTGGAGTGGGAAGAAGTGTATAGAGATAATTTCTATGGTACTTTAAAAACCGAAGTACAACGTCTATGGGATAATGGAAAACACGTTATTTTTGATATTGATGTGGTAGGCGGGTTGGATATTAAACGAATTTACCCTGATCGTACCCTTGCGATCTTTGTAAAACCACCTAGTATAGAAGAGCTAAAGATTCGACTTAAAAAACGCAAAACCGAGTCTGAAGATAAAATCAATATGCGTGTCGCCAAAGCATCGACCGAAATGGCAACAGCCCCACAATTTGATGCTATAGTTACCAATGATGACCTGGAAAAGGCAAAAGCCCAGGTTTATCAACTAGTAAAGAAGTTTCTTTTAGGATAGTACAATGAAAAAAATTGGATTATACTTCGGGACATTTAATCCTATTCATGTTGGCCATTTGGCAATTGCCAATCATATGGCTGAGTTTTCTGATCTTGATGAAATATGGATGGTAGTCACCCCTCATAATCCTTTTAAAAAGAAAAGCTCGCTATTAGACAATCATCATCGTTATGAAATGGTCTACCGAGCCACAGAATCGTATCCTAAGCTGAAGCCCAGCGATATCGAATTCAAACTACCACAACCGAATTATACGGTACATACGTTAGCACACTTACAAGAACACTATCCCGAGCATCAATTTAATTTGATTATGGGAGAGGACAACTTGAAAAGCTTTCATAAATGGAAAAACTATGAAGTGATTCTCGAAAATCACCATATCTATGTGTACCCACGTATTTCTGAGGGGAATATAGAACATCAGTTTAAGGATCATCCAAAAATTAAACAGGTTAGCGCACCGATTATGGAGATCTCTTCAACCTTTATTCGAAATACTATTAATGAAGGCAAAAATGTACGCCCTTTACTCTCTCAAGAAGTATGGGAATATATCGATCAAATGAATTTTTATCGATAAAAGAATTAGTATTCATTATAACTATTCTCAGGTTGAAAAGCTTCTTTCACCCTTTTTATTAGCCTGTGCATACGATCACTTCCTCCTGCAATAATACCAGCGGTAAGGATAATATCTATCGATTGAATAATGGTAGATTGTATCTCGGATAGGTTATCACTGGTTTCATTAAACAGTATACCAGACATCAATCTAAAACCCGAAAAAGATAAAATAAGTCCAATAATAAAGGCAATTACAATGGTTCGCTGTTTACGTTTCATACCTTCTTTGGTTAGGGTATTTTCCAACCTTCTTTTCTCCTTCATCATATTGGCCACTTCTGGAACCGAAACTTCTTCGGTTTCTGGTGCAACTTCCTCCTCAATTGGGCTATTCATACTCTCTAACTTGCGATTAATCTCGTCTATACGCTCTTTACATTCCTTCTTAAGTCTCTGATTGTAATCATGAACAAAAATTTCTATAAACTGCTCTACCACAAACATAATTACAGAGGTATATCCCAATACAGCCACTACATTTCCCGGAGTAAGGTGTGAAAGATTTATAGCTGGCAATTGCCCTTCTAGCAATACAAAACCCACCACCGCAAAAACAATGAGAATAATGGCTATAGGGTTTTTGTACAGAGCTTTCATGAAGTAAGGAATAAGAGTGTTTAGTAAAAATACAAAACTATTATGGATTACTCCTATTCTTGAGATAAGAAGCAAATAAAAATCCCAAAAGCTATTGGCCCTTGGGATCTTCTATCTGTATATACTTATTTTATTTTCCAGGGAAATCTGCCTTGCGTTTTTCTAAAAACGCAGTAGTTCCTTCTTTAAAATCTTCGGTACCGAAACAATTACCAAATTGTTCTATTTCTACCTTAAATCCGTTTACTCCATCTTCAAAAGCAGCATTAACAGATTTTATAGCTGCTGCGATTGCTACAGAAGAGTTTCTCATGATCTTTCCTGCCAATTTTTCGGCCAATGGTAATAGTTCCTCTTGTGTAGTCACATGATTTACCAAGCCATATTGCATCGCCTGATTAGCGTCTATCATTCCTGCAGTCATAATCATTTCCATGGCTCTTCCTTTTCCTACCAATTGTGGCAAACGTTGAGTCCCTCCATATCCGGGAATCACTCCTAGAGATACCTCAGGTAGTCCCATTTTGGCATTATCGCTGGCGATTCTAAAATGAGCTGCCATTGCCAATTCTAGTCCTCCTCCTAAGGCAAAACCGTTTACAGCAGCAATTACTGGAGTTGATAGATTCGCAACAAAATCAAAAAGCAGTTCTTGACCTTTTTCAGCTAGTTTTCCTCCTTCAGAAACTGAAAAATCAGCAAACTCGCTAATGTCTGCTCCTGCTACAAAAGCTTTCTCTCCACTACCGGTAACAATAATTGCTTTGGTTGCAGCATCCAAATCCGCTACTCTAAAAGCCGCATGAAGTTCTTGAATCGTCTCTTTATTGAGTGCATTTAATTTTGAAGGACGATTGATCGTTATTTTGGTTATTCCACCTTCTTGAGATGTAAGAATGTTATTATACATTATGTTGGTATTATTTTATGTGAGCTATTAATTTTTATCTCTTTCAAAATATAAATAGAAGTACATTCCCAGTCCAAAATCTTCAACATCTGTAGAAACCAAACGCCAGCCTTCACTAGAGTATTCATCTAATTTAGCTTGAATGTCTTTGGAAGAAGATTTTAAGATATGTTCTTTGTCCAACGTTAGTTTGGAGTAATAGACCAGAGATTCTAGTTTGTATTCTTTCATCTGTTTTTACATTAAGTACTTTTCAACTGTCGGATTGTATTCACCAATAATCATGGCTCATTTCACGCAGTAGTTTCTATTTTTGATTCTCTGGGAAAAGAAACTTTAAAGATGGTTCCTTTTCCTTCTTGCGAGGTAAAGGTAATACTTCCTTTATAGGTTTCCACTATATTTTTTACCATTCCTAAACCAAGCCCCATTCCACTCGACTTAGTAGTAAATTTAGGTTCAAAAATCTTCTTTTTATTTTCTTCAGTAATACCTATACCATTATCTGCAACTGTAATGACTACGTTTCCATCCTCGGTAAATACATTTACAATCACTTTTGGAGTACGATCTGTTGGGATAGCCTGTATTGCATTTTTGACCAGATTGGTAACCACCCGTATCAACTGTGTTCTATCAAACTTGGCAATAATCTCTCCTTTTTCTGAAGGGGAAATAATGTAGTCTTCGTTAAAAATATCCAACGCCAATCCTACAATTTTCACCACATCCAAAGTTTCACTTTTTTGTGCTGGCATTTGTGCAAAATTTGAAAATGCAGAAGCGATCGAACTCATGGTATCGATTTGTTGGATAAGAGTATTACTGTACTCCTGTACTTTTTGTTGAATTTTAGGATCTTCGGGATCAAACTTTCTTTGAAAACTTTGTACCGTAAGTCGCATAGGTGTCAAAGGATTTTTGATCTCGTGCGCTACCTGTTTTGCCATTTCTCGCCAAGCGGCTTCCCGTTCACTTTTGGCAAGCATAGCAGCACTTTCTTCAAGCTCGTCGATCATACTGTTATACGCACTCACTAACGAATATATCTCTTCACTCGCATCAATAATACCTATTCGCTTATTACGCTTGTCCAGTCGGGTTTGATCAATGGTTTCTGAAATCGTTTTTAAAGATCGTGTAATGTACTTGGATAAAAAATACGCCAAGGCAATAGCAATCAGCAACATTAACAAATACACTTGCCCCAATCGCTGTAAAAATTCAAACAACTCTCTGGTAATCAAATCATCGTCCTCCAGATATGGTAAATTTAAAATTCCCAGAGGTTTGGACTTAAAATCAGTAATAAACGTATAAGATGACAGAATACGAATTCCATTTTTTTCGGATTTCACCAAATACTTCTTGTCATACAAAGAAGCCAGGGTATCCAATATTTTAGGGCTTAGCTGTTTGTCGGTTGTATCTTTGGCAAAAATTCCTTCAGACTTGATTAATAGTTCTCCAGACAATCCATAGATGTTAATAGGCAAAGAATGTTCTTCAGAAATTTGATAGATCTTTTGCTTATACCCAAAGATTTTGGAGAGGTGTTCCTCATCTACCGGATAGGTTGTGCTGCGCAATGCATTATTGATCGCAATCTGGATTCGAGTTTCTTTTCGCTCTAAACGCTCTCTGTGATAATCTTCGGCTTCCTCTTTATATTGATATATAGTAACTGCTGCGATTAAAATCGAAGCCAATAACACCAAAACGGTCATCGAAATAAAAATCCGTGTACGGAGAGAGAGTTTGTGTAGCTTCATATCCTATTTTGATAGGTAAATATAACAAATATCGCACCAAAAAATAGTGCTAAAAACAAATCCCAAGGCACAGACCATTCCCTAATTTTATTTAGCTTTACAAAATGAGTCAAGAAATTTTACTTTCTGTACAAGACCTTTGTGTTTCCTTCTTTTCAAAAAAAGAAGAAAATAAGGTACTTCATAACATTTCGTTCGACATCTATAGCAATGAGATATTAGGTGTTGTTGGGGAATCCGGAAGTGGAAAATCGGTTGCTTCGCTAGCCATACTAGGACTCTTGCCTCAAAAAATTGCCAGAATATCTCAAGGGAATATTCTTTACAACGGCACTTCTCTATCGTCACTTTCTGAAAAAGCATACCGTAAGATTCGTGGAAACGAGATTGCAATGATCTTTCAGGAACCTATGAGCTCTCTTAATCCCTCTATGAAGTGTGGAAAACAAGTCGCAGAAATATTAGCACTTCATACCTCGCTTTCAAATAATGAAATTAAAACCGAAGTACTTTCCCTTTTTGAAAAAGTTAAGTTACCCGATCCAGAAAGAGCCTATACATCCTATCCACATCAATTGAGTGGTGGGCAAAAACAACGTATTATGATTGCCATGGCAATTGCTTGTAAACCCAAACTTTTGATTGCCGACGAGCCCACAACGGCTTTGGATGTTACTGTACAAAAAGAGATCATCAGCCTATTAAAAGCACTGCAACAAGAATACAAAATGAGTGTGTTGTTCATTTCTCATGACCTATCTCTTGTTTCGGAAATCGCAGATCATGTGCTAGTGATGTATCAGGGACGAATGATTGAATATGGAGAAACCAATGCCATTTTTAATAATCCTCAAGAAGATTACACCAAAGCACTCATCAATGCAAGACCAACGCTAGATGTACGATTCAAGACTTTACCTACCATATCAGATTATTTGAAAGACACCCATGGCGATCGAGAAGTGATTACAACAGCACAACGTGAGCAACAGCATAAGGAGTTATATAGCAAGCCCCCATTGCTAGAAGTTGTAAACGTCGAGAAAACGTACTTCTCTAATGTCGGTTGGTTTGGGAAAACTGAATTTAAAGCGGTAAATGATGTGAGTTTTCAATTATTTGAAGGAGAGACTCTAGGGTTGGTAGGAGAATCAGGATGTGGTAAATCGACCTTGGGAAACACCATTCTTAGACTTGATCAAGCCAGCAAAGGACAGATTTTATACAAAGGGCAAGATTTGACCCAATTATCTGATACTGAAATCAGGTCGCTTCGAAAAGAGATACAGCTTATTTTCCAAGATCCTTTTGCTTCGTTAAATCCACGCCTAACTGTAGGCAAAGCGATTATGGAGCCAATGAAGGTACACCGGTTGTACACATCAGATACAGAGCGCAAAGAAAAGGTGATCGAATTATTAGAACGTGTAGGCTTAGAAGCCAGTCATTTTGATCGGTACCCTCACGAATTTAGTGGTGGTCAACGCCAACGTATTGGGATTGCCAGAACCATCGCACTACAACCTAAGTTGATTATTTGTGATGAATCGGTAAGCGCCCTTGATATTTCTGTACAAGCACAAGTATTAAATCTTCTGAATGAGCTTAAAGAGAATTTTGGATTTACTTATATTTTCATATCACATGATCTAGCGGTAGTAAAGTACATGTCTGATCAATTGCTAGTAATGAATGAAGGTAAAATTGAAGAAAGCGGAGATGCAGACCAGATTTATAACCATCCTGAAAAAGCATATACCAAAAAACTGATCCAGGCTATACCAAAAGGAATCTAACACACTCTTATTTTAAATTAGGAATCTTTACTGAGAATATTGTTTCCTATCCGTATAAAGCAATAAAAAAACCTGTTAAGCTTAGTAGATTAACAGGTTTAATTCATCGCGACTTGGGGAGGTTGCGATTGATTAACAACAAAAAATCACATCAACAAAAATACTTTTTTCGCTAAATACACACAGTTAGAAAGTAATTCCATAGTTGGTTTAACTGACTTCTGTAAGCGATTTATACGTTTTTTCATAATAGGGACAATATGTGTGGGTTAATACTTTGTTTAATCTTAAAAAATAATGTGTAAAGGGGACACGATTTTCTAAGGGGACACTAATATGCAAAATATTTTCAATAATTACGTTTAAATGCCTAATAAATCGACAAAAAACACAAAACTTTAACATTTAACTTTTGAAAGCTTGTTTTTACAGGTTAAAGCAAAGGTTTAAGACAATAAAAATTCTGAAGAAATTGTAGTATTTTTCTTTCAAAATTGAGTTTGCGAGATGTATATCACTATAACGATGCACTTTTAAAATTATTATTCGTAGTACCTCAATTATTATTCGTAAACCTGTATAAAGAATTAGTCAAGTATCATTTCGGGGATTTCTCCCTCAACGATCAAATTTCCTTCGGTTGCTTTCTGGATATCTTCAATGCTTACCCCAGGAGCTCTTTCTAATAACTTAAAACCTCCGTCTACAACTTCCATGAGTGCAAGGTTAGTAACGATCTTCTTTACGCAATTCACTCCAGTAAGCGGTAAGCTGCAAGCCTTCAGTAATTTGGACTTCCCTGCCTTATTGGTATGCATCATTGCCACAATAATATTTTCTGCGCTAGCCACTAGATCCATAGCTCCACCCATTCCTTTGACCATTCTTCCTGGTATTTTCCAATTGGCGATATCTCCATTTTCCGAAACTTCCATAGCCCCTAGTATGGTTAAATCTACATGTTGCCCTCTAATCATCCCGAAACTCATTGCAGAATCAAAAAAAGACGCTCCAGGCATCGTTGTTATGGTTTGTTTCCCTGCATTGATAATATCAGCATCTTCTTCTCCTTCAAAAGGAAATGGACCCATACCCAAAACTCCATTCTCACTTTGGAACTCTACTTCTATTCCCTGAGGGATATAATTAGCCACCAAGGTGGGTATTCCTATCCCAAGATTTACAAAATACCCGTCCTGTAGTTCTTTGGCAATGCGCCTTGCTATTCCGTTTTTATCTAGCATATATTAACTTCTTAATTCAAATTTGGTTGTGGTGTAGTTCTTAAATATGGTTTAATCACTTTATGTCCCTTTGGAAACAAGTTTGGAATTTCTTCTGTAGCTACAGACGGCACCACTACGCAATCGTCTCCTTGGTTCCAGTTAGCAGGTGTAGCAACTTTGTGATATGCCGTTAACTGAAGTGAGTCAATTACACGTATCAACTCATCAAAATTTCTTCCTGTAGAAGCTGGATACGTTATGGTTAATTTTATTTTCTTATCAGGACCAATAACAAAAACAGAACGAACCGTAAGTTGGCTATCTGCATTAGGATGAATCATATCATATAACTCTGATACCTTTCTGTCCTCGTCTGCTATAATAGGAAAGTTTACTGTAGTTTCCTGGGTTTCATTAATATCTTTGATCCAACCATGATGAGATTCTAATCCATCTACACTCAACGCAGCTACTTTTACATTTCGTGAATTAAATGCATCGGTATATTTTGCTACAGTTCCTAATTCTGTAGTACATACAGGGGTGTAATCTGCAGGGTGCGAAAAAAGTACTCCCCAGCTATCCCCTAGCCAATCATGAAAATTTATTTCTCCTTCTGTAGTTTGCGCTGTAAAGTTTGGTGCTTCGTCTCCTAATCGTAATGCTGACATGATTTATGTGTTTTTAAGGTATTAAAAGTATCTTTTTATGCTTTTTGGCGTACAGTTCGTTGTTCTATTCGTTTTTCATATTTTTCTCCCTGAAAAATACGCTGTACAAATATTCCAGGAATATGAATCTGATTCGGATCCAAGGTACCTGCAGGAACTAGTTCTTCTACTTCGGCAACGGTAATTTTTGCTGCTCCGCACATACAAGGATTAAAATTTCTTGCAGTTCCTTTGAAAATCAGATTTCCAGCTTCATCTCCTTTCCAGGCTTTTACAAAAGCAAAATCCGCTTGAAACGCATGTTCTAACACATACATTTTACCATTAAATTCTCTTGTTTCTTTTCCTTCGGCTACTTCGGTACCGTAACCTGCTGGAGTATAAAAAGCAGGAAAACCACCCTGAGCAGCTCTACAACGCTCTGCAAGGGTTCCTTGAGGAATCAATTCGACATCCAATTCGCCACTCAACATCTGGCGTTCGAACTCATCATTTTCTCCCACATATGAGGAGATCATTTTTTTGATTTGTTTCTTCTGAAGTAAAAGCCCTAATCCAAAGTCGTCAACTCCGGCATTGTTAGAAATACAGGTTACATCGGTAACGTTTAATTTAACCAGTTCGGCAATTGCATTTTCGGGAATACCGCACAATCCAAATCCTCCAAGCATAAAGGTCATTCCGTCCTTTACACCCGATAAAGCTTCGGCAACATTGGGTACCGTTTTACGAATCATATTGTTCAAATTTTAGCGAACTAAAAGTACTAAAAAAATAGTACTAAATCGTTTGAACAATGAGAGTTTTATGAATAATTTAAAGGTCTGAAAATACAGTTACAGGGAGAATTCGTCGTCGATATTTTCCTCTGGAGTAATGCTCTTTTTAAATTCTTCGCAATCCACCTCGATCGTAAGTCCTTCGGGTTTTGGAAATGCATCTTTTGACACATTCAAATCCTTGTCTTCGTAACATTTTCTCATATACAGTGCCCATATTGGCAAAGCCATAGTAGCACCCTGCCCAAAGGTCGTAGTTTCGAAGTGTGTAGCACGATCGTCTGCACCTACCCAAACCCCTGTACAAAGATTAGGGACAATCCCCATAAACCAACCATCACTTTGGTTCTGTGTAGTTCCTGTTTTTCCTGCAATTGGGTTATTAAACTCGTATGGATGCCCTGTTACTACATTCTTAATGTCGTATCTCGTAGAAGGTCCCGTTCTAAGTCGAACCCCGGATCCGGATTGGGTTACCCCTTCCATCAAATTGATGGTAACATAAGCTGCTTCTTTACTGATCACATCTCTGGTTTCTGGCACAAATTGATAGAGTAGCGTTCCGTTTTTATCTTCGATACTGGTAATCATTACAGGCTTGGTATAGATTCCCTGATTAGCAAAAGTACTGTAAGCTCCTACCATTTCAGACAATTTTAAATCTACAGATCCTAAACATATAGATGCTACCGGAAGTATTTCTGATTTAACTCCTGTATTTTGAGCAAGACGAACAATAGGGTCTGGGCCAATTCTATCCATCAAACGTGCAGAAATGGTATTTACCGACTTTGCTAACGCATCTTTTAGACTCAGATAGCCACTATATTCTCCGTCACTATTTTTAGGAGTCCAGTCTTTATCTACTACTCCATGAGAATCCACCGGAATAGTAATTTGCGATCTTGGCAAAGTATCACAAGGTGATAGTTTTAATTGATCAATTGCCGTAGCATACACAAAGGGCTTAAACGTTGATCCTACCTGTCGCGCTCCCTGATCTACATGATCGTATTGAAAATGTTTATAGTTGATACCTCCCACCCAGGCTTTTACATGACCTGTTTGTGGTTCCATAGACATCAAACCAGAGCGCAAGAACTTCTTATAATACAAGATGGAATCTTTGGGAGTCATAATGGTATCTATTTCTCCCTTCCAGCTGAAGATCTTCATCTCTGTTTTTTCCTCAAACGACTTACGAATTTCCTTATCGCTTTTTCCATTAGCTGCCATGGATTTCCATCGGGCAGAACTTTTCATCGCTCTATTAATGATACCTTGTGTTTCAGCCTTGGTAATATCTCTAAATGGAGTGGTTTTATTCTTTGTTTCTTGTTTATCAAATTCTTTTTGAAGATTTGCCATGTGCTCACGAGTAGCTTCTTCGGCATATTTTTGCATTCTAGAATCGATAGTTACATTAATCTTTAGACCATCTCTATAGATATTAAAATATACTTCCTCTCCTTCTTCGTTTATCCCTTTTGGATTTTTCTTTACCCAATCACCCATCCAACTTCTTACATATTCTCTAAAATAAGTAGCCGTTCCATCAGAGTGACCCTCTGGTGCATAATCTAACTTAAGCGGTAATTGTTGTAAGCTATCTTTTTGTGTAGTGCTGATGTATCCGTACTTCGCCATCTGGCTCAAAACCGTATTTCTTCTGTTTTGAACTAATTCTAATCGTCGTAATGGATTGTATAAAGAAGAGTTTTTAAGCATCCCCACCAAAACCGCTGCCTCTTCGATCTTGAGATCTTTTGGAGTATCTCTGTTAAAATAAATTCTGGACGCAGAACTAATCCCAATCGCCTGATTCAAGAAATCATATTTGTTGAGATACATGGTCATGATTTCATCCTTGGTATATTGTCTTTCTAATCTGGTAGCAATCACCCATTCTTTAATTTTCTGTTGGATTCGCTCCCATATATTTTTAGACCCACCGGTAAATAACTGCTTAGCTAACTGTTGCGAAATGGTACTTGCTCCACCTTTACTACCAAAAAACATGAATGCACGTATGGTACCTCTGGCGTCAATCCCCGAATGATCGTAATATCTGGCGTCTTCGGTAGCAATCAATGCATCGACTAGATGCTGTGGCAAATTATCATAACTCACCGGAGTACGATTTTCCTTGAAAAATGTACCGATCTGCGCACCGTCCGACGAAATGATTTGCGTAGCAAGATCGTTTTGCGGGTTTTCTAACTCCTCAAAAGTGGGCATTTCTCCAAATGCGCCCCAACTTGCTAATAAGAATAATAATACCACCAAAAGGATCCCGGTTCCAAATGCGATCCAGAACGCTTTGATAAACTTTAGTGTACTAGTTCCTGCCTTTTTTTTGGTGTTCTTTTTTTGATTTGGGTGTTGCCTTTGCCATTTATTTAAGGTTTTGAGCGTCTTCTATTCTAAATCCAATATCGGTAATTCCTTCCAAAGCGTAAATACCGTTTACAGTTCCATTTTTACGCATTGCATGCTGTAAGGTAATCTCATACGTCCCATCTTCAATGAACTTTACTTTCTCTTTATACCAAAGTTTATTCTCCTTTACATCCGAAAAACCAGTTCCCAACCACTCTCCATTGGGTGCTGCCATATCATATTCTAAGGTATCGGTAACCACTTTCCCGTTAGGAAATCTCATTTCGCTGATCAAGAACAAATTGCTGTACTTATAATCGTTAGTATTACGCACATTGATAAACAAATTGTATTCTTTTTCGGGATCAAGTGAAGGCAGTGAAAAGTTTACTTTTTCATCCTGCTCCCATGATTCTGCCACCGTTTGGTATTGATCAAATATTTGTTGATCATCACATGAAAACAACAGCAGCATCACGCAAATCCAACCTATACCTTTAAGATTTATCATTGTTTTTATTACGCGAACGATGTCTTTTGTTACGTTGGTTCTTTGACTTATTGGTGTTTTTCTTTTCAGGGTTCCCTCCTTTTGATGCATTCGATGTAGCCACTTGCTTTTGCGAAGAAGCGTTTCCAGCGTTTTTCTTTCTATTTCGATTTTTTCTCCTTCTCTTGCTTCGTTTTGGCTGATCGAATCTGGTTAAACTATCTTGTCCTACAACGTTTTCAAAATCGGTTTTAGTGTTTTCCATCAATTCTGAAGCGAACTCTTCTAGGCTAGCTACCTTTTCATCGTTGTTATTTGCTGCAATAATTTCTCTCGCATCTTCAGCAGATATTTTATGCCAGTTCATCCATTCACCTTCATACGCATACCACAATAGTCCTTTAAAAATATCTATTTTTTGGCATACTGCAGTTCCCTTTTCTGTTTTCAGTTTTGTTTCTGGTTTTGGGAAACTGTTTAACGCTTCGATATAAGCATCTAACTCATAATTCAAACAGCACTTCAACTTACCACATTGCCCCGCAAGTTTTTGAGGATTTAATGACAATTGCTGATATCTAGCCGCACTGGTATTTACCGATCTAAAATCCGTAAGCCAGGTAGAACAACACAATTCTCTACCACAAGACCCTACTCCTCCTAATCGAGCGGCCTCCTGTCTAAAACCAACCTGACGCATTTCGATACGGGTGTTGAATTCGTGTGCAAATTCTTTGATCAACTGTCTGAAATCCACACGTTCTTCTGCGGTGTAGTAAAAAGTAGCTTTAGATCCGTCTCCCTGAAATTCGATATCCGAAATTTTCATTTGTAACTCCAATCGTATCGCAATTTCCCGAGCTCTCACCTTCATTTTTTCCTCGCGATCCCGAGACTTTTGCCAGATATCTATATCTTTCTGAGAGGCTTTACGGTATACTTTTTTGATATCATCCCCTTCTTCTTCTACCTTCTTCTTTTTCATTTGGATACGCACCAATTCTCCTGTTAGGGAGACCATACCCACATCATGACCAGGAGAAGCTTCGGTAGCAACAATATCTCCGATACTTAAGGAAAGATTTTCTGTATTTTTGAAATAGCCTTTTCTACCGTTTTTGAATCGTATTTCGGCAAAAGGAAATTGTGCTGCTCCGTTGGGAAGCGACATATTTGACAACCAGTCAAAAACTGTTAATTTATTACATCCATCGGCACCGCAGGTACCATTATTCTTACATCCTTTCGGTTGTCCGTCTTTTCCGGAAGAACAACTACTACACCCCATATGTTCCTACTATATTGAAATTTGTACATGATGATTTACATCACTACAAATATGGTTCTTACTAAAGCCAGAAAACACTGGATTTCCGGCATCTCAATCGTTAAAGATACTATGAAAAAAATTATCAACCATAGTATCTTTTGTATTTTAGCATTACTTCTTGTAAATCAGCGCTTCAGAACGACCTTTTTTGAAGATTTGGTTACTATTCCCTTTTCCTCTTCTCAAAGCTTTTTGTTCTTCGTATGGCAAACGATTTACCTCTTTACAAGCATCAGAGCAACAGTTTTCCATAGCTGCCGCACAATCCTCGCACTGGATAAACAACAAATGACACGCTTCATTTGCACAGTTTATATGGGTATCACAAGGTTTACCACATTGATGACAATTGGCAATAACATCGTCTGAAATACGTTCTGCTCGACGGTGATCAAAAACAAAGTTTTTACCCAAAAACTTGTTTTCTAATCCTTTTTCTTCGACTTGTCGGGCATATTCGATAATACCACCTTCTAACTGATATACATTTTTGAATCCTTTGTGTTTGTAATAAGCACTTGCTTTTTCGCAACGAATCCCACCCGTACAATACATCACAAGATTTTTATCTTCTTTATGCTCTTTCAGATCTTCTTCGATAATATCCAAAGAATCTCTAAACGTATCCACATCTGGTGTCACGGCACCTTTGAAATGACCGATTTCACTTTCATAATGGTTACGCATGTCTACCAACACCGTATCCGGGTTTTCGATGAGCTCATTAAATTGCTGGGCATCAACATGCACTCCTTTGTTGGTAACATCAAAGGTATCATCATTCAAGCCATCGGCTACAATTTTATGTCTCACTTTCACCTTCAATTTCAAGAAAGATTTCGAATCTTGTTCGCGAGCAATATTCAAACGAACATTTTCAAGAAAAGAAATACTATCCAGATGCTCTTTGAAAGTCAAAAAATTAGGAGCTGGTACAGAAAGTTGTCCGTTGATCCCTTCTTTGGCTACATAGATACGTCCAAGTACATCGAGTTCGTTCCAACGAATAAAAAGGTGGTTTCTGAAAATTTCCGGATTTCCGATATGTGCATATTGGTAGAAAGAAAGCGTAAGCCGATCCGTACCGGCCTCGTCGATAAGAGCTGCTCTTTCTTTTGCACTTAATTTATTGTACAGTTGCATGCTATACTAATGTTTTAAGTTAAAAAGATATTTTGTGCAAAAGTACAAATCCTATCAGGAAAACAAAAAAAGCCTTAAAGATATCTTCAAGGCTTTTTTTGGCTAATTCGTTATTGATTCTTTCTAATCTATTAACGATAAAATAATTCAATAACGAAGCTAGCCACCTTCTACTATGCAATTACTAATTTTTGTAATCACATAGCCCGCATGGTTATGTCTTGTGACCTTTTTAAGAAATTTCATCTACTATTAAGTCGTTCTACGGTTTTGTTCTCTTTGCTTTTATATGATAGATGCAACATGTATTGAAGGGTTGCGTAGGGATAAAAAATAATTTATTGAGTTTCATTTTTTGGTACTCTCATTCTCTAATTTTGTTGTTAATAACCATTTGGAAATCTATAGACCAACTACAAAAAGAAATAGTACTTTAGCAAAAAGTTAATTCCAATGTCAAATCCCGATATATTTGAACAACAAATGAGTACAGAGAAAGATGCAAAATTAAAAGCCCTCAAATTAACCTTAGATAAATTAGACAAAGCCTACGGAAAAGGAACTGTAATGAAAATGAGTGACAGTTCTGTTCAGGAAGTAGATGTCATCCCAACCGGATCTCTTGGTTTGGATTTGGCACTAGGTGTTGGAGGGTATCCACGAGGGCGAATTGTAGAGATTTACGGACCAGAATCTTCGGGTAAAACAACGCTTACATTACATGCGATTGCACAAGCACAAAAGGCAGGAGGGATTGCTGCTTTTATTGATGCGGAGCATGCTTTTGATCGTTTTTATGCAGAAAAATTAGGTGTTGATATTGATGATCTTATCATATCACAACCAGATCACGGAGAACAAGCACTAGAAATTGCTGATAACCTGATCAGATCTGGAGCTATTGATATCATCGTTATAGACTCGGTAGCGGCATTAACTCCAAAAAGTGAAATTGAAGGTGAAATGGGAGACTCCAAAATGGGGCTTCATGCACGATTAATGTCTCAAGCATTAAGAAAGTTAACCAGTTCTATCAGCAAAACCAATTGTACGGTGATTTTTATTAATCAGCTTCGTGAAAAAATTGGTGTTATGTTCGGAAATCCTGAAACTACAACCGGAGGTAATGCACTGAAATTTTATGCTTCAGTACGATTGGATATTCGTCGTTCTACGCAGATTAAAGATAGTAACAGTGAAGTACAAGGAAATAAAACTCGTGTGAAAGTTGTAAAAAACAAAGTAGCACCTCCTTTTAGAACAGCAGAATTTGATATCATGTATGGTGAAGGTATCTCAAAAACAGGAGAGATCATCGATATCGGTGTTGACTATGAGATCGTAAAGAAAAGCGGATCATGGTTTAGCTACGCAGATACTAAACTTGGCCAGGGTCGAGATGCTGTAAAAGCATTACTAAATGACAATCCAGAACTAATGGAAGAGCTGGAAGAAAAGATTAAAGAGGCGATAAAGATTATTAAAGAGCAATAAATATTTTTAATCATCATATTAAAATCCTGTTGTGATCATGATCGCGACAGGATTTTTTTATACCTTAAAGCAACCTTATCTGTTTACGTTCATCTATATATTAGATTATATATGTTTATTATTCTAACCCCATAATGTTTATGAAGACGATTAAGATCATTTTGGCTTTTTTTATCATCGCAATGACTTCGGGATGTGGTGTTGATGACAATACTGGTTTTTTCTATGAGTTAGTCCCTATAGAAACGGCTACGGTCCCGGATACCTTTGTAAGAGGAGAAACGTACACCATAAGTGTTACTTTTTTCAGACCTACTTCTTGTCATGCTTTTGCTGGATTTGATTACACACCTAGTGACAATGAACGTACAGTAGCTGTTGTTAATCTAGTGGTAAATCCAGATAACTGTAGAGATCTGGAAGATACCGCCAGTGTAGAAGAATCCCTAGAGTTTTTTGTAGGAAATGAAGAATCTTATGTTTTCAGGTTCTGGCAAGGAAGAGATAGCCAAGGAAACAATCAATATCTTACAATAGAAGTACCCGTAGAGAATTAAACGCAAAATCAAAAAGGTAGTTAGTGGGGTTGGATCAACTCATAAAAAAATGCAAGAAAAAAACGCTGCGGCTCAGGAGCAATTATATCGATTGTACAGTAGTAAATTATTCTCTATTTGCTTGAAGTACTCTACCGATTACTCTAGTGCCGAAGATACTTTGCAAGATGCTTTTATAACTATTTTTGATAAAATCACACAATACAAAAGCAAAGGCTCTTTTGAAGGTTGGATGAAACGAATTACGATTAATACCGCCTTACAGAAGTATAGAAAACAGAAAGTTTTTGATATTGTTAACGAAGAACAAATTGAAGAAGTTGAAGTAGAAATAGAAAATGAAGAGGTATCATTAGATTACCTTTTGAGTATTATCCAGCAGCTACCCGACCGATACCGGTTAGTGTTTAATCTTTATGTTTTGGATGGATATGCTCATAAGGAAATTGCCGAAATGCTTAGCATATCTGTAGGTACCTCAAAATCGAATCTGGCAAGAGCCAGGAACATTTTAAAAACAAAAATAGAAACCAATCAAGAACCGTATGTGCGGGCAATTGACGATAGATAATGAACGATAAAAAGAATATAGACCGTTTATTTCAGGAGAAATTCAAGGATTTTGACGTTACTCCGGATGAATCGGTATGGGAAAAAATAAAAGCCAGAAAAGACAATGATCGTAGGCGGGCATTTATACTTCCTCTTTGGTATAAAGTTGGAGGCGTAGCGGCAGTAGCTGCTATTTTGATTGCTATTGGGTACTTTTCTTTAACAAAAAGTACTGGTACCCAAAACCCTACTCTTGTAGAATCCGAAACCAAGGAAACCCCTTCAAATCCTATAGACTCTACAACAAATTATAGTATCCCAAACACTACAGTAGTTTCTACAGAACAAACCGACGAAAATTCGTCCGAGTCAAAAACACCACAAGAAGATGAGGCACTCACTTCTTCTCCAAATACAATAGCTACTCCTCAAAAAAGAAAAGCAGTAGATGCTAAACTCCCCAAAGAAAATAGATATACAACACCTAAAGGATCATCCTACTCACAAACCCAAAATGCAATTGTAGAACAAACTTCTGATCAGAAAACAAATACTGCGATTTCAGAAAAAGAAGAAAGCTCATTAATTACTCCACAAGATCCTTCAAAAGCGACCACTGGTTTAGCCGAAAATCAGAATACAGATCCTAAGACTACAAACCAGGATTCCAATGCAAAACCATTGGATACTGACTCTGGTCAGGATGCGAAACGCATTGCAGATCATATCGCCATGGATAACGGTGAGGATAGTACTGAGAAATCCATAACTGAAGACATCAAGACTACTACTGAAGAATCTGTTAAAAAATCCATTTTTGATGCTATCGCAGAAAATGAAGAAGAAGATACAGAAGCAACTGAAGAATCCGGTAAAAAATGGACTGTAGCTCCTAATGTAGCTCCTGTATATTATAACTCTGTTGGTAATGGCTCTTCTATTGATAGGCAATTTGCAGACAATGAAAAGAGTGGCCAGGTGAATTTAAGTTATGGGGTACAAGTAGCCTATGAGATCAATAAGCGATTTAGTATCCGCTCTGGTGTACACAAAGTAGATTTAAGCTACAATACACTTGATGTGGGGTTTTCTCCCTCTGCAACAGGTCAAAATATTTCAAGCATTGATTATGCACCTAGTGCACAAGCTATTTTGGTATCAGATATTGGAACTCAAGATGTCCCTGGTTTTAATGCTTCGGAGGTGAATCGTGATGCCATTAATCAACGACAAAACGCTGGTTTATTAAATCAGCGAATTGGATATATCGAAGTGCCTTTGGAAATGAAGTATGCTATTGTGGACAAGAAAGTTGGAGTAAATATGATTGGTGGAATAAGTACTCTTTTTCTGGAAGACAATGAAATTTCGTTGGAAGCCGGAGATTTTGAAACTGAAATCGGGCAAGCCAATAATCTGAACGATGTAAGCTTCAGTGGTAATATTGGTATTGGAATTGATTATGAATTGTCAGATCAATTCCAGATCAATCTAGAACCTATTTTTAAATATCAGTTTAATGCCTTTAATGATGCCGGAGATTTTAGACCGTTCTATTTTGGAGTCTACACTGGGATGAGCATAAAATTTTAAATAAGAAATCAAATGGTTTAGTTGGTTAGGTAGTTATTGCTTTAAATGGCAATGATGAACAAAGCCGTTCTTATATAGGAGCGGCTTTTGTATTTAATCTTTCAAATCTGCTTCCAGCTTTTCAAGAATGATGCCACGTACTTTTTCTTTCAGTTCTTTTTTGTCGGATTGCGTCAATCCCTGGGTTGGGATTTCTTTATGAATAAACCCTCTCATTTCTCCTGGGCTACCACTAAAAAAAGTATACGAAAAACGCTTTTTGTTATCAAAAAAGGTCAATGGTAAAATAGGGATTTGATGATCTATTGCCAGTCGAAAAGCTCCATCCTTAAATTCGTCAAGTATTATAGTTTGATCATCTGGAACACCTCCCTCGGGAAAAATACAGATACTGGTTCCGTTATGTAATCTCGCATGAGCTTTATCAAAAACCTCTTTTCTACTTTTTTGACTGTTGCGATCCACCAAAATACAAGTGCGTTTATAGAAAAATCCAAAAATCGGGATCTTTGCCAGCTCCTTTTTCCCTACAAACACAAATGGGTTTTTTACGCAGTAGAGCATAAACATAATATCTGTCATCGAACCATGATTAGCCACAAACATGTAACTTTTTTTGCGATCTACTTCGGTTTCCTTGGTAACTTTGGGAATAAATCCGCTACCATATAAAACAATTTTTGCCCAAAATCGAGCCACTACAAAAAATTGAGGATACCATTCTTCTCTAGAGGTGAATATCAATAAAATCGGAAACATAATGATGATAGGAACGCCCACAAGTATGTAAAACCAAATACGCCAAAGCAGTATGAGTATGTTTCGAATCAAAGTCATTTCTCAAAAATACATAATTGCTTCGAGCTAGTATAATACTTTTTGCAGACCACCATACTTTGATGATAAAAAATATCTCTTTAGCCAACAAAAAACGATATTCGGTTCACAAAAAAAATTACCTTTGCCACAAACTAAAAAATACTATGTCTAGAATTCTAACTGGCGTTCAAAGTACCGGAACTCCACATTTAGGAAACTTATTAGGAGCGATACTCCCTGCTATAGAAATGGCCAATCAGCCAGAAAATGAGTCTTTTCTGTTTATTGCGGATATGCATTCTTTGACACAAATTAAAGATGCTAAAACGCTAAGAGAAAACACCTACTCTACTGCTGCCACATGGCTGGCTTGTGGTCTGGACATAGAAAAAAGTGTTTTTTATAGACAAAGCGATATTCCTCAAGTAACAGAACTTGCTTGGTACCTAAATTGCTTTTTTCCGTATCAACGATTAAAATTAGCTCATTCTTTTAAGGATAAAGCCGATCGATTAGATGACGTAAATGCCGGGATTTTTACATACCCAATGCTTATGGCCGCAGATATACTGTTGTATGATGCCGAAATAGTTCCTGTAGGAAAGGATCAGGAACAACATTTGGAATTTACCAGAGATGTAGCCAGTAGGGTTCATAATAAAGTTGGTGAAGTGTTTGTATTACCTCAAATACAACTTAAAAAAGATACGATGTATGTACCTGGTACCGATGGCACCAAAATGAGTAAGTCTAAAGGAAACATTATCAACTTGTTTTTACCCGACAAAAAACTCAGAAAACAAATCATGTCTATAGAAACCGATAGTACTCCTCTTGAAGATCCAAAAGATCCGGATACTTGTAATGTTTTTGGTTTGTATAAATTAATTGCATCTCCTGGCCAACAGGAAGAAATGCGACAAAACTACTTGGGAGGAAATTATGGGTATGGTCATGCCAAGCAAGCCTTATTCGAATTACTGATCGAGAAGTTTGCCAAAGAGCGTGAACGCTATACGTATTATATGGAAAACTTGAACGAGGTTGATGAAGCTTTAGCTATAGGAGCCAAAAAAGCAACTGCTATTGCCAATGAAGTTCTTGCCAGAGTACGTGAAAAAATTGGATACTAATTTCTTTTAACCTTTAGCGTTCATAATGCGGTGGAAGCTCTGTTCAAAGTAGTTTATGATTTTTTAAAATTCCTTGAGAAACTAACAGGGTTCACTTATGAAGAAATTAATATCATTATTTGGTATATCCTTATTCCATTTACATGGATATTTTTGCTCGATAAGATTTTAGACAACCATTACCTCAAAATAGCATTTTTACTGCTATTAACTCTGTTTCTGATATTCATCCCAGATTTTGAGTTATTTGCTTTATGGTTATTTAACTCTTCGGTAGATTTCTTAAATCTGTTTAACGACATAGGTAGTAGCTACAAAACTTCTTCGGTAATTGTATGTATATTTATTCCGATCTGTATCTATTTTGCCCTAATTAGAAAGGCATATTTCAGTAAAAGATAAACTTTGGTTAATTAATAAAAGACCCGAATACAGCCTAATGTTCTTATTTATTGACTGTATCCGGGATAACAAATCACAGTTGACACACTAATTACTGTACTTTTAGAAGCACATTGTAAGTGTTGTTTTTTGGATTAAGAACTACTGGGTATTCACCAGGTTTGATGATATTACTCTGTAAGCCCAGTTCTTGAGACAATTTTGGGTCTAGCTTTATTGTATTTTTCAAATGATAGATACTTGGTTGCGGAGAAGGGTCTCCCAAACCTACGGCATTTATACTCATCAAATTGTTGGGTTGATAAAACTGCAAGCCCAGAACTTCTTTGTTCATTACAAATGGAAAGGCGGTTGCACTAGGTTGTTGAACTTCAACTTGCAAATAATCCCTAATCGATCCAAATTTCCGAGGGTCGATCTTGTCATAAATAATCCATGGGTCATTATAATTCCACCCACAAGGAATGATCTTACAAGGGTCCCAAACTACAGGAGGGAGATTAATTCCAATTGTTGGATCTGGATAACACTCCATGCTGATTTTACATAGCAATCCGTTGGTACCGTCACAACGACAGTTGTTCCCGCTGGGATCGCACATCAGATTACCATACTCAAAAATAAATCTGCATAATCTTCCAGAAGGTCCTTTTGAAATAGATTCACCTCCCGAATAGGCGACAAATACTTCCTTACTAGTTTCCTGAACGATTGGATCATTCTCATTTTGACATGACCAACAAAAAATAATGATCAGCCCCAATACTACTTTTTTCATAATTAAAACGGTTTTAAGTTAATACTGTATGAATCACACTTTGTGCAAAAAGAGCAAAGTGATCTGGTAGGTTAATGTGTGATTTTGAAAAAGGTTAACACAAATTCAAAAAAAGTTGTTTTTTATTCGGCTGAAATCCTGAGACTTAGAAATTATTGAAGCTATTAATTACTTTATTTTCTGGGTATTGCGGAAAGCCGTAAGAATTTTCTGTTTTTTTATAATAGCTTGGCCTCCAAATTTTAAAAGACACTGACTCAATTTGAGAATTAGCAGCCCTAAAATCTAGCTCAACTTATGTTTATCACGCCCACTTTTTATAGATTCAGAAATAGTGAGTTTATAGAATACCTTTCAGAAATACAACACATTATTACCATAAACGACCCCAAAACATTGCAAGTTGTACCTCAACTTATTGGATTACATGATCATTTAGTTCGCTTAGAAGAAGTGTACAAAAAGCAACTCGGAAGCTCGGTTACCGCTACACATGAATTTTTGGACAAACGCAGAGACCTTGCTATTATAGGAATACGCATAGTGACCGAAGGATTTACCAATCACTTTGAACCAGCAAAACGTGCTGCTGCCCGGGTATTATTGCAAAGTATAGATCAGTATGTCGATGTGATCCATCAACAAAATTATTATGATAAAACGAACCTCATTCACAAACTCACCGAGGATTGGGAAAAAATAACGGTACTACGAGAGGGATTAGACACTTTGCAAATCACTGTATGGGCACAGGAGCTAAAACAAAGCAATATTTCTTTTGAAGATTTATATATCGCACATAACACTCAGTTTACAAATACGAGTAAGATAAATACCATTGCATTGATTCATACCGCTAAAGAAAGCTTTACGGAACTGATTAATCATCTTACAGCGCAATCCATTCTTGAACCTCAAAAGATCTTTAGTAAAATAATTCATGAAATAAATATGCTGACCAAAAAATACAATGCTTTGGTAGAAAAACGAGTCAAAGTTCTTTTGGACGTAGTCGATATACCTGAAAAAACCAATCCAAATTAGTTTCCCCAAACTAAGATATTTTTAGTAGTGGTTGCGTCTTTATTTGATTTGTACATGAGCCCTACTCATTTTTTATTAGTGTAAAAGCAAATCATTGAAAAGACGAAAAAGCCTGTGTAACGTGCACAGGCTTTTAAATTAAACACTAAAAACAATTAAAAATTAAACTTTTGAATAAATAAATTTAAGCTTCGTTCTAGGTCCCATATCCCGATCTGTATATACTGCCGAGATAATCAGTTCTCCATTTTCTAGGGTTACTTTAGAACCTACAAGCGAAAGTGCATTATCTTTATCATAAACAAAAAGAAACATTCCTCCTGGTCCTTTTTTCCAGTCGCCTCTGGTATCACTACTGTTTTTTGCGCATTCGCCAGCGATACTGGAATTTTCGTAGTAACTTTTCTCTACAAACCTTCCACTTTTCATGATCTCCAAAGTCGTTGCCTTGTCACATGTCGACAAAGGAAACTCCTTCAAAGGGGTATCTCCTCCTTCATTACTATACTCTTGCTTTAGTTTCCATGTTCCTACAATAGTAATGTTTTGTGTTTTAGTACCACCACTACCACAGGAAAAGAACAATACGCCTAGCATAGTTAATCTCGCTACATAAGAGAGTAAAAGTTTTTGCATCTATTCTATTTCCAGTTACCATGCAAAAATCAGAAAAAAAATTCAAATTAACAAAAAATTAACGTCAAAATGTGTATTTCATCGTTTATTTTTGCATTTTGTCGTATTGAATTCAAAATGAATTACTTTCATTAATCCTATTAAAATCCTATCATATTGTTATATTTTAGAATAAAAAAAAGTATAAAAAGCACTTCCTTTTTTGAATCATTATTAATTTGAAAAACTTGTTTTATACTTTTTTTAGACACGTCAAGTTGTAAAGCAAAAAAGGAACTTTACAATACGTTTAAATTTCAATCAATATATTTGCTATAAGCAACAAGTTTGACAAATTAATCTAAATTGAAACAAACAACGGTCACGTCATTCATAATTTCCTTAGTTTACATCTCGCTAGGTACTTATGATTATTTCACAGATTTAAAATTGTCAAAATACGTCGATTCCATTTCGGATGGTTTGGATTTAATTTTGATACTTCCTTCAAACCTTTTTGGAATTCTATTTCGGAATTTAGGAATGCTCATTGCTGATTCTGAGTTGTTTTTCTTTTTTGGACAAATCATTGGACTGATTATCTATACATCAGCATTATACGGGATGATTACCGTAATGAAATTAGTACTAAACAAAAACCCCTAGATATGGTAATTTTTTATGGCAAATACTCAATACGAACAAAGACATATACTCATGAAGAACTCAATTTACCAGCCGAGTATAGTCATCTTAAGTTTCAGTTATATCAGAACTTTTTCTTTTTATTTTTTATTCCGGTATTCCCTATTACCAAATTCTGGAAAGTAAAAAACAATACTACCGACAAGGAAGTAGGCACTGATGCTCAATTAAGAACCTTGCTTAACAAGGCTGAAGCCCGAATCAAAACTCCGTA
The DNA here is from genome assembly GCF_055808215.1 of Aquimarina sp. KJ22-3. Taxonomy (NCBI): domain Bacteria; kingdom Pseudomonadati; phylum Bacteroidota; class Flavobacteriia; order Flavobacteriales; family Flavobacteriaceae; genus Aquimarina; species Aquimarina sp. KJ22-3. Next base: position 250,663 of record NZ_CM147859.1, on the reverse strand, counting down.
TTGGGCGTATACAGGTTTTATTATTCTTATGATCCCAGTCCTACTGCTAATTGGTCTATTGGTAACTAACATGACCAAAGAAGTTTCGAGATCGGTAGGTAGAGGCTTTGAATCGGTTGAAAAAAGAAAAGAAAATGACAAACTCAATGAAGAAACCGTTGCATTAATCAAGTCTGCAGCAAACAAAGATATCTATCATATCAAAATGATCGAAATGATTCCTAAGATCAATGTTGCAGGAAGAAGAGAAGGGTTTAAACGGGGAGAAAGAGCAGAGTTAACCTATACTTTATCTGGTTCTTCAGAAGATAGTGTAGTACTTCAACTATCTAAACACGACTACCATTGGGATAAAGTTGTTCTAAAAAAGGAGGTAACGGTTGCCAAACAAGATCTAATCAATATTGCTGGAAGCTATAAAACCTTATACCTTTATGAGAGGGTCAAAATCAATGACCAGCTTATAAAAGCCGAAGCTGTTTTTGCTATCGATAGAATTGAAAGTGTTGACCCTTATTAAGGAATTATTTTACCAAAACCCCATGCTGATCCATTACCGGAAGCTCCTGGAAAGCATTTTCGTTGATGGTATTTTTTCTGAAGACATATTTTTTGTCATACAATTTACCATCTGCAAAAAAGGTAACTGTAAATTCATTATTCATACTGAGTAATTCTTCCTGAATCATCTCAATTTTTGCAGAAGATTTTGCTGCGATGGTGCCAATACCATGTCTGAGTAATGATGTTTTGCGATCACCATCATATCCTTTGGTCACCACCAATACCATTTCTATAGCCGTATCTCTGTCATTAATAATATACGAATTCCAGTCCTGAGCAAGAAACTCTTCGTTCCATTCCTTCACCACGGCAACGTATACATGTTCTACAACAGGTATTTCGATATCTTTCTTCATTCTTGGGTATCTTGATTAAGATAAGATTTATAAAGTAGGTTTGAATTGCTCCAAAAATCGAACGTCATTTTCGCTCAGCATTCTGATATCAGAAATTCCATAGAGTAATAAGGCGATTCGATCAATTCCCATTCCAAAAGCAAAACCACTGTACTCATCGGGATCGATATTGCAATTCTTAAGTACATTAGGATCTACCATACCACAACCCATAATTTCTAACCAACCTGTTCCTTTGGTCATTTTGTAATCGGTTTCGGTTTCTAGTCCCCAATATACATCTACCTCTGCACTAGGTTCTGTAAAAGGGAAATAAGATGGACGTAATCTAATCTTAGATTTTCCGAACATCTCTGTAGTGAAATATTGTAACGTCTGCTTTAAATCTGCAAAGGATACATTCTTATCAATGTATAAGCCTTCTACCTGATGAAAGAAACAATGCGACCTTGCAGAAATCGCTTCATTTCTATATACTCTTCCTGGAGAAATCGTACGTATCGGTGGTTGATTGTTTTCCATATAACGTACTTGTACAGAGGATGTATGTGTACGCAATAAAATATCAGGGTCAGTCTGAATAAAAAACGTATCCTGCATATCTCTTGCCGGGTGGTACTCTGGTAAATTTAATGCGGTAAAGTTATGCCAATCGTCCTCAATTTCAGGCCCCTCACTTACATTAAACCCAATACGAGAGAAAATTTCAATAATTTGGTTTTTTACCAAAGATATAGGATGTCTGGATCCTAGCTGAATAGGTTCTGCTGGTCTAGAAAGATCTCCATAAATTCCTTTTTCTTCTTCTTGGGACTCTAACTCATCCTTTAAAGACTTTACTTTACTTTCTGCAGCTGTTTTAAGTGCATTGATCGCCTGACCAAATTCTTTCTTTTGATCATTGGCTATATTTTTAAATTCTGAAAAAAGATCATTAACCAATCCTTTTTTACCAGAAAATTTAATTCTGAATGCTTCTACTTCTTCTTTGGTTTTGGCCTTGAAACCTTCAACCTCAGCGATGTATTCTTTAATCTTGTCAATCATCGATTATCCTCTTAGTAAGAAGGCAAATTTATAGCTTTTAGCCTAAATTATAAACGTTTTTAAAAGGATATTCATCAGATGTAAAGTTAGTAGGTATAATTTATCACTAAATTCCTACCAAAGAGCCCTTTCAAAAAATTACTATCTTTTTTGTAGCATTGCTACACTTTTTGTAGCTTTGCTATGTTTTTAATAGCAAATAAAAATCATATGTCATTCCCAACACCAGGAAAACCCGTAAGAGGATCCAAATCTGGTAACCATTTGATGGCGCTCTTCGATCTGTTAGGACGCAGCTGGGCCATGGGTATCATTTGGAGGTTGAATGAGGGTCCTTGCACTTTCAGGGCGCTTCAGGAAAGATGCGAGTCCATATCTCCCTCTACTCTTAATAAAAGATTAAAAGAATTAACCACAGCCTCTCTTATCGAAAGAACTGTAGAAGGGTATGGCTTAACAGACAAAGGAGAAGAAATTTTTCAATTGTTGCATCCTCTGGAAACATGGGCCAGAACATGGGCAAAAGAGTTTAATCCATAAAAATAATGTTATGAACAAAGTAAATTTAGTAATCGTTGGGACTATTAATCCCAACGAAAAGGAAGCCTTATCCTATTATGTAGAAAAAGTAGGCGAGCTATATCAAGAGGTAAGTGCCAAAAATGTAGGAAAATACAAAGTTTCCAAATCACTTATTGGCGAAAACACACCTAGTTTGGTTTCAGTAATGGAATTTAATGATATGGATTCGTTGCAAGCGGTCTTTGAAGGGGCTGCCTACCAGGAATTATTACCCTATCGCGAAAAAGCGTTCTCCAAGTTAGAAGCGTACATAAGCTAAACATCCATTGCAAAACATGTAGGGGTCTATTATTCTTTATGGTGAAGAATATTAGGCCCTTTTTATTTGGATGGGTAAACCGCCTTTCTGTATAAACCGTCTTTATATACATATAGCATCAAAAAGAAAACGGATATTCCTCCAAACAAATGCCATAACCAATGGGTTCCCATATACAACCAATCGATTTGTAAAAGCTTATCTGCACTTCTGAAACTTACTGCAATCACAAAACTGACGACAGCTATAATGACCAGTTCTTTATATCGACCCCTTGTTTTTGCAAGATACAAGACAATTGGAAGAAGTACAGTAATCGCTGTAATGACATATCCCAAAGATATTCTTATCAAATCAGGCATTGGCAACCTCCTTATCACAAATGACACAGTAAAAATGAGTACAATTGCAATCAACCGCTTCCACCAGTGTGTGAATAGTTTGAATATAAAATAAAATACGGCCGACATGCATAACACCATAATCGGAACCCAATCCATCAATAACCAAATATCATGACTACGAGTGCCATGAAATACAGTTCCACCAATAAACCCTATGGTTAATACAGGCATACAGAATGCTAAAAAAGCATGTCTTTTCAAATCCTTATAAATACGAATTGAAAAATAAATGATGATGAAAAGAAAGACAAGATTGCTAAACGTATTGAAAGGCTCTACCGGTAACCTTCCCATCAAAGTTTCCCTATAAATAGGTCCGGAATCATTAGGAATATCAGAAAAAAGTAAACCTAATATCATAGTTTATTTTACTATAAATTTAGACAAACTAAACTGAATCTACCAGCATTTTTATAGGTTGACGTCTAATCTATGGCCTACAATGCTAAAGGAGTGATTAGTTCTTTATCAAGATATCCCTTTGCAATATCTCTTCTCCCTGAAATTCAAATTGAGTCTCAATAGTAAAAACAGCTCTATTTTCACTGATTACACATGTATAGGGTTCTTCTCCATTTTCGACCATGGTATACTCATTATTCCCTAAATTTTTCCAGGTACCTTCTGCAGTATGAGACACTTCGCAAGTGCTCCCTGTAAGTTTATGAAAAGTAGATGTTAGTGTTCCATTTTCCAGAAAAATCACCTCATCAGATTTAAAACAGTTGTCTAAGGCAAATACTTCTCCATTGTGGAATCTTTCGGACAACGTCCATTTTCCAATAATAGGATCAGCAGTATTATCGTCGTCTGAGCTACATGAAGTAAAAAATAAAACATTGAAGATTACATACAGTAGAATAGTTTTTTTCATTGGTTATGATATTGGTTTGATTAGTGTGGTTGTAGGTATGAGTAAAAATCATCCATCACAAAAATATCAACACCATTTACAATACTACATTCTAAGTTGTTAATTAAAATCTAAAAAATAACTCTTTACTAGTTGTGATAATTTAATCGATATATTGACTTACCAGAAAATAATTTACGATCGCCTCTTTCATCAATACTGATTGTTCTCCTGCTTTAAGGTGCGGTAATTGTTCTTTTACCTTATAATGTGGCCATCCATCATCATCATAGTAATCAAACTCATAATATCCATAAGGTTCTAGTAGTCTGCATATGGCAATATGCATCAGATCAAGCTTCTCATCCTTTTTAAACCTACGATGCAGCTGCCCTAGTTCCTGAACTCCGATCAAATATATAATACCATCCAGATCCAAATCCTCTCCATCAGCAAATTGAGTAGAAAGTTTGTTTACCAAATGTTCCCAACGTTCTTTAAGTTTTTCGTCTCTCGCCATAATTCATTGCTATAAAAGCTAAGCGCTACAAAAGTAACGCTTAGCCTAAAAAAACAAACTATAAAAATCCGGGAAAAATCACAATTCCCATAAAATCCCAATCCCGGCGTACTGATTTCTATAATTCCTAAAAGAACGTGCATCAATATCTGTATAATTTGTACTTCGTATTCTGGAAAATACAGTCCCAGATATAGAAAATCCATTGCCAATTTTATGTGTAATGTCTAACCCAAAATTCGCATACTCATACTTCAACTTTTCGCCTATTAGTTCTTCGGTATTTCTTGCTTCGATCACATCGTAGTTTCTGGTTATGAAGGAAAAAGAAGAACGAATTCTAGTTAATTTACTTTTGAATACCATGGTAACTCCTGGACCATACTGATTAAATCCAGATCTATCTGTAGAATTATCTATACGTTTATAGTACATCAGGTCAGGGCTTATTTTAAAACGATTTCCAATAGGTAGCTCATAAAAAAGGGTTGCTTTTACATAATCCCAATCTCTCTCTCCATCGGTATCGATCTCGCTGGCATTAAAAGTGTCATACTTTCGTTTTTTAACATAGGCGGTCAATCCTATTTGATGTTCTTGTCTATCTACGATAAAAGATTGTACGGTCGAGAACTGTATTCCGAATTCATTAAATTGTAAATCCCGAACTCCAAAAGCATCAAAGTCTTTGAAATTATAAAACCCTTTTATGGTCATCTCGTTGGCAGTAAAAGGCACAAATTCTAACCCCCCAGATGCTCCATAATTGGTATACCCCAATGGATTAATCAATACATTTTGATCTCCTCCTAACCCTTCTCGATTCATTCTTTTAAATCGTGCTTCGGCCAATAAAATCAAACTTTTACTAATTTTATGATCATACTTCACCGTAGTGTTGAGACTCCAGTAACTGTCATCAATATTCTCATAAAAAATTCGGGAAAATGGATTGGCCAGAAATCGCAACCTGTTCTTCCCCCACTTATAACGATATCTGAAGATACCGGAAACATCTTGGTACGTACTACTGGAAATAAGGTCTTCTTTGGTGAGGAGTTGTCCATCAGATCTTATTTCTTCGGGGCTTCTAAAATAATTATATTCATAACCTCCTTGTGTTTCCAATTTTAATGAGGTTTTACTCTGGGCCATTCCCATTGTGGTTATAAATAGTATGAAGAGTTTCGTGATTACTTTTCGTATTTGCATAGCGTATTATTTTTCTCTTAAATGGTTTGTTTTCTCTATTGTTTCCTTTAATCCTTGTTGATTTACTAGTTGGATACCTAGTCCTGGACGCACATTGATTTCCATGATCTGAGGTCCTTTGTTCTTATCAATTACAATATCGACTCCCAGATAGTTGAGTGGAAAAGCATTGGCGGTATCCACAGATATTTTGATGATCTCTTCCCAATAGGGTATTGGGAGATCTTTTATTACAAATTTGCTATCGGGATGATAATTGTAATACGAAGTACCATCATAGACCTGAGTCAATGTTCCTTTTTCCATGTCTATCCCTATTCCTACTCCATTTTGATGCAAATTGGCTTTTCCATCAGAACGATCTGTTGGCATTCGTAACATCCCCATTAGTGGAGTTTGATTAAGGGTGATGATTCTAAAATCAGGCACTCCGGATGGATAAATTTTATCAAAAAAAGGATCCGGTTCTATACATTCTTCGATCAACACTCTATCGTGAGATCCCAATGAATAAAACCCCATAATGGTTGCCGCCATATGCTGAAAAACTTGACGCTCGGTAACAATTTTACCACTGCTTGTCCAGTTTCCTTCGGCATCCTTTTTAAGGATTTTAATTCCTCCTCCACCTCTGCCCCGTGCCGGTTTGATCGCCAACGCATCATAGGTTTTACATTGCTCCCAAGCAGATTTGATATCACTGTTGTATTCGATAACCGCATAGGTTTCGGCACAGGGGATATTATATTGATGCAAAATTTCTTTGGTAAGCACCTTATCATCCGCCAGAGGGTAATACCTTTTTGGATTATTAGGATAAATCAGCTTAATATTTCTTTCGTTCAGGCCGACGACCTTTTTTGTTTTTTTGTGTGATTTCATGGGTATAATGGTAGAAAGCATAGTTTGTTTATTTGTTTTTTTATCTGAGCAATGGTTTGAATCGATAGAACTCTACCCATCGAATTCCGATGTATCGTCCTAACAGCATCGCCATTGCGATAATTAGCAGTATACATTCTGGGAAGATGATTAGAATTGCGGGTAGCGCTTGCCATGACAAAAGACCATAACATACTGTTGTTGCCAAAAGTGTTTGGAATAGTTTGTCCAAAGCCAGTTTGTACCCATCTTCGATGGTAGCTCTAGAAAATCGTTCTGCCGCAATGGTTAATATGATCGTTGGGAAGAATGTGAGTGTCGTTAACCAAGTGATGTTATATCGTATCCCTATCATCGTGGCCAGAATCATAATCCCCACCATAATGCTTAGAGAAATCACCAGTTTTGGCGTATAGAGCAATCCTATTTTGTCAAATGGATAGGACACCAGCCCTACCAGTAAAATCAGACCGATAAAAAGTAGTAATCCAGATACAAAACCTGTATGCAATAGTGAAAAGGCAATCAATACCGGCAAGAACACTCCAAAAGTCTTTACCCCAACCACGTTTCGTAAAAAGGCAATCAGCAATCCTCCTACTGGCAACAATAAAAGAAGGTTTAGTGCTCCTTGCGGAATCACATTTCCTTCTACCAATCGCCATAATGAAACGCTGGATAATCCACGGATTTCTTCAGAATTTAATTTCAGAAATGGGATATGATTCAACGCATCAATCTGATAAGCATAATCGAATTGTATCCCCGAAGAATGCGTAATCAAGAACTCATCTCCCTGGTAGATTTCCAAATAGTTGGATGGGATATATGCGTAATGATTGTTGAGTGCATCAAATGGAACCCAAGTGGTGTCCATCAATACCTCTGCCCAAACATGAGAGGTTCTTTTGTTGATATTCTCCAAAATTATTCCTCCCTTTATTCTTGCTGGATATCCCAAGTTTCGGCACAAAGCTACAAACAATCTGCTTTTACCATTACAAGAAGCCCGATTTTGTTCCAAAGTGGTTACCGCATCCGTAAGTGTTATAATTGGCGCAGACGGGATGCTTACCACATGATCAAAAAGTCTTTTGATACGTTCTTTATCATTTTGTGTTCCCTGGGCTAATTGCCTAGCCAGAGTACTTATCCTATCATCTTCAACCTGAATGTTTTTTGAAGGCATGAGATACTTTTTATCCACTTGAGGTTGCTTTTTAAAATCTATGGGAATCTGGTATCGCTTTTCCTTTCCTTCAAAGATGAACTCGTAGTTCGAAGCATGGTAGGTATTTGCTTTTTTGGTATTCCAAATTGCCTTTTTATTACCGTTTATCAGGGTACGTTCTTCAAAATACAAGGTGCTATCACTTACATTTTTGTTTTTTGAAATCCGTTGTCGATCATTACTCTTAGGAATAAAGGTTTTTACTGTAGTACTTTGATCTTCACTTTTAAAAAAGTAGTTGTAATTGACCTTAAAAGCAGTTTGAGCATTGAAGGTGTCATAGTTATCAAATACTGGTTTCACCTTGATAGCTATAGACAGTAATGCCATTGCTGTAATAAGAATCAGTACAATTTTGAGATTTGTTTGGGAATTCATAATCCGTTATTTTTGGGTTAATAACAGGTGAATTCAAAATCACCCTACCTGAAATCGAAAAAAAATTTTTATGGAGCAATCCTCAAAGTCTGTATGTGATCGTCCGGTTTTTACATCGCTGTTCGAAACCCATGCAGAAACTGTTCGAAATTTTATCTACTACAAATGCGGAAATAAAGAACAAGCAGAGGATGTGATGCAAGAAGCTTTTATCAAACTATGGCATAACTGCAAAAAGGTCATCTACGAAAAAGCAAAAGGTTTTTTATGTACTGTAGCCAACAATTTATTTTTAAATCAGGTAGCTCACCAAAAGGTTCGATTAGAATATTCAAAACTACCTCATAGAAACAAGAATATTGAAGCCCCGGATTTTGTGATGGAAGAAAAGGAGTTTATGGACAAACTACAGCAAGCTTTGGCAGAACTTCCTGAAGGACAACGAGAAGTTTTTTTACTAAATCGTATCGATAAAAAAACATATGCTCAAATTGCAGAAATGCTTGATATCTCTGTGAAAGCGGTAGAAAAGCGGATGCACAACGCACTAAAACATTTAAGAAAATTGGTAAAAAACATCTAAGCTAGGTAGGGTATTTTTTTACTTAACTGTTATGATGGTGATATGAGAGAAAAATTATGCTCAAGGACAATGAAAATACATACTTAGCAAAATGGCTGAATAATGAGCTGAATGCGGAAGATCTGGAGGAGTTAAAAAACCTTCCAGAGTATGCGGATTATGACAAAATCATAACTGGATTGACCTATTTTAAAGCTCCGGATTTTGATCTGAAACAGTCTTTAAATACGACTTTGGAAGGGCTCGATACCCCAACCCCAGAATCAAAAACCAAAGTAATACCGCTCAAACCATTGTGGTATGCACTGGCAGTAGCAGCCTCGATCGCATTAATCATAGGGATTTTCTTCAATAAAGTTACTTATACTGCTTTGCCAGGTGAGCAGCTCGCGGTTGTTTTACCCGATGGAAGCTCGGTGGAGCTTAATGCTGCCTCTACATTATCGCATTCTCGTTTTTTCTGGTCTCAGGATAGAAAAGTTAAACTTACCGGAGAAGCCTTTTTTAAGGTGACTTCGGGTACTAATTTTACGGTTGAAACGGAAACCGGGAAAATAGAGGTGTTAGGAACTCAATTTAATGTAAGAAGCAGAAACACACAATTTCTGGTAGGTTGTTATGAAGGAAAAGTTCGTGTTTCAGCACAGGGCAACCAACAAAAGGTACTGCAAAAAGGACAAGGTGTTGTTTTGGAAAACAAAAAACTGGTGGATATTCAGGTTACCCAAAACCAACCCCTATGGACCAAAGGAGAAAGTCTTTTTGACAGCGTTCCTCTTTCGGAAGTGTTGGATGAACTCGAACGGCAATTTGATATCACAATCACTCGTACCGCTATTGATCAAGAGCAATTGTTTACGGGTGGATTTGTGTACGATGATCTTACTATTGCCTTAGAATCTGTGTTGGTGCCTATGGGCATCGAATACGTCATTAATGGCAAAACCATTTCGCTATCCACAAAATAAATTATCACAATATCAGATGACCAAAAATTTAAAAATAGTCCAAAATTGCCTACTATGAGAAAAATACTATTTCTGTTTTTGGTAATCAGCTACACTACACAGGCACAAATCGTTAAAGAATACAAACAGACTCCACTACAACAAGTTCTATCGGAGTTGTCTGAATCCTATGATCTTATTTTTTCATTTAGTGATGATATCGTTAAAAACAAGATCATAACTGTAGCCATACAAGACACACCAATTGATGAACTGCTTGTTATCCTTAAATCCTTAACCGATCTTAATTTCAAAAAAATATCGGATCGACAAGTGATTGTTAGTGCTCCAGATAACAAGGTCGAAGTATGCGGATATCTTTTTGATGAAAGTACTAATGAACCGTTATCCTTTGCCTCTATTAGTATTGAAAGCTCAAAAACTGGAACTATAGCAGCAGATGATGGTTTTTTTCAACTGGGAATGATTTCTCAGGATGAAATGATACAAATCGAATATGTTGGCTATCTAGATAAACGTATAAAAGCATCAGATTTTAAGACAGGAAGTTGCCCAAGAATACCCATGTTTGTTACCACTACTACTCTAGAAGAAGTACTGATTGTAGAATATCTTACTACAGGAATTGATAAAAGCATTGATGGTTCTTTCTTGGTCACCAACGAAAATTTAGGGATCTTACCTGGTCAAAGTGAACCTGATATTTTACAAAGCATACAACTTATACCTGGAATTAGTAGCCCCAGTGAAACTGTGACCGGAATCCAGATACGAGGGGGATCTCCAGATCAAAACCTCATCCTTTGGGACGATATTAAAATGTACAATACGGGGCATTTATTCGGGATGCTATCTGCATTTAATCCCTATATCGTTCAAGATGCAAAAATTTTTAAAGGCGGTGCAGATCCCAAATACGGGGATCGAGTGTCTGGGGTCATTTCTATTTCTAGTGATCGGGAAGTTCCTGAAAAATTCAACGGCGGTGTAGGGATTAACGGCACTCATGCTGATCTTTTTCTAAAGGCTCCTCTAGGAAACAAAGTAGGATTAGTAGTTTCTGGTCGACGTTCTTATACTGATTTGGTTGAAACGCCTACCTACGATGCTTTTTCTGAAAAAGTATTTCAAAACACTAAAATTGTTGATACTGCAGGTCCTGTTGATGAAGAAGAGGACGAAGAAATTGAAGAAGACATTGGATTCAACGACTTCTTCTTTTATGATACCAGCGCAAAACTAATCATTGCACCTTCAAAAAAAGATAAGATTATGGTAAGTGGTATTTATACCAAAAATGATCTCACTTTTGAAATCGACAACGAAGAAGATCTGATTACCGATGATTTGGAAATCAGCAATGAGGGCGCTAGTTTTTCTTGGGTAGGATCTCGATCCAAACGTTTGGATCATGAGTTAAAAGCATACTACTCAAAATTTGATTCTGATTATTTGTTTACCATTCGAGAAGAAAACATCTTGGAAGAACAATCGATAAGACAAAATCGTGTAGAGGATGTCGGTATAGATGCAAATATCACTTATCATTTTGATCCTAAGCACCTATTAACCTTAGGGTATCAATTTTCTAACAATGAAGTTTTTTATGCCATTACCATCGATGGTGAATTTGAGAACCCAGTGAATGAAACAGACCTGGTTAAAAACACAGCGAATACGATTTATGCTAACTATAAGTTTTTACCCAAAAATAAAGGACTCATTAATCTGGGAGTACGAGCCTCTCATTATTCGGTGGTGAATGATTTCTATATCGAACCAAGAGTGAATATAGAATATCCTATTGCTAAACACCTGCGTTTAAAAGCAACGGGAGAACTTAGGTACCAGCCCATAAGTCAACTTGTAGAATTTGAAGACACTCAGCTTCGCTTAAACAATGACCTGTGGGTTCATGCGAATAATGAAGAAATTCCTGTAGTAGAGAGCACGCAGTTTTCTGGAGGATTCCTGTTTTCCAATAATGGTTGGAATATTGAACTAGATGGGTACTATAAAAACATAGAAGGATTGACTTCTGCCACCAATGGCTTTAATGCCATAGCAACAGATCTATCTACTGGAGAAAGTAGGGTTTTTGGATTGGATGTATTGATTAAGAAGCGATTTAAGAATTTTAGAACCTGGCTGGGATACACCTTTAATGATATCGAATATACATTCCCAGAAATTCAGGTCAATCCTTTTCCTGGGAACAATGATATTACCCACAATTTTCAAATTTCGAATACCTTAAAAGTGAATGATTGGGAGTTTTCTTTAGGGTGGTTATGGCGTTCTGGAGCACCATTTACCGACGCCGACCTTGTGGGAGATGAAATTGTATTTGGAGCTGCCAACGCTTTACGCCTTCCTGCCTATCACAGAATGGATGTATCTGCTATATATCGATTTAATTTTAATACCATAGGAAATTGGAGAGGACAATTAGGAGCATCTATCCAAAACCTGTATAGAAGACAGGTACCTATAGCTGTGAGTTATCAGGTTGACGAAAACCCAAACACCGGAGATATTGAACTGGAGGTACTACGACAAGAATCTCTAGGGTTTACACCTAATCTCATTTTTAGAATGTACTTTTAACGGGCCTACTTATTTTGATTTGTAACTGCAATAACCCTATCACGATGTAAAAATCGAATCAATGTGATTTCATTTTCTTTGGTGATGGATCCTAAAACGAAATAAAACCCAACACCCATTTTATAAGCTTTTGTCGTACCTGTGACTTTTCTAAACTTAGGCAGCTCAGCGATAGTATTCGCACTTTTAATGGCAGTAAAAACACTCTTTAGTTTTTCCTGCAAAGAAGGGTCTTGAGTCTGCTTGTAGTCGGCTGCAAATTGTGAGGATATCAAAAGTTTCATAAGCTGCTATTCTGTAAACAAATCCTTTTCTGAGATCGTGGTATCCATATTGGCCTGCTGTAAAAGTAATAACAAACCAAGATCTTCTTTTTGAGCTGCAGACATCTTTTTTAACTGCTCATTTTGCTTATGATCAATATACCAGGAAATCGCATCTTCCATTACTTTCTTTACACTAGAATCCTCTAAAGCCGCTAATAGTTTGAGTTTAGGAATTATTTGATCATCGATATCAACTATTTTTCTCATTGTATATATTATATATATTATATGCTAAATATACATATATTTTCACTTCAAAGGAAGAAATCCATCATCCAGTTTTTCGAATTATACAGGTAACAGAATAAGGGAAGGGATAAAATCAACTATATTTGAATGCATAATTGAGCATGAATGAATTACATAGATATTATTTTGGGGATTCTTTTGTTATGGGGATTGATAAAAGGCCTTAGCAAGGGTTTATTTGCTTCACTGGCTTCTCTGGTAGCTTTGATTGTAGGGATCTATATAGCAGTCCATTTTTCTGATATTGTTGGAGGGTATTTGCAGGAATATGTAGACTGGTCTGAAGGGGCTATGAAATTGGTTGCTTTTGCACTTACGTTTATATTGGTTGTTATCCTTGTCTCTTTGGCAGGAAAATTATTGACCAAGATTGCAGATTATGCAGCACTCGGTATACTAAACAAAATATTGGGAGGTGCTTTTGGTGTATTAAAAATGGCTTTCATCGCCAGTGTTATCCTGATCTTTGTAGATGCTATAAATCGAAATATTACATTGATCAAACAAGAGACTTTAAATTCGTCCATACTGTATGAACCGGTACGTAAAATTGCACCTGCAGTTCTCCCTAATTTATTGAGAAAAGATACAGAAGAACAAAAGGCCTAAAAAGGCCTTTTTGCATATCTTATTTCATCATATTGATTAGGAAATTTATCCCTTTCCTATCTTTTCGATTACAATTTGACGCACCGCACCAATACAAGAATCAAAATCTTTGAATACAAAATGCTCAGGCACTAAATCTGGGATAATATTCATCTTTTTGGTGAGATACAAAGGTTGTTGCTGTATCCCTACAATAGAAGAATCTATACCTTTTTGATCCAGACCTAGTAAAATCTCCTCAAGAACATATACCCCGGATTGATCCATATAAGGCACTTTATCCATTCGTATGATCACATGGGCTGCTGTTTCAGGGATCTGGCTGGCAAGCTCCTGTAATTCGCTTGTAGCTCCAAAAAACACAGGTCCACTAAGGTGCTTGATAAAAATCTCTTCTTGTAGCTCTTTTGGGAAATTAGTTTCATCCTTCCATAGTTTTTCAATTTTTGGAGTATGTTCTACCCCATCCAGAGATACTAACTTTGATTGTCGAGCAGTAACATCTCCCATTTTTTTCATAAAGATCAAAGATGCGATGATCAATCCAATCCCAACGGCATAGATCAAATTCCAGGTAACGGATAATACCAATACGATAAGCATGATCACCACCTCTATTTTTGGCATATGTGGGATGGCTCTTAATCCTTTATAATCCATTACTCCGATTCCTACGGTAATTAGAATTCCAGCTAGTACAGCGGCCGGAATTTGCGAAGCAACAGGACCCAGAGCTAGTAAAACAATCAACAACAGTACTCCTGCAATCATACCAGATAGTTTTGATTTCCCTCCTGCATTAATATTTACCACAGTACGAATAGTGGCTCCCGCACCAGGTATTCCTCCAAATAGTGCAGCAATACTATTCCCTATTCCCTGCCCCACTAATTCTCTATTGGGATTGTGTTTAGTCTTGGTCATATTATCGGCTACCACCGAAGTCAAAAGAGAGTCAATAGCTCCCAATATAGAAAGTGTTAGTGCCGAAAAAATATAGGGCGCCACAGAGCCTAAACTAAAATCCGAAAATATAGAAAGGTTGAATTTTGGGAACCCACTTGGTATTTCCTGTATAGGTCGATAATCCAAATTAAACCCATAAGCGATACCAGACACCAACAGTAAAGCAACCAAAGTGCTTGGTATTGCCTTTGTTATTCGTTTAAAACCATATATAACCAGTATGGTGGCAAGACATAGTATGAGTTCTAAGTAGTTGATGTTTCCTAATGCGTTTGGCAAACTTTTTAAAGAACCTACCACTCCAGAAGAGTAGTTTCCTGCCAAAGCAGTAGCTTCTAATTCAACTTCTCCTGGAGTAATTTTTTCTGCTCTTTTGATCGTTTCCTTAAAATCCTCTAATACCAAAATCCCTTCACCAGCTACATCCTTAAGGATCTTATTCAAAATTACTTCTTCTGCCTCAGGCATAAACTTGCTTACAAAAGCTTTATCCTCCTTTGGGTAGTACCCCAAGGCTGGCAAGAACTGCGTAATAAGAATCATTACCCCAATGGCTGTCATAAATCCAGAAACCACCGGATAAGGGATGTATCGAATATACTTTCCTACACCAACAGCACCCAGTCCAATTTGGATGATACCTGCAAGTAAAAAAACGGTTAATATGGCTGGCAATGCAGCATTAACATCGCCGTTGTGTGCACCAATTAAACCTGCAATGATTAACATACTTACTGCAGTCATTGGTGCAGTAGGACCAGAAATCTGAGTATTCGTACCTCCAAAAAGCGCGGCAAAAAAGCTAATGAAGATAGCTCCATATAAACCTGCGCTAGGTCCTAATCCAGAAGATACTCCAAATGCAAGTGCTAATGGTAATGCAACGATACCGGCGGTTAACCCACCAAAGGCGTCCCCTTTTAAATGTTTGAAAAAACCCTTCATATTGGTTATAGTTTGTGTTTGTTTTCCTTATTTCAAAATCAAAAATACCAATAAAAAAAGAGCTGTCGCACACACGCAACAGCTCTTTTTCTAAAAAATTATAAATGTCTTATGCTTCAAAGAAGGTCACTTTTCCGTCATTAATATCATACATTCCTCCTAGAATCAGGATCTCCCCATTGTCTTCCATCTCTTTGAGCACGGCACTTTGGGTTCTAATATTATCGATAGTCATGTGTACATTCTTAACAGCAACTTCGTTTACAAAATCAATATTTTTTGAAGTACGTTCTGCAGCGTCAGCAGGTTCGGTAACCGCTGCTACAGCTGGTTTTATTTTACTGATCAATGCAGTAAGGTTTCCTAATTTTGCATCATCACAAGCTCCTTTTACAGCTCCACAACTCGTGTGTCCTAATACCAATACCAACTTGGTACCTGCCAATTTGCAAGCAAATTCCATGCTTCCCAGGATATCTTCATTTACGAAATTACCAGCTACTCTTGCGCTAAAAATATCTCCTATCCCCTGATCAAAAATCAATTCTGAAGATACTCGAGAATCTATACAACTCAATATCGTAGCAAAAGGATACTGACCAGATTTTGTATCTGTTACTTGTTCCAAAAGATCTCTATCCGCTTTTAAGCTTTTTTGAAATCTTTCGTTTCCTTCTTTAAGCAACTCTACTGCCTTTTGTGGAGTAATTGCTGCTTGTGTTTCTTTTGTAAGTGCTTTCATGTGTGTAGTTACTAATATTATTAATTTTATGTGGTTCGAGGTCTTAATTTAAAAAACTGGATATAACTATCAGGATTTTCAATCTCACCTCTTTCAGAAATCAATTTGATATCTATTCTTCTATTCTTTGCCTTTTCAGAGAAGTCTTCTAAAATTTCTATGATATCATTATCCAGATATCTAGTCTTTCTAACATCCAAGGTTAAATAAGTTTCTTCTGGTAATCGATCCAATTCTTTAAGAATTGCTCCTTTATTGAAAAAAGTTACTTCTTCGGCCAATGTCATATTTACGCGATGCTTACCATTACTAACATCTTCTATATGCAGGAAGTGCGAATTTTGATAACTCTTGATAAGGATAACAACAATTCCTACCATTAATCCTAAACCAATACCCCATAAAAGATCTATAAATACAATACCTAACACAGTAACTACAAACGGAATAAACTGTTTCCAGCCTAAGTTATACATGGTTTTAAACAATGACGGTTTTGCCAATTTATATCCTACAATAAATAAGATTGCAGCAAGTACAGATAATGGAATTTTTGTCAAGAGCGTTGGGATTAAGATAACTGAAATCAACAAAAAGAAACCATGAATAATAGCAGACATTTTGCTGCGTCCTCCAGATTGAATATTTGCAGAACTACGAACAATTACCTGTGTAATCGGTAGTCCACCAATAAATCCTGAAATCATATTTCCTGCTCCTTGAGCCAATAATTCTCGGTTGGTAGGTGTAACTCTTTTTTCAGGATCTAGCTTATCGGTTGCTTCAACACATAATAGTGTTTCTAAACTTGCGACTAATGCAATAGTAAATGCAGTGATCCAAATATCTGTATTTGTAATTACAGCAAAATTAGGAAAGCTAAATTGCCCTAGAAAACTATCAATACCATCCGGAATAGGAACGGCTACCAAATGATCTTTAGTAATATTTAACGCACCATCCTTGGTAAAAACATAAAACAATATACCAACAACAACAGCTACCAAAGGACCTTGAATAAGTTGGAAAATTTTACCCTTTTTTGATAAAACCTTATTCCAAAGGATTAATATCCCCAATGCGATCAAAGCAATCACTGTTGCTCCTACACTCACATTTCCGCTAATTACGGCATTTATAGTCTTTAATAGTTCTGTTAAAGTGTTTTCTCCATCCAATTGTAAAAAGGCAAAATTACCTTCTGGATTTTTGTCCAAACCAAAAAAGTAGGGTATTTGTTTTAGAATGATAATAATTCCAATACCTGTTAGCATTCCTTTGATTACTGATGACGGAAAATAATATCCAATAATTCCGGCTTTAAGAAGTCCAAAAGCTATTTGAATTGCCCCTCCTAGTACTACAGCTACCAAGAAATTTTCGAAACCTCCCAGTGCACCAATAGCGGATAATACAATAGCCGCAAGACCCGCTGCCGGACCACTTACTCCGATTTGAGAACCACTAAGAATACCTACAACTATACCTCCTACTATCCCTGCTATCAATCCAGAAAATAATGGAGCTCCACTGGCAAGTGCAATACCCAAACATAATGGTAATGCTACAAAAAACACGACAATACTTGCCGGTAAATCATTTTTTAATGTTTTAAAAACGCTCATAATATAAATCTATTTGGTTGTTTGTGCTTTTATCTGAGTTTTAAAAAGTACAATCGAATAAAAAAATGTTTTGTTTCGGTAAAAAAACAATATCAACCGCTACCTAAGCGTATATGCTCAAGTAGACATCATTGATTGGTTACGGTAAAAACTAGGCGAATTCTGGAGGAGGCGTCTTATGTTCCAGATATACCGAAATATTTGAGGTAAACAGGTCAGGATACGTATTGATACTATTATCCACCCATCTTGTAAGTCTTTGATCGAAGTCTTGTGAAATTTTATCTTTCTCTTTTACGTCTTCTTTTTCTGAATTTTCTTTTTCCTGCTGTTCAGAACTCTCTGTTTCCTCTAAGACGATAGAGGATTTATCTTCACAAACGTAAAAATCAATTAATCCAGCCCCATAGTAGGATAAATGTAGAAGGAATCCTAACATGATTAACAAACGAGCTATTTGAGGCTTGAACATGGACTATACTAAATTTTGAGAAGCTAAAATAACAGTATTACTTTCAAATTCTGTTAAATCAATCGTAAATTTGCCCGAATATTACAATTCTTTCAGGTCTTCAGAAGGAATCCAGCCTATTTTTCCGTCGGTAAGTTTTATCTTTTTCCAATTATTTACAGTCTCGGTAACTTCTACTTTTGTTCCTTCATGCAATTGAAAAATATCTTCACTTCGAAGATTTGGTTCACTCTTGATGGTTGTTTCCTGTGCAAAAATGATCGCAAACTGATTGTTTTGTGCGTTATCAAACTGTCTGAAAGCAAAAAATATCGAGAATAATCCAATCAAAACGATTGCCCAACTAGCTACAAAAAATAAACGCTTTTTTGAGGAAGTTCTAGCCACGTAGTACAAAATAAACAACACTACAAAGCTTATAATACACAATACAGAAGCCCATGCCCAGCCATCAAACGAAAACAATGAGGTAAATCGATTTAAGGTACCCGAGATGAATCCTTCTGGTATCGCATCAATGGCATCTATTGTAGCATTTTGAGCAAAAACCAAGTTGTTTTGGATATCTTCGTCGTTTGGAGCCAATTCTAACCCCTTTTCGAAGTAATAAATACTAGGCCCTACATTACTGAGCTTATAATGCGCGTTTCCAAGATTATAATATAATGCTGCTGACTCCTGGCCAGCATCCAAAATAGATTTATAGGCGTCTATAGCCTCCTGGTACTTTTCCTGATTATATAATGCATTAGCTCTTTGAAACTTTTCCGTATGCTGCGAAAAACCAGAGAAGCATGCTATAAAAACTAGTATGTTAACTATTTGTTTCACGGTATATTTTTATAATTGTTTATCGATACTAGCAATCACTCTAGAAGCTTTATCATAATCTTGCTGCATCGCCGAAGTAGATGAAGGAGTATATCTGGCAAACTCACAACTTTCTAACAATCCTATAAATTCTATTGCAGTAGTATCATCAACATCTCTTTCTTTGAGCAATCGTTGTATTCGATCTTTGCTCATCTCACTGGTTTGGATTTGCAACTTCGCTTTAAGATAGTTATGAAGTGCTCTCTCCATAGCGATATAAAACTCTTTCTGATTTCCTAAATTTTTCTTGGCCTCAGAAAGGTATTTACGCGCTAGTTTATCTGCTTTTCTAACTCTATTCCCACTGACATCATTAAGACGTTCTTCTCTTTTCTTACCAAAGAATAAGAATAGAGGAATTGCTAACAAAGGTGCCGTTAGTGCTACCCAATATGCAGTAGACTTGAAGAAATGTTCTTTTTGGATGGGTTCGAGATTAGCATCCAGCTTCAAAAATCTGAATTGCGTACCTGTTTGTGTTACCAGCTTTTTGCCACTATTGGTAGCTTCTGTTGTGCTTACCACATCACCACCATCTGGTCCTGTTTTTACATTAATTATGATCTCATCAGAAGTAATGCGCTTGTAACTCTCTGTTTTCAGATCAAAATAAGAGAAAGAAATCGATGGTAAAGGATATTTACCCTTATACTGCGGTACCAAGGTATAGGTGTCCCCAATATTTCCTGCCATTCCGGTAAGGTTAGTTCTTACACGCTCATTATGTTCAGGTTCGTACTGCTCTAATCCGTTGGGAACACTTAATTTTGGTAAATCGAACAACTTCAGGTTACCATTACCTGTTACCGATACTTTGGCTTCTAGTGACTCTGTAGCATCCAATTCTCGTTTGTTGGTGGTTACCTTAAAATCAAAAGATCCCACTGCCCCCGAAAAATCATCAGGCCTACCTTGTTGTGGCAAAGGTTTTACATTAATCGTTCTATTACCCGCGGCCACGGTCTTGTTTACTGTAGAATATAGTCTACCCCCAAAGATATCTCTTCGTTTGGTAGGCACATCTACAGAGACCGTAAGAGTTAAAGGTTCTATGTTTAATTTCCCCGTTTTTTGAGGATACAATACGGTTTTGCGCAGTACTACAAATCGATAAGGTTCTCCTTTATATTCTCCATTTTCGATCTTCAGTTGTTTCATGTCAATGGCCTGACTCCAAAAATCACTATAGGTTGGACTATCTAATTCGCGCCAATTGCTCACGCTAATCCTTGGGCTTACATACAGTTTATACACTACTGTAATCGCTTCATTGAGATAAGGATTTCCTTTGGAGACTTCGGCAACCAAATGTAAATTCTCGCTGGCTACAAAATCAGAGTTATTTCCATCTTTTGGCTTATCGACAGCTGCTGTTATTTCTACTTGTACTGGTAAGGTTTTATAGGTTTGCCCATCAATCTCTATTGTCGCTTGTTTGATGGTGATTCTACCTCTTCGGGTGGGTTCTAGAAAATAGCTAAACGTTTTTGAATAGGATCTTTTACCATTGATCCAAGAATTACTAATGGATTGATTAGGACCACCTACAACCGTAAATCCCGAAAAAGAAGGAGGTGTAAAGTTATCCCCATCCTTATTCATCTCGAAATCCACGCGTAATCTTTCGTTTACGCCCAACTTTTTCTTACTCACCTTAGCTTCAAACTTTACCTGCGCAACGGTGAATTGAGTTACTGCGAGTACTAGGGTTAGAAAAATTAGTTTTAGTTTCATTCGTTTTATTTTTCTCTTTCACTTCATCAAAAGCTTTAGGGAAGACGATATACTTACCAGTCTTTATCGGTACGTACCTTTTGCCCTTGTGCTTTTTTGGCATTTATCTTATCCTGAACTTTCTTTTCTTCATTATTCATGGCTTCCAAGAGACTTTTTACCTGCTGAGGAGATAGCTGTCCTTGTGCCTGTTGTGGTTTTTGATCCTGAGGCTGTTCTTGTTTTTCATTTTCACCTTGTCCCTGATCCTTTTCTTCGTCTTTAGGCTCTCCTTTATCATCTTTCTCCTGATCGCCTTTATCCTTATCATCTTCGCCCTCTTCCTTATCATTCTGCTGATCCTTTTCATTGTCACCATCATCTCCTTTTTGATCCTGCTTATCATCTCCTTCTTTCTGATCCTGATTGTCCTGATTTTGCTGATCTTCGTTTTGATCCTGGTCCTGATCTTGATCATCCTGGTTTTGGTCATTTTGCTGTTGCTCTTCTTCCAGCATCTTTTTGGCCAAAGCTAGGTTATAACGAGTTTCATCATCCTTGGGATTATTACGAAGTGCATTTTTATAGGCTTCAACCGCTTCTTTATATTTCTTTTGTTCCATATAGGTATTTCCTTGATTATGAAATGCCTTATGTTTTTCGGATTTGGTCGCCGTTTCTATTTTTGTTGCCTCCTTATAACGCAGATGTGCCTCGTCATATTTTTCGGAATTATAATAGGCATTGGCAAGATTATATTTTGCTGTGGGATCTACAGGGTTTTTGGCAATAGCCTTTCTGTACTCTCCTTCAGCCTTTGGGAAATTACCATCTCTGATAAGCACCTCATTACCTGTTGCTACAAATTGTCTCGCTTCATTAGCCAACTCCTCGAGGTTCTGCTCTTGTGCAAAACTCAATCCAAATACAAACAACGATATGATAATACTATAATATTTCATTTTATTGCTCATTAAAAAGGTTTAACTTTTTTAACCAGGATGTCTTTCTCTCTAGCAAGAAAATATCTAAGAACAACAATAAAAGCCCTGCTCCCAAAAACCACTGAAACTGATCTTTGAAATCTGCGAACTGCTTTGCTTCAAACTCTTTCTTATCCATATTTTGTAATATGGTCGTTACTTCTTCTACCACATTACTGGTATTTCTCCCTTCAATATATGTGCCATCGGCTTCGTTGGCAATTTCCTGCAAAATTGACGCATTCAATTTTGTAATTACCGTTTCGCCCTGGCTATTCTTTTTGTAGGACTGTACAATTCCATTTCTTTTTATGGGGATTGGTCCTCCCTTTTGAGATCCTACACCAATGGTAAAAATTTTGATCCCTTCTTCTGCTGCTTCTTCAGCAATTGCTTGTACATTTCCTTCATGATCTTCGCCATCGCTTACAATAAACAATACTCTATTGGTTTGCTCTTCGTCATTGTAATAGGTTTTTGCCAATTCTATCGCCTCATAGATTGCCGTTCCTTGTGAGGATAACATATCGGTATTCATGGATTGAAGGAACATTTTACCCGAAGCATAATCTGTTGTAATTGGCAACTGTGGAAATGCACTAGCCGCATATGCGATGATTCCGATGCGGTCACTTGCCAGATTATTGATAATCTGAGTCACCAATTGTTTCGATTTTTCTAATCGATTAGGTGCAATATCCTCTGCCAACATACTCTTGGAAACATCAATAGCAAAAACAACATCTACTCCTTCTCGTTTTACGGTTTCCAGCTTGGTTCCGATTTTTGGGTTGACCAAAGCCATCACCAGGCAGGCCAAAGCCAGACTAATTACTGCAATCTTCAGTATCGATTTGAAAACAGAGCGATTAGGACTTAATTTCTTCAGCAATTCTGGGTTGGCGAACTTTTTTTGCATCGTCTTTTTCCATACCAACACTCCTAAAAACATGAGTACGAGTACCGGAATCCCCAGTAATAACCAAAAGTATATTTTTTCTTCAAGTAGATACATATGTTATTTGTGTTATCATCTATTATTACAACTATGGATCTCACCTATTGTTACAATTATTAACTCAACTTTTTATCTGCAATGCAAAAGCATTAATCTTTTCTTTCACATCAGCAGGAATTTCATCATCTTTTACCCAGGAATGCACATCTCCCAAATAATTCATGCCTAAATAAGAAGCACTTCTTGAAAATGGCAAATGAAACTCTTCTGGGCGATCATCACTGTTACTACAGCTCAACATACCCATATTCATCCCTCGAAGCATACGACCAAAGTCCTTTTCCTGATACAAAAAATCTGAAATTCGATCCAAAAATGTCTTCATCGTTGCACTCATTGTATACCAATATACAGGAGTAGCAAAAATGATCGTTTGGTAATTTTGTACTATCCCTTTAAAGAGATAATTAAAATCATCATCCTTATTTTTAAATTCATAATCAAAATAACCAATGTCTTTCTGACTAAGATCTACAGCTTCAAAACCAGTAATCTCCTGAAGATATGTTACCACTTTGGATGTATCTCCATGACTACGTGAACTACCAACTAGTATTATTCCTTTATTCATCAATTTTTACACAAAACTTCTAAATACGGTGTATCGAAGCAAAAACTCGACAAAAATCAACAATCCGGCTAGTAGCACCAGGGACCTGAATTTTTCTTCGTAGTTATAAAACTTAAACTCTTCGATATCCGTTTTTTCTAATTTATCAATTTCCTGATAGATTTCTTCTAATTTTTTGTTATTAGTTGCTCTAAAATATTTTCCTCCGGTTGCTTTGGCGATTTCCTTCAACAATTCTTCATCAATTTCTACCTGTACCCTTCCATACTGGAAAGAACCGTTGGGTAATATAGCAACAGGAGCCAGAGCCATCCCATTGGTTCCTAAGCCAATCGTATAGGTTTTAACACCATATTCTACCGCCAGTTCTGAAGCAATTTTTGGATCGATAAACCCGGCATTATTAGATCCATCGGTAAGTAATATGATCACCTTGCTCTTTGCTTTGCTATCCTTAAGCCTGTTTACTGAGGTTGCTAATCCCATCCCGATGGCTGTTCCGTTTTCCAAAACATTGTCGTAGCGTACATCTTTCATGCTATTCAAAACAATAGATTTATCACTTGTAATTGGTGTTTTGGTAAAACTTTCTCCCGCATATACCACTAACCCGATTCGATCATTAGGTCTATCTTTGATAAATTCTGCTGCTACATCTTTTAAGGCCTCAAGGCGATTTGGTCGTAAATCTTTGGCTAGCATACTGGCAGAAACATCGATAGCCATCACAATATCAATACCCTTGGTCGTTTTGGTTTTTGTAGATACATCTACTGTTCTTGGCCTTGCCAGGGCTGTTATAATTAACGCCATTGCAATTAATCGTAGTGCAAACAAAAGTGGTTTTAGTTTTGTTAACCAGCTACCAGTAACCTTAAAACCTTTGATACTAGATATTTTGAGCTCGGCCTGTTGTTTATTACGTTTCCATATGAACCAAGCTATCGCCAACGGTAACAACAAAAACAACCAGAAAAACTGTGGATTTTCGAATGTAAAGTTTTCAAACATTGCTATTTGGGATTTCTTAGTTCTACAGAATTAATAATGCGTTGGGCCACGTCTCTGGCATAACGATCTTCTATATCATACACAACTGTGATTTGCTGAAATCCTCCTTGTTCGGCAAAATTAAGCATCACATATTCATTCTTTTGTGTCGTTTGTTTTACTTGGTTGGTAATCTCAAAATTTCCAAACACTTTTACTCCTTTTGCACCACCCAGGGTCTGGTATTCTTCATTTTTCACCGAAATATTTTTAGCTCCATTCCCTTCTAGATATCCTACACTACCTTCTACTGCTTTTTTAAGATCTACCTGGGTTTGTTGTTGGTAAGATAAGGTGCTTACTACTACATAAAAATTACCAAGTATGCTTCCGTAGGCAAAGGTTTCGTTTCCTTTAAGGATTTGCTTTTGCTCCTCAGTCAATTGATACTCATTTCTGATCAATACTTTTGGAGTAGAGATTGTAACGGGTGGAGATCCATACGCACTAGATATCCATTGGCTTTCTGCCAGCTCCTTGGTAGGATGACCTAATAGCGAATCTTTTACCACATCATACCCTTTGATTAGGATAAAAGCAATGAGTGTAATAGCAACAACTCCTACTCCCGCCAAACTTCCCAGAATAATCTTCTTCTTCCTCTTTTTCTCTGCAACTGTCTTTCTGTATTCCTCATCCGCCAAAAGTTCTTCTTCGGTTGGCTCTGGAATTGCCTCTTTGGTTTCGGTAATCACTCGTTCGATCACATTTCGATCCGCTTTTGCCGTCCCAATATCTGGTTTTGATTTAGCGAATTTGGCCATATCGGCAGTTTTCAGAACACTCTTTAGCTCTTCTACCGTTTGCTTGTCTAAATCCAGTGCTCCGGATTTAATTTCTTCGTCTAACTTGGCGATCAACTCGTCGGTAGTACTCTCCATAGCGTGATCATACACCTCTTCATCAATATATTTTCTTGCGGTATCACTAAGTTGTGAGTAATATTCTTTATGAGAATCTTCTTCAAGTAAATGAGATTCGTCTATTCTTCGCAACGCAAGCATAGCTCTTTCGTAGGCCGGTAATTCTTCTTCTTTGGCCTGTTTCTTCTTTTTCTTCGGAAGACAAAAAATGCAATTGCTCCCAGCAATAGTAATGGAATCAAAATCCACCAAATGTATTTTTTCAAATTAAAAAAAGAAGCATCAACCTCAACCAGAGGTTTGATCTCATACATTTTTTGTTTGGTGGTATCTACCAAAACATCCCGCACCTCTACCTTTAATGAATCGGTAAAAAATACTTGATCCCCAACCATTACTTTTTGTCGAGGTATGGTATATTGTCCCGAATCAAACTGTGTCAGTGCGTACTCTTTAATAAGACTGTATCGGTTATCATTTCTAGCCGTATCAATAGTATACGAATCGATAACCTCTAGTGGCATGAATGTCTGCCCTTCTGGAAAAACTACAATCTGTGTAGAATCTGCTTGCACTTCCATCTTATATCGAATTTCTTCCCCGATTTTGATAGAAGTGGAATCAATAGTTCCCTTTACCTGCGCATAACCTGCGGTAGTCAATAAAGAAAAAACTACCCATAGAAAGAACGGAACTACTTTTAGGTTTTGTTTTTTTGTATGTGGTAATCGATTATTCTTCATTAATAGTGCTACTATCCTCTTCTTTTAAAATATCCTAGTAATTTTTTTACATAACTTTCATCAATCCTACTGCTTAGCGATCCTGCTCCACTTCGATTAAAGCTATCTTTGAAATAGTTGATCTGCTCGTTGTAGTACTTGCTATAATTCTGGCGTATTTTTTTAGAACCTGTATTGACCAAAAGCAATTCTCCGGTTTCTTCGTCTTCCATCTGCACCATCCCAAGATTAGGAATTTCCTCTTCGTACCGGTCATAAACTCGTATTCCGGTTACATCGTGTTTTCCAGAAACAATTTTGAGCGTTTGCTGATATTCGTCTGCAACAAAATCAGACAGTATAAAAACGATGGCTTTCTTCTTCATTACGTTCGAAAGAAACTTCAGTGCCTCGGTAATATTGGTCTTTTTACTCTTGGGTTCAAACTCCAAAAGCTCTCTAATGATTCGCAAAACATGAGACCTTCCCTTTTTTGGTGGAATAAACAGTTCGATCTCATCGGTAAACAAAATCAATCCTATTTTGTCGTTATTTTGCGTAGCCGAAAACGCCAAAGTAGCCGCTATTTCGGTAATGATTTCTTTTTTAAATTGTTGTTGAGTCCCAAATAACTGAGATCCCGAAACGTCTACCATCAACATCATGGTAAGCTCTCGCTCTTCCTCAAAAACCTTTACATAAGGTTCATTATAACGCGCGGTAACATTCCAATCTATATTACGTACATCATCTCCAAACTGATATTGTCGTACCTCGCTAAAGGTCATACCTCTTCCCTTGAAGGTAGAATGATATTCTCCCCCAAAGATATGATCACTTAACCGACGTGTTTTGATCTCAATTTTTCGAACTTTCTTTAGTAAATCCTTAGTATCCATTGCATTTCTTTACGATTCTGATTTTTTGACGAATGATTGAATTAAGTATCTGTGTAATCATTCTTCGAAAACCTAAAAACCCTATGGTACTTCGATCTCGTTAACGATCTTATTGATAATATCTTCAGAAGTTACATTTTCGGCTTCAGCTTCGTACGTAATTCCGATACGATGACGCAATACATCATGTATTACTGCTCGTACATCTTCTGGAATTACATATCCTCTTCTTTTGATAAAAGCATAGCATTTTGCTGCTGTTGCCAGATTGATACTACCACGAGGAGAAGCTCCGAAGTTAATCAAAGGTTTTAAATCTTCTAAACCGTATTTTTCTGGATAACGAGTAGCAAAAATGATATCCAGAATATATTTTTCAATCTTCTCATCCATATAAACTTCTCTCACTGCTTTTTGAGCATTCAGAATTTGCTCTAGAGAGACTACTGGATTTACTTTTTCAAAAGATCCTTTCAGGTTGGCACGAATGATCAACTGCTCCTCATCTAGTTTTGGATAATCAATCACGGTTTTTAGCATAAAACGGTCTACCTGCGCCTCTGGTAGCGGATACGTTCCTTCTTGCTCTACCGGGTTTTGTGTTGCCATTACCAAAAATGGTTTGTCCAGAATAAAAGTCTCATCACCAATGGTTACTTGCTTTTCCTGCATGGCCTCTAGCAATGCACTTTGTACCTTTGCAGGAGCACGGTTGATCTCATCTGCTAATACGAAGTTGGCAAAAATAGGTCCTTTTTTGATAGAGAAATCGTTCTCTTTTATGTTATATATCAAGGTTCCTACTACATCAGCAGGAAGTAAGTCCGGCGTAAACTGAATACGACTGAAACTACCATGAACTGCTCTCGACAAGGTATTAATCGCCAAGGTCTTTGCCAATCCCGGCACCCCTTCTAACAGAATATGTCCTTGACCCAATAATCCGATCAACAATCGTTCTACCATGTGCTTTTGACCCACAATCACCTTGTTCATCTCCAAGGTCAATAAATCCACAAACGCAGATTCCTTTTCTATTTTTTGGTTGATTGAAGCTATATCAATAGAATTGTTCTCTTCCATCTATTTTTAATTTTAAAAGCGTGAATTTAACATTACTAATTCAACATTGCAAATTGTTAAAATAATTTTCGACACCCTGTTAATTCTAGGTTAAATATATCCTATATAACTAAGCAAAAGCCCAAATTTTACAGTATATTTAACGCTCGTTTCAGAAAAAACAGGACATACTGATACACATCGTTTTTACGATGAGTATTTCAAAGACGAAACCTAGATATAGATGTTGCATTTCAAGCAGCCAACATGATCAAAAGCTTTTCTTTTTTGTCTGTGCTGTAGCTATATTTTATTTTTTGGCTACAACAGACGATTTTAAAGAAAGTAAATACTCCCAATATGTTGCTATATCTAATGGTTGGTATGACCATTTTTAGTAATCAGAATTTCTAAAATAAAAAGAATAAGTATTCACCTATGAAAACAGCCTTAATTACAGGTGCTACCAGTGGCATCGGAAAATCTACTGCTATTGCATTTGCCAAATTACACTACAAATTAATTCTATGCGGAAGAAGAGCAGACCGGCTTGATCAACTACAACAGGAATTAGGAGAACATACCCAAGTACATACCTTGTCTTTTGATGTAAGAGATAAACAAGCCGTATTTGATGGTATAGAAAGTCTTCCTTCTGATTTCGATACTATCGATATCTTAATCAATAACGCAGGGAACGCTCATGGATTGGATCCTATACAAACCGGAAATCTGGAGGATTGGGATGCTATGATGGATATTAATGTAAAAGGGTTGTTGTATGTATCAAAAGCGATCATCCCAAAGATGGTTAATCAAAAAACGGGTCATATCATCAACATAGGTTCTATAGCTGCCAAAGAGGTATACCCCAATGGTAATGTCTATTGTGCCAGCAAGCATGCAGTAGATGCCGTAAACAAAGCCATGCTTATTGATCTTAATCAATATGGCATAAAGGTGGGAGCTGTTCATCCTGGTTTGGTAGAAACCGAATTCAGCAATGTACGATTTAAAGGAGATGATGATCGAGCAGATAATGTATACAAAGGTTTTGACCCACTTACCCCAGATGACATTGCGGATATCATTGCTTTTGTTGTTACCAGACCCTATCACGTCAATATTTCAGACTTGATTGTATTGCCTACAGCCCAGGCTACAAGTACTATGGTTAACAAAAGTTTATGATTTCTTTATTTTCACATCATTGTCTCCCGAATAAAAATAGCTAAGTTTATGTTGGGAAAAATGTCGATTGCAATTTGTAAAAGGAATGATTAATAAACGCCTACTTATCAAGAACCTACTCGCTCATAATGACGAAAATAGTTTTTATGACAAAAAGAGGAAGCTTAATATTGGCGAAAAGGAGGGTAAAGCCAAGTTTTTGAAACATATCTGTGCTTTATCCAATTCTAATCCCGAAAACAACTCTTATATCGTGATTGGCGTTGAAGATGAAGATAATCAGATCGTTGGTGTAGATTTTTTTGACGATAGCAAAATCCAAAATCTGGTTAATGCGTATCTTGAAAATCCGCCTTTGGTAGCTTATGAAAATATCCCATTTCCACATTTACCTGGAGACAAAGTAGTTGGATTGGTATCCATCCGATCACAATCCAATAAAATATGTGCACTACGCAAGAACATCTGGAAATATTATGGTGGAACGGTCTTTTTCAGAGATGGAAGTATTAGTATGCCCAAAGTTTTTGATATAGAAATCAAAGATGTCAATTCTGAAATTGTAAGCGCTATCGAAAGTCATGCGCAAAACAATATCGAGCTTACTCTAGACGGTGTTTTTGATTTTATGAATTCCAGAAAAGATTACAACCCGGCATACAAGGTTTTTAAAGAGTATTTTGTGGTTTGCTGGGCAGGTAAAGAAAAAAGACAAAACGGAGACGCTTATTACTCCAGAGTCGATATTGCATTGATCAATGAACAGGTTAAGCTTTTTTATTCAGAACTTGATGAGGTGAGTATATCCTTATCTGAAGATCAGTTTAAAATTGTAGAATACGTACAACTTGGATTGCAAGAGACTTACAAATATTATCCGCTTGAAGAAGTTGTCATCACTTTCAAGGACAATGCTAGTTATGATATTGAAAGCAAATTACTTTTTGACCCTCCACAGTTTGATCGAAAAACATTGTATCACCTATACAACAGTAATAATGCACTAATTGATAAGTTAAAAAACAAAATTCCTTTATCAAAAAATGAAGAGAATGATTTGTTAAACCTCCCCGCAACTTATCTGATCTGTTATTTTAATGATTTTAAAGAAGCAAAAGAAAAACTTGAAGACGCCAAACCCCATCTAAAAACGTACAATGGTAAAGTATACTCCCTTTATAAAGAAAGCATAAGAATTTTAAGAAAAGTCAGATACAGTTAATACCTAGTAAAAAAACATGAGCAGAAATTTGGTAATAGGAGACATTCATGGCGCGCTAAAAGCCCTGAAACAATTAATACAAAAAATAAATATAACTCCCGATGATCATCTTATTTTCCTTGGAGATTACGTAGATGGGTGGAGCGAAAGTGCAGAGTTGATCTCCTTCTTAATAGAATTGAATACTACTCATAATTGCACATTTCTAAGAGGAAATCACGACGAATTATGTTATACTTGGTTGACCCAAAACTCCTATAATTCTGACTGGATTAAACACGGTGGTCAAGCTACCATGAATTCGTATGCAAAAAAGTCTAAAGAGGAAATAGAAACTCACTTACACTTTTTTGAAGAATTAATTAATTATCACATCGATAACCGTAATCGATTGTTTTTGCATGCTGGTTTTACCAATTTGCATGGTCCCCACCGAGAATATTTTGAAAAATTGTTTTACTGGGACAGAACCCTTTGGGAAACTGCTCTTGGTCTAGATACTCAACTAGAAAAAACGGACTGCAGGTACCCTAAAAGACTATTAATTTTTGACGAAATATACATAGGGCATACTCCTGTTACCCGAATTAATAAAACCGTACCTATTAAAGCAGCATGTGTTTGGAATATGGATACTGGAGCAGCTTTTAAAGGACCTCTAACCATTATGGATATAGATACCAAAGAATACTGGCAAAGTGATCCTGTGCATCTACTTTATCCTGAAGAAAGAGGAAGAAATTAAATAGAAAAGAGGACTTTGATAGTCCTCTTTCTTTTATCATATCCTCATATACGGATTATTGTTGTTCCCGGACAGTCATGGGTGTAACATTTATCGGTGTCTTTTGGACATACCCGAGGGTTCTCCGTTTGTATTAAAATAGTTAAAATAGAAGTGCCTGCTCCTTTGATCGTATCCAGTCGATCTAATTGCGCAACATTTAGCTTTTTAAGCTCTAATTTTTTTGCTTTTACTTTTTTCATGTCCTTGCCTTATAGTGGTTTACGTTGTCTGCTCAAATGTATAATAAGAATAGTAAAACCAGCCATTTAATAAAGCCACATTACATGGATTTCATGAATTTCGATAAATTATTCAATGGGCAAAGATGTGAGTTTACGCATAAAATAAGAAGGCTTAATACCCGTGCTCTTTTTAAAAGCAGCCGAAAATGATTCCGCACTATTAAAACCCATTTCTTCGGCAATACCTTGTATCGTATAATTTTTTAGGGATGCATTTTCTTTTAACTGTTCTACACTATACTGCACCCTTAATTCATTTACGTAATTGGTGAAACTCTTATTTTTATGATAATTAATAACCTTCGATAAATACTTCGTATTCGTATTAATTTCTTTTGCAAGAGAAGAAATGCTAATATTCTTCTGAAGAAATTGACGCTCTCCTTCAAACTGATCAAGTTTACTAAGAATATCATTAACTACATCGTCTGCAATCCCTATATCATCATCTGTCATTTTTTTAGATGATTCTTCTCTTTTATTTCCTTGGGTCAGTAATTCATTAAATTTTTGTTGGTACTTCTTTCTTTTTACAAATTGATAATAGGTAAAACCGGTAGCCATTAATGACAATAAAATCAAGATGATTACCCAAAAACTAAGGGTACTTGCGTTCTTTTCTAGTTCAGTGATTACATCTTCTTTTTCTTTTAGCAATAGTGGGGTGTCAAACTCTTTGAATAACTTGGTAGAAACGGATGCTCTTTGACTTCCAATCATACGGTCAAATTGAAGCAATCTATTGATATAGGTCAATTGCTTTTCTTGTTCTGAATTGGCCTTATACCATGCAATCAAAAACTCATATCCTTTTCTGGTTTCAGGAAGAATAATGTTATCCTTTTGAATTAGAGCATCCATACGTAAAAACTCCTTTTCTGCTCGCAGTGTGTCCTCCTTTTTAAGATAAAGCTGACCCAAATAAAAAGATCCCAGCACATAACTCTCAGTATCTTTTATCTGTTCTTCTTTCAGCAATCGTATTCCCTTGTTGATGCTATCGTATGCACCGTCAAAATGCTCTTTAAAGAATAAATTAACTCCTTCATTTAGTACCAGCTTCCCATAAAAATGATGTTTAAGTTTTTTGCTTTTCAAGGACATCACAATCCCTTTATGATTATAGAAAGAAGCTGAATCTAACAACTTGTTATATCTATAGGATTCTGCCATAGGAATCAATGACAACAAATAAGACATCGCATTTAATTCCTCCCTATTACTCTCATATTCAAAATTCTCTTTAAACAAAGTAAGCGCTTCTTCATGCTTATCAATCTTGGTTTTTATGCAGGCGATATTATGATTGGTACTTTGTATGTACTCGGTATTTTGTACTTGTTCTGATAATACTAAGGCAAGAATATAATTATCTAAGACACGTTGATAATCCCCTTTTGTAAAATAATACCCTCCCTTAAAAGAGTACGCCTTTATAGGATATCTATCATTATCCAATCTTTTGGTAATGGCAATAGCCAAATCCAGGAGTGCAATTTTTTCGGATTCCTCGGCCGCATAATAGGATAAAGAACTATAGGCTTCTGCCATTTTTATGGTATCCTTATCGGCCATTGCTTTTTCGAGATATGTCGATAAATACAATTTGGATATAAGCGTATCTCCATTTGCATTTCTGTAGGCAGTGTACAACTCGTCGTAAGAGAGTTTCTGCAACGAATCCTTAGTAATCGACTCTTGCCCAACTGCAGTATACACCCCCAAAACAAAAACTGTGAATAGTCTAAACAGACTAATTAAGCTAAAAAAACCATTTGTTTTTTTGGGTATTAAGACTATCATTTTCTTACGAAAAAGGAGTTGCAAGTGCTACAAATATAAGATTTTGAACCAATAACAGGTTTCATAAAAAATGTAACTACATCCCAAAAAAATGGCACTTCATTAAAAAGCAAATACCCCAAAAAACAAAAATAACGGAATTCATGAATTTCGACATTGATTTCATGAATTCCGACATAAGTCATTTGTTTTCAAGTAAATAGCGAATCTATATTTGCCATTTACAGCTAACAAATTAATCTTTAAAATTAAAACAAATGAAGAAAGTATTTTATTTTTTACCAATCCTTGCAGTTTTAGTTTTCACATCTTGTGAGAAGGAAGAAGCAGATGAGATCATCAACCACGACCTTGAAACCAATCCTTTCAAAATTGAAACCATTGAAAACGATAATGGTAAAATTTTCACTTTAGCACCGGGGTTATACGGTCCAAATGAGACAACCCCGTTTATCAATATAAACTATACTCTAGTTGTCCCGCAGGAAATATTAAATCAAGCTCCGGAAGCAAGTCATAAATACCAGCTTAACATCTCTTATCAAGCATATGATTGGACTACAGGTGAACACTTTTGGGCACCAGCCTTAAACACAGATGTTCCGTCAAATGGGACATTACTTCGTTTTCCTGCTCAATTTGATGGCGCAAAAAGAACTAAATGGCTTATAGGATATGGAATCTATGGAGGGGTTGGCCCCTGGTTTCAGTACAAAGAGCTTGTTGTTAATCATTAATCATATTAAAATTTACTATCATGCTCAAAAACATCTTACATCTTGAAAACGTTGAAAAAATCGACCGTGACCAACAAAAACATATTACTGGTCAGGGGTTTGCTCTCCATCTTCCTATAGGAATCGCTTGCCGAAAAGGAGATCAGATTTGCTGCGGTAGTGGTCGCGGTAAATGTGGACTTGCCGGTGGTATATACAACGGTGGTCAATGCTTTTGTTTCAACTCCTAATTTTCATTTATTAGAGAGTGTTTGTCCTTAATTTACAAGCTTCAAAGAAATAAAACCTTTGAAGCTTGTTGTATTGATATGATCTCTATTGATCTAAAATTAATTTTTCTTCGACATTTCTATTTTGTAGATTTAGGACACGAATTCATAAAATAGACAATCCATGGGAATTTTTGACGAAATAAAGAAAAAGCTCAGCCACGAATTTATTGATATAATTGAGTGGTTAGATAATACTGATGACACTATTGTTCATCGATTTGAACGCTATCAAAATGAGATAAAAAACGGTGCTCAACTCATCGTAAGAGAAGGGCAAACTGCTGTATTTATTAATGAAGGCCAATTAGCAGATGTGTTTACACCCGGCACCTACACACTAAATACACAAAACCTGCCAATTTTGGCAACCCTAAAAGGATGGAAATACGGCTTTAATAGTCCATTTAAAGCCGAAGTATATTTTGTAAACACTCATTTGTTTACCGACGAAAAATGGGGAACAAAAAACCCAATTACACTCAATGATGATCGTTTCGGATTAGTAGAGATAAGAGCTTTTGGAACCTATGCTTTCAAAATTAATGATCCTGGTAAGTTTATTATCGATGTAGTGGGTACTGATGCCAACTTTACAAATTTTGAAATTAACGAGCATTTAAAAAGCTTAATATCCACTCGTTTTACAGATACTATTGGGGAAGCCAATTTGCCTATCGAATTATATGCTGCCAATACCACCGAACTTTCTGAAACCTGTCTGGAGGTGATGCAACCTGAATTTAATTCTGTGGGAATTTCTTTAGAAAAATTCTTCATCGAAAATGTATCGATGCCAGAAGAGTTGAAGAAAGAAATTTTTGAGTACAGCCGAATCGATAAGTTAGATTTGGACAAGTTGACCAAATTCAAAACCGCCAAAGCTATCGAAGCTGCAGCGGCTAACGAAGGCGGCACAGCAGGCGCAGGAATGGGAATGGGAATGGGATTCGTTCTAGCTCAGCAGATGGGTGGAATGATGAATCCAATGGCCGGGCAGCAACAAGCTCAGGTACAACCTACCTCTCCTACAGCTCCTCCACCAATGCCGGTACAAGTGCAGTATTTTTATGCTCATAACGGACAACAAGCAGGCCCTGTTTCATTTGATCAATTAAAAGCACTATTTGCTAACAGAACGGTAAATAAAGATTCTTTGGTTTGGAAACAAGGAATGGCTAATTGGACTGCCTTGAAGGATGTCGAAGAGCTAAAATCATTTTTAGGAGGTAGTACACCACCGCCACTACCAGGGAACTAAGAAAAGAGAGATAATATAGAAATCATCAAACCCGATCATTGCTCTATTGGATAATGATCGGGATATCGGATTTATGGAAGAAGAAAAGAGAGCTGTTTCAGAACAAAAAAGTCCTGTTCCAATTGCGGAGCAGAACTTAAATATAAACCCGGTACGACCTCTATTACTTGTGAGTACTGTGGAAATGTAGAGGAAATCGTTCAAGATCCTAATGGGTTTCAAGAATTGGAACTCAAACCCTATCTAAACGAAATGGGGTCGCAATCACATTCAGAAAAGATTGTGATGTTGCAATGCACAAACTGTGGAGCGAATCAACATGTCGAAGAAAATTATAAGTCTTTGCATTGTGTGTATTGCACCACACCACTAATCATTGAAGATGCGTATAAAGAAGATTGGATTTTACCAGGTGCGGTACTTCCGTTTCAATTTGATCAAAAAAAATCACATCAGATATTTTCAAAATGGGTAAAAGGATTATGGTTTGCTCCTAATAAGCTTAAGAAAGCCGCATTAGACCCTCAAAATACTAAGGGATTATATTTACCATACTGGACCTTTGACGCGCAGTTATATGCCAATTACTCGGGGCAAAGAGGAGATTATTATTATGTTACTGTGCCCTATACCGCAACTGTAAATGGGAAACGAGTACAAAGAACTCGCCAGGAACGAAGAACCAGATGGACGCCAGTACGAGGCTCTATCAGTGGTTTTGTGGATGATACGCTTATCCAAGCCTCTCATCAGCATAAAAACCCAATCCCTTCAAAGATCTCTAATTGGAATTTGGAGGCTTTAGAAAGTTTCAATACGAGTTATTTGGCTGGCTTTGTAACCGAGAAATATACTATTCCGTTAAAAGACGGTCATCTTGCTTCTACCCAAGAAGCAGAGCGTATCGCAACTACTTGGGCACGTAGAGATATAGGAGGGGACACTCAACGTGTTTCTTCGATTGATATGACACTTTCAGAAGAAACCTTCAAACATATTTTACTTCCTGTTTATATTAGTGCATACCGATTCAACAGTAAAACCTACAATTTTTACATCAACGGCCAAACTGGAGCCATTTCTGGAAAACGTCCTTACTCCTTCTGGAAAATTTTCTTTTTTGTACTATTCATTATAGCAGTAATTGGAATCATTTTGGTGTTATCTAATCAGTAATTAATGCAGTATTGCGTTTTTGTTTAAAGCCAAACAATAAACATAGATTATACTTTACCATTAAAATAAAAAAGGAGTTGAATATTCAACTCCTTTTCTTTGTTATGTATCTAAAACTAATTAGTTTTTAACTAGTTTAAATGTTCCTTGTATATCTCCAGAGAATTTTGCAAAATACAATCCAGGAGCAAAGTTTGAAGCGTTCCAAACAAAAGCTCCACCCAGACTAATATCAGAATTAACCTGTACCAATCTTCCTATACTATTGTAAATTCTTACAGTAGTTTTTCCTCCTGATTTTGATAATCTATCTCCAAAGTTGAAAATAAATTCACCGTTAGAAGGGTTAGGATGAACCCCTGCACTTGTGAAGGCTTCTATAGTTGCCAGTTCTGTTTCTGCTCCTTCAGTCTCATCACCCCCTGAACCAGTAATGTCTCCAAAAATTTGAAATCTTTGATCAGCTGAAACTTCACCGAATATTTCAGATCCACTCGTCCAATCTACTGCTCCTGTTCCGAAAAGATTAAGGACATCTCTAAAATGGCTTTGTTCACCTACCACATTGTCTTGTGATAGCCAACTCCAAATATTAGATCCGGCAAAAGCAAGATTCACATATACGGATATCCAATAATTACCACTTTCTAAAGTCACAGCTTCAGGAAGAGCTATATTAAGATTTGCATCATCAGCTTCTGATAACGGAACAATCTCTCCGCTATTATATACCTCATCTCCAGGAAGTCCGGCATTATCTTCATAAATTACTACCGTGACATTGTTAAGTGCACCGGTTCCACCAAAACTTCCAAATGCTAATACTCTGTTTATACTCCAAGTATCTCCAGCTGGTACTATAAAATCATCAGCAGATTGTGCTAAACCACCAAAATCTAAGAAATTCTGTGAAGGTAAAGAGCTTACAATTGCATTCGTTTGCTCATAAATAGAAGGTTCTGCTACAGTGATTGTAAATCCTTCAGAAACTTGCTCTTCTCCTGAAGTTGCTATCAAACCAATAGATGCAACTCCTATAGCATCTGAAGTATACGATACCGTTAAAACATCTCCTACTAAAGTTGCTGTCACTAATTCTGGATTTGTATTTGTAACTTCAATATCGATAGGGCGCCCTTGAGATTGAACGAATAACCCAGTAACATCTATTTCTGTGTCTTCACTGTTTTCATTTACTGTAAAGTCATCTAGAGGAAATGCTACACTTAAGGTTGGTTCTGGTACCTCATTGAAAACAGGGAAACGCGCACTAAACATACCACTACCTCCTGATGCTATAGCGATAAATCCATCTTTTCTGGCTACCACCTCATCGGTAACTGCACTTCCAATTCTTACATTTTCTTTTCTCCAAACTGTGTTCTCTCCATTCAATCTGGTCGTGTAATATAACCCCGTACTAGTTGCAGCGTAAATTCTTTGTCTTCTAGATCCGAAAAATCCTTGACTTCCTCCAAAGAAAGCAGTACTTCTTACTGAAGGACCATTACCAGATCCGTCAGGATTTTCTTCAAGATTACCACTGATATTAGTCCAAGTATCCCCGCCATCTTCGGTAATAAATACACTTGGGATTCCATAATTTGAAAAAGTAACAATAACGCGGTCTGAATTTGAGGCATCTATATTGATATCATTAACAAACCCTGTTGGTAATCCTTTTCCTGTAGTAATATCGACTGCTTGTTGCCCGTCTATATTAGCATTGTCCATTCTAAACACCTGACCTGCATTGGTACCGTAGTATAACCTGTTTGCTACTGGGAATTTTGATACTTCCAAAGCAGTTACTCTAGTTCCTACTGGCGTAGCAGAAGTTTCTATGTTTACCCAATTAACTGGTGTTGGACCTGTTGATGATAATGGAATTTCATCCAGGTTATTATTTCTCCATATTGTATTTCCGCCAGGAACATACATTACATTATCTTTGATTGGATCTAATGCAAAAGGATTAATGAACGCAAATCCAGTTGCACCTGCAGGATGTACAGTTGCAAAAGACACTCTATTTCCTTCTTCATCTAAGTTAAGACGACGAATAATTCCATTTTGAACGGAAACATAATGTGTTCTTCCATTGTCTGCGATAGCATTATAACCACCGTCAGCTCCTAGTTGTTCGTCCCAATCATCGGTAGGGTTTGAAGAATTAGTAAACCAAGAACCGTTATCCTGGAATCCAGCTAAAAGATTTTCATCCTCAGACTGTGGATCAAAAGCAACATGATATGGGTGTGTTGTTACATAATTATTATTTAACGATTCCCAGGTTACCTGTTCTGCATCATCATTAACAACAGTAATATCTTCTGTTAATGACAAACCTCCATCATGACCAGCAATGGCTTTATTTGGATTTGACGGAAAAAACACTAAAACGTGTTGATCTGCATGCTGATTGGTATATGATGCTCCTCTACCAATAGTATTTAATAAAATATCTAATTCACCCGGTCCGTTTCCTCCTATCCAGGTTTCTGCTCCTGCAGGAGTGGTAAACCCTGTATTCGATCTGTATAAACATGTACCTCCAACAAATACAATATTGGATTGTGTAGGGTGCACCTCACAAACCATATTATATCCACCTTGAAGATTTAAATCTCCAATACCAAAGTTTATCGGTATTGTAACCGGTAAATTCGCCGTAAGATCTACCCAAGCTTCTTCTAGTGTAGGAGCCAATGCATCATATCTAAATAACACCGCTTGATTTGCTGGGTTTCTGTCTTGTGTAAAGAAATAAACCGTACTCTCGTTAGAGTGATCTATTCCGATTTTACTTCTTCCATAAGCAGGAATAAAATTTGGAGGCGTGATGTTTGTCCATGTCTCTCCATTATCACTAGAAGTTAAAAACCCAGTATTAGGAGCAGCATTGGATGATGTTGAAGCATAAATAATACCTGTTGGGCTGATGCTCATTTCTGCAAAACTATCAAATCCCGTTTCCAGTACTTCTTCAAAAGAATTTCCACCATCCTGTGATCTGAAGATTCCGTTGAAAGTAGCTACAAATAAATCTCCATTAGTTGGGTTCATTACCAGGTCATTGATAAGATCAAAAGGAGACTCAAAAGCACCTACATTTTCGTTAAGGGTAGCTCTTAATTGCTCCCAGGTACGTCCTCCATCTTGAGATTTGAAAATTCCGTTCCCTTGAAAGAAAGCACCTCCTGCACTAACACCACTTCCTCTACGCTCTCCTCCGGCGTAATACCAGGTAAATCCTCTACCTGGTCGTGGATCCTGTACAATGGCAGTAACACTAGGGTTCTGAAATCGTCTAGTCACTTTTCTCCATGTACGACCTCCATTTTGTGATCTCCAAAGACCACCAGAAACACCCCCAGCTAAGATCACATTTTCATTGTTACGATCAACAGCCACAGCTCTAGTTCTTCCACCTACGTTAGCTGGTCCTCTGTTTTTCCAATTTGAAAAGCGTGCTCTTTTAGAAGATTTTGAGATTTGCTGCAATGATTTTTGAGAATCATCTCCAATCGCAATCTTGCTAGAAAACTCAATTTCCGCTTGTCTGATTCCATTAGGAATTTTACCCGATGGATCTTTTAAACGCTCGAATTCGAATTTCGCTCTTTCAATAGCATCTTCGCGTTTAAGCGCTTCACGATAATCTATTGGACCAGCATCACTACTAAAAACCTGTTGGTTTTTTAATGTTTGTGTGTTTGCTGATGGTTTTGCCTGAGACTTGAGGCTTGGTTGTTGGGCATAGGTAATCGTTGTAGCTCCCAACAAAGCTACAGCCCAAACCGAATGTTTGAGCGAGAATAGCAATTTTTTCATTTTATTAAGCTGATTTGTGAGTAAGCGCCAAATCTAACTTAATTTTTTCAAAATTTTTCTTAAAGTTTAAGAAAAATTGTTCTGACCTTTTATTTTTTTATGAAGACCTTTTGTTGAAGAGAAGAATCAAACCTTAAGGTACTACATTTCATTATTTTTTACTACCGTAACTAACAATTTCGTAGGTTGTTTGATTAAAATCCTGGCACAAAGTCTCTATTACAACCATAGAAAGTCGTTTGTCTTTCGTCAAATCTTTCTGTATCACTTTTCTACTCAGCGTCTTATTTACAAAACCTAATTCGATCTCCTGCCCTATAGACAACAAGTTCACTATAGCTTGCCCTGATCCATTAATAGCATCAATTTTAATCTTGACTACATCTTTATAATTTCTGCTACAAATCGTCTTTTCTTCTCCCACTGCCATAACAGTCGCCACAATATGCACAGTGCTTGGATCTATTCGATCATAAACTACAACATCCTCAAACTTTGGTTTTTCCACTACAGTAGGTTTTTCTTTTTTGGCAGGCTCTTGTTCTTGTGCAACAGTGTTGGTCTTACAAGATACAATTGCAATCACAACCAAAATATATACTATCCTTTTCATGTTTGGTAAAATAAAAAAAGGAGCTGAGAATATCAACTCCTTTTTGTTTTAATATGCTTAATTAACTTATCTTTTTACAAGTTTGAACATGGTATTCAGACCACCTGAAACTTGTGCAAAATAGAACCCTGACCTAAGACTTGATGCATCCCACGAGAATCTAGAATTTGGATCCAAATCCCTTTGTTGATATACTAGATTACCAGTGATATCAAAGATGTTTATTGAGATCCTACCATTAGCGCTAAGACTCTTCAGATTAAATGTAAAATCACCTTGCGAAGGATTCGGCCAAACCAGTGCATTAAACTCACTTTCTAGCGTAGTTAATGGCTCTGGATCTTTAGTTTCTGGGCCTACTGGTCCAGAAAGATCATTAAGATCTCCAAAAATTTGGAAAATCTGATCTAGTGAAGCCGCACCAAAAGCTGTAGAAGCTGGAGTCCAATCGGTAGCTCCTACTCCAAATAAGTTCAGCTCATCTCTAAAGTGTGTTTCCTGACCGATGCCTCCGGTCTGAGCAGCCCAGAACCATTGTGTATTGTTTGGCGAAAATGCCAAATTAGCATATACCGTTAACCAGTAGTCTCCGCTTGCTAA
Source organism: Aquimarina sp. KJ22-3 (assembly GCF_055808215.1). Taxonomy (NCBI): domain Bacteria; kingdom Pseudomonadati; phylum Bacteroidota; class Flavobacteriia; order Flavobacteriales; family Flavobacteriaceae; genus Aquimarina; species Aquimarina sp. KJ22-3. The sequence goes on along the minus strand of NZ_CM147859.1, from coordinate 208,794 downwards.
CTCAACAGGCTCTGGAAGCAATAGGTTCATATTCGTATCCGAAGGATCAGAAATTGGAGTAAGCACTCCACTATTGTATACTTCTGCACCAGGAACTCCTCCGTTATTTTCGTAGATAACCACTGTAGCATTATCCAAAATAGGAGAGTTATTTGCTGCACCAAATGCTAGTATTCTTTCTACAGTCCACGAAGCTTGTTCTGGTACTGTAAAATCATCTGATGATTGTGCCAATGCTCCAAAATCTAAGAAGTTTTGAGATGGGAAAGTTCTAACCTGACCCGCAATTTGCTCGTAAATAGCAAACTCTAATACATTTACTGTAAATCCTTCTGCCACTTGTTCTCCACCAGATGTAGCAATCAATCCAATAGTTGCCTGACCCAAGCTGTCTGGTGCGAAAGAAAGATTAAGAACATCTCCTTCTTGCGTTACTGTTACTAACTCTGGGTTTGTATTGGTCAACTCTATATTAATAGGTGCTCCTGTAGAACTTACAAAAAGATCGGCAACATTTACCTGCACATCTTCGCTATTTTCTGGAAGACGTAGATCATCCAACAAATAAGCTACGCTTAGCGTAGATTCTGGTTGCTCATTAAAGATTGGGAATCTTGCACTAAACAATCCGTTTCCATGCACTGCTAATGCGATAAATCCATCATCACGAGTTACCACCTCGTCTGCTACGGCATTACCAATAGCAAAAGGCTCTTTGATCCACCTTGTATTTTCACCATTTAATCTATTTGTATAATATAAACCTGTACTGGTAGCTGCAAATACGCGTTGTAAACGAGAACCAAAGAATCCTTGACTACTTCCAAAGAATGCAGTACTTCTTACCGAAGGACCGTTTCCAGATCCATCTGCATTTTCTTCCAGGTTACCACTAATATTTGTCCATGTATCTCCACCATCTTCGGTAAGGAATAAACTAATCACTCTATAGTTAGAAAAAGTAACGATTACACGATCAGAATTTGAAGGATCAACGTTGATATCATTAACAAATCCTCCTTCTGGTAATCCTTTACCTTCAGAAATATTAACAACCGGTTGGTTATCTAAGTTAGCATTATCCATTCTGAATATTTGCCCTGCATTAGTACCGTAATACAATCTGTTTGCCACTGGGAATTTTGAAAGTGCCAAAGAACTTACTGTAGTTCCTGCCGGAGTATCAGAATTGGTTAAACCTACCCAATTTACTGAAGCATTTGCCGTTGAGAATAGAGGAATTTCATCCAGGTTGTTGTTTCTCCAAACTCTGTTACCTGCTGGTAAATACATGATTCTTTCGTCATTTGGATCCAACAGAAACTGTGTTACAAAAGGAAACCCAGTTGCTCCTGCAGGAGTAACTCTTGTAAATGATTCAAAGGCTCCTTCTTCATCAAAATTCAATCTGAAGAGTGTTCCTCTTTGTGCAGAAACATATCTGGTTCTACCTTCGTTGGCAATAGCCGAGAAACAACCATCTCCTCCAAAATCCTCTATCCAAGGAGCAGTCCCATCGGTAGAGTTGGTAAACCATGTACCGTTATCCTGGAATCCAGCTATTAAATCATCGCTATTACCACTTGGATCAAAAGCAACGTGATATGGCTGTGTCGTTAGATATCCATTATTCAGATCGATCCATTCTATAGGCTCTGGCCCTGGGTTTTGTGTAGTAATATCTTCTACAACATAAACTCCTCCATCATTTCCTGATAATACTCGATTTGGATTAGAAGGGTAAAAAACTAATGCATGTTGATCTGGATGTTGATTGGTATACTGTGGGAAACCATTTGGATTTGTTGCGCTATATCCAGCGATCCAGCTTCCTATTCCTACAGGTGTAGTGAATCCGTCTGTAGAACGATATAAATTAGTTCCACCAACAAACATCAAGTTAGAGTCTGCAGGACTTATTTCTAGGACCATGTTATACCCTCCTTGAAGATTAAACACTCCTCCTCCGGTTCCAAAGTTTCCTGGAAGGTTTGCAGTTAGGTCTACCCAAGCTTCTTCTGGAGAAGCCGCAGCTGCATCATATCTTAATAAGAACGCTGCACCTCCTGGTCCAACATTTTCAGCAAAGAAATACACGGCATTCTCATTAGCCGGATCTGCTTTCATAATTGTTCTTCCTATAGTTGCAGGAAGGAATTCTGGAGTAATACTTTCCCAAGTATCTCCACCGTCGGTTGAAGTAAAAAACCCTTCATTTGGGTCACTTCCCGAATCCAAGGTAGCGTATAATCGACCACTTGCAGTTGCCATTACTTCGGCCTTAACGTCGAATCCACCTGATAATACTTCTTCAAAAGTTCTACCATCATCCTGAGATCTTTGCACACCGGTAATTGTACCTGCATACAAATCTCCGTTGGTAGGGTCAATTGTAATAGAGTTGATCAAATCCAATGGCCCAAAAGCTCGAACATCACCATCGCTAGAAGCTTCTAGTAATCTCCAGCTTCTTCCACTGTTTACAGATCTGTAAATCCCTGTTCCTTGAAAGAATGCTCCTCCTGCTCCTGCAGAGTTACCCAAACGCTCACCAGTAGCGTAATACCAGATTCTATGTTTTCCTGGTCTTGGATCTTGAATAATATCAGTTATACTTGGAGACTCTCTGCGGCTGGAAACTCTGTTCCAGGTTTCACCACCGTTTGAAGAACGCCATAAACCACCAGATACACCACCGGCAAAGATGATATTCTCGTTAGTACGGTCAATTGCTAACGCACGTGTTCTACCACCTACATTAAAAGGACCTCGATTTTCCCAATACTGAAATCTTCTAAATTTACCAGAAGACTTTGCATTTACAGATTGTTTGAGTTCTGTACCTACAGGAAGATTTTTGGAATAACTGATTTCCAAATCTCTTATCCCCAGAGGTATTTCGCCTGTGCTAGGATCTTTGAGTCGACTTAACTCATAATTCATTCGATCAACCGCACGATCACCTACAGCAGGAATTTTTGTTTCCTTTGCTCCATGCTTACTATCGTAAATTTTGGATTGTTTGTAGAGCTCGTGACCTTTTACTAGTTGATCCGCTTGTGTTTTCAGACCTTTAACTTGTTGAGCTTGTACTGAAGCTACCATCCCGAATAGGGATAAAGCCCAAACCGAACGTTTGAGACAGAGTAAAATAGTTTTCATTTTATTAAGCTGATTTGTGAGTAATTCTCAAATCTAACCTAAATTTTCGAGATTTTTTCTTAAAATTTTAGAAAAATTAACAGAATATTACTTTTTCTGCAAAATTACACTTACTTTTTCGGTGATTACATGGCAAGCATCTTCTTCTACGATGGTAGGTTCAGCAGTAGTGCTATCATTATACCCTTCCTTTGTGGCTGTAATTATGTAAGTACCAACACGTTCGTAGGCGCCTACAAAAGTTCCGGTTCCTTCGATATTGATCAATGTTTCGGTATATTGACCATCAACAACCACAACATTTACTCCTTCGGTAATAGGATCTCCATTTATTCCATCTGTTACGGTCACCTCTAGCCCAGGACGTAAGTCTTCTGTACAAAAAATAGGATCATCAGTGGAATCGTCATCATTACATCCAAAAAAAGCAACGGTCAACAGGATTACAAAAAGTTTTTTCATCTTAATTAATTATTCTCGTTTCTACTATCGTTAATTAGATGTTGCCCTAATCGAATGGTTGCGTTATGATACAATTTCTAGAAGTCGCAGATACGAAAATTACTTAACCATCATTCTTTTTGAAAGAACGACTTGATCATTAAGAAACATTGTATAAATATATGTCCCCGAGGATATAGAACGATCTTCTAGTTTAATAGTATTGATTCCAGATTTTAATTTTTTATATATCTTTATTTGTCTACCATTTAAATCAAAAATTTTGATGCTCGCTCGATGCTCATACCCTTTTGGGATGGTATAAGAAATTATAGCAGAAGTAGTAAACGGATTAGGGATATTTTGAGACAGTGCAAATCCTTTTGCAAAAAAACTCTGATCTTCATTTCTATTACTAGTATTTCCAGTTGTTAAATGAACTATTGCAGATAACTGTTCTTTCAGCTCTTCATTTTCTTTCTTCAATTCTTTAACTGCCTCAATAAGCACAGGAATCAGACCTTGATAGTTTATAGCCGTATGTTCCTTATTGGATTTTACCAAAGCAGGGAACACATTTCTCAACTCATTGGCATCCAAAACATATTGCTTTTCCTTTCTGGATTTTTGATGATCTCTTTCTACTATGATTGTTTGTTCTATACTATTAATCATTTGAAGCTTACCAATTGGATCTTTCAATGAACTAACATTGTTTTTGTTTCTGAAAACACTTCCACCTGAATTACTTACCCAAACTCCTGTGGTATACGCATCTCCGTTTACATATAACCTGTAGCCAAAATTAGAAGTACTATTAATAGAAACATTACCAGTGCCGAAATCTCCATAGATCAAAGGTGTTCTGTTTACGTCACCGTCCTGGATTACTAACTTATTACTTACATCTCCGGTCCAGGTAGCTACATTCCCGATCATCACATTATGACTGCCCGTAATAATCCCATTACCAGCACCACTACCCAAGAACACATTATAACTTCCGGTTGTATTAAATGATCCGGTTCTGTAACCAATAAATGTATTTCTTTCTCCCGATTGATTTGCTAATCCCGTATAGGCCCCTAAAAAAGTGTTGTAATCGGCCTGGTTATCAACTCCGGAAGCAGCACCTAAAAAAGTATTCTCTTCACCAAATCTATTTTGTTCGCCGGCAGCATTACCAATAAATGTGTTAAGATTACCCCTAAAGTTCATACTACCCGACCTATTCCCCAAAAATACATTTTCGTTACCATCGTAGTTCTCTCTACCAGATTCATTACCGATAAATACATTAAAGAAAGCGTTACTACCAGAACCTGACCGGTTTCCTATAAAAACATTTTGAGCACCGTTTGCATTATTGACTCCAGATGCTCTTCCGATAAAAACATTCTGTCTTCCGCTAGTCGTAAATGCTCCACTTTGCAGCCCCAAAAATACGTTGTCAGAACCTATCGTATTTCTTGCGCCTGCTTCAAACCCTAGAAACGTATTAGCATTAGCAGTGACCACATTTCCTGCTTCATAACCGATAGAAGTATTACCAAAACCACTATTACCAGCATTATAACCAAGATTGGTATTTGCCCCATTGGCAACTATCTTATTTTTGACTAACTGATCAGACTCTTGCGCATGTAGTTGAGTGATTACAAAAAATAAAACGATAAGTTTTTTCATTGTGTAAGGATTTATTAATCCCACAATATTAATTGTATCTCTTTTAATTTAAAAAAAGTAAAGGTCTCATTATCTTGAATTTATCGTGAATCCATCTAGTAGACGGATACTAAAAAAGCACCTCAACCAAATGAGATGCTTTTAAGCATATACTTTATGTTCAATACTCTTTATAAATCAAATTTGATTCCCTGCGCCAGTGGCAACTCGGTGGTATAATTGATCGTATTGGTTTGTCTTCGCATGTATACCTTCCAGGCATCTGATCCAGACTCTCGACCTCCACCAGTTTCTTTCTCTCCTCCAAAAGCTCCACCGATTTCGGCTCCAGAAGTTCCAATATTTACATTGGCTATTCCGCAGTCTGATCCGGCATGCGATAAAAATCGTTCTGCTTCTCTTAAGTTGTTGGTCATAATAGCCGACGATAATCCCTGAGCCACTCCATTTTGAACTTCGATTGCATTTTCTATCTCTCCACTATACTTAAGTAGATATAATACAGGAGCAAAAGTTTCGTGCTGCACGATTTCAAATGAATTATTAGCTTCAGCGATAGCAGGTTTTACATAACAACCACTTTCATAACCTTCTCCAGATAGCACTCCACCTTCAACAACGATGTTTCCTCCTTCTGCAACCACTTTTTCCAAAGCATTTTGATACCCTTTTACAGCATCAATATCAATAAGAGGCCCAACATGATTGTTTTCATCTAGTGGATTCCCTATTCGTAATTGACCATAGGCATCTACCAACGCATTTTTAACCTGATCGTATATAGAATCATGAATAATTAATCTACGGGTTGATGTACATCGCTGTCCAGCAGTTCCTACCGCTCCAAAAACAGCACCAATCACGGTCATTTTGATATCTGCATCTGGTGTAACGATAATCGCATTATTACCTCCAAGTTCAAGCAAGGATTTTCCTAAACGTTCTCCTACTTTTGCCGCAACGATTTTACCCATTCTCGTAGATCCAGTGGCTGAAACAAGAGGCACACGACCATCGGTAGTCATCATCTCTCCTACTTTGTAATCTCCATTGATCAAGCAAGAAATACCTTCTGGTAAGTCATTTGCCTTTAATACTTTGGCTATAATGTTCTGGCAAGCTACTCCACAAAGAGGTGTTTTTTCACTTGGTTTCCAAACACAAACATCTCCACATATCCATGCTAGTGCTGTATTCCAGGACCATACCGCTACAGGGAAATTAAAAGCAGAAATAATCCCAACAATCCCAAGAGGATGATACTGTTCGTACATTCTATGTCCAGGACGTTCTGAATGCATAGTCAGACCGTGCAATTGTCTAGAAAGACCAACTGCAAAATCACAGATATCGATCATCTCCTGTACTTCTCCTAATCCTTCCTGATAGGATTTTCCCATTTCGTAAGAAACTAATTTACCTAGAGGTTCTTTTAACTTACGAAGCTCTTCACCAAACTGTCTTACGATTTCTCCTCGTTGAGGAGCAGGCATCACTCTCCATGTTTTAAAAGCCTCTTGTGCTTTTTGAATTACTTTTTCGTAGTCCTCCTTGCTTGTCGTTTCTACCTTACCGATTAATTCTCCATCTACTGGAGAATACGAAGAGATAGTATCTCCCGAAGAGAACCATTCTGTACCTGTTGAAGTTCCTTTGTTATGATCCGAAACACCTAATTGTTGTAATGCTTCCTGAATCCCGAAATCCACGATTGCTGTTGCCATGTTATTTGTAACTTTTTGAAAGTATAAAGATAATGTGTTTTGAAGATATATTAAATTCTGATTGTTCTTAAAGTTAGTTTTAATAGATTTTGCAACAAAATGCCTTTCAAAAAATCAAAAATGTAAAAAAGCAGAAAGTCCATACATCAAATTGACATTCTGCTTCTACCTTATATTAAGACATATAGGATTTTACTACATTCTAAAAAAGAAAAGCGAACCGAAGTTCGCTTTTACCATTTTAGCATCCTGTATCTTCATATTCCAAACTTCCGTCTACCGGACATGGAATCGAGCACGGTTGAGTAATCAAAATCGGGAAAGGTCTTCCTGCCGGTGTAAAAACGCAAGCACAGCATTCCTCAAAAAATGGAAAGCTACCTCCCTGTATTAATTGTTGCTCATTCTTGTTTAACTTCTTGGTGTTCTCGATGTTTAAGATTTTTTTCAGCATAATATAAAATTGATTTGTGAATACATTAAAAATAAAAAATGTAACCCTCATTTAATCCTATTTTACCTTAAAATCAGACAAATACTTCCTCATTTTTATAAAAATGAGTCTTGGTCATTTATGGTTTACATCTATTTTTTCGTCTGTTTACAAAGAGCTTTCCACAAAAAAGAAATCGCCCAAACAAGATTTCTCCTGTAGAGCGATTTCCAACTAAATAACCAACCAAAAAGTTTATATTGTTTAGCGCGATCCTTACTTTTATTTTACAAGCTTTCTTAGTTTAAGATCGGCTTTTTTTAATCTCTTCGTTTCGTTTTGTATCTTCTTATCTGTGGTCGAATTTTTGAAAAGTAAATGACCTCTACCTTTAAAATGATATACAGTTCCAGAATTTGGATGATACAATTCTATTTTACTATCATTGATAACGGATAATTCGAAGTATTCATTGCCCAGATAGTCGTAATCAAGTGTTAAAATTTTCCTATAAAAATTATTGGCGATATCATTCACTTCGTAATACCCCGTATAATCGTAATAGATATCATCGATGGGAATCCCTACATGATCCCTTGAGCTGTTAAAATTATCTCCTGCACCGTAGTACAAAAACTGAAGGTAATTCTCTTCATCAAATTCGTTTAACACCCCATATTCACTAGTGTATACTTTTTCCCAAACCTCATACTCTTGTAGGAAATAGTGAATGTTGTCATAAAACACTCGATCATAATCAAAAGTGCTTCTTTGATGACCTATCAAGTAGTATCGTGTGTTTGACACTCGATCATACAATTCGATTTCGTTGCTAGATAATTGACTCACCACCAACTCGTATCTTCCATCGATATCATGAGTAATATCTACTTCCATACGGAAGGTATCATAATATCCAACATCCAATCCAAATCCGCCTCCATTATCTCCTATTCCTACCAAATTGTTATTTGCATAAAACGTACCTCCACGGAAAGAAACAGTAAATGCTTTCTGCAGGAAAGGAATTTCACCATTACCCTGGGTACGTTCGATATCAACATACCAAATTTCATAATCTCCTAAAAGGTCATACAAACTAATTGTAGGTTCCTCGATAAAAACATCTTCTTCAATCACCACCTCTGCCACACATGATGTAAACAACATTGAACCTAAAATAAGAACCGAAAGTAATTTTAACGTCTTCATAAGCTGTGAATTTTGAATTTCACTAATTCGAAAACCAAAACGTGTGCCAAACTCATATCTATTTGATTATCAATCTTTTATTTTGAATACTATTTTACTTATTTTTGACCCAATAATCTTATTTATGGAAAGCAGTCCGAAATTTGCAGTTATTGGTGGTGGTAGTTGGGCCACTGCTATTGTAAAAATGTTAACCGAAAATCTAGACGAGATCGGCTGGTATATGCGTAGTGCATATGCTTTGGAACATCTAAAAAGACAACAACACAATCCAAATTACTTAAGCTCGGTCGAGTTTAAACTAGAACAATTAAAACTTACCAATGATATTAACGAAGCGGTAAACTATGCAGACTATGTTATTTTTGCTATTCCTTCTGCTTTTTTGCATAGTGAGCTGGAAAAACTTACCGCCTCATTAGAAAACAAGGTGATCTTTTCGGCTATCAAAGGTATTGTTCCTGAAACTGGATTGATTGTAGGAGAGCATTTTCATGACATTTATAACATCCCTTTTAATAATATTGGTGTGATTACAGGACCCTGTCATGCTGAGGAGGTAGCGCTCGAGCGTCTTTCTTATCTGACTATAGCTAGTAACGACGAAGAAAAAGCTACCATCATGGCCAATCACCTGAGCAGTTATTACATCAAATGTAAAACGAGCGACGATATCATAGGTACTGAGTATGCCGCTGTATTAAAAAACATCTATTCGGTAGCTGCAGGAATTGCACATGGACTAGGTTATGGGGACAATTTTCAGAGTGTATTGATGAGTAATGCCATTCGTGAGATGAAACGTTTCATTAAAAAAGTCCATAAGATGAAGCGTAATATTAACAATTCGGCTTATCTAGGAGATTTATTGGTGACCGGATATTCTATTTTTTCGCGTAATCGAATGTTTGGGAACATGATTGGTAAAGGATATACGGTAAAAAGTGCACAAATGGAGATGAATATGGTCGCCGAAGGATACTATGCGGCAAAAACCGCCTATGAATTGGATGCCACCAAAAAGACGAGAACCCCTATCATTGATGCGGTTCACGATGTTTTATACGAAAACAAAAATCCAAAAAAAGTATTTAAGAAATTAGCCGAAAAGCTAGATTAATTATGCTTATCTTCATTGCTCAGCTATTTTAGTCTTTGACCTATGAAGCATCTTATCGAAACTTTTTACACGGCGCTTAATAATCGTGATGCAGATACCATGATTTCCTGTTATCATGATGATGTAGAATTTGAAGATCCCGGATTTGGAAAATTGTATGGGGATCGTGCCAAAGGAATGTGGCAAATGCTCTGCAAGAATGGAACCGATCTGAAGGTAGAATTCTCAAAAGTTGAAGCCGATGAAGAGAAGGGATCCGCACATTGGGAAGCCTGGTATACCTTTAGCAAAACAGGAAGATCAGTTCATAACAGTATTGATGCCCAATTTGAGTTTAAAGACGGGAAAATTATAAAACATACGGATCATTTTAACCTACATCGATGGGCTTCGCAAGCCATTGGATGGAAAGGGAAACTATTGGGTGGAACAGGGTTTTTTCAGAAAAAACTCATCCAGCAAACCAATCGATTACTGGATAAATTTATGAATTCCTGATATTCTATTAAACACACAATGAATACGTTAGAACTCCCCTCTCCCTTAGTATCTGTTGATTGGCTAGCAGCACATTTGGATCATAAAGACCTCATCATTCTGGATGCTACCATCAAAAAAGTAGCCAGTGACGCCACAGAAAGCTACCCAGAAGTTAAAATCAAAAACAGTCGTTTTTTTGATATCAAAAAGACGTTTTCGGATACCACCTCGGATATTCCTAATATGCTCCTATCTCCAGAAAAATTTGCTGAAGCTTGCCAACAATTGGGCATCAGTTCTCATCATAAGATTGTGGTGTATGATAAAATTGGGATGTATTCCAGCCCAAGAGTTTGGTGGATGTTTAAAATTATGGGACACTCACAAATAGCGGTTCTTAACGGAGGTCTACCTGCCTGGCAAGAAAAAGATTTGCCTTGTGAACCAGAAGATGCATTACAAAAGGAGTATGCGCTAGGAAATTTTGAGGCTCATTTTAACCCTAAATTAGTAACCGCTGTAAGTGAAGTTTTGGAAGAGATGAATAATGAACAAACCCTTATTCTTGATGCACGATCTTCCGGACGATTTAACGCTACCGAACCCGAACCCAGGGCAAGTTTAAAGGGAGGACATATTCCTAATTCGAAGAGCTTACCTTATAAACAGCTTTTGGAAAAAGGCATAATGAAATCCACCCCAGAATTAGAAAAGATTTTTTCAGATTTTAATATTGACAATAAAAAACTGATCTTTACCTGTGGATCTGGGATTACGGCTTGCATCCTTATGATGGCAGCAGAAATGGCTGGATATTCTAATCTGTCTGTTTATGATGGATCCTGGAGCGAATGGGGACAGCTGGATGGCGTGCCTATTTCAGTTTAATTATCGAATACAATACCTACTTAATTACCTATGAAACATTTTTTTGCGTTTTTCATTTTTTTACTATTAGGATCTTTTGTTGGCACCTCCCAGGAAACACAATTTACCTTAGCCGATTTTTATACTCAAAATCCAGATTTGGATAAAGAGGTAGATTCTATTTTCAATTCGCTTTCTGAAAAACAAAAAGTGGCACAAATGATCATTAGCTGTACCGGAGAATTAGGAAAGTCTGAAACCACTGTAAAAAAACTAGCTCAAGATGATATTATCGGAGGAGTCGTATTTCTAAAAGGAAGTAAAAAAGAACATACTACTACCATAGATGAACTGAACACCATTTCAGAAAAAAACAAGACATTACCTCTTATCTTTAGTATGGATGCGGAGCCTAGTTTGTTTGCCAGCAGGATAAAAGGTGCCAAAAAAGTAGGAAAAACTATTGAGATCAAGACCGATACCAAATCGGATTCTGTAGTGGCTATCATTAACAACGAACTGAAAGCAATAGGAGTGCATCATAATTTTGCACCCGTATTGGATATCAGCCCGAATAATGAAGCGATCAAGTCCCGTAGTTATGGTAGCAATAAGGATTCTGTAATTAATTTGGCGAATCGCTTTATCAAATGTACTCAGGAGGGTGGTATTATTGCTACAGCCAAACACTTTCCCGGTCACGGATTGGTAAAAGGAGATACGCACAAACAAAGTGTATATATCGATGGCCCATTACAAGAAATTGATAACTACAAGCCTATTATTGCCGATGGGGTATTGTCGATAATGATTGCACATATCACCGTAGTGAATAATGACCTTTTTGGTACCGATGGGCTTCCGTCGAGTTGTTCCCGAAGAATTGTAACCGATCTTCTTAAAGACGGGATGTGCTTTGAAGGGATTGTCGTTTCTGATGCTTTGAATATTATGAAGGCGGTAACCATTCTGGACAATGCACCGCTTCAAGCTTCAAAAGCTGGGTGCGATATGATTCTCATGCCTCAAGACGAAAGAAAGACTATGGATTCAATTCTAGCCGAAATCAAAAAGGATGCTACATATCAACAACAAGTTATGGAATCGGTAAGAAAAATTCTACGATTAAAAATCTGTGCAGGTATCATTTAAAAACTCAACATCATGGCAACATCACAAGGACTGGCTTTATGGCATCAATTTGTAAAAGAAAGAAATACGGCCGGGTTAGACGAACTTATAGCCGATGATGCTGTTTTACATTCTCCAGTAGTTTGGACACCTCAAAAAGGTAAAATGATCGTAAGCCTCTACCTTACTGCCGCAGCTACGATTATTGCTACACCCCATTTTAAATATGTAAGAGAAGTGACCAATAATGAACATGCTATTTTGGAGTTTGTCACCGAAATCGATGGCATTACTGTAGAAGGAGTAGACATGTTAACTTTTGATGATGAGGGTAAATTAAAAGATATCAAAGTGATGATCCGCCCTCTAAAAGCAATTCAAATCGTACATCAAAAAATGGGTGAATTTTTGGGAAGCAAATCATAACATTTTCTTTAACCCATTCAAACTTTTTTTAACTATTTTGTGATTAGTTTAGGAATACAACCTAAATACTATTAACCAATAAACTTAGATAAATGAATCACAAAAGGATCAAAAAAGACATATGTCTTTTTACACGGGTATGCGCAATATTCTTACTTCTCTCAGTTTGCGCCAGTTGCGAAAATGAAACAGATTTCGAAAAAGAATCAAACGAACCATTGATTACAGAAAGCCTTGAAAAACCGGAATTGGCATTTCCAAATGCTTCTGGAATACAAAAGGAAATTCGAATCGGAAAACAAACCTTGCACGTAGAGCAAATTGAGAATCATCTTGTTTTCGAAGGAGATATTTTAATCTCTGACAACCAATTAGAAACAAAAAGTGTAGGTAGAAGTAATCTAGCACGAAGATGGCCAAACAACACAGTCTATTATGCGATCGAAACGGGCTTACCTAATCAGGCCAGAGTGACTAATGCCATTGCACATTGGCAAAATAACACGCCTCTACGGTTTGTTGCTCGTACTAATCAGTCTGATTATATCTATTTTAAAAAAGGTTCTGGTTGTTCTTCCTTTGTTGGGCGAGTTGGAGGTCGACAGGACATTAACCTGGCTGATGGCTGTTCTACGGGAAATACTATTCATGAGATTGGTCATGCTATTGGTCTTTGGCACGAACAAAGTAGAAAAGACAGAGATAGTTATATCACTATCAATTTTGGTAACATTCAGGCAGGAAGAGAACATAATTTCAGAACCTACGTACAGCAAGGTCAAGATGGAGCAGAGTATACTTCTACTTTAGATTTTGGCAGTATCATGATGTACGGACCTTATTTTTCTCAAGCAATAATCAGCCCACAATTACCAAAAAAGATGGTAGTACTTATTCTATCCAAAGAAATGCTTTGTCTGCAGATGACAAACTAGGGGTTTTGAGAATGTATCCAAACATAGGACTGGGTAGTTTTGATATGGCAAGTTCTAAAGATCTATCCGTATCACTGGATTATAATGGGGATGGTTATGAAGACATAATTAATTATCGCCCGGGAAACAAGGTATTTTATCTACAACGTAATGATAAAAATGGAAAATTCACCTCCGTTGTGCGAAGTCATAATGGCGTCGCTGGATATGACCTTGCAAGTTCCAGAGACCGAATCATAGCCTTGGACTATAATGGAGATAATAAAGATGATATCATTATTTATCGCCCTGGAAACAAAATTGCATTCTTACTTCGATCCAATGGTAACGGAACATTTACAGCAGTTTATAAAAGTTGGAACGGATTTCAGGGATATGATCTGGCAGTAACTACCGATAAAATGGTTGCTTTAGATTATAACGGAGATGGAAAAGATGAAGTGATGTGTTTCCGACCAGGAAAAAGTGTATTTTTCTTATACCGTTCAAACGGAACTGCAACCTTTCAAAAAATGATTGATGCCAGATCTGGTTTTGGTGGTTTTGATCTTAAAAGCGCAAATGACAACGCTATTGCCTTGGACTATAATAAAGATGGAAAAGATGATATTGGATTTTACAGACCAGGTTCAAAAGTATTCTTCTTATTAAAATCTAATGGAAACACTACTTTTTCTACTCCTATTAAAAGTTTTAACGGTATTGCCAGTTTTGATTTAGCTAGAAGCAATGATCGCTTGGTAACCCTGGACTATAATAATGATGGTTATGAGGATATTGTGGCATATCGACCAGGGAGCAGAGTTTTTTATCTGAATAGAGCAAATAGCAATGGCTCATTTACTAGTGTAATACGAAGTCATAGTGGAATCATGGGATACGATTTGGCTTCGGGTCTAGACAAAATAATTAGTTTGGATTATAATAAGGATGGAAGATCAGACATTTTATGTTACCGCCCAGGAAGTAGGGTTGTGTACTACGGTCGTTCTAATGGTAGCACTTTTATCAGAGAGTATTAGCATAATCTTTTAAGATAAACAGCATAAAATAGAGAAGAGCATTTTATACTGCTCTTCTTTGTTTTTTATAATACTGATCAAACCACTTCAAATAGTTTCCCTGGTAATGGTTTCACTACTCCTTTTAGTTCCATATTCAACAACATTGAAGCTAATTGAGAGGTAGGAATCTGACATTCTAGTGCAATAACATCCAGCAGCTCCTTTCCATGTTGATGCAAGTAATTATAAATTTTTTGCTCCTCCCCTTCCAGCTCTACAAATAATTGTTTCTGAACAGCAGGTTGTGTCTTTTCTTCGAGTTCCCAATTGAGCATGTAAATCAAATCTGCAGCGCTAGTGAGCATATTCGCTTGTTGTGTTTTGATCAACATATTACAACCCGTACTTTGAGAATCGCTTGCGCGACCAGGCACTGCAAACACCTCTCTGTTGTAGGAGTTGGCAATGTCTGCAGTTACCAAAGACCCCCTTTGCCGGCACTTTCTATGACCACAGTGGCTTCGCTTAGCCCAGCAATAATTCGATTGCGGCCTAAAAAATTCTTACGATCAAAAGTATCTGTACTCCAAAAATCGGTGAAAAAGCCTCCATTCTCTTCAATTTGAGCCATGTATTTTTTGTGTGCTTTGGGATAAACTTGATTGAGACCGTGAGCCAAACAACCGATGGTCTGTAACCCATGCTTTACGGCAGCTCGTTGGGCAGTAATATCCACACCGTAGGCAAAGCCAGAGACGATTACCGGATCTATAGGCGCCAAGCTTTCTATCAATTCTTCGCAAAACTGTACCCCATATCTTGTTACTTTGCGGGTGCCAACGATACTCAACATCTTCTTTTGTTTGATATCGATATTGCCTCGACTAAACAAAACCACTGGACCATCTATGCAATGTTTTAATCGATCCGGATATCCTTCCTGATCATACATCACATAATTAATATGCTGATCCTGAATAAACTTCAATTCATTTTCGGCATCCCGTTGATGTTTAGGGTCCTTTAAATTTTTGATTTTCGCCTTTCCGATACCGTCAATTTTTAACAAGTTATCCACTTTTTCTGTGAATATCTCTTCTGGAGTTCCGATTTCTCTAATCAATTTTTTGATAGAACTATCCCCCAGATTGGGTACTTTTTTAAGCGCTAGTAGTGCTAAGAGTTTTTCGTTGGACATCTAATGATTTGTATATCAATGCAAGAAACGAAAAAAATTAAAACTGTTGATAAATTCATTCGTTCCAGCGCTCACGATTTTCATTTTTTTTACCTTTGAGTTAACTAACCATTGGCTGTACGCAGCATTTTTAGAAGGGGGCAAATGAACAACACGGCAAAATACATCAGTGAATTATTATATCGTTACGAATGTGTAATCCTACCTGGTTTTGGAGCATTTTTGACCAGACGAGAGTCTGCTTCAATTCAGGAAACCACTCATTCATTTTACCCTCCTAAAAAAAGCATTTCTTTTAATCGCCAATTGCAGAATAATGATGGGTTATTAGCGAATTATATTGCTGCTGCCGAAGGTATTTCGTATACAGATGCGGTTGCCAAGTTGCAACGCTATGCGTTATCGCTTAGAGATAAAATGGCGTTGGGAAAACGTGTTGAGTTAGAAGGTATTGGTGCTTTCTTTACTTCTGTAGAAAATACTATCCAGTTTGAGCCTACTCAAGATGTAAATTACCTTACTGAAGCTTTTGGTATGCAAAGCTTTGTTTCTCCAAATATAGAAAGAGAAATCCCGATTCAAAGGGAAGTGTATAAAGAAGAGGTGGAAGCTATTGAAGAAACGACTCCTATTGCATTTACTCCCGAGAAAAGACAAGAACGTCCTTATTTACAGTATGCAGCAGTTGCAGCAATTGTTATCGGTCTTGGTGGTTTTTTTGGATTGAAACAAATTAGCAACAATACCATTAGCCATAACAATCAGGAATGGGTAAAAGCAAATCAGGAAATTGAGAACACCATTCAGGAAGCAACCTTCGAGATTTCAAATCCGCTACCTGCAATCAGCTTAAATCTAACTAAAGAAGAGAATGGTGCTGAAGAAAACATTGCAGATAGCCCAGCCCCTGTTTCTGAAGATGTAACCACAGGAAAATTTCATATCGTTGCAGGAGCCTTTAGAATTGCTTCAAACGCCGATAAGAAAGTACAACGACTAAAAGAACAAGGATTTGATGCCCGTCTTATTGGGGTTAACAAATACGGACTCCATCAGGTGGCGTATTCAAGTTACTCCAACAGATTAGACGCGCTAAAAGCGCTTCGAAAAATCAAGAATGAACAAAGTCCTAAGGCTTGGTTATTGGTTCAGAACTAAAATTTTAAAAAACATTCTTTTCAACATAAACTTTGCATCATCATTATTCTGATAATGACTGTTGCTGTTTGTTTACGAATCCTCTTTTCTAAATCCTAAAAGTTTTTCAAAATCTCAAACCTTGCTTAACTGGTATAAATCACTTTTGGCCAGCGAAATAGTGTAAGTTCTTTTTACGTGATTATCTTTGCCAAAAATTTTATTGTTTATGGAAGCTCGATATCCTTCAGAATCGTTAACTACACTTACGGATTTAGTTTTACCAGGAGAGACCAATCCTTTGAATAATTTATTTGGAGGAGAATTACTTGCCCGTATGGACCGTGCAGCTGGAATTGCAGCCGGGAGACACTCTAGAAGAATTGTAGTAACCGCTTCTGTAAACCATGTAGCCTTTAATCAAGCCATTCCATTAGGTAGTGTCGTTACTGTAGAAGCAAAAGTATCTAGAGCCTTTACCTCCTCTATGGAAGTGATTATCGATGTATGGGTAGAAGACCGACAAAGTGGTGATCGTACCAAGGTGAACGAAGCCATTTATACCTTTGTAGCAGTAAACGAAACAGGGAGCCCGGTTCCTGTACCTCCCATACAACCACAAACTGATCTGGAAAAGCAACGTTATGAAGCAGCGTTACGTCGCAAGCAATTGAGCTTGGTATTGGCCGGAAAGATGAAACCAGACGATGCTACAGAACTTAAAGCACTATTCATTTAGCACCTCATTATCAGATTACTTAAATCTATCTTAAAGTCGAGAAAATAGCATTTCCTTTTGACCATTTTTATCTATCTTGATAAAGACAATAGGAACTTCTAGATGAAGAAACAACACAAAATAGTCATATCGGTATACATCACTTTGGTTGGGTTTATCCTGATGCTTGCGCTATTTATACGATATCGATATTTTGGATCCGGAGATGTATACAGTTATCTTTCTCTGGTGTTTACTTCGCTTACTGAAACACTTTCGCCCTCTTGCTAGTTGAGGAAAAGATTACAATCGATAAATCCATTGGTGAGGATTTAATCGCTTAGCATTTTGATAAATTAAGAACTTCATGATTGCCCTTCCTGTTGTTGGATTTGTTCTAACTTCGCCTATAGACTGTTTTGTGGTAACCTTCTGGCCTTCCTTTACAGAAATATTATGCAAATTATAATAAGTAGTAATGTAGTTACCATGTCGGATTTGCACTAATCGACTTGCTCCCTTCAATTTTTGAATGGCTATTACTTCTCCCTCAAAAATTGCTCTTGCGCGTTCACCTGACCTTGTTTCAATTTCCACACCACTACTATTGATTTGAATATTGGGTAAGGTAGGATGCGGTTGTCGACCATATTTTTTGGTCAATCTCCCTGTGCCTACGGGCCAGGGCAGTTTTCCTTTGTTGGATGTAAAATTATCGGCTAGTATTTTGGCTTCGGCGGTCATCGCAAAAGTGGTAGCTGTACCTTTTTTGGCCACCTTATTCCCAGCTTTTTTATTGGCCCGAGCAATGGCCTCACGAATTAATTTTTCGATTTGTTTATCGATCGCACTGGCGCGCTCCTGTTTCTTTTTGATTTGCTTCGTATAGACACCTTGCTTCTTTTTGATAGAAGCCATGAGCACCTGTTGTTCTTTCTTCTCTTCCTTTAATTTTTCTTGTGCTTCGCGATTCTCGCTAATCAAGGTTTCTTTATCCTCTTTTTGCTTAGACAGATTTCGATTTAATTGCTGAAGCTCCATGGTGTTTCTTTCGATACGATCTGCCTGCTCTTTTCGATGTTCATTGTACTGCTTCATGTATTGCAATCGCTTATAGGCTTGCGTAAAATTGGAGGACGACAACAAAAACATAATCCTGCTTTGATGCGACTTACTTTTGTAAGATTTCTTGACCATATTGGCATAGTCTTCTTTCAGCACCTTTAATTCGTTGCGATAGGTATCAATTTTATTTAGATTACTATTGATTTCTCTGGTCAATAAGTTAGTCTGCTGATTGGTAATCTTGATCAGGTTTTGGCGCGTGCTTATCTGTGCAGAAATCGATTCTACCTCATCCAGAACGGATAACTCTTTTACTTTATTCTCTTCTCGTAAACGTCTCATTTGCTCAATTTCCTGACGCAAACGTTGCCGTTCTTCTTCAAGTTTCTGTTGTTTGGCACTTTGGGCATACATAGGTGCCACACACAATAGCAATACAACAACACTTATAAATCGCAATACTTTCATTAAATACTGATTTCCTTGGACCCTGATGGTATTTTAAACGGAAAACTTACGCGAGCATTGTAATCTACTGCTCTATATTCTACATCAATTATGGTAGTATCGTCGCCTTCTACTGCTTCGATGATGATTCTTTTGGGGAAATCCTGATTTCCTATCTTTTGATAACCCTGATATTTGATGGATAAATTTCGATTTTCAGCAGGTTGTTTCAACTTTTGCTCTGCCATCTTAAAATTACCTGGGTCAACAAGAAATAACCGCTCAAAAAGCACGAAATCAGTTTTAGGTTTTAGTAGATAAGACCCTTCGTCTATACTGGTTTTATATTTGTCTTCTCTAAGATTAAATAATGCCTGACCTAACAAGAGCTGTTGCACTTTTTCAAAATCCAGATCGGTGCCCAACCATTCACTTAGCAATTGGAAATCTCCTTCAAAATGAGAGTTTTCGATTTTTTCGTAGTAACTTACTTTATCTGGAGTAATTAGTGCTTTTGCTAAGGTAATTCCCAACATTTTGACACTTACCCATATTACCTTATCCTTTTCAATTCTTAAGGTTGCTGTTGGGCTTACACCACGTTTACCATCGTCGTATTTTACTTTGATCCTGGCGTTAAGAGTCTCAAAGTTGAAAGAGCGGTTATAGTGATTGGCGATTACCTTCTCTGCACTCAATTTTTTAACCTTGGTAGTATTTGCAGTTTTTGTTCCTTTACACGAATACAGAAAGAATAAAGAGAAACATAAAAGATAAAATACTTTGTTCATCAACTATTATGATTTTTTCTGAAGCTGAATAGCCTTTTGCATATATTCTGAAGCCTTATTTTCGTCTCCGAGTTTTTGATAAGCTTCACTAATTTGTTTATAAAAATCGGATTCCATCTTCGAATCATCGATAACGTAATCGATTCCGGTAGTCAAAATTTCTATCGCAGCATCCGCCTTTTCTAATTGCAATAAAGACACTCCATTTACCAAATAAAAGATCGGTTGTGCCGGATACATTTCTAAGGCCAATTCGCTTCCGTTTTCCGCTTTTTGATACCTTTTTAAATCTAATTGTAGCAGCAATATCCGTTTTAGCAATCCAAAGTCATTGGCGTTCGCTTTGATTCCTCTTTCGTAGAAATTAAGCGCTTGTTCCTTCTGATCTTTTTTATAGTAAAAGTGTCCTAATTCTGTAAATACCTTGGCACCATTACCATCTCCAGAAAGTGCATTCATTACCGTAGTCAACTCACTTTCATATTCTGGATTGGTGTTGATAAACTGTAAAAAGTCACTTACTACCTTATACTTTGCTTCAGTATCTACTTTACTACTCTTTAATGTAATCTCCATTGAGCGAATGGCCTCTTTGGTTTGCCCTTTTTCCAAATAAAACTTGTACAAAGACAGGTGTACCAAATCTGATTTCGGTACCTTTTTCAAAAGACGTTTAGCGGTTTCGAATGCTTTTTCCTTTTGGTTATCCTGACTATACATGTAGATCAGATTCAAATAGTTTTGCTCTACTTTAGGCTTTTCTTTGATTTGTTGTTCAAGTCTACTGATCTGATTTGAAGGATCGGTAATTTTTAAGGCAATCCGTTTCCGTAATTGAAGTCGATACGTATCGATCCCATACTCTTCATTCAATTCATCCAGTACTCTTAGAGCATCGTCATAACGTTTTTCGATGTAGTAAAGATTAGCCAGCTGCTCTTTAAACAGACTATTGTATACCACCAGTTTTTCTACAATTTCTACTGACTCTTTATACTTTTGTTCTTTGAAATAGACTTCATATAAAAGTTCGAGAACAAATCGGTCGTCTGGTTTTTCTTCCAATACCTTTTGAAAATTGGATTCCGCCTGTTCGTAGAGTTTAAGCTCGAGATAATTTTTTCCTAATTCGAGATATAGATAGTTAGGCTTGGGATCTATTTCTATACATTTTTCTAAAGCTTTGATCGCTTTATCGTAGTTCGTGATCGCTTTTTGTTTCAGTGCCTCAAAGAAATTCTCTTGAAATTCGTCAGAAACATTTCCCAGATCATCAATATTTACTTCTTGTTTAGGCTCAATATCCTGAGCCAAAACAACTGTATTGCCCCATCCCAAGGACAAACAAAATAAATAAATATAGACCCTTCTTTTCATCACAAATCCATCTTAAACGATTAAAGCATCATAAATTATTCCAAAACCGAATAATCTCCAATACTAATGGTCGAGAATTTCCCATCGTAAACTACGTGATTACCAACCATAGCATTGTCTAAGTTAGCATTTTTTATTGTAGTTTTCGTTTGTACTAAGCTATTTTTAATCCTAGTATTCTCTACTGTACAGTCATCTCCTATAGATACATTAGGTCCAACCGTTGCATTTCTTAAAGTTACATTCTCTCCGATGTAACATGGTTCAATAATAGTTGCGTTTTCTTGAGTAACTGAATCACTCACCAGATTTTCGCCATCTTTTTGTAAAAAACCTAGCATTCTAGAATTGGTTTCTACGGTTACATTTTTATTTCCACAGTCCATCCATTCATCAACTTTTCCGGTAACAAAAACTTTTCCGTCGACCATCATTCTTTTGATACCGTCGTTTATCTGATATTCACCTCCGTTAATGATGTTGTTGTCTAACACATATTGCAATTCATTCTTTAATACACCAACATCTTTAAAATAATAGATTCCTATCACTGCTAAATCCGACACAAATTCTTTAGGTTTTTCTACTAATTCTGTAATATGACTTTGCTCGTTTAGTTTTACTACCCCATAGGCCTCAGGTTGATCTACCTGCTTTACCCAAATAACAGAATCTGCATCTTTATCCAAATTAAAATCTGCTCGGATTAATGTATCTGCGTAGGCGATAACTGCTGGTCCAGATAAAGAATCCTTGGCGCACATAATGGCGTGGCCGGTACCCAAAGGTTGATCTTGTCTATAAATAGAGGCTTTTGCTCCCAGACTTTCTGCTAGTTCTATTAGACTAGTCACCACATCATCTCCAAAAAAGGCTGGATCCCCAAGTACAAAAGCAATCTCTTCTACTGGCTCTCCCAAAACCTTGGCAATATCTGATACCAATCGGTGAACGATAGGTTTTCCCGCAACAGGAATTAAAGGTTTAGGAACAGTTAATGTATGAGGTCTTAGTCTTGAACCTCTTCCTGCCATAGGTACGATGATCTTCATGTTATGTTTTTTGTGTTTTTATTTTTAATTACTCATTAGAAAGTTAAGGATGTTCTTCTCTCATAACCTCTTACTATTGTTTTACTCCAAAATTCTTCAGATGTTAAAAAAGATATTATTAATCCTTGTTGATTCAATCCATTTCTCATTTCATTTTTCCAGAAATTAATCCCTGATTCCTCTCCTGTTCTCTCAAATATTATTTGATATTGTTCTTTTACAAATAACTCTAAAAACTCATCACTTTTAATAAGATCTATCACAACAGAGTACCTCGGCAAACCATTATTCAATTGATAGACCCAAGTATCTAAATCTGTAGGTTTAACTTCAATATTTAATAGTTTACTATATAGACGCCTTACAAAATCAATATTGTTCTGATTTGATCGGTTCCAGAAATCACTTCCAGAACAAAAATCAACAATTACCTGTTCTCTTGAGGCTCCACTTCGCATTCTTTCTGTCCAATAATCTATTCCTAATTGATCTCCTTCTTTATCTAATAGTTTCCTGAATTGTTCTTGTACGAATCTTTTATAATTTTCTTCTGGTAAAATTTTTAGAAGGAATTTTTCCTTATCTCTTAGTTTTTTGAAAGCAGTTCTCCAAAAATTAATTCGTCAATTCCAGGCGATCTTTGGTACATTGTCCTGTAATAAGAATGCACATAATCTTCATATCCATACTTTGATTCTTCGACTTTAAATTTTAGTGCGCCCGAAACAGGTTTGTACTCTAACGTCTCCCTTAAAAAAGGATGGTCATTATTAATCCATTTTGTAATGCCATAGCTAGCTTCTTTTGGATCATCCGCTCTAGTTCTTGGTTCGTTAAACAATTCATAAACAAAAAATGCTTTAACTCCACTTTTATCTAAGTTTTTCATCATAGATATCATCCTTTTCTCTTGCTCGATTTCACCACCCAAACTACCATTTGTTCTATTTACTTCGGTTATCCAGATATCTTTGCCAAAGCCTCTAAATGTGCTAAGAATATCCATAAGATCATCTTCTTTTTCATTATACGAATACCAATGATGCCCTATTATATCATAACTTACATATTCTGTTTTATTATCTATATTAATTGAAAATTCATTCAATAAATCAAAAAATCCTGAATGCTTCCATGTTACATTTATAATAATTTTATACTCTGGGTTTTCTCTAACTGCCTTAGACATTCCTGCAAGGAAAGAAGCAATTTTGTTGACTAAGTCTTGATCATAATCGTCCTTATCTATGCCGTCTTTTCCAATAGTAATAACTCTTTTAACACAATCTCCATTTTGATCAAGAGCAATACATCTAATTTCTTCTTCGTTACCAAGAACAATATACTTATTACTCTCATCATCCTTCTTAAAATCCTGATCATAATGTAATAAAAAGCCTTTAGCTTGATTATAACCTCGGTTGTATAGTGTCTCATTTGTCAAGCTAAAATCCAGATCCGCTAAACCTAAAACGGGTAATATCTTTATATTTTTATTAGTTAGTTTTTCTGTTAGATTTCTATAAAAATATTGCTGCCATTCCCACCCATTTATTACCCCTGATGAGTCTGTTTTATAGTCAACTCTATAATAATCAAATTGAAATTCTTTTATTAAGTCGACTTGTAAATTACCATATTTATCTAAGTTTTGATTGGCTACAGGTGGTCTATACTCCGTGGATGATATAGGATGACCATTTACTCCCCATTTAAAATTTTCTGGTAATATTAATGGTAAATTTGCAATAGAATTATTCATCTTAACTTTTGGTAGACTAGACTCTATCGTATATTGATCACTCTCTTCTAAATCATTAAAAATTTCTTTTTCACAACTAGTTAAGAATAAGATCGGGGCTATTAAAAGATAAAAATTAAGTTTCACAGTTTTCATAAAATTAATATTTAAACATTAGTGTTTTATATAAATAAAACATTACCCCCTTATTATGTTACTAATTTAATTATCAAAAAAACTTACTTCACCCCAGTGCTACCAAAACCTCCTTCACCTCTAGAGGTTTCAGATAATTCGGTTACTTCTACCCATTCTGCACGTTCGTGCTTCGCGATTACCAACTGCGCTACTCGCTCTCCATTTTCGATAGTAAAGTCATCATTAGACAAGTTCACCAAAATGACTCCTATCTCTCCTCTATAATCTGCATCTATTGTTCCTGGAGCATTAAGCACTGTGATTCCTTTTTTTGCTGCCAAACCACTTCTTGGTCTCACTTGGGCTTCGTATCCTACCGGTAGTTCGATAAACAGTCCTGTTTTGACAATGGCACGATCCAAAGGTGCTAAGGTAATGGGTTCATCTATATTTGCTCTTAAGTCCATTCCTGCAGAGGCAATGGTTTCATAATTAGGAAGATCATGAGATGATCTATTAATGATTTTGATTTGCATAGGTATCGGTAAAATTGCTATCAGCCTTTGGTTGACCTTACTTTTTAAAATTTGTTTCAATTCCCTTCTCTCAGAGGCGTACAAAATTACTAAAAACAGTACGAACAACGGGATAGAAATCAAATAATTACTGTCGAAAATATAAAAGGATACTACAGAAAAACTTATGGATAAAAGAAGATACAATCCGATCTTTTTAAGATTGTACGGAATTGGGTAATATTTTCGACCAAAATACCAGGACAGGATCATCATCGTTCCGTATGCTGCCAAGGTAGCGATCGCAGAACCGAGATAACTATATTTTGGAATCAAAGCAAAATTAAGAACAAGGGTTACTAAAGCTCCCACAATAGAAATGTAGGCTCCAAATTTGGTTCTATCCGTAATTTTATACCATACCGAAAGATTATGATAGATCCCAAGGCAAAGATTAGCCAACAAAATAATAGGTACTACAACCATAGCTTCCCAATACTCTGGATTTTTGATCATAAACGCTTTCAGCAGATCAGAAAATGTGATAACTCCGATCAGAATTACACATCCAAAAATCACAAAATACTGTGTGATCTGAGCATAGGTTTTGGGAGCGTTCTTCTCTTTGGCATGGCTAAAAAAGAAAGGTTCTATTCCCATTCTAAAGGCGGTTGCAAACAAAGTCATAAACAAAGCCAGTTTATAACATGCCGCATAGGCTCCAGAATCAAACAATCCTTCTTTCTCTCCCAATATCCATTCTAACAGGATTTTGTCAAAATGCTCGTTGATCGCAAATGCTAATCCCGAGATCAGTATCGGGAAACCGTAGCCCAACATTTTTTGCCATAATTCTTTGTCAAAACGATACTTGATTTTAAGATAGAAAGGCAACATCAATAGCAGGGTAACTCCACTAGCAATTACATTGGAAAGGAATATGTACTGTACCTGGAAATCTTCAATATACATTTCCTGAAACATCTCAGATTGAGAAGCAAGATCTTTAAGAAAGATCAGGAAAAACACGTTCAAAGAAGCATAAATGACCACATTAATAATCTTAATGATTGCATAACGCATAGGTTTTTCCATAGCCCTTAAATGCGCAAAAGGAATGATCACTAAAGCGTCTAATGCCAAAATCCATATCACATATCTCAAAAATTCTGTTTCTACACCTATCAAGGATGCTATTTGATCTTGAGCCAAACTGGTGATAACTACAAAAATGGCAGTAGAAAACACAATAGATATCGCTGAAGTACTTGTAACCTTACTTTTGAATTTATCGAGATTCAAAAATCTAAAAAACGAGGTTTCCATACCATAAGCAAGCACCACATTAAAAACAATAATCCAGGAAAACAAAATAGTAACACGGCCGTAGGCAATTGGGCCGTCTAGATATTTGGTATGAACAATTACCAAAAGAAAAGACAACATTCTGGGCAGAACTGTTGCCAATCCATAGATAAAGGTTTGCTTAAATAATTTCTGAAAGATACTCAATGTGTGGTACTGCTATTTCTCTTGAATGTTCTCTATTTTAAAATGACTTTGCACACCGTTTTTGGTATAACTGATCACACACTCGTTACCCTTAAGCTGAAAAGGAATTCTTTCTATACCCGGTGGTGGTGTATTATTAAATTCTTCTTTCGGATCAGAACTCATCACCCTTTCGTCACTTCCCTTTGGAAAGGTATATTTACCGACGTAAACGGAGGTTCCTTCTTCTTTACTAAGTGCTATTTTTTTGAACTTAAAATACGCATGTTCCAGCACAAGTTCTGAAGATTCTTCTACAGGGATATAAATAGTTAATCCTTTTTCATCGTCAGTACTCCATCTCTCGAAATATGGGTTTTCAACTTTTATAGGTGCGATCTTATCCATTTTCTGACTACTTGCGCATTGTATACATAGAGGGCATATTACTAAAAACGTAATTGCTATAGTAAGCGATTTCATTAATTTCATGGCTATTATTGATTAAATGTACATCAATATAGAAAATCAAACGTAAAAAAGAAGAAAAATTTATTTCTTACCAAAAAAACCTCATAAGTTTCCTTATGAGGTCAATTCTAAGAATAGAGTTGTCTAAAATTCTTGTTCAGACTTCTTTTCTAATTCCTTGATTTTTAACGAAACTCTTTCTTTGTATTCTTGGGAAGCATTCAACTCTCTAGCCTTTTTGTAGTTTATAACTGATTTTTGAAATTGCCCATTTACTTCATAGATCTCCCCAAGGCTGTCATATGTATTCCATGAACCGGGATGCTCTTCGCGATTAAACTCTAATACCGCAATCGCCCTTTTCATATTATTCTCCATATAGAAAATATATCCGAACTCATTTAAAATCTCTTCGAATTTAAGATCAGGTGCTAATTCTTTGATCTTCTTATATTCTTGTTTTGCGGCTACAATTTCAAGATTCGAAAAGGCATCAATAAGCTGAGTCTTATGATTTTTTACTTCTTCTTTTTGAATCACCACTTTATTTTCTTTGGTCTGATTTCTGAAAATCACAATCTCCTTCAATGCAGAGTTGCTATTAGTCACGAATTCTATATCATTTGGATAGTCTTCAATTTTGAATGTATTGTTACCCACATAGTACATCTGGTTTTTCTTCTTTTGTAACATAAACTCAAACATCGGCGAGCTAATAAACAAGTTACCATCTTCTTCAAAAATCTTATTTACTCCAGGCGCGTGATACAAGAAATCCAGATAGGACCCAACCACCATATTTTTTACGTTCTCTGGTATTTCTTTTAATAGTTTTTGATCGATAGATTGTTTCCAGTTACATCTCTCTACAATTTCGTTTCTCAAAAAATTCATCACTGGAAATCGATTAGGCTTATCTCCATTGGCAAGGATTGCAAGGCCGCTTCCTCCCTCTAGGGTAGCCATAAATTCTCCTCCAACACCCGTATTCGATCCACCATGAGAGAACCATTCGCGATTTCCTATCCCAAAAGACCTATTCCAACCCGCACTCCAACCACCTACTTCATCCAGCGATAGCACTTTGGTGATTCGTTTTGCCACAGCATGAGATATCACCTTGTTGTTTTTATTGCGTAATGCATTTTGCATTTCTATCCCGATAATCGCCAAATCTGAAGGCGTAGACCACATTCCTGAAGGAGCTACCTGAGGAGTGATCGGAAGTCCCGTTTTTATAATTTCTCCTTTCATGTTATGTACTTTTGCTACATTGTTCAGAAAACCTTCTTCATTAGGTTGTTTCATGGTTGTGTTTTTAAGTCCAAGCGGATCAAAAACATATGTTTTTACCAAATCTGCTAATGGAGTATTCAAATGATCTTCTAGTGCCATCTGGATAATCACGTATCCTCCTCCACTGTATTTCCAATGGGTGCCGGGTTCAAATAAAAACTCTATCTCCCTATCGTATCTTGGCAGCAATTCTCCTTTTAAACTTTGCAAAATGGTAGGGATTTTATCTCCTTCATAAAAATCCGCAAATCCACCTTGACTTGTACCTGCAGTATGAGATAAGAGTTGCATCCAGGTAATATCCTTGCTATCTTCGAACTCACTCGATGGTAATTGCCATCGTTTTAAATGTTTTGAAATCGGATCATCAAGGTTGATATGTCCCTTTTCTTCCAAAATCCCACAAAGCATACCAATGATCGCTTTGGAAGTAGAGGCGGTAGAAAAAGCGGTGTTCTCGTCAATTTTATCTGTTGCACCAGAAGCTTTGATCCCCCATTGATGTGACCATATCATCTTATAATCGTCGAATACAGCAACACTCAATCCGTGAAGTTGATGTTTCTGCATTTTCTGATTGATTTGTTCTGTCAACGCTTCTAAACGTTGTGATGGCTTTGATTGGCCATAAATCATGTTCCCCATCAAAGCACAACTAAAAAAGATACTCAGTATCCCCAGTTTAATTTTTGTAGTTCTCATATCCATAAAGTATTTGTTCGTATTTTGATTATCTGGATCTAAATTCCTCTTTTATACACCATTTTAAAAGGTTTTCTTTACCAACTGCTCTATAGTTATTTGAACTGCATTTTTTGACTTTCTTTTTGTCCTATCTTAGCCTTATCAAGATCTCTTTGCTCATGAACCGATTTGGTATATTCAAAATTGTTGTCTTTATCACTAGTATTGCTTGTTTTATCTCTTGCGAAAATGATTTTAAGGTGCAAGCTCCCCAAATTAGATACAAGACAGGGGACAACCTAAATTGGCGATTAAAAAACATTGATGACGCTTCTTGGTCGTTGCAAAGAGAAAATAGTAAGGATGCCATTTTTTGGGCAAGAACTACTATTCGAATAGATCAGCACCCTCTAGATGACACCCCTCAAGGTTTGCTTGTCTATGGTTTTGGCGCTTATGAAGTGTATTGGGATGAAGTTTTGATAGGAAGTAATGGTATTCCAGGCAAGGAACACCTTAAAAAAGGAGAAGTGGATCGATCCTTTATTATTCCTGATTCCCTGGCAAAAAAAGGAGAACATCTTTTGGCGCTACGCATTTCGCAACAGTATTACCCAGATAAAAAAAGAGGTTTTGCTTTTGTAGTAAGCAGCTATAAAAACCTTATCCTGTCCCCCGTAGTTTTAACCGCTATTACCTACATTTTTGCAGGTGCCTTTTTACTTACAGCCGTTTATTTTTTCATGCTCTATTTTTATAACAAAAGGTTTTTTCCAGTACTGTTATTTAGCTTATGTTCCTTTCTCTTTTCGGTACTTATTATCATAGAGTATATCAAATTTTTCCTCCCTATTCACTACAGCGATTTTTACATTCGGCTGGAAATCATAGGTGTATTGACGTTTTTGATTGCTTTTTTGATCCCGGTATACTTCTCGATACAATTTTCACTCCCAAAAAGAAAGTTACTGTTGTCTTGTTACTTTATACTATTGCTATTTATATTTTTCTATTTCAGAGGGAGATACGATTATACCACAGAACTTCTTATTATCTGTATGTGGATTTTTTCTCTAATCATCGTAGGTATTTCGGCCTATAAAAGAACAGAAAATGCAATTGTAGTATTAGGCTCATTACTGATCAATATTTTACTGTATTATATGATTACCTACGATTTTAGCCTTATCATTAGTTTTACCATCTTATTGTTGAGTATGTTTTATGTTCTTGCCCAACACATCCGAAAACAACGCGAGGCTTTTGAACATTCTTTGGTAGAAACCTCCAGATTAAAAAATGAATTATTGAAGAAAAAAATACAGCCTCATTTCTTAATGAACACCCTTACCTCTTTGATAGATTGGGTAGAGGAATCCCCAAGTAAAGGAGTTGATTTTATTGAAGCCCTGGCCGAAGAATTCGATCTACTAAATCAGATTGAAGACAAAAAACTTATCCCTATCCATCAGGAGATACAGCTTTGTAGAAGCTTTCTCAATATTATGAAATATCGAAAAGAGATTATCTATTCCTGGAGCGACGAAAGTATTGATCCAACCCAAAATATCCCTCCAGCCGTATTGCATACGCTGGTAGAAAATGGAATCACCCATTGTATACCCAACAAACACAATGAAATTCGTTTTCATCTTTCACAAGAATCATCATCCACTTATAGAAGCTATGTGTTGAGCACAATTGCCTCCTTACGAAATCCTGAAAAAACCATTGAAGATGGTACCGGAAACACCTATATTAAAGCACGCCTAACCGAAAGCTATGGTCAAAAATGGGGTTTTGAATCTCATCAAACTCCAGAAGGTTGGAAAAATATCATAACCATTTATTCTTAAGCTTATGCACATCCTAGTCATTGAAGACGAATCAAGAATCGCTAAGCGTATCATGAGAATGACCAAGGAGTTTTTCCTGAATACGTTATCTGAGATTACGCATATGGAATCATTGGCTAAGGGACTTGAATTTGTTACAACGCATAAAGTCGATCTTGTTCTTTTGGACCTCAATCTGAATGGAGAAAGTGGTTTTGACCTCCTCAAGGAAACAGTTGCCCAATCCTTCCATACCATTATCATATCCGCCTATAAAGATCAAGCTATACAAGCTTTTGAATTTGGGGTTCTGGATTTTGTGCCTAAACCATTTAACAAAGAAAGGTTACACAAAGCTTTCGATCGGGTAATGTATAAAGAAGATACTTCTCACAAAAACATAAAGTTTCTGGCCGTCAAAAAACGCGGAGAGGTAAAACTCATTGATATTGAACATATCATTTATATCAAAGGAGCAGGAGTATATTCGGAGTTAGTATTGAACAACAATAGCACCTTTCTTCATGATAAATCCCTTGAGAAATTAGAACAACTTCTACCGGATAGCTTTGTTAGAATTCATAAATCATATATCACCAAAATTGAGGAGATTAAAACCATCAAAGTAAACTCTGGAAGTAAGTATCAGGTAGAACTTAAGAATGGTGAAATACTTCCTATTGGAAGAACCAAATACAAAACGTTGAAGGAGCTGTTTAAATAAAATGCCTAGCGGATATAAAAAAAGCCTTATAAACTGGTGCTTATAAGGCTTTTTTGATGTTGATATTATCTATTAGCTATTTAACGCTTCTGCTCCACCAACGATCTCTAGAATCTCATTAGTAATCGCAGCTTGTCTAGCTTTGTTGTATGATAATTTAAGCGAATCTCTAAGCTCTGTTGCATTATCTGTTGCTTTGTGCATCGCAGTCATACGCGCACCATGCTCAGAAGCAAAAGAATCTCTAATTGCCTTGTACAATTGTGTCTTTAATGACTTAGGAATAAGTTGTTCAACGATTTCCTCTTTTGAAGGCTCAAAAATGTAATCTACATTAGTAGCCGTTGCATTTTCTACCGGCAGAATTGGCAGGAACTGCTCTGTGGTTACATCTTGAGAAGCAGCATTTCTAAACTTATTGTATACAACAACAATCTTATCATAAGAACCGTTTGTAAACTTCTCCATTAACTCTTCTGCGATTGCAGCCACATTTGCAAAAGTAAGATCATCAAAAACCTCATTTTTGTTGGCTACTACGGTATGCGTTTTGGAAACCACATCGTTTACTTTTTTACCAATTGTATAAAAGTCAACTTGCTTACCTGCATACTCATTCTCGTATAAGCCTCTTACAGCCTTAATGATATTAGAATTAAAAGCACCGGCCAAACCACGGTTTGAGGCAACCGCAACAATTAATACTTTGTTTACCTCACGTTGTTCTGCATATGCACTGGCACTATCTCCTTCTAGAGAAGCACTTAAGCTTTGTAAAAGCTCGGTCAGTTTATCTGCATACGGACGCATTGCTGTAATAGCCATCTGTGCCTTATTCAACTTTGCCGCCGATACCATTTTCATGGCACTGGTAATCTGCATGGTCGAAGATACCGATGTAATTCTACTACGTAATTCTTTTAAGTTTGCCATTTTTAATACTTATGAATTCTGAAATTCAGAATTATGAATTTAATTAAGCTTTATACTTTGCTGAGATCTCTTTACAAGCAGATATAAGCACATCCGTAACTTCGTCTGTTAACTTACCTGATTTAAGAGTATCTAGCGCATCTCTATGCTTTGCATTAAGATATTCGATATAATCGCTTTCAAATTCTTTTACTTTATTTACAGGAACATCCTTCAACAAGTTTTTAGAACCTGCATAGATGATCGCAATTTGATCTTCTACAGTATAAGGATCATTTTGTGCCTGCTTAAGAATTTCTACGTTACGCTTTCCTTTTTCGATTACATTTAATGTAGCCGCATCAAGGTCAGATCCAAACTTAGCAAATGCTTCTAATTCACGGAACTGTGCTTGATCCAGTTTTAATGTACCTGCTACCTTCTTCATCGATTTGATCTGAGCAGATCCCCCTACACGAGATACTGAAATACCTACGTTAATTGCAGGACGTACACCAGAGTTAAATAAATCTGATGTTAAGAAAATCTGACCATCAGTAATCGAAATTACGTTGGTTGGAATATACGCCGAAACGTCACCAGCTTGTGTTTCGATAATTGGAAGAGCGGTTAATGAACCACCACCTTTTACTTTATCTTTTAACGAATCCGGTAAGTCATTCATATCTTTTGCAATGCTATCATCAGCAATTACCTTTGCAGAACGCTCTAATAATCTTGAGTGCAAATAGAAAACGTCTCCAGGGTACGCCTCACGTCCTGGTGGACGACGTAATAACAAAGATACCTCACGATATGCTACCGCTTGCTTTGATAAATCATCATAGATGATTAATGCGGGACGACCAGTATCACGGAAGTATTCTCCGATAGCCGCACCAGCAAAAGGAGCATATACCTGCATCGGTGCAGGATCAGAAGCATTTGCTGCAACGATAGTTGTATACGCTAGAGCACCTTTGTCTTCTAATACTTTAGCAATTCCTGCTACAGTAGAAGCTTTTTGCCCGATTGCAACATATATACAATATACTGGCTCACCAGCATCATAAAATTCTTTTTGGTTAAGGATCGTATCGATACAAACTGTAGTCTTACCAGTCTGACGGTCACCGATTACCAACTCACGCTGCCCTCTTCCGATAGGTACCATAGCATCGATAGACTTGATTCCTGTTTGAAGTGGTTCGTTTACCGGTTGACGGAAAACTACCCCAGGTGCTTTACGCTCTAATGGCATTTCAAAAGTTTCACCTTCGATTGCTCCTTTACCATCAATTGGGTTACCTAGTGTGTCTACAACACGTCCTACGATTCCCTCTCCAACATTAATCGATGCAATACGCTGAGTACGTTTTACTGTTGCACCTTCCTTTACCTCTATAGAAGAACCTAAAAGTACTACACCAACATTATCCTCTTCAAGGTTAAGTACGATACCTTCTAACCCTGATTCGAACTGCACTAACTCTCCGTACTGTGCATTAGATAATCCATATACACGTGCGATACCATCACCAACTTGTAATACCGTTCCTACTTCTTCCAATGAAGCTGTTGCCTCAAATCCGGATAATTGTTGTTTTAAAATTGCTGATACTTCAGCAGGATTCACTTCTGCCATAATTACTATTATTTCTCTTGATTACTTACAAGAGTTGTTATAAAAATTAATAAGTTCTTTTATCGTTTCTATTTTTTGAAGACCTGCTTCGTCATAAGATCCATTTCCATAATCACATCCACCTAGATATTCTTTTAACTTAGCGATCTTCTTTTCTTCTTTGATTAGCGGTCCAAAAGCAAAATCAAATGCCTTTTCTTGACCTTCTACTCTTAGATAATATTTTTTACTTGGGAATTCTTGATAAATAGTTCCTTTCCCATCCTTGAATACTTCTCGCATAAAAAGCGCACCAGAACCACCTATAGTTAAGGCATCTCCTCCACCTGCAAGCATCCCGTTACTTTTTACTTTTATACCTTGATAACAAGTTTCATTACCTTCCTTATCAAATGTACAGAAGCGAGTACCTTTTTTTGCTGATAAGGTTTTTGTTCTCTTCTTTTCTTTTTCGTTTAGATAGATGATACTTACCTTTTTTCCAATATCACTTCCTCCTACATTTACAATAGTTCCTCCTGCCAATGGATCTGTCGGATCTTGAATATCTTCAAAAAGCATAGTTACTTTTCCTTCAAAACGTTCTCCTTTATCATCAATACCGTATCCTAACTGACCATAGATATTTGCAGAATTTGCTTTTGCCTCTTCATAGCTTTTGATCGCTTCGGCCTTTGCTTCTTCGTTTACTTTTGCTAAAGTCTCATTAGCACTATGTCCTAGCTCTAATCCACGAGTATGCATACGACGTACTGCCTCTATTACAAACTCTTTTGTAGAATACTTATCTGTAGCGCTATACCTGTTTTTGGTCGTATAGGTAAGTGGACTTGTAAGTAATTGTGATTCTATTTTTACATTTCCGCTTACATCCTGAGTTACTACTCCGATCTTGTACGTGTCTAAATCACGGATGATCATAGTACTTGCATCCGCAAATCGATATGTACCGATCTTTTCTCCTTTCCTGGTGATTTCCTTAAGTTCTGGATCCACGAAAATCCCGATACTTTCTGTAGCCGCATAGGCTGCAGCACTTTCTTTGGCTGCAACTACTAGTTGCTCATATTCTGCTTTGCTAGCTCGTTCTCTTTTCTCGCTGAAAAAAGCAGTAATCTTATCATTGTTTACGGTACCAGCAGCATCAAAAAATCCAAGCTCTTTCATCAAGAACTCGGCAATAGCTTTTTTCATGTTTAAGGTAAAAGACATATACTTCATGTCTATTTCGTTCTCAAACTCGCTATTCTCATTTTTTAATATTAGCCATTCGAAACTTTTTGTTTCGTCAACCTTGTAAGCCTCTCGTTTTGCAGTGATAAACACTTTATCCGAAGATGAATCTGTGAAAATATAGTCGCCACCTTCTGATGTAGTTACTCGTATAGGAGTTTCCTGTTTATCTACTAAAACTACACCTTTTTTAACCTTAACCTTTTGTGCGCAAAGGGTAAGACTAAAAGTAAGTAGTACGATGGTTACAATATTTCTCATAGTTATTTGGATTAGTTACTAAGTTCTCTTCTTAGTGCGGTTAGTTTGTGTGCGATACTAGCATTATACTGCATATCTCCCACTCTCAAAATAAACCCTCCAATAATACTTTCATCGACAATATTCTCTATAGTTGCTTCATTTCCTGTTAGCTCCTTTACTTTATCAAGTACTTTTGCACTCAATGCTTTATCCAAAGGAACCGCAGTAGTCACTTTAGCAACTTGTGTATTGTTTAATTGATCTAAAAGTACATTGTATTGTTTTGCAACATCACCTAATAGATTTACCCTTTTATTCTGAACCAAAGTTTCGAATAACTTTTGAGTAATCTCTTCTGTACCTTTAAAAATCTCACGTAGAGAAGCTAGTTTTACTTCGCTTTTGATCAATGGACTGTTCAGCACCATTCTAAGATCTGCACTCTCATCTATGGTAGCGATGATACTCTGCATATCTTTTTGAATAGCCGAAGTCGCGTTTTTATCTTGAGCGATGCTCAAAACTGCTTTTGCATATCGTATTGCTGCTCTACTCATCTATTTTCTTAGTTTAAAGTAACATCTCCCAACATAGAATCAACCAATTCTAATTGCTTCTTTTTGTCGGATAATTCTTGTCTTACTACTTTTTCTGCAATCTCTACAGAAAGTCCAGCTACTTGATTTTTCAAATCAGCAATTGCCGCTTTCTTTTCGCTAGCAATTGTTGCTTGTGCCTGAGCTACAATCTTATCTGCTTCTGCCTGAGCTTCTGCTTTTGCATCAGAGATCATATTTTCTTTAAGCTGTCTAGCTTCTTTCAACATACTATCACGCTCTGCTCTGGCTTCGTTAAGAATACGCTCGTTATCTGCCTGAAGATTTTGCATTTCTTTTCTTGCAGCTTCTGCAGATTCTAAGGCATCTTTGATTCCTTCTTCACGATTGTTAATCGCTTCCATTATTGGTTTCCATGCAAACTTTCTAAGCAATAGCACTAAACCTACAAAAAGTAAAATCTGCCAGAAAAAAAGGCCGAACGAAAAATCATTTATTAACTTCTCCATCAGTAATTATATTATGTTCTTTTATTGTCTAATTTTAAAAATTGTAACAACAGCTGTAACCAACCGTTACAGCCGTTGTTTGTAAATTAAGCTGCGAATAAAGCAGCAAATCCAATACCTTCGATAAGTGCAGCTGCGATAAGCATTGCAGTTTGGATTTTTCCTGAAGCTTCTGGCTGACGAGCAATAGCTTCCATTGCCTGTCCACCGATTCTACCAATACCTAAACCAGCACCGATAACAATCAAACCAGCTCCTACATAATTTAAACCTTCCATAGTAAAGAATTAAAAAAATTAAACAATTATCGTTTAGTGATGTGCCTCCTCATTTGCCATACCGAAGTATAGTGCAGACAACATCGTAAATATATATGCTTGTAATGCTGCTACCAATAATTCTAATATTGATAACGCAAATGCTAAACCAAATGATAATGGACTACCAAGCCAACTTTTGAACAAAAACATCATTCCCACAATACTCATTAATACCACGTGACCTGCAGTCATGTTTGCATACAAACGAATCATTAGCGAGAAAGGCTTGATAAATACACCAAGTAATTCAATTGGTGCCAAAACAATTTTCATAAAAGTAGGAACTCCTGGCATCCAGAATATATGTCCCCAATAATTTTTGTTAGCCGTAAAGTTGGTGATCAAAAACGTAAGCAACGCCAGCCCAAAAGTTACCGCAATATTTCCGGTTACGTTAACACCTAGTGGTGTCATACCTAAAAGGTTCAGTATCCAGATAAAGAAAAATATGGTTAACAAAAAGCTCATGTACTTTTTGTATTTCTTTTCACCAATATTAGGAATTGCAATTTCGTCCCTAACAAAAATCACTAGTGGCTCTAAGAAACGACCAAGACCTGTTGGAATTCCATTATTCTTCTTATACGATTTTGCCAATCCTCTAAACATAAAGAACATTAGTAAACTCACAAGAAGCATGCTTACTACGTTTTTAGTAATCGAAAAGTTTAATGGCTTTGCATTGGTTGCATGGTGATCTTCGTCATAGTTGATCGTACCATCAGCATCTGTTTTGTATACTTTTCCGTGATATAACTTGTAGTAGTTACCATCTACTTCGGCAACTGTTTCTCCATGATGAAATTTTGAAGAAGAAAACACTTTTAAACCACCATCCCAAAGAATTACTGGAAGTGGAAATCCGTAGTGCTTGTTCGTAGCTTTATCAGAAAACAAGGTAAAATCATGAGAGTCTTGAAGGTGATGATCAATAAACTCTTTTATCTCTGTTTTTAAATCTCCTTTCCCCTCTTTCTCAGTTTCTTTTGCAAATAGATTTGAAGCGGTAAAAACCAGGGTAAAAATCAATAAAATTCTAACTACAGTACGTTTTTGCATTACGCGTAAAATTTCGGTTCCTAAATTTCGGTGCAAATGTACATAAATATGTTATATTCTTAAACTATTTTGAGCAAATAAGTTTGAGAATATTTTAAGATTTTTAATAGATTGATAATCAGTTAATTAACTGATTTCAAAATTCGAGAAACAAAATACACCTCGAGGATGAGACAAATTAGATAAGCGACAAAAAAATCCAGAAAGACATTTTTATCAATATCCATATCATTCAACTTACTAATCCCTATAAACAATCCAATTTTGACCAAACTACCCCCCATAAAGATAAAACCTATTTGGTCTTTGAATTTATTACTGAACACCAAAATACCTACCACAAAAAGGAGGGTAAATATTCCATTAAATACATATGAAAAGTTGATGATTTCCAGATTTCGATCCAGAGAAAAAGAGGTAATTATTCCCATATGAATGAAATAACCCCCTACTACAACCACCAGAAAAATAAATAAGAAACGAAGTAATTCTTTGAGCATTAGTACAATTTAGGAAGGATAACGTTATTCGTCAGATTTATTGATCCGATTTAATTGTTTAATCACTAAATATACCGAGGCCGTAACCCCAAAAAGCACAAAGCCCATAGTGAACCACTGCTTTTGAAGTTCATAATGAGCATCAAGCTTTTTTCCGATATATGCACAGATAAATATCGTAGCCCCCATTTGAAAAGCTATTCCGGTGAGGGCCGCATATTTTCTAAGCTGATTTCCCTTGTCCTTGGGTTTGCGGTTGTTTTGAGTCACTGCTAGCAGTTGGTTTGCTTAACGATTTTACACCACCCTTCATAGAACATGAAGCATTAAAGTTTGCACCAGGCTCTACCGCTAACTTACCTACAGATACTTCGCCTTCGATATGCGCAGTAGGTTTTAATGATAACGTATTAGAAACCAATAATGTTCCTGAAAACTTACCTTCAAAGTCCGCATCAGAACATTCTAATGTGCCCTGAATAAAACCAGACTTTCCTACTACAACTTTTCCTGTAGTTTTAAAGGTTCCTTCGATAGTTCCTTCAATTCTAAAACCTCCTTCAGAAACAATATCACCTACGATTTTGGTTCCTTCAGAAATTTTGTTTTGGTTACGTGAGAAATCGGTCATACCGCCCTGATCTCTACCTTTTTTATTATCTGAAAACATAATTATATAAGGGGAATTAAGTTATTATTCTGTTTCTTCTTCTACAGCATATTCTTGATCATAATCCTGTAGGTTTTTATGAATCTGCATTATTCTATAATTGTCTGAAGCAATTGTAAAATAACTATCTTCAATTTTCTTATAATATTTTTTTCTGCGATTCCATTTGGTAAGATCTACTCCTCTGGTATCTTCCGTTCTACCAATGGAAAGAAGCTCCGCCAAACCTTCGGCTTCTACCCTACTTCTTCGCGTATGTACAACGACAAACTGTTGATCTTTGGTATACACATCCAAAGACACTTTCATTTTGTCGTATTTCAATTCTTTTAGAATTTGGGTAATAAGCTCCTTTAAAGCAGCAGCTTGATTATCTCCAAACGTCGAGAAAGGATAAATCAATTTGTGATTCTCCTTATTATCTGTTCCAACCGCAAACACATTATTTTCGATCTGTGGAATCGTAACCTGATACATTATCTGGGCTTTCTTACCCTCTGGGCTTTGCGGGTAATTAAGTGCCACAAAATTTAAAGCTAATTTATAAGCTTCAAACCCACGATAACGACCAATAGCTTGTGCTTTTAACAATTCAAACTTTGGAAGAAAATCCTCATCGGCTCCAAATTTGGTAATCAGCACATCACTCTCTCGTATTACATCTGCGTATCGTTGCTCTTCAAAAATCTTATACAACTTATTGTACATCGATTCTGGGCTATCCTTATCTTCTAATTCCTGATTTGGATTCTGAAGAATCTTAGCGTATCTGGAATCTCCATAATTATTAATAATATCCTGCTTGTAGGTATTAGAATTTGGAATATCTCCCTGCGCCAGGTAAATTTTATACAAATTATACTTTGAAGGAACGATCAAACGCTCCTCAGGATCATTTTGCAACAGGTTTTCAAACTTGTCAATTGACAATTGATATTCCTGAAATTTCTCCTTATAAATTACTCCTAGTTGATAATATGCAAAGTTCCTTTCGGTTTTTAAACTGTCCAAAATCTTAGCATCGGTAGGAACCTGAGCTATATACGTTAACGGATCAAAAGTGGGATCTGTATCTATAGAATATTCATTTTCTTTTTCTGGAACTTCTGCAGCTACTGCCGAAGGATTAGAAATGCTTGATACTCTCCAATTGTCTTGTAATTCTCTATTTCCAAAGGTGCGTTTAAATGCTGTTTTACCATACGCTACTGTAGTCTGGTTGTAGAAATAAAATTTCCCAGCTTCTGCACCATTGTTGGTTTTTGGACCTATGATACTACTTTGTGGCTGTTGAAATCTACGTTCTGCTGGCAATTGATTTTTATAATCCTCTAATTCAGCTGCTTCTTGGGCTGCAATTGCCTTAGCTTTCAAACTATCGGTATAGGTTTTATAATAGGCCAATCGCTCATCTTCGGACATTGCAGATACACGTAAAATACTATCATTGGTTTGCGCAATCCCTTCGTACAAAATAACATCATCCAGATTGTCTCTCTTTTTCTTAAGCACACGATATCGCTTAGAATCCACAATCATTCGTTGTAGGGTGCTATCATAATATTTCCCAGAAGCCGCATATCTCTTTCTATCAAAACTAATATCGCCTAACGTATAGTAATTAAGAGATTCAAGGTATTTATCTGGGGAGTTGGTTCGCAACGATTTGTTATAATATGCGATCGCCAAATCTATGGAATCCAAGGTCTTAAAATACTCGGCCTTTTGATTATAGATCTTGTCTAAAAAAGGACGATTTTCACGATTTTCTTCCAGATCCGTAAGCAACTCTAAAAACTCTTCGCGGTTTCCTGTTTCGTAGTCAAAGTTTCTTGCTTTCGCCATATAGGCATTAAGCATATATCGGCGTGGTGTTCTTCTGTTCAGATCTATTACCTGATCAAATGCATAGTTGGCACTATCTTTAAACCCCAATTCATTTAATAATTGTCCTTTGATGTAATAATACCTTCCTTTTTCTTCGAACTTTTGGGTGTGAATACTCGCTTTATTGATATATGCCAGTGCCGAGTCTTTTTGTTTTAGATTCACATACGCCTGAGCAATCATCGCAACCGCATCTGCATAATCCTGTGGCTTCATATACTCTTGCTCAATCATTCGGATCAAATCCTCTATCGCCTTTTCATTATTATCCAGACGTACATTGGTCTTTGCTCTCCATACTTTGGCATGATTGATCGTATTACTGGTTGGATATTTGTAAAGAATATAATTGAAAGCTTCCAGCGCAGGGATAAACCGTTGCTCAAAATATCTAGCCTTACCTAACAAAAGAAAAGCTTCATCAATCTTTGGATTGCGCTCCTTACCGTCGATGAGCATGCTGTGCTTTTGAATGGCTTTTACTGCCTTCTCTTCTGCCCGATCAAAATTCTGATTCAGGACTTCATTAGGGAGTCGAACATCTTCGCTCACAATCATACGCTCTATTGGCAGTAGTTCCCAAAAATTATCATTATATGTTTGGATTAATTCTTCCTGGCCCTTATCATAAGCCAATCTACCATTGTATAAGGTATTGTTCTTTGTAGTAACATCATGCCAAGTTCGGTTTACAAACTTGTCTTTTTTACGAGAACATGCAAACCCAACAATTGCCAAAAGCAATACTAGCCCTATTTGTGAAATTTTTCGTCCCAAACGAGATAATTTATAAGTGTGATAACTAAAAAACTTGCTTTTTAGTGTGTTGTAATATACAAAAATAGTACGCCTGAGGTAAAAATACATTTCTTTCGTTAAAAAACAGGGGGTTAGTAAGTTTTTCTGGCTTCTATATCCTATTTATGCTATTTTTCTGATGATTACTAATGGCGTGTATCTCATTTCCAAGATTTTCTCACAAAAAAAGCGAGAAGAAAACTTCTCGCCTTTTAACAAACAAAAACTGAATTAGTGAAACATTATAGTTTGAAATTTACTCTTGCAAACAGGAATCTACCGGTATATCCAAATTGAGATGTTCTTCTTGAGAATACAAATTGGTCTCCAGCTGTACCTCCTTCTCTATTTTCGTCGGGATAGACATCTAATAAGTTGTTTGCTCCGATGGTGATATTTAAATTTTCCAGAAGTTCTGCCGAGAATGAAAGGTCGGTCACCACTTTTCCTCCGTATACTGCATCATCGCTCACAACAGTACCATCTACTCTAGGGTCTCCATTAAAATCATCAGGATCTGTTACTTCTCCAAAAAACACATTACGTAGTAACACATTATATTTTCCAAAAGACAAAGCGTTACTAAGGCTTACTTTGGTTCTGGGTTGAGCCAGAGTTAAGAAAGCTTCTTCTTGTCCGTCGAAAAAGCTACCGCTTTGACCGGCATTCGCGATTCTTTCTGGTACTCGAATTTCTTCGACCTCGGTTTTGGCAAATGTGGCAGAAAGATCATTTTTTAAAGTAGTTTCTTCTCCAAAATTCATTTTATGAGAGACCACGACGTCTACTCCTTGCGATTTGGTATCGATGGCATTTACAAAAAATCGCGCACTGGTTGCTCCGGCAGCTTCAAATATCTGAGTTAGTTCAGGATCGCCTCCATTACCAAAACTTCCGCTATATACGATTCGATCATCAATATTGATCAAGTATGCATCTGCCGTAACCGTAAAATTTTG
Organism: Aquimarina sp. KJ22-3; assembly: GCF_055808215.1. Classification (NCBI taxonomy): domain Bacteria; kingdom Pseudomonadati; phylum Bacteroidota; class Flavobacteriia; order Flavobacteriales; family Flavobacteriaceae; genus Aquimarina; species Aquimarina sp. KJ22-3. Next base: position 166,201 of record NZ_CM147859.1, on the reverse strand, counting down.
AATTTTGGCAGTAAGCCCTACGCTGTAACTATCCGAAGTTTCTTCTTTTAGTTGGGCAATACCGATTAAATCCGCGGCTCTACTGTTGTTCGTAAATGTTCCTTGTTCAAACGGTTGATTATCTACAAAAACGGTGCTGGTTCTGCTAAAAAACTGCTGGTGTAATGAAGGCGCTCTAAATCCTGTACTATTGGCTCCTCTTATCGAGAAGTTTTCGGTGATTTTATATCGTGTAGCTAATTTATAATTAAAGGTGTCTCCAAAGTCGGAGAAGTTCTCATACCTACCGGCTAAACTTACTAACCATTGCTCTGTAAAATCGGCTTCCAGATCAATATATCCAGCAATACTATTTCTATATTCGTCGGTTTCGTTATTTGGGTCAAAGCCTCTAAATACTTGAGATCCACCACCTAGCACAGCACCTGTAAAATTATTACGAACCAAATCGGCATCCGGCGTAGTACCTGTAACTATATTTCCGTTTACATCATAGCTTACATACGAAGCTTCTTCGCCAGCGACAATGGCATAGTTTTCTACTTTATACTCTGCTCCCATTGCCACATTTAATCCACTAAAAATATCCTCGTAGAATCTGCTGATATCCAAGTTGGTAGTGTTTTGCATAAAGCTTAATGATCCTGCATCAAAATCTCTGGGTGTAGCAACCCCAAGGGTACCATTACTAGAGTTCGTTACTGTAAAATCGAAAGTGTTGGTTCCATAGGTATTAGAAAAGTCAACATTCCAATTATTTACCACACCTCTGATCCCAACCGCTATCGATCTATCTACAATATCGGTACCTATATTAGGTAAGAAACCATTAGGGAAAGCGGGGGTATTGGCACGCCCATCACCTTGAGCTGGTCTACGATAAAAACCAGATGCCAGACCTTCGCGATAGCTAATTCCTCCAAAACTGTAGAATTCTGCATCTTCACCCAATGGAATGGCCATATTAGCAAAGAACTTTCCCTCTCTTAATCTTGAGGTACCTACTCTAAATCTAAAATCTGTTCTGGTCAATCCTCTGGCAGCAAGTTCATCTTCGTCTACGTCGATATCTAGTAATGTTCTAAAAGTTTCAATATCCGCATCGTTGGTTACATCCAGTGCTGCAATTTGGTCCCGGGTTGCCTGATCGAGATAGGTAATCCCTTGTGCGGCTGTTTGATAATCTGCCAGTGTCATTTCTGAAACATTACCTCCACCAGCTGCAAAAACACGTTCGGCACCATGATATCCTCTAAAAATATCTCCCTGATAATCTCTATTTCTTAATGCAGGAGCTCGGGTTGATAATGACCCGGTGAAATTAATGAATCCACCTTTGTCTCCAATCGGTAGTCCATAATTGACATCGACTTTTACCTTTTCACCATCGCTACCGCCGTCAAATTGATTCGAGTTTTTACTGAAATTAGCTCCCGTATTGATCGTAACATCCAATTTGTTGGTGGCTTTCTTCAATACAATATTGATTACCCCTGCAATGGCATCGGATCCATATTGCGCAGCTGCACCATCTCGTAACACTTCAATTCTTTGGATTGCTGCGGTTGGAATTGCATTCATATCCGTTCCAACACTACCTGCTCCTACCGTTCCGTTTACATTGACCAATGCCGTATTGTGTCGTCTTTTTCCATTAATCAACACCAATACCTGATCAGGACCTAGACCTCTCAAAGACGCTGGATCGATATGGTCGGTACCATCTGAAACTGTTTGCGTTTGAGATGTAAAAGAAGGTGCTACGTAGTTAAGTATTTCGTTTACAGTTGTTTGAGGTCCTTGTGTTGCAATTTCCGTAATGTCTATCACATCAATTGGAACGGCCGTTTCAACAGCAGTACGGCTAGGATTTCTAGACCCTACAATCACTACATCATCCAATTGCGCAGATGCATCTTGTAAGGTTACCGAGATGAAGTCCTTCCCTTCAACATTGATTTCCTGGGTTTCAAAACCCAGGTAAGAAATTACCAATATGTTATTCTCTTCGGGGATATTGATGGTGAAGTTTCCTTCAAAATCAGTTTGTGCCCCTATGGTAGTTCCTTTTACCAGAACATTAGCCCCTGGTAAAGGACTCCCGTTCGAATCTTTTACATTACCATTGATTTCTCTTTGGATTACTGGTTTTTCTTTAACCAAAGGTGATTTTTTTAGGATCACCTGCTTGCCCATAATGGTGTAAGAAATATCGGTTGGATCAAAAAGTAATCCCAATACTCTATCAATGCTTTCTTTATTCACTTTGATAGATGTTTTTTGATCAAGATCAACCTCATCACTGATGTAAAAGAATTTATACGAAGTTTGATTTTTGATTTCGTCTAATACCTCTACAATAGGAGTTTGTTTAAAATCAAGTTTTATTTTGCCTTGCGAAAAGCCAGAAGTTCCCATTACCTGAAAAATGGAAAAACAGAATAAAACCAGTGTAAGCCTCATTTTTAATACATTCGATTTGTGCGCTAAGTGTAAAAATAGCGTACGATTACCCTTTTTTTCATAATTTTGAAAAGTTTGGTTAGTACTCAATTAAATAGTAATCAAACCGTAAGGGGAAGTGTGGCAGCACTTCCTTTCTTATTTTTCTTACGGATTGATTGTAATCTTCTTATCTTTTATTTCATATGTAAATGCTATCGTTTCTGAAAATACCTTTAGAATCTGCTCCACATTCTCTATATCAAATTCTCCGGTAAATCTGGTGTCATTCAACTTTTGATTCAGGCTTGTTATTTCTACGTCATACGTTCTTTCTATTCTTTTGTATACTTCGGCAAAAGACTCATTTTGTAATATAATTTTCTTATGCATCCAGGAAGTAAACAATGCAGGATCCACTTTCTTACGTTCTAAAGCCTTGTTGTTTTTACTGAAAATAGCCTGGTAATTTGGAGTAAGCTTCAGTCTTACATCTTCCTGCTCTGGATCACTAATAGCGACTGACCCTTCTACAAGGGTTGTTTTGATTGTAGCATCGTCATCATAAGATGATACATTGAACTGTGTTCCCAACACTTCTACATCTACTGATCCGGTTCTTACGATAAAAGGTTGTTTTGTATTAGTAACCACGTCAAAAAATCCTTCTCCTTCTAGATATACCAATCGATTCTTATCCTCTGAGTTGAAATGTCTAGGAAATTTAAGCGCACTAGCTGCATTTAACCATACTTTGGTTCCATCGGATAAAGCCAATTGAAACAGCTTTCCTTTTGGGATTGAGATTTGAAGATACTCTGTTTTGGTGCTATGGTTTTCGCCTTGAATGACTAATTGATCTTCGTTTTTTTCGACCACAAGATTACCCTCAGCATCTTTAATACTTGCCGTATCATCCAATCCTAAATAACTAATGGTACCATCGGCCTGTACAATCTTGATTTTGTCTGAAGAAGTATCATCAACTCTTACCACTTCTGGTGTAGTGATCTCAAAAGATGAATTACCACTCCTATACGTATATATCCCAAAAACAACCGCGGCGACCGCTGCTGCATATCCGACAACCCTTAAAACGGGTTTTAAGGAAATTACTTTGGTTTCTTTTTGTTGTATTCCTTTTACAAAACGCTCAAAAGCCCCCTCTACATCTACTTCCAAATGCTCTTTTGCAGCATACGACTCTTTTATTTCCTTCTTAAAAAGCGCTTTGTTTTCCTCATTAGCATTTACCCACTGTTTAAGCCATTCTTTTTCTTCTGAAGAGCAATCGCCTTTAAGATATTTTCTAATTATTGTTAAATAATTATCCATTTTATTCCTTTTCTACCTATATGATGCAGAAATCAAAAGAATCCCCTACTTTATTTTAATTTTTTTTAATTTAGTTGACGTTTTAGTCATGAAAAACAGTTCCGCCGACATAGAAAAAGCACTTATTACGGGATTAACCCAAGGAGACGAAAAGAGCTATCGACTTCTTTTTGATCTGTACTATGAGTGGTTATGTAACTACGTTTATAAACTTTCTCATGATAGTATCTTGTCTGAAGATTTAGTTCAAAATGTAATGCTGCGTCTTTGGGAAAAAAGATCTTCTTTAAAAATCTCATCTTCTCTAAAGAATTATCTTTTTCGATCCTGTCATAACGAGTTTTTAATGCATCTGCGAGCTCAAAAAAAGAACATGATATTCTGGATGAAATCAAGTGGCAAACGCTGTTTGACATGTATGATGAAAAAGAAGATCAACGCGAGGCCGATTGGAACAAGCTCGAAAAAATGCTGGATCAGCTTCCTCAAAAATGTAAAGAAGTCTTCAAATTAAGTCGATTAGAGCAGAAAAAGCATAAAGAGATTGCTGAGATATTGGGAATATCTACCAAAACCGTAGAATCCCATATTAGCAAAGCCCTTCGGTTTTTAAAAACCAATGTTTCTGGCCTATTCTTCTGAAAAGATTTATGTCTAGAAAATTACTGTCTTAACTAATTATCTATTTAAATTAGTGGTTCTTCAATCAACAAATTCGTCAGTTATGAAAAAAAGTATTACACTGTTGCTTGTTTTATTTTCTTGTACATTCCTCTTTTCTCAAGAAAATGATCGTTGGAAACTTACCTACACCAACAACGGTAAAGGAGAATCTAAAGGAGATATTCAAAACCTAATCGATGCCGTGCGAAAAGGAAATAGAATTCGGATCTATTGGTATGGCGCAAGAAAAAATGATAAAACCAAAAAGGTAGAACACTTTGCTGAAGCTAAATTCCTGACCATTATGAGTGACACTTTAGTTTTTGCACAAATTGATCCCATCATTGGACAAACTCCAAAATACGATGAACAAACCATCTCTCTGAAAGAAAATATCGAGTGGACATTGATTGCCGCCAGCAATGGCAAATCGGAATCTATGACCAGAAATGTAACTACTGGAGAAATACTTGGTCATGATCCCTTCCCTCTATCCATTCGTTGGTATGTAGAACAGTAATATTATCGCGAAAAGAATATAATTATTGATTCGCTTCCTCTACTGTATTAGGAACGGCATTTTTCCCAAAGTGCTCTTCTAGCTCTTTTAATGTTTCTGCAGAGGTAACGATATCTTTAACCACGACACCTTTATCCAATACTACAATGCGTTCACACACTTCGGTAACATGCATCAAATCATGACTAGAAACTAAAACCGTGACGTTTGGATCTGCAGATAATTCTTTGATAATCTGCTTTAAACGTATCTGTGTAGTAGGATCCAGATTAGCAAAAGGTTCATCCAGAATAACTACTTCGGGATTACCGATTAAAGTAGCTACAATCCCTACCTTTTTCTGATTTCCTTTAGACAAATCTCTTAAGTATTTCTTCTTTCCTAGAATTTCTCCGTGAAAAAAGTCCTCAAATTTTGAAAGTAAGGCATCTACATCTGCTTTGTTCTGGCCACGCAACTCTCCGATAAAATAGAAATACTCCTCGGCGGTCAAGTACCCAATCAAAAAGCTTTCGTCGATAAATGCAGCAGTAATTGATTTCCAATCCTCGCTACTATCGACCTTGATTCCATTGTTTTCGATATATCCAGTTGTGGGTTGTATCAAATCCAACAAAGCACTAAATAAAGTGGTTTTACCGGCTCCATTATTCCCTACCAGCCCAAAGCTTTTTCCTTTTTCAATCTCAAGGTGTTCTATATTTAAAACGGTGTTCCCCGTATAAGTTTTACTAAGGTTACGTACTGCAATCATGTTCTTAATTTTTTTGTTTGTATGCCGATAAGGTTTTATACTTCTCTGTTTTGTAGATTTTTTCGATTTTGGTAAAAACGGCATCTTTAAACGCAAAACCTGCTATCCCAGCTATGGTGACAAGTGCATACCCGGCATTTGGACTATAGGCATAGTGTCCTATGGCATATAATACCATGGGTAATGCCATTTTGGGTAAGGACAACAATAATGTTTTGGTATTGAAGGCCTGTTTATCCCCAAAAGCTTTTTTGTTACTAGTCAAATCAATAGGAGTTTTTACATAGGCTCCTGCCCATAGCACCACATGAGAATTTACTCCAATATTATAAATTGATGCTACTATAATGGCCAGGTAGACATCCCATCCAAAATACAAATATCCCGAAGCCAAAACGGTAGAGATCAATGTGGCAATTACCATCAACCACCACTTTGATGACAGGTATTCTTTGTACTTGATATTTTGACTCATCATCAAGGGATAATACGCACTATCCCAACTAGGAACAAATTGCCCAAAACTCAATAAAAATCCTCCGGTAACAAATATGGCCGCAAAAATCTTCCATACTGGTCCGTCGTAGGCTTCTACAGCACCCGTAAAGAACAATAATCCATAGAACAAGAATAACACACTTACTAATACTGTTGATTTTGCACGTTTATTTCTTTTGATCAGTTTGATATCGTTTTTAAGAAAAGTAGCCGTTCTACCAAATCTATTTAACCAATCCAGATTCTCTGTTTTTATATCTTTTGATTTGGTAGCCAAACCTGCATCCAGATATAAATCTGAAGTAAAAGATTTGAACGATAGTACGATTAATACTATTAATGCTGTCACAGGAACAAACACCATCCATGTCAGATCATATAATCCTTGAAAAAATGGAGCGGTGTATACCGTAACATCAAAATATCCGAAATAATGAAGACCCCCGAAAACTGCTAAGACCCCCCCAATAATAAAAATCAAATTGTCTTTTTTATTCAAAAGGATGTTTAGAAAATTATTAGCATATACCAAAGCGATTAATCCAAGATGCCACAACAACACATTGGTTACTGGGTGTCCGTTTTTGATCAAAACCAATGAAAATGGAATAAAAAAGAACGCATGAATCACATTAAAAAACGAGAATGTGGTCTTTCCGAAGGCAAAAGAGACTATTTTGTTTTTGTTAAACGGGAGTAATAGCAACGGTTTGATATTAATCACCGGCATTTTTTGTAAGGCGTAACGAAATAGCAGGTCTCCCACCCACCAATAAATCAAAAATCGATTTAAGGTTTCTAATGGATCGAGCTCCAATTTTTCTTTTACCAATTTGTAGAATGCTACACCACCAAGGGCAGACATAAGGGCTAACCAACACGCCCAAAATGCCATAAAAATTTTCATGAATAATCCCGAAGACATGGATGCTGACCTCCAAAAGGATTTCCACTGTAAAGAGACAAAATGTTTAACCATTGTTGAAAGGGTTTTTGGAAAGAAGGATATACTTCTTTAATTATTTAGTAACCTCAACTCGAATTTTGTTACAAAATCCATTTAGATAAATTTATCTTAAAAGCGATCTGCTCTTAAAGCATTTGTTATTTTTGCGAAAAAATATTGTAATGTCAGATTTTCATCAACTCACTATAAAACAAGTCATCAAAGAGACTCCAAATGCTGTTTCTATTGCTTTTGAAGTTCCTTCCAATCTTAGAGATACTTACTCCTTTATTCCGGGACAATATCTTACTCTCAAAAAAGAGATTGAGGGCAAAGAAGTACGAAGAGCGTATTCTATTTGTAGCTCAGCAAAAAGTAATGAGCTTAAAGTAGCAATCAAAGCCATTGAAGGTGGTACTTTTTCGGTATTGGCCAATGCTGAATTTTCTAAAGACGATGTTTTAGAAGTTCATCCTCCTGAAGGAAATTTTGTTTTGAAAACAGATCCAACCGCAAGCAACACCTACGCAGCTTTTGCTGCGGGTAGTGGGATTACGCCTGTGATGAGCATGATCAAATCCGTATTAGAAGAAGAGCCCAATAGCCGATTTGTATTAGTTTATGGAAATAAAACTCCCGAGGAAACCATTTTTTATAATGAACTATTAGCGCTTCGAGAAGCAAATTCTGATCGTTTCTTTATAGAATTTGTTTTTAGTCAAACCAGAGAAGATAATGCTCATTTTGGAAGAATTGAGAAACCCATAGTCAATTACGTACTTAAAAATAAGTTTAAGGAAACTACCTTCAACAATTTTTACTTGTGCGGACCCGAGGAAATGATCAATACTGTAACCAATGTTTTGGAAGAAAACCGAATTGCCAAAAATCAAATTCATTTTGAACTTTTTACCAGCAGTTCTGAAGCGGCAGAAATCGACGCCGATCTAGATGGTAAAACTTCGATCACTGTGATTGTAGACGATGAGGAGTTTACTTTTGTAATGGATCAAAAAAAGACCTTGTTGGATGCAGCTCTGGATGAAGATATAGATGCTCCCTACTCTTGTCAGGGAGGGGTTTGTAGCTCTTGCGTTTGTAAAATAACTGAAGGTAAAGCTGTGATGGAAAAAAATAGTATCCTTACCGACGGTGAAATTGAAGAAGGTTTGGTTCTGGCTTGCCAGGCTCACCCCACTACAGCATCGATCAAAGTTGACTTTGATGATGTGTAATTAATTTCTGATTTATACAAACGAATTCAGTTTTTCTACCACCGTCTCTGGAGGAATAGAATACATTACTTTTTCGTAACCCTCTGGTACTTTATTGCCATAAATAGAGGTGGGTATCTGGTCATACTTTGCTAAATTGGGTAATATGGCATTTTCTGCCGGTTGTCCAAATGGCATAAAACCAGCAAAAGGATGCGTAACCCCCCATAGGGTAATCGTAGGCACATTATACATAGCAGCTATGTGTGCATTACCACTATCCATAGACAACATTACATCTAGATTACCAATAAGCTTTAGTTCATCCTCAAATGGTAATTTACCTACTACATTAATCACATTGTTGTATTTGGATGCAATATTGTTTAATATGTCCTTTTCGCGTTTTCCTCCTCCAAATAAGAAAATCTCGAATTGGTTTTCTCGATCCAAAGCTTCGATAAGCTCCACCATAAGCTCCAAAGGATATGTCTTACTCTCGTATTGAGCAAAGGGAGCAATGCCTAACCATTTTTTGGAAGAATTTAAGCTTAACGCCACGATATTGGGTGACAGCGATATTTTTTGAGGAAAACTATGATCATCAAGATCAATAGGGAAACCTAACTTTCCAAAAACCTCTGCATAACGTTGATGGGTTGTTTTTAAGGGTTTAAACACTTTGTTTTTGGCCCTGGTTAAAGCCTTTTTATCTGCCCTTCCCTTGTCTATTTGCACCACTGGTATTCTACCCATAGAAAACAGTGTTTTTAATACATTAGAGCGAAGCACATTGTGTAAATCGGCAACCGCAGTAATCCCTAATTTACGTAACTCTTTATGCAATCGGGTTAATCCCAAAACCCCCTTATGTTTTCGATCCACTTCTGCGGGATAGACCTCGAGATTGTCAATATCACTAAAAAGAGGTTCGAAGAACTTACGGGTAAGTACAGTAAGCTTAACGTTGGGATATGTAGCTCTAAAGGTTCGTAATACAGGTATCGTCATGGCTATGTCTCCCATAGCAGACAACCGTATTACCAAAATGTTTGTTTCAGGAGTATTACGTATATCTACCTTATTTTTCGCCACGTAACACAGGATTTAGCTCATCGTCATTGTACATTTTCATCTGTTTGTAGACTTTCATGTACTTATCTCCTTGCTCAATATCCTTCAGTAATGTATCTATTGCAGTAGATAAATCTACCTGTTGCTCTAATAAGACGTCTAATTTTTTTTGACAAGCAGCTTTGTGTGCATCAGAGGCATCAGTCCTCACTGTTTCCTCATGCATATGGTATACCTTCAATGCCAATATCGATAAGCGATCCACGCCCCATGCTGGACTTTCTGTATTGATAGTAGCATCCTCTTTTGGAGTCACCGCTTTGTACTTTTCCAAAAAGTAACTGTCGATATATTCTACCATATCTGTTCTGTCCTGATTTGAAGCATCAATTTGTCGCTTTAGTTTCAAAGCTTCAACCGGTTCAATTTCAGGATCACGAATGATATCCTCATAATGCCATTGTACGGTATCAATCCAACATTTACGATATAACAGATGCTCTATAACTTGTGATTTGCTATCATAAGGGTTGCTGAATTCTTGATCTACGCTATCGATAATGTGATATTGATCGATAACTTCCTTAAAAATTTTATTTGCCTTGTCCGTAAACATTGAATCTTTGTATTTCTGAAAATGTGTACAAAGGTATTATAATTTATATTAGAATTATCATCTTAGAACAATAACATCGTAAAAGGAATCAGTAAAAACACCCAAATATTAATTTCTTTGGCCAGCATATTGTAATTCATCTCAAGATACGTAGTCCCCATTATCGCTAAAGGAATACATAAGAAAAACACTTCGGAAGTATTCTTGGCTGGAGCAATTACAGCGATTCCAACGGCTATAACAAGATAAGCAATGATCAACCTGAGTACTGGTTTAATATTTGCGGCCTTTCTACTGTATTTAATAAGATAAAGCGCCAAAAAGAACAGAATACAAATGGATAATGTTCCTAATGAAAATAATTGATCTTTGACTAAATAATTCTGAAAAGACAAAGAAGCTACATCTAAGTACTCCGAATAACTATAAAAGGAATCATAAAACAATAGTGTAAAACAATTTGCGAATAAATAGATGGTAAGAATTCCAATTATTGGGATAATCCAATTTCTATAATTTTTTGAATCAAAATACAGGATTCCCAGATAAACCAAAACAATAAATGCAATGCTCCAGAAATAGGCAAGCGATGCCAGACCTATGCAAAGGGAAGCATTCAAAATCTTGGCCTTAATCTCCTTTTCACTTCGCAACCGAATCACATTTCTAAATCCCACCAAAATAAAACCGCTTGCCAGTAATACATTGATATCCGTAAGCGCATTGGGCAACACTCCCGTAAGGAAGCCATAAAGCAAAATGGTGTATGATCCTTTTTCGGTAATATCGTTTCTTTGAAGAATAAAATTTAGCAACAACATAGGTAAAATATAGAAGGCCAGACCTATGATCAACAGGAATATCTCTTTGGATTCTAGTACTATTCCCTTTTTGTAATGTGCAATTCCATACAAAAGAAACATGTATAATGCCACTACAACGTAATTAATGGGTTTTGATTTGCTAAAAAAACTTGATAACACTACTATTTTTTATATTTTTGCCAGGAATAAGAAACTAATTATTTTTAATAAAGTTGAACGAATTTATAAAAAGTTTTCAGTTCGTTACTTTTTACTTTTTATAAAGCCTATATAAAACACGTTATGAAAGAATTTTTTGAAGCTATTGAATCTCTTTTTGTCAATGTATTATTTGCACCACTTGATGCTTTAAGAGCCCTTGAATTGGAAAGTTGGACTGCTGCTAATATTATAAACTGGTTGTTCATGCTAATTGGATTTGTCGCTTTTTTCTACTGGATGAAAGAACTGAAAAAATTTAATGACAACAATGAAGAAAACAGAGACCCTACGGCTCACTCTTTCTTGAACTAAAGATATTTTAATCGATATACATAAGAAAAGCGCTTGTAGTAACAAGCGCTTTTCTTATTCAGTGCTATTAAGGATTCTTTATAGATCGAACCCAAGATCTTTTCTATAATACATTTTATCAAAGTGTAGTTTCTCTATACTTGAGTAAGATTTCTTCAAGGCTTGTTTGAAATCATTATCAAAAGAGGTAATAGCAATTACTCTACCTCCATTAGTTACTACTTTACCATTTTCAATTTTGGTTCCAGCATGAAAAACGATTGAATCATCTATATTTTCTATTCCTGTAATCTCTTTTCCTTTTTCATAAGCCTGTGGATATCCACCAGAAACAGTCATTACCGTGGTTGCGCTTCTATCGTCAATTTGCAGATCGATCTGATCTAAAGACCCCGCTCCCACGTGAGAGAGCAATTCTACCAAATCGGTTTGTAATCTTGGAAGGACTACTTCTGTCTCAGGGTCTCCCATGCGCACATTGTATTCTATAACTTTTGGATCATCTCCTACTTTGATTAGGCCAATAAAAATAAATCCTTTGTAATCGATATTTTCTTTAGAAAGCCCTTGTACCGTAGGCTTGATGATTTGTTCTTCTATTTTGCCCATAAACTCCTCGTCTGCAAAAGGTACTGGAGAGATTGCACCCATTCCTCCGGTATTTAACCCTGTATCTCCTTCACCAATACGTTTGTAATCTTTGGCCGTAGGCAGGGTAACATAGTTCTTCCCATCGGTAAGTACAAAAACACTAAGTTCTATCCCGTCTAAAAATTCCTCGATCACAACCGTCTGACTGGCTGCTCCAAATTTTTGATTGGTCAGCATATTGTCGAGTTCTGATTTGGCTTCTTCAAGATCTTTAAGAATCAATACTCCTTTTCCTGCTGCCAAACCATCTGCTTTTAACACATATGGAGGAGTCAGGGTTTCCAGAAACTTTTTCCCTTCGTCTACTGTAGCTGCAGTAAAACTCTGATATGCCGCTGTTGGGATATCATGTCTAAATAAAAATTCTTTGGCATACTCTTTACTTCCTTCTAATCTAGCCCCTTCTTTTGAAGGTCCAATAACTACAACATTGGCCAATTCAGAATCTTGGGCAAAGAAATCACTTATACCGCGAACCAAAGGGTCTTCTGGACCTACCACAACCATTGTAATTTCCTCTTTGAGCACTAACTCCTTTATACCTTCGAAATCGGTTACAGCAATAGGGACATTAGTTGCAATTGAATCGGTACCGGCATTCCCGGGAGCAACAAAAAGACGGCTACATCTTTCACTCTTTGCAATTTTATAAGCAAAGGTATGTTCTCTCCCTCCGGATCCAAGTATTAAGATATTCATGATTAGGTAGCTTAAATTTTAAAGCTTCAAAAATAGGGTATTACCGCTTTTCGAACTAATTATTTACCATCAATTTTATGGATTTAATAGTGATCTCTTTTGTTCGCAGAAAAACAGTTAGTTTCGAATAATTCTACTACTCAAAATACTTCTCTTTTTAAGTAATAAAGGAATAATAATTGAGAAGAATACGATTCCGTTGAATCGTACCAACATCGACTCAAAAAACAACGAAATAAAAAGGATTAAAAAAACCGAGAACTCATTTTTGCTTCGCCACATTCGAATTGCCAGTAGCACAAATATGGTAATCAATACACCAAAACCTATTATCCCTGTTTGTAAAAAAGTTTGCAGAAACTGATTATGCGCATTGTACTTGTTCTCATAATTATGAAAATAGTTAAGTTCCTTGTATTTCTGTGTCAACACATCGTTGGTATCTCCAATTCCATATCCAAAAATTGGAGCTTCTTTTATTAACTGTAAACTCGCATTCCAGGTTAGTAATCTTGATTTTTCAACTGTAGTAGTGGTAATTCCAAAATCTTCAGAAATGCCTGTAACATTTTTGTAAAAACTAAACACCCTTGGGTTATTTAAAAACACGATTACCCCTAAAAAAAACAGCATAGACATCGTATACCTTTTGCTCTTATCTGATATATTAAATATCAATAAAAGACACATGATCAAAAGGATAAGATACGCTGCGATAGACGCAAGCAAAAACAAATAGAGAAATAGTATAAAAACAATGATTAACTGGATTCTGGATTGCAGTCTATTTTTCAAATAATAACTAAGTACTAATAGTATATATAAGGAAACATAATTGGAATTAATCAATTTTGAGAAATCTGTTCTGATAAAATAACTCCACCCTTTTATAATAGCATCCAAGAAGCTAGAAAACCCTTCAAATGAAGCCTCAAAGAAAAATCCGGTTCGCTCAACATATCCCAAAATATCATGTAATCCAATACCAAAATTGATGACAAAGGAAGCGAGTATTCCTAGAAGTAAAAAGTCAAATAGTTTTCTTACCGATGAAGCGTCTTCTTTTACGAACAAAAAAATGATTGGAAAAAATAATAGAGATAAAGACCTTTGAAGCAAATTCACCCCATCCTGAAGGTTTTCTGTATAAATCATACTTACAGAAATTATTATGAAATAGAAGGGAAAAAGCCACAATGGTTTATTATCTGAAAAAAGTTTCTATTCGTTCGAAATATATTAATCAAGCCTAATACGATAGAAACAACGAAAAATGGAGTGGGTAAATTGATGCCCAATGGTAATAGAAAAAAGGCAAAATACAAGCTGTTCCAAAAGATGGTTACAATCAAATCATCTTCATCTCGGTAAAACATGTTGATAAATTTGGGTATCATTAGGTCTTATCGTGTTTTGGCCAATTTTAAAAGAAGTTCTTTATTTATTAGAGTGAATTATGTAAAATCCCGATGTTCACTTTTACTAAGCTCTTCTTCGGGAAGGCTTTTAAAATATTTTAATGTTTTTTTCATCCCTTCTTGACGATCTACTTTTGGCTCCCAATTTAATATTTCTTTAGCTTTGGTAATATCAGGTTGCCTTTGAAGAGGATCGTTAATTGGTAATGATTTATAAATTACTTTTTGGTCTGTTTCGGTTAATTTAATTATTTCTTCTGCAAACTCTTTTATTGTTATTTCATCTGGGTTCCCAATATTAACAGGAAAAACGTAATCACTAAATAGCAGTCTATAAATTCCTTCTACTTGATCATCAACATAACAAAATGATCTTGTTTGCAAACCGTCTCCAAAAATTGTTAAATCCTCACCTCTTAACGATTGGCCGATAAATGCTGGCACTACTCTTCCATCATTTAAACGCATTCTTGGGCCATAAGTATTAAATATACGAACAATTCTTGTTTCTAACCCGTGATAGGTATGATATGCCATGGTAATAGATTCTTGAAAACGCTTGGCTTCATCATACACGCCTCTTGGACCTATGGTATTTACATTACCATAATAATCTTCATTTTGTGGATGGACCAAAGGATCTCCGTAGACTTCACTAGTAGAGGCTATCAAAATTCGAGCTTTCTTTTCTTTTGCCAAACCAAGTAAATTATGAGTTCCTAACGATCCTACTTTTAACGTTTGAATTGGGATCTTGAGATAGTCTATGGGGCTTGCTGGAGAAGCAAAATGAAGAATATAATCTAACTCTCCTGGTACGTGAACAAACTTAGTCACGTCGTGATGATAAAACTCAAAATTTTCTAATTTAAAAAGATGTTCTATGTTTTTTAGGTCTCCAGTGATCAAATTATCCATTCCAATGACATGAAATCCTTCATTAACAAATCTGTCGCATAAATGCGATCCCAAAAAACCAGCGGCTCCTGTAATTAGAACTCTTTTCATTGAATATCTTTTCTTCCTATCGAAAAATAGGAAATTCCTTCTCTTTCGATATCTTGTAAATCATATAAGTTTCTTCCGTCAAAAATGACTTTATGTTTTACATTTTCTTTTATCTTCTCAAAATCCGGTGTTCTAAAGATACTCCACTCTGTGCAAATAACTAATGCATCGACTCCTTCTAACACTTGATACATTGACTCTGTGAACCGGATTTTATTTCCATACTTTTTGGATACATTATCCATAGCTTCTGGGTCAAAAGCTTGAATTTTAGCTCCTAAATCCAACAATTCATCTATCAAATCCAAGGCTGGTGCCTCACGAATATCGTCTGTTTCAGGTTTAAAAGCTAACCCCCATATAGCTATTGTTTTGTTCTTTAAATCTCCTTCAAAAAAGGCTTCAATTTTAGGTAGTAAAATTCGCTTTTGTTCTTTGTTAACCTTTAGGACAGCTTCTAGTATTTTGAAATCGTAATCTAATTCACTACCTGCTTTATGAAGTGCTTTTACATCTTTCGGAAAGCATGAACCACCATAACCAATTCCTGGAAACAAAAATCGCTTTCCTATCCTTGAATCAGTTCCAAGTCCGATTCGAACCTTATCCACATCTGCACCCACTTTTTCACAATAGTTGGCGATTTCATTCATGAATGTAATCTTAGTAGCCAAAAAGGCATTGGCAGCATATTTTGTGAGTTCAGCAGATTTTTCATCCATGATAATAATTGGATTTCCTGATCTAACAAAAGGTTTATATAGTTTTTTCATTACTTCGATAGCTCTTTCAGAGCTTGATCCTACCACAATCCTTTCTGGTTTTAGAAAATCATCTACTGCAAAACCTTCACGTAAAAACTCAGGATTGGATACTACATCAAACTCATGTTTAGCATTATTGGCAATTATCTTTCTGACCTTTTCGGAGGTACCGACAGGGACTGTACTTTTATCAACGATTACGGTGTACTTATTAATTAAAGTGCCTATTTGTTCTGCTACATTTATGACGTAAGACAAATCTGCAGAACCATCTTCGTCTTCGGGAGTAGGCAGGGCTAAGAACACTATTTCACCATGCTCCATACCTTCTTCAAGAGAAGTTGTAAATTTTAGTCTTTCGGCTTTAATATTTCTTTCAAAAATCACATCCAAATGAGGTTCATAAATGGGTACAATACCCTTCCTCATGTCTTCAACCTTCTTTGCATCAATATCTACACAAACTACTTCGTTTCCTGTTTCGGACAAACAGGCACCTGTTACCAAGCCTACATAACCTGTTCCTATAACGGATATTTTCATTTAACTTTTTTGCTTCTTTTTTTGTATTAGTTTTTCTCCTCCTTTTTTCACTTCCTCTTTTATCTTATCCACTTTTCTACGGAAAAGAATCTTCCTTTTAATGTTTGCAAAACTATAATCAAATCTATAAAAAAGATATCCCAAAACAACCACCGTAACAATTAAAGTCATTACTAAATAGAAATTATAAGAAGAGCTTCCTAGAATAACAATCATTATTACAAAGATTAGATTAAACCCTCCAATAATAAAACTTGCTTGCTGATGAGATATTTTAAAGTAATCAATTAAAATATGATGCGTGTGATTTCTATCTGGCGAAAATGGGCTTTTCTTATTCGCTAGCCTTATCGTAAAAACACGAGCAGTATCAAACAAAGGAACAATCAGGATACTGATTGCTATTAATGGGACATTTTCTAACAAAAAAGGTAAGCTGTCATATTTCTCTGGAGAAAGAGCTAAAAATTTTAGTGTAAGAATGCTAATAATAAACCCAACGATAAGAGATCCTGTATCCCCCATAAATATCTTTTTACTAGAGGATAAATTAAAACTTAAAAAAGCAACCAAACATCCATTAAGTACAAGACAAAGCAATACATAAAAAAACTCTTTGGTAATATAAAATATTGTAGTGTAAATGATCAAAATAACAATTCCCACAATAGCTGCTAGACCATCTATTCCATCAATCAAATTATAGGCATTGATAATGGTTAGCATTAAAAAACCTCCCACTAAATAATATAAATATGAAGGGATCTCGTAAATTCCTAAAAATCCATTTAATGAGTGGATCATAAAGCTTTCATTACTTAAAATAAATGCGATTGCCATTATTTGTGCAGCAAGCTTTGTGTAAGGAGATAATACGACTAGATCATCTTTAAGACCTACAATAAATAAAATTGTAAGACCTGGAATAAAAAAATTGCTTCATCGTGTGATCCCCATTCCTTTAAAAAAAACAGTGCAAATATTAGTGTATAAAAAAAGGAAATACCTGCCAAGGTTGGCGTTTTTTTCACGTGTGAGCTTCTATGGTTTGGATTATCCATCAAATTTTTATACTCCACCAAACCCATAATTTTAGGAATGGTAAAATATGTAAGTAAATAAGCACCTAAGAAAAAAAGAATTGGATGATACAGCG
Source organism: Aquimarina sp. KJ22-3 (assembly GCF_055808215.1). Taxonomy (NCBI): domain Bacteria; kingdom Pseudomonadati; phylum Bacteroidota; class Flavobacteriia; order Flavobacteriales; family Flavobacteriaceae; genus Aquimarina; species Aquimarina sp. KJ22-3. The sequence continues at coordinate 148,563 of NZ_CM147859.1, read as the reverse complement.
GCAAATCTTACTGAATTTTAAGTTTTGTTCAAAAGTAATAAATATAAAAGGGAACTGCTAAAAAACATTTAGATCATAAATAACAATTAGCTTCATCTAGACATTTCTTTTAGCCTACTTCATTGAATTATTCTTAATTAAAATCGACTCCATATGCTTTTTAAAAAAAGTATTTAGTAAAATAGAATGAAAAAACGATACAAAGATTATACCAGCATTTCTGTTTAGATAATTTTCTATTAAACATATCCCAAGTATCATTAAAATAAAGGATAAGTATAATATATTTTTGGAAGTAATCGCCAAATAAATATTAGAGGTAAAAAAGAAAACAATAATTAATCCTAATATACCAAACTGAAGCAAAGAAGAAAGAATTTGATTATGAGCATCATATCTATTAACAATAGAGGTTTTCATATTGTTAATTTCATATTCTTTTAATAATTCATTTTTTTCAGAATTTAATCCATAGCCAATAATTGGTTTTCTATTAATTACTTCTATCGCACATTTCCACCTAGATAAACGAGAGTCTCCTACTTTACTATAGTTATAATTGGTTCCAACCTGATCAGACAAATCCCATTTTAACTCCTCAAATACCCTAGTCGAAATATAAGTGTTTTTTAATTTCAATATCCCAGAAATAAAGATCATAATAAGCAAAGTAAAAACAGCAAATGATATTACCTTATTTTTCTGGTATAAAACAGATATTTGTTTCACAAAAAATATTAAAAAAGCTAATAAAGTAAAACCATAAATGATTCTTGCGTTTAAAAATAGGATTGCTGTTGTGATAATCAAAATTACCATTATTATTTGTGCTTTCTTGATTAATGTTCTTTTCTTATTAAAGGTAATTAATAACCATACCAATCCTAATACAAAATACATACCTATATAACTCGGATGAAATTTTAATATTTTTGTAAAGCTATAGCCAGTATGATAAAAATTAAATAAATCTCGATCTATGGAAAAAATAGGTCTTGTTAAATAATATGTATAGAAATTATGCAAAATTAAAATTAAAGCACTTACTACACAGCCATAAACCAAACCTCTCATTCCATAATTTCTAACTTTATGCAATTTTTCTTTATTTATAAAAGAAACTATTAAAGGGACTACTAAAAAAAATCTTTTTTCCAAACTGATTAATACCATCCCCAATATCGCCAGCTACTATAAACCCCCAAAAAAACATTGCAAAAAAAATAGCTGTAGAATATTTAACACCAATCAAGCTTTTTTTATATTTAATTGTTTGTAATTTACTGTCAAGAGAATAAGTAATAGGAATACTCCAAGAGTAATGTTACCAATACTGGTAGACAAGGGTAAAACAAAAGCAAACAAAAAAGCACTATTGTTTAAAAGTTGTTCCTTTTTCATTATAATTTTTTAAATACATAAGTGCAAACAAGAGTCCTAAAAATACCCCTGCCATACCCGAGTTGAATACATGCCCTGCAATCGAGGATATTCCGATAATAATTAATGACATCAAAAAAACAAAACTTCCATAAGGATATTTATCTTTTACCTTCTTGAATGTCATAGCTTGAAATAAAATAAACAATACTAATGTAAAAAAGAAAAACAATCCAATAAAACCATAAGTAAAAAAAATATCTAAAAAGTCAATTTCTATGGTTTTTCCCGAATTTAATTGTTCATATCTGCTTTGGCCTACTCCAATTATTTTTTCCAGTAAATCATAGTCTTCCTTATATACATTAAAAACTTTTTCAGCAAATTTATTTCTACTTGAAAGTATAAATGTTAGTAAATCAAGTTCTTCCCAAAAAAAGTTAGCCTATTAAATAAATTTGAGTTTTTTATAATTTTCCAGGAAACCAAAAGTACTACAGGAAGTATTACAAAAATTGATATTAAAATAATTTTTAACTTTTTAAGATTAATTTTTGTTGTGGGTGGTTTGATCGGAATCAAAAAGAAAACCAAAAAGATTCCTAATATACCGACTTTAGAACTTAAACCTAAGCCTGCCAAAACATTAATTATCAAAAAAATAAAATACTTCTTTACTTTTTTCTTATTCCATAAATCATAAGCAATTATGGAGCTAAGAATTATTAGTACTACAGACAATTCGTTACCCGCGTAAAAAAAACCCTTAGATCCAATATCCCCATATTCGTACATAGGATATCCCAATCCCACATATTTTATAAAAATATTGACGATCAATATGAGATAAGAGAATTTAACTAGCTTAAAGGTTAAAACATGACTAGAAATACGATTGCTTTTAAAAACCTCCGCAAAAAATAAAAATGAAAAAAAAGACAATAAATACTTGGTTATGTATATAAAATCAAACAAAAAAAACACTATGCTATTTTGTTTTATAAACTGATATAATGATGGCAAAAAAAGAAAACTGAATATACTTAATACAATTAAAAGTTTAGTTGTTCGCAGCGAAATTCTTCCTAGTAATAGCACTATAACAAATAGTTTATTTACTTGGCTAACCGATATTGGTAATTTAATCTCATTGTGCAGAAGTATTCCATTAAACATATCAATGATTAATATTAAAAATAAAAAAGAGATAATCCAATTATCAATTTTTAACAATCTAAGCATATGATAGACTTAACAAATTTACTTATTTGATGATTCTTTTTAGATGTAAAAATAATAGTTTATTGTAAAACTGAAGCTTGATTCAAAAAATCTATGAGTTTTCTCTTGACAGATTGATTTTCATATTTCATTGCTGTTCTTAGGCAATTGAATTTCATTGTTTGTTTTTGATCGTAGTTTAAATCCCAATACTTTAGTATTTTATTAGCTAACTGTACAGGGTTTCTAACTTGAAATAAAAATCCGTTACATCCATCTTTAACATATCCAGTAGGACCTCCCACCCTACTTGCAACAACTGGTATACCGCACATCATAGCTTCAATACCAACCAATCCTAAACTTTCACGAAAAGTCGGGAAGATAAATAAATCAAAACTATTATATATTTCACATAACTTATTTTGAGGTACTGATTTATGTATAAAAACCCTATTCGTAAGATCAAATTGATCAATCATATTCATTATTCTCTCTTTATCAGGCCCAGAACCAACAAAAAGTGCCTCAAATTCAATTTTTGTGTCTTTTTCATTTAATATTTTGAGCGCTTCTAACAGAATTTTCCAACCTTTTTCCTCTACAAAATTAGATATAAATCCCAAAGTGAAAACTTGTTTTTCTGTGTTAATTGGAAAAAATAAGTTTTTATCGACTCCGCCAGAAGGGTAGACTAGAATTTTTCCACCAACCACTTCAAACTTTTCCATTATCAGTTTTTTATAATATTCAGATGGTACTACAATTTTTGAATTATTTACAACAGGTTTTAAAATTTGAAATAGTACTTTTTTTATTCGTGTATCGAAAATAGCATCACTACCATGAAAATTTAATATTAAATTTTTTTAAAATACAACAGAATTAAAAGTACGGGTGCAAAATATAATGGAAAATGAACATAAATAACATCACCTTTCTTAGAAGTCAATCCAATCCATAATATTTTTATGTACAACTTAATATAAGCAAAAAACTTTCCTAAAAATGAATCTTGTTTTGTTATTACAACCTTATTAGTTGTAAAACTTTCCACATTTAATACATTTATAAAGTTCTTAACAAAAATTCCAAAACCAGGATATTCCTCGGAAGGGAACATATTAGATATTATAAATATTTTTTTCATAAACTCATTATCTATTCCAATCTGCAACCAAGTTATTTTTCAAAATGCAACTTTAACGCTAATAATAAAGTTACGACGGCAAATTTATTCCTGTATTCAAAAATATTATTCTCATATATTTTCTTAAGATCAATTTTCAACTCTTCAGAAATGTAACTTGCGTTTATTTGACGTTCTAATACTTTATCCAAATAGTTTAAATATTTAGGATTTTCCTTAAACCATTTGGCAAAAGGATTCATACTGTCATAGTTTAATCCAAAATACTTTTTTGCTCCATTATGATATCTTTTAAATTCATGTCCCCAAGTAATTTTGTATTTATTATTAGGTTTCATGTCAATTTTATCCCATTTGTAATTGATAACACTTTTATGATATTTTTTTAACCAATCAAAATAAATTATTTGATGTTTTTTATATCTATTAGGTAGTGCCATACAGTATTCTATGAGTTCCTTATTGTAGAAGGGCGAAACGTGATCTATGATGTTGTTAATTGATTTATCCCCCATAAGCGTTGCATTCATAACTCTTTGTTCATACGTAAACAATTCAAGTCCTCGTTCTTGATACATAGATAATATCATAGGAAGTGATTCAATTTTATGCAGTATTTCAGGGTTTTTAACAAATCCCGTATAACCTATGCTTTGTTTATTTTTAAAAAAGTCATAGTTTTCAGAAGTAAACGAACCGAAAAGTAAATCACCTATTTGTCCAGAGTGGATAGTCTCGTAGCCCGAAAAATCTATTTTTCTAAGGGAAGACGACAATTGTGCAGAAGTATGATACATGATCAGTCCATCAGTATTCTTTACAAAATTATTAGATACATCTTCTATTAAGTAATTAGGGTTATCAATAAGTCTTTCTAAATGGTCAAATCCGTTAGATAAAGAAATCTCTCTTGCGTATTTAATGTCTTTTGAAGTGGATTGTCCAAAGGTAAGTGTTGTAACATCTTCAAAACCCAGATTTTTTGCTATCAAAAGATTAGTTCTCGCATCCATACCACCACTTAGAAGTGAAATATGATTTTTTTGATAATCTTTATCCTTCTGCCATTCGTTATATATTGATAATTTAATCAAATCATCTATGCCTTGTAATGCTGATTTATAAGAAATGTCTTTTTTATCTCTTTTATATTCATGATATTGATATGTTGTAAGTGTATTAGAATTAATATCATATTCAATTATAGAAGAATAAGATAATCTAAAAACATCTTTAATATAAGTGTTATTCCCTAACACAAAACCATATAAGGCCATCATATAGGCAGCATCAGTATTAATATCATATTTTATCCCTTGTTCTCTTAAAAACTTAGAAATAACTTGAAGTTCCGAAGCAAAAACAAATCCTAATTCTTTGTTAAAGAAATAAAATATGCTTTTTGTAGCTAGATTATCAGAAAAAACAAAAATTTTATTTAAATCTCTATCATAAAGGAAACCTGAAAAAATTCCATCAATTTTTTTGATAAAGGAAATTCCTTCTGCCTTATAATATTTCCGAAAGTTCTCTCTTGTTCTAATTGTTTTGGTATAATTAATTCCCTCAAAGCAAATAAATAAATCGTCAATTTCAGAAAAAAACCTGTCATTATTTAATTTATCCAACACTACTCGCCCTAATTTACCCTTATCAATTTTCTTTTCTTCAGAAATACAGTTTTTGTCATTGCAGTTTGAAAAAAACTATTTAGATCTATCTGTTTGGAAAAATCTCCGAAAAATCCACTAATTCCTGCCATTAATTATTTTTTTGTAATATGTTTTAGTAATTGTATATCTAATTGTTAAAGACAATATACTTCCCAAAGCAACACCAATAAGATTATAATATTCATACAAAAATAAGCTAAAACCAATGTTTACAATTAAACTAATAACATTGATGTAGAAATTTTGGATGTATTTTTTTAATCCCAATAAAAGTGCCATAAGGCATTGTAAATATTTGGAAAATCTTAGAAATTAAAATGAGTATAAATACGAATATAGAACTCTTGTAATCTTTATACACAAATGAAACTAATAAAATATAAAACAGGAATAGTGACGGAATAATATAATAATTAATTTGCCTTATTTTCTTTTTAGCTCCTTGAAATGATTGTATCGAATACTTGAACTTTTCAACATCAACATTTAGAACTGTTGTTGGAACAATAATGAGTATATTAGCGATTGTTAGTGAAAAACTATATATTGCGATTTCCTTTAAAGAACCCTCTTCACTGCTCGATAGATATTTAATTACCATGATATCCGTTAATAGAAATGCAATGTTGGCAAAATTGCTTATTATTAAAGTAAAGGTGTTTCCGATCTGCCTAACAAATAGTCTAGAAAATCTTTTAATTTCATTTTTATTTTCTAAAATTATCTTAGTAAGGTAATATATAAAACAAATAAGCCCAATAGCATATAATGGATATGTCGCATATATTAAAGCTTTTGGCTTATCTTCAAAACTATAATAACTTACTATAATTAACAATGAAAATATACTAGCCAATATCATCTTATACTTAGAACTTCTATTACTCCCAAAGCCTACCAAATTGAATGCTTGCGTAATAGAATTTGCATGATGAAATTGTGAAAAAAATATCAGAGGAATAATAAGAATTAGCAAGTCAAAGTAAATTAATAGAGGAGCTGCCAATATAGTAATCAAAGTAGACAAGATCATACTGAAAATATAAAAACTTGTTTTACTTGCTTTACTTCTAGTATAAGTAATAATAAGACTTGTTGTTCCAAAAGAAATAACTACCGATCCTAATTCTATAAGTTTTTTATAATATTCAAATTGCCCAAATTGAATTTGGGACATTTCGTAGGCAAGAAAAAAAAGTCAGATATTCTAGTCCTCTTCCAAACAAAATGGAAAAACCATAAAAAACATAGTTTTTATTCTTTTCATATTGTTTTTGAATAATGTTTGACAATTTCTATGAGATTAGAGACTATTTATAATCCTATATTTCTGACTTTAACTCCTTTTCCAATGGTTCCTTTAAAACCACCTCTATAGTATAAAAAAAGGATAGGCTATCTATCCTTCTAATTGGTTTATTAAATTTTTTTACTATATATTTATACTTCTGTACTTCCTGTAACACCGGCTTAGAATCCCATATCAAGAACTCTTTATCTTCTGGTAAATACTGCTTATTAACATACAAGTGAAGGCCTAAACTATATTTTTCAACCACCTCCTTAGAGATATCATTATTAAGCATTAATACAAATTTAAGGCTATCTTTTTCTTTTTCGAAAAAGGCTATTTTTTTAACAGTATATCCTCCAATAAAACTTTCATTTATGTTTCTTAACTTCTTATATTTTGATAATCCATTTTTAAGATTTTCTCGTATTGAATCTTTATTGTTACATCCAAAAACAATTAATACTAGAATGAGATGAAATATTTTTTTCATTTAACTAATTTGTTAATAATAAAATTATATAATTTTATCCTTTTAAAATAAGTTTCAAAAACTTGAATCCACCTATAATTTGTCCCTTAAACATTCTTTTAGGTTCTTGTAAAAATCTAAAAAGCCATTCTAATCCATTATTTATCATCCAGGAAGGAGCTCTGTTAAGTGTCCCTGCAAGTATATCCATCCTACCCCCACTACCAACGAAAATAATACCAGGAAATTTTTTGTTCAACTCAGCACTTAACATTTCTTGTTTGGGTGATCCCATAGATATCATGACTATCTGAGGATTTACCTTTTCAAGGGCTTCTTCCACCTTTTCTTTTTTGCCTCCAAAAAAACCGTTCATCCGGCCTACAATGTTTATACCAGGATATATTTTTCTGGCTTCTTCTACCGCCAATTTGTTATTTTCTTCTGTAGTTCCCAAAAAAATAATCGAAGCTGGTGTTTTTTTGAAAGCTCCATTGCTAATCCTGGAAGATCTAACTTAATAATCTTTTTCTTATACTTTAATTTAAATGCCAATTGTGCACCAAAACCGTCTGGTGTCTGTAACATTGCACTATCAATTACTTCTTTGGTTTGTCCATTTTCATAATAAGAAACCATTTTTAAGGCATTAATTGCTGCTGTATAACCTCCATTTCCAGTTTCGATCCTTTGTAAAATAAATTTTTCTACATTCTCTATAGAGATAACCTCATAACAGGGGCATCCGCCTTGTAATTTTCTTTGTTCCATTTAACTACCATTATCTAATAATTGATCAACAATTATCTTTGAAGAATTACCTTCCCCATATAAATGGGTAGAGTTATCAATTTTTTTATTCAAGTACATTGTTAAATCGTCAATTAAGGAATCGGAAGTTACATCAATTAATGTATTTACCTGATTTTCTATCAACTCTACCCATTCTGTACTATCTCTTAAGGTCAAGCAGTATTTGTTGAAAAAATAGGCTTCCTTTTGTAACCCTCCACTATCTGTAATTACTAATTTGCATTTGTCTAATAGATATAGCATCTCTAGATATCCTACTGGATCAATAGTTTGAAATTTAATCTCCAAGCCAAGTTTATCAATAATTTTTTTTGTTCTAGGGTGTATCGGCCACACTATGTTATTTCCGTCCTTAACCAATGCATTTAGAGAATCTATAATATTACCCAACCTCAGCTTGTCATTTGTGTTTTCCTGCCTATGTATAGTAACCAAAATAAATTGTTCTTCTTCCAATCCAACAGGACATTTCATTTTATTTTTATAAAACAATGCACTGTCATACATGATATCACCAGATAAGGAAATAATAGCATCTTTCTTATCAAATCCATCATTCTGCAAGTTGTTAACCGCTGTAGTAGTTGGACAGAAAAGAATATCGCTAATTTGGTCTGTAAGTATTCTGTTTATTTCTTCTGGCATTTTCATATCAAAAGAACGCAAGCCTGCTTCAATATGAGCTACTTTGATATGAAGTTTTTTTGCAGCCAAAGCTCCAGCAATGGTAGAGTTTGTATCACCATAGACCACTACCCAATCTGGTTTCTCGTCTAATAGTATTTTTTCAATTTCCTCTAGCATCCGACCTGTCATCGCTCCATGAGACAGGCTATTAATATCCAAGTTGTATTTAGGTTCAGGAGTTTCCATTTCTTCAAAAAATATGTTACTCATATTCTTATCAAAATGTTGTCCAGTATGTACAATAATCTCTTCGCAATCAGGCCTTTCTTTTAATTCCCTGCTTAAGGAAGAAGCTTTAATAAATTGCGGTCTTGCTCCAAGAATAGTTACTATTTTCATAAAAATAATTTTATAGGCCTTATTGATTCTTCAAAAATGAATGGTACTCTCCTTTTAATCCAATCGGAGTGGTATTTCTAATAGAATGAACAATTTTTATAGCGGTTCTAGCAGCGTCCAAACCATACCCCTTTCCTTCAAGGATATCTTTATACACCATAGTATGTAAATCTGTAAAACCTCCACTAAATTCTAATTCTTCGCCATCTATAGTAATTGATCTGAATGTCGTTTGACATTTTTCTTTTATTTCCTCTGGCAAATATTTAGCATTAATAGATAAAAACCATCGTACTCTTGCATTCTTAAACTCAAGATATCCAGCCGCTCTGTCCTCTTCATGAATATGAACCACATTTTCTTGAATATCTCCAAAAATCCAAGATAACATATCATAAAAATGTACACCAATATTCGTTGCTATACCACCAGATTTACTAACATCTCCTTTCCAAGAAGTATGATACCAATTACCTCTAGATGTCAAATATGTCAAATCCACTTCAAATTTGGTATCCTTTTTGGCTTTTTCGACCTTTTCTTTTAGTGCGATAATCGATGGATGAACTCGCAACTGAAGAATATTATATACTTTTTTCCCTGTTTTCTCTTCAACTTTTTGCAGCTTATCTACATTCCAGGGATTGAGAACTAAAGGTTTTTCACAAATGGCATCTGCACCACTTCTAAGTGCAAATCTAATATGCGCATCATGAAGATAATTGGGAGAACATATACTTACATAATCAAGATATAAATCCTGCTCATATTTTAGTTTTTCGATATGTCGATCAAACCTCTCGAATTCAACAAAAAAATCAGCTTTTGGAAAGTGAGAATCTATAATCCCTACACTATCATTTTTATCATAAGCGGCCAAAAGTTTATTATTGGTGTCTCTTATTGCCTTCATATGTCTTGGAGCTATATAACCTGCAGCTCCTATTAGTGCAAAATTCTTCATATTAATTCTTTAAGTTCTTTTGTAATATATTCTATTTCTTCTTCTGTCAGATAAGGGTTCATAGGCAAACTCATAATTTCTTTAGATACTTTCTCCGAAACCGGAAAATCCCCCTCTGAGTATCCTAAATAGGAGAAACACTCTTGAAGATGAAGTGGTTTTGGATAATGAACTGCCGTAGGAATGCCTTTTTCCTTTAGTTTTGACTGAATCTTATCTCTATTTTGTATACGTACAGAATATTGAGCCCAAACCGAGGTATTATGCTCCTCGATAAAAGGCACACTCATGGTTTCGTTAAGCAGTTCGTTATATTGCTTTGCTACCTTTTGCCTCCTGCTAATATCGTTGTCGTAATGTTTAAGTTTTTCTAATAATACAGCTGCCTGCAGTGTATCTAGACGGCCACCCATTCCAATATATTTATGAATATATCTTTGTGTTTGACCATGTACTCTTATACTTTTTATTTTTGTTGCTAGTTTTTCATCATTTGTAAAGAGCGCCCCTCCATCTCCAAAACACCCTAAAGGTTTTGCAGGAAAAAACGAGGTACATCCTATTTTCGAAACGTTACAACTCTTTTGTCCTTTATAAGTCGCACCAAAGCTTTGTGCAGCATCCTCTATTACAGTTATTTTATGCTTCTCTGCCAGACGATTAATTGCATCCATATCAGAAATCTGACCATACAAGGAAACAGGCATAATTGCCTTTGTTTTTGAAGTAATTTTTTCCTCAATTAAACTCGCGTTTATATTGTAGGTGGTTTCATCCACGTCAACAAACACTGGAGTAGCACCTAGAAAAGCAATTGTTTCTGCAGTTGCAATAAACGTAAAAGGAGATGTGATTATCTCATCCCCCGGTCGAATATCTAGAGCCATCATTGCCAACAAAAGGGCATCAGTCCCAGACGAGCATGTAATCGCAAATTTTGACCCTGTAAAATCTTGCAGGGCTTGTTCTAAATCTCCGACTTCTTGTCCCATGATAAAACTAGAAGAAGTAACGACCTTACCCATAGCCAAATCAATTGCATCTTTATGCTCCTGATAAGCCTTCTTTAAGTTTGCAAAATCTATTTTCATTAAGATTATTTTGTTCTTTCAACAGATTGATTAATAGTGTCTAAAACGTATTCCTGGTTACTTTCAGGACAAACGGCTTTACCATTGTCATCAAAATTTAAACGATGTCCGTACTCGCTTACCCAACCAATTTGTTTTGCAGGGTTTCCTACAATCAATGCATACGGTTTAACAGTCTTTGTAACCACAGCTCCAGCTCCTATTAATGCATACTCGCCGATATCATTTCCGCATATTATCGTAGCATTTGCGCCAATAGATGCTCCTTTTTTTACATTGGTTTGAGCATATTGTCCTCTCCTGTTTACTCCGCTTCTTGGATTAATTACATTTGTAAAAACCATCGATGGACCTAAAAAAACATCGTCTTCACATATCACTCCTGTATAAATAGAAACGTTGTTTTGAACCTTAACATTTCTCCCTAACTTCACATTTGGAGAAACAACCACATTCTGACCAATATTACAGGATTCTCCAATAATACAATCTGGCATGATGTGAGAAAAATGCCAAATTTTAGTGCCCTTACCTATTGAACAATTATTATCAACAACAGCGGTTTCGTGAGCAAAGTATTCTTTATCAACCATATATAAGTTTTATACTACTAAAGTCTATCTGTAACAAATTCTTTTGGAAGAAAACTTTTAACATCGTAAACAACCGCGTTATCGTTTCCTAATGAAGAAATATCTAAACTCATAAATTCTTCATGTCCAACTGTCAGAACTATGGTATCGTACTTACCTGTAGGTTTCCCAATTAATTCAATCCCGTATTCGTGACGAACCTCATCTGGATTAGCATGCGGATCAAAAACGTCAACAGACATTCCGAATTCTTTTAATTCATTGATAACATCTATGACTTTTGAGTTCCTGATGTCGGGGCAATTTTCCTTAAAAGTAATTCCTAAAACCAATGCTTTTGCGTTTTTTACCCGATGTCCTTCTTTCACCATCAGCTTAACAATTTTATTGGCTATATGAACTCCCATCTCATCATTTATCTTCCTTCCTGAAAGAATTACTTGAGGGTGATACCCCAAACTTTCAGCTTTATGAGTCAAATAAAAAGGGTCAACTCCTATACAATGCCCTCCTACTAAGCCAGGTCTGAATGGTAAAAAATTCCATTTAGTTCCGGCAGCTTCAAGCACTTCAAGAGTGTCGATATCCATTCTATCAAAAATTAAGGCTAGCTCATTTACAAACGAAATGTTTAAGTCTCTTTGTGTGTTTTCTATAATTTTAGCTGCTTCGGCAACTTTAATAGATGACGCTTTATGGGTTCCTACGGAAATGATGGTGCTGTAGAGCGTATCCACAGTTTCTGCTACTTCTGGAGTACTCCCAGAAGTAACTTTAATTATATTGTGAACCCGTCTTACTTTGTCTCCTGGATTTATTCTTTCTGGGGAATACCCACAGAAGAAGTCAGAATTATATTTTAGTCCACTAAATTCCTCCAGTACAGGAACGCAAACCTCCTCTGTACACCCAGGAAAAACTGTTGACTCATAAATTACAATATCTCCTTTAGATAAATATTTTCCAACCAACTGGCTTGCTCCTCTAAGTGGTGATAGATCAGGTTGCTTAAACTCATCTATCGGAGTAGGAACGGTTACTATATATATTTGCGCTTTTGCAAGGTCTTTTTCGTTTGACGTATAATCGATGGTGTTCACTTTATTAAGCTCTTCTTGAGATACTTCGTTTGTGAAATCAACTCCATTACGTAAATCTTCTATCCTAGAAGGATTAATATCATAACCTATAATATCAAAGTTATGTTTCCCGAACTCAACTGCAAGGGGTAATCCAACATAACCTAGACCTATAATGGCAATTTTATTATTTTTTATATCACCAGAAATCATTTATTGTTTTTTTAAACTTTTCTTCCACTCAGGCAAAGAAATAGAAAATGTATCTATTGCCCTTCGGCTATCCAAAACACTGTATTTTGGTCTGACTGCAAAAGTAGGGTAATTATCTGTTTTTTCTAGTTTTATCTCACTAAGTTTTCCTGAAGCTCTTAAAATCTCTTCTGCAAAATCATACCATGTAGCTTCACCGAGATTACTGTAATGATAAAGACCGTAATCTGAGGAATTTGAAGACACTATTTCAAGAATAAATTTGGCTAAATCATGAGCATTTGTAGGGGTTCCTGTTTCTGATGCAGTAATAGTAAGTTGCTTTTCTGTTCTAGATTTTTTCAAGATGGTTTTGAAAAAATTATGCCCGTACTTTGAATATAGCCATGAAGTTCGAATGATAAAATATTTATCCAGTATCTTCAGAATTTGTTTTTCACCTTCAAGCTTGGATTTTCCATATTCGTTGATTGGATTAGGAAGGTCCTCCTCGGTATATGGTGTCTCTTTTTTTCCATCAAAAACATAATCGGTAGAAATATGAATCAACGTCGCATCATTTTTTTTACAAGCTTCGGCTATATTTTTGACACCAATAGCATTTACCATAAATGCTTTCTTTGATTCTTTTTCTGCACGTTCTACATTGGTGTAGGCGGCACAGTTAATCACTACCTGGTAAGAATACTTATCAAAACGACGATTTACTTGTTTTTTGTCTGTAATATCGAGTTCTGAAGAAGTCGCAAAATCAAAATAGAAATCGGGGTATTGATCTTTTATAGCCAACAAACACTGCCCTAGTTGGCTTGAGGACCCTGTTATTAAAATGTTCTTTCTTTCTGAATTATAATTCATTTAATAGCTCCTTAAAAGAAGGTAATTCTTTGTCTTTATCAGATAAAACAATTTTGCTTTTATCGCATTTCCAATCGATACCAAGATCTGGATCATCAAATCTTATGCCCGACTCTGATTCTTTATGATAATAGTTATCACATTTATATGAAAAAATTGAGCTTTCGCTTAACGTTAAAAAGCCATGTGCAAAACCTCTTGGGATATACAACTGATAATTATTTTTTTCATTTAATAATATCGAAAACCACTGTTTAAAGGTTTCTGAATCTTTTCTAAGGTCTACAACCACATCTAATGCTTCACCTTTAATTACTCGCACCAACTTGGCTTGCGCAAAATCTCCTTTTTGGAAATGAAGCCCTCTTAGCACTCCTTTTGTAGAAGAGGATTGATTATCTTGAATAAAACCAATATCAACTCCTGTTTTCTGAACAAATTCTTGCTGATTGAAACTTTCGAAAAAATAACCTCTATTATCCTTATAAACTCTTGGTTCGACAATAAAACACCCTTCTAAAAAAGTAGGTTTTATATTCATCTTTGATCTAATTGTAGTAAATATTTGCCGTATCCACTTTTTATAAGTGGTTGTGCTAAATTATGTAGTTGTTCTTTGGAAATAAATCCTTTTTTAAAAGCCATTTCTTCTATTGCTCCTATTTTTAATCCCTGTCTTTCCTCAATAACTTGAACAAATTGTGAAGCTTGCATTAGCGATTGAAACGTACCAGTGTCTAGCCATGCCGTTCCTTTATCCAGTATGCTCACTTTTAGCTTTCCTTTTTCCAAATATGCATTATTAACGTCGGTTATTTCTAATTCGCCTCTTGCGCTTGGCGTAATTGCTTTTGCGATTTCTACCACCTCATTGTCGTAGAAATATATCCCTGGAACCACATAGTTTGATTTTGGTTGCTCTGGTTTTTCTTCAATAGAAATTGCATGACCACTTTTGTCAAACTCTACTACTCCATAGCGTTCTGGGTCTTGTACATGATAAGCATAAATAATTCCTCCATCTGGGTTATTATTGCTCTCCAAAAGATCTTCGAGGCCCGATCCATAAAAAATATTGTCTCCTAAGATTAAAGCCACTTTATCAACACCAATAAAGTCTTCCCCAATGATAAATGCCTCGGCCAATCCATTAGGGTCTTTTTGCGAAGCATATTCAAATCTGCATCCATACTGTGCTCCATTACCCAATAGTTTTTCAAAAAGGGGCAAATCTTCTGGTGTAGAAATGATCAAAATTTCTCGAATACCAGCGCTCATCAATGTAGACAACGGATAATATATCATCGGTTTGTCATACACTGGCATTAATTGCTTACTAACTGCTAGTGTAAGCGGATGCAATCTTGTTCCAGAACCTCCAGCTAGTACTATTCCT
The DNA here is from genome assembly GCF_055808215.1 of Aquimarina sp. KJ22-3. NCBI lineage: Bacteria > Pseudomonadati > Bacteroidota > Flavobacteriia > Flavobacteriales > Flavobacteriaceae > Aquimarina > Aquimarina sp. KJ22-3. The sequence goes on along the minus strand of NZ_CM147859.1, from coordinate 133,343 downwards.
TTCATTTGCTATACTTATTAATATACCATCTTATTGTTTTTTGAATCCCCGATTCAAAGTTCTCTTCTGCTGTCCAGCCCAATTTACTTTCTATCTTGGTCGCGTCAATTGCATATCGAAAATCATGTCCTGGACGATCCTGTACAAATGTAATTAGTTCTTGATAAGATGCGGAATTCTTTCTAGGCCTTAACTCATCAAGTACCTTACATATTGTGTTGGCAATGTATAAGTTATTTCTTTCATTTTTACCTCCAATATTATACGTTTCTCCAATTTTTCCATCAAAAAAAGCCAGTTCGATACCTTTACAATGGTCTAACACGTATAGCCAATCTCTAACATTTTTACCTTCACCATATATGGGTATTGGATGCTCCATAAGTGCATTTCTTATGATAGTTGGAATCAACTTTTCATCATGTTGTTTAGGACCATAATTATTGGAGCAATTCGTAGTAACAACATTCATCCCATAGGTATGGAAATAACTTCTAACGATAAAGTCTGATGAAGCCTTGGAAGCGCTATATGGACTGTTAGGCGCATAAGGTGTAGATTCATTAAAAAGTCCTGTTTCGCCTAAACTTCCATATACCTCATCGGTAGAAATATGGTGAAAACGACATTCTCTGTAATCGTCTTTGTATGTGTGTGGGGATTCCATCCAGTAGTTCCTGGCTATATCCAGGAGAACAAACGTACCAAAAACATTGGTGTTGATAAACTCATCTGGACTTACTATCGAATTATCAACATGGGATTCTGCGGCAAAATGTATGACTCCTTTGATATCATACCTTTCAAAAACACTTTGTATAAATGCTCTATCGCATATATCCCCTTTAATGAATGTGTAGTTTTCTTCTTCTGTAATTTCGGTAAGATTTTCTACCGTTCCCGCATAAGTAAGTTTATCAATATTAATTACATGAAAATCGGAGTGTTTCTTCAAGAAATAAGGAATAAAATTGGATCCTACAAACCCAGCTCCGCCTGTAATTAAAATGTTTTTCATAATCTATTTTATATACACTTCTAATAGCTTCATATCAGAGTGATCACTTTCTAATTGAATATTCTTGATTGCAGAAGGAATCAACACAGTTTCTCCCATACCTAAAGGGATCCCGCCATACTCAGAAACAACCTTACCTTGTCCTTCTACACACAGGAAAACCACAAAAGAGTCTATATCATTATACGTTTTGTCAAAAGATTTATCCACATGAATAAAATTAGTTGTAAAGTATTGATTAGAAATCATTTCGTTGGATTGATTTGACTCCTCTTGATATCTAATTCTTGTACTTTTTTATTCTCGTAGGCAAGCGCATCCAATGCCAGTTCTGTATGCAATTCTCTTCTATTGCCTTGATCATCTACTCGATCCCAATCATATACCCGATAGGTAATGTCAGAGGTCTGCTGTATTTCTGCAATCATCGTTCCTTTGCCAATAGCATGAATAATGCCAGCGGTAATAATATAGCTATCTCCTTTTGTAATCCGTTCAATGTTCAACAAATCAACCAGGCGGTTCTCATTCAAATGCCGTTGATATTCTTCTTGGTTGGTTGCCTTATTGAAGTCTATAATTAATTTTGCGTCATCATCTGCCTGAATTACATACCACATTTCAGTCTTTCCGAAAGAATTATGACGTTCTTTTGCTAAGTGATCATCTGGATGTAATTGAATCGATAGATCATCATGTGCATCTATAAATTTGATCAATAAAGGAAACTGATCACCGAACAACTCATACACTTTATTTCCTAATAAACTACCTTTATGTTTTTTTATTAGATTAGTTAATTTTTCGCCCTCAAAAATGCCGTTAGACACAATAGAAATATTCTCTCCAACAGTAGAAATCTCCCAACTTTCTCCAATATTTCCATTAATATCTGGTTTGTTGAGAATTGTCCTTAATTTATCTCCCCCAGATCTTATCTTTCAAGATCGGATAAAATTTTAGTGGATATAACATGATAATCGTTTTATATAGTTACTTTCATTTATAAAAGGGGTAATTACATAAAGACTTTATTCTTGGTTTACAAAATTAGTTATAGATTTTAACAAGAAACTTATGAAGTATAAGGCGATCGCTATTCCTACAAAAACCAAAGGAATAAGAAACATCATTCTTTTTGCCAGTTCGTTTCGTTTTGAAATAATCCCGGTATCTTCTATTACCGTATACATTTCATTGTCTAATTCCAAGGATTTTTCTTGGGACCGAATCTTAGATAACAACTCTTCTTTTCGTTTTATCAATGATGCAATCGTTGGAGTTTCAGATTCGGAAGCAAATACAATTTTACCTTCATTACTATTTGGATTATTGCTTAAGTTAGTTAGGTAATCATTAACAAAAACTAATGTTTTTTTATTTTGTTCAATTTCACTTTTGATCTGTTCAAGTTCTAGGCTAACAATCTTTTTAAAATACTCATTTGATTTTAAATGATTTAAAATTGCTTCCACTATTTTCGTGTTTTCTGGATCTGCATTTTTGAAGATTAACGTAAGCTTATGCTCTTTATAAAAGTTGCGATACTTTCTTTCTTTAAGTAATTCTTCATTATAATCTTCTGTAAACGATTCCTTGTCCTGTAAGCGGGTCAATATTTCCTCTGGGCGAACTACAGGATTTAAGATAATTTTATTGACATTTTCTACCAACTCCAGATCTAAACCAAGATCCATAACGTAATTGTCATCTTTGAAATTATCCTCCAGATCCTCAACAAAATCGTAAATATATTCTACTGATCTATATTTGGGTTCAATGATAACTTCTTGAACAAAACTGTTTTTTTTGTCTTGGAATTGATCCATAAAATAGCCTAACCCTCCACCTAGCAATCCTAATATGAGAAAAAGGACTATTTTTCTCTTAATGAATAAAACTGCATCAACTAATAAACCTAATGCTTTTCTAAAAAACTCTTTGATCATTGCAAAAAGTTGCATTAAATCTATTTCTTCGTTTTGATTTGCTTGACTCATTTTTTTATCGTTCGTTAAATATTTGTTCTATAATTTTTTCGGTGATCAAATAGGTAGGCTTTACCCCTGTAGTTCCCAATCCTCCAGATGCCAATGTGCTTCCTGTTTCCAAGGGGTTATCCGAAGCGTAATAGGCATATCGTACTTTTACTTTTGGACTGATACTCCCTCGTAATCGAGAAGCAGATTGAATAGCTTTTTGATAATGTGCACCTTCCATTTCAAGACCAATTACATTCCAGGTAGAATCGTGAAAAAACTTCAAGATATCTCTATTCTGTAAGGAAGTACCTAAAACAGTAATCATAGCACCATCGTAAATATCGATTCCATGCCCTTCCAGGTCTTTCTTATTCAGTTGATTCTTGAAAGGATAATTATCCGCGGTACCTTCAAATACATGAGCAGAAGGAATCATGATATCTCCTTTTCCTCCTTCCAAGATTCCAGCTTTCCCCATAATAGAAACTGATTTCACATTCATTCGAATTTTGTTCCCATCGAGATTAATATATGGTTTCAGTAATTCGTCCATGGTTTCATACGCCTGTTCTCCAAACGCATAATCCATAACTATAATTACCGGCTTTTCTTTATCCCCTTTGTTGACTACAAGATCTCCATACGCTTCATCTCCATACTTTGACGTATCGAAGACCTGTACATTGATATTGGCACCACTTTGATCATCAATAAAAGTCATTCCTTTTTGTAAGGCTAACTTCTCCACTCTTTTTCTAAGTTTATCGTTAGCATCATTACTCAGTGACTCATAAATATCAAAAGTAGTCTTATTTTTTAGTTCAGTTTTTAAGGCCAAAGATGCATATAATGTATTCATTACACTATGCATATTGGCACTAATAATATGAATCGGGCGATCAAATAGATCTAGCTCTTCTAGTTTGCTTTTGATTGTATTTGCCCAGATCTCTCCATGAATATGGTGACCTAAACGTTCTCTAAGTACAGGACTAAAAGTCACAATTCTTTTCTTATCCTCTACATATTCTTCGATAGCAAGTTTCCCTAACCAATAAATGATGTGTAGAAAGCGTTCTTTATTTTCTGGACAAGAAAAGCTATCATAAATAGAATTAGCTTCTTCAAAAGTTCTCCCCAAAATGTTTGCCGTATGCGTTAACGCAACCTCTTTTTGGGCCTTGGTCAATTCTTTTTTGGACAGTACAGCATTCTCTAATTTTTGCCAATCTCTAGTTACATTCCCCTCTTCATTAATCACCACACGATGCATGATCTTATGAGACTCGATAAACAAAAAGGTAAGATGTGTTAGGATATCGTAAATTTCGGATCGACCTCGAGTAATCTCAATATTCATTTGCTCCTCATCAATGCGATAGCAATTTCTTCTTCTCTTGGGAGGGACAATAACTTTGAAATGAGAGTTTTTATACCCTTCATCACTGGTAAGATTAATGTAGCGACACTCTTCTATTCCTATTGGTAATCGATCAATTACATATAGTAATCCGTTGAGCTCTACTTTTTCTTCGGCTACAGATCCATAAATCTCCGGTCGCAAGGTGAGCAGTGCTTCTCTTAGGGTATCTCCCGATACTCCCATAGGTTTGTAAAAACCTCTGTTAAACAAATGACGCATAGTAATATACATGCGTTCTATTGCACTAGAGCTTTCTTGTGCTCTTGTTCTTCCTTGTAATATTAAGTTTGCCATATGTTTTTCGCAACAAATATAGTCTATTTGTCAATCATAACAGAAAGGGCATCCGCAATATTTCTATCATTCGACAATCTAGGAAGTTTATTTTGCCCACCTAACTTTCCTATCGATTTCATATAGTTTTTAAATCCTTCGTTAGGAACCACTGTAATTTTTAGTGTTTTCAGGATTTTTCCTTCTATCAAATCGTCGTAGTAAGTGTTTTGATTTCTTAGAGACTTATCTATCGCCAATGCCAGTGTGTCTATGTCGTTTGGTAGTTCTTTAAACTCAATAAACCATTCGTGATAGGGTAATTCGTTATCCTCGGGATTGACCTGCGGAGCTACTGTAAAATCATTGATCATGGCACCTACTTCTTCAACGCCTTCTCTCAATGCCTGATCCACTTCTTTGCCGATTACATGTTCTCCAAAGGCCGAAATAAAGTGTTTGATCCTTCCAGATACTACGACTCGATAAGGGCTAGTATTGGTAAACATCACCGTATCCCCGATATTATATGCCCACAACCCTGCACTTGTAGAAACCAACATCACGTAGTTTACTCCCGTTTCAACTTCACCAATAGTTAACCTTTTGGGGTTCTCATCAAAAAACTCATCTGCTTTTACAAACTCATAAAACATCCCAGAATCCAATTGCAAAAGCATACCTTTTTCATCTTGACGATCCTGAAACGCAAAAAATCCTTCAGAGGCAGGGTATAATTCGATCCCGGCAACTTTTCTTCCTATTAAATTTTCAAAGGTTTTACGATAGGGTTCAAAGTTTACCCCTCCGTAGATAAATAATTCAAAGCCTTTGAAAAGCTCACCAATGGTTTTGTTGGTTCGTTGCTGTAGTCTTTCAAAATACATCTGTACCCAAGGTGGTATCCCACTAATGATACTCATGTTTTGATCTATAGTCTCCTCTACGATGGCTTCTACCTTTTGCTCCCAATCTTCAATACAGTTGGTTTCCCAACTCGGCATTCTGTTTTTCTGAAGATACTGTGGAACGTAGTGTGCAACGATACCTGAAAGTCGTCCTAATTTTACTCCATTTTTTTCGCTGAGTTCTGGGCTTCCCTGCAGAAAGATCATTTTACCATCTACAAAACCTGCCTTTCCGCTTTCTTCTATATAACACAAAATCGCATTTCGAGCGGCATTGATATGTGTTGGCATTGAGGCTTTAGTTAATGGAATATATTTGGCTCCACTTGTGGTTCCCGAAGTCTTTGCAAAATACAGTGGTTTTCCTGGCCATAAAATATCGGATTCTCCATCAACCACTCGATCCACATAAGGTCGTAACGCTTCATAATCGCGAATCGGAACTTGCTTTGCAAAATCGGCATAAGTCTTAATATTTCTGAAATCATGATCCTGACCAAAAGCAGTATCTTGAGCTGTTTTTATCAAATCTCGAAATACACGTTCCTGAGTACCTACCGGATCCGAAGCCCATTTATTAATTTTTTTACGAATACGTTTTGCGAAAATCTTAGCGCCTAATGCTTTTAACGACATAGTTATTATTCAAAATCGACAAAGTTTGTAGGGTCTGTTGGGTACCCATCCCTCCACAATTCAAAATGTAGATGAGGTCCAGTAGAAAGTTCTCCTGTAGAACCTGCTGTTGCAATTACTTCTCCCGCTTTGACCTGTTCTCCTTGTTGTTTGGTCAAAGAAGCATTGTGTTTATATACGGTAAGCAGATTATTAGCATGTTTCAGAATAATGACATATCCCGTTTCTGCTGTCCATTCTGAGAAGATTACCGTACCGGCAGAAGCTGCTTGTATTGGAGTATCCTTGGGAACAGCCACATCTACTCCGTAGTGCTTTTGGGTAACATCATACTCGGAAGTTATATTTCCTTTTACAGGAGAAAACAAAGAAAAATCAGAATTTGATTTTTCATTTTCGAACAAGCTGTATTTATCTTCTTTGGACACTTCTTCACGAAGTCTCATGTCTTGATCCGAGGGACTTAAGTCTATTTCTTCCAGATTTACCTTCTGAGACTGTACTGCAGAATCTAAATCAAACTCTACCGTTTTTACATCCCCGGTAAGTACCTTTTTTATAGAATTATAGTATTGCTGATTTACGACTATTCGGGATTCCAGCGAATCCGTTGTTGCTACCAATCGAGTGGCTTTCAGGTTTAACGAAGTAGACGAATATCCAGGAATATATTCTCTTAAAGGAGTAAAAGCAATCAAGAATGTAGTTCCCGACACCAGGAGAATGCCGGTAATCGTTACCATCACAAAAACATTAAGCCTGTTCAGCTTAAAAGATATGCGCTCTTCAAAAGTATCTTCATTAAGAATTACCAAGCGATACTTGTTAAGCAGCTTCTTCGTAATTCGTTTTTGTTCCTTTTTCTTTTTTGCCATAAGTGAAAAGCAAATATACATATTCTACGAATACCAAAAATACAACGTTTAAAGGGATATTTATAGTCTACGCACTCCATTAATTTTATGCTAAAATTGAATTTTTGAAGATCACGATCATTTATCGGTTTTTATAAAGTGATATATGAATCTTTAAGATCGTTCGTTAAAGATTATATAAATGATGACGGATTCATCATTTCTTGCTAACTTTGTATTCTAATTTATTAAGATCATGATGACATCAAGTATATTTTTAGGAATGATTGGTCCCTGGCAAATCGCTTTAATTGTAGTGATTGTGTTGTTATTATTTGGAGGAAAGAAAATTCCAGAATTGATGAGAGGATTAGGAAGTGGAATTAAAGAATTTAAGGACGCTTCAAAAGAAGATGAGGACCCTAAAATTGATGAGAAAAATTAATTTTTAAGTCAATATATGAATAAAGCCCGGTATCTACCGGGCTTTATTTATTTGTATACTTTTCTAATTAATCAATAAGCGATAATTGTATTCTTTTGCGCTGCAAGTCGATATCCATCACAGTCACCATCAGGTGCTGATTTAATTGCACAACACTATTGACATCGCTGATATATTCGTTGGCCAGCTTTGAGATATGAATCAAACCACTTTCTTTGATTCCTATATCTACAAAACAACCAAAGTTGGTAATATTGTTTACAATACCAGGTAGTTTCATTCCGCTTTTCAGGTCTTCTATCGTTTTTACATTGGGATCAAACTCAAAGACGGCTGCTTTCTTTCTTGGGTCTACCCCAGGCTTTTCTAGTTCTTTTACAATATCATTGAGTGTAAGTAAGCCCACCTGATCAGTGATATAGTTTTGCAACCTGATCTTGGCGATAGCAGGTTTGTTTCCTATCAATTCTGTGAGTGGTACTCCTGCCTCTTTTGCCATTTTTGACACCAATTGATATCGCTCTGGGTGCACCGCAGAATTATCAAGTGGATGTGTAGGATTGGTAATCCTAAGAAACGCCACAGCCTGTTCGAATGCTTTACCTCCTAATCTCGGTACCTTTTTCAATTCTTCTCTGGATTGCAGTGCTCCATTTTCTGAACGATAAGATACGATGTTCTCAGCCAATTTTTCTCCAATTCCTGAAACATAACTTAGTAAAGGAACACTCGCCGTATTTACATTAATTCCAACGCTGTTTACACAACTCATCACCACGGTATCCAACTCATTTTTTAGCTTGGTTTGGTCTACATCGTGTTGGTACTGCCCTACTCCAATGGCCTTGGGATCGATCTTTACCAATTCTGCCAGAGGATCCGCCAAACGTCTACCTATGGATACTGCTCCCCGAACGGTAACATCATAATTTGGGAATTCTGCCCTAGCAATTTTTGAAGCCGAATATACCGATGCTCCACTTTCATTTACCATAAACACCTGCATTGATTGATCAAAAGGTATTTTTTTGATAAACGCTTCGGTTTCCCGAGCCGCAGTACCATTACCAATACCAATAGCTTCTACTTTGTAGGCGTTTGCCAACGATTTTATTTTCTTAATCCCTCCTGTGATATCTCGCTGCGGTGGGTGCGGGTATATGTTTTCATTATGTAACAAATCACCTTGCTCATCCAGGCAAACTACTTTACAACCAGATTTGAATCCGGGATCGATAGCCAAAATCCTCTTTTGACCCAAGGGTGAAGCCAACAATAATTGTTTTAGGTTTTGAGCAAACACTTTGATGGCATTATCATCTGCTTTTTCTTTGGCTTGATTAAGCACTTCGGTAGAGAGCGCCGGAGTCAATAACCTTTTATACGCATCAGAAATGGCAAGAAACATTTGGTCGGTACATGCCTCAACATTGGTTTTGATCATCACCCCGTCAATGATATCTAAGGCATCATCTTCGGGTACTTCGATTTTTACACGAACCACTTTCTCATTTTCTGCTCGCAAAATAGCCAACAATCGATGCGAAGGACATTTGTGCAGCGGTTCTTGCCAATTAAAATACTGCTGATATTTTTGTGCTTCTTGATCTTCTGTTTTGGCTTTGATTACTGTTGACTTTATACTTGCTTTTCTTTGATATAATCTACGTAATCTATTCCTTACTTTCTCGTCTTCATTAATCCATTCTGCAATAATATCTCTCGCACCTTGTAAGGCTTCTTCCTCGGTAGTAATCGTATCATTAAGATATTGAGAAGCAACAAAAAGGAGTTCTTCTTCCTTTTGTTGCAGGACTACTTTGGCCAAAGGTTCCAGTCCCTGTTCTTTAGCAACAGTAGCTTTGGTTTTTCGCTTTTTCTTATAAGGCAGATACAAATCTTCTACCTGCGTAAGGGTATCAGCTGCTTGAATTTTTTTCTCAAGTTCTGGAGTCAATGCTCCTTGTTCTTTGATCGTACTCAGTACGCTTTCTTTTCTTTTTCTAAAGCTTCGAAAGCTGTTTTATATTTTACAATCTCACCAATGGCTACCTCATCCAAATCACCTGTCATTTCTTTACGATATCTAGAAATGAAAGGAACAGTAGCTCCTTCATCCAAAAGTTTAACCGTATTGGCAATTTGCTTTTCGGAAACAGGAATATGTTTAGCAATATAAGAAACTGTGTTCATCAATTTGTGTTTTTTTGAATCGCTAAATATATTACAAAATGTCTAATTCGGATTTATGTTTTACATACTTAATTACCCTTGGTGTTATTTATCACATGGGTTTTAGAAATCAAAGTACCATTGCCCATCATTCCTTCGATGTGCAGGGTTACGTTATCAAGGCTCGTATTGGGGATTTTAAATATGGCTAATCCATTCTCGTCGAATGCTAACTTGGGCTTCCAGAAAATAGTTCCATAATTCACGAAAAACGGATCATTATAAGTGATATATCCGGGGTTATAGAATTCTTTTACAGGTTCAAAACCTTTTTTAAACTCGTATTCGATGTATTCCTTATTTGGTGTACGAGTTCTTAGCAATGGAAATCGTCTGGAATAAATACGTATCGAACCGCCTCGTCCTGCTCTAGAACCAGCACCATAGTTCGTTCTATCCATATAGATTCTATCGACATCTTGCGTTCTATAATCCCATAGAATACCATGATCTGATAATAAAACATCATCCAAATAAACAGCCACAGGTTTGGGTTTCTCTTCCTCCTCGGGATCAGGAGGCTCTAGTTGTCCACTGCCATTAGTAGAACCTGTCGAACCAACAATAGCAGCACCGATAGGAAGTATTGATATATCGGTTGGACTTTGATTGAAAACTCTAAACTTTCCTGTTGATCTGATATAATCTAATATCGAAAAGTACTGCTCAGCTTTCTCTAAAGTTATTTTTGTCGAGTTCAACTGAAAATACTTGGGAATACTTATTCGACTTGTTTTTTCTAACTCCTTTCGGCTACTCCCCTTTAGTTGTACTGCCTCTAATTCTTGAATATTGTCGGTAAAATTGTAAGGTACTACCACCTTATTCTGTATTCTTTGTTCAGATTGTCTTTCTGAAATTGGAGATATGTTCGCAAAAGGTCGATTGATTCTTTCGGATTGTACCTGAAGATAAGCCCCGGATTTTTTAAAACTTCCTTTAGCCATAATCCCAGAAATTTTAAGTTTCTCTCCTTTTTGTGGGAAAAAATTCTCTACCTCAAAAGTGTTGTCTTGATTTACCTCGACCAATTTAGCTCCGTTATTAATCGATGGGTAAAAATATACTTTATCGACCTTGATCTTTTTCTTATTTTGAATCTTTCCCGTAATCTTAAAGCCTTGATTGAAATTATAGCGAACTTCTGGGGTATGCTTAAAAATATGCTCCCAGGTAAACTTACTCCAACCTTGAGAGATCAGTAGCAAATCCAGATCATATATTTTGTCACGATCAATATTGGTAAAATAATGCTTCGCATTTTCTATATATCCCTTAAGGTAGGGCTGCAATAGCATTGCCGACCGTATATTATCTTGATGTGTATACGCTTTGGTTTCTGATGGTAATACAGAAACACTGAGATCATAGGCAATAGTTTTATTGGGTGCTTGCACTGCAATCGATACAGAATCCGAAGAAGTAGTATTTCTCAGGATTGTAATCTCATCTTCTGTGGTTTCAACAGGATTAAAGATCAATCGTTCCAAAACGGGTGTGTTCTCTTTGAAAAGGGTTATGGTGTTCATTCCTGTATACAGATCAGAACGTGGAATAGAAATCGTTTTCTTTAGTTCTTTTGACTTGAAATAAATTTTCATCTTTTTTGAAAGATGGTTCTTTCGGATGAGTACCATATAGTCACTAAATACCAATTCCTTTATGGTTGCTTCATTGGTATTAAATTGCATAACCACCTCATCTTCCATAAGGTTATTGATACTCAAGCTTACGCCTTTATCATTAATCTTAGGGAATTCCGCTTCAACTTCATCACCATTTTTAAGTTGTATCAAAGCTCGATATTGCTTTCCAGGTATTGGGGTTATATTGAATTTACCCAATCCTAACGTGTTCGAAGAAAAGGTGGTTACTTCATTACCCAATTCATCCTGTACTACACCTTGATCAAACCCAACGCCATACCCTTGATCATTAATTAATTTGAAACCAATGGTGTTGAAGGTATTCGCAACTATGTGTCCTCCTTCTGGAAGCAACTGAAAATCATAGTTTTCTATTTTCCTTGAAGTTTGTGCAGGAAGTTCATCTTTGATGATTTGTATCTTTTGGGTGTACGTCTCATCTTCTATAAAGTTATGCATCCAATGGGTAGCAGCTCTTATAAAATACGTACCACTGCTCCAGCCGTTATCTACCAGAATATTCCCTTGAAAACTGCCGTTATTACCCATAAATATCCCATCATACACTTCATTACCTTGTTCATCAAAAATTTCAACTTCAAAATTGGTGGTATTTAACGAAGGTAAATTGTTTTGGCGATCATAGGCGTAGCCCTTGAACCAGATTTCTTCTCCAGTGATATAGATGCTTTTGTTCACATGAAGATATAGGGTTTCTCTAGGGATATTAAAATAAGACGCATTGGCTTCTACTACATTGGTGTCTTTTTCTTGTGAAAAAACAGGGAATGCAGAGATTAATAGGGTTAATAACCCAAATAGATGTTTTTTCATATGTTTTCTATGAATTAGATGTAGTTAGTTACTTAGATTATAAATGTTGCTTACAGGATTATTTTATTTTGTGTGTTTTAGAAATCAGACTCCCGTCACTCATCATTCCTTCGATGTGTAAGGTTACATTCTCTAAGCCTGTATTCGGGATTTTAAACACGGCAGTGCCTGTATTATCAAAATGCAATCTAGGTTGCCAGTGTATGGCTCCATAATTCACAAAAAACGGATCTTTATAATTGGAATATCCAGGATTGTAAAACTCTTGGGTAGGCTCAAAGCCTTTGGTAAACTCATATTCTAGATAGCTCTTATCTCCATCATGAGTTCGCACCAATGGATATCTTCGAGTATACAACCTTATCGTTCTTCCCGCTCCCCTTGCGCCTGCGCCGTACCCAATAGTATCAGTGTATATCCTATCAATATCTGCGGTTCTTAAATCCCACAAAATCGCTAGGTCCGGAAGCAGAAAATCATCCAAATAAACATTTACACCTGTTCCAATTCCAATAGGTGGTGCCTCACCAACTGGCAAACTTACAGTAGTTCCACTTCTAGGAAGAATACGTATAAATGCCGCATTGTCTCTTTGCACATTAAATTTTCCTGTGGACTGAATATAATCTAATATCGAATAATACCGCTCCGCTTTCTCTAGCGTAATCTTCTTAGAATTCAACTCAAAATACTTAGGGATCTGTATCCTACTCGTCCTTTCCAATTCCTTTTCACTACTTCCTTTTAGTTCTACAGTCTCCAATTGTTGTACATCACTTAAAAAGTTATAAGGTACTACTACCTTATTCTGGATTTTTCGGGTGTACTGCTTTTCCGCTATTGGGAACGTATTCAAAAATGGTCGGTGTATCCGATTGGATTGCACCTGCAGATATAGTCCTGATTTCTTAAAATCTCCTTTGGTTTTAATTCCAGAGATTCTTAGTTTTTCTCCTTTTTGTGGGAAAAAATTATCAACCTCAAATGTATTATCTTGATTTACCTCAACCAGCTTTGCTCCATTATTGATCGTTGGATATAGATATACATTATCTACTTCTTCTCTTTTCTTGTCCTGAATCTTACCAGTAATCCTGAAGCCTTGATTAAAGTTATATTTCACCTCTCGACTGTTATTAAAGATGTTTTCCCATTTGTATTTGCTCCATCCTTGGGTAATTAATAACAAATCCAGATCGTATATTTTATCTCTGTCAACATTGGTAAAATAGCGTTTCTCGTTTTCTATAAAACCTTTTATATACGGTCTTAATAACATTGCCGAATGAATGTTGTCTGCATGCGCATAGGCTTTGGTCTCTGATGGTAATACCGAAACACTAATATCATATGCACTATCCCAATTAGGTACTGCTACTTCTACCATTAAAGAATCCTTTGCCGTGCTGTACGAACTTACTTTAATCCCATCTTCTTGTATAGTGATAGGGTTAAATACCAGACGTTCCAAAACGGGAGTGTCTTCTTTAAACAGAGTAATTACATTTATTCCTGCATATAGATCTGAACGCCTTATCGATAGTTTCTTTTTCAATTCTTTTGACTTAAAGCGAACTTTTATCTTTTTAGAGAGATGATCATTTCTAATAAGTATTGCGTAGTTGTCCTTTATGAGTTCTTTTATCGTATTAGCATTGGTGTTGAACTCTATGGCGAGTTCCTCATCAATTAAATTATTAATGCTTATACTAACTCCTTTGTTTTCGATTTGCGGAAATTTACCTTCAATCTCACGACCATCCTTGAGCTTAATCAGCGCTTGATAGGTCTTGCCTAATGCAGGAGTAATGTTAAACTTACCCAATCCCAAAGCATTCGAAGAAAATGTGGTCACTTCGTTACCCAACTCATCCTGGATCACACCACGATCAAAAGCAACACCATATCCCTGGTCATTGATGAGTTTGAAACCGATGGTGTTAAAGGTATTCGCAACTACATGCCCTCCTTCTGGAAGTAATTGAAAGTCATATTGAGTTTTTTCTGAAGGTACCACCTCTGGAAGCTCGTCCCTGATGATGCGTATTTTTTTGACGTAGGTCTCATCTTCAACAAAATTGTGCATCCAATGGGTAGAGGTTCTCATAAAATACGTACCGCTACTCCAGGTAGAATCTACTTTTATATTCCCTTGAAAACTACCATTGTTCCCCATAAAAACACCGTCGTAGACTTCGTTGCCTTGTTCATCAAAAATCTCGACTTCAAAATTGGTGGTATTAACAGAAGGAAGGTTATTTTGCCGATCATAGGCATATCCTTTAAACCAAATCTCCTCGCCAGTAACATAGGTGCTCTTGTTAACATGAAGGTATAAGGTCTCTCGGGGAACTTCAAAATAAGAAGCATTGGCTTCTTCTACAGTCACAATATCTCCGTCTTGTGCAAAAACGGGGAGTGAAATAAACAGTAAGGCCAAAAATTGAAATAGATGGTTTTTCATATGTTTTCTATGAATTAGATAAGTTAGTTACTTCGCTTAGAACTACTTTGTTGTTTGATTACTTTACTTTTTGTGTTTTAGACACTAAACTCCCATCACTCATCATTCCTTCGATGTGTAAGGTTACATTGTCTAAGCCCGTATTCGGGATTTTAAACACAGCGGTACCTGTTTTATCAAAACGTAATCTAGGCTGCCAATATATGGCTCCATAATTCACAAAAAACGGATCTTTATAATTGGTATATCCAGGATTGTAAAACTCTTTGGTAGGCTCAAAGCCTTTGGTAAACTCATATTCCAGATACTCCTTATCCTTATTATCACCTCTTACCAACGGATATTTTCTGGTATATATCCTAATCGATCCAAAAGCTCCAGCTCTGGCACCTCCTCCATAACTGATTCGATCCATATAAATACGATCTACATCAGCGGTTCTTAAATCCCATAGAATACTTAATTCCGAGAGTAAAATTTCATCCAAATAAACCGCTACTTCAGTTCCGTTTGCCAATTGACCAAGTATTTCTTCGGTAGGATCTTGACCTACAGGTAGGCTATATTGCGGAGCCCATGGTGGTAAAATACGTACAGATGATGCATTGTCACGAAGTACTGTGAATTTTCGAGTGGACTGAATATAATCTAATATCGAATAAAACTGCTCTGCTTTTTCTAATGTGATTTTTTTAGAATTCAACTCAAAGAATTTAGGGATTTGAATGCTGCTAGTTCTCCCTAGTTCTTCTTCAGCATCTCCTTCTAATTCTACCGTTTCTAATTCTTGTATATCACTCAAAAAGTTATAAGGTACTACTACCTTATTCTGGATCTTTTGGGTATACTGTTTTTCTCCTATTGGGAACGTATTAAAAAATGGTCGGTGGATTCGATTGGATTGCACTTGCAGGTATAGTCCGGACTTATTAAAATCCCCTTGGGCTGCTATCCCAGAGATTCTTAATTTCTCTCCTTTTTGTGGGAAAAAGTTATCGATTTCAAAAGTATTGTCTTGATTTACCTGTACAAGCTTTGCTCCATTGTTGATAGTTGGATATAGATATACTTTATCCACGGCTTCTCTTTTCTTGTCCTGGATTTTGCCTGTAATTCTGAAACCTTGATTAAAGTCATATTTAACTTCTGGGTTGTTATTGAAAATATGCTCCCATTTAAACTTACTCCATCCTTGAGTGATCAGTAACAAATCCAAATCGTAAATGTTATCTCGATCAATATTGGTAAAATAACGCTTCTCATCTTCTATAAATCCTTTGATGTAGGGTCTTAGCAACATCGCCGAATGGATATTGTCTGAATGCGAATAGGCTTTAGTCTCCGACGGTAGTACCGATACACTTAGATCATATGCACTATTCCAATTGGATAATGTCACGGCAATTGACAAAGAATCCTTGGTTGCACCATAAGCACTTACCTTGATCCCATCATCTTGTATATTTATTGGATTAAACACCAAACGCTCCAAAACAGGCATGTCTTCTTTGAAAAGGGTCAATATGTTCATTCCTGCATATAGGTCTGACCGCTTTATGGATAGTTTCTTTTTTAACTCTTTCCCTCTAAAACGTACTTTTACTTTTTTGGAAAGATGATCATTTCTGATGAGTATGGTATAATCATCTTTTAGCAATTCTTTTATTGTATATGCATTCGTATTAAGCTCTATAGCCAACTCATCTTCGATCAGATTATTGATACTTATACTAATTCCTTTTCTTTCAATTTGTGGAAATTTACCTTCAATCTCACGACCGTCATTGAGTTTGATTAATGCTCGATACGTCTTACCCAAGGTTGGTGTAATATTGAACTTACCCAATCCTAAAGCATTTGAAGAAAATGTAGTTACTTCGTTACCCAATTCATCCTGGATCACACCTCGATCAAAGGCTACACCATATCCCTGGTCATTAATCAATTTGAAACCAATAGTATTGAAAGTATTGGATACCACATGTCCCCCTTCGGGAAGTAACTGAAAATCATATTGTACATTTTCCGAAGTTACTACTTCTGGTAACTCGTCCTTGATAATACGTATCTTTTTGGTATAGGTCTCGTCCTCTGCAAAATTATGCATCCAATGGGTAGAAGCTCTCATAAAATAGGTGCCACTACTCCAGGTAGAGTCCACTTTTATATTTCCTTGAAAACTACCATTGTTGCCCATAAAGACCCCATCGTAGATTTCTTTACCCTGTTCATCAAAAATTTCAACTTCAAAATTGGTAGAATTAATCGAAGGAAGATTGTTTTGTCGATCATATGCATATCCCTTAAACCAGATCTCTTCTCCAGTGACATAAGCACTCTTATTAACATGAAGATATAAGGTTTCTCGAGGAACTTCAAAATAAGAAGCATTGGCTTCTTCTACAGTAACAATATCTCCGTCTTGCGCAAAAACGGGAAGTGAAATAAACAGTAAGGCCAGAAATCTAAATAGATGGTTTTTCATAAGCTTTGTGAATTATTGAGTTGATTACTAGACAAAAACACCCCATTGTGAATATTTTAAAAATACTCAATAAATGGGGTGAATTCTGTTTATAAATTCACAAATATTATACCGACCTTAAGAGATTTAAGTTAATTTTTTGCCAATACTTCTAATTAAATGTTATGGTTTTCATAATTGCCTCTAATTCAAACATATTGTCTCGCTTGTTTACCGAAGGGGCAAATACAAAACCTTCAAGCACTAATAATCTATTATTTGGCTTATCTTCTATAGCGTAGTTTACAAAAGGACCCGCCATAAATCTATTTTTGACTTCCCAGGTTCCTTTGGTTTCGAAAGCAAACCTTCCATCAAGATTCGTTTCGTACAAATAGGGGGCATACGCTTGTTCTGTAACGAATTTCCCTACCTCTTCAGTTGGAATTTTTACAGCACCGATAGAATCTCTCATCTTTACAATACTCGCTACCGTATTCGAATCTTTACTGATGGTATTCATCGGAAGCTCGTATATCATCAAATTCATGCTACCGTGTTGAATATCTTTACGAATCCAGAAAAAATCCTCTTCTTCTACTGCAATACGATACGCACTAGGTATATCGAGATTGATTCCTAATTTTTCGGGTAATTGAGGTATCTTTTCTAATGACTTCCTAATTCTTGCTTGTTTTTCTTTAGTTTCGACCAGTTTGAATTTGGCGACGATGGTTTCATAGTTTTTGATCAACTCATTTGCCACATCTTCTTCCGTTTTTCCTGAAATGACATATCCTACCTGTGGGGTAGCAAACTTATTGGTAAGTACTTGAAAATTGTTTTCTCCTCCCTTATTGATTTGTAAAAACGTTCTATTCTTTCGAGCTAGCCCAGAAAAGGCTGTTTTTGGCATTTGACGCATCGAAAACAAAGGCTCTTCCTGTGGAAGTCCTGGAACTTCGGCTCCAAAATATTTACGTATGGTATCCCCTAGTTTCCCTTTCCATAAATCATTATCAATAACAACAGAAAGCTCATTGATCTTTCCAACAGAGTGGGCCATCGCCCCTTGCGAAGACTTCTTTTTTCAGTTTTGGTTTCTGTGCATGCAAGTAGACACAGCGCACCAATAATGGTGAGTGCTATTTTTTTCATAAGATATTGTTTGCGGTTATGACTTCGAAAGCTTCAGTTTCATACCTGGCTTTATACCACTACCGCTAATATCGTTCCAATTTTTAAGATTTTCGACGCTTATCCCCTTAAATTTTTGCGAAATACTCCATAAGGTATCTCCAGACTTGACAACGTAAGTCTCTATATTAGGGTCAATAGGCTTACTTTTTACGGATGTCTTCTTTTTTACAGGAGCGTCTACAACAGGTCTTCTTGGATAAATAGTAAGTCGTTGCCCTATCCTTAGATTATTGCTTCGCAAACCATTCCATCGTTTAATCTGGCTTACTCGTACACCATATTTTCTTGCTATTCTCCCTAGATAATCTCCACTGCGAACGCGATATCTGATTCTATCATTAGCTTCAAAATATTTTGGCAACGGTTTTTCGCGCTTATCGAATTCTGCCTTAGCCCTTGCGTAAATTGTATCCTCGTTGGCTACAAAGGCTCCCACCTCATTCAAAGGCAATCGAAGTACATAGTCCTCGTCCTTGATGTATGGAATAATATCTAGCTTGTAAGAAGGGTTTAAGAATTGTAATTCTTCAACATCGATATTCATGTATTCTGAAACCTGATCCAAAGTGATCATTTGTTTTACCTTGATCGTATCGGTTTCAAAATATCCAAACTCTGGTCTTTTGGGTTTGAAACCATGCTTGTCGGCATACTCAAAAATGTACATCGTAGCTAGAAATGCTGGTAAATACCCAGCAGTTTCTCGAGGTAGGTTGTGTCGTATATTCCAATAATTGGTATATCCTCCACTGCGTCTAATCGCTTTGGTTACATTACCTGGCCCAGAATTATAAGAGGCCAAAGCCAAATCCCAGTCTCCAAATATTTCATACAGCTTTGCCAAATACTTACACGCCGCTTTGGTGGCCATGATGGGGTCCATACGCTCATCTACATACGAACTTACTTCTAATCCATACATTTTTCCTGTTCCGTACATAAACTGCCATAATCCTGTAGCTCCTACTCTAGATTTTGCTCTCGGCTTCAGTGCAGACTCGACAATGGCTAAGTATTTAATTTCTAAAGGAATATTTTGGTTATCTAGCTCTTGCTCAAAAAGTGGGAAGTAAAAATGACTTAGCGCCATAAGTCGCTCCAGATGCTCATGTCTATTTTTAAGGTATCTCTTG
This sequence comes from Aquimarina sp. KJ22-3, assembly GCF_055808215.1. Taxonomy (NCBI): domain Bacteria; kingdom Pseudomonadati; phylum Bacteroidota; class Flavobacteriia; order Flavobacteriales; family Flavobacteriaceae; genus Aquimarina; species Aquimarina sp. KJ22-3. The sequence goes on along the minus strand of NZ_CM147859.1, from coordinate 113,831 downwards.
ATCACACTTTCCAGAGAAGGATTGTATTCTACATTAAAAGGCGTACGTGCGTTAAGTTCTGCCAATCGGGCCTTCAGTGTATCTGTGGGTAAGTCTACATATTCTACCGGTTCGTATTCGAGTTCGGTTACCGATTTATAGATGCTATCAAATAAACTAGAATTGTATAGTTCTTGTTTCCAAAGAGAATCCAGACGAGATAACTTTGGATGATCCTTTGCAGCATAAATCACACTATCCTTAACACTGGTAGAAGTAACCGTTGTTGTTTGTAACTCAATTCCTGTTTTGATAATCTTGGTGGTATCTATGACCGTTACTGTATCTTGTTGAAGGCCCACATTTTTTTCCAGTACAATTTCCTTGGTGTTCTCTGGATCGGTTTCAGGTGTGGGTTCCTGAGCCGAAACTGTAGTTAGTATTGCCAAAAAACAAAAAAATAATGCATACTTATTTTTCATTCCAATCATCTTACGATACGGTTTAATTCTTTTTACAACTATTTAGGGAATTCTGGGGTAAAAAGCATTGCTGTCAACATGTTATCAACAATACATCAGCGAAAATCGCATTTTTTTCTAAAATCCAAAAGATCAAGACGTTAAAAACATTAAAAAACCGGTTCAAATGACCGGTTTTATCTTAATTCTTACAAAAAATGTTGATTTTCCTACTAAAATCTGCTATTTATTAGTTTTCTATTGCTGCAATTCCAGGAAGTGTTTTTCCTTCTAAACTTTCCAGCATCGCTCCTCCACCGGTAGATACATAACTCACTTTATCTCCAAAACCGAATTGTTTTACCGCTGCTACCGAATCTCCTCCACCTACTAGTGAAAATGCTCCATTTTGTGTAGCTTCGGCAATCGAATGTCCAAGTGCTATCGTTCCTTTGGCAAAACTTTCCATTTCAAAAACACCTAATGGACCATTCCAAAGAATGGTTTTTGATTGCAAAATAACGTCATGAAAATTCGTTAATGTTTCAGGTCCTGCATCCAATCCCTGCCATCCTTCTTTTATGGCATCTACCTTCATGATTTCAGTATTGGCATTGTTATCAAAAGCATCTGCTCCCAAAACATCTACAGGTAAATGTATCTGAACTCCTTTTTCTGCAGCCTTCTTTAAAATTTCTAGTGCCAATTCTTGTTTATCATCTTCGCAGATCGAATCTCCGATTTGTCCACCTTGAGCTTTTACAAAAGTATAGGTCATTCCACCACCAACGATCAAATGATCTACCTTATCCAAAATGTTTTCGATAATTGTAATTTTTGAGGACACTTTTGATCCTCCTAACACTGCAGTAACAGGTTTCTCTCCGCTACGCAATACCTTATCAATACTTTCGATCTCTTTGGCCAATAGGCTTCCAAAACATTTCTGATCCGGAAAAAATTGAGCCACAACCGTTGTAGAAGCATGAGCTCTGTGCGCAGTTCCAAAGGCGTCGTTTACATAAATATCTCCTAGTTTGGATAATTGCTCGGCAAAAGCTTCATCTCCTGCTGTTTCGCTAGGATGGAATCGTAAGTTTTCTAACAACAATACCTCTCCTGGGTTGAGTGCTTCTACAGCATCTTCGGCTTCCTGACCAACACAATTTGCTACAAACTTTACCTGCACACCCAATACTTCGGATACTTTTTCTACAATATGACGTAACGAAAACTCATCCTGAACCCCTTTTGGTCGCCCTAAATGCGACATCAAAACCGCACTACCTCCATCTTCAAGAACTTTGATAATGCTAGGCTTGGCTGCCTGAATTCTTGTATCATCGGTCACCTCGAATCCTTCATTCAAGGGCACATTAAAATCAACTCGTATTAGGGCTTTTTTATTTTCGAAATTATAGTCACTGATTGTCTTCATTTTACTGGTATTGGATTGAGCAAACGAAAATAATTTTATTTCATTAAAAACCTCTGAATTATCAAGAAAAAAATCTACGAAAACGATAGTAAATTTTAAGTTTTATTGATTTTTTACAAAAACTGCTTTTTTGATGGAAAAATGATATTCCATAAACTTGTCACAATCCTAATTAATAGTGCTTCATTTTATGGGGTACCTCATACTTCTTTTTATATTTGCCTATGCTTTTTTCCGAAATTTTAGGACTGCAACATATCAAAAGTTATCTCACTACAAGTGCAGATCGACAACGTATCCCGCATGCACAACTTTTTGTAGGTCCTAATGGGAGCGGCACACTCCCAATGGCAATTGCCTATGCGCAATATATTTTATGCCAGAATAAAAACGCAGAAAACACAGAAGGGAACCACGCCTGTAATATCAAATTTGATCATCTGGCGCATCCGGATTTACATTTTGTATATCCCGTAGCTATCAATTATAAAGTCAAAAAGCATCCTACATCAGATCAATTTGCTGAGGAATGGAGAACATTCGTTAAGGAGAATCCCTACGGAAGTATCTTTGATTGGTATCTCTCTTTGGGAATCGAAAACAAGCAAGGGCAAATAGGAGTTGATGAAGCCTTGGAAATTGTAAAAAAGCTTTCGCTCAAAAGTTATGAAGGTGGATACAAGGTGATGTTGATCTGGATGGCAGACAAAATGAATATTGCGGCTTCCAACAAGTTGTTGAAACTTATCGAAGAACCCCCAGAGAAAACCATATTTATCTTGATTACCGAGGATCAGGAACAGCTTATCCAAACGATCAGATCCAGATGTCAGGTTTTACATTTCCCTCCTTTGGGTGAGCAAGTGATTCAGGAAGCGCTTCAAAAAAACGAAAATCTATCTGATACACAAGCATTAAAAATCGCCCACCAGGCCAACGGTGATTACAGCAAGGCATTACACTTATTGCACCACGATGGTGGTGATGAACAATTTGAAGAATGGTTTATACAATGGGTACGAACAGCCTTTAGAGCCAAGGGTAACAAATCTGCTGTAAATGATTTGATCACCTGGAGTGAATCGATTGCCAAAACAGGTAGAGAAACCCAAAAACGTTTTTTGAACTATTGTCTGGATTTCTTCAGACAAGCACTCTTACTCAATTACGGAGCCGAACAATTGGTGTTTTTGGAACCTCAAACTAGTGGATTTCAACTCGAAAAATTTGCACCTTTTATACACGGAGCAAACATCATGGATATTTGTAATGAATTGCAGGATGCTGCTTATCATATCGAACGTAATGGGAATGCAAAGATCATACTCACGGATCTCTCAATTAAACTCACACGATTGTTGCATCGCAAAAGTGTTTAAGTCCATTATTTTATCTTCTTAAATCTTACCTCTATATTTGAGCTTTACAAAATCGCTCAACTATGGATAATTTTATGACGCATATCGTCTCAATTACTATTCTATTATTTCTCTTAATCACCTTTTTACAATCTGGGATTGACAAATTAGTAGATTGGAAAGGAAATCTTTCTTGGTTAAAAGAACATTTTGCAGCCACTTTTATGGGTAAAATGGTACCACTTTTACTATTGGTTGTTTTGGTGATAGAGGTTGTAACCGCTGTATGCAGTATCATTGGTATTTATCATCTCATTATGGATAACAACACCTATTTTGGTACGCTGGCTATGTTTTTGGGATGTATTACACTCTTGCTCCTTCTTTTTGGTCAACGTGTAGCCAAAGACTATCAGGGAGCACTCACTATTACCTGTTACTTTATTGTTGCTATTTTTGGATTGTATGTAATCACACCATAAAAAAAGGAGCATCGGTAAATGATGCTCCTTTTTTCTTATCAGTTGACTCACTATTCTTTGATGAGTTTTACAATCACTTCTCTACGGTTCGGAGTTTTGATTTTTGCGAAATAGATTCCGTTACGCAAACTAGCGATGCTATATGAGTTTTGATTGGTTTTCATCACCAGTTTCCCCATTACATCATAGATCAATACTTCTTCTACTTCTGTATTTAATCGAACCCTACCTTTTGAAGGATTAGGAAATGCTACAATCTCTTTATCTATAGTAGCTACTTCACTTTTTACTCTGAAATAATAGATTTTTTCGTTGTTCCCAGAACGTGTGATAAAGTTAACTACTACTCGATATTCTCCTGCTTCAGTAAAGGTATTGCTCGTTCCATTTCCTATGTCAAACCAATCTGAAGTACATACAGAGTCTGAGGTTGGGCAGTTATCTTCTAATTCGATATCACAAGTAATCTCATCCAACTTCTGCCATACTATTGAAAGTACATTGAGTAAAGGAAGATCTACCACTTCTCCTTGTTCGTCCTGTATGGTAACTACCGGATAACTTTGACCAGTAATGGCACAAACTAAAATCTCTTCGGCATAAGTAACAATTGGATTTTTATCTTCTTCAACAATAGTTACTGTTGCAGTTTGTACACTACACCCTCCATTATCCGAAACTACTATTTGATGGTCTCCAGCTGCTACCTGGGTAAAGACGTAATTGTTGTCCTCTACAATAATTGGAGCCTCATCATCCAAAGCAATACTGAACGGCCCGTTTCCTGTGATAATATTAACCAGGATTTCTCCATTTTCTCCTGGGTTGGTAGGATTCGTGCCTTCTACCACAATACTTACTTCTTCATACTCTTCTACCAGAATCGTTCCCACAGAGACTTCGCATCCACCTGCACTTAGGGCGCTTCCTTCGTACTCACCAGGCTCCACAGCAAATATTCCTGATGTATTACTCGTTTCTGAAGGATTTGGAGTTCCATTAATTCCCGCTAGCGAGTAAATCACATCTGTGTTTGGTGTATTACTGTCCAATTCTATACGAACTTCATAAACCGGTGTTGGTGTACCACTATCCGAAGCACATGCCGAATTAGCGATTAGTGTTCCCCTAAAATCAATTCCTTCTGAAATTTCTATCGGAAGCGTAACTCTGCAACCATTGGCATCACTAACAAAAACAGTGGTAATACCAGCAGGTAAATTTGTATAACTGAATTTATCGATTACAAAATCAGCATCATTATTAGTGATATTTGTCAAATATGGTGGCGTTCCCCCTGAAATGGCAATAGTAAATTCCCCATCACTATTTCCTGAACAGGTCTCAGGGATTATATTGATCACATTTGCTACAATTGGTGTGGGCTCAGGAATCACAACACTAATTATCTGACTACAACCATTGGCATCCTGAACTAACACTTCATAATTACCAGCAATTAGTCCTTCAAAAGTATGAGCGTTTAACACTCCATCGGATTCATCACTAAAAAACAGACCTGGATTTGAAGCCAAAGCATACGAATATGGTGGTGTCCCCCCTGTTACTTGTACTCTTATGGTCCCATCATTATCTCCTACACATAAAATCGAAGTTGTTATATCCGCTGCCCCAACTAACTCTTGAGGCTGCGTAATCACAAAAGGAATGGTAGACGAACTAACTCCATCGCTAGCCACCGTGTAATTATAATTTCCTGCAGCCAAATCTCTAAACTCACTATTGGATTGTGGTCCAACAGTAATGGTGCTTCCAAAGAAATTAGTTCCAGTAAGTATATATTGATAATTTCCTGTGCCTCCTGTTACATCAGCACTTACCACAGCTGTGCTTTGTGCATAACAATTGATAAAGGTGGATCCAAGATCCAAAGTTACCTCAAGGTTCTCTATTACAGGCTCTTGTAAAGTTACTGGAAATTCTACACGGCAAGAATTACTATCATCGATGCTAACTACATAATCTCCAGGATCCAAATCAACAAATAAATTGGACGTAGCAGTAATTGGCCCAATGCCATCACCGGTTAATGTATAGAAATAAGGCGGTGTTCCTCCCGCTGTATCTATCTCAATTTGCCCTCCGGTTTGCGCGGTTGGATCAGTTACTGTAAAACTGGCTGTTATGGGTTGTGGTTCTGAAACTACTACGTTTGCAGCAACGTTACAAAATGGTGCTTCGGTAGCAGTTATTTCCACGGTATACACTCCGGCCAACAAATTAGTAACAACAAAAGGTCCCGCATTGGTATTTCCTGTTCCTGAAATGGTGGTAACATTGGTTACATTATAGTCATACGATCCTGTATATCCTGAAACTTCAATTGTAATTGAGCCATCACTATCTCCAAAACAAGTAATGTCTGAAGCGACCAATGCCTGTATTTCAATACTGTCAAAAGGATCAATTGAATACGATGGTGTATCAAAATTACATCCTGTCGCCAAATCTGTAATTCTAAACGTATACGATCCTACATTCGATAATGGGAATACTGCAGTTGTTTCTATTCCCGCAGTCGCTCCGTTATCACCAGTGCCCTGGGCAACGGTTTGACTTGTAACAGCTCCATTAAGCTCCTCAAAAAGAAAAGGACCAACACCTTCGGTAATAGAAACAATTACCGTTTCTGGGTTATTACATGAAATTTGTCCTCCATTTATTGCAGTAGCATCTCTAACCACTGTTGGATTATTAATCGGAGACGTAGCATCAAAAGTAAAGCCTTTACTTAATGTACAAGAATTATCAGATCTTTGGGCTGTAAATGTATAGTTCACTCCACCATCCAAAACAAAAATTCCTGAATTCGCATCTCCAGAGATAGGAGCTGGTATAACCGAATATAGATACGCTGGTCCTGCTGGTAAAGCAGAAACAGTTACTTCAATGTTTTGGGTATTGCAATCTATATTTCCAATCGTTGCATTAATGTCATCTATTTCTTGTAATGGATTAACAGTGATAGCAAAAGATGTTGTACAATCACTAGTCCCTTGATTTCGTAAATACAAGGTATAATTGCCTGCAGTACTCACAGGAATATCAAAAGGGTCTGCTACAACTGTGGTAAATCCTCCTGTTGGACTAAGGCTCCATTCGTAGCTTCCTGAACCTCCAGAAATGGCATTAACGTTAATAATTGCATCTTCGGTTCCTGGACTACAACTTAATTCACGCATTACGGATACCGTTGCATTTATTGGTGACGGTATTGTAACGGTTTGCACAGCCGACGTAACTGCACATATAGGATCTCCTGACGGATCGGATGTATTGTTATGCAATACTTCGATATAATAAGATCCCCCAGCAACATTGGCAAACGTTAAATTTCTCTCTGTACTGGTTAGTTTTTCTATTTCTGCATCTGTAGAAGCATCTACCAATCGATAGGTATACGTTCTTCCTGCCACTGCTGGAGATACCTGAATACTGATCTCTCCACTATCTGTTGCACAAGCAGCATTAATGGTCTCTACGTTATCGACGTTTATCGCACTATAAGGAACGATACCCGTAATATTAGCTTCAATAATACAAGGAGGGGTTCCTGCAGGAACATTAGTATCGGTGACAAAGAAAGTATATGTAGCACTTGGATCAGCAGAAATAGGAATTTCAAACACATTATTGGTTTGGAAATTGTCTGAACCATCATCATACAAATAGTCTCCCGCTCCCGAAGTTACATTTACCTGAACTAAAGCCCCTGTATCACATGTTTCCGGAGCTATTAACACTGCCTCTGCTGTAAAATTTGGTGCGCTATTAATGGTCACTGTTTCGGTAAACACACAATCCGTCGCTGGAAGATTAGTAACCACCTCAACTGTATAAGTTCCTGGCGCAAGACCAGTTTGTGTGTAGATTCCATTATTAGCATCACTATTGAGAACAACAATTGGTGAGCTCAAATTCCCTCCAGAAATAGTGTATTGATATTCTGGTATGCCTCCAATTACTTCTATGTTGATTCTTCCAAAACCATCACCATTGGCATCGTTGATACAAGTGGGATCTGTAGCCGTAATCTGTACTGTTGGATTAATTTCAGGAACATTGATGGTTGCTGTATACTCGCATCCTGGGAATGTGGTATCTATGGCATACACCGTAATGTCTCCTCCACTTCCTGAAGGTATAGGGAAAACAGGTGTATTACTATACGGTCCACCTGAAGTCAAACTAAACTCAAAATTTAAAGGCGCATTGGTTACCTCAACGCTTCCAGCATTGCCGCATTCTATAGGTTGCATAGTGAGTTCGGGCTGATAATCGGTTTTGGATACACTAAAATAAAATGGAGTAAAACATCCCCCGTCAAACTCTGCCAGGATTCTATAGTCTCCTTCTTCAGAAACTGTAAAACTAGGCGTATTCCCTCCTGGTTCCTCTACCCAATTTGTATCCGTACAGTCTCCTGATAATAAAGAACAAGGATCATTTGTATCTGATACACATGCACCACTTGGTGCTAATCGTTGCCACGAGAAGGATACTAAATTAAGCGTTGGATCAAAATTAGTTTCTAATAAAAAGTCCTGATCTCCACATAGCAGAATTTGTGGAATTTCTATACCACTACAATTTTCAGAAATGACATTAGTTCCGTTTACATAATCCAAAATCGGATTAGAAATGGCTCTAAAACTTGAAACATTAAATTCTTCTGTAAGCGCTACACAAGTTCCATCAGCTGGATTTGTATCTTCTTTAATTACGGTATACGTTCCTTCTTGAGCGTTGGCAAGGTCAAGAATATTGGCATTAGCTCCTGTTTGAACTATTGGCGATATTATTCCCGGCCCTGACCATGTATATTGATCGTATCCTAATCCTGCAACCAATTGTAAGCTATTCGAACATATCGTAACATCCGTACTACAAGCAGGGATACTTAGCAAAAAGGTTGTTGATTGCCCATTTCCAACCCCACAGCTATCAGAAGCAGTGCTACTTGGAGTTCCAGTTACCGAAACCCCCGACAATTCTCCCACATAAGAAGAGATCGCAGAACTTTGGATATTCTCTGAGCAAGTATCTCGAAGAGATGCACAATCACTTACCAATTGAGCTCTGTATCGAATAAAGATGGGAGCATCTGACGTCTCGACAATCCCTGCAGGAATAGAAAAATCTATTTTACCGGGTGTCGATTGATCATACACCACGCCTGCTGGTAAAGTTGCATCTACTACATTTACCAAATCCATATTTGCAGGGATTTGTGCAGAAACGACTATTGTACCATCCAATAAATTTTCATTTCCGGTATTTTTTATCTCTAACTCATAAAACAATTCATCACCCAACTCTAAAGTGGATCCAGTGATGTCTGTTGTGCCATCTGTTGCGCTTATTCCTCTTTTAAGTACTCTTAGCTCGGGTTCGACAATTTCTGTCGCAAAAGCCGTTAGAAACACCCTGTAGCTATCTTGATCTGTTCTCAGTCTAAAACTTACTTCTTCCTGATCATTTCCAATCAAAGTATTTCCTGCATTTGGTAAATCAAAAATGTCAATATCAAATCCAAGGGTATTTTCTGAACTTGGATTTCTGCTCGTTACAAAAGCATTATTGTTTGTAATTGAACTGTTGAAAAAATTTGAAGAAGGATTATTTCCGCTTACCTCTCCTAAAGGTACATATATGCTTGAGGTATTTAAAATACTCACACCATCTCCTCCGAGGCCTTGATCTCCTTCTAGAGACGAAATTCCAAACTTGGCATTGATTGGTAGCGGTGCAGGAAGTGAAGGCACCCCTGTGTAGGTAAAATCTATATCTGGATTGCTACTTACAATCTGTACGAAACCATCGTTGGTACTAATAAACTTTGGTGTTGCTTGTGGATCTTCATACACTATAACCAATGTCCACCCCCTACAGCTCCAGAAACTCCAGAAGTTTGACCAATTGTAGCATTCATATTAGCAATAGTAAACGTACCATTGGTGTTGTTTTGATCAATAAGATTCGTAATATCTGCGTAACACACGTACGGCACATCGTCTTGTGCAACGTTAGATGGATTTGTTGGTGTATTTCGATATCCGTCGTAAATTATAGAAGTAGCAGTAACATCCGTATAAGAACCTCCAGGCACTTTTACTTTGATGTTTCTAAAATCCGCATCCCCCACTTTTCTGGCATCAAGCAGTGATAAATCAGTTAACTGTTCATCTCCAGTGGTAGTATTGACTACATTGGCCAAAGTTGCATTAACTGTATTTAAAGCCATTTCTGCAATAATAAGATCTCCGTCTTGCTGGCTAAGTCCTACAGTGGGAATGGTAATTGCAGCATCCCCTCCTGCCGGGGCTACAGTTCCACTTTGATTATTTACTATAATAACGGCAATTGCGCCTGCATTTTGCGCATTGATGACCTTTTGTGTAAAAGAACAACTTCCGCGTCGCAATACGGCAATATTCCCTGTTAATTCGGCTCCATTTACCAAAGCGGTGCATCCATCTTCAGTGGTATCCGTATTATCATCTACCAATACCAAATTAGCGGTAATTCCAGGATCTGCTGGAATTTCGACATTTCCGGGAGAAAATTCATTGTCAACTACAGCATAATTGCCTGCAAGGGTAGTGTTGTTGATGCTAAATGTCAATTCGGTTTGCGGAATTCTTTCAAGGTAATACGTAGCAGACCAATACAGTCCCGCATAGGCAATGGTAGTACAACTTGGGTTTGGTGTTACCAAGTCTGCACTACTAGAACTAAATGTAGATGCATCACCATCGATATCGATATAAGCCGAAATGCTATTTCCATTGTTCAAATTTCCATTGTAAGCTGCATTTGGGTCATACACTATATTATCTGTAAAACTATCCTCTAATCCAACGATAGAATTTCCTATCATGGTGAGATCTCCTTGGACCTGATTTAGCTTTACCCTTTCCGCAAGAGGAACAATCTCTTGAGCATAACTTCTTAGGCCATTAAAAATTAATAGTACTCCTAATACCAATAATTTAAAGTGTAATGGTTTTTTCATTCATTTATAGGTTAGTTAATAAAATTAATTTAGGTGTTGTTTCTATAAGTGTCGGTTTTCGAAAAACATTACCCTAAAAAGTGAGAAAAATTTTAAATGGATAAATAAATAATGTTTTGGCGTAAAAAACCACCCTATTTGGGTGGTTTTTACCTGTATGTATTTTCTTAGTAAGTACATCCACATTTACTCTGCCTACAACCAAAGTCAAGTCCTAATGTAATCAAATGTGATCCAGCTGCTGTGGTTGGCTGTAATACTTCATTTACATTCACTTGATATCCATAGGCTACATAAAAATTAGCTTTTTTGATTCCTATCATAGGAGAAACTGATAAGGGTTTAAAATCCTGATCTACCAATGATCTAAGGCTAATTCCTGCCCAATAGTAGTCTCCTCGATGCAGTTTACGCACCTTCAGGTTCAAATCGGTAGTAGAACGGCCATCTCCTGCAAAATTCTGATACAATACCGAAGGTTCTATCTCTATATCACTAAAACGATGATAGAACGTATATCCGGTATAGATGTAATAATTCTGGATGGTAGAAGGTTCTGTTGGATTAAAGTCGTCTATTTCCTTTTGTAATAAGTTTACCGCATTGGCACTCAAAAAGAATCGTCCTAAACGATATAGCAACGCAATATCAAAATTAGAATCATTTACGCTGATATCTGCCAATCCAGGAATTACCGGATTGTCAGGGTCACCATTGTTAAACTCTGAAGTATCAATACCAAACTGGGTAAACTTATAGCTTATACCAAAAGAGAGGTACTGATTATTATATTCACTCAGTGTTAAATGGTGCGCAAATGACAACTGAATCCCTCTTTGGGTAGTAAAACCATTCTGGTCATTAAACAGAATAGCACCTACTCCCGAACGATCTGATATCCGACCATCTATCGAAAGGGATTGTGTTCCCGGAGAGTCTTCAATACTTACCCATTGTTCAAAACCAGAAGCTCTGATCTGCCAACAATCTCCGATTCCCGCATATGCCGAGGATATCAAGTAAGGGTTATCTGCGATGTATTGATTCTGCACAGGAGCAAAAAACTCTTGAGCAAAGGTGCAATAGCTTGCAAACAGACTTAATATTACAATATACTTCTTCATCTACTATTTTTAATTACTGACCACTGACTTTTCGGTCGTTTGGCTATATCCACTTTGTTTTATAACTCACTTCTAATCTATATATTATCTATACAAGGTGAAGTGACCGGTAAACTCTCTATTGTCTATATCATTAAGGATAATCGTATACCAGTAATCTCCCGAAGGAAGTTCTTTACCTTGGTACGTTCCTTTCCATCCTTGCTGATCTCCTCTATACTCTGCCAACATTCTACCGTATCTATCGAATATGGTTACTTCCATATTTTCGAAGAAGAACGGATCATCGGCATTTGGAGTTATCTGTCTTGGATACCAGAACCTTTCTTCGGTTGTCGCGTTTGGATCATCCGGAGTAAAGTAGTTTGGTATACGGATATTGATATAGGTTAAGAACTGCGTTACAATCACCTCACAACCGCTTGAGTCTACTACACGTATGATGTAGTCTCCTGTCTCACGGATTGCAAAAATATTGTCTTCCAACTCTATTTCATTTCCGTTGAAGGTCACAAAATATGTATACGGTGGTACACCATCTGTCACAATAATCTCATACTCGTTAGGATCCTGAGGATTATTGGTCATTTGCGCTACTGGCACAGACAATGGAACGTACTCTTCGATAATAATCGTTCCAACATCTTCTGGACATCCTCCTGCATGTAACATAGTACCTTGGTATTCTCCTGGTGCTACTTCAAACTCTCCTGTTAAATTACTATTTGGTGCAGGATCAGAAGTACCATTAATACCGGTAAGGGTAAAGATGATATCTGTGTTCACCGAGTTCGGAGATAATTCAAAGTCGATGAAATATCTTGGTCCTGTAGTAATATTTGCCGGATTGTTTGGATCTCTTACCGGGCACTCTAATCTAGGTACAAGTTCTGCTTCAAGCAGTACACCTGGATCAATAGTAATCGGTAGACTAATACGACAGTTATTAGCATCTCTAATAAATACTTCGGTAACTCCTGCGGGTAAATCAATATAACTAAACTGATCCACTACAAAGTCACTATCGTTATTCGTGATGTTCGTCTCATACGGAGGTGTACCTCCAGTGATTTCTATCGTGAATGCTCCATCATTATCTCCGAAACATGTTTCTGGCATATTGAAGGTCTCTGTAGCCATCAACGTATTTGGTTCTAAGATTTCTCTTGTAAATGTTACATCACAACCATTAGCATCCTGAGCCAATACCAGATAAATACCTGGTGCTAAGTTCTCGAAGGTGTGCTCGTTAGGAATACCATCTGAAGCATCGTTAAAGAATGTTCCAGGCATAGAGTCTATCGCAAACGAGTACGGTGGTGTACCTCCTGCTGCAACAATTCTAATGGTACCATCATCTTCTCCATTACAGGTTACATTCGTAAAGAATGCCTCTGGTTCGAATAAAGGAGGGTTATCTATGGTAAATGGACGAGTCAACGTACAACTATTATCACTTACAGATCTCGCCGTGTACTCATAGTTACCTGGTGGCAGATCTCTAAACTCTGTTGTAGACTGAGGTCCTAAAATTGTTGCTGTATCAAGATTTTCTAAGATAAACTCATAATCTCCTATACCACCACCCAGATCAGTAATATTAATGATCGCCGTAGCTTCATCACGACAGTTGATCATAGCTGCACTTAGATCCAATTGGAAAGTAATTGGATTGATTGGTACAACCGGTACTGGGTCAGATTGTGGTGATCTACATCCATTAGCATCTATTACATAGAACACATACTCACCTTGAGGAAGGTTAAATATATTAGACGTTGTTGGTGTAGACTCCACTGGATTAAGAGGATCTGTTACATTAATCTGAACAAACTGAGGCGTACCTACTGCATTAGTAGCACTTAGTGTTACTGTAGCAGTATTATCACTACATGTTACTGGGTCGATATCTACGATATCAATTAGTACTTGTGGTACATCATTGATTACAGCTGTAGTTTGCGCAGTACATCCTAATTGGTCATATACCGTAATGGTATACGTATCAGGACCTAGGTTCTCGAATCTGTTTACGGTTTGTTGTACACTTTCTGGTCCTCCAGTTGGTGTAATCGTATATCGTAATGGAGTATCCGTTGCTGTTGCAAGTACCGTAATTACTCCATCCGTTTCTCCGAAACAGCTAATACTACTATCAGGGATTGGCGTAATTGCCACATCGTCTGCTGGTGGCGTTACTGTTATGGTATCATCATCGGTACATGTAAATGTTCCATTATCATCTACAGCTGTTACTGTAAAGGTAAATACCCCTGCAGTATTCGTAGCCTGAGTAATTGATAATCCCTCAAACAATCCTGTAGTGTTACTAACTCCTGTTTCTACAAGTGTATAGGTTACATTTCCTCTTGCCCCGCTTACGCTTGTCTGGAATGAGATATCACTAGCAGGATCACAACTTTCCTGATCGTTGATTGGTACTAAAGTAATCTCGAACGGAGTTGCAGGTCCATCTATCGTTACAATATTAGAGCTTCCTGTACATAATGGTGCATTACGCTCTATGATATCTACTCTATAGTTACCCACACCTAACCCAGCTGGTGGAGGTGGGATCACAAACGTATCTGCTGTTGCAGGATCTACATCTGTATTTAGATCTACTGTACTAGTGAATACAGTAACTTCTGGTGTTACACCCACATCAACGATTGTATATCCAAAGGCTCCTACATATTGTGAAACTGCAATCTGGATAGAACCATCCGCATCTCCGAAACATGTTTCTGGTGTTTGTTGTGTAGCTACAATCTCAACCAAATCAAATGGATCAATTGTATAATCTACCTCAACGAAACATCCTGTTGTTTGATCCGTGATTCTAAATACATATAATCCTACATCAGTAAGCGTAAAGTTTACATTCGTAGCATTGGTTTCTACAGCAGGAGTTCCTGGGTTGTCTGCGGTTCCTGCAGGCACATTATTTTGTGGTGCTACTGCAACTGGACCACTGATTACTTCAAAGTTGAATGGACCTGCTCCATCAGTAACACTTACCGTCACATCTTCTCCTGCAGGACAAGTGATTGCAGTAACTTGTGTTACTGTAGGATCTTCCATGATTGGTAGATCAATGGTTTCTTGAATTACCATCGGTACGGTTTCACAACCATTACTATCGGTTACTTCAATATCATAAGTACCCTCTTCGGCAGCTGTAAACTCATACTGCACTCCTACAGCTACCGCATCAGCATCTGTAATGTTAGTATCAGTGATTGTAGCTCCAGAAGGTGTAGTATAACTTACACTATACGGTGGTGTTCCATCTTGAATAGTTACCGTCACCGTTGGGAAGTTTTCTGTTGTTCCTGTACAAGTATAGTTCCCTGGATCAACACTAGCTATTACTTGAGTTGCATTTGGTATTACAAAAGCAACCAAACCAGAACATCCACTAGCCGAAGTTACCTCTACCAGGTACTCACCTGCTGTAGGATGTGGCGCAGGAAGTGCATCAAAAGATAAACCTGTAAACGTTGGGTTATCTATTTGTGGTGCTCCTATTGCTGCTCCAGTAATGGCAAGAGTTCCTCCATTATTTTCATACAACTGGTAAGAATATGGACCGTCTCCATCAGTTCCTGCTTGTAGGGTGATTACAACACTTCCGTCGCTATCACCAATACAAGACACTCCAACTGGCGAAGCAGCTGCAGGTACTGGATCAACAGGTACATCAAACGTAACCGTGTCGGTAGCCGTACATCCTGAACCAGTAGCTGGTGTTACATTATCGTCAAATACAGACACCGTATATGTTCCTGCTGACAATCCTGTGAACACATTTCCTATTCCTGGAACTCCTGTTTGTACAATCGGTCCGACCGGTACTGGTGTTCCAAATGGATCTGTTCCTGTTCCGGTAAGTGTAAACGTAAAGTTTCCAGAATTGGTTGTGTAATCAGAACCTCCTATAACATTAACTGTTATGGTTCCATCTGCATCTCTACAATCCGGATCTGTAGTAAACTCTGCATCAACTATTAATTCTGGTAAAATCGTAATTGTGTCATCTGCAGAGACACAACCATTCTCATCATACACTCTTACGGTATATGTTCCAGGAGTGGTTACTGTAAAGTCGTGAGTAGTACCATTTACGTTACCTGGTACTGCTCCGCTACCTGCTGGTCCTATTTCAAAGGTAAGTGCATTGGTGGTTGGAGCCACAACAGGTACATTACTAGTACCTACTACTCGTATCGTATAGTTATCATCAAACACACAAGGATCTGTCCAAGTTACTGAGTCTACCGTTGGATCTTCAGTTCTATCTACTGTTTCAGTAATTGAAACTGGTGTAGATTGACAACTATTGTCGTCAATTACACTAATGATATAGGCTGTTCCTCCAACCACAGCTGGTAATAAGAATGTTTCTGTAGTATTTGCAGTAGTCGTTTCAAATAGGAATGGTGGTAAACCGTCATCATCTGCTCTAAATGTATATGGGCCTGTTCCTCCAGTTACAGATACTGTTAACCTTGCATCTTCATTACAATTCGCATTGATATTCTCGTCAATTGCTAATGTTAATGGGTCTGGTTGCGTAACAACAACTGGATCTGTTACAGTATCACAGAATGGTGCGTCTAGCGCCTCGATCTCTACAACATAGGTTCCTGCTGGTACACTATTTGCAAGTCCTCCAATACGCACAGGATTTGTAAACCCTGCTGTAACATTACCCGCTGTTTCCGGCAGGGTTGTTACCGTGTTTCTTACAATATAATTAAACTCTCCTGTATAATTTAATACTGTTAAATCCAATTCTCCTGTAGAAGCTCCATTACAATCTACCGGAGTAGCTTCTACCGCACTAGCCTCGATAAAATCAAATGGATCAACCGTATAAGTAGGCGAATCTACCGGACAAGCTCCGTTAGCGTCTGTATCTGTGATCGTAAACTGATATGTTCCTACTGCAGGTAAAACAAAAGTTGCCACAGTTTGAACACCTGGAGCAGCAGTATCGCCTGTTCCTGCCACAATACCATTCTGTGCAGGCACAGCACCACTTGTTTCTACAAAATTGAATGGTCCTACACCTCCTGTAATAGTTACTGTAACTGTTTCTCCATTATCACAAGAGATTTCTCCATTGTTAGCAGCTGAGGTATCTCTGGCTACTGTTGGATCTGTGATTACAGGGAAAGGAGCTATAGTTTCTGTCGGTTGTGCTGTTGGACAATTGTTACTATCAAATATGGTAAATATGTAGTCTCCCGGTATCACTGCAATAATCTGAATACCTGCTGTAACAGCATCAGTATCTAAAGTAGCAGGATCTACAGGTGAAGCAACAACTGGAGTACCATCAACTGTATAAGAAATTGAATATGTTGATCCTGTTCCTCCAGAAATATTATCAATTGTAATCACTGGTAAGCTTTCAGTTCCTGCCGGGCAACTATAATTCGTAGATGTAATTGTCGACGAAACCGCAGTTGGATCATTAATAATATAGTCATCTGTATCAAAACAGAATACATTTAATGCTCCATTTGGTTTCGTAACTCTTACTTCAACCGTATATGTTCCGTCATCCAAGTTAGGGAATACAGGACTTGTTTGATAAGGTGTTGGTACCACTGCTGGTGTGGCAGAAGTACTAGCTGTAATTCTATATTCATAAATTACTGTTGGATCCGAATCTGTAGATGCCGGTGTGATTGCAGCTGTCACTACACCATCGGTATCACCTATACAGGTGACCGTAGTAGTTGCCGGAACCAATACTGGTTCTGTTGGAGCTTCTATGCTTACTGGTGCCGTAAACGTACATCCAGGTGCTACTCCTCTACCATCGTCGGTTACTTCAACGATATAACTACCAGGAGCTACATTGGTATAAATTCCAGTCGCATCTCCAGAAACATTACCCGTAGGAGTTCCTCCTGAATCCTGTAATTCAAAAGTTAGCGTTCCTATTGCTGCTCCAGAAGTGATAGTAGTTGTAATCGTTCCTGTTGCAGTCGCACAATCAGGTGCAACTGTAAATGCTGCACTAATTTGTAATGGTCCATATACTGTAACTGGTGTAGAAACCGTACAACCAGAATCATCAGTCACCGAAATTGTATAAGTACCTGGTGTTGACACAACAAATTCATGGTTGTTGTTGTCAATACTACCTGTAACGGCTGTACCTCCATCTATTTGGTATAACAACGTTCCTGTTCCTGTACCATCTACATCAATTACGTTACTATTATCATATGCACAGTCATCAACAAAGTTTGCAACTACCGTTGGATTTGGAGTTACTACTGTTGTAACTGTGAAAGGTCCATCAGTACACCCATTTGCATCAACTACCCAAATATCCTGTACTTGTCCATTGGTGTTTCCTAAATCAATTACATTACTTGTAAGAGGGAAAACACCCGGAACAACTGATGGAGATGCTACTAAAGCATAATTATATCCATCTGCAGAAGGTGGAATAGCAAACGGAGTTCCTCCCGAAGTACTCATAATTACTTGAGCATTTACTGTACCACAGAAGTTTGCTGGCGTTTGATTTGTTGGCGCTGAGGTTAACGGATCTGGTTCCTCAATAGTAAACTCTGCAGAAAGTCCTGGACACATCGTACCAGAAACTTCTGTAACTCTTATAACATAAGTTCCCGGTGCTAAAGTTCCAATAGGTCCTATAGTTTGTGGATCACTAACTGCTACTACTGGTGCTACCGAAGATTCAATGATATTCGTAGTATCAAATGCATCAAGAATATCCCAAGTAAACGACTGTGTTCCTCCATTTGGATCATATCCACTTACTTCAATCGTTACTGCACCATCATCATCTCCATTACAAGTAGAATCATCAGTATCCGTTACTGTGACCGTTGGACTACTAGGAGGCGTAGGTGTGAAAGAATCCTGATAGGTACAACCTGTCGCCAAGTCAGTTGCTAAGATTACGTAGGTTCTTCCGAATGGTAATCCAAAATAAGTATGTTGAGTAATAGGTTGTGCTGGTGCTCCACCATCATCTCCTAGAGCAATAACTGATAATGGATCTCCGATAATTTCTATTTGGAAACCAGGAACAGTTCTTGGTGGTCCTGGATCTACACCCGAACCTTGAATAATATCTATTTGTAAATCAAATCCACCTGGACAGGTTCCTGTTGAAGCTGTTGGAAGGAAGGAGAATCCACTTACTACATTCTCTACTTCATACGGACCAAATAAGGCCGTACAATTATTTCCATCAGTCACTTCGATTGTATAGAAACCAAAATCTAATCCATCAAATAATACTTGTGCCGGATCAAGTGCAGGAGCTGGTGCAAAAACCGGTGCCACCGGTGGTGCGATTACTGTTCCATTCCTAGTTAAAACATACGTATAACTTGCTGCATCTGCATCTGGAGTACCACCATCTAAGGTTAGTGTAATAGAACCAAGTGTATTTCCTCCTCCAATAACACCACTACAAGTAATTGGCACTACCGTTTCTGTTCCTCGAATTGGTTCCGGTTGACTAACATCAACACTACCGTTAGTTAAACATCCTCTACTACTTCTTACTGTATAATTATAAGTGGTAGTATTGGTCAATGGATCAGCATCGCCAGCATCTCCGGATAAATTCGGGAATGATATCTGAGTTCCTACGATAGTTACGAAACCTGCTCCGTTGAAATCTATCTCATATGGAGGTTCTGGTCCTGTAACATCGATTACTACCGTTCCTGTATCACCTGCACAATCTAATGTTACATCAGGATCTGTTATTGTAGGTGCGACAGGATCTGTAACGGTAAATGGACTAGTTGTGAATACACAACCTGTACCTCCATTTCCATCATCTGTTACTCTGAATACATAAGTTCCAGCACCAGTAGTAGCAGTATAATTAGCGAATGGAGCTGTTCCATTAGTAATAATATCGGTAAATCCGCTTCCGTTGAAAGAAACGGCTATATCATATGGAGAATATCCTCCATTCACTGTAAAAGAGAACTGTGCATCTACAGGATTTCCTAAAGCATCACACGTAATGTCTGAAACCGGAGTAACAACTAGTTCTACAGGGTCTTCTACTGTAGGAACGTTGATCGTTACCGGACATCCATTTGCATCAGTAATATTAATCACATAATCTCCAGGAGCTGATAAGTCCGGAGATGTCGTAAAATCTCCTGGCACACCAGTATCAGGAATTACAACAACTCCTCCTAAAGTAACATTATACGTATACGGTGCTGTTCCTGTATCTGTAGCATCAATTACTACTCTAAAGTTTACGGTTCCATCTGCTAAACAGAAATCAGAATTAGCAGCATCTAATGTTGCATCAAACTGCTGTAGTGGATTAATATCCAATGTTTGTGCCGCTGAATCACAGCTATTACCATCTGTAACAATGATTTCATATCCTGTACCATTTGGTACATTCAAATAAGGATCTGTAACTGGTCTACTAGGGCCAACTGGTGTTCCGCCAGAATCGTTCAATACATAAGTATATCCTGTACCACTACCTCCTCTTGGATTACTAATCGTCACTGTATTTGTATTCGTAGCACAATCCTGAATTACTGGATCAATATCGAAGTCAACTACATCCGGTTGGTCAATTGTTACTGTAGCTGTAGCATCACAAAGCGTAGCTTCATCTGTAACCGTAATGGTGTAAGTACCTGCTGGCAATACATCACCTGTGGTGATTGTAGCTGCAGTTTGACCAGTAGCTGTAATCGGTGTAATCGCCGGAGTTCCTCCGGTAATTTCATATTCATATGTCGCTGTTGTAGGAATATCGATACCTGATACTGTAAATGACAACTCTGCATCACTATCTCCATTACAAGTTGGCTCATTTACCGGTGTTGCGTTCACTAAGATTTGATCAATGTTTTCAACTACAAAATTCTCGCTATACACACAGCCATCATCAGTTCTTACCAAGAACGTATATGTTCCCGGAGCTAAGCCTGGGAATACATTAGATGCTTGCGGTCCTACTGCAATAGGGGCTGTAATTTCATATTCCACAATACTACCCCCTCCAGTTATCACTGGATTGATCACTGAAACATCAGAAGTCAGTGCAGGACATTGAACTGCAGTAGCGCTAAAGTCAATATCCGTTACTTCGGTAACTGGATCAATGGTGATATTTGTTGTTACCGGACAAGTTTCTGGAGAGCCTTGATTCGCAACGTATACCGTATACACTCCATCTGTAGTAATTGGTATATCTACAGGGAATGCTCCAATGTTTGTATATCCAGTAGATGGGTCTAAAGTAAATGCCCAACTTCCTGAACCTCCAGTAACTCCTGTGATACGAATGATCGCGTCCATAGGAGCCACACAACTTAAATCTCTTTGTATAATGATTGTAGGAACAATCGGATCTGGATCAGTAAGTGTTGTTGTGAAATCAAACGTACACGCTGGTGTAGCTCCAGAACCATCAGTAATAGTAACTGTATGTGGGGCTGGAGTAT
This sequence comes from Aquimarina sp. KJ22-3, assembly GCF_055808215.1. NCBI lineage: Bacteria > Pseudomonadati > Bacteroidota > Flavobacteriia > Flavobacteriales > Flavobacteriaceae > Aquimarina > Aquimarina sp. KJ22-3. The sequence continues at coordinate 92,459 of NZ_CM147859.1, read as the reverse complement.
TATCAACATTGTTAAACGTTACTGTGGTATCTCCTGTAGGTCCAATCTGCGTAGTTGGGTCTCCATTAAGTATATAAGTGAATGGTCCCTGACCTGCAGTAACCTCTACTGCTATCGATCCATCAGTCTCTCCTGGACATGAAGGGTTAGTAGGTGTTAAAGTAGCGGTGACAGCGTTAAACGGAGTCACTGTTACCGTATTCGAAAATGCAGTACAACCTGCATCGTCAACAACTCCTACTACGTAATCTCCTGGTACCAATATGGCACTGGTAAACGGAGAAGCAATATTCCCTCCTCCAGCGATAGGAGATCCTAAGGATCCCGCAGCATATAAATCGAACTGTGTATATGTTCCACTTCCATCTGCCGCCGTAAATTCTATCGTAGCTTCTGGGTTGTTACAATCTATATCTTGGGTTAAAGTTGCTGTTATCGTTAACTCTGGATTAATCGTAAAGTTTTCTACCGCAGTTACACAGTTGGTAGTTGTATTGGTTACCGTAACTGTATATGCACCAGGAATTAGTCCAGGAATCTCAAAGGTATTTGCCGGAGCCGATACCGGAGGTGTAGTTGATAAGAATGTAACCGCAACATTATTTGCCGTAACTGGCCCTGTTAAGGTATATTCGAATGGCCCTAAAACAGGTGGTACCGGAGATGTACTTGGCGTGATTGTAATCCACTGTGTTGCCGGATCTGTATCCACACATGCATCTCCTCCAGCCACTGCTGCAATTGTTGGTGGCACAAACTGATCTACTACACGTACTTCTGAAATTTCACAGGCATCGGTAGAGTTTCCGTCTCTTACAAATACGGTGTAATCACCAGCCGCAAGACCGGTAAATACATTATTTGTATTCGGATATGCAAATCCAGTAACCGGTAAACCAGTTCCGTTGTCTATCAATTGGAATTGATACGTTCCACTACCTCCATTTGCCGTAGCTGTTATTGTACCGGTATCGGCACCACAATTGGCAGGAGTTGAAGATGTGCCCAGTGTTAAAGCGTTAGTTGGTTCTGTTATTACAACAGTCTCACTATCTGTACAGTTTGCAGAAGGAGGTGTTAAAGCATTATCAGTCACATCAATGGTATATGTACCTGCTGGTAAAGAACCTTCTGTGATGGTTATAGGATCTGTTCCCGTTCCTGTACCTGTTCTGTTCACTGGTCCTGTGATTTCGTAATCGAAATTTGTACTGTTAGCAACTGTAAATGTCAATTCTCCATCAGCAAATCCAACACAACTTACAGGGTCACTTTCTACGGCACTTGTAATTTGGATTTCGGGTATACTGTCTTCAGTAAATTGCTCAGAATAGGTACAGTTATTAGCTGTATTTGTAGCAGTAACTGTATATATTATACCTCTTCTTAATCTAAATTCTCCCGCTCCAGGACCACTTGATACTGGTGCTGGTACTACACTATAGGTATAGGTAGGTCCTGCTGGAACAGCAGTAGCCGTTATATTATAGGTTTGAGCCGAACAGTTTGATGCTCCCGGTACAGTAAAGTCAATATCATCTACAGTAACCAAAGGATCAATATCTACCGGATAACTTACAGCACAAGTACCTGTACCTTGATTACGAATATATACCGTATAACTTCCTGCAACACTTACCGGAATATCAAATGGATCAGAAGTAATATTAGCAAATCCAGATGTGGGATCAAAACTCCACTCAAAAGTAGATGATCCCCCTGATAATCCGGAAATCGTAATAATTGCTGTATCATTTGGTGCTGGGTTACAGCTTAATTGCCTTGTTGCCGCTACTGTAGCTGTAATATCCACTGGGCTAGCAATTGCAAAGTCAGTACCATCTACAGGGCAAATAGGTCCTGCCGTTGGATCTGTAGTATTGTTATGGAATACTCGAACTCTATAGGATGTTAAGTCTGGTACATTTACAAATGTAATGTCCCTAGAGGTAGATACGATTTCTTGTACTACCGTATACACCGGACTTACCGGATCCATATCAGTAGTATTTAACAATTGATAGGTGTATTCTCTACCGGCTACTTCTGGAGATACTTCTACTCGTACCTGTCCGCCATCTCCGGGACATGGAGGTTGTGTTACGGTTACATTATCCAGAACAATAGGTTCGTAAGGAGAAATACCAGTAATGCTCGCCTCGATAATACATGGAGGAGTTCCTGCTGGTAAACTCGTATCACTAACAAAGAATGTATAGGTTGTTGAAGGATCCGCAGGTCTAGGAATTTCAAACCTATTGCTTGGTCCAAACGAACCAGTACCATCATCAAACTCATAACTACCAGATCCTGAAGTCACATTAACTTCTACAATTGCTCCACTATCACAAGTTTCTGGAGCAACCAATACCACATTTGCCGTAAACGGAGTGGCTGGATCAATCGTTACTGTTTGTGTCTCGATACACTCAGGGTCTGGTCTGTTTGAGATCACCTCTACAGTATAGGTTCCTGGGTTCAAGTTATTTTGTGTGTAGTTACCATTGTTGGCACTACTGTTTGGAATAATAATTGGCGAAGTAAGTCCTCCTCCAGAAATGGTATATTGATATTCCGGAGAACCTCCTGTAACCTGAATCTGAATGCTACCCGTACCTGTACCATTATCGTCGTTTGTACATGATGGATTAGATCCTGTAATTGTGAAGGTAGGATTAATCTCAGGAACGTTGATTGTTGCTGTATACTCACAACCAGGGAACGTAGTATCAATACCATACACAGTAATATCTCCTCCTGCACCTGGGGCAATTGGAAATACTGTTGTATTGCTATATGGTCCTCCTGATGTTAAACTAAACTCGAAATTTGTTGGAGCATTAGTTACACTTACACTACCTGGGTTACCACACTCAATTGGCTGCATTGCCAGAGTAGGTTGGAAATCATTTTTAAACACACTAAAGAAGAATGGGATCAAACACCCTCCGTCAAACTCTGCAAGAATTCGATAATCTCCAGCATCAGAAACGGTAAAGTTAGGCGTATTTCCTCCTGGCTCTTCCACCCAGTTGGCATCGGTACATGCTCCTGACAATAGTGAACAAGGATCGTTTGAATCCAACACACAAGAACCACTTGGGGTTAGACGTTGCCATGAGATCGATTGTAAGTTTAAAGATGGATCAAAGTTTGTTTCTAATAAGAAATCCTGATCACCACATAATAAGATTTGTGGAAGTTCTAAACCACTACAATTTGCGGTAATAACACTTGTTCCATTTACGTAATCCAGAACTGGGTTTCGAATTGTTCTGAAGTCTGCTACGGTAAACTCTTCAGTAAGTGTCATACAAGTACCATCGGATGGGTCTGTATCTTCTTTGATTACGGTATACGTACCTGCTTGTGGATTAGTAGGTGTAAATATATTTGCGTTTGGTCCTGTTTGTACCACTGGTGGTGCAATTCCTGGTCCAGACCAGGTATATCTATCATATCCACCACCTGCAACCAACTGCAAGTTGTTGTTACAAAACGTTACATCAAAATTACATGATGGTACATTTACCAGGAAATTAGTGGCTTCTCCATCAGTATTACCACAGGCTCCAATCACACTACTACTGTTATTGGTTGCAGTAACCCCTGATATAGCTCCTGTAAAGGTAGCCAAAGCTGAGTTTTGAATCACATCAGAACATGCATCTCTTAACTCTTCACAACTGTTCACCAGCTGCACTCTAAATCGTATAAAAATGGGGGCATCATTTTCTTCAACGATACTAGCAGGAATATCAAAGTCGATGATTCCTGGCACAGAGTCATCAAAAGTAACTCCAGGAGGTAATGTAGATGTCTGTATACTAATTAAGTTTACATTGGCAGGAAGCACATCACGAATAGAAACTGTACCATCTACTAAATCTTCGTTACCTACGTTTTCGATCTCTAAATCATAAAACAGTTCATCACCTAGCTCTACAGTAGCATTGGTGATTTCGGTAGTCCCATCGGTATCAAAGACTCTCTTGATGATACGCAATTCGGGTTCTATAATTTCTATAGAAAATGTATTTAAGAATACCCGATAGGTATCCTGGTCGGTAGATAATCGGAAAGTTGCATCGGTTTGATCATTCCCGATCAATTGGTTACCTGTATTGTCTAGATCAAAGAGGTCAATATCAAATCCTAAAGTATTTTCTGAATTAGGATTACGACCTGTTAGATATTGATGATTAAAAGTAATCGAACTATTAAAAAAGTTGATCGTTGGATTAATATCGAAATTGTTAGCCGGAGCAGTATTATCTTCTCCAAGCGGCACAAAATTAGAAGGTGTATTGGTGTCTTCAATTAATAACTGATCTCCATTAGGCCTAAAAGTCGTAGCACCCAGACTACGGTCACCTTCAAGAGCAGCCACACCATAACGTACTTCTACCGGCAGTGGTGCTGGTAAAGAAGTAAATCCTGTATAGGTAAAATCTACATCAGGATCACTATTTCGTATTTGTACGAACCCGTCATTGGTACTAATAAACTTACTACTTTCGAGTGGGTCTTCATAAATAATCACAAGTACCCATCCTCCGGAAGCTCCGGAAGCTCCTGAGGTTCGACCAATGGTAGCGTTCATATTTGCTACAGTATAAGTACCATTCGTATTATTTTGATCAATTAAATTAGTTACATTCGAATAACATACATAAGGTACATCATCAGTTGCATTTGGGTTTTGAGATCCATCTGCTAAAAGGTTTGTTGGCGTATTTCTATACCCGTCATAAATTACATTTTGAGCAGTGATATCTACATATGATCCGCCTGGTACTCTAAACTTAATATTTCTAAAATCTGCATCACCCACTTTTCTCGCATCTGCTAGAGGCAATCCCGTTAATAACTCATCACCTGTGGTAGTATCTGTTATACCTCCTAAAGTAGCATTAACTGTACCACTTGCTATTTGGGTAATCAATGCTTCACCATCTGTTTGATTGATCATTACCGCAGGAATGGTAATTCCACCATCACCTCCACCCATAGCAAAGGTTCCTCCTGCTACGTTGTTTACTACAATAACTCCTATAGCCCCAGCATTTTGAGCATTGATTACTTTGGTTGTAAATCCACAAAACCCTCTTCGTATTACCGCAATATTACCATTAACTGCAGCGGCATTTACCAATGCAGAACATCCATTTGTCGTGTCCCCAACTCCGTCATTTATTAACACCAAATTAGCCGTTATCCCAGGATTTGGCGGTGGAACATTACCAGGTGAAAAACCATTATCCTGAATATCATAGTCACCAGCCAAACCAGTATTATTCACCCTAAGCGTGGACCTAGTAATAGGAATCCTCTCCAGATAATACGTGGCACTCCAATACAGACCTGCATATACAATCTCTGTACATTCTGGTCTTGGGGTGTTGATATCTGCACTACTCGAGCTAAATGTCGTTGGATCACCATCGATATCGATATAAGCCGATGTACTGTTACCGTTATTAAAATTACCATTGTATGCAGCATTAGGATCATATATAACATTGTCTTCGTCACTATCAACCAAACCAACAATGGAGTTACCATTCATGATCAGGTTACCATTAATCCTGTTTTGCGTCTCCCTTGTAGAAAGGGGGATAATTTCCTGCGCATATAAAGTGCTTATGTTACTGGCGATCATCAACAACATCACCAAAACTATTTTGAGGGCTATTTTGGTTTTCATAAGCTGAGTATTTAGTGTTTTATTTTGGGTCATTATGGTGTTTACGTTAGGCATTCATTTACTGTATTTTCAAGATGTACAAGTCTCCACTAAACGATCCTTCTACATTCGAGAATAAACTCTGTTTCGCACTATCCAGATCATCAAATCGTTTCAGATACACATAGATATAGTTATCTTTTGGGTTTCTGAAATATTGTGGCTCAAGCCCTTGTGATCTCAATTTCTCCATACCTCTTTCGAAATAGTTCTCTCTTTTGAAAATATTAGTAATCAAATAATATCCATTTTCAATATTATGTCCTCCGATATAAGATAGACTCTCAGTCAATACCGTATCGTCTTTTACTGTATCAGTGATCAATCTCGTCTCTTGTAGCAGTTTCTTGTAGGATGCTACTCTACTCTTCGCTATATGCAGGATCCACATATCTCCATAGTATCTGTTATCGATACTGTTTAGATATTTCTCGGCCGCCTCATCCTTATCTTCATAGTATTCGATTGCTACGTACTGGAATTGGTTTTCTGGGTTTAAGATGATCTTAGAATTATTAAATCCAAGATCACTTAATGTCTCCGTAAACTTTTGTGCATACGTTCCACCCTTGAACACATTACCGATCAGGTAATAACCTTCTGGATATCCAGGAATATACTTGGTCGCATACTGTGCTTCAGGTCGAGTTGCATCAGCAAATTTGATGAACCTGTTATTTGCAGAAAGTCTCTTAGAACTAGTTGGGTCAGAGTCTTTAGCTTCTTCGGCATCATCATTCATGCTTACTAACGATTCTAATAACTTATTAAATCCTCGCTTATCTACGTTTAAGCTTGTTGTTAATAATGAGTCTCTTCGTGCAAATAGTTTACTAGAGATACGTGTATTGTCATCAAGTTCTTTCTTAATTTCATCAAGACCCTCTTCATTTTCTTCAGCGGCAGCGGCGGCAGCTTCCTGTCTCTGTCTTTCCTCTTCAGCAGCGGCAGCGGCTTCTTCTTGTCGTTGTCTTTCTTCTTCGGCTAATCGAGCAGCTTCTGCTTCTTTCTCGGCAATCTTAGCATTAAGTTCTCCTACCAGACCATCTACATCCGCCTGTGGTAAGATATCGCTTCCTTGTACTATTCCTAACTGTGCTTTTAAAGCTTCCAGATCACCATTGGCGATAACCGTTCTGGTCTGATCAATTAACTCCTGAACTCTACGCGCCTCTTCAGCCTGACGTTGCTCCTCTGCTAATCGAGCAGCTTCTGCAGCTTCCTGACGTAATCTTTCTTCTTCAGCCAATCGAGCAGCTTCTGCTTCTTTCTCCGCGATCTTAGCATTAAGCTCTCCTACAAGGCCATCTAAGTCTGCTTGTGGTAAGATCGTACTTCCTTGTACGATGTCAAGTTGTGATCTTAAAGCATTCAAGTCTCCATCGTTAAGTACTAATCTCGTCTCATCAATTAATGCTTTGATACTACGCGCCTCTTCAGCTTGACGTTGCTCCTCTGCTATACGAGCAGCTTCTGCAGCTTCCTGACGTAATCTTTCTTCTTCAGCCAATCGAGCAGCTTCTGCTTCTTTCTCCGCGATCTTAGCATTAAGCTCGGCAACAAGACCATCTACATCTGCTTGAGGTAAAATTGTACTTCCTTGTACGATGTCAAGTTGTGATCGTAAAGCATTTAAGTCTCCATCGTTAAGTACTAATCTCGTCTCATCAATTAATGCTTTGATACTACGTGCTTCTTCAGCCAATTGGGCAGCTTCTGCTTCTTTCTCAGCGATCTTGGCATTAAGCTCAGCAACAAGACCATCAATATCAGCCTGCGGTAAAATAGAACTTCCTTGTATTATTCCTAACTGAGATCGTAGCGCTGCTAAATCACCGTCGCTAATTACTGATCTTGTTTGTGTAATCAATTCCTGAATATTTCTTTCTTCTTCTGCAGCAGTAGCAGCTTCAGCTTCTTTCTCAGCAATCTTAGCATTAAGCTCACCTACTAGACCATCAATATCAGCCTGTGGTAAAATAGGGCTTCCTTGTACTATTCCTAACTGAGATCTTAGCGCTGCTAAATCACCGTTACTAATTACTGATCTTGTTTGTGCAATCAATTCCTGAATATCATTAGCCTGTTGCTCCGCAATCTTCGCATCGATATCCGCTAATAATCTTTCTTTTTCTGGATCTGGAATAAACTGATTAGATCGTACTAAGTCTGCTTGACTTCTTAAAGCATCAGAGTTTCCATCATCTATAACTTGTTGTGTCGTTCTTTCTAATTCTCTTAAACTTCTAGCGGCTTCTTCTCTGCGTTGTTCTTCTGCTGCTATACGTGCAGCTTCCTGCTCTTGCTCTACTCTTTGTTGTTCTGCCAGTCTCTCTTCTTCTTCAGCTTGTTGTTTTGCAGCTTCTGCTTCTCTGGCAGCTTCTTCTTGAGCAACACGTGCATCTTCGGCAGCTTGCTGTTCGGCAGCCTCTGCTTCTCTAGCAGCTTCTTCTTGCGCAATACGAGCTTCTTCTGCTGCTTGTTCTCTTGCAGCTTCTGCCTCTCTTTCTGCTTCTTCGGCAGCTATACGTTGCTCTTCAGACTCTTCTACTGTTACTTCTTTTTCTATTTGTTTCTGAGAAGCCAGTCGTTGCTCTTCTTCTCGTTGCTCTTCTAATTCTCTTTCAAGCTCTCTTTGTGCGGCTAAACGCTCTTCTTCGGCTTGTTTGTTGAGTAATTTTACTTCTTCTTCTCGTTGTAACTCCAGTTCTCTTGCTGCTTTTGCTTCTTTTTCTTTAGCTTCAGCAATAGATCTTTCAAGTTCACTCATCGCTCGTTGTTCATTACTTTGAGTGGTTCCTTGTTCATCTTGAAGTTCTCTAATAATCTTATTCTGTTCAAGAATTTCTTTCTTCAATCTTCTGATTTCAGAATCTCTTTCTTCATATGCTTTTTGAGTACTAGATTTTGGTCCTCCTCTTCTTCGTCTAGGTTTTTCTTTCTGGAAATTATAGGCTAGTCCAACCTCGTGCGTTGAACCAAAATTACTGGTATCACCAAGACCCATTTCGTAAGTATACCCCACAGATACATTTTCGGTGATATTACCACCAATACCCAGAGAAGCACCATAAAAACTGTTATAACCAGCTTGCGCCCAACCTAATTCTGGAAACTCTACAATTACATTTCCACCATATCGTAAACTTGAATCGCTTTCAGCTTCATCGGCGCTGGTTAGCATATTGGCATATGCCATACCTCGTATAGTTTTGTCAGACCTTCTTTGTAAGCTTGTAGTGTACATTACATGACCTGTAAATGCCATGTTATCGGTAAGTAATTCGCTACCACTTAGGTTATATGCTGCAAGATTGGATACAGATACACCTACGTCAAACTCTGCATAATTAAAGTTTACTCCGGGTGATAGGGTAAATACGGAGCTGTTTTCAAAATTTAATATTGTTGGATCACTTACTTCAACTCCATTATTCAACACAATACTAGTGGCAGAATCGATATTTGATTTAAGACCACTTTGAGAGAACGCCAGGTTTAACCCAAACGTAAAATTCATATCTCTATCGAACTCCAGATTGTATGCAAAATTGGCAATACCTCCAAAATATCTGTAAATACCTTCATTTTGCTGATGAAGACCTATACCAACACCCGTTTTTTCATCAAAATTGGCAGTATAGTTGATCAAATAGGTTTGTGGATTATCATTGAAACCTGCCCATTGTGTTTTGTTATAGGCATTGATTGATTTTTTGTTTTCGCGAACTAAAGAAAAGGTGGGGTTGAAGTAAAAACGATTGTATTTTACTAAGTTATGGGTAGGTATATCCGTAGGAAGCACCCCAAAAACTGTAGCGTCTTCTTCTTGCCCTCTAACCATGTTAAGAGAAAAACATATTATTAATACAAGTAATTTTCTGACCATAAAATTATCTCATTACCGTTATCGAACCTTTTCTGACGACGGAGTTGTTTTTAGTTATTATGTAATAATATATCGGATTTTGACCCGACGATTTAGAATTCTCAAAGGGCCAGTTATTCTGATAACTTACCCCTGAAAAATCAACTTGACCATTGATATCATAAATTGTTACTTCTACATCTGCCTGATTGAACAAAGAGTCCGGCAAAAACCAATTATCATTGATATTATCACCATTTGGTGTAATGATGTTTGGAATAATCTCAGTTACGCCTTGCGACCCAATAGTAATTGGACCTAATCGCACCTCACAAATAGCAGAAACTATGTTCACTCCATATTCGCCTTGTTCTGTAACTACCAAAGTGTTATTGGTTTCTCCATCGATCGGTACATCTTCTCCATCAACAACACGGAACCACTGATAGGTATATCCTGGATCGGATGGCACAGACAAGGTTACCGAACCTCCTTCTGTAAGCACCAAAGGATCTGCAGTAATTACAGTACCTGGTGGTATTGGAGCTACCGTTAAATCGTTTGATGGAACATCCACAAATTCTCCCGTTCTCAATGTTGCAAAAAGTGTATATACATCTCCGATATCTGAGCTTGATACGGTTATCGATGTAGTGGTATCTCCTGTAGGGATACCATTTCGGCGCCATTCATAATCAAAGAACCCTAATTGTTCTTCGGTTAACGGTACTTCTAGACCATCTACTGTAGTTTGACCAATGATTTCTTTGAGTTCTAGCACAAAAGAATCAGAATCACAAACATTTTCTCCTTGAGGACCAATTACTACATTAAAACCAGTTGGCGCCAACAAGTTCGATTCTGAAAACAAGAAACTATTACAAGCGTCAATTGCATCGATTTCTACTCGGTACAATCCTACGAACGTGGCTTCCAATGAAGTTGTTCCCCCCGACAAAACCCCCTGTGTTTGTGGATTAGTTTCTACAAACCATCTAAAGGTACTCCCATCGGGAGCATCTGTCATGATTTCCAGGTTAATTGTTTGTGTTGGTAAAAGAATTAGATTTTCTGGTAATGGTTGTGTAATCGAAGAACCTTCATTAATTACAGTTACCGGTGCTATTTGATTCTCATCTAACGTACAGTCTTCGCTTAGACTGATACTTAACGAATACACCCCTGCAAACTCATTGGTAGGTAAGGTTATCGTTGGTCCTACTTCGCCATCGATCGCTACTCCATCCTTGAACCACTGATAGGTAAATCTGGTGTCTTGCAGACTGGATTGTAATACTTTGGTATCGTTTGGACAAAACGCAAAATCACCCATTGGATCTGCATTTTCTATAAACGCCGTAGACACATCTATTAAAGATACGTCTACTCGGTTGGTTTCTTCGAATGTAAAAAGTTTTGACAGTTACCCAGCGGGATCCTGGCAAAATAGGTGCCGACCTCGGTGACGACCAGATTTGGTGTTGTCTCTCCTACAATGAGAGACCCGTTCCTAAACCATTCCCACTCAAAAGAATCGGCGGGGACAGCATTGCCATCCAGATCTTCGAGTCGTATGGATAATGTTTTGGAGAAAGAACTTACGTTACAGAAGATCACGTCCTGTCTTTCATTCAAAAATAAATCGATATCGTTTCTAAAAAAATGAAACGCGGTTGGATCGGACAAAGTACTAAAAATCGGAGGATCCGTAGTTGTACGTACTCTTAACCTGTAATTGTCGCTATTGGCATTCTCCGGAATCGAAAAATTCTCAAAACGAATTTCCGACTCTGAAGCCGAACCATTGTTTGGACCTGATACTGTTGCGAGCACTGTTATTGCACTTGCATCGTCAAAACTACCATTGGGATCAGAAAGTTCTAGCACGAACTCATTATTAGAAGGAAGTGCATCCCCAGGAGAGAGTGTTGCAATGACGGTAAAGGAGTTGAAAAAGCTATCGGCACAAGCCGCAAAATCTTGAAGTTCAGGAGCCCCAATAGTTCTTTGCGACCAAAGTTCATTGCTATTAATGAACGATAGCGCACAGAAGAGCATTATGAGGTTAAGTTTACTTTTCATGATATCACACTTTTAAAGGGGTGGATATACTAATTATCAACGAAGCGATTTGGGGCGCTTGTTAATAATATTGTTAATATATTTTTTACCAAGTCATAAAATTATAAATTAAATATTTATATCAAACGAAAATTTTAATTTTTTTGTAATAATTTTCTGACTTATTTTTTAGAGCCCTATTGGACTCATTCATAAGATATGTCCTTATAATTGAATAATATACATAAATTTTTGTTAATCAAGCAATTGTATTACGTTAAAAAAAACAAATGGACCCCAAGAAAAGGCTAAAATCTCCCTCAAAAACGATCATAAAATTGCAGAAAAGCATAGAAAATCATTAAAAAAAGCTGGATTTTACCCACATTTTAAACGTTAAATAAATTCAGAAAAAGGCACTTTTTTTCGATAAAGTGTAAAATAGTAAAGTTAAAATCTCCCTCATTTTGTTGCTAAAACATGCCAAAAAAAGAATGGTTTATTAACAATTTTTTTTCGTAAAAGAGACATAAAAAAACTCCATCAATGCGTATTGATGGAGCTTATGTAACGTATAAAAAGTTATACCTTATTCTTCCGTTTTGGCTTCTTCACCGTTCAATTCTTTTAGAATTTTTTCGGTAATATCTAACTCTTCTTTTCCGTACAGAATATTACTTACTTCGGTATCTCCATAGATATACGTATATCCATTTTTCTTACCGTAGTCTTTGATAAAATTCTTTACTTTATTGATAATAGAATCGATCTCTTTCTGGCTTCCTTGTTGAATTTCTTGCATTCTAGCCTGTTGTTCTCTTTGAAGCTCTTGTTGCTTTACTACCAATTCTTGTTGTTTCTTCTCTCTATTAGATTTAGACATTTGGTTCATGATATTTTGGAACCCTTGTACTTCAATCTGAAACTGCTTGGCTTTTGCTTCAAGTTCGGCTCTAACCTCATTGTTACGTTTTGTCCATTTTTCTTGAGCAGTTTTCATTTCTGTAAAATCAGAAACTACTTTTGTATTATTTACGTAAGCTGTTTTTTCTACTTGTTGATTACATGATCCCAAAACAAAAGCGATGCTTGCAATCCATAAAAATTTTCTCATGTTTCAAAAAATTAGTTCTGGGCAAAAATATCAAAGTTCATCTCATAAAATTGATTATTGAGTTTAAAAAAACAATATATAAGTAAAAACAATACTTATTTAACCTATCATTTATAAATCCTATTAAAATAGAGCTAAAATAAGCCGATTTAAGCCCTTTTTTTAAAAAAGTGATGGAGTTTTACTAGAAAGGGTAAACAATTAGATAAAAAATACCTCAAAATTGGAATTAGGAATTTTTGAGCACGTAAATATGAGACGAATACTCTTTTGAACGTATTGCTTTTATATTAGAACGAAAACCAATCCAAAACGCGCTCAAAAAATTCATTTTACTTGTTTTATATTTTTCAGACAATAGTGACACATAATATGCATCAAAATGCATGGGCAAGATTTGTGTTAAATTCAGTTCTTGTTCTGCAAATAATTTTTGAATTGCATTTTTCGAAAAATGCCACAAATGTCTAGGAACGTCAAAAGCAGCCCAAAAAGATTTGTAGTAGGTAGCATCGTAAGATTTAAAATTAGGAACAGCTACAATAACATATCCTCCTGGTTTTAGTAATCGTTTTATTTCTTGTATTTGATGCTGCAAATCAGGAACATGTTCCAGTACATGCCAAAGTGTAATCATATCAAAAGAGTGGTCTTCAAAATCATCAGTGTTTGTGTGCAGTAAAACCTCTTTTTGTTGGGCTAATTGTTTTGCCTGTTCGTTTGGTTCTACTCCAGACACTGTCCAACCTTCTTTTTTTGCTTTTGACAAAAAATCACCAGTACCCGCTCCAATATCCAAAATAGCACCCGATCCATTGTTCAGCTTAGTAATCAATCCAACTTTTTTGCGTAATGCATAAGATTTTACCAAATGGTATATTTTTTCAAAAAGGGATCGTTTATGATCGGTATGAGAAATATAATCTTCACTTTCATAGTATTTCCCTAAATCCTCTTCTTTAGGTTTTGGAGTAGTCACTAACATATCATAGTTCGTATCAGAAATCAAATGAAAAGTTTCTCCAGAAACTGTATGATCTTTGCAGCTCACAAAAATGGGTTGTTCTTCTTTTTGTTTTTTCTCTTCCAAAACATTCACAATTTAGTACTGGTATTTTGTTTTAAATTAAATACAACTCTCATGACAAAATGCAAAAAAGTATCTACTATGGGATACTTTTCATTTTGTGTTCCACGTGGAACTATTCTTTGGTGGTGTCGTAAATTTCTACCTCCAACATTTTACTTAACTCTTCTGCTTTTTGTAATGCTTCTTTATAATTCTCCGTTTTAAACAGAGAAACAAATTTGTTTCCTGTGAAAAAACGAACTACTAATTTTTCATGTCGCTCTTTGGTTCCGATTGCGCTTACTGCTCCCCATTCATTATCCACAGAAAATGATCCTGAGAAAACTGAAATATAATCTGGAAAGTCTAATTCAAGTTTTGAACTAAAAATTACAACGCCAAACAAGGAGTACAATTTTCTGTTCTGAAAATTCTCTGTAATTTTATAAGAAACAGAAAAACCAAACAATAGCAAACTCCCAACCAAAAAAAGAATTCTGCTTACTAATGGCTCTGAATTTTGAAACGTATAAAAAATGGCAAAACACAAAATTAAAGCAGAAAGTATTTTTCCTTTTAGTGCTCTATCTTGTTTACAAATTACACTCTTCATTTATCTTCCCATATAAACTAATAGTACAGAAATATCACTTGGTGATACTCCACTAATACGAGATGCCTGTGAAACAGTTACGGGTTTAATCTTAGACATTTTTTCTCTCGCTTCATACGACAACGATTTCAATTTGGTGTAATCAAAATTAGCTGGAATTTTAATATCCTCTAATCGATTTAATTTATCTGCGTTGTTTTTTTCCTTTTCGATATATCCCGAATACTTTACTTGAATCTCGGTTTGTTCCAAAACTTCTTTGTCCAAATTTTGATCCTTAATATATTCCTGAACCTTTTTAAACTTTTGAATATCCTCTAGAGTAATTTGAGGTCGAGCAAATAGTTTAAACATTTTTCCGCTCTGTTTTACAGGAGCAGAATTTTTTGATTCCAAAACTGGATTTGCCTCTTCAGGGGTTACACTTGTATCCTTAAAGAACTGAACAAAGGCTGAAGATTTCTTTTCCTTATCCTCCATCCTTTTCATTCGCTCTTCTGTCGCTAAACCAATTTCAAAAGATTTTGGCGTTAATCTAAAATCTGCATTATCCTGTCTTAACAAAGTTCTATACTCTGCTCTTGACGTAAACATTCGATAAGGCTCTTCTGTTCCCTTAGTGATTAGATCATCAATCAACACTCCTATATACGCTTCACTTCTTTTCAAAATGAAAGCATCCTTTTCCTTAACTTTTAACGCTGCATTTATTCCTGCCATCAAACCTTGAGATGCTGCTTCTTCATATCCTGTAGTTCCATTAATCTGACCAGCAAAAAACAAACCAGAAACCAATTTTGTTTCTAGTGTATGTGTTAGTTGAGTAGGTGGAAAATAATCATACTCTATTGCATAACCCGGTCTAAAAAACTTCACGTTTTCAAAACCAGCTACAGAACGCAATGCTTTAAATTGAACATCTTCTGGCAAGGAAGTAGAAAATCCATTTACATAAACTTCGACCGTATTCCATCCTTCTGGCTCTACAAAAATTTGATGTCTTTCTTTCTCAGAAAAACGATTAATCTTATCTTCTATAGATGGACAATATCTAGGACCTATACTTTTTATTCTTCCATTAAACATTGGAGAACGATCAAAACCTTCCTTCAACAAATCATGCACCAACGGAGAAGTGTATGTCATAAAACAAGATCGTTGTTCGGTAAGCGGTTTTGTTTTGTCACTATAACTAAATTTCTCTGGAAGTTGATCTCCAGGTTGCTCTACCATTTTTGAATAATCCAAAGATCTTCCATCCACTCTAGGAGGTGTTCCTGTTTTCATTCTACCGGCATCAAAACCTAAATCGATCAACTCTTCGGTAATTCCTGTTGCAGCTCTTTCACCTGCGCGGCCACCTCCAAATTGTTTTTCTCCTATATGTATTAATCCATTCAAAAAGGTACCATTGGTTAAAACAACTGTCTTGGCTTTTACCTCAATTCCCAAAGATGTTTTTACTCCTTTGATCTCTCCATTTTCTATCAACAGACCACTCACCATTTCCTGATAAAAATCTAAATTCTCGGTCTGTTCCAAAAGCAATCTCCACTCTTCTGCAAATCGCATTCGGTCACTTTGAACTCTTGGACTCCACATAGCAGGACCTTTTGATTTGTTCAACATCTTGAACTGAATTGCTGTTCGATCACTCACAATTCCACTATACCCTCCGAGCGCATCAATCTCTCGAACAATTTGTCCTTTTGCAATTCCTCCCATAGCTGGATTACAACTCATCTGTGCAATGTTTTGCAAATTCATTGTAATCAACAATGTTTTACAACCCAAATTAGCGGCTGACGCCGCTGCTTCACTTCCTGCATGTCCTCCTCCAACTACTACAACATCATACTCTGTATCAAACATAATTTTATCTCATTGTTCCACGTGGAACGTTACTCGTTTTACTAAAAAAATTTGTTCCACGTGGAACAAATTTATTTTACAACTTAGGATGTTCCACGTGGAACATCCTAAGTTTCTCATCTTCTTTTTGTCTCATAAGAGAAGCCTCCTTCTCCGTCTTATCCTTGAAACCACAAAAATGCAACAGTCCATGAACCATCACTCTTCTTAATTCATCTTCTATCGAAACAGCATAGTTTTTTGCATTATCCACAACCCTCTCATGAGAGATAAAAATATCTCCATTTAATAGATTTCCTATGGTATCATCAAAACTTATAATATCCGTATACGTATCATGATCCAAAAACTTCTTATTAATCTCAAGCAGGTATTCATCATCGCAAAAGATATAGCTGATTTCTCCTATATTTTTATCTTCAGAACGAGCAACAACGTCTAACCAATCCATTAATTTAGATTCGTTCAAATGCTCTATGCCTGTCTCGTAATAAAAGTTAATCATTGTCTTTCTTGAAATACTCTTGTACCTTTTTCTTGTAATTTTGCCGCAAAGGTAATACTTGTCTGTTTAATATCTCTGTAGTATTGAAATATTGTTTGGCATTTTCTAATTGAGTCTTTCCGGTATTTTCAAATAACCTTTGATTGGTTTCACTTTCTCTTCGCTCTTCCTCACCTTGCTCAAAAGTAGCGTCTTTAAGTTTCAATAGCTCATGTTTTAAATTCAACATCTTGCTTAATGTTCTTTCATTAAAACCTTTGTCCAACAACTCTTGCTCGACCTGTTCCATTCTACGCAACAACTCACTTCCTTCACCATTACCTTTTCCCAACTTCTCTATTCGATCAGATAATGCATTTCTTAATTCTTGTTGCTTCTTATAGATTTCGTATAGCTCTCCATTCAAATCCTCCTGCAACTTATCCTGTTGACCCTGCCCATTGTTTTGTTCTCCATCGCTATTTCTATTTCCCTTTTTTCCTTCCTTTCCTTTTCCTTGTTCCCCCTCTTTTTGTTCGCCCTGGCTGCCTTCATTTTGTTCTCCTTCTTGCTGACCATTCTTCTTCTCTCCTTTCTTCATACCCTTCTGCATTTGTTCATTCAACTCCCCCTGTTGTTTAATGATATCTGGTAACTGAAATTCATTTTCACCGCTCTGTCCTTTACCTGCAGCAGACATGCTATTTTGCATTTGGTCCAAAGTTCTACTTAACAAATATGCCAGATCATTAGAACCTGTAATTGTGTACTGCTGGTTAGCCGTACCCTGAACTATTTGATTTTCGGCTAAACGCTCTAAGGATTTATCGATATTAAATTCTATATCTGTCAACTTCTGAGTAACGCTTTCTGTAATCTGAGGAGTCCTCAACGCCAAAGCATACAAACTGTCATCTATATGAATAAAATTTTCCCTTAATACACTTTGCCTTCTTAGCTTTGTTGAATAGATTGGGTTGTCTCTATCTATACCTTTGAAGTCCTTCATTAGGTCTTCCTGCCCTAAAGAAAAGTCAATCAGATTATCCAATATTTGTCTTAGCATTTCCATGTCCTCCATCTGCTGTTCTCCTCCTGCCATGTTCATCTGCATCTTCATATTGTTACTCATCTGCTTCATCTTCTGAGCAGCACTTTTTTGATTCTTCTTTGCTTCGTTATTCTTTTTATTCTCTAAATTCTCCTTAGCCTCATTCTGATCTTTTTCTATATCCTGTTCATCTTTTTGATCCATTTTTAGATCCATTGGTTGTTTCAAATCTTTATTGGCCTTTCTCAATTCCTCCAATTCTTTTTGGACATCCTTGAATTCATCATTCAATTTTTCTTGTTCTTCCTTGGTGTTTTCGTCCTCATTTTTCTCAGACAACTTCTCTTGCTTATCAGATAACTCTGATAACTTCTCCACCATTTTTTCATGCTTTTCTGTTACATAATATCGCTTTGTTAACTCCAGTAACTGTTCCAAATTCTTCTTCAGATTCTTGTTTTCCTTACCTAGCTCGTCTAGTTTTTTAGTCAACTCCTCCTTCTGAATTTTATCAGATAACTTTTCTATTTCCTCTAGCAACTTTTCATTCTTCTTTAATCGTTCTTCATTTCTTTCCAGTCTTTCCTTTAATGCATCTTTAAAAGGCTCTTCTTTTTCCTTGTTAAATTCTTCCAAATTATCCTTTAACTGTTTTGAAAAATCCTGCATCATCTTTTCCTGTTCCTTCTGCCTCTTTAGAAAATCTTCCAACTTTCTCTTATCATTAAAATCTAATTCTTTCTTTTCTTTCTGAAGTTTACTAATACTCTTTAACTCCTCTTCTTGCTTTTTGAATTTATCCAACGACTTATTTAATCCTGAAATCGCTTCATTCTGTTTCTGTAATAATTCTTCCTCTTTTTCTATCTCAGTTAACTTTCGAAAATCAAAAACCTGACTTTTTGAACTTTTGTAATTATGTATTACATCGTTATCGAAAACTTCAAAATAGAATTCGTAATTGGCACCATCAACCAACTGCAAATCCCCAGGAAAAGCATAAATGAACTCGTCAAAAACCGAACCTTGTATAGGAAGATTTACTGTTTTTCTATTGTCCAATTCTTCCGTATTATAATACACCAAACGTAAACTACTCAACCCATAATCATCACTTATCCTTCCAGAAAAATACATCGTTCTATTATCCAAAGTATCTTTCTCTGATCTTAAATTAAGCTCTGGATATTGATCTTTTACTACATTTAAAGTAAAGGATAGATTATCATAATTTTTTACATTATCATTAGAGGTAGTAATCTCGTAATCCAGATTAGAGAAAACCTTCATTTCATGATTAAACTCATCTTCATCTCCATTCAAGGAAATGATACTATCTCTAGTTTTGATATCCACCATCTCGGTATTTCTAGTAAACACTGTCCACTTCACTTTTGTTCCTTCTGGTATAGTTGCATTACCAGAACTTTTTAAACTTTCATCCACCTTCTTGGTATACCCTGGATAATCTAAAAACATCGTAAAATCCAAAAGCGCAGGAATAGGAACCACATTTAATGTATATGAATTTGTGCTAATATTATTAGCACTTATCACAAAATCAATCGATTCCTTAGGTTGTACAAAAACATACTCGAACTCACCTACGCCCGTATTCTTCATAAAATACACTTCATCATTATAGGTCAACGTAGCAGTTTCTGGTACAATCTCACCCGTAGTTCTCACCTTAAGTATATAATCCTTATGTTCAAAAGCATTTAATTCTTCATTGACAATAAAGAAACTAAACGGCGCCGGTGGTTCATAAGCAACATTGTAATTTACCACCCGATCGTAGCTATCAGAAATCCAACTTATTCTGTTGATAGCCAATAGAACTAAAAAAATAGTTATAGGAATTGCTGCATATTTCAGGAACTTGATATTTCCTTTAAAATTGATCGCTAATGAAAACGGAATCGGACGTAACTCTTTTGATCTTTGATCTATACTTGCAAGCAATAATGAAGATTCCTCGTTGCTATCTTTAAGCTGTAGAAGATTCAATAATTTATCATCCACTTCAGGAAAATGATTTCCTATAATTGTAGAAGCATCTTTATAATCTATTCCTTTTGCCAGACGAAACAACTTAGCAATAGGTATCAAAATAAACTTAACAAACAAACCAAACTCTACAGCTACAAATAACCAAAACAGAATTGTTCGACCTAACGGGCTTAACCAAAGAAAGTATTCTATCAACATCGTTAAAAAGAAATACAACACTCCTATTGCAAAGAAAAGAATCACTCCCTTTATCAAATCATTGATGTAATACTTCCTTACAAATCCCTCTAACTTATTCTTTATAATATCAAAATTCTCCATAAAACCTTTGTTCTTATGCCAGTAACTTTTAAAACTACAACTTTATTTTTAATAGAATTGTTATATTTATGATAATTCAACCCATTAGCTCCTAATAACTTATGAAAGATCTAAAATATATCACCGCCTACACCATTCCTTTGATGGCTATTATTGGTCTTTTACTACAAGGATATTTTACCTATTTAACCCTAATCTATGCCTTTGGTTTCATACCAATTCTAGAGTTATTTACAGTTGCTTCTACACGTAATGATGATCAACATCTAAAAAAAGAAAAGTCCAAAAACAAACTTTTTGACTGGATGCTCTATCTTAATTTACCTATAGTTTACGGTATCCTATTTGCAACACTTTATGTATGTCATAATACCAATCTTGAAACCTTTGAAATTGTCGGTATCATACTTTCTACCGGAATCGTTCTAGGTACCAATGGTATAAATGTTGGCCATGAATTAGGCCATAGATTCACCAAAGAACGCTTTATCGGAAAAGCACTTCTTCTGCCTTCATTGTATATGCATTTCTATATTGAACATAATTTTGGCCATCATCTTAAAGTAGCTACAAAAGAAGATCCAGCCACCGCCAAATATAACCAACCCGTTTACTTCTTTTGGCTCTCTTCTACCCTAGGTCAATATATAAGCGCATGGCGTATACAGCTCAATTTATTGAAACAAAAGAATCAATCTTTTTTATCTATAAAAAATGATATGCTTTGGTACCTTCTTATACAAGCATCATACCTCTCACTAGCTTATTTATTATTTGATTTTCAAGGGTTAAAAATTGCTTTCTTTAGTGGGATTGTTGGTTTCTTGCTTCTTGAAACCATCAATTACATTGAGCACTATGGATTAAGACGCAATAAAACTTCTTCTGGCAGATATGAAAGAGTAAAAGAGATTCATTCCTGGAATTCTAATCATTCTCTGGGAAGAATTATACTTTACGAATTAACAAGACACAGTGATCATCATCATCGCGCCTCCAAAAAATATCAATTATTAGATCATCATGATCAAAGTCCACAACTACCATTTGGTTATCCTACATCCATGGTACTTTCTCTACTACCTCCCATTTGGTTTATGATAATGAACAAAAGGGTTCCACGTGAAATGAAAACCTCATAATTTCATAATCAAACGGATACACATATCCTCCAAAAAACTCTTTATTTCCCTACGGAAGATTGTATCTTTGTGCATGATTATTTTATGATAATACGACTATCATAAAGCGCATAAAATTACACGATCA
The DNA here is from genome assembly GCF_055808215.1 of Aquimarina sp. KJ22-3. Lineage (NCBI taxonomy): Bacteria > Pseudomonadati > Bacteroidota > Flavobacteriia > Flavobacteriales > Flavobacteriaceae > Aquimarina > Aquimarina sp. KJ22-3. The sequence goes on along the minus strand of NZ_CM147859.1, from coordinate 70,978 downwards.
TGACAAAACAAGTTAGGGTACGATTTGCTCCCAGTCCCACAGGTCCTTTACACATTGGTGGAGTAAGAACCGCTTTATTTAATTATTTATTTGCAAAAAAACAACGGTACATTTATCTTACGTATTGAAGATACCGATCAAAATAGATATGTACCTGGAGCAGAACAATACATAAAAGATGCCTTAAACTGGTGTAACATACCTTATGAAGAAGGTCCAGATAAAGAAGGTTTATTTGGTCCCTATCGTCAAAGTGAAAGAAAAGATCTTTATAAACAATACGCAGATCGTCTATTGCAAAATGGAAAAGCATACTATGCATTTGATACCCCTGAAAGTCTTGATCAACTAAGAAAAGAACACGAAGCCAATAAGAAAACTTTTATTTACAATTGGCATAATAGAAACGAACTCGATAATTCTTTAAGCTTATCTGCAGAAGAGGTTAATAACAAATTAGCATCTGGTATACCTTATGTAATTCGATTCAAATCTCCACAAAACGAAACATTACATCTCAAAGATGAAATAAGAGGAGATATCAAAATAGATACTAACACTTTGGATGACAAAATTTTATTCAAAAGTGATGGTATGCCCACCTATCACCTTGCCAACATCGTAGATGATCATTTGATGGAAATTACCCATGTGATTAGAGGTGAAGAATGGTTACCATCATTAGCGCTTCACTTCATGCTATATGAAGCATTAGAATGGGAAGCTCCCGTTTTTGCTCACCTACCTTTAATTCTAAAACCTGTTGGTAAAGGAAAACTAAGCAAAAGAGATGGTGACAAATTAGGATTCCCTGTATTCCCATTACAGTGGACCGATCCCAAAACCAACGATCTTTCTGCTGGATATCGTGAAGATGGTTATCTTCCTGAAGCCGTAGTAAACATGCTTGCCTTTTTGGGTTGGAATCCTGGAACCGAGCAAGAACTTTTCTCCCTAGATGAGTTGATTCAACAATTTGATCTTTCAAGAGTGAACAAAGCCGGGGCCAAATTTGATCCAGAAAAAACCAAATGGTTTCAACAACAACACTTACAAAGACTAGATAATTCTGAACTGGTAAGTGCATTCAAAACCATATTAGAGCATAAAAAGATCACTACCGATGCTCCTATTGAAACAGTAATTGAAGCAGTAAAAGAAAGAGCGGTATTTGTAAATGATCTCTGGGAACTGTCCTCCTACTTCTTTTTGCCACCTACTCAATACGATGAAAAAGCAACGAAGAAGGCATGGAAAGAAGATACAGCTCACCTCATGCACGAACTAACTCGGATACTTAGCGATATTGATGACTTTACTCAGGACAATGTTTCCCAAATCGTAAAAGCATGGATTACTGGAAAGGAAATAGGTTTTGGAAAAATAATGATGCCTTTACGGGTAGCTCTAGTCGGATCATTGCAAGGAGCGGATCTATTTCTGATCGCTTCTGTAATTGGTAAAAAACAGACTATATACCGAATTGAAAGCGCCATAGAACAGCTTTAAAACGCTAAGTTTAGCGATGCCATTTTTGTAGTTCCACAGCGAACATATGTAACGTTTTGTAAAAAACTTACACATATATAATACTATAATCAACAAAAACTACAGCAATGGCAAAAACATTTAGAGTACTAAAACTATCCAATGTATGGTCGACCGAAAAGCTAAGGAAAGAGGTTGAAGATACCCTTAATCGTGTTTCAAAAGATGGTTGGGAAGTAGTTTCGGTAGCATTTGGTTCAAGTAATGCACAAATTGCCACTGCTATGATTACCATTTCAAAATAGTGTATTGCTATACATTTATTTTGTAAATTCATTTACATAACTATTAACTTTAATCTGAAAAAACAATGGGTATATTATTAATTCCGGTACTAATTTTTGGTTTTATTGTTTTGTTCTCCTCATTCTTTGTAGTGAAACAACAAACCTCTGCCGTGGTAGAACGTTTTGGAAAGTTTTTGAGCTTCCGTAATTCAGGACTCCAAATGAAAATTCCAATAGTCGATCGTATCGCTGGTAGAATCAATTTAAGAATTCAACAGCTTGATGTAATCGTTGAAACGAAGACAAAAGATGATGTGTTTGTACGTTTAAAAATTTCTGTACAGTTTCAAGTTATTAAAGAAAAAGTATATGATGCTTTCTATAAACTAGAAAACCCACATGATCAAATTACCTCATATGTTTTTGATGTTGTACGTGCAGAAGTTCCAAAAATGAAACTGGACGATGTTTTTGAAAGAAAAGATGACATCGCTATTGCGGTAAAAGCAGAATTAAATGAAGCGATGATCAATTACGGATATGATATCATAAAAACTCTTGTAACTGACATTGATCCTGATTTACAAGTTAAAGAAGCTATGAACCGTATTAATGCTGCGGAACGTGAAAAGATTGCTGCAGAATATGAAGCCGAAGCTGAGCGAATCAAAATTGTAGCAAAAGCACGTGCTGAAGCCGAAAGTAAACGATTACAAGGACAAGGTATCGCCGATCAGCGTAGAGAAATTGCAAGAGGATTGGAAGAAAGTGTAGACGTTCTAAACAATGTAGGTATCAATTCTCAAGAAGCTTCAGCTCTAATTGTAGTTACTCAACATTATGATACTTTACAATCTATAGGAGAAGAAACCAACAGTAATTTAATATTACTTCCAAATTCTCCTCAAGCAGGAAGTGATATGTTAAACAACATGATTGCTTCTTTTACAGCTTCCAATCAAATTGGTGAAGAAATGAAAAGACAAAATGCGGCTAAAGGAATCACCAGAAAGAAAAAACCTGGAACCGATGAATAACATTTTTTTGTCATAAAAATCAACCCGACTTACAAACATAAGTCGGGTTTTTTATTTTTTTGTTGCAAACTTCTGAAAACGGGTTTATTTTTGTTAAAAAATCATTTACAGCGTTTTTAGCACAGTTTTTGATTTTCCAATATAGATTTACATGCTATTATTTTTTTAATCGTTTAGAAAGCTTTATTTAACGTTGTTTTTAATAAGAAAAAGTGATAAATATTGTAAATTTATAAATAAAATTTATAGTCGTAAACTTAACAATTTTTATAAAACATAGTCCCATGAAAAATTACTTTTTACTGTTACTTTTAATTACAGGGAGTGTTTTTTCGCAAAACGTAAACACTCTTAAAAAAACTGCACTTAGAGATGCCAAAGCAACATCAAAAGCATCTGTTGATAGAAATTTAAGTCAAATGCTTAAATATACCCATCCAAATATTTTTAAAGCTTTTGGCGAAGAGCAACTGATGGAAACCATGAATGACAATTTCAGAACCATGGATGCTCAAAACATCAAAGTCAAAAAATCCAAAATCGACGAAATTGCAGAACTTAAAAAAGAAGGAAAAGAATATAGATGTCTGATAAAGAATACCGTAGAAATGGACTTTAGTGGTAGATCCGTAGTGATAAAAGGTTCTTTATTCGGGTTTTATGATTCCAAAAAATCACAATGGTACTTTGTAGAATCTAACAAATTAATAGATGATCCGGATACTCAAAAATTGTTTCCAAATTTCAAAACAGATATTGATATACCTCTTGATGAACATATTGCAGAAAACTAATAAAAAGCCCTCTATTTGAGGGCTTTTCTTTTTTAGTTAATACTATATTTTTTGGCAATTTCTTTAGCTTCCGTTTGTAGTAATTCGTTGCTATCTTCTACTCCTTTCTGAATAAATGCTATTGCCAATTCATCTGGCTTCATATTCTTGGTTTCAAGCACTATACCCAACGCAATTGTAGTAGCAATACGGGTTCCTACCTTTTTTGCCGCTGTGTTATATAGCGGAATCAACTCATCAATTTCAACTTTTTTTGCTGCCTCAATGATCTTATTTTTTAGCACTACTCTCTTCTCTTCGGGTAAATTAGTGTACTTCTTCCCTGCTCTCTTTACCTCTTCTATAGCAGGAACCTCTCTCTGCTGATTTTGAGCTGGTTTATTGGTGCTATTTTGGGATGGTACAGGTTTAGCCTTTGCCCAAGTATCTCTTAATCCTACAGTCTTATTAAATACCAAAAGATCACCAGAACTATCAGGATCAACATTAAAATATCCTAGTCTTTGAAATTGAAATTGCTCCAACGGTTGAACCTCTTTCAAGCTAGGTTCTACATACCCTGTTATGATCTTAAGGGACTCAGGATTAAGGAACTCCATAAAGTCTTTATCCTTATGTCCTGCAGGTGCTTCATCATTAAATAATCGATCATATACCCTTATTTCTGCAGGTACCGCATGTGCCATAGATACCCAATGTAAAGTTCCTTTTACATTGCGCTTAGATGCTTCTGTACCACTACCCGATTTGCTTTCTGGATCATATGTACAATGGATTTCGATGATGTTTCCTTCATCATCTTTTACCACACTTTCTCCCTTAATGATATATGCATTTTTTAAACGAACTTCCTTACCTAAAGTAAGTCTAAAAAACTTTCGACTTGCTTCTTCCTTGAAGTCCTCTTTTTCTATATATAACTCTCTAGAAAACGGAACTTTTCTAGATCCTGCACTATCATCTTCAGGGTTATTTTCTGCTTCCAACCACTCCTCTTGTCCTTCAGGATAATTCGTGATTACCAGTTTTACTGGATTCATAACCGCCATTACTCTTGGCGCTATTTTATTAAGATCTTCTCTTACACAAAATTCTAACAAAGAAACATCGATAACATTTTCTCGCTTGGCCACTCCTACTGTTTCCACAAATTTACGTATCGAAGCTGGAGTATATCCACGCCTTCTAAGACCAGAAATCGTAGGCATTCTTGGATCATCCCATCCTTTGACAATACCCTCTTCTACCAGTTTAAGGAGCTTTCGCTTACTCATAATGGTATAACTCAAATTAAGCCTGGCAAACTCCCGCTGTTTGGGTCTTATATTCTCACTATACACCTGATCCAGAAACCAGTCATATAGTTTTCTATGAGGTTTAAACTCCAAAGAACATAAGGAATGAGATATATTCTCAATATAATCGCTCTCTCCATGTGTCCAATCATACATAGGATAGATACACCACTCATCACCTGTTCTGTGATGTGATTTTTTAAGGATACGATACATTAATGGATCCCTCATTAACATGTTTGGATCAGCCATGTCAATTTTGGCACGAACTACATGTTCTCCTTCATCAAATTCTCCATTTTTCATCCGTTCAAAAAGATCCAAATTTTCGGCTACAGACCGGTCTCTATAAGGACTATTTGTTCCAGGTTCTGTCGTTGTACCTTTTTGCTCTGCAATAGCTTCTGCAGTTTGAGAATCCACATACGCCTTACCCTCTTTAATTAACTGAACTGTCCAGTCATACAACTGTTGAAAATAATCAGAAGAATAGCATTCTCTATCCCATGTATAGCCCAACCAGGCAATATCTTCTTTAATTGCATCTACATATTCCTGCTCTTCTTTTGCAGGATTGGTATCGTCAAACCTAAGATTGACAGGAGCATTATATTTTAATCCCAAACCAAAACTTATTCCTATAGCTTTGGTATGTCCTATATGCAGATATCCGTTAGGTTCTGGTGGAAAACGGAAACGCAAATTGTTGGTATCCATTCCATTTTCAAGATCCTCTTCTATAATATGCTCTATAAAATTGAGCGATTTCTTCTCTTCAGTCATTACAAAGTAAATAAACCACAAAACTACAAATTCTTATCCTGCTTCACTACATCAAAAAACCTTTAATTACATTATTTTAAATATGATCACATCCATGCGATAACCAGAATTTTTGACTCGAATATTAATAAAGATTCCTTTACCTTTGTCAAAAACATCTGTGGGAATAATTAAACTGAAAAACATCAAGATATATGCCTATCATGGATGTCTTGTTGAGGAAAAAAATAGGATCTGACTATAGGGTTGATCTTAAAATTAAAGCAGATTTAACTCAATCTGCAGGGTCAGACCGTTTGGTGGATACTGTAGATTATGTGCATTTAAATCATATTGTAAAAGAAGAAATGGCTATACGATCTAAGCTCTTAGAACATGCCGCAGAACGAATATTAGTCAGAATACTCAAAGAATTACCCCTGGTTGAAAAAGCAACAGTAGATGTTTCAAAAATTAATCCACCCATTGGAGGAAATGTTGAAATGGTTACTATAACCCGAAGTAAAAATCGTTAACTTTGTACTTTCGTTATATTGGAATGCAGTTTTAATGCAATTTCTTACTAAGAAATAATAAATTTTTTTACATTTGCCTTCCAACCAAAAACTGGTGTCGTGGCCGAGTGGCTAGGCAGTGGTCTGCAACACCATCTACAGCGGTTCGAATCCGCTCGACACCTCAAAAATCCTGTACATTTTGTACGGGATTTTTTAGTTAAAAGCAGGAGCTTCTGGAGTTATTTTTTCTATTTCATTTTGTATTCTCTCCTCCATGGTATCTGGTAAAACTCCTTTTAATATCAAAAACACTCCAAAAACAACCATCAAAATACTAATTACTCTTTTGGTCATATATGTTCTTTTTGGAGTCAATTTTCTTTTTAAGCGTTTGGCTAATAACATTTTAAACACGTCAATAAACAAATACGTACCTAGAACTATACCGAAGAAATACAATATTCTATTGGTATTCATATCCAATTGTGGTCCAATAACAATGATAATACTTAGCCAAAAACCTAATACTCCGATATTGATAAAATTGAGCAAAAACCCTTTTACAAAGAGCATCAAGTAATTCTGTTTATTGATTATTTCTACCGAAGTATCTCGAAGTTTATTATAGTTTTTACGCTCCTGAATAAAAGAAATTACTCCGTAGGTAGCTAACAACATCCCACCAAAAATAAATAACGCAGGATCATCTTTAATTTTTTCAAGAATTTGATTGGTACTAAAATATGCGATAAGAATAAAGACAATATCAGCAAAAATTACACCCAGATCCAAGGCTAATGCAGCTCGAAAACCTTTAATAGCCGCTGTTTCTAAAAGCACAAAAAAAACAGGCCCAATCAAAAAGGCTAATAAAAATCCTAATGGTATTGCGGCCTGAGCATCTTGAAGCATATGATAAGTGTGTCTATACTACAAAGGTAAAAAAACTACTTAGTTAACTTCTATGATTTTACCTCCCAATAATTTTTGAGTATCCATTTCTGTAGGATTCCCAAAAATCCTAATGGTACCTCCAGCATTGGTATTGGCTTTGATGTACTTTCTGGCAAATACTTCGGCAGTTCCTCCCGCGCTTACTCTTACCTGTACTTCGTTACTTTCAAGCTCACTAGCGTAATATTGCCCACCAGAGTTAATTACGATTTCCTGCTCTTTTGCTTCACCTTCCAGATCAATTTCTCCACCTGTTACCGCTTTTCCGTACACAAAATTGGCATCTACTTTCCCAATGACCTTTCCACCTTCTTGTGCACGGATATCTAAATCTCTTGATTTGATAACATCCTTGGCGATAATCCTGGCACCTTCATTGGCATCAATCTTTTCAATTTGTTTATAATACACGATTACTTTGGTGTTGTTATTATCCCAAATATTATCTACAAACATTCGTATTTTCAATAGATCATCTTTCAGAACCACATCTACTTCGCGTCTTTTTATTCCGGTTATTTCAACCTTATTTTCATCACTCTCCACCAAGGTTACACTGATTTTATCAAATACCTTTAGTTCGGTAAAATCTCCAATGTTTTTGGTCACTACATCCTGAGCATTTATCGAGAGTAATGGTAACCATACCCATAAAAAAAGAATCTTTTTCATATCAAAAATATTTTAAGATTTGTGTGTTATTATCTATTGAATTTTATTCTACCTCTTCTTTACTTCCGATAAGTGTAAAATCCAGATGCCTTTTGACCAAATCAGCACTTTTTACCTTCACATAAACTTCATCTCCTAGTTGGTAAACTTTCTTTGAAGTCTGACCTACTACCGCATATTCGTCTTGGTCAAATACATAATGATCATCATTCATATCACGTAATCTGATCATTCCTTCACATTTGTTGCTGATAATTTCTACATAAATACCCCACTCGGTAACTCCAGAAATTACACCCAAAAAATGCTCGTCTTCATGATCTTTCATGAACTTGATCTGCATGTATTTAATAGAATCTCTTTCTGCATTTGCAGCAAGGTTTTCCATACTACTGCTGTGATTACACTTTTCTTCGTATTCTTCTTCAGCAACAGATTTTCCATTATCCAGATAATGTTGCAGCAAACGATGTGCCATAACATCAGGATATCTTCTAATCGGCGATGTAAAATGCGAATAATAGTCAAATGCTAATCCATAATGCCCAATATTATGGGTAGTATATTCCGCTTTGCTCATACTTCTAATAGCAAGCGTATCTACAAGGTTTTGTTCTTTTCTACCTTGCACATCCTTTAATAAACCATTTAAAGATTTTGTGGTAGTTTTTCGGTCTCTTAAATCTAATTTATATCCAAATCTCCCAATGATGTTTTGTAGTGCTGCTAACTTTTCGTCGTCCGGTTCGTCGTGTACTCGATACACAAAGGTTTTCTTTGGATTTTGTTTTCCGATGAATTCTGCGACTTTTTTATTAGCAAGTAACATAAACTCCTCGATTAACTTATTAGCGTCCTTAGAAGTCTTAAAAAAGACTCCTGTAGGTTCGTTATCGTTGTTTAAAGAGAACCGTACTTCTACTTTATCAAAAGAAATAGCTCCATGTTTCATTCGTTTGGAGCGCATGATTTTGGCCAATTCATCTAATTTAAGAATCGCTTCTTTTATCTTATCATCCGCTGCATAGCTTTTCCCGGTAAGTGAAATTTCTTCAGGAATACCACTTTCTTTGGTCTCTATGATATGTTGCGCTTCCTCGTAAGCAAAACGTGCATCAGAGTAGGTTACTGTTCTACCAAACCATTGATTTTTGATTTCTGCCTTATCGTTAAGCTCAAAAACTGCAGAAAATGTATACTTTTCTTCATGAGGTCTTAAAGAACATGCATTATTAGATAAAATCTCTGGTAACATCGGTACTACTCTATCTACCAGGTATACAGAAGTTGCTCTTTCGTAAGCTTCATCATCAAGAATTGATCCTGGCTTTACGTAATGTGATACATCTGCAATGTGAATACCAATTTCGTAGTTTCCATTCTCCAGAATTTCAAAAGATAAAGCATCATCAAAATCTTTGGCATCTTTCGGGTCAATGGTAAACGTTAAGATATCTCTCATATCTCTTCGTTTCTTGATTTCAGATTCCTGAATACTCGTATCTAATTGATTGGCAAATTCTTCGACTTCCTCGGGAAATTCATAAGGTAACCCATACTGAGCTAAAATTGCATGGATTTCGGTATGATGTTCTCCTGGTTTACCCAGAACTTTTACTACTTTACCAAAAGGTGATTCTGCATTATCAGGCCAATCTTCTAACTTTACCAATACCTTATCCCCATGTTCAGACTTGCCTATTTTATTCTTCGGTACAAAAATATCGGTATACATTTTACCATCCTGAACATTTACAAAACCATAATTTTTTTGTAGCTCAATAACTCCTACAAACTCATTTCTTTTACGATTAATAATTCTTGTAATTTCTCCTTCGCTTTTCCCTCTTCTCTTTCTACGGTACACATATACCTCTACTTCGTCTCCGTCTAATGCTTTGTTTAAATTATTATTTGGAATAAAAATATCGTCTTCAAGATCCTCTACCACTACATATCCAGTTCCTTTTGCGGTGATCTCTAATCTACCTGTAAATGTATTTATATTAGGAATGATCTTAAACTTACCTCGCTCTACTTCTTCAATTTGTTTCTTTGCCGCTAATTGGGCTAACTTCTTGATAATCTGATTTCTACTACTGGCATCATTTACACCGAATTTAGCACCTATTTGTTTGTAATTAAAAGTTTTATGAGGTTCTGATTTAAGTATTTTGAGTATTCCTTGGGTGATATTCTCTATTTTGGGAGACTTTTTTCTTCTTCTACTCTTTCTTTTCATTAATGTCAATTATGTTATATCTGATAAAAGTACTGTTTATTGTTAAAGATCTATAATTTTAGGTTTAAACTTTTTATTAATCATTGCATTCTCTTTATGTTTAACCTTAAAAAAATGTATTATCTGTAAATCAGTAGTTTATATTTATATTTTCTAAACAATTTCCTGCTTTTATCTTAAAAATTACTTAATTTTATTTTACTATACTAAACAGTCATAGATTGCTGTTTCTATATAACGATGGCTAAAATCAAAAAAGTACATAAAGTAATATTCCTTTTCGTTCTAATATTCTTATTAGGAGTGTATTCTTTTAGTTTATATATCAGTAATACCCTGGATAAAAAAAATGAAACAATCAACGAATCAGAGATAAATGGTTCTGCAACATTTGGAGAAGAGACTCTAGAGATCAATTAATGATCAGTAGTTTATCTCATTTTATCACTACTTTACTGATCCCTTTTTCTTATTTCGTATATTTAGCTATTGATTTTCTTTTAATGAAAGACTTTATTATTGTAAAAACCTTTACTTACCCCTATGAATACGCTATATTGAAGCTTCTTCTAGATAGAGAAGGCATATCGTATTTCTTCGAGAATGAAACAATGATCGGCGTTTTTCCTTTTTACTCCAACGCTCTGGGAGGAATCAATCTCAAAGTTCATCAAAGAGACAAAGAAAGAGTACTACAAATCATAGACGACTTAAATACCAATTCATATCTACGAATTGTATAAGAACATTCTTTATTTTCAATTTTTAAATTCAAAGATACTTTTCAACATATATTTAATATATCTTTTTTCTTTTTTGAAATTTAAAATTAATAATGATACTTATGATGTAGTGTGAATAGCGGTATAACTTTTTTAAGTTTTTTTTGCTTTTTTCTTTTTTTGAAATTTTCAGAAACATATAAACAAGATATCAATATGATAATTGCTTGAAAATGTAATAGAAATAAAAAATAATCAACAGTTGTTAATAGCATATTCACAGGTATAATATTTAATAGTTTTTCAAAAAAACGGGAGTTCATAACATTAATTTAATGTTTGAAAACTCAACCAAAAAAAATGAATTTATTGTTTTGAAAATTGCAGATGCCTCTTGTATTCTAATAAAAAATCAAACAAGCAAAAAAATGTTATAAATTTTAGGAACCATTTATTCACATACAATGTTAACACAAGGTTATGAGTTATTAACATTGAGGTAATATTTACGTAATTATTTGACTTTTTGAAGGTTACTTTTTTGGATTAAATTATCTTTGTAGTGTAACTCAAACAGACATCAAAAACAAATGAAAATAGCTATAGGAAACGACCACGCAGGAACAGAATATAAGTTTGCAATAGTAGAATATCTTACTTCTCAAGGAATTGAGATAATTAACCATGGTACCAACGAAGATTCTAGTGTAGATTATCCAGATTTTGTGCATCCTGTAGCAAAAGATGTGGATAGTGAGAATGCGGATTTTGGAATTTTAATTTGTGGTAGTGGTAATGGTGTTGCCATGACTGCTAATAAATACAAAAATATTCGGGCTGGTCTGTGTTGGACAAAAGAAATAACAGAACTTACCAGACAACATAATAATGCAAACATTATATGTATCCCTGCAAGATTTACTTCTGCACCACAAGCTTTAGAAATGGTAAAAACATTTTTAAACACTGCTTTTGAAGGAGGTAGACACTTAAATCGGGTAAAGAAAATACCGATGTGCTAATACTACGGATTTATGAGCCTTAAATTTATGGTAAAAAGCTTTGATGAGTTTACAGTATCAGAGCTCTACAAAATTTTGCGCTTACGCGCAGAAGTCTTTGTTGTTGAACAGGATTGTGTATATCAGGATATCGACAACAAAGATCAAAAAGCACTGCATATAATTGGCTATAAAGATGATCAAGTAGTCGCTTATACTAGAATATTTAAAGCAGGCGATTATTTTGAACACGCCAGTATTGGCAGAGTAGTGGTTGCCAAAAAAGAAAGGCAATACGGATATGGGCATGATCTGATCAAAGAAAGCATTACTGCCGTCGAGAATCATTTTAAAACAACGACCATCAAAATTTCTGCACAAACCTATTTACAACGATTTTACGAATCCCATGGGTTTGTTATGGTAGGAGAGGAGTACCTCGAGGATGGTATCCCCCATATTGGAATGATACTAGAGTAAAAGTTAGTTACCGGTTATTTTGATGTTATCAATGTGATACCGTGTAGTGACCTTTGGATCACCGCCTAAATATCTAAACCCTATTCTCGCCGTACCTTCTACACAATCCAAACCAATAGCACCAGAGGGGAAAAGGTCTCCAAAAGCATTTAATGGTCCGCGTGGTACGGTTACGTCTAATTTAGACCAGTTGGCAGTCGAGATATCATCAACAAAATCAGTACTGATAAACACCTCCAGAATATTACCATTATCAAACCCGGCTTGGACATCAAAGTTCAAAACTTCTGAATTTGTGGTACCTAAGTCAATTTCAGGAGTAATCAACCAAACTTCGTACAAACCTTCATTTGATCTAAACCCTGTGATTTGAGCATATTTGTTATTGGCAAACTCTCCTATTTTGTACTTCAATTTACCTTGAGTTTGATTGATATTCAACCAACCTTCTTTTCCCAAATCAGAGGTTTTAAAATCGCTAAAATCCTGTTCAAAAATAAGCTGATCTCCTTCATGTTCCTGAACGCATTCAAACACTTGAGGATCACACCGCTCTTCGGTATCAAATAAAAGTCCATTGGGATCATTGAGTACCAGATTATATCGATCTCCAAGGAAATTCTTGGTGAGAATTCCTTGAAAACTGCCCCTGTCTTGAGGCAGTTTTAAGCCTTTAAAATCAGAAAAAGTACTAGTGCTTAGGATGGTGTTTCTTTGAGTATCACAATCTTCTATGATTCGTTCCCCATCAAAGGTATCATTCGGTTCTGATGCAAAAGAAAAAACATTATCATTTTGCACAAAGTTTTTATGAAATTGAAGATTATTGATCTTTATAAAAAGATGGAGATACTGATCAGAAAAATCTGAGATACTTAGTTCTAAAGGGATAATTTCTCCTATTTCTGAACCTCTTATTATTGTGTTTTCAGTTTGAAATGAAGGTATTGGAGCAATCGTATTTCCATCGAGAACTCCTAATGTAGGTACCCCATTTTCTATACCTATAGATAAACCATTCAGAGGAATAAATACGTTTCTTCCAAAATCGTAAAAGGTAAACAGAGGGTTAACATCTACCAATACTCTAATCCCTGCAGTAGGATTATCCTTTTTGTTTTGAATGATGAGCTCTTTAAAAAAATTACTAGCACGGTCACTTGAAACCACATATCCACTAATAAAATTATCAGTATCCTCAAAGATCAATTTCGCATTTTCTCCTTCTTTTTCTAGTTCCTGACCAAGCATACCTAATAAGGATTGTATATCAATAGAAGTACCTGTAATTTCTGGTTCTTGAGTCGATATGGATGGGGTGTCAAAATTTTGTTGTGGAGTGCAGTATAAAAGAATTGAAGCTAGGAACATATAGCAAATCGATCTGCTGGTTTTTGGTGTGAATATCATTTGATTGGTGTTTAAAATCGTACATAAAAATTAAGGTAGTATGAGGTGCTGAAGCCATAAAAGTACTTTGGGCCAAAAATGGGCGTATCCCTTCTGGATTCTTCTAATGCTAGTCTATAATTGGCATTTCTGGTTTGTTCAAAACCACCGGTTTTGTATTTCTGGTCAAGGATGTTAGTAATGGAAGCAAAAAAACCTAAAGTATAGTTGTTAATTCTCCATGATTTTCCACCAATAGCATTTACAAGAAAGTAGTCTTCCAGTTGTTCTTGCCGTAACAAAGATTGAGCTACAGTTTCATCAATGTCATTAAAAGGCAAACCATCACGATCTTGATAAAAATTAGAGGTTCTTGCAAATGGACTCACATTGATAAAGGCGTTAGAAAAATAGTTAACAGTGGTTCCAAACCACCAGAAATTAGGATCACGGTATTCGAATCCCAATTGAGCCACGTTTTGTGGACCCACAGGCAAATAATATCCCTTGATGTAGGATTTGCCGAAAGAACGAACACCTTGTACCTCTGCAAAAACATCACTTGTACTGGCTAGTGCTAGTTCTGGGTTGTTATTGTATCTAAATTCTCCAATCGCTGCTGCGGATTTGAGTTTTAAGGTTGGGGTAATCTGAAATTCAATACCTAGTTCACCTCCATAGTAAAGCTTATCGATATCGGTTACAATCTCTTGTACAAAACCAGCTTCTGATCCTGAGATAGCTTGAGTGTAAAAAAAGGAAATATCTGTTGCGTCTTCTATTTTGGTATAATACCCGCTCAAACGTGCTTTGATGTGTTTAGAACGAAATAAATAGCTAGCATCTACGGTTTGAATGATTTCATTTGGTTGTTCTGTTCCGGTAAGCTCAGAAACGGTCATGTTATTTTGTCTTGGGTTTACAAAAACATTTTGAAGGGTAGGGGCTTTACTAAAATATCCTGCATTGACCTGAAAAGTCTGTAACCCATCGATTCGTAACGTAGATCCTGCTTTTATGCCATAATTTAGAAATTGCTGTGCGGTACTTTTTCCAAAGGATTGATCGCCGGGAAAATAACCATTTTCATACAGCCCGTCTCTTTGAAAGGAAGATTGAGATATCTTACCACCGATAAAAAAATCAATGGTATTAAATTGAAAAGATGTTTGTAAAAACCCATCTAGAGTAGCTGCTTCTAGTATATAGTTGTAATCATATCTGTCTCCTTCGGATACTATTCTATTTGGGTTGCGCAGATCACTTTGCGCTTGATTAAGCTGTGTGTCATGGTCTAAGGAAGAAAAGGATATAGCAAAGAGATCAACATCCAAAAAACCGTTACCCCCTAGTAAATCGATCACTTCTGCAAAGTTTTCACTAGATAAGGAACGATAAGACATGGAAGCATTTAAATTGATATGTTTGGATATCTCACTACTTACAATCACATTACCCACCAACTGAGTATCATCCGTACGATCTTCATATACAATGTAAGTGGCATTATTTCCTAACGCAGTATTGTTAAGATTTGTAGCTACAAGAGAGTGCCAATCGATCTGTCCATTGTTGATTAGGTTTTCTCGAGCTAAAAAAGCATTCTGAAAATCTAGGCTAGTTGGGTTAGGGTTACCAAGAAAAAAACTAGGTAAGTTACTTTGATGAACAGGGTTGGTTTGTGTACTTCTTCCTCCCCCGGTAAATAGCTGTTGTCCACTTGAAGTTATAAAAAGATCTCCTCCTGTGTTATCAATGCGACTGTTCCCTACCTGTCCGGTTTGATATGCTAAATTGGTATTGATTAGGGTATTTTCTGAAAGCTGCCAATAATGATTTAGCATAAAGATAGGTTCTTCTATTCTTCGTTGTCGAGCATTTCTTATTTTACCATTTTGATATCCCCAATTTGGATTGTAATTAGGTCCTTTGATACGAGCCACCTCTTCGGTAATTGCAGTAGATCGACCTCTTTGACTGGGCGTGTAGAATCCGGTAAAATTAAGACTGTGTTTCTCATTTATTTTTTTCTCTACCGATGCAAAAAAGGAGTGCGCATTGTATCCTGTGCCTTCAAAAATTCCTTCCTCACCAAATCTTTTAGAAAACGATAATGAATATGCCCATCCGTTTTGTGAAACTCCAGAATTATAGGTCGCCATTACCCTTCCTTGGTATGTGCGGTTTGAAGTGGCATAAGAGACTCTCCCTCCTTTTCTGTATTGGGAGGCTCTCATAATGATATTTGATGTCCCAAGGAGATCACCAAAGGAATAGCTATTTTCTGAAATCCCCATAGAAAATTCCTGGTTGCGTTGTACATCATTTAACCCTCCCCAATTGCTCCATTGTGGTCTTCCATTGTAGATTTTGTTGAAAGCAATTCCGTTAATCAAAAGTTGACTATTTTCATTGCTTATGCCTCTTGGGCGAAAAAATGCTGCGCTAAAATCATATGCTGCGGCATTCAGAAAGATGTCTTTTCTAGCTTGTAAGAGTGCTGGAATATTAAAGGAAACATCGTTCTCTTCTTCCAGTTCCAGGTCGCTGATTTCGATAGTAGCAATTTGTTGATCCTCTTCACTAAAATCATAATCTAATCGGAGGATTTTAAGATTAAGTGTTTGTGCTTTGTTAATTACAATAGGAAATCGTTTCGAAAGGTATCCACGTTTTGAAATGACAAGAATCTGCTCTCCAAGAGGAAGTTGCTCATCATTAAAGCTAAAGGCACCAAAAGTATTGGTGCGACAAGAGATATTGGTTTTTTCAATTGACACCAAAGCATCAACAATATTTTCATTGCTAAAAGTGTCAATAACTCTACCTTTTATATTAGTTTCCTGAGCATTTAAGAAGGAAACACAAAACTCAAATACCAGAGCGAGGTTTAATATGGATATTCGATTTATCATGTCCTTTACCTAATTCTTTTTTGGTGATAAAAAATTATGAGTAGGACGACGTTGTGAGAGGCAATATTAAATTACATCAGTTTCAAAATCTGAAACTCAGAACATTAATATTTGTGAGAACGATTAAACGATTTGTATTATGGTTGTGATTAAAAGAGTACTGAAGATCTTTTTGTTTTTTGTGCCTGCGATACTTCTCTCACAACAACAAAAAACCTATAACATTCAGACCGTCGCTTTTTATAATTTAGAAAACCTTTTTGATACCATAGATGATCCTTTGACATTTGATAACGATAGAACTCCAAAAGGCCGATATCATTGGACGGATAAATTGTATAAAGAGAAATTACAAAACATGGCATTGGTGATTTCGAAAATTGGAAAAGAACAGACAGGAAGTGCTCCGACTATACTAGGGGTTGCCGAAATAGAAAATAGAAAGGTACTAGAAGATTTGATTAGAGAACCTATTCTTATACAAAACAAATATGGGATTATACATGAGGATTCTCCGGATCGCAGAGGAATAGACGTGGGTTTATTGTATCAAAAAGAACGGTTCAAACCGAAACACTTTAAAACCTATGAGTTGTACCTTTATGATGAGGTAACACAAAAAAGAATATATACAAGAGATCAACTAGTAGTAAGCGGGTATTTGGATGGTGATTTGATCCATTTGATTGTCAACCATTGGCCATCGAGAAGAGGAGGTGAGACAAGAAGCGCATATAAAAGGAAAAAGCAGCAAAACTGAATAAAAGAATAATAGATTCAATTTTTGTTTTAGATCCCTACTCAAAAATAATTACTCTGGGGGATTTTAACGATGATCCTAATAGCCCAAGCATAAAAAAGGTATTAGGAACGACCTCTAAACGCATGGATACAGATTTAAAAGAGTTGTATAATCCTTTGGCCAAAATGAAGAATAAAGGTGTTGGTACGCATGCCTGGAACGACGGTTGGACTATTTTTGATCAAATCATATTGTCAAAAGAGTTACTTCAAAAGGATTATAGTTCCTACAGGTATTACAAAGTAGGAATATTTAGTGAAGCATTTTTAATAACTACCAACGGGAGGTATAAAGGGTATCCTTTTCGGAGTTTTAGTGGCCAAAACTATGTAGGGGGCTATAGTGACCACTTACCGGTATACATGTATTTGATTAAAGAAAAAAGGTGACTCCAAATAGAGTCACCTTCATAAGATTTAGTTAGCTAGGCCGATTATTGACCGATTGTTATTCCAGCATTACAAGTGGCTTCAGCAAATGCTTCAAAAGTTGTTCCTTCTGGAAGTGTCTCAGTAGCAGACTGTCCTAATGCAGTAACAGTTACTGTACCATCACCGTTGTCACAAATAGAAGTTGCGATACCAATAATTTCACACTCTCTACAGTTTCCTCCTCCATCATCATCACTTCCACAAGAGGTCATAACTAAAGCGAATGCACATACGGCAGATAACATAAGTTTTTTCATAGTATTTGGGTGTTTAATGTAAATTTATGAGCCCAAATATAGAAGTTATACCCTAATTAACAAAAAATTAAGTTAAAAAAATGCATTTTGTCGGCAAAAAATGTTTTTTAGCGATATTTTTTACACCTCTTCAATATCAAAAGGTTTACCAATATAGGCTAAGTAACTGTCTTCCTGTATCTGTTCTATTTCTCTGCTGTAGGAAGAGATAATACGAAGGTTTTTAGTGCTGTTTTTTATGAACAGAGGAATGATGTCTGCATCTTCTTTGGTAATCTCAATGAGGGTTTTGTAATGCTTTTTGTCTTTAATTTTTATTTCCTGGATACTAGGATACTTTTCGGCAAGTGCAATAAGTTTGTAGTAATCATCGGTATGAGAAAACAATCCTTCTTGTGGATTGTTATTGGGATTATCCATTTCGTCCGAAGTGATTAATCGAAACGAACCATTCTCCCCAAATTGATCTTTAAACTTATTAATTGCATATTTGTTGATATCACTATTGGCAGTAAGTGCCATAAGATATCCAACGTCATTTAGCTCGATATTATCTTTTAATTGCTCACCGTAAATGTTTGCTTCGATAGCATCCAGTCCCAAATCTTTGGCTTTGTTAATGTTATCTCTATTGCTATCCACGAGCACAACATGTTTGTTGTTGTTTTTGATGTATAAAGCAATAAGCCTGGAAATTTTTGAGGCGCCAATAATTAAGATTCCTTCAGATTTGTTCAAAAATACGCCTACTAATTTGGCCACATATCGAGCGGTAGTGGCGTTTAGTAATACTGTCCCTAGTACGATCATAAATACCAATGGGGTGATATATTCGGCTCCAGGCACTCCTTCTTTATACAACTTTAATCCAAATAAGGAAGCAATCCCCGCTGCTACAATCCCTCTGGGTCCTACCCAACTAATAAAGAGCTTTTCATTGGTTTTTAGACCAGATTTCCAAGAACTAAGAAAAACCCCAAGAGGTCGCACGATAAATACAACAACAGCAAAAAGCAATCCCGCTTTCCAGTTATACACCAATTGTAAGTCTTCGAGGTTAATATTTGCCGCCAAAAGAATAAAAAGAATCGAGATTAGAAGAACACTCAGAGATTCTTTGAAATATAAAATTTCATCCAGATAAGGTAAGTTAATATTACCCAAAACCATGCCCATTACTACAACAGACAACAGACCAGATTCGTGAGCAAAAATATCAGAAAGCACAAATACTCCAAGTACCGTGGCTAGTGTTACTACATTCAATAAATAGTGCGGAACAATTTTTCTTTTCAGTGAGAAAGCAAGACCATAGGCAAACGTAAAACCAAACGTAAAACCTACCAGAACGATTTTACTAAACTCGACAAGTGCCGTAAAGGTAAACTCTTCACCCCCACCAACACGTATAAACTCAAAGACCAAAACGGCCACCAAAGCCCCAATGGGATCGATAAGGATACCTTCCCATTTGAGTACTGCCGATACATCTTTTTTGAGTGGTATATTTCTTAAAATCGGTGTGATTACTGTTGGTCCCGTAACTATAATTAATGACGAAAAAAGAAAAGAAATAGGCCAGCTTAGGTCAAAAATAAAATGGGCCGCCAAGCCAGCTCCAAAAAAGGTAACCACTACCGCTAGGGTAATAAGTTTAATGATCACCGGACCTACATTCAAAATTTCACTACGCCTTAGCGTTAATCCGCCTTCAAATAGAATGATACTAATGGCCAGAGAAACAAAATAAAACAAACTTTCACCAGGAAAAAGCCCTTCGGTTCCGTTCCAGATAGGTTGAATGAGTTTTGTGCCATCACCTGTGTATAATGTGGCAAGAGGACCCACCAGGAGCCCTATTAGGATTAGAGGTAAGATTGCGGGAATTTTAAATTTCCAGGCCACCCATTGTGCCAAAATTCCCAATATAATGATTCCTGCTAGTGCTAACATGAGTAATTTATAGATTCAATTTTGTGTAGAAATATCGTAATTTTTTTAAATATAGTTGAAATAAAGGGGATTTTACGAAACAAAAGATGACTTTATTTTATAGTATTATATATCCTATCAATAGAGCGTTTGGATAAGAAATCGTTACAGTTGAAATGTGGATTCATAAATGATTTGCAGTTTTTGGCACCATATCTAATGAAATATTGTTAAAAAGTCTAAAAAATAAATCCTCATCCTTGCCATTTTTTCTATTTTGCAAAGATTTTTATTGATACATGAACTTATATCCTATCAAAGCTGGAAATTTTAAACTAGACGGAGGCGCAATGTTTGGCGTTGTCCCCAAGGTGCTTTGGAATAAAACAAATCCAGCAGATGCTAACAATCTAATTGATATTGCAGCGAGATGCTTGCTTATCGAAGATGGAGAACGATTAACTCTTATCGATTCTGGGATGGGGGACAAACAATCAGAGAAATTTTTTGGGTATTACTCGCCTTGGGGAGATGATGATTTGGATAAATCCCTAAAAGAAAAAGGATTTCATAGAGATGATATTACCGACGTTTTTATTACCCATTTACATTTTGACCATTGCGGAGGAGTAGTACAGTGGAATAAAGACCGTACAGGATACGAATTAGCATTTAAGAATGCTAAGGTATGGAGCAACAAAGAACATTGGGATTGGGCGGTACAACCTAATGCCAGAGAGAAAGCATCATTCTTAAAAGAAAATATTTTACCTATTGAGGAAAGTGGGCATCTTAACTTCGTTTCGAGAACAGCAACTGCTTTTCAAGAACAAACAGAATTAGGTTTTGGCGTACTATTTGCTGATGGTCATACAGAAAAACAAATGATTCCACATATTACACACAAGGATAAGACCATAGTTTTTATGGCCGACTTGCTGCCTACAGTGGGTCATATTCCCTTGCCCTATGTAATGGGATATGATACCAGGCCTTTGTTAACCTTGGATGAAAAAAAGTTGTTTTTAGAAACAGCGGCAGACAACGGATGGTATTTGTTTTTGGAACATGATGCGCACAACGAAATAATAACAGTAAAACACACAGAAAAAGGCGTTCGACTTAAAGAAGTTTTTAGCTGTGAAGATATATTTAATTAAAAAAATAAAATTGAAAATGAAATTTTCCACAAATACGATTTTTTCAGTGGTAACCTCTTCTTTGATCTTAGTAGGATGTGGAGGTGCCCCAACCATAGTTTCTACACCTATAGAGAATATTGATGCAGTTCCTTTAAAACACGATCAGCTTACAGAAAAACAGCTGAAGAATTGGAATTCTTACGATTTGGTGACCGATACTATACCTGGGATGAGCGTTATTAAAGCGTATGATGAATTGTTAAAAGGTAAAAAAGGGCAAACGGTAATAGTAGGAGTTATAGATAGTGGTGTCGACATTGAGCACGAAGACCTTGAAGGAGTGGTTTGGAAAAACCCTAATGAGATTGCAGGAAACGGAAAAGATGACGATAACAACGGATATGTAGATGATATCTACGGGTGGAATTTCTTAGGAGATTCTAATGATGAAAATCTGGAATACGTAAGAATTATCAAAAAATTAAAACCAAAGTACGAGGGTAAGAACCTTTCTTCGGTTGCAGATAATGAAAAAGAAGAGTACCAACAGTATATAGAAGCCAAGGCCGAATTTGAAAAAGAGTATCAAGAGGCTTCTCAAAATAAAATGCAGTATGAGCAAATCTTGCAGCAGTCAAAAATATCTCACAAAGCCATTGCAGCTGCAATTGGCAAAGAGGATTATTCAAGCGAAGAATTGCTAAAGGTAGAAGCAAAAACAACAGAAATGCAGCAGCATGTTGCTTTTCTGTCTCAAATGTTTGGGTTTTTGGATCCAGGAGATACCATTCCAGATTTTATCGAGAACCTAAAAGAGGGTGTTGAGCATTTCACCAATCAATTAAATTATAACCTTAACCCAGAATTTGACGGAAGATCAGTAGTGGGTGATGATGTTGATAATTTCGACGATAGAGATTATGGTAACAATAAAGTGATGGGACCTAATGCAGATAAAAAAGGAATCAAGCATGGAACTCATGTTGCGGGAATTATTGCTGCTGAAAGAAATAATGGTAAAGGAATGAATGGTGTTGCCAAAAATGTTGAAATCATGGCAATCCGTGCTGTACCTGATGGTGATGAGTATGATAAGGATATTGCTCTAGCAATACGATATGCGGTAGATAACGGAGCAAAAGTGATCAACACTAGTTTTGGTAAGTATTACAGTACACACCCAGAATGGGTATGGGACGCTATAAAATATGCAGCTTCAAAAGATGTGCTTATCGTAAACGCAGCAGGAAATGAAGGTATAGATCTGGATGAAAAACCAGTATATCCAAACGATCAGGTTGCCAATTCCGAAGAAATAGCTGATAACTTTATCACTATTGGTGCCTTAAATTATGAGTATGGATCTAATTTGGTTGCCAATTTTTCTAACTACGGAAAAAACAATGTAGACGCTTTTGCTCCTGGAGTAAAAATTTGGGCTACAACTCCAAATAACAAATACGAATACCTTCAAGGAACTTCGATGGCTGCTCCTGCAGTTGCTGGAGTAGCAGCTTTGATCAGGTCTTATTATCCTAAGTTAAAGGCAGCTCAAGTAAAAAACATCCTTATGGATAGTGGATTAAACACCACGACTTCAGTAATCCTTGGTGGTGAGCAAACAAATTCTAAGCCATTTTCAGATATTTCAAAATCTGGAAAAATGGTAAATTTATACAATGCATTAATCCTTGCGGATAAAATGTCTAAATAAAAGTATTATGATGCGTAATAATGTAATTCTAATTTTTCTTTTTGTGGCGTGCGGCGTATGGGCACAAAACAATGGCTCATATTGGCAACAACGTGTAGCGTACAAGATGAATATAGATATGAATGTTGAAAACTACCAATATTCAGGAACACAAGAATTAACCTATACCAACAACTCTCCAGATACGTTAAGCCAGGTTTTTTATCATTTGTATTTTAATGCATTTCAACCTGGTAGTGAAATGGATGTTCGTTCTCGCAATCTTCCGGATCCAGATCCAAGAGTAGGAGACAGAATTAGCAAATTAAGTCCAGAAGAAATAGGATACATTAAAGTTGCTAGTTTAAACCAGAATGGACAACCTACAAAGTATGAGGTTGCGGGTACTGTTTTGGAAGTAAACCTGGACAAACCGATTCTTCCTGGAGAGAAAGCCACATTCGACATGGAGTTTACAGGGCAAGTACCTGTTCAGATCCGTCGTTCGGGAAGAAACAACAAAGAAGGTGTTGCACTTTCTATGACACAGTGGTATCCAAAGATGGCAGAATATGATTTTGAAGGGTGGCATACAGACCCCTACATCGCAAGAGAATTTCATGGGGTATGGGGAGATTTTGATGTCACAATCTCTATAGATAAAACGTATGTTTTAGGAGGTTCGGGATACCTTCAGAACCCTAATGAGGTAGGACATGGATATGAAGAGCCTGGAACCAAAGTAAAAGTGAAAGGGAAAAAAATAGCATGGCATTTTGTAGCTCCTAATGTTCATGATTTTACTTGGGCTGCAGATCCAGAATACATTCATGATTCGGTACAAATACCCGATGGACCAAAGCTTCATTTTTTATATAAAAACAACAAAGACATTATTGATAACTGGAAAGATTTACAGCCTAAGTCTGTAGATTTGATGAATTACTTCAGTGAGCATATCGGTAAATATCCTTATGATCAATATTCGATCATACAAGGAGGAGACGGTGGTATGGAGTATGCGATGTGTACGTTAATAACCGGAGAAAGAAAGTTTGGAAGTTTGGTGGGTGTAACCGCTCATGAAATGGCTCATGCATGGTTTCAACATATTTTGGCAACCAACGAAGCCAAACATGAATGGATGGACGAAGGGTTTACAAGCTATATTTCTACCTTGGCCATGAATGAAGTGATGAAACAAAACAATCCAAATTCATTAAAAGGGTTGTATCAGGGATATATGCAATTGGCACTTTCAGGAATAGAACAACCGCAAACAACGCAGGCAGATCGTTATGCACATAACTCGGCTTACGGAGCATCTGCTTATGCCAAGGGAGCTGTTTTCTTATCTCAATTGGGATATATCATAGGAGAGGATAACTTGAAGAAAACCATCAAGAGATACTATAAGGAATGGAAGTTTAAACACCCTACACCAAATGATTTCAAAAGGATTGCAGAAAAAGTCTCTGGAATTCAGTTGGATTGGTATTTAAATGATTGGACACAAACGACAAATACCATTGATTATGGTATTAAAGAAGTTACAGAAGAGAATGGTAAAACATTAATTACTTTAGAGCGTGTTGGGCAAATGCCAATGCCAACAGATTTGTATGTAGAATATGGAGATGGATCTATAGAGTCATTTTATATGCCTATAAGAATGATGAGAGGACAGAAAGGAAATCCTATCGATTCGATGCCAAGAAAGGTAATGCCAGATTGGCCTTGGACGAATCCAACGTATACCATTACGATCGAAAAACCGATGTCAGAAATAAAATCGGTGAAATTGGATATCACTAAGCTTATGGCAGATGTAAATCCAAGTAATAACACGTACATGAACTAGTTCGTTTAGTTCTTAAGATAATTTTCCGGCTATAAAACGTTGTTTATGGCCGGATTTTTTATAATTTCTAGTGATCAAATTTGATGGTCATGTTGATATGATGAGTGAGTCCTTCGGAAAAAAAGAAAAATTAAAGAGTAAAAAGGAAATAGAATTACTATTTGCCGAGGGGAAATCTATTGCCAAATACCCGGTAAGATTAGTTTTTAAAATGGCTTCTTTTGAAGAAGATGTAGCTTTCAAAGTTGGTACATCGGTAAGTAAGCGTTATTTCAAAAAAGCGGTGGATCGCAATAGGATAAAGCGATTAATGCGAGAAAGTTATAGAAAAAATAAGTATATTGTAGCCAACACTACTCATCAATTCACTTTTATGTTTTTATATACTGGCAAAGAAATGCCAGCATATGATCTGATTGAATCAAAAATAAAAGGAATATTACTAAAATTTGTTAAGCAAGAAATAGAACCAAAATCGAAGTAATACATCGTTGGATGTGCTTTAAATATATGCTCATGAAAAAGAGAATTTTCTATCCCGCTATTGCTGTTGTGATTCTGTTATCAACAGTAAGTTTCAAATCTGATTTTTTTGAAATCGCAAAGCAAATCGAAATTTTTACAACCATGTTTAAGGAGTTAAACATGAACTACGTAGATGAAACCAATCCTGCAGAGCTCATGGATACCGCTATAAAAGCAATGCTGGATGATTTGGATCCTTATACCAAATATTGGAATGAGCAAGATGTCGAAGCTTCCAAAATTCGTAATGCAGGTGAGTACACAGGCATTGGAGCATCTGTAAAAACGATTAAGGACAAAATTATCATCATGGAGCCTTATAAGGGATATCCTGCCGATAAAGCAGGTCTTAAGGCTGGAGATGAAATCATTCAGATTGGAGATGTCAAGGTTTCTGATTTCAAAGATGATGCTGGAGAACTACTGAAAGGTGCTAGCGGAACCACAGTAGATATTACCTACAAAAGACAAGGAAAAGTAAATACAACTGTACTTACGCGTGAAGAAATTGAGGTAGATGCAGTACCTTTTTATACTTTGCTAGAAGATAACACAGCATATATTGTATTGTCGAAGTTTAATAGCAAAGCTTCTTCAGAAACCAAAGATGCTTTGGAAGAACTAAAAGCACAAGGTGCCAACAAAGTGATCCTGGATCTAAGAGGAAATCCCGGGGGATTGTTAAGCGAAGCTATCAATGTAACCAACATTTTTGTACCCAAAGGAGAGCTAATTACTACGACTAAGTCGATAGTTAAAAAGTACAATAAAGAGTACTCTACAAAAAGAACTCCTATAGATACCGAAATTCCATTGGTAGTATTGGTAAACGGAAGAAGCGCTTCGGCTAGTGAGATTGTAGCAGGTAGTATTCAGGATTTGGATAGAGGAATCGTGATAGGAGCAAGAAGCTTTGGAAAGGGATTGGTACAACGTCCTAAAAAACTTACTTATGGGACACAGTTAAAGATTACCATTTCGAGATACTACACACCAAGTGGAAGATGTATACAAGCATTGGATTATTGGAATCGTGATCAAGATAACAAAGCCGTTCGTATCGATGAGAAGGATTTTAAAGCGTTTAAAACCAAAAACGGAAGAACAGTGTATGATGGAGGAGGAATACAACCAGATATCGAATTGGAGACGTCTAAATTCAGTAAAATTACTACTGCATTGCTAAAGTCTGATGCCATCTTCAGTTATGGAACCAAATATTACTATTCTCACCAATTACAAAAGCCTGGTGATTTCAAATTTACAGACAAGGACTACGAAGATTTTAAGAAGTTTGTAAAGGATAGTGATTTTAAGTTTGAGACCGAAACTGAGAAGTCTCTTGAGGATGCTTTGAAAGTTGCCAAAAGAGAAAAACTAGACCAGGATATTTCAGCAAGTTATGATGCGTTGATTGCAGCGATAGCTACTTCAAAAGAAAAGGGATTAGATACGCACAAGAAAGAAATCATGAATTTGCTTACCGACGAGATCATTAAGCGCTATTTCTATAGAGAAGGATTGTACAATTATTATGTTTCTCACAATCCAGAGATCGCAAAGAGTAGGGAGATCCTAAACAATAAAAGCAAATACGACGAAATACTAAAGTAACCCTTAATGAGGTTTATCACAATAAAAAAAGAGCCGGGTTATTCGCCCGGCTCTTTCGTGTTTAACAGTTAGTATATTACTATTGCTTAATTATTTTTTGTGTGTTGCTAAAGTTGCCTTTTACATCAGAAACCTTAACCACATAGAAACCTTTTGGATAACGATCCATGTCTAGAGATAATTTAGACTCTCCAGCATTAAGTCGAATCGTTTGAAGGTATACAGTTTTTCCAGTTACATCGGTAATCGAAATGTTCACATCACTTTCTAAGAAAGTATTGAAACTAACCGACAGTTGGTCAACAACCGGATTTGGTGTCAACGCAACCTGCAAGTCTTCAGCTTCAAAATCTTCATTCATTAATTCACTTTCTAATGCCGTCGGATTTTCAGCCAAAGCTACGTTTTGCTTATTTACCAAACGCTCTCCGTTTTCTAAGCATACGATAGCATCAAGATCATATCCATCCGCAAACCAAGGGAACAAGTACTTATCACTAATATCAACAACCTTGATGTATTTTGCAGAAGCTAAATTACCAGCCGCCAAATCAAATTCTCCGTCCTGGCAGGTAGTTCCCAAAGAAACGAATTCTACTCCGTCTTGAGAAGCAAATACCTCTGCAGATTCTGGGAAATAACGACAAGGTATATTATCAAAGAAACCAGTAGATTCAAAAACTGCAAATTCGTTGGTATCTGCATTGTCAAAGATTTCATTGTTAAGTTCGATAGTGATTGATCCACCATAACCTAAACTTACAAAGTTAAGATATCTTCTTTCTCTAGGGTACCCTAGAGCACGTTTAGGCTGACTTCTTAATCTTGGAATTCTTCTTCCATCTCTTCTTCTTCCTTGTTCGAAAGCTATAATAGATCCCCCTACACATTCGTTATCCACAAATTCTGGCTCTAATAAGAACCTTGCAGATACCGGGAAGTGATCCGAGGTGGTGAAGGCATAGTCGTTATCGTAAACTTCATAATGCACAGTTACCGAATTTTCGATGTAAGCATCGTCAAGCTCATTGGTAATCGCAATATGATCGATCATATTTTCTCTAAATACGAAAGAACGCAATCCAGCTTCACTTAAAGCTGAAGAAACAATGGTGTAATTTTCGGTATCATCAACGTATTCCTGGAAACTTGATACCGTAGAAGGAATATCAGCAACGGTTTCATCTACATCATCATTATAATCTCCTAGAAGTATTACTTTATTGTTGGCAAAATTCACATCAAGAGAGTCTTTGAGTACCTCTACATCATAACGACGCATATCATATCTCCCTTGGGCATCGTTACCACTGTTGGCTCTTGCATGCAGTGCGATAAGATCTATGCGCTCTGTAACTCCGTTAATGGTAACATCAGCCGTCATTAAGAACGGTAATCTACCACTTGCAAAGAAACGTGAGGTATCGTTAGGATAGTCTGCTATTGCTGAATCATCTCCACCATTGTACAATGGGTGAATAGAGGTGAACATAGCTCTGGTGTTTACTACAGATACCGTTTCGGTATTATAGATAAATCCAACTTTTTGGAATGGAGGAGATCCACCAGGGTTGGATGTAGCATCTGAAAGGATATAGTCGTATCCCGGCAATTGTGCTACCAATTCTGCAAAAAGAGCGTCGTCTGCAATTTCTTCTACCGCAAAAACATCTGCGTTTAATCGTCTCAATACAGTAGCCGTACTATCTCTTTGAATGGCATCAGACATTGGATTTTGTCCTACAGGTGAGTTATTTTCGTCTCCAAACCATTCGATATTCCAGGCAACCACATCAAAGGTATCCTCTTTTGGGAAACCAACAGTATCACCAGGAGGAATAAACTCTAACGCACATGAGATATCTGCTTCTTGTCTTGGTAGCAGTTGAAAAAATTCTCTAAAACGACCTACGACACCAGTAATCTCTGGACAAGTTACAGGTTGTACTTTACCTACGATAGATTCTACATCATTCTCTATTCTAAGCTCTCCAGAACCGCTAGCATCTGTAAGAGTAAAGTTGGAATTACCGAATAAAAGATCGCCAGGGTTAGGGAAAGTAGTGTTTACCACTTTTACCAATTCTCCTGGGTGATTTCCAAGCTCAGCTAAAGTAACCTCTTGAGCAACGATTGGATTTTGCGGAGCTCCATTGTTGATCACTTCAACGACTCCACTGATTTGTACCTGATCGTTGAATGCGGCTCTAAGCCCAGTTAAGGTGATAGAGTCTCCTACTTTTAAGGCAATGTTTGCATGCACCAATTCGTCAAAAACAGCAATACCACCAGTAGCATCTTGTACAAATGCAGGACCATTAAAACTGTCGGTAACCGTTAATACTCCGCTAATAGTTACCGGAGTTCCTTCTGCAGTAGCTCTGGCTTCTGCAATAGAAATTGGTTCTCCCGGAGTTACTACAACTCCATCATTATCTGTACCCGGTGTTGGAGCTTTGGCAACATAACCTTCAGTATTTCTTGCACCACCTTGTCCGTTAGGTGTTCTTTGTAAAGACTCTGCGTCTTTATTTCCATTAACATCCTCGTTAAGCTGAGGTTGACCAGCATTTAATAAAACCAATAATTCTGCATCATCGGCATCGTTGGTGTCATACACAACGGCATCGATAATGTTTTCTGTAACCACAGCAGTTCCATTTGGGAAACTAGTAGCATCTCCAAAATAAAGTACTACAGCATCAGCCCCATTTTGGAAAGAGTTTCCAGGCACTACTAAGTTTACGTTTGCTACATCGGCATTACCAATTACAAAATACCCTTCGGCATTTGTAGAAAATCCATCCAAATCAAAAGCATTATAACTGGTGTTATTGCTTCCGTTATAGTTTACCAAAACAAAACCATCTAGTGGTGTGTTTCCTGCGCCACCATCATATAGTTCAACAAATTCCAAAGCGTCAGAACCTTGTGTATCTGCATCAATTTCATTGATGATCAGGTTAACAACTTCGGTAGCGTTGGTATTGGCACTTCCAGGAGTAGGTATAGCTTGTGTATAGGTTGACGTATTTCTTAATCCTCCGGATCCGTTAGGGAAACGTTGTAACGAATGGAAATCCTTATCTCCATTACCATCTTCATTAATTTGTGGCTCACCAGCATTCAAAAGAACTAAAAGCTCGGCATCATCCCCATCATTAGTATCATATACAATAGCATCGATCAAGTTGTCTGTAGTCACAGCAGTTCCGTTAGGGAAACTTGCCGCATCTGTTTTATAAAGTGCTACTGCATCTGCTCCATTTTGTAAACCATTCCCAGGAAAAGTAACAGAAACGTTTGCTACATCTGGATTACCGATTACAAAATACCCATTGGCATTGGTAGTTAATCCTGCAAGATCGTAAGTTGCATAGCTTTGATTGTTTGATCCATTGTAGAATACTAGAATATGACCATCTAAAGAGGTATTTCCTTCACCACCATCGTATAATTCTACAAATTCTAAAACATCAGAAGCTTCGGTATCTGCGTCAATTTCATTAATTACGATTACTGGATCGTTTCCTCCACCATCTTCGATTACTACATTTTCTCGGTTCGGGGTATTTACTGCCTCTCCCGGATCCGCTGCTACAGTTGGGAAACTAGGCAATCCACTTCCGTCAAAATCATTTCTAGTCCAATCGATTGCAGCATCGGTATCCTGACCATTAGGAAATCTTGAAGCTCCACCTACGGTAAATGAAATTCCGTCGAATGATTGTAGTAAGGTTACAGAAGCATAGTTAAGGTCAGAAGCACCTCCGTCGTTTACTCCAATGTCATCAGTGATTTCTTCCCAAGGGGTTACATCAAAAGCACCATCATCATTGGTATCCAAATCTTGGCCCAGCGTACCGGTAAAGTTTTTTACCAAAAGAATAGCAAGTGTTCCATTTTCAAAAACATTGCTTCCAAAAGGAGTAGTAAAGTATCCATTGATATCGGTAGTTCCTAATTGGATGACTTCATCTATGGTTCCCAGACCATTGCTATCACCTTCGATTTCAAGAATCCAATATTCGCTTAGATCTGTTTCTATGCCTGCTAGAATTTCTACAAACTCGTCGGTATCAGAACTAGTGTGATTCAATACAAACTCATTGATTACAGGAATGATAACCGGTGTTCCAAAAGTTTGATTGGTATTTACAGCTCCATAGGTATTTGCTGTAATCGCTTCCCAAACAAAATCAGAAGCCATAGTTCCTGATCCTGAAAGCTGTAATGAAGCCCCAACTTGCGTACTACTAGATTCTGAAACTCCTATATCAGTACTTGTCTGTCCAGAAGCAGGACCATCGGTCGCGGTAAGGGCACCTTCGTAGCTTAAGAATTGAATCACAATATTGGCGTTGTCTACCAAGGCGATTCCATCTGGCGCTCCATTTTGAAGCCCATTGGTAGGTAGTATTTCTACAACGGTTCCAAAACCATTCTGTTGATCAGCTATTGTTCCCGAAAGCGCAATAGTGTTATAAGCCGTTCCATTGGATCCATTATATAAAACCAAAGACCAACCGGTAAGATCTGTTCCTGCAGCACCTGCAATTTCGATAGCCTCGTCTACATCGGTGCTGGCATTATCATAATGTATTTCGTTAATAAATACGGATTGTGCAATTCCATGGTGTGCCCCCAAAACAAATGACATAACCAATGGAATTAAAAGTAATTTTAATTTCATGACAATTAACTGTTTGTGTGATTTTTTGCGTAGCGCAAGGTATAGCATTAGAATCATTCCATCACCCTAGTTAGGTTAAAAAAACATTAACAAATTATGGTTTTCGCCTATTAACCCAGTATTCATCAAGGGTTTGATAATTGATCTGTTGATAACTATTTATTGGTGCGCAACTCTTTAGGGTAAAATACCCCGTATAAAATGGGATATAGTACTCTTTTGTGTTGATTTTCAATAGGTTAAATTTACAACTCAGTAAAGGGGAATTAACAAATAAAGAAAATGTAAGATGAAAGCAGTAAAGGGAATTATAATGGGTATAGGAATGATGATTGGTGCTGGGTTTTTTACCTCCTGCGAACAACCAGACGGGGTTAATGAGTTTATTAACACTAATGAAGAAACCAGTAAAACAGAAAACACAACTTCTGTGGTTTTACAAAAGGAACAAGACACTCTTTCTTTAAAATAAGGGGAAGAATTAGTTCATTTTTAGTTGGATGTACACAGGAAAATGATCGCTATATCCCCCCATGTATTTTCTTCCAATATAGGTTCTAAAGGGGTTTCCCTTATATCGCCCTTTGTAGATTTTTAGAAAATCCTTTTCAAAGATAGCGGCATCAGAAAAACAGTGTTTTCCTTTTTCATACCTATGGAAATTATGACTAAAAATGATTTGGTCGAATAAGTTCCATTGACTGCGATAGTTTAAACTACCTTGATAACGGGTTAGCAAACGTTCCATAGGGTTAAACAAATCCTCTTGCACCAAATGTTCTTTTATACTCTCACTGTGGGGATCGTCGTTGAAGTCGCCCATAATGATGATTTTTGCCTCAGGATCCTCTGCATTTATTTTAGCGATTAATTCCCGGTTTTTATCAGCAGCAGCAACACGTTTATATGAGGTAAGTGCTGCCCCATCTCTACGTGAAGGCCAGTGATTCACTAACACATGAATTTTTTCATTATTCAAAAAGCCAGTGACCCAAAGAATATCGCGTGTATAATCCCGTTCGCCGTTTTGGTTATTCACCATTACAGGAATGGTTTCAGAATTCAATACTTCAAAATAGTCTTTTAGATATAGAAAGGCTACATCGATTCCTCGCTCATCTGGGGAGTTGTAATGTACAATGCCATAGTTTTTATTCTTGAGGTGTTTGGTTTGTATCAAATCTTCGAGAACCTTTTTATTCTCGACCTCTGCGACACCCACCAAAACCGGAGGTCTTCTGGTTTTTGAAAACCCTATATTAGAAATTACATTTCCGAGCTTAAAAATTTTCTTCTCGTATCGTTTGCGGTTCCAGCCCTTTTCAGAATCTGGCAAAAAATCCTCATCCAATGTGTTGGGATCGTCTGTTACGTCAAAGAGATTTTCTAAGTTATAAAAAGCAACAGTGTAATGGTTGGTTTCTTTTTTTGAAAGTAGTTTTTTCTACTCATAGTGGTTATTTTTTAACAAACTGATCAAGACTTAGGACTCCAAGTATATAAAAGTCGTATTTTTGTAGCCTTATCAAAAGCACAATATAGTAAATAAAGAGAAAGAGATCATTTTTAGTAAATGTTAGAGCGTAAGGAAATTGCATACGAGAAAACGGTTTTAATAGGAATTGTTACCAAAAGTCAGGATGAGGATAAACTCAATGAGTTTTTAGATGAACTGGAGTTTCTTACCTATACTGCCGGAGGAGAAGTGGTAAAAAGATTTACCCAGAAAATGGATATACCTAATTCTAAAACCTTTATTGGTACAGGGAAGATGGATGAGGTAAAGGCCTATGTAGAAGAAAATGAAATTGGCACGGTGGTTTTTGATGATGAATTAACGCCAGCGCAATTGCGTAATATCGAGCGTATCCTAAAAGCAAAGATCATCGATAGAACCAATCTAATCTTGGACATTTTTGCGCAACGTGCTCAAACCAGTTATGCCCGTACACAAGTAGAACTTGCTCAATATCAATATTTATTACCAAGACTTACTGGTTTATGGACACACTTAGAGAGACAACGAGGGGGTATTGGTATGCGTGGTCCTGGAGAAACCGAGATTGAAACCGACCGACGTATCGTAAGAGACCGCATTTCTTTACTAAAAAAGAAATTGCAAACCATAGACAAGCAAATGGCTACGCAAAGAGGGAATCGAGGGAAATTGGTTCGCGTTGCATTGGTAGGATATACCAATGTAGGAAAGTCTACCTTGATGAATGTGGTTGCCAAAAGTGAAGTGTTTGCAGAAAATAAATTGTTTGCTACCCTCGATACTACCGTGCGAAAAGTCGTGATTGGTAATCTTCCGTTTTTGTTGAGTGATACGGTTGGATTTATTAGAAAGTTACCTACCCAGTTAGTAGAGAGTTTTAAAAGTACGTTGGATGAGGTACGAGAAGCAGACCTATTACTACATGTTGTAGATATTTCTCATCCACAATTTGAAGATCATATCGAATCCGTAAATAAGATTCTGGGAGAAATTGATTGTACAAATAAGCCTACCATCATGGTGTTTAACAAGATCGATGCGTATGAGTATGAAACAATTGCTAGCGACGATCTTACTACCGAAAGGACTAAGGCTCATTACACCTTGGATGAGTGGAAACAAACCTGGATGAATAAAATTGGAGACAATGCGCTATTTATTTCTGCGATTCATAAAGGGAATATCGATGAATTCAGAAAACGAGTATATAAAGAAGTAAGAGATATTCATGTTACCCGATTTCCGTATAATAATTTCTTGTATCCAGAGATCGTAGAGGAGTAATCAAAACTCATAATTCAATCCTAATCCAATAACTTCTCTGATCTGAAAAGCGCTGGTGGCATTATCATCATAGATGGCCTGAAAAGCAAAACTACCGGTAATATATTTGTTAACTACCAGATTTAGGTTGAGCGTATAATCGATATCGATATTGGCAGGATCTTCGATGTAATTCGAGTAGAGATTCAGCAAGTTTTCCATGGTCACATTTTTGAACAACTTAAATTTGGCGTAAGCAGCCAAAGATCCCCCAAATTCGAACCTGGAACTCTCTCCAGCATCTACACCAAAATAATCCCCATCTACATAATCTGGACCGCTGGTAAATTGATCATCCACAAAAATCATACGAACGGTAACGGGAGCAATGTTGAGGTTAAGATCGTCACTTTTTTTCCACAGCAAACCGGGACCGATCTGTATAAAAGCAGGGGAGAAAAAGTGAGTCTCTTCGGTACGGATCGTCTCATCGGTATCTGGGTCTTTGCTAAATCGATATCCTTTGGCAAATTGAGATCTAAAGTTCACAAAGAGCGAGTAATTCCAAAACCCTTCGCCTATACGCTGACCAATACGGGAATTGAACTCTATTCGGTCATTGGTTTTGCGTGCAAAGTTCTCTCCTCTTAAAAAAGTGAGCCCGTAATCTGCCAAAATCTTATTATCCCAGGTAAAACTCTTTTTCTTGTAGTTAAATTCATAGTTCAGCACCGTATTTCCGGCAACATTGGAGGTTCCCCCACCTTGCCAATCAAAATTAAATGCCGATTGGTTAAACAGTAAAGAGAATTTTGCTTTGGTTTTCCAGCCTATCTGTTCTGGTGGTTTGGTTTTTTTGGTTTGATCTCCTTTAGTTTTTGTTCTAAAACAATAATATTGAGTGTGTTAGGAGTGTTTTTAAGCAAACTGTCTAAGGACCGTTTTAGTTCTACCTGAATAGAGTCCAGATATACTTTTTTCTCCCTCCTCTTGAGCTGCGGATTCTATGGTGTAAAAGACAAGAAAAAAACTACCAAAAATCGGTTCATATATTCCTTTGTTGCAGGGTAGAAAGGCAAATATACAGGAAGCTAACGGCTTTATCAAACCTTTATCCAATGGTAATCAACAAAATATAAAGGGAATTGAATTATATTCGTTGATATAAATGAAAAGCATGTCCAGTAAATCAGATATAAAATTGATAAAAGCCAAAATCGAAGACAAGGATTTTTTGTTTGATTTACGGAAACAAACCATGGTCGAACATTTAGAAAAGTCAGGACTGTTTTTATCTGATGAAGAACATAGAAAGCGGGTTGACAAAAGCTTTGAAAACTCTTTTGTGGTTTTGCACCAGGAGCATCAAGTAGGCCTAGTAAAGTATGAAGAAAATGAAGTGATGTTGGAAGTCCTTCAAATACAAATACTGCCAGAGTATCAAAATAAAGGAATAGGAAAGCAAGTATTGCAATACTTGTTTGAAAAAGAAAAGATCATTCAGTTGAAGGTGCTAAAAGATAATCCTGCAAAAAACCTCTATACAAGATTAGGTTTTATTACTGTGGGAGAGGATGAGCACGAATACCATATGGAAAAGAAAGTTGAATTATAGCATCAAAAACCCGATTTGATCAAATCAAACCGGGCAGTATTGTAAAGGAATCTAGGATAAGTTATTAGAAAGAATAGCTTAAACCAATATTCCAGAAAGATTGTAAATCGTTATCTGTAGTCTCAAGAGTAGGTAAAACAGCAGGAGGAGGCACTGCGGCTTCTGCTTGAGCCAGAGCAAAGTTAAATGCCTCTTGTTTGTTGCTTCTTAAACCAAAATCAAATCCTACTCCAATAGCTTTCCATAAAGTGTACGAGAATGAGTTGGTCCATGTCCAGTTAGAGTAATCAGCATCTTCATAACTTAAGAAAGCGGATAAATTGGTTTTGAAATTGATAGCTCCAATTTTACGGGTGTAATCTGCAACCACTTTGGCACCCAAAGAAGATTCGTATTGTGTAGCACCATCACTAAACACAAAATTGTAGTTAAGTGGGTGTACTACCACAACTAAATCTTTGATTGGTGTCCAGGTAGCACCGACACCAAGATCCAAATATCCAGGATTATTAAAGTTATTAAGAAGTGTGGTTCTATATTCACCCAATGTTGATACAGCAAGAGTTTCGGTTAATTTATAACCAAACAAAGAAGTTACAGTAAACACATCTACTGCTTCTCTAAACTCATCGCTATCCGTAGGGTCGTCTTCATTATCCAATTTTACCCAAGAGAGATTGATATTAGCACTGTTTCTCCAGAAATATTTTTCTTGAATAAGGTTAGCATATGGATTGATAGTAATACCGATATTTCCTGAAGAGTTATTAGGAATTCCTTGAGCAAACCAATTGTTGAATTGCGAAATGCTTCCACCAATGGTACCAAAAGCTCCTATTCTCCATCCTGGCATAGCATCCAATTGCGCCTGAATTGCATTTACTCTTCCCTGAATCGCAGCAATAGAGTCTTTTTTCTTAGCTTGTTCTGCTTTTAGTTCTTCTGCCGTCTGCGCAGATAATGAACTAATTCCGAAAAATACGGCAGTAACTAAAATTAACTTTTTAATCATTGTAAATAGGTTTAAGTTTTGATTTTTCATGATAATTGTGGTTAATATCTAATGCAAGATAAACCAAAAAGAGATCTAATCTGGGGCAAATATATTTTATGAAACGTTTTTTGTTTCGGATGTATGAAGTCTAGAAGCGGTTTTTCGACAAAAAACCTAATTAACCGATAAAGTGAGTTACGTACGCTTGTATAGAGGTACAGAAGAGCAAGCTTCGCCGTACATTACGCTCTTTGCAACGGGTTGTAGTTTTTGTATTAGTGCAATATAGGCACCTTCGGGAACGGGCTTATTAGCGCAGCCTTTTATAATTAGAAATTTATCTTGATATGGGCTAAGATCAAGCGCAGCAATGATATCGTTGTAAAGAATGGTTTCCAGAGTTTCCAGAGAACCTACAGCCACTTTTTTTGTATAAGGAACCAGGGAGCTAGTTAATAAAAGATAGGCCCAACCGGGGATGATAGCATCTGTAGAGCAGGTTAAAGCGATATATTGGTCTTTGTGCTGACTCCAATCGTAATCGGCTACTTGTTTTCTGAAATCTTGCTCTCTGAGTAATAAACCTTCAAACAACCAGTCTTTGATATCAAAAAGGACTCGTTTCCCTTCTGGATAAAAATCCTCAAGATCTACAGTAACCAGTTTTTGGTTATTCGCAACTCTATTTACAATTTCTTCAGCCATTATTGATATCCTATTTTTTCAGACAGTTCTATTTTACTTTTCGCAAAATTACCGGTGCCAAATGCTATTTCTTTTCCGTCTTCGTTGTACAAAACAGATTCTGCTACAAACAGATTTCTGGATTTAAATTTCACTTTCCCCACAGCTTTCAAGGTTCCTTTGCTTGCAGGTCGAGTGATATTGATATTAAACGATGTGGGTGAGTACAAAAGCATCTTCTACTATCGAATTTACAGCAAAAAAGGCAGCATCATCCAGTAATTTAAAATACACCGAGCCGTGTATGGCTCCCAAAGCATGAAAATACTTATCACCTATATCTAGTCCTATTTCAGCAATCCCATCGCCAATTTTTGCCGTAGTGGTATCAAATATCTTGGTGTTGACATTTGATTCCAAATACATCCTTTCTAATTTGCGATAGTGTTCTTTATTCATTGATTACGATTAAGAATTTGAATGCGAGGTGTTGTTATAGCATTCCCAACTCGAGCTTTGCTTCTTCGCTCATTAAATCCTGGGACCAAGGCGGATCAAAAGTAAGTTCCATTTCTACATCATTCACCGCATCCAAAGACTTTACTTTTTCTTGCACTTCCTGTGGTAAGGACTCTGCAACAGGGCAATTAGGAGAAGTAAGTGTCATAAGAATTTTTACATCATAATCCTCATTAACGAATACATCATAAATTAATCCCAGCTCATAGATGTCTACAGGAATTTCAGGATCGTAAATTGTTTTAAGAACTCTTACGATCTTTTCTCCTAGTTCGTTTGTATTTATAACCGTTTCACTCATAGCTTTCTTTTAAGTCGATTTTGAAAGGATATACCTAACAAAAAATTAATTCAATTGGGTTTGGTAGGCGATAGCATACATTTTTAGTTGTTTAATCATACTTACCAGTCCATTGGCACGTGTTGGAGACAAATGTTCTTTTAATCCAATCTCGTCGATAAAATCCGTATCTGCATCTATAATATCTTTGGGATGTTGTCCAGAAAATGCACGCACAAGAATTGCAATAATCCCTTTGGTAATAATAGCATCACTATCTGCTGTGAAGTTTATTTTATCATCTTCCATTTCGGCATGAACCCATACCTTACTTTGGCACCCTTTTATGATATTATCTTCGGTTTTATACTTTTCATTAATCAACGGAAGCGATTTCCCCAATTCGATCATATATTCATAACGCTGCATCCAATCATCAAACATACTAAACTCATCAACAATTTCTTCCTGAATTTCTTTTATCGTCATTATACGCAAATTTTCAACAAAAGTACAACAAGATTCGTTGCTATTCAATACTTTCTGCCAATGATAAGATAGTATTAACTAATGGTTTGATCTCTTCTGGAGGATTACCATGATCAAAACTCTTTGAAGTATACGTTTGTGAAGTAGTTATAATTTTTAAAGTAGCATGCAAAGCAGCATCTGTTGTTCTTTTGTCCGTTGGCGATACAAGCTTATCCAAAGCCTTTAGGTCTATAGTTTTAATGGTTGTGCTTAAAGTTTTCCAATCATTACTTGAACACGCTTTTGAATCCAATTGGGTTGTTCTTCTGTCTTTAGTTCTTTGTATAAATTCTTTATCAATAATTACTTTGAAATAAGCGCCTCGTGTACTGGCTTCGTAAATGATTTTAGATAGGTTTTCCTGAGAGGCAGGGGTAGAAGAGATGGTATGTTGACCCAAAGGTTGGTTTTTTCTTTTGAAAGAACCTTAACCAAACGGTATTCTAAAGAAGACCCATCAGCTGGAGGGTTTTCAATTTTGGTAACCATTACCTCAAGGATATAGTTATACCCTTCTTGATAATCAAACCCTTTTATAGGATCGTAAAAATAGGTCCACTCATCGTTTGCATTTTCTTTAATCAACAGGCATTGTTGAGGTGCTACCCCTTCGCAATCTACAAGATGATTCGCAACATATAGAGTTTGAGTGTCTTTGCAGGACATGATTAGCAATGTCAAACTGAAACATATAATTAGTCTTCTCATTTTCTTAAGGGTTTTGAACAAAGCTGGCTCTTGGTCCGTCGTTGGCAAAAACTGCTCTCATTCTATCTTTTTGACCTTTTGTAAACATGTGCATACAGGCATCATCCACATAATCCATATAATTCATGGTCATATCATTCGAGTTACATCGAATAGTAGGGTATGTGGGGCATGCAAAATTTGGGTTGTCAGATAAGGGGGTGTCCTCAACCATATCATCCTGACTACAATCTCCATCACCCCAAATATGGCGTAAATTTAACCAATGTCCAACTTCATGAGTGGTAGTACGCCCTTTGTTGAAAGGATCGGTTACAAATCCTGTAGTTCCAAAGAATTGGGGAGAAACAACAATACCATCGGTTGTTAGGTTATCTCCTGGAAACTGAGCATATCCCAAAATACCTCCACCAATAGTACATACCCAGATGTTTAATTTTTTATCGGGTGAAACAACATCTGATCCACCATTAGCGGTAAACTTCACTTGGTCGTCTATACCCCATTCCTCTCTCGTAGAGAATACTCGGATAATGCTGTCTAGCTTAAAATTGATATTAATATCAGCTGCTAGATCCGAAAACTCCTCCGGGATTTGGTTAATATCAGTATTAGATTTTGAAAAGTCCTGATTTAACACGGTAATCTGAGAAAGAATTTGATCATTACAGATATTCTCTTCTGGTTTGTTATATACCACATGCACGACTACAGGTATGGTTATCGTATCTAGTGTTTTGAACAAACCACTTTTCCGAAGCTCGATAAAAGCCTGACATTGCTTTTCTATAGTATCCATTCTAGAAGTTAAACCAGGGTTGGTAGTAATATGATTCCGCAGTACTTGCATAGTGGCACACCTTGTATTCATTTGGGTACTGGCAAGGGAAGAAGAAATTTTTGTGTTTTCTGCATCCATACATTGTGGATCAGTATCCTCTTTTTTTCTCGGGGGCATCCTAGAAACAATAGTATTGCTGCAAAGAAGCCGAGCATCATTAGCTTTTTCATGGTTAAGAGTATTGTGATTTTATAACGAAAAAATCAGTGTTTTGTTTTCGGTATTAACAGAAACAAAACAATATTTAACAATATGAATTACAATTTGTTAATACTAAGTCGGTTCTTATGTAATTTACTAAATTATGAAGTGAAATCCAATAAAAAAGAGGGAGACAAACTCCCTCATTCTTACGTACGAAAAATATATATTTGATGAAATTACCTTTGAATAACGACCTTCTTGGTAATGCTCATTTCACCTACATATATTTTTGCCAAATAGTGACCAGGATGTAAATGAGATACATTAACTTGATTAGTGCTTGAAGAATGTACAAGTCTCCCAGTCTGATTAAAAAACTCAACTTTACTCAACTTTTTATTGTTTAATATCTTGATATTTAGAAGTTTATTGGTTGGATTTGGAAATGTTTGTAGTTCCACCATTTCCGGCTCATAAATTACCTGTGGATTATCGCAAGTATCCTCTGAAGTGACATCGGAAGAAGTTGCTAAGTCCAGCAGAAATGATTGTTGTGCACCAGAATCCCCTTTTAATTTATAAGCTAACCACGAATTCAAAAACTGAAAAGTGATTGCTTGTTGCTGATCTCTTGTGATTTGGATATTTCCTGAAGAACTGTTTTCTCCAAAATCACAGAAAAAATTACTGTTAGCGTAGTAGCAATGAGCTCCTCCTGTAATATTTATCAAATACTTGCAGTCAGACCCAAGGTTATTGTAGATCGGAATATGATGCTCCTCGGGTGGAGTCACTTCATCTTCGGTTCCCGAAAAAACAATGGCATCTTCTGAAACATTGGAAGCAGGGGTTAAGGTGTCAAATCGAAGTAAAGCTGGCGCAAAAGTGACCAATGTTTCTACCTCTACCAAAGAAGCAGCTACTGTAGCAGCTCCACCACCCATAGAATGACCAATAAGTGCTGTTTTGTCGGCTACGATGCCGGATAAAACAGAGCCCGAATTGTTGTTTTCTGCCTGGATCGCTCCTACAATGAAAGCTAAATCCTTAGAGTACGCATCGTGATTGGCAAAAAATGATCCTTCAGTATTTACGAAAACTACTATATACCCTTTGGGAACAAGATTGTCGTAAAAGTTTTGATAAGCGTCAGATCCCATTACAAAACCATGACCAAGGACAACCACAGGAAAGGGTCCTTGGGTCCGATTGGTTTTGTTTTCTCGTGTGATTTTAGGATAATAAATACGTGTGTTTACCCTTCGATTTCTTCTACTTGCATCTCTGAAAGTTTTAGAGCTTGAACTTACGTCGTAGTCTTGGGCAACGCCACTACAGACTACAAAAAGCATTGATAAAATACTTAGCAGTACTTTTTTCATAATATATTTATTTTTGGTTAATGTTGTTGGTTAAAGGTATTTTTAAAATTAGATTTTTGCAAGTTTAATCTAATTTTTTTAACATTTAATCTAGATATTTAGTCATTATTGACTTATTTGTAAGATACTGAAATATAGTTTGTTATTTCGTAATTTTAACAGTATTACTGGGATTGACGCAGATTTTTATTCTAAGTTTTACACAAAAAACAAAGAATAAAATACCAGCAAAAAATAATTTATAAAAAGTGGAATTTTCCCCGAAAATATCTAAGAATTAAGAATAATTTTTAAGAAAGCATGGTTTTAGCTTTTTGAACAGCTGCTACCAAAGCATCAATTTCTTCTTTAGTGTTATAAAATGAAAAAGAAGCTCTTACTGTACCAGGAATTTTATAGAAATCCATGATAGGTTGTGCGCAATGATGACCGGTTCGCACCGCAATACCTAACTTATCTACAATAGTACCTATGTCGTAAGGGTGGATGTTTTCGATATTAAAGGAAATAACTGAGGTTTTATTTTTGGAAGTACCATAAATCTTAAGCCCTTCGATTTCCAAAAGCTTTTGAGTTCCATATTCCAGTAGATCATTTTCGTAGGCGGCTATATCGTCAAAACCGATACTATTCATATAATCAAGGGCTACTCCAAATGCAATACCCCCACAGATATTAGGTGTACCTGCTTCGAATTTGTGAGGCAAACCGGCATAAGTGGTCTTTTCAAAAGTAACCTGATCGATCATTTCACCACCACCTTGATAAGGAGGTAACTTCTCCAACCACTCTTCTTTTCCGTATAGCATACCCACTCCTGTAGGTCCACAAAGCTTATGCGCCGAGGCAACATAGAAATCTACATCCAATTCTTGTACATCAGGTTTGATGTGCGGGCAGGATTGAGCTCCATCAATAAGTACGGCAGCACCTACTTTATGCGCTTTTTCTATAATTTCCTCTATCGGATTAATGGTTCCTAAAGCATTCGATATATGATTGGTAAAAACAAGCTTGGTTCGTTCGGTAAGTAATTCATCATATACGCTCATCACCAACTCTCCCTCTTCGTTCATTGGGATAACCTTTAGAATAGCACCTGTTCGTTCGCATAACATTTGCCAGGGTACAATATTAGAATGGTGCTCTAAAGCAGAAACAATAATCTCATCTCCTTTGGTTAAAAGATTAGTAAATCCTGTAGCGATAATATTGATACTGTGTGTAGTACCAGAGGTCAAGATGATTTCGTAAGAATGCTTAGCATTAAAATGTTGTTGTACTTTTTTACGTGCTATTTCGTAGGCATCTGTAGCCTCTTGAGACAAGGTATGCACTCCACGATGGATATTGGCATTGTACGAGCTATAATAATCTACTATAGCGTCAATAACAACTTGAGGAGTCTGCGAGGTAGCAGCATTATCAAAATATACAAGAGGTTTCCCGTTTACAGTTCTCTTCAAAATAGGAAAATCTTCTCTTACTTTTTGTACATCAAACATTGCAATTTCTTTCTGCAAAAATAAGAAGTATTTCTAATAAGGATTGTTTATTTTTAGAATGGTTTAATGTTTTTTCTTATGAGGCGATTAATAAAGCGTATAGGGCTTGTCTTACTGTTTTTAATTATTGTGATTTGTATTGCTGGAGTAGTTAACTACCCTAAGCTTACGATCCTAACGGGGTATTCTGCAAAGCATATGAATTCTTCTGTTTTTATTGGAGAAAGATCGGTAGAATTTACTGATACCAAAGACAATAATTTTGCGCCGGTACATCTTGCTGATGACGAGGTGAATTTTGAACAAAAAATGTCTATCGCATCGGTATTTGGTCTACAAGAAAGAAAGGCAGTGTATCGCAAAGGCGTAGGTAGTGTCCTGATCAATGATGATTTTGATGAAAATGCCCCTGTTGTGACTCCCAACCGGAGCAAAGCGAATACGGGCTTGTCTTACCCTTATGGCGATTTACCACAGAAAGATACTGTTTTTGCTAATCTCGATTATCCAAAAATAAAGGAAGCTGTACACTCGATATTTGATAGCAATGATGAATATGTGAAAAAAACAAGAGCTGTTTTGGTGATCTATAAAGATCAGATCGTTGCAGAAAAATACATAGATGGTTTGGATCAAACCTCTAAACTACCCGGTTGGTCGATGACCAAAAGTATTTTGGCCACAGCCTATGGTGTATTACAAAAACAAGGAGAGATATCTATCCATGATAAAGCACCTGTTGAGGAATGGCAGAATGATGAAAGAAAAGAAATTACCATCGATG
The DNA here is from genome assembly GCF_055808215.1 of Aquimarina sp. KJ22-3. NCBI lineage: Bacteria > Pseudomonadati > Bacteroidota > Flavobacteriia > Flavobacteriales > Flavobacteriaceae > Aquimarina > Aquimarina sp. KJ22-3. Next base: position 26,724 of record NZ_CM147859.1, on the reverse strand, counting down.
ATTTGTTGCAAATGAATTGTGGGTTAGAATGGGAAGAAGAATATGGTTCTATTTCTGATGCAACAAAGATGTTATATCTGGATACCGATATGACCAAAGCGCAAATTGATAAGAAGGCTATTGCAAAACCTGGCGAATATTGGTACTACTCTTCTGGAGTATCCAATCTGTTATCCGGAATTTTACGCAAAAAAATGAACAGCTATCAGGAGTATTTGGATTTTCCGTATCGGGAGTTTATCGACAAAATTGGGATGAACTCTATGCTTATTGAAACCGATATTGCTGGCAATTATGTTGGATCCTCTTATGCCTGGGCTACTGCCAGAGACTGGGGGAAGTTTGGATTGCTATATCTACATAAAGGAAACTGGAATGGAACACAGATTTTTAATCCGGAGTGGGTGGATTATGTAACTACTCCAACACCAACTTCTGAAGGAGATTACGGAGCCCATTTTTGGCTAAATGCGGGAGGTTTTTATCCCGATGCACCCAAAGATATGTTTTCGGCAAATGGATACCAGGGACAGCGCGTATTTATCATTCCGTCCAAGGACTTGGTTATTGTTCGGTTTGGACTGATTGGTGATGCTGGAGTAGATTTCAATACGTTCTTGCAGGAAGTTACCGAAGCTGTACAATAAAAAAACCAGGCCGTTAAGAACCTGGTTTTCGTATCGTGTTTTTAATTACGTTCTATCTATAGATCAAAACCAATATTTACACCAAGTTTATTGGCGATTAATTTGTTGATTCTGGTTTTGAGTTGAGGTATTTTTACGCTTTCTAATACATTGTTGGCAAAAGCATACATCAATAACGCTTTGGCTTCTTTCTCTCCAATTCCTCTAGCTCTCATGTAGAACAATGCATTTTCATCCAACTGCCCAATGGTACAACCGTGAGAACATTTTACATCATCAGCAAAAATCTCAAGCTGAGGTTTTGAGTTGATAGTAGCTTTATCACTTAGTAGGATGTTATTGTTAGACTGGAAAGCGTTGGTTTTTTGAGCAATTTTATCAACGATTATCTTACCGTTAAATACTCCAGTAGCTTTTTCGTCAAAAATACCTTTGTAATCCTGATGACTCTCGCAATTAGGCTCTGTATGATGTACCAACGTATTGTGATCTACATGCTGTTTACCTTCTATAATCGTCACTCCGTTAAGAATAGAGTCTATGCCTTCGCCTTTCTGATAAAAATTGAGGTTATTTCTGGTTAAATTTCCTCCAAAAGCAAAAGTATGCACCGAAGCTACACTTTGAGCCTGCTGCTCTATAAAAGTATTATCGATTAACGAAGCATGTTCGTTGTCATTCTGTATTTTGTAGTAATCAACAATTCCTCGTTTGTCAACAAATATTTCGGTTACCGAATTGGTCAATACCGGATTATCAGTCAAACTTTGATGACGCTCAATGATTTGTACATGAGAATTTTCTTCTACAACGATCAAATTACGAGGCTGTAGCATTTGAGCAGATTCTTTACCTGTAGAGAGGTGAATAATCTGTATAGGCTTATCTGCAAGTTTGTTTTTCGGAATGTAGATATAGGCTCCTTCCTTAGAAAATGCAGTATTTAAAGAGGTAAGTCCATCCTGACGTGCTATTTTATTAAAATAGTTATCAATTACGGGCTTATACTTGTCATGCGACAATGCAGAAGACATCAAACAAACGTCAATTTTATCGTGAGTAGTCTCTGATAGGTGAGACGAATACTTACCATCGATAAAAACGATTTTGTAGGTATCTAGATCGTAAAGAAAATATTTCTTTATGTCTTTAAATTCTAAAGCATTTTCTTCCTTAGGAAAAATACTGTAGTCATGTTTCAAAACAGCATTCAAGGAAGTGTATTTCCAAGCCTCTTCTTTCTTTGTAGGAAACCCTTTTTCTTCAAAAACCTTTATGGCCTGACTTCGGATATCATGAATTGGCGCATCGACATTCACAGTATTTTCAAAGGCCAAAAAAGAGGATACTAATTTATCTTTTAATCCCATGGTCTTATGCGTTTATCTCTTCTTTAATCCAATCGTATCCTTTTTCTTCCAATTCTAGAGCAAGTTCTTTTGTTCCTGATTTTACGATTTTCCCATCGTATAATACGTGAACATAATCTGGAACGATATGATCCAACAATCTTTGATAGTGTGTAATCACGACAATAGCATTGTCTTCACTTTTTAGTCTGTTTACACCATTAGCTACAATACGTAAGGCATCGATATCTAATCCAGAATCGGTTTCATCCAGAATGGCTAATTTTGGTTCCATCATTGCCATTTGGAAAATCTCATTTCTCTTTTTCTCACCTCCAGAAAACCCTTCATTCAAAGATCTAGATAAGAATTTACGATCGATTTCTAACAACTCAGATTTCTCTCTGATTTTTTTGAGCATGTCTTTTGCCGGCATCTCTTCAAGACCTTGTGCCTTGCGAGTTTCATTGATTGCCGTTTTCATAAAGTTAGTTACCGTAACTCCTGGAATCTCTACGGGATACTGAAAAGACATAAACACTCCTTTGTGAGCACGCTCTTCTGGAGCTAGCTCTTCGATATCTTCACCTTCCAAAAGAATTTCTCCTTTGGTAACTTCATAATCTTCCTTACCGGCAACGATATTGGCAAGTGTACTTTTTCCGGCACCATTAGGTCCCATTACTGCATGAATTTCTCCGGCATTAACCTTTAAATTAAGACCTTTTAAAATTTCCTTTCCTTCAACACTAGCGTGTAAATCCTTTATTTCTAACATTGCTTATAATTCTTTAATCTATAAAGAGATGTATTATTCTGTTTGTTTTCTATTTAATTTCCTTCAGAGGTGTTTTGCGTTTCAGAAGCCTTAATTTTTGTAGGCAATTCTGATGTTGGCGCACTAACACCTACAATTTCTTTTATTTCTACAACCTCTCCCCAACCTTGATTGGGATTGGATTTTATAATTCCTTTGATTACCACAGGAACCATATCATATTCTTCTCTTTGCAGAGGCTTTATTTTTTCTGCTAATTCTAAAGCCGCTTCATCGATCACCACACCATAAATAAAATCATTCCCTTTAATCACTGCGGCATCTTCAATTAGAATAAACTCTCCCCTAATCAAAGTAACTTCGCCATTTTGATTTTCGGAGTTGTTTTTTTTACAAGAAGAAATAATGAGCAGTACGGCAATGAGTAAAGTTGATGGTTTCATTGAGGTCGTTTAGATGATTTTACATTTATCCTACAGAACCTTCAAGAGAAATCTCAAGAAGTTTTTGAGCTTCAACAGCAAATTCCATCGGAAGTTTGTTCAATACTTCTTTACTAAATCCATTTACGATCAGGGCTATCGCTTTTTCGGTATCGATACCTCTTTGATTACAGTAAAAAATTTGATCTTCTCCAATCTTGCTAGTTGTAGCTTCATGTTCTATTTGAGCAGTTTTATTTTTTGCTTCTATATAAGGAAACGTATGAGCACCACATTCATTGCCCATCAGTAAAGAATCACATTGTGAAAAATTACGGGCATTCTCAGCTCTACTATTAATTTGAACCAGTCCTCTATAACTGTTTTGAGATTTTCCGGTAGAAATCCCTTTTGAAATGATAGTACTTTTGGTATTCTTACCCAAATGAATCATTTTGGTCCCTGTATCGGCTTGCTGAAAATTGTTAGTCACAGCAATAGAGTAAAACTCACCTACAGAATAATCTCCTTTAAGTACACAAGAAGGATATTTCCAGGTAACCGCAGATCCGGTTTCTACCTGAGTCCATGAGATTTTAGCATTAGTCTCACAAAGTCCTCTTTTGGTAACGAAGTTGAACACTCCTCCTTTACCTTCGGCATTACCAGGATACCAGTTTTGTACCGTAGAATACTTGATCTCGGCATCATCTAAAGCGATAAGTTCTACTACAGCCGCATGCAATTGATTTTCATCACGCATAGGAGCAGTACAACCCTCTAGGTAACTTACATAACTACCTTCGTCAGCAATAACCAGTGTTCTTTCAAACTGTCCAGTTCCTGCTTGATTTATTCGGAAATATGTAGACAATTCCATTGGGCATCGAACTCCCTTTGGAATGTAACAAAAAGAACCATCACTAAACACTGCAGAATTTAATGCAGCATAAAAATTATCTTTTTGCGGTACTACACTACCGATATATTTCTTTATTAATTCTGGATGCTCCTGAATGGCTTCAGAAATAGAACAGAATATAATTCCTTTTTCGGCCAGAGTCTCTTTAAAAGTAGTCGCAACAGAAACGGAGTCCATTACGATATCCACCGCAACGCCTGCCAATTTCTTCTGCTCTTCTAGAGAAATTCCTAGTTTTTCAAAAGTTTCCAACAACTCTGGATCTACCTCATCAATACTATTGTATTTTGGTTTTTTATTGGGAGCTGAGTAATAAGAGATATTCTGAAAATTAGGTTTCTCGTAGTTTACGTTTGCCCATTCTGGCTCTTCCATCTGCTCCCAGATTCTAAAAGCTTCCAGTCGCCATTCGGTCATCCACTCGGGCTCTTCTTTTTTCTTAGAAATTGCTCGAACAATATCTTCATTCAAACCAACGGGGAATGTATCAGACTCTATATCTGTATAGAATCCGTACTCGTATTCCTTGGTTTCTAATTCTTTCTTTAAGTCGTCTTCTGTATATGCCATCTTCTTGATCCTAAATTTTATTCAGGACTTTTTTCATGTCCAAATTAAAGAGAAAAACTCTCTCCACAGCCACAAGTTCTTGTTGCATTGGGGTTATTAAATACAAAGCCAGTTCCATTTAAACCACCAGAATATTCCAAAGTGGTTCCTACAAGGTAGAGAAAGCTCTTTTTGTCTACAATGATTTTTACACCGTTGTCTTCAAAAACTTTATCTCCATCTTGCTGTGATTTGTCGAACTTCAGATCATAAGACAAACCAGAGCAACCGCCACTTTTTACACCTACTCGGATGTAATCAGTAGTGATATTGTACCCGTCTTCGCTCATCAATTGGATGACTTTATTTTTTGCTATGTCTGATACCTTAATCATCTTCTTATTAAATAGATTAATTCTAAATGAGTTGCAAATATACTACATAAGTGCATCTTATTCATAAAACCTAACATTTATCTAACATATATCTATATTGATAAAATCTATTCATTTGGTTTTATATAGATTATGAGATGCCTTAGTTCTTATTGTCCTTACTTTATTTTGATCACCATCAAGTCCAGAAGCCCTTTGTTTTCAGCCTGATCAAGATCATTGCTGTTTGTTTCTCCAACTGCCAAAAGGTGACCTGTTGAGGTTTCAATGACATCATACGAAAAATCGAAACCGGCACCACCAAAGCTCTTTTGCCATTGCAAGTTTCCGGAATTGTCTATTTTGATCACCCAAAAATCGTTATCTCCATGGTTAGCACTAAGATCGCCACTACTACTTTTTGATGCACCCGAAATGACAAACCCACCATCAAAGGTGGTATCAATAGATCTTGCCACATCAAACTGTAATCCTCCAAAGGATTTTTTCCAGATTAAGTTTCCATCATCATCTATTTTGATCACCCAAAAATCAGAATCTCCATGATTATCCGTTACATCGCCATCATTACTTATAGTTTGACCTACGACCACATAAGAGTTATCCGCAGCAAGAACAGCTTCGTACGCAATATCAATTCCGCTACCGCCATATGTTTTCTGCCATACCATTTCACCCGAAGCATTTATTTTTACGATCCAAAAATCATAACTTCCGTTATGGCTGGTGATATCAAAATCGGTGCTCTCTGTAGCACCAAACATAACAAAACCTCCATCTGCAGACTGAAGCACACTGTAACTTCTATCATTATTGGTGCCGCCAAAAAAGTTACGCCACTCTAATTCTCCTTGTGCATTTATTTTTTGACCCCAAAACTCTCCTACACCATGTTTGGTCAAGCCTCCTTCTCCTCCAGAAGCCGTAATATCCAAAAATCCAGCACTAAAATATCCGCCATCCTGTGTCTGAATTATAGCATAACTATGATCATGCCCTGCAAAGCCATAGCTCTTTTCCCATTCGATATTACCACTGCTATCCAATTTTACAAACCAATTGTCATGAAAACCTTCATTGTTACTGGCATCACCATCACTACTCATACTGTATCCAGTGATAAGAAAACCATTATCCCGGGTTTGAATGACTTCCTGACCCTGATCATCGCCACTTCCTCCAATAGTCTTGTTCCATTGTAACGCACCTTCGGCATCTAATTTTAATAACCAATAGTCGTTTACGTTCAAGGTTTTGTCGGTAATATCTCCATCTGTACTTTTGGTAAACCCCAAAACTGCATATCCTCCATCAGAAGTTTCAATAACAGAGCGTGCAGACTCCTCGTCGGATCCACCAAAGGTTTTTATCCAATCAATTTCTCCCTGGAAATTAATGACATCAGAATTGTCGTTATCATCATCATTCGAGCAACTACACAATAGTATGCTTAAAAGAGCCACCAGGCTAATTTTTATATTTCTTCTCATATGCATTTTATTGTTCTTTGACCAAAAGGAATCCGGCATTGATATCACTGATTATTATGTTTCCGCTTGCAAAAAAAGGATAGACGTTCCAGGCTCCACTAAAATTTGCACTGTTTGCGGTTGGGAAAGAATCGAAAAACCCTATTTCGGTTAGGTTTCCGCTGGCAATATCAGTAAGGTCAATTACTCGCAATCCGGCTTGATAGTTTGCCATATAAAATTTATTGTCTTTTACATATCCATTATGATCAATAGCTCTAGTTGGGCCAGTATAAGTCATATGGAAAGCGGGATTGTCTAAATCCTGAAAATCGAATATAATGGTTCGAGTATTAAACCCGGCATTGGTTTCGTCTAATTCATCCCCTAGAAGAAAATATCGCATATCTTCGGTAAACCAACCTTGATGAGTATATCCTACCTGGGAATAGCTAATCTTGGAAATATTAACGGGGTTGTTTTTGTCTGTGATATCAGCAATTACAATCTCTACCTGATTGCTTCCAATTAATATTTCCCTGCCTTGATAATCAGGATCAGGCCCATTATACGTTACTACCTGAGCATCATGAGAATAAGGATCCGTACCCACCGAGGTAAACCCACCTTCTCCCAAAGGGTTTTTAGGGTCCTGGATATTCACGAAAATAGGACCTCCACCAAAAACCAATGCGGTTCCGGTGGTGTTTCTTGCTCCAACCGGATAGGCATAGCCTGAAGCCTCATTAATCACAATATTATGAGCACTACCAAATTCTGTAAATCGGGTATCGGCAGTAAAATTTTGCGGAGGGTTTGTTATGCTTCTAAGTCGAGTAAGATCAAAAACCTGCATACCATGACCTTGGGCTTCACTTACTATAAAGGCGTGATTTTGATATACTTTTACATCTCTCCAGTTGCTACTAACCGTTGCCGTTGGTAATTTTCCTAGATATATTGGATTCTCAGGGGTAGAGATGTCTATAAATGCGGTACCATTATCCAATCCAATAATAGCATATTCTTTTCCGTCTTGAGGGTCTGTCCATCCCCAGCTATCGTTTCCTCTTGCTGCTTCCATGACTCCCAGATTAATTGAGGAAACCAAATCAAGACCGTTACAAGGATAAAAACCTGCAGCTGTACCATTAATACATTCGTTGGAAGCATCAGGGTCTGGACCTGGATCCACAGGAGCACCTGCATCGTCATCTCCGCTACAACTCAAAATGAGTAAAAGAAGGAGACAGCCGATGACACTATTTAACTTTTTCATGAGACTATCATTTTACTAAAGATACCAAACTTTTTTCATTTCATTTAAATATATGAAAAACAAATACTTATGAATTTAAAATTGAATTTTTTGCTGGAGATTTTTCAAAAGAGGGTAACAATATTTTTACCCATCTGATATAGGGATGTAAAACAAAAAACCACTAAAAATTTTAAGTATGGAAACTTCAATTTTAAAGAAAACGTTGATTACATCTATTAAGAGTACACTTAGTTTATTAATCTATGTACTTGTTTTTAGCGCATGCGAAAAAGATGATCCACAACAGTTTTGTGATCCTGCACCCAAGTTTGATATTGATGCATTTGTAGAAGGACTACAAGAAAGATTAAATAATGAAGACAACCCGAATGTGGGTTATCAATTGGTAATTAATAAAGATGGAAACTTATATCATGCCGAAGCAGAAGGGTTTGCCATTCATGAAAATGATAGCGATGGACCTGTAGCCATGTCGGTGGATACACGAATGAATGTGGCTTCTGTTTCAAAATTTATAGGCACAGTTGCCCTGCTAAAAGCGATGGAGGAGCATAATGTAAGCCTGGAGTTTAACGTAGTTAATTATCTTCCAGAAACCTGGAAATCGCAGGTACATTCTACACATTCTGATGTGGATTCTGATGCGTATTTGACATTTCGCAAATTGTTACAAATGAATACGGCCATCAATTTTCCTGGGGATGATCCTTTTCCTGGTATTATGCCTACCGAAGCTCAAATGTTGGCAGGGTTAGCCGCTACTCCTGCGATGAACCGTATCGGAGAGTATCAAAACGGGAACTTTACGTTGATTAGAGTATTGATCGGTCAAATCGTTTATGAACTTGATGAGACAGCCAATGAATATTCAACCGCATGCACGGATAAATATTTTGAGTATGTCAAAGAAAAGATCTTTGACCCTTTGAATATCAATCCTCCATCGTCTGCAAACGAAGTAGAGAACTATTATGATGGGATTTATCCTTGGGGATATCAATGGCCATTCAACCCTGATTTTCAAAATGCTTCTGATGGTGCCTTGGGTTGGAAACATAGTAGCAATCCGTACCGTAATGGAGGATCTGGCGGACTGTTATTGTCTTCGATGGATCTGGCAAAAATCTTAGCCTTTTTTAAGCACGATCAAAGCGAAACCATCATTTCCAAAAAACAAAGAGAAAGTATTCTGAATTCGGAGTTAGGATTGACTGAATCCATAGATGGAACCTATGGCAAGTATTTGTCAAAAGGAGGATTAAGAGGTGCAGATGATTGTTGTAGTCGAGCATTGCGATCCCGTATCATGATTTTTCCAAATGGCGTAGAAGCTGTGTTATTAACCAATGGTAATAATACCACCTTGGGTAGTATTTTAAGGGATAGCTATGATAATGCCTGGAAATCTAACTGTCAATAAAAAGAAGAATAAAGTATAAAAAAAACAAAATAGTAAAGTCATGAAAAATCAAATTTTAAAAACCATTTTAATCATTGCAGGAATAACTTTTGCGAGCTGTTCAAATGATGATGATGCTACTCCAGAAGTAGTAGGAGTAACTTCTTTTGAAATAGAAGGACAATGGAATTGTGGACTAGGTGAAAATTGTGAAGATGTTTATCAGTTTGAATTCAAAAAAGATTCTAAAATATCGATTAGTATAAATGATGTAACAGGAATGTCGGCAGTATCACTTGATTTATCTGCGGAATTTGGACAGTTTGGAGGACCTAATTTATTAAATGAAGGAAGTCTTACTTATTATGGATGTACAGGTCAGGATGAAGACGTTTCCATAACAAATATTACTGTTTCAGAAGCTGGTACATACAATTTGTCTGTCGCAAGAGATTGGGGATTAAGTGCTGGAGTTGAAGGTACTTACACCTTAGCCATAATTTCAGATACTCCATTTACAGAAGGTGTAGCTCCAATTGATGATGTCGATGCACAGAACTATGAAAGAGAATGCTTATAAATTCATATTATAATCCTTAAAAATCCTGATTTTTCGGGATTTTTTTATGAGATAGAATCACAATGTTGGCTACCTTTGCAGCATGATAGAAGATAAAAATAGCGCTAGAACCCCTTTGTCTGAATTAGGTGAATTTGGATTAATAGACCATCTCACAAAGAATTTTGAGATCAAACAACCTACAACAGATGTTGGTATAGGAGATGATGCAGCAATTTTGGACTTTGGAGACCAAAAATGTGTGATCAGTACAGATTTGCTAATTGAAGGAGTACACTTTGACCTTTCTTACGTTCCTTTAAAGCATCTGGGATATAAATCGGTGATGGTTAACCTTTCAGACATTTATGCGATGAATGCTACTGCAAGTCAGATCACAGTATCTATAGCTGTATCTAATAGATTTCCGTTAGAAGCATTGGAAGAATTATATGCAGGTATTCAAACAGCAGCCAATTTATATAACGTAGATGTGGTTGGTGGAGATACCACTTCTTCCACTTCAGGATTAATTATAAGCATTACTGCTTTGGGATATGCCAAGCAAGAAAAATTACCTACAGAAGTGGAGCAAAAAACAATGACCTCTTGGTCGTATCTGGAGATTTGGGTGCTGCGTATATGGGGCTTCAAGTTTTGGAGCGAGAAAAACAGGTTTTTAATGTAAACCCAAATGCACAACCAGACTTGGATCAATATACCTACTTAATCGAAAGACAACTTAAACCTGAGGCTCGTAAAGATATTCCGGAATTGCTTAAAGCACTTGAAGTACAGCCGACAAGTATGATCGATATTAGTGATGGTTTGTCTTCGGAAACGATACACCTGTGTACAAAGTCTGAAGTAGGGGTACATCTTTACGAAGAAAAAATACCGTTGGACCCGGCAGTAATCTCAATTTGTGAAGAGTTTAATTTAAACAGTACTACAGTAGCCCTCAACGGTGGTGAGGATTATGAGTTATTGTTCACGATAAAACAAGAGGATTATCCAAAAATAAAAGCAAATCCCAATTTAACGGTGATCGGGCACATGACTGATAAGAATGACGGAATGGGATTAGTTACTCGAGCCAATGAGAAAATAGAGTTACAAGCTCAAGGGTGGAATCCTATTAAAAAAGAAGAGTAGAATGATACTATGATGCTGCTTGAAAAGGAGTAGTTTTTGTTTCTTTCCTGGCCGCTTTTTTCGCATGCACTTGTTCTAGGGCATTATTAATCTCTTTTAATTTGGGGGTTAACACTTCCAAACGACCTCTGCTATTTGTTGTTGCTTGCTCTCCACAATGCGAACAAGTATATTCTTTTATATGATGGGTAACATGTTTAGAAAGAACGTAGTCATGACCAAATAGGGAACAATAGATTTTGGAAAAGGAGAACGTAGAACTAGGGGTAGACTTTTTCATATTTTCTAGGGGTTATAAGTGCATAGAAGGGTGTTATGGGTTCATTATCAATACAATAATAATATTTTTTTTGACATAAACTAAATTTTGTAAGAAAAAATTGTCTTCAAATGTTGTTTTTTAACTAAAAAAAGCCAAAAAATAGGTTTTTTGGCTAAAAAAAATGTATTTCATCTGATAATTTTGGAACTAAGCCGTTACCTATGTAGGGTTCTGTAGATGATTTTGTAAAGCAGCTATAAACTCTTTTTGGTTTTCAATATAGGTCATATGTCCGCCGTCAAAAGAAATGAGATCTACCTTGGCATAATTGGCTTCTTTCTCATTTTGAGAAAACGATAAAACAGGATCTTTTTCTCCAGCAAAAATTACTTTAGACCCATTAAATTCTTTAAGGATATTAGATCGATCTTTTCTGATTTTCATACCTTCTAATGCAGAAATGATTCCTTGCAATGACGTTTTAGACGCTTGTTCTTTTATTTGTTTGATCTGTGGTTCGTAAGCAATCCTATTTTTTTCAGCAAAAAGATTAGCAATGGCCATACTGGTATAGGCATTAGGATTTTTCTTAACAATATCGATGGCTCGGGTCCTGCTAATTTTACGTTCTTCACTGTCTGGATAAGATGTAGAGTTAAGCAGTATTAATGAAATTGCCTTTTTAGGGAAAAGATCTACAAAAGCAAGCGAAACATATCCACCCATAGAGTGTCCGATTAGGGTAAGATCGGTTATTTGTAATTCGTCTAATACCGTATTAACGGCTAATGCCATGTCTTCCATGGTATGGATATATCCCAAAGACTCAGTATCCCCATGGCCCAATAAATCAATTGCAATGCAATGATAGGAGTTTTCGAGTAAGGCGATGGTTTGTTCCCACATGGTTATATTCTCTAGAAATCCATGTAAAAAAACGATCGATCTCCCTTTTCCGGTGCTCTTATAATTTATTTTGATCTCTTTGTACGTCAAAGTCATTTTGAAATTTTATTTTTAGGCACATAAACCTAATTAAATGCGATTTAATAAAGAAACTTTCGTTGCAGGATTTGCTCTTTTTTCTATGTTTTTTGGTGCGGGAAATCTAATGCTACCCCCACTATTAGGACTTAAAGCCGGAGAATCCTGGTCGATGGTTACTTTGGGCTTTGTTATTTCTGCAGTGCTTATCCCTATATTAGGTATCGTAGCTCATGCTCGATTACAAGGAACAATGCTGGATTTTGCCAAAAGAGTTTCTCCGGGATTTAGTCTTGTATATTGTGTTTTGGTGTATTTGATTTCGATTACTTTACCTTCTCCAAGAACGGCATCGGTAACTCATGAGATGGCTATTCAACCATTTTTTGGTACTAGCGCTTGGCTAACCAGCGGAATTTATTTCGCATTGGTACTCCTATTTGTACTCAATCGGTCAAGAATATTAAGCCTACTGGGGAAATTCTTATCTCCTATACTATTTATTGTAATACTATCTATTGTAGCACTAGGTGTTTTTGGAACCCTGGATCCAACTCTGAATCCTTCAACTTTTGAGACACCAGTAGTTACAGGATTATTAGAAGGCTATCAAACATTTGATGCTATAGGGGCGGTAGTTGTTGGTGGGGTGATTATTATTTCACTCAAAATCAAAGGAGAGGAAAATTTTGAAAGGATACGCAGCCTAATTATTAGTTCTGGAATTGTTGCCGGTTTTGGTCTCTTTATCATTTATGCAGGTATGATCTATAATGGAGCTCTTTTTGGTGCTGAAGTGGATCCAAACATTTCTCGAATCGGCTTGCTTTCCGAATTAAGTTTAAAAACCTTGGGTAATATCGGCAGATCCTGCTTAAGTGTTTTGGTTGGTTTGGCTTGTTTTACAACTGCCGTTGGTATTGTTACTGGTACAGCTGATTTTATGAAAGGTATCTTAGGAGAATCCAAAAAAGCATATGTAATCACTGCTATTGTAGGATGTATTCTAGGAGTGGTAATGGGGCAGTTTGATGTGCATTATATTATTGATGTTGCAGTGCCTGCTTTGATGCTTATCTATCCAATTACTATTGTATTAATTCTGCTTAATGCCATACCCGACAATTTCACTTCAGATCTCACTTTCAAAATAGTGGTTATTGTTACCATCATTTTTAGTATTCCTGATCTTTTGGCGTCCATAGGTATGGGAGAATCTGTACAACCGTTGTTAGAGGCGCTTCCCCTTGGAAAGTATAGCCTTGCTTGGTTGCTTCCAGCTGTTGTTACCTGGATTATAATCAACCTATTTTCATTAGTAAAAAGAAAGTCATAACATAATTGTTTTTAAGGGTAATTTCCCCTTTTTCCATTATTCGTTTTTTAGTACATTCGCGGCTAGGAAAACAACCACATTTCAATAAACAAACCTTTAAAAGTATAGATTTATCTTATGAAAAGACTATTTCTAGCTGCAAGTCTATTATGTCTAATAGTTTCTTGCGGTAATGACGACAATTATGTACCTATCGAATCCAATTTAGACGATCAATTAAAAACATTGCTTACCGAAGCTTCCGAGGGAAAAGGGCTTTCGTATTTCATGTTTCCAGAAAGTGATGATTACACCAACATCCCGCAGGACCCCCAAAATCCGATTACCAGAGCCAAAGTTGATTTAGGAAAACTACTATTACATGAAACGGCCTTAGGTAGAAACCCTAAAATAGAAGAAATGAGAGGAACTTATTCCTGTGCATCTTGCCATCAGGTTGGAGCTGGGTTTAGCGCTGGGATACGACAAGGAATCGGAGAATGCGGAGTAGGTTTTGGTATTCGTGGAGAAGAAAGAACTATCAACCAAAACGTACCTGTAGATTCTGTAGATATCCAACCACTTCGATCCCCTACTATACTCAATGTAGCCTACCAGGATGTGATGCTTTGGAATGGACAATTTGGAGGTACAGGAACCAATCAGGGAACTGAAGCCAATTGGGAAAATATTCAGGAAAACTTTCTAGGACTTCAGGGAGTCGAAGTACAAGCGATCAAAGGACAAGGTGTTCATCGATTATTAGTAGACGAAGACTTTGTAAATCAAGCAGGATACAAAGCAATGTTTGATGCAGCTTTTGGTGATGTTGCCGAAGAGGACCGGTATACTACCTTGAACGCAGCTTTGGCTATGGCAGCTTACGAAAGAACGTTATTGGCGAATCAAGCACCTTGGCAGGAATGGCTGAAAGGACAAAGCGATGCAATGACTGATGCCGAGAAAAGGGGAGCCATTGCTTTTTTTGGTAACGGAAAATGTTATGAATGTCATACAGGTCCTGCATTAAACGATAAAGGATTTCATGCCTTTGGAATGGGCGACTTTGATAATTCGAATACCGCTATTGTTTTGGATGAAAATGGATTTCAAAATGTAAAAAAAGGAAGAGGAGGATTCACCAAAAATCCAGATGACGACTATAAGTTTAAAACACCAACGTTATACAATATTGCAGATAACGGATTTTATGGTCATGGATCTACTTTTACTTCGGTAAAAGAGGTGATTCGTTACAAAAACGATGGGGTACCACAATCCAACGAGGTTCCCGCAGAGAATTTGGCAACACAATTTGGAGCAACAGATTTAACCGATCAGGAAATAGATGATCTTACTGTTTTTATCGAAAGTAGTCTGCGAGATCCCAACTTAACCCGTTATGTACCAGAAACAATAAATTCAGGATTATGCTTTCCTAATAACGACGAGCAATCGAGATCAGATTTAGGATGTAATTAATACAATGTGGCGATCCACCACGTATTTCCAAAAGGGTCTTTAAAACCGGCGCCTCTTGCTCCGCTATCCTCATCCATAGGTTGCATGAGTGAGACGGCTCCGGAATCTAAGGCGTTGTAGTAGGTTTGATCGGTATCGCGAACATACACATACATGGATCCAGGTTGAGCAGGATAGTCTGCAGAAGCTTCTGAAAGAAGAATAGTACTGTCACCGATTTTAATCTCAGAGTGCTGAATACGGTGTTGCGCATCTGTGCTCCTGATCATCTCCTGTGCGTTGAATATTTTACGAATGAAATCAATAAAATCTTCGGCTTTTTTCACCACTAGATAGGGCATAGCCTGTTGGTGACCTGCTGTAATCTTCATTCGTTGCATAAGATAAAAGAGAGTTTTTTATTGGTAACGAATGAGTACCGATAAATATTCTATAGAGGCAATAAAAAAACCGATCTAGGATCGGTTCATTAATTCTTCAATTTCTTCAGCTTCGATTGGGATGTTGGCCATCAGATTAAAAGGGGCTCCCTTTTCTTGAATCACTACATCATCTTCTAGTCGAATTCCAAACCCTTCATCAGGAATATAAATCCCTGGCTCTACCGTAAATACCATGTTGGCTTCCATGGGTTCGGTTAGGATTCCGTAATCATGCGTATCCAAACCAATATGATGAGAAGTTCCATGCATGAAGTACTTTTTGTAGGCTGGCCAGTCTGGATCTTCATTTTGTACATCCGCTTTATCCAATAAGCCTAAACCTAATAATTCTGAAGTCATTAGTTTACCTACCTCAACATGATAGTCTGCCCAAATAGTGCCAGGCACTAGCATTTTGGTAGCTTCGTTTTTTACTCGTAAAACAGCGTCGTATACCTCACGTTGTCTTTTGGTATAGGTCCCAGATACAGGTATTGTTCTAGAGAGATCACTAGAGTAATTCGCATACTCTGCGGCAACATCCATCAAGATAAGATCACCCGCTTTACACTGTTGGTTATTTTCTATATAATGAAGTACGTTGGCATTGGACCCACTGGCAATGATCGGAGTGTAAGCAAAACCTTTGGATCTGTTATTAATAAATTCATGCAAAAGCTCAGCTTCAATATTATACTCCCATACATCAGGTTTTACAAAATCTAATAGCCTTCTAAATCCTTTTTCGGTGATATTACAAGCAATTTGCATCAAATCCAATTCTATTTGATCTTTTACAGAACGTAGGCGTTGTAGGATAGGATTACTCTTGGCAACCGAGTGCGCGGGATATTTGTTTTTCCACCATTTGGTAAATCGATCTTCTCGTGTTTCGGTTTCTACATGAGATCGGTAATGCTCATTGGTATTTACATATACCGTATCACATTGGGTCATGATTTCGAAAAAGATTTTTTCAAGATCCGAAAGCCAGTATACGGTTTTGATCCCCGAAACTTCGAACGCTTTCTCCTTAGTCAATTTTTCGCCTTCCCAAATGGCAATCAATTCGCTGGTTTCTTTCAGAAACAATACCTCTCTATGTTTTTCTTTTGGCGCATCAGGAAAAAGCAATAAAACACTTTCTTCTTGATCTACACCACTGAGATAAAAAATATCGCGGTGTTGTTCAAAGGGCATCATACTATCCGCACTAATTGGGTAGATATCGTTACTATTGAATACAGCTATACTATTAGGCTTCATCTGTGCAGTAAAATTCTTCCTGTTTTTGATGAATAGGTTTTTGTCTATAGGATGATATTTCATGAGTTGCTATTTTGAAATGTGTTTTCAAAAATAGTGTTATTATAGATTCTAATAAGAAAGGAACCCAAACAATTTTGAGTTCCTGTATAAGTTAACTTCGTAAACCCAAAGTTTTATGAATAATCGATTTTGTCAATCACATTTTTTCGATACGATTTACCAATGGGTAGTTTACTGTCATTTTGTAACACAAATTGATTTCCATCTATAAATTTGAGCTGATCAAAATTGACCACAAAAGACTTATGAATTCTCAAAAAAGATGGCGGCAGTTTTGCCATAAAATCGGTAAGTGTTTGGGAGGTAAGAATCATTTGATCCGTATAAATTTTTATATAATTACCGTAGGCTTCGATATAAGAAATATCATAGGTATTTAGTTTAATGATCTTTTTATCACTTTTTACAAAAATGGTTTTCGAAGTATCTTTTTCTTCTTTTATCACCGTTTTGTCAGCTTCTTGTTTGGGTTTAACCTTATAAATAGCTTGTAAAAATCGTTCTAATGAAAAAGGTTTTAATAAGTAATCCGTGACAGAGAGTTCAAATCCCATAACTGCATGTTCTGGGTATGCCGTGGTAATAATTACAGCAGGTTTTTGTTGTAAAGTTTTAAGCAGGCTTAACCCTGATAATTTGGGCATATTAATATCGAGAAACAGAATATCCGGAGATTCTTTTTGCAAAACTTCTATAACTTCAAAAGCATTTTTGCAAGAGGCAATAAGCTCAAGATTCGGAATCTCTTGAATATAATTTTCTAAAATCTGCCTGGCGATGGGTTCATCATCTGCTATAATACATTTCATCATGATCAAAACTGTAAAGTTAATTGCACATCAAAAATTTCTTTATCGGCCATAATTTTTAGTTGATGTTTGTCAGCATAAATCAAATCTAGTCGTTTTTTGGCATTTTGTAAACCAATACCACTTTTTCCTGTTTCCAAATTTTCTTTATTCGCAAGATTATCAGTGTACGTATTACTGCATGTAAATTTCATTTCGGTTTCAGAAACCGATAAAGTAATATGAACATTGCTTTCAGAATTTGTGGAAGCATCCAAATGCTTAAAAGCATTTTCTACAAATACGATCAAAAGCATAGGAGCAACCTGCTTAGAAAAGACATCACCGCTTCTATCAAACTGAATTTTTGTACTACTTTCTAATCTGATTTTCTCTAAAGAAATGTAGTTTTCCAAATACTGTATTTCCTTTTCTAGCGGAACAAAAGTTTCTTGTGTGTCATAAAGACTATAGCGCAAAAGATCAGATAGTGTGAGCATCAAATCTGGTAATTTTTCAGATTTTACGACTGATAATCCGTACAGGTTGTTTAAGGTATTGAATAAAAAATGAGGATTAAGTTGAGCTTTGAGTAACTTTAATTCCGCATCTTTTTCTTGTTGTCTTCTATAAAAACTATCTCTTGCAAGTTTGATGGTAGAAGAGAAAGATAATGCCAAAGTCATAACCCCTACAAAATTAAGCCACATCTTCCATTCAAACTCCTGATCGCTAACAATTCCCATAATGTAAACAAGAATGGTGTTCCATATCATGAGATGTACAAGAAATAAAGCAATACATTTCTTTAGGTTTTTTTGTAGGTACGGAAGAATATAAAGATTGTTAATATATACCGAAGGAGCCAATAATAACACTACAAATAATGCTGCCAACCATCTGTTATCCGCTTGTATAGTAGCCAATAGAATGATAAAGAGCAGTAACCAAATAAAAAGGTTCTGCACAATTTTGTTATCGATCCAAGAATCTAGTTTTGACATGTAGACGAAATAAAACCTAAAAATAAGATATGGTATTCAAAAACGTACTTTTTAATGACAAAAGCCCCATTTTTTGGGTTCAACTAATACAATTTTAATGATGACAGGGTAAGAAAAGGTTCATCATTTTTGTCAATACACTCATCATTATTTATTGAATTTATGTAGACCAACATAGACTTTTGACAACAGAATATTCTTTAACCGTAAAAGCAAATAAAGATGAAGCTAGAAATCAATAATGTCTCAAAACGATATACCAGAAAAAAATATGGAGTACAGAATTTTTCATTAACAGTAGAAAAAGGAATTTTGGGTCTATTAGGACCCAATGGTGCTGGAAAATCTACATTGATGAAAATGATCGCTACCGTAAACAAGCCTACCGAAGGCATCATTCTGCTGAATAAAAATAATATTGTAAAGGATGCCAACTATATGCGGGGACAATTAGGTTTTTTACCCCAGGATTTTGGAGTCTACCCCAACTTGAATGCTTTTGAGTTTTTACAATACATAGCAGCTATCAAAGGAGTTGGGGGAAGCGGACTGAAAGACAGAATCGAAAAGCTGTTAGAAGGACTGAACTTAATCGATGCGGCATCAAAACCAATAGGTAGTTATTCTGGAGGGATGAAACAACGAGTAGGAATCGCACAGACACTGCTCAATAATCCCAAAATCATCATTTTTGATGAACCCACTGTAGGTTTGGATCCCGAAGAACGGGTTCGATTTAGAAATCTTATTTCAGACTTAGCGAGTCAGAGTATTGTAATATTATCTTCTCATATCGTATCAGATATTGATATGATTGCCGATACTGTTGCCATCATGAAAAATGGAACTTTGATCACCCAAGGAAATAGACAGGATATTATAGATCATCTAGAAGGCAAAGTATTCGAAATCAAAATTGAAGATGAAGCTGTATCAGAATTTAAGAATCGGGTAACCACATTAAGTACTGCACGCTATAAGGGCAAGACTACTATTCGGTACATCTCAGATAAACTAATGAGCAATGCAAGACCTCAAAAAGCAACTCTAGAAGATGCTTATTTATACCTAACCAAAAACTAATCCTTTGTACTCATGAGATCCTTTTTGACCATTATAAAGTTAGATTATCTAACACGTATCAGAAGTTATTCTTTCTTAATTACACTTTGTGCAACTTTGGCTATTTCATATACCTTTGTTCCAGAACCCAATGCCAGTTATTCTACCATTAGGATTGGGGATTATGTTGGCAACTATAATTCGGCATGGTTTGGATATGTAACCGCGATGATGAGTAGTGTGTTTTTGTCTTTGATTGGCTTTTATTTGGTAAACAATAGTATCCAAAAGGACATCAAAACTAAAGTAGGTCAAATTCTTGCCACTACGAGAATTAAAAACTTCAGTTATTTATTGTCTAGAGTTTTTAGCAATTTTTTGGTGCTAATTACCATTGTATGCATTACTTTTTTGATGAGTATTCTTCTTTTTGTTTTATATAACGATGGGTTTGATTTTGAGATCTTGCAGTTTGTTAAACCTTATGTAATTATTGCACTACCAGCAATTTTTTGGATTTCGGTCTTAGCAGTATTGTTCGAGGTAATAATAGGCAGATATACTGTGATTCAAAACATACTCTTTTTTGTGCTATTTTCTTTTTTGTTGCTGTTTTCATCTCAAGACAAAATGAAATATAATTTAGATGTTTTTGGAAATAAAATAGTGATGAATGCTATGGAAGAAAGTGTTCGTAAGTTATTGCCTGCTCATAAGACCTCTAAAATGACCATAGGATATGTTTTGGGAAATACCACCAAAGCAAAGAAATTTAATTTTGAAGGAATTGATTTCCCTTCTTCTTTTATAGCAAGTCGCTTGGGATGGATTTTTTTCGGAATTCTTCTCATTGTAATAGTTACCCCTTTCTTTCATAGATTCAATACCAAAGAAAGAACATCACCCACAAAAACAAAGCAACGTATGATATCGAGTTTTGGATCTAGGGAGATCCTACTATCTCAATTACCCAAGCCTCAAACAGATCAAAGTATACTGCCATTGATTAAAACAGAACTGTTTTTATTAATGCGAAAAGGGAATAAGTGGTTGTGGATGGTCAATGCAATAGGGATGATCTTATTGGCGTTTTTAAACATTGATATTGCCCATCAAATGGTGTTACCTATATTGTGGTTTTTGCAGGTACACAGGTTATCAGATCTTACCACAAAAGAACTGGAAAATGATGTATTTTATTTTACTTTTTCAGCATTTAGACCTTTGCGTAGAATTTTGATTTCGCAGATAATTGCCGGAGTGATATTAATGATAGGTTTGGCATTTCCTCTACTGTTTCTTTACGGATGTCTTCTGGATATTAATGCGTTGATGTCTATTTTGTTGGGTGCTGTTTTTGTCGTATTTCTAGCGATGTTTTTAGGAATTTTTACGCAAAGTAAGAAGTTGTTCGCGGTATTGTTTTTCTTCATTACTTATGCAAACATAAATAAGATTCCGGTTTTCGATTATTTCGGAGGGATTTCTCCAGATACAACTCAAATTCTATATGTATCTGCTTTAATCTTAGGTTTAGGTACTATGAGTTTTCTTAAAAGACGGAGTGACCTCAGAAAGTAAAGGCATATTTGTGAAGTAGTTAAACAATAACTAAAAATTTTGAGATTGTTTTAACAATATCTACTTTCAGGCCACTAAATGACGGTCAAAATGAAAACACAAACACTCACCTTAGCTTACTTTATTTTTTCCTGTTCTCTTTTTGCGCAACAACCAGTAACCAGTGCTGAAGATATGATCGGCGGATTGTCGCAGAAAAAGGAAATGGAAGCTACCTCTATAGTCAAAAATGTTCCTTTTACAAACATCGGCCCTTCAGTAATGAGCGGAAGAGTAGTAGATGTAGATGTTAATCCAGGGAACACTTCTGAATTTTATGTGGCTTATGCCTCTGGGGGATTATGGTATACTGCAAATAATGGTACCACTTTTACTCCGGTGATGGACGGTGCAGAGACGATTAACATTGGTGATATTGCCATAGATTGGAAAAACGGAACGATCTGGGTAGGAACTGGAGAAAACAATGCATCGCGATCTTCGTATGCGGGAATAGGAATTTTGAAATCTACAGATAAAGGAAAGACCTGGAAAAATGTAGGTTTATCAGATTCTCATCACGTCGGTCGGATTGTGATTAATCCAAATAACCCTGATGAAGTAGTCATTGGGATAACGGGTCATTTATATTCTATAAATCAAGAACGAGGAATCTATAAAACAACTGATGGGGGTGCGACATGGAAACAAACCCTATTTATCAATGATCAAACGGGAATCATTGATGTAGAGTATGCCCCTAATAGTTTTAATACGATGTATGCCACTGCTTGGGATAAAGATCGGAAGGCATGGAATTTTAGAGGAAACGGAACAGGATCCGGTATTTATAAAAGTACGGATGCTGGGGAAACCTGGAATAAAATCTCATTAGAAAATAGTGGGTTTCCCACTGGCGATGGAGTGGGAAGAATTGGAGTTGCCGTTTTTGACGAAAATACAGTCTATGTAGTACATGACAATCAGTTTAGAAGAAAGAAAAATCAAACAAAAGGCAATACAAGCAGGTTAACTAAGGAAGATTTTAAAACAATGTCTAAAGACGATTTTTTGAAAATCGATAACAAAAAATTGAATATTTTTCTGAAGACCAATGGATTTCAGGAAAAATACAGAGCTGATAATGTAAAGCAAATGGTTCGAAGCGGTAACGCTCAACCTAAGGACTTGGCCAAATATCTAGAAGATGCAAATTCGATGTTGTTTGACACCCCAGTAGTTGGTGCCGAAGTATATCGAAGTGATGACGGTGGGAAATCATGGAAAAAAACACATACTGATTATCTGGATGATATTTACTTTAGTTATGGATATTACTTCGGACAAATTCAGGTCAACCCAAAAAACAAAGAGCATATTTATATTAGCGGTGTTCCCATTCTGAAATCAAAAGACGGAGGTAAAACATTTTCTAGCATACAAGGAAAAAACGTACATGCCGATCATCACGCTTTATGGATTGACCCCAATAATCCCAATCACCTAATTAATGGAAATGATGGTGGGATAAATATCTCCTACGATGATGGTAAACATTGGATCAAGGCTAATCAGCCCAATGTAGGACAATTTTATGCTATTAATATCGATCATGAAACACCCTATAATGTGTACGGAGGTCTGCAGGATAATGGCGTTTGGGTAGGTCCTAATGATGCCGAAGAAAGTTCGGAATGGCACCAAAGTGGTCATTATAATTGGGAGAGTATTCTAGGAGGAGACGGTATGCAGGTACAGATCGATAAGAGAGATGCTAATATTGTATACACCGGTTTTCAGTTTGGTAATTATTTTAGATTAGATCGAGCCAATCAACAACAAACCTACATCCAACCAAAGCACGAACTTGGAGAGTCTCCGTATCGCTTTAATTGGCAAACACCGATTCTACTTTCTTCTCATAATCAGGATATTTTATATCTGGGAGGGAATAAGTTAATGAGATCCATGAATCAGGGAGATGATTGGACAGCCATCTCAGGAGATTTAACGCAAGGAGGCAAAAAAGGGAATGTAGCGTATGGCACCATTACCACTATTTCTGAATCTCCATTTCAGTTTGGATTGATTTATACAGGTAGTGATGATGGATTGATCCAAGTTACCAAAAATTCTGGAGGAAATTGGAGCAATGTATCTAGTTCACTCCCAAAAGATCTTTGGGTATCGAGAGTGGTAGCCTCTGCTCACAAAAAAGAACGGGTATATGTTACTTTAAACGGATATAGAAACGATGATTTTACGCCTTACGTATTTGTAAGTGAAAACTATGGAGCTACCTGGCAAAATATAGGACAAAAAATCCCATTATCTTCTGTAAATGTTATTCAGGAGGATCCTAGAAACGAGAATGTACTGTATCTGGGTACAGACAATGGGGCTTATGTTTCTCTGGATAGAGGAAAATCATGGCAAGTATTCTCAAAAGGATTACCTAATGTAGCTATTCACGATTTAGTCATTCAACCCGAGGAAAGCGATTTGTTGCTAGGAACCCATGGAAGAAGTATTTACAAAACGGATATTGGTGCATTACAAGCGTTTGATGATGAAGTAAAAAGTAAATCACTACACATTTTTGATATTCAAGACATCACCTGGTCAGAACAATGGGGTGTTTCCTGGAGCAAATGGCTGGAGGCTAGACAACCATCAGCGACGATTGAGTTTTATACCGCACAAGGAGCCGATGTATCTGTACAAATAATGACTCTAGAAGGTAGTGTATTACAAGAGTTTTCAGCTAAGGCAGAAAAAGGATTTAATCAAGTTGAATACGATGTTACGATGACAGAAAAGGGTAAAGGCGTTCTAGAAAAAGAATTTCCTGATGAAGAAGTGGCAAAGAGAAAAAATGGAGCTTACTATTTACCGGTAGGAAAGTATTATGCTCAAATTTCTATAGGAAAAGAGACAGAAAAGAAGATTTTTGAAATCAAATAATGATTGACTACGTTTTGTCATGAAACGTTTGTCATAGTTTTTGGAACAATGTTCATATACAACAATTAGCGATCACAATACTTTTACGAAGTAATGGAATTCTTATGGGATAAGAATATCGAAAAGTTGTAATCGTATGTATATAGAAAACCCTCATTTTGAAAATTTTGTTCACCTTATAAAGACTGAAAAAATACATTTGGACCCTTTGTTGAACTTGGATGTAGTAGCAGAAAAGCTGGAGATAAGCTCAAATTATTTGTCACAAATTATCAATAAAAATACAGGCAGAACATTTTGTGACATTATCGGTAAACTTAGAGTAGAAGAAATAAAAAAGATGCTGGATAACACACAATATGATAAGTATACTTTATTATCTATTGGTCTGGAAGCTGGTTTTAACTCTAAATCCGTGTTTTACCGTACTTTCAAAAAGCACACAAGGATGACACCTACAGAATACAAAGAAAAATTCGTTTCGTAAAAATATAAAACCCTTCAACATCATGTTGAAGGGTTTTTAAAATATCAAGAAGTCTAACTTAAAATCCAATTACTGTAGGAGCTGTACAATCGGCACGACGTGTTTCACATCTGTCAGCCATAGAATTAAAGATAATATCATCTCCACCTTTACAATTAGGTTCTCTACTTTTTTCCCTCCTTTGAGATTATACATATTACGATCACTCAACTTAGCAACACTAAGTTTTTTCAATTCCAGTTTTTTGCCCTTTACTTTTTTCATCTGTCCTTAGTTTATTAAATGTTTTCCGGTTTTAAAAATAGAACAAAAAAAGTAAAAAGACTCAAAATGAGGGGATTATTAGTCGAAATTCACGGAATTTCGTTAATGTTCCTGCGTATCTAACTCATGTAATTTCTTAATAAAGTAAGAAGTTTTGATGCCGGTGGTCTTTTTGAAGGCCGAAGAAAAAGACTCTGCGGTATTAAATCCCATTTCTTCTGCAATACCCTGAATCGTGTAGTTTTTTAACATCTTATCGGTTTTTAATCGATCCACGGCATAGGCAATTCTAAGATCATTAATATAGTTGGCAAAGTTTTTTTCTTTATAATGATTTATGATTTTAGAAAGGTATTTGGTATTGGTCTTGTTGTCTTTTGCCAAAGAAGTAATACTGATGTTTTTTTCAGGAAAAGCTGCTTTTTTTCAAAAGCTTCGAGTTTTTTCAAAATATCTAAAATAATCTCTTCAGGTACTCCGATATCAGCTTTCTCGGTTTTTTCCAAAGTAGACGTGGTGTTGTTTTTTGTAATGAGCTGCTCAAATTTTGATTGATACTCTTTTTTCTTTCTGTAGAGTTTGTAAAAGAAAATGGTTACAATTAGTGTAAGTACCGCAAGAAAAGCCACTAACAGATATAGGTTTTTGTTAGTTCCTTTTAGCTCATCAATAAGTTTTTCTTTCTCTTTTAATAATATAGGAGTATCAAACTCCTTAAAAAGTCTTGAAGAAACAAATGAAGCCTCGCTATTCGTGATACTATCAAAAGAAATGAGTTTGTTAATGTAGTCCAACTGCATTTCTTTTTGTTTTTTATCTTTAAAAAATTGAATTAAGAATTCGTAACTCTCTCTTACTTCGAGTGGTGCTTTTTTCTCTTTTTGAAAAACAGAATCCACAACCAAGAATTGTTTTTTTGCTTCGTTAAGATCCTTCTGTATACGTTTCAATTTACCCAAGTAAAATGAACCCAAAATATAGAATTTTTTGTTTTCTGCATTTTGTTGATCTAGCATACTAATCCCTTCGAGAATACTTTTTTCTGAGGTTTTGTAGTTCCTTTTAAAGAAATCAGTAATACCCTTATTGATCATTATTTTACCATAAAACCTATGATAATGATATTCGGAGTTTTGAAGTTTTTCAAGTGCTTTTTCGTTGGTTATCGATGCAGAATCTAACTTATTATTGTATCGATAAGATTCTGCCAGTGCAATAGAAGATTTTAAATATCGGGTAGTATCAATATTTTTTCTTGTGCTATTACGGATAAAATTTTCTCTGAATAAAGGTAGTGCCTCATCATGCTTTCCAATTTCCGTTTTTATACGGGCAATATTATGTCGGGTTATATAAAGGTACTCTTGATTTTGTACTTGTTCTGCAATAGGTAATATTTTTAAATAGTTGTCAAGAGCAGCAACAATATCTCCTTTTTTCAAGAAATACCCTCCCTTGAAAGAGTAGGCTTCAATAGGATAGGTTTTATCTCCAGAACTAGCACTCAACAGTATCGATCGATCCAGTAATCTTAATTTCTCAGATTCTTCTTTGGCATAATAAGAAAGCAAGCAATAGGCCTTAGCCATCTCTATCTTATTGTTTTCGCCAACCGCTTTTTTTAAATAACTATTTAGGTAAACAGTCGATGTTAAGGTATCTGGCCAGGTTTTTATATACGTACGGTATAATTCTTTATAATCTAACCCTTTTAAAGAATCAGGAACTTTAAATTCTTTTTCTTGAGAAATAAGAGACTGAATGCTCAAAAATAAAAAAGCTAATATGACCTTAGGATAAAAGGAAATAACAAGAGAGTATGCTTCTTTAATTTTCAAAAGCAACAGGGAATTTAATAGGTTTACGCGCTTTAAA